>NZ_CP033504.1:0-5129267 GCF_003719595.1 Serratia sp. LS-1 | reverse complement strand
CCGCCTGCTGGAGCCGCTATCACTTGGCGAGTTTTTTTTCGATGTCGTGCAGCAGCGTATGCAGCATCGCCGTATCTCGCTGCGGCAACGCACCGAGGCGCTGGTGCAGCCAGTCGCGCAATTTTTGGTCATCGCCGACCTCCAGGGCATCCAACAAAGCATCGGCGCGGTGGCGCAACGCCCTGAGTTGCCCTTCAGGCGCCGCAGCCTCCTGCGGCGCGGCGTTGACGCCCATCAGGCTCGCCAACTGGTAGCAGTACACCATCACCGCCTGGCCCAGATTGAGCGACGGATAATCCGCCTGCATCGGCACGCCGGTCAGCAAATCCGCCAGCGCCAGCTCTTCGTTGGTCAGGCCGGAATCCTCGCGGCCGAATACCAGCGCGGCCTGGCCGACCCACTGCTTACGCTCACTCAGCTGTTCCAGCAGCTCAGGCGGCGTGCAGTAGTAGTGAAAACGCGCGCGACTGCGGGCGGTGGTGGCGACGGTAAAATCCACATCCGCCAGCGCCTGTTCCAGCGTGGCGAACGTTTGCACGCCGTCGAGGATCTCGCCGGCCCCATGTGCCACCCAGCGCGCCGCCGGCTGCAGATGCGCCTCGCTGTCGACGATGCGCAACGAAGCGAAACCCATGGTTTTCATCGCGCGCGCCGCCGCGCCGACGTTTTCCGGCCGCGCCGGAGCCACTAGAACAATATGAAGCTGCATCACTCTTCCACCGAAGGCGGGCCTGCGTTTTTGACGATAGCGCAGCGCCCGCATGTATTTACAATTGCGTAACAATAAACGCGTTAATAGCAACAAACAAGATTAAACGGCTCGTTGAGCTAATAAACCTGTCGTAATAGTCATTATTCATGCTTATGTTTTACTGCATTTATTTATCAATGAGTTAAAACAACGCAATGATCAATAAGCGAATAATTGTATCCTATCGGGCCGGATAATGCTGAATCGTTCACAGAATTTGAGGTTCTGTGACTTAAACTGGCATTTCTGTAAGTGTTTTTCACAAATCTGTTAACGTGCTACAATTGAATTTGATATATGTCAACAAAGCGTAGTTTTGTTGGGTGATGAATTCGGCACGCGCTGTTATATTGCTGTTAATGGGGTTAGGATATGCGCCGTTTTGGCACCCAAGGGGTTGTAGGGAACGGCATCCCCACCAGGCTAGCGATCTTGTTGACATGAGATGGAAAGTGCATCAAGAACGAGTTTACGTACTTTAGTCATTTGCTGAGAGGGAACGTGGCGCTATCTCTGCCCTCCTCTAAGAAAACAGAGACTTCTGTACTTCCTATTTTCTATTTTGTTGGCAATTTTAGGTAGCAAATATGCAGACCCCGCACATTCTGATTGTCGAAGACGAGTTAGTCACTCGTAACACCCTGAAGAGCATTTTCGAGGCGGAAGGCTACATTGTTCATGAAGCCAATGATGGTGCAGAGATGCACAATATCCTGTCTGAAAATGATATCAATCTGGTCATCATGGACATCAATCTGCCAGGCAAAAACGGCCTGCTGTTGGCGCGCGAACTGCGTGAACAGGCCAGCGTCGCCTTGATGTTCCTGACCGGCCGCGATAACGAGGTGGATAAAATCCTCGGCCTGGAAATCGGCGCCGACGATTACATCACCAAACCGTTCAACCCGCGTGAGCTGACCATCCGCGCGCGCAACCTGCTGTCGCGCACCATGAATCTGGGCAGCCTCGGCGAAGAGCGCCGCCTGGTCGAGAGCTACAAGTTCAACGGGTGGGAGCTGGACATCAACAGCCGCTCTTTGATCAGCCCGGCCGGCGAACAGTACAAGCTGCCGCGCAGCGAATTCCGCGCCATGCTGCACTTCTGCGAAAACCCGGGCAAGATCCAGTCCCGCGGCGAACTGCTGAAGAAGATGACCGGCCGCGAGCTGAAACCGCATGACCGCACCGTGGACGTCACCATCCGTCGCATTCGCAAGCACTTCGAATCGACGCCGGACACGCCGGAAATCATCGCCACCATCCACGGCGAAGGCTACCGCTTCTGCGGCGATCTGGAAGAGTAATTCCAGCCTGCCGTCATGAAAACGGGGTTCAGCATGCTGAACCCCGTTTTTTTATTTTGCCTCAGCCCACGGCATGATCGGCACCGCGCTCAGCGCATTCTTCGGCGAGCCGTCGATCACCTTGTCGGAGTAGCTCAGGTAGATCAGCGAATTGCGTTTGGCGTCGTAGAAGCGCACCACCTGCAGCTTCTTGAACACCAGCGACGTGCGTTTCTGGAACACCACATCGCCTTCCGCCTTGCCGTTTTTGATCTTGTCACTCAGCTCGATAGGCCCGACCTGCTGGCAGGAAATGGCCGCGTCGGCGGTATCTTCCGCCAGGCCCAGCCCGCCTTTGATGCCGCCGGTTTTGGCGCGGCTGATATAACAAGTTACATTTTTAACATCCGGATCGTCGAACGCTTCGACCACGATTTTGTGGTCCGGCCCCAACAATTTAAACACCGTATCAACGGAACCCACTTGCTCCGCCTGTGCGCTTCCCACGGTTGCGCAAACCAAACCGAATAAAAATATCCAGCTTTTTTTCATTTACTTAACTCCGATATAACCTTGCCGCGAAAATGGGCTCGGCGATCACCATTATTTATGTCTAAGCTCACGGAATTGGGTTTTTACGGGTCCGCACCGTCCGTTTTAGCACAGAGCGTGACAAAAATCTTTGAGAGTCGCGGAGGAAAAAAATTGCTATGATGCGGCGTCGTTATTTCTTTGCGCCCACTACGGTGTACCCCAATCCAACTCTGGCGCGGCATGCGCAGCAGAGGCAAAGAGTGCAACCCATAATGGCTCATGGATCGGTCTGATAGCGCAGCACCAGCGTGACGAATCAACAGTTCGGGTTCCTACCCCCAAGCTTTACGAGGAAGTTCTATGGATCAAGCCGGTATCATTCGTGATCTGCTTAGCTGGCTGGAAAGCCATTTGGACCAACCCTTGTCGCTGGATAACGTGGCGGCCAAGGCTGGCTACTCCAAATGGCACCTGCAACGGATGTTCAAAGATATTACCGGTAATGCCATCGGTGCTTACATCCGGGCAAGAAGGCTGTCCAAGGCCGCCGTCGCGCTGCGCCTGACCAGCCGGCCGATTTTGGATATCGCTCTGCAATATCGCTTCGACTCGCAGCAGACCTTCACGCGCGCCTTCAAGAAACAGTTTGCGCAAACGCCGGCGCTGTACCGCCGCGCCGAAGACTGGAACGCGTTCGGCATCTGCCCGCCGATCCGTCTGGGGGCCTTCACTCTGCCGCAGCCCGAGTTCCTCTCGTTGCCGGATAAGCATCTGGTCGGCCTGACCCAAAGCTACTCCTGCACGCTGGAACAGATCACCACCGTGCGCACCGAGCTGCGCTCGCAGTTCTGGCGCCAGTTCCTCGGCGAAGTCGAAACCTTGCCGCCGGTGCTGTACGGGTTGCACCACTCGCGTCCGAGCCAGGAGAAGGACGACGAACAGGAAGTGCTGTACACCACGGCGCTGGAGCCGGATCAGGTGCCTGATAAAGTGCAGGAAGTTCAACCGCTGGTGCTGCCGGGCGGCGAATTTGCAATGTTCAGCTATGAAGGGCCCATCGGAGGCCTGCAGGACTTTATCCTGACGGTCTACGGCACTTGCCTGCCGGAGCTCAAACTGACGCGCCGCAAAGGGCACGACATCGAGCGCTTCTACCCGAAAGGCGAGCGCCGTCCGCATCAGGCGCCTACCGAGATCAAGTGCGATTACCTGATCCCGATTCGACGTTAACGCTGCAGTTCGTCCAACGCGGGCATGTCCAGATGCGTGACATCGCCCGCCGTTTCGACGATCCAGCCGGAAGCCAGCCACGGGCTCTGCTGGTGATCGACGCGCGACAGTGAGCAGTTGCGCAAGCGCAGGCGACGTTCCGCATAGGCCGGCAGCCCGAGCACCGTACTGATCAAACACCCCAACGCGATGCCATGGCTGACGAGCAGCGGCTTGCTGCCCTCCGGCAGCATCAGGCAGCTCTCCAGCGCAGCGCGCATGCGCTCGCCCAGCTCCTCCATGGATTCGCCTTGAGGGATACGGCCGTCAGGAGTACCATCGACCATCTGTTTGCGCCACTGTTCTTCCTGCGGCGTCAAACTGTCGATCAGGCGTTCTTCCAGAACCCCCATGTGCAGCTCACGCAAACGCGGATCGCCAATCACTTCGCAGCCACAGGCTTCGGCGATGATCTGCGCGGTGCGGCGCGTGCGCCCCAGGTCGCTGGTAATGATATGCGTAATGCCTTCTTTGCTGACGCGCCTGGCGACCAGACGGGCCTGGTGTTCCCCCATGGCGGTTAACGGGCTGTCGGACTGACCCTGGATGCGGCGAGCCGCGTTCCATTCCGTTTCGCCGTGGCGAACGAGGTATACCTGTAACATTTTTGTTTTCCGTTATACTGCGTGAAATTTGCGTTTATCCCCGGCCCGGCGGCGCTTTTGCCGCTGCCCGGCGTATCGGCCAGAAGGATATCAAACCCGTTATGTACCATGTTGTCGCTGCAACTACCAACCCGGCAAAGATCAAGGCTATTCAATTGGCCTTCGATGACGTCTTCGGCGCAGGCCAATACCGCATTGAACCCGTCGACGTCGCCAGCGGCGTTTCGCTGCAGCCGATAGGCAATCACGAAACGCGCACCGGTGCGCGTCAACGCGTGATGGAAGCGCGCCAGGTCAGGCCCGAGGCCGATTTTTGGGTCGGCGTGGAAGCCGGGATTGAAGAGAATATGACCTTCGCCTGGATGACCATCGAGAACCCGTCCATCCGCGGCGAATCCCGCTCGGCGAGCCTGATGCTGCCGGAAGTCATCTTACAAGGTATTCGCGAAGGCCGCGAATTGGGCAGCGAAATGGCGACGATCACCGGCAACGCCGAGGTGAAGCGCCAGGGCGGCGCCATCGGCGTCTTCACCGACGGCCGGCTGAGCCGCACCAGCGTTTATCATCAGGCGCTGCTGCTGGCGCTGGTGCCGTTCCACAACGCCATCTATCAGCAATAACGCAGAGTCTGCTAGGGCGCGTCGTGCAGCAGCTGCTGCTCAAGCCACTGTTTCAGCGCGGGTGAAGCCGCTTTCAGGCTGTTAGAACCGCGGGTGATGGTGGCGATCCCCGCGCCCAGTTCATTTTTCAGCTCGCGCTGGCTCATCTCGCCGCGCATCAGTTCCTGAATGATCCGCACCCGGGTGCCCAGCGCGGTGCGCTCGTCCGGCGTCAGCATCAATTGCAACAGCGGTTGATGCAGTTCTTGCGCAAACGAATTCTGCAGCAGCGCGACGAAGCGCAGCCAATCCTCATTGCCTTGTTCTGAAAGAGCGGGGTCGTTTAACGATAATTGCGTCATGGCAGCCACCATACTATTTAACTAGTACAGCAGCATACCATAGGGCCGTCAAAATCAATAACGTCTCTGCCACTCGGCGTCGGTCAGCACCTTGGCTGGCCGGTGCGTCAGATAGCGGTAAAACGCATCGTAAGCCAGCACGTTCTTGACGTAGCCGCGGGTTTCCGAGAACGGAATGCTTTCGATGAACGCTACCGGATCGATCCGCCCCGCGCTGTTGCCCAGCCAGGTGTTCACTCGCGACGGGCCGGCGTTATAAGCGGCGCTCGACAGAATGCGGTTGCGGCCGAACTGCTGATAGACCGACTCCAGATAGCTGGTGCCGATGGTGATGTTGGTCTGCGGATCGAACAATTGGCTCGGCCCGACATAGCCGGGAATATTGTACATCTGCACCGTATGCTGCGCGGTGCGCGGCATGACCTGCATCAGGCCGGAGGCGCCGACCGGCGACTGCGCCTTCGGATTCCAGGCGCTCTCCTGACGCGCGATCGCCATCGCATAGCTGCTGGTGATCCCCTTGTCATCGGTGGCGCGGCGGAACTCCTGCGGCCAGGCGACCGGGAAACGCTCTTCCAGATGATCCCACAGCTTGCCGACGATGGTCGCCTGCACGCTCAGATCGGCCCATTTTTGCTCAAAGGCGTAACGCGCCAGCGCCTCTTGTTCAGGCCGGCTGCGGCTGGCGACATAGGAACCCCACTCGCTGCGGGCCAGGTTGTCCATATTCCAGTACATCAGCTCGCGCACTCGGGCCACTTCCGGCCCGTCGGTCAGCGACGCGCGCGGCTTGGCCGCCACCGCCACCATCACCGGATAGGTTGCGTTCAGCTTCTGCGCCGCCACCATCGGATAGAAGCCGCGTTCGGTCATCAGGTTGCGCAACATCTCCTCGCCTTCGGCGCGTTTGCCTTCGTCCATCAGCTGACTGGCGCGCCAGTAGCGCCACTCATCCTTGTTGCGCGACTCTTCCGGCAAGCGAGCCAGCCAGGTCGCGACGCCCTGCCGATCGCCGTTGCCCAGCGCCATGCGCACCCGACGCTCCAGCAGCGAAGGCGAACGGCTGCGCAGAATCACCTGATCGCGCCACTGCGCCTGTTCATAGGTAGCGTCGCTGCCCATCAGGCGCCAGGCCACCGCCTCTTCCAGCCCCAGCCGCTCCTCGTCGCTCATTTTCTGCAGCCGCGCGAGCGTCGGGATCATCGCCCGCGCGTTTTCCACATCCTGCCGCGCCAGGCGCTCAAAGGCGATGCCGGTGGCGGCACGGGTAAAGTCAGTCGGCCCTACGCTGCGGGCGAAGGCTTCCACGGTGGTCGGATCGTTTTGCAAGCGCACCAGAGCGTTGCCCATGGTTTGATAGTCGGCCGGCAGTTGGCTGTAGAGGTTGCTGACCAGCGAGCTGTTGCCCTCTTTCAGCGCCAGCTTCATGCGCGCCAGAATATCGAGCGGCGTTTGCTTGCCTGCGCCGCGCCAGACGCTGAACAGCCGATCGCAGGCGCTCGGCAGCGTTTTGCCGTTCAGCCACAGCTCGTCGGCGCCGCTCCAGGCCGCCTGCTGGTCGCCGGTAGCCCATTTGGCGTAGTAATAGTTGCAGCGCGCCGCCACCGGTTTGGGCGGCTGTGGGCTGAAGGCCAACAGGGTACGCCAATCTTCGCGCCGCGCCAGTTCATTGACGAAGCGCGGCGCCAGCGATTTCGCCGGCGGCAGCGTCGGGTTGCGTTTGATAAAGTCGTTCACTTCGGAGAACCCCGCCTGACTCAGATCCTGAGTCAGCTCGCGGTATTCCAGATAAGGATAAAGCGGGTAATCGCGCAGCGTCGGCATCAGCTGCGCCACCACGTCCATCTGATTGCCGTCCCACGCCTGCTTGATCTGCTGGTAGCGCTGACGTTGCGCATCCAGAGAATCCGCCAGCGCCGCGCCCGAAAACGCCGTCAGGCACAGCCCCATCGCCAACAGCCGTCGCTTGTCCACCTTGACCATCCTCGCTCTTTCCTCACTGATTGTGCCGCGGGAGCCGCCCAGCTCCCCGGTAACCGCCGCGCCACGGCGCCGCAGAACAAAATAAAACCGGGCGCACGGCCCGGACGCAGATATCTACCATAGACAGCGCAATCGCTCATCCATTCAATACTGTAGAAGAAGAAGTGTATCGCCATGATCGGAGCCAGGTAAAAAACGTTTACTTTGGCTGACAAATCAGGGCGGCGGGATATTATCGCCGGCCGGATTTTTATTAGCCGCAACGGCATTTATTGGAAAAGTAAAATACTTTCTAATTATTAGTTATCACATTATTGCATTTAAGAGATAACGCCGACGTTGCGCAAATCGCCTGACAGCTGGCCAAACGCGCCAACTTTGCAGAAAAGCGGTGGCAAACCCGAGAGGGCATTTTTATACTATCAAAAATAAGTAGGATAATTCCGAGAAAACAGCACATAAAGCGCCCAACGAAGACATCTTATAATACAATCCGCGCCAATTATGGGTAGATAGTGTTCATTAGGCAGTGCGACTGACAGCTTTCAGCAAAACGATTGTCCCTTCAAGCGGGCCGGATTTTTACTTGTCGGGCCACGGCCTGCGGGCGGTGGATCAGGCCGGAATGGCGGGTGAAGATGGCGAGTAATACCGCGATAACGATGCGTTGCGCAAAAAGCCCGGTGCCGGGCTTCCTTGCCGCACGCCTGAATATCGGCCGCCTGTTGCTGATCGTTTTGTTGGCGCTGCTGACGTTGCCCGGGCCTGCGCGCGCCGCCAATGATCCCTATCAACAGCGCACGCACGCCGTGACGACCGTGGTGGTAGGCATCATCAGCTACGCCCGCTGGTCACGTGAACCCAATCCGATCCGGTTGTGCGTGACCGCACCCACCCAGTATGCCGAGGGGCTGTTCGATCCGATCCTGCTCAGCGCGCCGCGTCCGATTAAAACCGAACGCGTGCCGTTCGACAGCCCGACGCTGAGTACCGGCTGCGATGTCATCTATTTAGGGAACATCAACGCCGCGCAGAGACAAAATTTCATGCAGCGCATTTCCGGCAACTCCATTCTCAGCATCAGCGAGAACGATAGCGAATGCTCCGCCGGCAGCGCATTTTGCCTGCAGATCAACGGCGACCAGGCCGGCTTCAAGGTCAACCTGGACGCCCTGGCGCGCAGCGGCGTGCGCGTTCACCCCAACGTGCTGCAGCTGGCGCGCAAACAGGCGCCGCCGCTATGAGGCTGTTGCGTAGAAACCGTTCCGGCAATGCGCGCCCGACGTTGGGCCGGGTGCTGCAGCGGGTGCATCTTGGGCTGGCGTTGATCGCCGTCGGCACCGCCGGCATCTTTCTGACGCTGGTGGCGCTGTTCGCGCTGCGCGCCTATGCCAACCACAACCTGCACCTGATCGCGCGCTCCATCAGCTATACGGTTGAAGCGGCAGTGGTGTTTGGCGATCGCCCCTACATTCGCGAGGCGATGGTGCTGATCGCCGCCAAAGAAGAGGTGTCGGAGGCCAAAATTCTGAACAACGCCGGTGACGTGCTGGTCAGTTGGCATCGTCCCAAAGATGGCCCGCTGCATGGCATGGAGCAGGTTATCGCCCACTGGGCGCTGCCCGAGCCGGTCATCCTGCCTATCTCCCACGAGGGCAAACAGGTCGGCCAGGTCTGGCTGAGCGGCAACGGCGGCAGCCTGTTGCGTTTCCTGTTGCGCGGGCTGGTCGGCATGATCGCCTGCATGGTGCTCAGTACCCTGTGCGCCCTGGTGTTGTCGCGCCGCATGCTGGTCGGCATCGTCAGTTCGTTGGACGACATCGCCAACGTGGCGCATGCGGTGCGGCGAGATCGCACCTTCGGCCTGCGGGTGCCCTCGGCGCCGATCGCCGAGCTGCATGAGCTCAGCAATGATTTCAATGGATTGCTCGATGAACTGGAGGCCTGGCAGGCCCATCTGAAGCAGGAAAACGACTCGCTGGCCCACCGGGCGACGCACGACAGCCTGACCGGCTTGCCGAACCGCGCCTTCTTCGAAGGCCGGCTGAGCCGCGCCCTGGGCGATATCGCGCCGCCGGCGAAATTGGCGGTGCTGTTTATCGACGGCGATCGCTTCAAGGAAGTGAACGACAGTTACGGTCACGCCGCGGGCGATGCGGTGCTGACCACCATTGCCGGACGCATTCGCGCGCAGCTGCGCGAATCCGATCTGGTCGCACGCCTGGGAGGAGATGAATTCGCCGTGCTGCTGGCGCCGGTGCACAGCACGGAAGATGTCTTGCAGATCGCCGACAACATCATCGATTGCATGACGCAACCGGTTATTTTACCGAACGACGAGACGATCATTACCTCTCTGAGTATCGGCATTGCGCTGTACCCTGATCACGCGTCGACGCCTCAGGGTCTTTTGCACGAAGCTGACGATGCGATGTATCAGGCAAAGCATCGTTATAACGGAGGCTGGCGGCTGGCTATACATAAATAAGAGCCCCGGCTATAACACTTGAACTAGGGATTTTGACTATGATACAGCAACTGTTTAAAGGTCGTTTTTCACTGCTGACGATGGCGTTCGTCGCCCTGCTGGCGCTCGCCGGTTGCCAGAGCAAGCCGCAAGGCCTGACGCCCGAGCAGGTTGCGCTGCTGCAATCGCAGGGCTTCAAACTGACCGACAACGGTTGGGAATTCGGCCTGTCGGATAAAGTGCTGTTCGGCAACAACATCGGCAAGCTGAACCCGGAAAGCACCGAGACGGTGCAGAAGATGGGCCGCGCGCTGCTGAGCGTCGGCATCACCAAGTTCCGTCTGGACGGCCATACCGACAACTACGGCGAAGACAGCTATAACGATCAGCTCTCCCTGCGCCGCGCCGATGCGGTCGCCGATCTGCTGGCCAGCGTCGGTATTCCGCGCGCCAACATCGAAACCCGCGGCATGGGCAAGCGCGATCCCGTCGCCGACAACCGCACCTCCAGCGGCCGCGCGGAAAACCGCCGCGTCGCGATCGTCGTCACGCCATAAGCCACCAATATGCGCCTTTATCGGCGCATAAACGGTTATACTTAGCGATCGCTGAGCGATGTCTGGGATCCAAGATCGAAACGGGCTACACTCATGCCGCCAGACATCCTATAAATACTGATATAGAGAGGCTTAGAGCAACGTGGCTCAATACGTCTATACCATGCACCGCGTCGGCAAAGTGGTACCGCCGAAGCGTCATATTTTGAAAAACATCTCCCTGAGCTTCTTCCCTGGGGCAAAAATCGGCGTACTGGGCCTGAACGGCGCCGGTAAGTCCACCCTGCTGCGCATCATGGCCGGCATCGATACCGATATCGAAGGGGAAGCGCGCCCGCAGCCGGGCATCAAGATCGGTTATCTGCCGCAGGAGCCGCAGCTTAACCTCGAACACACCGTGCGTGAGTCGGTGGAAGAAGCGCTGGCGGAAGTGGTCGGCGCGCTGAAACGCCTGGACGAAGTGTACGCGCTGTACGCGGAAGAAGGCGCAGACTTCGACAAGCTGGCCGCGGAACAGGGCCGCCTGGAAGAGATCATTCAGGCGCACGACGGTCACAACCTCAACGCGCAGCTGGAACGCGCCGCCGATGCGCTGCGCCTGCCGGACTGGGACGCCAAAATCGCCCATCTGTCCGGGGGTGAACGCCGCCGCGTCGCGCTGTGCCGCCTGCTGCTCGAAAAGCCGGACATGCTGCTGCTGGACGAACCGACCAACCACCTGGACGCCGAGTCCGTGGCCTGGCTGGAACGCTTCCTGCACGACTTCGAAGGCACCGTCGTGGCGATCACCCACGACCGCTACTTCCTGGATAACGTGGCCGGCTGGATCCTCGAACTGGACCGCGGCGAAGGCATTCCGTGGGAAGGCAACTACTCGTCCTGGCTGGAGCAGAAAGACGCGCGTCTGGCGCAGGAAGCGTCCGCCGAAGCCGCTCGTCGCAAGTCGATCGAGAAAGAGCTGGAGTGGGTGCGCCAGGGCGCCAAAGGCCGCCAGTCCAAAGGCAAGGCCCGTCTGGCCCGCTTTGAAGAGCTGAACAACACCGAATACCAAAAACGTAACGAAACCAACGAACTGTTCATTCCACCTGGCGCGCGCCTGGGCGATAAAGTGGTCGAAGTCAGCAACCTGCGCAAGTCTTACGGCGACCGCCTGCTGATCGACGACCTGTCGTTCTCGGTGCCGAAAGGGGCGATCGTCGGCATCATCGGCCCGAACGGCGCGGGTAAATCCACGCTGTTCCGCATGATGTCCGGTCAGGAGCAGCCTGATTCCGGCAGCATCGTGCTGGGCGATACCGTCAAGCTGGCGTCCGTCGATCAGTTCCGCGACAGCATGGACGGTTCGAAAACCGTGTGGGAAGAAGTCTCCGGCGGGCAGGACATCATGCGCATCGGCAACACCGAGATGCCGAGCCGCGCCTATGTCGGCCGCTTCAACTTCAAGGGCGTCGATCAGGGCAAACGCGTAGGCGAGCTGTCCGGCGGTGAGCGTGGCCGTCTGCACCTGGCCAAGCTGCTGCAGGTTGGCGGCAACGTGCTGCTGCTCGATGAACCGACCAACGACCTGGATATCGAAACCCTGCGCGCGCTGGAAAACGCCCTGCTGGAATTCCCAGGCTGCGCCATGGTGATCTCGCACGACCGTTGGTTCCTCGACCGTATCGCCACCCACATCCTGGACTACCAGGACGAGGGCAAGGTGGAATTCTTCGAAGGCAACTTCACCGAGTACGAAGAGTACAAGAAGCGTACGCTGGGCGCCGATGCGCTCGAGCCGCACCGCATCAAGTACAAAAAGATCGCCAAGTAATCCCCAAGGCGCCGCATGCGGCGCCTTTTTTTATGCCCGCGTCCGGCGATAATCGCGCGGTGAGCACGCCATCACGCGCTTGAAAGCATGGCTGAACGCGCTGTCGGAATCGTACCCCAAACGTTGCGCGATGATGGATACCGGTTCAACGCCGGTACGCAGCGCCCGCGCAGCCAGCAACATGCGCCAACGCGACACATACTCAAGCGGCGCCATTCCCGCCTTCTGCTTGAAGCGCAGCGCCAACGTCGAACGGGAAACGCTCGCCGCATCGGCCAATGACGCCACCGTCCAGCGACGGGCAGGATCGGCGTGTACTGCCTGCATCGCGGCGCCGATGCGCGGATCAAACAAGGCGGGCAGCCAGCCGGAGGCCGCGCCCTCCTCCCCCGTCAGGTAAATCCGCAGCGCCTGGGTCAGCATGATCTGCCCCAGATGATGCGTCATCAGCGCGCTACCCGGCGAAGGCTTTAACAGCTCGTCCGCCAGCCGCTGCAACGCCCATTGCAACACGGCGGCCTCTTCGGTGCCGCCTCGGATCACCATCAACGCCGGCAAACTCCCCAACAACCGCTCCACTTCCTCACCGAAGGTAAAACTCCCGCCGATAAACAGGCAATCCTCCGCCTCGCCGCAGCTCGCCACGCCATTTTTCGCCTGCAGATAAAGTACGTCAGCATCGAGCGCCGGCAGCGACAGATCGCTGCCGACAGTGACCGGCAGGCTGCGGGTCAGCAGCAAGCAGTCGCCGGCCGCCAGCCGCAGCGGTTCGGCCAACCCTTCCGCCGCCAGCCAACAGCCGCCGCGCACCACCGCGTTGAATTTCCCGCTCTGCGGCGCAGGAAAATGAACGGCCCAGTCGCCGCCGGCCTTCAGGCCGCCGAAAAACGCATTCTGGCTGTTCAATGGCGCAAGCACTTCCGATAACGGATCCATACCCTCTCCCCCTAAGCCCCTTTCATGAGCATAGCCCGCGCCATGCTCCAGCCAAAGGTTTTAGGACGATGGCGACAGAAATTAGGCGTCTGCGTCATCTGCCAGGCCTACTCCCGCGTCAGCTCGCGCGCGTAGTCGTCAAACGCCGGGTGCTGCAATACCACATCGATGAAACAGGCCAGCGCCGGGGAATTCAGCTTGCGGCTCGGGTAAACCAGATACAGTTCATTCCCTTCTGCGCGCCAGGCCGGCAACACCTCCACCAACAGCTTCTGCGCCACCACCTCGCGGCTGAGAAACGCCGGCAGCAGCGTGATCCCCGCGCCAGCGATAGCGCATTCGCGCGCATACAGCAGATTGTCGGTGGTGTGCGCCAGCGGCAGCTGCCAGCGGTAATAATCGTCGCCGCAGCGCAGGTTCCAGGCCGTCCAGGCGCGGTGGGCAATGCAGCGATGCTGCTGCAGCTGCTGCGGGTGCTCGATCGGCGAGTGCCGCGCCAGATAGGACGGCGCAGCCAGCAGATAGCGCGGCGCATACCCGAGGCGGCGGCCGATCAGCGAAGAATCCTGCGGCTTGCCGGTGCGCAGCGCGGCGTCGAAGCCTTCCTGCACCAGATCCACCATGGCGTCGGATACCGACACCTCCAGCGATACGTCCGGGTACTGGCGCTGAAAATCCGCCGCCAGCCGCGCCACCAGGGTTGCCCCCAACCCGGCCGGCGTCGAGATGCGCAGGCGGCCGCTCGGGTTGTCGCGCAGCCGCTGCAGCGCCAGATCGGCCCGCTCGGCGGCGGACATCATCGCCTGGCAGTGTTCCAGATAGCGCTCGCCGGCGAAGGTCAGGTTCAGCTGGCGCGTGGTGCGGTTGAGCAAACGCAGCCCCAGCGTCTGTTCGAGCTGGCTGATGCGCTGACTGACGCTGGACTTCGGCAACCCGACACGCTGCGCGGCGGCGGTGAAGCTGCCGCACTCCGCCACCAGCGCGAACAGCGCCATGTCCTGCAGCTGTTTGAACTCCATTGTTCACCTCTGACGAACACTCAGTTAGATATTGTCCATCTTATCACCCCACTGCCGCGGGTCTACACTGGGGACATCATTTGAAAGGAGCACAATCATGTCGATAAAAGCCATTGCCGTAGACCCGCAGAACCCCGCCGGTTTCATCGAAATCTCACCGGAGATGCCGGTGCCCGGCCAGTACGATCTGCTGGTGGAAGTGAAAGCGGCCTCGGTCAACCCGGTGGATACCAAAGTGCACGCCGGTCTGCAGAAAAGCGGCCTGCAGCAGCCGCGCGTCCTCGGCTGGGACGCCAGCGGCGTCGTGCTGGACGTGGGCAGCGGTGTCAGCGGCTTCAAGCCCGGCGATGAAGTGTGGTACGCCGGCGATATCACCCGGCCCGGCAGCAACAGCAGCCACCAACTGATCGACTCTCGCATCGCCGCGCACAAACCGCGCAGCCTGAACTGGGCGGAGTCCGCCGCCATGCCGCTCACCGCCCTCACCGCCTGGGAGGCGCTGTTCGAGCACCTGAACATTCAGGATGCGCCGGAGCACAAGACGCTGCTGATCATCGGCGGCGCCGGCGGGGTCGGCTCGCTGGCCATTCCGCTGGCCGCGCTGCGCAGCAAGGTGAAAGTGATCGCCACCGCGTCCAGGCCGGAATCCGCCGCCTGGTGCCGCGAGCGGGGCGCCGACCTGGTGGTGGACTACCGCGATTTGAAGGGCAACCTGGCGCAACACGGCATCGAGCAGGTGGATTACATCCTCTGTCTGAACGATACCGACGGCCACTGGCCGGCGATGGCCGAACTGATCGCGCCGCTCGGCCATATCTGCACCATCGTCGAGAACGCGCAGCCGTTGGATCAAAACGCGCTGAAGCTGAAAAGCGCCGCGCTGCACTGGGAATTCATGTTCACCCGCAGCATGTTCACCACCCCGGACATCGCGCAGCAAGGCCGGATCCTGCAGCAGGTGGCGCAACTGCTGGACGACGGCAAACTGAGCACCACGCTGAGCGAAACCCTGCACGGGCTGTCGGTAGACACGCTGACCGCCGCGCACCAACAGCTGCTCGGCGGCCATATGCAAGGCAAGCTGGTTATCGCTTACTGAGTTCGCATCGCGGCGGTGCTCTGCGCCGCCGTTACTGCGGGCGAACGAAGCCGACGCACAGCACCTGCTCGTCGCTCTGCGGATCGGCGCGGAAGGTCAGCGTCTGCTGCCAGTCGAGGCGCATCTTCGGCCAGTGGGCCAGTTCGCCGCCGAAGTCGCTGTGTGCGCAGTCTTCACCCAACCGACCGAACAAGGCGACGCCATGCCGCGCAATCTGCGGATAGCTGATGTTGACGTTGTAGATGTTCGGCCGCGTATGATTGGACCAGCGCGTAATGGTTTGCGGCCGGGAACCGGCATACACCGTCATCCACTGCGACAGGTATTCGCCGCCGACATAACGCAGACTGACGCCATACCGCTCCTGCCACAGCTGCTCCACTCCAGCGCTGAACGCCTTGATGCCCACCATTTTCTGACCGGCATTGCGCACGTTGCCCAGCATCACCGCGGCATACCCCAGATAGACCGCCAGCGCCACGCACATCAGCCCAATAGTCGCCGCCCGCAGCGAACGCACCGGCGGCTGACGCACGCAGCCGACCAGCAGCGCGGGGGCCAGCATGAAGAACGGCTGCAGCCACTCGGTCAAGCGGCCGCCGACGTTGAAGGAGAACCAGAAGGTGATGATGCCGAGCGGCAGCAGGTAGATCCACAGCAGCACCCGCATCGGCAAGGCTTTCGGCCAGGCCAGCACCGCCCCGCTGCGGCGCAGGATCCACCACAGCACCAGCGACGGATAGAACACCAGTAGCAGCGACTGCAGCATGTCGAGATTGAGCTGCATCTTGATCTGCGAATCCACCCACTTAAAGGCGGCGAAGTCGTGGTTCCACAGCCAGAATACGTTCGGCAACACCAGCGCCAGCCAGATCGCCACCGCCAGATAGAACTGCGGTTGGCGATAGCTGCGACGGATCTGCGGCACGAACAGCGTCGACAGCGCCGCGAAATAGACGAAGGCGAAGGTCGAATACTTCGCCATCATCGCCAGACCGGCGGCCAACGCGAAGGCCGGCCACCAGTTGGCCGAACGGGAAATCGCCATGTGGAAGAACAGCGCCATCCACGGCCACAGCATCACCAACAGGTAGTTGTCGTTGTAGGGAATGATGTCGAAATTGATGATGCCGGACAGGTTGAGCGTCAGCAGCGCCATCCAGGCCAGCGAAGTGCTGCCGCTCAGGCGTCGCGCCAACAGCCAGACGCCCAACATGCCGATGGCGATGGCGATGAAGTGCCCGCCGTACCAGTAAACGTTCAGCGGCAGCCACGACAGCCAGATCGCCGGCTGCATCGCCGCACCGACCAACCAAGGATTTTTCGGTGAGCCCCACTCGCCGTTGAGGCCCCAATTGAGCGCCTCGACGGCGTCGTAAGGCAGGGTAGGATCGAGATGAACGGTCAGCAGCGTCCAGGCTGCGGCATAGCAGATCAACCAGAGAGCGAGTAAGCGATAAGACATGTCTTCTTCTGAGCGTTATTGTAAAGAAAACCTTAACGTAGTCGCTACCGAATGAACCATGTTTAAACAGGCCTTTAAATGTGCGTCCGTGCGGCCGTTTCTGCCGCGCGATCGCACATTACGCTAATTTTTCTCAGCCTGCGGCGTGGCGCTGGGCGGGCGCATTCGCCAGCCGGCCGGCGTCCGCCGCCAGCAGCTGTTGCACCAGCTCGACACAGCGCAGGAAGCGCTCTTCGTAATCGCTAGACTCAACGTGCACGTACTCGATGTTGTTGGCGCGCAGCATCTCCTCCAGCAGGCGCTGGAACGCCAGGCGATCGGCGGTGCTGCCGAGACTGCGCAGGCCGTCCGCCACCCACGGCGTGTTGTTTTCCAGCAGGATCACCAGATCGAAGCGGTATTCGTCGATCAGCGCCTGCACGAAGGGATGCTCACGCCCTTCGTACTTTTTGCAAAACGCCTGGGTGGTGACGAAATCGGTATCGATAAACGCCACCTTGTTGGCGTACTTGACCGCGAAATCCACGTATTGCGCCTGCCCGAGGGCAATTTTGTCGTAGTCGGAGTACTGCAGCGCCATCTCGTCGCCGCCCAGGTGCGAGAACACGTAATCGCGGCCATATTCCCAGGCGCTGGTGGTGTTGAAGATGTTGGCCAGCTTGTTGACCAGCGTCGATTTGCCGCTCGACTCGCCGCCGAGGATCGCCACGGTGCGCACGAAGAACGGTTTCACCTCGGTCGGGATGTAATCCCAATAACGGAACGGATCCTGACGGATCTGATTGCCGCTGATGTTCATGAACGACCGTTCGGGATCGACCAAAATGGTTTCGATGCCCAGATGCTCGCGGTAGCGCGGCGCATCCTGCGCTTCGCTGGAATAGATGAAGCTCGGCACGATGCCTTTCTGTTCCATAAAGGCCTTCATGCCGTCGCTCCACACGTTCCAGCCGTGCGGGTACGGTTCGATGCCCTGCTCGTCGAACGAGTGGATATGGATGTTTTTCTGGTACTTGAAGGTCTGCAGCAGCCAGCGCAGGCGATCGCTGACCGTCGGCTGTTGCGACATCGAACTGTTCTCGAACAGCTCACGGTCGCGCGGCTCGTCGTGGCACAAGATAACGTGCAGCTCATCCACCTGGCTGCAGGCGCGCTGGATCAGATAGATGTGGCCGGTATGCAGCGGGTAAAATTTACCAAACACCACGCCGACTTTGACCTCTTTGCGCGGGAACTCAAGCCCGAGAAAACGGTGCAGCGCCTCGAGCTTTTGCGCGCTCGGGCTTTTGATCTTGTCGTTCAACAGCTGGCTGAGATAGCCTTTGGTCATGCCGCTGGCATCCGCCACCTGCTGCAACGTGCAGCCCTTTTGCTTGATGGACGTCTTCAGGTAATCAAATTGCGGCATGGCCACCTCCGTTTAATATGCTAAACAAAATAGCATATCTTTCTCGCCGTCGGCGACATTAATAAAACCCTTCCAGCACGTCCAGCGCGTCCGCCAGCTTCTTGACCCCGAACACCTGCATATTGGCCGGCGGCTTTTTCGGCATATTGCCGTGCGGCACGATGGCGCGTTTGAAACCGTGCTTGGCCGCTTCGGCGATCCGCTCCTGGCCGCTCGGCACCGGACGGATCTCACCCGCCAACCCCACTTCGCCGAACACCACCAAATCGTTCGGCAGCGGCCGATCGCGCAGGCTTGAGACCAGCGACATCAGCAGCGCCAGATCGGCGCTGGTCTCGCTGACCTTCACCCCGCCGACCACGTTGACGAACACGTCCTGATCCGACATCTGCAGCCCGCCGTGCCGGTGCAGCACCGCCAGCAGGATCGCCAACCGGTTCTGCTCCAGCCCCACCGCCACGCGGCGCGGGTTGGACATCATCGAATGATCCACCAGCGCCTGGATCTCCACCAGCAGCGGCCGGGTGCCTTCCCACACCACCATCACCGAACTGCCGGAGGTAACTTCGTCGCCGCGGCTGAGGAAGATAGCCGAAGGGTTGCTCACTTCGCGCAGCCCCTGTTCGGTCATGGCGAACACCCCCAGCTCGTTGACCGCGCCGAAGCGGTTCTTGTGGCTGCGCAGGGTGCGGAAGCGGGAATCGGCGTCGCCGTCCAGCAGCACCGAACAGTCGATGCAGTGTTCCAGCACTTTCGGCCCGGCCAGCGAGCCGTCTTTGGTGACGTGGCCGACCATCACGATCGCCACGCCGCGCGTCTTGGCGAAGCGCGTCAGATAGGCGGCGGTTTCCCGCACCTGCGCCACGCTGCCCGGCGAAGACTGAATGTCCGCCATGTGCATCACCTGAATCGAGTCGATCACCATCAGCTTCGGCTGTTCCTGCTCGGCGATCAGGCAGATCTGCTCGATGCTGGTTTCCGACAGCATGTTCAGGCCGCCGGTCGGCAGCCCCAGACGGTGGGCGCGCATCGCCACCTGCTGCAGCGATTCCTCGCCGGTGACGTACAGGGTTTTCATCTGTTCGGACAGTTTGCACAGCACCTGCAGCAACAGGGTGCTCTTGCCGGCGCCGGGGTTGCCGCCGATCAGAATCGCGCTGCCGGGCACCACGCCGCCGCCCAGCACGCGATCGAACTCGAGAAAGCCGGTGGTGAAGCGCGGCAGCGCCTCAAGGCTGATTTCCGACAGCTTCTGCACTTTGCTGACGCCGGCGTCGCCGGCATAGCCGCTGAGGCGATCGTTGCGCGCCGCAGCGGGCGACGCGGCCAAACGCACTTCCGTGATGGTGTTCCAGGCATGGCAGGCGCTGCACTGCCCCTGCCAACGCGGATAGTCCGCCCCGCACTCATTGCACACAAATGCCCGTTTTGCCGCTTTTGCCACGTCTTACCTCAATCTTTCGTTATCGCACTTCGTGTTTCAGGCTGCCGGTGAGAATACACAGCACGCCCATCAAATCCGCATGCCGGATCGCCACCTGCGCTTTTTCATACACTTTCGGTTTGGCGTGGTAGGCGATGCCCAGCCCCGCCGCCTGCATCATTTTCAAATCGTTGGCGCCGTCGCCGATGGCCACGGTCTGCGCCAGCGGGATCTCCAGCTTCTCCGCCAGCCGCAGCAGCGTATCGGCTTTGAACTGCGCGTCCACCACCGGCCCCAGCACTTCGCCGGTCAGCTTGCCGTCGCGGATCTCCAGCTCGTTGGCCGCCGCCGCCACCAGCCGCAGCCGGTTGCGCAGGTATTCGGCGTAGTAGGTGAAGCCGCCGGAGGCGATCGCCACATGCCAGCCCATCGCCTGCAGCTTGCCCACCAGGCTGGTCAGCCCCGGCATCAGCGGCAGCTCGTCGCGCACCTGCTTAAGGATGTTGGCGTCGGCCCCTTTCAGCGTACCGACGCGCTGGCGCAGGCTGGCGGTAAAGTCCAGCTCGCCGCGCATCGCGCGTTCGGTCACTTCCGCCACCTGCTCGCCGACGCCCGCCAGCTTGGCGATCTCATCGATGCACTCGATCTCGATCGCCGTTGAATCCATGTCCATCACCAGCAGCCCCGGCGTGCGCAGGTGCGGGATTTTGCCGAGCGGCGCCACATCCAGCCCGCTCTCCGCCGCCAGCAGCTTGGCGCGCGGCGTCAAGGTGCCCGCCAGCCGCACCACCTGATAGTCGTCCACGCCCCAGGCGGTGACGATCACCATCGCCGCGCCCAGCTTGCGTTGGAATTGGGTAATGCGCGCCTTGTCCAGCGCCCTGCCATATAACAGCCACCCGGTATTGCCCGCCCGGTAGTCCAGCGGCATCACTTCGTCGCCGCTGAGCGAAAGGGGAAGACCCGGCCATTGAGAGATCTCCGCCGGAAGATCGCAATAGGTCAGACTGTTTGACATCATTGACTCCTGAATGGACAAAAACGCTGCATGATAAAACGACGCATCAAGCTATCCTATCGCCAGCGGTTCTGGCAACATAAAGTGTCCCCGATGCCCAAGGAACCTGCATGGCTCGCGCTAAACTGAAATTTCGCCTGCACCGCACCGCTATTATCCTGATTTGCCTGGCTTTGCTGGTGCTGCTGATGCAGGGCGCCTCTTATTTTAGCCTGAGTCACCAAATGGCGCGATCCGAGCAGGTGGAAGAGCTGGCGCAGACGCTGACCAAACAGGTCGCCTACAGCCTGGCGCCGCTGCTGGACGACGACGGCAACAATCCGCGCATCGACGCCATCCTCAAGCAGCTCACCGATCACAGCCGCATTCTCGACGTCAGCGTGTATCAGCTGGACGGCACGCTGGTCTCCCACGCCGGGGAACAGATAAGTATACGCGATCGCCTGTCGCTCGACGGCAAACGCGCCGGCAGCTACTTCAACCACCAGTTGGTCGAATCCATTCAGGGCAAAGACGGCCCGATCGGCTTTATCCGCATCACCCTCGACACCCACGTACTGGCGACCGAATCCAAGCAGGTGGACAACACCACCAACCTGCTGCGCCTGATGATCCTGCTGGCGCTGGCGATCGGCATCATTCTGGCGCGTACCCTGCTGCAACACCGCCGCAGCCGCTGGCAGCAGTCGCCCTACCTGTTGACCGCCAACACACCACTGGAAGAAGGCAATACGGTGGAAGACGATGCGCCGGAGAAAAAACAGGAAGCGCCTAAGCAGGGGTAATTCAGGCCAAGCGTTGAATGCGTTCGTGCCGTTTTCTTGTCCTTTCGGTGAATAGATTGTCCGTAACAACGGGATCCACATCCAATTGAAAGGTAAAGCGTTAGCCAAAAACGGCCATGCGGAGTGAATGGATTGACGGGCGGGCGCCATGACGACGCCCGCCGCGGTATTACGCTTTGTCGCCCAGCAGCACGGATTCCAGCGCGATAACGATCATTTCGTTAAAGGTGGTCTGGCGTTCCGCCGCCGTGGTCGCTTCGTGACGCAGGATGTGGTCGGACACGGTGCAGATGGTCAGCGCCTTACAGCCGAACTCTTCGTACAGCTCCGCCGCCACGCCGTAGATGCCGGCCGCTTCCATTTCCACGCCCAGGATGCCGTACTTCTTCATCACCTGGAACATATCCGGATCCGGGGTGTAGAACAGATCGGCGGAGAAGATGTTGCCCACGCGCGCCGGGATGCCCTGCGCCGCCGCCGCGTCGACCGCGTTGCGCACCATGTCGAAGTCGGCGATCGCCGCGTAGTCGTTGTCCTTGAAGCGCAGACGGTTCACCTTGGAGTCGGTGCACGCGCCCATGCCGATCACCACGTCGCGCAGTTTGATATCGTCACGCACCGCGCCGCAGGACCCCACGCGAATGATCTTCTTCACGCCGAATTCGGCGATCAGCTCGCGCGCGTAGATGGAGCAGGACGGAATGCCCATGCCGTGGCCCATTACGGAGATGCGGCGGCCTTTGTAGGTGCCGGTGAAGCCCAACATGCCGCGCACGTTGTTCACTTCCACCGCGCCTTCCAGGAAGGTTTCGGCGATGTATTTTGCGCGCAGCGGGTCGCCCGGCATCAGTACTACGTCAGCGAAATCACCCATCTCAGCATTAATGTGCGGCGTAGCCATAATTTTCTTCCTTTAGAAATCTTATTTAATAGAAACGTCAAACATCCAAGCCTTGAATGTCGAGTTGCAGCCAGGCAGCTGGCGGGGGAATCCCCAGGAGCTTACTTGAGTAAGCGACTGGGGTTCACGCGTGAAGCTAACAACGCTGCGGCTTGAAAGACAGGGCTTAGAACAGGGTCTTACCGTAATCCATCGGCGACAGGCCAAAGTAATTGGCGACGGTCTGGCCGATGTCGGCGAAGGTCTCGCGGTGGCCCAGCGAACCCGGTTTCACTTTCGGGCCGTAAACCAGCACCGGAATGTGCTCGCGGGTGTGGTCGGTGCCGCTCCAGGTCGGATCGCAGCCGTGGTCAGCGGTGAAGATGATGATGTCTTCGTCTTTCACCAGCTTCAGCAGTTCCGGCAGGCGGCGGTCGAACAGCTCCAGCGCGGCGGCGTAGCCCGCCACGTCGCGACGGTGACCGTAGGAGGAGTCGAAGTCCACGAAGTTGGTGAACACGATGGTGTTGTCGCCGGCCTTTTCCATTTCGATCAGGGTCGCGTCTAACAGCGCGTCGATGCCGGTCGCCTTCACCTTCTTGGTGATGCCGACGTTGGCATAGATGTCGGCGATTTTACCGATCGACACCACTTCGCCGCCCTTCTCGTCCACCAGCTTTTTCAGCACGGTCGGCGCCGGCGGCTCTACCGCCAGATCGTGGCGATTGCCGGTGCGCTGGAAGTGGCCCGGCTTGTCGCCGACGAACGGACGCGCGATCACGCGGCCGATGTTGTAACCGCCTTCGGTCAGCTCTTCACGCGCGATTTCGCACAGCTCATACAGGCGCTCCAGGCCGAAGGTCTCTTCGTGACAGGCGATCTGGAATACCGAGTCGGCGGAGGTGTAGAAAATCGGCTTGCCGGTTTTCATGTGCTCTTCACCCAACTGATCGAGGATCACGGTGCCGGATGAGTGGCAGTTGCCCAGGTAGCCCGGCAGATTGGCGCGCTCCACCAGCTTATCCAGCAGCGCCTGCGGGAAGCTGTTGTGCTCGTCCTTGAAGTAGCCCCAGTCGAACAGCACCGGCACGCCGGCGATTTCCCAGTGGCCAGACGGCGTGTCTTTACCGGAAGAGAGCTCGCTGGCGTAGCCGTAGGCGCCGATGATGTCGGCGTTGCGATCCAGCCCCTGCGGGAAGTTGCCGGTCGACTCTTCCGCCGCTTTGCCGAGGCCCAGACGGCTCAGGTTAGGCAGCGTCAGCGGGCCCTGACGGCCCACGTTGGCCTCACCGCGCGCGCAAACCTCGGCGATGTGGCCCAGGGTGTCGGAACCCTGATCGCCAAAACGTTCGGCGTCTTCGCTGGCGCCGATGCCGAAGGAGTCCAATACCATAATAAATGTGCGTTTCATCTGTGCTCTCCTGCGTGTTCTCACGCTATTGCGACCGCAAAACTGCAATCGCCCTTATTCTCTAAATTTATACCCAATGGATTTCAAGTTGTAGCTAGGCGGCTAGCGCGTGTATCCCCAGGAGCTTACTCAAGTAAGTGACTGGGGTGCACGCGTGCAGCCAACAACGCTACGGCTTGAAAGACGAGGGTCATCACGCTTGAGTGATGCGCTTATACACCACCGGCGTCGCTTCCGGCGCCTTGTCGCTCAGCGTCATTGCGCTGCGCACCGCATCGGCCGCCTGCTGCCAGCTCTCTTCATCGTTGGCGTGGATCATCGCCAGCGGCTGCTGGGAATCCGCCGTATCGCCCAGGCGCGCCATCTCGGTCAGGCCAACGCTGTAATCGATGGCGTCGCTCGCCCGACGGCGGCCGCCGCCCAACGACACCACCGCCATGCCCAGCGCACGGGTATCCATGGCGCTGATGATGCCCGGCTTTTCAGCATACACCGGCTTGCTCAGCGTTGCCGCCGGCAGATAGCTATCGTAGCGTTCGACGAAGTCTATCGGCCCCTGCTGCGCCGCCACCATGCGGCCAAACACCTCCGCCGCCTTGCCGTTATCCAGCACAGCCTGCAGCTTGGCGCGCGCGTCGGCCTCGTCTTTCGCCAGGCCGCCGGACAACAGCATCTCTACGCTCAGCGCCAGCGTCACTTCCAGCAGGCGCGGGTTGCGGTATTCGCCGGTCAGGAAGCGCACCGCTTCGCGCACTTCCACCGCGTTGCCGGCGCTGGAAGCCAGCACCTGATTCATGTCGGTCAGCAGCGCGGTGGTCTTGCAGCCCGCGCCGTTGGCCACGCCGACGATCGCCTGCGCCAAATCTTGCGACAGGGCATAGGTCGGCATAAAGGCGCCGGAGCCGACCTTCACGTCCATCACCAGCGCATCCAACCCTTCCGCCAGCTTCTTGGCCAGAATGGAGGCGGTGATCAGCGGGATAGAATCCACGGTGGCGGTGATATCGCGGGTGGCGTAAAAACGCTTGTCCGCCGGCGCCAGCGAGCTGGTCTGGCCGATGATCGCCACGCCGACGTCCTGAATGATTTTGCGGAAGGCGTTATCGTCCGGGAAAATATTGAAGCCCGGAATGGCTTCCAGTTTGTCCAGCGTGCCGCCGGTATGCCCCAGGCCGCGGCCGGAGATCATCGGCACATAGCCGCCGCAGGCCGCCACCATCGGGCCGAGCATCAGCGAAGTCACGTCGCCCACGCCGCCGGTCGAGTGCTTGTCGACGATCGGGCCGTTCAGCGCCAAACTCTTCCAGTCCAGCACGGTGCCGGAATCGCGCATCGCCATGGTGAGCGCCACGCGCTCCGGCATGCTCATGTCATGGAAATAAATGGTCATCGCCAGCGCGGCGATCTGCCCTTCCGACACCACATTGTCGCGAATGCCGTTGATGAAAAAGCGGATTTCCGCTTCGCTTAACGGCTGGCCGTCGCGTTTTTTACGAATAATTTCTTGAGCCAGGAACAAGGCATCCCCCTGTGTCGCCGAGAGTCGGTGCAGACGGGCGCGCCTGGCGCCCGCCAACGATATCGATCAGTAGCCGCCGCCGGCGGTCTGGGTTTGGTGGCCCAGCGCGGCCAGCAAGCTGGCCAGCAGGCTGGAAGCGCCAAAGCGGAAATGCCGCGCGTCGGCCCACCCTTCGCCCAGAATACGATCGGCAAGTTGCAGATAATGCAGCGCGTCTTCCGCGGTGCGCACGCCGCCGGCCGGCTTGAAGCCCACCGTCTTCGCCACGCCCATATCGCGGATCACTGACATCATCAGCTCGGCGCTCTCCAGGGTGGCGTTGACCGGCACCTTGCCGGTGGAGGTCTTGATAAAGTCGGCGCCGGCCTTGATGGCGATCTCGGACGCCTTGCGGATCAGATCGGCCTGCTTCAGCTCACCGGTTTCGATGATCACTTTCAGCAGCACGTTGGCCGCCTGGCAAGCCTGTTTGCACTGTTTCACCAGCTCGAAACCGACCTGTTCGTTGCCGGCGATCAGCGCGCGGTAAGGGAACACCACGTCCACTTCATCCGCCCCATAGGCGATGGCCGCGCGGGTTTCCGCCAGCGCGATGTCGATATCGTCGTTGCCATGCGGGAAGTTGGTCACGGTGGCGATACGGATGTCCGGCGTGCCTTGCTCGCGCAGCGCCTTACGCGCCACCGGGACAAAACGCGGGTAGATGCAGATGGCCGCCGTGTGGCCGGCCGGGCTGTTGGCCTGACGACAGAGGGCGATCACTTTCTCGTCGGTGTCATCATCGTTCAGCGTGGTTAAATCCATCAAGTTCAGCGCACGTTGCGCTGCTGCGGTTAATTCGGTCATAAAACTCTCCAACTGAGTACCTGGGTGTTGGCGAGCGGACTTGGTTCCATGAAGATAGCGCAGGGGAACGGCGTTCCCGCGGCGGCAACTGAGATCCTTCTCACCGCACATGGCCACCCGCCTTGCGGCCGGCCAGTAATAGCTATTTGAACACGAATGCCGGGGGCGATTCGCGTTCATCGTCACACTATATGAAATAGCACTGTAACAGACCGGAATTATATGTGAAGAACATCACAAAATAACGCGATATCGTTCACAAATTCGCTAAAGAAGCGGCTGAAGATCGCGGATGCGGCAAGCACCCGCGTTGCTTAGAGTATAGGCGGAGTCCCGCGATCGGTCGCGCCGACGCGGGCTCAGCGAGGGCTTACAGCGCCAGGAAGAAGCCGGCGATGGTGGCACTCATCAGGTTGGACAGCGTGCCCGCCGCCACGGCCTTCAGACCGAAACGCGCGATGTCATGGCGACGGTTGGGTGCCATGCTGCCCAAACCGCCCAGCAGGATCGCCACCGAGGAGAGGTTGGCAAAACCGCACAGCGCAAAGGAGATGATCGCCTTGGTGTGCGTTGACAGCACCTGCAGGCCTTCCGCCGCCACCACATCGTCCGGACGCAGATAGGCGCCGAAGTTCATATAGGCGACAAACTCGTTGACGATGATCTTCTGGCCGATAAACGAACCGGCGGTCATCGCTTCACTCCACGGCACGCCAATCAGGAAGGCGATCGGCGAGAACACCCAGCCGAGGATCAGCTCGAGCGACAGCTGCGGGTAATCGAACCAGCCGCCGATGCCGCCGAGAATGCCGTTGAGCAAGGCGATCAGCGCGATAAACGCCAGCAGCATCGCGCCGACGTTCAGCGCCAGCTGCATGCCGGAAGCCGCGCCGGAAGCCGCCGCATCGATCACGTTGGCAGGACGATCCTCTTCGGCGATCAGTTTCATCGCATCGTCTTTATCGTGGGTCTGCTCGGTTTCCGGCACCATCAGCTTGGCGAACAGCAGCCCGCCCGGCGCGGCCATGAAGGACGCGGCGATCAGGTATTCCAGCGGCACGCCCATCTGCGCGTATCCCGCCAGCACCGAACCGGCCACCGAAGCCAGGCCGCCGCACATCACGGCGAACAGTTCTGACTGGCTCATGGTGGCGATATACGGACGCACCACCAGCGGCGCTTCGGTCTGGCCGACGAAAATGTTGGCGGTCGCCGACAGCGATTCGGTGCGCGAGGTGCCCAGCAACTTGTGCAGGCCGCCGCCCAGCACGCGGATCACCAACTGCATGATGCCGAGGTAGTACAGCACCGCAATCAGCGAGGAGAAGAACACGATCACCGGCAGGACGCGCAGCGCGAACACGAAGCCGCCGCCGCCAAACACCTCGAACATCTTGTCGGAAACCAGCCCGCCGAAGATGAACGAAATGCCCTGATTGCCGTAAGCGATAACGTTTGCCACGCCGTTAGACATACTGCCGAGGATGCTGCGGCCCAGCGGCACGTACAGCACCAGCGCGCCGATACCGACCTGAATGATGAACGCCCACACCACGGTGCGCAGTTTGATGGCCCGACGGTTGCTGGAGAGCAGCACCGCAATGGCGATCAGCACCGCCATCCCGACCAGACTCATGATGAGTTGCATGCAAAGTTTCCCTGTTGCAAAAAATAAAATACATCCCTGCTCATGAAGAGAGGTCTGCTATTGGAGAGTTTCGGGGGGGATTATACTGAGCGAGGTCACCCTCGCACCGATTTATGTCACAAATGTATACAACGAGACGCAAATGAAAATCTTATAACGTGACGCAAGTCACGTTATGCAGACCTCAATTCGGAATGGCGAACAGCGCTTGGGTATTGCGTTGCAGGTGGGCGGCTATCACGTCGGCCGGTTCCGGCCGCAGTTCACACAGCGCGTGAAACACCTCGGCGGCGCGCTCGGGGCGGTTCGGCTGCCCCTGATAGCCGACCAGCGGCATGTCCGGCGCATCGGTCTCCAGCAGCAGCGCCTCAAGCGGCAGCTGCGCCATCACGGCGCGCGTTTTCTGCGCCCGCTCATAGGTGATGGTGCCGCCCACGCCGATGTAATAGCCGAGGCGGATAAACGCCTGCGCCTGCGACAGGCTGCCGGCAAAGCCGTGCACCACGCCGCGGCGCGGCAGCTGCATGCGCCGCAGCGCGGCGGCCAACTGGTCGTGGGTGCGGCGCGAATGCAGGATCACCGGCAGGTCATGCTGTTTCGCCAGCTTCAGTTGGGCCAGCAGCACGCTTTGCTGCCGCTCGAACTGTGGGTTATCCATATACAGATCGAGCCCGATCTCCCCCACCGCCACCAGCTTGTGCGGCCGTTCGGCCAGCAGCGCCGCCAACTGTTCCAACTGCGGCTCATGATGCTGCGCGATATACAGCGGGTGCAGCCCCAGTGCGGCGAACAGCGGCGCATGCTCCTGCGCCAGCCGCAACACCCGCGCGAAGCGATCGGCGGTGACGGTCGGGATGATGATGCGCTTTACGCCGGCGCTTGCCGCCCGCGCCAGGCTCTCGGCCTCATGCCCGGTAAAGGGCGGGAAATCGAAATGGCAGTGGGTGTCGGTAAAGGCGTAACTCACAGCGCCCCCCCTTCACCCGGCGGCAGATCGCCCGGCAGGATGATTTTCGGCGCCGCTACCGCCGCCTCCGGCTGCGCCGCCCGCTCGGTGGGCATGGCGATGTCGGTCACGATCGGCGAAGGCATTCTGACGTTCTCCGGCTGGATCAGGCGGCGCGACAACGCTTTTCGCACCTTCATGCCGTCGGGTTCCTGCTGCGCCATCCACTGGCCGACGGTGGCCAGGAAGTAGCGGCCGCAGCGGCGCCCCAGGTGATAATCCTGATTGAGCGCCCCCAATCGGCTGCCCAGCGCATTGCTGGCCAGCGGCTTCGGCGGGAAGATCTCGAAGATGCGCAGCTTGCCCGGCGGCTTTTCGATAAAGCGCTGGATGCGGTGATAGCTTTGCTCGTGATGCTGCAGGATGCGCACCATCTGCTGCAGGCTGCTGTCGCTCAGCCAATGCTCCATGCGCTTCATCCACTGCGGGGTGTAGTACATTTGCGAAGGCACGGTGCGGATCACCACGATGGTGTCGGCGCCGCGGCGATAGGCCTCTTCCACCGGGATCGCATCGCTGATGCCGCCGTCCTGATAGCTGACGCCGTCCAACTCCACGCCCTGACGGTAGAAGCCGGGAATGGCGCTGGACGCCTTGATGGCCGGCAGCCAGCGTTCGCGCTGCGCCGGCAGATAGGTCGGTTCGAAATCGTCGCTGCGGCAGGCGCACAGCAGGAATTCGCGCCCGTCGGTAAAGTGCTGTTCCGCCACGTCCATCGCCAGTGGCATCTGCGCCGCCGCCGTATCAACCAGCCAATCGAGATCGATCAGATGCCCGCCGCGCACGAAGCGCAGCGGATTGAAGAACTGTGCCGAAGTGGTGTAACGGGTGATCACCCGGCGCGCGTAGCCCATCTGCCCGCAGATATAGGCAGACAGATTCTGAGCGCCGGCCGATGTGCCGATCAGCAGATCGAAAGGGTTAAAGCCCGCGCGCTGAAACTCGTCCAGCACGCCGGCGGTGAAAATGCCGCGCTGGCCGCCGCCTTCGCAGACCAACGCCATTTTTCCTGGTCGAAAAGGTTTAGACGCCAGCGGTTCTATATTGCCGAGCGTGATGGGTATTCTGTATCCCAACTTGGCATCCTCAGTGAGACGTTTTCTCCGAGGATACCGCGTCTCGCTCTCTTCCGTAATCCTCTTGCAGCACGCCGACGAGGAAATCATTGCTGCCGGCCAACCAGGCACCATCGCTGCCGGACCATTCGGCCCAAGCCTGCCATACCTGACCTTTCAGCTGTTTCCAGCGCCCGACGATGATGTCGCTGTTCATGGCCGGCCCTCCCCGACGTGAGAAAAGGAATTAAGCTTTGTTACAGTTTGCAGGAAAATGCCTGCCGGCTAAGGGCGCCGACGGCCGGTGAACAGACTGACCAGGAACAGGATGATGCCGACAACGAACACGACTTTGGCGGCCCAGGCGGCGGTGCCCGCCAGCGAACCGAACCCCAGTGCCGCAGCGATAAGCGCGATGACTAAAAAGATAATGCCCCAACGAAACATAAGCTTCTCCTTACCATTGTGAAAAAATTCGCTGCCGTCTACCGCCCCGACAACGGGACATCGACGGCAAATCAGTTTCTTTTTTTGGTGGTACACGTCGGGCCGCCTTGACGGCCCGACAGATGCGGCTTGTTGTTACTTGTTACGGGCGCCTGGCGGGATTACTGCTTGACCACCAGGTCGTTTTTCACGCTTTTCACGCCGTCGATAGCCTTGGCGATGCTTTCGGCACGCTCAGACTGCGCCTGCGTTTTCACTTCACCGGAAAGCTGCACCACGCCATCGGTGGTTTCCACTTTCACATTGCGCGACGGCACGATGTCATCGGCCAGCAGCTTGGCTTTCAGCTCGCTGGTGGTGGCGGTGTCGCCGGCATACGATTTGATCGACTGGTTGGCTTCATCTTTCACGTGCAGCTTGTCGCTGACGGTTTTGACGCCTTCCACCTTGCCGGCAACCGCAACCGCATGCTCCGCCTGCGCCTGGCTGCCGACAAACCCGCTCAGGATCACGGTGCCTTTTTCGGTTTTCACCGAAATGTCAGTGCTTTTGATGCTCTTATCGTCCACCAATGCACTTTTAACTTTAGCCGTTATCGCGCTGTCATCCATGTAACCGTCAACTTTTTTCATGGAGCTATCGATTTTGGCACCGGCACTGTCCGCGGCGTTAGACGCCTTGTTGAGCAGACTGTCTTCGGCCAGCGCAGTGCCGCTCACCAAAGCAGAACCCAAAACAACAGCCATCAGCGAGTGTGCAAATTTGGTCTTTTTCATCGATCTCTTCCTTTTGTTGGGGGCCCCAGCGCCAGAGCGCCGGAACCCTTCAGCCGCCTTCACGCGGCCTCTCGGTAAATACTTCATCATCGCTATACGATTAAGCGTTCACGACAGGAATATTGCAACCGCCGTGCCAACTCCATAAACACCTTAAAAATCAAACAAAAAAAGCGTTGAGTCGGATTTTTAATCAAAAAACTGTCGCCTATTGACGACAGACCAAGTGACACGAAACGGCAAAACAGTCATCTCATTGATATTTAAGGAAACAGACTGTCTCCTATCGGCAACACATCAGAATAACTCACCAAACAATCAGCGTATTACAGTGATTTACTCTCAAGCAATGTGCGGACATCTCGTTAAAGATAGACCATGCGGCGGAAAACGCAGGCCAATCGCGTCTCGCCTGGGCGACATCGATTCGCAGGATAAAATATGAGGAAGATTTATTAATTAGCGGAGTGAGAATACGGGGAACTGGCAGGGCGCACCAGGCGCCCTGCCGATGTATCAGTGTTCGCGGGTCTTGCGGAAGGTCACGTCAGGATAGCGTTCCTGCGTCAGGTTGAGGTTCACCATGGTCGGCGCGATGTAGGACAGGTTGTCCCCACCGTCCAACGCCAGGTTGATCTCGTTCTTGCGCTTGAACTCTTCGAACTTCTTCACGTCGTCGCACTCGACCCAGCGCGCGGTCGACACGTTGACCGACTCATACAGCGCTTCCACGTTGTACTCGCTCTTCAAACGCGCCACGACCACGTCGAACTGCAGCACGCCGACCGCGCCGACGATCAGATCGTTGTTGGCGATCGGGCGGAACACCTGCACCGCGCCCTCTTCCGACAGCTGCACCAGCCCCTTCAGCAGCTGTTTCTGCTTCAGCGGATCGCGCAGGCGAATGCGGCGGAACAGTTCCGGCGCGAAGTTCGGGATGCCGGTGAACTTCATGTCTTCACCTTGGGTGAAGGTATCGCCGATCTGAATGGTGCCATGGTTGTGCAGACCGATGATGTCGCCCGGATAGGCTTCTTCCACGTGCGAACGGTCGCCGGCCATAAAGGTCAGCGCGTCGGAGATCACCACGTCTTTGCCGGTGCGCACCTGACGCAGCTTCATGCCCTTCTCGTAACGGCCGGACACCACGCGCATAAAGGCCACGCGGTCGCGGTGCTTCGGATCCATGTTGGCCTGGATCTTGAACACAAAGCCGGTGAATTTCTCTTCCGCCGCCGTCACTTCACGGGTGTCGGTTTTGCGCGGCATCGGCGCCGGCGCCCAGGCCACCAGACCGTCCAGCATATGATCCACGCCGAAGTTACCGAGTGCGGTACCGAAGAACACCGGGGTCAGCTCGCCGCTCAGGAACGCCGCCTGATCGAACTCGTGGGAAGCGCCCTGCACCAGCTCCAGCTCATCGCGCAGCTGCGCCGCCAGATCTTCGCCTACGGCGACATCCAGCTCCGGGTTGTTCAGGCCCTTGACGATGCGCACTTCCTGAATGGTGTGGCCTTTACCGGTCTGGTACAGGTAGGTTTCATCCTTGTACAGGTGATAAACGCCTTTAAACAGCTTGCCGCAGCCGATCGGCCAGGTGATAGGCGAACAGGCGATTTTCAGTTCGCGCTCGACTTCGTCCATCACTTCCATCGGATCGCGGATGTCGCGGTCCAGCTTGTTCATGAAGGTCAGGATCGGCGTGTCGCGCAGACGGGTGACTTCCATCAGCTTGCGGGTGCGATCCTCAACGCCCTTGGCGGCGTCGATCACCATCAGACAGCAGTCCACGGCGGTCAGGGTGCGATACGTATCTTCGGAGAAGTCCTCGTGCCCCGGGGTATCCAGCAGGTTGACCAGGCTGTCGCGATACGGGAACTGCATCACCGAGGTGGTGATCGAGATCCCACGCTGCTTTTCCATTTCCATCCAGTCGGATTTGGCGTGCTGGCTGGAGCCGCGGCCTTTTACCGTACCGGCGGTCTGGATCGCCTGTCCGAATAGCAGCACTTTTTCGGTAATGGTGGTTTTACCGGCATCGGGGTGCGAGATGATGGCGAAAGTTCTTCTTTTGGAGACTTCGCGGGCAAATTCACTAGGAGACATGGTTTTCAGGTTCTACGGTTAGTCCGCCCTGCGACATCATCAGAACGCGCCGATCGCGGCGCCGGGCAAAGCGGTGAATAAAAGATAACAGCCGGGCATTTTCGCCGATTTGCCAACCGGTGACAATCAATGCTTTTTCCGGCCGGGCTGATTACCCCAGCGGCAACGCCATCACGATCGCGTCTTCGCGGCCGTGGGCGCTCGGGTAATAATTGCGGCGCACGGTGACTTCGTTGAAACCGAGATCTTCATACAGCGCGATCGCCGCCTGGTTGGAGGCACGGACTTCCAGCCACAGCGTGACCACGCCGCGGCTCTCCAGCTGTTCGATCAGCGCGTTGAGCAGCAGGCGGCCAAAGCCCCGGCGCTGGTGCTGCGGATGAATGGCGATGTTGAACAGCGTGGCTTCGTCCAGCACGATCTGCGTGATGGCGAACCCCGCCATCTCCCCATCGGCGCTCAGCTTCAGGTTAAGGTAGCGATCGCCCTGATTGCTGGCAAAGGTGGTTTCCGTCCAGGGGAAAGCGTGGCTGGCTTGCTCAATGTTGAAGGCCGTGGCCAGGTCGGCCGCCGTCAGGGTAGAAATCGTGTTCATGATGACAAATCTGCTGCCAGAGGGCGCGTTTGGCCCCCGCGTCTTGGGAAAGCTCGGCCAGCGCCGGGCTGTGTAGCTGCGCGCCGGCGACCGCGAGCGGTTCCGTCACGCCCAGCCGCCAACTGTTGCATGCGGTCTCTTCAGGCAGCATCGCCACCTGTTCCGGCGTCAGGCTGTAGGTTTGCGCCGGCGTCAGCCCCAGGCTGCGCAGCACGTCGCAAAACAGCGGATCGTCGGGCGCCGGCTGCGTCTGCGCCACCACCAGCAGGCGCGTCTCGGGCGGCAGACTGACCGCCACTTCGCCCTGCAACACGCCCGGGCGGCGCAATGTCCACTGCGTAATACCCAGTTGTTGTAACAGCCAGTCGCGTTTTGATGCCATGCCGATTCCTACCCGTTGTGGTGCGCCATGCCTGCCATGCGCCGCGCTATGCTAACAAACCCGCGCAGCCCGCGCCAACAAACCCGTCGAACATATCGCCACAAAGCTCTATAATCCCCGGTCTCATTTCCAGGAGCCAATATCTGATGTCTGCATTAACCCCCGCCAGTGAAGTCATGCTGCGCCACAGTGATGAATTTATCGAACGCCGCGTGCTGTTTGCCGGCGACCTGCAGGACAGCCTGCCGGCCCAATTCGAGGCCGCGGACGTGCGCGTCCACACTCAGCAATACCATCACTGGCAGTTACTGAACCGGACGATGGGCGATAACGTGCAGTTCGGTTTGACCGTCGATCCCGCTTTCGTCGCCGACTGCGACACGCTGGTTTACTACTGGCCGAAGAGCAAGCAGGAAGCGCAATTCCAGCTGTGCAACATCCTGGCGCTGCTGCCGGTGGGCGCGGACGTGTTCGTGGTCGGTGAAAACCGCAGCGGCGTGCGCAGCGCCGAGCCAACGCTGGAAGGCCACGTCACGCTGGTGAAAATCGACAGCGCGCGCCGCTGCGGCCTGTATCACGGCCGCCTGGACGCGCAGACCGAGTTCGACCTGAACGACTGGTGGGACAGCTATCAGCTGCACGATCTGGAAGTGAAAACGCTGCCGGGCGTGTTCAGCCGCGACGGTCTGGACGTCGGCAGCTCGCTGCTGCTGTCGACGCTGGAAAAACACATGAAAGGCAAGGTGCTGGACATCGGCTGCGGCGCCGGCGTCATGGCCTCGGTAATGTCCAAGCTGTCGCCGAAAGTCAAATTGACCCTCAGCGACGTCAACGCCGCCGCGTTGGAATCCAGCCGCGCGACGCTGGCCGCCAACGGCATCGAAGGCGAAGTGATCGTCAGCAACGTTTACTCCGACATCACCGGCCGTTTCGATATGATCATCTCCAACCCGCCGTTCCACGACGGGCTGCAGACCAGCCTGACCGCCGCCGAAACCCTGATCCGCGGCGCGGTGAAGCACCTGCCGATCGGCGGCCAACTGCGCATTGTCGCCAACGCCTTCCTGCCATACCCGGACATTCTGGACGCCACCTTCGGCAGCCACGAAGTGCTGGCGCAGAACGGCCGCTTCAAGGTGTACCAGGCGACCGTCGGCCGTCCGCCGCGCGCGCCGAAGAAGAAATAATTCGCCGTTGGCGGAAAACGACAGAGCGCGGCCTGCAGGCCGCGCTTTTTTTTAACCGTTGATGTAGGTCATCGACTCCGCGCCGTAGCGATCGCCGGCCGCCGCGCTCAGCGGGAACACCGCTTCAATCGCCGCCAGCTCAGCCGCGCTCAGCGTTATCTCCGCCGCCGCGACGTTCTCTTCCAGGTAACGACGGCGTTTGGTGCCGGGGATCGGCACGATGTGTTCCCCCTGCGCCAACACCCAGGCCAGCGCCAGCTGCGAAGGTTTAACGCCCTTCTGCGCCGCCAGCTCGCTCACCTTCTCCACCAGCGCCAGATTGCGGCTGAAGTTTTCCCCCTGGAAGCGCGGGTTGCTGCGGCGGAAGTCGTCCTCGGCCAGATCCTCCGGCCGCTGGATAGCGCCGGTGAGGAAACCGCGCCCTAACGGGCTGTAGGGCACAAAGCCGATGCCCAGGCGCTCGCAGGCCGCCAGCACGCCCTGCTCGGCGTCGCGGGTCCACAGCGAATATTCGGTCTGCAGCGCGGTGATCGGATGCACCTTGTGCGCCCGCTCCAGCGTGGCGACCGACGCCTCGCTCAGGCCGATGTGGCGGATCTTGCCTTCGCGGATCAGATCCGCCATCGTGCCCACGACGTCCTCGATCGGCACCTGCGGATCGACCCGGTGCTGATAATAAAGATCGATCTCCTCCACGCCCAAGCGCCGCAGGCTGCCCTCGACGGAGCGCCGGATATACTCGGGCCGGCTGCTGACGCCGCGCGCCGAAGGATCCGCCGGATCGCGCAGGATGCCGAACTTGGTGGCCAGGAACACCTGTTGCCGTTTGCCTTTGATCGCTTCCCCCACCAGCTCTTCGTTGGTGTGCGGGCCATACATGTCGGCGGTGTCGAGCAGCGTGACGCCCAGCTCCAGCGCCCGGTGCAGCGTGGCGATGGCTTCCTGCCGATCGGCGCCGGTGGAGTAGAAGTCGCTCATGCCCATGCATCCCAACCCCAGGGCGGAGACGACGGGACCGTGGGAACCGAGTTTACGTTGTTGCATTGTGCTGCCCTCATGCGGTGAATGGATAACGCAGCAAAGTCTGGTTGTTTACGCGACAAAGATAAATAATGCAGATTGCACATCACTGTTCAAAAATCACCAACAATCCGGAGTGGACATGGATCAGGTTCAAGCCATGCGCATTTTTACCCGCATCGTCGAACTGGGCAGCTTCAGCCGGGCGGCCGAACGCCTGCAGCTGCCGCGCGCCACGGTCAGCAACGCGCTGAAACGGCTGGAACAGCGGCTGGGCGTACGCCTGCTGATCCGCACCACCCGCCAGGTGCAGGTGACCAGCGAAGGCAGTCTCTACTATCAACGCTGCGTGCAGTTGCTGGGCGCGCTGGAGGAGGCGGACACGCTGTTCAGCCACCATAAGCTGCAGCCGTCCGGCAAAGTGCGCATCGATATGCCCCATTCGCTGGCGCGCGAGGTCGTCATTCCGGCGCTGGACGACTTCTACCGGCGCTATCCCGACATCACGCTGGCGCTGGGCGCCAACGACACCCACGTCGATCTGCTGCGCGAAGGCGTGGACTGCGTGCTGCGCGCCTGGGAAACCGAAGACGACAGCCTGGTGGCGCGGCGGATCGCCCAGCTGCCGCAGGTCACCTGCGCTTCCCCCGCTTACCTGCAGGCCCAAGGTACGCCGCTCGACATCGATAGCCTGGCGCCGCACCGCGCGGTGGGGTATTTTTCGCTGGCCAGCAACCGCGATTACCCGCTGGAGTTTTGCCGCGGCGGCAAGCTGGAACTACGCGAACTGCCCGCCCGGCTGAGCGTCAGCGGCGCCGACGCCTATATCGCCGGCGCGCGTGCCGGCATGGGATTGATACAGGCGGCGCGCTATTCGCTTGCCCCTTGGCTGGAACAGGGCGAACTGGTGGAAGTGCTGGCGGAAACGCCACCTCCGCCGATGCCGATTTACATCATGTATCCGCCCGGCCGTTTCCTGGCGCCGCGGGTCAGAGTGTTGATTGATTGGCTGATTTGGCTGTTTGACCAGCAGAAAAGCGGCGATATGGCTGTTTTTCCAGCAAACGCCCGCAAAGCGGGGAAATAACTGTTGACGTGTCCGCCAAAATCTCTAGAATTCGCCTCCGTGGTAACGTTACTCCGGTAATGTTTCTGGTACGCGAAGGTGGCGGAATTGGTAGACGCGCTAGCTTCAGGTGTTAGTGTCCTTACGGACGTGAGGGTTCAAGTCCCTCTCTTCGCACCAAATAACCACATGATTTATATTGCACTCAGCATCGATGCGAAGGTGGCGGAATTGGTAGACGCGCTAGCTTCAGGTGTTAGTGTTCTTACGGACGTGAGGGTTCAAGTCCCTCTCTTCGCACCACGCTGGCGACGTAATATAAATCAAAGCAACAACATCGACTGTGCGAAGGTGGCGGAATTGGTAGACGCGCTAGCTTCAGGTGTTAGTGTCCTTACGGACGTGAGGGTTCAAGTCCCTCTCTTCGCACCAATTGATGATCTCTCCGGTAGTTCCTTCGAAAAAATCCCAATGCATTGATGATAAACACGCCTAAGCGTGGTTTTGCCGTTTCCGGCGTTTCACCCGAAGCTGAAGTTGAGGCTGATTGCCGCCAGGCCGCCCGCCAGCGCCATACAGGAAGGCAGCAGCAGATAGTGGCGCAGCCGGCTGTTGAACAGCATCACCAGCGTGGCCAACATCGCTATCACGATCAGGGTGCGCAACTGCACCATATCCAGGTCGATCAAGGCCAGCAGCGGCATCAGCGCACAAGGCAGCAAAACGCCCCAGGCGCTGGCCAGGCGATCCCCGAGGCACCAACTGACGCCCCACAGCCCGCACGCGGCAATCATGGCGGTGAGCATGACAACCCCCTTCAAGTGATAATGATAACCAATATCATATAACACTTTTTTGGCCGCCGCATCATTTTCACTGCGCTGACCAAACCCAGATGACACCAGCATGAAAAAATGATAATTTGACATAAGAAAATTCCTAGTCCTGTTTGCATGATAATAATCACAATCCTCAACCATGCAATTCAAGTGGATATTCGCGCCAAAGGAATGCTTCTCAACCTTAATTATTCGACAGAACGACTTTGCAAAGAGTGACCTCCGTATGAACGCCCGTTCTTATCAGGAATTACTGAACAGCAAGCAGCGCCTGGCATTATTTCTTTTTCTGATAATGAATGCCGCCTCTTCCGTATTTACATTATTGTTCCCTTTTAGGGATACGCCCGCATTTACCCTACCTTTATTATGTATACCGCTATTTTGTTTGGTAGCGGCGCTATTGTCCCTGCAAACGCCACGCAAATACTTGTGCAAACTCAACCTGTTCGCCGGCGTGCTCGGCCTGCTCTGGGCCGCACATATTTACGTTAAAAGTCAATATTGCCTACCGAATAACCAAGATTTTTTATTAATTAGTTTGTTTAGCATCTTTTTTATCAGCGCTATTTCCCTGACGGACAACTTTACCGCCTTTTGTTTACACGCCGTGCCTTCCACAATGGTGATCCTGGCTTTAGACGGCATGCATAATACCCTGCGGATATTATTCACCACGCTATTACCTATTATCGCTTTCTCCATCCACCACCTGATGTTGAAACGCAGTGAAATCTTTACTCACGCGCTGGTGGCCAACCTGTATAACGAGCGGGATAAATTCAATAATTTGAGCATGATCGATCCTCTGACCGGCCTTTATAACCGGCGCGGGCTGGAGAATAAGATCACGATGCTGCTGGAACCGCAAACCGGCCATCATTACGTGCTGTTGCTGGATATCGACCACTTCAAGGTCTATAACGACAGCTACGGCCACGCCATGGGCGATCGGGCGTTGGTGCAGGTGGCGGTCGCCATCCGCGATGCGGTGCGTTCGCGCGACATCGTGGTGCGTTACGGCGGGGAAGAATTTTTGGTGCTGCTGACCAACGTGCACGAAGGCTACGCGGCGCAGCTGGCCGAACGGGTGCGCCAGCGGGTGGCGGAGCTGAACATCCCGCACGGCGCCAGTCCGCAGCACAGCGGCACGCTGACGCTCAGCGCCGGCATCTCCGCGTTGGAAAAACTGGACATCGAATCGGCGATAGGCGCGGCCGACGCCGCGCTCTATCTGGCGAAGCACAGCGGCCGCAACAATATTCAGCTGGCGCAAAACGTCGAGCCCGCTGCCGTTCACTCTTAAGCCGCCGTGGTAACGGCGCGGCGGCTGACATCAACACTTATACGGCTATACGGCGGTGGAACACAGCCCGTTCAGCAACAGGTTCAAACTGGCCAAGGCTTGTTCCAGCCCCACGTCTTTTTCCGGATGATGGGCGACCCACAGCGCGGCATCCATCAGGCCGCCGTTGATTAAATGCGCCAGCGCTTCCGGATCGGCAACGGCGATACGCCGCTGCGCCATCAATAACTCCAATGCGCCCGTCATCCAGCTGATGCACGCCAGCTTGCTGGCCCGCAGATATTCAGCTCCCAGCACCGAAGGTGAATCACGCAACAGAATGCGTTGCGCTTGCGGCTCCGTCATCATGATCAGATAACTGCGGCAACGCGCCGCAAAAGCCTCCCAGTCATCCGCAGTACTCGCGGTTATCTCAGCCAGATGCGCATCCATCTCCGCATCTATCGCCTGCACCACCGCCAGGAACAGCCCCTTTTTATCGCCAAAATGGTGATAGAGCGCGCCGCGCGTCAGGCCGGCCTGGGCGGTGAGATCATCCATCACCGTTTCGGCATACCCCACGTTGCCGAATTGCAGGCGGGCCGCCGCCACCAGCTTTTGTCGGGTTTCTTCAATCATTTCGGTACGCGCTTTACGTGCCATGGGTTCACTCCCGCCTCGTTATTGATGACGTTATAATTGACATACGCTATGTATGTCAATTAACGTAACATACGTGGCGTATGTCAATGATGGACATTGAGCGAATACCGAGCCGCAACATTCCGGAGCCCATTTTATGGCAAATCCTTATTTCAAACTGTTCACCGCCCCGGGCAGCAAGGCGTTTTCCTCTGCCGGGCTAATCGCGCGCCTGCCGGTCTCGATGACCGGCATCGGCATCATTACCATGCTCTCGCAGGTACGCGGCTCCTATTGGTTAGCGGGCGCGGTGGCGGCGACGTTCGCCTTTTCCATGGCGCTGCTCGCGCCGCAGATCGCGCGCGCAGCGGATCGCTTCGGCCAACGCCGAGTGCTGCCGTATGCCACCGGGACCAGCGCGATCGCCCTCTTGCTGCTGCTGATTTGCACTCGCTGCCAGGCACCGGATTGGGCGCTGTTCGTCTTCGCCGCGCTCGCGGGCGGCATGCCCAGCATCTCCGCGATGGTCAGAGCTCGCTGGAGCGAAATTTATCGCGGCACGCCGCAGCTGCACACGGCATTTTCATTCGAGTCGGTGTTGGACGAAGTCGCCTTTATCATCGGCCCGCCGATCGCCGTGGGGCTCAGCGTTTCACTTTTCCCAGAAGCCGGCCCTCTGGTGGCCGCGCTGCTTCTGGTGGCGGGCGTCACGGCATTCGCCTTGCAAAAAAGCACACAGCCCCCGGTTTACACCCGCAACAGCGAGCGGCAGCGCGCCATCCTGGCTATGCCGTCAATGCAAATTCTGGTGCTGGCGCTGATCGCCCTGGGCACCATTGTCGGCACCGTGGACGTCATCAGCGTGGCCTTCGCCGAGCAGCAAGGCCAGCCGGCCGCCGCCAGCATCGTGCTGTCGGTTTACGCGTTTGGCTCCTGCCTCGCCGGGCTGATTTTCGGCGCAATGAAGATCCCCGTCCCCTTGCCCCGCCTGTTCTTATACGCGGCGTTCGCCACCGCATTCACTACCCTGCCGCTGCTGTGGGTGCACAATGTCTTGACGCTGGCGGCGGCGATGTTTGTCGCCGGACTGTTTTTCGCGCCGACCATGATCATTGCCATGGGGCTGGTTGAAAACATCGTGCCCCCCGCCAGGCTGACGGAGGGATTGACCTGGATGGTCACCGGTCTGGGGATAGGCGTGGCGTTCGGCGCAGCCCTGGCGGGCCTGGCGATCGACGCTGCGGGGATAACGGCCGGCTTTGGCGTCACGCTCACGGCCGGCCTGGTCGTACTGCTGGTGGCGGCCGGCGGCTATCGCCTAATGCGGCGAACGCTGGCCTTGAAAGCGGCGTGAACCGCCTGCGCTAAACGGTTTCCCAAATCGCCTTGCCCTGCCAGCGCCGTTCGATCGCCGCCAGAAACAGTTTCACTTTGGGGGAGAGATGGCGTCGGCTGGGATAGACGGCGCAGATCGGCGGCCCCGGGCGACAATAGCGTTCCAGCACCGGCACCAGCGTGCCGGCCGCCATCTGTTCACCGACCAGAAACGCCCCTACCTGACACAGACCGGCCCCGGCGACGGCTGCATCCCGCAATGCCTCGACGTTGTTGAAACGCATCCGGCCGCGCACCGGCTGTTCGTGCAGTTGGCCGTTAACCCGATAGCGCCAGGGCGCCGGCAATCCCTGGTGGCTGAAGACCAGCGTCTCGTGATCGCCCAGCGCCTCCGGTGTCGCAGGCGTGCCGTAGCGCGCCAGATAGTCCGGCGCCGCGCAGGTGATCAGGCGGTGCGGCGCGAGCACCCGCCGCACCAGCCGACTGTCGTCGCTGCCGCCGACGCGGATCGCCACGTCGATACCGTCGCGCACCAAATCGCTGTAATCGTCGGAGAAGCTGACGTCGGCGTCCACCTCCGGCCACTGCGCCAAAAATTCCCGCAGAATCGGCAAAATATGCAACCGCCCCAAAGAGACCGGCACATCCAGCCGCAGCCGCCCGCGCGGGGTTTGCCGCCGCGTATTGAGCGCCGTTTCCGCCTCTTCGGCCTGCGACAGGATGCGCTGCGCATATTCGTAAAACACCGCGCCGTCTTCGGTCAGGCTGACGCTGCGCGTGGTGCGTTGCAGCAGCCGGGTCGCCAATCGCGCCTCCAATCGGTTCACGCATTTGCCCGCCGCCGATCGGGAGATGCCCAGTCTCTCGGCCGCCAGCGTGAAGCTGCAGGCGTCGGCGACGCGAATGAATACCAGCAGGTCGGTCAGGTTATCCAACGGCATAGACGGTATATTAGCCACGATTTGTCCCCAATGTTGCGCATTCAGGCCAGTTTATCAGCCATTTTGGCGCGGATACACTGAGGTTCTTCATCTGTTGGGAGAGTCATTATGAGTGCCTTACACGCCGACGGCGGCGCAAAAGCGTGGCTGGCGACCTTCGCGGTCGGCCTGTCCACCTTTACCGTCGTCACCGCAGAAATGCTGCCCGACGGGCTGCTGACCCCGATCGTCAGCACCCTGAACGCATCGATCGGCCGCGCCGGGCTGCTGATTTCCCTGCCGGCCCTGTTCGCCGCGCTGTTCGCCCCGCTGGTGGTGCTGGGCGCCCGGCGCACGGACCGCCGCAACCTGCTGGCGGGCTTTCTGCTGCTGCTGATCGCCGCTAACCTGCTGACCGCCGCCGCCACCTCCCTGGCGCTGCTGTTCGCCGCGCGCATCCTGCTGGGTTTTTGCATCGGCGGTATCTGGGCCATCGCCGGCGGGCTGGCGGAACGCCTGGTGCCGCCGGCCTCCGTCGGATTAGCGCTGTCCATCATCTTCGGCGGCGTAGCGGCGGCCTCGGTGTTCGGCGTGCCGCTCGGGGTATTCCTCGGCGAAGCGCTGGGCTGGCGCATGGCGTTTCTGGCGGTCGCCGTTCTGGCGGCGCTGACCCTGCTCCTGCTGGTGTGCGTGCTGCCGCCGCTGCCGGTCACGCAGGCGATCGGCTGGCGGTCGTTCACCGCGCAACGCGCGAATCGCCGGCTGCTGACCGGGCTGCTGCTGACGTTTCTGCTGGTCGCCGGTCACTTTATGGCTTACACCTTTGTCCGTCCGCTGCTGCAGACGGTCTCCGGCATCGAGAGCCGCTGGGTGGGGCCGCTGCTGTTCACCTACGGCATCGCCGGCCTCGTTGGGAATTTTATCGCCGGCCAGGCCGCCGCCAAACGACTGCGCCGCACCCTGGCGCTGATCGCCCTCGGGCTGGCGCTCGCCGTCCTGCTGCTGCCGCTGCTAGGCCACACGCCGCTGAGCGGCGGCGCCTTCCTGCTGCTGTGGGGCATCGCCTACGGCGGCGTTTCCGTTGCGCTGATGGCGTGGATGCTCAAGGCGGCGCCCGATGCGGCCGAGGTCGCCTCTTCACTGTATATCGCGCTGTTTAACCTGGCGATTTCCTGCGGTTCGCTCGTGGGCGGGCTGGTGGTGGATACCGGCGGCCTGACGATAAACGGCGCGCTGTCCGGCCTGGTGCTGCTGCTGGCGTTGGCCATCCTGATGGGGACCCGGCGGCAGATGCCGAAAACGGTGGCGAAAGCCGATTCGCCGCCGGGGTGAATCAGGCGCGGCGCTGCCGCAGGCCGTAGACCAACACCACCGCGAAGCACAGCAGCGGCAGCAGATAAGAGAGCGCGGTGCTGTAACGGTCGGCCAGCGCCCCCATAAAGTACGGCATGATGGCGCCGCCGACGATCGCCATGATCATGAACGAGCTGGCGCGCTTGGTGTGCTTGCCCAGATTTTTCACCCCCAGGGCGAAAATGGTCGGGAACATGATCGACATAAAGAAGAACACCGCGATCAGCGCCACCACCGAGATACCGTCTACGCTCAGCATTACCACGCCGCACAGCGCGATGTTGATCAGCGCATAGACCGCCAGCAGCGTCGCCGGTTTGACCCGTCCCATCAGCCAGGTGCTGAAGAAACGTCCGACCATAAAGCAGATCATGGCGATCGACAGCAGGTAAGAGGCGCTCTGGTTAGACACCTCGCGCCAGTGCTCGGTGGCGTAGTTGATGAAGAACGCCCCCACGCCCACCTGCGCCGCCACGTAGAAAAACTGCGTGATGACCCCGCCGACGAAATGCGGATGCTGCCACAACCCCTGCGCTATCACGCCGTGCACCGGTTTTTCCTCTTCGCGGATCGCCGGCAGCCGGGTGCGGCTGAACAACAGCGCGATCAGCAGCACCAGCGCGGCGATCGCCACATAGGTCATCTTCACCGCGCTCTGATCGCCGCCGCCGACGGACTGGCCGGCGGAGAAGAACAGCGTGCCGCCGATCAGCGGGCCGATAAACTGCCCGAGGCCGTTGAACGACTGGGCCAGGTTGAGCCGCCGTTCGGCGCCCTGCGCGTCGCCCAGCACCGTGGCGTACGGGTTGGCCGCCGTTTCCAGGCAGCCCAGGCCGCTGGCGATAACGAACAGCGCGAACAGGAATACGCCGAAGCTGTTGGCCGACGCCGCCGGCACGAACAGCAGCGCACCCAGTGCATACAGGCACAGCCCGACCAGAATGCCCGCCTTATAGCCCTTGCGATCCATAAAGTACCCGGCGGGCAGCGCCACCAGGAAATAGGCGCCGAAGTACGCCGCCTGCAGCAGCCCCGACTGCGCCTTGGTGACGTGCAACGTCTCCTGAAAATGTTTGTTCAATACGTCCAGCAGGCCATAGGACAGCCCCCACATGAAGAACAGGCTGGTGACCAGGATAAAGGCCCAGCGCAGATTGGCGGTCACGGGGACGCCCGGCTGCGCGGAGGCCGCACTTTTTTCAGCAAGCATGGTGATACCCTCGTATCGTCTGGCGATGATGATGTTGGCGTTATTGCTGTTGCAGAGAGAAAATCCGCGCCATTTCCACCCATTTTTCGCCCTGCGGCGTCCAGGGGGTGGCGGCCTGGTAGTGCCACATCAGCGCTTCCCATCGCTGTACTTCGGGGTTGTTCAGGCTGGCGGCGTCAAAACGCGCGGCGTCGAAATCGGCGCTGACCTCCACGATCATGAACAGCCGGGTGCCCAACCGGTAAATCTCCATGTCCAGAATGCCGTGCTCGCGCAAATGCACGGCGATGCCCGGCCAAATGCGCTGATGATGCTGCTGGTACTCCGCAATCAGCGCCGGTGAGTCAATCAGATCGAGCGCCTGGCAGAAACGGCGCCGCCCTGCCGCCGCGCCGCTCACGTCAGCGCCCGATCGAGATGCAGGTAGCCGCCGTCCACCGACAGCCACTGTCCGGTGGTGTGTGATGACCGCGACGACAGCAGAAACGCCACGGTATCGGCGATCTCCTGCGGCGTCGTCATGCGCTGCCCGAGCGGAATGCGCGCGGTGATCTTCTCCATCTGCCGCTGCGGGTCGGCGAAGGTGTTGAGCCAGCGCTGGTACTGCGGGGTGATCACCTCCGCCGGCACCACCGCGTTCACCCGCACCCCGTCATGGCGCAGCGACACCGCCCATTCGCGCGTCAGCGCCAGCACCGCGCCCTTGGCGGCGGTGTAGCCGCTGGTGCCGCCCTGGCCGCTGAGCGCGGTCTTGGAGGCGATGTTTACGATGGCGCCCCGGCTCTCCCGCAGCGCTGCCTGGCACAGGTGCGCCATCAGGTAGTAGTGCACCAGGTTCTTTTCCAGCGAGCCGACGAACGCTTCACGCCCCGCCTCCAGCCCGACGCCGTCGTTGACCCCGGCGTTGTTCACCAGCCCGTCAATGCGGCCGAAGGTCGCCAGCGTCTGGCTGACCGCCCGGCGGCAAGCCGCCTCGTCGCACAATTCGGTGAGGATCACCCCGGTGCGCGGCTGCAGCCGCTGCAAATCGGCCAGCAGCGCCGCCTCCGGCGCGGCGTTGGTGACCAGCACCGGGATCGCCCCCTCTTCAGCCAGCACATGAGCAATCGCCGCGCCGATGCCGGCACCGCCGCCGGTGACCAGCACCACCTTATCTTGCAGATACAGATCCATAACCAGACTCCGTTAACCCGTAAATTCGCCGGGCGGTATCGCCCCAAATCGCCGCCTGCTCGGCAGCCCCCAGCGTCGACAGCGCCCGTTCGCACAGTTGCACCACCTGGCGGTAGTCGCCGGCCAGCAGGCACACCGGCCAGTCGGAGCCGAACATCAGCCGCTGCGGACCGAACGCCTCCAGCGCGGCGTCGAAGAACGGCAGCAGTTCCTCCGCCCGCCACCGGCCACCCGGCGCCTCGGTGCTCAGCCCCGAGAGCTTGCAGGCCACGTGCGGCAGCGCCGCCAACGGCCGGATTTGCTGCGCCCAGTGCCGCGCGCCGCGCGCGATGTCCGGCTTGCCGAAGTGATCCAGCACCAGCCAGTGTTGGTCGTGGCGGCCGGCAAACGCCGCCGCGGCCGCCAGATCCCGGTGCGTCACCAGGATCTCGTACACATACCCGGCACGCTGCAGCATTTGCATGCCGCGTTCCACCTCGGGCCGCGCCAGCCAGGCCGCCGGATCCGCTTCGTCCTGCACCTGATGGCGCACCCCGCGCAGCGCGCTGTAAGGTCGCCAGGCCTCCAGACGCTGCGCCAGCTGTGGCGCGGTGATATCCAACCAGCCCACCACGCCGCATACGCCCTCGCTCTGCTCAGCCAGCGCCAGCAGGGCCAGCGTCTCGTCCTCGCTGGGGCGCGCCTGCACCGCCAGCGCGCCGTCGAAGCCGTGTTCCTGCAACAGCGGCCGCAGCCGGGGCGGATCGAAATCCTGTCGCAGCACGCGCATCCGCTCGTCGATCCACGGGTAGTGCTGCGGGTGGTAGCGCCAGTAGTGCTGGTGAGCGTCGATGCGCGGCATGCGATCCTCCCGCCTCACCCGCGGAACCGATACTGCTCGATCGACGACGGATGCATCTCGATCGAGTAACCGGGACGGCTCGGCGGCATGTAGGCCGCGCCCTTGATCACACAGGGATCGACAAAGTGTTCATGCAAATGATCGACGTACTCGATCACCCGCCCTTCGTGGGTGCCGGCGATGCACAGGTAGTCGATCATCGACAGGTGCTGCACGTATTCGCACAGCCCGACGCCGCCAGCGTGCGGGCAGACCGGCAGCTGGTATTTGGCCGCCATCAGCATCACCGCCAGCACTTCGTTGACGCCGCCGAGACGGCAGGCGTCGATCTGCACCACGTCCACCGCGCCGCGCATGATGAACTGCTTGAACATGATGCGGTTCTGGCACATCTCACCGGTGGCCACCTTGACCGGCGCCACCCCTTCGCGGATGCGGCGATGCCCCTCCACGTCATCCGGGCTGGTCGGTTCTTCGATAAACCAGGGGTTGGCGAACGCCAGATGTTTCACCCACGGAATGGCCTCGCCCACCTCCCACACCTGGTTGGCGTCGATCATCAGCCGGCGATCCGGGCCGATCACCTCGCGGGCGATGCGCACCCGGCGGATGTCGTCTTCCAGATCGCGCCCGACCTTCAGCTTCAGGTAGGAGAAACCGGCGTCGACCGCTTCCTGGCACAGGCGGCGCAGCTTGTCGTCCGGGTAGCCCAGCCAGCCGGCGGAGGTGGTGTAGCAGGGATACCCCTCCTGCAGCAGCCGCTCCAGACGCTGCTCTTTGCCCTCGGCCCGCTGTTTCAGCAGCGCCAGCGCTTCCTGCGGCGTGATGCAGTCGGTGATGTAACGGAAGTCGATGCAGCGCACCAGCTCCTCCGGCGTCATCTCCGCCACCAGCCGCCACACCGGCTTGCCGACCGATTTGGCCCACAGATCCCACACCGCGTTGACCACCGCGCCGGTCGCCAGGTGAATGGCCCCCTTGTCCGGCCCGATCCAGCGCAGCTGGCTGTCGCTGGTGAAACGCCGCCAGAAGGCGCCCATGTCGGCGGCGATATCCTCCAGCCGCTCGCCAACGATCTGATGCTCCAGCGCGCGGATCGCCGCGCAGCAGATCTCGTTGCCGCGGCCGATGGTGAACGTCAACCCGTGGCCGCTGAGATCCGCGCGATCGGTCTCCAGGATCACGTAGGCGGCGGAATAGTCGGGATCCGGATTCATGGCGTCGGATCCGTCCAGCCCCAGCGACGTGGGGAAACGAATGTCTTCAACCCGCAGTGCGGTAATGGTGGTCATGGCGGCGCTCCCGGTTAGGCCTGTACGGTTTGCTGGCGCTGTTCGCCCAGCCCTTCGATGCCCAGACGCATCGTCTGGCCCGCCCGCAGATAGATAGGCTGCGGTTTCTGCCCCATGCCGACGCCCGGCGGCGTGCCGGTGGAGATCACATCGCCCGGCTGCAGGCTCATGAAGCGGCTGAGGTAGCTGACGATCTGCGGAATGCGGAAGATCATGGTGCTGGTGTTGCCGTCCTGATAGCGCTTGCCGTCCACCTCCAGCCACAGGTTCAGACTGTGCGGATCGGCGATCTCGTCGGCGGTCACCAGCCAGGGGCCGATCGGCCCGAAGGTGTCGCAGCCTTTGCCCTTGTCCCAGGTGCCGCCGCGCTCAATTTGATATTCGCGTTCTGAGACGTCGTTGATCACGCAGTAGCCGGCGACGTGGCGCATCGCGTCTGCTTCGCTGATGTAGCGTCCGCCCTGGCCGATCACCACGCCCAGCTCCACTTCCCAGTCGGTTTTCTGCGAGCCGCGCGGGATCTCCACCCGATCGTGGGGGCCGATCACCGCGCTGGTCCATTTGTTGAACACCACCGGTTCCTCAGGAATGGCGGCACCGGTCTCCGCCGCGTGATCGGCGTAGTTCAGGCCGATGCAGATAAACTTGCCGATGCCGCCGACGCAGGCGCCGAGGCGCGGCTGCCCTTCGACCAGCGGCAGCGTGGCACTGTCCAGCGCGCGCAGTTTGGCGAGCGACGCCGGCAATAACGCGGCGCCCCCCACGTCGGCGATATGCTGCGACAAATCGCGCAGGCGGCCTTGCGCATCCAACATGCCGGGGCGCTCTTGCCCGGGTTGCCCGTAACGTAAAAGTTTCATGCCTTCCTCTCTCAAAAATGGCGGCTCAGTTGCTCCAGCCGCCGTCGATGATCTGCACCGTGCCGGTGGTGTACGAACTGGCGTCGGAGGCCAGATACAGCGCCAACTGGGCAATTTCCTCGGTGGTGCCGATGCGCCCGATCGGCTGGCGGGCGACGAACGCCTGATACACCTCTTGCTCGCTACGCCCCTGCTCGCGCGCCTGCTCGGCGATGCGCTGACGCAGCGACGGCGATTCCACCGTGCCGGGGCAAATGGCGTTGCAGCGGATGCCCTGGGTGACGTAATCCGCCGCCACCGAGCGCGTCAGGCCAATCACCGCCGCCTTGCTGGCGCCGTAGGCGAAGCGGTTCGGCACCCCTTTCACGCTCGAGGCCACCGAAGACATGTTGATGATCGAGCCTTTGCCGCGCGCCAACATGCCCGGCAGGAAGGCGCGGATCATGCGGAACATCGCAGTGACGTTGAGATCGAGCGCGAACGCCCACTGATCTTCGCTGCAATCGAGGATCGATCCGCTGTGCACCACGCCGGCGCAGTTGAACAGCACGTCGATCGGGCCGATCGCTTCCGCCGCCGCCGCGATGGCGGCCGGATCGGTGACGTTTAGCGTCAGCGCGCGGATCCCGGCGCAGTCCTGCAGGCGCTCGAGGTTGATGTCGCTGGCGATCACGTCGGCGCCGGCGGCGGCGAACAGCCTGGCGGTGGTGAATCCGATCCCTTGCCCGGCGGCAGTGATCAGTACGCGTTTCCCGGTTAAATCCATCTTGACTCCTCGGCCTAAAGGTCTAATGGTCAGGCCACTAAAGGCGGTTAAAGGTCAGGCCTCTAACATGACAAAAGACGCTTTACGCGTTATCGTTGGGGGAAGAAGTTAATAAAAACAGCCTTGAAACTGCATTTCAATTAACCATTTTTTTACACTTGAATAACGATTACTCAAGCGCCTTGTCGCATAATTGTGCGCCAAATCACTGAACGCCGAATCGTCAAAGGTCAAAAATGCCGATTACCCGACTGGAAAACCCAAGGATTTACAGACAGATAGCTGACCAGCTCAAACGTCTTATCGAGAACAACGAATTTCCGCCGGGCAGCCGCCTGCCCTCGGAGCGCGATCTTGCCCAGCAGTTGCAGGTCAGCCGCGCGTCGGTGCGCGAGGCGCTGATCGCGTTGGAAGTGATTGGCCTGGTGGACGTCAAGGTGGGCAACGGGGTGATCGTGCGTTCGCAAACGCCGCCGCCGGCGTCGCAAGAACCGGTCATGGCCCAGGCCGGCCGCAACCAGTGGGCGGAAATCGACGACGAACTGAATATCGAGCTGGATTTCAACGCCGAGCTGCCGCCGTTTTCACTGCTGCAAACCCGCCTGTTGATCGAACCGGAGACCGCCGCGCTGGCCGCGCGCCACGCCACCGACGAAGAGCTGGCGGGCATCCGCGCCGCCTATGAGCAGAACTGCCGCGATAACCGGGCCGGCTCCGCCACCCACCCCGGCGATCGGCTGTTCCACATCCGCATCGCCCAGGCCAGCGGCAACCCGGCCTATGCGTTCATCATCGGGCACCTGCTCGGCCACCGTTACGGCAGCATGTTCCGCGTGCTGCAGCGCCACTATACGCCGGACGACATGCCGCACCGTTCCGAGCTGGAACACCGGGCGATCCTGGCGGCGATCGAAGCGCGCGACGTGCGCGGTGCCCGCAAGGCGATGAAGGCGCACCTGGACGAAGTGATCGCCATTTTCGCCCGCGCGCAATAGGCCGCGGCGGTTAAAAATTTTTATCGCCACCGCTCTTTTTTCTACATGCAGCAGGGGCCTCGGGGCATTACACTGGGCGACGAATAACGCCCTTTCCCGCTGCATTGTTAAATGGATAACGACCGTTGAAGAACTCTGTCTCCGCTTTATTGCTGGCGCTGGGCCTGTGCGCCGCGCCGCTGGCCGTGCAGGCCGCGCCCCCGCAGCTGGCTTCGCAAATCGTCGACCAGTATGCCGAACATATTTTCTACAACAGCGGCGCCACCGGCATGGCGCTGGTGGTGATCGACGGCAATCAAGTGGTTAACCGCAGCTTTGGCGACACCAAGCCCGGCAACAACCTGCGCCCGCGCCCGGATTCGCTGATCCGCATCGCCTCGATCACCAAGCTGATGACCAGCGAAGTGATGGTGAAGATGGCGGCGGAAGGCCAGGTCAAGCTGACCGACCCGCTGCGCAAATATGCCCCCAAGGGCGCCTATGTGCCGGCTTACAACGCCGGCCAGCCGATCACCTTATTGAACCTGGCGACCCACACCAGCGCGCTGCCGCGCGAGCAGCCGGGCAAGAAGCCGCCGAAAACGCCGGTGTTCACCTGGCCGACCAAGGCCCAGCGCTGGCAGTGGCTGGCGCATGCCAACATCACGACGCCGCCGGGCGTGCACGCCGCGTATTCCAACCTGGCGTACGATCTGCTGGCCGATGCGCTGTCGCGCGCCGCGGGCAAGCCATACAACGCGCTGCTGAAAGAGAAAATCACCGCGCCGCTCGGCATGGTCGACACCACGCTGACGCCGAGCCCTGAACAATGCTCGCGCCTGATGGTGGCGGCGGCCGGCCCAAGCGCCTGTCGCGACACCACCGCCGCGGCCGGCAGCGGCGGCGTCTACTCCACCCCGCGCGACATGCAGCGCTGGATGCAGCAGTTCCTCTCCTCCAGCGCCAGCGGCCCGCGCAAAGCCACCGCCGCCAGCGAGCAAACCATGTACTTCCAGCGCCACGATCTGGTGTCGCTGAAGGGCATGGACGTGCCGGGACAAGCGGATGCATTGGGATTGGGCTGGGTGTATATGGCGCCGAAGGACGGGCTGCCGGGCATCATTCAGAAGACCGGCGGCGGCGGCGGATTCATCACCTACATGGCGATGATCCCGGCGAAAAACGTCGGGGTGTTCGTGGTGGTGACCCGTTCGGAGCTGAGCAAGTTCACCAACATGAGCGATCCGGTCAACCGACTGGTGAGCGATCTGGCGGCCAACAAGAGTTGAGATGGGGGGCGCAGCTGGCTGCGCCCCCAGGCGTCAGGCCGGCACCGCCATCTGATGAATCACCGGATGGAAGTTACGCTTGAAGTAGATCAGGCCGTTGCCCGCTTCGCTCAGCGCGATCTGCTTGATCTGCACCAGGTACATCTGGTGGGTGCCGATGCTCTGGATCTGCTCGATCTCCCCTTCCAGGCTGGCCAGGGTATTGCGCAGCACCGGCTGCCCCAGCGCGCCGAGCTGCCACTCTTCCAGCCGGAAACGATCTTCCATGCTGACGCCGGTCATGCCGGCGAAGTGGCGCGCCATCAGCTCCTGCTCGTGGTTAAGCACGTTGACGCACAGCCTGCGGTTTTCCTGAAACACCGGGTTCATCGCGCTGTTGCGGTTGATGCACACCAGCAGCGTCGGCGGCGTATCGGTCACCGAACACACCGCCGTGGCGGTGATGCCGCAGCGCCCCGCCGGGCCGTCGGTGGTGACGATATTCACCGCCGCCGACAGGCTGGCCATGGCGTCGCGAAAGCGCAGCCGCTGTTCATTTTCCTGAGACATACAACCTCCTCCTGAATTACTTCAGCAGATTATCCAACTGATTAATATCGTCATTGTTCCGCAGGTGCGGCACCTTCCAGCCGTGCTGATCGTAATCGGCCAGGCACTTGTCGACCATCTGCATCATGCGATCCATGTTGCCGGATCCCTGCGCGTGGCGCAGGCACTGCAGGCGGATCTCATCCTGGCTGCCGGCGTAGTTGATCTCATACAGCTCGTGGCGCCCGCCGAACTCGCTGCCGATCGCATCCCACATCAGTTTGAGGATCTTGATGCGCTCGACGTGATCCATGCCGTCCGATCCGCGCACGTAGCGCGCCAGGTACTTGTCGATCTCCGGGTTGTTCATGTCGCGCACGCTGGACGGCAGATAGATCAGGCCGCTGGTGACGTTCTTCTCGATGATGTGTTTCACCTTGGTGTAGGCCATCGGCGCCATCACGCGGTAGGTTTGCAGCGCGGCGGAATCCGGCAGGTAAGCGCCGTTTTCCCATTGAGTAGCTTCGGCGCACATCGCGTCGCTCAGCGACCAGAACAGGTTGCGCCAGGCCACCACTTCACCCAGATCGGCCTGTACGCCGCGGAACTCCAGCACGCCGGTGCACGAGAGGCTCTTTTGCAGCAGCGCGGTGATGAAATCCATCTTCACCGCCAGGCGCACGCAGGCCTGCAGCGGGAACAGCCGGGCGAAACCGCCCTGGGTGCTCCAGCGGCGACAGCGGTCGAAATCGCGGTAGATCAGCACGTTTTCCCACGGGATCAGCACATGATCCATGATCAGGATCGCGTCGTTCTCGTCGAAGCGGCTGGTCAGCGGGTAGTCGAACGGCGAACCGGTCGCGCCGGCCACCAGCTCGTAGGAGGCGCGCGAAATCAGCTTCACCCCTTCGGCGTCCATCGGCGCCACGAACATCAGCGCGAAGTCCGGGTTATCGCCCATCACCTGCGCCGAACCGAAGCCAATGAAGTTGTAGTGGGTCAACGCCGAGTTGGTGGCCACCACTTTGGCACCGCTGACCACGATGCCGGCGTCGGTCTCTTTCTCCACCTGAATGTAGACGTCCTTCACCTCATTGACCGGCTTGTGGCGGTCGATCGGCGGGTTGACGATGGCGTGGTTGAAATAGAGCCCGGTTTCCTGAATGCGTTTGTACCAGTGACGCGCGTTATCGGCGAACTGGCCGTAGAACTCCGGATAAGCGCCCAGCGCGCAGCCGAAGGCCGCCTTGTAGTCCGGCGTGCGCCCCATCCAGCCGTAGCTTTGGCGTGACCAGTCGGCGATGGCGTCGCGCTGCTGGCGCATCTCTTCCGGGCTGCGGGCGTAGCGGAAGAATTTGTGGGTATAGCCGCCGTTGCCGGTGTCGGTGTTCCAGCACAGGCGATCCTGGCTGGCCGGATCGTGCAGCGCGTCGTACAGCTGGCCGACTGACGCCGCCGCGTTGCGGAACGCCGGGTGCGTAGTCACGTCTTTCACGCGCTCGCCGTAAATGTAGATTTCGCGGCTGTCCTGCAAACTTTTCAGGTATTCGGCGCCGGTGAACGGGCGTTTGCTGTCGGCACGAAAGTCTTCTGGTTTCATCGGGTCTTCCTCGTCATCGGCATTTTTCAGGCCGTGGAGCCGGCCATTTGTTAAAATAATGTTTTCTTTTGGTTGCTTAATTGAAGCTGCCAAAGCCGGTTTCGAGAAGAGACTTTTGCGGCAATCGCCGGTACTTTTCAGGTCAGTTTGCCGCTTTCGCGGCAAACTGTGATCGCGGTTACGAAAGGGCGTGTTGCGCCGCGCGGTAGGTTGAAGGGGAACAGCCTTCCAGCCGATTGAAAAAACGGGCGAAATAGGCCGGATCCTTGAAGCCGAGGCTGTAGGCGGTTTCATGCACCGTGCAGGCGCTGAACAGCAGCATGCGCTTGGCCTCGCGCAGCAGCCGATCGAAGATCAGTCGCTTGGGCGGCCGGTTGGCGAAGCGCCGACACAGGTCGTTGAGCCGCGATTCGGTCACGCCCAACGCCTGCGCATACTCCGGCACCGGCAGATGCTCGCGGAAACGCTCGTCCACCATCTTGTTGAAGCGTTGAAACAGCTGCAGTTCGCCGCGCACGCCGCTGTTGGCGCTGTCTTCCAGCGCGGTGTTGCGCAGCAGCAACGTGAACACCGCCTGCGCCAACAGCGCCAGCGTCTGTTCGCGCCCGGCCAGGTTCTGCGCGAACTCGCGGCGGATCAGCGCCCAATAATGGCTGAGCGCCGTCAGCTCCTGCGGCGCATCGGCCAGCGACAGGCAGATGCCCGGCATGTCCAGCGCCAGATTGCTGCCGGGATACAGGCGCTCCAGCAGTGGCCAAATCAACTCCTGACGCACCGTCAGCACGTGGCCGTCGCTGTCCGGTTCGGTGAAAAACGCATGCGGCACCGACGGCGGCGTGAGGATGAACAGCGGCGCCTGCACCGAATAGTGCTGATCGTCGAGCTGCAGCTCTATCTTGCCGGTCTCCAGAAAATGCACCTGGAAGAAGCAGTCGTGCCAGTGCACCTGCATGTCGCGGCCGAAGAACGCCGCCAGCCCGGCGAAGGTTTCGTAGTGCACCTCGTCGGCGGCGTAGCGCGCGTCATACTCTTTGCAAATATCGATGTTGGCGATAAAACCGGTACTTTTCCGCACCTCATTACCTCCTGCAATCCTGCCTATCTGCGTATCAAGGCGTCGCTCTCGGGCGCGAATCCTTCATCGGGATGCGCCACACCAGCACGGCGCCGACGATCAACAGCGCCGAGACGAAATACAGCCCGGAGTTGAAGCTGCCGGTCATGTCCTTGAACCAGCCGATCAACAGCGGGCTGAGCGCCGATCCGATATTGCCGGTGGCGTTGATCACGGCGATCCCCACCGCCCGCGCTTCCAGGCTGATCGACTGATCCGGCGTGGTCCAGAAGATCGCCATGGCGGTAAAGGAACCGACCGACGCCATCACGATCCCCAGCAGTTGGATCAGGCTGTGATCGGTGGCGGAAGCCAATAGCCAGCCGGCAGCGGCGAACAGATACGGCAGCGCGGTGTGATGCTTACGCTCCTGCAGCCTGTCGGATCGTTTGCTCCACCACACCATGCCGGCGATGGTGCAGATCTGCGGGATCGCCGCCAGAATGCCGATCGTCACGTTGCTGCTGCCCTGGTTGAAGCTCTGCAGGATCTGCGGCGTCCAGATGTTGATCGCGCTCAGGGTGTTGGTCAGACAGAAATAGGCCAGCGTGTACATCAACACGATCGGCGTGAAGATCTCGCGCCACAGGCTGCGCTGCTGCAGCGCGCGGTGGCTGCTCGGCCCGTTGGGTTGCACCAGCTGCAGCTTGTCGGCCTCCATCATCGCCTTCAGGCTGGCTTTTTCATCGTCGGTCAGCCACTTGGCCTTGGCCGGGGTGTCGTCGAGGTAGAACCACACCACCACGCCCAACAGCACCGACGGGATCCCTTCCAGCAGGAACAGCCACTGCCAGCCCTTCAGGTTCATCACCCCGTCCAGCGCCAGAATATAGCCGGAGACCAGCGAACCGATCGCCATGGTCACCGGCATGGCGATCATGAACAAGGCGTTGGCCCGGGCGCGGTAAAACGCCGGGAACCAGTAGGTGAGGTACACCAGAATGCCCGGCAGGAAGCCGGCCTCGGTGATGCCGACGATCATGCGCAGCACATACAGGCTGGTCGGCCCGGTGGCGAACATCGTGCAGGTGGAAGCGATGCCCCACAGCACCATGATGGTGGCGATCCAGCGCCGCGCGCCGACCCGGCTCAGCATCATGTTGCTCGGAATGCCGAAGATCACGTAGGTGGCGTAGAACAGCGTCGCCGCCAGCCCGAACATGGTCGAGCTGAGGCCGAGATCCTTGCCCATCGTCAGCCCGGCGAAGCCGATGTTGATGCGGTCGAGGAAAGAGAAAACAAACAACACGAACAGGAAAATAATCAGGCGCCGAAACAACTTTTTAATCACCGATTGCTCGGCGGCGGTTAACGCTTTATGTTGCTGCGCCGGGTTGGCCGGCGGCAGCGAATCGACGTGGTTCATGGTTCAGTAGACTCCCGATGAAGGCGCTTGCGCCCCGCCCTGTTTGAACTCGTTCGCCAGGGCTTCCGCCGCCCGCGCCAGCAGGGTGGTATCCACCCCTACCGCGACGAACAGCGCGCCGGCTTCCAGATAGCGCTGCGCCAGCGCCTTGTTGGCCATCAAAATGCCCGGCGCCTTGCCGGCAGCGCGGATGCGCGCAATGGCGTCATCGATGGTGCGCTGCACCTCCGGATGCTGCGGATTACCGGCGAAGCCCATGTCGGCGCTGAGATCCGCCGGGCCGATAAACACGCCGTCCACCCCTTCCACCTGCAGGATCGCCTCCAGGTTTTTCACCGCCTCGCGGGTTTCAATCTGCACCAGCACGCACATCTGCTCGTCGGCCTGCTGCAGGTAATCGGGCACTCGGTTCCAGCGCGAGGCGCGCGCCAGGGCGCTGCCGACGCCGCGCACCCCGTGCGGCGGGTAGCGCGTGGCGCGCACCGCGTCGCGCGCCTGTTCGGCGTTCTGAATCATCGGGATCAATAAGGTTTGCGCGCCGACATCCAGCAACTGCTTGATGATCACCGCGTCGTTCCACGGCGGCCGCACCACCGGCTGGCTCGGGTAAGGGGCGACCGCCTGCAGCTGCCCGAGCACCGTCTGCACGTTGTTGGGCGCATGTTCGCCGTCGATCAACAGCCAGTCGAAACCGGCGCCGGCCAACAGTTCGGCGCTGTAGCTGCTGCACAGCCCGAGCCACAGCCCGATCTGCGGGCGTTTTTCCTGCAGCGCTCGCTTGAAGTGGTTGGTTAACATCGCATTCTCCCTGACAAGCGGGCGCGGCGCGTGGCCCCCGCCCGGTTATTGCGGCTCGGTTCGCCGAGCCTGCTTATTAGACGAAGCGGCAGCTGATGCAGCCCATCGGGCCGTAATCGACGTGGAAAGTATCGCCGCGCCGCGCCGGCACCGGCCGGGTGAAAGAACCGCCGAGGATCACCTGCCCCGCTTCCAGCTCCACCTCATACGGCGCCAGCTTGTTGGCCAGCCAGGCCACGCCGTTGGCCGGATGATTGAGCACCGCCGCCGCCACGCCGGACTCTTCAATCACGCCGTTGCGGTACAGCAGCGCAGAGATCCAACGCAGATCCAGCGCATCCGGCTTGATCGGCCGCCCACCCATCACCACCCCGGCGTTAGCGGCGTTGTCGGAGATGGTGTCGAACACCTTGCGCGGCCGCTGCGTCTCGGGATCGACGTTATGGCTGCGCGCGTCGATGATCTCCAGCGCCGGAATGACGTAGTCGGTGGCGTTGTAGACGTCGAACAGCGTGCAGTTCGGCCCGCGCAGCGGCTTGGCCAACACGAAAGCCAGCTCCACCTCCACCCGCGGCACGATAAAGCGATCGATCGGAATGTCGCTGCCGTCGTTGAAGAACATGTCGTCCAGCAGCGCGCCATAGTCCGGCTCGGTGATCTGCGAGCTGACCTGCATGGCGCGTGAGGTCAGGCCGATCTTGTGGCCTTTGAGCGTGCGCCCCTCGGCGATCTTCAGTTCCACCCACTGCCGCTGAATGGCATAGGCGTCTTCAATGGTGATCTCGGGATGATCGAGCGACAGCGCGCGGATCTGCTCACGACTCTTTTCCGCCTGATGCAGGCGCTGCACGGCGCGGTTAACCTGCTCTTTATCCAGCATGTACGACCCCTTATTCACGCTTTATTGAACAGCGCGTGGACATTGTTCTGTTTGTAATTCAGCACCGGATCCAGCTCTTCCATGGTGAAAGAGAGCGCCAGGTAACGCTGCGCCATCAGCGCGGCGAAGTGTTCCTTGATCAGCGCAAACAGCATCTCGCCCACCTGCTGACGGCTTTCCAGACTGCGGCCGTGGCCGATTTTCAACGTCATGTGCACGAAGGCGTAATCCTGCTTGCCGTCAGCCATCTGCCAGGTATCGAGCCAGATGGCCCGGCTGCGCACGCCGGCCAGCGGGAAGATGCCGGTCGCCGCCAGCGCCTCGTTGACCTTGGCGAACAGGGTGGGCAAATCCGCCTCGCGGCGGATGTTGTCGGTACATTCAGCGTAAAAATGGGGCATAGCGTTCTCCAGACGGCAAATATGCGCGGGCGCGGCCCGCGCAGCGGCATTTACAGCGTATTGCCAAGCTTGAAACCTTTTTCCGTATCGCCCTCACGGGTATAGGAAAAACCGTCTGCGCCGATGGTGACGGCCATTTCGCTGGGCGCACTGCGCTCGATGACCGGCTGTGGCTGCCCATCGAGATCCAGCACCAGCGATCCTTCGGTATACCAGCTCGGCACCACTGGATTGCCCCACCAGTCGCGGCGCTGGTTGTCATGCACGTCCCAGGTCACGGTCGGGTTGTCCGGATCGCCGGTGTAGTAATCCTGCGTGTAGATTTCCACGCGGTGGCCATCGGGATCGCGCAGGTAGAGGTAGAACGCGTTAGAGACGCCGTGACGGCCGGGGCCGCGTTCGATCAAATCGGATTTGCGCAGCGCGCCGAGCTTGTCGCAGATGGCCAAAATATTGTGCTTTTCATGGGTGGCGAAGGCGATGTGGTGCATGCGCGGCCCGGCGCCGCCGGTCATTGCGGTATCGTGCACCGTCGCCTTGCGGCGCATCCAGGCGGCGTAAACCACGCCGTCTTCATCGCGGATGTCTTCCGTTACGCGGAAGCCCAGCCCCTGGATGTATTCCACAGCGCGCGGCACGTCAGGGGTGATTTGGTTAAAGTGGTCGAGGCGCACCAGCGCGCCCGGCGTATACAGATCGTAGCGCCAGGCCAGGCGCTCGACGTGCTGCACGTCGTAGAAAAACTCATACGGGAAACCGAGCGGATCCTCTACCCGCACCGCATCGCCGATGCCTTTGGCGAACCCGTTCACCCGCCGCTCGGTACGGCAGCCAAGCGCCTTGAAATACGCTTCGGCGCGATCGACGTCTTCCGGCGTGCGCACGCGGAAAGCAAACGCCGCCACGGCGGCGACCGGGCCTTCGCGCAGCACCAGGTTATGGTGAATGAACTCTTCCATCGAACGCAGGTAGAGGGTTTTGTCATCTTCGGCGGTCACGACCAGGCCGAGGATATCGACGTAAAATTCGCGTGCGGCTTTAAGGTTCGTGACCTGAATTTCCATGTAGGCACAGCGCACGACGTCGGGAGCAGGGACAGCATCAGTGGTAAGTTTTGTCGTCATTGTTCTCATCTCTTTCGTTATTATTGTGGCCTGAGGCTCAAACGCCCCATTTCGGGATCGGGTGGTTGCCCATGGAAATGCACACGTTCTTCATTTCGGCGAACACTTCGAAGCTGTATTCGCCGCCTTCGCGGCCGGTGCCGGAGGCTTTCACGCCGCCGAACGGTTGGCGCAGATCGCGTACGTTTTGGGTGTTGACAAAAACCATGCCCGCTTCAATGCCGCGGGCCAGGCGCAGAACCTTGCTCACATCCTGCGTCCAGATGTACGACGCCAGGCCGTACTCCACGTCGTTGGCCATGCGCAGGCCGTCTTCTTCTGATTTGAACGGCAACAGGCAGGCCACCGGCCCGAAGATCTCCTCCTGCGCCACGCGCATCCGGTTGTCGACATCCGCCAGCACCGTCGGGCGCAGGAAGTTGCCGTGGCTTAAGCCGGCCGGTTTGTCCGGGCCGCCGGCCAGCAGGGTCGCCCCTTCTTCCACCCCGAGGCGGATATAGCCGGAGACTTTTTCCCAGTGCTGCGGGCTGATCAGCGCCCCCACCTGGGTGTTGGGATCTTGCGGATCGCCCACGCGCAGGCGGTTGGCGCGCTCGGCGAAACGTTTGACGAATTCCGGGTAGATGCTCTCCTGAATGAAGATGCGCGAACCGGCGGTGCAGCGTTCGCCGTTGATCGAGAAGATGGTGAACAGCGCGGCGTCGAGCGCCCGCTCGATGTCGGCGTCTTCAAAGATCAGCACCGGCGACTTGCCGCCGAGCTCCATGGAGAATTTCTTCAGCCCGGCGCTTTCGATGATGCGTCGGCCGGTGGCGGTGCCGCCGGTGAAGGAGACCGCGCGCACATCTTTATGGCGCACCAATGCGTCGCCGGCGGTGGCGCCGTAGCCCTGCACCACGTTCAGCACCCCGGCCGGAATGCCGGCTTCCAGCGCCAGCTCGCCCAGGCGATCGGCGGTCAGCGGCGACAGTTCGGACATTTTCAGCACCGCCGTGTTGCCCAGCGCCAGGCAAGGCGCGGTTTTCCAGGTGGCGGTCATGAACGGCACGTTCCACGGCGACACCAGCGCGCATACCCCCACCGGCTGCACCAGCGTGTAGTTGAGCATCTTGTCGTCCACCGGGTAGGTCTTGCCGTTCATCTGCTGGCACACCTCGGCGAAGAACTCGAAGTTGTGCGAAGCGCGCGGGATCAGCACGTTTTTGGTCTGATGGATCGGCAGGCCGGTGTCGGCGGTTTCCAGTTCGGCGATCTGCGGCACGTTCTGGTCGATCAGCTCGCCCAGGCGGCGCATCAGGCGCGCGCGCTCTTTCATCGGCGTGTTGGCCCACTTGGGGAACGCCTCTTTCGCCGCCGCCACCGCCTGGTCTATCTCCAGCTGGCCGCCGGAGGCCACCTCCGCCAGCACCTCGCCGTTCGCCGGGTTGGTGGTGGTGAAATACTCTTTGCTGGCGACGTTCTTGCCGTTGATCCAGTGGTTGATGGTTTTCATCGCAGGCTCTCCTCGTAATCTTTTTCACTGATAATGTGGTTAACCAGACGGCCGATGCCCTCGATTTCCACCACCACTTCGTCGCCCGGCTGCACGTCGGCCAGCCCTTTCGGCGTGCCGGTGGCGATCATGTCGCCCGGCTGCAGCGTCATGAATTCGCTCAGGTAGGCGACCAGGAACGGAATGTCGAAAATCATGTCGGCGGTGCTGCCGCGCTGGCGCAGCTCGCCGTTGACGTAAGTGCTGAGCGCCAGGCGGTGCGGATCGGCGACGTCGTCGCGATCGACGATGTAAGGCCCGATCGGCGTCAGGGTGTCGCGGCTCTTCACCCGCAGATTCGGCCGGTAGTAGTTTTCCAGGTAATCGCGAATGGCGTAGTCGTTGCACAGGGTGTAGCCCGCCACATACTCCATGGCGTGCTCGCGGCTGACGTTGCGCGCGGTCTTGCCGATCACTGCCACCAGCTCGGCTTCGTAATGCATGTACTCCACGCCGGCCGGGCGCACCGACACCTGGCGGTGACCGGTCAGGGTGTTCGGTGCCTTGAGGAACACCAGCGGCTCTTCCGGCGCCTTGAATTCCAGCTCGCTGGCGTGGTCGGCATAGTTCAGCCCCAGGGCGAACACCGTGCCCTGCGCCGGCGGCAGCCATTCCACTTCGCGCTCCTGCAGCACCTCGCCGTTCGGCAGCGTGACGCGCAGCTGCTCGTCCACCTGCACGTTGAAGATCTGGCCATGATGGCGAATACGGGCATGTTTCATGATGCGGCTCCTGCCTGGGTGACGCGGTTGGTCAGCGTGGGCAGGCCGGCGGCGCGCACCGTCACCTCATCCCCCGGTTTGATCTCCACCCGCTGGTGCGGGGTGCCTATCAGCACCGCATCGCCCGGCTGCAGGGTGATAAAGTCGCTGATGGCGGCGATCAGCTCCGGCACCGAGCGCACCAGATCGGCGGTGGACCAACGATCCTGCTCCACGCCGTTGATCTCGGTGACGATCTCCAGCCGATCGGCGTTCTCCAACTGCCCCATCTCCCCCAGCGGGCAGAAGCCGTCGCGGCATTTGGCCTTGATCGCCGGGCGATAGAAGCTGCTCTCCGGCAGGCTGACGTCGTTGGCCAGCGCGTAACCGGCCAGATAACGGCTCACCTGCGCCGCCGGCACCTTGCGCGCGGTGTCGCCGATGATCACCGCCAGCGTGCCGCCGCTCTGCACGGTTTCACCGGCCGGAAACGGGATCGCCCCGCCGTTGGCGAGGTGGGTATTGCGCGGTTTGATAAACCACACCGGGGTTTTGGGCGGGGTTTGATACGGCGGCTGGTGAAACGCCTGATCCCAGGCGTCCAGTTGGCTGCGGTGGTTCAGCGCAACGGAAAATACGGTGCCTTTCATGCGAACTCCTCCAATGGCAAAAACATGACAACCGGCATTCATTAATATATTAATGATTACTTTTATACGCTGTGCAGCTTTTACGCAACGCGCTTGGAGTGATTTGTGATCGTGATAACAAAATATTCACAAATTACGAACATTAGCGTGATTATTCAATGCATTAACCATTTTTCACGCCATTTTTAGCTGCGCCTCGCATTTTTGCTTTATCCCTACGGGTAACTTTGGCTACTATTAAGTTATTAACAAAATCGGGCTTTGCGGGGCAGGCGCCCCCATAACGAGCGCCGTAACAACGAACACCTTGATAGCTAAGGCCAAACTTATGCATGAATCGTTAACCATCGCCCTGCTGCAGGCGCGTGAAACCGCCATGGGGTTCTTCCGCCCGATCCTGAAAAGCCACAATCTCACCGAGCAGCAGTGGCGCATCATCCGCGTGCTGGCCAACAGCCGTTCGATCGAATTCCACGAACTGGCGGCGGAAACCTGCATCCTGCGTCCCAGCCTGACCGGCATTCTGTCGCGCATGGAGCGCGATAAGCTGATCTTCCGCCTTAAACCGGTCAACGATCAGCGCAAGCTGTACGTGTCGCTGACCCAGCAGGGTCAGGAGCTGTATGAAGTGGCGCGCCATCAGGTGGAACAAGGCTACGCCGAGATTGAAGCCGCCTTTTCACGGCAAAAAATGGACCAGCTGATGACGTTGCTGGACGAGCTGATCACCCTGGGCGACAGCCTGCCCGCCAACGTCACCGCGCATCCCGCCAAGAAGTGATTTAACCCACCGGAATTCTCACATTAATTGGTGTTGCCAAGGCGTAAATCCCCAGTCGCTTACTCAAGTAAGCGACTGGGGTACGTGGCTGCGTCAAGTAAGCAGAGAATTCGTTTCCGGCAACAGCGCGCCGCCGTCCACCACCAGCGTCTGGCCGGTGATGTAGGCCGCCACCGGCGAGGCGAGAAACACCATCGCCGCGGCGATGTCTTCCGGTTCCCCCAGCCGCCCGAGCGGTACCGAGGCGGCGATCGCCTGATTCACCTGCGCGTCGCCCAGGTTGGCCATCGCCGGCGTGCGGATCATCCCCGGCTCCACGCCGTTGACGCGAATGTTCTCCGCCGCCAACTCCAGCGCCGCCGCGCGAATAAAGCCGTTTACCCCGGCCTTGGAGGCGGCGTAATGCGCCAGTCCCGGATACGCCACCCGCGGGCCGGTCACCGACGAGGTCACCAGCAGGCTGCCGCCGCCGGCGCGGCGCATCCACGGCAGCGCCGCCTGCGCCAGAAAGAACGGCGCCATCAGATTGACGCTCAGCGTGCGTTGCAACAGGGCCGCGTCGATGGCGGTAAACGGCGTCAGCGGAAAATAGGCGGCGTTGTGGATCACCACGTCCAGCCGTTGGTGCCGCTCGCCCACCGCCGCCACCAACTCGGCAATCTGCCCCGGCTCGGCCAGATCGCAGGCCAGCGCCTGTACGTTCCACCCTTCGCCCCGCAGCGTTTGCGCCGCCGCCTGCGCCTGCGGCAGCTGCACGTCCGCGATCGTCACCTCGGCGCCCAGCCGGGCAAAGGCGCTGACGATCGCCAGCCCAATGCCCTGCGCGCCGCCGGTCACCAGCACCGCCTGCCCGGCGAAGGCCTCGGCCGCATAGGTTGCGCTCATCGGCCTATCCTCGCGGGTGGCGCGTGGTGTTCAGCACCTGTGCGTGGGCGCCCACCGCAAAGTTGCTCAGCGCGCTGAAATCGCTGCCCTGATAACCGAGGATCTTGCCGTCGGTGCGCATGCCCTGCAGATCGATCATCACCACGCCCAGCGTCGGAATGATCTTCTCGCGCCAGACGAACAGATAAAGCTGCTCCGCCACCTTCACGTAGTGGCAGCGATCGACGTCCGCCAGCCCCTTCTCCACTCCGTCCAGACACTGCCAGGCGTAGAAGTTGTCGTTCAGGTAGATGTGCTCGTACCGTTCGGTCGGGCTGTAGGTGTACATGTTGCGCATGCCGATCAGCTCATCGGTAAAGCCCGGCGGCGCCACGTCGGCGTCATCCAGCGTGCCGAAGCGGAATTCGGCCTCGACCGCGGTCAGCGGCAGCCCCTGCTCCACCCGGCTAAAGGCGTCGAGCCGCGCCTGCGCTTCGTCCGGCAGTTGGCCGTATACCGCAGTGAAGTTGCCCTGATTGCGGTCGCACACCAGCGTAATGCTGGCGTTGGCGCGGGCGGGATCGAGAAAATCGATGAACAGCACGCCGGGGCGAATGCTGGTGGCGCGATAGGCGATACCGCGCCGCTCCCCCCACTCCAGCGTCTGCGCATCGGTAAACCGACAGCGCTGCGTCGCGCCGTCGCTGAAACGCAGCGTCAGCGTGGTGCCCGCCAGGCCGTGCTGGCGTTCCAGCGTATTGCTGTGCGGCGCAAAGCCTTCCGCCAGCGCGCCAACCTGAATGAATACCGCTTCTGAACTCATGGAATGCTCCTTATAGGGAAGTGAAAGCCAGGGTCGGCACATCTACAATGGTGGAGCCGCCGTCGGCCACCAGCGCCGCGCCGGTAATGATTGAAGCTTCGCTGGAGCAGAGGAAACGGCAGACGCGGGCGATCTCCTCGGCGCTGGCCGGCCGGCGCAGCGGCACGTCGCGGCAGACCATCTGGTAAGCCTGCTCCAGCGAAATCTGATGGGCGTCCATCAGCAGTTGCATCTCTTCGTCCGCCATCGGCGTGGTCACCCAGCCCGGGCACACCGCGTTGGCGCGCACGCCCAGCGGGCCATAGTCGCGGGCGATGGAACGCATCAGCCCGATCAGCGCATGTTTGGCGGTAACGTAGCCGCAGACCTCCGGCCCGGCGGCCAGCGAGGCGATCGAGGCCACGAACAGCAGGTTGCCGCCGCTTTTAATCAGCTCCGGCAGGCAGGCACGCGCGCTGGCGAAAGCGCTGTTGAGGTTGCTGTCCATCGCCCCTTGCCACTGCGCGTCGGTCATCTCGGTGATGCGCTTGAAGCCCATGCCGCCGGCGCTGCCGATCAGACAGTCGATGCGTCCGGCGTCGCGCAGAATCGCCGGCAGCAGCGTGTGGTTCCAGCTCTCGCCGCTGGCGGCGTCGCCCACCAGCGCCTGCGCGCCGATCTCTTGCGCCAGCGCCGCCAGCGGTTCCGGGCGGCGGCCGATGATGAACACCCGATCGCCCTGCGCCGCCAGCAGGCGGGCGCAGGCGGCGCCGACGCCGGTACCGCCGCCGGTAATCACAACCACTCTATTCATGATTCAGCTTCTCCATCAGTTGGCCGATCATCAGCAGGCTGCTCAACAGCAGCCGCCGCTGTTCGGCATCCAGCCGCAGATAGCGGCGGCCGGCCGGTAAACGGCTGACCACCTCCGACGCGGCAAAATGTTCGATATCCACCTGCCAGCGCCCGTCGTTCACCGTCAGCCGCACGCGGCGAAAATCCAGCTGCGCCAGCGTCTCACCGATCTGCGGGTAGCGCTGCAGGCCGTCCAGCACCCGCTGCGCGGCCGCATGGCGCTGGCGCAACAGATAACGCACCCCGCGCCGCCGCAGCCAGCCGCCGGTCACCACGTCCAGCGTCAGCGGAGGCTGCGCTGCGCACGTGCCCTGCAACCGAAAGCGGTGGCTGACGATATGCGCCATAAACAGCCCCTGCACCTGTTCGCCGATCTCGATCTGCGGCCCCTGCGGCAGCGTCAGCCGCAGCAGGCCCGGCGCCAGGCGTTCGCACGCGTAGGGTTCCAGATTGCGCGCCAGACGATCCAGCGCGGCGCCCGGCCGATAGCCCGACGGCGCGCGCCGCCAGGCGCGATTAAGTGAGGGAAGTAAGCCGATCAAACTGCGCCTCCTCGTTTTCACCCTTGGCAAATGCGTTCTCCAGCACCTGCTCGACCGGCACCGGCTTGAACGGGTTCACTTTCTGCACGCACAGCGTCCAGAACAGCGCATAGGCGGCGGTCAGGCCGATCATCCAGCCGAAGGGAATGTAGATGTCGCTCGGGTTCATCCCCGGCGGCGTGATGTAGACGATGGCCAGCACGATGCCGACGCTGGAGACGATTTGCGGCAGCGGGAACCACGGCGATTTATAGGCGCGCGGCAGGTCGGGGCGGCGCACGCGCAGCAGCACCACCGAACAGGTCACCAGCAGGTAGGCCACGCCCCAGGCGCACACCGCCGCCAGCACCAGCGGAATGATCCTGTCGAGGTTGCCCTGAATGGCGAAGGCGTGTACGCAGGGGATCAACACCGCCACCAGTATGCCGACCACCGGCGTTTTAAAGCGCGGGTGCAGATAAGCGAACATGCGCGGCAGCGCGCCGTCCAGCGCCATGCCGTACAAAATGCGCGGCACCGCCGCCATCAGCGTGTTGATGGTCGCCGCGCCCGCCAACAGCAGGCCAACGCCCAGCCAGTATTTGCCGAACTGGCCCATCACCTGGCCGGCGAACGCCGGGATGGCCATCGGCGTTTCCAGCAGGCGCGTGCCGCTGGCGGCGTCGATCACCACGTTTTCCACCTGATGGCTGAGTGCCGCGCCATACAGCGCCATGCACACCGCCACGCCGCACAGCCCGAGCGCCATCGCGCGCGGGATCACCCGATCGCAGCGTTTGATCTCCGGCGCCATCGGCGTCACCAGCTCACAGCCAACGAACATAAACATAGCCATGCCGATCAGGCTGAACACCGCGAACGGATCGTTCAGGCTCAGCGTGCTGCCGAACCAGCCCTCGAGCGGCACCGCATGCGGCGACAGCAGCCCGACGATGCCGAAAATCACCAGCGTGCTCCACATGGCGAAGGTCAGCACGATCTCCGCCTTGCCGAAGGCCTCGATGCCGAACGCGTTGAGCAGGCCGAACACGACAACCAGCCCGACGCCGACCATCCAGGAGGCATTGTGGCTTTCCATCAGGGTGTTGAGGTGCTCGAAGTTCACCAGCGCCATGATGCCGGAAAGAATGGTCTCGGCGGTGCCGGCGAAGATGTGCACGATCAGGTAGGCCGACAGCGCGCCGGTGATGGCGAAAAAGCGCCCCATGCCGCAGGAGATGTAGTCGTAAACCGAACCGGAGGTCGGCAGCAGCGACGCCGCTTCAGAGAAGGTGGTGAGCTGCGCCTGCATCATGATGAAGGCGATCAGCATCGCCAGCGCGAAGGTGTCGCCGCCGATGCCGAAGCCGCTGGTGACCGTCAGAATCACCGGGCTGGCCATGATCACCCCGACCGAACTGGCCAGGGTGGTGGGAAAGCCGACCTTGCCTCGAGCCAGGTGGGCGTGCAACCGCGACGACAGGTTCATGGTTATTTCCTCTTATAGTTTTGGCCTGATGCATGCAGGTGCTTGCAGGTTTTTCACCGCCAGCGGCGGTCATCTCACTATAGAGAGGAAAGGAAAATGCTGACTATCGTCCTTAAGGACGAGACGGTTTCAACCTGCGGCCGCGCTCACGGCGGCGCGCCACTGCCTCGCTCCCTGCGGGCTGCGCGGGTAGGCACGCAGCGGCGCCAGCAGCGCGGAAAAGAAGGCGTAATAGCCGGCGCACAGCCGGTTGTAGCGATCTTCGCCCACATGCGCCGGGCAGCCGCCCTGGCAGACGCTTTTCACGCTGCAGCGTTGGCACTCGCGGCGCAGGCTTTTGTTTTTACCGAACGGCATCTCCGCCGCACTGGCCGCCAGGGTGGCGAGGGGCGTTTGCCGATCGGCATGGCCGAGCAGGTGCTGCGCGTTGATCAGGTGATCGCAGGCGTAGACTCGGCCGTCCGGCTCCATCACCAGATTGCCGCCGCAGCGTTCGGCGTGCACGCAGCTGGGGCTGACATGGGTGAAATACTGCGCGTAGACCTGTTCGATGTTCATCACGAAGACCCGGCCAACGTGTCCGCGGCTACGCCAGCGGCGGTACACCGCCAGCATGAAGCGCCCCCAGTTGGCGGCGCTCAGTCCGTAACCGGCGGTGGGCGCATCCCCTTCCAGCATCAGCGGCTGAAACTGCAGATAACGCGCCCCGATCGCCACCGCATGATCGTAGATCGCCTCGGCGCGATCCGCGACGCCGTCGTGCACCACCATCAGCAGGTTGAAGTCGATCTGATGGCGCTGCAACAACGCAATGCCGCGCAACGCGGCGTCATAGCTGGCGCCGCCGCGCTTGTCCGGCCGGTGGGCGTCCTGCACCTCGCGATCGCCGTCCAGGCTGACGCCGAGGATAAAGTGATGCTGCCGGAACAGCCGGCACCAGGCGTCGTTCAGCAAGGTACCGTTGGTCTGCAGGCTGTTGCTGATCCGCACGCCCGGCGGCGCGTAGCGGCGCTGCAACGCCAGCGCCCGCTTGTAAAAACCGATCCCCGCCAGCAGCGGCTCACCGCCCTGCCAGACGAAGTTGATCTCGCGGCTGTAACGCGGCTGGGCGGCGATGTAGCCGCGGATAAATTCCGCCAGCAGGTCGTCGTCCATCTTGCGCGTCCGCTCCTGCTGGCGCTGCGGGTAGTAGCAGTAGCGGCAACCCAGGTTGCAGCCGGCGCCGATCGGCTTCACCAGCAAATGAAAAGGCGCCGCCGCGCGCGGTTCGCTCTCTACCGGGATCTGCTGCGCGCGCAGCTGGGCCAGGTTCATGGTGCCGCCTGCGGTAACGGTTTGTGGGTCTGCGGATCCAAGCCAATGTAGTCGCCGGTGCTGGCGTCTACGCCGAGGTAGTCGATCGCTGCGCCTTTCGCTTCAATGACCATGCCCTGCAGCGCAAAGCGGCGATACGCCTCGCTCAGCCGTTTGACTTGATCCGGGTTGGCGGCGGCCAGATCGCGCGTCTCCAGCGGATCGTCATGCAGGTTGAACAGCCCCCACGGCGCCATCTGCGCCGTCGGCCCGGCCTTCACCAACCGCCGCAGCTTCCAGACGCCGTCCACATAGGCGGCCTGGTTATGCAGCTCCACGCCGTAGGTCGCGCGCGGCACGCCGTCGGCCTCGCCGCTGAAATAGCGCTTGAAGCTGACGCCGACCATCGGCAGCGTCGGTTTGGCCTTCAGCGGTTTGTTGGCGTCGATGCCGGCATAGTCGTACAGCGTCGGGGCGATGTCATATACCGCCATCGGCGTGCGGTCGATGCCGCCGCGCCCCTTCAGCCGCGGCGCGGAGATGATGAAATCGGTATTGATGCCGCCCTGTGCGCTGGTGGTTTTGTGGTAGTTGGCATACGGCGCATTGCTGACGTTGGCCCAGTGCGGCCCGTAAGAAATGAACGATCCCTTGCGGCCGAGGTTGGCGTAGCTGTTGTCGAACTGCCGCCAATACTCCGGCTTCGAGCCGTAGTAGAAGCCGCTGGCCGGGTTGGCGCCGTTGTCGGTGGCGAACACGATCACCGTATTTTGGTCGCGGCCGGTCTGCTTCAGGGTGTTCAGCACCGCGCCGACCTGATCGTCCATGTAAGCAATCATCGCCGCGTACACCTGCATGGTCTTGGCTTCGTATTTTTGCTGCTCGGGCGTCAGCGCGTTCCAGGCCTTATCCAGCGCCAGCGTCGGCATCGGCGTGCGATCGGAAATCAACCCCAGCGCTTTCAGGCGCTGAATGCGCTGCTGATAGGCCTGCTGGTAACCGGCGTCGTATTTGCCGTCGAATTTGGCGATCCAGTCATCCGGCGCCTGCAATGGATCGTGCGGCGCAGTGAACGCCAGATAGGCGAAGACGGGCTTATTCAGCGGCGTATCGCGGATCCACTGTTCCAGCTGATCGGCATAGGCCTTGCTGGAGTAGAAATCTTTGGGCAACGACACGCGTTTGCCGTTCAGGGTGTAGAAGGTGTGGAACGCCTCCACGGTGCCCAGCGGTTTCGCATCGTCGAAATGACTGGTGCCGCCGCCCATAAAGGCGAAGGCGCGCTCGAAGCCGCGATCGGTCGGTTTGGCGCCGTCGACATAGCCCAGGTGCCATTTGCCCGCCATCATGGTGGCGTAACCCGCGTCGCGAAAACGCTCCGGCAATGTGGTCACGCGGTCGGTCAGCCGCATTTCATAGCCCGGCTGCGCGGCGGTGCTCTCATACCACCACATGCCGCCCATGCCGGCCTGCTGATTGGTGTTGCCGGTCATCAGCATCGACCGCGCCGGCGCCGACATCGGCGAGGTGTAGTACTGGCTCATGCGCACGCCCCGTTCGGCCAGCGCCTGCAGGTTGGGCGTCGGTATCTCGCCGCCGAACGGGCTGATGTCGGAATAGCCCATATCGTCCACCAGAATGATCAGCACATTGGGGCGATCGGCGTCCGCCCCCTGAGCCAGGCCCGATAAGGCGCCGCTCAACGCCACCGCCAGCGTTTTTTTCTGCATCGTTCGTTCCCCGTATGGTCATGCGGACTGAACAACCCGACGCCTCAGCCCGAGAAAGGTCATCATTTTTTCGTCTTATACGTTTGGCGCCGCCTGGCGCTATCTTCAATTCGCAGTGTAGGAAGCGGTGGAAAAGCCTGGCTATCGTTCTTAAGAACGAGGGACGGCGACGGTCGCGCCGGTTGTAGCACGCGCTGGGCGGCGAGGGCTTCGCCCAGGCAAGCAGTGAAAAGCGCTGTAAATTCAGCGGGAAAAGCGGTGAATTATTTCATTAACCTATTAATGAAAACCGCAGAAAATCCGACCTGAAAACCCCTGACCATTGCAGTGTCATCTTGTTATTTATGTATTTTATTGCAATCGGCCTCACGTTGTTAATATGTTTTTATTGTGTTGCCAAATTGCTACAACTATGCTTGTATCGTTCATATATTGACCGCCAACATTCTCCAGATTGAACGATAAAGGGAGGAACACGAATCATGCACAGCACAGCATCCGATGCCTTTATCAACAGTTGTTTGGCGACCATCACGCACCTGATCCCGGTGTCCGCCGGGGTGTTTTATCTGGTCGATCGCGACCTGCGGCCGGATCACTACATCCTGCACGGCATGCCCGATAAAACGCATCAGCAATACCTGAACCACTTTCAGCAAATAGACCCGCTGCAGCCAGCCAACTTCCATCGGCAAGACATCACCATGGTCGGCATGAGCCCGGCGGCGATCGCCGACAACCGCCGCTATTACCACGACTTTATGCTGCCGAACGACATGCGCGACATGACGGAGATTTTCATTCGCCAACGCAAACGCATCGTCGCCGGGGTGTCGCTGATCCGCGATACGCCGTTTACCGAAGTGGAGCGCGGCCGCCTGCGCGCGGTGCTGCCGCTGATCGAACTGGCGACGCGCGATCTGTTGCCCGACAGCGAGGCGCAGCTGCTGACCGCCAAGGAACAAGAGATCGTCAACCTGGTGCGCGAAGGCGCCAGCAATAAGCGCATCGCCCTGAAGCTGGGCATTTCGCTGTCCACGGTGAAAACCCATATGCGCAACATTTTCGCCAAAACCGACGTGGTGAACCGCACCGAACTGGTCGCCAGCGGCTTTCTCGCCCACGGTTAACGCCCGATAACGGCCGCCGCTGCCGACGACCGGAAAATAACGCCAAAACGTATTCGCCATTTATGGCGCGGCTCCCCCCTGCCCGCAATCGGGCCGGGCGGGATATTTCATCGTCACTCAACGCTTGGGGAATAAGGTTTATGTCCAGTGATTCGGTTTCCGCGCCCGCCGCCGGCGCGGCGCTCCCCTGCCCGCCGCGGCTGCTGACCGCCATTATCGTCTTCGCCGCCATCGCACCAGGCATTCTGATGACCGCACCCGCCGTGGCCGCCCAGCTCGCCGCGCAGTGGCAGCTCGGCCCGGCGCAGATCGGCCGCCTGTTCTCCACCGAACTCGGCGCCATGAGCCTGGCCACGCTGCCGGCGTGGTGGTGGATCGGGCGCATCAACTGGCGGCGGGTCGCTGCGCTGTCGGCGCTGGTGTTTATCGCCGGCAACCTGGCTTCGGCGCTGGTGCAGGATTTCACCTTGCTGCTGCCGCTGCGCTTTATCGCCTCGTTGGCGGGCGGCACCCTGATGATCCTGTGCATCACCTGCGCCGCCGGCACCGCCAATCCCAGCCGCGTCTATGCCTTCTGGGTGCTCGGCCAGCTGGTACTGGGCGCGGTGGGGCTGCTGGCGCTGCCGCCGCTGTTCGCGCACTTCGGCCTGATGGCGGTCTACCTGATTTTGGCCGCCATCATGCTGTGCTGCCTGCCGCTCATCCCGGCGTTTCCCAACGGTTTCACCGCCGCGCGCAGCGCCCGCAGCGGAGCCGCCGCCTCGCCGACGCGCAAGCTGTGCGCCGTACTGGCGGTGCTGACCTTTTACATCAGCCTGAGCGCGGTCTGGACCTTTATCGGCGGCATCGCCGCCGGCGCCGGGCTATCGCCGGCCCACAGCGGCCAGGTGCTGGCCGTCGCCACCTTGCTCGGCATCGTCGGCGCCGGCGCCGCAGCGTTGATCGGCGCGCGCTTCGGCGGCGGGCGCCCGATCGCGCTCGGTTACGCCCTGCTGCTGGCCAGCGTGGCGCTGCTGGTGGGTCAACCCTTGCTGCTGCGCTTCGCCCTGGCGGCCCTGCTGTTCAAATTCACCTGGACCTTCGTGCTGCCGTTCATTCTGGCGCGGGTCGCCGGGTTGGATAACGACGGCAAGCTGATGAACGGCATCAACCTGGTGATCGGCGGCGGCATGGCCATCGGCCCGACGCTGGCCGGCTATCTGATCGAATCTTCCGGCGGTTTCAACGCCTTGCTGTTCGGCGCGCTGGGCTGCGCGCTGCTGTCGCTGCTGTTGATTTCGCTGGCTGCACCGCGCGCACCGCGCCGTATAACAGGAGGAGAAAGGTGAAAAGAACAACCGGTTTCTTGTTTGATGAACGCTGTTTCTGGCACAGCACCGGCCTGCACGCCACCACCCTGCCGGTCGGCGGCTGGGTGCAACCGCCCTCGGGCGCCGGACATGCCGAATCGCCGGAAACCAAACGGCGCATGAAGAACCTGATGGTCGTGTCCGGCCTGTCGCGCCAGCTCACCCTGCTGAGCGCCGAACCAGCGACGGAAGAAGACCTGCTACGCATCCACCCCGCCCACTATCTTCAGCGCTTCAAACAGGTGAGCGACAGCGGCGGCGGCCTGCTGGGGGAAGAGGCGCCGCTGGGGCCGGGCAGCTATGAAATCGCCAAACTCTCCGCCGGGCTGGCCTGCGCGGCGGTGGAGGCGGTGCTGCAGGGCGAGCTGGATAATGCCTATGCGCTGTCGCGCCCGCCGGGCCACCACTGCCTGCCGGATCAATCGATGGGCTTCTGCTTCCTGGCCAATATCCCGATCGCCATCGAGCGCGCCAAGGCCCGTTACGGCCTCGGAAAAGTGGCAGTGCTCGACTGGGACGTGCACCACGGCAACGGCACCCAGCACATCTATTGGCGGCGCGGCGACGTGCTGACGCTGTCGCTGCATCAGGACGGCTGCTTCCCGGCGGGCTATTCCGGCGAACAGGATCGCGGTGAAGGCGCCGGGGCGGGCTGCAACGTCAACGTGCCGATGCTGGCCGGCGCCGGCGACGACGGCTACCTGCACGCCATGCGGCGCATCATCATCCCGGCGCTGGAAAAATTCGAGCCGGAAATGATCATCGTCGCCTGCGGTTACGACGCCAACGCGCTCGATCCGCTGGCGCGCATGCAGCTGCACAGCGACAGCTTCCGCGCCATGACCGCGCTGGTGCAGGAGGCCGCCGATCGGCTGTGCGGCGGCAAACTGGTGATGGTGCATGAAGGCGGCTACGCCGAATCCTACGTGCCGTTCTGCGGGCTGGCGGTGATGGAACAGCTGAGCGGCGTGCGCACGGAAGTGCAGGATCCGCTGCTGGCGTTCATCCAGCAACAGCAGCCGCGCGACGCGTTCAACCGCTTCCAGCGCGAAGCGCTCGACGCGTTGGCCCGCCAGTTCGGCCTGTAACCCCCCTCTCTGCGGGCGCCGCACCCGGCGCCCCTGACAACCTCGCCGCCAGCCGCTACGCTGAAGGGCAACCCTACCACCATGAGAACAATAACATGTCCGAACAAACCGTCAGCTTTATCAAAGGCTGTCACGGCGATATCGCCGTGCACGACTGGGGAAACGACAAGCCGCGCTATCTGGCGTTGCTGGTGCACGGCTACGGCGAGCACCTCGGCCGCTATCAATACGTGGCGCGCACGCTGCAGGCGCAGGGCGCGCGGGTGTTCGGCCCCGACCACCTCGGCCACGGCCTGTCGCAGGGCGAGCGCGTGCTGATCGAGGATTATGACGCCGTGGTCGACGACGTGCAGCGCGTGGTCAGCCATTTCCGGCAGCAATATCCCACCTTGCCGCTGGTGGTGATCGGCCACTCGATGGGCGGCATGATCGCCACCCGCTACGTGCAGCGCTATGGTGAGGAGGTACGCGCGCTGGTGCTGTCCGGCCCGCTGCTCGGCGACAGAACGGCGATTTCCGATCTGGCCGAACTGCCGACGATCCCCGACGCGCCGCTGGATACCGCCACCCTGGCGCGCGATCCAGCGGTTGGCGCGGCCTATCAGGAAGATCCGCTGGTGTGGCACGGGCCGTTCAAGCGCCCCACCCTGCGCGCCATGCAGCGGATCCTCGCCGCCATCAACGCCGGGCCGGGCTTCGGCGCGCTGCCCACGCTATGGATCCACGGCGACGACGATCGGCTGGTGCTGATGAGCGAAACGCAAACCGCGCTCGATCGTCTGCAGGGCGACGATTTCGAGCGGATGATCAATGCGGGCGGGCGGCACGAGAGCTTTAACGAAACCAATAAGGATCAGATCCTCAAGCGGGTGACCGATTTTATTGCGCGGGTATTAGGCTAAAGCGCTCCCCCTCAGCAGGCTGAGGGGGGCATGACGGCGTCAGCCCTCGACGATGGCGAGGTAGTGTTTGACGAAGCGATCCGAGGTGATGTCCCAGCGCACCGGGGTGCCCTTCTCGACGAACCAGGAATCGCCGGCCTGATACTGCACCGATTCGCCGGTGCGTTCGTTGGTCAGGGTCGCGCTGCCTTCCCACACTGTGGCGTGCTCGGCGAACGGATACTCCATCACGAAGCTGCCGCGGGTGCAGCTGAACACGCCGCAGTTCAGGTTGTCGGTCGGTTCGCCGAAGATGCTGGCCACGCCGACGTTTGGCGTGCCGGCGATCACCGTGGCGCCCAGGTTGCTGACGCTGCCGATCTCCAGCAGTTCAGGCAGCGGTTGTTTAAGCAGTAACGGTTTCATGTGATTCTCCTCTGAGGGTTAACGGCGGCCTTTCCAGTAGCCGGATGTCTGGTGCCAAACCTTACCGGCGGTGGTCATCACCCGCCGCAGCTTGTCCTTGCCGAAGATGTTGACGTGCGGGATCGAGCTCATCAGATCGTAGCGATCGGATCCTTCGCTCATGCCCTCTGCCAGCACCTTGCACACGATGTGGCTCGGCGTCACACCGAAGCCGGAGTAGCCCTGCACGTAAAACACGTTGTCGCGATCCGGCAGCGTGCCGATCTGCGGGAACAGGTTGGCGCTGCAGCACAGCGGGCCACCCCAGGCCAGATCGATCTTCACGTCTTTCAGGTACGGGAACACCTTCAGCATCAGGTTACGGTTCCAGGCCTTGAGATCCGACGGGAAGTATTCGATCAGGCGGGTGGCGCTGCCGAACAGCAGCCGGTTCTCGTTGGTCACCCGGTAATAGTCGATCACCGGGCGGATGTCGCTGTAGGCGCCGCGGATCGGGCTGATCTGACGGATCAGTTCGTCAGACAGCGGCTCGGTGGCCAGCTGGAAGGCGTAGGTATTGATGGTCTTGCGGTAGATCTGCGGCTCCATGCCGTTGAGGAAGCCGTTGCAGGCCCACAGCATCTTGTTGGCGCGCACCGAGCCCATGGCGGTGCGCACCGTGATGCGCGGGCCATACTCCACGTTGAGCACGCTGCTGTTCTCGAAAATTTTCACCCCGTAGCCGCTCAGCGCCTTGGCCTCGCCCAGCAACAGGTTGAGCGAATGCACGTGGCCGCCACCCATGTGTTTCAGCGCGCAGGTGTAGGCATCGGAGCCCACCACCTGCTTCACCTCCGCCCCGGTGTAGAGTTCAATCTCCTCCTGCGGCGCTACCGCCCTGAACTCCTTCAGCCAGCCGCGCAGGGTCTTCTCCTGGCGCGCGTTGCTGCCGAGATAGCCGTAGCCGAAGCAGAAGTCGGCGTCGATGTCATATTTCTTGATGCGCTCGCGGATAATGCCGGCGCCGAGGTTGCTGATCTTGAAGATGGTTTCCAGCCCGGACGGGCCGACGTGGCGTTTGATCTTCTCCAGATCGTGGCCGATGCCGGCCATCACCTGGCCGCCGTTGCGCCCGGTGCCGCCGTAGCCCAGATAGCGACCCTCGAGAATGGCGATGTTGGTGATGCCCTTCTCCGCCAGCTCCAGCGCGGTGTTGATGCCGGAGAAGCCGCCGCCGATGATCACCACGTCAACGTCCAGATCCTCTTCCAGCGTCGGGAAGCGCAGATCGTATTTTTTGGTCGCCGCGTAGTAGGTTAAGGACTCGATTTCGTTGTTCACTGCCGCACTCCCGATTGCCTATGCCATGACATCGGATTATCGGGAGGCAGCAGCCGTGCCGCTATGTCCCCTTAGGGACATTCGTCCCCTTCATCTTTCAAACTACAGCGTTGTTGGCTGCTGACGTTCACCCCAGTCACTTACCTAAGTAAGCTCCTGGGGACGCTCGTCCTGGCCGCCTAGCTGTAGCTTGAAAGCTATAGGGGATAGATCGATACATTCACGCGCTGCGTCGCTGCGGGGCGGTCAGCAGCAGGCTGAACAGTTCGGCCTGCGAACCGATGTTCAGCTTACCGTAGATGTTCTTGCGGTGGTTTTTTACCGTGCCGAGGCTGATGAACAGCCGGTCGGCAATCTGCTGCGAACCGCAGCCGGCGAGGATCAGATCGACAATCTCGCGCTCACGCGGCGTCAGCAGATAGCGCGCCTGGGCGCCGTCATCGTTCACCGTCGCAGCCTCGGCCGGCGCCACCACCACTTCGCCGTGCAGCCGCGCCACGCTTTTCACCAGCGTCAGCGCGCTGCGCAGATCCGCCCGCTGCGGGTAGCGCACCGCCACCGTGCGGCGCGCCGAACCGAAAAAGACGCCCAGCCCGCGCTCCGGCGTCAGTTGCAGCAGCACGCCGGCCTCGTCGTGCCAGCCGGTCTTGCGATAAAAATTACGGTAATAGTCGCTGTGATAAAACCCGCAGGGCGCCAGCTGGCGCAGCGTGAGCACCTCGCCTTCGCCGCCGTCGTTCAGCGCGCGGTAAAACGGATCCTGCAGGTAGGCGCCCTGCTGGTAGAGCTGATTGACCGCGTCGCTGTTTTCGCGCTCGGTTTTAATCAGGCAGCGTGGCGGCCGGCCGCGTTCGAAGGCATAGACGATGGCGTTGTCGAAGGCGAAAAACCCTTCCAGCCAGTTCAACAGGCTGGGATAAAAGCGTGGGCTGGCCACCGCATCGATCACCGCAGACAAGCGTTCAACCTGAATTTCCATACCCGCCTCGCCATTATTAACACATTAACAATCTACCGATTTCGGATGGGGTTGGCCGCACGACGGCCGGTACTGTTAAAAAAAGCATCCGCAGCGCCGAAATGCAAGAGCGCGATCGTTTACATGTTAAACAACTCACAGGTTGCCGCGGCGGGGAAAGCGGTGGCCGCTCCGCGCCCGCTGGCTTATGCTGTGGCATCGCGACCTGCAACGCCGTCAAGGAGACTTCATGTCCGTCAGCCACATCATCGCCAACCGCCAGACTTGGTTCGGCCACGGCAGCATCCAGCAGCTGCCGCCGCTGCTGCTTGCCGACCCGCAGCCGACGCTGCTGTTCAGCTGCCGCTCTTTTCTCAACGGCCCGGTGTACGCCGGCCTGCGCGAAGCGCTGGCGCCGCTGCTCATCGGCACCGAAATCGTCAGCCACGAGGCGTCGCCGCAGGAAATCGACGCCTGGGTGGCGCGCTGGCGCGGCCAGGCGCGGCGCGTGGTGGCCATCGGCGGCGGCAGCGTGCTGGACGCCGCCAAAGCGTTCTCCGCGCTGGTTGAGCACCCGCTGCCAACGCTGCGCTATATGGAAAAGGTGGGCGACAGCAAAATCAGCGGCGCCACCCTGCCGCTGATCGCCATTCCCACCACCGCCGGCACCGGCAGCGAGGTGACGCAGAACGCGGTGATCACCGATACCCAGGTCAGCAAGGTGAAAGCCTCGCTGCGCCATAACAACTTCGTGCCGCACACCGCCATTCTCGATCCGCAGCTGCTGGCGGGCGCGCCGGACAAGGTGCTGGCCTACTGCGCCATCGACGCCTTCACCCACCTGTTCGAGGCCTATCTGTCAAAAACCGCCGGCGCCATGACGCGCGACATGTCGCTGAACGGCATCCGCCACTTCCTCGCCGCCTGGCCGGCGCTCAACCGCAGCGACGCGGCGCGCGAAGCGATTATGCAAGCTTCCTACCTCGGCGGACTGACGCTGAGCGCCGCCGGGCTGGGGGTGATCCACGGCATCGCCGGCGAGATCGGCGCGCTGCGCGACTACCACCACGGCCAGGTCTGCGGCCGCCTACTGCTGCCGTTCCTCGCCCTGTTGGAAACCAGCGAACAGCCGCAGCAGCGCGCGCTGATGGCCGAGCTGGCCGCCAGACTGTACCCGCACTGGCAGGGCAGCCCGGAGAGCTACCTGACCGATTTCATCACCCGCCACGCCATCGCGCCGTTCTGGCAGGACGATTTGCCGATTTCCGGCCAGGAGCTGGCGGTAGCGCTGGAGAAATCCAACAGCAAGAATTCCTGGATCGACTATGCGCCGGCGCAGCGGCAACGGATGATCGAAGAGGCGTTTCGCGTCGAATGATTATATAATCAGATCAACGCACTAGCAGGAGTTAAGGAAATGGGCATCATCGGCTGGATCTTCGCCGGCATCGCGGTCGGCATCCTGGTCGGCGCGCTGATCAGAATCTTCGGCAAGAAGAAAGAGCAGTAAGCGTCACGCTGTTCCGTGGGCCGCCAGCAGGCACTCATGGAACAGCTTCACCACCCGTTGCGGCACCGGCGAGCGGCGCAGCACGCTGGAGTACTCGCAGTGATAGCGGAACAGCGCCGGTTTGATCGCCCGCATCAGGTTCTGCGCCACAAAAAACGCCGCGTAGTGATCCGGCAAAAAGCCGACGTATTTGCCGGACAGGATCAGCGTGGCGATCGACTCTTGCGCGAACCCCGTCGCCTTGCGATGCAAATGTTGCTGCAGGCTCAGTTCCATATTCGGCGAATGGTAGCCCAATCCGGCGAAAGCATAATTGTGCAGCAGATCCCAATTTAATGTTTCATGGCGGGCGGAAAATAATTCATGCTGCGCGCCGCAATATAAGAACATCCTCTCACTGAATAACGAATGATAAGATAAACTTTCCGCGCTGCGGTGCATGGGAATAACGCCAACCTGAAATTGCCCGTCAATAACGCCACGTTCAATGGTATTAATCGGCTCCACGTACATTTGCAAAGAAACCTCCGGCGCGCGCTCGCTGAATAACGCGATGGCCCGGCCGATCTGCGCCTGCGGATTGCTGACCGTATGGTCGAATATCGCCACGTGCAGCTGCCCGCCCATGCGCTGGTGCACCTCGTCCACCCCGCGCCGGAACGCCTCGGTGGCCGCCAGCAGGTTGACGGTTTCCTGGTAGATAATCAGCCCCTCGTCGGTGACCGCAAAGCCCTCGCGCCCGCGCTGGCACAGCGTCAGGCCCAGCCGCTGCTCCAGATCCTTGATGTGCTTGCTGATGGTCGACAGGCTGATATTCAGCTCCAGTTCGGCGGCGCTCATGCCGCCGCAGTCGACCACGGCCTTGAATACCCGCAGCAAACGCAGATCCATATCCGACAATTGTCCCAGCAACGCGCGCTTTTTTACTTGCATAAAACCTTAAGTAAGTTTCGACATATGATTATTCACAGTAGAGAACAAGCGGTACATAGTCAATTTCGTACAACAATTCGTTAACAACTCATTTTATTTAATTAATCGCACTTATTTTCCTGCCCGGAGGAAAACATGGCCGCTGAAAATTATTCGCTTAATCGTCTCGATGCCGAAGGGTTAGAAGCCCATTGGATGCCTTTTACCGGCAACCGCAATTTTAAAGCGCAGCCGCGCATCATTACTCAGGCCGCAGGGGCGTATTACACCAGCCACGACGGCAGAAAGATTTTCGACGGCCTGTCCGGATTGTGGTGCTGCGGATTGGGGCACGGCCGGCAGGAAATCACCGACGCCGCCCAGCGCCAGTTGGCGACGCTGGATTACTCGCCGGCGTTTCAGTTCGGCCACCCGCTGTCGTTCGAGCTGGCCAACAAAATCAAGGCGCTGACGCCGGCGGGGCTGGATTACGTGTTCTTCACCGGCTCCGGCTCGGAAGCGGCGGACACCTCGCTGAAAATGGCGCGCGCTTACTGGCGCGCCAAAGGCCAGGCGGGCAAAACCTGCTTTATCGGCCGGGAAAAGGGCTACCACGGCGTTAACTTCGGCGGCATCTCGGTCGGCGGCATCGCCGGCAACCGCAAGGCGTTCGGCGCCGGCGCCGAGGCGGACCATCTGCCGCACACCCTGCTGGCCGGCAACGCCTTTTCGCGCGGCATGCCGCAACAGGGGGCGGAGCTGGCGGAAGAGCTCAACCGCATCATCGCGCTGCGCGACGCCTCGACGATCGCCGCGGTGATCGTCGAACCGTTCTCCGGCTCCGCCGGGGTGATCGTGCCGCCGGTCGGCTATCTGCAGCGCCTGCGCGAGATCTGTACCCAGCATGACATTCTGCTGATCTTCGACGAAGTGATCACCGCCTTCGGCCGCTGCGGCGCGATGACCGGCGCCGAGGCGTTCGGCGTCACGCCGGACATCATGAACATCGCCAAACAGGTGACCAACGGCGCGCAGCCGATGGGCGCCGTGGTGGTGCGGCCGGAGATCTACCAAACCTTCATGAACGGCGGCGAGCCGGACTACCAGCTCGAATTCCCGCACGGTTACACCTACTCCGCCCATCCGGTCAGCTGCGCGGTGGCGCTGGCGACGCTGGACATCCTGCAGCGCGAACAGATGGTGGAGCGCGTACAGGCGCTGGCGCCCTACTTCGAGCGCGCGGTGCACAGCCTGCAGGGGGCCAAACACGTCGCCGACATTCGCAATATCGGCCTGGCGGCCGGCATCACGCTGGCGGCGCGGCCCGGCGAACCGGCGCGGCGGCCCTTCGAAGCGGCGATGCGCTGCTGGGAAAGCGGGTTTTACGTGCGCTACGGCGGCGACACCCTGCAACTGGCGCCGCCATTCATCAGCAGCGAAGCGCAGATCGATGCGCTGATCAACGCCGTCGGCGATGCCCTCAACGCTACCGAATAAGGAGCGAACCATGACCATTACCCATTGGATCAACGGCGAACCCGCCGCCGGCGGCGAACGCAGCCAGCCGGTTTACGACCCGGCCACCGGCCAATCGGCGCAGGAGGTGCTGCTGGCCGATCGCGCCACGGTGGAGCGCGCCATCGCCGCCGCCGAGCAGGCTTACCCCGCCTGGCGCGACACGCCGCCGCTGAAGCGCGCGCGCATCATGATGAAGCTCAAGGATCTGCTGGAGCAGCACGCCGACGCCATCTGCCAACTGATCACCGCCGAGCACGGCAAAGTGCTCAGCGACGCCCTGGGCGAACTGCAGCGCGGCATCGAGAATATCGAATACGCCGGCTATGTGCCGGAATTGCTGAAAGGCGAACACAGCAAAGAGGCGGGCCCGGGCATCGACAGCTGGAGCGAGTTTCAACCGCTCGGGGTGGTGGCGGGCATCACCCCGTTCAACTTCCCGGCGATGGTGCCGCTGTGGATGTGGCCGATGGCGGTCGCCTGCGGCAATACTTTCGTGCTGAAACCTTCCGAGCGCGTCCCTTCCGCCGCGCTGTATATCGCGCGGCTGGCGGCGGAGGCCGGGCTGCCGCCGGGGGTGCTCAACGTGGTCAACGGCGATCGCGAAGCGGTGGAGACGCTGCTGCATGACGGACGCGTGAAGGCGATAAGCTTCGTCGGTTCGACGCCGGTGGCGGAGCACATCTATCACACCGGCTGCGCGCAGAACAAACGGGTGCAGGCGCTGGGCGGCGCCAAAAACCACGCGGTGGTGCTGCCGGACGCCGATATCCCCGGCGCGGTCGGCGCGCTGATGGGCGCGGCGTTCGGCTCCTGCGGCCAGCGCTGCATGGCCATCCCGCTGGTGGTCGCGGTGGGCGACGGCACCGCCGACGCGCTGATCGCCGGGCTGCGGCAACAGATGGCCGCCATGCGCGTCGGCCCCGGCAGCGACAACCGCAACGACATGGGGCCGCTGGTGACTCAACAGCATTATCAGAAGGTGAAAGGCTATATCGATCAGGGCGTGGCCGAAGGCGCCGAGCTGCTGGTGGACGGCCGCGAACTGCGCGTGACGGACGCCGACGGCCGCCCCAGCCAGGGGTATTTCCTCGGCCCGACGCTGTTCGACCGCGTGACGCCCGGCATGCGCATCTATCAGGAGGAGATCTTCGGCCCGGTGCTCGGCGTGGTGCGCGCGGCGTCGCTGCAGGAGGCGATGGCCTTGATCGACGCCCACGAATACGGCAACGGCACCTGTCTGTTTACCCGTGACGGTGAAGCGGCGCGCCACTTCTCCAGCCGCATTCAGGTCGGCATGGTGGGGATCAACGTGGCGCTGCCGGTGCCGGTGGCCTACCACTCGTTCGGCGGCTGGAAGCGCTCGCTGTTCGGCGATCTGCACGCCTACGGCCCGGACGCGGTCAGGTTCTACACCAAACGCAAGACCATTACCCAGCGCTGGCCGGCCTCCGGTGATGCCCGCCGCGCCAGCTTCAGCTTCCCGTCGGGGCAGGGGTAACACATAAGAACAATAAACTTCCGGGGAGCAACGCTCCCCGGCATTTAGCGCGCTCCATTTGATTTCTGCGTACAGCCTGTGCAGCAAAACAATTACTCACTCACACGTTAATGGAGTCGTTAACCATGAAAGAGTCCGCCCCTGAACACACTTTCAAAGGCAATCTCAGCGTCCTCGACGTGGTGATGATCACCGCTTCCGGCGTAACGCCGGCCAGCTCGATCTTCGTCATCGCGCCGCTGGCGATCGCCAGCGCCGGCAGCGGCGCCTTTCTGTCGTTTCTGATCGCCGCCTGCGTCGCCGCCACCATCGCGCTGTGCTATGCCGAGCTCGGCGCCGCGCACCCCAGCGCCGGCGGCGAATACAGCATCATCAAACGCCTGTTCGGCACCCTGTGCGGGTTGCAGACCTATCTGTTTATTCTCAGCGCCGCGCTGTTCGTGCCGGCGGTGCTGGCCACCGGCGCCGTGCCCTATCTGAATACCGCGCTGGGCACCTCATTCGACGCCTCCACCGCCGGCATGATCACCGTGCTGATCGGCGGCGCCTGCGCCATTTTCAACATCAAGGCCAACGCCCTGCTGACCGGCGCCTTTCTGGTGGTGGAAGTGGCGGTGCTGGCGCTGATCGCCTGGCTCGGTTTCAGCCATCCGCATCAAAGCGCGGAGATCCTCACCGCGCCGGTGATGCTGGACGCGCAGGGCAGCCTGGCGCCGGTTTCGCTGCCGCTGATCGTCGCCATGGTCGGGGTCGCGCTGTTCTCCTACAACGGCTACGGCGCGGCGGTGTACATGGCGGAAGATATGCGCGAGCAGGGCAAACCGATGGCGGTCGCGATCATGCTGACGCTGGTCATCGTGGTGCTGGTGGAACTGGTGCCGTTCACCGCCCTGCTGATCGGCTCGCCGTCGCTGGCGGAGATGGCCAAACAGGCCGATCCGGTCGGTTATGTGGTCACCCAGCTCGGCGGCCCGACGCTGGCGCGGGTGGTGAGCGGCGCGATCTACCTGTCGGTATTCAACGCCATCATCGCCATCGTGGCGCAGTTCAGCCGCATGATGTTCGCCAGCGGGCGCGACGGCTTCTGGCTGCCGACGTTCAACCGCGCGCTGAAAATCATCCACCCGCGCTTCGGCACCCCCTGGATCGCCACCCTGCTGTTCGGCGTTCCCTCGGCGCTGCTGGCGTTTTGCTCCGACCTCGAATCGCTGACCTCATTCACCGTGATCCTGCTGCTGCTGGTGTACATCATCATGGCGGTGGCGGCGCTGATCAGCCGCCGTCGACGCCACTTCCATCACCCGTACCTGATGCCGCTGTGGCCGCTGCCGGTGGCGGCGGCGCTGCTGTGCTGCCTGTACGTGCTGTGGACGATTTTGATCGCCAGCAGCCTGAAAGACTTTATTATCATTGCCGGCATCATCGGCTTCGGGCTGGCGCTGAACCACTTGCGCGGCCGCCAGACGGCGCCCCTCGCCACCCCCTCAATAGAAGGAGAATAACCATGACGCAGCGCGCTCAGGATCTGGGCATCACCATCGGCCAGGGCACGCCCGGCCCGCTGAACGCCATCACCGACGTGCCCGGCGTGCGCGTCGGCCATGCCAGCCTTCATGCCGATTTGGCGGACGGGCGCAGCGTGCGCACCGGCGTGACGGTGATCGAACCGCGCCCCGGCTCCGCTCGCCACGCGCCCTGCTTCGCCGGCGTGCACGTGCTGAACGGCAACGGCGACGCCACCGGCCTGGAATGGGTGCGAGAAGCGGGCCTGTTGACCAGCCCGATCGCTTTCACCAACACCCACAGCGTGGGGGTAGTGCGCGATGCGCTGATCGCGCTGGAGCGTGAAACGCTGCCCGCGAGCGACAACGCGGTGTACTGGAATATGCCGGTGGTGATGGAAACCTTCGATGGCCTGCTCAACGACATCAACGGCTTTCACGTCAAGGCCGAGCACGTACGCCAGGCGCAGCAGGCGGCCCGAGGCGGCTTGCCGCAGGAAGGCGCGGTCGGCGGCGGCAGCGGCATGATCTGTCATGAGTTCAAGGGCGGCAGCGGCACCGCATCGCGCCGCTTGCCCGCCGATCAAGGCGGCTGGACGGTGGGCGCCATCGTGCAGGCCAACCACGGCAAGCGCGAGTCGCTGCTGGTCGGCGGTTACCCGGTGGGCCGCCACCTGGGGCATATCCCCTCGCCGTTCACGCCGCAGTTGCCGCATCCCGGCATGGGCTCCATTGTGGTGGCGCTGGCGACCGACGCGCCGCTGCTGCCGCACCAGTGCGCGCGGCTGGCGCAGCGCGCCAGCATCGGCATCGCCCGCACCGGCGGCGGCACCGAGGATTCGAGCGGCGATATCTTTATCGCCTTCGCCACCGGCAACGACGGCCTGCCGCCCGCCGACTACGCCAATAAAGGCGATTTCACCACACCGCTGCGCATGGTGAACAACGACTACATTTCGGCGCTGTTCGCCGCGGCGGCGGAAGCGGTGGAAGAGGCGATCGTCAATGCGCTGCTGGCGGCCAATACCGTCAGCGGCAACGGCCATCGGGCGGAAGGATTGAGCGCCGAACAGCTGGTGACGGCGCTGGAGAAGGCCGGCTGGCGGCGGTAAACAACGCGGGGCGCGGGTTAACGCGCCCTGATTATCAGGATTCGCCGCCCGGTTTGGGCGTCGGGTAATCGTAATCCAGCTTCAACGGCTCGGCGTAGACGCTGTCCCACAGCTGTTGGTACAGCCTGTCCAACCGCCCGCTCATCGCCGTGCTGTGCAGCACCAGCTCCAGATTGCGCGAGTTGTCCAGATAGCCGCCGGTCCAGTTGCTGGTGCCCACCCAGGCAATCTCATCGTCGATGGTCATCAGCTTGCTGTGGATCACCCGGGCAAACGGGATGAAGCCGCTGCTGGCCGGCGGAATGGTCACCACCTTGATCTGCACGTTCGGCACCAGCGCCAGGCTCTTCAGCCAGGCGATATCCGGCTTTTTGGTGTTCCAGTTGGCCACCATCAGCTCGATCTGCACGCCGCGCGCCGCCGCGCTGCGCAGCGCGTTGTCGATCACCGCGTAGAAGGGGCGGCTGCGCTCCGGGCCAAACGACAGCGGCGCATAGTCCATCACCTGCACCCGCACCCGCCGTTTGGCGTCGGCCAGCAGACGCGGCAGCTCGGCCTGCGAATCGAGCACGCCCGCCGGGTTGTAGGCGCGCGGGCTGGCCACCAGATAGTTGCCCTGCGGCTGCGCCGTCGGCGGCGAATCGGGCAGCGTCGGCACCGGCTTATCCTGCGCCAGCAGCGCCTGCGCCCGCCAGTCCTGTTCGAAGATCACCTGGATCTGCCCTACCACCCTGGCGTCGCTGATGCGCAGCCCGGTTTCGTGAATGTGTTCCAGCGCGCGCCAGTCGAAGTTCTGGCTGCCGACGAACGCCTGCTCGCCGTCCACCAGCAGATACTTGGCATGCAGAATGCCGCCGCTCAGCTTCTGGTATGGGATGATGCGCAGCTCCAGATTGGGGATCGCCTTCAGCCGTTCCAGCGTCTCGGCGGTGGAGAGGCGAATGCCCTTCTCTTCCAGCAAAAAGCGGATTTTTACCCCGCGCTCACCGGCCGCCTTCAGGTGCTGCAGCACGCCGTCCAGCAGCGAACCGTCCTGATTCGCCACGTAGAACTGCCCCAGATCGATGCGGGTTTTCGCCGCGTCGAACATCTCGCGCCATACCTCGGCGGTGTTGCGCAGGTCGTCGGCCTGCAGCGCGGTTTCCACCGGTGCGGTGTACACCAGCTCGTAACCGGGAATAGCAAAACGCGCCGCAGCGCTCTGGCTCAACATCAACAAACAACCGCTCCACAATGCCGTATAAAGGCGGCCTCTCGGCCGCCGTACTGGATGGCCATTAGGCATAGCGCGGCGCTCCGCTGTCAACCCATTGTTCGCCGCTGCCGCTTTCCGGACGGCTCGCCGGTTGACCGGCGCGGATCAGCAGCACCTTCAGCAGTTCGTTGATGCGCTCCATACGGCTCTGCAGGAAATTGTTGGCCACCAGGCACAGCAGCGCGATGGCGATGCCCAGCCCGGTGGCGTACAGCGCGGTGCCCATGCCGGCCGACACCAGACTCGGCTCGGACACCCCCGAGGCGGCCAGCGCCTTGAAGGTTTCGATGATCCCCATCACCGTGCCCAGCAGCCCCAGCAACGGCGCGGCGGTGACCACGGTTTCCAGCAGCCACAGGCCGCGCGCCATCGGCGGCTTGCTCAGCAGATACTGGGCGTCGATCAGATCGCCGATCGTTTCACGATCGCCGGCGCGGTGCTTCTGCGCCAATACCGGCGCGATCACCGCCATCGGCAGGCTGTTGCGCTGCGTCAGCGCGTCGGGCAGATCGGCGGCGCGGCGCACGTCCGGCGTCAGCGCCTGCTCCAGCCGGCGCGCCTGACGCTGGGTGTAGGCGAAGTACAGCGTGCGTTCGATGATGATCACCAGCGCGATCGCCAGCGCGGCGTACATCACGTAGAAAATAATGTCGTGCAACAGATTGGCGTCCATACAGGGTTCCTCTTCCCCGCCGCCGGGCAGACGGCGGGGCATTCAGTTAAAAGGTGGCTTCCAGCGAGACGCTGAAGGTGCGTTCTTCGCCGACGTTGTAATACGGGGTGCTGGCCTTCACGCCGCCGTAGGGCGCCGCGTTGAAGGTGGTGGTGCGCACCGAGGTCAGGTATTCCTTGTCAAACAGGTTGCTGATGCCAAAACGCAGCGCGGCGCTTTTGACGATTTTCTTGTCCACCGGCAGATGCACCCCCGCCGCCAGATCGAACACCGTGCGCCCGCCGATCTTCTCGTCGTTGGTCAGATCGCCATAGAACGCGCTGACGTACTTGCCGCTGACGCTGCCGTAGTACAGGCCGTCGTCATAACCCAGCGTCATGTTCAGCAGGTTTTTCGGCACGTTCGGCACCTCTTTGCCGGAGGTCGGCAGCGGCAACCCGCCGTTGCTGACGATGTCGCTCTTCTGCTTCGATTGGGTATAGGTATAGGAGGTGTAGTAGTTGAAGTTATGCGGCAGTTGGCCGCTCCACTCCAGCTCCAGCCCTTTGTTCTCCACGTTGCCGATGTTCATCATCTCGTAGTCGCCGGCCGCGTTGGTGGTGGAGATCTGGCGATCGCTGTAGCGCATGTAGAACAGCGTGGCGCTCAGCAGCATGTCTTCCTGTTGGAAGCGCCAGCCCAGCTCGTGGTTCCAGCTCAGCTCCGGCTTGGTGCTGAGCGAATCGCCGACGTTGTACAGCACATAGTTCGGCGGCGTGCGCATGTTGCGCGTCAGGTTGTAGAACACCTGGTTTTCCTGGTTCACCTTATAGCTGGCGCTGAAGTTCGGCAGGAATTCATGATAGGTGGCTTTGCGTTTCTCCGGCGCGTTGTACAGGCTGCCGCGATTGTCCCCTTTACGTTCCACGTACTGATAGGCCAGGCCGCCGACGAAGGTCCAATCCGGCGTGGCGAACCAGGTATCCTGCAGCCACACCTTCTGCGCCGGGGTGATGGTGTACTGGTTGCGCCCCTGAACGGTGTTGCCGTTGGCGTCCTTCACCTGATCGGAACCGCCCGGCGGCCCCCAAATCTGCGACGGGTTGCCGTCGCCCTTGATGCTGATGAACGGCTGGGTCTGCAGCTGGCGCGCGCGCTCATACCAGTAACCGATATCCAGACTGTGCTGATCGTTGATGTCCCACTTCAGCTTGGTGGTGATGCCCGGCCGCCAGGTCTGCGTCCACGACGGGCGGTAGTAGGTGTTGGATTTCAGGTTGCTGAGATCGTACTGCTCTGCCCTGTCCGACGTGCTGGACAATACCGACGCGGTTTGACCGTTGAAGCTGCCGCCGTTGCCCCAGTAGTAATACGGTTGCAGGGTCAGCGCCAGGTTGTCGCGCAGCTGCAGCTTCTGGGTGAACGACAGCGTGAAGTTCTCGAACGGGTTGCGCTCGAGCTTGTAATACTTGTTCAACTGTCCGCGGCTGTTGTACTCCGGCGTGGTGGCATAGTCGGTGTCGCGGCCGTCGTTTTGGAACTGCGCCTTGCTCAGGGTGTTGTAGTTGGTGTTGTTCTGGCGGTTGTACTTCATCACCAGATTGCTGCTGTTGCCGTTGCCGTCTTCGTACAGCGAGTTCATCTCGAACTTGTCGGAGTACAGCCGCCCCTCGCCGCGCCACTTCTTCGCCTCGGTGTGCGAATAGGAGAGCCAGTTGCTGAAGCCGTTGTACTCGCCGGTGTCCAGGCGGGCGAAGGTTTTGCTCAGGCTGTTGCTGCCCAGCGTTTGCTTGACGAAACCGCCGAAGTCTTTCGCCGGGCGGCGCGTTACCAGGCCGATGTTGCCACCGCTGGAGCCGATATGCGGGCCGTCCGCTTCGGAAGAGCCCTGGGTGACGAACACCTCTTCCAGGTTCTCCGCATCGCCCAGCAGGTTCGGGTATACCGCGTAGTTGCCGGAGTCGTTGATCGGGATGCCGTCCATCGACAGGCCGATCTGATCCGAGTTCATGCCGCGCATGGTGTAGTCCACGCCGCTCAGGCCGCTGGCGTCATTGCTGTTGACGTTGAGGCCCGGCGTGAACTTCAGCTTGTCGATGGCGTTGGCCGCCGACGGCATTTTATCCATCGCCTCTTTGGTGACGGTGGAGCGCGCCTTGGCGCTGTCGTCCTGCACCATCATGCCGCCGCCGAGCGACTGCCCCTTGACGCTGATGGTGCCGACGTCGGTGCCGTCGGCCGCCAGCGCGGCGCCCGGCAGCATCGCCGACATCACCGCCAGATAGATCCCAGAACGATTGAACGATTTCATGGTGTGCATCCCTTAAAAATCAAACGATTAACCCTTGCGCTAAGGCGCCTGATAATTGAACGTCGCGGTAAATCTTTTGGTTGTTTGCCCGGCGAACGCGTCGCTCGGGAATGGCTTCACTGAACTGATGCTTTGCAGGCTGCTCATCGCCGCGCGATTCAGCAGCATGCTGGCGGCTTTGTTGGCGATGCCGGAAGAGACCACCCGCCCGCTGCGATCGACCTCCAGCCATACCTCGACGTTGCCCTGCGGGCGCTCGAGGGAGGCCTGACGGCCGGTCGGGTAGCGCTTGCGCTGTTCCAGTTCGCGGCGCAAGGCCAGCAGATAGCCGTTTTCAATCGCCTGCGCATTCACCTTCGGCGCCGCCGGGGCGGCCGGTGCGGGTTGCGCCGCCGGTTTACTGACCAGCGCGCGCGGCGCGGCGGGCGCCGGCGTCGGTTTAGGCTTTTCCACCGGTTTGGCTTTCTCTTTCACCGGCTTGGGTTTGGGCTTCGGTTGCGGTTTCGGCACCGGCTTGGCTTCCACGATCGGTTCCGGCGCCGGCACCACCGGTTCGGGGATCGGCTCCGGCTCGGGCGGCGGCGGTTCGGGCTGGGGGTCCGGCGGCATTTGCGGTTGAGGTTCAGGCGCCGGTTCAGGCTCCACCAGCGCCAGTTCGATGGCGGTTTCGTCGTAGCGCGGCTGGATCTTCAGCGCCGCCTGCTGGCTGACGAACAGCAGGCAGCCGGCGACAATCAGCGCCGGCAACCAGCTGAAAAGATGACGTGAGCGATAGAGCAGATACATGTCACAGCTTCCGTGTCGCGATGGAGACGGAGAAGAAACCGCCCTGGCGCAGGTTATCCATGACCGCCACCAGCCGCTCGACCGCCACGCCTTTGTCGCTGTTGACGATGATGGTGGTGGTCTGGTTGGCCTGCTGCTGTTGCTTGAGCGTCGTGACCAACGCGTCGAGCGCGATCGGCTGGCCATCCAGCTGCAGCTGTTCGTCGGCCCCCAGCGTGATAATCGCTTTCTTCTGCGGTTTCAGCTGTTGCGCGCTGCCGGCGGACGGCAGCTGCGTTTTCAACCCGAGCGCCGGAATGACGTTCAGGCTGATCAAGACGAAAAACACCAATAAAAACATCATCACGTCGATCATCGGGATCAGTTCGATGTGCGCTTTGTTCTTTTTCGGTTCGTTCCAGTTACGCATGACACTCCCTCACAAAAGCGAAGCAGCCAATATAGGAGGGGTTTGTTTACCTTTTGTTACGCTTGTGTGATCTTATTTTCACAGTGCGAATTTTTTGCGAGAATTTTTTCAATGACTGACGACGGCAAGGGCTATATAACCCATTAATTAGCGATAGTTTTTATCGGAATAATTGCAATGTGGGCCTAACGCCGCGCGGATGACGAGACAATAAATGTGAAAATAGTGACAAGCCGCGCCAAGCGGCAGCGGTTTTGCCTCTCACCTTCCAGCGATATCTGCTATTTTTCCCAAGAACATTCCCAATCCCCCTCTTTAAAACACTCGCCAAAAATGAATGCGCCTATATTTAACCAAATAATACCCTTCATTGAATAGAATATTGCCAATCAAATATCAGCTGTTATATTTTTAAAGTGAAATAGCGCTACGGCGTTATTTTAGAATTTAATTAAACCCACTAAGTCACCCTTTTATTTATAAGGATTGTATATGAAAGTACTTAGTCAATATGAAGAACAGTACGTTAGCGGTGGCGATCTGAACGCGGCCTGGGATGGGCTGTTGGACGGCGCCATGACCGGCGCGCTGATTGCAGGCAAATCCGCAGGCGCAGGCGGCTTTATTGCCGGTGCGGTCGGCCAATTGGTCGGCACCATCATCGGCGGCGTTGCAGGCGGTGTGGGGCTGGGTCTTTATGGCCTGACGCATACGCAGCAGGAAGTGGCCGACTACGCTAAACATTTCCGCGAGACGATCGGCTCCACCTCGACCTCGGTCGGCGGCAGCCTGTAATAGAAATAAAATGGCCGCCGGCGCGGCGGCTATTTTATTTTTGACGCGCGGGGAATAAAAAAACCGTTAATCCCGGAGACGCGCCGGCGCAAATATCCTGACAGCACTTCGGTTCATAAAAAAAAGACGCCCGCAGGCGTCTTCTTGGTATTGTCACTGAAGCCCGAGGCGATCAGTTCACTTTCACCGGCATACCGGAACGAGCCTTGATCGCCGCATCCACTTCGCTCTGGTTGACGCCGGCGTCCATCAGCACTTTGCCGACCGGCGCGGAAATGGTCAGCGGCACCGGATCCTTGGATTGCAGCTGCTCTTCGTTGGCCGACAGCGGGTTGTGCACTTCCACGTAGCGCGAGCCGTCCGGTTCGACGGTGGCCTTCATCGGTTCGTTGATGAACTGCACGCGGGTGCCGACCGGCACGTTCTGGAACAGGTACTTGATGTCGTCGGCGCGCAGACGCACGCAGCCGTGGCTCACGCGCAGGCCGATGCCGAAGTTGGCGTTGGTGCCGTGAATGGCATACAGGCGGCCAACATACAGCGCATACAGCCCCATCGGGTTATCCGGGCCGGCCGGGAACACCGCAGGCAGGATCTCGCCGTCTGCCGCGTATTCGGCGCGCATTTTGGCGGTCGGCGTCCAGGTTGGGCCGTCTTTCTTGCGCTGCACGGTGGTGGTCCAGTTCAGCGGGGTGTCTTTACCCAGCTGGCCGATGCCGATCGGCAACACCACGACGGTGTTGGAACCTTTCGGGTAGTAGTACAGACGCATTTCGGCGCTGTTGATGATGATGCCTTCACGCGGCGCGTCCGGCAGGATCAGCTGTTGCGGGATGGTCAGGGTGCTGCCGGCCTTCGGCAGGAACGGATCCACGCCCGGGTTGGCCTCCAGCATGTTGCTCAGCCCCATCTGATACTGGGCGGCGAAGCTCTCCAGCGGCAGTTTGCTGTCTTCCGGTACGGTGATTTGGATATTTTCGCCCACCAAACGGCTGTCTTTTGGCGGCAGCGGGTAGACGACGGCGAAGGCAGCCTGGCTGAATGCAACCAGTGCCGTAAACAGGGTTAATAACGCGCGAATGCTCATTTTCATCTTCGTGTTGGTCAAGGCCACTGGCGATTATGGGTATTGGTTTCTACGGCCACTTTGCCCCGTTGAATTTCAGCCGGCAGCCAACGGCGCTGCGGCCTGAAAAACCAGGGGGATTTGACCGGATGCGCATTATATGTGCACATCAATCAAAGTGTGAACCATTACCGATGTAATATCGCAATTTTTTGTAACCTGACGCGCCACGAAGGCGATTTTCTGCGAGAACCGCCGCCTAACTGGCGGCGGCCAGCGCCTCCGCCCGCCGAATGGGGATCAGATATTCACAGCGGATCGCCGCGCCGCCAAGCGGGCAACTGCCCTCCTGCGCCGGGTAGAACCGCTCGATATCCTGCCCTGGCCGGCGGATGGCGTTCATCTGCGGCATGGCGGTGTCATACAGCCGGACAATAAAGTTTTGTAACCCTTCCGCCTGCCCCTGATAGGTGAAACGGGCGTATTCCCCCTGTTCGATGGTCACCCGTTCCCCCACCGCCCCTTCGTCCGGCAAAGCGGCGGTATACGCCATGCGCGGGCAGCCCCGACGCTGCCGGTCGATCTCCAGGCTGGTAAGGCCATACATCACCTCGGGCAGCGTCTGCGGCCGCAGCAGTTGCCGCCAGGCATGGCGACGCAGCTCGCATTTGGAAGCCGCCAACTGCCCCAGCGTAAAGCTGCGGCGTTGCGTGTTGCCCACCAGCTGCATGGCGGGCAGCGTCACGATATCGGCCTGCGGCAGCGGCGCTTCGGTCAGCCGCAGCGGCGGCTGCAGACCGTAGCTCGACCAATCCTGGCTGCGACGATAGCTGGCCGGCGGCAGACCAAACTGCTTGCGGAAGCAGCGGGTGAAGGTCTGCTGCGAATCGAACTGGTACGTATCGGCGATACAGGCCACGCTGGTGCCGGTCAGGCGCAGTTCGCGCGCGGCGGCGGTCAACCTTCTGCGGCGGGCGTACGTGCCGAGGATATGGCCGGTGTGCTGCTTGAACATCCGCTGCAAATGCCACTTGGAATAGCCGGACCTGGCGGCGATGTCGTCCAGCGTCAGCGGCTGATCCAGGCTCTGCTCGATCCAGGCCAGCAGCTGCTCAATCACCTGTTGCTGGTGCATGGTGTTCCCCTTATTTGCTCAGTAATGTCAGCGCCAACATCCGGCCTGCGGCTTCATCGGCGGCCACCAGTACCGGATAGCCCCAGAATTTGGCGCCGTATTCGGCGAATGCTTCCGCCGCCGCGCGTTTGGCGTCGTCCGGTTCCAGCATGATCATGCCTTTCGCCCACCGCTTCAGCGCCGCGCGGTTATCGCGCTTCCACAGCGCTACCTGAGTGCGGGCGTCGCGATCGTGCTCTTCACCTTCATCGCCGACGCTGCGATCGGTCATCAGGACGAAAGGCTCGGCGCGCGCCAGCAGCGCGCTGAATTCAGCCAGCTCGGCCTGGGTATCGCGCCCGTTTCGGCGCATCCACACCAGCGGAAAATCGGCGGTATCGAGTGACATAATCAGTTTCCTCGCGAAAGGGTTTAGGACTGGCGCTTACTTTATCGGCACCGGCGCTAGACCACATTGCGCAATCAGGACATAATACTTTTCAATTCCGCCAAATTGAGAATTGTTCTCATGAAAGTCCAGATCCCACGCCGCAATATCGATATCGATCAGGTGCCGCGCCCGCTGTTCGCCGTGCAGAGTTCCACCATCGAGCAGGACTGGGAAGTCGAGCCGCATCGTCATCAAAAGGCGCAGCTGATCTATACCGTGCGCGGCATGATCCGCTGCGAAGTGGAAAACGGCCTGTGGCTGGTGCCGCCGCAGTGCGCGCTGTGGATGCCGGGCAACGTGTTGCACAACGCCCAGGGCGCCGGCTCGACCGAAGCTTACTGCCTGTTCGTCGATCAACACGTCGTCGCCGGCTTGCCGCAGAGTTGCTGCACGCTGTCGGTCTCGCCGCTGCTGCGCGAACTGCTGTTGCAGGCCACCACCTTCGAACCGCTCTACGACGAACAGGGCGCCGAAGGGCGCCTGACGGCGGTGTTGCTGGATCAGCTGGTGGCCGCACCGATCGAGAATCTGCATCTGCCGGTATCCGACGATGCGCGCATACGGCAGTTGACCGAAGGCATGCTGAGCTGCCCGGCGGACAAATCCACCCTCGGCCAGTGGGCGCAGCGCATCGGCATGAGTGAGCGCTCCCTCAGCCGCACGCTGCAACAACAGATGGGCATGAGCTTCGGCCACTGGCGGCGTCAGCTGCACGTGATGCTGGCGCTGCAGCGCTTGACGCAGGGCGAGAGCGTACAGACGGTGGCGCTGGATCTGGGTTACGAGAGCGCCAGCGGCTTCGTCACCATGTTCAGAAAGGCGGTGGGCAAACCGCCGGCGCGCTACCTGGCGGAACGCAACGCCGCCGGGCAATCTCCGGGCGGCGCGATCAGCATGTGAACGGCCGGCGCCCGCGCCGGCCTGGCAAGAGGCGGATCAGAAGTCGTAGAACACCGTTATCCAGGTGGAATCCGGCTCGTTGTCGCTGCTGTTGGCCAGCGTGCGCTCCACATACACCGACAGACCGTAGCCGATGGTGGTGCCCGCGCCGAGGTAGACGTGGTTGGCGTGATACGCCTCGTCTCCTTTCAGCCGCAGCGAGTCCGCCGCGACGTAAGGCTGAACGGATTTGAGGAACGGCTTGTCGATATTGAAGGTGTAACCGACGAAGCCTTCCAGCCCGTAGCCGTCGCCGGCGAAGAAGTGCGACAGCGTGCGCTGGCGGGTGCTCGGCACATAGTCTTTGTAATAGCTGGCGGTGCCGACGATGTACCAGTTGTTCGGCTGCCAGGTCAACGCAGTGCCGGACAGCTGCTGGTGATAATCCTTTTCGTTGTACAGATTATCTTTGATCTTCGCGTCGGTATAACTGTAGGCGGCGCTGAAGGTGAAATCCTTCGTCACCTTATAATCGAAGCCCAGCCCGCCACCGCCCTTGCGGCGGTAAATCAGGTTATCCGCGGTGTGCAGATCGTCTTCCGGCAATAAATAGTTGGCGTACAGCGTTACCGGCCCGAAATCATTGGTGTATTTGATGCTGTTTTTCGGTTTATTGCCGCCGTCATAATCGCCGGAAATACCGATGCCGGTGCCGCCCGCGTGGCCGTCGTTATCCCAGACGTCGCTTTTGATGCCGACCACGGAATAATAGATGCCGTACTGGTGGCCATAGGTCAGGGTGCCGTAACGATCGTCCTTGAAACCGGCGTACAGCTGGCGCTGATAGTCGCGTTTGCCGTCCTCATTGTAGTGCCCGTCCCAGCTGAGCGCGTGCGCCAGATCGACGCCCCACTCGTAATAGCCGATGATCGAGGTGTCCTGCGTCAGCGCATAGTCGCCGCTGAAGCGAAAACGCGTGCCGCCGTCGTGACCGTTTTTGTCATAGCCCGGCTCCGGGCCGTTATTGAAGATCCACTCGGGGCGAATGCTGCCGCCCACCTTTAAACTGAGCGGCGCCAGCAACACATTGCTCTGCGGGTTTTTATCCAGAATGGTGATCTCGGCCTGTGCGCCGGCGGATAACGCCGACAGCAAGACGCCGCCAATGAATATTGGCGTTGTATTCTTTCTCATTATTACCCCTGCCCGAAAAAATTATTGTTATAAACACGGTGGTCTTAAGCCACGCGGAAATAATTACCCGATGTCAACAGCGCACGCAAGATATAAAAATTCACGTCATAATCTGCCATTATTTCAGGTTGGGCTTATTTTCAGCAGAAACGTGTTCACCTGTAACACGGAGAAAAATAATGTAATAACCGCAGCACGAAATAAACCAATCCGCATTTTTTACCCAAAATAACCCGGCGTGATTATCTGGGAATAAAGATAGCAAATAACAAATAAATATTATTGCCGCAGGTAAACCGTCACGCGAGGGAATTAATTAAAGGCGGGAAATAACGACGGAGCGCGTTGCGCGCTCCGAGAGAGAATTCACTACTGCGCCAACCAGCCGCCGTCCATGTTCCAGGCGGCGCCGCGCACCTGCGCCGCCGCATCGCTGCACAGGAACAGCGCCAGCTCGCCGAGTTGCTCCGGCGTGACGAACGCTTGCGACGGCTGCTTCTCCGCCAGCAGCTCATCGCGCGCCCGCTGCGGATCGATGCCGGCGGCAATGCGCTTGTCGATCTGCTGTTGCACCAGCGGCGTCAGCACCCAGCCGGGGCAGATGGCGTTGCAGGTCACGGGCGTGCGGGCGGTTTCCAGCGCCAGCGTCTTGGTCAGCCCCACCACGCCGTGCTTGGCCGCCACATAGGCCGACTTGTCTTTCGACGCCACCAGCCCGTGCACCGACGCCACGTTGATGATGCGTCCCCAGTTGCGCTCGCGCATACCCGGCAGCGCCAACCGGCAGGTGTGGAACACCGCCGACAGGTTGATGGCGAGGATCGCGTTCCATTTCTCCACCGGGAACTGATCCAGCGGCGCCACGTGCTGAATGCCGGCGTTGTTCACCAGAATGTCCACGCCGCCGAACTCGCGTTCGGCATACTGCATCATGTCCGCTATCTGGGCCGCATCGCCGAGATCGGCGCCGTGATACCCCGGCGCGGCGCCCAGCCGGGCAACCTGCGCTTTCGCCGCTTCCACATCTCCAAAGCCGTTGAGGATCACGCGCACGCCGGCGGCGGCCAGCACGGACGCTATCCCGAGGCCGATGCCGCTGGTCGAGCCGGTCACCAGCGCGGTCTTGCCTTGTACACTCATGGTATCGCTCCTTTAAACAATGCCGGTCAGGTAGAACACGCCGATCACGAACAGCACCGCGGCGCTCTTGATCAGGGTGATGGCGAAGATGCCGCCATAGGCCTGCCGGTGGCTGAGGCCGGTGATCGCCAGCAGGGTGATCACCGCGCCGTTGTGCGGCAAGGTGTCCATGCCGCCGCTGGCCATCGAGGCCACCCGGTGCAGCACCTCCAGCGGAATCTGTGCCGCATGGGCGGCGGCGATAAAGCTGTCGGACATCGCCGCCAGCGCGATGCTCATACCGCCGGAAGCCGATCCGGTGATGCCGGCCAACAGGGTGACGCTGATCGCTTCGTTCAGCAGCGGGTTGGGGATCGCCGACAGCGCCTGCGACAGCACCAAAAAGCCCGGCAGCGCGGCGATCACCGCACCGAAGCCGTATTCGGAGGCGGTGTTCATCGCCGCCAGGATCGCGCCGCCGACCGCCGTCTTGCTGCCTTCCGCCAGCCGGCCGCGAATATTGCGAAAGCCGAACACCACCACCAGCAGAATACCCGACACCAGCGCCGCTTCCACCGCCCAAATGGCGGTGATCTTCGCCACATCGGTGGTGATGGGCTTGGCCAGCCCCGGCAGCGTCAGCTCGTGGCTGGCGCCGTACCACTGCGGGATCCAATGGGTGAAGCCAAGGTTGAATACCCCGACCAAAATCAGCGGCAGGATGGCGATCAGCGGATTAGGCAGGTTGATATCGTCCGGGGTTTCCGGTTCGTTCAGCAGCTCGGTGCCGTACCCTTCGCCTTTCAGCTGCGCCTTGCGCCGCTGGCGTTCAAGATACAGCAGGCCGACCGCGATGATGAACAGCGAGCCGATCAGCCCCAGCCAGGGCGCGGCCCAGGCGTTGGTGCCGAAGAAGCTGGTCGGGATGATGTTTTGGATCTGCGGCGTGCCGGGCAAGGCGTCCATGGTGAAGGAAAAGGCACCGAGCGCCACGGTGGCCGGGATCAGCCGCTTGGGGATGCCGCTCTGGCGGAACAGCTCGGCGGCGAACGGATAAACCGCGAACGCCACCACGAACAGCGATACCCCGCCGTAGGTCAGCAGCGCGCACACCAGCACGATCACCGGAATGGCGTGACGCCGGCCGAGAATGCGGATCGCCGCCGCGACGATCGAACGGGAGAAGCCGGACAGCTCGATCAGCTTGCCGAATACCGCCCCCAGCAGGAACACCGGGAAGTAGAGCTTCACGAAGCCGACCATCTTCTCCATAAACAGCCCGGTGAAGGTCGGCGCCACCGCGCCGGGGTCGGTCAACAGCACCGCGCCCAACGCGGCTATCGGGGCGAACAAAATCACGCTGTAGCCGCGGTAGGCGGCCAGCATCAGTAATCCCAGTGCTGCCAGGGCAATCAAAACGCTCATCAGGCACCTCGCTATCGTTGTTATTGTCAGGTACGGCGTGCGAAATTACGGTTTCAGCGCAAAGCGCAGCTGATGCGCCCGTCGCCGTTGAATGCGTTCCCTGCGCGCTTCATCCCAAAGATAAAATCCCCGGCCGCTGCGCTGGCCGATATCGCCGCGCTGCAGCCGCTGTTCCACCAGCGCCATCATCTCGTCGCCGGTCGCCAGCTCCGGGAACAGGTGGCGGGCGATGTCCGCCACCGTCGGGAGCCCGGTCATGTCGGCGGCCTCCAGCGGGCCGACCATGGCGTAGCGCCGCCCCAGCGAGGCGCGCATCACCTGATCCACCACCTCGGCGCTGGCGATGCCGCTGTGGACGATGTGCAGCGCCTCACGCAGCACCGCAAACTGCAGCCGGTTGCCGACAAACCCCGGCGCGGCGCGTTCCAGCATCACCGCCTCCAGCGCCATCTCGCCGAGCAGCGCCTGCACCGCCGCCAGATGGTGCGGCTCGGTGGCGCTGCCGGGCACGATCTCCACCAGCGGGATCAGGTGCGGCGGGTGCCAAAAGTGGGCGATCAGCAGCCGCTGCGGATGGGTCATGCGCGCCGCCAGCTCGTCCGGCGGCAAGCCGCTGGTGTTGCTGGCAATCACCGCGTCGTCAGCGATCAGCCCTTCCAACTGCTCATACAGCGCGTGCTTCAGCTCGAGCCGTTCCGGGATCGCCTCGATAAGCAGCCGGGCGCGCGCTACCGCGTTCAGATCGCCGGTCACGCGCAGCCGCGCCAGCGCCGCTTCGCGTTCGCCGCGATCAAACTGCCCGACGTCGCTCAGCTCGGCCAGAATGCCGCTCGCTACCGCCGGCGCTTCCACCCGGCGCTGCGGATCCGGTTCATACAGCAGCACCTCATGGCCGTGGCGAATAAAGTGGGTGGCGATGCCCACCCCCATCAGCCCGGCGCCCAGTACCGCATAGTCAGATGACTGCATCGTGCCTTCCTCGGTTGTTTACGGGCGCTCTACCGCCAGCGCCACGCCCTGCCCGCCGCCGATGCACAGCATCGCCAGCCCCTTGTTCACCCCGCGGCGCTGCATTTCGAACAGCAGCGACACCAAAATGCGGCAGCCGGACGCGCCGATCGGATGCCCCAGCGCGATCGCCCCGCCGTTGACGTTGACCCGCTCCGCCTCCCAGCCCAGTTCTTTGCCCACCGCCAGCGCCTGCGCGGCGAAGGCTTCGTTGGCTTCGATCAGATCGACCTCCTCCAGCCGCCAGCCGGCTTTTTCCAGGCAGCGGCGCGCGGCCGGCGCCGGGCCGATGCCCATGATCGCCGGATCGACGCCCGACGACGCGTAACCGGCGATGCGCGCCAGCACCGGCAAGCGCAGCGCGGCGGCTTTTTCCGCGCTCATCAGCAGCACCACGGCGGCGCCGTCGTTGAGCGACGAAGCGTTGCCGGCGGTCACCGTGCCCTCCTTGCGAAACGCCGGGCGCAGCCGCGCCAGCGCCTCCAGGCTAGTGTCGCGCGGCTGTTCGTCGTGCTTAACAAGCAACGCTTCGCCCTTCGGCTTCGGCACCGTCACCGGCGTGATCTCCTGCACGAAACGCCCGGCCTGCTGCGCCGCCTGCGCCTTCTGCTGCGAGCGCAGCGCGAATCTGTCTTGTTCTTCCCTGCTGATGGCGAATTTCTCCGCCAGGTTCTCGGCGGTGATGCCCATGTGGTAGTCGTTGAACGCGTCCCACAGGCCATCGTGGATCACGCTGTCCACCATCTGCGCGTGACCGAGGCGCAGACCGGCGCGCGCGCCGGCCATCAGGTAAGGCGACCGGCTCATGCTCTCCTGGCCGCCGGCGATCACCGCGTCGGCGTCACCGCTGCGGATCGCCTGCACCGCCAGATGCACCGCCTTCAAACCGGAGCCGCACACCTTGTTGATGGTCAGCGCCGGCGTCGTAAACGGCAGCCCGGCGTTCAGCGCGGTCTGGCGCGCCGGATTCTGCCCGCAGCCGGCGGTCAGCACCTGACCGAGGATCACTTCATCGATCTGCTGCGGCGCCACGCCGCTTTGCGCCAGCAGCCCCTGCACCGCCGCCGTGCCCAGTTCCACCGCCGTCAGCGGCGCCAGCGCGCCATGAAAACTGCCGACCGGCGTGCGCGTCGCCGCCACGATCACCACTTCACGTTGTTGCACATTCACCTCCCGTTTCAGAAACGCATTTCCGGCACTTGCTCCGGCACGATCAGCCGGCCGGCGGTTTTGGCGATAATCTCCGCCACGCTGACGCCCGGCGCGCGTTCGCGCAGCACGAAGGCGCCGTCTTCAATTTCCAGATAGGCCAGATCGGTCAATACCTTGCGGATGCAGTTGGCGCCGGTCAGCGGCAGCGTGCAGCGCGGCAGCAGCTTGGACTCGCCGCCCTTCGCTGCGTGGGTCATCACCACGATGATGTTCTCCGCCCCCGCCACCAGATCCATCGCGCCGCCCATGCCCTTGACCATCTTGCCGGGGATCATCCACGAGGCGATGTTGCCCTCGACGTCCACTTCAAACGCCCCCAGCACGGTCAGATCGACATGGCCGCCGCGGATCATGGCGAACGACTGCGCCGAATCGAAGATCGACGCGCCGAGGCGCGCGGTGACCGTCTGCTTGCCGGCGTTGATCATGTCGGCGTCCAGCTGTTGCTCGGTCGGGAACTCGCCCATCCCCAGCAGACCGTTTTCCGACTGCAGCATCACGTCCATGCCCGCCGGCACGTAGTTGGCCACCAGCGTCGGGATGCCGATGCCCAGGTTGACGTAGTAACCGTCCCTCAGCTCTTGCGCCACGCGCTGCGCCATTTGTTCACGGGTAAGCATGCGAATTCTCCTTATGCCCGCAGGGTGCGTTGTTCGATACGCTTTTCGAATGTGCCCTGGATCAGCCGATCGACATAGATGCCGGGGGTGTGGATCGCCGCCGGATCCAGCTCGCCCGGCGCGACGATCTCTTCCACTTCCACCACCGTGATGCGCCCGGCGGTCGCCATCAGCGGATTGAAGTTCTGCGCGGTGTGGCGGTAGATGACGTTGCCGAAGTGATCGGCCTTCCAGCCTTTCACGATGGCGAAATCGCCGGTGATGGCGGTTTCCATGATGTAGGGGCGGCCGTTGAACTCACGCACCTCTTTGCCTTCGGCGATCGGCGTGCCGTAACCGGTGGCAGTGAAGAATGCCGGGATGCCGGCGCCGCCGGCGCGGATCTTCTCCGCCAGCGTGCCCTGCGGCGTGAGATCCACCTCCAGCTCGCCGCTGAGCGCCTGCTGTTCGAACAGCGCGTTTTCGCCGACGTAAGATCCCACCACCTTGCGGATCTGATGGGTTTCCAGCAGCCGCCCGAGGCCGAACCCGTCGACGCCGCAGTTGTTGGAAACCACCGTCAACCCGCGCACGCCGCGCCGGCGGATCTCTTCGATCAGATTCTCCGGGATGCCGCACAGGCCAAAGCCGCCCGCCAGCACCGTCATGTTGTCCGTCAGGCCTGCCAGCGCTTCCTGGTAGCTGCCGACGCGTTTGTCGAGCCCTGCCATATCGTTGCCCCTGCATGTTGCGGCGCAGGGCGAAATGCCCTGGCTTGCGTGAGGGCATCTTCAGGTCACAAAAATGATTTGTTAATTTTGTTTTTATGCCGCATTCATTTAGAATTTTTATTAATCACTCGTTAACCGACAATTAACAAAGAGTTAACGCCAACCAAAATGAAAATGAGCATCAAACAGTTACGCGCGTTTTTAGCGGTAGCTCACACTCTGAATTTCGCCCAGGCCAGCGAGCGGCTGAATATTTCTCAGCCGGCGCTCAGCCTGGCGATCCGTGGGCTGGAAGACGCGCTGGGCGGGCCGCTGCTGCTGCGCACCACCCGCCGGGTGACGCTGACGCCGGAGGGGGAAACCTTCTTCCCGATGGCGCGCCAGCTGCTGGCGGATTGGGACAACGCGGAAGAGGCAATGCGCCAGCGCTTCACCCTGCAGATGGGCAAGGTGGCGATCGCCGCCATGCCGTCGTTCGCCGGCAACCCGCTGCCGCCGATCCTCAAAGCGTTTCGCGATCGCTACGCCGGCATCAACGTGGCGGTGCACGACGTCATCAACGAACAGGTGTTTGAAATGATCCGCGAAGGCCGGGTAGAGATGGGCATCGCCTTCGAGCCGGAGCCGAGCGACACCCTGCATTTCACCCCGCTGTGCCGCGATCGCTTTCTGGCGGTGGTGCCGAAGGATTCGGCGCTGGCGCGCAAGGCGCAGGTAAGCTGGAAGGAGCTGCTGACGCTGGATTTCATCACCCTGCAGCGGCCATCGGCGGTGCGGCTGCTGCTGGAGCAGGAGCTGGCCCGCAGCGGGCGAGCGCTGGAGGTGGCGTTTGAAAGCCACCAGCTGGTGACGGTCGGGCGCATGGTGGCCAACGGCCTCGGCGCCAGCGCGGTGCCGGCGCTGTGCGAGAAACAGATGGATGAGCTGGGGGCGGTCTGCGTGCCGCTGATCGGCCCGATCATCGAACGGCGCGTGGGCCTGATCCGCCTGGCGCAGCACCAACTCTCTTCCGCCGCGCAGGCGCTGGCGACGGTGATCGAACGGGAGATGGCGGGGAGTGGCGGGCAGCCTGCGCTTAAACCGTAAACCCGACGTGCTTGCCGCCCGGCCGTTCAATGTCCAGGCGCAGCGTGCCGCCCATCGCTTCCACGTAGCCACCAACTACAGCGGCATTATTGGGCCAGACATCAAAAAACGTTATGAATGGGTATTGCGAGCTTTCCTGAACAATCCAAAGAACCGGAACACCTTGCTATGACAAAACTTTATCTCTCTTTACTGTGCGCACTGCTGCTGAACGGCTGCCAATCCACTCAGCCCTGGTACCATCCGTTGGACGTCTCGCTCAAAGACAACCAACCTTGCTTTGCCGTGCCCATCAACAGCGTTCGCAGCGGTGACAGCCTGCAAAACCGGGGGGTGATCGTCTCACGACAGGAACAACAGCAATGGCATATCGTCTGGGCCTCACCAGAAGTCACTCCGTTGCCCGACCTGAAACCGGGACAATGCGCCACTTATCCGCAGGTAAACTGGGCTGCGGGAGAATACTCGGTCTTGCTCGGCGTCTCGATGAATAACGACACGGAAAGGCGTAAATACATGAAAGAATTCAACTTAATAATTAATCCCAAGGGAGAAATACAGCTACAGTAAGGAGACTGGGATTATTTATTCCCCCTCCACCGCCTGCACCGCCGCCTTCTGCGTGGCGCGCTGATATAAGCACAGCTCCCTGCCCGGCTGGTTTTTCATAAACGGCTGTGGGTAGCGCCCACCGATAAACAGCGCCGAATAGCCGACGTCATCACCGTAGTGAATAATCTCCCCTTCCACCCTGGCGTTTTTTAGCCCGCTGGCTTTCAGGCAGGCGGCGCGCATCGCCCGTTCGCTCTCGGCCCACGCCTGTGGGGAAGACGCGGTGGCGTGGAACGCGGCCAGCGCGGCGATAAGCAGCCCTATTCTCTTCATCGTTATCTCTCCTTCTACGGCCCGTCTCGCCAGTATAGACCGTGCCGACCCGGCCAACCCGCCGCGCTCTTTACGGCATTTTTATTCCGCGCCCCGTTAATGTTACGGCGTTTTTACAGACAGTTTTTGCCGCCGCAGATACCCTTTTCACATCGCCGCTATGGCCTCACAAGAGAGTTGTCTCATGCGTTTATCCCTGCCTCTGGCCGTGACTGGTCTTCGTTCTGGAGCGCGCCATGCATTCTAATATCATCGGGTTCAATCCTCTGCTGGCGGAGCTGCCCGCATCGCCGACTCGCACCTTCCGCAAAGAGCTGGAACACTACCTGCAGCGCTATCCGGATACCGAACAGCTGGATATTTATCTGCACGATCTGAACGGCCAGCTGCGCGGCAAGCGCCTGCCGATCGCCGAAGCCTTTGGCCTGGAAAAAGGCTGCTACTTCCCGCTGTCGATCTACGCCCTGGATCTGCACGGCCGGGTGATTGAAGAAAGCGGGCTGGGGCAACGGGCGGGCGAGCCGGATCGGCTGTGCCTGCCGGTGCCCGGCACGCTGCGCCCCTGCGCGCGCGATCCCGAACGCCACGCCCAGCTGCTGCTGACGATGCAAAACGCCGACGGCGACGCCTGCGAGCTGGAGCCGCGTGTGGTGCTGCAACGGGTGCTGAAGCGCCTGCACGAGCGCAACTGCTTCCCGGTGGTGGCGGCCGAACTGGAGTTCTACCTGCAGGATCCGCAGCGCCCCGCCGAGGCGGAAGCCTGCCCGACGCAGAGCTTCGCGGTGGATGCGCCCGAGCGCCACCATGCGCTGCTGAGCGACATCGAACGGCACGCGCGGCTGCAAAGCCTGCCGCTGACCGGCGTGGTGGCCGAAGCCGCTTCCGGCCAGTACGAGCTGAACCTGCATCACAGCCGGCACGTGCTGGAAGCCTGCGACCAGATCATGGCGCTGAAGCGCCTGACGCGGCAGATTGCCGAGCAACATCACCAGCACGCCTGCTTTATGGCCAAGCCCTGCGCCCATGCCGCCGGCAGCGGGCTGCATTTTCACATCAGCCTGCAGAACGAGCACGGCGAGAACCTGCTGACCGGCGCGCCGGGCGAACTGAGCGACAACATGCAGCAGGCGATGGCGGGCATGCTGGCGCTGATGCCGGCGTCGATGGCGATCCTGGCGCCCAACATCAACGCGTTTCGCCGCTTCCGCCCCGGCATGCACGTGCCGCTGCGCGCCTCCTGGGGCCACAACAATCGCACGGTGGCGCTGCGCCTGCCCTGCGCCGACAGCGCCAACCAGCGCATCGAATACCGCCTGGCCGGCGCCGACGCCAACCCCTATCTGGCGCTGGCGGTAATGCTCGGCGGCCTGCTGCACGGGCTGGAACACCCGCTGCCGCTGCCGCCCGCCGCCAACGGCTGCGAGAGCGACAACGCCGCGCCCTTGCCGCTCGGCCAGCAGGAGGCGCTGGCGCTGTTCCGCCACAGCGATCCGCTGCGCGAACTGCTCGGCCCGGCGTTCTGCACCCTGTGGCACACCTGCAAAAGCGCCGAACTGCGCCGCTTCGAGGAACAGGTCACCGCCGCCGAACTCGGCTGGATGCTGTAACCGCCCACTGATTCGTTAACTTAAGGATAATCATGAACATGCAACCGCAACGGGCGCCCGCACAGCCGCTGCTCTGCTGGCGCAAAGGCGTTTTTCATATCAGCACCGACCGGCAGTTGTTGGATATCGACGCGATCCAGCGTTTTCTCAGCCTGCCGGATCGGGCGGCGACGGAGCGCCTGGCGCGCCACGGCCTGTGCTTCGGCCTGTATCGCAAACGCCACCAGCTCGGCTTCGCCCGCATGGTGACCGATTACGCCACCTTCGCCTCGGTGAGCGAACTGTTCGTCAGCGCCGAATACCGCGGCGTCGGGCTGGGAAGCTGGCTGACGCGCTGCTGCCTGGCGCATCCGGCGTTGCGCGGCCTGCGCGTCACGCTGCCCGCGCTGCAAGCGCCCTGGCGCGCCCTTCACTGATAAGGAGACCCCCATGTCTCGTTTGGTGCTGATTTCCAACAAGCAGTGCGACGGCAAGGATCTGGCCTGCGCCGGCCGGACGCTGGCGGCCGACGCCGAACCGGGGCTGTGGCTCGGCTGGAACGGCGACGTGCAGAATTTCGCGCAGCGCCCGATCCACTGCCGTCAAGACGCCGGTTACGATCAGGTGACCTTCCCGCTGTCGATCGAAGAGTTTCGCCGCCACTATCAGGGCTACTACCACGACGGCCTGTGGCCGGTGTTCCACAACCAGCCGGAGAAGGCGCACTTCACGCCGGAAAACTACCGCGCCTACCGGCAGCTGAATCGCCGTTTCGCCGATATCGCCTGCGAACACCTGTGCCCGGGCGACATCGTCTGCATCGACGATTACCAACTGCTGCCCTGCGCCCAGGCGCTGAAGGAACAGGGGCTGCTGAACGACTGCGCGTTCTTTTTCCATCTGCCGTTCCCGTCGGCGGCGCTGCTGCGGCGCATCCCGGAACATCGCCAGCTGATCGCTTCGCTGCTGTTCTACGATCTGATCGGCTTTACCACCACCGACGATCGCAACGCCTTTCTCAACTGCCTGGCGGCCGAGTTTCCGCTGGAGATGCTGCCCGACGACCAGATCCAGGCCAACGGGCATATTTTCGCCACCGGCATTTTCCCCGCCGGCATCAACGGCAGGCAGGTTTATTAATGTTACGGCGCGCGGTATTCAGGCGCGCCGTTTTATTTCGCCGCGATTTATTTTCACCGCATTTACCGCCATCAAAATAGGTTATTTTATTTTCTGAATATAGCGATTAAAAAATGAATATTCATCCTGTTACATATCAACCGTAAAAACCGCGCGCCGCCAATTGCTTTTTATTAGCAAAACACATTACCCTCTCCGTGCCATATTTAAACCGAGGAGGGCCCTATGGGCGATGAAAGTTTTAGTTTTACGCTAATGCTATTGGGCACCTTTCAGTAATGCCATCCACGTTGCATTCTGAAAGACACGGAATGCGGCAACCGCTCCCCTTCTGACGGCCTTTCCCGCTCTGCCTGCCCGCCCATCGCCCGCTGCGAAAACAACGTTTGTCTCAACCGCTGTGGCGGTATTTATCTGATGTCGCCGGGCCTATTACCCGAGCGCCGACGGATTTCTTATGGGAAAAATAAGGTATTGCGTTATGCAAAATAACCGGGGTACATCTGTTTTCAGAAAGTCTTATTTAAATGACTTTATCGTTATCGCCATCGGCGTTTTCTTCATTGCCTTTTTTATTCGCGCGTGGGGCGACATGCACGGCGACTTCAATGAACAAAACGTCTCTGCCATTAGTCTCGATGCCTGGAACCTGCTTTATTATTCGCTCAGAACCAGCATGCGTTTTCTCCTCGGCATGGCCTGGTCGCTGCTGTTTTCTGTGGTGTTCGCCGTGCTGGCCGCGCGCTATGCGCCGCTGCGCCGGGTGATCTTGCCCTTCGTCAACTTTATGGAGTCGGTGCCGCTGGTGGGGTTCCTGACCTTCACGACCGTGTACTTTCTCAACCTCTACCCACACAGCGTGATGGGGCTGGAGTGCACCGCCATCTTCGCGGTGTTTACCGGCCAGGCCTGGAACATGATGCTGACGCTGTATCAGACGCTGCGCATCGTGCCCAAGGAGCTGGACGAAGCCGCCCGCAGCTTCAATTACAACCCGTGGCAACGCTTCTGGCGGCTGGAATTCATCTATTCGGTGCCGGGCCTGCTGTGGAACGCCATGGTGTCGCAATCCGCCGCCTGGTTCGCCCTGGTGGCCTCCGAAGCCATTCCGGTCGGCGATCGCTCGGTCGAACTGCCCGGCGTCGGCTCCTATATCGCCGAAGCGCTGGCGCAGCAGAACGTGCCGGCGATCCTGTATGCGATCGTCGCGCTGGCCGCCAACATCGTGCTGCTCGATCAGCTGGTTTTCCGCCCGCTGGTGCGTTACACCGCCCGCTTCAAATACGAAGACGTCACCGCCAATCGGGCGCTCGGCAATCCGTGGTTCTACAACAGTCTGGCCTTTTCGCACGTCGGCGCGGCGCTCGGCCGCACGCTGCGCGCGCTCGCTGATCTGTGGCTGTTCAAGCTGCCGCGGCTGTGGTACGCCCTCGGCCTGCACCGCCTGTTTCGCCTCGCCGCCAAAGGCAATTGGCTGTGGCGCAGCCTGTGGTATCTCGGCGTGGTGCTGGCCTGCGTCTGGTTCGGTTACCGGCTGTGGGAATACTTCCCCAAACAGTACTTCGCCATGCTGCCGGAGTGGATGCTGCTCACCACCGCGCGCGTGGCCGCGGCCATGCTGCTCAGCGTGGCGATCTTCACGCCGCTGGGGGTGTGGATCGGCCTGAATCCGCGCCTGGTGAAGATCTTCCAGCCGATCATCCAGATCCTGGCGGCCATTCCGCCCAACATTTTCTACCCGCTGATCGCCGCCTTCATCGCCATTTATCATCAGGATCTCGGCTGGTGGGCCATTCCGATGATCATGCTGGGCACCCAGTGGTACGTGTTGTTCAACGTGATCGCCGGCGTTTCCGCCATTCCGACGCAGATCACCGAGGTCAGCGAAACCTTCGGGCTGCGCCGTTTCCGCTGGTGGCGCTACTACATGCTGCCGGCGATCTTCCCCTACATCGTGACCGGCATCATCTCCGCCGCTGGCGGCGCCTGGAACAGCGCCATCGCCGCCGAAGTGATCCAGTGGGGCAGCACCACCCTCAGCGCCACCGGGCTGGGCGCGTTCATTTCCGTCGTCACCGACGCCGGCAAGAACCCGGAGTCCGCACTGGGCTGCGCCGCGATGTGCGCGCTGGTGGCGCTGTGCATCATCTTCGTCTGGCAACCGCTGTATCGCATTGCGGAAACCAAATTCAAATATGACTGATCAAGGGGGAACAACATGCTGACTCAAGACGTGATTATCAGCGCCCGTCGATTGAACAAGACGTTTATCGGCGAAAACAAGCGTCCCACCCCCGTGCTGCGCGACGTGTCGCTGACCGTGCACGCCGGCGAGTTCGTCACCATTCTGGGGCAATCCGGTTCGGGTAAGTCCACGCTGCTGCGCATGCTGGCCGGGCTGATCCCGCCGGACAGCGGCACGCTCACCCTGGCGGGCAAACCGGTCTGCGGCCCGAGCGCCAACGCCGGCATGGTGTTTCAATCCTACGCGCTCTACCCCTGGCTGACGGTGTACGACAACATCGCCTTCGGCCTGCTGGCGCAAAAGCTGCCGCCGCAGACGATCGCCGAGCGGCTGGAGGCGCTGCTGCGCCTGGTGGGGCTGAGCGGCTATGAGCACGCCTGGCCGCGCGAGCTGTCGGGCGGCATGCGCCAGCGCGTGGGCTTCGCCCGGGCGTTGGCGGTAGAGCCCGATGTCTTGCTGCTGGACGAGCCCTTCTCCGCCCTCGATATCTTTACTGCGCAAAAACTGCGCAGCGATCTGCTGGCGCTGTGGGGAGACAACCGGCTGCGCACGCGCGCCATGGTGATGGTGACGCACGACGTCGAAGAGGCGGTGCTGATGTCCGATCGGGTGCTGATCCTGGACGCGACCAGCAAACGGATCGATGACGAATTCAGCATCAATATTCCCCGCGCGGCGCGCAACCGGGACAGCCTGCGGCACCTCACCGATCGGATCCGCAGCTGCCTGTACAAAAAAATCGCGCGGGCGCAACCGGCCGGATAAGGCCGCATTTTCGTTAACTCAGGGTCGTGAAATGAAAAATAAAAGCTTACTGATGGCGCTGGTCATCCTGATGCCGGCCGCCGCCGCCGGGGCAGAAATCGTCAATAAGGACGGCAATAAACTGGATCTGTACGGCCAACTGAACGGGGTGCATTACTTCAGCAGCGATGCCGACAATAACGGCGATCGCTCCTACACCCGTTTCGGTTTCAAAGGCGAGACGCAGATCGCCGACGGGCTGACAGGGTATGGCCAATGGGAATATCAGGCGGGGCTCGATCAGCCGGAAAGCGCCGGGCCGGGCAATAGCTATACCCGGCTGGGCTTCGCCGGGCTGACGTTCGGCCACTGGGGCAGCCTGGACTACGGCCGCAACTACGGCCTGCTGTATGACGTGGCCGGCTGGACGGACGTGCTGCCCGAATTCGGCAACGACAGCTACGAAGCGGCCGACAACTTCATGACCGGCCGCGCCAACGGCCTGCTGACCTACCACAACCGCAGCCTGGGCGGGCTGTTGGACGGTCTGGATCTCGGCCTGCAATATCAGGGGAAGAATCGGGGGGACGACGCTCTGCGGGCGAAGGATATTCAGACGCAAAACGGCGATGGCTACGCCTTTTCCGCCACCTACGACACCGGCGCGGGGCTAAACTTTGGCGCCGCCTACGCCAACTCTGCGCGCACCCTGGCGCAGCAGCGCTTCGGCCTGGCTGACGGCGATCGCGCCCGGGCCTGGACGCTGGGGCTGAAATACGATCTGGACAACCTCTACCTGGCGGCCAGCTATGCGCGCACCGAAAACATGACCTATGTCGACGGCGATCGCTACGCCGGCTTCGCCCCCCGCGCGGACGCCGTCGAGGCGGTCGCGCAGTATCACTTCGATTCCGGCGTCACGCCCTCGGTGGCCTACCTGCAAACGCGCGGCCGTAACCTGCCCGGCATCGGCGACGCCGATCTGGTCAAATACCTGGATCTGGCGCTGAACTACAGCTTCAACGCCAATATGTCGACCTACGTGGAGTACAAGCTCAACCTGCTGCAACGGCAGAACGCCGTCGGCGCCGGCGCCGACGACATTGTCGAAACCGGCATCATGTATCAGTTCTGACCCGATACCGGCCGCAGCGCGCGCTGCGGCCGGTTCATTATTTGTCTTGCGCCCGCCCTGTTATTCTCTCGTTTAATTCAGGTTTATATTTCCATAAAATAGCGCCTATATTCACTCTCATGATTTTCGTTGACGCCCCGTTTAATAAATAAAGAAAAACTTTCCCGCATTCATATTAAATTACATTTTGCCGCGATAATTCCGCCTAACCACATTGAATCACAGGCAATATCACGCGTATTATGGCCACACGAAAAATAACGGGGAAATGATATGGACGGCGACAGTTGGTTGTTTATTTTATTGTTGGAATCGCTGAGGTCACAGGAGCAATAGTCATCCCATTGCATCCTGAAAGTGTCAGGATATGCGTCAGTTACCACATCCCTTCGCTTTACCCCTTCAGCGCATGGCCTCCGCGCACGCCGCTCCGGCGCGCCTGACAGGCTAATCCTTCCAGCATACGCTTATTAACAGTCCGATAACGCTCAGGCTTATTTGCGCTCGCATTTATTTTACCCCTGCGCGGCGATAACTATCGGCCATTTTTCCATGCTCATATTTTTAATTGAGTGGAGAAACATCATGATGGTAAAAAAAACCACGCTGCTGACGGTTAATAACGTCAGCAAAAGCGTTCAGCCTACCGGTAAAGAAAAACGCCTGGTGCTGAATGAAATCAACCTGCGCCTCTACGATAACGAGGTCGTCAGCATTTTGGGGCAGTCCGGCTCGGGCAAATCCACCCTGCTGCGCATACTTTCCGGCCTGATCGCGCCGGATCTGGGCACCGTGATGCTGGGGGATAAAAAAGTCTCGGGGCCGAATCCGCAGATCAACATGGTGTTCCAGACCTTCGCCATTTTCCCGTGGCTGAACGTCTACCAAAATATCGCCTTCGGGCTGCAGGCGCAGGATCTGCCGCCGCAGGTGGTCGAAACCCAGACGCTGAAAATGCTCGATCTGGTCGGGCTCGCGCCCTACCGCGACGCCTACCCGCGCGAGCTTTCCGGCGGCATGCGCCAACGGGTCGGCTTTGCGCGCGCGCTGGCGGTAGAACCGATGCTGCTGTTGCTGGATGAGCCGTTTTCCGCGCTGGACGTCTATACCGGCGAACACCTGCGCAGCGATCTGCTGCGCATCTGGAGCACGCGCCAGATCAAAACCCGCTCCATCGTGCTGGTGACCCACAGCGTAGAGGAAGCGGTGATGATGTCTGATCGCATCCTCCTGCTGGGCGCCGGCACCCTCGACGGCTGCTATCACATCGCGCAGCGCCGCGAGACGCGCACCCGCGAGGGGATGCAGCCGCTGACGGACAAAATCAGCGAGACGCTCAGCCGGCAGATCGCCGCCGCGCACTGAGCGCCGCCCTGGCCTGGCGGGACGGATCCCGCCAACTTAACTACCTGTTTATCAAGAGTCACCCCGCCACGGGTGGCTCATGATAAGCGGATAATACATCGAGTTATTATCATGCATTTCATTCATACACTGCTGACGCTGCTGACCGCGTCCGTCCTGGGCGCCGCCATCGGCTACGAAAGACAATTCCGCCAGCGCACCGCCGGGCTGCGCACCAATACGCTGGTGGCCACCAGCGCGGCGATCTTCGTCCACCTGGCCATGACCATCGACGGCAGCGGCGGCGCGGTGCGCGTCATCTCCTACGTGGTCTCCGGCGTCGGCTTTCTCGGCGCCGGGGCCATCATGAAAGAAGGGATGAACATCCGCGGCCTGAACACCGCCGCCACGCTCTGGGGCTCCGCGGCGGTCGGCGCCTGCGCCGGCTGCGGCCTGTACGGCGATGCGCTGGCCGCCACGCTGTTCGTGCTCGCCGCCAACACCCTGCTGCGCCCGCTGGTCAATATGGTCAACAAACAGCCCTTCAATGACGTTAACGGCGAATCCACCTACCAGATTTGCGTCATTGCCTTCGAGCATGAGCAGCGTGAAGCGCTGGCCAAATTCAAACAGGTGCTGCAAGGAGAAAACTGCTTTATCTCGCATCTGGATATCGAACCCTTTGGCGACGACGACGTGGAGATCACCGCCACGCTGATGCCGGCCTCCGTCACCACGCCGGTGCTCGACCAGACCATCAATAAACTGCTGAACGACAGCATGATGAAACAGGCCTATTACAGCCGCATCGCCGGCTCCGGCTAATGCCTTTCACTTCCAGGGAGATCCACCATGAAAACCATGCCAAAACTGGCTCATCTGACGATGTTCAAAGACATCGTTCACTGCGGAAGTTTGCACGATGCCGCGAAAAAACTGGCCGTCTCGCAACCGACGCTCAGCCGGGTGCTCAAAGAGCTGGAAATGTCCATCGGCGCGCGGTTGCTGGAGCGCAGCAACCGCGGCGTGCGCCTGACGGCGGTCGGCGAGCTGTTTTACCGGCGGATAGACGCCGCCACCAATCAGTTGCTCAGCGCGTTTGACGAGCTGCGCGGCATGAGCGCCGGCGGCGAGAAGCGCCTGCGGGTGGGGATGAGCGTCGATCCGCTGCTGTGCTACCTGCCCCAGGTGCTCGAAGGCTTCAACCGCCGCTACCCGCATACCCGGGTGACGGTGGTGGAAGACGGCCCGGAAGGCCTGCTCGCCCGGCTGAGAAACTGCGAGCTGGATTTGGCGGTCAGCAGCCTGAACGGCGCGGCGGGCGGCGCCGATCTGGCCATGCAGGCGCTGAAGAGCGAGCGCTTCTCGCTCTATCAAGGGGGCGACCTGACCGCCGCCGGGCAGCCGCCGGCCGAAGCCAAATGGGTGGTGCCGCGCTCCTGCTCGGTGGGGCACGCCGCCATCCGCGAGATCGCCGAGCGTTACACGCCGCACGGCCAGATCGTCGAGACCGACTCCTTTCTGGCGACCTGGTGCCTGGTCAGGCAGCAGGGCTATATCGCGCTGCTGAGCGATCGGGTCGTCGCGCACTACGCCCCGCAGCTGCACCTGCAGAAAATCCCGACGCAGGGGATCGACATCAGCGCGCGCTTTTATGTCTTTACCCGCCATGAGCCAGCCACGCCGCCGCTCAGCGCCGCCTTTATCCACCTGCTGCAAACCCTGCAAACGGGTTGAACGCTCAGGCCGCCGCCCGCTGGCGCTCCAGTTCGCGCACCAGCGGGATCACTTCGCGGCCGAAGTACTCCACCTCTTCCTGGAAGTGCAGAAACGCCAGCAACAGCAGATCCACTCCGGCGTCTTTCAACGCGATGATGCGCTCGGCGATCTGCTGCGGCGTGCCGATCAGGTTGGTTTTAAAGCCGTCGTTATACTGCACCAAGTCTTCGAAGGTGGACTTGGCCCAGTTGCCCTCGCCCTCGGGCGAGGCCGCCCCGGCGTTCTTCACCTCGTGCCCGAAGCCCTGCACCGCCTCCGGGTTGGCGTGATCGATGATCTCCTGCAGCACCGCCTGCGCCGCCTGTTCGCTCTCGCGGGCGATGACGAAACCGTTCACCCCCACCTTCACCCGATGGTGATTGGCCTGCGCCTTGCTCTGGATGTCCTCCACCTGCCGGCGAATGCCCTCCACGCTGTTGCCGTTGGTGAAATACCAGTCCGAGACCCGCGCCGCCATGTCGCGCGCCGCGCGTGAGCTGCCGCCCTGGAAAATTTCCGGCAACGGCGCCAGCGGCTTCGGCTTCAGCGAGTAGTCGCGGAAACGGTAGAAATCGCCGGCGAAGGTGAAGCTGGGCTCAGTCCAGATGCCGCGCAGGCAGCGGATAAACTCTTCCGAGCGCAGGTAGCGCTCCTCATGATCCAGCCACGGCTCGCCGATGGCCTTGAACTCGCCGCGGAACCAGCCGCTGACAATGTTCACCGCGATGCGCGCGTTGGAAAGATGGCTGATGGTGGCGATCTGTTTGGCCGCCAGCGTGGGGTTCCACGGCCCCGGCAGCAGCGCGGCGATCACTTTCAGCTTTTCGGTGGCGTCCAGCAGGGCCTGTGAGAACGACACCGACTCGTGCTGGTTCTCCGCGCCGTAACCGGCGGTGAAGCGGATCTGGGTAAGCGCGTAGTCGAAACCGGCGCGCTCGGCGATCTGCGCCAGCTTGCGGTTATAACCGATGTCCCAACCGGTGCGCTGCGGGATATTGCTGATCACCAGGCCGCCGGAAACGTTCGGCACCCAGTAGGCGAACTGAATCGGCTGCTGCGAGTGGTTTGCTGCTGACATGCTTCTCTCCCTCTGACCGTCGGCGCCGTTATGCGGCGCGCATATAACCATTATTGATTTCCAAATATTGAAAACCTTGTTTTGGTTATAAATCCGATAGCAGGATGCGTGCCAATCGCCACGTTAAGGCATCTGGCTGAAAAACCGGGCGTTTAAAGCCGACGGGTGCGGGCGGGTGCTGCATTGGCAACAGCGGCTGACGGGCGGCTGTTGGTTATGCAGCAAACCGCTCACCCCGCCAATCCAACCGTTCACCCGGCGGATCTGACCGCTGACCGAAATACGCCTGTCTTCCCCCCTAACCCCCGGCGATGATGAGCTGTTCCTAAACCCGCCTTACCTCGGGAAAGACGCTACGGCTCACCGCGCCACTCTGACATCTCTTACAAGCGGATGAGTTCATTCATATTTTGCAGACTGGAATTAAGGATACCTCATGAAACGAGAGGGGATTTTAAAGCACATTCCGTGGATGCTGCTGGGGATACTCGGCGCAGCCTGCCTCGGCGTGGTGGCGCTGCGCCGCGGCGAACACATCAGCGCGCTGTGGATCGTCGTCGCTTCGGTGGCGGTGTATCTGGTGGCCTACCGCTACTATAGCCTGTACATCGCCACCAGGGTGATGAAGCTGGACGCCGGCCGCGCCACCCCGGCGGTGGTCAACAACGACGGCCTGAACTACGTGCCGACCAACAAGAACGTGCTGTTCGGCCACCACTTCGCCGCCATCGCCGGTGCCGGTCCACTGGTGGGGCCGGTGCTGGCCGCGCAGGTCGGCTACCTGCCCGGCACGCTGTGGCTGCTGGGCGGCGTGGTGCTGGCCGGGGCGGTGCAGGACTTTATGGTGCTGTTCATCTCCTCGCGCCGCAACGGCGCCTCGCTCGGTGAGATCATCAAAAAAGAGATGGGGCCGATACCGGGCACCATCGCGCTGTTCGGCTGCTTCCTGATCATGATCATCATCCTGGCGGTGCTGGCGCTGATCGTGGTGAAAGCGCTGGCGGAAAGCCCGTGGGGGGTGTTCACCGTCTGCTCCACCGTGCCGATCGCGCTGTTTATGGGGATCTACATGCGCTATCTGCGCCCCGGCCGCGTGGGTGAAGTGTCGATCATCGGCATCGTGCTGCTGGTGGCCGCCATCTGGTTCGGCGGCGTAGTGGCGCACGACCCGTACTGGGGCCCGGCGCTGACCTTTAAAGACACCACCATCACCTTCACACTGATCGGCTACGCCTTTGTCTCCGCCCTGCTGCCGGTGTGGCTGATCCTGGCGCCGCGCGACTACCTGGCCACCTTCCTGAAAATCGGCGTGATCGTCGGGCTGGCGATCGGCATCGTGATCCTCAACCCTGAGCTGAAAATGCCGGCGGTAACCCAGTTCGTCGACGGCACCGGCCCGGTGTGGAAAGGCACCCTGTTCCCGTTCCTGTTCATCACCATCGCCTGTGGCGCGGTCTCCGGCTTCCATGCGCTGATCGCCTCCGGCACCACGCCGAAGCTGCTGGCCAATGAGACCGACGCGCGCTTTATCGGCTACGGCGCGATGCTGATGGAGTCCTTCGTCGCCATCATGGCGCTGGTGGCGGCGTCCATCATCGAGCCGGGCCTGTACTTCGCCATGAACACCCCACCGGCGGCGCTGGGCATCACCATGCCGGATCTGCACCGCCTGGGCACCGAAGACGCGCCGATGATCATGGCTTCGCTGAAGGACGTGACCGTGCACGCGGCGGCGGCGGTCAGCTCCTGGGGCTTCGTCATCAGCCCGGAACAGATCCTGCAGACCGCCACCGACATCGGCGAACCTTCGGTGCTGAACCGCGCCGGCGGCGCGCCAACGCTGGCGGTGGGCATCGCCCACGTGTTCCACCAGATCATTCCGGGCGCCAACATGGGCTTCTGGTACCACTTCGGCATTCTGTTCGAGGCGCTGTTCATCCTGACCGCGCTGGACGCCGGCACCCGCTCCGGCCGCTTTATGCTGCAGGATCTGCTGGGCAACTTCGTGCCGTTCCTGAAGAAAACCGACTCGCTGGTGGCCGGCATCGTCGGCACCGCCGGCTGCGTCGGGCTGTGGGGCTACCTGCTGTATCAGGGCGTGGTGGATCCGCTCGGCGGCGTGAAGAGCCTGTGGCCGCTGTTCGGCATCTCCAACCAGATGCTGGCCGCCGTGGCGCTGGTGCTGGGCACCGTGGTGCTGATTAAGATGAAGCGCACCCAATACATCTGGGTGACCGTGCTGCCGGCGGTGTGGCTGCTGATCTGCACCACCTACGCGCTGGGCCTGAAGCTGTTCAGCGACAACCCGCAGCTGGAAGGCTTCTTCTTCCTGGCCGGCGAATACAAACGCAAAATCGCCGAGGGCGGCGCCGAGCTGAGCGCCCAGCAGATCGCCAACATGAACCACATCGTGGTGAACAACTACACCAACGCCGGGCTGAGCATTCTGTTCCTGCTGGTGGTGTACAGCATCATCTTCTACGGGGTGAAAACCGCGATGGCGGCGCACAAGAACCCGAAACGCACCGATCAGGAAACGCCTTACGTGCCGGTGCCGCAGGCCGCGCCCGCCGACGGCGTAACTGAGGGGGAGGTCAAAGTTTCGACCCAGCATTGATGTGATTTAACGGATACCCTGCATAATAACGTTAAGTAGTACCCAAAGCCGCACGGCCTGTGCATCGCAAGATGTCAGGCGTGCGGCGCGATGCAATCGAGATACCCGGGGCGACCCGGAGGTGGGGCATCCCTGCGGGAACCCCATCCCCCGGCTTCCCCTAATATCAGGCTAAAGCAAGCGCTGTAGTGATGCAGGGTAGAGTTGGAGAAGGCTTATGTTCGGAAATCTCGGCCAGGCGGGGAAGTACCTCGGGCAGGCGGCGCGCATGTTGGTGGGCGTGCCTGACTACGATACCTACGTCCAGCACATGAAAGACAACCACCCGGACAAGCCGGTGATGACCTATAAAGAATTTTTCCGCGAGCGCCAACAAGCGCGCTACGGCGGCGACGGCAAAGGCGGCATGCGCTGCTGTTAACCCGCAGTCACAAGGACCCGTATGAAACCCATTGCAGTCACCATCCTGACCGGCTTTTTGGGCGCCGGCAAAACCACCCTGCTGCGCCACATCCTGAACGCCGAACACGGCTATAAAATCGCGGTCATCGAGAACGAGTTCGGCGAAGTGCCGATCGATGACGCACTGATCGGCGATCGCGCCAGCCGCATTACCACCCTGAGCAACGGTTGCATCTGCTGCAGCAAGTCCAACGAACTGGCGGACGCGCTGCTGGATCTGCTGGACGGCGTCGACAGCGGCCAGCTGGCGTTCGACCGGCTGATCATCGAATGCACTGGCATGGCCGATCCCGGCCCGATTACCCAGACCTTTTTCTCGCACGAAATCCTGTGCGAGCGCTTCCTGCTGGACGGCATCATCACCCTGGTGGACGCGGCGCACGCCGAGCAGCAGCTGAGCCAGTTCAGCATCGCCCAGGCGCAGGTGGGCTACGCCGACCGCATCCTGCTGACCAAAACCGACGTGGCGCCGGACTGCGAGGCGCTGATCCAGCGGCTGCAGCGGATGAACGCCCGCGCGCCGGTCTACAAGGTCACGCACGGCGATATCGATCTAAGCGTGCTGTTCGACATCGAAGGCTTCACGCTGAACGACAAGCTGAACCTGACGCCAGCCACCCCGCTGTTCCGCCGTATCCCGCAGCCACAGAGCGACATCCGCTCAATTGTCGTGACGCTGGAGCGCCCGCTGCCGCTGATGCAAATCTCCGACGTGATGGAAGGCCTGCTGCTGGAATACGCCGACAACCTGCTGCGCTACAAAGGCATTCTGTCTATCGAAGACGAGCCGCGCCGCCTGCTGTTCCAGGGCGTGCAGCGGTTGTATAACGCCGACTGGGATCGGGAATGGCTGCCTGAGGAAGAGCGCAAGAGCACGCTGGTGTTTATCGGTGTGGATTTGCCGGAGGAGGAGATTCGGGGAAGGATTGGGGGGTTGGGGTAAGATAAACCATTCCCCAGGCCAACACGGCCTATATCCAGCAAACTCAAGGATGAACGATGGCAAACAACGTGATGATAGTAGGATTAAAGGCGCTTAACCTGTGCGCGAGCGCCTATATCGTCATCAAACTGAGCACGGTGTTAGCCATCGGCATCATGTTTCTTATTGTCTCTTACGCCGGCGTGGAGGACGTTGAGCTGTCCAATCTCCTCGCCGGGGCGCTCATCATCCTGCCGCTGTTGGTCGTCGTCGGTGGCACGCTTATCGTCTGCGCCGTCGCCGCCTATCTCAACCTAAAGGCGCCCTATCGTAAAAAAGCGCTGTTCTTTAGCCTGCTGTTGGGCAGCATCTCTGCGGTTGGCCTGCTGCTGCCCTACACACGCGAGTTCGCGCTATCCACGGCACTTGCCAGCGCCCTGGCATTGTGCAGCGCGCTGGGGATTTTTGCTTTGTCGAAGAGGCGGATTCAAGCGTTGTAGCGCCTGAAAAAGACGGGTACGCGCTTATGCCTTTCCCCAATACGGCCCCGCCGCCACCGATTCGCGCTCGATCAGGCTGGCCGGGAAGCTGGGGCGCTTGCTCAGCTCGCCGCCGTCCAGCATCGACAGCAGGCGGTTGATGGTCTCCTGGATCATCTCGGTGACCGGCATCTTCATGCTCGACAGCGACGGCACGGTATAGGGCGCCAGCGGGATGTCGTCGAAGCCGATGACCGATACCGCCTCCGGCACCGCCACGCCGCGCTCCGCCAGCCGCTTCATCGCGCCGATGGCCATTTCGTCGTTGCCGGCGACGATGGCGCTGAACGGCTGCCCGCCGGCCAGCAGCGCATCGACCGCCGCCACGCCGCTTTGCGCGTTCCATTTTCCTTCGACGATCAACGCCTCGTTAACCGCAATGTCCTGCTGCGCCAGCGCGGACTTATAGCCGGAAAGCCGCTCCAGCCCGGTGGGGGAATCGAGCGAGCCGGTGATAAAGGCGATGTCTCGATGGCCGCGCGCGATCAGGTGCGCCACCGCCGCCGCGCCGGCGGCGTGCTGATCGCTGAAGATGCAGTAGCTGTCGTTCAGCCGCAGCCGCCGGTTGATCACCAGAATCGGCTGGCGGTGTTGGGAGACGATCTCGTCCATTTCCGCGATCGACAGAAAACGCGGGTAGATGATCACCCCGTCGCAGCGCAGATCCAGCAAAAACTGAATGGCGGCCCGCTCCTCTTCGGCGGTGTGCTTGCCGTCCGCCAGGATCAGCTGGCGGCCGTTCGCCTCCATGATGCGCGCCGACTGCGCCATCAGTTCGCTGAAATAGTTGCCGCTGTAGAGGGTGTTGGTGACCACCAGGCCGAGGGTTTGGGTGGTGTTGGTCGCCAGGCTGCGCGCCAGCAGGTTGGGCCGATAGCCGGTTTCCGCGATGGCTTTATCCACCAACGCGCGTTTCTCCTCGCTGACATAGCCGCTGCCGGACAAAACGCGCGACACCGTCGCCTTTGAAACGCCGGCCTTTTTCGCCACCTCGAGTATCGTTGCCATCTGTGCGCCGCCAAAATCCATGGGTTCAGCGCAGTCTACCCAAGACGCCCGGCGTTTGGAACGCTTTCGCGCCCCTGCACGTCGGTGCGCACTTACCTCTGACGATCCAGATCACGAAAACGAAACGCCAAAAATCATAGTTCTTGCCAACTACAAAACACAAATACATGATTTTGTGAAACCGGTTTCTTATGGGCGTTTCATACGGATGGAACGACGGATCGCCCAGGCAGTAAATATTCGCCTTTGGGCTATCCGAATTGCTATCTGAGAGACGACACGCCATGCCGAAGAACTACGCAGAGATCTCGCACGCCATCGTGGCCGCCCTGGGCGGCACGGGCAATATCGAGGCCGTGACCCACTGCATGACCCGCCTGAGATTCGTGGTGAAAGACAAAGCGCGGATCGACACGCCGGCGCTGAAGGCCATCGACGGCGTGCTGGGCGTGGTGCACAGCGGCGAGCAGTGCCAGGTGATCATCGGCAACGAGGTGGCCAAGGCCTATCAGGCGGTGCTGGCGCTCGGCATGCCGGGCGCGGCGGCCCCCGCCGCCCCGGTGAAGCGCAAGCTCACCCTGAAGGGCATCGGCGCCGGCATTCTCGACGCGCTGGTGGGCACCATGTCGCCCCTGATCCCCGCCATCATCGGCGGCTCGATGGTGAAGCTGCTGGCGATGATCCTGGATATGGCCGGGGTATTTGAGAAAGGCTCCTCGACCCTCGTCATCCTCAATGTGATCGGCGACGGCGCGTTCTTCTTCCTGCCGGTGATGGTCGCCGCCTCGGCAGCGCTGAAGTTCAAAACCAACATGTCGCTGGCGATCGCCATCGCCGGGGTGCTGGTGCATCCCAACTTTATCGATCTGATGGCCAAGGCGGCGCAGGGCCAGGCGGTGGAATTCGCCTTCATCCCGGTGACGGCGGTGAAATACACCTACACGGTGATCCCGGCGCTGGTGATGACCTGGATCCTGTCGCACATCGAACGCGGGGTGGATCGCATCACCCCGGCGGTGACCAAGAACTTCCTCAAGCCGATGCTGATCGTGCTGATCGCCGCGCCGATCGCCATTCTGCTTATCGGCCCGCTCGGCATCTGGATCGGCAGCGGCATTTCGGCGCTGGTCTACACCGTGCACGGCTACCTGGGCTGGCTTTCCGTGGCCATCATGGGAGCGATTTGGCCGCTGCTGGTGATCACCGGCATGCACCGGGTGTTCACCCCGACCATCATCCAGACCATCGCCGAGACCGGCAAAGAGGGCATGGTGATGCCTTCGGAGATCGGCGCCAACCTGTCGCTGGGCGGCGCTTCGCTGGCGGTGGCGCTGAAAACCAAGAACCGCGAGCTGCGCCAGACCGCGCTGGCCGCCGCGGCCTCCGCCATCGTGGCGGGGATTTCCGAACCGGCGCTGTACGGCGTGGCGGTACGCCTGAAGCGGCCGCTGGTCGCCAGCCTGATCAGCGGCTTTGTCTGCGGCGCGGTCGCCGGCATCGGTGGGCTGGCCAGCCATTCGATGGCCTCGCCCGGGCTGTTCACCAGCGTGCAGTTCTTCGATCCGGCCAACCCGATGAGCATCGTGTGGGTGGTGGCGGTGATGGCGCTCTCGGTGGTGCTGTCGTTCGCGCTCACGCTGATGCTGGGCTTCGAGGATCTGCCGGAAAACGCCGCCGCGCCCGGCCAAACCGCACCGGCGGCGAACGCCGCCGGCGCAACGCATTAACGTATATTTATACCCTAAATAGTTGGAGCGGCATCAAGGCGGCAAGAGAGCGAATCCCGATGAGCTTACACAAGTAAGTGATTCGGGTGAGTGAACGCAGCCAACACGGATGCAGCTTCAAGTATGACGGGTATTGAGGATTGCATGTCTGACTCAACATTCCCTAAAGGATTTTTATGGGGCGGCGCTTTAGCCGCCAACCAGGCGGAAGGCGGCTATCGCGAGGGCGGCAAAGGGCTGACCACCGTCGATATGATCCCGCACGGCCCGCACCGCATGGCGGTCAAACTCGGGCTGGAGAAGCGCTTTAACCTGCGCGACGACGAGTTTTACCCCAGCCACGACGCCATCGATTTCTACCACCGCTACCGCGACGACATCGCGCTGATGGCGGAGATGGGCTTTACCGTGTTCCGCACCTCCATCGCCTGGAGTCGGATTTACCCCAACGGCGACGAGCTGACGCCCAACGCCGAAGGCATCGCCTTCTACCGCAGCCTGTTCGAAGAGTGCCGCCAATACGGCATCGAACCGCTGGTCACCCTGTGCCACTTCGACGTGCCGATGCACCTGGTGACCGAATACGGCTCCTGGCGCAGTCGCAGGATGGTGGAGTTCTTCACTCGCTACGCCCGCACCTGCTTCGAAGCCTTCGACGGGCTGGTGAAATACTGGCTGACCTTCAACGAGATCAACATCCTGCTGCACAGCCCGTTCTCCGGCGCGGGGCTGGTGTTTGAAGCGGACGAAAACCCCGAACAGGTGAAATACCAGGCCGCGCACCACGAACTGGTGGCCAGCGCGCTGGCGACGCGCATCGCCCATGAAGTGAACCCCGCCAACCAGGTGGGCTGCATGCTGGCCGGCGGCAACTTCTACCCGTGGTCCAGCAAGCCGGAAGACGTGTGGGCCGCGCTGGAGAAAGACCGCGAGAACCTGTTCTTTATCGACGTGCAGGCGCGCGGCGCTTACCCCTCCTACGCTGCCCGCGTCTTCCGCGAGAAAGGCGTCAGCATCGTCATGGAACCGGAAGACGCCGACATCCTGAAGCACGCCGTCGACTTCGTCTCCTTCAGCTACTACGCCTCGCGCTGCGCCTCCGCCGACATGAACGACAACAACAGCAGCGCCGCCAACGTGGTGAAATCGCTGGCGAACCCGCACGTGCCGCGCAGCGACTGGGGCTGGGGCATCGATCCGCTGGGGCTGCGCATCACCATGAACATGATGTACGACCGCTACCAAAAACCGCTGTTCCTGGTGGAAAATGGCCTGGGCGCGCACGACGAGTTCAATGCAGCAGGCGAGGTTGAGGACGACTACCGCATCAGCTACCTGCGCGAACACATCCGTGCCATGGCCGACGCCATCGCCGACGGCGTGCCGGTGCTGGGTTACACCACCTGGGGCTGCATCGACCTAGTGGCCGCCTCGACCGGCGAAATGAGCAAGCGCTACGGCTTTGTCTACGTCGACCGCGACGACCAGGGCAACGGCACCCTCGCCCGCACCCGCAAGAAATCGTTCTGGTGGTATAAGAAAGTGATCGCCAGCAATGGGGGGGATTTGGGGTAGGTTGGGGGGGGGGGGTTAGCGTGGGGTGCGGAGGGCTTCCAACCTAAGTTGATTGCCATCCTGCTGCACAACGAATTCGGCGACAAATTCACGCGCAGAGGGAAACTCACCCGCCTGCTGTTTCTTCTGGGAGACCAGCTTCGCGGAGAAATGGTACTGCTGCCCCGGCGTAAATACGTAGCCCTCATCAGGAACACACTGATTGGGGGCGACATCCCGCAGCGGATCGAAGAATTTGAACGTGCGGCTCTGCGCCTCATCCAATCGGTAGATCGAGATGCCCGCAAGCTTTTCGTCTCCCTGCGGCTGAACGGTGATGCATACTTTGCCCTCACGCAGGCTGGCGGTAGCTGGGTAATATACGGGGATACGATCGCCTATCGACGGACAGCCGGCGAGCAGGAAGGGGAATGCGAGGGGGAAGATCCGTTTCATTTTGTCTCTGCGTTATCTGCTGCCCTGTGTGATATTTTCAATTTCGTAAACACCATTGAGCTTTGTCACTTTGAAGTGAGCAATAAAGGCCCTGCCGGAAACATCCTGCAGGTTTCTGCGCTTATCAATCGGCACGAAATTCAGCCTCATGCTGTAGGTATGATTTTCCTGAAACGGGTAATCGTTCTGCGTAACGCAAATACCCTTTTTAAGATCCTGATTCCCCACCTCAATCAATTTCTCATCAGCATCACCACTGAGATAGAGCGTATCTGGCCTTTCGTTTTCCTTTGGTGACGGATAGATGCAGATGTCGCCATTCGCTTTAGCATGGGCGGTGATAGGGATATCCGGCGCATAGCGCTGATCGAGACGATCGCCTACGCAGGCGCTTAACAAAGTCACACCAACAACGACACAGAACAGTCTCGCCTTCATAACCAATCCTCTTACTTGTAAGGAAAACCGACTAACACTTTCTCATATTTTTCTTTTACTTTTCTCACATCGGCATAGTCATTACCGTTGTAAGTCACTTCCTTGCCGAAGCGGTTTCTCCAAACAGCATAACCTGAAGAGGTCAACAAATGATAATCAGCAACGATCTGAGCCTGTTGCTCCATAGCGTAGTTCTTTAGGAGTTTGGAGCCATCCAGTTCATAACTGTAATTTGCCAACCAACTGTAGAGGCCTCGAGTCTTAACCCACATACCACGCTGGTATTGCCAAACATGAACCATTTCATGGATGAAAAGATGTTTATGACTATAACCTTCCTTTGAGAAATCGGGCACGTACCAGTCCCTAAAATACAACTCACCATTGGGGGACATCGCAGTGTTTCGATTTTGCAAGCCAAAGGGGAAATAGCTATCGTGATGAACCCAGACTTTCCCATAAATAATTGAACCACCAAATACCGACTTCGCAAGGCCGATCTCCCCGGAGGTTAATAGTCTTAAAGCGCCCTCTTTCTTTTCCATCGTGGTGCATCCCTGTCATTATTTAAAAAACTCACTGCCGCGGGCACTAACAAAGAGGTTAATAATAGCACCCTAGGTACACAGGATAAACATTCAACCATTCTTTTTGCATTCATTCACCTCAACGTATTTCGTGACAACAAAACTCACAGATTTAATAATTCATTTAGCAAATGAATTATTCCAACTGATTAGCCTGAATTAAAATTTAATAACTGCGATCTGCATTCCAACCTCATGAGTAAACAGCCTGTAATTCCATACAGCTTATTTTTTCCTTTTACTGATAACGTTATAGTTTTTCCGCTGCGGCAAAATCCGTAGCCGGAGTTAGCGTTCCGAACACTTACACAAGGCAGCATTATGTATATAATGCTGGGGCTCTAAACATCCAGAATTATGGTGGCCCAAGTGGGGGCTTCGCAAGAAGCGCCGGTTTCCTTCGTGTCCGGTAACGCTAACTCCGCTTGGGCTACCACCATGGGTTTAGCGTCTCATGTGGTAGTACGCATACTACACACTAAGGATAAAGACACATGGAAAATGTCGCCATCACCGAAAACCCCACAAGTACCCTCACCCTTTATCGCCAACTGTTTAACCACCTCGATCTCAGCGCGTTCAATCCTTCAGAGCTCTTAGACCTGGCCGCACTTTCTGCCGAGCAAGCAGAAGGGCTGTGCCACGGACTGATGCTGTTCGGCCATTTACTGCAAGAGACCCCGCAGTTGGATACCGAAGGCTGGGAACAGCTGAACCGCTATCTCAATGCCACGGCACATCTGGTTCCTGCGCTATGTAACCTTTATGGGCGTGCGCTGCGGGAGATGGAAGCCTGCGGCTAACGTAAATGACAATCAGGGCGATGCCTGCACTCGTCGCCCTTCCCACCCACGATTTCCAATAGATCTGACTGACATATCACAACAAAAGCATTCATCAAGGTAGGCATTTCCTCCCCTACCTGGCATAGTTAACGCATTCGGTAAATCGATGAGTTAACTGCTGGGTATTGATGCATACTGCTCTCGTCAGCAAGCACATTGCCCAGAGCTTACTCGGTGATGTGAGGGAGTGGTTTTGACAACTGCAATAGAGGCGTTATCTTCAAAAGAATCCGTTTTAAAAGCCATCGAAGAATATAAAAAACTTGGCCGAGATGAATTCTTAAAACAACATGAAATAAAACGATTTAAAAAATACACCCTTCATTATAATGGCGAGAAGTACGATATCCGCGGCATTGCCGCTAGAGCATACAATGAGCAGCATGGTTATCCGTTTAAAGGAATCAACACCGATAGCGGAACGGAAAAAGCCATCCAATTTCTCAAAGACCTCGGTTTTGAGATCGCCGAAACACCGCATCCTTTTGACTATTTAACCGAAGGCAAACTGTACACACGCAAAGCGCTTATCGAGCTCTACGGCGGGCAGCTGCAAGGCGGTATCTGGACCCCGCGGGAATTCCCAGTGATCTTTATCTTCACAGGAGAAAGCGGCGAAACCTACGGCTATAAAGATGGATGGACAGCCGAAGGCAGCTTCTCTTATACGGGGGAAGGCCAAAAAGGCCCTATGGAATTTATTCGGGGTAATAAATCCATCCGCGACCATAAAAAAGACGGCAAAGACATCTTCCTGTTCGAAGACAACAAGAAAGAAAAAGGCGTTCGCTATCTTGGCATGTTTGAGTGCGATTCTTGGGATCACATTCAGTGCTTAGACTTAGAAAATAACATGCGACAAGGCATTACCTTTAACCTGTTCAAAGTCTCGTCACTGCACGCGGTTGAAGAAGAAGCAGACACCGATGAAGCCGATACGCAAACGGAGACGCTCGAGCAGTTGCGCAAGAAGGCACTGCAGTCCTCACAGCAATCTGGCCAGCGCCAACAGAGCGACAGCAAAAAATCCTGGTTCAAACGCAGCGAAGACGTAAAAAAATACGTGCTCAAGCGCGCCAATGGCATCTGCGAAGCCTGCGATCAGCCGGCCCCCTTCAAGAAAAGGAACGGCGATCCCTACCTTGAACCCCATCACACAAAACGCCTCGCCGATGAAGGCCCCGATCACCCGCAGTGGGTTGGCGCCATCTGCCCCACTTGCCATCGCCGGATTCATAGCGGGGTGGATGGGAAAGAGGTGAACAAGAAGCTGATGGTGAAGCTGGAGGTGAAAGAGGCCGCTATCGGTTAAAAGTTGCCTGCAACAGCGTGCTACCTGTCAACTTCAAAACCGAGTTTGTGCAGTATCATAGAAATAATAAGGAAAAACAGGGAACCTCAGCATGTCAGTACCTACCTACGACCAATTCATCGAGCCGGTGCTTCGCTTTTTGGCAACCAAGCCCGAAGGCGCACTTGCTCGAGATGTGCAAGATGCAGCAGCAGACATACTCAACCTAAACGAAGAACAACGAGCAGAAACCATTGCCAGCGGCCAATTGGTTTATAAGAATCGTACCGGCTGGGCTCACGATCGTTTGAAACGTGCAGGGCTCTCGCACAGCTTATCCAGAGGCAAATGGTGCTTAACCGCCAAAGGCATCGACTGGTTAAAGCAGCATCCAAACCCGCTCACTGCAGCAGAAGTCGAGCATCTCGCTTTGGCTTATAGCAACGTCAAACTTCAACAAAATAGTGATGCGGTGGATTTGGACCCGGTAACAGAACCTCTTCTCACCGAAGCGATGTTAACAAATAGCCCAGACGATCGCCTGGAACAATCAATCAAAGAGATCCGCGATGCGGTTGCGACAGAACTGCTAGAGAACCTGAGCCAAGTATCCCCAGGCCGCTTCGAGGTCATCGTGCTGGATGTGCTGCACCGTTTGGGCTACGGCGGCCACCGCGATGATTTAAAGCGAGTCGGAGGCAACGGTGATGCGGGGATTGATGGCGTAATTTCTTTAGACAAGCTCGGCTTAGAAAAAGTGTATGTGCAAGCCAAACGTTGGCAAAACACCGTAGGCCGCCCTGAGTTGCATGCATTCTACGGTGCACTGGTGGGGCAAAAGGCCAAACGGGGAGTATTCATCACGACCTCTGGTTTTACTAAGCATGCCGTTGCCTACGCGCAATCGGTAGAAGGCATGGTACTTATCGACGGTAACCGATTGGTACATCTGATGATGGATAATGAGGTGGGTGTTAGTTCGACGCTGGTTAAAGTACCAAAGTTGGATAGTGATTATTTTGATCAGTAAATTCTTCTACACTAATCTCGTCGTTACGCCCTCTTAATCGGCGTCGGTCAAGAAGTCTTTGAACAGGTCTCCTCGTGAGGACAGGATATATCTACGGTTGTGGGGAGCAACCCACATTTAACAAAGAACGTGTAACATAGATATAAATTGAACAGACATTGCTGCCAGCCGTTCTGGGATTATGGGGCGCTGCATGGTCTGAGACGTGATAAAAATCAAAACAGGGAATACGATGAAATTCACCGAAGACACCCGGGTAAAAATCCCCGTCATCCTCCACCTGATACGGCTGGGCTACTGCTACCTGTCCCTGAAAGAACAACGCTGGGACAAAGAAACCAACATCTTCCCTGACCTCTTCACCGCTGCGATTGGCAAAATAAACCCCGGACTTGCGCCAGATGACATTGGACGCCTGTTAAAAGACCTCACGCTCCTCCTCGACAACGATGACCTGGGCCGCGCCTTCTTCGAAAAACTCAGCGACCGTTCCGGCATCAAACTGATCGACTTTGATAACTTCAGCAACAACAGCTTCCATGTCGTCACCGAACTGACCTGCGAAAATGGCGACGAAGAGTTCCGCCCGGACATCACGCTACTGATCAATGGCATGCCGCTGATCTTTATCGAAGTGAAAAAGCCCAATAACCGGGAAGGCATCGTCGCGGAACGCAACCGCATCAACGAACGCTTTAAGAACCCCAAATTCAAACGCTTCGCCAACATCACCCAGTTCATGATCTTCTCCAACAACATGGAGTATGACGACAGCGACCCGGAGCCGATTCAGGGAGCATTCTACGCCAGCAGCTCTTACAGCAACCCGGTATTCAACTACTTCCGCGAAGAAGAACTCTTCAACCTCACCAACTTACTGAAACCGCTGTCAGATGAAGCCGAAATCACCGTCCTGAAAGACAACAACCTGGAAGTGATCCGCACCAACCCGGAATTCCAGACCAACAAAGATCACAACCGCCCGACCAACCGCCTCTGCACCGCGCTGTTGAGCCGCGATCGGTTGGCATTTATCCTGCGCTATGCGCTGGTGTACGTTGCCGAACCGGGCGGCATCCAGAAACACATCATGCGCTACCCGCAGCTTTTCGCCACCAAAGCGATTGAGCGCAAACTCAACGCGGGTGTGAAAAAAGGCATTATCTGGCACACCCAGGGCAGCGGAAAAACCTCGCTGGCTTACTACAACGTGCGCTTTCTGACGGATTACTTCCAGAATCAGCAGGTGATCCCGAAATTCTACTTTATTGTCGATCGTCTGGATCTGCTCCAGCAGGCGCAGCGTGAATTCACCGCCCGTGGCTTAATCGTTCACCTTATCGACTCACGCGAAGCCTTTACCCGCGACATCAAAGCAACGCAGGCGCTGCATAACCACCACGGCAAAGCGGAAATCACCGTCGTCAACATCCAGAAATTCCGCGATGACCCGGACGTCGTCACCACCCAAGACTACGACATCAATATCCAGCGCGTGTACTTCCTCGATGAAGTCCACCGCAGCTACAACCCCAAAGGGAGCTTCCTGGCGAACTTAAGCCAGTCGGACACTAACGCTATCAAAATTGGCCTGACCGGTACACCTCTGCTGGGAACGGACTACAACTCCCGCGACCTCTTCGGCGACTACATCCACAAATACTACTACAACGCCTCTATTGCCGACGGTTACACACTGCGCCTGATCCGCGAAGAGATAGCCACCAATTACCGGATGATCCTGCAACAGGCGCTAAAAGACGTAGAAGTCAGAATGGGCGATGTGGATCGCAAGTACATTTACGCCCATCCCAGCTTCGTCAAACCGATGCTGAACTACATCGTCACCGACTTTGCCAAAAGCCGGGGCGCGCTGAATGATGACACCATCGGCGGCATGGTGATATGTGATAGCTCTGAACAGGCCAAACAGATGTTTGAATTGTTCAACGCCGACTACGCCGAATCGCCCACCGTCGCCGATGAAGTCACCGACGAAATGCCTGTATTACAGGCCGCAGAACCCGCAGCCGTTTACCAGATCCACGCCAAAGAAACATGGAAAATCAAACGCGCCGCCCTGATCCTGCACGATGTCGGCAGCAAGCAAGAACGCAAAGAGTGGGTGGAACAATTTAAAGTAGGCGAGATTGACCTGTTGTTCGTCTACAACATGTTGCTCACAGGCTTTGACGCCAAGCGATTGAAAAAACTCTATCTTGGTCGCGTGATCAGAAAGCACAACCTGCTCCAGGCGCTGACGCGCGTCAACAGGACCTACAACCACTTCCGCTACGGCTACGTGGTAGACTTTGCCGACATCCGCCAGGAATTTGACGCCACCAACAAAGCCTACTTCGAAGAACTACAGGCCGAACTGGGCGACGAAATGGAGCACTACTCCCGCCTGTTCAAATCGGCGGAAGAGATCCGTGAAGAAATCGAACACATCAAAGACGTTCTGTTCAGCTTCGATACCGAAAACGCGGAAATCTTCACTGACCAGATAAGCCAGATCCAGGACCGGGAAACCGCGCTGGCGCTGAAAAACGCGCTGGCCGATGCCCGCAGCCTGTACAACCTGATCCGCCTCCAGGGCAATACTGAATTTCTCCAGGAGCTGGACTTCAACAAACTCAACATCCTTTACCGCGAAGCCAGCCGCCGCCTCGACTTACTCAACCTGAAAGCGGAACTGGAACAGGGCGTTGACCTCTCCGGCCTGCTGAACCGGGCGCTGGAAGAGGTGATCTTTGAATTCCATAAAGTGGGCGAAGAAGAGCTGGTACTGGCCGACGAACTGAAAGAGACACTGCGCCGCACCCGCGAGGCGCTGGCCGCGAACTTCGACCAGCAGGACCCGCAGTTCGTCAGCCTGAAAGACGAACTGGAGCGCCTGTTCAAGAAGAAGAAGCTCAGTGAAGTCACGCAGGAAGAAATGGTTGCGAATATCGGCACACTCAATAAAATTCATGACCGCATCAAAGAGCTGAACCGCCAGAACAACCTGCTGCGCCAGAAATACCGGGGCGACGTGAAATACGCGCGTACCCACAAACGCCTGCGCGAGCGCGGCGGCCTGAGCGAACCGGAGCGTAAAATCTTCGAAGCACTGCTTGGCGTTAAGCTGGATGCGGATGAAAAAGTGCTGAACAACAGCCATATACTGAACAATGAAAGCTACTTTGAGCGCCAGATTGTGTCATGTGTACTTGACCACTTTGAACAACAGCAGCACATCACCCTCAGTGCGAAAGCGGCTGGCGACATCAACCGCCTGATTGTGGCGGAATACCTGAACGAATTTAATACCGGAGCACGTACGTGGTAGAACTGGAATTTAGAGACAAAACCAAAACTCTGATCGACAGCCTGAAAAGCATCTGTGCGAACTACGGTCTGGGTAATGACGGTAATGAGTTCAAAATCATCACTCAGGCATTTCTGTACAAATTCCTGAATGACAAATTCGCCTTTGAAGCCAAAAAGGTGGATAAAAGCATCGCCAGCGCCGAAAAATGGGAAGTCGCGCTCAATCAGATGAGTGAAGAACAACGGGATAAACTGCAACTGAAGATGAGCGCCGACACCGCCCGTCTGAAGCCACATCACTTCATTCAGTATTTATACAACCGTCAAAATGAGGCCAATTTCGCCACCACCTTTGACGACACCCTGATGGATATCGCCGCTACCAACAACGACGTCTTCGCAGTCAAAACTGACGGCGGCGCAAAAGTGGTCCTCTTTGAACGTCTTAGCCAATACATCGCCGACGAATCAAAGCGAGATGACTTCTGCCGCGCCATCATCAACAAACTGGCCGATTTCAGCTTCGAACGTATCTTCACGCAGAAGTTTGACTTCTACGCCACCATCTTTGAATACCTGATCAAAGACTACAACAGCAACTCCGGCGGCAAATACGCTGAATACTACACGCCCCACGCCGTGGCGCGCATCATGGCGGAAATTCTGGTGCCGAAAGCGCAACAGGGGGTCGTGCGCAACGTAAGTTGTTACGATCCATCCGCAGGTTCCGGCACCTTGCTGATGAACGTTGCGCACGCCATCGGGGAAAATCGTTGCAGCATCTTTGCTCAGGATATCTCGCAGAAATCCTCCAGCCTGCTGCGCCTGAACCTGATCCTCAACAATCTGGTGCATTCGATCCCAAATGTTATTCAGGGCAACACCATTCTGCATCCGTTCCACAAGGACGGCAGCACGCTGAAACGCTTTGACTACATCGTCTCTAACCCACCGTTTAAAATGGATTTCAGCGACTTCCGCGACGAGCTAGACAGCAAGGAAAACCAGCAACGTTTCTTTGCCGGGATACCGAAAATCAAAGCCAAAGCCAGGGACAAAATGGAAATTTACCAGTTGTTCCTGCAACACATCATTTTCTCGCTGAAGCCGGGTGGTAAAGCGGCGGTCGTGGTGCCGACCGGCTTTATCACCGCTCAGTCGGGTATTGATAAAGGCATTCGTGAACATCTGGTGAAAAATAAGATGCTGGCGGGAGTGGTCTCTATGCCGTCGAATATCTTTGCCACCACCGGGACCAACGTGTCGATCCTGTTTATTGACGCCAGCAATAAAGAGAAAGTAGTGCTGATCGATGCTTCTAACTTAGGGGAAAAAGTCAAAGACGGTAAAAACCAGAAAACGGTGCTGACAGAAGAAGAAGAACAGCGCATCTGCGAAGTATTCAACAATAAGTGGAGCGAAGAAGATTTCTCGGTGGTGGTCAGCTATGACGACATCGCCGCGAAAAATTACTCGTTCAGCGCCGGGCAGTATTTTGATGTGAAAATCGAATACACCGATATGACTCCGGGGCAGTTTGCCGCGAAAATGAAAGGGTTTACGGATAATCTTGAGAGTTTGTTTAGCCAGTCGCGCGAGCTGGAAGCGGAGATTAAGAAGCAGATGGCAGGGCTGAAGTATGAGTAAGGTCGCGTTCAGACGATTGGGAGATTTGATTACTCTCAAGAGGGGATATGATTTACCTGAAAAAGTCAGGATAGCAGGCCCGTACCCGGTAATAAGTTCTGCCGGGGTATCTGGATGGCACAATGAATATAAAGTAGAGGGACCGGGCGTTGTAACCGGGCGATACGGCACCTTGGGTGAAATGTATTATGTTGAGGACGAGTATTGGCCGCATAATACCGCGCTGTACGTGCAGGACTTCAAAGGCAATGACCCCAAATATATTTTTTATCTATTAAGCTGTTTAGGGAGAATTCGTACCTCTGATAAAAGTGCTGTACCGGGCGTAAATAGAAATGAACTTCATGAAATGGCTGTTCCAGCCATAGAAGATGTGACATCACAAATAAAAATACGTGAAGTTCTTGAGTCAGTCGACGAAAAAATCGCCCTCAACAACCGCATCAACGCCGAACTGGAAGCAATGGCGAAAACGCTGTATGACTACTGGTTTGTACAGTTCGATTTCCCTGATGCTAACGGAAAACCGTATAAAACCTCTGGTGGTAAGATGGTGTATAACTCCACGCTGAAACGGGAAATTCCAGCGGGGTGGTATGCTTCCAATATTCTGTCATTAGCTGATTTGTTAGGCGGTGGAACGCCTACGAAGACAAACCCCGGATATTGGAATGGTTCTATTCCATTTTTTACACCAACAGATTCAGATAAAAATATCTACAGTCTGAATACACAGGATTCGATTACTGATCTTGGTTTAAAACACAGTAGTACTCGGCTCTTTGAAAAAAACACGATTTTCATCACTGCAAGAGGATCGGTTGGCCGTCTCGCCCTTAATGCTGTTCCTATGGCGATGAACCAATCATGTTATGCACTGAGGGCGAAACAAGGAACAAGTTTTGCGTTTTTGTATTTCCTCACTAAAGAGTTAATTCATCATCTCGAAGTGAAGGCAACTGGATCCGTGTTTAGCTCGATTATCTCAAACGATATTGAATATACCAACCTAGCATTACCTGATGATATTGGCATGATACATAAATATGCCAAAAAAATAGAACCAGCTTTCACAAAAATTGAATTATTGACAAAAGAAAATCAGCAACTCACCACACTCCGTGACTGGCTCCTCCCTCTACTTATGAACGGACAGGTCACGGTTAAATAATCCCCAGCATGTTTTCGAGGCGCAGTCTAGATCTAGACTGCGCCTCGCCCACCGTAATCAAAACCCTGTCATCTATTACGTATAGTGATATTTATCATATTTACCAGTATTAATTATTACTACATCTAAACGACATATAACCATCATCAAAGATCCTACTTTTCACTGTGGTTAGATAGTCAATCCGGTTTAGTAAATCCCCTCGCTATCTGGCAGCAGGTTATCGAAATAATCGCGCACCACGCTACCGCGATAAGGCTGATTCCCCGGCGTGAAAGGCAAAGAAAGCGACAAAGGCCTCCCCTGACTATCTGCAATCCACTCAAGCAGATACTCCAGCCGATCTTCACCTCTACGCTTTTCCCAATATCCCACTGGAATACCGTTCATCCAGATAGCTAAACCGTTGTTGCGAACGACGCATCTCGTCACCACTGTTCCCGTCTTGCAGGCGAGTCTAAATGAGTTGTAGAGATTTCTTCCGTTTCACATCCCGGAGAGGCAAGCTCTGAAGAAAACACCATTTCAATCCCCAGCACATTAAACACCCTAAAAAGGCGCTCCAGACTGGCTGATACAGGGTTTGACTCCAGGCGCGCATAGGTCTGTTGAGTGACGCCCAGCCTCTCCGAAACGTCTTTTTGCGTCAGACCTTTTGCTTTACGAAACCCCACCAGCAAAGGACGTAGCTGGCTCAGTGTTTTTAACGGATAGACGGTATTCATAAATAGCGGCTCGCTGTCTTATCGCTGTGTACAGATTATAAGCTGTTTTGCTCACGTTACACCTTATAGGCTGTAAATGCAAAATACAGCTCATAGGGTGTTTTGTTATCAATACAGCTTATAGGCTGTTAATTTGAAAGGCAAGCTAGCTGCGGAACGGAGTGCTGACTATGCAGTAGCCCTGGCAAAATTTACTCCGGGGCATTGGCGATCTTCTCTGGTGCTCATCAGCGCCGGTTAATGCGGCAGGTAGTGAAAAAGTAAGCCACTTTATGAAATCGTCAGTCCGTTCTCCAGTGCAACCAAAATTCCTGAGCGGCTAACTCGCATGATCACATTAAAACCTAATACGGCTCCAACATAACCTCCTCACCCCGTTTCCACACGATAAACCCGGCTTCATACGGATGCAAAGGCGTACTGACAATAACACTGTATCCTTCACCAGGGATAAAATCATACTCATCGATGCCAGGAACACACTTCCCAGGCTCCAATGCAACAGGCGTGTTTGCATATGATTTTTCATAGACATAATTATCATTGCCATACTTCCATATGGCTACCGTGAGAATGGACTCTTCTCTTTCCATGTCATTCTTATCGACAAAAACGCAGATCTTGCTGCCGACAGCCGTTGCTTTTGCCGGGCGTAAATTGACTTTATCCCCCATAGGGCAACCAGAGATAAAAAGAGGAATAAAGAGTAAGAGGAATTTTTTCATAGTGGCAGCCCTGCGCTTCTGATTATGGGTTGAAATTTTGACAATGTACTTCTGTCTACTATCCCTGAGTAATTCCTACCGTATAAACCGATAAAATCGCTAACGCCAAACTTCTTGAGATAGAAATAGTCTGCAATTATCGATGCTTGCTGTTCCATACTATACTCACGCAACAGCAACCGATCGAGCCGATATTGATAGCTCACCGCCCAACTGAGAAGCCCACGGGTACGCACCCACATGCCTCTTTGATGCTGCCAAACATGTGCCATCTCGTGGATAAACAGGTGCTGTGCCAAATGATGCACCGTAAAATCAGGTCGGTATAAAGCCCTGCGAAAGTACAACTCCCCATTCGGGCTCATCGCCGTGTACTGATTCTGCAGCCCAAACGGCAGGTAGCTGTCGCAGTGAACCAACACGCTCTGATAGAAAATGGTGCTGCCAAACACCGAACGCGCCAGATTGACTTCGCCCAGCCTTAACGCCCGCGTGATCCCTTCCTGTTGCGGCTCCATCCTGGAACTCCTTGATGCGAAAGAGTCTAATGAAACGTCATTTTAACCTTTAAGGTCAATCAGATAGGCCTTAGGAAAGCATCAGGAAGATCCGGTTTTTACGGGGATGAGAAATGCGTCAATACAGAGTAAAGTGGGCAGCTAGAGGCGGCGGGCAGATTCCAGGCACAAAAAAACCACCTTTCGGTGGCTTCTTGTTCGCGCGGTACTTAATGGTGCCGAAGGCCGGACTCGAACCGGCACGTATCTCTACGGTTGATTTTGAATCAACTGCGTCTACCGATTTCGCCACTTCGGCACTGAAGTAGTATGCGGAAAACGGGTGAATTATACCTTCCCGCGACCAGCACGCAACACTTATCCGTTGTTCAATGAGTTAAGTGTCGAAAAAACCGCCGTCACGCGCGTTTGTCCGCCCCGTCTTCTCGCTGCGCGCCCTTCACAACCCTGTTAATGGTGAGCAGGCTGTTGCAACGAGCATCCGGGATAAGGCGCCACACTCACGCAATACCATCCGATTCCAGGTTCCAACGTCGTTGCACAAAACAATGACGGTTCATGTGCCGTACGTCACTCACTCCCACTAGCCAGAGCCGCTCGCCCAACTAGCGAAACAGGTTCAGGACCCCGCCACACGGAAAGTAGCACCTGCCCCCCATCGCCACTGTCTCACCCTGCGCCTGGCAAAAACAAAATAATCCCCAGCCGTAATGGCAATGCTGCAAATAATTGCACGCCAATGTGTCAGCGAATAAAGAATGAGGTTGCGCAACATTCCAAGAACACTATTTTTCATTAATGAATATCAGATGGGAAATAAAGAAGCGGAATGCTGCCTTCAGGGGAGAGACGCTATTTCGGTTAGATGGGGGGGTTATCTAAAATCACCAGGAAATAGCGTACATACGTAACAAAATAGCAACTCAAGGCGTAAAAACCAGCAGAGAACACTTGCCTCTGCAGAGTTAATAGCTTTAAGATGATGTAAGAAAATTTTCCCTGGTGTTGGCCAATATTGGCAGCCTGACCTACGCGGTCAGGTTTTTTTTTATATTTTTTATCAAAACATTACCGGGAAAGTGTATCGCCTTAAGGGGTGAGAAACTAGTTAGACTAAAGTACAGTCCCTTACTAGACCTTTATCAGTTCATGCAGGTTATTATTTCAAAGCGCAGAGATCGGGGCCGGTGCTGTATTGCTTCCCTCTCGTGAGCCGCCACGCTGCCCACTCAATACCGATTAACGCCCGTCATTTCCCGGTTCGAAAGCTGCCGTGAGCGAGCAGCCTATCCATCCACCGGTTTAATCAGCCGCAGCTCCATCCCCAGGCGCACGGCATGTCGGGCATTCGTGACCCCCAACTTTTTGACGACGTTGGACATATGGTACTTGATGGTGCCGGTCTTTATGCCCAGGATCATCGCCGTTTCCTGGTAGGTTTTACCCACGCTGGCCCAATAGAGGATTTCGTTTTCCCTGTCGGTAAAGCGGGCGTTGCCCTCCAGCGCTGCGGCGTTTTTATCTGAGGGTGGGGCCAGCGCCAGATACGACTCATGGATTGAGGCCAGCAATACCGAGATTTCACCTTTACGTTCGATGAGCGCCGGGATGACTTCCGCTTTCTGTTCTGCGCTGAAGGCAAAGGAAAGCGTGACGAGATTGTTGTTGTAATCGTGCAATACGAAGGTATAGCCGTGCGTCACGCCAAACTCGCGGGCCTGCTCGAACAGTTCGGGAAAATGCAGCCCTGCGTCGGCCATGATTTGCTCGTCCCAGGCGAAGGGGGTCAGGCGGTTGCGGGCGGTAATCACCACCGGATCAATGTACTGCAACCCCTGCTCTTGATACTTGTTGACCCATTCAGTCGGGTAGTTGGTGACGCCAAAAATACAGGAAATGTCTTTTTTGGATAACACCACATACGCCCACAGGAGCTCGCCCAACTCCCCCAACGCCGCTTCCAGGCGCTTGCCGATGATATTGCTGAGATTGTATTCGTCTTCCATTGACTGCCCGCTCCCTCTATCCGCATGCCGCAGGGTTGACTATAGCACGACGAAAAGCGACAGGTCGGGGGAGTGGTTCACCGGGGGCATGCCGCACCCACAAAAAAGGCGCGGCCCCACGGCCGCGCCTTTTCCCATACCGCTCGCCCCGCTACTTGCGTTTGAGCAGCATATACACGCTGATCAGCAGGAACAGCATGCTCGGCAGCAGCGCCCCCAGCACCGGCGGCATGCTGTAAACCATGCTCAGCGGGCCGAAGATCTGATCCAGCACGTAGAACAGGAAGCCGAAGCTGATGCCGGTCACCACGCGGATGCCCATCGGCACGCTGCGCAGCGGGCCGAAGATGAACGACAGCGCCATCAGCATCATCACCGCCACCGACAGCGGCGAGAAGATTTTTCGCCACATGTTGAGCTGGTATTTGTTCGATTCCTGGCCGCTCTGCTTCAGGTACTTCACGTAGTTGTGCAGCCCGCTGATGGAGAGCGAATCCGAATCCAGCGCCACCACGCCCAGCTTGTCCGGGGTCAGGTTGGTTTTCCATTCGCCGGTCAGCGTCTGGGTGCCGGTCACCTGTTTCGGGTTGGTCAGATCCGAGGTGTCCACCTGCGAAAGCTGCCACAGGCCGTTCTCGAAGCTGGCGGTGGCGGCATAGCGCACCGTCTCCAGGCGACGCTGATCGTTGAAGTGGTAGATGTTGACGCCGGAGAGTTCTTTATCGCCGGAGACGCGCTCGATGTAGATGAAGTCGTTGCCGTCCTTCGCCCACAGCCCGCTCTTGGTGGAGAGCAGCGAGCCGCCGTACATCTGCTGGGCGCGGTAGTTGCGCGCCATCTGCTCGCCCTGCGGCGCCACCCACTCGCCGATCGCCATGGTCAGCAGCACCAGCGGAATGGCGGTTTTCATCACCGAGCCGGCGATCTGCAGGCGGGTGAAGCCGGAAGCCTGCATCACCACCAGTTCGCTGCGCGTCGCCAGCTGGCCCAGGCCGAGCAGCGCACCGAGCAGCGCCGCCATCGGGAAGAAAGTCTCGATGTCTTTCGGCACGCTCAGCAGGGTGTACATGCCGGCGCTCAGCGCAGTGTATTCGCCCTGGCCGACCTTGCGCAGCTGATCGACGAACTTGATGATGCCGGACAGCGACACCAGCATGAACAGCGTCATGATGATGGTGTTGAAAATCGTTTTACCGATATAACGGTCTAATACGCCAAACATCAGGCCGCTCCTCTCAGGCGTGCGCGCAGCTTGCGCATCGGCACGGTATCCCACAGGTTCAGCGCCAGCGCCAGCGCGAAGTAAACGCCGTTAACCAGCCACAGCCACAGCATCGGATCCAGTTTGCCCTTGCCGGCGTTGGAGCGCAGCGAGGTCTGCAGCAGGAAGAAGATCAGGTACAGCAGGATGGCCGGCAGCATGCTCAGCACGCGGCCCTGGCGCGGATTCACCACGCTGAGCGGCACCACCAGCAGCGCCATCAGCGCCACCGACACCACCAACGTCAGGCGCCAGTGGAATTCGGCGCGCGCGTCCGGATCGTCGGATTCCCACAGCGTCTGCATCGACATCTGTTCGGATTCGGTGTTGTCCGCCGCCACGGTGCGGTGGCCAATCACCGCCTTGTAGTCGGTGAAGTCGGTAATGCGGAAGTCGCGCAGCAGCGCGGTGCCTTCAAAGCGGGTGCCCTTGTCGAGCGTCACCACCTGCGAGCCGTCTTTCTGCTGCACGATGTTGCCGTGCTCGGCCACCACCACCGACGGGCGTTGGTTGCCGTTCGGCCGCAGCTGCGCCAGGAACACGTCGTTGAAGGTGCTGCCCTTCACGTTGCCGATAAACAGCACCGCGTTGCCGTCCTGCGAGGGTTTGAACTGCCCTTCCGCCAGCCCGGCGATGCTCGGGTTGGCCTTGGCTTCGTTCACCACCACGTCCTGATAGCGCGAGGCCCAGGGGCCGGCCCAAAATACGTTCACCGCCGCGATCGCAGAGGTGAGCAGCGCCAGGATCATGGCGGCGATAATCAGGGTGCGTTTACCCAGCCCGCAGGCGTGCATGACGGTGATTTCGCTCTCGGTATACAACCGCCCAAGCGTCATCAGCAAGCCGAGAAACAGGCTCAAAGGCAGGATGAGCTGCGCCATTTTCGGCACGCCCAACGCGAGCAGAGAGAGTACTAAGTTTGTCGGGATATTGCCGTCCACCGCGTCGCCCAACACCCTGACCAAATTCTGACAAAAGAAGATCAGAAGCAGGATGAACAGGATGGCGATTTGGCTCTTGAGCGTTTCCCGTACCAGATATCTTATGATGATCACGCTTATTACGCCTGTGAAAACTTGTCTTTTTGCAGGAAAATCGATAATTTCATCGTTAATCCGCCATTTATTCTCATCATATGGCAACCTTCACAGCTAAAATAGTATTACAACATCAAGCCGTTTGGGTGTCCTATAGGAACTTGCTTATAGTCGCCAAAACAGAGCAATTTATGCCGTTCAGGTTAACATAATCCGTTAACTCAAATGGCAGGAGATCGTTACGGAGTCGGTTATTCTAGCCGTAGCGTCCGCCTTTGTCTTTAAGATTCAGGAGAGTGCATGGAGTTCAGTGTAAAAAGCGGTAGCCCGGAAAAACAGCGCAGTGCCTGTATTGTAGTCGGCGTTTTCGAACCGCGCCGCCTGTCCCCTATCGCAGAACAACTCGACAAAATCAGTGATGGTTATATCAGCGCATTGCTGCGCCGTGGCGAACTGGAAGGCAAGGTCGGGCAGACGCTGCTACTGCACCATGTGCCCAACATTCTCTCCGAGCGCATCCTGCTGATCGGCTGCGGCAAAGAGCGCGAGCTCGATGAGCGCCAATACAAGCAGGTGATCCAGAAAACCATCAATACCCTCAACGACACCGGCTCGATGGAAGCGGTCTGCTTCCTGACCGAGCTGCACGTGAAAGGCCGCAACACGTACTGGAAAGTGCGTCAGGCGGTGGAAACCGCCAAAGAGACGCTCTACACCTTCGATCAGCTGAAAAGCAACAAGGTGGAGCCGCGTCGTCCGCTGCGCAAAATGGTGTTCAACGTGCCGACCCGCCGTGAGCTCACCAGCGGCGAGCGCGCCATCCAGCATGGCCTGGCGGTGGCTTCCGGCATCAAGGCGGCCAAAGATCTCGGCAACATGCCGCCGAACATCTGTAACGCCGGCTACCTGGCCTCACAGGCCCGTCAGCTGGCGGACGCCTTCAGCACCAACATCACCACCCGCGTCATCGGCGAACAGCAGATGAAAGAGCTGGGCATGAACGCCTATCTGGCGGTTGGAGCCGGTTCGCAGAACGAATCATTGATGTCGGTGATGGAATATAAGGGCAACCCAAATCCGGACGCTAAGCCGATCGTGCTGGTAGGCAAAGGGCTGACCTTCGACTCCGGCGGCATCTCGATCAAACCGGCCGACGGCATGGACGAGATGAAATACGACATGTGCGGCGCGGCGACCGTGTACGGCGTGATGCGCGTGGTGGCGGAGCTGAACCTGCCGCTGAACGTGATCGGCGTGCTGGCCGGCTGTGAAAACATGCCGGGCGGCCGGGCGTATCGTCCGGGCGACGTGCTGACCACCATGTCCGGCCAGACCGTCGAGGTGCTGAACACCGACGCCGAAGGCCGTCTGGTGCTGTGCGACACCCTGACCTACGTCGAGCGCTTCGAACCGGAGCTGGTGATCGACATCGCCACCCTGACCGGCGCCTGCGTGATCGCCTTGGGCCACCACATCACCGGCCTGATGTCGAACCACAACCCGCTGGCGCACGAGCTGCTGGGCGCTTCCGAGCAGGCCGGCGACCGCGCCTGGCGCCTGCCGATGGCCGACGAGTACTACGAGCAGCTGGACTCCAACTTCGCCGACATGGCGAACATCGGTGGCCGCCCTGGCGGCGCCATCACCGCCGCTTGCTTCCTGTCGCGCTTCACCCGCAAGTACACCTGGGCGCACCTGGACATCGCCGGCACCGCCTGGCGCTCCGGTAAAGCCAAGGGCGCGACCGGCCGCCCGGTGGCGTTGCTGTCGCAGTTCCTATTGAATCGGGCCGGACTCAACGGCGACGATTAAATCTGAGCGGTAATTCAGGTATAATCCCAAGGGGCACAGCATGCTGTGCCCCTACATTTTTTTATCGGCAGCGGTGGATCCTTAATGAAACAGGCGACGTTTTATTTGCTCGACAACGCGGAACCGTCAGGCGCGCTCAGCGCCCATGAGGCCGTGGCCTGCGCCGTTGCCGCCAACGGCTTCCGCGCCGGCAAGCGGGTGCTGATCGCCTGCGAGAGCCAGGAGCAGGCCCAGCGGCTGGACGAAGCGCTGTGGCAGCGCGAGCCGCATGAATTCGTGCCGCACAACCTGGCCGGCGAAGGGCCGCACTACGGCGCGCCGGTGGAACTGTGCTGGCCCGGCAAGCGCGGCAATGCCCCGCGCGATCTGCTGATCGCCCTGCTGCCGCAGTTTGCCGATTTTGCTACCGCTTTCCATGAAGTGGTAGACTTCGTTCCTTACGAAGACACTCTGAAACAGTTGGCGCGCGACCGTTACAAGGCCTATCGCAGCGTCGGCTTCCATTTGACCACGGCTACGCCGCCAACTCACTGAATACGATAAAGAATGGAAAAGACAAACAGTCAGCTCGACACCGCATACGACCCAAAACAGATCGAACAGAAGCTGTACGATCACTGGGAGAGTCAGGGTTACTTCAAGCCGAACGGCGACACCAGCCAGGAAAGCTTCTGCATCATGATCCCGCCGCCGAACGTCACCGGCAGCCTGCACATGGGCCACGCGTTCCAGCAGACCATCATGGACACCATGATTCGCTATCAGCGCATGCAGGGTAAAAACACCCTGTGGCAGGCGGGCACCGACCACGCCGGCATCGCCACCCAGATGGTGGTGGAGCGCAAGATCGCCGCGGAAGAAGGCAAAACCCGCCACGACTACGGCCGTGACGCGTTCATCGACAAAATCTGGCAGTGGAAGGCGGAATCCGGCGGCACCATCACCCGCCAGATGCGCCGTCTGGGCAACTCCGTGGACTGGGAGCGCGAGCGCTTCACCATGGACGAAGGCCTGTCGAACGCGGTGCGCGAAGTGTTTGTCCGTCTGCACAAAGAAGACCTGATCTACCGCGGCAAGCGCCTGGTGAACTGGGATCCGAAGCTGCGCACCGCCATCTCCGATCTGGAAGTGGAAAACCGCGAATCCAAAGGCTCCATGTGGCACCTGCGCTACCCGCTGGCCGACGGCGCGAAAACCGCCGAGGGCAAAGACTACCTGGTGGTCGCCACCACCCGTCCGGAAACCGTGCTGGGCGATACCGGCGTGGCGGTCAACCCGGAAGATCCGCGCTATAAAGACCTGATCGGCAAAGAGATCATTCTGCCGCTGGTCGGCCGCCGCATCCGCATCGTCGGCGACGAACACGCCGATATGGAAAAAGGCACCGGCTGCGTGAAGATCACCCCGGCGCACGATTTCAACGACTACGAAGTCGGCAAACGCCACGGCCTGCCGATGATCAACATTCTGACCTTCGACGGCGACATCCGTCAGGAAGCGGAAGTGTTCAACACCCTGGGCGAAGTCTGCACCGACTACTGCAACGAGATCCCGGCCGAGTTCCGCGGCCTGGAGCGCTTCGCGGCGCGGAAAGCGGTGGTTGCTGCCTTCGATAATCTGGGCCTGCTGGACGAGATCAAACCGCACGACCTGACGGTGCCTTACGGCGACCGCGGCGGCGTGGTGATCGAGCCGATGCTGACCGACCAATGGTACGTGCGCACCGCGCCGCTGGCCAAAGTGGCGGTGGAAGCGGTCGAACAGGGCGACATCCAGTTCGTGCCGAAGCAGTACGAAAACATGTACTTCAGCTGGATGCGCGACATTCAGGACTGGTGCATCTCGCGTCAGCTGTGGTGGGGCCACCGCATCCCGGCCTGGTACGACGTGAACGGCAAAGTCTACGTGGGCCGCAGCGAAGAAGAAGTGCGCAGCGAGAACAACCTGGGCGCCGACGTGGTGCTGACCCAGGACGAAGACGTGCTGGACACCTGGTTCTCGTCCGGCCTGTGGACCTTCTCTACCCTGGGCTGGCCGGAGCAGACCGAGGCGCTGAAAACCTTCCACCCGACCAGCGTGATGGTCAGCGGCTTCGACATCATCTTCTTCTGGATCGCTCGCATGATCATGCTGACCATGCACTTCATCAAGGATGAAAACGGCAAGCCGCAGGTGCCGTTCAAGACCGTCTACATGACCGGCCTTATCCGCGACGACGAAGGCCAGAAGATGTCCAAGTCCAAAGGCAACGTGATCGATCCGCTGGACATGGTCGACGGCATCTCGCTGGAAGATCTGCTGGAAAAACGCACCGGCAACATGATGCAGCCGCAGCTGGCGGAGAAAATCCGCAAGCGCACCGAGAAGCAATTCCCGAACGGCATCGAGCCGCACGGCACCGACGCCCTGCGCTTCACCCTGGCGGCGCTGGCATCGACCGGCCGCGACATCAACTGGGACATGAAGCGCCTGGAAGGCTACCGCAACTTCTGTAACAAGCTGTGGAACGCCAGCCGCTTCGTGCTGATGAACACCGAAGCGCACGACTGCGGCTTCAACGGCGGCGAGAAAGTGCTGTCGCTGGCGGATCGCTGGATCCTGGCCGAATTCAACCGCACGGTGAAAGCCTACCGCGAAGCGCTGGACACCTACCGCTTCGATCTGGCGGCCAACATCCTGTACGAATTCACCTGGAACCAGTTCTGCGACTGGTATCTGGAGCTGACCAAGCCGGTGGTGAGCAACGGCAGCGAAGCGGAACAGCGTGGCACCCGCCACACGCTGATCACCGTGCTGGAAGCGCTGCTGCGCCTAGCGCACCCGATCATTCCGTTCATCACCGAAACCATCTGGCAGCGCGTGAAGCCGCTGACCGGCACGACCGCAGATACCATCATGCTGCAGCCGTTCCCGGCCTACGACGCCGCGCTGGAAGACGAACAGGCGCTGAACGATCTGGAGTGGATCAAACAAACCATCATCGCCGTGCGCAACATCCGCGCCGAGATGAACATCGCGCCAAGCAAAGCGCTCGACGTGCTGCTGCGCAACTGCAGCGCCGACGCCCAGCGCCGCGTGCAGGAGAACCAGAGCTTTATCGCCCGTCTGGCGCGCCTGGAATCCATCGCGCTGCTGCCGGCCGGTGAGAAAGGCCCGGTCTCCGTCACCAAGCTGGTGGACGGCGCTGAGCTGCTGATCCCGATGGCCGGTTTCATCGACAAGGACGCCGAGATCGCGCGTCTGGCCAAAGAGATGGGCAAACTGGATGCGGAAATCGCCGCGATCGAAGGCAAGCTGGCGAACGAAGGCTTCGTGGCGCGCGCGCCGGAAGCGGTGGTCGCCAAAGAACGCGATCGTCTGGCGGCCTGCAAAGAAGGCAAAGTGAAGCTGCAGGAACAGCAGGCGACCATCGCTGCGCTGTAATCCACCGGCTCACGCCAACGCCTGAAAAACAGCGGGGTCTTCCCCGCTGTTTTTTTATCGCCGTTGCATCCGGGCCGGGTTAGATGTTATTACAAGATATTACTGCTGCAGGGACGCCGCCGGGAAATAATCCCCGGCGCGTTTCGTGCTGCGATAAAAACGAAAAACGAACGTGGTCTCTTTCAATGGCGAGTGTAAACATGACAACAGCAACCCCGGCGCGCCTGCTGGTGCGCCCCATCACGGCGGAAGACAATGCCGCCATTGCTCACGTCATTCGCGAAGTCTCCGCCGAGCACGGCCTGACGGCGGATAAAGGCTATACCGTCTCCGATCCCAATCTGGACGCCCTGTATCAGCTCTACAGCCTGCCGCGCAGCGCTTACTGGGTGATCGAGGTGGACGGCCAGGTCGCCGGCGGCGGCGGCATCGCGCCGCTGCAGGGCGGCGCAGACGATATTTGCGAATTGCAGAAGATGTATTTCCTGCCGGTATTGCGCGGCAAGGGATTGGCGAAACGCCTGGCGCTGCAGGCGCTGGATTTCGCCCGCCGGCACGGCTTCCGCTGTTGTTACCTCGAGACCACTGCCAGCCTGACGCAGGCCGTCGCGCTGTACGAACACCTGGGCTTCGAACACATCGACCACGCGATGGGCGCCACCGGCCACGTCGATTGCGAAGTCACCATGCTGAAAACGCTGTAACCGTCCCGCCTCTCCATCAGGGCGCAGCTTGCTGCGCCTTTTTATTAATATCGCAATCAATCAGTAAAACTCGCTATAACGCCGTTTTTCAAGCAGATAAACTGACGTTAAAAACCGCGATGTAAATTTAATGTGAAGTTCGTTAATAAATTAACGATCGTAAATTGACCGCTTGCGCCCCCGCGCTACTCTGCCAGTATCCCAATCGCGCACGGAGAGCTGTCATGTCGGAAAATACCTTTGATTACATCATCGTCGGCGCCGGTTCCGCCGGCTGCGTGCTGGCGGCGCAGCTGATCCGCCGCACCCAGGCGCGGGTGCTGCTGCTGGAAGCCGGCGGCGACGACAATAACCTGTTTATCAAAATGCCGGCCGGCGTGGCCAAGATCATCGCCAAAAAGAGCTGGCCCTACGAGACGGAACCGGAACCGCACGCCAATAACCGCCGCATGCAGATCGCGCAGGGCAAGGTGCTGGGCGGCAGCAGTTCGGTCAACGGCATGATCTACCTGCGCGGCCAGCCGCAGGACTACGACGACTGGGCCGAGCGCTATGGCTGCGCCGGCTGGAGCTACCGGGAGGTGCTGCCCTACTTCAAACGCGCCGAGGCCAACGAAAGCCTGTCCGACGACTACCACGGCGCCGACGGGCTGCTGCCGGTCAGCGAAAACCGCTATCGCCACCCGCTGAGCATGGCGTTTATCCGCGCCGGCCAGGAGTTGAACCTGCCCTATCGCAACGACTTCAACGGCGACAGCCAGCACGGCGTCGGTTTCTACCAAACCACCACCCGCAACGGCGAGCGCGCCAGCACCGCCCGCACCTACCTGAAGGCGGTGCGCGACGAACGGCGGCTGGTGGTGAAACTGAACGCCCTGGCGCACCGGCTGACCTTCGAGGGCAACGTCGCCACCGGCGTGGTCTACAGCCAGAACGGCGGCGCGGAAGTGACCGCGCGCGCCACCAAAGAAGTGATCGTCAGCGCCGGCGCGGTCGGTTCGCCGAAGCTGCTGATGCTGTCCGGCATCGGCCCGCGCGACCACCTGCAGCAGCTGGGCATCGAGGTGCGGGCGGATCTGCCGGTGGGCAAAAACTTCCACGACCACCTGCACATGTCGATCAACGTCAGCACCCGCGAACCGATCAGCCTGTTCGGCGCCGATCGCGGCCTGCAGGCGCTGAGCCACGGTGCGCAGTGGCTGGCGTTTCGTAGCGGCGTGCTTTCGTCCAACGTGCTGGAAGGCGCCGCCTTCACCGACAGCCGGGGCGATGGCCGCACGGACGTACAGATCCACTTCCTGCCGCTGCTGGACAGCTGGGACGACGTGCCCGGCGAGCCGCTGCCGAACATTCACGGCTTCACGCTCAAGGTCGGCTATCTGCAACCGAAGGCGCGCGGCGAAGTGCTGCTGCGCAGCAGCAACCCGCGCGATCCGGTCAAGCTGCACGCTAACTACCTCGGCCACCCGGACGATCTGGCCGGTAGCGTGCGCGCGGTGAAGTTCGGCCTAGGCTTCCTGCAAACCGCGGCGCTGAAACCGCTGATCAAAGATCTGCTGATGCCGCAGCCGGAGTGGACGCGCGACGACGCACAGCTGGAAGCCTTTGTGCGCAACTTCTGCAAGACGGTGTATCACCCGGTGGGCAGCTGCCGCATGGGGCCGTCGCCGCAGGACGCGGTGACCGATCCGCAGCTGCGGGTGCACGGTTTTGAACAGCTGCGGGTGATCGACTGCTCGGTGATGCCGCAGCTCACCAGCGGCAACACCAATGCGCCGACCATTATGCTGGCGGAAAAGGCGGTGGATTTGTTGCTGGGCGCGCCGCAGTAAGGACGCGCCTCAACGTCAGGCGGCGGTGGGCACGCCGCTGTGGAAACGCAGCTCGCTGTCCGGCGACAGGATCAGTTCAGCTTCGAGGCGGCCGAAATGCGCCACCCGTTCGCTGATGTCGTCGCCGGCGATCTGCTCGGCCAATGTCAGGTAGTCCTGATAGTGACGCGCTTCGGATCGCAGCAGCGAGACGTAAAAGCGGTTCAGCTCATCGTCCAGGTGCGGCGCCAGTTTGGCGAAGCGTTCGCAGGATCGCGCTTCGATGTAGGCGCCGCAGATCAGTTTGTCGATCAGCGTCGCCGGATCGTGAGTGCGGATCTCGCGGATCATCCCCTTGGCGTAGCGGCTGGCGGTGATCTTGCGATACGGGATCCCGCGCGCCTGCATGATCTCCAGCACCTGCGAGAAATGATGCAGTTCTTCCTTGATCAGCAGCACCATGCGATCCGCCAGATCCTGGCCGTAGGCCGAGCCGTTTTTCGGCAGGATCTTGCGGGTGAACTGACCCTGACGGAACAATGTATCGGGCGCGCCCTGCGCTTCGTGCAGAAACGCCTCGTAGGGCCGCAGCAGCGCCAACAGCGCGTCGCCGCTCTCTTTGTCCGCCACGTAGCGGCGGATCAGCCACATGCCGGTCTGTGCGGCTTTCAGCTCACACACCAGGTGGTCGGTCAGCAACAGCTGCAGGTTTTCCGGACGGCGCGCGGCGTCGATCCAGGCGTCGGGAGTTTCACAGTGCAGGAAGCTTAAAATCGGGGCTAGCAGGGATTGGTATGTCATGGCGTCATTGCCCTATGTATTTCAAGTTGCAGCTAGGCGGCCAGCTCACTCATCCCCAGGAGCTTACTCAGGTAAGTGACTGGGGTGAGAGAGTGCAGCCAACAACGCTGCAGCTTGAAAGACGACGGGGATATCAGGGGCCGGCGAGAGCCGGCCCACAGGCATTAATCGGAAAGGAATTAGTGGCGTTTGCCGTCGTCGTCTTCGTCAATATAGTCGCCGTCTTCGTCATCCTCACCGTCTTCACCGTTCGGATCTTCAAAGTAGGTGCCCCAGCCGTCGTAGTTGACGCCGCAGCGCTCTGCCAGCGCCACCAGCTGCTCGACCTGAGCGTCGATCAGCTCGGCGTTCAGGCCGACTTCGCTGATCACGTCGCAGCACATCACCATCGAACCGTCTTCCACTTCCAGCTCTTCGGCGTCGGTCACTTCGTAGCCCAGCTTGAAGGCTTCAACGGCGGCCTGCTCCAGAACCTCAAATTTCTCGGCGGACAGATGGTGCTCGATGGTGTAGAGCGCGTCCGGATCGCTGCCGTCTTCCAGCAGCTCTTCGATGATCAGGCGGGTCTCTTCACGTTGTTCTTCCAGCAATTCGCGGTTTGCCATGCCTATATCCTCAAGTCAAATGGCCTTCATTCCTTCTATTTTCACACACCGCCGACATTGCTTCCACGATAAACGTGAAAGATTTCCTCACCGGGGTTGAAATTGAATATTCATACATATAAAGTGAATTTTAATTCAATTAAGCAATCAGGGAATCGGACTATGAGCACCGGCAATGCGTTCTACCAACGTCACTTTCTGAGGTTAATGGATTTCACCCCCGCCGAGCTGCAGGCGCTGCTGCAGCTTTCGGCCGATCTGAAGCAGGCCAAGAAGCAGGGGCGGGAACAGCGCCGGCTGCAGGGCAAAAACATTGCGCTCATCTTCGAAAAAGACTCAACCCGCACGCGATGCTCTTTCGAAGTTGCCGCATTCGATCAGGGCGCGCAGGTCACGTACCTCGGCCCGAGCGGCAGCCAGATCGGCCATAAAGAGTCGATGAAAGACACCGCCCGGGTGCTGGGCCGCCTGTACGACGGTATTCAGTACCGCGGCTACGGCCAGGCGCTGGTGGAAACCCTGTCGCAGCACGCCGGCGTGCCGGTGTGGAACGGCCTGACCGACGAGTTCCACCCTACCCAATTGCTGGCGGATCTGCTCACCGTGCAGGAACACCTGCCGGGCAAGGCGCTGAACGAAGTGAAGCTGGCGTACGTCGGCGACGCGCGCAACAACATGGGCAACACGCTGCTGGAAGCCGCCGCGCTGGCGGGCATGGATCTGCGGCTGGTGGCGCCGAAGGCCTGTTGGCCACAGCCGGAGCTGGTGGCCGAATGCCAGGCGCTGGCGCAGCAAACCGGCGCGAAACTCACCCTGACCGAAGACATCGCCGAAGGGGTGCAAGACGCCGATTTCCTCTACACCGACGTGTGGGTGTCGATGGGCGAACCCAAAGAGACCTGGCAGGAGCGTATCGCGCTGCTGCGGCCGTATCAGGTCAACATGGCGATGCTGAAACTGACCGGCAACCCGAACGTGAAGTTCCTGCACTGCCTGCCGGCGTTCCACGACGATCAAACCACGCTCGGCAAGCAGATGGCGCAGCAGTACGATCTGCACGGCGGTATGGAAGTGACCGACGAGGTGTTCGAGTCGGCGCACAGCGTGGTGTTCGATCAGGCGGAAAACCGGTTGCATACCATCAAGGCGGTGCTGGTCGCCACGCTGAGCGCAACGCTCTGACACGCCTCTCCCTCCGCCCTGGTGCCCCCGGCCAGGGCGGCTAATATATTCCTGGAATATCAAATAGCGCATTGGCCTTTGCCCGCCGCGGACAAAGGTTCTACCGTGACAGGCCGACGGCGCCCGCGCCGTAAAAACCAACGATAACAAACCGTTCTCAGCGCCGCCTTGCGGCGCCTTCAGGGGATACACACCGATGAAAACCAAACTCTTGCCGCTGTTCCTGCTCGCCGCCCTGCCCGCCGCCGCGTTGGCCGCCACGCCGCCGAATACGCTGGTGGTGGTGCAATCGCTGGATGACATCGTCAGCCTCGATCCGGCGGAAGCCAACGAACTCTCCAGCATCCAGACGGTGCCCAGCCTGTACCAGCGCTTGGTACAGGCGGATCGCGACGATCCGGCCAAGGTGGCACCGGTGCTGGCAGAAAGCTGGCAGAGCGATGCGGCGGCCAAAACGCTGACGGTAAAACTGCGGCCGCAGGCGGCGTTCGCCTCCGGCAACCCGCTGACCGCCGACGACGTGATCTTCTCCTACAGCCGCGCGGTGAAAATGAACAAGTCGCCGGCGTTCATCCTCAACGTGCTCGGCTGGCAGCCGGACAACATCGACGCGCAGCTGAAGAAGATCGACGACCATACCGTGCAGCTGCGCTGGACGGCGGACGTCAGCCCGGCGGTGGTGCTGAATATCCTCTCGACGCCGATCGCCTCGATCGTCGACAGCAAAGCGGCGCTGGCCAACGTTAAAGACGGCGACTTCGGCAACGCCTGGCTGAAAATGCACTCCGCCGGCAGCGGCCCGTTCAAGATGCGCGTCTATCAGCCGCATCAGGCGATCGTGCTGGACGCCAACCCCACGACGCCGGGCGACAAGCCGCAGCTGAAAAACATCATCATCAAGAACGTGCCGGATCCGGCCACCCGCCGCCTGCTGGTCCAGCAGGGCGACGCCGATATCGCCCGCGAACTGGGCGCCGACCAGACCGACACGCTGAAGAACCAGCCGGGGGTTAAGGTGCTGGAGATCCCGTCCGCCGAACAAAACTACCTGGTGTTCAACACCGGCAACGGCGCCAATCCGCTGCTGAACAACCCGGCCTTCTGGGAAGCGGCGCGCTACCTGGTGGATTATCAGGGCATCACCCAGGATCTGCTGAAGGGCCAATACTTCGTGCATCAGAGCTTCCTGCCGGTCGGGCTGCCGGGCGCGCTGGAGACCAACCCGTTCCGCTACGATCCGGCCAAGGCGAAAGCCATTCTGGCCAAGGCGGGCATCACCCACGCCGCCTTTACGCTGGACGTAGAGAACAAACCGCCGTTCATCACCATCGCGCAGGCGCTGCAGGGCAGCTTCGCCGCTGCCGGCGTGAAGGTCGAGCTGCTGCCGGCCGCGGGCAGCCAGGTTTACTCCCGCGTGCGCGCCAGGCAGCATCAGGCGGCGATCCGCCTGTGGATCCCGGATTACTTCGACGCCCACTCCAACGCCAGCGCCTTTGCCTACAACGACGGCAAGAGCAGCACGGTGGCCGGGCTGAACGGCTGGCAGATCCCGCAGTTGAATAAGCAGACGCTGGCGGCACTGGCCGAAGCCGATCCGGCCAAGCGCCGCGCGCTGTACACCGCCATGCAGCAGGAGCTGCAGCGCAGTTCGCCGTACGTGTTTATCGATCAGGCCAAAACCGAAGTGGTGCTGCGCGACAACGTCAAAGGCTACCAGCAGGGGCTGAACGCCGACATGGTCTACTACGATCGCGTCAGCAAATAGCCCGCAGGCGGCCATCGCCGGCCAATCGATTGCGGGGCGGCAAAAAACGGCGTTTTAACGCTTGCAGTGGCGAAAAGCGCGAGTATAATGCGCCACAATTTGCCAGGAGAAAGCATGAAAAACGACGTTTGTTTTGTTAGCCGCAATCGACAAAACCGACTGCCTATCGGCGGCCAGCTGCCGTTGTTTCTCCTGTTGCTAAACCGTTCGTTTCAAGCCCCTCATTGAGGGGCTTTTTTTTGCCTTAAAAAGTCCCGCGCCACGGGCACGCGTCGAGGAGGAGTGAAAAATGGCCAACCCGCTGTATCACAAACACATCATCTCTATTAACGATCTCAGCCGCGAGGATCTGGAGCTGGTGCTGCGCACCGCCGCCGGTCTGAAAGCCAACCCGCAGCCGGAACTGTTGAAACACAAGGTGATCGCCAGCTGCTTCTTCGAAGCCTCGACCCGTACCCGCCTGTCGTTCGAAACCTCGATGCACCGCCTCGGCGCCTCGGTGGTCGGTTTCGCCGACGGCAGCAACACCTCGCTTGGCAAGAAAGGCGAAACCCTGGCCGACACCATCTCGGTGATCAGCACCTACGTGGACGCCATCGTGATGCGCCATCCGCAGGAAGGCGCGGCGCGCATGGCCTCGGAGTTCTCCGGCAACGTGCCGGTGCTCAACGCCGGCGACGGCGCCAACCAGCACCCGACCCAGACCCTGCTGGATCTGTTCACCATCCAGGAAACCCAGGGCCGCCTGAACAACCTCAGCATCGCCATGGTCGGCGATCTGAAGTACGGCCGCACCGTGCACTCGCTCACCCAGGCACTGGCCAAATTCGAAGGCAACCGTTTCTACTTCATCGCCCCGGACGCGCTGGCAATGCCGGCCTACATCCTGAAAATGCTGGAAGAGAAAGGCATCGAGTACAGCCTGCACGGCAGCATTGAAGAAGTGGTGCCGGAGCTGGATATTCTCTACATGACCCGGGTGCAGAAAGAGCGCCTCGATCCGTCCGAGTACGCCAACGTGAAGGCGCAGTTCGTGCTGCGTGCCGCAGATCTGGCCGGCGCGCGCGCCAACCTCAAGGTGCTGCACCCGCTGCCGCGCATCGACGAGATCGCCACCGACGTGGATAAAACGCCGCACGCTTACTACTTCCAGCAGGCGGGCAACGGCATCTTCGCCCGTCAGGCGCTGCTGGCGCTGGTGCTCAACGCAGATTTGGCTCTTTAAGGGGGAACCGCCATGACTCACGACAATAAACTGCAGGTTGAAGCGATCAAATGCGGCACGGTGATCGACCACATTCCGGCGCAGATTGGTTTCAAACTGCTGACGCTGTTCAAGCTGACCGCCACCGACCAGCGCATCACCATCGGCCTGAATCTGCCCTCCAACGAGCTGGGCCGCAAGGATCTGATCAAGATCGAGAACACCTTCCTGACCGAGCAGCAGGCCAACCAGTTGGCGATGTACGCGCCGAAGGCCACGGTAAACCGCATCGACAACTATGAAGTGGTGCGCAAGCTGACCCTCAGCCTGCCGGACCACATCGACGGCGTGCTGACCTGCCCGAACGGCAACTGCATCAGCCGCAGCGAGCCGGTGGCGTCGAGCTTCAGCGTCAAATCGCGCGACGGTGAAGTACACCTGAAGTGCCGCTACTGCGAAAAAGAGTTCGAGCATCAGGTGGTGCTGCAGGCGGACTAATCCCGGCATGGGCGCCGGGAGATGGCGCTGTTATTCTCCCGGTGACGCCCTATAATGGGTTCCTGAAAATCACTCTACCCACGTTGCTACCCACCGAATTTTACGCTGCGGCCGACCGCGCGGCGGCGTGAAAGACAACGGGTTTATCAGGAGAAAACATGTCACGTAACATCAGCACTGAACTCGCCCCGGCAGCCATTGGTCCTTACGTGCAGGGCGTTGATCTGGGCAGCATGATCATCACTTCCGGCCAGATCCCGGTCGATCCGAAAACCGGCGCCGTCGCCGACGACGTCGCCGCTCAAGCGCGCCAGTCGCTGGAAAACGTCAAAGCGATCGTCGAAGCCGCCGGCCTGATCGTTGCCGACATCGTGAAAACCACCGTGTTCGTGAAAGACCTGAACGACTTCGCCACCGTCAACGCCGCGTACGAAGCCTTCTTCACCGAGCACAGCGCGCCGTTCCCGGCCCGTTCCTGCGTGGAAGTGGCGCGTCTGCCGAAAGACGTGAAGATCGAAATCGAAGCCATCGCCGTGCGTCGTTAATCGACGGTCACGCGCATCACGGCCAGTGCAGACTGGCCGTTTTTACATTACTTGAATGCTGGGCGCCGACGGACACAACCCAGAGTTTCCGCTGCTGGAGAGGATGAAGCGTTAACCTGTTTTACCGCCTGTTTTAAAACGGCGATAACCTCTTCTCGCGAAGCCGTAATCGGTTTGCCGCGAGGCGTTATGCGGTCAATCTGTTCAGATGTATAGGTGTTCACTGCATCTACACCTTCCATGCCGAATTTATACACCTTCAGCTCATAAGAGGCAGGTTGTGTTACCTGACGTTTTGTTGACTTTATCACCATGCGAACCTCCTGTGACCCCACCGGCATTTCGTCATTATTGCGCAAATTTCATCCACCTTCAATTATGAGGCCGGCGGCAAAAAACCTTCCTGGAACCACAGGAAAAGCGCCTCAGCATCTCGATAAAGTATCTGTTTGAGCCCCCCGGTGAGGTCAACAAATTGATGATAATTTATATAATAATCAGCCAACTCCGTATTAATCGGCGATATTAAACGCAAACCTGCGCATGCCGTATCCACCATAAAGAGCACGGCGACATAGAGCGCAAAACGCAGCGTATTGCCATCAAGGCTCGAGTCTCTAATCCGAAAGTTTTGCAGCATCTCAATATTTAACATCGCCAGTTGCTCGCCAGCCGCCGGACAAAATCGGCAGATACAGGCGCCTGCCGGCCGGTCATCGATGCCCTGTATCTTAAAACTAAACGTAAAACCGTCAGGATCGTCCAACGCGGCGCCATTCAACGCCCAGGGAATACGGCGCTCTTCAGGTTGTTGGCGAGCCAACGCAACGCACCACTCAAAATCTTCAGCCTTCATCATTTGCACCCGGACGCCATACCCGGCCTCAGCAAAGAGGTCATTGGCTGCAGCCAGTGCGCGTTCTCCAATCAATCGGACATTAAAAACCTGCGGCATTATCAATCCCTTGAATGCGTAAACCGTATTGAATGAACAAATCGGGCTGGATTTTACAACCAGCCCGTCGTTTCTGCTCTTTCAACCACATCGCAATGTCGAGATATGGAATACGCCCCGCAGTTTCTTCGCCACCTCTCCTTACGGCGCCATTTGCATCCCACGCAGCAGCGCCTCCAGCGGGTACACCGCCGCAATCACCACTTCGTCGCGCGTCTGCGCCGCCGCATCCAGCTGGCGCTGCGCTTGCTCGGCCTCGGCCCGGCTCAGCGGTTTGCCCTGCTGATGGCGATCCAGCAGCGTTAAGCCCAATGCGGCCAAGGCACCGACGTCCTGCGCCACCGGCGCCAGCTCCCGCAGCGTGCGGTTGCCCGCGATCGCCGTCTGCAGCGCCGCGCCGTTCGCCTGCCAGCGCTGCAGCCGTTCGCGCAGCGCCTGCGCCGCCGCCTTATCGCGCTTATCCTTCAGCAAAGCCGCGACCTGCGCATGCATGGCGCGCACCGCCTCGCTCTCCGGCGGCAGCGCATCGGCAAAGCGGTTCAGCGGTTCGAACTGATGATAGTTGCCGGCCTGGAACTTCAGGTGCTGGCGGGTGTAATACTGCGCCGGTTCCACCGCCTCGGCCAGGATCTGCAGCGGCATGATCTGCACGCTGTTGCTCAGCCGGGTGAATTCGCGCGCCGTTTCCGCGTGCTGCTGCAGGCCGACCGACACCACCGACCAGGCGTCGATCGCCGCCAGCCGCCGGTACATGTTGCTTTCGTCGGTGACGTCCTGCGCCGACCACAGCCTCTCCGCCACCGCAAAGGCGCGCGGCCACAGCTTGAGATCGATCAGCGGCGCACGCACGTTTTCCGCCCACAGCGCCGCTTCCCCGCCGAGGATCTTGGCCTGCCCCTTCTCATCCGGCACCACCGGCATCTTGCCCGCCGGCGCCGCCGCCAGTTTCTCGCCCTGGGTGGGGTAACGCACGTTGCCGACCAGCGTATAGCCGCTGAGCTTGTCCTGTTGCAGCGTAAATACCGGCCGCGTGTCGCCCATCCAGGTATCGACGCGGAACGTCACCTGCTGCGGCGTGCGCCAGACGATATCGTGCACCGCGCGGCGCGACTTGCCGTTGAAATCGATAAAGCCGCGCCAGCCCTGCTTGCCCTCGATCAGCGTGAAGCTGCCCTCCACCGCGCTGCCCTTCAGGCGCGGCATGCTGAAACGCCAGCTTTGCGCCTGCTCGCCGGGTTGCACCGCCGTTTCGACCCCCAGCGGCTGCGGCAGAATTTCATTGCGGTAGTGATAGGCGGTGCTTTGCGGCTGATCGAGATAGAAACCGGTGGAGAGAATGCCCTGATAGCCGTCCTGGGCGCTGGCGCCCAGTGAGTCTTGCCCCTGCCAGGACTGAATGACGATCGAACGCGGCAGCGACGGATGATAGATCTCGTCCCAGCCGACCATCTGCCGCTGGTGCTTCTCGAGAACCTTTTCCAGCTTCTGGTTGAAGTAGGCCTGCAGCGCATGGGTATCCGCCAGCCCGTTCTGCTGCATAAACGCCTGAATCGACGGCGACGCCCGCCACTGGCTGGCGTCCACTTCGTCGCCGCCGATGTGCAGATAAGGATCGGGGAAGATCGCCGCCAGCTCGCCGACGATCGTATCGACAAACTGATAAACCTCGTCGCGGGTCGGATCGAGCGTCGGCTTATGCACGCCCCACTCGCGCTCCATGCGATACGGCCCCGGCGCGCTCATCAGGTCGGGATAGGCCACCGCGATGCTGGAGGCGTGCCCCGGCATGTCGATCTCCGGCACCACGCGAATGCCGCGCGCCGTGGCGTAAGCCACCACCTGCTGCATTTGCTCACGGGTGTAGAACAGGCCGTCGCTGGCCTGCTGCTGCAATTTGGGGTAATGCTCGGAGGCGAAGCGCCAGCCCTGATCGTCGCTCAGGTGCCAGTGCAACACGTTGAGCTTGGCCGCCGCCATGCCGTCAAGCTGGCGCAAAATGTCCGGCAGCGGCAGGAAATGGCGCGCCGAATCCAGCAGCACGCCGCGCCACGGAAAACGCGGCACGTCGCGAATATCCACCAATGGCAGGAAAGTGTTTTGCCCATCGGTCTGCAGCAGTTGCAGCAGGGTCTCCATGCCGCGCAGCGCGCCAAAGCGGGTGTTGGCGGTCAGCGTGGCGCCCTGCGGCGTGACCGCCAGCCGGTAACTCTCATCGCTGCCCGGCAGCGGCTGCGCCGCCACCCGATCCTTGATCACCACCTTGATCGCCGCCCCGTTTGCTTCTTCCCTCGGCGCCAGCGTCCAGCCGGTCTGCAACTCGATGCGCTGGCGCCAGCGCGGCAGCGCGTCGCCCAAATCATCGCCCTGGAGGCTTAACGACAGCCGGTGATCCAAAATCAGTTTGCCCGCCGGTTGCGTCACTTCCACCTGCTGCGGCCAGGGCATCAGCGGCAAATCACCCGCCGGCTGCGCCAGCGCGCCGCAAGAAAACCATAACGATGAAGCCAGTAGCGTATAACGGAAAGGTCTGTGCATCGGAAATTCCTCAGAGGAAAAAAACAAAATATCCCCAATGAATTTCAAACCACCGCTAGGCGATAAACAACAACGCGTTGGTTTGAAAGGCGCAGGGGAAAACAGCCAACGCTGTAGATAAAGACTTAGCACAGAACAGATGTCCAACCGTTGCGGTGAAAAAGCGGACGGGATCACAGTTGCCCCCTCCCGGCCGGAGGGGGCGAACGGGTTATTGCCAGCCGTAGCGGCGCACGAACCAGCCTTTCACGCACTGGGTCAGCACCATGTAACCGGCGAGGATCAGCACCAGCCACGGGAAGTAACCGAGCGGCAGCGCCTGCAGCTGCAGGAAGCCGGCCAGAGGCGAGAACACCAGGCCGATGCCGGTGGCGATCACCGCCAGCGTCATGATGCACAGCGGCCAGGACGGGCGGCTCTGGATAAACGGAATTTTGCGCGTGCGGATCATGTGCACGATCAGCGTTTGCGACAGCAGCCCTTCCACGAACCAGCCGGACTGGAACAGCGTCTGCATTTCCGGCGTGTTGGCCTTGAATACCCACCACATCAGGCTGAAGGTCAGCACGTCGAAGATCGAACTGATCGGCCCAAAGAACACCATAAACCGCCCCAGATCGGCGGAGTTCCAGCGCTGCGGCTGGGTTATCTGATCGTCGTCGACGTTATCGAACGGGATGGCGATCTGCGAGATGTCGTACATCAGGTTCTGAATCAACAGGTGCAGCGGCAACATCGGCAGAAACGGCAGGAAGGCGCTGGCGATAAGCACGCTGAACACGTTGCCGAAGTTGGAGCTGGCGGTCATCTTGATGTATTTCAGCATGTTGGCGAAGGTGCGGCGCCCTTCGATCACCCCCTGCTCCAGCACCATCAGGCTTTTTTCCAGCAGGATAATGTCCGCCGCTTCCTTGGCGATGTCCACCGCCGAATCGACGGAGATGCCGATATCGGCCGCGCGCAGCGCCGGCGCGTCATTGATGCCGTCGCCCATAAAGCCCACCACGTGCCCCTGGCGGCGCAGCAGTTTGACGATGCGCTCCTTGTGCAGCGGCGTCAGCTTGGCGAACACCGTGGTGCGCGCCGCCGCCTGCGCCAGCTGCTCGTCGTCCATCTGCTCGATCTCGCTGCCGCGCAGCAGGTGCTCGGCCTCGAGCCCGACGTCACGGCACACTTTGGCGGCCACCAGCTCGTTGTCGCCGGTGAGGATCTTCACCGTGACGCCGTTCTGTTTCAGCGCCGCCAGCGCCGGTGCGGTGCTTTCCTTCGGCGGATCGAGGAAGGCGACGTAGCCTTCGAGGATCAGATCCGACTCGTCCGCCACGCCGTATTCATGGGTTTGCGCCGGCAGGATCTTGTTGGCCACCGCCACCACCCGCAGCCCCTGCTGGTTGAGATCGTCGGTGATGCGACGGATCCTCGCCAGCAGCGCCTCGCTCAGCGGGATCACCTCGTCTTCGTGGCGCACGTGGCTGCAAATCGCCAGCATCTCTTCCAGCGCGCCCTTGCACACCAGCTCGTGATACTCGTTGTCTTTGGCCACCACCACCGACATGCGGCGGCGCACGAAGTCGAACGGGATCTCATCCACCTTGCGGTAGTTTTGCAGCGCCTGCGGCTGCTGATTTTGCTCCGCGCAGCTCAGCACCGCCACGTCGAGCAGGTTTTTCAGCCCGGTCTGGTAGAAGCTGTTCAGCCAGGCGTAGCGCAGCACCCGCTCGCTGCTGGCGCCGAACACGTCGGTATGGCGCTCCAGCACGATCTTGTCCTGGGTCAGAGTGCCGGTCTTGTCGGTGCACAGAATGTCCATCGCGCCGAAGTTCTGGATGGCGTCCAGCCGTTTGACGATCACCTTCTGGCGCGACAGCTTCACCGCCCCTTTGGCCAGCGTCGAGGTGACGATCATCGGCAGCATCTCCGGCGTCAGCCCGACCGCCACCGACAGCGCGAACAGCGCCGCCTCCCACCAGTCGCCCTTGGTGTAGCCGTTGATCAGCAGCACGATCGGCGTCATCACCAGCATAAAACGGATCAGCAGCCAGCTGACCTTGCTGATGCCGCTCTGGAAGGCGTTCGGCTGCTCATCCTGGCTGGTGACGCGCTGCGCCAGCTGGCCGAAATAGGTGCCGCCGCCGGTGCCGATCACCATCGCCAGCGCGGTGCCGCTGACCACGTTGGTGCCCATGAAGCACAGGTTCTGGCAGTCGAGCGGATCGGCCGCCGACAATTGCGGCGCGGCGGATTTCTCCACCGGCAGCGATTCGCCGGTCAGCGCCGCCTGGCTGATGAACAGATCCTTGGCCGACAGCACGCGCAGATCCGCCGGGATCATGTCGCCGGCCGCCAGCTTGATGATGTCGCCCGGCACCAGCTGCGCGATCGGCAGCTCCACGTGCTCGCTCTTGCCGGTGAGCGCATCGCTGCGGATCACCGTGGCGGTGTTGCTCACCATGGCCTTCAGCGCGTCGGCCGCCCGGTTGGATCGCGCCTCCTGGATGAAATTCAGCAGCGTGGAGATCAGCACCATCAGCGCGATCACCAAGGCGCCGGTCAGATCCTCGGTGGCGTAAGAGATCATGCCGAGCGCGGTCAGCAGCAGGTTGAACGGGTTGCGGTAGCAGTGCCAGAGGTGTTGCCACCAGGCCTCTTTCTGCTGATCGTCGATGACGTTCTCGCCGCAGCGCTGGCGCACCTGTTCCGCCTCATGGGCGGTGATGCCTTCCGGATGGCTGTGAAAACGCTCAAACAGCTGCATCGTTTCTGCGGCGGCGCATTCCAGCCGCTGCTGCGCCAGGCCGGCCGGCATGTCGCGCGCAGCGCCGCCGACGCTGTCCAGCAGGCTGTCGCGGCGCACCAAACGGCGCGGGAGGCTGCGGGCGAACAGGCCCAGCAGCTGACGGGGGAGTTTTTTCAGTTTCATGGGTCGCACCTCGTCGCCCGGTGCCTCACGGCAGCGGGTAAACGGGGATCGTCATCGGCCGGGCGGATGGCGGGTGCGCCAAAAAGCCTCTGCCAACGCAGATCCTTATTCTTTTTTTCAGCAGCAGGAGCGAACGACGAAGCGCGCGCTACCGGTTACCGTGATGTACTTCACCGGTAAAACAGCAGCGCCAGGCGGAGAGGTTTTACCGGAGAACCGAGTGAGTGTCTAAAGCAGTCGGGTCGGGGTCCATATGGGGAATAACCTCCTGTAAAGGGAAAAACAGAGCGGCAGGAGCGGCCGTTCATCGCAATGTCACAATCCCGTTTTGCATCAAGATCCGCGTCGGAAAATGAGCTATGCTGACGGGCATTGTTTTACAGGCCTTTATGTTACGCCTGTCCACCTCAACGAAAAGTAAACCATGCAAAACCGGCTGACCATCAAGGACATCGCGCGCCTGAGCGGCGTAGGCAAATCCACCGTCTCACGCGTGCTGAACAATGAAGGCAGCGTGAGCCCGCAAACCCGTGAACGGGTGGAAGCGGTGATCCGTCAGCAAGGGTTTACGCCCTCCAAGTCGGCGCGCGCCATGCGCGGCCAAAGCGACAAAGTGGTGGGCATCATCGTTTCCCGTCTCGACTCGCCGTCGGAAAACCAGGCGGTGCGCACCATGCTGCCGCTGCTGTATCAGCAAGGCTTCGATCCGATCGTGATGGAGAGCCAGTTCGAAACCCGCCTGGTGCAGGAGCATCTGCACGTACTGCATCAGCGCAACGTCGACGGCGTGATCCTGTTCGGCTTCACCGGCCTGACCGCGGCGATGCTCAAGCCGTGGCAGGAAAAAATGGTGGTGATGGTGCGCGAATACGACGGCTTCTCGTCCGTCTGCTACGACGACGCCGGCGCGGTGAACCTGTTGATGGATCGCCTGTATCAGCAAGGGCATCGGCATATCGGCTATCTGGGGGTGCAGCTCAGCGACGCCACCACCGGCCAGCGCCGCTACCAGGCCTATCTCGACGCCTGCGAACGCCTCACGCTCACGCCGCGCGCCACGCTGGGCGAGCTGAGCTACCAGAGCGGTTTCCAGCACGCCGCCGAGGTGATCGATGCGCACACCAGCGCGCTGATTTGCGCCTCCGACAGCATCGCCCTGGGGGCGATCAAGTACCTGCAGCAGCAGCCGACGCATACCATCCAGGTGTGCGCCATCGGCAACACCCCGCTGCTCAGCTTCCTGTTCCCCGACACCCTGTCGGTGGAGTTCGGCTACGGCAGCGCCGGCCTGCTGGCCGCGCAGCAGCTGCTGTCGCAGCTCAGCGGCGAGCAGGGGATCCGCCGCCTGGTGGTGCCCAGCAAACTTTCCTGATCGGAAGTTGACCATTTTTCATCATTTTGTGATCCTCGCCCCAAACCGGGAACGTTCCCATTTCATTCAAAATGCCGAGTGGCTAAGCTTTGATCATTACTCAGTCAACACCTCTGCAGGTATCCCATAATGAGCAAAGTAAAACAGCAGGATATTGATCGCCTGATTGTTTTGGTCGGCGGCCGCGAGAACATCGCCACCGTCAGCCATTGCATTACCCGGCTGCGTTTCGTCCTCAACGATCCCAACAAGGCGAAACCGAAAGAGATCGAAGAGCTGCCGATGGTCAAGGGTTGCTTCACCAACGCCGGGCAGTTCCAGGTGGTTATCGGCACCGACGTCGGCGACTACTATCAGGCGCTGATCGCCAGCACCGGCGTCAACGAGGCCGACAAGGAGCAGGCCAAGGTGGCCGCGCGCCAGAACATGACCTGGACCGAGCGCACCATCTCCCACTTCGCCGAGATCTTCTTCCCGCTGCTGCCGGCGCTGATCAGCGGCGGTCTGATCCTCGGCTTCCGCAACGTGATCGGCGACATCCCGATGTCCGGCGGCCAAACGCTGGCGCAGATGCACCCGGCGTGGAAAACCGTTTACGACTTCCTGTGGCTGCTCGGTGAAGCGATCTTCATGTTCCTGCCGGTGGCCATCTGCTGGTCGACGGTGAAAAAGATGGGCGGCACCCCGGTGCTCGGCATCGTGCTGGGCGTCACCCTGGTGTCGCCGCAGCTGATGAACTCCTACCTGCTCGGCCAGCAAACGCCGGAAGTGTGGAACTTCGGCTGGTTCGTGATCCAGAAAGTGGGCTATCAGGCGCAGGTGATCCCGTCGATCCTGGCGGGCATGGCGCTGGGCTGGATCGAAACCCGGCTGAAAAAGATCGTTCCCGACTATCTCTATCTGGTGGTAGTGCCGGTGGTCTCGCTGCTGCTGGCGGTGTTCCTGGCGCACGCGCTGATCGGGCCGTTCGGCCGCATGATCGGCGACGGCGTCGCCTGGGCGGTGAAATCGGTGATGACCGGCAGTTTCGCGCCAGTGGGCGCCGCGCTGTTCGGCTTCCTGTATGCGCCGCTGGTGATCACCGGCGTGCACCAGACCACGCTGGCTATCGACATGCAGATGATCCAGAGCATGGGCGGCACCCCGGTGTGGCCGCTGATTGCGCTGTCCAACATCGCGCAGGCCTCGGCGGTGCTCGGCATCATCATCATCAGCCGCAAGGCCAACGAGCGTGAAATCTCGGTGCCGGCGGCGATCTCCGCCTACCTCGGCGTGACCGAACCGGCGATGTACGGCATCAACCTCAAATACCGCTTCCCAATGCTGTGCGCGATGATCGGCTCCGCGATCGCAGGCCTTATCTGCGGGTTGGACGGCGTGATGGCCAACGGCATCGGCGTCGGCGGCCTGCCGGGCATTCTGTCTATCAAGCCGCAGTTCTGGCTGATTTACTCGCTGGCGATTCTGGTGGCGATCGTCATCCCGCTGGTGCTGACCATCATGGTCTACAAACGCAAGGCCGCCCGCGGCGAGCTGCCGGTTTAATTGACGCAACATGAATGTAGGAGCCTGCTCGCGCAGGCTCGTTGTCACGATTCAAAGGTATACAGCTATGAGCAACCCAATCCCCTGGTGGCAGAACGGCGTCATCTACCAAATTTATCCGAAGAGTTTTCAGGACAGCACCGGCAACGGCTACGGCGATTTGGCCGGCGTGACGCGGCGGCTGGACTATCTGCATGAACTGGGCGTCGACGCCATCTGGCTGACGCCGGTCTACGTATCGCCACAGGTGGACAATGGCTATGACGTGGCGGACTACTGCGCCATCGATCCGGCTTACGGCACGATGGCGGACTTCGAGCAGTTGGTCGCCGCTGCCCACCGGCGCGGTATCCGCATCGTGATGGACATGGTGTTCAACCACACCTCGACCGAGCACCCGTGGTTCAAGGCCGCGCAGGATCGCCACAGCCCGTATCGTCAGTTCTACGTCTGGCGCGACGGCGAAGGTGAAACGCCGCCGAACAACTGGCGCTCCAAGTTCGGCGGCAACGCCTGGCAGTGGCACGCCGACAGCGGCCAGTACTACCTGCACCTGTTCGCCGCCGAGCAGGCGGATCTCAACTGGGAGCACCCGCCGGTACGCGAAGAGCTGAAGAAAGTGTGTCAGTTCTGGGCGGACAAAGGCGTCGACGGCCTGCGCCTCGACGTGATCAACCTGGTGTCCAAACAGCAGGACTTCCCGTCCGACAGCCAGGGCGACGGCCGCCGCTTCTACACCGACGGCCCGCGCATCCACGAGTTCCTGCAGGAGATGAGCCGCGACGTGTTTCAGCCGCGCGGCCTGATGACGGTGGGCGAGATGTCCTCCACCACGCTTGAGCATTGCCAGCGCTACGCGGCGCAGAGCGGCGAAGAGCTGTCGATGACCTTCAACTTCCATCACCTGAAGGTGGACTACGCCGGCGGTGAAAAATGGACGCGGGCGGCGCCGGATTACGTGGAACTGAAGCAGATCTTCCGCCACTGGCAGCAAGGGATGCATAACCGCGCCTGGAACGCGCTGTTCTGGTGCAACCACGATCAGCCGCGCATCGTGTCGCGCTTCGGCGATGAAGGCGCACTGCGGGTGCCGGCCGCCAAAATGCTGGCGATGGTGCTGCACGGCATGCAGGGCACGCCTTATATCTATCAGGGCGAAGAACTCGGCATGACCAACCCCGGCTTCTGCGCCATCGAGCAGTATCGCGACGTGGAAAGCCTGAACATGTACGCCGAACTGCGCGCCCAGGGCCGCAGCGACGCCGAGCTGCTGGCGATCCTGGCCGACAAATCGCGCGACAACGGCCGCACGCCGATGCAGTGGAGCGCCGCGCCCCACGCCGGTTTCACCACCGGCACGCCGTGGATCGGCTGCGCCGAGAACTACCCGCAGATCAACGCCGACGCGGCGCTGGCCGATCTCGACTCGGTGTTTTACGCCTATCGCCAGCTGATCACCCTGCGCAAGCAGTATCCGCTGCTGACCCACGGCGACTATCAGGATCTGGCGCCGGAACACCCGGCGCTGTGGTGCTATCAGCGCAGCTGGAACGGCCAGCGCCTGCTGGTGGCGGCCAACCTGAGCCGCGAACCGCTGGCCTGGGCGGCGGAAGGCGTGGAAGCTTCCGCGCAATGGCGCCCGCTGATGAGCAACTACGCCGATTCGGCGGACCAGCCGCAGGCGCTAACGCTGCGGCCGTTCGAAGCGGTGTGGTGGCTGCTCGAAGACTGACCCCGCAGGGCGCGGCGAACGCTGCGCCCTACCATTTCCCCAGCAGCGCCGCCACGCCGGCGGCCGCTTGCGCCAACTGCTCATCGCTCATGTCGCTCACGCCCTGCACCAGATGCGGCGGCAGATAATCCATGCCGGTCAGGTTGGCCATGGCGTGGAACGGCAGCAGCAGATCCTGCACCGGATAACGGTTATACCCTTGCGCCGTATAAGCCTGCGCGTCGCCGCCGGTGCTCACCACCAGCTGCAGCGGCTTGCCGTGCAGTTGGGTGCCTTCGCTGCCGTAGGCAAAACCGTAGGTTAATACCGCATCCTGCCATTCGCTGAGGATCGCCGGCGAGCTGTACCAGTAAAACGGGAACAGCATCACTACCGCATCATGGCTCTGCAGCAGCGCCTGTTCGCGCGCCACGTCGATGCGGTAATCCGGATACGCGCGGATCAGTTCGTGAACGGTCACGTTGGGCAGCGGGCGTACGGCCTCGATCAGCGCCTTATTAATGCGCGACTCGTCGGGGGTGCGGTGGGCGGTTAACACTAAAATGCGCGACATGCATGGTTCCTCGGTCATAAGAAGATGAGGCATTTTTCCATTTCCGCCGCTGCGGGTGTAGGCTGTTAGAGGTCACTTCAATTTCAACTGAAAGTATCAACCACTATGTCGCTGCCCTTTGACGTACACCGCCTGTTGCCGGCCTTCCTCGCCGCCGCGCAGGCGCAAAATTTCTCCGCCGCCGCTCGCCAGCTGGGCGTGACGCCGGCAGCGGTCAGCAAAAACATCCGCGCGCTGGAAGAGAAGCTGGCGCTGCGGCTGTTTCAGCGCAACACCCACAACGTGCTGCTGACCGACGAGGGCAAAGCGCTGCTGGCGCAGGTAGCGCCGCTGTGGCAGGCATTGGCGGCGACGCTGGAAAGCGCCGGCAGCGAACGGCAGGCGCCGGCCGGGGTGGTGCGCGTCACGATGATCCCCGGCTTCGGCCGCCAGATGCTGATGCCGTTGATCCCGCAATTTTTGGCGCGCTATCCGCAGATCGATCTCGATCTGTCGCTGGACGCCCGGGTGGTGAATCTGGTGGGCGAAGGTTTCGACGTCGGCATCGGCAGCCGGGTCGATCCCGACAGCCGGCTGGTGGCCCGCCCGCTCTACCCGATGCACATGGTGCTGGCGGCGTCGCCCGACTATCTGGCGCGGCGCGGTGAACCGCAAACGCCGCACGATCTGCTGCGGCACGACTGCCTGCTGCACCGCAACCCGGCCAACGGCCGCCACGTCAAATGGCAGCTGCGCCATCAGGGCGAAACGCTGGCGCTGGATCTGAACGGCCGGCTGGTAGCCAGCCGCCCGGAAATGCTGCTGGATGCGGCGCTGGCCGGGCTGGGCATCGTCAACCTGGCGCGCTGGTACGTCGAGAAACACTTCGAGCAGGGCACGCTGCGGCCGGTGCTGGCGGAATGCTGGCCGCGCCCGGTGCAGCTGTGGCTCTATTACGCTTCGGCGGATCTACCGCCGCGGGTGCGCGTCTGGGTCGATTTTCTGCTGGAACATTTTCGCGATCGGCCGGCGGGCGATTGACGACTGTTCAGCTTGCGCACGCTCTTTCGTTTTCCTTGTTCTACATCAAAAGAATCGCGCCGATATCTATATATAGTGCATTAAGAATTGCGAACACCTATATATAGTAGTTATCCACAAAATCATCCACACGCCGCCACAGCCCTTGCGCGCTGCGGCTTTGCCCTGTGGATAAGCGAAATTTGACGGTTGCTCGCCACGCCAGGCGGGTATGAACGCTCCCTCGGGGAACAAGGAGTACAATGTGAAACCAGTAGTGATTAAGCGGGACGGTTGCCAGGTACCTTTTGACGAAGCGCGCATTGCGCAGGCCATCGAGCGCGCCGCGCTGGCGGTGGGCGTGGTCGATGCCGACTACTGCGCCACCGTCGCCCGCGTGGTCGCTCAGCGCATGGAGCAGCAGCCGCGCGTCGATATCCACGAGATCCAGCAGGCGGTGGAAAACCAGCTGATGGCCGGCGAATACAAACAGCTGGCGCGCGCCTATATCGAATACCGCCACGATCGCGACGTGGCGCGCGAGCTGCGCGGCCGCCTGAATCAGGAAATTCGCGGCCTGGTCGAGCAGAGCAACCGCGCGCTGCTGAACGAAAACGCCAACAAGGACAGCAAGGTGATCCCCACCCAGCGCGACCTGCTGGCGGGCATCGTCGCCAAACACTACGCCAAGCAGCACATCCTGCCGCGCGACGTGGTGCTGGCCCATGAACGCGGCGAAATTCACTACCACGATCTCGACTACTCGCCGTTCTTCCCGATGTTCAACTGCATGCTGATCGATCTGAAAGGCATGCTGACCAACGGCTTCAAGATGGGCAACGCCGAGATTGAGCCGCCGAAGTCGATCTCCACCGCCACCGCCGTGACCGCGCAGATCATCGCCCAGGTCGCCAGCCATATTTATGGCGGCACCACCATCAACCGCATCGATGAAATTCTGGCGCCGTTCGTCGACGAGAGCTTCCGCAAACACCTGCAGGTGGCGGAAGCGTGGCAGATCCCGGATGCCAAAGGCTATGCCATGGCGCGCACCGAGAAAGAGTGTTACGACGCCTTCCAGTCGCTGGAGTACGAGGTCAACACCCTGCACACCGCCAACGGCCAGACGCCGTTCGTCACCTTCGGCTTCGGCCTCGGCACCAGCTGGGAGTCGCGCCTGATCCAGCGCTCGATATTGAAAAACCGCATCGCCGGGCTGGGCAAAAACCGCAAGACCGCCGTATTCCCCAAACTGGTGTTCGCCATCCGCGACGGCCTCAACCACCAGTACGGCGATCCGAACTACGACATCAAGCAGCTGGCGCTGGAGTGCGCCAGCAAGCGCATGTACCCGGACATCCTCAACTACGATCAGGTGGTGAAGGTCACCGGCTCGTTCAAAACGCCGATGGGCTGCCGCAGCTTCCTCGGCACCTACGTGCAGGACGGCGAGCTGGTGCACGACGGCCGTAACAACATCGGCGTCATCAGCCTCAACCTGCCGCGCATCGCGCTGGAGGCGATGGGCGACGAGTCACGCTTCTGGGCGCTGCTGGATCAGCGCCTGCAGCTGGCGAAAAAGGCCCTGATGACGCGCATCGCCCGGCTGGAAGGCATCAAGGCGCGGGTGGCGCCAATCTTGTACATGGAAGGCGCCTGCGGCGTGCGGCTCAAGGCCGACGACAACATCGCGGATATCTTCAAGAATGGCCGCGCCTCGATTTCGCTGGGCTATATCGGCCTGCACGAGACCATCAACGCGCTGTTCGGCGGCAAAAACCACGTGTATGACGACGAAGCGCTGCGCGCCAAAGCGGTGGCGATCGTCGCGCGGCTGCGCGCCGCCGTCGACGCCTGGAAAGACGAGACCGGCTACGGCTTCAGCCTCTACAGCACGCCGAGCGAAAACCTGTGCGATCGCTTCTGCCGGCTGGACACCGCCGATTTCGGCGTGGTGCCGGGCGTCACCGACAAGGGCTATTACACCAACAGCTTCCACCTCGACGTGGAGAAGAAGGTCAATCCGTACGACAAGCTGGACTTCGAAGCGCCCTACCCGCCGTTGGCCAGCGGCGGCTTCATCTGCTACGGCGAGTACCCGAACCTGCAGCACAACCTGAAGGCGCTGGAAGACGTGTGGGACTACAGCTACAGCCGGGTGCCTTACTACGGCACCAACACGCCGATCGACGAGTGCTACGAGTGCGGCTTCACCGGTGAATTCTCCTGCACCAGCAAAGGCTTCACCTGCCCGAAATGCGGCAACCACGACTCGGCCAAGGTCTCGGTCACCCGCCGGGTGTGCGGCTATCTCGGCAGCCCCGATGCCCGGCCGTTCAACGCCGGCAAGCAGGAAGAGGTGAAACGCCGGGTGAAACACCTCGGTAATGGGCAGCTCGGCTGAAAAGCGCCGTGCAACCTAGGCAGAAGCCTGTTCATCAGGCGTGATTGTCGCAGCCAGTTTGCCTTCGGCCAGCGCGCACCAACCGCAGCGTACACGCAGTACGTGAGGATTGGGAGCACTGCCCGGAGGCAAAATGGCCAGTAAAATAGCCTGATGGGCAGGCCTCACATGAATTATCACCAGTATTACCCGATCGACGTCGTCAACGGCCCCGGCACCCGCTGCACGCTGTTTGTCGCCGGCTGCGTGCACCAGTGCCCCGGCTGCTACAACAAAAGCACCTGGCGGCTCAACTCCGGCCAGCCGTTTACCCCAGCGCTGGAAGACCGCATCATCACCGATCTGAACGATACGCGCGTGCCGCGCCAGGGGCTGTCACTCTCCGGCGGCGATCCGCTGCACCCGGCCAACGTGCCGAGCATCTTGCAACTGGTGAAACGGGTGCGCGCCGAGTGCCCCGGCAAGGATATCTGGCTGTGGACCGGCTACCGGCTGGCGGAGCTGGACGCACAGCAAATGCAGGTAGTAGACAGGATCAACGTGCTGATCGACGGCAAGTTCGTTCAGGATTTGAAAGACCCGGCGCTGATCTGGCGCGGCAGCAGCAACCAGGTGGTGCATAGGTTGCGATGAGCTAGTGGTACAGACTCGATCTGGCAGCGCTACGGTATGGAGTTAATCTGATGGGCGGGTTTGTGCCAAATGTGGATGCAGTTAAGCCCTGTAAAGCATCATAGATTTTTTAGCAGGGTTAAGGGTTAAGGGTTAAGGGTTAAGGGTTAAGGGTTAAGGGTTAAGGGTTAAGGGTTAAGGGTTAAGGGTTAAGGGTTAAGGGTTAAGGGTTAAGGGTTAAGGGTTAAAATGGTGAGCCATATTCTTTAATTTCATCGAAAACCCACCATGCCAGTCTGAGAGGATAGCTCTTAGCAGGAAATTGTTATCAACACCCTGCTATTTTTTCATTATTTAGGTACTGAACCATTTCAAAGAATGGAAGGTTTTGTTACTTCCCTCTTTGCAAATTCAGAAGCCATAAGATAAAGAAATTGCTGAGGTTGACCAGTTATAAAATCCTGAACTCTTGGTCCGAAAACAGTATCTGTAATCGTCGGAAGATGGTGAGGTCGATATCGAGTAATTGACCCCAGATAATAAGAAAGAGCATAAATTGAAAGTAACTGCGGAAGTACCTGATTAGAATCAGTACTAGGTCTGGTATAAACATAATGCCTGCGGTAAGGCGGTATTGTCGAAACAGTGACCCAGAGATAAGGTCGTATCGAGTCAAAGAGGCCCTGAAGATAATTTGCATATTTTCTTGTATTGCAAATGAATGGGGTTGTTTGTTGAAAACATATTAATTTCCTATTCAAATTATCTAATTCAGCACAACTAACTTGAGTATAGCTTCCAGCCAAATCAGTCTCGAGAAGAAAATTTGTCGTTGTTATACCAATACGTGAAAGATCATCAGAGACAAAGTAAATATTTAACCAAATTTCGCCGCTTTCTTTATTGACATAAGGGCGTATTTCATGAACAGCAACAAAACGTTCTTTTTTGTTCGCTGCAGAAGACCAAAGTCTGTGGCCAGGCAAAATTTGGGGTAAAAGAATAGGGATTTTATATTGCTGAGGTGCAGTCAGTCCTGCTCCAGTTAAAGCCTGCATAAACTCTGAAAAATTTTGTAATTTACCCCTTGCGTTTGGGCTAGGGAATCCCTCCAAATAAGCATCATGAAGCTCTTTCCCCCCAGTCCCCAGTTGCTCTGTTAATCCATGTTGCGCTTTATCAAAGGTTACTTGCGTTCCTCTTGTCAAACAAAACGCTTTAACTAGATTCATAAAACAATAGTAAAGAGATAACGGCCTAGCAGAAACACGCTGTGTATCAATAGCCGACTCATAAAAATCTCTAGCCTGGTGAACACATGCCAATGCCTCACTTTTAGATAAATTAGGACAGTTATTCTTTATAGCTTGATCAATAATGGCCCAAGGATCAAGTGAAAACAAAAGTGGTAAAATGCTAGAGTTTCCTTTTGAGCCAGTATTTACTGGCCAAAAACTATATGGAATTAGTTTTTTATTAACTTTCAGTCTCTCTCCTGTCCGTGCTTGTGCAAGCTTCATACTTTCTCCTTTGAGCTGAGTTAAAATGAGTCGTCCGTCTCGTTCTGACTGCACGATAGATAATTAATAATATACTTTATGAAAAAACACAAAATCTTCTTATATGAATAATCAACTATGTGACTGGTCTATTAACCGCTGATTAATACATCGTGTTTAAGCTGCCAACTCTTCAACTGTGGGAACAACCCCGAGCATCCGCTCTTCGCTCAAAATCGACCACAAGATAACACGTTGTTATACCTGGAGAAACAGCCCGCCAGCCCTGAACCAATCCCCCCTCCCCCCTCGCCGATAGCGCCCCCGGATTTTCGCTTTAAATAAAGCCATTCGTTTTTCTGCCTCCGAATGGCTGAGATAAACCGCGGTGCCGTTTCTTAAGCGTTCAAGGGCGGCATCCACCCTTTCACGCAGCGCTTGCTACAGCAACATCGCCTCTACGTCCATTTCAGGTTTATTCCGCTGTTCCATTGCCATCTCCTCCTTGAGACAGCATCGGGCCACTCATCAGTTACATCAACCCCATACCCACCACGCCGGTCAGTGCGCCGCACAGCGCCACCAGCGCCGCTGTCAGGCACAGCGCACGGGCGGAGAAGGCTTTGTTGAGCATCAGCAGCGAAGGCAGGCTGACCGCCGGCAGGGTCATCAGCAGCGCCAGCGCCGGGCCTGCGCCCATGCCCGCCAGCATCATGGTCTGCACGATCGGGATTTCCGCCGCGGTGGGGATAACAAACAGGCAGCCGACGATCGCCAGGCCGATGATCCACAGCAGGCTATTGTCGACGGCGCCGTCAGCGTGCGGGAACAGCCAGACCCGCGCCGCGCCCAGCGCCAGCACCGCCAGCACGTAGATCGGGATGGTCGACCAAAACAGCGCCCACAGCGCTTTGCCCCAGCGGGCGAGGAACGGCTGCTCGTCGTTCTGCGCCATCATCATCACCGGCGGCTGCGGCGCGGCGGGTTGCGGATCGTTGGCGGTCACGCGTTGCACCAGCCAGGCGATGCCCAGCACCATCACCACACCTGCCACCAGGCGGATGGCGGCGAACGGCCAACCGAGCACAAACCCCATGAACACCAGCGTCGCCGGATTCAATACCGGGTTGGCGAGCCAAAAGGCCAGCGCGGCGCCGCTGGACACCGACTGGCGGCGCATGCCGGCGGCAACCGGCGCGGCGCAGCAGGTGCACATCATGCCCGGCAGCGCGATCAGCGCCCCCAGCACGGTGCCGGAAAAACGCCGGTGGCCGAGCGTGCGCGCCAGCCAGTCGCGCGGGATCAGCACCTGCACCAGCGAACCTAACAGCACCCCGAGCAGCGCCGCCTTCCATACTGCGGTGAAGTAGACCAGCGCGTACTGCCAGGCCGCCAGCCAGGGGCTCGCGGCGCCGTCGGCCAGGATCGACTTGCCGATCGAGTGACTGTCCGCCGCCACAAACGCCTTGCCGTAGTAAGGCTGCCATTTGACGTAGTAGAGGCCGACGGCCACCACCAGCAGAAACAGGATCGGTTTCCACAGCGGCCAGGCGCGTGGGGCGTGTTCAGGGGCATTCAGAGATTGCGGCATGGTAGCGGCCAGAGTCAGTCAACAAAGGCGCCAGCATAGCGCGCCGCCGCCGCCCGTGCACGCCTGGGCTGTCCTAAATAGTTCATCTGTTCGCCACCGACGCGTAACGCGATTGTCATCTGCGCCCGGCACCATGATGCCAACGTGAAGACCACAGGTTAGACGCCCGATGAAACGCACCGCTTCCACCTTCATCGCACCGCCATCGGCATGACGAGGTTTTTATTATGATGGAGTTATCTAGACATCCGACCACTTACCCCACCCGCTATCAGCAGATCGCCGCGCAGCTGGAGCAGGAGCTGCGCACGCAGTACCGCTGCGGCGACTACCTACCTTCAGAACAGCAGCTGGCCGAGCGCTATCAGGTCAATCGCCACACCCTGCGCCGCGCGGTGGATCAGTTGGTAGAGCGCGGCTGGCTGCAGCGCCGCCACGGCGTCGGCATTCTGGTGCTGATGCGACCTTACGACTACCCGCTGCACGCCAATACCCGCTTCAGCCAGAACCTGTTCGAGCAGGGCAGCCACCCCACCAGTGAGCGCTTACTCGCTGTCTTGCGCCCGTGCAATGGGCATGTCGCCAGCGCGCTTTCGCGTGAAGAAGGCGAAATGGTGATCCACCTGCGCACCCTGCGCCGGGTCAACGGCGTGCCGATGAGCGTGATCGACCACTATCTGCCCGATCTGGAGTGGTGGCCGGCGCTGCAGCAGTTCCACAGCGGTTCGCTGCACCAGTTTATCGAACAGCACCTCCAGCAGCCGCTGACCCGCCGCCAGACGCGCATCAGCGCGCGCCGCGCGCAGGCCAAAGAGAGCCGGCTGCTGGAGATCGCCACCCACGCGCCGCTGCTGTGCGTGCGCACCCTTAACGTCCGCAGCGGCGGCGAAGACGTGGCGGAATACTCCGTCAGCCTGGCCCGCGCCGACATGATTGAACTGACGATGGAGCACTGAATGCACGCCTTAGAGTCGAGACAACGCTGGATGTCGGTGCTGGCGCACAGCCGGCCCGAGCAGCTGCGCAGCCACTGGCAGGCGCTGAACCTCAGCCCGAGTTACCGCAGCATCCGCGCGCCGGAGATCGGCCTGGCCCAGCTGCAGGGGCGCATGGGCGCCACCGGCCGCCGCTTCGTGTTGGGAGACATGACGGTCACCCGCGCGGTGGTGCAGCTGGACAACGGCGGCTACGGCTACAGCTATATCGCCGGGCGCGACAAGGCGCACGCCGAGCTGTGCGCGCTGGCCGATGCGCTGCTGCAACAGCCGGAACACGGCGAACGCCTGCAACAACAGCTGATCGCGCCGCTGGCCGCGCTGCAGCACGAACAGCGCCAGCTGCGCGCCCGGGCGATCGCCGCCAGCCGGGTGGACTTCTTTACGCTGGTGCGAGGGGATTAAGCCATGAGTTTATTGACCGGTTTTGAGCAACCGATAGACCAATCGCAGCACGCTTTCCGTTTGATTCTTAAAGCCTTGAGCGAACCGGGCCACCGGGTGACGCTGCCGGCCGGCCCGGCCTGGGCGCCGCTGAACGCCGCCAGCACCGCCGCGCTGCTGACGCTGGCCGATCAGGAAACGCCGCTGCAGCTGTGCGCTGCGCTTAAAAGTGAGCGAGTGCTAACAAACATTCGTTTTCACAGCGGCGCGCCGCTGGCCACCGCGGCGCAGGAGGTCTGTTTTGCCCTGTTCGATGAGCAGCTGCAGGCCGCCGATCTGCAGGCCTTACCGCACGGCACGGAAATCTCGCCGGAATGCGGCGCCACGGTCATCGTGCAGCTCGCCGAGCTGGAGAACGGCGCCGCGCTGCGCCTGACCGGCCCCGGCATCGAGAGCCAACGCCTGATAGCGCCGCGCCTGCCGCCGGCACTGCTGGATTACCTGGTCAACCGCCCGCAGCGCTTCCCGCTGGGGCTGGATATCTTGCTGACCTGCGGCGATCGCCTGCTGGCGATCCCGCGGACCACCCGCGTGGAGGTGTGCTGATGTACGTAGCGGTAAAAGGGGGCGAAAAAGCCATTGAGGCCGCCCATCAGCTGCAGGAACAGCTGCGGCGCGGCGAAGAGGCGCTGCCGGCGATCGGCGCGGAACACATCGAACAGCAGCTGGGGCTGGCGGTGGATCGGGTGATGACCGAAGGCGGCATCTACGATCGCGAGCTGGCGGCGCTGGCCATCAAACAGGCCAGCGGCGATCTGGTGGAGGCGATCTTCCTGCTGCGCGCCTATCGCACCACCCTGCCGCGCCTGGCGGTCAGTGAGCCGCTGGCCAGCGAAAACATGCGGCTGGAGCGGCGCATCTCGGCGGTTTACAAGGACTTGCCCGGCGGGCAGGTGCTGGGGCCGACCTATGACTACACCCACCGGCTGCTGGATTTCGCGCTGTTGGCGGAAGGCGAGGCGCCGCGCGCGCCGCAGGCCGACGAACCGCTGCCGGACAACTGCAGCCACGTGTTCGATCTGTTGTGTCGCCAGCAGCTGGCGCGGGAGGAACAGGACGACGGCAGCGCGCCGGACGACATCACCCGCAACCCGCCGGTTTACCCCTGCTCGCGCTCGGCGCGCCTGCAGCAGCTGGTGCGCGGCGACGAAGGTTTTCTGCTGGCGCTCGGCTACGCCACCCAGCGCGGCTACGGCCGCAACCACCCGTTCGCCGGCGAGATCCGCACCGGCCACGTTTCGGTGGAGATCGTGCCGGAAGAGCTGGGTTTCGCCATCGATATCGGCGAAATCCTGCTGACCGAGTGCGAAATGGTCAACGGCTTCGTCGATCCCAAGGACCATCCGCCGCACTTCACCCGCGGTTACGGGCTGGTGTTCGGCCGCGCCGAACGCAAGGCGATGGCGATGGCGTTGGTGGATCGCGCATTGCAAAGCCCCGACTACGGCGAAGGCGTCGCCGGCCCGGCGCAGGACGAAGAGTTCGTGCTGGCCCACGCCGACAACGTCGAGGCCGCCGGCTTCGTCTCCCATCTCAAGCTGCCGCACTACGTCGACTTCCAGGCCGAACTGGAGCTGCTCAAGCGGCTGCGGCAGGAATACAGCGAGCGTCAGGAGGCCCGCGATGAGTGAAGTATTGACCGGCTATAACCTCGGTTATCTGGACGAGCAGACCAAGCGCATGATCCGCCGCGCCATCCTGAAGGCGGTGGCGATCCCCGGCTATCAGGTGCCGTTCGGCGGCCGCGAGATGCCGATGCCCTACGGCTGGGGCACCGGCGGCATTCAGCTCACCGCCAGCGTCATCGGCCGCGCCGACGTGTTGAAGGTGATCGACCAGGGCGCCGACGATACCACCAACGCGGTGTCGATCCGCCGCTTCTTCCAGCGCGTCGCCGGGGTGGCCACCACCGAACGCACGCCGGAGGCCACGCTGATCCAGACCCGTCACCGCATTCCGGAAACCGCGCTGCGCGAAGACCAGATCCTGATCTATCAGGTGCCGATCCCGGAGCCGCTGCGCTTTATCGAACCGCGCGAAACCGAGACCCGCAAGATGCACGCGCTGGAGGAGTACGGCGTGATGCAGGTGAAGCTGTATGAGGACATCGCGCGCTACGGCCATATCGCCACCACCTACGCCTACCCGGTGAAGGTCAACGATCGCTACGTGATGGATCCGTCGCCGATCCCGAAATTCGACAACCCGAAAATGCACATGATGCCGGCGCTGCAGCTGTTCGGCGCCGGGCGCGAGAAACGCATCTACGCCCTGCCGCCGTTCACCAAGGTGGAGAGCCTGGACTTCGACGACCATCCGTTCAGCGTGCAGCAGTGGGACGAACCCTGCGCGCTGTGCGGTTCGCGCCACAGCTATCTGGACGAGGTGGTGCTCGACGATCGGGGCAACCGCATGTTCGTCTGTTCGGACACCGACTACTGCCGGCAGCAGCTGGCGCAATCTTCGCAAGAGGCGCAGCACTGATGACTTCCACCCCTTTGAGCACCACTCCGCTGCTGTCGGTGAACCGGCTCACCCACCTGTACGCCCCCGGCAAGGGCTTCAGCGACGTGTCGTTCGACATCTACCCCGGTGAAGTGCTGGGCATCGTCGGCGAATCCGGCTCCGGCAAAACCACGCTGCTGAAGTCGATCTCGGCGCGGCTGGCGCCGCAGCGCGGGCAGATCCTTTACCGCCCGCAGGCAGACCAGGAACACGACCTGTACGCCATGGCGGAGAGCGATCGCCGCCGCCTGCTGCGCACCGACTGGGGCGTGGTGCACCAGCACCCGCTCGACGGGCTGCGGCCGCAGGTCTCCGCCGGCGGCAACATCGGCGAGCGGCTGATGGCCATCGGCCAGCGCCACTATGGTGACATTCGCCGCCAGGCCGGCCAGTGGCTGGAAGACGTCGAAATCCCACTGTCGCGCCTCGACGATCTGCCGACCACCTTCTCCGGCGGCATGCAGCAGCGGCTGCAGATCGCCCGCAACCTGGTCACCCACCCCAAGCTGGTGTTTATGGATGAGCCGACCGGCGGGCTGGATGTGTCGGTGCAGGCGCGCCTGCTCGATCTGCTGCGCAACCTGGTGGTGGAGATGCAGCTGGCGGCGGTGATCGTCACCCACGATCTCGGCGTGGCGCGGCTGCTGGCCCACCGTCTGCTGGTGATGAAACAGGGCGAAGTGGTGGAGAGCGGCCTGACCGACCGGGTGCTGGACGATCCGCACCACCCCTACACCCAGCTGCTGGTTTCTTCGGTGCTGTCGTAACCCAAGGCGATAACAGATGACTATGCAAATCCGAGTTGAACATCTCAGTAAAACCTTTGTGCTGCATCAGCAGTACGGCACCCGCCTGCCGGTGCTGCACGACGCCAACCTGACGGTCCACGGCGGCGAATGCGTGGTGCTGCACGGCCACTCCGGCAGCGGCAAATCCACCCTGCTGCGCTCGCTGTACGCCAACTACCTGCCGGACAGCGGCCATATCTTGATCAACCACCAGGGCGACTGGCTGGACATGGTCAGCGCCGACGCGCGCCAGATTCTGGCGGTGCGCCGCCATACGCTGGGCTGGGTCAGCCAGTTCCTGCGGGTGATCCCGCGCATCAGCGCGCTGGAGGTGGTGATGCAGCCGCTGCTGGAACAGGGCGTCGAGCGCGCCGAGTGCCGTGAACGCGCCGAAGCGCTGCTCGCGGCGCTCAACGTGCCGCAGCGCCTGTGGCCGCTGGCGCCGTCCACCTTCTCCGGCGGCGAACAGCAGCGGGTGAACATCGCGCGCGGCTTTATCGTCGATTACCCCATTCTGCTGCTGGACGAACCGACCGCCTCGCTCGACAGCCGCAACAGCGCGGCGGTGGTGCAGCTTATCGAACGCGCCAAGGCGCGCGGCGCGGCGATCGTCGGCATTTTTCACGATGAAGGCGTCCGCCAACAGGTCGCCGACCGGCTTTATGACATGCAGGCGCCGCAGGCGCTGGAGGCCCTCTGATGATCGTCAATAACGTTAAGCTGGTGCTGGATGACCAGGTGGTGCAAGGCTCGCTGGAGATGCAGGACGGCGTGATCCGCAGCTTCGCCGACGGCCCGAGCCGGCTGCCGCAGGCGCTGGACGGCGACGGCGGCTGGCTGCTGCCGGGGCTGATCGAGCTGCATACCGACAACCTGGACAAGTTCTTCACCCCGCGCCCGAACGTCGACTGGCCGGCCCATTCGGCGATGAGCAGCCACGATGCGCTGATGGTGGCCAACGGCATCACCACGGTGCTGGACGCGGTGGCGATCGGCGACGTGCGCGACGGCGGCCACCGGCTGGAAAACCTGCAGAAGATGATCGACGCGGTGATCCACAGCCAGCGCGCCGGGGTGAACCGCGCCGAGCACCGGCTGCACCTGCGCTGCGAGCTGCCGCACGAGAGCACCCTGCCGCTGTTCGAACAGCTGATGGACAAGCCGGGCGTGTCGCTGGTGTCGCTGATGGACCATTCGCCGGGCCAGCGCCAGTTCGCCTCGCGCGAAAAGTACCGCGAATATTATCAGGGCAAATACCACCTCAACGATCAGCAGATGAGCGAGTACGAGGAAGAGCAGGTCGCCCTGTCCGCCCGCTGGGCCGCGCCAAACCGCGAGGCGATCGCCGCCCACTGCCGCGCGCGCCGCATCTCGCTGGCCAGCCATGACGACGCCACAGCCGCGCACGTGGCCGAATCCTGCGCGCTCGGCAGCGCCATTGCCGAGTTCCCCACCACCGAGGCGGCCGCCCGCGCTTCGCACCAGCAGGGCCTGCAGGTGCTGATGGGCGCGCCGAACATCGTGCGCGGCGGCTCCCACTCCGGTAACGTGGCGGCGCACCACCTGGCGGCGCTGGGGGTGCTGGATATCCTCTCTTCCGATTATTACCCGGCCAGCCTGCTGGACGCGGCGTTTCGCCTCGCGGCGGACGAGCGCAACGCCTACGATCTGCCCCAGGCGGTGCGCATGATCACCCGCAACCCGGCACGGGCGCTGGATCTGCAGGATCGCGGCGCCATCGCCGAAGGATTGCGGGCGGATCTGGTGCTGGCACGGCCGCACGGCGAGCACGTTTACGTGCAGAACGTGTGGCGCCAGGGCAGGCAGGTGTTCTGATGGCGCGGCTCATCTATCTGATGGGGCCTTCCGGCGCAGGCAAGGACAGCCTGCTGGCCGCGCTGCGGGCCGACGCCGACCGCGCGCCGCTGGTGGCGCACCGTTACATCACCCGGCCGGCAGACGCCGGCTGCGAGAATCACATCGCGCTGAGCGAACCCGAATTTCTGCGCCGCCGCGCCAAGGGGCTGTTCGCGCTCGACTGGCAGGCCCATCAGCAGCACTACGCGTTCGGGATCGAAGTGGATCTTTGGCTACTGCAGGGGATCGACGTGGCGGTCAACGGTTCGCGCGCCCACCTGCCGCAGGCGCAGCAGCGCTACGGTGCGCAGCTGCTGCCGGTATGCCTGCAGGTCAACGCCGCGATCCTGCGCCGGCGCCTGCAGGATCGCGGACGGGAAAGCGCTGAACAGATCGAGCAGCGGCTGGCGCGGGCGGCGGAATATCAGCAGAGTCTGCCCGCCGGCTGCCGGGTACTGCACAACGACGGCCCACTCGACGATACCCTGGCGGCGCTGTTGGCGCTGCTGCCAACCGCCACCCGACAAGCTCAGGATGCGACGCCATGAACGACTTTGCCCAGCCGAAAATCGGCGACAACGTAACCCTTAACCGCACCCGGCTCGGCCAGTATGTGCATCTGGCCGACGATGCGATCCTGGAAGAGGTGGAGATGGGGGACTACTCCTACACTGCCGGGCACAACCAGATTTTTTACGCCACTATCGGCAAGTTCGTTTCCATCGCCTCCTATGCGCGCATCAATCCCGGCAACCACCCGACCTACCAGCGCATCGCGCAGCACCACTTCACCTATCGCGCTTCCGAATACGGGCTGGGGGAAGACGACGCGGCGTTCTTCGACTGGCGGCGCGAGCACCACGTCACCGTCGGCCACGACGTGTGGATCGGCCATAACGCCATCCTGATGCCGGGCGTCAGCGTCGGCAACGGCGCGGTGATCGGCAGCGCAGCGGTGGTCACCAAGGACGTGGAGCCTTACAGCATCGTCGCCGGCGTGGCGGCCAAGAAGATCGGCATGCGCTTCGACGATGCGCTGATAGAGCGTATCGAACGCAGCCAGTGGTGGCACTGGGATCACGCCACGCTGCAGGCGCGGCTGGCGGATTTTCGCGACATCAACCGCTTTGCCCAGAAGTACCTTTAACGGAGGGGGAGCGATGCAACTGACCTTTCTCGGCACCGGCGGCGCGCAGCAGGTGCCGGTGTTCGGCTGCGACTGCCTGATCTGCCAACGGGCGCGGCGCGAGCCGGCATTTCGGCGGCGCGCATGCAGCGCCATGCTTAACTATCAGGGGGAAACGACCTTATTGGATGCGGGATTGCCGGCTTTGGAGCGGCGATTTTCGGCGGGGCAAATTCAACGTTTTTTACTGACACATTACCACATGGATCACGTTCAGGGGTTATTTCCTTTGCGTTGGGGGTGCGGAAATTCCATTCCGGTGTATGGCCCACCGGATGAACAGGGCTGCGACGACCTGTTCAAACACCCGGGCATTCTGGCGTTTCAGCCGCCGCTGGCGCCCTTCGCCACCGTCGAACTGGGCGGCATGCGCATCACCCCGCTGCCGCTGCAACACTCCAAACTGACCCACGGCTATCTGATCCAGGCGGCGAGCGCTGCGCTGGCCTACCTGACCGACACCGTCGGCCTGCCGCCGGCCACCGCCGACTATTTGCAGAACGTGGCGCTGGATCTGCTGGTGCTCGACTGCAGCCTGCCGCCTCAGCCGCAGGCGCCGCGCAACCACAACGATCTGACCCGCGCGCAGGAGACGCAGCGGTTGCTGCAGCCCAAACGCACGCTGCTGACGCACATCAGCCATCATCTCGATCTGTGGCTGCTGGACAATGAACTGCCCGCCGGGCTGGAGCTGGCGTTCGACCACCTCAGCGTCAGCCTCGGTAGCAGTGCAGCCGATCCGACTCCAGCACCCTGACCCCTTCGCCCGGCGTGAACGCCTGCTGCAGCAGCGTTTGCGCCACGTCTTTGGCGGAGACGGCGCGCCATTTGCCGGGCAGCAGCCTGAACAACGGCAGCGAGAGGCGCTCCATCAGGCGCGGCGCAGGGCGATCCCCCACCAGCATGGAAGGCCGCACCAGCGTCAGGCGCGGCCAGCGCTGTTCGCGCAGCGCCTGCTCCATCTCGCCTTTGGTGCGGTTATACAGGAAGGTGGAATGCGCGTTGGCGCCCAACGCACTCACCACCAGACAGTGCTGCGCCCCCAACCGGCGGCCGGTCAGCGCGCTCTCCACCACCAGTTGGTAATCGACGTAGCGGAAGGCATCGGCGCTGCCCGCCGCCTGGCGGGTGGTGCCCAGGCAGCAGAACACCAGATCGACCGGCTGCTGCAGGCCGCTCAGCAGTTCGAACAGCGCATCGCCGACCGGGTTGGTCAGCTTGCCGTGCGGCGGCAGCGGCGTGCGCGTCGGCGCCACGATGGCCGTTACCTGCGGATCGCTTTGCAACAGCTGCAGCAACTCGCGCCCCACCAGCCCGGTTGCGCCGACTAACAGTGCTCGCGCCATGCAATCTCCCGTTGTAATCAATACGTCGACTTAAAGTATAGACCGCGCCCAATGCAGCTTCTTGCCGAAGCCGAGGGTGTTGTCGGTCATCTTCACCTCGTGCAGATCCAGCCGCCATACCGAGGCCTTCATCGCCCTGGCGATCGGGAAGCGCTTGCAGTAACGCGCGCGCGCCGCCTCGGCCTCTTCGCCGCTCAGCAGCACCGCCTCGGCGCGGTACTGCACGCCGCGGATCAGCGCGATGCTTTTCGGTTTCGGCGCGATGGTGCCGACCACCCGGCCGTTGTTCAGCATCAGCCCACCGTGGCGGGTGTGCGGTTCGGTCATCAGCCACAGCGCCATCGTCGCGGCGTCGAACACGTAAAAACAGTTGGCGCACCACATGTCGAGGCCGTCGCCGGCGCACAGCGTTAAGACATGTTGCTTGCCGATGAAATCCGCAATCTGTTGCCGTTGTTCTGGGGTATTCAAGGTTACTCGCCTCCCGGTTCACTCACTTCATCTTACCCTGCGTTGTTGAAGCGAGTCACAAATAACGATAATCACCAAAAATCCCATGCGAATATAAAATCACAATATCTGTATTTTTACTCATTTCAGCGTCAGACGGGTTTATAACATAAAAAAAACAAACCGGATTTATTTGATCGTTAGGCAACCGATTAATTGCGCCATTCTTTTATTCCCATCCTGACGGCACGCAAATTTAGCGCGTCTGCCCGGCGCCGATTAGCAATTTATTTACATGCTCATTTGTCTGCCTGGCCGCAGTTTATGCAACTCACTGCATAATCAATGAATAGTTATTTATAAACACCGGCATTTATGTGATGAAAATCACGATTTCCTGCCCATCTTGCGTTAAAATAGCGCCATCTTTTCACTCAGCAAGGTGGATTAGAAAATGGAAAACAATAACCGAAAAATGGCGCACATCAGGCGCACAACCCATATTATGATGATGGCTCATCGCAGCTGCTTTAGTTTCGCATTCTTCAACTACAGATAACCCTCACCCCCTCGCTCTTACGCCGTTGTTAAGAGTGTCTTTGCGTTTCAATTTATTCTCCGCACTCCGGTGATAATGTCTTTCCCCCGCAAACCGGGAAGGGCGCGCAATACATTTTTAATACCGTCAAAGAGCCTCCAAGAAAAATAAAACAAAGAACACAGTTAATGTCTTAGGGCATCGCTGGGTTCTCGTACACCTTTATTTTCGTGAAGGCGTTAGCGGCAAATGGAATTATTTGCCGACGGTGCGCCTTTGCCTGAAGAATGAGAAAAATGAAAAAATTAAAAATTGCCGCCAACACCCAAACCCTCGGCTGCTTTGAAACTGAACGCGACATCGTCGATGTGCATCACAGCGATTTCAATGACGTCGCCGCCATCGTGCTGTCGGTAGAAGACGTCGCGCAAGGCATGGTGGCGCGCATCGAAGAGCACGGCCTGAACATTCCGCTGTTCGTCGCCGTCTGCTGCGAAGAAGAGCTGGATAACGCCGTATTGCCGGCGCTGCACGGCGTGTTTGAGCTGTGCGGCAAGAATACCCAGTTCTACGGTAAACAGCTGGAGGCCGCCGCCGCAAAATATGAGAGCGAGCTGCTGCCGCCGTTCTTCAACACGCTGACGCAGTACGTGGAAATGGGCAACGCCACTTTCGCCTGCCCCGGCCATCAGGGCGGCGAGTTCTTCCGCAAACATCCGGCGGGCCGCCAGTTCTTCGACTTCTACGGCGAAACGCTTTTCCGTTCGGACATGTGCAACGCCGACGTCAAACTGGGCGATCTGTTGATCCACGAAGGCGCGCCTTGCGCGGCGCAGCAGCACGCCGCCAAGGTGTTCAACGCCGACAAGACCTACTTCGTGCTCAACGGCACCTCGGCCTCGAACAAGGTGGCGACCAACGCCCTGCTGACGCGCGGCGATCTGGTGCTGTTTGACCGCAACAACCATAAATCCAACCACCACGGCGCATTGATCCAGGCCGGCGCCACGCCGGTTTATCTGGAAACCGCGCGCAACCCGTTCGGCTTTATCGGCGGCATCGACGCGCACTGCTTCGACGAGCGCTACCTGCGCCAGCAGATCCGCGAAGTGGCGCCGGAACGCGCCAACGAAGCCCGCCCGTTCCGCCTCGCGATCATCCAGCTCGGCACCTACGACGGCACTATCTACAACGCCCGTCAGGTGGTCGACAAGATTGGCCACCTGTGCGATTACATCCTGTTCGACTCCGCCTGGGTGGGCTATGAGCAGTTCATTCCGATGATGAAAGACTGCTCACCGCTGCTGCTGGAGCTGAACGAGAACGATCCCGGCATCATCGTCACCCAGTCGGTGCACAAGCAGCAGGCCGGCTTCTCGCAAACCTCGCAGATCCACAAAAAAGACAAGCATATCAAGGGGCAGAGCCGCTACTGCAACCACAAGCGCTTCAACAACGCCTTTATGCTGCACGCCTCCACCAGCCCGTTCTATCCGCTGTTCGCCGCGCTGGACGTCAACGCCAAGATGCACGAGGGCAAGAGCGGCCAGCGCCTGTGGCAAGAATGTGTGCGCGTGGGCATCGAAGCGCGCAAAATGCTGCTGGATACCTGCACGATGATCAAACCGTTCGTGCCGGATCAGATCGACGGCAAGCCGTGGCAAGCCTATGACACCGCGGCGATGGCCAACGATCTGCGCTTCTTCAACTTCGTGCCCGGCGAAAAATGGCACGCTTTTGAGGGCTATGCCGAATCGCAGTACTTCGTCGATCCGTGCAAACTGCTGCTCACCACGCCGGGCATCGATACCGCGAACGGCAGCTACAGCGAGTTCGGCATCCCGGCGACCATTCTGGCCAACTACCTGCGCGAAAACGGCATCGTGCCGGAAAAATGCGATCTCAACTCGATCCTGTTCCTGCTGACGCCGGCGGAAGACATCGCCAAGATGCAACACCTGGTGGCCCTGATCGCCCGCTTCGAGAAGCACATCGAGCAAAACTCCCTGCTCAGCGAGGTGCTGCCTGCGGTCTATAAAAACCACCAGCAGCGCTACAAAAACTACACCATCCGCCAGCTGTGCCAGGAAATGCACGACCTTTACGTCAGCTACGACGTTAAAGAACTGCAAAAAGAGATGTTCCGCAAAAGTTATTTCCCGCGCGTGGTGATGAATCCGCAGGACGCCAATACCGAGTTTGTACGCGGCAACGTGGAATTGGTCTCGCTGGCCAAGGCCGAGGGGCGCATCGCCGCCGAAGGCGCCCTGCCTTACCCGCCTGGCGTGCTGTGCGTGGTTCCCGGTGAAATTTGGGGCGGCGCCGCGCAGCGTTATTTCCTGGCATTGGAAGAAGGCATCAACTTATTGCCGGGATTCGCGCCGGAATTGCAGGGCGTTTATATCCAACAGGATGAGGACGGCTGGAACCGCGCTTACGGCTACGTCATGAAAAATTAATCACCTTACGGGGCGGCGATTATTCTCGCCGCCCGGATCGCATCCTAAAAGAGAAAATGATCATGAGTAAGTCCAACAATAAAATGGGGGTCGTGCAATTAACGATCCTGACCGCCGTGAATATGATGGGTTCCGGCATAATTATGCTGCCGACCAAGCTGGCCGAAGTGGGCACGATTTCGATCGTTTCCTGGCTGGTGACCGCCGTCGGCTCGATGGCGCTGGCCTACGCGTTCGCCAAATGCGGCATGTTCAGCCGTAAATCCGGCGGCATGGGCGGCTACGCCGAATACGCCTTCGGTAAATCAGGCAACTTCATGGCGAACTACACCTACGGCGTTTCGCTGCTGATCGCCAATATCGCCATCGCCATTTCCGCCGTCGGCTACGGCACCGAGCTGTTCGACACCACGCTCAGCCCGCTCGGGATCTGTATCGCCACCATCGGCGTGCTGTGGCTGGCGACCGTCGCTAACTTCGGCGGCGCGCGCATCACCGGCAAAATCAGCGGCATCACCGTCTGGGGCGTGATCATTCCGGTGGTGGGCATCTCGGTCATCGGCTGGTACTGGTTCAGCGGCAGCGCCTACGTCGCCGCCTGGAATCCGCATCAGGTGCCGACCTTCGAAGCCATTGGCGCCTCGATCTCAATGACCCTTTGGGCGTTCCTGGGGCTGGAATCCGCTTGCGCCAACACCGACGTGGTGGAAAATCCGGAGCGCAACGTGCCGATCGCCGTACTGGGCGGCACACTCAGCGCGGCGGTGATCTATATCGTTTCGACCAACGTGATCGCCGGCATCGTGCCGAACATGGATCTGGCCAACTCCACCGCCCCGTTCGGGCTGGCGTTCTCCCACATGTTCAATCCGACGGTCGGCAAGATCATCATGGCGTTGATGGTGATGTCCTGCGTCGGCTCGCTGCTCGGTTGGCAGTTCACCATCGCCCAGGTGTTCAAATCCTCCGCCGACAGCGGCTTCTTCCCGAAAATCTTCTCCAAGCTGAGCAAGGCCGACGCGCCGGTCAAAGGCATGCTGACCATCGTCGTCATCCAGAGCGGTTTGTCTCTGATGACCATCAGCCCGTCGCTGAACAAGCAGTTCAACGTGCTGGTGAACCTGGCGGTGGTGACCAACATCATCCCTTACATCCTGTCGATGGCGGCGCTGGTCATTATTCAGAAAGTGGCGAAGGTGCCAGACAACAAGGCGCGCATCGCCAATATCATCGCCGGCATCGGCGCGCTGTACAGCTTCTATGCGCTTTACAGCTCCGGTGAGGAAGCGATGATGTGGGGCGCCATCGCCACCTTCCTCGGCTGGACGCTGTACGGCATCGTCTCGCCGCGCTTCGAGCTGGCGGGAAAAAAGGGGTAAAGCGGTAAGGCTCTGGCGGCCGGGGATGGGATTGTGACGGCGAACATGCCATCATACGCCGACCCTGGCCACCGAAACGGCGTACGATGACCGACACTACCCCCACTCCCTGGCACCTCTACATGCTGCGTTTACCGAGCGGCATGCTGTATACCGGCATCACCACCGACGTGGCGCGCCGCCTGGCGCAACATCAAGCCGGCAAAGGCGCCAAGGCGCTGCGTGGTAAAGGGGAGCTGACGCTGGCGTTTCACTGCCAGGTGGGGGATCGCTCAACGGCGCTGAAGCTGGAGTACCGCGTCAAACAGCTGAGCAAAATACAAAAAGAGCGGCTGGTGAATCACCCGCCGCTGTCGTTGGAGTCTCTATTGCCGGTCGTTAAAAGCGATTAAACGGCGCCGAAAACGCCACTTCGCCGCTGACGCCATTCAGAGCGTCTTGCGCCAGCGAATACACCTGAAACGCGCTTTCCGTGTCCGGCCAGCGACAATTCAGGCCATAGGCGGCGGCCGGTTTGAAACCGAAGCGGCCGTAATAGGCCGGATCGCCCAGCACCACCACCGCGGCGTAGCTGAATTCGTTCAGCGAATCCAACCCCTCGTACACCAGCTTTTCAGCCAGCCCCTGACGGCGCAGGCTTTCATCTACCGCCAGCGGCGCCAGCGCCACCCATTGGCGATCTTCGCCGGCCACATCCACCGGGCTGAACGCGGCATAACCCACCACCCCGCCTTCGTCGTCAGTGGCGACCACGCCCAGCGTCAGCAGGCCGTCTTCGCGCAGCTGCTGCACCAGGTCGGCTTCGTCGTCGCGGCCAAAGGCGCGGCGCAGCAAGGCATCGATGCCCGCCGCGTCTACCGGGATCTCTACGCGGATCAGCATGATGCCGCCACACGGGAAGCCGACGCCGTGCCCTCCTGCAGCCCTGCTTCGACAAAATCAGCCAACTGCAACAGCCCCATGCGCAGCGGCGCAGGCATGCTTTCCAGCTCAATGGCGTCCATCAAATTTTTCACATACAGGCCCAATTCGGTATCCCCTTCAATCTGCAGCCGACGCTGAAAGAACAGCGTATCCGGATCTTGCTTACGCGCCGCGATCAGGATCAGATCGTTGGCGTCGCCGCTGAAGCTGACGTCCGCTTCGGCGTGCTGGCTGACCACCAGTTTGTCGTTTTCTACCGTCATAAACCATTGTAGCGCCAGATCGCGAACTTCGATCTTTAACCAGCGCGATTCGAGAAATTCCAGATCGCCATCCGCCAACGCCTGGCGGAACTGCCAGCTCAGCACCTGTTGCAGCAGTTGGCGCTGCAGAGTGAACGGCGTGAATTTCAGCGGGATGCGCAGCAGCGACGGCCCCTGGCGCACAAGACGTGCTCGTAGTTGTTCCAACACGGTCATCCACTCCTTTCAATACGGACTACCGCTATTTTGCCACACTGACGCGCGGCTTCAGCGGTCTATATCAACAAATAGTGCATTTCACCGCCATGTTTATCAATACGCCATAAGCTGCCTCAAATCAAAACCCGTGCGCGCCCCTTTGCCTAAAATGGCCTCCCCGATTCGCGTTTGCCGGCGGAACACCGTCGTCGGCAACCTTTAAAGACAGCGTGCGCCCGGCCGGGCGTACGGCTAAGCCAGGATAAATCTATGGAGCTGCTTTGTCCCGCCGGCAACCTGCCGGCCCTGAAGGCCGCGGTGGATAACGGCGCCGATGCCGTTTACATCGGGCTGAAAGACGATACCAACGCGCGCCACTTCGCCGGCCTCAACTTCACCGAGAAAAAGCTGCAGGAAGCGGTCGATTACGTGCATCGCCACGGCCGCAAACTGCATATCGCCATCAACACCTTCGCCCATCCCGACGGCTACGCCCGCTGGCAGCGCGCGGTGGATATGGCCGCCCAACTGGGCGCCGACGCGTTGATTCTGGCGGATCTGGCGATGCTGGAATACGCCGCCCAACGCTACCCGCAGCTGGAGCGCCACGTTTCGGTACAGGCTTCCGCCACCAATGAGGAGGCGATCCGTTTCTACCAGCGCAACTTCGAGGTCGGCCGGGTGGTGCTGCCGCGGGTGCTGTCGATGCACCAGGTGAAACAGCTGGCGCGCACCAGTCCGGTGCCGCTGGAAGTGTTCGCTTTCGGCAGCCTGTGCATCATGGCCGAGGGGCGCTGCTACCTCTCCTCCTACCTGACCGGCGAGTCGCCGAACACCGTCGGCGCCTGTTCGCCGGCGCGTTTCGTGCGCTGGCAGCAAACCGCACAGGGCATGGAGTCGCGCCTGAACGACGTGCTGATCGACCGCTATCAGGACCACGAAAACGCCGGTTACCCGACGCTGTGCAAGGGCCGCTATCTGGTGGACGACGTGCGCTACCACGCGCTGGAAGAGCCCACCAGCCTCAATACCCTGGAGCTGCTGCCGGAGCTGCTGGCCGCCAACATCGCTTCGGTGAAGATCGAAGGCCGCCAGCGCAGCCCGGCTTACGTCAGCCAGGTGGCGCGCGTCTGGCGCCAGGCGATCGACCGTTGCCAGGCCGATCCGGCCGCCTACCGCGCCGACGCCGCCTGGATGGAGACGCTGGGCGCGATGTCCGAAGGCACCCAAACCACGCTGGGCGCCTATCACCGCAAATGGCAGTAGCCGGAGGAAACATGAAATACGCACTGGGGCCGGTACTCTACTACTGGCCGAAAAACGACATCGCAACGTTCTATCAACAGGCAGCGGACAGCAGCGCCGACATCATTTATCTCGGCGAGAGCGTCTGCGCCAAGCGCCGCGAGATGAAGGTCGGCGATTGGCTGGCGCTGGCGCGCGAAATCGCCCGCAGCGGTAAACAGGTGGTGATCTCCACGCTGGCGCTGCTGCAGGCGCCGTCCGAACTGAATGAGCTGAAACGCTATGTGGAAAACGGCGAGTTCCTGTTTGAAGCCAACGATCTGGGCGCGGTGAACATGGCGGCGGAGCGCGGCCTGCCGTTCGTCGCCGGCCATGCGCTGAACTGTTACAACGCCTATACCCTGCGCCTGCTGCGCCGCCAGGGCATGATCCGCTGGTGCATGCCGGTCGAGCTGTCGCGCGACTGGCTGGCCAATCTGCTGACGCAGTGCGACGAGCTGGGCTTCCGCCACGACTTCGAGGTGGAGGTGCTGAGCTACGGCCATCTGCCGCTGGCCTATTCCGCGCGCTGCTTCACCGCCCGCTCGGAGAACCGCGGCAAGGACGAGTGCGAAACCTGCTGCATCAAGTATCCGCAGGGCCGCATGATGCGTTCGCAGGAACAACAGCAGGTGTTCGTACTCAACGGCATCCAGACGATGAGCGGTTACTGCTATAACCTCGGCAACGAGCTGCCGAACATGCAAGGGCTGGTGGACATCGTGCGGCTGTCGCCGCAGGGCGCCGAGACGCTGGCGCAGATCGATGCCTTCCGCGCCAACGAGCTCGGCGAGCAGCCGCTGGCCTTGACCGACCACGCCGACTGCAACGGCTACTGGCGCCGCGTGGCCGGGTTGGCGTTGGTGGGATGATGGAGGCCGGCGCCGGGCTTTCCCTCGCCTGAGGGCCCTTTCAACGCCATTATTCGGCTGGCCGCCCGCGAGGAGAATGCGCCCGAAACCACACATCGGGCGCATTCAGCCAGAACAACGGCAGGCGATTACCCTTTCAACGCAATTCGCTTTAATGACTGCCACAGGCGTTCTTTATCGCCAACTTTCAGGTGGGTTTGTTCCAGGGATTTCATAAAAACAAACCTGTCATTAAATCGCTCGCCTTTCTTCAATTTATTGCTGACGCTGGTCAAAATCTGGGTATTCAGCCGGCTGATTTTCGCTCTCACACTGTCCAGCGATTCAGGCTGCCAGCCGTTTTCCGGCGCCGACAGCCAGTCTGCCCGGTAGCGATACTGAATCGCTTTGGCCGCATCCATTTGCGCCTGTATAAAAGGAGCCACCGACTTGCCATCCAATCCCAATGCTTCCGCCTCGCGGACTGAGTTGGCCAATACGTTGGCTTCCTGAGGCAAATCCTCAATGGCCAGATGGTTGTTTGCCTTATACCCGGCAACGTCTTTCATGTAAGACAATCGCTGGTTAATCAATGAGGCGGTCTCGTCGGTTTGAATAGGCTTTGCCACCGCCGTGATAGAGAAAAATAATCCAGCCAAAAGCAGCAACCCTCTCGTCACTTTAAAATCCATTTAACCTCTCCTGTCACAGCCCTGTTGGCAGTGGTTTTTGGCTCGCAACGAAATTCGCTATGCGTGCATAATCTTTTGCCACCGCCGGATGTTTGCGCCCGGGAAGAAACTCGAAGCTGCAGCGCTCGCCGTCTTTCACTAACTGCGACGCCAGATTCCTGACCTTCAACCTTGGGTTATCCCCTATGCGCTGGAAGATCTCTTTCTCAAGATCGGTACTGTCCGGCTCCGCCCGCTCCTCGCGGCTGCCTAAGAGCAGCGATAACCAATCAATGCTTGCGGCAAGCTTAACGTCGCCTTCGGGCAGCACTGCGCCATTCGCCCACCAGAGCGCGGGACTGGCGGCAACATAGCGCTGAAAAGCCGTTTGATGATGAAACGCCACGTATAAGGTGAAATGCCCGCCAAACGAATGCCCCGCCAGCGTTTGCATTTGCTTATTGACCTTAAAACGACATTCGACCCACGGTTTGACGACATCCTGAATAAATCGATAAAATTGCTCCGCTCCGCCCCCGTCTTTAAAGCGCTCGCTGCCATCGCTCACCGTATAGTCGAATGTGCGAGCCGCCTTAATATCGACCCCCTCCTGATAACCGATTCCAATATAAAGCACAGGGGATACATCATCACCGTGATAACCCGCCTTAATTAGGGTCTCAAAGTGTCTGTTGGCATCTAAAAAATACAACGGATTTAATTCGTTGCACCCAACATGCCGTTTATCGCATGCCAGGAAGACCTTATATTTTTGTCCATGATATTCAAACAGAACCGTTTGAACGCTTAACTTACCCGTCATACATCATGCTCCTTCATATTTATTACATAACGGCACCTATCTGAAACATCCCGTTTACAGACCAATCTCATGACTATGAGCGAGCAATCCATTTAATTACCCTACAATTAATGATTTCCGCACGCTAAGATCGTAAATCCCGAGGAGTTCATCACATACATCAACAATTAAGAAAATCTAATCATTTTGAGCGAAATAGAAATATAACAATTAAAATTGGATAAGCAATGTTCTATCCCGGCAAATATCACTTTTGGCTAAATAGTCGAAGGGTTATTTTTTAGGGATGATAAGGTTGAAAGAATTAGGAATAGCCTTATCAAAAAGAGAACATAACACTGCAACACAAACAGGCGTGATTGAAGGCGTGCGTAATTGTCGGCGGGCCAGACCGAATTTCAAGAAGGGGTTGCTGCGTGTCGTTAGCGAGGAGAGTTTATGCGCGGCCGAAACCCGATTGCCGGGTTGTGGTCGCTTTGCGTTATCCCCGCCGGCCACGGGGATAACGCAATAACCCATTGGATTAATTATCTTTTGACATCACCGGGAAAGGCATCAATGCCTCCCCTTACGCCCGCCGCTTCCTGAACATCCCGCGCAGCGCCACGCTGTTGCGCAAGAAGGCCACGCCGAAGCCCAGCAGGGTGTAGACCACGCCGAGTATCAGCATCATCACCACGTCGCCCCACACTTCATTCAGCGACAGCCCCATCTGGTTGACGCCGGCGATCGCCTTGGTGCCCCAGGTGGAGGGAATGCTGTACGAGATGGCGCGCACCCAGGCCGGCATCGACTGCAGCGGCCAGATGGTGCCGGACAGGTAGAAGACCGGCGTCGTGATGAACGCCAGCGTCAGGTAGATCATCTCGACGCTGCGCAGGCACTCGGTCACCAGCTTGCCCAGCCCCAATACCGCCAGCAGGAACGGGAAGGTCAGCAGCAGCAGTTCGGCGATGTTCGCCGTCTGCCTATAGCCCAATACCCACGGCCACAGCACGAACAGCACGATCGACAGGAACAGCCAGATCGGCAGCAGCGCCGTCAGCCCGCCGAGGTGCGCCGCCAGCGGCGCTTTGCCGCCGGGCATGCTTTTCATGGCGATATTGACGCGGATACAGGCGATCAGCAACGAGTGCTGCAACAGCATCACCAACAGCCCGGGGAAGATGATCGCCGCAAAGCTGATGCCGGGGTTGAACACGTCCAGCGTTTGTCCCAGTATCGGCGTCAGCAGTATCTGCGCCTGCCGTTCGCTGAAGCCGCTGCGCAGCAGCAGCCCGTTGTTGTACTCCGTCAGCAGCTGCTGATAGGCCGCCACCACGTCTTGTTGGATCTGGCCGTTGGCCAGGCGGTTGGTGGCGTCGCCGTAGACCGGCACCACGATGTTCTGCCCGCTGAGGATCTTCTTCTCCAGATCCACCGGCATGATGATCACCGCAAACAGCTTGCGCCAGCTGAGATCGCGCTGCGCCTGTTCCAGGCTGTCGTAGGTTTCAATCGCTATCTTGGAGGTTGCGTCCAGCTGGCGGATCAGCTGCCGGCTGGCGGTGCTGTGATCCTGATCGACCACCCCCACCGGCAGATCCCAGACCGTGCGGTTGGCGTACACCAGGCTCATGATGCACAGCGACAGGATCAGCATCAGCCACACCGGCCGCTCCAGCATGCCGAGCAGCACTTTAACGAAGGTTTGCCAATAGAGCTTCATCCGGCGTTCCCCTCTTTTTCCAGCCGCGCCGGCAGGCGATTGCGCACCAGCAGCGCGGCCACCAGCGGATAGACCGCCAGCAGCGCACACACGCTGAAGATGGCGCTGGCGTGCACCTGCCGCAGGAACACGTCAAACATCGCGTACAGCGCGTGGGTCAGCGGTTCGATGTTGGAAATGATGCGCGCCGGCAGCGGCATCGACAGCTCAGGCACCGCCATGCCGGAGAAGGTCATCGCGATACTGACCAAAATACCGATCAGGCTGTACGCGGTGATGGTACTGCCGGTAAAGGTGTACAGCAGCAGGCCGATGCTCTGCGCCGCCATCACGTAGAACAGGCCGATCATCAGCATAAACAGAGGATTGCCGCTGACGCGGGCGTCAAAGATGCCCACCAGCGCCGCGATCTCGACCATCAGCAGGGTGGTGAAACACAGCGTGTACGGCGCCAGCTTGCCGAGTAGCGCCAGGCTGAACGGCTTGGCCTGCAGCAGCGACTTGCTGCGCGCCAGCACGTAGATCATGCAGGTCACCGCGAACAGCTGCAGCAGATGGATGGTGGCGGCGAACTGCTGGTAATAGATATAGCTGCCGCTGGCGTTGAACAGGCTGCCGTAGGAGAGCGTCACGTCCGCCAACGGCGGCAGCGTCTTGCCCATCTCGGTGGCGATGATGCTGCGGGTGCTGGCGTTGATTTCGTTCATCAGGCCGCCAAAGTCCTGGGTGGAGTACAGCCCGGCGCCGTAGAACAACGCATTGTAGTACATCACCACGCTCGGCTGTTTGCCCGACAGCGCGTTGGCCTCAAGGTCCGGCGGGATATACAGCAACGCGTAATCCTGCGCGCTGCGCAGGCGGCTCAGCGACTCCGGCAACCCACCGCCGTAAGCCTCGACGTGGGCGTGCGAACCGGCGTCCAGCCGCCGCGTCAGCGATTTGGACAGCGGGCTGTGATCGCTGTCCACCACCGAGACCGGCAGATCGAGCAGCGTGCCTTCGGAGAAGTTGCTGCTGATCAGCGCAAACAGGATCAGCGGAAAGATCCAGCTCAGCCAGTGCACCACCGGGCTGCGAAAGGCGACGCGACACTCTTTGTCGAACGCGTGACTGAAGCAGCGCCAGCCGGCCCTTACTCTTTCCATTGCCATAAGGTGCTCATCCCCGGACGCAGGCCGTCCACCGGCTGTGACGGATACAGGCGCACTTCGAAGGTTTTCAGGTCGAAGTCGCCGGTGGCGCGGGTGGCGCGTTTGGTGGCGTAATCCCCCAGCGGCGCGATGTAGCGCACCTCGGTGTCGATCATTTTGTCCTTCAGCGCCGGCACCCGCAGCTTGACCTTGTCGCCTTTGCGCACGTGGGCCAGGATGTCTTCACGCAGGTTAAACACGAAGTAGGCGTCCGGCACCCGGATCAACGTCACCAGCGGGCTGCCGGCGTTCAGCAATTCGCCCACTTCGGCCGGGATCGGCCCCACTTCGCCGTCTACCGGCGCTTTCACCTGCAGATCGTCGCTCTGCGCCTGGATCTGCAGCAGGTTCTCTTCCGCCGCCCGCAGCGCCGCCGCATATTGCTGCCGCTGCTCGACGCGGTCGCCGTTGATGCCTTCATCCAGATTGGCCTTGGCGGCCTGCACCTGTTGGAAGGCGGTGTCGCGCGACCGGCGCGAAGCGTCCAGCTCGGACTTCGAGATATAGCCCTTGCCGGCCACGCTCAGGTTCCGGTTGTAGTCGTTTTGCGCATTGCGGTACTGCGCCTCGGCCTGCGCCAGGTTGGCGCGCAGGTTGCGGATGCTCTCTTCACGGGTACCGTGCAATGACAGCTCAAGCTGCGCCTTGGCCTCGTCGCGCGTCGCCTGTGCGGAACGCAGCTGCGCCATCAGTTCGGGGCTATCGAGTTGAATGATCAGCTGGCCGCTTTTCACGTCGTCGCCGCGTTCGATCAGGCGTTCAACGACCCGGCCTTTCGCCTTGGATGCGACGATCACTTCGGGGGCATCCACTTCACCCTGCAGCAACAGATCCTGATTGTGCGCGCGGAACAGGATCGCCAATGCGATCGCCGCCAACATCAGCAACAGGGTAAACAGCGTCTTTTTTTTCATTATGTCAGCTCCCGGAACGGTAAGCGGCGGGCGGGGATAATCATTTCCATGTCTCAAATTGCTCCAAAAAACACCATTGCACTCATGAGGATATCACAAGCACATATCTCCTCTTTTATAACTATAAATTGGATTATGCTTTTAACACTAAAAAGCATCTTTTTTTCGGCCTTTTAGTATGCAGACTCCTGCAATCGCCCTTTAAGCGATCCACTCTCTGATGGACGATGTCATGACTGAACACACTGCCGTACCGCTTTCGGTACTGGATTTATCGCCAATCCCGCAAGGGGCCAAGGCGCGCGACGCTTTCCACTGTTCGCTGGATTTGGCGCAGCACGCCGAACGCTGGGGCTACCAACGCTACTGGCTGGCCGAGCACCACAACATGACCGGCATCGGCAGCGCCGCCACCTCGGTGCTGCTGGGCTATCTGGCCGCCGGCACCCAGAGCATTCGCCTCGGCTCCGGCGGCGTGATGCTGCCGAACCATGCGCCGCTGGTGATCGCCGAACAATTCGGCACGCTGGAGTCGCTCTACCCGGGGCGCATCGATTTGGGGTTGGGCCGCGCGCCCGGCACCGATCAGCGCACCATGATGGCGCTGCGCCGCCACCTGTCCGGCGACGTGGATACCTTCCCGCGCGACGTGCAGGAACTGCAAAACTACTTCTGCGATGCGCAGCCCGGGCAACCGGTGCAGGCGGTGCCGGGCCAGGGGCTGCATGTGCCGCTCTGGCTGCTCGGTTCCAGCCTCTACAGCGCACAGCTGGCGGCGCAGCTCGGCCTGCCGTTCGCCTTCGCTTCGCACTTCGCCCCGGATATGCTGTTCCAGGCGCTGCAGCTGTACCGCGAGAACTTCAAACCGTCCAAACAGCTGGCGCAGCCGCACGCCATGGTCTGCGTCAACGTGATCGCCGCCGACAGCGACCGCGATGCGCGCTTCCTGTTCAGCTCGATGCAGCAGCAGTTCATCAATCTGCGCCGCGGTGCGCCCGGCCCGCTGCCGCCGCCGGTGGATAACATTCACGCGTTGTGGACCGCCGGCGAGCAATACGGCGTCGAGCAGGCGCTGCGGATGTCGATCGTCGGCGATGAAAAAACGGTGCGCCACGGGCTGCAAACGCTGCTGCGTGAAACCGATGCCGACGAGATCATGGTCAACGGCCAGATTTTCGATCATCAGGCGCGGCTGCGTTCGTTCGAGATCGTCGCCGGCGTGAAGGGCGACATCGTGAAGGGCTAAAAAGCGAAAAGGCGGTGGGAACCCCACCGCCTTGGCGTTAACGCTGGATCAGGTAGCGAATGGTCGGCCCGTCCTGCTGGATATCCAGCACCTTGTAGCCGTGGTTGCGCGCATCGAGCGGGATGTTGTTGATCGACTGCGGGCAATCGCTGATCACCTCCAGGATCTCCCCCGGCTTCAGCTGCGGCATCGCCTCCAGCGTCGCCACCGCCGGGTACGGGCAAGGCTCGCCCAGCATGTCCAGCCGGTAGTCCGGCACTATCGTTGTCGCTTTCATGGCATGCTCCTCAAATTCACCACCTGCGCCTCAGGCCGGGCGCGGAAAAAGCGTTTCTCCCACCACAGCATGGCGGCGAAGGCCAGCGCCAGCAGCAGGTAAGTCACCAGCAGGCCGCCGATCGGGCCGAAGGTATCGAGCAGGTTGATCTTGTCGTAGTCGGTTGCCAGCGCCGGCGCCAGGTCGTCCCAGTAATAGGCCAGCAGCGTAGCGCCGATGATGTTGCCCAGCCCCACCCACCAGTAGTGCACCTGCCCTTCCACGGCGCGGTACATCCAACCGGTCTCGCAGCCGCCGGCCAGCACGATGCCGAAGCCGAACAGCAAACCGCCCAGCACCGCATTCGGGCCGGCCCACATGATCTTCGGCGCCACGCCGAGCTGCACGTAGCTGAAGATGCCGATGGCGCTCACCGCCATGCCGATGATGATGGCTTTCGCCATGTGAGTGCGGCCGGTGATCCACAGATCGCGGAACGCCGAAGTGAAGCAGATCTGCGCGCGTTCGATCAGCAGGCCAAAGCCGATGCCGAACAGCATGGCGATGCCGAGCTTCGGCGCATCGAACAGCGTCCACAGCGACCAGGCCACCGCCAGGCCGAAGACGGCCATGCCCAGCCGGAAGCGGCGGCGCGCCTGCTCAGGCTTCTGCGTCAGCGGCGCGGCGGCCTTCACCTTTTGCAATTTGACCGGGATGCGGAACATCGGCAGCAGCGTGAATTTGGCGCCGAAGTAAGAACCGGCGGCGGTCGCCAGCGCGAAAAACCAGGCGTGCAACGAGAACTGAGGAATGCCGGTGAAGAATGCCGCCAGGTTACACCCCATCGCCAGGCGCGCGCCGAAACCGGCGATGATGCCGCCCAGCAGCGCCTGCACGATGCGAATACGATGCTGCGGTTGACGCAGCTTGATGTTGTTGGCCCACAGCGCGGCGGCGATACAGCCGGCGAACATGCCGATGATCATGCGCCCGTCGATGCGCTCCAGCGGCGTGCCCTGCAAACCGATCACCTTGAAATAGCCCCACTGCTCAGGGTGCAGACCGAACCACTGCAGCACATGGCCACCCCAGCGCGTGAATTCGCCGGTCACCGCCCAGAAGGTGCCGGTCATGCCGAAGTAGTAGGTAGAGAGGATCCCGGCGGCGATCACCGCCGGCAGCGGCGCCCAAAAGCGCACCAGGTATTGAGATTTGAACTGCTGCCAACTCATGGCATCTCCCGTGCATATCATCCGTAAGAAAAAACCTTATGAATGATACGCCATTCAGGGGCGTTTGACGGCAATTTTCAGGCATAAAAAAACCAGCCCGCAGGCTGGTTTTTCAGAGCGCTCACCGCGAACGGAGAATCGGCGATTACGCGTCGCCGAAACGACGACGTGGTGCCGCCGGTGCGCCGTCATCACGGCGTGGCGCCGGCTTGCCGTCACGGTTGTAGTTACCGCCACGACGCTCGCCGCCGTTACCGCCTTCACGACGTTCGCCGAAGGAACGACGTGGGCCGCCTTCGCGACGTTCGCCGTTGAACGGACGACCGTTGCCGCGACGCTCGCCGCCGTTGCCGCCGTCACGACGCTCGCGACGTTCGAACGGCTGCGCATCGCCCAGCAGCTGCATGTTCATCGGCTTGTTCAGGATGCGAGTGCGAGTGAAGTGATTCAGGATCTCGCCCGGCATGCCTTTTGGCAGCTCGATGGTGGAGTGGGAAGCGAACAGCTTGATGTTGCCGATGTAACGGCTGCTGATGTCGCCTTCGTTAGCGATAGCGCCAACGATATGACGGACTTCTACGCCATCGTCACGGCCCACTTCGATGCGGTACAGCTGCATTTCGCCAACGTCACGACGTTCGCGACGCGGACGATCGCCGTCACGGCTGTCGCGGCTGTCACGACGGTCGCCGCGGCGATCGTCACGGTCGTTGAACTCACGACGCTGACGCGGCTTGAAGACCGGATCCGGTGGCAGGATCAGCGGACGTTCGCCCTGAGCCATTTTCAGCAGCGCTGCGGCCAGGGTTTCCATATCCAGCTCTTCTTCCGGCTGCAGTTTGGTCAGCAGCGCGCGGTACAGATCCAGATCGCTGCTTTCCAGCTGCTGCTGAACTTTCGCGGCGAACTTGGCCAGACGACGCTCGCCCAGCAGTTCTGCGTTCGGCAGCTCCACTTCCGGGATGGTCAGCTTCATGGTGCGTTCGATGTTGCGCAGCAGGCGGCGTTCGCGGTTTTCCACGAACAGCAGCGCGCGGCCGGCGCGGCCCGCACGACCGGTACGGCCGATACGGTGAACGTAAGACTCGGAGTCCATCGGGATGTCATAGTTGACAACCAGGCTGATGCGCTCAACGTCCAGGCCACGGGCCGCAACGTCGGTGGCAATCAGGATATCCAGACGACCGTCTTTCAGGCGCTCCAGGGTCTGCTCACGCAGCGCCTGGTTCATGTCGCCGTTCAGCGCGGCGCTGCTGTAACCGCTGCGCTCCAGCGCTTCGGCCACTTCCAGGGTCGCGTTCTTGGTACGAACGAAGATGATCGCCGCGTCAAAGTCTTCGGCTTCCAGGAAACGCACCAGCGCTTCGTTTTTACGCATGCCGTAGACCGACCAGTAGCTCTGGCTGATGTCCGGACGGGTGGTGACGCTGGACTGGATGCGCACTTCCTGCGGCTCTTTCATGAAGCGGCGGGTAATGCGACGGATCGCTTCCGGCATGGTGGCGGAGAACAGCGCGGTCTGATGTTCAGCCGGGATCTCAGCCATGATGGTTTCTACGTCTTCGATAAAGCCCATGCGCAGCATTTCGTCGGCTTCATCCAGCACCAGACCGCTCAGGTTGGAGAGGTTCAGGGTGCCGCGCTTCAGGTGGTCCAGCAGGCGGCCTGGGGTACCCACAACGATTTGCGGGCCCTGGCGCAGAGCGCGCAGCTGCACGTCGTAACGCTGGCCGCCGTACAGGGCTACCACGTTAACGCCGTTCATGTGTTTGGAGAAATCGGTCATCGCTTCGGCAACCTGAACCGCCAGTTCGCGGGTCGGTGCCAGCACCAGGATCTGAGGTGCTTTCAGGTCTGCCTGCAGGTTGTGCAGCAGCGGCAGCGAGAACGCTGCAGTTTTACCACTACCGGTCTGTGCCATGCCCAGCACGTCGCGGCCGTTCAACAGGTGAGGAATACACTCAGCCTGGATCGGAGATGGTTTTTCATAGCCCAGATCGTTCAGGGCGGAAATGATTGGAGCAGACAGCCCCAGATCAGCAAAAGAGGTTTCAAACTCAGTCGTCATGTACACGTGCCTCATTAATAATGGCAGCCAGTCTACATAACTCGTCGAGAAAATTTTCAGTCATTTTCATTGAAAAGTGTGAACCGGCTCAAATTAGATTATAAAACGAACAAAAAAGCCCTCGCCCGTTAAGGCGATAACTTTGGTTAAAAACCAATGTTCATCAGGCTGATAGGTGTTCGTCAGCTATTGCTGGTCCGATTCCGATAGGTCGTCTTGCTCTTGGCCCAAAAGCGCCAATTCCAACAATGCATAGCGGTGCTCAACGAAGTTGTGAACGTTGTTAGACACCGTCAGTTTGAACAGCGCCGAAGCGGTGTCCTTGTCCCCCAGACTCAGGTAGTGTTTACCCAAATAGAAGTCAGTTTCACTGAGATGCTCAGCGAGCGAAGTGTTATCCGTTGCATCTGCCTTGAGGCGTTCCATCAGCGTTTTTTCGCTGATCTTGCCCAGGTAGAATTCGACAATATTCCATCCCCATTGCCCTCTGTCCGCTTTGTCATAGCGCTGCTGAAGCGCTACCTCGGCCTTCTTGGGATCGATTTCTCTCTCCACCAGATACAGCCATAACGAACGGAAGGGATCGTTTGGGTCGTCTTGATAAAACGCCTGCAGATCATCCTGCGCCAACGGGAAGCGGCCGCCATAATACAGTGCGATGCCCCGGTTTAAACGCGCGTAATTGTAAGTTGGATCAAGCTCTAGTACAGAATCAAACGCTTCATAGGCAGCATCAAAATTGCCTGCCTGCGTTAAGTAAATGCCCAGGTAGTTGAAAACTTCCGGCATGTCGGGACGTATCGCCAGCGCCTGCGAGAAATCATTGCGCGCTAATGCACGTAACCCGAGGCTATCATACAGCACACCGCGCTCATATAAAAGCTGTGCGCGTTCGTCATCCGTCAGTGCCCGGCTGGCAAGAATTTGTTCCATGCGCGCCAGGATCACTTCCTGCTGCAACGTAGGCTGCAACGGGATTGCCAAAACTTCGTCTTTACGCCAATCATGGTTGCTGCATCCTGCCAGCATGAGTGCTGTCGCAACGTAACACCAGCGCAAGAAAGGCTTCATTTCCCACTCCCGAAGACAAACATTGGATGAACATCCTGTCCTCCGTTTGCTAAAACGCGGGCATCCTACCCGCGCGATACGAACAGCTCCCAACCCCGTGGCGGGGAGCTGTAAAACTATCTATACAGTTATTCTGCTTCAGGCGCAGGTGAACCTGCTTCCGGCGCCATCGCTTCTTTGATGCTCAGACGCACGCGGCCCTGACGGTCAACTTCCAGTACCTTAACCGGCACTTCCTGACCCATCTGCAGATAGTCGGTCACTTTCTCAACGCGCTTGTCGGCGATCTGAGAAATGTGCACCAGGCCTTCTTTACCACCGCCGATAGCGACGAATGCGCCGAAATCAACGATACGGGTCACTTTACCCTGGTAGATACGGCCCACTTCGATCTCTGCCGTGATCTCTTCGATGCGACGGATAGCGAATTTCGCTTTCTCACCGTCGGTCGCAGCGATTTTAACTGTACCATCATCTTCAATTTCGATGGTAGTGCCAGTCTCTTCGGTCAGCGCGCGGATAACGGAACCGCCCTTACCGATCACGTCTTTGATTTTATCCGGGTTGATGCGGATAGTATGAATACGCGGTGCGAATTCGGAGATATCGCCGCGCGGAGTGCTGATAGCCTGTTCCATTACGCCCAGGATGTGCAGACGCGCGCCCTTGGCCTGGTTCAGAGCCACCTGCATGATTTCGCGGGTGATGCCTTCGATTTTGATGTCCATCTGCAGCGCGGTGATACCGTCGCGGCTACCGGCCACTTTGAAGTCCATGTCGCCCAGGTGATCTTCGTCACCCAGAATGTCGGACAGAACCACATAGTTATCGGCTTCTTTCACCAGGCCCATCGCGATACCCGCAACGGCAGCCTTGATTGGCACGCCGGCGTCCATCAGCGCCAGAGACGCGCCGCACACGGAAGCCATGGAAGAAGAACCGTTGGACTCGGTGATTTCAGACACCACGCGAACCGTGTACGGGAAATCTTCCGGTTTAGGCATCATAGCCAATACGCCGCGTTTCGCCAGGCGACCGTGACCGATTTCACGACGCTTAGGAGAACCGACCATGCCGGTTTCGCCTACGGAGTACGGAGGGAAGTTGTAGTGGAACAGGAAGCTGTCGGTCTTCTCGCCCATCAGCTCGTCCAGGTTCTGTGCGTCGCGCGCGGTGCCCAGGGTCGCGGTAACCAGCGCCTGAGTTTCGCCACGGGTGAACAGCGCGGAACCGTGGGTGCGCGGCAGTACGCCGGTGCGCACATCCAGGCCACGGATCATGTCTTTTTCACGGCCGTCGATACGCGGCTCGCCACGCAGTACACGGCTGCGCACCACGTTCTTCTCGACGGTGCCCAGGATGTCCTGGATTTCGCCGGCGTCCAGCGTTTCGTCCTGCGCCAGCAGGGTTTCAACCACGCTGTCTTTGATCGCGTCAACCTGAGCGTAACGCTCTTGTTTTTCGGTAATGTGGTAAGCGTCGCCCAGGCGAGCTTCAGCCAGTTCAGCCACGCGCGCGTGCAGCGCTTCGTTGACCGCAGGCGCCTGCCAATCCCACTTCGGCTTGCCGGCTTCGGCAACCAGCGCGTTGATGTTTTCGATAACCACTTGCTGCTGGTCATGGCCGAACACCACGGCGCCCAGCATCTGATCTTCGCTCAGCACGTCAGCTTCGGATTCCACCATCAGCACCGCGCCGGCGGTACCGGCAACCACCAGATCCAGACGGCTTTCTTTCAGTTCGTCGGTCGTTGGGTTCAGTACGTACTGATCGTTGATGTAACCTACGCGCGCGGCGCCGATTGGGCCGTTGAACGGAATACCGGACAGGCTCAGGGCGGCAGAGGCGCCGATCATCGCAACGATGTCCGGGTTCACCTGCGGGTTAACGGAAACCACGGTCGCGATCACCTGAACTTCGTTCAGGAAGCTGTCCGGGAACAGTGGACGGATCGGGCGGTCGATCAGACGGGAAGTCAGCGTCTCGCCTTCGCTCGGACGGCCTTCGCGGCGGAAGAAGCTGCCCGGGATACGGCCGGCGGCGTAGGTACGCTCTTGGTAGTTCACCGTCAGCGGGAAGAAGCTCTGGCCCGGCTTGGCTTTTTTCTGGCCAACGACGGTAACGAATACGGCGGTGTCATCCATGCTCACCATAACGGCGGCGGTGGCCTGACGCGCCATCATACCGGTTTCGATGGTGACGGTATGCTGGCCATATTGGAATTTGCGAATGATCGGTGTCAGCAAAATTATATCCTTGATTAACGGCGCGCAATCGCATTGACGACTCGACACGCCTGTGACTCGATTTGCCTTCTCACTACATCCTCGCGACTAATGACAATCCTTATCTCAGGCGGGAGATAAAGCCTCTCATTAGCCGCGCGAACCTCTGTAACGGAAGAACCTGTTTGGAAACATCAGTAATACATTAACCTGATTTGCTTATGCTTCCTAGAAGAAAGGGGCCAAAATAGGCCCCTTTCCACTGAAACTTGCTAGATTAGCGACGCAGACCCAGACGCTCGATCAGGCTGGTGTAACGTGCTACATCTTTACGCTTCAGGTAGTCCAGCAGCTTACGACGCTGAGAAACCATACGCAGCAGACCACGACGGCTGTGGTGATCTTTTTTGTGCTCGGAGAAGTGGCCTTGCAGATGGTTGATCTGCGCAGTCAGCAGGGCAACCTGAACTTCGGTAGAACCGCTGTCGTTAGTACCACGACCGAAATCAGCTACGATTTGAGCTTTAGCTTCAACACTTAGAGACATTGTAATACTCCAGATTATAGATAATAAAAACAGGCGCCGATCTCTAATTCAGCAACCCAATGCATAAGCTGCGCCATTCTACTCTTAGCGCAGTGCGATCGCAAGGCGACGCAGTGCCCCGCCGTCAGTCGAAATGCTCGACCACCAGGCGGCGCGGCGCCACGCGACCATCCTCGGCGATGTCGCCAACGCCGATGAATTTCCGCTCTTCACCCTCGGTGATGCGCACCAGGCCGGATGCCGGCGCGCCGGCCACTTGCACCGGTTGCCCCTGCTTGACGTAACCCGCCACCACCGGCAGCAAATTCACTTCCGGATAGTTCTCAACCGGGCTGTCCATCGGCATCAGCAGCGGATCGAGCAGCTCACCGGGCGCGATCGCTTGTTCCTGCGCCTGCGCCACCAAGGCGTTCAGCTGTTCCAGCGTCACCATGCGCGCGATGGGATAAGTCGCCACCTGCAGGCGGCGCAGATAGATCACGTGCGCGCCGCAGCCCAGCAGCTCGCCGAGATCGTCGGTGATGGTGCGGATGTAGGTGCCTTTCGAGCAGTGAATCTCCAGCTCGAGTTCATCCCCTTCCCAGCGGATAAACTGCAGCTCGTACACCGTAATGCTGCGCGCTTCGCGCGGCACTTCGATGCCCTGGCGCGCATACTCGTAGAGTTTCTTGCCCTGGTATTTCAACGCCGAATACATCGACGGCACCTGCTGGATGTCGCCGCGGAAGGTGTCCAGCGCCGCGTCGAGCTGCGCCTGGGTGAAGTTCACCGGGCGTTCCTGCACGATCTGCCCGTCGGCGTCGGAGGTATCGGTACGCTGCCCCAGCTTGGCGATCACCCGATAGCGCTTGTCGGAATCGAGCAGGTATTGCGAAAACTTGGTCGCTTCGCCCAGACAGATAGGCAACATGCCGGTCGCCAACGGATCGAGCGCGCCGGTATGGCCCGCTCGGTTGGCGTTGTACAGACGTTTTACTTTTTGCAGCGCATCGTTGGACGACAACCCCTGCGGCTTGTCCAGCAACAGCACGCCGTGGATGTCACGGCCGCGGCGACGAGGGCGACTCATTAATCCTCCTTGTCATCGCCTGAGGCGGAACGGCGCTCTGCGTCGTTCTTCACCACGTTGGTCACCAGGTTGGACATGCGCATGCCTTCCACCAAGGAGTTGTCGTAAGCGAAGGTCAGCTCCGGCACCACGCGCAGGCGCATCGCTTTGCCCAGCAGGGTGCGGATATAGCCGGAAGCGTCCTGCAACGCTTTGATGCCGTTGGTGACCAGATCCGGATCGTGGTTCTCGGTCAGCACGTTCAGGAAGGTGACGTAAACCTTGGCATACGCCAGGTCGCGGGACACTTCCACGCCGGAAACGGTCGCCATGCCGACGCGCGGATCTTTCACTTCACGCTGCAGAATGATCGCAATCTCTTTCTGCATCTCTTGCGCCACGCGTTGACCGCGGCTGAATTCTTTTGCCATTTTGGATTCTCCAGACAAATCGGGGGGCACAAAGGCCCCCCGTAAACAGATATAAGCAGATGTGCAATCGTTAAGCGATGGTGCGTTGGATCTCAATGATTTCGAACACTTCGATCATGTCGCCGACGCGCACGTCGTTATAGTTCTTAACGCCGATACCACATTCCATGCCGTTACGGACTTCGTTAACGTCATCTTTGAAGCGACGCAGGGATTCCAGCTCGCCTTCATAGATAACCACGTTGTCGCGCAGTACGCGGATTGGGTTGTGACGCTTGATGGTCCCTTCGGTAACCATACAGCCGGCGATAGCGCCGAACTTAGGCGATTTGAACACGTCGCGCACTTCGGCCAGGCCGATGATCTGCTGCTTGTATTCCGGCGCCAGCATACCGCTCATCGCCTGCTTCACTTCGTCGATCAGGTTATAGATCACGGAGTAGTAACGCAGATCCAGGCTTTCCGCTTCGATCACGCGGCGCGCAGAAGCGTCGGCACGCACGTTGAAGCCCAGGATGATGGCGTTGGAAGCCGCAGCCAGCGTCGCGTCGGTTTCGGTGATCCCACCTACGCCGGAGCCGACAATCTTCACCTTCACTTCGTCGGTGGAGAGTTTCAGCAGCGAGTCGCTGATCGCTTCGCAAGAACCCTGTACGTCGGATTTCAGTACGATGTTCAGCTCGGACACTTCGCCGTCGGTCATGTTGGCGAACATGTTTTCCAGCTTGGACTTCTGCTGACGCGCCAGTTTGACTTCGCGGAACTTGCCTTGACGGTACAGCGCCACTTCACGCGCTTTCTTCTCGTCACGCACCACGGTCGCTTCGTCACCCGCTGCAGGCACGCTGGACAGGCCGAGGATTTCCACAGGGATAGACGGACCGGCGGAGGTCACTTCACGACCCAGCTCGTCACGCATCGCACGCACGCGGCCGTATTCGAAGCCGCACAGGACGATATCGCCCTTGTTCAGCGTACCTTCCTGAACCAGCACGGTAGCCACCGGGCCACGGCCTTTATCCAGGAAGGACTCGATCACTACGCCGCTCGCCATGCCGCTGCGAACCGCTTTCAGCTCCAGCACTTCGGCCTGCAGCAGGATGGCCTGCAGCAGCTCGTCGATACCGGTACCGGCTTTCGCGGACACGTGAACGAACTGCGCTTCGCCGCCCCACTCTTCCGGCATAACGCCGTACTGAGACAGTTCCTGCTTAACGCGATCCGGATCGGCTTCCGGTTTGTCGATTTTGTTCACCGCAACCACCAATGGCACCTGCGCCGCTTTCGCGTGCTGGATAGCTTCGATGGTTTGTGGCATCACGCCGTCGTCGGCCGCCACCACCAGAACCACGATGTCAGTCGCCTGAGCACCGCGAGCACGCATCGAGGTAAACGCGGCGTGGCCCGGGGTGTCCAGGAAGGTGATCATGCCGTTCTCGGTTTCTACGTGGTAGGCACCGATGTGCTGGGTAATGCCGCCGGCTTCGCCCGCCGCCACTTTGGTGGAGCGGATGTAGTCCAGCAGAGAGGTTTTACCGTGGTCAACGTGGCCCATGATGGTCACGACCGGCGCGCGCGGCTCGGCCGCAGCGCCCGTATCACGGTCGCTCATCAGCGCTTCTTCCAGCTCGTTTTCACGACGCAGGATAACTTTGTGGCCCATCTCTTCGGCAACCAGCTGTGCGGTTTCCTGGTCGATAACCTGGTTGATGGTGGCCATGGCGCCCAGTTTCATCATCACTTTGATGACCTGAGAACCTTTGACCGCCATCTTGTTGGCCAGCTCGGCCACGGTGATGGTTTCACCGATCACCACGTCACGGTTAACCACCTGCGCCGGCTTGTTGAAGCCCTGCTGCAGAGCGCTAGGCTTGCGTTTGCCGCCTTTGCCGCCACGGGTAACGGCACGCGCTTCTTCGCGATCCGCTTTGGATTCGGACAGCTTGTTGCCTTTCTTCTGCTTGGTGGCTTTGCCGCCGCGGGTGCGGCTGCGACGATCGCCTTCAACTTTGGCGTCGTTTTCATCTTCAGCGGCACGGGCGTGCTGAGAGGTGGTCACGTGATAGTCGGCGCTTTCAACCGCAGCGCTAGCCGCGTCGGCCTGGGCCCACTTCTCGCCGTTCTCTTCGGCCATGCGACGGGCTTCTTCCGCCACGCGCTTGGCTTCCTCTTCAACCTTGCGGCGCACTTCCTCTTCCGCTTTACGTTTCAGTTCAGCGGCTTCGGCTTCACGGCGTGCTTTTTCCGCCTGAGCTGGCTTGGTCATTTCGTCGGTATGTTGATTGGTCACTTTTTCTTTTTCCGCTGAATTACGCTTAGCAATCTCCGCGGCCTCACGTTTGGCTTGCTCTTCGGCTGCGCGCTTCGCTTCCGCTTCGCGTTTTGCGAGCTCTTCCGCTTCGCGCCGTGCCTGCTCTTCCGCTTCACGCTGTGCCTGCTCTGCCGCTTCAGCCAACTGGGCTTCCTGCGTATCGCGATTTACATAAGTGCGTTTCTTGCGGACCTCAATTTGCACCGATTTACTTTTACCGCCGGTGCTCGGGATATTCAAGGTGCTGCGCGTTTTGCGCTGCAAAGTGAGTTTACCCGGCGCGCTGCCGTGTTCACGGTTCAGGTGCGCCAGTAATGTTTCTTTTTCTTGCTGGGTAACAGAGTCCGACTCGGACTTGTTGATCCCTGCATCAGCAAACTGCTGTACCAGGCGATCAACCGGAGTCTGAATCTCTGCTGCCAGCGATTTTACGGTTACATCTGTCGTCATGCTGTTCCTTCCTGCTACAGTTATTACGCGTTGTCGCCAAACCAACAGATATTGCGTGCAGCCATGATCAGCTCGCCGGCTTGCTCATCGCTAAGCCCTTCAATATCAGCCAGATCGTCAACACCCTGCTCGGCAAGATCTTCCAGCGTACAAACCCCACGCGCGGCCAGTTTAAAGGCCATGCTGCGCTCAAGACCCGGCAGGTTGAGCAAATCGTCGGCCGGTTTGTTGTCGCCCAGGCTTTCTTCTTGTGCCAGGGCCAGCGTGGTCAATGCAGCTTTGGCGCGTTCGCGCAATGCTTCAACCGTATCTTCATCCAGACCGTCGATTTCCAACAGCTCTTTGATCGGCACGTAGGCCAGCTCTTCCAGCGTGGAGAAGCCTTCTTCAACCAGTACGGTGGCGAAATCTTCGTCGATATCAAGATACTTGGTGAAGGTATCAATAGCGGCATGAGCCTCGGCCTGGTGCTTGGCCTGCAGGTCGTCCGCCGTCATCACGTTCAGTTCCCAACGATCGTCGCCGCGGTGTTGTTTCAGCAGCTGGGAAGCCAAACGCACGTTTTGGCCGTTACGGCCGATCGCCTGCGCCAGGTTGCTGGCTTCAACGGCGATATCCATGGTGCAGTTATCTTCGTCTACCACGATCGACGCGACGTCGGCCGGCGCCATGGCGTTGATGACGAATTGCGCTGGGTTATCATCCCACAGGATGATATCGATGCGTTCGCCGCCGAGCTCGCTCGACACGGCCTGAACGCGCGCACCGCGCATACCTACGCAGGCGCCGACGGGATCGATGCGCTTGTCGTTGGTTTTCACTGCAATTTTCGCACGGGAGCCTGGATCGCGGGCTGCCGCTTTAATCTCGATCACTTCTTCGCCGATTTCCGGCACTTCGATGCGGAACAGCTCTTTCAGCATTTCCGGGCTGGAACGGCTGACGAACAGCTGCGCGCCGCGAGCTTCGGGACGTACGGCATACAATACGCCGCGAATGCGGTCGCCCGGACGGAAGTTTTCGCGCGGCAGCATGTCTTCACGGCCAATGACCGCTTCGGCGTTGTTGCCCAGATCCAGCGCGATGCTGTCACGGTTCACTTTCTTCACCACGCCGGTGACGATCTCACCTTCGTGTTCACGGAAAGCGTCGACCACCATCGCACGCTCGGCCTCGCGCACTTTCTGCACGATAACCTGCTTGGCGGTTTGGGTGGTAATGCGGTCGAAGGTCACGGATTCGATCTGATCTTCGACGTATCCGCCGAGCTCGATGCTCGGATCTTCAAACTGAGCGGCTTCCAGCGTGATTTCACGCGTCGGCTGAGTCACTTCGTCTACGGCGACCCAACGGCGGAAGGTATCGAAATCGCCGGTTCTGCGGTCAATGCTGACGCGCACGTCGATTTCCTGCTCGTATTTTTTCTTGGTTGCGGTGGCTAATGCAGTTTCCAGCGCTTCGAAAATCTTCTCGCGCGGAAGGGATTTTTCATTGGAAACTGCTTCAACAACAGCCAGAATCTCTTTGTTCATCCTAGTTGCCTCTTCCAAACTTTAAAAGTGGGGTACCAGGTTCGCTTTCTGGATGTTGCTCAGCGCGAACACTTCATCTTTCCCTTCCACAGTAACCGTGATCATCTCGCCTTCGACAGACTTGATAATACCCTGCCACTTGCGACGGTTCTGTACCGCCATGCGCAGGACCAGGCTGACTTCTTCACCGAGGTAACGCGTATAGTGTTCTGCGGTGAACATCGGGCGATCAAGGCCAGGAGAGGAGACTTCCAAGTTGTAAGCGACCGTGATTGGATCTTCGACGTCCAATACAGCGCTGACCTGGTGGCTGACATCAGCGCAATCATCAACATTGATGCCGTTATCACTATCAATATAGATGCGGAGCGTCGATTGGCGCGCACGAATGAATTCGATGCCTACAAGCTCAAAGCCCAACGCTTCTACCGGTGCCGAAAGCATCTCTGTTAACTTTTGCTCTAATGTGGACAAGCCCACCCCCAAGACATAAAAAAAGGGCTAAATAGCCCAGTGATTCTGTTGCCAAATAACAAAAAACCCCGAAAAATCGGGGCTTTATGCAACTGGACCCTGTTTGCCGCTAGGCGGCCTCGGTACAACTTTCGAGCAAGTGTCATTTTCAAATGTTGATCGAGAAAAGCGGGTTTCAATCGAAAAGTGTATTTGAAAATAAACACTTAAAGGAAAGTGGTTGCGGGGGCCGGATTTGAACCGACGACCTTCGGGTTATGAGCCCGACGAGCTACCAGGCTGCTCCACCCCGCGTCCGAAAACGTGGCAAATACTACGCCGATAATCGCAAAATTGCAAGTTATCTCTGGGATTTGGTACCGAGGATGGGACTCGAACCCACAAGCCCGTTAGGGCACTACCACCTCAAGGTAGCGTGTCTACCAATTCCACCACCTCGGTACTGATTCTTACTGCTAACGGCCGTTGTTCTTTCGAGTTCACAACCACCGTTTTCAAACTTTGTTGCGGCTTACTGCGGGATATCGCTGCTCGGCTTGGCTGGTGCCGCCGGCGCGGTCGTCTGCTCAGTTTTCACTGGCTGACCCAGGTTTTCCCACTCGCTGCCTTTCTTGCTCTGGTTGCTGCTGAGGTTGCCCAGAATCAGACTGATGACGAAGAACAACGTCGCCAGCACAGCAGTCATGCGGGTCATAAAGTTACCGGAACCACTCGAACCGAACAATGTGCCTGATGCACCTGCTCCGAAAGAGGCTCCCATATCAGCGCCTTTACCTTGCTGCAACATAATCAGAGCAACCAGCCCGATTGAGATCAGCAGGAAAATTACCAGAAGAGCTTCGTACATAGTAGTACCCGTATCCTTGCGGCCTTACCGCATGCCAAATGCTTCACACTCATCAAGCAGGCGTTTTTATAAACTGCCTACTGAAGCGGGTGTGAATACTAACCAAAGCCGCCAACCCGCGCAAGGGCAATTTGCAGCCGCCGGCGCGTTTGCGGAAAAAAACGCCAACAATCGCCTGTTCGGGCTCAGCGATGCCAAGCCCGGCGGCTAACTGTCTGTTTTAACCTGCGGATTTCACCGCGTCGGCGATGCGATGCGCCAGCGCGGTCACCTGCTGCTCGTCTTCGCCTTCCACCATCACGCGGATCAGCGGCTCGGTGCCCGATTTGCGCAGCAGCACCCGGCCGCGGCCGGCCAGCTCGGCCTCCACCTGCTCGGTGACTTTGCGCACTGCATCAGACTCCAGCGGATTGTGCTCGCCGGCGAAGCGCACGTTGACCAGGATCTGCGGCAGCAGCTTCATGCCGCTGCACAGGTCATGCAGGCTCATGTGGTTGCGCACCATGGCGGTCAGCACCTGCAGCCCGGCCACGATGCCGTCGCCGGTGGTGGTTTTGTCCAGCAGGATCACATGGCCGGAGTTTTCCGCGCCGATGCGCCAGCCCAACTCCTGCAGCTTCTCCAGCACGTAGCGGTCGCCCACTTTGGCGCGAGCGAACGGAATGCCCAGCTGTTTCAGCGCCAGCTCCAACCCCATATTGCTCATCAGTGTGCCGACCGCGCCGCCGCGCAGCTGGCCCTGACGCAGGCCTTCACGGGCGATGATGTACAGGATCTGGTCGCCGTCCACCTTGTTGCCCAGGTGATCCACCATCATTACGCGGTCGCCGTCACCGTCGAACGCCAGGCCGACGTGCGCTTTTTCCTTCAGTACGCGCTCCTGCAGCTGACGCACATCGGTAGCGCCGCATTTTTCGTTGATGTTCATCCCGTCCGGCTCAACGCCGATGGCTATCACCGTGGCGCCCAGCTCGCGCAGCACGCTCGGCGCGATGTGATAAGTCGCGCCGTTGGCGCAGTCAACCACGATTTTCAGCCCCTTCAGGCTCAGCTCGCTCGGGAAAGTGCCTTTGCAGAATTCGATATAGCGGCCGGCGGCGTCGATGATACGGCTGGCTTTACCCAGCTCGGCGGACTCTACGCAGGTCAGCGGTTTTTCCATCTCGGCTTCGATCGCCTCTTCGACGTTGTCCGGCAATTTGGCGCCGTCGATCGAGAAGAACTTGATGCCGTTGTCATAGAACGGGTTGTGCGAAGCGGAGATGACAATGCCCGCTTCCGCGCGGAAGGTGCGCGTCAGGTAGGCCACCGCCGGCGTAGGCATCGGCCCAGTGAAGGAGGCGGATAATCCGGCGGCCGCCAGGCCGGCTTCCAGAGCGGACTCCAGCATATAACCGGAGATGCGCGTATCCTTACCGATGATGATCTTGCGGGAACCGTGACGCGCCAGCACTTTACCGGCCGCCCAGCCCAGTTTCAGCACGAAGTCCGGCGTGATGGGGCTGTCCCCGACCTTGCCTCGGATGCCGTCGGTGCCAAAATATTTGCGCTCGCTCATGTCTCTACTGTCCTTTAGCTGAAAGTGTTGCCTCGACGACACGCATCGCCTCGACGGTTTCTTTAACGTCATGCACTCTGACAATCTGCGCCCCCTGCATCGCCGCGATCACCGCGCAGGCCACGCTGCCGATAACCCGTTGATCCGGCGGCACGTTCAGCAGTTGTCCAATCATCGATTTGCGCGACATGCCGACCAACAGCGGCAAACCGAAACGATGAAATTCCGACAACCGGGCCAGAAGCTGATAGTTGTGCGCCAAATTTTTACCGAAACCGAAGCCTGGGTCGAGCAGCAATTTCTGATTTGTTATCCCCGCCTCGTTACAGCGCCGGATATGGTGCTCGAAAAACGTCTGAACGTCGGCGATCAGATCGTCGTAGTGGGGCGCCTGCTGCATGGTGCGCGGCTGCCCCTGCATGTGCATCAGGCAGACCGGCAAACCGCTTTCCGCCGCCGCCGCCAGGGCGCCCGGCTCCTGCAGCGAACGGATGTCGTTGATCAAGTGTGCGCCGGCGTGCGCCGATTCGCGGATCACACCCGCTTTCGAGGTATCGACCGAGATAAAGACTTCAAAGCGCTGCGCCAGCGCTTCCACCACAGGCACGACCCGCTCAAGCTCCTCCTCTTCGCTCACTTCCGCCGCCCCCGGCCTTGTCGATTCGCCGCCGATATCAATCATCGTGGCGCCGGCCGAAATCAGCGCATGCGCATGTACCAGCGCCTGGTTCAGGGTGTTGTGGCGGCCGCCGTCGGAAAACGAATCCGGCGTCACGTTGAGGATGCCCATCACCTGAGGATGGGAGAGATTGAGCGTCATGTCGCGCACGGTTAACTGCATGGTTGGTCCACCTTACTGTTGCCTGGTTCACTGCCCGCCGGGCAAAAAAAAACCCCGGCATGCCGGGGTTTGATGTTATTACACAGCCGCTGTTACTTGTCGAGCTGTTCGGACATGGTGTTGCCCGGCGTTGGGGTGCGCGGCTCATCTACCGGCGTCGGGGCTTTCGGGGTGCCACCGTTGTCGGAGCTGTTGCCTTTGTTCGCATCGTCCCAGCCCGCCGGCGGACGCACGTCTTTGCGGTTCATCAGATCGTCGATCTGCGGCGCATCGATGGTTTCATACTTCATCAACGCATCCTTCATCGAGTGCAGGATGTCCATGTTTTCCATCAGCAGCGAGCGAGCACGCGTGTAGTTGCGTTCGATCAGCGACTTCACTTCCTGGTCGATGATACGCGCGGTTTCATCCGACATGTGCTTCGCCTTGGCCACGGAACGGCCCAGGAACACTTCGCCCTCTTCTTCCGCATACAGCAGCGGCCCCAGCTTCTCGGAGAAGCCCCATTGGGTCACCATGTTGCGGGCGATGGAGGTCGCCACTTTGATATCGTTCGACGCACCGGTAGAGACTTTTTCCGGCCCGTAGATGATCTCTTCCGCCAGACGACCGCCGTACAGGGTGGAGATTTGGCTCTCCAGCTTCTGACGGCTGGCGCTGATCGCATCCCCTTCCGGCAGGAAGAAGGTCACGCCGAGCGCCCGACCACGAGGAATGATGGTGACCTTGTGCACCGGGTCGTGTTCAGGAACCAGGCGGCCAATGATGGCGTGGCCCGCTTCGTGATACGCGGTCGACTCTTTCTGCGCTTCAGTCATCACCATGGAGCGGCGTTCCGCACCCATCATGATCTTATCTTTGGCTTTCTCGAACTCCACCATCGACACCACGCGCTTGTTGCCGCGGGCGGCGAACAGCGCCGCTTCGTTGACCAGGTTGGCCAGATCGGCACCGGAGAAGCCCGGCGTACCGCGCGCAATGACGGAGGCGTCGATGTCAGCCGCCAACGGCACGCGGCGCATGTGCACCTTCAGGATCTGCTCGCGGCCGCGCACGTCCGGCAGCCCGACCACGACCTGACGGTCGAAACGGCCCGGGCGCAGCAGCGCGGGATCAAGCACGTCCGGACGGTTGGTCGCCGCGATGACGATGATGCCCTCGTTGCCTTCGAAACCGTCCATCTCAACCAGCATCTGGTTCAGGGTCTGCTCGCGCTCATCGTGACCGCCACCCAGGCCGGCGCCACGCTGGCGACCGACGGCGTCGATTTCATCGATGAAGATGATGCACGGCGCGGCTTTCTTCGCTTGTTCGAACATGTCGCGCACGCGGGATGCACCCACGCCGACGAACATTTCGACGAAGTCGGAACCGGAAATGGTGAAGAACGGTACCTTCGCTTCGCCGGCGATCGCTTTCGCCAACAGCGTTTTACCGGTCCCCGGCGGGCCAACCATCAGCACGCCTTTCGGGATCTTGCCGCCCAGCTTCTGGAAACGGCTCGGTTCGCGCAGGTATTCCACCAGTTCGCTCACCTCTTCTTTCGCTTCGTCACACCCGGCGACATCGGCGAAAGTGGTCTTGATCTGGTCTTCCGTCAGCATGCGGGCCTTGCTCTTGCCGAAGGACATCGCGCCCTTGCCGCCGCCGCCCTGCATTTGCCGCATAAAGAAGATCCAGACCCCGATCAGCAACAGCATCGGGAACCAAGAGATAAAGATAGAAGCCAGCAGGCTCGGCTCTTCAGGCGGCTCGCCGACAACTTTCACATTCTTCGTTAACAACGTATCCAGCAACTTAGGATCGTTGACAGGGATGTAGGTCGTGTATTTGTTACTGTCTTTCTTGGTAACGTTAATTTCACGTCCGTTGATTCGCGCTTCGCGAACCTGGTCCTGGGTCAGTTCGGACATGAAGGTAGAGTAATCCACCCTACGGCCATTCGACTCGCTGGGCCCAAAGCTCTGGAATACAGACATCAACACTACCGCGATGACTAACCAGAGAATTAGGTTTTTCGCCATGTCACTCAAGGGATTAACCTCATCTTACAACTGTGTTAACAAACAGCGTTAGGGTACTACAGTTTGCGCCCTGTCGCTACAATGTACACTTCGCGCGAACGGGCGCGGGAAGCGTCTGGCTTACGAATCTTAACCTTCGTAAACAGGGAGCGAATTTCCCGTAGGTACTCGTCAAAGCCATCTCCCTGGAACACCTTCACCAGGAAACTTCCGCCTGGTGCGAGGACATCACGACACATATCCAGCGCCAACTCCACCAGATACATCGACCTTGGAATATCGACCGCCGGGGTGCCACTCATATTCGGGGCCATATCGGACATGACCACCTGAACCTTACTCTCGCCTACTCGTTCCAACAGTGCCTTCAGCACCAGTTCATCACGAAAATCGCCCTGAAGGAAATCGACGCCAACGATAGGATCCATTGGCAAAATATCACAGGCGATGATGCGCCCGGTACCGCCGATTTGGGTGACCACATACTGCGACCAGCCGCCCGGTGCGGCGCCCAAGTCAACCACGGTCATGCCCGGTTTGAACAGTTTGTCGCTCTGCTGTATTTCATCAAGTTTAAACCAGGCACGGGAACGCAGTCCCTTTTTCTGCGCCTGCTGTACATATTTATCGCTAAAGTGTTCTTGTAACCAGCGACTGGAGCTAGCCGAACGCTTTTTATTAGCCATCTCGTTTTCCAACTATCATAAAAAGAGTCTTATGTCAGGGTCGCTGCTCACGTAGACTCACACCGGTGAAGACCGATTTGGTGATATACATGAGATGGCGGTAGAATGTACCGTTTTCAATCCCAACTTAAGCAAAAAAGACAATGAATCTGAATAATAAACAAAAACAGCACCTGAAAGGCCTGGCGCATCCGTTAAAACCGGTGGTGATGCTGGGCAATAACGGTCTTACCGAAGGGGTGCTGGCTGAAATTGAACAGGCTCTGGAGCATCATGAGCTGATCAAGGTAAAAATCGCCGCTGAAGATCGCGAAACCAAGACCCTGATCGCCGACGCTATCGTGCGTGAAACGGGCGCCTGCAATGTGCAAGTTATCGGCAGTACGCTTATTCTTTACCGCCCGTCGAAAGAGCGCAAGATCAGTCTACCGCGTTAATAACCATCAGGTTAACGAAAAGGTGCCATGCGCCTGACCAAGATAAAAGGCCGCTTGCGGCCTTTTTCCTATCTTTACAAAACGTTGGCGCATTAATGACCAACGGTCCCGATCAGAGATACTCGACCTTCAGGATCTCGTATTCCACGTCGCCGCCTGGGGTTTTGATCACCACCACATCGTCTTGCTCTTTGCCGATCAGGCCGCGCGCCATCGGCGAGTTTACCGAAATCAGATTTTTCTTGAAATCGGCCTCATCGTCGCCAACGATGCGGTAAGTCACTTCTTCTTCGCTGTCCAGATTCATCACCGATACGGTGGCGCCGAAGATCACCCGACCGGTGTTCGGCATCTTGGTGATGTCGATCACCTGAGCATTGGACAGCTTGGCTTCGATTTCCTGAATGCGGCCTTCACAGAAACCCTGCTGTTCGCGGGCGGCATGGTACTCGGCATTTTCTTTCAGGTCGCCGTGTTCACGCGCTTCAGCGATATCCGCAATGATTTTCGGGCGGCGCACGCTTTTCAGATATTCGAGCTCTTCGCGCAGTTTTTCAGCGCCAAACAAGGTCATCGGAATTTGGTTCATCGTATAAATACCTCTAAATCTTTCCTGTTCAAATAACCGTCATCCTGACGTATTCGTATGAAAACACGGTTGGCATACCGCCCCCCGCCTCCAGGCGACAAACAAAAGAAACCTGACTCGGAACGGGGCCCAAGCCAAGATCGGTTTTGCATTTTGATACGCATTTTAGCCTAGAGTTCCTTGAGGGTCATCGTTTACTTTTTCCCTGATTGCACCGTAGTATGACGGCACGTTATCCAGCTGTTATCCCGAGATTATGCGTTTTTCACGAATTGTCAGTGCATTGGCTTGCGCATTTGTTCTGAATGCGAATGCGGCCCCGGTTGAAGAGTACACACAATATCTGCCTGATGGGGCCAACCTTGCCCTGGTCGTTCAGAAGATCGGCGCCAGCGCGCCGACGATCGATTACCACTCTCAGCAGATGGCGCTGCCGGCCAGTACCCAAAAAGTGCTGACGGCGCTGGCTGCGCTATTGCAACTCGGGCCCGATTACCGTTTCACCACCACGCTGGAGAGCCAGGGCGATATTCGCGACGGCGTGCTGCGCGGCAACCTGATTGCCCGCTTCAGCGGCGATCCGACTTTCAAACGCCAGAGCCTGCGCAATATGGTGGCCGTCCTGAAGAAGCAGGGCGTGCGCCAAATCAGCGGCGACGTGCTGGTCGACACCTCGGTCTTCGCCAGCCATGACAAGGCGCCCGGCTGGCCGTGGAACGATCTGACGCAGTGCTTCAGCGCGCCGCCGGCCGCCGCCATCGTCGATCGCAACTGTTTCTCGGTCTCGCTGTACAGCGCGCCAAATCCGGGCGACATGGCGTTTATCCGCGTCGCCTCCTATTATCCGGTCAATATGTTTAGCCAGGTGCGCACCCTGGCACGCGGCTCCGCTGACGCGCAGTACTGCGAACTGGACGTGGTGCCGGGCGAGCTGAACCGCTTTACCCTGACCGGCTGCCTGACGCAGCGCAGCGAACCGCTGCCGTTGGCCTTCGCCATCCAGGACGGTGCCAGCTACGCGGGCGCCATCCTGAAAGACGAGCTGACGCAGGCCGGCATCCAAATCGACGGACATTTGAAACGCCAGACGCGCCCTGGCATCACCGGCACGGTGATCGCGCAAACCCAGTCAGCGCCGCTGCACGATCTGTTGAAGATCATGCTGAAGAAATCGGACAATATGATCGCCGATACCGTCTTCCGCACCATCGGCCACGAACGCTTCGGCGTGCCGGGCACCTGGCGAGCCGGTTCCGATGCGGTACGGCAGGTGCTGCGCCAGAAGGCCGGCATCGATCTGGGCAATACCATCATCGCTGACGGTTCCGGCCTGTCGCGCCACAACCTGCTGGCCCCGGCGACCATGATGCAGGCGCTGCAGTACATCGCGCAGCACGACAACGAGCTGAACTTTATCTCGATGCTGCCGCTGTCCGGCTATGACGGCACCCTGCGCTACCGCGGCGGCCTGCATGAAGCCGGCGTCGACGGCAAGGTGTCGGCCAAGACTGGCGCGCTGCAGGGCGTCTACAACCTGGCGGGCTTCATCACGACCGCCAGCGGCCAGCGCATGGCCTTCGTTCAGTATCTCTCCGGCTACGCCGTGCCGCCGGAAGATCAGAAACAGCGCCGCGCGCCGCTGGTGCGCTTCGAAAGCCGCCTGTATCGGGATATTTACCAAAACAACTGAGGGTCGTCATGAAGCTGCTGGTCGTTGAAGATGATGAACTGCTGCAACAGGGGCTGGCGTTGGCGCTGACCGGCGAGGGTTACGTCTGCGACTGTGCCGCCACGGCGGCGGAGGCCAACAGCCTGCTCATCACCAGCCAATACAGCATGGTGATCCTGGATCTCGGCCTGCCGGACATGGACGGCGCGGCGCTGCTGCGGCAGTGGCGCCGCCAGCAGATCGATCTGCCGGTGCTGATCCTGACCGCCCGCGACGCCCTGGAAGATCGCGTCGACGGGCTGGACGCCGGCGCCGACGACTACCTGGTCAAACCCTTCGCGCTGGTTGAGCTGCAGGCGCGCGTGCGCGCCCTCCTTCGGCGCTACCAGGGCCACAGCGACAATCTGATGCAGGTGGATGACCTGCAGTTGAACCTCTCCAGCCAGCAGGTCTACCTGCAGCAACAGCCGGTGGAAGTCACGCCAAAAGAGTTCGCCATTCTGTCGCGCCTGATCATGCGTGCCGGGCAGACGGTCAACCGTGAGCTCCTGCAACAAGATCTCTACACCTGGCAAGACGATCTGGGCTCCAACACGCTGGAAGTGCACATCCACAACCTGCGCCGTAAACTGGGCAAGGATCGCATCCGCACCGTGCGCGGCATCGGCTACCGCCTGGAACCTTCCTCATGATCAGCATGCGCCGCCGCCTGCTGCTGATGTTGGCGCTGATCCTGTTGGTCACGCAGCTCATCAGCGCCTTCTGGCTGTGGCACGAAAGCCAGGAACAGATCAGCTTCCTGGTGGACGAAACCCTGTCCGCCAAAGTGCGCAGCGAGCGCGTCGATACCGAGATCGCCGAAGCCATCGCCTCGCTGTTGGCGCCTTCGCTGATCATGATGATCGTGACCCTGCTGGCGTCTTTCTGGGCCATCAGCTGGATCACCCGCCCGCTCAACCAATTGCAGCAGCGGCTGGAAAAGCGCTCTGCCGATAACCTGACGCCGCTGCCGATCACCAGCGACAGCCAGGAAATGGTGGCGGTCACCAATGCGCTCAATCAGCTGTTCTCGCGGCTGGACAACACCATTCAGCAGGAACGCCTGTTCACCGCCGACGCCGCCCACGAGCTGCGCACGCCGCTGGCCGGCATCCGCCTGCATCTGGAACTGATGGAAAAACAGGGCGTCAAGGGCAGCCAGGCGCTGATCGCCCGCATCGATCAACTGATGCACACCGTCGAGCAACTGCTGATGCTGTCGCGCGCCGGGCAAGACTTTGCCAGCGGCCATTACCAGCATTTCGATTGGGTAGCCGATGTGATCCAGCCGCTGCGTGAAGAGCTCGACGAAATGACCGCCCAACGCGGGCAAACGCTGGCCTGGCAATTGCCGGCCGCCGCCGCGGTGAACGGCGATCCGGTGCTGCTGCGGCTGCTGCTGCGCAACCTGGTCGAAAACGCCCACCGATACGGCCCGGAAGGTGGCGCGATACAGGTGCGGTTAACGCCGCAGGACCGCGGTTATCTGCTGCAGGTCATCGACGATGGCCCGGGGATCAAGGAAGAGATGGTCGGGGAGCTGACGCAGGCGTTTCGCCGCATGGATCAACGCTACGGCGGCAGCGGACTGGGCTTGAATATCGTGATCCGCATCGTGCAGCTGCACCAGGGGCGCTTGACGCTGGAAAACCGCCGCGATGCGCGCGGCCTGAATGCCCAGTGTTGGCTGCCGGAAAAGGCGCTCAAATAACAAGGGCCCAGCGTTGCTGAGCCCTTTATCATCGAATTACTTCTGGTAAATGATTTCGACGCCTTCGTCGTCGTCTTCGTCCCAGTCGTCATCCCAGTCGTCATCCGCTTCCGATTCCATCTCCGCCAGCTGTTCGCGGTGATAGTCGTCCCACATGAATTCGACTTTTTCCGGCGCGCTTTCTTCGATCGCCATCGCTTTCGGCTGGGTGTTGATGAAGTTCATCACGTCCCAGCACAGCGCGTTGACGCCTTCGCGGTTGGCGGCGGAGATCATGTAGTACTTTCCTTCCCAGCCCATGCCTTCCACAATCGCCTTGGCGCGTTCGGCAGCTTCTTCCTCACCAATCACATCAATTTTGTTGAACACCAGCCAGCGTGGCTTCTGCGCCAGATTTTCGCTGTATTGGTTCAACTCGTTGATGATGACTTTGGCGTTTTCCACCGGATCGGATTCGTCGATCGGCGCAATGTCCACCAGGTGCAACAGCACGCGGCAACGCTCCAGGTGTTTCAGGAAGCGAATGCCCAGGCCAGCGCCTTCGGAGGCGCCCTCGATCAGCCCCGGAATGTCGGCGACCACAAAGCTCTGCTCGTGGTCCATGCGCACCACGCCCAGGCTTGGCACCAGCGTGGTAAACGGATAATCGGCCACCTTCGGCTTGGCGGCGGACACCGCGCGGATGAAGGTCGATTTGCCGGCGTTCGGCAGCCCCAGCATGCCCACATCGGCCAGCAGCAACAGCTCCAGCAACAGATCGCGCGCTTCGCCGGCGGTGCCCAGCGTCTTCTGACGCGGCGCACGGTTGACCGACGATTTGAAACGGGTGTTACCCAGACCGTGCCAGCCGCCTTTGGCGACCATCAGTTTCTGCTCGTGACGGGTCATGTCGCCGAGGATCTCGCCGGTGCCCTGATCCTTCACGCGCGTGCCGACCGGCACCTTGATGATGACGTCTTTACCGCGTTTACCGGTACAGTCGCGGCTCTGGCCATTCTGACCGCGCTCGGCGCGGAAAGACTTCTCAAAGCGGTAGTCGATCAGGGTATTGAGGTTCTCGTCCGCCAGCAGGTAGACGTCACCGCCGTCGCCGCCGTCGCCGCCGTCAGGCCCACCGTTAGGGATATATTTTTCGCGGCGGAAGCTGACGCATCCGTTGCCGCCATCGCCTGCAACGACCAGAATCGCTGCTTCATCTACAAACTTCATTTACCGTCTCCGTAAATCATTCACCGGGCTGCTTCAAAGGAGCAACCTGGGGGGGTTCTGCCCGTCGCGGCCACCACCGGTGACCAATTGCGGAAAACATAGCGCCCGCCACGACCACAAACGCGCCAACATAGCCGACGAGATTTAACGTCGGCGCGGCGAATGCCTGGGGCCAGGCCAGCGCCAATAAATCAGAAAACAGCAGGGTAAACAGCGGGGTCAGCGTCACCAACGCACTCACCTGCGCCGCCTGCCAGCGCGCCATCGCTTCCGCCAGCGCGCCATAGCCGATCAACGTGTTGGCGCCGCAAAACAGCAGGCACGCCAATTGCCAGCCGCTAAGCTGGAAAATCACCTCGGGTTTGGCCAGAGGGAACAACGCCATCGCACATAAAGTGTACAACATAACCAGGATCTGCGGCGAAGCCAGCCGTCGCAGCAATACCTTCTGCGCCACGCCGTAGCTCACCCAGACCATCGCCGCACACACGCCCAGCATGACGCCCAGCGTGTAGTCCGTCAGCCGGGTAAAGATCTCTATCAGACTGACGTTGAAAAACAACATCAGTCCACAAATCAGCATCAAGGCGCCAATGACCTGGGTGATGCGCATGCGCTCTTTTAAAATCAGCACGCTGGCGAACATCATGCCCACCGGCGACAGCTGGCCAATCACCTGCGACGCCGTCGGGCTCAGGTATTGCAGCGAGGAACTGAAGAACACAAAGTTGCCCAACAGCCCCGCCGTGGCGATCGCCAACAGCAGCAGCCAACGCGGTTGACGGAACATCTTCAGCGGCGGCAGCTTGCCGCGCACCGCGAGGATCACGCCCAAACCGATGGCGGCCATGGTAAAGCGATACCAAACGACGGTAAACGGCTCCATCACCGCCAACACTTCTTTCATCGCGATCGGCAACGCGCCCCAGCAAACCGCCGTGGTTAACGCCAGGGAAATACCCACGCCGACCTGCTGCTTCGTATCCATATTACCTTCGCCAACGCTGACAGGGCTGCCCGCAGGCAACCCATAAATGTAAAAAGCCCCGCAACGAATTGCGGGGCTTACATCTATTTCGTAAGGCTCGAAAAATTATTCAGCTTCGATGCTGATGAATTTACGATTGCTCGGGCCTTTAACTTCGAATTTGACTTTACCGTCTTTCAAAGCAAACAGAGTGTGGTCTTTGCCGCAACCCACGTTGGTACCAGCGTGGAATTTGGTGCCGCGCTGACGAACGATGATGCTGCCTGCCAGTACTGCTTCGCCGCCAAAGCGTTTTACGCCCAGACGTTTAGCTTCTGAATCGCGACCGTTACGAGTCGAGCCGCCAGCCTTTTTGTGTGCCATTAATCCGCTCTCCTAACTTAAGCGCTGATGCCGGTGATTTTAACGTCAGTGAACCACTGACGGTGGCCCTGCTGCTTACGGTGGTGTTTACGACGACGAAACTTAACAATTTTAATTTTCTCGCCACGACCGTGAGCAACGACTTCAGCTTTGATCTTGCCGCCATCGACGAAAGGAACGCCGATTTTGATATCTTCGCCATTAGCGATCATCAGAATCTGGTCAAACTCAACCGCTTCACCAGTTGCGATGTCCAGCTTTTCCAAGCGAACGGTCTGACCTTCGCTTACTCGGTGTTGTTTACCACCACTTTGGAAAACCGCGTACATATAAAACTCCGCTTTCCGCGTGCCCGACTGTGTTAGTTCAGAGCGCGCTATAAATATTCACAATAGGGCGCGAATTCTACGCAAAAAAGCGGCGCATGACAAGAGCAGAATAAGACCAGATGTACAAAAAAGAAGAAAAAAAACACAGTTTCTTTCGTGGCGTTTATCTGAACCGTTTTTCAAGTACAATCATAGGGACAGTTACCGCCATGTACCGATGTGAGCAGCGATCTCAACGCGGTGAAGAGAAACACAGCTGAAAAAAACACAATGAACCTAGAGCAAATTACCGAGTTAACCGCGCAAGATATGGCGGCCGTGAACGCAACAATTCTCGAACAGCTGAATTCCGATGTCACGCTCATCAATCAGCTTGGCTATTACATTATCAGCGGTGGCGGTAAACGCATCCGGCCGATGATCGCCGTCCTGGCGGCGCGCGCGTTGGGCTATGAAGGCAACAAGCACGTCACCGTCGCCGCCCTGATCGAATTCATCCATACCGCCACGCTGCTGCATGACGACGTCGTCGACGAATCGGACATGCGCCGCGGCAAAGCCACCGCCAACGCCGCGTTCGGCAACGCCGCCAGCGTGCTGGTCGGCGACTTTATCTATACCCGCGCCTTCCAGATGATGACCAGCCTGGAATCGCTGCGCGTGCTGGCGCTGATGTCGGAGGCGGTCAACGTCATCGCCGAAGGCGAAGTGCTGCAGTTGATGAACGTGCACGATCCTGACATCAGCGAAGAAAGCTATATGCGGGTGATCTACAGCAAAACCGCCCGTCTGTTTGAGGCGGCGGCGCAATCGTCGGCGATCCTGTCCGGCGCCAACGCCGAGCAAGAGAAGGCGCTGCAAGATTATGGCCGCTACCTCGGCACCGCTTTCCAGCTGATCGACGATCTGCTCGACTACAGCGCCGACGGCAGCACCCTGGGCAAAAACACCGGTGACGATCTGAATGAAGGGAAACCGACCCTGCCGCTGCTGCACGCGATGCACAACGGCGACGACGCACAGCGTGAGATGATCCGTGGCGCGATTGAGCAAGGCAACGGTCGTCATCTGCTGGAGCCGGTATTGCAGGCGATGCAACAATGCGGTTCGCTGGAATACACTCGCCAACGCGCCGAGGAAGAAGCCGACAAGGCGATCGCCGCGCTGCAGGTCTTGCCGGCCTCGGAGCACCGCACGGCGCTGGAAGGCCTGGCGCATCTGGCAGTGCAACGCGATTTTTAAGAAATAAAAGTTTCTTAACATTCTTATCAGGCCCGCTGAGGCGGGCCTGTCTAGGTATTGTTCTCTTCGTCAATACGCGCTAGCAGGCCGCCTATCCCTTCCCGCATCAGGAAAGCCACCATTTTCTCGCGCTCGCTCTCCGTCAAATGGTAGTAATACTCGATCCATACCGCTAACGGATCCTGGCGTTCTACGTCATACGCCGCCCCATCTTCTTTCAGCATCAGCAGGTTGCGTGCACCAGGCGGCAGGCTGTCGATATGATACTCCAACGCTTTTCCCTGCACGCCTTTACGCCTGCGGCTTATCCAGCCTTCGCGCCGGGCCATCAGATTGATTCCCTGTGGTGAGGAAGGTAATCCTGCGATGCCTGTCAGTTCCTTGGCGGCAAACCACTCGTTTTTCATAGCCATCATCTCTGGGCAATAGTGGGCAAAGTCATTTTTGGAAATTACTTGGGTATTTTTTAGGAAATTTAATGGTATTCTTGTTTCCGAATAAGCGTTTCACGTTGTTCAAACGCCTAACCCTGATCCGTTAGTTATACCACTAACGCAACTTTGGCTAATCAGAAAAGGAATGTAAACATGAATTCAAGGAACCCAGATTGGCATCCGGCAGATATCATCGCGGCGTTACGCAAACAGGGCACCACGCTGGCGGCGGTGTCGCGCAAGGCCGGATTAAGCTCATCAACGCTGGCCAACGCGCTGTCGCGTCCCTGGCCGAAGGGGGAATGGCTGATCGCCGAAGCAATCGGCATCCACCCATCGGAGATCTGGCCAAGCCGCTATTATGATCCGCACAGCGATTGCCTGCTGGATCGAAAAGCCCGCATCAAATCGTGAACGCGGGGCAAAAAAAACCGCCGGAACAGCGTCCGGCGGCGTTTATCGGCTGACTATCGGCGACGATCAGTTATTGATGAACTTCTCGCCCAGTTCGATATCTTTGTGCAGCACGTCCAGCATCTCATTCAGCGCTTTCTGTTCGAAGGCGCTCAGCGTGCCGATATCCTTGCGTTCTTCAACGCCGTTTTTACCCAGCACCAGCGGCTGTGCGAAGAAGCGAGCGTATTTGCCGTCGCCTTCAACGTAAGCGCATTCCACAACGCCTTTCTCGCCCTGCAGTGCGCGCACCAGAGACAGACCGAAACGCGCGGCCGCCTGGCCCATGGACAGCGTAGCAGACCCGCCACCGGCTTTGGCTTCCACCACTTCGGTGCCGGCGTTCTGAATGCGTTTGGTCAGATCCGCCACTTCCTGATCGGTGAAGCTCACGCCAGGGATCTGCGACAGCAGAGGCAGGATAGTCACGCCAGAGTGGCCGCCGATGACCGGCACGTTCAACTCTTCCGGCTGCTTGCCTTTCAGCTCGGCCACGAAGGTGTTGGAACGGATGATATCCAGCGAAGTCACGCCGAACAGTTTGTTCTTGTCGTAAACGCCGGCTTTTTTCAACACTTCCGCCGCGATGGCGACCGTGGTGTTAACCGGGTTGGTGATGATGCCGATGCAGGCTTTCGGGCAGGTTTTCGCCACTTGCTCAATCAGGTTACGCACGATGCCGGCGTTAACGTTGAACAGGTCAGAGCGATCCATGCCTGGCTTACGGGCCACGCCGGCGGAAATCAGCACCACGTCCGCACCCTGCAGAGCCGGGGTCGCGTCTTCGCCGCTGAAGCCTTTGATTTTAACTGCGGTTGGGATGTGGCTTAAGTCGACGGCAACGCCTGGGGTAACGGGGGCAATGTCGTAGAGAGAGAGTTCAGAACCTGAAGGAAGCTGGGTTTTGAGTAGAAGGGCGAGGGCCTGGCCGATACCGCCAGCAGCACCGAGAACTGCAACTTTCATCCTATACTCCTTTATTGTCTTAAATATATAAAGCGCCGTGAATGTGTTGGTGACGGACCTTAAATTATTACACCTTTAAAAACAATAAATTAGCTAATTGTTGCCTGCAGGTGCAATAAAATGACCGCTGTCGCGCCCATTTTAGATTAAATCGCTTACGCATGAAGGGCATAGCGCACACTAATCAAAAATAGTGCGAGGTTATTCACGAGCAAGTTAACCGGCCGTTACATTACACCCTTACGCAACATCAGAACAACATCATTTTAATAACATTTTATTTACCAGCGCAGGCCGATTTTCCGACGTCAAAAGGGCATATTCATCACGGCCGGATTTTGTTAAAATGCCGCCCTTTCCTCGCCGCCCGGTCATGTTTATTTTCTTTGGGTCGGCCTTTGTTGCATAAAAATTCATCTATATGCATAATCATGACTTCCATTATCAACATTCCACGGTGCAAAATGCGTAATCCCGCAAAACAGGAAGATCTGATCAAGACGTTCAAAGCGTTATTGAAAGAAGAAAAATTCAGTTCTCAAGGCGAGATCGTTTTGGCGCTGCAAGAAGAAGGCTTCGAAAACATTAACCAATCCAAAGTATCGCGCATGCTGACCAAGTTCGGTGCGGTACGTACGCGCAATGCCAAAATGGAAATGGTGTATTGCCTTCCTGCCGAACTCGGCGTGCCGACCACCACCAGCCCGCTGAAGAACCTGGTGCTGGACGTCGACCATAACGACGCCGTCGTGGTGATCCACACCAGTCCGGGCGCCGCACAGCTGATCGCCCGCCTGCTTGACTCCTTGGGCAAATCCCAGGGCATCCTCGGCACTATCGCCGGCGACGACACGATTTTCGTCACGCCGTCCAGCGGCTTTACCGCTCAGAAGCTGCATGAAGCGATCCTGGGCGTGTTCGAGCAAGAGCTGTGAAACCTGGCGCTAACAAAGTGCGGCTACCGCCCGCATTTTGTTAGCGCTTCTTTAACCCTCGCGTTACCTTTCCGGCCTTCAACCGCGTTTAACACTGCTTTTTTATCCCGCAACAACACATTTCCATGACATATCCATGTAACCAGCAGTACCCACTGTGATCTTCCGCACTTTTAGTCAAAAGCACTTACCTTATTGAAATTACATAAAATTAACATCGAAAGATCGTTTTATGAGCGTTTTTTATTCCTTGTAGTTATAAAAAATAAGGTTCATCGGTTTAAAGTTTCACTAGCAACTGTTAGCGAACTATTAATTTTTCACGTTACTAGCTGTATACTCATTTCCGTGAACTGAATCACAGTTCGTTGGAACTGATAAAAGAATACGATGAGGTGAGATGATGAAAATTAAAGCTACCGTTGCAACCCTGAGCGTTCTGTCCATGCTTTCCTTTGGCGCATTCGCAGCACAATCTGTTGACGCAACCCAGGCCGCAAAACTGCAGCCCGCCGGTGTGATCACCGTGAGCGGCGTCGCCGCTGCGCCTTCCGACATTCGTCAGGCGCTGTCCGATAAAGCCGATGCCAAAGGGGCAACCGCTTACCGCGTGATCGAAGCGCGCAACGACGGCAACTTCCACGCGACCGCTGAAATCTACAAATAAGTACCGGCATTACCCGGCAACGGGCAATACATCTCTGGAATCAAACGCTGTCATAACGGCCTTCAAGAATAAAAATCGCTGCCAAGCCCTTCCAGGCTGTTATGACCAAGGATCGCTATCATGAACATGAAAACTACTCTCGCTGCACTCGGTTTGCTGTCTGTCATCTCCTTTGGCGCGTCTGCCGCCCAGTTGGTGACTAACGATCAGACCGCCAATCTGCAATCTATCGGCACCATTACCGTCAGCGGTATCGACGGCGCACCGACCGACATTCGCCAGGCGCTGTCGGAGAAAGCCGATGCTAAAGGCGCGACCGCCTACCGCGTGATCGAAGCGCGTAACGAAGGCAACTACCACGCCACCGCCGAGATTTACAAATAACAACTCTGGGAACGGCTTTGCAGAGCTGATTACCCTCGTCACTGCCACTGCCGAGTTCTGACGCAAACGCCGATTTCCCAGAGACCCTCTCGTCGTCCTATCCGACGAACCCCGTTGCCCTCGCTCGCGAGGGCTTTTTTATGGGCGTAAAAAAGGCCGCGAATGCGGCCCTTAGGTTGGCTTATGCGGCTGAACAATCAGTAGGTCACCTTCGGTTCCTGCTTTTTCGCCAACGCGTCCAACAGGCGATCGTGAATGCCGCCGAAACCGCCGTTGCTCATCACCAGAATGTGGTCGCCCGGCTGTGCGGTTTTCACCACCATCTCCACCAGCGTGTCGAGATCCGCGCTCCAGTGCGCCGGCTGCACGCAGGCATCCGCCACTTCCGCAACCTGCCACGGAATGTGATGCGGCTGGAACAGGAACACTTCATCGGCACGGCCGAGCGAAGGCGCCAGATCGTTTTTGCTGATGCCCATTTTCATGGTGTTGGATCGCGGCTCCAGCACCGCCAGAATGCGCGCCGTGCCGCCTACCTTGCCGCGCAGCGCGGCCAGAGTGGCCAGGATCGCCGTCGGGTGGTGCGCGAAATCGTCGTAGACCGTGACGCCGTTGGCTTCGCCACGCAGCTCCAGGCGGCGACGGGCGTTGATGAAGTCGCCCAAGGCGCGGCAGGCGTCCGCCGGCTGCACGCCAACGTGACGGGTCGCCGCGATGGCCATCAGGCCGTTATGCATGTTGTGCTCGCCCACCAGCGCCCAGTTCACTTCGCCGACCTGCTCGCCGTCGAGGAACACCGCGTAATGACTGGCGTCCGGCGTCAGCTTCTGCGCGCGCCAGGTGCTCTCTTCGCCCACCAGCTCCTGTTCGCTCCAGCAGCCCATCGCCATCACCTGCTTCAGGTGGCTGTCGTTGTCCGGCAGGATGATCTTGCCTTTTCCCGGCACCAGGCGCACCAGGTGGTGGAATTGTTTCTGAATGGCTTTCAGATCGTCGAAGATATCGGCGTGGTCGAACTCCAGGTTGTTCATGATCAGCGTGCGCGGGCTGTAGTGCACGAACTTGGAGCGCTTGTCGAAGAACGCGCAGTCATACTCGTCGGCCTCGATCACGAAGAACGGGCTGCCGCCGAGGCGAGCCGAGACGTCGAAGTTGCCCGGCACGCCGCCGATGACGAAGCCCGGCTGGTAGCCGCAGGCTTCGAGGATCCAGGTCGCCATGCCGGCGGTGGTGGTTTTGCCGTGGGTGCCGGCGACCGCCAGTACCCAGCGATCGCGCAACACGGCGTCGTGCAGCCACTGCGGGCCGGAAACGTAAGGGATACCACGCTCCAGCACCGCCTCCACGCACGGGTTGCCGCGCGTCATGGCGTTGCCGATGATCACCAGATCCGGCGCCGGATCCAGCTGGGCCGGATCATAACCCTGAATAAGATCGATCCCCTGGTTCTCCAGCAGCGTGCTCATCGGCGGATAGACGTTGGCGTCCGAACCGGTGACGTCATGCCCCAGTGAGCGCGCCAGCATCGCCAGCCCGCCCATAAAGGTGCCACAGATCCCAAGAATGTGAATGCGCATAGGTTTCTCATGTGAGTGCATCGAATGTCGGCATATTCTAACGCTCAGAATCGTCCAGAAGAAATGGATTTGCCTATGAATGGCGCGCATCTTTGGGCTACACTGCTCGCGAAAACGTTGGCGGTTTGTTAACAGGCCGCTATCCATCCGTAGATTCAGGGATTGTGTCATGAAAACGTTAGGCGAATTTATCGTCGAGAAACAGCACGACTTCTCGCACGCCACCGGCGAGCTGACCGCGTTACTTTCTGCCATTAAACTGGGCGCCAAAATCATTCACCGCGACATCAACAAGGCCGGCCTGGTTGATATTCTGGGGACCAGCGGGGTGTCCAACGTACAGGGCGAAGTTCAGATGAAACTGGACCTGTACGCGAACGAAAAACTGAAAGCGGCGTTGAAAGCGCGTGGTGAAGTTGCGGGTATCGCTTCCGAAGAAGAAGATGAAATCGTGATATTCGACGGCGAGCGAGCTGAAAATGCCAAGTATGTCGTATTGATGGATCCGTTGGACGGTTCGTCCAACATCGATGTCAACGTCTCGGTCGGTACGATTTTCTCTATCTATCGTCGCATCACGCCGGTCGGCACGCCGGTGACCGAAGAAGACTTCCTGCAGCCGGGCAGCGCCCAGGTCGCAGCGGGTTACGTGGTTTACGGTTCGTCCACCATGCTGGTGTACACCACCGGTTACGGCGTCCACGCCTTCACGTACGATCCGTCTCTGGGCGTGTTCTGTCTCTCTCACGAGAAAGTGCGTTTCCCGGCGAGCGGCAACATGTATTCCATCAACGAAGGCAACTACATCAAGTTCCCTCTCGGCGTGAAGAAATACATCAAGTACTGCCAGGAGCAGGATGAAGCGACGCAGCGCCCTTACACCTCGCGCTACATCGGTTCTCTGGTGGCGGACTTCCACCGCAACCTGCTGAAAGGCGGCATCTACATCTACCCAAGCACCGCCAGCCACCCGCAAGGCAAGCTGCGCCTGCTGTACGAATGCAACCCGATGGCGTTCCTGGCCGAACAGGCCGACGGCAAGGCCAGCGACGGCAAAAACCGCATTCTGGACATCACGCCGGTGAAACTGCACCAGCGCGCGCCATTCTTCGTCGGCACCAAGTCGATGGTGGAAGACGCAGAACGCTTCATCGCCGAAAATCCGGACGAGTAACGCGTTCTTTGCCAGGGTTCGGCGCCTTGCCGAACCCTTATTGCCTTACAGCTTGAACGCCGCCATGCTCTGCGCCAGCAGCTGAGCCTGATCTTCCAGCGAGCGCGTCGCCGCCGCAGACTCCTCCACCAGCGCCGCATTCTGTTGCGCCACCTGATCCATCTGCGCCACCGCCAGGTTCACCTGTTCGATACCGCTGCTTTGTTCGCGCGTCGCCGCCGAGATCTCACGCATCAACGCCGTCACCCGGCCCACTTCACCGGTGATGCCGCTCATGGTCTGCGCCGCCGACTCCACCATCTGTTCGCCTTCCTGCACCCGGTTTTGCGACGCCTCGATCAGCCCTTTGATCTCTTTCGCCGACTGGGCGCTGCGCTGCGCCAGGTTGCGCACTTCACCGGCCACCACCGCGAAACCGCGGCCCTGTTCGCCGGCGCGCGCGGCTTCCACCGCCGCGTTCAGCGCCAGGATGTTGGTCTGGAAGGCGATGCCGTCCATCACGCTGATGATATCGGCGATGCGGCGCGAGCTGTCGGTGATCGCCTGCATCTTGCTCATCACCTGGCTGACCACCTCACTGCCCTGGTTGGCGATATCGGACACGCTCAGCGCCAGCTGGTTGGCCTGTTCACAGTTCTCGGCGTTCATTTTCACCGTCGAGGTCAGCTGTTCCATGCTGGCGGCGGTCTCTTCCAGCGACGCGGCCGATTCTTCGGTGCGCTGCGCCAGATGCAGGTTGCCGGCCGCCAGTTCGCGCGAACCGGTGTCGATCTGGCTGCTGGCGTCACGCACTTTGCTGACCGAACTGGCCAGCGCCTGCTGCATGCGCAGCATCGCCCGCACCAGGCGCCCCATCTCGGTATCGCCCTCGCCACGGATCTCGTGGGTCAGATCGCCGCCGGCGATGTGTTCCAACTGCGCGATGGACTCGTCCAGCGGACGCAGAATAATCACGCGCAGCGCGAACCAGGCCAGCAACGCCAACAGCACGCTGAGCAGGCCCGCCACCACGATCAGCGAGATCTTGGTGCTGGCGTTGCTTTCCGCCTCATACACCTGCTTCTCGCCGAGCTTCATGGCGAAGCTGCGGAAATCGGTGAGATCCTTTTCAAACGCGATGCTCAAGGCGGAAATGCGCGTCTCCTGGATATGGTAATACTCATCGATCTTGCCGGCTTTGATGGCGGCGGCCATCGGCTTCACGCCCTGCTCCAGATAGGCGCGATAGCTGTTTTGCAGGCGATTGGAGAGTTCGCGGCCGCGATCGGTTACGGTGCCGACGCCGACAAAGCGCGCCATTTCCTTGTTCGACTGCTCGAGGTAACCGTAGATGCGGCTCACGGTGGCGTCAGAGACATCGATCTGACCGATCTCCCGTTGGCGCACCGCCAGCGAGGCGGCGGTTCGGGCGCGCAGCGTCAGGTTGGAACTGTTGGCCAGCGAGCCCAGCTCTTCGCCGAGGATCTGGTTCAAGGTATGGATCGAGCGCGATCCTTCGTTAATCGCGTTGACGCCAATAACGCTGACCATGATCAGCAGCATGGTCATCAGGCTCAGCAGGGCGATCAGCCCAGCCTTCACCGTAATCTTTTTTAGCATGAGTTCTTCCCGGCTTCAGAATAGTGAGATCAGACGTAGTAGGGGTGGCAAAACGCGGAGCCAGCTTTGCCGGCTCATTATTGTTTGTTGAAGTTATCGGCAGGCGGAGGCAAAACTTCATGCCGCGGCGGGATTAATCTGGAAATTATCCCTGCGCCGGCACGCTGGGTTTTCAACGATGAAAAGGGCAGGAAATCGCAAAAGAGTCCGCTATAATAGCCGCCACTCCATTTCTGGTTTGATGATTAAAGGAAACCGACATGAGCTTGAATCTGGTCCCTGCTGGCAAAGACCTGCCGGAAGACATCTACGTAGTAATCGAAATCCCGGCCAACGCCGATCCAATCAAATACGAAATCGACAAAGAAACCGGCGCGCTGTTCGTTGACCGTTTCATGTCCACAGCGATGTTCTACCCGTGCAACTACGGTTACATCAACCACACCCTGTCTCTGGACGGTGATCCGGTTGACGTGCTGGTCCCAACCCCATACCCGCTGCAGCCGGGCTCCGTGATCCGCTGCCGTCCGGTTGGCGTACTGAAGATGACCGACGAAGCCGGTGAAGACGCCAAGCTGGTTGCGGTACCGCACAGCAAGCTGACCAAAGAGTACGATCACGTGAAAGACGTGAACGACCTGCCGGAACTGCTGAAAGCCCAGATCGCTCACTTCTTCGAGCACTACAAAGATCTGGAAAAAGGCAAATGGGTGAAAGTGGAAGGCTGGGCAGACGCTGCCGCGGCTAAAGCGGAAATCATCGCCTCCTTCGAACGCGCTGCCAAGAAGTAATCCTGCCGCCGTCCGATGAAAAAACACCGCTCATTGAGCGGTGTTTTTTTTCTTACTGTTCTTCGAGACGCTTCAGCCAGTCACCGCTGGTAATTCGCGGGTAACCGTCCACGCTGTGTTTGTACAGGTAGATCCACGCACTCCCATAAGGCGTCTGAATCAGCTCGCGCTTATAGTCCTTGGTGTTGCTTTTCAGTTCGTCCAGCTCTGCCAGAATCGATGAGTTAATACGATACACCTCGCAATGTATCGTGCCCTCTCCAGGGATCGCCGCCGGGTAATGGCCCAGATTGTAAATCTGATAGCCTTCGAGCTCGTGCTCGCCGAGCCATTGGGCGTTGGTCATCCAATGGCTGTTTCCCTGTTTGCGTCGTAAACTGCCGTAGACAATTATTCGCATCGCTAAAACTCAAACTGATAGAGCAAATCTAATGCCTGGTCGAGACCAGACACCGCTTCAAGATACAACTTAGGCATCAGGCGATAACGCAACGTCAGCGTGGCCAGCGAGTCGAAAATGCCCACCCCATATTTTACTTGTAAGCCTGGGAGGACATAGCCGCTCACGACAACCTGGGAATTGTCGCCAACCCCTTGAGTGTCCAGAGCCAAATTACTCACGCCGAATGCCTCGCCGATTTTACCCACAAGTTGACCACTTTGTGCAACCCCCATGCCGATTAACATCGACGTCATGGCGTTGCCGTCGGCGCCTGAGCTGTTCAAGCCCTGGCCGCGCAGCAGATAAGACAGGGCTTCCTGTTGCGATTTGGCCGGATCGGAGAACACTTCCAGCTTCGGCGCATCCGCCAGGCCGGTCACGCGCACGCCAGCGGTCACGTCGTCCTCGGTGGATTCCGGGTTGCGGATCGCTTCGATATTGAGCAGCGGCTGATCCGGCGGGCCGGAGAACATCAGCTGCCCTTTACGCACGATCAAATCCTGACCATAAGCATGGAAGCGACCGGAAGGGATGTCAATCTGGCCATTGAGGCCCAGCCCTTTCTTGTCCTGCACCACTTTCAAATCACCCTTCAGGCGGGCTTTGAGGCCGAAGGCGTCCAGCCGCACGTCATTGCCGACGTGGATCATCAGGTTGCTGTTGATCGGAATCGAGGCGGTCTTCGGTTGAATCGGCTTCAGCTGGTCGTCCAGCATCACTTCGTCGGAAGAGACGCCCACCGCGCTTTCCGGCAGCTCCTGCACCGTGATGCGCGCCCAAGGGATGTCGACCTTGCCGTTGAGCGAGAACAGCTGCGGCGTGGCTTCGAACACCAGATCCGGCGACACGTCGATGCGGATCATCGGCGGCACCGTCACCCGCAGTTTGTCGCCCTTGGCGGCAATGCGCGCACGCCAGGCGTTGATGTCACGCCAGTCGGCATCGCCCGCCAGATTCAGCTGGCCGCGCGTGGTGCTGAGCAGCCCTTCCAGCGTCGAGGTCATGCCATTGAAATTCACCGCCAGCCGCGCGTCGGTCATATCGAACGGCATCCAGTGGCCCTGCACCTTCGCCCGATCCAACGCCAGACGCCCGAACACCAGCGGCTTCTGCACGCTGCCGCCCAGACGCAGGTTGGCGTTCAGCATGCCCGCCGCGCTTTCGCCCTTCATCAGCGCTGGGTTGATCAGCGCCAACGAAATGTTGGTGATATTGACGTTGCCGCTGATGGTGCGCCGCACCTGCGGATCCGCCACCTGGATATTGCCGTCGAACTGGCCGTTGTTGGTCAGTTTGATCCGCCAGTCGGCCTGCGCGCGGCCGTTGTTCAGACCGGCGTTGAGGGTCAGCGTATCGAAGGCGATCGGCAGCGCGTTGCCCTGCACCTGCTGCACCACCTTGACGCCGTTGCCGGCCAACGTGACCTTCGCCTCCGGCAGCGCGCCGCCCGGTTTCCAGCTGACGTCGGCCCGGCCGGTGAACACGCCGCTCAGGGCGGTCTCCGGGCCGAGGAACGGCTTGATCATCGCCAGATCGAACCGGTTGAGCACCACGCTGGCCTGGCCGCTCTGGCCGGCTTCGATGGTCTTCGGCACGCACAGCTCGGCATTCGGGTTCTGCCAACAGTGCGGCCCGATGCTGATTTTCTGCGCGGTGTTCAGGTAGTCCAGCGCGATGGCGCGCGTCAGGCGCCACTCCCCCACCGGCGTATCGAAGCGGGTATTGTTCAGATTGCCGCGCCAGCGCTGCTGCTGACGATCGAAGCTGCCCTGCAGCGCCAGCTGGCCGGAGACCGGCTTACCGTCGATCTTCAACTGCAGCTGATGCTGCTTCTCGCTGCCTTTGGCGTCCAGGGTCAGCAGGCTGACTTCCAGCGCGTCCTGCTTCAGCTGCTCGACGCGAACCGCCAACTGCCCCTGGATCTGATCCGTGGAGCGCACGTCACCGTCGATCTTCACCCGGTTGATGCGCAGCGCCTGCCACTGCAAACCGGAGGCGGTCAAATCCGCCAGCAGCTGAGGTGCCTGCAGATTGCCGCGCAGCTTCAGCAGCCCTTTGGCGGTGCCGCCCAGGCCCGGCAGCGCGCCGTCCAGACGCGGCGCGTCGATGTTGGCGTCCAGGTTCCAGCTCTTCTCGTCCAGCTGTCCTTTGACGTTCAGCTGGTTGCGCCCCAACGTCAGATCGATGCCGGGGATTTTCCACTGCCCGGCGGCGTTGCCGCTCAGCGTGCCGCGCGCCGTGACCTTGTTCTGCTTCACGTTGCCGTCCAGCTGCAGCACCGGCACCTGCAGCTGCCAGCTGCCGCCGTGCAGGCTGCCGCGCGTGGTGATCTTGCCGTCGAGTTTCGCCGGCCATTCCGGCCACTGCTTGGCGGTATTGATGCCGCTCAGCGTCAATTGCGAGTTCCAGCTGATGGCCTTGCTCCAGTCCACCAGCGCGGTGAGATCGGTATTACCCTGCAGCGCCGCCAGCCGCAGGCGCTCCAGCTTGAACTGCTCGACGTTGCCTTTGCCGTCCAGCGTCAGCACCGCCGGCGGCAGATCCTGACCTTTCAGATTAGCGCGCGTCGACAACGCATAGTCGGTCGCCTTGCCGTTAAAGCGCAGGCGGAAATCGTTAACCTGGTACTGCGCCTCGCCGCTCAGCGGCCATTTCAGCTGTTTGCTCTGCAGCGTCAGCGCCAGCGGCAGGCCGGCTTCGGCCAGCCGGGTTTGCACATCGAGCTGGGCGCCGACCGGGCCGGACAGGTTCAGCGCCACCTTCAGCTCATCACGCAACCCGCCGCCGATGTTCAGCTTCACCTTCTCGCCCTTCAACGGGTCGATGTTCAACGCGCTGTTGGCGGTCAGGGCCACCGGCCAATCGCCGGTCAGGGTCGCCTGCCCCTGCACCGACAGCGTACCCTGCGGCGACTTCACGTCGAAGTTGTCCAGCTGGATATGCTGATCCTGCGTGCTGGCCTGCAGCAACAGACTCGTGATCAGCACGTCGGTATCGCCGGTCAAGCGCAGCTGTTCACCGCTGATCTCTTTCACGGTGATATCCAGCGGCAGGCGGATGTCCGGCAGATCCGGCAACAGCGGTTTGGCGAACAGTTCCTTCAGCGTTTCGCCAAGCGGCTTCTCTTCCGGCTGCGGCGCCGGTTTCGCCGCGTCGGTAACCTGCTCACCGACCTTTTTCGCCACCTCGACCGCCGGTTGCACCGCTTCCGGCAACGGATTTTGCGGCGTTTTCGGCAAGGCGATCAGCAACGAGCCGATCTTGGTCGGCATCAGCGTCAGCGCACGCTCTTGCCACTGTGCGCCGGTGCGGAACTCGGCCAGAGAAATGGCGGTGTCGTCGACGGTGACCTTGACGTTGTTCAGCGCCAACAGGCGCAGGGTGATCGGATAAGGCGTACTGAGATTGGTGGTCGGCTCGCTGCTCTCCTCCACCGGCGCGGAGGGCGCCATCTCTTTGGTGTTCACCGCCACGTCCACGTCCTGAGCAGTCAAGGCGTTGACGCACAGCGAGCTGCGTTTAAAGCAGGAGAGATCGAGGGACAGATGGAATTGCCCGGCGTTGACCGTCACGCCCGGCATCTGATACTTCACGCCCTTCAGCGTCAGATCGCGCCAGCCGCCGCTGACGCCGGCGATCTCCAGCCCCGGCACCCAGCGCGCCGCGCCGTTGATGACCATGTGCAAACCGGTGGTGGTCCCCACCAGAAAGGCCAGTCCGCCGATCAGCAGCAGCAGAACGACCAGAAATCCGAGACAAATCTTTTTAACCAGGCTCATAGTTCAGGCCCCAAACCGATGTAGAACTGCATCCCGTGAGTGTCCTTGTCTCCCACGGGCGCGGCGATATCCAGCTTCACCGGCCCCACCGGCGACTGCCAGCGCACGCCTACGCCGGCGCCGGTCTTGAAGTTGCTCTGCTTGATATCGTTCACCGCTTCACCGGAATCGACGAACATCGCCCCCCACCATTTGCCGGTCACGTTGTATTGATACTCCAGCGAGCCGGTCAGCATCTTGGAGGCGCCGGTCAGCTTGCCGTCGTCGCCGCGCGGAGAAATGTCTTTGTACTTGTAGCCGCGAATGCTGCGGTCACCGCCGGCGAAGAAGCGCAAATCCGGCGGCACCTTGTCGAAGTCGTTGGTTTCTATCCATCCCACCTGCCCGCGCGCCACGAAACGATGCTTGTCGGCGAGCGTGCGGATCCAGACGTTCTGCGCCTGCATCAGCGCGAAGTCCACGCCCGAGCCCCAGGTGGTGTCGGATACGTCGATGGAGTAGCGCTGGCTGTCGCCCCAGGTCGGCATCAGGCCGCCGCGCGAGCGGGTGCGGTTGAAGCTGACGCCGGGGTACAGCAGCATGGTGGTGTTGCTGACGTTGCCCTGGGTAAAGTTATCCCAGCGCCAGGTCAGGTTGATCGCCCGCTGCCAGCCGCTGGAGAGATCCCAGTTGCGCGAAGCCACCACTTTGGAGGTCACGGATTTGGTGTCGTTAAGGTCGACGTTCTTGAGCCCGCCCTGCAGCAGGTAATACTGCTCCAGCGGATTCTTCAACAGCGGGATCTTATAGGTCAGATCCAGCTGCTGCTCCGGCGCCGACACGCTGGCACTGGTTTCCAGGCTGTGGCCGCGATCGTTGAGCCAGGGCTTTTTCCAGGTGCCTTTCACCCGCGGGCCGACGTCGGTGGAGTAACCGATACCGGTTTCGATGGTATTGCGCGTACGCGGCGTTACCAGCGCGTCCAACGGCAAAATCTTGTTCTCTTTGGCATCGTTGAAATCAGGGGACACCACCACCGAGTTGAACCAGTTGGTGGCGGACAAACGGCGGTTCAGCTCGGCCAAATCCTCCGAACTGTAGTAATCCCCCTGATGAAAGGGCACCAGATTTTGCAGATAGTCTTCGCGGATTTGCGAACCGGTGAATTTCACCTTGCCGAAGCGGTAACGTTCGCCGCTGTTGAAATCGATATCCCAAAACGCCTTGTGCAGATCTTCTGCCACGCCGAGTTGGCTTTTGGTCATATCGGCGTCGAAGTAACCTTTGCGCAGCGCCAGGCCGGTCAGCGAGCCTTTGAAACTGTCATACTTGCCGTGGTTGAGGATCTCGCCGATGGTCGGCCGATCCTTCTTTACCAGCGCCAGGTAGTCCTCATCGGTCTTCGCGCCGCCTTCCAGCACGATGTTGGCGCCGGCGATGCGCACCGGTTCGCCCGGATTGACCTTGGCATGCAGCACCGGACGCGACATCCCCGGCCGATCGTCCAGCGTAAACTCGATGGTCGGCTGGTAATAGCCGAGCGCGCGCAGCCCCTGGCGCACCGCCTCATCCACCCGTGCGCGGAAGCGACCGTCGGTGCCGACCTCTTCAGGCGTGATCGACGACAGCCGCACCCGGACGTTTTTTTCCAACTCTCCGCTTAACCCCTCCACCTGCAGCCGCACGTTGGCCGCATAGGCTGCAGGTGCCGCAAGCAACACAGATATCAAGCACATGACCGGGTACTTTGGCACGTGTTCTCCTTATTGATTTTACTTTCCTGTTATGGTGTTCGCTCCGGGGCCAGGGCAGACTCCGCGCTATCATGACGGCAGCCCTCTTCAACCTTCTTCCGGACGCCGCCCGCCGCGCTTTGCCGCCGCGCAACAGGCGAATTCTTCACTTTTGGCGCTCAAAATACTGCGTTAAGCTTATACAAAATCCCACTTGCCGCTTATTGTGGGCAAAGACGCGGTGAGATACAACCGAACCGCCGCCATGTAGGGTCAATTCTTACTGTGACAACAGGAGTCAACCGTGGTGCCATTTTTTGATAAATCACAAACCGTCGATAAGGCAAGCGCGCTGCCTGGCCGCACCACGCCAATGCCTGTCGCAACGCTCAACGTCGTCACCGAACACTCGATGACTCAGGTGCCGGCCGGCATGGAAGTGGCGATCTTCGCCATGGGCTGTTTCTGGGGCGTTGAGCGTCTGTTCTGGCAACAGCCGGGCGTCTACAGCACCGCCGCCGGCTACAGCGGCGGCTACACGCCGAACCCGACCTACCGCGAAGTGTGCAGCGGCCAGACCGGCCACGCCGAAGTGGTGCGCGTGGTGTTCGATCCGCAGGTCGTCAGCTACAAGCAGCTGCTGCAGGTGTTCTGGGAAAATCACGATCCGGCGCAGGGCATGCGCCAGGGCGGTGACGTCGGCACGCAGTACCGCTCGGCGATTTACACGCTGAGCCCAGAGCAGCAGGCCGAGGCGGAAAGCAGCCTGCAACGCTTCCAGCAGGCGATGGCGGCGGCGGGCGACAAGCGCGTCATCACCACCGAGATCGCGCCGGCGCTGCCGTTCTATTATGCGGAAGACGATCACCAGCAGTACCTGTTCAAAAACCCGGAAGGTTACTGCGGGCTGGGCGGCATCGGCGTTTGCCTGCCGCCGCAGGGCTGATCCGATGCCGGCCGGCGGCACTTTTTTAACCGCTGGCGGCCCCTGTGGGGCAACTGCTATACTGTGCGGGCCGCTTCTGCGGCCCGATAGCTTCCCTTCTGGTTGTTATCGCTGCTTTTTTTACTATGTACTACCCTTCCTCAAGAGCGCCGGCATCCCGTCGGCACGTATGGATAGATTATGTTAAACAGTATTTTACTGATTCTTTTTCTGATCGCGGTGAGTGCGTTTTTCTCACTGTCGGAAATCTCTCTGGCCGCCTCGCGCAAGATCAAACTGAAGCTGATGGCGGACGAAGGCAACATCAACGCCGCCAGAGTGCTTAAACTGCAAGAAACCCCAGGCATCTTCTTCACCGTGGTGCAGATCGGCCTGAACGCCGTGGCCATCCTCGGCGGTATCGTCGGCGACGCGGCGTTTTCCGGCACCTTCCAACAGTTCTTTATTCGCTTCCTGTCGCCCGAACTGGCGGAACAGGTCAGCTTCATCTGCTCCTTCGTGCTGGTGACCAGCCTGTTTATCCTGTTCGCCGATTTGACCCCGAAGCGCATCGGTATGATTGCACCAGAGACGGTCGCCGTCCGGATCATCAACCCGATGCGTTTCTCCATCATGATCTTCCGCCCGCTGGTGTGGTTCTTCAACGGCATGGCCAACCTGATCTTCCGCATGTTCAAGCTGCCGATGGTGCGTAAAGACGACATCACCTCCGATGACATCTACGCGGTGGTGGAAGCCGGTGCCCTGGCGGGCGTGCTGCGCAAGCAGGAGCACGAGCTGATTGAAAACGTGTTCGAACTGGAATCGCGCACCGTGCCGTCTTCGATGACCTCGCGCGAAAGCGTGGTGTACTTCGATCTGCGCGAAAGCGAAGAGAGCATCAAGGAGAAGGTCTCGACCCATCCGCACTCCAAGTTCCTGGTGTGCGACGGCCATATCGATCAGGTGGTGGGTTACGTCGATTCCAAAGACCTGCTGAACCGCGTGCTGGGCAACCAGAGCCTGGTGCTGAGCAGCGGCGTGCAGATCCGCTCGGCGCTGATTGTGCCGGACACGTTGACGCTGTCCGAAGCGCTGGAAAGCTTCAAAACCGCCGGCGAAGACTTCGCGGTGATCCTCAATGAATATGCGTTGGTGGTGGGCATCATCACCCTTAACGACGTGATGACCACGCTGATGGGCGATCTGGTCGGCCAGGGCCAGGAAGAGCAGATCGTGGCGCGCGACGAAAGCTCATGGTTGATTGAAGGCGGCACGCCGATCGACGACGTGATGCGCGTGCTGGACATCGACGAGTTCCCGCAGGCGGGCAACTACGAGACCATCGGCGGCTTTATGATGTATATGCTGCGCAAGATCCCGAAACGCACCGATTTCGTCAAATACGCCGGCTACAAGTTCGAAGTGGTGGATATCGACAGCTACAAGATAGACCAGCTGCTGGTCACCCGACTGAGCGACAAACCGGCGGCGGTGCTGCCGAAAGCGCCGGACGACACTCCGGCGGCCTGACGGCGCGAAGGACAAAAACATCAGCGGCCCCATCGGGGCCGCATTTTTTTACCGCTGTCAGCGAGGTGTTCACCCCATCTCGGTCTGCAACAGCAGCACCTGACGGTTCACTTCAGACATCACGCTGAAATGGCGCTTGTCACGAATCTTCGGCGGCAGGATTTTCCCCTCGTCGAATTCAAATGCGCCTACGTCCTTGATATACAGCCTTCCGCGAAACAGGGTCTTAACGTACTTTGCCACTTTCAAAGGGTTATAACGCTGGAAGATTCTCATTCTTTTACGCTCCTCCCGTTGATCCATGCGCTCAGCGAGCCGCCAAAGGTGGCAGCCTCGAAATTCAGAACGCAACTTGATTGCATGTAGTAGACCCAGTAAAGACCAGAACGTTCACTTCTGCCCGGATATCTACGCTGGATTTACACTTTTTGACAGAATTGTATATGATAATTTATAACGTTTTCAGGATATCCCTTCAAAATCTGATGATTAGCGAACCAAGGGAAAATCTGCGATCCGGTTAACAGGACAGACCTCTTATCACATCCTATGCTTTAGGCTGTCGAAGTGCTGTCGCACAAATTCCCCCCATTACAAGGAGAAAGCATGAAAACAAGTCGCATGCTGATGGTAACCCTGCTGCTCGTCCCGCTTTTCGCTTCCGCGCACAACTTCCAGCTCCAACAGCGCGTGGCGCCGGTTGGCGTCAGCGATAAAGGAGAGCTCAATTACGCTGACGGTAATTTTAGCTACCAGAATTGGAACAGCGCGCAGCTCAGTGGAAAAGTGCGGGTGATACAGCACATTGCCGGCCGCAGCTCCGCCAAAGACATGAACGACCCACTGATTGAAGCGATTAAGAAGGCGAAGCTACCACACGATCGTTACCAAACGACGACAATCGTCAACACCGACGATGCCCTGATGGGCACCGCCATGTTCGTGCGCAGCAGCATCGAAGACAGCAAGAAAGAGTTCCCGTGGTCGCAGTTTATCGTCGACAGCGACGGCAACGTGCGCAAAGCCTGGGATCTGCAGCCGAAAGGTTCCGCCATCGTGGTGCTGGATAAGCAAGGGCGCATTCAGTTCGCCAAAGACGGCGCGCTGACGCCGGAAGAGGTGCAGCAGGTGATGTCCAAGCTGCACCAGCTGTTGGCGAACTGACTCAGAACAGCGAAACCCGGAAGCCGGGGTTGAGGAAAGATTCACGCGGGGTATAGAGCAACGGCTTGCCCTGCCAATCGTGAATTTGCGCCCCGGCGGCCACCGCCACCGCGTGTCCTGCAGCGGTATCCCAAATATTGGTTGGCCCGAAGCGCGGATAGAGCTGCGCCTTGCCTTCCGCCACCAGGCAGAACTTCAGTGAGGAACCGACGGACACGGTCTGGTGCTCGCCCAACTGCTGCAGATAGTCTTTCAATTCGTCGTCGATATGCGAGCGGCTCACCACCACCAGCGGCGGATGCGCGTTGCTGACGCCGATCGCCTGCCGCACGCCCTTCTCTTCTTTCCAGGCCTTGCCGCGCTCCGCCAGATACAACACGTCGATCGCCGGGGCGTACACCACGCCCATCACCGCCTGCCCGTCTTCAATCAGGGCGATATTGACCGTGAACTCGCCATTGCGATGCAAGAACTCTTTGGTGCCGTCCAGCGGATCGACCAGCCAGTAGCGCGTCCAGTTGCGGCGCTCTTCCCACGCCGGCGGATCCTCTTCCGACAGCAGCGGCACCTCCGGCGTCAGGGCCGCCAGGCCGCGCTTGATGATGTGATGCGCCGCCAGATCGGCCGCCGTCACCGGTGAGTCATCTTTTTTCTGTGCGACATCAAGCGGTTGTTCACCGTCGTACACCGCCATGATCGCCGCCCCCGCCTCGCGGGACAGTTGGCAAATTCGCTCTAACATCATGCACCTCAACTCTGCATCTCCGTGGGAAATTTCCCTCTGTCTCTGCTAGCAGACTAGTTTTTTTTACGCCGAATATCCATCTCAACCGGCTAAGCTACGGGAATTCCTCAGATCTTGTTGGGCACAACTGTGAACTTCCCCGCGTTACCCGCCGCCGTTTTCTGCCACACTTCACAGTTTACTGTGGCAAGCAATGTTAATTACATTTCCCTCTGCGATAACACTCGAATAATGGAATGGAGAGAACCCCAAATGATGAAGCATCCACTGACGCTGTCCGCGCTTGCGCTGCTGGTGTGCGCCTCGGCGCAGGCGGCCACCGTCGATCTGCGCGTGCTGGAAACCACCGATCTGCACAGCAACATGATGGACTTCGATTACTACAAGGACACGCCGACCGACAAGTTCGGCCTGGTGCGCACCGCCAGCCTGATCCAACAGGCGCGCCAGCAGGCCGCCAACGCGGTGTTGGTGGATAACGGCGACATCATTCAGGGCAGCCCGCTCGGCGATTACATGGCGGCCAAAGGGCTGAAACCGGGCGACGTGCACCCGGTCTATAAGGCGATGAACACGCTGGACTATGTGGTCGGCAACATCGGCAACCATGAGTTCAACTACGGGCTGGACTACCTGAAGAACGCCATCGCCGGCGCCAAATTCCCGTACATCAACGCCAACGTCATCGACGCCAAAACGCAAAAACCGCTGTTCACGCCATACATCATCGTCGATACCCCGGTGAAGGATCGCGATGGCAAGGCGCATACGCTGCGCATCGGCTACATCGGCTTCGTGCCGCCGCAGATCCTGGTGTGGGACAAAGCCAACCTGCAGGGCAAAGTGACGGTGGACGACATCACCGCCACCGCCAAGCGCTACGTGCCGCAGATGCGTAAACAGGGCGCCGATCTGGTGGTGGCGATCCCGCATTCCGGGTTGTCCAGCGAGCCTTACAAGGCGATGGCGGAAAACTCGGTCTATTACCTCAGCCAGGTGCCCGGCATCGACGCCATCATGTTCGGCCACGCCCACGCGGTGTTCCCGAGCAAGGACTTCGCCAACATCAAAGGCGCGGATATCGACAAAGGCCTGCTGAATGGCGTACCGGCGGTGATGCCGGGCCAATGGGGCGACCATCTCGGCGTGGTCGATCTGCAGCTCAACAACGATGGCGGCAGTTGGAAAGTGACCGCCGCCAAAGCGGAAGCGCGGCCGATCTACGACAAAGAGAACAAGAAATCGCTGGCGGCGGAAGATGCCGCGCTGGTGAAGGTGTTGGCGGACGATCACAAAGGCACGCGCGAGTTCGTCAGCCAGCCGATCGGTAAATCCGACGGCAACATGTACAGCTACCTGGCGCTGGTGCAGGACGATCCGACGGTGCAGATCGTCAACAATGCGCAGAAGGCCTACGTCGAACATTACATCCAGGGCGACCCGGATCTGGCCGATCTGCCGGTGCTGTCCGCGGCGGCCCCGTTCAAGGTCGGCGGCCGCAAGAACGACCCCGCCAGCTTCGTCGAAGTGGAAAAAGGCCAGCTCACCTTCCGCAACGCCGCCGATCTCTATCTCTATCCCAATACGCTGGTAGTGGTGAAGGCCAGCGGCAAAGAGGTGAAAGAGTGGCTGGAGTGCTCCGCCGGCCAGTTCAACCAGATCGACGTCAACAGCGCCAAGCCGCAAGGCTTGATCAACTGGGACGGCTTCCGCACCTATAACTTCGACGTGATCGACGGCGTCAACTACCAGATCGACGTCAGCCAACCGGCGCGCTACGACGGCGAATGCCAGCTGATCAACGCTAAGGCGGAGCGCATCAAGCAGCTGACCTTCAACGGCAAGCCGATCGATCCGAACGCCACCTTCCTGGTTGCCACCAACAACTACCGCGCCTACGGCGGCAAGTTTGCCGGCACCGGCGACAAACATATCGCCTTCGCTTCGCCGGATGAAAACCGCTCGGTGCTGGCGGCCTACATCACCGCCGAAACCCAGCGGCATGGCGCGGTGCGCCCGCAGGCGGACAACAATTGGCGTTTGGCTAACTTCAGCAGCAAGCAGCCGCTGGATATCCGCTTCGAGACCTCGCCATCGGACAAAGCGACGGCGTTTATCAAGGAGCACGCCCAATACCCGATGACCGCCGAAGGCCATGACCATATCGGTTTCGCGGTCTATCGCATCGATTTAAGCGCGAAATAATCGCCAGGCCGGGGCAATCCCCCGGCCATCTCCTCTATTTTCCCGCTGGCGCGCCCATTAAATTGCATTTAAAATGCATGTTATAAAATTCCTTCGTTTAAAGAGGCACTACCATGGATTACCGCAATCAATCCCTTGGCGCGCTCGCTATCGCCATTCCCCGGGCATCCCGCCTGTTTCGCCAGCATCAGCTGGATTTCTGCTGCGGCGGCAGGCAATCGCTGGCACGCGCCGCCGAGCGCAAAGGGCTGGATATCGACAGACTGGAAAACGAACTGGCCGCCCTGGCCGCCACGCCGGCGCACAGTCGGGACTGGCGCACGGCGCCGCTCGGTGAGGTGATCGATTACATTCTGCCGCGCTTTCATCAGCGGCACCGCGAGCAGTTGTCCGAACTGGTGCTAATGGCGGAAAAAGTCGAACGCGTGCATGGCGACAAACCCACCTGCCCGCGCGGACTGGCGAAGCAGCTGAACCTGATCCGTCTGGATCTGGAGGATCACATGATGAAAGAGGAGCAGATCCTGTTCCCGCTGATCAAGCAGGGCATGGGGCCGCAGGCCGCCGGACCGATCTCGGTGATGGAACACGAGCATGACGAGGCGGGTGAGCAATTGGAGGTGGTGAAATTCCTCACCGATAACGTGACGCCGCCGGAGGGCGCCTGTACCACCTGGCGAGCGCTGTATAACGGCATCGATGAGTTCATCGGCGATCTGATGGAGCACATCAGCCTGGAAAACAATCTGCTGTTCCCGCGCGCGCTGAGCGGCGCATAAAATAAGGGCGCCACGAAGGCGCCCAGAGTAATCCTCGGTGGGATTACAGGATTTCCAGCAGCTCGACGTCGAACACCAGCGCGCTGAACGGCGGGATGGACGCGCCTGCGCCACGCTCGCCGTAGGCCAGGTTGTGCGGGATATACAGCTGCCATTTGGAACCGACCGGCATCAGGGTCAGCGCTTCGATCCAGCCTGGGATCACGCCGCTGACCGGGAATTCTGCCGGCTGGCCGCGCTCGACCGAGCTGTCGAACACGTCGCCGTTGATCAGACGGCCGGTGTAGTGCACACGCACGCGATCCTGACGGGACGGGATTGGGCCGTTGCCCTGCTCCAGTACGGAGAACTGCAGGCCAGACTCGGTCAGCGTCACGTCGTCGCGCTTGGCGTTGTCGTCCAGGAATTTCTGGCCTTCAACGGCCATCGCCTGCTGGCGCTCGCGGCGCACCGTATCCGCACGCTCGTGGATTTCACGCAGCGCACGGTGCACCACGTCTACCGGAACCGCCGGGGCATTCCCTTCCAGCGCGTCGCGCAGACCCGCCAGCAAAGCTTCCGGTTGCAAACCTTCCAGCCCGGACTCTTGCAGCTGCTGGCCGACCTGTAAACCAATCCCGTAACTTGCTTGCGCTTCAACGCTGTCAAAAGAAGGGGTTGTCATGGGGTTTTCCTTAAGTCTGTAAAAAGTCGAAAGCGCAGCATAACAGCGCGTCAATGCCGGGTAAAATCTTGTGTGGAGAATGATGACTTTTGTCGTAGAAAAAGAAACAATAACCTTCTGTTAACGCCCGCAGCCGCAAACCCCGGCCCTGCCGCTCAGCCGCCTTTCACTTCAATCAGTTAGCGGACTATACTGAAAGCAGGATATCGGGCAGGCGACGCGCTTGCCGCGCCGCGCTTATTATTACGCCGTCGAAGAGAGGTCACCATGGGCAGAATCGCGCCCAGGAGAAGGAAAACCACCCGCATCTACCAGCCGCTGCTGCGCACCTGGCTGAACGTCAGCCAGCGCCTGAAACCCGGCGCCGCACCCACGCAGGAAGACGCGGAGTCGCCATCGGAACCGCCGTCGGCCAACGACAAGATGCAGCGGGTCAAAGCGCTGCTGGCCAAAGTCTGGCATCTGCCGGACGGCTTCCATTGGATGGAACCACTGCCCTACTTTCACCGCCGCTGGGTGCTGATCTTCGGCATCATTCTGCTGCTGGCGTTGCTGTGGCCCTACTCGCCCGAAAGACAGCCGTTCCCGGTCTCTCAGCAGGAAACCAGCGTGCCGCTGCAGGCTGAGCTGCAAAACGGCGGTGGCGCCGCCACGCCGGCCAACGAACCGACGCCGGCGGGCAACTGGCAGCGTTATCAGATCCAGCCCGGCCAGACGCTGGCCCAGCTGTTTCGCGACAACAATCTGCCGGTGAATGAGGTGTTCGCCATGGCGCAGGTGGAAGGCGGCGACAAACCGCTGAGCAACATGAAAGCCGGTCAGGAAGTGCGCATCGAACGCGACGCCAACGGCGTGATTAACGCGCTGTCGGTCACCACCGTGGACAACAGCCAGGCGCTGTTCCGCCGCCAGGCCGACGGCAGCTACCGCCGGGAACGCTAATCGCTAAAGCTGCGCCAGCAAAAACTCGCGCAGCACCACGCCCTGGTTGTGCTCGGTATCTTTGCTGCCATACAGCAGCGTCAGCGCCTCCCCCTGCCGCAACAGCGCCACCAGCGGCTGCCAGGCGTCGTTGGCCGCCAGCTGTTGGCGGTAACGCGCCTCGAAGGCTTCCCACTGGTCGGTATGCTGATGGAACCACTTGCGCAGCTCGTCATCCGGCGCCACCTGTTTCAACCACTGCACGCCCGCCAGCCTCTCCTTGCTGATGCCGCGCGGCCATAGCCTGTCTATCAGATAGCAATGCGCCGGCGCCGGCGCGCTGAAATCGTAAACCCGCTGTAGCGTAATCGTTGCCATCACACGCTCTCCCTTTTCATCCCGTCTTCTAGCGTAGCGCGTTTTGCCGGGCGCAGAAAAGCAAAACGCCAGCGCGAGGCTGGCGTTTTAACCGGGTTAACAGCAGCGTAAATTACGCTTCTGCAACCACAACTACATTCAGCTGTGCGAACACGTCGCTGTGTACCTGGAAGTGCACTTCGTGCTCACCAGTGGTACGCAGAACGCCGTTCGGCAGACGAACTTCGCTCTTGGCAACTTCAACGCCTGCCGCAGTCACTGCGTCAGCGATGTCGCGGGTGCCGATAGAGCCGAACAGTTTACCTTCGTCGCCAGATTTGGAAGCGATGGTCACTGAACCCAGTTCGTTGATCTTGGTTGCGCGAGCTTCAGCAGCAGCCAGAACGTCAGCCAGTTTGGCTTCCAGTTCAGCACGGCGTGCTTCGAAGAACTCAACGTTTTTCTTGGTAGCAGGAACAGCTTTGCCCTGTGGTACCAGGAAGTTACGAGCGTAGCCCGCTTTAACGTTAACTTGATCACCCAGGCTGCCCAGGTTTGCTACTTTATCAAGCAGAATAACTTGCATTACCTTATCCTCTCAAAGTCGTTAATGGACAGTGGCCGATTACTGATGACGATCAGTGTACGGCAACAAAGACAGGTAGCGCGCGCGCTTGATAGCACGGGCCAGCTGGCGCTGATATTTTGCACGAGTACCGGTGATACGGCTCGGTACAATTTTACCACTTTCGGTGATGTAGTTTTTCAGCGTAGCGATGTCTTTATAGTCAATCTCTTGAACGCCTTCCGCGGTGAAACGGCAGAACTTGCGACGACGGAAATAACGTGCCATTTGGCTAGTCTCCAGAATCTATCAATTCAATCTGCTCGGCATGCAGAACCAATTTGCTCAGCCCGTTGCGCCCTTGATGGCAGCTTACAAAGCCTTGCACGGTAATCTGACTGCCGACCGTTAATCTTTGAGTTAGTGCTTGTGACTGTTGTCCGCTGACAACCACGGGCATTCGGCACCATGCTTGTCTGCTGAATCCGGCTTCCATCTGCTGCGAACGGTGCTCTAGCACAAATTGGCAGTGCGGTATCCCGGAAGGACTCACTTTTCGAACCGGCGCCTTGCACACAGTGCCCGACAAAACCAGACGATTAGCCGTCACGGCGGCAATTACTCTTCAGAATCCCCAGCATCTGCATCATCTGCGGTTTCGTTAGCGAAGTCTTCGCGGCGATCGCCACGACGTTCGTCTTTCGCTTTAACCATCGGAGATGCTTCAGTTACCGCGTGCTTAACGCGCATAACCATGCTGCGGATAACGGCGTCGTTGAAGCGGAAGTTAGTTTCCAGCTCATCGATCGCTTCCTGCGGCGCTTCAACGTTCAGCAGAACGTAGTGAGCTTTGTGCAGTTTGTTGATCGGATAAGCCAGCTGACGGCGGCCCCAGTCTTCCAGACGGTGAATCTGACCTTGCGCGTTAGTGATGGTAGCACTGTAACGCTCGATCATGCCCGGAACCTGTTCGCTTTGGTCAGGATGGACCATAAAAACGATTTCGTAATGACGCATCGAATTGCTCCTTACGGATTATTCAGCCTCCTGTCAGGGTCAACCGCGGCCCATGGAAGCAAGGAACGTGTTTAGTGTGCGGCTGAAAAATGACGCGTAATCATACTGACGCAGGGCGGGAAACTCAAGGACTGCGTGGGTTTTATTCGCGTTATTGAGAGGGGGTATGGGAAATAGCACGATTTGCTGGCGGGGAAACCTATGTACGCCAATCCATCAGTTTCAAAAATCTTTCAATGAAATCAGCGCTGAGTCACAAATCTATTTCATTTTTTTTGAAAAAGGCCATCAAAACGCCCCGCTTTTTAATCCGCCGCAACCGACTAAAATTAACCTTATCCGCCGCAGACAGCGCGACGAAAAAGATTCCAGGTTATTCAATGCAGATAAATGACTTTTTGCCGCAGCGACACTCGCTGTCAGGCCGTAACGGCAAAAAGTAAGAGAGGCACTATGAAACGCATCATTCTCGCGACGGCGCTTGCCGCCCTGTTCTCCGCCAACGTGATGGCCGCGACGGAGATCTCCTCGCACCAGGCCGATCAACGCCAGAGCGTTGGCTTCGTCACCCTGAACCAGAACGTGGTCTCGCCGGATGACGCCAGCAGCCAGGTCAGTAAAATCGCCGATCAACGCGGTGCAAGCTCTTATCGCATCATCGCCCTGCACGAACCGGGCGACAACAGCACGATGCACGTCAGCGCCGAGCTGTACCGTTAAAAAGACGCGCCACGCCAGGGAAATCCCCAGGGCTTCATCAGAAAGCCCGTTCAGTCCGCACCGGAGCGCCGCCTGTCGGGCGCTCCACTTCCTCACCCATCACAGTTTGAGCAACGTCGGCGCGCTGAACGCCTTGCCCGGATTGTGCAATTGCAGCGCCATCCGCAGATAGTTTGTCCGTGCCTGCAGCAGTTCGGCGCTTTCCTCCAGCGTCGCCCGCTGCTCGAAGGAGAGCGAGCCGGCCTTCGCGGTTTGCGCGGCCGCCGCTTTCGGCGCGGAGGCGAACAGCGCCGTCATGTTTTGCACCGTATGCGCGGTGATGCGCGACAGCGGATTCGCCTTGTTTTGCCGCGCCTTGCCGTCGGCTGCCCCCAGCATCTCACTGAAGGCCATTGAGTTAAGATCGGCGCGCGCTTTCATCGTTCCCGCCAGCCCGCGCGCTGTCTCGGCCGTATTGCTGATACCCTTTATCATGCTCTCCGCTCCTTGCCGCCCCTGAAAGAATTCACGCTGACATTCTCCTCCGCCATGCGTCAAACAATGACCGAAACAGCCTACAGAGAGCACCGCAATTCCACGCATCGCGCCCGGAGGCGCATTACAATTCGCGGCGAAAGAAATCGGTGGTGGCGGACAGCGCCAGCGGCGTGATGCGATGCTTCACGCCCGGCTCGACGAGCGATGTCAAACGGCCGTCCGCACCTTGCTGCCGCAGTTCAGCCGCCAAACGCAGGCTGTCCGCCGCCGGCACCACGTCGTCCGTCTCGCCGTGCCACAGCAGCAGCGGCCGCCCTGCAATCTGCGCCAAACGTCCTTCCAGCTCATACTCCGCCAGCACGGCGGTGCGCGCCGCAAACGCCGCCGGCGAGAGCGCCTCGCCCGTCTCGCCCAACGGCGGATACAGCGTTTGCGCCAGCGCACGGTAATAGCCGGAACCCATCAGGCTGGCGGCCGCACGGATCCACGGAAAGCGCGCGAAGGCGCCAAGCGCGGTCATGCCGCCCATTGAGGCGCCGGCGACGCCGATGCGGCCGTCGGCGATCAGGCCAAGCCGCTCAAAATGCGCGTTGATCTGCGGCAGTTCGTCGATATTGCTGCGCAGGATCTCCCAGAATGACGCCAGGCGCCGCGCCTCATCGCCGTCGAATCGCTCGCCGTGCCGATCGGCATCCGGCAACACCGCCCGAAAACCGGCGCGCGCCAGCGCATAGGCGAAATAAGCGTATACCTCTTTCGACGAGGTATAGCCATGGCAGAAGAACACCGTCGGCAGCGGCCGATGATACTGCCCCGCCGGCACCGCATGGATCACCGCGATATCGCCAGCCTGCTCGTCATGAATTTCGATCATCCGTTCATCCTCAACTCACCTGTTGGCATTCATCATGACAAACTTGCGCGAAGCAGCGTTAGCTCAATCTGTTACAGCTTATATTGCGTTACACTGAAGCCATCGCACCGGCGCTTACGAGGTCACCATGACGATTGCCCGCACACTCATTACCCTGACGCTGGCCGCACAGCTTTCCGCCTGCGGCATCATGACCACCACGCCGAAACCGCCGCCGCCCCCCACCGCTCAGGCGCAGGAGATCGTTCGCGCGCAGACCGCCGAGCTGGTGAAAATGGGCACCGTCACCGCCGTGGTGCGCGGCAGCCCGATGGACGTGGAAGCGGAGATCCAACGCAAGGCCACCGCCGCCGGCGCCCGTTATTACGTGATCATCATGAACAGCGAAACCGTCGTGCCGGGCCAATGGTATTCCCAGGCGATCCTGTATCGCTAAAGCGGGGATTTTTTAAGCAGCTTTACACTGGCTTTGCACTGGCTGAAGAAGGGTGTTGCACACTGAGGGACAGCATGCCGCATGTTGCGGGTGTCGATTCAGGATCTGACGAAGGGGAACGCCATGAAACGCTCCACCGCACTCACCTCCCTCTTGCTTTCCATGGGATTGCTCAGCACCGGCGCACAGTCCGCCGAGCTGGCGCCCGCCGATCGCGTGACGCCGCTCAGTGAAATCGCCGAGATCACCTTCAACGATCTGCCCGGCTCACCGCAGGAGGCGGAACTGGCCATCGCCCGCACCGCCGACCAACACGGCGCCAGCTATTACCGCATCCTGCGGATGGAAGAGCAGGCGCACCCACTTGGCTGGCGCGCCTCGGCCATCTTATACCTTTAGTAGCTCATGCAAGCCGCATTCAACACCCCGCCGCTGACGGAGACGCCCCCCAGGAAAATCCCGGCGGCCAGGTGATTCGCTTCTATCTTGTCGCTGATGCGCGGCATGTAGATCTTCACGGCGGCGAACAGCAGCAGTTGCACCACCAGCGCCACCACGCCCCACAGCAGGTAATCCAGCAGGCTGATCGAGTTGATCGCCGCGCTGGCCAACGGGATCACATACCCCAGGCAAGCGCCGATGAAAGCAAAGGCGGCGGATTGATTATCGGCCTTGATCAGCGCCCATTCGTCGTGCGGAGTGATGCGGGTATAGACGAACAGAAACACCAAAATCATGGCGAAACCGCTGAAGAAATAAGAGGCGAACGCCGCCAACGCGCTGAGAATATCCATGTGCATTTTCCTGTCAGAGTGAGGCTGAATTAAAAAGGTTTTCGCCGCCGCGCGCCACCCTTTTCCCTAACCGCCGATGGCGCGGTTCAGCAGCAGTTCGCACACCTCGGCCGACAGCAGGCTCTCGCCGCGGTGATCCAGCGTCAGATGACACCAGGCGTCGGCGATCTGCGGGCTGGCGTGCTGCAGCAGCTGCGCGGCGCAGCACAGGTCGAACAGCTGTTGAGTCAGCAGCCGCCCCATCTCCTCGCTCGGTTGCCGGGCACGCTGCTGCCACTGCCGCCAGGCGTGATCGAACAACCGATTCTGGCCGCGCACCGGCTGCAGCTCGAACTGCAACATCTCGAGCGCGCCCGGCAGTTTATGCAGACTGCGCAACACGTCCAGACACATGATGTTGCCGGAGCCCTCCCAGATGCTGTTCACCGGCATTTCACGGTACAGGCGCGGCAGCTCGCTCTCCTCGCAGTAACCGATGCCGCCCAGCACCTCCATAGCCTCGGCGATGAACGGCATGCCCTGACGGCAAATGCTGTATTTGGCCGCCGGGGTCAGCAGCCGGCTGTAGATCAGTTCGCCTTCATTGCTGCGGCTCTCCCAGGCGCGGGCCAGCCGGAACAGCAACGCGGTATGCCCTTCCAGCCGCAGCGCCATGCGCGCCAAGACCTGGCGCATCAGCGGTTGTTCTATCAACAACTTGCCGAACGCCTGCCGCTGCAGCGCATGATACAGCGCCACCGACAGCCCGCGGCGCATCAGGCCGTGGCTGCCCAGCGAACAGTCGAAACGGGTCAGGCCGCCCATCTTCAGGATATGCCGCACGCCGTCGCCCTCATCGCCCAGCAGCCAGGCCGTGGCGTCCTGAAACTCCACCTCGCTGCTGGCGTTGGAGCGGTTGCCCAGCTTGTCTTTCAACCGCTCAAGGCGAATGGCGTTGCGGCTGCCGTCCGGCAAAATACGCGGCAGGAAGAAGCAGGACAGCCCGCCTTCGGCCTGCGCCAGCACCAGGTGCGCATCGCTTTGCGGCACCGAGAAGAACCACTTGTGCCCCACCAGCCGGTAGGCTTCGCCCGGCCCGCGCGCGCCGAGCGGCGTGGCGGTGGTGGTATTGCTCAACACGTCGGAGCCGCCCTGTTTCTCCGTCATGCCCATGCCGATCAGCAAGCCGCGCTTCTGCCCGCCCGGCAGCAGGTGAGCGTCATAACGATCCGACAGCAGCGGCGTCAGCCAGGAGCGAAACTCGGCCGGTAACGCCTGCAGCAGCAGCGGCGTGGCGCCGAAGGTCATGGTCACCGGGCAGAGCGTGCCGGCCTCGACCTGCGCATGCAGCATAAAGCGCGCGGCGCGCGCCACGAAGGAACCGATGCGCGCATCCTCCTGCCAGGGCAGGTTGTGCACCCGGTTGGCGATCAGCCCCTGCATCAGGATATGCCAGGCCGGGTGAAAGCGAACGTCGTCCAGCCGCTGGCCGGTGGCGTCGTAGCGCAGCAGCTCCGGCGGGTTGGCGTTGGCCAGCCGCCCCAGTTCCAGCGACTCCTGCGTGCCGAGCTGCTGGCCCAGCGAAGCCAATACCTCGGCGTCCCAACCGCCTTGCTCGCGCTGCAACGCTTCGCGCAGCGGCGTATCGGAGAGAAACAGGTTGCTGTTGCCCAGCGGCTTGGGTTGGTTAAAAACGGTGTGCGTAGTCCAGACCATGAGAGTGCTCCCTGAAAAAAGCGTCAGGGGTAAGTATGGTCGGCGCAGAGATTTCTGCCGCAGGCGGGATCACAAGAGGGGGAATTAACGGGAGCACGGCGCCCCCGTCAGAAGAATCAGCCGCGCTGGCGCACCGCTTCGAACAGGCAGATGCCGGTGGCGACCGACACGTTCAGTGAAGAGACGGTACCGGCCATCGGGATGCTGATCAGCTCATCGCAGTGTTCGCGGGTCAGGCGGCGCATGCCTTCGCCTTCCGCGCCCATCACCAGCGCCATCGGGCCGGTCATTTTGCTTTGATACAGCGTATGGTCGGCTTCGCCGGCGGTGCCGACGACCCAGACATTCATCTCTTGCAGCAGACGCAGCGTGCGCGCCAGATTGGTCACGCGGATCAACGGCACGTTTTCGGCGGCGCCGCAGGCCACTTTCTTGGCAGTGGCGTTCAACTGGGCGGAACGATCGCGGGGCACGATCACCGCGTGCACGCCGGCCGCATCGGCGCTGCGCAGGCAGGCGCCGAGGTTATGCGGGTCGGTCACGCCGTCCAGCACCAGCAGGAATGGCGTTTCCACGCTCTCCAACAAGCCCGGCAGATCGTTCTCCTGATACTGACGCCCTTCGCGCACCCGGGCGATGATCCCCTGGTGCACCGCGCCTTCAACCTTGTCATCCAGCCATTGGCGGTTCGCCACCTGGATCACGATGCCGGTCGCTTCCAGCTCGGCGATCAGCGGCTGCAGGCGGCGATCTTCGCGGCCTTTCAGGATAAACACTTCCAGGAAGCGTTGCGGATCGCGCTCTAACAGGGCTTTGACGGCGTGGATGCCGTAAATAATTTCGCTCATGATGCTCTTTTAAATTCGTGCGGCCGGCGATAACCGGCCGATGATAACGATGTGCGGCAGGTTAAGCCTGCTCGGCACCTTTCTTCTTGGCTGCGCGTTTGGCTTTGGTCGCCGCCGCGATTTTCCGCGTTTTGTCGGACGCTTTCTTGGCTTTCTTCTTCGCCTTCTTCACGTTGTCCGCGGGCTTGGCGTCATCCTGCTTGCGGAAGGCGCTGTCCGGCTCGAAGTTGGCCGGCGGTTTGCCGCCGCGGCGCTTGCCGCGCCCCGCGTTGCCATTGTCGCGCAACGTGCGCTGGCCGCCCTTCTTGGCGCGATCGCGCTCGGTTTTACCTTCACCGCGCGCTTTACGGGTGCTGGATACCAGCGCGAAGTCGATCTTGCGCTCGTCCATATGCACCGCATCCACGCGGATCTCCACCGTATCCCCCAGGCGATAGACCGTGCCGGAAGACTCGCCGATCAGGCGCTGGCCGATATTATCGTAGCGATAGTAATCATTATCCAGCGTTGATACGTGCACCAGCCCGTCGATGAACAGATCGTTCAGGCGCACGAAGAAGCCGAAGCCGGTCACGCTGGAGATGATGCCGCTGAACACTTCACCGACGTGATCCTGCATGAAGTCGCACTTCAGCCAGTCGGCGACGTTGCGCGTCGCTTCGTCCGCGCGGCGCTCGGTCATCGAACAGTGTTCGCCCAGCTGCAGCATCTCTTCGAATTCGCTGTGCCAGCCGCCGGTCGGCGTCCAGCGCTCTTTCGGCTCGCCATGCTCTTTGGCCAACTGGTATTTGATCGCGCGGTGCAACGCCAGATCCGGATAACGGCGGATCGGCGAGGTGAAGTGGCCGTAAGAGGCCAGCGCCAGGCCGAAGTGGCCGCGGTTTTCCGGATCGTAAATCGCCTGCTTCATCGAGCGCAGCAACATGGTTTGCAGCATTTCGTGGTCAGGGCGCTCGGACACTTCATCCATCAGCACCGCATAGTCCTTCGGCTGCGGCTTGTTGCCGCCGCCCAGCGTCAGCCCCAGCTCGCTCAGCACGCTGCGCAGCGCGGAGATGTGGTCATCGCTCGGACGATCGTGCACGCGGTACAGCGCCGGCTCGTTGCGTTTCTCGACGAAGCGCGCGGCCGCCACGTTGGCCATGATCATGCACTCTTCGATCAGCTTGTGGGCGTCGTTGCGCACCGTCGGCTCCACGCGCTCGATGCGGCGTTCGGCGTTGAAGATGAATTTGGCTTCTTCGGTTTCAAACGCGATGCCGCCGCGCTCGGCGCGCGCCTTATCCAGCACCTTGTACATGGCGTGCAGCTCTTCCAGGTGCTTGACCAGCGGGTGGTAATGCTCGCGCAGCTCCTGATCGCCCTGCAGAATGTGCCACACCTTGTTGTAGGTCAGGCGGGCGTGGGAGCTCATCACCGCCTCGTAGAACTTGGCCGTGGACAGGCGCCCCTGGGCGGAGATGGTCATCTCGCACACCATGCACAGGCGATCGACCTGCGGGTTCAGGGAGCACAGCCCGTTGGACAGCACTTCCGGCAGCATCGGGATCACCTGCGACGGGAAATACACCGAGTTGCCGCGGCTGCGCGCTTCGTCGTCCAGCGCGGTGCGTGGACGCACATAGTAGCTGACGTCGGCGATCGCTACCCACAGGCGCCAGCCGCCGCCGCGTTTTTTCTCGCAGTACACGGCATCATCGAAGTCGCGCGCGTCTTCACCGTCGATGGTGACCAACGGCAGCTTGCGCAGATCGACGCGGCCCTTCTTGGCCGCTTCCGGCACCTGTTCGCTGAGATCGGCCACCTGCTTTTCCACCTGCGGTGGCCAGGTATGCGGGATCTCATGGGTGCGCAGCGCGATATCCACCGCCATGCTGGTGCCCATTTTGTCGCCGAGGATCTCGACGATCTTGCCGACCGCTTTGGTGCGGCGGGTTGGGCGTTGAGTCAGCTCCACCACCACCATGTAGCCCATGCGCGCACCGCTGACGCTGTCCGCCGGGATCAGAATATCGAAGCTCAGACGGCTGTCGTCCGGCACCACGAAGCCGGTACCGGCATCCATGAAGAAGCGGCCGACGATCTGGCTGGTTTTCGGCACCAGCACGCGCACGATGCGCGCTTCGCGACGCCCTTTGCGATCCGCGCCCAGCGCCTGCGCCAGCACCACGTCACCGTGGATCGCCATTTTCATCTGTTCGGCGGACAGATAGAGATCGTCTTTGCTGCCTTCAACGCGCAGGAAGCCATAGCCGTCGCGGTGGCCGATCACCGTGCCGCGCAACAGGTCCAAACGCTCCGGCAGCGCGTAGCACTGGCGGCGGGTAAACACTAACTGGCCATCGCGCTCCATGGCGCGCAGGCGGCGGCGCAGCGCTTCCAGCTGTTCTTCGCCGCTGAGGCCCAATTCGTTGCCCAGTTCTTCGCGGCTGGCCGGCGTTTCTCGTTTCGCCAAATGGGCCAGGATATATTCACGGCTGGGGATGGGAGATTCGTATTTTTCTGCTTCTCGTTCCAGGAATGGATCTTGTGACATTGCGGTTCCTCCGTTGTCATCAGCAGGATGACGTTGAGCCTTGTCTTCTCAACGTCGTTTTATTCGACAAGCAATAGCTTGTAGAGCGGCGGATTGTCTTCGACCATGTCGGCCAACGTATGCTTATCCAGCTCTTCAAGGAAATTCTGTACGCCCTGTTGGAGCACCTGCTTCAATCGGCAGGCAGGGGTGATGTGGCAAAACTCGCTGCTGCAGTTAACCAGCGCAAGCGGCTCCAGCGCCCGCACGACATCGCCGAGGCGAATGCTCTCGGCCGGTTTGCCCAAACGGATGCCGCCATGCTTGCCGCGCACCGCCGTGACAAAACCGACCCGGCTCAACTGATTGATGATCTTCACCATATGGTTGCGAGACACGCCATACACCTCGGTCACTTCCGAGATACTGGTCATCTTGTCCTGCGGCAACGAGGCCATGTAGATCAACGCCCGCAGACCATAATCAGTAAAACTTGTTAACTGCACATCTTACCTCTGGGTATGACTTTACCCGTCTGATACGCCGCTTTTCGGCGCTATTCAAAAGATTACTCATTGGATAATAAACCAGCCGGAGAGTTCGTCGCTAATTATTTAGCGAATCCCGCGCCCTAAGGCGGGTTTATGAAAGGATTTTTTGACGTGAAACCGCAATCGGAGGGAGTCAGGATAAAAACAAACCGGGACGCGCCCGGTTTGTTTAATGCCGCAAAGCCTGATTATGCGTCGAACGGGTCGCGCAGGATCATGGTTTCGCTGCGATCCGGGCCGGTAGAGATGATGTCTACCGGTACGCCGGTCACTTCTTCGATGCGCTTGATGTAGTTCAGCGCAGCCTGAGGCAGCTTGCTGTGCTCTTTCACGCCAAAGGTGGTTTCGCTCCAGCCCGGCATGGTTTCGTAGATAGGCTCAATGCCTTCCCAGCCTTCAGCCGCCAGCGGAGTGGTGTCCACTTCACGGCCGTCCGGCATGCGGTAACCCACGCAGATCTTCACTTCTTTCAGGCCGTCCAGGACGTCCAGTTTGGTCAGGCAGAAGCCGGACAGGGAGTTGATCTGCACCGCGCGACGCACCGCTACCGCGTCCAGCCAGCCGGTACGACGACGACGGCCGGTGGTGGCGCCGAACTCGTTACCCTGCTTGCACAGGTACTCGCCGGTTTCATCGAACAGTTCGGTTGGGAACGGGCCTGCACCCACGCGAGTGGAGTAGGCTTTCACGATGCCCAGCACGTAGTCCACATAACGCGGGCCGATGCCGGAACCGGTAGCCACGCCGCCGGCGGTGGTGTTGGAAGAGGTCACGTACGGGTAAGTACCGTGGTCGATATCCAGCAGGGTGCCCTGAGCGCCTTCGAACATGATCAGATCGCCACGCTTGCGCGCGCCGTCCAGCAGTTCGGAAACGTCAACCACCATCGCGGTCAGGATATCGGCGATAGACAGCACGTAGTCCAGCGTCGCCTGATAATCGACGGCTTCAACTTTGTAGTAGTTGACCAGTTGGAAGTTGTGGTAATCGACGATCTCTTTCAGCTTAACGGCGAAGGTTTCTTTGTTGAACAGATCGCCGACGCGCAGACCGCGACGAGCCACTTTATCTTCGTAAGCCGGGCCGATGCCGCGACCGGTGGTGCCGATCGCTTTCGCGCCGCGCGCTTTCTCACGCGCGTTATCCAACGCAACGTGGTAAGGCAGGATCAACGGGCAAGCTTCAGAGAGTAACAGACGTTCGCGTACCGGGATGCCACGCGCTTCGAGTTCACCCATTTCTTTCATCAACGCGTCCGGCGCCAGAACAACACCGTTGCCGATGATGCTGGTGACGTTTTCACGCAGAATGCCTGAAGGAATTAAATGAAGAACGGTTTTTTCACCGTTGATTACCAGAGTGTGGCCAGCGTTATGGCCACCTTGGTAGCGCACAACATATTGAGCCCGTTCAGTCAGCAGGTCTACAACCTTGCCTTTACCTTCGTCACCCCATTGGGTGCCCAGTACGACGACGTTCTTACCCATTTTTCAAAATCACCGATTGCTTAAAAATGGATTCTACCACCGTAATTTTCGATTTTCAGCACTTTTAGCATACGATTGCATAAATTTTGGGCTAGACTTTAAAGACCCGTGCGGCCGCTCAACATGTAGTAGATCACGCAGCCCGCAACCACTATTCCACCGCCAAATCGCCGCAGCGTCGCGTCCGGCAATTGCGACATCGCCACAATCATTTTGCGCCAGGCCTGCGGAAACAGCATCGGCCCCAGTCCTTCCAGCACCAGGACCAGCCCGAGCGCCAGCCAAATCGTTGAGTTCATGCATCCCCCAAAAACGAGAAAGGGCCCGCGAAAACGGGCCCTCGATCAGATTGCCTGCCGCGCTTATTTGCGCAGGGTATCAGGCGACTTCATGTAGCGGAAGAAATCACTGTCCGGGCTCAGTACCAGCACGTCCTGGTTGTCCTTGAAGCTGGCTTCATAGGCACGCAGGCTGCGGATAAAGGCATAGAAGTCCGGATCCTGGCTGAACGCGTTGGCGAACAGCTTGGCTGCTTCAGCATCGCCTTCACCACGGGTGATACGCGCCTGACGCTCGGCTTCCGCCAGGGTACGGGTCACTTCGTAGTCCGCGCTGGCACGCAGTTTCTCGGCTTCTTCCTGGCCCTGCGAGCGCAGGCGACGGGCTACCGCTTCACGCTCGGCGCGCATACGCTGGTAGATGGCGTCGGAGACTTCGGCCGGCAGGTTGATCTGCTTGATACGCACGTCGATCACTTCGATGCCCAACGCCGCCATGCTGTTCGGGTTCACCTGCGGCTGTTTGCCGGTGGTTTCCCGCTCAACGCGCGCCGCCGCAGAGGCGATAGCGTCATCGGCTTCGGTGGTCGCCACTTCTTCGCCGTCACCCACGGTGCCGGTGTTCAGCGCGTCACGCACGTCAGACATCAGCTTGCCGCGCGAGTCGGTCACGATGTCTTTCACGTCCAGGCGGCCGATTTCGGAACGCAGACGGTCGCTGAACTTACGCTTCAGCAGCACTTCGGCCTGGGAGACGTCGCCGCCGCCGGTCGCCAGATAGTAGCGGCTGAAGTCGCTGATGCGCCACTTCAGATAGGAGTCAACGATCAGGTCTTTCTTCTCGCTGGTCACGAAGCGATCGGCCTGGTTGTCCATGGTCTGGATACGCGCATCCAGGTTCTTCACGGTCTCAATGAACGGGATCTTGAGGTGCAGACCCGGCGCATACACCAGCGGCTTGTTTTCGCCGTCGCGCAGCACTTTGCCGAAGCGCAGCACAATGCCGCGCTGGCCTTCCTGCACCACGAACAGCGAAGCGTACAGCACCACCAGCACCGCGAGGACAATAACTACAAAAGACTTACGCATTGATTACTCTCTCCCTACGCGAGTGGTGTCGTCACGCTGCGCATTCGCCCGGCGCTGATCCATAACCGATCCGCTGCTGGTGCGCGGGGTGCTGCTGTTGGCAGCCGGTGCTGGATTCGGATTGAGGCGAATCAGGCTGGTATCCTTGTTGCCGCTCTCCGTCGCCGCGCCTTGGCCGCGCAGCATCTGATCCAGCGGCAGCACCATCAGGTTGTTGCCTTTGTCGCTCACCAACACCTTACGGGTATGGCCCAGCACTTTTTCCATGGTTTCGATATACAGACGCTCGCGGGTGATCTGCGGGGCGGACTTGTATTCCGGCAACAGCTTGGCAAAGCGCGCCACCTCACCCTGAGCTTCCAGGACGGTGCGGTCTTTATAAGCCTTGGAGTCTTCCAGCAGACGCTGCGCCTGGCCGTTCGCACGCGGCTGAACTTCGTTGGCGTAAGCTTCCGCTTCACGGATGTATTGCTGCTCGTTCTCACGCGCGGCGATCGCATCGTCGAACGACGCCTTCACCTCTTCCGGCGGACGCGCCGCCTGGAAGTTGACGTCCAGCAGCGTGATGCCCATGTTGTAAGGACGAATGGTCTCTTCCAGCATGCGCTGCGTATCGTTACGCACCACGGTACGGCCTTCGGTCAGGATGCGATCCATCGAGTATTTGCCGATCACGCCGCGCAGGGCGCTGTCGGTCGCCTGGCTCAGGCTGTCGTCGGCATTGACGACGCTGAACAGGTACGCTTCCGGATTGGTCACGCGGTACTGCACGTTCATTTCCACGCGCACCACGTTTTCATCGGAGGTCAGCATCACGCCGGACGCCGCCAGCTCACGCACGGATTCCACGTTCACCGGACGCACGTCGTCGATGAAGGTCGGCTTCCAGTTCAGGCCCGGCTGCACCAGGTGGCTGAACTTACCGAAACGCGTCACGACGCCGCGCTCGGCTTCCTTGATGGTGTAGAAGCCGCTGGCGGCCCAGATCACCACCACGGCAACCGCCGCGATACCGATAATGCGGCCGCTGAAACCCGGGCCGGAGGCCCCGGTGCCGCCGCTATTGCTGTTGGAGCCTTTGCCTCCGCCAAAACCGCTCAATTTCTTGCTCAGTTTGCGGAAGATATCATCCAAATCAGGTGGCCCTTGATCACGACCGCCTTTGTTGTTACCGCCAGAGTTGCCGCCATTGTTATTGCTGCTCCCCCACGGGTCGCGGTCCTGTCCGTTATTACCGGGCTGATTCCACGCCATGTTTTAGCTCCATATTCTGTGATTGGGTACTTCAGGCTTTCGCGAAGCATAAATGTAACAGGATATGATCATACGATAAAGTCAATCAGGTCCTGTTCTTGCTTGCAGAGACGACGCCATTCGACGATCGGCATTCGCACCACCACGCCAATGCTGCCGTCCTCTTCGTTCCACTCTTTTTCAATCGCCTGAAGCTGGTAAAAACGGCTGCGAAGACGGCCTGCCCGTGGCGGTAAGCGCAATTCGTAATGCGCGATCTCCCCCGATAAGCGCTCCGTCAACGCCTGATACAGCAACGGAATACCCTCTCCGCTGGCGGCGGACAGCCACACCCGGATCGGCAGGTTTTCATCGTTGCGGTCGATACGCGGCACAAAATCGTCCAGCATATCTATTTTGTTCATCACTAACAGTGTAGGGATTTCATCCGAGTCTATCTCCGCCAGCACGGTGTTCACCGCGTCGATGTTCTCGTCGACGCGCGGATCCGCCGCGTCGATGACGTGCAGCAGCAAAGAGGCCTGGCGCGTCTCCTGCAGCGTCGCCTTGAAGGCGGCCACCAGATCGTGCGGCAGGTGCCGGATAAAGCCTACGGTATCCGCCAACACGGTATCCCCCACGTCCGGCACGTCAATGCGCCGCAACGTAGGATCCAGGGTGGCAAATAGCTGGTCCGCCGCATACACCTCGGCAGACGTTATTCGGTTAAACAGGGTGGATTTGCCGGCGTTGGTATAGCCCACCAGCGATACGGTCGGCACATCGGCGCGGGTCCGCGCGCGTCGGCCTTGTTCACGCTGCTTCTCTACCCGCTCCAGGCGGCGCAGAATCAAGCTGATGCGATCGCGTAACAGGCGACGGTCGGTCTCAAGCTGGGTTTCCCCCGGCCCGCGCAGGCCTATCCCCCCTTTTTGCCGCTCCAGGTGCGTCCAGCCGCGTACCAGACGCGTGGCGATGTGACGCAGCTGCGCCAGCTCCACCTGCAGCTTACCTTCATGGGTGCGGGCACGCTGGGCGAAAATGTCTAAAATCAGCCCGGTGCGATCGATCACCCGGCATTCGCACAGGCGCTCAAGGTTTCTTTCCTGCGCCGGGGAAAGGGAATGATCAAACAGGACAACAGACGCGCCGCTGGCTTTCACCGCATCTGCAATTTCTTCGGCCTTTCCTTCGCCGACAAAGTACTTCGGATGCGGGGCTTTGCGGCTACCAGTCACCACTTGCAAAGCTTCGACACCGGCTGAGGAGACCAGCGATTCGAACTCGCTGAGATCTTCCGTATCTTTGTCTTGCGAGAAATAGATATGAACCAGTACGGCCTGCTCACCGGCTTCATAACGGTCAAACAAGCGTGCAACCTCTCAAACGGACACTCACCGTGAGTTTGGGGGACATAAACAGCACGCGGCTGCTTATGCTCCCCGTCATGGTTGACTTGCAACGCGCTTTATTCAGCGTCATCGCTTTCCTGCTGCGGCTGTTGCTGCGCAGACGGATTGTTACCATGGTGATAGTTGCTTGAACCGCCGCTCGGATTGTTGCTGTGATGCGAGACCGGGCGTGACGGGACAACGGTAGAGATAGCGTGCTTGTACACCATCTGGCTAACCGTGTTCTTCAACAGGATGACAAACTGGTCAAAAGACTCAATCTGGCCTTGCAGCTTAATACCATTCACCAAATAAATAGAAACCGGAACACGTTCACGACGCAATGCGTTCAGGAACGGATCTTGCAAAGATTGCCCCTTAGCCATTCTATCTTTTCCTTATTTGCTTGTTGTTTGTAACTAAGAACCTGTCGGCTCTAAAATAAACGACGTAAAAAATTTGCGCGCTGAATACTCAGCAATTGTACACAATCACCCAACCTATGCACTAACAACCTGTGTCACCGAGTCCAAAGCCTCTCCCGGCTTTTCACTGTCCAACCAATGGACCGACTCCCAACCCCGTAACCAGGTCATCTGGCGTTTAGCCAACTGACGTGTTGCGCAAATACCACGATAAACCATCTCATCGTAACTAATTTCACCAGACAAGTATGACCACATCTGGCGGTAACCGACACAGCGAATGGAGGGCAAGTCCGTATGCAAATCACCCCGTGCGAAAAGTGCACGCGCTTCCGTCTCAAAACCCGCCGCCAACATTTGATGGTACCGCAGCTCGATGCGTTGATGGATCAACTCACGGCTGGTCGGCGCTATCGCAAATTGGTGAACTTGATACGGTAACGATTCACCCGAAATTTTAGTCAGTTCCGTTAAAGTTTTACCCGAAATAAAAAAAACTTCCAGTGCTCTGGACAGTCTCTGCGGATCATTCGGATGAATTCTCACTGCCGCGACCGGATCGATCGCCTGTAACTGACGGTGCAGCGCCTCCCAGCCCTGCTCCGCCGCTTGCCGTTCGATGCGCTCGCGCACTGCGGGATCGGCGGACGGCAACGGCGACAATCCTTCCAGCAACGCCTTGAAATACAACATGGTGCCGCCCACCAACAGCGGAATGCGGCCGGCGGCGGTGATGTCGGCCATCTCTTTCAGCGCATCGGCGCGGAACTCCGCAGCCGAGTAAGCTTCGGCGGGATCGCGAATATCGATCAGCCGATGCGGCGCCTGCGCCAATTCTTCGGCGCTCGGCTTGGCGGTGCCGATATCCATGCCGCGATAAATCAGCGCGGAATCGACGCTGATCAGTTCCACCGGCAGGCGCTCGCGCAGCGCGATCGCCAGCGCGGTCTTGCCCGAGGCGGTCGGCCCCATGATGAAAATAGCCGGGGGACGTGATGTCATTTCAGTTTCAGTCATGCTTGAGGGCCGCCAGTGCGGCCTGTAAATCAACGGGTTGTAAAAGTCCGCTCGGTGGCGATTTGACCAGCTGCGGGCAAAGTCGTTCAACGTCGGTCAGCAATTGTATCGCTTGCGAGGTGTTCCACTGTTCATGTTCGCTGCCGAGACGGCGAGCGAGCCAGGTGGCCAACACCGCGGGCGACATCTCCTGATGCTCGGCCAGATAGCCTAACAGTTCGGGTATCAGTTTTTGTAAATTTTGTTGGCGTAATGGTAAAGGCACTGCGCGCAGCGTCACACGGCCGTGATCCGTCTGCAAATCCAGCCCCATCATCGTCAGCAGCGCCTGATGCCGCGCGATGGCCGCCGCTTCGTTCTTGTCCAACGTCAGCTTGACTGGGATCAGCAGCGGCTGCGGCCGCAGCCCTTCCGTCGGCGGATTGAGCTGCGCCTGGCGCAGCCAGCGCTCGGCCACCGTCAGGTTGAGCAACGCCGGCTGCTGGCGCTGTTCAATCAGTGCGTAGCACGGCGGATGGATCATCAGCACCCGGCCAAAGCTGTGTTGCCCGCTCGCCAACGGCGTTTCCACGGCGGCTTTCACCGGTGGGAACAGCGGCGGCCGACTCGGGGCTTCCGGCGCGGCCTCGGCCTGCGGCTCGGCGGCAGGCCGCATCAGTTTGCCATACAGCTCACCTTCGCGTTTCTGGTAACCGCCCGCCGTTTGCCAGCCCTGCTGGGGGGCGCGCTCGCGGGCAGCGCCGGCCGGTGGCGGCGCTTCGCGACGCGGCGCCGGCTGTGAAAAATGGTTGCCGCCGGCGGCGACGCGGTTTTCCTGCTGCCAGACCGGCGCAGGCGCCTCGTCAGGCGTTTCCGCCAGCGGCAGCGACGGCGTCTGCCCGGCCTGTTGCAGCACCGTGGTCACCGCCTGGTAGATAAAATCGTGCACCAGCCGCGCCTGATGGAAACGCACCTCGTGCTTGGCGGGATGAACGTTGACGTCCACCTGGTGCGGATCCACCTCCAGATACAACACGTAAGCGGGCTGCTGATCGTCTTTCAACTGATCCTGATAGGCCTGACGAATGGCGTGGTTGATCAAGCGATCGCGCATCATGCGGCTGTTGACGTAGCAATACTGCATTTCACCCAGCTGGCGCGCCCCGTCCGGATCCGCCACCCAACCGCGGATGCTCAGATCGCCATGCTGCCAGTCGATGTTCAGCGCATGCTGCAAAAACGCCGGGCCGCAGATGCTGCCCAAACGGCGCTCGTGCTGGCTTTCTTCCTTCGCCGCCCGATATTGGCGGATCAGTTTGCCGTTGTGGCTGAGGTTGATCGCCACATCGAAGCGCGCCAGCGCGATGCGCCGCACCACTTCATCGATATGGCCGAATTCGGTTTTCTCGGTGCGCATGAACTTGCGGCGCGCCGGGGTGTTGTAAAACAGATCCAACACTTCCAGCGTGCTGCCGACCGGGTGCGCGGCGGGTTTGACCGTCACCGCCTGTTCGCGCCCTTCGGCATAGGCTTGCCACGCTTCGCTCTGATCTGCGGTGCGCGACGTCAGGGTCAAACGGGAAACCGAGCTAATGCTGGCCAGCGCTTCGCCGCGAAAACCGAGGCTGACGATCGCCTCCAGGTCGTCGAGCGTGCTGATTTTACTGGTGGCGTGCCGCGCCAGCGCCAGCGCCAGATCGTCCTTGCCGATGCCGCAGCCGTTGTCGCGAATGCGGATCAACTTGGCGCCGCCGCGTTCGATATCGATATCGATGCGCGTCGCACCGGCGTCCAGGCTGTTTTCCACCAGCTCTTTGACGACCGACGCGGGGCGTTCGACCACCTCTCCGGCGGCGATCTGGTTGGCGAGCTGTGGCGGTAACACCTGGATAGGCATGCTGACTCCTGTAGCGGTGGCGCTAGGCCTGCGGAATGGTCAGCGTCCGATCCAGCGGCGCGACGTCCGACTTCAGATTATTGACCCGTTTCAAATCGCCGACGCTGACCCCGTAGCGAGAAGCGATGGAGGACAGCGTGTCCCCGCGGGCCACTTTATGTTTAGACGGCTTCTTCGCCGGCGTTTTCGCTTTGGCGACGGCGGTGACGGCGGCGGTTTTCCCCGCCGGCACCTTCAGGCGTTGCCCGACCCACACGCCGTCTTTCTTCAGTTTGTTCAGATCCCGCAGCGCCGCCATGGTCGTGCCGTAGCTGTCGGCGATGCCGGACAGCGTCTCCGCCCGTTTCACCACGTGGATCTGGGTCTTGCCGCTTACGCTGCGGCTCGCGCCGGCCGAGCTAACGATAGGCTCAGGCTGGCGCACGTCTGGTGTTGAGGTGTTAACCGCCGCTGCGACGTCCAGCGGTCGGTTTTCCACCTTTGGGTCGGCTTGCAGCGGATGCGCCAGGAAGTAGCTGCGCAGGCCGTTATGAATGGCCTTGGCAATCTTCTCCTGATACGCGCTACTGCCCAGCAGCCGCTCCTCCGTGCTATTACTGATAAATCCTGTTTCCACCAGCAGCGATGGAATATCCGGCGAACGCAGCACGCCCAGGCTGGCGTGTTCCGGCCGGCGTTTATGCAACGATCCGACGCTCTGCAGCTGCTGCAGCACCTTCACCGCCACATCGTAGCCAACGCGCTGCGAGTGGCCGAATTGCAGATCCAGCACCGCCTGGCTCAGATAAGGATCGGCCTGGCTGTTGGCCAGCAAGTCGCCGGCGCCGCCGAGCAGCTCGGACTGCTTCTCATGCTGTTCGAGCCAACCGGCCATTTCGCTGTTGGCGCGGCGATTGGACAGCACCCAGACGGAAGCCCCGCTGGCACTGCGGTTTGGCGCGGCGTCGGCGTGGATGGAGACCAGCACGTTGGCGCCCTGTTTACGCGCAACGTCGGAACGCCCCATCACCGAAATAAAATAGTCGCCGTTACGTGTCAGCACCGGCTTGAACTGCGGATCGGCGTCCAGCATCGCCTGCAGGCGGCGCGCGATGGCGATGGTGACATTCTTCTCCTTCAACCCGCTCGGGCCGATGGCGCCCGGATCCTGGCCGCCGTGGCCGGCGTCGATAGCCACCACCACCCGATCGCCGGAACCGGCGGAAACGCGGCTGCTGCGCGGCGTCACCTCAGTGGCGGTGCCCGCGACAACGCTCTGTTTATTGGTAAAGGGATTCGATCCCGTCGGCGCTTTGCGCAGCGGCGGCTCCGGCGCTTCACGCACCGCGACCGGCGCCTGACGCGGCGGTTGGCTGACGGCGACCGGCGCAGGCGTTTGGACCGGCGCTTTACGCGCCACGGTATTGACGCCGCCTTCGGCCGTAAGGGTGAATACCACGGTGTGCACGCCGCCGTTCTGGCGGGTGGAGACGCGGGTTTTAGCGCGCTGAGTCAGATCAAACACCAGGCGCACGCTCTGAGCGTCTTTCGGCGCGCTGGAGCGAATGCTTTTCACCAGGTTTTGGCCGCTGAAATTGAGCGGCAGCCCGCCGACCTTGCCTTTCTGGTTGACGTCCAGCACCACGCGCTCCGGGCCGTGCAGCGGGAAAAACGCGTAGTCCGGCGGGCCATTGAAGCTCACCGACACCGTCGCTTCGCGCTGGGCGTTGGACACTTTGATATCGGACAGCGAGGACGCCGCCAGCGCGCTCAACGCGCCGAGCGGCCCCAGCACAGCGATCAGCATGATGACCGCAAATTTTTTCAACGCATGCGTCATTGCAGCATCATCCCTGTGATCCATGAATACGGTCTAACAGCTGGCTGCCGTAAGCAGAAATCGCCTCGATCTTCGCCTCTCGCCCCTCGCCCTGATAGCTGAGGTGCAGCGCCAGATCCGGCTCCGGCAGCACGCCGGTGCCCTGCTGCGGCCATTCGACCAGGCAGATGGCGTCTTGCGCGAAGTAATCGCGAATGCCCATAAATTCAAGCTCTTCCGGATCGGCCAGGCGATACAGATCGAAGTGATATACCGCCAAGGGCTGCAAGGCATAGGGCTCCACTAGCGTGTAGGTCGGGCTTTTGACATTGCCCTGATGCCCCAACGCCTGCAGGAAGCCACGGCTGAAGGTGGTTTTACCGGCGCCCAGGTCGCCGTAGAGATAGATGACGCTGGCGCGATCGCAGGCCTTGGCCAAAGTGGTGCCCAAAGCGACAGTCGCTGCCTCGTCCGGCAGAGGTAAAACGAGTTCTTTCATTCGATAAAGTCTATTTTGCCCACTCAGGGTTAACGAAATGAAGGATGTCCGGCAGTAAATCGGTCGCCAACATGCCTCTTGTTCCTTGTCTTTCCGCTACGCGATCGCCGGCCGCGCCGTGTACGACGCAGCCCGCACAGGCGGCATCATACAGCGAGAGCTTTTGCGCCAGCAAACCGCCGATGATGCCCGACAGCACATCGCCCATGCCGCCGGAGGCCATGCCGGCATTGCCGACGTCGGCGATCGCCATCTGGCCCTGCTCATCGGCGATCAGCGTGCCGGCGCCTTTCAGCACCGCCACGCCGCCGTAGCGCGCCGTCAGGTTACGCACGGCAAGTAAGCGATCACTCTCGATGTCGGCAGTGCTGCAGCTCAACAGCCGCGCCGCCTCTCCGGGATGCGGAGTCATCACGCGATTCTGCCGTTTCTCGGGATTTAATGCCAGCAAGTTCAGCGCATCGGCGTCCCACAAGGCCGGTTTATCGCTGGTTTGCAGCACGTTCAAGGCGTTTTTGCCCCACTCAGCCTGGCCCAGCCCCGGGCCAATCACCAGCACGTCCGCCCATTGCATCGCCTGCCGCAAGGTCGTCTCGTCCAGCGCCTGCGCCATCAACTCCGGCCTGGCCGCCAGCAGCGGCGCGACGTGCTCAATGTGAGTAAGCACTCGCACCAATCCAGCCCCGCTGCGCAGCGCCGCTTCCGCCGCCATGCGAATGGCACCGCCGAATCCGCGGTCGCCGCCCACCAGCAGCAGACGGCCATGCTCGCCCTTATGGGCGCAGGGGCGCCGCGGATGCAGCCAGCGCGGCAACGCCTCGGCGGTAAGCCGCTGAATCTGTTCCGGTTGCTTCGCCAACCAATCCGATAAGCCTAGCGTATTCTGATGAAGTTGCCCGACCCAGTCGCGCGCCTGCCCGGTCAGCAAACCCGGCTTGAGGCCAATGAACGTGACGGTATGCGCGGCACGCACGACCGCGCCCGGCGCCGCGCCGCTTTCCGCCAGCAGCCCGGACGGAATATCGAGCGCCACCACCGGCGCCGAATGGCGGTTGGCGGCCTCGATCAGCGCATCGTAAGGCGCGCGCGGCGCGCTGCCCAGGCCGGTGCCTAACAGACCGTCGATAATAAGAGAGACGGACGCCGGCCAGCGGCTGTTCGCCGGCAGAATATCGCCGCCGGCGGCCAGCCAGGCCTCGCGGGCCGCTGCGGCCTCCGGCGGCAAAGGGCGTGCGCCTTCGCAGGCGATCACCGTCACCTGCACGCCCGCCGCCTTCGCCAAACGCGCCACCACATAGCCGTCGCCGCCGTTGTTGCCGTGGCCACAGAGCACCAGCCAGTGGTTGCAGCAGGGATAAGTGTCGCGCGCCAGTACGTAGGCCGCCTGACCGGCGCGCAGCATTAAATCGTAAAGAGAAAGACCGAGCGAGGCCGCCGCCGCAGGTTCCGAACGACGGATCCAATCCGCAGGCCAGATAGAGTGTGGTAAACTGTCAGCGTATGCTTTTTCACTGTGGCCCGTCATGACGCACCCCCTCGATCTCCATCAACTCGCCCAACATATCAAGCAATGGGGGCAATCGCTAGGATTCCAGCAGGTTGGCATCTGCGATACCGATCTCAGCCTGGAAGAGCCGAAGCTGCAGGCCTGGCTCGACAAACAGTACCACGGCGAGATGGAGTGGATGGCGCGCCACGGCATGCTGCGCGCACGCCCTCACGAGCTGTTGCCAGGCACGCTGCGGGTGATCAGCGTGCGCATGAACTATCTGCCGGCCAAGGCGGCGTTCGCCAGCACCCTGCAGAACCCGCAATTGGGCTACGTCAGCCGCTATGCGCTGGGGCGCGATTATCACAAGCTGTTGCGTCAGCGCCTGAAAAAGTTGGGCGATCAGATCCAGGCCTACTGCGGCGAACTGAATTTCCGCCCCTTTGTCGACTCGGCGCCGGTCATGGAGCGCGCGCTGGCCGCCAAGGCGGGCATCGGCTGGGTTGGTAAACACTCACTAATTCTTAACCGCGAAGCCGGATCCTGGTTTTTCCTCGGCGAACTGCTGATCGACCTGCCGCTGCCGGTGGATCAGCCGCAGGAAGAGCAGTGCGGCCGCTGCGTCGCCTGCATCACCACTTGCCCGACCGGGGCCATCGTCGCGCCCTACACCGTCGATGCCCGGCGCTGCATTTCCTATCTGACCATCGAACTGGAAGGCGCGATCCCGGAGGAATTCCGGCCGCTGCTCGGCAACCGTATCTACGGCTGCGACGACTGCCAGCTGATCTGCCCGTGGAACCGATTTTCGCAACTCACCGACGAAGACGATTTCAGCCCGCGTGCCGCGCTGCATGCGCCGCAGCTGATCGATCTGTTCAGTTGGACGGAAGAAAAATTCCTGCGCATCACCGAAGGCTCGGCGATACGCCGCATCGGTCACCTGCGCTGGCTGCGCAATATCGCCGTGGCGCTGGGCAATGCGCCTTATGAGGACAGCATCGTGCTCGCGCTGCGCACGCGTTTGGGCCAGGACGCCATGCTGGACGAACATATCCACTGGGCACTGGCGCAACAGCTCGCTCGCCGTGAAGCACAGGGCATCGAGGTGCAAACGGCGCAGAAAAAACGGTTGATACGGGCTGTGGAAAAAGGTTTGCCAAGGGATGCCTGACGGGGTGCGCCGCGCGGGCGTATCGCCCGAAATCTCACTCTGTGGATTTGTGCATAAAAATAAAAACACGTTGTCTTTCAACTGCAACAAAAAGAGCAAGTGATCGGCATAACGTTTTGGGATAAATAAATAAGCTTATAAATCAAATATATAAATATTTAATTTGTATGACGTTGATTTTTCAGGCTGGCGGGTTTATGTACAGAGGCTGTGGATAACTCTGTTCACAACGTTTTTAGCAGGTGTGTAAAACGGGACAAAAACCCGCGCCGGAGAAGGCGTTGGATTTGAGTTTGAAACGAAGAGAAAATTGGAGCGGGAAACGAGACTCGAACTCGCGACCCCGACCTTGGCAAGGTCGTGCTCTACCAACTGAGCTATTCCCGCATTGAGATGCTTTTGGCATCCGGTCACCAAACACTGGCGTGACCTTTGAATTTTTGGAGCGGGAAACGAGGCTCGAACTCGCGACCTCAACCTTGGCAAGGTTGCGCTCTACCAACTGAGCTATTCCCGCGTCGCATAGGTACTGCTTGATACTGCTTTATTTATTCATCATGCCGCATCGCGACATTGTTGAATTTGGAGCGGGAAACGAGACTCGAACTCGCGACCCCGACCTTGGCAAGGTCGTGCTCTACCAACTGAGCTATTCCCGCCCGGCGTATCGATGGTGGAACTTTACGAAATTCTTCATCGGTACGGGGTGCGCATTATACGAGAAATCCTTTTTGTCGCAAGCCCCTGAAAGCAAAAAAACGCGATTTTTGTTTGATTGCCGATTAAAGCGCCAGATTGGCGAATTAAGCGGCTAAAAACGGCGTTTTTTCCCCGCAGAGGCCGCCATCGCCTTAAAGCTGAATGAAATGCTCGCGGTAATAAGCCAGTTCGGCCACCGATTCGCGGATGTCATCCAGCGCCTGATGGGTGCCCTGCTTCTTAAAGCCGCCGAGAATTTCCGGCTTCCAACGGCGCGCCAGTTCTTTCAGCGTGCTGACGTCCAGGTAGCGGTAATGGAAGTAGGCCTCCAGCTCCGGCATGTAGCGGAACAGGAAACGGCGATCCTGGCCCACGCTGTTGCCGCAGATCGGCGATTTACCGGCCGGCACCCATTGCTGCAGGAAGGCGATGGTTTCCAGCTCGGCGGCGCGATCGTCCTGCCGACTGGCTTTCACCCGCTCCACCAGCCCGCTGCCGGTATGGGTGCGCACGTTCCACTCGTCCATCAAGGCCAGCTGCTCGTCGGATTGGTGCACGGCGATCACCGGCCCTTCCGCCAGGATGTTCAGATTGGCGTCGGTGACCAGCGTGGCGATCTCGATAATGCGGTCACGCTCGGGATCCAGCCCGGTCATCTCCAAATCGATCCAAATCAGGTTATTTTCGTTTGCTGTCATGATGTTTCCTGCCTAAAAGCCGAGAGAAAAACGCTGTGCGGACGAGACGACGGCCGCCGCCGATGGCGACGCGCCGCAGCCGGCGGCTAACAACGGTTATTTAATATAAAATAGCGTGTATCATAGTCTTTTTGGTCGCCATGGGCGACATATACCCTGACGGGTTCAAGGCTGCGCCCGGGGCAAGTCCCCCGCCGCGGCTGTGCGTATACGTAAAGGTATAAAACCGATTCAAGTGAGGCGCAGTGAGTAAGAACAAACTGTCCAAAGGTCAGCAACGCCGCGTGCAGGCGAACCATCAGCGCCGTCTGAAGCGCGCCGATAACAAACCGGAACCGGATGATTCCCAGCTGGGCGAGCCGCAGGAAGGCGTCGTCATCAGCCGTTTCGGCATGCACGCCGACGTTGAGGCGCCGGATGGCACTCAGCACCGCTGCAACATCCGCCGCACATTGCGTTCGCTGGTGACCGGCGATCGCGTGGTGTGGCGCCCCGGCCTGGGCGCCCATGAAGGGGTAAAAGGCATTGTGGAAGCGGTGCACGAACGCACCTCGGTGCTGACGCGCCCGGACTTCTATGACGGCGTGAAGCCGATCGCCGCCAATATCAATCAGATAGTCATCGTGTCGGCGATCCTGCCCGAGCTGTCGCTGAACATCATCGACCGTTATCTGGTGGCCTGCGAAACGCTCGAAGTCGAGCCGCTGATCGTGCTCAACAAAATTGACCTGCTGGACGCCGAAGCGCGCAAGCTGGTCGACGGCATGATGGATATCTATCGCAAGATTGGCTACCGGGTGCTGGAAGTCTCCAGCCAAACGCGGGAAGGCATGGCGGAGTTCGAACAGGCGCTGGCCGGGCGCATCAGCATCTTCGCCGGTCAGTCCGGGGTCGGCAAGTCCAGCTTGCTGAACGCGCTGCTGCCGCCGTCTGAAGAGCAAATTCTGGTAAATCAGGTTTCCGACGTCTCGGGCCTCGGGCAACATACCACCACCGCCGCGCGGCTGTACCATTTCCAGCACGGCGGCGACGTGATCGACTCCCCGGGGGTGCGCGAGTTTGGCCTGTGGCACCTGGAGCCGGAACAAATCACCCGCGGCTTTGTCGAATTCCGTGATTATTTAGGCGGTTGCAAATTCCGCGACTGCCGCCACGATACCGATCCCGGCTGCGCCATTCGCGCGGCGATGGAGAAAGGCGATATCGCGCAAGAGCGGTTCGACAACTATCACCGTATTCTGGAAAGCATGGCGCAGGTGAAGGTTCGCAAGAACTTCACGGACGCCGCAGACTGACACTGACGAGCGAGCATTGACGACGGCGGAGCCCTCGTTACAATGCGCGCCCTTTACCCTGATTCACGAGGTTAACGTGCTGGATAGCATCAAGATTAAACTGCAATATTGGCTGCCGAAGCTGGCGCTGACCCGCCTGGCGGGCTGGGGCGCCGACAAACGGGCCGGCTGGCTGACCCAACTGGTGGTCAAAACCTTCGCCCGCTTCTACCGCGTGGACATGCAGGAAGCGCAAAATCCGGACCTGGCGTCTTACGCCACCTTCAACGATTTCTTCGTGCGCCCGCTGCGCGACGGCGCGCGCCCCATCGTCGCCGACGCCAACTGGCTGGCGCTGCCTGCCGATGGTGCCATCAGCCAGCTCGGCCCGATCCGCGACGATCAAATCTTCCAGGCCAAAGGCCACCACTACAGCCTCGAAGCGCTGCTGGCCGGCAACTATCTGTTGGCCGAGCCGTTCCGCAACGGCCTGTTCGCCACTACCTATCTGGCGCCGCGCGACTATCACCGCGTACACATGCCGTGCGCCGGCGTGCTGCGCGAAATGATCTATGTGCCGGGCGATTTGTTCTCGGTCAACCCGCTCACCGCCGCCAACGTGCCTAATCTGTTCGCGCGCAACGAGCGCGTGATCTGCGTATTCGACACCGACATTGGGCCGATGGTGCAAATCCTGGTCGGCGCCACCATCGTCGGCAGCATCGAAACCGTCTGGGCCGGCACCGTCACGCCGCCGCGCGAAGGCATCATCAAGCGCTGGACCTACCCGGCCGCCGGCGAAGAAGGCGCCATCGCGCTGGAAAAAGGCGCCGAGATGGGCCGTTTCAAACTCGGCTCCACGGTGATCAACCTGTTTACCGCAGGCAGCGTGCAGTTTGCGCCGCAGCTGCATAACGGCACCGTCACCCGCATGGGTGAAGCCTTCGCCGAAATCCCGGCCGCCGCTGAAACGCCACAGACCCCGCTCTAAAGGAATCGACGCCGTGCGCCTTTTCATCACGCTTTTGCTCGGTTGCCTGCTGTGGCAACCGGCGCTGGCCGCCCCCGTGCCGACCGAGACCCAGCTCAAACAGGAGCTGAAGCAGGCGGAAAGCAGCAAAAACGCGCCGAATCAGGCGGAAACCACCGAGGCGCTGCAAAGCGCCCTCAACTGGCTGACGGAGCGCAAAGAGTCGCAGACTCGCTCCGAGCAGTATCAGAGGGTGATCGACGATTTTCCGAAGATGACGCAGGAGCTGCGCCGTCAGCTGGTGCTGGAAAGCAACAAGATCCTGCCTAACGGCGACGATCTGCCGGCCGCCGAGCTGGAACAGCAGATCCTGCAAACCAGCAGCCTGCTGCTGGAACAGGCGCGCCTGCTGCAGCAAGAACAGGATCGCACGCGGGAGATCAGCGATTCGCTCGGCCAGCTGCCGCAGCAGCAGACCGACGCCCGCCGTGCGCTGACGGAAGTGCAGCGCCGCCTGCAGGCGCAGCCCGCCAACCCGACCACGCCGTATGCGCAGGCCGCCCTGGCCCTGCTGCAGACCGAAGCCGCGGCGCGCAAAGCCAAAGTGGACGAGCTGGAGCTGGCGCAGCTGTCGGCCAACAACCGTCAGGAGCTGGCGCGCATGCGCGCCGAGGTCTATAAAAAGCGCCACGAGAAAATAGACGTTCAGCTGCAGGCGCTGCGCAATAACCTCAATGCCCAACGCCAACGCGAAGCAGAGCTGGCGCTGGAAAAAACCGAGCAGTTAGCCGAGCAGAACGGCGATTTGCCAAAAAGCATCAGCCAGCAGCTGCAGATCAACCGCGAACTGTCCGCCGCGCTGAACAGCCAGGCGCAGCGCATGGATCTGATTTCATCGCAGCAGCGGCAGGCGGCGGCGCAGACGCTGCAGGTGCGCCAGGCGCTGAGCACCATCATCGAGCAGGCCCAGTGGCTCGGTTCGTCGTCGGCGCTGGGGGAAACCCTGCGCGCCCAGGTGGCGACACTGCCGGAAATGCCCAAGCCGCAACAGCTGGACGGCGACATGGCCCAACTGCGCGTGCAGCGCCTGCAGTTTGAAAACCAGCTGGAAAAACTGTCGCAGCGCGAATTCAAACGCGACGACGGCAGCGCGCTGACCAACCAGGAGCAACGCATCGTCGATGCCCAGCTGCGCACCCAGCGCGAGCTGCTCAATTCGCTGCTGTCCGGTTGCGACACCCAAATCCTCGAGCTGACCAAGCTGAAGGTGGCCAACACCCAGCTGATCGAAGCCTTGAACGAAATTCGCGATGCCACCCACCGCTATCTGTTCTGGGTGCCGGACGTCAATCCGATCAACTTCTCCTACCCGCTCAACGTGGCGCACGATCTGACGCGCGTCCTGTCGCTGGACACGCTGTCTCAACTCGGCGGCGCCTTCATGATGATGGTGACCAGCCGCGAAACGCTGATCCCGATCTTCGGCGCCCTGCTGCTGGTGATTTTCAGCATCAGCTCGCGCAAGCACTACCACGCCTTCCTCGAGCGCGCGAGCAGCCGCGTCGGCAAGGTGACGCAGGACGAATTCTTCCTGACGGTGCGCACCGTGTTCTGGTCGATTCTGGTGGCGATGCCGCTGCCGGTGCTGTGGGCCGCGCTCGGTTACGGCCTGCAAAGCGCCTGGAACTACCCGGTGGCGGAAGCGATCGGCAAAGGGGTAACCGCCACGCTGCCGATCCTGTGGATCTGCATGATCTGCGCCGCCTTCGCCCACCCGCAGGGGCTGTTCATCGTGCACTTCCGCTGGCCGGCGAAGCAGGTTTCGCGCGCCATGCGCTACTACAAGATGTCGATCTGGCTGATCGTGCCGCTGATCATGGCGCTGATCACCTTCGATAGCCTGAAAGAACGCGAGTTCGCCAACACCCTGGGGCGGCTGTGCTTCATCCTGCTGTGTCTGGCGCTGGCGCTGGTCACCCACAGCCTGAAACGCGCCGGCATTCCGCTGTATCTGGATAAAAACGGCTCCGGCGACAACATGCTCAACAGCGCCTTCTGGGGGCTGCTGCTGTCGGCGCCGCTGCTGGCGGCGCTGGCCTCGACCGTCGGTTACCTCACCACCGCGCAGGCGCTGTTGGCGCGTCTGGAAACTTCGGTGGCGATCTGGTTCCTGCTGCTGGTCGTCTACCACATCATCCGCCGTTGGATGTTGATCCAGCGGCGGCGCATCGCCTTCGATCGCGCCAAGCAGCGCCGCGCCGACATTCTGGCCCAGCGCGCCCGCGGCGAAGACGAAACTTCACATACCCCGAACAGCACCGAAGGCGCCATCGATCCGGACGATTCGGACTTCGATCTGGACACCATCAGCGCCCAGTCGCTGCGGCTGGTGCGTTCGATCCTGACGCTGATCGCGCTGGTGTCGGTGATCGTACTGTGGTCGGAGATCCACTCCGCGTTCGCCTTCCTGGAAAACATCTCGCTGTGGGACGTAACCTCGACGGTGAACGGCGTGGAAACCGCCCATCCGATCACCCTCGGCGCGGTTCTGATCGCCATTCTGGTGTTGATCATCACCATGCAGCTGGTACGCAACCTGCCGGCGCTGCTGGAGCTGGCGGTGCTGCAGCACCTGGATCTGTCCCCGGGCACCGGCTACGCCATCACCACCATCACCAAGTACCTGCTGCTGCTGTTCGGCGCGGTGCTCAGCTTCGCCTGGATCGGCATCGAATGGTCGAAACTGCAGTGGGTGGTTACCGCGCTCAGTCTGGGGTTGGGCTTCGGCATGCAGGAGATCTTCTCCAACTTCATCTCCGGCTTGATCATCCTGTTCGAGAAACCGATCCGCATCGGCGACACCGTGACGATCCGCAATCTGACCGGCACCGTCACCAAGATCAATACCCGCGCCACCACCATCTCGGACTGGGACCGCAAAGAGATCATCGTGCCGAACAAAGCGTTTATCACCGAGCAGTTCGTCAACTGGTCGCTGTCGGATACCCTGACCCGTGTGGTGCTGACCGTACCGGCGCCGGGCGAGGCCAACAGCGAAGAAGTGACCAAGATCCTGATGAACGCCGCCGAGCGCTGCGCGCTGGTGCTGGATAACCCGGCGCCGGAGGTCTATCTGGTCGATCTGCAGCAAGGCATTCAGATCTTCGAGATGCGTATTTACGCCGCCGAGATGGGCCACCGTATGCCGCTGCGCCATGAGATCCACCAGCTGATCCTGGCGGGCTACCGCGAGCACGGCATCACGCTGCCGTACCCGCCGTTCCAGGTGCGTACCGAGACGCTGTCGCGGCTAACCAACAACGGCCGCACGCCGCCGTCCACGCCGGCGCCGAACACCAAGCGCGACGCCGGGGGGCTATAAGCGCTTCTCGCGATAAAAAAGGGGGTCGGCAAATGCCGACCCCCTTTTTGCTTTTTCGCCGCCTGAAACGTCAGGCGATCCCGACCGGGAAGGCTAATACGTCGCTCAGGCTCTCGGCGCCCAGCGCCAGCATCACCAGACGATCCACGCCCAGCGCCACGCCGGAACACTCCGGCATGCCGTGCTGCAATGCCGCCAACAGGTTGTAGTCGATCGGTTGCTGCGGCAGGCCGCGCTCCGCGCGTTTGCGGTTGTCCTGCTCGAAGCGCTGCTGTTGTTCACGGCCGTCGGTCAGCTCGCGGAAACCGTTCGCCAGCTCGATACCCTTGAAGTACACCTCGAAACGCTCCGCCACGCGGTGGTCTTCGGTGCTGATCTCCGCCAACGCCGCCTGGCTGGCCGGGAAGTGGTACACGAACGCCGGTTTTTCACGGCCGATATGCGGTTCCACGCCCACGGTGAACAGCAGCTGCAGCAGCGTATCGCGATCTTCTTCGGTATCGGCGATGTTGCTCAGATCGAGTTTGGCCGCTGCTTCGCGCAGCTGCGCCTTCTCCGCCGACAGCGGATCGATGTCCAGATGGCGCAGGAACGCCTGCTGATAGGACAGGGTCTCCGCGCTCTCGCAGTCCAGCACCTGTTGCAGCAGATCGTCCACCTCATTCATCAGGCGGTACATGTCGTAGTGCGGACGGTACCACTCCAGCATGGTGAATTCCGGGTTGTGATGCCGCCCGGCTTCTTCATTGCGGAAGCTGCGCCCCATTTGGTAGATCGGGCCGCTGCCCGCCGCCAACAGGCGCTTCATGTGATATTCCGGGCTGGTCATCATGTATAGCGTCAGGCCCTCTGCCGCTCCCGGCCCGACGAAACGCGTCTCGAACGGGAACAGGTGAACGTCGGTGACCGTCGCCTGGCTCATGGTGGGCGTCTCAACTTCCAGCACGCCACGATCGGCGAAGAAACGCCGGATCTCAGCCAGAATCGCTGCGCGTTTCAACAAATTGGCGATGGGTGCACTAGGCTGCCAGCTTGCCGTTTCGCTCATGGTAATTAACTCCGAAATCAAACAGGGGATGCAGTCTACTCGCATCCTTGCAGCCAAACAAATTCTTCACGATGCGCAACCGGCGATAACGCCAATTTCCGATAAAAGGGCGGCAAAAGCGCGTTAAAAAGGGTAAAGCCGGCCGAACGCGCAAAAAAACAGACAAGCCTGCCGGGCAAGCGTTAATCGACAAAACAATCGATCACATCAAATTTCGACTACTTAACTTTAGGTATAGTTAATTCCCCATTATTGGTGGGAGATATCTATCCTTAACCTTTAAGCAACATTAATCGGTTCAATTAGTTAGCACCCGAAGAGTTCGCTAAATTTTAAGCATAGATATTTAACTTGCCGTTCTTAACAAGAACATTGGAGGAATGCAGTGCAAACCTTTAACGCCGATCTTGCCATTATTGGGGCCGGGGGCGCTGGTTTACGTGCAGCAATAGCCGCAGCGGAAGCCAATCCCCAACTGAAAATCGCGCTGATCTCTAAGGTCTACCCGATGCGCAGCCACACGGTCGCCGCCGAGGGGGGCTCCGCCGCCGTCACCCAGGATCACGATACCTTCGACTATCACTTCCACGACACCGTCGCCGGCGGCGACTGGCTGTGCGAGCAGGACGTGGTCGATCACTTCGTGCATCAGTGCCCGCGCGAGATGACCCAGCTTGAGCAGTGGGGCTGCCCGTGGAGCCGTAAACCGGACGGTTCGGTCAACGTGCGGCGCTTCGGTGGCATGAAGATCGAACGCACCTGGTTCGCCGCCGACAAGACCGGCTTCCACATGCTGCACACCCTGTTCCAGACCTCGCTGAAATACCCGCAAATCCAACGCTTCGACGAGCACTTCGTGCTGGATATCCTGGTGGATGACGGCCAGGCGCGCGGCCTGGTGGCGCTCAACATGATGGAAGGCACCCGCGTGCAGATCCGCGCCAACGCGGTGGTGATGGCCACCGGCGGCGCCGGGCGCGTTTACCGCTACAATACCAACGGCGGCATTGTGACCGGGGATGGCATGGGCATGGCGTTCCACCACGGCGTACCGCTGCGCGACATGGAGTTCGTGCAGTATCACCCGACCGGCCTGCCCGGTTCCGGCATCCTGATGACCGAGGGCTGCCGCGGCGAAGGCGGCATCCTGGTGAACAAGGATGGCTACCGCTACCTGCAAGACTACGGCATGGGCCCGGAAACCCCACTGGGCGAACCGAAGAACAAATACATGGAGCTGGGCCCACGCGACAAAGTGTCCCAGGCCTTCTGGCACGAATGGCGCGCCGGCCGCACCATCGCCACCCCACGCGGCGACGTGGTCTACCTCGATCTGCGCCATCTGGGCGAGAAAAAGCTGCTGGAGCGGCTGCCGTTCATCTGCGAACTGGCCAAGGCCTACGTCGGCGTCGATCCGGTGAAAGATCCGATCCCGGTGCGCCCTACCGCGCACTACACCATGGGCGGCATTGAAACCGACCAGAACTGTGAAACCCGCATCAAGGGGCTGTTCGCGGTCGGCGAGTGCTCCTCCGTCGGCCTGCACGGCGCCAACCGCCTCGGCTCCAACTCGCTGGCGGAACTGGTGGTGTTCGGCCGCGTCGCCGGTGAGCACGCGGCGCGCCGCGCGCTGGAAACCGCGCCGGCCAACGGCAGCGCGCTGGATGCGCAAACCCGCGACGTCGAAACCCGCCTGGGCAACCTGATGAAGCAGGAAGGCAACGAAAACTGGGCGAAGATCCGCGACGAAATGGGGCTGTCGATGGAAGAAGGCTGCGGCATCTACCGCACGCCGGAGCTGATGCAAAAAACCATCGATAAGCTGGCCGAGCTGAAAGAACGTTTCAAGCGCGTCAAAATCACCGACAACACCAGCGTGTTCAATACCGATCTGCTGTACACCATCGAGCTGGGTTATGGTCTGGACGTCGCTGAATGCATGGCGCACTCCGCATTTAACCGCAAAGAGTCGCGCGGCGCCCACCAGCGCCTGGACGAAGGCTGCACCGAGCGTGACGACGTCAACTTCCTCAAGCATACGCTGGCATTCCACAATCCGCAGGGCGCGCCGCGTCTTGAATACAGCGACGTGAAAATCACCAAGCTGCCGCCGGCCAAACGCGTCTACGGCGCAGAAGCCGAAGCGCAGGAGAAAAAGAATAAGGAGCAGGCAAATGGCTGAGATGCAAACCCTGAAGATCGAAGTCATGCGCTATAACCCGGAAAGCGACGCCGAGCCGCATTTCGTCACTTACGCCGTGCCTTACGACGAACAGACCTCGTTGCTCGATGCGCTGGGCTACATCAAGGATAACCTGGCGCCGGACCTCTCCTACCGCTGGTCTTGCCGCATGGCGATCTGCGGCTCCTGCGGCATGATGGTCAACCGCGTGCCGAAGCTGGCGTGCAAAACCTTCCTGCGCGACTACGTCGGCGGCATGAAGGTCGAAGCGCTGGGCAACTTCCCGATCGAGCGCGATCTGGTGGTCGACATGACCCACTTCATCGAAAGCCTGGAGGCGATCAAACCGTACATCATCGGCAACGATCGCAAACCGGAGGATGGCCCGAACGTGCAGACTCCCGCGCAGATGGCCAAATACCACCAGTTCTCCGGCTGCATCAACTGCGGCCTGTGCTATGCGGCGTGCCCGCAGTTCGGCCTCAACCCCGAGTTTATCGGCCCGGCGGCGATCACGCTGGCGCACCGCTATAACCTGGACAACCGCGACCACGGCAAGAAACAGCGCATGCCGCAGCTCAACGGCCAAAACGGCGTCTGGAGCTGCACCTTCGTCGGCTATTGCTCCGAAGTCTGTCCGAAACACGTCGATCCCGCCGCCGCCATCCAGCAGGGCAAGGTGGAGAGCGCCAAAGACTTCATGATCGCCATGTTGAAGCCGCAATAAGGGAGAAAATTGCCATGACAACTCAACGTAAGCCCTATGTGCGCACCATGACGCCCACCTGGTGGCAAAAGCTCGGCTTCTACCGTTTCTACATGCTGCGCGAAGGCACCTCGGTGCTGGCCGTCTGGTTCAGCATCGTGCTGCTCTACGGCGTGTTCGCGCTGAAGGGCGGCGCCGAGAGCTGGGCCGGCTTCGTCGGTTTCTTGCAGAATCCGCTGGTGCTGTTAATCAACGTCGTCGCATTGCTGGCGGCGGCGCTGCACACCAAAACCTGGTTCGATCTGGCGCCGAAGGCCGCCAATATCGTGGTCAACAGCGAGAAAATGGGACCGGGCCCCATCGTGAAAGGGCTGTGGGCCGTCACGATCGTCGTCAGCGTGGTCATCCTGGCCGTGGCCCTGTTCTAATCCGGAGGAAACATGATAAATCAAGCACCTAAACGCTCCGACGAGCCGGTTTTCTGGGGATTGTTCGGCGCCGGCGGCATGTGGGGCGCGATCGTCGCGCCGGCTATCGTGCTGCTGGTCGGCATCCTGCTGCCGCTGGGGCTGTTCCCCGGTGAAGCGCTGGGTTACGAGCGCGTGCTGGCGTTCTGCCAGAGCCTGATCGGCCGCCTGTTCCTGCTGCTGATGATCATTCTGCCGCTGTGGTGCGGCCTGCACCGCATCCACCATGCGATGCACGATCTGAAGATCCACGTGCCGGCCGGCAAGTGGGTGTTCTACGGTCTGGCGGCAATCCTCAGCGTCGTCACCGTCATCGGCGTCGTCACTCTGTAAACCGCTCGGGTGGCCAACGCCCGTTGGCCGCCCTTTTCTCATCGGCTACACTGTCTACTCGCCCCCGGTAAACAGGAGTCACCGATGCGTTTATGGTCAAAGCTTTGCGTCATGCTTTCCGCCCTGCTCTCCGTCGCCTGCAGCGTCTCCCCGCCTAAAGACATCAAGGTCGTGAACAATTTCGACAGCCAGCGCTATCTCGGCACCTGGTATGAGATCGCACGTCTGGATCATCGTTTTGAACGCGGTTTGCAGCAGGTGACCGCCCATTACAGCCCGCGCGCCGACGGCGGACTGAACGTCATCAATCGCGGCTTCAATCCGCAGAAACAGCAATGGCAAGAAAGCGAAGGCAAAGCCTACTTTATCGGTTCACCGCAGGTCGCGGCGCTGAAAGTGTCGTTCTTCGGCCCTTTCTATGGCGGCTACAACGTGATTGCCCTGGATCCGGCGTATGGCTACGCGCTGGTTTGCGGCCCGAACCGCGACTATCTGTGGATCCTGTCGCGCACGCCGACGCTTGACGCCGCCGTGCGCGACCGTTTATTGCAGACAGCCAAAGGCTACGGTTTCGCCACCGACAAGCTGATTTGGGTGCAGCAGTCCGCCGATCAGTGACTGCTGAACTTCAGCCCGAGTATGCCGACCACGATCAGGCACAGGCTGATGATGCGCGCGATATTGGTCGATTCGCCCAACAGCACCATGCCCATGATGGCCGCACCCACCGCGCCGATGCCGGTCCACACCGCGTAGGCGGTGCCGGCGGGCAGCGTTTTCATGGCGTTGGCCAACAGCAACATGCTGACCACCATCGCGGCGATGGTGATGATGCTCGGCGTCAGCCGGGTAAAACCGTGGGTGTATTTCAGACCGATAGCCCAAACCACTTCGAGCAAACCGGCGATAAGCAGAATAATCCAGGCCATGAGACGGCCTCCCTACCACTGGGGTCGTCCCCGATAAAATGACGCGTAAACGGGTCGTCCCGTTTAGCGAGGTGATGCATGACGGGTAACCTCACCCGCACTGCGGCAGGATAGCAGCAGCGTTAACGCTCAGGCAAGGGATAGAAATGTGGCGGCTCTCCGCAGCCGGAACGCCGCCGGGTGGAATGCGGATTATTCCGCGCTGCGCTGAATAGCCTTGCCGCCGGCCTGAATGTCTTCACCCACACCGCGGGTGGTATTACAGGCGGTCAGCGAGCTCAAAATCATCAAAGAGAAGATCGCGATAATACTTTTCTTCAGCATAAGAAAGTCCTTATTTGTCGTTGATGAAAAAGTACGGCTTTCTAAGCGTAGTCAAAATTGACGGAGGGTGTGGGATCGTGACCGGCTTTGTGGCGCAAATACATCGGGTTAAAGGCGGGATCAGCTGGCCGTGCGGGAGATGGCGCCGCCGAGATGCTGAACGTCTTCGCCGAAACCGCGAAACGTATTGCAACTGCTGAGGGAGAAAAGGAACAACAGGGAGAGCACGGCCAACAGCGTTTTCTTGAACATGCGGATTTTCTGCCAACGAACGGGGATGGGATAAAACAGAGGAACCGCGGGGGTTCCTCTGTTTTGAAACTTACTTAACGCGAGAGACGTATTCGCCAGAGCGAGTGTCAACCTTGATCACTTCGCCGATCTGGACGAACAACGGCACTTTTACCACGGCGCCGGTGCTCAGGGTAGCCGGCTTGCCGCCAGTCCCTGCGGTATCGCCTTTCAGGCCAGGATCGGTATCGGTGATTTCCGCTTCGATGAAGTTCGGCGGCTGAACGGCGATTGGACGGCCATCCCACAGGGTGATGATGCACTCTGCGTTATCCTGCAGCCATTTGGCCGCGTCGCCGACGGTTTTGCCGTCAACCTGATGCTGTTCGAAAGACTCAGGGTGCATGAAGTGGTAGAACTCACCGTCGCTGTACAGGTAGTTCATGTTGGTGTCCATCACGTCTGCGCCTTCGCAAGAATCGGTAGACTTGAAGGTTTTTTCCACGCGGGTGCCGGTCAGCAGACGGCGCATTTTCACGCGCGCGAACGCCTGGCCTTTGCCCGGCTTAACGAACTCACTGGCTTCGACGGCGTAAGGTTCGCCCTCGAACATGATTTTAAGACCCGGACGGAAATCGTTGCTAGAATAAGTCGCCATGATGGCCCTCTGAATATTTGAACTGGTAGCTTAGCCAAAAAAATGGCACACATTATAACCCAAAGTACGGCACATAGAGAAGATTGGTTGCATCAACTCGCCGATGTTATTACCGATCCCGATGAATTACTGCAGCTTTTGTCACTGAATACGCACCCGGAACTGCCGCAGGGGCGCGATGCCCGTCGGCTGTTTGCCCTGCGCGTGCCGCGCGCCTTCGCTGCGCGCATGCGCCCCGGCGATGACAACGACCCGCTGCTGCGCCAGGTGCTGACCGCCAGAGAGGAGTTCATCAACGCCCCAGGGTTCACCACCGATCCGCTGGATGAACAGCGCAGCGTGGTGCCGGGCCTGCTGCACAAATACCGCAATCGCGCGCTGCTGCTGGTCAAAGGCGGCTGTGCGGTCAACTGCCGTTACTGTTTCCGCCGTCACTTCCCCTATCAGGATAATCAGGGCAACAAGAACAACTGGCGGCAGGCGCTGGATTATATCCGCCAACACCCGGAACTGGACGAGATCATTTTTTCCGGCGGCGATCCGCTGATGGCCAAAGACAGCGAGCTGGAGTGGCTGGTCGGCGAGCTGGAGGCCATCCCGCACCTGAAACGCCTGCGCATTCACACCCGTCTGCCGGTGGTGATCCCGGCGCGCATTACGCCGGCGCTGTGCCGCCTGCTGTCGGCCTCGCGCCTGCAGGTGCTGATGGTCACGCACATCAACCACGCCAACGAAATCGACCGCGAGCTGCAGAGCGCCATGGCCCAGCTGCGCCTCGCCGGCGTCACGCTGCTCAACCAGAGCGTGCTGCTGCGCGACGTCAACGACGATGCCGATACGCTGGCGGCGCTCAGCAACGCGCTGTTCGACGCCGGCATCCTGCCCTATTACATCCACGTGCTGGACAAGGTGCAGGGCGCGGCGCATTTCATGGTCAGCGACGATGAAGCGCGCGTCATCATGCAGGCGCTGCTGAGCAAAGTGTCCGGTTATCTGGTGCCGCGCCTGACGCGTGAAGTGGGCGGCGAACCGAGCAAAACGCCGATCGACCTGCGCCTGATGCAGGAGTGACGCGCGCCACAGGGCTCGACGAAACGAAAAGAGGAATGCCGTGGCATTCCTCTTTTTTATCTCTTCGCGGCGTTAGGCCTCAGCGCCTTACGGGCACTTGTAAACCTGGCCGACCATTTTGCTGTCCAGCGGCGCGAAGCTGGAGAGCAGGTTCTGGCTTGGGCTGTTGGCGCCGTAAATGACGTTGCCGCCCATCGCCGCTGCCTTGTTGCGCAGATCGTTGGCCGCACCGCGCATGGAGCTGCCTTCACCGCCGTTGCCGGACAGCCAGTTGCTCTGGGTGCCGGTCACTTCCCCCAGCAGCTGGCATTCCGCCGCCGGCTTGCTGTCGGTGAACTTGATCTGCTGACCCGCAGCGGTCAGTTCATGAGTGGTGCTGCAACCCGCCAGCAGCATCGCTGCCGAAAGACCCAGTAAGGCTTTAATCCGCATCTTGTTCCCCATTCGATGTTGAGAATTACGCAAAATCTTCTACCCGTCGTCTTTCAAGCTGTAGCGTTGTTGACTGCACTCGCTCACCCCAGTTACTTACTCAAGTAAGCGCCTGGGGACTCACGAGCTGGCCGCCTAGCTACAACTTGAAATTCATAGGGTATATCAGAAAGCGATGCCATCTCTTAAGCATCCGTTGCCACGCGAGCGGGCCAACGTCTTGAGCGACAGCTGATGACTTACCAGTTTACCAGCTAAATCGCCCCGGGCGGCAAAAATATCATCAAATACAGTGCGGCGGCGTTATACCCAACCGGCAACGGCCGCCGATGCCTGCGCCAGCTCTTCGCCCTGACGCGGTTCCCCCTCCGCCAGTTTGAATACCGCCACCGCCTGCGCCAGCAGGGCCACCTGTTCCTCCACGCCGACGGCGGTGGTCGCCACCTCCTCCACCAGCGCGGCATTCTGCTGGGTCACCTGATCCATCTGGGTCACCGCCACCCCGACCTGCTCGACGCCTTTGCTTTGCTCTTCCGACGCATAGGAGATGTTATCCATCAGCGACGTCACCTGGTTCACCGAGCCGACGATGGCATTCATCGTCTCGCCCGCCTGTTCCACCAGCCGCACGCCGGCGGCGATATCGCCGGTTACGCCGTCGACCAGACCGCTGATCTCCTTGGCCGAAGTCGCGCAGCGCTGCGCCAGATTGCGCACTTCGCCGGCTACCACCGCAAAACCCCGCCCCTGCTCCCCGGCACGCGCGGCCTCGACGGCGGCGTTCAGCGCCAGAATGTTGGTCTGGAAGGCGATGCCGTCGATCACGCTGGTGATATCCCCCACCTGACGCGCGCTGTCATTGATCGCCCGCATCTTGTCGACCGCGCTGGCCATCAGCGTTTCGCCGTTGCGGGCAATGGCGGCGGTCTGATTGACCATGCCGGCGGCCTGAGTGGCGTTATCGGCGTTTTGCCGCACCGTGGCGGTGATCTGCTCCATGCTGGCGGCGGTTTCCGTCAGCGCGCTGGCTTGTTCTTCGGTGCGGCTGGAGAGATCGGCGTTGCCGACGGCGATCTCGTGCGTACCGTGGTTGATCGACTCCACACCGTCACGCACCTGCTGCACGGTGGCACTCAGCTCCTGCTGCATCGTCCGTAGGCTGGCGAACAGCATGCCGATCTCATTGTTGTTGCGTACCGCGATCTCGCTACGTAGATCGCCGCGCCCAACCTTTTGCAAATGTTCGGCGATCTGGCGCAGCGGCAGAATCAAGCGTCGGCGGAAATCACGCTGCACGGCGACCAGCAGCAGCAGGATCGCCGCCAGGGTGCCGCTCAGCAGACGGGCGAAGACTTTTTGGGTCTGCTCCGCCTCTTCCACTGCCAGACGGTGGGCGGCCACCGTGGCCCGCATGTAGTCGGCAAACTGGTTATCCAGCCGCTGGCGCACCTGGCGCTTCTCTGCCGCCATGGCGTGCAGCCGCTCGATCAGCGCCGCCTGCGGCGTGTCGGCCAACAGCGTCAGTTCTTGCTTCAGCACCGCCTGCTGCGCCAGATAGACCTTTTTCATCGCCTCGCCCAGATCCGGGCGCGATACCGTCAGGCCCGGCGTCTCCCAAAACAGATTGAAAGCGACGTCGGCGCTGCGCAGCTCACCGCGCGCCTCATCGATACCCTGTTGAATATCGGCTCTGCTGGTCTGCGCCCAGCGCTCGAACGCCATGTTGTCGATCAGCGTCTGCGTTTGCAGCAAAGCACGCCAACTGCGGTTCAGCGCCGCTTCCTCGTCGGAGAAGGTGCTCATCCTGTCGATGCTGTGGCCGTTTTGCTGCATGAAATAGAAGGCGATGGCGCCGGTTCCCATGGGCATCAAGCCCAGCAGCAACAGCATCAACATCAGCCAGGTGGCTATTTTCATATTTTTCAGCATAAGTCGTCTCCGTTGACAGTCACACCGGCGAGGGGAAATTCCCCGCTCGGTAAGGGCTATATCGGTACGAAACGACAACGGTTTAGGGTAAAAGCAAAATAATGCAATAATTCATTCAGTGAACTAATAACAAGCTAAATAAACATTCTTTTTATTGATTTTTAAGCTAAAAAAAACCCCGGTCATTTGACCGGGGTTCTCAGCACACAAGCGTGTGGGGGATGATTACATCATGCCGCCCATGCCGCCCATGCCACCCATGCCGCCTGCTGCGCCCAGATCCGGTGCGTCAGCCTTCGGCAGGTCGGTGACCATGCATTCGGTGGTGATCATCAGGCCAGCCACGGAGGCCGCGTACTGCAGAGCAGAACGGGTCACTTTGGTTGGATCCAGGATACCCATCGCGATCATGTCGCCGTATTCTTCAGAGTAAGCGTTGTAGCCGTAGCTGCCTTCGCCCGCTTTCACCTGGTTGGCGATAACGGAAGCTTCTTCACCGGCGTTGACCACGATCTGACGCAGAGGGGCTTCCATTGCGCGCAGCGCAACTTTGATACCCACGTTCTGGTCTTCGTTGTCGCCTTTCAGCGCGGCGATTTTGCCTGCAACGCGGATCAGCGCTACGCCGCCGCCGGCAACCACGCCTTCTTCCACTGCGGCGCGGGTCGCGTGCAGGGCGTCTTCAACGCGGGCTTTCTTCTCTTTCATTTCAACTTCAGTGGCTGCGCCAACCTTGATAACGGCAACGCCGCCGGCCAGTTTCGCTACGCGCTCCTGCAGTTTTTCACGATCGTAGTCAGAGGTCGCTTCTTCGATCTGCTGACGAATTTGAGCAACGCGGCCCTGGATGGTCGCTTCGTCGCCCACGCCATCGATGATGATGGTGGTGTCTTTGTTGATGACAACGCGTTTCGCCTGACCCAGGTCTTCCAGGGTGGCTTTTTCCAGCTCCAGACCGATCTCTTCAGAGATAACGGTACCGGCAGTCAGGGTAGCGATGTCCTGCAGCATGGCTTTACGACGGTCGCCGAAGCCAGGCGCCTTAACGGCAGCCACTTTCACGATGCCGCGCATGGTGTTGACCACCAGGGTCGCCAGCGCTTCACCTTCAACGTCTTCAGCGATGATCAGCAGCGGTTTGCCTGCTTTGGCAACGGCTTCCAGCACCGGCAGCATTTCGCGGATGTTGGAGATCTTCTTGTCAGCCAGCAGGATGAACGGGCTTTCCAGCTCAACAGAACCGGTTTCCGGCTTGTTGATGAAGTATGGGGACAGGTAACCGCGGTCGAACTGCATACCTTCAACCACGTCCAGCTCGTCTTGCAGGCCGGTGCCTTCTTCAACGGTGATAACGCCTTCTTTGCCCACTTTCTCCATCGCTTCCGCGATCAGTTTACCCACGGTTTCGTCGGAGTTGGCGGAGATGGTGCCGACCTGAGCGATAGCTTTGGAATCGGAGCAAGGTACGGACAGTTTTTTCAGTTCTTCAACCGCAGCGACAACCGCTTTGTCGATGCCGCGCTTCAGATCCATCGGGTTCATGCCTGCAGCAACCGCTTTCAGGCCTTCGGTGATGATGGATTGAGCCAGTACGGTTGCAGTGGTGGTGCCGTCGCCCGCCGCGTCGTTCGCTTTGGAGGCCACTTCTTTCACCATCTGTGCGCCCATGTTCTCGAACTTGTCTTCCAGTTCGATTTCACGCGCAACGGAAACGCCGTCTTTGGTGATGGTCGGTGCGCCGAAAGATTTATCCAGCACTACGTTGCGGCCTTTCGGGCCCAGGGTCACTTTTACTGCATCAGCGAGAACATTCACGCCGCGGAGCATTTTCACGCGAGCGTCATTGCCGAATTTTACGTCTTTAGCTGCCATTGGTATTTCCCTTCAACTCGTTCAGTTCAGAAGATAAAGCGCAATTACGCTTCAACAATTGCCAGAATGTCGCTTTCGGACATGATCAACACTTCTTCATTGTCGATCTTCTCTGCTTTCACGCCGTAGCCGTCGTTGAAAATCACGATATCGCCAACTTTCACATCCAGCGGTTGGATGTTGCCGTTTTCCAGCACACGCCCTTTACCCACTGCAACCACTTCACCGCGAGTGGATTTACCCGCAGCAGAGCCAGTCAGGACGATGCCGCCAGCAGATTTTGATTCAACTTCTTTGCGCTTGACGATAACGCGGTCATGCAATGGACGAATACTCATTGAACGCTCTCCTGTAAGAAGGTCTCTATCAGATTTAGGGTTGTACACCGGATGGTTGTTATTACCGGCCTCGTGGCATTTGAGATGGGGGCGTTCCAGCCCCCTTCAAGGGGGCGAACAAAAAAAATTTCGCATTTTTGGTCCGACGAGTGCCGCAGAGATGAAAAACGCGGCCAGAGCCGCGTTTGCTTAACGATCGTGAGGTTTGCGATCCTCGTCCGAGCGGTGTTCCAGCACCGGGCGTTCGTCGTCCTTGCGCTGGAATTCGCCGTCGAAGGTATTGCCGTTGGCGGCGTCGCCGCCCGTCCAACCGCCGGGGCGATACACCGACAGGTGCGGCATCAGTTTCAGCGTCAGCGATTTTTGCACCGGCGGCAGCAGCAGCAACAGGCCGAGGAAATCGGTGAAGAAACCCGGTATCAGCAGCAGGAAGCCCGCCAGCACCAGCGAAACGCTTTTCACCATTTCCGCCGCCGGGCTTTCGCCGGCCGCCAGTTTTTGCTGCATCTGCACGAAGGTTTTCATGCCCTGATTGCGCACCAGCGAAATGCCGACGCAGGAGCTGAACACCACCAGCAGCAGGGTGACAGCCACGCCGAGCACGGCGGCGACTTTGATAAAGATGGATATTTCTATGTAAGCCAGCAGAAATATCAGCAGTAGCGGTAACCAGCGCACCTGGTTCTCCTATCGGTAGGTAAGGCACGGCCGCCACGGGGCGACGGCGCGAAAAAAGAGGCCGTAAACGGCCGACACTATTACAATGAGGGCATCCCCCCACCATTTCAACCGAGAGCCGGTTTTTATTGCTAAAGTTCACAAACGTGAAAGAAGTCACAGAACCGAAAAAGGGCATATCCTTAAACACCATAAGGTGATCTGGATTCAGTCATTTCTTACCAACCAGCATATGATCTGGGCAGCTACGGGCGATTTGGTTAATCGTTTCACGCCCCAAGCCTTCGGCAATATTAATTTAGGCTGTGCCCTTACTAGCCTTGACCTGACAAATTATTAATTCGGCAGCAACACATAGAGAAGGTTCTCATGTCAAACAACATTCGTATCGAAGAAGACCTGTTAGGAACACGTGAAGTCCCCGCAGACGCTTACTACGGAGTTCACACTCTGCGTGCGATTGAAAACTTCTACATCAGCAACAGCAAAATCAGCGATGTCCCCGAGTTCGTTCGCGGCATGGTGATGGTGAAAAAGGCCGCGGCGATGGCCAACAAAGAACTCAAAACCATCCCGCGCAAAATCGCCGACGTGATCATCCAGGCCTGCGACGAGGTGCTGGATAAAGGCAAGTGCATGGATCAGTTCCCGGTGGACGTATTCCAGGGCGGCGCGGGCACCTCGCTGAACATGAACACCAACGAAGTGCTGGCGAACATCGGCCTGGAGCTGATGGGCCATCAAAAAGGCGAATACCAGTACCTGAACCCGAACGATCACCTCAATAAATGCCAGTCCACCAACGACGCCTACCCAACCGGGTTCCGCATCGCGGTGTACGCCTCCAACCAGAAACTGATCGACGCCATCAACCAGCTGCGCGAAGGCTTCGATCGCAAGGCGAAAGAGTTCGAAACCATCCTGAAAATGGGCCGCACCCAGCTGCAGGACGCGGTGCCGATGACCCTCGGCCAGGAATTCCACGCCTTCAGCGTGCTGCTGAACGAAGAGACCCGCAACCTGCACCGCACCGCGGAGCTGCTGCTGGAAGTGAACCTCGGCGCCACCGCCATCGGCACCGCGCTCAACACCCCGGAAGGCTACCAGCCGCTGGCGGTGCAAAAACTGGCGGAAGTCAGCGGCCTGCCGGTGGTGCCGGCGGAAGACCTGATCGAAGCCACCTCCGACTGCGGCGCCTACGTGATGGTGCACAGCGCGCTCAAACGCCTGGCGGTGAAACTGTCCAAAATCTGTAACGACCTGCGCCTGCTCTCCTCCGGCCCGCGCGCCGGCCTGAACGAAATCAACCTGCCGGAGCTGCAGGCGGGATCGTCCATCATGCCGGCCAAAGTGAACCCGGTGGTGCCGGAAGTGGTCAATCAGGTGTGTTTCAAGGTGATTGGCAACGACACTTGCGTTACCATGGCGGCCGAAGCGGGCCAGCTGCAGCTGAACGTGATGGAGCCGGTGATCGGCCAGGCGATGTTCGAGTCGATCCACATCCTGACCAACGCCTGCTACAACCTGCTGGAAAAATGCATTAACGGCATCACCGCGAATAAAGAAGTCTGCGAACACTACGTCTTCAACTCGATCGGTATCGTCACCTATCTGAACCCGTTCATCGGCCACCATAACGGTGACATCGTCGGGAAGATCTGCGCCGAAACCGGCAAGAGCGTGCGCGAAGTGGTGCTGGAACGCGGCCTGCTGACCGAAGCCGAGCTGGATGACATCTTCTCCGTGGAGAACCTGATGCACCCGGCCTATAAAGCCAAACGCTATACGGATGAAAATGAACAATAACAGACCTACCCGGTAGCCCTGAAAGGCACGCTAAATCCTCTGGATAGCGTGCCTTTTTACTTTTAGGCGCCCACAAAATTTTAACGTTTTATTTTCAATTTACACCCTAAATCATTGGGACTGCATCAAGGCGGCAAGAGCGCAAGTCCCCAGGAGCTTACTCAAGTAAGTGACTGGGGTGAGCGCTCGCAGCCAACACCGATGCAGTTTCAAGGATGACGGGAAATCTCATTTTAAGGAGTAAACACTATGCTAGCCGTAGAATTGGTTATCGTTCTGCTGGCCATCTTTTTAGGGGCCAGATTGGGCGGTATCGGTATCGGGTTCGCGGGGGGACTGGGCGTATTGGCGCTGGCGCTGATCGGCGTCAAACCGGGCAACATTCCCTTCGACGTCATCTCCATCATCATGGCGGTGATTGCGGCGATCTCCGCGATGCAGGTCGCCGGGGGGATGGACTACCTGGTGCAGCAGACCGAAAAACTGCTGCGCAAGAACCCCAAGCACATCACCATTCTCGCCCCTATCGTCACCTACTTCCTGACCATCTTCGCCGGCACCGGCAATATCTCACTCTCGGCGCTGCCGGTGATCGCCGAGGTGGCGAAAGAACAGGGCATCAAGCCTTGCCGCCCGCTGTCGACCGCCGTGGTCTCCGCCCAGATCGCCATCACCGCCTCGCCGATCTCCGCCGCGGTGGTGTACATGTCTTCGGTGATGGAGGGCCACGGCGTCAGCTACCTGCACCTGCTGATGGTGGTGATCCCGTCCACCTTCTGCGCGGTGCTGTTGATGTCGCTGCTGGTGACCTGGCTGTTCGATTCCAAGCTGTCTAACGATCCGGTGTACCTGAAACGCCTGGAAGAAGGCCTGATCACCCTGCGCGGCAACAACGCGCTGGCGATCAAACCACGCGCCAAAACCTCGGTGCTGCTGTTCCTGCTCGGCGTGCTGTGCGTGGTCGCCTACGCCATCATCAACAGCCCGGGCCTGGGTCTGGTGGCCAAGCCGCTGATGAACACCACCAACGCCATTCTGATCATCATGCTGAGCGTCGCCACGCTGACCACCCTGCTGTGCCGCGTCGACACCGACATGGTGCTGAACTCCAGCACCTTCAAGGCCGGCATGAGCGCCTGTATCTGTATCCTCGGCGTCGCCTGGCTGGGCGATACTTTCGTCCAGGCCAACATCGATTGGATCAAAGAGACGGCCGGCAGCGTCATTCAGGCGCACCCGTGGCTGCTGGCGGTGATCTTCTTCTTCTGCTCGGCGCTGCTGTACTCGCAGGCCGCCACCGCCAAGGCGCTGATGCCGATGGCGCTGGCGCTGAACGTGTCGCCGCTGACCGCCGTCGCCTCCTTCGCCGCCGTTTCCGGCCTGTTCATCCTGCCGACCTACCCGACATTGGTCGCCGCGGTGCAGATGGATGATACCGGCACCACGCGCATCGGCCGCTTCGTGTTCAACCACCCGTTCTTCATTCCCGGCACCATGGGCGTGATTTTCGCGGTGGTATTCGGCTTCCTGCTCGGCAGCGTCATGCTGTAAGGCGTCGACCGGGGCTGCGGCCCCGGTTTTCTTTCTGGCGATAAACTCGCCTTCTAGCCAATCCGCCTTCAGGGTATAGTGCCCATTCGAACCGATGAGAGGGCTGAAGATGTCTGATTGCGAAGCTGTCGTCATACTCTGTACCGCACCCGATGAAGCCAGCGCCCAGGAACTGGCGGCGCGGGTCCTGGGCGATAAGCTGGCGGCCTGCGCCACGCTGCTGCCCGGCGCCACCTCGCTGTATTACTGGGAAGGGAAACTGGAACAGGAATACGAAGTGCAGATGCTGTTCAAAAGCGATCGCCGCCGTCAGCAAGCCCTGCTCGACACCCTGAAACAACATCACCCCTACCAGACGCCTGAGCTGCTGGTCTTGCCGGTGATGGCCGGAGATAAAGACTACCTGTTATGGATCAACGCTTCATTAAACTGATTTTGCTGCTGTGCAGCCTGTGCTTCCTGCCGCAGGCGGCGCAGGCTTCGCTGTTCGAGCCGAAGGGCGGCAGCCAGTTCGTGCCCGTCGATCAGGCCTTCGCCTTCGATTTCAAACAGCAAGGCGGCCAGGTGACGCTGAACTGGCAGATCCGCCCCGGCTATTACCTGTATCGCCAGCAGATCAAACTGGTGCCGCAGCAGGCGACGCTCGGCGCCTTTACCCTGCCCGAAGGGCTGAGCCACAAGGACGAGTTCTTCGGCGAAGTGGCGATTTTCAAACAGCAGCTGAATCTGCAGGTGCCGCTGCAACAGGCGGCGGCCAACGCCAGCCTCAGCGTCACCTATCAGGGCTGCGCCGAGGCCGGCTTCTGCTACCCGCCGGAAACCCGAACCATCCCGCTGGACGCGGTCAGCGCCACCGCAGCCGCGCCGCTCTCGGCGGCTGCCTCTGAGCCAGCCGAACAATCCGCAACACCAGCCAGCCTGCCGTTCTCGCCGCTGTGGGCATTGCTGATCGGTATCGGCATCGCCTTCACCCCCTGCGTACTGCCGATGTACCCGCTGATCTCCGGCATCATCCTCGGCCGAGACCGGCCGCAAAGCAGCGGCCGCATTCTGGCGCTGGCGCTGGTTTACGTGCAGGGCATGGCGCTCACCTACACCCTGCTGGGCTTGGTGGTGGCCGCCGCCGGATTGCAGTTCCAGGCGGCGCTGCAGCATCCTTACGTGCTGATTGGCCTGTCGGCGCTGTTCATCGCGCTGGCGCTGTCGATGTTCGGCCTCTATTCCCTGCAGCTGCCCTCGGCGCTGCAAACCCGGCTGGCGAGCTGGAGCAACACCCAGCGCGGCGGCTCACTGACCGGCGTATTCCTGATGGGCGCGCTGGCCGGGCTGATCTGTTCCCCCTGCACCACCGCGCCGCTCAGCGCCATCCTGCTGTATATCGCCCAGAGCGGCAATCTGTGGGCCGGCGGCGGCACGCTGTACCTGTACGCGCTGGGGATGGGCATTCCGCTGGTGATCGTCACCCTGTTCGGCAACCGCCTGCTGCCGCGTAGCGGCCCGTGGATGCAGTACGTGAAAGAGGCCTTCGGCTTCGTCATTCTGGCGCTGCCGGTGTTCCTGCTGGAGCGGGTGATCGGCGATCTGTGGGGCCTGCGCCTGTGGAGCCTGCTCGGCCTGGCGTTCTTCGGCTGGGCCTTCGCCCTGAGCCTGAGAAGCGCGCGCGGCTGGGCACGCGCCCTGCAACTGCTGTTGCTGGCGGCGGCGGTGATCGCCGCACGGCCGCTGCAGGACTGGGCTTTCGGCGCCGACCAGGCGCAGCAGGCGGCTCAGCCGCACCTGGCCTTTACCCGCATCAACAACGTCGAACAGCTCGATCTCGCGCTGCAACAGGCGCGGGGCAAGCCGGTGATGCTGGATCTGTACGCCGACTGGTGCGTGGCCTGTAAAGAGTTCGAAAAATACACCTTCAGCGACGCCGCGGTGCAGGCAAGCCTGGCCAACGCGGTGCTGCTGCAGGCGGATGTGACCGCCAACGGTGCGGAACAGGCGGCGCTGCTGAAGCACCTGCAGGTGCTGGGGCTGCCGACGATCCTGTTCTTCGATCCGGCAGGCCGCGAGCTGACGGCCGAGCGGGTCACCGGTTTTATGAAGGCAGAAGCCTTCAACGCGCATTTGCAGAAAGTGATGCGATAACTGACACTGAAGATCGGAAGCGAATGGGAGGAAGCACAAGTGCAACGTGAACACGTCCTTGATACCGCGCTGGGCCTGTTGGAACAACAGGGCCTGGCGACCGCCACATTAGAGATGCTGGCGGAAAAACTCGACGTTCAGCCCGGCGATCTCAAACGGTTCTGGCCGGATCGCGAAGCGCTGCTGTACGACTGCCTGCGCTACCACGGCCAACAGATCGACACCTGGCGCCGCCAGCTGCTGCTGGACGAAAACCTGAGCCCGCAGCAAAAACTGCTGGCGCGCTATGACGTGCTGGCGGAATACGTGCAGCAAGACCGCTACCCCGGCTGCCTGTTTATCGCCGCCTGCAGCTTCTTCCCGGAAACGGATCATCCGATCCACCAACTGGCGGAGCAACAGAAGCTGACCTCGCTGGAGCTGACCCGCGAGCTACTGCGCGACATGGATGCCGACGACGCCGACATGGTGGCGCAGCAAATGGAGCTGATTCAGGAAGGCTGCCTGAGCAAACTGCTGGTAAAACGCCAGCTCCAGGACGTATCGGTCGCCAAACGGCTGGCGGAAGACATCTTGCAGGTGGCGCAGTGCCGCCGCAACGGGGCGTTGAGCTGAATCGGCAGGGTTGGCAGCGCCACCAACCCGAGGCGATAGCCCCAACAGGCGCATTTTTTGCGCCCTTTGCCTGAAAAGCCAGCAACCGGAGGCATTTTCGCGTATTTCACGCATAAAGCCGTTGACGGCTTTCGGCCAATACGGTTTAATGCTGCCCGTTGCCCGGATAGCTCAGTCGGTAGAGCAGGGGATTGAAAATCCCCGTGTCCTTGGTTCGATTCCGAGTCCGGGCACCATATTTAGAGAACCCAGCCTATGGCTGGGTTTTTGCTTTTCAGGGACAGGACTCTCCATCGAACTGCGTTCGATTATTCGGCCAAAGGCCTCACCCTGCGGGCCAGCGCTGAAGCGCTGTTCAATGCGGCGCCAGCGCCGGTTGTCCGAGTCCGGTCGCCCTATTTAGAAGAACCCACCTATGGCGGGTTTTTGCTTTTCAGGGACTGGACTCTCCATCGAACTGCGTTCGATTATTCGGCCAAGGGCCTCACCCTACGGGCCAGCGCTAAAGCGCTGTTCAACGCGGCGCCAGCGCCGGCTGTCCGAGTCCGGGCACCATATTTAGAAGAACCCGCCTATGGCGGGTTTTTCGCTTTCTGGGGTACGGACTCTCCATCGAACTGCGTTCGATTATTCGGCCAAAGGCCTCACCCTGCGGGCCAGCGCTAAAGCGCTGTTCAACACGGCGCCAGCGCCGGTTGTCCGAGTCCGGTCGCCCTATTCAGAAGAACCCGCCTATGGCGGGTTTTTCGCTTTCTGGAGGACGGACTCTCCATCGAACTGCGTTCGATTATTCGGCCTAAAGGCCTCACCCTGCGGGTCGGCGACACAGGACGAATGCTCCCTTATCTGCTTGGCATCCCCCCAGAAACGTTGGCTCCAAGGGTAAGCGAATTACCGCATTCTCGGCATTAGGCGTGAAAGTGGCGACGCTAGGCGAGCAATGCCCAATTTCGTTGAGGCGGATACTCACTCTCTGGTAAAAAACGCTACCTCATACAATGTGCAGCAGCGTCAATGATGACGTAGTAGTGCCAACCACCAGGAAGAATGGCCGTAGTCTTGAATAGACAGCTGCCTTTTCTTCATCCGCTGCGCATGTTTGTAGAATGAATAGATGCTTAAACAGAACAAGAATATCGCAAAATAAAACAAATCCACTTCACCTTTCCCTTGGTGTAGATAATACCCAACGTAAATTACGCACAGCTACCTTCGCTGCCAACGATAAAAATTCACCGAGTTGATGCTTTGAGTCGGAACAACAGGCTGTTTGAACAATAGTCACAAAAAAAGCAGGGGGACAACCCTGCTTGTCATTTGAAAATAAAGATTACTGGCATATCGGTGAGTATTTTTTCATAAACGGCGATTCGCAGATCGCATTCACGATATCACCTTTATCTTTCTCTTTTGGCTTGGCGTTTGAGTTGGTATTGCCACCACATTGCCCGCCATTGTTCCCCTGGCCATTGATGCATTGGCCAAAGTCGCTATTGCCGGCACCGCTGGCGTTGCCATTATTGCCCTGCACGTTCTGATTACCGTTAAAACCGGCATGCGCGTAAGACGCCATCATGATGCAGGCGCCGAGAAGCAAAGTTGTTGTCTTTTTCATAATTTTCCCTTTGTGTTATTTAGCAAGTGAATAAAACAAGATTTAACATTCCCTTGGGGAATTTTAATCATAATCCATTATCTTTTAGCGTTATAAAGATAGCAGATGAGAACAACTAAAATTATTCCCCATCACGGTTAGGAATACTCTGCCTCTGGTGATAGCAGCCAATAAATAAAATCATGGCTGCGGTTTAGCATTAGCTTTCCCATCACCGAACGTTTATGGCTGTGTACCGTTTTAACGCTCACCCCCATCACCCTGGCGGTTTGCGATTGGTCAAAACCTCTTCTAAGATAGTTCACTACCTGACGCTCGCGACGGGTTAGAGGCTGATATACAAATCGAGTTGTGGCTCGGCTATCACTCAGTATTTTTGCCAACAGTACGAACAATTTATCAAGGCTATCCGTTCGATACAGCACGCGGGAAGCTTCATGAGAAATAACCGGTCTTTCCTTTATCATGACGACAGGCGTGCACCCATCTTCATGCGCCGCGCTTCGCCAACGCTGAGCAATTCGTCTTGATGAAACGAATATCAAATCAGGTCGGGTTACTGCATCCTGATTTAAAAAACAAAGCACCTTATTATTGGCTTGGGCATACTGATTTAAACTGCTTTTCAGACCAGCAGAAAAATAACGATTGTCATCATCGATGATAATATTGATAACCTTCATTTTTGCCTCAAAAAATCATATACCGATATGCCCCACAAAAACTACAGAGCACTTTCGCTTGTCGTTATTAATGCCTAATCAATGAATTAAAGGGTAATCGGCCGTCTTACTTTAGCCGATCACGTAAAAGCCATATGATTAATATGAATTTATGATTAATATGGCATTACCACTGAATGGTCCTTCTTCAACATTCCCGGCGGTGTGCAAGGTAGATTCCAGTTCAATAGCGACCCCACCAGTAGGAATGTTGATTTTCTTGCCAGTGATGCCGGGAATACCATCGATAGTGACGGTCGAGAAAAGACTCCCGTCAGCTTTTAACTCTATTTTTTCACTGGCATTGTTGCTCACCACAGAAATATTCGCGTTAGCCGGATAAGTACAAGAAAGCCTCACGCTCTCTTTTTTCTTATGGCCATTGACTTCGTCAGTGCTTAACTGACCGTGATCCAACGTTACCGCCCCTGCATCGATGTTGCATTCGTTATTTGGCGGTGTTGGGCCAATGCAGCTTTGCCCAGGGAAAGCATTATAATATACAGATCCCGTAAACTGATAAACAAGCGCATAGCACACTTTTGAGTAGGCCTCCCATTTGTTTTTAATGATACATAATGAGGGGCTATTATCAGGATCACAGTAGTACCCCCAATTAGGGTAGCCATATACATTATGGCCGACACCTATGGGATTTAGAACTTTTTTAGATGTTATAGCTTTATATAACGCCCCCATTGTCGATGCGTTCCACATCTCAGGATAGAGATCAGTTTGCCATTGAGTAGATAATGCTGTCCCTACATAAGGGGCTGGAAATTTATTAAAATTGGTAAATACTCCAATATTGACTATACAAGTTCGCTTAAAACAAGGGTTCTGCGTCTGATCATTAACATCAATGCCCACAAGTCGGCCAGTGGCACCTGCGCCAGAATAATTCCCGGTGTTAATAAGCCCATTCACAATAGGCGCATTGGTGGTTTCCCACACCATACCTGCATTTGCTTTGCAGATAAAAATAAAAACCAAAAGGGAGGACAAGATAGCACGTCTCGCCCATGGGAATTTATTTTTAAAAAAAACCGATTTATAATTAACCATAAATTCTCTTTACACTCATGGACGTATTAAAAAATAATAAAAAAATGACATTGGCTCACACGAAAAAAGCGCTTGCTATCTTCTGTTAAGCACAGAAATAAAAACCTTACCCATCAATGGCATACCGGATTTACAATGAAGTAACGTATTGGCTTCTTGTTAGTTTAACGCTGCTGCCTTTGTTTCCTACAACCGGGCTTTGCCCACCCAGTTGCAGAAACCCTTATTACTCATACTCCGCCGTTAATGTCGCGGTTCCGGTAAAATCCGCCCCCACCAGCATGCTTCCTGGCCGTGCAATTGGCACCGCGTAAAGCTTAGTAGGGTTGGCGGCGTCAATGATCAATTTGGTATCGCTGACATAAGTGGTGTCGCCTGTACCTTGTGTAATACGCAAGCCAAGGTTACCCACGCTTGACTGCAGCGGTTTGCCATCCCCCCAGGACACCGGCGCAAATCCCAGTTTGACTTTCAGATCGCCGTATCCCGCTGAACCGCCGTTACAAGATACGCTATATGGAATTTCCATTTTTTTGTACGCGACGCCGTCTATTTTATTGATGGCTACGTTGGCAAAATCCACGCTAATATCTTTGCCATCATTCAGCGTACAAGTTGGTTGCTCGACCAATTTTCCGGTAAACTTTACATTTACCGCTTGCGCAGCCCCCATGGTCAGTAAACCCACGCAGATCATGGTGGCCAAGCCTGAGCCACGCACCATATTCATTTTTTCCATATTCATTATCTTCATTTTCATCTCCTTATTATTGAACCTCTACGAGCAATGTAGCGGAACTGGAAAAGTCTCCGCCTTTCAGCGTGGCACCGCTGCGCTTCACCGGAACTGCGTATAACGCTGGCGTAAGCGGATAAGTAAAATTAATCCAGGTATTCAGCCTCAGCTGTTGACCATTCTCTTGCAGTAGCTTAATCGCCAAATCGTTATTGTTAGTGCGCAGCAAACCATCACCAAAGTCCGGCGATAACCCTTGCAGGCTCACTTTCAACAACCCGGCGTTGCCGGACATATTGCCGCTACAGCTCACCTCGTAGGGGATAGGCCTTTTACCGTATTTGTCGCCATCAATTTTGGTGGTGATCAGTTCATTGAAGGACACAAAAATATCCTGGCCGCCGTTAATCTCACACTTGGGCTTGGCAACCACAGCACCCTTAACCGTAACCGTCGCCGTCGCTGCCCACCCAACCTGGCTCACCAACAACACTCCCGATAAGGTTAAGGCCGAGGTTACCGTCATAGTGGCCGCTAAGGAGAGAGAGAGCAGTAGGCTTGTCCCCACCTTTCGCCACATACAGCGCCATAACTTGCCCATTGCTTTCGCCTCAGTCATAGTTCATCCGAAAATCAATTGCGGCCTGATAGGCTCCTGCCACCATAGGCGCACGCGTGCGTTCCGCCATCACGTAAAAATTCAACGCGTCGCTTCCTATCGCCAACAACTGAGGCCGGCTACGGTGCCCCAGACGTACATCTTTTTTGTCACTGTCCAATAATCGCAACGCTATCCCGCCAGCGCCTCGTACCTTCACCAAGCGCGGATTGTCCGCATCCGCAGGGGCGTTGAAACTCACGCTCACTGCTGGCTGATAAGCATCCCAAACTTTATTGCCCCTGCGTTCGTCCTGCATGGCTGCCCCAGTACGCAAGCAATCTCGTAGGCGAAGCTGGAAGGCGACCGGTTCTGTACGCTCCCCCACTTTGGCCAGGTTGCCGGTCGCCGTTTCCCCCAACCAAACGTCCTGGCGCGCCGACACCATATCCAGCCGGCAAGCCCCCTCGGTCAATGCACCATGAACAAACAACACACCGTGATTTCCGTCTTCTGCTTTCGCAGAATTGGCCGCCAGCAAGACCAACAACAGCATGGAGACCATGCCTGCTTGACACGCCAAAGATCTGCCCTTCAGATTGCTGTAACCGTTGTCCATTTTTTGCATGACTTCTTCCCCGCTCGCTTCAACCGGTAAAACGTACCGCCGGTTTCTGTTATCCTTTTGCGTCAGGCACGACCTGGCAATCACTGGCGCCGCATTTGAATGTCAGCTCTGGGCGGCCACCGTAATCATTGATGTAGGTCAGCACCGGTGCATTGCCTAACCCAGAGGCACCCAGCGCAATGCTTCCCTTAGGCGGCACCATTAACGGTTCAAAACCCTGTGCCGTTTTTCCCTTCTTGCTGTTGCTGGCATCAACCAGCGTGATGTAATAAGGCGTTGGATTATTCACCTGGAAGCCCATCCCCTGACGAGTCAGCGTTAACTGCTCCTGCCACGGCGTAAAAGCACTGCCTTTGCCTGGCGTAATCGCCGCCGGGCGATAGAACAGCTTGATGCGCGTCTGCAACGCTATTTGTAATGTGTTGGCTTTCTCGCTTTTAGGCGGTATTTCTCGCAGGTTGAAATAGAACAGCGTCTCCCTATCCTGCGCCAACAAATTCACTGCCGGCGTCGACTGCACTTTTATTTGGCTCTGTGTTCCAGGTTCCAGCCGCTGTACCGGCGGCAATACCACTAGCGGGCTGTTAATCTTCTTGCCTTCGGCATCTTCCAGCCATCCCTGCGCCAGATACGGCAGTTGAGTATTTTTATTGCTGATATTCAGACTTACCGATTTCTCGGCGCCGTTAAAAATTACACGAGTACGATCCAGCGCAATAGCGGCTTGGGCCTGGCTGCTCAATACCATTGCCGACAACATACCGGCGACTGAGAATATTTTTACCATGTTCTTTTGCATAAAATTGTTCCGTCTTATAAAGCTTGTTCTTACTAAAATAGTCACGGGCTCGGCGGCTTATTCCGCTCTCGCCTCAGTATTCACTCGGCATGGCAACAGTAAGTTGCTCAACATAATATCCGTACGAATTGTCGGCAATGTGATCCGGCATTGGGCCTTACCGTCCCAATTCACCGTCATCTCTGTATTGGGCTTAATTCCGCTCAGATACACACTCCCGCCATCATTCACCAAGCCGGTCTGTTGCTGCCGACTGTTGTATACCACCGCACCAAACGGCGGGGCGCTGCCATCGGCCAGGCTAATCACCGCCATCGCCTTTTGCCCGGAAATCACATTAAAGCGCCGATAGCCAATCGCTCCCTCGGTTAATGTCGCCTGTACCACCGACTGCGTAGCGTCAACGTTATCCGGCAATGTGTTGAGATCGATACTCGCCTTGCTGCGGTAATAACTGTTGATATCCGCCACCACCGCTTTACCGAACATATTGGTGCGCGCCGTCGCACCAAATCCACGCACCGGCACATCGCCCACGCCTTCGGTATCTAAAAGCAACCGCGTCCCGCCCAAAGTGCTGTTGCGGTGTAGCGCCGCGCCCTTGGCGGTGGCCGTCATCCCACCTTGCAATGAGAACCCCATGGATGAGTAACTTCCCCCTTGGTAACTGGCATTGGCGCCGATGCGCGCGTTATCACCCTCATGGGTATAAAAGCCACTTGCTGAACCGCCCCGGCGTGAAAGCCCGGTGCTCAACTGATAGTTATTGTGTTCGTCCAGCCTTTCGTAATAACCAAGCCGCTGCGTATTTTCATTACGGTTCCACGAACTGCTGTAACTGAAGTTAGAATTAACCCCCCACGGTAAGGTAAAGGATAAATACATGCCATCATCCTTGGCCCCCTGAAATTTATTCCGAAAAGCCGTGAGCGACGCACTGATATTCTTCATGGCTCCCAAATCGAAATACCGCGAAAGAGCCAAACTATAACGTTCGCTAACAGGCTGGTCCCAATAAGTCTGATGACTGTAGTTGAGATAGGTACTTAATCCTAAATCGCGAAACTGCTTATTCAGCGTGACGGTATACATTTCTCGGCTTTTCCCGAGGCGACTTTCATCATAACGAGCGTCGAGGTATTCACTCATCGTCATAAAGTTCTGTTCAGAGAAACGATAACCAGCGAAGGTGATTTGGCTATCATATTCATCAAAACTCTTCGAATAACTTACCCGATAGGAGCCACCGGTTTTGGTGCCGCCCTGTTGGGGTAATTCCGCTCGTGATTGCGTGGAGTCAAAAGACAGCGCGCCAAATGCCAATAGATCGCGGCCTAGCCCCATAGATAACGCTTTATAATCGCCCCCACCCAAAGTGCCGCCATATAATGACCACCCGTTGCTCACCCCCCAGGAAAACTCTCCAGTAGCGAACAGAGGACCACGCACATGATGATTCCAATCAGAAGGTTTACCACCCGCGAATTTGAAACGCACCGTACCAGGGCGTGTCAGATAAGGAATATTTGCGGTATCTACTTTAAACTCCTGCACGCTGCCATCTTGCTCTTCTACCCGAACATCCAGCTGCCCGTTGATGGAATCATTAATATCCTGAATGCGGAATGGACCCGCCGCAACCCGGGTTTCATACAACACACGGCCCATCTGACTAATAACGACCTTGGCATTGCTTTTGGCTATCCCCGTCACTTCTGGCGCATAACCGCGAAGATTGGGCGGCAACATATTGTCATCCGAAGTCACGCTAAAACCGGTATAGCGGAAACTGTCGAAAATATCCGTCGCCAGATAATCCTCACCCATAGTCAAGCGAGCACCCCACTTAGGCAGCGCGCGGAAAGCGTAATATCGACTCCAGTCAAAATCTTGCTGCGTTGGTAAGCCTGTGCCGGTTTGATGATTGATATTCATCTGCCAGTCAGCACGTAAACGCCAAGCCCCCAGATTGGCCCCCGCTGTTCCGTTCCCGCTTAGATTATAGGATTGTTGGCTATTCTGCTGGGTGCGCTGCACCTGTGAATTTAGATTATAATCCAGCAACAACCCTGGAATACCTTCATCCCATCGAGATGGAGGATCCCAATCCGGCGATGAATATTCCAGGTAGGCCTGCGGAATATTCAAATACAAGGTAGATGACGCCAGATCGCCTTTGGCTTCCAGACCATTAAGGCTGCCGAGATCCAAACACTGCCCGTCATGCCACCAACGTAATTTCGCTAAGGCATCTGACTTAAGCCCGAGTTTTTCAACCAGTGTTGGCGAAATACAGGCCACGCTTCCCTTGCCCTCATCTTCCGGCGCATAGAATGCGACAGGTTCTTCAGGCAACACCAGTGTGTTCAGATTAACCGACATGATATATTTCCCAGGCATAATAAAACCGCCGTGCGAAAATTGGCTCAGATCGATATTTTTCCTGTCATTTAAATCTAACACGTCGATGTTAAACTGTACCCCGTCACTTGCCTGCAACTGAGCAGGCAAACTATATATCGCCAAAGAAATGCACATTCCCAGCAGGCTTAACAGAGGCGTTTTCGATTTGTTCGCGTTCGATTTCATGGCTCCGCCAACCTTTAACTTATTTATAATCAGTAGTAATTCAATTTAAATCGAATAGCGGTTCTATAATCCCCGGCACGTAACACTTGGCGATTAGCTACCAGTTGCATGGAATAATTTAAGTAGCTCTCATTGATGATGGTACCGCCTATTGGCATAGCTAAACCTGGGTAAATCACATTACCGAGGCTATCTGAAATACGTAATGCAATTCCTTTTGCCTCCCCCGTCACCCCAAAGAATTCACTATCGACTCGACCATCAAACGTCATTTGAAAATGCTGGCGGCCTGGTTGCACTTTGTCCATGTCTGCCAAACTGCAATTTAAAAGCCGCAGACTGAATGGCTTAGTCAAGCCATGGCCGTCCCGGGCAATTTGTTCTATCGGTAATGTTTGCATATCAATCGTTTGATCACGGCTTGCCGATTCAATGGCACAGGCGGCATTAACAATAGCGCCTTCCATATTGACTCTTCCCCAGCCAATAACCGCCGCCGCTGCCGGCATCGTCTGAGCTATAAAAAGCATGGCCAATAGGGAAGGCGCCACTCTATTTTTTTCAACGGGAGCCATATGCGTTGTCCATTATAATTAAGATTCCATACTGGGAAAAAGCATGCGGGATATCCCGCATGCCGGCATTAATGGAGTAAAACGATTACTGGTAGCTCAGCGCGAAGTTAACCACGCTGGTGAATGCACCAGGAATGATGGTATCCAGAGTGCCGCCGTTCCCTTTCAGGAAGGCTTTGAATGCCAGTTCGGCACCAGTATCACCAATTTCGATCTTCTGCCCGGTGGTCGCTGTGCCCAGCTCTACAACGGCGTTAGAATTAAGGGTATCGGTAATAACAATGCTCGCACCTTTGGCGGTGCTGCCGCTGCCCAGGGCAATCATCTTCTTATCGGTACCGGCGGAACCACCGGCCTCACCGGTAAAGGTCGTCTTGACGGTTTGTGCCGTAGCATTAGTGCAGTCTTCCAACTTAATGCTGAACGGTTCTTTGACTTCAGACTCGCGGCCGTCTTTCAGGCTCAGGTTGGAAATCTGACCCAGTGGAACGGTTTGATCGATGTTGCCCGGTGCAATAGAGCATGGCGCATCAATGATTTCACCCGTGAAAGTGACAGTACCGCTACCCTGATTTGCCGCCTGCGCCATCATGGAAGAAGCACCAAAGGCCAATACCGCTGCAATCATAATTTTATTCAGTTTCATAGAAGTCCCTTACATTCCTTAGTAAGAAGTGGAGTAAATTAAATTCTTAAGTCACGCATGCAATGCAGCAGCTTTATTCCTGAGCGTTGTATCCGTGGCTAATACGCTGCGTTTCCGCGTTCCGTATCAGTGGGAACAAATTTACACTCCCCGAGCTTTGTTTGAAACGTTATGTCGAAAAAAGACAAAAACACAGGATTATTATCGATAAAATAATAATTAAATAGATTTTAAAACCAAAAAATAGAAGTTAATTATCACTATTTATATAAAAAAACTTGTAAGCAGATAAACATTTCATGTCAATTATACGGATAGAGAGAAAAATCCTATTTACACACAGAGTGAAGGATTGAAAAAAGCCGCATCAGGTCTCAGAATAATCCCTCGACAGGAAAGTTGATGGGTAAATGAAATGATTTTTATCATAAATGAAGACATCCTCTTTAATGAGGATGAGGGCACGCTGTCGCATGTCGATAATGCCAGTAATAAAATAGCGTTACTTAAACCGACCAGCAGATTGCTTTCGTTGTTTATTCGCAATAATGATAAGCTGCTGCTGCGAGAGAGGTTGCTTAATGACGTCTGGGTTGAACATGGGCTCAAAGCCTCCAATAACAACCTGAATAATTACGTTTCCGGCCTGCGTAAGTCATTGGCGCAGTTCGGCGTGGAAGATATTATTGTTACCTATCCCCGTCAGGGGTTTAAATTTAATGCTTTAAGCATTCAACGGATGGATATAAATACCGATGAGATTAATAATAGTAATTATAGCAAAACCGAAATAGCGTCAACGCCGCCACCGGTTGCACGAACGCCGAACTTTCGTCGCTCTGTTCAGCGCTTAATTATGATTATGGCCGCTTGTTTAGTGCCGTTTGCCGCGATTGTGCTTTACCAAAACAGCACGCGCATCAGCGTTTATCCGTTGGGCAATGAGCAAAATTGCCAAATTTACACCATGCGGTTAGGCAGCGGTGAGTTGGCAAACATTAAGCGAGAGATACGGCAAGCCGGCTTCAACTGCCAATACCGGGCGGATATCTATTACTATGACAACATTCGCAATGAGGGCGCAGAAAAGGACGAACAGTGGTTGACCTATTGCCCGCGGGCGAGCAATAGCCCCTGCATTAACAATTACATCAATAATAAACAACCATAACATTGCGCCATTTATCCCCAGGGCCAACGAAAAACAATCCCCCGGCGTTGCCGGGGACATTCTCCGCTCAGGAGGCCGTGGTGCACACGAACAGCGGCGCATGGTTACCACTGAACAGATAGTGACGCTCATCAACTTTTTCAATTCGCCAATGGATCAATGGCGCCGACATAGGCAAACGGCGGTTAAGCGCTTCATTATCCAAATTGTCTTGCGACTTTCTGACCGCTTCCTTACGGCGCAGCGTGTAATTACTCCCCTGCCGCTGATAGTCCATGATCATTGCCCGCTCGATGGTATAACGCGTATCGCCGTCAAAAAAGCTGCCGCTCAGCAACAGGGTCACGCTCCGCGCGCCCTCAGGCACGACGCTGACCAGCAACACGCGCTGCATCAATTGGTCAGGCAACTGATCGGTTGAACGCAGTACCGCACGGCACTCCGGGATTTGCGGTTTGAAAAACAAGAAATAGGCGGAAACGCCGCAGCCTGCGATCGCCATCGCGCCTAACAGCGCGTAACGGTAGCGCCAGAGGCGCTTACTTAACCCGGCTTTCATAATAGTTCTCGCATTGCACTTTGCCCGCGGCCATTTCCGCCTGTGGGCAATAGAAGTAATAAGAAGCCCGGGCTCGCCCAACGGCCCCCGACAACACCGATCCGCTATCGTAGTACAGCAGCGTCGCCGGTTCCGTACACCGAACCGACTTATCTTGCGCCAACATATTTTTCAAATGCGCCAGATCGGCCTCACCGGGTCCCACCTTATGGTAAGAAGCCACAAACTTCACCTCACAGCTGCCGATGTTGCCTACGCTTACCGTGCTGATCGGCGCATAGCCGGCGTCCTGCCAGGCCCACAGGCCGCTCCCCGCCGCCAGCAACAACAACGCGGCTAGTCCGAGGCGCTTAAATCGCAACGTTAGCAGCGGCCTGGTCGGCAAGGCGTTGTCTGCAGCCACCGGGAGCGGCATCTCCGGCAAACTCTCCGCCAGGCTGTCCGTCGTTTTCAATGAAGCGGCGGTGAACATGAATCCCTGGCGCGGCAACGTAACGATAATGTCGTCCTCGCCCAGGGCGGCAAACATCTTGCGCAGAATGGAAATGGTGTTATTGAGATTATTGCCGGAGGCCACCTGACCGTGCGCTTCCCACACCTGCGTCAGCAGGGTATCGCGGGAGAGCACCAGGTTATTGTTTCTGACCAAGGCGGACAGCAGGCGGTTCAGGGTAGCGGTGAGCGGTTGAGGCGGCAGCTCAGCGTTGAGATCCACCAACTCTGATCTATCCTCATGATATTTAATCTTATTATTAATTACGTATCTCATTGTTCCCCGCTCAAAAAACTAATTAATAATAATTAGCCCTTGTTAAACATGAGAATAGTAGCACACGGCATGAGTTAAGAAAATTCCTAGAAAAACGCATAAAAAGCTAAATAAACATAAATATAGGAAATAACATTGCGCTGTCTCACAGGGCGCCAAACATTTAACTGATGATTGTCGATTTTTATCATGTCGATATTAAAAATGCCGCCCGGCAAATACCGGGCGGCACGAGAAATATCCATTTTCACCAGGCTCAACCGCCGCCGGGCTTACGCCTTTAAACGCCGCAGTTGCCGATCCTGCCAGCCACCGAACAGCCATTGACCGGCTATCGCGCCAAGCAAGGCGCAGAACATGTCGGACTGCGTGTCCCACGGGTCGCCCTGGGTGCCGAGAAACTCATCGGCGCCCTGGCCCAGCGCCAGCGCCGCCCACCACTCGATAAGCTCATACACCGCGCTGATCGCCAGCGCGATACAGCACACTACGAAGCCCAGCATTTTGCGGCCCCGCACATAACCGCCGCGCAGCAGGATCTCGCGCGCCGCCAGCGCCGGCACCAGCCCCTGGAAGAAATGCCCCAGTTTGTCGTACGGGTTGCGGCCAAGATCCAGCCACTGCTGCACCTCAAACCCCAGCGGCACGCGGGCGTAGCTGTACATGCCGCCGAAAATCAGGATCAGCGCGTGGAAGAAAATCAGCGTATAGAGCAGCGGCGTCAGCGGATAACGGCGATGGGTCAGCCACAGCAGCGGCAAAACAATCAATACCGGCGCCACCTCCATCAGCCAGGTGGTGCGATCGTAAGGGCTGATGCCGCTGTGGATCAGCGCGGCCAGCAGCAGCAGAGTAATAACGGACAACAACAACGGCGTGCGTGAGACGGGCATAACCAACGTTCCTTCGGGTCAATAGGGCAATCCCCTCTTTATACCGCAGATCGCACGGCGAAAAAAAACAGGCGGAGCGTCGCCGCTTCGCCTGTTCGAGGGGGGTTATTCTGCGCGGGATTACTTCAGCGCTACGCGGATCACGTCGTCCGGCGCGGTCGCTTCTTTCTCGCGGCTGGAAGCCTGCTTGACGCTGACGTACAGCGTCTGGCCGTCCGGCGACAGCGCCAGGCTGTTCGGATGGGTCGGCGTCTTGATGGTGTTCAGCACCTTGTAGCTCTTGGCGTCAATCACGCTCACTTCGCCCGCCTGGCGGTGGGTGACGTAGACTTCATTGCGCGCCGGGTTGAACAGCACCGCCAGCGATTCCGGCACGTCGATCTTGCTCAGGATGTTGCCGTTGCGGGTATCCACCACCAGCACCTGCGGCTGCTTGGAATCGGTGATAAAGGCGCGGTGGGTGGCGGTATCCAGGCTGAGGTTCAGGAAGAAGTGCTCTTTAGTCTCATCCAGCTTCTTGCGCGACAGCACCTTGTTGCTCTGGGTATCGATGGTCACCAGCTCGCCGTCGGCGTTGGTGACGTATAGGCGCTTGGCGGCGGCGTCCAGCGCCAGGCCGGTGCCGTACTTGCCGGTGTCGGTTACGGTGGCGCTCAGGGTCAGATCCTTGCCGTCCACCACCCACACCACGCTGGATTCACCCAGCCCGGTGATATACAGGGTATCGCTGTCGGCATCCGCCACCAGTTCGCGCGGCGCCAGCGGCTTGACGGTCTCGGAGCGCTTGCGCGCGTCCAGCACCAAGCGGCCTTTCACGTCGCCGGTCTTGGCGTCGATGGCGGTCACCGAGTTATTGACCGTGTTGCCGAAGAACAGCGTGCCGGTTTTAGCATTAACGGCGGCGCCGAACGGCTTGATGTCGTTATGGATAATTTGGGTCACGTCCAGCGTGGTCGGATCCAGGCGGTAAACGATGCCGCCCTTGTCCAGCTTGCGGCTCTGCGACGTCGCCAGGTAGAGCGCGTTCTCGCTCGGGCTGTAGGCCATTTCATAGGCGCCCTTGCCAACCGGCTTGCGCAGCACTTCCGGCGCGGTCTGCGCCAGCAACGAGTTGGAGAACAGCAGCGTGGACAGCAGCATCAGCGGAAATGCCGCACGTTTTCCCTTGGTGATCAAAGCATTCATCAAAATCTCCTTATAGAGCCAACGGGGCGACCGAGCGGCCGCCCTCTCTCGTTATTAAAATCAGGCTTTCTCTTCGGAAAGCAGCGCCCACCAGCTGTCGATGGTCGGGTTGCGCGCCAGCGCGATAAAGTCGATATCGCCGCGGATCTTGCGCCAGCGGGTCGCCAGCTCCATGATGCGCACCGAATCCAGGCCGTAATCGATCAGGTTTTCATCGTTGCCCATGTCTTCGCTGTCTTCGTCCAGCAACGGCAGGATCTGCTGACGCAGCGCATCGATGCTGGCAATGCCCACCGCCGGCAACAGAGACGCGGTGGTCACCACCCGGCCGCAGCGGCCGGCGGTGTAGCGCAGCGCCATCAGGTGTTCGTCACGCGAGAAATCCGCCAGGCCATCGGCCACCATGAACGGCTGGATGTTGCGCATGAAGGCGTCGATAGCGGTGGTCAGGCAGCCGATGTGCGCGTACACGCCGCAGATGATCAGCTGATCGCGGCCGGACTCCTGCAGGATCTCCTGCAGCGGCGAGCGGTGGAAGGCGCTGTAGCGCCATTTCACCAGCACCGTGTCGTCTTCGTCCGGCGCCAGCGCGGCGGTCACCGCCTGCTGCTCGGGGTGTTTGTTCAGGCCCGGCCCCCACATGTCGTTCAACAGCGCGCGGTCCTCATCGCTCTGCTGGTTCGGCTGGGCGGTATAAAACACCGGAATGCCCTGCTGTTTGCAGTAGCGACGCAGGTTGGCGATGTTCTCCACCACCTGTTTGATCAGCGCGCTGTCTTCGCCCCAGAAATTGAGGAAATACTGCTGCATATCGTGGATCAGCAGCGCGGCGCGCTGCGGTTCTACCTGCCAGGTGACTTTATTTTGCGGCAGTTCGTCCGCCGTCGGCAGCGCGTAGTCATTAAGTTTTGGAATGGCCATCGATTAATCTCCCTGAGCCTGAGTCTGTAGTTGCGCGTCGAGCTGCTGGCGCAGCCGTTTTTTGTCCACTTTGCCGACCGGAGTCAGCGGCAGGCTGTCCACCTGAATAAAACGATCCGGCAGTTTGAAGTCCGCCACGCCCTGTTCGCGCAGGTGGCGGCGCAGCACCACCGGCTTGAGCGGCGCGTTGGCGATGATATAAGCGCAGCTCTTCTCTCCCATCAGCGCGTCCGGCATCGACACCAGCGCGGCGTTGATCACGTCCGGATGACGCAGCAGCAGGTTCTCGATTTCCTCGGCGGCGATCTTCTCCCCGCCGCGGTTGATCTGGTCTTTCTGCCGCCCCTGCACGGTGATGTAGCCGTCTTCGCTGATGCTGATCAGATCGCCGGAGCAGTAGAAACCGTCGGCGTCGAAAGCGTCGGCGTTGTGCGCCGGGCTCTGGTAGTAACCGCGGAAGGTATAAGGCCCGCGCGTCATCAACCGGCCGACCTCGCCCGCCGGCAATGAATTGCCGTCGTCATCCGCCACCCACACTTCGTCGTCCGGCGACATCGGCCGCCCTTGCGTCGTCAGGATGTGGCGTTCGTCGTCGTCCAGCCGGGTGTAGTTCACCAGCCCTTCCGCCATGCCGAACACCTGCTGCAGTTGGCAGCCGATTTCGTTCTGAATGCGCGCCGCCAGCGTTTCGCCCAGCTTGGCGCCACCCACCTGCAGCAGTTTCAGGCTGGCGAGCTGGGCATTACCGCCCCACTCTTCGATCGCCTGCAGCCACAGCGTGACCGCCGGCGGCACCAGCGCCGTCACGTTGATTTGATGCTGTTCGATCAGGCGGAAGCACTGCCCGGCATCAGGATCGGCGGCGAACACTACCCGCCCGGCGCCATAAAATACGCCCAGCACGCCCGGCGAGCTCATCGGGTAGTTGTGCGCCACCGGCAGCGCGCACAGATAACGGGTCTGCGCGTCGAAACGGCAGATCTCCACGCTGCGGCGAATGCTGTAGTAGTAGTCGTTGTGGGTACGCGGGATCAGCTTCGGCGTACCGGTGCTGCCGCCGGAAAGCTGGAAGAACGCCACCTGATCGGCCGCGGAAGGCTGCGCGACGAAACCGTCGCTGGCTTCGTCCAGCCAGGCGGCCAGTGCCAGCTCGCCCTCGGGCTGGCTGCGCAGCGCCACAACCCGCAGCGAAGGATGCGCATCGCGAAAGGCGTTCAGGAATTGATCGTCGGCAAACAGCGCGTGCCGGCGATCGGCGATCAGCAGCGCCGGTTTGATCTGCTCGGCATAGGCGTTCAGCTCGCTGCGCTGATGGCTGAACAGCGCGTTGACCGGCGCCACGCCAATTTTCAGCAGCGCGAAGAACACGATATAAAATTCCGCCACGTTGCCCAACTGCACCAGCGCGGTGTCGCCGGATTTCACGCCGCGGCGCAGCAAAGCGGCCGCCAGGCGATCGGAGCGCTGCTGCAACTCGCGGTAGGTCAGGCTGCCCTGGGCGTCGATAATCGCCGGAGCGTCATTGTTGGCCTGGCGGTCGAGGATCTCGGTCAGCGGCTTGTCAATCCAGTAGCCGCGCTCGCGATAGCGGCTGGCGAACTCCGCCGGCCAGGGGGTAAAGGCAATGCTCATCTTGTCGTTATCCTTGATTCATACCAAAGGCACGCAGAATGGTGCTGAGTTTGGTACCTGTTTCATGCCATTCAGATTCGGGTGAAGAGTCTTCCACAATGCCGGCGCCGGCGAACAGCCGCACCCGGTTGCCGTCAACGGTGCCGCAGCGGATAGTCACAACCCACTCGCCGTTGCCTTCGTCGTCGCACCAGCCGACGATGCCGCCGAACAGGCCGCGATCGAACGGCTCCAGCTTGCCGATCAGGGCGTGCGCCTCGGCCGTCGGCATGCCGCACAGCGCCGGCGTCGGGTGCAACAGGCAGGCCAGCGACAGGGCGTTTTCGTCCGGAGACGCCGCCTCGCCGTCGATCGGCGTGGAGAGATGCCACAGCGTGGTGGTGGTCAGCAGTTCAGGGGTGTGCGGCACGTTCAGGTAGCGGCAGCGGCCAGCCAGCACGTCGCGCATGCTTTCGGTGACGATGCGGTGCTCGTGGCGATCTTTCGCCGAGGCCATCAGCCGCTCCCCCACTTCGCGATCGCGCTGCGGATCGGCCTCGCGCCGGGCGGAACCGGCCAGCGGGTTGGAATAGAAACGGCCACCGTCCTGACGCAGCAGCAGCTCTGGGCTGGCACCCAACAGCGCGCCCTGCTCCAGCGGTACATGGAAGTGGAAACCGTGTGGGTTCTGGGCGATCACGCGCGCCATCAGCGCATGGCGATCCACCGGCTGACGCGTTTCGATCTCCAGCAGGCGCGACAAAACCACTTTATCCAGCTCACCGGCCTTCATCGCGGCAACGGCGTCGCTGACCATGTTCATGAACGTCTGCTGCGGCGGCAGCTCCGTCACCCCGGCCAGTTCAGGGCCGTTCGCCGAAGGCCGAACGCCGGCCATAAAGGCGGCGCGGTCGAACCAGCGGCTCTGCTGGGGAACAAACAGCGCCGAAGGCTGCCGGGTATCGAACGGAATGGCGCCACACAGCAGCGGCTTTTTGATGCCGGCCTGACGGGCCTCGGCAAACGCCTGCCGCACGCGGCGCTGGAACTCGCCGTTCAGATCTGCGCCGTCCGCGGCCGGCAGGCGAATGCGGCTGAAACAACCGGTGGTGGTCAAGCTGCGGTAAGGGGAGGTAAAGAAGAAGCCCGACGCCGGAGAAAAATCAGCGGCGAACCGGTGTTCTTCGCGCTCCTGCATTTCCTTTCGATTGATGTCGTTCACGGCAGTAACCATCGCTTCGCCCTCAAGAATTTGAAGTGATAACCAATATAATAATGATTATCATTTGAGTTGATTCCGCGCTAAATTACTCGCCGATATTTGCTATGTCAATAAACGTAAGCACTTCTTTCATTTCGAAATCATGACATAAACGCTGTGGGTTTTACGCATGCCGATGATAAGCATTGCTATTTGATCCCACAGCGTTGTTTTAACGCGTTCGACTACTTTTCTGTGGCGGGCTGCGGCTCCGGTTTGTGCAGCGTAACCTGGCGCAAACCGGTCATGGCGAACAGCAACAGGATGCCGAGCAGCGCCGCGCCGAAGCCGAAACCGCTGGCGCTCATTGCCGGCAGCATAAAGGCGCCCATCGCCCCCAGCAGCAACGCGCCCAGCGCATCGCCCACCACGTTCTGCGCCGTCCACAGGCCGTTGATGCGGCCAAGGAAATTGTCCGGCGTCAGGCCCTGGATCAGGCCGTATTGCAGCAGCGAGTTCAGCGCGCTCAGGTAGCCGAACGCCACCAGGCACAGCAACGCCAGGCTGTACCACGGCATCAGGCCGAACAGGCCAATAGAGGCGAAAGCCGCGATCGCCGTCAGCAGCATCACCCAACCGGGGCGCGCCACGTGCGCCACGCGCCCGCTGGTGAACGCACCAATAGTCGCGCCGAGCGGCACGGCGGCGTACATATAACCGAGGTGGGCTGCGTCGATGCGCCAGCTTTCCGCCATCGCCGGGTACAGCACGCGCACCGCGCTGGCCATGGTCAGCAACGCGCCGATCAGCGCCACCATGCCGATCACCTTGTTCTGGAACAGGAAGGCGAAACCGCCCGCCAGCGCGCGCAGCGGATGTTCCCGCGGCTGCGGCGGCGGCATCAGCTGCGGCAGGCTCAGCAGCGGCAGCAACGTCAGCAGGGTGCCGAACGCCGCCAGGCCGTAGTTCCAGGCGATGCCCATATGGGCGATCACCAGGCCGCCGATGGCCGGGGAAAGAATCGAGCCGAAGCGCACCGTCAGCATGCTGATGGCGCCCGCCTGCACGATGTTTTCGCGGCCCACCAGCGCCGGCGTGGCCGCCAGCAGCGCCGTCACCCCCACGGCGCCGAAGAAACCGTCCCACACCGCCAGCAGATAAATGGCCGCCAGCGAAGGTGACGGCAACAGGGCGTTGAGGCACAGGCCGACGAACCCGATGCCGCAAGTGGAGCGCGCGAACAGGATCAACCGGCGCCGCTCATAGCGATCGGCCAATACGCCGCCCATCAGCAGCCCGGCGAACATGCCGCCGCCGGCCAGCGTCACCGCCAACCCGACCTGCAGGGTGGAACCGGTCAGCGCCTGGATCTGCACCGGGATGGCGATCGCCATCAGCCCCAGCGCCACAATGGAGATGAAACGCGCGCAGAATACCGCGCGAAAGGCCCGGTGGGTTTTCAGCAGGCTAAAATCAAGCAGGATGGAGGGTTTGCTACTCATCGGTTGTTCACCACATCTTTAAACGGGGATTCTGCAGTTGCGGAGCGCTATGCTAGCACAGATAACGAAATCAATAATGATAATAGAAATCATTGATATTCAATTGTGAGCGGACGCAAGAAACGCCGCCAAACGCGGGGCAATCCCCGTGCCTGGCGGCGAGATGACGGGCGTCATTACAGCGTGCGCAAAATCCGATTCAGCAGCGGCCCCAGCACTTTGAACGACGCCGGCGAAACGATATCGACATGCGCGCAGTCGAGCTCGTGCGCCTGCAGCGCATCGACGTACTGCGACCAGGTCTGCTGCACGTCCATCCCTGCCTGCAACGTGCGTTTGGCGACGAACAGCGTCGCCTGGCCGTGGAAGCGGGCGGTCCGCGTGTGCGACAGCAACCGCACCGAATCGGCGTAGTTGGCTTCGATGTTGTCGAACATCATGGTGCGCGTCTCGCCCAGCGCCGGATCGAGCGTATCCTGCGACACCGCCAGGAACTGTTCGCGCTCGCGCTGCACTTCCTTCAACACGTTGTCGTCCAGCATTACGTCCCAGTTTTGGGTCTCCGGCGGATAGGTATCCAGCAGGCCGAGGAAAGCCACCTGCTCGCCGCGCGCCTGCAGCCGGGCGGCGATGCCCTGGGCCAGCGTGCCGCCCAGCGAGTAGCCGATGAAGTGGTACGGCCCGTGCGGCTGCACCTGCAGCACCGTCTGCAGGTGCGCCTCCACCACCTGGTCCATGTCTTCGCTCAGCGCCAGCGGGCCGTCCGGCCGCGGCGACTGAATGCCGACCAGCGACCAGTGCTGATCGAGATAGCGCGGCAATACGCTGAACTGCCAGGAGAAACCGGACGCCGGATGCAGACAGAACAGCGTCGGCCCCTCGGTGACGCGCAGCGGCAATACGCTGTCGAAGCCACTGCGATCGGCCTCTTCCTGCGTGCGATCTTCCGCCAGCAAGGCGGCCAGTTGCTCGACGCGCGACGCCACCATCACCTGGCCGACGGACACCGCCTTGCCCAGATCGCGGCGCAGCTCGGCCGCCAGACGCATCGCCAGCAGCGAATGGCCGCCCAGCGCGAAGAAATCGTCGTCGGCGAATACCTGCTCGCGCTGCAGCAGGCGGGCAAATACTGCGGCGATCTCGCTTTCCAACCCGGCCTGCGGCGGACGCCCTGCCTTGCGCTCACCGCCCTGCGGCTGCGGCAGGGCCTTGCGATCCAGCTTGCCGTTGGCGCTCAGCGGCAAATCGTGCATTTCCACCAACGCCACCGGCACCATGTGCGGCGGCAGACGGTCGGCCAGCGCCGCGCGCAGGGCTTCCGCATCCCAGCTCGCGCCAGGCTGCATCACCAGATAACCCACCAGCTGGCGCGCATCGCCGCCGGCGTCCACCGGCGTGCCCTGCAGCACCCGCGCGTGCGTCACCGCCTGGCGCACGCCCGGCAGCGACAGCAGGGCGTGGTCGATTTCACTCAGCTCGATACGCTGCCCGCGGATCTTCAGCTGATCGTCGCTGCGGCCCAAATATTCCACCGCGCCGTCCGGCAGCCAGCGCGCCACGTCGCCGGTGCGGTACATGCGCCCGCCCTCACCGAACGGATCGGCGACAAAGCGGCTGGCGGTCAGATCCGGCCGGCCAAGGTAGCCGTGCGCCAACTGGACGCCGGTCAGATACAGATCGCCCGCCACGCCCGGCGGCACCGGCCGCAGACGCGCGTCCAGAATGCGCAGCCCGGTGTTCCACACCGGCAGGCCAATCGGCACGTTGGCGCCGGTCACCTTCGCCAATGCCTCGCCGTAGGCCGGATGCCAGGTCACGTCCACCGCCGCTTCGGTCGGGCCGTAGAGGTTGTGCAGCGGCACCGCCGTGCGGCTTTGCCACAGGCGGCACAGCTCCGCCGGCAGCGCTTCGCCGCTGCAGAACACCTGGCGCAGCGCGGCGCAGCTCGCCACCGCCGCGTCGTCGTCCAGGGCGGCAACGAAAGCCGCCAGCATCGACGGTACGAAGTGCATCGTGGTAATGCGGTGTTGAGCGATCAGCTGTTGCAGCTGCTGCGGATCGCGGTGCGCCTCCGGCGGCGCCATCACCAGCCGGGCGCCGACCATCAATGGCCAGAAGAATTCCCACACCGAGACATCGAAACTGCACGGCGTTTTCTGCAGCACCGCGTCGTCCGCCCCCAGCGGATACTGGTGTTGCATCCACAGCAGGCGGTTGACGATCGCCTGATGGCCGACCAGCACGCCTTTCGGGCGCCCGGTGGAGCCGGAGGTAAAGATGATATAGGCCGCATGGTCCGGCGTCGGGCCCGCGATCGCCACCCCGGCGGCGTGATCGGCCGCCAGCGGCGCGTCATACAGCAAAATTTCGCCCTTGTCGGCGAAACGCGCCTGCTGCGCCGGGTGAGTGATGAGCAAGCGGGGCGCGGCGTCTTCCAGCATCATCGCCAGCCGCTCGTCCGGATAACCGGTGTCCAGCGGCAGGTAGGCGGCGCCCGCTTCGACGATCGCCATCAACGCCAGCGACAGGAACACCGAGCGCGGCAGCGCCACCGCCACGATGTCGCCCGGCCGCACGCCCTGCGCCACCAGCTGGCGCGCCAGCGCCGTGACCTGCTCGCGCGTTTCGCGGTAGGTGAAGCTGAAATGCGCATCCGCCAACGCCGGCGCGTCCGGCGTGGCTTGCGCCTGCTGCGCCAGCAATTGGCTCAGCGTGGTCGCCGGCACCGGATGCGCCGTGTCGTTGATCCGCGCCAGCAGCGCGCGATCGTCGGCGGTCAGCATATCGGCCTCGCCGATCGGCAACGTTGCCTGCGCGGCGAACTGCGCCAGCAGCAGCGGCAACCGTTGCAGGTGCGCCTGCAGCTCCTGGCGGCTGTAACGTTCGGCATTGGCCAGCAGCTCCACCTTCAATTGGTGGTTTTCATCGATAAACAGCGCAATCTCCAGATCGCGCACCGGCCCGGAGGCCAGATCGTGGGTAATGCCCTCGATGCCGGCGAAATCCAGCTGGTAATCGAACATTTTGAAGTTGAAGACCGTGCCGTACAGCGGTTCGCCGTCGCCGATGCGCCCCAGATCGCGCTGCACCTGTTCGGCGTCGTAGCGCTGATGGCGGCGCACCGTTTTCAGCTCGCGGCTGATGCGTGCGGCGGCCTCATACAGCGTGGCCTGCGGCTCGAGATGCATCTCCATCGGCAGCACATTGATCACCGGGCCGGCGGCGCACAGGGCGGCCGAGCCGGTACGGCGCATGAAGATAAAACCGGCGCTGAAGCTCGGTTGGCCGCTCAGGCGTGACACCCACAGCGCCACCAGCGCCACCGCCATATCGGCGGCGTTCAGCTTCTGCTGCGCGCCACGCTGCACCAGTTCGGCGAAGGCCTGCGGATCGCAGCGCTGTTCCAGCCGGTGGATGCGCGGCGTGGGCGTTTGCCCGGCCAGCGGCTGCGGGCAGATCGTGGCCGGCGGCGGCAGCTGCCGCGCTTTTTCGCGCCAGAAATCGGCGTCGCGTTGCCAGGCCGGCGCCTGCCGGTAAGCCTGGTATTCCGCCACCACGTCGCTGAACGCCGTAAATGGCGTCGGCTCGAGCGCGTCGCCGCGGCAAAGGTGGGTATAAATCGCCGCCACGCGGCGAGCGATGGCGGTGAAGCTGAAACCGTCCACCAACAGATGGTGATAACGCTGATACCAGAACCAGCGATCGTCCGCCAGGCGCATCACCACATGGCGATACAGCGGTGCGCCGCTGCCGGCGCGCAGATCGCTCGCCAGATCGATGTCCATCAGCGCGCGAGCGGCGGCTTCGGGATCCGGCGACGTCGTCAGATCGACAAGTTCCGGCGCGTGCACCGCCAGCGCGTCGTCCAGCCATTGCACCGGCACGCCGTCGCGTTCCGCAAAACGCAGCCGCAGCATGTCCACCTCGCCGAGGCCCTGGGTGATGGCCTGCAGCAGGGGCTCCACGGCGACGGGGCCGTTGAGTTCGATGGCATGCGCCACCGCGTAAGCATTGCGATGCGGGGAGATTTGATCGGCGACCCAAATGCCGGGTTGCGCCGCGACCAGCGGCCATTCGCCCGCAAGCGCCGGGCCGCTGAGAGAGTTAGGGGTGTGTGACACTGCTTATTGCTCCCGTGATTACCAGGCGCCGGTCACGCCTTGCGTGCTGCGACCGGCAGAATATCTTGCCAATGCTGTTCCAGCCACTCGGCGCACTCGGTGCGCGCCGCCGGGCCAAATACGATCGTCCAATCGGGTGGAATGGCGCGGAAATCCGGCCACAAACTGTATTGTTGTTGTACGTTGCGCAGCACCAGGCTGCGCTGCTGTTGATCATCGAACGGATTCAGGCTTTCCATCCTGCGTTCCTTGTGCCGCTGTCGTTACCGATGCCGGATAAGCGGTAGCGAAAGCGGAAGCCCACACCGCCTGCAGCCCGTCGGTCAGGCCGCTGCGCCAGCACAGCGCGTCGTGCCCGCCTTCCACCACCCGGTAGTGCACCCGATGGCCGGCTTCGCTCAGGCGCACCGCCATTTGCCCGCTGACCTGATGCACCAGCTTTTCCTGCGTACCGGCTTCCATAAATACCTTCAGCGCGCCGTGGTTGCCCAGGCCGTGGCGTTCGACCTGTTGCATCAGCCAGCAGGCGTCGTCAGGAATGCTCGGCAGCTGCAGCATGTCGCGCCGCGGCCACCAATAGGAGCCGGACTGGGTGATCACCGCGCCGAAGCGCTGCGGCCAGCGCAGCCCGGCGTACAGAGAGGCCAGGCCGCCAAAGCTTTGCCCCGCCACCACCGTCTCGGCCGGATTGTCGCTGTGCGGCGCCCATTCGGCCAGTTGCGGCATCAGTTCTTCCTGCACCGCCAGCCAGAAATCGTCCTTGCAGGTCAGCTCACGCGCCCGGTGCGGCAGATCGATGATGTCGATCAGCACATACACCGCTTCCGGCAACGCCCCCTCGCGGGTCAGTTGCATCAACGGCGCCCAGACCGGCATTTGCTTCGCCCAGAACTGGCCGTCGAGCAGGATCGCGAGCGGGCGTTCGGCCGGCTTGCTGTCGCCGGTGGTGTAGATCCAGACATCGCGGCTGTTGCCCAGACGCTCGCTCTGCCAGGTATGGCGCTGCAAACGCGCCGGCAGCGGCGGCGTGCAGCGCCCGCTGGCGATCTCATACTCATCGAACGAGCGCCACACCGGCTGCGGCGGCGCATCCGGCATGTGCAGACCGGAAACGCTGTGGCCGCTGGCGCTTTGCCAGGAGCGATAGGGGTTGAGCAGATCGGGAGTGGCGCAGGCGAACACCTGGTGCCACCAGTGACGCAGGTTGTGCATGTTGGCGTGCGCGTCGTCGTCGCTGAACGCCGGCGGCCGCTCGTCAAAACAAGGAATAAAGCAGTAGCTGCCGCGCCAGGCGCCGTTCAGCTCGGTCTGCCAGTACCATACGTCGGTACCGGCCAAACGCAGCAGGCTTTGCGGCGGATTCGGCTGATGGTGGTCGGTCAGGCAGTTGATGTTGATCCACACCCGGCGGTAGGCGGAAGTCAATTCGCATCCCTGCGGATCGCGCCAGAAAAAGGTGGTTCGCCACCGGCCGTTACCCGCCGGTTCTACCCATGGCGTACCGCGTCGTGCCACCGTCAACCACCACCCTGGACTGCCCGCATTGCTGCTGGCCAATAATCTGCTGCTTTCTGACTCTAGTTCTGTATTCACAACGCCTACCCATTTTGTAGTTGGCGGCACCGGGAACGTCGACTTTTCCCTATCGCCGGCCACCGCCCGAACACACTGTAGGCCAAATACTATTGATAATAATTTGCATTTGCAATAGTGTGTAAGGCTTGGAGATCGTGCTGGTATTGCGCGCAACGGACAGGGATCGGGGATACATCAATGGCATCCCTTGCCGCAGCCGATTTTCTATTCCGACTACACAAAAACTACAACCGCCTTTCCCCCATTCGGCGAGGGAGGGCAGCAAGGTAGGACACTCAAATGAAAAGCAAGCTATCACGTTATTCTTTGGCCACTCTTATCGGCTTGGGATTGGGCGCGTCCGCGTTCGCCAACGCCGCGCAGCAGACCGACACCCCCACCACGGAAGAAAACAGCGGCACAGCGGATAAAAAGCCGCGCGGCGAAGACACCATCGTCGTGACCGCCGCCCGGCAGAACCTGCAGGCGCCGGGGGTATCCACCATCACCGCCGACGAGATCAAGAAACGCCCGCCGGCGCGCGACATCAGCGAACTGATCCGCACCATGCCCGGGGTTAACCTGACCGGCAACTCCACCAGCGGCCAGCGCGGCAACAACCGCCAGATCGATATCCGCGGCATGGGCCCGGAAAACACCCTGATTCTGATCGACGGCAAACCGGCCTCCAGCCGCAACTCGGTGCGTCAGGGCTGGCGCGGCGAACGTGACTCACGCGGCGATACCGCCTGGGTGCCGCCGGAAATGATCGAACGCATCGAAGTGCTGCGCGGCCCGGCTGCGGCGCGCTATGGCAACGGCGCCGCGGGCGGCGTGGTCAACATCATCACCAAGAAGGCCGGCGATGCGCTGCACGGCTCGCTGAACGGCTACTTCAACGTGCCGCAGCACAAGCAGGAAGGCGCCACCAAGCGCACCGATTTCAGCCTGTCCGGCCCGCTGAGCGATTCCCTGAGCTTCCGCCTGTTCGGCGGCTACAGCAAAACGCAGGCCGACGCCTGGGACATTAACGAATCGCACAAATCCGAACGCGTCGGCGCCTACGCCAACAGCGTGCCCGCCGGGCGCGAAGGGGTGGTCGATAAAAACATCGACGCCTTGCTGCACTGGGATTTCGCCCATCTGCAGTCGCTGGAGTTCGAATACGCCTATGGCCGCCAGGGCAACCTGTACGCCGGCGATACTCAGAACACCAACACCAACGCCCTGGTGCAGAGCAACTACGGCAAAGAGACCAACCGCATCTACCGTGAAACCTTCGGCCTGACCCACCGCGGCGCCTGGGACAACGGCGTGAGCACCAACAACTACGTGCAGTTCGAACGCACCCGCAACACCCGCCTGAACGAAGGCTTGGCCGGCGGCACCGAAGGCATCTTCGATACCAAGAACACCGGTTTCGGCACCACCAAGCTGGATGACTTCCTGGCGCACAGCGAAGTCAGCGTGCCGTTCGAGCTGGGCGTCGCGCAAACCGCTACGCTGGGCACCGAGTGGAGCCAACAACGCATGAAGGACGGCACCTCCACCAGCCAAACGCTGATGGGCGGCACCATTCCCGGCATGACGGCCGGTACGCGCAGCCCTTACGCTTCCGCGCATATCTTCTCGCTGTTCGCCGAAGACAACATTGAACTGACCGACACCACCATGCTGACGCCGGGTCTGCGCTACGATCTGCATTCGGAATCCGGCAACAACTGGAGCCCGGCGCTGAACCTGTCGCAGGAACTGGGCGACTACTTCACGCTGAAGATGGGCATCGCGCGTTCCTATAAAGCCCCGACCCTGTTCCAGACCAACGGCAACTATCTGCTGTACAGCAAAGGCCAGGGATGCGCCGGTAGCGATACCAGAAACGGCTGCTACCTGCTCGGCAACGACGATCTGAAGGCGGAAACCAGCGTCAACAAAGAGATCGGGCTGGAGTTCCATAACGACGGCTGGCTGGCCGGCGTGACCTACTTCCGCAACGATTACCACAACAAGATTGAAGCGGGTAACTCCCGCATCGCCACCAGCAGCACCGGCACGGCGGTCTATCAGTGGGAAAACGTGCCGAAGGCGGTGGTGCAAGGGCTGGAAGGCTCGCTGAACGTGCCGGTCAGCGAGACCGTCACCTGGAGCAACAACGCCACCTACATGATCGAGAACAAGAACAAGACCACCGGCGATTACCTGTCGGTGATCCCGAAGTTCACCGTCAACTCGACCCTCAGCTGGCAGGCCACGCAGGATCTGTCGATGCAGTCCACCCTGACCTGGTACGGCCGTCAGAAGCCGAAGAAGTACAACTACCAGGGTAAACCGGCCACCGGCGGCGAAACCCGCGAGGTCAGCCCTTACGCCGTCGTCGGCGCCAGCGCGACCTATGATCTGACCAAAAACGTCAGCCTCACCGCCGGCATCGACAACCTGTTCGATAAACGCCAGTTCCGCGCCGGCAACGCGCAGAACGTCGGCGACCCGAACACCGGTGCGATCAACATCGCCGGTGCGGGCGCGGCCACCTACAACGAACCGGGCCGCACCTACTACATGAGCATCAACACCCACTTCTGATGACATGAACCAACGACAAAGGGGTGCTCTGCACCCCTTGAGGTAAATGACAAAGCGGATGACGTTGCCGGGCTTTCATTAGGCGACAGATAGAAAACAAGGAAAATCAATTCATTGATTTTCGGCTGATAACCACAAAGGAGGAAAAACCACGCTTTTTCCTCCTTTGTCAGCCACGAGAAAGGGCGCCGCGGCGCCCTTTTTTTATCTTTCCATTCAGTTATTTGGTGTGTAGCTGAATGCGCACCACGCTTTCGGGTTTGCCGGCCTTGGTGGCAGCGCCGTCGTTTTTCACCGTCACGAACAGCGCGTCACCTTTCGGATCCAACGCCAGACTGTTAGGGTGCGGCGGCAGGTCTACGGTTTGCAGGCGTTTAAGCGTTTTGGCGTCGAACACCGTCAGCGTCCCGGCGCCGTGATCCACGCGCACGCCTTTGCGGTTGGCGACATACAGCCGCTGGCTGCGCTCGTCGAGCAGCAGACCGATCGGTACCTCATCCGTCAGCTCGCTGGCCAGCACTTTGCCGCTGTCCGCATCCAGCGCAAACACCCGGTGGCCGCTGCTGCGCTTCACGTAGTCGCGCCCCAGATGATGGTTGCGGTAGTCGTCGCGATCGATACCCTGATCGACGCCCAGCAGGCGATTGCTCGCCGGGTCATATACCAGGTTCAGCAGCTGATCGGCCTGTACTTCGTGCGTGGCGGTGATCGCCAGCGTGTCGGCGTTCAGGGTGATCACCTGCCCCTGCATGTTGGAAACGAATACCCGACGGCCCTTCTCATCCAGCGTGATGCCCACCGCGTTGTAGCCGAAGCCCGGGATCACTTTCTCCAGCTTGCCGGCTTTGGTATCGACCACGTACAGCACGCTGTCAACGCCGAAGCCCAGGCCCGGCAGGAACAGGCGGCCGCTTTGCGCGTCATACTTGAGCTCGCGGAGGCGGTACAGGTAGTCCTCGGTGATTTTGAATTTCTTCAGCTCCGCCAACAGGAAGTCCAGGCGCTTGCCGCTGATGCCCGACTGCTTGTAAGCCTGCTCCAGCACCGCTTTGTCCAGCAGCTTGATGCTGCCCAGCGCGTGGTTGGTGGTGGTGTCCACCACCCCGACTTCGCCGTTGAAGGCCTGCGTCAGGTACAGGCGATTGCCCGCGTCGTTCAGCGCCACGCCGAAGCCTTTCACCTGCAGCGGGATCTCTGCCTTGATCGCCAGGGTGTTGGGATCCAGCCGCAGCACGCGGGAGCGCGCCTCTTCCTTCCAGTCCGGCGCGCTGACGAACAGCGCCTGCTGCGAGGTGCTGTAGGCCATCTCCACCACCGCCGACGACAGCGCCTGGCGCTTGATGTCCTGCGGTTTGATGCCGGCATCGTCCGCCTGCGCGGCGCCGGCGACCACCAGAGAGGCCGCCACCAGCAGCGACAGTAACGCGCGCGGGGTTGCTAGGGTTCCAGACATCCTTTTATCTCCTTGAAAATCATGCTTTCGGTTAGAGTGAAACAACGTCATGCCTGCGGCCCGGGCGGCAGCGCCGCCAGAGCGATATCACCAGCGATGTGCTGCGCAAACTGGGTAAAGACATGCTGAACGCCGTCGGCGATCAGAGTGGCCTGCTCCCGGCTGTAGTGGTCCTGACGGTAGGTCATCATCACCCGCAGGGATTTCTTCCCGGCCAGATCGTCTTCCATCACCTCAAACTGCAGGCCGAGCAGCGATTCGGCTTTCTCCGGCTCCACCTGACGGTAGGCGATCGCACTGCCGTCCTGCAGCCGGAACTCGCCGTTCAGCTTGATGCGGCTGTGGATCTGGATGAACACTTCGAACATGTGGTTCTTGCGGTCGGCGTCCACGCCGAACAGCCCTTCTTCCACCAGATCGATCGGAATGTCGGTGTACGGCAGCGAGCCATTGATGGTGTTTTTCACCTGGCTGACCAACCCGGCCACCGTCAGCCCTTCGTCAAAGCGCACGCGGTGCACCACCACGGTGGTGAAATAGCCGACGGTATCGAAGAACTCGGCGTCGTTACGGCCAGAGGTTGAGGTGCCCACCAGCAGATCCGCCGGGCCGCCCAGCAGACGCAGCGCCGAGGTAATCCCGGCATACACCACGTTGAACAGCGACGCGTTGTTGCGGCGGGCAAGCTGATACAAGCCTTCCGCCACGGCAGGATCGACCTCGAACTCCAGCCAGCCGCCGTTGACGTCCGCCGGTGCCGGCACCGCCGGATGGGTGGACGCTTCTTGCCGGAAGATCGGCTGGCCGACCGGCGCGCCGCGCAGCGCATCGAGCCAGTAGTCCAGATGTTGCTGCTGCACCCCGGAGGCCCGCTGCTGCCGGGCGAAAGTGTGGAACTGCGGCGGCTGCCCGCTCCACTGCGGCGCCTGGCCGACGACGCGATGGCGATAGGCGATGCCCAACTCGTCCATCATCAGGTTGAGCGACCATTCATCCAGCACCACATGGTGGAACAGCAACGACAGCAGCTGTTGGCCGTTGTCCGCATCGCGCAGCAGCGTGGCGCGCAGCGGCAGCTCGGCGGCCAGATCGAACCGGTGCTGGCCGGCGTCGGCCAACAGGGCGGCGGCATTACCCGCTGGCGTCTCGTGAGAGAAGCGGAACCACTGATAATCCGGCAGTTCTGCGGCCGGCACCACCACCTGTACCACCTCCCCCTGCTGCTCGACAAAGCGTGAACGCAGCACGGTATGGCGAGTCATGACGTCGATAAACGCCTGGTGCAGCGCCGTTTCGTCCACCGCATCGAAGAAGCGCAGAGAGAACGGCAGGTTGAAAATCTCGTCATGGCCGAAGGCTTCATACACCTTCCACAGCGATTCCTGCGCCAGCGACAGCGGCGCCTGCGCCCGATCATGATCGTCAGCGATGGCTACCGAGGCATTCGGCTGCGCGACGTTCAGGCGTTTGGCGTAGCCCGCCAGCCCGCGCGCCGTCGGATGGCTGAACAGATCGTTAATGTTGATTTCGATCTGATGCAGGCTCAGCAAGCGGCCAATCACCCGGGTAGCGACCAGCGAATGGCCGCCGCGATCGAAGAAGTCTTCATCCAGGGTCATTTCCGGGGCCACCAGCGCCTCACGGAACTCCTGCAAAATCAGCGGCGCAACGCTTTCGTCGGCGTCGCCGTTCGCCACCGGCGCGGCCATCGCCGGGGAAGCGGACTCAGCCACCGGCAATGCGACGGCAATTCGCTGCCCGGCCAGGAAAGCGCTGAACTGCTCCAGCAGGAAAGGCGCCGCGTGCGGAGACAGGCGCGGGTCGGTGACCAGCTCCAGCGTCAGCGCTTCCGCCTCGGGCAAGCCCAGCAGCAGCGCCAGTTCAAACGGCGTATGCAGCGGCGGCAGCAACAGGCGCTCGGCATGAACGCCTTCCAGCCGCCACTCTGCGGCCAGCTCGTCGCGCCAGGCCACCAGCAGCTGCGCCCGTTGCGGATCCGGCTGTTCAGCCACGGCCTGCGCCAGCAGCCGCTGCCCGATGTCGCCCTCGCCATGCTGCACGGTCAGGCGCATCAGCGGCGCCGCCGTCAGGCCCAGCTCCAGACCGACGCACTCCGCCGTTTCTGCGGCCGGCACGCACAGCTGGACCGCTTGGCCACCGGCCTGCGCGGCGACGAACTCGGCAAACCGCGCCGCCACCGCCGCCAGCAAGGCCCGCGGCGTGTCGTTGGCGGGCAACAGCGAGCGCGCAATGCGCGTGACCACGCGCGCGCCCACCGACGGCAAGGCTTCAGCACGCTGCGCCGGGCTGCGGTAATCCTGCAGCGAAACCGCCTGGCGCGCCCAGGGCAGCTGTGGCTCAGGGATTTCCGGCGGCTCGACCGGCTCCGCCGCGAAAGGCAGAGGCATCGCATCTCCGTTATAACGGGCGGACAACATCGCCGGCAGGTGGCGCCACGGCAGCGTTTCCGCCAGGATGTCATGCAAGACCGCGCCCAACATCACGTCACCGCCCGGCGTGAGCAACAGCAGGAAGCGCAGCGGCGCTTCGCTTTCCAGTTCAAACGGCGCCGCCTGCGCCTGGAGCAGGCAATCCATGGCGTGTTGTTCATCCGCCACCTGACGCAGGCTCACCGACAACGGCGCCGAATCGGCGGCGCGTTTAATCAGACCGTTTTCGTCATCAAAAACGTAATGCACGTTCACGCCCGGCGTTTCCCGCACCAGCGCCTGCAGCGCCGCCGTCAGTTGGGCGATATCCACCTCTCCCGTCAGGCGCCAGGCCAGCGCCCGCTGCCCGCGCGCGTCACCCTGCTGCAGATGGGCAAACCATGCCCGTTCTTCGGCTTCGCTTACCGGCCGCTCGCCGTTCGCCGCCCCCGCGCCCAGCGCCTGAAACGCGCTCTCCAGCCGCTGGGCCTCTTCATCGCTCAGAATGCTGTCAAAATCACCGATCACTGCGTTATCTCCTTTGCCCGGCCGTGCCGGGATAGCGCATAAAACGGGGGACATTCGTCCCCCGTCACCGCGATAGCGTTAGAAAGTCAGCTCAACCGCTGCGCCGACCAGGCGGCCTCGCTGGAGCGTCGCCGTGTAAATGTCATTGCTTCTGACCATCTCGCGGCGGTCGGAATCAAACAGGTTTTTCGCATACAGCGTGGCGCGACCGTAGTCGAAGGTGTAAGCCAGCTGGGCGTTGGCCGTCCAATAGGAGCCGATGCGCCCGCGCGAGTCGTTGTCGTATTGCGAATAGTAGGAGTCGGTAAACGCCACATTGCTGCTCAGCTCCCACCCTTTCAGGAACTGATATTTGGCGCCCATGTTGGCGGTGTAAGCCGGCGCGCGCGCCAGCTCATGCCCTTCCACGCCGCTGCCCGAGAACTTCTTGATGTCGGTTTTCAACAGGCCGAGGTTGCCGAACAGTTCGAAATCCCAGCGCGGCTGCCAGGTAGCGCCGATTTCCGCGCCGTAGGTTTCCACCTTGTCGGCGTTGCGGATCACGCTGGAGTTCTCGCCCAGCGAGTACGGCAGCTGCATATCCTTGTAATCGTTGTAGAAGATGTTACCCGTCAGCACCACATTGGCGTCTTTCAGGTGATGGCGGGTGTACAGCTCGTAGTTCCAGACATACTCGGAACCGTAGGTGTAGCTGACCACCGGCGTGCCGATCGTGATGCCGCCGCCGCCGGCGTTATAGCCGCGTGCGATCTTGGCGCCGTAGGTTTGGGTATCCGTCGGTTTCCAGGCCACGTCCAGCTTCGGCAGGAACACGGTGTAGGTTTCATCGAAATCGATGCGCACCGCCTGGCTGCCGCCGTCTCGGCGACGATGTTCGCGCTCCAGACGGCTGGCGGCGGTCACGTCCACCTGCGGCGTCAGCGCATAGGTCAGCTCGGCGAACGCCGAATGGGTATCGGTCTTATCCTTGAAGGTCGAGCCGCCGAAGATGTTGACGAACTCATCCTGCGTGCCGTGGAAGTAACGCAGCCCCGCCAGCCCGTGCAGGCGGCTGTCCGCGCCGCCGAAGCGCACTACCGGCTCCACGTGAACTTCCTGGCCGTCGATCTCGGCGTATTGGATGTTGTAAGCGGTCGGACGGTTGATGTTGAAGTCGGTGTAGATAACGCGGTTTTCCAACGTCAGTGCGTCGGACTGCTCCCAGGCCAGATCCCAGATGGTGCTGTTCATGTTGCTTTTGAACACGGCGCGGCGCGGATCGTGGCGCGGGTTGGTCGGATGCGGCTGCGGGTTGAGGCTTTCGTTCTGCGGCGCGGTGCTGCCGAAGTGGTTGAAGGTCAGCTTGGTGGTCAGATCGCGCAGGCCGGCCGGGTTGAACAACAGCTTGGCGCGGGCGGTGGTGGCTTCCACTTCGCGCGGATCGCCCACCGGCGCATAGGCCGGCAGATCGGCTTCGCTGCGGCGGCGCTGGCGATCGACGCTGACGCGGAACGCCAGCTGATCTTCCACCAGCGGGCCGGACGCCATGGCCGCCAACTGTGAAGAGTGCTGGTTGCCGGCCCCGCCCTTGAAGGCGCTTTCCCACTCGAAGGTCGGATCCTTACTGGCCATGACGATGGCGCCGGCGATGGCGTTGCGCCCCTGGATGTAGCTTTGCGGGCCGAGGAACACTTCGACGCGATCCAGATCCCACAGCGACTGCGGACCGAACGCCTGTTCGTTATAAGTCAGCGAACGGCCGTCCAATGACAGATTGAGGCGCGGGCGGGTGCCGCTAAGGAAAGCGTTGGCGCCGACGTTCGGGCCGGAACCGTCGATGCCGCGCACGGTCGGCAGTTCGTTGCCGATGCCCAGATCCACCACGTTGGGGGTCATGCGCAGCAGATCGGGGATCTGCACCGCATCGGGCATCGAGGCGATGCGGTTGCTGTCGAACACCTGCACGCTGGAGCCGGTGTCGAAAATGGACCGTTTGATCTTCTCACCGGTGACCAGCAGCGTTTCCGCGTCCTGGTAGGTTTCGTTGCTCTTCGTTTCCGCCGCGTTGACGTTACCGATCGCCAGTGAACAAACCCCTAAAAATACGGAGGAAAATGCCCCAATGGCTTTCAACCCCGCCTTTTCCCCGTTTCCTACGCTTTCATGCCGTTGAGCCGCAAAATGCTTGCCCATAGATGTCTTCTCCTTTCATCCCAGAGGTGCACAAAATTTGATTTTTTTTTACACAACCTACATCGACACTCACACAGATCATGACGCTGCGGCCTTCCCGGCCTTGCTGTTGCTTATCCCTGCGGCAAACCCATGTCTTTCGCGGCCGAACGGGCGCGGCCCCGTCCACGGCCAAGCCGCCGGCGGAGCGGCCGGCAGCTTGTATAAAAACGTAAAATAATGTTAAGAATGATAATATTTTGCATTTTCTAATGCAAATCATTATCAATAAAGGTGTGAAGCCTGACAAGATAACTGCCAGAAACCCTTATACTTTCGCAGGAAAAACGAGCGCTGTAATAACAAGCAATCATTTCAATGCTAAGAATAATATAGATAAATTATTCACGCCCAACGCCCTCTCTGCTCGGTATTGCTAAAACGCCTTATAGATAGCACCCGTGCGCCAAATGGATCAAATAATAATAATTTTCATTCCTATTAACATTTGGATATATTCTTGCAGTCTCGTTGGCTGAATCAAAATGGATACCCGATGAAAGCGTTAACCACGATGCAGGCCGCCTATTGGGTAGGCCGACAGTCCGCTCCCCCTCTGGGCGGCATGGCCGCCCACCTGTATGCGGAGTTCGACGGCGGCGAGCTGGATGCCGCTCGGCTCCGCCAGGCCGTAGAGATGTTGTACCTGCATCATCCGCTGCTGCGCCTGCGCATTACCGACGATGGCCGACAGACGATCGCGCCCCCCAGTCCCCGGCATACCTTGCATCTCGACGACTGGCGACACGCCGATGAAGCGACGCTGGCGGCCGCGCTCGCCGCCAAACGCCAGGCGAAAAGCACCCAGCTGCTGCCGCTGGAACAGGGCGTTCCCTGCGATATCAGCCTGAGCCTGCTGCCGGAAGGGCACAGCCGCTTGCACGTCGATCTCGACATGATCGCCGGCGATGCCATGAGCTTTCGCCTGCTGATGGAGGATCTGGCGGCGTTTTATCACCAGTGTCCGGCGGTGCCCTCCCATGACGCGCCGCCGGCCTACTTCGATCACCTCGAACGACGCAACGCCGACGAGGCGCTGCGCCAGCGGCGCGAACGCAGCCAGCGTTGGTGGCGTGCTCGCCTGGCGCAGGTGCCGCCGGCGCCGCGCCTGCTGCGCACGCCGGACCGCTGCCGCAGCGATCGTTTGGCCATCCAGTTGAATGCAGAAGAAAGCCGCGCGCTGGAGAGCGTGGCCAAGCGGCACCACACCTCCCTCTCGACGCTGTTTCTGGCGCTGTTCGCGCTGGCCGTCGGCCAGGGTTGGAACATGACGCGCTTCCGGCTCAACGTGCCGCTGTTCCACCGCGAGAGCGAACGGGAAGACGCGCATCGCCTCGTCGGCGACTTCTCTAATCTGGTATTGCTCGGCGTGGAATTGAACCCGACGGAAAACCTGAACGCCTTCTGCCAACGCCTGATGGCGCAGCTGGCGGAGCTGATCGAGCATGCGGATTATCCCGGCGTCAGCGTGATGCGCGATCTGTCACGCCTGCACGGCAGCCTGCAGCCTTCGCCGGTGGTGTTTACCGCCGGTTTCGGCATCCGCGGCAAGACGCTGTTTTCCGAACGGGTCGCCGACACCTTCGGCCCTCTCGGCTGGGTCATCTCTCAGGGGCCGCAGGTCGCGCTGGATGCGCAGGTCGCCCACGTCGACGACGGCATTCTGATCAACTGGGACGTGCGGCTGGACGCGTTTCCCGAGCACGTGTTGCCACGCCTGCTGGCCTGTTACCGGGCGCTGCTGCACCTGGCCGCGCGGCAAGCGGGGGCGTTCGATCGCCCGCTGTCGCAACTGCTGGCGCAGTGTACCCCCGACGCGCTGGCGCAGCAGGCGCCGGTGCGCCAGGTGCTGCACCGGCTGCTGGAGCGGGTGGCTCCCGAGGCCGGCTTGCACGACCACGACGATATCCACCGCTTGGCCCTGCCGGATGCTGGGGTGAACGCGCTGCTAACGGTGCTCAACAGGTATCTGGCGGCGGCGCTGACGGTGCAGGATCTGGCGGCGCATCCCTCTCCGGCGGCGCTGGCGGCATTGATCTGCCAACGCTCGCCCGAGGCAGGACGGCATGCGAAAACGCTGCTCGCCGCGCTGGCGCCGCAGCACTGAGATCGGTTTCCGGGCGCGCGACGTCCGGCACGTTTTAATCGGTTAGCGACTATAGGGAAGCACCATGGAGACACCATTAACCGCACTGCAGCAGGCCTATCTTCTCGGCCGCAGCGATCGATGGCCGCTCGGCGGCGTGGCGATGCACGACTTCCGCGAATACCGCGCCCGGCAGCGGGATGTGCCGCGCCTTGAAGCGCGCCTGGCCGAGCTGGTACAGCACTACCCGGCGTTGCGCACCTGCATCGATGTGCAGCGCGGCACGCAGCACGTGCGCCCGGAAATCACGCTGCATCTGGATCGCCACGACCTGCGCTCGCTGGATGACGAAGCGGCGCAGCGCCAGACGGAACAACTGCGCGAGCGTTACTCCCACCAGCGCCACGATCCGAGCCAACCGCTGTGGCGCATCGCCGTGATCCAACTTGCCGAACAGCAGGATCCGACGGGATCGCCGTACGATACGCTGATCTTTACCAGCTTTGATGCCTTGATCCTCGACGGCCAGGGGATCTCCGCCGTGATCGCGCGCCTGTTCGACGATCGCCCTCTGACGCCGACCGCCGCCGCGCTGCCGCCCCCTGCGGCATCGGCGGCGCAACGCCAGGCCGATGCCGCCTATTGGCGCGAGAAGCTGCAGGATGTCACCACCCCGTCGGCGTTGCCGTGGCGCGCCCCGCTCGCCAATCTCACCGCATCACGCTATCGCCGCGCCACCCTGACGCTGCCGCACGACACGGTCAAACAACTCGGCCGCCTGGGATCGCCGCATGCGCTGCTGCGCAACAGCCTGCTCTCGGCGCTGATCCTTGATACGCTGGCCCACTGGACCACCGACGGGGAGCTGTGCGTCGGGGTGCCGGTGGCGTTCCCCGCCGCCGACGGCGCGCTGGGCAACGCCTCCAGCTTCGTGGCGGTGCGCTATTCGCGCTACGGCGAAGACTTTATCCAGCGCGCGCAAGCCTTGCAGGACGATGTGCTCGGCGCGCTCGATCACCTGGCGTTTTCCGGCGTCGATCTGGCGCGTCAGTTGCTCGGCCAAAGCCAGGGCGGCCCGGCGCTGCCGGTGATCCTGACCAACTGTTTGGGTTGGGAAACGCTGCCGGCCGAGGCGCCGGTGCGCTTCCACGATGGCCTGACCCAAACGCCGCAGGTCGCCATTGATATCCGTCTGACGCTGGACAGCGAAAAAAACCTGCAGCTGTGCGTGGATTACGCCGAGCAGGCGCTGCACGGCGAGCAGGTAGCGGCCATACTGGCGGCCTTGCAGCGGCGCATCCTGCACAGTTGCCAACGCGCCGATCTGGCGATCGCCCCGCGAGATTTCATCGATCTGGCGCATTACCGCCACAACGACAGCGAAGCGAATTACGCGCCTTATCCTTATCTGGCGCAGCTGACCGAGCGGCTGTTCGGCGCGCATAACGGCGGCAACGCGCTTATCTGTGGCGAGCAGACGCTGACCTATCGCGAGCTGGGTCAGCAGATCGCCACGGCGATCGCCAACCTGCAGAGCCGCGGCGTACAGCCGGGCAACGTGGTGGCGCTGTATTTGCCGCGCAGCCCGGAACAGATCATCTTCAGCCTCGCCTGCGCCCTACAGGGGGTGATCTGGGTGCCTATCGACATCAACTCGCCGCCGGAGCGCACCGCCTACCTGCTGGAGAACTGCCGGCCGACGCTGGTGGTGCACGGCGGCGATCTGGAGACGCCGATCGGCGTGACGCCGGCTACCCTGCTGACGCCGACAGATCGCGCGCCTGCGCTGCCGGATGAACAGGCGTTGACGGAACGCAGCGCCAGCCAGGCCGCGAGCTATTACCTGTATACCTCCGGCACCACCGGTAAACCCAAGTGCGTGGTGCTCAACAACCGCGCCACCGCCAACGTCGTGCACCAAACCCAACAGCGCTGGAGAGTCACCGCCGACGACGTCTTTATTTCCGTGACGCCGCCGCACCATGACATGTCGATGTTCGATCTGTTCGGTTCGCTGTGCGCCGGCGCCACGCTGGTACTGCCGGCGCCGCATCAGGAAAAAGACGCCATCAGTTGGAACCAACTGGTGGAAAAACATCGGGTCAGCCTGTGGTGCTCGGTGCCCGCCATTCTGGAGATGCTGCTCACCTGTAAAACGGCCGACAGCCTGCGCTCGCTGCGCCTGGTGGCGCAGGGCGGCGACTACATCAAGCCGGCGACGGTGCAAACCCTGCGCACCTTACGCCCGGATCTCGCGCTGTTCTCACTCGGCGGGCCGACCGAAACCACCATCTGGAGCATCTGGCACCCGATCGCCCCGCAGGAGAGCGGCACCGTGCCTTACGGCCGCCCGCTGCCGGCCAACCGCTATTTCATCTGCCATGACGACGGCAGCCACTGCCCGGCCGGCGTGGTCGGCCGCATCCATACCGCCGGGGTCAACCTGGCGTTAGGCTATCTGGAGCAGGGGGAGCTGAAGCAGCACGACTTCGTCACCCTCGCAGGGCCGGACGGGCAGCCGCTGCGCGCTTTCCGTACCGGCGATCAGGGCTATTACCGTCCGGACGGCAACATCATGTTCGCCACCCGGGTGAACGGCTATGTGAAGATCCGCGGCGTGCGCGTCTCGCTGCCGGAAATCGAAGACGTGCTGCGCCGCCATCCGGCGATCCGGGATATGGTGGTGGTGGATTATCCCAGCGGAGAGAACAACGAGGCGGCGCTCGGCGCCCTGTATCTGACCCGCGACGGCAAGCCGCTGCCGCTGTCCGAGATCCGCGCCTTTGCCACCGGCTATCTGCCCTGTACCCATATTCCCACGCGCTTTATCCACGCCGAGGCGCTGCCGCTGTCTGCCAACGGCAAAACCGACCGCCATCGTATCCGCGCCGACCTGAGCCAGCGGCAAACCGCGCCGGCGCTGAACGCCTGCGCAGCCCCGCCGCCGAACGCGCCTTTGGCGCGCAGCGCAGAGATCCTGACCATCTATTGGCAGGCGATCGGCGTGACGCCGCGCCCGGAATGGGGAGAAGAGACGGCGTTTATCGCCATGGGGCTGAAGCTGCCGCATATCAAACAGGTGGCGGAGCGCCTCAATGACGCTTTCGGCACCCGGCTGGTAAGCAGTGCGCTCTTGCCGTGCAAGAATGCGCGCGAAGTGGCGGCGTTACTGACCAGCTGAAGCCACATCACTCGGGCGGGGATATCCCCCGCCCGCAGGTTATCAGGCGGGCAATGCCGTCAGGGCCGCGAGCGGTTGCTCCCAGGCTTCTCGCTGCAGCGCGCGCAGCAGAAATTCTTGCAGCACCTCGCCATAGTCCAGCGCATCCTCCGTCGGGAACTGTTCCAGATAAATATCGATATCCACCTGCAGATCGCGGGCGTCGGTGCGGCCGCGATACGTCAGGTTGAAACCGTCGCCCGAGCCGCCGGCCAAAACGCGCCGGGCGCCGCGACAGCCGACAAAACGGGGCGCATCGAAGGGTTGCACGTTGATGAAGGGAGAAATAAAGAAGCGCGAGTTCGGATCCACGCCGCGATCGGCGGCCAGTTGGCGCAGACGATAGCCGGCGTGGCTGCGCAGCTCGCGCAGCTGCTGCGTCAGGGTGGTCAGAAAGCTCCCCAGCGTCTCCATTGGCGACGGCGATACCAGCAGCGGCAGGGTATTAACCGCCAGCGAAGGGACGTTGGTGGCGGCTTGCCCGCGGCGATTCATCGCAGGCATCCACATCGGCAACGCATCGCCCTGCCGGGCGTGACGCGGCATGACCTGAAACAGCCAGACCGCCGACAGCGCCACCAGCAAGTCGGGCCAATTGATGCCACTGCGTTCCGACTGCTGCGCCAGACGTTGCGCGACTTCTGTCGGCAACCGACGGTTGACGCTCAGGCGTCGCACGCCATACTCCCCGCCGCCCTTACGCACCGTCGGCAGCGCCTGCGACGGCGGCAGATAGGCCTGCCAAAAGCGCCGATCGCGCTCGCAGCGTTCAGAATCGACGTAGGCCAACTCGGCCTGTTGAAAGGGGGCGAAGGCGCCCAAAGGGATGCCCGCGCTCCCCTGGCCGAGGTAGTGCGCATATAGCGCGGCGCAGCGGTGCTCGATTAGCGCCATGCCGAAACCGTCGACCAGAATATGGTGCGCACGCACGTACCAGAGGTAACGCTCCGGTCCCAGCTTCAGCAGCCAGGCGGCGGCTAACGGTTCGCGGTGCAGCGCCCGGTGCTGCGCGATATCCTCGTGCATCAGGCTTTGCGCCGCCTGCCAGGGATCGCGATGCGTTTGCAGATCGATACGTTGCAATGACGGTATGCGCTGTGGCTCGTGCCGTAGCGGCGGTGGATGGTCGCCACGCCGTTCGCCAAAGCGCAGGGCAAACGCCTGCGTCTCGGCGAGGGTGGCGGCGATCGCCCGGCAGAGCGCCGCTTCCTCTATTGCGCCGCACAGTTCGGTGCAATGGGCGACGGTGGATAAGGTCTGCCCAGGGTGCAAGGTGTATTCTTCCCAGAAATCAAGCTGCGCTGGCGCCAGCGGCAACCATTCAGAGGCCAAAGCGGTGTCCGACATGTTACCTACCTTTGATAAGCCTGAATAAAAGCGCCGAACGGGCGATACCCCGCCGTTCAACGGCTTTTGTGTGTCTCCATACATCATCAAATGAAAATGATAATAACATCTATTATCATTTCCAATAATTTGGTAACACTTTAGATTCTGTTAAGCGGGGATGCAAGCGACGCAGCGGGGGCAGAGAAAAGAAAGTGGCAGGCTGAAAGGGCATAAAAACAAAACGCCCCGGGCACGGATGCCCGGGGCGGTTTTCATATCCCGCTAGCCGGTGATTAGCCTTGATTGGCCGGCTTCACCTTCTGCGCCAGGAACTCCGTTTCGTAGGCCAGCGCCTTCTTGCGATCGAACTGGTGCTCCCACTTGGCGATAACCAGTACCGCCAGCGCGTTGCCCACGACGTTCAGCGCGGTGCGCGCCATATCCAGGATACGGTCCACGCCGGCGATAAACGCCAGGCCTTCCAGCGGAATGCCGACGCTGCCCAACGTCGCCAGCAGCACCACGAACGAGACACCCGGCACGCCGGCGATCCCTTTCGAGGTCACCATCAGCGTCAGCACCAGCACGATCTCCTGCCCCAACGATAGCTCAATGCCGTACAGCTGGGCGATAAAGATGGCGGCGATGCTCTGGTACAGCGTCGAACCATCCAAATTAAAGGAGTAACCGGTCGGCACCACGAAACTGGTGATCGACTTGGGCGCGCCGTAAGCCTCCATCTTTTCGATGATGCGCGGCAGCACCGTTTCCGAACTGGCGGTGGAATAAGCCAGGATCAGTTCGTCTTTCAGGATGCGGATCAGCGTCCAGATGCGCAGGTTGCACAGCCGAGCGACCGCCCCCAGCACCACCAGGGCGAAGAACGCGATGGCGAAGTACACCAGCACCACCAGCTTGGCCAACGGCAGCAGCGAAGCGAAACCGAAGTTCGCCACCGTGACCGAAATCAGACCAAACACCCCGATCGGCGCATAGCGCATGATCATGTGGGTGACTTTGAACATGCTCTCGGACACTGCCTTGAAGACCTTCAGCAGCGGCTCTTTGGTCTCTTTCGGCAACGACGACAGCCCCAGACCAAACAGCACCGAGAAGAAGATAATCGGCAGCATGTCGCCCTTGGCCATCGACGAGAAGACGTTCGACGGGATCAGCGACAGAATGGTCGCCACCAGGCTGTGCGAACCGCTTTGCACCTGTTCGGTGGTTTTCTCATACTGCGAAATGTCCACCGTGGTCAGCGTTGACATATCGATGCCGTGGCCCGGTTGGAAGACGTTGGCTAAGGTGAGCCCCACCACGATGGCGATCGTGGTGATCACTTCGAAGTAAATAATGGTTTTCAATCCGATGCGGCCCAGCTTTTTCGCATCCCCCACGCCGGCAATACCGACGATCAGCGTGGAAATAACGATCGGCACCACAATCATCTTAATCAGACGAATAAAGATATCACCCGCCGGGCTGAGAATATTGCTCACCAGCCACTCACGAGATTCGGTCTGGTTGTGCAATACCGCGCCAACAATAATACCCAGCACCAACGCGATCAGGATTTGCCAAGCCAGGCTAATTTTTACACTTTTCATACCCAAAAAGTCCTCAAAGACTCTTTGCGCCGTACAAAGTCGCAACACGGCGAAAAGAATACTTAATCATTTATTACAGGCTTATGTTAATTCAGTGGAAGCGTTCACCTGCCCTGGGTGCGACGCAGTATAAATCTGTATCATCCGGGCGGCATGCTCTGCAAGCCTTGATTTGTCAGGGTTGAGCGCTGAATCGAATCACAAAAAATTCGCGCAACTATTTCAAATGGCATAATTGCTTGTTATTAAAAACATAATTTTTCATATAATGAAGCACATAACCGCGCCAGCGACGTTTTTTTGAACGCGATTAAAATGCGTTATTTTTCGTCCATTCTGCATATTTAGTCCGCATCAAATGTTTATATTTTGTTACTCAAAAGTCAAATAAATGGGAATTGACCGAGTGACATTTTTACCCATAAATGCAGCGCCGTTTTATATTCCGATTAAAAATCGAACAATTCGGCATGATGAATGCCACACGGTATTTCCCGAGTTTTCATCAGGAATTAAGCGTTAATAGAACGTTATTTCACGATGTGCCGTCCATCGTTATATCGCGTTAATACCAACTTCGAATATTAATAGCGAAAAATAATCAAAAAAGATTTATAGCGCGAAATAATGTCGGTCTCTCCCCCCTTATTAAGCGCGAGGCAAACACCCTCGCCTTTGTTTATTCTTTTTTGTTCTTTAGATAAGTGTTTTTGGCTAAAAAAGCGGGTTTATGATGATTTAAACGCCAAATAGATAGATACGTACTGCAAATGCGACAGAACTATTACAAATCAATATCTTTGTTGCGTGATCTGCCGCGCAAAAAAGAAACAAAGAATCGTAGCAAACTATACTTAACCTTCAGTTGACATATCATTAACAACTTCAAGGAGAAAAGCTATGAGCCAACTGCATAAACACGCTATTCCTTCTGCAATTGCAGAATGCGCCCTGATTAATCCGGCACAATACCAACAGTATTATCAACAGTCGGTTCAAGACCCAGAAGCTTTCTGGGGTGAGCATGGCAAAATCCTGGACTGGATCAAACCCTATACCAAAGTCAAAAACACCTCGTTCGATCCGGGCCACGTCAGCATCCGTTGGTTTGAAGACGGCACGTTGAACCTGGCGGCCAACTGCCTAGACCGTCATTTGGCTGAGCGCGGCGACCAGACCGCCATTATCTGGGAAGGCGATGACCCGACCCAATCCAAGAAAGTGACCTACAAACAGCTGCACCATGATGTCTGCCAATTCGCCAACGTGCTGAAAAAGCTCGGCGTGAAAAAAGGCGACGTGGTGGCTATCTATATGCCGATGGTGCCGGAAGCGGCGGTCGCGATGCTGGCCTGCGCCCGCATCGGCGCCGTACATTCGGTGATCTTCGGCGGCTTCTCACCGGAAGCGGTCGCCGGGCGCATTATCGACTCCAACGCCAAACTGGTGATCACCGCCGATGAAGGCCTGCGCGCCGGCCGCGCCGTGCCGCTGAAAAAGAACGTCGACGATGCGCTGAAAAACCCCGGCGTGGTCAGCGTGGCCAACGTCGTGGTGTTCCAGCGCACCGGCAAACCGGGTTACTGGCAGGAAGGGCGCGATCTGTGGTGGCATGAGCTGACCCAGGACGTTTCCGCCGATTGCCCGCCGGAAGAAATGAACGCGGAAGATCCGCTGTTTATCCTGTACACCTCCGGCTCGACCGGCAAGCCAAAAGGCGTGCTGCACACCACTGGCGGCTACCTGGTGTACGCCGCGATGACCTTTAAGTATGTGTTCGACTATCACGACGGCGACATTTACTGGTGCACCGCCGACGTCGGCTGGGTCACCGGTCACAGCTATCTGCTGTACGGCCCGCTGGCCTGCGGCGCCACCACGCTGATGTTCGAAGGCGTACCTAACTATCCGGGCGTCAATCGTCTGTCTCAGGTGATCGACAAACACCAGGTCAACATTCTGTATACCGCGCCGACCGCCATTCGTGCCCTGATGGCCGAAGGCGACAAGGCGATCGAAGGCACCCGACGCGATTCGCTGCGCATCATGGGCTCGGTCGGCGAACCGATCAACCCGGAAGCCTGGGAGTGGTACTACAACAAGATAGGCAACGCCAAATGCCCGATCGTCGACACCTGGTGGCAAACTGAAACCGGCGGCTTCATGATTACCCCGCTGCCGGGCGCCACCGAGCTGAAGGCCGGTTCCGCCACGCGGCCTTTCTTCGGCGTACAGCCGGCGCTGGTTGATAATGTCGGCACGCCGCAGGAAGGCGCCTGCGAAGGCAACCTGGTGATCGTCGACTCCTGGCCGGGCCAGGCGCGCACCCTGTTCGGCGATCATGACCGCTTCGAGCAAACCTACTTCTCGACCTTCAAAGGCATGTATTTCAGCGGCGACGGCGCCCGCCGCGACGAGGACGGTTACTACTGGATCACCGGCCGCGTCGATGACGTGCTGAACGTCTCCGGCCACCGTTTGGGCACCGCCGAGATCGAGTCCGCGCTGGTATCTCACCCGAAAATCGCCGAAGCGGCGGTGGTCGGCATTCCTCATAACATCAAAGGCCAGGCGATCTACGCCTATATCACGCTGAACCACGGCGAAGAACCGACGCCGGAGCTCTATGCCGAAGTGCGCAACTGGGTGCGCAAAGAGATAGGGCCGATCGCCACGCCGGACGTGCTGCACTGGACAGACTCGCTGCCCAAAACGCGCTCCGGCAAGATCATGCGGCGTATCCTGCGCAAAATTGCCGCCGGCGACACCAGCAACCTGGGGGATACCTCCACGCTGGCGGATCCGGCTGTAGTCGACAAGCTGTTGGAAGAAAAACAATCAATGAAAGTGCCGTCATAATTTACGCCGCTTCAGGCCGCTCATTCGGATAACGCGCCGTTGAGCGGCCCTGGCGCGGCGTACTCTATCAATACCTACTGGAGACACTCTGATGAATGACACCATTTATCAAGGGATTGAAGAAAACCCGCGCTTTAAAGAGCTGGTGAGAAAACGCGGCCGGTTCGCCTGGCTGCTTTCGCTGATTACGCTGGCGCTGTACGTCGGCTTTATCTTGTTGATCGCCTTCGATCCCCAATGGCTCGGCACGCCGATCGCCGCCGGATCGACCATTACCCGCGGGATCCCGGTCGGCGTCGGGCTGATCGTGATCTCTTTCGTCTTGACCGGGATCTATGTCTTCCGCGCCAACGGCGAATTCGATCGCCTCACCGCAGAGATTCTGCGCGAGGTGAAACAATGAAGCGCTTATTGTCCGCCGCCGCGCTGCTGTTGCTGCCGGGCCTGGCCTGCGCCGACGCCATTGGCGGCGAGGTGCATCGTCAGCCGCTGAACATCCAGGCGATCGTGATGTTTATCCTGTTTGTCGGCGCCACGCTCTACATCACCTATTGGGCCTCCAAACGCACCCGTTCCCGTCAGGACTACTACACCGCGGGCGGGCGCATCACCGGTCTGCAAAACGGGCTGGCGATCGCCGGCGACTTCATGTCCGCCGCCTCGTTCCTCGGCATCTCCGCACTGGTCTATACCTCGGGCTATGACGGCCTGATCTACTCCATCGGCTTCCTCATCGGCTGGCCGATCATTCTGTTCCTGATCGCGGAACGCCTGCGCAATCTCGGCCGCTATACCTTCGCCGATGTCGCCTCTTACCGTCTGCAGCAGAAACCGATCCGCACCCTCTCGGCCTGCGGCTCGTTGGTGGTGGTGGCGTTGTATCTGATCGCGCAGATGGTCGGCGCCGGCAAGCTGATCCAGCTGCTGTTCGGGCTCAACTACCATGTGGCGGTGATCCTGGTCGGTATCCTGATGGTGCTGTACGTGCTGTTCGGCGGCATGCTGGCCACCACCTGGGTGCAGATCATCAAAGCGGTGCTGCTGCTGGCCGGCGCCAGCTTTATGGCGCTGATGGTGATGAAGTCGGTTAGCTTCGACTTCAATACCCTGTTCGCCGAAGCGGTGAAGGTGCATCCGAAAGGCATCGCCATCATGAGCCCCGGCGGGCTGGTGTCCGATCCGATTTCCGCGCTGTCGCTTGGCCTGGCGCTGATGTTCGGCACCGCCGGTCTGCCGCACATCTTGATGCGTTTCTTCACCGTGAGTGACGCCAAGGAAGCGCGCAAGAGCGTGTTCTACGCCACCGGCTTTATCGGTTACTTCTATATTCTGACCTTTATCATCGGCTTCGGCGCCATCCTGCTGGTCAGCGCCAATCCGGCGTTCAAAGATGCCACCGGCGCGTTGCTGGGCGGCACCAACATGGCGGCAGTGCATCTGGCCAATGCCGTTGGCGGCAACTTCTTCCTCGGCTTTATCTCGGCGGTGGCGTTCGCCACCATTCTGGCGGTGGTTGCAGGCCTGACGCTGGCCGGCGCCTCGGCCGTGTCCCACGATCTGTACGCCAGCGTGATTAAAAACGGCAAGGCGACCGAGCGCGATGAGCTGAAGGTCTCCAAGATCACCGTCGTGGTATTAGGCCTGGTCGCCATTGCCCTGGGGATTTTGTTCGAGAAGCAGAATATCGCCTTTATGGTCGGGCTGGCGTTCTCCATCGCCGCCAGCTGTAACTTCCCTATCATCATCCTGTCGATGTACTGGTCGCGTTTGACGACCCGCGGCGCGATGATTGGCGGCTGGTTAGGCCTGCTGACAGCGGTGATTCTGATGATCCTCGGCCCGACGATCTGGGTGCAGATCCTCGGCCATGAGAAACCGATTTACCCGTACGAATACCCGGCGCTGTTCTCGATGATCGTGGCCTTTGTCGGCACCTGGCTGTTCTCGATCACCGACAGCTCACTGGCCGGGCAGCAAGAGCGGGAACGCTTCCGGGCGCAGTTTGTTCGTTCGCAAACCGGGCTGGGCATTTCTCAGGGCAGCTCGCATTGACCGAATAATAAGTGAAAAAAGCAAACACACCCTAATCAAAGGCCCTTCGGGGCCTTTTCTCTGGCTCGCTGACGGAGAATGGAGAATAAGGAGGGGAAAGCAGTGCAGCGTAGCTGCGCTTTTTTGCGTTTTACGCACAGCAAAAAGCCCTGAACGTCAGTTCAGGGCTTTCGGCTTTGTTTGATGCCTGGCAGTGTCCTACTCTCGCATGGGGAGACCCCACACTACCATCGGCGCTACGGCGTTTCACTTCTGAGTTCGGCATGGGGTCAGGTGGGACCACCGCGCTATTGCCGCCAGGCAAATTCTGTTTCATCCCAACCGCGCCACTCTCGTGTCGCCATCAGAACCAATCTCGGAACGTCGCTGAAAATCTCTCTAAAAACACCTTCGGTGTTGTAAGGTTAAGCCTCACGGATCATTAGTACTGGTTAGCTCAATGCATCGCTGCACTTACACACCCAGCCTATCAACGTCTTAGTCTTAAACGTTCCTTCAGGGGCCTTGAAGGCCCAGGGAAGACTCATCTTGAGGCAAGTTTCGCGCTTAGATGCTTTCAGCGCTTATCTTTTCCGCACTTAGCTACCGGGCAATGCCATTGGCATGACAACCCGAACACCAGTGGTGCGTTCACTCCGGTCCTCTCGTACTAGGAGCAACCCCTCTCAATCTTCCAACGCCCACGGCAGATAGGGACCGAACTGTCTCACGACGTTCTAAACCCAGCTCGCGTACCACTTTAAATGGCGAACAGCCATACCCTTGGGACCTACTTCAGCCCCAGGATGTGATGAGCCGACATCGAGGTGCCAAACACCGCCGTCGATATGAACTCTTGGGCGGTATCAGCCTGTTATCCCCGGAGTACCTTTTATCCGTTGAGCGATGGCCCTTCCATTCAGAACCACCGGATCACTAAGACCTACTTTCGTACCTGCTCGAGCCGTCACTCTCGCAGTCAAGCTAGCTTATGCCTTTGCACTAACCTCACGATGTCCGACCGTGATTAGCTAACCTTCGTGCTCCTCCGTTACTCTTTGGGAGGAGACCGCCCCAGTCAAACTACCCACCAGACACTGTCCTCACCCCAGATTATGGGGCCGAGTTAGAACATCAAACATTAAAGGGTGGTATTTCAAGGATGGCTCCACGCAGACTGGCGTCCACGCTTCAAAGCCTCCCACCTATCCTACACATCAAGGCTCAATGTTCAGTGTCAAGCTATAGTAAAGGTTCACGGGGTCTTTCCGTCTTGCCGCGGGTACACTGCATCTTCACAGCGAGTTCAATTTCACTGAGTCTCGGGTGGAGACAGCCTGGCCATCATTACGCCATTCGTGCAGGTCGGAACTTACCCGACAAGGAATTTCGCTACCTTAGGACCGTTATAGTTACGGCCGCCGTTTACTGGGGCTTCGATCAAGAGCTTCGCCTTGCGGCTGACCCCATCAATTAACCTTCCAGCACCGGGCAGGCGTCACACCGTATACGTCCACTTTCGTGTTTGCACAGTGCTGTGTTTTTATTAAACAGTTGCAGCCAGCTGGTATCTTCGACTGGCTTCAGCTCCATCCGCAAGGGACTTCACCTACATGCCAGCGTGCCTTCTCCCGAAGTTACGGCACCATTTTGCCTAGTTCCTTCACCCGAGTTCTCTCAAGCGCCTTGGTATTCTCTACCTGACCACCTGTGTCGGTTTGGGGTACGATTTAATGTTACCTGGAGCTTAGAGGATTTTCCTGGAAGCAGGGCATCAACTACTTCTGCACCGTAGTGCATCGTCATCACGCCTCAGGGTTAGTATGCAACCGGATTTACCAGGTCACACCCCCTACACGCTTAAACCGGGACAACCGTCGCCCGGCCAGCCTAGCCTTCTCCGTCCCCCCTTCGCAGTAACACCAAGTACAGGAATATTAACCTGTTTCCCATCGACTACGCTTTTCAGCCTCGCCTTAGGGGTCGACTCACCCTGCCCCGATTAACGTTGGACAGGAACCCTTGGTCTTCCGGCGAGCGGGCTTTTCACCCGCTTTATCGTTACTTATGTCAGCATTCGCACTTCTGATACCTCCAGCAACCCTCACAGGCCACCTTCAACGGCTTACAGAACGCTCCCCTACCCAACAACGCCTAAGCGTCGCTGCCGCAGCTTCGGTGCATGGTTTAGCCCCGTTACATCTTCCGCGCAGGCCGACTCGACCAGTGAGCTATTACGCTTTCTTTAAATGATGGCTGCTTCTAAGCCAACATCCTGGCTGTCTATGCCTTCCCACATCGTTTCCCACTTAACCATGACTTTGGGACCTTAGCTGGCGGTCTGGGTTGTTTCCCTCTTCACGACGGACGTTAGCACCCGCCGTGTGTCTCCCGTGATAACATTCTTCGGTATTCGGAGTTTGCATCGGTTTGGTAAGCCGGGATGGCCCCCTAGCCGAAACAGTGCTCTACCCCCGAAGATGAGTTCACGAGGCGCTACCTAAATAGCTTTCGGGGAGAACCAGCTATCTCCCGGTTTGATTGGCCTTTCACCCCCAGCCACAAGTCATCCGCTAATTTTTCAACATTAGTCGGTTCGGTCCTCCAGTTAGTGTTACCCAACCTTCAACCTGCCCATGGCTAGATCACCGGGTTTCGGGTCTATACCTTGCAACTAGTCGCCCAGTTAAGACTCGGTTTCCCTACGGCTCCCCTATACGGTTAACCTTGCTACAAAATATAAGTCGCTGACCCATTATACAAAAGGTACGCAGTCACACCACGAAGGTGCTCCCACTGCTTGTACGTACACGGTTTCAGGTTCTATTTCACTCCCCTCGCCGGGGTTCTTTTCGCCTTTCCCTCACGGTACTGGTTCACTATCGGTCAGTCAGGAGTATTTAGCCTTGGAGGATGGTCCCCCCATATTCAGACAGGATGTCACGTGTCCCGCCCTACTCATCGAACTCACGACCTGTGCATTTTAGTGTACGGGGCTATCACCCTTTGCTGCGCGACTTTCCAGACGCTTCCACTAACACACAAGCCGATTCAGGTTCTGGGCTCCTCCCCGTTCGCTCGCCGCTACTGGGGGAATCTCGGTTGATTTCTTTTCCTCGGGGTACTTAGATGTTTCAGTTCCCCCGGTTCGCCTCATGCCACTATGTATTCATGACATGATAGTGTGTCGAAACACACTGGGTTTCCCCATTCGGGTATCGCCGGTTATAACGGTTCATATCACCTTACCGACGCTTTTCGCAGATTAGCACGCCCTTCATCGCCTCTGACTGCCTAGGCATCCACCGTGTACGCTTAGTCACTTAACCTCACAACCCGAAGATGTTTCCATCGTTCGCGCTGCAAACATTTGAGAGACTCTATGACAGGTTACTCTTCATCCCAATACATCTACGGAGGGATAAATTTCAGCCGTCATGTTTCAATTTTCAGCTTGTTCCAGATTGTTAAAGAGCAATATCTTAAACATGACTCGGAAGTCATCTTTAAGATATGGTGTATCGTCAGATACTTGAGACCGCCGCTTTCACCGGGTGGGTCGGAAGCTTGGCGTCCCCTAGGGGATTCGAACCCCTGTTACCGCCGTGAAAGGGCGGTGTCCTAGGCCTCTAGACGAAGGGGACACGACACCGTACTTTTATGACGCTTTTGCTCGTTACTTTTTCATCAGACAATCTGTGTGAGCACGCCACTCGAACTAATATCTTTAGGTAAGGAGGTGATCCAACCGCAGGTTCCCCTACGGTTACCTTGTTACGACTTCACCCCAGTCATGAATCACAAAGTGGTAAGCGCCCTCCCGAAGGTTAAGCTACCTACTTCTTTTGCAACCCACTCCCATGGTGTGACGGGCGGTGTGTACAAGGCCCGGGAACGTATTCACCGTAGCATTCTGATCTACGATTACTAGCGATTCCGACTTCATGGAGTCGAGTTGCAGACTCCAATCCGGACTACGACGTACTTTATGAGGTCCGCTTGCTCTCGCGAGGTCGCTTCTCTTTGTATACGCCATTGTAGCACGTGTGTAGCCCTACTCGTAAGGGCCATGATGACTTGACGTCATCCCCACCTTCCTCCAGTTTATCACTGGCAGTCTCCTTTGAGTTCCCGGCCGAACCGCTGGCAACAAAGGATAAGGGTTGCGCTCGTTGCGGGACTTAACCCAACATTTCACAACACGAGCTGACGACAGCCATGCAGCACCTGTCTCAGAGTTCCCGAAGGCACCAATCCATCTCTGGAAAGTTCTCTGGATGTCAAGAGTAGGTAAGGTTCTTCGCGTTGCATCGAATTAAACCACATGCTCCACCGCTTGTGCGGGCCCCCGTCAATTCATTTGAGTTTTAACCTTGCGGCCGTACTCCCCAGGCGGTCGATTTAACGCGTTAGCTCCGGAAGCCACGCCTCAAGGGCACAACCTCCAAATCGACATCGTTTACAGCGTGGACTACCAGGGTATCTAATCCTGTTTGCTCCCCACGCTTTCGCACCTGAGCGTCAGTCTTCGTCCAGGGGGCCGCCTTCGCCACCGGTATTCCTCCAGATCTCTACGCATTTCACCGCTACACCTGGAATTCTACCCCCCTCTACGAGACTCTAGCTTGCCAGTTTCAAATGCAGTTCCCAGGTTGAGCCCGGGGATTTCACATCTGACTTAACAAACCGCCTGCGTGCGCTTTACGCCCAGTAATTCCGATTAACGCTTGCACCCTCCGTATTACCGCGGCTGCTGGCACGGAGTTAGCCGGTGCTTCTTCTGCGAGTAACGTCAATTGATGAGCGTATTAAGCTCACCACCTTCCTCCTCGCTGAAAGTGCTTTACAACCCGAAGGCCTTCTTCACACACGCGGCATGGCTGCATCAGGCTTGCGCCCATTGTGCAATATTCCCCACTGCTGCCTCCCGTAGGAGTCTGGACCGTGTCTCAGTTCCAGTGTGGCTGGTCATCCTCTCAGACCAGCTAGGGATCGTCGCCTAGGTGAGCCATTACCCCACCTACTAGCTAATCCCATCTGGGCACATCTGATGGCAAGAGGCCCGAAGGTCCCCCTCTTTGGTCTTGCGACGTTATGCGGTATTAGCTACCGTTTCCAGTAGTTATCCCCCTCCATCAGGCAGTTTCCCAGACATTACTCACCCGTCCGCCGCTCGTCACCCRGGGAGCAAGCTCCCCTGTGCTACCGCTCGACTTGCATGTGTTAAGCCTGCCGCCAGCGTTCAATCTGAGCCATGATCAAACTCTTCAATTAAAAGCTTGATTTGCTTCCACTCGAGAAGCGGTGCTCAAAGATTTACTGCATGAATTTTACTTCAGTTAGTCACTCTTCAAGACTTGATATTTTTTGCATCCGAAGATGCTGGATATCGTCTTGTGGAGTGCCCACACAGATTGTCTGATAAATTGTTAAAGAGCAGTGAGTTAGGCGCTTTCGCTTGCTAACTCGAGGTGGCGTATATTACGCTTTCCTCTTTCAGAGTCAACCCTAATTTTCAGGATTTTTTCTCTGCGACCCCCGGATACTCTGTGAAGTTGTTCACATGTTCCGTGTCGATGGAGGCGCATTATAGGGAGTTCCTCGCAGGCCGCAACAGGTATTTTCAGCAAAAACGATCGTTAGCTGCATTCCACAGCAAAACCCCGCTTTATACCCACTTGCACACAGTGTTATCCACAGATGCGATTTGTACGGAAAATTTACGAGCGCCACGCAAACGTTTTCGCTACAATTCCCCGCGACGAAACGATCCCCCTTTTTACGGGGGCGTTACCTGAATTTGTGCCTGTCCCTCCCTTTATAAGGCAGAAAACCGCGCTTTATAGAGAGATCGAGGTGGACATTCACGTAACGCTCTTTAATTGCGACTCAAAGCCAAGGGATAAAACCATGCAACAACCTCGTCCAATTCGCCGGGCTCTGCTCAGCGTGTCTGACAAAGCCGGTATCGTTGAATTCGCCGAAGCGCTTTCCCAGCGCGGCGTTGAACTGCTCTCCACCGGCGGCACCGCCCGCCTGCTGGCAGACGCCGGTCTGCCCGTTACCGAAGTTTCCGACTATACCGGCTTCCCGGAGATGATGGACGGACGAGTAAAGACCCTGCACCCGAAAGTTCACGGCGGTATCCTCGGCCGCCGCGGCCAGGACGACGCGGTCATGAATCAGCATGACATCCAGCCTATCGACATGGTGGTCGTCAATCTGTACCCGTTCGCCCAAACCGTGGCGCGCCCGGATTGCTCGCTGGAAGACGCGGTCGAAAATATCGATATCGGCGGCCCGACCATGGTGCGCTCCGCCGCCAAGAACCATAAAGACGTCGCCATCGTGGTGAAGAGCAGCGACTACGCCGCCATCATTACCGAGATGGACAACAACGACGGCTCGCTGCGCTATGCCACCCGCTTCGATCTCGCCATCAAGGCTTTCGAACACACCGCCGCCTACGACAGCATGATCGCCAACTACTTCGGCGCGCTGGTGCCGGCGTACCACGGCGAGACCGAACAGCCGTCCGGCCGCTTCCCTCGTACCCTGAACCTCAACTACATCAAGAAGCAGGATATGCGTTACGGTGAGAACAGCCACCAGCAAGCCGCCTTCTATATAGAAGAAGAGGTAAAGGAAGCGTCCGTCGCGACCGCCGAGCAGCTGCAGGGCAAAGCGCTGTCCTATAACAACATCGCCGATACCGACGCCGCGCTGGAATGCGTGAAAGAGTTTGCCGAACCGGCCTGCGTGATCGTCAAGCACGCCAACCCTTGCGGCGTGGCGATCGGCGACGACATCCTCGCCGCCTATGAGCGCGCTTACCAAACCGACCCGACTTCCGCCTTCGGCGGCATCATCGCCTTTAACCGCGAGCTGGACGCCGCCACCGCGCAGGCGATCATCAGCCGCCAGTTCGTGGAAGTGATCATCGCGCCAAACGTCACTCAGGAAGCGCGCTCCCTGCTGGCCGCCAAACAGAACGTGCGCGTGCTGGCCTGCGGCCAGTGGCAGCAACGCGTGGCGGGGCTGGACTTCAAGCGCGTCAACGGCGGGCTGCTGGTACAGGATCGCGATCTCGGCATGGTGACCGCCGCCGATCTGCGCGTGGTATCCGAGCGCCAACCGACCGAACAGGAACTGCGTGACGCGCTGTTCTGCTGGAAAGTGGCCAAGTTCGTGAAATCCAACGCCATCGTTTATGCACGTGACAACATGACCATCGGCATAGGCGCCGGCCAGATGAGCCGCGTTTATTCCGCCAAGATCGCCGGCATCAAAGCGAGCGACGAAGGGCTGGAAGTGAAAGGATCCGCCATGGCCTCCGACGCCTTCTTCCCGTTCCGTGACGGCATCGATGCCGCAGCTGCAGTCGGCATCACCTGCGTGATCCAGCCTGGCGGCTCGATCCGCGACGACGAAGTGATCGCCGCCGCCAACGAACACGGCATCGCGATGATCTTCACCGACATGCGTCATTTCCGCCATTAATTCCTTTTGCCGCGTGCGCTCCGGCGCACGCCATTCGTGGAGCCCCTGATGAACATTTTGATTATCGGCAACGGCGGGCGCGAACACGCGCTGGCCTGGAAAGCCGCCCAGTCTCCGCTGGCGGATAAAGTCTACGTTGCGCCGGGCAATGCCGGTACCGCGCTGGAAGCCAATCTGGAGAACGTGGCGATCGCCGCCACCGATATCCCCGCCCTGGTCGCTTTCGCCCAGAGCCATGACATCGGTCTGACCATCGTCGGGCCGGAAGCCCCGCTGGTGATTGGCGTGGTCGACGCCTTCCAGGCCGCCGGTCTGAAAATCTTCGGCCCGACGCAGGCCGCCGCGCAGCTCGAAGGCTCCAAAGCTTTCACTAAGGATTTCCTGGCGCGCCACCGCATCCCGACCGCCGAATATGAAAACTTCACCGACGTGGAGCCGGCGCTGGCCTACGTGCGCAGCAAAGGCGCGCCGATCGTCATCAAGGCCGATGGCCTGGCGGCCGGTAAAGGCGTGATCGTCGCGATGACGCTGCAGGAAGCGGAAGAGGCGGTGCGCGACATGTTGGCCGGCAACGCCTTCGGCGACGCCGGTCATCGCATCGTGGTGGAAGAGTTCCTTGACGGTGAAGAGGCCAGCTTCATCGTGATGGTCGACGGCGAGAACGTGGTGCCGATGGCCACCAGCCAGGACCACAAGCGCGTCGGCGACGGCGACACCGGCCCGAACACCGGCGGCATGGGCGCCTATTCTCCCGCACCGGTAGTGACCGACGAAATCCACCGGCGCGCCATGGACCAGGTGATCTGGCCGACGGTGCGCGGCATGGCGGCGGAAGGCAACACCTACGTCGGCTTCCTTTACGCCGGCCTGATGATCGCCGCCGACGGCCAGCCGAAGGTGATCGAATTCAACTGTCGTTTCGGCGATCCGGAAACCCAGCCGATCATGCTGCGCCTGCGTTCCGATCTGGTGGAACTGTGCCTGGCGGGAGCCGAAGGTCGCCTGAACGAGAAAACCTCCGACTGGGACGAGCGCCCCGCGCTCGGCGTGGTGCTGGCGGCCGGCGGTTATCCGGGTGACTATCGCAACGGCGAGGTGATCCAGGGGCTGCCGCAACAGGAAAGCGCCGACGGTAAGGTCTTCCATGCCGGCACGCGCCTGCAGGGCGATGACGTCGTCACCAGCGGCGGTCGCGTTCTGTGCGTGACGGCGCTGGGCGACACCGTGGCGCAGGCGCAACAACGCGCCTATCAGCTGGCGGAAGGCATCCAGTGGCCGGGCAGCTTCTGCCGCAAAGATATCGGTTATCGCGCGATTGCGCGCGGCAAGTGATTCGACCTGATAAGGTCATGACAAGAGGCTCCGCAGCGCGGGGCCTTTTTTATAGCTGGTCTTCTTTCGGTTCCCAGCTGCAGAAGTCGTCGTTTGCTACCAGCAGCAGCTCGCTGCCTTCCGGCGCTTCCAACCAGGCGACGCTCACCGGCCGGCTGCTGCTGCGGGCGCGTTTTTCGATCCAGGCGATGGCGGAGGCATCCAACCCGGGTTTTAAGCGCTGCCCGTCGCAGGTTTGCACTTCGCCCTGCAACCAACGCCCCTGCAGCAATTTGACCTTGCCGGCGCGCAGCGCATTGCTGACTTCGAGGATACGTCGCGCCTGATATTGATACAGGGCGATTTCATCGCGGGTCAACGGTTCGCGGCGTGTCGCCAGCTGGCGCTGCATAAAGCTCACCGTGCCGTCGTCGGCAAAGCGCAGTTGAATGGAATCTCGATCGCCGTCGGCGTCGTTGCGTTTGATTTGGCGCAGCACGTCGCCCTGATAGGTGTACAGCGTGGTGATGGTACCCGGTCCGCGGTAGGGACTATAGACGCTGACCAGCACCTGCGGGCGATGTTGCTCATCGTCTTTACGCCACAGGCGTATCACGCCTTGATCGGCCACAAAGCCGCTGGCGGTAAAGCTGGGAATATCGGAATGGAAACTGCAGGCGCTCAGACCGAGGGCGATGCCGGCGGCCATGAGCACCCGACGAGTAAACAAAAGGGGCGCCATCGCCCCTCTGTTTAATCTTTTCACCGAGGCGCGGTCTTATTTAACAGCGTCTTTCAGTGCTTTGCCAGAAACGAACGCAGGCACGTTGGCTGCTGCGATTTTGATTTCTTTGCCAGTCTGTGGGTTGCGGCCAGTGCGCTCGCTACGATGGTTTACTTTGAAAGTACCGAAGCCAACCAATTGTACTGCATCACCTTCTTTCAGAGACTCAGTAATAGCAGCCAGGGTGGATTCCAGAGCCAGTTTAGCTTGTGCTTTGGAAAGGTCAGCCTTGTCCGCGATTACATCAATCAGTTGAGTCTTGTTCATAAGTTATCCTTACAGTGTGTTTATCGTTTGCAAAGCATCGAGTGCGACGGATATGCCGATTGACAGCACTCTCCTGCATACACGCACCGATAGCCACTTTTTTTACGCCCCCCAAATGTAGACCAGACAGGGTGCGGATGTGAAGCCTTAAGGCATGACAAATCAGGCGTTAAATCACGTTTTGTTGCCTTATTGCGCTAAATTTATCCCGATGTTGCTGACACCGGCCTCTCGCAGGTCGGATCGCAGCCCCTTGATCAGGTCTATATCGCGCTCTTCACAGGCGTCCAACAGGCGGAAAATTTCCCATTGAATGTCCCATTCTTCCTCTACCGCAGGCAAACTTCCCAACTCTTCGTCGGTCATTTCCCTACCGGCTTGAGTCATTTCCAACATCGCCACGGTGCGAATCGATGTTTCGCTGATGGCGATGGCGTGCTCCAGCGTCTCCCCGCCGAGCCGCGAATGGATCAGTTCCCCTAATGCGATACAGGCATCAATTGCCGGGTAAACGCCGTAAAGATCGTAATCTTCCGCCGACGGAATCGCCTCTTCCAACTTCTCGAGCTGGCTGTCGAAGTTGACCTTGGCGTCCTTCACCACCAGCGTTTCCCACACCAAATCCAGAATGCGGCGATAAATCGCCGGATCGCCGAACTCGGTCTGTTTGCAGAACATCTGGTAATTCGGGTACATACGCTCGCACAAACTGGCCATAAAGGTCAAATGTTGCCAAGCCTCGTGCCGTTCCAGACGTAAATGAATCGGGTTACGTAGCATGCTTTACTCTCTTACGCGTTATCTGCGGCGCAGTGTACCCGAAATCGCTCATGGCGACACCTCCGGATGCTGCTGCAACCAACGCTGAAACGCCGGACGGCGCGAAGCGATGGCGTCGGCCCAGCGGGTCGGCTCCGGCAAACGGTAGCCCGCCATACAGCGCTGCACCCACGCCAGCGCGCTGTCGGCGCCCACGCGGTGACCGGTAGAGATGAACAGCGGGTTGCAGCGCGCCTTGCTGCGCCATACCCAGCCCAGCTGTTCCCCCTTATCTTCCAACGGTGCCAGCGCGCCGACGGCGGCCTCCAGCGGCGCGAATTTGCCGCACAGGCGCTTCTTGGCCACGCCGATGGTCGGTACATCGACCAGCAGGCCGAAATGGCTGGCGACGCCGAGGCGCCGCGGATGTGAAATGCCATGCCCATCGACGAAGATCAGCCCCGGCTTTTGCCGCAGCTGTGCCCAGGCGGCCAACAGCGCCGGGTATTCGCGAAACGACAGGAAGCCCGGGATATAAGGCATGACGGTGACGATGCGCGCCACCTGATATTCCACCAGCTCCAGCGACGGATAGCGCAGTATGGCGATAGCGGCACGCGTCACCGCCCCCTCCTGCTCGAAGCCCACGTCGGCGCCGGCGATGAAGGCCGGCGGTTCGGCCGGCAGATCGTCGTAGCGAATGACTTCAGCCGCGCGCCGCAGCTGTTCGGCGCGCAGGGCCTGCATATCGGTCACATCGAATCCTTAACGGTGGTATTTCGCCGACTGCGCGTGCACCGCCTCGACGAAGGCGCCGGCGTGCTCAGGCGGCACATCCTGATGGATGCCGTGGCCCAGGTTGAACACATGACCGTTGCCGTGGCCAAAACCGGCCAGAATGGTCTCCACCTCTTCCGCGATGCGCGCCGGGGAGGCATACAGCATCGACGGATCCATATTGCCCTGCAGCGCCACTTTGTCGCCCACGCGCCGACGCGCGTCGGCGATATCGGTGGTCCAGTCCAGCCCCAGCGCATCGCAGCCGGTAGCGGCCATCGCCTCCAGCCACTGCCCGCCGCCTTTGGTAAACAGCGTCACCGGCACGCGGCGGCCGTCATTTTCACGCAGCAGGCCATCGACGATCTTGTGCATGTAGTGCAACGAGAACTCGCGGTAATCGCGCCCGGTCAGCACCCCGCCCCAGGTGTCGAACACCATCACCGACTGCGCGCCGGCCTTGATTTGGGCGTTGAGGTACAGGATCACGCTGTCCGCCAGCTTGTCCAGCAACAGGTGCAGCGTGGCCGGTTCGGCATACATCATTTTTTTCAGCTTGGTGAAGGCCTTGCTGCTCCCGCCTTCAACCATATAGGTAGCCAGCGTCCACGGGCTGCCGGAGAAGCCGATCAGCGGCACTTCGCCCTTCAGCTCGCGGCGGATGGTGCGCACCGCGTTCATCACATAGCCCAGCTCCACTTCCGGATCAAACGCCGGCAGTTTGTCGACGTCGGCACGGCAGGTGATAGGTGAGCTGAAACGCGGGCCTTCGCCGGCTTCAAAGTACAGGCCAAGCCCCATGGCGTCGGGAATGGTGAGAATGTCGGAGAACAGAATGGCGGCGTCCAGCGCATAGCGGCGCAGCGGCTGCAGCGTAACCTCACAGGCCAGCTCCGCGTTCTTGCACAGCGACATGAAATCACCGGCCTGGGCGCGGGTCGCCTTGTACTCCGGCAAATAACGACCGGCCTGGCGCATCATCCATACGGGGGTCACATCCACCGGCTGGCGCAACAGCGCGCGCAGGTAGCGATCGTTCTTCAACTCAGTCATTTATGGGGCTCCCTTAATAATCTGCCGGCCATTGTACATTATTCTTCCCGGCACAGCGCCACGGTGTCCTCAATCAACCGGCGCGCCACGGTGCCGGGCGGCGGCAACAGCGGCAGTTGGTCGTAGCGATACCAGCCGGCGTTAAGCAGCTCCTTGGGATCGTGACGAAGGTCGCCCTGATGGTAATCGGCCATAAAGGCCATCATCAGCGAGTGTGGGAACGGCCAGGGTTGTGAAGTGACGTAGCGCAGGTTCTTGATTTCGATATTGCTCTCTTCCATCACTTCGCGCGCCACCGCCTGCTCCAGCGTTTCGCCCACTTCGACGAAACCGGCCAGCACCGTGTGGATACCGCCGCGATGGCGCACGTGCTGCGCCAGCAGGATCTGATCGTCGCGCCGAATGGCGACGATCACGCAGGGCGCAATCTGCGGGTAGTACCGTTCTTTGCAGTGGCCGCAGAGGCAGGCGCTTTCGGTGCGGCTGAGATGCATCTCATGGCCGCAGTAGCCGCAAAAGCGATGGGAGCGGTAGAAATCCGCCAGCTGCACGCCGCGCCCGGCAAGCTGGAACAGACCGCGATCCTGATCCAACAGCTGACGCACCGATCCCATCTCCCGCGGCATCGCCTGGCGCACCAGCCAGACCGGCGCGCCCTCCCACTCACCGATGATGCGCGCCATGTGGCCCTGCAGCCCGAGGACGGCGGCCGTCCCCGACGGCAATTCACCGTTCGGTAACCAAAGTTTGCTTTCATGGCTGACGATCCACCAGCCGTTTTCATTGCCCGTTAATGCAAGTTCCATATCGTTGTTGCACAACCTCAGCTTCACTGGCACTCTACAAATCGGCTTTGTTACATTTTAATAACTTACCGGTTACTTTTATTACTTACACGGAGTCAAACATGCTCAACCGTTTGGAAAGGCTGACTCAGCGCGTTGGCGGTAGTAATGAATTAGTTGATCAATGGCTTCAGGCCCGCAAGCAGTTGCTGGTCGCCTACTGCACGCTGGTAGGCCTCAAACCGAATAAAGAAAAGCATACGCCGCTGAATGAAAAAGCGCTGGAGAACTTTTGCCATAACCTGGTGGATTACCTCTCCGCAGGGCATTTTCATATCTATGACAGAATTATCAAACAAGTGGAAGGCGCAGCCAGTCCGAAAATGTCGCTGGCGGTGAACATCTACCCCAAGCTATGGGCCAATACCGAACAGATCATGGCGTTCCACGATCGCTATACCGAAGTGGATATCGATCAGGAGGTCTGTCTGGAATTCCATCAGGCCTTGTCGGATATCGGCGAAACGCTGGCGGCGCGCTTTGCGCTGGAAGATAAGCTGATCCTGTTGGAAGCGGAGGCCGCGCAGCAACCGCTGCCGGACCAGGCGCTGGATCCGGCGCGTTAAAATTTTATAGTTTTTTTTCTTATCCCTCCTATACTGGGGGGCATCTTGTCGGAGTGCCTAGCGCCTGATTTGTTCATCGAATCAGCCAGGCTGAGACCGTTAATTCGGGATCCGCGGAACCTGATCGGGCTAATACCCGCGAAGGGAACAAGAGTAATCTATCGCCACAGGCACGGCCTTCCCCTTGCGGGCGTCCAGCCTTATCGGCCACCATCATTACTCCCTCCGAGCTCCAGACAAGCAACTTTCCCAACCCAACACACTGGTAGGAACTTGCTATGTCTAACGTTAATCCACCGCGCGCCCGTAAAGCGCAACGCGAAGCCGCCCAGCAGTTTATCGACACGCTGCAAGGCATGGCTTTCCCAAACTCACGCCGCATCTACCTGCAGGGCTCGCGCCGCGATATCCAGGTGCCGATGCGCGAAATTCAGCTCAGCCCGACCCTGGTCGGCGGCAGCAAAGATAGCCCGCAGTATGAACAGAACGAGGCGATCCCGGTATATGACACCGCAGGCCCATACGGCGATCCGCAGGCCGAGCTCGATGTGCACGCCGGCCTGGCCAAGCTGCGCGCCGGCTGGATCGACGCGCGCGGCGATACCGCGACCCTGAGCGGCGCCAGTTCCGGCTTCACCCAACAGCGTCTGGCGGACGAGGGGCTGGATCACCTGCGCTTCGAACATCTGCCGCTGCCGCGCAAGGCGTTGCCGGGCAAGTGCGTGACCCAACTGCACTATGCCCGCGCCGGCATCGTCACCCCGGAGATGGAGTTCATCGCCATCCGTGAAAACATGGGGCGCGAACGCATTCGCGGCGAGGTGCTGCGCCACCAGCATCCGGGCCAGGGCTGGGGCGCCAACCTGCCGGACAACATCACGCCGGAGTTCGTGCGCCAGGAAGTGGCCGCCGGCCGCGCCATCATTCCCGCCAACATCAATCACCCGGAGGCGGAGCCGATGATCATCGGCCGCAATTTCCTGGTGAAGGTGAACGCCAATATCGGCAACTCGGCGGTCACGTCGTCGATCGAAGAAGAGGTGGAGAAGCTGGTGTGGGCCACCCGCTGGGGCGCAGACACCGTGATGGATCTCTCCACCGGCCGCTATATTCACGAAACCCGCGAGTGGATCCTGCGCAACAGCCCGGTGCCCATCGGCACCGTGCCTATCTACCAGGCGCTGGAGAAGGTCAACGGCGTGGCGGAAAACCTCACCTGGGCGATGTTCCGCGATACGCTGCTGGAACAGGCGGAACAAGGGGTCGATTACTTCACCATCCACGCCGGCGTGCTGCTGCGCTATGTGCCGATGACCGCCAAACGCCTGACCGGCATCGTGTCGCGCGGTGGCTCGATCATGGCCAAATGGTGCCTGTCGCACCATCAGGAAAACTTCCTCTATCAGCACTTCCGTGAAATCTGCGAGATCTGCGCCGCCTACGACGTTTCGCTGTCGCTCGGTGACGGCCTGCGCCCCGGCTCGATTCAGGACGCCAACGACGAAGCCCAGTTCGCCGAACTGCATACGCTGGGCGAGCTGACCAAAATTGCCTGGGAATACGACGTGCAGGTGATGATCGAAGGCCCGGGCCATGTGCCGATGCAGATGATCCGCCGCAACATGACCGAAGAGCTGGAACACTGCCACGAAGCGCCGTTCTACACCCTCGGCCCGCTGACCACCGATATCGCACCGGGCTATGACCATTTCACCTCCGGCATCGGCGCGGCAATGATTGGCTGGTTCGGCTGCGCCATGCTGTGTTACGTCACGCCGAAAGAGCACCTCGGCCTGCCGAATAAAGAGGACGTCAAACAGGGCCTGATCACCTACAAGATCGCCGCCCACGCCGCCGATCTGGCCAAAGGCCATCCGGGCGCGCAAATTCGCGATAACGCCATGTCCAAGGCGCGTTTCGAATTCCGCTGGGAAGATCAGTTCAATCTGGCGCTCGATCCGGCCACCGCGCGCGCCTATCACGACGAAACCCTGCCGCAGGAGTCCGGCAAGATCGCTCACTTCTGCTCGATGTGCGGACCGAAATTCTGCTCGATGAAGATTTCACAAGAGGTGCGCGACTATGCCGCCGCCCAAGAGGCCGCCAAACCGATCGAGGTGCAGCTGACCGGCATGGAGAAAATGTCCGCCGAGTTCCGCGCCCGCGGCAGCGAGCTGTATCACAGCGCCGGCAATCTGCAGGAGGAGACGAGCAATGACTGATATCACGACGCCCTTCCCGGCGACGCCCCACAAACTGGGGCTTTACCCGGTTGTCGACAGCGTGGCGTGGATCGCTCGCCTGCTGGAGGCCGGCGTTACCACGATCCAGCTGCGCATCAAGGATCTGCCGGACGAGCAGGTCGAAGAGGATATCGCCGCCGCCATCGCGCTGGGCCGGCGTTATCAGGCGCGGCTGTTCATCAACGATTACTGGCGGCTGGCGATCAAGCACGGCGCCTACGGCGTGCATCTGGGCCAGGAAGATCTCGATACCACCGATCTGGCGGCTATTCACCGCGCCGGGCTGCGGCTCGGCGTTTCCACCCATGACGATGCCGAGCTGGCGCGCGCGCTGGCGGTGAAACCCTCCTACATCGCGCTGGGGCACATCTTCCCCACCCAGACCAAAGACATGCCTTCTGCGCCGCAGGGGCTAGCGGAGTTAAAACGCCACATCGCCGGTTTGGCGGATTACCCGACGGTGGCGATCGGCGGGATCAGTATCGATCGCGTACCGGCGGTGCTGGCGTGCGGCGTCGGCAGCGTGGCGGTGGTCAGCGCCATCACCCAGGCGCCGGACTGGCGCGCGGCGACGGCCGAACTGCTGCGGCTGATCGAAGGTAAGGAGCCGAACGATGCTTAACGATCGGGAGTTCCTGCGCTACAGCCGCCAGCTGCTGCTGGAGGATGTCGGCCCGGAAGGTCAGGAAAAACTCAAGCGCGCCACGGTGCTGATCGTCGGCCTGGGGGGGCTGGGGTCCCCGGCTTCGCTGTATCTGGCCGCCGCCGGGGTCGGCACGCTGCTGCTGGCCGACGACGACACGCTGCACGTCACCAACCTGCAGCGGCAAATCCTGTACCGCAGCGCCGATACCGCCACCGGCAAGGCGGCGCTGGCGCAACGCCATCTGCAGGCGTTGAACCCGTTGGTGGAGTCCATCCCGCTGGCCCAGCGGCTGCAAGGGCAAGCGCTGCGCGACGCGGTCGCCCGCGCCGATCTGGTGCTGGACTGCTGCGACAACATGGCGACCCGCCATGAGGTCAACGCCGCCTGCATCGCCGCCGCCAAGCCGCTGATCAGCGGCAGCGCAGTGGGTTTCAGCGGCCAGCTGCTGGTGCTCGAGCCGCCCTATGCGCACGGCTGCTACGCCTGCCTGTACCCGGAGCAGGAAGAACCGCAGCGCAACTGCCGCACCGCCGGGGTGCTCGGCCCGGTGGTCGGCGTGATCGGCACTCTGCAAGCGCTGGAGGCCATCAAGATGCTGGCCGGCCTGCCTGCCTCCCTCAGCGGCAAGCTGCGGCTGTTCGACGGCAAGCAGCAGAGCTGGAGCACGCTGCAGCTGAGCCGGGCCCGCGCCTGCCCGGTCTGCGGAGGCGCCGCATGAAGATCCGTCTGAACGACCAACCGCTGGAGCTGGCACAGCCGCTCAGCGTCGCCGCCCTGCTGACCCAGTTGGAACGCCACCAGCCGGGCACCGCGCTGGCTATCAACCAAACCATCATCCCACGCGCCGACTGGGCCGACCATCAGGTGCAGGACGGTGACGACATTTTGCTGTTTCAAGCGATCGCCGGAGGCTGACATGCTGAAAATCGCCGATACCACTTTTACCTCGCGCCTGTTCACCGGCACCGGCAAGTTCGCCACCCCGGCGCTGATGTTGGAGGCGCTGGCGGCCTCCGGCTCACAGCTGGTGACCATGGCCATGAAGCGCGTCGATCTGCGCGGCGGCAACGACGCCATTTTGGCGCCGCTGCAACAGTTGGGCGTCAGGCTGTTGCCCAATACCTCCGGCGCCAAAACGGCCGCCGAAGCGGTGTTCGCCGCCCGACTGGCGCGCGAAGCGCTCGGCACCCACTGGGTGAAGCTGGAGATCCATCCCGATGTGAAATACCTGCTGCCGGATCCGATAGAAACGCTGAAGGCGGCGGAAACGCTGGTGAAAGACGGTTTTGTGGTGCTGCCCTACTGCGGCGCCGATCCGGTGCTGTGCAAACGGCTGGAAGAAGTGGGATGCGCAGTGGTGATGCCGCTCGGCGCCCCTATCGGCTCCAACCGCGGTCTGCGCACCCGTGACTTCCTCGAAATCATCATCGAGCAAGCTAAGGTGCCGGTGGTGGTAGACGCCGGCATCGGCGCGCCAAGCCACGCGCTGGAAGCGATGGAGCTGGGCGCCGACGCGGTGCTGGTGAATACCGCCATCGCCGTGGCGCGCGATCCGGTGCAGATGGCGCGGGCATTTCGCCTGGCGCTGGAGGCCGGCGAGCTGGCACGCAGCGCCGGATTAGGCTCCAGCCAGCGCGGCGCGGTCGCGTCCAGCCCGCTGACCGCTTTCCTCAGCCAGCCAGAGGAGGCGCAGTGATGACCGACGATTTCAGTAGCCGCTGGCAACAGCTGGACTGGGACGACATTACGCTGCGCATCAACGGCAAAACGGCGCGCGACGTGGAACGCGCATTGAACGCCGACAAGCTGACGCGCGACGACTTTATGGCGCTGATCTCCCCCGCGGCCGCGCCGTATCTGGAACCGTTGGCGCAACGCGCGCAGTGGCTGACCCGTCAGCGGTTCGGCAACGTCGTCAGCTTCTATGTGCCGCTGTACCTGTCCAACCTGTGCGCCAACGACTGCACCTACTGCGGCTTTTCGATGAGCAACCGCATCAAGCGCAAAACGCTGGATGCGGCGGAGATTGCGCGCGAGTGCGAAGCCATCAAGGCGCTGGGGTTCGAACATCTGTTGCTGGTCACCGGCGAACATCAGACCAAGGTCGGTATGGACTATTTCCGCCAGCACATTCCGGCGATCCGCCGCCACTTCAGCTCGCTGATGATGGAAGTGCAGCCGCTGGCGCAGGAGGAATACGCCGAACTGAAAACGCTGGGCCTGGACGGCGTGCTGGTGTACCAGGAAACCTACCATCCGGCCACCTATCTGCAGCACCACCTGCGCGGCCAGAAGCAGGATTTCCATTGGCGCCTGGCCACGCCGGATCGCCTGGGGCGCGCCGGGATCGACAAGATCGGCCTCGGCGCGTTAATCGGCCTGTCCCACAGCTGGCGAACCGACTGCTATCTGCTGGCGGAACACCTGTTCTACCTGCAGCAAACCTATTGGCAGAGCCGCTACTCGATCTCGTTCCCACGCCTGCGCCCCTGCGCCGGCGGCATTGAGCCCGCGTCTATCATGAGTGAGCCTCAGCTGGTGCAGCTAATCTGCGCCTTCCGGCTGTTCGCGCCGGACGTTGAGCTGTCGCTGTCTACCCGGGAGTCGCCGTACTTCCGCGATCATATGATCCCGGTGGCGATCAATAGCGTCAGCGCCGGATCCAAGACGCAACCCGGCGGCTATGCCGACGACGTACCGCCTGAGCTGGAACAGTTTGAGCCGCACGACGGCCGCACGCCGCAGCAGGTCGCCGAGGCCATCAGCAACGCCGGGCTGCAGCCGGTGTGGAAAGACTGGGACGATTATCTGGGACGCAGCGCGCAATAAGCGGCAACGTTTGCCGCCGTGCGAAGAAAACGCTGGAGCGGCCGCGCAATGCCGAACGGTGGCGCTGGCGCCGGCAAACGCGCCGATTATAGTGACGTTGCCGACCGCCAAACCCGGTGTCGGCCGGGGCCGTTACCCTCTCGATGGCCCCGCCTTATCCAACCCCGGATCGCGCACAGACGCTCTTGCGCGACTCCGGTTCCTCACCAACGGCCATCCTGGAACCTGCGCCTGAGGGCACGCACGAACAGGCGGTTTTATCGGCTCAGGTGACGGGCATGATGAGGGAATAGCGGTGTTCAGCACTCACGCAGAGTGTTTTTCAATGGAGCCCGTTGCGGCAGAGAACGGCAGAACGAGGAAAAAGTCGATGCGGAGACGAAAAGTGACTCGAGGGGTAATCCCCGATACTGCCAATGGCCCTGGTGTTGGCCGTCGCGTTTTTTTGCCGCCTGCTCCCTGCTTACAGACAAGAGCAGGCGGTTTATTTTGTGAGACTGGCAACCCCCCCAGGACGCGAATCACACAGTATGTGCGCTAATTAACCATACAAACGATTAAATGTGAATGTCTTTTGAGTGTTTTTTTATTTGATATCGAGTGTATTCTGAGTTTGCCAAGGAAAATCAAACTGATATCACCGCAACCTCCGGGGCATCATCTATAATCCAGCACGGGTCCTCGCGCAGATTTGCCACGCTCGCGGTCAACATCAAAAAAGCCAAGGTTGTCATGAAGAAAACGCCAAATTACATCGATGCAATCAGCGCGTTGCTCACTCTTAAAGGGGTTGGCGACAGAAAACATGCCTCCACGATGGCCAACATACTGAACCTTCAGTACAACAGCGCCAAGCAGAAGCTGGATGGTAAAAGGGGCATCACCCTCGACGAAGTCAGAAAGGTGTTTCAGTACTTCAACGAGCCATTCGCCGGCCAAAGAACGCATAACGGCGTTTTTATCATGAACAGCATTCACAAACGCTGTAAGGTTGAAGTCGACGAACACCCGGTGACACAGCTGGACGACGACGAAACCTACGCCTACAAAAAAGATGACCTTTTCATCATCAATACCAGCCGGGATACGCAGGCCGACGTACCGCTGTACAGAGTCAACAAGATAGACTTTCTGCCGGCGCCGCGCATCGCGATCCTGGACAACGACAGCGATATCCTCGAGCTGTTGAAGAAAATCGCCTGCCGCTACGGCATTGAGACCGAGACCTTTCAAACGGCGGATGCCATGCTGGCCGCACTTGAGCAACAGTCCTTTGAGGCGTTTATTCTGGACTGGCTGTTGGACTTCGGCGAAACCTCAGAACGCGTCGTGAAGAAAATAAAGGACACCCTCGATCCGCACGCGCGCATCATCATTCTGACCGGCCAGCTGAATCACTATGAGAAGAATATCGGCGATATGATCCTGCACTATGACGTGCACCTGGTGGAAAAACCGACCAAACCGCTGATTATCTCCTCACTGCTGCTGTCGAATTTATTCTTTAATTAGTTTGACCGGAATGCGGATGAAAAACGATGAACCAACGCCTTCGGTGGATTTGACTCTGATGGCGCCTTTCAGCGTCGTCACATAATTCTTGATAATGGTCAGCCCCAGCCCCAGCCCCTGCCGCGTTTCCCTTTCTACTCCCTGATTGAACGCCTTGTACAACCGTTCCAGATTATTAACGTTAAATCCGATGCCGTTGTCTTTGACCCATAAATACAGATTGCCATGGCACACCTTCACGTTGAGGATGATCGCGCCGTGGTGAGTAAATTTGTCCGCGTTGCTGAGCAGATTGGCCAATATTCGGTAGAGCTTGTATTTGTCGGAGCAAATCAAACCAACATAGGATGAACGACGCACCACGATGCGATTACCGCGCCCAGCGCTGATACTGGTCATGGCATCGTCCACCACCTCATGCAGCCGAAAGGTGGAAATATTGACGTTAACCTCCCCCATTTCAAACCGCGAATAATCCATCACCTCGCGCGTTTGTTCGGCGATCTTGTTGCCGTGGTAGGAGATCAGGCGGGCCTCCTTTTTGAGCTCTTCCTGCGCCAGCTCGTGCTCCATGATATCCGCGGCGATGACGATGGCCTGCGTCGAACCGGCGATTTCATGGTAGATGGATGAGATAAAGATGTTCTTGTTCTTGATGATCTCTTTTAACGAGAAGGCGTTTCTCACCACCAGGAACATCATCAGGAACACCAAAATCAGCGATAAGACGGCGAACATCTCGGCTTTTCTCGAATTATCCTGGATGATGCCTTTAACCTCGGTGAAGTTTTTAATTTGTATCCGATAAATAATCTCCTGGATATCGACCAACGTGCCCTCGATGTCATCCATATAAGCGAGGATATCCGCCTTGCTTTTCCGCCCTGCCAGCAAACCGACGGAAAGATCGCCCAGCGTTCGGTACTGTTGCTTCAGCAGAGCGACGTTCTTGATAAATTCGTCGTCGTAATAGAAAGAGTCGCTGAAGGTGGAGCGGCTCTCCAGGATTTGGATCTTCGAGTAAAATATTTTCTTTTTGATCAGGAAAGCGTCGTAGTCGTCGTTTTCACTGAGCAGCAGCGCAGTTTTGGTTCTTTCAAACGCCAGAAACAGGATTTCGGCCACCGAGTAGTTATCCAGATTGGGTTCGATCTGCTTATAGCGCTCTTTTACGCCACCGAAGTTAATGGCAATCAGCAAAATTAATAAGGAGAAGATGGCAACCAACGCGATAAGAGTACCGATCAGTTTCTTGCTCATCTCATTTAATCTCCAGCCGTTTGACTTGCCAGACGGTTTTCGCGTTCACGTCCAGGTTATTCAGCTCGGGGTATTGATCGCGCGGATAGATAATAGCGAACGGCCCCAGCTCCCCCACGTCGATCGGCTTACCGCCGCGCAGATAGGCGACAATCACGCGATATTTAATCATCTCGTCAATCGGCATCGAATAGGAATAGTCGTCCCACGCGAAGGCGCGCACCGACTTCCCTTGCAGATGGTACGCTTTCACCAGCTCCGAAAACTCAACGCCGGTGAACGCCTCTTCCGGGGTGAAATTGGTCGAGGTTTTAATCGTGTGCGACGGCATCGCCTCCAGCATCTGTCGGGTGACATTGATCTTCTCGCCGTCCGCCGGCTTCAGGTAAAAAGAGTCAACGGCCGCGTACAACGGTGCGCTGAACAGCGAAAGCAGCAGTAACGTCATCAATCCTTTGATTTTCATTATTCACCCTCTTTGCGTTTCACCAGCTCCGCCTGACCGAACTCATCCCGCCCGATCGCATCCCAACCGTGATGTTGATAAAAACCTTCGGCTTTAGAGCCGGGATCGGTGGTTAAGTGAATGGCTTCGGCGCCGTGCTCAAACATCCAGGCAGTGACGCGCGCCAGCAAGGCAGAACCCATTCCCATTGATTGGTATTCCGGCTTCACGAACAGTCCGCCGATCAACGGTTCGGGGATGAACAACCCGAATCCAACGCCGGCATAGTCCTCGCCATACTTGCAGATCCAGCCACCGCCCTGGTTGATGTCTTCCAGCGCCTGCTTGCGCTGCAGATACTGGATCTGATGCGGATGCAGCAGGTTCTCTTCGACGGAAAAGCGGATCTCATACAGGTAAGGCAGGTGTTTCGCCGTCAGTTTTTCGAAGGTAATGAGGCTGTCCATGTTTTGTGCTGTCCTTGGTTGTCAGGTAAAAAGCGCCGGTCAATTTCTGCTGTAACCATAGTAGCAAAGTTTGTCATAACCCGGCGCGAGGCGAAAAAAAACCGCCCCCGAGGGAGCGGTTTATCTGGCGATGGGCCCGGCGTAGCGGGCCCACGGCGCGGATGACGATTACTCGTCGTCGCTGCCGCCCAGACCTGCGTTGAGCAGTTCGGCCAGGTTCGCGGTCGCTTCTTCCGCGCTGACTTGCGGAACAACCGGCGCTTCGCCCTGAGCACGACGACGCATGCGATCCTGATGATAAGCGTAACCGGTACCGGCTGGGATCAGACGGCCCACGATGACGTTCTCTTTCAGGCCACGCAGTTCGTCGCGCTTGCCGGCTACGGCAGCTTCGGTCAGAACGCGCGTCGTTTCCTGGAACGATGCGGCGGAGATGAAGGACTCGGTCGCCAAGGAAGCCTTGGTGATACCCAGCAGATCGCGCGAGAAGGTTGCCGGGATCTTACCTTCAGCTTCCAGCTGACGGTTGGCAATCTTGACGCGAGACACTTCAGCCTGCTCGCCTTCCAGGAACTCGGAGCCACCAGCGCTAACGATAGTGCCTTTACGCAGCATCTGACGAACGATAACTTCGATGTGCTTATCGTTAATCTTAACGCCTTGCAGACGGTAAACTTCCTGCACTTCGTTGGTGATGTAGCGGGTAACCGCATGCACGCCACGCAGACGCAGAATGTCGTGCGGAGACTCTGGGCCGTCGGAGACGACGTCGCCACGTTCCACCACTTCGCCTTCGAACACGTTGAGCTGACGCCATTTCGGAATCATCTCTTCGTAAGCGTCGCTGCCGTCCAGCGGAGAAATCACCAGGCGACGTTTGCCTTTGGTCTCTTTACCGAACGAGATAATCCCGCTGATTTCAGCCAGGATTGCCGGCTCTTTCGGACGACGCGCTTCGAACAGGTCGGCAACGCGCGGCAGACCACCGGTAATATCCTTGGTACCGCCGGATTCCTGAGGAATACGCGCCAGGGTATCACCCGCACCGATCTGAATGCCGTCTTCCAGCTGAACGATCGCTTTGCCCGGCAGGAAGTATTGAGCAGGCATATCAGTACCTGGGATCAATACGTCTTCGCCCTTAGCGTCAACGATTTTCAGTGCCGGACGCAGGTCTTTACCGCTACCGGTACGCTCTGCGCTGTCCAGGACAACCAGAGAAGACAAACCGGTCAGTTCGTCGGTCTGACGAGTAATCGTCTGGCCGTCGACCATGTCGGCGAAGCGAATGAAGCCGCTGACTTCACTGATGACCGGCATGGTGTGCGGATCCCAGTTAGCAACGGTTTCGCCGCCGTTAACTTCTTCACCGTCGCCTTTGCCCATCACGGCGCCGTAAGGCACCTTGTAGCTTTCTTTGGTACGGCCGAATTCGTCGATCAGTTTCAGTTCGGTGTTACGCGAGGTGATCACCAGCTTGCCTGCGGCGTTCATAACGAACTTCGCGTTGCTCAGCTTGATGCTACCCTTGTTTTTCACCTGAATGCTGGATTCAGCAGCCGCACGAGATGCCGCACCACCGATGTGGAACGTACGCATCGTCAGCTGTGTACCCGGCTCACCGATGGACTGTGCCGCGATAACGCCGATGGCTTCACCTTTGTTGATGATGTGGCCACGTGCCAGGTCGCGACCGTAGCAGTTTGCACACACACCGAAGTCGGTTTCACAGCTCACCACGGAACGGACTTTAACGCTGTCGACAGAGTTCTCTTCCAACAGGTCACACGCCTTCTCGTTCAGCAGGGTGTTGCGCGGCACCAGAATGTCCGCCGTACCCGGCTTGAGGACGTCTTCTGCCGTCACACGGCCCAGAACGCGTTCACGCAGCGGCTCTTTCACATCGCCACCTTCGATAACCGGAGTCATCAGGATGCCGTCGTGGGTGCCACAGTCGTCTTCGGTCACCACCAGGTCCTGCGCCACGTCAACCAGACGACGGGTCAGATAACCGGAGTTCGCGGTTTTCAGTGCGGTATCCGCCAGACCTTTACGAGCACCGTGAGTGGAGATGAAGTACTGGAGTACGTTCAGACCTTCACGGAAGTTCGCGGTGATTGGCGTTTCGATGATGGAGCCGTCCGGCTTCGCCATCAGACCACGCATACCGGCCAGCTGACGAATCTGAGCGGCGGAACCACGCGCACCGGAGTCGGCCATCATAAAGATGCTGTTGAAGGAAACTTGCTGTTCCACTTCGCCGTCACGGTTAACCACGTCTTCTACCGACAGGTTTTCCATCATCGCTTTCGCAACGCGTTCGTTCGCGGCAGCCCAGATATCGATCACTTTGTTGTAGCGTTCGCCGGCGGTCACCAGACCAGACTGGAACTGCTCCTGGATCTCGGCAACTTCGGTTTCCGCTTCTTCGATGATCTCCGCCTTCTTGGCCGGGATAACCATGTCGTCGATACCTACGGAAGCGCCGGAACGGGCTGCGTAAGCAAAGCCGGTGTACATGATCTGGTCAGCAAAGATAACGGTCGGCTTCAGGCCCAGGATGCGGTAACAGGTGTTCAGCATCTTGGAGATCGCTTTCTTGCCCAAAGGCTGGTTAACGATCGCGTACGGCAGACCTTTCGGTACGATCATCCACAGGATGGCGCGGCCGATGGTGGTGTCGATGATGCTGGTCTGAGAGGTCCACTCGCCTTCGGCGTTCTTGACGTCTTCGGTGATACGCACTTTAACGCGCGCATGCAGCGACGCCAGGCCGGCGCGGTAAACACGCTCAGCTTCTTTGGAACCGTTCAGCACCATGCCTTCGCCTTTGGCGTTAACACAGTCGCGGGTCATGTAGTACAGACCCAGTACAACGTCCTGAGAAGGAACGATGATTGGCTCGCCGTTCGCTGGGGACAGGATGTTGTTGGTGGACATCATCAGCGCACGCGCTTCCAGCTGGGCTTCCAGCGTCAGCGGTACGTGAACGGCCATCTGGTCACCATCGAAGTCGGCGTTATATGCCGCACAAACCAGCGGATGCAGCTGGATCGCTTTACCTTCGATCAGAACCGGTTCAAACGCCTGGATACCCAAACGGTGCAGGGTTGGTGCACGGTTCAGCAGTACCGGGTGTTCGCGAATCACTTCGTCCAGGATATCCCAAACGACGGCTTCTTCACGCTCAACCATTTTCTTGGCGGCTTTGATGGTGGTGGCCAGGCCACGCAGCTCCAATTTGCCGTAGATGAACGGTTTGAACAGCTCCAACGCCATCTTCTTAGGCAGACCGCACTGATGCAGACGCAGGTATGGACCTACGGTGATAACGGAACGGCCTGAGTAGTCAACGCGTTTACCGAGCAGGTTCTGACGGAAACGACCCTGCTTACCTTTGATCATGTCGGCCAAAGATTTCAGAGGGCGTTTGTTGGAACCGGTGATCGCACGACCGCGACGGCCGTTATCCAGCAGGGCGTCTACCGCTTCTTGCAGCATACGCTTTTCGTTGCGCACGATGATGTCCGGCGCAGCCAGATCCAGCAGGCGTTTCAGACGGTTGTTACGGTTGATCACGCGGCGATACAGATCGTTCAGATCCGACGTCGCGAAACGACCGCCATCCAGCGGAACCAGCGGGCGCAGATCCGGCGGCAGTACCGGCAGCACGGTCAGGATCATCCACTCCGGCTTGTTACCGGACTGTACGAACGCTTCCAGCAGCTTGATACGCTTGGTCAGCTTCTTGCGCTTGGTTTCGGAGTTGGTTTCGTTCAGCTCTTCACGCAGCTGCTCGCACTCGGCTTCCAGATCCATGTTTTTCAACAGGGCCTGAATGGCTTCCGCACCCATCTTGGCGTCGAATTCGTCACCGAACTCTTCCAGCGCGTCCAGATACTGCTCTTCGGTCAGGATCTGACGACGCTCGAGGTTGGTCATACCGCCTTCGACCACCACATAGGATTCGAAGTACAGTACGCGTTCGATGTCACGCAGCGGCATATCCAGCAGCAAACCGATGCGGGATGGCAGCGATTTCAGGAACCAGATGTGCGCAGTCGGGGAAGCCAGCTCGATGTGGCCCATGCGCTCACGACGCACTTTGGTCTGGGTCACTTCAACGCCGCACTTCTCACAGATCACGCCGCGGTGTTTCAAGCGCTTGTACTTACCGCACAGGCACTCGTAATCTTTTACCGGCCCGAAGATACGGGCGCAGAAAAGGCCGTCACGCTCTGGTTTGAACGTACGGTAGTTAATGGTTTCCGGCTTCTTAACTTCACCGAACGACCACGAACGGATCATGTCTGGCGAGGCCAGAGCAATCTTGATCGCATCAAACTCTTCGGTCTTAGTTTGCGCTTTCAGAAACTTCAATAAGTCTTTCACGGATTGGCTCCTGTCGGAGTTAAACCTGTTGGGCACCCACAACCGCAGTAGGTACCCGTGTGACCTGAACAACCACCCTCAGGCTCCCTTAGGCGGGGAGCCTGAGCCGGAATGACGATTACTCGTCTTCCAGTTCGATGTTGATGCCGAGCGAGCGGATTTCTTTCAACAGTACGTTGAAGGATTCCGGCATGCCTGGCTCCATCCGGTGATCGCCATCCACGATGTTTTTGTACATCTTGGTACGGCCGTTAACGTCATCCGACTTAACGGTGAGCATTTCCTGCAGGGTATAAGCCGCGCCGTATGCTTCCAGTGCCCACACTTCCATCTCACCGAAGCGTTGACCACCGAACTGCGCTTTACCACCCAGAGGCTGCTGAGTAACCAAGCTGTAAGAACCGGTTGAACGGGCGTGCATTTTATCGTCAACCAAGTGGTTCAGTTTCAGCATGTACATATAGCCGACAGTAACCTGGCGCTCGAATTGCTCACCGGTACGGCCATCGAACAGCGTGATCTGACCGGAGGTCGGGATACCGCCCATTTCCAGCAGCTTCTTGATTTCAGTCTCTTTCGCACCGTCAAACACCGGCGTTGCGATCGGCATACCTTTTTTCAGGTTCTCTGCCAGACGCAGCACTTCGTCGTCGCTGAAGGTGTTCAGGTCAACTTTCTGGCAAACATCGTCGCCCAGATCGTAGGCCTTCTGGATGAACTCACGCAGCTTGGCCACTTCCTGCTGCTGCTTCAGCATCTGGTTGATCTTCTCACCGATGCCTTTCGCAGCCATACCCAGGTGGGTTTCCAGGATCTGACCGATGTTCATACGTGATGGTACGCCCAGCGGGTTCAGTACGATGTCTACCGGCGTGCCGTTTTCATCGTAAGGCATATCTTCGATCGGGTTGATCTTGGAGATAACACCCTTGTTACCGTGGCGGCCCGCCATCTTGTCACCCGGTTGGATCTGACGTTTAACGGCCAGATAAACCTTGACGATTTTCAGTACGCCCGGCGCCAGATCGTCGCCCTGAGTGATCTTACGACGCTTGGCTTCCAGCTTCTTCTCGAAGTCGGATTTCAGTTCGTCATACTGCTCAGCCAGCTGCTCCAGCTGGTTTTGCTTCTCTTCGTCGGTCAGGCCCAGTTCCAGCCAGCGATCGCGCGGCAGCTTGCTCAGCTTGTCGGCTTCGATGCCACCGGCAACCAGTACCGCGTGGATACGCGCAAACAGGCCGGCTTCCAGGATCTGCAGTTCTTCAGTCAGGTCTTTCTTCGCCTGCTTCAGCTGCATCTCTTCGATTTCCAACGCGCGCTTGTCTTTTTCCACGCCATCGCGGGTGAAGACCTGCACGTCGATAACCGTACCGGAAACGCCGTTCGGCACACGCAGAGAAGAGTCTTTAACGTCAGACGCTTTCTCACCGAAGATCGCACGCAACAGTTTCTCTTCCGGCGTCAGCTGGGTTTCGCCTTTAGGCGTTACCTTACCGACCAGGATGTCGCCGCCGGTCACTTCAGCACCGATATACACGATACCGGACTCATCCAGCTTGGAGAGCGCCGCTTCACCCACGTTAGGGATGTCGGCGGTGATCTCTTCAGGCCCCAGCTTGGTGTCGCGAGACACGCACGCCAGTTCCTGGATGTGGATGGTGGTGAAGCGATCTTCCTGCACCACGCGCTCGGAGACCAAGATGGAGTCTTCGAAGTTGTAGCCGTTCCAAGGCATGAACGCTACGCGCATGTTCTGGCCCAGCGCCAGTTCGCCCAGGTCTGTCGATGGGCCATCCGCCAGCACGTCGCCGCGCTCGATTGGCTCACCCAGATTCACACACGGCATCTGGTTGATGCAGGTGTTCTGGTTAGAACGGGTGTACTTGGTCAGGTTGTAAATATCGATACCTGCTTCGCCCGGGTACATCTCGTCTTCGTTAACTTTGATAACGATACGGGAAGCATCCACGTACTGGATCACACCGCCGCGTTTGGCAACGGCGGTTACGCCGGAGTCAACCGCTACAGCGCGTTCCATACCGGTACCGACCAGCGGCTTATCGGCGCGCAGGGTTGGTACGGCCTGACGTTGCATGTTCGCACCCATCAATGCACGGTTGGCGTCATCGTGTTCCAGGAATGGAATCAGTGAAGCACCAACGGAAACAACCTGCTGGGTGGATACGTCCATGTAGTCAACCTGGTCGCGGCTGAACAGGCTTGATTCGCCTTTGCTGCGGCAGGTGACCAGGTCTTCTACGAAGCGGCCTTCTTCATCCAGGTTGGAGTTCGCCTGGGCGATAACGAAGTTGCCTTCTTCAATAGCAGACAGGTAGTTGATTTCATCGGTCACCACGCCGTCACGCACGCGGCGGTACGGGGTTTCCAGGAAGCCATACTCGTTAGTCTGTGCGTACACGGACAGGGAGTTGATCAGACCGATGTTTGGACCTTCCGGCGTTTCGATTGGGCACACGCGGCCGTAGTGGGTCGGGTGTACGTCTCGAACTTCAAAGCCGGCGCGCTCACGGGTCAGACCGCCCGGGCCCAGTGCGGAGATACGACGCTTGTGCGTGATCTCGGACAACGGGTTGTTCTGGTCCATGAACTGGGACAGCTGGCTGGAGCCGAAGAACTCTTTCACCGCCGCCGAAATCGGTTTGGCGTTGATCATGTCCTGAGGCATCAGGGTATCCAGATCGCCCAGAGACAGACGCTCTTTCACCGCACGCTCAACACGCACCAGACCTACGCGGAACTGGTTCTCGGCCATTTCGCCGACGGAGCGGATACGACGGTTGCCCAAGTGGTCGATATCGTCCACTTCGCCCTTGCCGTTACGGATATCGATGAGCTTCTTCATCACTTCAATGATGTCGTCTTTGCTCAGGATGCCCGAACCTTCGATCTCGTCGCGCAGCAGAGAACGGTTGAACTTCATACGGCCAACCGCGGACAGATCGTAGCGGTCTTCGGAGAAGAACAGGTTCTCGAACAGGCTTTCGGCAGCTTCGCGCGTTGGCGGCTCACCAGGGCGCATCATGCGGTAGATTTCTACCAGCGAGCTCAGACGATCGTTGGTCGGATCGACACGCAGCGTTTCAGAGATGTACGCGCCGTGGTCCAGATCGTTGGTGAACAGCGTTTCGATGCGCTTGTGGCCGGACTGGCTCAGCTTGGCCAGCAGATCCAGCGACAGCTCCATGTTGGCTGCGCAGATCAGTTCGCCGGTATTGGTATCGATATAGTCTTTCGCGACCACTTTGCCCGCGATGTACTCTACCGGTACTTCAATGCTCTGAATGTCGTCTTTTTCCAGCTGACGGATATGACGAGCGGTGATGCGACGGCCTTTCTCTACGTAGATCTTGCCGTTGGCTTCGATATCGAACGAAGCGGTCTCACCACGCAGGCGCTCTGGCACCAGCTCCATCTGCAGCTTGTTGTCGCGGATTTCGAAGACGATCTTGTCAAAGAACAGGTCGAGGATCTGTTCAGTGGTGTAGTTCAGCGCGCGCAGAATGATGGTCGCAGGCAGTTTGCGGCGACGGTCAATACGCACGAACAGGTTGTCTTTCGGATCGAACTCGAAGTCCAACCATGAACCGCGGTAAGGGATGATGCGTGCGTTGTACAGCACTTTACCCGAGGAGTGGGTTTTACCCTTATCGCTGTCGAAGAATACGCCAGGACTACGGTGCAACTGAGATACGATAACCCTCTCAGTACCGTTGATCACAAAGGTGCCGTTTTCGGTCATGAGCGGAATTTCGCCCATGTAGACTTCTTGTTCCTTGATGTCTTTGACCGTACCTTCAGGCGCTTCGCGCTCATAGATAACCAGGCGCAGTTTTACGCGCAGCGGTGCAGAGAACGTCACACCACGGATCTGGCACTCTTTGACGTCGAAGACCGGCTCACCAAGACGGTAGCTAACGTATTGCAGCTCCGAATTGCCACTGTAGCTCTGGATAGGGAAAACAGAACGGAATGCGGCTTCAAGGCCGTACTGCCCTTCTGGATCTTGCTCGATAAACTTCTGGAACGAGTCAAGCTGGATAGAAAGGAGATATGGTATGTCCAGCACTTGTGGACGTTTACCAAAATCCTTACGAATACGTTTTTTCTCGGTATAGGAGTAAACCATAGGGTTCCTCAGCTCGCTGATCAGTGACCCAATCTGTCCGTCCGATTAGGGACAGTTCATGCAACACCGTTTTGTCGACCGGAAAGCGGGAACACTTTCCGCAATATCTCTTGCTATCACGCTTAAACCATTTCATCGCGCCTTCCCCCAGAACTCCTGGTAGTGCAAAGACCGCGGTATATTAAGTCGTCGATAGAAACAAACATTGGGAGGCGAAACCAGCAGCCAAACAGTGTGAAACGCTACTGGCGCCCTACAGCGCAAAAAGGCTGGTGACTAAAAAGTCACCAGCCATCAGCCTAAAAGACTAGGCTGCAACCGGAAGGGTTGGCTTATTTAACTTCAACTTCTGCGCCAGCTTCTTCCAGAGATTTTTTCAGAGCTTCTGCGTCATCTTTGCTCACGCCTTCTTTCAGAGCGGCTGGAGCAGATTCAACCAGGTCTTTAGCTTCTTTCAGACCCAGGCCGGTAGCGCCACGTACTGCTTTGATAACAGCAACTTTGTTAGCGCCTGCAGCTTTCAGGATAACGTCGAATTCAGTTTTCTCTTCAGCAGCTTCAGCTGGGCCAGCAGCTACAGCTACAGCAGCAGCAGCAGAAACGCCGAATTTTTCTTCCATAGCGGAAACCAGTTCAACAACATCCATTACGGACATAGCGGCAACTGCTTCCAGGATTTGGTCTTTAGTGATAGACATAACAATTGTTCCTAAAATTCAGAAATAGTTTAAATACGTTAGCAAAGGCTAAGAAAGAGTGGCTTACGCCGCTTCTTTCTGATCGCGTACTGCAGCCAGAGTGCGAACCAGTTTGCCGGCAGCGGCTTCTTTCATGGTTGCCATCAGGCGTGCGATCGCTTCTTCGTAAGTTGGCAGCGTCGCCAGGCGGTCGATTTGCGCCGCTGGGATCAGCTCACCTTCAAAGGCCGCAGCTTTAACCTCGAATTTTGCATTCGCTTTCGCGAACTCTTTGAACAGACGAGCAGCAGCGCCCGGGTGTTCGTGAGAGAATGCAATCAAGGTTGGACCGACAAACGTGTCTTTCAGGCATTCGAATGGAGTGCCTTCAACTACGCGACGCATCAGGGTGTTGCGAACAACACGCATGTAAACGCCAGCTTCACGACCTGCTTTACGCAGTTCAGTCATTTTATCTACGGTAACGCCGCGGGAATCCGCAACAACCGCAGACAGCGCGCCTTTGGCTACTTCGCTGACTTCAGCAACAATCGCTTGTTTGTCTTGAAGATTTAATGCCATTAGCTTTTTGCTCCTGGATTAGCCGGGGAAAATCCCCCGGAACTCACTTCACTCGGCGCTTTGTAAAACGCCACGCCGAGCGGCTTAACACGGTGAGCAGAATCCAGCAAAGACATTCTTTTATAAAAAAGAAAAATTTTCTTAGGCTCTGTCACCGTCTACGCAGGAAGGATTAAGTATCTTGCGATACACCTGCGGTCTTGGACGGAGGCCTGGATAGGCCAGGCTCCAACCGAAAAATCTTTGTTTTGCCTACGGCATAGCCAATAGCAAAACCTTGGGGCATAAGATTCTAGACAAATCTCGGCCCCAAGTCAAAGCGATAATCGCAAGTGCGATTAGTTCGCTGCGGCAGACAGACCGCTTTGATCGATAGCAACGCCAGCACCCATGGTGGTGGAGAGGCTAACTTTCTTGATGTACATGCCTTTCGCCTGAGAAGGTTTTGCTTTTTTCAGCGCAACCAGCAGGGCTTCCAGGTTTTCTTTCAGTTTGTCTGCGTCGAAATCAACCTTACCGATAGTGGTATGGATGATGCCGTTTTTGTCGTTACGGTAGCGAACCTGACCTGCTTTAGCGTTTTTCACTGCTTCAGCAACGTTCGGAGTAACGGTACCCACTTTCGGGTTTGGCATCAGGCCGCGTGGACCCAGGATCTGGCCCAGTTGACCTACAACGCGCATTGCATCCGGGGAAGCAATAACAACGTCGAAGTTCATTTCGCCTTTCTTGATCTGCTCAGCCAGATCGTCCATACCTACCAGCTCTGCGCCGGCAGCTTTCGCTGCTTCAGCGTTAGCGCCTTGGGTAAATACGGCAACGCGAACGGAACGACCGGTGCCGTGTGGCAGAACGGTAGCGCCACGAACGTTTTGGTCAGATTTACGAGCGTCGATGCCGAGGTTAACGGCAACGTCAACGCTTTCTACGAATTTAGCGGTGGCCAGCTCTTTCAGCAGAGCAACAGCTTCAGTGATGTCATACTGTTTAGTAGCATCAACTTTGTCACGGATCACGCGCATGCGCTTGGTCAGCTTAGCCATCTCTTAATCCTCCACTACCAGGCCCATGGAACGAGCGGTACCTTCGATGGAGCGAGTCATCGCTTCAACGTCAGAACCAGTCATGTCCGCAGCTTTGGTTTCTGCGATTTCACGTACCTGAGCACGGGTCACTTTACCTACTTTGTCTTTGTTCGGCTTACCGGAACCAGACTTGATACCAGCCGCTTTTTTCAGCAGAACTGCTGCTGGCGGGGTTTTGGTAACGAAAGTGAAGGAGCGATCAGAATAAACGGTGATAACAACCGGAATCGGCAGACCTTTCTCAACGCTGTCAGTTTTAGCGTTGAATGCCTTACAGAATTCCATGATGTTAACGCCCTGCTGACCCAGAGCTGGACCCACTGGTGGGCTCGGGTTAGCCATACCAGCTGCAACTTGCAGCTTAACGTAGGCTTGTACTTTCTTAGCCATTTAAATTTCCTCGGTTTGGGTAGTATCGCCTCGTGAGAGGCTCCCCGTGTTTAACCTCGCCAGACAAACATCAGGCAAGGCATCTAAAAACAAAAGGCGCGAAATTGTAGTTCAATTTCGCGCCTTTGACAAGCGGCAACGGACCGCTTATTGCTGATTATTCGATCAGCCTTTTTCAACCTGGCTGAAGTCCAGTTCCACCGGCGTTGCACGGCCGAAGATGGAAACGGAAACTTTCAGGCGGCTCTTCTCGTAATCGACTTCTTCGACCACGCCGTTGAAATCGGCAAACGGGCCGTCGTTGACGCGCACCAGCTCGCCCGGCTCGAACAGCGTTTTCGGACGCGGTTTGTCACCGACCTGCTGCAGGCGGTTCATGATCGCATCAACTTCTTTATCGCTGATCGGCGCAGGACGGTCAGACGTACCGCCGATGAACCCCATGACACGCGGTACGCTGCGCACCAGGTGCCAGCTGGCGTCATTCATCACCATCTGCACCAGCACGTAGCCAGGGAAGAATTTACGCTCGCTCTTGCGACGCTGGCCACCACGGATTTCAACCACTTCTTCCGTAGGCACCATCACTTCGCCGAACAGCTCTTCCATATCGTGCAGTTTGATGTGTTCACGCAGCGATTGCGCTACGCGACCTTCAAAACCGGAAAACGCCTGAACGACGTACCAACGTTTTTTTGGAGCTTCAGACATTTTAGAACCTCAGGCCAGTAATAAACGACACCAGACGGACCAGAATACCATCCAGCCCCCACAGAATCAGTGACATCACGGCGGTTACCGCGGCAACGATCAACGTGGTGTGTAGCGTTTCCTGACGAGTTGGCCAAATCACTTTACGTACTTCGGTACGCGCTTCGCGGGCAAACGCAACGGTAGCTTTGCCTTTGGTGGTCATCAGAGCCACTGCACCTGCAACGGCGATGATCAGCACAACTGCCAGCGCGCGCAATGGCAGGCTTAAATCACGGTAGTAATAGTTACCGACAATAGCCACAACCAACAGAACGGCGACGATCAGCCACTTTGCCGCTTCCAGGCCGCGTCCGCTCCCTTGAGCCTCGGTATTCGCACTCATAAACCAACCTGTCACAATGATGATTCAGAACAAACAACTTTGCCTCGCATTGCGAGGCAAACCAAACCGATCGGATACCGCACTAGCGATATCCCGGTGTTTTACGCCATGACGTATTCAGTCAATACGGTTTAAGAGCCCATCTCACCAATGATTATGACTGCAAAATCGCTGATGAGATAGGTTCTAGTTCACAGCGTAGAAAAAGGGCATCAAATGATGCCCTTTTACCGCGTGTCGCGTCAAACTTTATCAGCGATTAAGCGATAACTTTAGCAACAACACCAGCGCCTACAGTACGGCCGCCTTCACGGATTGCGAAACGCAGACCGTCGTCCATCGCGATTGGGTGAATCAGGGTTACAACCATGTTCACGTTGTCGCCTGGCATTACCATCTCTACGCCTTCTGGCAGTTCGATGGTACCGGTCACGTCAGTAGTACGGAAGTAGAACTGTGGACGGTAGCCTTTGAAGAATGGCGTGTGACGACCACCTTCATCTTTGCTCAGGATGTACACTTCAGATTCGAACTGGGTGTGCGGCTTGATGGAGCCTGGTTTAGCCAGTACCTGACCACGTTCGATTTCTTCACGTTTGATACCACGCAGCAGAACACCTACGTTCTCACCAGCACGGCCTTCGTCCAGCAGTTTGCGGAACATTTCAACGCCAGTACAGGTAGACTTAACGGTGTCTTTGATACCAACGATTTCAACTTCTTCGCCAACTTTGATGATACCGCGCTCAACACGACCGGTAACAACGGTACCACGACCGGAGATGGAGAATACGTCTTCGATTGGCAGCAGGAACGGCTTGTCGATAGCACGCTCTGGCTCTGGGATGTAGCTGTCCAGGGCTTCCGCCAGTTCGATGATTTTCGCTTCCCACTCAGCTTCGCCTTCCAGCGCTTTCAGCGCGGAACCGCGGATCACTGGCAGGTCGTCGCCTGGGAAGTCGTACGCGGACAGCAGTTCGCGAACTTCCATTTCTACCAGTTCCAGCAGCTCTTCATCATCAACCATGTCGCATTTGTTCATGAATACGATGATGAAAGGAACGCCAACCTGACGACCCAGCAGGATGTGCTCACGGGTCTGAGGCATTGGGCCGTCAGTCGCAGCAACTACCAGGATCGCGCCGTCCATCTGAGCAGCACCGGTGATCATGTTTTTCACGTAGTCGGCGTGCCCTGGGCAGTCAACGTGCGCGTAGTGGCGAGTCGGGGTGTCATACTCAACGTGAGAGGTGTTGATGGTGATACCACGAGCTTTTTCTTCTGGCGCGTTATCGATCTGGTCGAAAGCACGTGCAGAACCGCCGTAGGTTTTAGCCAGTACGGTAGTGATCGCTGCAGTCAGGGTAGTTTTACCGTGGTCAACGTGGCCGATAGTACCGACGTTAACGTGCGGTTTTGTACGTTCAAACTTTTCTTTAGACATCGATTGTCCCTCTAAGACACGGATAAATCGGTGGTATCACCACATCAACCAAGCATTTGCTCGTTGAATCCAGAACAGAAAGAAAATCAGGGGGCGAGAAATTAAGAAGTGGTGCTGATAGGCAGATTCGAACTGCCGACCTCACCCTTACCAAGGGTGCGCTCTACCAACTGAGCTATATCAGCACATCTTGGAGCGGGCAGTGGGAATCGAACCCACATCATCAGCTTGGAAGGCTGAGGTAATAGCCATTATACGATGCCCGCATCCTGGAACTCGGCTACCTGATTTTTCTGTAGAATTTTGGGGATAGAGCAGGATTGTTCATCACTCGGCTCGTATCCTTCGGGCCGGCTGCGCCTCGCGCTGCACAACTCGAACCTTGCCGAAGGCTTTCGCCCTCTCCTCCCGCCATCAACCGTTGCGGTGTTTATCGCATCTCAGTTAATCGCCGAAGGCAAGATTTGGTGGTGGGGGAAGGATTCGAACCTTCGAAGTCTGTGACGGCAGATTTACAGTCTGCTCCCTTTGGCCGCTCGGGAACCCCACCAGATTTTAACTACTTGTGACTTGAATGGTGCCGGCTACCGGAATCGAACTGGTGACCTACTGATTACAAGTCAGTTGCTCTACCTACTGAGCTAAGCCGGCATCAAGTGCAGCGCATTCTAGGTAGAGCGGGCGACCTATGCAACAAAAAAATTGCTTTACGCGCACTTTCGCTCATAAATCAGTCAATTTTGCATGCTGTCATGCAATTCGCAGCCTGTGGCGTGCAAACATTCATCACTTGCGGCAATCATTCTCTACAATTTTATCCACTTTTTGCAAGCTTTGAACGCCCCTTTCTCCGTGTCGGGCTTCTCAAAACACGTAACCCACGACGGTAAACCGTGAGCGGGATCGATGCACCAAAAAGAGGATGGCTGCCCTGGTTCGTGGCGTGAACTACACTTATTCCTCGCCCTTTCGCCGTGGCTATGCCTTTCGTCGCTCTGGCGCAGTTATTGCTTATCTTCATTACCCCCATATCTGGAGGAATGACCGATGAAAATAGTGCCTATCAACGCCGCTACGCTCCCGATTTATCGCGATGAATTGGCTCGCCTGTTGACCGATGCGGTCACCCACGGCGCTTCAGTGGGCTACGACACCTTAATCCCGCATGAAGACGCCGAGAGTTACTTCCACAGCCTGCGTCCGGCCTTGGCCAAGGGTGAGCTGCTATTGTGGATTGCCCGCGACGAACGCGGCGTCGTTGGCACCGTTCAACTCGAGCTCTGCCAGAAACCGAATGGCCGTAATCGTGCGGAGGTAGTGAAACTGCTGGTTCATAGCCGCGCTCGTCGTAACGGCGTAGGCCTGGCGCTAATGAAGACGTTGGAGCAAGCGGCACTGCAACAGCAGCGCGGGCTACTGTATCTGGATACTCAGGCCGGTTCGGCGGCAGAAGCACTTTATCGCAGTCTGGGCTATCGCTGCCTGGGTGAAATGCCTGACTATGCGGCCGGACCCGATGGCTATTACCACTCAACCGTCATTTATTACAAACGTCTGTTCACCGTGACCCCGTCTTCACGCGCTATCGCCAGCTAACCTTCAGGCGGTATCCTGACGCCATGATACCGCCTTGCAACCCCGCTTTATCAACTGCGCGCCGCTTCGCACAATTGACATAAACTGCTGCCTATCGACAACTTTTGCGAAAAAAGTCTACGCCAAAAACGAAGCTGTCTATAATATGCAGCTTGTTTATTCTCTGGAGTTGGCGTCCGGCGCCTTTCCCAACCTGCGTTAACAGGCAGAATTTGGCTTATGATAAAAAGAGATCAATCTTTAGCAACGCCTTACCTACAGTTCGATCGTACCCAGTGGGCTGCGTTGCGAGATTCGGTGCCGCTGACGTTGTCGGAAGAAGAGATCGTTAAACTGAAAGGGATTAACGAAGATCTCTCGTTGGAAGAAGTTGCGCAGATTTATCTGCCGCTGTCACGACTGTTGAACTTCTATATCAGTTCCAACCTGCGCCGGCAGGCGGTACTGGAACAATTCCTCGGCACCGACGGGCAAAAGATTCCCTATGTCATCGGCATCGCCGGCAGCGTAGCCGTCGGCAAGAGCACGACCGCACGTCTGTTGCAGGCGCTGCTGAGCCGCTGGCCGGAACACCGCAGCGTTGAGCTGATCACGACCGACGGCTTCTTGCATCCAAACAAGGTGCTGAACGAACGCGGTTTGATGAAGAAAAAAGGCTTCCCGCAGTCTTACGATATGCATAGCCTGGTGAAGTTCGTGTCGGAAGTGAAATCCGGCGCCAAACGTGTCACCGCCCCGGTTTATTCCCATTTGATCTATGACGTTGTGCCCGAAGGTAATAAAGTCATCGAACAGCCGGACATTCTTATCCTGGAAGGGCTTAACGTATTGCAAAGCGGTATGGATTATCCTCACGATCCGCATCGCGTATTCGTTTCCGACTTCGTCGACTTCTCTATATATGTCGATGCGCCGGAGACGCTATTGCAAAGCTGGTATATCAACCGTTTCCTGAAATTCCGTCAGGGCGCATTTTCCAATCCTGATTCTTATTTCCATAATTATTCAAAATTGCCGGAACCGGAGGCGATTAATATTGCCACACAATTATGGAATGAAATCAATGGATTGAATTTGCAGCAGAACATACTGCCTACCCGCGAACGCGCGAGCCTGATTATGACCAAAAGCGCCAACCATGCCGTTGAAAGCGTGCGTTTAAGAAAATAAGCCTACCGAACGATCAAGGGGACGCTGCCGTCCCCTTGTCTTTTCTCACTATTCCGCGCTGCGCAGCGATATCTCTCCGCCGATAAAGGGTTTGATTTCCCCTTCTTGTTCCAGCAGGAGTGCACCTTGCGCGTCGATACCCCGGGCGATACCCACAATCTGTCGCTCGCCAATCAGCAGTTTGACCGGTCTGTCGATAAAATTATCCAGCGTGCGCCAACGGCCAATGAATGGCGCCAGCCCATCTATCTCGAATTGTTTTAAGGACTGCCGCAATTCATTAAGCAGAGTGGCGGTCAGCTCATTACGATCGATGTTAATACCGGCTTCTTGCAGGTTGATCCAACCTTGGTTGATCCCACTCGCATTGGTATCCCGCATCGCCAAATTAATGCCGGCGCCGATGACCAACTGAGCCGCGTCGCCGGTTTTCCCCGTCAACTCGACCAAGATCCCTGCCAATTTACGATCGTTCAGGTAAAGATCGTTGGGCCATTTGACTCGCACATCTTTAGCGCCAAGACGCTGCAAGACCTCCGCCATCACCATGCCGATCACCAGGCTCAGCCCCATCGCCGCAGCCGGCCCCTGTTCCAATCGCCAAAACATCGACAGGTATAAATTGGCGCCAAACGGCGAAATCCACTGACGCCCACGACGACCGCGGCCGGCCAGTTGGTACTCAGCGATGCAGGCGTCGCCAGATTGCAGCGTTTCGATACGATCCAGCAAATATTGATTGGTAGAGTCTACGACCGGCAGCACGGTAACTCGCTTGTCGTCCAGCCCTCTAAGAATGCGTTCCGCCTCCAATAGCTGCATGGGAGCAGGCAAGCTGTATCCTTTCCCCGGTACAGTAAAGACATCCAGCCCCCACTCGCGAACGGTTTGAATATGCTTATTGATCGCGGCACGGCTCATGCCCAATGACTCACCGAGCTGTTCCCCGGAATGGAATTCACCGTCGGCCAATAGCGCGATCAGTTTTAACGGGACCTTGGTATCTCTCATGACAGCACCACCACAGCGTTCAATTCGCCAGTTGCGCCAATGAAACGCACCTCAGGTTCCAGCCATACGCCAAATTTATCGGCCACAGTCTTACGGACATGGCGCGCCAGAGCCACCACATCCTGACTATGCGCATTATCGATATTCACCAGCACCAGCGCCTGCTGGCGGTGTACGGCTGCGCCACCGATGCGATACCCCTTCAGTTCGCACTGATCGATCAGCCAGCCAGCGGCCAGCTTCACCTGACCATCCTGCTGCGGATAATGCGGCATGCCGGGATATTGTGTGATGAGTTCTGCGGCTTTCCCCGCGTTCACCAGCGGATTCTTGAAGAAACTGCCGGCATTACCGGTTTCGCGCGGGTCCGGCAGCTTGCTGCGGCGCATGGCACATACGGACTCGAATACCTGAAGTGGCGTCACCGTGGCGGGATCCAGCTTGGCCAGATCGCCATAGCTCAACTTGGGTTGCCACTGCTTGCTCAGACGCAGACCCAGCCCGACAATGGCATGCCCAGTTTGGAAGCGATGTTTGAAAATGCTTTCCCGATAGCCGAAACCACAATCGGCTGCCGGAATGCGATCGATGGCACCCGTAGAGAAGTCCAGCAGGTCGACATACTCACAGACATCTTTCAATTCGACGCCATAGGCACCGATATTCTGGATAGGCGCGGAGCCGGCCAATCCAGGAATCAACGCCAGGTTCTCCAACCCGCAGATCCCGGCCTGCAGCGTATATTGCACCAGATCGTGCCAATTCTCACCGGCGCTGACATGGAGATACCAGGCATCGTTATCTTCTCGAACATCGATGCCCTTCAGTTGGTTAACCATGACCGTACCCGAAAAGTCTTCCAGGAACAGTACGTTGCTACCTTCACCGAGAATCAGCAGCGGCTCCTGACGCTTGCGCGTTTGTTGCCAGACTTTGAGCATCAACTCAATTCTATCGGCGATGACCAGGTGCGCTGCGTTGACCGGGAGCGCAAAAGTATTGTGGTTTTTTAAAGACGCGCTTTCAGTAGACATAACGTTCAGTACCCATGCGGAAATAATCTTTTGCTTAGTCTACTCGATTCGAAGCGTCTGGCTAATATTTGTTTTAATTAACGTGAAATTTATCGAGTAATGCACTGAAGAATTAGGATTTATCTTTGATATAACAGGATAATTCTTATCAACATGTTCATAAATAGGCATTTTTATTATTTAAATAATAATCTTAATCTATCAATTATATATTGAGCTGGTTATTCTCCTGCTCAAAAGCATTATACGTGCTTATGTAAATAAGCAACGTCCGCTGAAATAGGTATTTTTSTAAGCAATAGATACGATCAGGGGATTTATTTTACGCATAGCAAAAAGCCCTGAACGTCAGTTCAGGGCTTTCGGCTTTATTTGATGCCTGGCAGTGTCCTACTCTCGCATGGGGAGACCCCACACTACCATCGGCGCTACGGCGTTTCACTTCTGAGTTCGGCATGGGGTCAGGTGGGACCACCGCGCTATTGCCGCCAGGCAAATTCTGTTTCATTCCAACCGCTTCACTTCCATGAAGCCATCAGAACCAATCTTGGAACGTCGCTGAAAATCTCTCTAAAAACACCTTCGGTGTTGTAAGGTTAAGCCTCACGGATCATTAGTACTGGTTAGCTCAATGCATCGCTGCACTTACACACCCAGCCTATCAACGTCTTAGTCTTAAACGTTCCTTCAGGGGCCTTGAAGGCCCAGGGAAGACTCATCTTGAGGCAAGTTTCGCGCTTAGATGCTTTCAGCGCTTATCTTTTCCGCACTTAGCTACCGGGCAATGCCATTGGCATGACAACCCGAACACCAGTGGTGCGTTCACTCCGGTCCTCTCGTACTAGGAGCAACCCCTCTCAATCTTCCAACGCCCACGGCAGATAGGGACCGAACTGTCTCACGACGTTCTAAACCCAGCTCGCGTACCACTTTAAATGGCGAACAGCCATACCCTTGGGACCTACTTCAGCCCCAGGATGTGATGAGCCGACATCGAGGTGCCAAACACCGCCGTCGATATGAACTCTTGGGCGGTATCAGCCTGTTATCCCCGGAGTACCTTTTATCCGTTGAGCGATGGCCCTTCCATTCAGAACCACCGGATCACTAAGACCTACTTTCGTACCTGCTCGAGCCGTCACTCTCGCAGTCAAGCTAGCTTATGCCTTTGCACTAACCTCACGATGTCCGACCGTGATTAGCTAACCTTCGTGCTCCTCCGTTACTCTTTGGGAGGAGACCGCCCCAGTCAAACTACCCACCAGACACTGTCCTCACCCCAGATTATGGGGCCGAGTTAGAACATCAAACATTAAAGGGTGGTATTTCAAGGATGGCTCCACGCAGACTGGCGTCCACGCTTCAAAGCCTCCCACCTATCCTACACATCAAGGCTCAATGTTCAGTGTCAAGCTATAGTAAAGGTTCACGGGGTCTTTCCGTCTTGCCGCGGGTACACTGCATCTTCACAGCGAGTTCAATTTCACTGAGTCTCGGGTGGAGACAGCCTGGCCATCATTACGCCATTCGTGCAGGTCGGAACTTACCCGACAAGGAATTTCGCTACCTTAGGACCGTTATAGTTACGGCCGCCGTTTACTGGGGCTTCGATCAAGAGCTTCGCCTTGCGGCTGACCCCATCAATTAACCTTCCAGCACCGGGCAGGCGTCACACCGTATACGTCCACTTTCGTGTTTGCACAGTGCTGTGTTTTTATTAAACAGTTGCAGCCAGCTGGTATCTTCGACTGGCTTCAGCTCCATCCGCAAGGGACTTCACCTACATGCCAGCGTGCCTTCTCCCGAAGTTACGGCACCATTTTGCCTAGTTCCTTCACCCGAGTTCTCTCAAGCGCCTTGGTATTCTCTACCTGACCACCTGTGTCGGTTTGGGGTACGATTTAATGTTACCTGGAGCTTAGAGGATTTTCCTGGAAGCAGGGCATCAACTACTTCTGCACCGTAGTGCATCGTCATCACGCCTCAGGGTTAGTATGCAACCGGATTTACCAGGTCACACCCCCTACACGCTTAAACCGGGACAACCGTCGCCCGGCCAGCCTAGCCTTCTCCGTCCCCCCTTCGCAGTAACACCAAGTACAGGAATATTAACCTGTTTCCCATCGACTACGCTTTTCAGCCTCGCCTTAGGGGTCGACTCACCCTGCCCCGATTAACGTTGGACAGGAACCCTTGGTCTTCCGGCGAGCGGGCTTTTCACCCGCTTTATCGTTACTTATGTCAGCATTCGCACTTCTGATACCTCCAGCAACCCTCACAGGCCACCTTCAACGGCTTACAGAACGCTCCCCTACCCAACAACGCCTAAGCGTCGCTGCCGCAGCTTCGGTGCATGGTTTAGCCCCGTTACATCTTCCGCGCAGGCCGACTCGACCAGTGAGCTATTACGCTTTCTTTAAATGATGGCTGCTTCTAAGCCAACATCCTGGCTGTCTATGCCTTCCCACATCGTTTCCCACTTAACCATGACTTTGGGACCTTAGCTGGCGGTCTGGGTTGTTTCCCTCTTCACGACGGACGTTAGCACCCGCCGTGTGTCTCCCGTGATAACATTCTTCGGTATTCGGAGTTTGCATCGGTTTGGTAAGCCGGGATGGCCCCCTAGCCGAAACAGTGCTCTACCCCCGAAGATGAGTTCACGAGGCGCTACCTAAATAGCTTTCGGGGAGAACCAGCTATCTCCCGGTTTGATTGGCCTTTCACCCCCAGCCACAAGTCATCCGCTAATTTTTCAACATTAGTCGGTTCGGTCCTCCAGTTAGTGTTACCCAACCTTCAACCTGCCCATGGCTAGATCACCGGGTTTCGGGTCTATACCTTGCAACTAGTCGCCCAGTTAAGACTCGGTTTCCCTACGGCTCCCCTATACGGTTAACCTTGCTACAAAATATAAGTCGCTGACCCATTATACAAAAGGTACGCAGTCACACCACGAAGGTGCTCCCACTGCTTGTACGTACACGGTTTCAGGTTCTATTTCACTCCCCTCGCCGGGGTTCTTTTCGCCTTTCCCTCACGGTACTGGTTCACTATCGGTCAGTCAGGAGTATTTAGCCTTGGAGGATGGTCCCCCCATATTCAGACAGGATGTCACGTGTCCCGCCCTACTCATCGAACTCACGACCTGTGCATTTTAGTGTACGGGGCTATCACCCTTTGCTGCGCGACTTTCCAGACGCTTCCACTAACACACAAGCCGATTCAGGTTCTGGGCTCCTCCCCGTTCGCTCGCCGCTACTGGGGGAATCTCGGTTGATTTCTTTTCCTCGGGGTACTTAGATGTTTCAGTTCCCCCGGTTCGCCTCATGCCACTATGTATTCATGACATGATAGTGTGTCGAAACACACTGGGTTTCCCCATTCGGGTATCGCCGGTTATAACGGTTCATATCACCTTACCGACGCTTTTCGCAGATTAGCACGCCCTTCATCGCCTCTGACTGCCTAGGCATCCACCGTGTACGCTTAGTCACTTAACCTCACAACCCGAAGATGTTTCCATCGTTCGCGCTGCAAACATTTGAGAGACTCTATGACAGGTTACTCTTCATCCCAATACATCTACGGAGGGATAAATTTCAGCCGTCATGTTTCAATTTTCAGCTTGTTCCAGATTGTTAAAGAGCAATATCTTAAACATGACTCGGAAGTCATCTTTAAGATATGGTGTATCGTCAGATACTTGAGACCGCCGCTTTCACCGGGTGGGTCGGAAGCTTGGCGTCCCCTAGGGGATTCGAACCCCTGTTACCGCCGTGAAAGGGCGGTGTCCTAGGCCTCTAGACGAAGGGGACACGACACCGTACTTTTATGACGCTTTTGCTCGTTACTTTTTCATCAGACAATCTGTGTGAGCACGCCACTCGAACTAATATCTTTAGGTAAGGAGGTGATCCAACCGCAGGTTCCCCTACGGTTACCTTGTTACGACTTCACCCCAGTCATGAATCACAAAGTGGTAAGCGCCCTCCCGAAGGTTAAGCTACCTACTTCTTTTGCAACCCACTCCCATGGTGTGACGGGCGGTGTGTACAAGGCCCGGGAACGTATTCACCGTAGCATTCTGATCTACGATTACTAGCGATTCCGACTTCATGGAGTCGAGTTGCAGACTCCAATCCGGACTACGACGTACTTTATGAGGTCCGCTTGCTCTCGCGAGGTCGCTTCTCTTTGTATACGCCATTGTAGCACGTGTGTAGCCCTACTCGTAAGGGCCATGATGACTTGACGTCATCCCCACCTTCCTCCAGTTTATCACTGGCAGTCTCCTTTGAGTTCCCGGCCGAACCGCTGGCAACAAAGGATAAGGGTTGCGCTCGTTGCGGGACTTAACCCAACATTTCACAACACGAGCTGACGACAGCCATGCAGCACCTGTCTCAGAGTTCCCGAAGGCACCAATCCATCTCTGGAAAGTTCTCTGGATGTCAAGAGTAGGTAAGGTTCTTCGCGTTGCATCGAATTAAACCACATGCTCCACCGCTTGTGCGGGCCCCCGTCAATTCATTTGAGTTTTAACCTTGCGGCCGTACTCCCCAGGCGGTCGATTTAACGCGTTAGCTCCGGAAGCCACGCCTCAAGGGCACAACCTCCAAATCGACATCGTTTACAGCGTGGACTACCAGGGTATCTAATCCTGTTTGCTCCCCACGCTTTCGCACCTGAGCGTCAGTCTTCGTCCAGGGGGCCGCCTTCGCCACCGGTATTCCTCCAGATCTCTACGCATTTCACCGCTACACCTGGAATTCTACCCCCCTCTACGAGACTCTAGCTTGCCAGTTTCAAATGCAGTTCCCAGGTTGAGCCCGGGGATTTCACATCTGACTTAACAAACCGCCTGCGTGCGCTTTACGCCCAGTAATTCCGATTAACGCTTGCACCCTCCGTATTACCGCGGCTGCTGGCACGGAGTTAGCCGGTGCTTCTTCTGCGAGTAACGTCAATTGATGAGCGTATTAAGCTCACCACCTTCCTCCTCGCTGAAAGTGCTTTACAACCCGAAGGCCTTCTTCACACACGCGGCATGGCTGCATCAGGCTTGCGCCCATTGTGCAATATTCCCCACTGCTGCCTCCCGTAGGAGTCTGGACCGTGTCTCAGTTCCAGTGTGGCTGGTCATCCTCTCAGACCAGCTAGGGATCGTCGCCTAGGTGAGCCATTACCCCACCTACTAGCTAATCCCATCTGGGCACATCTGATGGCAAGAGGCCCGAAGGTCCCCCTCTTTGGTCTTGCGACGTTATGCGGTATTAGCTACCGTTTCCAGTAGTTATCCCCCTCCATCAGGCAGTTTCCCAGACATTACTCACCCGTCCGCCGCTCGTCACCCGGGGAGCAAGCTCCCCTGTGCTACCGCTCGACTTGCATGTGTTAAGCCTGCCGCCAGCGTTCAATCTGAGCCATGATCAAACTCTTCAATTAAAAGCTTGATTTGCTTCCACTCGAGAAGCGGTGCTCAAAGATTTACTGCATGAATTTTACTTCAGTTAGTCACTCTTCAAGACTTGATATTTTTTTGCACCCGAAGATGCTGGATATCGTCTTGTGGAGTGCCCACACAGATTGTCTGATAAATTGTTAAAGAGCAGTGAGTTAGGCGCTTTCGCTTGCTAACTCGAGGTGGCGTATATTACGCTTTTCACCCGGAGAGTCAAGCGTTTATTTCGCTTTCCTCTCGCTGACCCGGCGGCTTGTCAGTCGTTGTTCCCGGTCAGTGGAGGCGCATTATAGGGAGTTCTCGGCAGGCCGCAACCCCTAAATGCAAAAAACTTTTCAAGCGCGGATTTTTTCGGCAAAACGCTGGCCAAACCCGCATTTTTGTCACTTTTCGTACTGAATCTGGCTAAATTCCTGGGCGAAACGATCGACTTGCTGCCAATCTGTGTACTCAACTTCCTTACTGGTATCCGTTTCTCCACCGGTCATACGCATAATAAATTGAATCATGATGCGATCGAACCAGCGATAACGTGGATAACGCAATGCCCCGGCAAACACCGCGCACTGTTTTGGCTGCCACGGCGACGCCAACAGGAACTTGCGGGTATAGGCGTTGGTTTGCGGCGAACGCTTTTCCGGTTTGCGCGCGGTCAGATTGACGGCAAAGAATGCACTCGGCATCCGATTCAACTGTTCGGCATGACGTTTAACGAATTTATCCAGCGCCGGGTTAAAGTGCCCGTAGCGAATAGAAGCGCCGATCATCACCTGCTGATACTGGCTAAGGTCGATCTGTTCCGCCTGCAACAGATCGATAACCTCACAGCGCAGTGTATCCTGCAATTTGCTTGCTATATAAGAAGCGATAGCACGTGTTTGCCCGTCACGGCTCGAATAAAGTATCAATGCCTTCATGGCGTACTCCTTATAACAGGCTCACTCACGCCAGAAGGTTGGCGTGAACAGCACCAGCAATGTAAACACTTCCAGGCGCCCGAACAGCATCGTCACCACCAGGATCCACTTGGCCGCCGCCGGCATCGTGGTGAAGTTGTCCGCCACCACGCCCAGACCAGGACCAAGGTTATTCAGCGTTGCCGTCACTGCGGCAAACGCGGAGAAATCATCAACGCCGGTCGCAATGATCGCCAGCATGCTGACGATAAACACCAGCGCATAGGCGGAGAAGAATCCCCACACTGCTTCCAGAATACGTTCCGGCAGTGCGCGATTGCCCAATTTGATGGTATAGACCGCGTTGGGGTGCACCAGCCTTTTCAACTCGCGCGAGCCCTGCAGGTACAACAGCAGAATACGGATCACCTTCAGGCCGCCGCCGGTCGAACCGGCGCAACCGCCGATGAATGCCGAACACAGCAACAGCATCGGCAGGAACAGCGGCCACTTGGCGATGCTGTCGGTCGTAAAACCGGCCGTGGTCGCCATCGATACCACCTGGAAGAACGCCTGATTGAGCGTTTCCATACCGCTCTTATAGACGCCATGTCCCCAGAGCACCAACGTGCACACCACCACCAGCGTCAGTTGAACGAAGATAAACATGCGGAATTCAGGATCGCGCCCATAGACCTTCAGACTGCGGCCGCTTAGCAAAGCGAAGTGCAGACCGTAGTTACAGCCGGAAATCAGCAGGAACACGGCAATGATGGTGTTGATGGTCGGGCTGGCGTAATAACCGATACTGGCATCGTGGGTAGAAAACCCGCCAATGGCGATGGTCGAGAAACTGTGGCCGATGGCGTCGAACACCGACATCCCGGCCCCCCAGAGCGCCAGCGCACAGGCGACGGTCAGCAACACATAGATTAGCCACAGGGTTTTGGCGGTTTCGGCAATACGCGGACGCATCTTGTTATCTTTCAGCGGCCCGGGCATTTCCGCCCGATACAGCTGCATGCCCCCGACGCCGAGTATCGGCAGTATCGCCACCGCCAACACGATGATCCCCATCCCGCCCATCCATTGCAGCATTTGGCGATAGAACAGGATGGCCTTAGGCAACGAGTCCAGCCCCACCAGCGTCGTTGCGCCGGTAGTCGTCAATCCCGAGAAGGATTCAAAGAAGGCGTCGGTCAGCGACAAATTAGGACGTTCCGAAAACAGGAACGGCAATGCCCCCACGCTGCCCAGCACGGTCCAGAACAGCACGACGATCAAGAAACCTTCACGCGGCTTCAGCTCGTGTTTCTGCTTACGGTTCGGCCACCACAGCATCAGCCCGATGGTCAACGCCACGAAGAACGTTTGGCTGAACGCTCGCCCCGCCCCATCGCGATAAATCAATGCCACCAGGCCGGGAATAAACATCGTCCCGGAGAACAGGATGACCAGAAGACCAACGATACGGGTTATGGCGCGAAAATGCATTTCAGCACGATCCTTAGCAATTCAATTGGGAGGATTATTGCGAAATGGGGGTTAATTGCAAATTACCGCGACTGAGATCACGCAATTTATTCCCAAACAGCTCGACCTCAGTCGCCGGCAGCGCCAAATGCAGCACGACGGCGGCGCCGTATTCACCCTGCAGGATCCGACCTGCGATTTGCTGCAACAAGTTCTCCACCAGCGCCAACTGCGCATAGTCGCACTGCAAGATATATTCGGCTTCGGGCACCTTTTGCGCCAGCGCCAGCTGCTTCAATGCCTGTTGAACACCGTTGCCATAAGCTTTCACCAGCCCGCCGGTGCCCAGCTTAACACCGCCGTAGTACCGAACGACTACGGCGGTCACTTCACCGATACCGCTGCCCATCAGCTGCGCGAGGATAGGTTTGCCGGCGGTGCCCGACGGTTCTCCATCGTCGGAGAACCCCAGCTGCTGCGAATCATCGGGGCTACCGGCGACGAAAGCCCAACAGTGGTGCCGCGCCGCCGGGTGCTCATCCCGCACCTGCTGAATAAACGCCTTTGCCGCCTCCACCCCGCCGGTCGGCGCCAGCAGGGTGATGAAACGGCTCTTCTTTATCTCTTCGGTAAAGCAGGTTGCTTCCGCCGGTATCGGGTACGGCCGCATCAAGCCAGGTTCAGATCGCGCGTCATGTTCTCGATGCGCTTTTCATGGATCACGATGTTGTCTTCGATGCGAATACCGCCATACGGTTTCAGCGCATCGATGCGATCCCAGGCGAAGTGCTGCTTGAACTCGCCGCTGCGCCACGGCGCCAACAGAGACTCGATGAAGTACAGACCCGGTTCGATGGTCAACACCATGCCCGGCTGCAACACGCGGGTACAACGCAGGAACGGGTACTTGGACGGCGCCGCCAGATGGGTGCCTTGCTCATCCTGCATAAAACCGGCGGCGTCGTGCACCTGCAGGCCCAACGGATGGCCCAACCCGTGCGGCAGGAACGGCGTGGTGATACCCGTTTCGACCATCGCCTCTTCGCTGAGGCCATTCACCAGTTTGTGATTCTTGAGCAGCTTGGCGATGCGCTGATGCATCTGCACATGATAGTCGGTGTAACGCACGCCGGTTTTAATGGTGTCGATCAGCGCCAGCTGTTCACTATTGAGATCTTTCACCAGATGAGCGAACTCGCTGCCGCTTTGCGCCGCATAGGTACGCGTCAGATCGGCGGCGTAGCCGTTATATTCCGCCCCGGCGTCGATCAGAAAACTCAGGGACTCGGCCGGCGGCTGATGATCCAGCTTGGTGTAGTGCAGCACCGAAGCGTGCTCGTTCAACGCCACGATGTTGTCGTAAGGCACATCAGTATCGCGATGGCCGGTAGCCGTCAGGTAGGCCAGATTGATGTCGAACTCGCTCATGCCGGAGAGGAAGGCCTCATGCGCGGCACGATGGCCGGTTACCGCCGTCTTCTGCGCTTCGCGCATGCAGGCCAGCTCATAGCCGGTTTTAATCGAACGGTGGAAATCCAGGTAGTTCAGCACCGCTTTCGGGTTGATGTTTTCCGAAGGGATGCCGAGATCGCGGGCGCGCTGTTGGGCATAACCGATATAGCCGACGCGCTCACGCTGCGGCGGCAGCTGCTGCGCGATCGCATCGGCGTTGGCCAGCGGCATCAATTCGAGGGACTTGGTCCAGAAACTGTTCGGCAGCGGCTCTACGCTGTGCCAGTAGTCAACCGGGGAGTAGAACCACAGCTTCGGCTTGTTGACGCCATCTATCCACAACCAGCAGTTCGGCACCGACGTCACCGGCACCCAGGCTTTGAAATGCGCGTTCACTTTGAACGGGTAGCTATGGTCGTCCAAAAATACCTTTTGCAGTTCCCCGGAGTGAATCAGCAGCGCATCCAACTTGTTGCGCTCCAGCACTTCACGCGCGCGTTTTTGCAGTTCTGCCAGGTGGTCGTTATACAAAGAAGCCAGCGTTTCCATCACAGTACCCTTATGCCTTAGCACGAAAGAAGCCATCTTAACACAGCGCTCCGACGCACCAACCTCATCGCGTTGGGCATGCGGAGCAGCTCGCAATTCCCTGCAAATGCCGTTACATCCGCAGCTTAACCATTAACCAGCCGCCCAAACCGAGCAGCGCTATCGCCAGCGCCCACAGGCCATGGTGTTCCAACAACACCGCGCCGGCCGCGGCGACGCCCGCCAGACACTGCTGCAGAAAGCCACACAGCGCCATCGCATAAGCGCCGTACTCTTTGGCATCGCTGACGGCCATCGCCATGCTGTTGGGAAACAGCACCGCCTGGCCAAAAATGGTCAGGCAATACAGCGCGATGAACAGCGCCATGCCGGAAAGGCCGGCCAGAACGCCGCTCCACCACAGCAGCAGGATCGCCGCCGTCGCCAGCGCCACGATGCCGCTGCCGGCCTGCATCAGTTTTTTCCCGCCGAGATGCGCCACCGTACGGTTCACCGTCAGCGCCCCGCTGAAGTAGGCGACGCCGATCACCAGCCCCAGGGCGCCGAACGCCGTGACGTTGAGACCAAACTCCTGCTGCATGACGAACGGACTCACTTCCTGCAGTGTCACCGTGGTGGCAAACCCCAGCCCGCCGACGCAGGCCGGCCAAAAGAACCCAGGCCGCCGCAGGATGGCAAAGTAGGTTGCCGCCATCGCCGGGCGCACGCCCCCTGCCCGTCCCGCCTCCAGCGGCAGCGTCGCCATCAGCACCAGAATGATCAAACCGGTGGCGCCCATCAGGACGAAGCCCATCTGCCAGTGCGCATATTGGCTCAGCAGGCCACCGATAAACTGACCGCCGCCCAGCGCGGTGATAAAGGCGATGGAGAGCACCGACAGACGCCGCGCCAGTTCGTCCCCGCTCCAGTTATCCCGCACGATGATGCGCGCGATGATCGCCGCACCGCCGGCACCCACGCCCTGCAGCGCACGCAGCGTCAGCAATTGGGCGCCGTTGCTGCACAGCGCCAACAGCCCGCTGCAGCCAATGAAAAGAAATAAAGACAGCGTCAGGGGCGCGCGGCGGCCAAAGCGATCGGCGGCCGCGCCCCAGAACAGCACCGGCAAGGCGGCGCCGATGACGAAGATTGAAATGGACAACTCGGTGGCGCGCCGGCTCATCGCCAGCTCCCGCATCACCGTCGGCAGCGAAGGCAAGTACACGGTCGTCGCCATTTGCGCCATAAACACCAACAGACACGCCAGCGTCATGGTTCTGGCGGGAATGCTCCATAAGCCGCTGCGTTTAACACAAGCCGCCTTAGTCATGCGTAACCTCGTCTGAATGTTCATTCGCTGCGAGCAAGTGTATGAGGGCCGACAAGCTCCGGCAAATGCCGATAGCACATAAAATATAACTTCGTTTCAAATCAAAAAACTAACTTAGCGACATGTGATCAGACCAGCAAAAATGCAATCTCTCATTTGCATATTGTTAACATAAAAACCACACTCCTCCTCATCTGGTCATACCAGATCATACGCTGATTCAGGAGATAGACATGCTCTACCAAGGCGAAACATTACAACTGCACTGGCTCGATAACGGCATCGCCGAGCTGGTGTTCAACGCACCGGGCTCGGTCAACAAGCTGGACACCCGCACCGTCGCCAGCCTGGGCGAAGCGCTCACCGTGCTGGAAAACCAGCCAGAGCTCAAGGGGCTACTGCTGCGCTCCACCAAAGCCGCATTTATCGTCGGCGCCGATATCACCGAATTCCTTTCTCTGTTCGCCGCGCCGGCTGAAAAGCTGCAGGAGTGGCTGGTATTCGCCAACAACGTCTTTAACCGGCTGGAAGATTTGCCGGTGCCGACCATTTCGGCCATTAACGGCTATGCGCTCGGCGGCGGTTGCGAATGCATTTTGGCGACCGATTTCCGCGTCGCCTCACCGGACGCGCGCATCGGCCTGCCTGAAACCAAATTGGGCATCATGCCGGGCTTCGGCGGCTCCGTCCGCCTGCCGCGCCTGCTGGGTAACGACAGCGCGCTGGAAATCATCGCCGCCGGCAAAGACGTCAGCGCCAAAGACGCGTTGAAAGTCGGCCTGGTCGATGCGGTAGTGGCGCCGGAAAAACTGGCCGAAGCCGCGCTCAACATGCTGCAACAGGCGATCGACGGCAAGCTGAACTGGCGCGCCGCGCGTCAACCGAAGCTGGAGCCGCTGAAGCTCAGCCCGATCGAGGCGGCAATGAGCTTCACCACCGCCAAAGGCATGGTGCTGCAGACCGCCGGCAAACATTACCCGGCGCCGATGACCGCGGTGAAAACCATTGAAGCCGCCGCCAAGCTGGGCCGCGATGAAGCACTGAAACTGGAAACCGCCAGCTTCGTGCCGTTGGCGCGCTCCAACGAAGCGCGTGCGCTGGTCGGCATCTTCCTTAACGATCAGTTCGTGAAGGGCCAGGCGAAAAAGCTGGCCAAGAATGTGGACGCGCCGAAACAGGCGGCGGTGTTGGGCGCCGGCATCATGGGCGGCGGCATCGCTTACCAATCGGCGTTGAAAGGCGTGCCGGTGATCATGAAGGACATCAGCGACAAATCGCTGACGTTGGGCATGAACGAAGCGGCCAAGCTGCTCAATAAGCAGTTGGAACGCGGCAAGCTGGATGGCCTGAAAATGGCGCAGGTGCTGTCGACCATTCAGCCGACGCTGGACTACGCCGGCATCGAGCGCGCGCAGGTGATCGTCGAAGCGGTCGTGGAGAACCCGAAGGTCAAAGCCGCCGTGCTGTCGGAAGTGGAAAACCTGATCGGCGAAGACACCGTTCTGGCGTCGAACACCTCGACCATTCCGATTAATCATCTGGCAAAATCGTTGAAGCGTCCGCAAAACTTCTGCGGCATGCACTTCTTTAACCCGGTACACCGTATGCCGCTGGTCGAAATCATCCGCGGCGAACAAACCAGCGACGAGACCATTGCCAAAGTGGTGGCCTACGCCAGCCGCATGGGCAAAACGCCGATCGTGGTGAACGACTGCCCGGGCTTCTTCGTCAACCGCGTGCTGTTCCCATACTTCGCCGGCTTCAGCCTGCTGCTGCGCGACGGCGCCGACTTCCGTCAGATCGATAAAGTGATGGAAAAACAGTTCGGTTGGCCGATGGGCCCGGCCTACCTGCTCGACGTGGTGGGCATCGACACCGCACACCACGCGCAAGCGGTAATGGCGGCCGGCTTCCCGGAGCGCATGAGCAAAGACTATCGCGACGCCATTGACGTGATGTTCGACAACCAGCGCTTCGGTCAGAAAAACCAGCTGGGCTTCTACCGCTACAGCCAGGACAACAAAGGTAAGCCGCGCAAGGACAACGACGAGCAGACCGATGCGCTGCTGGCAGAAGTGAGCCAACCGCGCCAGACCATCAGCGACGAAGAGATCGTTGCGCGCATGATGATCCCGATGATCAACGAAGTGGTTCGCTGCCTGGAAGAGAAGATCGTCGCCAGCCCGGCCGAAGCCGATATGGCGTTGGTCTACGGCATCGGTTTCCCTCCGTTCCACGGCGGTGCGTTCCGCTACCTGGATACGCTCGGCACCGCCAACTACGTGGAGCTGGCCCAGCGTTACGCACACCTCGGCGCCCTGTATCAGGTGCCGGCCGGTCTGCGCGCCAAGGCCGAGCGTAATGAAAGCTACTACCCGGTAGCGACACCGCTGTCCGACGTCGCTACCCGCCAACCGGCATGAGGTCATAAAGATGGAAAACGTAGTTATTGTTGATGCCGTACGCACGCCGATGGGCCGCTCCAAGGGCGGCGCCTTCCGCCAGGTACGCGCCGAAGATCTCTCCGCTCACCTGATGCGTGAAGTGCTGAGCCGCAACCCGGCGCTGGACGCCGCCGAGATCGATGACATTTACTGGGGCTGCGTGCAGCAGACGCTGGAGCAAGGCTTCAACATCGCCCGCAACGCCGCACTGCTGGCCGAGATCCCGCACCGCGTGCCGGCGGTGACCGTCAACCGCCTGTGCGGCTCTTCGATGCAGGCGCTGCACGACGCGGCACGCGCCATCATGGTTGGCGACGCACACGTCAGCCTGATCGGCGGCGTGGAACACATGGGCCATGTGCCGATGAACCACGGCGTGGATTTCCATCCGGGGCTGAGCCGCAGCGTGGCCAAAGCTGCCGGGATGATGGGGCTGACCGCCGAAATGCTGGCCAAGATGCACAACATCAGCCGCCAGATGCAGGATGAGTTTGCCGCCCGCTCCCACCAGCGCGCGCATGCGGCGACGCTGGCGGGTTACTTCAAAAACGAGATCATTCCGACCAACGGCCATGATGCCGACGGCGTGCTGACCCGTTACGATTTTGACGAAGTCATTCGCCCGGAAACCACCGTCGAAAGCCTGTCGGCCCTGCGTCCGGCGTTCGATCCGGTCAACGGCACCGTCACCGCCGGCAGTTCCTCCGCCCTGTCGGACGGCGCTTCCGCCATGCTGCTGATGAGCGAATCACGCGCCAAAGCGCTCGGTTTGAAAGCCCGCGCCCGCATCCGCTCGATGGCGGTCGTCGGCTGCGATCCTTCCATCATGGGCTACGGCCCGGTGCCGGCCAGCAAGCTGGCGCTGAAACGCGCCGGTCTGAGCGTGCAGGACATCGATCTGTTCGAGCTGAACGAAGCGTTCGCCGCCCAGTCGCTGCCGTGCATCAAAGATCTGGGGCTGATGGACAGCATCGACGACAAGATTAACCTGAACGGCGGCGCCATCGCGCTCGGCCACCCGCTGGGCTGTTCCGGCTCCCGCATCTCGACCACCTTGTTGAACAACATGGAACGTCGCGACGCGCAGTTCGGCTTGGCAACCATGTGCATCGGCCTGGGCCAGGGTATCGCCACCGTGTTTGAACGCGTTTAGCTGTGTCTATCTTGGGATGACCGCGTCACCACTTCAAATCGCGGCATCCCGCCAAGTTTAGTTGCCGTTCTTCCCGCCTGTCAGGGGCGGGTTTTTTATGCCTGAAGTTTGCCGACGCCCAAATAAAAACGGGGCGCCCCTCGGCCACCCCGTTCACTGCGTATCGCCTCTGTCAGATAAACGAAAACGCGTCGCCGAACATATGCGCTTCCTGCGCGCCGCGCTCGGCGCAGAAACGCTCGCGGGCGATTTTCGCCATCTCGAAACGCCCGGCGATATAGATGTCGTGCTCCGCCAGCGTACCGAAATCCTGCAGCACCGCGCTGAGCACGGTGCCACTGCGGCCGCGCCATTCGGCTTCAGGCTGCTCGACCACCGGGATCACCTTCAGATTAGGATGCTGCAACGACAGCGCTTCCAGCTCGCTCAGATCGTACAGGTGCTTCAGCTCACGCCCGCCCCAGTAGATTGAAATGTCGCGATCGGGCTGCTGCTCCAGCGCGGTCAACAGGATTGAACGCGCGTAAGAGAAACCGGTGCCGCCGGCGATCAGCACCAGCGGACGGCTGCCCTCTTCCCGCAGCCAGGCGTCGCCGTGCGGCACGTCAACGGTGATCGCCTGCTCTTTCAGGATGCGATCCATCACCGCCATGGCGTACAGATTCAGCTCCGAAGCACCGATATGCAGCTCGATGTAATCTTGCTGCGTCGGGGTTGATGCCAGCGAGAACGGACGCTTGTCGCGCTCGTCCATCACCACCATCAGATATTGCCCTGCCTTGAAAGAAAACGGCTGCTCGGGCACCAGACGTACCCGATAAACCGTATCGGTAATGGCCTCTACCGAGGTCACTTTACAGCTCAATATTGTCATGCGTTCCCTCTGTCGGGTCATCAATGCAAAGCTGAGAACAGAGCCTGACGCTACAGCGTCGGTTCCCTGTCACTGAAAATTGCGAGCTCATCCCAGATTTCGTCGACGCGCGCACGTACCTTTTCATCCATCTGAATCGGACGGCCCCATTCGCGATCGGTTTCACCCGGCCATTTGTTGGTGGCGTCCAGCCCCATCTTCGAACCCAGTCCGGAAACCGGCGAGGCGAAGTCCAGATAGTCGATCGGCGTATTCTCCACCAGAACCGTATCCCTTGCCGGATCCATTCGTGTGGTGATCGCCCAAATCACGTCATTCCAATCGCGCGCATTGACGTCATCGTCACAGACGATAACAAATTTGGTGTACATAAACTGCCGCAGGAACGACCAGACGCCCATCATCACGCGTTTCGCGTGGCCGGCGTACTGTTTTTTCATGGTCACCACCGCCAGACGATACGAGCACCCTTCCGGCGGCAGATAAAAATCAACGATTTCCGGGAACTGTTTTTGCAGGATCGGCACGAACACTTCATTCAGCGCCACGCCCAGGATCGCCGGCTCATCCGGCGGCCGGCCGGTGTAGGTCGAGTGGTAAATCGCGTTGCGACGCTGGGTGATGTGCGTGACGGTGAATACCGGGAACTGGTCGATTTCATTGTAGTAACCGGTGTGGTCACCGTAGGGGCCTTCCGGCGCCATTTCACCCGGCTCGATATAGCCTTCCAGCACGATTTCGGCACTGGCGGGCACTTCCAGATCGTTGGAAAGGCACTTGACCACTTCGGTTTTATTGCCGCGCAGCAGCCCGGCAAAGGCGTATTCAGACAGGGTATCCGGCACCGGCGTCACCGCGCCGAGGATAGTGGCGGGATCGGCGCCCAGCGCCACCGCAACCGGGAAACGCTCGCCGGGGTGCGCCTGGCACCACTCCTGGTAATCCAGCGCGCCGCCGCGGTGCGACAGCCAGCGCATGATCACTTTATTCTTGCCCAGCACCTGCTGACGATAGATACCGAGGTTTTGCCGTTCCTTATGCGGGCCGCGGGTCACCGTCAGCCCCCAGGTGATCAGCGGCGCGGCGTCTTCCGGCCAGCAGTGCATCACCGGAATGCGGCCCAGATCGACATCATCGCCCTGCCATACCTGCTCCTGACAAGGCGCGGATCCCAGTACCTTGGTCGGCATGTTCAGCACCTGCTTGAACTTCGGTATTTTGTCGAACAGATCGCGGAAACCTTTCGGCGGCTCCGGCTCTTTGAGGAAAGCCAGCAGTTTGCCGACTTCGCGCAGCGCGCTGATGTCTTCCTGCCCCATGCCCATCGCCACGCGATTGGCGGTGCCGAACAGGTTGCACAGCACCGGCATGTCGTACCCTTTCGGGTTTTCAAACAGCAGTGCCGGGCCGCCCGCCCGCAGGGTGCGATCGGCAATTTCCGTCATTTCCAGGTAAGGATCGATCGGCTGGCTGATGCGTTTTAGTTCCCCTCTCTTCTCCAGCAACGAGAGGAAATCGCGTAAGTCACGGTATTTCATGCTGATCATTATAGCGGCCAGTGGGGAGGGCATTATAAGCCCTCTTCAAGGTTGTTGCTGCAATTTTGTTAACGCCGCCCGCTGCCGGGTGGCTCTCAGCCGCAGTTGAACGGCACCAGCGCAGCCAGTGCGCGCGTATCCTGATATTCTCGCGTCTCTTCGCCGTGGCGGAACACCTTAAAGCCCTGCCCGTTGGCGCTGAAATAACGCAGCGCATTGCCTTCAACGTGCAACAGACTGCCTTCACGCAACGCCACTACCGATTCGCTCGGGTTGATCGCACAGAACTCCGCGAGACGCTCGTCACGGGTTTCGCCCATGTGGCCGCTGATGTGCGCATCGATGTAATGCGGGTTAATCTGCACCGGGAACAACCCCAGCGCCGGCAACACCACGCTGCAGCGCACCGGCATGTCATTGGTGGTGCGAATACTCGGCGTCGCCACGTTGCAACCTGCGCTCCAGCCGACGTAAGGCACTTCACGCTCGCGCACCGCGCGCTGGATAGGCACGATCAGGCTTTGTTCGTGCAGCATCTGGTTCAGCAACCAGGTGTTGCCGCCGCTGACCAAAATGCATTCGGCCTGCGCGATCGCCGCCGCCGGTGAAGCGGCGTGGTGAATGCTGGTGACTTCAATGCCCAATGTTTGCGCCAGCTCCTGCGCGCGCCGATCGTAGTCGTAACGGATCAGCGCGTAAGGGATAAAGACGGCGGATTTGATGCCGCGGCGCGCAATCATCGCCAGCAGTTGGCTTTTGGCGTACCCCAGCAGCTCGGCTTCGCCAGACAGCTTGCCGTTGCTCAACAGAAACAGCTCCATTCTTCTCCCCTCGGTCAAAAACGATGAATAGCGTCACAGCCGGCGGCGCAACGCCTTGCCATACTGTGACGGTAACAAATTTTTAGCCCTCTGTTATACCAGCGCCGTATCGATAAGTGTGTGACCCCTCGCTAATAGCCGTAGATTCAGAAAGATAGGCGATGTTACATGCTGAAACTTGCATCACTATGTATCCGGAATAGCTTTTGATATGCTTACCGGCTGGCAGAAAGGCATGTGAAATTATGGAATCCTGGTATCTACTTTATTGCAAACGCGGTCAGCTGTTGCGAGCGCAGGAACATCTGGAGCGGCAGCAGGTAAACTGCCTCAGCCCGATCATCACGCTGGAAAAAATCGTGCGTGGTAAGCGCATCGCGGTCAGCGAACCCCTGTTTCCCAATTATCTGTTTGTGGAATTCGACCCGGAGCGCATTCACACCACCACCATCAGCGCCACCCGCGGCGTCAGCCACTTCGTGCGTTTCGGCGCGCTGCCGAGCGTCATCCCGAGCAAGGTGATCGATGAACTGCGCACGCACACCAGCGAGACCTACGTCGATCCGGAAACCCCGCAGCCGGGCGATACCGTTCTGATCGTCGATGGCGTATTCGAAGGGCTGCAGGCGATCTACACCGAGCCGGACGGCGAGGCCCGCTCGATGCTGTTGCTCAACCTGATCAACAAACAGGTCAGTCAAAGCATCGACAATCGGCAATTCCAGAAAATGTAATGCAAAAAGGCGCCCTCAGGCGCCTTTTTTACGGTATCGCGCTTAGCGGCGCAGCGCTTCTTCATGCAGCCATTGGGCGACACGTTTGGCGAAGTAGGTCAGCACGCCGTCGGCGCCGGCGCGTTTAAAGCACATCAACGACTCCATCACCGCAGGCTGCTCCTGCAGCCAGCCGTTCTGAATCGCCGCCATGTGCATGGCGTACTCGCCGGACACCTGATAAGCGAAAGTCGGCACACCGAAGGTATCCTTCACCCGGCGCACCACATCCAGGTAAGGCATGCCCGGTTTCACCATCACCATGTCCGCGCCTTCCTGCAGATCCTGCGCAATCTCTTGCAGCGCTTCATCGCTGTTGGCCGGATCCATCTGATAGGTCTTTTTGTTGCCGCCTTTCAGGTTGCCGCTGGAACCCAGCGCATCGCGGAACGGACCGTAATAGCAGGAAGCGTACTTGGCGGAGTAGGCCATGATCTGGGTGTTCACCAGGCCCTGCAGCTCCAGACGATCGCGGATCGCCCCGATACGGCCGTCCATCATGTCGCTCGGCGCCACGATTTCCGCGCCCGCTTCGGCATGAGACAGCGCCTGACGCACCAGAATGTCTTTGGTCACGTCGTTAATCACGTAGCCCTGCTCATCGATCACCCCGTCCTGACCGTGGGTGGTGTAGGGATCGAGCGCTACGTCGGTCAGAATGCCCAACTCAGGCACCGCGTCTTTCAGCGCGCGCACCGTGCGCTGCACCAGCCCTTCCGGGTTGTAGGCTTCTTCCGCATGCAGCGACTTCAAGCCCGGTTCAATCACCGGGAACAGGGAGATGACCGGCACGCCGAGTTTGGCGATGGTTTCCGCTTCCTTGACCAGCAGATCGATCGTCATGCGCGATACGCCCGGCATCGAGGCCACTTCTTCCTGGCGGTTGCTGCCTTCCATGACGAACACCGGATAAATCAGGTCATTGACCGTCAGTTGGTTCTCGGCGACCAGACGGCGGCTGAAGTCATGACGGCGCACGCGGCGCATACGGCGACCAGGAAAGGTGCCCGGAAATGCATAGCTCATAGTTTTCTCCTAGCTCAAACCAGCCGGAATAGCCGGCGGGCGTTCTCATCGGTTTTTTGCCCCAGCCATTGCGGCTCTTCCTGCCGCCAGACGGCGACCTGATGCACGATGTGGGGCAGGAAACAGGGTTCGTTGCGGCGAGATGCGGGTTTAGGCTGTAAATCCCGGGGCAACAGATAAGGGGCGTCAGTTTCCAGCAGCAGACGCTCGGCCGGGATCTGCGGCAGCAGGGCGCGCAATTCCAGACCGCGCCGCTCGTCGCATACCCAACCGGTAATCCCGATCGACAGGCCCAGCGACAGGCAGCTTGCTAATTCTTCGGCGGTGCCGGTGAAGCAGTGCACCACGGCCGCGGGCAGTTTATCCAACCACGGCGTCAGTAGCTCGGCAAAACGTGCGTGTGCGTCGCGACAGTGAAGAAACACCGGCAGCGCCAACTCCGCCGCCAGCGCCAGTTGCGCGCTGAACGCCGCTTCCTGCTGCTCCGGCGTCGAGAAGTTGCGGTTGAAATCCAGACCGCATTCACCGATCGCCACCACTTCTGGGCCGGCGGCCAGGGCATAAATCTGCTCAGCGCTACGTTCATCCCAGCTGCCGGCGTTATGCGGATGCACACCGGCGGTGGACCAGCAATAGCCCGCATGCTGCTGCGCCAGTTTGGCGGCCTCGCGGCTCTCAGGCAGATCGGTGCCGGTAATCAGCATCCCGGTAACGCCCGCCGCGCGGGCGCGCTCCACCACGGTCTCGCGGTCTTTGGCGAATTGGCTGCTGGTGAGGTTAACGCCGATATCAAACATGGTTTTTTCCAAAGCAAAAGCCGCCCTATGGGCGGCTTCGCAATCAATGTGGATCAGGGCGCTGGGGGTTCGTCACCCTCGTCGTCGTCTTCCGCCTGCGGACGGCGTTTGCCGGTATAGAAGCGAGCGAAGAATACCCCCACTTCAAACAGCAGATACATCGGTATCGCCAGCAGGGTTTGCGAGAACACGTCCGGCGGCGTCAACAACATGCCGACCACAAACGCGCCGACCAACACATACGGCCGTTTCTTCTTCAGGTCTTCCGGCGAAGTGACGCCGCTCCAGCACAGCAGAATGATGGCGACCGGCACTTCGAAGGCGACGCCAAACGCCATAAACAGCGCCATGACGAAATCGAGGTAGTTTTTAATGTCGGTCGCAATGGTCACCCCCATCGGCGCGGTCTTGGCGAAGAAGCCGAAGGCCAGCGGGAACACGATGAAGTAGGCGAAGGCCATGCCGAGGTAAAACAACAGGCTGCTGGACACCAGCAACGGCATCATCAGGCGGCGTTCATGCTTGTACAGCGCAGGCGCGATAAACGCCCATACCTGATACAGGATCATCGGCGCAGAGACGAACACCGAAACGATCATGGTCAGCTTGATCGGGGTGAAAAACGGTGACGCCACGTCGGTGGCGATCATGCTCGCGCCGGCCGGCAACTGCTTGAGCAGCGGCGCAGAAACCAGCTGGTAGATGTCGTTGGCGAAAAACACCAGCACCACGAACACCGCCAGTACGCAAATAATCGAGTTCAACAGCCGCTTGCGCAGCTCTATCAGATGACTGATAAGGGGTTGGGTATCTTCAACAGCCATGTATTAACGATCGCCACTAGGTTGGTGAGACGCTGGGGTTTTATCCGCAACAGGTTCGACAGGAGCAGGCGCGGTTTCCACCGGCGCCTTAGCCGGTTGCGCCGCCACTGGCGCAGCCACGACGGCTTCAGGTTCCACTGCCGGTTTTGGCACGGCGGCGGGCGCGCTGGCGCTGGTTGCCGCTTCCGCCGGCGTCACGCCGTCGTGCAAGGCTTCCGGATCGATGGCCTGCGGGTTATGGATGGTGTTCGCCAGCTCTTCTTTCTCGCCCCGGTAGGTGCGTTTCAAGGATTCCGCCGCGTCTTTCAGCTCATCCATCGACGCCTTCAACTCCGGCGTCAGGTTCTGCAGGCCGGCCTGTTCGGCTTTCTTCAGGCTGTCCTGCAGCTCCTGCAGCTTCAGCTCCTGAGACAGTTCGTGCTGCACCGAGGCCGCCAGCGAGCGCAGCGCGCGGATCCAGCCCGATACCGTTCTGACCGCAACCGGCAAGCGTTCCGGCCCCAGAACAACCAGGCCGATCACCAGCACCAGCAGCAGCTCACTAAACCCAATGTCAAACACGGTTTATACCTGCTCTTTGTTCTTCGACTCTTCCGGTTTCACTTCCGGCTGCTTATCGGTAATAGGCTTGGCCGAGAAATCAGCGTCATCCAGGCTGCTTTTTTCAGCCGTGTTGGGGGTCGACGGCGTGTCGTCGCCGATCGCTTTTTTGAAGCCCTTGATCGAGGCGCCGAGATCGGAACCCAGCGTGCGCAGTTTTTTGGTACCGAACAGCAGCACCACGATCACTGCGATGATCAACAATTGCGTAATACTAATACCGCCCATTTTAATTACCTCTAATTTTAAGGGGTCTTTTAAAGCCAGCCCGCATTATAGAGCCGACTTTACCAGAGTAACGAATTAAATCAGGTGGTTCGCTTCCAGCCAATCACCCAGCATACGATGCCAGCGGCCATCATCCAGGCAGGGAACACCTCGATTTGCCCCAGCAGCAACAGCGTGCCGCTTACCAACAGTGTAGCGCCAACGCCGAACAAATAACGTGACTGCCCCTGACGAACCCGCTGAGCCTGCATCTGGTTGGTCAGCTTATCAACGCTTTGTTGCAACAGTTTATGCTGCTGCAGGCTGTCGTAAAACAGCTCGGGCAGCTCGGGCAGTTTCTCCGCCCAGAACGGCGCCTTCTCTTTCAGCGCGCGCACCACGGCGGGAATGCCGACCTGATCGCGCAGCCAACTCTCGAGGAACGGCTTGGCGGTGGTCCACAGATCCAACTGCGGGTAAAGCTGACGCCCCAGCCCTTCAACATACAGCAAGGTCTTCTGCAATAACACCAGCTGCGGCTGCACTTCCATATTGAAGCGGCGCGCGGTGTTGAACAGGTTCAGCAGCACGTTGCCGAAGGAGATCTCCGCCAGCGGCTTCTCGAAAATCGGTTCGCACACGGTACGGATGGCGAATTCGAAGTCTTCCACGTTGGTGTCGCGCGGCACCCAGCCGGAGTCGACGTGCAGTTCCGCCACCTTGCGGTAATCGCGGTTGAAGAAGGCGATGAAGTTTTCCGCCAGATAGCGTTTGTCATCCTTGTTCAACGAACCGACGATGCCGCAGTCGATGCCGATGTAGCAGGGATCTTCCGGATGTTCGTAGCTGACGAAAATATTACCGGGATGCATGTCCGCATGGAAGAAGCTGTCGCGGAATACCTGGGTAAAGAACACCTGAACGCCGCGTTCCGCCAACAGTTTCATGTTGGTGCCCTGCTGCTCCAGCGTGGCGATGTCCGAGACCGGAATGCCGTAGATACGCTCCATCACCAACACGCTTTCGCGGCAGTAGTCGGAGTAAACTTCCGGCACGTACAGCATCGGGCTGCCGTCGAAATTGCGACGCAGCTGAATGGCGTTGGCCGCTTCGCGCAGCAGGTTCAATTCGTCCAGCAGGGTTTTTTCGTACTCGCGCACCACTTCGCGCGGACGCAGGCGGCGGCCGTCCGGCAACAGCTTCGGCACCCAGCCTGCCAGCCGGTACATCAAGCGCACGTCGGCTTTGATAATCGGCCCGATATCCGGCCGGATCACCTTCAGCACCACTTCCTGGCCGGTGGTTTTCAGCCGCGCGGTATGCACCTGCGCGATCGAGGCGGACGCCAGCGGCTGCTGCTCGAAGTCGTCGAACCAGGTTTCCAGCGGGCCGCCCATCGCCAGCTCGATATGCTTGCGCGCCAGCGCACCGTCGAAAGGCGCCACCCGATCCTGCAGCAGCGTCAGCTGATCGGCAATGTGCGGCGGGAACAGATCGCGGCGGGTCGACATCATCTGGCCGAACTTGATCCAGACCGGCCCCAATTCCTGCAGCGCCAGCCGCAGACGTTCGCCCAGCGGTTTGTCCTTGTGCCGATTAGGCATCCAGAACAGCAGCCGGCGGCCGAAGCGCAGCGGCAGCGTCAAACGCATTGTCGGGATCAGCTCGTCCAGCCCATAGCTGAGAAAAACGCGGACGATAAAATACAAACGGCGCAGTTCGCCTGGGGTCATCGCTTGCCCTCCAACTTATCCATGCGGGCAATCAGCGCTTCCGCGCTGCGGGCGAGCGCATCCACTTCTTCATTGAACCACACCACTTCCAGCGGCCCCGGTGCCAGACGCCACTCTTCCGTCAGCGCCTCAGCCATGTCTTGCTGCCGACGCATCAATCCGGCCTTGAGTAACGAAGCACCTTTGCCCAGCGCCTGCGTAATGCCTTGAGCGGCGATATCGCCGATATAGGGCGCCAGCCATTCCGCCGGATCCCACTCCGCCAGATCGAGCAGGCCAACCAGCTGTTGCACCACCTGAATATCCCCTTCCACCGTCAATTCGCCGCTGCGCATCAGCACCGGCAACTGCTGGCGATCGCGCAGCTTCAGTAAGGAGGGAATGCGGCTGCGCACCGTGCAATCGGCGCTGTCTTCAGACTGCCCCAGCACATCCACGCGCAGTTCGCTGAACACCAGCACCAGCGGTGAAGCCAACTCTTCCAGTTCGATGCGCAGCACCTTGCCCGCCAGGCGTTGGCGAGCGGCTTTCATGCTGCGATCGCGAAACAGCAGGTTATTCAGCGAGGTTTCCAGCGCACCGGTCAGCAGAGGGGTAAACAGCATCGGCATCTCCCTCTCAGAACTTGAAGCCGCGATGCAGGGCGACAATCCCACCGGTCAGGTTGAAATAGGTGACGTTTTCAAAACCGGCGTTGCCCATCATGCCCTTCAGGGTTTCCTGATCGGGGTGCATACGGATCGATTCCGCCAGATAGCGATAGCTGTCCGGATCTTTCACTACCAGCTCGCCGATCTTCGGCAGCACGTGGAAAGAGTATGCGTCGTAAGCTTTGCTCAGCGGCGCCAGCAGCGGTTTGGAGAACTCCAGCACCAACAGGCGGCCGCCCGGCTTCAGCACGCGGAACATCGAACGCAGCGCTTTGTCTTTGTCGGTGACGTTACGCAGGCCAAAGGAGATGGTGATGCAATCGAAGTAATTATCCGGGAACGGCAGCGCTTCGGCGTTGGCCTGCACGTAATTGATGTTGCCGACGATGCCGCGATCGCGCAGCTTCTCGCGCCCCATCTTCAGCATCGAATCGTTGATGTCCGCCAGCACCACCTGCCCCTGCTCGCCAACCATGCGGGAGAACTTGGCGGCCAGGTCGCCGGTGCCACCGGCCAGATCCAGCACGCGCTGCCCGCGGCGCACGCCGCTGCAGTCAATGGTGAAACGCTTCCAGATACGGTGGATGCCGAACGACATCAGGTCGTTCATCACGTCATACTTTGCCGCTACCGAATGAAAAACGTCCGCCACCATGGCCTGTTTTTCGTCTCTAGCGACGGTGCGAAAACCGAAATCGGTGGTTTCCTGCGATTGATCTGCCATTGTCCTGCCTGCTATTCAGTCAATTTTGTGTGGATGAGTGTACCAGAAGCCCGAGGAATACCCCACCTCGCCACGGCCTCAGCCGTGCGAAACGAAGCCCGGTTCCCCGGCGGTATCATCATCGTCGTTCGTCTGCGGCAGCGCGGCGACCTCGTCGTCGTTCGCCTCTTCCGCTTCATCGTGTTGCGCGCCGGCTTGCTGCGCCAGCAGCGGGTTGATCGGCCGCTTGACCTCAACCCCCAGCGCGCGGAAACCTTCAATTTGGCCGATAAGATTACCACGGCCTTCGCTCAGTTTGTTCATCGCCTGACGATAACTGCCCTGCGCCTTGTCCAGGCTCTGCCCCAGTGCGGACATATCGTCCACGAACAGCCGCATCTTGTCATACAGTTTCGCCGCGCGCTCGGCGATGCGCTGGGCATTCTGGCTCTGATGCTCATAGCGCCACAGGTTGGTGATGGTACGCAGCGCCACCAGCAACGTGGTCGGGCTGACCAGCATGATGTTGTGCTTGAGCGCTTCGCTGATCAGCTCCGGCTCGCGATCGATAGCCAGCAGGAAGGCCGGCTCGACCGGAATGAACATCAGCACATAGTCCAGCGAACGCAGCCCCGGCAGCTGCTGGTAGTCCTTGCGGCCCAGCATGCGAATGTGGCCGCGCAGCGAAGCGATATGTTCGCTCAGCGCCGCTTCGCGCTCCGCCTCGTCTTCACCGTTGAAATAGCGCTCGTAGGCGATCAGCGACATCTTGGCGTCGATCACGACATCCTTGCCCTGCGGCAGGCGCACGATCACATCGGGCTGCATGCGGCTCTGATGATCTACCCGCACGTTGACCTGCGTTTCATACTCGTGCCCTTCGCGCAGGCCGGAGGCCTCCAGCACCCGGCTCAGCACCACTTCACCCCAGTTGCCCTGGGTCTTGTTGTCGCCTTTCAGCGCCTTGGTGAGGTTGATGGCCTCGCGCGCCATCTGCGCATTCAACTGCTGCAGATTGCGTATCTCGTGCGTCAGCGTATGGCGCTCACGCGCCTCCTGGCCAAAGCTGTCCTGCACCTGCCGGCGGAAACCGTCCAGTTGTTCGCGCAGCGGCAGCAGTAACCGATCCAAACTTTGCTTATTTTGCTCGTCCACCTTGCGGCCGCTGTGTTCAAAAATGCGGTTGGCGAGGTTTTCAAACTGGGTGGTGAGGCGCTGTTCGCTGTTGATCAGCAGACGCTGCTTCTCCTCCGCCGCCATGCGCGTCTCTTCCAGACGGATGGTGACTTCGCGCAGCTCGGCCTCCTGCGCGCTGTTCACCTCGCGCTGGGCGCGCAGCTCTTGGTTGAGCAGCTCGCATTCGTTGCGCCAATGGTTGAGCTGTTGCAGTTTTTCATGTCCGGCCGCCAGCTGGCTGTGCAGGTTGCGCAGCTCCAGCTCGTTCTGGCGCGACTGCTGTTCGTGGCGCTGCTGGGCCTCCTGCCGCACGGCCATCTCCTGCTGCGCCTGCTGCAACGCTTGCTCCAGCAACCGCAGTTCGGTTTCATGTTGCGCGTTCGTCTGCTGCACTCGCAGACTGGCGATCAGCCACCCTAACAGCATGCCGATCGCGACGCCGCCAATCCCATAAATCAGACTGGTATCCACCCTGCCTCCTGTTGCACCTTGCCGTTCCGGCGTTTCGCACGCCCATTGCCCGTCACGTTAAGGGGAGGCTGTATGGATGTCCAGCCTGATTTTGCCCGCCGCGCACAATATTGCGCGGCGCTGCGCAATTTAGCGAGAAATCAGCCCAGCCACTGGCTGAGCCACTTGATGCCGAACGCCCCCGGCGCCAGAATGCCGAACGCCCAGATCATCGCCGACGTGACGTTGGCCAACTGGAAGTAGCGCTGCGGCATGCCGCAAATGCCCCCCACCAGCGGCACCACGGCGCGCAGCGGGCCGAAGAAGCGGCCAATGAAAATGCCCAGCACGCCCCAGCGCTCAAAGAAGGCGTGGCCGCGCGCCAGCAGCTGCGGATTGCGCGACAGCGGCCACATATGGGCCACCCGATCCTGATAGTGGTAGCCGATCCAGTACGAGAGCCAGTCGCCGAAAAACGCCCCGGCGGCGGCGGCGGCCCAAATCGGCCAAAAGGCGATGCCGCTTTCGCCGATCAGCGCGCCCAGCGCCAGCAGGATCACCGTGGCCGGCAGCAGCAGCGACAAAAACGCCAGCGACTCGCCGAACGCCAGGAAGAAGATGATGGGAATGGCCCAGCCTTCGTGCTGACGCACGACGTCGCTGACCCAGTTAATAACGTCATTGAGGCTCAATGCGGGGCTCCTGATACGCGATGGTTCGCCGCCTAGGATAAGCCGGGGCGAGTTAAACCCCGGCTAAACACGCGGCAATTTACTCGAGGTAGAACGCCCGCAGCACTTCGCGCTGGGCCGCGCCCAGGCCGTATTCCGCTTCCAGCCAGCGGTCGGTGGAGCCGTATTGTTGGCGGATGCAGCCCAGCGCCGTCATCAGGAACTCCTCGCGCGCGCTGAGCACGTAGGCGAATTGCTCCAGCGCCGCCGCATTCAACTTGATAGACAGCTGATCCAGCATCTGCTCGCGGAAAGCGGCCAGCGTGGTTTCGGTCAGCAGATAGTCTTCCAGCACCGTCGCTTCGTCGGCCCCCAGCGCGAACAGCACCAGCGCCGAACCGACCCCGGTGCGATCCTTGCCGACCGCGCAGTGTTGCACGATTGCGCCGCCGCCGGGGTTGCTCAACAGCTGCGCCAACCGCTGATAGGCCGCATTGCCGAACGGCAGGCGGCGATACAGCTCCAGCATGAACGCCCGGGCGTCGAAAGCGGCCAGCGTTTCGTTGGTGAGCTTTTCCAGGTTGGCGTTGACTTCGCTGCTCAGCGGGTTGGCCGGCACGTGGTGATAGTCGGCGCCATTCCACAGAATATCCGGTTTGGCCTGCACTTCGTCGGCATCGCGGTAGTCCAGCACCGAACGCACCGGCACCCCAGCGAGGAAAGTGCAGTCGTTTTCCGTCAGCCGCTCGAGAGAACCGGAGCGGAACAGCAGGCCGCGTTTGATGCGGCGCCCGTCGGCCACGCCGTTGCCGCCGAAGTCACGGAAGTTAATGCCGCCGTCGAGCGGCGCAAGCGAAGGATGAAGCAGGATCTGGGCGGTCATAAACGTCCTCGTTGTTTTTGTTATGACAACGCGCGGCGGCCATCGGCGCAGCGCTGAGGAGTATCACCGTAACAGATTAGCCGCGAATGGAAAAACGGACCGCGTCGGCGGCCCGTTCAGTCCGTTGACAAAGGAGGAAAAAACGCGGTTTTTCCTCCTTTGTGGTTATCAGCCGAAACTCAATAAATTGATTTTCCCTGTTTGTTATCCGCTGCTTTCTGCAAACCGGGCAATGGCATGAGGTTTGTCATCAATCTCAACGGACCGCGTCGGCGGCCCGTTGAGGGAAGGCGATTACAGCAGACGGCGGGCGGCGTCCACCACGATCTGCACCGCTTTGCTTTCGGTGTTTTTCATGGTCTCGGCGTTCGGGATCTCTTGCTGGGTGCGGTTAACGATCACCCCGGCCACCATGCCGGCGCGCAGGCCCTGGCTGGCGCACATGGTCAGGAGCGTGGCGGATTCCATTTCATAGTTCATCACGCCCATCGCCTGCCATTCTTCCATCGAGCCTTTGAAACGGCTGACCACGCGGCCAGAGTAGGTATCGTAACGTTCCTGGCCCGGATAGAAGGTATCGGAAGAAGCCGTCACGCCAATGTGGGTGGTGGCGCCGCTGGCTTTGGCCGCTTCCACCAGCGCGGTGGTGCAGGCGAAGTCCGCGACCGCCGGGAACTCCATCGGCGCAAAGTGCAGGCTGGCGCCGTCGAGGCGTACCGCTGCCGTAGTCACCAGCACGTCGCCGACGTTGATGTTCGCCTGAATGGCGCCGGTGGTGCCGATGCGCAGGAAGGTGCGGATGCCCAGTTGCGCCAGCTCTTCCACCGCGATAGAGGTAGACGGGCCGCCGATGCCGGTGGAGCAGACGATCACCGCCTTGCCATCCAGCTCTGCGCGCCAGGTGGTGAATTCACGATGGGAGGCCAGATGCACCGGATTTTCCATCAGCTTGGCAATTTTCTCTACGCGCTGCGGATCGCCCGGCACGATGGCAAGCTGGGCCCCTTGTAAATCGTTCTTGGTGAGGCCGAGATGAAAAACATCAGACTGAGACATACGAGACTCCTCATGGATCATGTTTATTGGGAGGAACAAAAAAGCACTCTACTGAAAATCGCCGCTTAATTTCGTGACGATAGTCACTATGAAAAGAGAAACAAATTACATGCTACATATTTTTTGTGATTTTTATCACAAAAAAGCACTGCAAGGCATCCAGAACGTACCGCTAAACCTCAGTCTAGCCGACAAACCTTGCCGCTCCCTGCCTGTTGGTTGCCGACTGAAACTATTTAGCTCATCAATTCGAAATACCCCCATCTTATCGGTTGCTTAGGGACAAAAAAGCCCTCTAACGCACCTTATGGCACTTACGCGGGCCAAAACGCGTAATAACATGATAAAAAGCGCTTAAAAATGCCGTAAAGCCAGATAATTAGCCGTTTTTTATCGACTTGTCCGAAAGTGCGCCACGCGGCGCCAATAATGGGTAATCTTTCCTATAGTTAATCTCAGCGCTTTTTTCTATTGCACGGAGACCGCAATGAAAACCGAACATGTGATGACATTAGAACAGGCTCAGGGAGGATTCGCCCCGGCCGCCGCGCCGGTAGCCGCCTCCGCGATTATCACCGATGAACAGGGCATTCACGCCGGGCAAACGACTATTCCTTCCCAGGGAGACGCGCTGCCGGCCTACGTCGCCAAACCCGCCGACCACAACGGCCCCTTCCCCATCGTGCTGGTGGTGCAGGAAATCTTCGGCGTCCATGAACATATTCAGGATCTGTGCCGCCGTCTGGCCAAACAGGGCTATCTGGCGATTGCTCCCGAGCTCTATTTCCGCCAGGGCGACGCCAACGACTACACCGATATCGGCGAGCTGTTCCAGCAGCTGGTGACCAAGGTGCCGGATCGTCAGGTGCTGTCGGATCTGGATCACGCCGCGCACTGGGCTATCCGCCACGGCGGCGACGCCGGCAAGCTGGCGATCACCGGTTTTTGCTGGGGCGGCCGAATTACCTGGCTGTACGCGGCGCACAACCCGCAGTTAAAAGCGGCCGTCGCCTGGTACGGCAAACTGGTGGGTGAAAAAACGCTGAATTCGCCGAAGCATCCGGTCGATATCGCCACGCACTTGTCAACGCCAGTGCTGGGGCTGTATGGCGGGCAGGACAGCGGCATTCCGCTGGATACGGTGGAAAACATGCGTCAGGCGATCCGCGCCGCCAACGCCGATGCCGAAATCGTGGTGTATCCTGGCGTCGGGCACGCATTCAACGCCGACTATCGCCCCAGCTACAACGCCGAAGCGGCGGAAGACGGCTGGCAGCGCATGCTGGCGTGGTTCGCCCAGCACGGCGTCAAGTAATCCCCCTCGCATAAAAAAGGGCGCCGAAGCGCCCAATCATCACACCAGTAAATCTATCTGCGGCGGTTTACCCGCCGCACGGCATCACGCGTGCTCGCGCAGGCGCTGCGCCGCCAATACCATGTTGGCCAGCGACTGCCGGGTTTCAGGCCAACCGCGAGTTTTCAGGCCGCAATCGGGGTTGACCCACAGGCGTTCCGCCGGGATGTTCTGCGCCGCTTTACGCAGCAGCGCTTCGATCCATTCCACGCTCGGCACGTTCGGCGAGTGGATATCGTAGACGCCCGGCCCGATTTCGTTCGGGTATTCGAACTCTTTGAAGGCTTCCAGCAGATCCATATCGGAACGCGAGGTCTCGATGGTGATCACGTCGGCGTCCAGCGCGGCGATGGAGTCCATGATGTCGTTGAACTCGCAGTAACACATGTGGGTGTGGATCTGGGTGTCATCCTGCGCCACGGCGGCGTTCAATTTGAAGGCATCCACCGCCCAGTTCAGGTAGGCGGCCCAGTCGGATTGTCGCAGCGGCAGCCCCTCGCGCAGCGCAGGTTCGTCGATCTGAATGATGCCGATGCCGGCTTTTTCCAAATCTTCCACCTCGTCGCGCAGCGCCAGCGCAATCTGCTTGGCGATCACTTCGCGGGTCACGTCTTCACGCGGGAACGACCAGCACAGGATGGTCACCGGCCCGGTCAACATGCCTTTCACCGGCTTGTCGGTCAACGACTGGGCGAATTTGGCCCATTCGACGGTAATGGCTTCCGGGCGGCTGACGTCACCGATGATCACCGGCGGCTTCACGCAGCGGGAACCGTAGCTCTGCACCCAACCATTCTGGGTAAACACGAAGCCGTCGAGGTTCTCACCGAAATATTCCACCATGTCGTTGCGCTCGGCTTCACCGTGCACCAGTACGTCCAGCCCGAGGCGCTCCTGCTCGACGATCGCCTGTTTGATGTGCTCACCGATGCTGGTGCGGTAGTTGCTGCCGTCCAAACGGCCCTGTTTGAAGTCCAGACGCAGGCCGCGGATTTCGGTGGTCTGTGGGAACGAACCGATGGTCGTCGTCGGCCAGGCCGGCAGCTTGAAACGCTCGTGCTGCGCCCTGGCGCGCTCGGCGTACGCGCTGCGGCGTTCGCAGTCCTGCGCGGTGATCGCGGCCAGACGGCGCTCAACCTGTGGGTTATGCACGCGGTTCGACTGGCGACGGGCGCGGATCGGCGCGCTGTAGGCGTCCAGCTCGGCCTGTTTCGTCGCGTCAGGCGCGTTCAGCGCCGAGCTCAACAGCGCCAGCTCGGCGCATTTTTGCAGGGCGAAGGCGAACCAGCTTTTCACTTCTTCGTCCAGACGGCTTTCCACGCTCAGATCGATCGGGCTGTGCAGCAGTGAACAGGAGGTGCCGATCCATAGCGGGCGCTGTCCCACCAGCGGCTGCAGACGTTCGAACCAGCGGCTCAGATCGGCGCGCCAAACGTTGCGGCCGTTGATCACGCCCAGCGACAGCAGCCAGTCTTGCGGCAATGCGGCGCTCAGCGCGGCGATATCGTCATGGCCGGCGACCAGATCGACGTGCAGCCCCTGCACCGGCAGCGTGCGAATGGTGTCGAGGTTGTGGCCGACGCTGTCGAAATACGTGGTCAACAGCAACTTAACCTGCCCCTGCAACGCGTCATACGCCGGTTTGAAGGCGTCCAGCCAGGCTTGCGGCAGCTCCAGCACCAGCGCAGGTTCGTCGATTTGCACCCACTCGACGCCGCGCTTCGCCAGCTCCGCCAGCACCTGCTGGTAAACCGGCAGGATCTCTTTCAGCAGCGACAGGCGGTCGAACGGCTCGCCCTTCACTTTACCCAACCACAGATAAGTCACTGGGCCAAGCAACACCGGCTTGATGTGATGCCCCAGCGCCAGCGCTTCGTCCACTTCGTCCAGCAGTTGGGTCCAGCCCAGCTTGAACTGCTGGCCTTGCTGGAATTCGGGCACCATGTAGTGGTAGTTGGTATTGAACCATTTGGTCATTTCCGCCGCGGCCGCCGGCTCGCCGGTCGGTGCGCGGCCACGGCCGATGCGGAACAGCGTGTCCAGATCAATAGAGCCATCCGCATTCTGATGGCGCGCCGGCACGTTGCCCAGCAGCAGGCTGGTGGTCAACACATGATCGTACCAGGCGAAATCGCCGACCGGCACCAAATCCACCCCGGCCTGCCGTTGCTGCTGCCAATGACGAGCGCGCAGCTCGCGGCCAACCGCCAACAGCTCTTCCTGCGTTGAGTTGCCGGCCCAGTAGCTTTCCTGAGCTTTTTTCAGCTCACGTCGTAGCCCAACGCGAGGAAAACCCAGTGTGTGATTCAAAATTGCCATCGTCATATTCCCCATTTAGCCGTCCAGATGTTTACACATCCATAATCAGCAGGTACTGTATTAACCACAAGCGCAATTTATTCACTGTCAATGTGAAGGACTCTCATGATCGAACTGAAACATTTACGGACGCTGCAGGCTCTGCGCAACAGCGGTTCGTTGGCGGGGGCGGCGGCCCAACTTCATCAGACGCAGTCTGCCCTGTCGCACCAGTTCAGCGATCTTGAACAACGTCTGGGCTTCAAGCTGTTCGTGCGCAAGAGCCAGCCCCTGCGCTTCACCGCCCAGGGCGAGATCCTGCTGCAGCTGGCGGAACAGGTGCTGCCGCAGATCCAGCAGGCGTTGCAGGCCTGCCACGAGCCGCATCAAACCACGCTGCGCATCGCCATCGAATGCCACAGCTGCATTCAGTGGCTGACGCCGGCGCTGGACAACTTCCGCCAGCGTTTCCCGCAGGTGATGATGGACTTCACTTCCGGCGTGACTTTCGATCCGCAGCCAGCCTTGCAACAGGGCGAACTGGATCTGGTGATGACGTCGGATATTCTGCCGCGCAGCGGCCTGCACTATTCGCCGATGTTCGATTTCGAGGTGCGTCTGGTGCTGGCGCCGGATCATCCGCTGGCCGGCAAGCCGCACATCGAGCCGGAAGACTTGAGCGATGAAACGCTGTTGATTTACCCGGTGCAGCGCCAGCGGTTGGATATCTGGCGGCATTTCCTGCAGCCGGCGGGCGTCAACCCGGCATTGAAGAACGTCGATAACACGCTACTGCTGATCCAGATGGTATCGGCGCGGATGGGGATTGCGGCGCTGCCGCATTGGGTGGTGGAGAGTTTCGAACGGCAGGGGCTGGTGGTGACCAAAACCCTGGGTGACGGCCTGTGGAGCCGCCTGTACGCCGCCGTGCGCGACGGCGAACAGCGCCAGGCGGTGACCGAAGCCTTTATCCGCTCGGCCCGCCAGCACGCCTGCGATCATCTGCCGTTCGTGCGCGACGCCGCACGCCCCGGCGCGACCGGCGCCAAAGCGTTGGCGGCCGGCGTGTAAACTGCCGGCCCTCGTTTAGCCGAGCTGTTTCGGCGCCACCCAGCGGCGGTGCACCCACAGCGAAGCGACGATCACCGCCCCACCGAGGATAAAGCTCGGCCAGTGCGGCTGCTGCTGCCAAATGGCCAGGTTGACCAACAAGCCGGCCGGCACATGCATGTTGTTCATGATGCCGAGCGTGCCGGCATCCACCTGCGTCGCGCCGTAGTTCCACATGAAATAGCCCAGCCCAGACGCTACCACGCCCAGCCAGATCAGCACGCCCCACTGCAGATTGGTGGTTGGCAGCTGCTGCGGGTTGCCCCACAGGAACCAGGCCACCACCGCCACTGCCGCCGCCCCCAGGTAGAACCAGGAAAAGGCGGTATGTTGCGGCAAGGGGTGCACTTCCATCAGGCGCTTATAGCCGACCATGCCGATGGCGAAGCTGATGTTCGCCGCCTGCACCAGCAACAGCCCCCACCAAAAATGTTCGCTCAGTTGGTGATAGCGAATGATCGCCGCGCCCAGCACCGCCAGCAGCGCGCTGAAGGCGTAGCCCCAGCGCAGGCGACGGCCGCTCAGCAAGTCGTAGATCAGCGTGATGTACAATGGCGTCAGCACGGTGAACAACAGGAACTCCGGCACCGTCAGATAGAGATAAGCGCGGAAGCTGATGAGGTACATGATGCCCAGCTGGAAGGCACCCACCAGCATATACAGCAGGATCACCTTGAGTTTGATGTTGCGCCAGCGCAGGAACGGCAGGAACACCAGCGCCGCCAGCCCGATGCGCATCAGCACCGAGAACCAGCTGTCGACATGGCCCGCCAAATATTCGCCGATCAGGCTGAAAGAGAACGCCCACAGAATGGTGGTGATAACCAAAAGCAGCACGATGGGTTCATCCTAACAATTCATAAACCGCGATTGTAACGGAAGATGGACGCATAAGGGGATGAAAGGCGGTTTACATCTGAACAAAATACAAACTACCAGCAAAATTTCACCGCTGAGTTAGGCTTAATAAAAAGGCGAGGTAACCATCATGAAAACTTCTCACATTCTGTTCGCTCTGCTGTTGCTGCCTGGGTTGGCGGCGGCGGCCAACGGCGTAACCGACCTGCGCTCACAGCAGCAGTTACTCAACCAAAACAGCCAGCAGGCGCAACAACAGCGCTTGTTGAACAACCGGCAGATGGATCAACGCCGCCTCCAGCAGCAGCGACAGTTCGACAATCAACGGCAACAGCTGTTGCAAACCGCGCCGAACGGCGGGCAACTGCTGCCTAACGGCAACCAGCCGCGCGATCCGTTCAATCGCACCGCGCCGGCGGTGCCGCAGGCGCCGATGCCGGCTACGCCCGCACGCCCATAACGGTGAGGATCAGCGGCGTGGTGATCGCCGCCAGCACGGTGGACATCACCAAGCTGGTGGCGGCCGGGCCGGTGAGCGTATTGAACTGGCGCGACATCAGGTAGACGTTCACCCCCACCGCCATTGAGCCCAACAGCACCACCACGCGGGTCTCCATCGGCGGCAGATCCATCATCCAGGCCAGCAGCCAAATCACCAACGGCTGCACCAGCAACTTCAGCACGCAGATGGCGCTGCTCAGCTGCCAGCCTTCGCTGATGCGATACTCCGCCAGGCCCATGCCGAGCACCACCAGCGACAGCGGTGCCGCCACCTGGCCGAGCATGCTGACCGGCCGATCGACGAAGGCCGGCAGCGGCAGGCCGGTCAGGCTGAACAGGGTGCCGGACAGGATGCCGACGATCAACGGGTTGGTCAGCACGCTGCGGGCGGTTTTGGCAAAGCCGCTCAGCGTCGGCGAGCCGTTGCGCGCCCATTCGATCGACACCGTCACCAGCGTCCACAGGATCAGGCCGTTGAACACCAGCACCAGCGCTACCGACGGGATCGCCGCCTGCCCCAGCATCACGCTGGCGATCGGTAAACCGAGCATCACGTTATTGGAGAAAATACCGCCCAGCGCAAACACCGAACCAGCGACCCCATCCAGCCGGAAGAGGTGCCGGGCGACCAGGCGGCCGAGCACGAACACCAGCAGGCAACTGCCGAAGAACGCGATCAGCAGCCGGGCGTCGACCGCCGGGCGCTGCGAGAAGTCGCACATCATGCGAAACAGCATGGCGGGCAAGGCGAGGGAAAACACGAAGCGCGTCAGGCCATCAGTGATACTGGAAGGCCATTTCCCCCAGCGAATCAGCCCATAACCCAACGCGATCAGGACGAACAGCGGTAAAGACAGCACGATCTGGTGCCACAGTGACAGGATAAAGCCAGGCATCGCATTCCTTCCGGTGGTGCGGCGGCAAGGCTTGTCGTCGCGGGATTCATCGGCGCCGGATTAAAAATCCGGGCCAATCAAATCTATCCGGTCGGTGCAAATGCAGTCAACGCCCCAGTCGAGCAGCAGACGCGCGCGATCCGGTTGGTTGACGGTATACACCAGAATGCGTAGACCGGCGTCTTTCAACGCTTTCACCCGCTCAGCGGTCAGCGCTTTGTGATCGATATGCAGCGAGACGCAATCCAGACGCTCCGTCAGCTCGCGCCAGTTGTCGTCCCAGGCCTCCAGCAGCAGGCCGCGCGGCAAGTCCGGCACGGTGCGTTGCGCCGCCGCCAGCGCTTCGACCGAGAAGGAGGAGAGCAGCGGGTCGGTCTGCCCTTGCCACAGCAACCGCGCCGCCAGCGCCACCACCCGCCCGGTTTCATCGTCGCTGCCGGTGGTCGGTTTGATCTCGATATTGGCCATCAGGCCGTGTTCCCGGCAGCGTTCCGCCACCTCCGACAGCAGCGGCAGCCGCTCGCCCTTGAAGGCCGAACTGTACCAGTTGCCGGCGTCCAGCTGCACCAGTTTGTCCCACGGCAGCTCGCCCGCCACGCCCCAACCGTTGCTGGTGCGATCCAGCGTGTCGTCGTGCAGCAGGAAAATTTGCCCGTCCTGCGCCAGCTTGGCGTCGAACTCGATCATCTTGTGGCCGTGGCGCGCGCCGACGTTGATCGCCGCCAGGGTGTTTTCCGGCGCCAGAGAACCGCCGCCGCGGTGGGCGACAATATGAGGGTAAGGCCAGGGTCTCGTCATCAATCCATCCGTAATCCGCTGTGGGTGTCAAAGAAGTGCAGCGCCTGAGCAGGCAGCTGCAAATATAGCGTACTGCCCGCCGTCGGCAAGGTTTCATGCGACAGCCGCGCGATCACCCCGTGCCCGCCCCACTGGCCGTGCGCCAGATTGTCGGCCCCCAGCAGTTCCAGCGTCTGCAGCTGCAGCGGCACGCCCTGGCCTTGCGCCACCAGCTGAATATGCTCCGGCCGAACGCCCAGCGTCAACGACCGCCCCGCCCACTGCGGCTTGGCCGCCGGCAACGGCAGCGCCATGCCGTCCGCCAGCAGCAGCTGGCCGCCGTCGGCACTGAGGGTGCCGGGCAGCAGGTTCATCGCCGGCGATCCGATAAAGCCGGCGACAAACAGCGAAGCCGGCCGTTGGTACACTTCACTCGGGGTGCCGATCTGCTCCGCCACGCCCTTGTTCATTACGATCACCCGCTGCGCCAGCGTCATCGCCTCCACCTGATCGTGGGTGACGTACAGGCTGGTGGTTTTCAGACGACGATGCAGCTGTTGCAGCTCCAGGCGCATCTGCACCCGCAGCTTGGCGTCCAGGTTGGACAGCGGCTCATCGAACAGGAATACCGCCGGTTCGCGCACGATAGCGCGCCCCATCGCCACGCGCTGGCGCTGGCCGCCGGAAAGTTCGCGCGGTTTGCGTTTGAGCAGCGGCTCCAGCTCCAGGATGCGCGCCGCCTCCTCCACCCGCTGGCGGATATGCTCCTTGCCGAAACCGCGGATCTTGAGGCCGTAGGCCATGTTGTCGTACACGCTCATGTGCGGATAGAGCGCGTAGTTCTGGAACACCATCGCGATGCCGCGATCCTTGGGCTCCAGATCGGTCACGCGCCGGGTATCGATATAGATATCGCCGCTGGTGGTGCGCTCCAGCCCGGCCACCATCCGCAGCAGCGTGGATTTGCCGCAGCCGGACGGGCCGACCATCACGATGAATTCACCGTCCGCCACGTCGAGGTCGATCTGTTTGATCACCGGCGTTTTACCGTCGTAAGACTTGGTGACCGCCTGTAGTTTTAATCCTGCCATCGTCGTTATTTCTCGCTATCAACCAGACCGCGCACAAACCAGCGCTGCATCAGAAGCACCACCGCCAGCGGTGGCAATAAAGTCAGAATCATCGCCGCCATCACCTGGTTCCACTGGGTCGGCGCGCCGGAAGTGGAGATCATGCTCTTGATGCCCGCCACCGCGGTGCCCATCGAAGCGTCGCTGGTGATCAGGATCGGCCACAGGTATTGGTTCCAGCCGTAGATAAAGGTGATGACGAACAGCGCCGCCAGATTGGTTTTCGACAGCGGCAACACGATGTCCCAAAAGAAACGCATCGGCCCGGCGCCGTCGATGCGCGCCGCCTCCAGCAGCTCATCCGGCAACGTCATGAAGAACTGGCGCAGCAGGAAGGTGGCGGTGGCCGAGGCCATCAGCGGCAGCGTCAGGCCGGTATAGCTGTCCAGCAGGTTGAGGTTGGAGATCACCTCCACCGTCGGGAAAATGCGCACTTCCACCGGCAGCATCAGGGTGAGGAAAATCAGCCAAAAAAACAGGCTGCGCAGCGGGAAACGGAAATACACGATGGCGTAAGCCGACAGCACTGACACCGCGATCTTGCCGCAGGTGATCGTCAGCGCCATGATCACGCTGTTGAGCAGCAGCAGCGAGAACGGCACCTTGAGGTTGCCCACGCCGCCCTGCCAGATATTGCGGATGTTCTCCCACAGGTGACCGCCGGGCACCAGCGTCATCGGCACCTGAAACACCTGTTTGTCGTCCAGCGTGGCGGCGACAAAGGCCACGTACAGCGGGAACAGCACCACCAGCACGCCGATAATCAGCATCACATGGCTGAAGACATCCAGCCCGCGTCGATTCTCAATCATTGGTAGCGCACCTTACGTTCAACGAAGCGGAACTGGATCACCGTCAGGCCGATCACCAGCAACATCAGGATCACCGACTGCGCGGCGGAACTGGAGAGATCCAACCCTGCGAAGCCTTCGCGGTAGATCTTGTAGATCAACGTGGTGGTGGACTGCACCGGCCCGCCGCCGGTGGCGGCGTCGATCACCGGGAAAGTATCGAAGAAGGCGTACACCAGATTGACCACCAGCAGGAAGAAGCTCACCGGCGCGATCAGCGGCAGCACCAGATGGAAGAAACGCCGCACCGGGCCGGCGCCGTCGATGGCCGCCGCTTCCACCAGCGAACGCGGGATCGACTGCAGCGCCGCGAGGAAAAACAGGAAGTTATAGCTTATCTGCTGCCATACCGAGGCCAGCACCACCAGGAACATCGCCTGGCCGCTGTTTTGCGCATGGTTCCAGTTATAGCCCAGACCATTGAGGAAATGGGTGATCAACCCCAGACCGGGGTTGAACAGAAAGATCCACAGCACCGCCGCCACCGCCGGCGCCACCGCGTAGGGCAGGATCATCAGCGTGCGATAGAGGCGGCTGCCGCGCAGCACGTAGTCCACCAGCGCAGCGAAGAACAGCGAAACCGCCAGCCCGATGCCGGCCACCAGGAAGCTGAAGATCAGCGTGGTGTAGAACGAGTCGAGGTAGTAAGGATCCTGGAACAGCTGTTTAAAGTTATCCAGCCCGACAAACTGGCTGGACAGGCCGAACGGATCGAGGCTCTGCACCGAATACCACAGCGCTTCGCCGGCGGGCCATAAAAAGAAGACGGCGGTAATCAGCAGCTGCGGCAGCACCAGCGCATAGGGCAACCAGCTGCAGCCGAAACCGGGACGGGAAGATGACATAGCAGTTAAACCATTAATCGGGTACGGAAGGATCGGCATGAAGACGCGAGCCCGGTCTACCGGGCCCGCGACGCGGGGTTACTTGGTCGAAGCTTCGAAGCGGCGCAGCAGCACGTCACCGCGCTGCACGGCGGCGTCCAACGCCTGCTGAGGCGTTTTCTTGCCGGTCCACACGCCTTCCAGCTCCTCATCCACCACGCTGCGGATCTGCGGCATGTTGCCCAGGCGCAGGCCCTTGGTGAACGGCAACGGCGGCTTGTTCAGCATCTGACGAGTGGCGACGTCGGCACCCGGGTTCTTGTCGTAGAAGCCCTGCTGCTTGGTCAGATCGTAAGCCGCGGTGGTGATCGGCAGATAGCCGGTCTTCTGGTGCCATTCGGCGGCGATTTCCGGCTGCGCCAGGTACTGCAGGAATTCGGCCACGCCCTTGTAGGTGGCGGCGTCTTTGCCGTTCATCACCCACAGGCTGGCCCCGCCGATGATGGCGTTTTGCGGCGCATTTTTCGCGTCGGCGTCGTACGGCATCATGCCGACGCCGTAGTTGAATTTGGCGTAGTGCTTGATGTCCGCCAGCGAACCGGATGAGGCGGTGGTGATGGCGCAGTCGCCGTTATAGAACTTCTCGGTGGATTCGTCTTTGCGGCCGAAATAGGTGAAGTCGCCCTTCTTGTTCATCGCTTCGAGCAGCGCAATATGTTTGACCTGCAGCGGTTGGTTGAACTCCAGCTTGGCGCTGGTGCCGCCAAAGCCGTTGTTTTCACTGGCGAACGGCACGCCGTGCCAGGCGCTGAAGTTCTCCAGTTGGATCCAGCCCTGCCAGCCGCTGGCGTAACCGCACTTCATGCCGGCTTCGCGCAGTTTGGCGGTATCCGCCGCCAGTTCCTGCCAGGTTTTCGGCGGTTGTTCCGGGTTCAGGCCGGCCTTTTTGAAGGCGTCTTTGTTGTAGTACAGCACCGGCGTGGAGCTGTTGAACGGCTGCGACAGCAGATGGCCGCTCTTGTTGTCGGTGTAATAGCCGGCCACCGTCGGCACGAACACCGACTCGTCGAAGTTGATGCCGGCCTCTTTAAACACTTCATAGACCGGTTTGATGGCTTTGCTGGCCATCATGGTGGCGGTGCCCACCTCGTAAACCTGCAGGATCGCCGGCGCCTTGCCGGAGCGGTAAGCGGCGATGCCCGCCGCCAGGCTCTGTTCGTAGTTGCCTTTATAAACCGGCACAATCTTGACGTCGCTGTGCGACTGGTTGAAGCGATCCGCCAGAGAGTCCACTTCTTTACCCAGTTCGCCTTCCATCGAATGCCAGAACGGGATTTCTGTCGCCGCCAGCGCCTGTGCGCTGACCGCCAGGGTCAATGCGACGCACAGCGTGGTTTTGCGAATAGCGTAGGTGAGCATGCCTAACTCCTGAAAAAGCTGGTGTAAAAGCGCGTGAGCGAAAAGAATCAGTTTTTTGTTCGGAAGCTAACATGCCATGCGCGGATGACAGAAAAATAACCGTTAGATGACAGCCACATGACGGCAAGGTGAAGTGAAGATGGCGGTTTGATGTCGGCGGCGGGCATGGGCTCCGCCGCCGCGAGGATTACAGCGAACGGCGCAGGCGCGCGACCGCTTCTTGCATCTGCTGCTCGGTGGCGGTGGCGAACGACAGGCGGAAGGTCGAACGATCCGGGTTGTCGGAGAAGAAGTATTCCCCCGGCACGAACACCACACCCTGCTGCAGCGTGGTGTTCAGCCATTCGGTGGCGTTGAACGGCTGGCGGAAACGCGCCCACAGGAACATGCCGCCCTTCGGTTTATCGAAGGTGATGTAGTCGCCCAGCTCCTGCTCCACCAAACCGGCCAGGATCTCGCCCTTGTGTTTATAGGCGGCGCGGATCTTGTCGATCTGCGCCGGCAGGCGATCCAGGCCAAGGTAGCATTCGACGATGCTCTGCGACAGGGCGCTGGCGTGCAGATCCGCCGCCTGTTTGATGATCGCCACTTTATGCAGCAGGAACGGCGGCAGGATCGCCCAGCCCAAACGCAGGCCCGGCGCCAGGATCTTGGAAAAGGTCGAGGTATAGATGATGTGGTCGGTGTTGCCCAGCACCTGCTGCGACACCTGATGCAGCGTCGGGTGGCGCTCTTCGGTGAAACGCAGCTCGCCGTACGGATCGTCTTCGATGATCAGGAAGTTATGTTCGGCGGCCAGCTTCACCAGCAGTTCGCGGCGCGCGGCGCTGAGGGTGATGCCGCTGGGGTTGCCGAAGTTCGGCACCACGTACACGCCCTTGATGCGCTGGGTTTTCAGCAGCTCGGCCAGCTCTTCCACCACCATGCCGTCGCTGTCGGACGAGACCGACATGATGTTGGCCTCCGCCAGTTCCAGCGTTTGCAGCGCCGCCAGGTAGGTCGGGCGCTCCACCACGAACACGTCGCCCGGGTTGACGATGGCGCGCATCACCAAATCCAGGGCCTGCTGAGAGCCGGCGGTGACCATCACCTCTTCTGCGCGCGCGGTGACGCCGCGCTCGGCGCACAGCGCGCAAATGCGCTCACGCAGCAGCGGGCTGCCCTCGGTCAGGCCATACTGGAATGCGCTTTTCGGCTGTTCGGTGATCGCCTGCTGGGTGGCGATGCTCAGTCCTTCGAAATCGAACAGCGCATCAGAGGGGATGCCGCCCGCCAGCGAAATGACGTGTTCCATCTTGCTGTGCTTAAGCAATTCACGGATGGCCGAACTTTTTACGTTAACGATGCGCTGCGCGAGTAACCCTTCTGTCTTCATTTCTTCTTCTCGTACCTGATTATTTTAATTCGTAGGGGGGCGGATTAACCGCCCAGATACGCCGACCTCACTGCTTCGTTGGCTAACAATGCAGCCCCCGTATCTTCCAACACCACGCGGCCGTTTTCCAGCACATAACCGCGGTCCGCCAATTTCAGCGCCTGATTGGCGTTTTGCTCCACCAGAAAGATGGTCATGCCCTCTTCCCGCAGCTGCTGAATGATGTCGAAAATCTGCTGGATGATGATGGGCGCCAGCCCAAGCGAAGGTTCGTCGAGCAGCAGCAGCTTCGGCTGGCTCATCAGCGCGCGGCCGATGGCCAACATCTGCTGTTCGCCGCCGGACATGGTGCCGGCACGCTGGCTTCGGCGCTCCAGCAGGCGCGGGAACAGCGTGAACACCCGTTCGATGCGCTGCTGATATTGGTGACGATCGGCGAAGAAGCCGCCCATCGCCAGATTTTCTTCCACCGTCATGCGCGAGAAGACGCGCCGCCCTTCCGGCACGATCGCCACCGCTTCGCGCATGATGCGCGAGGTTTGCCACTGGGTGATGTCCTGCCCCTGGAAGACGATGCTGCCTTCGCTGGCGCGCGGTTCGCCGCACAGGGTGCCGAGCAGCGTGGTTTTACCGGCGCCGTTGGCGCCGATTAACGTCACGATTTCGCCCTGACTAATCGTGAGACTGACCTGATGCAGCGCCTGGATTTTGCCGTAATGGGCGGATACCTGATTGAATGACAACATATTATTATTCGCCCAAATAAGCCCGGATCACGTCCGGATTGTTGCGGATCTCCGCCGGTGTGCCCTGCGCCAGCGGCGTGCCCTGATTCACCACGTAAATGCGATCGGAGATGCCCATCACCAGCTTCATGTCGTGCTCGATCAGCAACACCGAGACCTTATGCCGATCGCGCAGCTCGACGATCAGATGATCCAGCTCGTCGGTCTCTTTCGGGTTCAGACCGGCGGCCGGTTCGTCCAGCATCAGCAGCTCCGGCCGGGTCACCATGCAGCGGGCGATCTCCAGCCGACGCTGCTGCCCGTAGGCCAGGTTGCCCGCCGAACGGTTGGCCATCGATAGCAGGCCGACGCGCTCCAGCCACTCCGCCGCGCGCGCCAGCGCCTCGGCTTCGGCGCGGCGGAAGGCCGGGGTTTTCAGCAGCCCGGCGAACACGCCGCTTTTCAGGTGCTGATGCTGCGCCACCAACAGGTTCTCAATCACCGTCATTTCACGGAACAGCCGCACATGCTGGAAGGTGCGCACTACGCCCATACGGGCGATGGCCTGCCCCGCCAGCCCTTCCAGATGGCGATCGCGCAATTTGATGGTGCCGCCGCTCGGGCGGTAGAAACCGGTCAGGCAGTTAAACACCGTGGTTTTACCGGCGCCGTTGGGGCCGATCAGCGACACGATTTCGCCTTCATTGAGCGTCAACGCGACATTGTTGACCGCCAGCAGCCCGCCAAAACGCATTGACAGGCCTTCCACCTGCAGTAAAGGTTGAACGCTCATGCCTGTTCCCCCTTGCCCGCGTGAATGTCCGCCGCCTGCAGCTTCAGCTGCGGCCGTTTCATCGGCAACAGCCCCTGCGGCCGCCAAATCATCATCAGCACCATCAGAGCGCCCAGCAGCAGCATGCTGTATTCATTCAGATCGCGCATCAGCTCGCGCGACACCACCAACAGGATCGCCGCCAGAATGACCGCGAACTGCGAGCCCATGCCCCCCAGTACGACGATCGCCAACACGAAGGCCGACTCGACGAAGGTGAAGGATTCCGGGCTGACGAACCCCTGGCGCGCGGCGAACAGCGTGCCGGCAAACCCGGCGAACGCGGCGCTGATGGTAAAGGCGGTCAGCTTGATGCGCGTCGGGCTGAGGCCCAGCGAGCGGCAGGCGATCTCGTCTTCGCGCAGCGCTTCCCAGGCGCGCCCGAGCGGCATGCGCAGCAGGCGGTTGATGACGAACAGCGTCAGCACCACCAGCAGCAACGCCACCAGGTACAAAAATACGATGCGATCGCTCGGATCGTATTTCAGGCCGAAGACGTTATGGAAGGTATCCCAGCCGCCGTCGCGCACGCTGCGGTTAAACTCCAGGCCGAAGAAGGTCGGTTTCGGGATCTGGCTGATGCCGTTCGGCCCGCCGGTGATCTCGGTATTGTTCAGCAGCAGAATGCGCACGATCTCACCGAAGCCGAGCGTCACGATCGCCAGATAGTCGCCGCGCAGCCGCAGCACCGGGAAACCGAGCAGGAAGCCGAAGGCGGCGGTGACGATACCCGCCAGCGGCAGGCTCTCCCAAAAGCCGAGGCCGTAATAATGATTCAGCAGCGCATAGGTGTAGGCGCCGATGGCGTAGAAACCGCCGTAGCCGAGCACCAGCAGACCGGACAGGCCCACCACCACGTTGAGGCCGAGGCCCAGCATCACGTAGATCAGCGTCAGGGTGGCGATATCCACCGTGCCGCGCGACACCAGGAACGGCCAGGCGACCGCCGCGACGAGCAGCAGAGCCGCCAGCAGCTTTTGCCGCGGCGTGGTGCCGTCGAAGCTCGGCAGCACGAACGCCGGGCCGGAGACCTTTTTCAGGCCCTGCTGCAGCAGCGGGCGCAACAGCTGGAAGAAAAAGACGATGACGCAGCCGATGCCGATCCACATCCAGCGCACTTCCGCCGCGCCGTGCACCACCAGTTTGGTGCCGTCCAGGCTCAGCTGCATGCCCATCAGGAACGACGCCATCACGAACAGCACCGCCGTGGCGATCAGCGCATTGAGCAGATTGAGTTTCATACTTTCTCAACCTCCGGACGCCCGAGGATGCCGGTCGGCATGATCAGCAGCACCACGATCAGCAGCGCGAACGACACCACGTCTTTGTATTCGGTGCTCAGGTAGGCGGAGGTCAGCGCTTCCGCCACGCCCAGCACCAGGCCGCCGATCATCGCGCCCGGAATGCTGCCGATGCCGCCCAGAACCGCGGCGGTGAAGGCTTTCATACCGGCCATGAAGCCGATGTAAGGGTTGATGACGCCGTAGAACTGGCCGAGCAACACCCCGGCCACCGCCGCCATCACCGCACCGATGACGAAGGTCAGCGAGATCACCCGGTCCGTGTTGATGCCCAGCAGGCTGGCCATCTTCAGATCTTCCGCACAGGCGCGGCAGGCACGGCCCATGCGCGAATAGCGGATAAACAGCGTCAGCGCCAGCATCGCCAGGAAGGTCACGAGCCAGATGGTCAGCTGCATGGTGCTGATGGTGGCGGCGAAGCCGTTGCTTTCCCCCAGCACCCACTGGCCGGTGACCAGGCTGGGCAGCGCCAGATCGCGTGAGCCCTGCGTCAGGCTGACGTAGTTTTGCAGGAATATCGACATGCCGATGGCCGAGATCAGCGCAATCAGGCGCTTGGAGTTGCGCACCGGCTTGTAGGCCACCCGCTCGATGCTCCAGCCGTAGGCGCTGGCGATGACGATCGAGACCAGGAACGCGGCGCCGATCAGCAGCCAGCCGACGTCGATGCCGAGCATCATCAGGGCGGCAATAACGATAAAGGAGACATAGCTGCCGATCATGTACACCTCGCCATGGGCGAAGTTGATCATGCCGATGATGCCGTAAACCATGGTGTAACCGATGGCGATCAATGCATAGGTGCTGCCCAACGTTAAGCCGTTGAACATCTGCTGCAGAAAATAGAGGAGCTGCTCTGACATACTCTGAACCCTTGGCTGCGAAACCCGCCGGCGGAGAACCGGCGGGTAAAGGGAGACGGGGCCGACAAGCCGACCCGCCGGGCGCAGCGGGCTGCGCCCCACCCTAATCATTATGGCTTATTTGATCGGTGTGGACGTGCCGTTGGCATGCCATTCGAACACGCCGAACTCGAAGCCTTTCAGGTCGCCCTTGTCATCCCAGGTCAGCGGCCCCATCACGGTTTCCACCGGCTTACCGGTTTTCAGATCCTTGACGATGTCCGCCGGTTCCTGACTGCCGCTGCGCTCCATGCCGGTGGTCAGCGACTGCAGCGCGGCATAGGTGGTCCAGACGAACGGGCCGGTCGGATCCAGCTTCTTGGCTTTCAACGCATCGACGATCGGCTGGTTGGCAGGCACCTGATCGTAGCGTTTCGGCAGCGTCACCAGCATGCCTTCCGAAGCGGCGCCGGCGATGTTGGACAGTGAGGAGTTGCCCACGCCTTCCGGCCCCATGAAGCGGGTAGTCAACCCGGCCTGTTTGGCCTGACGCAGGATCTGGCCCATTTCCGGGTAGTAACCGCCGAAGTACACGAAGTCGATATTCTCTTTCTTCAGGCGCGCCACCAGGGTGGAGAAGTCTTTGTCGCCGGCGGTGATGCCTTCGAACATCGCCACTTCGGTGCCCTGTTTTTTCAGGCTGTCGCGCACCGAGCGCGCCAGGCCTTCGCCGTATTGTTGCTTGTCGTGCACCACGGCGATGCGCTTCGGCTTGATGTCGCTGAGGATGTATTTGGCGGCGGTCGGGCCCTGATCCGAATCCAGACCGGTGGTGCGCAGGATCATCTTGTAGCCGCGGGTGGTCAGATCGGCGTTGGTGGCCGCCGGGGTAATCATGATCACGCCTTCATCTTCATAGATATCGGACGCCGGCTGGGTGGATGAGGAGCACAGGTGGCCGATCACGTAGCGAATGCCGTCGTTGATCACCTTGTTGGCGACCGCAACCGCCTGTTTCGGGTCGCAGGCGTCGTCGTATTCCACGCCGACCAGCTTGTCGCCCTTGATGCCGCCCTTGGCGTTAATGTCGGCAATCGCCTGGCGCGCGCCGGTAAATTCCATGTCGCCATACTGCGCGACCGGGCCGGACATTGCCCCGACGATCGCCACCTTGATGTCTTTCGCCATGGCCGCCTGGCTCATGGCCATCGCAATACAACCCGCCAGCAGTGCCTTACCTGTTGTTAATTTCATCCGCAAATCCCCATCTGTCGTTGTGAACGTACCTGTTGTGTTTGCCTGCGCCCGATCGTTATTGACCGCTTTTGTTATAAGTAATAATGATTTAGGCGCTTCGTTGGCATTATTTTCTAATAAGACTTTATTTTTCATACCATTAAACAGGAATTTTCTGCTGCAAATCAACTTCATCCGACAGAAACAAGCGGTGTAAACAGGATAAAATTCGAATTAAATCTGCGCTGTTTACCTTGAGTCGTAGCGCGTTGTGCTGGTTAACAATCCGTTTACTAACTATTTACTCGGAAAATGCCCCGTGCAAAAAACATATTGCACAGTAATCGTACAGAAAAACTTACACAACGCTCTGCACAAGATCTATTACACTGTCGGCATCATTTAGCTGCGCGGAAATTCTGCATGAAACTGACCATCGAGCGCCTGACCGCGCTGTCCCCGCAAGACCTTATCGACCTCGGTAAAATTTGGCCGCACCAGCAGCCGGAACAGTGGCAGAGCTGGCTGAGCGGCGGCAAGGCGCTGTTCGCCGCCCGCTTCAACGAGCGTCTGCTGGGCGCGGTGAAAATTGCGCTGCAGGACGACCGCGCCGAACTGCTGGATCTGCTGGTACGCGAAGTGACGCGCCGCCGCGGCGTCGGTCTTTACCTGGTGCAAGATGCACAGCGTCAGCTGCCGCAGGTCGCCCATTGGCAGCTGTCGACCGCCGGTCTGGCGCCGCGCGAACGTGGGGAAGTCGATAACTTCATGCGCGCCTGCGGCTTCGCGCCGCAGGGCGATCTCTGGCAAAAATGAAACGCTGGCTGGCGGCGCTGGTCTTGATTGCGCTGGGGTTGGCGGCCTGGTTCGCCGGGCGTCAGCAGGCGCTGCGCCAGGCCTCAGGCTGGGATCAGCAGGTTTACGTTTGGCAGCGGGTTTGGACGCCGCAACACGCCGATGCGCTGGCGCGTAGCCGCGATCTGTTCGGCGCGCTGCGGGTGCTGGTGCTGCAGGTGCATCCACGCGAAGGCTGGCGGGAAATCCCGGCCGATCTCAGCCTGCTGAAGCGGGACGGCCGCCCGCTCTGGCTGGTAGCGCGCCTCGACGGCCAGCTGCCGCAGCTGGACCAAGAAGCCATTATCCAGCGTCTGCTGGCGATCACCCAGCGCTGGCAGGCGGCCGGGCTGCCCGTCACCGGCGTCGAGATCGATCATGACGCCGCCACGGCTCGCCTGCCGGATTACCAACGTTTTCTGCAGCGGCTGCGCCAACGGCTGCCCGCCGCTTTGCAACTCGGCATCACCGCCCTGCCCGCCTGGATCGGCTCGCCCAACTTGCCCGGCGTACTGCAACAGGCCGACAGTTCCGTTCTGCAAGTGCATGCGGTGCTCTCACCGCAGCAGGGGCTGTTTGACGGCCCGCTGGCGCTGCGCTGGGTGCGGCAGTACGCCGCCGTCACACCGAAACCGTTTCGCGTCGCGCTGCCGGCCTATGGCATGGCGCTGTTGGGGTTTGATGCGCAGGGCGCGCAGGTGGAGAGCGAATCCTCGCTGCGCGTAGCCGGCAACGGCCGAGAACTGACGGTCGCGCCGCAGCAGATCGCCGATTTTCTGCAAACGCTGGCGCAGCAAACGCCGCCCCGGCTGCGCGGCGTGATTTGGTTCCGACTGCCGCTGGCGGACGATCGGCGCGCCTGGTCGCTCGCCACGCTGCGAGCGGTGATCGAACAGCGGCCGCTGAATGTAGACTGGCAGGTAAAATTTAGGCCTCAGCCGCAGCAAAACGGGCTGTATGATCTGATAATTCATAACAACGGGCCGGTGGACGCCCCGCTGCCGCAAGAGGTGGTCATCCGCGCCGACGACTGCCTGGCGGCGGACGCGGTCGGCAACTACCGGCTGGAATCCGCACCGCAACGGCAACGCTTTATTCGCATCAGCAGCGACCAGCTGCGCGCCGGGCAATCCCGGCCGTTGGGCTGGCTGCGCTGCCAACAACTGACGCCAGGAGGCACCCTTGTCACACCTTGATTCGCGCGCGGCACGGAACACCCGCCGCCTTCTTCCGCTGGCCATGCTGATCGGCGCCGCACTGCCGCTGGGCGGCTATGCCTGCGGCCCGGATTTTCCTAATCGGCTGCTGATCGATCGCAACGGCACCCTGCTGTATATGCCGGAGGGCAATTTCGCCTTCGAAGCCGGCCGGCTGGTGCCGACGGATAAACAGTTGCCGCACTGGCAAGCCCCGCCGCCGCCGATGCCGCCGAAACCGATGCCGCAATCGCCGGAAACGATAGCGATAGGCAAAATGCGCGCCGCCAAAACGGTGGAAGAGGCTGACGCCGTCAATACGCAGGGGTTGTCCAACGCCGCGCGTCTCTATCAACTGGGCGCCGTGGCTTTCGCCAACCACGATCCGCGCGCCGCAGACTATTTCCAGCAGGTGCTGAAGCTACCGGCCGCCGAACAGGGCGACTGGGGACTGCGGGCGCAGTATTCGCTTGGCCGCGTACTGATGGCTGACCACGGGACGCCGGTGAACGAATCCGGTGAAGCGGCCCCCGCCGCCGAGCACCCGCCAAAAGCCGCGCTTGAACAGGCGCTGACGGCATTCCAGCAGGTGATCGACCGGGTGAAAAGCGGCGCCGCCGATCCCGATCAGTTGGCGCTGAGCAGCCTTGGGCAGCAGGCGCGCATCCACCTGTGGCTGGGTGACGTCGCCCCCGCCGCCCATCTGTACGCGCAACAGGCGGCGCAGGGCGATCCGAGCGGCGGGCAGTCGCTGCAGTACGTCTCCAGCTTCCTGGTCAATCCCGACCATTTGGACACGCTGAAACAGATTATCGGCGATCCGTTGATCCAGCAGCTGGTGACCATTGAGCTGTTCGCCCGCAGCGGCAACCTGCAAATGGCGGATACCGACGGCAACGGCCGCTCCGCGCAAATCATCAACCAGATCCTGACGCTGCTGGACGGCTCAGTGAAAAGCGGCTTCGCCGGCAGCGATCGGCTGGCGGCGCTGGCTTACCGTTCGGGGCAGTACCCGATGGCGGCCAGCCTGCTGAAAAACGCCGGCGACAGCGGCCTGGCGTGGTGGCTGCGCGCCAAAATGGCGCTGCGCGACGGTGACGTGAAAGCCGCCACCGCCGCCTACGCCAAGGCGGCAAGCGCGTTCCCCGCCGACGAAAGCTGGGGTGAACAGCGCAACGCCGACTTCGTCGCGGAAACCATCGTGCCGGAGTGCCGGGTGGCCGGCGAACAGGCCATCCTGGCGCTGAACCGAGGCGACTATCTGCAGGCGATGGACCTGCTGTATCGCGGCAAAGCGCTTTACTGGGCCGACGTGGCCGACGTGGCGGAACGGGTGCTGACCGTCGATGAGTTGAAAGGCTTTGTCGATAAGCACGCCCCGGCGCCGACGACGCCGCTCAAGCCGGTTAATCCGGACGATTACGGCGGCCAGCAGATCACGCCGGAGGTGCAGCTGCGCGAACTGCTGGCGCGGCGGCTGATGCGCGCCGGGCGAGCGCCGGAGGCGCTGGCCTACTTCGATATTCCCAACTACCGGCAAGCGGCGCAGCAGTTCGCCGACGAGCTGAAGGCCGCCAAGGACAAATCCGCTGCGCCGCTGGCGCGCGCGCAGGCTTACTATCGCGCCGCCAACCTGCTGCGCGCCCAGGGGCTGGAGTTTACCGGCTATGAGATGACGCCGGATTACGCCATCTATGGCGCCGGCTATTCCTATCTGGGGGATGCGTTCGATACCCGCGAACTGAAGCATAAAAGCTGGATCGACAGCGCAGAAGCGGCGCGCGCCAAGGCGGCGCTACCGGAGGAAGACAACCGTTTCCTGCACTATCGCTGGCAGGCGGTGGGACTGGCGCAACAGGCGGCCGATCTGCTGCCGCCGAAGAGCCAGGCCTATGCCGCCGTGCTGTGTAACGCCGCCAGCTGGGTTATCAAACGCGATGCCAAAACTGGCCGGGCGCTTTATCAGCGCTATATCAACACCGGCACCCGTTATCCGTGGGCGACGAAATTCGGCTACGACTGCCCGGCGCCGGACTTCGCCGCCGTGGCGCCATAACGCCGAATTTCAGGCACTAAAAAGCCCGGCTTGCCGGGCTTTTTTTCGAATATCGCATCGACTCAGGCTTCGATCGCCATTTTCAATTTCTTCATGGCGTTCTTTTCCAACTGGCGCACACGCTCGGCGGAAACGCCGTACTGATCGGCCAGCTCCTGCAGCGTCGACTTGTTGTCGTCGTCCAGCCAACGGGCGCGGATGATATGCTGGCTGCGCTCGTCCAGACCTTCCAGCGCATAGGCCAGTTTGTCTGCGGCGTTGCTTTCCCAGTTATCTTCCTCGATGCCTTCGGCGAAGTCCGAGCTCTTGTCCTGCAGGTACAGCACCGGCGCCATCGCCTGGCCATCGCGGGCCTCGTCGTCCGGAGTCGGATCGAAGGTCATGTCCTGCGCCGCCATGCGAGATTCCATCTCGCGCACGTCTTTGCTGGTGACGCCCAGCTCGCGGGCCACCAGCTCCACTTCGTCCTGGTTGAACCAACCCAAACGCTGTTTGGTTTTGCGCAGGTTAAAGAACAGCTTGCGCTGCGCTTTGGTGGTCGCCACTTTCACGATGCGCCAGTTGCGCAATACGTACTCGTGGATTTCCGCCTTAATCCAATGCACCGCAAAGGAAACCAGACGCACGCCGACTTCAGGGTTGAAGCGGCGAACGGCTTTCATCAGGCCGATATTGCCTTCCTGAATCAGATCCGCCTGCGGCAGACCGTAGCCTGAATAGTTGCGGGCAATATGAGCGACAAAGCGCAGGTGAGACAGGATGAGCTGCTTAGCGGCATCCAGATCGCCCTGATAATGCAGCCGTTCAGCCAGCTCCCGCTCTTCCTCTGCCGTCAGCATCGGATAGGCGTTGGCTGCCCGGATATAGGCTTCCAAGCTACCTTGGGGTACTAAGGCTAAAGTTTGCATTTCTTTGGTCATTCAAACCCTCTCTATGAGAATACAAAATCATGCAGGTGATTATTACAGCGGGGAAATGATTGATTCTACGGCAGTTGCTGAAGCAAAAGCGGTTCCACACGCCGGGCACCTTAACATTTGCTGCAATTTTTGACCGTACTCCGCCCTAAAAGTTCACCCTTTTTTGCAAGCATTGTTGCTGACAATACGTGACGAGGGTGCAGGCCGATAGGGAATTTGTGCGCTAAGAAGAGAGGGATGGTGCTGACTTCGCTTGAGGTCACTCTTCTCCCGCAACGCGATCAAAAGCAGCAGGAGAAGAGTATACCAAAAAAATCTTACTGTGGTGTAAATCGGCGTAAATGTTGCACCGTCGCCAGCCAGGCGGCGATCCAGCCGATCATCGCGGAGATGATCAGCAGCAGCAGCGCCTCATCCCAGCCCAGCCCGTGCAAGGTGAAGGTGGTGCCGAATACCTTGGCCACCCCGGCGACCACCGACTCCAGCTGCCACACCAGCGCGCCGGACAACACCAGCGACAGCAGCGCGCCGGCAAAACCCAGCATCGCCCCGCCGTTGAGGAACGGCCGCAGAATAAAGCCGTCGGTGGCACCGATCAGCTTCATCACGTTAATGGTGTCGCGGCGGCTGAAGATGCTCAGACGCACGCTGTTGCCGATCACCAGGAACACCGCCACGATCATCAGCACGCCGATGATCGCCGCGATCTGACCCGCCAGCCCGGTCAGCGCCGCCAGGCGGGCAAACCAGCTGTCATCCATACGCACTTCTTCCACGCCCTGCACCGCCGCTACGCGATCGCGCAGGGTGTTGAGGGTATCCGAACTCTGGAAGCTCATCTTCGGCGTGACGATCGCCACCGCCGGCAGCGGGTTCTCTTCCAGCATGTCCAGCGCGCCGCCAAAGCCCGACCAGTTGCGGAACTCGCCGCGCGCTTCTTCACGCGACAGGTAATTGACCTTCTCCACGCCGGCTTCCGCCTTGATGGCGTCGAGCACTTTCAGCGCGGCGTCGTCATCGAGCGATTTATCCAGATAAACGGTCAGCTGCGGCGTTGGATACCACTGGCTGGCCGCGGTGCTGACGTTTTTCCACACGATGTAGCACACACTCGGCAGCGTCAGGGAAATGGCGATCACCATCACCGTCAGCAGCGTCGCCAACGGCTGACGCAGCATGTCTTTGATGGCGTTCATCCAGGCGTAACGCCACTGTTCGCGCCAGCCGCCGCGCAGCGCCTTGCTCTTGGCGGTTTTTGCGTTATTGGCCATGGTGAGCGCCCCCTTGCATGCGGCCCTGGCTCAGCGTCAGGATGCGGTAATTGCGGCGGGCGATAAGCCCGGTGTCGTGCGTCGCCATCAGTACGGTCACGCCGACGCGGTTGAATTCTTCAAACAGGCGCAGAATGCCTTCCGACAGCGCATCATCCAGGTTACCGGTCGGTTCATCCGCCAGCAGCACCGCCGGCTTGTTCACCACCGCACGGGCGATGCCCACGCGCTGCTGCTCACCGCCGGACAGCTGAATCGGGAAGTTTTTCGCTTTATCCAGCAAACCGACCTTGTCCAGCGCGGCGGAAACGCGGCGGCGGATATCTTCGGTGCTGGCGCCGGCGATGATCAGCGGCATCGCCACGTTGTCATACACCGTGCGATCCAGCAGCAGGTGGTGATCCTGGAAGATCATGCCGATCTGCCGACGCAGGAACGGCACCTCGCGGTTTTTCAAGCGACTGATGTCGTGACCGCCAAACCAGATGTGGCCGGCGCTGGGCCGTTCGATACCGCAAATCAGTTTCAGCAGGGTACTTTTCCCCGCGCCGGAATGGCCGGTCAGAAACGCCATCTCCGCCGGGCGCAGATGGAAATCAACCCCCTGCAGCGCTTGCCGTCCGCCCAGATAAGCTTTACTGACCTGTTCAAAGCGAATCATCCGTATTAATCCTCTCGGGCAAAAAGTGCCTCAATAAAATCGTCAGCCTTAAACGGCCGCAAATCTTCGATGCCTTCCCCGACGCCGATATAGCGGATCGGGATACCGAACTGATCGGCGATGGCGAAGATCACCCCGCCCTTGGCGGTACCGTCCAGTTTAGTCAGCGTGATGCCGGTTAAGCCCACGGCCTCATTAAATAATTTCGCCTGACTGACCGCATTCTGGCCGGTGCTGGCATCGAGCGTCAGCATAACCTCATGGGGGGCCTGGTCGTCCAGTTTTTTCATGACGCGGACGATCTTCTTCAGCTCTTCCATCAGGTGCGATTTGTTCTGCAGACGGCCGGCGGTATCGGCGATCAACACATCGATGCCGCGCGCCTTGGCGGCCTGCACTGCATCGAAGATCACCGAAGCGGAATCCGCGCCGGTATGCTGCGCCACCACCGGAATGCGGTTGCGTTCACCCCACACCTGCAGCTGCTCCACCGCGGCGGCGCGGAAGGTATCCCCCGCCGCCAGCATCACCGACTTGCCTTCCGCCTGGAATTGACGCGCCAGCTTGCCGATGGTGGTGGTTTTACCCACGCCGTTCACCCCGACCATCAAGATGACATACGGGGTTTTCCCGCTGACATCCAGCGGCTGATCGACCTTGGCCAGAATTTCGGACATTTCCTCCTTCAGCTTGCCGTACAGCGCTTCGGCGTCTTTCAGCTGCTTGCGGCTGGCGTGCTGGGTCAGGGAGGTGATGATTTTGCGCGTGGTATCCACGCCGACGTCAGCGATCAGCAGCTGTTCTTCCAGCTCGTCGAACAGATCGTCGTCGATCTTTTTACCGCGGAACAGCCCCATAAAGCCGGAGCCGAGGTTTTGTTTGGTCTTCAGCAGGCTGCGTTTCAGGCGGGCGAAGAAGCCTTCTTTGGTCGGCCTTTCCTGTTCTTGCGCCGCGGCCGGCACCACCGGCTCAAGCGGTTCTTCTTCCACTTCCGGCACGGATTCAGGTTCAACGACCGACACAGGCTCGACGACCGGCTCAGGTTCAACGACCGGCTCAGGCTCGACGACCGGCTCGGGTTCAACCACCGGCTCAGGCTCGACGACCGGCTCAGGCTCAACGACCGGCTCAGGCTCAACCACCGGCTCAGGCTCAACGACCGGCTCAGGCTCAACGACCGGCTCAGGCTCGACGACCGGCTCAGGCTCGACGACCGGCTCAGGTTCAACGACCGGTTGCTGTTGCGCCGCCACCTGTTCGGTGACGCTGACGAGCTCTTCGGCCAGCGCTTGCGCCGCCGGCTGTTCAGCCGCCGCCGGCAAATTTTCCGCGATTTGCTCGCCGGCCTGACCGTTATCCCACTCTCCCGGGGTGTCGACGGAGGCGGCAGGTTCAGATTCCTGGGCGGGGAGCTTGTCGTCCAGCTTGGCGGCGGCCGGTGCAGCCGGCGTCTCCGCGGCCTGAGCTTCCGCCTGCTCTACCGGCTGCTCAGGTTGCTGTTGCTCTTCTTCCTTTTCCTTCTGGCCAAAGCCCAGCCAGGAGAAAAACCCACGTTTCTTATCTTTTGCCATGTTATGACTCTACTCCGTACCGAAGGCTCGCTTACCCTACATACCTGAAGGATATATGCTGACAATAATCCGCCGAGTCTATCACTTTCCCTCGCGCAGCAACACGCATCCGGCATGCTTTCCGGTGTGAAATCAGACAACAAAGTTTTACCGTTCCCCCCGACGCCCGTCACCGGTAGAATAGGGACAACTTTTCGTTAACCTCTGCGGCCCCGCGCCGCAAAAGAAATCAAACAACGCTTATGACAAGACTCTCGCCACGGGCGGCGGCCAAAAAACCGCCCCAGGCCGCAGCCGGACAGATCCGCATCATCGGCGGCCAATGGCGCGGCCGTAAGCTTCCGGTGCCGAACAGCCCGGGGCTGCGCCCCACCACCGATCGGGTACGCGAAACCCTGTTCAACTGGCTGGCGCCGGTGATTCAGGGCGCGCGCTGCCTGGACTGCTTCGCCGGCAGCGGCGCATTAGGGCTGGAAGCGCTGTCGCGCTATGCCGGCAGCGCCACGCTGTTGGAATTCGAGCGGCCGGTGGCGCAGCAGCTGGAAAAAAATCTGGCGCTGCTGCAGGGCAAAGGGGTGGTTATCAACACCAACGCGCTGAGCTGGCTGGCGGGCGACGGTCAACCGTTCGACGTGGTGTTCCTCGATCCGCCGTTTCGCAAAGGCCTGCTGGCGGAGACCGCCCTGCTGCTGGAGCAGCGGGGCTGGCTGGCCGACGAGGCCTGGATCTATGTAGAAGCCGAGGCGGAAAGCGCCGCGGCGGACGTGCCTGCCAGCTGGCAGTTGCACCGGGAGAAGGTCGCCGGCCAGGTGGCTTATCGCCTTTATCTTCGTTCGCAAGAGAAAACCGACCATGCTGATTAATCTGGGCCGCCTGCTGATGCTGTGCGTATGGGGCTTCCTGCTCTCTAACCTGTTCCATCCGTTTCCCAAGCCGCTGAAGTATTTCATCGACGTGGCGCTGTTCTTTATGGTGGTGATGCACGGCCTGCAGTTGGTGCTGTTGAAATCCACCCAGCCGAAGGATCAGCCGATCAGCTACTGGCAAGAGGCCAAGATCTTTATCTTTGGCGTGTTCGAGCTGCTGGCCTGGCAAAAGAAACAGCCGCCCATCAAGAAAAAGTGACCGCTACGGCTGAACGGTGAACGAGACGAAGCGCGTGCCCTGCATGTTTAACTTGCCCTGCGCGCCTTTTTCTATCGGGTTGTACTGCCATTGCTTCAGCCGCAGCGTAATGTTTTCACCACCCTGGTTAGGGCTGAACACCACCTCGTAATACATCGGCTCGTTGACCAACGGCTCGCGCTGCGGCGCACGGGTCTTGGCGACCGGGAAGCTCCGCTTGTCACTCACCGTCACCTGCAGACTGCGCATCGGCGCGCGATCGTTTTCCGCCTCCTGCTGGCGCTGTTTGAAGTAACGTTGCGTGGCCAGCACGGCGATCAACGCAATGACGGCGACAAAAAATAGCGGTGGCTTACTCATCGGTTTCCCATTTCCTTCACGGTCAAATCGGCGTAAACATAGCATTCTCAAGAAAGCATTGTCGATCGTCGGCAGGCTACCTACACTGAAATGAAGAAGTGACATGGGTGACAGTTTGGAGCCGGTGGTTGCGGCTCCCTCCTACATAAGGAAGACATAAATGAGTTGGCCGTTCCTTGCCGTATTCTTTTCCGGTTGGCTGTTCGTCGACGCCTCTTACCGTGGGCCGCGCTGGCAGCGTTGGGTGTTCAAACCCGTCACGCTGCTGCTGCTGTTGCTGTTGGCCTGGCAGGCGCCGGTGCTCAGCGCCGCGGGCTATCTGATCGTACTCGGCCTGCTGGCAACGCTGATCGGCGATGCGCTGCTTCTGTTGCCGCGCGAGCGGGTGCTGTACGCCATCGGCGCCTTTTTCCTGTCCCACTTGCTGTACACCCTGAGTTTCGCTAGCCAGATGACGTTCAGTCTGTTCTGGCCGCTGCCGCTGGCGCTGCTGGCGATCGGCGCATTGCTGCTGGCCGCCCTTTGGACCCGGTTGGAAGAGATGCGTTGGCCGATCGTCACCTATGTGGCGATGACGCTGCTGATGGTCTGGCTGGCGGGCGAGCAATATTTCCTGCGCAGCACCGATTTCGGCTTCTCGCTGCTGACCGGCACCTCGCTGCTGCTGCTGGCCAACGTGGTTTGGCTGCTCAACCGCTACCGCTTCACCTTCCGCGCGGCGGACGCCATCGTGGCTTTCTGTTACTTCTCCGGCCACTTCCTGATCGTGCGTTCGCTCTACCTGTAGAGACCTGCCGCGGGTTCGGCGCGCCGAACCCGTTTCTTCATCAAGCCAGCGCTTTCAACGTCAGGGCATCACCCGCACCCAGCTGATTGCGGTACAGATCGCCGTCGCGCGAGAAGAACGCCAGCGTGCTGCCATCCGCCTGCAGCAGGGCGATGCCGTCCGGCGCCGGGCGCCAGCCCACCACCTCGGCCGCAAATACGCTTTGCAGACAACGCTGCCGATCCACCAGCTGGTAGCCGTTGGTCTCGCTTTGCTCATTGGCCAGAAACTCGATTTGGCATTGCCGTTCGCTGTCGGCTACCTGCCATTGCCCCGCCAGCGACTGCGCGGTCGGCAGCGCCAGACTGCCGGCCATCACCGCACTCGTCACCATCATGCCTCCCGCCGCCAGGGCGGCGCGCGTTAAAGTACCTTTCATACCGGCTCCCACATCACGCCCGGCCGAGACTGCGCCGGGCGCTCCGTTGCTGCGTTACACGATAAAGTCAGTGGCGACGTCTACCTGACCGACGATTTTCACCAGGAAGTCAGGCGCCTGATGACCACCGATGTTCACCGACAAATCGGTCACGTTGTTGGACGCGTTGTAGCTCAGCAGCGCTTCACCGGCCGCGCCGCTGAAGTGATCGACGAAGTGAATGAAATCGCTGCTCTGCGCTTCTTTGTTGAAGAACGAAAGATCAATCTTGTCGATCCCTTTCTGGAAGTCGCGGATCCAGTCTGAAGCGCCCGGCGCGGAATCGCTGGCGGCAGAGAACACGAAGATGTCTTTACCGGCACCGCCCCACAGCTCATCCGCCCCGCCGCCGCCGAACAGCACGTCGTTACCCGCGCCGCCTTTCAGCACGTTATTGGCCGCGTTGCCGACGATCACGTCGTTGCCGGAACCGCCAATGGCGTTCTCGATGGTCACACCGGCGGCGATCGAGACGTTGCCTTTCAGGCCGCCCACGTCGGAGAACGACTTCTCGTTCAGGTTGATGCGCTGGTTAGCGGTATAACCGGAGAAGTCGAAGGTATCGTTGCCACCCGCATCCCAGGCCGCAAAGATCACTTTCTGCGAATTGCTGGTGGTGCTGAGGAAGTCACGACCGGTGTTGGAGTTAAAACCGTACACGGTGTCGCCGGTGCGGGTCGACAGGTTGGCGCCATACAGATGTTGAATGGCGGCAATGTCATCCAGCAGCGGAGCTGCGGCGTAATGACCGCCGTTATCACCACCGGTGTTGGTTTCGCTCCAGTAGCTCATCAGGCTGAACTGACGGGTGTCTTCCGCATAAGTGACGTCGCGATAGGTCGGGTTGCCTTCACCGGCGTTGTAATCGCCCGGATGGCTCAGACCCAGCGCATGGCCAATCTCATGGGTAAACGTCTGGCGGCCGTAGTCTTCGGTCGCCGGATGCTTCACGTTGGACTGGTTGACGTTGTACCAGGTCTGGCCCCCCAGATCCTGCCCCTGCCAAATGGTGTTCGGCAGGAAGGCGTAGGCCTGGGTGCCGTAATCATAGTGGCCGGGACGATCCTGGCTGTAGTTACCGAAGGTGATGTTGGCCTTTTGTCCGGCCGCCACTTCGGTAAAGGTGATATTGGCGACGTCGGCCCAGGACTGCAGCGACAGCTTAGCCTGCTGCTGCTGTTCCGCGCTGAACTTGCTCAGCCCGGTGTCGCCGGCGACGTTGGTGGAAGAGAACTTATAGTCCGGGAAGGAGAAGGTTAATTTGACCGGCTGGCCAAATACCTTGTAACCGTTCCAGGTTTGGTTCTCACGGGTAATAAACAGCCCAGCTTGCTCGTTAGAAAATGAATCCTTGCCATTAATCTGAATCCCGTTGCCCCGCTCATGATAATGCAACAGGTCGTCTACAGCATCGTAGCCGGTTGTGGCGGCCGCGAAGTTGGATTCAGTAATTTCAATTGCCTTTTTAGTAGATTGCATTGGTTCGATTCCACTCATTACCTGATTGATATCAATCAGACAGATAGACATAACCTCCCCGTAAGCCACGGTTAATGAACCTTAAGCTTGCTGGAAGGGGCTTATGCGCCGTTGCCGGCAGTGTGTTTGGTAGAATTAATGCATATATATCAGCAAATAAGATCACCATTAAAAATGGTAATCGATTCCAATTATAGGCAGGACCGCAAAACTGCACATAAAATAATCAACCATTTATTATCGCAACGAAAGTTTGTTATGCTACTTTTTGCGCTTATTTACAAAACAAATGAAACTTAGAGAGGAGAAGTTGGCACCAAACTTCAATAGCAATGCGGCTTGCAGACACAAGCGAATCATGCTGGCTAATCAGGCGCCAAAAGATAAATTTTGCTAACGCGTTATAGATAAATAACTCTTTATTATTAGACCGGGCGACTTTTTAGTTTCTATAGGAATATTATTTTCTTATTTAAACTAACGGCGGCGAGACTTTTTCTCGAAATAGGTAATAAGAAAAAGCAATAGATTAAAATTCGCATTATTCATTATTGAATGAATCCCCCCATAACGCCTGAACGCCGTTAGCAATAATTCTCATCCGGCGCTTGACTCTGGAGTGGACTCCAGGGTGTAGAGTCAGCTGAGCAAACCCGGTTAACTGCCCGAAGGGGGACGTTATGCACAATCAGCAAAATCATAATCATCAGGAACATCACCACGCCGAAGGCGGATGCGGCTGCAACCACAGCCACAGCAAAACCCAGCATGGCTGCAGCAGCGAGCCGAAAAACGCCGCTGCGCAGACCGAACACGCCCATCACCATCACGATCATGGCGAGAGCGGCTGCTGCGCCGCCGCCCACGACGATCCGGACGAGGAAAGCGACAGGCTGGCCGCCGCTCCCCCTTCCGGCAGCCAACGTTTCAGCTGGAAAGTCACCGGTATGGACTGCCCCAGCTGCGCCAAGAAAATCGAAAATGCCGTCACCGCGCTCCCCGGCGTTGACAGCGCACGCGTATTGTTCGCCACCGAAAAACTGGTGGTCGACGCACAGTCCGATATCAGCCTGCGGATCCAGGACGCGGTCGCCCAGGCCGGTTTTACCCTGCTCGGCGCTCAGACAGCCAAAGATGCCGTGCCAAAAGCCTCGCGCTTCGGTGAATTTGCGCCGCTGCTGTTGTTAACCACCCTGATGGTGGTCAGCTGGGTGCTGGATCGGATTAACCCGGAGCTGGGTCGCATCGCCTTTATCGCCACCACGCTGGTCGGGTTGGCGCCGGTCGCCGCGAAGGCGCTGCGTCTGATTCGCTCCGGCACGCCGTTCGCCATCGAAACGCTGATGAGCGTGGCGGCCATCGGCGCGCTGTTCATTGGCGCCACCGCCGAGGCGGCGATGGTGCTGCTGCTGTTTATGGTTGGCGAGCTGCTGGAATCCTACGCCGCCAACCGTGCGCGGCGCGGGGTGAAGGCGCTGATGGAGCTGGTGCCGGAAGATGCGCTGCTGCTGCAAGGCACGGAACGCAAACGCGTGCCGGTCGCCAGCCTGCGCCCCGGCGACGTGATTGAAATCGCGCCCGGCGGGCGTCTGCCGGCCGACGCCGAACTGCTCAATCCGTTCGCCAGCTTCGACGAAAGCGCCCTGACCGGCGAATCGGTGCCGGTCGAGCGTCAACGGGGGGAAAAAGTGGCCGCGGGCAGCCTGTCCGTCGATCAGGCGGCACAGATGAAGGTGATCTCAGAGCCCGGCAAAAACGCCATCGACCGCATTCTGCAATTGATTGAAGAGGCCGAAGAGCGCCGCGCGCCGATCGAACGCTTCCTCGATCGCTTCAGCCGCTACTACACCCCGGCCATTATGCTGCTGGCCGTCGCGGTGATCCTGGTGCCGCCGCTGCTGTTCTCGCAGCCGTGGGAGACCTGGATCTATCGCGGCCTGACGCTGCTGCTGATCGGCTGTCCATGCGCGCTGGTGATCTCGACGCCGGCGGCCATCACATCCGGGCTGGCCGCCGCCACGCGGCGCGGCGCGCTGATTAAAGGCGGTGCGGCGCTGGAGCAACTGGGCCAGATTCAAACCATCGCCTTCGATAAAACCGGCACCCTGACCGAAGGCAAGCCGACGGTCACCGACGTGCTGCCCATCGGCGCGCTCACCGAACAACGGCTGTTGCAGCTTGCCGCCGCGGTAGAGGCCGGTTCACATCACCCGCTGGCGCAAGCGATCATTAACCGCGCCGCCGCCAGCGGGGCCGAGCTGCCGCTGGCGCAGGCGCGCCGCGCGCTGGCCGGCGTCGGTGTGGAAGGGATCGTGGACGGCAAGACCGTGCTGATCAGCGCGCCGGGCAAGCTGGCGCCGGGCCTGCTCGCCACACAATGGCAGAGCCAGGTAGACAAGCTGGAAAACGCCGGTAAAACGGCGGTGGTGGTGCTGGCAGACGGCGCGCCCATCGGCTTGCTGGCGCTGCGCGATACGCTGCGCAGCGACGCCAAACAGGCGATAGCCGAACTGAACGCGCTGGGTATTCGCGGCGTGATGCTGACCGGGGACAACCCGCGCGCCGCCGCGGCGATCGCCGGCGAGCTGGGCCTCGACTATCGTGCCGGTCTGTTGCCGGAAGATAAGGTCGCTGCGGTTACCGAGCTGAACGAACTGCGCCCGACGGCGATGATCGGCGACGGCATCAACGACGCCCCGGCGATGAAAGCCTCCAACATCGGCATCGCCATGGGCAGCGGCACCGACGTGGCGCTGGAGACCGCCGACGCCGCCCTGACCCACAACCGGCTGGTGGGCGTCGCGGAAATGATCCGCATCTCGCGCGCCACCCACGCCAATATCCGGCAAAACATCACCATCGCGCTGGGATTGAAAGGGGTCTTTCTGATCACCAGCCTGCTGGGGTTAACCGGGCTGTGGCTGGCAGTGCTGGCGGACTCCGGCGCCACCGCGCTGGTCACCGCCAACGCGCTGCGGCTGTTGAGAAAGCGCCAATAACGTGACGCCAGGCCGGGTTCCTCAATGGGAACCCGCCATTATCGATTGCAGCGAAGATACTAAGGATATTGTCGGCGCGTATGTAATACCCGCAACACCCGGATGTGAGTTTCCAGCACCTGGTAAATCAGGAGATAATGGGGATGCAAGGGGATTTCATGCGTGCCGTCCACTCTGCCACGCCGGAAAATTCGGGGATGCCTGGCGGCGGGAGTGACGGCCTCCATGATGAGAACCTTCATTTTTCTGGCCGCCAGAGGGTTATCGTTGGCGATGAATCCCACAATCTCCGCCAGATCCTGACGTGCGGCTCGAGTCCATGTTGAGCATTATGCCTGCTTCGCGTTGATCCTGGCTTCTGCAGCAGCGATAACAGCATCCATTTCAGCCATCACGTCATCATGAGGAATACCGGGCCACGGCTCATCCATGGCTTCCTGAACTCTTTCAAGAAACCAGCGCTCATAGCCCTGTGTGTGTTCCTCATTTTCCATCTTGGCAACCGTAGGCAGTAGTAAAATACTCATCATCGTTTGTCCCTTTCGAACGCTCCCCAATCGCAGGGAGCTTATCTTACGAGACGATTAAAAACTATACACCTTTCCGTAACAGATAACGGTATGGCGCCTGCTCGGTCTCCTGCGCCACCAGCGTGTGCTCCATAAAGCGGCAGAACCCCGGGATATCGCGGGTAGTGGCCGGATCGTCGGCAATAATCAGCAGCGTTTCGCCGTTGTCCATATGGCGCACGGTTTTACGCACCATCATCACCGGTTCCGGGCAACGCAGCCCCAGCGCGTCGAGCGTCTGGTCTGCCTGGGCAAATAAGTCAGTCATGCAATTTTTCTCGTTCAAAAACGATCGGCGAACGCTCGCCGCATCTCATTAGCGCCTAGTTTACGCCGGTAGTTTTTCTGCGCAAGATGCGTTAACGTTTGCGTTAAATTTAACCATTGCATTGGTTGCGCAAACGCGTATCATGCCGCCGCGCAGCGTTTTTTGCTGTTTTGACAAGACACACTGGGTTCCCTCACCCCACTGCTAAAAAGGCTACAACATGTATTCGTTTACCGCACAGCAGCGCTTCACGGCGTTGGTCTGGCTTTCGCTGTTTCATATCGCCATCATTACCTCTAGCAACTACCTGGTGCAGCTGCCGATCACCGTTTTCGGCTTCCATACCACCTGGGGCGCCTTTACCTTCCCGTTTATCTTCCTGGCGACCGATCTGACCGTACGCATTTTCGGCGCGCCGCTGGCGCGACGTATTATCCTGGCGGTGATGGTGCCGGCGCTGTTCATCTCTTATGTGATCTCCACCGTCACCTATCAGGGAGAATGGCAGGGCTTCGCGGCGCTGAGCAGTTTTAACCTGTTCGTGGCGCGCATCGCCGTGGCCAGCTTTATGGCCTATGTGCTCGGCCAGATCCTCGACGTACACGTCTTCAACCGCCTGCGCCAACGCAGCGCCTGGTGGGTGGCGCCGGCGGCGGCGATGTTCCTCGGCAACATCAGCGATACGCTGGCGTTCTTCTTCATCGCCTTCTACAAGAGCAGCGATCCCTTCATGGCCAACAACTGGGTGGAGATCGCGCTGGTGGATTACAGCTTCAAGGTGATGATCTGCCTGCTGTTCTTCCTGCCGATGTACGGCGTGTTGCTGAACATGCTGCTCAAACGCATCGCGGCGCGCAGCGGCAGCCTGCAGCCGAGCTGAGCCGTGTTATTCTGGGCGGCCCTATTCTTTGGAGGCCGCTCATGCTCCCCATCGTCCGCACCGCCACGCTCGAAGACATCCACCGCCTTTACCAAAGCATCCCCGAATTCGGCAGCCTGCATAGTCTGGCCGATCTGCAGCGGCGTATCGGCACCGCCCCCGTCAGCCTGTTGATCGCCGAGATAGACGGGCAGCCGGCCGGTTTCAAACTCGGCTATCAACGGCAAGAAACGGTGTTTTACAGCTGGCTGGGCGGCGTGCTGCCGGCATTTCGTCGCCACGGCGTGGCGCAGGCCTTGTTGGCTGAACAGGAACGCTGGGCGCGGGCGCAGGGCTATCGCCAACTGACGGTCAAAACCCGTAACCGGTTCCGCGCCATGCTGACGATGCTGCTCGCCCACCACTATCAGATTGTTCAGCTGGAAAAGAAAGGCGAAGTGGCTGATTATCGGCTATTACTGGAAAAAAACTTGTGACAACATCTGCCTTGCATTTCAACCTGGAATAGGTTGCGATACGACAGTGAATCCCTACCGGAAAGGAAGAAGGAAGCCCGATGCGTAAAGTAGCGAAATTGATGGGTATCAGCCTGCTGGCGCTTGGCCTCGCGGCCTGCGACGGCGACACCAAAGACACCAAGGCAGCGTCTGACGGCGCGGCGGCCAGCGCGCCGGCCGGGCAGCAGGTGAGCCTGCTGGACGGTAAACTGGCGTTCACCCTGCCGGTCGGCATGGCGGATCAAAGCGGCAAGCTGGGCAACCAGGCCAACAACATGCATGTTTACGCAGACAGCACCGGCCAGCGCGCGGTGATCGTCATCTTGGGCGACAAGACCGCCGACAGCCTGGAGACCTTGGCCAAGCGCCTGGAGAACACCCAGCGCGCACGTGACGCCAACCTGCAGGTGATCACCAACAAAGCGCTCGACGTCAACGGTGTGCCGCTGCGTCAGCTGGACAGCATCATCACCAGCGGCGGCGAAAAAGCCTATTCCTCCGTTCTGATCGGCTCGCTGAACAACAACATGCTGACCATCCAGGTAACGCTGCCGGCAGACAATCAGCAGCAGGCGCAGACTGAGGCCGAAGGCATCATCTCCACCCTGAAGCTGAAGCAGTAATCCCACAGAGGGCCGGCTTGCCGGCCCTTTCGTTTTTATGCCAGCGCCTGCGCCAGCAGGGTGATCGGATGTTCGCAGCGTTTGCTGGTGGACATTTCGATCTGCCACTTGCAGGTTTCGCAGTCGGTCACCACCAGATCCACTCCGCTCTCTTCTATCTGCCGGAACAGCGGCGCGCCAATGCCTTGCGACGTGGCGTAGTTCTCCGATTTGAACCCGTAAGTGCCGGCGATGCCGCAGCACTGCGAATCCAGCACCACCAGCTCCAGCCCCGGTATCTGCCGCAGCAGCTCCAGGGTATAGGCGGTCCAGCCCATCTTCTCCATATGGCAAGGCGTGTGATAAGCCACCCGCAGCGGCGTGCGCTTGAGCGGCAGGCTGCGCCCCTGATTGATCAGGCGATAGAGATAGCGCGTCGCCAGCTCCACCCGATCGCGCACCGCAGTGGTGTCTACGTCCAGCAGATGAGGGTATTCGTCACGCAGGGTGAAGGTGCAGCTCGATGAGGTCGCCACCACCGGAATGCCGCGCTCCAGCACCGTTTCCTGCAGCGATTCGGCATTGACCCTGGCCTGCTTTTTAGCCTGCTCGATAAATCCGTTGGCGATCAGCGGCACGCCGCAGCATTTCTCGCGTTTCAGCAGCTGCACGCCGATATCCAGCGCGTTGAACACCCGGACCAAATCCTTGCCCAGCTGCGGGTGGTTATAGTTGACGAAGCAACCGTGGAAGAATGCCACCTGCTCGGCGTAACGCTGCTGAGCCTGCGCCTGTTGCCGGTACCAGCGGCGGAAGGTGCCGAAGGAATATTTCGGCAGTTCGCGCCGGTGATCGATCTTCAGCGCCTTGTCCAGCAGCTTGCGCACCGGTTTCAACCCGGTGGCGGCGTTGACGATCGGCGCAAACGGCGTCGACAGCGATCCCATGATATCGGTATGGCTGAGGATGGCATCGCGCAGCGTCGGCTTGCTCTGGGCGAAGTCGGCGCGGGCGCGCTGAATGATGTCGCCGATTTTGACGTCGGACGGGCAGGCCACTTCACAACGCTTGCAGTTGGTGCAGTATTTCAGCGCTTCGTCGTACAGCGCCGGGTCTTTCAGCCGCAGCCGCTCACCGTCCGGCCCCGCCTGTTTCGGTCCCGGGTAAAGCGGGTTCACTTTGGCGACCGGGCAGTAAGTGGTGCAGACGGTGCATTTGATGCAGCTTTCAAAGCTGTGGTCCCGATGCAGGCTCATACGTTCTCCTCCGCGGCGATCTGCTGCGCGACGTGCAGCGCGCCGATCAATGACACGCCGGCGCCGCAGCCCTGCTGCAGCGGATCGTAGCCGCCGGCGACCGCGCCGATGGCGTACAGGTTGTCGAACGGCACTCCCTGCTTCATCGCCCGCAACCTGCCGTCGGTACGCACGCCGAACTGCAGGTAAGGCTGCGGCGCGAACAGCTCGCGTCGGCTCCAGTCGGCGCGATCCGCCCGACTGTGTACGTCCAGCCCGAAGATCGGTTCGCGCACCCCGTCGAAATCGGCCACCAGTCCATTGCTGAAGAAGCTGCCGCTGGCCAGCACCACCTGCTGCGCCCGCAGCGGAATATCGCCGTGGTTGCGGGTGTACAAACCGGTGACGCGGCTGGCCTCGCTCTCGGCGCGCAGCACGCTGTCGCCCGGCATGAAAACGCCGCCCAACTGCTGGAAACGCCGCCGCAGCGCCTGATGCAAGCGCATGCCGGGCACCGAAGGCGGCAACGTCGGCAGCAGTCGGATCGGCTTGCCGACCGCATCCTGCAGCACCGCCAGCGACGCGTCGTCCTCCAGACCCAGACAGGCCGGCAGGAAGAGCGCCTCGGCCTCGCCCGCCAGCCGCCGCAGCTCTTCGGCCATCGGCGGCAGGCTTTCCATCAAATCCAGTACCCGGGCGATGTTCACCGCGCGGAACTCGCTGGGATTATTGCGCAATCTGTCCAGCGCCGGCATGTGCAGATAGGCCACGTCCGTCTGCACGCCGAGCTCGCGGCTCAGGGCGTCGGCGGCCATCTGCGGTTGGAAGTCGAGGAACCCTTCGATGCCGATCACCGCAATACGCCGCCACGGCAGTTGGCCGGTCAGCGGCAGCGTCGGGATCGCCTGCGGGCTGAGCCAGGTGGCGCGGCGCGTGCCGAGCGGCGTGATGCGCAGATGGTTGTTCACCCCCTCGCCCTGCAGATTCAACCCGCAGCGTTCCAGCAGCCGCTGCGCGGCGGCGGACAGCGCCGCCACCCGGCCGGGCCCGATCAGGGCGTACGGATGCTGCGGCGCCTGTTGCGCCAGCTGCGGCAACGCCGCCAGCGGCATCTCGACCGGCGTGCCGTCCGGCAATCTCGCCAGCAGATCGAGCGAGCCTGAGGAGAAGTAGAGCGCGCTCTGGCCAGAACTAACCACCGCGCAGCGCTTGCCCTGTTCGGCCACGGCAATGGCGCAGCTCAGGCCCGCCAGACCACCGCCAATCACCACAACGTCAAATCGCATCATCCGCCTCCTGCTCCTGGTCGGCCTGGGCTTCAAGCCCGCATAATCCCTGGTAAACCCAGCTGGTGAATTCGCTCTCGCGCAGCGCATCGCCCCAGGCGATCGGCCGTACGCCTTTCCAGCGTTCGTTGAGGAACTGCGACAGCTGCGCGATGGATTGCTGCGGCGTGCTGACGTTAAAGCGCGTCAACAGCCCGGCGGCGCGGCAGGCGCAGAGTTCGCCCTGGCAGGTGCCCATGCCGACACGGGTGCGGCGGCGCAGATCCACCAGGTTATTGACGGTCAGCGAGTTGACCGCATAGCGCACTTCCCCGGCGGTCACCGCCTCGCATTCGCACACCAGGCTGGTGTCGAGCCGATCGGCCGCCGGCACCTGGCTGGCGCGATCGCCGTGCCGATAGATCGCCGAGCCGCGAATGCTGGCGGGCAGAGAAACCACGCTGCGCACCGTTTCCTCCGCCGACTGACGGGATCCGGGCAGCGCGTCCTGCGCGGTGGTGCACGGACTATTTACGCCGAGCTTTTCGCATACCTTGTCGGTGGCCCACTCCGCCATCAGGCGGTAGGTCATCAGCTTGCCGCCGGTAATGGTGATAAACCCTTCCAGCCCGTCGCGGGCGGCGTGATCGAGCAGCACGATGCCGCGGCTGACGTTGCGCCCGCTGGGATCGTCGTCGCTGGCCACCAGCGGCCGCACCCCGGCATAGGCGCGCAAAATGCGGGTCTGCGCTAGGGTGGGCGCCAACAGCGCCCCTTCGCGGATCAGAATGTCCACCTCCTGCGGGGTCACCAGCATGTTGTCAATTTGGTCGTAGTCGATATGGGTCGAGGTAGTGCCGATCAGCGAGATAGTGTCGCCCGGCACCAGGATGTCGGCATCCGCCGGTTTGCGACAGCGGTTGATCACCATGTTGTTGATACGGTGGCCGAGGATCAGCAGCGCCCCTTTGGCCGGGAACATGCGGATGCGCAAGTCGGCGTATTCGGCGATCTGCTGGCCCCAGATGCCGGCGGCGTTGACCACCACCGGCGCATGCAGCTCATAACGCCGCTGATTCTGATGGTCGTAAACGCGCACGCCCGTCACCCGGTCGCCGCTGCGCAGCAGCCCCACCACCTGGTGGTAGGTCAGGATCTGCGCGCCGTGTTCACGCGCGTCCAGCATGTTGGCGGCGGTCAGCCGGAAGGGATCGACGGTGCCGTCCGGCACCCGCACCGCGCCGATCAGCGCCGGGTTGGCCGCCGGCTCCAGGCGCAGCGCCAGCTGCGGGTCGATCGCTTCGGCGTCGATGTCGGCCTGGCGACAGGCGGCGATAAACTGTTGCTGATAGTCCAGCGAGTCCTGCGGCAAGGTGATGAACAGCCCATCGGTGCGCTCGATGCAGTGGTGGGCAATGCGTTTCAGGATGCGGTTCTCTTCTATGCATTCGCGCGCCGACTCGCCGTCGGTCACCGCATAGCGCGCGCCGCTGTGCAGCAAACCGTGGTTGCGGCCGGTGGCGCCGGTGGCGATGTCGTGGCGCTCCAGCAAAATGCATCGCAAGCCGCGCCGCGCACAGTCGCGGGCAATGCCTGCGCCGGTGGCGCCGCCGCCGATGATGATCACATCCGTTTCGCCGCCGTCAAAATAGCTGCTCATGTCGCTCCCTCAGGATCGGTAGTTATGAGCCTATTGAGCCACGGTTATTAGGGTCTTTGTTTGATAAGGAACAATAACGAACATGAAACGAAATAAAAATGTCCACAAAAAACCATCAATGTGATCATAATCACGATTTTTGGACGTTTTTCTATTTCATAACGTTAACGAATCGCTCAAAATCCGCCGTGGTTTCATGAAAGTGTAACAATTGCGCCATTCGTCACAGCGACACCAGGCGTATTTGATGACAATGGCGCTCGTTATGGAACACAAAAACACCACATTCGATATCCGCTCAATCATCAAATGAACGTAAAAGGTCATATTGATGTGATAACAGATAAAGCCATCGGAGGCGCTCATGTTGAGTATTTTTAAGCCGGCCGCACACATCGCCCGTGTGCCGAGCGATAAGGTAGACCCGCTCTACCGTAAGCTGCGCTGGCAAATTTTCCTGGGGATCTTCTTCGGTTACGCCGCCTACTATCTGGTGCGTAAGAACTTCACCCTGGCCATGCCTTACCTGATCGAACAAGGCTTCAGCCGCGGTGACCTCGGCTTCGCGCTGTCGGGCATCTCCATCGCCTACGGCTTCTCCAAATTCATCATGGGTTCGGTCTCCGACCGTTCCAACCCGCGAGTGTTCCTGCCTGCCGGCCTGATCCTGGCGGCGGCGGTGATGTTGTTCATGGGCTTCGTGCCGTGGGCAACCTCCAGCATCGCCATCATGTTCGTCCTGCTGTTCCTGTGCGGCTGGTTCCAGGGCATGGGCTGGCCGCCGTGCGGCCGCACCATGGTGCACTGGTGGTCGCAGAAAGAACGCGGCGGCATCGTCTCCATCTGGAACTGCGCCCACAACGTGGGCGGCGGCCTGCCGCCGCTGCTGTTCCTGCTGGGCATGGCCTGGTTCAACGACTGGCACGCGGCGCTGTACATGCCGGCCTTCGGCGCCATCCTGGTGGCCCTGATCGCCTTCGGCCTGATGCGCGACACCCCGCAATCCTGCGGCCTGCCGCCGATTGAAGAGTACAAAAACGACTACCCGGACGACTACAGCGAAAAAGACGAAGAAGAGCTGACCGCCAAGCAGATCTTCATGCAGTACATCCTGCCGAACAAGCTGCTGTGGTACATCGCGGTCGCCAACGTGTTCGTCTACCTGCTGCGTTACGGCATTCTGGACTGGTCGCCGACCTACCTGAAAGAAGTGAAGCACTTCGCGCTGGACAAGTCTTCCTGGGCCTACTTCCTGTATGAATACGCCGGTATCCCGGGCACCCTGCTGTGCGGCTGGATGTCGGACAAAGTGTTCAAAGGCAACCGCGGCGCCACCGGCGTGTTCTTCATGACGCTGGTGACCATCGCCACCGTGGTGTTCTGGATGAACCCGGCCGGTAACCCGACCGTGGATATGATCTGTATGCTGGTCATCGGCTTCCTGATCTACGGTCCGGTGATGCTGATCGGCCTGCACGCGCTGGAGCTGGCGCCGAAGAAAGCCGCCGGCACCGCCGCGGGCTTCACCGGCCTGTTCGGCTACCTGGGCGGCTCGGTTGCGGCCAGCGCCATCGTCGGTTACACCGTAGACTTCTTCGGTTGGGACGGCGGCTTCATGGTGATGATCGGCGGCGGCGTGCTGGCGGTTATCCTGCTGCTGCTGACCATGCTGAACGAGAAGAAACACCACGCGGAAATCGCTGCCGGCAAGCGCGGCTAACCGTCACACGACTTTTGCATGATTTAAAGGCCGCCCTGCGGCCTTTTTACTACCCTGCCCCCAACAACACGGAGAAAACGGAATGCGGACTCAAGTCAAAGCCCTGCTGACAGGGATCATTCTCGCCACCTCAATGGTCAGCGCCGCGCAGGCGGCGGACAAAGTGGTGATCGCCCACCGCGGTGCCAGCGGCTACCTGCCGGAACACACCCTGCCGGCGAAGGCGATGGCCTACGCGCAAGGCGCCGATTACCTCGAGCAAGATCTGGTGATGACCAAGGACAACGAGCTGGTGGTGCTGCACGACCATTACCTCGATCGCGTCACCGACGTCGCCGAACGTTTCCCGAACCGCGCACGCAAAGACGGCCGTTATTACGCCATCGACTTTACGCTGGCGGAGATCAAATCGCTGAAGTTCACCGAAGGCTTTGACATCGAAAACGGCAAGAAGGTACAGGGCTACCCTGGCCGCTTCCCGATGGGCAAATCCGACTTCCGCGTCCACACCTTCCAGGAAGAGATCGAATTCGTACAGGGTCTGAACCATTCGACCGGCAAAAACATCGGCATCTATCCTGAAATCAAAGCGCCTTGGTTCCACAAGCAGGAAGGCAAAGACATCTCCAGCAAAGTGCTGGCGGTGCTCAAGCAGTACGGCTACACCGGCAAGAACGACAACGTCTACCTGCAGTGCTTCGACGCCAACGAGCTCAAACGCATCAAGAACGAGCTGGAGCCGAAGCTGGGCATGGATCTGAAGCTGGTGCAGCTGATCGCCTACAACGACTGGCAGGAAACCTACGAGCAGAAAGCCGACGGCAAGTGGGTGGAATACGACTATGACTGGATGTTCAAACCGGGCGCGATGAAGAAAATCGCTCAGTATGCCGACGGCATCGGGCCGGACTACCACATGCTGGTGGTGGCGGATCAATCCAAACCGGGCCACATCGTGCTGACCGACATGGTGAAAGAAGCGCACGCCAGCAAGCTGGCGGTGCACCCGTTCACCATCCGCGCCGATGCGCTGCCGAAGTACGTGACCGACGTAAACCAGCTGTATGACGTGATTTACAACCAGGCCGGCGTCGACGGCGTGTTCACCGACTTCCCGGACAAGGGCGTGCAGTTCCTGCAGAAGCAGGGCCAGCACAAGTAATAACAAGGGCGCCGCAAGGCGCCCTGATTATTTAAAGGTTATTTCAGAGGAACATCTTGCGCAGGTAGTGCGGCACCGCGTTATCGGCATTGGAACCGATCACCTCCAGCTCCGGCAGCATATCCTTCAGGCGCTGATGCGCATCGCGCATGATGCAGCCCTTGCCGGCCATCGACAGCATCTCCAGATCGTTCATGCCGTCGCCGAAGGCGATGCACTCTTGCAGCGTATAACCGATGATCTTGGCCACTTCTTCCAGCGCATGCCCTTTCGACACGCCGCCCGCCATCACTTCCAGGCAGGTCGGGAACGAGAAGCTGACGTTGACCCGATCGCCCCAGCGGGCGTTGATGGCGTCTTCCACCTGCAGCAATCGCTCGTGGTCTTCACAGGTGAAGTAAACCTTGCAGACGCCGTCGGTTTCCAGCAGGCCCGGCTCGAACAGCTGATATTTGAACACAGACTCCTGGAAGAACTCTTCCTGCTCCGGGCTTTCGCGGTTGGTAAACCAATCGTCGTTGCGGTAGACGTTAGTGGTGATCTGCGGATCGTCGTGCAGCATGCCGTACAGATCGCGGGCGATATCCCCGTCCAGGTTATGGCTGAAGATCAGCTCGCCGGCCGTGTTGTGCACCCGCGCGCCGTTGGAGGTGATCATAAAGGCGCTGATTTCCAGGCTGTCGCGGATCTGCGCCACGTCGATGTGGTGGCGGCCGGTGGCGAACACGAAATGCACGCCTCGCTGGGTCAGCAACTTCAGCGTTTCTTTGGCGTACGGCGACAGGGTATGGTCGGGAGACAGCAGCGTGCCATCTAAATCGGAAGCGACGACGTGATACATAGCGTTATGTTCTAACCTCTGATGGAGTTGTCGGCGGCAGCGCGCCGCCTAAGTGTTGAGCAAAGAAGCGCAGGATTGCGTTCAGTGCTTCGGCGCGCATCGCGTCCCGCTCGAACAGGATCTCATGGCGTGCGCCGTTGATAACCCACGGAAGCCCCCCTTCGCAAGGGCGCCCCGCGTCTGACAGAGCCTGACAAAAAGCCTGGTGCGAACGGTTGTCGACCACCCGTTCTTCACCGGCCTGCAAAAGCAACAGCGGCGTTGTGATTTTCCCGGCCTGCGCGATGATCTGCCGGCCAGCGCGGATGCTCTCACGCACCCAATGGTAAGTCGGCCCGCCCACCTGCAGCTCGGGATAGTCGGCGTAATAACGCAGGCTGCGCCGGTAGCGCTCGCGGCTGTGGGTCAACACGTTGACCACATAGGGCAGCGGACGCCACTGGCCGGTGCCCACCGCGTAATAATCACGGATCGCCGGGCGTGTCTCCACCCAGTCGAGAATGCGGTCGGCCAGCCAGCCCGGCATCGGCAACTGGATGCCGAACATCGGCGCGCAAAACGCCGCCGCGTCGAACGCCTGCGGCCGCCGCTGCAGGAACTGCGCCAGGATCGCGCCGCCCATCGAATGCGCCAGCGCGAAACGCTGCCGGTAACCGCGCGACTCGACCTCGCGCAGCCACAGCTGCTCGAAATCGTCCACGTAGTCGGCAAAGTTTACCACATGACCGCGGTGCGTATCCGCCAGTAAACGCCCGGAGCGCCCCTGGCCGCGATGATCGACGATCACCACGTCGTAACCGCAGTGGAACAGGTCGTAGGCCACCTCAGGGTATTTCACGTAGCTTTCGATGCGGCCAGGGCTGACCACCACCACCCGCTGATGCCGCGCGGAACGGAAACGCACAAAGCGGATCGGCACGCCGTCCACGCCGCTGAACTCGCCTTCTTCGCGCTGCCGCCAGAAATCCAGCAGCGGCCCGGTGGCGAAAGCAGCGAACTGCGTTTCACGCGTTAACCAGTCATCGGAGCTGAGAGTGAACGAGGTCATCGAGAGCGTTTTCCCTGTGGAGCCGGCGGAAAATGTGACCGCTGGCACAAGAAATCATACTAGCGTATTGTGATTCAATTCTGACAAAAAACGGCGCCGCCTCGGCGCATTGTGGCACAAAACGACACTTTCAGGGAGCCGAGAACCATGACCTTGGACTGGTGGTTAACCTACCTGCTGACCACGCTTATCCTTAGCCTCTCCCCCGGATCCGGCGCCATCAACACCATGAGCACCGGCATCAGCCACGGCTATCGCGGCGCCGCCGCGTCGATCGCCGGGCTGCAGGCCGGGCTGAGCGCGCACATCGTGCTGGTGGGCATCGGCCTCGGCGCGCTGATATCGCAATCGCTGCTGGCGTTCGAGCTGCTGAAATGGCTGGGCGCCGCCTACCTGGTGTGGCTCGGCATCCAGCAATGGCGCGCCGCCGGCGCGCTGGATCTGCATGCGCTGGCGGGCAGCATGCCGCGCCGCCGCCTGTTCCGCCGCGCGGTGCTGGTCAACCTGACCAACCCGAAAAGCATCGTGTTCCTCGCCGCGCTGTTCCCGCAGTTCATCTTGCCCCATCAGCCGCAGGCCGAACAGTATCTGGTGCTCGGCGTCACCACCGTGGTGGTGGATATTCTGGTGATGATCGGTTACGCCACCCTGGCGACGCGCATCGCCGGCTGGCTGAAGACCCCGCGTCAAATGCAGCTGCTCAATCGGGTGTTCGGTTCGCTGTTTATTTTGGTGGCGGGGCTGCTGGCGACCGCCCGCAAAGCCTGACAAAAAAGGCCGGGCATCGCTGCTCGGCCTTGGGCATTTCACTGCCGGTTAGCGGGTAAAGATCAGGTGTAACCCGAAGCCGGTAAACAGCACGCCAGCCACCCCGTCTATCCACTTGGCCAACCGCTGATAACCGCGGCGCATCGCCGGCAGCGCGAACACCACCGCCACCAGGCTGAACCAGACGAAGGTCTCGGCGACGATCAGCAAGAACAGCCCCCAGCGCGCCCCGGCGCCGACGCTGTCGCCGACGAACAGCGAGAACACGCTGCCGAAATAGATCACCGCTTTCGGGTTGGACAGGTTGGTCAAGAAGCCGCGAATAAAGCTGCGCCCGGCCTTCGGCAACGCCACCTGGGCCTCTGCCGCGGGCGGAGCTTGCTGCGCCCGCGCGGAACGCAGCAGTTGCCACCCCATCCAGCACAGGTAAATGCCGCCGCCGACCATGATTATCTGATGCAGCCAGGCCATCTTCTGCAGGATCAGATGCAGCCCCATCAACGCCACGCCGGCCCATACCACGATGCCGAGCGAAATGCCGACCACGCCCATCATCGCCTCGCGGCGCGAGCGGCTGGCGGCGGTCTGCGACACGAAAAAGAAGTCCGGCCCCGGGCTCATCAGCGCAATCAGATGCACCAGCGCCACGGTGAGAAACAGCATCAGCATGATTTATCGCCCTCAGTCTTCGTCATTGTCGAGATGGTCGCGGATCATCGCCATAAAGGGCGCGCCGAAACGCTCCAGTTTGCGCTGCCCCACGCCGTTGACGCTCAGCAGATCGCCGGCCTTGATCGGCATCTGTTCGGCCATTTCCAGCAGCGTGGCGTCGTTGAACACCACGTAGGGTGGAATGTTTTCTTCGTCGGCGATCGACTTGCGCAGTTTGCGCAGCTTGGCGAACAGCTTGCGATCGTAATTGCCGCCGTAGGATTTCTGGTTGGCGCTGCTGCGCGACTTCAGGCTCTGAATGCGCGGCACCGCCAGCTGCAGCGCCACCTCGCCGCGCAACACCGGACGCGCCGCCTCGGTCAATTGCAGCGCCGAGTGCATGGCGATGTTCTGGGTGATAAAGCCCAGGTGGATCAGCTGACGCAGCACGCTGGTCCAGTGCTCCGTGGTTTGATCGCGGCCAATGCCGTACACCGGCAGCTTGTCGTGACCGTATTCGCGAATGCGCTGATTGTTGGATCCGCGCAGCACTTCCACGATGTACCCGAGGCCAAAGCGCTGGCCGACGCGGTACACGCAAGACAGCGCCTTGCGCGCGTCCTCCAGCCCGTCGTAGCGCTTGGGCGGATCGAGGCAGATATCGCAGTTGCCGCAGTTTTCGTGCTTGCCTTCGCCGAAGTAATTGAGCAGCACCAGGCGACGGCAGGTTTGCGCCTCGGCGAAAGCGCCCATGGCGTTCAGCTTGTGACGCTCGATGTCCAGCTGTTGCCCGGCGGGTTTCTCCTCCAGACAGCGGCGCAGCCAGGCCATGTCGGCGGGATCGTACAGCAGGATGGCTTCGGCCGGCAGGCCGTCGCGCCCGGCGCGGCCGGTCTCCTGATAATAGGATTCGATATTGCGCGGGATGTCGAAATGCACCACAAAACGCACGTTGGGTTTGTTAATGCCCATGCCGAAGGCGACGGTGGCCACCACCACCTGCAGATCGTCACGCTGGAACGCCTCCTGCACCTGGGCGCGGCGATCGTTGTCCAGCCCCGCGTGGTAAGCGCCGACGCTCAGCCCGCGGCTTTGCAGGCGCGCGGCGGTGTCTTCCACCTTGGCGCGGCTGTTGCAATAGATAATGCCGCTCTTGCCGCGCTGATCCTGCACGAAGCGCCACAGCTGGTCGAGCGGTTTGAATTTTTCCACCAGCGTGTAGCGGATGTTCGGTCGGTCGAAGCTGCTGACCTGCACCAGCGGATCCTGCAGCGACAGCAGACGCACGATATCGCCGCGCGTGGCTTCGTCGGCAGTGGCGGTCAACGCGATCACCGGCATCGACGGGAAGCGCTGTTTCAACTGCCCCAGCGCGCGGTATTCCGGCCGGAAGTCGTGGCCCCATTGGGAGATGCAGTGCGCCTCATCCACCGCCAGCATCGCCGGCGGGCAGTGATCGAGCAGGTTGAGGAAGCTTTCCATCATCAGCCGCTCCGGCGCGATGTACAGCATCTTGATGGTGCCGTTGCGGCAGCCGGCCATGACGTCCAGCTGCTCCTCGCGGGTTTGCGTCGAGTTGTAGCAGGCGGCGGAAACGCCGTAGGCCAACAGTTGGTCGACCTGATCCTTCATCAGCGAGATCAGCGGAGAAACGACCAGCGTCAGGCCGTCCATCACCAGCGCAGGGATTTGGTAACACAACGACTTGCCGCCGCCGGTCGGCATCACCACCAGGCAATCCTGCCCGCCGATCGCGGCATTGATAATCGTTTGCTGCCCCGGACGGAATTGCTGGTAGCCGAAGGTATCGCGCAATACCTGCTCGGCCAGCAACTCTCTGTTAATCACTGCTGCGGTTGACACACACTTCCCCATTTTTTCATCGGTACACACCCACCGGGTATGATTACACAATATCGTTCAGCATGACACCAACGCGCGCGTGACTCTTTTGCCTAAACGGGCTGGCAAGCAACAAAGGTTAAGCATAAAATCAACATTCCATTAACCTGGACTGACCAGTTAGCTCCCTTAAAACGCAAAAGAAAAACGGAAACCCGCTATGTCGACAACACCACTGACCCTGGAAGCCGCCCGCCGCAAGATCGGCGAAATTTTTGTCTACCACATGCCGTTCAACCGCGAGCTTGGCCTGGAGCTGCGCCGCTTCGACGATGACTACGTCGAGCTGAGCTTCACCAACCAGCGCAAGCTGGTGGGCAACGCCGCGCAGGAAATTCTGCACGGCGGCGTGATCGCCGCCGTGCTTGACGTCGCCGCCGGGCTGGCCTGCGCCGGCGGCGTGCTGACGCGCCTGGAGCCGCTGGTTGAAGAGGAGATCGCCGCCAAGCTGTCGCGCATGGGCACCATCGACCTGCGCGTCGACTACCTGCGCCCCGGCCGCGGCGAGCACTTCGTCGCCTCCGCCAGCGTGCTGCGCAGCGGCAACAAAGTCGCCGTCGCGCGCGTAGAACTGCATAACCACGACGGCCTGCATATCGCGACCGCCACCGCCACCTACCTGGTCGGCTGATGATTGTGTGCGGTGAGCGTCTTCAGTACACTCACCGCATCTTAAGTTCCCCACCAGAGTGACGTCATGGACGCAAAGCAAACGCGTCAGGGCATTTTCTTTGCCCTGGCCGCCTATTTTATGTGGGGCATCGCCCCGGCTTATTTCAAACTGATCCAGCAAGTGTCCGCGGATGAGATCCTCACCCACCGGATCATCTGGTCGTTTTTCTTCATGCTGGCGCTGATCACGCTGGGCCGCAACTGGCCTAAAGTGCGCGCCGCCTGCCAAAATCGCAAACGGCTGCTGTTGCTGGCGGTCACCGCGCTGTTGATCGGCGGCAACTGGCTGCTGTTCATCTGGGCGGTGAACAATCACCATATGCTGGAAGCCAGCCTGGGCTACTTCATCAACCCGCTGGTTAACGTGCTGTTGGGGATGCTGTTTCTCGGCGAACGTTTCCGCCGCATGCAGTGGGTAGCGGTGGCGCTGGCGTTCACCGGGGTGCTGGTGCAGCTCTGGCAGTTCGGGTCGTTGCCGATCATCGGTCTGGGGCTGGCGTTCAGCTTTGCCTTCTATGGCCTGCTGCGCAAGAAAATCGCCATCGACGCGCAGACCGGCATGCTGATTGAAACGCTGTGGCTGCTGCCGGTGGCGGCGGCCTATCTGTTCCTGTTCGCCGACAGCCCCACCAGCCACCTGAGCGCCAACCCGTGGTCGCTGAACCTGCTGCTGGTCGCCGCCGGCATCGTCACCACCGTGCCGCTGCTGTGCTTCACCGCGGCGGCTACCCGGCTGCGCCTATCGACGCTCGGTTTCTTCCAGTATCTCGGCCCGACGCTGATGTTCCTGCTGGCGGTCACCTTCTACGGCGAGACCGTCGGCCAGGACAAGCTGGTGACCTTCGGCTTTATCTGGGCGGCGCTGATCCTGTTCACCCTCGACGCGCTCTATACCCAGCGCAAGCTGCGCTGAGCCCGGCGCCGCCGGGTTACAGCCAGTTCTTGCGCTTGAAGTACAGGTAAGGGGCCAGGCCCGCCAGGATCATCAGCGTGATCGCGCCCGGGTAGCCGAACGACCATTTCAGTTCCGGCATGAATTCGAAGTTCATGCCGTAGCTGGAAGCCACCAGCGTAGGCGGCAGGAACACCACCGACACCACCGAGAAGATCTTGATAATACGGTTCTGTTCGATGTTGATGAAGCCCATCGCCGCCTGCATCAGGAAGTTCACCTTCTGGAACAGCGATTCGTTGTGCGGCAGCAGGGATTCGATGTCGCGCAGCACTTCACGCGCCTGCTCCAGCTGGCCGGTCGGCAGACGCGCCTTGCGCACCAGGAAGTTGAGCGCGCGCTGGGTATCCATCAGGCACAAACGCACCTTCCAGCCGATATCTTCCAGCTCCGCCAGCGTCGAGAGCGCGGCGTCGTATTCGTCGCCCTGATGCCCTTCCATGATCACCCGGCTGAGCTGTTCCAGATCGCTGTAGATATTCTCTATCTCGTCCGCCAGCTGTTCAATCTTGGTCTCGAACAGATCCAGCAGCAGTTCGTAAGCGTTGCCTTCGAGCATCGTCTGGTTGCGGGCGCGCATGCGGTACAGGCGGAACGCCGGCAGTTCACGCTCACGCAGGGTATACAGGCGGCCGTCGCGGATGGTGAACGCCACCGTGGAGTTGCCGGCGTGATCTTCCGCATCTTCAAAGTAGAAAAAGGAGTGGATATGCAGACCGTCTTCGTCTTCGAAGAAACGGGCGGAGGCTTCGATGTCGTCCAGTTCGGGACGCGTCGCCAGGCTTTGTCCCAGCTCATTCTGCACGCGCTCACGCTCGCCCTCTTCCGGCTCGACCAGATCAACCCACAGCGATGACGTGAGATCATCCGAGTCGTCCAGTTCCAGACGGGACAAGCGGCGGTTATCTAATTTAAAAGCGCTCAGCATGTGCCAAAACTCCGTGAAGGTAACGGGTGCGGACAACGCGTTGAAGCACAGAAACAGAGGGAGATGCGTATCACCGATTTGTTTCAGACCATGAAGAGATCTGACTCATAGCGACACTTTGCGGGGTCGCCGACAACCACGAAGGCTATCAGCAAAAACGGAGAGCCTTAGAAGTTATACCTGCGGCGCAGGTCAGTGAGCCAGTATCTACTGGGTGTGTCCAAGGCGTCTGTCCTCAATGATAATAGTGCGCGCATGTTACGCCGAGAAGAAAAAGCCTGTCAACACGTTAGGCGGGATAATTGCGCAACAAATCATCACGATGATCAATAGCAGAAATGGGGCTTAAACCGTACTGAAAAAGTCGCGGCGATCGCTTACCGCCACCAAGAATGTTGCTAAGATGACATCACCCTAATGGTACGACAAGCATGCGGATTTAAATGATGAAACAGATTACCGCCCATGAACTGACCGCGATGAGCGAACAGGCCGCCAGCGTGGCCCGCCTGCGCGCGCACCGCACCTTACACGAAGAGCTGAGCGACCCGGTGCAACGCCTGGCGATCGCCATGGAACCCGGCACCTATATCCGCCCGCACCGCCATCCGCAAACCTGGGAGCTGCTGACGCCGCTGCGCGGCCGCTTTGTGGTGCTGCAGTTCAACGATGACGGCGTTGTAACACAGCGCACCCTGCTTGGCGAAGAAACCAAAGTGCTGGAGATGCCGGCCTTTACCTGGCATGCGGTGCTGTCGGTCGATGCTGGCGGCGTAGTGTTCGAAGTGAAGCAGGGCCCGTATCAGGCGCTGACCGAAGAAGACTGCATGCAGTGGGCGCCGCAGGAAGGCGGTGAAGGCACCGAAGCGGTGATGCGCTGGTATGCCACCGCACAGGTCGGCGACCGGTACCCTCACTGATCGTGAAAGGTTGCAGGGGCTGGCCCCTGCAACTCTCCCCTCTCTTTATACCGTTTCCAGGCGAGCGTAGGCCGCCACCAGCCACTTGATGCCCTCGCCCGGGAAAGCGATCTGCAGCCGGCTGTGCTCGCCACTGCCCTCCAGATTGACGATGGTGCCTTCGCCAAACTTGGGATGACGCACGCGCTGGCCCAGCTTGTAACCGGTGTCGTTCTCGCTGATCGGCGTGCCCATGCGGCGGTGATTGACCGGGCGCGATACGCTGGCGCGCAGGCGCACTTCTTCCACGCACTCCTCCGGCAATTCGCCGATAAAGCGCGACGGCCGGTGATAAACCTCTTTGCCGTACAGACGGCGCGTTTCGGCATAGGTCAGCGTCAGTTTCTGCATGGCGCGCGTCACGCCCACATAGGCCAGACGGCGCTCCTCCTCCAGACGGCCGCCTTCGTCCAGCGACATCTGGCTCGGGAACATGCCTTCTTCCATGCCGACGATAAACACCAGCGGGAACTCCAACCCCTTGGCCGAGTGCAGGGTCATCAGCTGCACCGCGTCCTGATAGGCGTCGGCCTGGCCTTCGCCCGCTTCCAGCGCCGCATGCGACAGGAATGCCTGCAGCGGCATCAGATCCTGATCTTCTTCCTGATAGCTGAACTGGCGCGTCGCCGTCACCAGTTCCTCGAGGTTTTCGATGCGCGCCTGTCCCTTCTCGCCCTTTTCCTGCTCATACATGATGAACAGCCCGGAATCGCGGATCACCCGATCGGTCTGCACGTGCAGCGGCATATCGGCGGTTTCATGCGCCAGCGACTCCACCAGCTCGATGAAGCGCTGCAGCGCCGACGCGGCGCGGCCGGCCAGAACCTTGTCCTGCATCAGTTCACGCGTCGCCTGCCACAGCGTCAGCTGGCGATCGCGCGCCGCCTGGCGCACTACGTCGAGGGTGCGATCGCCGATGCCGCGCGTCGGGGTGTTGACCACGCGCTCGAAGGCAGCGTCGTCGTTGCGGTTGGAGATCAGGCGCAGGTAAGCCAGCGCATCCTTGATTTCCTGACGTTCGAAGAACCGCTGGCCGCCGTAGATGCGGTACGGCATCGCCGTCTGCAGCAGCGCCTCTTCCAGCACGCGCGACTGGGCGTTGCTGCGGTACAAAATGGCGCAATCGTTCAGCGCGCCGCCGTTGTCTTGCCAGGTCTTGATGCGGTTGACCACGAAGCGCGCTTCGTCGAGTTCGTTGAAGGCGCAGTAGAGGGAAATCGGCTCGCCTTCGCCGCCTTCGGTCCACAGGTTTTTACCCATGCGCCCGTCGTTGTTGGCGATCAGGGTGTTGGCCGCTTTCAGGATGTTGCTGGTGGAACGGTAGTTCTGCTCCAGGCGGATGGTTTCCGCGCCGGGGAAATCCTTCAGGAAGCGCTGGATGTTTTCCACCTGCGCGCCGCGCCAGCCGTAGATAGACTGGTCATCGTCGCCGACGATCATCACGTTGCTGTTACCGCCCGCCAGCAGGCGGATCCAGGCGTACTGGATGCTGTTGGTATCCTGGAATTCGTCCACCAGCACGTTGGTGAAACGTTCGCGATAGTGGTTGAGGATATGCGGCTTGTTCAGCCACAGCTCGTGCGCGCGCAGCAGCAGCTCGGCGAAATCCACCAGCCCCGCGCGATCGCAGGCTTCCTGATAGGCCTGGTAGATACGCAGCCAGGTGGCCTCTACCGGGTTGTTGTAGGTCTCGACGTGCTGCGGGCGCAGGCCTTCGTCTTTCTTGCCGTTGATGTACCACATCGCCTGACGCGGCGGCCACTGTTTCTCGTCGACGTTCAGCGCCTTGATGATGCGCTTGAGCAACCGCAACTGGTCGTCGCTGTCGAGGATCTGGAAATCCTGCGGCAGGTTGGCTTCCAGATGATGAGCGCGCAGCAGGCGGTGCGCCAGACCGTGGAAAGTGCCGATCCACATGCCGCCCTGGCTGGTGCCGATCAGATGTTCGATACGGTGGCGCATTTCCGCCGCCGCCTTGTTGGTGAAGGTCACCGCCATGATCGAATACGGTGAGCAGTTCTCCACCGACAGCAGCCAGGCGATGCGATGCACCAGCACCCGCGTCTTGCCGCTGCCCGCTCCGGCCAGAACCAACAGGTTGCTGCGCGGCGCCGCCACGGCTTCACGTTGTTTTTCATTCAGGCTGTCGAGCAGATCGGAGACGTCCATAGGCACCACTAATGGTTAAGGAAAAACCCGCCGGCGACGGGTTTTTCACTGGAAATTTATACAGAGTTCTGGCAGGGATTATAACAATGCTGTCAGCGATGCCAACTGCGAAATCTCAATATGCGGCAGCAGGCGGCTGTCGGCGGCCTGCATCAGGCTGCGTTGCCGATCGTTGATCCAACAGGCCTGCAGCCCCGCGCGCAGCGCGCCGGCCACGTCGGTGGTCAGATCGTCGCCCACGTGCAGGATCTGCTCGGGCGCCACACCCAGCCGCTCGACGGCCAGGTGATACATGTCCTGATACGGCTTGGCGCGCCCGTCCGGCCCGGAACGCAGCACAAACTGAAAGTAGCCGTCCAGGCCGCACTGCGCCGGATCGGCGTTGCCGTTGGTGATCGCCACCAGCGGGTAGCGCGCCGCCAGCGCCTTCAGCGTGGCATGGGTCGCTTCCGGCACCTCAATACGGCTGCGCCACAGCGCGAAATTCTGCATCGCCGCATCGGCCCCGATCGCCGCTTCGGCGTCGCGCAGCCCCTGCCGGCTCAACGCCAGATGAATGGCGCGCCAGCGCCACTGGGTGACGTCGTGGTAGATCTCCGGATCCTGCTCGCGCAGTTCCTGGCGCAGGCGGTGGAAATCCGCCGACTGGAAGCCGTTCAGGCCGGGATGGTAGCTCTGCAGGAAGGCCACCGACTGCTGCTCGGTTTGCCGGATCACCGGACGGTTGTCATACAGCGTGTCGTCCAGATCGAAAGTCAGCGCCGCCAGCGGACGCAGCGGGCGATAAAAATGCATCAGGATTTCCCCCGTTTGGCGCGCGGATGCGCGGCATCGTACACGTTCGCCAGATGTTGAAAGTCGAGGTGGGTATAAATTTGCGTGGTGGTCAGGTTGGCGTGGCCGAGCAGCTCCTGCACCGCGCGCAGATCGCCGCTGGACTCCAGCATATGGGTGGCGAAGGAGTGGCGCAGCTTGTGCGGGTGGATATGGCTGTTGACGCCCTGCTTCACGCCCCATTCGGCGAAGCGTTTTTGCACGTTGCGCGTCGAGATGCGTCGCCCCTGATTGGACAGGAACATGGCGTCGTCCTGCGGTCCAAACAGATCGCGCATCGCCAGCCAGTGTTCCAGCCAGGTGACGGCGGTGCGCCCGATCGGCAGTTTGCGTTCTTTGCTGCCTTTCCCCATCACCCACACCTCGCCCGCCGCCATATCGACATGGCGGCAATCCAGCCCCACCAGCTCGGAGAGGCGCAGGCCGGCGCCGTACATCACCTCCAGCATGGCGCGATCGCGCACCGCCAGCGGATCGTTGAGATCGATCTCCAGCAGCTGGTTCATTTCATCGACGTCGATGTTTTTCGGCAGATGGCGGCCGCTGCGCGGCGTGCGGATGCCCTTGGCGGGGTTGGCGTGCAGCACGCCCTGGCTGACCAGCCAATCGAGGAAGCTACGCAACGAAGAGAGCCGCAGCGCCAGGCTGGCGGACTGCAGACCGGCGCGTTTGCTGCGCGCCGCCAGCATGCGCACCCGGGCGGCGTCCAGCGTCGTCCAGTCGGTGACGCCGATCTCCTGCGCCAGGCGCATCAGCGCCGTCAGCTGGCGTGAATAGCTGAGCTGCGTCAGCGGGCTGAGTTGCCGTTCTACCTTGAGATAACGCAGAAAAGCGTCCACCGGCTGCTGCAGGCTGGGCGCAATCGGCGTCATGCGCGTTCGATCCAGCGTTCCAGCAGCGCCGGCAGCATGCGCGCCAGCTGATTGAGCATCACCGTGCCCATGCCCTGCTGATAATGTTGCGTATCGCGGCTGCTGAAGATCACCATGCCCAGCTCGCCGTCGTCGCCCAACATCGACAGCGCCACCGAGCCAATTTGGCCAATCTGTTTGGCCTGCGGCAACAGCAGCAGCAGCTCGGGGCCGTTCAGGCTGCCGAGATAGTGTTGTTCGCTGCCCAGCCGCTGAATGCGGAACGGCTCGAACGCCGAACGCGTCAGCGCCAGGTGGGTGAAATCGGAAGGCGCGCCGATATTCCAGCGCTCGGCGAACAGCCGAACCGTGGCGCCGGCCAAACCGAAGCCGCGCGCCCAGCGCTGCAGCCGGTTTAGCATGTCCTGCAGGCTGTCGGCGGTGGCCAGATCGGCCTGCAGGTGCAGCAGCCTGGCGAACAGCCCTTCGTTGGCGCTGGCCTGCTCCATCAACAGCGTGATCTCTTCTTCCAGCCGTTCGATGTGATTGCGCTGACGAGCCAGATGCCATTCCACCAGCGAAACGGTGCCGCGCACCGGGTGAGGCACGCGCATCTGCTCAACCTGGCGCGCGTTGCGAATAAAGAAATCCGGGTTCTGCAGCAGGTACTGCATCACGGCGTCGTCATCCAGCGCCAGGCCGGCGACGCTCTGTTCTTCTACGCTTTTCATAGATGAATAAATCCGTCATAGACATGGGTTGCCGGACCGGTCATAAACAGCGGATTGCCCGGCCCTTTCCAGCGAATATGCAGGCTGCCGCCCGGCAGTTCTACATGCACCTCTTCTGACAGCAATTCCTGTTGGATCCCGACCGCCACCGCCGCACAGGCGCCGCTGCCGCAGGCCTGCGTTTCACCGGCGCCGCGCTCGTAAACGCGCAGCTTGATGTGATCGCGGCTGACCACTTGCATAAAGCCGATGTTGGCCCGTTCCGGGAAGCGCTCATGCCCTTCCAGCACCGGTCCAAGCAGCTCCACCTTGGCGGTTTTTACATCATCCACCTGCAAAACACAATGCGGGTTGCCCATCGACACCACGCCGCACAGCACGGTATGTTCCGCCGCGCGCATGATGTAGGTCTTTTCCGCCTTGGCGGCGCGGAACGGCACCGCCTGCGGATCGAAATTCGGCTCACCCATGTTGACGCACACCAGATCGTCGTCGGTGACGCTGAGCACCATACGCCCGGTTTGGGTACTGACGCGGATATCGCGCTTGTTGGTCAGCCCTTTCAGCCGCACAAAGCGCGCGAAACAGCGCGCGCCGTTGCCGCACTGCGCCACTTCGCTGCCGTCGGCGTTAAAAATTCGGTAGTGAAAATCCAGCTCGGGATCGTAAGGCGGTTCTACCACCAGCATCTGGTCAAAGCCGACGCCCAGGTGCCGATCGGCCAGCCGGCGGATCAGCTCAGGTGAAAAATAGACATTCTGTGTAACGGCATCGACCACCATAAAGTCGTTGCCCAGACCGTGCATTTTGGAGAACTGCATATCATACTCCGCTATCTGGACGCGCTATCCGTCTTGATTTTGCGGCGGCGCTCGCCACCGCAAACCGGGTGTTACTGGGCAACCATCGACGGTTTTTGCTGAGAGCCAGACTGCTCCTGCTGGTTCTTTTGCACCTGATCGCCCGTTTGCACCGGCGGTTTGGCCGTTTTTTGGCCGGCGGAGTCGGCAGGTGGGAAGTAAAGCGGGCCTTTCAGACCACAGCCGGCGAGGCCGGTAACCAGAACGGCCATCAGCGCATAGCGTAGTTGTTTTTTCATTTGCATTAATGCCTGTAATTCATGCGTCCAAGGTCTCTATAATCGCAGGTGGATCATGAAAAGCAATAGGAATTGAATATGAACGACAGTGAGTTTCACCAGTTGGCCGACCAGCTGATGCTGAATATTGAAGAGACACTGGACGATTTTGACGGCGATGCGGATATCGATTACGAAACCAATGGCGGCGTGATGACGCTGAGCTTCGAAAACGGCACAAAAATCGTCATCAACCGCCAGGAGCCGCTGCACCAGGTGTGGCTCGCCACCAAGGCCGGCGGTTACCACTTCAACTACCGCGACGGCGTCTGGGTATGCGATCGCAGCGGGCAGCCGTTTTACCAACTGCTCAGCGAAGCGGCCAGCGCGCAGGCCGGCGAGGAACTGAGTTTTTCCTGAGGCTAAGCAGGGCTCGGCAACCGAGCCCTTGCGGCGTCAATGCAGCTGGAACTGCTGCTTCAGCGGCTGAGCGGCGCCGTCGGCCACCGTCACGCACAGGCTGGACAGCACGTTGCTGCGGAACGGGATCACCTGCGTGCGCCCGTCGAGCTGCACGATTTGATAGAACTGCGGCAGGTTGAAGTTGATGAAGCTGGAGCCGTAGGTAAAGCGGTCGTGCGACGAGGAATAGAAGCGGCTGACGTCGCGCACCAGCTCCTCTTTGCTGCCCTCGCAGTGGTGATACACCTCTACCCGATTCGACTCATCCAGAATATAGATGTTGAAGCCCTTGTCGTCTGAGGTGTCTTCGAAGAAGAACTGGATGATCCCCTCGCTGGCGAAGCCGTCCACCACCGGCGGCAGATGCACCTGATCGGTTTCCACCTTGATAGACAGGCCGTGCAGCTTGTTGTTGGAGATGGCGCCGTAAAACTCCACCGCGTTCTCCAGCTTCTGCACCGACACGCTCAGGCGCTCGAAGAACAGCCCCCAGGTTTGCCCGGCGACGCGCACCGCCTTGAAGCGGCCGGGTTCCAGCCGGGTGCTGGACAGGCGCAGCTCGATGCACTCAGACACCAGCTGCTGAATGCGGGTGCGAATAAGGCCGCGCAGGTGCTGACTGTAGCAGAACACTTCCACCGACTCCGGCGGTGCGGCGTCCTGGTGCATTTTGCCGAGAATGGTTTTCAATGCTTCCAGCACCGACTGCTCGCCGCTGAAATGCAGGGTGCGCACTTCGTTCCAGGAGTTGCGATACAGCAGATCGATGCTGCCCACCAAACACTGCTGCTGCTGGCCGAAGCTGAACACGTCCAGCTTGCGGAAATCGAAGTGCACCACCTGATTGCGGAAGGCGGCGGTCGGATCGTTTTCCAGATTGACGATGATTGCCAGATGGCGAATCTCGCACGGGCTGTACAGCGCTTTCGGCGTCGGCGCCGGCAGGCGCAGCGGGAAGTGATGGGAAACGTCGGCCACCAGCTCCTGCAGCTTGGCGGTGTCGCACAGGTTGCCGCTCTTGATGTGCAGGCGGGTCTGCGGCGTCAGCAGGCCGTTGAAATAGGCCCAGGCCACCAGCTTGTTCAGGTAGCGGTTATATTCCAGCGGCTGATGGCTGACGATCGAATCCATAGCCGGTGCCTGATTATACAGGTACCAGCCGGTGCGGTTGGCGCGGCCAACCGGCACATGAATAAAGGTTAAATCGTTTTCCGACAGGTCCGGCGAGATCTGCGGGTTCACCAGCGTCACCTTGCCGGGCAGCGCTTCGAACGCCGCATACAGTTTGCGGGTCAGCACGCCGATATCCTGCGGGCTGGCGCTGACGCTGAGGTTGTTGCGGCGGGCGAAACGGATCAGGTTGCGGTAGCTCTGCATCATCGCGTCGAGCAGTTCGTTGTGCGCTTCGCGCACTCGCTCGATCTTCCAGTTGGCGCGGTTGTCCAGCATCGCCAGACGCTCTTCGCTCCAGCCCCACTCGCTGACCAATTGGCTGAGGATCTCGCGCCGCCAGCCGACGCAGGCCTTGGCCAGCGACAGCTTTTCACACACTTTCAGGTAGAAACAGCGACGGGCCAAATCGAGGCGGGTGGTGTCGTTGATGTCGGTCAGGTAGCGGGTGACGCGCTCGAGCATCATGCAGTAGGCGTCGAGCCCGAAGCTGACGATCTCGCCCTGGTGCAGGCGATGTTTGATGTCCGTCGCCAGCAGTTGGGTATTGGGGTATTCCCAGGAATAGGCTTCCAGCAGCAGTGTTTTCAGCACCGCCTTGTAAGGCGAATCGATGCTCTTGTACAGCTGCCACAGGCTGGCGCCGAAGTACTCTTCCGCCGACAGCGAACTCAGGCCGCCGAGATCCAGCCACTCGTTCGGCGTCAGCGCGCCCTGCGCGTACAGCGACAGCACGTATTCATCGTAGTGCGCTTCTTCTTCGCCCGGCACCATGTTCCACAGGATGCGTTTGCCGGCCAGGCGCACCGCGGTGCGGTAGAACTCGTCCAGCAACAGGATGTGCTGCGTCGAGCCGCAGTCTTCGCCGCCCAGGCTGCCGCTTTCATTATGGCGGAAGCGGTTTTCGTCGATCAGGAAGAAGCTGACTTCCACCCCCATCGACGCGGCCCACTTCTCAAGCAGGCTGCATTTTTGCTGCAGGCGGGTGCGTTCTTCGTTGTCCAGCCAGGACTGGTGGCAGACCCAGATGTCGAGATCCGAGCTGCAGCTTTGGCCGATAGACGAGGTGCTGCCCATCGAATAGACGCCGGTGATCGGCAGCTCGCCGCTGGCCGGTTTGTCAAACGGGCTACCCCATTTGTCTTCTAAATCGTTCAGGTAATCTTGTTGAGTTTCATCAGGCGTGTAGAGGCAAATGCCGTGGGGAACGTTACCGTTCAGGTAACCCGGCATCAGCGGGTGGTGGTGGTGCAGTAAGGTGGGCAGCAGACTGTATACCCGTTGAAACGCGGGCTTCATAGCCGCCAGGGCGCGATCGACGCGTAGCTGATTGATCGCATCCAGTCTCTGCTTCAATGTCTCGATGTAGAGGTACAAGACGTCTCGCCTGATTATCCCGGTGTTTAGAAAAAAACCCGTATTCCATAAGCGCCGTTAGTGTAAGAAGAATATTTGGCGACTTATTGCTGGAAACGTGATCAATTTAACACCTTGCTGATTGACCGTAAAGGAGGTAACGCTTCACAATTATTGTAGCGCTTCCCTAAACGATTTACCCGCAGTGTTAACTGCCCCAAAGCACATCACACGTCCCTTTGATTCCGTTGTCCTTTTTCCGCCTCCGGCTTCTTGCACTGACAGTATTGACTCTCAGTGGTAGGATGGATGGCGAAATATAAAAACGGTAACAAGCATGTTAGACAAAATTATTCGAATTGCCACCCGACAAAGCCCGCTTGCACTTTGGCAAGCACATTATGTGCAGCAACGTCTGATGGCCTGCCATCCCGGCCTGCAGGTCGAGTTGGTGCCGATGGTCACCCGCGGCGACGTTATTCTGGATACGCCGTTGGCGAAAGTCGGCGGTAAAGGCCTGTTTGTTAAAGAACTCGAGCTCGCGCTGCTGGAAGGCCGCGCCGACATCGCCGTGCATTCGATGAAAGACGTGCCGGTCGATTTCCCTGCCGGGCTCGGTTTGACCACCATTTGCGAACGCGAAGATCCGCGCGACGCTTTTGTTTCCAATCGTTTCGCCTCGCTCGATCAGCTGCCGCTGGGCAGCGTGGTCGGCACCTCCAGCCTGCGCCGTCAGTGCCAGCTGCGTGAACGCCGCCCGGATCTTGTCGTGCGTGACCTGCGCGGTAACGTCGGCACTCGCCTGGCCAAGCTGGACAACGGCGACTACGACGCGATTATCCTGGCGGTGGCCGGCCTGAAGCGTTTAGGCCTGGAGCAACGCATCCGCAGCCCGCTGAGCGCCGAAGAGTGCCTGCCGGCGGTCGGCCAGGGTGCAGTCGGCATTGAATGCCGTCTCGACGACAGCGTCACCCGCGCGCTGCTGGCGCCGCTGAACCATGCGGCCACCGAAACCCGCGTGCGCGCCGAGCGGGCGATGAATACCCGCCTGGAAGGCGGCTGCCAGGTGCCGATCGGCAGCTATGCCGAACTGGATGGCGACAGCCTGTGGCTGCGCGCCCTGGTCGGCGCGCCGGACGGCAGCCAGATGGTGCGCGGCGAACGCCGCGGCCCGGCCGCCGAGGCCGAACGGATGGGCATTGAGCTGGCGGAAGAGTTGCTGGCGCGCGGCGCGCGCGAGATCCTGCGCGAGGTTTATCAGGGAAATCCGCCGGCATGACGATCCTGGTAACCCGCCCATCGCCTTCGGGGGAGCTGTTAGTGAGCCGGCTGCGCGCACTCGGCCGGGTTGCCTATCATGCACCGCTGATCGACTTCGCGCCGGGCGGCGACCTGCCGAAGCTGCCGCAGGCGTTGCAGCAGCTTAGCGCCGGCGATCTAGTGTTCGTGCTGTCGCAACATTCGGTGAGTTATGCCGATTCGGTTATCGGCCGCGCCGGGTTGAGCTGGCCCGCTCACCTGGCTTATTACGCCATCGGCCGCACCACCGGGCTGGCGCTGCACCGCATCAGCAGTTTGCCGGTGGAATACCCGCGCGAACGCGAGATCAGCGAAACGCTGCTGCTGCTGCCGGCGCTGCAAAAATTGGCGGGCAAACGCGCGCTGATTTTACGCGGCAACGGCGGCCGCGAACTGTTGGGGTCGACGCTGAGCGAGCGCGGCGCCGACGTCAGCTATTATGAATGCTATCAACGCAGCCCGGTGCACTACGACGGCAGCGAGCAAAGCGCCCACTGGCAGCGCGCCGGTGTGGATACGCTGGTGGTGACCAGCGGTGAAATGTTACAACAGCTCTATACTTTAGTTCCTGATTACTATCGTTCTTCATGGCTGCTGCGTTGCCGCCTGGTAGTAGTGAGCGAACGCCTGGCTACCCTCGCCCGGGAATTGGGCTGGCGTACGATTCGGGTAGCTGACAACGCCGATAATGACGCGCTGATCCGCGCGCTACAATAATCTGACTATGGGATGTGCCACTATGACGGAACAAAATACCCCAGCCGCCCCGGTTGAAGAACCCACCACCGCGGTTGAGAGCTCCCAGCAGCCAGCCGCTGCCAGCCGCAAAGGCAAGAACACCGGCCCGGTGCTCGGCGCGATCGCTATCGTGCTGGTCATCGCCCTCGGCGCGGGCGGTTATTACCATACGCACAAGCAGGCACAACAGCTGATCGCCGCCAATCAGGCGCTGCAGCAGCAGCTTGACGGCGTGAAGCAGAGCCAGCAGCAGGAAAGAAATGCGCTGGAAGGCCTGTTGCAACAGCAGGGTAAAACCCTGGACGCCGCCGAACGCGAGCAGGCAAACCTGGCGCGCCAACTGAGCGAGCTGCAGGAAAAAGTGGCGACCATCTCCGGCAGCGACGCCAAAACCTGGCTGCTGGCGCAGGCCGATTTCCTGGTGAAAATGGCCGGCCGCAAGCTATGGAGCGATCAGGACGTGACCAGCGCCGCCGCGCTGCTGAAAAGCGCCGACGCCAGCCTGGCGGACATGAACGATCCGAGCCTGCTGGACGTGCGCCGCGCCATTACCGAAGACATCAGCACGCTTTCTACGCTGACCCAGGTCGATTACGACGGCATCATCCTCAAGGTCAATCAGCTGTCCAATCAGGTAGATAACCTGCGCCTGGCCGATAACGACACCGACGAAGCGCCGATGGATCAAAACAGCAGCGAGCTCTCCGGCTCGATCGGCGAATGGCGGCAGAACCTGGCCAAGAGCTGGCGCAATTTCATGGCCGACTTCATCACCATCCGCCGTCGCGATACCAGCGCCGAACCGCTGCTGGCCCCGAATCAGGACATCTACCTGCGCGAAAACATCCGTTCGCGCCTGCTGGTGGCCGCACAGGCCATTCCGCGTCACCAGAACGAGACCTACAAGCAGTCGCTGGAAACCGTCTCCACCTGGGTGCGCGCCTATTTCGACACCACCGACCCGGCGACCAAGGCCTTCCTTGAAGAGCTGGACAGCCTGAGCCAACAGTCGATCTCGATGGACGTGCCGGATCAGCTGAAAAGCCAGCCGCTGCTCGAGAAAGTGATGCAGACCCGGGTGCGCAACCTGATGACCCAGTCCCCTGCCGCTCATCAGGAGGGTTAAGCCATGTTACGCGTGCTATTTCTGTTCCTGGTGGTGATCGCCAGCGTGGTGCTCGGGCCGATGTTGGCCGGGCATCAGGGCTATGTGCTGATCCAGACCGATAACTACAATATTGAAACCAGCGTCACCGGCCTGGTGATCATGTTGGTGCTGCTGTTCGTGGTGCTGCTGGCGATCGAGTGGATCCTGCGCCGCATCTTCCGTACCGGCGCCCGCACGCGCGGTTGGTTTATCGGCCGCAAGCGCACCCGCGCGCGTCAGCAAACCAAAGCCGCGCTGATCAAACTGGCGGAGGGCGACTACAAGCAGGTTGAAAAACTGATGACGCGCAACGCCGATCACGCTGAGCAACCGGTGGTGAACTATCTGCTGGCCGCCGAGGCTGCGCAGCAACGCGGCGATGACTTCCGTACCAATCAGTATCTGGAGCGGGCCGCCGAAGCCGCCGATACCGATCAGCTACCGGTGGATATCACCCGGGTTCGCATCCAGCTGGCGCAGGGCGAGAACCACGCCGCGCGCCACGGCGTCGATCGCCTGCTGAACCAGGCGCCGCGCCATCCGGAAGTGTTGCGCCTGGCGGAACAAGCCTATCTGCGCACCGGCGCCTATGCGTCGCTGCTGGAAGTGCTGCCGTCGATGCGTAAAATCGAACTGCACAGCGAAGAGCAACTGCAGGCGTTGCAGCAACAGGCTTACATCGGGCTGATGAATCAGGCGATGGCGGACGAAGGCAGCGAAGGCCTGAAACGCTGGTGGAAAGATCAGAGCCGCAAGACGCGTCACGAAGTGCCGCTGCAAATCGCGATGGTGGAGCACCTCATCGAATGCAACGACCACGAACTGGCGCAGGAGATTGTGCTCGACGGCCTGAAACGCCAATATGACGAGCGCCTGGTGCTGTTGCTGCCACGGCTGAAGTCCGGCAACCCCGAGCAGCTTGAGAAAGCGCTGCGTCAGCAGATGAAGCAGCACGGCGCGACGCCGCTGTTGAACAGCACGCTGGGGCAGTTGCTGATGAAGCACGGCGAGTGGCAGCAGGCGGCCGACGCCTTCCGCGAAGCGCTGAAACAGCGTCCGGACGCCTACGATTACGCCTGGCTGGCCGATACGCTGGAGAAACTGCATCGTTCGGATGAAGCGGCGCAGATGCGGCGTGAAGGACTGATGTTGACGCTGAAACAGAACGGCGGCGAATAACGGCCCGCCCGGCAGAGAAAGCGTGGCCTCGGTGCCACGCTTTTTTTTGCCCGTTAGCTTGCTGAAGCGCAAAAAAAAAACACTTGCCGCATGGCAAGTGTATAAAGAAGCAATCAGGTCTAGGACAACAGGGGCGGTGCCTCACTCAACGTTTTGCCCTGAGCGTGATGACGGGTTAGTCATCGTTCTCGTGGGCGATAGGCACCCTAAATCGGCTCTGCGTCATTCCCAGGGTTTATGAAGCCTAAGGCGAACATAAGAAATGGAATGAGCATCTACGCTGTAGGTATTGCACTTGGCGTGCCAACTTTCAGATCCAGGAAAGTCTCTATAAAAAATAGCATTCAATTAATTGAAAATATTGAATTTTTATTTACGCCTAACTTTCTCTCAGCATGCCGTCCCCTGTCGTTCTTTACCCACGGCCGATCTGGCGCTGTCGCCGCAAAACGACGACTTAAGCCAAAGCCAATTTTAATGTTTAAAATCAATTAATTATGTGTCTCAAGCTGGCGACAACGTCGAACCACATTGTCGCTGAAAACCTACACACGTGCCGGTTGAGACAAAATGCCAATGTTCAGATACGCAAAAACCCGTGCAATGCTGCACGGGTTGGTCGCTATGCGTTTCGTCGCGGCGGGAAGGACTTACCCTCATAAACGGCGGACGTAAAAAAACCGACTTACGTCGGTTTCTTTGAAACTGGTCGGCGAGAGAAAGATGACGCGCGCCCCAGGATGTAACGCCCAGCGGGCCGTTGCTAAAGCAACGTTGTTTCGCTTCGCGAGGCTCGAACCTCCTGCGGAGGTGCTCATCCTCATAAACTGCAGGCGTAAAAAAACCGACTTGCGTCGGTTTCTTTGAAAGTGGTCGGCGAGAGAGGATTCGAACCTCCGACCCACTGGTCCCAAACCAGTTGCGCTACCAAGCTGCGCTACTCGCCGATTTGTGTTGCTCATACTACCCGATTTATCAGACCGTTGTCCATATAAATCTTATATTTATCAGATATTTTGCGTGGTGCGAAGAGAGGGACTTGAACCCTCACGTCCGTAAGAACACTAACACCTGAAGCTAGCGCGTCTACCAATTCCGCCACCTTCGCACTGTCACAAAATACTGCTAAATCTTCACTTCGCTTAGGAAGTGGGGTGGCTAATGGGACTCGAACCCACGACAACTGGAATCACAATCCAGGGCTCTACCAACTGAGCTATAGCCACCATTACTACTTCTTCTTACTCACGCGGTAATATTACCACCGCAGCTCCTGCGCACAAACTTAATGGCGCGCCCGACAGGATTCGAACCTGAGACCTCTGCCTCCGGAGGGCAGCGCTCTATCCAGCTGAGCTACGGGCGCGTAGCGCCGTTGCGGGAGGGGATACTACGGATTTACACCAATCCTGTCTAGTGCTTTTTCGCAGAAATGTTGCGTTTGATTACGCTTTGCTCACTCCTGCGCAGGAAAGCGCACTCCGTAGCCCCTTTTCACCGTTTATTGCCGCGTTTCTACCCGATTTTCAGCCGGATGATGTTTCTTATGCATGCCGAAAGCGAAGTAGCACAGGCTGACGCCCGCTAAGAAAATCGCCCCGACCAGCAGGGAAATTCGCGTATCCGGGTTGATTCCCATGCCGACCAGCACGCAAACCAGAAAAGCGATGGTCAGATAGTTCACATACGGGAACATGATCGACTTAAAGCTGTGGTTTTTGATCGCTTCCTTGTGCGCGCGGCGGAAATAGAGTTGGCTTATCAGCACCACGAACCACGGCACCATGCCCGGCAACACGCTGGCGCTGTAGACATAGACGAACACCTGCTCCGGATTAGGGATGATGTAGTTCAGCGCGGAGCCCACCAACAGGCAGCCGATGGTGACGGCGATGCAGTTGACCGGCACGCCGCTGGCGGAAAGCTTGGTCAGCGCCGCCGGCAGTTGGCGATTCTTGGCCAGGGCGTACAGCATGCGGCCGCCGCTGTACATGCCGCTGTTGCAACCGGAAAGCGCGGCGGTCAGTACCACGAAGTTAATGATGCCGGCAGCGGCGACGATGCCGATCTTGGCGAAGGTCAGCACGAACGGGCTGCCGGTAGTGCCGATGCCGTTCCACGGGAAGATGGTCACGATGACGAAGATCGCGCCGACATAGAAGATCAGGATGCGCCACAGGATATTGTTGATCGCGCGTTTCAGCGTCACCTGCGGGTTTTTGGCTTCCCCGGCGGTAATGCCCACCAGCTCAACCCCCTGATAGGACGCCACCACGATGCACAGCGCAAACAGGAAGCCCTTCCAGCCGCCGGCAAAGAAGCCGCCGTGCGCCGTCAGATTGGCGAAACCGATAGGTTCACCGCCGTTGCCGAAACCGAAGAAGATCACCCCCAGCCCCACCAGAATCATCACGATGATGGTGGTGACCTTGATCATGGCGAACCAGAACTCCAGCTCACCGTACAGGCGCACCGCCGCCAGGTTGGCCAGCGCCACCATCGCCACGGCGATCAGCGCGGGGACCCACTGCGGTATTTCCGGGAACCAGAACTGCACATACACCCCGATGGCGGTGATCTCGGAAATGCCGACGGCGATCCACATAAACCAGTACCCCCAGGCGGTCAGGTAGCCGAAATAGGGATTCATGTATTTATGCGCGTAAACGGCGAACGACCCGGCGACCGGCTCGAGGAACAGCATCTCCCCCATCGAACGCATAATGAAGAACACGAACAGCCCGGCGATGATGTAAGCCAGCAGTACCGACGGCCCGGCCCATTTCAGCGTACTGGCCGATCCCATAAACAGGCCGACACCAATGGTGCCCCCGAGAGCGATAAGCTCGATGTGCCGGGCCTCAAGGCCTCGGTGTAGCCCTTGCGGTTTCTCTTTGTGTGCCATAAATCCTCAATAATTTTTCTCGGGTTGTGTTTGCCTGCCGGCCGCTGCCGGTCGTTATTGTCATTATTAAAAGAATAAATCATCCCCTGCCGTTCGGGTTGGCATCAACGGGTAGTCGGAGCGAAGTTACCGTGAGAAGAACATCGTTCAGCGCTGTCGCATCAGGCTTCAGCGGCCAGGGATAATTTCCGGGCGGTATCGTTTCGCATTTCGTCGCTATAAGCAAACCGCAATTTAAAACTTTATGGAATAAATGCGGCGACGTTTAGGGCTGGGGGTTATAGATATGCGGGAGAAATAGGCAAAAGCAGATTATTGGTACAGCAGACCGGGGCGAACCGACACATTCCCCCCCGGATAAGCGATTACATTTTACCGCTGTAGTAGTAGCCGACAAACTTCAACAGCTTCAGCTGCCGGCCGATGCGGCTGGGCTGGCTGAGCAGGCGGTAAAGCCACTCCAGACCGAGTTTCTGCCATACCTTGGGCGCACGCTTCACATGGCCGGTAAACACGTCGTAGGTGCCGCCCACGCCCATATACAGCGCCTGCGGATGCACCTTGCGGCAGTCGCGCATCAGGATCTCCTGCTTCGGCGATCCCATCGCCACCGTCACGATGGCGGCGCCGCTGGCGCGAATACGCTCGAATAGCGCCTCTCGCTGCTCCGGTTTGAAATAGCCGTCCTGGCTGCCCACCAGGTTAACGTTCCACTGGCTGCGCAGCTTCCGTTCGGTTTCCGCCAAGACTTCCGGCTTGCCGCCGACCAGGAAGACCGGCGTGCCTTCGCGGCCGGCGCGCTGCATCAAGGCTTCCCAAAGGTCGGCGCCCGCGACGCGCGAAACGTCCGCCGCCGGGTATTTGCGGCGAATCGAGCGCACCATGCTGATGCCGTCGGCGTACTTGTACTCCGCTTCATCCAGCAACGCATGCAGCGCCGGGTCCTCTTCCGCCTTCAGGATCTTTTCCGCATTCATGGCCACCAACGTGCCCTGTTTGACTCGGCCGCCGTCGAACAAAAAGTCCATGCAGTGCGCCATATCGCGAAAGCCCCACAGGCTGAAACCGCGCAGCTCATACTGCGGCACCGAAATCTTTGTTTCCATCGTCGTCATTACCCTTACAAAAGACCGTCCGCCCTTGGGGGAGAGGCCAGCGCGCGGGCGCGCGTCACTCTGGCCTTGATGAGCCCGGCGGTATCGAACAGCCAATACAGCAACTTCGCCAGCACCAGACAGGCGCCGAAAATAATGCAGAAGAACACCACGCGCGAAACGAATGAGTCCACCCCTTCGCGCGCCAATACAATCATGTTGAACACCGCGCCGAAGCAGAATCCTTGCAGGATAGCCGCCTTATAGCGGTTCGGTTCGGTTTTGCCCAACTCATACAGCCAGTCGAACCACTTGATGATCATGCCCACCAGAATCGCGCCGAGCGGGATGAACAGCGCGCCGCCCATCACCACCAGCGAACCGATCAGCGTCGGGGATATCGCCAGCCCGGAGTGGTTGTTCAGCACTTCCCAGGTAAAATAGTTGGCCGAGTTCAGCACCACGTCCGGCCGGCCCGGCCATAGCCACGTTGGGATAAAGACGTAGAAATCACGCAGGATCGGCGCCAGGCCCTGGAAATCGATCTTGTCGTAATTTTGCAGCAGCAGCGCCAGATTTTCCCACGGCGAGAAAGTGTCTCGGGTCAGATAGAGGAAGGTATAAAACGCTTCCGCGCCGCTGACGTCCAGGCTGTAGCGCTTCAACGCCAGCCAGAACATGCCGACCACGCCGAATATGCCGGCCGCCGCCAACATCCACAGCGTGATCCAGCCGCGCACGATGCCGATAAACAGGAACAGCGCGAAGGCGATGATGATATTCGCGCGGGTGCCGCCGACGATGACGTAGGTCAAAATGCCGAACGCCACCGTCGCCACCAGGAACAAGAACCAGGCGCGCAGATCCTGCCGCAGGAAATAGACCACCAGCATCGCCGGAATGAAGAAGTAGAAGAACCGTTTGAGCGCCACGCCGGACACGTCGCTGGAGAAGATCTGGCTGTAGGAATTGAGCTTGAACAGCAGGAAGCCGTTCTGCATGAAGAAGATACCCACGGTCCCGATCGCCACCAGCGCCAGCAGCACCCAGGTCATATGGGTTTCCACCCGGTTCATGGTGAACAGCGCCGCGCGCGGCTGAGAGCGGCGCTTGCGCAGCCGGGTCTTGTAGGTGACGTAATAGATGGCGTAAAACGCCGTCGCCGACAGCAAGGCGTACAGCAGAAACTCCACCGGCACCACCTCGACGTCAAACTGAAACACCAGCAGACAGGTCAGCGGGAAGCCGAAATAAAACGTCAGCAAATACAGCAGCGAGAAGAAGACGTTGAAGTTAAAGCGCACGCGCCGAAACTCCTGGTAGGTCAGCGTCAGAATAAACGTCAGGCTGACCAGGTAGACGACGAACAGGCCGCCGAATTGCGCCAACGTCATGAGTGCTCTCCCGCCGCCAGCGCCAGGGCTTGCTGCCAGCCATCGACATAGTTCGGATTAAAGAAGGCGATCGTCTGCTTGTCCACCGCCGCCAGCTGACGCTGCGCTTCGCGCACCACCGCCTCGTCGAGCGAGTCGCCGTAGAACAGCACCGGCAGGTGCTGTTCCGCCAAATCCTGCCAGAACGGGTTCTGCCGGCTGAGCACGAAAGGCACGCCAAACTGAATCAGCAGACACAGGGTGCCTATCCCCTGCTGGCGATTGAAAATGAAATAACCCAGATCGCAGGCGCGCAGGATGTTGAGGTAGTCCTCAAACGCCACCTGCTGCGTGAGCAGCTGCAGGTTTTTCTCGCCGAACAGCGGCAACCCGGCGGCGCGCACCTGCTCGATGTAGACGTCGTTATTGGCCGGATAGCCCATCGGCAGAATCACGCGCACGTCGGCGCCGAACTGCTGATGTATCGCCTGCAGCGCTTCGATATGCCGGTTGCTGCGATCGCCGGAGTTGCCCACCAGAATCGTCATCGGCCCGGCCAGATTTTTCTCGACGTGAACGTCGGTCAGCGCCGGATCCATCCGCGTCGGGAAGTACAACAGCGAGGCCGGCACCCGCGCATGGCGCTGCTGATAGTGGATCACGTCGCCGCGGGTGGCGAACACGTTCCCCACTCGCCCCTGAGCAATGCGGCGCAGCAGGTAAAACAGCCGAAATTTCCAGCTGGTGGCGTCTTCGTACAGATCGGCACCCCAAATATGCCAACTGACCTGATGCGCCTTGATCTTGCCGCTCAGCAGCGCCAGCCACAGCCCCGGGTTAAACTGACCGTGCAGGAAGAAGCGCGCATCGCGATCGGCCTGGGCGCGGGCGATCACCGCCGCCGCCAGGCTCTTCTTGTCGGCGTAAGGCTCAATGTTCAGGGCGGGGAAATCCCCCAGTGCCGCCACATCCTTGGCCGCCACCATAAAATGCCGCGTCTGCTCAGCCGGCAAACGCGGCGCCAGCACGTCGTTGAAGAAGCGCAGCACCGTCTGGTTATGATGCGGGATATCGGATCCCAGAACGTGAATCAGTGTGGTCATACTCGTCTACGATAAATAAGAAACACGCAGCTACAGAGCGCGAAATACACGATGTAGGTTGCCATATAGGCCTGAGCCGCCCCCAGCGCGCCGCGCAGCGGGATCAGCCAGTGCGAGAACAGCGTCAGCAGCAGAAACTGGCTGACTTCCGTCAGGATATAAAAGCGCAGCGACGCTTTGGCGATCACCAAATAGCCGAACACATAGGCCCCGACTTTCAGCACGTCGCCCACCAGCTGCCAGGCAAACAGATCGCGCATGGCGACGAACTTGTCCGAGAACAGCAGCCAGATGGCGAAATCACGCAGCAACCACACCGTAAAGCTCGCCACCGCTACCGCCGGCAGCACGAATTTCAGCGAGCGCACGATCTCCCGCGAGATGGCGCCCTTGTCCGTCAACCGCGACAGCGTCGGCAGCAGATAGACGGTAAACGAGGCGGTGATAAACTGCAGATAGGCATCGGAAATGCTGCTGACGCCTTGCCAGATCCCCACCTCATCCCAACCGTAATGCGCGGCCAACAGGTTACGCATCATCACGTAGGCCACCGGCAGCGTCACCGAGGTGATCAACGCCATGAGGGTGAATTTGCCGAGGTTGCCGGCCACCCCTTTGTCCCAGCGTGGAGCCAGGTAGCGCAGCGGCAACGTTTTGCGCCGCCACAGCATCAGCCCGGCCGGCAGCACCACCAACGCCGGCACCAACGCCAGCCCTGCCAGCGCGCCTTCATAGCCGCCCAGCTTGAAGCACAGATAATAAGCCACCACGCCGATCAGGCTGCCGCCGATCACCGCCAGCGCGTTGCCCATCGCGTCGCGATAGCCTTTCAGCACCGCCATGAACAGGTTGGCGTAGGCGATGCCCATCTGAATGAAGGCGACGGCGCGCACCACGCCGACGTAATCGGCATGCCCGAACAGCCCGATGCTGATCGGCTCGGCGGCGAACAAAAACACCAGCGCCAGCAAGGTCGAAAAGCCCAGCACAATGCTCGACGCGGTGCCGACCGCCAGACGCAGACGCTGCGAGTCCTGGTGGTACTCCGCCACGTATTTGGTGATGCCGTTAAAAATGCCCGCGCCGGACAGCACGCCCAGCACGGTGATCAACTGGCGAAAGTTACCCGCCTGCCCCACGCCGCTGGGGCCAAACGCCACCGCCAGCAATTTCACCACCAATAGCCCCACGCCAATTTTGATCAGCGTAGAGCCGGCGGTCCATATCGATGCTTTTGCCAACGACATATCAGGCGAAGAAGCTCAGAATGGTATTGATTACCGTACGCTGATTGACATCGGACATATTGTAGAACAGCGGCAAGCGCACCAGACGCGCACTTTCCTGCGTGGTGTAACGGTCTTCGCCGGCAAAGCGGCCAAACTGTTCGCCGGCCGGGCAGTCATGCAGCGGGATATAGTGGAACACGGCCATGATTTCGGCTTCCTTCAGGTAGTCGATAAAAGCCGTGCGCTCTTCGATATCGCGCAGCTTGATATAGAACATGTGCGCGTTATGCACGCAGTCCGCCGGAATGCTCGGCAACTCGATACGGCCTGACCGAACCAACGGCAGGAAACTGTCGTAGTACTTCTGCCACAGCGACAGGCGGCGCTGGTTGATGCGCTCCGCCACTTCCAGCTGACCCCACAGGTAGGCGGCCTGCAGGTCAGACATCAAGTAGCTGGAGCCGATGTCGCGCCAGGTATATTTGTCGACCTGGCCACGGAAGAACTGGCTGCGGTTGGTGCCTTTCTCACGGATGACTTCCGCCCGATCGATCAGGGCCGGATCGTTCACCAGCGTCGCACCGCCTTCGCCGCCGGCGGTATAGTTTTTGGTTTCATGGAAGCTGAAGCAGCCGATATGGCCGATGGTGCCCAATGCCTTGCCTTTATAGGTCGACATCACGCCCTGCGCGGCGTCTTCCACCACGAACAGGTTATATTTCTTCGCCAGCGCCATGATGGTATCCATCTCGCAGGCGACGCCGGCGTAGTGTACCGGCACGATCGCGCGGGTTTTATCGGTAATCGCCGCTTCGATTTTGGTTTCGTCGATGTTCATGGTGTCCGGACGCAGATCGACGAACACCACTTTGGCGCCGCGCAGCACAAAGGCGTTGGCGGTTGAAACGAAGGTAAAGCTCGGCATGATCACTTCGTCGCCCGGCTGAATATCCAGCAGGATGGCGGCCATTTCCAACGACGCGGTGCAGGAAGGCGTCAACAGCACTTTCGCGCTGCCGAAATGCTGTTCCATCCACTGCTGGCAGCGACGGGTAAAACCGCCGTCGCCGCACAACTTGCCGCTGCCCATGGCAGCCTGCATATATTCCAGTTCAGTGCCAACAACCGGTGGTGCGTTAAATGGAATCATGTCTACCTCTGTATAACCAGTACGCGGTGCTTTCAATCACGGCACCCTGTCGTTGATAGAGTCGTAATGCGGCGATATTGCCTATCTGGGTCGCGACCCGCAGGTGCTGCATCCCCTGACGCCGGGATTCGGCGATCGCCGCCGCCATCAGCCTGGAACCAATCCCCCGGCCGGATGCGCCGGGGAAAGCTGCCAACAGGCCGATGCGTGTTTCCCGTTCGCCCAAATTGCGCAGGCTGACGAATCCTTCTGGGTGCCCCTGTTCGTCCAGCGCCAACAGGCACTGATGATCGAAGGTGCCCAAAACGGCCTTTTCGATCCACAAAGCATAAAACCGGCCGCTGTCATCAGGTTGATACCAGGGCGCACGAAAGCGGCTGGCGGCGAACGCCTGAGCCGCCGCGCTACGCAATGCGGGGATATCGGCCTCGGTCGCAAAGCGTATCGCCTGTACGCGGTCACCAAATTCAAGTATCGACCTGTTATCAAGCGCCAAAACCAGATCGACCTCGCCCTCAACCAGGCGGAAGCCGAAATCGGCCAAGTCATCCGCCAAGGCCAGTTGCTGCGCGGAGATTTTGGCCTGCACCAGGGCATAAGCCGCCAAGTCGGCCTCAGCCAGAACCGGAGCTGAGGAGGAGAAGATGAGTTTCGCGCTGTCCAGCGCGAAAAACTCACTTTCCCATGACAAAGGCTCAATAATGGCGTGGACGCACATGCAGCAAATCCAGCAAATACTTGCCATAGCCGGTTTTGGACAAGGAGTGGGCGGCACGTTTGACGCCCTCATCATCCAGCCAACCGTTGCGCCAGGCGATCTCTTCCAGACAGGCGATTTTAAATCCCTGACGTTTCTCGACCGTCTGCACGAAGCTACTGGCTTCCAGCAGGCTGTCGTGAGTCCCGGTGTCCAACCAGGCAAAACCGCGCCCCAGCAGCTCGACAGTCAGATCACCGCGCTCCAGATACATCTGGTTGATGCTGGTAATTTCCAGCTCGCCGCGCTCGGAAGGCTTCACCTGCTTGGCAAACTCCACCACCTGGCTATCGTAGAAATACAAGCCGGTTACCGCCCAATCGGATTTCGGTTTTTTCGGTTTTTCTTCGATCGACAGCGCGCGGAAATTGTCGTCAAACTCCACAACGCCAAAGCGCTCAGAATCCATGACCTGATAACCGAACACGGTGGCGCCCTCGGTACGAGCCGCGACGGTTTTTAATTTCGGACTGAAAGACTGGCCGAAGAAGATGTTATCTCCCAACACCAGGCAGCAAGAATCGCCGTTGATGAACTCCTCGCCGATCAGGAACGCCTGAGCCAGGCCTTCCGGCTTAGGTTGCGCGGCGTAGCTGAGATTGACGCCAAACTGTTCGCCATTACCCAGCAAACGTTCGAAGGACGGCAAATCCGCTGGGGTCGAGATGATTAAAATGTCGCGAATCCCCGCCAACATCAGCACCGACATCGGATAATAAATCATCGGTTTGTCATAGATCGGCAACAGCTGTTTGGACACGCCACGCGTGATCGGATGCAAACGCGTGCCGGAACCGCCGGCCAGAATAATACCTTTCATACTAGCTCCCAAATCCGCAGCGCCTTATAAGGACAGCACTGCGCTACATTCAATCGGACAGCCCCAAACGCTCGCCGGCATAAGAACCGTCTTGCACCCGGCGCCACCAGACTTCGTTATTCAGGTACCAAACCACGGTTTTGCGAATGCCGCTTTCGAACGTTTCCTGCGGCCGCCACCCCAACTCACGGTCGATCTTGCCAGCGTCGATGGCGTAACGCATATCGTGGCCCGGACGATCCTTGACGTAAGTGATCAGATCGCGGTAGTGCGCCACGCCCTGCGGTTTGTTCGGCGCCAGTTCTTCCAGCAGGTCACAGATGGTCTGCACCACTTCGATATTCTTGCGCTCGTTATGGCCGCCGATATTGTAAGTTTCGCCCACCACGCCTTCGGTCACCACCTGATAGAGCGCGCGCGCGTGATCCTCGACATACAGCCAGTCGCGCACCTGCGCGCCGTTGCCATATACCGGCAGCGGTTTACCAGCGACGGCATTCAGGATAACCAGCGGGATCAGCTTCTCCGGGAAGTGATAAGGGCCGTAGTTGTTCGAACAGTTGGTGACGAGGGTCGGCAAACCATAGGTGCGCAGCCAGGCGCGCACCAGATGATCGCTCGACGCCTTGGAAGCGGAATACGGGCTGCTCGGCGCATAGGGCGTGGTTTCGGTGAACAGATCGTCAGTGCCATGCAGATCGCCGTACACTTCGTCGGTGGAGATATGATGGAAGCGGAAAGCCTGCTTCTTCTCCGCCGCCAACGGCTGCCAATAGTGGCGCGCCGCTTCCAGCAGGGTGTAAGTGCCGACCACGTTGGTCTCGATAAACGCCGCCGGGCCGTCGATAGAGCGATCGACGTGACTTTCCGCCGCCAGGTGCATCACCACATCCGGCTGATAGCGGGCAAACACCCGATCCAACCCGACGCGATCGCAGATGTCGATCTGCTCGAAGGCATAACGATCGCTGTCGGCCACTACCGCCAGCGACTCCAGGTTACCGGCATAGGTCAGCTTATCCACCACCACTACGCTGTCGCCGGTGGCCTCGATGATATGTCGCACGACCGCAGAACCAATAAATCCGGCGCCACCGGTGACTAAGATACGCTTCAACGCCAAACTCCTTTGGTATCCACCACCCAGCTTTGCTTGATCTCTTCCGGCCGGATGGCCTTGAACTGCTGATGATCGACCAACATCACGATCACATCGGCCTGCTGCAACGCCTCAGCGATCGTTTTCAACGCCACATGACCCACCAACGATGCCGGCAGGTGTTCGACGTTAGGTTCCACGACTAGCGTTTCCCCCGAATGCCAATCAGCAATCAAATGGGCAACTTCCACCGCCGGGCTTTCACGCAGATCGTCGATATTGGGTTTGAACGCCAGGCCGAAGCAGGCGATTTTCACCTCGGACGCGCGCTTGTTAGTCGCGGCCAGGCAATCGGCCACCGCCGCTTTCACCCGGTCGACTACCCACAGCGGTTTACCGTCGTTTACCAGGCGCGCGGTGTGGATCAGACGCGCCTGCTGCGGATTTTGCGCCACGATAAACCACGGATCGACGGCGATGCAGTGGCCGCCGACGCCCGGGCCAGGCTGCAGAATATTCACTCGCGGATGACGGTTCGCCAAACGAATCAGTTCCCAGACGTTGATCCCCTGCTCGGCGCAAATCAACGACAGCTCGTTGGCGAAGGCAATGTTCACATCACGGAAGCTGTTTTCCGTCAGCTTGCACATCTCGGCGGTTCGCGCATTAGTCAGTACGCATTCACCCTCGAGAAAAATCTTGTATAGCGCACTGGCGCGCGCCGAGCACTTCGGCGTCATACCGCCGATCACACGGTCGTTTTTAATCAGCTCCACCATCACCTGCCCCGGCAACACGCGTTCCGGGCAGTAGGCAATATTCACGTCCGCCGCTTCGCCCGCTTGCTGCGGGAAGCTGAGATCGCTGCGCGTTTCAGCCAACCATTCCGCCACCTGCTCAGTGGCGCCCACCGGCGAAGTGGACTCAAGGATCACCAGATCGCCTTTTTTCAGCACCGGCGCCAGCGACTTCGCCGCTGTCTCGACATAGCTCAGGTCGGGTTCATGATCGCCCTTGAACGGCGTGGGCACCGCGATCAGAAACGCATCGGCCGGCTGCGGTTTGGTCACCGCCCGCAGATAACCGCCCTCAACGGCGTCCTTGACCACTTTATCCAGATCCGGTTCGACGATGTGGATCGCGCCACGGTTAATGGTATCTACCGCATGTTGGTTTACATCAACGCCCACCACTTTTTTCTTGCGTGAGGCAAACGCCGCCGCCGTTGGCAAGCCGATATAACCCAGACCAATGACAGAAATAGTGTCAAAGCTCATAGTGTCACCTGATGATTCTTTAAGGCTTCGAGGATACGCTGGCAGGCATGTCCGTCACCGTATGGGTTATGCGCCCGGCTCATCGCTTGATATTCGCTTTCGTCCGTCAACAACCGAGTTACCGTATCAACGATTTTGGTCACATCGGTCCCAACCAGACGCACCGTTCCCGCATCCACCGCCTCCGGGCGCTCGGTGGTATCGCGCATCACCAGCACCGGCTTGCCTAACGAGGGCGCCTCTTCCTGAATGCCGCCGGAATCGGTCAGGATCAGGTGCGCTTTGGTCATCAGATAAATAAACGGCAGATAATCCTGCGGTTCGATCAACATGATGTTATCGATACCTTTCAGAATACGGTTGACCGGCTCGCTGACATTCGGGTTCAGGTGCACCGGATATACTACCTGCGCCTCCGGGTGGTTGCGGGCTATTTGAGCCAACGCGCTGCAGATCCGCTCAAAACCGCCGCCGAAACTTTCCCGGCGATGGCCGGTGACCAGAATCAGTTTTTTGTCGGCGTCGAGGAACGGGTAACGCTGCGCCAGGCTAGCCTGCAGAGCGGCATCGCTCATCACCCGATCGCGCACCCAAAACAGCGCGTCGATTACCGTATTGCCGGTCACGAAAATCTGATTATCCGGCAGTGTTTCGCGCAGCAGGTTTTGACGTGAATTTTCGGTCGGCGCAAAATGGAATTTCGCCAAATGCCCCGTCAGAGTTCGGTTGGCTTCTTCAGGCCAAGGGGAGTACAGATCGCCAGTACGCAATCCGGCTTCCACATGCCCGACAGGAATTCGCTGATAGAACGCCGCCAGGCTGGTCGCCAGCGTGGTGGTGGTATCGCCGTGCACCAGCACCACATCAGGTTTGAACTCTTCCAACACCCCTTTCAGCCCTTCCAGGATGCGACAGGTGATTTCCGTTAGCCCCTGGCCAGGTTTCATGATGTTCAGGTCGTAATCCGGCGTAATCTCAAACAACCGCAATACTTGATCCAACATCTCACGATGCTGCGCCGTTACACAGACCTTTGCGTCAAAGGCCTCATCCTGAGCCAAAGCATGTACCAGCGGCGCCATTTTAATGGCTTCAGGTCTGGTGCCGAAAACAGTCAACACTTTCACAGAGAATCTCTTTTTGGTCAGTTAAGCGCAGGCGTACCTGCGAACCGAGCGCACTAAGCGCCCATCGGTAAGTTAAATCTATGGTTACTTCGGCTGCCGACGCGCCAAGGCCACACCGGCGCCAACCAACGCGCCCATCGCGCCCCACAAAATCAGCCAGAAGACCCGGCGTGGGCTGTCGCGTTTTACCGGCTCTTCCGGCGTGCGCAAATAGCGATAGGTCTGGAACTTCTCATCCAACGTCGGGCCAATGTTCAGCGTCGCCAGCATTGCGCGGTTCTGATCGTAATCCAGATCGTAGGTCGGGCCGGAGGCCTGCAGGCCTTCCAGACGCGCCTGCAGCATTGGCCGGCCCAGCAAGAACAGATCCGAATCCGGCAACTGTTCGGCCGGAGTGTCGGTTTGCGTACGGCTGATCCCCTGGCTCTCGGCAATTTTCAACGCCTGTTGCGTGGTGTTCAGCTCGCGCTTGTAAACCGACTCCGCGACCGCTTCCTGACGCTTGACCTGTGCCTTCATCGAGGTGGTGCGAGCGGCCCACGCGCCCTGGATCTCTTCGTTCAGGTGCAGGGCTGCGCGGTGGCTGGCGAAGGCCACGTATTGTCGCAGCAGGCGGTTGGCGTCCGCGGCGGTTTCCGCCGTCAGCTTCACGCCGTCGTTCGGGACTTTTTTGTCGTCGCGCGGCGTAAACAGGATGTTATTGATCAGCTCGTCGAGCAATGCCGCATCGGCACGGGCATCCCCTTCCTGACGCTGTTTGTAGTAATCGCTCTGCAGCCAGAAATCGCGACGCGTGTCGTAAGCCGCCAGCTGCATGATGAATTCATTGTACGCTTCATCCGCGATGCTCGGCTGATCGCCGGCCGCCGCCGGCAGCGTGCGCACATCCAGATTGCGCAGGAACTGCTGCTGGGAGTAATAACCGCCCAGCGCATTCACCGTCGGCCTGTCGGTGATCGCGGTGGCGCTCCACTCTTGCTTAACCAGGTAAGAAACGATCAGCGCGACCGCCGCGAACAGCACCGCAATGCCGATAATCCACGGTTTGCCGCGCCACAGGGTGCAGCACAGGCCGCGGATATCGAGTTCGTTATCCACCGCCGGGGTATGCTTGTCAGACGTTGTTTCTGGATTCATCACAGCCAAAAAGCCTCTGGTCTCTGGTTAAGGTACTTGCTTGTTATCGCCCGAACGCCGCAGCCGGCGCTTGATACGCTTAATGTACCGCGCAACCCGCCAGGCGCGCTTGATGCAGTAACCGTACAGGAAGAAGGCAAGCAAGAATAATGCCAACATAACCCACTCAGGGATAAAAGTCAGGCGTTCGCCGATCACGCCCACCGCAGCCAGCAACGCGGCCGCCAGGGTGATCAGCACGAAAGCCTGCCGCGGCGTAAAGCCGGCGCGCATGATCAGGTGGTGAATATGTTGACGATCGGGAGAGAAGGGGCTCATCCCCTTGCGTAAACGACGATACATGATTGCTATCATGTCCATCAGCGGAATAGCGATGATCCACAGCGCGGTCACCGGGTTGATCGAGTGCGCCTTTCCCTGTGAACTTTGCAGCAGCAGCCAAATGGCGGTAAAGCCGATCAGGGTGCTGCCGGCATCCCCCATAAACACCTTATAACGGCGGCCGAGGATGCCGAGATTGAGCAAAATATAGGGAACGATAGTGGCGATCATCGCAAAGCACCAGAACGCCAGCTCATGATGGCCGCTCAGGTACAGCAGCAGGCCCAGCGCCCCGAAGGAGACGCACGACAAACCGCCCAGCAGACCATCGATGCCGTCGACCATATTGAAAGCGTTGATCGCCGCCCATACCGCGAACAGCGTCACCAGATAGCCGAACGGTCCCAGCAGCATCTCCCAGTCACCCAGCACATGGCCGAAGCTGCGCAGATACAGACCGGCGAACACCATCATGGCGATGCCGACCAGCGCCTGCACCAGGGCGCGAATTTTAACGCTGATATCGAAACGATCGTCGAGCGCCCCCACAAACACCAGAATACCGGCGCAGGTGAGATAAAGCTTGGCGTGTGCGATGGGTTGTTCAGAGATCCAAAACGCGAAGCACAACCCGGCATAAACGGAAATACCGCCGACCAGAGGAATCAGCCCCTGATGGCGTTTGCGATAATTGGGTTTATCTACCAGACCAATACGTTTTGCCGCCTTGCGGGCAACAAAGAGAAAAGCCAAAGAAAACAGGAAAACAAATAGAATTTCAGTACTCATAGTGAGTAAGTTCACAGTTAACAGATCTCTGTAGAAGATAAGGCAGCTTACCACGGGCTAAGGCTTGTGCCATCGGCCCCCGCTACCTTTCGGTCATTTCCTATGACAACGGTGATTCATGCCTATTTTCTTCGCATCGACTGACAAAATGACAGCAGCAAAGCCGACCGGCGCGAAACCGACCGACAAACAAGATGAATTCTCAATAAGTCGAGGAAACAACTTACTTTTCCATTACTGCTACTTATCGTATCCGCCAAAAGCGAAAAACGCCACGACTAGGCGTGGCGTTCAGCGAATTTTTTAACGAATTATGAGCGTTTCATCATATCGAAGAATTCATCGTTGGTTTTAGTCATCGCCAACTTATTAATGAGGAACTCCATCGCGTCGATTTCACCCATCGGATGAATGATTTTGCGCAGGATCCACATTTTTTGCAGCTCTTCAGAGGTGGTGAGCAGCTCTTCTTTACGGGTACCGGAGCGGTTGTAATCGATAGCCGGGAATACGCGTTTCTCGGCGATTTTACGCGCCAAGTGCAATTCCATGTTGCCGGTACCTTTAAATTCTTCGTAGATCACTTCGTCCATCTTCGAACCAGTATCAACCAGCGCGGTCGCGATAATGGTCAGGCTGCCGCCCTCTTCCACGTTACGCGCCGCACCGAAGAAGCGCTTCGGACGATGCAGGGCGTTGGCGTCCACACCACCGGTCAGCACCTTGCCCGAGGCCGGCACCACGGTGTTGTAGGCGCGCGCCAGACGGGTGATGGAGTCGAGCAGAATGATCACGTCTTTCTTGTGCTCAACCAGGCGCTTGGCCTTCTCGATCACCATTTCGGCCACTTGTACGTGACGCGAAGCCGGCTCGTCGAAGGTCGATGCGATCACTTCGCCTTTCACCAGGCGCTGCATCTCGGTCACTTCTTCCGGACGTTCGTCGATCAGCAGCACCATCAGCACACAGTCTGGGTGATTGTAGGCGATGCTCTGCGCGATGTTCTGCAGCAGCATGGTTTTACCGGCTTTCGGCGGTGCCACGATCAGGCCACGCTGGCCGCGGCCAATTGGCGCCGCCAGATCCAGTACGCGCGCCGTCAAGTCTTCGGTCGAGCCGTTGCCGCGTTCCATCCGCAGACGGGAATTGGCGTGCAGCGGCGTCAAGTTCTCGAACAGGATCTTGCTGCGGGCGTTTTCCGGCTTGTCGTAGTTGACTTCGTTGACTTTCAGCAGGGCAAAATAGCGCTCGCCTTCTTTTGGCGGACGAATCTTACCGGAAATGGTGTCACCTGTGCGGAGGTTGAAGCGGCGGATTTGGCTAGGGGATACGTAGATGTCGTCGGGACCGGCGAGGTAGGAACTGTCTCCAGAGCGGAGGAAACCGAATCCATCCTGCAATATCTCGAGCACGCCGTCGCCGAAGATATCTTCTCCGCTTTTCGCATGTTGCTTCAGAATGGAGAAGATGATGTCCTGCTTGCGCATGCGGGCAAGGTTTTCCAGCCCCATATTTTCGCCGAGAGTAATCAGCTCAGAAACCGGCGTATTCTTTAATTCGGTAAGATTCATAGTGGTGGGTTCTTAAACTCGGGGTATGTCTCGAACTTGTATCGTGAATGGTATGGCAGCGAGATGCGTGCCTGTTTACTGGACGTTCGATCACCGGGCGCAGAGCCGTCGCGGTAAGAAATGGCTTACATCGGGCGCACGCATTGACGGTTGAAGATCGAAGGTACCTTAAAAATGATTTTTGCAAAACCGTTTGATTGCCAAAACACGGGTTGAGTTCAGTTTACTTTCAACGCCGGTGGTTCGACACAGAGTATAGCTTTAGATTCAAACTCTTTAGATTTAAAACTTCGGGCAAGTTCTATATGCAGTGTGGTTAAACTTAACACGCTTCTTGGCAGGCGTCTAGCGGTGAATTGAACATCACCGCCAGGCGCCTGATACTGGGCTTCCCGCCCGATTACAGATTCGCGTTCAGGAAATCTTTGAGCTGACCTTTGGACAACGCGCCAACCTTGGTCGCGGCCACTTCACCGTTCTTGAACAGCAACAGCGTAGGGATGCCACGGATACCGTACTTAGGCGCGGTAGCCGGGTTCTGATCGATATTCAGCTTGGTGATGGTCAGTTTGCCTTCGAACTCTTCGGCAATCTCATCCAGAATCGGAGCAATCATCTTGCACGGCCCACACCATTCAGCCCAGAAATCGACCAGGATCGGCCCTTCCGCTTTCAGCACGTCAGCTTCGAAGCTGCTGTCAGTCAGGTGAATAATTTTATCGCTCATGTTCTACTCCACAGGATTATGTCTACCTTGTTGGTGTAGCATTAACCAACTCAAGGTGATTTTATTGCACCGCGTTTATTTCAACGGATGTGCTTTCGTAAAGCAATAGTTAGCTGATATTCTACCACACTATGAGCAAAACACACTTGACCGAACAGAAGTTTTCCGACTTCGCCCTGCACCCGTTAGTCCTTGAAGCCCTTGAGAAAAAAGGGTTTCACAATTGCACGCCCATCCAGGCGTTAGCATTGCCGCTCACGCTCTCCGGGCGTGACGTTGCAGGTCAGGCGCAAACCGGTACCGGAAAGACGCTGGCGTTTTTGGCGTCTACTTTTCACTATTTGCTGACCCACCCGGCGAAACAGGATCGCCAGACCAATCAGCCGCGCGCCTTGATCATGGCGCCTACGCGTGAACTGGCGGTGCAAATCCACTCCGATGCGGAAGCCCTCTCCCAGAGCACCGGCCTGAAGCTGGGCCTGGCCTACGGCGGCGACGGCTACGACAAACAGCTGAAAGTGCTGGAAAGCGGCGTGGACATTCTGATTGGCACCACCGGCCGTTTAATCGATTACACCAAGCAGAACTATGTCGATCTCGGCGCGATGCAGGTCGTCGTGCTGGATGAGGCCGATCGCATGTACGATCTCGGCTTTATCAAAGACATCCGCTGGCTGTTCCGCCGCATGCCTGCGGCCGATCAACGCCTGAACATGCTGTTCTCCGCCACGCTGTCCTATCGCGTACGCGAACTGGCCTTCGAGCAGATGAACAACGCCGAATATGTTGAAGTGGAACCGGAACAGAAAACCGGCCACCGCATTAAAGAAGAGCTGTTCTACCCGTCCAACGAAGAAAAAATGCGTCTGCTGCAGACGCTGATCGAAGAAGAGTGGCCGGATCGCGCCATCATCTTCGCCAACACCAAGCACCGCTGCGAAGACATCTGGGGCCACCTGGCCGCCGACGGTCACCGCGTCGGCCTGCTGACCGGCGACGTGGCGCAGAAAAAACGCCTGCGCATCCTCGACGACTTCACCAAGGGCAATCTGGATATCCTGGTCGCCACCGACGTCGCCGCGCGCGGTCTGCACATTCCCGCCGTCACGCACGTCTTCAACTACGATCTGCCTGACGACTGCGAAGACTACGTGCACCGCATCGGTCGTACCGGCCGAGCAGGCGCCAGCGGCCACTCCATCAGCCTGGCTTGTGAAGAGTACGCGCTCAACCTGCCGGCGATCGAGACCTATATCGATCACAGCATTCCGGTGAGCAAGTACAACAGCGATGCGCTGCTGACCGATCTGCCGGCACCGAAGCGCCTGTCGCGTCCGCGCGGCGGCAACGGCCCACGTCGCAACTCCGCGCCACGTCGCGGCGGCGCGCCGCGCAGCAACCGTAAACGCTCGAGCTGATCGCCATGCTCAGCTCCAGCACGCTTTATGCTGCCATCGATCTCGGCTCCAACAGCTTCCATATGTTGGTGGTGCGCGAGGTGGCCGGCAGCATTCAGACTCTGGCGCGGATAAAGCGCAAGGTGCGCCTGGCGGCCGGGCTGGATCAGCACAATCACCTGTCGCATGAGGCCATGCAACGCGGCTGGCAGTGCCTGCGGCTGTTCTCCGAACGCCTGCAGGACATCCCGCGCGAGCAGATCCGCGTCGTCGCCACCGCCACCTTGCGCCTGGCGTCCAACGCCGATGAGTTCCTGCAGGTCGCCGAGCAAATCCTCGGCTGCCCGGTGCAGGTCATCAGCGGCGAAGAAGAAGCGCGGCTGATTTATCATGGCGTCGCGCACACCACCGGCGGGCCGGATCGGCGGCTGGTCGTCGATATCGGCGGCGGCAGCACCGAACTGGTCACCGGCACCGGCGCACAGGCATCGCAGCTGTACAGCCTGTCGATGGGCTGCGTCACCTGGCTGGAGCGCTACTTCAGCGATCGCAACCTCGGGAAAGAAAACTTCGAGCGCGCCGAACAGGCCGCGCGCGAAATGGTGCGGCCGATCGCGCCGCAGCTGCGCCAGCACGGTTGGCAAATCTGCGTCGGCGCTTCCGGCACCGTACAAGCGCTGCAGGAAATCATGGTGGCGCAAGGCATGGATGAACGCATCACCCTGCCCAAGCTGCGCCAATTGAAACAGCGGGCCATTCAGTGCGGCAAGCTGGAAGAGCTGGAGATCGAAGGGTTGACGCTGGAACGCGCGCTGGTCTTCCCGAGCGGCCTGTCCATTCTGCTGGCCATCTTCCAGGAGCTGGGCATCGAAAGCATGATGCTGGCCGGCGGGGCGCTGCGTGAAGGCCTGGTTTACGGCATGCTGCATCTGCCGGTGGAGCAGGATATTCGCATCCGCACCATCCGCAACCTGCAGCGTCGCTACCTGATCGACACCGAGCAGGCCGAGCGCGTCAGCCAGCTCGCCGCCAACTTCTCGCAGCAGGTCGCCAACGAGTGGCAGTTGGATGCGCGATGTCGCGAGCTGTTGCACAGCGCCAGCCTGATCCACGAACTCGGCCTCAGCGTCGATTTCAAGCAGGCGCCGCAACACGCCGCCTACCTGATCCGCCACCTGGACTTACCCGGCTTTACCCCCGCGCAGAAAAAACTGCTGGCCACCCTGCTGCAAAACCAGAGCAACACCCTCGACCTGTCGCTGTTGAACCAGCAAAACGCCCTGCCGCCGCGCACCGCGCAGCGTCTGTGCCGCATTTTGCGCCTGGCGATCATCTTCGCCAGCCGCCGCCGCGACGACACGCTGCCGGCGGTGCGTTTACGCGCCAATCAGGACGATGAACTGACGGTGATCTTGCCGCCGGGTTGGCTGGAGCAGCATCCACTACGCGCCGAGGCGCTGGAGCAGGAAAGCCACTGGCAGAGCTACGTCCACTGGACGCTGCGATTGGAAGAACAACGTTGAAATAGCAAGGGCGCGATGAGCGCCCTTTCTTTTTAATTCCCGCCTTTGGCCTTGGCCAGCTGGGCGCGGATATTGGCCAGATGGCTCTGCCCCTTCTGCATCCGCTCCTGCGGGCTCACCACTTTGCGCTCGGTTTCCCACGCCAAATCGTCCTGCGGCAGCTCCAGCAGGAATCGGCTCGGCTCCGGCCGCACCAACTCACCGTACTGACGGCGTTCGCGGCACAGGGTGAAGATCAGCTCTTTTTGCGCGCGAGTGATCCCTACATAGGCCAGACGCCGCTCTTCATCGACATTGTCTTCGTCGATGCTGCTCTGGTGCGGCAGCAGCCCCTCTTCCATACCCACCAGGAACACGTAGGGGAACTCCAACCCTTTGGAAGCGTGCAGCGTCATCAGCTGCACCTGATCCAGCTCCTCTTCGCTTTCACCGCGCTCCATCATGTCGCGCAGGGTGAAGCGCGTCACGACCTGGGTCAGCGTCATCGGCTCGTCCAAATCGTTGCCTTCCAGCATCTCCGTCATCCAACCGAACAGCGTATTGACGTTCTTCATCCGCATTTCGGCGGCCTTCGGGCTGGTCGAGGTTTCAAACAGCCAGCTTTCATAATCCACGCCGCGGATCAGATCGCGCACCGCCGCCACCGGCTCACGCTCCGCCTGTTGGGCGATGCCGCCCAACCAGTGGGTGAAGCGCTGGAGCGATTCCAGTCCGCGCCCGGTCAAGTGCTGGCTCAGCCCCAGATCGAAACTGGCGTGGAACAAACTCTTGTTGCGCTGGTTGGCCCATTCGCCGAGCTTCTGCAGCGTCGCCGGACCGATCTCGCGCTTGGGGGTATTGACGATGCGCAGGAAGGCGCTGTCGTCGTCCGGGTTGGTCAGCACGCGCAGGTAGGCCAGCAGATCCTTGATCTCGGGGCGAGAGAAGAACGACGTGCCGCCGGAAATCTTGTACGGGATGCGGTTCTGCATCAGCATCTTTTCAAACACCCGCGACTGGTGGTTGCCACGGTAGAGAATCGCATAGTCGCCGTAGTTGGTTTTTTTCACGAAGTGGTGGGCGATCAGTTCCCCCACCACGCGCTCGGCTTCGTGATCCTCGTTGTTGGCGGTCACCACCTTCAGCTCTTCGCCATACCCCAGCTCGGAAAACAGCCTTTTTTCAAACACGTGCGGGTTATTGGCGATCAGGATATTGGCCGCCTTCAAAATGCGCTCGCTGGAACGGTAGTTTTGCTCCAGCTTGATCACCTGCAGCGCCGGGAAATCTTCCTTCAGCAGCACCAGGTTCTGCGGCCGCGCGCCGCGCCAGGAGTAAATCGACTGGTCGTCGTCGCCCACCACGGTAAAGCGCGCGCGATGGCCCACCAGCAGCTTCACCAGCTCGTATTGGCTGGTGTTGGTATCCTGATACTCATCCACCAGCAGATAGCGGATGCGCTGCTGCCAGCGTTCACGCACCTCTTCGTTGCGTTGCAGCAGCAGCGTCGGCAACAGGATCAAATCGTCGAAGTCCAGTACGTTACACGCCCGCATATGGGCGTGGTAAAGACCGTAGCAATGGGCGAACAGCTTGTCGCGCTCCGAGCGCGCCAACTCTGCCGCCCGCTGGGGATCGATCAGGTCGTTTTTCCAGTTGGAGATGGTCGAAATCAGCTGCGCCACCAGCGTCTTATCGCTTTCCAGCCACTTTTCGGTCAGCTCTTTCAGCAATGCCAGCTGATCCTGGTCGTCGAACAGCGAGAAGTTGGACTTCATGCCCAGCGCCACATATTCCCGCTTGATGATCTCCAACCCCAGGGTGTGGAAGGTGGAAATCATCAGCCCGCGCGCCTCTTTGCGTCCCAGGGTTTGCGACACGCGCTCTTTCATCTCGCGCGCGGCTTTGTTGGTAAAAGTCACGGCGGCGATGTGCCGCGCCTGATAGCCGCAGTGGTGGATCAGGTGGGCTATCTTGTTGGTGATAACGCGCGTCTTGCCGGAACCGGCACCGGCCAACACCAGGCAGGGCCCGGTAACGAATTCGACGGCTTGTTGTTGGCTGGGGTTTAATCGCATGGCGCTGACTTGCTCGACTGTAAAACGTGGAAGGGAATTGTAGCAGAAAGCGCCGATGAGATTTAGCGGGTATAATCAGCGCAATTTTCGCATCGACAAAGGCAATACCATGGCAAAAACGGCGTGCGCCCTGCACATTCTGGTAGACAATGAAAAGCTGGCCAACGAGCTGCTGGCCAAGCTGAAGCGCGGCGTCAGCTTCGACACGCTGGCGCGCAAATACTCGAGCTGCCCGTCAAAACGCAACGGCGGCTCGCTGGGCGAATTCAACAAAGGCGCAATGGTGCCTGCGTTCGATAAAGCGGTGTTCAGCATCCCGCTGCTCAAACCTTACGGCCCGGTCAAAACCCAGTTCGGTTACCATATCATCAAGGTGCTGTACCGCAACTGAGGGGGCCTGAGCCCCCTGCCACGAATTACTGCGCGCCAGCGGCGTCCGTCGCCGGCGAAGCGACTGCGGTGTCCGCCGGTTTGGCTTCTTCCGTCACCACCGCCGGCGGCGGCATCATGATGCCGTTATAGGTATCCTGCAGCTGCTTCATGCTCATTTCCGGCTCGCCCTTCGGCTGCATCAGCACCAACGTCGCGTCCTGAGACAACTGCAGCTTCAGCGCCTGATTCAGCGTCTCCAGCGTCAGGCTGGACAGGAACTCCTGGCGCAACTTCTGGTACAGCTCCGGCGCGATATCCACCACCCCGCTCTGCTGCGACCGCAGACGCTGGCTCATCAGCACGTCGGTGTCGGTACGGGCGTAGGTCGCGAACAGCTTGCTCAGCTGATCGTTTTTCTGCGCCAGCAGCGCATCGAATTCCTCTTTCGACAGGCCGTTGTCCCGCACGTTGGCCAGTTCGCGGGCAATGAAGCCCAGGCTGCCGTTCAGGTTGTTGTTCGGCGTATCCAGGTGGATGGCGCACTGCCCGCGCTGGTACTGCACGCGGCAGTCAAAGCCCAAATGCAGGTTTTTCTGGTCGCTTTTTTCCAGCGTCTGCTGGAGGTGCCAGAACAACGCCTCGCGGGCGAGATCGCCACGCCAGTAGCGCAGCAGGCTTTGCGAATCGCGAATCGGGTGCCACGGCGAATCCCACATGATCGACAGCGTATCCTGCTTCACCTGCTCGCTGATCAGGCTCACCGGCTGCTGCGGCAGCGGCGTCAGGGTCGGCATCGGAGCCGGGGTTTCACGTTTGCCCTGCAGCGGCGAGAAAGCCTTGTTGATCTGCTCGCCCAGGCTGCGGCTGTCAACCTTGCCGACCACGAACAGCGTCATGGCGTCCGGTGTGTACCACTGCTGATAGAATTTCTTCAACTGCTCAAGGTTGACCGGCCGTTTCGCCGGCTGCGCCGGATCGTGCGCCAGCAGCGTCGAGCCTTTCAGGCGGTAACGCCACCAGGCGTCTTTGGTATTGGGTGGGAAAGTGCCGACCGGATTGATGCTGGAATTCATCACCGCGTGCACCGTGTGCTCGTCGATCGCCAGTTTGCCGGTCGTGTCCGCCAGCCAGGCCAGCGCTTCTTTCAGCAGATCGGGCCGGTTGTTCGGCAAGCTGAGGTTATACATGGTGAAATCGTACGAGATGATAGCCGGCGGCAGCGGCCGCTCGTTATCTACGCTCTGCTGCCACAGCGCCCGCAGCTGCGGCGCCGTGAAGCTTTCGCTGCGCGTCAACGCCAGCCGCGGCAGCAGGTGGGCAAAGCCGGTCTGCTGCGAAGACTCCACCAAAGAGCCGGTATTGACGATCAGCCGCAGTTCCACGCGGTCGCTCGGCCGCTGCGGCGTATCGAGAATCTGCCATGAAAACCCGTTGGCCAGCGCCCCCTGCTGCCAGGCAGGATCGGGTTGTAGTGCTTCAGCCTGCACGCTGCCACTGGCTGCCGCCAGTAGCAGCCCACCAACTATAAGATGAATTCTGGTGCCCTGCATGTGAACCCCTACTTAATGACTATCCAATTTCTTATGCAAATGCGTGTATTCCATTCAATGGAATCATAAAAATACGCCCTGAGTTTCACGGTGGGGCGGAAAGCAGAAAGTGTACCATCGTGTTAGACCGCGCGCCTTTGCGGATGTCACTCATTAGAGTGAAAAATAATAGATTGCGGGGTTTTTAATGCAAAAAATCGTTACGAGGCAGGGGAAGAAGCTCACCGGCCGCGGATGCGACCGGTGATTTACCGCCGAAATCAGGCGGAAGGCAGCGTTTTGTCCGCGCCGGTATTTTTGTTGTTCAGGGTGTCTTTCAGCTGCTTCTCATCCAGCTGATTACACCATTTGGCCACGACCACGGTCGCCACGCCATTGCCCACCAGGTTGGTCAGCGCGCGAGCTTCCGACATAAAGCGGTCGATGCCGAGGATCAGCGCCAGGCCGGCCAGCGGCAGGTGGCCCACGGCGGAGATGGTGGCGGCCAACACGATAAAGCCGCTGCCGGTCACGCCCGCCGCCCCTTTGGAGGAGAGCAGCAACACCACCAGCAGGGTAATCTGATGCATGATATCCATGTGGGTGTTGGTCGCCTGAGCGATAAACACCGCGGCCATGGTCAGGTAGATAGAGGTGCCGTCCAGGTTGAAGGAGTATCCGGTCGGGATCACCAGACCCACCACCGATTTCTTGCAGCCCAACTTCTCCATTTTATCCAGCATGCGCGGCAGCGCGGATTCAGACGACGAGGTCCCCAGCACGATCAGCAGCTCTTCTTTGATGTAGTTGACAAATTTGAAGATGCTGAAGCCGTTGGCGCGGGCGATGCTGCCCAACACCACCACCACGAACAGGATGCAGGTGATATAGAAGCACACGATCAGCTGGCCGAGTTGCACCAGCGTACCGACGCCGTATTTACCGATGGTAAACGCCATGGCGCCGAAGGCCCCCAGCGGCGCCAGGCGCATGATCATGTTGATGATGCCGAAAATCACCCGCGAGAAGCTGTCGATCACGTTGTAGATCAGCTGCCCTTTGTCGCCCAGACGATGCAGGGCGAAGCCGAACAGCACCGCGAACAGCAGCACCTGAAGAATGTTGCCGCTGGCGAACGCGCCGATCACGCTGCCGGGGATGATGTCCAGCAGGAACGGAATGATGCCCTGCTGCTGCGCCTGCTCGGCGTAGATCGCCACCGCTTTGGCGTCCAGCGTACCGGGATCGACGTTCATGCCGGCGCCCGGTTGCACCAGGTTGACGATCACCAGGCCGATAATCAGCGCGAGGGTGCTGACGATTTCAAAATACAGCAGCGCGATGGCGCCGGTGCGCCCCACCGCCTTCATGCTTTCCATGCCGGCGATGCCGGTCACCACGGTGCAGAAAATCACCGGGGCGATAATCATCTTGATCAGTTTGACGAAGCCATCGCCCAAGGGTTTCATCTGGGCGCCGAGGTCAGGGTAGAAGTGGCCAAGCAGGATACCCAGCGTGATCGCCGTCAGCACCTGAAAATAGAGGCTCTTAAAAATTGTTGTTTTCATATGAACATCCTATGGGGGGAAGACACGCACCAGGCGGCAGTCTAAAAATCCAGCCTGTTCATTGCTTGCGCGGAAAATAACACCCACTTAACAACATGGAAATAATTTGTTGCACCCACCCCTCAGGGTTGATGTGAATTTAAGAGCTGAAACGCGTCAGTCCGGGTGCAAAGCTGAAAATTGCGTAAGCCTTTGTTTGCACTAACGCAAAAGAGGTATGAGTGGAATAGCGATTTTCGGACGGGGAAAAGTACCGGAAAGGTAACGCGGCGCTCACGGCGCCGCGCGGCAAAACTCGGTTTCGAACGCTTCACGCGGCAGCGGCCGAGCGAACAGGAACCCTTGCCCGCTGCGAATGCCGTGCTGCAGCAGCCAGTCGCGCTGCTCGGCGTTTTCCACGCCTTCGGCCATCACCGGCAACGCCAGCACTTCAGAGATTGAACTGACGATGCGCACCATCGCATCGTCGGCCGGCAGCCCCTGAATGAAACTGCGGTCGATTTTAATCAAATCGATCGGCAGGGATTTCAACCGGTTCAGGTACTCCAGGCTGGAGTAGCCCATGCCGAAGTCGTCCAACGCGATCGACAGCCCCAGATCGTGCAGCTCGCGCAGCAGCGCCAGCGCGCGGTCGAGATCGTCGATGCGTACCGTCTCGGTGATCTCCAGCAGCAGCTTGCGCGGATCGATTCGATACTGCGCCAGCAGATTTTTCAGATGCGGAACAAACGCCTCGTCCTGCATCTGAATGCCGGAAACGTTGACCGCCAGCGGCAGCGCAATGCCGCGCTGCTGCCAGTCCGCCAGGATACGGCAGGACTCTTCCAGCACCCAGTTGCCGAGCGGCACAATCACGCCCAGCTCTTCCGCGAGCGGAATGACGTCGGCCGGCAGGGTATAGCTGCCGTCGTACTGCTGCCAGCGCAGCAACGCTTCTGCGCCAATCACCTCGTTGGACTGCATGTCGATCTGTGGCTGCAGGAACAGCGTGAAATGCCGCTGCTCAATGCCGTGCAGGATCTCGCTCTCCTGCGTCAATCGCTTCTGCGTGCGCTCCGTCAGGCTGGGTTCGAAGAACAGGATCTGATTTTTCCCTTCGCGATGCGCGGACATCATCGCCGAGGTGGCGCTACGCAGCAGCTGTTCCGCACTCTCCCCCTGATTGAGGTAGTGGGCGATGCCGATGCTGGCGTTGGGCCGCAGCGCCAGTCCTTCCAGCGTCAACGGCGCGTTGATCTCCGCCATGATGCGCCGCGCCAGCTGCATAGCGTGGAACGGCCGCTCGATGCCCTTGGCCAGGATGGCGAATTCGGTATTGCTCAGCTGTGCCAGCACGCCGTTTTCGTCGATGCAGCCGCGCAGCTTCTTCGCCAGCGCCAACAGCAATGCCTCGCGCATCGCCGGGCTCATCACGCCCGACGCTTCATGCAGCGTCTCGATGCCGATCACCAGCAGGTTAAAACGCTCGGGGCGCAGGCTGGAGGCGATATGCTGTTCCAGCAACGCGTTCAGCAAGGCCGGGTTCGGCAGTTCGGTCACCGGGTGGCGGGTGCTCAGGCGGCTCATGTCGGCATGCGCCTTGGCCAGCGTCTGTTGATTGCGGTTGTAATTGCGCACCAGCAGGCCGAGCTCATCATCCTGGTGCAGCGCCGGCAGCATCAGTTGATGATAGGGCGCTTCGTCCTGCGAGATGTTCTCCAGCTCTTTGGCCATCGCGCGCAGCGGATGCACCATCAGCCGGTTCATGCACCAGGTGATGGACACCGACAGGATCAGCGCCAGCAGCAGGTAGGTCGACAGCATGGTCGACAATATGCTGAGGATAAACTGATACATGCGGAACGAATCGGCCTGCAGCACCAGGTAGGCCAGCGGCTGCTGGTTGGCCGGCACCCGTTCCAGCGAATAGAGCGGCACGGATATTTGGATAGGCAGTTCAAACAGCCGGGCGATCAGCGTCGGCACCGGCCGCTCCGGCGGGAAATTGGCGTGCAGCGCCTGAAACTCGTTCGGCAAGACGATATCCGCCCGGCTGAGAATGCCGACCGGCAACAGCGTGTTCAGCACCCTTTTGGCTTCCGGCACGTCCATGCGCAGCACCGCCTCCGCCAGCGGCTGGCGCACGGAGTGGGCGATATTCTCCAGTTGCTGGGCGTAGTCATCCCTGCGCTGCTGCACAAAGTGGAATAACTGGATCACGATAAAGATGCAGATCGTAACCAGCGCCACGCCGGACACTGTCGCCATCTGCTTAATCGTTAACGAACGCCTGACCCGCAAACCTGCTCTCCGTGAAATCGGGCTGAAACAAAAAAGGGGGCTGACTCTCACCCGCCCCCTCGAACCGGGCTGAGTATACTCGATCATCGGCTGTTTTTATCTGGCTATGCCGCAGGCAAAACCAAGAAAATCGCGGGTTTCAGTCTTTTCCTAAAGCGAACAAACGCGACCCGCACACAGGGTAACAAAACTCCCCGGCGTCCGACACTCCGAATCTTTCCCCCTTCCGGCTACTTGAAGTCGGCGTAAGGCGTCAGCGGCTGCGGCGGCAAATCGAGATCCCCTTGCCAGCCGGCCAGGGAATAACGCAGATAAATCAACGCGTGGCTCGGCGTATAGTCCTTCGCCTGTTGAATGTCGATGCCGGCGCCGAGCGTCCAGTGCGAACTGAGACGGCGTTCGACGATCGCCCGCAGGGTATAACCGACGCCGCTCGAGGCGCTGCCGTCCTCGACGGCGAACTTATCGGGCAACGAATCCGGGATCAGTCCCTGCAGCGGATAGCGGCGCTGGCTGTCGGTTTTGGAATGGGACAGCGAAACCGAACCGCCCAGCTCCCACGACCAGTTCTCGGTGCGCTGACGGTAGTTGACCGGCAGCGACAGCGACAGATATTGCTGCGGGCTGTAATAGCCGCCCTGCCCCAGCGAATAGCCGCTCAAATCCTTCTGGTAGTGCCACAGCATGGTATTGAGCCCAACGCTCAGGCGGCGATTGTCTTCGTTGATCAGCTTGTAGTAGTAACCGGCCATCAACCGCTGCCGCTGGTTGTCCGCCACGTTCTTGCCGGTGAGCTGGTGCGCGCTGAGATCGGCCCACACGCCGTTCGCCTCGCCGCGATCGTAGCTGGCGCTCAGACTGACGCCGGTGGCGCGCACGCCGCCCCAGGTAGTGCCGGTATTCGGATCCTTGGCGCCGCCAAACGCCAGCAGCGAGCTGGAGATCGGCCGCCGCGAGGCCGCCAGCGTCCAGCCGATGTGGTTCCAGTCGCCGCTGTAGGCCAGGCCGCCGGTCCAGTCGACCACCTCAAAGCCCATCGGCGTCGTGCCGATGTCGGCGGCCCAGCGATCGTTTTTCCAGCCGGCCGCCACGCTGGTGCCGGTGGTTTTCTGGTGTTCATCGCCGCGGCACCCTTGCGTGTTGCAGGTGCCGAAGGTTTCGTAGTACTTGCCGCTGCCGTCGGTCGAGAAGCGGCCGGCATCCAGCTGCACGGTGTCGGTACGCAAAAAGGCGCGCCCGTCATACAGCGGCATGTCCACCTGCAGCATGGTGTCGTGCGCGTTGAAGTCGGAAATGCCGCCGGTGCCGCTCGAGCGCCAGTAATCGTGATCGAGCGTGACGTTCACGTCTTGCTGTCGATACAGATCCGCGGCGTCGGAGCGGATGCCGCGTTTCAGCCAGTCGTCGCTCGGATTATTGCGCGTCAAATAGGTGTAGCCGTCATTATCCTGCGGCAGCGTCGGCGTGATGCCGCCGGCCACCATCGCCTGGCGGTAATCCTGCTGCGCCCGCTCAGGCTGTTGCTGAGCCCGTTCCAGCCGGGCGGCGTCACGATAAACAAGCGCCTTGGTCTGCCCGGCGGGCTCCGAAGCCGCCGCCGTTTTCAGCCGGCTGAAGAGCGCGTCGGCCTGCTGCGGATCGCCGACCGCGCCCCAGGCGTTGGCGACCCGCCGTTGGCTGTTGAGCGAAGCGTCTTGCGGCTGCGGTTCGGTTTTCAGCCGCTGACGCGCCGCGTCCAGATCCCCCTGCGCCACATAGGCTTCGATCTCGCCCAGCTGCGCATCCGGGTTGTTCGGTTCACGCCGTTTCACCCGCTGATAGTCGTCCAGCGCCGCCGCATACTCCCCGCGCGCCAGCGCCCAGTCGGCGAGCAGCAAATCGATGCGGGTGTCCGCCGGCTGCCGACGCAGATAGGCTTCCGCCGCCGCTTCGTCACCGGCGGCCCGCAGCCGTTCGGCATGCTCGATTACCGCCTGCATTTTCAGCCGCTGCGCCAGTTCGCGCATGTTGTCGTTCCATTGCGCCGCAGGCAGCGTATTGAGCTGCGCCAGCGCCTGCCTGTCGCGATCGCTGCCGGAAAGATAGAGCGCATAGGCGTAGGTCAGCTGCGGATTGGCGTGCTGGCGCTGCGTCAGCTGCCGGAATAAGGCGTCCGCCTGTTGCGGCTGCCCGGCCTGACGCAGCGCCTGGGCATAGCGATAGGTCAGCCAGACATCGTCGGGCGCCATCGGCTGGGCGCGCCGATAGATTTCCGCCGCCTGCTGCCACTGTTGCTGCTGCGCCAGCGTCTCCGCCTGCTGTTTCAACCTGTCGAGCCGCAGCCCATCGAGAGTGCTGCGCAGCTTGGCCTGCTGGCTGCGCGGCAGGCCGTCAAGGTAGGCCAGCGCTTTTTCCGGCGACTGGCGTTGATAGATATTCACCAGGCCGCGCAGCGCGCTGCCGTTGCCGGGATCGCGCCGCAGCGCCTGCTGATAAAACCCTTCCGCCGCGGCGTCATCCTTGCTCGCCACCGCCACATCGCCCAGGCCGATAAACGCGTCGCCGTTGCTGTCGTCGAGCTGGCGCGCCTGTTGATATTTCTGCCGAGCCAGCGCGAGATTGCCGGCCTTGAGCGCTTTGTCGCCCTCGTCGATCGCCAGCCAGTAGCCGGTGCTCTTGATCAGACTCTGCCATTTGCCGCTGCCGTAGCCGCTCTTGTCGGCGGCCAGCGCCTGGCGAAACAGCTTCAGCGCCTGCGGGCGGTTGCCGGCGCGCGAGTAGGCCTGGCCGAGCGCGCCCAGCACCTCGGCGTCGTTCGGCGCCGCCGCCAGCGCCTTTTGCAACTCTGGAATGGCTGCCCGGCTACCGCCTTTATCCACCTGCGCCAGACCGCGCACCCTCGCCTGATAAGCCGGATCGGCCAACAGTTTCTGCTGTCTGGCCAGCTCTTCACGGGCGCGGGTCGCCTGATCGCCGGTGTCGAACACGCCGAGGAAACGGTTGAGCGCCGCTACGCTCTGCGCGCTGACCGGCATCGCTTTGACCTTGTCCAGCCACAGATCGGCGGCGTCGCCGCGCCCGGCCGGATCGGCGGCGATCTTCTGCAGCAGTTCATAGGCCTGCGCGTCCTGATTCTGGCTGAACAGCATGCGCGCCAGCGACATGCGCAGCGCCGCGTTGCCGGAATATTGCTGATCCAGCGCCTGCAGCTGCTTTAACGCCTTCGCCTCCTGTCCCGGCAAGCGCGCCACCAGCCGCCAGTATTCCACCGCCAGATCGAGCGTCGGCGGCTCGCCGTGGAACAACGCATCGTACTGCGCCTTGGCCTCCGGCAACCGGCCGGCGGTCGCCATCAGGCGCGCCTGCTGCAGCTTTTGCCGGGTTTCCGGCTGGGTCAGCAGCATGTTCATTTGCGCCTGGCGATAAGCGCTGGACTGCGGCGCGAGCGTTTTCAGCTTGTCCAACTGCTGCTGCGCCAGCGCCATGTTGCCCTGCCGCAGCGCCAAACGCATGCGCGCGGCGATCACGTCCGGGTTGTTCGGATCCATCAGTTCGAGCCGGTACAGCGATTGGCGCACCAGATCGTCCTTGTTGCCGGCCTCGCCAATGCGCACCTGCTCCAGCAGCCACTGCTCCGGCGCCACGGCCTCCGCAGCGCGCGCCTGCGGCAGCATCGCCAGACTCAGCGGAATCAAATTCAGCCAGTTTATTTTGAAGTTGTGCATTGGCCGTCCCACGAGGGTTGCAATTCACCCTGACGATTAAAGCGATAACGTTGTTGATCCCACCCCTGGCCGAACAGCGTCAGCGAGGCGCTGAAATAGGCGTCGTCACCCGGCGGGTGTTCGCCGATCCGTTGCCGCTGGGCCGCCAGCGCGTCGGCCTGCGCCGCCAACATCGGCAACATCGCGGCGGAAAAGCCGACCGGGCCGTCGCCGGTGGTTTTGCCGCTGGCGGTATCGGTTTTCTCCGGCGGCACGCCCTGGCTGGCGGTGAGCTGCGCCATCGGCTGGAAGCGTTTGAGCAGCGCCGCCTTGTGTTCATCGTCGTCCGCCAGCATGCCGGCCCACAGATAGACCCGAATGGCGTCGTAGCTGCCGACGTTCGGCTTGACGGTGTCCGGTTGCCAGCCGGCGCCAACCCGCCATACCACCCAGTCCGGTGAGAAACCGTGCGGTGCGGTGTCCAGCCACAGCCGCTGATTGACCTGGCGCATCGCGCGCCACGGGCCGTTCAGCGCCGCAAAACGCGCCAACAGCTGCGGCGGCAGGTAACTGGGGTTCAGCCGCCAGCGATCTTCCGCCACGAACCCGACTTTGCCCGGCAGCAGCATCAGGCCCAGGCCGGGAACGTCGGCCACTTCCTCGCGGCCGATGCGCTGCAGCAGCAGCGTTCCCAGGGTTTGATAACGCCGGCTTTTCCACAGGCGGCCAGCTTCGAGCAGGTTATAAGCGATCCACAGATCGGCATCCGACGCCGAGTTGGCGTCCAGCACCTTCCACTGTTTGTCGTCGCCCTCGCCCCACAGCCAGGCGGGTAGACGGGCGCTGAGATCGCCCGCAGCCAGGTTGTTCTCCGTCCAGGTCAACAGCCGATCGAAGGTCACCCTATCGTTGGCCACCAGAGCGAAGAACAGGCCGTAACTCTGCCCCTCGGAGGTGGTGATTTTGTTCGGGCTGCTCGGATCGATCACCCGTCCCTGCGGGCTGATATAGAACTGCTTGTACTGTTGCCAGCCCGGCCACTCGCAGGCCGCCACCGCGCTGAAGGCGCACAGCAGCAGCATGCCGAGCGACAGGCGTTGCAGCATCGCGCTCACCGCCGTCAATCCCGATCTTCAGGCGCCAGACGACGCCGGCTGAAGGCCTTCAGGCCGCGCCACAGCATCAGCCCCAGGATCACCACCAGCACCACCGCAATCACCGCCAGCAGTACCGGATGGGTGGAGAGGGCATACCACAGCCGCTCCCACCACGGCAGGTGGCCGACATAATAAATATCGCCGACGCGCAGGCTGTTGACCCCCGATTCGCGGATCACCGCCACCGAACCAAACACTGCTGCGCGCTTGCCGCTGTCCAGCAGGGCATTGTTCAGCAGCTCATAGCCGCGCGGACTGTCCGCCAACAGCGCCACGATGCTGCGCTGATCGTTGAACGGCGACTGCACGCCAATGATCGCCGACATCGCGCCCTCGGAGCTGACGGTGGTCTTGCTGTCCGGCCGTGTATCCTCCGCCAGCACTTCCGCACTGGGCAGCGGCGGCTGACGCGTCGGCTGTTTCACCCAGCTTTGGGTCGCGTCCACCAGCAGGCTGATTTTCTTGTCGTCGCGCAGCTCTGGCGGAATGGTGCCGACCATCAGGATATCGTCGTCGCGCTCCTTGGCCTGCGACCAATCGTCGCTCAGCGTAAAGGCCAGCGCCGGGTAGCCGGTTTGCGCGCCGATCACGCCGAGCGCGTTCAGCAGCGCGCTGACCTGCGCCGGCTGCGGTTTCTGGTTCACCAACACCAGCGTTTGCGACAGATCCGCCAGGCGGCTGAACGGGAAGCCGGCGTTGGCGAAGGCGCGCAGGTCCGGCATCGCCATAAAGTGGCGATAGCCGGAGAAATCGATGGTAGACGCGCCGTCGATCACCGCGTGGTTTTGCGTGAAGGAGTAGGTTTCGCAGCGCCCTTCCGCGCCGCTGGCCAGCAACGTGGTGTAATCAAAGTCAAAGCGCAGCTGGTTGGTGGCACCCAGCCGCAGCGCCGGGATACTGACGTTCTTGTCGGAGTCGAGCAGCCCCTGCGTCAACGGCAGGCGCAGCAGCTGCGTGCCCTGTTCGTGTTCCGGCACCAGCGAGTACGCCTGCACGAACTGGTTGTTCAGGCTGACGCTCAGCCGCGAACCGTCCTGAATGCGCGGCGCGGTATAACGGTACTTGAGGTGCATGTCGATGCCGGTGCTGCGGATCAGGAACAGATCCGGCGGCAGGTTCATGGTCAATGAAATCGGGCCGGGCTCGATACCGCTGGTTTGCAGCTGTTCGGCGTATTGCTGCAGTTCGGCGAAGGTCATCGGCCGATCGGTGCGCACCCAGTTCGGCGCGTCGTAAGGCTGACGCGCCGCCAGCTGTTCCACCTTGTCCACCGTCACGTTCTGGCCGCGGAACAGAATGTCGCCCTGCGCGATGCCTTTCACCGCGGTGATCAAATCGTTGTCATCACGCCCCTGAATCAGCAGCAGTTTGACGTAGGGATTGTCCGGGTGGCTGATCATCTCCACCGTCGGGCCGTTGACCGCCGGGTAATCGCGCAGGAAATCCGGGCGCTGCTTATTGGTGGCGAACACCACCGCGTGCTGCGTCGGCAGCGCGTTATACAGCGTCGGGAAGGATTGCCCGCGCCACTGCGCCTTGCTGCCGAACCACGAGGCCAGAATGCCCGCCGCGCGCTGCTGGGCCAGATCCGGCTGGCCGGCGAACACCATCGGCAGCGTCAGCGGCCGATTATCGCGGCTGTCGAAGAACGGCTCAGGGAAGTGCGACAGCTCGTTTTTCACCGGCAGCGTCTGGAAGCGCAGCTTCAGCGCGCTGGATTTGCTGACGTCGAGCCACAGCGAGGTGCTGGCCGGGTTTTCGCAGATGTTTTGATAATGGCCGACGAACACCAGCCGGACGCGGTTAAAATCGGTGATATAGCGCGGATCGATCGCCATCTGGATGCGATTGGGCTTGCCCAACTGCTCCTTGGCGATCGTGGTCACGCCCATCAGCTCGTCGTTCAGGTAGACTTTGACGTGCGACTCCACCGGGATCAGCGCCGGCGACGGCGTAAATTCCAGGTCGAGCATCGCCTGCGAGACCACCTCATCGCTGCGCACGCCGAATTCGATCTGCCCGTCCGGCCGGGTGCCGCGCAGAACAAAGGTGCCCGGCGGCGGCGCTATCTGCGCGAACGGCAGCGACACGTCGCGCACCGGCGCATTCGGATCCTGCGGCGCGGTCGCCGTATCAGCCGCCGCAGCGATCGGCGGCTGGGCCGCCACGGTCGGCGCGGTGGCGGTTTCGGCCTGCGACAGGGTGCTGATGCCTAAGGCCAGAGCAGTTAACCAGGTTATTTTTCTCGTCATCGTATCATCATCAATGTTGGAGCCTGTTCACCGGGCGAGTGAGCGGGCGGTTGAACTCGCAGCTAACCCACGGTTTCTTGTTGACCCAAGGTCGGATCCCTGCCGACGCCGCGCGGAATAAACGACACTACCCAGGCGGTCAACGACGTGACCCCGACCAGCAGACCGCGCACCAGCGGCGGCGCGTAGTCCGCCATGCGCACATAGCCGCGGGAGCCCAGCGCCAGCACGTCGCGCAGGCTTTCGATCGGCCGGTCTTCAGGGAACCCGTCCTGCCACAGCGCCCAGGTATCGGCGCGGGCGAAGGTGCACTGAATAAAATCGATGTGTTCGCGGGTGGAAAGACTGACCAGACGCACCCCCACCTTGTTGCCGAAGGCGCGCGTCACCACGCAGGGGAAGCTGTACTCCTGCTGGCCGCGTTTGAGCAGCAGCGAGGCCTTGTCGCCCTCTTTCAACGTGTCCGCCACCCGCATCTCGATGCCCACGCCGCCATCGGAGTAATCGCGCAGCGTGCAGGGGTAGAGGTGGCCGTCGGCACGCGCGATCGCCGCCGGCATGGCGATCTCCACGCGGTGCGCCTGACGCACCTGTTTGGCTTCCACCGCCACCGCCACCGCGCCGCCGAGAATGGTCATGTTGTACAGCACCCACACCAGGCTGATGATCACCGTCATCACCTCGTCCGTCGGGCCATAGGCCAGCCGCCAGGCGCCGAACGCCAGCCCGGCGAGGTTAAGAACCACCAGGAACATGTAAGGCCGGGTGATCACCCAGTCGACGTGCTCCTCCTCCACCAGCCCGCCCTTGGCGGTCACGTTGAATTTGCCCTTGTGCGGATTGAACAGCGCCACCGTCGTCGGCCGCGCGATATACCAGGCCAACACCGTTTCATAGATTTCGCTCCAGAACGAATGGCGGTATTTCCCCTGGATGCGCGAGTTGGTCAGGCTGGCGTGGATCATGTGCGGCAGCACGTAAAGCGCGATCGCCAGCGCCGGCGCGAAGATGATGTAGGCATGCAACAGCAAAAACGCCAGCGGCGCGGTGAGGAAGATCAGCCGCGGGATGCCCGACAGGAAGTGCAGCATGGCGTTGGCGTAGCACAGGCGCTGCGCCAGTTTCAGCCCCTTGCCCAGCAACGGGTTGTCGAGCCGGAAGATCTGCACCATGCCGCGCGCCCAGCGAATGCGCTGGCCGATGTGCGCCGACAGGCTTTCGGTCGCCAGCCCGGCGGCCTGCGGAATGCGGATATAGGCCGAGGTATGCCCGCGCCGGTGCAAACGCAGCGAGGTATGGGCGTCTTCGGTGACGGTTTCCACCGCAATGCCGCCGATTTCGTCCAGCGCGCTGCGGCGCAGGATGGCGCAAGAGCCGCAGAAGAAGGTGGCGTCCCACATGTCGTTGCCGTCCTGCACCAGCCCGTAGAACAAAGTGCCCTCGTTGGGCGTCTGACGGAAGCGGCCAAGGTTGCGCTCGAAGGGATCCGGCGAGAAGAAGTGGTGCGGGGTCTGCAGCATCGCCAGCTTTTTGTCTTTGAAGAACCACCCCATGGTCAGCTGCAGGAAGGAGCGCGTCGGGACATGGTCGCAGTCGAAAATCGCCACGAACTCGCCGGTGGCCTGCTTCAGCGCGTTGTTGATGTTGCCGGCCTTGGCGTGTTCGTGAGTCGGCCTGGCGATGTACTTCACTCCCACCTCGGCGGCGAACGCCCGGAACTCGGGGCGATTGCCGTCATCAAGGATATAGATGTTCACTTTCTCTTTCGGCCAGTCGATGCCCAGCGCCGCATAGATGGTGGGCTTCACCACCCCGAGGTCTTCGTTGTAGGTCGGCACCATCAGATCGATGGTCGGCCAGGTGGCGCTGTCTTCGGGCAACGGCACCGGCTGGCGGTTAAGCGGCCAGATAGTCTGGAAATAGCCCAGCACCAACACCACCCAGGCGTAAGTTTCCGCCACCAGCAACAGCAGGCCGCATACCAGGCTGAGCGGATCGTCCCAGTTCAGCGTGGCGGTATAGCGCCACCACAGGTAACGGCAGGAGACGGTCAACGACAGCACGATCAGCATCAACGCAGGCAAGCGCCCCGGCACCCGTCGCACCACCATCGCGATCCCCCACAGCAGCAGAACGAACACGAACTGCGCCGACAGATCGAACGGTTGCGAGATGCACAGCATGGCGAGGATCGCCGCCAGCACGCCGACCAGAATGAACAGCGCGCGCCGCAATCCGCGGTTCATGCGGCCGAGTCGCTCTACCGAGCGCTGTTCCACGCCGGCGTTTTTCAGCCGCTGCGGCAAGCCCTGCAGCCAGTCGGCATAGCGCTGCTGCAGCCGCCGCCAACCGGCGAAATAATCGCGCTGCACCGGCGCGCGGCCGCTGCGGAACAGCAGCAGCCACGCCCCCTGCAGCAAATAGCGCAGCGCATCCGCCGGGCGGGGGCGTTCGGCGGACAGATGCGGGAACCAGTAAGCGCGGCCGGCGCGCACGCGCCGCCAGGCCGGTGACTCCAAACGCAGCAGCATCCACCCCAGCGCCACCAACAGCGTAGTGAAAAAGGCGGTCAGCGCCGACGCCCCGCTGCGGCGATAGGCGCGGTAGCGCGCCTGCACCGCCTGGCGCACCGGCGGCACCAGCAGCAGGCTCAGCACCCGACTCATGGCGCAATGCCCCGTTTGAGGTTGATCAGGCACCAGTTGGCCAGCGTCAGCACTTCATCCGCCGCCAGGCTCTCGGGGCGGTACTCGCCCAGCGGCTGTTTGGCCGCCAGCGCTTCCGCCAGCGCTTCATCGCGGTGGATAACCACCGGCAACAGGCCGCTCAGCGTTTGCAGCCACAGCTGATGCAAATCCTGCTGCAGCCGGCTGGCCGAAGAGTAATGGTTAATCAGGAAATGACTTGCGTGCGGCAGCGCCTGCTGATGGAGCCGCACCTGGCAGTTGGCGTCGGGGTTCAACAGCACGAACACGCTGTCGGCCAGTTGCAATGCCTGCTGCGCCAAAACGCCATCCCCGACCGGGACGTCCAGCAGGATCCAGCGCTGCGGATCGCCGGCCATCAGCTGACGCAAATTATCGCGCCAGCGATCGGGATGCGCCTGACACCGATGTTGCACTTCCAGCCGTTCCGCCGCATTCAGGCGGCCAAACGGTAAAAAGTCGAGGTTTTCGCAATAACGCAGCGCGCCTTCCCGCCAACCGCCGCCGTCCTGTTCCGCGCGTGCCCAGCCGCGCGCCAGTTCGAATGGCGTGTTGAAATGCAGGCGCAGCAGATTGTCCGGCGTAAAGTCTATCGCCAGCACCGACTCGCCAAGCTGGCGCAACGCCCAGGCGAGCGCCGCCGTGACTGACGTCGTCCCCATTCCACCCCGCAACCCTTGCAGCGCGATCGCCGGCATAGATCAGTGGCTCCCCGCGTTTTGCGCCAATTCGGCCAGCAGCGGCCAGCGCGTCATCATTTGCGTTAACCGCTCCTGCCGCGAAATATCGACATAGCTTAATTTTGGTAATGAAAAAGCCTGGCTGAGCGCCTGCAGGTCATCCTGGCTCTCCTCCGGCGCCGCTGCACGAAAATGGCTGGGTGCGTTATTCATTCTTCCGCCTTGGCGAAAATAGGCTATGTTAATTAACTATAGCAACGATACAAAAAGAGACAGGCAATAAGATGATTCTCAACAAATATTATTGAAGAGCATCGGAGATTTGTTATTGCCAGCGTAAAAATGGCTATCTTTAAATATAAACGCCTTTAGTCGGCTTTCAACGAAAGTAGAACACATCCTATGGCGCACTCTTTTTCTCTAGGCATTCGGCAGATTTGGGAAGAGCTGTCGGTGATGCAGGCCCCCGGGCTTTATTGGATCAATATCGACAGGCAAAGCGACGCCGCGCTGTTGTGTCGCCAGGCCATCGCCGCCCAGCCGGCCACCCGCAAGCTCGCCCTGATCTGCAGCGGAGACAAACCCGATCGCCTGCTGGCCGAGCTGGCTGCGCCCGCTTTGCAGAAGCTGCCGCTGTATCAACTACCGGAGAAAAAAGCCGCGCTGGCGCAGTTGAGCGACGATCTGATGCGCGCCCTGCGGCCGCAAAATCGCTTACTTATCCTGCTGGCCCACGCCAGCCTGTGGCAAACCTTCACCACCGAAGAACTGCGCGAATGGACGCGCACCCTCGCCGCCTGGCTGCGGCGGCAGGGGTGTACGCTATTGATCCTCAGCCACGGCGGCGGCATCAATAAGCTCAAAGGGCAGCTCAGCACACAGCACCGCATCCTGAACGGCCTGTCCAGCCTGCAATGGCAGCAGGACAGCGCGCAATACCTGGTGAACTGGTGGAGCACCGAAAACGGCATCAACGCCAATCAGCTGCTGACGCTGTATGCGGCGGAAGGCGGTTGGCAGGGCGAGGAGGAAAATAGCCAACCCTCCCCCACCGCCTTGCGCAGCGACGAAGGCCAGTATCTGGCCGAGCGCAGCATCCTGGAAGGCGCACCGCCGCTGTCCGCCAACTGGCAGCTGTTGGAGAGCAACGACGAACTGGCGCAGCACGGCATGCTGAGACTCTCGGCGACGTTGATTTTCGCGTTGTATCAAAGCGACCAAATCGATCATCTGGCGCACCAAATCCACACCCTGCGCCGCAGCCGCGGCAACGGCCTGAAAATCGCGGTGCGCGAGATGAGCGCCAGCCTGCGCTACAGCGACGAACGGCTGCTGCTGGCCTGCGGCGCCAACCTGATCGTGCCGCACGTCGCGCCGCTGTCGCGTTTTCTGACCATGCTTGAAGGCATCCAGGGGCAGCGCTTCTCACGTCACGTGCCCGCCGACATCGATGCGCTGCTGGCCGGGCTGCGTCCGCTGCAGCTGAAAGGCTACATGCGGCCGGAACCGTTTAGCCAGGCGGTGCTTTCGCTGATGGCCAACACCTTGCTGCCCGAGGACGGCAAAGGCGTGATGGTGGCGTTGCGCCCGGCCACCGGCCTGCGCGCCGAACAGGCGATGACCCTGTGCCACCTGCGGCGTTTCGGCGACGTGATGACCGTGGTGCAGGGGCGCCTGGTGCTGTTCCTCTCCACCTGCCGCATCAACGATCTGAACACCGCGCTGAAGTTCATCTTCCGCCTGCCGGTGGATGAAGCCTTCAGCAACCGGGTGGTGTGGCACCAGGATGTCGATATCATTTCGGAAATCAAACGCATGGCTCAGGGGCGCTGGCAGCTTACCGCCACCGGCGCCGCGGGCGTCGCGCCGCCGCCCCCCGTGGTGACGGCCGCAGAGCCCGCAGAACGCCGCCAGCCGATCGCTTTCACGCTGCCGCTTGGCCCGCAGGAGGAAAAGCATGCTGAACCTTAACGACATCCTGCAACTGATCTTGCTGTGCGCGCTGGTCTTCATTCCGCTGGGCTACGCCTTTCACCGGCGTTTTCCGCATTTGCGTCAATACTGGCAAAACCTGTTGTTATCGCCGCGCTATTTGAAATCCGCCGGTTTATGGGTGCGCACAGGCTCATCCTCCCAGATTAAACGTCATAAGAAGCAGCCATGAATCCAAACTCAAATACGCAATCCGATAACGCTCTGTGGCGCTACTGGCGCGGGCTGGGTGGCTGGAACCTCTACTTTCTGGCGAAATTCGCCCTGCTGTGGTTCGGCTACCTGAATTTCCACGCGCTGCCGAACCTGGTGTTCATGGCCTATCTGCTGATGCCGATCCCCTCGCCGCGGCTGCACCGCTGGCGCCATTACCTCGCCATCCCGATCGGCATCGCGTTGTTCTACCACGATACCTGGCTGCCGGGCATCAACAGCATTCTCAGCCAGGGCTCTCAGCTGGCCGGCTTCAGCGCCCAGTACCTGCTGGAGCTGGTCAGCCGCTTTATCAACTGGCAGATGGTCGGCGCCGCCTTCGTGTTGCTTATCGCCTACCTGTTCGTCGCCCAGTGGGTGCGCGTTACGGTGTTCACCGTGGCCGCGCTGGTGTGGCTCAATATCGTCAACATCGCCGGGCCGGCGGTCTCACTGCTGCCCGCCAGTTCCACGGCTGCCGCCGGCGGCGCCGGCACGCCGGCCACGGCCGCGCCGACGGCAGGAGATAATGCGCCGGCAGACAGCCTGCCGCCGACCAGCGCCAACCTGACGGCCTATCTGAACCAGTTCTACGAGCGGGAAAAAGGCCGCGCCACCGCGTTCCCGGCCACTTTGCCCGCCGACGCCCAACCGTTCGATCTGTTGGTGATCAACATCTGCTCGCTGGCTTGGACCGATATGGAGGCGGTCAACCTGCAGAATCATCCGCTGTGGTCGAAGATGGATATCATGTTCGACAGCTTCAACTCGGCCACCGCCTACAGCGGCCCGGCGGCCATACGGTTGCTGCGCGCCAGCTGCGGCCAGCTTTCGCATCACGATCTGTACCAGCCGGTGAACCAGCAGTGTTACCTGTTCGACAACCTGGCGAAGCTCGGCTTCAAGGAACAGCTGATGCTCGATCACTCCGGGGTGTTCGGCAACTTCCTGAAAGAGCTGCGTGAACAGGGGGATATGCAGGCGCCGCTGATGTCGCAGGCCGGCGTCGGCAACGAGCTGACGTCATTCGACGGTGAGCCGATTTATAGCGATCTGGAATTGCTGACCCGCTGGCTGGATCAGCAGCAAAAAGCCGGAGACGCCCGCACCGCCACCTTCTTCAACGTCATTCCGTTGCACGACGGCAACCGCTTCGTCGGCTCTAACAAGAGCGCCGACTATCAGCCGCGCGCGCAGAAGCTGTTCGATCAGCTGAACACCTTCCTCGATCAGCTGGAAAAATCCGGCCGCAAAGTGGTGGTGGTGATCGTGCCGGAGCACGGCGCGGCGTTGGTGGGTGACAAGATGCAAATGTCCGGCCTGCGCGATATCCCCAGCCCAAACATCACCCATACGCCGGTCGGCATCAAACTGATCGGCATGAAGGCGCCGCATCAGGGCAGCCCGCTGCAGATCAAAACACCGAGCAGCTATCTGGCGCTGTCGGAGCTGGTATCACGTCTGGTGGACGGCAAAGTCTTCAGCGAGTCCAGCGTCGACTGGCAGGCGCTGACGCAAGGGCTGCCGCAGACGCCGGTCATCTCCGAAAACGACAACGCCATCGTGATGCAATATCAGGGGAAACCTTACATTCGCCTGAACGGCGGCGATTGGGTGCCTTATCCGCAATAAGCGCGGCCTTATCGACCCAAAGCACGCCGACGGCGTGCTTTTTTTATTGAGCAAGTCCGACAAAAGGCGAAGTTAAACGTCTGGCAAAAATATTATTACTCACCTCCCGTTAAATTTTTTATTCGCTTATTAATTCATTGCGAAAATTCCTATAAAAATAAGCATTCGTCAGATTTTCGTTAAGCATTCAATAACGCCCCGAAAAGCGATTCGATTAACTGATTGATTAAATAATAAAAAACGCCGGCGTTAAGCCGGCGTGGGTTTATGCGGTGAAATCCGACGCTTTACGCCCCCGGATGTTCGTCCTGATCGACCGCAAAACAGGCCACCATCTGCTCACCGTACTGCTTCAGCTGCGGCTGCAGCTGTACGCAGGTGCCGAAGGCGCGGCGGCAGCGGGCATTGAATGCGCAGCCCGGCGGCGGGTTCATCGGGCTGGGCAGTTCGCCGGTCAGCTTGATGCGCTCGCGGCGCATATCCGGGTTCAACCGCGGCGTCGCCGACAGCAGCGCCTGGGTGTATGGATGGCGCGGGTTGTTGAAGATCGCCTCTTTGCTGCCCTTTTCCACGCAGCGGCCCAGGTACATCACCATCACTTCATCGGCGATGTGTTCCACCACCGACAGATCGTGCGAGATGAACACGTAGGACAGCCCCAGCTCCTGCTGCAGATCCATCATCAGGTTCAGCACCTGCGCGCGCACCGATACGTCCAACGCCGACACCGGCTCATCGGCGATCACCACGTCCGGATTCAACATCAGCCCGCGGGCGATGGCGATACGCTGACGCTGGCCGCCGGAGAACATGTGCGGATAGCGATCGTAATGCTCGGTCTTCAGGCCGACCTTCGCCATCATCTCCAGCGCTTTTTCCCGCCGTTCAGCGGCGCTGAGCGAGGTGTTGATCAACAGCGGCTCCTCGAGGATCTGCCCGACCTTCTTGCGCGGGTTGAGCGATCCGTAAGGATTCTGGAACACGATTTGGATCTTCTGGCGCCGCAATTTCTCGGCGGAAACGTCCGGCTTCAGCAGATCCTGTCCCTGGTAGTACAGCTCGCCGCCGGTCGGCACTTCGATCATCGTCAGCAGGCGGCCGAGCGTGGATTTGCCGCAGCCCGACTCACCGACTACCGCCAGCGTTTTACCGCGCTCCAGAGTGAACGACACGCCGTCCAGCGCCTTGACCAGCCGCTCCGGCGCGAACAGGCCCTTTTTCACCGGGTAATGCTTTTTCAGGTCGATCGCCTGCAGTAAAGGTTGATTCTGGCTCATACGGTCGGCCTCCCCGCATCATCCAGCGGTGTGTGACATTTAACCTGACGGCCGGGAATGCTGCGCAGTTCCGGCTCCTCGTTACGGCAGCGCTCGTTGGCGTACGGACAACGCGGATTGAGCAGGCAGCCGGTCGGGCGATCGTATTTGCCCGGCACCACGCCCGGCAGCGAAGCCAGCCGCGCCTTGTCGGCGGCGAACTCCGGCAGCGCGCGCAGCAGCGCCTGGGTGTACGGGTGGCGCGGCGCGCGGAAAATCTCCGCCGCTTTGCCGGATTCCACCACCTGGCCGGCGTACATCACGATAATGTGATGCGCCGCTTCCGCCACCAGCGCCAGATCGTGGGTGATGAGCAACAGCGCCATGTTCTCGCGCTGCTGCAGATCCAGCAGCAGTTCGATGATCTGCGCCTGGATGGTCACGTCGAGCGCGGTCGTCGGCTCATCGGCGATCAGCAGCTTCGGCCGACAGGCGATAGCCATGGCGATCATCACGCGCTGGCTCATGCCGCCGGAAAGCTGGTGCGGGTACACGTCCAGCCGCGAGGCCGGATCGGGAATCCCCACCTGCGTCAGCAGGTCGATAGCGCGCTGGCGGCGAGTGCGGCGGTTGCCGCCCTGATGCACCTTCAGCGCCTCCATAATCTGATAACCGACGGTGTAGCACGGGTTCAGGCTGGTCATCGGATCCTGGAAGATCATCGCCACTTCGGAGCCCACCAGCTGGCGGCGCTCTTTTTCGGAGATCTTGCGCAAGTCCTGGCCGTTGAACTCCAGCTTGTCGGCCATCACTTTGCCGGGAAAATCGATCAGGCCCATGATCGCCAGCGAACTGACGGATTTGCCGGAGCCGGATTCGCCGACGATGCCGACCACCTGACCTTGATCCACGCTGTAACTGATGCGGTCTACCGCGCGGAACGGGGTGCCTTCGTCACCGAAGTGCACCGAAAGCTTGTCTACATTCAATAACGCCATCTCTCTCGTCCTCTGTTACTGCTTGAGTTTGGGGTCGAGAGCGTCACGCAAACCGTCCCCCATCAGGTTGAATGCCAGCACCGTCAGCAGGATCGCCAGGCCGGGGAAGGTCACTACCCACCAGGCGCTTTGCGCGAACTGCAACACGTCGGAGAGCATGGTGCCCCACTCCGGCGTCGGCGGTTGCGCGCCCATGCCCAGAAAGCCGAGAGCGGCCATGTCGAGAATGGCGTTCGAGAAACCGAGAGAAGCCTGAACGATCAAGGGCGCCAGGCAGTTAGGCAGAATATTGACGAACATCTGACGCAGCGCGCCGGCGCCCGCCACCCGCGAAGCGGTGACGTAATCGCGGTTCACCTCCGCCAGCACCGCCGCGCGCGTCAGACGCACATAGTGCGGCAAGGCGACGAAGGTGAGCGCCAGCGAGGCGTTGACGATCGACGGTCCGAATACCGCCACCAGCACCAGCGCCAGCAGCAGGCTCGGCAGGGCCAGCATGATGTCGACGACGCGCATGATCACCGCGTCCACCGCGCCGCCGAAGTAGCCGGCCAGCAGGCCGAACACCACGCCCATGACCAGCGACAACACTACCACCAGACAACCGACCAGCAGCGACAGGCGCGCGCCGTACATCAGGCGCGACAGCACGTCGCGGCCCACGTCGTCGGTGCCCAGGATGTATTGCCAACTGCCGCCCTCCTGCCACACCGGCGGCTTGAGCAGCGCGTCGCGGAACTGGTCCGCCGGCGCATGCGGCGCCAGCACCCCGGCGCCGAGCGCGATCACCAGCATCAAAACGATATACACCAGGCCGACCACGGCCCCTTTATTGCGCTTGAAATAGTGCCAGAACTCCTGAAACGGGGTCATCGGCTTCGGCGCACCTTTAACTGCAGACTCAGTGATTTGAGACATGAGAGCGCCCCTTATTTCTTGTGGCGAATACGCGGGTTGACCACGCCGTAGAGCACGTCTACCAGCAGGTTAACCAGAATGATCATACAGGCGACCAGCAACACCCCGCCCTGCACTACCGGGTAATCACGGCGCTGCAGCGCATCGATCAGCCAGCGGCCCAGACCCGGCCAGGAGAAGATGGTTTCGGTCAGAATGGCGCCGGCCAGCATGGTGCCGACCTGCAGCCCGATCACCGTCACCACCGGCAGCAGCGCGTTGCGCAGCGCGTGAACGACGATCACCCGCATGCGGCTCACGCCCTTGGCGCGCGCGGTGCGGATATAGTCTTCGCCCAACACCTCCAGCATCGAGGAGCGGGTCATGCGCACGATCACCGCCAGCGGGATGGTGCCCAGCACGATGGCCGGCAGGATCATGTGCATCACCGCATCGATAAAGTCGCCCGGTTCGCCCCAGATCAGGGTGTCTATCAGCATGAAGCCGGTCAGCGGGTGGCTGTCGTCGAGGAATACCGTGTCGCTGATGCGCCCCGACACCGGCGTCAGGTTAAGCTGCACCGACACCAGCATGATCAGCATCATGCCCCACCAGAAAATCGGCATCGAATAGCCGGTCAGCGAGATGCCCACCGCGGTATGGTCGAAGACCGAGCCGCGTTTGACCGCCGCCAGCACCCCGACCGGGATGCCCACCAGCACCGCGAAGATCATCGCGCACAGGCCCAGCTCCAGCGTGGCCTGAAAGCGCGGAACGAACTCGCTCCAGACGGAGATGCGGCTTTTGAGTGAGGTGCCCAGATCGCCGTGCAGCACGTTGGACACGTAGGAGAAATATTGTTGATAGAGCGGCTTGTCCAGCCCCATTTCCGCCATCAGCTGCGCGTGGCGCTCGGCGGAGATACCGCGTTCCCCGGCCATGATGGTCACCGGGTCGCCGGGGATCATATGGACGAATGCAAAAGTCAGCAATGTAATGCCGATAAACGTTGGGATAACTAACCCCAAACGTCGGAGTATGAACTGCAACATATCCCGAACTCTCTGTATCAATGCCCGGCAGCTCATCGTCCGCCAGGCTTATTAACGCTCACATGCCTTTGAACGATCCAACGGCCATACGCCGGAGACTGGTCAGCAGAGGCGCAAACCTGTTGCGCCCCTGCAAGTCCATTCGTGCATCTCCGGTTTAGGTCGGAATCAGTCTACAGAGACATTCTCGAAGTGATGCTTGCCGAGCGGATCCACGACGTAGCCCTTCACTTCCTTACGCACAGGCTCATACACGGTGGAGTGCGCGACGATCAGCGCCGGAGCCTGATCGTGCATCACCACCTGCGCCTGCTTGTACAGTTCGATGCGTTTGTCGTGGTTGGACTCGGCGCGCGCCGGTTGAATCAGATCTTCAAACGGCTTGTAGCACCAGCGGGAGTAGTTGGAGCCGTCTTTCGCCGCCGCGCAGCTGAACAGCGTGGCGAAGAAGTTGTCCGGATCCCCGTTGTCGCCGGTCCAGCCCATCATCACCGTTTGGTGCTCGCCCGCTTTGGCGCGCTTGAGGTATTCACCCCACTCATAGGTCACGATTTTGGCTTTCACGCCGATCTTGGCCCAGTCGGCCTGGATCATTTCCGCCATGCGGCGCGCGTTCGGGTTGTAAGGACGCTGTACCGGCATCGCCCACAGGTCGATGCTGAAACCGTCGGCCATGCCCGCTTCTTTCAGCAGTTCTTTTGCCTTGGCCGGATCGTAAGCGTAATCCTGCACCGCGTCGTTATAGCCCCACATGGTCGGCGGGATCAGGTTCTTGGCCGCCTGGCCCGCGCCCTGATAAACCGCGTCGATGATCGCCTGCTTGTTGACCGCCATGGTCAACGCCTGACGCACCTTCACGTTATCCAGCGGTTTTTTCTCGGTGTTGAACGACAGGTAACCCACGTTCAGCCCCGGCTGCTCCATCAGGTTGATGGATTTGTCCTGCTTCATGCGGGCGATATCGGCCGGGTTCGGGAACGGCATCACCTGGCATTCGTTTTTCTGCAGCTTGGCGTAACGCACGGAAGCGTCAGGCGTGATGGAGAACACCAGGCGATCGATCTTCGGCTTGGTGCCCCAGAAACCGTCGAACGCCTTGTACAGGATTTTGGAGTCTTTCTGGTATTGCAGCAGCTGGAACGGGCCGGTGCCGATCGGGTTCAGGTCGACTTTTTCCGGCGTACCGGCTTTCATCATGACGTCAGCGTATTCGGCGGACAGGATGGACGCGAAGTCCATGCCCAGGTCAGCCAGGAACGGCGCCTCCGGGCGGTTCAGCACGAAACGCACGGTGTTGTCGTCTACTTTTTCGATCTTGGCGATCAGCTTCGGCATGTCCATGCCTTCAAAGTATTCGTAACTGCCGCCGGACACTTTGTGGTAGGCGTTATTGGCATCCAACTGGCGTTCGAAGGAGAACACCACGTCGTCGGCGTTGAAGTCGCGCGTCGGTTTGAAATCTTTGCTGCTCTGCCACTTCACGCCTTTGCGCAGGTGGAAGGTATAGGTTTTGCCGTCTTCGCTGACGTCCCACTTCTCAGCCAGGCCCGGCTGCAGTTCGGTGGTGCCGACTTTGAATTCGACCAGGCGGTTGTAGATCGGTACCGAACTGGCGTCGTAGGTGGTGCCGGAGGTGAACAGCTGCGGGTTGAACCCTTCCGGGGAACCTTCAGAACAGTAAACCAACGTCTTGGCCTGTACGCTGGCCGCCACGGTCAGCGCGATCAGCCCAATGCCGAATTTCAGAACCCCCGATTTACCCAAGGAACGTGTCATCGTTAGTGCTCCATTGTGTGATGTGATGTGTGTAATTGCCGCCAGACCTGTATTTTTTATTGCGTGGCCTGTGCGGTCAGCGCCCGAAGGCAGAAGGCGTACGATGAGAGGATGCCGGATGGAACGCATCGCGACGGGGACGTCTGAGCGCGTGGAATTCACTCAAACAACTCTCGCTCTTACCCCTGAGGCTATCAAGTTGCCAACTGTTTGGGGTGTCGTCAATATAACCAGTGGGGATTTACGCAGACTGTGAGAAACAGCAAACAAACATAAAAAAAACCTTTTGTTAACAGTTCCAGCATGAAAATTTATGCTAAGCGGTCATTTTTAGCGCATTGGTCTGACCCTGATAAATTTACTGGTTTTAAACTCCGCTAAAAAACCCCAAAACTTTGTTGCTGAACGATGAATATCTGAACGGTTATTTTTGTGATCGCCGTTAAAGACAGAAGGAAATGCTGAAGGATTACCCAAAAGGGTGAGTCCGATGAGCGCATTTTTCGCCGGGCAGGCCCACAATCTGTGCGGCGTAAAAAAACTTTCGGCGGCGAAAAAGCCGGGGGCGAAAGGATATCCCCCGGCAACGCACTGCAACCGATTATTGAACGCCGGCGCTGTTGCCCAGGCTGGCGTTCATGCTGTTGAGAATATCGCCGTTGTCCGCGTCGATCTCCCAGGAGAACAGGCCGCCCAGCTGCTTATCCAACACGTACTTGCCTTTGGCCTGCACCGAGCGGGCATCGTCAAAGGTGATCAGATCGCCGGTGGAAGGTTTGAACACGTAAGGCGCTTCCGCCGTGGCGTCGTAGGTGTACTGCCACTCGCCGCTCATGAACTGGCTGGCGATCTGGCGGTAGTCCACGATGCCGTTCTCCCAGGTGCCTTTGACCGGCCCGGTGGCGGTGCCGGTGAACGGAATGTTGTTCTGGTAGCCGTTCACCCCGGTCCAACCGCGGCCATACATGGCGGTGCCGACCACGATCTTGCCCGGCTTGACGCCCTGCGCCAGCAGCGCATTCACGCCGTTTACCGTGGTGTAGGCGGTGTCCGGTTTCCAGGCCGGCGCATTCAGCGCGGTCTGATGCCCCAGGTTTTTCAGATCGAAGGCGCCGTAGAAGTCGTAGCTCATCAGGAAGATGTGATCCATCGAGTTCTGCGCGACGTTGTATGCCACCTTGTCGATCTTGTCCTTGCCGGCGCTGATGGCGGAGGTCAGCTCATACTTGCGGCCGGTTTCCGCCGACAGCTGATCCAGCATCGCCCGCAGTTCTTTCATCAGCAGCACATAAGTTTCCCCGTCCTGAGGGCTGCCCAGATTCGGGTTGGCGCCTTTGCCGCCCGGGAATTCCCAGTCGATATCCACGCCGTCGAAGAACTTCCAGGTCTGCAGGAACTCTTTCACCGAGCCGACGAAGCGATCGCGCTTCACCTTGTCGCCCATGAAGAAGAACGGGTCGGACAGCGTCCAGCCGCCGATCGACGGCAGGATTTTCAGATCGGGACGCGCCTGCTTCAGCGCCATCAGCTGGCCAAAGTTGCCCTTGTAGGGGTCATCCCAGGCGGTGACGCCCTTCTGCGCTTTTTGCAGCGCGGCGAACGGATCGTGGATGGAGACTTTGAAATCCTCGCGGCCCTGGCAGGAGCGCTGCAGCGCCTGGAAGCTGCCTTCAATCTCTTTCAGGCTGTCGTTGATGCCGTTGCCGCCGCAGATCGGGATAAAGCCGTACAGCAGGTGAGTCAGGTTCTGCGCCGGGATCTTGTCGACGGTGAAATTGCGCCCGTAAACGCCCCACTCGACGAAATAAGAACCGACCACTTTGCCGGAGTTCTGTTTATACGGTTTATTTTTTTCCAGCAGCGGCTCTTTCAACGGCGCCAAATGGCTGCCGTCGGTGTCGGCCACCACAATTTCAGTGGCGTCGCTGGCGGTGCAGCCGTCGGCATTGCACAATGCCACCTGCATTTGATAACGGCCGCCTTTATTGACTTTAAAATTCGCCGTACCGGAAGAACCGGTTGAAGGGCCGCTCCACGCCTCTTTGCCATTTAATAAAATCTTGGCCGTCGTGCCCGCGTCGCCATTCCATAAATTCCAGGAGACGGAAACATCGGCGGCATTTTTTACCTTCACCAAATTATTATAAGCGGTAGCCGCCTGGTCAACTTCAACGATGGCGAACTTGGTGTTGCCCCAGGCGATGGTCGGCTTGCCCGGCGCGGCGGCCTGCGCCGCGGAACACAGCGTGCTGCCGATCAACAGCGCCAACAGCGGTTTATTAAATTTGCGCATAACTGATTCCTTTATTCCGAGAGGATAAACATAAAAGAGTTAATCGTCGCTACGCATTGCCGAAGCGAAAAAATTCCGCAATAATCCACGAAGATTAAAGTCAATAAATAAAAACAGCGTTTTTACACGTAACGGAAAAATCATTCCCGCCGCGTACATTCAGACTATAAATAAAAAAGGCCTGAAAACAAGAGCGCTATCAACTGGGTTTTATTCAGCAAGCGTGAATTTATTTAAATATGAGAAAAAGAACCTAACTGGAATAAGGAGTTTGAATTAATTAAGCGTAAAGGATAAATATATTTCATGAGGATGGCGGATTGACACGTGCCATAAAGCGAAGCCGGTCGTATCGCAGGAGGTGCTCATCCTCATAAACCGCAGGCGAAAAAAAACCTGCTTTAAAAGCAGGTTTTTCGAATGGTGGTCGGCGAGAGAGGATTCGAACCTCCGACCCACTGGTCCCAAACCAGTTGCGCTACCAAGCTGCGCTACTCGCCGATGCGGGGCGCATCTTACTGCTGGCGGTTATAGGCGTCAATCACTTTTTTTCCCCTGCATTTCAAGTGGTGATAAAAGCGCCATAATGCGCTGCGCCGGGGGTTGCGCAGCGCATTTTACTCAGGCTTTGGCGGTTTTCAGCACCGGCGTCTGCGCACGCAGGAACGGCAGCAGGAACAGCGCCGACAGGCAGGCGGCGATGGAAATCACCACAAAGAAACCGTTCCAGTGCCAGATTTCCATCACCCGCGCGATCGGGTAGCCGGACAGCGCCGCGCCCAGGTAGGCGAACAGGCCGACGAAACCGGTCGCCGCGCCCGCCGCATCTTTATGCGAGCACTCCGCCGCCGCCATGCCGATCAGCATCTGCGGGCCGAAGATGAAGAAGCCGATGGCGAAGAAGCAGCAGGCCTGCAGCAGGTAGGTGACGCCCGGCATCAGCCACAGCGCCGCCACCGACAGGAAGATGCCGATGGCGAAGATCAGGTTCATCGGGCCGCGGTTGCCGCGGAACAGCTTGTCGGAACCCCAACCGGCCACCAGCGAACCGATAAAGCCGCCCACTTCAAACAGCGAAATGGCCGAGTTGGCGGTCATCAGCGAATAGCCCTTTTCCTGCGTCAGGTAGAGGTTGCCCCAGTCGTTGATCGCGGTGCGCACGATGTACACCAGCACGTAAGAGACCGCCAGCAGCCAGATGTACTTGTTGGTCAACACGTAGCGCTTGATGATCTCGCGGTTGCTCAGCCCCTGGCCTTCCGATTCCTGCACCAGCTCCATGGCGTCGTTGCGCCATTTGCCGACGCTCGGCAGCCCCAGGGTGGATGGCTTGTCGCGCAGGCGCCAGCACATCAGCAGGCCGAGCACCACGCCGATGATGCCGGGAATGATCATGCCGTAACGCCAGCTGAAGTGCAGCGAGATAAAGCCCACCAGCAGCGGGATCAGCGCGCCGCCGACGTTGTGCGAAGTGTTCCAAATCGCCCACCAGCTGCCGCGCTCGGAGCGCGAATACCAGCTGGTGAGGATTTTGGAGCACGGCGGCCAGCCCCAGCCCTGGAAGAAGGCATTGAGGATCCACAGCGTGCCGAGCATCAGCAGCGAAGAACTGAGGCCGAAGAAGATATTCAGCACCCCGGTCATGATCAGGCCCAGCCCCATAAAGTAACGCGGGTTGGAACGATCGCTGATCATGCCGGAAATGAATTTCGAGCAGCCGTAGGTGATGTAGAACAGCGTGCCGAGGATGCCGACGTCGGACATCGTCAGGCCCAGATCGCTCAGCATCGCCGGCATGATAAAGTTGAAGCTTTTGCGCGTGAAGTAAAACGCGGCGTAGCCGATGTACATGGTGCACATCAGCTGGATGCGCCAGTATTTGTAGCTGGCGTCGATCTGCCGTTGATCGGTGACCTGCGGCGCATCCGGGCGGCTTTTAAGGAAAGACCACATGTGGAACCTCAGAGGATTGAATAAAGTGCCGCTATGATGCTCCCCGCGCGCGCGGGAGGCTTACGCCGGATTCCCGACGCGGTTAGGAGTTTTTCCTAGTTTTGCGCTTGCGCCGGTGAAACTGTGGGCAAGATCACACTCAAACAGGCGCCCCGCTCAGAGGTGAGCCGCAGGCTGCCGCCGAGAGCGCTGATGCGCTCCTGCATGCCGCGCAGGCCGTACCCCGGCTGATGGTGGTCCGCATCGAAGCCCACGCCGTTATCGCGGATGGTCAGGGCAATCTGCGGCGCGGCGCCTTTGCGCGGCTGCAGACGCGCGTCCAATTCCAGGCGGCTGGCGCCGGCGTGGCGGCACACATTGGTCACCCCTTCCTGGCACACCCGGTACAGCGTGATTTTCAGCGTTTCATCCAGCAGTTCGTCCGGCACCTGCCACTGCATGCTGCTCACCAACGAGGCGTCCTGCGGCAGCGACTCCCGCAGCATCGCCGCCACCGCCGCCGACAGCGGCAGGTTGTTCAGCGCCGCCGGCCACAGCTGGGTCAGCACATCGTGCACCCCATCGTAGACCCGCAGCGCTAACGCATCGATGGTGTCGGCGCAGCCGATCACCGCCGGCTCCGGCGCCAGGCGTTTAACGATGCTGGCCTGTGTGCGGATCACGGTGATGGTCTGCCCCACTTCATCGTGCAGCTCGCGCGCCACCTCGCGCCGGGTTTGTTCCTCCGCCGTCACCAGCGCCCGGGCCAGCTGCCGGTTCTCCGCCAGCCGCAGCCGCAGCTGCTGATTCAGTTCGCGCTGGCGCTGAATACCGGCGCCCAGCAGCAGCCCGGTCAGGCTCTGGGCCAGCAGCGACAACAGCAAGTCGCGGTGCGACTCGGGCTGCGGCGGCTCGTTGACCATCAACGCCACGCCGTTGAGCAGCGTCGCCAACAGCGCGCCCTGCCAGCCATAACGGTAAGACATGAACACGATCGGGATCGCCAGGCAGAAAGGCGCAAAGCGGCGCAGCTCGGCGGCGTTAACCTGCTGCTGCAGCCAGATGCTGAATGCAAACAGCAGCAGATAGCTGGCCAGGTGGCCCAGGCGCAGCTCCACCGGCTTGTGGATCAGCCCCGGCTCCAGCGGCACCCAGATTTGGCGCGCCAGATAGTGCCACAACAGCAGGCAGGTCGGCGCGATGGTGAAACCGCCGGTCAGGCCGAGCAGCAGCGCGCGGGCGCCTTCGCCGCTCACCAGCTGCCACACAAGCGCCTGCAGCAAAGCGGCGGCGGCGACCACCGCGCCCTGCAACAGCGGCCAGCGCCATTCGCTGTCGCTCTGCTGATGGCGCAGCAGCCACGGCGAGGCCAACAGGCTGAGCAGCACCGTCAGCACCAGCACCGCCACCGACGCCCACAGCGCCGGGCCGTAGCCGTACTGGTCCGCCAGCAGCGCCATCAGCAGCAGGTCGGCCAGCAGGATCCCCGGCCAGAAACGGTACGGGCTCTGCAGCAAAATGCCCATGCGCAGGCCGAACGGGAACAGCAACAGCGCCTGCCAGGGCGGGTCGATCAGCGCGGTGCCAATGCCCCACAGGCAAAATGCGCTGGCGGCATAAATGAAGAACAGCGCCAGCTGGGTGATCAGACGCTGCGTCACAGGTTCAGCATCCGTCTGGCCAGCTCAACGTTATTGGTGATGCCCAGCTTGGCGAACAGGTTGGCGCGATGCACATGCACCGTCTTCGGCGACAGCCCCAGCGCGGCGGCGATCTCGCGCACCTCCTGGCCCTGCGCCAGCAATAGCGCGATCTCGCGCTCGCGGCGGGTCAACGGATCCACCTTCACCCGCGCCAGCTGCTGGGCGATTTCCGGCATCAGATAGACGCCGCCGCCGGCGACGGTGCGCACGGCGGTGATCAGATCTTCCGGCTTGCAGCGCTTGGAGAGAAAGCCGCTGGCGCCGCGTTCCAGCGCCATTTCCACCAGCGCCGGATTATCGTGCATCGACAGCATCACCACGCGGATGCCGGAGGGAATGTCCGCCAGCAGATCCAACCCGCTGCCGTCGGGCATCGAAATGTCGCAAATGCAGATTTCCGCCTCCAGCCCCGGCAGGCCGGCGCGCGCCTGCGCCGCGCTGCTGAACTCGCCCACTACCTGAATATCGGCCTCCAGCGACAGCAGCTGCACAAAGCCCGAACGCACAATGTCATGATCGTCGATAAACGCCACGCGCAGGGTCATGGAAATCTCCGGTTAGAAGGGGAAGTGCGCAAGTATACCGTATGCACACACCGGAATAATTGATGAAGAGAATGTATTGGCGGAAATTACCGGGTGCGCAAGGCACCCGGCGGGAGGGATTACAGGCTGGAAGGCGCCGTTTTATTCTGCGGGAGATGGCACCAGTTGTTTTTATCCACGATGCCGCCGTTCGGCGAGGTGTAGCCGAGGCAACCGAGGATGGTGTCGAACAGCTCGACGTGGCGATGCGTTCTGCCGATGCGTTGCTGCGCCTGCAGTTGCTCAAAGGCGCTGAGGTGCTGCGGGTTCTCGAGGAACTTGTCCGACGCCCACACCATCATCGGCACGCGGAATTGTTCCGGCGGCGCCATTTCGCGCGGCGTGCCGTGCAGGTGCGTATTCTCGCCGATCGACTCGCCGTGATCGGCGGCATAGAACACGATGGCCTTCTTGTCCCGCACCTGGTCGATCACATTACTGATAAAGCTGTCGGTATACAGCACCGTATTGTCGAAGGCGTTGATCAGCTGCGCCTTGGTGCAGGAGTCATCCACCCCCATGCACTCCGGCTGATAGCGCGCATAGCTGCGCGGATAACGCTGCGAGTACAGGTAGTGCGAGCCTTTGGTATGCAGGATCACCAGGTGTTTGCCCTTCGGATAACGCGCCAGCGACTCCTTCATTTCGTCCACCAGCAGCATATCGTCGACCGCCTTGCCGTCGTTGCGCTTCTCGGACGCGATCATCTCGCGGAACGAATAGTTGTTCACCTCGGTGTTGTTGTAGAACCACACCTCACTCTGCATGGCGAACAGCTCGGAAGAGAAGCCCAGTTCCTTCATCACCGCGAACACGTTTTGCTCTTTCAGCGTGCGTTGCGGGTTGTCCTCGGTGCCGCCTTCGCGCACGAACATGCAGCGCAGCGACAGCTTGGTGGCGGTGTCGCACGACTCGCCGCGGAACGCCACCAGATTCTTCTCTTTCGACAGGCGCGGCGTAGTATCGCGCTCGTAGCCCAGCATGCCCATGTGATCCCAGCGCGTGGTCTCGCCGATGATGAACACCACGTAGGTATCGTCGATGTCCGCCGGCGGCACATAGGTAAAGTGTTTGCCCGGATCGAACAGCGTGCTCTGATCCTGACTTTCGTCATAGCGGGTATAGGCGAACAGCCCCAGCGCCGACAGCCAGTTAGACGGCAGGTACGAGTGCGCCACCACGCCGCCGTAGCTCGGCAGATCGACGTTGGCGAGCTTCTCCTGCACGCTTTGCTCGTCGTCCAGCATGCGCAGCGGCAGCCAGACCAACGCTACTACCGCCAACAACACCAGCAGCGGTTTGATGCGGTGACCGGGGGTTTTCAGCTGTTCGATCAGGGTGAAGCGCAGGCTGTTTTTCCAGATCAGCAGCAGCGGCAAGGCGCTGAGCGCCACCATCCACAGCACGAAATGCAGGCCGACCACCTCTTTCGACAGATCGATATCGGTGGTCATCACCGACACCACGATGCCGTAGCCGATCACCACGTTGAAAAACGTCATGTAGTAGCTGGCGGCAACCGAGATCAGCACCAGCAGCGAGGCGACGATGCGATAAAACAGCCGGCCGCCGAGCGACACCAGCCGCATGATGAAGAACGTGAACAGGACGATAGCGATGACTTCCGTCACCGCCGAAATAAGCTTAATTCCCTGAATGCCGTGCGCCAGCGAATCAAAACGGCGATAAAAAACGGACAGGTTTAGAAAGATGCCGATATAGATCGCTAACAATAACGATAAATTCTGCTGTGATAGCGATTTAACTTTGTTCATGTAACGCGGTGGCTCCGGGGACGGTGTAGCGGTTCTGACTCAGTCAGACACTGATTGCGGCTTCTGGTTCAGCCAACCGGCAATAAGCGTTATTTTGCGAGTAATAATCAAGAGAATTCTCACAAAACGGGCAAAATTTACCGCTTTTTTGAGCACTTTTCAGACGGGATATCAAAGAAAATGGAGGGATAAACCCTCCATTTTTTCCATGATGTCGGCAAAAAACTTACTTAACGTTCAGCGTAACGTCGATATTGCCGCGGGTGGCGTTGGAATACGGGCACACCACGTGCGCCTTTTTCACCAGATCTTCCGCCACGCTGCGCTCGATGCCCGGCAGCGAAATATCCAGCTGCACTTCGATGCCGAAGCCGTTCGGGATTTCACCGATGCCGACGGTGCCGTCGATCTTCGCTTCGGCCGGGATTTTGACCTTTTCTTTCGCCGCGACAAACTTCAACGCGCCGAGGAAACAGGCCGAGTAACCGGCGGCGAACAGCTGCTCGGGGTTGGTGACTTCGCCGCCGGCGCCGCCCATCTCTTTCGGTACGCCCAGTTTCACGTCCAACACGCCGTCGGAGGAGGTTGCACGGCCGTCGCGGCCGCCGGTTGCGGTGGCGTGAGCGCGGTAAACCACTTTCTCAATAGACATCGTTCATTCCTTCTTGCTGGTTGGCGAGATGACAACGGCCCCCGCGAGGGGTAGCCGGTCACATATATATCTTTTACGATTAAATCGTGCACTACTTATTTTTGACGCTTATTAACCAGTGTAGACCACCCCTGCCGTTCTTGCGTCCGGCGTCGGTGGGTCAAATCTGATCGATCAGGCTGCCGCGCAGCTTTTCCAGCTGCTGTTTGAGCGAGACGATCTCGTCCAGGCTGCAGTCGGTGGCGCACATCACCGCCTCGGGCACCGACTGCGCCCGTTCACGCAGCGCGCGGCCGGCTTCGGTGAGCGCGATGATCACCTGGCGCTCGTCGGTAGTGGCGCGATAGCGCACCAGCAAACCGGCGGTTTCCAGCCGTTTCAGCAGCGGCGTCAGCGTGGCGGAATCGAGGAACAGCCGCTCGCCGATATCCGATACCGTCACCCGATCGCGTTCCCACAGCACCATCATCACCAGATACTGCGGGTAGGTGAGCTCGAGCTGATTCAACAGCTTGCGGTAGACTTTGTGCAGCGCCAGGTTGGCGGAGTACAGCGCGAAACAGAGCTGCTGATCGAGCAGCAGCAGGTTCTTCGCGTTGGGTTGTTCGGTATCGGTGCTTTTCATGTGAGTGAATATAGATAGCGCACGATGTAATCGCAAGCTATTTCTTGTGAGGTATGCTACATTTTTTTCATGCAGAGGATGCCGGGAGGGAAAGGAAATGACGAATACGCTTGCAGAACGCGCGCGCCGCTACGCCACCAAGGCGCATGCGGCCATCGATCAGCGCCGCAAATACACCAACGATCCGTACATCGTCCACCCGCAGGCGGTCATGGAGCTGGTACGCAGCGTGCCGCACACCGAAGAGATGCTGGCGGCCGCCTGGCTGCATGACACGGTGGAAGACACGCCCACCACCCTCGGCGATATCGAAAGCCACTTTGGGCCGCAGGTAGCGGAGCTGGTGCGGATGTTAACCAACGTCAGCCACGCCGAGGACGGCAACCGCTTCGAGCGTAAAAACCGCGATCGGCGCCACAGCGCCAGCGCATCGCCGCAGGCCAAAACCATCAAACTGGCGGATCTGATCGACAACACCCGCTCGCTGCTGGACTACGACAGCCACTTCGCCCAAACCTATCTGATCGAGAAACAGCGCCTGCTGGAAGTGCTGACCGAAGGCGACCCGACGCTGTGGCGCCAGGCCAGCCATATCGTCGAACAGGGGCTGCTCAGATTACAGCAGCCGCCGCACAACGTGCCGGCCAGCTGGTTTGAGCACGCACGCCGGCGCTACCGCGAGAACGACGCGGCCTGATCAGAAGGTCACCACCGTTTTCAACGCCGTCACCCAGGCGTCCTGCGTTTCGCTGACGCCCGCCGGATGATGCCAGTATTGCAGGCCCGGCTGCAGCTGCAGCCACGGCGTGACGTTAACGCGGTAGTACAGCTCCGCCGTCACCGAGTGGCCCGGCACCGGCCGGTAGTTCGGATCGTGATAATCGCTGATGCCGCTCATCTCGTTGAGGTAACGCTGATTGTCTTTATAGCGATCGCTCAGTTTCACCACCGAAACGCCCAGCCCCAACCAGTCGTCCGGCCGCGCATCGAACAGCCCGCGATAGCGGATGCCGGTCGAAGTGGACCAGTGCAGGTAGTTGCTGCGCTGATCCCCCAGCCCCAGGCTGTAGAACACGCTCAGGCCACGGTTGACGTCATCCGCATGGCGCGTCACCTGCTGGTTGAAACCGGTATACAGGAACCAGGTGCGATCGTGGCTGCGATAGCCCTGCGGATCGCTGGCGCCCGGCCCGCCGGATACCCCTTCATAAAGATCGCTCTGGCGCGCGTTGGTGAACAGCACGCCCAGGTTATACACCCCCGGCAGCTGGTTGACGGCGTGGGTTTTCAGCTCCACCTCCATCGGCAGCAGGAAGCCTTTGCTGCCCTTGGTGGACCAACTCCAGGCGTGGCTGCGGCTGGGGGCGCTCGGGTTCTGCTCCATCACGCCGCCCTTGAGCGTCAGGCCGTCGGTCAGCTTGTATTGCAGCGTGGTGCCCCAGTAATGCACGTTCCAGTTGTACCAGGTCAACGAGTTGGCGGACTTGCCGCCGCACAGCGTCAGCGTCTGAAAATCGCAGGGGATGATCTGATCGAAATCCTGCACCTTGTTCATCATGCCGATACGCCATTGCAGCCGGCTGTCGAGGAAGGAACGGCTGAAGGTCAACCAGCCCAGCCGGGTGATCGACTGCCCGCCAAAGCTCTCCTGCGACAGATCGGTCAGGCCGACGCGCGGATCCTGCAGCCGATCGCGGGTCAGGTTGTTGTCATGGTTGCGGTTGACGATATTGCCTTCGATCGCCGCATCCGGAATGCCGGTCAGCGCCTGCAGATCCTGGCTGAAGGTCAGCGAAAATTGGTCGATGTACGACGCCTGTTTATCGTGGTTGTAACCGCCGCCGGCGTTATACGACAGCTGGCTGAGGTAGCCGAGATTATAGTGGAAACCGTGATCCTCCAGGATCGGCCTGATCCCCAGCATATCCCCCAACAGCCCAGGCTGCGGCGGTTCAAAGCCGAGCGCCACCCCTTCCCATTTGGCGGTGGGAGCTTCAACGTCCTTGCCGGTTTGCAGCGTTTCCGCCTGCGCCTGGCTACAGAGCAGCGCCAGCGCCGCCAGGGTCATGGAACGAGGTAATAAGCTTTTCATCATTATTATATTTCTCCGCATAACGGCTGACTGCGGGCAACAGCATTCCCTGGGAGAGAATTTCCCATCATGAACAGCAGCGAATAAGGTTAGTTAACGCCCGGCGTTTGCCGCCGGGCTGAAGGGTTAGCGCCGGTCTTTCAGGCTGGCGCCGTTGCTGTGGATCACATCGCGATACCAGTAGAAACTCTTCTTGCGGCGGCGCTCGAGGCTACCGTTGCCGGCATCGTCTCTGTCGACGTGAATGAAGCCGTAGCGCTTCGACATTTCGGCCTTCGAGGCGCTGACCAGATCGATCGGCCCCCAGCTGGTGTAGCCCATCACCTCGACGCCGTCGTCGATCGCCTCGGCCACCTGCACCAGGTGGTCATTGAGGTAGTTGATGCGGTAGTCGTCGTTGATGCTGCCGTCGGCCTCGACGCGGTCTTTGGCGCCCAGCCCGTTCTCGACGATGAACAACGGCTTCTGATAGCGGTCGTACAGCACGTTGAGCAGGTAGCGCAGCCCGATCGGGTCGATTTGCCACCCCCACTCCGAACTGGCCAGGTGCGGGTTCGGCACCATATCGAGAATGTTGCCGCGCGCCGTTTCATACTGCTCCGGGTCGGCGGTAACGCAGCCGCTCATGTAGTAGCTGAACGAGATGAAGTCGATGGTTTCGCGCAGCGTTTGCCGATCTTCCTCGGTGATCGCCACCTGAATGCCGTTTTCACGGAAGAAGCGCTGCATGTAGGCCGGGTAATAGCCGCGCGCCTGCACATCGCCGAAGAACAGCCAGTCGCGGTTTTGCCGCTGGGTTTCCAGCAGATCTTCCGGCTTGCAGCTCAGCGGATACAGAATGCCGCCCAGCAGCATGTTGCCGATTTGCCCCTCCGGCACGATCTCGTGACAGGCCTTCACCGCTCTGGCGCTGGCCACCAGCTGATGGTGGATCGCCTGATAGACGGCGCTCTTGTCGCTCTCTTGCGGCAGGCCAACCCCGGTGAAGGGCGCGTGCAGCGACATGTTGATCTCATTGAAGGTCAGCCAGTATTTAACCTTGTGCTTATAGCGTTCGAACACGGTGCGCGCATAGCGCTCGAAGAAATCGATGGTGCGGCGATCGCCCCAGCCGCCGTAGCGCTTCACCAGACCGTAAGGCATCTCATAGTGCGACAGCGTGATCAGCGGCTGAATGCCGTATTTCGCCATCTCATCGAACAGCCGATCGTAAAACGCCAGCCCGGCTTCGTTCGGGGTCTCTTCATCGCCCTGCGGGAAAATGCGCGTCCAGGCGATCGAGGTGCGCAGGCACTTGAAACCCATCTCGGCGAACAGCGCGATATCCTCCGGGTAACGATGATAGAAATCGATCGCCACGTCCTTGATGCCGCTGTCGCCCGCCGTGCGCGGCGTGATGGCGCCGAAGATGCCCTGCGGCTGCAGATCGGAGGTCGACAGCCCCTTGCCGTCGGCCTGATACGCGCCTTCTACCTGGTTCGCCGCTACCGCGCCGCCCCACAGAAAATGTTGCGGAAACTTGCCGTTCATCGCTTGCTCCTCAATTAACGTAATAAAGTCAGCAGCGGCGCCTGTTCCTGCACCGGAGACAGGCCGCTGGTCAACACGTCCACGTAGTCATCGCTGTTGCTGATGATGATCGGCGTGGTGGTGTCATAGCCGGCGGCATGGATCGCCGCCTGGTCGAACTCGATCAGCAGATCGCCCGGCGCGATCCGCTCGCCTTCCCGCACGTGGGCGGTGAAATGCGCCCCGTCGAGCTTCACGGTATCGATGCCGACATGGATGAGAATCTCCGCGCCGTCGTCCGATTCGATGCCGATGGCGTGTTTGGTTTTGAACAGCGACGCCACGCTGCCGCTCACCGGCGCCACCACTCGCCCCTGCTGCGGCGCGATCGCCACCCCTTTCCCCAGCAGGCCGCTGGCGAAGGTCGCGTCGTTCACCTGTTCCAGCGGCACGATGTCGCCGGCGATCGGGCTGAGAATGGCCTGCTTGCGGTTAAGCGGCGCGGCGGCTTCAGGCGGCGCCGTCTCTTCCGCCGGCGCGACGCCGAACAGGTAGCTGGCCAGCGCGGCGAACACAAACGACAGCAGAGTGCCGCCGATCGCGCCCCACACCGTGGCGTCGATGCCGCCGTTGGGAATGATTTGCGCGAAGGTGAACACGTTCACCAGGCCGAACGAGTAGACCGAGGTATGGAAGTAACCGATCACCGCCCCGCCCAGCGCGCCGCCGATGCAGCCGAAGATGAACGGACGCTTGTTCGGCAGGGTGACGCCGTACACCGCCGGTTCGGTGATGCCGAAAATCCCCGCGCCGATGGCCGAACCGGACAGCGCCCGCAGCTTGGCGTCGCGGGTGCGCAGCATCACGCCCAGCGTGGCACCGACCTGCCCCATCACCGCCGGCAGCAGCAGCGGCACCATGGTGTCGCGCCCCAGCACGCTCAGGTTGTTGATCATCAACGGCACCAGCCCCCAATGCAGGCCGAAGATCACGCACACCTGCCACATCGCCCCCATGAAAGCGCCGGCGATGATCGGGTTGAAGGCGTAAATGGCCTGATAGCCGTTGGCCAGCAGATGGCTGAGCCAGGTCGCCGCCGGGCCGATCAGCAGGAAGGTCAAGGGCACGGTGATCGCCAGACACAGCAGCGGCGTGATGAAATTGCGCAGCGCGCTGTGGATCACCCGGTTAAACAGCGGCTCCAGACGGCAGGATACCCAGGCCGCAAAGATGATGGGGATCACCGACGAGCTGTAGTTGATAAAAGTCAGCGGAATGCCGAAGAAATATTCGCGCACCGCGCCCGGCTGTTGCGCCGCCTCAAACGCCGCCATCATCAGCGGATGCGTCAACGCGCCGCCGATCGCCATGGTGACGAACGGGTTGCCGCCGAATTTTTTCCCGGCGGTGTAGCCGAGCATGATCGGGAAGAAATAGAACAATGCGTCGCTGGCGGCGAACAACATTTTAAAGGCGCCGCTGCTTTCCAGCAGCCAGCCGCAGGCCAGGCTCAGCGCCAGCAATCCCTTCAACACCCCCGAGGCAGCCATCACCCCGAGCAATGGGGTGAAGATGCCGGAAACCACGTCGATAAAGCGGCTGAGCAGATTGTCTTTTTTACCGTCCGCATCGCCGCCGCTCGACGCGCCTTCGGCCAACCCGCCGACCCGGTTGACCGCATCGAACACCTCGGCCACGTGGTTGCCCACCACCACCTGAAACTGGCCACCGCTCTCCACCACCATGATGACGCCCGGGTTTTTCTTCAGCGCTGCCGCGTTGGCGCGGCGGTCGTCACGCAGCTTGAAACGCAGGCGGGTGGCGCAATGCACCAGGCTTTTCACATTGTCGCGGCCACCGACGCCGGCCAAAATCTCACTGGCTAATGTGTCATATTTCATACGGTTATCCTTAGACTTCGCGTTCTGCCGATCCCGCATTTGCGCTGGCCTGGCGCAGGAGCGAAATTCGGCGCAAAAAAAAACCTAAACCTCGCGGCCTCTGCCCCATCGGGGAACAGAAACGCGAGGTTTAGGTTTTGCCTGCCGCAGCAGTAACAACCCTAAATCGGTTGAGTTATGACGTTAACACCGCAGATTTTAGCGGAGCAAGGCTTTGCGACGGCAAATTGCCGAACTGTGATCGCAAAGGCAAAACGGCCTCAATGCGCGAAATAATGCATGCCGCCCTCTACCGGGATCACTGCGCCGATGATATATCGCGCGAGCGATAGAGAGGGATGAGAGAGTATCGCCCGGCCTCACGTCAAAAAAACATAAGATTAACTAACCTAATAATTCACTATCAAGCTAAAGCGAAACACGCATTTTCCAGCGGCCAATCGGCTTTTCTGGCAATATTCGCAGCCATTAAGGCAAATACATCGCCAAACCTCATCGAATATTGTTATCATTCCACGATATTCACCCGCGTAAAAATCACCGTGCGCAATTGAATACGGCAAATAAACATCAGAATAACTAATTAAAACAACTAGACAAAAATCACACGGGGGATTATTACTGGTCAACGCTTAATCGAGAGTAGGGATGACAGTCACCATGGTGTTGCGTACTGATGTAGGACGGATTTTGATTACCGGCGCCGGCGGCCGAGTCGCCACCGCGTTTCGCCAGGCAGTGGGCGATCGCTATGCATTGCGGCTGGCGGAACGAGATCTCGCTCTGTTGCGCGATCGCCGGCCCGGCGATGAGGTCATCAGCTTCAACATCGCCGATCTCGACGCCTGCCGTGAGGCCTGCGCCAATATCGACACCGTGTTGCACCTGGCCGCCGATCCGGCTCCCGACGCCGATTTTTGCGGTTCGCTGATGGACAACAACATTCTCGGCACCTTCAATATCTTCCGCGCGGCGAAAGACGCCGGCTGCCGCCGGGTAGTGTTCGCCAGCAGCGCGCAGGCGGTGGAAGGCTACCCGCTCGATTATCAAATCCGCCCAGATGACGCGCCGAAGCCGAAAAATCTGTACGGCGCCAGCAAGGCGTTCGGCGAAGGCATCGCCGCCTATTTCGCCCATCAGGAGGGGCTTTCCGCCCTGTCGGTACGCATCGCCAACTTCACCACTCTAAGCCGGGGCGAACAGCTTAGCGCCCGCGACATGAGCGCTTTTCTCAGCCATCGCGACGCCGCCGATCTGCTGGATCGCTGTATTCGTGTCGAAGGGGTGCAATATGCGGTGGTGCACGGGGTTTCCAATAACCGCTATACGCGTTTGTCGCTGGAAGAGACCCGTCGCCTGCTCGGCTACGCCCCGCAGGACGATGCGTTCAGCCAGCTCGGCTTTGAGTGAGCGCGGCGGGGAACCCCGCCGCACATTATCGTTTACCCGTTGGCGTAGGCCACTTTTTCGGCCTGACGGTGGGTGAACAGCACCAGCAACAGCGCCAATCCGGCAATAATAGCCCCCATCACCGGCACGAAGCTGTATCCCAGCCCGGCGGAGACTACCGCGCCACCGGCGGCGGCGCCCAGCGCATTGCCCAGGTTAAAGGCGCCGATGTTGACCGAGGACGACAGGCCCGGCGCTTCGCTGGCGACACGCATCACGCGCATCTGCAGCGGCGGCACCACGGCAAAGGTCGCCGCACCCCAAATCACCATGCTGACCGCGGCGCCGATTTCACTGCGCGCCAGGAACGGGATCACCAGCATAATGACCACCAGCAGCAGCAAGAAACCCTTCAGCGTCGCGCTCTCGGAGCGGTCGGCGAATTTACCGCCCAGGTAGTTGCCGATGGAGAAACCGACGCCGATCAACACCAGCATGACCGTCACGAACAGCGGCGTCGCATCGGTGATGTGCTGCAACACCGGCGAGATATAGGTATAGAGCGTGAACATCGCGCCCGCGCCCAGCACGGTCGTCAGCAAGGCGGACAGCACCTGCGGGCGTACCAACACCGACAGCTCGCGTTTCACATCAGGCCGCGCGCCGGCGCTGCCTTTCGGCAACGAGAACCACAGCCCCAGCATGGCGATCACCCCTAGCCCTGCGGTGGCCAGGAACGACATGCGCCAGCCGATGGTTTCACCCAGCCAGGTCGCAGCGGGCACCCCGCCGATATTGGCGATGGTCAACCCCATAAACATGGTCGCCACGGCGCTGGCCTGTTTCTCCTTCGGCACCACGCTGGCGGCCACCACGGAACCGAGACCAAAGAACGCGCCGTGGTTCAGGCTGGTGATAATGCGCGACAGCATCAGGGTGGTGTAGTCAGGCGCAATGGCCGACAGCACGTTACCCAGGGTAAAGATCGCCATCAGGAAGATCAGCGCGCTTCTGCGTGCCCGGTGAGAAAGCAGCAACGTCATCAGCGGTGCGCCGACCATTACGCCAACGGCGTAGGCGCTGATCAACATGCCGGCCATCGGGATGGAGACATCCACCCCTTTGGCGATGGTCGGCAGCAACCCCATCGGGGAAAACTCGGTCGTGCCGATGCCGAACGCCCCCACCGCCAGGGCTAATAAGGGAAAGTTAATTTTCATTCAACAACTCCGGTTAACCGCTGCCGAAGCGCGGGAAAGTTAAGATGCCAAAAGTATGACATTGATCACACCAAAGATAAGCAGGCAGGAGGCTAAAAGACTTTTGCGATTTTGTTAAAAATCGTGGGAAAAAACAGCCGCCGACTCTATCTCAGCAATGCGCCGGCAAGCAATAGCCGCCGTCGCCCGAGCGCACATCGGGTTCATTCTCGCCACCTGGCCCACCCGCCATACCGGCTCACCGGCGGCTACCGAGACTATTGAACACAGAGCAAAAGTGTTTTGTTATTGTGCGCGTTTTTAGAATTAAACGACGAAATATAATGGCCTCAGTAAAACATCAATGCCCTACGACCTAATTCACATAGAGGGAAGCGCCATGCTTTTTGACTCGTATTCTTTAAACGGTTTATTGCTGAACAATCGCATCGTCATGCCGCCAATGACCCGCTCTCGTGCCGGCGCCGGCGACGTCGCCACCGACATGATGGCTGAATATTATGCCCAGCGCGCCAGCGCCGGGCTGATCGTCAGCGAAGGCACGCAGATCAGCCGGCAGGGCCAGGGTTATGCCTGGACGCCCGGCATTTACACCCCGGAACACATCGCCGGTTGGAAAAAAGTCACCGACGCCGTACATCATGCCGGCGGCAAGATCTTCGCGCAGCTTTGGCACGTCGGCCGCGTGTCGCATACCATTTTACAGCCTGGCCACGCCGCGCCGGTCTCCTCCTCCGCCATCCAGGCCGACGGGGTCAAGGTGTTCGTGGATGTCGAAGGCCGCGGGCCGGAGCATGGCGTGGGTGAAATGGTGCAGCACTCCGCACCGCGCGCCTTAACGCGGGAAGAAATTCCGGCGATCGTCAACGACTACGCCCAGGCGGCCCGCAACGCCATCGCCGCCGGTTTCGACGGCGTAGAGCTGCACGGCGCGAATGGCTATCTGATCAATCAGTTTATCGACTCGCGGGAGAATCAGCGCGACGACGAATACGGCGGTTCACTGCAAAATCGCCTGCGTTTCCTGCGGGAGGTGGCGCAGGCGGTCGCGGACGCCATCGGCAAAGAGAAACTGGGCGTGCGCCTGGCGCCGCTGACCACTCTGATGGGCTCGCAGGACGATACCCCGGAAGCCACCTATCTGGCGGCGGCCAGCGTGCTGAACGATATCGGCGCCGCTTATATTCACATCGCCGAAGCGGATTGGGATGATGCCCCGGTGATGCCGGCGGCGTTCAAAGAATCGCTGCGCCTGATTTTCCGCGGCACGCTGATTTACTCGGGCAAATACACGCCTGAACGCGCTGAAGAAGCGCTGGCCAAAGGTTGGGCAGACTTGATCGGCTTCGGCCGCCCGTTCATCGCCAACCCGGATCTGCCTCACCGCCTACAGCACGGGCTGGCGCTGAATGCGCCAATCAAAGAGAAATTCTTCGGCGGCAGCCGGGAAGGCTACACCGATTACCCAGCGATCGGGTAAATACATTCAGCCCCCCGAGCTTGGAGGCGGGGGGCTTCGCCGGCCAGGCAAACAACGCTCTTAAAAATAAGCGACATAATCCAGATTTTCAGTGTCCGCACGATAAAGAAAAAAATCGAAAACCTTAAATATAAAATAATAAATTAAACATTTTCATTGCAATTTCTTATTAGAATACAAAATAACAAAGCATATAAAAACAATATAATTTGAAACAAAAACAATGAAAAAAACGAAAATAAAAACGGAAAAGACAATATTAATTGGAGATTTAAACACATAGTCCGTATTGACCGAACAGGGTTGAATATATACACGAACGTGTAAATATCTTTCTGAACAGCGCTACTGTGGCGCTGCATTGATTAAGGAAAGATCTTATGTCTAAATCACCTATTGGCACTACAGCCACGACAGGACAGAAATGCCCGGAAAGCGGCGTCTGGGAAGTGGTTGGCAAACCCTCAACCACAGCGCCAATCGCTAAAGGCAATATCATGCCTCCTTATGGCGGCAAAGGGGTCACCTGGAAATTGATCCAATACGCATAATCCGTCGTCTTCAGGCCTCTTTTTTCAAAAGGGGCCTCGCAGAAAAATCCTATGACGCCTTATTTTATACCCTCCCGTTGCGCACTTTGCCCGATCGCATTTCGATGTTCCGTTGCAGTTCGCGCAGCCCGCCGGCCAGGAAGCAGGCTTCCGCCAGCACGAACAGCGGGCCGATGATCAGGCCCGTCACGTCGTCCATAAACGCCGGTTTTCGTCCCTCCCAGAAATGTCCGACAAACTGAAACAGCCAGCCGATGACGAAACCGCCGATGCCGACGCTCAGCCACGCCGTCGTCGATAGCGACGCCACCCAGGCGCCGACCCCGAGGCACAGCAGCAGCAACGCCAACATCATGACGCCAAGCCGCAGACTCAGCCGCAGGTAATAGAGAGCCGACACGATCACCACCGCGCAGGCCGGCGAAAACGGCAGCCATCCCGCGCCCCATGCCGGCCGGGAGAGCCGCGCCAGCAGGCTGACGACGATCAGGGGGATGCCGATAAAGTGCGTGACGATATTGCGCGCATCGCGATGATAGGCGGCATAAGCGGCAAGTTGATCTTCCAGACTTCGCATGTTGACCTCCGGTATGTACGGCCTTCGTCGCCGAACGCGTGCAGCCGCATGCGGCTGCCCTTACCCATAGCTTAGCGCGGGATCACCAATACCGGTTGGCCAATCTCATCCAGCAGGCCACGCGTGACGGAGGCGTTCAACCAGCGCCCCAACGAAGACAGGTGGCGGTGCGAGATGATCAGCAAATCGCAGTTGAACAGCGCCATCTGTTCCGGGATCACCTCGATGGGCGTCCCCGCAGCCAGCAAGCCCTGGGCGTTGAAACCCTGCTGTTTCAGCGCCCGCGTCACCTGCCCGACCTGCTTTTCCGCCAGCGCCTCTTCCCGTTGCGCGGCGGGATACTCCTCGCGCTCCTCGCTGTCGAAACGCAGGCCGCTACGGCTGAGCGTGAAGGCATTGTCCACCACCGTCAGTACGATCACGTCGCCGATGCTGCCTTGCAGGCGCGCCATAAAATCCAGGGCATTGCCGCTGTGCTCAAAGCAGTCCACCGCCAATAACACTCTCTTAATCATAACAATCCTCGTTCGGCTGAGTTAAATCGCGCCCTTGAAGTTGGCTTCGCCCTTTTTCCAATACCCCTTGGCAAACAGCGCCGCACGGGAGACGCCCATTTCGTTGATAAAGCGCGCCTTCAGGTATGCGGCGATCTGCTGCTCGCAGGCCAGCCACACCTGCCCTTCGCCGGGCGGCAGTTCGCAATGGCTGACGGCCTGCACCAGCGGGCTGTTCATCACGCTGTCAAAATGGCGCGTGCGAATTTGCCAGCTGTTCACCTGCAAGAAGGAACAATCGACATCCTGAATCTCCTGCGCATCGCCCACTTCGGCGAACCACAGCACCGGCAACGGGTCGGACAGCGAGGCGAGAATGGTGCGCATGGCGGGCAACGCGGTCTCATCGCCCAGCAACAGCAGCCAGCGAGTTTGCGGCAACAATCGGAAGCCGCCGGAACAAGGGCCGGCGAACCCCAGCTTGTCGCCCGGCATCGCGTCGCGCGCCCAGTTCGACGCCGGGCCTTCGCCGTGCAGTACCATATCGATATCGAAGGTGCGGGCGAGTTTGTCGATGCCGCTCAGGGTGTAAGCCCGCCCGGCCAGCGTGTCGCGCCACGGGAAGAACACTTTGACCCAACTGGCCGGCTCCTGCGCGCGCGGATCGGCGATAAACTTATCCACATCATCGCCGCTCAACGTGATGCGACGGATCCGGGCGGTGACTTGCCGCACGGCGCTCACCCGGGCCTCCCGTTTGCGGCGGGTGTCCCTTTCCAGCATCTCGTCGACAATCTTATTCAGCGTGTTGTGCATCAGCCTTCTCCTGTGGCGCCGCAGACGGGTAGGTGTGTTCCCAGCCGCCGCCCAGCGCTCGATAGATATTCACCACGGCGATCGCCGTCTCCTCCTCTGAAACAATTTGCGCGGACTGCAGATCCAGCAGCGCGCGCTGCGTGCTCAGAACGTGGATAAAATCGCTGGCGCCGTTCAGATAGCTGTCGCGCGCCAGCGCAAACGCGTGTCGGTTGGCGGCCAGCGCCTCGGCCAGGTGCGTCTGGCGGCGCTGCTGGGCGCGATAACCGGCAAGCGCGTCGTCAATCTCGTGCCAGGCGCGCAGCACCGTTTTCTGGTAGGCGATGGCCATTTCCTGCTGCCGGTATTCGCTCAGGCGCACCCGTTGGGTGATTTTCCCCCCGTCGAACAGCGGCAAATACAGGGCGGGGCCGATGGCGAAGGTATGCGTGGACCAACTGCCCATATCCGCCAGCGCCAACGCCTGATAACCCGCATTGCCGGTCAGCGTGATGCGCGGGTAGTAGTCGGCGGTGGCGACGCCGATCTCGGCGGTCGCCTGATGCAAACGCTCCGCCGCTTCGCGAATATCCGGCCTGCGCAGCGCCAGATCCGACGGCACCCCCATCGGCACGGCGCGCGCCAGCGTCGGCAGCGGCCCCGTCGGCGACAACATCGCTGTCAGCGCGCCCGGTCGCTCGCCCAACAGCAGGCTGATGGCGTTGATCAAGCGTTCCTGCCGATCGAACAGCGCCGGCAGCAGGGCATCCACCTGCGCCAACTGCACCTGCGCCTGATCGACATCCAGTTCGTTGCCCGCGCCGCTCTGATAACGGTTTTGCGTCAGCTGCAGCGTGCGCAGCGCCGTAGTGCGGTTTTCCTGCGCCACCGCCAGCTGTTGCTGCGTGGCGCGCAGGCGCAGATAGTCGCTCGCCACCTCCGCCGTCACCGACGTCAGCAGTGCGCGCCGGTTCTCCTGCGAAGCGGCGAAGCTGGCGCGCGCACTTTCCGACGCGCGACGCAGCTTGCCCCACATGTCCAGCTCCCAGGTGGCGCTGGCTCCGCCGCGCCAGAGGTTATAATCCGCCTCTCCGCCGTTGCCGGACGGATCCATGCTGCCCACCGAGGTGGCGCGTTGGCGCAGATAAGCGCCGTCCAGACTCAGATCCGGCATCAGCGCCGCCTCCGTCACGCCCAGCAGGGCGCGGCTTTGTTGCATGCGCGCCGTGGCGAGCTGCAGATCCAGGTTGCCGGCCGCCGCGCGCTGCACCAGTTGCGACAGCGACGCATCGTTGAATATCGACCACCAGGCCACCGGCAGCGCCCCGCCGCCGGCCTGCTCCCCCCAGCTTTCGGGCAGCGCGTTCTGCGGCCGAGCGTAGTCCGGCCCTACCGCCCGGCAGCCGCTCAGCGCAATCAGCAGCAGCGGGATCACGACTCTGTTCATTGCAGGCCCCCGTCCAGCGTATTGATGCTGACGTCCGCAGACATGCCGACGCGCAGGGCGCTCAGCAAGGCGGCGTGCTCTTTGTTGATATCAAACACAATCTTCACCGGGATGCGCTGAACGATCTTGGTGAAGTTGCCGGTGGCGTTCTCCGGCGCCGCGGCCGCGAAGCTGACGCCGGAAGCCGGCGCGATGCTGTCCACCAGCCCTTTCAGCGTTTGGCCGGGAAAGGTATCGATATGGATGTCTACCGACTGCCCGTGCGCAATGTTTTCCAACTGGGTTTCCTGGTAGTTGGCGATGATGTACAGCTTGTCCTGCGGCACGATGGCCAGCAGCGCATCGCCCGGTTTGACGAACTCCCCGACCCGCAGGCTTTTCTTGCCGATCACGCCGCCGATCGGCGCGGTGATACGGGTGTAAGACAGGTTCAGCTCGGCCATCGCTTTCTTCGCCTGCGCCAGCATCAGCTCGGCATCGCTGTCCGCCAGCTTGGCTTGCAGCACCTGCTCCATGTTTCGCGCCGCTTTGAGCGTCGCCTCCGCCTGCGCCACATTGGCGGAAAGCGTGTGCACCCGCGTTGTCGCCTGCTGCGCCGCCTGCTGCGACCCCGCACCGCTGCTGGCCATTCTCTGGTAGCGGTTCTGCTCCTGGCGCGCAAACGCCAGCTCCGCCTGCGCCGCCTGCCGCTCCGCCAACGCGGCGGCGATCAGCGCGCTCTGTCGGGTCAGGTTGGCCCCGGCGTCGTCCTGCCGGGCGCGGGCGGATTGCTCCTGGGCCGTCGCCTGCGCCAGCGCGACGTTGAATTCACGCGGGTCGATCACCGCCAGCAATTCCCCCTGTTTGACCCACTGGTTGTCCCTGACCAACACCTGCGCAATTTCACCGGCAATCTGCGGAGAAATACGCGAGATATCGGCGCGAATATAGGCGTCGTTGGTATTCTGCTGTGTTTCTTTAATAAAGAACTTATTGATTAATAACCCCAGCGTAATGACGGCAACCGCCAATACGGCAACGGCGACTTTCTTGTTAGCCATAAAAGTGACTCCACTTAATATTTATGTCTGATGATAAAATGTCAGGCAGCGACCGAACGCGGCGGGTAAATACGGGTCGGCATAACTAAAATCAGCGCGGTCAGTAATAACGCCAGGCCGGCAACCAACAGATAAAGATCGGCGCTGGCCAGCACGTGGCCCTGCCGGGCGGCAAGCTGCGCCAACTGCTCCGCCGATCCCGATGCGCGGCTATAGGCCGAGCCGAAGCCGTCGGCGATCGTACCGGCGTGATAATCCCCGCGCTGCCGGCTGAGCAGTGCGATGGCGCCGCCGGCCGCGGTGGCGGCGAAACCTTTCACCGCGTTGAACCAGGCCGCCGCAAACGGCCCGTCGGTCGGCAACAGCCCGCCGGTCGCCTGCATCAGCAACGGGATGATCGCCATCGGTTGAGCAATCGCCTGCAACAGTGCGATGACGCGAAACGTGTCGCCGTTCCATTCCGGCGTCAGCTGGGCGGCCAGTACGCAGGCGGTGGCCATCAACAGCAGGCTGATCGCCAGCACCCAGCGGCAATCCACCCGCGGCGTATTGCAAATTATGGCGACGATCGGCAGCGTAATTAATTGCGGCAACGCCACCCACAGCATTAAGTCGGAGGTTTGTTCCTGACGGTAACCCTGAATCGCGGATAAATATCCCGACGTGATATTGACCAGCGACACCATAATTAACAGCACGCCACCCAGCGTAATTAAGGAGAAGGACAAGTTCCTTTTGCTTAATAGCTGCAAATTGAAAAAAGGCAGCGGGTGATACCATTCGTTAATCAGAAATAATGCCAATAGCCCAATGCCGCCCAACAATAAAACGTAGATCAGCGGCGAGTTCAGCCAGTCGAGGCGCTCCCCCTGTGAGATGCCCATCGTCAGCATGCCGAGCGCCATGCCGCCGAGCAGCAGGCCGCGCCAGTTGAACTGCCGCAGGCGCTCCAGCCGCAACGGATCCTGCGGCAGGCCGTAACCGATGCACACGGCGGCGATCGCCATCAGCGGCAGGTTCCAGTAGAAATATCCGCTCCAGCCCCAGTGAAAGGCGAAGGCGGCGGCGGTGGCGCCCAGCGTAGCGCTCCAGGCCGAGACCCAGCCGTAGGCGCCCAGCCCCAGCACCTTGATCAGCGGCGGCATAAAACGCAGCACCACCGTCATCAGCATCGGCGGCAACGCGCCGCCGGCGAAGCCCTGCAGGCTGCGCACCGCCAGCAGCACGCCATATTGTTCTCTCAGCCAGGGCGTCAGCAGCCCGCCGGCCAGGTAAATGCCGCACATCGTCAGCGCCACCCGGCGCAGCGAAAAGGTCGGCCAAAAACAGGGCGTGAACCCGGAACCGATCACAAAACCGGTGACGTAGCACGTGGTCAGCCAGCTGCCGGCATCGAAACTCAGCAGCATGCCGCCCTGTATATCCGCCAGCGCGAACTTGCTGGCGTTTTCCCCCACGCCGCTGGCCATCACCGCCAAAAACACGCCGAACAACCCCAGCCAGGTACGGCCGTTGATTTCGCCGGCGCTGGCGAGCCATCTATTCTTGTGATGCGGCGTAACAGACACCTCAACCATTCCCCACTCCTGCTGTTTCAGCCTCAATCTTTGTTGTCGTGGGCAGTATCCGGGCTTATTTGGATTGTTTAAAATGAAATGATGTAATTAACTAGTTGCACAAAACGCAATCCATTGAGCGCACCACCACCGGAGAGGCCATGCCGCAAAAAATTGATTTCAACCTGATCTATGCGCTGAATCTGCTGCTGGAAGAAGGCAGCGTGAGCGGCGCCGCCGAGAAGATGAATCTGAGCGCGCCGGCAATGAGCCGCATTCTGGGGCGCATCCGCCGGCAGTTCGACGATCCGATCATGGTCAGGGCCGGCAAGCATCTGGTGCCGACGCCGCGCGCGCTGGAGTTGAAACGCCAGCTCGGCGATATCATCGAACAGGCCGCCGCGCTGATCGCGCCGAGTGAATCCTTCGAGCCCGGCAAGCTGACCCGAACCTTCACCATTCGCGCCAACGACATTTTTATCGGCGCGCTGGCGGGCGGCCTGCTGGAGACGCTGCGGGACATGGCGCCGTTAAGCGGCCTGAAGTTTATCGCAGAAAGCGACGGCGAGGATGATGCGCTGCGCAGCGGCAAGGTGGATCTGGTGATCGGCTCCTCACGCGACTGGCACCCGGAAATCAAGACGCAGAGCCTGTTCACCAGCACCTTTCAGGCGCTGGTGCGCCCTGGGCACCCAATTATCGGCCGGGTAACGCCCGAAACCCTGACTCATTACCCGCATATCAGCGTCTCCCGCCGCGGGCGCACGCAAGGGCCGATCGACGACGCGCTGCGCGATCTCGGCCTGCAGCGCAACGTCGCCCTGACCCTGCCGGGCTTCCATTCGGCGATGATGCTGACCATGAAATCGGACTTTATCCTGCCGCTGCCGCGCCACGTGCTGCAGGGGGTGAGCAACATCCACCTGCCGTTGGCGGAGATCGAGCTGCCGCTCGAGCTTGAATCGGTGTTTATCGTCCAGGCCTGGCACCCGCGCCTGGATCGCGATCCGGCGCACCGCTGGCTGCGGCAGACCATCAAGCAGTTCTTTTTGCAGCGGGAGTGAGGGGGCTATGTGTTGGGGAGAGGGACGCTCGCGACAGAACCCAAATACGCCTGCCAGATAAGCCGGTAATATGGCATTTTGCCGAAGCCCTGCGCATACTCAGACGTCTTGGGTAAACCGCGCAACGCGGGCAATGGCATCGATATTCCATTTCGCCAAGCACGAAAACAGAAAGGAAGTCATGTCCAGGGAGGCACAAATGGCCAAAGCGTATTATTGGAAAAGTCAGGTGTGGGGCGTGACTTACTTTTTTATCGCGCTTTATTACATCTATTCTTTCCAGGACATGGTGAATATCGCACTTTCGTTGATCCTCTCCATCCTGAGCTTTTTACTGTATCCCTGTGCTAAAAAAGGCACTGAAATGGCCGCCCTGCAGTTCACGAGTGAAGAATTTTGGCACCGCGGACTGTTCGCCGATACCATAGGCAAAAATGGCGTGCTGATCCTGTATTATGCATTCTGTTATGTCATGGCCCTGCCGCTGGGCGCCCTGTATCTGCTTGCCCTGTTTCTCAGAAATAAAAAGGCCGCGTAAGCGGTTTTTACGTCAACGGCTTACTGCCTCATAGTCCTTCTTCATGAACGTTTCTTCTACCCACGCAAGCTGCGCTATCACAAAGCGAAAGAAGCAAATTACCCCTACCGGAGCCGACAATCACAGAGGAGATTGGGAGACATTGATTGGCGGAAGATCACAGGAGTCGAACCTGCCCAGGACCGCTGGCGGCCCCAACCGGATTTGAAGTCCGGCCGCCCCACCGGGGACGAGGATCTTCCTTGGAGAAGAGAAGAAGCAAGGCGCTGATTATAGCGCAGTTTGTTCGCTGCGCTAAGCGGGAAATGGCGGCCGCCGGCGATTCGGCGGCCGGGGAGCGCTACTTCAGGAAATCCTTCACGTCCAGCAGGATGAACTCGTTGTCATCCGCCATATTGGGCTGGCGGCTGGAGGAGAACGGGAAGTTGTTGTCGTTGCCGATGATGATGTGGTTGGCGTCCACCACGTCCACGTTCTCAATGGTGAAGAACGGGAAGGTCAGCACGCCGTCGTTCAGTGGCTTGCGCGCCAGCTTGTTCGGATCCTGAATGTTCATCAGGTCGATATAGCCCAGTTTTTCGACCGGTTTGCCGACGTTGGCGTCCGAGAAAGCGATTTTATACACTCGCTTGAACTTGGCCACCTGGCTGAAGCAGTTGTCGGTTGGCGCGCCGGCGGCGCAGGCTTTATCCGGCGTGCCTTCGCCGTTGTCGCGCTCGATCACCAGCCCGTGGGTGGCGTCGATCATGTTGAAGTCGCCGATGGCATTCTGGTTGTCTTCCAGTACGTACTGCCAGCTGCGGCCGGTCCATGCCTGCTGTTTGACGTCGAACTCCAGCACCCGCAGGTAGCGTTTGCCGCCGACGTTCTCGAACTGTTCGCCATCCCACAGCGCCCCTTCCAGCAGCGGGTACAGCTTACTGCCGTCCGGTGAGGCGGCCATGCCTTCAAAGCCTTTGGAACGCGCCACCTGGAAGTTCTGTTTGCCGTCCGGCGCGCCCGGCAGGGTCAGCGTCGGGTTGTCCGGCGATTTCACCACCTTGCCGTCCACTTTGGTGTCGAACACCGCCAGCACCTTGCCGTTCAGGTCGGCCTTGATTAGGTAAGGCCCGAACTCTTCACCGATCCATAAGGCATCGTCGGCAAACTGGAAGCTTTCCGGATCGAAATCGCTGCCGGTCAGATAGCGCTGCTCGGTGCTCTCGTTGATGATGTGGAACGGCACCTTTTTATCCGGATCGTGCAGGAACACCGTCTTCAGCGGCGCGACCGTGCCGTCTTTGAAATCGATCTTGTAGTGGTTGAGGTACAGCATGGCGTCCGGGGAGTTGGCCTTGCTGCCGAAACCATTGTCGGTCAGCACCCAGTAGGTGCCGTCGGGCATGTGTTTGATGCCGGAGTGGCCCTGCAGCGGCTGGCCGTTGATCGGCAGGCCGAGGCCGGTCAGGCGATCGGCGGATTTACCCGCCACGCTGCCCAACTCGGTGACGCGTTTCCCGCTGGTGTATTTGCCGCTCTGCTGCAGATCGCTCGGCGCGTCCTTCGGTGTGGAAACGGCGGATTTCACCGGCAGCAGCGCATGCCCCGCCAACGTCGCCGGCACCGGCTGCGCGTCGGCCCACAGGTTGGCGCTCAGCGCCATGCAGCCGACCAGCAGCGCCAGCCGGGTTTTGGTGTTGTGCATGTCATTGTCCCTTTTCGTTGTTATCGCCCAGAAGTAAAAGCAACGTCACTATAGGGAGCGGCAATGACAGAAATATTATTCGGCGAACGCCCGCCGGTAGCTGTGCGGATGGAAGCGCCAGGTGATGGCGATCAGCACCACCACCAGCAGCGCGTGGATCTGCCAGTCCAGCACGAAGCCGCCGCTGTAGTCGCGCAGCAGGCCGGAAAGGTAAGGCGTGACACCCGCCAGCAGGAAGCCAACGCCCTGCATAAAGGCCACCAGCCGCCCGGCCGCCGCCGGCTGGTGCAGGTGATCGAGCGCCAACACCAGGCACAGCGGGAACGCGCCGCCCAACCCCAGCCCGGAAAGCAACACCCACAGCCACGGCAGCGTTTGCGGCAGGTAAATCAGGCCGATAAAACCGATCAGTTGCATCATCAGCGCCAGCAACAGCAGCGGCCGCCGGTCATGATTGCACGCCAGCGCCGGCAACAGCAGCGCCCCCACCACCTGGCCGAAGGTCATCAGCGCCAGCAGCGAACCGCTGGCCTGCGGCTGCCAGCCGAGCTGCATGTAATACGGCGGCAGCCACGCAATCAGGCTGGTATAGCCGCCATTGATCAGGCCGAAATAGGCGCCGAGCAGCCAGGCGCGCCGGTTGCGCAGCAGGCTTGGCCCGCGGTTTTCGCCCGCCGCGCCCAGGCGAGACAGCCCACGGCTGACCGGCCACCAGGCCAGCAGCGCCACCAGGGCCGGCAACGCCCACCAGGCCAGTGCGCTGTGCCAGTCGTGCCCTACGCTCATCAGCCACGGGGTGATCGCCGCCCCCAACCCGCCACCGCCCATCAGCGCCGCCGACCACAGCCCGGCCACCAGCGCCATGCTTTTGAGGAAGTGATGCTTGATGATGCCGGGCATCACCGCCTGGATCACCCCGATGCCGAGCCCGCCCAGCACCGCGCTCATCAGCAGTTGCACGCTGCCGGGGGCCAGTTCGCGCCAAAGCGCGCCCAGCCCGATCGCCAGCAGGCTCAACGCCACGGCGCTGCGTTCGCTGAACAGTCGGTTGATGGCGCCGCCCGCCAGCGCCATCAGGCCCATCATCAGCACCGGCAGCGTGGTCAACAGCGCCGCGCCGCCAAAACTCAGCCCGGTAGCCTGGCGCAACGTCGGCAGCAACGGGCCAATCGAGGTCAACAGCGGCCGCATGTTCAGGCCGATCAACACCAGCGCCAGCAGCAGAGGGTTGAGCCAGCGGCGTGGAGAAGGTGAATTAACAGAATGATTTAACACGGCATATTCCTGGTACTGCGAAATGAAGAGTGCGGCGTCACAGCGCGATCGCCGCAGCGTTGCGTTACTGTAGGCAACGCCGCTAGTATTGGGAAATTAAATAATAAAATAGCCAACAGTGGGAAAATGAATCGCTACCCGATGTTCAATCCGCAGCTGCTGCTCAGCTTCGTCGCCGTGTGCGACAGCAACAGCTTCACCCGCGCCGCAGAGCGGGTGTTTTTGTCGCAGTCCACCGTCAGCCAGCAGGTGCGCCGGCTGGAAGAGATGCTGGGCAAGCCGCTGTTTGAGCGTTCCTCGCATCAGGTGCTGCTGACCGAAGAAGGCGTCAAGCTGTTGAGCTACGCGCGCCGCATTATCGCGCTGAATGAAGAAGCCCACGATGCGCTGACCGGCATCTGGCGCGACGGCGTGCTGCGGATCGGCATGCCGGAAGATTTCGCCGTGCCCACCACCGGGCTGCTGGCCGAATTCAGCCGCGAGCACCCGCACCTGCGGCTGGACGTCGCCAGCGGCCTGAGCGCCGATCTGCACAACGCCTACGCGCGTGAAGAGCTGGATCTGATCCTGGTGAAGCAGCGCCGCCGGCAACCGCCGCGCGCCGCGCGGCCGGAACCGCTGCTGTGGCTGGACAGCCTGGCCTTCCCGGCCATCGAGCAATCGCCGGTGCCGCTGGCGGTATTTCCACTGAACGGCCTGTACCGCGACGAGCTGTGCCAGGCGCTCGACAACCTCGGCAAACGCTGGCGCATCGGCTACAGCAGCGCCAGCCTGGCGGCGCTGACCGCCGCCTCCGCCGCCGGGCTGGGCGTCACCCTGCTGCCGGCCGGCTGCCGTCTGGCGACGCACCGGGTGCTGGGCGCGGCCGAAGGATTGCCGCCGATAGACAGCTTCGAACTGGCGCTCTACTACCGCGACGGCGCCCCCGCCGCCACGCTGGCGCTGGCCCAGCGGCTGGCGGCGTTTTGCGGGCTGAAGTAAGGCATCTTACGCCACTATCTGCGGATGTTCGCGCTGCAGCCAGTCGATAATCCGTACCCACAGCGCTTCTGTCTGCTCAAGGCAAGCCTGTACCGCCGCGTCCGTCACCAAGTCGCCGGAATAATCCGCCACGTTGCGCTGTTTTCGCAATGCATCCAGGCAGATCATTTCCTCTCGCGGCAGCCCTACGGTGAGCGGCAACGATTGGATCATGATCTGGTGATGGCCGGGTTTGCTGGTCAGCGTGCGGTATCCTTTGGCTTGTAAAGCGGCATTCGCCATTTGCATGACCGCCTTGTATGCCGTGTCGAAACGGCTCTCATTGCTAAGCTGAGTGATACCCGCATCGCGTCGGTTGCGAGCGGCGGCGGCCAGCAATTTTTTAATCGCCCCCGCGTCAGGCGTTATCACCTCCAGTCCCAGCCCGACCAGATTGTCCAGCGTCATCCTTGTCTCCCACAATCCAGAGTTGGGGTTTATCCATAATGTCCTGAATAAACGCGGAGTTCTCGGCCAAAGCCGCTCGCCACTCTTCAGGCGAATACAGTTTGGGGTTAATTTCCCGACCCAGCGTTGCCTGCAGCGGGTAAACCGCCTGAATCACCTCCGCAAAAGACAGTTTGCCGACGATCAGAACATCGATATCACTGGCCGCCGTCGCTTTGCCACTGGCGACAGAACCAAAAATAAAAGCGCGTTCAATAGCTTCGCCAAACGCTGCCAATGTCTGCCTTAAGCACTCCGCCGGCCCGCAAACCTTGCGGAAAATCGCCGCCAGCTCAGGGAAAATCAGGCAATCGGCGTTGGCCTGATAGCAAATTTGGTTGCCCTGCCGCTGCCTGAGCAAGATGCCGCTCTCCGCCAACCTGCTCAACTCTTTATGTAAAGTGCCGGCCTGAGTTGCGGTGCGCCGCGCAATTTCTCGCACATGAAACGCACGCCCGGCTTCAATAAACAGCAGGCTTAGCACTTTTCTACGGTATTCGCTGAACAGCAACTCGAGCATCGGATCGTGCATAACGCTGACCTCAATGTAGCTTTAATGACTACAAATGTAGCCATTAAAGCTACGAAAGAGCAAGCCAGGAAAATCCTTGCCCCGGCGCACGCCGGTCATTACCAAATCGAATAGTCACCAGTGGCAAATGTCGCTGCCAACCGGCCGGTTCCTCTCCTAAATTGGGGGATGTTTTCACCCACCTCACCTCTGGATTAAGGAACCGAACGTGGAAAACCCTCAACAACCGGGCCGCAGAGCCTTCCTCAGCCAAACCGGCAAACTCACCACCGCCTGCGCGGTGATCGGCCTGACCGGCGGCATGGCGCAGGCCGCTTCGCCTGGCGGCGAGCCGTGTGCGCCAACGCCGATGACCCTGACCGATCGCCACTACTGCCTGAGCGAGGTGCGGCTGGAAGACGGCTTTGAATACGACGGCGAAACGGTGATCGGCACCCGCACCGCGCTGTACACCCTGGAGATCAAAGACGGCAAGATCGCCGCCATTCACGCCGCCAACGCCGCGTTGCCGGCCGGCGTGCCCCGCTATAAGGCGCAGGGCCGGCTGCTGCTGCCGGCATTTCGCGACATGCACATCCACCTGGATAAAACCTTCTACAGCGGCCCGTGGCAGGCGCCGCGCCCGCGCCAGGGCAAAACCATCATGGACATGATCGCGCTGGAGCAGACACTGATCCCGACACTGCTGCCCACCTCGCAGCAACGGGCGGAAAACCTGATCGCCTTGCTGCAGTCCAAAGGCAGCACCGTGGCACGCAGCCACTGCAATATCGATCCGGTCAGCGGCCTGAAAAGCCTGGAGCACCTGCAGCGCGCGCTGGAAAACCACCGGGCGGACTTCAGCTGTGAAATCGTCGCCTTCCCGCAGCACGGCCTGCTGCACTCCAGGGTCGATGCGCTGATGCGCGAAGCGATGCAGATGGGCGTGCAGTACGTCGGCGGGCTGGATCCGACCAACGTCGACGGCGCGATGGAGAAATCGCTCGACGCCATGTTCCAGATCGCCCTCGATACCGGCAAAGGCGTGGATATCCACCTGCATGAAACCAGCCCGGCCGGGGTCGCCGCCATCAACTACATGATCACCACCGTGGAGAAAAACCCAGCGCTGCGCGGCAAGGTCACCATTAGCCACGCTTTCGCCCTGACCACGTTGACGCCGGGCGAACTGGCGGAAACCGCCACCCGGCTGGCGGCGCAGCAGATCACCATCGCCTCCACGGTGCCGATCGGCGGCCTGATGATGCCGCTGCCGCAGCTCAGTGAGAAAGGGGTGTTCGTGATGACCGGCACCGACAGCGTGATCGACCACTGGTCGCCGTTCGGCACCGGCGACATCCTGGAGAAGGCCAATCTGTACGCCCAGCTGTACCGCGGTTCCGACGAGTATCACCTGTCGCGCGCCATGGCCATCTCCACCGGCGGCGTGCTGCCGCTGGACGATAAGGGGCAGCGCGCCTGGCCGAAAGCCGGCGATGCCGCCGAGTTCGTGCTGGTCAACGCCAGCTGTTCCGCCGAGGCGGTCGCCCGTCTGCCGGCGCGCAGCGCCACCTTCCATCAGGGGCGCCTGGTCGCCGGCCAGGTGAGCAAAGCCTAAGGTCGGTCCGTTGTTGTCATCATGATGGCCGTTTTTGGCCTTCTGCCAGAGTAAGGCGCGGCGCAAGATGGTCGCTACACACACTGGCGGAGGGCCGAAAATGTCACAGAGCGCGTTATTGATCATCGATGTCCAGCAATCATTCCAGCACCGTCCATTCTGGCAGGAGGACGATCTGCCGGCGTTTCAACAGGCGCTGACCCGCCTGATCGCGGGCTGCCGACAGCGCGGCGCGGCCCTGGTCGACGTGCTGCACGTTTCGCCGCAAGGGCCGTTCTCACTGGCTTCGGGCCATGTGCAGCGCCTGCCGTTCCTCACCCACCAGGCGGATATCACCATACACAAGCATGTGCACAATGCGCTGACCGAATCCGGCCTCAACGCCTGGCTGCGCGAGCGGGACATCAACCACCTGATCGTCTCCGGCATCCGCACCGAGCAGTGCTGCGAAACCACCACCCGGGTGGCGTCCGATCTCGGTTATCGGGTGACTTTCGTCACTGAGGCGACGTTAACCTTCCCGATGCGCCATCCCGGCGGCGAAGTCTTTACCCCCGCGCAGTTGAAGCGGCATACTGAAACCGTACTGGTCGATCGTTTCGCCCGCATCGCCAGCGTGGATGAGGCGCTGGCGCAACTCGCACAGGAGTAACCATGTCGCAGGCCGTCTATTTTCTGCTGTTGCCCAACGTGCTGTCGCTGGACGTCAGCGGCCCGGCGGAAACCCTGCGCCTCGCCGGGCAGTTCAGCCTGCGTTACCTCAGCCCGGCGCCGCAGATCGTCTGCTCCATCGGCATGACGCTGAGCGGCCTGCAGCCGTTGCCCGAGCGCCTGGAAGACGGCGCCATCCTGGTGCTGCCGGGCGTCGGCGATTCGCAGCGCTATTTCGCCGGAGAGGAGGCCGAGCAGGTGCGCCGCTGGCTGGCGACGCTGCGGCCCGATCTGCAACGGCAGCGCATCACCCTGGTGTGCATCTGTTCCGGCGCGCTGCTGGCGGCGCAGGCCGGGCTGCTCGACGGCTATCAGTGCACCACCCACCACGACGTCATCGAACGTATCCGCCTCCAGGCGCCGGCGGCGCAGGTGAAAGAGAACCGCATCTTCGTCGAAGACCGTGGCGTCTACACCAGCGCGGGCATCACCACCGGCATCGATTTGGCGCTGCACCTGGTCCACCGCCACTGTGGCTCCGGCCGGGCGCGCGACGTCGCACGCGACATGGTGGTTTATTTCCGCCGCGCCGGCGACGATCCGCAGCTGTCGCCCTGGCTGCGCTACCGCAACCACCTGCACCCGGCGGTGCACCGCGCGCAGGACGTGATGGCCGCAGAGCCGGAGGCCGACTGGTCAGTGCCGCAGATAGCGGAGAAGGCGCACGTCAGCAGCCGCCACCTGGCGCGGCTGTTTCGCAGCCACGTCGGCATCAGCGTGCGGGAATATCATGAGCAGCTGCGGCTGGCGGTGGCGCAACAACGCCTGCAGCAAGGGTATGGCTTGGAGAAGGCCGCGCTGGCGGCTGGGTTTTCTTCCGGGCGGCAACTGCGCCGCGCCCAGCAGCGCCAGCGCTCGCCGCTATGACACCAGCCGGCGGGTATCCAGCCGCTGCAGGCCGACAGACAGCAGCAGGCTGGCCCCCAGCGCCACGCCGAACACCCAGAAGATATCCAGCAGCGGGTGGCCGGTGAAATCAAGGTGCCGATTGCGCATCACGTTGACGATAAGGGCGTGAAAACCGTAGATCGCCAGCGAATGACGGGAAAATACGCTCAGCCAGCCGATCGGCTGCGGCAGACAGTGTTTCACCCACACCAGCAGCGCCACCGCCGCCATAAACACCAGCGGGCCGCTGTAGATGTAGTAGGTATCGGCGAAGTTGCCGTTGATGAACAGCTGATGCTTGGTGCCGCGCGCAATCAGCGCCACGCACAGCGCAAATCCCAACGCCGCCAACCAGCCCACGGCGCGCCCGCGCGCCTCCATCATGCCAATCGCCCGTCCGGCCAACGCATACAGCAGGTAGTAGAAGGTATCGCCGTAGATATACAGGTTAACCGGCAGCAGATGCGCGTTGCCGAAGGTCAGCTTATCGGTATTCGGGTTGGCGATCGCCGCCAACATCACCAGCGCGACGGCCAGGTAGCGGCGCGATACCGGTTTGACGCTAATCAGCGGCGACAGCAGGTAAATCACCGCGATGGCGTAGAAAAACCACAGATGATAGAACACCGGCTTTTGCAGGATGCCGCGCAGCGACGGCCAGAAACCGATCTTGGTGAAAGCCGCGATATAGATCAGCGCAATGGCGCTGTAGAACAGAATGCAGCAGAGGATGCGGGTGAAATGCCGCCGGCCGGCGCTCTTTTCGCCGAAGAACAGGTAGCCGGAAATCATGAAGAACAGCGGCACCGACACGCGCGACAGTGAGTTCAGCACGTTGGCGATGTCCCAGTTGTGCAACCCTATCGCCGCGCCGTTGGTGACGTAATAGGTGGTGGCGTGGATCATCACCACCATCATGCACGCCATCGCCCGCAGGTTGTCTATCCAGCCGATTTTCTCGCTCAAACGCTCGCCCGATCTTGTGTCATATTGATATGTTAAGAAGAGGTTATCGGGCACGGCGTTCGGCGACAACCCAAAAGCGAAATATCAGAATGCACTTAAACAACACCTTATGATTGCGAAGGTGAACAATTGGCGGCAAAATAGCCGCCATAACTCGCTCAGTTTGCGCTTCCCGCCCTGGCAGTTCCTTTTTCTCTTTTACTATCAGTACAATAATATGAAAACGACATTACCACCTGCGGCACGTTTGGGCCGGCAGGCGCTTTTATTCCCTCTTTGTCTGGTGCTGTTCGAGTTCGCCACCTATATCGGCAACGATATGATTCAGCCCGGCATGCTGGCCGTCGTGGCGGATTTCAACGCCGGCGAAGAGTGGGTGCCCACCTCGATGACCGCCTATCTGGCCGGCGGCATCTTCCTGCAGTGGCTGCTCGGGCCGCTGTCGGATCGCCGCGGCCGTCGCCCGGTGATGCTGGCCGGGGTGGCGTTCTTTATCGTCTCCTGCCTGGCGATCCTGCTGGTCACCACCATCGAGCAGTTCATCGCCATGCGTTTCCTGCAGGGCATCGGCCTGTGCTTTATCGGCGCGGTCGGCTACGCCACGATTCAGGAGTCGTTCGAAGAGGCGGTGTGCATCAAAATCACCGCCCTGATGGCTAACGTGGCGCTGATCGCACCGCTGCTGGGGCCGCTGGCCGGTGCGGCGCTGATCCACGTCGCACCGTGGCAAAGCATGTTCGTGCTGTTTGCGGCGCTGGCGGCCATCGCCTTCTACGGCCTGTGGAAAGCCATGCCGGAGACCGCCACGCTGCAGGGCGAGGCGTTCTCCGCCGCCAACCTGTGGCGCGACTACCGCCAGGTGCTGGGCAACCGCCGCTTCCTGTGCGGCGCCCTGGCGATCGGTTTCGCCAGCCTGCCGCTGCTGGCCTGGATCGCCCAGTCGCCGGTGATCCTGATCAGCGGGGAGTCGTTGTCGACGCTGGATTACGGCCTGCTGCAAATCCCGGTGTTCGGCGCGCTGATCCTCGGCAACCTGACGCTGGCGCGCCTGACCGGCAAAAACAGCGTGGAGCGCCTGATCAAGCTGGGCGCAGGCCCGATGCTGCTGGGGCTGCTGATCGCCGCGCTGGCGACTCAGTTCTCCAGCCACGCCTACCTGTGGATGACCGCCGGCCTGAGCCTGTACGCCTTCGGCATCGGCCTCGCCAACGCCGGGCTGTACCGCCTGACGCTGTTTTCCAGCAACGTCAGCAAAGGCACCGTGTCCGCCACCATGGGCATGCTGAGCATGATGGTGTTCACCGTCGGCATCGAGCTGGCCAAGGTCGCCTACGTCTGGGGCGGCAGCGGGTTGTTCAACCTGTTCAACCTCATCAGCGGCCTGTGCTGGCTGACGTTGGTGGCGCTGTTCCTCGCCAAACGCCGCAACGGCGATCCCACCCCGCAGCCGAACGGCGCGGCATAAGCGCGACGATAAAACGCCGGTCTGGTTTCCCGACCGGCGTTTTTTATGCGGCTTCAGCCGAGCAGCCCCCCCAGCGCATACCCCGCCCCCACCACCGCTACCGCCAACAACAGCAACGCCGACAGGACGGAGATCGCCCGTCGCGCGCGCTGCAATGCCGTTCCCGACAGCAGGGTGATATAGGCCAGCAAGATGGCGAAGTCCATCAGCACCCACAGCGCGGTCAGCAACGTCAGGCTGCCGCCGACCGAGGGGGTGACGGCGATGAACTGCGGAAAAAAGGCGACGAAGAAAATGATGTCCTTAGGGTTGGCGATGCCCACCAGAAAACCGTTCACGATCGCCGAGCGTTTTTGCGGCGGCGCAACGGGCCGCGCATCGGGGGCCGGCGAGGAGAAATCCTCATACAGCGAGGCGATCGCCATGCGGGCGATAAACAAGCAGCCCAACAGGCTGATCCCCTGCAGCATGCGCCTTTCGACGGCGAACAGCCCGGTGACGATCAGCGCAGCGATGCCGATCAGCAGCAGTGAGGCCCCGTTGCTGCCCAGCGCGGTCCACAGCGCCCGCCGGGCGCCAAAGCGCGTCGCGGTGTTGGCGACCATTACCACCACCGGCCCCGGCGTGGCGATAAGCAGGAAAATAGCGGCGAAATACGCCGCCAGCAACGACAGGTTCATCTTTATTTCACTCACATTCAGACGGTTGGCATCGGATCATTATGATGCCGCCGCCCCCGCCTTGAAAAAGGAGTAATCCTGTCGTTTACTGTGAATCAGACTCATCCTGAGAGACGCCGCGATGGCCAGTTCCCTTCCGCCGCTTTACGCCCTGCGCGCCTTCGAAAGCGCCGCCCGCACCGGCTCGTTCACGCTGGCCGCCGACGCGCTGCATCTCACCCCCAGCGCCGTCAGCAAGCATATCAAAACGCTGGAGCAGCACTTTGGCTGTCGCTTGTTCCAGCGCAATGGCCCGCGCATCGAGGTCACCCCGCAGGGAAAAATCTTCGCCGCCGAGCTGCAGCAGGGGTTTGCGCGCATCGAGCAAGCCTGCGAGCTGTTCAGAAGCCACCGCGATCTGCTGCGGCTGAAGGCGCCCTCTACCCTGACCCTGCGCTGGCTGCTGGACTGCCTGAGCCGGTTCCGGCAAACGGCGCAGGCGTTCGAAGTGCAGGCAGCCAGCGTGTGGATGGACATCGACAACGTGGACTTTTTCAGCGAACCCTACGACTGCGCCATTCTGCTCGGCAACGGCTATTTCGGCGCCAACACCGCCGCCGTAAAACTGTTCGACGAATGGCTGATCCCGATTTGCGCCCCTGCGCTGCTCGCCGACGCGCAGCGCGATCTTGCCGCCTGCCCGCTGCTCCATCCTTCGCCCGATCGGCGCGACTGGCGGCGCTGGCTGCAAAAAAGCGGCATCGCGACCCCGATCGATCTTATGCGCGGCCAGGTATTTGATTCGCTGGAACAGGGCAACGCGGCGGCCATCGCCGGGCACGGCGTCTCGATCGGCGATCTGGCGCTGAGCCTGCGGACGATTGAGGAGGGGTTATTGGCGGTGCCCTGTGACGCCGCCGTGCGCACCGGCGACGGTTACTATCTGGTTTGGCCGGAGGAATCGGCGAAACGGCCGCTGATCGAGCGTTTACAAGCGTTTCTCGCCGCCCAAACGCCCGACGTCAGCCGGGCCGCCGTCAGGTTTATCGGGTAGGGGAATTCGGCCTATCGCTCTTCGCGGGTATGCCAAATACGCAGAACATAAATCGTTGCCGGCTGCACCTGGTAACGTATCTCATAACGGCCGACCAGAATACGCCTCACTTCCTGCGGTAAAAACTCGTCCAGTCTTTCACCCAGGCGAGGATTATCGAGCAACGCTTTAGGCGCGGCGACCAAGGCCTTCACCGAATTCGCTGCCGCAGTGCGGTTAGCCAAGGCAAGAAACTCAAACAAACGCGCCAAATCCGATAGCGCCTTACTCGTCCATTTTAACTCCATCAGCGCGGTACCGGCAGCGGCTCGTCACTGTCCAGGCTGGCCGCCCAGGCTTCTACCGACTCATGATCGATAACGTTTTGCTGTTCGACATCGGCCAGCGCCGCCAGCGTTAACCGACGGCGCTCTTCCTCTTGCTCAAGCCAGGCGGCGAGGGCTTGCTTCACTATCCATCCCCGTGAGCGTTCAAGTTTGGCGGCCATTTCATCCACCTTTTCAGCCAAAGGCAGCGGGACATGAGCGGTGATGACTTTCGTATTCATCGTCTTGCTCCTCAGTACAATCAATATCAATCAAAGTGATTAAAGCTGATTATACCGGCATCAGAGAACAAAAAACACGCAATCAGTTGCCGAACAGCCCGCCGTCTCGCAGCAGATGCTCGTTGCCCTTGCGGCGGGTAAAGCCGCTGCGATCGAAGAACTCCAGCACCTGGATCGCCAGCTTGCGGCCGACGCCGAGCCGATCGCGGAAATCGGCGGCGTTGGCGCCCCCGCGCTCCGCATCCAGCTCGCGGATCAGCGCCGCGAACTGATCGATGCGTCGGCTGAGGTAGTAGCGATCCACCACCACCGCCGTCACATGGCCCAGTTGAGCCGCCTTGCGCAGCAGCGCGCGCACCCGGCTCTCGTCTTCGCCCAGCTCGCTCGCCAGATCGCGCACCCACCACGGCTCGTCGCCGAACAGCGGCTCGATGCGCGCCCACAGCGGCGCCTCGTCGGCGCTGAACGCCAGGCCGTGTTCCGGCAGATGCAGCCAGCCGCGCGTATTGCGCAGCGCGCCGGCCTTCAGCAGCCGATCGATCATCATAAACACCAGCGTTTCCGGCTGCTGAGGCAGGGCCATGCGCCGCAGGCGGGCGCGCCCTAAGCCCAGCTGATCGGCGTGCTGTTGGTGATACTCCGCCAGCACCTGCAGCAGGCGGCTTTCCGCCTGTTGCACCTGATCCTGCGCCAGCGCCCGGTCACCGACGATCAGCAGATCGCGGTTCGCCAGCAGTGCCGCCAGGCCGTCGTCGGTCAACTGACGCGCCCAAGCAAACGCCGCCAGCGACAGCGCGCCGTGCGGCAGCTCAAGCGCCAGCGCCTGCGCATCGTCCTGCGCCTGCGCCAGGGCCTGCAGCCAGGCCAGGTAGTCCGGCTGGCGCTTGCCGCGCTTGGGCGCATTCAGCCTGAGTACCCGGGCCGCGCCCAGCGTTTGCCGCGCGCCGATATCGCGCAGCACCAGCCGATCGTTCTGTGCCAACCACAGCGGACGATCGAGGATCAGTTCCGCCAGCCCGTCGTTCAATAGCGAAATGCGCCCGGTGATGTGGCTGGCGGCATGGTGCAGATGCAGCGGCTGCCAATGGCGGATCGGCCGATCCGTCTCAAGCGCCACCAGAATGCGTTCCGCCGCCTCCGGCGGGCGCTGCGCCAGCAGCCAATCGCCGCGCGCGATCCGGTCTTTATCGACATCGCCGCTGATGTTAAGCGCGATGCGTTGCCCGGCCTGCGCCTGTTCCACGGTCTGATTCTGGGCATGCAGGCCGCGCACCCGCACCGGCGCGTCGGCGCCGGTCAGCCACAGCGTATCCCCCACCTTCACCCGGCCGCCGAGCGCGGTGCCGGTCACCACCAGCCCCGCCCCTTTGACGCTGAACGCACGGTCTACCGCCAGACGAAAACGGCGCGTCAGCGCATGCTCGCCGGGCGACAGCGCCAGCAAATGCGCGCGCAGCGCCTCGATACCCTCGCCCGCCGCCGCCGCGGTGACAAACAGCGGCGCATCGGGCCAGCCCTGGCGCGCCAGCTCGTCGCGCACCTGAACGCGCACCTCATCGATACGCGCCGCCTCCACCCGGTCGGCCTTGGTCAGCGCCACCGTCAGCGCCGGGCGCCCGCTCAGGCGCAGGATCGCCAGATGCTCGCGGGTCTGCGCCATCACACCATCGTCGCAGGCCACCACCAGCAGCGCATGGTCAATGCCGCCGACGCCCGCCAGCATATTGGCGAGGAATTTTTCGTGGCCGGGCACGTCGATAAAGCCCAGCACCCGGCCGTCCGGCTGCGGCCAGTAGGCGTAGCCCAGATCGATGGTCATGCCGCGGCGCTTTTCTTCCGGCAGGCGATCCGCGTTGATCCCGGAGATCGCCTGCAGCAGAGTGGTTTTGCCATGATCGACATGGCCGGCGGTGGCGATGATCATGATGCGCTCAACGCGTCGATCAGCGCCCCTTCCTGTTCCAGACAGCGCAGATCCAGCCACAGCCGGCCGTCGCCAAGGCGGCCGATCACCGGCTGCGGCAGACGGCGCCAGCGTTCAGCCAGCGCTTCCAGCGTGGCGCCGCGGCCGTCGCGCGGCGTGAAGGTCAGCGCATAGCTGGGCAGGCGATCCACCGGCAGCGAACCGCTGCCAATCTGCGACCAGCACGGTTCGGCGCGCAGCGCGAAATCGGCGGTGAACCGTGGCGTCAGCGCCGTCAGCAGCCGCTCGGCCGTCTGTTGCATCTCCTGCTGCGGGCGGGTCAGCAGCCGCAGCGTCGGCAGTTGCTCAGACAGCTTTTCCGGCTGCAGATAAAGCCGCAGCGTGGCCTCCAGGGCCGCCAGCGTCAGCTTGCCGACGCGCAGCGCGCGCTTGAGCGGGTGCTGCTGCAGGCGCGCGATCAGCGCCTTTTTGCCGACGATGATGCCGGCCTGCGGGCCGCCCAGCAGCTTATCGCCGGAGAACGTCACCAGATCGACGCCGGCGGCCAGCAACCGCTGCGGCATCGGTTCGGCGGGCAGGCCGTACTGCGCCATATCGATCAGCGAGCCGCTGCCCAGATCGGTGGCGGTCGGCACGCCCTGTTCGGCCCCGAGCAGCGCCAGTTCGGCCTCATCGGCCGCCGCGGTAAAGCCCTGAATGCTGTAGTTGCTGGTGTGCACTTTCATCAACAGGCCGGTCTGCTCGTTGATGGCCTGGCGGTAATCCTTCAGATGGGTGCGGTTGGTGGTGCCGACCTCAACCAATTGGCAGCCGGCCTGGCGCATCACGTCGGGAATGCGGAACGCGCCGCCGATCTCCACCAGCTCGCCGCGCGATACCACCACCTCTTTGCCGGGGGCGATCGCCGCCAGCATCAGCAGCACCGCCGCCGCGTTGTTATTGACGATGCAAGCGTCTTCCGCGCCGGTCAGCCGGCACAGCAGACTCGCCACCGCCCGATCGCGATGGCCGCGCCCGGCGCCGTCCAGATCGTACTCCAGCGTCACCGCCTCCCCCATCACCGCGCTCACCGCATCCTGCACCGGCTGCGCCAGCAGGGCGCGCCCGAGGTTGGTGTGCAGCACAGTGCCGCTGAGGTTGAACACCGGCAATAACGCCGGGCGCTGCTGCCGGGCCAGCTCCGCCCGCAGCGCCTGCGGCCAGTCGCCGCACCAGGCCGGTAAACGTTGCTGCTGTTTTATCGCGTCGCGCGCCTCGGCCTGCAGCCGGCGCAGCAGTTCGCCGATCAGCGTCTGGCCATGCTGCGCCACCAGCGGTTCAATCGCGGGTTCACGCAGCAGGCGGTCGATGGCGGGCAGTTGGCTGTAAAGAAGGTGGGATTCAGTGCTCATGGTCGCTCGGTTTTCAGTTTAGACGTATCGGCATAGCAAAACCCCGCCGCGGCGGGGAGAAAAGAACGTTCAGGGCGGCGCCGTGCGGGCGAAACTTTCGCGGGCGAACAGGCGTTCGGCCAGCTTGACCAGCGCCGGACGTTGGACGCACCAGTTGGGCAGGATGCGGCGGAAATTCAGGTAGCCCAGCGCGCAGCCGGTGGCGATATCCGCCAGCGTCAGCCGCTCGGCATTGAGCCACGTTTTTTCCTGCGCCAGCGCCTCCAGCGCATCCAGGCCGTGCGTCAGCTTGTCACGCTGGCGCAGCATCCAGTTTTCGTCCTGCTTTTCCGGCGCACGCCGGCTTTCTCGGTACAGCGTCGCCGCCGCTTCGGTCACGCCGTCCGCCAGCGCCGCCACCTGGCGGACGCGCAGCGCCACGGCGCGATCGGCCGGCAAAAACGCCGGCTCCACCGTCAGCAGTTCGAGGTATTCGGCCACGATCGGCGAGTCGTAAAACACCTCGCCGTCATCGGCGATCAGCACCGGCACTTTGCCGAGCGGGTTCTGCTCCTTCACCCGGCTGCCGGGCTCATACGGCGGATCGTTGACGAATTCAAACGCGATCCCCTTCTCCAGCAGCATCACGGAAATCTTGCGCACAAAGGGGCTGGTGTAACTGCCGATAAGCTTCATCCGGTCTCCTCCGCTTCGTCCTGGCCGCGGCGCAATGCCCTTACTTCACCGCCAGAGTATCGATAATCCGCTGCACCAGCGCCTGATGCACTTCCGGCGTTTTGGCCGGCGACAGCATTTGCAGCGTTACCACCCGTTTGTTGAACACCGTCAACACCAGGGTGGACACCACCTTTTGGCCGTTGACGGTCTGCTCGGTATCCACCCGGCGAAACTTCTGTTTGCCGACGGTGAAGTTCTCTTCTTTGGTGGTCTGGATATTCTGATAGCGCTCGGCCAGCACCGTGATGGCGCTCTGCGTCAGCTCTTTCAGCATTTTGTCGCTGGTATTGATCTTCATGCCGTCCGGCGGGATCACTTCGGACGAAACCGCGCTCTGGCGCGACTTGCCGTCGAGGAAGCGCTGGATGGTGGAGGTGCTGTCATTGACGATGCCGCTGTTCAGCGTTTGATCGCTAAAGCCCGGCGGCAACTCGAAGGTGATCTTGCCCTTCTGCAGCGACACGTTCAGCCCCGGCGGCGCGGGTGGGGCCTCTACCGGCGCAGGCGGCGGCGGTGGCGCGGGCTGCGTCACGGTCGGCTTGGTGTCCGGTGGCGGCACCGCCGGTTTGGTGTCGTCCTTGTTGTCGCAGGCCGCCAGTCCGATCGCCAACACGGCGACCGCGGTCAGTTTTGCCAGGGTGTTTAACATCGTGGTTCCTTTCGCTTGGCGCGTCATGGCCTAAACGTAGCAACTCGCCCGGGCGAATGCCAGAAGCCCGTTCTGAAATTGCTTGTCCGGCCCCGCGCGAACGGGGCCGGGCGGTTACTCCGCCGGGAACAGGAACGGATTGATGCTGCTGCGGCCGAAGCCTTCCTCTTCCATGCGGGCGTCCAGCACCAGCGAAGCCAGATCGTCGGCCACCGCTTCGACCTGCGGGTCTTTTTCCTGATAGAGGATCTTCAGGTAAGTGCCGCAGTCGCCGCAGCTTTCCGCCTTCACCGCCGCCTGCTCGCTGTCCAGCGACCAGTAGTTGAGATCGCGGGTCTGCTCGCAGTTGCTGCACTTCACCCGCACCACGTGCCATTCGCTTTCGCACAGGTTGCAGTGCAGGTAGCGCAGGCCGTTGACGGTGCCGATATGCACCATGCTGGAAACCGGGATGCTGCCGCACACCGGGCAGAACTGGCGCTGCTCGCCGTATTCGGCGCGCGCCTTGCCGGGGATCAGGCTGGCCATCTGCGCCCAATAGAGCGACAGTGCGGCCCAGAGGAACGGCGCCTTCTCGCTGCCCACCTTGCCGAACTCGCGGTTGAGCAAGGCGTCGGCCATCAGCTCCAGCTCGTGCGCCGAGGCCTTCTCCAGGTTGTCCAGCACCACCAGAATGTGCTCCGGCGCCTGCGGACGCAGCTCGGCGATCAGCGACGTCAGCAGCTTGCGCCAGTGCTCGCTGCGCGGGAACACGCTCAGATCGAGCGGCGGTTTGCCGCTGGCGGCGCCCTGCACCAACGCTTCACTCAGATCGAGCTGCAGCGGGTTATCGTGCAACGCATGCTGCTGCGCCTGCGCCAGCTCGGCGGCAAAGTTCAGGTAGTCACCCAGCGGGTTGTCGACCGCCAGCTGACGCAGACGATCGGCGCGGCGGCTGTACAGGCTTTTCAGGTTGGCGAAAAGTAACGGCGGGATGTTCTCCGCCGTTGTGGACTTCTCACGCTGTGCCCCTAACTGCTCTTTAGGAACGATGCGGATACTCATCAGGGTTTATCTTCCTGTCGTTTCTCGCGGACCTCACGGTACCAGCGCGGATGATGTTTCTTGGCCCAGGCCGCCGGCACCCAGCCTTCCACCATCGCGGTAATGGTGCCTTTTACCCACAATGCGGCGTAAATGTGCACCATAATCACGATGATAAGGCCGACCGCGGCCAGCGAATGCACCAGCAGCGCGATGCGGATCAGCGGGATGGAGAACGACGGCGCAAAATACGGCCGCCAGATCACCACGCCGCTGGCCAGCAGCAGCACCAGGCTGATAATCGCCGCCCAGAACACGCACTTCTGGCCGAAATTATAGCGCCCGGTATCACCCACTTCCTCGTTCATGGCGATTTTGTGGATGTTCTTGGCCCAGACGATATCTTCCCGGTTGATCAGGTTATGCTTCCAGTAGCGCAGGAACATCAGCAGGAACGCGGCGAACATGATGACCCCGACAAACGGGTGCAGAATGCGCGCCAGCTGCGGCGTCCCGAAGATGTTCATCAGCCAGTTGAAGGAGGGGAAGAAGAACCCCAGCCCGCTGATGGCGGCGAACACGAAGCAGAACGCCACTATCCAGTGGTTGATGCGCTCCGGCGCGCTGTAACGCTGAATGGGCTTTTCCTTTCTCATTTGCGCGTCTCCTCGTCATGCGACTCGTCGTGCTCGTCCTCATCCTCGACGCGGTTAGGCCCGACGCCGACATAGTGGAACACGCTGGCCGCGAAGGTGGCGGCAAAGCCGATGGCCGCCAGGGGTTTCCACACGCCCTTCCAGAAGGTCACCGCCGGGCTGATGCTCGGGTTGTCCGGCAAACCGTGGTACAGCTGCGGTTTGTCGGCGTGGTGCAACACGTACATCACGTGCGTGCCGCCCACCCCTGCCGGATCGTACAGACCGGCGTTCTGGTAGCCGCGGGTGTTCAGCTCGCTAACGCGATCCGCCGCCACCTGCTTCATCGCTTCCTTGGTGCCGAAGTGAATGGCGCCGGTCGGGCAGGTTTTCACGCAGGCCGGTTCCTGGCCGACGTCCACGCGGTCGACGCACAGGGTGCACTTGTACACCCGGTTGTCGTCCTTGTTCATGCGCGGCACGTCAAACGGGCAGCCGGCGATGCAGTAGCCGCAGCCGATGCAGTGCTCGGACTGGAAGTCGACGATGCCGTTGGCGTACTGAATGATCGCGCCTTCCGACGGGCAGGCCTTCAGGCAGCCCGGATCGGCGCAGTGCATGCAGCCATCCTTGCGGATCAGCCATTCCAGCTTGCCGTTTTCCTCCACCTCGGAGAAGCGCATCACCGTCCACGACTTGGCGGTCAGATCGGCGGGGTTATCGTACACCCCGACGTTGTGCCCCACTTCGTCGCGGATGTCGTTCCATTCGGAACAGGCCACCTGACAGGCCTTGCAGCCGATACAGGTGGTGACATCGATCAGTTTGGCCACTTCTTCCTGGTGGTCACGGGCGCGCGGCGCCGGCGTGAAGCCATTGGTGGCGGATTTACGAATGATGTCTTGAGATTGCATGGCCATAATTCGTCTCCGTTACACCTTTTCCACGTTGACCAGGAACGCCTTGAACTCCGGCGTTTGCGTATTGGCGTCGCCGACGAACGGCGTCAGCGTGTTGGCGATAAAGCCTTTCTTCGCCACCCCTTCGTAACCCCAGTGAATCGGGATGCCGATGGTGTCGACTTCCTGGCCGTGCACCTGCAGCGTACGAATTCGCTTGGTCACCACCGCCTTGGCCTTGATGTAGCCGCGGTTGGAACTGACCTTCACGGTATCGCCCTGCTTGATGCCCTTCTTCTCCGCCAGCTTTTCGCCGATCTCCACAAACTGCTCCGGCTGGGCGATGGCGTTCAGCCGCGCGTGCTTGGTCCAGTAGTGGAAGTGCTCGGTCAGACGATAGGTGGTGCCGACGTACGGGAACTTGTCGGATTTGCCCATCGCCGCCAGATCGTCCTTGAACACGCGCGCCGCCGGGTTGGACACCACGTTCGGGTGCAGCGGGTTGGTGCCGAGCGGCGTTTCGAACGGCTCGTAGTGTTCAGGGAACGGCCCTTCCGCCATTTTGTCGGTGGCGAACAGGCGGCCCATGCCTTCCGGCTGCATGATGAACGGCCCGACGTCGCTGCCCGGCGCGGCGGTGCTGTAGTCCGGGATATCGGCCCCGACCCACTTGGCGCCGTCCCACTCCAGCAGCTGGCGTTTCGGATCCCACGGTTTACCCTGCGGATCCGCCGAGGCGCGGTTGTACAGAATGCGGCGGTTGAGCGGCCATGCCCAGGCCCAGCCCAGCGTGTTGCCGAGACCGGACGGATCGGCGTTGTCGCGCCGCGCCATCTGGTTGCCGGCCGGCGTCCAGCTGCCGGCGAAGATCCAGCAACCGCTGGCGGTGGTGCCGTCGTCGCGCAGCTGCGCGAACGAGCTGAGCAGCTCGCCTTTTTTCACCACCACTTTGCCATCGGCATCCAGCAGATCCGCCAGCGCCTTGCCGTTGTTCTCCTGCGCCACCTCTTCCGGGGCCGGGTTGTCCGGCGTCAGGTAGTCCCAGCGCATGTTCAGCACCTGTTCCGGCACCGCGCCGCCGTCGCGCGCATACATCTCGCGCAGGCGGCTGAAGATGCCCGCCAGGATCTCGCCGTCGTTCAGCGCTTCACCCGGGGCGTCCGCGCCTTTCCAGTGCCACTGCAGCCAGCGGCCGGAGTTGACGATCGAGCCGTTCTCTTCGGCGAAGCAGGTGGACGGCAGGCGGAACACTTCGGTCTGGATCTGCGAGGAATCCACCTCGTTGAACTCGCCGTGGTTCTGCCAGAAGTTGGAGGTCTCGGTGTTCAACGGATCGATGGTCACCAGGAACTTCAGCTTGGACAGCGAAGCCACCACCTTGTTTTTGTTCGGGAACGACGCCACCGGGTTAAAGCCTTGGCAGAAGTAGCCGTTGACCTTGCCCTGCGACATCATCTCGAAGTACTGCAGCACGTCGTAGCCCTTGTCCCACTTCGGCAGCCAGTCAAAGCCCCAGCTGTTGTCCTTCTGCGCCTTGTCGCCGTAGAAGGTCTTCATCATGCTGACGAAGAATTTCGGGTAGTTGCCCCAGTAGTTCACCTGGCCCGGCAGCAGCGCCTTCGGCGTGTTGGCCTTCAGGTAGGTCTCGAGATCGGTCTGTTTCTCCGACGGCAGCGTCAGGTAGCCCGGCAGGCTCTGCGACAGCAGGCCGAGATCGGTCAGCCCCTGGATGTTGGAGTGGCCGCGCAGCGCGTTGACGCCGCCGCCCGCCATGCCCATGTTGCCGAGCAGCAGCTGGATCATCGCCATGGTGCGAATGTTCTGCGCGCCGACCGAGTGCTGAGTCCAGCCCAGGGCGTACAGGAACGAAGCGGTCTTATCCGCGACGCAGGTTTCGGCGATGTATTCGCACACCTTGAGGAAATCGTCCTTCGGCGTGCCGCAGATGTTGGTCACCACGTCAGGCGTGTAACGGCTCACGTGCTGCTTCAGCAGGTTCCACACGCAGCGTGGATCCTGCAACGTGACGTCGCGCTTGGCGAAGCCGTTCTCGTCGAACTGGTAGTTCCAGGTGGTTTTGTCGTACTTGCGGTTTTCCGCGTCGTAGCCGCTGAACAAGCCGTCTTCGAAGGCAAAGTCTTCCCGCACCAGCAGGCTGGCGTTGGTGTAGGCCTCGACGTACTCGCGGTTAAACTTGTTGTTGGTCATCAGATACAGCAACACGCCCGACAGGAAAGCAATGTCGGTCCCGGAGCGGATCGGCGTGTAGAAGTCCGCCACCGATGCGGTTCGGGTAAAGCGCGGATCGATCACGATCAGCTTGGCATTGTTGTGTATTTTGGCTTCCATCGCCCAGCGGAACCCCACCGGATGCGCTTCCGCCGCATTACCGCCCATGACGATAATCAAATTCGCGTTCTTGATATCAACCCAGTGGTTGGTCATCGCACCGCGACCAAATGTTGGAGCAAGACTTGCTACCGTTGGTCCGTGTCAGACACGCGCCTGGTTGTCTACGGCAAGCATGCCGAGAGCGCGACTAAATTTTTGCGACAGAAAACCGGTTTCGTTGCTGGCGGCCGAGGCGCACAGCATGCCGGTGGTCAGCCAACGGTTGACGGTAACGCCCTGGTCGTTGGTTTTGATGAAGTTGGCGTCACGGTCTTCTTTCACCAGCTTGGCGATGCGGGTAAAGGCGTCGTCCCAGCTGATGCGCTGCCATTTGTCCGACCCCGGCGCCCGGTATTCCGGGTACTTGAGGCGGCTTTCGCTGTGGATAAAGTCAACCAGGCCGGCGCCTTTCGGGCAAAGCGCGCCACGGTTTACCGGGTGATCCGGATCCCCTTCGATATGGAAAATGCTTTCTTTGGCGTTTTTGGCGCCATCACCAAGGCTGTACATCAACAGCCCACAGCCGACGGAACAATACGTACAGGTATTACGGGTCTCGCGGGCGCGCAGCAGTTTGTACTGCCGGGTTTCCGCCAACGCCACTTCGGGGGCAAAGCCCAGCGCGGCTACCGTCGTTCCTGCCATACCGCCAGCGCAGATCTTAAAGAACTGCCTTCTGCTGACCTGCATGGGGGTCTCCTTTACTCTCGATTGTCACATTGTTCAAATGGCGCTCCTCGCCAAAACGGCGGAGCGCTAATGTCACTGTTGTTATGCTGATACGCGACGCGGCGATATTACCACAGCGTGCTTGTGGTTGTTACACACTCGTGCTCATTCAGTGAACGCATTGGCACATTTCGATACATTTCGGCGTCGCAGCAGGCTCGGCGCTCTCTACAGTATAGAGAGTAACCAACGCATCGGCGCCAAGGCATGAAGAGGCGCTCAAGGCCTCCTTTCTATCAGTATGTTAACGCAGCGATTTGTTCATTAACCACACAGTCAGCAGGGCATTGATAATCATTTTCAATATCATTTAATTAACTATAATGATCCGACTGCTTACGCGGTGCTCGCCCTTTGCGCCGCCCATACACCACTGGAGATGATGATTATGAGTTATTCACTGCCATCCCTGCCGTACGCTTACGACGCACTGGAACCGCATTTCGACAAGCAGACGATGGAAATCCATCACACCAAACACCATCAGACCTACGTCAACAACGCCAACACCGTGCTGGAAGCTTACCCTGAGCTGGCCAAATACAGCGTTGAAGAGCTGATCCAGGATCTGGATAAAGTGCCTGCCGACAAACGCACTTTCATGCGCAACAACGCCGGCGGCCACGCCAACCACAGCTTCTTCTGGAAAAACCTGAAAACCGGCACCACGCTGGGCGGCGATCTGAAAGCGGCCATCGAGCGCGATTTCGGCAGCGTTGAGAAATTCCAGGAAGAGTTCGAGAAAGCCGCAGCCACCCGCTTCGGTTCCGGTTGGGCCTGGCTGGTGCTGAAAGACGGCAAACTGGCCGTGGTGTCTACCGCTAACCAGGACAGCCCGCTGATGGGCGAAGCCGTCGCCGGCGCTTCCGGTTTCCCAATCATCGGTCTGGACGTGTGGGAACACGCTTACTACCTGAAATATCAGAACAAACGCCCTGACTACATCAAGGCGTTCTGGAACGTGGTCAACTGGGACGAAGCGGCCGCACGCTTCGCCGCGAAGAAGTAATTCGCCCCCGTTGATGAAGATGCCCGCCGCAGGCGGGTATTTTTTTGCCTGAAATCCGCTAAAGTTTGACCACTTCTTGCCGATGGTTTGTTCAATTGACGTTCGCCCGGAGAAGGAAAAACGCTATGGCGGCATTGCAAGCATTGGCAGGAAAGTTCACCCATCTCACCGTAGGTAAAAAGCTCGGCTTCGGTTTCGCGCTGTTGCTGCTGTTGGCGGTCGTCATCGCCGGCACCGGGGCGCAATACCTGCACATCATCGAATCCCGCGCCGATCGCATCGACTTCAGCAACCGGCTGAACGAGGAGATCAACCAGGCCAAATACAACCGCGCCATGTACGGCCAGACCTACCAGCCGGAGTATCTGCAGAACAACCGCGCCAATATCGATAACGCCGTCAAACTGATAGACCAGGGCCAGACGTTGGACTGGGACGCCCAAAGCCGCAAGGATCTGCAGCGTCTGGTGACGCTGATTGGGGAATATCAGCAACAGCAAAAAATCTTTGAGCAGGCGGTCTCGGCGAAAGACGCGGTGCGCCAGAGCTGGAACATGTCGGAAGTGCAGGCCAGCCTGAGCCAGGTGGAGCGCCAGCTCACCAACGGCGATCTGCAGTTGGCCTTCATCCAGCTGAACCAGAAGCTGACCCAGGTGCGCTACGGCGCGCGCGGTCTGCTGCTGAGCCTGAACAAGGAAACCGAAGCGCCGCTGATGGCAGCCATCGACGACGCGCGCGACGCGGCCAACGCCTTGAGCCGCCGGGTCAGCGACGCGCAGCGCCCGCAGCTGCAACCGCTGCTGGCTGCCCTGGACGATTACAAAAACCGTATCGCGGCCTACCTGCCGGCCTATGAGCACGAGCAGCAGATCAGCCGACAGCTCGGTGAACGCGCGCATGAGATCGGCACGCTGGTGAACGCCTTTATGCAGGACGAATTGGCGCAGACGCGCAGCAACATCAACCTGGCGCAGCTGCAGATGGGCATCACCACCCTGATCGCGATTATCGCCGGAGTGCTTATCGCCTGGCGCATCACGCTGCAGATCACCCGTCCGCTGCAAAGTACGCTGGCGATGGCGGAACGCATCGCCGGCGGCGATCTGCGCCAGGCGCAGACCAGCACCCGCCGCGATGAGTTGGGGCAGTTGCTGAACGCGGTGGCGGCGATGAGCCAAAATCTGCGCACCATGATTGAGAAGATCCAGATGGGGGTCAGCCAGGTCTCCACCGCCTCGGCGGAAATCGCCGCCGGCAACACCGATCTCTCTTCCCGCACCGAACAGCAGGCGGCGGCGGTCGAAGAAACCGCCGCCAGCATGGAACAGCTGACCGCCACGGTGAAACAAAACGCCGACAACGCCCATCACGCCAATCAGCTGGCCACCGACGCCTCGCAGACCGCGCAACAGGGCGGCAAGCTGGTGGAGAACGTGGTCAGCACCATGCGCGATATTTCCAGCAGTTCACAGCGTATCGCAGAAATTACCACCCTGATCAACGGTATTGCCTTCCAGACCAACATCCTGGCGCTCAACGCCGCGGTGGAAGCGGCGCGCGCCGGCGAACAGGGACGCGGCTTCTCGGTGGTCGCCAGCGAAGTGCGCAGCCTGGCGAGCCGCAGCGCCCAGGCGGCGAAGGAGATCGAAGGGCTGATCGCCGAATCGGTCAGCCGGGTGAAAACAGGCACCGACCTGGTGGAAAGCACCGGCAATACCATGGAGCAGATCGTCCGCTCGGTTACCCACGTGCGCGACATCATGGCCGAGATCGCCGCCGCCTCCGATGAACAGACGCGCGGCATCGCCCAGATTGGCCAGGCGATCGTCGAAATGGACCATACCACTCAGCAGAACGCCGCGCTGGTGGAAGAGTCCGCCGCCGCCGCCGATTCACTGGAAGAGCAGGCCGACATGCTGTTGCAGAGCGTTTCGGTGTTCCGTTTGGCGGAGCAGACCGAACCCGCCGCCGTGAAAGCCGCCGCGCCGAAAGCGCCGGCCGTAAAACCCGCGGCCGCCAACGCCGCAGCGGAAGAGAACTGGACCACCTTCTGACGCCCTCAGGCGAGGAATATCCGTTCCTCGCCCTATCTTTGTGGCAACAGGTGGGTCGCGACTCCCCAATTCAACAAGTTAAAACCAGAGGCGGTCGCATCAAGCATTGCGTAGCCGCAATTGCGATGACCGTATCTGCGGAGGTCCTCCTGCGGGTCGGCCCCTTTAAGCCACCAAATCAGTGCCTGCAGAGCATGGCCGTGCGTAACAACACCAAGCGTTTGATTTTGTCCATCGACAGCCAGATCGGACAGACAAGCCATCAGGCGCCAGGCAACCTCATAAGCATTCTCCCCTCCCGGAGCCGACGCCTCTGCCTTACCGGCAAAGAGGCACTGCGTCGCTTCTGGATAATCGCGCATGGCCTGCGCATAAGATAATCCTTCCAGTCGGCCAAAATCTTGCTCCTGCAAACGCTCATCCATTTGCACAGTGCAGCCACATCTCTCAGCCAACGTCTCCGCTGTCGTAAAAGCCCGACCAGCCGGTGAACTGATCAACAAAGTGACCGATAACATTTGCAAGCGAGCGCCAAGCCCAGCGATTTGACGTCGCCCCTCTTCTGTCAGCGGACTGTCACTTCGCCCCTGAATAATCCCCGAGCGGTTCCATTCTGACTCCGCATGCCTCAATACAATGAAACGCATGGTTTTTTCTCGACGATAAAAGCCTAAATATAGACAGGAAAAACACATCCTTCCGTACAGGTAAATGCCGGGTAGTGTACGAGAACAACTCAGGCTATGCTGAGCCCTCGACGCGAGACACGGAGGCGCACATGCATCACCCAGACGTTTACATCGGCAGCATCCAACCCTATGAAGGCGGGCGCCCCAGCGCCATCGCCAAACGCCAGGTGGATGGCGCCATCCGGCTCACGCCGCTCGGCCTGGAAGGCGACGAACAGGCCGAAAAAAGCTACCACGGCGGGCCGGACCGCGCGCTGTGCCACTACCCGCGCGAGCATTATGCCCACTGGCGCGAGCAGTTTCCGGCGCAGGCCGAGCAATTTTGCGCCCCGGCCTTCGGCGAGAATATCTCCACCGAAGGGCTGACCGAACACAATGTGTTTATGGGCGACATCTTCCGCTGGGGCGAGGCGCTGATCCAGGTCACCCAGCCGCGCTCGCCGTGTTTCAAGCTCAATTATCACTTCGCCATCGAGGACATTTCGGTGCTGATGCAGCAAAGCGGCCGCTGCGGCTGGCTGTATCGGGTGGTGTCGCCGGGCGCGGTCAGCGGCGATCGTCCGCTGGCGCTGGCGGCGCGCAACAGCGATGTGTCGGTGGCCGAAGCCATCGCCATCGCCTGGCACATGCCGTTCGATGCGGAACAGTATCGCCGCCTGTTGGCGGTGGCCGGCCTCTCCGCCAGCTGGAGCAAGACCATGCTCACTCGGCTCGCCGAAGGGCGCCTTGAGGATTTCAACCGCCGCCTGCTCGGCCATTGAAAGCGCGGGCGGAAAAATGAAAAACGTGCGCCGAATGCCGCGTTAACCCTTTTCTTCCGCCTATACTGTAGCCGCACGTTTTTTCAGCCAGGAGCCAGGTATATGACCACCCCGACCCATTCGATTCATCACGCCGCCGCCGAGGGCTATCAGGCCAATGCCGATCGCTATGTGAAAGGCCGGCCGGATTACCCGCCGGAAATCGCCGCCTGGCTGCGTGACGTCATCGGCCTGCACGCCGGCATGACGGTCATCGATCTCGGCGCCGGCACCGGCAAGTTCACCCCGCGCCTGCTGGAAACCGGCGCGCAGGTGATCGCCGTCGAACCGGTGCCGCAAATGCTGGAAAAACTGTCGGCGGCGCTGCCGCAGGTGAAAACGCTGGCGGGCACCGCCGACGCGATCCCGCTACCGGACGAGTCGGTGGATGCCGTGGTGTGCGCCCAGTCCTTCCATTGGTTCGCCACGCCGCAGGCGCTGGCGGAAATCCAGCGCATTCTCAAGCCCGGCGGCAAACTCGGCCTGGTGTGGAACATGCGCGATGCGCGCGTCGGTTGGGTGCGTAAACTGAATCAGATCGTCGATAGCCACGAAGGCGATGCGCCGCGTTTCTATACCGGCGAATGGCGCAAACTCTTCCCGTTCAAAGGCTTTGAACCGCTGCAGGAGCAGGTGTTTATGCTCGGCCACCGCGGCGCGGTGGAGGACGTGATCTACAACCGCGTGCGTTCAACCAGCTTTATCGCCGCGCTGCCGCAGCCGCAACAGGAGCAGGTTATCGATCGGTTGCGCCAACTGGTGGCGGAAGAAGAGGAACTGCGGGGCAAGGACACGGTCACCGTGCCCTATCAGACCAAGGCGTATTTCACCACCAAGGTCTGACGCCCGGGGATTCAGAACGCTTTCTTGGCGTAGCCGGTGACCGCTTTCAGGCCCATCTCGCGGCCCAGCGCGGTCATCGGGTGCACCACAATCAGCCCGCGCGCGCTTTTCTTCAGCGCGCCCATATCGGCCTGCTCTTTCTTGGTGATCTCGCGGCTGAACGGCAGCTGGCTCAGCTTCTGCGCTTCGGCGCTCAGCTTCTCGCCGCGCACGTTTTTCAGGCGCTCGATCTCCGTCGCCAGTTTCTCTTTCTCTTTGGTGTGCTGCGCGATCAACTCAGGGTTGCCCTGTTGGATCACGGTGGCGTCTTTGTGGTTCAAGGCGTCCAGCAGGTCGCTCAGGCGCTTAATCTCTGCCTTTTCTTTCTCTTTCATGGTCTCTGGCCCGTTGTGCCCAAAATGGCACGCTAATCAATGATACCGGCATTGTAGCAAAAGGCGCGCGCCGTTACCCGTCCTGCGCAATGCCGGGCGGCAGGCCGCTCATCTCGCAGGCCCTGGCGCCGAGCCGAGCCAGCGCCTGGGTGTAGCGCGCGTTGAACGGGTAGCAGCAGGAGAGCCGCAGCGCGTTGCGGTAGCGCCCGCTCGGGGAATACAGGGTGCCCGGCGTCAAACAGATCTGCTCCTCCAGCAGCTGATGGAACAGCGCCACGCTGTCCACGCCGGGAGGGAATTCGACCCAGAACACGAAGCCGCCCGCCGGCTGCGTGGCCAGCGTGCCGCGCGGGAAATGCCGGGCGATCAGCGCCCTCGCCTCGTCGACCTGCGCCGCATAGCGCTTGCGCAGGTTGCGCAAATGGTGATCGTAGCCGCCGCTCTCCAGGAAGGTCGCCAGCGTTTCCGACAGCAGCTGCGACTCGGACATCGACGACACCGCCTTCAGCTTGCGCAACGCCTCGTGAAAACGGCCGCCGCAGATCCAGCCGACGCGAAAATCCGGCGCCAGCGTTTTGGTGAAGCTGGAGCAAAACAGCACCCAGCCGTCGCGATCGAACGCCTTCACCGCCGGCGACAGCGCGCCGCCGAACTGGATCTCGGCATACAGCCCATCTTCAATCAACGGCACCTGATGATCGTTCATCAGCCGCGCCAGCCGCTTTTTCGCCGCCAGCGGCATGGTGCAACCCAGCGGGTTTTGCACCGTCGGCATGGCGATCACCGCATTCAGCCGCTTCTCGTTCAGCAGCAGCTCCAGCGCGTCCAGCGACAGCCCCAGCTGGGGATCGGTAGGGATTTCCAGCGCTTTCAGCCCCAGGCTGGCCAGCAGCGGCAGCAGATAAAAGTAGGTCGGTGACTCCAGCCCGACACAGTCGCCCGGTTTGGTGGTGACGCGCAGCGCCAGCTGCAGCGCCTCCATGCAGCCATGGGTCAACACCACGTCGCCCGGCTCCAACAGCATGCCGAGCGTCATTGAGCGGCGGGCGATCTGCTGACGCAGCCGCAGGCTGCCGGGCGGCAACGGATATTGTCCGATCAGACCCGGCTGGCGGCGCAGTTGGGAAGACAGCATGCGCCCCAGTTTGCCGCCGGGATAGAAATCGCTGGTCTGCGGGCAGGCCAGCGCAATGTTGGTGAAGGCCGGGTTCTGCTGGGCGGCGAACACCGTATCGATCAACGCCAGCACGTCGTCCGCCGGCGGCTCGATGCGGCCGCTGGGCGCCGAGGCCATCTTCAGCGCCGGCAGCGTGCTGCGGACATAAAACCCCGACTGCGGCCGCGCTTCGATCAGCCCGCGATCCTCCAGCGTGCGGTAAGCCGACACCACGGTATTGATGCTGACCCGATGGGTTTGCGCACAGCGCCGCACCGAAGGCAAGCGGTCGCCGGGCTGCAGCGTGCCGCGGCGAATGGCTTCGGCCAGCGTATCCGCCAGCTGCAGGTAACGGGTATCCGGGGTTTCATCGAGCAAGGTCACAGTTTCTCTCCAGGTAATGGGTACAGTTTACATTTCATACAACTGTAACCATGACAATATCCGATTTGTGATTCTGTCACCATCCCATCGCAGCGATTATGCTGATCCTCTCGTTATTACCGTCATTTTCACGTTCAAGGAACCTGCCATGCTGGACTCCGCCTTTGTCAGCTACGTCACCGTCATGTCGATCACTCCCGGCCCCAACAACCTGCTGCTGGCCTCGTCGGGCGTTAACTTCGGCCTGCGCCGCACCCTGCCGATGCTGTTCGGCATCTGCGTCGGTTGTGCGGTACAGCTGGCGATCATTATCCCGCTGCTGGCGCTGGCGCTGAGCTGGGCCGGCGTCATCCGCCTGCCGCTGGCGGTGATCGGCTGCGCCTATCTGCTGTGGCTGTCATGGAAGCTGTTTCAGGCGGCCTCGCCGGACGCCAAAGAACAGGCGCAGCCGATGAGCCTGCTCAGCGGCGCGCTGTTTCAGGCAATCAACCCCAAGGCCTGGCTGATGGTGATCAACGTGGCGATCCTGTTCACCCCGCGCGAAGGCGCCACTTTCGTCCATACGCTGTCTATCATCGCCGGTTTCGCGCTGCTGAACTTGCCGTGCGTGCTGCTGTGGGCGGTGTTGGGCGACCGGTTGCGCAACGCGCTGCGGGTCACCTGGAAACTGCGCGCCTTCAACGGCGTGATGTCCGGGCTGATGGCCGCCACCGCGCTGTGGTTGCTGTTCGACGAATGGCGCGCGGCCTTCGCTTAGCCGCGGCCGAGAGGAGAGAGTCGGGAAGGTTGTTTGGCGCCGATGCCGGCGATCAGGTCGGTAATGGACAGCACCATGGTGGAGCGCACCATCTGCTGATAGCGCTGGCGCTGCATGGCGATCAGCGCTTCATCCGCCTCGCCCGGCTGCAGGAAGGTCGGCACCGGCGGCAGCGCGGCCACGCAGTGCAGCTCGCCGAACGGCCCGAGGATTTCGTCGTCAACGAAGCGGTATTCCGAACCGTCGTGGTTCAGCTCTTCGCGCATCGCCATCAGCAGTTCGGCGTCTTCATATTCGTGGCGGGAGATCACCCCCAGCCCGTACATCAGCTTCAGGCGTACCGACAGCTCCCCCAGCGGGCCGCTGCCGGACAATAGCGGTTCGACGGCGTATTTCACCGCATAGTCGTCCTTGCGGAATACCTGCACCACCAGCACGTTGAGCGCTTCCGCCAGCAGCTCTACCGCCGCGATCAGGAAGCTGCGCACCGTTTTGCCCGCGTTCAGCTTTTCCAGAACCTGGTTTTCAAATGCCTGTGCTTCTTCCATCGTCGCTTTTCGAAAGGCGTGGGGAGGGCCGTCGATGCCGAACTCGGGTTCCAGGAGCGCAGCAAGCTGCGCTCGGGTGTTCATCATCACGATTCTACTTGTGCATGGCGTTATACACAGCAACGGCCTCTTCTACAACCTCGCTTTCCGCCGGCAGGCCGGAAATTTGCGCCAGCGCGGCTTTCGGCCCGAGCGTGTTCAGCAGTTCCGCCAGTTCCTGCGCCTGCGGATCCTGTTCGCTGCGGTAGCTCATGGCGGCGGCGATGCCCTGGATCAGATTGGCATGCGGCAGGCCGTATTCCAGCGTGCCCAGCAGCGGTTTGATCAGGCGATCGCCGGCGCTCAGTTTACGCAGCGGCTGGCGCCCTACGCGCTCGACGTCGTCGTGCAGATACGGATTTTCAAAGCGGCTGAGGATTTTGTTGATGTAGGCGGCATGCTTGTCGGCGTCGAAGCCGTAACGCTTGATCAGCACCGCGCCGCTCTCTTCCATCGCCCCTTTCACCACGCGGCGGATCGCCGGGTCGAGAATGGCGTCGCGAATGGTTTGCAGCCCGGCCCGTTGGCCGAGGTAGGCGGTGATGGCGTGGCCGGTGTTGAGGGTGAACAGCTTGCGCTCGACGAACGCCATCAGGTTGTCGGTCAGTTCCATGCCGGCGATCGCCGGAGGCTGGCCTTTAAACTGCGTCTGATCGACGATCCATTCGCTGAAGGTTTCCACCGTCACTTCCAGCGGATCGCTACTGTCCGCCGGCGGCACAATGCGGTCGACCGCCGAATCGACGAAGCCGACGTGCTGTTCAACCCATGCCTGCTCGTCCTGCGGCAGCGCGGCGAACACGTGCTGCTTCAGCTGGCTGGTGCCGCGCACCATGTTCTCGCAGGCGATGATGTTCAGCGGCTGCACATTGCCCTGCTGATGGCGCAGCACCAGCCCTTTGGCGATCGTGCCGGCGATTTTGGCGAGAATTTGCGGACCCACGGCGGTGGTCACCAGATCCGCCTTGGCGATCAGCGCCGCCGCGGCCTCGCTGCCGCTGTTGACGGCGCTGACGTTGTTGACGCGCTCCACGCGCTCTTGCTCGCCCACCACGTGCACCGAGTAGCTTTTTCGGCTGTTCAGCAGATCCAGCACCGTTTGATTGACGTCGGCGAAGGTCACCTCAACCCCCGCGTCCGCCAGCAGCTTGCCGATAAAACCACGGCCGATATTCCCTGCGCCAAAATGTAATGCTTTCATAACTCTACCTTCTTAATGTCGAAGGGTGCAGCAAGCTGCACCCTTTAAAATGATTCCGTTATCCGGCTTTTTTGCCGCCGAGCAGGTCCAGCACTTCCTGAACGCTGGTGGTATTCGCCAGCCGCTCGATCACGCTCTCGTCATCCAGCGCGTTGGTCAGGCTGGTGATCACCTGAATATGCTCGTTGTTGCGCGCGGCGATGCCGATCACCAGACGGGCCACTTCATCCTCTTCATCGCCGAAGCGCACGCCCTGTGGGTACTGACAGAACACCACGCCGGTGCTCAGCACCCGGTCTTTGGCCTCGATGGTGCCGTGCGGCACGGCGATCGATTCGCCCAGGTAAGTGGAGGTGAGCTTTTCGCGCTCCAGCATCGCCGGCACGTATTCCGCCTCGACGTAGCCGCCCTTCACCAGCTGCTCGCCGGCGAAGCGGATCGCCTGCTCTTTGTCGCTGGCCTGCAGGTTGAGGAACACGTTGCTCTCGCTCAGCTTGAACAGGTTCGGTTCCCCGGCTTCAAAGCTGTCGTCCAGCGCGCCCAGCACCTTCTGCTGGTTGTCGGTGGTTTTGTTGACCGCCACCAAACGCTCGACCAGATCGCTGTACAGCTTGCTGTCGAGGAAGTTGGTCAGCGAGATGTGCTGGGCCTGCGGCGCGTGGCGCATCGCGCGCTCGGTCAGATCGCGGTGGGTGATCACCAGATCCACGTCGTCCGGCAGGCTATTGATGGCGCTGTTGGTCACCGAGATGTTCTTCAGCCCGGCGTCGGCCACTTTCTTGCGCAGCACCCCGGCGCCCATGGCGCTGGAACCCATGCCCGCATCGCAGGCGACGATGATTTTGCGCACGGTGCTCAGATCGCCGTCGACCGATGCCGGCACCGCCGCGCCGCCTTTGGACTGCGATTTCATCTCTTGCATGCGACGGGTCGCGGCTTCCAGATCGTCATCCTCTTTCACCTTGGAGGTTTTCAGCAGGAAAGCGGATACCACGAAGGAGACGGCGAAGGCTGCGCATACCGCCGCAATGTTGGCGAAGTAAGCGCCTTTCGGCGTCATCGCCAGCACCGCCAAAATCGAACCCGGGGAAGCCGGAGAAACCAGGCCGCCGTTCAGCATCGTCAGGGTAAAGACGCCGGTCATGCCGCCCAGGATCACCGCCAGCAGCAAGCGTGGGTTCATCAGCACGTAGGGGAAGTAGATTTCGTGGATGCCGCCCAGGAAGTGAATGATCGCCGCACCGCCGGCGGATTGCTTGGCGCTGCCGCGGCCAAAGAACATGTAGGCCATCAGCACGCCCATGCCCGGACCTGGGTTGGCTTCTATCAGGAAGAACACCGATTTGCCGGCTTCCGTGGCCTGCTGAATACCCAGCGGCGAGAAGATGCCGTGGTTGATGGCGTTGTTCAGGAACAGGATTTTCGCCGGTTCAACGAAGATGGACGCCAATGGCAGCAGGTTGTTCGTCACCATCACGTGCACGCCCGCCGCCAGCAGCTTGGAAAGCACCTCCACCAGCGGCCCGATGCCCAGGAAGGCCAGGATCGCCAGCAGCATGCCGATGATGCCGGCGGAGAAGTTGTTCACCAGCATTTCAAAGCCGCTTTTGATCTTGCCGTCCACCCAGCGATCGAAATGCTTGATGGCCCAACCGCCCAGCGGGCCGGCGATCATCGCGCCGAGGAACATCGGCATGTCGGCGCCGACGATGACGCCCATGGTGGTGATGGCGCCGACCACGCCGCCGCGATCGCCGCCCACCAGCCGCCCGCCGGTGTAGCCGATCAGCAGCGGCAGCAGGTAGGTGATCATCGGGCCTACCAGCTTAGCCAAGGTCTCATTCGGCAGCCAGCCGGTTGGAATGAATAGCGCGGTGATAATCCCCCAGGCGATAAAGGCGCCGATGTTGGGCATCACCATGTTGCTCAGGAAGCGGCCAAAGTTTTGCACTTTAACCTTGATGTCTGGTGAAAACATAAAACACACCCCTATTGTTACGCGCTGACAATAGAGCGCGTGATTATTGTTGTGACGATCCAGCCGTGTTGCCGCTGTATGCGAAACGGACTCTATCACGCTGTTTTTGTCACGCGAACTTCACGGATTTTTTGTGATACAAATCACACACAACACCCCAACAAACCACCCTTTATAGTGACTAAGATCACATTTATGGCGTGTAAAAAAAGCACAGTGAGAAAAAAGTCGCCACAAAACCCCCAATAAAGTGACTATGATCACATTTTTAAATTGGCGTTTTGTTTTTGAATTGTGACATTAGTCACAATTTATTTTTAGCTGCAGCGCCGATCGCAACGCTCTGTTTGATCTTCCCTGTGAGCACTCATCCCGCCGGGAACTAGCGAAGTGATGAATGAAAGAAAACTACATTGCCTAATGAATGGATTAATTGAAGTGTAGTACAGAAGCCTGCGCAATAAGCCAGCAAGCGATTGGAAACGCTGAGGGGAAATAAAACAGGCCGGCAATGCCGGCCTGTTTCGCGCCTGGACGCGTTATTATTGCGTCACGCTTTGAATGGTTTTCTGCGCATTCATCAGGTTCTGCTGCTTAGCCACCAGATTCGACATCATGGTGTTGTATTGCGCCACCTGCTGCGCAGTGCGGAACTGCACGCCGTTGTTGTTGAAGCTGACCTGATTGCCCTGGCTCTGCAGGAAGTCGCCGACCTGCACCAGATCCTGCACAAAGCTGGCGGTAGTCGGGATCGCCGGCATCAAGGCGTTGGCCGGGGCGGTGACGATCTTGTCATAGGCCTGGTTGTACACCGCCTTCAGATCGTCAGGCTGCTTCAGCGCCGCGTGGGCAGTATCCGCCTGCGATTTGGCCGACTGGATCTGCTGGCCCAACAGGTTCAACGCCCCGACCGATTGCTGCAGCGCGTCGCGTTTGTTCAGGTAGTCCTGCGCGGTGCGGATCTGGTTAATCTGATCCAGCGCCGGCGTCAGGCTGGCGCCGACCGATTTAGACAACTGCTGCGAAAAGCCGACCAATATCGCGTAATCACCGGCATAGTTGCCGAACTTCTGTTTCTGGTCTTCGCTCAGCGTGGGGATGTTCGCCCCGCTGCGCATCACGGTATTCTGTAAGTAATCGATAAATGCTTTGCGCTGTTCCGGCTCTTTATCGCCGCAGGCGGTCAATTGCATGACCACCAACAATGCCAATACCGGTGCCAACCAACGCGCGAAACCTCTGCTCTGGATCCCTACCGCCATGTGACATAACTCCTGTTATAAACCTGCTTTTTCATTGGACTCCGCCCCTTTTTCCGCACTCCGTGCGCCTATAAGAATAGATCAACTGGCGGCGTTCCGATACGCGATTCCGCTTGCGGTGAACATTGTCTCAGCCGGGCGGTTGAAAACGGCGTACTGCACGTGCCACGCACGCATGGTACACTTTTCCAACGTTTATCGTCGGGCCAACTTGCTCATGTCCTCTTATCAGCCACCGTTGACCATCACGCCCTCCATTCTGCATCTGGCGACAGACGTCGGCGCCGCATTGGCCCGTTTGACGATACAAGCGGAACAAGAGCATGCATTGCGGCTAAGGCGCATCAATCGGATCCGCACTATTCAAGGTTCGTTGGCGATCGAAGGCAATACCCTGAGCGAAGAGCAGATCACCGCTATCATCGCAGGTAAGCGCGTCATCGCCCCTCCGCGTGACGTTCAGGAAGCGATGAATGCCATCCATTGCTATACCAACCTGAATCATTGGCATCCCGAAAATGAACGCGATCTGCTTGCCGCACATGGGATGTTGATGAACAGCTTACTGCCTGATGCCGGCCGCTATCGTCAAAGCGGCGTCGGCGTGATGAACGGCAATGTTGTGATCCATATGGCTCCACCGGCGGAACGCGTACCGTTGCTAATCCGTCAATTGCTCATCTGGCTGCAACAAACCGACCTGCCACCGCTGATCGGCAGCTGTGTATTTCACTATGAATTCGAATTTATCCATCCCTTTGCCGATGGAAACGGCCGTATGGGACGGTTGTGGCAAACGCTGATTTTGTCACGCTGGGATCCGTTGTTCGCCAACGTGCCGGTTGAGAGCCTGGTACATGATAACCAGCCCGGATATTACCAGGCGCTGAATGCCAGCAACCAAAAGACCGATTGCTCACCCTTCGTTGAATTCATGCTGGAAATGATTCTAAAAGCGCTTGAGCTGAGCATTACCCCCCAAGTCACCCCCCAAGTCACCCCCCAAGTCGCTGACTTGCTAGCGGCGCTGCAAGGGGAGATGTCGCGAGAAACGCTTCAGAATGTTCTACAGTTGCAAGATCGAAAATCTTTCCGCGAGCGCTATCTACAGCCGGCCTTGAATGCGGGTTGGATTGAAATGACGCTACCGGATAAACCCAAGAGCCGTTTACAACGCTATCGCTTGACCGCTGCCGGTATCAGACTGTTACGCCAACCATAAAAAAGGCGCCCGCAGGCGCCTTTTCACAGCAGAGAATCGCTTACTGCAGCACGGAGATATCCGCCACCTGCAGGAACAGCTCACGCAGTTTGCTCAGCAGCGTCAGACGGTTAACGCGCACTTCCGCATCGTCCGCCATTACCATCACGTTGTCGAAGAACGCATCCACCGGCTCACGCAGCGCGGCCAGTTCCACCAGCGCTTCCTGGTAGTTGCCCGCCGCGAAGTACGGCTGCAGCTTGTCGCGCAGCACCACCAGGTGAGTCGCCAGCTGGATCTCCGCCGCATCCTTCAGCACCGAGGCGCGCACGCTGTCGTTCAGCGTTTCGGTAGACTTGGCCAGAATGTTGGAGACGCGTTTGTTGGCCGCAGCCAATGCCGCCGCCTCGTCCAGCGTGCGGAAATGGGATACCGCCTTGACGCGCGCGTCGAAGTCGGCCGGTTTGGTCGGACGGCGCGCCAGCACCGCCTGAATGGTATCGACCGCGTGGCCTTCTTCCTGATACCAGGCGCGGAAACGACCCAGCATGAATTCCACCACGTCGTCGACCACCTTGGCATTGGTCAACTTGCTGCCGTACAGGCGCACGGCCTCTTCGGTCAGAGTCTGCAGATCCAATGGCAGGTTTTTCTCGACGATGATGCGCAACACGCCCAGCGCGGCGCGGCGCAGCGCGAACGGGTCTTTATCGCCCTTCGGATGCTGCCCGATGCCGAAGATGCCGGCCAGGGTGTCCATCTTGTCGGCGATCGCCAGCGAGCAGGCCACCAGCGACTGCGGCAGCGCATCACCGGCGTAGCGCGGCTGATACTGCTCGTTCAGGGCAACGGCGACATCTTCCGCCTCACCGTCGTGGCGCGCATAGTGCATGCCCATCACGCCCTGGGTGTCGGTGAATTCGAACACCATGTTGGTCATCAGGTCACACTTCGACAACAGGCCAGCACGGGTGGCGTGGTTGACGTCGGCGCCAATCTGGCCGGCAACCCAGCCCGCCAGCGCCTGGATGCGATCGGTTTTGTCGCGCAGGGTGCCCAGCTGCTGTTGGAACAGCACGGTTTCCAGGCGCGGCAGGTTGTCTTCCAGACGTTTTTTGCGGTCGGTGTTGAAGAAGAACTCGGCGTCGGCCAAACGCGGACGCACCACCTTCTCGTTGCCGGAGATGATCTGCTGCGGGTCTTTCGACTCGATGTTGGCCACGAAGATAAAGTTAGGCAGCAGTTTGCCTGCGGCGTCGTACACCGGGAAATACTTCTGGTCGCCCTTCATGGTGTACACCAGCGCTTCCGCCGGCACCGCCAGGAATTTCTCTTCGAATTTGGCGGTCAGCACCACCGGCCATTCCACCAGCGAGGCCACTTCTTCCAGCAGGCTGTCGCTCAGATCGGCCTTGCCGCCGATCTTCTGCGCCGCCAGTTCGGCGTCGCGTTTGATAAGGGCTTTGCGCGCTTCGTAGTCAGCGACCACTTTGCCGCGCTCCAGCAGGATCTGCGGATATTGGTCGGCATTGTCGAGGGTGAACTCGGCTTCGCCCATGAAGCGGTGGCCGCGCACGGTGCGCGCGGATTCGATGCCCAGCACGGTGCCCGGGATCAGATCGGCGCCCAGCAGCATCGTGACGGTGTGCACCGGACGCACGAACTGCACGTCGGAATCGCCCCAGCGCATCAGTTTCGGGATCGGCAGCTTGCCGAGCGCGGTGCTGACCATGCCGGCCAGCAGTTGTTGCGCCGACTGGCCTTTGACATGGGCGCGGTACATCAACCACTCGCCCTTGTCGGTCACCAGGCGCTCCGCCTGATCGACGGTGATGCCGCAGCCGCGCGCCCAGCCTTCGGCCGCTTTGCTCGGTTTGCCTTCGGCGTCGAACGCCTGAGCGATCGCCGGGCCGCGTTTTTCAATTTCGCGATCGGCCTGCGCCGCGCTCAGGTTGGCCACTTTCAGCGCCAGGCGGCGCGGTGCGGCGAACCAGCTCACGTCACCGTGCTCCAGGCCGGCGTTGTCCAGCTCGGCGGTGAAGTTGGCGGCGAAAGATTCCGCCAGGGAACGAAGAGCCTTCGGCGGCAGCTCTTCCGTGCCGATTTCCACCAGGAAAGTCTGTTGAGTCATGGCTGCCTCTTAGTTCTCGTTCTTCTTGTTGCACATCGGGAAGCCCAGCGCTTCGCGGGAAGCGTAGTAGGCTTCGGCAACGGCTTTGGTCAGCGTGCGGATGCGCAGAATGTAGCGTTGACGCTCGGTCACCGAAATCGCCTTGCGCGCGTCCAGCAGGTTGAAGGTATGGCCCGCCTTCAGGATGCGTTCGTAGGCCGGCAGCGGCAGCGGTTTTTCCAACGCCAGCAGCGATTGGGCTTCTTTCTCGTACTGCTCGAAGCAGGAGAACAGGAAGTCGACGTCGGCGTATTCGAAGTTGTAGGTGGACTGCTCCACTTCGTTCTGATGGAACACGTCGCCGTAGGTGGTGACGCCCAGCGGGCCGTTGCTCCACACCAGATCGTACACGCTGTCCACGCCCTGGATATACATCGCCAGACGCTCCAGGCCATAGGTGATCTCGCCGGTCACCGGCTTGCACTCCAGGCCGCCGACCTGCTGGAAGTAGGTGAACTGCGTCACTTCCATGCCGTTCAGCCACACTTCCCAACCCAGGCCCCAGGCGCCGAGCGTCGGGTTTTCCCAGTTGTCTTCCACGAAGCGGATGTCGTGGATAGTCGGATCCAGACCCAGCTCTTTCAGCGAGCCCAGGTAGAGTTCCTGAATGTTGTCCGGCGATGGCTTAATCACCACCTGGAACTGATAGTAGTGCTGCAGACGGTTCGGGTTTTCGCCGTAGCGGCCGTCGGTCGGGCGACGGGATGGCTGCACATAAGCGGCGGCCATCGGCTCCGGCCCCAGTGCGCGCAGGCACGTCATCGGGTGTGAGGTTCCCGCGCCGACTTCCATGTCCAATGGTTGAACGATGGTGCAGCCCTGGCGCGCCCAATAATCCTGCAGTGTCAGGATCAGGCCCTGGAAGGTCTTGGTATCAAACTTTTGCATGTTGAATTCGCACGCGATACAAGTGGATTTATATGGAATGCGCCAGTATACCCTTTGACCGTAAGATATACAGCCAGAATCCGGCAACAAGTGCGAATCGGGGCAAGAAGCGCTGGATTTTCACCCGTCGGCCAAGAAAACCGTCGGCAGCATCGGCGCCGCAGAAGGCGAGGTACCGCACCGCTTTCGCAGGCTCGGGTATCGGCTGGCTTTAGAGAAACGCCGATTCATCCCCCGCATGCTTCCACTACCGGCAGCTTGAGGCTTCTTCGACAAACAACAGGCGTGTTGAACAATATTCAAATAAGTGAATGGAATGAAAAAAAACATAACTCAGTGTTATATATTTACTTTATTCTTACCGACGCGGCATCGACTGAAATTTACTTGCCATAGTGACTCTGGTAGTATAACAAGAACAAATAACAGCCGCAGCTAAAAAGCCATTTAAGTCGCTTAGGAAAAAGATTGAAAATGATAGAGCTCTTTGACGTAGACTATAATTTGCTGCCAGATAACAGATCGAAAGAACTATTCTCTTTAAGAAAAAAAACGTTTAAAGACCGTTTAGACTGGCTCGTTAATTGCGAAAATAACATGGAGTTTGACGAATACGACAACCGTCACGCCACCTATATTTTCGGCACCTACCAAGATCACGTCATTTGCAGCTTGCGATTTATCGAAACGAAATACCCAAACATGATCAGCGATGGCGTATTCGACAATTACTTTAACGATATAAAACTCCCCGAAGGGAATTACGTTGAAGCCAGCAGATTATTTATAGACAAGGCGCGCATTCAAGCACTTCAACTCCATCAAGCGCCAATTAGCACCATGCTTTTCCTGTCGATGATAAACTATGCAAGAAGCTGCGGCTACGAAGGCATATACGCCATTATCAGTCACCCGATGCGCATTATTTTCCAACGCTCCGGCTGGCATATCTCGGTGGTAAAAACCGGATGCTCCGAAAAGAATAAAAATATTTATCTGATCTATCTGCCGATAGACGATGTCAACCGGAACAGATTGCTGGCGCGCATCAACCAACACGCCACAAAGTGGGATAACCCGTTGGATTCCTGGCCATTATCCTTCCGAGTCAGCGAGAAGCGGCCGGATGAGCTGCAGCTCCACACCTAACCTGATGGCATGTTTGGCATTGGTGACGCCAAGCTTTTTGACGGCGTTGCCGATGTGATATTTTACGGTGGTGAGTTTTATTCCCAGGATAAGGGCAATTTCTTGATAGGATTTACCTAAGCTCGCCCAGTAGATGATCTCATTTTCACGCTTGGAGAAAAACTCCCGCTGGTTCATTTTTTCAAAGTCAGCAGGCGTGCTCATTTCCTGGTAGAGCGCCGTCATTTTTCCGTGCATGGTAATCAGCAGCATTTGAATTTCGGCCTTATTATTGTCAATCTGCTGTTCAACATCCGCATCACAATGCTTATCCAACATAATGGATAACACCACCAGATTATGATGATGATCGTGCAAGACGAAAGTATACCCATTAATAATATTGTAGTTCTTGGCCATATCAAAAATCTTTGGCAATTTTAATCCTGCGCCAATTTCCAAATCTTTATCCCAGGTAAACGGGGTGATTCTATGCGATGCGGTAATCAAAACGGGATCAATAAACTGATAGTTATTTTTGATATAAAACTCGAACCACTCCGTCCTATTGGAAATGATTGAAAAGCTAGTCGGATTTCTTTTATTCATTATAGCATAGGCATATTTTATATTATTGTATTTGCTCAGCCCGCGTTCCAACTCTTCTTTTATAGAGGCATTAATGGTTTCATTATTGAAAAAAAAGTTAGACACTCACCAATCCTCTTCAAGAAATAACATCACTATAAAACTGAGAAGAGTATAACCCGGTTGCGCCGCCAAGTAAATTAAACCGACAGGCATAATAGGAAGCGTTAATAATCAACAGGCGTTTTAAAGAGTCAATTAAAATAATTTCGGAGGGGAAATTAATTTAATCGAGAAATAAGCGCGTCGCTGAAGAAGGGGCGGCAGAGGGCATTATCCGGCAAAGAAACACAAAGAAAACAAAATCATAACAACTCGGCATCATGACATGCATCTGACAAAAGCGTTCTGTCGCGTTGAAGATGAGAGGGGCCAGACAGGCAGGCGAAAACGCCCCGCATCCGATGATGAAGGGAAAAAGCCATTGACAGTGAAGATTTGGATATACAATAATAACCAAAATTTTCCCTGGTGTTGGCCAAGTGGCTACCTGATCCTTTATAGGATCAGTTTTTTTTTGTAGCGCTGTATTTTATCGTTATGCAATAACGATAAGAACTTTCAGCGATAAATGATAGTTGTACTAAAGTACAGTCTCATCCGCCCACATCGCCTCGCCATCTCGCCGTCACAGGCTCTATCCTCTCCCGAGAGTTCTCAGAAGCGCGCGCTGACGCCGACGTTATACATAAACTGCTCGCCGCTGCTCAGGCCGCCGGTTTGCGAGACGGTGGCGAAGGCCGACACTCTGTCCGTCAACGGCATGTTGGCCCCCAGCGTGACATCCACCCAGTTTTTGTCCTGACCCGCACTGTCGCGAGTAAATGAGGTTTGCGTCGATTTCAGGCCGCCGCCGGCGCGGTAGACGTCATCGCCGAACTGATGCTGATAACTCACTTCCGCATAGGGGTTAAACACGCCGAATTGCGTATCCAACCGCCAGCCCAACGCGCCGATCTGCGAATGATAGGTTTGATCGTTGAAGCGCATGGCGGTGCTGTCATCACCGTCTTCGCTGTAGCCGGACACATGGCTGTAATCCCAGGCGAACTGCGCCACCGGCCCGGTGGTGAGGTAAGCAGCGATAGGGAAGTCGTAGCCGGCGGTCACGCGCGCCCCCCACTGCTTGCCGGAGGTCGAACCGGTTTCGGTGCGCGTCAGCGGCCCCAACCGCATGCTGCGACGGATGTCGTCATAATCCATCGTCGCATAGTGCAGATCGGCATTGACCCACCCCTGCTCGAATATGGCCAGCGAACTGAAGGCCGACAGCAGCACCCCACGCGCCTTGTAGTCATAGCGGCTGGAAGGATGCTGATCGTCGTTGGAACCGGCGATCAACGCACCGATCAACCAGCTGTCGGTCAGCTGATAGTCCACGCCGACGGTCAGGTTGTGGGTGGTGGCGTTGCCATCCCCCGCCGCCCGGTTATCGGCATAGTCATAGTGCTGGCCTGCGTAGCCGCCGAATACGCCCAGCGAGCCCTGCGGATTGTCGCCGTTGCGCAGCTGCTGGAAACGGCTGTCGAGCGTGGCGCGGCTGTCACGCGCCATCGCCGCCGTCGCCTGATTCAGCGCCACCACCTGCGCCGGGCCATCCAACACCGCCTGGATATAATCCGCAATCAGCAGGTGCGCCTGCGGGCTGGGGTGGAAATGGTCGGAGAACAGATAGGACTGGCCGGCGTCGAAGCCAGGCATGTCGGAACGGCAAACCGCCGAGGAAACGCCCGCCGGACAAGCCATGCCGGCCGTGTTGGCGAAGCCGAACTGCGCCGGATTGGCGATCGCTTCGGCGAACAGCTTGTTCACGTCCACCCGCACGATATTGCCGCCGCCCTGCGCCAGCAAACGGTCTTCGCTTTGATTATAGAAATCGGTCAGCTGAGCGGCCTGCGCGCTCAGGCTGTCATATGCCGCCACAAGCTGGGCGGCGATCGCCTGCTGCACCTGAGGGATCGCGCTGCCCTGCTTCGCCGCGGCGGTCAACGCCGCGTGGATCGCCTGCGTGCGCGAAGCGTTGTCCGGGGTAGCCACCGAATTGAGCGTGGCATAGGCCGCCTGAATCGCCGCCCCCTGTACCGGCGGCAGCGCCTGCTGAATGATCAGTTCCATCAGCTGCGGCGTGGAGCCGATGTTCGGCACCGTCGGCACGATCACCGTGCCGGCGCCGGCGTTCAGCAGCGAATGCACCTGCGCGGCGGCGGCCGCGGCGCTGTTATAGGCCACGCCGGGCGCGGTAGCGGCGTTCAACGCCGCCGCCGCCAAATCGTTACCGCCGATCCAGTGAATATACAAACCGTCGCCATCGGCCTGGCCATGAACCCGATTCAGGTAGCGCTGCACCTGATCCTGAGTGTTGTCGACCGGGTTCAGGCCCGGCACCGCCACGGCGCCGCCGGCGGCGTAGTTTTCTCCGCCGTTGTCCGAGGCCACCAGCGCCGCGCCGATGCGTTGCGCCAACGCTTCGTCGTACAGCAGGTGCTGACTGCCGTCATAGGTGAACCGGCCGTTGTTGCCGGTATCGCTCAGGCTGTCGCCAAAGACGTAGAGTTGGTCATACGCCTGAACCGGAAGGGTCACACTGCAAAGTAACGCCACTGCAAGCGCCGCCGGGCGGGGCATGCATGTTATTTTTAGAGGCATGAATCGACTCCTGAGAGCCTGCAAATGAAGGCAATGTCGTTTTTATCGTTGGCCGGTTTTCCACCGGCCATGTAGTAACTATTGTCGGCTTTTTCGTCACGTCAAGCGGGGCTGCGGACAAAACAATCAGAGGCTTGCCAAGTTCGCCGCTTCGAGCGATGATTACTGTTCATAAATACAGCATAAGGACATTCAGGATGGCAGACGAACGTTGCGGTTGGGTGACGGCCGATCCGTTGTATCTCGAGTATCACGACAAGGAATGGGGCACGCCCACCACCGACGCGCGCGAGCTGTTTGAAATGCTGTGTCTGGAGGGACAACAGGCCGGTCTTTCCTGGATCACCGTGCTGAAAAAGCGCGAGAACTACCGCCGCGCCTTCCATGATTTCGATCCGCAGCGGGTCGCCGCCATGACAGAACAAGACGTGGAAAGGCTGCTGCAAGACAGCGGCATCATCCGTCACCGCGGCAAGATAGAAGCCATCATCACCAACGCCAAAGCCTATCTGGCGATGGAGGCGGCCGGCGAGAATTTCGTCACCTTCATATGGGACTTCGTCGGCGGCCGGCCACAGCTCAACCGCTGGCAGGCGCTGAACCAGGTTCCGGCCAAAACCGAGCAGTCCGACGCCATGTCCAAGGCGTTGAAAAAGCGCGGCTTCAAGTTTATCGGCTCCACCATCTGTTACGCCTTCATGCAGGCCAGCGGGCTGGTGAACGATCATCTCACGGGGTGCATGTGCTACCCAAAGCCACGGTGATCCGCCCCTGTGGCCCGGCGGATATCGATCGGCTGATGGCGCTGTGGCTGCCCAGCACCATCGCCGCCCATCCGTTCGTGGCGGAAAAATACTGGCGTGAAAGCGCCGCACTGGTGCGGGAAAATTACCTGCCGCGCGCGCAGAGCTGGGCCTGCTGGCATGAAAACGAGATCGTCGGCTTTATCAGCGTGCTGGACGAACAGTTCATCGGCGCGCTGTTTGTCGATCGGGCGTATCACGGCCGCGGCGTCGCCCAGGCGCTGATGACGCACGTGCAGCAGCGCTACCGCCGGCTCAGCCTGGAGGTTTATCAGCAAAACCTGCGCGCCTGCGCGTTTTACCACAAGCACGGTTTTCAGGTGACGCAGCGCCTGTTTAACGACGAAACCCAGGCCTATACGCTGATCATGAACTGGCCGGCAATCGAGAATTCAACCGGTTACGGTTAAAAAAGGCGCATTCGCGCCCTGGCGGCGCGCAATTAGGAATCCGCTGCATGGCGCCGCCCGGCGTTTTGTCGCATAACTCCCCCAGCACTTACCCGCGCTCATCATTTGTCACGTTTTTCTCCGGAACTGCCGGCGAGCCAACGCGTCATAGTAGCGCGGTGATGCGGGCCCCACCTGCGTCGCCTACTTTTTTGCGCCCCCGTGTTGGGCCGGCGCGTACAGATATTGATGCCATTAAGGACAAGAACATGAAAAAACGCATTGCAATTATTGCCGGCGCAGTGAGCGTCGCGCTCACGCTGTCGGCCTGTACCACCAACCCTTACACCGGCGAATCCGAAGTCGGCAAGTCCGGCATCGGCGCGGGCCTCGGGGCCGCACTGGGCGCCGGCGTCGGCGTACTGTCCTCTTCCAAGAAAGATCGCGGCAAGGGCGCGCTGATCGGCGCGGCGGCCGGTGCGGCGCTCGGCGGCGGCGCTGGCTATTACATGGACGTGCAGGAAGCCAAACTGCGCGACAAGATGAAAGGCACCGGCGTCAGCGTCACCCGTCAGGGCGACAACATCGTGCTGAACATGCCGAACAACGTGACCTTCGACAGCAGCAGCGCCACGCTGAAACCGGCGGGCGCCAACACCCTGACCGGCGTCGCTATGGTGCTGAAAGAGTATCCGAAAACCGCAGTCAACGTCATCGGCTACACCGACAGCACCGGTTCCCGTTCGCTCAACATGAACCTGTCGCAGCAGCGCGCCGATGGCGTAGCCAGCGCGCTGATCACCCAGGGCGTGGCGGCGAACCGTATCCGCACCGCCGGTGCCGGCCCGGACAACCCGATCGCGTCCAACAGCACCGCGGAAGGCAAGGCGCAAAACCGCCGCGTCGAGATCACCCTCAGCCCGCTGCAATAATCCCGCGCGGGGCGCCACCGGCGCCCCGCCGCTTCCCTGCGATTTTCTCCTTATCCTTCAACATTCCCGCCCGCACGCCGGGTATGGTAGTCTCCTTGGCAATTAACCGCAGGAGGGATCGGCTGTGAGCACTGTCAAGGCAACGCGCGCCTCAGGACGCGCCACCATCAGCGATGTAGCGAGCATCGCCAAAACCGGCAAGACCAGCGTGTCACGCTATCTGAATGGTGAACAGCACCTGCTTTCCGACGATCTCAAACAGCGCATCGAACAGGCGATCCAGCAGCTCGACTACCGCCCAAGCCAGATGGCGCGCAGCCTGAAGGGCGGCCAAACGCGCCTGATCGGCCTGATCCTCGCCGATATCACCAACCCCTATTCGGTGGACGTGATGCGCGGCATCGAGGCCGCCTGCCGCCAACACGGCTTTACCCTGCTGGTGTGCAACACCAACAACGAAGTCAATCAGGAACAGCACTACCTGCAGCTGCTCAGCAGTTACCGGGTGGAAGGCATCGTGGTCAACGCGGTCGGCATGCGCGAGGAAGCGTTATCCACGCTGCAACAGTCGATGCTGCCGATGGTGCTGATCGACCGCAAAATCCCCGACTTCGCCTGCGACGTAGTGGGCCTGAACAACCGCGAAGCCGCCACCGTCGCCACCGAGCACCTGCTGCAACAAGGCTTCGAAGCGATCCTGTTCCTCAGCGAACCGCTCGGTACGGTCAATACCCGCCTGGAACGCCTGCACGCCTTCAGGCATACCATGGCGCAGCACCCTGCGCTGCTGGCGGAGCAGGCCGAAACGCCGCTCAACGATCGGCAAAAACTGGAACAGGTGCTGAGCGATTTCAGCGGCCGTCATCGCGGCATGCGCAAGGCGGTGATCTCCGCCAACGGCGCCCTGACACTGCAGGTGGCGCGCGCCATGCGCCGGCTCGGCATCCAGTGGGGCAACGACATCGGCCTGCTGGGCTTCGACGAGCTGGAGTGGGCGGAACTGGCGGGCGTCGGCATCACCACGCTGAAACAACCCACCTACCAAATGGGGCACGCGGCGCTGGAGCGGCTGGTGCAGCGTATTCAGGGTCTGGCCGCCCCCAGCGGCGAGCAGATGTTCTCCGGCGAGCTGATCGTCCGCGGCTCCACCACCCGCTAACCCGCCTTCTCCGGGGCCTTAACCGCCCCGCCTTCATCGGCTGTTTTTTGCTCAGCTTCGTGATTGCGATCATATTTTTACACTCTGTCGCTTTCTACTGGAACCGGTTCCATTTAACGTACCGGTAACAGCAGCGGCGGCGACAATGCCGCCTCAGGAGTCAAAATGAAAACAGAAATCATCGTGGTCACCGGCGCCTACGGCGCCGATACCGTCAAACAACAGGGCGGCCAGCGCGCGCTGTTGCCCATCATTGCCGGCGCGGGCGCCGACGGGGTGGAGATCCGCCGCGAACTGTTCGCCGCCGGCGAACTGGACAGCCTGCCTGCGCTGGCCCAGGAGATAGAACGCCAGCAGCTGTTCGCCGTCTATTCCGCCCCTGAGGCGCTGTTCACTCCGCAACATACGCTGAATCCCGACCTGCCGGCGCTGCTGGCGGAAGCGCAGGCGCTGAACGCGCGCCAGCTGAAGCTCTCCCTCGGCCATTTCCGCCCCGGCTTCGATTTTACCGAGCTGAAAGTGGCGCTGGAGCAACATCCGGTCAAACTGGTGGTCGAGAACGACCAAACGCCGGACTGCGGCATTTTGTCGATGCTGAACGCCTTTTTCCATGCAGCGGAAGATAGCCACCTGCCGGTCAGCATGACCTTCGATATGGCCAACTGGCTGTGGGTGGGGCAAGACGCCTTCGCCGCCGCCGAACGCCTGGCCCGCCACGTCGGTTACGTGCACGTCAAGGCCGCCACGCAAGGTCCGCGCGGCTGGCGCGCCATTGCGCTGGACGATACCGACGGCAGCTGGCGCGATCTGCTGGCCCGCCTGCCGCACGATGCGCCGCGCGGCATCGAATTCCCGTTGCAGGGTGATGACCTGGAAGCCGTCACCCGCCATTACGTCAATATTTTGCGTGCGGAGTAACCCCATGATGACAACGTTAACGGCAACGACGGCGCAGCAGGCGCCCCTGGATGTGGTCACTCTGGGTGAAGCCATGGCGATGTTCGTGGCGGCGCAGACCGGCGATTTGGCGGAGGTGGAAACCTTCACCAAACGCATCGCCGGCGCCGAACTGAACGTGGCGATCGGCCTGGCCCGTCTGGGCATGAACGTCGGCTGGGTCAGCCGCGTCGGCAACGACTCGTTTGGCCGCTTCACCCTGCAGCAGCTGAAAAAAGAAGGCATCAACTACCGGCAGGTGACGGTCGACGGCCACTATCCGACCGGTTTTCAGGTGAAATCCAAGACTACCGATGGTACCGATCCCAGCGTGGAATATTTCCGTAAAGGCTCGGCGGCCAGCCGCCTGTCAGTCGCCGATTTCAACCGCGAGTATTTCGGTTCCGCGCGCCACCTGCACCTGAGCGGCGTGGCGGCGGCGCTGTCCGGCGAATCGCTGGCGCTGTGCCACCATGCGGCGCGCGAGATGCGCGCCATGGGCAAAACCATTTCGTTCGATCCCAATCTGCGCCCGGTGCTGTGGCCCAGTCGCGAGGTGATGATCGAGCAGCTGAACCAGCTGGCGTTCGCCGCCGACTGGGTGCTGCCGGGGTTGAAAGAGGGACAGATCCTCACCGGCCAGTCGACGCCGGAAGGCATCGCCGATTTCTATCTGGAGCGCGGCGTGCAGGCGGTGATCATCAAAACCGGCCCGGACGGCGCCTGGTTTAAAACCGCCGCCGGCGATAAAGCGGCGGTGGCCGCGGTCAAGGTCGACAACGTGGTGGATACCGTAGGGGCGGGTGACGGCTTTGCCGTCGGCACCCTCAGCGCCCTGCTGGAAGGCAAAACGCTGGTACAGGCGGTGCAACGCGGCAACAAAATCGGCTCGCTGGCGATCCAGGCCATCGGCGACAGCGAAGGCCTGCCGACCCGCGCGGCGCTGGCCGAATAACAATAAAAAAACGACTTCTCCGCATGACGTCAGCCTCTGGCCCTACAACCGGGACGCGTCGGGAGAGCATCTGCCCCTTCGTCTTTCATGCCCAACGGGCTGGGCGAAAGGGATGCAACACCACTGAAGGATACTGAACATGAACAAAGCGACTGTCGCGGCCAAACGCTGGTGGTACATCATGCCCATCGTGTTTATCACCTACAGCCTGGCCTATCTCGATCGCGCCAACTTCAGCTTCGCCTCCGCCGCCGGCATCAATGAGGATCTCGGCATCACCAAGGGCATGGCCTCGCTGCTGGGTGCGCTGTTTTTCCTCGGTTATTTCTTCTTCCAAATTCCCGGCGCCATCTACGCCGAGCGCCGCAGCGTCAAAAAACTGATCTTCTGGTGCCTGATCCTGTGGGGCGGCTGCGCCTCGCTGACCGGCGTGGTGAGCAATATTCCGATGCTGGCCGCCATCCGCTTTATCCTCGGCGTGGTGGAAGCGGCGGTGATGCCGGCAATGCTGATCTACATCAGCAACTGGTTCACCAAATCGGAGCGTTCACGCGCCAATACCTTCCTGATCCTCGGCAACCCGGTGACGGTGCTGTGGATGTCGGTGGTGTCCGGTTACCTGATCCACGCCTTCGGCTGGCGCGAAATGTTCATCATCGAGGGCATTCCGGCGGTCATCTGGGCGTTCTGCTGGTGGGTGCTGGCGAAAGACAAACCGGCGCAGGCCGGCTGGTTGAGCGCCGATGAGAAACAGGCGCTGCAACAGCAGCTGGACGAAGAACAGAAAGGCATCAAGGCCGTGCGCAACTACGGCGAAGCCTTCCGTTCGCGCAACGTGATCCTGCTGTGCGTGCAGTACTTCGCCTGGAGCATCGGCGTATACGGCTTCGTGCTGTGGCTGCCTTCCATCCTGCGCAGCGGCATGCAGATGGGCATGGTGGAAGCGGGCTGGCTGTCGGCGGTGCCTTACCTGGCGGCGACCATCGCCATGATCGTGGTCTCCTGGGCGTCGGACAAAATGCAAAACCGCAAGCTGTTTGTCTGGCCGCTGCTGCTGATCGGCGCGCTGGCGTTCTTCGGCTCTTACGCCGTCGGCACCAACCATTTCTGGATCTCTTACGGCCTGCTGGTAGTCGCCGGCGCCGCGATGTACGCCCCTTATGGGCCGTTCTTCGCCATCATTCCGGAAATGCTGCCGAAAAACGTCGCCGGCGGCGCCATGGCGCTGATCAACAGCATGGGCGCGCTGGGTTCGTTCTTCGGTTCCTGGTTCGTCGGTTACCTGAACGGCGCCACCGGCAGCCCGGCGGCTTCCTACATGTTTATGGCCATCGCACTGGTGGTGGCGGTGGTGTTGACGCTGATCGTCAAGCCCGCCCGCAACGAGATCCAGCCGCAGATGGCTTGATCCGGTTATACTTTTTCTCTGTCAATCAACCCGAGGGGGCGCCAGGCCCCCTTTGGCCCAGCTGGAGTTCGTGATGAAACCTTCTATCGTATTGTACAAAAGCCTGCCCGCCGACCTGCGTGAACGTCTGGAACAACACTTCACCGTACACGCGTTCAACGGCCTGCAGCCGGAGAACCGCGAGGAACTGCGCCAGGCGTTGCAGCAGGCCGAAGGGATCATCGGTTCCGGCGGCAAAATTGACGAAGCCTTCCTGCAGCAGGCGCCCAAACTGCGTGCGGCCTCGACCGTTTCCGTCGGCTACGACAACTTCGACGTCGAGGCGCTCAACGCCCATAACGTGCTGTTGATGCACACCCCGACGGTGCTGACCGAAACCGTCGCCGACACCATCATGAGTCTGGTGCTGGCGACGGCGCGCCGGGTGGTGGAAGTGGCGGAACGGGTCAAGGCCGGCGAATGGCGCGGCAGCATCGGGCCGGACTGGTTCGGCGTCGACGTGCACCACAAAACCATCGGCATCCTCGGCATGGGCCGCATCGGCCTGGCGCTGGCGCAGCGCGCGCACTTCGGCTTCGGCATGCCGGTGCTGTACAACGCCCGCCGCACGCACGAAGAGGCGGAGCAACGCTTCAACGCCCGTCGCTGCGACCTGGATACCCTGCTGGCCGAGTCGGATTTCGTTTGCATCACGCTGCCGCTGACCGAACAAACTTTCCATCTGATCGGCCGCGATCAGCTGGCGAAGATGAAGAAAAGCGGCATTCTGATCAACGCCGGCCGCGGGCCGGTGGTGGATGAGCAGGCGCTGATCGAAGCGCTGCAAAACGGCGTGATCCACGCCGCGGGGTTGGATGTGTTCGAGAAGGAACCGCTGCCGGCCGACTCGCCGCTGCTCAGCATGCCGAACGTAGTGGCGTTGCCGCACATCGGCTCCGCCACCCATGAAACGCGCTACGGCATGGCCGCCTGCGCGGTGGATAACTTGATCGCGGCATTGACCGGCACGGTGAAAGAAAACTGCGTCAACCCGCAGCTGTTGCAGAAATAACTCAGCGCGGCCGGCGATCTGCGGATCGCCGGCCTCGCCGCTTTTTGCGGCTGTCGACGGAGTATTTTCACTCCGTCAAACTCACGGGCTTCCCCCTTATCTTGCTGACGACAAATTTGCCCACGTCGTCATTGGCGATCAGCATGACCAGCAGCAGCATCACCAACACCGCCAGTTTCATATGGCTGTAGGCTATCGACGGGTCAAAAGCCTCCAGCAACAGCGTAATGCAGGGTGAAACATTCACAATAATGTTGGTGGTCAAGGCGCTGGTGAGTTCAATACCCTTTTGCAGCATCCATAGCGGCAATATATTCCCTAATATGACGATGATCGGCAGGTACATCCAGAAGCTGGATTGCGTCGTTGCCAATACGCCTTCGCTCGGCAACATCAGCGCGCAAACGCCAATGAGCAAGGGAAATCTGAACGACTGAATATTGACGGCGTTAAACGCTTGTTTGGACAATGATTTTGCAATATAGGTGCCGACAGCCATACAGGTTGAGGTGACGAGACACACTAAGCCAAGCGCCAGAACAAATAGGGTGTTTGAATCGAAGGGGTTAAAACGCTGCCCTTTCACGGCCAATATCATCAGCACGGCGACAATAAAAGCCAGCATCACGGCTATAACGATGTTTTTTACACCCACCGAATTTCGGTTATAAATCTCAATGAAAACAGAAATGATCGGGCTCAGTCCAAAAAGCATGGCCACCAGAATGGAGGGCTCCGTCCATTTCAACCCAACGAAAAGCCCAACCCAAGCTCCCAGCGTAGAGATATTCAATAATAGAATTAACTTCCAGGCGTTGAGGCAAGCTCGCAGCTTGACGGGGAAAAACAGCACGGAGATCACAAAGAAACCGAGCCAGGTCAAGGTGAAAGTCCAAAACAATAATACGAACAGATCGATGCTCTGCAACAAACCTGAGAGAAAAACATCTATGGCCGCACCCAGGATGCAATATCCAAGAATGTACGTTGGGCCGGACGCCTTGATTTTAGTGTTCATAGACTTCAAACATGCCCTTACTTTCAAGGCCAACGATATATTGATAGTCGGCATTGAGCTGATCGGCGCAACGGTGGCTTAACGCAATCCAGCCCGGAGAGCTGTAAACGTCCGTCGTGAGTTTTATTTCCTGATCAACATCCGGCAGATTTGATTTCTTGTAGGATGGCAAACCGGCGATGGTATCGACATGCTTAACGGCCTTGATAGTGCCAGCGCTAAAAGATATCAGCTCTTTAATTTTTAAATAGTTTAACGGTTTATATTCCTCTGCGACCGCTTCCAGGAATGCCTCGGTTGAACACACGCTCAGTACCAGTTCGTCAATCTGCGTGCGCTTCAGCGCCAGGGATGACAACGCCGGAAAACCCGCTCCGTGCGGTCTGGCCCCGGTTTCAATTAGCGTCCAACCGTCTTTGGTTAAAAACAGTTCCGAGTGCGCTGCGCCAAACTTGATCCCTAAAGCATCCAGACAGCTAAAGATGTAATCTTTGAGCTGAGCGTGATTCTGCGCATCGAAGGAGGTCAGTTCGGTGAACTCACAGATGGAATCGGCCCCGTTGTAACTGCCCTTGCCCATCTTCCATATCGCACAGATCTTGTGACGGCCTTGATAACTGACAGTATCGACGACGTACTCTTCCCCCTCAATAAAAGGCTGCAGAATAATGACTTCATTTTTTAAATTGAGCTGATTGCTTTTTTTGAACAAATCACCTGAATGAGCTTCAACTTCTTCAACCGTTTTGCAAACAAAAACGGAGTCCGTGCCTGCACTGTCAACGGGTTTTAGGACCAGCTTCCGGTATTTTTTAAACAGCTCAGTCGCATATTGCGTGGCGTCGTTAAGGGTAGTTAACCGGTGCGTGGGGATATGATTGATCGCGCTATTTTTCAGGCACTCCTGCATCAGGTATTTATTCCTGCGAGAACGGCTCGTGCCGGTATCGTTACCGGGCAGGTCCAGAAGCTCAGCCAGGTGATCTGCGAGTTCAATGCCTGTTTCACAGCCTGCAATCACAGCGATAACATCATACTCTTGCAATTGATTGAGGATCTCATCCCCCGTATATTGCAAACTGATAAAGAAATCATCCCCTCTGTAGCTATTCAGCAGCTTCGCCGGGATATCTTCTCGACTTTGAATGTGCGCGCACCCGTATCCTTTTTTATTGAATTCCGGTGCCACATCATTTCCGGATGAGTAGGCGTCAACGAGGATGACGATTTTTTTCGTGTCTTTGATGTCCATGCAGCGGGTTACTCCGTACTATAATCAGGGCCGAATATTAACGTTCGATTGTCTTGGCGTCGAATTTACGCTCGACGCCCTTTTACTTTATGAAGGGAACGTGTCAGCAAATTTGTGAGAAGTCGGTGCGTTCAATACTTTTAGCCAGGCTTGTCATTTCGCGATATTTATCAGATTTATCACCACCCGGCTGATAGATTCTATACCGCCAATAACGCCAAAGAGATGTCAGGATGGCGGCGTATTCCGTATAGGTTTTCAACACCTTAATTTCGCGCGCTTCAAGCATTCTTATAGAATTATAACCCGCGATGATATGCTTCGCTTTTTCCGGCGACAGCGTCCCATTGATGCCGCAGGTGCCGACAATCGCCATGGCGATATCGAAAACGGAGTGATAAATACAGGTCAACTCAAAATCTATCATGCCGACGAACTGCTCGCCTTCAAACAGCATATTGTCGTAGAAAAGATCGGAGTGGATGACAGAGGTAGGCAAGCCGCTGATGCGTTCTACGGCAAGATGCCTGAGTCTGTCTTTGGCCCAGCGCTCATAATCCTGATCGATATTGGCATCGAGGGCATCCATGAACTTTTTCTGCTCATAGAAGACTGAGTCTGTTAAGAAATTAGGGACGGGGATCGTATGCAGTTTCGCCATGGCAACGCCGAGCTGCCTGAGCATATGTTCGTTGAAATCCCGGCGGACGGCGCCATCCATATAGGTTCTTAATAGAGAGTGCTTGCCCCTTAATATAATTGAATAGCTTTCTTGCCCTTTGGGTTTGACCAGCAAGGAGGTCTCATAATCATGTGCTTCCAGCCATACCAGCGTCTTCGCCATGATCTCAACATCATCACGGCTTTGCTCTTCAATAATGCTGAAAACACAGCGGCCGATATCCGTTTCGAGGCAGTAATTGGTATTGCCAGATCCCATCCCCAAGAAGGCGCTGCTTTTTACCGTCAGCCCATAAAGAGATTCTATGCGGTGAACTTCATCACTATTCAACGTTGAGCCTGTTTGCATTTCTAATTCCATATCATTCACTTGAGCGCTTGATGCAAATCTTCATACAAGTCATTAACGTCTTCGATGCCGACTGACATTCGTATTAATTGCCTCGTAATCCCTGATTTTTTCTGCTCCTGCTCGCTAAGACTTCTGAACGACGATGAGGCCTGATAAGGCGAGTTCAGCGTGGTCTCCAAATCCCCCAAACTGTTGGAAGGGACGATGAGATTTAACTTCTTCTGAAAACTTGTCGCGTCAAACCGCGGGGCGATTTCAAAGCTGACCATGCCGCCGAACCCCCTCATTTGTTCGCGGGCTACGCTATGATTATGATGACTCGGCAACCCCGGATAGAACACGTTCGTCACATTAGGGTGCTCATTTAAACGGCTGGCCAGTTCCATCGCGTTGCGGTTAATGGCATTCATTCGAATGGCCAACGTGCGCAAGCTTCGCTCAAGCAGATGACATGACTGCGCGTTCAGACACCCGCCAAAGTCATTCATATATTCGGCCATTGCAGCAATGGACTCTTCACTGCCGACAGCCACGCCGCCTGACACATCGCCGTGGCCGCCCAAAAACTTGGTGGCGCTGTGCAATACCAAATCGACGCCATATTCCAGAGGGTTTTGGTTGATAGGCGTCGCCACGGTGTTATCAATAATGGTGAACACCCCCCGACTCTTGGCGAATCGGGTCAATAGCTCAATGTTCAGGATTTTAAGCAATGGATTTGTCGGTGTTTCGATATATATCATTCGCGTATTCGAATTGACTAATGCGATGATGCTCTCTACTTCACAACTCTCCGAAACGCTGTATGTGATGCCTAATTTTGCAAAATGATTCTGTACAAACTTGAGCGCACCTGAATACACGCCGTTTTGTAAAACAATATGGTCACCGGCTTTTAAATGCGAAAGCATCGCCGTCGCGAAAGCCGCCATACCGGAACTGAATACCAGAGCGGCCTCACCACCGCTTTCCAATGCGCACATCTTCTCGGCAACGGCGCGTTGATTGGGTAAGTTACCATGTCTTGGATAGACATCTTCTGTCATATCAAGATGCTTGTGAGAACTCGCGGAGAATAGCGGAGAAAGAATGCCACCATGCATTTCGTCGATAATGGTTCCGCTGTGAACGGCAAGAGTTTCTTTTGCTAACACGGTTACTGCCTATTTTCGAGTATCAGGAAGTGGGGGGCATGCCTTGAATAAAGGATCCCCCCGTTCATGTGAGTCTTTATTACGATGGGTTATTTGGCACCGCGAACATCGGGGTGAAATCGATTAATATGACATCGCGGAAGCCCACCTTACCGTGCCCATCCACATGAACCGGTTTCACCTGGTGCCAGACTAGATCATCAACGATGCCGATGGAGTCCAGCGGTTTGAGCATCGCCTCATTACACAGGATGTTCGTCTTGGTGTTATCTGTAATGATGTTCTCACCGCCAGAAACACCATCACGATTGATCAAATGTATCCAGGTGCAAGGCTCGCCATCCTTATGAAGTCGATTCGGTACGGAAATCCCCGGCGCATCAACCGTCGCTTTCATTCTGATGAAGTGAATGCCGACCTCCATGGGAATCGTGGAAGCATACTCATGTAACGGGGAGTTTTTAAAATCATGCAGGACAAGCGACGTGATCAGATTATTTGACAAAATTTCGTTTGGAACAGGCTGAAACTTCCTTGCCTCCTCAACGACTTCATCATTAAATCCGACATCTTGTTTGTAACTGTAGGCGTGTTCGGAAGATTGAGGAATCAAGAGATTAAAGCAAGGTAAAAGCACATATTTACTGTGCTGCCGATAGCGCCCCGCATTTTCACCGTAGGGATCCAGAGCAAGCGTATCGAAATGCCGCTGAATAATACTTAAGTCTGATTTTTGCGCATCGGTAAGGTTAAAGTCATCCGAAGCCAATTTGCAATACCCTACATCTGTCATCATGGGGTATGCGCTCACACGGCACTCAAGTGTGTTCTCAAACTCTTTAATGTTACCACGAATCATCGTGCAATCTTCCTTTTTACTCTGATTGGAATAACGACATATTGATGTTCACCGCAATGCTCATGAACATTGAACAGCAAATGCTTCCCTGTTTTTCAAGTGAAGTAATTCATCTCACAAATAAAAGAGCTTGATTATTTATTCTTTAAACTTCCTGCATGCTAAAAAGTGCGAAAGAGACTTTTATAGATTTCTTTTCCACTTATTTATCGAAACCAGACTTGCGCTGTTTTTCATTGCTACCTGACCTCATCTCACTTGTGCGCGGTGAGCGAAAGTCTACGCTGCATACGGGTTTTCAAATGACGCCAGGTGAATCGGCGCGAAACCTTTATCCTCCAGCCCTACCCGCCTAATGGGCTGCGATGCCTGGCGATGCGCATCTGCCGGACACAGAGCGCCCTACCCTGGCGTTACGCCGCTAAATGCTATTTGCGGCTCCCTCGCGGGTAGTATGATTAGTGTTTTTTATACAAAACAGCCAATTTTCAGCAACGGCAACGTACATGCCCCATGCTGGCCAGCAGGAGACACCGCTCATCAAACCGATTGCTCTGTAGATAGACAGGGACGAAACTGGCAACTAACTATGGTCAGCCAAGTAAAACCGCCTTGAAAGCCGTGCTTTTGGCTGGCTTCATCCACGCTACCGCACTACTCATCCCTTCCCGAGCATTAGTTTAGATAATCTTTATTGTTAAGCTAAATTTAACGGATGCGGAAGTTACTCGATATGGTTATAAATTGCCATAGTGTTAATGAAATGCAGCGAAAAAGTGTGATCTGGGTCGGGACCGCAAAACCTGTGCCAACCCTAAGATCGCGTGGCTGAAAGGTTGAGGCGATAATGACGTGGGCCGGCGAACGGTCATAATAATCCAGCGTAATATGCTGCTAATCGAACGCAGGGCAAAACTTGTGCCCACCGGTCGATTTGTCAGCCGCATTGCAGCGGGGTTTATCTGGCGGTATGGTGGGTGATTACCTGCTAAAAAACAGTACTGCTGCACCTATGACTTTCTCACTTTTCGGCGAAAAATTTACCCGTTATGCGGGCATTACCCGTTTGATGGACGACCTGAACGAAGGCCTGCGCACCCCCGGCGCCATCATGCTCGGCGGCGGCAACCCCGCACAGATCCCAGAGATGGAAGCCTATTTCAAACAGCTGTGCCAGGAGATGCTCGACCAGGGCAAACTGACCGAAGCGCTGTGCAACTACGACGGCCCGCAAGGCAAGGACGCGCTGCTGAAAGCGCTGGCCAATCTGCTGCGCGACGAGCTCGGCTGGGAGATCTCGCCACAGAATATTGCTCTGACTAATGGCAGCCAAAGCGCATTTTTCTACTTGTTCAACCTGTTCGCCGGCCGCTACGCCGACGGCTCGCGCCGCCGCGTGTTGTTCCCACTGGCGCCGGAATATATCGGCTATGCCGATGCCGGGCTGGATGAAGGGCTGTTCGTCTCCGCCAAACCGAACATCGAGCTGCTGCCGGACGGCCAGTTCAAGTATCACGTCGATTTCGAACATCTCACCATCGGCGATGACATCGGCATGATCTGCGTTTCACGGCCGACCAACCCGACCGGCAACGTGATCACCGACGAAGAGCTGATGAAGCTCGATCTGCTGGCGCAACAGCGCGATATTCCGCTGGTCATCGACAACGCCTACGGCGTGCCGTTCCCCGGCATTATCTTCAGCGACGCCACGCCGCTGTGGAACCCGAACACCATCCTGTGCATGAGCCTGTCCAAGCTCGGCCTGCCCGGCTCACGCTGCGGCATCGTGATCGCCGACGAGAAGGTGATCACCGCGCTGACCAACATGAACGGCATCATCAGCCTGTCCCCAGGCAGCATGGGGCCGGCGATGGCGACGGAAATGATCGCGCGCGGCGATCTGCTGCGCCTGTCGAACGAGGTGATTCGCCCGTTTTACAAACAGCGCGTCGAGCACACCATCGAGATCATTCGCCGCTACCTGTCGCCGGAACGCTGCCTGATCCACAAACCGGAAGGGGCTATCTTCCTCTGGCTGTGGTTTAAGGATCTGCCGATCACCACCGAAGTGCTGTATCAGCGCCTGAAAAAGCGCGGCGTGCTGATGGTGCCCGGCCACTACTTCTTCCCGGGACTGGAGCATGAATGGCCACATACCCACCAGTGCATGCGCATGAACTACGTGCCCGATCCGGAGAAAATCGAGCGCGGCGTGGCTATTCTGGCGGAAGAGATCGAACGCGCACATCAGGAAGGCTAACGCCGACTGATTGAAAATCGACCGATAAAGATATACGATGCATATATCGTATATCTTTTTTGGAGGGCCAACGATGACTCGCATCGTGATCGATTTACCTGAAGAAGACCTGCGGCAGCTCGATAATCTGAAAAATATCCGCCACGTTCCCCGGGCCGAAATCATTCGTCAAGCAGTCTCCCGCTATCTGACGGAGAACCACGTGGAAGATCCCAGCAACGCTTTCGGGCTCTGGTCCGGGGCGATGGGAGATGGCGTGGAGTACGAAAATCGTCAGCGCGAGGAGTGGGAATAATGGTGGCTCAACGGGCGTTATTCGACACCAATATCCTGATCGATTATCTCAACGGCATTCCTCAAGCCAGGGACGTTCTGGTCGAGTATCACATCAATCCGGCCATCAGCGCCATCACCTGGATGGAAGTGATGGTAGGTGCTAAAAAACAGGGTCCGGCACTGGAGCTGAAAACACGTCAGTTTTTAGGGCAATTTCTGCTGCTGCCTATTACCGATGAAGTCGCCGAACGCGCCGTAGAACTGCGCCACTCACAGCATGTGAAACTGCCAGACGCCATTATCTGGGCCACCGCGCAGGTGGGATTCCGGATGCTCATCTCCCGCAACCCCAAAGATTTCGGCACTGACAATGGCGTGTTGATGCCTTATCGGCTGTAGACGATCCGCACTACAACGTCCAGAACAGCACCGCCAGCAGCTGCGGCGACATGATGCGCAGGAACATCGCCAGCGGATATACGGTGGCGTAAGACAGCGCGGCGGCGCCGCTGGTGGGATGCAGGCCGTTGGCGAACGCCAGCGCCGGCGGATCGGTCATCGACCCCGCCAACATGCCGGACAGCGTCAGATAGTTCATCTTGCCCACCGTGCGCGCCAGAATGCCGACGCTCAGCAGCGGAATGGCGGTGATCAACGCGCCATAACCAATCCATGTCAGCCCCTCGCCATGCAGCAACGTATCGATAAAATTGCCGCCCGATTTCAAACCGACCACCGCCAGAAACAGCACGATGCCCAGTTCGCGCAGCGCCAGGTTGGCGCTCGGCGGCATAAACCAGTACAGCTTGCCGATACTGCCGATGCGCCCCAGGATCAGCGCCGCCACCAACGGCCCGCCGGCCAGCCCCAGCCGCAATGCCGCCGGGAAGCCTGGCACAAACAGCGGAATGGAGCCCAGCAGCACCCCGAGGCCGATGCCGATAAAGACCGGCAGCATCTGCACCTGCTGCAGCTTTTGTTGGGCGTTGCCGACGATTGCCGTCACCGCGTCGATGGCCTCCGGCCGGCCGACCAGGTTGAGAATATCGCCAAACTGCAGCGTCACGTTGCTGCCGGCCACCAGCTCCACGCCGGCGCGGTTGAGGCGTGAAATCACCACGTCATATTTCTGCTTCAGGTTCAGATCGCGGATTTTTTTCCCCAGCACCTGCTCGTTGGTCACCGCCGCCCTCACTACCTGCAGCGCAGTGCCGCGCGTGGACAGCGAAGCGTCAACCTCTTCGCCGATCACCAGCCGGGCGTTCTCCAGATCTTCGCGTTTGCCCACCAGGTGCAGATAGTCGCCGAGCTCCAGCCGCTCATGCGGCGCCGGCACCATCAACAGCTCGCCGCGTTTGAGGCGCGAACAGACGATCGCTTCACCGTTGAGCAGCGGCACGCTTTTGATCGCCATGCCCTGCAGATTGGGGTTACGCACCGCCACGTTCATGGCGTACAACAGCTCGCGCTGATTGCCCAGGCTGCTTTCAAACGCCTGCGCCTCGCGCTCGATGTTGATGCGGAAAACCAATCGGATCAGCCACATCACCAGCAGGATGCCGCAAATGCCGAACGGATAGGCCATGGCGTAACCCATGCCCATGCCGTCCACCAACGCCGGATCGGAACCGAGATCGGTCAGGATTTGCTGACCGGCGCCCAGCGCCGGCGTGTTGGTGACCGCGCCGGAGAACACGCCGAGGATGATCGGCAGCGGCACGTCGAACAGCTTGTGCACCGCCGCCGCCACTGCGCCGCCGGTCAGCACCAGCAGCACCGCGAAGGCGTTGAGCCGCAGACCGGAGACGCGCAGCGAAGAGAAGAAACCGGGGCCAACCTGAATGCCGATGGTGTAAACGAACAGGATCAGGCCAAACTCCTGGATGAAGTGCAGCATGTCCCCGTTCAGGCTGATTTGCCCGCTCTGGGCGAAGTGGCCGACCAGGATGCCGCCGAACAGCACGCCGCCAATCCCCAGCCCGACACCGTACAACTTCCAGTTCCCCATCCACAGCCCAATGACGGCCGCCAACGCCAACATGCTGACGGTCAGGGCGATATCGCTCATAGGTCACATCCTTGCCAAAGTTGAATAGGGGATTTGCGGATATAGACACACAATTAACAAGGATTATGGCATCGGGCAGACGGGGGGACTGTGGCGTGCGCCACATAACGCAACGGGGGAGATCCGTCTGGATCTCCCCCGCATGATGATGACCGTTTTTCAGTCGGTTATTTGGCTTCCAGCTCCGGCGTCGCGCCGATGGCGATGCGCTGAGGCTGCAAGGCTTCCGGAACCTGACGCACCAGATCGATGTGCAACAGGCCATTTTCAAATTTGGCCTCGGATACCTGCAGGTGTTCCGCCAGAGTGAAGGTCAGCTGGAACTCTTTGCACACCAGCCCCTGATGCAGGTACTCGACCTGTTTTTCCGGCGGCGTGGGTTTACCGCTGACGGTCAGCCGCGGCCCTTCCACTTCGATATTCAGTTCGCTCTGCCGGAAACCGGCCAGCGCCAGAGAAATGCGGTAGTGATTGTCATCGCTTTTCTCGATATTATACGGTGGGAACCCCTGAGGTTCCTGGCCCCCCATGGAACTGGCCAGTTTATCAAAACCAATCCATTGACGCAGAAGCGGGGATAGATCGTAATTACGCATAGGAACAACTCCTTTCATTAAGCGAGATGTGTTTATTCAGCCCCCTGACGGCAGGCGGATTATTACTGCATATTTGCCGACAGCGTTCCTGCCGGCGAAAACGGAATTATTTAATTTCGATACGGCGCGGTTTTAATGTTTCCGGCACGATGCGCTGCATATCGATATACAGCAGACCGTTTTCCAGTTTGGCGCCTTTAATTTGAATATGTTCGGCCAGCTGGAATTTACGCTCGAAATTACGCTCAGCGATGCCCTGATATAAATAGGTTTTTTCTGCCGGTTCGTTATTGTGCGCACCGCGCACGATCAGCAGATTATCTTGCGTGGTGATCTCCAGCTCCTGCTCGGCAAACCCGGCTACCGCAATGGCGATGCGATAATGATTTTCGTCCACCAGCTCGACATTATAAGGGGGATAACCGCCGTTGCCCTGGCTCTGGCCGGCCTCCAGCGCGTTGAACAGGCGATCGAAACCAATGGCGGAACGGTATAGCGGAGAAAGATCGAAATTACGCATAAAACAGCCTCCTAAGGCACTTCAGCGAGGTTGAAATAAATACGCCTTCCATTCTGGACAGGCTAATTAAGCCAGAATTCCCTTACGGCAAATTCTCAATCCGGCTCTGATGATAAAATGGGGGTTGATTTCATCAATTCAACGGGCGAGGATCAAAAAAAGCGCTTTTCGGTTAGGTGAAAGTTTTTTTACCACTTACACTAAAGTGAGAGAGCCGCCACAGAGCGGGATTTTGCTTCTTTTAAAGCAGCAACAGGATGTTATAAATCAGCTTAATTTAGGGGCACAGCAACCCTGCAGGATGGATTAATGACGACGATGAAAGCGATAGCGACGGGCTGCATGTTGTTGGCGACCAGCGGTTGCTCCAGCGTGATGAGCCATACCGGCCCGAATCAGGGTTACTATCCCGGCACCCGCGCCAGCGTGGACATGCTGAAGGACGACAACACCAGCTGGGCGATGATGCCGCTGGTGGCGCTGGATCTGCCGTTCTCCGCAGTGATGGATACCGTGCTGCTGCCTTACGACTATCTGCGTTCAGGCAATGACGCCACCGCAGACTCGCCAAAAGCGCGCATCCTGCGCAGCGAGCAGCAGAATCTGGCGGCAACCGGCAACCCCGGCGAGGGCAACGACAGCACCGCCACACACTAATCACGCACGCAGCGGGCCATCAGGCCCGCCTTACGCCTCAACCACAAAGATCTGGTTGAATCCGGCAATCTCGCGCATAAATGCCACTTTCTTGCCATCCGGCGAAAACACCACGGCATCCCCCGACGGCGGCTGCACGCTGCGCTGCGTTAAACGCTGCAGGCGGCCGCTGGCGACCTCACACAGCATCACGCTGTTGTCACACACCAGGGCTATCGTCCCGCCCTGCGGGTGCCAGCTGAACGCCGACTGGATGTCATGCTCGCCGCGGCTGACCTGGCGCGGCTCACCGCCGTTCGGCGACACCGTCCACAGTTGCACCACGCCGCCGTCATCCTTCATCAGAAAAGCTATCTGGCTGCCGTCCGGCGAGCTGCGTAGCCAATGGCGCGGCGCACCGACCACGCCCGGAAAACGGCGTTCACCGGTAAAGGTCACCCGCCGCTGCCTGACGCCAAGCGGCGGCGCCGGCAGCTCGCTTTCCGTCCCCTGCAGCGGCACCGTGCCGGCCCTGGCGTAGTCGGCGTCGTTCTCCGGCAGATCGACGATAAACACCTCCGGCAGTTTCTCGCCGGCGGCGGACAGCGTATCGCCGATGAACGCCAGCGCCCAACGTTGCCGACTGCCGTCGGCCTTACGGTAGCCTTCGCGGCCAATCCAGCCTTCTTCGTAGGCGCGATTGATCTGATCGCTGCCCGGCTGCGGCTGCGGCACGGTCTCGCTAACCAGCACGCAATAGTGGCTGCCGTCATATTCACGGGGATGCTGTTTCGGCGGATTGACCCCGTGCAGCGGCACGGCCACGCCGACGTTGCGCAGATCGCGCGCCGGATCGCATTCATGCATCACGTGATCGTTGTAGGTAAAGCTGAGGCGGCTGCCGTCCGGGCTGAAAACGTGCACATGGCTGCCGCCGCGCAGCGCGCCGGGCGTGTAGGGCGCCGTGATATCCAGCGCGTCGAGGGTAATGGCCAACTCGCGATCCGGTTCGCTGACGATCACCCCGCGGCGGTGATGAAAATCATACTGCCAGGCGCTGTCCGGGTGTTCCGGGCCGTGGATGAAGACGTAACGCGCCGGCGCATCGGGGCTGACCGTGACCACGCCGACGTGTGCGCCGTGCTGGGCGCGATAAACCACTTCCACCGCGCCGCTGGCGACGTTAACCCGCTCGATGCTCAGGCCGGTGAAAGAGGCGCCGCGCGGGCGCACGTCATAAGCCAGCCATTGGCTGTCCGGCGTCCAGACGTTGATATTGGTTAACTGATGCCCGCGTGGGTCGAAAGTCAGTTGTTTTTCCCGATGGCTCATGGCGGCTCTCCTGCGCATGCTGGCACTGAACGGCCATCTTACCGGATCGGCAGCCGCGTTTCATATGGCCGGCGAGGACGAGCCGGGGGCTTTCCCGCGTCGAAATTTCCATGAGACTTATCCGTTAAGCCTATCGACGACGCCGGCAGGAAATAAACGCCCAGCTAGCCGGCCCCATTCCTGATGGGGAAACTCAACGACGCCCAAACGGTATAAGTAAAGGAAGCGAGCATTATTTTATTGATTATCCTTCTCCTCATTAAATACGCCCACAGCGGCACCTTACTTAACGCAAATAAATAAAAAATTGTGCCGCTAAACGCCCAGTAATGTTTATTTTCACCGCATACGCGATGCCGTACCCCCGCCATTTCCGCTTTCTGGCCGGGTTGCCCGACGGGGTTTACAATCCATACAAAAAAGTACAAACTGGATTTTAAGTCTAAAAAATCCGGAGCCGGTATGAACCCCCTTTTCGATGCCATTGTTTCTGCACATCAGCAACTGCGCCCTCAGGTGCGAGTCACGCCATTGGAGCGCAGCGTGCTGCTTTCTCAGCAATTGGGTTGCGAGCTGTATTTGAAATGCGATCACCTGCAGCACACCGGTTCCTTTAAATTTCGCGGCGCCAGCAACAAGCTGCGGCTGCTGGATAACGCGCAACGCCGGCGCGGCGTGATCGCCGCCTCTACCGGCAACCACGGTCAGGCCGTCGCTTTGGCGGGGCAACTGATGGGCGTTGGCGTCACGGTTTATGCGCCGGAGACGGCGGCGAGCATCAAGCTCGACACCATTCGCGCGTTGGGCGGCACCGTGGAATTGGTGCCGGGCGATGCGCTGAACGCCGAACTGGCGGGGGAACAGGCCGCACGCGAACAGGGGAAAACCTATATCTCGCCGTATAACGACGAGCAGGTGATCGCCGGCCAGGGCACCTGCGGCATGGAGCTGGTTGAACAGCTCACCGATCTGGACGCCGTGTTCGTGGCGGTCGGCGGCGGGGGTTATATCGCCGGCATCGGCACCGTTCTGCGGCAACTGTCGCCGAACACGCAGCTTATCGCCTGCTGGCCGGAAAACGCCACCAGCCTGTACAGCGCGCTGGAAGCGGGCCATATCTTCCCGGTGGAAGAGCAAGAAACCCTGTCCGACGGCACCGCCGGCGGCGTCGAGCCGGGCGCCGTGACCTTTCCGCTGTGCCAACAGCTGATCGACCGCAAAGTGCTGGTCAGCGAGGCGGAGATTAAACACGCGATGCGCCGGATAGCCGCCAGCGATCGCTGGATTATCGAAGGCGCGGCCGGCGTGGCGCTGGCGGCGGCGATCAAACTGGCGCCGGAATACCAGGGTAAAAAGGTGGCGGTGGTGCTGTGCGGCAAGAACATCGTGCTGGAGAAATACCTCAAGGCCATCGCCGATGCACATCCTTAATCGGCAGCAAATCCTCGCCGCGTTCGATGCCGAGACCATAACGCCGCTGCTGAAGCAGGGTTTTATCGCCTACTCGCAACAGCGGGTGCAACAGCCGCCGGTGCAGCATTTCCTGTTCGAGCGGGCCGACGGCGACTGCTGCATCAAGTCCGCCTGGTTGGAAGGCGACGAACTGTTCGTGGTCAAGATCTCTACCGGTTTCTATCGCAATGCCGAACACGGCCTGCCGAGCAATCAGGGGCTGATGATGGCGTTCTCCGCCCAAACCGGCGAGCCGCAGGCGCTGCTGCAAGATGAAGGTTGGCTGACCGCGCTGCGCACCGCCCTGGCCGGCCGCATCGTCGCCGAGCTGTGCGCGCCGCCGCATATTCAGGCGATCGGCATTGTCGGCACGGGCCTGCAGGCGCGGCTGCAGCTGCAATGCCTGAAACCGGTGACCGATTGCCGCGAGGTGTGGGTGTGGGGGCGAGACGAACAGGCGCTGGCGGCGTATCGGCGCGATACCGAAGCCGAGGGTTTTCGGGTGCGGGTTACGCAGAATGCGGCGGAACTGGCGGCGCACTGTCAGCTGATCGTGACCACCACGCCCAGCCGCGAACCGATATTGCAGGCGGCGGATATTCGGCCCGGTACGCACATCACCGCCGTGGGCGCCGACACGCCCGGCAAGCAGGAACTGGCGACCGAGCTGGTGGCCCGCGCAGACGCGCTGCTGGTCGATGCGCTGACGCAGTGTGCGGACTATGGCGAGATCGCGACGGCTTATCGGCAAAATAGGCTGATTTCAACGCCGATCGTCGAAATTGGCGCCGTCTTGGCGCAGGGAGGGCGGGTACGACGCGAGCCGCAGCACATCACCATCGCCGATCTCACCGGCTTGGCGATTCAGGATCTGCAGATCGCCAAAGGGGTGTTGGCGAAAGTATAAAGGGGCGCCGCAGCGCCCCGCGTTATCAGGCGTTGAGCACGAACTTCTCGATAGCGCGCGCCACGCCGTCTTCGGTATTGGCGCTGGTGACAAACTGCGCCACCGCTTTCAGCTCGGGAATGGCATTGCCCATCGCCACGCCGACGCCGGCATATTCGATCATCGCCGTATCATTGGCCTGATCCCCCAGCGTCATGATGTTCTCCCGCGCCACGCCGAGATGCTCGGCCAGCATTCTCACCCCGGCGCCTTTATCGACGTTTTTGTGCAGGATCTCGAGGAAATAAGGCGCGCTTTTCAGGATGGTGTAACGCGCGCGCGTTTCCGCCGGGATGCGCGCGATGGCGCGGTCCAGCAGCTCCGGCTCGTCGATCATCATCACTTTCGGGAAACGCATCTGGCGATCCATCTCTTCCACGCTGCGGTATTTCAGCGGAATACCGGTCATTTCCGCCTCGTGTATGGTGTACTTGCCGATGTCCTTGTTCGGGGTATACAGGGTATCGAAATCAAACGCCTGGAAGTGAACGCCGAACTCGCGCGCCATCTGCTCGAAATGCAGATAATCCTCAAAGCCCAGCGTTTCTTGCAGAATGCAGGCGCCGTCGACCGCACGCAGCACCAGCGCGCCGTTATAGGTGATACAGAAATCGCCGGGGCCCTGAATGTCCAACTGGCGCAGATAATCCTGCACGCCGACATAAGGCCGCCCGGTGGCCAGCACCACGTGTACCCCTTTGCGCCGCGCCGCCGCGATAGCCTGCTTTACCGCCGGCGTGATTTGGTGCTGCGGATCCAGCAACGTGCCGTCCATGTCGATCGCAATCAGTTCAATAGCCATTCAACGCTTCTCCCAGTGGTTTTTATTCATGCTAACGCGTTTCAGCCTCGGCTGTCAGCGCCAAAAAAGGCCAAAAAAAAATCCGCGCGGGTCGCCCGGCGCGGATTTTCACAGCCATTAACGCATCAGATATCGATGTTCGCCGCTTTCAGGGCGTTTTCTTCGATAAAGGCGCGACGCGGTTCAACCGCATCGCCCATCAGCGTGGTGAACAGCTGATCGGCAGCGATGGCGTCCTTGACGGTCACGCGCAGCATGCGGCGGCTTTCCGGATCCATGGTGGTTTCCCACAGCTGCTCCGGGTTCATCTCGCCCAGACCTTTATAACGCTGCACCGACAGGCCGCGGCGCGACTCTTTCACCAGCCACTCCAGCGCCTGTTCGAAGCTGTCTACCGGCTGACGGCGTTCGCCGCGCTCAATGAACGCGCCCTCTTCGATCAGCCCGCGCAGCTGCTCGCCCAGCTGGCAGATCTTGCGGTATTCACCGCCGTGGATGAAATCGAAGTCCAGCTTATAGTCGGTATCCACGCCGTGGGTACGGATGCGCAACGCCGGCTCGAACATCTGGCGCTCGCGGTTCTCGAAGATCACGAAGTCATAGCTGCTGCCGTGCTGCTCTTTGTCGTTCAGCGCCTGCACCAGCGACGCGATCCAGGTTTTCACCTTGGCTTCATCGCTGAGATCGCCTTCGTTCAGCGTCGGCTGGTAGATCAGGCTGTTCAGCAGCGCGCGCGGGTAGCGGCGCTCCATGCGGCCAATCAGCTTCTGCACGCCGTAGTGCTCGGCCACCAGTTTCTCCAACTGCTCGCCGCCGAGCGCCGGTGCGCTGGCATTGGTGTGCAGCGTAGCGCCATCCATCGCGATGGCGATCTGATACTGATCCATCGCCTCGTCATCTTTGATGTACTGCTCCTGCTTGCCTTTCTTCACCTTGTACAGCGGCGGCTGTGCGATGAACACGTGGCCACGCTCGATGATTTCCGGCATCTGGCGGTAGAAGAAGGTCAACAGCAGCGTACGGATGTGCGAACCGTCGACGTCGGCATCGGTCATGATGATGATGCTGTGGTAACGCAGCTTGTCCGGGCTGTACTCGTCGCGGCCGATGCCGCAACCCAGCGCGGTGATCAGCGTCGCCACTTCCTGCGAAGAGAGCATTTTGTCGAAACGCGCTTTCTCGACGTTGAGGATTTTCCCCTTCAGCGGCAAGATAGCCTGATTCTTGCGGTTGCGCCCCTGCTTGGCAGAGCCGCCCGCGGAGTCCCCTTCCACCAGGTACAGTTCGGACAGCGCCGGATCGCGTTCCTGGCAGTCCGCCAGTTTGCCCGGCAGGCCGGCCAGATCCAGCGCGCCTTTGCGGCGGGTCATCTCACGCGCTTTACGCGCCGCTTCGCGCGCGCGCGCCGCGTCGATGATTTTGCCGACCACGATTTTCGCGTCGCCCGGATTCTCCATCAGGTAATCCACCAGCTTCTCGTTCATCAGCGTTTCAACCGCGGTTTTCACCTCGGAAGAGACCAGCTTGTCCTTGGTCTGAGAAGAGAACTTCGGATCCGGCACCTTCACCGACACCACGGCGATCAGGCCTTCACGCGCGTCATCGCCGGTGGCGCTGACCTTGGCCTTCTTGCTGTAGCCTTCCTTCTCCATGTAGCTGTTCAGCGTACGGGTCATCGCGGTACGGAAACCGACCAGGTGCGTGCCGCCGTCGCGCTGCGGAATGTTGTTGGTGAAGCAGTAGATGTTTTCCTGGAAACCGTCGTTCCACTGCAGCGCCACTTCCACGCCGATGTCGTCTTTCACGGTGGAGAAGTAGAACACGTTCGGGTGAATCGGGGTTTTGTTCTTGTTCAGGTACTCGACAAACGCCTTGATGCCGCCTTCGTAATGGAAGTGGTCTTCACGGTCGGTGCGCTTGTCCTTCAGGCGAATAGACACGCCGGAGTTGAGGAAGGACAGCTCGCGCAGACGCTTGGCCAGAATGTCGTACTCGAATTCGGTCACATTGGTGAAGGTCTGGTGACTCGGCCAGAAGCGCACCATGGTGCCGGTCTGCTCGGTTTCGCCCACCACGTTCAGCGGCGCCTGCGGCTCGCCGTGGCTGTAAGTTTGTTCGTGCACTTTGCCTTCGCGGCGGATCACCAGCTCCAGTTTCTCCGACAGGGCGTTAACCACCGAGACGCCCACGCCGTGCAGGCCGCCGGAAACTTTATAGGAGTTGTCGTCGAATTTACCGCCGGCGTGCAGCACGGTCATGATGACCTCTGCGGCTGAAACCCCTTCTTCCGGGTGAATGCCGGTCGGAATGCCGCGGCCGTCATCCTGCACCGATACCGAGTTGTCGGCATGGATGGTGACCTGAATGTCACTACAGTGGCCCGCGAGCGCTTCGTCGATAGCGTTGTCCACAACCTCGAATACCATGTGGTGCAGACCGGTGCCGTCATCGGTATCGCCGATATACATGCCCGGGCGCTTGCGCACCGCATCCAGCCCTTTTAATACCTTGATACTTGAGGAGTCATAAGAATTCGACATCAACGTTTCTCGCTCATTTTAGTCCTGTGGTTGAACCTCTATTTTACCCTGTTCCACGCGGAACATCTTGCCCTTTTCACCGGCCATGTCGGTCACTTGTTCAGCGCTGACCGCGCTGACAAAAACCTGGGCCTGGGTGGCTTTCAGGCGATCGGCCAGTAACCGGCGACGGCCGGTGTCCAGCTCGGAGGCAAAATCATCAATCAGATACAGGCAACGCCGCCCGCTCTGCCGGGTGAGAAACTCACCCTGCGCCAAGCGCAACGCGCACATCAGCAGCTTAAGCTGACCGCGCGATAACAAATCCTCTACCGGCGTGCCGTCGGCACGAATGCGAAAGTCCGCTTTATGCGGCCCCACCGCGGTATAGGTCAACGCCCTGTCGCGCTCAAACTGGCGCTCCAGCAGCTCGCCGTAGTCGCTCTCTTTGTCCCAGCCGCGCTGGAAGGAGAAGCTCAGGGCGAATTCAGGCAGAAACTGCGCGCAGGTCGCGGTGATATCCGCGGCGATCGCGTCGCTGTATTCCGCCCGCCATTCGCTGATGCGCTCCGCGAGCGGGATCAGTTCCTGATCCCAGGCGCGGATCTGCGCATAGCGACTCACCTGGCGCAGCGCGGCATTGCGCTGCTTCAGTAACCGTTTCAGGTTGCTCCAGGCGGTGAAAAAACCGGGTTCGTTATGAAAACAGCCCCAGTCCAGGAAAGCGCGCCGGAATTTCGGCCCGCCGTTCAGCAGGGTAAAACCTTCGGGGGTGATCAGCTGCATGGGCAGCAGCTGCGCCAGCTCGGCCACCTTGTGGCCGTCGCTGCCATCGATGCGTACTTTGCTGTCACCCTGACGGCTCTTGCTCAATCCTACCGATAGCTCGCGCTCCGCGCCTTCGATGCGGCCATGCAGCACGAACTCCGGTTGGTCGTGGCGGATCACCCGACCGGCCTGCAGACTGCGAAAGGCGCGGCCATGGCCGAGCGTATACACCGCCTCCAGCACGCTGGTCTTGCCGCTGCCGTTAGCGCCGACCAGGAAGTTGAATCCCGGCGCCAGCGCCAAATCCGCCGCCTCGATATTGCGGAAATCTTTAATCAATAAACGCGTCAGAGCCATGCAATCTCTTTACCGATGACGGTGCTGTAATTCAAGGTAACGAGACTACAACCGCATTGGCATGACAACGTAGGCCGCCGCCTGGCTGGCGCCGTCTTCGATCTGCACGCTGGAGACCGAGTCGGTCAACAGCAGGCGCACGTCTTCACACTTGAGCGCGTTCAACACGTCCAGCACGTAGCTGACGTTGAAGCCGATCTCCATCTCCGCGCCGTCGTAGCTGACGTCGAGGATCTCTTCCGCCTCTTCCTGTTCCGGGTTGTTGGCGGTGATCTTCAGCTGATTCTGGCTGACGTACAGCCGCACGCCGCGGAATTTCTCGTTCGAGAGAATAGCCGCGCGGGCGAACGCCTGCTTGAGCAGATCGCAGCCGGCTTCCAGCGTTTTGTCCGGGTTCTTCGGCAAAACGCGGCGATAGTCCGGGAAACGGCCGTCAACCAGCTTGGACGTGAAGATGAAATCGCCGACGTGGGCGCGAATGTTGTTGCTGCCGATCTGCAGCTGCAGCAGCGAATCGCCGCCGTCCAGCAAGCGCACCAGCTCCATCACCCCTTTACGCGGCACGATCACCGAATGCGACGGCAGCTGCTGGCCGATCGGCATCGAGCACACCGCCAGGCGGTGGCCGTCTGTCGCGACGGTGCGCAGCTCTTCGCCTTCGGTTTCAAACAGCATGCCGTTCAGGTAGTAACGTACGTCCTGATGGGCCATCGAGAACTGGGTGGCTTCGATCAGGCGCTTCAGCGTCGCCTGCGGCAAGGTGAATTCCACCTCGCTCTGCCAGTCGTCCAGGTTCGGGAAGTCCGCCGCGGGCAGCGTGGACAGCGAGAAACGGCTGCGGCCGGATCGCACCAGCATGCGCTCGCTCTCCAGCGTGACGGCGATCTCCGCCCCTTCCGGCAGGCCACGGCAGATATCAAAGAATTTGCGCGCGGGCACGGTGGTCGCGCCCGGCTCATGCGGCTGGGACAGGGCGACGCGCGCCACCATTTCCATCTCCAGATCGGTGCCGGTCAGCAGCAGGGAGCCTTCCGTCACCTGCAACAGCAGGTTGCCCAGGATCGGCAAGGTCGGGCGGCCGCCCAGCGGGCTGCTCACCTGTTGCAGCGGTTTTAGCAGATGCTCACGTTCAACGATAAATTTCATAGCGCTATGAAGATAATGTTCTGATTAAATTGGAGAAATCTTCTTTGATGTCGTGACTTTCCTCACGCAGCTGCTCGATCTTCCGGCAGGCGTGCAACACCGTGGTATGGTCGCGGCCACCAAACGCATCGCCGATTTCCGGCAGGCTGTGGTTGGTGAGTTCCTTCGCCAGCGCCATCGCCATCTGGCGCGGGCGGGCAACGGATCGCGAACGCCGCTTGGACAGCAAATCCGCGACTTTAATCTTGTAATACTCCGCCACCGTCTTTTGGATATTGTCGATGGTGACCAGCTTTTCCTGCAGCGCCAACAGATCGCGCAGCGCTTCGCGCACGAAATCGATGGTGATGGCCCGGCCGGTAAAGTTGGCGTTGGCGATCACGCGGTTCAGCGCCCCTTCGAGCTCACGCACGTTGGAACGCAGGCGCTTGGCGATGAAGAACGCCACTTCGCCCGGCAGGCGAATGTCGTTTTCGTCGGCCTTTTTCATCAGGATCGCCACGCGGGTTTCCAGCTCCGGCGGCTCGATCGCCACCGTCAGCCCCCAGCCGAAGCGGGACTTCAGACGATCTTCCACCCCGTTGATCTCTTTAGGGTAGCGATCCGAAGTCAGGATGATCTGCTGATTGCCTTCCAACAGGGCGTTAAAGGTATGGAAGAACTCTTCCTGCGAACGCTCCTTGTTGGCGAAGAATTGGATGTCATCGATCAGCAACGCGTCGACCGAACGGTAGTAGCGCTTAAACTCTTCGATGGCATTGTTCTGCAACGCTTTGACCATGTCTTGTACGAAGCGTTCCGAGTGCATGTAGACCACTTTGGCGTTGGCCTTGCGCGCCATGATGCCGTTGCCGACCGCGTGCAGCAGGTGGGTTTTACCCAGGCCGGTGCCGCCATACAGGAACAAAGGGTTGTAGGCGCCGCCCGGATTGTCCGCCACCTGGCGAGCCGCCGCGCGCGCCAGCTGGTTTGACTTACCCTCGACGAAGTTGTCGAAGGTGTGTTTGGGGTTGACGTTGGAGCGGTAAGAGAGCTCGGGCTGCGCCGCCGCGTTGTCCCAGCTCGGGCGCGAAGGCGCGGCCGTGCGCGCCGCCGGGGCCGCAGGGGCGCTGCTGACGCTGGCGGTCACGGTCTGGCTGATCACCTGCGTGATCGGCTTGCTGCCGACTTCAAAACGCAGCAAAGGCGCATCCGTGCCGCAGAAATCATTCAGCAGACCATTGATATTGTTTAAGTACTTATCGCGAACCCAATCCAGCACAAAACGGTTAGGCGCGTACAGCGCCAGGGTGTTGTCACTCAGTTCCGCCTGCAATGGGCGAATCCACATACTAAATTCTGTGGCAGGTAACTCATCCTGCAATCGGGCAAGACACTGCTGCCAAAGCGAAAGTGACACGGCGGACTCCACTCGAACAAGATCAATAAAGAAAAGAAACGGGCAACTTTTTTATAACTCATGATTTTTGACACATACCCGGCATCGGCTGTTTGCCTGTGGGGGATGCGAACCGCCTTTCACGGTTTGTGTCCTTCACGATCCCGGCATGAGGGATCGCGATCGGAATGACGGATCATAGCGCAATCCGCGCAAGAGATCCTCCCCTTCCTCACAGATTAGATCCATTTTATCCACAGGCCGCGGCCGGCGGCGATCTTTTCACCGCTGCGGCCGCACGACCGTGCAGATCCCGGCCTCTGCGCCGCGTTTTTTACATTGTCAACCGGTTATACCCTGTTATCCACGTCGGATCCTGGGATCGCGCGCAAAGGATCTCACGGGGATCCTTGCGATTTCACCCCGAGTCCGTATAATCTTCGCCCTACGTGTGATACCTGGTTCCTTATGGTGCGTCATTAGCCAGACAGGATTCTGCGGTGACCACGGGCCAAGACCGGATTTTGTGCCGTTATTGGCAGACAACCAGGTAGGCTGGCGCGATGCGAATTGACTCAGGACTGTACAATTATTACAATCCCGCTTCTTTATGTATTGCGATTGAGGCGTCGGTCATCTTCACGCCGAGTAGCCAAACGCGTTTACTGATCAGTAATTATTTTAAGTTTAGGTAGAAATCGCTATGAAACGCACTTTCCAACCGTCCGTATTGAAGCGCAACCGTAGCCACGGTTTCCGTGCTCGTATGGCCACCAAAAATGGTCGTCAAGTTCTGGCCCGCCGTCGTGCGAAAGGCCGTGCTCGTCTGACTGTTTCTAAGTAATAAAGCTAACCCGCTGAGTGGTTAAGCTCGCTTTTCCCAGGGAGTTACGTTTGTTAACTCCCACTCATTTCACTTTCGTCTTCCAGCAGCCACAACGGGCTGGCACGCCGCAAATCACCATCCTCGGCCGCCTGAACCAGCTGGGGCATCCCCGCATCGGTCTTACCGTCGCCAAAAAACACGTCAAACGCGCGCACGAGCGTAATCGGATCAAACGCCTAACCCGCGAAAGCTTCCGCCTGCGCCAGCACGAATTACCGGCGATGGATTTTGTCGTGGTGGCCAAAAAGGGGATAGCGGATTTGGATAACCGCGCGCTGACGGAAGCTTTGGATAAATTATGGCGTCGCCACTGTCGCCAGGCTCCCGCATCCTGATCGGGCTGGTGCGGGCCTATCAGCTCGTCATCAGTCCGCTGCTAGGGCCTCGTTGTCGCTTCCAGCCGACATGCTCTCATTACGCAATTGAGGCATTAAGCAGGTTTGGCATGATAAAAGGCAGTTGGTTAGCATTGAAACGCGTATTAAAATGCCACCCTTTGAACCCAGGTGGCGATGATCCGGTGCCGCCAAAAACCGACGATAACAGAGAACACTAACGATGGATTCGCAACGCAATCTTCTCCTCATCGCTCTGCTGTTCGTGTCTTTCATGATCTGGCAGGCATGGCAAACGGACAACGCTCCGCAGCCGGCCGCACAGACCACGCAACAGACTTCGAACGCAGTAGCCGGTGATGCCGCCAGCCAGGCCGTGCCAGCCAGTGGTCAGGGTAAGCTGATTACCGTGAACACCGACGTGCTGTCACTGACCATCAACACCCGTGGTGGCGATATCGAGCAGGCTAAACTGTTGGCCTACCCGGAAACTCTGGGTTCATCGACTCCGTTCCAACTGCTGGAAACCACTCCGTCGTTCGTCTATCAGGCGCAAAGCGGCCTGACCGGTAAAAACGGCCCGGACAACCCGGCCAACGGCGAACGCCCGCTGTACCAAGCGGCGCAGGACAGCTACACCCTGCCGGAAGGCCAGGACGAGCTGCGCATCCCGCTGACCTACACCGATAAAGACGGCGCGGTCTACACCAAGACCTTCGTGCTCAAACGCAACCACTATGCGGTCGGCGTGGATTACAGCATCGACAACAAAGGCGCGGCGCCGCTGGAGCTGACCCTGTTCGGCCAGCTGAAGCAGACCACCGAATTGCCTAAGCACCGCGATACCGGCAGCAGCAACTTCGCGTTGCACACCTTCCGCGGCGCGGCATACTCGTCCAGCGAGGACAAGTACCAGAAATACGCGTTCGACAAAGACGAAAACCTGAGCGTCACCACCAAAGACGGTTGGGTCGCCATGCTGCAGCAGTACTTCGCCACCGCGTGGGTACCGGCGACCAAGGGTGACAACACCTTCTACACCGCCAAACCGGGTGACAACTTGTCCACCATCGGCTTCAAATCTACCCCGGTCGTGGTGCAGCCTGGCGCTCAGCAGCAGCTGAACGCGACCCTGTGGGTCGGCCCGGAGCTGCAGGACCAGATGGCCCAACTGGCGCCTCACCTGGACCTGACCGTGGATTACGGCTGGCTGTGGTTCATCTCCCAGCCGCTGTTCAAACTGCTGAAGTTCATCCACGGCTTTATCGGCAACTGGGGCTTCTCCATCATCATCATCACCTTCATCGTGCGCGGCATCATGTACCCGCTGACCAAGGCGCAGTACACCTCGATGGCGAAAATGCGCATGCTGCAGCCGAAGCTGCAGGCGATGCGCGAACGCATCGGCGATGACAAGCAGCGCATGAGCCAAGAGATGATGGCGCTGTACAAGGCGGAGAAAGTCAACCCGCTCGGCGGCTGCCTGCCGCTGATCATTCAGATGCCGATCTTCCTGGCGCTGTACTACATGCTGATGGGTTCGGTCGAGCTGCGCCACGCGCCGTTCGCCCTGTGGATCCATGACCTGTCGGCGCAAGACCCGTACTACATCCTGCCAATCCTGATGGGCGTGACGATGTTCTTCATCCAGAAGATGTCGCCGACCACCGTGACTGACCCGATGCAGCAGAAAATCATGACCTTCATGCCGGTGATCTTCACAGTGTTCTTCCTGTGGTTCCCGTCCGGTCTGGTGCTGTACTACATCGTCAGCAACCTGGTGACCATCCTGCAGCAGCAGCTGATTTACCGTGGTCTGGAAAAACGCGGTCTGCACAGCCGCGACAAGAAAAAAAGCTAAGCGTATTGTAGGGGTTCGGCGCGCCGACCCTTGCAGTTACCCCAAAGGCGGTCATTAGACCGCCTTTTTGCATCTTAATCGTCAGAGAGAACCGTTATGAGCACCACCGATACCATCGTAGCCCAAGCCACCCCGCCGGGACGCGGCGGCGTCGGCATTCTGCGCATTTCCGGAAGCAAGGCCAAAGACGTCGCCCAGGCGTTGCTCGGCAAGCTGCCGAAGCCGCGCTACGCTGACTATCTGCCGTTCCGCGACGCTACGGGCGCCACCCTCGATCAGGGCATCGCGCTGTGGTTCCCGGGGCCGAACTCCTTTACCGGCGAAGACGTGCTGGAACTGCAGGGCCACGGCGGGCCGGTGATCCTCGATCTGCTGCTCAAGCGCGTGCTGGCGCTGCCCGACGTGCGCATCGCGCGGCCGGGCGAGTTCTCCGAGCGCGCGTTTCTCAACGACAAACTCGATCTGGCGCAGGCCGAAGCGATTGCCGATCTGATCGACGCCAGCTCCGAGCAGGCGGCGCGTTCGGCGATGAACTCGCTGCAGGGCGCGTTCTCCACCCGCATCCACCAGCTCGTGGAAGCGCTCACTCACCTGCGAATCTATGTGGAAGCGGCGATCGACTTCCCGGACGAGGAAATCGACTTCCTGTCCGACGGTAAAATCGAGGCGCAGCTCAACGACGTGATGGCGGATCTGGACAACGTGCGCGGTGAAGCGCGCCAGGGCAGCCTGCTGCGCGAAGGGATGAAGGTGGTGATCGCCGGGCGCCCCAATGCCGGCAAATCGAGCCTGCTCAATGCGCTGGCCGGACGCGAGGCGGCGATCGTCACCGATATCGCCGGCACCACCCGCGACGTTCTGCGCGAACACATCCATATCGACGGCATGCCGCTGCACATCATCGACACCGCCGGCCTGCGCGACGCCAGCGACGAAGTGGAACGCATCGGCATCGAACGTGCATGGAACGAGATCGAACAGGCCGACAGGGTGCTGTTTATGGTTGACGGCACCACCACCGCCGCCACCGAGCCGGCGGAGATCTGGCCGGAGTTTATGGCGCGCCTGCCTGGCACGCTACCTATCACCGTGGTGCGCAACAAAGCCGACATCACCGGTGAAACGCTGGGTCTGACGGAAGTGAATAACCACTCACTTATTCGCCTGTCGGCCCGCACCGGCGAAGGCGTCGATGTGCTGCGCGATCATCTTAAACAGAGCATGGGCTTCACCAGCAACATGGAAGGCGGCTTCCTGGCGCGCCGCCGCCACCTGCAGGCGCTGGAACTGGCGGCGCAGCACCTGGTGCAGGGCAAAGAACAGTTAGTGAGCGCTTACGCGGGGGAGCTGCTGGCCGAGGAACTGCGCCAGGCGCAGCTGGCCCTGAGCGAAATCACCGGCGAATTCACCTCCGACGATCTGCTGGGCCGCATCTTCTCCAGCTTCTGTATCGGCAAGTAACACCGCCAGACGCCTTCACGGCCGGGACAAGCCCTTGTTCCGGCCGTTTTTCTTTCCCGCGCTCGCTCTGCGCGCCGGCTCACAGAGCCGCCGCAGCGTCCCGCGCTATACTGGCCAGTCAGGAATCTCTCTCAGGAACGAGTCAACATGGCATTGACCCTCAGGGTACTGCTGGAAAACCGCCGCGCCGCCGGCGCCAACCCGCTATTGCAGGCCAAGGCCGGGTTAAGCCTGCTGATTGAGGATGATACGACGTCCATACTGTTCGATACCGGCCCCGACGACAGCTTTCTGCGCAATGCGGCGCTGATGGGTGTCGATCTCTCCCGTATCACCGCGACGGTGCTCTCCCACGGCCACTATGACCACTGCGGCGGCGTCGCCTGGCTGCCAGACAACAGCCGTATCATCTGCCACCCGCAGGTCGGCGATGAGCGCTATGCGGCGCTGAAGGTGCTGGGCCACACTCGGAAAATCAAAAAGCTCTCTTTGGATATCGACTACTCGCGCCACCGCATGCAATACAGCCGAGAGCCGCTGGCGATCGGCGATCGCTTTATGTGGTCAGGCGAAATCGCGGTGCCCGCACCCCGCGCCTACGGGGTGATCGCCGGGGAGAACGCAGCGGTAGATTACGTTATTGACGAAGGGGTGCTGATTTACAAATCGGATCGCGGTCTGGTGATCGTGACCGGCTGCGGGCACCGCGGGATCGTGAATATCGTGCGCCATTGCCAGCAAATCACCGGAATCGACAGGATCCACGCCTTGATCGGCGGTTTTCATCTGCGCTGCGCTTCCCCGCGCACGCTCTGGCGCGTCCGCCGTTTTTTGCGCCAGCATCAGCCGGAAAAGATTATGGGCTGCCACTGTACCGGCGCCTGGGGCCGGCTATGGCTGCCGGAAGGGATCGCGCCGGCCACCGGCGATAGGCTGGTTCTGGATTAAGCGTGCCGCTTTACACCAACAGCGTTGCGATTACCGCGATCCCGCAGCCCAGCACGACGACGCCGATCCCCTTTTGCCTGCCGTCGCCCCGTAGCAAAAAATACAGTGATGGGATGAAAAAGACGGTCATCACGATAACGGGTATCGACCAGCCCGAGATGATCTTGATAATGCTCGGGTTGATCGCGCCAATAAACGTACAGACAACGATATTCCCTGCGATGATTCTCTTTTTGCCCGCCACGCCGAAGGACGTAATGCCATCGATCACGCCGGTCAACGTGCCGATATAGGCGCCGCCGGTCAGTAAACACAGCAACAGGGCAGCGCCTAACCACGCCGTGGCGTTGCCGGTCAAACCGGCGGTATAAAACAGCGCATCCACATTGCGGCTGTTAATGATTGAGATGTCATCCAGCGTCAGCAAACGGCTGATGGCGATAACGATCATGACGATAAACGCCATGATCAGTACCTTGCCAAACAGAATACTGCGCGCCTGCGGTCGTACGGCGCTTTTCGCAAAGCGCTGGATGCACGGGGTAAAGTTAAATGTAAAAAGAAAAATCGGCAGCAGCAGCCACGTCTGCAATGAAATGCCAGGCACCGCCTGCTGCCCCCCCGCTGGTTGTAACAGGAAAAACACCGCCAGGATCGCCACCAGTACGATAGAAACCAGTGCCATTCTGGAAATCAGGTGCTCGATTCGCTGACTAAACGCCAACCATGCCGCTGACAGCGCGGCACTCAGCAACAGCGAAATGCCGCCCCTGACCCAGAATCCGTTGTGGAAAAAAGACGCGACAACGTTGACCAAGGTGATGAAATTTATCAGCACGATAATAATCATCGACAAAATAAACAGCACACAGACGATTGCCGCTGCCCGCTCGCCGATAAATGTCGATGATGCCGCCAGGAAATCTTTCTCCGGGTGCGAAATGATGAATTTGAAAAAAAGATAGTGCGCCATCATCGATACCGACATGGCGATAACGATAAACAGCATGAACACGTTCATCCCCAGCACGCCCGGCCCCACCGCCTGTGGCAAAAAGAAAATCCCGGCGCCGAATGCCGTGGAGAAGAAAGTGACAGGCCAATACAGGTGTGAGATTTTCATGATGATGCTCGACCATCATGGCTATGCGTGACGCATAGCCAGCTGGCACAAAAATGTCATTCGAAACAGGATTTGCCGAAGAAGACCAGTAAAGAAGGCAAAGTGAAGTTATCGTAAAAAGTTGCGGCCGCACGATAGCCGTTAAGCACGTTGACGCGTGAACACAGCGGAAAAACACCAATATGCGACGTGTAATTATCAAAGATTTTATTGGAGGAAATGCGATACCGAATAGCCCTGAACGTCGCGGCATTTCCCGCCGCGCAGGTCGGTTTATTTTCCTTGATGATATCGAACGCGTGTTCACCCACCGTCATCTTCACATTTCCGTCTTGGCGCTGAAAATACGCCTCTTTATCCATACGGTTTTTAATGTGGCGTTTAAAGCGATCCGCCATGTTTTTCTCACTAACATAAAATGCTTTGATATCAATGCCATGACGTTGATTCGACGCCAGAATGTAGTCGTTTATTTTTTCCGGAATAATGTACGGCGATGTCGCCATCTTCCTGAATTCGTTAGCGCCGTCTATCTCGCTGCCATCACTTTTTTCCATATAGAAATCATTTATTTCCATCAAGAAGTCAGGCTGAACACTGAGCCGTCTGATGGATTCGGCAATGTAGTCGATGCAGAAGCGCGCGGACTTTTCCACTTCACTGCTGACAGAAAAACGATCGTCCAAATTAACCACGGTATGCCCACCGGAAATCACCACCTTATCCGTCAAAAAAGACGATGCCAGCGCGATGAGGTCTTCAACGTTGTTATTTGAAACCTCATTGTTGATAACCTCAGCGATCCCATTCTGATCGGCTTTGTAGACAATAAAGCGATCTTCACCCTTCCAACCTTTTTTGCAGTTACATTTATATTCTTTAAAAACAACACGTTCAGCTGTCTTATAAAAATCGGCGCTTTGCAGCGGCATTAATTCGAGATCTGGCATACCCTTCTTCCCTATTCGTAGCCAATGACGCCAACTTTTTATAACAATAGCTAATGTAAATTTAGTGACCTGACTCTGATAATTAATAAACACCCACAATAAATAGGGTTTTTGTGGGTTTGCTCACATTTTCAAGTTCAGGTTATTTTAACCATTTTTATTATGTGGTTTTATATTTCCAACAAACGAATGCGGAGAGGTGGGCGAGTGGTTTAAGCCAGATTTAAGAAACTAACCGTTTCTTAAATCCACACGAGTCATCGTGTCGTAGGTTCGAATCCTGCTCTCTCCGCCAACTTTTTCTTATCAGGCGATATTTTATGGGTTCATTGGACGCCGTCGATTCGAAAGCGGCTGGCTTCGGAACTGATTAATTTTATGCACGACCCCGTTACGCAACGCGATTTGAGGTCTGAATAACCTTCGCCTTGCATGCCCCCATCCCCTCCTGCACAGCGCAAAAGCCAACAAATCGGATAATCCGCATAGTGTTTTTTGATGATAAATCCTCAACTTAGTCTTAATCTAACACCCCTGCGTTCTTAGCGACCCTCTGTCATGGAGTGAACAATGGCGTGTCATTTTGCCCGATGGACCCCGGCCTCCGCTGTCCTGGATACCCAGAGACTCTCCGACGAAGTGATAGCCGCCACCCGCACCTTTTCCGTTAAGCGCCGCACGCGTTACCTGCAAGGGCGCATTCTGCTCGCCGAAATGATGTTTTACCTGTACGGCCTGCCGACGCTTCCCCCTATAGCCACCACCCCGACCGGCCGCCCCTGCTTCGCCGATCATCAGCTGCCCGATTTTAGCCTCGCCTACGCCAGCAACACCGTGGGCGTGCTGCTCAGCGACGAAGGTAAAGTCGGACTGGATATCGAAGTGATGCGGGCGCGCGGCACCCGGCAAAGCGCGCTGCAACACGCGCATCAGACGCCGGCGGAAAGTGCCTGGATCGGCGCGCAGGACGATCGGCTGGAGGCGGAAACTCAGCTGTGGAGCATCCGGCAAAGCGTGCTGAAAATTTCCGGCCTGGGCAACAGCGGCCAGTCTACGCTGCGTCTGCATCCGTTCTCCGGGCACCTGCGCTCCAGCGCCACGCCGGACGTTCAGGTGATGAGCGACGCCGATGAATACCTGAGCTGGGCCTGCGCCGGCAGCCCCGGGCTGGATCGCCTGCTGTGCTGGCGCTACGAAGAGCGCCGCGGCCTGCACAAAGACGGGGAAATCTCGCCCCGCAGCCCGGCGGCGTCCTCGCGATTCGTCAAACTGACGGGCCTGAAGACGCCCGGTTAACGTGGCGCAAGGCGGATAAAGCCGTTTTTACCGCACGAATTTCTGCCGTAATTTGTAAAAACAGCTAAATGTTGAGCAATCGCCTATTCTCGACCCGAGCTTTAGCCTACTATTCGCCCATGTTGTCCGCTGAATCTGCTCATTCGAAAGGGAGAATCATCATGTCAGACCAAGCCTTAAAAATCGTCACTCTGCTCGGCAGCCTGCGCAAAGGCTCCTACAACGCCATGGTGGCCCGCGCCCTGCCAGGCCTGGCTCCGCAGGGTGTCACCATTGAAGCGCTGCCTTCCATCCGCGATATCCCGCTGTACGACGCCGACATGCAACAGGGTGAGGGTTTCCCTGCCGCGGTCGAAGCGATAGCAGAGCAGATCCGCCAGGCCGACGGCGTGATCATCGTCACCCCCGAATACAACTATTCCGTGCCCGGCGGGTTGAAAAACGCCATCGACTGGTTGTCTCGCTTGCCGAATCAACCGCTGGCCGGCAAGCCGGTGGCCATTCAAACCAGCTCGATGGGGCCCATCGGCGGCGCGCGCTGCCAGTACCACCTGCGCCAGATCCTGGTGTTCCTGGATGCGATGGTGATGAACAAGCCCGAGTTTATGGGCGGCGTGATCCAGAACAAGGTCGATGAACAGGCCGGTGAACTGAGCGATCAGGGAACGTTGGATTTCCTGACCGGCCAGCTGTCCGCGTTCAGCGATTTCATTCGCCGCGTGGAATGACGGTCTCGCGGCGCCCGCAGGGCGCCGCAACAGGACATGAAGTCCGCCAATTTATTGAAATTAAAGCCATAGCATCATGTATTTTTTCATTTTAGCGTTATTTTTCGTTTCCATCACCAGTCCCGCTTTCGCCGCAGACATGCGTTATCCCGCCGGTGAAGAGCCGCTGGAGCTGCCTGCGCACAGTGCGCTTAACGCCCAACTGTCGCGATCCGCGCAAAACCAGGAAGATAAAAAGCTGGGCGCCATGTCGCTGTACCTGACGCTGATGCGCGAAGACGGCCGCAACGTCTGGGCCCCCTACCAGTTGGCGGTATCGTCGGCGGAGAAAGGGCAAACCGAGCTGGCGGAGCGCTATCTGCAGCTGAGCGCCGATCGCGGCCTGTGGTACTACTACAATCTGCTGGAGGACGACGCCTTCAACAGCATCCAGCATTCCGCCACCTACCAATCCATTCTGGCCGCCACCAAAGCGCGCTATCTGCAGCACGCCCGCCGCTATGAAGGCAAAGCCAGCTACGCGATACCGGACGGCGAAGCGCCGCCCGAAGGTTGGCCAACGGTGATCTTCCTGCATACCTACGGCAAGGCCGCCGCCATCAGCCCCGAGGAACGGCTGCTGTTCGGCGAAATGGGCGTGGCCTATATCGAGATCAACGGCACGCAGATGTTGTCGGAAAACAGCTTCCGCTGGTCGAATTACAGCGACGAAAGCACCCAGGCCGCCCTTCAGCGTACGGTGCAACAGCTGGCTCCACAGTTAAAGCTGAACCCCCAGCGGATTTATCTCAGCGCTCGCGGCCAGGGTGCGCTGCACGCCGCCAATCTGATCGCGAAGTACCCGCAGTTTTACGCCGGCGCGCTATTGATCGCCCCCAACGGCGAGATCAAGCCGGCCCAGCAGTCGCTGGCGGCGAAAAAGAAAATCGTGATGGCGTATTACGATCGGCAGAACTTCAGCGAGCAGGCGCTGGCATTGCACTTCGCCAATCTGTTCGGAGAGGATAATCAGGTGCAGACGCTGCACTTCGCCCAAGGGGAGGATGCCGCCGGCAGTTGGCAGGCGCGCTTCAGGCGGCCATTGCAATGGGTGCTGGATCGGGCGCCGGATGCGACGCCGGGAGTCTAGGGTTTCAGGGCCGACGGACGTCGGCCCTTTGGCTGTCAATGGCCGTCGACGAAGACGATCTTCAGCACGAACAGCAGCGCCACGACCACCACGCACGGGCTGATTTCACGCCAGCGGCCGGTGCCGAGCTTCATCACGCAGTAGGAGATAAAGCCGAGCGCAATGCCTTCGGTGATCGAGAAGCTGAACGGCATCATCACCGCGGTGACAAACGCCGGTACCGCTTCGGTCAGATCGTCCCATTTCACCCGCGCCAGGCTGGAGGTCATCAGCACGCCGACGTAGATCAGCGCGCCGGCGGCGGCATACGCCGGCACCATACCCGCCAGCGGCGACAGGAAGATCACCAGCAGGAACAGCAGGCCGGTGACCACCGCCGTCAAACCGGTGCGGCCGCCCACGGCGACGCCGGATGAGCTTTCGATGTAAGCGGTTACGGAAGAAGTGCCCGCCAGCGAACCGGCCACCGAGCTGATGCTGTCAACGTACAGCGCCTGCTTCATGCGCGGGAACTTGCCCTGATTGTCGGTCAAACCGGCTTTATCGGTGACGCCGATCAGGGTGCCGGAGGAGTCGAACAGGTTCACCAGCATAAACGAGAAGATGACCCCGGCCAGCCCGATGTTCAGCGCGCCGGCCACGTCGACCTGGCCCACTACCGAGGTGATGCTCGGCGGCAAGGAGAACAGGCCGCCGTATTTCACGTCGCCCAGCATCCAGCCGATCAGGGTGGTGACCACGATCGATACCAGCACCGCCGCGTGGAAGTTGCGCGAAGAGAGCACGGCGATGATGAAGAAGCCGAGTGCCCCCAGCAGCACATTGTGCGAGGTCAGGCTGCCAATGGCCACCAGCGTGTCCGGGTTGGCCACCACGATGCCGGCGTTTTTCAGCCCCATCATGCCGATGAACAGACCGATGCCGCTGGTGATGCCGACCCGCAGGCTGACCGGAATGTTGGCGATCATCCAGTAGCGAATGCGGAAAATGGTCAGCAGCAGCAGGCCGACCGCGCCCCAGAAGATGGCGCCCATGCCCACCTGCCAGGAGATGCCCATCGCGCCGACCACCACGAAGGCGAAGAAGGCGTTCAGGCCCATCGCCGGCGCCAACGCCACCGGCAGGTTCGCCAGCAGGCCCATAAAGATGCTGCCGAAGGCGGCAATCAAACAGGTGGTGACAAATACCGCCTGGGTATCCATGCCCGCCGCGCCCAAAATTTGCGGGTTAACGAACACGATATACACCATGGTGAGGAAAGTGGTGATACCGGCAATCGTTTCCGTACGCGCCGTCGTGCCATGTTGCTTGAGTTTAAACACGCGCCCAAGCAAGCCTTGCTCAGCGTCAAGGCCAGATACTGGTTTGGTCATTATCAGAATTCCGAAAATGGGAATGGACAGTCGCCGGCTATCCTATAACAAAAAATGGGGCTTTTGACGCCGGTCACAGGTTTTTTTCGCCGTCTTTACGGCTAAACGCGTCAACGGCTTGTATTTACAGGCATTCATTCTCCATCACAGCCCGCCGCGTTGCCGTTTGCCGACACGGCCGATAAAATGGCCTATCGCATCTCTTACCCTACCCGCTAAAAAAACAGGAACCCGCATGTCTTCGACCTTTATCGATAAGCTCGCGTTGATCGCGCTGAAAGATGACAAAGTGGCGCTGGTGCGCTCGCACAACAAGACGCTGTTTTATGTACCGGGCGGAAAGCGCGAAGCGGGTGAAACCGATGAGCAGGCGCTGTGCCGCGAAATCGACGAAGAGCTGACCGTTGCGCTGCAGCCGCAATCCATCGCGTTTTACGGCGAGTTCACCGGCCCGGCGGACGGCAAGCAGGACGGCACTCAGGTGCGCATTCGTTGCTACCAGGCCGACTTTACCGGGCAGTTGCAGCCGGCCGCCGAAATCGCCGAGCTGAAGTGGTGCGACAGCCGCGATCTGCCGCAGTGTTCACACGTCGCCGCGCTGATTTTGCACGATCTCAAGGCGCGTAGCCTGATCAAGTGATCGCTGAGCGGCCTCAGCGGCGTTAACCCGAAGGAACCTGTCCCGCATGAATCAGATTGACTGCATTTTGTTCGACTGCGACGGCACGCTGGTGGACAGCGAAGTGCTGTGCAGCAAAGCCTATGTCCATATGTTCGCCCGCTACGGCATTCATCTGTCGCTGGAAGAGGTATTCAAGAAATACAAAGGGGTGAAGCTGTACGAGATCATCGATCGGGTCAACGCCGAGCAGGGCACGGACCTGGCAAAAGAGACGCTGGAGCCGCTGTATCGGCAAGAAGTGGCGCGGCTGTTCGACAGCGAACTGCAACAGATTGCCGGCGCCCGCGAGCTGCTGGCGCAGGTGACGGTGCCAGTCTGCACCGTCTCCAACGGGCCGGTCAGCAAGATGCAGCACTCGCTCGGCCTGACCGGCATGCTGCCTTATTTTGATGACCGGTTGTTCAGCGGCTATGACATTCAGCGCTGGAAGCCGGACCCGGCGATCGTGTTTCACGCCGCCGAACAGATGCAGGTGCCGGTGACGCGCTGCATCCTGGTGGACGATTCGCCCGCCGGCGCGCAGGCCGGCATCAATGCCGGCATCCCGGTCTTTTACTTCTGCGCCGATCCGCATAACCCGCCGATCGACCACCCGCTGGTGACAACGTTTGACGACCTGGCTCAATTGCCCGCGCTGTGGCGCGAACGCGGCTGGCGGCTGACGGCCGATTAACTGGCCGGCAACGGCGGCTTGTTGCGCCACCAGCGCCAGGAGCGCTTCAGGCCGCGGGTTTGCGCGCCGAAGCGGCGGTTGACCGCGTTGGCCAGCAGATCGAGCGCCAGGCAGAACACGAAATAGACCAGCGCCACGAACAGGAAGACTTCCATCGGGTAGACCATGCTGCGGTTGTTGACCTGGGTCGCCAGGAAGGTCAGTTCGCCAACGCCGACGATATAAGCCAACGAGGTGTCTTTGATCAGAGAAATCCACTGATTGATGAACGACGGCACCATCATGCGCAGCGCCTGCGGCAGCACGATCATGCGCAGCGTCTGCCAGCGGGTCAGCCCCAGAGAAAGCCCGGCCTGCCACTGGCCAGGGCCGATCGCGGCGATGCCGGCTTTCACCGCATGGGCCAGATAGGCCGAGGCGATCAGCGCCAGCGCGCACACGACGGTGGTGATTTCCGGGATCTCGACGCCAAACACCATCGGCAACAGGAAATAGGTCCAGAAGATCAGCATGATGACCGGAATGGCGCGGAAAAAGCCCAACACCGCCGCCAGCAGCCCGGCGGCGATGCCGCGCGACATCGCCAGCGCCACGCCGAGCAGGGTGCCGAGCACCGCCGAGGCGACCCCGGCCATCAGGCTTATCGCCAACGTCAGCGCCGCGCCGCCCAGCGGCCCATCCGGCCAGGTGCCCCACAGCAGGTAGCCCAGGTTGTCGTGAATCACGCTGAAATCCATCTCAATGCCCTCCCAGCGGTTTACGCTGTTGTCGCCACATGCCCCAGCCTTCCAGCAGCGCGATGATGGCGATATACAGTACCGTCGCCACGCCGAACGCCTGGAAAGTGCGCAGGGTTTCGGTTTCGACCTGACGCGAGGCGTAAGAGAGTTCGGCCACGCCGATCGCCATGGTCAACGACGAGTTCTTGATCACGTTCATGTATTGGCCCAGCAGCGGCGGCAGCGCGATTTTCAGCGCCTGCGGCAGCACCACATAGCGCATCGCCTGCCAGCCGGTCAGCCCCAGCGCCTGAGCGGCATATTTCTGCCCGCCGGCGACGCCGCGAATACCGGAGCGGATCTCTTCGGCGATAAAGGCGGTGGAGTACAGCGTCAGGCCGAAGAAACCGGCGAGAAACTCGAACGACGGCCACTCAAGCGGGCCAACCTGATGGGCGCTGTTCAGCCACTGCATGGCGGCGGACGGCAGGATCTGCCCGGCGGCGAAGTACCAGAAGAACAGCTGCACCAGCAGCGGCGTATTGCGAAACAGCGAACTGTACCCCATCGCCAGCCAGCGCAACGGCCGCAGGCTGCTGTCGCGCATCGCCGCCAGCACAAAGCCCAGCAGCGTAGCCGCCAGCCCCGCACAGGCGGAAAGCCACAGCGTCAGCAGAAAACCGTGCCACAGCCAGCTCAGGTATTGCGGCGCCAGCAGCCAGTCCAGGTTCATGTTCAATCCTTGTCTTGCAGAATGCATCAGGGGCGCAGCAAGCTGCGCCCCTCCGTGCCTATCTCACCGCAAGCGGTTAAGTCAGGCTTTTGGTTGCTGATCCAAAGGCGCGATTTTGAAATCGCCGCGCGGTTGAGCGGATTTGGTTTCCGGCCCGAACCAGCGATCGTAAATCTTAACCGCTTCGCCGTCTTTTTCCAGCTTGATCAGCGTCTCGTTCACCGCGGCGGTCAGGCGATCTTCACCCTTGGGAATGCCGACGCCCTGATACTCTTTGGTCAGGCTGAACGGCGAAATTTCAAACTCCGCCTTTTGCGCCGCCGGCAGGTTGCCGAGCAGGCCGACCAGCTTGGCGTCGTCCTGAGTGATCGCCTGCACGTTGCCGTTACGCAGCGCCACGAACGCCAGCGGGGTATCATCGTAGGAGATCACTTTCGCCGTCGGGAAACGCTCGCGCAGGGTGATTTCCTGCACCGTGCCCTTATCCGCGCCGATGCGCAGCTTCTTGATGTCTTCCGGCGTTTTCAACACGCCTTTGCGGGCGATGAATTTCTGGCCAGTGGCGAAGTACGGCACGCTGAAGTTCACTTCCTTGGCGCGCTCGTCGGTAATGGTGAAGTTGGCGGCAATCAGGTCAACCTTCTTCGACACCAGCAGCGGAATGCGGTTGGCCGGGTTGGTGGCGCGCAGCTCCACTTTCACCCCCAGCGCTTTGCCGATCGCGTCGGCGACATCCACATCGTAGCCCACCAGCTTCTTGCTCTGCGGATCGATGTAGCCGAACGGCGGGTTGCTGTCGAACACCGCGATGCGCACCACGCCGGCTTGCTTGATATCGTCAAGTTTGTCCGCGTGCGCGGCGCCGGCGGCGAAACCGGTCAGACTGGCTAACAACGTTAAGGCCAAAGCGCGATGTTTCATAGAAAGCTCCTAAGTGGTTGATGTCCTGCTGGCGGATAAGCTAGCAAGCGCCACATAGGTCAGGAAATAATATAAAAAGCTATATTTATAACCTTTTTATCTTTACGAGCTTAAGATGGAATAAAGGCGCGGGAAACCGCGCCTTGGAAGGATATTACCCGGAAAGGGTTAGTCGTCTTTTTCGTCTTTACCGCCCGGAGACAGCAGCTTTTCCAGGGCGTCGCCGCCCAAATGACGGAAATCCTGTCCTTTGACGAAATAGAAGATAAATTCGCAGATGTTCTGGCAGCGATCGCCGATACGCTCGATAGAACGGGCGCAGAACAGCGCGGTCAGCACGCTCGGAATGGTGCGCGAATCTTCCATCATGTAGGTCATCAGCTGACGTACGATGCCTTCGTATTCCTGGTCGACCTTTTTATCTTCACGGTAAATACGGATCGCTTCGTCCAGATCCATGCGCGCGAACGCGTCCAGCACGTCGTGCAGCATCTGAACGGTGTGGCGCCCCAGCGACTCCAGGCTGACCAGCAGCGGCTGGTGCTGGTGCGAGAACTTCTCCAGCGCGGTGCGGCAGATCTTGTCCGCCACGTCGCCGATGCGTTCCAGCTCAGAAATGGTTTTGATGATCGCCATCACCAGACGCAGATCGCTGGCGGTCGGCTGGCGCTTGGCGATAATGCGCACGCAGGCTTCGTCGATCGCCACTTCCATCATGTTGACCTTGGCGTCGCCTTCGATCACGCGCTTGGCCAGCTCGCCATCCTGATTGTGCATCGCGGTGATGGCGTCGGTCAGCTGCTGCTCCACCAGCCCGCCCATGGTCAGCACCTGGGTGCGGATATGCTCGAGCTCTGCGTTGAACTGGCCGGAAATGTGTTTGTTTAAATTCAGGTTATCCATGATGCTTCCTATCAACCATAACGGCCAGTGATGTAATCTTCAGTCTGCTTTTTCTGCGGCGCAGTGAACAGGTTATCAGTATCACTGAACTCGATCAGCTCGCCCAGATACATAAATGCGGTAGAGTCGGAACAGCGCGCCGCCTGCTGCATGTTGTGCGTCACGATCACCACGGTGTAATCAGCCTTCAGCTCGCTGATCAGCTCTTCAATCTTGCCGGTGGAGATCGGATCCAGCGCTGAGCAAGGCTCATCCAGCAACAACACTTCCGGACGAATGGCGATGCCGCGGGCGATGCACAGACGCTGCTGCTGGCCGCCGGAGAGGCTGTAGCCGCTCTGGTGCAGCTTGTCCTTGGTTTCGTTCCACAGCGCCGCTTTGGTCAGCGCCCACTGCACGCGCTCGTCCATATCGGCGCGCGACAGCTTTTCAAACAGGCGAACGCCGAAGGCGATGTTGTCGTAAATCGACATCGGGAACGGCGTCGGCTTTTGGAACACCATGCCGACCTTGGCGCGCAGCAGCGCGATATCCGAGTTGTCGGTCAGGATGTTCTGGCCGTCCAGCAGAATGCCGCCTTCCGCACGCTGTTCCGGGTACAGCTGGTACATCTTGTTGAAGGTGCGCAGCAGGGTGGACTTGCCACAGCCGGATGGGCCGATAAACGCGGTGACCTTGTTCTTGGCGATATCCAGCGTGATGTTCTTCAGCGCATGGAATTTGCCGTAGTAGAAGTTCAGATCGCGTACCTGAATTTTGCTGCTGGAAGCGTCAGTAACCATACTCATCAAGACTTCTCTCTTTTCATCAGCGCCGCCAAAGCGGCGCTCAAAATTTTATGAATGCTTTTTCTTGGCGAAAATCACGCGCGCCAGGATATTCAGTAACAGTACGCACAGGGTGATCAACAGCACCCCGGCCCAGGCCAGCTGTTGCCATTCGGCGAACGGGCTCATGGCGAATTTGAAGATGGTCACCGGCAGGTTGGCTATCGGCTGCATCAGGTCGGTGCTCCAGAACTGGTTCGACAGCGAGGTGAACAGCAGCGGCGCCGTTTCCCCCGCAATGCGCGCAATCGCCAGCAGCACGCCGGTGATGATGCCGGACACCGACGCCTTCAGCGTGATGGCGGAAATCATGCGCCATTTCGGCGTGCCCAGCGCATAAGCGGCCTCGCGCAGCGTATCCGGCACCAGTTTCAGCATGTTCTCGGTGGTGCGAATGACGATCGGCACCTGCAGCAGCGCCAGCGCCACGATGCCGGCCCAACCGGAGAAGTGTTCCATCTTCGCCACCACAATGGTGTAAACGAACAGGCCCACCACGATCGACGGTGCGGACAACAGAATATCGTTGATAAAGCGGATCACTTCCGCCAACCAGGATTTACGTCCGTATTCCGCCAGATAAATACCGGCCATGATGCCCAGCGGCGTGCCGAAGATGGTCGCCCACAGGATCAACAGCCCGCTGCCGGCGATGGCGTTGGCCAAGCCGCCGCCCGCGGTGTTCGGCGGCGGGGTCATCTCGGTGAACAGCGCCAGCGACATACCGTCGAAGCCTTTGGTCACGGTGGCGATAAGGATCCAGATCAGCCAGAACAGCCCGAACGCCATGGTCGCCATCGACAGGAACAGCGCGAGGCGGTTTTTCTGGCGGCGCCAGGCCTGCATTTTGCGGCGGCTTTCCGCCAGAACGACTGCGTTTTGCATATCCATCGTCGCCATGTTAACGCCCCTCATTCTTGGCCAGACGCATGATCATCAGTTTCGACAGCGCCAGCACGATAAAGGTGATAACAAACAGAATCAGGCCCAGCTCCATCAGTGCGGCGGTGTGCACGCCGGACTCGGCTTCGGCGAATTCGTTGGCCAGCGCCGAGGTGATGCTGTTGCCCGGCATGTACAGCGAAGCGCTGTCGAGCTGGTAGGTGTTGCCGATGATAAAGGTTACCGCCATGGTCTCCCCCAGCGCTCGGCCCAGACCCAGCATCACGCCGCCGATGACGCCGTTTTTGGTGAACGGCAGCACGATGCGCCAGATGACTTCCCAGGTGGTGCAGCCGATGCCGTAGGCCGACTCTTTCATCATTACCGGCGTCTGCTCGAACACGTCGCGCATCACCGCGGCGATGTAAGGAATGATCATGATAGCCAGGATCACCCCGGCGGCCAGAATGCCGATGCCGAAGGCCGGGCCGGAGAACAGCTCGCCGACGATAGGAATGCCCGACAGCACGTCGCCCACCGGCGTCTGGAAATATTCGGCGAACAGCGGGGCGAACACGAACAGGCCCCACATGCCGTAGACGATGCTCGGGATGGCCGCCAGCAGCTCAATGGCGATGCCCAGCGGCCGCTTCAACCAGTTCGGCGCCAGTTCGGTCAGGAACAGCGCGATGCCGAAACTCACCGGCACGGCGATAATCAGCGCGATGAGCGAGGTGACCACGGTGCCGTAGATAGGCACCAGCGCGCCGAACTGCTCCGCCGGCGCATCCCACTCTTTGGTCCACAGGAAGGCGAAGCCGAATTTCTGCATGCTTGGCCAGGAGGCGAAGATCAGCGAAACGATGATGCCGCCCAGCAACAATAGGGTAATCAGCGCAGCCAGTCTCACCAGCGCGCTGAAAATGATGTCACCGTTTTTGCCCGGTGCTTTGATGGTCGGCTTGTACTCAGCCATAGATTACTCTCTGTTTGAACCCTGGCAGCCCCAACCGGGATCGGAGCCTGAAGAACTGTGTGGGGCGCGGCGAACCCGCGCCCCTGCGTTGTTAGTACAGCGCTTTACCTGAACTGTCTTTTACGTTGGTTTTCCAGGCCGCACGCACCTGCTCAACCACTTCTTTCGGCAGGGTGGCGTAATCCAGTTCGTTAGCCTGCTTGCCGCCGGTTTTGTAGGCCCAGTCGAAGAACTTCAGCACTTCGGCGCCCTGAGCAGGGTTTTTCTGCTCTTTATGCACCAGGATGAAGGTGGTGGAGGTGATTGGCCACACGTTGTCGCCTTTCTGGTCAGTCAGATCCTGAGCGAAGGTTTTGCTCCAATCCGCACCCTTGGCGGCGTTGCTGAAGCTCTCTTCGGTCGGGCTGACCGGTTTGCCGTCGGCGGACACCAGCTTGGTGTAAGCCAGGTTGTTCTGCTTGGCGTAAGCGTATTCTACGTAGCCGATAGAGCCAGGCAGACGCTGAACGAAGGCGGCGATGCCGTCGTTGCCTTTGCCGCCCAGACCGGTCGGCCAGTTAACGGTAGAACCGGCGCCGATCTTCTCTTTCCACTGCGCGTTCACCTTGGACAAGTAGCTGGTAAACACGAACGAGGTGCCGGAACCGTCGGCGCGGCGCACCACGGCAATGTTCTGGTCAGGCAGTTTCACGCCTGGGTTCAGCTTGGTGATAGCCGGATCGTTCCACTTTTTGACGTTGCCCAGGTAGATATCGCCCAGGGTTTTACCGTCCAGCGTCAGTTCGCCGGATTTGATGCCCGGGATATTCACAGCCAGCACCACGCCGCCGATCACGGTCGGGAACTGGAACAGGCCATCGGCCGCCAGTTTGTCGTCAGACAGCGGGGCGTCGGAAGCGCCAAAGTCAACGGTGTTGGCCACGATTTGCTTCACGCCGCCAGAGGAGCCGATGCCCTGATAGTTAACTTTGTTGCCGGTTTCTTTCTGATAAGAATCTGCCCACTTGGCGTAAACCGGAGCGGGGAATGTCGCACCTGCACCGGTCAGGCTGGCAGCAGCGAACGCGGACACGGCGGTCAGGGAGAAGGTCGCTGCCACAATACTGGCGACGGTGGTACGCATCAGTTTCATAATCCCTCCTAATGGGATACTTAAAATCGACGTCGAGTCGTTTTAATCAGAGTAAGTATTGCTGCAGGAGGGAAAATAGGACAGTTTGGTGACAGAAAAATGTACGCAATATGACAGTTATATTACAGTGCATTTGAATGGGGTTTGTTTATTTAAAAATCAATCAATTAAATCAAAAATAGCGCAATTGCCAAACAACAAAAAAACCGTTTGGGCACGGCCTATCCGCTTGAATATGACAATGTTTATCGCCGAATCGGTCGCGCTGTCATCTTTAAGGTCACTCATGAAAAAAGCCGGCGCGAAGGCCGGCTTTTGCAGTTTACCTGCGGCAAATTACTCTACGGTGACAGACTTCGCCAGGTTGCGCGGCTGGTCAACGTCGGTGCCCTTGATCAGCGCCACATGGTAAGACAGCAGCTGCAACGGCACGGTGTAGAAGATCGGCGCCACGATTTCCTCAACGTGCGGCAGAGGAATGATGGTCATGCCTTCGCTGCTGACGAAGCCGGCGTCCTGATCGGCGAACACGTACAGCTGACCGCCGCGCGCGCGCACTTCTTCAATGTTGGACTTCAGCTTTTCCAGCAGTTCGTTGTTCGGCGCCACCACGATCACCGGCATATCGGCGTCGATCAGCGCCAGCGGGCCGTGTTTCAACTCACCCGCCGCATAGGCTTCAGCGTGAATATAGGAGATCTCTTTCAGCTTCAGCGCCCCTTCCATGGCGATCGGGTACTGATCGCCGCGGCCGAGGAACAGCGCATGATGTTTGTCCGAGAAACCTTCCGCCAGCGCTTCGATCTCTTTATCCATCGACAGCATCTGCTCAATACGCGCCGGCAGCGCCTGCAGGCCGTGCACAATCTCCTGCTCCACGCTTTCCGCCATGCCTTTCAGACGGCCCAGGCGCGCCACCAGCATCAACAGGACGGTGAGCTGCGTGGTAAAGGCTTTGGTCGAAGCAACGCCGATTTCCGTGCCCGCTTTGGTCATCAACGCCAGATCGGATTCGCGCACCAGCGAAGACCCCGCAACGTTACAAACGGCCAGCGAACCGAGATAACCCAGCTCTTTGGACAGACGCAGCGCCGCTAACGTGTCGGCGGTTTCGCCGGACTGCGACAGGGTGATGATCAGGCTGCCCGGACGCACCGCCGATTTGCGGTAACGGAATTCGGACGCGATCTCGACATCGCACGGCACGCCGGCCAGCGCTTCGAACCAGTAACGCGCCACCATCCCGGAGTGGTAAGAAGTCCCACAGGCGATGATCTGCACGTGCTGCACCTTGGCCAGCAGCTCGTCGGCGTGCGGGCCCAGCTCGCTCAGGTTGATTTGGCCATGACTGAAACGCCCTTCCAGGGTGTTTTTCAGCGCCAGCGGCTGTTCGTAAATCTCTTTTTGCATGTAGTGGCGGTAAGCGCCCTTGTCGCCGGCGTCATACTGCACCTGGGATTCGATCTCAGGGCGCTCGATGGCGTTACCCTGTTTGTCGAAGATGTTGACGGTGCGGCGAGTCACCTCCACCACATCGCCTTCTTCCAGGAAGATGAAGCGGCGGGTGACCGGCAGCAACGCCAGCTGATCGGAAGCGATGAAGTTTTCCCCGACGCCGCGGCCGATAACCAGCGGGCTGCCGGAGCGCGCCGCGACCAATACGCTCGGATCGCGGCTGTCCATCACCACGGTGCCGTAAGCGCCGCGCAGCTGTGGGATCACGCGCTGAACCACTTCGAGCAGCGTACCGCCCTGCAGCTGTTCCCAGTGCACCAGATGCGCGATCACTTCGGTGTCGGTTTCGGAGCTGAAGCGGTAACCGCGTTCGATCAGCAGTTCGCGCAGCGGCTCGTGGTTTTCGATGATGCCGTTATGCACCACGGTAATGTAGTCGGAAACATGCGGGTGCGCGTTCGCCTCGGTCGGTTCACCGTGCGTTGCCCAACGGGTGTGAGCGATGCCGGTGCCGCCGTGCAGATCGGTCTGCTCCGCCGCTTCGGCCAGTTTTTGCACCTTGCCTACGCGACGCAGGCGACTGACGTTGCCTTGATCGTCGACCACCGCCAGACCGGCGGAGTCGTAACCGCGGTACTCAAGACGACGTAAACCTTCCAGCAGAATTTCTGCGATATCACGTTGCGCTACTGCGCCTACAATTCCACACATTCGGTTATATTCCTAATGAACGCCTTTTATGGGCGTTTTCGATGCCTTGACCTGATTTTTGCCGGTTTTACCGTGCGTCCCCCGAGCCTGTAGATGGTGGGGGTTATTATGTTTTGTATTGGGCTCGTGAATGGAGCCCAACGCAAAACACACTATGACTTCTTCTTCACCGGGCGCTGCCAGCCCTGAATGTGCACCTGCTTGACGCGGCTCAGCACCAGTTCGTTTTCGGCGATATCTCGCGTCACCGTGGTGCCGGCGGCAATGGTGGCCCCTTTGCCGACCGACACCGGCGCCACCAGCTGAGTATCGGAACCGACGAACACGCCATCGCCGATCAGCGTCTTGTGCTTGTTGGCGCCATCGTAATTGCAGGTGATGGTGCCGGCGCCGATATTCACGTCATCTCCAATGTCGGCATCGCCCAGGTAGCTGAGGTGACCGGCCTTGGAGCCTTTGCCCAATCGCGCCTTTTTCATTTCCACGAAGTTGCCGACGTGGGCCCCTGTTGCCAGCTCCGCGCCAGGGCGCAGGCGGGCGAACGGCCCAACGGAGCAGGCGGCTTCCAGCACGCTGTCTTCCAGGACGCTGTAAGGGCTGATCTCGCAGTCATCACCGATCACGCAGTTTTTCAGCACGCAGCCGGCGCCGATTTTCACCCGGTCGCCCAGCTTGACGTGACCTTCGATAATCACATTCGCATCAATAGTGATGTCGCGGCCGTGAACAAGTTCACCGCGCAGGTCGAAACGCGCCGGATCCAACAGCATTACGCCGGCCAGCAGCAGTTTTTCAGACTGTTCCGACTGGAACACGCGCTCCAGGGTCGCCAGCTGCTGTCGGTTGTTCACGCCTTCCACTTCGCTCAAACGCGATGGGTGCACGGCTTCGATTTTCTTGCCGTCGGCATGCGCCAACGCAATGATATCGGTGATGTAAAACTCGCCCTGAGCGTTGTCGTTGTTCAACATCCCCAGCCAGCGCTTCAGATCGCGCCCATTCGCCACCAGGATGCCGGTATTGATCTCATTGATCTGACGCTGCGCTTCGCTGGCGTCCTTGTGTTCGACGATGCCCACCACGTCACCCTGCTCGCGCACGATGCGGCCATAGCCACTCGGATCGTCCAGCTTGACCGTCAGCAGGCCGATGCCGCCCTGCGGCTTGGCCGCCAACAGGCGCGTGAGCGTATCGACGGAGATCAACGGCACGTCGCCATACAGCATCAACACGTCTTCATCGTCGGCAAAATGCGGCGCCACCTGCTGCATCGCATGGCCAGTGCCCAGTTGCTCGGCCTGCAGCACCCAGTTCAGCGCGCCTTCGGTCAACGTGCTTTTCAGCAGATCGCCGCCATGGCCGTATACCAGGTGTACATGTTGCGCGCCCAGTTTCATCGCGGCATCAATGACGTGTTGCACCATCGGCTTGCCGGCCAACGGATGCAACACTTTGGGAAGATCGGAATACATGCGCGTACCCTTGCCTGCGGCGAGGATAACCACGCTCATTGCGCTGTTCGACATAAGCAACCTGATAACTCCATTTTGATAGACGAAAGTAAAACCGTTTAGCGACGATATTACTACATATTTCTCATCACGAAACCGTCGCAGGCCGCGCAGCGCTTGGCCTGCCACCATCATGTCCAATTAGGCTTCAGGACGAAAAAACTGTCGGTGATTGGCGACGGCTCCACCCTGGATATCAGGGTTACATACCACTTTCTACGCCGGGCTGAAATACTTATTTTAAAGTAAAAAAAAAGCGACCCTATAGGCCGCTTTCTTAAAGTTGGGTGCTCTGCACCCAAACATTACATCGCTTTTCTGGTGAGCTCGATAACGCGCAGTTTTGCGATCGCTTTCGCCAGTTCAGCGGATGCCTGAGCATAGTCGACATCGCCATGAGAGCTGCGAATGTGTTCTTCAGCTTTACGCTTAGCTTCCAACGCTCTCGCTTCGTCGAGGTCAGTACCACGGATAGCAGTGTCCGCCAGCACGGTAACCACGCTCGGCTGCACCTCGAGGATGCCGCCGGACAGGTAGATGAACTCTTCTTCACCGTGCTGCTTAACAATACGCACCATGCCAGGCTTGATGGCAGTCAGCAGCGGCGCATGGCCAGGGAAGATCCCCAGTTCACCTTCGCTGCCTGTCACCTGGATCTTCTGCACCAGGCCGGAAAACATCTGTTTTTCCGCGCTGACTACATCCAGATGGTAAGTCATAGCCATATCACCCTCCTCTCAAGGCGTTACAGTTTCTTGGCTTTTTCCACTGCTTCTTCAATGGTGCCAACCATGTAGAACGCCTGCTCCGGCAGGTGGTCATAGTCGCCGTCCATAATGCCTTTGAAACCACGGATGGTGTCTTTCAGCGATACGAACTTGCCCGGAGAACCGGTGAAGACTTCTGCCACGAAGAACGGCTGAGACAGGAAGCGTTGGATCTTACGCGCACGGGATACGACCAGTTTGTCTTCTTCAGACAGCTCGTCCATACCCAGGATCGCGATGATATCTTTCAGTTCCTGGTAGCGTTGCAGAATGGACTGCACGCCACGCGCTACGTCGTAGTGCTCCTGGCCAACAACCAGCGGATCCAGCTGACGGCTGGTGGAATCCAGCGGGTCAACGGCCGGGTAGATACCCAGAGAAGCGATGTTACGGCTCAGTACCACGGTTGCGTCCAAGTGCGCAAAGGTGGTGGCTGGAGACGGGTCAGTCAAGTCATCCGCAGGAACGTAAACGGCCTGTACGGAAGTGATGGAACCGGTCTTGGTCGAGGTGATACGTTCTTGCAGAACGCCCATCTCTTCCGCCAGCGTCGGCTGATAACCTACCGCGGATGGCATACGGCCCAGAAGTGCGGACACTTCGGTACCGGCCAGGGTATAACGGTAGATGTTGTCAACGAACAGCAGAACGTCACGGCCTTCGTCACGGAATTTCTCCGCCATGGTCAGACCGGTCAGCGCAACGCGCAGACGGTTACCTGGTGGCTCGTTCATCTGGCCGTAAACCAGGGATACTTTGTCCAGAACGTTGGAGTCGGTCATTTCGTGGTAGAAGTCGTTACCCTCACGAGTACGCTCGCCCACGCCCGCAAACACGGAATAACCGGAGTGCTCGATCGCGATGTTACGGATCAGCTCCATCATGTTTACGGTTTTACCTACGCCCGCACCGCCGAACAGACCGACTTTACCGCCCTTGGCGAATGGACAAATCAGGTCCATTACCTTGATACCGGTTTCCAGCAGTTCCTGGGAGCTGGACAGCTCTTCGTAGCTTGGCGCCGCGCGGTGAATCGCCCAACGCTCTTCTTCGCCGATGTCGCCTTTCATGTCGATGGGTTGACCCAATACGTTCATGATACGGCCCAGGGTAGCTTTACCCACCGGCACTTCAATCGGGTGGTCCAGGTTGTTCACTTTCAGACCGCGACGCAGACCGTCGGAGGTCCCCATTGCGATACAGCGAACCACGCCACCGCCCAGCTGTTGCTGAACTTCCAACACCAGTTTTTCGGTGCCGTTTTCTACCTCAAGGGCGTCGTACACTTTTGGTACGGCATCCTGAGGGAACTCGACGTCCACCACGGCGCCGATTACCTGGATAATCTTTCCAGTAGCCATCTTGAATCCTCTACGTAATTCGTAAACCTAGCTTAAACCGCGGAGGCTCCCGAAACGATCTCGGTGAGTTCCTGAGTGATGCTGGCCTGACGCGCCTTGTTGTATACCAACTGCAGCTCTTTGATCAGGCTACCGCCGTTATCGGTTGCGGCTTTCATCGCGACCATTCGTGCGGCCTGCTCGCTGGCCAGGTTTTCCACGACGCCCTGATAAACCTGCGACTCCACATAGCGGCGCAGCAAGGTATCAAGCAGCACTTTTGGATCCGGTTCATACAGGTAATCCCAAGGCGTTTTCTTCAGCTCTTCGTCATCGGCTGGCGGTAACGGCAGCAGCTGAAGCACCTGCGGCTCTTGGGACATCGTATTAACAAATTTGTTGCTGACAATGTACAGCTTGTCCAAACGACCTTCGTCGTAGGCCTGCAGCATCACTTTCACCGGCCCGATCAGATCCGACAGGGAAGGTTTATCCCCCATGCCGGTCACCTGGGCAACCACGTTGCCGCCCACGGAACCAAAGAAAGAGGCCGCTTTAGAGCCAATCAGCGCCAAATCGGTTTCGACGCCTTTTTCGGACCAGGCTTTCATCTCCGCCAGCAGCTTTTTGAACAGGTTGATGTTCAAGCCGCCGCAGAGACCACGGTCAGTAGACACCACCAGATACCCGACGCGCTTAACGTCACGCTCATCCAGGTACGGGTGCTTGTACTCCAGATTCCCTAACGCAAGGTGACCAATCACTTTGCGCATGGTCTCTGCATAAGGACGGCTGGCCGCCATGCGATCCTGCGATTTACGCATTTTGGAGGCGGCGACCATTTCCATCGCTTTAGTGATCTTTTGCGTGTTTTGCACGCTAGCGATCTTACTACGTATCTCTTTTGCGCCGGCCATCTCTGCTTCTCCTCAGTGCCAGACGGCCTGCTGTCTTTCAACAGCAGGACCGTTCGGCGTTACCAGGACTGGGTTTTCTTGAAGGTCTCGAGGACGTCTTTCAACTTGCCCTCGATCTCATCATTGAAGTTGCCAGTTTGGTTGATGTGGTTCAGCAGTTCGGCGTGCTCGCGGTCCGCATAGGCCACCAGCGCGGCTTCGAAGCTCACCACTTTGGCGACTTCGACGTCGTTCAGGTAACCGCGTTCTGCGGCAAACAGCACCAGAGACTGTTGTGCAACCGACATCGGCGCATACTGTTTCTGTTTCAGCAGCTCGGTCACTTTCTGACCGTGGCTCAGCTGTTTGCGGGTCGCGTCGTCCAGATCGGAGGCGAACTGGGAGAACGCAGCCAGTTCACGATACTGCGCCAGGGCGGTACGGATACCACCGGACAGTTTCTTCATGATCTTGGTCTGCGCGGCGCCACCAACACGGGATACGGAGATACCCGGGTTAACTGCCGGACGAATACCGGAGTTGAACAGGTTGGATTCCAGGAAGATCTGACCATCGGTAATCGAGATTACGTTGGTCGGAACGAACGCGGAAACGTCACCCGCCTGGGTTTCAATGATCGGCAGAGCGGTCAGTGAACCGGTTTTACCTTTAACTTCACCTTTGGTGAAGGCTTCAACGTACTCGGCGTTAACGCGCGCTGCACGCTCCAGCAAGCGGGAGTGCAGGTAGAATACGTCGCCTGGGTAAGCTTCACGACCTGGCGGACGACGAAGCAGCAGGGAAATCTGGCGGTAAGCAACGGCCTGCTTGGACAGGTCATCGTACACGATCAGCGCATCTTCACCGCGGTCACGGAAGTATTCGCCCATTGCGCAACCGGCGTATGGCGCCAGGTATTGCAGTGCAGCGGATTCGGAAGCGGTCGCCACCACCACGATGGTGTTGGCCAGTGCGCCGTGCTCTTCCAGTTTGCGCACCACGTTAGCGATGGTGGACGCTTTCTGGCCGATAGCCACGTAAACGCATTTGATGCCGGAGTCGCGTTGGTTGATGATCGCATCGATCGCCAGCGCGGTTTTACCGGTCTGACGGTCACCGATCACCAGCTCACGCTGGCCGCGGCCGATTGGAATCATGGCGTCAACGGATTTGTAGCCAGTCTGAACCGGCTGATCAACGGACTGACGCTCGATAACGCCTGGGGCGATAGCTTCTACCGGAGAGAAACCGTCGTTTTCAATCGGGCCTTTGCCGTCGATTGGCGCGCCCAGGGTGTTAACGACGCGGCCCAGCAGACCACGACCGACTGGAACTTCCAGGATACGGCCGGTGCATTTAACCTTCATGCCTTCGGCCAGATCCGCGTACGGCCCCATGACCACGGCACCAACGGAGTCGCGCTCCAGGTTCAATGCGATTGCGTAACGGTTGCCAGGCAGCGCGATCATTTCGCCCTGCATAACTTCGGCCAGGCCGTGTACGCGGATGATCCCGTCGCTGACGGAAACGATAGTACCTTCATTGTGAGCTTCGCTCACTACATTGAACTGAGCAATGCGCTGCTTGATCAGTTCGCTGATTTCGGTGGAATTCAGTTGCATGCTCCAGTCCCCTTAAGACTGCAAGACGTCTGTCAGGCGTTCAAGACGACCGCGAACGCTGCCATCAATCACCATATCGCCGGCGCGAACAACGATGCCGGCCAGTACAGACTTGTCAATTTTGCAATTCAGCTTAACTTTGCGTGACAGACGTTTTTCCATCGCAGCGGCGATTTTCGCCTGCTGTTCGTCGCTCAGCGCGCTCGCAGAGAGCACTTCGACTTCGACGGTGGATTCCAGCGAGGCGCGCAGTTCGATGAACTGCTGCAGCACGGCAGGAAGAACCAGTAAACGTCCATTTTCGGCCATTACACGGATAAAGTTCTGGCCATGTTCGTCGAGCCGATCGCCACAAACCGCGATGAACGTCTTGGACAGCGTTTCTGGCGCAACCGCGCCAGACAGCAGTTCAGAAATCTGTTCATTGCGAGTGACTTCAGCCGCAAACGCCAGCATGTCCTGCCAGCGCTCTACGCTTTGGTGCTCAACGGCAAAGTCAAAAGCTGCTTTGGCGTAGGGGCGAGCTACAGTTACAAATTCAGACATCAGCCCCTCCCTCCTTACAGTTCAGCGACCAGTTTATCAACGATGTCGCTGTTAGCAGCTTCATCCACGGAACGTTCGATGATCTTCTCGGCGCCGGCAATTGCCAGCATCGCGACTTGCTTACGCAACTCTTCACGAGCGCGCTTACGTTCGGCTTCGATCTCAGCCTGAGCCTGCGCCACGATTTTGTTACGTTCCTGCTCGGCTTCGGCTTTCGCTTCATCCATGATCTGAGCTTTGCGTTTGTTCGCTTGCTCGATGATCACCTGAGCTTCTGCTTTGGCAGTTTTCAGCTGGTCGGTCGCATTGGCTTGCGCTAAGTCCAGATCTTTTTTGGCACGCTCTGCAGAAGCGAGGCCGTCAGCGATTTCTTTCTGACGTTTCTCGATGGCAGCCATGATCGGCGGCCATACGTACTTCATGCAGAACCAGACAAACAGAACGAACGCGATGGCCTGGCCGAGGATTGTTGCGTTAAGATTCACAGCACAATGCCTCTTTAAAAGTTAATAGTTTGGTTACGTCGTAGAGGGTTGCTCTACTTACGCGACGGCGAACATCACGTACAGACCCAGACCTACAGCGATCATCGGGATGGCGTCGACCAGACCCATAACGATAAAGAACTGTGTACGCAGCAGAGGAATCAGGTCAGGCTGACGAGCAGCGCCTTCCAAGAATTTACCACCCAGGATGCCGATACCGATCGCAGCACCGATTGCCGCTAAACCCATCATCACAGCGGCAGCCATGTACAGCAGATCCATACTCAGGTTTTCCATGACAGTCTCCAGTTTGTTTCAGTTTAAAAGTGCAAGTGTTTTAAGAAAATCAGTGCTCTTCAGATGCCATCGACAGATAGACGATCGTCAGAACCATGAAAATAAAGGCTTGAAGCGTAATGATCAGGATGTGGAAGATAGCCCAAGGCAAGCTCAGGACCCACTGTGACCACCACGGCAACAGGCCGGCAATCAGGATGAAGATCAACTCACCCGCATACATGTTGCCGAACAGTCGCAGACCCAGTGAAACAGGTTTGGACAGCAGGCTGACACCTTCAAGAATCAGGTTGATAGGAATGAATACAGGGTGGTTGAACGGCTGCATGGTCAACTCTTTAACGAACCCGCCAACGCCTTTCATTTTGATGCTATAGAACAGAATCAGGATAAACACGCCCAGCGCCATCGACAGCGTGACGTTCACATCGGCGGTAGGCACGACGCGCAGCGCAGGCAGGCCGAGGATGTGTTCGCCAACGTAAGGCAGGAAGTCGATGGGCAGCAAGTCCATCAGGTTCATCAGGAACACCCAGACGAACACGGTCAGCGCCAGCGGCGCAATCACCTTGCTCTTGCCGTGGTACATGTCGCGCACGCTGCTGTCGACGAAACCGACTACCAGCTCCACGGCGGTTTGCAGTTTACCCGGCACGCCGCTGGTGGCGTTTTTGGCCACTTTGCGGAAGATCACCAGGAAAAGCGCCCCGAGGACGACGGAGAAAAACATCGAGTCGATGTTGATCGACCAGAACCCAGTCCCGACCTGAAGCTGCGTCAGGTGGTGACCGATATACTCCTGTGGAGTCAAGACTTCTCCTGCAGACATGATGCCTCTTACCCTTATTTAGTTAAGTTCGGTAACTGTTAATCACGGCCGGTGCCACTATCTGCACCACTAACACCGCTAAATAGGTCAGGCCAAGCGGTATAAACTCCGCCTTGAACACCCCCAGCGCCACGATCAGCAAAACGATGGTGATCACGACCTTTAGCCCCTCGCCGATGGCGAACGACCAGGCAACCCTACCGGGCGCCGGCGTTTGCGCCTGATGGCGCAAGGCAAACAGCATAAACATTGCACTCGGCAACCAGGCGGCGAGACCGCCTGCCAACGCCGAAGCGCTCCATTCCGGGCTTTTCAGCCAGAAAGCAACGCTGATCAGAACAAAAGTCATTAACTGCAAAAACAGCAGTTTGCGTGCGACTTTCCCGCTGTATAGGGACACAGACATGACGTTTGTTCTCTCCGTACCCCAGAGGGGGTATGCTGAGTGACGTATACAACTGTTTTTGCTGTCCTGAGTCAAGCAGCAAAAAACGAGCAAATTATACGGGGCATACCAACGAATTCAATCGATAAGTAGCGAAAAGGTGAACAATTATTTAAATTTCCCTATTCCAGCCTATTTTCACAAGAAAACGGTCGGAATAATAGGGCGCATTTAATTGTCTGATTATTCCAGCGTTGCGTTTAGAAACGCGAAGCCGATCACAATAATGCCCTTCACTGATTTATAGCCGATGGACAATCAAACCGTCTTTAGCAATTTGAGCGATCAAAAAATTATATAAATCAAAACATTATCAGTTAACTGTTCAAAAACAATCCGTATACCCGATGAAAACCTTTTATTGACAAGCAACGGGGCAATATTCCAACAGCCAATTAACATTAGCAGCAAAGGCCAATCTTTCGCACATGATTGCTAACGTGACTATTTCTAATTGCAATTACTCTATTGTCGCTAATTAGCCGCGTTTTTTGTGTTAATAGAAAGTAAATTAACTAAAAAAAGCGACCAATTAATTAGCCTGCTTACCTTTACACGCCGTACTACCGTTAATTCACGCTTGTTTGATCAAAAACAAACTCAGTTTGCCTTAAGCACCACCAGATGGCGTTCGCCTTCCAGTTCAGGCACCTGCAACCGCACGATAGACTCCAGGCTAACGCCCTCCGGCAGGTGCGCCAATTCTTCATCCGGGCGCACGCCTTTCAATGCGTAAAAACGCCCCTGCCCTTTCGCCGGCAGGTGATGGCACCAGGACAGCATATCCTGCAGCGAAGCGAACGCCCGGCTGATCACGCCGTCGAACGGCGGCTCGGCCGGAAACGCTTCAACGCGGCTCTGAACCGGCTCGATATTGTTCAGGCCCAGTTCATGCTGCACCTGGCGCAGGAAACGCACGCGCTTGCCCAGGCTGTCGAGCAGCGTGAAATGCGCATCCGGACGCACGATCGCCAGCGGAATGCCCGGTAAACCGGGGCCGGTGCCGACATCGATAAAACGCGATCCCTGCAGATGCGGGTTGACCACGATGCTGTCGAGGATGTGGCGCACCAGCATTTGCTGCGGATCGCGCACCGACGTGAGGTTATAAGCCTTGTTCCACTTATCCAGCATGCCGACATAGCCCAGCAGCTGCTGTTTCTGCTGATCGGGCAGCTCAATGCCTGCTGCCGCGAGCAGCGAGTCTAATTTTTTTTGCACAACGGATCCTCTGGCAGGCGCTGAACGACCAGCGGATGGTTAGCTGGCGTAATGAGGCGCCTATGATAATTCAGCGCGCAGGTGATGTCAGCGGCCGTTTGGCTACGGGTTGAGCAAACGGCCGCCTGGATGCGGGATTTATGCGCTGCGGCGCAGCAGCCCCTGCTTTTTCAGCCAAATCAGCAAAATCGAGATCGCCGCCGGCGTAATGCCGGAGATGCGTGAAGCCTGGCCGATGGAGTTCGGTTTGTGATCGTTCAGTTTGGCGATCACTTCGTTCGACAACCCCGAAACCTGACGGTAGTCGAGGTCCAACGGCAACACGGTGTTCTCGTTGCGCTGCTGTTTTTCGATCTCTTCCTGCTGACGAGCGATGTAGCCTTCGTATTTGACCTGGATCTCAACCTGCTCGGCGGCTTGTACATCGTCTAACGGCGGCGCGAAGGCCTCGGTGGCGGTCAATTGCGCGTAGTCCATTTCCGGACGGCGCAGCAGCTCTTCGCCGTTTGCTTCGCGTGACAGCGGCGCTTTCAGCAACGCATTGACCTGTTCGACGTTCTCGGCGTGCGGGTGCATCCAGATGTCGCGCAGGCGCTGACGTTCACGTTCGATCCGCTCCAGCTTCTCGCTGTAGCGCGCCCAACGCACGTCGTCCACCAGGCCGAGTTCACGGCCTTTTTCCGTCAGGCGGAGATCGGCGTTGTCTTCGCGCAGCATCAGACGATACTCGGCGCGTGAGGTAAACATGCGGTACGGTTCTTTGGTGCCGAGGGTGCTGAGGTCGTCCACCAGCACGCCGAGATAAGCCTGATCGCGACGTGGCGCCCAGCCTTCTTGCTCGGCGGCGAAGCGACCGGCGTTCAGACCGGCCAGCAGCCCCTGTGCGGCGGCTTCTTCATACCCGGTGGTGCCGTTGATTTGACCGGCAAAGAACAGCCCCTGAATGAATTTGCTTTCCAGCGTCGGTTTCAGGTCGCGCGGATCGAAGAAATCGTACTCGATAGCATAACCAGGGCGAATAATACGCGCGTTTTGCATTCCTTCCATCGAACGGACGATCTGCATCTGCACATCGAACGGCAGGCTGGTGGAGATCCCGTTAGGGTAAATCTCATTGCTGGTCAGGCCTTCCGGCTCGAGGAAGATCTGGTGCGCGTTGCGATCGGCAAAGCGCATAACCTTGTCTTCGATCGACGGGCAGTAACGTGGGCCGATCCCTTCGATGATCCCGGCATACATCGGGCTGCGATCGAGGTTATTGCGGATCACGTCATGGGTTTTCTCATTGGTATGGGTGATATAGCACGCCATTTGTTCCGGATGCTGGCTGGCATCGCCCAGGAACGAGAATACCGGCACCGGCGTATCGCCGTGTTGCGGCGCCAGTACGCTGAAATCGATAGTGCGGGCGTCGATGCGTGGCGGTGTCCCGGTTTTCAAGCGGTTGACGCGCAGCGGCAGTTCACGCAAACGCTGAGACAGCGAGATCGAAGGCGGATCCCCGGCGCGGCCGCCGCTGTAATTTTCCAGGCCGATATGGATCTTGCCGTCCAGGAAGGTGCCTACGGTCAATACCACCGCTTTGGCGCGGAATTTCAGGCCCATTTGGGTGACGGCGCCCACGACGCGATCGTTTTCGACGATCAGATCCTCAACCGGCTGTTGGAAGATCATCAGATTGGGCTGGTTCTCCAACGCGGTACGGATAGCCTGGCGATACAACACGCGATCCGCCTGAGCGCGTGTGGCGCGAACGGCTGGGCCTTTGCTGGCGTTTAGTATCCTAAACTGGATGCCGGCGTGGTCGATCGCTGTCGCCATCAAGCCGCCGAGCGCATCAATTTCCTTAACCAGATGCCCTTTACCAATACCGCCAATCGCCGGGTTACAGGACATCTGTCCCAGCGTGTCGATATTGTGTGTCAATAATAAAGTCTGACGTCCCATGCGCGCCGCGGCCATGGCGGCCTCGGTACCTGCATGGCCACCACCGATGATGATGACGTCAAATTGATCTGGATAAAACATGGAACTGCACCTCGCCGTATTGCGAACGATCGTATTTGCCCTGGGGTCGGGGATTCTACTCAAGTTTAGACGATCGACCAAGTGGTCAGGATCGTCGGTAATTAAAAGAAGATCTTTTTTATTTAAAGATCTCTTTATTAGATCTCTTATTAGGATCACGATCCTCTGTGGATAAGTGACTATTCACGATGAAGATCAGCAGATTAAGGAGGATCGTTTGCTGTGAATGATCGGTGATCCCGACGCTGATAAGCTGGGATCTAAAAGGCTTGTTATGCACAGGACAAAAAGCGCACTACGGTTGTTATTGGGATAACTACGGCTTTTACCCTGCTTTTAAGCTTAGTTATCCACAATCTTTCGCGCGATCTTTAGGCGAATTAGAGTAAATTAATCCAGTTTTTTACCCATTCCTCGGCCGGATCCTCGGGAATTTCATGCTCGGTCACGTCGATCTCGAGACGATCGCCGATCCTTTTAGCGCCTCTGGCGATCAATAGATCGTCGATCTGTTTGATCGCACCGCAGAAGGTGTCGTATTCCGAACTGCCTAAACCGACGGCGCCGAACTGCACCTCGGAAAGATCCGGCTGCTGCTCAGCGATCTGTTCCAACAGCGGCTGAAGGTTATCCGGCAGTTCGCCGGCACCGTGCGTGGAAGAGACCACCAGCCAGCGGCCGTTCAACGGCAGTTCATCCAGTTCAGGGCCGTGCAGCATCTCGGTAGAGAAGCCGGCGTCTTCCAGCTTTTCAGCCAAATGTTCAGCCACGTATTCGGCGCTGCCAAGCGTACTGCCACTGATCAGAGTAATGTCTGCCATGAACCAACGATCCCAACCTTCTCACTCAAAGTGGCTGCATTGTACGCTGTGAATCGGCTGGGATCTACCTGTGGATAATGTGGGTATGCAATTTGACGGGTTACGGCACGATGGTGCGCATAATGGGGTTCTGCAGCGAGATCAGCGTTTCGGTGGACTGGATCTCGTCGATGGTCTGGATCTTGTTGATAAGTACCTGTTGCAACGCGTCGATCGAGCGGCACATCACTTTAATAAAGACGCTGTAATGGCCGGTGGTGTAATAGGCTTCCACCACTTCCTCCAGGCTTTCCAGCTTCTTCAGTGCCGAAGGGTAGTCCTTGGCGCTCTTTAATATGATGCCGATAAAGCAGCACACGTCGTAGCCCAGCTGTTTGGGACTGACGTCGATACGCGCGCCGGTGATGATCCCGGCCTGTTTCATCTTCTCCACCCGCACGTGAATGGTGCCGGGGCTGACGGCGAAGTTTTTCGCCAGTTCGGCGTACGGTGTGCGCGCATTGTCCATCAGGGCGTTGAGGATGCCGCGATCGAGATTATCGATCTGATAAATTTCCGCCATTTAATCCCCCATTAATTAACGATTGTTGAATTCAGTCCGGGTAAAAATGAACGATTAAAAGTGAAAAGGCAATATTGATTAACGGATATTGAATTGGCGTATCGTTTTGTTGCTTAATCGATGGCAACAGAGACAGGTTTACAAGAGATACGGCAATGAAAAAACAGTTTATCCAAAAACAACAACAAATCAGCCAGGTCAAATCCTTCTTCTCCCGCCAGCTGGAACAGCAGCTCGGTCTGATCGAAGTGCAGGCCCCGATCCTTAGCCGCCTGGGCGACGGCACGCAGGATAACCTCTCCGGCAGCGAGAAAGCGGTGCAGGTCAAAGTCAAAACTTTGCCGGACGCCACCTTCGAAGTGGTGCACTCACTGGCGAAATGGAAACGCAAAACCCTGGGCAGCTACGATTTCGGTGCCGGCGAAGGCCTGTATACCCATATGAAGGCGCTGCGCCCGGATGAAGACCGCCTGACGCCAATCCACTCGGTGTACGTCGATCAGTGGGACTGGGAGCGGGTGATGGGCGACGGTGAGCGCGGTCTGGACTATCTGAAAAGTACCGTGCGCAGCATTTACGCCGCGATCAAGGCGACGGAAGCGGAAGTCAGCCGTGAGCATGGCCTGACCCCGTTCCTGCCGGAACAGATCCACTTCGTGCACAGCGAAACCCTGCTGCAGCGCTATCCGGATCTGGACGCCAAAGGGCGTGAGCGGGCGATCGCCAAAGAATTGGGCGCGGTGTTCCTGATCGGCATCGGCGGCAAGCTGTCGCACGGCAAATCGCACGATGTGCGTGCGCCGGATTATGATGACTGGACCACGCCGACGGCGGATGGCCTGGCGGGCCTGAATGGCGATATCGTGGTGTGGAACCCGGTGCTGCAGGACGCTTTCGAGCTTTCTTCCATGGGCATCCGCGTCGACGCCGCGGCGCTGAAACATCAGCTGGCGCTGACTGGCGATGAAGATCGCATGAAGCTGGAATGGCATCAGTCGTTGCTGCGCGGCGATATGCCGCAGACCATCGGCGGCGGCATCGGTCAGTCGCGTTTGGTGATGTTGCTGTTGCAGCTGTCGCATATCGGCCAGGTGCAGTGCGGCGTGTGGTCACCGGAAGTGCGCGGCGCGGTTGAAGGCCTGCTCTGATTCTGCCTAGCGCCGCCAGCGGCGCATCAACCGGCTTTTCAACCCGGTATCGAAGCGCCAGATGTGATCGAAGATGCGCATGATGCCGGGTTTGCCGTAGGCGGACATCGCCACCGCGTGGAAACGCTGCTGGTGGCTTTGCTGCTGCTGTTTCACCTTCTTTATTACCTCCTCCGGCAACCGCTGGGCGATAAAATCAGAAATGATCACCGCATCGGCATCGAACCAGCCGCTCTCCGCCATTTTGGTGACGGTGGCGTTCAGGCAGGCCGCCAGATCGGTGCCGCCGCGAAACTGCTGGCCGAGAAAACGCACCGCCTGCTCAATGCCGCTGGCGGCGGTGAGTTCGTAATGTACGATCTGGTTGGCGAACAGCATGATGTAGCAGCGGCGGTTGTCCGCCAGCGCAATGCGCAGCAGCGCCAGACAGAACGCCTTGGCGCACTGTTCGTTGAAGCCGCCCATCGATCCTGAGGTGTCCACGCAGACGATAAACGGCCCGCGCGGCTGCTGATCCTGCTGCTGGTGGGTGACCTGACGGATCAGGATCTGTTCCTGCCAGACGTCGCCCTGCAGGCGGTAGCTCAGCAGTCGCTTTTCCAGCAGGCGGCGATAAAACTCGAATTCCAGCTCTTCAATCCCCAGCGTCGCCAGCTCCGGCGGCAGCAGGCGCAGAATGTCGTCGCTTTGATGAATGCCGCTCACTTCTTCCGGCAGCGTGGCCGGCACCTGCACCATAACCCTGAACGGCTCCGGCTGCGCGTCCTGTTGCTGCACCGCTTTGGCCTGATAGCTGCGGCCCAGCTGTTGCGCCAGCTTTTTCAGCTCCGGCTGCTGCTGCAAAAAGTTGCCGTACTCCACCAGCCGCTGGTAATCGCCGCGCTGCAGCTGGCCTTTGCTCATGTCCCACAGCCTGCCGGCGGCGGTGTCGTTTTCCGACAGCAGCGGTTCCAGCGCGCCGCTCAGCGCCAGGCGTTCCTGCAGTTCCGCCATCAACTGCTCGCGCTCTTGTTCCAGCAGCTGGTGGTGCAGCATGGTGGCCTGCAGCGTCAGGCTGATGCGCCAGCGCTGCAGAAACAGCGTTTGAAAACTGTCGTCCAACGGATGATTGGGCAGATCGGCGGCGTCCACCAGCGCGCGCGCCTGTTCATAAAACGGGGAAACCAGCTGGCGCAGCAGCTCCATCGTGTCGTTGAGGTTGTGATAGAACTGGGTATTGTTCTCCAGCTGGCACTGTTGGTAGCGGTAAAATTCCTGCGCCAACGCCGGCGGCACCATGGCCTCCTGCAAACGCTCCTTTAGCTGCAGCTTCCAGCGCGGCAGATCGCGATCCAGCGCCCGCCGTAGGGCCGGAAACTTTTTAAAGAATACCGACAGCTGCGGCGCGGCCAGCATGCCGACGATCATCTCCTCGATCATCTCGCCTTCGGTGATCGCCAGCAGCAGATCGAGCGTCTCCAGACTGAGCATGGTTACTGGCCGCGCATTTGCTGCTGTTGCTGTTTAACCTGTTCCGCGACCTGCAGCAAACTGGCTTCGATCTTGGCCAGACCGGCGGCGGACGTGAACAGGCAGGGCTGATGTTGGCTGAAGGCGCGGCGCTGTTCCGCAAGGCGCTGGGCCAATGCGTCCATTTCATCCAGCAGCGCCTGCGGCGTAGCGGTAGCCTGTTTGCCCGGCAGCGCCAGCAGCGACGGCTGACGGCTGACGTCCAACACCGTGAGGTGCAGTTGATCGTCCACTTCCAGGTCGATCGGCTGCGCAAAGCCGATGCCGTTCAGCTTGGCGCGCACGTCGCCGCCTTTTTGCAGCCAGTTGTCCAGCGCGCTGCTTTCGATGCTCAGATGATTGACCTGAATGTCATGCAGCTGCAGCGGTTTTTGCAGCAGCAGGGTAAGGGTGCCGCCGGCGAACGGCGTGGCCGGCGCGTATTGCGGTTTGCGGCTGAACATCCCGCCTTTTTTCACCAGGCTGATGGCCTGTCGGTCGCTTTGTTGCTGCTGGTCCTGCATCCAGCGGGTATGGATCTGTTGCAGTTGGATCAACATCGACTGCTGCTGATAGGCCGATTCGGTCAGCAGTTGATCGATCTGCTGTTGCAGCAGCTTCAGCGAGGTGAGATCGTGCCACAGGCAGTCTTTCAACAGCATCAGATCGAGCGGGGCGATGGCGTCGCGCCCGCTGAAGAAGGCGCAGGCCTGCAGCAGGCGCAGGGCTTTCTTCCAGCGCCGATCGGAGACGTACGGCGCCTGTTCCAGCGCGTCCAGCCGCTGGCGCAGTTGGAAAATCAGCTCAAAGCAGGCTTCCGGCAGCGCCACCTTATCGATCTGCGGCTGCCACTGCAGAAACTCTTCGTCGCTGACGCTCAGCGCCGCCGGCACCGGGTTTTGGCTTTCGCTCTGGCGGTTGACCAGCAGCGAGCGGAAATTCTGTTTATCCTGCACCTTGTCCAGCCACAGGCGAATCAGCATGCGGTCATACAGGGCTTCGAGGCTGTTGTCCGCTTCGGGCAGTTCGTTGGAAGCGGTGACCAGCAGGCGCAGCGGGATCGGTTCTTCGCTGTTGCCGTTGCGAAAACGCCGTTCATTGATCGCCGTCAGCAGGGTGTTGAGGATCGCCGGGCCGGCCTTCCAGATCTCGTCCAGAAACACGATCTCCGCTTCTGGCAGATAGCCGGCGGTCAGGCGTTGATAGCGCCCTTCATCTTTCAGCGCCTGAATCGAGAGCGGGCCGAAGACCTCTTCCGGCGTGGAAAAGCGCGTCATCAGGTATTCAAAAGAGCGAGCGTTGCGGAAGGCAAACTTCAGCCGGCGCGCGATCAGGCTCTTGGCGATGCCGGGCGGGCCGAGCAAGAATACGCTTTCGCCGCTCAGCGCCGCCAGCAGGCACAGGCGGATCGCCTCTTGCCGCTCATAAAGGCCGCTCTCCAGCGCGCTGCTGAGGCGGGAAATTCGTTCTGCCAGAAGGGATGATGGCGTCATATAATCGTCGTATTGTCCGAGAGTTAGCCAATCTTGGTCGATAATTCGATGATAAACCACCATTATTTTTAATGGTATAGCTTATTGATTAGTAAAAATTTTCTCAGTTGAGTCGGATATCCGGTTCACATTTTGTTTATTTTTCGGCTCTGATATAAGGGTAGGCAAGCCGTATAAATGGTGCATACTGTGCGGCTTTCTGGTGGGCGTGACGGATCTTTGAGCCCGTATTTTGCCTGATGCGGATGCATCGCTAACGGATGTTCTGATAAAGAAACGAATTATGAGCGCAGAGCATAAGCAGTCCCTATCGGCGGTAACCCTGGCTGCCATCGGCGTGGTCTACGGTGATATCGGCACCAGTCCTCTCTATACGTTGAGAGAGTGTTTCTCCGGCCATTACGGCTTCGATGTTCGTCCAGACGTGGTTTTCGGCTTCCTGTCGCTGATTTTCTGGATGCTGATCGTGATCGTTTCCCTCAAATATCTCACCTACGTGATGCGGGCGGACAACGCCGGCGAAGGCGGCATTTTGACGCTGATGTCGCTGGCCGGGCGCAATACCTCGGCGCGCACCACCGCAGTGCTGGTGATACTGGGCCTGATTGGCGGCAGCTTCTTCTATGGCGAGGTGGTGATCACCCCGGCGATCTCGGTGATGTCGGCGATAGAGGGGTTGGAAATCGCCGCGCCTGCGCTCGACGCCTATATCGTGCCGCTCTCGATTCTGGTGCTGACCCTGCTGTTCGTTATCCAAAAACACGGCACCGGCAGCGTCGGCAAGCTGTTCGCCCCGGTAATGCTGTTGTGGTTCATCGTGTTGGCGGTGCTGGGCGCGCGCAGCATCATTTCGAACCCGGAAGTGCTGCAGGCGCTGAATCCCAAATGGGCGCTCAACTTCTTTATGGAATATAAGAAGGTGTCGTTCTTCGCGCTGGGGGCGGTGGTGCTGTCGATCACCGGCGTTGAGGCGCTGTATGCCGACATGGGGCACTTCGGCAAGTTCCCGATCCGCCTGGCTTGGTTCACCGTGGTGCTGCCTTCGCTGGTGCTCAACTACTTCGGCCAGGGGGCGTTGCTGCTGAAAAACCCTGAAGCGATCAAAAACCCATTCTTCCTGCTGGCGCCCGACTGGGCGCTGATCCCGCTGCTGATTCTGGCAACCCTGGCAACGGTCATCGCCTCGCAGGCGGTGATTTCCGGCGTCTTCTCGCTGACTCGCCAGGCGGTGCGCCTGGGGTATTTGTCGCCGATGCGCATCATTCACACCTCGGAAATGGAATCCGGCCAGATCTACATTCCGGTGATCAACTGGACGCTGTATATCTCCGTGGTGCTGGTGATCATCGGCTTCGAACACTCCAGCAACCTGGCGGCGGCGTACGGCATCGCCGTCACCGGCACCATGGTGCTGACCAGCATACTGGTCACTTCGGTGGCGATTAATAACTGGCACTGGAACCGCTTCCTGGCGATCGGCATCGTAACCATCTTGCTGATCATCGACGTGCCGATGTTCTCCGCCAACGCCCTGAAGCTGTTCTCCGGCGGCTGGCTGCCGCTGACCCTGGCGCTGGTGATGTTCATCATTATGACCACCTGGAAGAGCGAGCGTTTCCGCCTGTTGCGCCGTCTGCATGAGCACGGCAACTCGCTGGAGGCGATGATTGCCTCGCTGGAGAAATCGCCGCCGGTACGGGTGCCGGGCACCGCGGTCTTCTTGTCGCGCGCCACCAATGTCATTCCTTTTGCGCTGTTGCATAACCTGAAACACAATAAGGTGCTGCATGAGCGCGTGGTGCTGCTGACGCTGCGCACCGAGGATGCGCCTTACGTGCACAACGTGCGCCGGGTGACCATCGAGCAGCTGTCGCCGACCTTCTGGCGGGTGGTGGCCAGCTACGGCTGGCGCGAAACGCCGAACGTGGAGGAAGTGTTCCACCGCTGCGGGCTGGAAGGGTTGCCGTGCCGCATGTCGGAGACGTCGTTCTTCATGTCCCATGAATCGCTGATCCTCACCAAGCGGCCATGGTACCTCTACCTGCGCGGCAAACTGTTCGTTGCTCTGAGCCGCAATGCGCTGCGCGCGCCGGATCAGTTCGAAATCCCGCCGAACCGGGTCATCGAGCTCGGCACGCAGGTCGAGATCTAACCCGCCTGACAGGGGCTCAGCTAGGCTGAGCCCCTTTTGTTTGCGCTTTCTCCGTGCGCGAACGAAACGTTTCGATGACGATCACACTTCTGCATTGTCCGGGTTGCCTTCCCCTGCCGTTTTTTTACACTCCTCCAGAGAGCGAAACGTTTCGCTAGCGGAGTGAGAAGATGAAAAAAGGCGTATTACTGAATTCCGACGTGTCTGCCGTGATTGCCCGGTTGGGGCATACCGATCAGCTCACCTTGTGCGATGCGGGTTTGCCGATACCGGCGGTGACGCAGCGCATCGATCTGGCGCTGACGCAGGGCGTGCCGACCTTCATGCAGGTGTTCGCGGCGGTCACGCAAGAGATGCAGGTAGAAAGCGCCATCCTGGCGGAAGAAATCGTGAAACAAAATCCGTCGCTCCACGAGGCATTGTTGGCTGAACTGACCGCACTGGGCCAACGCCAGGGCAATACCATCGGCGTGCGTTATATCAGCCATCAGGCGTTTAAAGCGCAAACCGAGCACAGCCGGGCGGTGATCCGCAGCGGGGAGTGTTCGCCTTACGCGAACGTGATCCTGTGCGCCGGCGTAACTTTCTGAGGCGTTTATGCAACCTTTACTGCAACTGAAAGGGATTGATAAAGCCTTTCCCGGCGTGAAGGCGCTTTCCGGCGCCGCTCTCAGCGTTTATCCCGGCAAGGTGATGGCGCTGGTGGGGGAAAACGGCGCCGGGAAGTCCACCATGATGAAAGTGCTGACCGGCATCTATCAGAAAGACGCCGGCAGTCAGTATTTTCTCGGTAAAGAGGTGGCGTTCAACGGGCCTAAAGATTCGCAGGAAGCGGGCATCGGCATTATCCATCAGGAGCTGAACCTGATCCCGCAGCTGACGATTGCGGAAAACATCTTCCTCGGCCGCGAGTTCGTCAACCGTTTCGGCCGCATTGACTGGAAGCGCATGTACGCCGAGGCCGATCGCTTGCTGGCGCGCCTCAACCTGCGCTACAGCAGCCACCGGCTGGTGGGCGAGCTGTCGATTGGCGATCAGCAGATGGTGGAGATTGCCAAGGTACTGAGCTTCGAATCGAAAGTGATCATCATGGACGAACCGACCGATGCGCTGACCGACACCGAAACCGCCTCGCTGTTCAAGGTGATCAACGAGCTGAAGGCCGAAGGGCGCGGCATCGTCTATATCTCGCACCGTCTGAAAGAGATCTTTGAAATCTGCGACGACGTGACGGTATTTCGCGACGGGCAGTTCATCGCCGAGCGGCCGGTGAGCGAGCTGCAGGAAGATTCGCTGATTGAGATGATGGTCGGTCGCAAGCTGGAAGAACAATACCCGCGCCTTGATTTACCGCGCGGGGAAAAGCGGCTGGAAGTCAGTCATCTTTCCGGACCCGGCGTTGAAGACGTCAGCTTTACGCTGTATCGCGGTGAGATCCTCGGCGTGGCCGGCTTGATGGGCGCCGGGCGCACCGAATTGATGAAGATTCTGTACGGCGCCGCGCCGCGCAAGGCCGGCACCGTCAACCTCGACGGCCGCGAGGTAGTCACCCATTCGCCGCAGGATGGATTGGCGAACGGCATCGTCTATATCTCGGAAGACCGTAAGCGCGACGGCCTGGTGCTGGGCATGTCGGTAAAGGAAAACATGTCTCTGACCGCGCTGCGCTACTTCAGCCGCGCTGACGGCAGCCTGAAACAGGCCGACGAGCGGCAGGCGGTGGGGGACTTCATCCGCCTGTTCAATATCAAAACGCCGTCGATGGAGCAGCCGATAGGTCTGCTTTCCGGCGGTAATCAGCAGAAAGTGGCGATCGCCCGCGGCCTGATGACCCGGCCGAAGGTGCTGATCCTCGATGAGCCGACGCGCGGCGTCGATGTCGGGGCGAAAAAAGAGATCTATCAGTTAATCAACCAGTTCAAGCAGGAAGGGCTGAGCATCATTCTGGTGTCTTCGGAAATGCCGGAGGTGATGGGCATGAGCGATCGCATTCTGGTGATGCACGAAGGGCATCTCAGCGGCGAGTTCCCGATTGAACAGGCCACCCAGGAAGCGTTGATGGCGGCAGCCGTCGGCAAGCAATACGGCGTAAAGCAGGAGTAATCAGATATGAGTTCCCAGACTATCGCAGCTAAGCGCTGGTTCAGTAAAGAATGGCTGTTAGAGCAGAAGTCGTTGATTGCGCTGCTGGTGCTGATCGCCGTGGTCTCTTCCATGAGCCCGAATTTCTTCACCCTGAACAACCTGTTCAATATTCTGCAGCAGACCTCGGTCAACGCCATCATGGCGGTGGGGATGACGCTGGTGATCCTCACTTCCGGCATCGATCTGTCGGTGGGATCGCTGCTGGCCCTGACCGGCGCGGTGGCGGCGTCGATCGTCGGCTTTGAAGTCAACGCGCTGGTGGCGGTGGCGGCGGCCTTGGCGCTGGGCGCCGCGATTGGCGCCTGCACCGGGGTGATCGTCGCCAAAGGCAAGGTGCAAGCCTTTATCGCTACGCTGGTGATGATGCTGCTGCTGCGCGGCGTCACCATGGTGTACACCAACGGCAGCCCGATCAATACCGGTTTCACCGACGTGGCCGACACCTTTGGTTGGTTCGGCATCGGCCGTCCGCTGGGCGTGCCTACGCCGATCTGGATCATGGCGATCGTGTTCATCGCCGCCTGGTATATGCTGCACCATACGCGCCTGGGCCGCTATATTTATGCCCTGGGCGGCAATGAAGCGGCGACACGCCTGTCCGGTATCAGCGTCGATAAAGTGAAAATTATCGTCTATTCGCTGTGCGGCCTGCTGGCGGCGTTGGCGGGGGTGATCGAAGTGGCGCGCCTCTCGTCGGCGCAGCCGACCGCCGGCACCGGCTATGAGCTGGACGCCATCGCCGCCGTGGTGCTGGGCGGCACCAGCCTGGCTGGCGGCAAGGGACGCATCGTCGGCACGCTGATCGGGGCGCTGATCCTCGGTTTTCTGAACAACGGCCTGAATTTACTGGGTGTTTCTTCCTACTACCAAATGATCGTGAAGGCAGTGGTGATACTGCTGGCGGTTCTGGTAGATAACAAAAGCAACAAGTAACCTCCCCCTACAGGAATCACGATGATGAAAATGAAAAAACTGGCAACCTTAGCTTCCGCCATCGCGTTGAGCGCCACCCTGAGCGCCAATGCCATGGCCAAAGACACCATCGCGCTGGTGGTGTCCACCCTCAACAACCCGTTCTTCGTCTCGATGAAGGATGGGGCGCAGCAAGAGGCCAACAAGCTGGGTTATAACCTGGTGGTGCTGGATTCCCAAAACAACCCGGCGAAAGAGCTGGCCAACGTGCAGGATCTGATGGTGCGGGCGCCCAAGCTGCTGTTGATCAACCCGACTGACTCCGATGCGGTGGGCAACGCCATCAAGATGGCCAACCAGGCTAAGATCCCGGTCATCACGCTGGACCGCGTGGCGAGCAAGGGTGACGTGGTGAGCCATATCGCTTCGGATAACCGCGTGGGCGGCAAAATGGCCGGCGACTTCATCGCCAAGAAAGCGGGCGCCGACGCCAAGGTGATTCAGCTGGAAGGCATTGCCGGCACCTCCGCCGCGCGGGAACGCGGCGAAGGCTTTAAACAGTCGCTGGATCAGAATAAATTCAAGCTGCTGGCCAGCCAGCCGGCCGATTTCGACCGCACCAAGGGCCTGAACGTGATGCAGAACCTGCTGACCGCTCACCCGGATGTGCAGGCGGTATTTGCCCAGAACGATGAAATGGCGCTGGGCGCGCTGCGTGCGCTGCAAACCGCCGGTAAAACCGACGTGATCGTGGTAGGCTTCGACGGCACCGCCGACGGCGTGAAAGCGGTTGAAGGCGGCAAGCTGGCGGCGACCGTGGCGCAGCGTCCCGATCAGATCGGCGTGATAGGCGTGGAAACCGCCGATAAAGTGCTGAAAGGCGAAAAAGTGCCGGCGACCATTCCGGTCGATTTGAAACTGGTCACTCAGTAAGTCATACCAGCGCCATCGGGACGGGGCGTTTACGATGGCGCGCAATTCAGGAATCAATGCGATGGAAACAGGTAAGCTGGTGGTTCTTGGCAGCATCAATGCCGACCATATCCTCAATATTGAACAGTTCCCCCACCCGGGCGAAACGGTGATCGGGAAACAGTATAAGGTGGCGTTTGGTGGCAAGGGCGCGAATCAGGCGGTGGCGGCCGGGCGCAGTGGGGCGGAGATCGCCTTTATCGCCTGCGTGGGCGCCGACGATATCGGCGAACGTGTCCGCCGGCAGCTGGCGAGCGATCGCATTGATACCCAACCGATTGAAGCCATCGCCGACAGCACCACCGGCGTGGCGCTGATCTTCGTCAACGCCGAAGGCGAGAACGTGATCGGCATCAATGCCGGCGCCAACGCCGCGGTGACGCCGGATTACCTGGCGCGCTACCAACAAAAAGTGATCGACGCCGATGCCCTGCTGATGCAGCTCGAGTCGCCGCTGGAGACGGTGATCGCCGCCGCCCGCCTGGCGAAGCAACATCAAACGCAGGTGATCCTCAACCCGGCCCCGGCGCGTGAGCTACCTGACGAGCTGCTGGGCATGATCGATATGATCACCCCGAATGAAACCGAAGCCCAGCGCCTGACCGGCATCGCCGTGGACAACGACGCGGATGCGGCGCGTGCGGCGCAGGCGCTGCACGACAAGGGCATCGCGACGGTGATCATCACCCTCGGTAGCCGCGGCGTGTGGCTGAGCGAAAACGGCAACGGCAAACTGGTGCCCGGCTTCAAGGTGCAAGCGGTGGATACCATCGCCGCCGGCGATACCTTTAACGGTGCGCTGGTGACTGCCCTGTTGGAAGGCAAAGTCATGGCCGACGCGGTGCGTTTCGCCCATGCGGCGGCGGCGATCGCCGTGACCCGCCCCGGCGCGCAGCCTTCGGTGCCGTGGCGTGAAGAGATCGACGCCTTCTTGCAGCAGCAGGGGTGATCCTTTGGCCACCATGAAAGATGTCGCCCGCCTGGCGGGCGTTTCAACCTCTACCGTTTCGCATGTGGTCAACAACAATCGCTTTGTCAGCGACAGCGTGCGCGACAAGGTCATGGCGGCCGTGGAACAGCTGAACTATGCGCCTTCCGCGCTGGCGCGCAGCCTGAAGCTCAATCAGACGCGCACCATCGGCATGCTGGTGACCGCCAGCAACAACCCGTTTTATGCCGAAGTGGTGCGCGGCGTGGAGCGCAGCTGTTATGAACGCGGCTACAGTTTAATCCTGTGCAATACCGAAGAAGACGCCGCGCGCATGAACCGCAGCATGGAGACGCTGCTGCAAAAGCGCGTCGACGGTTTGCTGCTGATGTGCACCGAAAACCACCGACCATCGCAAGATGCTCTGAGCCGTTACCCGTCACTGCCGATCGTGATGATGGACTGGGCGCCGTTCGAGGGCGCCAACGACATTATTCAGGATAACTCGCTGCTGGGCGGTGAGATGGCGACCGATCATCTGATCGCCCGCGGCTACCGCAAGATTGCCTGCATCGCCGGCCCGCAGGATAAAACCACCGCTCGCCACCGGCTGGAAGGCTACCGCAACGCGATGCGTCGCGCTGGATTGCCGGTTCCGCCAGGGTATGAAGTGCATTGCGACTTTGAGTTTGAGGGCGGGGTGAACGCCATGCGCCAACTGCTGGCGCTGGATGAGCCGCCGCATGCGGTGTTTGCCGGCAACGACGCGGTGGCGGTAGGCGTTTATCAGGCGCTGTATCAGGCCGGGCTTTCCGTGCCGCAGGATATGGCGGTGATGGGCTACGATGACATTGAGTTGGCCCGTTATCTGGCGCCGCCGCTGAGCACCATTCATCAGCCGAAGGATTCGCTGGGCGAGCTGGCGATCGATGCGCTGATCAACCGCCTGCAAAACCCGGAGCGTGCTCCCCAGGTGCTGGTGCTGACGCCCGAGCTGGTGGAACGCGCCTCGGTGGGCCACCGTTAACTGGCCGCCTTCGCTTCTTTCTTGCTTTCCTGGCCGCTGATCAAGTTGCGGCCATCTTTCCTTCTCAGCAACATAAATACCAGCGCCGACGCCACGGTGACGATCCCCATGGTGATAAAGGTGTAATGGAAGTGGTCGATCATCGTGCCTAACGACAGGGATTCGTAAAAACGCAGCACCGCCGCGCTGATCGCTACGCCGAAACTGATGGACAGCTGTTGGGTGACCGCCAGGACGCTGTTGCCGGCGCTGGCGTTGGCGTCGTTCAAATCCGCCAGGCTGATGGTATTCATGGCGGTGAACTGGGTGGACATCGCCATGCCCAGTACGAACAGCGGCAGGATCATCAGCCACAGCGGCATGCCTGGGCTCTGCAGGGCGAACTGCGCGATCAGCGCTCCGATGATAACGGTGATGCCGACCAGCGTTTTACGGTAGCCGAACCAGCGCAACACCTGAGTGACGGTGGATTTCGCCATCAGCGAGCCGATGGCGGTCGGTGCCATCATGCAGCCGGCGACGATCGCCGTGTAGCCAAATCCCACCTGCAGCATGAGCGGCATTAAAAATGGCACGCAGCCGGTGCCCAACCTGGACGCGACGTTGCCGGCGATGCCGACCGAGAAGGTGCGGGTTTTGAACAGGTCGAGGCCGATCAGCGGCTGAGGATGACGGCGGGCGTGCGCGATGTAGCCGAACAGCATCACGAAGCCGCTGAGCAGAATGCCCAGCGAAACGTAGCTCGCCAGCACCCGCTCGCCAAACAGCTCCAGCCCGGTGGAGATCAGCACCAGGCTCAGGCCGAACAGCATAAAACCCAGAAAATCGAAGCGGCGCTTGGGCGTGGTGAAGTCCGGCATGTATTTGCGCGCATAGAAGATGCCGAGCAGGCCGATAGGGATATTGATCAGGAAAATCCAATGCCAGGTGGCGTAGGTCACCAGCCAGCCGCCCAGCAGCGGCCCCAGAATCGGCCCGACCAGGCCGGGCATGGTGACGAAGTTCAGCACCGGCAGCAGTTCGCTGCGCGGGTAGGCGCGCAGCAGCGCCAGTCGCGCGACCGGCATCATCATCGCGCCGCCGATGCCCTGCAGCACGCGAGAGGCAACCAGCACGCTCAACGTGGGGGAGAGGGCGCACAACAGCGAACCGAGGGTGAATAACGTGACGGCGAAGATGAACACGCGGCGGGTGCCGAAGCGGTCCGCCAGCCAACCGCTGACTGGGATCAGCATCGCCACCGTCAGCGTATAGCTGATGACGGCAGATTGCATCGCCAGCGGCGAGTGCCCGAGGCTGTGGGCGATCGCCGGCAGCGCCGTGTTGAGGATGGTGGCGTCCAGCGCCTGCATAAAGAACGCCATTGCGGCGATCCACGGGAGTCCTGCCATACTGCGCGCGGATTGGGTCATGGTCGGTCCTGGTTAAATGGTCGTCTCTCCCTCATCTCTTTCTTCTATCTATAAGCGGGGAGCGTGTCTAGTCTTTCTCTTTCAGCAAAACTTGGCAGGCGACGAGGGCGCCTGCGCTGTCTCCGGCGAGTATCGCATCGACGATAGCCTGATGGTGGCGCAGCTTGATCACTTCATTGCCTGTAATGGCGCGGAAGTAACTCTGATACACCGAACTGAACAGGTTAGCGAACGAGGTCAGGAACGGATTACCGCTGGCCTCGTAGATGAGCTGGTGGAATTGGGTATCGACCTGGATCCAGCGCTCGCGATCAAACTGGGTATGCAGCGCGCGCATCTCCGCCATCAGCTCCGCCAGCAGTTTGGTTTGCTGCGGGCTGGCGTGGTCTGCCGCCAACGCGCAGGCCTGCGGTTCCAACGAGGTGCGCAATATAAGGAAATGTTGCATCACCTGATCGAAGTTTTCCCGCGTCATCCACCAGGTCAGTAAATCCTGATCGAGGAAATTCCATTGGCTTTGCGGCATCACGCGGGTGCCAATGCGCGGGCGCGGCAACAACATGCCTTTGGCGGCTAACATCTTTACCGCTTCGCGCACCGCTGTGCGGCTGACGCCGAATTGCTCGCCCAGTTCCATTTCACCGGGCAGGATGCTGCCGGCCTGATAATCGCCCGCCAGAATTTGTTGGCCGAGTTTCTCTGCAAGCAGATAAGAAAGATTGCGTTGGGCGGCCTGTTGTTGTGCATTTAACGGCATGGCTGCGGGTCCTTACTGACATCGTTATTTCTATTTTACTCCAGCGATCGCCAGCTTTTATGGCTGTTTGCCTGAAAAAGTGACATAAATTCGCCGCTTTTTCGCTCTTTTGCCGAAAAAATCCGCGCTTGAAAAGTTTTTTGCATTTAGGGGTTGCGGCCTGCCGAGAACTCCCTATAATGCGCCTCCACTGACCGGGAACAACGACTGACAAGCCGCCGGGTCAGCGAGAGGAAAGCGAAATAAACGCTTGACTCTCCGGGTGAAAAGCGTAATATACGCAGCCCGCGCCGATGAGTTTCTCGGCACTGCTCTTTAACAATTTATCAGACAATCTGTGTGGGCACTCCACAAGACGATATCCAGCATCTTCGGATGCAAAAAAATATCAAGTCTTGAAGAGTGACTAACTGAAGTAAAATTCATGCAGTAAATCTTTGAGCATCGCTTATCGAGTGGAAGCACATCAAGCTTTTAATTGAAGAGTTTGATCATGGCTCAGATTGAACGCTGGCGGCAGGCTTAACACATGCAAGTCGAGCGGTAGCACAGGGGAGCTTGCTCCCTGGGTGACGAGCGGCGGACGGGTGAGTAATGTCTGGGAAACTGCCTGATGGAGGGGGATAACTACTGGAAACGGTAGCTAATACCGCATAACGTCGCAAGACCAAAGAGGGGGACCTTCGGGCCTCTTGCCATCAGATGTGCCCAGATGGGATTAGCTAGTAGGTGGGGTAATGGCTCACCTAGGCGACGATCCCTAGCTGGTCTGAGAGGATGACCAGCCACACTGGAACTGAGACACGGTCCAGACTCCTACGGGAGGCAGCAGTGGGGAATATTGCACAATGGGCGCAAGCCTGATGCAGCCATGCCGCGTGTGTGAAGAAGGCCTTCGGGTTGTAAAGCACTTTCAGCGAGGAGGAAGGTGGTGAGCTTAATACGCTCATCAATTGACGTTACTCGCAGAAGAAGCACCGGCTAACTCCGTGCCAGCAGCCGCGGTAATACGGAGGGTGCAAGCGTTAATCGGAATTACTGGGCGTAAAGCGCACGCAGGCGGTTTGTTAAGTCAGATGTGAAATCCCCGGGCTCAACCTGGGAACTGCATTTGAAACTGGCAAGCTAGAGTCTCGTAGAGGGGGGTAGAATTCCAGGTGTAGCGGTGAAATGCGTAGAGATCTGGAGGAATACCGGTGGCGAAGGCGGCCCCCTGGACGAAGACTGACGCTCAGGTGCGAAAGCGTGGGGAGCAAACAGGATTAGATACCCTGGTAGTCCACGCTGTAAACGATGTCGATTTGGAGGTTGTGCCCTTGAGGCGTGGCTTCCGGAGCTAACGCGTTAAATCGACCGCCTGGGGAGTACGGCCGCAAGGTTAAAACTCAAATGAATTGACGGGGGCCCGCACAAGCGGTGGAGCATGTGGTTTAATTCGATGCAACGCGAAGAACCTTACCTACTCTTGACATCCAGAGAACTTTCCAGAGATGGATTGGTGCCTTCGGGAACTCTGAGACAGGTGCTGCATGGCTGTCGTCAGCTCGTGTTGTGAAATGTTGGGTTAAGTCCCGCAACGAGCGCAACCCTTATCCTTTGTTGCCAGCGGTTCGGCCGGGAACTCAAAGGAGACTGCCAGTGATAAACTGGAGGAAGGTGGGGATGACGTCAAGTCATCATGGCCCTTACGAGTAGGGCTACACACGTGCTACAATGGCGTATACAAAGAGAAGCGACCTCGCGAGAGCAAGCGGACCTCATAAAGTACGTCGTAGTCCGGATTGGAGTCTGCAACTCGACTCCATGAAGTCGGAATCGCTAGTAATCGTAGATCAGAATGCTACGGTGAATACGTTCCCGGGCCTTGTACACACCGCCCGTCACACCATGGGAGTGGGTTGCAAAAGAAGTAGGTAGCTTAACCTTCGGGAGGGCGCTTACCACTTTGTGATTCATGACTGGGGTGAAGTCGTAACAAGGTAACCGTAGGGGAACCTGCGGTTGGATCACCTCCTTACCTAAAGATATTAGTTCGAGTGGCGTGCTCACACAGATTGTCTGATGAAAAAGTAACGAGCAAAAGCGTCATAAAAGTACGGTGTCGTGTCCCCTTCGTCTAGAGGCCTAGGACACCGCCCTTTCACGGCGGTAACAGGGGTTCGAATCCCCTAGGGGACGCCAAGCTTCCGACCCACCCGGTGAAAGCGGCGGTCTCAAGTATCTGACGATACACCATATCTTAAAGATGACTTCCGAGTCATGTTTAAGATATTGCTCTTTAACAATCTGGAACAAGCTGAAAATTGAAACATGACGGCTGAAATTTATCCCTCCGTAGATGTATTGGGATGAAGAGTAACCTGTCATAGAGTCTCTCAAATGTTTGCAGCGCGAACGATGGAAACATCTTCGGGTTGTGAGGTTAAGTGACTAAGCGTACACGGTGGATGCCTAGGCAGTCAGAGGCGATGAAGGGCGTGCTAATCTGCGAAAAGCGTCGGTAAGGTGATATGAACCGTTATAACCGGCGATACCCGAATGGGGAAACCCAGTGTGTTTCGACACACTATCATGTCATGAATACATAGTGGCATGAGGCGAACCGGGGGAACTGAAACATCTAAGTACCCCGAGGAAAAGAAATCAACCGAGATTCCCCCAGTAGCGGCGAGCGAACGGGGAGGAGCCCAGAACCTGAATCGGCTTGTGTGTTAGTGGAAGCGTCTGGAAAGTCGCGCAGCAAAGGGTGATAGCCCCGTACACTAAAATGCACAGGTCGTGAGTTCGATGAGTAGGGCGGGACACGTGACATCCTGTCTGAATATGGGGGGACCATCCTCCAAGGCTAAATACTCCTGACTGACCGATAGTGAACCAGTACCGTGAGGGAAAGGCGAAAAGAACCCCGGCGAGGGGAGTGAAATAGAACCTGAAACCGTGTACGTACAAGCAGTGGGAGCACCTTCGTGGTGTGACTGCGTACCTTTTGTATAATGGGTCAGCGACTTATATTTTGTAGCAAGGTTAACCGTATAGGGGAGCCGTAGGGAAACCGAGTCTTAACTGGGCGACTAGTTGCAAGGTATAGACCCGAAACCCGGTGATCTAGCCATGGGCAGGTTGAAGGTTGGGTAACACTAACTGGAGGACCGAACCGACTAATGTTGAAAAATTAGCGGATGACTTGTGGCTGGGGGTGAAAGGCCAATCAAACCGGGAGATAGCTGGTTCTCCCCGAAAGCTATTTAGGTAGCGCCTCGTGAACTCATCTTCGGGGGTAGAGCACTGTTTCGGCTAGGGGGCCATCCCGGCTTACCAAACCGATGCAAACTCCGAATACCGAAGAATGTTATCACGGGAGACACACGGCGGGTGCTAACGTCCGTCGTGAAGAGGGAAACAACCCAGACCGCCAGCTAAGGTCCCAAAGTCATGGTTAAGTGGGAAACGATGTGGGAAGGCATAGACAGCCAGGATGTTGGCTTAGAAGCAGCCATCATTTAAAGAAAGCGTAATAGCTCACTGGTCGAGTCGGCCTGCGCGGAAGATGTAACGGGGCTAAACCATGCACCGAAGCTGCGGCAGCGACGCTTAGGCGTTGTTGGGTAGGGGAGCGTTCTGTAAGCCGTTGAAGGTGGCCTGTGAGGGTTGCTGGAGGTATCAGAAGTGCGAATGCTGACATAAGTAACGATAAAGCGGGTGAAAAGCCCGCTCGCCGGAAGACCAAGGGTTCCTGTCCAACGTTAATCGGGGCAGGGTGAGTCGACCCCTAAGGCGAGGCTGAAAAGCGTAGTCGATGGGAAACAGGTTAATATTCCTGTACTTGGTGTTACTGCGAAGGGGGGACGGAGAAGGCTAGGCTGGCCGGGCGACGGTTGTCCCGGTTTAAGCGTGTAGGGGGTGTGACCTGGTAAATCCGGTTGCATACTAACCCTGAGGCGTGATGACGATGCACTACGGTGCAGAAGTAGTTGATGCCCTGCTTCCAGGAAAATCCTCTAAGCTCCAGGTAACATTAAATCGTACCCCAAACCGACACAGGTGGTCAGGTAGAGAATACCAAGGCGCTTGAGAGAACTCGGGTGAAGGAACTAGGCAAAATGGTGCCGTAACTTCGGGAGAAGGCACGCTGGCATGTAGGTGAAGTCCCTTGCGGATGGAGCTGAAGCCAGTCGAAGATACCAGCTGGCTGCAACTGTTTAATAAAAACACAGCACTGTGCAAACACGAAAGTGGACGTATACGGTGTGACGCCTGCCCGGTGCTGGAAGGTTAATTGATGGGGTCAGCCGCAAGGCGAAGCTCTTGATCGAAGCCCCAGTAAACGGCGGCCGTAACTATAACGGTCCTAAGGTAGCGAAATTCCTTGTCGGGTAAGTTCCGACCTGCACGAATGGCGTAATGATGGCCAGGCTGTCTCCACCCGAGACTCAGTGAAATTGAACTCGCTGTGAAGATGCAGTGTACCCGCGGCAAGACGGAAAGACCCCGTGAACCTTTACTATAGCTTGACACTGAACATTGAGCCTTGATGTGTAGGATAGGTGGGAGGCTTTGAAGCGTGGACGCCAGTCTGCGTGGAGCCATCCTTGAAATACCACCCTTTAATGTTTGATGTTCTAACTCGGCCCCATAATCTGGGGTGAGGACAGTGTCTGGTGGGTAGTTTGACTGGGGCGGTCTCCTCCCAAAGAGTAACGGAGGAGCACGAAGGTTAGCTAATCACGGTCGGACATCGTGAGGTTAGTGCAAAGGCATAAGCTAGCTTGACTGCGAGAGTGACGGCTCGAGCAGGTACGAAAGTAGGTCTTAGTGATCCGGTGGTTCTGAATGGAAGGGCCATCGCTCAACGGATAAAAGGTACTCCGGGGATAACAGGCTGATACCGCCCAAGAGTTCATATCGACGGCGGTGTTTGGCACCTCGATGTCGGCTCATCACATCCTGGGGCTGAAGTAGGTCCCAAGGGTATGGCTGTTCGCCATTTAAAGTGGTACGCGAGCTGGGTTTAGAACGTCGTGAGACAGTTCGGTCCCTATCTGCCGTGGGCGTTGGAAGATTGAGAGGGGTTGCTCCTAGTACGAGAGGACCGGAGTGAACGCACCACTGGTGTTCGGGTTGTCATGCCAATGGCATTGCCCGGTAGCTAAGTGCGGAAAAGATAAGCGCTGAAAGCATCTAAGCGCGAAACTTGCCTCAAGATGAGTCTTCCCTGGGCCTTCAAGGCCCCTGAAGGAACGTTTAAGACTAAGACGTTGATAGGCTGGGTGTGTAAGTGCAGCGATGCATTGAGCTAACCAGTACTAATGATCCGTGAGGCTTAACCTTACAACACCGAAGGTGTTTTTAGAGAGATTTTCAGCGACGTTCCAAGATTGGTTCTGATGGCTTCACGGAAGTGAGGCGGTTGGAATGAAACAGAATTTGCCTGGCGGCAATAGCGCGGTGGTCCCACCTGACCCCATGCCGAACTCAGAAGTGAAACGCCGTAGCGCCGATGGTAGTGTGGGGTCTCCCCATGCGAGAGTAGGACACTGCCAGGCATCAAACAAAGCCGAAAGCCCTGAACTGACGTTCAGGGCTTTTTGCTGTGCGTAAAACGTAAAAAAGCGCAGCTACGCTGCGCCTTTCAACCACTCGACAATAAAGTCGGCGATGCTTTCCGGTTGATTGAGATCCAACTGCTTAGCCGAAATGGATAGCGGTCGATCGCTGGCTACCGCGACGACAAACTGATCCAGCATGTCTTCCAACGGCCTGCCGATCTCGGCCCGATAAAGCAGGATCTTGCTGACCGGCTCATGTTTGAACCCTTCCACCAGAATCAAGTCGACCTTATCGGCGTCAAAGCGCCCAGCCAGATAGCGCAGATCCAAAGGTTGTTGCTCCGGCGTTTCGGTCATTAATGCCCAGCGACGATCGCTGGCGACCAGCGTTTGCTCGGCGCCTGCTTTACGCAGCTCATAGCTGTCTTTACCCGGCGTATCCACATCCATGTCGTGATGCGTATGTTTGATCAGTCCAATCCTTACCTGGCGTTGTTTCAGCAACGGGATCAGCTGTTTGAGCAGGGTCGTTTTCCCCGTTCCGCTGTAGGCGCCGATGGCCAGCAAGGGAGGCAATGAACGATTCATTTTTTGAGCTCTCGCGTTTGTTGCCAATTCAGGCAGTCAGCCGGCGTATTCAGGTTATGAAATGCCGCTTGCTGCCCGCTGAACACTACGCGTTGTGCGCCAATTTGATGCAAGAACAGCATCAGCTTGCGTTCACCGCGCGCCAGATAGTCGGCCAGCTGCGGCGCTATTTGGCTATGCAGTAACGCCAGCGTGGGGTGATCTCGTTCACCATCGCTGGCAAAGGCCGCCTGCGCCGCGCCTTTTTGCTGCCATAGCTGAGCGACTAAGTCGGCGGGAAAGTCGGGGACATCACAAGGGACGAAGACCACCCATTCGCTGGGAGCCTGTTTGAGCCCGGCCAGCATGCCTGCCAGCGGCCCGGCGAAATCGGGCGTCAGATCGCCAATCACCGGCAAACTGCTCGCCTGGTAACGTGCCTGATTGCGATTGGCGCTGATGGCGACGGAAGCCACCTGCGGGCGTAACCGAGCCAATACGTGTTGATAGAGTGCGATCCCGCCAATCGACACTAGGCCTTTGTCCTCACCGCCCATGCGCGTGGCCCGTCCGCCGGCCAAAATGACGCCGCTGATTTCTTTATGCATCTCGTTTATCCCGCCTTGTCGATGCGCTGATTGTAGCGCTAAAGCCGGCGCGACATCAGGATTTACCTTTATTGACAAGCCGGTTCTTTCACTGCGTGGGTAAGCCTGTTACTTTGTGAGTTTATTCATGCTATTGGACGATATTGAGATGAAAACGCATCGCGTAAACGAGTTGATCGAGCTGTTGCACCCGGCCTGGCAGGAAGATCCCGATCTCAATTTGATGCAGTTTTTGCAAAAGCTGGCGAAAGAAGCGGGCTTCCAGGGCGAATTGTCCGAGGTGAGCGACGATATTCTTATTTACCATCTGAAAATGCGCGGCAGCGCCGGCACGGATCAGATCCCGGGCCTGAAGAAAGATTACGAAGAAGATTTTAAAACGGCGTTGCTGCGCGCTCGCGGCGTTATCAAGGATTGATCCTCGTGCGGTGCGAGAAAGCATAGCGCGTGAAATGCGCCATTAATGCTACTATTTCTCATTCCCGGCACCGTGCTGTCAGCGATCAAACGAACGTTATGAATAACTCAGCTTTTAATTTCGACACCCTGTCGCCCGATTTGATCATGGATGCGCTAGAAGGGATTGGCCTGCGCGTCGATTCCGGCCTGACGGCGCTGAACAGCTATGAGAACCGCGTCTATCAGTTTATGGACGAGGATCGTCGACGCTACGTGGTGAAGTTTTACCGCCCGGAGCGCTGGAGCGCCGCACAAATCGGTGAGGAACATCAGTTCGCTCTGGATCTGGCCGGCGCGGAGATCCCGGCGGTGGCGCCGTTGGCGCTGCAAGGCGCTACGCTGCATACGCACGGCGGTTTTTTCTTTGCCCTGTTCCCCAGCGTGGGGGGCCGGCAATACGAGATAGACAATCTGGATCAGTTGGAATGGGTAGGCCGTTTTCTGGGGCGTATCCATCAGGTCGGCGGCGAGCGTTTGTTTGCCGAGCGTCCAACCATGGGGATTGAAGAGTATCTCGTTGCCCCGCGTCAGGCGCTGGCCGATTGCGAGCTGTTGCCGGCGGCTCAGCGTGATGCCTTCCTGCAGGCGACGGATAACCTGATTGCGGCGATCAAGCCACACTGGCATCTGAACTGGCAGCCGCGGCGTTTGCACGGCGATTGCCATCCGGGCAATATTCTGTGGCGCGATGGCCCGCTGTTCGTCGATCTTGATGACGCGCGCAACGGCCCTGCGGTTCAGGATCTGTGGATGCTGTTGCACGGCGAACGTCGCGACCAACTGATGCAGCTGGACGTTTTGCTGGAGGCGTACGGCGAATTTGCCGAGTTCGATCAGCGCGAGCTGGCGTTAATTGAGCCACTGCGGGCGATGCGTATGGTGTATTACCTGGCTTGGGTCGCTCGCCGTTGGCAGGATCCGGCCTTCCCTAAGAGTTTTCCGTGGATGGCGGAGTCTGATTTCTGGTTATCTCAGACTGCGGCGTTTAATGAACAGGTTAAGCTGTTGCAGGAGCCTCCTCTGCAGCTGACGCCAATGTATTGAAGCTTTAACACAATGGAGAGTTTAGTCTTATGAAAAAAATATGGTTGGCGCTCGTTGGCATGGTGATGGCATTCAGCGCCTCGGCGGCACAGTTTAGCGATGGCACTCAGTACGTGACCCTGGACAAGCCGGTGACCGGTGAGCCGCAGGTGCTGGAGTTCTTCTCCTTTTACTGCCCACACTGCTACCAGTTTGAGCAGGTCTATCACGTGTCCGAGAACGTAAAAAAAGCGTTGCCTGCCGGCACCAAAATGACCAAGTACCACGTGGAGTTCCTGGGGCCGTTGGGCAAACAGCTGACTCAGGCGTGGGCGGTCGCGATGGCGCTGGGCGTGGAAGACAAAGTAAGCCCGCTGATGTTTGAAGCGGTGCAGAAAACCCAGACCGTGCAAACGCCGGACGATATCCGTAACGTCTTCGTGAAAGCGGGCGTAACCGCCGCAGATTATGACGCGGCCTGGAACAGCTTCGTGGTGAAATCTCTGGTGGTTCAACAGGAGAAAGCCGCAGAAGATCTGCAGCTGCGCGGCGTGCCGGCGGTATTCGTCAACGGCAAATACATGGTTAAAAACGATGGCCTGGACACCAGCTCGATGGACGCTTACGTGAAGCAGTTCGCCGATGTGGTTAAATTCCTCAGCCAGCAGAAATAAGCCTGATTCAACATGAAAAACGCCGGCATCGCCGGCGTTTTTTTATCCGTATTGCCGCTTCAATTTATCCAGCAACCGGTCTTTTTCCTGCCACAGCGTATTCAGCCACAGCTGGAAGCGCCGCTTGAACTGTTTATCGTTGAAATAATCACCGTGCAGGGTTTCATCGATCGGTAGCGTCTCTATTCTCACCACGATACGCGTCAGGCGGCCGCACAGCATATCCAGAAAGGGCCGCTGGTTATTTTCCGGATAAAGCAGGGTGACGTTCAACACTTTGTCGAACTGATTGCCCAGCGCGCTAAGGGTAAACGCGATGCCGGCAGCTTTGGGCGCCAGCAAATTGCGATAAGGTGAATTGCTTTTAATTTTCTTGGCTTCGGTGAAGCGTGAGCCTTCGACGAAATTGACGATGGTGGTTGGGCGCTGGCGGAATTTTTCGCAGGAACGGCGCGTCGTTTCGATATCCTTGCCGCGTTTTTCCGGGTGCTTGAGCAAATAGGCGCGGGAGTAACGCTTCATGAATGGCATGTCCAGCGCCCAGCAGGCCAGGCCGACAAACGGCACCCAGGCGAGCTGCTGCTTGAGGAAATACTTATTCATTGGAATATGATTTCTGAACAGCACGCATAACACGACAATGTCTGACCAACTTTCGTGGTTGCTGATCAGCAGATACCAGTTTTTGCGATCCAACCCTTCCAGCCCTTCAATATCCCAACGCAATTGCCCGTTAATGCGCAATAACAGCGCCAGCCCTTGGCACCAACACCACATCATGAAATCGGCGAAAGCCGAGATATATCGCCAAACGGCGGGAATGGGCACAACGAGTTTCACGATGCCGGCCAGCGTGATGGGGATGGAGCATAACACCGTCACCAGAATGGTAAGTATGACGGAAATGATAAAGATAACAGGCGTTAACAATCTTGGCATGATTATGGGCTGACGGTTGGTGGGAACATCGTTGCATGCCAAAGCGCATGAACAAAAACGCATTTTAACAGAAATCGCCGGGGTAAAGCGCCGCTTAAAATCACTGTTTTTCGTCTCATCGGATAACCATTTGCTGAGTTTTCGTGCAACTTGTCCAGCTTGTGCTATGGTAATTGAGGCGCCGAATTTGATTAATAGTGCGATTAAAATCCGGCGAAAGTTATATCCACAAATCCAATAAAAGCCAATAATTAAGCGTCGCCGGAATTCGTTCTTTTAACGCGGTGATTTAAATAGGAATTTTATTCGCCGTTATAACGATAATCGCAGCGTTATAATTCGGTCTCTTTTCTATGCACAAAGTTATCCACAGGTAAGATCTTGCGGATCCTCGCGCACAATCACATCATTTTCGTCCGCAATGCACGCTAAGGTTCGTCTCCGGCGGCCAGCTATGGCATGCTTACCCCTATGTCCGATCACGATAAAGAAACGCTATGGCCCAGATTGCAGAAAACCCACTAATCCTGGTTGACGGTTCCTCTTACCTCTACCGCGCTTATCACGCCTTCCCGCCGCTGACCAATTCGGCGGGCGAGCCGACCGGCGCGATGTACGGCGTGCTGAATATGCTGCGCAGTCTGCTGTTGCAGTATCAACCGAGCCACGTTGCCGTGGTGTTTGATGCCAAAGGGAAGACCTTCCGCGATGATCTGTTCGCTGAATACAAGTCGCACCGGCCGCCGATGCCGGACGATCTGCGCGCGCAGATCGAGCCGCTGCACAACATGGTCAAGGCGATGGGCCTGCCGCTATTGGTGACGCCCGGCGTAGAGGCGGATGACGTCATCGGTACGCTGGCGCTGGAGGCCGAAAAGGCCGGCCACGCGGTGCTGATCAGCACCGGCGACAAAGACATGGCGCAGCTGGTGACGCCGAACGTCACCCTGATCAACACCATGAACAACACGATCCTCGGCCCGCAGGAAGTGTGTGACAAGTACGGCATTCCGCCGGAGCTGATCATCGACTTCCTGGCGCTGATGGGCGATTCATCGGACAACATTCCCGGCGTGCCGGGCGTGGGCGAGAAAACCGCCCAGGCGTTGTTGCAGGGTATCGGCGGGCTGGATGCGCTGTACGGCAATCTGGAGAACATCGCCACGCTGAGCTTCCGCGGCGCCAAAACCATGGCGGCCAAGCTGGAACAGAATAAAGAGGTCGCGTACCTCTCCTATAAGCTGGCGACGATCAAAACCGACGTCGAGCTGGATCTGACCTGTGCGGACCTGACGGTCTCCGCGCCGGATGTCGACACGCTGCAACAGCTGTTCAAACAGTACGAGTTCAAACGCTGGCTGGCGGACGTAGAAGCCGGCGTCTGGTTGGAAAACAAGAAAGGCGCGGGCGCGAAAGCTGCCGGCGCCGCCAAACCAGCCGTAGCCGCGGAAGCGCCGAAAGCGCTGGCGGAGGCCAAGCTGTCTCAGGACGGTTATGTCACCATCCTGGACGAAGCGACCTTTACCGACTGGCTGGCGCGGTTGAAAAAAGCCGACGTGTTTGCCTTCGATACCGAAACCGATGGCCTGGATACCCTGACCGCCAATCTGATCGGCCTGTCCTTTGCGATCGCGCCGGGCGAAGCGGCTTATTTGCCGGTGGCGCACGATTATCTGGATGCGCCGGCGCAGCTGGATCGCGCTTACGTGCTGGAGGCGCTCAAGCCGCTGCTGGAAGACGAGAAAGCGCTCAAGGTCGGGCAAAATCTGAAGTTCGATATGAGCCTGCTGGCGCGTTATGGCATCGAGATGCGCGGCATCGCCTACGACACCATGCTGGAGTCCTATGTGCTGGACAGCGTCGGCGGCCGTCATGATATGGACAGCCTGGCCGATCGTTATCTTGGCCACAAAACCATCACTTTCGAAGAGATCGCCGGCAAGGGCAAGAACCAGCTGACGTTCAATCAGATCGCGCTTGAGCAGGCGGCGCCATACGCTGCCGAAGACGCCGATGTCACGCTGCAGCTGCATCTGGCGATGTGGCTGCAGCTGAAACAGAGCGCGGAACTGCTGACGGTGTTCAACGAGATTGAAATGCCGCTGCTGCCGGTGCTGTCGCATATTGAACGCACCGGGGTGCTGATCGATCCGGCCATTTTATCGGCCCACTCCCAGGAGCTGGCCAAGCGTCTGGCTGAGCTGGAGGCGCAGGCCCACGAGCTGGCGGAAGAGCCGTTCAACCTGGCGTCGACCAAGCAGCTGCAGGCTATCTTGTACGAAAAACAAAAGCTGCCGGTGCTGAAGAAAACTCCGGGCGGGGCGCCATCCACCAACGAAGAAGTGCTGGCCGAGCTGGCGCTCGACTACCCGCTGCCGAAGGTGATTCTGGAATACCGCGGCCTGGCGAAGCTGAAGACCACCTATACCGACAAGCTGCCGCTGATGATCAATCCGGTCAGCGGGCGGGTGCATACCTCGTACCATCAGGCGGTGACCGCCACCGGCCGCCTCTCCTCGAGCGATCCGAACCTGCAGAACATCCCGGTGCGCAACGAAGAAGGGCGGCGCATTCGCCAGGCCTTTATTGCGCCGGAAGGCTACCGCATCGTCGCGGCCGACTACTCGCAGATCGAGCTGCGCATCATGGCGCATCTGTCTCAGGATGAAGGGCTGCTGAAGGCCTTCGCCGAAGGGAAAGACATTCACCGCGCCACGGCGTCGGAAGTTTTCGGCGTGCCGTTGGATAAAGTGACCGGCGAGCAGCGCCGCAGCGCCAAGGCGATTAACTTTGGTTTGATTTACGGCATGAGCGCCTTCGGCCTGGCGCGTCAGCTGGGGATCCCGCGTGGGGAAGCCCAGCGCTATATGGATCTCTACTTCGAACGTTACCCGGGCGTGCTGGATTACATGGAGCGCACCCGTCAGCAGGCTTCCGAGCAGGGCTATGTCAGCACGCTGGACGGCCGCCGTCTGTATCTGCCGGACGTCCGCTCCAGCAACGCCATGCGCCGCAAGGCGGCCGAGCGCGCCGCCATCAACGCCCCGATGCAGGGCACGGCGGCCGATATCATCAAGCGTGCGATGATAGAGGTCGACGCCTGGCTGCAGGGGCAGGAGAAGCCGTTGGTGCGCGCGATCATGCAGGTGCACGATGAATTGGTGTTCGAGGTGCACGAGTCGGTGATCGACGAAGCCAGCCAACGTATCCGCCAACTGATGGAAGGCAGCATGACGCTGGCGGTGCCGCTGAAGGTCGATGTGGGCGTCGGCATGAACTGGGATGAGGCGCACTGATCGCCGGGTTATCGCCGTATGCGCTAACTGGCGAGAAGCTAAGCACTTTTCGTAATTAAGCTACAAGATGCGGCGATAGTTTCCCCAACTTCGCCGTTCTTGCGTCTCAAATTGTGTAAGTAAACTACAAAAAATTCTTTTGCCCTGCGAAAAAATGATGTAGAGTTACAGGCGTAGGGTACAGAGGTAAGATGTTCTATCTTTCAGACCTTTTACTTCACGTAATCGGATTTGGCTGAATATTTAGCCGCCCCAGTCAGTATTGACTGGGGCGTTTTTTATTGTAAAAACAGCAGCAAACCATACGTTTTTCCTATCGCTCAGCCCCGACTTTCATTTCAACTTCCGCTCCCTCAATCCGCGTAATTCGGCGAAACAAGCCCGTTTTGGCGATAAGTCTTTATGATGGCTTTATTTCAAAAATGTAATTAGATAACGAAAAATCCCGCCTGCGGCCGATCTGCGGGCATAAAAAAGCCGATGCGGCGAGGCATCGGCTCAAACGTGCGATCAGGGCTTATTCGCCGATGTCCTCTTCCGGCAGCACTTCCGGCGGGATCTCGTTAAACCAGGTGTCCAGCTTCTGGCGCAGCTTGTCGACGCCGATCTTTTTCAGCGATGAGAAGGCTTCGACCTGGATATCCCCCATAAACGGCAGCACCGCTTCACGCACCATGTTGAGCTGTGCCTTGCGTGCACCGGAGGCCAGCTTGTCGGCCTTGGTCAGCAACACCAGCACCGGCGTGCCGACGTCGACCGCCCACTGGATCATCTGTTGGTCGAGATCTTTCAGCGGATGGCGGATATCCATCAGCACCACCAGCCCTTTCAGGCTGTTGCGCATCTGCAGGTATTCGCCCAGCGCGCGTTGCCATTTGCGCTTCATTTCTTCCGGCACTTCGGCGTAGCCATAACCCGGCAGGTCGACCAGACGAATGCCGTCTTCCACTTCGAACAGGTTAATCAGCTGGGTGCGCCCCGGCGTCTTACTGGTGCGCGCCAGGCTCTTTTGGTTGGTCAGCGTATTCAGCGCGCTGGATTTACCGGCGTTGGAACGGCCGGCAAAGGCGACTTCAATTCCTGCATCCCCCGGAAGATGGCGAATATCGGGTGCGCTGGTGACGAAATGGGTCACATGATAGTTGTAGTTCTTGCTGGTCAAAATTTTTCGTCTCCGTGAGGATGGCTAACTGGTTGGCGATTATAACTGCATCAGCGGTAAAAATGGCGTGTTTCTCCGTTTTTAAGCGGCGGGGCGCGATAAAACGACGGTTAAGCCGCTCGTACGTTGTGAGACATTTGCCATTCGAATCGCGGGTAATGTCGCTTTATTCGAAAGCGATATTTATTTTTCTTTTTTTAAAACAATGTGTTGTTTTTTCGTTGTGTGGAAATGTCAGTCAAATCGGCCTCTGGTGCCTTGAGCCTTCGCAACAATAACGTAAAGTACTCGTTAACGCAGGGTTGCGCAGGATTAGGGAACATCCGGGAAGGATGACAAATCTCAGGGAATGCACAGGGCGTGCAATGAGTGCCAGGATGAACGCAAAAGGAAGTGACCCTTTCGCACCGGAATAGGCGGCAGGCACATCGGATGGTGAAGTATCGGCAGTTTGGATGCCCGCAGGAAGCGCGCTCGGGAAGAGCGGATGCGAATGGATTGCGCCACGGACGATTTTCCTTTCAGGATGAAGGACGTAGTGGCAGGGAATGCGGTTATAGCAGAAGGAAAAACCGGGATGTTGCATGTACGCAAGGAGCGCGTAACAGGAATACCCTTCGCAAGAAGGTGCGAAATAGGCGGCAGGTTTAACCTGCCGCCTTTTTTCTTTGTCCGCTTTCTGCTAGATTCCGCCGCAATTCTATACTGAATCTACATACCTAAGAGCACACGCTATGAACCAGCCATCAAAAGCACCTCGCGGCAGCGCGGCGAAGTCAAAAACGAAAAAGAAAAGCCGTATGGAGCTCGATCAGGAAGCGCGTGAGCGCAAACGCCTGAAAAAACGCCGCGGTCACGCTTCCGGTTCACGCACTCAGGTCGAGTCCGGCAGCCAGAAAAACAAATCGGCGGCGGAAGCCAAAGATCCGCGTATCGGCAGTAAAGTGCCGGTTGCGCTGGTGGTCGACGAAACCAAAGTGAAGGCCAAACCGCAGCCGAAGCCAAAGGCCGAAGCGAAACCGCGCCTGTCGCCGGAAGAAGAGCTGGCGAAGCTGGAAAATGACGAACGTCTGAACGCGCTGCTGGATCGCATCGACGATGGCGAAACGCTGAACGCGCAAGAGCAGGCGTATGTCGACAAGACGCTGGATCGCATCGATGTGCTGATGGACGTGCTGGGCATCGAGCTGGGCGATGAAGACGACGAGGAAGAAGAGGAGAAGCAGGAAGATATTCTGAAGCTGCTGAAAGGCGGCAACCCGAAGGACGCTTTTTAACGCGCCATGTGGCTGATCCCGACAATAGCCCTACTCTTGATGTGTTATCTGCTGTGGTTATTCGGTAAACTATGGCGGCTGTCTAAGCGCAAAGCGCGTTTTCGCAGCGCTTCCGTGGCCAGACAGCGCAGACAACCGCCTCTCTCCCGGCCCGGTAGAAAAAGATATCGGAAGGAGTGAGCATGTCAGAGCAGACGATTGTCTGGGATTTGGCCCTGATCCAAAAATATAACTACTCAGGGCCGCGTTATACCTCATACCCCACGGCGCTGGAGTTTAACCAGCGCTACGACGAAGCGGCGTTTCAACGCGCCGCGGCGCGCTACCCTGAGCGCCCGCTGTCGCTGTACGTGCATATCCCTTTCTGCCATAAGCTGTGCTACTTCTGCGGCTGCAACAAACTGGTGACGCGTCAGACGCACAAGGCCGATGAATACCTGAATGTCCTGGCGCAAGAGATCGCCAGCCGTGCGCCGCTGTTCGCCGGCCGCAAGGTTGGCCAGATGCACTGGGGCGGCGGTACGCCAACCTACCTGGACAAAGCGCAAATCAGCCGGCTGGTGGCGCTGCTGCGCGAACATTTTGATTTTCTGCCCGATGCGGAGATGTCGATCGAAGTCGATCCGCGCGAGATAGCGCTGGATGTGCTCGATCATTTACGCGCCGAAGGCTTTAACCGCCTGAGCATGGGGGTGCAGGATTTCAACAAGCAGGTGCAGGCGTTGGTCAACCGCGAGCAGGATGAAGCCTTTATCTTCGCCCTGATCGAGCGGGCCAAAGTGCTGGGCTTCCGCTCGACCAATATTGATCTGATCTACGGCCTGCCGAAACAGACGCCGGAAAGCTTCGCCTTCACGCTGCAGCGGGTGGCTGAACTGAATCCCGATCGCCTCAGCGTGTTCAACTACGCGCATATGCCGAATTTATTCGCAGCCCAGCGCAAAATCAAAGATGCCGATCTGCCCAGCGCGCAGCAGAAGCTGGATATCCTGCAGCAAAGCATCGCGTTCCTGACTGACGCCGGCTATCAGTTTATCGGCATGGATCACTTTGCACGCCCGGACGATGAGCTGGCGATTGCGCAACGCGAAGGCAAGCTGCACCGCAATTTCCAGGGCTACACCACCCAGGGCGACAGCGATCTGCTGGGGTTGGGCGTGTCGGCCATCAGCATGCTCGGCGACAGCTATGCGCAGAACCAGAAAGAGCTGAAGCGTTACTATGAGAGCGTACCGGCGCAGGGCAACGCCCTGTGGCGCGGGTTGGCGCTGACGGACGACGATTGCCTGCGGCGCGATCTGATCAAAACGTTGATCTGCAACTTCCGGTTGGCGTATCAGCCACTTGAACGGCAATACGGCATCGATTTCACCGCTTACTTTGCCGAAGACCTGCAGCTGCTGGCGCCGTTTGAACGCGATGGGCTGGTGGAGCGCGACGAGCAAGGCATTCGCGTCACGCCGCGCGGGCGGTTGCTGATCCGCAATATCTGCATGTGCTTCGACCGCTATCTGCGGCAACAGGCGCGCAGCCAGCAGTTCTCTCGGGTGATCTGAGGATGAAAAAACAGCCGCTGATGCGGCTGTTTTTTTAACTGAAGAAGTTAATCAGCGCGGCGCACAACACCGCGGCGACCGCCGCCTGCGGGGTGTGGCTGGCGGCGGAGCCCAGCTCCGCGCCCTGAGAAATGAACACGATGAATGAGTCCAGCATCGTCAACCTCCAGAGTGTGCGACACGATCATACTGCGCCCGCACCGGCTGTAAAGTCTGCGGTTGGCGTTTTTTTGTGCGCTGGGCTGCGTTTTTTATCATCAACCTCAGCGCCTATTCCATGCCCAGTTCTTTGAGCTTGCGGGTCAGGGTATTGCGGCCCCAGCCCAGCAGGCGTGCGGCTTCCTGTTTGTGCCCCTGGGTGTGACGCAAGGCGGTGGTGAGCAGTGTGCGCTCCATCTCCGGCTGGGCTTCCGACAGCAGATTTTGATGACCGGAACGCAGCGCGCGATCGGCCCACTGCGCCAGCAGCGTGGCCCAGCTGTCCGGCAGGCTGTGGCTGGGGCTCTCCGGCGCGGCGGTTTCGAACAGTTCGCTCGGCAGATCCTGAATCAGCACCTCTTGTCCGGCGGCCATCACCGTCAGCCAGCGGCAGGTATTCTCCAGCTGGCGCACGTTCCCCGGCCAGGGCAGGCGGGTCAGCGCGGTTTCGGTTTCCGGATGCAGGTTCTTGGCCTCTACGCCCAGCTCCTTGGCGGCGATCTGCAGGAAGTGGCGCGCCAGCCGCGGGATGTCTTCCCGGCGCTCGCGCAGCGGCGGCAGGTGTACGCGGATCACGTTCAGGCGGTGGAACAGATCCTCGCGGAACTTGCCTTCCTGTACCCGTAATTCCAGGTTCTGGTGCGTGGCGGCGATGATGCGCACGTCGACCTTCACCGGCGCATAGCCGCCGACCCGGTAGAACTGGCCGTCCGCCAGCACCCGCAGCAGGCGCGTTTGCACGTCGAGCGGCATATCGCCGATCTCGTCGAGGAACAGCGTGCCGCCGTCGGCCTGTTCAAAGCGTCCCTGACGGATTTGGTTCGCGCCGGTGAAGGCGCCTTTCTCGTGGCCGAACAGCTCGGACTCGATCAGATCCTTGGGAATAGCGGCCATGTTCAGGGCGATGAACGGCGACTTGGCGCGCGGGCTGTGGCGGTGCAGCGCATGCGCCACCAGTTCCTTGCCGGTGCCGGATTCGCCGTTGATCAGCACGCTGATCGACGAACGTGACAGCCGGCCGATGATGCGAAACACGTCCTGCATCGCCGGCGCTTCGCCGATGATGTCCGCTGCCGGATCGCTGGCCGGCTGGCTGCGCACCGGCTGCTGCTGCTCTTGATAATGGCTGATGGCGCGCTCGACCAGCGCCACCGCTTCGTCGATGTCGAACGGTTTCGGCAGGTAGTCGAAGGCCCCTTGCTGATAGGCGCTGACGGCCGCGTCCAAATCCGAATGCGCGGTCATGATGATCACCGGCAGCATCGGGTGGCGCTGTTTGATCTGCTTGAGCAGCGCCAGACCATCGATGCCCGGCATACGGATATCGGACAGCAACACGTCGGGAGTTTGCGTGGCCAAGGCTTCCAGCACGTCATTGCCGCCTTCGAAGGTGGCGCAGCTCATGCCCGCGCCGGTGAGCGCGCGCTCAAGCACCCAGCGGATGGAGCTATCGTCATCGACGATCCAGACTATCCCTCGTTGCATAGCAAACCTCACTGACGAATGGGCAGGTAGACCGAGAATTCGGTATGACCTGGCCAACTGTTGAATTCAATTTTTCCGCAATGCTGATCGATCAGATTGCGGGCGATGGATAATCCCAGGCCGGTACCGCCTTCACGGCCGCTGACCATCGGGTAGAACAGCGTGTCCTGCAGCTGCGCCGGCACGCCGGGGCCGTCGTCTTCGACGTCGATACGCGCCGCCAGGCGGTAGCGGGTGCCGTGCAACGTAATCTGAAACGCGGTGCGGGTGCGCAGCGTGATGGTGCCGCCCGCCTCACCCAAGGCCTGCAGCGCATTGCGGGTGATGTTCAGCAGCACCTGTTCTATCTGATCCGGGTCGTGAGCCATTTCCGGCAGGCTCGGATCGTAGTCGCGCACCAGCGTGACGTTATCCGGCATTTCCAGCGACACCAGCTGGCAGACGCGCTCCGCGACCTGATGAATGCTCTGGGTGATGTGCTGGCCGGGCCGCTGCGGGCCGAGCAGGCGATCCACCAGATTGCGCAGCCGATCGGCCTGCTCGATGATCACCTTGGTGTATTCGGTCAGCGCCGGATCGGGCAGCGCCTTGGCCAGCAGCTGCGCCGCGCCGCGCAGGCCGCCCAGCGGATTTTTAATCTCGTGCGCCAAACCGCGCACCAGATCGCGGGCCGCCACCTGTTGGGCATGCTGCAGCTGTTCCTGGCTCAGGCGGCGCTGATTGTCCATCGGCGCCAGCTCGACCAGGATATAGCCTTCCGGCAGCGCCTGAGCGGTCAGGGAAAGGATATGCGCGCGGCCATCGACCACCAGGGTCACTTCGTTGTCGGTGAAGCCCTGACCGGCGCGCAGGCTTTCACGCATCAGAGAGACGTTCAGCGAAAAATAGCCGAGCAGATCGGGCAGCGGCGTGCCGAACAGCTTGCGGGAGCTTTGCGCCAGCAGCTGCTGTGCCGCAGGGTTGGCGTAGTGAACCGCCAGTGAGTCATCCAACAGCAGGATGCTGTTGATGAGTGAATTGAGGATCTGCCCAGCATCGGGCAGCTTGCCAGTTGCCATACAGCAGACTCCTGCACCTTTTTAGTGCATCTATCCTACTCCATCCGGGATCGGCGCGGTATGGAATAGTTTTGCAGAAAATACGGTGGAGAAAAAAACCCATCCGAAGATGGGCTGAAAGTTTCCACGGCAACAAAAAAGCGATAACAAAAATATAGGCGCCGTCCGCCTGAGCAGACGGCGCGGGTAGGGCTTAGACGCTGTAGTACAGTTCGAACTCAACCGGGTGTGGCGTCATGCGAACGCGGTCCATCTCTTCTTTGCGCAGTTCGATGTAGGCATCGATCGCATCGTCGGTGAACACGCCGCCGCGGGTCAGGAATTCGCGGTCTTCGTTCAGTGCGGCCATCGCCTCGTCCAGGGAGCCAGCCACTTTTGGGATCTCGGCTTCTTCTTCCGGCGGCAGGTCGTACAGGTTTTTGTCCATGGCGTCGCCAGGGTGGATCTTGTTGATGATGCCGTCCAGGCCGGCCATCAGCAGTGCGGCGAAGCACAGGTATGGGTTAGCCGCCGGATCCGGGAAGCGGGCTTCGATGCGGCGCGCTTTCGGGCTGGCGACCACCGGAATACGGATGGATGCGGAGCGGTTACGGGCGGAGTAAGCCAGCATCACCGGCGCTTCGTAGCCCGGCACCAGACGTTTGTACGAGTTGGTGGTCGGGTTTGCCAACGCGTTGATCGCCTTGGCGTGCTTGATGATGCCGCCGATGTAGAACAGCGCGGTTTCAGACAGGCCGCCGTATTTGTCGCCGGCGAACAGGTTGGTGCCGTTCTTGGACAGCGACATGTGGCAGTGCATGCCGGAACCGTTGTCGCCGAACATGGGTTTCGGCATGAAGGTCGCGGTTTTACCGAAGGCGTGCGCCACGTTGTGCACCACGTACTTGTAGATCTGAATTTCGTCGGCTTTCTTGGTCATGGTGTTGAAGCGGGTCGCCACTTCGTTCTGACCGGCGGTCGCCACTTCGTGGTGGTGCGCTTCAACCACCAGGCCCATCTCTTCCATGGTCAGACACATGGTGGAACGCAGATCCTGCGAAGAGTCGACCGGTGGAACCGGGAAATAACCGCCTTTCACCGCCGGACGGTGGCCTTTGTTGCCGCCGTCGTATTGAGTGCCGGAGTTCCAGGCGCCTTCGATGTCGTCGATGGCCACGTGGGAACCGCGGATGCTGCTGCCGAAGCGGATGTCGTCGAACAGGAAGAACTCAGGCTCTGGCCCGAACAGCACGGTGTCCGCGATGCCGGAGGAGCGCAGGAAGTCTTCGGCGCGTTTGGAGATGGAGCGCGGGTCGCGATCGTAGCCTTGCATGGTGCCCGGCTCGAGAATGTCGCAGCGAATGATCAGCGTAGGTTCTTCGAAGAACGGATCCAGAACCGCCGTGCTGGCATCCGGCATCAGTACCATGTCAGATTCGTTGATGCCCTTCCAACCACCGATAGAGGAGCCGTCAAACATTTTGCCTTCTTCGAAGAAGTCGGCGTTTACCTGATGAGCCGGGATAGTCACGTGCTGTTCCTTACCCTTGGTGTCAGTGAAACGCAGGTCTACGAATTTCACTTCATGCTCATTCAGCATCGTCAAAACGTGTTCAGCGGACATACTTAACTCTCCCGGTTTATCATTGTCGTCGTCGTGGAACGAATCTGTGGAACTGGCTTTTTTTCGCCTTGAAAAGACTAAAGCGAAAAGCGTGCCAACTTTTTAAAAAGGCTTTCATCGCCTTTCTGCGCGGGTTTTACCCAGACACAGTATGCACCATCAGCGATAATTTGCACCGCTATGGTGCAATAAGGGTGGGGGTGGGCACTGAAATGGTGCAAAAGTGCAACGATTGCGGCTTTTTGCACCGTGAAAGGGATCACAAACTGACCGGTACGCGGTTGTTTATAAGAGATGGTTGTGATCTTGTTTAGTCCCTCGCTTAATACGTGTACAATAGCGCGCTATTTCTAATGCCCGAGGCAAAGCTGTGATCGAAAATTTGCGTAACATCGCCATTATTGCCCACGTTGACCATGGTAAAACCACCCTGGTTGACAAGCTGCTGCAACAATCCGGTACTTTCGGAGAGCGTGCGGAAGCCACCGAACGCGTAATGGACTCCAACGATTTGGAGAAAGAGCGTGGGATTACCATCCTCGCAAAAAACACCGCCATTAATTGGAATGGTTACCGCATCAACATCGTGGATACCCCAGGACACGCCGACTTCGGCGGTGAGGTAGAGCGCGTGATGTCGATGGTTGACTCGGTGCTGCTGGTTGTGGATGCAATGGATGGCCCTATGCCGCAAACCCGCTTCGTGACCAAAAAGGCGTTCGCCAACGGTCTGAAGCCGATCGTGGTAATCAACAAGGTTGACCGCCCTGGCGCACGCCCTGACTGGGTTGTGGATCAGGTGTTCGATCTGTTCGTAAATCTCGACGCGACCGACGAGCAGCTCGACTTCCCGATCATCTACGCTTCTGCGCTGAACGGCATCGCCGGCGTCGACCACACCGACATGGCGGAAGACATGACCCCGCTGTATCAGGCGATCGTCGACCACGTGTCTGCGCCGCAGGTTGAGCTGGAAGCGCCATTCCAGATGCAGATCTCCCAGTTGGACTACAACAACTACCTGGGCGTTATCGGCATCGGCCGCATCAAGCGCGGTAAAGTGAAGCCGAACCAGCAGGTCACCATCATCGACAGCGAAGGTAAAACTCGCAACGGTAAAGTGGGTAAAGTGCTGGGTCACCTGGGGCTGGAGCGTATCGACAGCACCCTGGCGGAAGCGGGCGACATCATCGCCATCACCGGCCTGGGCGAGCTGAACATCTCCGACACCATCTGCGACACCAACGCCGTAGAAGCGCTGCCGGCGCTGTCCGTCGACGAACCGACCGTAACCATGTTCTTCAACGTCAACACCTCGCCGTTCTGCGGTAAAGAAGGTAAGTACGTGACGTCGCGTCAGATCCTTGACCGTCTGAACAAAGAGCTGGTGCACAACGTGGCGCTGCGCGTTGAAGAAACCGATGATGCTGACGCCTTCCGCGTATCCGGTCGTGGCGAGCTGCACCTGTCGGTGCTGATCGAAAACATGCGCCGTGAAGGTTTCGAGCTGGCGGTTTCCCGTCCGAAAGTTATCTTCCGCGAAATCGATGGCCGCAAGCAGGAGCCATTCGAGAACGTGACGCTGGATATCGAAGAGCAGCATCAGGGTTCCGTGATGCAGGCGATGGGTGAGCGTAAAGCCGACCTGAAAAACATGGATCCGGACGGTAAGGGCCGCGTGCGTCTCGACTACGTGATCCCAAGCCGCGGTCTGATCGGCTTCCGTAACGAATTCATGACCATGACTTCGGGTACCGGTCTGCTGTACTCCACCTTCAGCCACTACGACGACGTGCGTCCGGGCGAAGTGGGCCAGCGTCAGAACGGCGTGCTGATCTCCAACGGCCAGGGCAAAGCGGTCGCGTTCGCGCTGTTCGGCCTGCAGGATCGCGGCAAGCTGTTCCTGGGCCACGGTGCGGAAGTGTATGAAGGCCAGATCATCGGTATTCACTCACGTTCCAACGACCTGACCGTAAACTGCCTGACCGGTAAGAAGCTGACCAACATGCGTGCTTCCGGTACCGACGAAGCGACTACCCTGGTTCCGGCGATCAAAATGACCCTGGAGCAAGCTCTGGAGTTCATCGATGACGACGAACTGGTAGAAGTGACGCCAACCTCGATCCGTATCCGTAAGCGTCACCTGACGGAAAACGATCGTAAGCGTGCCAGCCGCGGTCCAAAAGACGCTTAATCGCTGATTGAGTGTCTCATGCTTAGGGCGCGGTTCTCGCGCCCTGAGTTTTTTCCTCTGTTGTTCCCCGTTTGTGCGGCGCGCTATGCGCTTTTCCGTTCGCTCCCTGTTCAGCTGTTCCTTTTCCCGCTACAGTGAAATCTCACCGGCCCATCAGGAGAGGACTATGCTGTATATCTTTGATTTAGGTAATGTGATCGTCGATATCGATTTCAAGCGTGTGCTGGGCGTGTGGAGCAATTTGAGCGGCACGCCGTTGGCGGTGCTGTCCGATCGTTTCACCATGGGTGAGGTGTTCCAGCAGCATGAACGCGGTGAAATCAGCGACGAAGACTTCGCCGGCAAGCTGTGCGATGAAATGGGCATCGCGCTCAGCTTTGAGCAGTTCGCCACCGGTTGGCAGGCGGTATTCGTCGCGCTGCGCCCGGAAGTGATCGACATCATGCAGCGTCTGCGCAACGAAGGCCACCGGGTGGTGGTGCTGTCGAACACCAACCGCCTGCATTGCAACTATTGGCCGCAGCACTACCCTGAAGTGGCCGCCGCCGCCGATCATCTCTATTTGTCGCAAGATCTCGGCATGCGCAAACCTGAAGCTGACATCTACCGGCATGTGTTGGCTGCGGAAAACACCTCCGCCGCCGACGCGGTGTTCTTTGACGATCACCCGGCGAACGTCCTCGCCGCGCAGGCGCTGGGGATCAAGACGGTGCACGTCACCGATCGCGACGTGGTGCCGGCCTATTTTGCTCAATGAGCGCAGGGCGCGTTAAGCTTAAGGCGTATCAACGGACATCAAGGAGTGACCATGTCGTTTTTCCGCCGCAAGAAGCTGCCTTCTGCGATTAAGCCAAGCGTCACCTTCGGACGGCTGCTGTACCAACGCATCGATCACGATGGCCTGACGATGTTGGCGGGCCATCTCGCCTACGTTTCCCTGCTGTCGCTGGTGCCGCTGGTCACCGTGGTGTTCGCCCTGTTCGCCGCTTTCCCGATGTTTTCCGACATCAGCGAACAGCTGAAGAGCTTTATATTTTCCAATTTCGTGCCGGCCGCCGGCAACGTGATCCAGAACTACCTGGAACAGTTCGTCGCCAATTCCAACAAGATGACCGCCGTCGGCACCTGCGGGCTGATCGTTACCGCGTTGCTGTTGATCTCCTCGGTGGACAGCGTGCTGAACACCATCTGGCGCAGCAAGAACAAACGGCCGATCGTCTTCTCCTTCGCCGTGTACTGGATGGTGCTGACGCTGGGGCCGCTGCTGGTGGGCGCCAGCATGGCCATCAGTTCCTACCTGCTGTCGCTCAACTGGCTGGCGCAGACCGGCGTCAACGGCCTGGTGGATCAGGTGCTGCGCATCTTTCCGCTAATTTTGTCGTGCATCTCCTTCTGGCTGCTGTATTGCATCGTGCCGACGGTGCGCGTGCCGCCCAAAGACGCGCTGATTGGCGCGGTGGTGGCCGGATTGCTGTTCGAGCTGGGTAAGAAGGGATTCGCGCTGTACGTCACCATGTTCCCCTCCTATCAGCTGATTTACGGCGTGCTGGCGGTGATCCCGATTTTATTCCTGTGGGTCTACTGGAGCTGGTGTATCGTGTTACTCGGCGCGGAAATCACCGTGACCATCGGCGAATACCGCGACTACCGCCGGCAGAAGGCGGAGCAACAGGAACAAAAACCAGAAGGGCAGCAGGAATGATTGCGTTGATTCAACGGGTGTTAAACGCCAGCGTCACGGTGGGTGGCGAGACAGTAGGCAAGATTGGCCCCGGTTTGTTAGTGTTATTGGGCGTGGAGCAGGGCGATAACGAGCAAAAAGCGCAACGCCTGTGCGAACGCGTATTGGGATACCGCATTTTCGGCGACGAGAACGACAAGATGAATCTCAACGTCCAGCAGGCCGGGGGCAGCGTGCTGGTCGTTTCGCAGTTCACCCTGGCGGCGGACACCCAGAAGGGCATGCGGCCCAGCTTCTCGCGTGGCGCCGCGCCTTTGGTCGCCGATCGGTTGTATCAATATTTTGTTGGCCAGTGCCGCGAACGCGGCGTAGAGACCCAGACCGGCGAGTTCGCCGCCGACATGCAGGTGGCGCTGGTCAACGATGGTCCGGTGACATTCTGGCTACAGGTCTAAGCATTCGGAGAACAGGCGTCTATGTATCACCTACGAGTACCCGTAACAGAGCAAGAACTGAAGGAGTATTACCAGTTTCGCTGGGAAATGCTGCGCAAGCCGCTGCACCAGCCGGTGGGTTCGGAAAAGGATGCCTATGACGCCATGGCCCATCACCAAATGGTGGTGGACGAGGGCGGTAAAATCGTCGCCATCGGGCGGCTGTACATCAATGCCGACAACGAGGCGGCGATCCGTTTTCTGGCGGTAGATCCGACGCTGCAGGATAAAGGGCTGGGGACGCTGGTGGCGATGACGCTGGAGTCCGTCGCGCGGCAGGAAGGCGTGAAGCGGGTGGTGTGCAGCGCCCGTGAAGACGCGGTGGATTTCTTCGCCAAACTGGGCTTCGTCAATCAGGGCGAGATCACCGCGCCGCAGACCACCCCGATCCGTCACTTTTTGATGATCAAACCGGTGGCGACGCTGGACGATATCCTGCATCGCCCCGATTGGTGCGGCCAATTGCAGCAGGCCTGGTATGAACACATCCCGCTGAGCGAAAAGATGGGCGTGCGCATCAGCCAATACACCGGCCAGCGCTTCGTCACCACCATGCCGGAGATCGGCAACCAGAATCCGCACCATACGCTGTTTGCCGGCAGCCTGTTCTCACTGGCGACGCTGACCGCCTGGGGGCTGATTTGGCTGCTGCTGCGCGAGCGCCATCTGGGCGGCACCATCATTCTGGCGGACGCGCACATTCGCTACAGCAAACCGATTACCGGCAGGCCGCGGGCGGTGGCGGATCTCGGCTCGCTGAGCGGCGATTTGGCGCGTCTGGCGCGTGGCCGCCGCGCGCGCGTACACGCCGAAGTGCATCTGTTCGGTGACGAGGACAAGGGCGCAGTGTTCGAAGGCACCTATATGGTGTTGCCGGCCGAGCCGGATGTGCCGTTGGATCAGGGCGGCTCTGAAGCGCTGGAGGAGTAAGGCGGCGGCCTGCCCTGAGGGCGGGCCGCGCAGTGCACTACGGCAGTTGTTGGTTCACCGCTTGGCCGTCGCCGGCGGTGGCCTGCAGATTGCCTTTCAATGAGGCCTTGAACGGCCCATCGCTGTTCAGTAGCCCTTTCAACTGCAGCTCGAGGTTGCCGTCTCCCGTCAGCGGCACCGGCTGCCATCCCCATTGCTGCAAGGTGTTGATCGGTACCGAACGGCCGTGCAGCGTCAACTGGAACGGCTTGCCCGGCAGCTGATCGACGGTCGCTTTGGCCTCAAGCAACCCATTGGGCATAAAGGCGCTGAGCTCGGTGACGGCGATCTGGTTGGCGTCGGCGTTCAGCGCCAGCGAAGGGCGTCGCACGTCGATTTTGTTGAAGGTGGCCTCGCTGCCGTTCAGGTTCAGCGAACCGGACCAAATGCCCCACTGGTGGTCGCGCGCCAGCAGCAGGTTGCTGCCGTAACCGTCCAGCGCGGTGATCTGGAACGGGAATGCCGGGTTGATATCGATAATCAGATTGCGGTTGGTGGTCAGCTTGGTGACGTACACCTCCGCCAGCCAGTCCGGCAGCGGTTTCAGCCACAGCTCGCGCCAGTCGATAGGCAGGGTGTACTCCAGCGCCGCCATGGCCACTTCATCCAGCTGCAGGCGTTTGCCGGCGCGCAGCCAGTTGCCGGAGGTGCGTAGCAGCCCGCCTTCCCAGCGGGTGGTGAACTGCTGAATGGCGATGCCGGCGGAGGAGAGCCGCAGGGTGGCGATCGGATCGATCAGGTGGAAACCGCCGTTGACCACGTCGCCGGCGTTGAAGTTGAGCGAGCCGTCTTCACTGCGCCAGTCGCCTTTTTCGACGCTGACGTTTTGCAGCGACAGGTCGAGATCGTTAACCGCCCACGCCTTGCCTTCCAGGCGCGCATCGATCAGATCGAAACGCTTGAGGGTGACCGGCGGCAGAGCGGTGAAGCGCCGCATGAATTCCGCCAACGTCATCGGGGTCTGCATGCGCACGCCGCTCAGCCGCAGGCGATCCACCTGCCAGCTGCCGTCGGTGGCGCGGCTGGCCACGCCGGTCAGGTCGCCCTGCGCCAGATCGGCGCCGAAGTTGTTCAACAGCAACTGGCCCTGTTTTTGCTCCCCCTGCACCAACACCTTCGAGGCGGGGATGCCGTTCAGCGTCATCGAACCGGCGCTGAACTGGAACTGGTTGTTGTCCCCCAGCAGATGGCCGGCCAGCGGGCGCCACGGCGTGATGCCGGCATTGACCTGCTGCGCGTTGAGCTGCCACTCGCTATCGTTGGACTGCAGCGCCATGTTGCTCAGTTGCAGCACGTCGGCCTGTACGGGCAGCGCAGCAGCCTGTGGCTGCACGTTCAGCGTGCCGTCGCGCAGCGTGACGCTGTAAAAATAGCGCGGTTCGGTGATTTGGCGCAGGCTGAGGCCGAGATCGACGCGTTTGGCGACCAGCGCCTGTGGTTGGCCGCTGCGCGCCAGCTGCACGTCTTCCAAACCGATCTGGCCCGGCTGATTCCACGAGTGGGTGATTTTTCCTATCGACAGGCGGTATTCGCTGTTGTCGCTGATCCAGGCGCTCAGACGGCCTGCCGCCCAGCGGGTTTGCCCCACCAGATACAGCACCACCGCCGCCAGCACGATCAGCAGCAGCAACGTCAGCAACAGCTTTCCGATAAATTTCATCGTCTACATCCGCATCGGTCAAAAAAGATACCCTGTTTATGCCGCAATTGGCCGGGCATCTCAAGGGCAATGGTCTGATAGACAATAAAAAACGGCCGCAAGCGGCCGTTTGAACGCCAATGGGCGGGTTACTTTTTCTCGTGTTCCTGCGGGAACACCAGGTTCAGCACGATGGCGGTAATGCCGCCGGCGGCGATACCGGAAGAGAGCAGGGTTTTCAGCCAGTCCGGCGCGAACTGCAGGATCAGCGGCTGCTGGGAGACGCCCATGCCGACGGCCAGCGACAGCGCCATGATCATGATGGCGCGCCGGTTCAGGCGTTCGCGCGACACGATGCGTACGCCGGAGGCGGCGATGGTGCCGAACATCACGATGGTCGCGCCGCCCAGTACCGGCTCGGGGATGTGCTGCACGAAGCCGGCCACCGCCGGGAACAGCCCCAGCGCGATCAGCATCAGCGCCACCACGAAGCCGACGTAGCGGCTGGCGACGCCGGTCAGCTGGATCACGCCGTTGTTCTGGCCGAAGCAGGAGTTGGGGAAGGTGTTGAACACCGCCGACAGCATCGAGTTCAGGCCGTTGGCCAGCACGCCGCCCTTCAGGCGCTTCATATACAGCGGCCCGCTGACCGGCTGTTCGGAGACGTCGGAGGTGGCGGTGATGTCGCCGATGGTTTCCAGCGACGTGACCATAAAGATCAGCATCAGCGGCAGCAGCAGGTTCCAGTCGAAGCCCAGGCCGTAATAGAGCGGCGTGGGGATAGTGATCGCCGCCGTGGGGGCCGCCGGTGCGTCGGCGGGCAGCATATCCATCGCCCAGGCCAGCAGGTAGCCGACCGCCATGGCGATCACCAACGAGGCGACGCGCAGGTAAGGGTTGCGCTGGCGGTTCAGCAGGATGATGACCGCCAGCACCGCGCCGGCCAGCAGCAGGTTTTTCGGCGAGCCGAAGCTGTGGTCGTTCATCGCGGCATAGCCGCCGCCGATCGAGGTCAGGCCGACCTGAATCAGCGACAGGCCGATGATCATCACCACGATGCCGGAAACCAGCGGGGTGATGATGCGGCGCGCCAGATGCAGCACGCGCGACAGCAAAATTTCGGTGCAGGAGGCGACCATCAGGGTGCCGAACAGCGCGGCCATCATGGTCGGCACGTCGGCGCCGCCGTTTTTCAGCGCCAGGCCGCCCATGATCAATGGCGAAACGAAGTTGAAGCTGGTGCCCTGAATCGACAGCAGCCCGGAGCCCACCGGCCCCCAGGTTTTGATTTGCAGAATGGAAGCCAGACCGGAAGCGAACAGCGACATGCTGATGATGTGTTGGGTATCCTGCGCCGGCAGACCCAGCGCCTGGCAGATCAGCAGCGCCGGAGTGATCACCGCAACGAACATCGCCAACAGGTGCTGGCCGGCGGCAAACAGCGTTTGCGGCAGCGGCGGGCGGTCTTCGAGGCGATAAATCAGTTCGCTGGCGCGGGGTTCAGAGGCGGTTTGGCGTGCGGCATCAAGCTCGGAGGATGACATGCTCATGGTGTGGCGTTTCCAGATACGGCAAAGCAGGCATTTTAATGCGCCGCCCCGCAAAAGCAAACGGTTGCGCCTAAATATTATGTTGCCGACTTTCCCGTTTATGTCGCATTTTCATTCATTTTTTCTTGTCATCTCAGCGTTTTTTACTTCTAATCCTGCACTCATCAAGTTTAAAAACTACGTGGTTTTCTATAACTTATTATTTTTATTTGGATCTTTTCCCTTACATGGAGTACCTGGATGTTTCATCTTGATACTTATGGCACGTTAGTCGCGGCGACGCTGGTTTTGCTCCTTGGGGGCAAGTGCGTCAGAAGCATTCCTCTGCTGCGAAAATATACTATTCCCGCTCCCGTCGCCGGCGGTTTGCTGGTGGCCCTCCTGCTGTTAGTCCTGAAAAAATTCGCCAACTGGGAAATCAGCTTTGACATGTCGTTGAAGGATCCGCTGATGCTGGCCTTCTTCGCCACTATCGGCCTGAACGCCAACCTGGCGCGGTTGCGCGCCGGCGGCAAAGCGCTGATGGTATTCCTGTTCGTGGTGTTGGGGCTGCTGCTGGTGCAGAACGCCATCGGCATCGGCATGGCGAAAATGCTGGGGCTGGATCCGTTGATGGGCCTGATCGCCGGTTCGATCACCCTGTCGGGCGGCCACGGCACCGGGGCGGCCTGGAGCAAGCTGTTCATCGAGCGCTACGGCTTTGAAAACGCGACGGAAGTCGCCATGGCCTGCGCCACCTTCGGCCTGGTGCTGGGCGGCCTGATCGGCGGCCCGGTGGCGCGCTATCTGGTTAAACACTCCTCTACGCCGGAAGGCACGCCGGAAGACAGCGTGCAGCCGAGCGGCTTCGAGAAGCCGGAAAGCGGCCGCCTGATCACCTCGCTGGTGATGATTGAAACCATCGCCATGATCGCCATTTGTTTGAGCCTGGGGCAACTGATTGCCGGTCTGCTGAGCGGTACGGTGTTTGAACTGCCTAACTTCGTTTGCGTGCTGTTCGTCGGGGTGATCCTCAGCAACACGCTGGCCTTCACCGGTTTCTATACCGTGTTCGAGCGGGCGGTATCGGTGCTGGGCAACGTCAGCCTGTCACTGTTCCTGGCGATGGCGTTGATGAGCCTGCGCCTGTGGGAGCTGGCTTCGCTGGCGCTGCCGATGCTGGCGATCCTGGCCGTACAGACGCTGGTGATGGCGCTGTACGCGATCTTCGTCACCTACCGGGTGATGGGCAAGAACTACGATGCGGCGGTGCTGGCCGCCGGCCACTGCGGCTTCGGCATGGGCGCCACGCCGACGGCGATCGCCAACATGCAAGCAATCACCGATCGCTTCGGCCCGTCGCACCTGGCATTTCTGGTGGTGCCGATGGTGGGGGCGTTCTTTATCGATATCGCCAACGCCATCGTCATCAAGCTGTATCTGCTGTTGCCGGTGTTCCCGGCGGTGGGGTGATATCGCGAGTCATCATGAGAAGGGCGCCTGCGGCGCCCTTTTTTATGCGTTAGAGTAGCGCGCCTTCTCCGGCAGCCAGCGTTCGATCAGCGCCTGGGCGTGTTCCGGGTAGTGCTGATGGAGATGGCGAGCGACGCGTTGCACTTCGGGGATCATCGCCTGGTCGCGCAACAGGTCCGCCACCTTGAATTCGGCGCTGCCGGTCTGGCGGGTGCCCAGCAGCTCGCCCGGGCCGCGGATCTCCAGATCGCGCTGCGCGATGACAAAGCCGTCGTTGCTGTCGCGCAGCACCTGCAGGCGCGTTTGCGCGGTTTTGCTCAGCGGCGTTTTGTACAGCAGCACGCAGTGTGAAGCCACCGCGCCGCGCCCTACGCGGCCGCGCAGCTGGTGCAGCTGCGCCAGGCCCAGCCGTTCCGGGTTTTCGATGATCATCAGGCTGGCGTTCGGCACGTCGACGCCGACCTCAATCACCGTGGTGGCGACCAACAGCTGCAGCTCGCCCTGTTTAAACGCCTGCATCACCGCCTGCTTTTCCTGCGCTTTCATGCGGCCGTGCACCAGCGCCACCTTCAGCTCCGGCAGCGCGGCTTTCAACTCTTCCCAGGTGGCTTCCGCCGCCTGCGCTTCCAGCAGCTCGGACTCTTCGATCAGCGTACACACCCAGTAAGCCTGTCGTCCTTCTTCCAGGCAGGCGTTTTTCACCCGTTGAATGATGTCGGCGCGGCGGGTATCGGGAATGGCGACGGTGGTCACCGGCGTACGGCCCGGCGGCAGCTCGTCGATGACCGAGGTATCGAGATCGGCGTAGGCGGTCATTGCCAGCGTGCGCGGGATCGGCGTGGCGGTCATGATCAGCTGATGGGCGTGGAAACCTTGCTCTTCGCCTTTCTCCCACAGCGCCAGCCGCTGATGCACCCCGAAGCGGTGCTGCTCATCAATGATCACCAGCGCCAGGCCGTTGAACTGAACCTGCTCCTGGAAGATGGCGTGGGTGCCGACCACCATCGACACCTGGCCGCTGGCGATGGCTTCCTGCTGCGCGATGCGCGCCTTGCCTTTCTGTTTGCCCGCCAGCCAGCCGACCTCCAGCCCCAGCGGCTCGAACCACTGGCGGAAGTTGTTGGCATGCTGTTCGGCCAGCAGCTCGGTCGGCGCCATCAGCGCCACCTGCTTGCCGTGCGCGATGGCGCGCAGCGCCGCCAGCGCCGCCACCAGCGTTTTGCCGGAGCCGACGTCGCCCTGCACCAGCCGCATCATCGGGAAGTCTTTTTGCATATCGGCTTCGATGTCGGCCACCACGCGCGTTTGCGCGCCGGTTGGCGAGAACGGCAACTGGGCGAGAAAACGGTTTTTCAGCCGATCGTCCGGCAGCAGCGGCTGCGCCTGATAACTCTGCGCGCCGGCACGCACCGCCAGCATGCTGAGGTTATGCGCCAGCAGCTCTTCGAGGATCAGACGCTTTTGCGCCGGGTGTTTGCCCAGCTCCAGATCCGCCAGCTGGATGTCCGGCGGCGGGCGATGCAGGGTGTGCAGCGCCTGCGGCAGGCTCATCAGGCCGCCGCTCAGCTCCGGCGGCAGCAGTTCGGCGATGGCGCAGGTATCCAGCAGCTCCAGCGCCTGGTCGGTCAGCTTGCGCAGCGTGGCCTGCCGCACCCCCTCGGTGGTGGGGTAGACCGGCGTCAGCGACTCCTGCAGCTCAACCTCGCTGGTTTCGCCCTGAATACGGTACTCCGGATGGATGATCTCCGCGCCGTGGTTGCCGCGTTTGATCTCGCCGTAGGCGGTCACGCGGCGGCCGGTGGCCAGGCTGTTCTTCATTGCGGCGTTGAAGTTGAAGAACCGCATGGTGAGGATGCCGGTGCCGTCGCTGATCTGGCAGGTCAGCATGCGGCGGCGGCCGAAGCTGATGTCGCTGCGCAGCACTTCCCCTTCTACCGTGGCGTAGATGCCTGGCAGCAGATCGTTGATCGGGTAGAGGCGGGTGCGGTCTTCGTAGCGCAGCGGCAGGTGCAGCAGCAGATCCTGAATGGTGTCGAGGCCAAGCTTGGCCAGTTTGCCCGCCTGGCTGGCGCCAACCCCGGAAAGCGTGGTGAGTGGGACAGCATCCAGCAGGCGGCCTTTCATTTGCGCACCGTCGCCTGCATGGCCGCCCACCATTCGGCGCTGGCGACCACCTGGCCCTGTTCGTCGATCTGCGGACGCGGCAGCCCCTTGCGCTTGGCCACGTTGGCCAGCACCGGATAGCCGCCTTCGAACAGCAGACGCTGCTGCTCTTCTTCGTCCAGCATGCTGTTGTCGCGGCGATACAGGCCGGCGTTTTGCCGCTGGCGCTGCGCCTCATACAGGATCAGCGCCGAAGCCACGGAGACGTTGAGCGATTGCACCATGCCGATCATCGGAATGACGATGTCCTGATCGGCGAGCGCCAGCGCTTCTTCGGTGATGCCGGTTTTTTCCTGGCCGAGCAGCACGCAGGTTGGCCGAGTGTAGTCCACCTCGCGGAAATCGACCGCGCGCGCAGACAGGTTGGTGGCCAGAATTTGCATGCCCTGCGCTTTCAGGTGGCCGACCGCGTCGCCGATGGTGCGATGGGTCTTGACGCTGACCCAGCTGTTGCTGCCGGCGGCGGAGGAAACCAGGGTGCGCATGCGGGTGGTGGGCCACACGGCGTGGACCTGATGCACGCCGACGGCGTCGGCGGTGCGGATAATGGCGGAGACGTTATGCGGTTTGTGCACTTGCTCCAGGCAGACCGTCAAATCCGGCTGCCGGGTCGCGAGCATTTCACAAATCCGCGCATAGCGTTCAGGACTCATAAGCGCTAGTTTCGGTTGCGGTTAACTTTGATCACATCCGGCATGATACGGATTTTACGCATAATGTTTGCCAAATGGATGCGATCGCGGGTGGTCAAGCGGATAAAGGCGCTATAAACCCGACCGTCTTTCTCTTCGGTGTTCAGGCTCTGAATATTGGATTCGGCCGCGTTGATTGCCGCCGTCAGGTTGGCCAGCGCGCCCTGGTGGTTAAACATATCCACCTTGATCTCGGCGATGAACTCCTGCTCGGTCTCTTTATCCCACTCGACCGCCATGAACTTCTCAGGCTCTTTCTGATAGCCGCGAATATTGCGGCAGGATTCATGGTGGATCACCAGCCCTTTGCCCGGGCTGACGTGAGCGATAATCGGGTCGCCCGGAATCGGACGGCAGCACTTGGCGAAGGTGATCAACACGCCGTCGGCGCCCTTGATGGCCAGGTTGCGCACGCCGGAGGTGGTGCCCAGGCTGGACTGATCGCCCTGCAGGTTCTTCGCCACCACCACGCTCATGGCGTTGCCGAGGCCGATTTCCGCCAGCAGATCGTCCAGCGTCGCCAGCTTCATGCGGTCCAGCTCGTGCTGAATGTTTTCCTGCGGGATTTCGGCCAGCTTGCGGCTGCCGCCCAACGCATGGTTGAGCAGACGGCGGCCGAGGCCGACGGAGTCGTCGCGCTTGAGGTTCTTCAACATCTGGCGAATCTTGGCGCGCGCTTTCGAGCTGACCACGAAGTTCAGCCAGGCGGCGTTGGGCCGTGCGCCCGGCGCGGTGATGATCTCGACGGTCTGGCCGCTGGTCAGCGACTGCGACAGCGGGTATGGCTGACGATCGACGCGTGCGCCGACGCAGGCATGGCCGATATCGGTATGCACCGCATAGGCAAAGTCGACCGGCGTGGCGCCGGCGGGCAGCTCGACGATGCGGCCTTCCGGGGTGAAAACGTAAATCTCATCCGGGAACAGATCGGATTTAACGCTCTCGATAAATTCAAACGAACTGCCGGCGCTTTGCTGCAGCTCCAGCAGGCTTTGCATCCAGCGTTGGGCGCGGATCTGCGCCGTGGTGCCGGTTTCGCCCTGTTCTCTTTCCTTGTAAGCCCAGTGCGCGGCCACCCCCATCTCAGCCATCTGATCCATGTCTTCGGTGCGGATCTGCACTTCGACCGGCACGCCGTGCGGGCCGATCAGCGAGGTATGGAGCGATTGATAGCCGTTGGCCTTGGGAATGGCGATGTAATCTTTCACCCGCCCCGGGCGCGGTTTATACAGGCTGTGCACCTGGCCGAGCACGCGGTAGCAGGTATCGACCTCTTTCACGATCACCCGGAACGCGTAGATATCCATGATGGAATGGAAACGCTGTTCTTTCAGGTGCATCTTGAGGTAGATGGAGTAGAGGTGTTTTTCCCTTCCGCTGACGCGGCAGGCGATGCCGGCCTCGGTCAGCCGCCCTTCGATCTCGGAGAGGATTTTTTGAATCATCTCTTTGCGGTTGCCGCGCGCGGCTTTCACCACTTCCTTGATCACGCGATAACGGTTTGGGTACAGCGCCTCGAAGCCCAGCTCTTCCAGCTCGGTTTTCAGGTGATGAATACCCAGACGGTGGGCGAGGGGGCTGTAGATTTCCAGGGTTTCACGCGCGATGCGCCGGCGTTTGTCGGGGCGCAGCGAACCGAGGGTGCGCATGTTGTGCGTACGGTCGGCCAGCTTGATCAGCACGACGCGGATATCCTGCACCATCGCCATGATCATCTTGCGGAAGTTTTCCGCCTGCGCTTCTTTCTTGTCCTGGAACTTCAGCTTGTCGAGCTTGGAGACGCCCTCAACCAGTTCGGCGACGCTCTTGCCGAACAGCTGTTCCATATCTTGATAGGTGGCTGGGGTGTCTTCGATGACGTCGTGCAGCAACGCCGCCATCAGCGTCTCGTGATCGAGACGCATTTCCGCCAGGATGCAGGCCACGGCGACCGGGTGAGTAATGTAGGGCTCACCGCTGGAGCGTGTCTGGCCCTCGTGCGCGTCGCGCGCGACGAGGTATGCCTGTTTGAGGCGCTTAATCTGCTCCTCGGGCAGGTAACGTTGAATCAGCAGATTCAGGCTTTCAAACAGGTACAAGGCGGACTCGCAGTCTAATTAACGACGACCTTCAGCAATCGCGGTAACCGCTTGAATCTCTGCGGCTTCCTGCTCTTGCTGTTCCTGGCGCTCACGCACGTCGAGGATCTGGCTGGTGATCAGGCCTTCTTCGATTTCGCGCAGGGCGATAACGGTGTACTTGTCGTTCTCTTCCGGAACCAGTGCATCTTTGCCGCCGGTCTGGATCTGACGCGCCCGACGAGCAGCGACCAACACCAGGTCAAAACGGTTACCAATTTTCTCTACAGCGTCTTGAACAGTTACGCGTGCCATATTTGTGCTACTCCACAGGTGACGAAAAGACTGGGCATGATACTGAAACTGCCTTCAGTCTGCCAATAGTTTGCTGATTAAAGCGTCATGCCGCAGCAACTGGCGGCCCAAACGCAGGCGTTCGGCGCGAATGATGGTCTTCAGATCGGACAGCGCCAGATCGAAATCATCGTTCACGATCAGGTAATCGTACTCCGCGTAATGCGTCATTTCCGCCACGGCCTGAGCCATGCGTTTGGCGATCACCTCTTCGGAATCCTGCCCGCGCCCACGCAGGCGGCGGCCCAGTTCTTCCTTCGACGGCGGCAGAATGAAGATGCTGCGCGCCTGCGGCATTTTGGCGCGGATTTGCTGCGCGCCCTGCCAGTCGATATCCAGAAACACATCCACGCCGGTCGACAAGACTTGTTCGATGGCGGCGCGCGAGGTGCCGTAATAGTTGCCGAACACTTCGGCGTGCTCAAGAAACGCGTCCTGCTCGATCATCCGGCGGAATTCGTCTTTCGAGACGAAGAAATAGTGCTCGCCGTGATTTTCACCCGGGCGACTGTCGCGCGTGGTGTGCGAAACCGAAACCTGCGTGTCGTACAGCGGTTGCGTCTTTAACAAAGCCTGAATCAGACTTGATTTACCTGCGCCACTGGGAGCAGAGACAATATAAAGCGTGCCTTGAGCCATGATGATGTTCGTTGATAACGGTTGATATGCCAAAAACAGCGGATGTGTATTTTCTCCGCACAGTATACACGGCTAACGCGCCGGGTGCAGCGTTAGCTCGCATTTTGCCCGCGGCTTTGCGTGGAAAAAGCGCCGAAAGGGCGAATATGCGCGCTGAAGGGCGACATTTTTGCAGTTTTGGCCTCGGCGGCGGCGCGTTGCCGCCCCGAGATCAGTGATCCGGATGCTGGTAGTTGAACACCGGCAGGCCGAGGCGGAAGCGCAGGGCGATAAGACGCGCGCTCAGGCCGGCGACCAAGGTGAGGATCACCACCAGATTGTGCGGCAGGCTAAGGTGCTGCAGGCCGATATACAGCCAGGCGGCGCTGAAGGAGATGCCGGCGTAGATCTCCTTCTGGAAAACCAGCGGGATGCGGTTGCAGAACATATCGCGCAGCACCCCGCCAAAGACGCCGGTGATCACCGCGGCGATGGCGGCGATAATGGCGCTGTGCCCCATATCCAGGGCCACCTGCGCGCCGATGATGGAGAAGACGATTAGGCCGACGGCGTCGAGCACCAGGAACAGGCGGCGCAGATGGCGCATCAGAGGAGCCACCCAGGTGGTGACGATCGCCGCTATCGCGACGATGACGATGTATTCCGGGTGTTTGACCCAGCCCAACGGAAAATGCCCGAGCAACATATCGCGCACCGACCCGCCGCCGATTGCGGTGACAGAGGCGATGATGATCACGCCGAACATGTCCATTTGGCGGCGGCCGGCCGCCAGCGCGCCGGTCATGGCTTCGGCGGTAATGCCGATGATATAAAGGATGCTCAGTAACATAAGGGGTTCACAGCGTAATTGCGTCAGAATGATGGCCGGCAGGGTAATCGCCGCCGAGGACGCGCGCCACTGAGTTTTTTTCACCGATGGCGTTTCGGATTAATATAGCTAATCCAAACTCCATTTTTATTGCCGATAACCAGCCTTTTTTAACATCTGGCTGTTAATGAAAGCATTAGAAATTTCGCGCTAATTTCCATCGCTGACTATGATTTTTGCAGCGAATCCTTCAACCGAAAAATCGAGATTGCAGATGAAAAACTCCCCGAGACTGGCCGCCGGCGCCATGGTGGCCGCCCTGCTGCTGAGCGGCTGCGTGGCGCCAGGCCACCAGGCTGTTTCCCCCACCCCGGCTTGTCGCACCGGCGATCCGCTGGTGCAGACAACGCTCTACTTCGGCCTGAACCGGCCGGCGGGGCCGGCGATCACCGCCGCCGAGTGGCAAACCTTCGTCGATAGCCAGGTGACGCCGCGTTTTAAAGACGGGCTGACGGTGTTTGATGCCAAAGGGCAGTGGCTGGGTCACGACGGCAAGCTGGCGCGCGAGAACAGCAAGGCGCTGCTGTTGATCCATGCGCCGGGCAAAGAGAGCGAGGCGAATATCGAGGCGCTGCGCAGCGGCTATAAGCAGCAGTTTGCGCAGGATTCGGTAATGCGGGTGGATGCGCCGGTGTGCGTGGCGTTTTAAAGCGAACTCCCGGCCCTGCGGCCGGGAGTGGGGATTACAGCACCAGGCCGGCGATGGCCGCCGACAACAGGCTCACCAGCGTCGAGCCGTAAACCAGCTTCAGGCCAAAACGGGAAACCACGTTGCCTTGCTGCTCGTTCAGTCCTTTGATGGCGCCGGCGACGATGCCGATGGAGGCGAAGTTGGCGAACGACACCAGGAACACCGACAAAATGCCCAGCCCGCGCGGCGACAGCTCCGCCGCGATCTTCTTCAGTTCAATCATCGCCACGAATTCGTTGGCCACCAGTTTGGTCGCCATGATGCTGCCCGCCTTCAGGGCCTCCTCCGCAGGGATGCCGATCAGCCAGGCCAGCGGATAGAACACGTAGCCGAGGATTTGCTGGAAGCTGATGCCGAGCACCGCCGAGAACAGCGCATTGATGGCGGAGATCAGCGCGATAAAGCCGATCAGCATCGCCGCGATGATCATCGCAATTTTGAAGCCGGCCAGAATGTACTCGCCCAACATTTCGAAGAAGCTCTGATCTTCGTGCAGCTTGTTCAGCTTCAGCTCCGGCTCGTCTTCGACCTGATACGGGTTGATGATCGACAGGATGATGAAGGTGCTGAACATATTAAGGATCAACGCCGCCACCACGTACTGCGCGTCGATCATCGACATGTAGGCGCCGACGATGGAGAGCGATACCGTCGACATGGCGGTCGCGGCCATGGTGTACATGCGGCGCGGCGAGATGTCGCCGATGATGCCCTTGTAGGCGATGAAGTTCTCCGACTGCCCCAGCACCAGCGTGCTGACGGCGTTGAACGATTCCAGCTTGCCCATGCCGTTGACCTTGGACAGCAGGGTGCCCACCAGACGGATGATCAGCGGCAGGATGCGGAAATGCTGCAAAATGCCGATCAGGGCGGAAATAAAGATGATAGGGCACAAAACGCCGAGGAAGATAAACGCCAGGCCATCTTTGCTCATGCCGCCGAACACGAACTCCGACCCTTGTGCGGCGTAGGCGAGCAGGGTGTCGAAGAAGCCGGCGACGTGTTTGATCACGCTGAGCCCGCTGGCGGAGTGCAGGAAGAAATAGGCCAGCGCGCCTTCGATCACCAACAGCTGGATGATATAGCGCAGGCGGATTTTCTTGCGATTATTGCTGACCAGCAGCGCCAGGGCGATGATCACCACCAGGGCCATAATAAATTGCAGAATTTGTGGCATAAACGGTCCGTACGGTTCACGGGCAGGAAAAAAACACATTTAGCCACAGCATCGCCGTCCTTTCATTACCTTGCGTGATAATTAGAACAAAATACTTATGGCGTGCGGGATATCTTGCCGATTGTCATCCGCACGCGCTGCTCGGCAGTTTTTCATAAGCCCCCGAAGTGCCTTAGTGAGCCGTCTTCCATGATGCCTGCCGGCTCGCAGCCTGATGCAACCACCGTCCCGCACGTTCAGGCACCTGGAATATGGCTCGCAATGGGCGATTTTTCATGGCGCAAAGCGTGGCTTTCTTGGCTGAGGAAGAGAAACATGTTTGGACAAGGCGCCGGTCGCGATCGGCGCGCATTTTATCGAACAAGGAGACGAACGATGAATATCGGCACGTTGCTCAGGGCGCTGGCCAACGGCGTTAATCCCGACACCGGCGAGCTATTGAGACCGGCTTCAGCGGCCTGCGCGCCGGAGGCTATCCGCCTGCTGTTCGCGTTGGCCGACGAGTTTGACGGTGAATCTGAACTGCAGAAAAAAGCCAGGCTGACGCCGGAAGAAAAGCGGCAGAAGAATCTGGCCGAGGGCCGGCCGGCCAATGCCTACTTCCCTTGGCCGGAAGAAGAAAAACTGCGGCTGCGCGAGAGCCATGCGGCCGGGACGACGCTGGAGGCGCTGAGCGATGAGTTCGAGCGTTCAACCTGGAGCATTGCGGTGCAACTGCAGACAATGGGGTTGATCGGTGAGGAACAGGCGGCCGCCTATCGCTGATCTATAGCCATAAAAAAGCCCGCGTGGCGCGGGCTTGATGGCGTGCGGAGCGGATCACTCGATGTTCTGGATCTGCTCGCGCATCTGTTCGATCAGCACCTTCAGCTCGATGGCGGAGGCGGTGACGTCGGCATTGATTGACTTGGAGGCCAGGGTGTTCGATTCGCGGTTGAATTCCTGCATCATAAAGTCGAGGCGGCGGCCGACGGCTTCTTTCTTCTTCAGGATGTTGTGCGTCTCTTTCACGTGCGCTTCCAGGCGATCCAGCTCTTCGGCGACGTCGATGCGCTGCGCCATCAGCACCAGCTCTTGCTCCAGGCGAGTGTTTTCCAGCTGCACCTGCGCCTCTTCCAGCTTGCTGACCAGGCGCTCGCGCTGCCATTGCAGGATGTTCGGCATCTGGGCGCGCACTTTGACCACTTCGGCGCTGACGCCGTCGAGGCGCTGTTCGATCAGCGTTTTCAGCGCGGCGCCTTCGCTTTCGCGTGCGACGATAAAGTCATCCAGCGCGCCGTCCAGCGCTTGCATCAGCTCGGCGCTGATGGCGTCCAGATCCTGCTCCTGCGCGGACATCACGCCCGGCCAGCGCAGCACGTCGATCGGGTTGATTTCCCCTTCGTCGCTCTGCATTTTCACCCAGTTGGCGGCTTCGACCAGCTGTTTGGCCAGTTTTTCGTTCAGGATCAGCGAGCTTTGCGCGCTTGGATCCAGTTCAAAACGCAGGTTGCATTCGACTTTGCCGCGGGTCAGGCGGCCACGGATACGTTCACGGATCACCGGCTCCAGGCTGCGGAATTGTTCCGGCAGGCGGATGTAGGTTTCTAAGTAGCGCTGGTTAACGGAACGCAGCTCCCAGGCTGCGCTGCCCCATTCACCCTTGATTTCACGCCGGGCGTAGGCGGTCATGCTGCGGATCATTGATGCGTACCCGTAATAGGAAAAGATGGGGCGATTATAGCGTCGCGGCTGCGGGCAGGATAGGCATTACGTCACGAAGCCCGTATAATGCGCAGCCAATAGTTGATTTGAAGCCGGAGAGAGCCCATGCGTCCTGCAGGCAGAGCACCACAGCAAGTTCGCCCCCTGACACTGACCCGTCACTATACCAAACACGCTGAAGGTTCAGTGCTGGTTGAGTTTGGCGATACCAAAGTCTTGTGCACCGCCACGGTAGAAGAGGGCGTTCCGCGCTTCCTGAAAGGCCAGGGGCAAGGTTGGATCACCGCCGAGTACGGCATGCTGCCGCGCTCCACCCACAGCCGCAACGCCCGTGAAGCCGCCAAAGGCAAACAGGGTGGCCGCACGCTGGAGATCCAGCGCCTTATCGCCCGTTCGCTGCGCGCCGCGGTGGATCTGAAAAAGCTCGGTGAATTCACCATCACTCTCGACTGCGACGTACTGCAGGCCGACGGCGGTACCCGCACCGCTTCCATCTCCGGCGCCTGCGTGGCGCTGGCCGATGCGCTGAACACCCTGGTGGCCAACGGTAAGCTGAAAGCCAATCCGATGAAGGGCATGGTGGCGGCGGTTTCCGTCGGCATCGTCAACGGCGAAGCGCTGTGCGATCTGGAGTATGTGGAAGATTCCGCGGCGGAAACCGACATGAACGTGGTGATGATGGAAGACGGCCGCATGATTGAAGTGCAGGGCACCGCCGAAGGCGAGCCGTTCAGCCACGATGAGCTGTTGGCGCTATTGGCGCTGGCCCGAGGAGGCATCGAAACCATCTTCCAGGCGCAGAAAGCGGCGCTGGCGGACTAATTTTTCAAGGCGACTGAGAAGTCGCCTTTTTTATGCCCGCCGATCGGGCGGCAGTAATGACAAGACCCAAGCAGATTCAGACGAGGAGAAGCAGTAATGAAAGCCTATCAGCGCCAGTTTATCGAGTTCGCGCTTAACAAGCAGGTATTGAAATTCGGCGAGTTCACCCTGAAATCCGGCCGCACCAGCCCGTATTTCTTCAACGCCGGCCTGTTTAATACCGGGCGCGATCTTGCGTTGTTGGGGCGCTTCTACGCCGAAGCCCTGATGGATTCCGGCATCGATTTCGATCTGCTGTTTGGCCCGGCCTATAAAGGCATTCCTATCGCCACCACCACGGCGGTTGCGCTGGCGGAACACCATGAGCGCGACGTGCCTTACTGCTTTAACCGCAAGGAAGCCAAGACCCACGGCGAGGGCGGTTCGCTGGTGGGCAGCCCGCTGCAGGGCCGCGTGATGCTGGTGGACGATGTGATCACCGCCGGTACCGCGATCCGTGAGTCGATGGAAATCATCGGCGCCAGCGACGCTTCGTTGGCGGGCGTGCTGATCTCCCTCGACCGCCAGGAACGCGGCCGCGCGGACATCTCCGCCATTCAGGAAGTGGAACGCGACTACCACTGCAAGGTGATTTCGATCGTGACGCTGAAGGACCTGATCGCTTATCTGGAAGAGAAACCGGAAATGGCGGACCACCTGGCGGCGGTGCGCGCTTACCGCGAGCAGTACGGGATATAAGTAAAAACGCCGGGCATGCCCGGCGTTATCGTTATTGCAGCTGGGCCGCCAACAGCGGCCAGCGGGCGTCGAATTCCTGCGTTGGGCGATAGCGGAATTCCGAACGCACATAGCGCGACAACATGCCTTCGCAGAAGGCCAGCAGCTGGCTGGCCAACAGCGTTTCATCGACGATGAAGCCTTTGCCTTCGCGCAATTTGCGCTCTTTCAGCACCTGACGCAGCTGCGCCTCGATGCGTTCGAACAGCTGGTTGATGCGGCCCTGCAGGCGATCCTGTTCAAACATCAGCGCGTGGCCGGTCATGATACGCGTCAGCCCCGGGTTGCGTTCTGCAAAGCCCAGAATCAGCAGTAAAATCAGGCGCAGACGATTAAACGTCTCTTTCTCGTCCTGCAAGATCAGGTTGATGCGGGTGATCAGGCTGTCTTCGATAAACTCGATCAGACTGTCGAACATCCGTGTCTTGCTGGGGAAATGCCGGTACAGCGCAGCTTCAGAAACACCCACGTTCGCGGCGAGCTTGGCGGTGGTAATGCGCTGGCTGCCGTCGCTGGATTCCAGCATCTGGGCTAACGCCTGCAATATTTCCTCGCGCCGATTCCTTTTCGTATTTTCTTTTTCTGCCATGTCTGATTAGACCCTTGCTAAAACTTAACTGACGGAAACCCGGGCACCGGCCGCTGCAGAGCAGGCTCTGTGCGGCTTATGTGATAGCTTTTTTACGATGCTGGGGTCAGCGGCCTTAACGGCCTTTTTCCGCGCTGCCTGGTGTGCGCTGCAATTGTCGCGGTAAAACCTTGCCGCAGAGACATCCTTCTCCCCGGAAAGGCAAGGTTCAGGCGACGTTTCCCTGCCGGCCATCGTGCATTGAGTGGCGCTTAGTGGCGCCCCGAGTGGCCGAAGCCGCCTTCGCCGCGCTCGCTGCTGTCGAACTCTTCCACCAGGTTGAACTCGGCCTGCACCACCGGCACGAAGACCATCTGCGCGATGCGTTCGCCCGGTTCGATAGTGAATGACTTCTGGCCGCGGTTCCAGACCGACACCATCAGCTGGCCCTGATAATCGGAGTCGATCAGGCCGACCAGATTGCCCAGCACGACGCCGTGCTTGTGGCCCAGGCCTGAGCGCGGCAGGATCACCGCCGCCAGGCCGGCGTCGGCGATATGGATCGCGAGACCGGTAGGCAGCAGCGTGGTTTCACCCGGCGCCAGCTCCACCGCGCTGTCCAGGCAGGCGCGCAGGTCGAGACCGGCTGAGCCCGGAGTGGCGTAGGTCGGTAGCGGGAAATCCTGACCGATGCGCGGGTCGAGGATCTTAACGTCGATTTTTTTCATCATAACGGCTGACTATCTCGTCTATTAAACGTTGGCCAAGGAGTGCCTTGTCGCTCAGCGCCAGGCGTTTCTCTCCATCCTGCCAAAAAAGGTGCAGGGCATTGGTGTCGCTGTTGAACCCGTGCTCTGCGAGCGATACATCGTTAGCGCAAATCAAATCCAGCTTCTTACGCGCCAGTTTTTGCCGCGCGTATTCTTCCACATTCTGGGTTTCGGCGGCAAACCCCACGACAAACGGTCGATTTTTGGTCATCGCCGCCACGCCGGCGACGATATCGGGGTTTTTTACCATCTTGAGGACGATTTCATCACCCTGTTTTTTTATTTTTTCATCGGCGATCCGCTCGGGACGGTAGTCGGCTACGGCGGCGCAGGAGATGAAAATCTGCTGCTGAGCGGCGCGCTGTTGCACCGCCTGCTCCATCTCGAGCGCGCTGGTGACGTCCACGCGTGTGACCTTCGGCGGCGTCGGCAGGCTCACCGGCCCGGCGATCAGCGTCACCTGCGCGCCGCGGGCGGCGGCGGCGCGGGCGATGGCGAAGCCCATTTTGCCGGAGCTGTGATTGCTGATGAAGCGTACCGGATCCAGCGCTTCGCGCGTCGGGCCGGCGGTGATCATAACCTGCAAATGTTGCAGATCCTGCGGGGCGGAGAAATGACCGTTCGCCAGCTCGACGATGTCCAGCGGATCCAGCATGCGGCCCGGGCCAACGTCGCCGCAGGCCTGGCTGCCGCTGTCCGGCCCCCAGAGCAGCATGCCGCGCGCCTGCAGCGTTTGCAGGTTGGCCTGCGTGGCGGCGGCGCGATACATCTGCTGGTTCATGGCGGGGGCGGCGGCGATAGGGGCGTCGGTCGCCAGGCAGACGGTAGTCAGCAGATCGTTGGCCATGCCGGCGGCGACGCGCGCCAGCAGATCGGCGGTCGCCGGCGCCAGAATCACCAGATCCGCCCATTTGCCGAGTTCGATGTGGCCCATGGCGGCTTCGGCGGCGGGATCCAACAGATCGTCGGACACCGGGTGGCCGGAAACGGCCTGTAGCGTCAGCGGCGTAATGAACGCCTTGGCGGCGTGGGTCATCACCACGCGCACTTCCGCGCCCCTGTCGCGCAGGCGGCGCACCAGCTCTGGGCATTTGTAGGCGGCGATGCCGCCGCTGATGCCAAGCACAATATGTTTGCCGGAAAGTCCCGTCATCATCATTGTCCGATTGAAAGCCGAAAGATGCGCCATTTTAGCATATCCGCCGTTCAGGTGAGCGATTCCGCAATGGCTGCAGGGCGTTACATTGTGCTTTGCGAAACACTTCGCAATGTTATCAAACACCTGTCGAACGCGCCGGGGGGCGCATGGCATGCTGTAGCCCTTTCAGGGAGGAACACGATGAGCAACCCGACTGTGGCGTGCTGGCCGGGCGCGCTGGCGCCGCGTGAAAAGCTGTTGATGCAGGGGGCCGCGGCGCTGTCCGACGCAGAGCTGTTGGCCATTTTCTTGCGCACCGGGTTGCCCGGCGTGCACGTAATGCAGCTGGCGGAGCAGCTGCTGCGCCGATTCGGCTCGCTTTACCATCTGATGTCGGCCGATCATCAGGCGTTTTGCAGTCAAAAAGGCCTGGGCGACGCCAGCTATACGCAGCTGCAGGCGATTGCCGAGCTGGCGCTTCGCTTCTTTTCCAGCCATCTCTCGCAGGAAAACGCCATGCTTAACCCGCGCGTCACCCAGCATTATCTGCAAAGCCTGCTGGCGCATCGTGAGCGAGAGGTCTTTTTGGTATTGTTTTTAGACAATCAGCATCGGGTTATTCGCCATCAGGAGATGTTTGCTGGTACCATCAGCAGCGTCGTCGTCTACCCGAGAGAAATTGTGCGTGAAGCGTTGAAGGCTAATGCCGCCGCGCTGATTCTCGCGCATAATCACCCCTCGGGTAAGGCTGAACCCAGTCATGCCGACCGTTTGATAACTGAACAGGTGGTGAAAGCCTGCCAGTTATTGGAGATCCGAGTGCTCGATCATTTGGTGATCGGTCGGGGTGAATGCGTCTCTTTTGCCGAGCGCGGATGGCTTTAAGCGATTTTTTCGCGATCCTTGTGGGATCTTTAGCTGTTCGGGACTTGAGCACTTACGCTTCAGAGCGTATACTACGCCACCTTTGAGAATCTTGGGTTTGGCGCAAGAGCCTATCTCAGCAGGTTTCTGACCTGATGTGTGGTTTCTACCTGATGACGAGAGTCTCCTCAGTATGAAGTTTGCTGAGATGGGCTCTAAAAGCCTGACGAGGCGGCCATACCCTATACGAAGCTCGAGCTGATTTGATTTTTGGAGAATAGACATGTCCCGAGTCTGCCAAGTTACTGGCAAGCGCCCGGTGAGCGGTAACAACCGTTCCCACGCAATGAACGCGACCAAACGCCGTTTTCTGCCTAACCTGCACTCACACCGTTTTTGGGTTGAGGCTGAGAAGCGCTTTGTAACTCTGCGTGTATCTGCTAAAGGTATGCGTGTTATCGATAAGAAGGGTATTGAGACGGTTCTGGCCGATCTGCGTGCCCGTGGTGAGAAGTATTAAGGAACTGAATCATGGCTAAAGGTGTTCGCGAGAAGATCAAGCTGGTTTCTTCTGCTGGTACTGGTCACTTCTATACCACCACGAAGAACAAGCGTACTAAGCCGGAAAAATTGGAACTGAAGAAATTCGATCCAGTTGTCCGTCAGCACGTAGTATACAAAGAAGCTAAAATTAAATAATTTTAGTGGATTAATGAAAAACCCGGCCTTGGCCGGGTTTTTTGTTTTATAAAGGGTAGAAAACATCGGAGGGGAAGCCAGATGCCTGAATTACCGGAAGTTGAGACGAGCAGACGCGGTATAGAGCCTTATCTTGTCGGCCACAGCATTCAGTATGCGGTGGTGCGCAACGCGCGCCTGCGCTGGCCGGTTTCCGAGCAGATCCTGACGCTGAGCGATCAGCCGGTGCTCAGCGTGCAGCGTCGGGCCAAATACCTGCTGATTGAGCTGGAGCGCGGTTGGATTATCGTGCATCTGGGCATGTCGGGCAGCCTGCGCATGCTGCGTGAGGAAAACGAAGACGAAGCCGGCAAACACGACCACGTCGATCTGGTGATCAACAACGGTATGATCCTGCGCTATACCGATCCGCGCCGCTTCGGCGCCTGGCTGTGGTGCGAAGACCTGGCGACCAGCAGCGTGTTGGCGCATCTGGGGCCGGAACCGCTGAGTGAGGCGTTCAACGGTGACTACCTGTATGAAAAATCACGTAATAAGCGCACGCTGATCAAACCGTGGCTGATGGATAATAAGCTGGTGGTCGGGGTCGGTAACATTTACGCCAGTGAATCGCTGTTCAGCGCCGGGATCCTGCCCGATCGTCCGGCGGGATCCTTGACCAAAGCCGAAGCGGCGCTGTTGGCGAAGACCATCAAGGCGGTGTTGCAACGCTCCATCGAGCAGGGCGGCACCACATTGCGCGACTTTTTGCAGTCGGACGGCAAACCGGGGTACTTCGCGCAGGAGCTGCAGGTTTATGGACGGGCGGGAGAACCCTGCCGCGCATGCGGCACGCCGATTGAATCCGCCAAGCACGGGCAACGCAGCACCTTCTTTTGCCGACGCTGCCAGCGCTGAGTATCACGCGGCGGCGAGCTTCGCCATCAGCGCCTGAGTGACCACATCGGGCAGGAAAGGCGCGATATCGCCGCCGTGGCGGGCGACCTCCTTCACCAGTGAGGAGGAGATGAACGACCACTCTTCGGAAGGCATCAGGAACACGCTTTCCAGCGTCGGCATCAAATGGCGGTTCATGTTCGCCAGCTGCAGTTCATACTCAAAGTCAGACACCGCCCGCAGGCCGCGCACCAGGATATTGGCATTCTGGTGAGCGGCGAAATGCGCCATCAGCTCGCTGAAGCCCAGTACCTCCACATTGTCCAGATGCGAGGTGACCTGCGTCGCCAGCGCCACGCGCTCATCCAGGCTGAACAGCGGCTTTTTGCTCGGGCTGGCGGCGATGGCCAGAATCACGTGATCGAACATCAGCGACGCGCGCGTCACTAAATCCAGGTGGCCGTTGGTCATGGGATCGAAGGTCCCGGGATAGATGGCTTTGCTGGTCATGATTCACTTCTCTGAGTAGTTGCGGCCCAATGCCCATAATGCGGCATATTTATTGAAGGTATATTGCGCGTTGACCACCGCTAACAGCAACCCCTGTTTACCGTCGAGGAAGCCGGCCCGCAGCAGCCAGGTTTTGACGAAGGCGCCGAGCGTGTGGGTCAGGATGGACAGATAGCCGCAACGCTTGCCGGCCCGGTGGCGCTGTGTGGCCCACTCTTCGGCATAGCGCAGCTGTTTGCGCTGAAAGGCGAAGAAGTCGCGGCAGGTCAGGTGCAGCATATCGCCGCTGAGGGGGATCACTTTGGCGTCGCCGATGTTCAGCGACTCGTGCACCAGATCGTCGTTATAGCGATAGCGTGAATTGGCGTACAGGCGGTTGACGCGGTCGGGATACCAGCCGCTGTGGCGCATGAAGCGGCCAAGGAACAGGTTGCGCCGCGCGCAGCTGTAAACGGCGCCGTCGTCCGGCGCGTTCAACACCCGCTCGATGGATTGCCGCAGTTCGGGGGTGACGCGTTCGTCGGCGTCGATCATCAATACGTAGTCATGGCTGGCGTAGCTTTGCGCCAGCTGGCGCTGCTTGCCGAATCCTTGCCAGTCGGTGTGCGTGAAGACTTTGGCGCCCAGACTTTCGGCGACGGCGACGCTGTCGTCCTCGCTGCCGGAGTCCAGCACGATGATTTCATCGGCCCAGGCGACAGAGCGCAGGCAGTCCGGCAACAGCCCGGCTTCGTTTTTGGCGATCATCACCACCGACAGGCTTTTGCGGCTGCTCATTCAGTGACTCCGGGGCGGCAGGTGCGGTTCCAGCAGCTGCAGCAGGCGCTGCAACGCTCCCTGATTCTGATACAACACTTCCACCGCATGGCGGCCGTAGTAACGGCGGTAGTCTTCGTCGGTCAACAGGGTTTCCACTTCCTTTACCAGCGAATCCACGTCGGTCACGGTGATCAGGCCTTCGGCCTGCGAAAGCTTGGCGCAGATGTCTTTAAAGTTGAAGGTGTGCGGGCCCATCAGCACCGGGATGGCGTGGGCGGCGGCTTCCAGCGGGTTATGCCCGCCACGTTCCACCAGGCTGCCGCCGACAAAGGCCAGATCGGCGATGCCGTACAACAGCATGAGTTCGCCCATGGTATCGCCGATCACCACCTGGGTGCTGCCGGACGGGATTTCGCCGCTGCTGCGCAGGGTGTAGCTGAAGCCGGCCTTCTGTACCAGTTCCTTGGCGGTCGGGAAGCGTTCCGGGTGGCGCGGCACCAGGATCAGCAGCAGGTCGGGGTGTTTTTCCAGCAGCTTGCGGTGCGCTTCGAGCAAGATGGTTTCTTCGCCTTCATGGGTGCTGGTGGCGATCCACACCGGGCGGCGCGGCGCCCATTGGCGGCGCAGCGTAACGGCGCGGGCGGCCAGTTCCGGGGTGACGGAGATATCGAATTTCAGGCTGCCGGTAACGGCCAGCTGCGAGCGTTTCAGGCCCAGTTCGATAAAACGATCGCCGTCTTCCTGGTTCTGTGCGGCGATCAGCGTAATGCGGCGCAGCATATCGCGCATGAATCCGCCAATTTTCTTATAGCCGGCGGCGGATCGCGCCGACAGGCGCGCATTGGCGATCACCAGGGGGATTTGCCGCTGATGCAGTGCGTTGATCAGGTTAGGCCATAGCTCGGTTTCCATGATGATCACCAGCTTGGGATTCACCTGGTCGAGGAAGCGGTTCATGGAACCGGGCAGATCGTAGGGCAGATAGACATGATGCACGTCTTTGCCGAAAGCGGACTGGACGCGTTCTGAACCTGTCGGGGTCATTGTGGTCACAGTTATCGGCAAAGCGGGGTAACGATGGCGCAGCGCCCGCACCAGCGGGATGGCCGCCAGCGTTTCGCCGACGGAGACGGAATGCAGCATAATGCCGCCCGGCACGACTTTCCCGGCGCAGAAGCCATAGCGTTCCGCCCAGCGTTTACGGTAGGCTGGAGCTTTGCGGCTGCGCAGCAGTAAGCGGAGCCAGATCAGGGGTTGGATGAGGTAGAGTAGTACCTGATATAAACGCAGCAACATTCTATCAATTTCATTTATATGGGTTATTCGGAATAGTACCATAACTGGAAGGGAAAGGCGCTAATTTGGTAACCTTGGGTGTCAGTTTCAGACAACCGGCGAGCGATTTCGCCGATAGGCTCGGAATGAAGAATATTTTAATTATTCGCCGCGACAACATCGGCGATCTTGTTTGCACCACGCCTCTGATTGAAGGGGTGAAAATTGCCTATCCAGACGCAAAAGTTTATCTGCTGATCAATAAAGTCAGCCAGGACGTTGTTAAAAACAACCCTCATCTCGAGAAAGTCTTTGTCTATAAAAAGGCCAAGCACAAGGCGAAAAATGAAACGACGTTGGGCGTTTATTTCGAACGTCTGATGATCTTCCTGAAGCTGCGCAAAATAAAGTTCGATGCGGTCATTCTGGCTAACCCGGTGCCTTGCAAATACAGCCTGCGTTTAGCGAAAATGGCCGGCGCCACCCATATCATCGGCGCCGATTTGGGCACGAAAGATATTCAGCGCCCGTTCCGCAAGGACGATTTCCGCGGTCTACATCAGGTCGAACACACCTACAGCTATTTATCGGCGATAACCGATCAAGCCATTCCGATCCCGCCGGTGCGGGTATTCCTGACGCCGGAAGAGCGGCAGCTGGCGGCGCAGCGGCTGCAGGAACGCCTGCCGTCGGTCGAACGGGTTTGCGCCGTGCATATCAGCAGCCGCAGCCCGAAAAGGCGCTGGCCGGTTGAACGCTATGCCGAAATCATCAACCGCCTGACCGCCGATCCCCGCACCGGCGTGCTGATCTTCTGGTCGCCGCAGGGCACGCTGGCGCCGGACGACATCGGCGATCAGCAGCGCGCAGAACAGCTGTTGGCGTTGTGCCAAAACGAACGCGTTGCGCTTTATCCGACGGCCTCGGTGCGCGAGCTGTTGGGCGGGTTCGATTTATGCGACCGGGTGCTGTGCAGCGACGGCGGGCAGATGCATCTTGCCGCCGCGCTGAATAAGGATATGGTGGTGTTCTTTGGCGATACCGATAAAACGTCCTGGCATCCATGGACCGGCCGTCATCATATTTTGCAGAGTGAGTCGGGGCACTGTGAAGATGTTTCTGTCGATGAGGTTTGGCAGAAAATGCAGGCGCTAAGCTAGCGAAGAAAATAAGGCAGGTATCACCTGCCTTATTTATTACTTTATTATTTTTCTTTCAGCTCAATATATTGACGGCAAATAGGCTCCAGCCCATAGCTCAGCAATTGCTGTTGATTTATCTGCGGCGGATTGGCGTAAATTTCCGCCATTTTTTCTGCCAGCGACGCTTCGTTTAATTCCGCCAACGCGTTAGCCATGCCGGCTTTTTCCAGAATTTCCGCAGGGCCGCCCGGACAGCGGGTGCTGACCACCGGCGTGCCGCACAACAGCGATTCTACCAGCACATTGCCAAACCCTTCGCTATCGGAGCTGAGCACCAACAGCGAGGCATGGCGGATAAACGGATAGGGATTGGCCTGGAAGCCGAGGAACAGCACGCGCTCTGCGATACCCAAGTCTGCCGCCAGACGCTTGACCTCGGCGACGCGGGCGTCATCCCCGGTGCCGATCAAAGCCAGCGGCGCCTGAATACCGGATTGCGCATAGGCTTTCAGCAGGCGGTCATGCCGCTTGGTGGCGTGAAAGCGGCCGACGTGCACCAGATAGTCCTGACCGGCCAGTTCGCAAGGTGCCGCCGCCTGTTGCCGGATGGCGTCGATGTCGAACGGGTTATTGATGACCGCCAGCCGACGCGGGTGGATCGGCAAATTCTGCTGCAGATCGCCGCCGACCGCCTGTGAAACGGCGACGATATTTCTCCCCTGGTAAACGTTGGCGATTTTACGTTGCTTGAGCCAGCGATCCAGGCCTTTGCGGTGGCCGAGGTAGGAGGTGGAGAGAATGCCGTGAATGCAGAACCACAGGCGATCCGAAGCCAGCCGCTTGCTGCGGCTGACGATGCGATCGGTTTTGTGCAGGTTGGAGAACACCAGATCGAACGCGCCGTTTTGGCGCTCGTGTTCGGCTACCGCCCGATCCAGCGCGGCGGCGCGGCGCGACAGCTCGGTCAGCTTGCGCCAGGGGGCACGGCTGCGATCGGCCACCACCTGATAATCAATGCCTGACGGGATAGGGTAATTGCAGACGTCACGCAGCGAGATCAGACTGACGTCATGCCCCTGTTGCTGCATGCCTTGGCACAGGGTCAGCACCACTTTTTCCGCGCCGCCTCCCGGCAGGCCATCGATGATCATCAGAATACGCATAGCTAATCCAGTAACCGGTTATAGAGGGAAATGAGCTGTTCGGAGAGATGCGCCGGCGTAGCCGTCATAATGCGCAATCTTGCCGCTTCGCCCATGGAGGATCCCAGCGCCTGGCGCGGCAGCGCCCGAATGGCTTCCGTGATGGCCGGCACGTCGAGCGCGTCGGTCACGAAGCCGTTCTGGCCCGGGGTGATAAACTCGGCGCCGCCGCAGGTGGTGCTGGTGATAACCGGCAGGCCGCAGGACATCGCTTCCAGAATCACATTCGGGAACGGATCGTAAAGCGTCGGCAGCAGCAGCGCATCCGCGGCCTGATAGAACGGCAGAGTCTGCTTCTGCACGCCCATAAAGTGAATGCGATCGCCGCAGCCCAGCGACTGCGCCAGCGCCCGGTAACGCTTTTCGGCTTTGTCTTTACCGACCACCAAGAGGTGGCTGTCGGTCGCCGCCACGGCGCGGATGGCGGCGGCCAGCCCTTTGCGCTCGAAACCGGAGCCGACGAAGATCAGGCAGTGCGCCTGTTGCGGGATCTGATATTGCTCACGCAGGCGTCGGCGCTGGGCCTCGTCGGCGGGCAGGAACTTTTGATTGTCGATGGCGTTATAGATCACCGTGATTTTGTCGGCGGGCACGCCAAAGTCGGCGATGATTTCCCGTTTGATCATTTCGGCGTTGCAGATGACGGCTTTCAGCTCCGGTGCGGCGTACATGGCGCGCTCGGCGCACATCACATAGCGGTGATAACGGTTGGAAAACAGCCACTTGCGGCGCCACTCGGGCAGCAGCCGCGCGCGTTGCAGCAGCCAGCGGCGGTGTACGCCGTCGCCGGCGCGGTAGATATCGCAGCCGGGAATGCGCTCATGGCTTTGCACCAGATCGAAGCGCTCTTTCTGCCACAGCGCCCTGGCCGCCACGGCGAAGCCCCGTTCGCGACTGATGCGGCCTAGTTTCAACGGGTTACACAGGTGGATATGCCAGTTGGGATTGGCGTCACCCTGCCATTCGCGGGTGATGACGTTCAGATCGAGATCCTGTTGTTCCAGCGCTTCCAGGGCGCGGGAAACGAAACGTTCGGCTCCGCCGTCCGGGCGGTATTTTTGGCGAACGATCGCCAAACGAAATGCTTTCATGCCAGCGTGCTCCGCGCGGCTGCAATCACCGCGTCTGTAGGAATAAGGTCGAGATACCGTTCGTCGGTGCCGGTATCAATGGCGTCCGGATCGGGTAGTTCGCCGAAGTCGCCGGCCCAGATCACGGCGCCGGTAGCCTGCCATGGCCGCCAGAAAGTCAGCTTGGAAGGGCCGAACAGCGCCACGCACGGCGTTTGCAGCGCGGCGGCCATGTGCATCGGCACCGAATCCACGCCGATAAACAGCTTGGCGTGGTCGATCAGGGCGGCCAGCTGGCGCAGCGTCAGCTGGCCGGCCAACGAGATCACGCCCTGCGGCGGGCAGAGCGCCAAAATGCGCTCGACCATGGCTTTTTCTCTGGCGTCGGGGCCGGAGGTGATCACCAGCTGGTGGCCGTCGGCCTGCAAGGCGGTGAGGGTGGCGGCCATTTTCTCTTCGCTCCAGCATTTGAAGAACCAGCGCGAGGTGGGCTGCACCACAATATAACTGCCGGCGACGCCCTGTTTCTGCAACCGTTGCTCACAAGCCTGCCAATCTTGTGGCTCATAACTCATGGTCACATGTTCGCTGAGCGCGGGCAGGTTCAGCGGCGCCAGCAGCGAGAGATTTTGTTCGACGGTATGCAGGTGGGCGTGATTGTCGACCGGCACCAGCTGCGTGTGGCAGTGGCGCCACAGGAAGCCGCGGCGTTTAGGGAAATCGAAGCCCAGACGGATGCGCGCGCCGGTCAGGCGCGTGATAATGGCGCTGCGCCACTGATCGGCCAGGTTGACTACCAGATCGTAGCGCTGCGCCTTCAGACGACGCAGCAGCGCCAGCTCGTGCCCCAGATGCGCGCGGGCGCCCTGTTTTTTCCATTGGCGGTCGATGGCGAACAGCGTCGACAATTCCGGATTACTGGCCAGCATCTCCTGCGTTTCCTGATACAGCAGCACATCGATCTGCGCCTGCGGGTAGTGTTGCCGCAGGCTGCTGATGACCGGCGTGACCAGCAGCATATCGCCGTGATGGCGCAGTTTTATGATCAAAATACGCTGTACGGATGGGGCGGAAGTTGGGGCTGGCGCGTCGTTCATCATGAGTCGCTTTCTGGGAAACCAATCTTTGATTCTAAATGACCCGATCGCATGTGGCTACTGTTGCACGGTTTTCTTGCCGGGCCGCAAAAAAATCGCCGAGCCGGGGACGAATGCGCTTCAACGTTGTCCAAACCAGGCAGCAAAGTCGTTTGCCCTGGCGAAACGGGCTGCGTAACATAGCGTATTCTGTTGATATCAGGTTCGATATTCATGACTAAACCGGCGTTTCTCATCACCATTGATACCGAAGGCGATAATCTGTGGCAAAACCACGATCGCATCGCGACCGAAAACACGCGTTTCTTGCCGCGCTTTCAGGCGCTGTGCGAGAAATATGCCTTCAAGCCGGTTTATCTCACCAACTATGAAATGGCGATGGATCCGGCTTACGTCGAGTTCGCGCGTGACGTGATCGCCCGCGGTGCCGGTGAAGTCGGCATGCATCTGCACGCCTGGAACAGCCCGCCGCTGACGCCGCTCACCGATGACGACTGGCGCCACAAGCCTTATTTGATCGAGTATCCCGCCGATCAGATACGCGCCAAAGTCGACCACATGACCAAACTGCTGGAGGACGCCTTCCAGACCAAAATGCTCAGCCATCGCGCCGGCCGTTGGGCGTTCAACGAATACTATGCCTCACTGCTGCTGGAATACGGCTATCAGGTGGATTGTTCGGTCACGCCGCGGGTCAACTGGCAGTTTTCGCCGGGCAACCCGCAGGGCAACGGCGGTACCGATTACAGCCGGTTCCCGTCGCAGGCCTATTTCATCGATCCGCAGAACATCGCCAAGCCGGGCGCTTCGTCGCTGCTGGAAGTGCCGATGAGCATCCAGTACAAGCATTCGGCGCTGATGAATGCGTTCAAGCAGGGCTATGATCGGCTGCGCGGCAAGCGGCGTTCGCCGTCCGTCAACTGGCTGCGGCCGAGTGGCGGCAACGTGGCCAAGATGATAAGCGTGGCCGAGACGTCGTTGGCGCAGGGGCATGACTACGTCGAGTTTATGCTGCACTCCTCCGAGTTTATGCCGGGCGGCAGCCCGACGTTCAAAACCGAGCAGGATATCGAAGTGCTGTACCGCGATCTGGAGCAGCTGTTTGACTGGCTGCAGCAGCGCACGGTGGGCATGACGCTGGCCGAGTATTATCAACTTAAAGCGAACTAAGCACGCACATGTCGAAGAAATGGAAAATCAAGGTTGCCGACTGGTTTTTGCGGCGCTATACGGCGAAGTACGGCCGTTTTCAGGACAAGGCGACGTTCGACGGCGCCCAGCAGTTTGACAATATCGTCATCTATTCCACCACGGCGTTGGGCGACTTCATGTTCAACACGCCGGCACTGAGGGCGATGAGGGAACGCTATCCCAACGCGCACATCACGCTGGTGGTGCACAAGAAAAACCGCGAACTGGTGGAAAACGGCCGCTATTACGATCGCGTGGTGTATTGGGACAGCAAGATCAAGACGATACGCCCATTGCTGAAATCGCTGCGCGAACATCAGCCGGATTTGGCGCTGATCCTGCACTCTCACCTGCCTTATGACATCATCAGCGCCGTCATGGCGGGGGCAAAGTACATCATCAGGGATAACTACAGCTCGGGCATTTGCGGGCTGGAACCTTGGTTAACCAACTATATCTTCCATTATTACGGCCATTTCGTGCGCCGCAAGCTGGAGCTGATTTCCATTTTGGGTTGCCGCAGCGACGATCCGACGATGGAAATTCCCGTGGACTATCAGCGCGGCGTCAAAAGCAGCGACCATCCCACCATCGGTTTTCAACTTGGGGCATCGACGGAGTCGCGTTGCTGGCCGGTGTCGCACTATGCGCGCCTGGCCGATGAGCTGGTGGCGAAGCACCCCAATGTGCGCATCGTGCTGATTGGCGCACCGCTTGACGACGGCAAAGCCCAACAGTTTATGAGCCTGATCGGCCCGCAAACGCTGGCCTGCGTGGATAATCAAATCGGTAAAACGGGGCTGCAAGGCTTGCTGACGTTGCTCGACAGTTTCCATGTTCTGGTCACCGGCGACACCGGGCCGCTGCATCTGGCGGTGGCGCTGAAGGTGAAAACCATCAGCCTGTTCGTGACCGCCGATTCACGCTCCACCGGGCCGATTCAGGATCCTGAACTGCACCGCATCATTCAGGTGTCGCGTACCGGCTATACGATGCCGCTGGAGGCGGAAAGCCCGATGGGGGTCATTCAGCCGCAGCGGATTTATGACGAACTGGTCGCGCACGTGCCTTTAGCGCGCTAGAGGTGCGGCGACGCATCGGCCGCCAGGCCGATGCGGTTAGCGTGGTTTGCGCCCGCGCAGCTTCGAAAGAAAGGTATCCACTCGCGCATAGCGCATCTGGCGGACTTTTTTGCCCGGCACGTCGCTGTTGCGGCAGACAGCGGCGGCGCGGCGCAGAATTTGCAGCGTTGCCGGCGCGTAATGATAATAACCGTACACCGCCTTGGACATGCTTTTCACCTCGGAAAAGCAGTTGGCCAGCATCAGGGCGGCCAACCGGCGCAGCGGCTCATCCCCAGGATGCTGCGCCACAAAGCGCAGCATCTTCTCCATGGCGAACAGCAAATCTTCAATATCTTTGGGTTTGATATTGCGGGTGATGCCCTGGCTGTTATCCCGGTAGAAATAGAGTTCGCAGTCAAGATGGGCGATGCGGCGAGTTTTGAAATACTGAAAAGGCGTGAAAATCACGTCTTCATAACGCCTGCCGTCTTCGAACGTTTCCCCTGCCAGCAGCGTGCGCTTATATACCCGGCTCCAGAGGTGCCACATCGAGCGTGCGAACAGCGGTTGCAGGCTGCCCAGCCCCAACGAGGAAAAGTCGTAGGCTGCGGGCTGCGTCGCGCGGTTCTCGGGTTTCGGCGGTTGTTCGGTGAACTTCTGATAATTAAAATCGATCAGGTCATATTCATCGGCGATCAGCAGGGGCCGCAGGATCGCCAGATAGTCGTCGCTCAGCAGATCGTCGCCGTCGAGAAAGGTGACGTAGCGCCCGGTGGCTCGCTGCAGGCCGACATTGCGGGCGTGCGCAATGCCGCCGTTGGCCTGTGAAATAAAAGCCACGTGCGGATGCTGCCGCTGCGCCAGATACCGGCTGACCAGCGCCCCTGACGCATCGGTAGAGCCATCGTCGATGATGACCACCTCAATCTCATCAGAAATCTGCGTAAATAACGAATCCAGCGCAGCGATGACGAACGCTTCGTTATTGTAAAACGGCACGATAACGCTGAGCAGCGGTGGCTGATGAGTTTTCACGCGGTCTGCTCCTGGGCGGAAGGCGGTTTCGCCACGGAGAGCACGGCGGCGATCAGCGCCAGACAGAACATGACGGTGCCTTCCGTGCTGAAGAAGATGACATCGCTAAGACCGTAAACGAACAGGCTGGCGCTCACGCTCAGCAACAGCGCGTTGCGCTGCGGCCGGAATGAAGAGAAGAACAGGCCGATATACAGCGCCAGCAACAGCAACGTCCCCCAGACCCCCTTGAGCGAATAGGTTTCCAGCAGCTCGTTATGCAGATGCACGTTGATGTAAGGCATGACGCCAGACAGGCGAGGTTGCTGCGCGACGATGGCGCGGATCTCTTCACCGCGCTGCTCGGCGGATTGACCCCAAGGAGCTTGTGAGCCGGTGCGCCATGCCAGCGTTTGCATCGACAGTCGGGAAATGATCGAGTTTTCAGTCTGTGGCTGATCCATCAGACGCATGTCGGTCTCAAAGGCCTGAATGCGTTCTTCTATCTGCGGTTTGAACACCAGGCCGCAGGCTACGAGCAGCAGCGGTACCGAGGCCATCAACGCGAGCTTGTGTTTCCTGGAAACCAGATGCTTGGTCGCCAGCAGCGACAGACAAATCGCCACCGGGTAAACCAGCATCGCCGCGCGGGTGCCGGTCAGCACCAACGCAGAGAAGGAAAGCAGGAACGCCGCAATGTACAGCACCAGGCGGTAGCGGGTGCGCAGCATCAGGATGGCTTGCATCATCACCAGATCGATGGCGGTCATCAGATAGGCAGCGACCGTGGCGCGATCGAAGTTAAGCTCCACGCGAGGAATATCCAGCCGCAATCCCTGATAGAGAGAATAGCCGTTGATCGCCAGGCCGGTAACGAGGGCCACGACGATCAGTAGGCGCTGCACGCACAGCCGCTCATTGAGCGCAATCAGCAAGATGAAAGCGGTTGCGAGCTGCAGTTTGCCGGTCGACATATAAGAGCGATAAATGTTGATGTACTCACCCGGCTGTTTGAAGTGATGCATCCACAGGATGGTGCCCATGCCGACGCAGAACATCAGCGCGGGCAACAGCAGATTTTTAACGTTGCTGAAGTAGTAGCGCGGATACAGGCAAACGGCGATAAAGGCGATGTAGCTGGAAACGTAAAACAGATTGCGTCCGGTCGCGGAACCGAAAGGAATGGTGCAAAAAGCGATGGCGCATCCCAGATAAATCAAATAACTGAAGGCAGGGTGCGGCGTTTTTTGTTTTAGCATCGGGCGTGTTTTCCGGCTCACGTGTTGATTAAACGATGAAGGATCGCAGCGTGTCGTCAAACTCAGCTTTGAACTGAGCATAGTTGAAATGTTCAGCAGGATAGCGCTGCGCGTTTCGGCTCAACGTCTGGTAGGTTTCGCCCGCCAGCAATGTCTCAACGGCATCCGCACAGTCGATATGCGACAACAGCTTGGGCGACACCAGGCTGTCGGTTAACGGATCGTAGACTTCATGCGGGAAGTCGACCTCGATATCGGTGAGCTGCCGGTGTTGTTCGATGGTGACCGACGGAACCAGGCCAATGCCGCAGACGCCGTCTTTCACCGCTTCCGGCTGGCCGTCAACCTGCGGGAAGATGACCGGCACGCCGAAATAGAGCGATTCCATGCAGGACAAGCCGAACGGCTCGGTGATCGGCGTGCTCATGTAGATGTGCGTGCGATTGAAGAAGCCGGCGACGTCATCCTGATAACCGCTGAAAGTGATGCGGTCGCCGAGCTGAAGCCGAGTCGCCAGCGCCTCGAACGCCGCGCGATCCGGCCCTTTGCCGGCCACTTCCAGCGTGACGTCATGCCCGCGCCGCCGCAGCTCCTGCATCATCAATAATGAAACGCTGATGCCTTTCAGGCTGACCAGGCGTGAGGCCGTGCCGATCCTGACCGGTTGCGACAGCGTTTTCGGCGCAGTGTCGATCCCCGCCGGCGTCTTGATGCGGTTGATCACCACGTGATTGGGGCAAGGCAGATTAAAGCGCAGCTCCATCACCCGCTTCGACGCGTGTGAAGCGGAAATGACGCCGTCCAGCATGGCGAAGAAACGCAGCGTCTTTTTATTCTTGGGGTAACGCCAGGAGCAGCCGTGATCGTAGTAAACCAGCTTGCCGCGCTTGGGTTTGGCCGCCAGCCCCGGAACCAGGTCCCAGACGATCACCACATCGGCGTTCGCCCGTTCAATTTTCCACTTCAGCAAAAATTTGCGCAGGAACTGCGGGCAGCGCAACGGCAGTGCATTGATCAGGCGGTTGGCGAAGGTGACGGGCTGATGCGCAGGCAACTGGCGGCGGATCTCTTCGCCAATGTCGCCGCTGATGCACAAGACCTGGTTGCTGCCGTCGGTGGTATCGTTGATGTACTGCAGGAACAGGCGCTCGACGCCGCCCATTTTACCCAGGTTGATAATATGCAGTTTTTTCATGCTATAACCTTTTGCAACGCCTGCCATGCCGTATCGGCGTCGATTGTCGCCATGCTTTTTTCCGGCGAAATCAGCGAGTGCTGATTTTGCCCATAGCCGCCGATCAGGCCGGGATCGGTTGGCCCGAACAGCGTGATGTTCGGTCTGTCGAGCGCGGCGGTCAGATGACTTAGCCCGGTGTCGACCGAGACCACGCCCCTGGCGCCCGCCAGCACGTCAGCCACCTGCTGCAGGCTGAGCTTCGGCAGCACCTCGACATGTGGGAAACCTTCCGCCAACCGCAGCGCGCGCTGATGTTCATGCTCCGCCCCCCAGGGCAGTTTGATCTTCAGCCCGCTGTCGGCCGTCAGCGCGATCAGCTCGCGCCAGTTCTGCTCCGGCCAATGCTTGTCGTCGCGGGTCGTAGCGTGCAAAAACACCAGATATTGACCGGCATCGACCGGCGGCTGGCTGAGAAAACGCGCGGCGATGGCATAGTCGCCGTAGCTGCCCGGTTTATCGTAGCCGAGGCTTTTGGCGAACAGCTCGCGCGTGCGTTCCACCGCGTGCTGCCGTTTGTCTATCTCATGGCGCACGTTGTAGAACCAGCTGGCGAACGGTTCGCGCGCGCTTTTGCAGTCCGGGCCATGTTTGTTGCCCTTGGCGACGCGCGTGATCAGCGCGGCGCTTTTCATCAGGCCCTGCGCGTCGATCACCACGTCGTAACGGCGTTCTTGCAGCGCGCGCTTGAAGTCGCAGCGCTGCTGTCGGGTGTCGCTGCCGAACCAGTTTTTGCGCCAGCGGCGAATGGCCACCGGGATCACGCGATCCACCGCCGGGTGCCAGGTGGGGATTTGGCTGAAACCTTCTTCCACTACCCAGTCGAAGCGGATATCGGGAATGGCCTGCAGCGCATCGGTCAGGGCGGGCAGCGTATGCAGCACGTCTCCCATCGAGGACGTTTTTACGATTAACACCTGCATGACTATTCCTCGCTGGCGACAAGCAACGGCGTCAGCGCATCCAACACTTGCTGCGGCTGAATATCGATCAAACTTTGGTGATACCCCTGTTCGGCATCGCCCTTACGCACCTTGTGGTAGCCGCTGATTAAGCGAATCACCCGCGCCTTGTCGGAGAGCGGCGGCGTGAAGTCGGGGCTGCTTGGGCCGTACAAGGCTATCAGCGGTTTGTTCAACGCTGCGGCAACGTGCATTAAACCGGAGTCGTTGCTGACCACCGCCCGGCAGGCCGCGATCAGGATCACCGCCTGCTCCAGCTGGGTTTTTCCGGCCAGATTAAGGCAGAAATCGCGCGCGTCGTCCTGCAACGCGGCGCGGATCTGTTCGCCGGCCTCATGGTCTTTTGCCGAACCGAACAGCGCGATTTGATAGCCGCTCTCGATCAGCCGTTGAGCCAGCGCCGCGTAGTGATAGTGCGGCCAGCGCTTGGCGGGGCCGAACTCCGCGCCTGGGCAGAAGCCGACGATCGGGCGGCTGTCGGTCAGGTTGAAGGCTGAGGTGGTTTCGGCGATCTCTTCGTCGCTCACCCGCAGCTGCGGCCACAGCAGCGGCTGCGGCAGATCGTCGGCGCGCTGAACGCGGCCTTTGTCATAGGCCAGCGCCACATAGCGCTGCACCATCAGCGGGAAAGCCGCCTTGTCGAGCACGCGCACGTCGTTCAGCAGGCCGTAGCGCATTTCGCCCCGCCAGCCGGTGCGCTGCGGGATATCGGCGAAGAAAGGCACCAGCGCGGATTTGAACGAGTTGGGCAGAACGTAAGCGCGATCGTAACGGTTGGCGCGCAGAGCGCGCCCCAGGCGGCGGCGTTCGCCGAGCCCCAGCGCGCCGTGGCCCAGCGGCATCGCCAGCGCCTGATTGACTTCCGGCATGCGCGCCAGCAACGGGCGGCACCAGGCCGGCGCCATCACATCGATCTCCGCCGACGGGTATTCGGCCTTCAGGGTGCGATAGAGACTTTGCGACATCATCATGTCGCCAACCCAAGAAGGGCCGATAACCAGTATTTTCATACCCAGCGTTAATTCCTTCAGCTTATGCGGTGCGGTTCAACCAGGCCATGTACTCTTTCACGCCTTCGGCGACCGTTTTGAACGGTGCGTCGTAGCCGGCGGTGCGCAGCTTGGTCAGATCGGCCTGGGTGTACGCCTGATAGCGGCCCTTCAGCTTCTCCGGGAACTCGATGTATTCCACCGCGCCTTGCTGATGGAAGTCCACCACCGCGTCAGCCACCGCCTGGAAGGTTTCCGCCCGACCGGTGCCGCAGTTGAAGATGCCGGATTTGCCGGTTTCCCAGAACCACAGGTTGACCGCCGCCACGTCGCCGACGTAGATGAAGTCACGCTTGAAGTTTTCGCTGCCGGCGAACAGTTTCGGGTTTTCGCCGCGGTTGATCTGGGTGTTCAGGTGGAAGGCGACGCTGGCCATGCTGCCTTTGTGGCCTTCGCGCGGGCCGTAAACGTTGAAGTAGCGGAAGCCGCAGATCTGCGAGTCCGCTTCCGGCAGGATCTCACGCACGTACTGATCGAACAGGAATTTGGAATAGCCGTACACGTTGAGCGGCGCTTCATACTGACGCTCTTCGATAAACTCTTCGCGGCCGCCGTAAGTGGCGGCGGAGGAGGCGTACAGGAACGGAATTTCGCGATCCAGGCAGTAGTGCAGCAGGTCTTTGGAGTACTGATAGTTGTTGTCCATCATGTACTTGCCGTCCCACTCGGTGGTCGCAGAGCAGGCGCCTTCGTGGAACACCGCTTCGATCTCGCCCAGATCGTCGCCGGCCACGATGCTGGCGATAAAGTCTTCTTTATCGATATAGTCGGCGATGTCCAGATCGACCAGGTTGACGAACTTGGTGCCGTCTTTCAGGTTGTCCACCACCAGGATATCGCGATATCCCTTGTCGTTCAGTGCCTTAATGATGTTGCTGCCGATCATGCCGGCGCCGCCAGTAACGATAATCATTGGGTTACCCCTGCTAAGCTGCCTGGTGGGGCACAATGCCCCACGCTCAATGGCGGTTATCATAGCATTTCATGCCGCGGCAAACAGCGGAAGGGCTCCGAATATCCCGCATTGCCATTGAAGTCCGCCGTTTGCCGTGATATCTGCTGCAATTTTAATATTCTCTCCCGCGCATTCTCGTCAGTTTGGTTACAAATCAGTAAAATATGCCGCAATTAGCCCAATCCTGGAGATAACCGAATGTCAGCGTCTTTTTATCAGCAGTTGGAACAACAGCTTGCCGCCACGCGCAGTGAAGGGCTGTTCAAGGAAGAACGCATCATTACCTCCGCGCAACAGGCGGACATCGCCGTCGCCGACGGCAGCCATGTGATCAACTTCTGCGCCAATAACTACCTGGGCCTGGCCAACCATCCGGCGCTGATCGCCGCCGCCAAATCGGGGATGGACAGCCACGGTTTCGGCATGGCGTCGGTGCGCTTCATCTGCGGCACCCAGGACAGCCACAAGCAGCTCGAACAGAAACTGGCGGCCTTTTTGGGCATGGAAGACGCGATCCTGTACTCCTCTTGCTTCGACGCCAACGGCGGGCTGTTCGAAACCCTGCTCGGCCCGGAAGACGCCATTATCTCCGATGCGTTGAACCATGCGTCGATCATCGACGGCGTGCGGCTGTGCAAGGCCAAGCGCTATCGCTACGCCAATAACGACATGGCCGAGCTGGCCGCGCAGCTGAAACAGGCCAAAGCCGACGGCGCGCGCCACATTCTGATCGCCACCGACGGCGTGTTCTCGATGGACGGCGTGATCGCCAACCTGAAAGGGGTTTGCGATCTGGCGGACGAGTATCAGGCGCTGGTGATGGTGGATGACTCCCACGCGGTGGGCTTTGTCGGCGCCAACGGGCGCGGCACCCATGAATACTGCGAAGTGATGGGCCGCGTCGATATCATTACCGGTACGTTAGGCAAGGCGCTGGGCGGCGCGTCCGGCGGCTACACCGCCGCCAAGAAAGAAGTGGTGGAGTGGCTGCGCCAGCGCTCGCGCCCATACCTGTTCTCCAACTCGCTGGCGCCGGCGATCGTCGCCGCGTCGATCAAAGTGCTGGAACTGTTGGAAGAGGGTGATGCGCTGCGCGATCGCCTGTGGGCCAACGCGCGTCTGTTCCGCGAAAAAATGACCGCCGCCGGCTTCACCCTGGCCGGCGCCGATCACGCCATCATCCCGGTCATGCTGGGGGAGGCGAAGCTGGCGCAGGAATTCGCCAATGCGTTGCTCAAGGAAGGCATCTATGTGACCGGTTTCTTCTATCCGGTGGTGCCGAAAGGCCAGGCGCGCATCCGCACCCAGATGTCCGCCGACCACACCCCGGAGCAAATCGAACGCGCAGTGGCGGCGTTTACACGTATCGGTAAGGATCTTGGCGTTATTGCATAAGGTAAAACCATGAAAGCACTGTCAAAACTGAAAGCGGAAGAAGGGATTTGGATGACCGACGTGCCTCAGCCGGAGCTGGGCCACAACGACATCATGATCAAAATCCGCAAAACCGCGATCTGCGGCACCGATGTGCATATCTACAACTGGGACGAGTGGTCGCAAAAAACCATTCCGGTTCCGATGGTGGTCGGCCATGAATACGTGGGCGAAGTGGTGGCGATCGGTCAGGAAGTCAAAGGCTTCAGCATCGGCGATCGCGTGTCCGGCGAAGGCCACATCACCTGCGGCCACTGCCGCAACTGCCGCGGCGGCCGCACGCACCTGTGCCGCAACACCATCGGCGTGGGCGTGAACCGTCCGGGCAGCTTCGCGGAATATCTGGTGATCCCGGCGTTCAACGCCTTCAAGATCCCGGATAACATCTCCGACGAACTGGCTTCGATCTTCGATCCGTTTGGCAACGCGGTGCATACTGCGCTGTCGTTCGATCTGGTCGGGGAAGACGTGCTGGTGTCCGGCGCCGGTCCGATCGGCATCATGGCGGCGGCGGTGTGCAAACACGTCGGCGCCCGTCATGTGGTGATCACCGACGTTAACGAATACCGTCTGGAACTGGCGCGCAAGATGGGCGTGACCCGCGCGGTGAACGTCAGCAAGGAAAACCTCAACGACGTGATGGCCGAGCTGGGCATGACCGAAGGATTCGATGTCGGTCTGGAAATGTCCGGCGCGCCGCCGGCGTTCCGCACGCTGCTGAACGCCATGAACCACGGCGGGCGCATCGCCATGCTGGGCATTCCGCCTTCGGATATGTCGATCGACTGGAACCAGGTGATTTTCAAAGGGCTGTTTATCAAAGGGATTTACGGCCGCGAAATGTTTGAGACCTGGTACAAGATGGCGGCGCTGATCCAGTCCGGTCTGGATTTGACTCCGATCATCACCCACCGTTTCTCGATCGACGAGTTCCAGCAGGGCTTCGACGCCATGCGCTCCGGCAAGTCGGGCAAAGTGGTGCTGAGCTGGGATTGATCTCGGCAGGCGTGAAAAGGGCCGGAATTCCGGCCCTTTTTTTATGCTTGCGGTTTGGTTTGCGTCCAGTGCTGCCAATGACGCTTGATGAAGGTCACCGGCGGCGAGGTGGCAATGCTGTCGGCGATAACGCCCAGCGCGGTGCCGGCGTTGGTTTTTTCCTTCGGCGGTTTGACCTTGCACTGTTTGATGCCGCCGCTGAACGGGTTCTTCGGCTGCGGTTTTTGCGGTTTGACCGGCGGCGGGACGTAGCTGCCGCCACCGTTGCCCTGCGGTTCGTTCAGCAGCGCGCTCGGTTTGACCAGCACGATATCGGCGGGCAGCGACGGCAGCATCTGCTGCAGTACTTTCACCGTTGCCGGGCGCGGGTGGCCGATGGCGATGGCGGAACCGTTGCGCCGCGCCAATTCAACCGCGCGGTTGAACTGACGGCGGATATCGGCTTCGTTCGCGGTATCGTCGAGGAACACCTTGCGTTTGATCACCTTCACGCCGGTGCCGGCCGCGGCGCGGGTCGCCTGGCTGTTGCCGATGGTCATGCTGTCGAGGAAGTACAGACGGTAGCTTTCGAGCGCCTGCATCACTTTCTGCATGCCCGGCAGGCTGGAAGTCATGGCGCTGCCCATGTGGTTGTTCATGCCGACCGCGTAAGGCACGTTGTTCACCGCGTTGCGGATGATGCGCTGGATCTCGTCGCTGCTCATGGCGGGCTGCAGGGTATCGCGCTCCAGCGGCTGCTTGCTGAGCGGCGCCATCGGCATGTGGATCAGCACTTCGCGGCCCTGGCTGTGGGCGCGGGTGGCCATCAGGCGGGCATGCGGCGCGTTGGGCAAGACTGCGACCGAGATCGCCGTCGGCATTTGCAGCACCGCGTTTTCTTCGTGGGGGCGGTAGCCCACGTCATCGATGACGATGGAGAGTTTTCCTGCCTGCGCAGCGTAAGCCTGCAGCAGACAGCCCATTAACAGAGCTGTACGGGTTTTGACATAGCGCAAATCTATCTTCCCAACCACGGCAGTGGGTTAACCGCCTGTCCCTGACGACGGATTTCGAAATAGAGCGACGGCGTTCCCTGGCCGCCGCTGGTGCCGACCAGAGCGATCGGCTGGCCGGCGCGCACCTGCGCCCCGACGTTGACCAACGCGCTTTGGTTATAGCCGTACACGCTCATGTCGCCTTTACCGTGTTCGACCACCACCATCAGGCCATAGCCTTGCAGCCAGTCGGCCAGCAGCACGCGGCCATCGGCGACGGCTTTCACTTCGCTGCCTTCGCGGGCTTCGATCACCATGCCTTTCCAGCGTAGCTCGCCCTGCTGCTGCTCGCCAAAGCCGTGCAGCGTGCGGCCGCGCACCGGCCACATCAGCTGGCCGGCCGGACGGCCGAGGCCGCCGGTTCGCGCCATCAGCGAGCGATCGGCTTCGCTAGGTTTGTAGGTGGTGCCGGTTTTCTTCGCCTGCTGTTCCTTGATGCGCACCTGTTCGCGCACCTTGGCCGCTTCACGCGCTTCGCGTTCGGCGCGCGCACGGGCTTCGCGCTCCGCCCGGGCGATCTTGTCGCGCATGCGGGCTTCGTTTTGGCGCAGTTCCACCAGGCGTTGTTGGTCTTTTTCCAGCGAGGCTTCCAGCGCGGTCAGCGTTTTCTTGCGAGCGCCGCGCGCCTGCTCCAGCTTCTGCTGCTGCGTCTGTTGTTCGCTCAGTAAGGATTTTTGCTGGCCCTGTTTGGCCACCAGCGTGGTTTTTTGCTTCGCCAGCTCGGCGCGGGTCTGTTTCAGCTCTTCGATGGTTTTCCGGCGCGCTTCGTTCAGATAACCGAAATAGGCCAGAATACGTTCGCTGCGCTGGCTTTCTTCACCGCTGAGGATCAGCTGCACGGCGCTGTGCTGCCCTTGCCGGAAGGCGGCGTCAAGCTGTTTGGCGAGGAGGTTTTGCTGGGTCGATTGCTGCTTTTGCAGCTTGGCGATCGAGGCGTTCAGGCCGGAAATGTCCTTGCCCAACTGGGTGAGCGTGCCCTGGGTGTCGCGCAACTGGCGGCTGGCCTGGGCGATGGTTTTTTCCTGCTGCCGCAGCTGATCCTGCAGCGAGCTGCGCTGCTGTTGCTGCTGCTTCACCGCTTTTTCTTTCTCGGCGATGCTCTGCTGAATGTCTTTCAGCTGGGATTTATTGTCTTCCGCCGCCTGGCCGGCGAGCGGCAACAGCAAGACGCCAGCGCAAAATACGCTGGCGCACATGGCGGTGAACGTCCTTGGCGCGGTGCGTTCAGGCAGCGGCCGGCTGCCTGCGTTTGCGCTTCGGGTTACCCTTGATAGTGCAAAAAACGCCTTCTCCCTCATGGAGAAGGATTATTCCACGATGAACAGCGGCTTACCAGTCATCTCTTGCGGGATTTCCATTCCCATCAGCGTTAACAGGGTTGGCGCGATGTCCGAAAGCTTGCCGCCTTCGACCGCCTGCGCCGGTTTGCCGACGTAAATCAGCGGCACCGGCAGGCTGGTGTGGGCGGTATGCGCCTGGCCGGTGGCCGGATCGCGCATCTGCTCGGCGTTGCCGTGATCGGCGGTGATCAGCAACTGACCGTCGACGTCGCGCACCGCGTCAACCACTTGGGCGATGCAGGCGTCCAGCGTTTCCACCGCTTTGACCGCCGCTTCATACACGCCGGTATGCCCCACCATGTCGCCGTTCGGGTAGTTGCAGATAATGGCGTCGTATTTGCCGCTGCGGATGGCGCTCAACAGTTTGTCGGTCAGCTCGGCGGCGCTCATCTCAGGCTGCAAATCGTAGGTGGCGACCTTCGGCGAATTGACCAGCACGCGGTCTTCCCCTTTGAACGGCGCTTCCACGCCGCCGTTATAGAAGAAGGTGACGTGGGCGTATTTTTCGGTTTCCGAGATGCGCAGCTGGGTTTTGTCGTGCTTCATCAGCCATTCGCCGAAGGTGTTGGCCAGCGACGCCGGCGGATAGGCGCAGGCGGTGTCGATGTCGGCGGCGTACTCGGTCAGCATCACGAAATCGCCGAACTGCACCTGTTTGGCGCGTGGGAAACCGTCGAAATCTGCGTTCACGAAGGCGCGGGTGATCTGGCGCGCGCGGTCAGCGCGGAAGTTCATGAAGATCAACGCATCGCCGTCCTGCATCGCGGCATCGGCCTCGCCGGCGGCGCGAATGACGGTCGGTTTGACGAACTCGTCGTTTTCACCGCGCTGGTAGGCGGCCTGCAAACCGGCTACCGCATCGTCGGCCACGTAGTCGCCTTTGGCCGCGGTCAGCAGGTCATAGGCCAGCTGCACGCGATCCCAACGGTTGTCGCGATCCATGGCGTAGTAGCGCCCAATGAGTGAAGCGATGCGCCCGACGCCCAGCGTGGCGAAGGCCTCGCGGCAGCGCTGCAACGGGGCTTCGGCGCTGCGCGGCGGCGTGTCGCGTCCGTCGAGGAAGGCATGCAGATAGACGGCTTTGGCGCCGCGCCGGGCGGCCAGTTTAATCATGGCCAGGATGTGCTCGTCGTGGCTGTGCACGCCGCCCGGCGACAGCAGGCCCATGATATGCACCGCTTTGCCGGCCGCCACGGCCTTATCGACGGCGGCGGTCAGGACTGGATTGGCGAAGAAGTCGCCGTCGGCGATCGCTTTGTCCAGCCGGGTCAGATCCTGGTATACGATGCGCCCGGCGCCCAGGTTGACGTGGCCGACTTCGGAGTTGCCCATTTGGCCGTCGGGCAGGCCGACATCCAGCCCTGAAGCGGCGATCAGCGTATGCGGCTGCTCCCGCCACAGGCGATCCATCACCGGGGTGCCGGCGTTCAGGATCGCGTTGTCCTGCCGCTCTTCACGGTGGCCGTAACCGTCCAGGATCACCAGTACCATCGGTTTTTTGTTACTCGACATTGCATTGACCTCTTATGAACTTTTTAAGCTGCGAATAGCCATGCGCCCGCCGGAAGCATGGCTGTTCGCCCTCGAAAAACCGGCTGATTTTACACCGCCGCCGGCGATAAATAGCCCAAAGAGATCAAGGTTGCGGCGAATCGCGCGGGCTTTTATGCTCTGACCTCGGGAATTTCTCAGCGCAGCCCGCAGTTTCTACAATCGCGCTTGCTTATTGGCTGTATTTGCCGCACTCGGCAGGTATACTCTGGAACCTTGACTTATTTATCCCTTAACTGACGGGAGTTGTTACACCCCATGCTGCAAGAAATTATGCCATTCGTAAGCAGACACCCTATTCTGAGCCTGGCTTGGATCGCTCTGCTGGTCGCCGTGATCGTCATGACCTTCAAAAGCCGTTTCTCCAAGGTCAAAGAGATCGCTCGCGGTGAAGCTATCCGCCTGATCAACAAAGAAGATGCCGTGGTGGTTGACACCCGCAGCCGCGACGATTTTCGCCGTGGTCACCTGGCCAGCGCCATCAACCTGACCGCCAGCGAAATCAAAAGCGGCAGCCTGGGCGAGCTGGAAAAACACAAAGCGCAGCCGATCATCGTCGTGTGCGCCAACGGCACCGCCTCCCGCGAACCGGCGGAGAACCTGAGCAAGGCCGGTTTTGAAAAGGTGACGATGCTGAAAGACGGCATCGCCGGCTGGAGCGGAGAAAACCTGCCGCTGGTGCGCGGCAAGTAACCGTTAAACCTATTTGAGGTGGCAATCCATGGCTAACATTGATATCTACACCAAAGCGACTTGCCCGTTCTGCCATCGCGCCAAGGCGCTGTTGAACAGCAAGGGCGCGGCGTTTAACGAGATCGCCATCGACGGCGATAACGCCAAGCGCGAAGTGATGATCGAGCGCAGCGGGCGCACCACCGTGCCGCAGATTTTCATCGACGGCCGGCATATCGGCGGCTGTGATGATTTATATGAACTCGATGCTCGCGGCGGCCTGGATCCGCTGCTTTAAGCAGCTTGCCGGTTCACCGAGTGTCAATAAGGACGTTTAACCAAGGGTATTACTCACATGTCAGAACAAAACAGCACTGAAATGGCTTTCCAGATCCAACGTATTTATACCAAGGACATCTCCTTCGAAGCGCCGAACGCGCCGCAGGTTTTCCAGCAGGAATGGCAGCCGGAAGTTAAACTTGATCTGGATACCGCGTCCAGCCAACTGGCTGACGAAGTGTATGAAGTGGTACTGCGCGTAACCGTGACGGCGACCCTGGGCGAAGAGACGGCGTTCCTGTGCGAAGTGCAACAGGCGGGCATCTTCTCGGTAGCAGGCATCGAAGGCACGCAGCTGGCGCATTGCCTGGGCGCATACTGCCCGAACATCTTGTTCCCGTATGCGCGCGAGTGCATCACCAGCCTGGTTTCCCGCGGCACATTCCCGCAGCTGAACCTGGCACCGGTCAACTTTGACGCGCTGTTCATGAACTATCTGCAGCAGCAGGCGGAAGGCGAAGGTGCCGCACCACATCAGGATGCCTGATGAACACCGTCAATGCTTCAATGACTGTCATCGGTGCCGGCTCGTACGGCACCGCATTGGCCATCACGCTGGCGCGTAACGGCCACACCGTGGTGTTGTGGGGGCATAACCCCGCGCAAATTCAAACGTTGCAGTGCGATCGCTGCAATCAGGCGTTTCTGCCCGACGTTCCTTTCCCCGATACCCTGCTGCTTGAAGCCGATTTGGCGCGTGCGCTGGCTGCCAGCCGCGACGTGCTGGTGGTGGTGCCGAGCCATGTGTTCGGCGACGTGTTGCGCCAGCTGAAGCCGCATCTGCGCCCTGACGCCCGCATCGTGTGGGCCACCAAGGGGTTGGAGGCCGAAACCGGCCGGTTGCTGCAGGACGTGGCGCGTGAGGCGTTGGGCGAGGCGATCCCGCTGGCGGTGCTCTCCGGGCCGACGTTCGCCAAAGAGCTGGCCGCCGGCTTGCCGACGGCGATTGCGCTGGCGGCGACCGATGCGCAGTTCGCCGACGATCTGCAACAGCTGCTGCACTGCGGCAAGAGCTTCCGCGTCTACAGCAATCCCGACTTCATCGGCGTTCAGCTTGGCGGCGCGGTGAAGAACGTGATCGCCATCGGCGCCGGCATGTCCGACGGCATCGGTTTCGGCGCCAACGCCCGCACCGCGTTGATTACGCGTGGGCTGGCGGAAATGAGCCGTCTGGGTTCTGCGCTGGGCGCCGATCCTTCGACGTTCATGGGCATGGCGGGGCTGGGGGATCTGGTGCTAACCTGCACGGACAACCAGTCGCGCAACCGCCGCTTCGGCATTATGCTGGGGCAGGGCAAAGGCGTGCAGGAAGCGCAGGACAGCATCGGTCAGGTGGTCGAGGGCTATCGCAATACCAAAGAGGTGTTGGCGTTGGCGCAGCGGCACGGCGTGGAAATGCCGATCACCGAACAGATCTATCAGGTGCTTTACTGCCACAAGGACGCCCGCGAAGCGGCGCTGAGCCTGCTGGGGCGAGCCCGAAAGGACGAAAAACCCAGCGCGTGACATAAAAAGATATGTCGGGGCAGCGGAATGCTGACCCCGCAAATGACCTGGGCCGCTCCGCGCCACCGTGTGAAGCGGCCCGTTTGGCAAGGCAAAGGGGTATGTGATGTCGTCAGAAGAGTTGGAACAGGTCTGGAACAGCATTAAATCAGAAGCGCGAGCACTGGCTGATTGTGAACCGATGCTGGCCAGCTTTTTCCATGCGACGTTGCTCAAGCATGAGAACCTGGGCAGCGCGCTCAGCTATATGTTGGCCAACAAGCTGGCGACGCCGATCATGCCCGCCATCGCGGTGCGCGAGGTGGTGGAAGAGGCCTACAAGTCCGACAATCAGATGATCGTTTCGGCGGCGCGCGATATTCTCGCGGTGCGGCTGCGTGACCCGGCGGTCGATAAATACTCCACGCCGCTGCTTTACCTGAAAGGGTTCCACGCGCTGCAGGCTTACCGCATCGGCCACTGGCTGTGGCAGCAAGGGCGGCAAGCGCTGGCGATCTACCTGCAAAATCAAATTTCCGTCGCCTTCGGCGTAGACATCCACCCGGCGGCGACCATCGGCTGCGGCATCATGCTCGACCACGCCACCGGCATCGTGATTGGTGAAACGGCGGTGGTGGAAAACAACGTCTCTATTCTGCAGTCGGTCACCCTGGGCGGTACCGGTAAAACCAGCGGCGACCGTCACCCGAAAATTCGCGAAGGGGTGATGATTGGCGCCGGCGCCAAAATTCTCGGCAATATCGAAGTGGGCAAGGGCGCCAAGATTGGCGCGGGCTCGGTGGTCTTGCAGGCGGTGCCGCCGCATACCACTGCCGCCGGCGTACCGGCGCGTATCGTCGGGCGCCCGGAGAGCGATACGCCGTCGATGGATATGGATCAATACTTCAACGGCACCAACCACGGATTCGAGTACGGCGACGGCATCTAAGCCGTGCCTGCGGGTCCATTCAGGGGGAGCTTCGGCTCCCCCTGTGTTTTTCAAGCGGCGGTCAGCCCTGTTTCGGGAACTGGGTGATATCGGTAACGATATCGTCGATCGCCGCCTTGACGTCATCCGCCGTGACCGGCGTGCTGTCGTTGTTGACGGTTTTACCGTAGGCCTTGCGCACCACTTCCATCACCGTTTTACCGGTATCCTGGTCGATCAACTCGCCTTCGATATACAGCGCGGTATTTTGCGTCCGGTGCCCGGTAGCCGCCATGGTGCTGGCAACCACCGCAGCGACCGGCACCACCTCATAGAACTTCATGTCTTCGTTTTCGGCCGAAACGGCGGTGATGGCGAGTTTGGCCACCAGCACGCGCGAGCCCGCCGGGCTTGGCAGAATGGTAAAGCGGTTCTGCAGCGCGGTTTTGATCCGCTGGGTCGCGTAGGCCTTAATCTTGTTCAACGTGTCCTGGCTGACGCGCGCCGTGGGTTTCTCCGCCGGGAAATAGACCACCGGTTGGAAATAGATGCCGCGATAGTTGGATTCCTTGTAGCTCGGATCTACCCAGCGCAGCGTTTTATGACCGCTTGGCGAGGTGGTTTCCTGCAGTTTGCTGTAATCGGACAAGAAGCCCGAATATTGCGACGTTTGGGTGACTTTGGACGAACAGCTCGCCAGCAACAGGCCCGCTGCCAGAACGGCCATGGCAACGCTCAAGCGTTGTTTTTTCATGTGGTTTCCTATGATGAGTGGTGATTACCCTTACAAAACATAGCGCATTATCTGCGGCGTAGCGGGCATTTTCGGGGCCGGGCGTGCCCTGTCGCGGCCTTTTTTCAGGATCGTGATGCGCCGCCGGTTTTTGTCGCCAGCGTCGGTGATAAGGCGGCGAGTGAGGCATCCGCTCTGGCCAGCGTCAGGCGTAGCTCAGCTTGCCACTGTGGCAACAATGGCCAGAGATCCGCCTGATGTTCGGCTTGCAGGCACCAAACCTCCCGGTCGTGCCAATCACCGAGGGCATTTTGCGCCGCTTTCAGGCTCGCTATCGCGGCGGGAGAAAGGGGAAGGCGTTGCGGGTAGGCTTCGGCCGCGTAACGCAGGCGTTTAACCAGCAGCCGCAGACGGTGGCGATCGTAGCCGGTATCAGCCAACGCCCGGCGCAATTGCCGTTGCTGGCGCTGCAGGCGTCGGTTCGCACGGTGTTTGGCGGCGCGTTGCGCGGTGCGGCGAAAGCGGTGCGGCCAGGCGTGCAATAGCGAAGGGAAGCGGATGAGCTGCGGGTTGGCGAGCAGTTGGCGGCAGCGGGCCTGAAAATCGCTCTGGCGCACGTTGGTCTGCCAATCCAGATGATGGTGCGCCAGTTCGGCGATCAGCACCTCGAGATCGCGCAGCGGCGTCGTGAGCCTGCCCAACTGGGCGGCGGCCCGATCGAGCCGCGTTGCGCCGGGGCAACCGTGCAACGGGCGGAGCAGGCTGCGGATACGGCGCAGACTGACGCGCAAATCGTGCAGCGCTTCACTGTCCGGCGCCTGTTGCAGCCGCTGTAGCGCCTCGTTCAGCGCCGACTCGAGCCGGCGAAGCTGGGTGACAATATCCTCGACGAAAGCCATGTGCCGTTCCTGGAGAGAGCATCGCAACGATGCCTCCTTCAGTATGGCGCGTCGTTGTGGATTACGCCTTGATCAGCGCGCCGGCATAGTCCAACTGCCGCCAGGCTTCATAAACCACCACCGCGACGGCATTCGACAGGTTCATGCTGCGGCTTTGCGCCTGCATCGGGATGCGGATTTTTTGCTGCGCGGGCAGTGCATCGAGGATGTCGGCGGGCAACCCGCGCGTTTCCGGGCCGAACAGCAGGTAGTCGCCGGCCTGATAGCTGACGGCGCTGTGCGCCGGCGTGCCTTTGGTCGTGAGAGCAAACAGCCGTTGCGGATCCTCGGCGGCGAGAAAAGCGGCGTAGTCGGCATGACGGTGGACGCGGGTGAACTCATGGTAATCCAGCCCGGCGCGGCGCAGACGCTTGTCGTCCCACGGAAAACCCAGCGGTTCGATCAGATGCAGATTAAAGCCGGTATTGGCGCACAGGCGGATGATATTGCCGGTATTGGGTGGAATCTCGGGTTCAAATAAAACGATGTTCAGCATGTTGCAGGCCCCTCGTGAACGAGGGGCGCAGGATAGCAAACTCTTACTGTTCTGTCTTAGACGATAGGCGTTGATGATGCAGCGGCAGCCACAGCACCAGCCGCAGGCCGCCGAGCGGGCTGTCTTCGGCCTTCACCCAGCCGCGATGCTGATTGACCGCCGCCTCGACGATCGCCAGACCAAGGCCGGTGCCGCCGGACTCACGGTCGCGCGCCTCATCGGTGCGGTAGAACGGGCGGAAAATCTGCTCGCGATCTTCGGCGCTGACGCCGGGGCCGTCGTCGTCAACCTGGATGGTCACGCCCTGATTGTCGGCGCTGAACGCCACGGCGATGCGGGTGTGCGAATAACGCAGGGCGTTGCGCACGATGTTTTCCAACGCGCTGTCCAGCGCGCTCGCGTTGCCGAACAGCGTCCACGGGCCGGGCGGCGCAGCGATCTCCAGCTGCTTGCCCATCTGTTCCGCTTCGAAACGGGCGTTGTCCAGCACGTCGGCCCACAGTTCGTTGGCCTTCAACTGCTCGCGCGCCAGCTCGCCCTTCTGCTGCCCGCGCGACAGCGCCAGCAGATCGTTGATCATCGAATCCAGCCGCTGCGCTTCGGTTTCGATGCGCGCCAGTTCGTGGCCTTCGCCGTGGCGGCGGCGCATCAGCGCGGTGGCCAACTGCAGGCGAGTCAGCGGCGTGCGCAGCTCGTGCGAGATGTCCGAGATCAGCCGCTGCTGCGCGTTCATCATGCGCTCCAGCGCGCTGACCATTTGGTTGAAGCTGGCACCGGTAGCCAGGAACTCCTGCGGACCGGCCTCCAGCTCCGGATGCTGCTTCAGGTTGCCGCGCGCCACGTCATCGGCGGCGTTCTTCAGCTTGCGCGCCGGCTTCGCCAGGCTCCAGGCCAGCCACAGCAGCAGCGGGGCGCTGATCAGCATGGTGACGATCAGCAGCAGCAGCGGCCGGTCGAACATCAGGTTGATGAAATCGGATTGCGGGCTGTTGGCGGGACGGATCAGGTACAGCTGGTAGTTGTCTTCGCCGTCGCGCACCGCGAACGGCCCGACCAGCTCGACGCGGCCGTATTTTTTCTTCTTCGGATGATCCGAGTTATCGGATTGGCCGATGAAGTTGCGGACGATCTGCATTTCGTTGCGCTGCGCGCCGATCACCCGGCCTTCGCTGGTGACCAGCAGCAGGCGTTGGCCCGGCGGTGCCCATTTGTCGATGGCGCGGAACAGGCGGCGCCACCACATCAGATCGTTGGCCGGATCGTTTTGCAGCTCGGCCTCGACGTGCTGTTCCAGCATCAACCCCTGCCGCTGCTCGCTGTCGAGCAGCGAGGTCATTTGGCGGGAGTCGAGCTTGGGCACCATCAGCACCAGCATTAGCACCAGGGCTAACGTGAACCAGAAAATGGCGAAGATGCGTGCCGTCAAACTGTTGATCATGTTGCAGATACCATCAAATAACCACGCCCGCGCAGGGTTTTGAACCACGGATGCCCGTCTTTGCGATCCGGCAGCTTACGCCGCAGGTTGGAGATGTGCATGTCGATAGCGCGATCGAACGGAGTCAGGCGTTTGCCCAGCACTTCCTGGCTCAGCAGTTCGCGCGACACCACCTGGCCGAGATGCTGCGCCAGCAGATACAGCAGGGTGAACTCGGTGCCGGTCAGATCCAGCACCTGGCCGTCGAAGCTGGCCTCCTGGCGGCCGGGGTTCAGCTGCAGGCCATCGACATCCAGCGTCGGGGCGCCGCTGTCGACCTGTTGCTGCTGTTCGCTCCAGTTAGAACGGCGCAGAATGGCGCGAATGCGCGCGACCAGCTCGCGATCGTTGAAGGGTTTCGGCAGGTAATCATCGGCGCCCAGCTCCAGGCCCAGCACGCGGTCCAGCTCGCTGCCGCGCGCGGTCAGCATGATGACCGGCGTTTGGTGATGTTGGCGCAGTTCTTTCAGCGTATCGATGCCGTTTTTCTTCGGCATCATGATGTCGAGCAGCAGCAGATCGACGGAGCTGTCCAGCAGCGACAACGCCTGCTCGCCATCGTGCGCGACGACGATATTAAAACCTTCCATTTCAAGCAGTTCTTTTAACAGCGAGGTCAACTCGCGGTCGTCGTCAACTAACAGAATCTTGTTCATTATGATTTACCTCCAGACGCAAAATACGTCATCAACTGTTGCCATTCCATGACTTTACGTAGTTTTACATGCACTGACGCAGGTTTTCAGGTGTGGCGGTACACTGCTCCTCGTTGATTCGCAAAGTGAGAAAGCTTGAGGAGTTGAAATGCGTAAGGTGACCGCATTAGTTATGGCATCACTGCTGGCAATTGGTTCGACCGCTGCCTTCGCTGCCGACACTATACCGGACACAGCCCAACCTCCCGGCAACGACGCGATGACCCGAATACCCGGCCAGCACCATATGTTCGACGGTGTCAGCCTCAGCGAACAGCAGCGCCAGCAAATGCGCGATTTGATGCGCCAGGCCCGGCACGATCTGCCTGGTGTCAATGTAGCTGAAATGGAAGCCATGCATAAACTGGTGACCGCAGAGAAATTTGACGAAGCCGCCGTGTACGCCCAGGCGGAAAAGATGGCCCAACAGCAGGTCAAGCGCCAGGTCGAAATGGCCCGGGTGCGCAACCAAATGTATAACCTGCTGACGCCAGAGCAAAAAAGTGTTTTAGACCAGAAACATCAGCAGCGCATGCAGCAGATGGAGCAACAAATTTCTGGTTTGCAGCAAGCTTCTGCCCAGAAGTGAAGTACGACTGAGTAGTCCCCTGTTTTTCCTTGCCATAGACACCATCCCTGTCTTCCCCGCCATGATGGCGGGGTTTTTTTTATCCGACATTTCGCTATATTGAGCGCCACACCTTTTGGCCGGGACCCCTTATGGAACAGCGCTATGCACGCCTGGTAAAGTCCGCCGCGTTGGCCGCAACCGCGCTGGCGTCGTCGCTGCTGTTGATTAAAATCGTCGCCTGGTACCACACCGGTTCGGTCAGCCTGTTGGCGGCGCTGGTGGATTCGTTGGTCGATATCGCCGCCTCGCTGACCAACCTTCTGGTGGTGCGCTATTCGCTACAGCCGGCCGATGCCGAGCACACCTTCGGCCACGGCAAAGCGGAATCTCTGGCGGCGCTGGCGCAAAGCATGTTTATTTCCGGCTCCGCCCTGTTTTTGTTCCTCACCGGCTTCCAGCACCTGTATGCGCCGCAAACGCTGCGCGATCCCGGCGTCGGGGTCGTGGTGACGGTGATCGCGTTGGTCAGCACGCTGATTCTGGTCACCTATCAACGCTGGGTGGTCAGAAAAACGCGCAGTCAGGCCGTACGCGCAGATATGCTGCATTATCAGTCAGATGTCATGATGAATGGTGCTATTCTTATCGCTCTTGGGCTAAGCTGGTACGGCTTCCAACGGGCGGATGCGTTGTTCGCGCTGGGCATCGGCGTTTACATCCTCTATAGCGCGTTGCGCATGGGCTATGAAGCGGTGCAGTCGCTGTTGGATCGGGCGTTGCCGGATGACGAGCGCCAGGCGATTATCGCCGTGGTTTCCTCCTGGCCCGGCGTGAAAGGCGCACACGATCTGCGCACGCGTCAGTCGGGGCCGACGCGTTTCATCCAGCTGCATCTGGAGATGGAGGACACGCTGCCGCTGCGCGAGGCGCACCGGTTGGCCGATCAGGTGGAACAAGCCCTGCGGCAACGTTTTGCGGGGGCGGACGTCATCATTCACCTGGATCCGTGCTCCGTGGTGCCGCCGGGTAGGCAGGGGCATTGGGAGCTATAATCATATAGAGGCATAGCGCAACGTATTATCATGAATATCTGAGTTAGCTCAGCGTGCCATGCGGTGTTTTAACCGTTATATTGCGTGACTTGAATCAATTCAGCTGGGTGTTTTTGATATAATATCCAGCAATAAGCCGTAAAGCTGGTTTTCTGCAGCCGGAGAGGTTTCAAGACGATCGGCGGAGACAGAATTCTTAAGAAATTGCATCTACACAGTTCAGAGGTAGTCATGATCAAGAAAATCGGTGTACTGACGAGCGGCGGTGATTCGCCGGGTATGAACGCTGCAATCCGCGGCGTTGTGCGTTCTGCGCTTTCAGAAGGTCTGGAAGTTTTTGGTATTTACGATGGCTACCTTGGCTTGTACGAAGATCGCATGGAGCAGCTGGACCGCTATAGCGTGTCCGACATGATCAATCGCGGCGGCACCTTCCTCGGCTCTGCCCGCTTCCCGGAATTCAGGGATGAAAACGTGCGCGCCAAGGCGATTGAAAACCTGAAGAATCGCGGTATCGACGCGCTGGTGGTGATCGGCGGCGACGGTTCCTACATGGGCGCCAAACGCCTGACGGAAGAAGGCTTCCCGTGCATCGGCCTGCCAGGCACCATCGATAACGATGTCGCCGGTACCGACTACACCATCGGTTACTTCACCGCGCTGGAAACCGTGGTGGAAGCGATCGACCGCCTGCGCGATACCTCCTCGTCGCACCAGCGCATCTCTATCGTGGAAGTGATGGGCCGTTACTGCGGCGATCTGACGCTGGCGGCGGCGATTGCCGGCGGCTGCGAATTCATCGTGCTGCCTGAAATCGAATTTAATCGCGAAGATCTGGTGTGCGAAATCAAGGCCGGTATCGCCAAGGGCAAAAAGCACGCCATCGTAGCGATAACCGAGCACATCTGCGACATCGATGAGTTGGCGCGCCACATCGAGCAGGAAACCAAGCGTGAAACCCGCGCTACCGTGCTGGGCCACATTCAACGCGGCGGTTCACCGGTCGCCTATGACCGCATCCTGGCCTCGCGCATGGGCGCCTACGCCATCGAACTGCTGCTGCAGGGTTACGGCGGCCGCTGCGTCGGTATCCAGAACGAAAAGATGGTGCATCACGACATCATCGACGCGATCGAAAACATGAAGCGTCCGTTCAAGGGCGACTGGCTGGAAACGGCGAAAAAGCTGTACTGATTCGCCGCTCACCGCGCGCCGAAAGCCTCCGCTTGCGGGGGCTTTTTTATGCTCGCCGGTGACATATTCCAGAATCATCTAGCCCAAAATTTTTTATTCTTTAATTGCCGGGAAAGTTTCTGGCAGGCTCTGATGCTAAATCAACCGATTGAGGTTGCGTTAATTTTCTGGGAGAGCCTGTCGATGCGTAAATGGGGTGTAGGTCTGACATTGGTGCTGTTGGCGTCCGGCGCCATGGCGAAGGATATTCAGTTGCTGAACGTGTCATACGATCCGACGCGTGAGTTCTATCAGGCTTACAACACGGCATTCAGCAAGCACTACCAGGCGGAAACCGGCGACAAGGTGACGGTGCGTCAGTCGCACGGCGGCTCCGGCAAACAGGCGACTTCGGTGATCAACGGCATCGAGGCCGACGTGGTGACGCTGGCGTTGGCATATGACGTCGACGCCATCGCCGAACGCGGGCGCATTGAGAAAGACTGGATAAAACGCCTGCCGGACAACTCGGCGCCTTACACGTCGACCATCGTCTTCCTGGTGCGCAAAGGCAACCCGAAACAAATTCATGACTGGCCTGACTTGATCAAGCCGGGCGTGTCGGTGATCACCCCGAATCCGAAAACCTCCGGCGGCGCCCGCTGGAACTACCTCGCCGCCTGGGGCTACGCGTTGCATCACAACAACAACGATAAGGCCAAGGCGCAGGCGTTCGTCAAAGACCTGTACAAGAACGTAGAAGTGCTGGATTCCGGCGCGCGCGGCTCGACCAACACCTTCGTTGAGCGCGGCATCGGCGACGTGCTGATCGCCTGGGAAAACGAAGCGCTGCTGGCGGAGAAAGAGCTGGGCAAAGACAAGTTCGAGATCATCACCCCGAGCGAATCGATTCTGGCCGAACCGACGGTGTCGGTGGTGGATAAGGTGGTCGATAAACGCGGCACCCGCGACGTGGCGACCGCCTACCTGAAGTATCTGTATTCGCCGGAAGGGCAGACTATTGCGGCGCAGCACTATTATCGCCCGCGCGATGCGGCGGTGGCGGCCAAGTTCGCCGGTCAGTTCCCGCAGCTGAAGCTGTTCACCGTGGATGACACCTTCGGCGGTTGGACCGAAGCGCAGAAGGTGCACTTCGCCACCGGCGGCGTCTTCGACGAGATAAGCAAACGCTGATCCCGTTTGAGCGGCAATAAAAAACCCCGGCTTGCCGGGGTTTTTTTATGGCAAGCCTAAGACAATCAGGCTTTTTTCGCTGCGGCAGCGGCTTTGACGATCACGGCGAAAGCGTCGGCTTTCAGCGAGGCGCCGCCCACCAGCGCGCCGTCGATGTCCGGCTGGGAGAACAGCTCTGCGGCGTTCTTGTCGTTCACCGAACCGCCGTACTGGATGATGATTTCAGCGGCGACCGCGGCATCGTGTTTGGCGATGTGATCGCGGATAAATTTGTGCACGGCCTGCGCTTGCGCAGGGGTGGCGGATTTGCCGGTACCGATGGCCCAGACCGGCTCATAGGCGATCACGGTGCCTTTCATCGCCGGTGCGCCCAGCGTTTTCAGTACGGCGTCGATCTGGCGCGCACACACTTCTTCGGTTTTGCCCGCTGCGTTTTCCGCTTCGGTTTCACCGATGCACAGCACCGGGATCAGACCGGCTTCTTTCAGCACGGCGAATTTCTCGGCGATCACTTCGTCGCTTTCTTTGTGGTAGGTGCGACGCTCGGAGTGGCCGATGATGATGTATTGAGCGCCGACGTCTTTCAGCATGTTGGCGGAAACTTCACCGGTGAAGGCGCCGGACAGGTTAACGTCCACGTTCTGCGCGCCCAGCGCGATGCGGCTGCCGGCCAGCGCGTGCTTGGCCTGATCCAGATACATCACCGGCGGGGCGATGGCGACGCCACAGCCGTCAACGCTGCTCAGCTCACTGCGCAGACCGGCGATCAGTTCGTTGACCATGTGGGTGCTGCCGTTAAGCTTCCAGTTACCCATAACTAATGGATGACGCATGTTTTTTCCTCCAACTAGGGAACGCGAGAGTCGAAATGACAACTGCCGGACCGGCAGTTTACCTGCCCAACAGTATAGAGATCATTAAGCGCGAAGGCTTTGCTTTTCGTCATTAAATGCCGCGCCGTTACGGCTCGGAAAGCGCCAGCTTAATCGGTTCAACCGCGAAGGTGACCCCTTTATCGCCGTTGTCCGAGACGACATAGCGAATGGCGCCGACTTGCTGTTGGTAAAAACGCGATCCTTTGCCTTTTTCCAGCAGGCTGTTCACCTTGTTCTGACTCTGTTCCACCGTCAGCGCCGGTTCGAACTGACGCATCAGCGCCGCCATGTAGTTGATGGCGATGGTGCGCGCGGCTTTTTCTTCATTGGCCTGCTGCAGCGGCAGATGTGTGATCTGCAACGTTTTGATTTTACCGGTACCTTTCTCCAGTGCGGTGGAGGCGTACAGGTTTTCGTTAAGTTTACTGGCGGCGCGCGTCAGCAGCGGCGAATCGTCTTCGGCGGCGGGAATGGCGCGGAATTCGCCAATCGGCAGCTTCGGGTTATCGCGGTTGTACTTTTCACGGAATTTAATCACCGTCAGGTCGAACGTCGGCGCGCCGGCCAGCAGGTAAGGCGCGGTCGGTTTCGCTTCGGCGGCGGGCGGTTCGGCCCAGGCGCTGGCGGCGGCCTGCAGCAGGCAGGCGATGGCGAGGGTTTTTCTCAGCATGGCGTATGGCATCAAGGACAAAGATGGCTCCGATTAAAGCGATAACCCGCAGGCCTTGTCAAAGATCCCACGCCATTATCGGTTCGCTGACGAGAAAGCTGTGCGGCGCGCCGCGTTATGCGAGGCGGAAAACTCGGCCCGGCAGCGCCTATGTTACACTGCGGCGCAGAATATGGGCAGGCTTAGAGCGCAGGAATCGATGACGTTACAACAGTGGTGTTTTTCTTTTAAGGGCCGCATCGGGCGGCGCGACTTCTGGATCTGGATGGGGCTGTGGCTGGTGCTGATGGCGGCGGCGTTTACGCTGGCCAACTATCAGCTGATCGCCATCCAATCCATCGCTTTCTTTATCGTGGCGCTGCTGTGGCCGACGGCGGCGGTGCTGGTCAAGCGCCTGCACGATCGCAACAAGGCCGGCTGGTGGGCGCTGCTGCTGATCCTGGCGTGGATGCTGGCGGCGGGGAACTGGCAGATGCTGGCGCCGATCTGGCAATGGGGCGTCGGGCGTTTCATTCCGACGCTGATTATCGTGATGATGATGATCGATTTGGGTGCCTTCGTCGGCACGCCGGGAGACAATCGGTTCGGCCCGGAAGCCGAACCGGTGAAGTTCCGCTGATCCCCGCCGGGTTACCAGTAGTGTTCGCTGGTGATATGGCCCGGCTTGCGGCGCAGGTGCTTGCGCATCTGGCGTTGGTCTTTCAGCGTTTGCTGCGTATCTCGCACCATTTGCGGGTTGCCGCACAGCATCACGTGGCTGGTTTCGGCGTCGATGGTTAAGCCGATCGCCGCTTCCAGTCGGCCGTCCTCGATCAGCGCCGGCACGCGGCCGGTCAGTGAGCCGGGCGTCTCTTCACGGCTGACGACGGTCTGGATGCGCAGCTTGCCGTTGTAGCGTTGCTGCAGTTGCTGCATCAGCGGCAGGTAGCTCAGGTCGCGCGCAAAACGCGCGGCGTGCACCAGCACCAGGTTGTTAAAGCGCTCAAGGCCGGCGCCTTGCTGCAGAATCGATAAATAGGGGCCAATGGCGGTGCCGGTCGCCAGCATCCACAGCGTGTCGCAGTCGGGCACCTCGTCCAGCACGAAGAAGCCGGCGGCTTCTTTGGTCACCATCAGGTCCGATCCCGGCTGCAGCTGATTGAGGCGCGGGCTCAGTTTACCTTCCGGCACCGTGACCAGATAGAACTCCAGGTTGGCGTCATCGGGGGCATTGACGTAGGAGTAGGCGCGCTGCACCCGTTCACCGTCGATCTCCAGCGCCAGCTTGGCGAATTGCCCGGCGGTGAAAGGATCGATGGGGGCATTGACCACCAGGCTGAACAGCCCGTCGGTCCATTGTTTTACCTGCGTAACCTTGCCGTTTACCCATTCAGCCATACTCTAAAGCTCCCGTGGTCGAATCAAATAAGCACAATGTCGTGAGCCGGAAATGGCGTGCGCGGTGCGCTCTACCCGGTAGTCGTTGCCGAACAGCCGGTGAAACAGCTGCAGCTCGGAATTGCACAGGCTGCTGCAGTTGGAACCGGCCACGCCGATCGGACAGTGGTTTTCCACCAGCAGCGCACCGTGCGGATGATCGAGCAATTCGGCCATGTAACCGTCGTGTTGCCGCAGGCGAACCAGGCGGGTTAGCCGATCCTGATGGCTGCGCTCGGCGGACAGCTCTTCGGCATAGCGCAGATAAAGCTGCTCTTCGCGCGCGATGAGCAACGGTTCCACGCCGGCGCCGCCAAACAGCTGCAGCGCGGATTCCCGCAGTCGCTCCTGATCGTCGGCCGTGTAGGCGTGCCCCCGCTCGGTCAGCGACCAGTAGCGCGTCGGGCGGCCGACCTTGCTGCGCGCTTCTTCGTAACAAACCAGCTCACGTTTTTCCAGGAATTGCAGATGTTGTCGGATGCCCATCGGCGTGATGTCCAGACGCTCCGCCAGCATTTTGGCGGAGTGCGGGCCGAGAACCTTTAACTGCAATAAAATCAGCTCAGGTGTTTTCATGAACCAAATCCCTATGGTGTTATTTTATTTCAAGTTGATGAAAATAATTATCGATTAAATGCTAAAGCGCAGCTACTGCAAACGCGCTAATTTTTACCCCCAAAGCGTTAGACGTACAGTTTAATTTACGAGCCTGGTCGGGTTTGCTGCCAGTGTGACCTGGATCAATATTTGTCTGAAACTCGATAAAAAAATCAGATTTGATTAGCTTATGCCGCCATAGAGGGCTGCTCGCCGTTCTGGCTGCTGCAACGGCCATACCGGGACGCTGTGACGAGTTGAAACGTTAACGAAGATAATGAGAAAACTAGAGAACTTTCACCTGCTGGTGATGCTTATCCTGTTGGTCGCCGTCGGTCAGATGGCGCAAACCATTTATGTTCCCGTCATTGCTGACATCGCTCACGATCTGTCGGTGCGCACCGGCGCCGTGCAGCGGGTGATGGCGGCGTATCTGCTGACCTACGGTTTCTCCCAGCTGATTTACGGGCCGATATCGGATCGTATCGGGCGTCGTCCGGTGATCCTGACCGGCATGATGATCTTCCTGGTGGGGGCGCTGGGCGCGCTGCTGTCCACCAACCTGACGATGCTGGTCGCCGCCAGCGCCATCCAGGGCATGGGCACCGGCGTGGCGGGCGTGATGGCGCGCACCATGCCGCGCGATCTGTATGCCGGCACCGCGCTGCGCTATGCCAACAGCCTGCTGAATATGGGGATTTTGGTCAGCCCGCTGTTGGCGCCGGTGATCGGCGGCGCGCTGGCGATGGTGTTCGGCTGGCGAGCCTGTTACGCCTTCCTGCTGGCGCTGTGCGCCTGCGTCGCCTTCGCGATGTTCCGCTGGCTGCCGGAGACCCGTCCGGTCCAGACAGAAAAACGCCGCATGCTGGCCAGTTTCCGCCAGCTGTTGAGCGACAGCACCTTCAGTTGCTATCTGGTGATGCTGATCGGCGCGCTGGCGGGGATTGCGGTATTTGAAGCCAGCTGCGGCGTGTTGATGGGCGGTGTGTTGGGGCTGAGCGGCCTGACCGTCAGCATCCTGTTCATTCTGCCGATCCCGGCGGCGTTTTTCGGCGCCTGGTACGCCGGGCGCGACGGCAAGACCTTCCACACCCTGATGTGGCATTCGGTGATTAGCTGCCTGCTGGCGGGAGCGATGATGTGGATCCCGGGCTGGTTCGGCGTAATGAACATCTGGACGCTGATCGTGCCGGCTGCATTGTTCTTCTTCGGCGCCGGCATGCTGTTCCCGCTGGCGACCACCGGGGCGATGGAGCCGTTCCCTTACCTGGCCGGCGCGGCGGGCGCGTTGGTGGGCGGCATGCAGAACATGGGCTCCGGTCTGGCGACCTGGCTTTCCGCCATGCTGCCGCAAACCGGGCAGTTTAGCCTCGGCTTGCTGATGTTCGCGATGGCGGTGCTGATCCTGCTTTGCTGGTGGCCGCTGTCCAACCGGATGCAGCATCAGGGACACACCGCATAACGACAGGGCGCTTCGGCGCCCTCATACCGTTGACAAAGGGGAGAAAAAGCGTGGTTTTTCCCCCCTTTGCGGGGATCAGCCGAAAATCAATGAATTGATTTTCCTTGTTTTCTATTCGCTGCTCTCTGCCAACCCGGCAAGGGCATGAGGTTTGTCATCAATCATCAGGGCGCCCTTCGGCGCCCTGTTTCGTTACAGCAGAAACTCGTGCAGCGCCGGGTCTTTGCGATCCAGATAGTGGGTCGAACGGATACGGCGAAGGGTGCGCGACTTGCCGCGGATCAGTAACGTTTCGGTCGTGGCCATGTTGCCCTTGCGGCTGATGCCCTCCAGCAAATCGCCCTTGGTGATGCCGGTGGCGGAGAAGATGACGTTGTCGTTGCGCGCCATCTGGTCCAGGCGCAAGACCTGACCGGCCTCGATGCCCATCTCACGGCAGCGCGCCAGCTCCTGCTCGCCGAGGCGGCGGTTCTCGGGGCTGTCGCCTTTCACTTCATGGCGTGGCAGCAAACGCGCCTGCATGTCGCCGTCCAGCGCGCGGATCACCGCGGCGGAGATCACCCCTTCCGGCGCGCCGCCGATGCCGTACATCACATCGACCTCGCTTTCCGGCATGCAGGTGAGAATGGAGGCCGCCACGTCGCCGTCAGGAATGGCGAACACCCGCACGCCCAACTGCTGCATCTGCGCGATGACGCCGTCGTGGCGCGGTTTGGCCAACACGATGACCGTCAGCTGTGACAAGGGTTTGTCCAGCCGCGCGGCGACGTTCCGCAGGTTCTCCGCCAGCGGCAGATTGAGATCGATGGCGCCGCGCGCCGCCGGGCCGACCACCAGCTTCTCCATGTACATGTCCGGCGCGTGCAGGAAGGTGCCGCGATCGCCCACCGCCAAGACCGCCAGCGCGTTGGACTGGCCCATGGCGGTCATGCGGGTGCCTTCGATCGGATCGACCGCGATGTCGACCGCGTCGCCCTGGCCGCTGCCGACCTGCTCGCCGATATACAGCATCGGCGCTTCGTCGATCTCGCCTTCGCCAATCACGATGCGGCCATCGATATCCACCTTGTTGAGCATGATGCGCATGGCGTGGACCGCCGCGCCGTCGGCGGCGTTCTTGTCGCCGCGTCCCAGCCATTTGTAGCCCGCCAGCGCGGCGGCTTCGGTAACGCGGGAAAATTCGATGGCTAATTCACGTTTCATGGCAAACCTGTCTGTGAGAAAGGGAAGAAAATATCGGCAAAGTCTATCACAGCGCGGCGGGGCGGGGCGGGGCAAAAAAAAGCGCCGCCCGCAGGCAGCGCAATTTTGGGGTAACGGCAAGGCTGGGTTTAGTCGTGATCTTCCCACGCCTGCGCGCGAGCCACCGCTTTTTTCCAGCCGCTGTAGCGGTAGTTGCGTTCGGTAGTTTCGATGCTTGGACGGAATTCACGCTCAATCACCGCTTTGCTCTTCACTTCATCCAGATCGTTCCAGTAGCCGATGGCCAGGCCCGCCAGGAACGCGGCGCCCAACGCCGTCGATTCACGCACTTCAGGGCGCTCTACGCGGGTGCCGAGGATATCGGACTGGAACTGCATCAGGAAGTTGTTGGCGACCGCGCCGCCGTCCACGCGCAGCGATTGCAGGCGGGTGTTGGCGTCGGCCTGCATGGCGTCCAGCACGTCGCGCGTCTGGAAGGCGATGGATTCCAGCGTGGCGCGGATGATGTGGTTGCTGTTGGCACCGCGGGTCAGGCCGAAGATGGCGCCGCGGGCATACGGATCCCAGTAGGGCGCGCCCAGGCCGGTGAAGGCCGGCACCACATAGACGCCGTTGCTGTCTTTCACCTTGGTGGCGAAATATTCGGAGTCGGCGGCGTCGCTGATCAGTTTCAGCTCGTCGCGCAGCCACTGGATAGACGCACCGCCGATGAACACCGCGCCTTCCAGCGCATAGTTCACTTCGCCGCGCGGGCCGCAGGCGATGGTGGTCAGCAAACCGTTTTTCGAGCGCACCGCTTCTTTGCCGGTGTTCATCAGCAGGAAGCAGCCGGTGCCGTAGGTGTTCTTCGCCATGCCCGGTTGAACGCACAGCTGGCCGTACAATGCCGCTTGCTGGTCGCCGGCGATACCGGCGATAGGAATACGCGTGCCGCCCTTGCCGCCGATGTTGGTCTGGCCGTATACCTCGGAGGAAGGACGGACTTTCGGCAGCATGGCGCGCGGAATGTCCAGCACTTCCAGCATGCGTTCGTCCCAGTCCAGCTCGTGGATGTTGAACATCATGGTGCGTGAGGCGTTGGTGTAATCGGTGACGTGTACGCGCCCCTGGGTCATCTTCCACACCAGCCAGGTATCGACGGTGCCGAACAGCAGTTCGCCGCGCTTGGCGCGCTCGCGGGCGCCTTCGACGTTGTCCAGGATCCATTTCACCTTGGTGCCGGAGAAGTAGGGGTCAACCACCAGGCCGGTGTTGTGACGGATATACTCTTCCAGGCCGTCGCGCTTGAGCTTCTCGCAGATGTCGGCGGTGCGGCGGCACTGCCAGACGATGGCGTTGTAGACCGGCTTGCCGGTCTCTTTTTCCCAGACGATGGTGGTTTCGCGCTGGTTGGTGATGCCGATGCCGGCGATCTGATCGGAATTGATGTCGGCCTTCGCCAGCACTTCTACCAGCGTCGAGCTTTGCGACGCCCAGATCTCCATCGGGTCGTGCTCAACCCAGCCGGCCTTTGGATAGATCTGCGGGAATTCGCGTTGCGATACCGCAACGATGTTGGCGTCGTGATCGAGCACGACGGCGCGTGAGCTGGTGGTCCCTTGGTCGAGTGCGACAATGTATTTTTTTTCTACAGTCATGGTAATTATCCTGCTGTTGTTAACCGTTTAAAACTGCACCCATCACGCTTTACGCTGCTGGGTCTTGGCGTCGGGCTCTTCTTCCGTCACGCAGACGTCGCACGGCAGGTGGCGGCCAATCAGCGCGCGGTAACCGAAAGCGCCCAGGCCACAGCCGACGATAGGGGCGAAGATCGGCACCAGGAAGTACGGGATGTCGCGCGCGCCGGTGAAGGCGACTTTGCCCCAGCCGGCCAGGTAGGCGAACAGTTTCGGCCCGAAGTCACGCGCCGGGTTCAACGCAAAGCCGGTCAATGGTCCCATGGAGGCGCCGATCACGGCAATCAGAATACCGATCAGCAGCGGCGCCAGCGGGCCGCGCGGAATGCCGTTGCCGTCGTCGGTCAGCGCCAGGATCAGGCACATCAGGATCGCAGCGATCACCATTTCTACCAGGAAGGCCTGGCCGACGGAGATGTGCGCGTTAGGGTAAGTCGAGAAGATGCCGGCCAGTTCAAGGCTTTCGTTGCTGCCGCGCACCATATGGTGAGCCGCTTCGAAGTCGAAGAACAGGTTGTAGTACAGCCCGTAGACCAGGGCGGCGGCGCAGAAGGCGCCGGCGATCTGCGCAATGATGTAAGGCACCACTTTGCGCCCGTCGAAGCAGGCGAACAGCCACAGGGCGAGGGTGACCGCCGGGTTGAGATGCGCGCCGGAAATGGCGGCGGTCAGATAGATGGCCATGGCGACGCCGAGGCCCCAAATGATGCTGATTTCCCACTGGCCGAAGCTGGCGCCCGCCAGTTTCAGTGCGGCAACGCAGCCTACGCCAAAGAAGATCAGCAGCGCCGTGCCGAGGAACTCGGCGATGCACTGGCCTTTTAATGTCGGACTGGTGGTTTGGCTCATAATGTTGGTGTCCTGCAAAACGGCGGTTGTTGGTTTATAGGCTCAGCCAGGTATACATCTGACCTATGGGCACAGTTTTTTTCATCTCGTCCAATTATTGAATGAGGACGTGATGTAAATTTATCGTTAACGAACATAAACGAGAAATAGCGAAATCAAAATGTGTGTGGCGCGTCATAAAATTGAGCGATTTCGCGTCGTTCAGTGTTCTTTCTGAGCCATAAAAGTGTGATCTGACCAGTGGTTTGGCGAGGGGCGTTAACAACTCGCGGCGGCGGCGGCGGGGATTTTCAGTTTTTACTGATGGCGAGGGCAGGAAAATTGCAACAGACTGCGCGATGATCCGGTATGTTGCTAGACAGGCGGAGACTGGCTACTTACAATCGTTTTTAACGAATCGAGACTGGCGCGCCTTCCGTAACGGCGCGCGTCACTGAGCGCGATGCAATATTCGCAGTAGCTGCAGCCGACGTTGCGGCCGCTACTTATAGATGTACGCCTTGCTATCATGAGGGGACTGAAGCATGTCATTTGAAGTATTTGAGAAACTGGAAGCAAAAGTACAGCAGGCGATTGATACCATCACCTTGTTGCAGATGGAAATTGAAGAGCTGAAAGACAAAAACAACTCTCTGTCGCAGGAAGTGCAGGCTGCCTCCGGCAACCACGAAGCGCTGGTGCGCGAAAACCAACAGCTGAAAGAAGAACAGCACGTATGGCAAGATCGCCTGCGCGCGCTGCTGGGCAAAATGGAAGAGGTTTGATTCCTTACGCCATGCAGCAACGAAAAGGGCGCCTGAGGCGCCCTTTTTCATGTCCGAAAATCACTCGATGTCGAGCGGGTCTTCGGAGAGGATGATGCCGGTGTTGTCGGCATACAGGTGGTCGCCGGAGAAGAAGGTGACGCCACCGAAGTTGACGCGGATATCGCTTTCGCCCACGCCTTCGCTTACGGCACCCGCCGGGATCGCCGCCATCGCCTGAATGCCGATGTCGAGCTCTTCCAGATCGTCCACCTGGCGCACCGCGCCGTACACCACGATGCCTTCCCATTCGTTCTGGGCGGCCAGGCGCGCCAGTTCGGCGTTGATCAGCGCCCGGCGTACCGAACCGCCGCCGTCGACCAACAGCACGCGGCCGCGACCGTTTTCTTCAAGCAGATCGAATAACAGGCCGTTATCCTCAAAGCATTTCACCGTGGTGATCTGCCCGCCAAATGAAGTACGCCCGCCAAAATTGGAGAACAGAGGTTCAACAACGTTCACCTCTTCATGATAGATGTCGCAAAGTTCGGAAGTATCGTATTTCATAGGATTTTACGTCTGTTTGCCGCAGGAATGTTCAGTATATCCCTTTATTCGCCCTGTTGGCAAAATCATCAGTTTTTAACTGAGCGCCACGCCGATGGCGAACAGCAGGTTGGCCAGCAACGCCGCCTTGACCATATGCTCCAGCATCGGCCGCATGCCGACCGGCGTCGGATCGCGCAGCACGCGCAGGCCGTGGCGCACCAGCAGCGGGATCGCCAGCACGAACAGCCAACCCCACAGGCTGTGGAGGTTGAACAGCGTAAACAGCGCGAAACACAGCACCGCGCCGCCGAGCAGCAGGGCGTGGTAAATGCGCGCCTTGTGCGGGCCGAGACGCACCGCCAGCGTATTCTTGCCGTTTTCGCGATCGCTTTCGATATCGCGCAGATTGTTGATGTTGAGTACCGCCGTCGCCAGCAGGCCGCAGGCGGTGGCCGGTAGCATCACGACGCTGTCGAAGGTGTGCGTCTGCAAATAGTAGGTGCCGGCCACGCTCAGCCAGCCGAAGAACACCAGCACCGAGATGTCGCCCAGCCCCAAATACCCGTAGGGTTTGTTGCCGACGGTGTAGGTGATGGCCGCCACGATAGACAGCCCGCCCAGCACCAGGAAGCCCACCACGTCGCTGGGTTGCTCGCAGGCGACGGCGATCAGCGAACAGCCGGCGAGGGCGATCAGCACTACCGTCACCACCAGCGCCCGTTTCATCTGCGCCTGGGTGATCATGCCCTTTTGCATGCCGCGCAACGGCCCGATGCGATCTTCTTTGTCGCTGCCTTTGACCGCATCGCCGTAGTCATTCGCCAGGTTGGAGAGGATCTGCAGCAGACCGGCGGTCACCAGCGCCAGCAGCGCCACTTCAGGTTTCAGGCTGCCGTGCCAGGCGGCGATCGCCGAGCCGACCACGATGGAGGCAAAGGCCAACGGCAGGGTGCGGGGGCGTAGACTTTCGAGCCAGGCGGAAATCGGGGTGGTGGAGGTTGATGAGCTCATGTTTCGCTTCTGTCAGTAAGTTGCGGTGTCCGTTAGAAATAATTGTGGGAGGCAATGCCTCCCACACAGATGACTGACAAGACAATGATTGAGCGATTATAGGATAAAACGACTCAAATCTTCATCCGCCACCAGTTCATCCAGATGACTGCGCACGTAATCCGCATCAATTGTAATGGATTGGCCATTAATTTCACTCGCATCGTAGGAAATATCTTCCATCAGACGCTCCAGCACGGTGTGCAGACGACGCGCGCCGATGTTCTCGGTGCTTTCGTTGACCTGCCACGCGGCTTCGGCGATGCGGCGGATGCCGTCGGCGGTGAACTCGATATTGACGCCTTCGGTGCCCATCAGCGCTTTGTACTGTTCGGTCAGCGACGCGCTCGGCTCGGTCAGGATGCGCTCGAAGTCTTCGGTGGTCAGCGCCTGCAGCTCAACGCGGATCGGCAGACGGCCCTGCAGTTCCGGGATCAGATCCGACGGATTGGCGGTCTGGAACGCGCCGGAAGCGATGAACAGAATGTGGTCGGTTTTCACCATGCCGTGCTTGGTGGACACGGTGCACCCTTCCACCAGCGGCAGCAGATCGCGCTGCACGCCTTCGCGGGAGACGTCCGGGCCGGAGCTTTGGCCGCCGCGCTTACAGATTTTGTCGATCTCATCGATAAACACGATGCCGTGCTGCTCAACCGCTTCGATCGCCTGCTCTTTCAGCTCTTCCGGGTTCACCAGCTTGGCGGCTTCTTCTTCCACCAGCAGCTTGAAGGCTTCTTTGATCTTCAGTTTGCGCGGTTTTTGCTTTTGGCCGCCGAGGTTCTGGAACATCGACTGCAGCTGGTTGGTCATCTCCTCCATGCCCGGAGGCGCCATGATTTCCACGCCCATCGGCGCGGCGGCCAGATCGATTTCGATCTCTTTGTCATCCAGCTGGCCTTCGCGCAGTTTCTTGCGGAATGCCTGGCGGGCGGCGGACGGTTCCTGGCCTTCTTCCGGCTGGCCCCAGTTGTTTTTGGCCGGCGGGATCAGCACGTCGAGAATGCGCTCTTCGGCCAACTCTTCGGCACGGGTGCGGTTTTTCTCGATCGACTGCATGCGCACCATTTTGATGGCGGCATCGGTCAGATCGCGAATGATGGAGTCCACTTCTTTGCCCACATAGCCCACTTCGGTGAACTTGGTGGCTTCAACCTTGATGAACGGCGCGTTGGCCAGCTTCGCCAGACGGCGGGCGATTTCGGTTTTACCGACGCCGGTCGGGCCGATCATCAGAATGTTTTTCGGGGTCACTTCGTGACGCAGCATCTCGTTGAGCTGCATCCGGCGCCAGCGGTTGCGCAGGGCAATGGCGACAGCGCGTTTGGCCTTGTTTTGGCCAATGATATAGCTGTCCAGTTCGCTGACGATCTCGCGCGGGGTCATTTCAGACATGGTATTCGATCCTTACGCTTTGGAAGGCAATTCTTCAATGGTGTGGAAATGGTTGGTGTAAATACAGATGTCGCCGGCGATGTTGAGGGATTTCTCAACGATGTCGCGGGCGCTCAGCTCGGTATTTTCCAACATGGCGCGGGCGGCGGCCTGGGCGTACGGGCCGCCGGAGCCGATGGCGATCAGATCGTTTTCCGGCTGCACCACATCGCCGTTGCCGGTGATGATCAGCGAGGCGGTTTCATCGGCGACCGCCAGCAGCGCTTCGAGCTTGCGCAGCATGCGGTCGGTGCGCCAGTCTTTCGCCAGCTCGACGGCGGCTTTCACCAGGTGGCCCTGATGCATTTCCAGTTTGCGTTCAAACAGTTCAAACAGCGTGAAGGCGTCAGCGGTGCCACCGGCGAAACCGGCGATCACTTTGTCGTTATACAGGCGACGCACTTTCTTGACGTTACCCTTCATCACCGTATTACCCAGGGTTGCCTGGCCATCACCACCGATGACGACCTGGCCGTTGCGGCGTACGCTTACAATTGTTGTCACGAGCAGACCCTCGTTAAAGACGGAAAGAAGTCCCCGCAGCGCCTGCTTTCGCAGACGCTACGAGGCATATTGAGAGTATAGATGGGGGGGGATTGACGCTTTTCAACCCCCAACGGAGAGGGGAATGCAACTCGACATGCCGACGCCCTTCAGGCGCGAAAGGGTTTTGTCCGCTGCGGCGCGGCTGCTGTAGGGGCCGAGCACCACGCGATTCCAACCGCCACCGGCGGTGATGCGGCTCTCGATGCCCTCGAACGCCAGGCGCGCACGCACGGATTCAGCCTGATCGGTGGCGCGGAACGAACCGCATTGCACCATCCACTTCTGTTTCGATTCCGGTTTGGTGTCCTGCTTGGCCGTTTCCTGTTTCACTTCCGGTTTGGGCTCCGGCTTCGGTTGCGGCTTCGGCTCAGGCTGTTTCACCTGCGCCGGCGGCGGGGTGACTTGCTTCGGCTGCTGGTGCTGCTGCACCGGCGCGGTGGTGGCCCCGTTGTTGAACGGGTTGCGCGGCGCCTGAGTGACCTGCTGCTGTTGCTGTACCGGCTGCTGCTGCATTTGCGGTTGTTGCATCTGCTGCTGGCGGTTGCCGCGCGCGTTGGCCTGGCCCGGATCGTTATACGGCACTTCATTCAGCTGCGTCGGGCGCTGTTGCATGTCGGCCTGCATCTGCTCCAGCAGTTGCCGTTGTTCGGCGGTCAGCTGAGTTTTGGAATTGAGCTCGCCGCCGGCCGTCGGTTCGGTCGGGGTTTGCACGCCGATCTGTCGGTTTTCCAGCTCTTTGATATAGCGCCAGCGCTCTTCCGGCTTCGGCGGCAGGCCGTTGCCTGGGCGAGTGGTGTGCGCAGGCAACAACGGCGCGTCTTCCGGCTTGTTGTGCGTAATGAAATAGAGGCCACCGACAAAGACAACCAGCAACGCGACGGCTAACGCCAGCACGGTTTTGGAAACCTTCGGAGAACTGCGTTTTTTACGGCTGGGGGTTTTGCGCTTAGCTCCTGCTGCGCGCCCACGGCTTACATAGTCTTTTTGTGCCACTATTATTCCGCTGTGTCCTGATGAGAGGATAAGTCCGTCATGTTACTGAACCCTAAAATATTTGACTAGCGTTTCGGAGCAGCGGTGCTGCCTCTGATAATCAATTCACTGTCCAAGAGTCGGGAGCCGCTGGCCACCGTCTGGCCGTTCAACTGCTCCAACAGCAACAACATCGCCTGCTGGCCGATCTGGAAGCGCGGCTGCGCCACCGTGGTCAGCGGCGGATCGCAATACTGCGCCAGCTTGAGGTCGTCAAAGCCGACGATCGACAGATCCTGCGGTACCCGCAGCCCCATTTTCTTCGCCTGGGACAGCACGCCGATCGCCATGACGTCGCTGTGGCAGAACACCGCCGTCGGCGGTTTCGGCTGAGCCATCAACTGGGTCAGCGCTTGCGCGCCGGCTTCGTAGGTAAAATCACCCCGGGTAATATAGCTGCTTTCGACGGTAATGCCATTACGGCGTAGCGCTTGAACATAACCTTGCAGCCGATAATGGCTCAGCGGCATCTGTTCCGGCCCGGCGACGCAGGCGATCTGCCGGTGGCCCAATTGATGCAAATAATGCACGGCTTCAAAGGCGGCGGTCAGGTTGTCGATATGCACCGTCGGCAGTTCCAGCTCGGGCGCGAACTCATTGGCCATCACCATCGGCGGCAGGTTGCGCTGCTCTTCCTTGCTGGCGTCGAACGGTAGATTAGAGCCCAGCAGCAGCATGCCGTCGATCTGTTTGGTGATGATCAGATTGACGAAGGTGCGTTCTTGCTGGTTCTGCTGCGCGCAGTCGCCGATCAGCACCAGATAGCCTTGTTGGGCGGCGGTCTGTTCGATCCCCTGGATCACATCCGCGAAAAACGGATCGCAGATGTCGGGCACGATCACCAGGATGGTGCGAGATTCGTTGCGTTTGATATTGCGTGACAGAGCATGAGGAGAATAACCCACGGCCAGCACGGCCTGTTCCACTTTCTGACGCGTTGGCGTTGACACCTTTTCCGGATTCATCAGCGCACGCGATACGGTAGCCGTTGAAACGCCCGCCATTTCGGCGACGTCTTTCATGGTCGCCATGGATAACTCTTTCTTGTGTTCCAACGCCTTTCTCCTTGCGTCAGCCCCATGCCGACGCCACTACTGCTGTTTGCTCACAATGTCCGGCATGCGGTGGCGGGATTGTTGTCATTGAGCGCCACTCGCGTTCGAGCACTCCGTCGCGCTGCGATGTGGCGACAAAATTTGCCCTCGCAGACATTCTAAACAGAATACGCCCCGCCTTTGTTACCTAATTTGCATAAAAAATGTGACCTGAGAAGGTTTTTTAGCGTTCACTCGCAATTTAAAGGGTAAACGTTTGCATGACGGCAGCTAAATCGGACTTTTCCGGGATCAGCTGTCGATCGGATCGACATCCAGCGTCCATTTCACCTTGCGCGTTTGCGGCAGGGTGCCGATCAGCGGCAGCGAGCTTTTCATCAGCTGTTGCAGGACGCGCCGTGTCGGATGCTGCAGCAGCAGCTGCCAGCGGAAACGGCCGCCGCGTTTGGACTGCAGCGCCGGCACCGGGCCCATCACCCACAGCGAATCGTCCTTAAGCGGACTGGCTTCCAACAGATTGCGCAGCTGCTGCAGGAACAGCGGGGCCTGTTGGTTATCGTGATCTTCGGCGCGCACGATGATGTGGCTGGTGTAGGGCGGCAGAAACACGCTGTTGCGCTCCGCCAGCGTCTGTTTGGCGAAGGCGTCGTAACCTTGTTGCAGCAGCACCTGCAATAACGGGTGCTCCGGGTGGTGGGTTTGCAGCAGCACTTCACCCTGTTTGCCCGCTCGCCCCGCGCGCCCGGAGACCTGGGTATAGAGCTGAGCGAAACGCTCGGCGGAGCGGAAGTCGGCGGAGAACAGCGCGCCGTCCACGTCCAGCAACGCCACCAGCGTGACGTCGGGAAAATGGTGGCCCTTGGCCAGCATTTGCGTGCCGATCAGAATGCGCGCTTCGCCGCGATGAATATCCGCCAGGTGCTGTTCCAGCGACCCTTTGCGGCTGGTGGTGTCGCGATCGATGCGGGTGATCGGCGTGTCGGGGAACAGCGGCGCCAGCTCATGTTCCAGCTGTTCGGTGCCGACGCCGACCGATACCAGGTGGGTGGAGCCGCACTGCGGGCATTGGTGCGGCACCGGTCGCTGGCTGTCGCAGTGGTGACAGCGCAGCTGGCGCTGATGCTGGTGGAAGGTGTAATAGTGATCGCAGCGCTGGCACTCGGCGATCCAGCCGCACTCGTGGCACAGCAGCGCCGGGGCGTAACCGCGGCGGTTGAGGAACAGCATCACCTGATTGCCGGCTTTTAAATGGTGCTGCATGCTTTTCAAAAGCGGCTGCGACAGGCCGACCTTCAGCGGCAATCCTTTCAGATCGATCAGATGCTGCGCCGCCGGTTTGGCGTTGCCCGCGCGTTGGGTGAGCTTCAACTGGCGATATTTGCCCAGCTGCACGTTGTGCAGCGTTTCCAGTGCTGGCGTGGCGGAGCCCATCACCATCGGGATATCTTCTTCCCGGGCGCGGAACACCGCCAGATCGCGGGCGTGGTAGCGCCAGCCTTCCTGCTGTTTATAAGAGCTGTCGTGCTCTTCGTCGATGATGATAACGCCCAGTTGCCGGAACGGCGTGAACAGCGCCGAGCGGGTGCCGATGACGATCGCGGCTTCGCCGCTGCGCGCGCGCAGCCAAACCGCCAGCCGTTCGCTGTCGTTCAGCCCGGAGTGCAGCACGTCCACCGGCGCGTTGAAGCGCTCGCGAAAGCGGGCGATGGTTTGCGGCGTCAGGCCGATTTCCGGCACCAGCACCAGCGCCTGCCGGCCTTTGGCCAACACGTTTTCCAGCACGCTGAGATACACCTCGGTCTTGCCGGAGCCGGTGACCCCGGCCAGCAGCCAGGCGGCAAACTGCTCATCTTCGCTTCGGATCGCCCCGACGGCGGTGGCCTGTTCGGTATTCAGCCGCAGCCGCTCGCCGAGCACCGCAAAGTTGGGGCGCCAGTCCGGCGTGGCCGCGACCTGAGCGCGCAGATCGATCAGCCCTTTGGCGCGCAGCGCCTGCAGGGCGCTTTCCGTCAGCTCAAGCTGGCTGACCTGATGGCGATAGACCGGGCGTTGCAACAGCGCCGCCAGCGCCTGCTGCTGTTTCGGCGCGCGTTTCAGGCTTTCGGGCGGCGTGGCGCGCCCCTCTTCGGTGGCGAACCACTGCCACAGCGGCGCGGCCTCGGCCGGTTTGCCTTGGCGCAGCAGGATCGGCAGCGCGTGGAACAGCACTTCGCCGATGGGATAGTGGTAGTAATCGCTGGCCCAGCGCAGGATGCGCCACAGGCTGGGGGAGAACAGCGATTCCGTGTCGATCACGCTGTCGATCGGTTTGAGTTTGTCCAACGGCAGTTCGCTGGTGTCGCTGCAGCCGGTGACGATGCCGATTGCATGCTGCCTGCCCCAGGGCACGCCCACGCGCGCGCCGGCCACCGGCTGCATGCCGGGCGGCAGCAGATAGTCGAAGGTGCGGGCGAGGGGGACCGGCAAAGCAACGTGTACGACGGGCATGATCTCATCCAAATTGAAAAAAAGTGGGCATCAGTTTACACGGCGCATCGGCAAATGTACGGTTCCGATTGCGCGCCCCGACTAATGCTGTATAATTTGCCGCCTTTGGTATAATTCGATACCAAAATTCTATTATCAACCACGTGTGGTGTCTGGCGAAACAGGGCTGGATAGCGACACGGCCTTAACTGAGGTTTCCCATGAAACAAGGTATCCACCCAAAATACGAAGAAGTTACTGCTAACTGCTCTTGCGGTAACGTGATGAAGATCCGCTCCACCGTGGGCCACGATCTGAACCTGGACGTTTGTGGCGCATGCCACCCGTTCTACACTGGCAAGCAGCGTGACGTTGCTACCGGTGGCCGCGTTGACCGCTTCAACAAGCGTTTCAGCGTACCAGGCGCTAAGAAATAAGATTTCTTATCGACCGATGAAAAAGGCGCCCTGGGCGCCTTTTTTCTTTTCTGCCGCCGGCGTTCGCCGGGCGGTTCTCAATATTCCCAGGTATCGGGATCGACACCCAGTTCGCGCATCAACGCTTTTGCGGCTTCCGGGATTTCATCGCTGCGCTCTTTGCGCAGGTCTTCATCGTTCGGCAGCGGCTGGCCGGTAAAGGCATGCAGAAACGCTTCGCACAGAAGTTCGCTGTTGGTGGCGTGGCGCAGGTTGTTCACCTGGCGACGGGTCCGTTCGTCGGTGAGGATTTTCAGGACCTTCAGCGGAATGGATACCGTGATCTTTTTGACTTGCTCGCTTTTTTTACCGTGTTCAGCGTAAGGGCTGACATACTCGCCGTTCCACTCAGCCATGGGACACCTTAACTTTGTCAGAAAAATTACAAAATTCTAAAAACCGGCCAATTATGCCCGATCTTCACTGTTCTCACTAAATAAATGTCAATTTTACGCGACCAGGGTCACTGAATGCCCCGCTTCGGCCAGGCATTGCCGCTTAACATCTTATCGTCATGTCATATCGGCATAATTTTAGCGGGTATTGTGTCATTGCTCAATCTATACGCAAAGAAGTTTAGATGTCCAGATGTATTGACGTCTATCAATCCTGCGATTACTCTTTAGGCCTCATTCACCGAACCGAGAGCCGAGCGAGCCCATGACGCGTAAACCAGCCACGATTGCCGTACGCAGCGGCCTGAACGACGACGAACAGTACGGCTGCGTTGTCCCGCCGATTCATCTGTCCAGCACCTATAACTTTACCGACTTCAATCAACCCCGAGCTCATGACTACTCGCGCCGCGGCAACCCGACGCGCGACGTGGTGCAGCGCGCGTTGGCGGAGCTGGAAGGCGGCGCCGGCGCGGTGATGACCGGCAGCGGGATGTCGGCGATCCATCTGGTGACCACCGTACTGCTGAAGCCCGGTGATCTGCTGGTGGCGCCGCACGACTGTTACGGCGGCAGCTATCGGTTATTCGACAGCCTGAGCAAGCGCGGCGCTTATCGCGTGCTGTTCGTCGATCAAGGCAATGAGGCCGCCCTGCAACAGGCGCTGGCGCAAAAGCCGAAGCTGGTGTTGATAGAAAGCCCCAGCAATCCGCTGCTGCGGGTGGTGGACATCGCGGCGATCTGCGCTGCCGCGCACGCGGCGGGCGCGTTGACGGTGGTGGACAACACGTTCCTCAGCCCGGCCCTGCAACAGCCGATCGAACTCGGTGCCGATCTGGTGGTCCATTCTTGCACCAAATACCTGAACGGGCATTCGGACGTGGTGGCCGGCGCGGTGATCGCCAAAGATCCTGAGCTGGCGGTCGAGCTGGCCTGGTGGGCGAACAACATCGGCGTGACCGGCGGCGCGTTCGACAGCTATCTGTTGCTGCGCGGCATGCGCACGTTGTCGCCACGCATCAAGGCGGCGCAACAAAACGCTGAAGCGATTGTTGACTATTTACAGCAGCAACCGCTGGTGAAAAAGCTGTATCATCCTTCCCTGCCGGAGAATCCGGGGCATGAGATCGCCCGTCGTCAGCAGCGCGGTTTCGGCGCGATGCTGAGTTTTGAACTGGACGGCGATGAAGCGGTGCTGCGCCGTTTTCTCTCTGCCCTTGAGCTGTTTACTCTGGCAGAATCGTTGGGCGGCGTAGAAAGCCTGATCTCGCATGCAGCGACCATGACTCACGCCGGCATGGCGGCGGAGGCGCGGGCAGCGGCCGGCATCTCCGAGAGCCTGCTGCGCATTTCCGTGGGTATTGAAGACAGTGAAGATTTGATTGCCGATCTGGAACGCGCTTTCCAGGCGGCGGCAACGAGGTAAGCATGAATGCAATTGCTGTAGCAGGGCCGGTGAGCGGGCGTCAACTGCACAAGTTTGGCGGCAGCAGTCTGGCGGATGTGAAGTGTTATCTGCGTGTGGCCGGGATTATGGCGGAATACAGCCAGCCGGGCGACATGATGGTGGTATCGGCCGCCGGCAGTACCACCAACCAGTTGATCAACTGGCTGAAGCTCAGCCAGAGCGATCGCCTGTCTGCGCACCAGGTGCAGCAGACGTTGCGTCGTTATCACAGCGATCTTATCAGCGGCCTGTTGCCGCCGGAAAGCGCCGAGCCGCTGATCGCCGAGTTCATTCAGGATCTGGAACGCCTGGCGGCGCTGCTGGACGGCAATGTCGACGAGGTGTGCTACGCCGAAGTGGTCGGGCACGGCGAGATTTGGTCGGCGCGCCTGATGGCGGCGGTGCTCAACCACCTGGACATGCAGGCGGCCTGGCTGGATGCGCGTGACTTCCTGCGCGCCGAGCGCGCCGCGCAGCCGCAGGTGGATGAAGGCCGTTCTTACCCGCTGTTGCAACAATTGATGGCCCAACACCCGGGTAAACGCCTGGTAGTGACCGGGTTCATTTCGCGCAACGACGCCGGGGAAACCGTGCTGTTGGGGCGTAACGGCAGCGACTACTCCGCTACTCAGGTCGGCGCGCTGGCCGGCGCTGCGCGCGTCACCATCTGGAGCGACGTGGCCGGGGTTTACAGCGCCGATCCGCGCAAGGTGAAAGATGCCTGCCTGCTGCCGCTGCTGCGTCTGGACGAAGCCAGCGAGCTGGCGCGTCTGGCTGCGCCGGTGTTGCACACCCGTACCCTGCAGCCGGTCTCCGGTAGCGATATCGATCTTCAGCTGCGCTGCAGCTATCAGCCGGAGCAGGGCTCGACGCGCATTGAGCGCGTATTGGCTTCCGGCACCGGCGCCAAGATTGTCACCAGCCACGACGATGTGTGCCTGATTGAACTGCACGTTGCCGCTCAGCATGACTTCAAACTGGCGCAGAAAGAGTTGGATCTGGTGCTCAAGCGCGCGCAGATCAAACCGCTGGCGGTGGGCATCCATCCAGACCGCAACCTGGTGCAGCTGTGCTACACCTCCGAGGTGGTCAACAGCGCGCTGGCGACGCTGCAGGCCGCGGTGCTGCCAGGCGAGCTGCGCCTGCGCGAAGGATTGGCGCTGGTGGCGATGGTCGGCGCCGGGGTGTGCAAGAACCCGCTGCACAGCCACCGTTTCTATCAGCAGCTGAAAGATCAGCCGGTCGAGTTTATCTGGCAGGCGGAAGATGGCATCAGCCTGGTGGCGGTATTGCGCCAGGGGCCGACCGCGCTGCTGATCCAGGGGCTGCACCAAAGCCTGTTCCGCGCCGAGAAGCGCATCGGTCTGGTGCTGTTCGGCAAGGGCAATATCGGGTCGCGCTGGCTGGAGCTGTTCGCCCGTGAGCAGACCAATATCTCCGCGCGCAGCGGCTTCGAATTTATCCTGGCGGGGGTGGTGGACAGCCGCCGCAGCCTGCTGAACTATGACGGGCTGGACGCCAGCCGCGCGCTGGCATTCTTTGAGGACGAAGCGCAGGAGCTGGATGAAGAATCGCTGTTCCTGTGGATGCGCGCGCACCCGTTCGACGATCTGGTGGTGCTCGACGTGACCGCCAGCGAAGAGCTGGCCGGGCAGTATCTGGATTTCGCCAGCTACGGTTTCCACGTGATCAGCGCCAACAAGTTGGCGGGGGCCTCGTGTAGCGACAGCTATCGCCAAATACGCGACGCCTTCGCCAAAACCGGCCGCCACTGGCTGTATAACGCCACCGTCGGCGCCGGCCTGCCGGTCAACCACACGGTGCGCGATCTGCGCGACAGCGGCGACAGCATTCTGGCGATCAGCGGTATCTTCTCCGGCACGCTCTCCTGGCTGTTCCTGCAGTATGACGGCACGGTGCCGTTCACCGAGCTGGTGGATCAGGCCTGGCAGCAGGGGCTGACCGAACCGGATCCGCGGGTCGATCTCTCCGGCCAGGACGTGATGCGCAAGCTGGTGATCCTGGCGCGCGAGGCGGGCTACGACATCGAACCGAACCAGGTGCGGGTCGAGTCGCTGGTGCCGGCGGGGTGCGAGCTGGGCTCCGTCGATCAGTTCTTCGAGAACGGTGAGGCGCTGAATCAGCAGATGCAACAGCGCTTTGAGGCCGCCAGCGAAATGGGCCTGGTGCTGCGCCATGTGGCGCGTTTCGACGCCAACGGCAAGGCGCGGGTCGGCGTAGAGGCGGTGCGCCCTGAGCATCCTCTGGCCTCGCTGCTGCCGTGCGACAACGTGTTCGCCATCGAAAGCCGCTGGTATCGCGATAATCCGCTGGTGATCCGCGGGCCGGGCGCCGGCCGCGATGTGACCGCCGGCGCGATCCAGTCAGACCTTAACCGATTGGCGCAGCTGCTTTAATCCTCTGCGGGCGCGGGCTCACCGCGCCCCTTGGCTTTTCCTGCCATACTTATCTTTGTCGCGATCATGAAATTCCCTCGTTGAGCGGGTGAGGATTAATCATCTTATTCCCCTCATTTTCCTGTTGACTCTTTAGCCAACATGCGGCATTTTCTATCTAGACGTCTAAACGTATAGACGCTCATCAAGATGAAATAAAAACAGTGATCGATAAGAGGTGAGCAGGGTATGAGTTTTTTCCACGCAAACCAGCGGGAAGCGCTGAATCAGAGTCTGGCGGAGTTGAACGGCCAGATTAACGTATCATTCGAGTTCTTCCCGCCACGCACCAGCGAGATGGAAGAGACCCTGTGGCAGTCGATCGATCGTCTGAGCATCCTCAAACCTAAATTCGTTTCCGTCACCTACGGCGCCAACTCCGGCGAGCGCGATCGCACCCACAGCATCATCAAAGGGATCAAGGAACGCACCGGCCTGGAGGCGGCGCCGCACCTGACCTGCATCGACGCCAGCCCGGCGCAGCTGCGCGACATCGCGACCGATTACTGGAACAGCGGCATCCGCCATATCGTGGCGCTGCGCGGCGATCTGCCGCCGGGCGGCGGCAAGCCGGAAATGTACGCGACCGATCTGGTGGCGCTGCTGAAAGACGTGGGTGACTTCGACATTTCCGTCGCCGCTTACCCGGAAGTGCACCCGGAGGCGAAGAGCGCCCAGGCCGATTTGATTAACCTGAAACGCAAGATCGATGCCGGCGCCAGTCGCGCGATTACCCAGTTCTTCTTCGACGTTGAGAGCTACCTGCGCTTTCGCGACCGCTGCGTCGCCGCCGGTATCGACGTGGAAATCGTGCCGGGCATTCTGCCGGTGTCCAACTTCAAGCAGCTGCAGCGCTTCGCCACCATGACCAACGTGCGGGTGCCAAGCTGGATGACCAGCATGTTCGAAGGGCTGGACGACGATGCGGAGACCCGCAAAATGGTTGGTGCCAACATCGCCATGGACATGGTGAAGATCCTGAGCCGCGAAGGGGTGAAAGATTTCCACTTCTATACCCTGAACCGCGCCGAGATGAGTTACGCCATCTGCCACACGCTGGGCGTGCGACCGGTGGCCGCCGCCTGACGGGTCTGTTCCATTTAAAAGGGCGCCGCTTTACCGCGGCGCCCTTTTTTTGTGGGGGAGACATAAAAAAACGGCCCCGATAAACGGGGCCGCGATGAGGCTCACTAGCCGGTGTTGCGCATCCCGGCGGCGACGCCGGCGATGGTAACCATCAGCGCCTGCTCCACGCGGGCGTCCGGCTGCTCCTGCTGGCGCGAACGGTGCAGCAATTCGGCCTGCAAGACGTTCAACGGGTCGGTATAGACGTTGCGCAGCGCGATGGATTCGGCGATCCACGGCAGGTCTTCCATCAGGTGCGCATCGTTGGCGATGGTCAGCACCACCTTGATGTCGCTTTCCAGCTGATCGCGCAGCTGTTGGCCCAGCGGCCACAGCGATTTATCCACCAGGCGCTGATCGTAGTATTCCGCCAGCCACAGGTCGGCTTTGGCGAACACCATTTCCAGCATGGCGATGCGGGTGGAGAAGAACGGCCAGTCGCGACACATCGCCTCCAGCTCCGCCTGTTTGCCGGCTTTCACCGCTTCCTGCAATCCGGCGCCGGCGCCGAGCCAGGCCGGCAGCATCAGGCGGTTCTGCGTCCAGGCGAAGATCCACGGAATGGCGCGCAGGCTCTCTACGCCGCCGTTCGGCTTGCGCTTGGCCGGGCGCGAGCCCAGCGGCAGTTTGCCCAGCTCCAGCTCCGGCGTGGCCGCGCGGAAGTAAGGCACGAAGTCCGGGTTTTCACGCACGTAGCCGCGATACATTCGGCAGGAGGTCTCGGATAGGTCGTCCATCAGCGCCCGCCATTCTTTCTTCGGTTCCGGCGGCGGCAGCAGGTTGGCCTCGAGGATCGCGCCGGCATACAGCGCCAGGCTGCTGATGGTGACTTCCGGCAGGCCGAACTTGAAGCGGATCATCTCGCCCTGTTCGGTGACGCGCAGGCCGCCCTTCAGGCTGCCCGGCGGCTGCGACAGCAGCGCCGCATGCGCCGGAGCGCCGCCGCGGCCGATGGAACCGCCGCGGCCGTGGAACAGCGTCAGCGCCACGCCGGCCTTTTCACAGGTTTTGATCAGCGCGTCCTGCGCGCGGTACTGCGCCCAGGAAGCGGCCATCACGCCGGCGTCTTTCGCCGAGTCGGAATAGCCGATCATCACCATCTGTTTGCCCTGGATGAAGCCGCGATACCAGTCGATGTTCAGCAACTGGGTCATTACGTCGTCGGCGTTGTTCAGGTCGTCGAGGGTTTCGAACAGCGGGGCGACCGGCAGCGCGAACGGGCAGCCGGCCTCTTTCAGCAGCAGGTGCACCGCCAGCACGTCGGAAGGCGTGCGCGCCATCGAAATCACATAGGCGGCGATCGAGCCCTGCGGCGCTTCGGCAATCACCCGGCAGGTTTCCAGCACTTCCTGCGTGTCGGCGCTCGGTTGCCATTTCAGCGGCACCAGCGGGCGTTTGGAGTTCAGTTCGCGGACCAGGAACGCCTGTTTATCGGCTTCCGACCAGCTTTCATAATCGCCCAGCCCCAGATAGCGGGTCAGCTCGGCGATGGCTTCGGTATGGCGGGTGCTCTCCTGACGCACGTCGATGCGCACCAGCGGCACGCCGAAGCAGCGCACGCGGCGCAGGGTATCCAGCAGTTGACCATTGGCGATGATGCCCATGCCGCAGGCCTGCAGCGACTGGTAGCAGGCATACAGTGGCTCCCACAGCTGCTCGTTGTTCACCAGCAGGTCGTGCGGTTTCAGCACGCGCTCGCCCTTCAGGCGACCTTCAAGATAAGCCTGGGAACTCATCAGCTGGCTGCGCAGCTGCTTCATGATTTCGCGGTAAGGCTCCTGCACCTCATCGCCGCCGGCGCGGGCGCGCAGCTCAGGGGTGCACTCGGTCATCGACAGCTCGGAGACCAGCACCTGGATGTCGCGGGTAAACAGGTCGCAGGCTTTCCAGCGGCTGAGCAGCAGCACATGGCGGGTAATTTCGGCGGTGACGTTCGGGTTGCCGTCGCGGTCGCCGCCCATCCAGGAGGTGAAGCGCACCGGCACCGCTTCTACCGGCAGGCTGTAATCGATGGAGTTTTCCAGCTGTTCGTTGAATTCGCGCAGGAACGCCGGCACGCCTTCCCACAGGCTGTTTTCCACGACGGCAAAACCCCATTTGGCTTCGTCGATCGGGGAAGGGCGGTGTTTGCGAATTTCATCGGTGTGCCACGACTGGGCTACCAGCTGGCGCAGGCGGCGCATGATCTTGTTGCGCTCGTAGTCGGCCAGATCGTTGTGATCGAGCTGGCTGAGGCAGGTGTTGACCTCCACCAGCTTGTGGATCAGGGTGCGGCGGGTGATCTCCGTCGGGTGCGCCGTCAGCACCAGCTCGATGGAGAGTTGCGACACCGCGTGCTGCAGCTCTTTGTCGCTGAGCTTTTTGTCTTTGAGGCGGCTGAACAGTTGGGCCAGCGCTTCCGGGTTGCTGGCGGCTTCGCCGTTGGGCGAAATGCTGTGGTACTGCTCGGCGACGTTGGTCAGGTTGAGGAACTGGCTGAAGGCGCGCGCCACCGGCAGCAGCTCGTCGTTGGACAAGTTCTGCAGGGTGGAGAGCAGCTCCTGGCGATGCGCTTCGTTGCCGGCGCGTGAGGATTTGGAAAGCTTACGGATGGTCTCAACGCGATCGAGAATATGCTCGCCCAGCGCTTCTTTGATGGTATCGCCGAGCAATTTGCCGAGCATACTGACATTACTGCGCATTGCCGAATATTGTTCGTTCATATAACCCCTGACCCAGTTCTGTATGTATGATTTTTATCTTGTAAATAAATTTCACGCGTCAGGCGCAGACCGCCTGCCTGATCCCATCGCGTTCCTGTCCAATCGTCAATTGACACTATTTTTAGCAAAAAAACATCAAAATCGGCGCATTTTCTGAAATTTAATTACGCCGCGTGGGTTATCAGCGTGGCTTATTTCGCTGCTTTCTACTTATTTTGAGTTAGGGGAAGCATAAAGCATTTCCCCTGTTAAATGTCGGGTTTATTGCCGGCAAAAGTGATTGACCAGCTGGCCCAACAGTTTGCGCGTCGGTTCGATAAACGCGGTGTCGATGTATTCGTCCGGCTGGTGGGCCTGATCGATGGAACCGGGGCCGAGCACCAACGTCGGGCAGACCTGTTGCACAAACGGCGCTTCGGTGCAGTAGTTGACCACCTGCGTGCGGGTGCCCAGCAGTTCCTCGATCACCGCCACCATGCGGTGGTCGGTCGGGCATTCGTAGCCCGGCACCGACGCGTGCAGCTCTTCGATGGTCAGGCGGCCCGGCCAGCGTTGGCTCACTGGCTCCAGCGCCTGATGCATCAGTTCGTTGATGTTGTCGAGCGTCATGCCGGGCAGCGGGCGGATATCCAGGTGCAGTTCGCAACAGGCGCAGATGCGGTTGGCCGCGTCGCCGCCGCTGATATGGCCGAAGTTCATGGTGGGATAAGGCACGGCGAACGCCGGGTTGTTGTAGCGCTCCTGCAGGGTCTTGCGCAGCTCCATCAGGCGGCCGATGGACTCGTGCATCAGATCGATGGCGTTGACGCCGCGCGCCGGATCGCTGGAGTGGCCGGACTGGCCGACGATGCGAATGGCGTTGGCCATGTGGCCCTTGTGCGCGCGCACCGGCTGCAGCGAGGTCGGCTCGCCGATGATGGCGAAATCCGGACGAATGGCGGTAGAGGCGGCGAAGTAACGCGCGCCGGCCATCGTCGTTTCTTCATCTGCGGTGGCTAAAATGTACAACGGCTTGGTCAGCTTGCTCGCGTCGATATCGCGCACCGCATCCAGAATAAAGGCGAAGAAGCCTTTCATGTCGGCGGTGCCCAGCCCGTAGAGCTTGTTGTCGTGCTCGGTCAGGGTGAAGGGATCGCGCGTCCAGCGGCCTTCGTCGTAAGGCACCGTATCGGTGTGCCCGGCCAGCAGCAGGCCGCCGCTGCCTTCGCCGATGCTGGCCAGCAGGTTGAATTTGTGGCGCGACTCCGGCACCGGCTGTACGTCGACGCGAAAGCCCAGGTCGGCAAACCATCCGGCCAGCAAGTTGATTAACGCCTCATTGCTCTGATCGAGGCCGGCATCGGTGGCGCTGATTGACGGAGTGGCGATCAACGCCCGGTACAGCTCAATAAATGGAGGTAATTTCATCTTCACTGTTGACAGCCTTAGGTTAGGATAGTATCAATATTCATGCATTTATTTTGAATAAAAATACAGTAAGCCGAAGCGTAAGGGAACCCGATGCCCGGATGTTTATAAAAGCATCAACGCCTGGCTCCGTGGGTGAACGGCGCAACAACGCTGGCTAGCCCTGTTACCTGGGTCGCAAGCGACCGCACGTCAGTTTAGAAGGTGAAAGGCCACATGTTGAATACGCTGATCGTTGGTGCCAGCGGTTACGCCGGAGCGGAGCTCACGGCTTACCTGAATCGCCACCCACACATGAACATAACCGCTTTAGCGGTTTCAGCGCAAAGTGCAGATGCAGGAAAGTTGCTTTCCGATCTCCATCCCCAGTTGAAAGGCATCGTCGATCTGCCGCTGCAGCCGTTGACCGACGTCGCCAAGGCGGCGCAGGGCATCGATGTAGTGTTCCTCGCCACCGCCCATGAAGTCAGCCACGATATCGCACCGGCTTTCCTGGCGGCGGGCTGCGTGGTGTTCGATCTGTCCGGCGCCTTTCGCGTGCAGGACGCCGGTTTTTATAGCCAGTACTACGGTTTCGAGCATCAGCATGGCGCTCTGCTGGAGCAGGCGGTGTACGGCCTGGCGGAGTGGCAGAGCGACAAGATCAAACAGGCGCAGCTGATCGCGGTGCCGGGCTGTTACCCGACGGCGGCGCAGCTGGCGCTGAAACCGTTGATCGAAAAACAGCTGCTGAACCTCGACCAGTGGCCGGTGATCAACGCCACCAGCGGCGTCAGCGGCGCCGGGCGCAAGGCCAGCATGACCACCAGCTTCTGCGAAGTGAGCCTGCAGCCGTACGGTATTTTCACTCATCGGCACCAGCCGGAGATCGCCGCGCACCTCGGCGTGCCGGTCATCTTTACGCCGCACCTGGGCAATTTCCCGCGCGGCATCCTTGAAACCATCACCTGCCGTCTGAAAGCCGGGGTGACCGCGCAGGACGTCGCGGCCGCCTATCATGCCGCCTATGACGACAAGCCGCTGGTGCGGCTGTACGACCAGGGCGTGCCGGCGCTGAAATCGGTGGTGGGGCTGCCGTTCTGTGACATCGGTTTTGCGGTGCAGGGCGAGCATCTGATCGCCGTGGCGGTGGAAGACAATCTGCTGAAAGGCGCGGCGGCGCAGGCGGTGCAATGCCTGAATATCCGTTTCGGCTTCCCGGAAACCCAATCACTCCTTTAAACCAGCGTGAGTAAACAGCAATGAACCCGTTAATTATCAAGTTAGGTGGCGTGTTATTAGACAGTGAAGAAGCGCTGGAGCGTCTGTTTACCGCGTTGGACAGCTATCGGCAGCAGCACCAGCGCCCGCTGGTGATCGTGCACGGCGGCGGCTGCGTGGTGGACGAACTGATGAAGCAGCTCGCTTTGCCGGTGGTGAAAAAGAACGGCCTGCGGGTCACGCCGGCCGATCAGATCGACATCATCACCGGGGCGCTGGCCGGCACCGCCAACAAAACGCTGCTGGCGTGGGCGATTAAACATCAAATCAACGCCGTCGGCCTGAGCCTGGCGGACGGCGGCAGCGCGGTCGTGACCCCGCTCGATCCGGCATTGGGCCACGTCGGCAACGCGCAGCCCGGTTCGCCCGCACTGCTCAATACCCTGCTGGGCGCCGGCTACCTGCCGGTTGTCAGCTCCATCGGCATCACCGCCGAAGGGCAGTTAATGAATGTGAACGCCGATCAGGCGGCGACGGCGCTGGCGGCGACGCTGGGGGCGGACCTTATCCTGCTGTCGGACGTCAGCGGCATCCTCGACGGCAAGGGCCAACGCATTGCGGAAATGACGGCGCAAAAAGCGGAACAACTGATCGCGCAAGGCATCATCACCGATGGTATGGTGGTGAAGGTGAATGCGGCGCTCGACGCTGCCCGCACCCTCGGCCGCCCGGTGGATATCGCCAGCTGGCGCCATGCCGATCAGCTTCCTGCTTTGTTTAACGGCGTGTCGATTGGCACCCGGATCCTCGCTTAATTTTAGAATTAGAAAGGAATAGATCATGCAAAACCAAGGCATCAAAAAAATCGTTCTGGCGTACTCCGGCGGCCTGGATACCTCGGCCATCATTCCATGGCTGAAAGAGAACTACGGCGGCTGTGAAGTGGTGGCGTTCGTGGCGGACATCGGCCAGGAGCGCAGCGATCTGGAAGGCGTGGAGCAAAAAGCCCTGCAGTCCGGTGCCTCTGAATGTCACGTGGTCGATCTGCGTGAAGAATTTATCCGTGATTACGTTTATCCGGTGCTGCAGACCGGCGCCCTGTACGAGGGCAGCTATCTGCTGGGTACCTCGATGGCGCGGCCGATCATCGCCAAGGCGCAGGTCGAGCTGGCGTTGAAACTGGGCGCAGACGCGCTGTGCCACGGCGCGACCGGCAAAGGCAACGATCAGGTGCGTTTCGAAACCACCTACACCGCGCTGGCGCCGCAGCTGAAAGTGGTAGCGCCGTGGCGCGAGTGGAACCTGCGTTCCCGTGAAGCGCTGCTGGATTACCTGAAAGAGCGCAATATCCCGACCACCGCATCGCTGGAGAAAATCTACAGCCGCGATGAGAACGCCTGGCACATCTCCACCGAAGGCGGCGTGTTGGAAAGCCCGTGGAACGCGCCAAACAAGGATTGCTGGGTATGGACCGTCGATCCGCAGGAAGCGCCGGACCAGCCTGAGCAGGTGACCGTTACCGTCGAGAAAGGCCGCGTCGTGGCGGTTAACGGTAAAGCGCTGTCGCCGTACCAGTGCCTGGAAACCCTGAACGCGCTGGGCGCCAAGCACGGCGTCGGCCGTATCGACATCGTGGAAAACCGTCTGGTGGGCATCAAATCCCGCGGCTGCTATGAGACCCCGGGGGGCACCATCATGGTGGCGGCGCTGCGCGCCATCGAGCAGCTGGTGCTGGATCGCGACAGCTTCAAATGGCGCGAGCAGCTGGGCCTGGAGATGTCCTATGTGGTGTACGACGGCCGTTGGTTCGCGCCGCTGCGCCGCTCGCTGCAGGCCTCTGCCGAAGCATTGGCTGAAGAGGTGAACGGTGAAGTGGTGCTGCAGCTGTACAAAGGCCAGGTGACGGCGACCCAGAAAAAATCCGCCAACAGCCTGTACTCCGAAGAGTTCGCCACCTTCGGCGAAGACGAAGTTTACGATCACAGCCACGCGGGCGGCTTTATCCGCCTGTTCTCTCTGTCTTCACGCATCCGCGCGTTGAACGAGAAAAAGAATAAATAACCGATTGGCGTGATTCTGCAAGGGCGCAGCATGCTGCGCCCTTTCGCATAAAAATTCAGGAGTAAAGGTATGGCACTTTGGGGCGGACGGTTCACTCAGGCGGCGGATCAGCGGTTCAAGCAACTCAACGATTCACTGCGGTTCGATTATCGCCTGGCGGAGCAAGATATCGTGGGCTCGGTGGCCTGGTCGAAGGCGCTGGTGACCGTTAACGTGTTGACGGCAACGGAGCAACAGCAGCTGGAGCAGGCGCTGAATGCCTTGCTGACGGAAGTCCAGGCCGATCCTTTGGCGATCGTCCAAAGCGATGCCGAAGACATCCACAGCTGGGTGGAGCAGAAGCTGATCGAGAAGGTCGGCGATTTGGGCAAGAAGCTGCACACCGGCCGCAGCCGCAACGATCAGGTCGCGACCGATCTGAAGCTGTGGTGCAAAAAGCAGATCGGCGATCTGCATCAGGCGATCGTCCAGCTGCAGCAGGCGCTGATGGAGACCGCCGAAGCCAACCAGGATGCGGTGATGCCGGGGTATACCCACCTGCAACGCGCGCAGCCGGTGACTTTCGCGCACTGGTGCCTGGCCTATGTCGAGATGCTGGCGCGCGATGAAAGCCGCCTGCAGGATACCCTGAAACGGCTGGACGTCAGCCCGCTGGGCAGCGGCGCGCTGGCCGGCACCGCGTATCCTATCGATCGCGAGCAGCTGGCCGGCTGGCTGGGTTTTGCCTCGGCGACCCGCAACAGCCTGGACAGCGTATCCGATCGCGATCACGTGCTGGAGCTGCTGTCCAACGCCGCCATCAGCATGGTGCACCTGTCGCGCTTCGCCGAAGATCTGATCTTCTTCAACAGCGGCGAGGCGGCGTTTGTCGAGCTGTCTGACCGCGTGACCTCCGGCTCTTCGCTGATGCCGCAGAAGAAAAACCCGGACGCGCTGGAGCTGATCCGCGGCAAATGCGGCCGCGTACAGGGCGCGCTGACCGGCATGATGATGACGCTGAAAGGCCTGCCGCTGGCGTACAACAAAGACATGCAGGAAGACAAAGAAGGGCTGTTCGACGCGCTCGACACCTGGATGGACTGCCTGCAGATGGCGGCGCTGGTGCTGGACGGCATTCAGGTTAAGCGCCCGCGCTGCCGGGAAGCGGCGGAGCAGGGTTATGCGAATGCCACCGAGTTGGCGGACTACCTGGTCGCCAAAGGCGTGCCGTTCCGCGAAGCGCACCATATCGTCGGTGAGGCGGTGGTAGAAGCCATTCGCCAGGGCAAACCGCTGGAAGCGCTGCCGCTGGCGGATTTGCAGCAGTTCAGCGCGACGATTGGCGACGACGTCTATCCGATCCTGGCGTTGCAATCCTGCCTGGACAAACGTGCGGCCAAAGGCGGCGTCGCGCCGCAGCAGGTGGCCGCGGCCATCGCCGCAGCGAAACAGCGTTTGGCTTGACGACGAGGGCGGCCTGGCGCCGCCCTTGAACCTTTACCCCGCCAGGCGTGCGCAGAGATAACGGTTCAGGCTCACGCCTTCTTCCATCGCGCCGATCGCCAGCCGGCGATGCTGTTCCGGCGTCATGCGCAGCACCAGTTTGCCGCTGAAATTTTTCTCCGCCAACGCCTGCGGCGGCGTTTCGCCTTGTGCCAGCATGTCGGCGATCGTTTCGCTCACCACTTTCTCGATACCCTCCAATGCGCCGGTACGCGTGGCGGCCAGCCAGGACAACGAGGGGAATTCGGCGCACAGCCCGACATATTCACGGTCTTGCGCTGACCAGGTGATGCGATAGGTATAGTGTTCATGCTTTTCCATGTTCTTCCTCCATTCTGGCCAGTGCGGCGATGACCTGCTTAACCTGATATGCCTTGGCCGCGCCGTTGTTGCCGCGTTGGATATTGATGCGCGGATCGCCTGGCCAGGGCATGCGATAAACGTGATGGCTGCTACCGTTTATGCGCGGCGGCCCAAACCATCGCACGCAGATTTTCGCTAACTCGGCGAATTTGATGCTGTTCTGCCGCTGTTGCAAATCAGCGATGTCATCCCTGATCTCGTTCATGTTGCCTCCATTTTAGTATTATTATTGATATCACTTCAATATCAAAGCATAAAAAATGAGCGCAGGAGGGCCGTGAGGCAAGAGGAGGGAGGAAAATCTGGAAAGCGCTGCGCAAAAAAACCGGGCCTGAAGGCCCGGTAGGTGTGAACGGAGAAGGAGGCGTTATTCGCCCGGACAGCGCTGACAGCGCTCGATTTCGGCCGTGCCGAGTTTGAGCTTCGCCTGCAGGTCGCGCAGCGCAGTGCGCAAGCCTTCTTCAATCACCGGATGATAGAACGGCATGTCCAGCATCTGATCGACGGTCATCTGCTGTTGGTGCGCCCAGGCTAACAGGTGCGCAATGTGTTCGGCGTCCGGGCCGATCATTTCCGCGCCGAGGAAACGGCCGGTGCCTTGCTCGCAGTAAACGTGCAGAACGCCCTTGTTGCGCAGCATCACCCGCGAGCGGCCCTGATTCTCAAACGAGACCTTGCCCACTTCAAAACATCCGCAGGCGCTGAACTTCTCGCTCAGCTCGCGGAAGGTCGAGCCGACCATGGCGATCTGCGGATCGGAGAACACCACCGAAATCGCGCTGCGGCGCAGACCCGGATTGATCTCCGGGAAGCTGCCGGCATTGGCGCCGGCGATGCGTGCCTGATCGCTGGCCTCATGCAACAGCGGCAGTTGGTTGCTGGCGTCGCCGGCGATAAAGATATGCGGCACGCTGGTTTGCATCGTCAGGCGGTCGGCCAGCGGCACGCCTCGAGCGTCGAGCTGCAGGCCGGTGTTTTCAAGACCCAGCCGATCGACGTTGGGGCGGCGGCCGGTGGCGGCCAGCACGTAGTCCACCAGGATCTCCTGCGACTGGCCCTGCAGATCCTGATAGCGGATAAATACGCGGTCGCCTTCGCGCTGCATCATCTCCACTTTCACGTCGGCGTCGAGGTAGAATTCTTCCCCCAGCGCCTTCGCAGCGTAATCGCGCACGGCGCTGTCGGTCAGCGGCCCGACGGCGCCGCCGATGCCGAAGACCTTGGTGTCGACGCCGAGGCGGTGCAGCGCTTGCCCCAACTCCAGCCCGATCACGCCAGGGCCGAATACCGCCACGGACTGCGGCAAGTCATCCCAGTTGAACAGATCGTCGTTGACGATCAGGCGATCGCCCAATTCATTCCACGGCGCCGGCCAACTGGGGCGAGAGCCGGTGGCGATCACGATGCGCTGCGCCACGATGCGCGTATGGTCATCGACCTGCAGCGTGTTGTCGTCGATAAAGCGGGCATAGCCCTGAATTTTGTCGGCGGCCGGGATCTCGTCCACGCCTTCCAGCACGAAGCCGACGAAACGATCGCGTTCGCGTTTGACGCGCGCCATCACCTCGCGTCCGTCGATACGCGTTTTGCCGGTTGGGTGCACGCCAAAGCCCGGCGCACGTTCGATTTGATGCACCGCTTCGGCGGCGGCGATCAGTAATTTGGATGGCATGCAGCCAACGCGCGCACAGGTGGTGCCGTAAGGCCCGCCTTCAATCATCACCACGCTGGGGGTAGACAGTTTGGCCGCGCGATAGGCGCCGAGCCCTGCGGTGCCGCCGCCGATGACCGCGACATCAACGTTCAACAGTTTCATATCCGCTCCTGAAAGGTAAAAAAAGGGCGGGCCGTAGCCCGCCAAAGTTCACGTTGGCTTTGTTATTACTTATTAAGCTGACAGGAATGTTTCCAGATCGTCGCTGCCGCCAATGTGACGGCCGCCGATGAAGACCTGCGGCACCGTGGCGCGGCCGCTGACGGCGCGCAGGCTGACGGTGGTAGCGTCTTTGCCCAGCACAATCTCTTCATACTGAATGCCGCGCTCTTGCAGCATCTGCTTGGCTTTGGCGCAGAATGGGCAGCCTGGTTTGGTGAACAGGGAGACCGACTCTTGCACTTTGAATTCCGGCGCCAGGTATTTCAGCATGGTGTCTGCGTCGGACACCTCAAACGGGTCGCCCGGTTTGTTCGGTTCGACGAACATTTTCTCGACCACGCCGTCGCGCACCAGCATCGAGTAACGCCATGAACGCGGGCCAAAGCCCAGATCCGCTTTCTCGACCAGCATGTTCATGCCTTTGGTGAATTCACCGTTGCCGTCCGGCACGAAGGTGATGTTTTCCGCATGCTGATCGGCTTTCCAGGCGTTCATCACGAAGGTGTCGTTCACCGAGACGCACAGAATGCCGTCGACGCCGTGCTGTTTGAATACGCTGGACAGCTCGTTGTAGCGCGGCAGATGGCTCGAAGAGCAGGTCGGCGTGAACGCGCCCGGCAACGAGAACACGATGACCGTTTTGTTTTTGAACAGGTCATCAGTGGTCACATCAATCCATTGGTCGCCCTGACGGGTGTGGAAAGTAACCTGAGGAACTTTCTTGCCTTCTTGACTGGTAAACATTGATTAACCCCTTAATTAGGAAAAGTAATTTTTAGCATTTAGCGCGATATCGCTTCGTTGGGACACATTATTGTCGCTGGGGCTTGATAGATCTAATCGCTCATTGCTATCTTATCTATCGCCATGAGCTATCATGGAATGGAGGGAAACAATGAATATTCGTGATTTAGAGTATCTGGTCGCCTTGGCCGAGCACCGGCACTTCCGCCGCGCGGCCGATTCATGCCATGTAAGCCAACCCACGCTGAGCGGGCAGATCCGCAAGCTGGAAGACGAGTTGGGCGTCATGCTGCTCGAACGCACCAGCCGCAAGGTGCTGTTCACCCAGGCGGGCCTGTTGCTGGTGGAGCAGGCGCGCACCGTGCTGCGAGAAGTGAAAGTATTGAAGGAGATGGCCAGCCAGCAGGGCGAAGCCATGTCCGGACCGTTGCACATCGGCCTGATCCCGACCGTGGGGCCTTATCTGCTGCCGCAGATCATCCCGACGCTGCACAAAACGTTCCCGAAACTGGAAATGTACCTGCACGAAGCGCAAACCCATCAGCTGCTGGCGCAACTCGACAGCGGCAAACTGGACTGCGCCATTCTGGCATTGGTGAAGGAAACCGAGGCATTTATCGAAGTGCCTTTGTTCGATGAACCGATGAAGCTGGCGGTGTACTCCGATCACCCGTGGGCGCAGCGCGAGCGCGTGCCGATGCCGGATTTGGCGGGTGAGAAACTGCTGATGCTGGAGGATGGCCACTGCCTGCGCGATCAGGCGATGGGCTTCTGCTTCCAGGCGGGCGCGGACGAAGATACCCACTTCCGCGCCACCAGTCTGGAAACGCTGCGCAATATGGTCGCGGCCGGCAGCGGCATTACCCTGCTGCCGTCACTGGCGGTACCGCCGCAGCGCGAACGCGACGGCGTCTGCTATCTGGATTGCTACAAGCCGGAGCCGAAGCGCACCATCGCGCTGGTGTACCGCCCCGGCTCCCCTTTGCGCAGCCGTTATGAGCAACTGGCCGAGGCGATCCGCGAACACATGCAGGGCTACATCGACAGCGCGTTAAAACAGGCGGTTTAAGCCGTTTAGCGCCGCCACCCGGTAGGCTTCGGCCATGGTCGGATAGTTGAAGGTCGTATTAACGAAATACTCGATAGTATTGCCTTCACCTTTCTGTTCCATGATCGCCTGGCCGATGTGGATGATCTCCGCCGCACGCTCGCCGAAGCAGTGGATCCCAAGGATCTGCAGGGTGTCGCGATGGAACAGGATCTTCAGGCTGCCGACGTTCATCCCGGCTATCTGCGCGCGCGCCAGATGCTTGAACTGGGCGCGGCCCACTTCATACGGCACCTTCATCGCGGTCAGTTCCTGCTCGGTTTTGCCGACGGAGCTGATTTCCGGAATGGTGTAGATGCCGGTCGGGATATCTTCGATTAAGTGACCGCTGGCTTCGCCGGAGGCGATCGCTTGCGCGGCGATGCGGCCCTGATCGTAGGCGGCGGAAGCCAGGCTCGGATAGCCGATCACGTCACCGACCGCATAAATGTGCGACAGCGCGGTTTGATACATGCTGTTCACTTTCAGCAGCCCGCGGCTGTCCGACTCCAGGCCGACGTTCTCCAACCCCAGCGAATCGGTGTTGCCGGTACGGCCGTTGGCGTACAGCAGGCAGTCCGCTTTCACCTTCTTGCCGGACTTCAGGTGCACGATCACGCCGTCTTCGGTGCCTTCGATCTTCTCGAATTCTTCGTTGTGGCGGATCACCACGCCGTTGTTCCAGAAGTGGTAAGAGAGCGAATCCGACATCTCCTGATCGAGGAACGCCAGCAGACGATCGCGGGTGTTGATCAGATCGACCTTGACGTTCAGGCCGCGGAAGATGGACGCATACTCGCAGCCGATCACCCCGGCGCCGTAAATGATCACGTGGCGCGGCTCATGGCTCAGCTCGAGAATGGAATCGCTGTCGTAGATGCGCGGATGGTTGAAGTCGACGCTGGCCGGATGGTAAGGACGCGAGCCGCAGGCGATCACGATGTGATCGGCGCGGATGGTGTCCTGGGTGCCGTCCATGTAGCTGACGCTGACGGTGTTGGCGTCGATGAAGCGCGCGTCGCCGGCGAACAGTTTGCACTGGTTCCGCTCATAGAACCCTTGGCGCATTCGGGTCTGCTGGCTGATGACGTTATCGGCGTGGCGTAAAATGTCAGGGAAGGTCGCGCTGAGCGTGCGCGAGTTGTTGTAAAGCGGGTTCTGGTTGAATTCGATAATGCGGCTGACGGCGTGGCGGAGGGCTTTGGAGGGGATGGTGCCCCAATGGGTACATCCGCCGCCTACGTTATTGTACCGTTCGATAACGGCCACGCGGGCGCCTTGTTTCACCAGCCCCATGGCGGCACCTTCACCACCAGGGCCCGAGCCAATCACAATGGCATCAAATTGATAGTGCTGTTGCATGTAGGAGAGACCTGTTTTTTTATACAAGATTACAACGGTATCTTAACATCATAGCGCTGCTCACCCAATCACCATTAGGCTTTTTGAGTCAAAGCACAATCGGCTCAGGGCGGAAGTGTGATAGAGCGCGTTAGTATAAATGCTGTTGCAATAAAATTTGCTATATTGCCGAGTCTAGGGCGTTAGACTGAGAAAATGGAACCTATCCGGATATGCATATGGGCGTCAGAGCACAACAAAAAGAACGGACTCGTCGTTCCCTGATCGAAGCCGCTTTCAGCCAGCTGAGCGCCGAACGCAGCTTCGCCAGTCTGAGCCTGCGGGAAGTTTCACGTGAGGCGGGCATCGCGCCCACGTCGTTTTATCGCCATTTCCGCGATGTGGACGAGTTGGGGCTGACCATGGTGGACGAAAGCGGCCTGATGCTGCGTCAGTTGATGCGCCAGGCGCGCCAACGCATCGCCAAGGGCGGCAGCGTGATCCGCACCTCGGTGTCCACCTTTATGGAGTTTATCGGCAACAACCCGAACGCCTTCCGCCTGCTGCTGCGCGAGCGCTCCGGCACGTCGGCGGCATTCCGTGCGGCGGTGGCGCGCGAGATCCAGCATTTCATCGCTGAACTGGCGGACTACCTCGAGTTGGAAAATCACATGCCGCGCAGCTTTACCGAAGCGCAGGCGGAAGCGATGGTCACCATCGTGTTCAGCGCCGGCGCGGAAGCGCTGGATATCGACGTCGAGCAGCGGCAGCAGCTGGAAGAACGGCTGGTGCTGCAACTGCGGATGATCTCCAAAGGGGCGTATTACTGGTATCGTCGCGAACAAGAAAAAGCTTCTGTGTCCCATGTATAAAAAAGGTAAAAAATGATGGAAAAACCAGGCCGTGAAAATGGCACCTTACTGCTGGCGTTGATTGCCGGCCTTTCGATCAACGGTTCCTTTGCCGCGCTGTTCAGCTCGGTGGTGCCGTTTTCGATCTTCCCGCTGATCGCGTTGGTGCTGGCGGTGTACTGCCTGCATCAGCGTTACCTGAACCGCGCCATGCCGGATGGCATGCCGAAGCTGGCGGCGGCCTGTTTCCTGCTGGGGCTGCTGCTGTACAGCGCCATCGTGCGCGCCGAGTATCCGCAGATCGGCTCCAACTTCCTGCCGTCGGTGATCTGCGTGGCGCTGGTGCTGTGGATCGGCATGAAACTGAAGGCGCGCAAGGCGCCGGATGTGCCGACTCAAGAATCGTAATGAAACGGGGCGCCATCACGGCGCCCCTGTCATATCAGCGGTGCTTTTCCAGCAACACGCCGCATTCCATGTGATGGGTATAAGGGAACTGATCGAACAGCGCCAGACGGCTGACCCGGTGGGTGGCCTGCAGCGTTTCCAGGTTGGCGCACAACGTTTCCGGATTGCATGAAATATACAGAATGCGCGGGTAAGCCTGCACCATCTTCACCGTTTCATCGTCCAGCCCGCTGCGCGGCGGATCGACGAAAATCGTCTCGCAGTTGTAGCCGCTCAGATCGATGCCTTTCAACCGGTTGAATTCGCGTACTCCGTTCATCGCCTGAGTGAAGTCTTCCGCCGCCATGCGGATGATCTGCACATTGTCGATATGGTTGGCGGCGATGTTGTACTGCGCCGCCGCCACCGACGGTTTGGCGATCTCGGTCGCCAGCACGCGCTCGAAATTGCGCGCCAGCGCCAGCGAGAAGTTGCCATTGCCACAGTACAGCTCCAGCAAATCGCCTTTGGAACCGGCGGTGACCGCCAACGCCCACTCCAGCATCTGCACGTTCATGGCCGCGTTGGGCTGAGTGAAGCTGTTTTCCACCTGGCGATAAATCATGTCGCGGCCGGCGACCGGCAGCACTTCGTCAACATAATCCTGGTCGAGCATGATCTTGGTCTTCGACGCTCGGCCGATCAGCTGCAGGTCGAAACCCTGCGCGCGCAGCTCGTCGCGCAACTGCTCGGCGCGCTGTTGCCAAACGTCATCCAGCTTGCGGTGATACAGCAGCGAAGCGATGATTTTGCCGCTTCGCGTCGACAGATAATCTATCTGGAACAGCTTGTGGCGCAGGATCGGCTCCGGTTTCAGCGCGGCGATCAGGGCGGTCATCAGGCGGTTGATCAGCTCGCTGGCCGCCGGGAACTGATCGACGCGAATACGCTGCTTGGTCTGCTGATCGAAAATGATGTGATACATGTCTTCCGCGTCGTGCCAGATGCGGAATTCGGCGCGCATGCGGTAGTGGTCGACTGGCGAGCGGAACACTTCCGGCTCGGGCGCCGCGAACGGTGACATCAACGTCTTCAGGCGGGCGACTTTCTCCGCCAGTTGGTCATCGTAACGTTCAATAGGCAAATTCTCGGGCGTCATGTGTTTCTTCTCGTCAGGCAAATTTGATCAGCGGGGATTGTAGGGAATCAGCCCGTGAAGTCCAGTTTTGTCGCGTTTATTATTTGTAACATTAATGGCAGTCTAGACATCTATTTGCATTGATCGTAGCATTGCCGTCCGGCCTCAAGCAGCGAGTGAAAAGGGAATCCGGTGTGAATCCGGAGCTGACGCGCAGCGGTAAGGGGAAGTCACGGCGATAGCGTTTCGACGCAGACACTGTCCACTGCAGGATGGGAAGTCATCGCCCGTTGCCGGTCGCGCCCTGCGGCCCGCAAATCCCAAGCCCGAAGACCTGCCGGTGTTACGTCGCAATGTCCGTGGCCGTCGCGAACTACCGGCCATGATCCTGCGGCATCCGCCAATTAAGTTTGGATGCTTTTCTCATGACAATTACAAAAAATACGCTGCTGGCGGTGGTCTCTTCCGTCACGGCTTTTTCTGGATGGGCGCAAGACAACACCACAGCCACGAATGGCGATAACCTGGTGGTTACCGCCAACCGTTTCCCGCAGCCGGTTTCTTCCGTGCTGGCGCCGACCACCATCGTCACCCGTAACGATATCGATCGTTGGCAGGCCAAGAGCCTGACCGACGTGATGCGCCGTTTGCCGGGCGTGGACGTTGGCCAAAACGGCGGGTTGGGGCAAAAGAGCTCGCTGTTTATTCGCGGCACCAACTCCAGCCACGTGCTGGTGCTAATTGACGGCATTCGCCTTAATCAGGCGGGCGTCAGCGGCTCTTCTGACCTTAGCCAAATCCCGATTTCGTTGGTGCAGAAAGTCGAATACATCCGCGGCCCGCGCTCGGCGGTATACGGTTCCGACGCCATCGGCGGCGTGGTCAACATTATTACCACCCGCGAAAAGAACGGTACTACGCTCTCAGCCGGCGTCGGCTCCAACGGCTATCAATCCTATGACGCGTCGACTCAACAGCAGTTGGGCGACAGCACCGTGGCGACGGTGGCGGGTGACTACACCTACACCAAAGGGTATGACGTGGTGGCCTACGGCAGCACCGGCATGCAAAGCCAACAGGATCGCGATGGCTTTATGAGTAAGTCGCTGTATGGTGCGCTTGAGCACCAGTTCAGCGAATCGGTCAGCGGTTTTGTGCGCGGGTATGGTTACGACAACCGCACGGCGTATGATAGTTATTATTCCTCACCGACCAGCCCTCTGCTGGATACGCGCAAACTGTATAGCCAAACCTGGGATACCGGATTGCGCTATAAAGAAGGCATTTACGCAACACAAGTGATTGGCAGCTACAGCCATAGCAAGGATTACGATTACGATCCTCGCCTCGGCATGCATGACAGCTCGGCCAGCCTGGTGGATTCCGAACAGTACAACCTGCAGTGGGGCAATACGCTGCAGGTTGGACAGGGTACCGTAAGCTCTGGCGTCGACTGGCAGCAACAGAAAATCAAACCGGATTCCACCACCGTGAAGGGTGAAAAAAGCCAACGTGATGCAGGCATCTATCTGACTGCGCAGCAACTGGTTGGCCCGGTAACGTTGGAAGGTGCGGTTCGAGGTGACGATCATTCCGAGTTTGGCTGGCATGGCACCTGGCAAACCAGCGCGGCCTGGGAATTCGTCGAGGGATACCGTTTTATCGCATCGTATGGCACGGCGTTCAAAGCACCGAATATGAGCCAGCTATACGGCAACTTCGGTAACAACACCGATCTGAAACCGGAAGAAAGCAAGCAGTGGGAAGGTGGCTTTGAAGGGCTGACCGGCCCGGTGACCTGGCGCATCTCCGGTTATCGCAACGACATCGACAATTTGATCGATTCCACGGGGGAAACCAACTACGTCTATTACAACGTGGGTAAGGCGACCATCAAAGGGATTGAAGCTACGGCCTCGTTTGATACCGGCCCGTTGACGCATCAGATTGGTTATGACTATGTCGATCCTCGCAACGCCAAGACCAATGAAGTGCTGCTGCGGCGCGCCAAGCAGCAGGTGAAATATGAGCTGGACTGGCAGCTGTATGACTTTGACTGGGCGGTGACTTATCAATATCTGGGTCAACGTTATGACAAGGATTACAGTACCTATCCGGAACAAAGCGTTAAACTTGGCGGCGTGAGCCTGTGGGATCTCGCAGTTTCGTATCCGGTCACATCTCATCTGACAGTTCGTGGTAGAATTGCCAACCTGTTTGATAAAGATTATGAGACGGCCTATGGCTACGCTACTCCAGGAAGAGAATACTACCTCACTGGAAGCTATACCTTCTAACAGCACCGCCACACCTCGCCCGACGGTGCTGGTTTTCGATTCCGGCGTCGGCGGGCTGTCGGTGTATCAGGAGATTCGGCAGTTGCTGCCGGATCTCCACTATATATACGCGTTCGACAACGTGGCGTTCCCCTACGGCGAGAAGTCCGAAGAGTTTATCGTTGAGCGCGTGCTGGAGATTGTCGGCGCGGTGCAGCAACGTCATCCTCTGGCGATTGTCGTCATCGCCTGCAACACCGCCAGCACGGTCTCCTTGCCGGCCCTGCGCGAGCGTTTCAGTTTCCCTGTCGTGGGCGTGGTGCCCGCCATCAAACCGGCGGCCCGTCTTACCGTTAACGGCATTGTCGGCCTGTTGGCGACCCGCGGCACCGTACAGCGCAGCTACACCCACGAACTGATTTCCCGTTTCGCCACCGACTGCAAGATTGAACTGCTGGGCTCTTCAGAACTGGTGGAGCTAGCGGAAGCCAAGCTGCATGGCGAAGCCGTGCCGCTACCGGTGCTGAAGAAGATCCTGCATCCGTGGCTGAGCATGCGCGAGCCGCCGGATACCGTCGTGCTGGGCTGCACCCATTTCCCTCTATTAGCTGAAGAGCTGATGCAAGTGTTGCCGGAAGGCACCCGATTGGTGGATTCCGGCGCGGCGATTGCCCGTCGCACCGCCTGGCTCATCTCTACGCAGGAAAACCTGGTCTCGAGCCAGGAAGAGAATCTGGCGTATTGCATGGCGTTAAATGAAGATACTGACGCTTTATTGCCCGTTTTGCAGGGCTATGGCTTTAAATCGTTGAAAAAACTGCCGCTTTAACGGTGTTTTGGTTAAACATTCAACGGTCAGAAAAAATATTGAAAATAGGGGTTGCGGCCCGCCGAGAACTCCCTATAATGCGCCTCCACTGACCGGGAACAACGACTGACAAGCCGCCGGGTCAGCGAGAAGAAAGCGAAATAAACGCTTGACTCTCCGGGTGAAAAGCGTAATATACGCAGCCCGCGCCGATGAGTTTCTCGGCACTGCTCTTTAACAATTTATCAGACAATCTGTGTGGGCACTCCACAAGACGATATCCAGTATCTTCGGATGCAAAAAAATATCAAGTCTTGAAGAGTGACTAACTGAAGTAAAATTCATGCAGTAAATCTTTGAGCATCGCTTCTCGAGTGGAAGCAAATCAAGCTTTTAATTGAAGAGTTTGATCATGGCTCAGATTGAACGCTGGCGGCAGGCTTAACACATGCAAGTCGAGCGGTAGCACAGGGGAGCTTGCTCCCTGGGTGACGAGCGGCGGACGGGTGAGTAATGTCTGGGAAACTGCCTGATGGAGGGGGATAACTACTGGAAACGGTAGCTAATACCGCATAACGTCGCAAGACCAAAGAGGGGGACCTTCGGGCCTCTTGCCATCAGATGTGCCCAGATGGGATTAGCTAGTAGGTGGGGTAATGGCTCACCTAGGCGACGATCCCTAGCTGGTCTGAGAGGATGACCAGCCACACTGGAACTGAGACACGGTCCAGACTCCTACGGGAGGCAGCAGTGGGGAATATTGCACAATGGGCGCAAGCCTGATGCAGCCATGCCGCGTGTGTGAAGAAGGCCTTCGGGTTGTAAAGCACTTTCAGCGAGGAGGAAGGTGGTGAGCTTAATACGCTCATCAATTGACGTTACTCGCAGAAGAAGCACCGGCTAACTCCGTGCCAGCAGCCGCGGTAATACGGAGGGTGCAAGCGTTAATCGGAATTACTGGGCGTAAAGCGCACGCAGGCGGTTTGTTAAGTCAGATGTGAAATCCCCGGGCTCAACCTGGGAACTGCATTTGAAACTGGCAAGCTAGAGTCTCGTAGAGGGGGGTAGAATTCCAGGTGTAGCGGTGAAATGCGTAGAGATCTGGAGGAATACCGGTGGCGAAGGCGGCCCCCTGGACGAAGACTGACGCTCAGGTGCGAAAGCGTGGGGAGCAAACAGGATTAGATACCCTGGTAGTCCACGCTGTAAACGATGTCGATTTGGAGGTTGTGCCCTTGAGGCGTGGCTTCCGGAGCTAACGCGTTAAATCGACCGCCTGGGGAGTACGGCCGCAAGGTTAAAACTCAAATGAATTGACGGGGGCCCGCACAAGCGGTGGAGCATGTGGTTTAATTCGATGCAACGCGAAGAACCTTACCTACTCTTGACATCCAGAGAACTTTCCAGAGATGGATTGGTGCCTTCGGGAACTCTGAGACAGGTGCTGCATGGCTGTCGTCAGCTCGTGTTGTGAAATGTTGGGTTAAGTCCCGCAACGAGCGCAACCCTTATCCTTTGTTGCCAGCGGTTCGGCCGGGAACTCAAAGGAGACTGCCAGTGATAAACTGGAGGAAGGTGGGGATGACGTCAAGTCATCATGGCCCTTACGAGTAGGGCTACACACGTGCTACAATGGCGTATACAAAGAGAAGCGACCTCGCGAGAGCAAGCGGACCTCATAAAGTACGTCGTAGTCCGGATTGGAGTCTGCAACTCGACTCCATGAAGTCGGAATCGCTAGTAATCGTAGATCAGAATGCTACGGTGAATACGTTCCCGGGCCTTGTACACACCGCCCGTCACACCATGGGAGTGGGTTGCAAAAGAAGTAGGTAGCTTAACCTTCGGGAGGGCGCTTACCACTTTGTGATTCATGACTGGGGTGAAGTCGTAACAAGGTAACCGTAGGGGAACCTGCGGTTGGATCACCTCCTTACCTAAAGATATTAGTTCGAGTGGCGTGCTCACACAGATTGTCTGATGAAAAAGTAACGAGCAAAAGCGTCATAAAAGTACGGTGTCGTGTCCCCTTCGTCTAGAGGCCTAGGACACCGCCCTTTCACGGCGGTAACAGGGGTTCGAATCCCCTAGGGGACGCCAAGCTTCCGACCCACCCGGTGAAAGCGGCGGTCTCAAGTATCTGACGATACACCATATCTTAAAGATGACTTCCGAGTCATGTTTAAGATATTGCTCTTTAACAATCTGGAACAAGCTGAAAATTGAAACATGACGGCTGAAATTTATCCCTCCGTAGATGTATTGGGATGAAGAGTAACCTGTCATAGAGTCTCTCAAATGTTTGCAGCGCGAACGATGGAAACATCTTCGGGTTGTGAGGTTAAGTGACTAAGCGTACACGGTGGATGCCTAGGCAGTCAGAGGCGATGAAGGGCGTGCTAATCTGCGAAAAGCGTCGGTAAGGTGATATGAACCGTTATAACCGGCGATACCCGAATGGGGAAACCCAGTGTGTTTCGACACACTATCATGTCATGAATACATAGTGGCATGAGGCGAACCGGGGGAACTGAAACATCTAAGTACCCCGAGGAAAAGAAATCAACCGAGATTCCCCCAGTAGCGGCGAGCGAACGGGGAGGAGCCCAGAACCTGAATCGGCTTGTGTGTTAGTGGAAGCGTCTGGAAAGTCGCGCAGCAAAGGGTGATAGCCCCGTACACTAAAATGCACAGGTCGTGAGTTCGATGAGTAGGGCGGGACACGTGACATCCTGTCTGAATATGGGGGGACCATCCTCCAAGGCTAAATACTCCTGACTGACCGATAGTGAACCAGTACCGTGAGGGAAAGGCGAAAAGAACCCCGGCGAGGGGAGTGAAATAGAACCTGAAACCGTGTACGTACAAGCAGTGGGAGCACCTTCGTGGTGTGACTGCGTACCTTTTGTATAATGGGTCAGCGACTTATATTTTGTAGCAAGGTTAACCGTATAGGGGAGCCGTAGGGAAACCGAGTCTTAACTGGGCGACTAGTTGCAAGGTATAGACCCGAAACCCGGTGATCTAGCCATGGGCAGGTTGAAGGTTGGGTAACACTAACTGGAGGACCGAACCGACTAATGTTGAAAAATTAGCGGATGACTTGTGGCTGGGGGTGAAAGGCCAATCAAACCGGGAGATAGCTGGTTCTCCCCGAAAGCTATTTAGGTAGCGCCTCGTGAACTCATCTTCGGGGGTAGAGCACTGTTTCGGCTAGGGGGCCATCCCGGCTTACCAAACCGATGCAAACTCCGAATACCGAAGAATGTTATCACGGGAGACACACGGCGGGTGCTAACGTCCGTCGTGAAGAGGGAAACAACCCAGACCGCCAGCTAAGGTCCCAAAGTCATGGTTAAGTGGGAAACGATGTGGGAAGGCATAGACAGCCAGGATGTTGGCTTAGAAGCAGCCATCATTTAAAGAAAGCGTAATAGCTCACTGGTCGAGTCGGCCTGCGCGGAAGATGTAACGGGGCTAAACCATGCACCGAAGCTGCGGCAGCGACGCTTAGGCGTTGTTGGGTAGGGGAGCGTTCTGTAAGCCGTTGAAGGTGGCCTGTGAGGGTTGCTGGAGGTATCAGAAGTGCGAATGCTGACATAAGTAACGATAAAGCGGGTGAAAAGCCCGCTCGCCGGAAGACCAAGGGTTCCTGTCCAACGTTAATCGGGGCAGGGTGAGTCGACCCCTAAGGCGAGGCTGAAAAGCGTAGTCGATGGGAAACAGGTTAATATTCCTGTACTTGGTGTTACTGCGAAGGGGGGACGGAGAAGGCTAGGCTGGCCGGGCGACGGTTGTCCCGGTTTAAGCGTGTAGGGGGTGTGACCTGGTAAATCCGGTTGCATACTAACCCTGAGGCGTGATGACGATGCACTACGGTGCAGAAGTAGTTGATGCCCTGCTTCCAGGAAAATCCTCTAAGCTCCAGGTAACATTAAATCGTACCCCAAACCGACACAGGTGGTCAGGTAGAGAATACCAAGGCGCTTGAGAGAACTCGGGTGAAGGAACTAGGCAAAATGGTGCCGTAACTTCGGGAGAAGGCACGCTGGCATGTAGGTGAAGTCCCTTGCGGATGGAGCTGAAGCCAGTCGAAGATACCAGCTGGCTGCAACTGTTTAATAAAAACACAGCACTGTGCAAACACGAAAGTGGACGTATACGGTGTGACGCCTGCCCGGTGCTGGAAGGTTAATTGATGGGGTCAGCCGCAAGGCGAAGCTCTTGATCGAAGCCCCAGTAAACGGCGGCCGTAACTATAACGGTCCTAAGGTAGCGAAATTCCTTGTCGGGTAAGTTCCGACCTGCACGAATGGCGTAATGATGGCCAGGCTGTCTCCACCCGAGACTCAGTGAAATTGAACTCGCTGTGAAGATGCAGTGTACCCGCGGCAAGACGGAAAGACCCCGTGAACCTTTACTATAGCTTGACACTGAACATTGAGCCTTGATGTGTAGGATAGGTGGGAGGCTTTGAAGCGTGGACGCCAGTCTGCGTGGAGCCATCCTTGAAATACCACCCTTTAATGTTTGATGTTCTAACTCGGCCCCATAATCTGGGGTGAGGACAGTGTCTGGTGGGTAGTTTGACTGGGGCGGTCTCCTCCCAAAGAGTAACGGAGGAGCACGAAGGTTAGCTAATCACGGTCGGACATCGTGAGGTTAGTGCAAAGGCATAAGCTAGCTTGACTGCGAGAGTGACGGCTCGAGCAGGTACGAAAGTAGGTCTTAGTGATCCGGTGGTTCTGAATGGAAGGGCCATCGCTCAACGGATAAAAGGTACTCCGGGGATAACAGGCTGATACCGCCCAAGAGTTCATATCGACGGCGGTGTTTGGCACCTCGATGTCGGCTCATCACATCCTGGGGCTGAAGTAGGTCCCAAGGGTATGGCTGTTCGCCATTTAAAGTGGTACGCGAGCTGGGTTTAGAACGTCGTGAGACAGTTCGGTCCCTATCTGCCGTGGGCGTTGGAAGATTGAGAGGGGTTGCTCCTAGTACGAGAGGACCGGAGTGAACGCACCACTGGTGTTCGGGTTGTCATGCCAATGGCATTGCCCGGTAGCTAAGTGCGGAAAAGATAAGCGCTGAAAGCATCTAAGCGCGAAACTTGCCTCAAGATGAGTCTTCCCTGGGCCTTCAAGGCCCCTGAAGGAACGTTTAAGACTAAGACGTTGATAGGCTGGGTGTGTAAGTGCAGCGATGCATTGAGCTAACCAGTACTAATGATCCGTGAGGCTTAACCTTACAACACCGAAGGTGTTTTTAGAGAGATTTTCAGCGACGTTCCAAGATTGGTTCTGATGGCTTCATGGAAGTGAGGCGGTTGGAATGAAACAGAATTTGCCTGGCGGCAATAGCGCGGTGGTCCCACCTGACCCCATGCCGAACTCAGAAGTGAAACGCCGTAGCGCCGATGGTAGTGTGGGGTCTCCCCATGCGAGAGTAGGACACTGCCAGGCATCAAATAAACGTTATCAGTGTGACGACTGGTAATGCGCAAGTCGCAGAGCGCGATATTGCCGGTATCGAAAGATACAACGTAAAAGAATCGGTGGAGCGGTAGTTCAGTTGGTTAGAATACCTGCCTGTCACGCAGGGGGTCGCGGGTTCGAGCCCCGTCCGTTCCGCCACTTATTTAATTGTGCCTGCTTTTTTAGCAGGCATAATGTTAAGCGAGATTTAGGGGCGTAGCTCAGTTGGTAGAGCACCGGTCTCCAAAACCGGGTGTCGCGAGTTCGAGTCTCTCCGCCCCTGCCATATTAAGAACCCTTTGCGAAAGCAAAGGGTTTTTTTTTACCTACTATCCCTTCCCTTGGAGCATTCCCGCTTTGGAAAAGAGCACATTAGATGCTCTATGCTGATGTCTATCTGATCCGAGTTGCCTTATGATCTTTCGATCTTTACCCCCGCAGACCTCCTGATTCTCCTACCGTTTTGCATTTTCTTCTCTCAGAAGGCGATGGGCGGTTTTTGGTATGATAGACAGCCATGACCACGGCGGCGGCTTTTAAGGCCGCCATAGCGCTTTAGGCTGCGGTATTTAAAGGTATTTTAAGTAATTGCCGAATCAAAGGCTGTTGATCGCTGTTTTGCAACCAGACGGCATACAGTGGGCGGACAATCGGCGGGATCTCGGCGGCGGCAAGCAACTGCGGATACTCTTTTTCCCACTGGCTGGGCAGGAAAGCGCATCCGCCTGTGGTTTCCAGCAACTGACGCGTCAGGTGTGCCGAGGTGGTCGTGAGTACCGGCACGTTATCACCTTCCAACATGCGGTTTTCCTGTTGGTGGAAGTCGGCCCCCCATTCCAGCTTGATGTACGGCATGGGGGATTGCTTGTCACGACGCGCGGATGAGAACAGGCGTAATGAGAAATTGCCCAGCTGCTGGCTGGCCAGTTCGTCCATCTTTGGCGGCTCAGTGGTGATCAGTAAATCGAGCTGCCTTTCATGCAGTTGCTTTACCAAAGAGTGCCTTAAGGCCACCCTGGCTTCGAGCTGCAGCGCCTCTCTTTGTTGATAGAGAGATTGCAACCAGGGGGTCAAATAAGCCTCCCACAACGAGGCAGTCGCGCCGATCGACAGCTCGGTATGTTGCAGTGAACGCACGACCTCTTTCTTCGCCAACTGCCAGGTGTTCATCAGGCTTTCGGCATAGGGAAGAAGCCGCTCGCCGGCAGGCGTCAGGCGGATGTTATTGCGATGACGGGTAAATAAATTTGCGCCCAACTGGTTTTCTAACTGACGGATGCGGAAACTGACCGCGGACTGCGTTAAGTACAAAGATTCTGCGGCTCTGCCAAAGTGACGCGTTCTACTGACCTCCAAAAAGGTTTTCAGTAATTCGGTATCCACACCTATCTCCAAAAAAATTTGTCGTTAAGATTTAAATGTTTTGTTTTACACGCTGTCAAGCCTATCTAATACTCCGCGCCATAAACAGCACGGCCATAAGAGAATTAGGAGCGTGTCAGATGGCGGATAGCTTCACCACGACCAATCGTTTTTTTGATAATAAACATTACCCTCGCGGGTTCTCCCGTCACGGCGATTTCACCATTAAAGAGGCGCAATTGCTAGAGCGCTTCGGCTACGCGTTTAACGAGCTGGACTCGGGCAAACGCCAGCCGGCCACTGAAGAAGAACAGCTGTTCGTCGCAGTGTGCCGCGGTGAGCGCGAAGCGGCTACCGAGCAGGAAAAAGTATGGGCTAAATATCTGGCGCGCACACGTCGCCCGAAGAAATTCCATACGCTGTCCGGCGGTAAGCCGCAGGCTGACGCAGTAGAAGATTACAGCGACAGCGAAGACTAAAGACGATGGGGCCTTCGGGCCCCATTTTCTATTCCAGACTACGATGCAGTTGTAACAGCAGACGGTCCATACTGCGATAGCTCAGCGCTTCGCTGAGGTGGCGCCTGCCGATCTCGGCATCCCCCGCCAAATCCGCCAGCGTGCGCGCCACTTTCAAGATGCGCTGCCAGGCGCGGACCGATAACCCCAACGCGTTTAATGTCACTTCCAAAAACTCGGCGTCTGCCGCCTGCAACACGCAATCCCGTTCCACTTCACGGTTGTTTAACAGCGCGTTGATTTTACCGGCGCGTTCGAGCTGCCGGGTGCGTGCCTGTCGCACTCTTTCCCGCACCTGCTCGCTGCTTTCTCCCTGAGTTTGCCGCTTACTGAGCGTACCTGGAGGTAACAGCGGCACTTCGATAGACAGATCGAAACGATCGAGAAAAGGCCCTGACAGCCGGGCCAGGTAGCGCAGCACCTGCTGCGGCGAGGCGCGATTATGCATGCCCTGGTAATGCCCGGTTGGGCTGGGATTCATCGCCGCGATCAATTGCACCTTGGCCGGGAAGCAGACCTTGGCGTTGGCGCGTGAAATCACGATCTCGCCGGATTCCAGCGGTTCACGCAGCGCATCCAGCACCTTACGCTCGAATTCCGGCAGCTCATCCAGAAACAGCACGCCGTTATGCGCCATAGATATCTCACCCGGGCGCGGCAGTGAGCCGCCGCCGACCAACGCCGCCATCGATGCGCTGTGATGCGGTGCGCGAAATGGCCTCTGGCGCCATGGCAAAGCGGTGAGAACAGGATGCTGCAAGCTGGCGACCGCCAGGCTTTCCAGCGCCTCAGGTTCCGTCAGCGGCGGCAGTAAGCCCGTCAGTCGGCTGGCCAGCATGGTTTTACCGGTGCCCGGCGGCCCAATCAACAATAGGTTATGCCCGCCGGCGGCAGCGATCTCTAATGCCCGCTTGGCCTGCTCTTGGCCGATGATGTCGCGCAGATCGGCGTTTTCATGCGGGTTGTCTGCCGCGGGAGGCGTGATGGCTACCGGCAGCTCGCCCTGACCGAGCAAAAAGGCACAGACCTCCAACAGGTGTTGGGCTGTATGGGATTGTGACTGCGCAATCAGGCCGACCTCGGCGGCGTTGTCCGTGGAGAGGACCAATTGTCGCCCGGCGTCAGCCGCCGCCAGCGCCGCCGGGATGGCGCCTCTGACCGCGCGCAGCGCGCCGGACAGCGCCAGTTCGCCAAGAAACTCGTAGCGTGCCAACGGGGCGAGGGGCAGTTGCTCGGAGGCGGCGAGGATCGCCAGCGCAATCGGCAGATCGTAGCGCCCGCCTTCTTTCGGCAGATCGGCCGGCGCCAAATTGACGGTGATGCGGCGGGCGGGAAAGGTGAAACCGTTGTTGATCAGGGCGCTGCGCACCCGATCGCGCGCCTCTTTTACCGTGGTTTCCGGCAGGCCAACCAGCGTCAGGCCGGGCAGGCCATTGCTGATATGCACCTCTACCGTTACGGAAGGGGCCTGAACGCCGATGATGGCGCGGCTATAGATTACCGCCAGTGACATATCGCTCTCCTTGCTGAGGGCGGCATGATGCGCGATTTATCCAGGTGCCGCGCGGCGTTCTTGGCATTTTTTCCATGAAACTCGCAGCATAATCACTGATTTTCATCGAATTGAAAAAGATTGTGCGAACCGCCTCGCAGCCTGTGGCAATACCCATTAACAATTCGCTGAAGCCTGCAACACATTAGCGGCCTGTACGCATTGCAGCCATAGGCTTGATGGGTGTATTTAACAATTGATTAAAAGAAAAATCACTTCTTTAACACACTCCGACCGCCGCGGCAGTCTGCCCGGCAGCCGCTAAATCTCCTGACTTCGTACTCTACGGTAGGGATAACACTATGTTTGGTTGGACCCCGCTGCAACGCAATGCGGCAATCGCCAGTTTTTCAAGCTGGACGCTCGACGCTTTCGATTTTTTCGTACTGGTATTCTTACTCAGCGACATCGCACAATCCTTTCACGTCGGCCTGGAACAGGTCACGTTGGCGATTCTGCTCACGCTGGCGGTGCGGCCGATCGGCGCGCTGATCTTCGGGCGCGCTGCGGAAAAGTATGGCCGCAAACCGATCCTGATGCTGAATATCGTCTTCTTCTCGGTGTTTGAGCTGCTCTCCGCCGCCGCGCCCTCGCTGACGGTCTTCTTGCTGTTACGAGTGTTGTACGGCGTTGCGATGGGCGGTATCTGGGGCGTGGCGTCATCATTGGCGATGGAAACCATACCGGACCGCTCGCGCGGCTTGATGTCGGGCATTTTCCAGGCCGGCTATCCGTTCGGTTATCTGCTGGCGGCGGTGGTGTACGGCCTGCTGTTCGAAACGGTCGGCTGGCGCGGCATGTTCGTCATCGGCGCGGCGCCGATCCTGCTGCTGCCGTTTATTTATTATTGCGTGCAGGAGTCGCCGGTGTGGCTGGCGGCGCGTGAACGTAAAGAAAGCAGCACCTTGCTGCCGGTGTTGAAGAGCCACTGGAAGCTGTGCTGCTATCTGGTGCTGCTGATGGCGGCGTTCAATTTCTTCTCTCACGGCACGCAGGATCTGTATCCGGTATTTCTGAAAGTTCAGCACGGTTTCGATCCGAAAACCGTCAGTATCATCGCCATTAGCTACAATATCGCGTCAATTATCGGCGGCGTTTTCTTCGGTTCGTTATCGGAAAAAATCGGCCGCAAAAAAGCGATTATCATCGCCGCATTGTTGGCGTTACCGGTGATCCCGCTGTGGGCGTTTTCCAGCGGTTCGCTGATGCTCGGGATCGGCGCTTTCCTGATGCAATTCATGGTGCAGGGCGCCTGGGGCGTGGTGCCGACCTACCTGACCGAGCTGGTGCCGGCCAACACCCGCGCGGTGCTGCCGGGGTTCGTGTATCAGCTGGGCAACCTGATCGCTTCGGTCAACGCCACGCTGCAAGCCACCCTGGCCGAGCATCATGGGCATAATTACGGCCTGGCGATGGCCATGGTTGCCGGGACGGTGGCGGTGGCGATCGCTCTGTTGGTGTTCTTCGGCAAGGATACGCGTGGCAAGGCCATCACCGGCGCGGTGAAAAATCCAGGTATGCGCGCCAACGTGTGAAATCCGGGCGATTCGCGTGAGGTATGACCAGATTGCGCCGAATAATAACGCAAAAAAAGTGTTGTCATGTCGCGCGCGGCTGTGGTACCTCTGTAAGCATTAGTTCTGAATGAGCACAGTGAACAAACCCATTATGAAAGCCTTTGCCCAAGTGATTAGCCTAGTCGTGATTAGCGTGGTGGTGATTATTATCCCACCGTGCGGGGCTGCACTTGGACGAAGAAAGGCTTAGCAAACAAGCCGGAATCGCAAGAGAACCCCCGCACCGTCAGGTCCGGGGGTTTTTTATTGGCAAGAGAAAAGTGGAGCAAGGGGCAGAGCATGAAAAACAGAACAAAATCCTGCGATTGTCGAAGTAAGGCGGGGAAATAACTATGAATGGCGCTCAGTGGGTAGTTCAAGCGTTGCGTGCGCAGGGTGTGGATACCGTATTCGGCTATCCGGGCGGGGCAATCATGCCGGTGTACGATGCGCTGTACGACGGCGGCGTGGAACACCTGCTGTGCCGCCATGAACAGGGCGCCGCCATGGCCGCCATCGGTTACGCCCGCGCCACCGGCAAAGTCGGTGTCTGTATCGCCACTTCCGGTCCCGGCGCCACCAACCTGATCACCGGGCTGGCGGATGCGCTGCTCGATTCCGTTCCCGTTGTCGCCATCACCGGTCAGGTGGGATCCGCGCTGATCGGCACCGATGCCTTTCAGGAGATCGATGTTCTCGGCCTGTCTCTGGCCTGCACCAAGCACAGCTTCCTGGTGGAATCGCTGGATGCCTTGCCGGGCATCATGGCGGAAGCTTTCGCCATCGCCGCCGGCGGCCGTCCTGGCCCGGTGCTGATCGATATCCCGAAAGACATCCAGCTGGCGCAAGGCGACCTGCATCCGCATTTGATGCCGGTCGATGAAGCGCCGGCGTTACCGACGGCGGCGTTGGCCGAGGCGGCTGAGCTGCTGGCGCAGGCGCATAAACCGATGCTGTACGTCGGCGGCGGCGTGGGCATGGCGCAGGCGGTGCCGGCGCTGCGCGAGTTCATCGCCGTGACCCGCATGCCGAACGTCGCCACCCTAAAGGGGCTGGGCGCGCCGGATGCGCAAGATCCGCTGTACCTTGGCATGTTGGGCATGCACGGCACCAAGGCCGCTAACCTGGCAGTACAGGAGTGCGATCTGCTGATCGCCGTCGGCGCGCGTTTCGATGACCGCGTGACCGGCAAGCTGAATGCCTTCGCGCCGCACGCCAAAGTGATCCACATGGACATCGACCCGGCGGAGATGAGCAAGCTGCGCCAGGCGCATGTGGCCCTGCAGGGCGATCTGAAAGCGTTGCTGCCGGCGTTGCAGCGCCCGCTGAACATCGCCGCCTGGCGGCAACGGGTGACGGCGCTGAAAGCCGATCACGCCTGCCGCTACGATCATCCCGGCCAGCCGATTTACGCGCCGCTGTTCTTGCGCCAGCTGTCCGCCCGCAAGCCGGCCAACAGCGTGGTGACCACCGACGTCGGCCAGCACCAGATGTGGAGCGCGCAGCACATGACGTTCGAGCGCCCGGAGAATTTCATCACCTCCAGTGGCCTCGGCACCATGGGATTCGGCGTGCCGGCGGCGGTCGGGGCCCAGATCGCGCGTCCGCAAGATACGGTGATCTGTGTCTCGGGCGATGGCTCCTTCATGATGAACGTGCAAGAACTGGGCACCATTAAGCGCAAACAGCTGCCGCTGAAGATCGTGCTGCTGGACAACCAGCGCCTCGGAATGGTGCGCCAATGGCAGCAGCTGTTCTTCGACGGCCGCTACAGCGAAACCAACCTGTCCGATAACCCCGACTTCCTGATGCTGGCCGCTGCCTTCGGCATTCCCGGCCAGCGCATCAGCCGCAAGGATCAGGTGGAGGGCGCGCTCGAGGCGCTGTTCAACACCGAAGGCCCTTATCTGCTGCAGGTCTCTATCGACGAACTCGAAAACGTCTGGCCGCTGGTGCCGCCGGGCGCCGGCAACGAAACCATGTTGGAGGAAATATCATGATGCAGCATCAACTCTCGATCCAGGCGCGTTTTCGCCCCGAAATGTTAGAGCGCGTATTGCGGGTCGTGCGTCATCGCGGCTTTCAGGTTTGTGCTATGAATATGGTTTCCCCGGCCAACGCCGACAGCATCAATATCGAATTGACCGTTGCCAGCCCGCGTCCGGTCGCCCTGTTGTCATCTCAATTAAGCAAACTGATGGACGTCTCCTGCGTCGAGATCCAGCAGCCAACATCACAACAAATACGCGCCTGAGGCGCCGAGAAGGATAAATAACAATGACAAAGAAAGCCGATTACATTTGGTTCAATGGTGAGATGGTTCCTTGGGCCGAGGCCAAAGTGCACGTGATGTCGCACGCGTTGCATTACGGCACGTCGGTGTTTGAAGGCGTACGCTGCTATGACTCGCACTTGGGGCCGGTGGTATTCCGTCATCGCGAGCATATGCAGCGCCTGCACGATTCGGCGAAAATCTACCGCATGCCGGTGTCGCAAAGCGTCGACGAGCTGATGGAAGCCTGCCGCGCTACGCTGCGCAAGAACAACCTGGTCAGCGCGTACATTCGTCCGCTGGTGTTCGTCGGCGATGTCGGCATGGGCGTCAACCCGCCGGCCGGTTATAAAACGGACGTGATTATCGCGGCGTTTCCTTGGGGCGCTTATTTGGGTGAAGAAGCGCTGGATCAAGGCATCGATGCGATGGTCTCCTCCTGGCACCGCGTCGCACCAAACACGATCCCCACTGCGGCCAAGGCCGGCGGCAACTATCTTTCCTCCCTGCTGGTGGGCAGCGAAGCGCGCCGCCACGGCTATCAGGAAGGCATCGCGCTCGACGTGCACGGCTACATTTCCGAAGGGGCGGGCGAGAACCTGTTTGAAGTGAAAGACGGCGTGCTCTATACCCCGCCGTTCACCTCGTCGGCGCTGCCGGGCATCACCCGCGACGCGATCATTAAGCTGGCGAAAGACATGGGCTTCGACGTGCGCGAGCAGGTGCTGTCGCGCGAATCGCTGTACCTGGCCGACGAAGTGTTCATGTCCGGCACCGCGGCGGAAATCACGCCGGTGCGCAGCGTGGACGGCATTCAGGTCGGTATCGGCAAATGCGGCCCGGTGACCAAACAGATCCAACAGGCGTTCTTCGGCCTGTTCAGCGGCAAGACCGAAGACAAATACGGGTGGCTGGATCCGGTAAACCCGTAACGACAAGGCTCGCCGCGCAGCGTGGCGGACGACAAGACAGACAAGATAAGAAATATCCAGGCGGTTCGTTCGCCGCCTGCCATAAATACATTTGGAGTGAAAAGAGCATGCCTAAGTACCGTTCCGCCACCACCACCCACGGCCGCAATATGGCGGGTGCCCGCGCATTGTGGCGCGCGACCGGGATGACCGACGCCGATTTCGGCAAGCCGATCATCGCCGTGGTCAACTCCTTTACCCAGTTCGTGCCGGGCCACGTGCATCTGCGCGATCTGGGCAAACTGGTCGCCGAACAGATCGAAGCTTCAGGCGGCGTGGCCAAAGAGTTCAACACCATCGCGGTGGATGACGGCATCGCCATGGGCCACGGCGGCATGCTCTATTCCCTGCCGTCGCGCGAGCTGATCGCCGACTCGGTCGAATACATGGTGAACGCCCACTGCGCCGACGCGATGGTGTGCATCTCCAACTGCGACAAAATCACCCCGGGCATGCTGATGGCGGCGTTGCGCCTGAACATTCCGGTGATCTTCGTTTCCGGCGGCCCGATGGAAGCCGGCAAAACCAAACTCTCCAACCAGATCATCAAGCTGGATCTGGTGGACGCGATGATCCAGGGCGCGAACCCGAACGTCAGCGACGCCGACAGCGAGCAGATCGAGCGTTCCGCCTGCCCGACCTGCGGCTCTTGCTCCGGCATGTTCACCGCCAACTCGATGAACTGCCTGACCGAAGCGCTGGGCCTGTCGCAGCCGGGCAACGGTTCGCTGCTGGCCACCCACGCCGATCGTAAGGAACTGTTCCTCAACGCCGGCAAGCGCATTGTCGAGCTGACCAAACGTTATTACGAGCAGGATGACGAAAGCGCGCTGCCGCGCAATATCGCCAACAAGGCGGCGTTCGAAAACGCCATGACGCTGGATATCGCCATGGGCGGTTCGACCAACACCGTGCTGCACCTGCTGGCTTCGGCGCAGGAAGGCGAGGTGGACTTCACCATGGAAGACATCGATCGTCTGTCGCGCAAAGTGCCGCACCTGTGCAAGGTGGCACCGAGCACGCAGAAATATCACATGGAAGACGTGCACCGCGCCGGCGGCGTGATCGGCATCCTCGGCGAGCTGGATCGCGCCGGCTTGCTGAACCGCGAGGTGAACAACGTATTGGGGCTGACCCTGCCGCAGACGCTGGAAGCTTACGACGTGATGCTGACCCGCGACGAAAGCGTCAAGAAAATGTACTCCGCCGGGCCGGCCGGTATCCGCACCACGCAGGCATTCTCTCAGGACTGCCGTTGGGATTCGCTGGACACCGACCGCAAGGAAGGCTGCATCCGCACCCGTGAGCACGCCTACAGTCAGGACGGCGGATTGGCGGTGCTGTACGGCAACCTGGCGGAAAACGGCTGCATCGTCAAAACCGCCGGCGTGGATAAAGAAATCCTCACCTTCCGCGGCCCGGCCAAAGTGTATGAAAGCCAGGATGACGCGGTAGAAGCGATCCTCGGCGGCAAAGTGGTGGCGGGCGACGTGGTCGTTATCCGTTACGAAGGGCCGAAAGGCGGGCCGGGCATGCAGGAAATGCTTTATCCAACCACCTACCTGAAATCGATGGGGCTGGGCAAAGCGTGCGCGCTGATCACCGACGGGCGTTTCTCCGGCGGCACCTCCGGGTTGTCCATCGGCCACGCTTCGCCGGAAGCGGCTAACGGCGGCCTGATCGCCCTGGTGCAGGACGGCGACATGATCGCGATCGACATTCCTCATCGCGGCATCCAGCTGGATGTCAGCGAGCAGGAGTTGGCGGCGCGGCATGAGGCGGAACTGGCGCGCGGCGACGCGGCCTGGACGCCGAAAAATCGTGAACGTCAGGTGTCCTTCGCGCTGCGCGCCTACGCCTCGTTGGCCACCAGCGCCGACAAAGGCGCGGTGCGCGACAAGAGCAAACTGGGGGGATAAGCAGCATGGCGGTCTCTCAACCCCTACCCAGCGCCCCCTGCGGCGCGGAATATCTGCGAGCGGTACTGCGCTCGCCGGTTTACGAGGTGGCGCAAGTCACCCCGTTGCAGGCCATGAGCAAAATCTCTTCGCGCCTCGGCAACACCATTTTGGTGAAGCGCGAAGATCGCCAGCCGGTGCACAGCTTCAAGCTGCGCGGGGCCTATGCGATGATCGCCGGGCTGGACGAAGAGCAGAAGGCGCGCGGCGTCGTGACGGCTTCGGCCGGCAACCACGCGCAGGGCGTCGCCTTCTCCGGTAAACGGCTGGGCATCAAAACGCTGATCGTGATGCCGGTGTCCACCGCGGACATCAAGGTGGATGCGGTGCGCGGCTTAGGCGGCGAAGTGTTGCTGCACGGCGCCAATTTCGACGAGGCAAAAGCGAAGGCGATCGAGCTTTCCCAACAGCAGGGCATGACCTTTGTGCCGCCGTTCGATCACCCGACGGTGATCGCCGGGCAGGGCACGCTGGCGATGGAGCTGCTGCAGCAAGACGCGCATCTGGATCGGGTTTTCGTGCCGGTCGGCGGCGGCGGCCTGGCCGCCGGGGTGGCGGTGCTGATCAAACAGCTGATGCCGCAGATCAAAGTGATCGGCGTCGAAGCGGAAGACTCCGCCTGCCTGCGCGCGGCGCTGGATGCCGGCCATCCGGTGGATCTGGCGCGCGTCGGGCTGTTCGCCGAAGGCGTGGCGGTGAAGCGCATCGGCGACGAAACCTTCCGCCTGTGCCGTGAGTATCTGGACGACGTGATCACCGTGGACAGCGACGCCATCTGCGCGGCGGTCAAAGATCTGTTCGAGGACGTGCGCGCCATTGCCGAACCTTCCGGCGCGCTGGCTTTGGCGGGGCTGAAAAAGTACGTCCAGCAGCACAACATTCAGGGTGAGCGTCTCGCGCACGTGCTGTCCGGCGCCAATCTCAACTTCCACGGGCTGCGCTACGTTTCCGAGCGTTGCGAACTGGGCGAACAGCGCGAAGCGCTGCTGGCGGTGACCATTCCGGAACAGCAGGGCAGCTTCCTCAAGTTCTGCCAACTGCTGGGCGGGCGCTCGGTGACCGAATTCAACTACCGCTACGCCGATGCCGACAACGCCTGCATTTTCGTCGGCGTGCGGCTGACGCGCGGCCACGCCGAACGGCGGGAGATCATCGACGAACTCAACGCCGACGGTTATCAGGTGGTGGATCTGTCGGACGACGAGATGGCTAAACTGCACGTGCGCTACATGGTGGGCGGGCGTCCGTCGAAGCCGCTGCGCGAACGGCTGTACAGCTTTGAGTTTCCGGAGTCGCCGGGCGCGCTGCTGAAGTTCCTGCAGACGCTGGGCACGCACTGGAACATCTCGCTGTTCCACTATCGCAGCCACGGCACCGACTTCGGCCGGGTGCTGGCGGCCTTCGAACTGGCGCAAAGCGAGCCGGAATTCGAGCGGCACCTGCAGGCGCTGGGCTACGATTGCCACGACGAAACCGACAACCCGGCGTTCCGCTTCTTTTTGCAGGGGTGAGTCCGGTGGGTTTATCCGACCGGTTGTCCCGTTTAGCGGCAGAAGGCCGGGAGATGGAAAGCCAAATCGCGGCGCGCGATCGTGCGCTTTTCGCCGGCGTGGATGCGCAGCTCGAGCAGCATTTCATGACGCCGGGCCAGCGGCTGTCACCGCCGGGCGTCGGCAACGTCATGCTGCTGATGGTGTGCCTGATGCTGGGCCTGGCGGGCGTGATGGGTCTGGTCACGGATGTGGCGGCCGCCTGGAGCGGCAAGACCTCCGCCGCCGTGTTGATGGGCAGCGGCGCGATCGTGGCGGTGTGGATGACGCTGATCCTGTTCCAACTGGTGCAGGGTAAAAACAGCGGGGTGGTATTGCTGCAATATTACCTTGGCATGCTCGGTCTGTGTTGCCTCGGCGGCGCGGCGGCGTGGGCGGCGGGCATGACCGGCATCGCCACCGGCGCCCTGCTGCTGGGGGGCGCGGTTGGCGGGGCGCTGTTCAGCAACCGGGCGGCGTTCTACCTGTATGTCGCCTATTTCCGCACGCGTCGGCGCGTGTTTATCAAACGCCGTTGGCAGAGGGAAGATCTGCGCAATACCCGATAAACCGTCAGAACGGAAAAACTTATGACGCAACCTTTCTCCGGCTTTAGCCAGCAGGGCCTGAATTTCCTGCAGCAGGTGCGGATCGAGAACGATAAGGCGTGGTTCGACGGCAACCGCGATATCTACGATCGCGAGCTGCTGGCGCCGTTTCGCGCGCTGGTGGAACAGCTTGCTCCCGGCATGCTGGCGATCGATCCGCAGTTCGAGACTCGCCCGGCGATCGGCAAAACGCTGTCGCGCATTCATCGCGATACGCGGTTTTCTCACGACAAGTCGCGCTACCGCAGCCGCATGTGGCTCACGTTCAAGCGCCCGAGCAAAGACTGGAAAGATGCGCCGGTCTACTTTTTCGAACTGGGGCCGGACATGCTGCGCTATGGGCTCGGTTACTACAGCGCCAACAAGCCGACCATGGATCTGTTCCGCCATACGCTGAAACAGCGGCCGCAGCTTTTCCTGGAGGTGGCCGCCTGTTGCCGGCCGCCGTTCGAGCTGGTGGGCGAGAGCTACAAGCGTCCGCTGGTCAAGGAGCAGGCGGCGGAGATCGCCACCTGGTACAACCGCAAATCGTTCGCGGTGATGGTGACGGACAGCGAAGTGGAAAAGCTGTTCAACGCCGATCTGGCGCCGCTGCTGGCCGGGGCATTTTTGCAGCTTGAGCCGCTCTATCACTGGCTGATGCAGGTGGAGGCGATGAAGCAGGTCGATCCGGCCGACCTGTAAAAACCCCGCGTCAGCGGGGATGCAACAATCGCCAAAAGGCGTCGATCAGCGGATCGGTGAGGCGTTTTTTCTGGACGCAGACCCCCAACTCGAACGGTTCGACCATCGAGATGTTATCCAACTGCGAGATGCGGTTGCGCACCGGTTCCGGGCTGTTGTCCACCACTACGCTCGGGATCAGCGCGATGCCGCAGCCCAGGGCCACCATCGACACGATGGCTTCGTGGCCGCCGACGGTGGCGTAAATCAGCGGATTGCTGATGCGGTGACGGCGGAACCACAGTTCGATGCGTTTTCGCGAAGGGCCGTGCTCCGGCAAGATGAAGGGGATCTCGGCCCAGTCGGGCTTGTCGGCGAACGCCTGGCTGCGCACCGCGCAGGGCAGCGCCGGCGCGATCAGCACCAGCGGAATTTCGCCGATTTTGGTGAACGCCACGCTGGCGGGCAGCGTTTCCGGCCGGCCGGCGATGCCGAGATCGGCCTCGTTGGACTGCACCTTGTCGACCGCGTCGGCGGCGTCGCCGGTGGTCAGCTTGATCTCTACCAGCGGGTGCTGCGCGCGGAAGCGGTCGAGGATCGGCGGCAGGTGGCTGTACGCGGCGGTCACCGAGCAGAACAGCCGCAGTTCGCCGCTCAGCGAAGGGCCGTGCTGGCCGAGCGAGTGCTTCAGCTGCTGATATTGCAGCAGCGTTTGCTGGGCGAATTCTTTCAGCTGTTCGCCGGCGTCGGTGAGCTGCACGGTGCGGTTATCGCGCAGGAACAGCGGCTGCCCGAGGATCTCTTCCAGCCGCTGGATCTGGCGGGAGAGCGTCGACGGGCTGACGTGCATCGCCTTGGCGGTGCGCCCGAAGTGATGGCTTTCGGCCAGATGCAGGAACAGCTTTAAATCACGTAAATCCATATCGATACGCTCGCAGTGAGAGTGTTGCAAAAATTGCAATATCACGTTCTCAATATATCAATTTAAGCAACGCATTTCCTGTTATACATTGAGTTTAACGAATCTCCGCACAGACAGGGCGGGGAATGAAAATAACAATGCAAGACAACATCAAACCGGAGTACCACCATGGCTAACTATTTCAACACATTGAACCTGCGTCAGCAGTTGGCGCAATTGGGTAAATGCCGCTTTATGGCGCGCGACGAATTTGCTGACGAAGCCGGCTACCTGAAAGGTAAAAAAGTGGTGATTGTCGGCTGTGGCGCCCAGGGGCTGAACCAGGGTCTGAACATGCGCGATTCCGGTCTGGATGTCGCCTATGCCCTGCGCAAAGAAGCGATCGACGAGAAGCGCGCTTCCTGGCGCAAGGCGACCGAAAATGGCTTCAAGGTCGGCACCTACGAAGACCTGATCCCGCAGGCAGATCTGGTGGTCAACCTGACGCCGGACAAGCAGCACTCTTCCGTAGTGCGCGCGGTGCAGCCGCTGATGAAAGACGGCGCGGCGCTGGGTTACTCCCACGGCTTCAACATCGTTGAAGTGGGTGAGCAGGTGCGTAAAGACATCACCGTGGTGATGGTCGCGCCGAAATGCCCGGGCACCGAAGTGCGTGAAGAGTACAAGCGCGGCTTCGGCGTGCCGACCCTGATTGCGGTTCACCCGGAAAACGATCCGAAAGGCGAAGGCATGGCGATCGCCAAGGCCTGGGCGGCGGCGACCGGCGGCCACCGCGCCGGCGTGCTGGAGTCTTCCTTCGTTGCCGAAGTGAAATCCGATTTGATGGGCGAGCAGACCATTCTGTGCGGCATGCTGCAGGCGGGTTCGCTGCTGTGCTTCGACAAGCTGGTTGCTGAGGGCACCGATCCGGCTTACGCCGAGAAACTGATTCAGTTCGGCTGGGAAACCATCACCGAAGCGCTGAAGCAGGGCGGCATCACCCTGATGATGGATCGCCTGTCCAACCCGGCCAAGCTGCGTGCCTATGCGCTGTCCGAACAGCTGAAAACCATCATGGCGCCGCTGTTCCAGAAGCACATGGACGACATCATTTCCGGCGCGTTCTCCAGCGGCATGATGGCCGACTGGGCGGAAGACGACGTGAAACTGCTGACCTGGCGCGAAGAGACCGGCAAAACCGCATTCGAGAATGCGCCGCAGTTTGAAGGCAAGATCAGCGAGCAAGAGTACTTCGATCACGGCGTGCTGATGGTGGCGATGGTGAAAGCGGGCGTTGAGCTGGCGTTCGAAACCATGGTCGATGCCGGCATCATCGAAGAGTCGGCTTACTACGAGTCGCTGCACGAGCTGCCGCTGATCGCCAACACCATTGCGCGTAAGCGTCTGTATGAAATGAACGTGGTTATCTCCGATACCGCAGAGTACGGCAACTACCTGTTCGCCAACGCGGCGGTGCCGCTGCTGAAGGACTTCATGACCACCCTGCAGGCGGGCGATTTGGGCAAAGCTGTGACGGGTACGGCGGTGGACAATGCGCAGCTGCGCGACGTGAACGAAGCGGTGCGCAGCCACCCTATCGAAACCGTCGGCCGTAAACTGCGCGGCTACATGACCGATATGAAACGCATCGCCGTCGCGGGCTGATTTTCCGCAAGGCAAAGCACAAAGAGAAAGAGCCGGCAGCGATGCCGGCTTTTTTTATGCCTCCGGCATCATTGCGGCGGGAATGATGGCGCCGCGATGCTGGATCACCGTAGCGGCCAGCAGATGGCCGCGCTGCGCCGCCCGTTGGGCGCTGCCGCCGTTCAGGCGGGCCGCCAGGTAACCGGCGCTGAAAGAATCGCCCGCTGCGGTGGTGTCGACGACACGCTCTGGCGGCAGCGCGATCGCCGGCACCTCAAGCTTCTCCCCTGCCATACTGAACACCAGACAGGCGTGCGCGCCGCGTTTGATGACGATCTCGCCGACGCCGAGCGCCTGTGTGCGAGCTACCGCCTGTTCGATAGGCTGCGCTCCCCACAGCAATTCTTCGTCATCCAGCGTCAGAAAAGCGATGTCGGTACAGGCCAGCACCTCGCGGTAGGTCTGCTGCGTTTCCTCACGGCTTTGCCACAGGCGCGGACGGTAATTGTTGTCGAAGATCACCTTGCCGCCGTTGGCGCGACAGCGGCGCAGCAGCGCCAGCAGTTTCATGCGATCGGCAGGCGCGAGGATCGCCAGGCTAATGCCGCTGAGGTACAAGTAATCGAACTGCGCCAGCCGTTCGCACAGTGCGTCGGCCTGCGGTCCCGCAAGCCAATACCGGGCGGCGGCGTCATTGCGCCAGTAGTAGAAAGTACGTTCGCCGGCGGCGTCGGTTTCGATGAGGTACAGGCCCGGCAGCTTGTTGTCGAATTGCTGAATCAACCCGGTCTCGATCTTCTCCTGCCGCCAGGCCTGCAGCATGTCGCCGCTGAAACTGTCGGTGCCGAGTGCGGTGACATAATGCACCCGTAGCGTCTGTTCCGGCATTTGGCGGGCGAGGTAGACGGCGGTGTTGAGGGTATCGCCGCCAAAGCCGCGCGTCAGCTGTGCGCCCTGCTGCGACAGCTCGATCATGCATTCGCCGATCACGGCGAGATTTCGGATAGTCATCGTCAATAAGCCCTGGCTAAAGAAGAAGCAATAGCTGTCAGTCTCCACGCAAGGCGGTCAGGGAGTCAATAAATTAAAACGGCGTTTTAATTTTTTATGATCGCGATCGGCGAACGCGGGCAGGACGGAGGCGAAACGGGCGGCAATTCGGCTTAAAGTTTTACGCTGCGTTGCCGATAAGCTGGGTAAAGAAACAGCGGCAGCGCTCTCATTTCCCCGCCACGGCGATAGTACCGATGATAACCAATCTGATCTCTGGTCTGCTGGCGCCTTGTTTTGCCCTCTATGCCTGCGCCAAATCGCGGCGCTACTGGCGGCAATGCCGGCGCTTGTATACCTTCCAGCCGATTTATCGCACCAGCGGCGCGCTGTTGGCGGTGGAACTGCTGACGGCGGTGTATCACCCGAATGAGCCGGACAAGCGGCAATCCCCGGAGCATTATTTTTCCTCGCTCGGCGTCGCCCAGCGTTTGCAGGTGATCCAGGAACAGCTGGCGCTGTTGCAGCGCTGGCAGGCATTGTTCATTCGTCACGCGGTGATGGTGTCGGTCAATATCGACGGCATCGCGCTGCAAGCGTTGCAGCGCCATAGCGCGTTGCAACGGCAGATCGCCGAGATGCCCTATCTGCGCTTCGAGCTGGTGGAGCACGCCGAAACGGCGTCAAACCGCCCGCTGCAGCAGATCGTCGGCGGCGAGCGGCTGTGGCTGGACGATTTCGGCAGCGGGCTGGCCAACTTCTCCGCCGTCGGCGCCTGGCGTTATCAATACATCAAGGTGGCGCGCGAATTGTTTACCTTGCTCAAACAGTCGGAAGAGGGCGTCCAGCTGCTCGGCACCCTGATCAAGATGATGAACCAGCACAGCGACGGGGTGATCGTCGAGGGTGTGGAAACCGAACATGAGTGGCGGCTGGTGCAGCGTTCCGGCGCGTTGGCCGCTCAGGGCTACTACCTTTCCCGCCCGGCGTGCTTTGAAACTCTGCACAGCGTGCCGACGTTGTTCGCCGCGCCCGGCACGCCGGCGTGAACTCCGGCCTATCCTCAGCTAGGCTTAAACGGGGCTGCTAACTCCTTTTCCTTTCATTCGGCAGCCCGATTTATGCGCTGAGGGAGCCGCTATGACAAGAACAGGAAAGGTTTTCAGCTGGCTGGGCGGCATTGTGCTGCTACTGATCGTCGCGCAGGCGATCTTCATTGCTACCTTCGACTGGAATCGACTCAAGCCCACCATCAACGACAAAGTGTCGGCCGAACTGCGGCGACCGTTCGCCATTCGCGGCGATCTGGGCGTCGACTGGTCGCGCAATCCGGATGAGGGCGGCTGGCGCGCCTGGGTGCCCTGGCCGCATATTCACGCCGAAGACGTGTGGCTGGGTAACCCGAAAAACATGCCCGGCGACAGCATGGTGACGCTGCAGCGCGTCGACGCCAGCATTGCGCCGCTGGCGCTGCTGGGTAAAGAGCTGCTGATCCCGCGCATCTGGCTGAAGCAGCCGAATGCTTCGTTGCAACGTCTGGCCAACGGCGACAACAACTGGACGTTTGACCTGGCTGCCGGCCAGGATCCCAAGCAGCCGCCTTCCGACTGGTCGTTCACCGTTCACGACATCGTATTCGACAAGGGGCAGATCGCCTTTAAAGACGCCACGCTGAAGGCGGATTTCCGCGCCGTCATCGATCCGCTCGGCAAGCCGTTGCCGTTCAGTGAAGTGACCGGCAAACAGGGCGGCGACAAGACCGCGACCCCCGATTACGTTTTCGGCTGGCAGGTGAAGGGCAAATATAACGGCGAACCGTTGAGCGGCAGCGGCAAGATTGGCGGCATGCTGTCGCTGCAGAGCGCCGATTTGCCGTTCCCGCTGCAGGCCGATGTGCGCTCCGGCAGCACCCGGGTGGTGGTCGCGGGCACCTTGTCCGATCCGCTGAACCTCGGCGGCCTGGATGTACAGCTGAAATTTTCCGGTGAAAGCCTGAGCAACCTCTATGGCCTGACCGGCGTGTTGTTGCCGAATACCCCGCCGTATGCGACCGATGGTCATCTGACCGCCCGTCTGCATCAGCCGGGCGGCGCGGTGTTTGAGTACCAGAAATTCGACGGAAAAATCGGCGACAGCGACATTCACGGCAGCTTGAAGTACGTTGCCGGTAAACCGCGGCCCACGCTGAGCGGTGCGGTGAACTCCCGGCAGCTGAGGTTGGCGGATCTGGCGCCGCTGATCGGCGCCGACTCCAACGCCGCCAAAGCCGGGCGCGGCGAGAAAAGCCGTCAGCCGGCGGATAAGGTGCTGCCGGTCGAACAGTTCGATACGCAAAGCTGGAGCAAGATGGATGCGGACGTGAAGTTTGCCGCCGCGCGCATTGAACGCGGCAGCGATTTGCCGCTGAGCGATCTGGCCACGCACCTGAAGCTGAACAATGGCGAACTGCGCCTGGATCCGCTGCGCTTCGGCATGGCGGGCGGCAGCCTGAACGCTGTCGTGCGCCTCGACGGCGGCAAAAAGCCGATGCGCGGGCAGGTGGATATGCATGCACGCAAACTTCAGCTTAAACAGCTGTTGCCGAACGTGGAGGCGATGAAGCGCAGCCTCGGGCAGATGAACGGCGACGCCAGGCTGACGGGCAGCGGCAATTCGGTGGCCGAGCTGCTGGCGACCAGCAACGGCGATCTGCGCCTGCTGATCAATAACGGGGTGATCAGCCGTAGCCTGATGGAGATCCTCGGTCTGAACGTCGGTAACTATCTGGTGGCGCAGCTGTTCGGTGACGACGTGGTGGGCATCAACTGCGCGGCGGCGGACGTCGGCATCCGCAGCGGCGTCGCCGCGCCGCGACTGTTCGTGTTCGACACCGAAAACGCGGTGATCAACATCACCGGCAACACCAACCTCGCCACCGAACGGCTGGATTTGTCCATCGATCCGGAAAGCAAGGGGATGCGCGTGCTGACCCTGCGATCGCCGCTGTACGTGAAAGGCACCTTCAAGCATCCAGACGCCGGGGTCAAAGCCGGGCCGCTGATCGCGCGCGGCGCGGCGGCGGTGGCGTTGGGGGCGGTGCTGACGCCGGCGGCGGCGCTGCTGGCGTTGGTCTCGCCCAGTGAAGGCGGCGAGGAGAACCAGTGCGGGCAGATCCTGCGGGAGATGAAAGGCAAAAAATAGTCAGGCGCGCGGCGGCGGCGTGAGCAGCCGGCAGTCGTGATCCTGGATCTCTTCCGCCGAGGCCAGGGTGAACGGCAGCAGGCTGCGCTCGGTTGCCAGCAGCAGGAAATCCCCGTCCGGCAGCGCGGTCATCGCCAGGCCGAAGCTGCCCATGCGCCCGTCGGCGCGCGGCAGGCCGGAGGCCAGCAGGCGGAAGGCGCCCTGTTGTTCCAGTTCGGCGGGGGTCACCCGCCGCCCCAGATAGTCATGCCCCAACAGGCCGCCGGGCAGCGGTTGCCATTGCTCGATGAAATGGGGGCCGATCTGCGCCAGCCGCTGTTTTACCGCCGGCAGCAGGCAGGAGATATGAATGTGCAGCTGGTTTTGCGTGCGGCCATATTCCGAATTGATCGCCAGTGAAATATCGCCGTCGTCGATCGGTTTGCCATAGCGTTCCGCCATCACGTGGCGCGCGCGCCAGGCCTGGGCGAAGAAATTCGGCGTGGCGGCGTCCAGCACCGCCGGGCTTTCGATACCGGTGATTTTGGCGCTGGGCATCAGCAGGTATTGCAGCGGCCCGTTGCGATCTTTAAACACCACGAAACCGGCCTGCACATCCACCTGCGCGCAGGGCGCCGGGTTGTCATGCGCCTGCTGATTGGGCAGACATTGCTGGCTGACGATGCGCCACAGCGCATCGGGATGGTCGGGTTTCAACCCGTAATAGAGCGCGATGGCGAGAGCCGCCAGCAGCACCACGCAGACAAATACCCCACGACGCAGAGACATCGGCCGATCCTGTTACCGAGAGAAACGTCCAGCATAGCCCGGTTTTATGACAGGAAACGAACAACGCGTGCGGCCCCCCGCAGTGAGGGGCCGCAGAGGATCACAGCGACTGGTGGCGGGTTTCTTTCATCAGCAGGAGGGCCAACAGCGTCAGCCCGGCCATCGCCGCCAGGTACATGCCGACGTAAAACAGCCCGTAGTGGGCCGCCAGCCAGGTGGCGATGTAAGGCGCCACGGACGCGCCGAGAATCGACGCGACGTTGTAGGAGAACGATGCGCCGGTATAGCGCACTTCGGTGGGGAACAGCTCCGGCAGCAGCGCGCCCATCGGGCCAAAGGTCAGCCCCATGATGCTCAGGCCGCACAGCAGGAAGCCCATCACCAGCGCCTGGTTGCCGGAACCCAGCAGGGTCGGGAACAGGAACGCGAAGCCGATCATCAGCAGGGTAATGGCGATCATGGTCTTGCGACGGCCGAACGCGTCCGCCAGCAGGCCGGCGATGGGCACCATCACGCCGAAACCGATCACCGCCACCATCAGCATCCACAGGAAGCTGTTGCGGGAGTAACCGAGCCCCAGCGGCTGCGGCGCAGTGCCGTAGGTCATCGAATAGACCGTCATCAGATAAAACAGCGTGTAGGTCGCCAGCATGATGAAGGTGCCGAGGATGGTGGCTTTCAGATGCTTGCTCAGCAGCGTGCCGAGCGGCACTTTCACCTGTTTGCCGGCCTTGGCCGCTTTGGCGAACACCGGCGTTTCATGCAATGACACCCGGACGTACAGGCCAATCAGCACCAATGCGGCGGAGAGGATGAACGGCACGCGCCAGCCCCATTCCATAAATTGCTGGTCGCTCAGCAGCCACGAGAGCAGCAGGAAGGTGCCGTTGGCGAAGAAGAAGCCGATCGGGGCGCCCAACTGGGGGAAGGAGCCGTACAGCGCACGTTTTTTGGCCGGCGCGTTCTCCGTCGCCAGCAAGGCGGCGCCGCCCCATTCGCCGCCCAGCCCCAGCCCCTGGCCAAAGCGCGCCAGCGCCAGCAGGATAGGGGCGAAGATGCCGATGGTTTCATAGCTCGGCAGCAGGCCGATCAGCACGGTGGAAATCCCCATGGTCAGCAGCGAGGCGACCAGCGTCACCTTGCGCCCCACGCGATCGCCGAAGTGGCCGAACAGCGCAGAGCCGATAGGGCGCGCGACAAAGGCGACGGCGAAGGTGGCCAGCGACTGCAGCGTCGCGGTGGTCGGGTCGCCCTGCGGGAAGAAGATGTGCGGGAACACGATCACCGCGGCGGTGGCGTAGATGTAAAAGTCGAAGAACTCGATGGCGGTGCCGACCAGCGAGGCGACGATGACTTTCCCGCGGGAATTCACCGGTGTAGACGCGTCGTCGGCGTCGAGTGGGGGTGCGATGGTGGCTTGCATATCTATTTCTTATTGTTGGAGGGGGTAAAAATCCATCTTAGTGACAGCATTCCGCCTTTTCAACGCTGGAACTCTGGGCAGCGCCGCCGCTAACCGGTTAAAAAGACTAATGTTTTCCCTGACTTCTTTTCTGTAGCGTTAAACGTTGAGAAATGGGGTTCATACAGTGTGAATGGCTGTAAAAACGGGAAAGAAAAGTGACTGGGTAGTTTGTTATGCTGGTTTTTCGAATGCCATGCCGCATGATTTAGAGAGATTGACTGGTTTTTTGCTTGTTAACCAGAGGAAAGTGCCGGCGCGTGCGATAACACCGGCACGATTGCATGGCTTCAGCGTGCCGGCGGCTCGCGTTCCGGCAAGGCTTTGTCGCCTTTGTAGTCGGCCGTTGCGATCCAGGCGGCGCAAAACAGCGTCAGGCGGGCGAAGAAGTAGAAGAACGCCATCAGCCCGATCACCGAGCCGAAGGCCGCGCCGGAGGGCGATTTCGCCACCTGCGGCAGCGTCATCGTCATCACGAACTTGATCACCTCAAAGCCGATAGCCGCAAGCAAGGTGCCGCGCAGCAGCGCTTTTTTCTTCGGTTTGTGGCGCGGCAGCATCCAGAAAATCCACAGGAACAGCAGATAGTTGGCGAAAATCGAGATCGACAGCGCGATCGTCGTCAGCGCCGGCCGCAGCCATTCGATGCCGTCCAGCCCCAGTGCGTTGACGATCGCCGCCTGCGCCGAGCCGGCGACCGAGGTCAGCGACAGCGTGATAATCAGTGCGACCACCAGGCCGGTCAGCGAGATGAAGTCGCGGGTGTACTTGAAATAGATTTTCTCCTGATCCTGCGGATTGCGCTCCCAGACGTCACGCGATTGCGCGCGGATCGCTTCGCGCAGGTTGCCCATCCAACTGATGCCGGAATAGAGCGCCAGCGCCAGGCCGGTCAATCCCACGGTGGTGCGCTGCTGAATGGCGGTGTTGACGGTGTTCTTCAGCGTGCTGGCCAGCGTCGGATCGCTGATGCTGCCGACGATCCGGTTGATCAAACGGGCCAGCAGATCCGGGTTGGAAGCCAGCACGAAACCGGCGGCGGCGAACGACACCATCAGGATCGGGATCAGCGAGAGGAATGAAAAATAGGTGATGGCGGCGCCGAACTGGCTGCCCAGCCGATCGTTAAAGCGTTCGGCGGCGCGCAGCAGGTGCGCAACGCTCGGCCAGGCTTTGATGCGTTCAATCAGACGTGAAAAACCGCTGATGCGGCGGTCGAGCGTTTCATGGCCGGTCTTGATGGCGATAAGCGGCTTCGGCGGCGTGTCTTGTGCGGGCTGGCGGCGTTCCTGGTCTGGTCCTGTAGGCATTACTTCACGATTTCCTTAACGTTAAACGGCATGTATCCGCGTTGATTATAGCCAAAGCCCCGCGGCGTTTTGAGCGCCGGGGCGGCAAACGGTCATTTTCCGAGCTTAACGCGTTAGCGCCCGGCATGAAATGCCAGGAGGCGGCCGATAGGTAAAATTCCTATGAAAACCCCGCCGCGCCTCGGTTTTTTTCACTTCCCTACCTCCAATTTTTATCTGTTTCGTCGGCGAGAAAGCGTTTACTCATGATGTGGCGCCACGCGTTGCCGAGCGCCGCTCCGCTGCAGCCGTAGGGGCTGGAACGGTCTCACCCGTCATCAACAGAAAAACTGGAAGGTCTTATGAAATTGCTTAATCACCCCACCTGCCGTCCGTTTACCGAAGCGGGCAATCTGTCGCAGCTTTCCGCCTACTATGAAGAGGAGAGGCATATCATGTGGATGCTGCTGCGCGCTGCGCCGCGTCCTTGCTTTAATCAGGCGCTGATCGAAGACATCATGACGCTGGCGCAGGCGGCGAAAGAGTCTTCGCTGCGGTTCGATTTCTGGGTCACCGGCTCGCTGGTGCCGAACATGTTTAACGTCGGCGGCGATCTGCAGTTCTTCGCCGAAGCCATCAAGAACCGCAAACGCGAGGCGATGATGGCCTACGCGCGTGCCTGCATCGACTGCGTGCATGCGGCGGCGCGCGGTTTCGATACCGGCGCGGTCAGCATTGCGATGGTCGAAGGCAGCGCGCTGGGCGGCGGCTTTGAAGCGGCGCTGGCGCACCATTTCGTGTTGGCGCAGAACAATGCGCGCATGGGGTTCCCGGAGATTGCGTTCAACCTGTTTCCCGGCATGGGCGGTTACTCGCTGGTGGCGCGCAAGGCGGGCATGCGCTTGGCCGAAGAACTGATTTGGGGCGGCGAGTCGCACACCGCAGAGTGGTTCGAGAGCCGTGGGCTGGTGGATCAGCTGTTCCAGCCCGGCGACGCCTACATGGCGACGCGCACTTTCATCGATACCATCCGGCCGAAGCTCAACGGCATGCGCGCCATGTTGCGGGCGCGTCAGCGCGTGCTGCAGCTGACGCGTTCCGAGCTGATGGACATTACCGAGGATTGGGTGCACTCGGCCTTCACCATTGAGGAAAAAGATCGCGCCTACATCGAGCGGCTGGTGATGTTGCAGGATCGCCACACCCTGAACCTGCGTCGTGCCGGCTAACGTTAACGCGCCCGCCTCACGCGGAAGGTGAGCGCGGGCGATAGGACTGCAGCCAATGCTCCAGCTGTTCCGGGAGCATTGGCCGCGCAAACAGAAAGCCCTGCTTTTCGTCCACGCCGACCTCGTCGAGGAACTGATTTTCGCTCTCGGTCTCCACCCCTTCGGCGATCACGCGGAAGGCCAGCGCCTCCGCCGCCGCGACGATCGCGCGCACCAGCGATTGCGAAACCGGGTTGAAATTCACCCCGCGCACGAAGCTTTTATCCAGCTTGATGGCGTCCAGCGGAATACGCGCCAGCTGCGCCAGCGACGAATAGCCGGTGCCGAAGTCGTCGAGATGCACCTGCGCGCCCAGCTCGCGTAGCCGGGTGATCAGCACGCGCGCGCGGTTTTCGTCTTCAATCAGGCTGCTCTCAGTCAACTCGAAGTCCAGCAGGCAAGGGGCCATGCGGTGACGGCGCAGCACCCCGAGCAGATCGTTGACGATGCCGTCGTCGGCCAGCTGCCGGGCGGAGAGGTTGACCGCCACCCGCAGATTCAATCCCCGCTCTCGCCACTGCGCCGCCTGGCAGGCGGCGGTCTGCAACACCCATTGGCCCAGCGGGCCGATCAGGCCGGACTCCTCGGCGTAGGAGATGAACTGCAGCGGCGGGATCAGGCCGCGCTCCGGTGAATCCCAGCGCACCAGCGCTTCCACGCTGTGCACTTCACCGCTGCGCGCGTCGATTTTAGGCTGGTAATACAATACCAGCTGATTTTGCTCCAGCCCTTTACGCAGGTTGGTGTCCAGCCACATGTATTCGGCGACGCGCTTGTTCATCTCCGGCGAGAAGACGGTATAGGTGCGCTTGCCGTGCTCCTTGGCGACGTACATGGCGGTATCGGCGCTGCGGATCAGGCTGTCGAGATCGTTGCCGTGCTCCGGGCACAGCGCGATGCCGATCGAACAGCCGGTATACACTTCGATCAGGCCGATGCGGAAAGGGGTCTTCAGCCGATCGATGATGCGCTGCGCCAGCGTTTGCAAACGTTCGCGATCGGTCTGAGGCGCCAGCACCAAAAATTCGTCGCCGCCGAGGCGGGCGAGCACCTGATCCGGGCTCAGGCAGCCGAGGATCGCCAGCGAGACCTCAACCAGCAGCCGATCGCCGAACATATGGCCGTAGGCGTCGTTGACCTTTTTGAAGTTGTCGAGATCGAGGTACACCAGGCCGAAACTCTCTTCGCCGCGCGTGGCGATGGCGTGGTTGATCTTGTCCTGGATGGCGTTACGGTTCGGCAGGCCGGTGATGATATCGGTGTTGGCCAGCACCCGCAGCCGTTCCTGCGCGCGACGCTCTTCGGTGATGTCGGTTCCTGAGCAGATCAGAAACACCTCGTTCTTGCCGCTGCCGCTGTGCACGAACTTATTGCGAAACAGGAACAGCCGCTCGCCCTTGACCGTCTTTACCCAGCGTTCCACCTCATACGAAGAGCCGTTGCGGAAGAAGCCGGCGATGTTGCGCCGCGAGGCGGCGGCTTCTTCCGGGCTCATAAACAGCTGGAAAACGTTCTTGCCGATCACCTCGTGTTCGTGCAGCCCGGTGTACTCCTCGCTCAGCCGATTGAAGCGCTGGATGCGGCCGTGCTGGTCGACGATCACGATCACCGAGTTGGCTTCGGACACCACCTGCTCGGCGAAGGAGAGCCCATGCACCAGATCGCGCGCCACGGATTGGGTATCGCTGAACGCGGACGCGGTGCCCGCCCATTCGAGGTTATTGACGCGGCGCCCGACCAGATGCAGATGCAGCGGTTCGCCGGCCAGCGTGATGGTGAGTTCAAGGCTGGCGGTCACGCCGGTCAAACGGCGAATTTTCGCCGCGTCCATGGCGCTCAGCGCCACCGCGACGTGGGCTTTGCCCTTAACGGCGGACAGCTCCAGGGCATTGCTGTCAAACGCCAGCCGCCAGTGGGGGCTCTGGGTGCCGAAGTGGGCGTTAAGAAGCTCAGGGCCTTGGTCTGCGGACATGATGATTCCTCAAAAGAGCACGGGCGGCCGGTCAGCACGAAGAACCGCTGGCGGCCTGTGGGCCCGAAAGTGGTCGCCGTGCGCGTCTGTGCATCATATAACAGGTTTTCACAGGCGGGGCGGGTAATGGAAACTATTCTATAAGCAATGATTAGTTTTGCGGTGTACGCGCCACCCGGCGACCGGTTGCCTTAAAGTGTAGGAGGAGAACATCGGGTCGTGCGAAGTTTGTACCGGCTTCCCCGCTAACGAAAAACGGTTTATGCAAGGTTGCCTTGTGGGCGAGTAAATTATAGCGGTGAGAGGGCGGCTGAAAAATAACCCTGTCGGGGAGATTTTTGCCGGGAAATTAAAATTTCCATTAAATAAACGCCTTCTTCATAGTTTTCTCATAATTGGTGAATAAACCCGTGACGGGTTTTAAAAAGTTTACACACCCTCGCATTACTTGAATTTTATCAGCCTATTATTATCTTCGACGAACGAATGAGCCTGTTAACGTACAGCGCTCCTGATGAAGAAAAATTTTTAAGGAAATGATTATGCGTAAATTGACGGCTTTATTTATTGCTTCCACGCTGGCTCTGGGTTCTGCTTCTGCGGCGTTCGCCGCTGATACGACGGCGGCCCCGGCTGCGGATGCCGCGCCGATGAAAATGATGCATCACAAGGGTGAAGGTAAAGGCGGCCCGTTCGCCGGGCTGAACCTGACCGAGCAGCAGCGCCAGCAAATGCGCGATATCATGAAAGAGTCGCACTCGAAACGCGGTCCGGGCATGAAAGAGGAACGCCAGGCGCTGCATAATCTGGTGGCTTCCGACAGCTTCGATGAAGCGAAGGCGAAGGCGCAAATTGACGCGATCGGCAAAGCGCAATCCGAACGCATGCTGGAACGCGCCAAGGCGGAAAATAAAATGTATAACCTGCTGACCCCTGAGCAGAAAAAACAATACAATGAGAATTATCAGAAACGTGAGCAAAAGATGATGGACCATATGAATAAAATGAAGGAGCAGATGTCCTCCGGTCAGTAATATACGCTCGCGGTAAATAAAAAAGGGCCAGACTATTTGTCTGGCCTTTTTTTTCGGCGTTATCTCCGGCAGACCCGGCAGCGAGTGATTATCATTCCCCACCGGCAATATGTCGGAACTGTTCGGCAACGGCCTGCGCAAAGCGCGGATCGTTAATATGGTAAGGCGTTTTTATTAACCGGCGCTTATGGGGGGCGTGCACCGTCTCCTCCAGCGTTTGCGTAAAGGCGGCCAGCGCTGCGGGATCCCAGAACGGTTGCCCAGGGGCATCCAGCGCCGACACGCCGCCCGCCGGGATCACGAAGCGCACTTCGCCCGCGCAGGCGTTGATTTTCTCGCCAATCCAATGTCCGATTAGCGCATTTTCCCGCGGGCTGGTGCGCACCAGCGTCACTTGCGGATTGTGATGATGGCGCAGGCGGTTCGCGTAGCGAGCCGGCACCGTATTCAGCGCGCCGAAGTTGATCATGTCGATCGCGCCGCAGGAGAGTACGCACGGGATGCCGGTACGCGCGATAGCACCGAAACGATCTGCATTGCAGGGCAGCACACCGCCAAACAGGTAATCGGTCACTTCGGTGGTGGTCAAATCGATGGCGCCGTGCAGTTGCCGGCTATCGATCAGTTTTTCCAGCGCTCTGCCACCGCTGCCGGTCGCGTGAAACGTCAGGCAGTCCCATTGCGGCTCAAGATCGGCAACCAGCGCCTGAATGCAGGGGGTGGTGACGCCAAACATCGTCAGGCCGATTGCGGGCTTGTCGTCGTGATGATCGACAGCGGCGAAGCGGACTGCGCCGGCTATCTGGCGCGCCGCATTGCCCAGCACCCGGCGCGAGATACGGTTCAGGCCGGCGAGATCGGTGACCGAATACAACATGCTGATATCACTGGCGCCGACATAGGCGGAAACGTCTCCCGCCGCCATGCTCGAGACCATCAATTTCGGCAGGCCAATCGGCAACTGCTGCATTGCCGGCGTGATGATGGCGGTGCCGCCGGAGCCGCCCAGGCCAAGCAGGCCGGCGATATCGCGGCGCGTCAGGATAAAACGTTCGAAAGCGGTCGCCATGGCGGCGATTGCCTGGCCGCGGCTGGCTAGAAAGACCGCGCCTGCGCCCGCCGGATGGTGGCGAGCGACCTCTTCTGGGCCGATATCGGCCGGGGAGTCAAACGGCAAGCTTCGGGTGGAGAGATCGACGGTTCGCGTGGGTAAATTCAGGCTGGCAATCAGCCGCCGCACATACTCCAACTCTTGTCCTTTCGTATCTGCTGTGGTAGCAATATAGACAAAATTTGAAGTATCTTTCATGGATTTTTCCGGGGTGTTTCTAATTTTTATTTAAAAATTAATGTATTATGTTTTTTTAGGTGCCCTGGTGTTGGCATTTAAATTAAATTGGTTAATGTATTTATATAATGAGACGGCAGTATCATTTTTGCAAGGGCAGCTCAGTGCAAAATGGGACTCCTGTCTCATTTTTGAGCTTTTTGCGCGGCCAACCCTTTGTCGTCAACCTGTCGGCAGTGGCGTCTCGCCTGTCGCGCAAGCGTGTACAGATGTATGAGGTTTAAGTGCCGATAAATGCTTTTCCCACCCCGTCCGACCTTTCTCTGACCTCCGCCCGGGCGAAAACACATCGTTTGTTGCTGGCCAGCGCAATGACGCTGTATGGCGAGGGCGCGTTTCCATCGATCACCGATCTGGCGGCGCATGCGCAGGTATCGCGCGCGACCGCCTACCGCTATTTCCCGACCCAAAGCGCATTAATTACTGCGGTGGTGGCGGAAAGTCTGGGGCCTATTCTGGCGTGGCGCCCGCAGGACGACGATGCCCTGAAGCGCATCCAGCAGTTGCTGACGTTGGCCTATCCTCAGATGGAGCGACACGAAGGGGCGCTGCGCGCCGCATTGCAGCTCTCTTTGCAGCAGTGGGCGCACGCCACGCCGGGCGAAAAGTTCGTGCGCGGCAACCGCAAGCGGCTGCTGGCGCTGGCGGTAGAGCCGTTGCAGGGTAAACTGCCGCCAGATTCTTTACAGAGAGTGATTCATGCTTTCTCGCTGATTTACGGTTCTGAGGTGTTCCTGGTGCTGAAAGATATCTGGGGGCTGGAGCTTGAGGGTATCCAGGATGTCACGCAATGGATGGCCAAAGCCATCCTGCGTCAGGCGGAAGAGGATGCGATGAACAGCAAAAAAACATCAGCAGGATAATCCAATTTTTGCCGCTGCCTGAGTGAAAAATCAGCATAATTCACTGAGTAAATATTGGCAAAAGTTATAATTAAAAGTGATAAAAAGCGCCTGTTAAGCACTTTTCAGGCGACGCTTTCTTTGGTTGTCTTTTAATTAAATATCATTATTTATCATTGTATTAATTTAATTATCCCCCGCGAATAAATGCCGCCTCAGCGCTGAGCGAGATCATTCTCTTTCCTTATCGTCCCCCGTCTGATTCATCCCTGAAACGTTCTCTCCGCCCACCGAACTGCCGAGTGACACATTAAGCGCACTTGAGATTGTTGTGCTTTATTTATTTGGTGTTACCAAACTGTTACACAAAAAATCTTATAAAACATTTGCAAACAACAACGGACGGTATCTGGGATGGAGAAGAAACTTAGAGGAGTTAAATCCGCTCGGGCGGCCTTCGGCTGGCCTGAAATCGGAGTTCATCGCGCACAATGGAGCGCGATGCTGATCTGCCTGACGGCGATCGGCGGCGCGCAGGCCTCCAGCTATATAGAGAACGGCAAAGCGGGCGATCCGGCCAGCTGGCGCAGCAGTGAGTTCAACGCGGAATGGGGGCTGGGGGCGATCCACGCCGACCAGGCCTACGCCGCCGGTTATACCGGAAAAGGCATCAAACTTGGCATTTTCGATCAGCCGGTCTACGCCAAGCACCCGGAGTTTGCCGGTGAGAATAAGGTGATCAATCTGGTTACCGAAGGCATCCGCGAATACACCGATCCCTATATTCCGGTGAAAAAAGGCGACACTTTCCGCTATGACGGTACGCCGAGCGTGGACTCCGATGGCACGCTCGGTTCGCACGGTACCCACGTGGGCGGCATCGCCGCCGGCAGCCGCGACGGCGGCGCCATGCACGGCGTGGCGTTCAATGCGCAGATCATCAGCGCGGAAAACGGCGATCCCGGCCCGGAGGACGGCATCATCCTCGGCAACGACGGCGCGGTGTACCAGGCCGGTTGGGATGCGCTGGTGGCCAGCGGCGCGCGCATCATCAACAACAGCTGGGGCATCGGCATTACCGAAAAGTTTGATGAGGGGGGTTATGACCCGGCTTATCCGCATTTCACAGTAAACGATGCGCAAAAGCAGTTCGATCAGATCAAAACGATCCTGGGCACCAAGCCCGGCGGCGCCTATCAGGGCGCGATCGACGCGGCGCGCAGCGGCGTGGTCACCATCTTCGCCGCCGGTAACGACGGCAATCTGAATAACCCCGATGCCATGGCCGGCCTGGCCTATTTCGTGCCGGAGATTGCACCGAACTGGCTGTCGGTCGCCAGCTTGCAGGATCCCACCAATACCGGCGACTACAGCATCAGCACCTTCTCTTCCCGCTGCGGCTACACCGCCAGCTTCTGCGTTTCGGCGCCGGGCACCCGGGTATACAGCTCGGTGATTGAAGGCACCAGCGTGGAGAATCTGACGACCGGCTACGCCAAATACAGCGGCACCTCGATGGCGGCGCCGCACGTGGCCGGCAGCGTTGCGGTGCTGATGGAGCGTTTCCCGTATCTGAGCGGCGCACAGGTGGCGGAAGTGCTGAAAACCACCGCCACCGACATGGGCGCGCCGGGCATCGACGCGCTCTACGGCTGGGGGATGATCAACCTGGGCAAGGCTATCAACGGCCCGGGCATGTTCTATACCGTCGAGGATATTCCCGCAGAGTTCCGCATCCCGGATCCGACGGGCGTGGCCTACGGCCCGACCCAGTTTGTCGTCAATATTCCGGGACTGGGCGCCGAGGTGGATGCCGGTACGTTGCATGCCAGGAAGTGTGACGATATCAGCTGTGAGTTGGACGTTTACTCCAATAACATCTCCGGCCACGGCGGCCTGACCAAGGAAGGGATGGGCACGCTGGTCATGACCGGTAACAACACCTATTCCGGCCCGACGCTGGTCAATCAGGGGCGGCTGGCGATCAACGGCTCGGTCACCTCGGACGTCAGCGTGCAGAGTGGCGGCATCGTCGGCGGCAGCGGCACGGTCGGTTCGCTGACCGCCCGCCGCGGCGGCACCGTGGCGCCGGGCAACTCGATCGGCACCTTGAACGTGGCGGGCAACGTCAGCTTCGAGCCGGGTTCGCGCTACGCGGTGGAAGTGGGGCCGAATGGCCAGAGCGATCGGATCCAGAGCAGCGGCTCGGCGACGATTGGCGGCGGTGAGGTGGCGGTGACGCTGGAGAACAGCGCCAACCTGCTGACGCAAAGCGAGGTGCGCAGCCTGCTGGGCCAGCAGTACACCATCCTGAGCGCGCAGCAGGGGGTGAGCGGGCAGTTTGACGCGGTGGCGCCGAACTACCTGTTCCTCGGCACCGGGCTGAGCTACCAGCCGGCCGGGGTGACGCTGAGCGTCGGGCGCAACGGCACGAGCTTCGCCAGCGTGGCGCAGACGCCGAACGAGCGGGCGGTGGCGGCGGCGGCGGATGCGCTGGCGGCGGGCAACCCGGTGTACGAAAGCGTTCTTAACAGCGGTACGGCGGGCGAGGCGCGGCAGGCGTTCCGTCAGCTGTCGGGGCAAATCCATGCGGATATCGCGTCGGCGCTGGTGAACGACAGCCGCTACCTGCGTGAGGCGCTGAACGGGCGGCTGCGTCAGGCGGAAGGGCTGGCGAGCTCGTCGGCCATCAAGGCGGACGAGGACGGCGCCTGGGCGCAGCTGCTGGGGGCGTGGGACCACGCGTCGGGCGACGCCAACGCCACCGGCTATCAGGCCTCGACCTACGGGGTACTGGTGGGGCTGGACTCGGCGGCGGCGGCCGACTGGCGGCTGGGGGTGGCGACCGGCTACACCCGCACCTCGCTGCACGGCGGCTACGGGTCGAAGGCGGACAGCGACAACTACCACCTGGCGGCGTACGGCGACAAGCAGTTCGGGGCGCTGGCGCTGCGTGGCGGGGCGGGCTACACCTGGCACCGCATCGACACCAAACGGTCGGTGAACTACGGGATGCAGTCGGACCGTGACACGGCGAAGTACAGCGCGCGCACCGAACAGCTGTTCGCGGAAGCGGGCTACAGCGTGCAGGGCGAGTGGCTGAACCTGGAGCCGTTCGTCAACCTGGCGTACGTGAACTTCGAAAACAACGGCATCGCGGAAAGCGGCGGCGCGGCGGCGCTGCGCGGCGACAAGCAGCACACGGATGCGACGGTGTCGACGCTGGGGCTGCGTGCGGACACCGCGTGGCAGGTGACCCCGGGCACGACGGTGGCGCTGCGTAGCGAGCTGGGATGGCAACACCAGTACGGCGGGCTGGCGCGTGGCACCGGGCTGCGGTTCAACGGCGGCAACGCGCCGTTCGTGGTGGACAGCGTGCCGGTATCGCGTGACGGTATGGTGCTGAAGGCGGGGGCGGAAGTGGCGGTGAACGAAAACGCCTCGCTGTCGCTGGGCTACGGCGGGCTGCTGTCGCAGCACCATCAGGATAACAGCGTCAACGCCGGCTTCACCTGGCGCTTCTGACGTTCAGCGGTCATTACAACGACAACGGAGCCGGCATGCCGGCTCCGTTTTTATTTGCGGCGGTAGGGGGAGAACGTATGATGGCGCGGCGTCAGGACAATAAAAAACCGGGACCCTGACGGATCCCGGCTCAAAAGTGGGTAAAACAGATTAGCGCTAAAGGCTCAAGCCCCGTTTTGCTTATGCAGTCCGAGCGATGTGGACATCGTCTCAGTAGCGGCAACGGAACAAATTTTCCCTGGTGTTACTATGGTTATTATTAAAAAACGTGCTGGTGTTGTTTTTTTATAGTGTATTGCTGTATGTCTCTTTTGATACCATGTTTGACGATGCAACATGGTATGTCAAGCAACGTTTTTAACGCATAATTGCATGGGATGCTAGTTTTAGATGTGGCTTTTTCAGCAGAAATAATCAAAACGACTGATAAATCAGTAAAAAAAATCGAAGGAACAAATGGATAACAATCACCAAAAATTCGATTCACAGTCGATTGCCAATCGGGTCAGAGAGCTGTTTTTACATTACGGGATTGGAAAACGTCAGCATGCCCGAGAGCTCAGCCGCATCTTGGATCTGAGTTTTTCACATGCGCACCGCAAATTGAAAGGGCAAAGCCCCTGGACGCTGGAACAGATCAACAGCGTCGCGGCCGCGCTCGGAGAAACGCCGGCGGCGATCGCCGATTTGAGCGCCGAACACGAGGCGGCCGAACCGAACATGGCGCGCGATGCCATCTTTTTTGTGGCAGGGGTCGCGATGCCTTGCGTCGGGCACATCGGCGACGAGCTTCCCGCCGGGCGGCCGGCGGAATTTGTGGCGCTGCGCATCGAGGGGCAATGGCATATCTATCGCGCCGATGAGGCGCCGGCAGGGCCGCGTTATGGCGTCGAGCTGATCGAAATCCGGCCCGGCTATGGCGACGACGAGCGTCTGAGCATTGCGGTATTGGACGATTCGCATCAGGCGGCCGATGAGTTGGCCAAGTATCTTGGTGGCTGCGGTTTCAACGCGGTGGCGTTTTACGACGTCGACAGCTTCTGTCAGGCGTTGCAGCAAAGCCTGTTCGACGGTTACGTGGTGGACTGGCTGATCGGTGAAGAAACGGCGGATCGCTGTATCGCCACCATCCGCGCCTCCGACAACCCGGACGCGCCGGTACTGGTGCTGACCGGTGAGCTGGGCACCGATCGACGCGAATCGGAAATCGCTCAGGCGATGCGCGAGTACGATGTGCTCGGCCCTTATGAAAAACCGGTGCGGCTCCATGTGATCGAAGCCGCACTGCAACGCTGTTTTAATCTTTAGCGGGGAACACCTCGGCCAGCGCGTTCGACAGCGCATCCAGCCGAACCGGCTTCATCAGGTAGTTGTCGAACAGCGCGCGCTGATCCGCCGTGAGTTGCTCCGGCGTGTAGGCGCTGATGCCGATGATCGGCACATGGCGGTTGGGGCCGCGACGATTGCGCAGCTGCCTGGCCAGGGCGGCGCCGTCGATGCCCGGCATCTGCAGATCCAGCAACAGCGCGTCGTAAGGGCGTCTGAGCAGTTTCTGCAGCGCGCGCTCCGGCGAGTCGCACAGTTCGTGCTGGTAACCCAGCTTATCCAGCAACGCCGCAAAGGCGTCACCCACCGACTTGTTGTCATCCACCACCAGCACCTGCTGCGGTTTCTGCTGCAGAGAGGTATTGGCGGTGGCGGGCTCGTCGGCGCGTTCTTCTTCACTGATCTGCACCGGAATGCTGACGATAAAGGTGCTGCCCTTCTTGATTTCGCTGTACACCGTGATGGTGCCGTCGAGCAGCGTCACCAGGCCATGCACGATCGCCAACCCCATCCCCACGCCGGCATATTGCTTGGTATGCGACTGATCCAACTGGGTAAAGGGTTTGAAGATCTGATCGAGCTGGTCTTTTTCGATACCGATGCCGGTGTCGGTCACTTCGATAATCAACGAACTGCCGCCGGGTTGACGGCGCAGACAGCTGTGCAGCGTAATGCTGCCGCTTTCGGTGTATTTGTAGGCGTTGGTCAGCAGGTTGACGATAATCTGCCGGATGCGCAGCGGGTCGGAATGCACCAACAGGTGGCTGCACTCCACCTCGCAGCTCAGTTTGACCTGTTCTTTGCGGGTCAAAGTAGCGATTTCGTTGGCGGTCTCCGCGATCAGCTTCTGCGCGTCGAACGGCACGATGCGCAGCTCCATCATGCCGCTGTCGAGGTGCGCGTAGTCGGTCAGATCTTTCATTTGGCTTTCGATCTGCTGCGCGGCGGTCTCCAGCCGCTGGAAGGTGTCCGCATGCTCCGCCGATACCCGGGTATTCACCAGCACGTCGATGGCCGACATCACGCTCTGCAATGAGGTGCGCAGCTCGTGGCCGATGGCGCCGAGGAAGGCGTTTTTGGTGCGGGTCGCTTTCTCCGCCTCGATCGCCTTGGCCTGCTGGCGAATGGTCAGCCGCTGCTGACGGAACACGATCAGGGTGATGGCGATCAGCGCGATCACCGAGAACATGACAATCACCAGCCCATAGAAAATGATGTGCCGTTTCTCGATGTAGTCCTCATAGGCGGCGGTGCGCTGCTTCACCTCGGCGTGGTCGGTCAGGTTGGCCATTTCGATGGCGTAAGGCTTAATGGCCTTCATGGCCGCGAAAACCTGATTGAAGTCGATTTTCGGGTTATCCAGCAGTTTATCGATGCGATCCATCTGCAGGCGCATCTGCTTGACCACTTCCGGGTAGCCCGGCTCGGCGTACAGCGGTTGCGTGGATTCGGAGACGGTTTCCAGCACGTAAAAGCGCGAATAGAGGATTTCGAACCGCAGCCGCAGGTTGTCGTTGTCCACCTGCGGCGCGTGGCTCTGCTGCTCGACGAACGTGTCGAATTCCGCCAGCTTGATGGAGAACTTGGCGATCGACCAGGAGTAGTTCTCCTGCGTGCCGGCGATGGCATACAGCCCTTTCTTCGACAGGGTGGCGCTGTAGTAATAGAGCGTGACGGTCGAAGCCACCAGAAACAGCGCGGCGAAGATGGCCGGTATCGCCAGCCTGCTGCCGTTCTTAAAGGTCGTCAGCTTCATTTGATCACGATCCTGTCGACTTGCCAGATAAAGCGCGAGTTGTACAACGGCGAGTTCAGCTCAGGCCCGGCGGCGTCACGCGGGTAAACCAGGAACAGCGGGCCGAAGTTTCTGAGCTTCAGCATCTCCCCGTCCATCTTGTAGGCCAGGATCATGTTGTACTTCTTGACGTCGGACAACGGCACGTCGATGTAATAATCGTTCAGCGCGTAGAAGGTCAGCGTCTCGCCCTTGGCGCCGACGCGCTCCAGGATGTCGGCCACCGAAATCCCTTCAAACTTCCTCTGCGGCGTCCAGGAGGTGGAGGTCGTGATGCTGTGCACCGGCATCGCCAACAGCTGTTTATCGGTGAACAGATAGCTTTTTTTGACCGGATCGGTCACGTTGTCGATCTTGCCCGCCACTTCCAGGGTAAAGCTGAGCGCGCTGCTCTGGGCGATAATCAGGGCCACGCAGGCCATCGCAAGGGTTTTGCATAGTTTGAACAGCATCGGCGTTCTCCAGAGGCGCGGGGAGGTTTGTATCAGTCCCGCTAATTTATCAGGCAGAATAATGGCAGAAAAAGCAGGCGGGTGCGAAGGGAATAGTAAACCGCACAAAAAGAACAGGCCGGTATTTACCCCGGCCTGAGAGAGGGATAAACGTAGCGCCTCAGCGCATGGTGACGAACTCTTCCGCCGCAGTCGGGTGGATAGCCACGGTGTTGTCGAAGTCCTTCTTGGTGGCGCCCATCTTCACCGCCACCGCGAAGCCCTGCAGGATCTCGTCCATGCCGAAGCCGATGCCGTGCAGGCCGACGATTTTCTCTTCTTTACCCGCGCACACCAGCTTCATGCGGCACGGCTGGCGGTGCTGCGTCACGGCGCTGTACATGGCGGTGAAGGAGGACTTGTACACCTTCACGTTGTCCGCGCCGAATTTCTCGATGGCTTCCGGCTCGGTCAGGCCGACGGTGCCGATCGGCGGGTGGCTGAACACCACGGTGGCGATGTTGCTGTAGTCCAGGTGCTCGTCCGGCTTGTTGTTGAACAGGCGCTCGGACAGGCGGCGGCCGGCGGCCACGGCGACCGGGGTCAGCTCTACCGCGCCGGTGTTGTCGCCCACCGCGTAGATGCCTTTGACGTTGGTGTTCTGGAACTTATCGACGTCGATGTAGCCTTTCTCATTGGTTTTCACCCCGGTCACGCCGAGGTTCAGGTTGTCGGTCGCCGGTTCGCGGCCGATGGCCCAAATCAGGCAGTCGACGGTGAATGCTTTGCCGTTTTCCAGCTGCAGCGTCAGGCTGCCGTCGGCGTTCTTGACGATTGCTTTCGGCACCGATTCGGTATGCAGGCTCGGCCCCTCGGTGTTCATCACTTCCACCAGGGTGTCGACGATCATCGGATCGAAGGTGCGCAGCGGCGCGTGCTTGCGCACGAACAGGTGCGTTTCCGCGCCCAGCGCGTTCAGCACGCCGGCGATCTCTACGGCGATATAGCCGGCGCCCACCACGGCGACGCGTTTCGGCATGGCGTCCAGCTCAAAGAAGCCGTCGGAGTCGATACCGTATTCCGCGCCCGGAATAGCCGGATGGCTCGGGCGGCCGCCGGTGGCGATCAGGATGTGATCGGCGGTGATGGTTTCGCCGTTCACTTCCACGGTGTGCGCATCCACGAAGCGCGCGAACCCTTTGATCACGTCAACCTTGTTCTTGCCCAGCACGTTATCGTAGGAGTTGTGAATGCGGTCGATATAGGCGGTGCGGTTGGCGACCAGCTTTTTCCAGTCGAAGGCGTTGACGGTGGTGTCGAAGCCGTAGTCCGGGCCGTACTGATGGATGGCCTCGGCGATCTGCGCCGCGTGCCACATGACTTTTTTCGGTACACAACCCACGTTTACACAGGTGCCGCCCAGCTCTTTGGCTTCAATCAGCGCACACTTTTGGCCGTACATGGCTGCCCGGTTGATCGATGCGATACCGCCGCTGCCGCCGCCTATTGCTAGATAATCGTAATGTTTCGTCATCTGGGATTTCCATGAGTTGTGAATTTGAAGAGGGTAAGAGTTTAACGCCTGACCGGGGTTTGTCGCAAAGATTGCGTCGATGGCTGCGATAGGCGGACGCAGGGCGCGGCAAAGCGCGCCCTGCCGGGGATTATTCCGGTACCACCCAGTTGACCAGATGGTGGCCGATGCCCGACGGCACCAGCACCTTGTGCAGCCACGGCAGCACGTTTTTCATCTGCTGTTCCAGCTTCCACGGCGGGTTGATGACGATCATGCCGGAAGCGGTCATGCCGCGCTGATCGCTGTCGGGTTTCACCGCCAGCTCGATCTGCAGGATGCGGCGAATGCCGGTGGCTTCCAGATCGCGCAGCATGCGTTTGATCTGCTGGCGCATCACCACCGGGTACCACAGCGCGTAGGTGCCGGTGGCGAAACGCTTGTAGCCTTCCTGAATGCCTTTGACCACGTCCTGGTAATCGGTCTTCATTTCATACGGCGGGTCCATCAGGATCAGGCCGCGGCGCGACGGTGGTGGCAGCTGGGATTTCAGCTGCTGATAGCCGTCGGCGCGCTGCACTTTGGCGCGCTCGTCTTTCTGGAACTCGCTGCGCAGCAGCGGGTAATCGCTCGGGTGCAGCTCGGTCAGGTGAATTTTATCCTGCGGGCGCAGCAGCTGGCGGGCGATCAGCGGCGAGCCGGGATAGTAGCGCAGCGTGCCGGAACGGTTGAAGTTGTGCACCACGCTCATGTAGGCCGCCAGCTCCTCGGGCAGATCGTCGCGTTGCCACAGCAAGCCGATGCCTTCCAGGTATTCGCCGGTGCGCTCGGCGTGTTCGCCGCTGAGCTGATAACGGCCCGCGCCCGAGTGGGTATCCAGATACAGGAACGGCTTCTCTTTTTCCTTCAGCGACTCGATGATCAGGCTCTGAACGGTGTGTTTGAGCACGTCGGCGTGGTTGCCGGCGTGGAAACTGTGGCGATAACTTAACATGACGGGTGGCGGTTCCTTGTGCTCCGCAGACGGAGCATTCAATGCAATAAGGCTTATAATCTGCACAGTATAAACTGTCTGGCCGGGAAAAACCGGACTCCGTTGCCGCAGACGTTAACAGAAAGGGACAGGACGATGAGCAAACAGGCGATTTTGGCGAATTACCCCGACGCGGCGCGCTGGGCGTTCGGCGACGGCCCAGCGTTAGCCGACGAACTGCTGGGGTTGGTGCTGAGCGGGGATAAAACCGCCACCTGCAGTTCCTATGCGAGCTATCGTCGGGAACAAACCCCGAGGATCGGCGATTACAGCATCGTTCTCGATGGCCGCGGCGAACCGGCCTGCGTGATCAGGACCCTGGCGCTGCGCCTGGTGCGCTACGACCAGGTGACCGCCGAGATGGCGGCCAAAGAGGGCGAAGGCGACAAAAGCCTGGCATTTTGGCGCGAGGGGCATCAGGCATTCTTTACCCGCGAGGGGAGCTTTGCGCCGGACATGTGGCTGGTATTCGAAGAATTCGAACGGGTTGAAACGCTGTGAATCACAAGGAGAAAGGATGAGCTGCATTTTTTGCGACATCGTGGCGGGCAAGGCGCCGTGCCATAAAATCTGGGAAGACGACGACCATCTGGCGTTCCTGTCCATCTTTCCCAACACCGACGGCTTCAGCGTGGTGATCCCCAAGGCGCACCACCCGAGCTACGCGTTTGACCTGCCGGACGAGGTGCTGAGCGCGTTGATGCTGGCGACCAAGCGGGTGGCAAAGCAGCTGGATCGCGCGTTCGACGACGTCGGCCGCTGCGGCATGGTGTTTGAGGGCTACGGCGTTGACCATGTGCACGCCAAACTGATCCCGCTGCACGGCACCGCGTCGCTGGAGCAGTGGCGGCCGATCGAATCGACCTCGCCGAAGTTTTTCACGCGTTACGAAGGTTATATCTCCTCCCACGATGCGGCGCGCGCCGACGACGAACAGCTGGCGGCGCTGGCCGCCCGCATTCGCCAATGCGCCGTTTAAGGCACGAACGATCAACGCCGGGCATTGATTTTCCTGTTGCCTGGCTCCATGTTAGAGGTTCATACGCATTTTAAGGCTCGCCCCCGTGGCGGGCCCCAACGCTAATCAGGACTGCCCTATGACAAATCCGTTGCTGACCCCGTTTTCCCTGCCGCCGTTTTCGGCGATCCGCCCTGAAGATATCGTGCCTGCGGTGCAATCCGCGCTGGCGGACTGCCGCGCTGCGGTAGAGCGCGTGGTCGCGCAGCCGGGGCCGTTCACCTGGGACAATCTGTGTCAGCCGTTGGCGGAGTCGGACGATCGCCTGTCGCGCATCTGGTCGCCGATCGGGCACCTGAACTCGGTGAAAAACAGCCCGGAGCTGCGCGCCGCCTATGAGCAGGCGCTGCCGCTGCTGTCCGAGTACGGCACCTGGGTCGGCCAGCACGAAGGGCTGTACCAGGCCTACCGCAGCCTGAAAGAGGGCGCGGCGTTCGAGACGCTGAGCGTGCCGCAGCGCAAGGCGGTGGACAACGCGCTACGCGACTTCGAGCTGTCGGGCATCGGCCTGTCGGCGGACAAACAGCAGCGCTACGGCGAGATCGTCGCGCGCCTGTCCGAGCTGGGTTCCACCTACAGCAACAACGTGCTCGACGCCACCATGGGCTGGAGCAAACTGATTACCGACGAAGCCGAGCTGAGCGGCCTGCCGGAAAGCGCGCTGGCGCAGGCCCAGGCGATGGCGCAGGCCAAAGAGCAGGACGGCTGGCTGCTGACGCTGGACATGCCGAGCTACCTGCCGGTGCTGACCTACGCCGACAACCGCGCGCTGCGCGAAGAGATGTACCGCGCCTTCGCCACCCGCGCCTCCGATCAGGGGCCGAATGCCGGCAAATGGGACAACAGCGAAGTGATGGCGGAAACGCTGGCGCTGCGCCATGAGCTGGCTCAGCTGCTGGGCTTTGACACCTACGCCGACAAGTCGCTGGCGACCAAGATGGCGGAAAGCCCGGAGCAGGTGATCGGCTTCCTGAGCGATCTGGCCAAACGCGCCCGCCCGCAGGCCGAGCAGGAGCTGGCACAGCTGCGCGCCTTCGCCAAACAGCACTATGGCGTGGACGAGCTCGACGCCTGGGACATCACCTATTACGGCGAAAAACAAAAGCAGCACCTGTTCTCCATCAGCGACGAGCAGCTGCGCCCGTACTTCCCGGAACAGCGTGTGGTGGAAGGGCTGTTCGAAGTGGTGAAACGCATCTACGGCATCACCGCCAAAGAGCGTAAAGACGTGGATACCTGGCATCCGGACGTGCGCTTCTTCGATCTGTTCGACGCCGACGGCGAACTGCGCGGCAGCTTCTACCTCGATCTGTACGCCCGCGAAAACAAACGCGGCGGCGCCTGGATGGACGACTGCGTCGGCAGCCTGCGCAAGGCCGACGGCACGCTGCAAAAACCGGTCGCTTACCTGACCTGCAACTTCAACCGCCCGCTGGGCGACCAGCCGGCGCTGTTCACCCATAACGAAGTGACGACGCTGTTCCACGAGTTCGGCCACGGTCTGCACCACATGCTGACGCAGATCGATACCGCCGGCGTCTCCGGCATCAACGGGGTGCCGTGGGATGCGGTCGAGCTGCCGAGCCAGTTTATGGAAAACTGGTGCTGGGAGCCGGAAGCGCTGGCGTTTATCTCCGGCCACTACCAGAGCGGCGAGCCGCTGCCGAAGGCCATGCTCGACAAGCTGCTGGCGGCCAAGAATTACCAGGCGGCGCTGTTCATTCTGCGCCAGCTGGAGTTCGGTCTGTTCGATTTCCGCATGCACTTCGAATACAGCCCGGAGAAAGGGGCGCAGATCCTGCCGACGCTGGCGGAAGTGAAGAAAATGGTGGCGGTGGTGCCTTCGCCGAGCTGGGGCCGCTTCCCGCACGCCTTCAGCCACATCTTCGCCGGCGGCTACGCGGCGGGTTACTACAGCTACCTGTGGGCGGAAGTGCTGTCGGCCGACGCCTACTCGCGCTTCGAAGAAGAGGGGATTTTCAACGCCGAGACCGGCAAATCCTTCCTCGACAACATCCTGTCGCGCGGCGGTTCGGAAGAGCCGATGGCGCTGTTCAAACGCTTCCGTGGCCGCGAGCCGCAGCTGGATGCTATGCTGCGCCATTACGGCATTAAAGGATAACCCGACACGTGAGCGTGTGTTTATTGTGTGAAGCAGGCGCCGATCCCGGCGCCTTGTCTGTTTTGGCGCAGCGCTGGCGGCTGACGTCCGACGACGACGCGCCGATGGCGCTGGTACTGACCCCGCAGCGGCTGGAGCTGCGCAAGCGCGACGAGCCGAAGCTTGGCGGGATCTACGTCGATTTCGTCTCCGGCGCCATGGCGCACCGGCGCCGTTTCGGCGGCGGCCGCGGCGAGGCGGTGGCCAAGGCGGTCGGCATCAAGGGCAGCTACCTGCCGGACGTGGTGGACGCCACCGCCGGGCTGGGGCGCGACGCCTTCGTGCTGGCGGCGCTGGGCTGCCGGGTGCGGATGCTGGAGCGCAATCCGGTGGTGGCGGCGTTGCTGGACGACGGCCTGCAGCGCGGCTATCAGGATGCGGAAATCGGCCCATGGCTGCGCGATCGTCTGACGCTGCTGCACGCCTCCAGCCTGACGGCGCTGGCGGATCTCAGCCCGCGCCCGGAGGTGGTGTATCTCGATCCGATGTTCCCGCACAAGCAGAAAAGCGCGCTGGTGAAGAAAGAGATGCGGGTGTTCCAATCGCTGGTGGGCAGCGACGATGACGCTGACGGCCTGCTGGAACCGGCGCGCCGTTTGGCGACCAAGCGCGTGGTGGTGAAACGCCCGGACTACGCGCCGCCGCTGGCCGATGTGCCGGCGCACGCCGCCACGCTGACCAAAAGCCACCGTTTCGATATCTACATGCCGCTGTAATGTCTGCCGGGCCCGCGGTGTCGGGCCCTCAGTTTTCCTCCCGCAAACTTTTCCCCACGCCGCCGCCCGGATGCACCGCCAGCAAGGTGTCCTTATCGTAACCGCTGCGCGTCATCAGGCAGGTGCAGGCGGCGTCGAAGATCGCCAACACCAGCACAATTGAGGTGGTGGCCAGCATGTTCAGCGGATCTATCTCCTTTTGCACCCCGGTGGCGATCGTCAGCTGCGCCGCCTGCGCGATGGCGGAATGCGGGTTTTCCGTCACCGCGATCAGCGTCACCCCCTTGGCCTGCAGCGTCGGCAGCAGGCGGGTCAGCTCGTCGGAATTGCCGCCGCGCGAGATCAGGATCAGCAGATCGTCGGCGCGCAGAAAACCCAGATCGCCGTGCGCAGCGCCGGTGGCGTCGAGGTAGACCGCCGGCCGCTCCACGCAGGCCAGCATATGGGCTATCTTGCGCGCCGCAATCCCCGAGGTGCCGACGCCGGTGACGGCGATTTTACCGCGGCAGTCGGCCAGCAGCGCCAGTAGCCGTTGCCAGGTGCGCGCATCGAGGCGTTCGCCCAGCTGCGCCAGCTCCTGGCTGTAGGTTTGCCAGCCCTGCACGGCCTGCCGCCACTCTTGCTGCATCACGCCTCCTCCTGCATCAACCGGCGGTATTTCATGTGGTCGTTGTACAGCTCGTGGAACACCCGGTATTTGCGATCGTAGTAGCTTTTTATCTGGTTGGTCTGCGGCGTCACCGTCTTGCCGATGCGGCTCATGGCGCTCATCGCCTCCGGCAAGGTGTCGAACACGCCGGCCGCCACGGTGCCCATCATCGCGCCGCCCAGCAGCATCGCTTCGCTCTCCTCCGGCAGCAGCATGGCGCAACCGGTAGCGTTGGCGTGCTCTTGCACGAAGATCGGGTTCTTGGTGCCGCCGCCGCTGGCCATGATGGTGTCGATGCTGTAGCCGCTGTGGTTCATGGTTTCGATGATGTGGCGGGTGCCGAGCGCGATGGCCTGAATGGTGGCCAGGTAGTGCAGCGCCATGTCCTCCGGCGTGCGCGACAGCTTCAGCCCGGTCAGGATGCCGGTCAGCGTCGGGTTGGCGCGCGGCGAGCGGTTGCCGTGGAAGTACGGCAACATGTGAATGTCCTGCGTCAGGAAGGCGATGTTCTCCGGCTCGCCGGCCATGCGGCGCAGAATGGCGTTCAGCACCTCATAGATGGTCTGGCCCTGAGTTTTCGCCTGCGCCAGCAGCTCCTGATAGCACGGGTGCGACTGGATGACGTGGTCGATCAGCGCGCCGGTGGCGGACTGGCCGCCTTCGTTCAACCAGTATTCCGGCAGGATCGCCGAGTAATACGGCCCCCAAACGCCGCCGATAAAGCGCGCGGTGCGCGACATCGCCATATGACCGGTGGAGGTGCCGCCGATCAGCGCGACGCGGCGGTTGAAGTCGGCCACCTCGCCGGAGACGCCGGTGGCGCCCAGCGTGCCGAGGGTGCCGGCGTGGGCATCGATGATTGACACGCTCACCGCCGTGCCGGCGATCAGCCCCATCTCGCTGGCGGCGCGCTGAGTCAGGCCGTGGCCCAGCGGCTCGCCCATCATTTTAACGTCGCTGCCGATCTTGGCGGCGTCGTGTTCCAGCACGTCTTCCAGCCCGATCTGCTGGAAGTAGCTCTTGTCCCAACGCTGCTCGTGGCCGAGATAGGTCCACTTGCACACCGTCGAGCACAGCGAGCGGGTGGCGTCCTGGGTGGCGCGCCAGGTGAGGAAGTCCGGCAGATCGAACAGGTAACCGGCGTTGGCCCAGGTGGTGGGCATGTGTTGCTTCAGCCACAGCAGTTTCGGCGTCTGCATCTCCGGCGAAATGATGCCGCCGACGAAGTCCAGCACCCGGTGTTTGGTGGCGTTGATGCGCTCGGCCTGGGCGATCGCCCGGTGATCCATCCACACGATGATGTTCTGCTCGGTGCGGCCGGAGGGGCTGACGGTCAGTGGTTTGCCTTCTTTATCCAGCACCACCAGCGAACAGGTGGCGTCGAAGCCCAGCCCTTTGACCTGGATCGGGTTGATGTCGGCCTGGTTGACCGCATCGCGCACCGCATTGCACACCGCCTGCCAGATGTTATCCGACGACTGCTCGACGAAATCCGCCTTCGGCCGGTACAGATCGATGGCCCGGCTGGCCTGGCCGACCATGCGGCCATTGAGATCGAATACGCCTGCGCGCGCGCTTCCGGTGCCCACATCTACGCCAATAAAATAGCTCGCCATTATTTTCTCCTCAGGCTTTTCGATTCTGTAACGCGATAAACAGGATCAGCACGCCGCCCCACAGGGCCATGGTCAGGTAGCTGCTGACCCCCAGCAAATTGAGGCCGCTTTCCAACATTTGCAGCACGATCAGCGCCAGCACCAGCCCCAGAATGCGGCCGAAGCCGCCGTCCGGGTTAATGCCGCCCAGCACCGAGGCCAGAATGGTCACCAGCAGATAAGATTCGCCGTAGCCGGCCTTGGCCGAGTTGAACTTGGCCATCATCAGCAGGGCGGCGCCCCAGCCGAGCAGTGCCGACAGGATGTACACCGCGATCTGCACCCGCGCGGTGTTCACGCCGCTGAAGCGGGTGGCCTGCTCGTTGGAGCCGATCAGGTACAGGCTGCGCCCCAGCGTGGTGTGCTCCAGCAGCAGCCACAGACCCACCGCCACCAGCAGGAACAGGATCAGCGCCACCGGCACGCCGAGCACGGCGCCGTTGCCGAGAAATTGAATCGCCGCCGGGAAGCCGGAGATCACCGCGCCGTTGGACAGCAGAATATTCAGGCCGGTGATCAGGGTCATGGTGCCGAGCGAGGCGAGGATGGGCGAGACGCCTATCCAGGCTACCAGCGCGCCGTTGAGCGCGCCGATCGCCACCGCCACCAGCAGGCCGGCCAACAGCGCCAGCGCCAGAAACAGCGGCTGGTCGGGATGGCTGACGATGATCGCCGCCATCACCAGCGAACAGGCGTTGGCGCCGGCGATGATCGACAGGTTGATGCCGCCGGTCAGCATGGTGATGCCCATGCCGAGCGCCAGCAGGCCGAGGATCGGCAGCTGCGAGGCGATCGACTGGAAGTTGCCGAGGCTGAAGAAGCGCGATCCGAGCAGCCCGGCGAACAGCAGCGCCACCGCGATGATGATCGCGCCCTGCAGGCGAATGATCCGATCGTTTGGGATCAACCGAGTTAACTGCGTCATGTCAGATCTCCTTGAGCAGCTTGCGTTTTTCGTTCCAGGCGGTGGTGCTGATGCTGATCAAAATGATCGCGCCGCTGAATACCTGGTGCCAATAGGCCGAGACGCTGAGCAGCGTCAGCCCGTTTTGCAGGAAGGCCAGCAGCACCACGCCGAGCAGGGTGCCGGTCAACGATCCGCGGCCGCCGCTCATGCTGGTGCCGCCCAGCACCACCGCCGCCAATACCGTCAGCTCGAAGCCGAGCAGCGAGTTGGGCGCCACCGACTGGGTGATCTGCGCCTGCACCACCGCCGCGACGCCGGCCAGAATGCCCATATAGCCGTAGACGCAGAAGTGCAGCCGCAGCAGGTTCAACCCCAGGCGCGACGCCGCGTCGCGGTTGCCGCCCATGGCGTAGATCTGGCGCCCCAGCCGGGTGCGGTTCATCAGCACGCCGGTGACGACGATGGTCGCCAGCAGGCACAGCAGCGGCAGCGTCAGGCCGTAGTCGTAACCGTCGGCGCCCTGGAACGAGAACCAGTTGATGCCGTTCATGAACCAGTCCGGGAAGCCGTACAGCCAGGTGCCGTTGGTGGCGTACACCAGCAGGCCGTAGAACAGGTTAAGGGTAGCGATGGTGATGATGATCGCCGGCACCTTCAGCCAGTACACCAGGAAACCGTTCACCAGCCCGAGCAGCAGGCCGACGCCAATCGCCAGGGCGAACGCCAGCGGGAAGCTGCCGCCGTGCTGGATCACCCAACTGGCCATCACATACTGCGCGATGGCGGTGACCGCCGGGAACGAAATGTCGATGCCGCCGGCGATCAGCACCACGAACAGCCCGCAGGCCAGGATGCCGAGAATGGCGTAGCTGGTGGCGACGTCGGTCAGGTTGCCGAGCGTCAGAAACTCATCGGTGCCGGCGCTCAGGCCGATCGCCAGCAGCAGCACCAGCAGGCCGAGATAAAACTCGTGCCGCCCGGCCAGGCGGGCCAATAATGACTTATCCATTCACCACCTCGGCGATCTGTTGTTCGGTACTCTGGTGCGGCGCGAATTCGGCGATCAGCTCGCCTTTGCGCATCACCATCACCCGATGGCTGTTGTAATAGGCTTCCGGGATCTCGTCGCAGATCATCAGCACCGCCATGCCCAGCTGCGCCAGATCGCGGGCGATCTGATAGATCCCCTCTTTGTTGGCGATGTCGACGCCGACGGTGGGCGAGTCGAGGATCAGGATCTTCGGCTGGGTCGCGACCCATTTGGCGATGGCGATGCGCTGGGCGTTGCCGCCGGACAGGGTTTTCACCGGCAATGCGCTGTCGGACACCTTGATGTTCAAATCGCGGATCAGCCGGTTGACCAGCTCGGTCGCCTTGGCGTGATCCAGCAGCCCGAGCGAGGTATGCAGCCGATCGAAGACGGTGACGATGGTGTTGTCGTAGATCGATTGCTCCATGATCAATCCCTGCGTCAGACGATCTTCCGACACGTAGCCGATGCCGTGGCGCACCGCTTCGCGGTTGTTGTGCAGCTGCACCGACCGGCCCTCGATGCGGATCTCGCCGCTGTCCGGCCGCGTCATGCCGAACAGGCTGAGGCACAGTTCGGTACGGCCGGCGCCGAGCAGGCCGACGATCGAGACGATCTCGCCGCCGCGCAGCGCCAGATTGACGTTGCGGTATTTCTCGCCGCGGCTGAGGTTGCGCACCTCGAGCAGCGGCGCCTGTTCGGCCGGCGGCAGCGGGGGCAGCGGGCTGTAATGAAAGCGTTGGCCGGTCATCAGGAACGCCAGTTCATGGCTGTCCAGTTCGCTGGCCGGCCAGGTGCCCACCAGCTTGCCGTCGCGCATCACGCTGATGCGATCGGCGACTTCCATCACTTCATCCAATCGGTGGCTGACGAACACCACGCAGATGCCGGCCGCCTTCAGTTCGTTGACCACCCGCAGCAGGCCGTCGACTTCCTGGCGGGTCAGCGAGGCGGTCGGTTCGTCCATGATAACCAACCGCGCTTCGGCGGCGATGGCGCGGCAAATCGCCACCAGCTGCCGATCGGCGATCGACAGTTTTTCCACTTTTTTATCGGGATCGATGTGTACGCCGACCCGCGCCATGGCGTCCAGCGCCGTCTGGCGCATCACCCGCTTGCGCACCCAGAAGTGGCCGCCGGGCAGGTAACGGTGGATGGCGATGTTTTCCGCCACCGTCAGGTTAGGGAACAGCGACAGGTCCTGGTAGATCACCTGTATGCCGTAATAACCGGACAGCTGCGGCGTCAGGGCGTGGAAGAGTTTGCCTTCCAGCGAAATATTGGCGCCTTTTTCCGGCTGATAGACGCCGGAGATGATTTTAATGATGGTGCTTTTGCCGCAGCCGTTTTGCCCGGCCAGGCAGTGCACTTCGCCTTTATTCAGCGTCAGGTTGATCTGGTCTAATGCCAGCACGCCTGGGAATCGCTTGCTGATATTCTCCAGGGTGATAAATGCGGGGGAGGCTGTCATAACGTTAACCTGTGCTTGCGTAGCGGCCGAAGCCCTGGGCGCAGCGTTGCTGCGCCCCTACGAGGGTTTAACTACTTTCCCGGTGTGGCGAAATTACGCGAAAAATCAGAATCCGAGCGATTGGGCGTTGTCTTTGGTCACTTCCAAAATCTTATTAAACCGAATCACTTTGTGTTCCATATCGACGTCGGCTTTGCCGAGGCCCTCGATCGACAGGTCTTTGTTCACTTCTTTGCCCTGCAGCAGCTGGTCGGCCACCGTCACCAGCGCATAACCGGCGTCTTTCGGATCCCACAGCAGCGCTTTCTTGATGTCGCCGCGCATCAGGTAAGGAGCGGCCTGCGCCGGCATGGCGATGCCCACCACCGCGATTTTGTCCTTGGCGCGTTTCTTGGCCACCGCCTGGCCGGCGCCGATTGGGCCGAGCGAACCGAAGCCGATGATGCCCTTCATCTGCGGATAGGTTTTCATCAGATCCAGCGTGGTGGCGTAGGATTTGTCGATGCTTTCCGCCACCGGCAAGCGCGAGGTGACTTCAAACATGTCCGGGTATTTTTCTTTCTGGTATTTGATGGCGGAATCGGCCCAGGCGTTGTGCAACGGCACAGTCAGCGAGCCGACGTAGATCGCGTAGCCGCCTTTGCCGCCCATGTCTTTCGCCAGCTCATCGACGTTGGCCTGCGCGTATTTCTCGCTGTCGATGGTCTCGATGTCCCACTGGCCGATCTGCTGGTCCGGGGATTCATGGGTCAGCACCACGATGCCTTTGTCGCGCGCTTTTTTCAGCACCGGCTCCAGCACCTTGGCGTCGTTCGGCACCACGATGATGGCGTTGACGTTCTTGGCGATCAGATCCTCAATCACCTTGACCTGCGCAGCCGGATCCGGCGTAGACGGGCCGGTCTGGTAAGCGTTGACGTCGAGTTTTTTCGCCGCTTCGTTGACGCCCACTTCCATGCGGTTGAACCACGGAATGCCGGTCACTTTGGCGACCACGGCAATCTCATATTTATCAGCGGCGAACACAGGTGTTGTCGATAACATGCACGCAGAAACCACACATGCATTTAATAATGCGAGGTTAAATTTCATTAGCTGTACCTTTTTTTATCTGTAGGGGTGGCGGTTTTTCCACCGCTGCAGATTACAAAGGAATGGAAGAGGGAGCGTAGCCGAAGTTAATGAAATGTGATCTGCGCACATTTAAGTAAAATACTGGCGTATTTAGTGTTAAATAAATGTTTAATTATTTGGTGGTGGTAAACTTACTACCAATTAAACGGCCATAAATAACTTTTTATTAACTTTAAATTAACGTTCTCGCATCATTTTGATGGCTTGGGCGCGGAAAAAAATGCCGGCGAAGGAGCCGGCATTGAAGCATTTAATCGATGTGTGAACAAGATCACCTTTGCGCCCGATTACAGCACGCCCTGGGCCAGCATCGCCTCCGCAACCTTAACGAAACCGGCGATATTCGCGCCGTGTACATAGTGGGTTTGCTTGCCCTCGCCGCCGTATTCCACGCAGGCATGGTGAATATCCGCCATGATATGTTGTAAACGTACATCCACTTTTTCCGCCCGCCAGCCGATGCGCGCGGCGTTTTGCGCCATCTCCAGCCCCGAGGTGGCCACGCCGCCGGCGTTGGCCGCCTTGCCGGGCGCGAACAGCACCCCGGCGTCGAGGAAGGCGTCGGTGGCCTGGATGGTGGTCGGCATGTTGGCGCCTTCCGCCACCGCTTTCACCCCGTTGCGGATCAGCGTCTGCGCCGCCTCGAGATCCAGTTCGTTCTGGGTGGCGCACGGCAGGGCGATATCCACCGGCACGTTCCACGGCTGCTGGCCCGCCAGGTAGGTCAGGCCGCGTTCGCGGGCGTAGTCCGCCACCCGGCCGTAGCGCTGGTTTTTGATCTCCGCCAGGTGCGCCAGCTTCTCGGTGGTGAAGCCGTCTTCGTCCACCAGAGTGCCGCCGGAATCCGACACGGTGATCACGCGCGCGTCCAGCTCCAACGCTTTCTCGATGGTGTACTGCGCCACGTTGCCGGAGCCGGACACCGCCACCCGCATGCCCTCAAAGCCCAAGCCGTGGCGCTGCAGCATGGCGTCGGTAAAGTACACCAGGCCGTAGCCGGTCGCCTCGGGGCGGATCAGGCTGCCGCCGAAGGAGAGCCCTTTGCCGGTAAACACGCAGGCGGTGTTGTTGGACAGTTTCTTCATCATGCCGGCCATAAAGCCGACTTCACGGCCGCCGACGCCGATGTCGCCGGCCGGCACGTCGGTGTCCGGGCCCAAGTGGCGATACAGTTCGGTCATCAGCGCCTGGCAGAAACGCATGATCTCGCCCTGGCTTTTGCCCTTCGGATCGAAATCGGAGCCGCCTTTGCCGCCGCCCATCGGCAGGGTGGTCAGCGCATTCTTGAAGGTCTGCTCAAAGCCGAGGAACTTCAGGATCGACAGGTTCACCGACGGGTGGAAGCGCATGCCGCCCTTGTAGGGGCCGATGGCCGAGTTGAACTGGACACGAAAGGCGCGATTGACCTGCACCTGGCCGCGATCGTCCACCCAGCTGACGCGGAACTGAATGATGCGCTCGGGCTCCACCAGGCGCTCCAGCAGCGCCTGTTCGCGATAGCGCGGGTTGCGCTCGATAAATGGCCACAGCGAGGTGAACACTTCGCGCACGGCCTGCAGATATTCCGGCTGGTGGGGGTTATGGCGTTGTAACGAGGACAGGAAAGACTCTACCGATACGGCATATTCCATGGATAACTCCTTTTAGCATTAAATTTTCCCCCGCTATTTCTTATAGATTTGGGTATAGATGATGCTCGGGGGAGGATGTTGTGTCTTTAGCGACTATATCATCGGAGGGCGGTTGATTATCAAGCGATTAATCGGCGTAGCGGCATGAAAAACGCCCGCAGGGCGCGGGCGTTGGGCAGTTAAGTTAGCAAGCGCTTACTTTATTCGTCTTCTTCGTCGCGCAGCGGCACGATCAGCATATCGATGTGCACGGTATTGATCAGCTGGCGAGCGGAAGACATCAGTTTGCTCCAGAAGTCCTGGTGGTGGCCGCACAGCACCAGGTCCATGTCGTATTTCTTGATGGCGTCCACCAGCACCTGCGCCAGATCGCCGCTGCCGCTCAGGGTCTCGGTGATCGGGTAGCCGGCGTTTTGCGACAGCTCGGTCAGCGCCTGGTGGGTTTCTTCAGAGATGCGCTTTTGCATGTCGCCGAGATTGACGTCGATAAGGCCAGTATAGAGATCGGAATAGTTGACATCGACGTGGATCAGAGAAACTTTGGCGTTATACGGCCGCGCCATAGAGACGGCTTTTTCTACCAGGATCTTGCTTTCCGGGGATAGGTCTACCGCGATCAATATGTGTTTGTAAGCCATAAGAATACTCCTTCCATAAACATGCCGATTAAAAAGGGTTAGCAGGCGTTCCGTGTACCCGCCTGGCGCTTTTGGTTCCATAGTATCATTCGGATAACGCAATGATATGTTGGGGCGATCACACTGCGCCGCATCGAAAATCTCTGCGCACGATACCTTTCGTTGTACACCCGCGCGGCGTAAAAGCCTAAGGGTTATGCGGGTTTTAACGGTCTGACCGCTTGAATTATAAGCGTTATTAAACAAAGTATAGCGCTAAATGTGCAATCAGCGCTCCAGATGCGGTTGCAGCAGGCTTTCAAACCACTCGTGAAACACCGCCAAACGGCGGGAACGCTGGCGGCGATGGGGGTAGATCAGGGCGATCGGCATGGAGGCGGCGCGGTAACCGGGCAGGACTTCCACCAGTTCACCGGCGTCGAGCAGGTGTTGCACGTCGTAGCGCGGGATTTGCATCAATCCCAGCCCGGCGCGGCAGCAGGCGATATAGCTTTCGGCGTTGTTGACCACCACCCGGCTGGGCAAGTCGAGCCGCTGGGTGTGGCCGTCGCCGGTCAGGTATTCCCAGGGGGATTCGCGGCCGGTTTTGGGCGAGGCGTAGCCGATGCTCCAGTGCCCCTCGGCGAGATCGGCGGGATGAAGAGGATGGCCGAATTCGCTCAGGTAGGCGGGGCTGGCGCAGTTGATCAGCGCGATATGGCCGAGCGGGCGCATCACCAGGCTGCTGTCGTGCAGATCGCCGACGCGCACCGCGCAGTCGACCCCTTCCTGCACCAGATCGATGGCGCGATCGGCGGAGCCGAGCACCAGCTGCAGATGAGGGTGGCGCCGCAGCAGGCTGGGCAGCGCCGGCGCGATCAGCCGACGGGCGATGCGGCTCGGCACATCGACGCTGAGCCGCCCGGAGGCCTGCCGTTGGCTGGCCTGAAACGACTGATCGATATCCTCCACCTCGGCCAGCAGCGGGCGCAGCCGTTCGAGCAGCTGTTCGCCGTCGGCGGTCAGCCGCACTTGCCGTGTGGTGCGGTGCAGCAGGCGCACGCCCAGCTGCGTTTCCAGTTGCTGAACGGCGGCGGACACCGAGGCGCGCGGCACCTCCAGCGCATGGGCCGCCCGGATAAAGCTGCCCATCTCCGCCACCTGCACGAATACGCGGTATTGATTGAATCTGTCCATCTCGTTGACCTGCTGTTCCTTGGCGCCGTTTCTGACAGAGAGTGTAGCCGCATGGCGCGGTTGCGCGCGAGCAGGTGCGGGGGCGATAGGTGCCCCCGCCGGGTTTATTTGGTGGTGTAGCCGCCGTTGATCAGGATGGTTTGGCCGGTTACCCACCAGCCGTCGCTGACCAGATGACGGATGAACGGCACCACGTCTTCGATATCGGTCAGGCCGGTTTGGCTGAATGGCGACAGCGCCGCCGCCGTCTTGTGGTAGGCCACGGCGTCCGCGCCTTCCGCCGGGTAGAAGAACGGGGTATCCATCGGGCCGGGGCCGACCGCCGTCACGGAGATGCCGCGCTCGCCGAACTCCTTGGCGGCGGCGCGGGTGAAGTGCTCCACCGGCGCTTTGGTGCCGGCGTAAGCGGCGTAGAACGGCGTGAAGGCGCCGAGCAGCGAGGTGACCAGCGTGCAGATTTTGCCGTTGTCGTTAAGGTGCTTACCCGCTTCTTTCAGGAAGAAGAACGCGGTTTTGGCGTTGACCGCGGTCATCTCGTCGTACTCGGCTTCGCTGATGTCGATCAGCGGCTTTTTCAGCACCTTGCCGACGGTATTGATGGCGATATCCGGCTTGCCGACGGCGGCGACAGCATCGGCGAACAGCTTCTCGACCGCGCCCGCCGTGGTCAGATCGGCCTGCAGCGCGACGCCTTGCGCCCCGGCGGCCTGAATGGCGGCGACGGTTTTCTCCGCCTCGGTTTTGGAGGCGGCGCTGTTGTAGTGGATCACCACCGCTTTGGCGCCTTGCTCAGCCAAATCGCGCGCGATCAGCCCGCCGAGGTTCTTGGCGCCGCCGGCGATCAGGACGGTTTTTCCCTTGATTGAATGGTTTGCCATAACAGTTTCCTTGGATAAGCGTAACGGAAACCTGAGTCTAGCCAGCGTGGGGGGAAAGATCAGCGGCGTGGCGCGGGATAGACTATCCATAAAAACAGCCTAATCGAAAACGGGCGGTTATCGCTTATAACGCCCCGGCAGGTGACTTTTCGGCACAGGGCGGTAAATTTTATCCACTGCTCAGGCCAGTTTGCGTTTCATTAACCTACAATGATGGATATGGGCCTCATCATTTCTCCTCTGAGTAGAACCATGCCGTGCAAATCTCATCGTGCGGTGCGGCAACGTCTTCGGAGGCGGTGGGTTATGGGCGTGGCCCGTGCAGGCAAAAAAAGGGGATGAGAGCGGTAAGCTCCAGCAGAGTATCGGGTAATGAGGTAGGGCGGTTGGACCCGGCGGATGGCCGCGGATAACAACGCCTTGAGGGGGCAATCATGATCAGTACCGTCGCGCTGTTTTGGGCCTTGTGTGTGGTGTGTGTGGTTAACATGGTGCGGTATTACTCTTCTCTGCGCGCGCTGCTGGTGGTATTGCGCGGCTGTGACCCGCTGCTGTACCAATATGTCGACGGCGGCGGTTTCTTTACCGCCCACGGCCAACCCAGCAAGCAGCTGAGGCTGGTGCGTTATATTTTCGCGCAGCGCTATGTCGAGCACCACGATCCGGAGTTTATTCGCCGCTGTGAGCGGGTGCGCGGGCAGTTTATGCTGACTTCGGCCCTGTGCGGCCTGGTGGTCATCTGCCTGATAGCGATGATGATTTGGTATTAATGCCTTTCTGTTTCCCTTGATGCAGGCAAAAAAAAGGCGGCCATGCGGCCTAATGCTTACCAGTTAGCGTTTTTTTGAAGTACTCGTGACGTTTTCGGTCGATAAATGAGAGGTGCATCATGAGGCTCCTGCACCTCGACCGAGCCAGGGGCCGAAAGGCGCGGCCCCTGGCAACCCGCGCCTTTGCCCTATCAGACGGTTGGCTTTGCCAACTCCCCTCGCTCCGCCATACCGCATTGAGGCCGGTTGCGACAGGCGTCCCTGCCTGTCTCACCTGAAACCGCCGTCCATGGCGGTTTCGCCTAATGCGCTATGCCTGCGTTCGGCGTCTTCAAGGGCGTCCAATACCGTGCTCATCTCCGATTCCTCTTCTCTGCGATAACCTCATAAAGTACGGGTTGCCCGGTAGCTGCCAGCTCGGGTGTTGACCTTTGGCGCGCATCACCGGCTGCCGAGCAAGGCGGCGTTGTCAGGGGCAACCGGCCAGGGAAGGCCGGTTGAGGCGAGACTAACAGGGACGTTTGTCGCAGCCGACCCGCCCGACAACGCAGACACGGCGAGGGTATCCGCGCAGCGGACAGGCGGTGTTAAGCAAAGGCGCGGGTGTAGGGGCCGCGCCATCGGCCCCTACAATTGCCGTTCGCTACGGCATCAGAGAAATGCGAGGGTTTTACGGCAATTCTCCTGCACAGAACGCCCAGAGGATGGATAAAAAAATGCCAGTCAGGCTTAACTGACTGGCATTAGGCCATGCGGCCGCCTTCCTCATGATGCTTGTCGCTTAGATCAGCTTCAACGCGACCCAATACAGCGCACCGGAAAGCAGAATCGAGATTGGCAGGGTGAGCACCCAGGCCAACAGGATGTTCTTCACGGTTTTGCTCTGCACGCCGCCGCCGTCCACGATCATCGTCCCGGCAACCGCCGAAGAGAGAACGTGGGTGGTGGAGACCGGCATGCCGGTATAACTCGCCACGCCGATCGACAGCGCCGCGGTCATCTGGGCCGATACGCCCTGGGCGTAGGTCATGCCTTTCTTGCCGATCTTCTCGCCGATGGTGGTGGCTACGCGTTTCCAGCCCACCATGGTGCCGAGCGACAGCGCCAGCGCGACGGCGACGATGATCCACATCGGCGCGTACTCGACGGTCTGCAGCAGATCCTGACGCAGGTTCTTCAGGAAGCGCTGGTCGGCGGATGAGGTTTCCGGCAGCTTGGCGACTTTATCCGCCGTGTCGGTCACGCACATCAGCAGGCGGCGCAAATGGCTGCGCTGCTCAACCGTCAACTGATCGTAGCTTTGCAGGTTGGTCAGCATGCCCTGAGCCAGCTCGATCGCCGGCATGGCGCGCGAACTGTCGCAGTGGAACTCGGCCGGTTTGCCAGGCGTGGCTTCGTCATCCGGGCTTGGCACCAGCGGCGTCAACGACACCGCATGCGACAGCGCGTCGCCGTGCTGCTGGTAATATTGCTGCAGGTGGGTCACGGCGTCACGCGTACGGGTGATGTCATAACCGGTTGCATTCATATTGACCACGAAGCCGGCCGGGGCAACGCCGATCAGCACCAGCATGATAAGGCCGATGCCTTTCTGACCGTCGTTGGCGCCGTGCGAGAAGCTGACGCCAATCGCCGACAGGATCAGCGCGATACGGGTCCAGAACGGCGGCTTGCGTTTGCCGTCGACCTTTTCACGTTCCGCTGGGGTCATGTGGATACGCTGGCGTTTCTTGGTGCCACTCCAATAGCGGCGCAAGGCGAACACCATCACTCCCGCCACCATCATGCCGACCAGCGGCGAGAACAGCAGAGAAAGGAAAATGCCAATCATTTTCGGGACGTTAAGCGCATCCACGACCGAAGTGTGGGTCATCAGGGCGTTGGTTAAACCGACACCGATGATTGCGCCTATCAGCGTATGGGAACTGGACGCCGGCAGACCGAAATACCAGGTGCCGAGGTTCCAGATGATTGCCGCCAACAGCATGGAGAAGACCATGGCTAATCCGTGTGCTGAACTGACGTTCAACAACAGATCGGTAGGCAACAAGTGGACGATGGCGTAAGCAACACTCAAACCGCCGAGCATTACGCCAAGAAAGTTGAACAAACCTGCCATCACGACCGCAAGTTGCGAGCGCATGGCGCGGGTATAAATAACTGTAGCGACCGCATTGGCCGTATCATGAAAACCGTTGATGGCTTCATAAAACAACACGAACAACAATGCGAGAATTAACATCAGGCCGGTATGGAAATCCAGGCCAGCGAACAAATGCAGCATAAGCGTTACGCCAGTTTGTGGACATGAACGCCGCGCATTATCAGTGACAACCGGTGCCGGGGAAAAGGAAAATATGACGTTTTTTTGATTTGGACATGACGAAATGGTGGCGTGTCTATAACAAAAATATGGAATATCAATGCGTTAATCTGCTCTGACCTCTGTAATATTTTCTTACTATGGCGTTGGCGGCGCGGGGGCTTTACAATCTGCCGCCGTGAATTTGGCGGTGACCGGCGGCGAAACGGCGTAATATGGCGCTCTTTTGTCGCGATTGTGGTTTTGATAAGTGAGGCTCAGGTGGAACAGTTTGATGTCGTAGTGATTGGGGCGGGCGCCGCCGGCATGTTTTGCGCCGCGCAGGCGGGGCAACTCGGTTGCCGCGTGTTGCTGCTCGACAACGGCAAAAAACCGGGCCGCAAGATCCTGATGTCCGGCGGCGGGCGCTGCAACTTCACCAACATGTACGCCGAACCGGCGGCCTATCTGTCGAACAACCCGCATTTTTGCAAGTCGGCGCTGGCGCGCTACACCCAGTGGGACTTCATCGATCTGATCAACCGTTACGGCATCGCCTACCATGAAAAAACGCTGGGGCAGCTGTTCTGCGACGATTCGGCGCAGCAGGTGGTGGATCTGCTGGTCAAAGAGTGCGAGCTGGGCCAGGTGACGATGCGCCTGCGCAGCGAAGTGCTGGGCGTGGAGAAAACCGAGAACGGCTACGCGCTGGCGCTGAATGGCGAAAAAGTAAGTGCTCGCTCACTTGTGGTGGCCAGCGGCGGATTATCCATGCCGGGGCTGGGCGCCTCGCCGTTCGGTTACAAGCTGGCGGAGCAGTTCGGCCTCAGGGTGCTGCCGACGCGCGCCGGGCTGGTGCCGTTTACCCTGCATAAGCCGCTGCTGGAGCATGTGCAAACGCTGTCCGGCGTGTCGGTGCCGGCGGTGATCACCGCCGAGAACGGCGTCAGCTTCCGTGAAAGCATCCTGTTCACCCATCGCGGCCTGTCCGGCCCGGCGGTATTGCAGCTGTCCAGCTACTGGCAACCGGGTGAGTATGTGAGCATTAACTTACTTCCTGAGCTGGATCTGGCGGGCTTCCTTGATGAACAGCGCCTGCAGCACCCGAACCAAAGCCTGAAAAACACCCTGGCGCTGCACTTGCCGAAGCGGCTGGTGGAATGCTTGCAGACCCTGGGACAATTGCCGGAGGCGACGCTGAAGCAGCTGAATGCGCCGCAGCAGGCGGCGCTGGTGGATCTGTTGCAGAACTGGCGCGTGCAGCCGAACGGCACCGAGGGTTATCGCACGGCGGAGGTGACGCTCGGCGGCGTCGACACCAACGAACTTTCTTCCAAGACGATGGAAGCCCACAAGGCGCCGGGGCTCTATTTTATCGGCGAAGTGGTGGACGTGACCGGGTGGCTGGGCGGTTACAACTTCCAGTGGGCCTGGAGCTCGGCCTGGGCCTGCGCCCAGGCGCTGGCGGCGCAGGGGCGGTAAAACGCCGCTTGGCCTTGAAACGCGCCGGGTCACATCGACCCGGCATTGAGCTGACTCATTAATTTAATTTTAGTATCGCCGTCGAGAAAACTCGCCTCCAGCGCCTGTCGGTTGCTGCGGTTAAAATCGTCATCCTGCCAGCCGAAGGCGTCATGCAACAGCTGGTACTCCTTGTTCAGCGTGGTATCGACGACGGTGCGCGCATCGGTATTCACGTTTAGCCGCACCCCCCACTTTTTGAGCCGATCTATCGGATGATCGTCGATGCTGTCGAACAAATTGCAGGTGAGATTGCAGCTGGGGCAGATCTCGAGCAGGACGCCGGTGGCTACCAGGCGCTCGACGAGCGCAGGGTCCTCGATGCTTCTGACGCCGTGGCCGATGCGCGACACCTGCAGCCTATCTAGCGTCTCCCGCACGCTGTCGGGGCCTTTCGCCTCACCGGCGTGGGCGATGACGTTGCCGCCGGCGGCACGCACGGCGCGAAAGGCCGCCACATGGTGGGTCAGCGGGTAACGTGCTTCATCGGCGGCCAAATCCAGCGCCACCACGCCGCTTCCCTGATAATCGATAACCAGCTTCGCCGTTTGCAGGCTGGCGGCCGCGTCGAAATGCCGCAGCGTGCATAGGATAAGCCCGGCGGCGATGCCGTAAGCCCGCGAGGCGTTATGCATGGCCGCCAGCACCGTCTCGACCACCGCTTCGCCGGTTAACCCCAGCCGGGTATGCAGCAGCGGCGCGAAGCGCAGCTCGGCATAGATGACATTATCCGCCGCCAACTGCGCGAATAAGTCCTCGACGGCCAGCGCTATCGCCTGGCTTGTCTGCAATAGATCTATTTGCGGCGCTATCTTGCTTAGAAAGTCCCCCAGATCGGCGCATCGTTTCGGCGCGACAAATTGCCGATTAAATGCCGTTCTGGTTATTTGCGGGTCGACCTTTTTTAAATAGTGGTAGCTTAAACAGGTATCCAAATGGACGTGTAATTCCACTTTCTTCAATTTTCTTGGATCGAATTTCATGCGGGTCACTTATTTCATTAACGGCTGAGATAACAACGAGAACAGTTTTTCTTTAAACAGGCCGGGCTTAATGCGGGTAATCACGCGCGCATTGGCCGGTTCGCCGGTAAGCTGAGTGGAATCGATGACGTAATGGCCGTAAGACCTCTCACTTTTATATTCTACCCATGAATACGCCTCCAGACTGGTCTCGACGATATCCGGATAGAGCGCCACCGCCATGGTGGTCGGATCGGGCAAATCAAACCCTTTGCGTTCGGTGCGCCGTGCGTTGAACGCCATCAGCGTGCGATTGCAGCGCACGGCAAAGCGTCCCAGTTCGCCGAGGTTATTCAATCGTTCTATATCGCGTTCGTCGATAAATGCTTCCCCCATGCCGATCTCCCAGCCGACGAGAGTGAGCGGCAGCCCGGCAGTGAGCACCAGATGCGCAGCTTCGGCGTCGGCGTAAAAATTAAATTCGGCCAGCGGGGTGATATTGCCGGGCGTCAGTCCGGAACCGCCCATGACATACACGCGCTTCACTTTTTCGGCCAGCGCGGGCGCTTTCAGCACCGCCATCGCGAGATTGGTCAGCGGCCCCAGGGTGACGATTTCCAGCTCGCCCTTGAGCCGTGCGGCGCAGTCGATGATGGCGTCCACGGCATGAACGGGTTCTACGGCCAAGCGTGGGGTCGGCAAGGCCATGTCGCCCATGCCGTCTTCACCGTGAATATGGTGCGAGTGATAGCGCGTGCGAAACAGTGGTTTCGCCATGCCGGCGTAAACCGGAGGGGCATAGGTTCCCGCTTTTTCCACGCAAATGAGCGCATTTTTGACGCAGTGTTCTAGCGGGCAGTTTCCGGCGACCGCGGTGATCGCTTCCACTTTCACGCCAGGTTCGCGCAACGCCATCAGCAGCGCAACGGCATCGTCGGAAGCGGTATCGGTGTCTATCAGAATGTGTCGCATGGCAATCTCCTCGTAGGGGGTACGGAGAAAATACCCAGGCGGCCCAAGGCAAAAAAGGTCAGATGTCCTTTTTCGTTCTGAAGCGCGTCGGCTATGCTGAACGCAGTCGAAAGCGAGGAGGCAAGACGTTTAAGGATGAGCCTTGGGAGTGAATCGCCTTGAAAACGGTCGGTGACAGCAAGCTAAAAGAAGCGTTCATTGAGGTTCACGATCTGCAAACGGCGCTTTCGCCCACGCTGCTCGCCGCACTGCGCCTGGTGAGCGTCGAAGCCGGCGAATACCTGGTGACGCAAAGCGATCGCTTGACCCACCTGTTTTTTCTCGTGCAGGGAAAATTGCAGGTTGAGAATTTTGATGTGAATGGCGCGCACATTGTCTTTTCCTTCGAAACGGATTTCTCGGTAATTGGCGATCTGGAGCTGTTCTCCCAGGCGCAGCGCACGCTGTTCAGCACCGTGCAGGCGGTGACCGACGCGCTGCTCCTCGCGGCACCGATAGAGGTCATCAACAATCACGCCCTGAGCGACCCGGCGTTTCTCACCTTTATCTGCCGGCAATTGAGCAATAAGCTGCTGAATTCCTCCTTGCTGCATGCGAACGGCGTTTTGACGGCGGAATATAAACTGCGAAAATTTTTATTGTTCAAGATAAAGAGCGAAGGGGAATTGATTGAGCTGGAAAACCGGGAGGCGTTGGCGGCGAGATTGGGCATCTCCGTCAGACAGCTGAGCCGCGCGTTGGCGCAGCTCGCGGCGGAAGGCATCATTCAGTTTAAAAACAAATCACTGCGGGTGACGGATCGCCAACGGCTGTCTGCTATCGAAGGTAACCAAAGCGATTAATCGAGCGCCGGCCCTTTCAATTCCACGCGATTGCCGTCCGGATCGCTGAAATAGATGGACGGCCCGTCGCCTTCCGCGCCGTAGCGCGATTCGGCGGGATCCGCGTCGATCCCCTGCGATCGCAGGTAGGTCAGCAACGCGTCTTCGTTGAACGGATCGATGCGCAGGCAAAAGTGATCGACGTTCTGCTGTCTGGCATCGGGCGGCATGCCGCCTTTTCTTCCGAGCATGCCGTTGACGTCCACCAGATCGATCATGGAGGCGCCGGCGCGCAGGTGCACCAGCCCCAAATCCGGCCGCTGTTTGGCGATATCACAACCGATGACCTGGGTATAAAAACGCAGGCTGTTCTGCATATCGCGCACGCGCAGAACCACATGATCCAACTGTTGCAGGTTGAAAGGGCGCACGGTCATCTCCTCAAATGAACATCTCCTTTACAGCATAAGCGGCGATGGCGGATTTATCCTGTTTCGCGGCGTTGCCGCTTCGCGCGGCCAAACCAAAAAAAACGGCCGATGGGTGCAGCCATCGGCCGTGGGGCTTGAGTGTTCAAGCGTTAACGAGGGAAGTTACCGCTCAGCGCATCCAGGCCGCCCTGGTAGATGCCGCTGAACAGGGCGATGGCCTCGTCGTCGCTGATGTTGACCGGCGTGAAGCTGCCCGACCATTCCACGCGCGCCACGTTGGCGTCGTCGGTGGCGTGCACTGACAGGGTGGACAGGTAATTCACCACCGGGAACGGCGCCTGCATGATGGAGTAGCTGTAGCTGCGTTGACGGTTATCGAACGCTTCCAGCCGCTCGATGACGGTGCCGCCGTCGGCGGTGGTCAAAGTGCGCACGCGGCCGCCTTGCGAAATGACGCTTTTCGGAATGAACGGCAGCCAGTCAGGCAGGGCGTCGAAGCCGCCGATCAGTTGCCATACGGTGTCGGCGGATGCCGGGATGTCCATTGAGACGGATGTAGTAGCCATTTTCTTTCTCTCTCTTAATATCGGTTTCGGGTACAGGGTTACATCGCCAGCGTGTCTACGACGCCGCCGTCGACGCGCAGCGCCGCGCCGGTGGTGGCCGAAGACAGCGGAGACGCGAGGTAAACGGCCAGGTTGGCCACTTCATCGACGTCCGCCGCGCGCTGAATGATGGAGCTTGGGCGTTCGGTTTTAACGAACTCGTCGGCCTGATCGCGTGCGCTGCGCCCGGATTTGGCCGCCGCATCCGCCAGCATGTCTTGCAGGCCTTCGGTAAAGGTTGGCCCCGGCAGGATGGCGTTGACCGTCACGCCGGTGCCGGCGAGGCGTTTCGCCAGGCCGTGAGACACCGCCAGGTTGGCGCTTTTGGTGACGCCGTAGTTGATCATGTCCGCCGGGATGGCGACGCCGGATTCGGACGACACGAAAATAATGCGTCCCCAACCCTGCTCGGTCATGCTCTGCGCATAGTGGCGCGCCAGCCGCACGCCTGAGAGGACGTTGACGTTATAGAAGTGCATCCACTCGCTGTCGGGCACGGTAAAGAAGTCGTTATCGTTGAAAATGCCCAGGTTGTTGATCAGCACGTCGGCTTTCGGTTCCGCGGCGAACAGGGTTGCAGCCCCGTGTTCCGTTCCGAGATCGGCGACCACGCCGCGCACCTGCGCGCCGGGCACGTTGGCGCTGATGTCGGCGATGGCGTTATCAACCCCGGCTTTCTGACGGCCGACGATCACCACGGTGGCGCCCGTTTTGGCGAGCCCGCGCGCGATGCCGAGGCCGATGCCGGAGGTGGAGCCGCTGACGACGGCGACTTTGCCTGAAAGATCCAGTTTCATCATGTATCTCATCGAGTTAATGGGGGTAATGGGGCCATGCGGCCCCATAAAACTTAACGAATCGGCAGCGGCGCGTTGTCGGCCACCAGTTTCTGACGGCGCATTTCGGCCCAGAATTCAGCCGGGATAACGGCGTCCAGCGCAGCCAGATCTTCGGCCATGCGGCCAGGGCGGCTCGAACCGGGGATCACGGCGGCGACCGCCGGGTTAGCCAGCGAGAACTGCAGCGCGGCGGCTTTGACGTCGACCTGGAAGCGAGCGGCGATCGCTTTGATTTGCGCCACTTTCGCCAGCACCGCCGGGGATGCTTTCTGGTATTCGTAGTGCTCGCCACCGGCCAGCACGCCGGAGTTGTAAGGGCCGCCGACGACAATGTCGACGTTGCTCGCCAGGGCTTCCGGCATCAAACGTTGCAGCGCGCGTTCATGATCCAGCAGGCTGTAACGGCCGGCCAGCAGGAAGGCGTCCGGCTGCGTTTCGCTCAGGCCCAGCGCCAGTTCGCAAGGCTCGACGCGGTTGACGCCGAGGCCCCAGGCCTTGATCACCCCTTCTTCACGCAGACGGGTCAGCGCGCGGAAAGCGCCGGTGCGGGCGATGTTGAACTGTTCAATCCAGTTGTCGCCGTAAAAATCCTGGGCCGGATCGTGGATCCAGACGATATCCAGGCGGTCGGTTTTCAGGCGCTTCAGGCTGTCTTCGATGGAACGCAGCGTGGCGTCGGCGGAGTAGTCGTTGACTATTTTGTTCTTCAAGCCGTGTTCGAACAAACCGCCTTTCTCGCCCAGATCGCGGGCGGAAGTGTCTTCTTCTTCGTCCAGCATGATGCGGCCCACTTTGGTGCTCAGCACATACTCGTCGCGTGGGTAGTGCGACAGCACTTCACCCATGCGGATTTCCGACAGGCCGGAACCGTAGAGCGGCGCGGTGTCGAAGTAGCGGATGCCCAGATCCCAGGCGCCGCTGACGGTGGCTTGCACGTCGTCTTGCGGGATGTTGCGGAACATATTGCCGAGCGGTGCGCCGCCCAAACCGATCTTGCCGGGTAAAATATTTCTGATGCTCATGTCAGGTCCTCAATACGTTATCTTTTCAGGGAAATTGGGGGGCGCACAGTGCGTCTGCCCCGTCACGAGGCTAAAGATAGCGTGGCAAGTTGTGACTTGATAGGACATAATTTGTCTAAGTTAAGTCCTTTGAGGTCTCACATGATCGATTTACGTCAGTTGAAATACTTCGTCGCGGTGGCGGAAGAGGAGCACGTCGGCCGCGCTGCCGAACGGCTGCACATTTCCCAGTCGCCGCTGAGCCGGCAGATTTCCCAACTTGAGGAACGTCTCGGATTGATGCTGTTTGAGCGCAATCAGCAGCGCATTCGCCTGACCGCCGACGGCCAGACGTTTCTGGCCGAAACCCGCGCGCTGTTGACGCACGCCAACCGGCTCGAATCGCTCGGACGCCGCCTGGGGCGGGGTGAAGACGGCGGGCTGTGCATCGGCTATATCGAAAATGCGATGCACTCCGGCGTCTTGTCGAACGCCTTGCGGTCGCTGCGGGTGTCCCGGCCGGATGTGCACATCGTGCTTTACAGCCAGCCTTCTTCCATGCAGTTGGAAGGGCTGCGGCAGCGTAGCCTGGACGTGGCGCTGGTCAATACGGCGCCGGATCGCGACGATCAGGATTTGGACTATACGCAGGTGTTGGACGATCGCATGTTGCTGGCCCTGCCGCAGACGCATCCGCTGGCGGACAGTGAAACGCTGCAGCCGGCGGATCTCACCGATCAGGCCTGGATCTCGGTGATCCACAAAGAGGATGCCCATTCGCGCGACGATTTCGTGGCGGCCTGCGTGAAGGCCGGGTTCGATCCGGATATTCGGCTGGAAGCGGGCGAGCCGCTGACGGCGTTGGGGCTGGTCGCCGCCGGGTTGGGGATGACGCTGATCCAGCACAGCCTGCGGCATAACGCGCCGCAAGGCGTGGTGCTGCGCGAGCTGCCCTGGATGCAATACACCACGCAGCTGTGGGCAGTGTGGCACAAGGCCAACCTGCGCCCGCTGGTCACCCACTTTCGCGAAGTGATGTCGGCCGGGCCGGCCTGCCACTGATCGCGCGGCGGCGTCCGGCCCGGATGGCGCCTGCTACGGCGCAGCGCGCAGGGCCGCGACGATCGCCGCCAGGTCGGCGCGCTGCTCGTCTGCCAGCGCGGGCTGCGCCTGCGCGGCATTCTCCGCCAGCAGGGTTTGCAGGCCGATCAGCCAGTCATAGATATAAAACGCGGTATTTTTGGTCGGCGTCGGCGCCAGCCGGGTTAGCCGCTGCTGGCCACTCCAGTCCACCGCCGGCTGCGGCGGCGGGGTAAAGATCGGCTGGCCGGGATTGACGCGGCTCTCGGGGCGCGTGGCTGCGTCGCGCCGCTGGAAGCCGAGCCAGGCGACGAAGTCGCCCAGTAGCGCCAGCGCCTGGCTGATCTGCCGATCTTCACCCTGTTCCGGCAAGCTCCCGGCGCACAGCGCGCGCTCCAGTTCGTCGTCGAGCCGCAGGCGGCAGGCGGCGCCGATCAGCGCATCGACCAGCAGTTCGAGGTGCGGCCTGTCGACGCCGAGCAGATCCAGCAACCGGCGGCTGTCAGGCAGCGCGCGCAGATGGTTGACCCAGTCGGCGAAGATCCGCGCGGCGAAAGGCGATGCGGGCTGCTCGCCGGGCGCCGCAGGGTCTTGCGCACCGAACAGATCGATATCCAGCCCAAACGGCGAAGTCGGCGTCGTCTGGGACGGCGTCGTATGCTGCTGTTGCTGATAAAGCTGGCGCAGCGTATCGCGCTGGGGCAGCAACCGTTCCAGCAGTTCGCCGTGGCGGCCGGCCTGCGCCTGCAACGCGCGCAACAGCTGCTGGGCGCGTTGCTGCGCCGCGTGCGGATCGGCGACGGAGAGCCAGTTGCCGAGCAGGCTTTCCGTCAGTTCGCGCTGCAACTCTTCACGCTGTTCGAGCAAGCGCGCTTGTTTGTGGGCCGGGCGCGCCTGTGCAGCCAGGTAGTTCACCATCCGGCGGCAGTCCTGTTCATCCAGCGCCAGCAGCGTGGCCCAGCTGTCGCCGGGCTCGCCGACCTGACGCTGGACGGCATCGTCGGGCCGCGCTTTGCCTTCCTGACGCAGATCGAACGGCGTGATTGCCCAGATTAAACCGGGCTTGCGGCGCTGGCGCAGCGCCGGGGTTTCCCCCTGGGTGTGGTTGACCCAATCGGCGAGCGCCTGGCCGACGCGCGCGGCGTCCTGCGGCGTGGCGGCGGCATCGGTCACCAGCAGCAGGCTGGCGTGCAGGCCGTCGGCGCAACGGGCCAGTAAATGGGCGCGCTTCGCCTGCTGCAGACGCTGCGCCGGCTCTGCCTGCGGACAGATGCGGCTGCCGGGCAGGTCGATCAGCGCCACGTCGGCGGGCAAGCCTGCCTGCGTCGTCTGCGGCAGCAGGGTGGTCACTTCTGCGGTCAGCCAGGCCAGATCGCTCAGTGCGATCTCCCGTTGATCGCCGTTTTCGGTCATGACGGCGATCGTGGCGTTTTCCGGTGCGGCGCTTGCGGTCAGCAGCGCCAACGCACGGCGCGGGGCATGAACCCGTCTGCTGCCGTCGAGCGCCTGCAACGCGTGCGCCAGCTGGCGGTAACGCGCCGTCAGCGTCGCTTCCTCTCCCCACAGCGGCGCAAACAGGCGCGCGCGGTCATCGATGCTCAACTGCGGCGCCAGCGTCACCGCCTGCGGCCAGAAGTGCCTGTCGAGCGTGGATTGCTCTTTGTCGCCGTGGCGGCGCAGGCTGTCCCACAGCGCCAGTACGGCATTGCCGTCGAGGCCATCGATGGCGACCGCCTGTCGGTGGCGCGTCAGCGCTTGCAGGTGGCCGGCGATGGCGCGGGCGTCCCAGTCCGGGCGAAAGCCGCTCATCGCGGCGGCGTCAATCGTCATGGCCAACCACTGCGCTTCATCGAGCAAGGCGAGGGCGATCGGATAATCGGCGGGCCCCGCCTCGGCCGCCGTGCAGTAGCGCACCGCGAGCGAAAGGTCCGCGTCGAAGCGCTTCGCGCCGGGCGCCAGCGCTGCCAACAGATGGGCTTTGGCGGCGGCGTTGTGGCCATATAAACCGATGGCGACCTGCGCAGGCCGTGTGTTTTCCAACAGTGCGGCGCGGTTATGGCAACGCCGCAAACGCTGTATCAGCCGATCGGCTTCCCGCTCCAGGCGGGCGGAGTGATGGCGTGCGGCGTCCACCCAGTCGATCGCCTGCAAAATGCCGGCGCTGAGCGCGTTATTCGGAGCCGCTGGGGCGAGGGTTTGCGTGTTCATCGTGGGTAAATGCTCCCGCTGTCTATCCAGTAGTGGGTCGCACCGGAGGCGCTGGCAGCCAGGGTATTGAGTTTCAGTTGCAGGTGGTGCGCCGGGACGGGGCTGCCGTCGGCCAGCAGCGCCTGGGCGATCTTGACGCTCTCGGCGCCCTGCTCGGCGCTGGCGGTGATGGCCAGCCGCAGGCCGATCACCGCGTCGCCGGCCAGCTTGCGCGCCAGCTGGGCGTCATTGATGGTCAGCGTATAGAGCGGCGACGCCGGCCAGCGTTCGTTGTCCAGCTGGCGGAAGCCCAGACGCAGCGGGCCGCGCAGCTGGAAGCTGCCGGCGGGATCGAGCGCGAAATCGGCGCGATCCAGATCGATGTCGCGGTAATAGACGTTATCGTCCGCCAGCATGTTGTTGCCGTCCAGCATGCCCAGATAGCGAATGGTGGAGTAGGGCTGGAAATCGCCGACGTTGAAGTAAAAGCTCTCCAGCCGCAGATCGATCGCCAGCAGGCACAGCATGGCGCCCACGGCAGCGGTGGATTTCGGGTTGTCGATGCGGCCGCGTTTGTTGAACGGGTACCAGCTGCGGGTGTGGTAGCCCTCGAGCGGCAGAATGCGGCTGGCGGGCAGCGGCTGCAGATGGCGCAGCAGCGCCTGCACGCCGGGGAAGCGCGCCGGGCGGCCGGTCAGCAGCAACACGTCGCAGGTGTACAGCGCCACCACTTCGGCCAGCAGGCGCAGACAGCGGCCGATGCCGATGCGATCGGACAAGAAAGCGGCGTGCAGGTCGGCCAGACGGATCACCAGCGGGGTGTGCAGGATATCGAAGGCGTCGCTGTCGGCTTCGCGCTGCACTTCGCCGTTGATAAACGCCAGCACCTGCGGCGTCGGCCGCTGCGGCAGCAGATCGCCGAGGCCGGCGGCGATTTCCGCGCGGCTGTCCAGCGGATCGTACTGCTCATAGGCGGCGAGCAGCGCGCGTCCGGCGGGCATGAAGATCTGCAGCGCGGCCTGTTGACGCAGGGTGGAAAGCCCGTCCATGCGCCCTTCGTTGCCGAACAGTTTGTCCATCAGCGCCGCGGCGGCGTTCACGCCGGCGGCCTCGAAAGCCTGTTGCACGGCGGGCAGAACAAATTGCTGGATGATATCCAGCAGGATGTCGTCGCCGGCGACCTTAAAACCTTCGCGGAACAGCAGGCGCGGGTTGATTTTGATGTTGTTGCCCACGCCGTCATCGAGCGAGTAGTGCGTGATCGCCAGATCGGTGGTGCCGCCGCCGATGTCGATGGAGGCGATGCGCAGCGTTTTTCCGGGCTGTTCACCCGGCGCCAGCGGCCGATCGGGCCGCGCCATGGCGGCGAAGAAGGCGTCGGTGCGGCCGGCGAAGTTCACCTGGGTTTCGTTGTACAGATAGACCATCTGGCCGCAGGTGGCTTCGTCCCACTCGATCTGCACCTGCGGCGCCGGGAAGCGAGTGTGCGCGCCGTCGAACGGCGCATCCTGCGGGTGCCAGCCGAGGGCTTTCCACACCAGCCCGATCGCTTCCTGCATGCGGCGGCGGAAGATCTCCCGCTCCGGCTTCGGCATCGCCGACGGCAGCGTCAGGATGATGGCGCGTAAACGGCGCGGGGCGGCGGCGTTCGGCATGCGGCTGCGCTGGGCGATGCTGTTGATCTGCATCAGCGCCTGCGCCAACAGCTCGCTCAGCATCAGGCTCATCACCGCGCTGCGGCTGTAATGGGCGGCGAACACCGGCAGCCGTTCGGCCGTCGGCAAGGCGGACAGCGGCACGCCCTCGTCGTTGATCAAGGTGGTCAACGGCGCGGCGGCGGCCATCGGCTCGTGCCGCTCGTTGAAGCGCCAGCCGGGCGCATAGCGCTCTTCGTCCCACAGATAGCGGCGCGGGCTGGAGATGCCGGTGGTGCCTTCATGCCCTTCGCGTCGCTGCGCCAATTGCGCGGCTTCACGGCCGACGCGGGTGATGGACGGCCATTGGAAGGCGTCGTCGCGTCCGCTCTGGAAGGACAGATGCGGCTTGCCGAACGCGGCCCGAGAAAACTCCACCCGGCTCTCGAACAGTTCGTTGTAGACGTGATGCGGTTCGGACAGCGAGCGCAGCTGCAGCTCATAGGTTTGCTTCAGGCCGTTGCTCTCTTCCGGATGGTCTTCGACCAGCACGCCGCAGGTGTGAGAATTGCCGACGTCCAGCACCAGATCGACGTCGATCGCCGGCTGTTGCAGCGTCGCCGCCGCCATTTTTATCTGCGGCACCGACAGCTGATGGCCGAGCATGTGCAACAGGTTGAGGTAGTGCGCCTGATACTCGAAGGTTTTCAGCCCGGCGTTGATCTCCGCCTCGGCGCGCTGTTCCCGCTCGGCGGCGCGCTGGCTGAACGCCTCGCGCAGCCAGCCGTCCACCCAGGTCAGATCGAGGAACTCGCCCAGTTCGTGGTTACGGTGCGCCAGCGCGAAGCTCAGATCGGCGCCGAGATCGCTCTCGCCCGGCGCCAGCGCTTCCTGGCCGGGCACGGCGGCGCGGGTATCGAAGGCCAGCACCACCCGCAGCAGGTTGCCGTCCTGATCCGGTTCATCCAGTTGCACCACCTGCAGGCGAGCCCAGTTATCCGGGCCCGACAAAAATATCCCCGAGGCGGTATAGCGCAAGAACGGCAACGGCAGCCAGAGCTTATCCAGCAGGCGCAGCGACTGCTGCAGCGGGTAGCTGAACTCCGGCCGCACCACTTCGGCGGCTTGCCCGCCCTCGGCCGGCAGCTGATATTTGCCGCTCTCGGCCTCCCATTGCAGGCGCAACAGCGGGCCGCTGGCGGTCTTGCGCACGAATTTGCCGGGAAACTCGGCGTCCAGCCGCGGGGTCAGGGCAAAGTCCATAAACTGAATGCCGCTGTCCTGAATCAGCGTAATGCCGTGTTTGTAGTCCGTAAGGGGTGCCAGCATCATTTACTCTCGCGCTTGAACGTCATGGGATAGGTGGTGTCCGCATCGTAGCGGCCGGTGCATTCCGCGGTCCCGGTCTCGCCCTGGCGGCAGACGATTTCCGGGATCTGGTAGCGGCTGCCGTCGCTGCAGCGCGCTTTGGTGCGGCTGTTGATCACCAGATTGCCGGACTGCATCAGCCCGGCCTCGACCGCCACCCGGCAGGTGACGCCGTCGCCGTAGGCGATGACAGCGCTGCCTTTGCCCGCGTTCAGGCGGTATTGCAGGCTGGGGCGCTTGCCGGTGATCGGATCTTTCAGCGCCACCGTGGCGCGCCATTTGCCGTTAAGGAAACGGGTGGAGCCGGCCTTCACCGCCTCGGGCGGCAGCACCAGCGCATTTTTGTCCGCCGGCTGCGGGATGATCGGCGCCGGGGGCGGCGGCATCAGCGTGGCGTGCGCCAGCGGCAAGCGCAGCTCAGGCAACGGCGCGGCGGTTTTTTCCGGCGGTGCCGGATGGCGCACCTCAGCCGGCATCGCCGGTTGCGGCGGCGGTGAGCGGTGCAGCCAGGCGGCCAGCGCCGCGCTGCCTAGCAGCAGTACCGGCAACAACCACAGCGCGTGGCGTCGACGCGGGCGAACAACGGCGGGGGATTCGGCGTGCGCCGTCGGGGCGGGCACCGGTTCAGGCTCGGCGGCCGGGGGCGGTTTTACCGGTTCGACAACGGCCGGTTTGCGCGGCGCGGCGGCGATCGGCGCCGGTTTTTCCACTTCCGATTCGAGCGGGCGCAGGCAGGCTAACGGATCGTCCGGGCTCTGCGCCTGCGGTTTGATAAAGCCCCAAAAGGTCAGCACCGGCCGATCGTCCACCAGGTAGACGTGGTTGGGATCGGGAATGTGCATCGCTTTGGCCAGCAGCGCGCCGAACAGGCGGTGGCTGGGGTGATCGGTCGCCCGGGTCTGTTCGGTCAGGCTGCGGAAGGTCGCCAGACAGTGTTCCAGGTGGCGCACCGCCTGCGCGCGCTGGGCATCGCTTGCCGCCAGCCAGGAGGTCACCTTGCCCGGAAAGGGCGCATACCAGTCGATGCGCGTGCCGCTTTCGTTCGGCTGGGGGATCGCCAGACAGTCGGCGGCCTGCTGCTGTCGGCGAAGACGCAGGGTTTCCCGCAGCTGCTGCGCGCAGGCGTAGATCGGTTGCCCGTTTTCGCCTAAAGCCAGCACATCATCCAAACTGCCACTGCGTAAGAAGGGTTTCACCACGGCGCCGCACCTTGTCCTGTTCTGCAAAAACGCATAAAAGTCCATGGTACCCCGCCGGCGATGCCGCCAAACGGCCAAGGACAGCCCGAAAAACGCCCTTCTTTGGCGTTAGCGGCGCACTTTGGCAACCGGCACAGTGAAAATCTCGCTATCTGGACCTGTCTGTGAACCGCTTTATCTGAAAAATAGAACGCAGCCCCGGCAAGCGACGCCGGGGAACGATGTTCTCTTTCACTATGATCTCGCCTCGCGGGTTGCCGATTTCGGTATGCCTCAGGCGTGCGGAGCATTCGCATGATGGACAGTCAGTCTGAAAAAACGCTTGTTGTTACCCCTGCTCATCCCGCCGTCGGGCATTCGGCTCAGGGCTGGATGAACGGTTTCCTCGGCATGATTATCTTCAGCGGCTCGTTGCCCGCCACCCGGGTGGCGGTGCTGGAGCTCGATCCGCTGTTTCTGACGGCGATCAGGGCGGCGATCGCCGCTTTGCTGGCCCTGTGCGCGCTGCGGATCACTCGCCAGGCGCGGCCGACGCGGGCCGATTTGCCGCCGTTGCTGTTTGTAGCGCTCGGCGTGGTCATCGGTTTTCCGCTGCTGACGGCGCTGGCGCTGCAGCACACCACCTCGGCGCATTCGCTGGTGTATATCGGCCTGCTGCCGCTGGCGACCGCCGGTTTTGGCGTCTTGCGCGGCGGTGAGCGCCCCAAGCCCGCTTTTTGGGCTTTTTCGGGCATTGGCGCCGCGCTGGTGGGGGCGTTCGCGCTGAGCCAGGGGAGCGGCGGCGCCTGGCAGGGAGATGCGCTGATGGTCGGCGCGGTGCTGCTGTGCGGTTTGGGTTATGCCGAAGGCGCGGTGCTGTCGCGCCGGATCGGCGGCTGGCAGGTGATCTCCTGGGCGCTGGTGGCGGCGTTGCCGTTGACGCTGGCGGCCGCATGGTGGGCGGCGCCGGCCGCTTGGCCCGTCGTCAGCGGCGCCGCCTGGCTGTCGCTGGCTTACGTCTCGGTGTTCAGCATGTGGATCGGCTTTATCTTCTGGTATCGCGGCCTGGCGCAGGGCGGCATCGCCGCCGTCGGGCAATTGCAGCTGCTGCAGCCGTTCTTCGGCCTGGCGCTGGCGGGCTGGCTGCTGCAGGAAACCGTCCAGCCGATGATGATCGCCGTGATGGCCGGCGTGGTGGTTTGCGTGTTCGGCGCCAAGCGCTTTTCTCGCTAGGCCCCGTTGCGGGCGCAGGCGCGGATCACCTCGCCGAGTCGTTCTACCGCCTGCTGCACCTGGCGGTCATCGTAACCGCCCAACCCCAGCACCAGACCCGGCTCACCGTGGCCGGGCGCATACATCGGCGATACCGCCCGCAGCGCCAATCCGGCTTCGTTGGCCTGCTGGGCGACCTGCATGTCGTCGAGATCTTTCCTCAGCCACAGCACCATGTGCATGCCCTGATCGCAGGGCTGCACCCTCCCCAATTCGGCCGGGATGCGCGCGTTGATCGCCTCGATCAGCACCCGGCGTTTCTCGGCGTAGACGCCGCGCATTTTGCGGATATGCCGGTCGAGATACCCTTCGGCGATAAAGGCGGCCAGTACGTGTTGATCTGCGCTGGGCGGGTGACGATCCATCAGGATCCGGGCGCCGCAAAAGGCGTCGACCAGCGGCGGCGGCACGATGGCGTAACCCAATCGCAGCGAAGGGAACAGCACCTTGCTGAAGGTGCCGAGATAGAGCGTCCGCTCGGGCGCCAACCCTTGCAGCGAAGGGAACGGGTGGCCGGCGTAGCGCATCTCGCTGTCGTAATCGTCTTCCACGATCCAGGCCTGCCGTTCTCTGGCCCAGGCCAGCAGGGCGCTTCTTTTCGCCATGCTCATCGGCATGCCCAGCGGATATTGATGAGACGGCGTGACAAAAGCGGCTCGGGCGTCGGCGGCCAGGCGCACGCCGGCGGCGACGTCGATGCCGTCGTCGGCGACAGGCACTCTGATCATGTGCCGATCGCGAAACAGGCTGTTAAAAAGGGCGGTGATGCCGGCGTAGGCGGGGTCCTCGACCCAGGCGCTGTCGCCGGCGTCCAACAGGATCTGCGCGGCCAGATACAGTCCCTGCTGGGTGCCGGCGGTGATGAGGATTTGCTGCGGCGTGCAGTTTACCGAGCGGGAACGGCGCACATAATCGCAGATGGCTTCGCGCAGCGGCAGGGCGCCCAACGGATCGCCATAGCCGGATGGGGCGCCGGGGCCGCGCGCCCGGATGCGGTTGCCGAGCCGCCGCCAGATATCGTCGGGCGCGGTATCGCCGATCGGGACCGACACGGTGAACGGCACCGACGGCAGCGCCCGCGCCTGGGCGGCAAAACGCGCCAGATGCTGCGCCTGTGAAGAAAGTGGCACGGCTGTGGCCGGAGCGGTTTGCACCGTGGCGTGTGGCGTGCGGCGCGGCGCCTGATAGTGGGCGACCCGGGTGCCGGAGCCGGGCTGCGGTTCAAGAAAGCCTTCCGCCGTCAGCTGAGCAAACGCCTCCAATACCGTGCCGCGCGCCAGATTCAGCGCCGCCGACAGCCGGCGCGTCGAAGGCAGCAGATCGCCCGCTTTCAGATCGCCTTTGTGGATGGCCCGGCGCAGTGCCTGCGCCAGTTGGTGGCTTAGCTGCCCCGCCTGGCGGTCAATCTCGCCGAGGGCGGGGACGTCAACGACTTGGGCTGTTCTGGGCATGCATTCCGGCTCGCTGTGCAGTGCAAAAATGAGTATTCAGAGTAAACCACTCTGTCGGCACTCGCGAGTCCGTTGTCAGTCAACTCAGCCCGCGCTGATTCAGCAGCACCTTATTCAGCTCGCTGTTTTTACGCACGTTGAGCTTGCGCATCGCCGAACGCTTATGGGCGCTGATGGTTTTCTGGCTGCGCTGCAGCAGGCCGGCGATGCTGCAGGCGGACATGCCGCTGCTCATCAAACCCAGCACCTTTTTCTCGCAGTGGCTGAGCGCGGCGATGCGGCAAGCCTGGCATTTCCACTGGCCGGCGGCGTGCAGCGCCACCCACGGATGCAGGATGAACTTTTCCAACGCCATCTGCAGCTTGAGGCGAATGGCGTAGGCCGAATCGCGCCGATGGATGCTGAACAGCGGCGGCAGGTTTTTCACCTGTTGCTGGGTCGCGTCGTCGAGGATCAGCAGGGTCAGCTGCCGCTGGCGCGGAACGCCGTGAGGGCTTTGATAACAACAGGCGCAGCCCCAGCGCTCTTCCGGCGTGCGGAACACGATTTCGATGTTATCCAACGCCTGCAGCGCCAGCGGCGAGAACTGCGGGTACCGGCGGTGGCATTCGTTCAGGGAGTGCAGATAGTCCTGCAGCAGCAGACGCAGCCCCTGCTGGTAGAAGTTATCGCTGTCGAACAGCGTGAAGCGAATATCTGGCATGGGTGACTCCTTAAAAAGCCGTGGCGCCGCGCCGGAGCAAACGGTGACGGCCCATCGCCGGCGTTCGCGCGCCGGTCGTTTTCCTGATTTCCCTGGGACGGTGCGAGGCTTATTGGTACGCCAGCACAAAATTGGCGATGGACGTGAATTCGCCTTCGGTAATGCTTTGGTTTTGAATCGCGCTGGGCCGCCCTTGCACATAGGCGGTGAAGTTCAGGCTGTTGGGGCCGTTTTGCAGCGCGACGGCGCTGGTGGCCTTATTCAAATCGATGTCTGCGCCCTGATGATCGAACAGGGCGATGGCGGCGCCGTTCGCGCCGTTGTTGATCGCCAGCTTGCCCGGCATCTCTCCGTCTTCGGTGCCGCTGAAGGTCACGCTGACGGATTTGAACACCGTGGTCTTGCAGTCGGTCAGCTTGATGCTGAACGGCACCGGCGTGGTATGGCCGTAGCGGTACAGGGTTTTGACGATCACCGTGCCCATCTCCACCAGCTGATCGGCGGACTGCGGTTCGATATTGCACGGCCGGCTCACCACGGTGCCGTGGAACTGCACCGGCGCGCCGATAAGCTCGGTGTTCGCCGCCGCCGGCATGGCGGCAAACCACCAGGACGCGCAGCTGAGCAGCGCTAAAGCGCGTAGACGCATTTTCCGTTCCTCCCTCGGTTACTGGAATGCCGCCACGATGGTGGCCGACGCGTTGAATTCCCCTTCGCCGATCTCCGCGCCGCCGTTGGCGAACGGCGCCGCCACCAGGTTCCAGGAGCCGCCGTTGCCGATGTTCGGCACCGGGTAAAACTCGTTCGGAATGACCAACTGGCCGTTGTGCGTCAGCCGGATGCCGAGATCGTTCTTGTCGGTTTTGAACACCTCGTTGCTGAAGGCGGCCGCCGTGCCCGACACCGCCAGCTTGATGTTCAGCGTGCCGTCCTCGAAGCTGCCGCCCTCGCACTGGAAGCGCACCGGAATGCTTTGCGGATAGTTCGAGCCGTTGAGATCGCTGCCGCCGATTTCGCCGAACTCCACGTTGATCAGCTGGCCTTCGTTCACTACGCATTTATCCGGCACGTAAAGGATCGCGGACTGGATAAACACCTGCGCCATCGGATTGGGGCCGAAACCGCCGTCGGTCGAGCCGAGGCGGCCGAACATCTCGATGATCTGCCGATCGTTAATCTCGACGCCGTTGATGATCTTTTTGCGCACCCGGAAGGTGATGCGGCCTTTTGAACCGCTTTCATAGTTGTTGACCTGCACATAGGGCGGTGAGCAACTGTGATTGGGATACTCGTTGGATTCGTTGTAAAAAGGCACCGTGACATAGGCCTTCTTATTACCTGCAATCCACACTTCGGCTTTTAAATCCAGGAAGTCGTTCAACTGCAAGAAGCCGTTGCCGTAGTCAGAGGGGGGCAGCGCCGAATCCGACTTGTAAAAGTGCGGGCTTCGGGGGATCGGCGTATCGCAGTAGGCCTTGCCGGTATAGGTACCGCCTAATGAATAGGGAAACTGTTTGGTGAACCCCACCTGGTTGGTGATGTTGCTTTGATTCAGATCGATATAGAACTGTTTGGGGCCGCCGTCCGGCGTGACGTAGCCGTTGGCCCAGGCGGCGGGGGCCGCCAGCGCGATCGCCAGCGGCAGGCAGAGTTTGGTCAGTTGTGTTTTCATCGCGTTCTCGAGCCTCACAGGTAAATCACCTGAATGTGCGCCACGGCAGCGAACCCGGCCGCCATCACCGCCCGCTGGGTGGATTCCACGCTGGCGCTGAACCACAGGGTGTTGCTACCGGGTTGCAGAATGTAAGGGCGGCTGCGTTGATTCAGCTCCAGCGCCTGGCCTTGTTGGTCTTGCAGCCGCAGGCCGATGCCCTGCACGCCGCCGTTCAGCTTCAGCAGCGATGGGTTATCGACATCGCTTTCGCCGAGAAACACCAGCGTGGCGGCCTGCTCTCCCTGCAGGTAGAGGCGGCCGGCGTCGCCGTTGCGCGGGCCGGCCGGGTTATCCGCCAGCGCGCGCGCGCCCAGCAGGCAGTTGCGGAACGAGAGGCGAAAACGCACCGGCGCGCTGCGATCGCCGGCGTTGCGGAAGTCGCGTGCGCTGACGTCGCCCAGATCGACGGATTGATCCCGGCTGTCCGGCGTCAGGCTGCAGGGAGAGCTGAGCAGGCCGCCGTGAAAGCTGACGGTGCCGGTGGTGCCTTCGATCACGCCCAGCGGCGTTGCCGCCATCGCGCCGCCGCCGCACAGCAGTGCGCCGAGCAGCAGCGGGCGCAGTCGATCGGTGAATTCAGCCATGCTGGACCTCCTTATTTTTTCTCGGGCACGGCGGTGCAAACGCCGCCATTGCAGACGAAGCGCAGCTCCGGATGGCCGCCGTAGTCGTTGATGTAGGTGATGACGAAGCTGTTCATGCCGGTCTCTTGCAGCTTGAGGCTTTCGCTGGATTTCGGCTTCAGCATCAGCGGCTGAAAACCGCCGATCGCGCCGCCGCCCTGTTTTTGCGTCTGCTGCGTCATGCCGGTCAGGGTGATGTAAAACGGCGTCGGGTTGTCGACGGTGATGGCGCCGCCGCTTTTACGGAACACCAGCTTTTCCTGCCACACCTGGCCCTTGGGCGCGACGATGGCTTTCGGCCGATAGAACAGTTTGATCTGCGTTTGCAGCGCCAGCTGCATCACGTTGGTTTTGGTGCTTTTCGGCGGAATTTCGCGCAGGTTGAAGTAGAACACCGACTCGCGATCCTGCGGCAGGCGATCCGCCTCCGGCGTCTTGGTGATGCGCACCACGCTGCGCTCGCTTGGTTCCACGCGCTGCAGCGGCGGCAGCACCACCAGCGGCGAGGTGATTTTCTGGTGCTGCTCGTTCTCCAGCCAGGACTGCGCCAGGAAGGGCAGCTCTTTGTTTTCGTTGACGATATTCAGGCTGATCGATTTGGCGTCGCTCACATAAACGGCGCGCGTGCGATCCAGCGATATCGCCGCGTCGGCGGTGGGCAGTACGGCGCTCAGGGCCAGGCCGGCGGCGGTCAGTAGCGTTATCGGGTGTTTGTTCATGTCATCATTTCTCAGCGTTACGGATTACAGGGTGGCGCACGGCAGCAGCAGCTGGTCCAGCGGCTTGGCGGCGCCCGGGATCACGATGCGGCAGCGGCGTTGGCCTTCCCAGGCGACGTCCAGTTTTTCCTCCGGCTGCACGCCGGTCAGGTAAACCGAGCCGCCGTCGTTGACCACCGCGACCTCGCGGCCTTTCTCGCTCAGCACCGCGGCGCCGAACGGCGGTTCGCTGCCGTCCGCGAGGCGAATGGTGGCCAACAGCTTGCTGCCTTTCACCACCTCGAAGTGGCGGTAACCGATGGCGCCTTCGGTCAGCGTGCCTTGCACCACGGCGCGAGTGGCCTCGACGTCGTCCGCCAGCTTGTTGACGTCGATGCGGGTGTCGGTGTTGTAGTAGCTGGTGATGTCGGAAATCACCGCCAGCCCGAAACGGTTGCTGTAGGCGCGGCCGTTGTTGATCGGCACGCCGGCGATGCCGTCGGTGTCGAGCATCATGCGGCTGCCGCCGTTGCTCGAGTTCTGATGCGCCGCGATGCCGTGCCGGGTCGCAGTGAGGCCGCCGCGGAACGAGCCACCGATCGACGAGTAGCTGTCCTGCTGGTAAGAGGCGCTGGCGTTCAGCGAGCCAAACGAGGCGTTGTGGGTGTAGTACCCGCGCGCCAGCGATTTGCCGGACTGATTAAAGCCGCCGCTGACCTGCCAGGTATTGTCCGGATCGCTGTAGTCGTTGTACGACGCGGTCTGCGTGACATCGCCGTTGTTGGTTTGCAGCGCATAACCGACGCGCCGACGGTCGCCGATCGGCACGGTGAAGTTGAGCATCACGCTGTCGTCGGTGCGGCCCTGGTAATAGGTGCGGTAAGCCGACAGCGAGGCGGTGATGTTGCTGATATCGCCGACGCTGAACAGCTTGCTGGCCGACAGCCCGTAACGGTCCTGGGTTCGCGCATCCCAATAGGTCTGGTGCGAGTAGGTCAGGTAGGCGGTGATCGCCTTGGCGCTGTCTTCCGCCATAAAGGTTTTGCTGGCGGTGATGGTGTACAGCTCTTTCTGGCGGCCGTTGTAATTCTTGTCGTAATCGCCGTAACGCTCCTGCAGGTACTGCGACATGTTCATGAACTTGCGCTGCGAGAAGCGGTAGCCGGCGAAGGTGATCTGGCTGTTCAGCTCATCGAACCGTTTGGCGTAGTTGAGCTTGAACGACATGCCGCTGGCGGTCGGCTCGCCGGGCAGACGGGCGATCGACTGGGTGACGTCCAACGACATGGCGCCGAACACGTTCAGATCGCGGCCGAGGCCGAGCGCCCAGGCGTTATAGTCGCCGCCGAGCAGCGCCCCGCCATACAGCGACCAGGCGTTGCTCAGCCCCCAGGAGAAGTCGCTGGCGGAAAACAGCGGGCCCTGGGTGCGGTGGTCGTAGGCCGAGGTTTTGCCGAGCGCCACGTTGTAGCGCACGTAGCCCGGGCGGGTCAGGTACGGAATGGTGGCGGTATCCACCTGGAAGGTCGAGACGGTGCCGTCCTGCTCTTCCACCTTGACGTCCAGCTTGCCGCGCACCGAGCTGTTGAGATCCTGAATGGCGAACGGCCCGGCGGGCACGGTGGTTTCGTACAGCGTGCGGCCTTCCTGCGAGACGGTGATCTTGGCGTTGCTCTTGGCGATGCCGCGCACTTCCGGCGCGTAGCCCTGCAGGTTCGGCGGCAGCATGCGCTCGTCGCTGGCCAGATTGAGGCCGGTGAAGCGATAGGCGTCGAACACCCCGGAGTCGAGATAAATCTCACCCAGCGTCAGCTTGGCGGCCTGCATCGGCAGCGCGCGGTAGGCGTAGATCTGGTTCCAGTCGAAGCCGGTGCTGCGATCGCCGGCCTGCTGATTGTAATTGGCCTGGTAGTCCGCGCGCAGGCGCCAGGGGCCCAGGTTGGCGCCCAGCGTGCCGTAGCTGCTCAGGTTCTGGGCGGTGTTGTTGTTGTGATTCTGCTTGCCTAACTGGCCGCTCAGGTTGTAGTCCAGCAGCAGGCCGGGAATGCCGTCGTCCCACTGCTCGGGCGGCGTCCAGTCGGGATCGGAGTATTTCATCCACGCCTGCGGGATGGTGATCGCCAGCACGCCGCCGCCGATGCGATCGGAGACGGTCGCGCCTTTGATGCCGCGAATGTCGGCGCACTGGTTGTCGTGCCACAGGGTGACTTTTTTGGCCGCTTCTTCTTTCAGCGCCATTTTTTCCACCAGATCAGGCGGCAGGCACACCTGGCTGCCGCTCTTGTTATCCGGCGACGGGAAATACTGAATGCTGCGCTGGGGCAGCGTTTTCTGGTTGATCTTGATGTCCAGCAAATAAGCGCCGGGCATGACGTAGTCGGCATCGGAGAAACGCGAAAGATCCACTTTGCTGCGCTCGCCGATATCCAGGACGTCGGTATTGAATTCCGTGGCGGAAAATGCCGGACGCACCCAGAGGAAAGATAGAATGACGAGAAGAGGTAGGTGTTTCCGTGTCAGTAATGACGTCATAGCATAATCACTCATGGCAAGTCCGCGCCCAATAGCAGGTCATCCGTGCGACCTGAATACGTAATGCTGTGCAGCGCCCGCCGGCGCTAGAGATAAGACAGGGTGAATTTGGCCAGAGAGCTGAAGCCGCCCGCCCGTGCCTTATCGGGATGCAGGCGCAACTGCGCGCCAAAACGCAGCGTGTTGTCGCCGGCGACGATCTGGTAATCCGCCGTCGTGCTGCCGAGCGGGATCGGGGTGCCGGCATCGGTCAACAGCTCGATAGCCACGCCCTGCGCCTCGCCGTAAACGCCCAGCAGGGAAGGATCCCGGCTGTCGGCGGTGCCGTCGAAGGTGACGTTGGCTGCGCGATAGATGAAGTCAGGCTTCACCTGGCTGGCCAGTTCGCAGTTCACCAGTTTGATCGTGAAATGACGGCGGCTGCCGATCAGCACCGATTGCCCGTCCTGCGAGGCATCGGTCATGGAGATCAGACCGAAATCGACGGTTTGATCCAGGCTGTCGCTGGCGATGCCGCACGGCGTTTCAACGATGGTGCCGCCCAGGCTGACTTTGCCGTGGCCCTGATTTTTCACTGCCGCCGCCGCGCTGCCTACGCTGAGCGCGATGAGCAACAGGCCGCAAAGGCGGATAGTCATGCTGGCGTCTCCCTGTCTTGCCCTGTTCCCTTGCCGCTCTCGTCGGCATGCAATCAAGCGGGGGATGCCCTGAGACATCCCCTGTGGGGTATTACAGGTAAGCCAGGGTGAAGTTGGCCACGCTGGTGAAGTCGCCCGGCACCACGGCGGCGGAGGCGCTGCTGCCCTGCAGGTAAGCGGCGAATTTCAGCGAGTTGTCGCCGTTGTTCAGGCCCTGACCGTCGGTCGCCGTGCCCAGTTCCACTTCCTTGGAGTGCAGGTTGTCGTAGATCACGATGCCGGCGCCGGTTGCCGTGCCGCTCAGGGCCAGCAGTTTGTTGTTGACCGGATCAGGCGTGCCGGTAAAGGTCACCTTGACGTTTTTCATGGTGGAGATGGAGCAATCTTTCAGTTCGATGTTGAAAGGTTGCATGCTGGATTTACCCTGGTTAGCCAGGATGCGGCTGCTGATCTGGCCCATTGGTACGGTTTGGTCAACGGATTCCGGCGCGACGCTGCATGGCGCATCGATAATTTCGCCGGTAAAGGTGACTTTACCGCTGCCCTGATTAGATGCGGCGTGAGCAACAGATGCAGAAGCGAAAGCAATCACGGTTGCCAGCATTAATTTATTCAGTTTCATTTCTCAGGTTCCTGTAGAGAGTTTTTAAATAAAAAGAACAGCACATCTAAATCCCCCGCAGCGGCGGCAACGTCATGTCGCCGGCCGTACGGTTGGAGCCAGATCCTTTTGCTCTGGGCAATACGCCAACATCCGTTATTTATGAGAAATAACGAGATTGGGAAAATCGACAATGGATTTTCTGGTAAATAAAATACGAGTTTTACGTGTGGCGTGTTGCTGGGAATATTCTTGCAAATAATAGTATTGCTTGGAAATAGATTTTATTAAATTAAGTCAAATTCAGAATATAAAACCAAAAGGAAAAAGAAATATATTTGCTTTAAAACCAATAGATCGTATACAAATATTATCCAGTATAAATCACTATATAAATAACGATATGCGAGATATTAGATCGGGGGAAATAGGCTGATACCTACAATTCGCCATATTGTTTTGCTAATATCGCCCTGAGGCAGCAGATGATGAATTTCCCTTTAGAAACAAAATATAAAACATAATCTATTGTTTTTATTGTTGTTTCGTGGTTTTCTTCCCCTAAGGGATTGGTTTTTTTATTCGTGTTTAGCCCGCGTTTAGGTCTAATTCATTAACAATTAAATAACAATGTCATCGGTAGTGAATTATTCTATCGCACTGCGGTATAGGGATTTTTCACTGCCTAACCCATTTTGATTAATCAAATTAAGGCATGTGCTGTTGCCGTTCGCCACATAATGATGACCTAAGTGACAATTAAAGGATTATAAACGGAATGATAACGATGATTAATGCTTGCGGCGGCCGCCGCACGGTAGTTTCTGCTATATTTTTACTGTCTGTCATGTCGCTGTCAGGCTGCGTGGGCGGTAGCAAGACAAACCTGAATTCCGTGAAAAAACTTTCACAGAACAATCCTAATGATAAATCCGATGAACAACGTATCGCGCTTTGCCAGCAACGGGTTAACTCATTAAAAAATATTAATCCGCAGAGTTACCAAAAACGCATTGCCTATTTTAACGGTCTGCTTTCCAACGCTTCCGGATATGCCGGCGTGCGCGGCAATGTGGATGAAAGCACCCGTAAAGCGATTGATGCTCTTTATCAATATAAAACCGAGAAATTCTGCGCCGACGTTGAACATGAGCTGATGTCCGATCTGTCCAACCGGGTCGAGAATCTGTAGCCATGAAGCGATGCGCGCAAAGATGGGCGATGGGGCTTTGGCTGTTGGCGCTGAGCGGCGCCGTTTGCGCCGCTGACGACGGCATTCCCGCCCTGTTGAAATTTGCCGAACAGCGGCAGGCTCCGCCGGCCGCGCTCAAGGAGGAAACCGCGCGTAAACCGGCGCCCGCACCGGCCGCCAAACCGGCCGCCGTCGCGGGGGCAGACGGCGCTCGTTTAACTTCTCTGAAGCACTCTGTGCAACAGCAGGCGGAGAAAATCCGTCAGCTGGAGCGCCAGTTGGCGGCGGCTCAGGCCGCCGCGGCGCCGAAAAGCGCGCGGACCGATGTCGATATTCGGCCGCTGGCCGATGCCCTGAAGGCGTTGCGGCAGGCCGTTGCGCCGTTGCCTGAGGTCACCGCGCTGGCCGCTTCGCTCACGCGGGCCGAACAGCGCAGCGCAAGCTTGACGGCGCAGTTGGCACAGCAACGACAGCGGGTAGACGCCTTGCTGGCTGAGCGGCGGCAGGCGGCTGAGGCCCCGGTGCTGGCCAGCGAGGCGGACAAGCAGGCGTATGCCGCCGGCGTATCGCTGGGGCGCGATATTTTGCATCTGCAACAGGAGAACCGGCGTGCGGGACTGGAGGCGGATCGGCGGCTTTTGCTGGCGGGCATCGCCGATACCCTGGCCGGGCGGTTGCGGCTGGATGAGGCCGCCATCGACAGCGCGCTGCGCACGGCGCAGCAACGTTTGCAGCAGACGCAACAGACACAGGCTCCCCCTCCGGACGGCAAGGCCTATCTGGCCGATTTCGCCCGCCAGGAGGGAGTCAAGCAAGATGCGCTCGGTTTCTACTACCGGGTGGACTATGCCGGCAGCGGTGCGATCGGCGCCGACGATCGGGTGGATATCGTGGTGCGCGAAAGCCTGACCGACGGCCGGGTGATCAAAGACATGGAGCTGGCGGGAACGGTGATCTCGCAGCCATTGACGCGCTATCCGCCGCTGTTTCGCGCGGCTATCGAGAAGCTGCAGCGCCACGGCTCGATCACGCTGGTGGTGCCGCCGGCGCTGGCGTACGGCAAGCAGGGCAGCCCGCCGGCGATCCCTCCGGACGCCACCATGATTTATACCCTGCGCATCGCTGACGTGCAGTCGTGAGCGGGGAGCTCAGCAGTAACCACTCAGGAGGAATGCTATGGCCAAGGCGCCGAAAACGTTTGAAAGCAGAAAATCGCTGATGCTGAATGTGTTGCAAGGATTGTGCAGGGATCGTGTGGAAGGCTCCGGCGGCCATCATCCCCCGCCGGAGCAGTGGCCGAAGACCCGCGAGCTGGCTGATAAATGCGGTGAAAACATTTATACCACCCGCACCCTGCTGCTGGCGCTGGAAAAGGAGGGCAAGGTCCGCTGCACCCACCGCAGCATCAACAATTCTCTACGCTGGTACAGCTGCGACGAACAGGCAGCGATAAAAAAAGAGTGATTCGACCCTGACGGTCGCTTTTGACTATCTTACAGCTAAACATTAATTAATCTTATTATTTGGCGGGGCGTTTCGCTCCGCCAATCCTCCTCTCAGCTTTCCGCCCTCCGCGCAGGCATTGCTAAGATGTTTTTTGCGACCATATACTTATCGCTCAGACGGGAACAGGTGTAGGGAGCTGGCATCGTAATGAAGGAAAAGAAAGACATACTGAGATTGGATGATATTCATTATCAAATAGACCGCCAGGTGATCCTGGACTCCGTCTCTTTCACGTTGGGTGAGGGCGAGTTCAAACTGATCACCGGGCCTTCCGGCTGCGGAAAAAGCACGCTGCTGAAAATCATCTCTTCCTTAATGAATCCGACCAGCGGAAGCCTCTATTTTGACGGCCAGGCGATCGACGAGATGTCGCCGGAGGCGTATCGCAAGCAGGTCTCTTATTGCTTCCAGACGCCGGCGCTGTTCGGCAATACGGTTTACGACAATCTGGCGCTGCCGTATCAGATCCGCCAGGAACCGCCGGCCGAGCGAAAAATGAAGGCCGATCTGGCGCGTTTCGGCCTGCCGGAGGCGATGCTGACGAAAAGCATCAATGAACTGTCCGGCGGGGAGAAGCAGCGCGTGTCCCTGATCCGCAACCTGCAGTTTATGCCGCGGGTGCTGTTGCTCGATGAGATCACCAGCGCGTTGGACGAGGAAAATAAGCGCAACGTCAACGAAATCGTGCATCAGCTGGTGGCGGAACACCGGCTGGCGGTGCTGTGGGTGACGCACGATACCGAAGAGATAGCGCATGCGGACGAGGTGATCACCCTGCGCGCGCACAGCGCCGAGCCACAGGAGCAACAGCATGAATCAGCATAATATCACCAACGAATCCTTGGGCTTGTCGATGGTGCTGGTGGTGGTCGCCATCCTGATCAGCCACCGGGAAAAGCTGGCGCTGGAAAAGGACATCATCTGGAGCATCTGCCGCGCGGTGGTGCAGCTGATCATCGTCGGCTACGTGCTGAAGTATATTTTCGACCTGGATAACGCCGTTCTCACCGTGTTGATGGTGCTGTTCATCTGCTTTAACGCGGCCTACAACGCCAAGAAACGCAGCAAGTACGTCGAACACGCGTTCGTGACGTCGTTTATCGCCATCACCACCGGCGCGGTGCTGACGCTGGCGGTGCTGGTGTTGACCGGCTCCATTGAATTTACGCCGATGCAGGTGATCCCCATCTCCGGGATGATCGCCGGTAACGCCATGGTGGCGGTGGGGCTGTGCTATACCAACCTCGGCCAGCGTTTCAAAAGCGAGCAGCAGAAGATTCAGGAGATGCTCAGCCTGGGGGCGACGCCCAAGTTCGCGTCGGCGGCGCTGATCCGCGACAGCATCCGCGCTTCGCTGATCCCGACCGTCGACTCGGCGAAAACCGTTGGGCTGGTCAGCCTGCCGGGCATGATGTCCGGGCTGATCTTCGCCGGCATCGATCCGGTGAAAGCGATCAAATATCAGATTATGGTGACCTTCATGCTGCTTTCCACCGCCAGCCTGTCGACCATCATCGCCTGCTATCTGGCCTACCGTAAGTTTTACAACGAGCGCCATCAGCTGGTGGTCGGCAACCTGAAGTAACGCCATGAAAAACGGCCTCCGCGGAGGCCGTTTTTTTTACCCTTGCAGCAGGGCGATGCTCTGGCGGATTTCCCGTTCGATATCCGCCCCGCTCCAGCGGTCCAGCTGTGAAGAGAACGGTTCGAAAGCATAGACGCCGGTGTAGCCCAGGCGTTCCAGGTTCTGCACCTGGCGGCGGCTCTCCAGCCGATCGCCCTCGCTCAGCATGATGCGCTCTTCGTCGCTCAGCGCGCCTTTATCCCGCCCATCCTCCACGCCGGACAGATGCACCAGGCCGATCTGCGCCACCTGGATCTGCGCGTCGAAGTCGGCCTGCGCCACATCGCTCAGATAGTGGTGGAACGTATCGAGCACGATGCGGTACGGCGCGCCCGAGTCGCGGATAAGCGCCTGGGTCAGCAGCGACGATCGCAGCGAACTGATGCCGAAGCCCAGCGGCTCGACGTACCCCTGTACGCCATAGCGCGCAAACAGCGGCGCCAGCAACCGCAATGCCGCGAGGGTGTCGTCGCGTTTTTGCTGCTCGCTGCGTTTGTCATCAGCGCTGCAGTGCGGGCACAGCACCAGCGCCCGGCTGTGGATGGCCTGCGCTTGCGCCAGCAACGCTTCGGCGCGCTGCAGCAGCGCCGCCGGGTCGTCTACCCGATTGAACATGCCAAGGGCGTTGATCGTGACGATCTCGATGCCGTATTGCGCGGCGAGCGCGTTGAGCTGCGCGTCGCTCAGATCGTCAGTTACCTTGCCGCTGGGCATGTCGTTGCGTAGCTCAACTTTGCTGAGCCCGCAGCGTTTCACCAGGCGGAAAAAACTGTCCAGATCGAGATTCGGCGCGATCTTGCGGTTAATGCAGAAGCGGTCCAGCGCAATGTTCATGGGCATGACTCCAGCGGTCAGGGTTGAGAGATCAGGATTTGCCGTTTTCCAGCGGCAGCGGCTTGCCTTCGGGCTGGGATTGGCGGTGGCGTTTGGCCAGCACCACTTGCTCCATTTTTTCCAGCGAGACGCCTTTGGTTTCCGGGATATAGCGGCCGATGAACCAGTAGCTGAACAGGCAGCAGGCGGCGAAGATCCACATCGGGAAGGCGCCGTGGAAATGCGAGAACAGATACGGGTGGTCGTTGATCATCGGGAACGACTGCGACACTGCGAAGTTGGCGACCCACATGCAGCCGACGGCGATGCTCATCCCCTGTGCGCGCATGCGGTTCGGGAAGATCTCCGACACCAGCACCCAGGCGCCGACGCCCCAGGAGAGCGCATAAAACACCATGAAGAACAGCATGCCGAACAGCGCGAAATAGCCGGTGGCCTGGGTGTAGAGCGCGTACGAGGTGAGCAGCAGGCCCGCGATGGCGCCCAGCGTGCCGTAACGCATCAACGGAATGCGGCCCATGCGATCCATCAGCATGGCGCCGATGACCGAACCGACCAGCTGCAGCACGCCGATCCAGATGGTCTGGAACAGCGCTTCCTGCGCGTTTTCGGTGACGGTTTTCAGCACCACCGGCGCGTAGTACATCATCACGTTAACGCCGGTGACCTGTTGCAGCATGGCGATCATACAGCCGACGAACAGGATGAAACGCACCCGCACATCGCCGTAGTTCAGCTTCCGGTGCTGCTGCTGTTGATCCTGCTGCAGCGAGTCTTTGATTTCTTTCAGCAGATTCTGCGCGTGGGCGGCGTTGGAGACTTTGGTCAACATCGCCAGCGCCTGATCGTCGCGGCCCATCATCACGTTCCAGCGCGGCGATTCAGGAATGACGAACACCAGGATGCAGAACAGAATGCAGGGGATCACGCCCGAGGCGAACATCCAGCGCCAGCCCATTTCCACCAGCCAGGCTTCGCTGGCGAGGCTGGCGATTTTGAAGTTGACGTAGAAAATCACGATCTGACCGAAGACGATGGCGAACTGCTGCATGCTGAGCGCCCGCCCGCGCATGTCTTTCGGCGACACTTCCGACATGTACATCGGCGACACGGTGGCGGCGATGCCGACCGCCAGCCCGCCGATGATGCGGTAAATGACGAACCAGGTGAAGGTCGGGGCCAATGCGGCGCCGACGGCGGACACGGTGAACAGCAGCGCCGCCAGCATCAGCGCCTTTTTACGGCCCCAGCGCGCCGCCAGCGGCCCGGCGGCGAAGGCGCCGACCACGCAGCCGATCACCACGTTGGAGACGGCCCAGCCGGTTTCGGCCGGGCTGAGATTGAAATAGGTTTTCAACGCTTCGATCGCGCCGGAGATCACGGCGGTGTCGTAGCCGAACAGAATGCCGCCCAGGGCGGCGATGCCGCAAATTCGCAATATGTAACCGGTATTGTGCTTACGCTGATATGACATGTGTTGCTCCGATTTTTATCCTGGCTTCCGTCCGCACGGTTGGGGTGTCGGGAAGAGGGCGAGCGGAAGGGTGTGAACCGTGCCTGTCATCAAGGCGATGTCGTTGATAAATGCTGGAACAAACAAGAACATTTATTTCATAATTAGTGAATAATGGAATATTGATTTTTAGATCCAGTTCAAAAAAAACCGTCGCGAGCGATCCGGGCGCCTTGGGCGCTCGGAGGGAGGCGGTAACGGCCGCAGGTCAGGCGCAGTGCGGATTTTCTGTAGCAAAGTCAGTGTGCATTAGCGATGGACTCTCCTGCGAAACCGCGCCTTGATTGGCGCGGTAATGAAAGCGCCAACCCGATCGACACCGCAAAATTGCGACCTCACGCACTAAAAACAAATTTTTCAAAACAATTTATTTGAAACTTTTTTTTCAATGAAATAGAGTTTGCTGCATCCGGTCAGGATGTAGCCGGCTTGCCGACGGGGTTTGGCGAGCGGGACGATTAACGCCGCGCCGCCTGCGTGTGGCCAGGCGACAGCGGACTTGAAAAGAGGGCGTGACATGAAAACCGTGGGTAACTTTATTGACGGGCAGGTGTGCCTGAGCAGCAGCAATCAGACCGTCGACGTGCACAACCCGGCCAGCGGGCAGGTTGAGCGGCGCGTCACGCAGAGCACCGCCGCCGAAGTCAAGCAGGCCATCGACGTGGCCCACCGGGCGTTCGCCGACTGGTCGCGCACTACGCCGCTGCGCCGCGCGCGCATCATGTTCAATTTCAAGGCGCTGCTGGAACAGCACCGCGACGAGCTGGCCGAGCTTATCGTCAGCGAGCACGGCAAAGTGTATTCGGATGCGCTGGGCGAACTGACGCGCGGCATGGAAGTGGTCGAATTCGCCTGCGGCATCCCGCATCTGATCAAAGGCGAGTACTCGCCGGACGTCGGCAGCGGCGTCGACAGCTTCTCGCTGATGCAGCCGCTGGGCGTGGTGGCGGGCATTACTCCGTTCAACTTCCCGGCGATGGTGCCGATGTGGATGTTCCCCATCGCGCTGGCCTGCGGCAACACCTTCGTCCTCAAGCCGCCGGCGCTGGTGCCTTCGGCCTCGGTGCGCCTGGCGGAACTGTTGAAGGAAGCCGGTTTGCCGGACGGCGTGTTCAACGTGGTGCACTGCGCCAATGAAGATGCGGCGCAGCTGTGTACCGATCCGCGCATTCAGGCGGTGAGCTTCGTCGGCTCCTCCACCGTGGCGGAACATATCTATACCACCGCCAGCGCGCACGGCAAGCGGGTGCAGGCCTTCGGCGCGGCGAAGAACCAGGCGATCGTCATGCCGGACGCCGATCTGGACGCCACGGTCAACGCGCTGATGGGCGGCGCGTTCGGCTCTGCCGGCGAGCGCTGCATGGCGTTGCCGATCGCCGTGGTGGTCGGTGACGACACTGCCGATAAACTGATCGCCAAACTGAAGCCGCTGATCGCGCAGCTGCGGGTCGGGCCGGGCTTGCAGCAGGGCGGCGAAGAGAATGAAATGGGGCCGCTGGTGTCGTCCGCTCACCAGAAAAAGGTGCTGGGCTACATCGATTTGGGCGTGGAAGAAGGCGCCACCCTGGTGGCCGACGGCCGCAACTATCAGGTGCCGGGCTATCCTGAAGGCTACTACGTCGGCGGCACGCTGTTCGACCATGTGACGCCGAACATGCGCATCTACCGCGAAGAGATTTTCGGGCCGGTGCTGGGCATCGTACGGGTGCCGGACTACCGCACCGCCATCGACACGGTGAACGGCCACGAATTCGGCAACGGCAGCGCCATCTTCACCGGCAGCGGCCACTATGCGCGCCAGTTCGTGCAAGACGTGCAGGCCGGAATGGTCGGCGTCAACGTGCCGGTGCCGGTGCCGATGGCGTTCCACAGCTTCGGCGGCTGGAAGCGCTCGGTGTTCGGCGCGTTGAACGTGCACGGCACCGACGGCGTGCGCTTCTACACGCGCATGAAGACCGCCACCGCGCGCTGGCCGGCCGGGCAGCAGACGGTGTCCGAATTCAGCATGCCGACGCTGGGCTAAGCGCTTTCACACTCAGGCCAGGCCGTTGCTCCTTCGGAGCAACGGCCTTTGCACTGCGAGTTAACAGGAGAATCGAAATGTCTTCACTGCTTGCCAAATGTCAGACGCCGAACGCCGAGGGGCGTATCCAGCACGTGACGCCGGAAAATGCCGGTTGGCGCTATGTCGGCTTTGACGTTTACCGCCTGGCTGCCGGGCAGTCGCTGCAGCTGGAATGCGGCGACAAGGAACTGTGTCTGGTGCTGGTGGCCGGTATCGCCTCCGTCGCCACGCGGCGCGCTGAATACCCGCATATCGGCAAACGCATGAGCCCGTTCGAGCGCACGCCGCCGTATGCGGTGTATGTGCCGCACCACGATCGCATCGACGTGCGGGCGGAAACCGATCTGGAGCTGGCGGTGTGCAGCGCGCCCGGCGGCGGCCACCTGCCTTCACGGCTGATCACGCCGGCGGATATCGGCGTGGAGCGGCGCGGCAAGGGGCGCAACCAGCGGCTGGTGCACAACATTCTGCCGGACAGCGAGCCGGCCGACAGTCTGCTGGTGGTGGAGGTTTACACCGACGAGGGCAACACCAGCTCCTACCCGAGCCACAAGCACGATCAAGAAGACTCGCCGGACGAAACCTATCTGGAAGAGACGTACTATCACCGCATTCAGCCGGAGCAAGGGTTCTGCATGCAGCGCGTCTATACCGACGACCGCACGCTCGACGAGTGCATGCCGGTCTACAATCGCGACGTGGTGAAAGTGCCGCGCGGTTATCACCCGGTGGCGACCCTGGCGGGTTACGACAACTATTACCTCAACGTGATGGCCGGGCCGGTGCGGCAGTGGAAGTTCACCTGGGAAAAAGACCACGCCTGGATTAACGGCGACGGCTACCCCGCCGCGCAATAGGCGCTTGAGGCCCGGCTTGCCGGGCTTTTTTGTCAGCTTTACTCGTCCCGGGCGTTATTCAGCGCCAGCGAGACCGCCAGCGTCTGCGCCAGGCACATCGAAGCCACCTGCGAGCGGAACCCGTCCACCTGCGCTTCGCGCACCACGAAACAGACGTCGCTGAAGGCGGCCAGCGGGCTGACCTGGCTGTCGGTGATGGCGATCTGCTGCGCGCCGCGCTTGGCGCCCAATTCCACCAGTTCCACCGCCTCGCGGGCGTACGGCGAATAGCTGATGGCGATCACCACGTCCTTCGGTTTCACCATGCTCAGCTGTTCGGTGAACATCCCGCCCAGGCCGTCGATCAGAAACGCGCGGCGCTCCAGATGGCGCAGCGCATAGGTGAGGTAGGAAGCGACGCTGAACGAGCGGCGCAGGCCGATCACGTAGATGTTTTCGGCGTTGTTGAGCAGCTCGACGGCGCGATCCAGCTGCTCGGGGGCGATCTGCATCGCCAGCTGCTGCAGCGCCTGCGCGTTGACCATGGTGAACACGTTGAGAATCTCCGCCGGTTTCTCCGGCGCGACGTTGTCGTCGGTGGAGGTTTGGCGGAACAGGCGCGCGCGCTCGGTATAGTTCACCGTCTCTTCCATCAGATGCTGACGGAACACCTGCTTCATTTCGTTGAAGCCGCTGAAGCCGAAGGCGTTGGCGAAACGGATCAGGGTGGAAGGCGGCACGCTGGCCTGTGCGGCGATGGAGGCAACGGTATCGAAAGCGATGCTGTTACTGTTATCCAAAATGTAGCGCGCCACCTGCTTCAAACGCTTGCTCAGCGTTTCATAACGGTGGCGGATCTCGTCCTGTAACAGCGAAAGTTGAGTTGGGTTGTTCATCCATTCGGCTCGCAGTGGGGTGAAGGCGCATTGGCCTGACGCCTGAAATATTGACAGGGTATTTTAACAGACGGAGCGGAAATTTCATTTCCTCAAAAAGCGATTTATTCGATCGCACATTGCGCGACTTCACAGAAAATGGGCAAAAAAATCCCCTTAAAGCGGCGAAATGGCCTTAAGGGGACGTGAACCTGCTGTTGCTGTCAGTGCGCGCCGCCCGCCTGCGGACGGTACTGGCGCCAGAAACCGATCAGCGTCAGGTATTTTTGTTTCACCTGCTCGATCAGGGCCGCGTCGTCGATTTCCCCCTGTAGCCAGCGGCGCGAAGGTTGGCCGAAAATGGTGCGGCCGACGGCGAAACCTTTCACCCAGCGCGCATCTGCGGCGGCGGCAAAGCCCGCCTTCAGCACCGCCTCCGGGGAGTCGAGCCCCAGGATCAGCACGCCGCGGCAGTCGGGATCGCAGGCGTCGATCAGCGCGCCGACCCGCTGCCAGTTTTCCGCGCTCAGCGGCGGCAGTTTCCACCAGTCCGGCTGAATGCCCAACTGGTAGAAGTGTTCAATCATCTCCAGGTAATAGCGCTCGTCCTTGTCGGCATTGCCGTCCGGCAGGATCACCTCCAGCAGCAGCTCATGGCCGGATTTGCAGCAGCCGCGGTAGACGTCGGCGATCAGCGCATCCTGTTCGCGGCGCAGTTCCGCCGCGTCGTGTGGGTGATAAAACACCAGGCACTTCACCACGTGCTCCTGCGGCCAGTCGATCAATTGCGAGCCGATATTGCCGTGCTCCAGGCGCAGCGGGCGCGAGCTGGGCAGCTCCACCGGCCGGCCGATCCACCATCCCTGGCCGGTGATTTCGTTCAGCGCCGCCTGCCCGTAGGTGGTGTCGGCCAGAATGCCGCTGTTGCCGTTGAGCCCGGCCTGCGCGGCGGCCTGTCGCGCCGCAGTGAGCAGCAGGGTCTTCAGACGCGGGATGCGTTCCTCGCCGACGCCGGCTTCGCGCGCCATGTCCGCCAGCTGCTTGCGGTGATCGAAGGCGAACACGCACAGTTCCGGCCACTGTTGCTTGCGGGTGGTGACCCGGTGCAGGTGGTTCAGGCGCGCGTCGCGGTCCGGGCGCGTGACCTGTTGTTCACGCTGCAGGTAGTCGTCCAGCTCCCGTTTGGTCGGCATGGCCGGCGCGCAGCCGTGGCGCGAGACCACCAATGCGCCGCAGGCGTTGGCGTAGCGGCAGGCCTGATCCCAACCCTCATCGTTCAGATAGCCGCGCAGCAGACCGGACATAAAGGCGTCGCCGGCCCCCAGCACGTTCAGCACCTCCACCCGCACGCCGGCGTGCAGCTTCACCTGCGCCCAGTCGTCGGCGATGTCATCTTCGAACACCGAGCAGCCCTGCGCGCCGCGCTTGCACACCAGCGTGGCCGCGGTCGTCCGGCGCACGTTTTTCAGCGCCGTCAGCGTATCGGTGCTGCCGCCGGCGATATGAAATTCCTCTTCGGTGCCGACGATCAGATCGAAATGGTGCAGCACTTCCTGCAGCTCGCGGGTCACCTGTGCCGATTCCACAAAGCGGGTTTCGCCGTCGCCCAGCGACGTCAGCCCCCACAGCACCGGGCGATAATCGATGTCGAGCGCGGTGCGCAAACCGTGGCGGCGCGCGTATTCCAGCGCCTTCAACACGGCGGCGCGGGTGTTCGGGTGCGACAGGTGCGTGCCGGTGATGGCCAGCGCGCGCGCGCTGGCGATGTAGGTTTCGTCGATGTCGTCCGGCGTCAGCGCCATGTCCGCGCAGTTTTCGCGGTAGAAGATCAGCGGGAAGGTTTCCTGATCCTTGATGCCGAGGATCACCAGGCCGGTTAACCGGTGTTTGTCGGTGATCAGACAGCGGGTATCGGCCCCGACGCGCTGCAGCTCTTCACGCAGAAAGCGGCCCATGTGTTCATCGCCGACGCGGGCCAGCATGCCGGATTTCAACCCCTGAATGGCGGTGCCGTAGGCCACGTTGCCGGAAGAGCCGCCGAGGTATTTGGCGAATGTGCCGGCGTCTTCCAGACGCGCGCCGATCTGCTGAGCATAGAAATCGACGGCGATGCGCCCGAGACAAATGACATCAAGCTGTTTTTCTTGTGTAGCCATACCCGTTTCCTTCTGTTTAAGCAAAACTCCGGCGGCGGCCCGAGCGTGGCGCCTTGCAGGAAGCATGGGAACAGTATGGGGAATGAAAATTTCAATTTCAATATGGAATGAAATTTACACCCCAAAAATGTGATGCATTTAAAACATCGACGGAGGAGCGGAAAAAGCGGATTAAGTCGCCATGAGAGGGTGGCGGAGGGCGTGTGGCAAAGAGGCGCCGGGGCAGGATGAAAGACGGTCGCCCTGCGTGCTGATGGCATTCCCCGGCTGGTGCGCGGCGCTAAGCCGGTAAAGGCCAAACCACGAGATGAAACGGGCTTTTCATCTAATATGCGATCTTTATCGCAAAATGAAATGTTTCTTCTGTAATGTGATTTTATGAAAAATATATTTGTTTATAATCGCTTCACGTTTCAGGTTGTCGACTTCGTGAGCAGCGGGCATCGCCTGCTCAAGATAATAGCTGCCGCCGCGTAACACAAACACGGGATTGTCGGCTCGGCGCGAGCCCTTTCCGGGGCGGCCCTCAATCTAAAGGGTGAGTAAATGGGCAAGATCAGGCTAACCATGGCGCAGGCGCTCGTCAGATTTCTCGATAACCAGTATCTGCTGGCCGACGGGGTGGAAACCAAATTCGTCGCGGGCATTTTCGCGATTTTCGGCCACGGCAACGTACTGGGGTTGGGGCAAGCGCTGGAACAGGATAGTGGCGATCTGCGGGTGCACCAGGGCCGCAACGAACAGGGGATGGCCCACGCGGCGATCGGCTTCGCCAAGCAGAAATTGCGCCGGCAGATTTACGCCTGCACCTCCTCGGTCGGCCCCGGCGCCGCCAATATGATCACCGCCGCGGCTACCGCCACCGCCAACCGCATCCCTTTATTGCTGCTGCCAGGCGACGTTTACGCTTCCCGCCAGCCGGATCCGGTGCTGCAGCAAATCGAACAGTCTTACGATCTCAGCATCAGCACCAACGACGCGTTCCGCGCGGTGAGCAAGTACTGGGACCGCATCGTGCGGCCGGAACAGCTGATGAGCGCCTGCATCAACGCGATGCGCGTGCTGACCGATCCGGCGGAAACCGGCGCGGTGACGCTGTGTCTGCCGCAGGACGTGCAGGGGGAAGCCTACGACTACCCCGACTATTTCTTCCAAAAACGCGTGCACCGGCTCGATCGCCGCCCGGCGACCGACGGCATGTTGGCGGACGCCTTGGCGCTGCTGACGGCCAAACGCAAACCGCTGCTGGTGTGCGGCGGCGGCGTGAAATACTCGCAGGCCGGGCGGGCGCTGCGCGAATTTGCCGAGCGCTTCGGCATTCCGTTTGCCGAAACCCAGGCCGGCAAAGGCACGGTGCCGAGCGACCATGCATTCAACCTCGGTGGCATCGGGGAAACCGGCTGCCTGGCGGCCAACACGTTGGCCCGGCAGGCCGATCTGGTGATCGGCGTCGGTACCCGTTACACCGATTTCACCACCTCGTCCAAATGGCTGTTCCAACACCCGGACGTTAACTTCCTCAATATCAACGTCAGCGCCTTTGACGCCGGCAAGCTCGACGGCGTGCAGGTGCTGGCGGACGCCCGCGAGGCCCTGAACGCATTGGGCGCGCTGCTGGCGCAGGCTGACTACCGCGCCGGCTGGGGCGACGCCATCGCCGCGGCGCGCGCAGCCCAGCGTGAAGAGACCGAGCGGGTTTACGCGGTGGAATACGGCGGCGCGGGTTTTGTACCGGAGATCGACGATCACCTCGATCGCGAGCGGGTGTTCGCCGAATTTATCGCGCAGACCGACTCGGCGATGACGCAAAGCCGGGTGCTGGGGGTGCTGAACCGTGAGCTGCCGCCGGACAGCGTGATTGTCGCCGCCGCCGGTAGCCTGCCGGGCGACCTGCAGCGGGTGTGGCACAACCATGGCGAGCACGGTTACCACGTGGAATACGGTTACTCCTGCATGGGGTACGAGGTGAACGCTGCGCTGGGGGTCAAGCTGGCCGAGCCGCAGCGCGAGGTGTACGCGATGGTGGGTGACGGCGCCTTCATGATGCTCCATTCCGAGCTGGTCACCTCGATTCAGGAAGGCTGCAAGATCAACGTGGTGCTGTTCGACAACATGACCAACGGCTGCATCAACAACCTGCAGATGGAGCACGGCATGGACAGCTACACCACCGAATTCCGCTTCCGTAATCCAGAGGGCGGCAAGCTCGACGGCAAACTGGTGCCGGTCGATTTCGCCATGCTGGCGGCGGCTTACGGGTGCAAAACCTATCGCGTCACCACCGAGCAGCAGCTGCTCGACGCGCTGGCCGACGCCCGCAGGCAAACCGTGTCCACGCTGCTCGACATCAAAGTGCTGCCGAAGACCATGGTGCACAAGTACCTCAGCTGGTGGCGCGTGGGCGGCGCTCAGGTGGCCGACAGCGAAAAAATCGTCGCAGTGGCGCGCAAACTGCAGGAAAACATCGATAAGGCGCGCGATTACTGATTCGTTTTCGAACACAACACACTTTCCAGAGGGTAGCGAAAATGACTTTGAACATTGGGGTTATCGGCACCGGCGCCATCGGCCGCGATCATATCCGTCGCTGCAGTCAAGTTTTGCAGGGCGCCCGCGTCGTGGCGGTGAACGACATCAATCGCGACAACGCCGCCAAGGCGGTGAACGATCTGCAGCTGGATGCGCGGGTGTATGACAGCGGCCACGATCTGATCAAGGCCGCCGACGTGCAGGCGGTGCTGGTCACCTCCTGGGGGCCGAGTCACGAAGAATTCGTGCTGGCGGCCATCGCCGCCGGCAAACCGGTGTTCTGCGAGAAACCGCTGGCGGTGACCGCGCAGGGCTGCAAAAACATCGTCGATGCCGAAGCGAAGTACGGCAAGCGGCTGGTGCAGGTCGGCTTTATGCGCCCCTATGACCAGGGCTATCGCGCGCTGAAACAGGTGCTGACCAGCGGCCAGATCGGCGAACCGCTGATGTTGCACTGCGCGCACCGCAACCCGACGGTCGGCGAGGCTTACACCACCGATATGGCGATCACCGACACCCTGATCCACGAAATCGACGTGCTGCGCTGGCTGCTCGACGACGACTATGTGTCGGTGCAGGTGGTGTTCCCGCGCAAGAGCCCGAAGGCGTTCCCGCATCTGAAAGATCCGCAGATTGTGCTGTTCGAAACCGCCAAAGGCACCCGCATCGACGTCGAGATTTTCGTCAACTGCCAGTACGGCTACGACATTCAGTGTGAAGTGGTGGGGGAAACCGGCATCGCTAAACTGCCGGAGCCGTCCTCGGTGCAGCTGCGCAGCGGCGCCCGCCTGTCGACCGAAATTCTGACCGACTGGAAGGATCGCTTTATCGACGCCTATGACGTCGAGCTGCAGGGGTTCATCAACGACGTGGCCGCGGGCCAACTGACCGGGCCTTCCGCCTGGGACGGCTACGCCGCCGCCGTGACCGCCGACGCCTGCGTGGCGGCCCAGCTCAGCGGCGAGATCGTACCGGTGACCCTGCCGGCGCGCCCGGCGTTTTACAACAAGCCATCGGCTTGAACCCCGTACCCACGATTGCAGAGGAGTGACCATGAAGATCGCTTTTGATGTCGACGTTATCCGGGATTTGGGCGTGACCAAAATGGTTCAGCAGGTGGCGGACTGGGGCTATAAGTACATCGAGCAGTCGCCGCACCCGCAGATCAACCCGTTTTACAAGCATCCGAAGGCCAGCCGCGAAATCATGGCGGAGTATAAAAACGCCCTGAAAGCGACCGGCGTGGAGATCTCCTCATTTATCGTGGTGTATCGCTGGTCCGGGCCGGGGGAAGATCGCCGCCAGGCGGCGGTCAAAAACTGGCGACGGATGATCGAAATCGCGGTGGAGATGGGCGTGCAGGTGATCAACACCGAGTTGGCCGGTAACCCCAACGAGCCGGAGATCTGCGAGGAGCTGTGGTATCGCTCGATGGAGGAGCTGCTGCCGATCGTCGAGCGTGAGGGCATCCGTATGGAGATCCAGTCGCATCCGTGGGACTTCTGTGAGCTGAGCAACGAAACCGCCGATCTGGTGAAATCGCTGCGCAGCGACCACGTCAAATACCTCTACAGCGTGCCGCACACCTTCTACTACGACAAGGGGCAGGGCGACGTGGCCGGCATGCTGAAGTACGCCGGGGACGATCTTTCCCACGTGCTGATCGCCGACACCATGAACCACACCAAGCACTGCCGCTATATCGTCAACCCGCCGGGCGTTGACGCCGCGGTGCACCAGCATGTCGGCATCGGCGAAGGCGAGGTGAATTTCGATGCCCTGTTCCAGACGCTGCGCGACATGGAATTCGCCAACCGCAGCTTCAAGGTCGGCGGCGAATCGATCATCTGCACCTCGCTGTTCGGCTATCCGGAAAAGATGCCGAGCCAGGCGGTGGCGACCAGAGAGCGCATCGAAAGAGAGCTGTTGGGCAACTAATCTTATTCGGCTCGCCGGCGGCGTTTGCACCGGCGGCCCTCCAAGGACCGAGGCAGACCATGAATAAAGACAACGTGAAATTGGCCATTGCGCCGATCGGCTGGACCAACGACGATATGCCCGATCTGGGCAAGGAAAACACCTTTCAGCAGTGCGTCAGCGAAATGGCGCTGGCCGGCTTCACCGGCAGCGAAGTGGGCAGCAAATACCCGCGCGATCCGGCGGTGCTGAAACCGATGCTGGATATTCGCGGCATCCAGATCTGCAACGCCTGGTTCAGCACCTTTTTCGCCGACGGCCAAAAAGACAAGACCATCGATGAATTTATCAACCACATGAATTTCCTGCATGCCATGGGCGCCAGGGTGATCGGCTGCTCCGAGCAGAGCAAGAGTATTCAGGGCACCACCAAAGGCGTGTTCGAAGAGAAGCCGTATTTCAGCGATGAAGAGTGGCAGCGGGTGGCCGACGGTTACAACGAGCTGGCGAAGATCGCCGCCGACAAAGGCATGCAGGTGTGTTTGCACCACCACATGGGCACTGGCATTCAGACCACGGCCGAAATCGATCGCTACATGAGCATGGTCAACGACGACGTCTACCTGCTGTTCGATACCGGGCACGCCTACTATTCGGAAGGCAGCCAGCAGGCGATGATGGCGATCCTGGAGAAGTATCTGCCGCGCATCAACCACGTCCATCTGAAGGACGTGCGCGATGAGGTGGTGGCGGAAGTGAAAGCCAACAAGCTGAGCTTCCTCGACGGCGTGAAGAAGGGCACCTTCACCGTGCCGGGTGATGGCGTGATCGACTTCAGACCGGTGTTCAAGCTACTGGACGAGCGCGGTTACAAAGGGTGGATGGTGGTGGAGGCCGAGCAGGATCCGGCGCTGGCCAACCCGTTCGAGTATGCGGTAAAAGCGCGCCGTTATATTCAGGAAACCGCCGGCATTTAAGCGGCTAGGGTTAATTATGATTAAGGGGCGCCAGCGCCCCTTTTTTGATGGCGACGCGTTAGCCGCCGAGCGTTTGCCAGGTTGTGACCTGGCTGCCTGGCCACGGTGTGGCGGCATACACGCCACGGGCGATCGCCCGAGCGAGGGTATCCGCCGCCAGCGCACCGATTTGCAGTACCGCCAGTTCGCGGCTGCCCTGTACCTCGCGCTGCCCGGTGGACAGGGCGAACACCACGTCGCCGTCAAACGGGCTGTGCAGCGGGCGAATAGCGCGCGCCATGCCGTCTTGCGCCATGATGGCCACCCGTTTCAACTCCACGCGCGTCAGCGCCAGATCGGTGGCGATGCAGGCCAGGGTGGTGTTCTTTCTGCCGCCCTGCGGCTCTTGCACCATCCAGTCTTCGCCCTGAGCGCGTAGTTGCGCCAGCGCCGCCGCGCCGCCGTTGCCGAATTCACCGTCAATTTCATAGGGCGTCGCCCAGAAAGCGCGGGTGCCGGGCGCTACCACCGCACCCAGGCTGTTGACCGCCACCAGCGCGCCGACGGTAGCGCCGTTGGCGGCGGCGATAGACGCCGAACCGAGGCCGCCTTTCAGCTTGCCCATGCCGGTCATGGCGCCGTAGCCGGCGCCGACGGTGCCCAGCGGAAAGTCCAATCCAGCCTTGCCGACCGCGTCGATGCCCAACTGGCGATACGGCGGCGTGAGCTGCCAGTTTTTGTCACCGCCGTTGGCCAGATCGTACAGGCAGGCGGTGGGCACGATCGGGGAGACCGGCACGCCGGGCGCTGGGCGCAGCGCGTAGCCTCGGCCCTGTTGCCCCAGCCAGGCCGCGACGCCGTCCGCCGCCGCCAGGCCGTAAACTGAACCGCCGCTGAACGTCAGCGCATCGATGGTTTGCACCAGATTGTCTTCGCCCAAGGCGTCGGTTTCCCGGGTGGCGGGGCCGCCGCCGCGCACGTCCACGGCGGCCATCGCCGGGCTGTCCGGCAGGATCACCGTCGCGCCGGTGCGCACCCGGCTGTCTTGCGCCACGCCGACCTTCAGGCCCGGCACATCGGTAATCAGGTTGCGGGCGCCAGGGCGCCCGGTGGCGGAAGTTGGCATAGCGGCACCTAATGGGGTGAGGGGAGAGAACATGCCGGCGGCGGCCGTCAAGCCGGCCAGCGCTTGTAAAAAGGTTCGGCGGTTGATGTTAAGGGGCCGGCGCAGCGGCCCCTGCGGGGGGATGAGATCACGCATCTGCGCGTGGCTGCCCGGAGCGCAGACGCGCCATATGGTAGGCATCGACCAGCACGCCGTCGCGCATGGCATAGGCGCGGCTGGTGCCCTCTATCTCAAAGCCGAATTTGCGGTACAGCGCGATGGCCGCCGGGTTATCGGTGAACACCGTCAGTTCGATGCGCTCGATGGCCGCCCAGTTGTCGCACAGGTCGAGCATCGCCTGCATCAGGCGGCTGCCGACGCCTTTACCGTGGTAGCGCGGATCGACGCCGATGCCGAAGGTGGCGACGTGGCGGCGGCGAACGCGCTGATTCAGCATCACAACCAACTGGCCGGCAAGCTGCCCGTCGATGATGGCGGCCAGGTTATGCGTGCCCGGTTCGGGATTGGCGAGGCGCTTCTGCCAGGACTCGACGGACGGTAGCGGGAGCTGCAGCGTATCGCGGTAGACGGGCGTCTGAGAATAAAGATGATGCAGGGCCTGCGCATCCGTTGTTTCCACGTGGCGTATCACGATCTCGCTCATCTCGCTGCTCCTGTCGCTTACCGGTTGAATAACCTCTGAATTTATCCGTTTACTGCCTTGAGTCAATATTATTTAAACGGGTCAAAAAAAACGCTTTACAGGTGCGAATGATAATGATTATTATTGCGATGCGTTCCGGGGAGGGCATCAACCCTTGATACTCTCGCTGCGAAGGCACGACATTGCTCACATTGCTTCCAGTGTTTACTTAGCCAGCTCGGGTGCTGGCTTTTTTTTTGCCATTTTTCAGCCGTTCCCGCCTTCAACAAATCCGCTGCCCATCCGCCGTTTCATTTCATCGAAATTTTTGAACAGAGGCATGAGTTTTTTACGCTTTCTTATTCTGCTGGCAGGACTAGACTGTAAAAAAACATTGAGGAGAGTTGAATATGATTTATGTACGTAAAGCGGAAGACCGCGGCCACGCCAATCATGGCTGGCTGGATAGCTGGCACACCTTCTCATTTGCCGATTACTACGATCCGAACTTTATGGGGTTCTCGGCGCTGCGGGTGATCAACGAAGATGTGATCGACGCAGGGCAGGGGTTCGGTACTCACCCGCATAAAGACATGGAAATCCTGACCTACGTGCTGAGCGGCACGGTGGAACACCAGGACAGCATGGGCAACAAAGAGCAGATCCAGGCCGGTGAATTCCAGATCATGAGTGCGGGCACCGGCGTGCGTCACTCCGAGTACAACGCCAATCAGGATCGTCCGTTGCACCTGTACCAGATTTGGATCATCCCGGATCAGGTCGGGCTTGAGCCGCGCTACGAGCAGCGCATGTTCGACGCGCCGCAGGGCCGTCAGCTGGTGCTGTCGCCGGATGCGCGTGACGGCTCGCTGAAGGTGTTCCAGGATATGACGCTGTCGCGTTGGGCGCTGAATAAAGGCGAGCAGGGAGAATGCCCGGTCGCCGCCGGCCGTCGCGTTTGGATCCAGGTGGTGCGCGGTAAGGTCTCGGTTAACGGCCAGACCGCCGGCATCAGCGACGCGTTCGCGGTGTGGGATGAATCGGCGCTGACGATCCAGGCCGACGAAGAGAGCGAAATCCTGCTGTTCGATCTGCCGCCGGTGTGATTAAGCGGTAAATATCAAGGGCTCACGGTGTGAGCCCTTGAAGTGAGTGATTCGCCTGCCGACGTTGCCTGACTTAACGCCGGCAAAACATATAAAAACAAGGAAAATCAATTTATTGATTTTCGGCTGCTCGTCACAAAGGAGGAGAAACCACGCTTTTTCCCCCTTTGTCTGCGTATGAAGGGCTCACGGTGTGAGCCCTTTTTGCGTTGGCCGTCGCATAACCGACAATATCGGCGCGCCGTTTTTTTTGCTAAAATGACTGCCCATTCACGGTTAGTCAGTTCATTGATAATGAAGAAAAAACGGCCGGTACTCCAGGATGTGGCGGACAAGGTGGGCGTGACCAAGATGACGGTGAGCCGTTATCTGCGCAATCCCGACCAGGTTTCCGCCGCCCTGCAGCAAAAAATCGCCGTCGCGCTGGATGAGCTGGGCTACATCCCCAACCGCGCGCCGGACATTCTCTCCAACGCCACCAGCCGGGCGATTGGCGTGCTGTTGCCGTCGCTGACCAACCAGGTGTTCGCCGAAGTGCTGCGCGGCATCGAAAGCGTGACCGACGCGCACAACTACCAGACCATGCTGGCGCACTACGGCTATCTGCCGGAGCGCGAAGAAGAGCGTCTGACCTCGCTGCTGTCTTACAATATCGACGGTTTGATCCTGTCCGAGCGCCACCACACGCCGCGCACCCTGAAGATGATCGAGGTGGCGGGCATTCCGGTGGTAGAGCTGATGGACTGCGTCTCGCCGTGCATCGATCTGGCGGTGGGCTTCAACAACTTCGAGGCGGCGCGCCAGATGACGCAGCAAATCATCGCGCACGGCCACCGTCACGTGGTCTACTTCGGCGCCCGTCAGGATGAACGTACTATCATCAAACAACAGGGGTATGAGCAGGCGATGCGTGAATCCGGCCTGGAGCCGTACAGCATCATGACCGCGCGGTCTTCCTCCTATTCCGCCGGCGGCGAGCTGCTGCGCCAGGCGCAGCGCGATTATCCGCAGATCGACAGTATCTTCTGCACCAACGATGACCTGGCGATCGGCGCGGCCTTCGAGTGCCAGCGACAGGGGCTGTCGATCCCGCAGGACATGGCGATCGCCGGTTTCCACGGCCATGACATCGGTCAGGTGATGGTGCCGAAGCTGGCCAGCGTGCTGACGCCGCGCGAACGCATGGGGCAGATCGGCGCCGAGCGCTTGCTGGCCCGGCTGCGTGGTGAAACGGTGTGCCCGCGCATGGTGGACGTCGGTTTCACCGTGATCCCAGGCGGCAGCATCTGAGCCATTTTAACGTTCTGTTTTAACACCCTTTCTTTTTGCAGCGCGTCCTGAGGCGCGCTGGTTATCCCGCCTGTAAGCCCGCCGCTCGTTGCCGACATAAGTTTGATCTCTGTCCCAGAACGCGAATTTTAGCCGCTTACCCGGTTCCGAGGCTTATGTTGTTACCGGTATCATGATACCGGTAACAACGAGTGGGCGGTCATCTTGCTGCAAGACTGAACCTCTGAATCAACAACACCTACAGCTCTTCTTAAACACCGGGAAAGAGCCTAAAAATAAAACAACCGCACGCTTTACGCCTATCGTAAAGAGAGTCGCGATAAAAGGTTGGAGAAAAACTATGCCATTAGTGATTGTTGCAGGCGGCGTAGCGCTGCTGCTGCTGCTGATGATCCGCTTCAAGCTGAACGGCTTTATCTCTCTGGTTCTGGTTGCTCTGGCGGTCGGGATTGCACAGGGGATGCCGGTCGATAAGGTCATCGGCTCCATCAAGGCCGGCGTGGGCGGCACGCTGGGCAGCCTGGCGCTGATCATGGGCTTCGGCGCCATGCTCGGCAAGCTGCTGGCGGACTGCGGCGGCGCACAGCGCATCGCCACCACGCTGATCGACAAGTTCGGCAGAAAACACATTCAATGGGCGGTGGTGCTGACCGGTTTCACCGTCGGCTTCGCGCTGTTCTACGAAGTGGGCTTCGTGCTGTTGCTGCCGCTGGTGTTCACCATCGCCGCCTCCGCGCGCATTCCGCTGCTGTACGTCGGCGTGCCGATGGCCGCTGCGCTGTCGGTGACTCACGGCTTCCTGCCGCCGCACCCGGGCCCGACCGCTATCGCCACCATCTTCCATGCCGACATGGGTAAAACCCTGTTGTACGGCACGCTGCTGGCGATCCCGACGGTGATCCTGGCCGGCCCGGTCTATGCCCGCTTCCTGAAAGGCATCGACAAGCCGGTGCCGGAAGGCCTGTACAACCCGAAAACCTTTACCGACGCGGAGATGCCGAGCTTTGGCGTCAGCGTCGCCACGTCGCTGGTGCCGGTGATCCTGATGGCGCTGCGCGCGGTCGCTGAAATGGTGCTGCCGAAGGGCCACAGCCTGCTGCGCTTCGCCGAGTTCTTCGGCGACCCGGTGATGGCGACCCTGATCGCCGTGCTGATCGCTATCTTCACCTTCGGCCTGAACCGCGGCCGCACCATGGATGAAGTGATGGGCACCATCACCGATTCGATTAAAATCATCGCCATGATGCTGTTGATCATCGGCGGCGGCGGCGCCTTCAAGCAGGTGCTGGTGGACAGCGGCGTCGAGAAGTACATCGCCGGTCTGATGGAAGGCAGCAACGTTTCGCCGATCCTGATGGCCTGGTCGATCGCCGCCGCGCTGCGTCTGGCGCTGGGGTCCGCCACCGTGGCGGCAATCACCGCCGGCGGCATCGTGGCGCCGCTGATCGCCACCACCGGCGTCAGCCCTGAGCTGATGGTGATTGCGGTCGGTTCCGGCAGCGTTATCTTCTCGCACGTTAACGATCCGGGCTTCTGGCTGTTCAAGGAGTATTTCAACCTGAGCATCATGGAAACCATCAAATCCTGGTCGGTGCTGGAAACCATCATCTCGGTGTGCGGCCTGGTGGGCTGCCTGCTGCTGGCGACGGTTGTATAATCGTTATCCGACGCCCTGCGGGGCGTCGGCGTTCCAGAATATCTTTATCAGTTGGGACGCATTTGGCGCTCGCGCCAGTTCCCATAAGGGCATGACACAATGAGTAATCCGCAGAATCACGTATTTATCCTGATGGGCGTATCCGGCAGCGGCAAATCCGCCGTGGCCAGCGCCGTCGCCCACGAGGCCGAGGCTGCCATGCTGGACGGCGATTACCTGCATCCGCGCGCCAACATCAACAAAATGGCTGCCGGGCACGCGCTGGACGACAACGATCGCGCCCCGTGGCTGGCGGCCTTGAATGACGCCATCTTCGCCATGCAACGCACCAATCCCGTGTCGCTGCTGGTCTGCTCGGCGCTGAAAAAAAGCTATCGCGACCGCCTGCGCGAAGGGAATAGCAACCTGCATTTCCTCTACCTGAAAGGCGACAAAGCGGTGATCGAGGAGCGCCTGAAGCAGCGCAAAGGTCATTTCTTCAAACCGCAGATGCTGGTTTCGCAGTTCGCCACGTTGGAAGAGCCGGGCGAGCAGGAGCCGGATGTGCAAGCGATCGACATCAACCAGCCGCTGGACGGCGTGGTCGCCGATACGCTCGCCTATATTCGCCGCGTTACCGCCCGCTGAGCGCGGGCCGTTGTCGGCGCCGCCAGGCGCCTACAGCTTCATGTAAGCCCGCACGCCGTCCAGGAACATCTGGGTCGACAGCATCACCAGAATCAGCCCCATCAACCGCTCCAGCGCGCTGACGCCTTTGCTGCCCAGCAGGCGCAGGAACAGGTTCGACATCAGCAAAATGGCCGCAGAGAGGCCCCAGGCGATCAACAGCGCCGCCACCAGATGGGGCAGCTGATGTGGATACTGGTGCGACAGCAGCATCAATGCAGCCAGAATCGACGGCCCGGCCACCAGCGGGATCGCCAGCGGCACCAGGAACGGCTCCTCGCCGGCGGACAGCCCGGAGCTGTTTCCTTCCTGCGAGGGGAAAATCATCTTGATGGCGATCAGAAACAGGATGATGCCGCCGGAAATGGAGACGGTTTCGGTGCGCAGGTTGAGGAACGCCAGAATTTTCTCGCCGGCGAACAGGAAGATCAGCATCAGCAGCAGGGCGATCAGCAGCTCGCGAATCAACACCACGCGGCGGCGGCGCGGTTCCAGGTGTTTGAGCACCGACATGAAAATCGGCAGGTTGCCCAGCGGATCCATAATTAAAAACAGCAATACCGTAGCGGAAATCATCTCTGTCATGGTGACCTCGTGATCGGGAAAACGCCTCGGCCTTTTCGGCCGCGTCCTTGCCTATAAGAAGGATTGCTGAGAAATCCCCAGCCATCGAATAAATTCACTTTGCGCCCGCGCCGACATTTTGTAAGGTGAGGAGATATTGCACACAACTCGTTATCACCTAATAAGCCCTTATCCGGGCGGGACACAGATATTATGAAAAACGTTGGTTTCATCGGTTGGCGCGGAATGGTCGGCTCGGTTCTCATGCAACGCATGACGGAAGAGCGCGATTTCGACGCCATTCGCCCGGTCTTTTTCTCCACCTCGCAGCACGGTTCTGCCGCGCCGGCCTTCGGCGGCCAGCAGGGCACGCTGCAGGATGCCTATGACATCGACGCCCTGAGCGCGCTCGATATCATTATTACCTGTCAGGGCGGCGATTATACCAACGAAGTTTACCCTAAGCTGCGCGCCAGCGGTTGGCAGGGTTACTGGATCGACGCGGCCTCGTCGCTGCGCATGCAGGATGACGCCATCATCATTCTGGATCCGGTCAACCACGCGGTGATCCAGCAGGGCCTGGACAAAGGCATCAAAACCTTCGTCGGCGGCAACTGCACCGTCAGCCTAATGCTGATGTCCCTCGGCGGCCTGTTCGCCAACGATCTGGTGGAGTGGGCGTCGGTCGCCACCTACCAGGCGGCCTCCGGCGGCGGCGCTCGCCACATGCGCGAACTGCTGACCCAAATGGGCATGCTGCACGCCGATGTGGCGAAAGAGCTGCAGGATCCAGCCTCCGCCATTCTGGATATCGAACGCAAGGTGACCGAGGCGACCCGCAGCGGCAAACTGCCGACCGACAACTTCGGCGTGCCGCTGGCCGGCAGCCTGATCCCGTGGATCGACAAGCAGCTCGACAACGGCCAGAGCCGCGAAGAGTGGAAAGGCCAGGCGGAGACCAACAAGATCCTCAACACCGGCAGCGTGATCCCGGTCGATGGCCTGTGCGTGCGCGTGGGCGCGCTGCGCTGCCACAGCCAGGCGTTCACCCTGAAGCTGAAAAAAGACGTGTCGCTGCCGGAAATCGAGCAGATGCTGGCGACGCACAACGACTGGGTGCGCGTGATCCCGAACGACCGCGAGCTGACCATGCGCGAACTGACGCCTGCGGCGGTGACCGGCACGCTGAATACGCCGGTCGGCCGTCTGCGCAAGCTGAATATGGGGCCGGAGTACCTGTCGGCGTTCACCGTGGGCGACCAACTGCTGTGGGGCGCGGCCGAGCCGCTGCGCCGCATGCTGCGCATCCTGCTGTAAACCCGCTCGCCAGTTCATCTGTTGTATTTCAAAGCCCGCTTATTGCGGGCTTTTTCATATGAGCGGAGTCATGTCGGTATGGTCTGAATGTGGTTACAAGTTAATCTTCCCTGTGATATTTATAAGCGCATTGGCAACATAGCGCAGGTATAGGGATATGATTTCCAACGAAGGATTGCAGGTCGCGCTTTCACCCGTGCAGCTAGCGGCCGTGATGTCGGATAGCACGGTCACAGAAGGGGAAACCTGGGGTAATCGGCTCATGGGGGGCTGGGTTTAGCGGGGGGAGTCGTCGAACTTCTTGGGGCTGGGGTGATGTGCTATGCGCCTGACCCAACATTGTTAACCAAAGTGGGATGCGTGGTCGTTGGCACTCATAGCATGGATAGCATAAAAACCGCATCAAATCAGATCATTACCGGCCGATCATTGACTACAGACACTTATAAGTCGGCGGTTTTGCTGGCTCAGAGTCTGGGGGCCGACGAAGATATGGCTTACAACGTCGGTTTAACGGTAGATATTGCCGTTCCTTTGGTGTTTGCAACCGCTTTAGGCGCTGTACGCGTGGCTTCCGTTCGGGTGGGGCAATTAAAATTGCTTGAACACGAGTCTATAGCCGGTGCAAAAGGAGGTGGGCACACTATTGCTAAGCATGTTGCTAAAAGTTCAGAAGAGCTGCTGGAGCGCTTGGCAAAGAGTCCTGGTTTACAGTCAGCCTCGACATTTACAGATTTACGTACTGCTGAAGACGCGATTAGTCGGGCGTTGAAAGTGAATAACGCGCTTATTAAGCGCTGGGCGCAACAGCCTACTTCGGCCAACGTGCTTGAACTCACGCATAAGGTGGGTAAAGCGGTTGGTTTTGGCTACAGGCAAGGAAGCACAATTCAATTAACGTCCAACAGCGTGCGGGTTGTCTTGCTAAAGAAAATTTACAACGGTAAGCCGTATTACATTTTAACCGCTTACCCCATTATCAGATAAGGGACCCTATGGGCTTTTCAGTCGCTAATCTCGGTACACTTGTGCGTGTTTTTTTTGGGCAAGATTATGATTTATTTGGAGAGTCTGTAGAAGAGATCCTGGCCTCTTATCGGGAGACGGAAAATACCGCGACAGTGAGAAAAACCGTCGATGAAGCACGAGCGTTGCTGGCGCAATATCCTGAGGAACAACAGCTTGAACTTGCTGTTGCTGAACTTGCTGATGGGGAGTTTGCACCAGCGCCATGGGGATACACGGCGCGATCGTTTCTTGAGAAGGTGATCTCTGCTTTGGAATAGGCGATACCTGCTGCTTCTGTACTTTGTTGTAAACCCGCACTTCCTGGGGGCTGAGCGCTTTCAGCCCCCTAACGCCTTATTTTCCGCTTTTTTGTTCGCTGCGCGCCGCGTCGGGCAGCGTTATCGCAAGTCTCGTTTCATTGGGCTGTACCCCGCATCTCTTCTCGTCGGCCGCCGCATGCAGATGCCGTCAGGCTGGCAGTTTTCTTAATGAAGAATTTTCCTCACCAATGCCGAGCAGTTTTTAACAGACATTGGCTATGCTTAACGCAGGGGTGAACACTTTTTCACCATGACTGAAATATTTCAAAAAATAAGCATAAAGAGCGAAATTCAGGTCGGCAGAGTAAAGATTGGTCAATAACCGACCGCAATCACGCTTTAGAGTCCGAATGCATTGCATGATGACCAAAACGGCCAAGGAATAACCAACAAGCCGTGCTTAGATCATGCTGTTAATCTAAGGAAGAAGACTATGCCTGTACTTCCCGATCGTGACGTGATTGATCAGATCATCTCCGGCCATTACGCCGATCCCTTTGCTCTGCTTGGCATGCATGCGACCGATAACGGTCTGCAAGTGCGCGCGCTGCTGCCGGACGCCGGCGCAGTCTGGCTGGTGGAACAGCAAACCGGCCGGCGACTGGTGCAGCTGAACTGCGACGATCCGCGCGGTTTCTTCAGCGCCGTGGTGCCGCGGCGAAAAAATCCTTTCCGCTATCAGCTGCAGGTCAGCTGGCGCGATCATCAACAGATCGTCGACGATCCCTACCGGTTCGGCCCGCTGCTGCAGGATATCGACAGCTGGTTATTGGCCGAAGGCACGCACCTGCGCCCCTATGAACGGCTGGGCGCTCACCTCGTCACGCTGGATGGCGTCGACGGCGTCAGCTTTGCGGTCTGGGCGCCCAACGCGCAGCGCGTCTCGGTGGTGGGGGAATTCAACTTCTGGGACGGCCGCCGCCACCCGATGCGTCTGCGGCGTGAGAACGGCATCTGGGAGCTGTTCTTGCCCGGCGTGCGGGCCGGGCAACTGTACAAATATGAAATCGTCGATTGCTATGGCAATACCCAACTGAAAGCCGATCCTTACGCCTTTGAGGCGCAGATGCGCCCGGATACCGCCTCGCTGGTGGCGCCGCTACCGGAGGTGGTGCCGTCGACGCCGGCGCGCCGCCGCGCCAACGATTTTGACCAGCCGATCGCCATTTACGAGGTGCATCTCGGATCATGGCGGCGCCACACCGATAACCACTTTTGGCTCAGCTACGGTGAACTGGCGGTGCAGCTGATCGACTATGTGAAGGACATGGGATTCACCCATATCGAGTTGCTGCCGGTCAACGAGCACCCGTTCGACGGCAGCTGGGGCTACCAGCCGCTGGGGCTGTATGCGCCGACCCGGCGCTTCGGCACGCCGGCCGACTTCAGGGCGTTTGTGGCGGCGGCGCATGAGGCGGGCATCAACGTGATCCTCGACTGGGTGCCGGGGCACTTCCCCAGCGACGCCTACGGCCTGGCGAATTTCGATGGCACTGCGCTGTACGAATACGCCGATCCGCGCGAGGGCTACCATCAGGACTGGAATACGCTGATTTACAACTACGGTCGCCACGAGGTGCGCAACTACCTGGCGGGCAACGCGCTGTATTGGCTGGAGCGCTTCGGCATCGACGCGCTGCGGGTGGATGCGGTGGCGTCGATGATCTATCGCGACTACAGCCGCGCCGACGGCGAGTGGGTGCCGAATTACTACGGCGGCAACGAGAATCTGGAGGCCATCGCCTTCCTGCGTTATACCAACCAGACTATCGGCCAGGCGCAGCCGGGCGCGGTGACGCTGGCGGAGGAGTCCACCGACTATCCCGGCGTCACCCTGCCGCCGGACGCCAACGGCCTTGGGTTCCACTACAAATGGAACCTCGGCTGGATGCACGACACGCTCAATTACATGAAGTGCGATCCGGTGCACCGCAAGTATCACCACAACCAGATGACCTTCGGCATGCTGTACGCCTATACCGAGAACTTCGTGTTGCCTATCTCGCACGATGAAGTGGTGCACGGCAAAAAATCGGTCCTCGACCGTATGCCGGGCGACGCCTGGCAGAAATTCGCCAACCTGCGCGCCTATTACGGCTTTATGTGGGCGCATCCGGGCAAGAAGCTGCTGTTTATGGGCTGCGAATTCGCACAGGGGCGCGAGTGGAATTTCGATACCAGCCTCGACTGGCATTTATTGGAAGGGTTGGATAACTGGCATAACGGCGTGCAGCGGCTGGTGCGCGATCTGAACCACTGCTACCGGCAGCAGGCGCCGCTGTACGAGCGCGACTACCGGCCTGACGGCTTCGAGTGGCTGGTGGTCGACGATCACGACAACTCGGTGTTCGCCTTCGCGCGCTACGATTCGCAGGGCAATGAGCTGATCGCCATCAGCAACTTTACCCCGGTGCCGCGCTACCGCTACCGCATCGGCCTCTCGCGCGCCGGTGACTACCGCGAGATCCTCAATACCGATTCGCACCACTATCACGGCAGCAACGCCGGCAATCAGGGGCGGGTCTCTTCCGAAGCGGTCGGCAGCCACGGCCGCGACTTCTCCATCTGCGTAACGCTGCCGCCGCTGGCGACCATTTATCTGCTGCGGGAGGCGCCATGACGGAGCTGACGGCCGGCCTCGCCGCGCCGCTGGGCGCGCATTACGACGGCGAAGGCATCAACTTTACCCTGTACTCGGCGCACGCCGAGCGGGTGGAGCTGTGCCTGTTCGACGGCCAGCAGCGCGAAGTGCGCCTGCCGCTGCCGGCGCGCAGCGGCGATATCTGGCATGGCTACTTACCGGGCGGCAGGCCGGGGCAACGTTACGGTTACCGGGTCTACGGCCCGTTTGACCCGGCGAACGGACAGCGTTTTAACCCCAACAAACTGGCGCTCGATCCGGCCGCGCGCGCGGTGGAAGGGCCGGTGGCGGATCACCCGCACCTGCACGGCGGTTACGAGCAGCCGGACCCGCACGACAGCGCGGAGCTGATGCCGAAGTGCGTGGTGGTGGACGAACGGTACGACTGGCAGGACGATCGCCCGCCTGCCACGCCCTGGGGACAGACGGTGATTTACGAAGCGCACGTGCGCGGCCTGACGCTGCTGCACCCGCAGATCCCGCCGGCGCTGCGCGGCAGCTTCGCCGCATTGGGGCACCCGGCGATGATCGCCCACTTCAAACGCCTCGGCATCACCGCGCTGGAACTGCTGCCGGTGCAGCAACATACCTCCGAACCGCGCCTGCAGCGGTTGGGGCTGATCAACTATTGGGGCTATAACGTGCTGGCGCCCTATGCGCCGGACAACCGCTACGCCAGCCTGAGCACCGATGCCACGCCGCTGAACGAATTCCGCGATGCGGTCAAGGCGCTGCACAAAGCCGGCATCGAGGTGATCCTCGACGTGGTGTTCAACCACAGCGCCGAGCTGGATATGGACGGGCCGATGCTGTCGCTGAGCGGCATCGATAACCTGAGCTACTACTGGCTGACGCCCGAAGGGGACTATGTCAACGACACCGGCTGCGGCAACACGCTGCGGTTGGATCAGCCGCAGGGCGTGGCCTGGGTGATGGATTGCCTGCGTTTTTGGGTGCGGGAGTGCCACGTCGACGGCTTCCGTTTCGATCTGGGCAGCGTGCTCGGCCGCACGCCGGGGTTCGATCGCGATGCGCCGCTGTTCCAGGCGATGCTGGCGGACGATGTGCTGTCGCGCTGCAAGCTGATCGCCGAACCCTGGGACATTGGCCCCGGCGGCTATCAGGTAGGGGCGTTTCCCGGCCGCTTCGCCGAATGGAACGATCATTACCGCGATGACATGCGTCGTTTCTGGCTGCAGAGCGGCGTATCGCTCGGCCAGTTCGCCCGGCGTTTTGCCGCTTCCAGCGATCTGTATAACCAGCGCGGGCGAGCGCCTTACGCCACCGTCAACATGCTGACCGCCCATGACGGTTTTACCCTGCAGGACGTGGTCAGCTTCAACGAGAAACACAATCAGCCCAACGGCGAGGGCAACCGCGACGGCAGCGATCGCAATTTCAGCAACAACCACGGCGTCGAAGGCCTGGTCGCCGACGACGCCATTGTGCAACGCCGCAGGGCCAGCCAGCGGGCGATGCTCGCCACGCTGTTGCTGTCCCAGGGAACGCCGATGCTGCTGGCCGGCGATGAACAGGGACACAGCCAGCAGGGGAACAACAATGCCTATTGTCAGGACAACGCCACCACCTGGCTCGATTGGGCCACGGCGGACGACGCGCTGACCGATTACGTCGCGGCGCTGATCGCGCTGCGCCGCCAGATCCCCGCGCTGCAGCAGGACCGCTGGTGGCAGCAGGACGACGGCAGCGTGCAGTGGCTGAACGCGCAAGGGCAGGCGCTCGACGCGCAGCAGTGGGAGCAGGGCGAGCTGCGCATGCAGATCCTGCTGTCGCAGCGCTGGCTGCTGCTGATCAACGCCACGCCGCAAACGACGGAGATGAGGTTGCCGGAAGGCGATTGGCAGGTTGTCGCCCCGTTCACTCAGGAAGACTCACGGGCGGTATTGCCCGCCTGGCACCAGGCCGCGCGCTCGCTTTGCGTACTGGTACGGAAATAATAAAAGGAGTCCGCTATGGTTAGGTTTGAAAATAAAGACCCCCTGATGTTGGCGCGCCAGCTGCCGATTAAATCCGTAGCGCTGATCCTGGCCGGCGGCCGCGGTTCACGTCTGAAAGATTTGACCTCCACCCGCGCCAAGCCCGCCGTCCACTTTGGCGGCAAATTCCGCATCATCGACTTCGCCTTGTCGAACTGCCTGAACTCCGGCATCCGCCGCATCGGCGTGATCACCCAATACCAGTCGCACACGCTGGTGCAGCACATTCAGCGCGGCTGGTCGTTCCTCAACGAGGAGATGAATGAGTTCGTCGATCTGCTGCCGGCCCAGCAGCGCCTCAGCACCGAGCATTGGTACAAGGGTACCGCCGACGCGGTGTACCAGAACCTGGATATCATCCGCCGCTACGAGGCCGAATACGTGGTGATCCTGGCGGGCGATCACATCTACAAGATGGATTATTCGCGCATGCTGATCGACCACGTCGAGAAGGGCGCTCAGTGCACCGTGGCTTGCCTGCCGGTGCCGCGCAGCGAAGCCGGCGAATTCGGCGTGATGAAGGTGGATGAAAGCGACCGCATCATCGAGTTTCTGGAAAAGCCCGCCGATCCGCCGGCGATGCCGGGCAACCCGGATATGTCGCTGGCCAGCATGGGCATCTATATTTTTAATGCCGCCTACCTGTTCCAACTGCTGGAAGAGGATATGTCGACCCCCGGCTCCAGCCACGATTTCGGCAAGGATCTGATCCCGAAAATCACCGCGCAGCAGGCGGCGTGGGCGCATCCGTTTACCTTGTCCTGCGTGACGTCCAACCCCGACTTGCCGCCTTACTGGCGCGACGTGGGCACGCTGGACGCTTACTGGCGCGCCAATCTCGATCTGGCGTCGGTGACGCCGGAGCTGGACATGTACGACCGCGCCTGGCCGATCCGCACCCACATGGAACCGCTGCCGCCGGCCAAGTTCGTGCAGGATCGCTCCGGTAGCCATGGCATGACCATGAATTCGCTGGTGTCCGGCGGTTGCATCGTCTCGGGCTCGGTGGTGGTGCATTCGGTGCTGTTCCCGCGCGTGCGAGTGAACTCGTTTTGCACCATCGACTCTACCGTATTGTTGCCGGACGTGAACGTCGGCCGTTCCTGCCGCCTGCGGCGCTGCATCATCGACCGCGCCTGCCATATTCCGGAGGGCATGGTGATCGGGGAAAACGCCGATGAGGACAGCAAGCGTTTCTATCGCTCGGAAGGCGGCATCGTGCTGGTGACGCGCGAAATGTTGTCAAAATTGTGAGTTAACGTGGGGGGCAGAACGATAGCCTGCCGCCCGATGAACGGTTCGATGGCTTGCGCAACGCGGCACACATAACAGCGGCAAGCCTGCTTTATTTCTTATCCAGAGGCCTTCGGCCGACTTTCAGGAGTGATAATGCAGGTCTTACACGTATGTTCTGAAATGTTCCCCCTGCTGAAAACGGGCGGACTCGCAGACGTGGTTGGCGCGCTGCCGGCGGCGCAAATCGCCGAAGGCGCCGATGTTCGGGTACTATTGCCCGCTTTCCCTGACGTACGCAACGGCATACCCGACACCGTGCTGGTGGCGGAGATAGACTCGTTCGCCGGCCGTGTCGGCCTGCGTTACGGCACCTACCATGGCGTGGGCATTTACCTGATCGATGCGCCCTGGCTGTATGACCGGCCGGGCAGCCCATACCACGATCAGTCCATGTACGCCTACCCCGACAACCACCGGCGCTTTGCGCTGCTGGGCTGGATGGCCTGCGAATTAGCCAAGGGGCTGGATCGCTACTGGCGTCCGCAGTTGGTGCACGCCCACGACTGGCATGCCGGCCTGAGCTGCGCCTATCTGGCCGCCAACGGCCACCCGGCGCGTTCGGTGTTCACCGTGCACAACCTGGCCTATCAGGGCCTGTTCTCCGCCCATCACGTGACCGAGCTGTGGTTGCCGGCGTCGTTTTACGATGTTTATGGCCTGGAGTTCTACGGCCAGATGTCGTTCCTCAAGGCCGGGCTGTTTTATGCCGACCACGTGACCGCCGTCAGTCCGACCTATGCGCGCGAGATCACCCGGCCGGAGTTTGGCTACGGCATGGAGGGGCTGCTGCAGGAGCGGCAGCGGCAAGGCAGGTTGAGCGGCATCCTCAACGGCGTGGACGACAAGATTTGGGATCCGGCCCACGACCCGCGGCTGAGCGCCCGCTACGACGCCGACGATCTGAAAAGCAAGGTCAAAAACAAGCTGCATCTGCAAAAGGCCATGGGGCTGAAGGTGGACGAATCGCTGCCGGTGTTCGCGGTGGTGAGCCGATTGACCAGCCAGAAAGGCCTCGATCTGGTGCTGCAGGCGTTGCCCGAATTGCTGGCGCAGGGCGGGCAGTTGGCGCTGCTGGGCGCCGGCGACGCGGTGCTGCAGCAGGCGTTTCTGGCCGCCGCCGCCGACTACCCTGAGCAGGTCGGCGTGCAGATCGGTTATCACGAATCCTTCTCCCACCGCATCATCGGCGGCGCCGACGTCATTCTGGTGCCGAGCCGCTTCGAGCCCTGCGGCCTGACGCAGCTCTACGGCCTGAAATACGGCACGCTGCCGCTGGTGCGCCGCACCGGCGGACTGGCGGACACGGTCGTGGACTGCGCGCTGGAGAACCTGGCCGACGGCACCGCCAGCGGATTCGTGTTCGACGATTGCGACGCCGTCGCGCTGGGCAACGCCATCCGCCGCGCCATGGTGCTGTGGAGCCGGCCGAAACACTGGCGCCACGTTCAGCGCCACGCCATGAGCGTGGACTTCGGCTGGCCGGTGGCGGCGAAAGAGTATTTATCGCTTTATCAACGCTTGTAGCCCGCGATTCGCGTCGCGGGTTGACGCGCGGCGGGCAACCGTAAGGGTAGATTGTCGGGGCGCAGCGTACCGCGCCCATGTTCAGCGGGGCCAGCTATTCCGCGGCGGATGGCTGGGCTCCCCATTAGGGATTAAAAGCCATGACTTCACCGTTTAGTTACACCTCACCTACGGTCAGTGTGGAAGCGCTGAAACATTCCATTGCCTATAAGCTGATGTTTATCGTCGGCAAGGATCCGGCGATCGCCAACCGCCACGACTGGCTCAACGCCGTCCTGTTCGCGGTGCGCGATCGCATGGTGGAGCGCTGGCTGCGCTCCAACCGCGCCCAGCTGTCTCAAGACGTGCGGCAGGTGTATTACCTGTCGATGGAGTTTCTGATCGGCCGCACGTTGTCGAACGCGCTGCTGTCGATGGGCATTTATCAGGACATCGACAACGCGTTGAACGAGATGGGGCTGAACCTGGCGGAGCTGCTGGAGGAAGAGAACGACCCCGGGCTCGGCAACGGCGGTCTGGGCCGGCTGGCGGCCTGCTTCCTCGACTCGCTGGCGACGCTGGCGCTGCCGGGGCGCGGCTATGGCATTCGCTATGAGTACGGCATGTTCAAGCAGAACATCGTCAACGGCCAACAGATGGAATCGCCGGACTACTGGCTGGAGTACGGCAATCCGTGGGAGTTTCCGCGCCATAACACCCGCTACAAGGTGCGCTTCGGCGGCCGCGTGCAGCAGGAGGGGGCCAAGGCCCGCTGGCTGGAGACCGAAGAAATCGTGGCCATCGCCTACGATCAGGTGATCCCCGGTTTCGACACCGACGCCACCAACACGCTGCGGTTGTGGGGCGCGCAGGCCAGTAACGAGATCAACCTCGGCAAGTTCAATCAGGGCGATTACTTCGCGGCGGTGGAAGATAAAAACCATTCGGAGAACGTGTCGCGCGTGCTCTATCCGGACGATTCGACCTCCTCCGGACGTGAATTGCGCTTGCGACAAGAGTATTTCCTGGTGTCGGCCACGGTGCAGGATATTCTCAATCGCCATTGGCTGATGCACAAAACCTTCGACAACCTGGCGGACAAGATCGCCATTCACCTCAACGACACTCACCCGGTGTTGTCGATTCCGGAGCTGATGCACCGGCTGATCGACGAGCACAAGTTCAAGTGGCTCGACGCCTGGGAAGTGGTGGAGCAGGTATTCTCCTACACTAACCACACGCTGATGAGCGAGGCGCTGGAGACCTGGCCGGTGGACATGCTCGGCCGCATCCTGCCGCGCCATCTGCAGCTGATTTTCGAGATCAACGATCACTTCCTCAAAATGGTGCAGGAGGTGGCGCCGGGCGACAACGATCTGCTGGCGCGGGTCTCGATCATCGACGAAACCAACGGCCGTCGGGTGCGCATGGCGTGGCTGGCGGTGGTGGCCAGCCACAAGGTCAACGGCGTTTCCGCTCTGCATTCCGAACTGATGGTGCAGTCGCTGTTCGCCGACTTCGCCCGGCTGTTCCCGACTCGTTTCTGCAACAAAACCAACGGGGTGACGCCGCGTCGTTGGCTGGCGCTGGCCAACCCGCCGTTGGCGGCGGTGCTGGACGACTGCATCGGCCAAACCTGGCGCACCGATCTCAGCCAGCTGAGCGAGATCAAGGCCAACATCGATTACCCGAGCTTCCTGCAGGCGGTGCAGCGCGCCAAGCGGCAGAACAAGGAGCGGCTGGCGCTGTACATCGCCAAAACGCTCAACGTGGTGGTTAACCCGGATGCGCTGTTCGACGTGCAGATCAAACGCATCCACGAGTACAAACGGCAGTTGCTCAACGTGTTGCACGTCATCACGCTGTATAACCGTTTACTGGCCGACCCTGATATCGAGCGCGTGCCGCGGGTGGTGATCTTCGCCGGCAAGGCGGCCTCGGCCTACTATGCCGCCAAGCAGATCATCCGCCTGATCAACGACGTGGCCAAAGTGATCAACAACGATCCGCTCGTGCATACCCAGTTGAAGGTGGTGTTCATTCCGAACTACGGCGTCAGCCTGGCGCAGATCATCATCCCGGCGGCGGATCTGTCGGAACAGATCTCGCTGGCGGGCACCGAAGCCTCGGGCACCAGCAATATGAAGTTCGCGCTGAACGGCGCGCTGACCATCGGCACGTTGGACGGCGCCAACGTCGAGATGCGCGAGCACGTGGGGGAGGAGAACATCTTTATCTTCGGCAATACCGCCGAGCAGGTCGAGGAACTGCGCCGCAACGGTTACAACCCGCGACAGTACTACGAGCAAGACCCAGAGCTGCATCAGGCGCTGACGCAGATCGCCACCGGCATGTTCAGCCCTGAGGAGCCGAAGCGCTATGGCAATTTGTTCGACTCGCTGGTGAACCTCGGCGACCACTATCAGCTGTTGGCGGATTACCGCAGCTATGTGGACACGCAGGACAAGGTGGACGAGGTGTATCTCAATCAGGACGAGTGGACGCGGCGCGCGGTGCTGAATATCGCCAATATGGGTTACTTCTCATCCGATCGCACCATTCAGGAATATGCGGATGAAATTTGGCACATTAAGCCGGTGAAGCTGTAAAGCGGACAGAAAAAAAGCAAAGGGCCGGATAACCGGCCCTTTTTCGTTACGCTGCGGCTCAGGAAGCCAGCGACAGCGCTTTCGTTTTCGCGTGTTCCGCCAGCCAGGCTTTCACGCGCGCCTGCTGCGCTTCGTCCAGCCACATGCCCAGCTTGGTGCGGCGCCAGATAGCGTCGTCCAGCTCCACGACCCACTCTTTCTCGGTCAGGTAGCGCAGTTCGGCTTCATACAGACCGTGGCCGAAATCTTCGCCCAGATCGGCGAGGCCGTTGGCGCCGGCCAGGATCAGCTCGCTCTGGCTGCCGTAGGTGCGGGCATAGCGGCGCGCCAGGGCTTCCGGCAGCCAGCCGTGCGCACGGCGCAGTTTGGCCGCGTAACCGTCGCGGTCGCCGTCGATGTCACCGCCCGGCAGCGTGGCGTTTTTGGTCCACGCCGGGCCGCAGCCTGGGTAGTAGTGGGCCAGTTTTTCCATCGCATGTTCGGCCAGCTTGCGGTAGGTGGTCAGCTTGCCGCCGAAGACCGACAGCAGCGGCGCCTTGCCTTGCTCGTCGTGCACGTCCAGCGTGTAATCGCGGGTGATCGCCTGCGGTGAATCGGATTCGTCGTCGCACAGCGGACGCACGCCGGAGTAAGTCCAGACGATGTCGTCGCGGCCCAGCTGCTTCTTGAAGTGATCGTTGTACACTTTCAGCAGATAAGCGATTTCGTTCTCGTCGATCTTCACGTCTTTCGGATCGCCTTTGTACTCCACGTCGGTGGTGCCGATGATGGAGAACTCGTCATTCCACGGGATCACGAACACGATGCGGTGGTCTTCGTTCTGCAGAATGTAAGACTGCGGCTGATCGTGCACGCGCGGCACCACGATGTGGCTGCCTTTGATCAGACGGATGCCGTAAGGCGATTTCAGCTTCAGGCCGTCGTCGAAGAAGTTTTTCACCCACGGGCCGGTGGCGTTCACCAGGCCTTTGGCGCGCCAGGTGAAGGTTTTGCCGCTGTCGATATCGACCGCTTCCACCATCCACAGGCCGTTTTCGCGCCATGCGCGGGTCACTTTGGTGCGGGTGCGCACTTCGCCGCCGCGTTTTTCCACTTCCTGCGCGTTCAGCACCACCAGGCGAGCATCGTCGACCCAGCAGTCGGAATATTCGAAACCGCGCTTCAGTTCAGGCTTCAGCACCGATTCTGGTCCAAAGCGCAACCCCTTGCTGCCCGGCAGGCTGGTGCGTTTGCCCAGGTGATCGTACAGGAACAGGCCGATACGGATCATCCAGGCCGGACGCAGGTGCGGCTGGTGCGGCAGGCGGAAACGCATCGGGAACGCGATGTGCGGCGCCAGTTTCAGCAGCACTTCACGTTCGGCCAGCGCTTCGCTCACCAGACGGAATTCGTAGTGTTCCAGGTAGCGCAGGCCACCGTGGATCAGTTTGGAACTGGCGGAAGACGTAGCACAGGCCAAGTCTTGCGCTTCCAGTAGCAGTACCGACAGCCCGCGCCCGGCAGCATCCGCCGCGATGCCGGCACCGTTGATGCCGCCACCGATAACGATCAAGTCTTTGGTTTCCACGTCATCTTCCTCCAGATGTTCGAAATAGCTCTTTCATGTTCGTTTTCGCTCATGATTGTAATCAAAAACCAACAAGCAAGCCAAGACTTAACCAAACAAAAACATTTAGGCGTGATAGAGGTAACAGTTTGGTGATGATAGTCACACAAGTAGCATGGATATGGCGCGGGCGCGCAAACGGCTGTCGGTGAGGGGGTTAAAGGGATGAAACGGGGCGGCGGCGCGCCCCGCAGGTTAAGGCCGAATCAGCACAGCTCCAGCTGCACGTCGTACTGTTCGATGATTTTCATCACGCTCGGCGGCGGCAGCTGGTCGGTAAACAGGTAGTCGATCAGGTTCATGTTGCCCAGGTTGACCATGGCGTTGCGGCCGAATTTGGAGTGGTCGGTCACCAGCATCACGCAGCGGGAATTTTCGATAATCGCGCGTTTGGTGCGCACTTCGTGATAGTCGAATTCGAGCAGTGAGCCGTCCATATCGATGCCGCTGATGCCGAGAATGCCGTAATCGAGACGGAATTGGGAGATGAAGTCCAGGGTGGCTTCGCCCATGATGCCGCCGTCGCGGGTGCGCACTTCGCCGCCGGCCAGGATCAGGCGGAAGTCTTCCTTGGCGGTCAGCAGGGTGGCGACGTTAAGGTTGTTGGTGACCACGCGCAGGTTCTTGTGGTTCATCAGCGCATGGGCCACCGCCTCCGGCGTGGTGCCGATATCGATGAACAGCGTGGCACCGTCCGGGATCTGGCTGGCGACGCGCTGCGCGATGCGGGCTTTCTCTTCCGACCACATCACCTTGCGATCGTTATAGGCAGCGTTGACCGAGCTGGAAGGCAGCGCCGCGCCGCCGTGGTGACGCTGGATCTTGTTCTGGTCGGCCAGGTCATTCAAATCGCGGCGAATCGTTTGCGGGCTGACGTCAAAATGCTCGACCAGCTCTTCCGTGCTGACGTAACCCTGCAGGCGCACCAGCTCGATAATTGCGTCATGACGCTGTGTTTGCTTCACGATAATCCCCTAAAACGCCCGCTATGCCCGCTGGGCATAGCTCCCGGCTGTTATTGTTCGTTGTGTGCGCGATGACGCGTATCCCAAAATGCCATCAATAACCCTAACACTAAACCGGCTACGTGTGCCGCGTTGGCGATCGACATTCCTAAAATATCGAAATATCCGGCCACCAGCCACAGCACCGAGAACACCATCAGGCCGCGCGGCAGCATCAGGCCGCGCTCCGGCGCCCGTTCGCCCGACAGCCAGACATAGCCCATCAGCGCATAGACCACGCCTGACAGCCCGCCGAACAGCGCGCCGCTGAACAGCGATTGCGCCCAGCCGCTGAAGAACGCCGACACCACCGCCAGCACGAACAGCTTGCCGGCGCCGAGGCGTTTTTCCATCTGGCCGCCGAGATACCACCACCACATCAGGTTAAACAGGATATGCAGCAGGGAGAAATGCAGGAACGCATGGCTGATCCAGCGCCACAGCTGGGTGTATTGGCTGCTGTCCTGCGGCCAGGAGAGCCAGTACATCACGGTATCGTCGCCCAGCGCCTGCATCAGAATATAGACCGCGATGCACAGCACCATCACGCCGAGCGTCAGCGGCCCGGCCTTGCTGCGCAGGGTGTGCAGGTAGGACTCGCTCTGATAGTGCAGGCCGGCGTCGGTATGGCCGGTCTGCCAGCTGGCGGCCTGATAACGGCGGTTGAGCGGATCGACCAGAAACTGCTGCAGCTCGTGTTGCACCTGCTCGAGATGACCTTCGTCGGCCAGCCAGATTTCCGCCGCCTCGCCGCTGTTGCGCAGCTCAAGCCGGATGCCCTGGGTCGCCATATAGTCGACAAAGGCCAGCGCCAGGCGCGGGTTGGATACGGCGATTACTCTAACCATTGCTCTTCCGTCGTAAGTGAATGATTTTGGCCGCGGCTTGCGCGCCGGCGACCCTGACGGCCGATTATAACGTCGAAATCCTGAGCGCTGGCAAACGGATCTGCGAAAAACCCGCGAAAACGCGCATAAAAACGAAGGGGAAGCCCGCCGACGCACGGCGGGGAGCGGGGATCAGGCTGAGGTTTCCACGTCTTGCGGATACTGACGGGCCCAGGCCTCGAAGCCGCCGTCGATGCTGTAGACCGCGTCGAACCCCTGGTGCAGCAGGTATTGCGCCGCGCTGCGGCTGCTGTTGCCGTGGTAGCACATCACCATCACCGGCCGCTCGAAGTCGTTTTGTTGCATAAAGGCCGACAGGGTGGCGTTGGTGAGGTGAAAGGCGCCCGGCGTATGCCCGGCTTCAAAACTTTGCGGATCGCGGATGTCGACCAGGGCGGCGCTGCCCTCTTTCCAGCGGGTGTAAGCCTGTTCAACGTTGATCGCTTCGAACTGTTCCATACTGCTGACTGCCTCATTATTGGGGGACGCCGCTATTGTAACCAACTCTGCGGCGTTTAAGACCAGAGCAATATCAGGGTTTTTACGCGCCGTACCCCATCATCTTCAGCAGCTGCTGCGCTTGCTGCACCGCTTCCTGGCGATGGGCCACGCCCAGCTTCTGGTATAGATTGCGGATATGGGTCTTGATGGTGGTGGCCGCTACATCCAACTCACCGGCGATCTGGTCGTTGCTGTAACCGGAATAGATCAACCCCAGCACCTGCCATTCGCGTTGGGTCAACGGACTGGTGCGGATCAGTTCCGGCACCTGCGGATGGGTCAGCAGCTTATCGACGAAGTTCTCGTCGAAATGCGCGAACTTGTGCCGATGATGCTGGTTGATGTCGCGCAGGATGCGCTGGGCGCGATGCTGTTCCAGCTCCGGCAGCGTGTTGAGCTGGATCAGCTGGCGCAGCTGCTGCGCCATCGCTTCGCCTTCGATGACGAAGTGGCTGATAAAGCCGGTGCGGTTGGCCAGCGACAGCGCTTCGATCAGCGCCTGCTGCGCTTCGCCCTTGCGCTCTTGCAGCCAGTAGAGCTGGTTGCTGAGCAGCAGATTGCGGTTGAGATCGCTCACCAGCCGCAGGCGGCGGGCGTTCTCGTTCAGCTCATCCAGCACCACCCCGGCCTCTTCATACTGGCCGAGCAGGATTTGCACCCGCGCGATGTTGCGCCATTGGCCCTGCGTGAAGTGGTTGTCCGCCATGCCGGGCTTTTCGGTGTGGCGCAGCCACTGGGCGGCGGCGGTGATGTCGCCGGTCATCTGCCAGTGGATCACCCGCGACTTGTCGGTGTTGGTCAGCCAGTCGCGATGATAGTGGGCGCCGTGCAGCAGGGTTTCGCAGCGCTGCAGATGGGTATTGGCGTTGTCCAGATCGCCGCGCGCCAGCGAGCATTTGGCCAACATGGCGATGCACTGCAGCTGCTGCTGCGGTTGGTAGTTCGCCAGGATTTTCAGCCCGGCGCGCGCCGCGTCTTCCGCTTCGTCCAAGCGCGACCATGACCACAGGATCTGGGCGCGGATGCGCAGCAGAAATTCGTGCATCGGCAGCTGTTCCAGGTGCTGCTCGCGGATCAGTTCGAACGCCTTATCCTGGGTTTCGTAAGCGGCCTGCAGGAAGCCTTGGGCGATAAGGATTTCGCTCTGCTGCAGCAGCGCCCAGAGCGCGTAATGGTTGGCCTGATGACGACGCGCCATCTGCTCGGTCTGCTGCATCATCGGCAGCGCGCGCGCCAGTTCGCCCTTGCAGTGGTGCACTTCGCCGGTCACCGAGGTGGCGACGATGCGGCTGTAGTAGCTGGACAGCGGCAGGAATTTCAACGCTTCGGTCGCCAGCCGCTCGGCTTCTTCCGGTTTGCCGGCGTTGATCGCCACCTGGGCGCGCAAGGCGTCGAACTCGGCGTGCAGCGTTTGGTCTATCTCGATTTTCTGTTCGCGCATGGTGCGCTCGGCGCGCTCCAGCAGGGTGTTGACCTCGCTGTAACGGTGCTGGCTCTGCGCCAGCCAGGCCTGCAGCAGCGCCAGCTTGGGGTTTTGGATCAGGCGCTCATACGGCAGCGCGTTGAGGCACTCCTCCAGCAAGGCCAGTTCGCTGTGGTGGAACAGCGACCAGGCGTGTTGCAGCAGGATATCGCGCAGCATGCTGACGTCGCTGGCCGCCAGCGCGTGGTGAATGGCCTCCGCCGGATACCCCAGCGCCAGCCAGCCTTCGGCGGCGGCGCGGTGCAGCCCCGGCAGCTCCAGCGCTAGCTCCCACTGGCAACGCTGGCGCAGGAAAGAGGCGAACAGCGGATGGAAGTTGAACCATTCGCCGGTGTCGTCCATGCGGTGGATAAACAGCCCCTGGCGCTCCAGCTCCTCCAGCCGCTGCTGGCCGTTGTCTTCGCCGGTCAGCCGCACGATCAGCGCGTCGTTCATTGAGCGCAGCACCGAACAGCGCAGCAGGAAGGCGCGCGCATCGGCATCGACGTGATCCAGCACTTCGTCCACCAGATAGTCGGACAGATGGCTGGCGTTCAACCCCGCTAGCCGCTTGGCCGACAGTTGAGCGGACGAAGCGGATTGGCGGGCCGACAGCGCGATCAGCTGCAGCGCGGTGGCCCAGCCTTCGACTTCGTCGCACAGGCGGCTGCTGTCCTGCTGTTCCATCGGCGCCGCCAGGCGGCAATCGAAGAACTGTTTGGCTTCCTGATGGGTGAACGCCAGCTGCTGCGTGCCCATTTCCAGCAGCTGATCGCGCACCCGCAGGTTGGCGATGCCGAGCGGCGGCAGGGTGCGCGAGAGCAGGATCAGCGTCAGGTTTTCCGGCTGATGGCGCAGGAAAAAGCGCATGGCTTCGTGAATGGCGTCGTTGGTGATCAGGTGATAGTCGTCGATCACCAGGTACAGCGGCTGATGCCAGTCGGCCAGCTCGATAAACAGCTGGGCGAACAGCGCCGACAGGCTGGCGTACTGGTGCTTCTGGCTCAGCGCTTCGCTCTTGACGCAGCGGCCGCCGCTGGCCTGCTGCAGCGCCGCGATCAGGTAGCTGGCGAAGCGCTCCGGCTGGTTGTCGCTCTCATCCAGCGAATACCAGCCCAGATCGGCCTTGCCGGCCGCCCATTGGGCGATCAGCGTGGTTTTCCCGTATCCCGCCGGGCAATTGACCAGTGTCAGACGATAGTTGCCCGCGCTGGCCAGTTTGGCCAGCAGGCGATCGCGGATCACGGTATTTTGCAGCCGTACCGGGCGGCTCAGTTTTGATGGGATCAGCATAGTATTCCAGGATATAAATCGCGGTTCCCGCCGGGATTGGAGTGGCGCTAATTATTTTATGGTTCGTAATTAATAGCTCCCCCTAACTTCTGCCAACCCTAAACGTATTGCAACAAGCTTCCGCATCGGCTTGGAGTTAAGTTGCTATCGATCACACTTTTTTACGTTTGGTGTCGGAGTACGGCGATGCGGTTGCGGATCGCATTTCCGGCCATGGACAAAACTTCAGCAGCGCGAATACTTGTGCTAACGTCATGGTTAACGTTCTCAGTGCTCGCCGCACGCGTTGGCGGGCTTTTTTGCATCGTTGCAAGGGAGTCAAAAAGTGCCTGAGATCACAATTCCAGCTACGCCCCAATCCTCCTCCCCAGCTAATCCCCAGGCGGGATGATGCCGTCAGGCTTTCTCACCGGCACGATAGCGGCAATTTGACCCACTTACTGGATAGAGAGTTTTCCTTATGTCACAGCCTACGCTCAAGAAGGATGCTTTTCTGGCGGCGCTCGCCCGTCAGTGGCAACGGTTCGGCCTCAGTTCCGCGCAGCAAATGACGCAACATCAATGGTGGGAAGCCGTCAGTGCGGCGCTGGCCGAGCAGTTGGCCGCACAGCCGGCGCCGCGCAAAAGCGCCAAACCGCTGCGTCACGTGAACTACATCTCGATGGAGTTTTTGATTGGCCGGTTGACGGCGAACAACCTGATCAACCTGGGCTGGTACGACACCGTCGAGCAGGCGCTGGCCGAGCAGAACGTCAAGCTGGCGGATCTGCTCGAGCAGGAAACCGATCCGGCGTTGGGCAACGGCGGGCTGGGGCGTTTGGCGGCCTGCTTCCTCGACTCGATGGCGACGGTGGAACAACCGGCCACCGGCTATGGGCTGAACTACCAGTACGGGCTGTTCCGCCAGTCGTTCCAGGGTGGGCAACAGCAAGAGGCGCCGGATAACTGGCAACGCGAGAGCTATCCGTGGTTCCGCCACAACGCCGCGTTGGCGGTGGACGTGGGCATCGGCGGCAAGCTGGAGAAGCAGGCCGACGGCCGCGAACTGTGGCGCCCGGCCTTCACCCTGCGCGGCGAAGCCTGGGATCTGCCGGTGCTGGGGTATCGCAACGGCGTGGCGCAGCCGCTGCGTCTGTGGCAGGCGACCCATCAGCATCCGTTCAACCTGGGCGATTTCAACGACGGCAAATTCCTGCAGGCTGAGAAGCAGGGCGTAGAAGCCGATAAGCTGACCAAGGTGCTTTACCCGAACGACAACCATCAGGCCGGCAAACGCCTGCGCCTGATGCAGCAGTATTTCCAGTGCGCCTGCTCGGTGGCGGACATTTTGCGCAAGCACCATCAGGCCGGCCGCAAGATTGAAGAACTGCCGAAGTATGAAGTGATCCAACTGAACGACACCCACCCGACCATCGCCATTCCGGAAATGCTGCGCATTCTGCTGGACGAGCATCAGCTGGAGTGGGAGGCGGCCTGGGCGATCACCAGCAACACCTTCGCCTACACCAACCACACTTTGATGCCGGAAGCGCTGGAGCGCTGGGATGAAAAATTGGTGCGCAGCCTGCTGCCGCGCCATTTCTCCATCATCAAACAGATCAACGCCAGGTTTAAAAAATTGGTGGATAAGCACTGGCCGGGCGACGAGGCGGTGTGGGCCAAGCTGGCGGTGCACCACGACAAGCAGGTGCGCATGGCCAACCTGTGCGTGGTCAGCGGCTTTGCGGTTAACGGCGTGGCGCAGCTGCATTCGGATCTGGTGGTGAAGGATCTGTTCCCTGAATATCACCAGCTGTGGCCGAACAAATTCCATAACGTCACCAACGGCATCACGCCGCGCCGCTGGCTGAAACAGTGCAACCCGGCGCTGTCAGGCCTGATCGACGAGACGCTGAAGGTGGAGTGGGCGGGCGATCTCGACGCGCTGCGCGGGCTGGAGAAATTCGCCGACGACGCGGCGTTCCGCCAGCGTTATCAGCAGATCAAACGCGACAACAAGGTGGCGCTGGCTCATTACGTGCACGGTGTGATGGGGCTGACGCTCGATCCGGACGCGATCTTCGACGTGCAGATCAAACGCCTGCACGAGTACAAACGCCAGCACCTGAACCTGCTGCACATCCTGTCGCTGTATCGCCAGCTGCGCGACAACCCGAACCTGGACATCGTGCCGCGCGTCTTCCTGTTCGGCGCCAAGGCGGCGCCGGGCTACTACCTGGCGAAGAACATCATCTACGCCATCAATCAGGCAGCCGAGAAAATCAATAACGATCCGTTGGTGAAAGATCGCCTGAAAGTGGCGTTCATCCCGGACTACCGCGTGTCGGTGGCCGAACTGATGATCCCGGCGGCGGATATCTCCGAGCAGATCTCCACCGCCGGCAAAGAGGCCTCCGGCACCGGCAACATGAAACTGGCGCTGAACGGCGCGCTGACGGTCGGCACGCTGGACGGCGCCAACGTCGAAATCGCCGAGCAGGTGGGCGAAGACAACATCTTTATCTTCGGCAATACCGTGGAGCAGGTGAAGGCGATAGTGGCGAAGGGCTACGATCCGCTCAGCTACCGCAAGAAGGACAAGCACCTGAAGGCGATTTTGGATGAACTGGCGAGCGGCGCTTTCAGCCATGGCGACAAGCACGCGTTCGACATGATGCTGCACAGCCTGCTGGAAGGCGGCGATCCCTATCTGGTGCTGGCGGACTTTGCCTCGTACTGCCAGGCGCAGCGCCGGGTCGATGAGCTGTATCGCGATCGGGACGAGTGGACGCGGCGGACTATCCTTAACACCGCGCGCGTCGGCATGTTCAGCTCGGATCGCTCGATCCGCGATTACCAGCAGCGCATCTGGCAAGCCAAACGTTAAGGAGAGCGAATGGATCGCAAGCGTATCGATCAGGCGGCAGCGCAGGCGGGGATCGCTGCCGATTTCATCAATGCTCACGGCAAACGGCAGGCGATTGAGCCGCAGACCAAGCGCAAGCTGCTGGCGGCCATGAAGTGGGCCGATGATGCGGTGCAGGATACCGCGCCGCCGCCGTTACCGGCGGTCAAGGTGTTCTATCAGGGCGCGCCGTTGGCGCTGACGCCGACGGGCGAAGGCGAATACCTGTGGGCGCTGCAGCGTGAAGACGGCGAATGCCTGCAGGGGCGCGTCGGCGCGCGCAAGACCCTGACGCTGCCCGGCGAGCTGCCGGCGGGTTACCACCAATTGACGTTGAGCCAGGGCGCACGGCAGTGGTCATGCCGAGTGATCGTCGCGCCGAGGCGCTGCTTCGAGCCGGACGCCTTGTTGACCGGCAAAAAGCTGTGGGGCGCCTGCGTTCAGCTGTACACGCTGCGCTCCGATCGCAACTGGGGCATCGGCGATTTCGGCGATCTGCGCCTGATGGTGGAAGAGGTGGGGGAACGCGGCGGCGCTTTCGTCGGCCTCAACCCGATCCATGCGCTGTACCCCGCCAACCCGGAGAGCGCCAGCCCATACAGCCCCTCGTCGCGCCGCTGGCTGAACCTGGCGTATATCGACGTCAACGCGGTGGAGGATTTCCAGCGCAGCGACGCGGCGCAGCGCTGGTGGCAGAAGCCGGCGACGCAGAAACAGCTCGCCAAAGCGCGCGCTGCGGAGTGGGTGGATTACACCGCCGTGATGCAGTTGAAACTGGCGGCGCTGAAGCTGGCGTTTCCGGTATTTCAGGCGCGCAAGCCAAACGACGCGCAGCGTCAGGCGTTCGAGCAATTCGTGACGGACGGCGGCGACAGCCTGTACCGGCAGGCGGCCTTCGACGCGCTGCATGCCCATTTGGCGGCGGATGACATCAGCCAGTGGGGCTGGCCGGCCTGGCCCGAACGTTATCGGCAGGGGGATAGCGAAGCGGTGCGGCAGTTCTGCACTGAACACCAGGAAACGGTTCGTTTTTACCTGTGGCTGCAGTGGCTCGCGGCCACCCAGTTCGCGCAGTGTTTTGACCAGAGCAGGCAGCAGCAGATGCCGATCGGCCTGTATCGCGATCTGGCGGTCGGGGTGGCGGAAGGCGGGGCGGAAACCTGGTGTGACCGCGAGCTGTACTGCCTGAAAGCGTCGGTCGGGGCGCCGCCGGATATTCTGGGCCCGCTGGGGCAAAACTGGGGCCTGCCGCCGATGGATCCGCACGTGATGGCGGCGCGCGGGTATCAGCCGTTCATTGATCTTTTGCGCGCCAACATGACCAGCTGCGGCGCGCTGCGTATCGATCACGTCATGGCGCTGCTGCGGCTGTGGTGGATCCCGTATGGCGAAACCGCCGATCGCGGCGCCTACGTCAAATATCCGGTGGACGATCTGCTGGCGGTGCTGGCGCTGGAAAGCCAGCGCCATCGCTGCATGGTGATCGGCGAGGATCTCGGTACGGTGCCGGTGGAAATCGTCGGCAAGCTGCGCGACAGCGGCGTCTATTCCTACAAAGTGCTCTATTTCGAAAGCGACGGCGAACACCATTTCCGCGCGCCGCAGGCCTATCCGGTGCAGGCGATGGCGACCATCACCACCCACGATCTGCCGACGCTGCGCGGCTACTGGCAAAGCGACGATCTGACGCTCGGCAACCGGTTGGGTCTCTACCCGGACGCGGAAATCCTGCGGGCGCTGTTCGCCGATCGAGAACGCGCCAAGCAGGGGCTGCTGGATGGATTGCATCGTTATGGCTGCGTGCCGCAGAAGGTGGGCAAGAAGGCGGCGCTGCTCGGCATGAGCCCGCTGCTCAACCGCGGCCTGCAGCGTTATGTCGCCGACAGCGCCAGCGCCTTGCTTGGCCTGCAGCCGGAAGACTGGCTGGACATGGCCGATCCGGTCAACATCCCCGGCACCAGCGATCAGTACCCTAACTGGCGGCGCAAGCTGACCCGGACGTTGGAGGAGATGTTCGCCGACCCGCGGATAAACCGGCTGCTGAAGGATTTGGACAAGCGCCGACGCAAGGTGTCGGTGGGGTGACGATGAGGTGTCGTTGTATTAGGTCAAAGGATGAGAACTTTAGTCCCATCCAAATGACGGATACCCGAATTAATTGGCGTTGCAGCTAGGCGGCAAGTGCGTAAAACCCCAGGAGCTTACTTAAGTAAGTGACTGGGGTGCGCGCATGCGGCCAACAACGCTGCAACTTCAAGTAAGAAGGGTATCAGTAGTAGGAGTGCTCGCCGCGCTGGTGCTCGGTCAAATCACGCACGCCCTTCAGCTCCGGGAACTTCTGCAGCAGCTCTTTCTCGATGCCTTCTTTCAGCGTGACGTCGACCATCGAACAGCCGTTGCAACCGCCGCCGAACTGCAGAATAGCCATGTTGTCGTCGGTGATCTCCATCAGCGTTACGCGGCCGCCGTGGCCCGCCAGCTGTGGGTTGATCTGCGACTGCAGCACGTATTCCACGCGTTCCATCAGCGGCGCGTCGTCATCGACCTTGCGCATCTTGGCGTTCGGCGCCTTCAGCGTCAGCTGAGAACCCAGCTGGTCGGTCACGAAGTCGATTTCGGCGTCTTCCAGATACGGCGCGCTCAGTTCATCGACATAGGCGGACAGTTTGTCGAACTTCAGTTCGGTATCCGTCGCTTCTACCGCGTCCGGCGGGCAATAAGAGACACCGCATTCGGCCGTCGGCGTGCCCGGGTTGATCACGAATACGCGGATTTGGGTGCCTTCTTCTTGATTTGCCAGCAGTTTGGCAAAGTGTTCCTGTGCAGCATCTGTTATACGGATCATAGCATTAGCTCAATAGTTGACTTCTATAGTCGGTTATAATACGCCCATTGCCGTGGCACTACAACGTGCGGCAAACGCACCATATCTGCACCGAGGCGGCGCCTTGCCGCCGCAGCAGCGCCGCGATCTCCGAGACGGTGCTGCCGGTGGTCACCACGTCATCCACCAGGGCGATATGCCGGCCGGCGACCGGCACGGTACAGGCGAACGCGCGCTGCAGATTGCGTCTGCGGGCAGAGGCGCTCAGCCGCTGTTGCAGAGCGGTTTTGCGCACCCGGCGCAAGGCGGCGGGCCGGTAGGCGCAGCCCAGCCAGCGCGCCAGCGGCCGGGCCAGCAGATCGCTCTGGTTATAGCCACGGCGCCAGCAGCGTGTTGCATGCAAGGGTACCGCCAAAATCAGGTCGGGTCTGTTCAGATACTGCTCTCTGCGCGCCTGCTGCCAGCGCAACAGCATCAGGCGCGCCAGCGCCGGCGCCAGCTCGGGCGCGCGGTGGAACTTGAACCTTTTTACCAAGCCGCTGAGCGGCGTCACGTAGTCGCCGACGAACACCAGCCGTTGCCAGGGCGGTGGCCGTTGCAGGCAGCGGCCGCAGGGCGTGCGCGTCTCCCCGGCGGGCAGCCCGCAGCGCGGGCAACACGGCGGTCTGGCCGGCAGGTGACGCAGGCAGCAGCTGCAGAGGCCATGACGCATCAGGCTCAATGGCTGTCGGCATAGCCAACAGCGGCTGCGGATTGATAGCATAGTGTCTCCGAGACGGGTAAGCATGAAAGGACAATAACCAATGACAGCGCTGTACTGGCAAACAATAGGTGAAGGTGAACGCGATCTTGTGCTGCTGCACGGCTGGGGATTGAACGCCGAAGTGTGGAGTTGCATTCAGGCGCGGCTGACGCCGCATTTTCGCCTGCACCTGGTCGATCTGCCGGGGTACGGCCGCAGCCAGGGGTTCGGCGCCCTGTCGCTGGCGCAGATGACGGAAATCGTGCTGGCGGCTGCCCCGCCGCAGGCCTGGTGGCTCGGCTGGTCGCTCGGCGGGCTGGTGGCCAGCCAGGCGGCGCTGATGCAGCCGCAGCGGGTCAGCGGGCTTATCACCGTGGCCTCCTCGCCGTGCTTTGCCGCCCGCGATGAGTGGCCGGGGATCCGTCCGGACGTGCTGAGCGGTTTCCAGCACCAGCTAAGCCTGGATTTCCAGCGCACCGTCGAGCGTTTTCTGGCGCTGCAGACGCTGGGCACCGAGAGCGCGCGTCAGGATGCGCGCCAGCTGAAAGCGGTGGTGCTCAACCAACCGACGCCGAGCGTCGAAGTGTTGAACGGCGGGTTGGAGATCCTGCGCACCGCCGATCTGCGCGCGCCGCTGGCGGAGTTGAATCTGCCGCTGCTGCGGATCTACGGCTATCTGGACGGGCTGGTGCCGCGCAAGGTCGCCGAGCTGCTCGACGCCGCCTGGCCGAACTCCACGTCGCAGATCGTGGCTAAAGCCGCCCATGCGCCGTTTATCTCTCATCCCGATGAATTTGTGACGATGATCGAAGCGTTTATTGCAGCACATTGAATGCAGCGTGAAAACGCACGATAGAGCGCGAAAAAAAACGCTGCCGGGTGGATAAAAGACAAAGCTGTTCAATACTTAGTGAGTCAATGCGTTGGCTGCAAAATGAAAAGACCGCGTGCGGCGATTTTCATTTTGGCGTTTCGTCTCTGGGAAACAGGCCCCGTCAGGGAAAGCAACGAGGCCTGAGGATGTCGCGGCAGCCTGCAGTACTACGCATGGATCCTGGACGGCTTTCATAACAGATAAATTATCCATTGAGAGGTTAGTGTCATGAAATCATTGAAGATGATTATTGCAGCGGCAGTGCTGGGTTCGGTGTCTTTCGGCTCCATGGCGGCAACCCTGCTGACCAAGGAAGATCTGGATAAGAATCCGGGTAAATACGAGAAGATCGGCACCGTGACCACCACGGCGGAAACCACGTCGCCGATGGATGCCAAGGAAGAGCTGTCCAAACTGGCGGACGAAAAGGGCGGTCAATACTACGTGATCCTGGCGGGCCGCGAACACGGTAAATTCAGCGCCATCGCCGAAGTTTACAAAGACAAGCAATAAGCCTTGAACGGCAAAGGGGCGCCCGCAGCGGCGCCCCTGAACGTCAGGCCTTCAGTCGGTAGAACACCGTGCTGCACCCCTGGCCCTGCGGGCAGCTTTTGCAGCCGCCGCTCAGACAGGCGCCGTCATCCTGTTCGATGCGTTCCACTTTCCCCATCGCCGTCAAACGGTCCAGCATCGCCTGCACCAGCGGCAGCGGCGTCGCCAGCGATTGGCTGAGCTGCAGCGCCTGGGCGCTGCCGCGCAGCGCCAACGCATCGCGCACCTGCAGCAGCCCGGCCATCAGTGGCAGCTCCCTTTGGCGCCCTGACAGCAGGCCGCCGGCGTGGTGTTGCCCAGGCGAACCGTGACGCGGCTGCGCGCCCGGCGCAGGCCAAACAGCACCAGCAGGTTTACCAGCACCACCGCCAGGATCGCCGTCAGGCTGTACTGCGGATGTTGGTTGAAGGTGGCCGCCTGATAGAACAGCGTCGCCAGCGAGTAGGCGACGTTCAGCCCCCACAGGATTGAGAAGGTCATCCAGCCGCGGCTCGATTCACGGGCGATGGCGCCCATCACCGAGACGCAAGGCACGTACAGCAACACGAAGATCAGGTAGCTGTAGGCGGAAATGCCGGAGCCGAATTTGCTGCTCATCACGCCCATCGAGCCGACGCCCATCTCGCCGTCGCCCTTGCTGGCTTCGATCGGGTTGGAGAGCACGCTCAGGCTGAAGGTGTTTTTCAGCCCGTCCCAGGTTTCCTGCAGCGCCCCGCCCAGTTCATCGAGCAAGTTGAAGTTGGCGGCGTCGAACGCCTCTTTGTTGATGTGCTCGGCGGTATACAGCGTGTTCAGCGTGCCGACCACCACTTCTTTCGCCATCGCGCCGGTCACCAGCCCGACGGTGGCCTGCCAGTTATCGCTGTGGACGCCCATCGGCTGCAGCAGCGGCGTCAGCACCTTGGAGACCGAGGCCAGCGCGGAGTCGTTGATGTTGTCGACCGTCTTGCCGCTGAACGAGAAGCTGTTCAGGCCGCCGATGAACATGCTGGCGACCACGATCACCTTGCCGGCGCGCAACACGAAGCCTTTCAGCCGCTGCCAGGTTTGCAGCAGCAGGCTTTTCAGGTGCGGCACGTGGTAAACCGGCAGCTCCATCACGAACGGCGAGGCTTCGCCGCGCATGAGGGTGTATTTCAGCACCAGGCCGGTCAGGATCGCCACCGCGATGCCGAGCATATACAGCGAGAACACCACCCCAGCGCCGTCCTGGCCGAAGAAGGCGGCGGCGAACACCGCGAAGATCGCCAGACGGGCGCCGCAGGACATGAACGGCGCCATCATGATGGTGATCAGGCGCTCGCGCTGGGCGTCCAGCGTACGGGTGCCCATGATGGACGGCACGTTACAGCCGAAGCCGACGATCAGCGGCACGAAGGATTTGCCCGGCAGCCCGAGCGCCTGCATCAGGCGATCCATCACGAACGCCGCGCGCGCCATGTAGCCGGAGTCTTCCAGGAACGACAGGAACAGGTACATCATGCCGATCTGCGGCACCAGCGGTAGCACGGTGTTGATGCCGCCGCCGACGCCCTGCGCCAGGAAGACGGTCAGCCAGTCGGGGAAGTGCAGGGTGTAACCGAGCCACTGAATGCCCTGAATGAAGATCGCCGCCGAGCCGATATCGAAGATCGGCTGCAGCGCGCCGCCGATATTGATCGCCAGCAGGAACATCAGGTACATCACCAGCAGGAAGATCGGTACGCCCAGCCAGCGGTTGAGGATCACTTTATCCAGCATGTCGGTCAGGCGGTTGGGCATCGCCTGCTGCGAGTTGCTGACCGCGTCGCACAGGGCGGCGATGGACTGGTAGCGTGCGTCGGCGATCACCAGCGCCGGGTCCTCCTGCTGCTGCTGTTGCAGCGCCTGAATGGCCGCTGGCAGCCGCGCCACGGCGGGGCCGGCCAGACGGTGGCTGTAGATGTCGCCCTCCAGCATCTGCAACGCCAGCCAGCGGCGCTGCGCCGCCGGCAGCGTTTGCGGCATGGCGTCGCTCAGCGTGGCGACCTCTTTCAGCAGCAGCGGCGGGTAGTTCACCAGCGCCTGCTGTTCGTTGATGCGATGATTGTCGATCATTTGTTTCAGCACGCCGATGCCGTCGGCGCGGGTGGAGACCATCGGCACTACCGGGCAACCGAGGCGCGCCGACAGCGCGGCGACGTCGATATCGATATGCTGGCTTTTGGCGATGTCGAGCATGTTGAGCGCCACGATGCAGGGAATGCCCAGCTCCAGCAGCTGCAGCGTCAGGTAGAGGTTGCGTTCCAGGTTGGAGGCATCCACCACGTTGATCAGCAGATCGGCGTCGCCGCTCAAAATGTAGTGGCAGGCGATCTGCTCATCGAGCGACGTCTGCTCCGAAATGGTGGTCAGGGAGTAGGTGCCGGGCAAATCGACCAGCCGCACGTCGGACTGCGGGGTGGTGAAATGGCCTTCCTTGCGTTCGACCGTCACGCCCGCCCAGTTGCCGACCCGCTGGCGCGCGCCGGTCAGTTGGTTGAACAGCGTGGTTTTGCCGGAGTTCGGGTTGCCGATTAAGCCGATGGTGAGTTTTTTCATAGTTCTGCGTGTCGTCTTCAAGGAGAACAGCGCCGGCGCAAAGGCGCACCGGCAAACGGAGGGCGCGCCGGCTCAGGGCTGGCCGTCGAGCTGCAGCAGCGCCAAATCCTTCCTGCGCAGCACCAGGCTGACGCGGCGGGTTTTAATTTCTATCGGGTCGCCCAGCGGCGCGACGCGCACCACGTCGAACGAAGAGCCGGGCAGCATGCCGAGCGATAACAATTTTTGGCGGTAGGCCGGCGCAATCTCGCTGGAAAAGCCGACAATCTTATATGTGCGTTTAGGTTGAAGCTGCATGTCATTAACCTTCCGGGTGCCGATGAGCATCGGGCTGATGATAATTGGACGTTGCCGGCGAAAATGCCACGCCGTCGGCGGTATTCATCCATAAGGTCATGCAATAAAGTGAGCGAAAATAATAGTAATTATCATTATCGCATTCAATGCAAAAAGTAAGGGTATTGTAACCAATTATTTTGGCGGCGGCCGCTTTTTGGCTGGCCCCCTTGATAATCCCCGTTTTACCACCGCTTATACGCGGCGACAAATGAGAATGGTGAGTTAAATCAGTTACGTATTTGTAGCCGAGTTTTCTCATTTGCAAATATCGATGGCTTTTTCCCTTTATTTATTTCCGCTGAAAGGCAATTCGATAACATTATTCCGCCGTAATGCGAGCGGTAACCATTTGTGTTTCTCTCACAATTCGCGAGATGAAAAATGCGTGTTAACGAAGTTGTTAATAAATGGCTGCAGGAGGCATTTTTGTTGCCTGAATAATGGGAGGGCGGTCACGCAGGAACGGGAAATAAAAAGATGATGGTTTATTGAGGCGGGTCAAAAATGCCGCAAGTTTTATTCATCAGAAAGGGCGGAGCAGGCTCCGCCCTGTTGGCTCTGGCTTAGCGTTTCTTGCCGAACGCCGCTGCCAGCGCGTCGCCCATGGCGCTGTTGCCGGCCGGCGTCGCATTGCGCGGTTTGGCCTTGTTGCCGCCTGCCGAACGGTTGGCGTTGTCGCGCGCCTGTGCAGGCGCGTTGCCGCCGCGGCGCGGTGAACCTTCGCCCGGTTGCTCATCCAGGCGCATGCTCAGCGCGATGCGTTTCCGCTGCAGATCGACTTCCATCACCTTCACTTTGACGATGTCGCCGGCCTTCACCACGGTGTGCGGATCTTCGACGAACTTGTCCGCCAGCGAGGAGATGTGCACCAGACCGTCCTGATGCACGCCGATATCCACGAAGGCGCCGAAGTTGGTGACGTTAGTGACCGACCCTTCCAGGATCATGCCTACCTGCAGATCGTTGAGGGTTTCCACGCCTTCGGCAAAGGTCGCGGTTTTGAATTCCGGACGCGGATCGCGGCCCGGCTTCTCCAGCTCTTTCAGGATATCGGTGACCGTCGGCACGCCGAACTTGTCGTCGGTGAAATCGACCGCTTTCAGGCTGCGCACCGCCGAAGCATTGCCCATCAGATCCTGCAGCGCCTGCTCGGTGGCGGCCAGAATGCGCTGCACCACCGGGTAGGCTTCCGGGTGAACGGTGGAGGCGTCCAGCGGGTTGTCGCCGTGGTTGATGCGCAGGAAGCCGGCGCACTGTTCGAAGGCTTTCGGCCCCAGGCGGCTGACCTTCAGCAGCTGTTCGCGGTTGCTGAAGCGGCCGTTCTCGTCGCGCCAGTTGACGATGTTCTGCGCCATCATGCGCGTCAGGCCGGCCACGCGGGTCAGCAACGGCACCGAAGCGGTGTTCAGATCGACGCCGACGGCGTTCACGCAGTCTTCCACCACCGAGTCCAGCTTTTTCGCCAGCTGGCTCTGGCTGACGTCGTGCTGATACTGGCCGACGCCGATGGATTTCGGGTCGATCTTCACCAGCTCCGCCAGCGGATCCTGCAGACGACGGGCGATGGACACCGCGCCGCGCAGCGACACGTCGAGATCCGGGAACTCCTGCGCCGCCAGTTCGGACGCGGAGTACACCGACGCGCCCGCTTCGCTGACGATCACTTTTTGCGCCCGGACGTCGCTGAACTGCTTTTGCAGGTCGAGATAGAACCGCTCGGTTTCACGTGAAGCGGTGCCGTTGCCGATCGCCACCAGCTCCACGTTGTGTTTGATGCACAGCGCCGCGACGATGGCGGCGGCTTTGGCCGCTTGCCCGGTGTGCGGATAGACGGTGTCGGTGGCCACCAGTTTGCCGGTTGCGTCGACCACGGCGACTTTCACCCCGGTGCGCAGGCCCGGATCGAGGCCCATGGTGGCTCGCATGCCGGCCGGCGCGGCCATCAACAGATCATGCATGTTGCGGGCGAAGACGTTGATCGCTTCATCCTCCGCGCGTTCGCGCACCGTGCCCATCAGTTCGGTTTCCAGGTGCAGCAGCACCTTGATGCGCCAGGTCCAGTTGACCACCGCCTTGCGCCAGGCGTCGGCCGGAGCGTTGTTCAGGCGCAGATTGAGGTGATTGATGATGATCAGCTCCGCCTGGCTTTCGCGCGGCGCTTCCTCAAACTGCGGATCGGCGTTCAGCGCCAGCTGCAGCACACCTTCGTTGCGGCCGCGGAACATCGCCAGCGCGCGGTGCGAAGGCACCTGGGAAATCGGTTCGTGGTGATCGAAGTAGTCGCGGAACTTGGCGCCTTCGTCTTCCTTGCCCTCGACCACTTTGGAGACCAGATGGGCGTTTTTCCACAGATAGTCGCGCACCTTGGCCAGCAGCGAGGCATCTTCGGCGAAGCGCTCCATCAGGATATAGCGCGCGCCGTCGAGGGCGGCTTTCACGTCCGCCACGCCCTTGTCGGCGTCGACGTAGCGTTCAGCCAGCTGTTCCGGCTGCTGTTGCGGATCCTGCCACAGCGTGTCCGCCAGCGGTTCCAGACCGGCTTCGATGGCGATCTGGCCACGGGTGCGGCGCTTGGGTTTGTACGGCAGGTAGAGATCTTCGAGTTCGGTCTTGCTCAGCGTGGCGTTGATCGCCCCCGCCAGTTGTTCGGTCAGTTTGCCCTGTTCATCGATCGACTTCAGGATGGTCTGACGACGATCTTCCAGTTCACGCAGATAACCCAGGCGGGTTTCCAGCTGGCGCAGTTGGGTGTCGTCCAGGCCCCCGGTGACTTCCTTACGATAGCGTGCAATAAAGGGCACGGTATTACCTTCATCCAGCAGACGGATGGCGGAGTCGACTTGCTCCGGCCGGGCCTGCAGTTCTGTTGCAATAATGCGGCTCAGTGGGTCATTCATAGGTCTGGTATCTGTATTGAGAACGGTGAATAAACAGGGGACAGTTATACGGATTGATCGCGGAAAATGCCAGCGGAGCGGGCCGCCGCCGCGCGGCCGCGGCGTGGAGAACAGCTCGGGCGGCGGCGTTGGCGGCGGTTAGGAAAAAGCTGAAAGCTTACTTCGGGTAGTTTATCTCGTTAACGTACCACTGCGCCTCGCCCAGCGGGGTATTGACGGTGGCGACGTCCCCGACCTCTTTTTTCAGCAGGGCGCGCGCCATCGGCGCATCGATGGAGATGTAATCCTTGCGGCCGAAAATCTCATCGTAGCCGACGATGCGAAAACGTTTGATCTCGCCGTCGTCATTCTCCACCTCCACCCAGGCCCCGAAGAACACTTTGCCTTCCTGCTGCGGGGAGTAATCGACGATCTTCAACTGCTCCAGGCATTTGGTCAGATAGCGGACGCGGCGATCGATCTCGCGCAGCCGCTTCTTGTTGTATTGGTAATCGGCGTTTTCGCTTCTGTCGCCCAGGCTGGCGGCCCAGGTCACTTTCTTGGTCACCTCGGGGCGTTCTTCGCGCCAGAGGTAATCCAGCTCTTGTTTGAGCTTGTCATACCCTTCACGGGTTATCAGTTGAGTTCTCATCGTGATTTATCTTTATGGGGCCACCGCCACAGTGTACGTGAATGCGGAGGGCTTTAAAAATGGCGCGCGGGCCTGCGCCTTGTCGCACGGTTTTTATTCAGTTTGCGCAGCTTTTAACAATCGGGAGTATGCTTAGCGATAGCGGAAAAAGAATGTGACGAAAGGAGGATATCTGGCGAGAGAGACAAGGAATTTTGGCGCACAACCCAACACATTGAAGGTATTACCGCATGGAATTTAAAGATTACTACGCCACGATGGGCGTTGAGCCCAACGCCGATCTGAAAACCATCAAAACGGCCTACCGCCGGCTGGCGCGTAAATATCACCCTGACGTGAGCACCGAAGACGACGCCGAGAGCAAGTTCAAGGAACTGGCCGAAGCCTATGAGGTACTGAAGGACGACGAGCGCCGCGCCGAGTACGATCAGATCCGGCTGCATCGCAACGATCCGAACTTTGGCCGCCAGGCGCGCGGCGATCACGGCGGCTATCAGCAGAGCGCCTCATGGCACGGCGGCGGCGCCGACGCGCAAGACTTCTCCGACTTCTTCGAGAGCATGTTCGGCGGGCGGGCGGCGGGCGGGCACCGTTCCGCTTCGCACTCGCACGGCGGGCATGGCTTCCGCGGCCAGGATCTGGAGATGGAGGTGCCGCTGTTCCTCGAGGAAACGCTGCATGGTCAAAGCCGCGAGATTTCCTACAAGCTGCCGGTGTACGACGAACTGGGGCGGCAGGTAAGCGAAGCCAGCAAGACGCTGAACGTGAAAATTCCGGCCGGCGTGGGCGACGGCGAGCGCATTCGCCTCAAGGGGCAGGGCGTTGCCGGCGTGGGCGGCGGCCAGAACGGCGACCTGTATCTGGTTATCCGCCTCGCGCCGCACCCGCTGTTTGAGATAGACGGCCACAACCTGAGCATCGTGGCGCCGCTCGCTCCGTGGGAGGCGGCGCTCGGCGCCAGCATTGAGGTGCCGACGCTGACCGGCAAAATCGCGCTGACCGTGCCGGCCGGCAGCCAGAGCGGCAAACGGCTGCGGGTCAAAGGCAAAGGGCTGGCGGGCAAGAAAGAGCCCGGTGACCTGTACGTTATTCTCAAGGTGGTGATGCCGCCGAAGCCGAACGAGAAGGCCAGCGCCCTGTGGCGGGAACTGGCTGAACAGGCGGCGTTCAACCCGCGCGCGGAATGGGAGTAAAGCAGATGATGAAAAAAGAGATCACTTTCACCGTGGTGGAATTGTGTCAGAGGGTGGAGATTTCAGAGGACGAGCTGGTCGAGATCGTCGGCCTGGGCGTTATCGTGCCGCTGGAGCCGGCGCAGCCGCGCTGGGAGTTTGATTATCCGGCGCTGAGCCATCTGCAGCGCGCACGCAGGCTGCGGGCGGAGCTGGATCTGGACTGGCCGGGGATCGCCATGGCGCTGACGCTGCTCGACCGGGTTGATGCGCTACAGCAAGAGAACCGGCAGCTGCGCAGGCAGCTGGCGCGTTTCCTGCAAACTTCCTGACCCGACGGCTGAACGCCACCGGGCGCTTCCCGGTGGCGAAATTGCACAAAATTGGGCCGTCGCCCCACATTGCGCCGATAAAGGGCGAAATTTTGACGAACCCCCGTCGACATTCACTGAAAATTGTTGATAAATGGGGAAAAGAATAAGCTTTGTAACAATTTCGTCTAGAATACATACCATTAAACGCTGTCTCAAATGGCAAGGTTTTCTAACAATATTCGAGTCAGGCAATAAAGCCTTTGGGAGTAATACCATGCAAGAGAATCATAAGATCCTGGTTGTCGATGATGACATGCGCCTGCGCGCGCTTTTAGAACGTTATTTAACCGAGCAGGGCTTCCAGGTTCGCAGCGTTGCCAACGCTGAGCAAATGGATCGCTTGCTGACTCGTGAATCCTTCCATTTGATGGTGCTCGATCTGATGTTGCCGGGCGAAGACGGCCTGTCCATCTGCCGCCGCCTGCGCAGCCAGAGCAACCCGATGCCGATCATTATGGTCACCGCGAAAGGCGAAGAGGTCGATCGCATCGTGGGCCTGGAAATCGGCGCCGACGACTACATTCCTAAACCGTTCAACCCGCGTGAGCTGTTGGCTCGTATCCGCGCGGTGCTGCGCCGTCAGGCGAACGAACTGCCGGGCGCGCCTTCGCAGGAAGAAGCGGTGATCGCTTTCGGCAAATTCAAACTGAACCTCGGCACCCGCGAGATGTTCCGCGAAGACGAGCCGATGCCGTTGACCAGCGGCGAGTTCGCGGTACTGAAGGCGCTGGTCAGCCACCCGCGTGAACCGCTGTCGCGCGATAAGCTGATGAACCTGGCGCGTGGCCGCGAATACAGCGCCATGGAACGCTCCATCGACGTGCAGATCTCTCGTCTGCGCCGTATGGTTGAAGAAGATCCGGCGCATCCGCGTTATATCCAGACCGTGTGGGGTCTCGGCTACGTCTTCGTCCCGGACGGCAGTAAGGCATGAGGCGATTGCGCTTTTCACCGCGTAGCTCGTTTGCCCGAACCCTGTTGTTGATCGTCACCTTGCTGTTCGTCAGCCTGGTGACGACCTATCTGGTGGTGCTGAACTTCGCCATCCTGCCCAGCCTGCAGCAGTTCAACAAGGTATTGGCCTACGAAGTGCGTATGCTGATGACCGATCGGCTACAGCTGGAGGATGGCACGCTGCTGGAGGTGCCGCCGGCGTTCCGCCGTGAGATCTACCGCGAGCTGGGCATCTCTCTCTACACCAACTCGGCGGCGGAGGAGAGCGGCCTGCGCTGGGCGCAGCACTACCAGTTCCTCAGCCAGCAGATGGCGCAGCAGCTCGGCGGGCCGACCGATGTGCGGGTGGAGGTGAACAAGAACTCCCCGGTGGTGTGGCTGAAAACCTGGCTGCAGCCCGATATCTGGGTGCGCGTGCCGCTGACGGAAATCCACCAGGGCGATTTCTCGCCGCTGTTCCGCTATACGCTGGCGATTATGCTGCTCGCGATCGGCGGCGCCTGGCTGTTTATTCGTATTCAAAACCGCCCGCTGGTGGAGCTGGAACATGCGGCGCTGCAGGTGGGCAAGGGCATTATTCCGCCGCCGCTGCGCGAGTATGGCGCTTCCGAAGTGCGGTCGGTGACTCGCGCATTCAATCAGATGGCGTCGGGCGTCAAACAGCTGGCGGATGACCGCACTTTGCTGATGGCCGGAGTCAGCCACGACCTGCGCACGCCGTTGACGCGCATCCGCCTGGCGACGGAGATGATGAGCGCCGAAGACGGCTATCTGGCCGAGTCGATCAATAAAGACATCGAAGAGTGCAACGCCATCATCGAGCAGTTCATCGATTATCTGCGCACCGGGCAGGAAATGCCGACTGAAAGCAGCGATCTGAACGCCATTTTAGGCGAAGTGGTCGCGGCCGAGAGCGGCTATGAGCGGGTGATTGAAACCGCGCTGTCGCCGGGCGAGCTGATGATGAACGTGCATCCGCTGTCGATTAAACGGGCGGCGGTGAATATGGTGGTGAACGCGGCGCGTTACGGCAACGGCTGGATCAAGGTCAGCAGCGGCCGTGAGCTGCAGCGCGGCTGGTTCCAGGTGGAAGATGACGGCCCGGGCATCAAGCCGGACGAGTTGAAGCACCTGCTGCAGCCGTTCGTACGCGGTGACAGCGCGCGCAGCACCAGCGGCACCGGCCTGGGGCTGGCGATCGTGCAGCGTATTATCGACGCGCATGATGGCGAACTGGATATCGGCACCAGCGAGCGCGGCGGGCTATTGATCCGCGCTTATATTCCGTTGCCGATGGAGAAAAAAGAGTCGACCAACGGCCATCAAACGGCCAGGGAAACCGCCTGACCTCTGATGTGGGCCGCGCCGCTGCGGCCCCGTCAGGACTTTCTGCTCATCACGTAGTATTCCGCCGCATCCTCATGCAACCGGCGGCCGGTCGGCGCCTGCCACGGATCGATTAATTCGATGCCGCAGTGGAGGAAGTCTTTGGTATTGCGGGTGGCCAGCGCGGCGCCGTAATGCAGGCAGGTGGCGGCGATTTGGGTATCGGGCACGCTCATCGCTTTACCCAACAGCCGATTCCTTGCCGTCAATTCCGCGTATTGCATCGCGCACAGCCCATCAAACGGCAATATCTGCCCCTCGAACTTCAATTCAATGGCGTCCGCCAATTTCAGCTTGAGATCCCGCTGGCGTTTGCCGTCAGGCATGCAGGCCACGCCGCTGAACAGTTCGGCGAGGACGATGGCGCTGAGATAGAGCTCGTCATTGTCCTTTTCATTTAACCAGTTAATGACGTTGTAGTACGGGCTGGGACGCAGCGTTTCTGAAATGACGTCGGTGTCGATAATGATCATGCGTTGTCATCTTCATCATCAAAGGTGACGATGCGTGGCGGCACGGCGTCACGCGGTGGGATCTCCAGCTCAACGCCGCCGAATTCGGCGAAGTGCTGATGCATCCAGGTACCCAATCCATAGCGCGGCGGCTTTTTCACCAGCGCCTGTTTCAGGATCATGCGCGCTTCCTCTTCCATGGAATGGCCGTTTTTCGCCGCTGAGATACGCAGCAGCTCTTTGATTTCGTCGTCCAGATTTCTGACGGTGATAGTAGCCATTGAAACCTCCTTTGCTATCAATGATTGCATTGACTTATTTTCTCGTCTTGCCGGTTAAAAAGCAATCAATTGAAATAAAAAAAGGCGCGGGATCCGCGCCTTAGCTGAAGAGGTAACGCTACCGAATTACAGCTTCGGGCCGGCGCTGACCAGCGCGGCGCCCGCAGGCGTGTCGGTGTATTTGTCGAAGTTGGTGATGAAGCGCTCGGCCAGATCCTGCGCTTTTTCCTGCCACTGCTCGAGGCTGGCGTAGGTGTTGCGTGGATCGAGGATCTCCGGGTTCACGCCAGGCAGCGCGGTCGGCATCGCCAGATCGAAGATAGGCAGGGTAACGGTTTCCGCCTTGTCGATTTCACCGCTCAGGATGGCGTCGATGATGCCGCGCGTATCTTTGATCGAGATGCGTTTGCCGGTGCCGTTCCAGCCGGTGTTGACCAGGTAAGCCTGGGCGCCGGCGGCCTGCATGCGTTTCACCAGCACTTCGGCGTACTGCGTCGGGTGCAGCGACAGGAATGCGGCGCCGAAGCAGGCGGAGAAGGTTGGCGTCGGCTCGGTCACGCCGCGCTCGGTGCCGGCCAGCTTGGCGGTGAAGCCGGACAGGAAGTGGTACTGAGTCTGGTTGGCGGTCAGGCGCGATACCGGCGGCAGCACGCCGAAGGCGTCGGCGGTCAGGAAGATCACCTTGGTGGCGTGACCCGCCTTGGACACCGGCTTGACGATGTTCTGGATATGGTAGATCGGGTAAGAAACGCGGGTATTCTCGGTTTTCGAACCGTCGTTGAAGTCGATGCTGCCGTCGGCCAACACGGTGACGTTTTCCAGCAGCGCATCGCGTTTGATGGCGTGGTAGATGTCCGGCTCGGCTTCTTCAGACAGCTTGATGGTCTTGGCGTAGCAACCGCCTTCGAAGTTGAACACGCCGTCGTCGTCCCAGCCGTGCTCGTCATCGCCGATCAGCTGACGCTTAGGATCGGTGGAGAGGGTGGTCTTGCCGGTGCCGGACAGGCCGAAGAACACCGCCACGTCGCCTTTCTCGCCCACGTTGGCCGAGCAGTGCATCGAGGCGATGCCTTTCAGCGGCAGCAGGTAGTTCATCATCGAGAACATGCCTTTCTTCATTTCGCCGCCATACCAGGTGCCGCCGATCAGCTGCATGCGCTCGGTCAGGTTGAAGGCGACGAAGTTCTCCGAGTTCAGGCCTTGCTGCTGCCAGTTCGGGTTGGTGCATTTGGCGCCGTTCATCACCACGAAGTCCGGCTCGAAGTCTGCCAGCTCTTCGTCGCTCGGGCGGATGAACATGTTTTTCACGAAGTGCGCCTGCCAGGCCACCTCGGTGATGAAACGCACTTTCAGGCGCGAGTCGGCGTTGGCGCCGCAGAAGGTATCCACCACGAACAGGCGCTTGCCGGACAGTTGCTCGGTGACCAGGTGTTTCAGATCGGCCCAGACTTCCGGGCTGAGAGGTTTGTTGTCGTTTTTGCCTTTGCCCTGATCGGCCCACCACACGGTATCGCGGGTGATGTCGTCACGGACGATGTATTTGTCTTTCGGCGAACGGCCGGTGAAGATGCCGGTATCGACGGAGACGGCACCCAGCTTGGTGACTACCCCACGCTCAAAACCTTCCAGAGATGGGTCTGTTTCTTCCTTAAACAGCAGTTCATAGCTCGGGTTGTGAACGATTTCGCTGACGTCGTGAATGCCGTAAGCGGCCAGATCCTGAGGGGTTATACCTTTAACGCGCATGTTACTACTCCTTGGTCACAGAATTTCTGGCGGCAATTGTAGGGATCTAACGGTGCGTAACCGCGATGGGTATCAAATATTTAACGTTTTAGGCGGTATTTCGTTACGATCTGAGAGATAGCACACGGAAAAAAGCAAACGTGCAAACGGCGGGGCTTGGCGGGCGCCGGGCGCGCCCGCCGAGAGGGTGTGACTTAGTGCAACCGATCGCTTTCGCCGGCGTTGCCCGCATACAACGCGGCAACATCAACCGGGTCAAAGACATAGTGGCTGCCGCAGTAGTCGCAGTGCATGTCGATATTGCCGTCCTGCTCCAGCATGTCCGCCACTTCGTCGGTCGGCAGCGTCAGCAGCGCGTCGGCGCAACGCTGGCGTGAACAGGTACAACGGAATTGCACGTCCTGCGGTTCATACAGGGTGACTTCTTCCTGATGATACAGACGGTACAGCACCTCGTTGGCCGGCAGGCCGAACAGCTCTTCGCTTTTGACCGTGTTGGTCAGTTGCACCAGGTGATCGAAATCATCGAGGTTGCCGTCTTGCGCCGGCAGCACCTGCAGCAGCATGCCGGCCGCCGCGGCATTGCCTTCCGCTTCGCCGGTGCGGATGAACAGGCGGGTCGGCAACTGTTCAGACTGGCGGAAGTAGGCTTCCAGGCATTCGGCCAGCGTTTCCCCTTCCAGACCGACCACGCCCTGATAGCGTTCGCCTTCCGTTGGGGAAATGGTGATGACCATGACGCCGTTGCCGATCATCTGATGCAGGGTGCTGTCGTCGGCGATAGGCGCCTGGGTGCGCGCAACGCCGCGCATCTCCTGGCAGTTGTTGCCATTGATCACCGCCAGCTTCAGCGGGCCGTCGCCTTGCAGCTGAACGGTGATGTCGCCGTCGAACTTCAGGGTTGCGGTCAGCAGACTGGTGGCGACCAGCAGCTCGCCCAGCAGTTTTTGCACCGGCGCCGGGTAGTCGTGGTTGTTCAGGATCTGCTGATAGGTTTCGCTGACGGTAACCAGCTCGCCGCGCACCGCGTAGTTTTCAAACAGGTAACGGTGCAATTGGTCATGGTTGGACATAATCTTCTCTCATTGCGGTGAGGGGTTATTCCGGCTCACCAAATTTAAATTTCATCAGGTCTCGCCGCTCCTTTTTGTCCGGACGACGGTCCGGATGCGGCATGGTCAACGCGTTCATCTTGCGCGCCAGCGCCATCTTTTCGCGGTTGGCGATGCTGGCTTCGGTTTCCTGATACATTTGCTGCGCCTCGCCGGCGCCGCGGCGTTGGCTGGTCAGCGCCAGCACGATCACCGTACGTTCTTCGTTGCCTTGCCGCAGCTTGAGCTCGGCGTTGAGTTCGACAATCTTGCTCGGCTTGCCGCGCTGGCCGTTGTAATGCACCTTGCCGCCGTCGATCATTTCGCGCGCCAGCGCACGGGTCTTATAGAAGCGAGCGGCCCAGAGCCACTTATCCAGCCGTACCGCGTCGTCGTGCGTCGCTTTTTCCTTCATGCTTCCCCCTTGGCCAGCGCCGGTATCAGCAGGCGGTAGTCACGCATCGACGGATGGCGCTGGAAGCTTTTCTCCGCCGTACTGGAGTCCGGGTTTTGCACGCCCAGGCAGTAACGAATGCCGAAAGTGCGCGCCGCGTCGAGGATCGGCTCGCCGTCGTCGACGAACAGCGTGCGCTGCGGATTGAATCCGGTGTGCTGTTGCACCGCCTGCCACAGACGCTGATCTTCTTTCGGATAACCAAATGTGTGGGTGGAAAACAATAAATCAAGGTGCCGATCGAGGCCGGTATGCTCGATTTTCACCGCCAGGCTGTGCGGATGGGCGTTGGTCAGCAAAATGGTTTGCAGACCGGCGTCGCGCAGCGCCCGTAAAAACGGCTCGGTGTCTTCGCGCAGCCGGGCGCGGCTGCCCACTTCGCTGGTCATGCGGTAAATGTCCAGATCCAGCCGCTCGCTCCAGTAATCGAAGCAATACCAGTTCATGGTGTGCTGCACCGCCTGATATTCCCGCTCGATGATGTGGCGGGCTTCGTCGAACGGAATGGCGCGCCTTTCGCTCAGCGCCTGCGGCACCAGGCTGAGCCAAAAGTGGCTGTCGAACTCCAGATCCAGCAAGGTGCCGTCCATATCCAGCAGCACGGTATCGATCTGCGGCCAATCAAACTCGGGAACCATAAAAACTCCACGGGCGGACCGACGGGCAGTCCGCAGATGAGAATAATAGCGTTAGCGTAGCATAAGCGGATGACAGGGCCGAAGCCCCGGCGTCAGGTTCAGGCCATCGGCCGCATCGACATCGGATTGAGCTGCGGGTTGAAGCAGCTGTCGTAGTAACGCTGGATATCGGCGACGCGGTGCTGATTGATGCGCCGACGCTGCACCAGCCGCCAGGCGTTATAACCCAGGCTGACCACTACGGCCAGCAACAACAGGCTGGTGCCGAGATAGCGCCACAGGGTGATCATGTCCGGTTCGCTGTGCAACGCCACGTGGCGAGTGCCGTTGGCGTCAACGCTGAGGCTGGTGATCACGCCCTGCGCCTGGAATGGGGTATGCAGCAGCAGGTTGGACTGGCGCTGCAGCTCATTCCACTGGTCGAGCGCGTTGTATTCGCTTTGCGGCGTCTGCGGCTGGGGGTGACTGACCCACTGGCGGCCTTCGTCGCTGCGGATCAGGAAACCACCTGGCGGCGGGCTGTTAAGCGCAGCGGCGGCCAGTCGCGTCTCATTGAAGATGAACGACGAGGTGGCCACTTTGGTCAGGCTTTCCAGCGATTCGGCGCTGACCGGACGAAGCAGGACGTTGACGCCTTGCAGCGCGCCGGATTTGGCGCGTTTCACCAGGCTGCTCCAGTTTTTCGCGTTGCCCAGGTTAACCAGCGCGTTTTTCAGCCGTACGCAGTCGTTTTCCGTCTGGCACAGATCCTGCGTTTTCAGCACGATATCGGAGAAATCGTCCAGCAGGATCATGCCGGATTTCTCGATGGCGCTGGCCAGCTGCGGGTTGACCTTCTGATCGGCGCCGCTCGGATGCAGCTGACCGCTGACCGTCGCCAGCAGGGCTGTCGCTTTGTCTATGACTTCCGATTCCGGCTGCGGCAGCGGGGCGGCGGTGTTCCAATAGATGCCGGAGCAGTCGAACGGCGCAAAATTGACGGCGCCGCCGCCGTTGGCCGGCGGCGGGACATAGCACATGCCGCTGCCGCGCACTTTCAGCGTGTCGCCGATGCGCAGCGGCGTGGCCTCCAGCGCCTGTACGCTGGTCACTTCCACTTTTTGCGCGCCTTGCAGCCAGGCCATGCTGAGGGTCAACGGCAGGTTGAGCGGGATATAGATCAGCAGCAGCAGCAGAACCAGCGCCGAGCTGGCGACCAGCACCGCATTGCGGCCCCACTGCTGCAACGGGAAATTCTTCACTTCGTCATGCAGCGACAGGAAGCGCCCCTGCCGCACCACCTGACGGTTGAGATAGACGTCCACATCGGTGGTTTTGCCCAGATCCTGCGTCAGGTACGGTTGCCAGTGCGGCGGATAGATCAGATCGATAATGCCGAGCGAAATATTGCTGATCTGCCCCTGGCCGGATTCGCCGAACAGGCCCCAGCGCTTTGGCGTGCCGCGCAGGCAGTGGATCTCTTTCAACTCGCGCGACGCCGGGCGGCGGAACAGATTCCACCCTCCCCAGGCGATCATCAGCACCGCCACGAAAATCATCCAGGGGATCACCAGCACCGGGCTGATCAGGCTGAAGAACAGCAGCAGCAGCGCGGCGGAGATGATGACGGCTTCACGGATGCCGTTCGGCCGGTTCAGCGCATGCTCTTCCGGCGTTTCCTTGCGAATGTTCACCAGCTCGACATGCTCGCTCTCTTCCTTGCGGATGGAGGCGTTTTTGGTCGGCGCGGCGGTCACGACTGGCGGCTGCGGCCGGTCGTGGATATGATCTTTCAGCGAGTGCCCGTTGAGCGAAATCACCAGCGGCAGCGTCTGGGTTCGGATCACTTCCACATGGTTGTCGGCGGTGATGTAGGGTTCCCAAAATGGCGGCAGATGTACCTCTTCGGCATCGAGGTAATAGCGCCATTTATTGGGATCGTCGCTGGCCAGCCCGTAACGGGTGATGGCGTGCGTCACGGGATAAACGTTATCGCTTTGCGGGGTGAGCGCCAGTTTGGCTGCGGGCAGCGTAGCGCCGCCGGGCAACAGTTTGTTGCTCAGCTTGTTTTGTTGATTGAGGTAGAACTCGACCGCCGCGCGTTCTTCGTCGGTCAGCTTGCGGTGGGCGGGTTTGATAAACGGCAGCGTGCGTGCCAGCGCCGTCGGGTGGCGGGCCTTGAACCACAGGTACAGGCCGGCGGCAATCAGGCAGACAAGCACTAAGGCCAATATCAACACTATTGTGCTCATGCAATCCCCATCTCACACCCGTGAATTTCGCCAACCTGATGAAAAGCTGAATATTATACGGAGTAAACCGCCAGGAGGCACCCAGAACTAATGAGGGAACAAACAGATTTTCGCTTTGGATCTCATTCCTTCATGAAGCAAGGTCATTTTATCACTGATTCTTGCCTGCGTGATACTAGCAACCGGCCCCTGCTGTCGATATCGGCATTATCCTATTTTCATGCGCGCTGTTTGCTGAATCAGTGCAGAAAATCGCCCGCGGCTGGCGACGCTTGTTAAAAGAAAGTAAATTACTGTTCATGCGCGTTGCGGCCGAGCTTGCCCTTAACGCACAATGTGATCAAGATCGAATTTGGTCAGCGTTTGAGCGCCAACGAGCCGTGCGTTACGCCAATCATTTTTTCGGTTGCCCTGTCCGCGCCTGGGCAACCTCTTTGAGGCAATCATGGATAAACACCTGCAAAAACCTAAAATTCTGAAAGTGGAAACGGTCGCGCGTTCGCGTTTGTTCAACGTCGAGTCGGTCGATTTGGAATTCAGCAACGGTGTGCGGCGGGTGTATGAGCGCATGCGGCCTTCGGATCGCGAAGCGGTGATGATTGTGCCGGTGATTGGCGATGACCTGCTGCTGATCCGCGAATATGCGGTGGGCACTGAATCCTATGAGCTCGGCTTCCCGAAAGGGTTGATCGATCCCGGCGAGGGGGTGCTGGAGGCGGCCAACCGCGAGCTGATGGAAGAGGTGGGATTCGGCGCCAGACGCTTTGATTTCCTCAGCCAGCTGACGATGGCGCCATCCTACTTTTCCAGCAAAATGAATATCGTGCTGGCGCACGATCTCTACCCGCAGAGCCTGGAGGGGGACGAACCGGAACCCCTGCCGCAGGTGCGCTGGCCGATCGCCAACATGATGGCGCTGCTGGCGGAACCGGATTTCCGTGAGGCGCGCAACGTCAGCGCGCTGTTCCTCTCCGAGGCGTTTCTGCGCGCTTCGCGCTGAGACGCTTCACGCCTCATAAAAAAAGGGCCAGATTTCTCTGGCCCTTTTCGATCAGAACAGCTCGTGGCTTTCGCCACCCGGATCGGTCAGCGTGGTGCCGGTATCGCGCGATGGGTAGTCCGTCGGCTGCGTTCCTTCGATAAAGTACTCGGAGCGGCTGCCGCCGCCACCGCCAGAGAGCTTGCCGCTGCTCTTGTCGATGGTGACGCTGATGATGCCCGGCGGCGGCGTGACTTTCTGCTCCGGAATGCCTTCCAGCGCGATCTTCATGAAGTCGTCCCACGCCGGCTGGGCGCTCTTGGCACCGCCTTCGCCGCCGGAAATCTGATCCGGGATGGCGCCGGACACTGTCGAACGGCCCAGATCGCGGCGGTGATCGTCGAAGCCGATCCACACCGACGTCACGGTATCCGGGCCATAGCCGGAGAACCAGGCGTCTTTGGAACTGTTGGTGGTACCGGTTTTGCCGCCGATATCATGACGTTTCAGATCGCGCCCGGCGCGCCAGGCGGTGCCCATCCAACCCGGTTCACCGAAGATGTTGCTGTTCAGCGCGTCGTGGATCAGGAAGGCCAGCGGCGTGCTGATCACGTGTGGCGCATACTGTTGGTCGCCGTCCTGCTGCACCTGAGCCGGGGTTACCTGCTCCAACTGCGGCATCGGCACCGTGCTGTTGCTGCCTTCCTGCGAGGTGGCGACGTTTTCGATGTTGTCATCGGACAGCACGGCCGAACGGTGAGTATCACCGTAGATGACCGGCAGGTTGCAGCTGCTGCAAACCACTTTAGGTTTGGCTTCGAACACCGTATTGCCGTTGTCGTCTTCAATTTTGGTGATGAAGTACGGATCGACCAGATAACCGCCGTTCGCCAGCACCGCGTAACCGCGCACCAGCTGCATCGGGGTGAAGGAAGCGGAGCCCAGCGCCAGCGATTCGGTATGCACGATGTTCTGTGCCGGGAAGCCGAAACGCTGCAGATATTCCGCCGCGTAGTCGACGCCCATCGCACGCATCGCGCGCACCATCACCACGTTCTTCGACTGCCCCAGCCCTTGACGCAGACGAATCGGGCCATCGTAGGTCGGCGGCGAGTTCTTCGGCCGCCAGTCGGTGCCGGCGCCGGCATCCCAACGGGTGATCGGCAAGTCGTTCAGGATGGTGGCCAGCGTCAGGCCTTTATCCATCGCGGCGGTATACAGGAACGGTTTGATGTTCGAGCCCACCTGACGCAGGGCCTGCGTGACGCGGTTGAACTTGCTCTGGTTGAAATCGAAGCCGCCGACCAGCGCTTTCACCGCGCCGTCGTTCGGGTTGATGGAAACCAGCGCCGAGTTGACGTCCGGCACCTGCGACAGCCACCAGGCCTCGTTCACTTTACGCACCCAGACCTGCTGGCCTGGCTGCACCACGTCGGTGACGCGTTTCGGCGTTGGGCCTTGCTGAGTGTCTGAACGGTATGGGCGCGCCCAGCGCATGGTGGCCATCGGCAGGGCAATGCTGCTGCCGTCGGCCAGCATCGCCGTCGCTTCCTGCGGGTTGGCGGCGGTGATGACCGCCGGCGCCAGCGGGCCGTAGTTCGGCAGGTTTTTCAGCGAGTCGACAATCTGTTTGCGATCCCAGGCCGCTTCGCCGACTTTCCACAGCACGTTTGACGGGCCGCGATAGCCGTGGCGCATGTCATAGGCCAACACGTTATTGCGCACCGATTCCTGCGCCGCCAGCTGCAGCCGTTTGGTCACGGTGGTGTAAACCTTATAACCGTCGGTATAGGCGTTTTCACCGTAGCGCTTGATCATCTCCTGACGCACCATCTCGGAGAGATACGGGGCGGAGAAGCTGATTTCCGGTGCATGGTAGTTGGCGACCAAATCTTCAGAACGCGCCTGATCGTACTGCGCCTGCGTGATGTAGTGTTCGTCCAGCATGCGCGACAGCACTACGTTGCGACGGGCAACGGCGCGATCGTGCGAATAGAGCGGGTTGAAGGTGGACGGCGCTTTCGGCAGGCCGGCGATGGTCGCCATCTCGCTCAGGGTGAGCTGGCTGACGTCCTTGCCGAAATAGACCTGCGCGGCGGCGCCCACGCCGTAAGCGCGATAACCCAGGTAGATCTTGTTCAGATACAGCTCAAGGATTTCATCTTTGGTCAGCATCTGCTCGATGCGTACCGCCAGAAAGGCTTCCTTGATTTTACGCATCAGGGTGCGTTCCGGGCTTAAGAAGAAGTTACGCGCCAGCTGTTGGGTAATGGTGCTGGCCCCCTGGGAAGCGTGGCCGGAGACCAACGCGATGGAGGCCGCGCGGAAGATGCCGACCGGATCGACACCGTGGTGATCATAGAAGCGGCTGTCTTCGGTGGCGATAAATGCGTGCACCATCACCGGCGGAATTTGATCCAACTTCAGCGGAATGCGGCGCTTCTCGCCGTACTGGGCGATCAGTTCGCCATCGGCGCTGTAAACCTGCATCGGTATCTGCAGCCGCACGTCTTTCAGCGTTGCGACGTCGGGCAGCTGCGGCTCGACATATTTGTACAAGCCGAAAATCGAGGCTGCTCCCAGCACGATGCAACATACTGCAAGGATTAGTAAATACTTTACGAACTTCACCTGAGATTTCCCATTTCTAAGTCATTTGGGCAGTTTATAAACAACCGCGCGGTAGTATAAAGGCAAGCCTGCGACATGGATATGTTCTTTTATCATCGGATGTTATGGAGGCTTGTGAAACATGTTCCCTCAAGCATGGCAGGTGGGGCTGGATATACAAATCGACTGCGTGCGGGCGCTGGCGGTCCAACGCCGCCGCAACGGCTGGCAACTGCGTCACTGGTGGCAACAGACGCTGCCGCAGGCGGTTTTACGCGACGGCTGCCTGGCACCTTCCGAAGCCCTGATCCGGGCGCTGCGGCAATGGCGCGTCCAACTGCCGCGACATATTTCCTTACGCATTGCCCTGCCGGCGCAGCGGGTGTTGCAACAGTGCATGGCGCAGCCGGACGCGCGGCTGCGCGAGCCGGAACGCAGCGACTATATCGTTGGCCACGGCGTGAAGCAGTTCCCACTCGACGGCCAGACGCTGGCGCTCGACTATCGCGCCGCGCCGGCGGAGGGGGCGGCGCTGCTGTTGACCGCCGCGCGGCGGCAGGAGCTGCAGCAGTGGCTGCACTGTCTGCGCCAGGCGGGCCTGCATCCGCAAGCGGTCGATATTACGCCCTGCGCGCTGCGGATGATGGCGACGGCGGCGGGCGTGCCGCACACCGCAGGGCTGATGCATCGTCTCGAGCGAGAATGGCTGTGGGTGGCGCCGGCCGACGGCGCGTTCGCGTTCGGGCTGACGCCGGGCGACGATGACGCGCAGGCGCTGCGGGCGCTGCAAGCCCAGACGCCGACGGACGATGATCGACCGGTCTATGCCGGCAGCGTGCTGGCAGGAGCCTTGCCCGTCGGCTGCCTTTCCTGGTCGCCGCTCAGCGCCTTCACGCAGCTGCGTCCGCCGTTGCCCGTGCATCCCTCAGCGTTTACGTTGGCCGGCGGTCTGGCGCTGCGCGAGGAGGACCGCTGATGTACCAGGTCAACTTTTTGCCCTGGCGGCAACGTCGCGATCGGCGGCGCGGCTGCTTCTGGCTGGGCGTGTTGCTGTTGCAGGTAACGGTGCTGTTGCTGGCAGGGGGCCTCGTCGCCGGCCAACTGCGTCATCAACAGGCGCAGCGTCAGGAGCGGCTGGCGCTGTTGGAAGAAGAGCTGGCGGCAGTGACGCTGCTCGTCCGTCAGCAGCAGCAGGAACGGGCGCAACGGGCGCGATACAGCGCCCTCGCTGAACGGCAGGCGCGCAATGCCCAACATAACCGGCGTTATTTGCAACTGCTGCAGCAACTCTCCTCCTGCCTCCCCCCACCGCTGTGGCTCACGGCGTTGGACAGCGATGCGGCGAACGGCCTGCGGCTGCGTGGATTGAGCCGTTCTCCTGCCGCCATTTCGCAGTTCGAACGGCGGCTGGCGGGGATGCCCGCGTTACCGCGGCTGCGTTTGGCGGAGGTGGCGCAACGCGACGACGGCCTGTACGCCTTTCATCTGGTGGCGCAGTGGGGGCGTGATGGATAACCGTCTGCCATCCGGGCTGCGCTTCTTGCTGGGCCTGTCGGGCCGGCGATTGCTGGCCGCGCAATGGCTGGGCATAGGCACGTTGGCGTTGTTGGGCGGGGGCTGGATGCTGCAAGACGAATGGCGTCAGCGGGAAAGTGCGACAGAGCGGCAACAGCGCCTGCTGCAACAGATCGCCGTGGCGCAGCGCCAACTGGACGAGGCGCCGGTCGCCCTGATGCCGCCGACGCCGCTCGCTCCGGCCGCCACCGGCGATCTGACGAACGGGCTGCAACGTGCGGGGGGCGCCTTATTGCGCTGGCAGCGGCAGGAAAAACCACCGCGGCAGACGCTGAGCTTGCGCATTGACTACCCCGGTTTGTTGGCGCTGCTGGAGGCGCTGCCCGCCGATTTGCGTCTCGAACAATTGAGCGTGGAGACGCCGCCGCAGGGCATGACGGCGCGGTTGGTTTTACAGGATGCCGCCGAGGAGCTGGCCGATGAGTAAAAGATCCGGCCGTTGGTGGTGGCTGCTATGGCCGTGGGCCTTATGCGCCGAACCGCGCGACCCGTTTGCGCCGCCTCCGATGCCTGCTTGCGCCCAGACAGAGACATCCCCGGCGGGCTGGCGATTGAAAGGCGTCATCGGGCAACCGATGCAGCGCTATGGCTGGGTGGTGACGCCGGCGGGGCAATGGTTGCGCCTGCGGCCGCAACAACGGGTGCTTGCCGAGCGCTGGCAGGTGACGCAGGTGCAGGCGCGCAGCCTGACGTTGAAGGCGCTGACGGCCGAACCGGAGTGCCCGGCGAGCCGCGACGACATATCGCTGATGATCGACGACAAGGATGACAAATCATGAAAGGACGCGCTGGACTGGGCTTGGCGCTAGGGTGTTTGGCGCTCGGCACCGCGCAGGCTCAGGATAAACAGATAATCTCATTGGAGTTTCAGGATGCGCCGGTCACGGTCATCCTGCAGGCCTTGGCGGATTATCGGCAGATGAACCTGATCGCCGCGCCGGGCGTGAGCGGCAACCTGACGCTGCGGCTGGAGGATGTGCCCTGGCCCCAGGCGCTGGCGCTGACCCTGCGTATGGGCAAACTGACGATGACGCGGGAGGGTAACGTGATGCTGATCTCCCCGGAGCCGGATGCGCGGGAAAAAAGACAGCTGCAAGAGGCGCTGGCGCAGCGGCAACCCTTGCACAGCCTGACGATGACCGTGCAAAACGGCGATGCGGCGGAAATTGCCGAAAGCCTCAACGCCCAACGTGGCGCGTTGCTGAGCGAGCGTGGCAGCGTGTTGGCGGATAAACGCACCAATACGCTGCTGCTGCGCGACACCGCGCCGATTGTGGCGCAGTTGAAAAAGCGGATAACGGAAATGGATGCGCCGCTGGCACAGGTGCAACTGGCGGCGCATATCGTGACCATCAACAGCGAAAGCCTGCGTGAGCTCGGCGTGCGTTGGGGATTGGCGCCCGACGACAGGCCGGCGTGGCCGCTGCGGCCGGGCAATATCGGCGTTAACCTGCCGTTGGAGCGCAGCGCGGTGAACGCCGGTTTCCATCTGGCGCGCATCAGCGGGCGTTTGCTGAGCCTGGAGCTGACGGCGCTGGAGCAGGAAAATCAGGTGGAGATCATCGCCAGCCCGCGTCTCCTGACGGCGCATCTGCAAACCGCCAGCATCAAGCAAGGGACGGAGATCCCTTATGAAGTGTCCAGCGGCGCCAGCGGTGCGACCGCCATCGAGTTTAAAGAGGCGGTGCTGGGCATGGAGGTGACGCCGAAGGTGTTGCCGGACGGGCGCATCACGCTGACGCTGCAGATCAGCCAAAATATGCCGGGGCGCGCCATCAGCCGAGGGGCCGGAGAGGCGTTGACCATCGATAAACAGGAGATTAAGACGCAGATCACGGTGAAAAACGGCGAAACCCTGGTGCTCGGCGGCATTTTTCAACGGCATCGCGGCAAGACGGCGGACAAGGTGCCGGGACTGGGGGATGCGCCGCTGCTGGGGGGCTTGTTCCGGCAGAGCGGCGCACAACAGAAAAAACGCGAGCTGGTGATCTTTATTACGCCAACCCTGATTAAGGGATAAGCGGCGGCCTGTCGGCCGGGCGGCAAATCGCCTAAAGTTGATGAGCAGATACACTTTTTTATCCCCTTGGGGGGATCTGCGTTTGACGCTGCGGCCGATTTAGCTTACAAGGGTTACCGAATTGAGCACCGAGGTTTTTTGTTAGCGCCAAGACGCCGTTAAAAACATATGGTTTCCCTCCCGCGGCGTGGATTGCGATTTATTCGGTTGCCAAACTACCAAGAGTGTTGAGATAATTTTTCGTCTGATCTCGCACTATCGCTCATGAGGTTTCAGTTTAGGTCCCGCCGCTGATTTGATTGGCGGGGCGGGTTAACATTAACGAATTGTCTTAGTAATACCGAAAAACATGGCAGAGAAACGCAATATCTTTCTGGTTGGGCCTATGGGTGCCGGCAAAAGCACTATTGGCCGTCAGTTAGCTCAGCAACTCAATATGGAGTTCTTCGACTCCGATCAAGAAATTGAGCGACGTACCGGAGCTGACGTGGGCTGGGTATTCGACGTGGAAGGGGAAGAAGGTTTCCGCGATCGTGAAGAAAAAGTCATTAATGAACTGACGGAAAAACAAGGGATTGTGTTGGCGACCGGCGGCGGTTCGGTGAAGTCGCGCGAAACGCGCAACCGTCTGTCCGCGCGCGGCGTGGTGGTTTATCTCGAAACCACGATCGAAAAGCAGTTGGCTCGTACCCAGCGTGATAAAAAACGCCCGCTGCTGCAGGTTGATTCTCCGCCGCGTGAAGTGCTGGAAGCTTTGGCGAAAGAGCGCAATCCGTTGTATGAAGAGATTGCCGATGTCACCATTCGCACCGACGATCAGAGCGCTAAAGTGGTTGCCAACCAGATCATCAACATGCTGGAAAGCAACTGATTGCTGATTTTCGCGTTCGCCGTCGGCCAATGCGGAAAACTGATTTGTGTTCCCCGCCGTTGCGGGGATCAACCACCGCCGTACCATACAGAGAACTAAGCGCGACATGGAGAGAATTACTGTAACGCTTGGGGAGCGCAGCTACCCGATTACCATCGCCGCCGGATTGTTTGACGATCCGGCTTCTTTTATGCCGTTAAAGGCGGGTGAACAAGCGATGTTGGTCACCAACCAGACCCTGGCGCCGCTCTATCTGGAGCGTGTCCGGCAGGTGCTGGAGCAGAGCGGCGTCGTGGTGGATCAGGTGATTCTTCCCGATGGTGAGCAGTACAAATCTCTGGCGGTGTTGGAGCAGGTGTTTTCGGCGCTGCTCGAAAAACCGCACGGGCGCGATACCACGCTGATCGCGCTCGGTGGCGGCGTTGTCGGCGATCTGACCGGCTTTGCCGCCGCGTGCTACCAACGCGGCGTGCGCTTCATTCAGGTTCCCACCACGCTGCTGTCGCAGGTGGACTCCTCCGTGGGCGGCAAGACCGCCGTCAACCACCCGCTCGGCAAAAACATGATCGGCGCTTTCTATCAACCCGCTTCGGTAGTGGTTGATCTGGATTGCCTGAAAACGCTGCCGACGCGTGAACTCTCTTCCGGCCTGGCCGAAGTCATCAAATACGGGATCATCCTCGATCGCGAGTTTTTCGTCTGGTTGGAACATAACATCGATGCGCTGATGGCGTTGGATATGCAGGCGTTGGCCTACTGTATTCGCCGCTGCTGCGAGCTGAAGGCCGAGGTGGTGGCCGCAGACGAACGCGAAAGCGGTCTGCGCGCCCTGCTGAATCTGGGCCATACTTACGGCCATGCTATCGAAGCCGAGATGGGCTACGGCGTGTGGCTGCACGGTGAGGCGGTGGCTGCGGGCATGGTGATGGCGGCGGAAACCGCGCACCGTCTCGGCCAGTTCTCCGTTGAAGACATCGAGCGCATCAAAGCGCTGCTGCTGCGCGCCGGCTTGCCGGTCTGCGGGCCGCAGGAAATGACGCCGGAATCCTACTTGCCGCACATGTTGCGCGACAAGAAAGTGCTGGCGGGGGAACTGCGTTTGGTGTTGCCGACCGCGATCGGTGCGGCGGAAGTGCGCGGCGGCGTAGGGCATGAGCTGGTGCTGGCGTCGATCGCCGCCTGCTTGCCTGAGCGGAAGCGTAATTAAATCGGACTAAGTAACAGTGGCTTAGCCGCCATTAGCATCTATATTAATACAGTGAGCAGAGCACGACGGGTGTCGCTTTGCCATCATCGGGTTAATCCGCCCGTGCCACGGTAGGTCTACGGTGGTGGGCTTTTGCCTCTAGTTGGAGGGTTTCAGATGGACGAGTTTAAACCGGAAGACGATCTCAGACCTGATAGCAGCGATCGTCGTCCTACGCGTTCGCGCAAGCCGGCCGCCGCGCCGCGCTTCGCCGTTTCGCGCCAGCATTTGATGATTGGCATCGGCATTTTGGTGCTGCTGCTGCTGATTATCGGCATCGGTTCAGCCCTGAAGGCGCCGACCAAACATGAAGCGGCTCAGGAGAGCGGCGCGCAAAACGGCGCGGCCCGCGATATCAACCTGTCCGGTTCTTCGTCGCTGACCACCGCCAATAACGGCGTGCCGGGCGGCACGACGGATACCCACGATAATAACGGCGTGAGCGCGACTCAGCCGCAGCAACCGCAGAACGTCAGCGTTCCGCCGATCTCCGGCACGCCGACCGAAGCGCAAACGCAGCCTCAGCAAGGCGGTGCGCAGCAGCGCGTCGATTTGCCGGGCAACATGGCGGATGCGCTGTCGCAGCAGCAGGGGCAGGTGGATGCCGCTACGCAGGGCATGACCGGCGCAGCGTCGACGTTGCCGACCGCACCGGCAACGGTGATGAGCGGCGCCGCAGCGCGCGAAGCGACGCGTCCTGTGCAGGGCACTGCCCCGCAACAGCATAAAACGCCGGCGAAAACCGCCGCCGCCAAACCGACCGCAACGCAGCATAAATCACCGACTACGGTGTATACGCCGCCGGCCAAGCCGTCTTCCACCGCGAAAGCGGGAGCGGTCGCCAGCAGTGGCAGTTCTGTGCAGTCTGCGCCGGGCAGCCACTATACCTTGCAACTGAGCAGCGCTTCGCGTTCCGATACGCTGAACGCCTATGCCAAACAGCAGAAGCTGCAGAATTACCTGGTGTACGCCACCAAGCGTGACGGCAAGCCGTGGTACGTGCTGGTGAGCGGCAACTATGCGTCTTCTGCGGAAGCGAAGCGCGCCATTGCTTCGTTGCCGGCCGATGTGCAGGCGAAAAAACCATGGGTTCGACCTGTACACCAAGTGCAGCAAGATCTTAAAAAATAAATCATTTAAATTTGTGCGCTGATGTGCTGTCTGAAACAGAGTACAATCCGCCGCTCTGAATTGTATAAGTAGCTAATTGACGGCATGAAGAAAAACCGCGCTTTTTTAAAATGGGCTGGTGGAAAATACCCGCTGGTAGATGAGATTCGTCGCCATCTGCCGGCGGGAGACTGCTTAATCGAGCCCTTCGTGGGTGCGGGATCCGTCTTTCTGAATACGGATTACGACGCCTACATTCTCGCCGACATCAATAGCGATCTTATCAACCTGTATAACATCGTTAAGCTGCGCACGGATGACTTCGTGCGCGATGCCCGCACGCTTTTCGCCGATGAATTCAATAACTCGGATCAGTTTTACCTGCTGCGAGAAGAGTTCAATACTAGCACCGAGCCTTACCGCCGGGCGCTGCTGTTCCTGTACCTGAACCGTCACTGCTATAACGGCCTGTGCCGCTATAACCTGCGCGGCGAGTTCAATGTGCCGTTTGGCCGGTACAAGAAACCGTACTTCCCGGAAGAAGAGCTCTACTGGTTTGCTGAAAAATCGCGCAATGCCACTTTTGTCTGTGAGCATTACCGCGATACCATGGCGAAGGCTGCAGCCGGCGCCGTGGTGTATTGCGATCCGCCTTATGCGCCGCTGTCGGCGACGGCGAATTTCACCGCTTACCACACCAACAGCTTCAGCATCGCCGATCAGCAGAGCCTGGCGCATCTGGCGCATCAGCTCTCGGTAGAGAGCCGGGTGCCGGTATTGATTTCCAATCACGATACCGAGCTGACGCGCGACTGGTACCAGCATGCTGCGCTGTATGTGGTGAAAGCGCGCCGCACGATCAGCCGCAATATTCTCGGCCGCAGCAAAGTGAACGAGCTTTTGGCGCTGTATCGCTAAGCCGGGGGCACCCCGGCGCATAACAACTCGACCCTACGTTTGGAGAAGCGGATGAAAAAGTTTTTGATTGCCCCGTCCATTCTGTCGGCAGATTTTGCCCGGTTAGGTGAAGATACCGCTAACGTGCTGGCCGCAGGCGGCGACGTGGTGCACTTCGACGTCATGGACAACCACTACGTGCCCAATCTGACCATCGGTCCGATGGTGTGCGAAGCGCTGCGCAACTACGGCATTACCGCGCCGATTGACGTGCATCTGATGGTCAAGCCGGTGGACCGCATCGTGCCTGACTTCGCCAAGGCCGGCGCGTCTTATATCTCTTTCCACCCTGAAGCCTCCGAACATGTCGATCGCACCATTCAGCTGATCAAAGAGCACGGCTGTAAGGCCGGCCTGGTGTTCAACCCGGCGACCCCGCTGAGCTATCTTGATTACGTGATGGATAAAATCGACGTGATCCTGCTGATGTCGGTCAACCCGGGCTTCGGCGGCCAGTCGTTCATCCACGGCACGCTCGACAAGCTGCGCCAGGTGCGCAAACTGATCGACGACAGCGGCCGCGATATCCGTCTCGAAGTCGACGGCGGGGTGAAGGTGGACAACATCGCCGAAATCGCCGCCGCGGGCGCCGATATGTTTGTCGCCGGTTCCGCCATCTTTGGCCAGCCGGACTACCGCAAGGTGATCGACGAAATGCGCAGCGAGCTGGCGAAGGTTTCCCATGGCTGATTTCGGCGCGATCCGCGCACTGGCCTTCGATCTTGACGGTACGCTGGTCGACAGCGCGCCGGGCCTCGCGGCCGCCATCGATATGGCGCTGGAAGAGAGGGGGCTGCCGCAAGCGGGTGAAGAGCGAGTTGGCACCTGGATCGGCAACGGCGCCGACGTGCTGGTGCAGCGCGCGCTGCGCTGGGCGGAAGCGGAAGACACGCCGGAGCAGTGCAGCCGGCTGCGTGAGCGCTTCGATCATTTCTACGCGCAGACTGTTGACAGCGGCAGCCGCCTGTTCCCGCAGGTGCAAGAGACGCTGGCCCGCCTGGCCGCGCACGGTTACCCGATGGCATTGGTGACCAATAAGCCGACGCCGTTCGTGGCGCCGCTGCTGGCATCGCTGGGCATTGGCGAGTATTTTTCGCTGGTGATTGGCGGCGACGACGTGACGGAAAAGAAACCTCACCCGGCGCCGTTGTATCTGGTGCTCGGCAAGCTTGGGTTGCGAGCGCATGAACTGCTGTTCGTCGGCGATTCGCGCAACGATATTCAAGCCGCTCAGGGGGCCGGTTGCCCGAGCGTCGGTTTTACCTACGGTTATAACTACGGCGAATCGATCGCCCTGAGCCACCCCGATCGGGTGTTGGAGCGCTTCGCCGATTTGTTGCCCGCTCTTGGGCTGTCATCTTTAGAGAATCAGGAAATTTAAACATGAGTAAGCCCATCGTATTTAGCGGCGCGCAGCCGTCCGGCGAACTGACCATCGGCAACTACATGGGTGCGCTGCGTCAGTGGGTGCAGATGCAGGACGACTACGACTGCATCTACTGCATCGTCGATCTGCATGCCATCACCGTGCGCCAAGACGCCGAAAAGCTGCGCAAAGCCACGCTGGATACGCTGGCGCTGTATCTGGCCTGCGGTATCGATCCGGAAAAAAGCACCATCTTCGTGCAGTCGCACGTGCCTGAGCACACGCAGCTGAGCTGGGTGCTGAACTGCTACACCTATTTCGGCGAACTGAGCCGCATGACGCAGTTCAAAGACAAATCCGCACGCTACGCGGAGAACATCAACGCCGGGCTGTTCAGCTATCCGGTGCTGATGGCGGCGGACATCCTGCTGTATCAAACTAATCAGGTGCCGGTGGGCGAAGACCAGAAACAACACCTGGAACTGAGCCGCGACGTGGGCCAGCGTTTCAACGCGCTGTACGGCGACGTGTTCAAAGTGCCGGAGCCGTTTATTCCTAAATCCGGCGCACGCGTGATGTCGCTGCAGGAACCGACCAAGAAGATGTCCAAGTCGGACGATAACCGCAACAACGTGATCGGCCTGCTGGAAGATCCGAAAGCGGTGACCAAAAAGATCAAACGCGCAATGACCGACTCGGAAGAGCCACCTGTCGTGCGTTACGACGTGGTCAACAAGGCGGGCGTCTCCAACCTGTTGGACATCCTCGCCGGCGTCACCGGCAAGAGCATCGCGCAGCTGGAAGCCGAGTTCGAAGGCCAAATGTACGGCCACCTGAAAGGCGCGGTGGCGGAAGCCGTCTCCGGCATGCTGGCTGAGCTGCAGGAGCGTTACCACCGCTTCCGCAACGACGAAGCCTACCTGCAGCAGGTGATGCGCGACGGCGCCGCCAAGGCTCGCGCACGCGCGCAGGAAACCCTGGCGAAGGTTTATCAGGCCGTCGGTTTCGTACCGCCGCAGGCGTAACGCCGGCGCAAATAAAAAAAGCGGCCTTGGGCCGCTTTTTTTACGTCGGTATCACGCCATTTGCGCCAGGCCGGCGGGCGGGGCTTCGCTGGCGAACCAATTGAGCTTGCTGCGCAGGCTGACCACGCTGCCGACGATGATCAGGCTGGGGCTGGCGGCCTGCAGGGACAAGGCGCCCAGTTGGCCAAGCTCGCCTTCGATCACCCGCTGACGACAGGAAGTGCCGTTTTCCACCAGCGCCACCGGCGTGGCGGCCGGCAGCCCGTTCGCGATCAGCCGGCGCTGGATCTCCGCCGCCTGCGACAGCCCCATATAGAACACCAGCGTCTGTTGCCCGGCGGCCAGCGTCGCCCAGTCCAATCCACCGTCGGCCTTGGCGTGGCCGGTCACCAGACGCACGCTCTGCGCGTGGTCGCGGTGGGTGAGCGGGATGCCGCTGTAGGCGGAACAGCCGGAGGCGGCGGTGATGCCCGGCACCACCGAGAACGGCACGTCGGCGTCCGCCAGCGTTTCCAGCTCTTCGCCGCCGCGGCCGAAGATAAAGGGATCGCCGCCCTTCAGGCGCACCACGCGTTTGCCTTGCCGCGCTTGCTGCAGCAAGATGTGGTTGATCTGCTCCTGCGGCACGCAGTGATGGCCGGCGCGTTTGCCAACGAAGATGCGCTCGGCGTCGCGACGAACCAGCGTCATGATCTCTTCGGAGACCAGCCGGTCGTAAACCACCACGTCGGCCTGCTGGATCTGTTGCAGCCCTTTCAGCGTCAGCAGGCCGGCATCGCCCGGCCCGGCGCCCACCAGCACCACTTCACCGCGATCCTCCGGCCGTTCGCTGAACAGCTGTTCGAGCTGGCGTTCGGCCAGAGCCGCGTCGTCATTGGCCAGCGATTGCGCCAGCCGATCGTGAGCGAACAGCCGCTCCCAGAAGCGGCGGCGCGCGCCGAGGCTGCTGAAGCGCTGTTTCACCCGTTGACGCAGCGATCCGCCGAGCTGCGCCAGCTTGCCGAGGTGTTGCGGCAGCAGCGCTTCCAGCTTCTCGCGCAGCAACCGCGCCAACACCGGCGCTTTGCCGCCGGAGGACACCGCCACCACGATCGGCGAACGATCGATGATCGACGGCATGATAAAGCTGGCGCGTTTCGGGTCATCGACCACGTTGCAGAACACCCGCTGCTGGTTGGCGCACTGGTACACCCGCGCGTTGACCTCCAGCCTATCGGTGGCGGCGATCACCAACCATTTTTCCGTCAGCAGGGCCGGGCTGAATTCGCCCTCGGCCAGCGTCAACAGGCCTTCTGCCGCCCACTGGTGGAACTGCGGGCTGAAGGCCAGGGCGTTGACGGTCAGCGCCGCGCCGGCGTCCAGCAGCAGGCGCGCCTTGCGTTCGGCGATTTCGCCGCCGCCGACCAGCAGGCAGGCTTTGTGTTGCAGTTGGCAGAAAATCGGCAGGTAGTCCATCGGCATTCCTCGGGATTATCGGCGTGGGGGCGGGATGCGCCCCCGAAAGGTTATGCCGCGACTTGCACGATGCCGTCGACCACCCGGCTGGTGAAGCTGGCGACGGAGCGGCTGTCATCTTCCAGGCAGTGGCCATCGTACAGGCGGAAACGCTGTTTCTTCAGCGGGCTGGCGACCCACAACTCCCCCTGATGCTCGGCGATCAGCCCGCGCGACAGCACGCTGGCCTGGGCGAACGGGTCGATATTGCTGATGGCGAACACCTGTTCGTCGGCATAGGGGCGGAACACCGCCACCTGCCGATCGCCGATCAGGGCGCATACGCCGGTGCCGGGCAGGATGTCGGCGATGGGGCAAACGGTAATCCACTGGCTCATGCTTGGCTCTCCTCGGTGTCGATCAGGGTGACGGCAATGCGCTCGTCAGGGCGCGCCGGGCGGTGTTGGTCACGTTCGGCCACCACCTGCACGTTCGGATCGCGCAGCGGGCTGTTGATGAAGTGGGCGAAGCGCAGCTGCGTTTCCGGGTGCTCGACGGTTTCTTTCCACTCGCAGATCACTGCCTCGCGCAGGCGGGCGATATCCGCTTCCAGCTGCTCGTTGATGCCGAGCTTGTCGTCAACGATCACCTTGCGCAGGTAATCGATGCCGCCTTCCAGGCTCTCCAGCCATACCGAGGTGCGCTGCAGCTTATCGGCGGTGCGGATATAGAACATCATGAAACGGTCAAGGTAGCGCACCAGGGTCTCGCTATCGAGATCGGCGGCCAGCAGGTCGGCGTGGCGCGGTTTCATGCCGCCGTTGCCGCAAACATACAGGTTCCAGCCGTTTTCGGTGGCGATGATGCCGACGTCCTTGCCCTGCGCTTCGGCGCATTCCCGGGTACAGCCCGAGACGCCGAATTTCATTTTGTGCGGGGTGCGGATGCCTTTGTAGCGATGTTCCAGCGTGACGCCGAAACCGACGCTGTCGCCGACGCCATAGCGGCACCAGGTGCTGCCGACGCAGGTTTTCGCCATGCGCAGCGCCTTGGCGTATGCGTGCCCGGTTTCAAAGCCGGCGGCGAGCAGCTTGCGCCAGATGGCCGGCAGGTCGTCTTTCTGCGCGCCGAACATGCCGATGCGCTGCGAGCCGGTCATTTTGGTGTAAAGATTGTACTCCTTGGCGATCTGTCCGATGGCCAGCAGGCCGTCCGGGGTGATTTCGCCGCCGGCGGAGCGCGGTATCACCGAGTAAGTGCCGTCTTTTTGGATATTGCCGAGGAAGTTGTCGTTGGTATCCTGCAGCGGCGTGTGCTGCGGTTTGAGGATGTATTCGTTCCAGCACGAGGCCAGCAGCGAGCCGACGGTCGGTTTGCAGACTTCGCAGCCGTAGCCTTTGCCGTATTTGGCCAATAACGCCTCGAACGACTTGATGCCTTCGACGCGGATCAGGTGGAACAGCTCCTGGCGTGAATAGGCGAAGTGTTCGCACAGGTGGTGGTTGACCTCGATGCCTTGCTTGCTCAGCTCGGCGTTCAACACCTGGGTGAGCAGCGGGATGCAGCCGCCGCAGCCGGTGCCGGCCTTGGTTTCGGCTTTCAGCGCCGCCACGGTGTGACAGCCTTGGTTGACTGCCCGGATGATGTCGCCTTTGCTGACGTCGAAGCAGGAGCAAATCTGCGCGCTTTCCGGCAGCGAATCCACGCCGATGGCCGGTTTGCTGCCCGCATGGGCCGGCAGGATCAGGCCGTCCGGGTTTTCCGGCAGCGCGATGCCGTTCAGCGCCAGCTGCAGCAGGTTGCCGTAATCGCTGGTATCGCCGACCAACACTGCGCCGAGCAGGGTTTTGTTGTCGGCGCTGACCACGATGCGTTTGTAGACCTCTTTGCTCTCATCCAGATAAACGTAGCTGCGGGCGCCCTCGGTGTGGCCGTGGGCATCGCCGATGCCGCCGACGTCTACGCCCAGCAGTTTCAGTTTGGCGCTCATATCGGCACCCTGGAAGCCGTTTTCGCGGCCCAGCAGGTGATCGGCGGCCACCTGCGCCATTTTGTAACCCGGCGCCACCAGGCCGAAGGTGCGATCGCGCCAGGCGGCGCACTCACCGATGGCGTACACGTCCGGATCCGATGTCTGGCAGCAGTCGTTGATGGCGATGCCGCCGCGGTGGCCGATCTCCAGTCCGCATTGACGCGCCAGCTTGTCCTGGGCGCGGATGCCGGTGGAGAAAACGATGAAATCCACTTCCAGCAGGCTGCCGTCGGCGAAATGCAGGGTTTTGCGCGCCGTGCCGCCGCCGTTGACAATCTCCTGGGTATTTTTGCCGGTGTGTACCTTGACGCCCATGCGCTCGATCTTGCGGCGCAGCTGGTCACCGCCCATCGGGTCGAGCTGTTCGGCCATCAGCATCGGAGCGAACTCGATCACGTGCGTTTCCACCCCCAGGCTTTTCAGCGCGCCGGCGGCTTCCAGCCCCAACAGCCCGCCGCCGACCACCGCGCCGCGTTTGCTGCGGCGCGCGCAGGCTTCGATGGCGTTAAGGTCTTCGATGGTGCGGTAAACGAAGCAGTCCTGGCTATCCGAGCCTTTAATCGGCGGGATCCACGGATAGGAGCCGGTGGCCATGATCAGCTTGTCGTAATAGACGGTGCGTCCGGTATTGGAGTGGATGACTTTCTCGTCGCGATTGATGGTGATGGCGCGTTCGCCGATCAGCACCTTCACGCCGTGCTTTTCGTAAAAGCCTTCGCGCACCAGCGACAGCTCTTCGGCGGTATGGTGCGAGAAATAGGAAGAGAGATGCACGCGATCGTAAGCGATGCGCGGCTCTTCGCAAAATACGGTGATGTCGAATAGGTCTTTGTCTGCTTTATCCAACAGATCTTCGATGAACCGGTGGCCGACCATGCCATTGCCGATCACGGCAAGTTTGACTCTGCTCATTATTGCCTCAAAATTCGGGTTTCCTAGGCTTACCTTATCCCTCCCGAGGGGCAATTTATTGATGCAAATCAATCGCGCCTTTATATACCCACAACGTGGTATATGAATGATTTTCCACGTTTTTTGATAAGTTGCGGATTTTATTCACCTTTAGCTGAAGCGAGTCAGGTCGCGCACCAACTACCCCGCTGGGAGTAGACGCGCAGGCCGGCATGCAACGGCGACTTTGTCAGCGCGATCCGCTGCCAGTATGATGAAGAAAACCAGCGCAACGGCAGAGGTGAAGGGTGGTGAAACGTCCATTGAAGTTTATCGACAACCTGCGTTTAAGCGGGCATGAAGGATTGTGGCAACTGGCGATAGAACAGGGGCGCATTGCGCATCTGGTGCCGCAGCCGGAAGGGCAGGAGTGGCGCAGCGACGTGCTGGATGCGCAGGGCGGGCTGGCGCTGCCGGCATTCGTCGAACCCCATATTCATCTGGATACCACGCAAACCGCCGGCCAGCCGGCCTGGAACCAGTCCGGCACGCTGTTTGAGGGGATTGAGCGCTGGGCAGAACGCAAAGCCTTGTTGACCCATGAAGACGTCAAGCAACGCGCCTGGCAAACGCTCAAGTGGCAGATCGCCAACGGCGTGCAGTATGTGCGCACCCACGTCGACGTTTCCGATCCCACGCTGACCGCACTGCGCGCCATGCTGGAAGTTAAGCAGGAGGTGGCGCCCTGGGTAACGCTGCAGATCGTCGCCTTCCCGCAGGAGGGGATCCTTTCCTATCCCAACGGCGAAGCATTGCTGGAAGAAGCGCTGCGGCTGGGAGCCGACGTGGTGGGCGCCATTCCGCATTTCGAGTTCACCCGCGAGTACGGCGTGGAGTCGCTGCACAAGGCATTCGCGCTGGCGCAAAAATACGATCGGCTGGTGGACGTGCACTGCGATGAAATTGACGATGAGCAATCGCGTTTCGTCGAGACCGTGGCGGCGCTGGCGCTGAAGCTGGAGATGGGGGAGAAAGTCACCGCCAGCCACACCACGGCGATGCACTCTTACAACGGCGCTTACGCCTCGCGGCTGTTCCGCCTGCTGAAAATGTCCGGCATCAACTTCGTCGCCAACCCGCTGGTGAACATTCACCTGCAGGGGCGTTTCGACAGCTACCCAAAACGGCGCGGCGTGACGCGGGTGAAGGAGATGCTGGAGGCGGAGATCAACGTCTGCTTCGGCCACGACGATGTGTTCGATCCCTGGTATCCGCTCGGCACCGCCAACATGCTGCAGGTGCTGCATATGGGGCTGCACGTGTGCCAGCTGATGGGCTATGGCCAAATCGACGACGGGCTGAAGCTGATCACCAGCCACAGCGCGCGCACGCTTAACCTGAGCGACTACGGCCTGGCGGCCGGCAACAGCGCCAACCTGGTGATCCTGCCGGCGGAAAGCGGTTTCGACGCGGTGCGCCGCCAGACGCCGGTGCGTTATTCGATTCGCCAGGGCGCGGTGATCGCCGAAACGCGGCCGGCGGAAACCACGCTGCATCTGCAGCAGGATGAGACGGTGGATTTTCGGCGCTAAGGCGCAAAAAAAGGGCGCCTTGCGGGCGCCCTTGATGTATTTGATGCGAAGAAATCAGTGCGTTACGTGACCGTGGCTGCGGTGCTTGGTCACGAAGCCCAGCAGCAGACACATCACGAACACCGCCAGGTACAGGCCGTTGGCGGTGGTCAGCGCCGCGTGCGCCCCGCCTTTCGCCACGATCGGGCCGGTGACCACGAAGGTCAGCATGGTGCCGATGGTGCCGCAGGTCAGGATAAAGTTGACCAGCTTCGGCGAGGAGACCTTGGTCTGCAGCGAGCCGAGAGTGATCAGCGTGGTGTAGATGGCGCTGGAAACGAAGCCCAGGGCCATGATGTAGTAGCCCAGGTGCTCCGGATTGTCGGTGCTGACGAACAGGTACATCGCGCCGGTGGCCAGCGCGGCCAGCACGGTAACGATGCGCTGCAGATCGAAGAAGCGCAGGATGAAGCTGAACACCCACATGCCGACCATGTATGAGGTCCAGAAGTCGCTCACCAGCTTACCGGCCTGGCCGATGTCCATGTTGAACGACTTGGTGGCGTACTCAGGCACCCACTGAATGAAGCCCAGCTGGCCAAGGATGTAGCACAGCGCGGCGATCGACAGGAACAGCACGCCGATGCCCCATTTTTCTTTCTCGACCGGTTGACCGGCGTCGGCGCCTTTCTTGCCCAGCACCGGGAAGTCGGAGCACAGGGTCAGCACGAAGATCCCCACGTACAGCAGGCCGATGCAGGCATAAACCCAGTACCAGCCGATATGGCGAGCCAGCAGCATGGCGGCGACGATTGGGAAAATCATCCCGGCCATGCTGAAGAAGGAATCGGTGAACAACAGGCGTGAACCGCGCTGGCGGCCGGCATACATGTGGGTGATCAGGAAGGTGCCGATCGACATGGTGATGCCGCTAACCACGCCAAGGATAAACATGCACAGCGAGAACATGGTCAGGCTCTTGCCGAGCATCAGCCCTGCCACCGCCAGCACCATCAGGACAAAGCCGAAGATCAGCTGACGCTTCAGCGGGATGATTTCCATCAGCCAGGCATTGAGGAAGATCGAAATCAAAATGCCGGCGTTGAGGAAAGTAAAGGTGTTACTCATGCTGGAAACCGGCAGATTAAAGTACTCTGCAATGTTTCCCATCACCATCCCTGTGACGATCACTAAAGCACCGGTCAGCGCGTACGAAAAGAAGCTGATCCAGGTAAGCCGTATGCGGTTACTGTCATTCATTATATAGGCCTGAATATGTCTGTTAGAGGTTTTAAAACTGGCATAAGGCCGCTGGCTTTTCCTGGCAAACGCAGAAAAAAGTCCCGTTCAGGCCACCAGGGGGCGGATCCTAGCACAGACAACGGGATTTTTTGTGATGGCTGTCGATTTTTTGATGCAACCCATGAAGGGATGATACGCATTATTGTGATCTATTTGCGTACCGTCACAATGGAATCACGGTTGATGATCGTCGGCTCAAAACGGTGCGTCGGGGTGGCGGGATCGATCAACCTGCGCGCCGCGTATTGCGCCATCTCGCTGATGGGAAAGTGTACGCTGCTCAACGCCGGGCGGACGAAGGGCGCGCGTTCGCCGCTGTCGTAGCAGATCAAGGAGATATCCTGCGGCACCCGCAGGCGGTGCTCGTTGATCGCCAGCAGGGCGCCGATCGCCATCTCTTCGTTGCAGCAGTAGATGGCGCTGGGCGGCGCGGCCTGCCGCAACAGGCGATCGGCGCAGCGGTAACCGCTTTCCAGATCGTAAACGCCCTCCAGACAGGCCACCGGCTCGATATTCGCCGCCTGCATCGCCTCTTCAAACCCTTGCAGCCGCAGGCGGCTCGACGGCCGTTCGCGCGGCCCGCTGATGCAGGCGATGCGCCGGTGGCCGGCGTCGAGCAGTTGCTGGGTCGCCATGCGGCTGGCGAGCGGATGATCGAAGGTGACGCAGCAGTCTTCCAGCCCCGGCACCAGACGATCGAGCAACACGAAATGACGTTGCTCCGCCGCCAGCTGGCGCAGCCGATCGTCACTGAGAAAACGCACGTGCAGGATCACGCCGTCGCAGCGCAGGCTGAACAGCCGCTGCACCGCCTGCCATTCGTTTTCGGCGCTGTTGCGGCCCTGGGTCACCAGCAGCTGCTTGCCGTGGGATTCGGCCTCGGTTTGCACGAAGTCCATCAGCGCGCCGAAGAAGCCGCCGCGATACGACGTGGTGACCAACCCGAGGGTATTGCTGTGGCTGGAGGCGAGCGCGCGGGCCGCCGGGTTGGGGGTGTAACCGAGCTGGGCGACGGCGCGTTCAACCTTCTCGCGGGTCGGCGCTTTGACGTTGCTGTCGCCGTTCACTACCCGCGATACGGTGGCGCGCGATACGCCCGCCAGCGCCGCGACATCTTCCAGTGTCACCATCGTCCAACTCCTGATTACGGCTAAAAAAATGGGTTCGGCGCGCCGAACCCCTGTCATACCGCGCGCAGGCGCTTACCTGAACTGCGGTAAATACGGCGCGTTTATCGTCAACACCTCGTCCAGCAACGGCTGCGCCAGATTGGCGTTGCCCACCAGCGGGTTGGCGATCAGCGCCAGCAAGCCGCTGTGGCGATCGCCGTGCACCGCGGCCTCGATGGTCAGGCGTTCGTAGGCTTTCACCTGCTGCGTCAGCGCCTGCATCGGTTCCGACAGCGGGCCGAAGGTCAGCGGATGCGCGCCCTGAGCATCGACGATACAGCTGATTTCTATCACAGCATCGTCCGGCAGGCCATGGATTGCGCCGCGGTTTGCGGTGTTGACCACTAATTGCGTGCCGAGATTATTATGGATAGCACGGATCAGCTCCAGCGCAACTTCGGAATAGAAAGAACCGCCGCGGAAGCTGAGCTGCTCCGGCTTACTGTTCAACAGCGGATCGGCATACAGCTCGAACAGCTCTTTTTCTACCTGCATCACCTGCTCGGCGCGGGTGCCGCGCTCGCCGGCGGCGGCCATCTCTTCCGCCAGCATCTCGCGGGTCTGGTAAAAATAGCGGTGGTACGGGCAGGGGATGGCGCCGAGCGCGCGCAGGAAGTCCGGCTGCCAGGGCTCTTCCTTGATGTTGTTCATGGTCAGCGCCGCGCCGTCACACAGCATGTCGATCACGTTGCCGGTGACGTCGCGCCCCTGCTGCGTGACCTGATGCACCCAGACCATGTGGTTCAAACCGGCGAACCGCAGCTGCACGTCGGCGTAAGGCGCCTGCAGCATGTTGGCGATCATGTGATGCATGCTGATCGGTACGTTGCACAGGCCGATGATCTTCGCTTTGGTAAAGCGGGACACCGCCTCGGTGACGATGCCGGCCGGGTTGGTGAAGTTTATGATCCAGGCGTCCGGCGCCAGCTTTTCCACCCGACGGGCGATATCCAGCATTACCGGAATGGTGCGCAGCGCTTTGGCGAAGCCGCCGACGCCGGTGGTCTCCTGGCCGAGCAGCTGGTATTTGAGGCCCAGCCGTTCGTCGGCGGCGCGCGCCGGCAGTTGCCCGACGCGGAACTGGGTCAGCACGAAAGCGGCGCCGCGAATCGCTTCGTCCAGCGCGAAGTGCACGCTGACCTTCACCTGTTCCAGCCCGTGGCGCGCCAGCATGCGGCGGGTCAGGGCGGCGATGGTTTCCACTTTTTGGCGGCCTGGCTCGACGTCCACCAGCGCCAGTTCGGTGACCGGCAGCTCATCGATGCGTTGGATCAGCCCATCGACCAGTTCGGGAGTGTAGCTGCTGCCACCGCCAATCACCGCGATTTTGAGCGTGCTCATGAGCGGCCCTCCGTTTGCGACTGACGGCGATAGAGCTCGATCATGTCGTCGGCCAGATCCTGGATCACCATGGCGTTCATCAGATGATCCTGCGCATGTACCGTGATCAGGTTGATCGCCAGCTTGCCGCAGCCTTCGTCCAGGCCGATCAGCTCGGTCTGGATCAGGTGCGCCTTCTTCACCCACTCTTTGGATTCGACCATGTGTTTGGCCGCGGCGGCGAAGTCACCGGCGCGCGCTTGCCGCAACGCCATCAACGCATTACTGCGCGCGCTGCCGGAGAACACCAGCAGTTCCATGATGGTGCTTTCAAACTCGGGGCTGACTTCAGTCATCAATTCACTCACGTCATTTCTCCAGGGGTTGCGCGGCGACGCCGCCGTGGGATGCTTCAGTATCCGTTCTTTTTATAATGAGAGCGCTCTCATTTAAATAGAGTAACGACAATGCGTGTGCAAACTGGGAGGCAGATCGCAAAAACCGACCCAGGGTGGCGCGGGGCAAAAAATGCGTGATGCGGTTGGCAAAAAAGCCTTCTGCGCCCATACTTTCCGCAGCAAAATTCAGGGCCGCCTAGGATATGTCCCGTAATTGGGTAAATATAGGTAAATGGCTGGCACTTGCCGATACAGCTCTTTAGAATCAAAGCGCTTTTCCGTTGTTTGTCTCTCAGAGAAAGGACCCGTTAATGTTCAAACGTACTTTAGTGACCTTCGTCGCGCTGTGTTCCCTGACCGCAGTGGCGCCAGCCGCACTCGCCGCCGGTGAGACCCACGTCATGCTGACGACCTCGGCGGGGAATATCGAGTTGGCGCTCGACAGCCAGAAGGCACCGGTTTCCAGCCAGAACTTCGTCGACTACGTGAACAGCGGGTACTACAACAACACCATCTTCCACCGCGTGATCCCGGGCTTTATGATCCAGGGCGGCGGTTTCACCGCTGACATGCAGCAAAAATCCACCAAGGCGCCGATCAAGAACGAAGCCGACAACGGCTTGCGCAACCTGCGCGGCACCATCTCGATGGCGCGCACCGCCGACAAGGACAGCGCCACCAGCCAGTTCTTCCTGAACGTGGCGGATAACGCCTTCCTGGATCACGGCCAGCGTGACTTCGGCTACGCGGTATTCGGCAAAGTGGTGAAAGGCATGGACGTGGTGGACAAAATTGCCCAGGTGCCGACCGGCAACGTCGGCCCTTACCAGAATGTGCCGACCAAACCGGTGGTGATTCTGTCGGCCAAGGTACTGCCGTAAGTTTTTTGGCCGATCCCGCCGGGGTCGGCCGTCCTTCCTCACGAAGCCTTGCCTTCATCACTGTTTTCTCCCGCGCCCCATGCTCTAATCGGCAGACAATAACCAGACCGGAAATCCGGCGTTCGCCCTTTGTTGTCTCTGGATGAGTTGCTGCCATGTATGAATTTAACCAGGTGCTGTTGCTGTTGCAGCAGATGTGCGTCTATCTCGTCATCGCCTATCTGCTGAGCAAAACCCCGCTGTTTATCCCGCTGATGCAGGTGACTATTCGCCTGCCGCACAAGCTGCTGTGTTACGTGATTTTCTCGGTGTTCTGCATCATGGGCACCTATTTCGGGTTGCACATTCAGGATTCGATCGCCAATACCCGCGCGATAGGCGCGGTCCTGGGCGGCTTGCTGGGCGGGCCGTCGGTAGGCTTTCTGGTCGGGCTGACCGGCGGGCTGCACCGGTATACGCTCGGCGGCATGACCGACGTGGCCTGCGCGATCTCCACGGTGTCGGAAGGCCTGGTCGGCGGTATCGTACACAGCATCGCCATGCGCCGCGGGCGCATCGAGCTGCTGTTCAATCCGCTGTTCGTCGGCGGCGTGGCGCTGGTGGCGGAAGTGTTGCAGATGGCGATCATTCTGGCGGTGGCGCGTCCTTACAACGAGGCGTTGCAGCTGGTGGAACACATCGCGCTGCCGATGATGATCGCCAATACCGTCGGCGCGGCGATGTTTATGCAAATCCTGCTGGATCGGCGCGCGATGTTCGAGAAATACACCAGCGCTTTCTCTTCCAAGGCGCTGAAAATCGCCGAGCGCACCGAGGGTATCCTGCGGCAGGGCTTCGATCAGGAAAACAGCATGAAGGTCGCCCGGGTGATTTATCAGGAACTGGGTATCGGCGCGGTGGCGATCACCGATCGCGACAAGCTGTTGGCGTTTATCGGCATCGGCGACGATCACCACCTGCCGGGGACGCCGATCGCCTCGGTGCATTCGCATCGCGCCATCGACAACAACGAGGTGGTGTACGCCGACGGCAACCAGCTCTCTTACTGCTGCTCGATCAATCCGGCCTGCAAGCTGGGATCGACGCTGGTGATCCCGCTGCGCGGCGAAAACCAGCGGGTCATCGGCACCATCAAGCTGTACGAACCGAAAAGCCAGCTGTTCAGCACTATCAACCGCACGCTGGGCGAAGGCATCGCCAGCCTGCTGTCGGCGCAGATCATGGCCGGACAGTACGAGCGCCACAAGCAGCTGTTGGCGCAGTCGGAGATCAAGCTGTTGCATGCGCAGGTCAACCCGCATTTCCTCTTCAATGCGTTGAATACGCTGGTGGCGGTGATCCGCCGTGATGGCGAGCGCGCCTGCGAGTTGGTGCAATCCCTTTCGACCTTCTTTCGCAAAAACCTCAAGCGCTCGGATGATGAAGTCAGCCTGGCGGACGAGATAGAACATGTGAACGCCTACCTGCAGATCGAGAAAGCGCGTTTCGCCGATCGGCTGGAGATTGCGGTATCGCTGCCCGAGGCGCTGCTGGCGGCGCGGCTGCCGGCGTTTTCGCTGCAGCCGATCGTCGAGAACGCCATCAAGCACGGCACCTCGCATCTGTTGGGCGTGGGCCGCATCGAAATCGGCGCCTGCTGCGAAGGCGAGCATCTGCTGCTGCAGGTGACGGACAACGCCGGGCTGTTCCAGCCGAAACCGAACTGCAGCGGGCTGGGTATGAATCTGGTGGATAAACGCATTCGCGTGCGCTACGGCGAAGGCTATGGCGTGCAGGTGGATTGCCGGCCGGACGCCTATACCCGCATTACGCTCAATGTTCCCATGGAGAGGGCCGCATGATGTTAAACGCACTGATTGTTGACGATGAGCCTTCCGCGCGCGACAACCTGCGCCATCTGCTGGAGGCCGAAGCGGGGATCGCGATCATCGGCGAATGCGCCAACGCCATCGAAGCCATCAGCCAGATCCACCGGCTGCAGCCGGACGTGGTGTTTCTCGATATTCAAATGCCGCGTATCAGCGGGCTGGAAATGGTCGGCATGCTGGATCCCAATCGGATGCCGCACATCGTGTTTCTGACCGCCTACGACGAATATGCGGTGCAGGCGTTCGAGGAGCACGCCTTCGACTATCTGCTGAAGCCGGCGGAGCCGAAGCGGCTGAACAAGACGCTGCAACGCCTGCGGCAGCGCAGTGCGCCGCAGGACGTGACGGTGCTGGATGAGAGCGCCGGCTACCTGAAATACATTCCCTGCACCGGCCACAGCCGCATCTATCTGCTGCGGTTTGACGAGGTGCTGGCGATACGTTCCAAACTGAGCGGGGTATTCGTGGTGCGCAGCGACGGCATGGAGTGTTTCACCGAATTGACGCTGCGCACGCTGGAAAGCCGTACGCCGCTGGTGCGCTGCCATCGGCAGTATTTGGTCAACCTGGAGCAGGTGCGCGAGATCCGCTTCGAAGAAGGCGGCGCGGCGGAGATGATCATGTCCGCCGGCGATCCGGTGCCGGTCAGCCGGCGCTATTTGAAAGCGCTGAAGGAGCAACTGGGGCTGCGGGGGTGACGCAGGTCTTAGGGGGATTCTGAAAAGACAGGCATCATGGGCGTCCCGACGGCGCCCTTTTTGTTTGTCCTTGACGGGGTTACGCGGCGCTTATAGCTTTATTGCATCAACAGGCGCGTTTCGCGCCGCGTCAGCGTCAAAGGAACAGAAAATGAGTGAACCACGGATTATCGCCAAGGCGATGAAAGACGGAAAACCGGAACAGGATCTGGTGATTTTGCCGGCGTTGGCCAACCGCCACGGGTTGATTACCGGGGCAACCGGCACCGGCAAGACGGTGACGCTGCAAAAAATGGCCGAACAGTTCTCGCGCATCGGCGTGCCGGTGTTCCTGTCGGACGTGAAGGGCGATCTGTCCGGCATCGGCGCCGAGGGCGTGCCTTCCGAGAAGCTGCAGGCGCGCCTGGCAGCGATTGGCGTCACCGACTGGCAGCCGCAGGCCTGCACCATTATCCCGTGGGATATTTACGGCGAAAAGGGGCATCCGATCCGCGCCACGATTTCCGATCTCGGGCCGCTGCTGCTGGGGCGCCTGTTGGATCTGAACGAGGTGCAAAGCGGCGTGCTGCAGCTGGTGTTCAAAATCGCCGATGACAACGCGCTGCTGCTGTTGGACATGAAAGACCTGCGCGCCATGGTGCAGTTCGTCGGCGATAACGCCAAACAATTCCAGACTCAGTACGGCAACATCTCTGCCGCGTCGATCGGCGCCATCCAGCGCGGGTTGCTGACGCTGGAAGAGCAGGGCGCCAACCAGTTCTTCGGCGAGCCGATGCTGGACATCAACGATCTGATGAAAACCGACGCCAACGGTCATGGCGTGATCAACCTGCTGGCGGCGGACAAGCTGATCAATCAGCCGAAGCTGTATTCAGTGTTCCTGCTGTGGCTGCTGGCCGAGCTGTTTGAACATCTGCCGGAAGTGGGCGACCCTGAACAGCCGAAGCTGGTGTTCTTCTTCGATGAAGCGCACCTGCTGTTCAACGACGCGCCAGCGGCGCTGTTGACCAAGATCGAACAGGTGGTGCGCCTGATCCGCTCCAAAGGCGTCGGCATTTACTTCGTCACCCAGAACCCGCTGGATATCCCGGACAGCGTGCTGGGCCAGTTGGGCAACCGCGTACAGCATGCGCTGCGCGCCTTTACGCCGCGCGATCAGAAGGCGGTGAAAACGGCGGCGCAAACCCTGCGTGCCAATCCGGCCTTCGATGCTGAAACGGCGATCACCGAGCTGGGCGTGGGCGAAGCGCTGGTGTCATTCCTCGACGAAAAGGGCCGGCCGAACGTGGTGGAGCGGGCGATGGTCATCGCGCCGGAATCCAAGATGGGCATGCTCGGCGCGGAAGGGCTGAACAGCGCGATCAACAAGTCGCCGCTGTATGGCCGCTATGAAGACATGATTGACCGCGAGTCCGCCTACGAGAAGCTGTCGTCGGGCGGCTTCGCCACCGTCGGCACTGCGCAGCAGGGGCAGCAACCGCAGGCGCAAGCGCAGCAACAGACGGGCGGCGGCCTGATGGACGGATTGAACGAGCTGCTGTTCGGTTCCACCGGCCCGCGCGGCGGCAAACGCGACGGCATCGTCCAGACCGCTGCCAAGAGCATGGCGCGCGATCTCGGCCGGCAGATCCTGCGCGGCGTACTGGGCTCGATCACCGGCGGCCGTAAAAAGTAAGCGGAAATTATCGTCGGCAGCGGCGGGTTAAATCAGTAAACTATGGCGGCGTTTTTCTCTGCCGGACCTAACATGCTGCTGCTGATCGATAACTACGACTCCTTTACCTATAACCTTTACCAGTACTTCTGCGAGTTGGGCGCCGAGGTGGTGGTGAAGCGCAATGATGAGCTGCAGCTGGCCGATATCGAGCGGCTGGCGCCGCAGCATCTGGTGATTTCCCCCGGCCCTTGTACCCCGAACGAAGCGGGCATCTCGCTGGCCGCCATTCGTCATTTCGCCGGCAAGCTGCCGATCCTCGGCGTGTGCCTGGGGCACCAGGCGCTGGGGCAGGCGTTCGGCGCCGAGGTGGTGCGCGCCCGCGCGGTGATGCACGGCAAAACCTCGGCGATTCGCCATCTGGGCGTCGGCGTGTTTCGCGGCCTGAGCGATCCGCTGACCGTGACGCGTTACCATTCGCTGGTGCTGAAAGCCGATACGCTGCCGGATTGCTTTGAAGTGACCGCCTGGAGCGAACGCGACGGCGTGCGCGACGAGATCATGGGTATCCGCCACCGCACGCTGGCGCTGGAAGGGGTGCAGTTCCATCCGGAAAGCGTGCTCAGCGAGCAGGGTCATCAGCTGTTGGATAATTTCCTCAGGCGTTAATCCCTTCGCGTTTTTTTCGCCCGTCAGGCGTTTTGCATTTGCGCTTTAGTGTTTTTTTATGCATATTTCGTGATTATATTTTCATTATAACATCGCGATAGCGCTGAAAAACCTTCAGGGTGGAGCCGAAAATGACTGACAAATCCGCAGTGAGCCGCAGCACCTTTGACCAGGTGATCCTGCCTGTTTATGCACCCGCCCAGTTTGTGCCGGTGCGCGGCCAAGGCAGCAGGGTCTGGGATCAGCAGGGAAAAGAGTACATCGATTTTTCCGGCGGCATCGCGGTGACGGCGCTGGGGCACTGCCATCCGGCGCTGGTCGAGGCGCTCAAACGCCAGGGCGAAACCTTGTGGCATACCAGCAACGTCTTCACCAATGAGCCCGCGCTGCGCCTGGCGAGCAAACTGATCGACGCCACCTTCGCCGATCGGGTGTTCTTCGCCAACTCCGGCGCAGAGGCCAACGAGGCGGCGTTCAAATTGGCGCGCCATTACGCCATTACCCGTCACAGCCCGTACAAAACTAAAATCATCGCCTTCTATAACGCGTTTCACGGCCGCACGCTGTTCACCGTGTCGGTGGGCGGGCAGGCCAAATATTCCGACGGGTTCGGGCCGAAGCCGGCCGACATCGTGCACGTGCCGTTCAACGATCTGGCGGCGGTGAAAGCGGTGATGGACGACCACACCTGTGCGGTGGTGATGGAGCCGATTCAGGGCGAGGGCGGCATTACGCCGGTCGACGCCGACTTCCTTAAAGGCGTGCGCAAACTGTGCGACCAACACCAGGCGCTGCTGGTGTTCGATGAAGTGCAAAGCGGCATGGGGCGCAGCGGCAAGCTGTTCGCCTATATGCATTATGGCGTGACGCCGGACATTCTCACCACCGCCAAGGCGCTGGGCGGCGGTTTCCCGGTGAGCGCCATGCTGACTACCGAAGAGATTGCGTCGGTGATGCAGGTGGGCACTCACGGCACCACCTATGGCGGCAACCCGCTGGCCTGCGCGGTGGCGGAGGCGGCGCTGGATGTGATCAATACGCCGGAGGTGCTGAGCGGCATCGAGCAGCGCCATGCGCTGTATGTGCAGGCTTTGCAGAATATCGGCGATAAATACGGTATTTTCACCGCCATTCGCGGCATGGGGTTGCTGATCGGCGCCGAGCTGACGCCGCATTATCACGGCAGAGCGCGCGATTTCCTCACCGCCGCCGCCGCGCGTGGGCTGATGATCCTCAACGCCGGGCCGAACGTGATCCGCTTCGCGCCGTCGCTGGTGGTGGAGCTGCAGGACATCGAGGCCGGCATGGCGCTGTTCGAGCTGGCGGTGCAGGATGTGATCAACGCCTGAAGCACCTGCGGCGAATAACGGGGCGCGGTATGCCGCGCCCTTATTGATCGCGCAGTTTACGCTTGAGCCAGATGCCGTGGTGCGGGCGCTGGCGCCAGGCCAGCGACGAAATGGTGTGCATGACGCTCAGGTGCGACAGAATACGCCGCAAATGACGTTCCATCTCGGTGACGGGCATCTCCGGATGCAGATCCGGCGGCTGCATGATGCCGCTGTTGTCACTGCTCGGGCCGTCGTATTCCAACCGCTGCTGGCAGCTTTGCAGCGCGATTTCACAGGTTTGCAGATACGCTTCCGCCAACTTTGGCGTCAGCATGTAGTGCTCGCGCGCCAGGATGGTCATGGCGTTCAGGTGTTCGACGATGAACTGGCTGTGAGTGACCCACAGCCGCATGTCCGCCAGATAGTTCGAGGCGAACCCCGGTTCCTGCATCGCCTGATTGAGCGAAGTGAACAGCGCATTGTGCGCCTGGTTGACCTGCATGCGGGCATAGGCCAACGCGGTGGCGTCCGGCTCCGGTTGCTTCAGCATCAGCCGCAGCGCGGCTTGATCGTTTTCCAGCGCCTGATGGGCATTCTTGCGCAGCAGCCCGCTTTGCCACTGCGGCCACAGCCAAATGGTGCCGCCGAACGCCAGCACGCAGCCGATCAGCGTATCGATCAGACGCGGCACCAAAAAATGCGAGCCGTTCAGCGCCAGCAGCTGCAGGGTGTAAACCGCCGTGACCGTAAAGCCAATCACCGACAGCCCGTAGTTCTTGCGCGAAACCAGGTAGGCCAGCAGCGTGATCATCAGCATGATGCTCAGTGTTTCTGCTTCCGGTAACTGCAGCTGCAACAGCCCGGCCGCCAGCAACAGACCGGCGATCGTGCCGAGAGCACGGTGCTGAATACGCACCCGGGTGGCGTTATAGCCGTTTTGGCTCACCAGCATGATGGTGAGCAGTATCCAGTACGGCTTCGGCAGATTGAATACCGCCCCCAGGCTGCTGCCGACTGCCAGCGTCACCCCCAGCCGCGCGGCGTTGCGCAGCGCCGTGGATTTGAACGACAGGTAGCTGGCCAACGCCGGCCAAAACGGCAGGCGATGCTGGCTGGGCATCAAATCGCGGCGGTACAGCGGATGCTGGGTGCGCAGCAGGCGGGCAATGCGGCTGAAATGGTAGTAACAAAACTGGCCGACCGGGTTGTCGGGATGCTGCGCCGCCATTTTTTCCAGCGCCGCCAGTTCGTGCGTCATGGAAAAGCGCTTCGAATGTTGATGGTAGAGAATATTGTGCGCCACCACGCGCAGCCGCCCGGCGATCACCTGAGCGTTGCGGCGAATGATCGCTTCGGCCTGGCTCTGCTCCATCAGTTTTTGTACTTCCTCCGGCAAGTGCAGGCTGACGGTGATGTGCTCCTGCAGATCCATCGCCACCTGAAAGGCGCGTTGCAGACGCTTTTGATCGAGGTTGTTGGCGTGCGGCAGGAAATTAAGCTGTTGGTACAGCAGGCTGATCAGATCCATCACCTTTTGCTGGCGCACCAGCAGCGGCGGCAGCGCGGTCTGCGGATCGGTGTGCTGAGTCAGCAGCGAGTATTTGGCTTCGAAGTAGTCCGCCAGTTCCAGATAGAGCTGGCTCAGCGTCTCGCGCATCGGCTGCTCTTTCCACAGCCGGAACCAGAACCAGGTGAATAAGCCGTACCAGGCGGTGCCGATCGCGTACAGCAGCGGCGCCTGCCAGAGAGGCACTGTGCCGGCCATGCTGAGGGAGAAGATGGCGGCCACCAGCGCCGCCGGCAACAGCCGGGCGTGCAGCGGGCTGATTTCGCCGGTGACGCCGAGCAGCAGCGCCAGGCCCAGCATCAGCGCCGGCAGCGGCACGTGCCACAGCAGGGCTTGTTGCAGCAGCAGGCTGCTGAGGGCAAACAGCGCACCGCCGACGATCAGCCGTTTAAAGAAGCGCCTATGCGGCGTGTCCAGACCGGCGATATTGCAGCAGGCGGGCACCAGAGAGAACATCAGGCCGAGCTGCAGCTGGCCAATCAGCAGGCCAAACAGCACCGGCAGGCACAACACCAGCGTTTGTCGCAGTGCGTAGTTGACTTCCGGGTGGTAAATCAGGCGGCGCCACATGGCAGTGAACGGACAAAAAAACGGCGCAGATTGCGCCGTTTCTTCAGGGATTAACGGGTGCCGTAGACGACAATGGTTTTGCCGTGGGCGGAAATCAGGTTTTGGTCTTCCAGCATTTTCAGAATACGGCCAACGGTTTCACGCGAGCAGCCGACGATCTGGCCGATTTCCTGGCGGGTGATCTTGATCTGCATGCCGTCCGGGTGAGTCATGGCGTCGGGTTGCTTCGCCAGATTCAGCAGGGTTTGCGCGATGCGGCCGGTGACGTCCAGGAAGGCGAGGTTGCCCACTTTTTCGGAGGTAACCTGCAGGCGGCTCGCCATTTGGGCGGACAGACGCATCAGGATGTCCGGGTTCACCTGGATCAGCTGGCGGAATTTCTTGTAGGAAATTTCGGCCACTTCACAGGCGGTTTTGGCGCGAACCCAGGCGCTGCGCTCCTGACCTTCTTCGAACAATCCGAGCTCGCCGATGAAATCCCCCTGGTTGAGGTAGGACAGGATCATCTCTTTACCTTCTTCATCCTTGATCAGCACCGCGACGGAGCCTTTCACGATGTAGTAAAGCGTTTCGGCCTTTTCACCTTGGTGAATCAGCGTACTCTTCGATGGATATTTGTGGATATGGCAATGAGACAGGAACCATTCGAGAGTAGGGTCTGTTTGCGGTTTGCCGAGAACCATTCGCTGTTATCCTCTGTTGTTATCGCTGCCTTGTGTCACAGGGGTCAGAGTTCCCTGTAAAACCCGCCTGTAGCCGCAGTTATGAGCGAGGGCTACCGGCAAGTTTTGAGGCGTGTCATAAAAATACGCTGTCGCTCTAGCATATTAACTTGCCGTAAGCGCTGCAAGCTACATTCTGTTAACATACCGGTAAAGGAGCCTTTCTCTGGGCGTTTCCCTGAAATTCAGTGTCCCGGAAAGATTTATTGCGGCTCTGTTTGTAGCACAGAGTAAGGCGGGTGTCTCGTGTTGTCTCGCTTCAGCATGATTAGCATCAGGTTACGTTGCCTGTTTCTATGCGAAAGCGTACTCTGATTTTAAGAAATCAACCGGAGTGACCAGAATGCAGGCAAGAGTTAAGTGGGTGGAAGGGTTAACGTTTTTGGGTGAATCGGCCTCCGGCCACCAGGTGCTGATGGACGGCAACGCCGGCGATAAAGCGCCCAGCCCGATGGAGATGGTGCTGATGTCGGTGGGTGGCTGCAGCGCGATCGACGTGGTGTCCATCCTGCAAAAAGGGCGCAACGACGTGCGCGACTGCGAGGTGAAGCTGACCTCCGAGCGCCGTGCAGAAGCCCCGCGGTTGTTCACCCATATCAACCTGCACTTCATCGTCACCGGCCAGGATCTGACCGACAAAATCGTAGAGCGAGCGGTGAACCTGTCGGCGGAGAAGTACTGCTCGGTGGCGCTGATGCTCAACAAGGCCGCTACGGTGACCCACAGCTTCGAGATCCGCCAGCCGGCGTAATCGAGACGGAGCGCGGCCCGCCGCCGCGCTCAACGCGTTTATTCGATCTTCTTGCCTTCCAGCAGCCGCTGCACCAGCGGCGCCATGATCAGCTCCATCGCCAGCCCCATCTTGCCGCCCGGCACCACTAACGTATTGATGTGCGAGATAAACGAGCCCTGCAGCATCGCCAGCAAATAGGGGAAGTCAATCTGATCCAGCCCGCGGAAGTGGATCACCACGAAGCTTTCATCCAATGAGGGAATGGCTTTGGCGGCGAACGGGTTGGAAGTATCCACCGTCGGTACGCGCTGGAAGTTGATGTGGGTGCGCGAGAACTGCGGCGTGATGTAGTTGATGTAGTCTTCCATCGAACGCACCACCGAATCCATCACCGCCTCGCGGGAGTGGCCGCGTTCGCCGGTATCGCGGATCAGCTTCTGGATCCACTCCAGGTTGACGATCGGCACCACGCCGACCAGCAGATCGACGTGGTTGGCCACGTCATGGTGTTCGGTGACCACACCGCCGTGCAGCCCCTCGTAGAACAGCACGTCGGTCGGCGCCGGCAGCGGCTCCCACGGGGTGAAGGTGCCCGGCACCTGATTGTAGGGTACCGCTTCGTCGTAGGTGTGCAGGTACTTGCGCGAACGGCCGGTGCCATTTTTGCCGTACTCGATAAAGCTCTGCTGCAGCAGGCCGAAGTCGTTGGCCTCGGGGCCGAAATAGCTGATGTGTCTGCCCAGATCGCGCGCCTTGCGGATCGCCGCGTCCATTTCCGGCCGGGTGTAGCGGTGGAAGCTGTCGCCCTCCAGCTCGGCGGCGCGAATGTTGAGCTGTTGGAAGATTTTGCGGAACGCCACGCTGGTGGTGGTGGTGCCGGCGCCGCTGGAACCGGTCACCGCGATAACGGGATGTTTGGCAGACATGGTAGTTGTCACTCCGTGTTGAATGCGCCGGCGTCAGGGGATTATTGTGGCTCTTGTTGACGCTCTCTATGTCAGGAAAAAATGGCGCGCGCTGGTTTGCAATGTCCCATTGTTACCTGATTTTTTCCGTCAGTCATAGAACCGGGCGCCACTAAATTTCTTCCTGCCCGGCGCGGATCTGACCGCGCGGCATGATGTTGACGCTCTCATGCAGTTCCGACCACACCAGCACCACCTCGCCGTTTTTCAGCTGGCGGCGCACGTCCTCCACCTTCTGCTCCAGCGATCGTTCGTGCTCGCCGTAATCGGTGCCTTCACGCAGCACAAAGGATTCGATCAGGCTGTTCAGGGTGTCGGTTGCCAGTTCTTGCCAGGGAATGATCACGTCGGGATGTCCAGATAAGGGGAAAGCCAGGCCGGAATGCGATGCTCCAGCCACATGTGCGGTTTTTTCAGCGTGCCGCCGACAAAGCCGACGTGGCCGCCGAACTCGGTCAGCTGATATTCGATATTGCGCGGCAGGCCGGCGACGTCGGGGATCACCTCATGGGTCATGAAGGGATCGTCCTTCGCATGGATGATCAGCAGCGGCGTTTGGATCGCCGGCAACAGCGGCAGGGCGCTGCAGCGGCGATAATAATCGGTGGCGTCGCTGAAGCCGTGAATGCGCGAGGTGATGGCGTCGTCGAATTCGCGGATGCGCCGCAACCCGTTCAGCTGCGACAGCTTGAGCGGCAGGGTGTCCGGGTAGTGCAACAGTTTGCGGGTGGCGTTTTGTTTCAGCTGCCCCAACAGGTAGCGCTGATAGACGCGGGAGAAGCCTTGCTCCATGCGATAGGCGCAGGGCTCCAGCATCAGCGGCGCCGAGACCACCACCGCCGCCTGCAGCAGGCTGTCGGCGCCTTGCTGCGCCAGATAACAGGCCAGCATGTTGCCGCCGAGCGAAACGCCTACTGCCGCGGTTGGCACCTCGCCGTAGCTGTCGTGCAGCCAGCGCAGGAAGAAACGCGCGTCTTCGGTTTCGCCGGAGTGGTAGATGCGCTGTTTGCGGTTGGGCACGCCGCTGCAGCCGCGAAAGTGCATCACCACCCCGAGCCAGCCACGTTCGCGCCAGGCGTTGAGCAGGCCATGCGCGTAGGGGCTGTAGAAGCTGCCCTCCAGACCGTGGAACAGCACCGCGCGCGGTTTATCGCGCGCCTGCGCCGGATCCTCGCTCCAGGCGAGATCGACGAAATCGCCGTCGGGCAATTCCAGCCGTTGCCAATGCGGTTTCAATAACACGCGGCGGCGCACCAGCCGCGGCAACAGCGTTTGCAGGTGCGGGTTACTGGCCCCGGTCAGGGGGCGAAAGACGTCATGCATAGGCGGAGTAAAAATGTTGTTGGCGACTATTGTGAGATCCCAGGCGCACTGTTAGCTTCAATACCAATAACTGACAATGATACTGCAAAAAAGCGCCTTGGGTGAGGAGCACCCGTGCCATGGAACCGAGTTTATTCCTTTCGATGCTGGGCTTCCTGTGGGTCGCCGCCATCACGCCTGGCCCCAATAACCTGCTGCTGACCACCTCCGGCGCTCATTTCGGCTTTATGCGTTCGCTGTGGCTGATGATTGGCATCATGCTCGGCATGCAAAGCATTTTGCTGCTGGTGGCCTTCGGCGTCGGCAGCCTGATCCTGGTTTACCCGTCGCTGCACCTGATCCTGAAAATCCTCGGCAGTTTGTACCTGCTGTGGCTGGCGTGGAAAGTCGCCACCGCCGCCTATGAAAAGCTGGAAACCGACGTGGCGCCGCCGCAGCCGGTGCGGCTGTATCAGGGCTGGCTGTTGCAGTTCCTCAACCCGAAAGCCTGGCTGATGGCGCTGGGCGCGGTGGCGAGCTTCAGTCTGGCGGGCGATAAGTACAACGGTTCCATTGCGGCGATCGCGCTGGGCATTTTGGCGGTCAACATCGTCGCCGGCGTTATCTGGCTGGCGTTCGGCACGGTGATCGGCCGCCTGCTGCGCAGCAAAAAGGCCTGGATTATCTTCAACGTTTCCATGGGGCTGCTGACTGCAGCCTGTGTATTACTGATTTGGCATTAAGGAGCGGAACGATGGCGGAAAACTATTATCACGTGGTCGCCTTTACCGGTGAGGGGCTGCGCGGCAACCCGGCCGGGGTCTGCCTGCTGACGCAGCCACTGCCGACGGAGCGGCTGCAGGCGATCGCCAACGAGATCGGCCTGCCGGAGACCAGCTTTGTCTGGGATGACGGCGACATGACCGCCATTCGCTGGTTTACCCCGGAGCGTGAGGTCGATCTTTGCGGCCATGGCACGCTGGCGGCGGCGCATGTGATGTTCAGCGCGGTTAACCCGGCGCTGAAGGATATTCGCTTCAGATCGGCCGGCGGCGAGCTGTTCGTCAAGCGCGATGAGCGGGATGGGGAGCGGCTGGTGCTTGATTTCCCCGCCAGGCCGCCGCAGAAAGTCGCCGAACCGGCGGGCCTCGCGGCGCTGCTGGGCGTGCAGCCGCAGGAAGTGTGGCAGGCGAAAGCGCTGCTGGCGGTGGTGGAAAATGAGGCGCAGGTGCGCGCGCTGCGCCCGGACATCCCGGCGCTGATCGCATTGGCCGGCCGCGCGGTGATCGTCACCGCGCCGGGTGACACCGTGGACTTCGTTTCGCGCTATTTCACGCTCGACGGCGGCGAGGATCCGGTGACCGGTTCCGCGCATTGTACGTTGATGCCTTACTGGACGGCGCGTCTCGGCCGCCATCGGCTGCACGCCCGGCAGATTTCGGCGCGCGGCGGCGAGCTGTTCTGCGAACTGCAAGGGGACCGCACGCTGCTCGGCGGCTACGCTCACGTGTTCTTGCGCGGGACGATCGTGCTGTGATTCGCTTTAATATTACCTAAGGTAATAAAGAAGACTTTTTTATTCTTTTATCGCCCGTCATCGCTCAGATAAAACTGTCAGCAACTGAACAGATTTTTATCAACGGAGCGGAACATGGCGGGCAAACTCTTTTCTTTACGCAACGCGGCGCTGCTGGCGCTGTCGCTCAGCGCTGCCAGCGCCTATGCGGTGGACGTCACCGTGGCGTACCAGACGTCGGCGGAGCCGGCCAAGGTGGCGCAGGCGGAAAACAGCTTCGCCAAACAGTCCGGTGCGACCGTCGACTGGCGTAAGTTCGACAGCGGCTCCAGCGTGTTGCGCGCGCTGGCCTCCGGCGACGTGCAGATCGGCAATATCGGCTCCAGCCCGCTGGCGGTGGCCGCCAGCCAAAAACTCCCCATCGAAGTGTTCCTCATCGCCTCGCAGCTCGGCAGTTCCGAAGCGCTGGTGGTGAAGAATGACATCAAAAGCCCGCAGGATCTGATCGGCAAGCGCATCGCGGTGCCGTTTATCTCCACCACCCATTACAGCCTGCTGGCCTCGCTCAAACATTGGGGCATCAAGCCTGAACAGGTGAAGATCCTCAATCTGCAGCCGCCGGCCATCGCCGCCGCCTGGCAGCGCGGCGACATCGACGGCGCCTACGTCTGGGCGCCGGTGGTCAACGAACTGGCCAAACAAGGCAAGGTGTTGACCGACTCCGCGCAGGTGGGCGAATGGGGTTCGCCAACCCTGGACGTGTGGGTGGTGCGCAAAGACTTTGCCGAGAAACATCCCGACGTGGTGACCGCCTTTGCCGCCAGCGCCCTGCAGGCGCAGAAGGCCTACCTGGCGGCGCCGGAACAGTGGCTGAAAGATCCGAGCCATCTCAGCACCTTGGCGCGCTTGAGCGGCGTGCCGGAAGCGCAGGTGCCGGAGCTGGTGAAGGGGAACCGTTATCTGCCGGTGGCGGATCAGGTCGCCCAACTCGGCCAGCCGGTGGACAAGGCAATCCGCGATACCGCCGAGTTCCTCAAGCAGCAGGGCAAGATCCCGCAGGTCGACAGCGATTACAGCGCTTATGTGACCGACCGTTTTGTGAAACAGGTGCAGGCTGCGCCGCAGTCGTAAGGAAGCAGGATGCTAAACGTCAGCCATCTTTCAGCAGAATATCAGGGGCGGCCCGCGCTGCGTGACGTGTCGTTCCAGATCGCCGCCGGGCAACTGGTGGTGGTGCTCGGCCCGTCGGGCTGCGGCAAAACCACGCTGCTGAATTTAATCGCCGGGTTTATCGAGCCTTCAGCTGGCAGCATCACGCTGGATGGAACGTCCGTTCATGGCCCAAGCGCCGAACGGGGCGTGGTGTTCCAGCATGAGGGTTTACTGCCGTGGCGTAACGTGGTGGACAACGTCGAGTTCGGCCTGCAGCTGGCCGGCGTCGGCAAGGCGCAGCGCCGCCAGGTGGCGGAGCAGATGTTGCAGCGCGTCGGTCTGGCCGGTTACGAGCGGCATTTCATCTGGCAGCTTTCCGGCGGCATGCGCCAACGCGTCGGCATCGCCCGCGCCCTGGCCGCCGATCCGCGTCTGCTGTTGCTGGATGAACCGTTCGGCGCGCTGGACGCGTTCACTCGCGAGCAGATGCAAGAGCTGCTGCTGACCATCTGGCGCGATACCGGCAAGCAGGTGCTGCTGATCACTCACGATATTGAAGAGGCGGTGTTCCTCGCCAGCGAGCTGTTGCTGCTGTCGCCGGGGCCGGGGCAGGTGGTGGAGCGGCTGTCGCTGAACTTCGGCCAACGCTATGCCGACGGCGAAGCCTGCCGCTCAATTAAGTCCGATCCTGAATTTATCGCGCAGCGCGAATACGTGCTGGGCAAAGTTTTCCAACAGCGCGAGGCCTTGTTATGAGCCTGCATTCCACGTTAAAGGCCGCGGCGCAGCCGCAGGGCAAAGCGACGCGCCGTTTCAGCGTGCCGCGCAACGTTTGGCTGAGCGGCGCCACGCTGTTGACGGTGTTGATCGTCTGGTGGGGCGTGACGGCGCTGCAGCTGATCAGCCCGCTGTTCCTGCCGGCGCCGCAGCAGGTATTGCATCAGCTGATCACCATCGCCAGCCCGCAAGGCTTTATGGACGCCACGCTGTGGCAGCATCTGGCGGCCAGCCTGGGGCGCATTTTGGTGGCGCTGCTGGCGGCGGTGATCGTCGGCATTCCGGTGGGCATCGCCATGGGGCTGAACGACACGGTGCGCGGCATCCTCGATCCGCTGATTGAGATCTATCGTCCGGTGCCGCCGTTGGCGTATTTGCCGCTGATGGTGATTTGGTTCGGCATCGGCGAAACCTCGAAGATCTTGCTGATTTATCTGGCGATTTTCGCGCCGGTGACGCTGTCCGCCGTGGCGGGCGTGCGCAGCGTGGCGCAGGTACGGGTGCGCGCCGCCCGCGCGTTGGGCGCCACGCGTTGGCAGGTGCTGCGTTTCGTGGTGCTGCCGAGCGCGCTGCCGGAGATCCTGACCGGCATTCGCATCGGGCTGGGCGTCGGCTGGTCGACGCTGGTAGCCGCCGAACTGATCGCCGCCACGCGCGGCCTGGGATTTATGGTGCAATCCGCCGGTGAGTTTCTGGCGACCGACGTGGTGCTGGCCGGCATCGGCGTGATTGCGGTGATTGCATTTGGGTTGGAGCTGGGGCTGCGCGCCCTGCAGCGCCGATTGACCCCGTGGCATGGAGTACAGCAATGAACGAACGTCTGAATATCACCCCGCTGGGGCCTTACATCGGGGCGCTGGTGGAAAACGTCGAGTTGGCCCGGCCGCTGGGCGACGGCCAGTTTGAACAGCTTTATCATGCGCTGCTCAAGCATCAGGTGCTGTTCTTCCGCAATCAGCCGATCACGCCGCTGCAGCAGCGCGATCTGGCCGGCCGCTTCGGCGATCTGCACATCCATCCGGTCTATCCGCACGCCACCGACGTGGAAGAGATCATCGTGCTCGATACCCACGACGACAACCCGCCGGATAACGACAACTGGCACACCGACGTGACCTTTATCGAGAACCCGCCGCTGGGGGCGATCCTGGCGGCCAAGACGCTGCCTGCCACCGGCGGCGATACGCTGTGGGCCAGCGGCATCGCCGCCTATGAGGCGCTGTCGGCGCCGTTCAGAACGCTGCTCGCGGGGCTGCGCGCGGAACATGACTTCACCAAGTCGTTCCCGGAGCACAAGCATCGCGGCAGTGAAGAAGAGCATCAGCGCTGGCAACTGGCGGTGCAGAAAAACCCGCCGCTGTTGCATCCGGTGGTGCGTACCCATCCGGTCAGCGGCCGGCAGGCGCTGTTCGTCAATGAAGGGTTCACCACGCGGATCGTCGATCTGGCGCCGAAGGAGAGCGACGCTTTACTGAATTTCCTGTTTGCTCACATCACCAAACCGGAGTTTCAGGTGCGCTGGCGTTGGCAGGAGAATGACGTGGCGATCTGGGATAACCGCGTGACGCAGCACTACGCCAACGCGGATTATCTGCCGCAGCGGCGCATCATGCACCGCGCGACCATTCTGGGGGACAAGCCCTTTTACAAGGCGTAAAAACGGTTAGGCGTCGAACGCCTGCGTTAACTGCTCCAGCTGTTCCTGCGCATCCAGCCAGGTCATTTCCGTCTCTTCCAGCGCGGATTTGACCTGGCTCTGCTTTTGCAGGCAGTCGGTCAACTCGGCCTTGCGGCTGATGTCGTACAGTGCGGAATCCGCCAACTGCTCTTCCACCGCCGCCAGTTCGGCGCCCAGTTTTTCCATCTGCTGTTCCAGTTTGGCGATCTGCTTGCGCAGCGGTTGGGTTTGCGTACGGAACTCCGCCTCGCGGCGTTTTTGATCCTTGCGCGCCTGTGCGCTGTTGCTGCCGCTCTCTTTTTCCGGCGCGTCCTGTTGGCTTTCCTGGCGCTGCAGATCGATCAGCCACTGCTGATAATCGTCGAGATCGCCTTCGAAAGGCTCGACCTGGCCATCGTGCACCAGGTACAGATCGTCGGTGGTGGAGCGCAGCAGGTGACGGTCGTGCGAGACCACCACCAATGCGCCTTCGAAATCGATCAGCGCCTCGGTCAGCGCCTGGCGCATGTCGAGATCCAGGTGGTTGGTCGGTTCATCGAGCAGCAGCAGGTTCGGGCGCTGCCAGACGATCAGCGCCAGCACCAGCCGCGCCTTCTCGCCGCCGGAGAAGCGTTCGGTGATTTCACTGACCTTGTCGCCCTGGAAGCCGAAACCGCCCAGATAATCGCGCAGCTGTTGCTCCAGTACCCGTGGCGCGATGCGGCTCAGGTGCTGCAGCGGCGACTCGTCGGCGCGCAGGAATTCCAGCTGGTGCTGAGCGAAGTAACCCAGCTTGATGCCTTTCGCCAGGCCGATCTCGCCGCTCAGCGGCTCCAGGGTGCCGGCCAGCAGTTTGATCAACGTCGATTTACCGGCGCCGTTGCGGCCGAGCAGGCCAATGCGTGAGCCGGGCACCAGGTTCAGTTTGATGGACTTCAGGATCACCTTGTCGCCGTACCCGGCGCTGACTTTTTCCATGCGCAGCAGCGGGTTCGGCAGGCTTTCCGGCGGGCGGAAGCTGAAGGTGAACGGGTTGTCGACGTGCGCCGGGGCGATCAGCTCCATGCGTTCCAGCATCTTGATGCGGCTCTGCGCCTGCTTGGCCTTGGTCGCCTGCGCGCGGAAACGGTCGATATAGCTTTGCAGGTGCGCCACTTTTTCTTGCTGGTGCTGATACAGCGACTGCTGCTGCGCCAGTTTGGTGGCGCGTTGGCGTTCGAACGACGAGTAGTTGCCGGTGTACTCGTTCATCGTCTGCTGTTCGATATGCAGGATCTTGTCGACGATCGGATCGAGGAAGTCGCGGTCGTGCGAGATAAGCACCAGCGTGCCGGGATAGCTTTTCAGCCAGCGCTCCAGCCAGATCACCGCATCGAGATCCAGGTGGTTGGTCGGTTCGTCGAGCAGCAGCAGATCGGAACGGCACACCAACGCCTGCGCCAGGTTAAGACGCATGCGCCAGCCGCCGGAAAAGTCGCGCACCGGGCTTTGCAGTTGTTCGTTGGAGAAGCCGAGACCGTGCAGCAGGCTGGCGGCGCGGGAACGAATGGTCCAGGCGTCGATGGCGTCCAGCTTGCCGTGCAGGGTGGCGATGGCGTGGCCGTCGTTGCGGTCGTTGGCGGCCTGCAGTTCGGCTTCGAGCTGGCGAAACTCGCGGTCGCCGTCGATAACATACTCGATCGCCGGCACGTCCAGCGCCGGCGTCTCCTGGTTGACCCAGGCCAGCGCCCAGTTGCCGGGGAAGGTGAAGCTGCCGCCGTCCGCCGCGATCTCGCCCTTCAGCAGCGACAACAGCGTGGATTTGCCGCAGCCGTTTTTGCCGACCAGGCCGACCTTCTGACCTGGATTAACCGTCGCCGTGGCGTTGTCCAGCAGGACGCGGATGCCGCGTCGGATTTGTAGCGAGGAGAATACAATCATAAAGCGCCGTATGTTCAGAGTATGTTAAATTATCATTAAGGTAACAGAACGCGCACCGCGCGCTGTTTTTGTCTTTGCGATGCATGGTAACGGAAAACCGCTACCCTGACGACGCTTTGGAGGGGAATGATGTCGCAGCCGCCCAAGGTCTTGCTGCTGTATGCCCATCCGGAATCCCATGACTCGGTGGCGAACCGAGTTTTGCTTCGACCGGCGCAGCAATTGGAACATGTCACCGTGCACGATCTCTACGCGCACTACCCTGATTTTTTTATCGATATTCATCACGAACAACAGCTGCTGCGTGAGCATCAGGTCATCGTGTTTCAGCACCCGCTGTATACCTACAGCTGCCCGGCGCTGCTGAAGGAATGGCTGGATCGCGTGCTGGCGCGCGGCTTCGCCAGCGGCGTGGGCGGCAATGCGCTGGCGGGCAAATACTGGCGTTCGGTGATCACCACCGGCGAGCCGGAAGGCGCCTACCGCACCGGCGGTTATAACCATTATCCGATGGAAGATATCCTGCGGCCGTTCGAGTTGACCGCCGGGATGTGCCATATGCACTGGTTGACGCCGTTCGTGGTCTATTGGGCGCGGCGGCAAAAGCCGGAGGTGCTGCGCAGCCACGCAGACGCCTACGGGGAGTGGCTGAGCCACCCGCTGCCGCACGGGGGGCGGTGATCATGGAAGGATCGACCTTACTGACCGCCATTTTACTGTTCCTGTTTGCCGCGGTGGTGACGGTGCCGATCGCCCGTCGCCTGGGGATCGGCGCGGTGCTGGGTTATCTGATCGCCGGCATCGCCATCGGCCCGTGGGGATTGGGTTTTATTCGCGACGTTGACGAGATCCTGCACTTCTCCGAGCTGGGCGTGGTGTTCCTGATGTTCATCATCGGCCTGGAGCTGAACCCCAGCAAGCTGTGGGAGCTGCGGCGCTCGATTTTCGGCGCCGGCGCCGGCCAGGTGCTGATCACCGCGGCGGTGCTGGGCGCATTGCTGTACCTGACGCACTTCGCCTGGCAGGCGGCGGTGATCGGCGGCGTTGGCCTGGCGATGTCTTCCACCGCCATGGCGCTGCAGCTGATGCGCGAAAAGGGCATGAACCGCAACGAAGGCGGGCAGCTGGGGTTCTCGGTGCTGCTGTTCCAGGATATGGCGGTGATCCCGGCGCTGGCGTTGATCCCCATTCTGGCCGGCGCCGGCGGCACCAGCGACGACTGGGCGAAGATCGCGCTCAAGGTGGCGGCGTTCGGCGGCATGCTGATCGGCGGCCGCTTCCTGCTGCGGCCGCTGTTCCGCTATATCGCCGCTTCCGGCGTGCGCGAGATCTTTACCGCCGCGGCGCTGCTGCTGGTGCTCGGCTCGGCGCTGTTTATGGAGACGCTCGGCCTGTCGATGGCGCTCGGCACCTTCATCGCCGGCGTGCTGCTGGCGGAGAGCGAATACCGCCACGAACTGGAGATCTCCATCGAGCCGTTTAAAGGGCTGCTGCTGGGGCTGTTCTTTATCTCGGTGGGCATGGTGTTGAATATCGGCGTGCTCTACACCCATCTGGCCGAGGTGTTGATCGGCGTGTTGGCGTTGGTGGCGGTGAAATCCGGCGTGCTCTACGGCGTATCGCGCCTGTTCGGCCTGCGCAGTTCGGTACGCCTGCAGTTCGCCGGCGTGCTCAGCCAGGGCGGTGAGTTCGCCTTCGTGCTGTTTTCGGCGGCGGGCGCCCAAAAGGTGCTGCAGCCGGATCAACTCTCTTTGCTGCTGGTGGTGGTGACGCTGTCGATGATGACCACGCCGCTGTTGATGCAGGCCATCGATCGCATTTTGGCGCGCCGCTATAACGCCAAAGACGAAGACGAGGAGACGCCGTACGTGGAAGATGACGATCCGCAGGTGATCATCGTCGGCTTCGGGCGTTTTGGCCAGGTGATCGGCCGCCTGCTGATGGCCAACAAAATGCGCATTACCGTACTGGAACGCGACGTCAGCGCCGTCGGCGTGCTGCGTCGCTACGGTTACAAGGTCTATTACGGCGACGCCACCGAGCTGGAGCTGCTGCGCGCGGCAGGCGCAGAGAAGGCCAAGTCGATCGTGATCACCAGCAATGAGCCGGAAGACACCATGGCGATCGTGCGGCTGTGCCAGCAGCACTTCCCTAACCTGAGCATCCTGGCGCGCGCGCGCGGCCGCGTGGAGGCACATGAGCTGCTGCAGGCGGGCGTAAAACAGTTCAGCCGCGAGACCTTCTCCAGCGCGCTGGAACTGGGGCGCAAGGCGCTGATGGAATTGGGCATGCACCCGCATCAGGCCTTTCGCGCCCAGCAGCATTTCCGTCGTCTGGATATGCGCATGCTGCGTGAGCTGATGCCGCCGCATCAGGGCGACGTGGCGCAAATTTCTCGCGTGAAAGAGGCGCGGCGCGAGCTGGAAGAGCTCTTCCATCGCGAAATGCAAAAAGAAAGTCGCCAGTTTGACGGCTGGGATGAATACGAATAAGCGGGAGCATAACGATGTCTGCAACACGTAAGAGATTTATCGCCGGAGCGGTGTGCCCGAGCTGTAGCGCCATGGATACGCTGGCGGTATGGCGGGAGGATCAGGTGGAAGTGGTGGAGTGCGTCAAGTGCGGCCATCACCAGCGCCAGACCGAACAACAGGTGGAAAAACACGTTCGACCGCAAGAGCAGGTGATCGGCATTTTTCAGCCGAAGTAGCGTTTTTTTATCCCGGAGGGTACAGCGAGGCAGATTTCCGTTACAATCTGTCCGGAAAAGGCGCGCATCCCGATAACGGTGCGCGTCCTAGTAGCCAACGGTAGGAGATATCATGAAAGTAGCAAAAGACTTGGTGGTCAGCCTGGCTTACCAAGTACGTACAGAAGACGGTGTTTTGGTTGATGAGTCTCCGGTGAGCGCACCGCTGGACTATCTGCACGGGCATGGTTCTCTGATCGCAGGTCTGGAAAAAGCGCTCGAAGGCCACGACGTTGGCGATCGTTTTGACGTTCACGTCGGCGCGAACGACGCGTACGGCAACTACGACGAAAACCTGGTGCAGCGCGTACCGAAAGACGTCTTCATGGGCGTTGACGAACTGCAGGTCGGCATGCGTTTCCTGGCTGACACCGATCAGGGCCCGGTACCGGTTGAAATCACTGAAGTTGACGGCGACCACGTTGTGGTTGACGGCAACCACATGCTGGCCGGCCAAAACCTGAACTTCAACGTGGAAGTTGTCGCGATCCGCGAAGCGACCGCAGAAGAACTGGCGCACGGTCACGTACACGGCGAGCACGATCATCACCACGAGCACGGTGAAGGCTGCTGCGGCGGTCACGGCCACAGCCACGATCACGACCATGGTCACGACCACGGTAAAGGCGGTTGCGGCAACGGCGGTTGCGGCTGCCACTAAGCAGAACGCAATCCCGAGACGAGAGGGCAGCCATTGGCTGCCCTTTTTTATGCGCGGCGCCCCTCAATAGTGCGGCGGAGGGGTTTCTTCCGATTGCGAGGCGATCATCGAGGTTTGGGTCGAGCGCAGTTTGTCGGTCAACATGCGCAGGTGCTCGCGCATCTTCAGCATTTCCATCTGATGCTGGGTGACGGTCTGGTTGAGCTCTTCGATAGTGAGCTCTTGAAAAGCCTGACGGCTTTCCAGTTCTTCAAGCCGCTGTAGCAGGCTTTGAATGTCGGCGTTGTGCATGAGGCTACCTCTGACGCGATAAAATCCTGATTCGGCGCTATGGTAACAGCTGGCGTCGGGTTTGCCCGCGCTATTTCTTTGGGCGGCGCGCAACGTTGCGATCGGCAGTGTAAAGTGCTGAAAAGCTGCACGCCTGATTCGCCGTTTTTTGCTAACCTCGCCGAATATTCTGCAAGAAAAATCTGATTTATCATGTGAGTAGCACGCAGCGGGAAACTTCTTGGCAAAGCGGGAGTCACACTTTGACTCGATTGGTTACCTGTGCGACTGTTTTGTTTTGTTTCAGGCAGCTATAGTAGCCCGGTTATCTTACCTAATGATTGTTTGGGGCATTGCTTCAGACATTGGAGAAATGGATGAAATCTTTGTTTAAAGTCACGCTTCTGGCAACCACCATGGCTTTTGCTCTGAATGCGACCCAGGTCATGGCAGCCGATGCCGCTAAACCGGCGGCAGACGCGGCAGCAGCGCCAAGCACCGGCAAGTTCAAAAACGACGACGAGCAAGCGGCTTACGCACTGGGCGCCTCTCTTGGCCGTTACATGGACAACTCTCTGAAAGAGCAAGAGAAGCTGGGCATCAAGCTGGACAAAGATCAGCTGATCGCCGGCGTTCAGGACGCTTTCGCTAACAAGAGCAAGCTGAACGACGCCGACATCGAAAAGACCCTGCAGGGCTTTGAAGCGCGCGTGAAGGCTTCCGCACAGGCGAAGATGGAGCAGGACGCCAAGGACAACGAAACCAAAGGCGCCAAGTATCGCGACAGCTTCGCTAAAGAAAAAGGCGTGAAGAAAACCGAATCCGGCCTGCTGTATCAGGTAGAGAAACCGGGCGCGGGTGAAGCGCCGAAAGACAGCGACACCGTGGTGGTGAACTACAAAGGCACCCTGACCGACGGTACCGAGTTCGATAACTCCTACACCCGCGGTGAGCCGCTGTCATTCCGTCTGGATGGTGTGATCCCTGGCTGGACCGAAGGCCTGAAGCACATCAAGAAAGGCGGCAAAATCAAGCTGGTGATCCCACCGGCGCTGGCCTACGGTAAAACCGGCGTTCCGGGCATCCCGGCTAACTCCACGCTGGTGTTCGACGTTGAGCTGCTGGACGTGAAAGCGGCGCCGAAAGCCGACGCTAAAGCCGAAAAATCGGCTGACGCGAAAGCAGACGCCAAAGCGAAATAATCTCGTCGCTCTGTTTGCCACCGCCGCGGATGCCCTCCGCGGCGGTTTTCATTTCGACCGCCGCCGCTTCTCTCTCCATTGAACGCTTGACGCCTGCCGGGCATCGGGCTTAACGTCAATACCACGCGCAAACGCAAGGACTTTGCTCCGGTCGCTTTGCTAGACTAATAATTCTGACTTATCAGTCATGCGTCTGCCCCTTAGGGCGTGTACCTAAAATTGTTCCCGGCCGCCTCGCCCGCGGATGTCATCGTGCCGTTTATGCTGCTCTCAGCCAGCCGCGCTGCGGCGTGCCGACGACGGCAGCGATCCGGTCCGAGCGGTTTTAGCTGCGCCCCCTGGCACAGGCGATCTATGAGGGTGGTATCTTCGATGTCGAATTCGCTTTTATCCAGCGAAGCCAGCGAACTTGATTTGCTGAATGAACGTCCGTTTACTCAAACGGATCATGAAATCCTGAAATCCTATGAAGCGGTGGTCGATGGGCTGGCGATGTTGATCGGCGGCCACTGCGAGATCGTATTGCACGCGCTGGAAGACCTGAACAGCTCAGCGGTGCGCATCGCCAACGGGGAACATACCGGGCGTAAAATCGGTTCGCCGATCACTGACCTGGCGCTGCGCATGCTGCACGACATGGCCGGCGACGACAGCAGCGTGTCGAAAGCCTACTTCACCCGCGCCAAGAGCGGCGTGCTGATGAAGTCGGTGACCATCGCCATTCGCAATCGCGAACAGCGGGTAATCGGCCTGCTGTGCATCAACATGAACCTCGATGTGCCGTTCTCGCAGATCATGCAGACCTTTATGCCGCCGGCCACGCAGGACGTGCCGTCGTCGGTGAATTTCGCCTCTTCCGTCGACGATCTGGTGGCGCAGACGCTGGAGTTCACCATCGAAGAGGTGAATGCCGATCGCTCGGTATCCAATAACGCCAAGAACCGCCAGGTAGTGCTAAACCTCTATGAGAAAGGCATCTTCGACATCAAGGATGCGATCAATCAGGTGGCGGATCGCCTGAATATCTCCAAACACACCGTGTATTTGTACATCCGCCAGTTCAAGAGCGGCGATCTGTTGGGAAGCGACCGTTGATGCTCGATTATTGTCTGTTGGTCACCGGTCCGGCTTACGGCACGCAGCAGGCCAGCAGCGCCTATCAGTTCGCTCAGGCCCTGCTGGCGAAAGGACACCGGCTTTCCAGCGTCTTTTTCTACCGTGAAGGGGTATTGAACGCCAACCAGCTGACCGCGCCCGCCAGCGATGAGTTCGACCTGGTGCGCGGTTGGGCGCAGCTGGCTCAGCAACACGGCGTGGCGCTCAACGTCTGCGTGGCCGCCGCGTTGCGCCGCGGCGTCACCGATGAGCGGGAGGCGGCGCAGCAGGGGCTGGCAAGCGCCAACCTGCAGCCCGGTTTTACCCTGAGCGGGTTGGGTTCCCTGGCCGAAGCGTCGCTAAGTTGCGACCGTCTGGTGCAGTTCTGAGGATAGGATGAAACGAGTCGCTTTTGTTTTCACCCATGGGCCGCACGGCGGCGCCAGCGGCAGGGAAGGGCTGGATGCGCTGCTCGCCACGTCGGCGCTCAGTGAAGATGTGGGGGTGTTTTTTGTCGGCGATGGCGTATTGCAGCTGTTGCCGGGCCAACAGCCGGAAAAGATTTTGGCGCGCAATTACATTGCCACCTTTGGCGTGCTGCCGCTGTATGACGTGGAGCGGTGCTATCTGTGCCAGGCTTCACTGCAGGAACGCGGACTGAGCCAGGTGACCGATTGGGTGCTGGACGCCGAGGTGCTGGCGCCGGACGAGCTACGCCGCGAACTGGACGGCTACGACGCCGTGATGACGTTTTAGGATCCTCTGATGCTGTATACCCTGAGCCATTCGCCAAACCAATGTGACCTGCCTGCGCTGCTGCGCCTGACGGCGCAGGGCGACGCGCTGCTGCTGCTGCAGGACGGCGTGCTGGCAGGCCTTGCCGGCAGCGCTCATCTTGAATTGCTGCTCGCCGCCCCCATATCCCTTTATGCGCTGCAGGACGACCTGGAAGCCCGGGGATTGGTTGGTCACTTTTCGCACAAAATCACTGTCGTCGGCTATAATCACTTCGTTGAATTAACCGAACAACACCGCAGCCAAATGGCCTGGTGATAAGAGTGATGTTGTATATTTCTTGACACCCATACTGGTCAGCCCTAAAATTCTGCGTCCTCGTACTTTGCCAGTAGTGCATACGAGGGGATTTATCACATGTTTACGAAGCTAGTACGAAGCAAAAACCAGGAGCTTTTTTAATGGCAACAATTAACCAGCTGGTTCGCAAACCACGCTCTGTGAAGGCTGCTAAAAGCAACGTTCCAGCGCTGGAAGCCTGCCCGCAGAAACGTGGCGTATGCACCCGCGTATATACCACTACCCCGAAAAAACCAAACTCCGCACTGCGTAAAGTTTGCCGTGTGCGTTTGACCAACGGTTTCGAAGTGACTTCCTACATCGGTGGCGAAGGCCACAACCTGCAGGAACACTCCGTAATCCTGATCCGTGGCGGTCGTGTAAAAGACTTGCCAGGTGTGCGTTACCACACCGTCCGTGGTGCACTTGACTGCTCCGGTGTTAAAGACCGTAAGCAAGCTCGTTCCAAGTACGGCGTGAAGAAGCCAAAGGCTTAATGGTTCTCCGTTAAGTAAGGCCAAACGTTTTAACTTTAATGTCAAAATAAACTCGTAGAGTTTTGGACAATCCTGAATTAACAACGGAGTATTTCCATGCCACGTCGTCGCGTAATCGGCCAACGTAAAATCCTGCCAGATCCTAAGTTCGGATCTGAGCTGCTGGCCAAATTTGTAAATATCCTGATGGTAGACGGTAAAAAATCTACTGCAGAAGCAATCGTCTATACCGCGCTGGAGACCCTGGCTCAGCGTTCTGGTAAAGATCACCTGGAAGCTTTCGAAGTCGCTCTCGACAACGTTCGCCCGACTGTAGAAGTTAAGTCGCGTCGCGTTGGCGGTTCTACTTATCAGGTACCAGTTGAAGTCCGCCCGGTTCGTCGTAATGCTCTGGCAATGCGTTGGATCGTTGATGCTGCACGTAAACGCGGTGATAAATCCATGGCTCTGCGCCTGGCGAACGAGCTGTCTGACGCAGCAGAGAACAAAGGTTCTGCTGTTAAGAAGCGTGAAGACGTTCACCGTATGGCCGAAGCCAACAAGGCGTTCGCCCACTACCGCTGGTAATCATCCGGCTGTAGTCATGCTAACCAAGCGGGCGCGTCAAATCGGCCCGCTTGGGTTAACTGAACTTGAACGCCCTAGGAATAGAGGAATCAAATGGCTCGTACAACACCCATTGCACGCTACCGTAACATCGGTATCAGTGCTCACATCGACGCCGGTAAAACCACCACTACCGAACGTATTCTGTTCTACACCGGTGTAAACCACAAAATCGGTGAAGTTCATGACGGCGCTGCCACCATGGACTGGATGGAACAGGAGCAGGAGCGTGGTATTACCATCACTTCTGCAGCGACTACTGCCTTCTGGTCTGGTATGGCCAAGCAGTTCGAACCGCATCGCGTAAACATCATCGACACCCCAGGGCACGTTGACTTCACCATCGAAGTAGAACGTTCCATGCGTGTGCTGGATGGCGCGGTAATGGTTTACTGTGCTGTTGGTGGTGTTCAGCCACAGTCTGAAACCGTATGGCGTCAGGCTAACAAATACAAAGTGCCACGTATCGCGTTCGTTAACAAAATGGACCGTATGGGCGCTAACTTCCTGAAAGTTGTAGGCCAGATCAAAACTCGTCTGGGCGCCAACCCTGTTCCTCTGCAGCTGGCTATCGGCGCAGAAGACAAATTCACCGGCGTTATCGACCTGGTGAAGATGAAGGCGATCAACTGGAACGAAGAAGACGCAGGCGTAACCTTCGAATACGAAGACGTGCCGGCTGACATGATGGATCTGGCTGAAGAATGGCGCCAGAACCTGATCGAGTCCGCTGCGGAAGCTTCCGAAGAGCTGATGGAAAAATACCTGGGCGGCGAAGAGCTGACCGAGGAAGAAATCAAATCCGCTCTGCGTCAGCGCGTGCTGAACAACGAAATCATCCTGGTTACCTGTGGTTCTGCGTTCAAGAACAAAGGCGTACAGGCGATGCTGGATGCGGTAATCGAATACCTGCCGGCACCAACTGACGTTCCTGCGATCAACGGTATCCTGGACGATGGCAAAGACACTCCGGCTGAGCGTCACGCAAGTGATGACGAGCCGTTCTCTGCGCTGGCGTTCAAAATCGCTACCGACCCGTTCGTGGGTAACCTGACCTTCTTCCGCGTGTACTCCGGCGTTGTTAACTCCGGCGACACCGTGCTGAACTCCGTTAAGGCTGCGCGCGAGCGTTTCGGCCGTATCGTTCAGATGCACGCCAACAAGCGTGAAGAGATCAAAGAAGTTCGCGCAGGCGACATCGCCGCTGCGATCGGTCTGAAAGACGTGACCACCGGGGACACCCTGTGTGATCCAGACTCTCCAATCATCCTGGAGCGTATGGAATTCCCTGAGCCGGTAATCTCTATCGCCGTTGAACCAAAAACCAAAGCTGACCAAGAAAAAATGGGTCTGGCTCTGGGCCGTCTGGCTAAAGAAGACCCGTCATTCCGCGTATGGACTGACGAAGAGTCTAACCAGACCATCATCGCCGGTATGGGTGAACTGCACCTCGACATCATCGTTGACCGCATGAAGCGTGAATTCAACGTTGAAGCTAACGTGGGCAAACCTCAGGTAGCTTACCGCGAAGCGATTCGCGCGAAGATTACCGATGTTGAAGGTAAGCACGCCAAGCAGTCTGGTGGTCGCGGTCAGTACGGTCACGTTGTGATCGACATGTACCCACTGGAGCCGGGCTCTAACCCGAAAGGTTACGAGTTCATCAACGACATCAAAGGTGGTGTAATTCCTGGCGAATACATCCCTGCCGTTGATAAAGGCATCCAGGAGCAGCTGAAGTCTGGTCCGTTGGCTGGTTACCCGGTAGTAGACATGGGTATTCGTCTGCACTTCGGTTCTTACCACGACGTTGACTCCTCTGAACTGGCGTTTAAACTGGCCGCGTCTATCGCCTTTAAAGAAGGCTTTAAGAAAGCGAAACCAGTTCTGCTTGAGCCTATCATGAAGGTTGAAGTTGAGACTCCAGAAGAGAACACCGGTGACGTTATCGGTGACTTGAGCCGTCGTCGCGGCATGCTGCGCGGTCAGGAATCTGAAGTGACTGGCGTTAAGATCCACGCTGAAGTACCGTTGTCCGAAATGTTCGGCTACGCAACTCAGCTGCGTTCTCTGACTAAAGGTCGCGCATCATACACCATGGAATTCCTGAAGTATGATGATGCACCGAACAACGTCGCTCAGGCCGTAATCGAAGCCCGTGGCAAATAAGCCGCAGGGTTAAAACCAAAGTCCCGTGCTCTCTCCAGAAGGGGAGAGCGCTATAGTAAGGAATATAGCCGTGTCTAAAGAAAAATTTGAACGTACAAAACCGCACGTTAACGTTGGTACTATCGGCCACGTTGACCACGGTAAAACTACCCTGACTGCAGCGATCACCACCGTTCTGGCTAAAACCTACGGCGGTTCTGCACGTGCTTTCGACCAGATCGATAACGCGCCAGAAGAAAAAGCTCGTGGTATCACCATCAACACCTCCCACGTTGAGTATGACACCCCGACTCGTCACTACGCGCACGTTGACTGCCCAGGGCACGCCGACTACGTGAAAAACATGATCACCGGTGCTGCTCAGATGGACGGCGCGATCCTGGTAGTAGCTGCGACTGACGGCCCAATGCCTCAGACTCGTGAGCACATCCTGCTGGGTCGTCAGGTTGGCGTTCCTTTCATCATCGTATTCATGAACAAATGCGACATGGTTGATGATGAAGAGCTGCTGGAACTGGTAGAAATGGAAGTTCGCGAACTGCTGTCCGCTTACGACTTCCCAGGCGACGACCTGCCAGTAATCCGCGGTTCCGCGCTGAAAGCGCTGGAAGGCGAAGCTGAGTGGGAAGCGAAAATCATCGAACTGGCCGAAGCCCTGGACAGCTACATCCCAGAGCCAGAGCGTGCTATCGACAAGCCGTTCCTGCTGCCAATCGAAGACGTATTCTCCATCTCCGGTCGTGGTACCGTTGTTACCGGTCGTGTTGAGCGCGGTATCATCAAAGTTGGCGAAGAAGTTGAAATCGTTGGTATCAAAGACACCGTTAAGTCTACCTGTACTGGCGTTGAAATGTTCCGCAAACTGCTGGACGAAGGCCGTGCTGGTGAGAACGTAGGTGTTCTGCTGCGTGGTATCAAACGTGAAGAAATCGAACGTGGTCAGGTACTGGCTAAGCCAGGCTCCATCAAGCCGCACACCCAGTTCGAATCTGAAGTGTACATCCTGAGCAAAGATGAAGGTGGTCGTCACACGCCATTCTTCAAAGGCTACCGTCCACAGTTCTACTTCCGTACTACTGACGTGACCGGTACCATCGAACTGCCAGAAGGCGTAGAGATGGTAATGCCAGGCGACAACGTGAACATGGTTGTAACCCTGATTCACCCAATCGCGATGGACGACGGTCTGCGTTTCGCAATCCGTGAAGGCGGCCGTACTGTAGGCGCTGGTGTTGTTGCTAAAGTTATCGCTTAATCGCGAATAATTTTTCGACACAAAAAAGGGCACTTCGGTGCCCTTTTTTTATGCAATTCGTATAAATCTTAATTGAAATAAAAACCATTCCTATTTAGACTCAATGCATTGGTTAAGAAGTGAGTCTCTCTATGTATGTATGTCTGTGTAATGCGGTGACTGACAAAGCGATCCGTAATGCGGTGCGTCAGCACAACCCCCATACCATGAAGCAGCTGCGTGAACTTGTGCCGATTGGTACCGATTGTGGAAAGTGCATTCGTCAGGCAAGACAGATTATGGTGGAGGAACGCGGAACTATCATCCCAATGCATGAAGTTGCCTAACAAAGGGTAAGGTTATTTTTGACTCTTGGCTTACAGGTTCTACACTTTTAGAACTGGCCAGGAGGAGTTACCTATGAAAGGCGATAAAAAGATCATTGCTCACCTCAACAAGCTGCTCGGCAACGAGCTGGTTGCCATCAATCAATATTTCCTGCACGCCCGCATGTTCAAGAATTGGGGTTTAATGCGCCTCAACGATAAGGAATACCACGAGTCGATCGACGAAATGAAACATGCCGATCGCTACATTGAACGCATCCTGTTCCTGGAAGGAATACCTAATCTGCAGGACCTCGGCAAGCTGAACATCGGCGAAGACATTGAAGAGATGCTGCGTTCCGATCTGGCGCTGGAGCTGGCGGGCGCCAAGAACCTGCGCGAAGGTATCGCCTACGCCGACTCGATTCACGATTATGTCAGCCGTGATTTGATGATCGACATTCTGGCCGATGAAGAAGAGCATATCGACTGGCTGGAAACCGAGCTGGATCTGATCGCTCGCCTCGGCATTCAAAACTATGCCCAGGCCCAGATTTTAGAGCGCAAAGAGTAAGCCTGCCTTCCGTTCGTCATCGCCTCTCCTGCCGGCGACCGTTTTTACGGTGGGGCAGGGGAGCTGCCCGCTAAGCATAATTCATACCTTGATCGCCACCTTCATCCCGTGATCGTCGCTGAAGACGCAAAAATGACGATTTCCTGAGCATATTTCCAACTGCGGCTTGCTTCCTGGGCCATTTTGCGTATAATGCGCGGGCTTACCTAATCTTGGTAAGCCTGATTTTAGCGAATCAGTCGATTGGCAGGCCTTTTTTGCCTTTCGAACAATACTCCCGATATGGGGGTTATATGTTGACGATTACACTCCCCCATCAATCGAAATGGGTGTGAGGAGTAATTATTTACGTTTATAAATAATTGGAGCTCTGGTCTCATGCAGAACCAAAGAATCCGTATCCGCCTGAAAGCGTTTGATCATCGTCTGATCGATCAATCAACCGCGGAAATCGTCGAGACTGCAAAGCGCACTGGTGCGCAAGTCCGTGGTCCGATCCCGCTGCCAACTCGCAAAGAGCGCTTTACCGTTCTGATCTCTCCGCACGTCAACAAAGACGCGCGCGATCAGTACGAGATTCGCACTCACAAGCGTCTGGTTGACATCGTTGAGCCAACCGAGAAAACCGTTGATGCTCTGATGCGTCTGGATCTGGCTGCCGGTGTAGACGTGCAGATCAGCCTGGGTTAATCAGGTCATTGAGCGATTGAGAGGTTGAAACAATGATTGGTTTAGTCGGTAAAAAAGTGGGTATGACCCGTATCTTCACTGAAGATGGCGTTTCTATCCCAGTAACCGTAATTGAAATTGAAGCGAACCGCGTGACTCAGGTTAAAAGCCTGGACACCGACGGTTACCGTGCCGTTCAGGTTACCACTGGTAGCAAAAAAGCTAACCGTGTAACCAAGCCGGAAGCGGGCCATTTCGCTAAAGCTGGCGTTGAAGCTGGCCGTGGTCTGTGGGAATTCCGCCTGGAAGAAGGTCAAGAATTCGCTGCAGGTCAGGAAATTAGCGTAGAAATCTTCGCTGACGTTAAAAAAGTCGATGTTACCGGTACTTCTAAAGGTAAAGGTTTTGCTGGCACTGTTAAGCGCTGGAACTTCCGTACCCAAGACGCTACCCACGGTAACTCCTTGTCTCACCGCGTTCCGGGTTCTATCGGTCAGAACCAGACTCCGGGCAAAGTGTTCAAAGGCAAGAAAATGGCTGGCCACCTGGGTGATGAGCGCGTAACCGTTCAAAGCCTGGACGTAGTACGTGTTGACGCTGAGCGCAACCTGCTGCTGGTTAAGGGTGCTGTACCGGGCGCAACCGGTGGCAACCTGATCGTTAAACCAGCTGTGAAGGCGTAAGGGGATAGCAATGGAATTAGTATTGAAAGACGCGCAAAGCGCGCTGACTGTTTCCGAAACTACCTTCGGTCGTGATTTCAACGAAGCGCTGGTACACCAGGTTGTTGTTGCTTATGCAGCAGGTGCCCGTCAAGGTACTCGTGCTCAGAAGACCCGTGCTGAAGTAACTGGTTCCGGCAAAAAGCCATGGCGTCAGAAAGGCACCGGCCGTGCGCGTTCAGGTTCTGTAAAGAGCCCGATCTGGCGTTCAGGCGGCGTGACCTTTGCTGCTAAGCCACAGGACCACAGTCAGAAAGTAAACAAAAAGATGTACCGCGGCGCGCTGAAAAGCATCCTGTCCGAACTGGTACGTCAAGATCGTCTGATCGTTGTCGAGAAGTTCTCTGTAGAAGCGCCTAAAACTAAGCTGCTGGCACAGAAACTGAAAGATATGGCTCTGGAAGACGTGCTGATCGTGACCGGTGAACTGGATGAGAATCTGTTCCTGGCAGCTCGCAACCTGTACAAGGTTGACGTGCGCGATGTAGCAGGTATCGATCCGGTTAGCCTGATCGCCTTCGACAAAGTGGTTATGACTGCTGATGCTGTGAAGCAAGTTGAGGAGATGCTGGCATGATCCGTGAAGAACGTTTGCTGAAAGTGCTGCGTGCACCGCACGTATCTGAAAAAGCATCCGCTGCGATGGAAAAAAGCAACACCATCGTTCTCAAAGTTGCCAAAGACGCGACCAAAGCAGAAATCAAAGCTGCAGTGCAGAAACTGTTTGAAGTCGAAGTCAAAGACGTGAACACCCTGGTAGTTAAAGGGAAAGTGAAGCGTCACGGTCAGCGTGTTGGTCGTCGTAGCGACTGGAAAAAAGCTTACGTCACCCTGAAAGAAGGCCAGAATCTGGACTTCATCGGCGGCGCAGAGTAAGTCGGAGGAGTAAGAACAATGGCAATTGTTAAATGTAAACCTACATCTCCGGGTCGTCGCCACGTTGTTAAAGTGGTTAACCCTGAGCTGCACAAGGGTAAACCTTATGCCCCGCTGCTGGAAAAACTGAGCAAAAGCGGTGGTCGTAACAACAATGGCCGTATCACCACCCGTCATATCGGTGGTGGCCACAAGCAACATTATCGTCTGGTTGACTTCAAGCGCAACAAAGACGGTATCCCTGCTGTGGTTGAGCGTCTGGAGTACGATCCGAACCGTTCCGCGAACATCGCGCTGGTTCTGTACAAAGACGGCGAACGCCGTTACATCCTGGCGCCGAAAGGCCTGAAAGCTGGTGACCAGATTCAATCTGGCGTTGATGCTGCAATCAAAGCGGGTAACACCCTGCCGATGCGCAACATTCCAGTTGGTTCAACGGTTCACAACGTAGAAATGAAACCAGGTAAAGGCGGCCAGATGGCTCGCTCCGCTGGCGCCTACGTTCAGATCGTTGCTCGTGATGGTTCCTACGTAACTCTGCGTCTGCGCTCCGGCGAAATGCGTAAAGTTCCAGCTGATTGCCGCGCCACCCTGGGTGAAGTCGGTAACGCTGAACACATGCTTCGCGTTCTGGGTAAAGCAGGTGCTGCACGTTGGCGTGGTGTTCGTCCTACCGTTCGCGGTACGGCGATGAACCCGGTAGATCACCCGCACGGTGGTGGTGAAGGTCGTAACTTTGGTAAGCACCCGGTAACTCCGTGGGGCGTTCAGACCAAAGGTAAGAAGACCCGTAGCAACAAGCGTACTGATAAGTTCATCGTACGTCGCCGTAGCAAAAAATAATTAGAGGATAAGCCATGCCACGTTCTCTCAAGAAAGGTCCTTTTATTGACCTGCACTTGCTGAAGAAGGTAGAGAAAGCGGTGGAAAGCGGTGACAAGAAGCCTTTGCGCACTTGGTCCCGTCGTTCAACGATCTTTCCTAACATGATCGGTTTGACCATCGCTGTCCATAATGGTCGTCAGCACGTACCAGTGTTCGTTTCCGATGAAATGGTCGGTCACAAACTGGGTGAATTCGCGCCGACTCGTACTTATCGCGGCCATGCGGCTGATAAAAAAGCTAAAAAGCGCTAAGGTAGGAGGAAGAGATGGAAACTATCGCTAAACATCGCCACGCTCGTTCTTCTGCTCAGAAGGTTCGCCTTGTTGCTGACCTGATTCGCGGTAAGAAAGTGTCGCAAGCTCTGGAAACTCTGACCTACACCAACAAGAAAGCTGCTGGTCTGGTTAAGAAAGTGCTGGAGTCTGCCATTGCTAACGCAGAACACAACGATGGCGCTGACATCGATGATCTGAAAGTTACGAAAATCTTCGTAGACGAAGGCCCAAGCATGAAGCGCATTATGCCGCGTGCAAAAGGTCGTGCAGATCGCATCCTGAAGCGCACCAGCCACATTACTGTGGTTGTGTCCGATCGCTGAGACTCTGGAGACTAGCAATGGGTCAGAAAGTACATCCTAATGGTATTCGCCTGGGTATTGTCAAACCTTGGAACTCTACTTGGTATGCGAATACCAAAGAATTCGCTGACAACCTGGACAGCGACTTTAAAGTTCGTCAATTCCTGACTAAGGAACTGTCGAAAGCTTCCGTTTCTCGCATCGTTATCGAGCGTCCTGCGAAGAGCATCCGTGTGACCATTCACACTGCTCGCCCAGGCATCGTTATCGGCAAGAAAGGTGAAGACGTCGAAAAACTGCGCAAGGTCGTAGCGGACATCGCTGGCGTTCCTGCACAGATCAACATCGCCGAAGTCCGTAAACCGGAACTCGACGCTAAATTGGTTGCTGACAGCATCACTTCTCAGCTGGAACGTCGCGTTATGTTCCGTCGTGCTATGAAGCGTGCAGTACAGAACGCAATGCGTCTTGGCGCTAAAGGTATCAAAGTTGAAGTAAGCGGCCGTCTTGGCGGCGCCGAAATCGCACGTACCGAATGGTACCGCGAAGGTCGTGTTCCATTGCACACTCTGCGTGCGGACATCGACTACAACACATCTGAAGCGCACACCACTTATGGTGTAATCGGCGTTAAGGTATGGATCTTCAAAGGTGAGATCCTGGGTGGTATGGCTGCAGTTGAACAACCGGAACCGGCTGCTCAACCTAAAAAGCAGCAGCGTAAAGGCCGCAAGTAAGGAGAGTCGCTGATGTTACAACCAAAGCGTACAAAATTCCGTAAGGTGCACAAGGGCCGCAACCGTGGTCTGGCGCAAGGTACGGATGTTAGCTTCGGCACTTTCGGTCTGAAAGCTGTTGGCCGTGGCCGTCTGACTGCTCGTCAAATCGAAGCAGCTCGTCGTGCAATGACTCGTGCAGTTAAGCGTCAAGGCAAGATCTGGATCCGTGTATTCCCGGACAAACCGATCACCGAGAAGCCGCTGGAAGTGCGTATGGGTAAAGGTAAGGGTAACGTGGAGTATTGGGTTGCCCTGATCCAGCCTGGTAAGGTCCTGTACGAAATGGACGGCGTGCCAGAAGAGGTTGCCCGCGAGGCATTCAAACTGGCAGCAGCGAAACTGCCGATCAAAACCACCTTTGTAACTAAGACGGTGATGTAATGAAAGCACAAGAGCTGCGTGAAAAAAGCGTTGAAGAGCTGAATGCCGAGCTGCTCAACCTGCTGCGTGAGCAATTCAACTTGCGCATGCAGGCGGCCAGTGGCCAGCTGCAACAAACTCACCTGTTGAAACAAGTGCGTCGTGACGTCGCACGCGTTAAGACTTTACTGACTCAAAAGGCGGGTGTGTAAATGACTGAAGTTATCCGTACCCTGCAGGGTCGTGTTGTTAGCGATAAAATGGAGAAATCCATCGTTGTTGCTATCGAGCGTACTGTGAAGCACCCGATCTACGGGAAATTCATCAAACGTACGACCAAGCTGCATGTACATGACGAGAACAACGAATGTGGTACCGGCGACGTGGTGGAAATCCGCGAATGCCGCCCACTGTCCAAGACCAAGTCCTGGACGTTGGTTCGCGTTGTAGAGAAAGCGATTCTGTAATAGAGTAGCTGGCTCTCACTTAATAAACGGCTCAGAAAATGAGCCGTTTATTTTTTCTACCCATACCAAGTAAGCGGTGTTATAATGCTGCGCCCTCGGTTATGGGGCTTTTCAACGGCCTAATTTTTACTTGGGTCTTTAAAGTAGTAGTTGACATTAGCGGAGCACTAAAATGATCCAAGAACAGACTATGCTGAACGTCGCCGACAACTCCGGTGCACGTCGCGTAATGTGTATCAAGGTTCTAGGTGGCTCGCACCGTCGCTACGCAGGCGTCGGCGACATCATCAAAATTACCATCAAGGAAGCAATTCCTCGCGGTAAGGTGAAGAAAGGCGATGTTCTGAAGGCGGTAGTGGTGCGCACCAAGAAGGGTGTACGTCGCCCGGACGGTTCTGTCATTCGCTTCGATGGCAATGCATGCGTTATTTTGAACAATAACAGCGAGCAGCCAATCGGTACGCGTATTTTTGGGCCGGTAACTCGTGAACTGCGTAATGAGAAGTTCATGAAAATTATCTCTCTGGCACCAGAAGTACTCTAAGGAGCGAACATGGCAGCGAAGATCCGTCGTGATGACGAAGTTATCGTGATTACCGGGAAAGACAAAGGTAAGCGCGGTAAAGTAAAAAATGTCCTGTCTGCTGGCAAGGTCATTGTTGAAGGCATCAACCTGGTTAAGAAACACCAGAAGCCGGTTCCGGCTCTGAACCAACCAGGCGGCATTGTTGAGAAAGAAGCTGCAATTCAGGTTTCTAACATTGCTATCTTCAACGCGGCTACCGGCAAGGCTGACCGTGTAGGCTTTAGATTCGAAGACGGCAAAAAAGTCCGTTTCTTCAAGTCTAACAGCGAAACTATCAAGTAATTTGGAGTAATACGATGGCGAAACTGCATGATTACTACAAAGACGAGGTAGTCAAACAACTGATGTCTCAGTTTGATTACAACTCTGTCATGCAAGTCCCTCGGGTCGAGAAGATCACCCTGAACATGGGTGTTGGTGAAGCGATTGCTGACAAGAAACTGCTGGATAACGCCGCAGCGGACCTGGCAGCCATCTCCGGTCAAAAACCGTTGATCACCAAAGCCCGCAAATCTGTTGCAGGCTTCAAAATCCGTCAGGGCTATCCGATCGGCTGTAAAGTAACTCTGCGTGGCGAACGCATGTGGGAGTTCTTTGAGCGTCTGATCTCCATTGCTGTTCCACGTATCCGTGACTTCCGTGGCCTGTCCGCCAAGTCATTCGATGGCCGTGGCAACTACAGCATGGGCGTGCGTGAGCAAATCATCTTCCCAGAAATCGACTACGACAAAGTCGATCGCGTTCGTGGTTTGGATATTACCATTACCACTACTGCGAAATCTGATGATGAAGGCCGCGCGCTGCTGGCTGCTTTTAACTTCCCGTTCCGCAAGTAAGGCAGGGTTACTGATGGCTAAGCAATCAATGAAAGCACGCGAAGTCAAGCGCGTGAAATTAGCTGACAAGTTCTTTGCAAAACGCGCTGAACTGAAAGCTATTATCTCTGATGTGAACGCATCCGATGAAGATCGTTGGAATGCCGTTCTCAAGCTGCAAACTCTGCCGCGTGATTCCAGCCCGTCTCGTCAGCGTAAACGCTGCCGCCAAACTGGCCGTCCACATGGTTATGTGGGCAAATTCGGGTTGAGCCGTATTAAGCTTCGTGAAGCCGCTATGCGCGGTGAAGTACCAGGCTTGAAAAAGGCTAGCTGGTAATTACCAATTGAATCACGGGAGTAAAGACAGATGAGCATGCAAGATCCGATCGCGGATATGCTGACCCGTATCCGTAACGGTCAAGCCGCGAACAAAGTTGCGGTCACCATGCCTTCCTCCAAGCTGAAAGTGGCAATTGCCAACGTGCTGAAGGAAGAAGGTTTTATTGAAGATTTCAAAATCGAAGGCGACGCCAAGCCTGTTCTGGAACTGGTACTGAAGTACTTCCAGGGCAAAGCTGTGGTAGAAAGCATTCAACGTATCAGCCGTCCAGGTCTGCGCATCTACAAGAAAAAAGATGAGCTGCCAAAAGTTATGGCCGGTTTGGGTATCGCTGTTGTTTCTACCTCTAAAGGTGTTATGACCGATCGTGCAGCTCGCCAGGCTGGTCTGGGTGGCGAGATTATCTGCTACGTAGCTTAATTCGGGAGGAAAGAATGTCTCGTGTTGCAAAAGCACCCGTCGTCATTCCTGCCGGCGTAGAGGTAAAACTCAACGGTCAGGTTATTTCGATTAAGGGTAAAAACGGCGAGTTGACTCGTACTATCCACGACGCCGTTGAAGTGAAGCAAGAAGCTAACGCACTGACTTTCGCTCCGCGCGAAGGTTTTGCTAACGCATGGGCCCAAGCGGGTACTACGCGCGCTCTGCTGAACGCAATGGTTGTTGGTGTTACCGAAGGCTTCACCAAGAAGCTTCAACTGGTAGGTGTTGGTTATCGTGCTGCCGTTAAAGGCAACGTGGTGAATTTGGCCCTGGGCTTCTCTCACCCTATCGATCACCAGCTGCCGGCAGGTATCACTGCTGAATGCCCAAGCCAAACTGAAATCGTGCTGAAAGGCGCTGATAAGCAGGTAATTGGCCAGGTAGCAGCAGATCTGCGCGCTTACCGTCGTCCTGAGCCTTACAAAGGCAAGGGTGTTCGTTACGCCGACGAAGTCGTGCGTACCAAAGAGGCTAAGAAGAAGTAAGGTAACACTATGGATAAGAAATCTGCTCGTATCCGTCGTGCGACCCGCGCACGCCGCAAGCTCCAAGAGCTGGGTGCAACCCGCCTGGTGGTACATCGTACCCCGCGTCACATTTACGCACAGGTGATTGCTCCAAACGGTTCTGAAGTACTGGTAGCCGCTTCTACTTTAGAAAAAGCTATCGCGGAGCAACTGAAGTATTCCGGTAACAAAGACGCAGCAGCAGCCGTAGGTAAAGCTCTGGCTGAGCGCGCGTTGGAAAAAGGGATTGCGAAAGTATCCTTTGACCGTTCCGGTTTCCAATATCATGGTCGAGTCCAGGCACTGGCAGATGCTGCCCGTGAAGCTGGCCTTCAGTTCTAAGGAAGAGGTTTAAGATGGCTCACATCGAAAAACAAGCTGGCGAACTGCAGGAAAAGCTGATCGCGGTAAACCGCGTATCTAAAACCGTAAAAGGTGGCCGTATTTTCAGCTTTACCGCACTGACTGTAGTTGGTGATGGTAACGGTCGCGTTGGTTTTGGCTACGGCAAAGCACGCGAAGTTCCAGCAGCGATCCAGAAAGCGATGGAAAAAGCCCGTCGCAACATGATGAACGTCGCGCTGAACAGCGGCACCCTGCAGCACCCTGTTAAGGGCGCTCACACGGGTTCTCGCGTGTTCATGCAGCCTGCTCATGAAGGTACCGGTATCATCGCGGGCGGTGCAATGCGCGCCGTTCTCGAAGTTGCTGGGGTGCACAACGTATTGGCTAAAGCTTATGGTTCCACCAACCCGATCAACGTGGTTCGTGCAACTATCGACGCTCTGGCGAATATGAAGTCTCCTGAAATGGTCGCTGCTAAGCGTGGTAAATCCGTTGCCGACATTCTGGGGTAATTGACCATGGCTAAGACTATTAAAGTTACACAAACTCGCAGCTCAATTGGCCGTCTGCCGAAGCATAAAGCTACTCTGCTCGGTCTGGGTCTGCGTCGTATTGGTCACACCGTAGAGCGCGAGGATACTCCTGCTGTTCGCGGTATGGTCAACCTGGTTTCCTACATGGTTAAAGTTGAGGAGTAACAGATGCGTTTAAATACTCTGTCTCCGGCTGAAGGTGCCAAGCATGCGCCTAAGCGTGTAGGTCGTGGTATTGGTTCTGGCCTGGGTAAAACCGGCGGCCGTGGTCACAAAGGTCAGAAGTCTCGTTCTGGCGGTGGCGTACGTCGTGGTTTCGAAGGTGGTCAGATGCCTCTGTACCGTCGTCTGCCGAAATTCGGCTTCACTTCACGCAAAGCGATGATCACGGCAGAAGTTCGTCTGTCTGAACTGGCTCTGGTTGAAGGCGATGTTATCGACCTGAACGCGCTGAAAGCCGCTAACGTAGTTGGTGTCCAGATCGAATTCGCGAAAGTTGTACTTTCTGGCGAAGTCGCTCGTCCGGTAACCCTGCGTGGTCTGCGTGTCACCAAAGGCGCTCGTGCTGCTATCGAGGCTGCTGGCGGTAAAATTGAGGAATAAGTAGCAGATGGCTAAGCAACCAGGATTAGATTTTCAAAGTGCTAAAGGCGGGCTCGGCGAGCTGAAGCGCAGACTTTTGTTTGTCATCGGCGCGCTGATTGTCTTCCGCATCGGCTCTTTCATTCCGATTCCTGGTATCGATGCCACTGTGCTTGCCAAATTGCTTGAGCAGCAGAGAGGCACTATCATTGAAATGTTTAACATGTTCTCTGGTGGTGCCCTCAGCCGTGCTTCTATCTTTGCTCTGGGGATCATGCCGTATATCTCGGCGTCGATCATTATCCAGCTTCTGACGGTGGTTCATCCAGCGTTGGCGGAAATCAAGAAAGAAGGGGAGGCTGGCCGTCGCAAGATTAGCCAGTACACCCGCTACGGTACGCTGGTATTGGCCATATTCCAGTCGATCGGTATTGCTACCGGTCTGCCGAATATGCCTGGTATGCAGGGCCTGGTGTTAAACCCAGGCTTTGCATTCTACTTTACTGCGGTTGTGAGCCTGGTAACCGGGACAATGTTCCTGATGTGGCTGGGTGAGCAGATTACTGAGCGCGGTATCGGCAACGGTATCTCGATCATTATCTTCGCGGGTATTGTAGCGGGGCTCCCGCCGGCAGTGGCCCATACTATCGAGCAAGCGCGGCAAGGCGACCTGCACTTCCTCCTGCTGCTGTTGGTTGCAGTATTGGTGTTTGCAGTAACCTTCTTCGTTGTTTTCATCGAGCGTGGTCAACGTCGTATCGTCGTTAACTATGCGAAGCGTCAACAAGGTCGTCGTGTTTATGCAGCACAGAGTACACACTTACCGTTGAAAGTGAACATGGCGGGTGTTATCCCGGCGATTTTCGCTTCCAGCATTATTCTGTTCCCGGCCACGATTGCATCATGGTTTGGGGGCGGTACCGGTTGGAACTGGCTGACTACGATTTCGCTGTATTTGCAGCCAGGGCAACCGCTTTATGTGTTACTCTATGCGTCTGCAATCATCTTCTTCTGTTTCTTCTACACGGCGTTGGTTTTCAACCCGCGTGAGACAGCAGATAACCTGAAGAAGTCCGGTGCCTTCGTACCAGGAATTCGTCCGGGAGAGCAAACGGCGAAGTATATCGATAAAGTAATGACGCGTTTAACCCTGGTGGGCGCGATGTACATTACTTTCATCTGCCTGATCCCGGAGTTCATGCGTGATGCAATGAAAGTACCATTCTACTTTGGTGGTACCTCGCTACTGATCGTGGTTGTCGTCATCATGGACTTTATGGCTCAAGTGCAAACTCTGATGATGTCAAGTCAGTACGAGTCTGCATTGAAGAAAGCAAATCTGAAAGGCTATAACCGCTAGTCAGATTCGTTTGAGAAGTTACGGAGAGTAAAAATGAAAGTTCGTGCTTCCGTCAAGAAATTATGTCGTAACTGCAAAATCGTTAAGCGTAACGGTGTCGTTCGTGTGATTTGCAGCGCCGAGCCGAAGCATAAACAGCGTCAAGGCTGATTATCTCGCATATTTTTCTTGCAAAGTTGGGTTGAGCTGGCTAGATTAGCCAGCCAATCTTTTGTATGTCGCACTGCAACATTATTTGAGTATCCTGAAAACGGGCTTTTCAGAATGGTGTTGCTGTATAAAATAGTAGGAGTGCATAGTGGCCCGTATAGCAGGCATTAACATTCCTGATCATAAACATACCGTTATCGCCTTAACGTCGATCTTCGGTATCGGTAAAACCCGTTCACAGGCTATCTGTGCATCTACGGGTATTGCTGAAAATGTTAAGATCAGTGAGCTGTCTGAAGAGCAAATCGAAAAGCTTCGTGATGCAGTTGCCAAATACACCGTTGAGGGTGATTTGCGTCGTGAAATTACCCTGAGCATCAAGCGTCTTATGGACCTTGGTTGCTATCGTGGTTTGCGTCATCGTCGTGGTCTGCCGGTACGCGGTCAGCGCACCAAGACCAACGCTCGTACCCGTAAGGGTCCGCGCAAGCCGATCAAGAAATAATCGGGGTTATTGAATAATGGCAAAGGCACCTGTTCGTACACGTAAGCGTGTAAGAAAGCAAGTCTCTGACGGCGTGGCTCATATCCATGCTTCTTTCAACAACACCATCGTTACCATCACTGATCGTCAGGGTAATGCTTTGGGTTGGGCAACAGCCGGTGGTTCCGGTTTCCGTGGTTCTCGTAAGTCCACTCCGTTCGCAGCACAGGTTGCAGCAGAACGTTGTGCTGACGCAGTGAAAGAATACGGTATCAAGAACCTGGAAGTTATGGTTAAAGGACCTGGTCCTGGTCGTGAGTCTACTATCCGCGCTCTGAACGCGGCTGGTTTCCGCATCACTAACATTACTGATGTGACTCCGATCCCTCATAACGGTTGTCGTCCGCCGAAAAAGCGCCGCGTGTAACGCAGCTTTTAGGATTGTTGGAGAAAGAAAATGGCAAGATATTTGGGTCCTAAGCTCAAGCTGAGCCGTCGTGAGGGCACAGACCTGTTCCTTAAGTCTGGCGTTCGCGCGATCGATTCCAAGTGTAAAATTGAACAAGCACCTGGTCAGCACGGTGCGCGTAAACCGCGTCTGTCTGATTACGGTGTTCAGTTGCGTGAGAAGCAGAAAGTTCGTCGTATGTACGGCATTCTGGAGCGTCAATTCCGCAACTATTACAAAGAAGCAACCCGCCTGAAGGGCAACACCGGTGAAAACCTGTTGCAGCTGCTGGAAGGTCGTCTGGACAACGTTGTTTACCGTATGGGCTTCGGCGCTACTCGTGCAGAGTCACGTCAGCTGGTTAGCCACAAAGCAGTTATGGTAAACGGTCGCGTTGTTAACATCGCTTCTTATCAGGTATCTCCGAATGACGTAGTCAGCATCCGCGAGAAAGCTAAAAAGCAGTCTCGTGTTAAAGCTTCTCTGGAGCTGGCTGAGCAGCGTGAAAAGCCGACTTGGCTGGAAGTTGATGCTGCTAAGATGGAAGGCGTGTTCAAGCGTATGCCTGAACGTACCGATCTGTCTGCGGACATTAACGAACACCTGATCGTCGAGCTTTACTCCAAGTAAAGCTTAGTACCAAAGAGAGGACACAATGCAGGGTTCTGTGACAGAGTTTCTAAAACCGCGCCTGGTAGATATCGAGCAAGTCAGTTCGACGCACGCCAAGGTGACCCTTGAGCCTTTAGAGCGTGGCTTTGGCCATACTCTTGGCAACGCACTGCGCCGTATTCTGCTTTCATCTATGCCGGGTTGCGCGGTGACCGAGGTTGAGATTGATGGTGTACTGCATGAGTACAGCACCAAAGAAGGCGTACAGGAAGATATCCTGGAGATCCTGCTCAACCTGAAAGGGCTGGCGGTGAGAGTTCAAGGCAAAGACGAAGTTATTCTTACCCTGAATAAATCTGGCATTGGCCCTGTGACCGCTGCCGACATCACCCATGATGGTGATGTCGAAATCGTCAAGCCTCAGCACGTGATCTGCCACCTGACTGATGAGAACGCGGCTATCAGCATGCGTATCAAAGTTCAGCGCGGTCGCGGTTATGTGCCGGCTTCTGCCCGAATTCATTCGGAAGAAGATGAGCGCCCAATCGGTCGTCTGTTGGTTGACGCCTGCTACAGCCCTGTAGAGCGTATCGCCTACAATGTTGAAGCTGCGCGTGTAGAACAGCGTACTGACTTGGATAAGCTGGTCATCGAGATGGAGACCAATGGCACGATCGATCCTGAAGAGGCGATCCGCCGTGCGGCCACCATTCTGGCTGAACAACTTGAAGCTTTCGTTGACCTGCGTGATGTACGTCAGCCGGAAGTTAAAGAAGAGAAACCGGAATTCGATCCGATCTTGCTGCGCCCTGTTGACGATCTGGAATTGACTGTCCGCTCTGCTAACTGCCTCAAGGCAGAAGCTATCCACTACATCGGTGATCTGGTACAGCGTACCGAGGTTGAGTTGCTGAAAACGCCAAACCTGGGTAAAAAATCTCTTACCGAGATTAAAGACGTGCTGGCCTCACGTGGTCTGTCTCTGGGCATGCGCCTGGAAAACTGGCCGCCGGCAAGCATTGCTGACGAGTAACCGGATCACAGGTTAAGGTTTTACTGAGAAGGATAAGGTCATGCGCCATCGTAAGAGTGGTCGTCAACTGAACCGTAACAGCAGCCATCGCCAGGCTATGTTCCGTAACATGGCCGGCTCTTTGGTTCGTCATGAGATCATCAAGACGACCCTGCCAAAAGCAAAAGAGCTGCGTCGCGTTGTTGAGCCGCTGATTACTCTTGCCAAGACCGACAGCGTAGCTAATCGTCGTCTGGCATTCGCCCGTACTCGTGATAACGAGATCGTGGCAAAACTGTTTAACGAGCTGGGCCCGCGTTTCGCGAGCCGTGCCGGTGGTTACACTCGCATTCTGAAGTGTGGCTTCCGCGCAGGCGACAACGCGCCGATGGCATACATCGAGCTGGTTGATCGTGCTGAGTCTCAAGCAGAAGTAGCAACTGCAGAGTAATCTGTAGACGCGTAAAAAAACCGGGCTTGCCCGGTTTTTTTACGTCCAAATCCAGCCAAATGTGCTCAATTCCCCCGGCGAGCTTAAGATCCCCGCTCCTATCCGTTATGCTTAGACTCATTCAATAAGTTCACTGAGGCTGTCTGTTATGGGGTTGCTCGACCAATGGGCGGAACGTCATATCCTTGATGCCCAGAATAAAGGCGAGTTCGACAATCTGCCCGGCCAGGGACAACCGCTCGTGCTGGACGATGACAGCGCGGTGCCTGCTGAGCTACGCGCCGGTTACCGCCTGCTGAAAAATGCCGGATATCTGCCGCCGGCGCTGGAAGATCGCAAAGAGGCATTAACCGTTGCTCACTTACTGCAAGGGATCAACAGTGAGCATCCGGACTATGTCGATCTCAGCAAGCGCATGGCGCTGCTGGAACATCGGTTGCGTCACGCTGGAATGAGCACGGACTTCTTGCATGGCGAATATCAGCGTGCGCTGGACGGTAAACTCACCCGAGAGGAGAAGTAATGTTCAAGATAGGTCAGTTGGCCAAGCTTGCCGAAGTGACGCCGGATACCGTGCGTTACTATGAAAAGCAGGGCATGATGGATCACAATGTCCGTACTGAAGGCGGTTATCGGCTGTACACCGAGCAGGATCTGCAGCGGCTGCGTTTTATCCGCTATGCCAAGCAGTTGGGCTTTACTCTGGAAACGATCGCCGAGCTGCTGTCGATCCGGGTCGATCCGGAACATCACACCTGCCAGGAATCGAAGTCTATCGTTGATGCGCGCCTGAGCGAAGTGGAAAGCAAGTTGGCGGAGCTGACCCGGATGCGTGAATCGTTGAAACGGCTGAGCGACGCCTGCTGCGGTACCGCCCATACCAGCAACTACTGTTCGATCCTGGAAGCTTTGGAACAGGGCGCCAGCGATGACAAAGGCAAAAAAGGTTGCTGACGGCACTTTAATTTTTATATCGCCGGCAGTATTATCGCCCCGTTTTATCCCTCATATTTTACAGGAGCATTATCATGACGAAATATCGTCACACCAAAGGCCAGATTCAAGATAACGCCATTGAGGCGCTGCTGCATGACCCGCTATTCCGTCAGCGGGTAGAAAAGAATGTGAAAGGCAAAGGCAGCTATCGGCGTAAAGAAAAACACAACAAAGGCGGTAACTGGGAGGCCAGTGGCAAACTATCAAACGATAATTTACCACTGGCCTTCTGGTTTTAAGGCATTAAAAAAGCCACCTTCATCCGGTGGCTTTTTATTGGCATAACCAAACGCTGTCTTACAGTTTTGGCTGCTGTTGATGGCTCAGCAAATCACGGATTTCCGTCAGCAGTTTCTCTTCTGCAGTAGGTTCTGGCGGCGCTGCCGGAGCTTCTTCTTGTTTGCGTCGCATTTTGTTCATCAATTTAATCGCCAGGAAGATGGCGAAGGCGACAATCACGAAGTCAAATACGGTTTGGATGAATGAACCGTAGTTCATTACCACCGCCGGTACGGCGCCCTGAGCTTCACGTAATACCAGATGGAACTGTTTAAAGTCGACGCCGCCGATCAGTAAGCCCAGCGGTGGCATGATGATATCAGCCACGAAGGACGAAACGATCTTGCCGAATGCGGCACCGATAATCACACCGACGGCCAGATCGACCACGTTGCCACGCATGGCAAATTCGCGAAACTCTTTCAACATACTCATAGAACGCACCCCTTGCAGAATTAATAACTCAAGTTTAACAAAGCAATTTCCCTTTGCCACAAAAGGAGAGAAGTTTTATCTCCTCCCAAGGCAGAGAACAACCACGCGATTATAGACCATAGCCAAATAAATTCGTTCTACAAGAAGAATGGGCTCGGTTGGAACAGGCGTTCAACGTCCGGCACGAATTTCTTGTCGGTAATAAACATGATGACGTGATCGCCCTGTTCGATTTTGCTGTTGCCGTTGGCAATGATCACGTCGTCGCCACGCACGATCGCGCCGATGGTGGTACCCGGCGGCAGCTTGATGTCTTCGACGATGCGGCCGACCACTTTGGACGTGCTTTCATCCCCGTGGGCAATCGCTTCGATCGCTTCCGCCACGCCGCGGCGCAGCGACGAAACGCTGACGATATCCGCTTTGCGCACATGCCCCAACAGGGCGGAGATGGTCGCCTGTTGTGGTGAAATGGCGATATCGATCACGCTGCCCTGTACCAGATCGACATAGGCGCGGCGCTGGATCAATACCATTACCTTCTTGGCGCCCATGCGCTTAGCCAGCATGGCGGACATGATGTTGGCCTCATCGTCGTTGGTGATAGCGATGAAGACATCCACCTGCTCGACGTGCTCTTCGGCCAGCAGTTCCTGATCGGAGGCATCACCGTAGAACACGATGGTATCGTGCAGTTGCTCGGCGAGTTCGGCGGCACGTTGCTGATTCCGCTCGATCAGTTTGACGTTGTAGTCTTTTTCCAGCTTGGCGGCCAGGCCGGCGCCGACGTTGCCGCCGCCGACGATCATGATGCGCTTATAAGGTTTTTCCAGCCGTTGCAGTTCGCTCATCACCGCGCGGATGTGCTGTGAGGCGGCGACGAAGAACACTTCATCACCGGCTTCGATAATGGTCGAGCCTTGCGGCCGGATCGGCCGATCCTGGCGGAAAATAGCGGCGACGCGGGTGTCGATATGCGGCATGTGTTCGCGCATCGAAGAGAGCGCATTGCCGACCAGCGGGCCGCCGTAATAGGCTTTAACCGCGGCGATGCTGACCTTGCCTTCGGCGAAGTTGACCACCTGCAGCGCGCCGGGGTATTCAATCAGCTTGTAGATATAGTCGATGACCAGCTGCTCCGGCGAAATCAGATGGTCGATCGGCACCGCTTCAGGCAGGAACAGTTTCTCCGACTCGCGGATATATTCCGGCGCGCGGATACGGGCGATACGGTTGGGGGTATTAAACAGAGAATAGGCGATCTGGCAGGCGATCATGTTGGTTTCGTCGGAGTTGGTGACGGCGACCAGCATGTCGGCATCTTCTGCGCCAGCTTCGCGCAGCACCCGGGGGTGAGAACCATGTCCCTGAACCACTCGCAGATCGAATTTATCCTGCAGCTGACGCAACCGGCCGGAGTCGGTATCGACGACGGTGATATCGTTGTTTTCACCTACCAGGTTTTCCGCCAGCGTCCCGCCAACCTGCCCGGCACCAAGAATAATTATTTTCATCGTGTTCTCTGCTTCACACTGAAAGACTTAGGGCGCGTGGGCACCCTGAAGAATTACATTTTAATCAGCTTAGCGTAAAAGAAGCCATCGCCGTCCTCGGGATGCGGGATATTCTGCCGTCCCGGCCGCTGCGCATCGCCGGTTTCAACCAGCTTGGCATCGGCATGGCGCTGCAAGAACGCGGCGATCTGACTACTGTTTTCATCCGGCAGAATAGAGCAGGTTGCGTAAACCATCACGCCGCCTGATTTCAGATGCGGCCAGACGGCCTCCAGGATATCGGCCTGCAGGGCGGCGAGTTCGGCGATGTCGCGATCGCGGCGCAGCCATTTGATGTCGGGATGACGGCGGATCACGCCGGTGGCCGAACAAGGCGCGTCCAGCAGAATACGGTCGAACTGCTTGTCACCGCACCATTGCTGCGGTGTGCGGCCATCGCCCAGTTTAACCTCTGCGTGCAAACGCAGACGCTGCAGGTTTTCTTTCACCCGCGCCAGACGCTGTTCGTCGATATCGACGGCCATAACCTGTGCTTTCGGCGCCGCTTCCAGAATATGCGTGGTTTTGCCGCCGGGCGCGGCGCACAAATCGAGGATCTGTTCACCGTCTTGTGGATCCAACAGATCAACACAGCCTTGGGCTGAGGCATCTTGCACGGTGACCCAGCCGTCGGCGAACCCTGGCAGATCGGTCACGGCGCAAGGTGCCAGCAACCGCACGGCGTCGGCATAGTCTGCATGAGGCTCCGCGGCGATGCCGGCGTCGGTCAGCAGCTGCAGGTAAGCCTCACGGGTGTGATGCAGGCGGTTGACGCGCAGCCACATCGGCGGCTTCTGGTTATTGGCGTCGACGATCTGTTGCCAGTTGGCGGGATAAGCCTGTTGGATGCGTTTCAGCAACCAGCTCGGGTGCAGGTAGCGGCTGTCATTGTTGGCGGCGCGCTGCAGAAGTTCTTCCTGCTGGCGCTGGAATTGCCGCAAGACGCCGTTAATCAAACCTTTCAACTGTGGGCGTTTCAGCGCCACCGCACCTTCCACGGTTTCTGCGAGTACGGCGTGCGCCGGGATACGGGTATACAGCAGCTGATACAAGCCGACCATCAGCAAATAGTGAAGTGTACGTTGCTTGCCGGTCAGCGGTTTGGCCATTAATTGCTGAATGCACCATTCGAGCTGCGGCAGTACGCGTAACGTGCCGAAGCACAGTTCCTGCAGCAACCCGCGGTCTTTATCGCTGATGGAGGTTTGCAGCGCCGGCAGAACAGTACTCAGTGACTGCCCTTGATCCAGCACCTGGCCGATGGCTTTGGCAGCGATGCTGCGGAGATTGTAATTATTTTTCATAGGCTGAAGCTGATAACGATCGGCATTAAGAAAATAACGGCCCGGCGATGAACGGCCGGGCAGTGGGGTGACTTACAGCCGGTTACCCGGGGTAAACCATTCACGACGTGAATTTAACAGGTCTTGCGCCGACATCGGTTTCTTGCCGGCGGGCTGCAATTGGATCAGATTGAGGATACCGTCGGCGGTCGCCACCTGAATGCCGTGCTTGTCGGCATGGACAACGGTGCCCGGCTCCGCGTTGGCGCTTTCCGCCATTACGCTGGCCTGCCACACTTTCACCGGTTGCTCATCGATGGTGAAGTAGCTTATCGGCCAAGGGTTGAAGGCGCGGATGCAACGCTCCAGCTGTGCGGCGGACAGTGTCCAATCCAGGCGAGCTTCTTCTTTGCTCAGCTTCTCGGCGTAGGTGACCTGCGACTCGTCCTGCACTTCGCGGGTGGCGCTGCCGTCGGCCATTTGGCGCAGCGTCGTCAGCATGCCCTGCGGGCCGAGCTGCGCCAGCTTGTCGTAGAGGCTGGCGCTGGTATCGCTGCTCTCAATCGGGCAGGCGATTTTGTGCATCATGTCACCGGTATCGAGACCGACATCCATCTGCATGATGGTCACGCCGGTTTCGCTGTCACCGGCCCAGAGCGAACGCTGGATCGGCGCCGCGCCGCGCCAGCGGGGCAGCAGCGAACCATGTACGTTGATGCAGCCAAGACGCGGCATATCCAGCACCGCTTGCGGCAGAATCAACCCGTAGGCAACCACCACCATCACGTCGGCGTTGAGATCCGCCACCAGACGCTGGTTCTCTTCAGGGCGCAGCGATTTAGGCTGAAATACCGGCAATTGGTGTTGTTCGGCCAGCATTTTGACCGGGCTGGGCGTTAGCTTGTTGCCGCGGCCTGCCGGACGGTCGGGTTGAGTGAATACGCCGACAATCTGGTGCTCAGATGACAACAGCGCGTCAAGATGACGCGCTGCGAAGTCTGGTGTTCCGGCGAAAATAATCCGTAAAGAGTCAGACACGTTGATTTCCTGATCGGTTAGGCGCGGGCTTGAAGCTTGGCCATTTTTTCCAGTTTCTGACGAATGCGCTGACGCTTGAGCGGCGACAGGTAATCGACGAACAGTTTACCCATCAGGTGATCCATCTCGTGCTGGATGCAGATCGCCAGCAGATCGTCCGCTTCCAGCTCGAAAGGTTTGCCTTCGCGATCCAGCGCGCGGATCTTCACCTGCGCGGCGCGCGGCACCAGCGCACGCTGCTCGGGAATGGAAAGACAGCCTTCCTCGATGCCGGTTTCGCCGCTTTTTTCCAGCAGCTCCGGGTTGATCAGCACCAGGCGCTGATCGCGATTCTCGGAGACGTCGATCACGATAATGCGCTGATGGATATCCACCTGAGTCGCAGCCAGGCCAATGCCTTCCTCTGCGTACATGGTTTCAAACATATCATCCACGATGCGCTGGATATCTGCATTGACTTCTTTTACCGGCGCTGCGACTTTGCGCAGACGCTCGTCTGGGAAATGTAATACCTGCAAGACTGACATATATCTTTAGATCTGTATCCGAGTAATGAACGAGGTTTAACCTCTATTCTAGACATTTCCCGACCTGATTGACAGCATTGCGCACCAATTGCTCAGATTGGCAATACCACCGTTTTTGCTGAGGGAACAGACGATGCGGCCGGAAGAGATCGCTTTACGGATGCGGGGAGTCACGGGGCTACAGACCGTCGTGGCCAGTCGGCTCGTGCGACAGTTATCGCAAATGAGTGGCGAGCCTCGCCGCGTGTTGCATGAGCTGGGATTGAACGAACGGCAGCAGGCACAGTTCAACCGAGTGGATCCCGTCTATCTGGCGGCCACCCTGCGTTGGCTGGAGGAGCCGGCGCACCGTATGCTGAACTATGGGGCGCCCGGCTATCCTGAAAACCTGGCTCAGATCGACGACGCGCCGCTGTTTCTGCTGATCAAGGGCGATCCTCGGGTGCTGTTGCAACCTCAGCTCGCTATGGTCGGCAGCCGGCAGTTCAGCCATTACGGCGAGCGTTGGGCGAACCATTTCGCCGAGGAGTTGGCGCGTTGCGGTTTCACCATCACCAGTGGTTTGGCGATCGGCATCGACGGCATTTGCCATCGTGCGGCGCTGGCGGCTAATGGCTGCACGATTGCGGTGTTGGGCAGCGGGCTGGGCAATATCTATCCGCGCCGGCACCGCCGGCTCGCGGAGCAGATAGTCGAGCAGGGCGGCGCCGTGATTTCAGATCATTTAGTCACCGATTTGCCTCTGGCCGACCATTTCCCACGCCGTAACCGCATTATCAGCGGTCTCAGCCTGGGGGTTCTGGTCATAGAAGCTTCGCTGCGCAGCGGTACCCTGGTGACGGCTCGCTACGCGTTGGAGCAGGGGCGTGAGGTGTTCGCCTTGCCTGGGCCATTAGGAAACCCGATGAGTGAGGGGACGCATTGGTTAATCCAGCAGGGCGCGCATCTGGTCACCGGGCCGAAAGATATCGCCGAATTGCTGGGAAGCGGCCTTCAATGGCTGTCACTGAACGAAAATACAACTATTTGTGCGTCGCAGGCTGAAGTTGAATTGCCATTTGGCGATGTGTTGGCTAACGTAGGAGATGAGGTGACACCTGTTGACGTCGTCGCTGAACGTGCCGGCCAACCTGTGCCAGTGGTGGTAATCAAGTTACTTGAGCTGGAGTTAGCAGGGTGGATCGCAGCTGTACCCGGCGGCTATGTCCGAATAAGGAGGGCAAGCCATGTTCGACGTACTCATGTACTTGTTTGAAACTTATATCCACAATGAACCAGAGATGCGCGTCGATCAGGATCAACTGACCGATGATCTCGCTCAGGCGGGGTTTCATCGGGATGATATCTACAACGCGTTGAATTGGCTTGAGAAGTTGGCTGACCTGCAAGAGGGTCAAAATGCCCCTTACTTTATGGATGCCGATCCGCTGGCAATGCGGATCTACACCGAAGAAGAAGGTGCACGTCTGGACGCCGGCTGCCGTGGTTTTCTCCTGTTCCTGGAACAGATTCAGGTATTGAACCTCGAAACCCGTGAAATGGTTATCGACCGCGTTATGGCTTTGGATAATGCGGAATTCGATCTCGAAGATCTGAAATGGGTCGTGTTGATGGTGCTGTTTAATATCCCCGGATATGAAAGCGCCTATCAGCAAATGGAAGAACTGTTGTTTGAAGTGAACGAAGGTTATCTGCATTGAGCCGATAACGCGCATAGAAGACGTTATGACAAAAAACGCGATTTTTGCCGCCAGGCAAAATGAACCCTGTCCGGAATGCGGGGCCGAACTGGTGATCCGTAGCGGTCGCCACGGCCCCTTCCTCGGCTGTTCCCAGTACCCTGAATGCCAATATATTCGGCCGCTGAAAGCGCAGGCCGATGGACATATCGTTAAGGTCTTGGATGGGCAACAGTGCCCGAAATGTCAGGCGACGTTGGTGCTGCGCCAGGGGCGCTATGGCATGTTTATCGGCTGCAGCGATTATCCGCAGTGCGATCACACTGAAGTGATCGATAAGCCTGACGAAACCGCCATTACCTGTCCGCAGTGCGGCCAAGGCAAACTGCTGCAGCGCAAGTCGCGTTACGGCAAAGTTTTTCATTCCTGCGATCGTTACCCGGAATGCCAGTTTGCCCTCAATGTTAGACCTGTCGCCGGTGAGTGCGCCTATTGCCATTATCCGCTGCTGATGGAAAAGCGCACGGCAAAAGGCCCCGTCCTGTGCTGTGCCAGCAAGCTGTGCGGAAAACCCGTCGCGACTACAGAATAATCACATCATGAACTCAGAATTAAGCCCGAACCTTTTATCTATCATCGATGCTTTGCATCAACAGCAGGTGATTGCGTATCCCACCGAAGCCGTATTCGGCCTGGGTTGCGATCCCGACAGCGAGCAGGCGGTCAATGCATTGCTGGCGCTGAAACAGCGGCCGTGGGAAAAGGGGCTGATTTTGATCGCCGCCGACTATGCACAGCTTAAACCTTATATCGACGACAGTGCGCTCAGCGAACAGCAGCGCACGACGATGTTTGCCAGCTGGCCTGGGCCGGTAACCTGGGTTTTGCCCGCTCGGCCGGAGACGCCGCGTTTGCTGACCGGACGCTTCAGCTCGCTGGCGGTGCGCGTCAGCGATCATCCGTTGGTGCAGCAGCTGTGCCGGCAGTATGGCAAGCCGCTGGTGTCGACCAGCGCCAATCTCAGTGGGCTGGAGCCATGCCGCAGTGCGGATGAGGTTACGCGGCAGTTCGGCGAAGCTTTCCCGGTATTGCGCGGCAAGGTGGGTGGCCGTCTTAATCCTTCCGAAATCAGAGACGTTCTGACCGGCGAACAGATCCGTCAGGGCTAGAGGTAATGGGCATGGAGAAGTTTGCGGTATTTGGCAACCCTATCGGCCACAGCAAGTCGCCGCGAATTCATGCGCTGTTTGCTGCCCAGACCGGCATTGAGCATCCTTATGGGACGGTGTTGGCGCCGTTAGACGGTTTTGAAACCAGCCTGCAGGCGTTTATCCGCGCCGGAGGGCTGGGGGCGAACGTCACGGTGCCCTTCAAGGAGCGTGCTTATTCGGCCGCTTCTGAGCTGAGCGAGCGCGCAGCGATGGCCGGTGCGGTCAACACCCTGAAGGTATTGCCGAATGGCGAGCTGTTGGGGGATAACACCGACGGCATCGGGTTGCTGACCGATCTACAGCGTCAGCAATTGATCCGGCCGCAGGATCGCATCCTGCTGATGGGCGCCGGCGGCGCAGCGCGCGGCGTGATCCTGCCGCTGCTGTCTTTCGGCTGTCGGCTAACGATCACCAACCGCACCTTCAGCCGAGCCCTGGCGTTGGCAGACGCTTTTCGGCATCTGGGGGAGATCTCGGCGGCGCCGATGGATCAATTGGATCAGCAAGCGTTCGAACTGGTGATCAATGCGACGGCGTCCGGCATCAGCGGAGAGATCCCGGCGTTGCCGGCGGGCGTAGTTAATGCACACACTCGTTGCTATGACATGTTCTATCAGCAGGGCGCTACGCCATTCCTGGCCTGGGCGCAGCAGCAGGGGGCAACGGAATATGCCGATGGGCTGGGCATGCTGGTGGGGCAGGCGGCGCATGCTTTCCTGCTTTGGCATGGAGTGATGCCAGAGATTGAGCCGGTATTGCGCCAGTTGCGCAGCGAACTGGCGGCATAAATCCTGCCCCGTTCTCTTTATTTATAGAGAACGGGGTTCCCGTCAGATGTCTTCCGACAGGTACTCATCTTTCCAGCGTACATAGTTGTTCGAAGAATAAAGCAATCCTTCCAACTCGGCGGCGGTCAACGGCCTAACCTGGCGTGCCGGGCTGCCCATATAGAGATAGCCGCTGACCAGGCGTTTGCCCGGCGGCACTAAACTGCCGGCACCAATCATCACGTCGTCTTCTACTACTACACCGTCCAGCAGGATCGATCCCATACCGACCAGCACCCGGTTGCCGATGGCGCAGCCGTGCAGCATCGCTTTATGGCCTACGGTCACGTCTTCTCCAATCAACAGGGGATAACCGTCGGGGTTATGTTCGGAGCGGTGAGTCACATGCAGTACGCTGCCGTCCTGTATATTGCTGCGCGCGCCGATCTTTACCGCATTGACGTCGCCCCGAATGGCGACCAGCGGCCAGATGCTGACGTCATCCGCCAGATCGACGTCGCCGATCACCACGCTGGAAGGATCGATCAAGACGCGTTGACCGAGTTTGGGGGTGTATTGAAGATAAGAACGTACTGCATCGGACATGGTGCTTGCCTCACGTCGGGATCATATTTACCGGCAATACTAGACTCTGACGATGGAATTACAACCAATCGCAGCGCCGGATCCTGCGGAAAATGGCCCTGATCGCACAAGATCCACTCGGAAGGGCTGAAAAGTGTGCAAACAGAAAGAAAAGATCAAAAAAGGGGTTGTGCAAAAAACTCGGATCCCTATAATGCGCCTCCATCGACACGGCGCAAGTGATTCACTTCACACAGCGGCCGGGAAGAAAGAGAAAAAATCCTGAAAATTAGGGTTGACTCTGAAAGAGGAAAGCGTAATATACGCCACCTCGAGTTAGCAAGCGAAAGCGCCTAACTCACTGCTCTTTAACAATTTATCAGACAATCTGTGTGGGGACAACGTGAACATGGTTGTAACCCTGATTCACCCAATCGCGATGGACGACGGTCTGCGTTTCGCAATCCGTGAAGGCGGCCGTACTGTAGGCGCTGGTGTTGTTGCTAAAGTTATCGCTTAATCGCGAATAATTTTTCGACACAAAAAAGGGCACTTCGGTGCCCTTTTTTTATGCAATTCGTATAAATCTTAATTGAAATAAAAACCATTCCTATTTAGACTCAATGCATTGGTTAAGAAGTGAGTCTCTCTATGTATGTATGTCTGTGTAATGCGGTGACTGACAAAGCGATCCGTAATGCGGTGCGTCAGCACAACCCCCATACCATGAAGCAGCTGCGTGAACTTGTGCCGATTGGTACCGATTGTGGAAAGTGCATTCGTCAGGCAAGACAGATTATGGTGGAGGAACGCGGAACTATCATCCCAATGCATGAAGTTGCCTAACAAAGGGTAAGGTTATTTTTGACTCTTGGCTTACAGGTTCTACACTTTTAGAACTGGCCAGGAGGAGTTACCTATGAAAGGCGATAAAAAGATCATTGCTCACCTCAACAAGCTGCTCGGCAACGAGCTGGTTGCCATCAATCAATATTTCCTGCACGCCCGCATGTTCAAGAATTGGGGTTTAATGCGCCTCAACGATAAGGAATACCACGAGTCGATCGACGAAATGAAACATGCCGATCGCTACATTGAACGCATCCTGTTCCTGGAAGGAATACCTAATCTGCAGGACCTCGGCAAGCTGAACATCGGCGAAGACATTGAAGAGATGCTGCGTTCCGATCTGGCGCTGGAGCTGGCGGGCGCCAAGAACCTGCGCGAAGGTATCGCCTACGCCGACTCGATTCACGATTATGTCAGCCGTGATTTGATGATCGACATTCTGGCCGATGAAGAAGAGCATATCGACTGGCTGGAAACCGAGCTGGATCTGATCGCTCGCCTCGGCATTCAAAACTATGCCCAGGCCCAGATTTTAGAGCGCAAAGAGTAAGCCTGCCTTCCGTTCGTCATCGCCTCTCCTGCCGGCGACCGTTTTTACGGTGGGGCAGGGGAGCTGCCCGCTAAGCATAATTCATACCTTGATCGCCACCTTCATCCCGTGATCGTCGCTGAAGACGCAAAAATGACGATTTCCTGAGCATATTTCCAACTGCGGCTTGCTTCCTGGGCCATTTTGCGTATAATGCGCGGGCTTACCTAATCTTGGTAAGCCTGATTTTAGCGAATCAGTCGATTGGCAGGCCTTTTTTGCCTTTCGAACAATACTCCCGATATGGGGGTTATATGTTGACGATTACACTCCCCCATCAATCGAAATGGGTGTGAGGAGTAATTATTTACGTTTATAAATAATTGGAGCTCTGGTCTCATGCAGAACCAAAGAATCCGTATCCGCCTGAAAGCGTTTGATCATCGTCTGATCGATCAATCAACCGCGGAAATCGTCGAGACTGCAAAGCGCACTGGTGCGCAAGTCCGTGGTCCGATCCCGCTGCCAACTCGCAAAGAGCGCTTTACCGTTCTGATCTCTCCGCACGTCAACAAAGACGCGCGCGATCAGTACGAGATTCGCACTCACAAGCGTCTGGTTGACATCGTTGAGCCAACCGAGAAAACCGTTGATGCTCTGATGCGTCTGGATCTGGCTGCCGGTGTAGACGTGCAGATCAGCCTGGGTTAATCAGGTCATTGAGCGATTGAGAGGTTGAAACAATGATTGGTTTAGTCGGTAAAAAAGTGGGTATGACCCGTATCTTCACTGAAGATGGCGTTTCTATCCCAGTAACCGTAATTGAAATTGAAGCGAACCGCGTGACTCAGGTTAAAAGCCTGGACACCGACGGTTACCGTGCCGTTCAGGTTACCACTGGTAGCAAAAAAGCTAACCGTGTAACCAAGCCGGAAGCGGGCCATTTCGCTAAAGCTGGCGTTGAAGCTGGCCGTGGTCTGTGGGAATTCCGCCTGGAAGAAGGTCAAGAATTCGCTGCAGGTCAGGAAATTAGCGTAGAAATCTTCGCTGACGTTAAAAAAGTCGATGTTACCGGTACTTCTAAAGGTAAAGGTTTTGCTGGCACTGTTAAGCGCTGGAACTTCCGTACCCAAGACGCTACCCACGGTAACTCCTTGTCTCACCGCGTTCCGGGTTCTATCGGTCAGAACCAGACTCCGGGCAAAGTGTTCAAAGGCAAGAAAATGGCTGGCCACCTGGGTGATGAGCGCGTAACCGTTCAAAGCCTGGACGTAGTACGTGTTGACGCTGAGCGCAACCTGCTGCTGGTTAAGGGTGCTGTACCGGGCGCAACCGGTGGCAACCTGATCGTTAAACCAGCTGTGAAGGCGTAAGGGGATAGCAATGGAATTAGTATTGAAAGACGCGCAAAGCGCGCTGACTGTTTCCGAAACTACCTTCGGTCGTGATTTCAACGAAGCGCTGGTACACCAGGTTGTTGTTGCTTATGCAGCAGGTGCCCGTCAAGGTACTCGTGCTCAGAAGACCCGTGCTGAAGTAACTGGTTCCGGCAAAAAGCCATGGCGTCAGAAAGGCACCGGCCGTGCGCGTTCAGGTTCTGTAAAGAGCCCGATCTGGCGTTCAGGCGGCGTGACCTTTGCTGCTAAGCCACAGGACCACAGTCAGAAAGTAAACAAAAAGATGTACCGCGGCGCGCTGAAAAGCATCCTGTCCGAACTGGTACGTCAAGATCGTCTGATCGTTGTCGAGAAGTTCTCTGTAGAAGCGCCTAAAACTAAGCTGCTGGCACAGAAACTGAAAGATATGGCTCTGGAAGACGTGCTGATCGTGACCGGTGAACTGGATGAGAATCTGTTCCTGGCAGCTCGCAACCTGTACAAGGTTGACGTGCGCGATGTAGCAGGTATCGATCCGGTTAGCCTGATCGCCTTCGACAAAGTGGTTATGACTGCTGATGCTGTGAAGCAAGTTGAGGAGATGCTGGCATGATCCGTGAAGAACGTTTGCTGAAAGTGCTGCGTGCACCGCACGTATCTGAAAAAGCATCCGCTGCGATGGAAAAAAGCAACACCATCGTTCTCAAAGTTGCCAAAGACGCGACCAAAGCAGAAATCAAAGCTGCAGTGCAGAAACTGTTTGAAGTCGAAGTCAAAGACGTGAACACCCTGGTAGTTAAAGGGAAAGTGAAGCGTCACGGTCAGCGTGTTGGTCGTCGTAGCGACTGGAAAAAAGCTTACGTCACCCTGAAAGAAGGCCAGAATCTGGACTTCATCGGCGGCGCAGAGTAAGTCGGAGGAGTAAGAACAATGGCAATTGTTAAATGTAAACCTACATCTCCGGGTCGTCGCCACGTTGTTAAAGTGGTTAACCCTGAGCTGCACAAGGGTAAACCTTATGCCCCGCTGCTGGAAAAACTGAGCAAAAGCGGTGGTCGTAACAACAATGGCCGTATCACCACCCGTCATATCGGTGGTGGCCACAAGCAACATTATCGTCTGGTTGACTTCAAGCGCAACAAAGACGGTATCCCTGCTGTGGTTGAGCGTCTGGAGTACGATCCGAACCGTTCCGCGAACATCGCGCTGGTTCTGTACAAAGACGGCGAACGCCGTTACATCCTGGCGCCGAAAGGCCTGAAAGCTGGTGACCAGATTCAATCTGGCGTTGATGCTGCAATCAAAGCGGGTAACACCCTGCCGATGCGCAACATTCCAGTTGGTTCAACGGTTCACAACGTAGAAATGAAACCAGGTAAAGGCGGCCAGATGGCTCGCTCCGCTGGCGCCTACGTTCAGATCGTTGCTCGTGATGGTTCCTACGTAACTCTGCGTCTGCGCTCCGGCGAAATGCGTAAAGTTCCAGCTGATTGCCGCGCCACCCTGGGTGAAGTCGGTAACGCTGAACACATGCTTCGCGTTCTGGGTAAAGCAGGTGCTGCACGTTGGCGTGGTGTTCGTCCTACCGTTCGCGGTACGGCGATGAACCCGGTAGATCACCCGCACGGTGGTGGTGAAGGTCGTAACTTTGGTAAGCACCCGGTAACTCCGTGGGGCGTTCAGACCAAAGGTAAGAAGACCCGTAGCAACAAGCGTACTGATAAGTTCATCGTACGTCGCCGTAGCAAAAAATAATTAGAGGATAAGCCATGCCACGTTCTCTCAAGAAAGGTCCTTTTATTGACCTGCACTTGCTGAAGAAGGTAGAGAAAGCGGTGGAAAGCGGTGACAAGAAGCCTTTGCGCACTTGGTCCCGTCGTTCAACGATCTTTCCTAACATGATCGGTTTGACCATCGCTGTCCATAATGGTCGTCAGCACGTACCAGTGTTCGTTTCCGATGAAATGGTCGGTCACAAACTGGGTGAATTCGCGCCGACTCGTACTTATCGCGGCCATGCGGCTGATAAAAAAGCTAAAAAGCGCTAAGGTAGGAGGAAGAGATGGAAACTATCGCTAAACATCGCCACGCTCGTTCTTCTGCTCAGAAGGTTCGCCTTGTTGCTGACCTGATTCGCGGTAAGAAAGTGTCGCAAGCTCTGGAAACTCTGACCTACACCAACAAGAAAGCTGCTGGTCTGGTTAAGAAAGTGCTGGAGTCTGCCATTGCTAACGCAGAACACAACGATGGCGCTGACATCGATGATCTGAAAGTTACGAAAATCTTCGTAGACGAAGGCCCAAGCATGAAGCGCATTATGCCGCGTGCAAAAGGTCGTGCAGATCGCATCCTGAAGCGCACCAGCCACATTACTGTGGTTGTGTCCGATCGCTGAGACTCTGGAGACTAGCAATGGGTCAGAAAGTACATCCTAATGGTATTCGCCTGGGTATTGTCAAACCTTGGAACTCTACTTGGTATGCGAATACCAAAGAATTCGCTGACAACCTGGACAGCGACTTTAAAGTTCGTCAATTCCTGACTAAGGAACTGTCGAAAGCTTCCGTTTCTCGCATCGTTATCGAGCGTCCTGCGAAGAGCATCCGTGTGACCATTCACACTGCTCGCCCAGGCATCGTTATCGGCAAGAAAGGTGAAGACGTCGAAAAACTGCGCAAGGTCGTAGCGGACATCGCTGGCGTTCCTGCACAGATCAACATCGCCGAAGTCCGTAAACCGGAACTCGACGCTAAATTGGTTGCTGACAGCATCACTTCTCAGCTGGAACGTCGCGTTATGTTCCGTCGTGCTATGAAGCGTGCAGTACAGAACGCAATGCGTCTTGGCGCTAAAGGTATCAAAGTTGAAGTAAGCGGCCGTCTTGGCGGCGCCGAAATCGCACGTACCGAATGGTACCGCGAAGGTCGTGTTCCATTGCACACTCTGCGTGCGGACATCGACTACAACACATCTGAAGCGCACACCACTTATGGTGTAATCGGCGTTAAGGTATGGATCTTCAAAGGTGAGATCCTGGGTGGTATGGCTGCAGTTGAACAACCGGAACCGGCTGCTCAACCTAAAAAGCAGCAGCGTAAAGGCCGCAAGTAAGGAGAGTCGCTGATGTTACAACCAAAGCGTACAAAATTCCGTAAGGTGCACAAGGGCCGCAACCGTGGTCTGGCGCAAGGTACGGATGTTAGCTTCGGCACTTTCGGTCTGAAAGCTGTTGGCCGTGGCCGTCTGACTGCTCGTCAAATCGAAGCAGCTCGTCGTGCAATGACTCGTGCAGTTAAGCGTCAAGGCAAGATCTGGATCCGTGTATTCCCGGACAAACCGATCACCGAGAAGCCGCTGGAAGTGCGTATGGGTAAAGGTAAGGGTAACGTGGAGTATTGGGTTGCCCTGATCCAGCCTGGTAAGGTCCTGTACGAAATGGACGGCGTGCCAGAAGAGGTTGCCCGCGAGGCATTCAAACTGGCAGCAGCGAAACTGCCGATCAAAACCACCTTTGTAACTAAGACGGTGATGTAATGAAAGCACAAGAGCTGCGTGAAAAAAGCGTTGAAGAGCTGAATGCCGAGCTGCTCAACCTGCTGCGTGAGCAATTCAACTTGCGCATGCAGGCGGCCAGTGGCCAGCTGCAACAAACTCACCTGTTGAAACAAGTGCGTCGTGACGTCGCACGCGTTAAGACTTTACTGACTCAAAAGGCGGGTGTGTAAATGACTGAAGTTATCCGTACCCTGCAGGGTCGTGTTGTTAGCGATAAAATGGAGAAATCCATCGTTGTTGCTATCGAGCGTACTGTGAAGCACCCGATCTACGGGAAATTCATCAAACGTACGACCAAGCTGCATGTACATGACGAGAACAACGAATGTGGTACCGGCGACGTGGTGGAAATCCGCGAATGCCGCCCACTGTCCAAGACCAAGTCCTGGACGTTGGTTCGCGTTGTAGAGAAAGCGATTCTGTAATAGAGTAGCTGGCTCTCACTTAATAAACGGCTCAGAAAATGAGCCGTTTATTTTTTCTACCCATACCAAGTAAGCGGTGTTATAATGCTGCGCCCTCGGTTATGGGGCTTTTCAACGGCCTAATTTTTACTTGGGTCTTTAAAGTAGTAGTTGACATTAGCGGAGCACTAAAATGATCCAAGAACAGACTATGCTGAACGTCGCCGACAACTCCGGTGCACGTCGCGTAATGTGTATCAAGGTTCTAGGTGGCTCGCACCGTCGCTACGCAGGCGTCGGCGACATCATCAAAATTACCATCAAGGAAGCAATTCCTCGCGGTAAGGTGAAGAAAGGCGATGTTCTGAAGGCGGTAGTGGTGCGCACCAAGAAGGGTGTACGTCGCCCGGACGGTTCTGTCATTCGCTTCGATGGCAATGCATGCGTTATTTTGAACAATAACAGCGAGCAGCCAATCGGTACGCGTATTTTTGGGCCGGTAACTCGTGAACTGCGTAATGAGAAGTTCATGAAAATTATCTCTCTGGCACCAGAAGTACTCTAAGGAGCGAACATGGCAGCGAAGATCCGTCGTGATGACGAAGTTATCGTGATTACCGGGAAAGACAAAGGTAAGCGCGGTAAAGTAAAAAATGTCCTGTCTGCTGGCAAGGTCATTGTTGAAGGCATCAACCTGGTTAAGAAACACCAGAAGCCGGTTCCGGCTCTGAACCAACCAGGCGGCATTGTTGAGAAAGAAGCTGCAATTCAGGTTTCTAACATTGCTATCTTCAACGCGGCTACCGGCAAGGCTGACCGTGTAGGCTTTAGATTCGAAGACGGCAAAAAAGTCCGTTTCTTCAAGTCTAACAGCGAAACTATCAAGTAATTTGGAGTAATACGATGGCGAAACTGCATGATTACTACAAAGACGAGGTAGTCAAACAACTGATGTCTCAGTTTGATTACAACTCTGTCATGCAAGTCCCTCGGGTCGAGAAGATCACCCTGAACATGGGTGTTGGTGAAGCGATTGCTGACAAGAAACTGCTGGATAACGCCGCAGCGGACCTGGCAGCCATCTCCGGTCAAAAACCGTTGATCACCAAAGCCCGCAAATCTGTTGCAGGCTTCAAAATCCGTCAGGGCTATCCGATCGGCTGTAAAGTAACTCTGCGTGGCGAACGCATGTGGGAGTTCTTTGAGCGTCTGATCTCCATTGCTGTTCCACGTATCCGTGACTTCCGTGGCCTGTCCGCCAAGTCATTCGATGGCCGTGGCAACTACAGCATGGGCGTGCGTGAGCAAATCATCTTCCCAGAAATCGACTACGACAAAGTCGATCGCGTTCGTGGTTTGGATATTACCATTACCACTACTGCGAAATCTGATGATGAAGGCCGCGCGCTGCTGGCTGCTTTTAACTTCCCGTTCCGCAAGTAAGGCAGGGTTACTGATGGCTAAGCAATCAATGAAAGCACGCGAAGTCAAGCGCGTGAAATTAGCTGACAAGTTCTTTGCAAAACGCGCTGAACTGAAAGCTATTATCTCTGATGTGAACGCATCCGATGAAGATCGTTGGAATGCCGTTCTCAAGCTGCAAACTCTGCCGCGTGATTCCAGCCCGTCTCGTCAGCGTAAACGCTGCCGCCAAACTGGCCGTCCACATGGTTATGTGGGCAAATTCGGGTTGAGCCGTATTAAGCTTCGTGAAGCCGCTATGCGCGGTGAAGTACCAGGCTTGAAAAAGGCTAGCTGGTAATTACCAATTGAATCACGGGAGTAAAGACAGATGAGCATGCAAGATCCGATCGCGGATATGCTGACCCGTATCCGTAACGGTCAAGCCGCGAACAAAGTTGCGGTCACCATGCCTTCCTCCAAGCTGAAAGTGGCAATTGCCAACGTGCTGAAGGAAGAAGGTTTTATTGAAGATTTCAAAATCGAAGGCGACGCCAAGCCTGTTCTGGAACTGGTACTGAAGTACTTCCAGGGCAAAGCTGTGGTAGAAAGCATTCAACGTATCAGCCGTCCAGGTCTGCGCATCTACAAGAAAAAAGATGAGCTGCCAAAAGTTATGGCCGGTTTGGGTATCGCTGTTGTTTCTACCTCTAAAGGTGTTATGACCGATCGTGCAGCTCGCCAGGCTGGTCTGGGTGGCGAGATTATCTGCTACGTAGCTTAATTCGGGAGGAAAGAATGTCTCGTGTTGCAAAAGCACCCGTCGTCATTCCTGCCGGCGTAGAGGTAAAACTCAACGGTCAGGTTATTTCGATTAAGGGTAAAAACGGCGAGTTGACTCGTACTATCCACGACGCCGTTGAAGTGAAGCAAGAAGCTAACGCACTGACTTTCGCTCCGCGCGAAGGTTTTGCTAACGCATGGGCCCAAGCGGGTACTACGCGCGCTCTGCTGAACGCAATGGTTGTTGGTGTTACCGAAGGCTTCACCAAGAAGCTTCAACTGGTAGGTGTTGGTTATCGTGCTGCCGTTAAAGGCAACGTGGTGAATTTGGCCCTGGGCTTCTCTCACCCTATCGATCACCAGCTGCCGGCAGGTATCACTGCTGAATGCCCAAGCCAAACTGAAATCGTGCTGAAAGGCGCTGATAAGCAGGTAATTGGCCAGGTAGCAGCAGATCTGCGCGCTTACCGTCGTCCTGAGCCTTACAAAGGCAAGGGTGTTCGTTACGCCGACGAAGTCGTGCGTACCAAAGAGGCTAAGAAGAAGTAAGGTAACACTATGGATAAGAAATCTGCTCGTATCCGTCGTGCGACCCGCGCACGCCGCAAGCTCCAAGAGCTGGGTGCAACCCGCCTGGTGGTACATCGTACCCCGCGTCACATTTACGCACAGGTGATTGCTCCAAACGGTTCTGAAGTACTGGTAGCCGCTTCTACTTTAGAAAAAGCTATCGCGGAGCAACTGAAGTATTCCGGTAACAAAGACGCAGCAGCAGCCGTAGGTAAAGCTCTGGCTGAGCGCGCGTTGGAAAAAGGGATTGCGAAAGTATCCTTTGACCGTTCCGGTTTCCAATATCATGGTCGAGTCCAGGCACTGGCAGATGCTGCCCGTGAAGCTGGCCTTCAGTTCTAAGGAAGAGGTTTAAGATGGCTCACATCGAAAAACAAGCTGGCGAACTGCAGGAAAAGCTGATCGCGGTAAACCGCGTATCTAAAACCGTAAAAGGTGGCCGTATTTTCAGCTTTACCGCACTGACTGTAGTTGGTGATGGTAACGGTCGCGTTGGTTTTGGCTACGGCAAAGCACGCGAAGTTCCAGCAGCGATCCAGAAAGCGATGGAAAAAGCCCGTCGCAACATGATGAACGTCGCGCTGAACAGCGGCACCCTGCAGCACCCTGTTAAGGGCGCTCACACGGGTTCTCGCGTGTTCATGCAGCCTGCTCATGAAGGTACCGGTATCATCGCGGGCGGTGCAATGCGCGCCGTTCTCGAAGTTGCTGGGGTGCACAACGTATTGGCTAAAGCTTATGGTTCCACCAACCCGATCAACGTGGTTCGTGCAACTATCGACGCTCTGGCGAATATGAAGTCTCCTGAAATGGTCGCTGCTAAGCGTGGTAAATCCGTTGCCGACATTCTGGGGTAATTGACCATGGCTAAGACTATTAAAGTTACACAAACTCGCAGCTCAATTGGCCGTCTGCCGAAGCATAAAGCTACTCTGCTCGGTCTGGGTCTGCGTCGTATTGGTCACACCGTAGAGCGCGAGGATACTCCTGCTGTTCGCGGTATGGTCAACCTGGTTTCCTACATGGTTAAAGTTGAGGAGTAACAGATGCGTTTAAATACTCTGTCTCCGGCTGAAGGTGCCAAGCATGCGCCTAAGCGTGTAGGTCGTGGTATTGGTTCTGGCCTGGGTAAAACCGGCGGCCGTGGTCACAAAGGTCAGAAGTCTCGTTCTGGCGGTGGCGTACGTCGTGGTTTCGAAGGTGGTCAGATGCCTCTGTACCGTCGTCTGCCGAAATTCGGCTTCACTTCACGCAAAGCGATGATCACGGCAGAAGTTCGTCTGTCTGAACTGGCTCTGGTTGAAGGCGATGTTATCGACCTGAACGCGCTGAAAGCCGCTAACGTAGTTGGTGTCCAGATCGAATTCGCGAAAGTTGTACTTTCTGGCGAAGTCGCTCGTCCGGTAACCCTGCGTGGTCTGCGTGTCACCAAAGGCGCTCGTGCTGCTATCGAGGCTGCTGGCGGTAAAATTGAGGAATAAGTAGCAGATGGCTAAGCAACCAGGATTAGATTTTCAAAGTGCTAAAGGCGGGCTCGGCGAGCTGAAGCGCAGACTTTTGTTTGTCATCGGCGCGCTGATTGTCTTCCGCATCGGCTCTTTCATTCCGATTCCTGGTATCGATGCCACTGTGCTTGCCAAATTGCTTGAGCAGCAGAGAGGCACTATCATTGAAATGTTTAACATGTTCTCTGGTGGTGCCCTCAGCCGTGCTTCTATCTTTGCTCTGGGGATCATGCCGTATATCTCGGCGTCGATCATTATCCAGCTTCTGACGGTGGTTCATCCAGCGTTGGCGGAAATCAAGAAAGAAGGGGAGGCTGGCCGTCGCAAGATTAGCCAGTACACCCGCTACGGTACGCTGGTATTGGCCATATTCCAGTCGATCGGTATTGCTACCGGTCTGCCGAATATGCCTGGTATGCAGGGCCTGGTGTTAAACCCAGGCTTTGCATTCTACTTTACTGCGGTTGTGAGCCTGGTAACCGGGACAATGTTCCTGATGTGGCTGGGTGAGCAGATTACTGAGCGCGGTATCGGCAACGGTATCTCGATCATTATCTTCGCGGGTATTGTAGCGGGGCTCCCGCCGGCAGTGGCCCATACTATCGAGCAAGCGCGGCAAGGCGACCTGCACTTCCTCCTGCTGCTGTTGGTTGCAGTATTGGTGTTTGCAGTAACCTTCTTCGTTGTTTTCATCGAGCGTGGTCAACGTCGTATCGTCGTTAACTATGCGAAGCGTCAACAAGGTCGTCGTGTTTATGCAGCACAGAGTACACACTTACCGTTGAAAGTGAACATGGCGGGTGTTATCCCGGCGATTTTCGCTTCCAGCATTATTCTGTTCCCGGCCACGATTGCATCATGGTTTGGGGGCGGTACCGGTTGGAACTGGCTGACTACGATTTCGCTGTATTTGCAGCCAGGGCAACCGCTTTATGTGTTACTCTATGCGTCTGCAATCATCTTCTTCTGTTTCTTCTACACGGCGTTGGTTTTCAACCCGCGTGAGACAGCAGATAACCTGAAGAAGTCCGGTGCCTTCGTACCAGGAATTCGTCCGGGAGAGCAAACGGCGAAGTATATCGATAAAGTAATGACGCGTTTAACCCTGGTGGGCGCGATGTACATTACTTTCATCTGCCTGATCCCGGAGTTCATGCGTGATGCAATGAAAGTACCATTCTACTTTGGTGGTACCTCGCTACTGATCGTGGTTGTCGTCATCATGGACTTTATGGCTCAAGTGCAAACTCTGATGATGTCAAGTCAGTACGAGTCTGCATTGAAGAAAGCAAATCTGAAAGGCTATAACCGCTAGTCAGATTCGTTTGAGAAGTTACGGAGAGTAAAAATGAAAGTTCGTGCTTCCGTCAAGAAATTATGTCGTAACTGCAAAATCGTTAAGCGTAACGGTGTCGTTCGTGTGATTTGCAGCGCCGAGCCGAAGCATAAACAGCGTCAAGGCTGATTATCTCGCATATTTTTCTTGCAAAGTTGGGTTGAGCTGGCTAGATTAGCCAGCCAATCTTTTGTATGTCGCACTGCAACATTATTTGAGTATCCTGAAAACGGGCTTTTCAGAATGGTGTTGCTGTATAAAATAGTAGGAGTGCATAGTGGCCCGTATAGCAGGCATTAACATTCCTGATCATAAACATACCGTTATCGCCTTAACGTCGATCTTCGGTATCGGTAAAACCCGTTCACAGGCTATCTGTGCATCTACGGGTATTGCTGAAAATGTTAAGATCAGTGAGCTGTCTGAAGAGCAAATCGAAAAGCTTCGTGATGCAGTTGCCAAATACACCGTTGAGGGTGATTTGCGTCGTGAAATTACCCTGAGCATCAAGCGTCTTATGGACCTTGGTTGCTATCGTGGTTTGCGTCATCGTCGTGGTCTGCCGGTACGCGGTCAGCGCACCAAGACCAACGCTCGTACCCGTAAGGGTCCGCGCAAGCCGATCAAGAAATAATCGGGGTTATTGAATAATGGCAAAGGCACCTGTTCGTACACGTAAGCGTGTAAGAAAGCAAGTCTCTGACGGCGTGGCTCATATCCATGCTTCTTTCAACAACACCATCGTTACCATCACTGATCGTCAGGGTAATGCTTTGGGTTGGGCAACAGCCGGTGGTTCCGGTTTCCGTGGTTCTCGTAAGTCCACTCCGTTCGCAGCACAGGTTGCAGCAGAACGTTGTGCTGACGCAGTGAAAGAATACGGTATCAAGAACCTGGAAGTTATGGTTAAAGGACCTGGTCCTGGTCGTGAGTCTACTATCCGCGCTCTGAACGCGGCTGGTTTCCGCATCACTAACATTACTGATGTGACTCCGATCCCTCATAACGGTTGTCGTCCGCCGAAAAAGCGCCGCGTGTAACGCAGCTTTTAGGATTGTTGGAGAAAGAAAATGGCAAGATATTTGGGTCCTAAGCTCAAGCTGAGCCGTCGTGAGGGCACAGACCTGTTCCTTAAGTCTGGCGTTCGCGCGATCGATTCCAAGTGTAAAATTGAACAAGCACCTGGTCAGCACGGTGCGCGTAAACCGCGTCTGTCTGATTACGGTGTTCAGTTGCGTGAGAAGCAGAAAGTTCGTCGTATGTACGGCATTCTGGAGCGTCAATTCCGCAACTATTACAAAGAAGCAACCCGCCTGAAGGGCAACACCGGTGAAAACCTGTTGCAGCTGCTGGAAGGTCGTCTGGACAACGTTGTTTACCGTATGGGCTTCGGCGCTACTCGTGCAGAGTCACGTCAGCTGGTTAGCCACAAAGCAGTTATGGTAAACGGTCGCGTTGTTAACATCGCTTCTTATCAGGTATCTCCGAATGACGTAGTCAGCATCCGCGAGAAAGCTAAAAAGCAGTCTCGTGTTAAAGCTTCTCTGGAGCTGGCTGAGCAGCGTGAAAAGCCGACTTGGCTGGAAGTTGATGCTGCTAAGATGGAAGGCGTGTTCAAGCGTATGCCTGAACGTACCGATCTGTCTGCGGACATTAACGAACACCTGATCGTCGAGCTTTACTCCAAGTAAAGCTTAGTACCAAAGAGAGGACACAATGCAGGGTTCTGTGACAGAGTTTCTAAAACCGCGCCTGGTAGATATCGAGCAAGTCAGTTCGACGCACGCCAAGGTGACCCTTGAGCCTTTAGAGCGTGGCTTTGGCCATACTCTTGGCAACGCACTGCGCCGTATTCTGCTTTCATCTATGCCGGGTTGCGCGGTGACCGAGGTTGAGATTGATGGTGTACTGCATGAGTACAGCACCAAAGAAGGCGTACAGGAAGATATCCTGGAGATCCTGCTCAACCTGAAAGGGCTGGCGGTGAGAGTTCAAGGCAAAGACGAAGTTATTCTTACCCTGAATAAATCTGGCATTGGCCCTGTGACCGCTGCCGACATCACCCATGATGGTGATGTCGAAATCGTCAAGCCTCAGCACGTGATCTGCCACCTGACTGATGAGAACGCGGCTATCAGCATGCGTATCAAAGTTCAGCGCGGTCGCGGTTATGTGCCGGCTTCTGCCCGAATTCATTCGGAAGAAGATGAGCGCCCAATCGGTCGTCTGTTGGTTGACGCCTGCTACAGCCCTGTAGAGCGTATCGCCTACAATGTTGAAGCTGCGCGTGTAGAACAGCGTACTGACTTGGATAAGCTGGTCATCGAGATGGAGACCAATGGCACGATCGATCCTGAAGAGGCGATCCGCCGTGCGGCCACCATTCTGGCTGAACAACTTGAAGCTTTCGTTGACCTGCGTGATGTACGTCAGCCGGAAGTTAAAGAAGAGAAACCGGAATTCGATCCGATCTTGCTGCGCCCTGTTGACGATCTGGAATTGACTGTCCGCTCTGCTAACTGCCTCAAGGCAGAAGCTATCCACTACATCGGTGATCTGGTACAGCGTACCGAGGTTGAGTTGCTGAAAACGCCAAACCTGGGTAAAAAATCTCTTACCGAGATTAAAGACGTGCTGGCCTCACGTGGTCTGTCTCTGGGCATGCGCCTGGAAAACTGGCCGCCGGCAAGCATTGCTGACGAGTAACCGGATCACAGGTTAAGGTTTTACTGAGAAGGATAAGGTCATGCGCCATCGTAAGAGTGGTCGTCAACTGAACCGTAACAGCAGCCATCGCCAGGCTATGTTCCGTAACATGGCCGGCTCTTTGGTTCGTCATGAGATCATCAAGACGACCCTGCCAAAAGCAAAAGAGCTGCGTCGCGTTGTTGAGCCGCTGATTACTCTTGCCAAGACCGACAGCGTAGCTAATCGTCGTCTGGCATTCGCCCGTACTCGTGATAACGAGATCGTGGCAAAACTGTTTAACGAGCTGGGCCCGCGTTTCGCGAGCCGTGCCGGTGGTTACACTCGCATTCTGAAGTGTGGCTTCCGCGCAGGCGACAACGCGCCGATGGCATACATCGAGCTGGTTGATCGTGCTGAGTCTCAAGCAGAAGTAGCAACTGCAGAGTAATCTGTAGACGCGTAAAAAAACCGGGCTTGCCCGGTTTTTTTACGTCCAAATCCAGCCAAATGTGCTCAATTCCCCCGGCGAGCTTAAGATCCCCGCTCCTATCCGTTATGCTTAGACTCATTCAATAAGTTCACTGAGGCTGTCTGTTATGGGGTTGCTCGACCAATGGGCGGAACGTCATATCCTTGATGCCCAGAATAAAGGCGAGTTCGACAATCTGCCCGGCCAGGGACAACCGCTCGTGCTGGACGATGACAGCGCGGTGCCTGCTGAGCTACGCGCCGGTTACCGCCTGCTGAAAAATGCCGGATATCTGCCGCCGGCGCTGGAAGATCGCAAAGAGGCATTAACCGTTGCTCACTTACTGCAAGGGATCAACAGTGAGCATCCGGACTATGTCGATCTCAGCAAGCGCATGGCGCTGCTGGAACATCGGTTGCGTCACGCTGGAATGAGCACGGACTTCTTGCATGGCGAATATCAGCGTGCGCTGGACGGTAAACTCACCCGAGAGGAGAAGTAATGTTCAAGATAGGTCAGTTGGCCAAGCTTGCCGAAGTGACGCCGGATACCGTGCGTTACTATGAAAAGCAGGGCATGATGGATCACAATGTCCGTACTGAAGGCGGTTATCGGCTGTACACCGAGCAGGATCTGCAGCGGCTGCGTTTTATCCGCTATGCCAAGCAGTTGGGCTTTACTCTGGAAACGATCGCCGAGCTGCTGTCGATCCGGGTCGATCCGGAACATCACACCTGCCAGGAATCGAAGTCTATCGTTGATGCGCGCCTGAGCGAAGTGGAAAGCAAGTTGGCGGAGCTGACCCGGATGCGTGAATCGTTGAAACGGCTGAGCGACGCCTGCTGCGGTACCGCCCATACCAGCAACTACTGTTCGATCCTGGAAGCTTTGGAACAGGGCGCCAGCGATGACAAAGGCAAAAAAGGTTGCTGACGGCACTTTAATTTTTATATCGCCGGCAGTATTATCGCCCCGTTTTATCCCTCATATTTTACAGGAGCATTATCATGACGAAATATCGTCACACCAAAGGCCAGATTCAAGATAACGCCATTGAGGCGCTGCTGCATGACCCGCTATTCCGTCAGCGGGTAGAAAAGAATGTGAAAGGCAAAGGCAGCTATCGGCGTAAAGAAAAACACAACAAAGGCGGTAACTGGGAGGCCAGTGGCAAACTATCAAACGATAATTTACCACTGGCCTTCTGGTTTTAAGGCATTAAAAAAGCCACCTTCATCCGGTGGCTTTTTATTGGCATAACCAAACGCTGTCTTACAGTTTTGGCTGCTGTTGATGGCTCAGCAAATCACGGATTTCCGTCAGCAGTTTCTCTTCTGCAGTAGGTTCTGGCGGCGCTGCCGGAGCTTCTTCTTGTTTGCGTCGCATTTTGTTCATCAATTTAATCGCCAGGAAGATGGCGAAGGCGACAATCACGAAGTCAAATACGGTTTGGATGAATGAACCGTAGTTCATTACCACCGCCGGTACGGCGCCCTGAGCTTCACGTAATACCAGATGGAACTGTTTAAAGTCGACGCCGCCGATCAGTAAGCCCAGCGGTGGCATGATGATATCAGCCACGAAGGACGAAACGATCTTGCCGAATGCGGCACCGATAATCACACCGACGGCCAGATCGACCACGTTGCCACGCATGGCAAATTCGCGAAACTCTTTCAACATACTCATAGAACGCACCCCTTGCAGAATTAATAACTCAAGTTTAACAAAGCAATTTCCCTTTGCCACAAAAGGAGAGAAGTTTTATCTCCTCCCAAGGCAGAGAACAACCACGCGATTATAGACCATAGCCAAATAAATTCGTTCTACAAGAAGAATGGGCTCGGTTGGAACAGGCGTTCAACGTCCGGCACGAATTTCTTGTCGGTAATAAACATGATGACGTGATCGCCCTGTTCGATTTTGCTGTTGCCGTTGGCAATGATCACGTCGTCGCCACGCACGATCGCGCCGATGGTGGTACCCGGCGGCAGCTTGATGTCTTCGACGATGCGGCCGACCACTTTGGACGTGCTTTCATCCCCGTGGGCAATCGCTTCGATCGCTTCCGCCACGCCGCGGCGCAGCGACGAAACGCTGACGATATCCGCTTTGCGCACATGCCCCAACAGGGCGGAGATGGTCGCCTGTTGTGGTGAAATGGCGATATCGATCACGCTGCCCTGTACCAGATCGACATAGGCGCGGCGCTGGATCAATACCATTACCTTCTTGGCGCCCATGCGCTTAGCCAGCATGGCGGACATGATGTTGGCCTCATCGTCGTTGGTGATAGCGATGAAGACATCCACCTGCTCGACGTGCTCTTCGGCCAGCAGTTCCTGATCGGAGGCATCACCGTAGAACACGATGGTATCGTGCAGTTGCTCGGCGAGTTCGGCGGCACGTTGCTGATTCCGCTCGATCAGTTTGACGTTGTAGTCTTTTTCCAGCTTGGCGGCCAGGCCGGCGCCGACGTTGCCGCCGCCGACGATCATGATGCGCTTATAAGGTTTTTCCAGCCGTTGCAGTTCGCTCATCACCGCGCGGATGTGCTGTGAGGCGGCGACGAAGAACACTTCATCACCGGCTTCGATAATGGTCGAGCCTTGCGGCCGGATCGGCCGATCCTGGCGGAAAATAGCGGCGACGCGGGTGTCGATATGCGGCATGTGTTCGCGCATCGAAGAGAGCGCATTGCCGACCAGCGGGCCGCCGTAATAGGCTTTAACCGCGGCGATGCTGACCTTGCCTTCGGCGAAGTTGACCACCTGCAGCGCGCCGGGGTATTCAATCAGCTTGTAGATATAGTCGATGACCAGCTGCTCCGGCGAAATCAGATGGTCGATCGGCACCGCTTCAGGCAGGAACAGTTTCTCCGACTCGCGGATATATTCCGGCGCGCGGATACGGGCGATACGGTTGGGGGTATTAAACAGAGAATAGGCGATCTGGCAGGCGATCATGTTGGTTTCGTCGGAGTTGGTGACGGCGACCAGCATGTCGGCATCTTCTGCGCCAGCTTCGCGCAGCACCCGGGGGTGAGAACCATGTCCCTGAACCACTCGCAGATCGAATTTATCCTGCAGCTGACGCAACCGGCCGGAGTCGGTATCGACGACGGTGATATCGTTGTTTTCACCTACCAGGTTTTCCGCCAGCGTCCCGCCAACCTGCCCGGCACCAAGAATAATTATTTTCATCGTGTTCTCTGCTTCACACTGAAAGACTTAGGGCGCGTGGGCACCCTGAAGAATTACATTTTAATCAGCTTAGCGTAAAAGAAGCCATCGCCGTCCTCGGGATGCGGGATATTCTGCCGTCCCGGCCGCTGCGCATCGCCGGTTTCAACCAGCTTGGCATCGGCATGGCGCTGCAAGAACGCGGCGATCTGACTACTGTTTTCATCCGGCAGAATAGAGCAGGTTGCGTAAACCATCACGCCGCCTGATTTCAGATGCGGCCAGACGGCCTCCAGGATATCGGCCTGCAGGGCGGCGAGTTCGGCGATGTCGCGATCGCGGCGCAGCCATTTGATGTCGGGATGACGGCGGATCACGCCGGTGGCCGAACAAGGCGCGTCCAGCAGAATACGGTCGAACTGCTTGTCACCGCACCATTGCTGCGGTGTGCGGCCATCGCCCAGTTTAACCTCTGCGTGCAAACGCAGACGCTGCAGGTTTTCTTTCACCCGCGCCAGACGCTGTTCGTCGATATCGACGGCCATAACCTGTGCTTTCGGCGCCGCTTCCAGAATATGCGTGGTTTTGCCGCCGGGCGCGGCGCACAAATCGAGGATCTGTTCACCGTCTTGTGGATCCAACAGATCAACACAGCCTTGGGCTGAGGCATCTTGCACGGTGACCCAGCCGTCGGCGAACCCTGGCAGATCGGTCACGGCGCAAGGTGCCAGCAACCGCACGGCGTCGGCATAGTCTGCATGAGGCTCCGCGGCGATGCCGGCGTCGGTCAGCAGCTGCAGGTAAGCCTCACGGGTGTGATGCAGGCGGTTGACGCGCAGCCACATCGGCGGCTTCTGGTTATTGGCGTCGACGATCTGTTGCCAGTTGGCGGGATAAGCCTGTTGGATGCGTTTCAGCAACCAGCTCGGGTGCAGGTAGCGGCTGTCATTGTTGGCGGCGCGCTGCAGAAGTTCTTCCTGCTGGCGCTGGAATTGCCGCAAGACGCCGTTAATCAAACCTTTCAACTGTGGGCGTTTCAGCGCCACCGCACCTTCCACGGTTTCTGCGAGTACGGCGTGCGCCGGGATACGGGTATACAGCAGCTGATACAAGCCGACCATCAGCAAATAGTGAAGTGTACGTTGCTTGCCGGTCAGCGGTTTGGCCATTAATTGCTGAATGCACCATTCGAGCTGCGGCAGTACGCGTAACGTGCCGAAGCACAGTTCCTGCAGCAACCCGCGGTCTTTATCGCTGATGGAGGTTTGCAGCGCCGGCAGAACAGTACTCAGTGACTGCCCTTGATCCAGCACCTGGCCGATGGCTTTGGCAGCGATGCTGCGGAGATTGTAATTATTTTTCATAGGCTGAAGCTGATAACGATCGGCATTAAGAAAATAACGGCCCGGCGATGAACGGCCGGGCAGTGGGGTGACTTACAGCCGGTTACCCGGGGTAAACCATTCACGACGTGAATTTAACAGGTCTTGCGCCGACATCGGTTTCTTGCCGGCGGGCTGCAATTGGATCAGATTGAGGATACCGTCGGCGGTCGCCACCTGAATGCCGTGCTTGTCGGCATGGACAACGGTGCCCGGCTCCGCGTTGGCGCTTTCCGCCATTACGCTGGCCTGCCACACTTTCACCGGTTGCTCATCGATGGTGAAGTAGCTTATCGGCCAAGGGTTGAAGGCGCGGATGCAACGCTCCAGCTGTGCGGCGGACAGTGTCCAATCCAGGCGAGCTTCTTCTTTGCTCAGCTTCTCGGCGTAGGTGACCTGCGACTCGTCCTGCACTTCGCGGGTGGCGCTGCCGTCGGCCATTTGGCGCAGCGTCGTCAGCATGCCCTGCGGGCCGAGCTGCGCCAGCTTGTCGTAGAGGCTGGCGCTGGTATCGCTGCTCTCAATCGGGCAGGCGATTTTGTGCATCATGTCACCGGTATCGAGACCGACATCCATCTGCATGATGGTCACGCCGGTTTCGCTGTCACCGGCCCAGAGCGAACGCTGGATCGGCGCCGCGCCGCGCCAGCGGGGCAGCAGCGAACCATGTACGTTGATGCAGCCAAGACGCGGCATATCCAGCACCGCTTGCGGCAGAATCAACCCGTAGGCAACCACCACCATCACGTCGGCGTTGAGATCCGCCACCAGACGCTGGTTCTCTTCAGGGCGCAGCGATTTAGGCTGAAATACCGGCAATTGGTGTTGTTCGGCCAGCATTTTGACCGGGCTGGGCGTTAGCTTGTTGCCGCGGCCTGCCGGACGGTCGGGTTGAGTGAATACGCCGACAATCTGGTGCTCAGATGACAACAGCGCGTCAAGATGACGCGCTGCGAAGTCTGGTGTTCCGGCGAAAATAATCCGTAAAGAGTCAGACACGTTGATTTCCTGATCGGTTAGGCGCGGGCTTGAAGCTTGGCCATTTTTTCCAGTTTCTGACGAATGCGCTGACGCTTGAGCGGCGACAGGTAATCGACGAACAGTTTACCCATCAGGTGATCCATCTCGTGCTGGATGCAGATCGCCAGCAGATCGTCCGCTTCCAGCTCGAAAGGTTTGCCTTCGCGATCCAGCGCGCGGATCTTCACCTGCGCGGCGCGCGGCACCAGCGCACGCTGCTCGGGAATGGAAAGACAGCCTTCCTCGATGCCGGTTTCGCCGCTTTTTTCCAGCAGCTCCGGGTTGATCAGCACCAGGCGCTGATCGCGATTCTCGGAGACGTCGATCACGATAATGCGCTGATGGATATCCACCTGAGTCGCAGCCAGGCCAATGCCTTCCTCTGCGTACATGGTTTCAAACATATCATCCACGATGCGCTGGATATCTGCATTGACTTCTTTTACCGGCGCTGCGACTTTGCGCAGACGCTCGTCTGGGAAATGTAATACCTGCAAGACTGACATATATCTTTAGATCTGTATCCGAGTAATGAACGAGGTTTAACCTCTATTCTAGACATTTCCCGACCTGATTGACAGCATTGCGCACCAATTGCTCAGATTGGCAATACCACCGTTTTTGCTGAGGGAACAGACGATGCGGCCGGAAGAGATCGCTTTACGGATGCGGGGAGTCACGGGGCTACAGACCGTCGTGGCCAGTCGGCTCGTGCGACAGTTATCGCAAATGAGTGGCGAGCCTCGCCGCGTGTTGCATGAGCTGGGATTGAACGAACGGCAGCAGGCACAGTTCAACCGAGTGGATCCCGTCTATCTGGCGGCCACCCTGCGTTGGCTGGAGGAGCCGGCGCACCGTATGCTGAACTATGGGGCGCCCGGCTATCCTGAAAACCTGGCTCAGATCGACGACGCGCCGCTGTTTCTGCTGATCAAGGGCGATCCTCGGGTGCTGTTGCAACCTCAGCTCGCTATGGTCGGCAGCCGGCAGTTCAGCCATTACGGCGAGCGTTGGGCGAACCATTTCGCCGAGGAGTTGGCGCGTTGCGGTTTCACCATCACCAGTGGTTTGGCGATCGGCATCGACGGCATTTGCCATCGTGCGGCGCTGGCGGCTAATGGCTGCACGATTGCGGTGTTGGGCAGCGGGCTGGGCAATATCTATCCGCGCCGGCACCGCCGGCTCGCGGAGCAGATAGTCGAGCAGGGCGGCGCCGTGATTTCAGATCATTTAGTCACCGATTTGCCTCTGGCCGACCATTTCCCACGCCGTAACCGCATTATCAGCGGTCTCAGCCTGGGGGTTCTGGTCATAGAAGCTTCGCTGCGCAGCGGTACCCTGGTGACGGCTCGCTACGCGTTGGAGCAGGGGCGTGAGGTGTTCGCCTTGCCTGGGCCATTAGGAAACCCGATGAGTGAGGGGACGCATTGGTTAATCCAGCAGGGCGCGCATCTGGTCACCGGGCCGAAAGATATCGCCGAATTGCTGGGAAGCGGCCTTCAATGGCTGTCACTGAACGAAAATACAACTATTTGTGCGTCGCAGGCTGAAGTTGAATTGCCATTTGGCGATGTGTTGGCTAACGTAGGAGATGAGGTGACACCTGTTGACGTCGTCGCTGAACGTGCCGGCCAACCTGTGCCAGTGGTGGTAATCAAGTTACTTGAGCTGGAGTTAGCAGGGTGGATCGCAGCTGTACCCGGCGGCTATGTCCGAATAAGGAGGGCAAGCCATGTTCGACGTACTCATGTACTTGTTTGAAACTTATATCCACAATGAACCAGAGATGCGCGTCGATCAGGATCAACTGACCGATGATCTCGCTCAGGCGGGGTTTCATCGGGATGATATCTACAACGCGTTGAATTGGCTTGAGAAGTTGGCTGACCTGCAAGAGGGTCAAAATGCCCCTTACTTTATGGATGCCGATCCGCTGGCAATGCGGATCTACACCGAAGAAGAAGGTGCACGTCTGGACGCCGGCTGCCGTGGTTTTCTCCTGTTCCTGGAACAGATTCAGGTATTGAACCTCGAAACCCGTGAAATGGTTATCGACCGCGTTATGGCTTTGGATAATGCGGAATTCGATCTCGAAGATCTGAAATGGGTCGTGTTGATGGTGCTGTTTAATATCCCCGGATATGAAAGCGCCTATCAGCAAATGGAAGAACTGTTGTTTGAAGTGAACGAAGGTTATCTGCATTGAGCCGATAACGCGCATAGAAGACGTTATGACAAAAAACGCGATTTTTGCCGCCAGGCAAAATGAACCCTGTCCGGAATGCGGGGCCGAACTGGTGATCCGTAGCGGTCGCCACGGCCCCTTCCTCGGCTGTTCCCAGTACCCTGAATGCCAATATATTCGGCCGCTGAAAGCGCAGGCCGATGGACATATCGTTAAGGTCTTGGATGGGCAACAGTGCCCGAAATGTCAGGCGACGTTGGTGCTGCGCCAGGGGCGCTATGGCATGTTTATCGGCTGCAGCGATTATCCGCAGTGCGATCACACTGAAGTGATCGATAAGCCTGACGAAACCGCCATTACCTGTCCGCAGTGCGGCCAAGGCAAACTGCTGCAGCGCAAGTCGCGTTACGGCAAAGTTTTTCATTCCTGCGATCGTTACCCGGAATGCCAGTTTGCCCTCAATGTTAGACCTGTCGCCGGTGAGTGCGCCTATTGCCATTATCCGCTGCTGATGGAAAAGCGCACGGCAAAAGGCCCCGTCCTGTGCTGTGCCAGCAAGCTGTGCGGAAAACCCGTCGCGACTACAGAATAATCACATCATGAACTCAGAATTAAGCCCGAACCTTTTATCTATCATCGATGCTTTGCATCAACAGCAGGTGATTGCGTATCCCACCGAAGCCGTATTCGGCCTGGGTTGCGATCCCGACAGCGAGCAGGCGGTCAATGCATTGCTGGCGCTGAAACAGCGGCCGTGGGAAAAGGGGCTGATTTTGATCGCCGCCGACTATGCACAGCTTAAACCTTATATCGACGACAGTGCGCTCAGCGAACAGCAGCGCACGACGATGTTTGCCAGCTGGCCTGGGCCGGTAACCTGGGTTTTGCCCGCTCGGCCGGAGACGCCGCGTTTGCTGACCGGACGCTTCAGCTCGCTGGCGGTGCGCGTCAGCGATCATCCGTTGGTGCAGCAGCTGTGCCGGCAGTATGGCAAGCCGCTGGTGTCGACCAGCGCCAATCTCAGTGGGCTGGAGCCATGCCGCAGTGCGGATGAGGTTACGCGGCAGTTCGGCGAAGCTTTCCCGGTATTGCGCGGCAAGGTGGGTGGCCGTCTTAATCCTTCCGAAATCAGAGACGTTCTGACCGGCGAACAGATCCGTCAGGGCTAGAGGTAATGGGCATGGAGAAGTTTGCGGTATTTGGCAACCCTATCGGCCACAGCAAGTCGCCGCGAATTCATGCGCTGTTTGCTGCCCAGACCGGCATTGAGCATCCTTATGGGACGGTGTTGGCGCCGTTAGACGGTTTTGAAACCAGCCTGCAGGCGTTTATCCGCGCCGGAGGGCTGGGGGCGAACGTCACGGTGCCCTTCAAGGAGCGTGCTTATTCGGCCGCTTCTGAGCTGAGCGAGCGCGCAGCGATGGCCGGTGCGGTCAACACCCTGAAGGTATTGCCGAATGGCGAGCTGTTGGGGGATAACACCGACGGCATCGGGTTGCTGACCGATCTACAGCGTCAGCAATTGATCCGGCCGCAGGATCGCATCCTGCTGATGGGCGCCGGCGGCGCAGCGCGCGGCGTGATCCTGCCGCTGCTGTCTTTCGGCTGTCGGCTAACGATCACCAACCGCACCTTCAGCCGAGCCCTGGCGTTGGCAGACGCTTTTCGGCATCTGGGGGAGATCTCGGCGGCGCCGATGGATCAATTGGATCAGCAAGCGTTCGAACTGGTGATCAATGCGACGGCGTCCGGCATCAGCGGAGAGATCCCGGCGTTGCCGGCGGGCGTAGTTAATGCACACACTCGTTGCTATGACATGTTCTATCAGCAGGGCGCTACGCCATTCCTGGCCTGGGCGCAGCAGCAGGGGGCAACGGAATATGCCGATGGGCTGGGCATGCTGGTGGGGCAGGCGGCGCATGCTTTCCTGCTTTGGCATGGAGTGATGCCAGAGATTGAGCCGGTATTGCGCCAGTTGCGCAGCGAACTGGCGGCATAAATCCTGCCCCGTTCTCTTTATTTATAGAGAACGGGGTTCCCGTCAGATGTCTTCCGACAGGTACTCATCTTTCCAGCGTACATAGTTGTTCGAAGAATAAAGCAATCCTTCCAACTCGGCGGCGGTCAACGGCCTAACCTGGCGTGCCGGGCTGCCCATATAGAGATAGCCGCTGACCAGGCGTTTGCCCGGCGGCACTAAACTGCCGGCACCAATCATCACGTCGTCTTCTACTACTACACCGTCCAGCAGGATCGATCCCATACCGACCAGCACCCGGTTGCCGATGGCGCAGCCGTGCAGCATCGCTTTATGGCCTACGGTCACGTCTTCTCCAATCAACAGGGGATAACCGTCGGGGTTATGTTCGGAGCGGTGAGTCACATGCAGTACGCTGCCGTCCTGTATATTGCTGCGCGCGCCGATCTTTACCGCATTGACGTCGCCCCGAATGGCGACCAGCGGCCAGATGCTGACGTCATCCGCCAGATCGACGTCGCCGATCACCACGCTGGAAGGATCGATCAAGACGCGTTGACCGAGTTTGGGGGTGTATTGAAGATAAGAACGTACTGCATCGGACATGGTGCTTGCCTCACGTCGGGATCATATTTACCGGCAATACTAGACTCTGACGATGGAATTACAACCAATCGCAGCGCCGGATCCTGCGGAAAATGGCCCTGATCGCACAAGATCCACTCGGAAGGGCTGAAAAGTGTGCAAACAGAAAGAAAAGATCAAAAAAGGGGTTGTGCAAAAAACTCGGATCCCTATAATGCGCCTCCATCGACACGGCGCAAGTGATTCACTTCACACAGCGGCCGGGAAGAAAGAGAAAAAATCCTGAAAATTAGGGTTGACTCTGAAAGAGGAAAGCGTAATATACGCCACCTCGAGTTAGCAAGCGAAAGCGCCTAACTCACTGCTCTTTAACAATTTATCAGACAATCTGTGTGGGCACTCCACAAGACGATATCCAGCATCTTCGGATGCAAAAAAATATCAAGTCTTGAAGAGTGACTAACTGAAGTAAAATTCATGCAGTAAATCTTTGAGCATCGCTTCTCGAGTGGAAGCAAATCAAGCTTTTAATTGAAGAGTTTGATCATGGCTCAGATTGAACGCTGGCGGCAGGCTTAACACATGCAAGTCGAGCGGTAGCACAGGGGAGCTTGCTCCCTGGGTGACGAGCGGCGGACGGGTGAGTAATGTCTGGGAAACTGCCTGATGGAGGGGGATAACTACTGGAAACGGTAGCTAATACCGCATAACGTCGCAAGACCAAAGAGGGGGACCTTCGGGCCTCTTGCCATCAGATGTGCCCAGATGGGATTAGCTAGTAGGTGGGGTAATGGCTCACCTAGGCGACGATCCCTAGCTGGTCTGAGAGGATGACCAGCCACACTGGAACTGAGACACGGTCCAGACTCCTACGGGAGGCAGCAGTGGGGAATATTGCACAATGGGCGCAAGCCTGATGCAGCCATGCCGCGTGTGTGAAGAAGGCCTTCGGGTTGTAAAGCACTTTCAGCGAGGAGGAAGGTGGTGAGCTTAATACGCTCATCAATTGACGTTACTCGCAGAAGAAGCACCGGCTAACTCCGTGCCAGCAGCCGCGGTAATACGGAGGGTGCAAGCGTTAATCGGAATTACTGGGCGTAAAGCGCACGCAGGCGGTTTGTTAAGTCAGATGTGAAATCCCCGGGCTCAACCTGGGAACTGCATTTGAAACTGGCAAGCTAGAGTCTCGTAGAGGGGGGTAGAATTCCAGGTGTAGCGGTGAAATGCGTAGAGATCTGGAGGAATACCGGTGGCGAAGGCGGCCCCCTGGACGAAGACTGACGCTCAGGTGCGAAAGCGTGGGGAGCAAACAGGATTAGATACCCTGGTAGTCCACGCTGTAAACGATGTCGATTTGGAGGTTGTGCCCTTGAGGCGTGGCTTCCGGAGCTAACGCGTTAAATCGACCGCCTGGGGAGTACGGCCGCAAGGTTAAAACTCAAATGAATTGACGGGGGCCCGCACAAGCGGTGGAGCATGTGGTTTAATTCGATGCAACGCGAAGAACCTTACCTACTCTTGACATCCAGAGAACTTTCCAGAGATGGATTGGTGCCTTCGGGAACTCTGAGACAGGTGCTGCATGGCTGTCGTCAGCTCGTGTTGTGAAATGTTGGGTTAAGTCCCGCAACGAGCGCAACCCTTATCCTTTGTTGCCAGCGGTTCGGCCGGGAACTCAAAGGAGACTGCCAGTGATAAACTGGAGGAAGGTGGGGATGACGTCAAGTCATCATGGCCCTTACGAGTAGGGCTACACACGTGCTACAATGGCGTATACAAAGAGAAGCGACCTCGCGAGAGCAAGCGGACCTCATAAAGTACGTCGTAGTCCGGATTGGAGTCTGCAACTCGACTCCATGAAGTCGGAATCGCTAGTAATCGTAGATCAGAATGCTACGGTGAATACGTTCCCGGGCCTTGTACACACCGCCCGTCACACCATGGGAGTGGGTTGCAAAAGAAGTAGGTAGCTTAACCTTCGGGAGGGCGCTTACCACTTTGTGATTCATGACTGGGGTGAAGTCGTAACAAGGTAACCGTAGGGGAACCTGCGGTTGGATCACCTCCTTACCTAAAGATATTAGTTCGAGTGGCGTGCTCACACAGATTGTCTGATGAAAAAGTAACGAGCAAAAGCGTCATAAAAGTACGGTGTCGTGTCCCCTTCGTCTAGAGGCCTAGGACACCGCCCTTTCACGGCGGTAACAGGGGTTCGAATCCCCTAGGGGACGCCAAGCTTCCGACCCACCCGGTGAAAGCGGCGGTCTCAAGTATCTGACGATACACCATATCTTAAAGATGACTTCCGAGTCATGTTTAAGATATTGCTCTTTAACAATCTGGAACAAGCTGAAAATTGAAACATGACGGCTGAAATTTATCCCTCCGTAGATGTATTGGGATGAAGAGTAACCTGTCATAGAGTCTCTCAAATGTTTGCAGCGCGAACGATGGAAACATCTTCGGGTTGTGAGGTTAAGTGACTAAGCGTACACGGTGGATGCCTAGGCAGTCAGAGGCGATGAAGGGCGTGCTAATCTGCGAAAAGCGTCGGTAAGGTGATATGAACCGTTATAACCGGCGATACCCGAATGGGGAAACCCAGTGTGTTTCGACACACTATCATGTCATGAATACATAGTGGCATGAGGCGAACCGGGGGAACTGAAACATCTAAGTACCCCGAGGAAAAGAAATCAACCGAGATTCCCCCAGTAGCGGCGAGCGAACGGGGAGGAGCCCAGAACCTGAATCGGCTTGTGTGTTAGTGGAAGCGTCTGGAAAGTCGCGCAGCAAAGGGTGATAGCCCCGTACACTAAAATGCACAGGTCGTGAGTTCGATGAGTAGGGCGGGACACGTGACATCCTGTCTGAATATGGGGGGACCATCCTCCAAGGCTAAATACTCCTGACTGACCGATAGTGAACCAGTACCGTGAGGGAAAGGCGAAAAGAACCCCGGCGAGGGGAGTGAAATAGAACCTGAAACCGTGTACGTACAAGCAGTGGGAGCACCTTCGTGGTGTGACTGCGTACCTTTTGTATAATGGGTCAGCGACTTATATTTTGTAGCAAGGTTAACCGTATAGGGGAGCCGTAGGGAAACCGAGTCTTAACTGGGCGACTAGTTGCAAGGTATAGACCCGAAACCCGGTGATCTAGCCATGGGCAGGTTGAAGGTTGGGTAACACTAACTGGAGGACCGAACCGACTAATGTTGAAAAATTAGCGGATGACTTGTGGCTGGGGGTGAAAGGCCAATCAAACCGGGAGATAGCTGGTTCTCCCCGAAAGCTATTTAGGTAGCGCCTCGTGAACTCATCTTCGGGGGTAGAGCACTGTTTCGGCTAGGGGGCCATCCCGGCTTACCAAACCGATGCAAACTCCGAATACCGAAGAATGTTATCACGGGAGACACACGGCGGGTGCTAACGTCCGTCGTGAAGAGGGAAACAACCCAGACCGCCAGCTAAGGTCCCAAAGTCATGGTTAAGTGGGAAACGATGTGGGAAGGCATAGACAGCCAGGATGTTGGCTTAGAAGCAGCCATCATTTAAAGAAAGCGTAATAGCTCACTGGTCGAGTCGGCCTGCGCGGAAGATGTAACGGGGCTAAACCATGCACCGAAGCTGCGGCAGCGACGCTTAGGCGTTGTTGGGTAGGGGAGCGTTCTGTAAGCCGTTGAAGGTGGCCTGTGAGGGTTGCTGGAGGTATCAGAAGTGCGAATGCTGACATAAGTAACGATAAAGCGGGTGAAAAGCCCGCTCGCCGGAAGACCAAGGGTTCCTGTCCAACGTTAATCGGGGCAGGGTGAGTCGACCCCTAAGGCGAGGCTGAAAAGCGTAGTCGATGGGAAACAGGTTAATATTCCTGTACTTGGTGTTACTGCGAAGGGGGGACGGAGAAGGCTAGGCTGGCCGGGCGACGGTTGTCCCGGTTTAAGCGTGTAGGGGGTGTGACCTGGTAAATCCGGTTGCATACTAACCCTGAGGCGTGATGACGATGCACTACGGTGCAGAAGTAGTTGATGCCCTGCTTCCAGGAAAATCCTCTAAGCTCCAGGTAACATTAAATCGTACCCCAAACCGACACAGGTGGTCAGGTAGAGAATACCAAGGCGCTTGAGAGAACTCGGGTGAAGGAACTAGGCAAAATGGTGCCGTAACTTCGGGAGAAGGCACGCTGGCATGTAGGTGAAGTCCCTTGCGGATGGAGCTGAAGCCAGTCGAAGATACCAGCTGGCTGCAACTGTTTAATAAAAACACAGCACTGTGCAAACACGAAAGTGGACGTATACGGTGTGACGCCTGCCCGGTGCTGGAAGGTTAATTGATGGGGTCAGCCGCAAGGCGAAGCTCTTGATCGAAGCCCCAGTAAACGGCGGCCGTAACTATAACGGTCCTAAGGTAGCGAAATTCCTTGTCGGGTAAGTTCCGACCTGCACGAATGGCGTAATGATGGCCAGGCTGTCTCCACCCGAGACTCAGTGAAATTGAACTCGCTGTGAAGATGCAGTGTACCCGCGGCAAGACGGAAAGACCCCGTGAACCTTTACTATAGCTTGACACTGAACATTGAGCCTTGATGTGTAGGATAGGTGGGAGGCTTTGAAGCGTGGACGCCAGTCTGCGTGGAGCCATCCTTGAAATACCACCCTTTAATGTTTGATGTTCTAACTCGGCCCCATAATCTGGGGTGAGGACAGTGTCTGGTGGGTAGTTTGACTGGGGCGGTCTCCTCCCAAAGAGTAACGGAGGAGCACGAAGGTTAGCTAATCACGGTCGGACATCGTGAGGTTAGTGCAAAGGCATAAGCTAGCTTGACTGCGAGAGTGACGGCTCGAGCAGGTACGAAAGTAGGTCTTAGTGATCCGGTGGTTCTGAATGGAAGGGCCATCGCTCAACGGATAAAAGGTACTCCGGGGATAACAGGCTGATACCGCCCAAGAGTTCATATCGACGGCGGTGTTTGGCACCTCGATGTCGGCTCATCACATCCTGGGGCTGAAGTAGGTCCCAAGGGTATGGCTGTTCGCCATTTAAAGTGGTACGCGAGCTGGGTTTAGAACGTCGTGAGACAGTTCGGTCCCTATCTGCCGTGGGCGTTGGAAGATTGAGAGGGGTTGCTCCTAGTACGAGAGGACCGGAGTGAACGCACCACTGGTGTTCGGGTTGTCATGCCAATGGCATTGCCCGGTAGCTAAGTGCGGAAAAGATAAGCGCTGAAAGCATCTAAGCGCGAAACTTGCCTCAAGATGAGTCTTCCCTGGGCCTTYAAGGCCCCTGAAGGAACGTTTAAGACTAAGACGTTGATAGGCTGGGTGTGTAAGTGCAGCGATGCATTGAGCTAACCAGTACTAATGATCCGTGAGGCTTAACCTTACAACACCGAAGGTGTTTTTAGAGAGACAAAATCGTCGGGAACGATTTTGAACAACGCGGAGCGTTGGCCCCGAAGGGGTGAGTATCAGGATGATACGAATAATTTTCAGCGACGTTCCAAGATTGGTTCTGATGGCTTCACGGAAGTGAGGCGGTTGGAATGAAACAGAATTTGCCTGGCGGCAATAGCGCGGTGGTCCCACCTGACCCCATGCCGAACTCAGAAGTGAAACGCCGTAGCGCCGATGGTAGTGTGGGGTCTCCCCATGCGAGAGTAGGACACTGCCAGGCATCAAATTAAGCGTGCTGATATGGCTCAGTTGGTAGAGCGCACCCTTGGTAAGGGTGAGGTCCCCAGTTCGACTCTGGGTATCAGCACCACTTTATTTAAAGTGGGTTTAGAAGTTCGGCAGAAAAAAGAATTTGCTTGGCGGCAATAGCGCGGTGGTCCCACCTGACCCCATGCCGAACTCAGAAGTGAAACGCCGTAGCGCCGATGGTAGTGTGGGGTCTCCCCATGCGAGAGTAGGACACTGCCAAGCATCAAATAAAACAACAAGCCTCATGCGAAAGCATGGGGCTTTTTGTTTTGTCTGTTATCTGGCGTTCTGCTCGAGCATGGGCATGCGAAAGGCCCGTCGGGAACGGGCCTTAACGCCGCTTGCGGCGGCCCCGCAGGGGAGAGTCTCAGGATGAGACGAATACTGTAGGACACTGCCAAGCATCAAATAAGCCAAGAGGCCATCCGAAAGGATGGCCTTTTTGCTTTCAGTACCTCTCATCCTCCCTGCCAAGATCCTGACGCAGCTCGCGCAATGAAACATTTTCACCTTTCCGCTGAACGCTCGACATCGACGGAAAAAAACGCTATCTTCGGGCATCTAGAAGTCTAAACGTATAAATGGATGTGTGAGGGTTAAGCAATGCCGATTCGTGTTCCTGATGAGTTACCTGCGGTCAATTTCTTGCGCGGTGAGAATGTCTTCGTGATGACATCCTCGCGGGCAAAAACACAGGAAATCAGGCCGCTGAAAGTGCTGATCCTCAACCTGATGCCAAAGAAGATCGAAACGGAAAACCAGTTTTTGCGCCTGCTGTCCAACTCGCCGCTGCAGATTGATATCCAGCTGCTGCGCATCGACAGCCGCGAATCGAAGAACACGCCGGCCGAGCATCTGAACAACTTCTACTGCGACTTCGAGGATATTCAGAACGAGAACTTCGATGGCCTGATCGTCACCGGCGCGCCGCTGGGGCTGGTCGATTTCTGCGATGTTGCCTACTGGCCGCAGATCGAGCGTGTGATCGACTGGGCTAAGAACCACGTTACCTCCACGCTGTTCGTGTGCTGGGCGGTACAGGCGGCGTTGAATATTCTGTACGGCATTCCCAAGATGACGCGCGAGGTGAAACTCTCCGGGGTTTATCCGCACCAAACGCTGCAGCAGCATGCGTTGCTGACGCGCGGCTTCGACGAAAGCTTCCTGGCGCCGCATTCACGCTATGCCGATTTCCCGACCGAGGTGATTCGCCAATATACCGACCTGGACATCCTGGCCGAATCCGAGCAGGCCGGCGCCTACCTGTTCGCCAGCAGGGATAAGCGCCTGGCGTTCGTCACCGGCCATCCGGAATACGATACAATGACGCTGGCGGGAGAGTATTGTCGCGACAACGAAGCTGGCCTCGATCCTGCCGTACCGCTCAACTACTTCCCCGATGACAACCCCGCACTGACACCGAAAGCCACCTGGCGCAGCCATGGCCACCTGCTGTTTTCCAATTGGCTCAATTATTACGTCTACCAGATCACGCCTTACGATCTGCGCCATATGAATCCGACTCTCGACTGATCTTTTCTGCCTGCCGGCGGCTGAATCGAGGCCGCCGCACTGCTCATCCTCTGCACGATCCTCTTTTTACCCGTCAATTCTCCCAAAAACCATTGCCTAACAACGCGTTAGTCCGTCTTTGTAATTCTATTGGAACCGATTTCCTTACCTGTTGACCGTGTTATTTATCCTAACTAATTGATAATAAAGTGTTAATAAAATATTTAATAATAAAATGGAAATGGTTTTTGATTTTTATTTTTTGTTGGGTATTCTTAACGCTATCGGGATGAGATCTGACCAGTTTAGGATCGTTTCATCCGCCCTGATCCACAGTGATTTCTGATGAAAATGCGCCGGTCGCGCGGGCGCAACGATGGGAAGGAGCAAGGTCATGACGCAACAGATAGCAGGCACGGAATTAAGGTTTACGCAGGGTTTCGCCGCAGCGGAGCGCCAGGTGTTAACGGATGAAGCGGTTGAATTCCTGGCGGACCTGGTGGGGAAATTCACGCCGCGGCGCAACGAGCTGCTGGCGACGCGTGCCCGCTGGCAACAAAATATCGATCGCGGCGAATTGCCTGGGTTTATTTCGGAAACTACTTCCATTCGTGAAGGCAATTGGCAGATCCGCGGTATTCCGCAAGACCTGCGCGATCGCCGGGTAGAGATCACCGGGCCGGTCGAGCGCAAGATGGTGATCAATGCGTTGAACGCCAACGTAAAAGTGTTTATGGCGGACTTCGAAGACTCGCTGGCGCCAAGCTGGGACAAAGTCATCGACGGTCAAATCAACCTGCACGATGCGGTTAACGGCACCATTTCCTACACCAATGAAGCCGGCAAAATCTACCAGCTGAAACCGAACCCGGCGGTATTGATCGCTCGCGTACGCGGTCTGCATCTGCCGGAGAAGCACGTGCTGTGGCGTGATGAGGCCATTCCCGGCGGCCTGTTCGATTTCGCGCTGTACTTCTACCACAACTATCGCCAGCTGCTGGCCAAGGGCAGCGGCCCGTATTTCTACCTGCCGAAAACCCAGTCCTGGGAGGAAGCTGCCTGGTGGAGCGATGTCTTCAGCTTTACCGAGGATCGTTTCGATCTGCCGCGCGGCACCATCAAGGCGACCGTGCTGATCGAAACTCTGCCGGCGGTGTTCCAGATGGACGAGATCTTGTATCACCTGCGCGATCACATCGTCGGTCTGAACTGCGGCCGCTGGGATTACATCTTCAGCTACATCAAAACGCTGAAGAACCATGGCGATCGCGTGCTGCCGGATCGTCAGTCGGTAACCATGGAAAAACCTTTCCTCAGCGCCTATTCGCGCCTGTTGATCAAAACCTGTCATAAGCGCGGCGCGTTCGCCATGGGCGGCATGGCGGCGTTTATCCCGAGCAAAGACGCCGAGAAAAACGCCTGGGTGCTGAATAAGGTGCGGGCGGACAAAGAGCTGGAGGCCAACAATGGCCACGACGGCACCTGGGTGGCGCACCCGGGCTTGGCGGACACGGTGATGGAGGTGTTCGGCAACGCATTGGGCGATCGTCAAAACCAGCTGGACGTGCTGCGTGAGCAGGATGCGCCGATCAGCGCCGCGCAACTGCTGGAACCGTGCGACGGCGAACGCACCGAAGCGGGGATGCGCGCCAATATCCGCGTGGCGGTGCAGTACATCGAAGCCTGGATCTCCGGCAACGGCTGCGTGCCGATTTACGGTTTGATGGAAGATGCGGCGACGGCGGAGATCTCCCGTACGTCTATCTGGCAGTGGATCCACCACGAGAAGAGCCTGAACGACGGGCGCCCGGTCACCAAGGCGCTGTTCCGCCAGATGTTGCAAGAAGAGATGTTGGTGGTGCGTGAAGAAGTAGGGGAAGCGCGCTTTAACGCCGGCCGGTTCGAAGAGGCGGCGCGCCTGATGGAGCGCATCACCACGCAAGATGAATTAATCGATTTCCTGACGTTGCCCGGCTATGAGCTGCTGGCCTGAACTTTCCCAATCAACCCTACATGACTGAAAGGATAAAAATTATGTCTACCTCTCGCTCTCAACAGATCCAGCAGCTGGAACAGGAATGGAAATCGGCCCGTTGGGAAGGCATTACCCGCCCTTACAGCGCTGAAGACGTGATCAATCTGCGCGGTTCGGTCAACCCGGAATGCACCCTGGCGCAAAACGGCGCCGCCAAACTGTGGGCGTTACTGAATGGCAAGGCGCGCAAAGGCTACGTGAACTGCCTGGGCGCGCTGACCGGCGGCCAGGCGCTGCAGCAGGCCAAAGCCGGCGTCGAGGCCATCTACTTGTCCGGTTGGCAGGTGGCGGCCGACGCCAACAGCGCGGCCGCCATGTACCCTGACCAATCGCTGTATCCGGTGGACTCGGTGCCGAAGGTGGTCGAGCGCATCAACAACACCTTCCGCCGCGCCGATCAGATCCAATGGGCGAACCAGATTGAGCCGGGCAGCAAAGGGTACACCGATTATTTCCTGCCGATCGTCGCTGATGCGGAAGCCGGCTTCGGCGGCGTATTGAACGCCTTTGAGCTGATGAAAGCGATGATTACCGCCGGGGCCGCCGGGGTGCACTTCGAAGATCAGCTGGCGGCGGTGAAGAAATGCGGCCATATGGGCGGCAAAGTGCTGGTGCCGACGCAAGAAGCGATCCAGAAACTGGTCGCCGCGCGCCTGGCGGCCGACGTGCTCGGCGTGCCGACGCTGGTGATCGCCCGTACCGACGCCGATGCGGCCGACCTGCTGACCTCTGACTGCGATCCGTATGACAGCGCCTTCGTCACCGGCGAGCGTACGGCGGAAGGCTTCTTCCGTACCCATGCCGGCGTCGAGCAGGCGATCAGCCGCGGTCTGGCTTATGCCCCTTACGCCGATATGGTGTGGTGCGAAACCTCAACGCCGGATCTGGATGCCGCCCAGCGCTTCGCCGACGCCATCCACGCCAAATACCCAGGCAAGCTGCTGGCCTACAACTGCTCGCCGTCGTTCAACTGGAAGAAGAACCTCGACGACCAGACCATCGCCCGCTTCCAGCAGGCGCTGTCGGACATGGGCTACAAGTATCAGTTCATCACGCTGGCGGGCATCCACAGCATGTGGTTCAACATGTTCGACCTGGCGCACGCCTATGCGCAGGGCGAAGGGATGAAACACTACGTCGAGAAGGTGCAGCAGGCGGAGTTCGCCGCGGTGGAGCGCGGTTACACCTTCGCGTCGCACCAGCAAGAGGTGGGCACCGGTTACTTCGACAAGGTCACCACCATCATTCAGGGCGGCGCCTCTTCGGTCACCGCGCTGACCGGTTCGACGGAAGAACAGCAGTTCTGATGCGGCAAGCTTGAAGACGTTTCACCCGGAGCCTGCATGCGCAGGCTTCTTTTTCTGGCGGGGGTAAGGATGGCGGCAAAACTGGAGTTGTTGATCGCACAGACGATCCTGCAGGGCTTCGATGCGCAGTACGGCCGCTTTCTGGAAGTGACCGCCGGCGCGCAGCAGCGCTTTGAGCAGGCGGACTGGCCGGCGGTGCAGCAGGCGATGAAAAAGCGCATCCATCTGTACGACCATCACGTCGGTCTGGTGGTGGAGCAGCTTAAATGCATCACCGGGCAGAAATATTTCGACGCCGACTTCCCCAGCCGGGTCAAAGCGGTCTATATCGACCTGCTGCCGGACTACCCGCGTTTTGAGATCGCCGAAAGCTTCTTCAACTCGGTCTATTGCCGGTTGTTCAAGCATCGCGATCTGACGCCGGACAAGCTGTTCGTCTTCAGTTCGCAGCCGGAACGGCGTTTTCGCGACATTCCGCGTCCGCTGGCGCGCGATTTTACCCCCAATGGCGATCTGCCGGCGATGCTGCGCAGCATCTTGAGCGATCTGCCGCTGCGGTTGCCGTGGGAGGATCTGACACGCGACATTCGCTACATCATTCAGGCGCTGCAACGCGCCTTCAGCCCACAGCAACTGACGGGGGCGACCTTCCAGATCGCCAACGAGCTGTTCTATCGCAACAAGGCCGCCTGGCTGGTCGGCAAGTTGCGCCTGGCCGACGGCGTTTACCCGTTCCTGTTGCCGATTCACCACAGCGAATCGGGCGCGCTGTTTATCGACGCCTGCCTGACCGGCAAGGCCGAGGCCAGCATCGTCTTCGGTTTCGCCCGCTCTTATTTCATGGTCTACGCACCGCTGCCGGCGGCGATGGTGGAGTGGCTGCGCGAGATCCTGCCGGGCAAGACCACCGCCGAGCTGTACATGGCGATCGGCTGCCAAAAACACGGCAAAACCGAATGCTATCGCGAATACCTGACCTTTATGGCGCACTCACAGGAACAGTTCATCATCGCGCCGGGCGTGAAAGGCATGGTGATGCTGGTGTTCACCCTGCCGTCCTTCGATCGGGTGTTTAAAGTGATCAAGGATGAGTTCGCCCCGCAGAAAGAGGTGACGCAGGCGCAGGTGATGGCTTGCTATCAGCTGGTGAAAGAGCACGATCGCGTCGGGCGCATGGCGGATACTCAGGAGTACGAAAATTTCGTCGTCGACAAGGCGCGTCTCAGCCCTGAGCTATTGGCGGAGCTGCGGCGTGAAGTGCCGGGCAAGCTGGAAGATCTCGGCGATCGCATCGTGATCAAACATCTGTATATGGAACGGCGCATGACGCCGCTGAACCTGTATCTGGAGCAGGCCAACGACCAGCAAATGCGCGATGCGATTGAAGAGTACGGCAATGCGATCAAGCAGTTGGCCGCCGCCAATATTTTCCCCGGCGATATGCTGTTCAAGAACTTCGGCGTGACGCGCCACGGGCGTGTGGTGTTCTACGACTACGACGAGATTTGCTACATGACCGAGGTCAACTTCCGCGACATTCCACCGCCGCGTTATCCGGAGGACGAGCTGGCCAGCGAGCCGTGGTACAGCATCGCGCCCAACGATGTGTTCCCGGAAGAGTTCCGCCACTTCCTGTGCGGCGATCGGCGCATTCGGCAGGTGTTTGAAGAGTTGCACAGCGATCTGTTTACCGCGGAGTATTGGCGCGGGTTGCAGCAGCGCATCCGCGAGGGGCATGTGGAAGACGTGTTCGCTTATCGCAAGAAGCAGCGGTTCAGCCAGCGCAGCGGGGCGGCGCTGCCGGCCGCCACCGCTGCGATGTAAATCAGGCCTGGGCGCCCGCGACGGCGGCGCGCGCCAGTTCGGTAATGCGCGCGTAGTCGCCGCTTTCGAGCGCGTCCGCCGGCACCAGCCAGGAGCCGCCGATGCACAGCACGCTTTTCAGCGCCAGATAGCTGCGGTAATTGTCCGGCGAGATGCCGCCGGTCGGGCAGAAACGCACCTGCGGGAATGGGCCGCCGATCGCCTGCAGCGCTTTTACGCCGCCGTTGGCTTCCGCCGGGAAGAATTTAAATTCGCGCAGGCCGTAATCCATGCCCTGCATCAGCTCGGAAACGGTGCTGATGCCCGGTATAAGGGGAATGGAACCGGCGGTGGCGGCTTTGAGCAGCTCGTCGGTCAGCCCCGGGCTGATGGCGAACTGCGCGCCGGCCTCGGTCACTTCCCGCAGCTGCTGCGGATTGATCACCGTACCGGCGCCGATGATCGCTTCCGGCACCTCTTGGGCGATGGCGCGAATGGCGTCCATGGCGCAGGCGGTGCGCAGCGTCACCTCCAGCACCCGCACGCCGCCGGCGACCAGCGCTTTCGCCAGCGGCACCGCATGTTCCAGCTTGTTGATCACGATGACCGGCACCACCGGCCCCGCCGTCAGGATCTGCTCGGCGCTTGTTGTCCACTTGTTCATGCTGACGTTCTCCTCTGTGGCCGCCGCCAGGCGGCGATGCGGCCAGGCTATCGATTAAAATTTGATGCAGCAGGCGCCCTGCTCGGCGCCTGACAGCTGGCTGCGCAGCGCGCCGAACAGCTCGCGGCCGCAGCCGATGTGTTCGGCGCTCAGATCGGGTTGGCGAGGCGTGCGCCGCGCCAACTCGTCAGCGTCGACCAGCACCTGCAGCTCGCCGCTGCGGCCGTTGACGCGGATCGGATCGCCGTCGCGCACTTTCGCCAGCAGGCCGTCGGTATAGGCTTCCGGGGTGACGTGAATGGCGGAAGGCACCTTGCCGGAGGCGCCGGACAGGCGGCCGTCGGTCACCAGCGCCACTTTGAAGCCGCGATCCATCAACACGCCCAGCGGCGGCATCAGCTTGTGCAGCTCCGGCATGCCGTTGGCCTGCGGCCCCTGGAAGCGCACCACCACCACGCAATCGCGATCCAGCTTGCCGGCTTCGAACGCCGGCACAATATCGTGCTGGCTGTCGAACACCACCGCCGGCGCTTCGATGATCTGGTTATCGGCGGGCACCGCCGAGGTTTTCATCACCGCGCGGCCCAGATTGCCGGCCATCACTTTGGTGCCGCCGTGATGTTCGAACGGCTGGGCCACGCTGGCGATCACGCTGGCGTCGAGCGAGCCGGCCACGCCTTCGCGCCATACCAATTGGCCGTTGTCCAGCCACGGTTCCTGGGTGTAGCGGCGCAGGCCGAAACCGGCCACGGTGTGTACGTCTTCGTGCAGCAGGCCGTGTTGCAGCAGCTCGCGCACCACCAGCGGCACGCCGCCGGCGGCCTGGAATTGGTTGATGTCGGCCGGGCCGTTCGGGTAGATGCGGCACAGCAGCGGCACCGCCTCCGACAGCTCCGAGAAATCGTCCCAGGTGATGATGATGCCCGCCGCCCGCGCCATCGCCACCAGATGCATGGTCAGGTTGGTGGAGCCGCCGGTGGCCAGCAGCGAGACGATGCCGTTCACCACCACTTTCTCGTCCACCAGGCGGCCGATCGGCAGGTAGTTGCCGGCGGTATCGGTCAGTCGGGTCACCTGGCGCGCGGCGGCGTCGTTCAGCGCGTCGCGCAGCGGCGTGTCCGGATGGACGAAGGAGGCGCCCGGCAGATGCAGACCCATCACTTCCATCACCATCTGGTTGGTGTTGGCGGTGCCGTAGAAGGTGCAGGTGCCGATGCCGTGATAAGAGGCCGCCTCGGCCTCCAGCAGCGCCAAACGGTCGGCCTTGCCCTCGGCGTACAGCTGGCGCACGCGCACTTTTTCCTTGTTCGGCAGGCCGCTGCTCATCGGGCCGGCCGGCACGAACAGCGCGGGCAGGTGGCCGAAGGAGAGGGCGGCCATCACCAGCCCCGGCACGATCTTGTCGCAGATGCCGAGGAACAGCGCGCCGTCGAACATATTGTGCGACAGGCCAACGGCGGCCGACATGGCGATCACGTCGCGGCTCATCAGCGACAGCTCCATGCCGTCCTGCCCCTGCGTCACCCCGTCGCACATCGCCGGCACGCCGCCGGCCACCTGGCCCACGGCGCCGACCGCCTTCAGCGCCTGCTTCAGCCGCTGCGGGTAGTGTTCGTACGGCTGGTGGGCCGACAGCATGTCATTGTAAGCGGTGATGATGGCGATATCGCTGCGCACCATGTTTTTCAGCGACGCCTTGTCATCGGGCTGACAGGCGGCGAAGCCGTGGGCCAGGTTGCCGCAGGCGAGCTGCGCGCGGTGGACGGTTTGGGAGCGGGCCGCCTCGATACGCGCCAGATAGGCGGCGCGGCTGGCCTGGGAACGGTCGATGATGCGCTGTGTGACACGGGACAAGGTTGGATTAATCATGCCTTCCTCACATTGCTGTTGTTATAGTCGCCGCCTGTGGCGGTGCCCCCGGGGGTGATTTGCAGCCCTGGTGTGCAAGGCCGGGGGCGATTTAGGATTTAAAACATCGTGAATGCAATCATGCCGATGGCGCCGCCGACGCTGCCCAGAATGGTTTCCATCACCGTCCAGGTTTTCAGCGTTTGCAGTTCGTTGGCGCCGGTGAATTTGCCGAACAGCCAGAAGCCGGCGTCGTTGACGTGGCTCAGCACGATGGAGCCGCCGGCGATGCAGATGGCCAGCGCGGCCAGTTGCCCGCCGTTCAGACCGAGCTGACTGGTGACCGGCAGCACCAGACCGACGGTGGTCAGGCAGGCGACGGTGGCCGAGCCCTGAATCACCCGCACCATGGCGGACAGCGCGAAGGCGGCCACGGCGATCGGCAGGCCGGCGCCGATCATGGCGTCACCCAACGCCGGCCCTACGCCGGAATCCACCAGGATCTGCTTGAACACCCCGCCGGCGCCGGTCATCAGCAGGATGATCCCGGCCGGCTGCACCGCAGCGGAACAGATGGCCAGGGTCTGTTCGTTGCTCATGCCGCGCGGCTTCGCCAGACCGTAAATCACGATCAGGCAGGCCAGCAGGATGGCGGTGAACGGGTGGCCGATAAACTCCAGCCACTGCTGCAGCTGCGAGCCGGGGGTGACCAGCCGCGCGCCGATGGTTTTCATGCCGACCAGCACCAGCGGGCACAGCACCAGCGCCAGGCTGAAGCCGAACGACGGCAGATTGCCCTTGGCCAGCGTCGGCTCATTCTCTTCCGGCGGCATCGGCCAGTTGACGAAACGGCTGATAAAGCTGCCGTACAGCGGGCCGGCGATCAGCATGCCGATCACCGCCGCCACCAGGCCGATGGCGATCATCCAGCCGAAATCGGCCTTCATCTGCGACGCCAGCAGCATCGGCACCGGCCCCGGCAGCAGGAAGGAGGCGGCGGCGGCCACGCCGGCGAACAGCGGGATCGCCAGCTTGACGATATTGCCGTCGGTGCGGCGCGCCACGGCGAACACGATGCCGATCAGCAGCACCACCGCCACGTCGAAGAACAGCGGCAGTGCGCAGATCAGCCCGGCGATGCCGAGCGCGTAGTGCGCCTTGCTTTGTCCGAATCGTTTCAGCAATTGCGCCGCAATTTGGTCGAGCGCGCCGACCTCATGCAGGATCTTGCCGAACATCGCCCCGAGCGCCACCACGATCGCCAGGAAGCCCAGCGTGTCGCCCATGCCTTTCTGCATGGTGTCGGCGATGTGTTCCAGCGGCATGCCGGAGAAAATGCCGGCGGCGATGGACACCAGCATCAGCGCGACGAAGGCGTGCATGCGCGCCTTCATCACCAGGAATAACAGCAGTAAAACCGAGCCGACTGCGGTACCGACCAGCGTTACGGTACTCACGCGCACACGTCCTGCGGCAGGAAGCTATGGATATGGCGCACGGTATCGGCGATCACCGCGTCCAGCGGCTGATTGATGTCGATCGCCATCACGTCGTTCTCGTCGGCGCCCGGTTGCTCCAGCGCGGCGAACTGGGTGACCAGCATCTGCGGCTTGAAGAAGTGGCCGTTGCGCGCCGCCAGGCGGGATTCGATCACCGGGAACTCGCCGTGCAGATAGATGAATGACAGGTTGCCGTTGCCGGCGCGCAGGCGGTCGCGATACTGCTTTTTCAACGCCGAACAGACGATGATCGACACGTTGTTGGTGCGCTGCATGGCGAAGGCGGCGTCGTTGAGCGCGGCCAGCCACGGCGCGCGATCGTCGTCGTTCAACGCTTCGCCGGCGGCCATCTTCAGGATGTTGCTGCGCGGGTGCAGGAAGTCGCCGTCGAGGAAGCCGGCGGAGAGTTGGCGGGCCGCGGCGGCGGCGACGGCGGACTTGCCGCTGCCGGAAACGCCCATAACGACGTAAATGCGATTTTGATTGTTGGTCATGGCTTGGCTCCAAAACACCGGGTGACGTTACCTTCATTCAGCTTGATTGTTACCGGTAACATGTTATCGGTAACATTGTCGAAGGAAGTTTGAGCGGTTGCAATGGGCTTTCGCCGTGAGGATCGTTAACTGTGATCGGCTTCAAGCTTTTTTCCTGTGCGCTAAACAGGATGCCGACAGCCTGTTACATGCTGACAACAGAGCGTGGCAGGGGAGCAGGGGCGCACTGGGGCGCCCCTCGGATGAGCAGGATTAGCGCACGCCGCCGTAGGCCAGGCTGATCTCTTTCGCCGCGTGGATCACCAGCGCGCCCAGCTCGATCACACGATCGTCGGTGATGCGCGACACCGGGCCGGAGATGGAAATGGCGGCGAAGGCTTCGCGGTGCTCGTCGAAGATGCAGGCCGCCACGCAGCGCAGGCCGAGCGCGTGCTCTTCGTCGTCAAAGGAGAAGCCCTGTTTGCGGATCTGCGCCAGCCCCTCTTTCAAGTTGTGCGGCGTCAGGGTATGCGGCGTGTAGGTGTGCATGCCTTTCTTGTGCAGCAGTTTGGTCACCTGATCGTCCGGCAGGGTGGCGAGGAACGCTTTGCCGGCACCGGAGGCGTGCATCGGCAGTTTGCCGCCGATCGGCGCCGACATGCGCATCAGCGCCGTGCACTGCACCTGATCGATGATGATCGCCTGGTACTCGCTGGTATCCAGCACCGCCAGGTTGACGGTTTCGCCGGATTCCTCCATCAGGCGGCGCAGCGTCGGATGCACCATCGCCAGCAGGTTGCGGCTTTGCAGGAAGCTGCTGCCGACCACAAAGGCGTGCGAGCCGATGGTCCACAGGCCGAGATCGCCGACCTGGCGCACGAATCCCTGCTGCTGCATGGTGGTGAGCAGGCGGTGAGTGGTGGAGTTCGGCAGGCCGGCCTGCTGGGCCAGATCGGTCAGCGCCACGTTGCCCTGGGCTTCCGAAATGTATTCCAACAGTTTCAGGCCACGGGTCAACGATTGTACCTGACCGGTCGCCGCACTGGCGGCGGGGGCTGCTGCGCGGGGCTTCTTGCCGCGCTTGGCGGGAGCAGGGGTGGCCATGGGTGAGATTCCTTTTTCCGTATGATGGAATTCATTTTCGTTTTTTGTCGATGAATTGCAAGCCGCCGTCAGCTCATCGGAGGTGTTGGCGCACAACCTGAAAAACTCTCAATTGTCGCCTGGCCCTTTGTCCTTACAAGCTGTGCTAGGATGACTCGTTGGTTTTTGCGGCAGTTGAGCAATGGGCTGGATGGCAATGGAAGGGGTTACAGTGACGAATCGAGTAGAACAACTGCGCCGCCAGTTAGCGCAGCGCATTTTGGTGTTGGACGGCGGCATGGGCACCATGATCCAGAGCTATCGCCTGGACGAGCGCGATTTCCGCGGTGAGCGTTTCGCCGATTGGCGCAGCGATCTGAAAGGCAATAACGATCTGCTGGTGCTGACCAAGCCGGAAGTGATTACCGCCATTCATTACGCCTATCTCGAGGCGGGCGCCGATATCCTTGAGACCAATACCTTCAACTCCACCTCCATCGCCATGGCCGACTACCACATGGAGTCGCTGTCGGCCGAGATTAACTATCAGGCCGCCTGCCTGGCGCGCGCCTGCGCCGACGAATGGACGGCGCGCACGCCGGAAAAACCGCGCTACGTCGCCGGGGTGTTGGGGCCGACCAACCGCACCGCGTCCATCTCGCCGAACGTCAACGATCCGGCGTTCCGCAACATCTCGTTCGATGAACTGGTGGCGGCTTACCGCGAATCGACCCGCGCGCTGGTGGAAGGCGGCGTCGATCTGATCATGATCGAAACCATCTTCGACACCCTCAACGCCAAGGCCGCCGCTTTTGCGGTGGAAACCGAATTCGAAGCGCTGGGGGTGGAACTGCCGATCATGATTTCCGGCACCATCACCGACGCCTCCGGCCGCACCCTGTCCGGCCAGACCACCGAAGCGTTTTACAATTCGCTGCGCCACGTCAAGCCGCTGACCTTCGGCCTGAACTGCGCCCTGGGGCCGGATGAGCTGCGTCAGTACGTCGCGGAGCTGGCGCGCATCTCGGAGACCTACGTCACCGCACACCCGAACGCCGGTTTGCCGAACGCCTTCGGCGAGTACGATCTGGATGCGGCCGAGATGGCGCGCCAGGTCGGGGAGTGGGCGCAGGCCGGCTTCCTCAATATTATCGGCGGCTGCTGCGGCACCACGCCGGAACATATCGCCGCGATGGCCAAGGCGGTCGAGGGCGTGCCGCCGCGCCGGCTGCCGGATATCCCGGTCGCCTGCCGCCTGGCCGGTCTGGAACCGTTGACCATCGACGGCAACACCCTGTTCGTCAACGTCGGCGAGCGCACCAACGTCACCGGCTCGGCGCGTTTCAAACGATTGATCAAAGAAGAGAAATACAATGAGGCGCTCGACGTGGCGCGTCAGCAGGTCGAGAGCGGCGCGCAGATCATCGACATCAACATGGACGAGGGGATGCTCGACGCCGAAGCGGCGATGGTGCGCTTCCTCAACCTGATCGCCGGCGAGCCGGATATCGCCCGGGTGCCGATCATGATCGACTCCTCCAAGTGGTCCGTTATCGAGAAAGGCCTGAAATGCATTCAGGGCAAGGGCATCGTCAACTCGATCTCAATGAAGGAGGGCGAAGAGGCCTTTATCCACCACGCCAGGCTGGTGCGCCGCTATGGCGCCGCGGTGGTGGTGATGGCGTTCGACGAAGTGGGCCAGGCGGACACCCGCGAGCGCAAGTTCGAGATCTGTCGCCGCGCCTATAAAATTCTGACCGAACGCGTCGGTTTCCCGCCGGAAGACATCATTTTCGATCCGAATATCTTCGCCGTCGCCACCGGCATCGACGAGCACAACAACTACGCCGTCGACTTTATCGAAGCCTGCGCCGACATCAAAACCCACCTGCCGCACGCGATGATCTCCGGCGGGGTGTCCAACGTGTCGTTCTCGTTCCGCGGCAACGATCCGGTGCGTGAAGCGATCCACGCGGTATTCCTGTATCACGCCATTCGCAACGGCATGGACATGGGCATCGTCAACGCCGGGCAGCTGGCGATTTACGACGATCTGCCTGGCGAGCTGCGCGAGGCAGTAGAAGACGTGATCCTCAACCGTCGCGAGGACGGCACCGAACGCCTGCTGGAACTGGCGGAAAAGTACCGCGGCAGCAAAGACGGCGAAGCGGCGGTGCAGCAGGCGGAATGGCGCGGCTGGCCGGTGGAGAAGCGGCTGGAATACTCGCTGGTGAAGGGCATCACCGAGTTTATCGAACTGGACACCGAAGAAGCGCGGCAGCAGGCCGAACGCCCGATCGAAGTGATCGAAGGGCCGCTGATGGCCGGGATGAACGTGGTCGGCGATCTGTTCGGCGAGGGCAAGATGTTCCTGCCGCAGGTGGTGAAATCCGCCCGCGTGATGAAGCAGGCGGTGGCCTACCTGGAACCGTACATCGAGGCCAGCAAGCAGCAGGGCACCTCCGCGGGCAAAATCCTGTTGGCGACGGTGAAAGGCGACGTGCACGACATCGGCAAGAACATCGTCGGCGTGGTGCTGCAGTGCAACAACTATGAAATCGTCGATCTTGGCGTGATGGTGCCGACGGAGAAAATCCTGCGCACCGCGCGCGAGGAGAACGTCGACATCATCGGCCTGTCGGGGCTGATCACGCCGTCGCTGGACGAGATGGTCAACGTGGCCAAAGAGATGGAGCGCCAGGGCTTTACGCTGCCGCTGCTGATCGGCGGCGCCACCACCTCCAAGGCGCACACCGCGGTGAAAATCGAGCAGAACTACAGCGGCCCGACCACCTACGTGCAAAACGCCTCGCGCACCGTGGGCGTGGTGTCGGCGCTGCTGTCCGCCACCCAGCGCGACGAGTTTGTGGCGCGCACCCGCAAAGAGTATGAAACGGTGCGTATTCAACACGCGCGCAAAAAGCCGCGCACGCCGCCGGTCGATTTGCACAAGGCGCGCGCCAACGCCATGGCGCTGAACTGGGCCGACTATCAGCCGCCGGCGCCGCGGCAGCTTGGCGTGTTTCCGGTGTCGGCCGGCATCGAGACGCTGCGCCACTATATCGACTGGACGCCGTTCTTCATGACCTGGTCGCTGGCGGGCAAATACCCACGCATCCTCGAGGATGAGGTGGTGGGGGAAGAGGCCAAGCGCCTGTTCCATGACGCCAATCAGATGCTGGATCGGTTGGCCGCCGAGCGTAGCCTCAACCCACGCGGCGTTTACGGCCTGTTCCCGGCCAACCGCGTCGGCGATGACGTGGAGGTATACCGCGACGAACGGCGTGACGAGGTGCTGGCGGTGAGCCGCCACCTGCGGCAACAGACGGAAAAAACCGACTTCCCGAACTACTGCCTGGCGGACTTTGTGGCGCCGAAAAGCAGCGGCAAAGCCGACTACTTCGGCGCCTTCGCGGTGACCGGCGGGCTGGAGGAAGACGCGCTGGCGGCGGCGTACGACGCGCAGCACGACGATTACAACAAAATCATGGTCAAGGCGCTGGCGGATCGTTTGGCGGAGGCCTTCGCCGAATACCTGCACGAACAGGTGCGCAAGCTGCACTGGGGCTATGCCGCCGACGAGAGCCTGAGCAACGAGGAGCTGATCCGGGAAAACTATCAGGGCATCCGGCCGGCGCCGGGCTACCCGGCCTGCCCGGAGCACACCGAAAAAGCGACCATCTGGCAGCTGTTGGACGTCAACCGCCACACCGGTATGGAACTGACGGAGTCCTTCGCCATGTGGCCGGGGGCGGCGGTATCCGGCTGGTACTTCAGTCACCCCGAGAGCAAGTACTTCGCGGTGGCGCAGATCCAGCGCGATCAGGTGGAAGACTACGCGGCGCGTAAAGGGATGAGCGTGAGCGAGGTCGAGCGCTGGCTGGCGCCAAATCTCGGCTACGACGCCGACTGACTTTCCTCTTTAAGGGCGCAGCGATGCGCCCTTGTCCATTTACAGCGCTTCCACATCGATGTGCAGCGCGTCGTACCGCCAATACTCCAGGTCGCAATCGATCACCCTGTCGTGCTGATCGCGATTCACCCGCGTAATGAACAGCGCCGGGCTGCCGTAGGTCACCTTCAGCATGACGGCGGCCTGCTGCGGCAGCAGGGTGGGCAGCATGTCGAAACGCACCCGGCCGTAGTGAATGCCGTAGCGCGCGGCGTACAGCGCGGTCAGCGACTGGGTGAGATCTTCGTCCAGAATGCCGGGGAAATAGGCCGGATTGAGGTAGTGCTCGCAGTACAGCACCGCGCGTCCGTCGATGTAGCGCAGCCGGCGAATGCGATAGGCCTCGGCGCCGGGGAGCAGCGCCAGGCGGCCGGCCAGCGGCGCGTCAAGCGTGACGACCGCGCTGTCGATCGCTTCGGTATGGGCGGCGCGTCCCTGTTGCTGCGCCATGGCGTGAAAATGGCTGCGCTGCAGCGGGTTGTAGATAAGACGTGGAGGCGAGATGAACCAGCCGCGCCGCACCTGACGGTAGATGACGCCCTGCGCCTCCAGCTGGCCTAGCGCCTCCTGCAAGGTAATGCGGGTGGTGGCGAACTGTTCGCTCAGGGCGCGTTCGGAGGGCAGCTTGCCGCCTACGGCAAACTCGCCCGCGGTGATGCGGGCGTTCAGCGTTTGGCAGATGGTGGCGACGGTCGTCGGTACTTCACTCATACAGCGGGTGTCCCGTTTCAGTGCGTTTGGCCTTCCTTAAGGTAGACCAGCGTCGCGTTTTCGCCGTTGCAATGGGTGATAAAACTGTCGCTTTTTTAAGCTGACATATAATTATCACATTCGTCCGTTAGATTGGTTTGGTCCTTGCTGGACTAGTCCAGCCATCCCCACACTACCACCTGGAGCATCAGTTATGAAACGTTTGTGCGCTTCTGTGTTAACCAGTGCCATCGTGTTATCCAGCCAGATGAGCTGGGCCGCAGATACCGATCTGGCGGCGCTGGAGCAGGCCGCTAAAAAAGAAGGCGAAGTCAACAGCGTCGGCATGCCGGACAGCTGGGCCAACTGGAAAGGCACCTGGCAAGATCTGTTGAGCAAATACGGCCTGAAGCATGTCGATACCGACATGAGCTCCGCACAGGAGATCGCCAAATTCGATGCGGAAAAGAACAACGCTACGGCGGACATCGGTGACGTCGGCGCGGCCTTCGGCCCGGTGGCGGTGCAGAAGGGCGTAACGCAGCCCTACAAACCCTCTACCTGGGATCAGGTGCCGGACTGGGCGAAAGACAAAGACGGCCACTGGGCGCTGGCTTACACCGGCACCATCGCCTTCATCATCAACAAGCAGCAGGTGAAAGACATCCCGCACAGCTGGGCCGATCTGCTCAAGGGCAGCTATCAGGTCACCATCGGCGACGTCGGCACCGCGTCGCAGGCGGCCAGCGGCGTGCTGGCGGCCACCTACGCCATGGGCGGCAACGAGAAAAACCTCAAGCCGGGCTTGGAATTCTTCGGCAAGCTGGCCAAGGCCGGCCGCCTGAGCCTGAGTAACCCGGTGATCGCATCACTGGAGAAAGGGGAAGTGCAGGTTGGCGTGGTGTGGGACTTCAACGGCCTGAACTACCGCGATCAGATCGACAAAACCCGTTTTGAAGTGCTGATCCCGTCGGACGGCTCGATCACCTCCGGCTACACCACCATCATCAATAAATACGCCAAGCACCCGAACGCCGCCAAGCTGGCGCGCGAATACATCTTCTCCGACGCCGGCCAGATCAACCTGGCGCGCGGCTATGCCCGCCCGATCCGCGCCGAACATCTGACGCTGCCGGACGACGTCAAGGCCAAGCTGCTGCCGGCCGAGCAGTACAAGAATGCGCACCCGATCGCCGATCCGGCGGCCTGGGAACAGAGCGCCAAAGCGCTGCCGCGCCTGTGGCAGGAAAACGTCATTATGTTTATGCAGCAGTGAGTTAACGCACCATGAAAACGATCCTCGTGCTGCTGGACGGCCTCAACTACCGGGTGGCGCACGACGCCATGGGGTATCTGCAGGCCGAATGTGCGGCGGGACGCGGGCGGTTGTACCTGCTGGAGAGCGAGTTGCCCTCGCTCTCCCGGCCGCTGTATGAATGCATCCTCACCGGCGTCACGCCGGTGGAGAGCGGCGTGGTGCACAACCACGTCTCGCGCCTTTCTCATCAACAAAGCGTGTTTCATTACGCGCGCGCCGCCGGGCTGAGCACCGCCGCCGCCGCGTACCATTGGTTCAGCGAATTGTATAACCGCACGCCGTTCGATGCCGCGCGCGACCGCCATACCGACGCCCCCGAGCTGCCGATCCAGCACGGGCATTTTTATTACGACGACGGCTATCCCGACAGCCATCTGTTCGACGACGCCGAAAGTCTGCGCCAGCGTCATCAGCCGGATTTTCTGCTGATCCACCCGATGAACATCGACGACGCCGGGCACCGCTTCGGCCTCTCTTCGCCGCAGTACCGCAACGCGGCGCGCCGCGCCGACGGCTCGCTGTCGCGCTACCTGCCCGAGTGGCTGGCGGCCGGTTATCAGGTGCTGGTTACCGCCGACCACGGCATGAACGACGATCGCAGCCACGGCGGGGTGTTGCCGGAAGAGCGCCAGGTGCCGCTGTTCGTGTTCGGCGCGGGCTTCAGCCTGGACGACGCCGATCCGCAGCAAACCGAGCTGTGCGGCACGATCTGCGATCTGTTGCAGGCGCCGCACGACAAGCCGCGCTGCCGGGCGCTGCTGGCGCAGGATGCGCGATGAACAGCAAAACCAAATGGATCGCCGCGCTGTGCCTGCTGCCGTTTATCGTGCTGTTCGGCGCGTTTCAGATCGCCCCGCTGGTGTGGATCGCGGTTCACAGCTTTTTCAGCGAGAGCAGCGGCTGGGGATGGGGCAACTATGTCGATATCCTCACGTCGCCGTTCTACCTGCAGGCCTTTCAGTTCTCGCTGGAGATCTCGCTGTGGTCGAGCGTCTACGGCTTGCTGATTGCATTAGTGGGCAGTTACTCACTTCGCCAGCTCGGCCAGACCCGCTTTCATGACTTCGTGATGTCGTTCACCAACATGACCAGCAACTTCGCCGGGGTGCCGCTGGCGTTCGCCTTCGTCATTCTGTTGGGGTTGAACGGCTGCCTGACGCTGCTGCTGCGCAAATACGGTTTGATGGAGAGCTTCAACCTCTATTCCAAGAGCGGCCTGATCGTGCTGTATACCTACTTCCAGATCCCGTTGGGCGTGCTGTTGCTGTATCCGGCGTTCGATGCGCTGCGCGCCGATTGGCGCGAGTCGGCGGCGCTGCTCGGCGCCGGCCCCTGGCGCTACTGGCGGCATATCGGCCTGCCGGTGTTGGCGCCGGCGCTGATGGGCACCTTCGTCATCCTGCTGGCCAACGCGCTGGGCGCCTACGCCACGGTGTACGCGCTGACCACCGGCAACTTCAACGTGATCCCGATCCGCATCTCAGCGCTGGTGGCGGGGGACATCTCCCTCGATCCGAACCTGGCCAGCGCGCTGGCGATGCTGCTGGTGGCGATGATGGCGTTTATCACGGTGATCCACCAATGGATGCTGCGCAGGAGTTACCTCAATGCGCGCTCATAATCGGATGGAGAATGCTCATGTCGCGTGTTGAACGCCTGTACCACCGCACGGTGACCGGCCTGCTGCTGTTGATTCTGCTGCTGCCGCTGGCGGCGACGCTGGTTTACGCGCTGGCTACCCAGTGGGGCGCCACCATTTTGCCGGACGGTTTTACCCTGAAGTGGCTGACGGCGCTGTGGAGCGATTCGCGCTTTTTGCTGGCGCTGTGGCACTCGCTGCTGATCTGCTTTGGCACGTTGCTGCTGTCGGTGGTGGTGATCCTGCCGGCGATGTTTGTGATCGCTTACTACTTCCCCAAGCTGGACGCGGTGATGAACGTGCTGATCCTGCTGCCGTTCGCCGTGCCGCCGGTGGTGTCGGCGGTGGGGCTGATGCAGCTGTTCGCCGCCGATCCGCTGCCGCTGCTCGGCACCCCCTGGATTTTGGTGGGCTGCTATTTCACCATCGCGCTGCCGTTTATCTACCGCGCCATCAGCAACAACATGCAGGCGATTAACCTGCGCGATCTGATGGACGCCGCGCACCTGCTCGGCGCCAGCACCTGGCAGGCGGCGCTGTGGGTGGTGCTGCCGAACCTGCGCAAGGGCGGAACGATCGCCGTGCTGCTGTCGTTTTCGTTCCTGATCGGCGAGTTCGTGTTCGCCAACCTGCTGGTGGGCAGCCAGTATGAAACGCTGCAGGTCTATCTGTTCAATATGCGCAACGGTAGCGGGCACTTTACCAGCGCGCTGGTCATCTCCTATTTCGCCGTGGTGCTGCTCGTCACCTGGCTGGCGAACCTGCTGAATAAAAACAAGGGCTAACCCGATGGCTTATCTCAACGTCACCCGCCTGAACAAACACTATGGCCAGACCCAGGTGTTTCAGGATATCGATTTCACCGCCGAAGAGGGGGAGTTCGTCACCCTGCTGGGGCCTAGCGGCTGCGGCAAATCGACGCTGCTGCGCTGTCTGGCCGGCCTGACCCCGGTCGACAGCGGGCAAATTTTGCTGCAGGGCCAGGATCTGGTGCCGCTGGCGCCGCAAAAGCGCGGCATCGGCATGGTGTTTCAAAGTTATGCGCTGTTTCCCAATATGACGGTGGAAGGCAACGTGGCCTTCGGCCTGAAAATGCAGAAGCTGGCGGCCGGACAGATCGGCCAGCGGGTGCAGGAGGCGCTGGCGCTGGTGGAGCTGACCGATCTGGCGAAGCGCTATCCGCATCAGCTGTCGGGCGGCCAGTGTCAGCGCGTAGCGTTGGCGCGATCGCTGGTCACTCGCCCGCGTCTGCTGCTGCTCGACGAACCGCTGTCGGCGCTGGATGCGCGTATTCGCAAACACCTGCGCGAGCAGATCCGGCGCATTCAGCGCGAGCTGAACCTGACGGCGATCTTCGTCACCCACGATCAGGAAGAGGCGCTGACCCTGTCGGATCGCATCGTGCTGATGAACAAGGGGCAGATCGTGCAGAGCGGCGATGCGGAAACCCTGTATACCCAGCCGGCGGATGCCTTCGCCGCCGGGTTTATCGGCAACTACAACCTGCTGAGCGCCGAACAGGCCGGCCGCTTGACCGGGCGCAGCTATGTCGGCAAGGTGGCGATCCGCCCCGAATCGATCGGCCTGTTGCCGGCCGGACAGGGGATCGGCGGGGTGATCCTGGGTCACAGTTTGCTCGGGAATGTGGTACGGTATCGGATTCAGGTTTGCGAGGTAGAATTGCTGGTTGACGTGCTCAACCGTTCGGTGGCCGACCTGCGGCCCGACGGCGCGGAAATTGGGCTACACTTGGAACCTGTTGTATTGCGGGAAGTTGCATGACTTCGCAGCGCGGCGCCGGGGCCTTCCCGCCGCCGCATTAACCCTTCTCTTCTGCGGTCTGCCGCCCGCCCGCTGTCCTGCCAGACCCACGCCCGGCAGGCGGGACCGCGCGCTGTATCCGTCATCCTTTGGCTCGCCTCTCTGCGTCGCGTGACAAGCATCGGGTATCAGCCTCCTTTGGCCGGGCGTTAATGGAGCGTATCTTCCGTGCTGACCCTTCTTCACCTGCTTTCGTCCGTGGCGCTGTTGGTGTGGGGCACCCACATCGTGCGCACCGGGATCATGCGGGTTTACGGCGCCAATCTGCGGCGCGTGTTGAGCGACAGCGTTGAGAAAAAACCGCTGGCGTTCGTTTCCGGCATCGGCGTGACCGCGCTGGTGCAAAGCAGCAACGCCACCGCGCTGCTGGTGACCTCTTTCGTCGCGCAGGGGCTGGTGGGGCTGGCGCCTGCGCTGGTGATCATGCTGGGCGCCGACGTCGGCACCGCGCTGATGGCGCGCGTGCTGACCTTCGATCTTTCCTGGCTGTCGCCGCTGCTGATCCTGGTCGGCGTCTTCCTGTTCCTCAGCCGCAAGCAAATGCGGATCGGCCAGATCGGACGCGTCCTGATCGGCCTTGGGCTGATCGTGCTGGCGCTGGAGCTGATCGTCGCCGCCGCCACGCCGATCACCCAGGCGGCCGGGGTGAAAGTGCTGTTCTCGTCGCTGACCGGCGACGTGATGCTGGATGCCCTGACCGGCGCGCTGTTCGCTATCGTCAGCTATTCCAGCCTGGCGGCGGTACTGCTGACCGCCACTCTGACCGCATCCGGCGTGATTTCGCTGAAGGTGGCGCTCTGTCTGGTGATCGGCGCCAACCTCGGCAGCGGCCTGCTGGCGATGATCAACGCCAGCGGCCAGAACGCCGCGGGGCGGCGCGTGGCGCTCGGCAGCCTGCTGTTCAAGCTGGTGGGCTGCATACTGGTGCTGCCGTTCGTCTCCTATCTGGCGGATTTGATGGCTCAACTGCCGGGCGGCAGCGAAGAGCTGGTGATCTATTTCCACGTGTTCTACAACCTGATCCGCTGCCTGGTGATGATCCCGCTGGCCGGGCCGATGGCGACGCTGTGCGAACGGCTGATCGTCGACGAAGCGGCCGACGATCCGCGCATGCGGCCGCGCCATCTGGACGCCAGCGCGCTGGACACGCCGACGCTGGCGTTGGCCAACGCGGCGCGCGAAACGCTGCGCATGGGCGACGTGGTGGAACACATGATGATCCTGCAACGTGAGGTGCTGCACGGTAAGCAGGGGGTCGATAAAGAGGTGCGGCGCCTCGACGATGACGTCGACGTGCTGTACACCGCCATCAAGCTGTATCTGGCGCAGATCCAGAAGGAAGATCTGGGCGAGGAAGACTCGCGCCGCTGGGCGGAGATCATCGAAATGGCGCTCAACCTGGAACAGGCGGGCGACATCATCGAGCGCATGGCCGGCGATGTGGGCGCCAAGTCGCACGCCGCGCGCCGCGCTTTCTCGGCGGAAGGGTTGGCGGAGCTGGACGGACTGCACGAACGGCTGATCGGCAATCTGCGCCTGGGGCTGTCGGTGTTCCTGTCCGGCGACGTCACCAGCGCCAAGCGCCTGCGCCGTTCCAAGCACCGTTTCCGCATTCTGGATCGCCGCTACGCGCACGCGCACGTCGATCGTTTGCACCAGCAAAACGTGCAGAGCATCGAGACCAGTTCGTTGCATTTGGGATTGTTGGGGGACATGAAGCGCCTGAACTCGCTGTTCTGCGCCGTGGCTTACAACGTGTTGGATCAGGATGCCAAGGACGACGATCGCGACTGGGAAGACACCCCGAGCACGCTGTAAAAAAACGCCCCCGGTTTTAACCGGGGGCGTTGCGTTGGGGCACGTTATTTGCCGCTGAACACCCCGGCTTTGGCGTCCGCTTGCTGAGTTGAAGCATGGCCGCTGGCGAACGGCACGTTGCCGTCGACGCTTTGCTTCGCCGCGCCGCCTAGCAGCCCGCCGATCGTGGCGGCCGCATCGACGCGGCCGCCGCCCTGATAGCGCTGGCCGCTGACGTCCTGCTGGCTGACCTTGCCGCCGCCCAGTTCCACCTTGCCCTGCTGGCTGCGGATCTCGCCGCCGGTCAGTTGGGTTTGGCCGCCGACCTGCAGCGCCACGCCGTTCTTGCCGGTAATCGCCGACTGCTCGCCAACCGCGTTGTTGTTCACCACGTCGGCATTGACCTTGAGGTGCCCCTGGCGACCGGCCGGACCGGTGATGCTGTCTTTCACCGCGCCGCCGACGGTGCGTGCGCCGCGATCCCACAGCGGGCCTTGCGGTTTTTCACCGGCCGGCGTTGCCGGCAGCGTGACTTTGCCGTCGGCCTTGCTGAAGCTGACCGTGCCGGTGGTGTCCTGCTGCGGATCGAGGCGACGCGCCACGCTGTTGTACTTGTCGGTGGTGGCGTCGGCCACTTTGTTTACCCCGGCCTCCAGTTTCTCTTTCACCTTACCGGCGTAGCGCGGCGTGCCCACCTTCGACAGCTTGGAGGTGACGCTGCTGCCCGGATCGTTGCTGTGGCTCAGGCCGGCATCCACATCCACCTTCACGCCTTTCTCAACGTCTTTGCGGCTTTCAATGCGCAGATCGCCGCCCACCTTGCCCTGGACGCTGTCGGCATCGACGCGCGCCCCGGCGAGACGGGTGTCTTTGCCGCTGTTGATCGCCACGTCGCCCGCGGTGATGCCGGCGTTGGCGTGGGTGGTTTTATCCTGCTGTTCCACGCCGACCTTCAGACCGGCCCCCAGCGTATGGGTGTCTTTGCCGGTGTTCGGATCGATCTTGCCGCCGGCGTCCTTGTTGAACGTTTGGCCGCCTCTGGCGTTGGCTTTGATGCCCAGACTCCAGTTGTCTTTATGCTGCTCGTTTTTGGCGGACTCCAGCAGGATGCCGCCGTTTTTCGCCTCGAGCGCGGCGCTGCCGCCGCTGACTTTGGCGCCCTGCAGATGCAGCGCGTCATCGCCTTTGCCGTTGGCGGACAGGGTGACCTTGCCGTCTGAGGCGATAGTGGCGCCCTGGCGTTCTATCGCGGACTCATTCACCTTGGCGATGTCGAATGCGCCGCCGACGGAGAGGCTGCCGCCGGTTTTTTCCTTGCTGTCGCTGCTGCCGGCGCCCAGATCGATATTGCCGGACAGCTTGCTCTCCTTACGCGCTTGGGTCGATTCCGCCGCCCGCAGCGCGACCTGGTTGCCCGCGCTCAGAGTGACGTCGCCCCGGCTCTTGACGTCGGTGCCCTGCAGCGTCAGATCGCGGCCCGCCTTCAGCTCCACACCCTGTTGGCCGCTGACGTTGCCGACCTGCGCGGTGCTGCTGCTGCTTTCGCTGTTGTGGGTGCCGCCGCCGAACCCGGCGCCGAAGTTTTTACTGTCGGCGGTGAAACCGCCCTTGGCGGAGGCTTTGACGTTAAAGCCGCTGTGGCTTTCGCTCTGTTTGTCGCTGGCCTGATCAAGACGGATATCGCCGCCGGCGTCGACGGTGGTTTTACCGCTGCCGCCGTTTAGCGCGGTACCCTGATAGACCGCGTCTTTTTTCACGTTGACGTTGATGCCGTTGGCCGCGTCGATCGAGCCGGTCACCGCCTGGCTGGCGCTGCTGTTGCTGCGCTGGGTGCCGCCTTCGCCCTTGGCGTCCACGGTAAGATCGCTGCCGGTGGAGGTGTAGACGCGTACGCCGGCGCTGCCGCGGGTATCGCGGTTCTGCTCTTCCTGTCGGTTTGTCGCAGCTTCGCTGCGGTGGCTGTCCGCCGTCAGCGTGACCGCGCCTTTGCTCGCCTGATATTGCGTGCCCTGATCGCGCACTTCGCTTTTGGCGTTGATGTCGATGCTGCCGGCTTTCACCGAGCTGACGACCGCCTGCGAGCTGCTGCTGCGTTTTTCGCTGCTGCCGCCCTGTGCGCCGATATCCAGGCCGACGTTAGGCGCGCCGATGCTGCCGATGTCGTTGATGACGCCGGTGGCGTCCAGCTTGGCCGCCTTACCGACCGCGCGCTCGACCGGACGAGTGACGGCGCTATAATCGACGTTGGCGCCGATGTTCACGCCGACGTCGGTTTTGGTGGTGGTGGTGCTGGCGGTGTCGGCAGCGGCCAAATGATCGACGCCGGCGGCGTTCTCTTGGTAGGCGCCGCCGACGCTGTGCTGCGCGCCTTGCTGGGTCAGCTTGTCACGGGCGTTGACAGTCAGGTTGCCTTTGACGTCGCTGCCGGAGGTGACGGCCTTGCTGCTCTGCGCCTGCGTTTTGCTGTTCTCGTAGCCGGCTTCCACGCCGCTGCCGAGCTTGTCGATGCCGCCGGTATAGTAGAAACCGCCGCCGATCTTGGTCTGCTCGGTGTTCGAGGTGGTTTTGTCGTCGGCCGCCAGGAACGAAACCTTATTGCCGCTGACGCTGGCGTCGCCTTTGTCGGCGACCAATTTGGAGCCGCTGAAGGTCACGTCCTTATCCGCTTCGAGCTTCACGCTGCCGCCGCTGAGGGTGGCGCCACGGTTCTCGGTGCGGGTAGTTTTCTCGCTGTCGCGGGTGTGTTCGATGCGTACACCGGCGCGGTATTGCTTGTCGCCGGCTTCTTTGGCGTAGCCGTTGACGGTAAGCGCGGTCTTCTGCTCGTCGATGTTCTGCTGCTGCTCGGCGGCCTTGACGTTGATGTTGCCGGTCTGTGAGGTGACGTTCAGTTCGCCGCCGCTGGCGACCTGGCTGCCGATCACGTCGGTATCCTTACGGCTGACCAGCTTCAGGTTGGTGTCGGACTTCAGTTCGCTGGCGGTACTGCTCTGGTAGCTGTTGTCGGCCTTGTGCGAGCTGCTGGTGATGTTGAACACGGTGCCGGTGCGCGCGTCGATTTTGTCCACGGTGGTGCTCAGCGCGTTGTCGATGCGCAGGCCGCCGTGGGTGGCGGTGACTTCGCCACCTTTCTGGCCGCGCGCCTTGCTGCCGGTGATGGTGACGCCCTGCTGGCCGTTCAGGCGCAGGGTGCCGCCGCTGGTCAGTTCGGAAGCGTGGCTGACTTCGCGGCGGTTGCTGTTGTTCTTGTTGTCGCCGCCGCCGATGCCGCCCCAGGAGGTTTTGTCATCGCGCACCGCTTTGGCGTTGGCGGTTTTCTGCACCCCGATCTGGATTTGGTTATCTGCGTCGATCGTCAGATCGCGCTGGGCGTGGACCTTGGCGCCCTGGGTAGAGACATTGCGGCCGGCTTTCAACGTCAGTTCGCCCTGGCTACGCAGTTCGCTGGCCTTCAGGCTTTCGCTTTCGTCGCTGCTGCTCCAGCTACCGGTGCGCAGGCTGGAAGTGTGATTGCGCTGGAAGCCGCGTTCGGTGGACTTATCCTTCTCCACCAGCCCGGCGAGGTGCACGTCGCGTGCCGCTTTGATGCTCAACGCCCGGTCGGCGCTGACGTTGGCGCCCAACAGTTTCACATCTTCCTGGGTGCTGATGAGTTTGGCGTTGCCGCTGGCGGCGACGGTGCTGCCCGCCTGTTGTTGTTGCTCATGCTCGCGGGTGACGTCGTATTGCCAGGAATAGAACCAGCGGTCGTCGGTGTGACCCTGAGTCTGCTTCAACTGCTGACCGTCGAGCGTCAGCTTGCCGCCCTGGAGGGTGATGTCTTCGCCGCGAATATCGGTGGCGGTAAGGTGTGCGTGGTTATCCGCCACCAGACTGATGTTTTTGCCTTTCAGCTCGGTGCGGGTCAGCTTCTGGCTGCTGCTGCGATCGTTGACATAGATGCCGCCTCGGTAGTTCTGGTAGTTGTCGCCGCCGTTGCGGTTGCTGCTGGCATCCTCAACGCGGCTTTCGCTGCGAATATCGTAGGCCTTCACCTTGAGCTCGTCGCCGGCGGCCAGCGTGCCGGCCAGCTTCACGCCGCTGCCCTGCGCGGTGTTGATGATGTTGATGCGCCCGGCCTGCATGCTGCCGAGGTAGTAGCTGTCCAGCGCGGTCGTCGGTTGTTCGCTGGCCAGCACCTTGCCGTCGCGCGCCACGCGGTTAAGGCCGCTGATGGCGTTGATCGCCGCCGGCGTCACGCTGCCGTTGCGGTGGGTGAAGTCTTGTACGATGACGTCGCCGCGGCTGTCTATCTTCGGTGCGATCAGATCCAGCACGCCGCTGGCGTTCAGTGTGCCGCTGAGGCTCAGGGTATTGCGGTTGCCCAGGGTGCTGTAGCCCTGCAGCAGGCCGTTCTCCACCAGCGGGTTGCCGACCACCAGCGAGGAGCGGCTGGTGTTGATGAACCCGCAGCCCTGGCAGCTGATGCCGTTCGGGTTGGCGAGCACGTAGTCGGCCGCCATGCCGAAGACCTCTTGCTGGCCGTGCAGCAGAGAAGGGTTACGGCCGATCACTTCGTTGAGGATCACGTTGGCTTCACGTCCGCCCAGATTGGGGTTGGCGCCCAGCTGGCCCGCCAGCTGCGACAGTCCCGCCTCGCGGGAGTTGTTCAGCACCGCGCCGGGCTGGTTGACGTTGAAGTCCTGATATTGGTTGTGCGACAGCCCGTTACCGTTCGGCGCGACGATGTCGACCACCTGGGCACCGGTCGCGGCGGTGGAAACGCCGGGGCCGTTGGCGCCGTTGGCCGCGACGATCTCACCGGCGTAGGCGCCGGCGGAAGCGGCGAGAATTATCGCCAGCGCGGCGGCCAGTTTGCCTGCCGCCGAAAGTCTGAAGTTATTATTTTTCATCCATGTATCTCCGTATATTGCCGTGGGGTCCTGCAAAACTGCTGATTAAAAGGTGTAAGAAAAGCGCGCCAGCACCTGAACGGGATCTTCAGGCGTGGCGTGGTTCGACAAAATCCAGCCGCGGCTGACCTCCAGATCGACCAGCGCCTGTCGGTAGCGTAACGTGGCGCCGCTGCTCACCCCGGCGCTGCTGCGCCAGCCCGAGTTGTCCTGACGCGGCAGAATGCGGCCGACGTCGGCGCCAAGGCGCGGCGTCAGCGTGGCGGCACCTAAATTGAAGCTGCGCGACAGCGTGTTCTGCAGATACCAGCCGTTGTCGCCGGACTGGGTGCTGCGGCTGAAGCCGCGCACGGCGCTGCGATCGGTAAGGCTAAGCCACTCCACGCCGGGCAGTGGGTCGCGGCTGTATTGGCCGTAGAACAGGTTGTTGAGCTGATAGGTGGCGTCACCCAGCTTGAGGCGCTGGCTCAGGTTGGCGAACAGCTTGCCCTTGGTGAATTGACTGTCGAGGTGCACCGAACTCGGGTGGCGATCGGCGCCCAGCCAGGGCAGGCCCTGCTCGACGCTGAGGTTGGCGCTGAATACCCCATGGGGCAGAATTTGCAGGTGGCTGGCGCTCAGCTCGGCCAGGGTCAGCGTTGGGCTGCTGACCTCAAGACGCACGCTTTCGAAGTAGTTGTCGATGCGCTTGTAGGTCAACTGGCCGCTCAGGCTGTCTATCTGATCGTGGTCGCGATAAAACACGTAGTCGCTGCGCAGCCCGTACTGTTGAGTCTGACCGTGCAGTTTGACCACGTTGTGCGGCAGCTGCTGGTGGTTCTCATAGGACGAGAAGCTGGCGAACCCGCTGAAGGTGAACGCGCCGTACGGCAGCGAATAGAGCAGGGTGTAGGCGCGATTGTAGCGGTGAGCCGGGTTTTCCAACGTGCTGTTGGCGTTCAGGCTGACGAAGTCCGACAGGCCGAACGGGCTGTCCAGCGTGGCGGTGGCGCGTGCCAGCCACTGGCCGGTGCTTTTCTGGCCGTAATTATCCGTGCCGGCGGTAATCAGCCAGGGCTTGGCGTGCTGATTGCGCAAACGAATGACCGAGCCGCCAACCTGGCGGCCGGGTAATATATCCAGCTTGGTGGTATTCGATTGCAAACGGTTGGCCTGATCCAATCCCTGGTCGAGCTCGGTTAATTTCAACGGCTTGCCTTCCAGCCCCGGAAATAATAAACGGCTGTTGACCCAGCGATCGCCGCCTTCTATTTTCTCGATAAATCCTTCGGTGACGCTTAACCCCAATTCTCCCTGTGAATTAGGGCGAACAATTTGCACGCGCGCGGTGATATAGCCTTTTTGCACATAAAGGCGCGTTAATTCGCGGGTCAGGCGATTGATATCATTGCTGCTGATGCAGTTTTCCGGCAGCGCGCTCAGGGCGGATAAATCGGTCGGCGAGAGCAGGGTAATGCCTTGCAGGTAAACGCCGGCGATCGGCAGGCACTGCGCGGATTGCGGCAGGGCGGGCGCGGCCGGTTCCGGTTCCGCCAGCAAGCGTTGCTGCTTCAGCTGCTGGTAGCGGCGTTGCTCAATCAACTGGTTGACTTCACGCGTGCTGTCTTGCAACGCACGGCGCGACTCCCCCATCGACATATCCCGCATCATGTGGGCATCCGGCAGGGTTTCAGCGGAAAGGGCCGTGCTGACCAGCAGCATCAAGGCGGTGATTTTTTTTATCATTGTAATCCATTATGAGAGGCTGCCGGGGCAGCCAGCCCAATCCATGAGGTTAACCACGGGCGACCGACGGCCGGCCCGAAATAATGAGCGACATGCACATTGCGAGATATCTTGATTTGCCGCAGCAAATAAGACGGTGGGTATAGATCTAAATAATAATTAGGCTGCTTCTTTTATGGCGGGCAACCCTGGTGACTTAATTAATTAAAAAAAGTGGAGCATCTCTTCCTCTTGCCAACATTATCGGCACGGATAGGAAGAATCTGAATTTTTATTTTTCACGGATGATAGAGGATGGGGGGAATTATGACAATCCGACCAGTGGGAAATACGAAATTTCGCAGAGAAGAACGGGGACGCAATTGTTTGCGTCCCCGCAGGCGGTTTATTTTTTCTTGATGGGGCGTCCAGACCAATAACCCGCCAGCAGCGAGCCGGAGAGATTGTGCCAAACCGAGAACAGCGCGCCCGGCAGCGCGGCCAGCGGCGAGAAGTAGATTTTGCCCAGCGTGGCCGCCAGCCCGGAGTTCTGCATGCCGACTTCAATCGCCAGCGTGCGGCAGGTGGATTCGTCGAAGCCGAACAGCTTGCCGCCCCAGTAGCCGCTCAACAGACCGATGCCGTTGTGCAGGATCACCGCGACGATCACCACCAGGCCGACCGAGGCGATGTGGCTTTGGCTGCCCGCCACCACCGCGCTGATGATCGCCAGGATGCACACCATCGACAGCGCCGGCAGCAGCGGCTCAATGCGCTTCACCGCTTTGGTCAGGGTATGGTGGACGATCAGGCCCAGGCCGATCGGGATCACCACGATCTGCAGGATGCTGAGCAGCATGCCCATGATATCGACGCTGATTTCGGCATCGACGTACAGGCGGGTCAACAGCGGCGTGGCGAACACCCCCACCAGCGTCGAAACTGCCGAGATGGTCACCGACAGCGCCACGTCTCCCTTGGCCAGGTAGATCATCACGTTGGACGCGGTGCCGCTGGCCACGCTGCCCACCAGCACCATGCCGGCGGACAGATCCGGCGGCATGCGGAACAGCATCGCCAGGATCCAGGCCGCCAGCGGCATGATCAGATAATGCAGGAAGATGCCTGCCGCCACCGGGCCGGGGCGCGCCAGCACGCGTTTGAAGTCGTCGAGCCGCAGCGTAACGCCCATGGCGAACATGATCAGCATCAGCAGCGGGCTGACGTAGGGGCCGATGCCGGTAAAGGTGCTCGGCGTGTAATAGGCGGCGACGGACAGCAGTATCGCCCAGAGGGGGAATAAGCGCGTGAGTATTGCCAGCATGCAGGTTTTCCTTAGCCAGATTGAGAACGGTGGGGATGGTTGTGTTTTTTGCGGGTTCAACAAGCTGAACCCCTGCCGGTTTTGAACGGATTTTTTAGACGCAGGGGCGCAGCATGCTGCGCCCGCAATCAGGGATAATGACTTATTCGAACAGGTTGTGGTGCAGGGTGCGCACCACCTGCTCGGCTTCTTCGCCCGGCACCAGGAAGCACAGGTTATAGCTGCTGGCGCCGTAGCAGATCAGGCGGATGTTGAACGGATCGAGCACGCCGAACACCTCTTTGCCCACGCCGCAGGCCCGCGACAGCTGGTTGCCGATGATCGCCACCAGCGCCAGGTTTTCTTCCACTTCCACCCGGCACAGCGACGACAGCTCGGTCAACAGCGAGGTGGTCAGCAGGCTGCCGCCGACGGAGGTGGCGCCGGTGGTGTCCATGGTCAGCGCGATGCTGACTTCCGAGGTGGTGATCAGATCGACGGAGATATTGTGGCGCGCCAGAATGTTGAACACCTCGGCCAGGAAGCCGCGCGCGTGCAGCATGTTCAGGCTGTGCAGCGTCAGCAGCGTTTGCTTGCGGCGCAGCGCCAGCGCGCGGAACAGCGGCGGGTTTTCGGTGGTGTTGCACACCAGCGTGCCGCCGGCCGCCGGATCCTTGCTGGAGCCGACGAACACCGGAATATCGCTGCGCACTGCCGGCAGCAGGGTGGCCGGATGCAGCACTTTGGCGCCGAAGGTGGCCATTTCCGCCGCCTCTTCGAAACCGATTTTATCGATGCGCTTGGCTGCCGGCACCACGCGCGGATCGGTGGTGTAGATGCCCGGCACGTCGGTCCAGATATCCACCCGGCCGACGCCGAGCGCCTCGCCGAGCAGCGCGGCGGTATAGTCGCTGCCGCCGCGGCCGAGCGTGGTGGTGCGGCCTTTCGGTTCGCTGCCGATAAAGCCCTGGGTGACCACCAGCGCCTCTTGCAGACGCGGCTGCAGCTGCGCCTGCGCCAGTTCGCTGAGCGCGGCGCTGTCCGGCACGGCGCGGCCGAAGTGATCGTCGGTGCGCATCACTTTACGCACGTCGAACCATTCGGCCTGCACGTTGCGGGCGCGCAGGATTTCAACGAACAGCAGGGTGGACATCAGCTCCCCATGGCTGACCAGCTCGTCGGTCAACGCCGTCGAGGTGGCCAGCGACGCGGCCTCCGACAGCATGGCGATGTTTTCCAGCAGGCGGTCTATCTCGTCGCGGATCACCGCAGGTGCCGCGAGGCGATCGAGGATGGCGTACTGGATGCGACGAATTTCATCAAGCTGGTAGTTGCGCTTCTCGGCCTCGCAACCTTCGGCCAGGGCGACCAGCAGGTTGGTGACGCCCGCCGAGGCGGACAACACCACCAGGCGGACCTGCGGGTTGGCCAGCACGACGTCGGCGCTGCGGTTCATGGCTTCAAAGTCGGCGACGCTGGTGCCGCCGAACTTGGCTACCACGGTGGAATTCTGGGGTACTGCTTGGTTCATGTAGAAACCTCGTGTCAGGGATGCCCGTTTGGGGGCACTGTAATTCCATAGCCTTGGCACAAGGGGAGAGCGGTAAACAGGGGGCAGGCGTAGAGGTCAGGCTACGATACACCCAGAAGCGCCCCACCTTGTCGATCGCCCTGCGGGCGATCCCCTGGTGACAACCCAGGGGATTCAGCCCCTGTAGTCGATACGATAATGGCCGGCCATTACCCTACCTCGGCGTCGCTCCCCCTCGGGTGCCGTCAACGGAGAAACGGCTCCTCTGACACTCTACCTGGGCGACGCGCCTCTTCTGGCTTGCGCACCGGGTGCGCAAGTAGGCTGTTAGGAATAGCCGGTTATCGTCATTCTGTCAACGTACAGACGGTGAGGGATTTTCATCTTGCACCAGCGCGATAAGCGTACAGGGCATCGCAGGCGTGGAACCGGCGCCAATCGGTTGCAGAGAACCGTCTTCCTTTTGGCTGAATAACGGGATAACGCCCTGATGTTTTTCCAAATACTCCAACCAACCGAAATTTTCGTTCAATTTGGTCGCTTTGATGGTGGCCCCCCTGGCGAGCAGGCTGCTCAGACGGCCGTAGGTGGCTTCCTGATTAAATAAAATTTCGTGCCGGCGGAAACGCGAACTTTCCGCGCTGGCGCCGCGCCCTTTCAACGGCGCCCCCGAACGAATGGCGAACACGTGATCCTCGCCGAAGAGGTGGCCGAAGTGATAGACGGCCAGCGCGTTTTGGTGACGATTGGGCGACAGCGCCAGCACCTGGGCGATATTGCTCAGATCGAGATAGTTCTCGGCGTGTTCGGAGTAGGCGTGGCCATAGTAGGCCGGAATGCCGTCCATGCGCGCCTGACGGTAGTATTCCCAGCTGCTGTCGGTGACGATCACCGGCACGTTCAGCTTGATCAGCGCCTGCGCCAGCATGCGCGCCACGCTGTTGGCGCCGACGATCAGCACGCCGCGCGGTTTCTGCTGCTGCACCCGCAGCCAGCGCGCCATCATGCCGCTGGTCAGGCTTTGCAACACCACGGTGCCGATGATGATGGCGAACACCACGGTCACCAGCCGGTCGGCGCCCTGATAGCCGCTGCGCTGCAGCGTCAGCGCGAACAGCGAGCTGACCGCCGCGGCGACGATGCCGCGCGGGGCGATCCAGCACAGCAGCAGCCGATCGCGCCAGTGCAGGGAAGAGCGCCAGGTCGACACCGCGATGCACAGCGGCCGGGCGATGAACTGCACCGCCAGCAGCAGCAGCAGCAGCGGCCAGCCCATGTTCCACAGCGCCTGGATGTCGAGCCGCGCCGCCAGAATGATGAACAGCGCCGAGATCAGGATCGCCGACAGCTCCTCTTTGAACGCCAGAATATCGCTGGTATCCACGTCGCGCATGTTGGCCAGCCAGATGCCCATGACCGTGACGGTCAGCAAACCGGATTCGTCGGCGATGGCGTTGGAAACGCCGAAGGCGGTCAGCATGATCGCCAGCACCGCCAGGTTCTGCAGGTAGCGCGGCAGCCAGACGCGGCGCAGCGCCAGGCCGAGCAGGTAGCCGAACAGCGCGCCGGCGATCAGGCCGACGGCGGCAGTCACGCCCAGCGTCCAAAACAGGTGGGTATAGGATTCCGCATTCTGCTTCAGCACGATGAACTCGAACACCAGCAGGGTGAAGATGGCGCCGACCGGATCGATGACGATCCCTTCCCAGCGCAGCACCTGGTTGATATTGGCGTTCGGCCGCACGACGCGCATCAGCGGGGCGATCACCGTCGGCCCGGTCACCACCGTCACCGCGCCGATCAACGCCGCCAGCTCCGGCGGGAAATCCAGCAGCCACCAGCTGGCGAGGCTGATGACCAGAAAGGTGACCAGCATGCCGACGGTGACCAGATTGCGCACCACGCCGCCAAGGCCGCGAATTTCCTCGAAACGCAGCGTCAGCGCCCCTTCGAACAGGATGATCGCCACCGACAGCGACACCAGCGGAAACAGCAGATCGCCAAACAGCAGATCCGGCTGCACCAGATGCACCGTCGGGCCGAGCACGATGCCGAACAGCAGCAGCGGCAAGATGGCCGGCAGGCGCAGCAGCCAGGCCAGCCACTGCGCCAGCAGCGACGCCAGGCCGATAAGCACCAACATGAGTGGGGCGGATAATTCCATAAGCGAGATCCCTTTCAAATGACGAAATAAGCGACGATGACACAGCCTGATGACAATTCGGCAACCCCGATAACAGGCCGTTAGCCAAAAGTATAGAGTGAAAGCTGAAACGAGGCGGCAATGCGTTGACAGTTAGCGCCTATCGCAAGAAAAGCGATCATAATCACAGTCGAACAGGCTACAATCGGACAAACGCGTCATTTTTATTCTCAAGCCTAAGAGTGTTGCTATGAAAAATATCAATCCTAGTCAAACCGCTGCTTGGCAAGCCCTGCAGCAACATTATGCACAGATGAAAGACGTACGGATCGCCGACCTGTTCGCCGAGGACAGCGATCGTTTCTCCAGGTTCTCCGCGACCTTCAACGATCAAATGTTGGTGGACTATTCCAAGAACCGCATCACGCAGGAAACCCTGGAGAAGCTGCAGGCGTTGGCGAAAGAAACCGATCTGCAAGGCGCCATCAAATCGATGTTCGCCGGTGAGAAGATCAACCGCACCGAAGATCGCGCGGTGCTGCACATTGCCCTGCGCAACCGCAGCAACAGCCCGATCCTGGTCGACGGCAAAGACGTTATGCCGGAAGTGAACGCGGTGCTGGCCAAGATCAAACAGTTCTGCGCGCGCGTCATCGGCGGCGAGTGGAAAGGTTACACCGGCAAGCCGATCACCGACGTGGTGAACATCGGCATCGGCGGTTCGGATCTCGGCCCTTACATGGTGACCGAAGCGCTGCGCCCTTATAAAAACCACCTGAACATGCACTTCGTCTCCAACGTTGACGGCACCCACATCGCCGAAACGCTGCAGCCGCTGAACCCGGAAACCACGCTGTTCCTGGTGGCGTCCAAAACCTTCACCACTCAGGAAACCATGACCAACGCCCACAGCGCGCGCGACTGGTTCCTGAGCAGCGCCGTCGATCAACAACACGTGGCCAAGCACTTCGCTGCGTTGTCCACCAACGGCAAAGCGGTGGCCGAGTTCGGCATCGATACCGACAACATGTTCGAATTCTGGGACTGGGTCGGCGGCCGTTACTCGCTGTGGTCGGCGATCGGTCTGTCGATCGCGTTGTCCATCGGTTACGACAACTTCGAGCAGCTGCTGAGCGGCGCGCACGCCATGGATAAGCACTTCGCCGAAACGCCGGCGGAGAAAAACCTGCCGGTGCTGCTGGCGCTGATCGGTATTTGGTACAACAACTTCTTCGGCGCCGAAACCGAAGCCATTCTGCCGTACGATCAGTACATGCACCGTTTTGCCGCTTACTTCCAGCAGGGCAACATGGAATCCAACGGCAAGTATGTCGATCGCAACGGCAATCCGGTGGATTACCAGACCGGCCCGATCATCTGGGGCGAGCCGGGCACCAACGGCCAGCATGCGTTCTACCAGCTGATCCACCAGGGCACCAAGCTGGTGCCGTGCGATTTCATCGCGCCGGCCATCAGCCATAACCCACTGGGCGATCACCACGCCAAACTGCTGTCCAACTTTTTCGCCCAGACCGAAGCGCTGGCGTTCGGCAAGTCGCTGGAGACGGTGGAAGCCGAGTTCGCGGCGCAGGGTAAAACCCCTGAGCAGGTCAAACACGTGGCGCCGTTCAAAGTGTTTGAAGGCAACCGTCCGACCAACTCGATCCTGCTGCGTGAAATCACCCCGTTCAGCCTGGGCAGCCTGATTGCGTTGTACGAGCACAAGATTTTCACCCAGGGCGCAATCCTGAACATCTTCACCTTCGATCAGTGGGGCGTGGAGTTGGGCAAACAGCTGGCCAACCGCATCCTGCCGGAACTGGCGGGCAGCGAGAAAATCAGCAGCCACGACAGCTCGACCAATGCGCTGATCAACCGCTTCAAGGAATGGCGCTAATCGCCTGATCTGAGCCAATAAAAAAACCCGCCGCGGCGGGTTTTTTTACGTCTGCGAAAAGTTACAGGTTGATCGGCACTTCGAAGCTGACGCCCGCGCCCACGTCATCGGCGGTGCTGTGATCGCTGTCGGTGTACCACAGGCTGGTATCGAACTTAACCTGTGACGGGAAGGTGTAACCCCAGCCGAGCTGAATGCCTTTCAGCGTATCGGATTTCGGGAATGCCTTATTATAATTCTGATTGCTTGGGTTCACCTTGGCGTACACCAGTCGGGTGCTCCAGCGTTGGCTATCGTCCAGTACCAGCTCGACGCGGCCGGACAGCATCTGTCCGTCGCCGCCCATGGCGTGGCCCAGCGGGTAGCCTTGCTGATAGTAACCGCCGCGATAAACATAGTGTTGATAGATCACATTCTTGGTGCTGAATTCAGAACGTGTATCCGCCCCTTCAATATACCAGTTGATGGTGGTCGGGCCCCATTCCGGATGGCCTTCCAGCCCCAGTAAGTAGGCATTATGCGACGGCAGCATACCGGCTTCATCTTCACCGATGGCTTGACCGTATAAGCTGACCGGTATGCCGAGTAGCGGCTGCAGCTTGAGTTTGAAATCAAAGCCGCCCAACTGGTTGCCCGGATCGTTTTTCGGATCGCCGGTATTGTCGTTGCCAGTTACGCCATCCCAGAAGGAACGCCACGACTGCGGACGGCCTTCACCACCCCACATCATGATGCGCGATGCCCCTAATTCCAGGAAGTCAGTCGGCATCATGGTGAAACGGCCGCCGATCAGTTTGGTGTGCGGTACAGAACTGTACTGCGACAGCTGGCCGGCGGACAACTGGTATTGCCAGCGGCCGATCCACGACAGCCACGGGGTTTCAAACGGCGATTGGTCGGCGCGCTGCAGCATAAAGCCGGCGACCGGGCGCGCGGCGTCGGAGCGGATCAGGCTGCCGTCGTAACCCGGGCCCCACCACTGGGAGACCTCGCCGAAGGAGAGCCATTGGTTCCAGATTTTCACCGCGCCGTAGGAGCCGTTCATATTGAATTTGGAGCCGTCGCTGACGCGCTGGTCGCCTTCCACCGAGCCCTGCAGACGCACGTCCCAGAACTCGCCGTTGGCGCCGGCGCCGATGGTCAGGCGATCGTCGGCGTACTCGTTTTGGCCGAAGCCCTGCGGGGTACCGGGTTTATCGGTCGAGGCGTAACCGCTGACGCGGATGTTGGCTTTCAGGGCGTCAACGCGGCGTTGCACGCGGTCGATGACGTTTTTCTCGGTATTGGTGACCGGTTTGGCCTGCGCGATAACGGAACTGATCTCTTCCTGACTCAGCGGCCAGGTGGACAGGCTGACGTTGATGACGCCGCGGTCAGACAACCAGGCGAGATCGTTACGCAGATCGTTGTCAGGGGCTACCAGGCCGGCGGCGTGGCCGGACAATGCACAGGTAAACAGGCCCGCAGCGACCAGTCCGTTAAGTTTAGCGCGCATAAAGAATTCCCTTGTTAATTCGAGGTTATTGGTTTTATGTAAAGATCTCTGTGACCCATGATAGTTGACATTTCGATTTGCTACAAATCTATAAGCCAGAAACATCTTATTATAACTTTATGAATTAAATGGGGTTTAAAGTGCTTTCGCGAAGGGCGTAATTTTTAGGACAATGCCTATATTGGCAAGCTTGAATCATATAAGCGGTATTCAGAGAGAGGTTTTATGGCAAAAACGTCGCGTTCGATAATGATAGCGAAAGGGCTGCAGCGAGTGCTGAACGTGGGCCTGTTGCTGCTGGCGGCAATTCTGGTAGTGTTTCTGGTCAAGGAAACCATCCATCTGGCGAAGGTGTTATTTATCAACAGCGAAGAGTCGTCCTCTTACCTGTTGATTGAAGGCATCGTGATTTATTTTCTGTACTTTGAATTTATCGCCTTGATCGTCAAGTATTTTGAGTCGGGTTATCATTTCCCGCTGCGCTATTTTATTTATATCGGCATTACCGCGATTATTCGTTTGATTATCGTGGATCACAAAAATCCCATCGACACGCTGATCTATGCGGCGGCGATATTGGTGCTGGTGGTGACGCTCTATCTGGCCAACACCGATCGGCTGAAACGGGAGTAGCGATAAAAATGGCGGCCAAAGGCCGCCAAAGACACAGGATTGCCGCTATCGCGGAAAAACATCAAACGCACTGCAGTGGCACAAATTACCCCTTCACGCCGCCGGCCGTCAGGCCGCCCACCAACCAGCGCTGCGCCAGCAGGAACACGGCGGTAATCGGTATCGCCGACAGCACCGCGGCGGCGGCGAAATCGCCCCACAGGTAGTTCTGCGGGTTGAGATATTGCTGCATGCCCACCGCCAGCGTGTAGCTGTTTACATCGCGCAGCAGCAGCGACGCCACCGGCACCTCGGTGATGGCGGCGATAAACGACAGAATGAACACCACCGCCAGAATCGGTACCGACAGCGGCAGGAGCACCAGCCGGAACGCCTGCCACGGCGTGGCGCCGTCCAGCGCCGCCGCCTCTTCCAGCGAATTGTCGATGGTTTCGAAATAGCCCTTGATGGTCCAGACATGCAGCGCGATGCCGCCCATATAGGCGAAGATCACGCCGCCGTGGGTGTTGAGGCCGATAAACGGAATGTACTGGCCCAGGCGATCGAACAAGGCGTACAGCGCCACCAGCGACAGCACCGCTGGAAACATCTGGAAGATCAGCATGCTTTTCAGCAGCGTGCTCTTGCCGCGAAAACGCATGCGGGCGAAGGCGTAGGCGCAGGTGGTGGACAGCGTCACGATGCCGATGGCGGTGATCGCCGCGATCTTGACTGAGTTCCACAGCCACAGCAGCACCGGGAACGGCGGCGGCGTCACGCTGCCGTCGGCGTGGGTGACGCTGAAGCCGAGCGCCAGCCGCCAGTGATCCCAGGAGAGGGTTTCCGGTATCAGGCTGCCGGTGGCGAAGTTGCCGGCGCGCAGCGAGATGGCCACCACCATCAGCAGCGGGAACATGATCAGGGCGATAAAGCACAGCATCAAAATGTGGGTCATCCACAGGCGCAGGCGCTGGGATTTGGGTTGAACCATGGCCATCGTTATTCTCCCTAATCGAAGTTCATCTTGCTGGCTTTCAAATTCAGGATCGCCAGCGCGCCCACCAACAGGAAGATCAGCGTGGCGATGGCGGCCGCCAGCCCGAAGTCTTGCCCGCCGCCGCCTTCGAAGGCGATGCGGTAGGTGTAGCTGACCAGCAGATCGGTATAGCCGGCCGGCGTGGTGGTGCCGATCATGTCCGGGCCGCCGTTGGTCAGCAGCTGGATCAGCACGAAGTTGTTAAAGTTGAAGGCGAAGCTGGCGATCATCAGCGGCGTCAGCGGCTTGATCAGCAGCGGGAAGGTGATGCGGAAGAAGTTTTGCCACGGGTTGGCGCCGTCCATCGCCGAGGCCTCGTACAGATCGTCCGGGATGGCCTTCAGCAGCCCCATGCACAGGATCATCATGTACGGGTAGCCGAGCCAGGTGTTGACGATCAGGATCATGCTCTTGGCGGTGAGCGGATCGCTGAACCAGGCCGGTTTGATGCCGAACAGGTGGCTGAGCATCATGTTGATCTCGCCGAAGCTCTGGTTGAACAAGCCTTTGAAGATCAGGATCGAGATGAACGACGGTACCGCATAGGGCAGGATCAGCAGCACGCGGTAGATAGCCTTGCCTTTCAGCGCTTCCCACTGCACCACGCAGGCCAGCACCATGCCGACCGCCACGGTGAGGATCACCGTCATCACCGAGAACACGAGGGTCCAGATGAAGATCGACACGAACGGTTTTTTGATGCCCTCGTCCTGCAGCACCCGCAGGAAGTTTTTCCAGCCGGTGGTGACGGTATAGCCTGGGCTCAGGGTTTCCTGCGCCCAGCCGCCGTCGGCGTTGATCGCCTGATAGAAGCCGATGTCGCCGTTCGGCCGGTAGCGCACCTGAGTCTGGTTATTGGTCAGCGTGCTGCCGTCTTTGTCCAGCGCATACAGCGGACGGGTGCCGGAGAACTGGCGCAGGGAGCTCATGCGCAATTCATCGCCGTCCGGCAGCTGCGCCACCAGTTGGCTCAGCGCCTGCCGGTTCTGGGTGATCACCCGCAGCGTGGCGGGTTCGCCCTGCGGCGCGGCGCTCTGGGCCGTCAATTTCAGGGGGAGCGGCGGCGTCGCGTCGAGGCGGAAAGGCTCGGAAATCAGCGGCTGTTCACTGTCCGGCGAGGTCAGCTGCAGGCGCCACTGCTGGTTTTCCGCCGGGTAGAGGCCGAAGGTGAACGTTTTGCCGCTTTGGAACTGACGCTGCATCAATACCGATTGCGCGCGCTCAAACGTCAGCTGGTTGGTGCTGCTGTAGTTGGTAAAGGCGATGGCGATGGTGCAGATCAGCGGGAACAGGACGAACAATCCCATGCCAGCGACGCCGGGATACACATAGCGCCAGGCGTAGGCGCGGCGGTTGGCGAAGACGTAAAGCCCGGCGCTGACCAGGATCAGCGTCAGGATGGCGAACAGGTATTCACCCTGTGCATACATCAACACAATCAGGTAGCAGGTCACCAGGCTGAACAGGCCGACCACCAGCCATTTCAGCGCGTCGCTTTGCCACCACTTCGATTTTTTACGCGCGGGCGTCCCGGCGTGAGCGAATTGCATAGGGCGTTCCTTTCTGTGAAGCAACGGCGGGGCGCCACGGCGCCCCGCACGACGACATTACTTGGTGATACGGGTCTGCACATCGTCCAACGCGGCTTTCACCGTTTGGCGGCCGCTGACGGCGTTGAGCACCGCGCTGCGTTCGGCGTACCAGAAAGCGCTCATCTGCGGAATGTTCGGCATGATCTCCCCGTTTTGCGAGTTCTGCATGGTGGCGGCGATCTTCGGATCTTTGGCCAGCGTTTCCTGGTAGGACTTCAGCGCCACCGCGCCCAGCGGTTTGTCTTTGTTGACGTCCGCCAGCCCTTCGTTGGTCAGCAGATAGTTCTCGAGGAACTCGGTCGCCAGTTCTTTATTCGGGCTGGCGGCGTTGATACCGGCGGTCAGCACGCCGACGAACGGTTTGGACGGTTTGCCTTTGAAGGTCGGCAGCAGCGTCACGCCGTAGTTGATTTTGCTCTGCTCGATGTTGTTCCAGGCCCACGGGCCGTTGATGGTCATCGCGGTCTGGCCTTTGTTGAACGCGGCTTCGGCGATCGAGTAATCGGTATCGGCGTTGATGTGTTTGTTTTTCACCAGATCGACGATGAACTGCAGGCCGGCCTGCGAACCGGCGTTGGCGACGCCGACATCCTTGATGTTGTATTTGCCGTTCTCATACTTGAAGGCATAACCGCCGTCGGCGGCGATGATAGGCCAGGTGAAGTAGGGTTCCTGCAGGTTCCACATGATGGCGCTTTTGCCGCTGGCGCGCAGCTGTTTGTCCAGCGCCGGGATCTCTTCCCAGGTCTTCGGCGGCTGTTTGACCAGGTCTTTATTGTAAATCAGCGACAGCGCTTCGACGGCGATCGGGTAGCCGATCAGCTTGCCGTCATAGCGCACGGCGTCCCAGGTGAACGGGAACAGCTTGTCCTGGAAGGCTTTGGACGGGTGGACTTCGGCCAGCAGGCCGGACTGCGCATAGCCGCCGAAGCGATCGTGGGCCCAGAGGATGATGTCCGGGCCGTCGCCGGTGGCGGCCACCTGCGGATATTTCTCTTCCAGCTTGTCGGGATGCTCGACGGTGACTTTGATGCCGGTGTCTTTTTCGAATTTCTTGCCGACTTCGGCCAGGCCGTTATAGCCTTTGTCACCGTTGATCCAGATAACCAGTTTGCCTTCCTCTATCTTGGCGAAGGCGGAAGAAGAGAGCACCAGAGTAGCCAGTGCCGAGAGCGCCAGCGTACGGGCGAGGGTAATGCTGCGAGTCATAATCCAGTCCTTCTTTTTGTGGGCACATAAATCAAGGAGAGACGTTTCGCGATCATAGTGGGTCACAACGCGACATATTCTCATCCTCCCCCCCTCTACGCCCCAGAGATGAGGAGTGTGATCCAGTTAACGTTGCGCTCTATTCTGTGGCGTCAGGCACAAAATAGGGGGGCGATTTTTGCCGGTTTGATCACAGATTTGCCTTAAGCGCGGAACTTCTCATCGCCGCGGTCGTTCTCTCATCCTCCCGTCTCCTCCCCCATGAAAAATCCTGTTACGGATGATTACCCTTTCCGGCGACTCCCGCACTATCGGCCCATTGATTTTTAACGCCACGCGCAGCAGGGATACCGGATTTATGTCGTCAATGCCTATCGCCACTCAGCCCACCCTGTACCGGATCCATCCGGCCAGTTTCCGTGACGGAAACGGGGACGGCGTGGGCGACGCGCACGGCATGCTGGCGGCGCTGCCGTACCTGAAAGCGCTGTCGATCGACGGTCTGTTGCTGCCGCAGACGCTGGCGCCGGAGGCCGAAACGGCGGTGACGGGCGAAGGGCTGACGCTGTGGTACGCCGACGAAGCCCATCGCGTTCGTCATGCCGCCGACGTGCAGCGGTTCGCCCACGGCGCGCTGGCGCTCGACGTGATGCCGTTCAGCGCGGAAAAGCTGGTGGCGGTGCTGCATGCCCGCCGCGCCACGTTGGCGGACAGCCTGTGGAGCACCGGCGACGCCGATCAGCCTCGGGTGGTCAGCCGCTGGGGGCAGGGCGACCTGCGTTCCGCCGCCGCCTTTTTGACGCTGCTGGCGATGTTGCCGGCGCCGATCTGCCTGTACCAGGGCGAGGAGCTGGGGCTGCCGCACGCCGCCGGCCTGCAGGATCCGCGCGGCGCGCAAACGCCGATGCCGTGGCATGAAGCCCCCGAACAGGTCACCGCCGGGGAGATCAGCTGGTATCAGCAGGTGGCGATCGAACACCGCGCGTTGGCCATCAGTCGCCAACAGCACGACAGCCACTCCACCTTGCGTTACTGCCAGACGCTGCTGGCCCTGCGCCGTTCGCCGCTTTTCCAGCGCGGCGAGCTGAGCGCGGTCAGCCAGCGCGATGGCGTGGTGCGCTTACTTATTACCCATCAGGATCAATGCCTTGAAGCGCTGATAAACCTGCAGCCTTATACTCAGGCGGCCGCGCCGTCTGAGGCGACCTTGCCGTTGGCATGGCAGCACGGCGCGCAGCAAGAGGGTCATCAATGGGTTTTGGCGGGCTTTGCCTCCGCCATTTTCACACGACATGTTAACTGCGAAAGCAGGGGAGTAACGCATGGCTAGCGTGACACTGCGCAGCGTTTATAAGGCCTTCGGTGAGGCCGTGATTTCCAAAGACGTCAATCTGACCATCGAAGACGGCGAGTTTGTGGTGTTTGTCGGGCCGTCGGGCTGCGGCAAATCGACGCTGCTGCGCATGATCGCCGGGCTGGAGGACATCACCTCCGGCGACCTGCTGATCGGCGAGAAACGCATGAATGAAGTGCCGCCTTCCGAGCGCGGCATCGGCATGGTGTTCCAGTCTTACGCGCTGTATCCGCACCTGTCGGTGGCGGACAACATGTCTTTCGGCCTGAAGCTGGCCGGCGCCAAGAAAGCGGAAATCAATCAACGGGTGAACCAGGTTTCCGAGGTGCTGCAGTTGGCGCACCTGCTCGATCGGCGGCCGAAGGCGCTGTCCGGCGGGCAGCGTCAGCGCGTGGCGATCGGCCGCACGCTGGTGGCCGAGCCGGACGTGTTCCTGCTCGACGAGCCGCTGTCCAACCTCGACGCCGCGCTGCGGGTGCAGATGCGCATTGAGATCTCCCGTCTGCACAAGCGCCTGCAGCGCACCATGATTTACGTCACCCATGATCAGGTCGAAGCGATGACGCTGGCCGACAAGATCGTGGTGCTCGACGCCGGTCGCGTGGCGCAGGTCGGCAAGCCGCTGGAGCTGTATCACTACCCGGCCAACCGCTTCGTCGCCGGGTTTATCGGCTCACCGAAGATGAACTTCCTGCCGGTCAAGGTCACCGCGGCGGAGCCGCGACAGGTGCAGGTCGAACTGCCCAACCGCCAGCTGGTCTGGCTGCCGGTGGAAGGCGCGGGCGTCCAACCCGGCGCCAACCTGTCATTGGGCATTCGCCCTGAACATCTGCTGCCCGGCGAAGCCTCTGAAGTGCGGCTTACCGGCGACGTGCAGGTGGTGGAGCAGCTCGGCAACGAGACGCAAATCCATATCCAAATCCCGGCCATCCGTCAAAACCTGGTGTACCGCCAGAATGACGTGGTGCTGGTAGAAGAAGGTGCCACATTCGCCATCGGCCTGCCGCCTCACCGCTGCCACCTGTTCCGTGAAGACGGTACGGCATGTAAACGGCTGCACCAGGAGCCGGGCGTTTAAAGCATCAAAGTCGGTATAACAGGAGAATAATGATGACTACTCTGCGCAAACTTCCTCTGGCACTGGCTGTCGCCGCCGGTGTTCTCTCTACTCAGGCGCTGGCCGTGGATTTCCACGGTTACGCCCGTTCCGGCATCGGTTGGACCGGCAGCGGCGGTGAGCAACAGTGCTTCAAGGCCACCGGCGCCGCGAGCAAATACCGTCTCGGCAACGAGTGCGAAACCTACGCCGAACTGAAACTGGGGCAGGAAGTGTGGAAAGAGGGCGACAAGAGCTTCTATTTCGACACCAACCTGGCCTACTCGGTCTCGCAGCGTTCTGACTGGGAAGACGTGACCCCGGGCTTTCGCGAAGTGAACGTGCAGGGTAAAAACCTGATCGAGTGGCTGCCGGGCTCCACGCTGTGGGCCGGTAAGCGTTTCTATCAGCGTCATGACGTTCACATGATCGACTTCTACTACTGGGATATCTCCGGCCCGGGCGCCGGTCTGGAAAACATCGATCTGGGCTTCGGCAAGCTGTCCGCCGCCGTGACCCGCAACTCGGAATCCGGCGGCTCTTACGGCTACCTGGATAACGAATGGAAACAGCGTCCGACCGTCAACGATACCTTCGACGTGCGCTTGGCCGGGCTGGAGCTGAACCCGGGCGGCACCCTGGAGCTGGGCGTGGACTACGGCCGAGCCAATGCGCAGGATAACTACCGCCTGGCCGACGGCGCCAGCAAAGACGGCTGGATGTTCACCGCCGAACACACGCAAAGCATCCTGAACGGTTACAACAAATTCGTGCTGCAGTACGCCACCGACTCGATGACCTCGCAGAACAACGGCCGCAACGAAGGCGCCACCATCGATAACAACGGCAAGATGATCCGCGTGCTGGATCACGGCGCCATCGACTTCAACGATCAGTGGGCGCTGATGTACGTCGCCATGTTCCAGGATATCGACCGCGACAACAACAACGGCACCACCTGGTACACCGTGGGCGTGCGCCCGATGTACAAATGGACGCCGATCATGAGCACCCTGCTGGAAGCCGGCTACGACAACGTCAAATCTCAGCGCACCGGCGATCGCAACGGCCAGTATAAAGTGACCCTGGCGCAGCAATGGCAGGCGGGCAACAGCATTTGGTCGCGTCCGGCCATCCGCCTGTTCGCCACCTACGCCAAGTGGGACGAGAAGTGGGGCTACGCCACCGGCGATGACACCGGGTATAACGCCGGCACCGCTTACAACGACACCAGCATGCATACCTTCAGCCGCGGCAAGGATGACGAAGTCACCTTCGGCGCCCAGATGGAAATTTGGTGGTAACGACAGGACGGGGAGGGCCGCCGGCTCTCCCCCAACCGCATTCGCCGCGGCCCGATCTCTTGCCTGATCCGCCGCGGTGCTGAAAGAGGATATAACGATGAAAAAGAATCTGCTGTCACTCTGCCTGTCGCTGGCGCTGACCGTCGGCGCGCCTTTGGCGGCCAACGCCGATACGCCGGCCAACGTTTCCGTCGCCCCGGCCATCAGCGCCGCCACGCTGCAAAGCCTGCCGTGGCAGCCGCTGCAACCGCCGGTGTCGCAAGAAGTGAAGCTCGACGCCGTTAGCCCGCAGCTCAATCAGGGCGACATTCAGGGGGCGATCGCCGCCTATACGCTGCCGGCCGATCGCGGTTCGCTGGAAGTGACGCTGAGCAGCCTCGCCAAGAACAATTCGCTGTACGCGCCGAGCGTGCTGGTGCTGGACGAGCATCTACGCCCGGCGGCGTATTACCCGAGCAGCTATTTCCCTTACCAGCCGCCGGGGGCGATGTCCTCCGATCGCCTCGAAGGCACGTTGAAACTGACGCCGGCGCTCGGTCAAAAACAGATTTACCTGCTGGTGTACACCACCCGTCAGGATTTGGCGAAAACCACGCAGCTGACTAACCCGGCCAAGGCCTACGCACAGGGCGTGGGCAACGCAGTGCCGGATATCCCGGATCCGATCGCCGGCCACGCGACGACCGGCACGCTGAAGCTCAAGGTGACCGCGGAACAGGGCACCGGCAACGTGATGATCGGCATGCTGCAGCCTGCGCCGACCGTGGCGCCGGTGGTGGTGGGATCAACCGCACCGGCCACCGTGGCGGCGCCTGCACCGACGCCGGAGAAACCGGCGGAGCCGATGCTCAACGATACCGAAAGTTACTTCAATAACGGCATCAAGCAGGCGGTGAAGGCGGGCGATATCGACAAGGCGCTGAAACTGATGAATGAGGCCGAGAAACTGGGCTCGACCACTGCGCGTAAAACGTTTATCAGCAGCGTAAAAGGCAAGGGGTAACACCCGACGCTGCCGATGCTGGCTCGATGATTGGTGCGCTTTGGCGCACCTTTTTTCATCCGCGGGCCAGCGTTGCGCCGATCAACGCCAGCAGACGGGCGTTATCGACCTGCTGCATGATGCGCACCGGCTTGCCCTGCGGCGGCGGCATGCCGACCGTCAGGCGCAGGCTGTCCGGCCGCCAACGGCGTGAGCTGCCGCGCGTCAGCGCCCCTTCCAGCGCCACATCCACATGGAACATCTCGGTCGTGACCAGCTGCGGTGCCAGCAGCCAGGCGATCACCAGCGCATCATGGATCCAGCAGCCCGGCAGGCGCCGCGTATGGCGCGAATAGTCGATCCACGGCTGCGTGGTGGCGCGCAAATAGCGGCACAGCGGCGTATCCGGCTGCGTCAGTGCGGCCAGATCCGCCTGGGTCAGCATGGTCTGGGTGGTGACGTCCAGCGGCGCCAGCGTGATAGCGGCGCCGCTGTTCAGCACCAGCCGCGCGGCTTCCGGATCCAGGCCGAAATTGGTGTCCTTGATGTATCCCTCGACGTTGAACACGCCGCCCATGATCACGATCTCTTTCACCGCCTGCGCCATCTGCGGGTACAGCTGCATGGCGTGCGCAACGTTGGTCAGCGGGCCGATCGCCGCCAGCGTTATCTCGCCGGGATGGCGGCAGATCAGCTCGCCGATGGCGATGGCGGCGTCCGGTGCGGGCGCGTTGGCGAGTGAGGGCGCGGGCAAGTCGCGCCACAGCGCCGCCAGCTTGGGATCGGCGATCGGCCTGTCCAGATGCGCGCGCCATGGCTCCGGCGGCTCGCTCAGTGCGCGCGCCGCGCCGAGGGCGACCGGCACCTGGTAGCCGCTTTGCGCCAGCAGCTCGCTGGCGACGGCGAAGCCCACTTCGCGCGGGGTGTTGCCGGCCACGATGCTGATCAGTTCCAGCTGCAGTTGCGGTTTGGCCGCCAGCGCCAGGGCCAGCGCCAGGCCGTCGTCGACGTTGGCACCGGGAACGCCGTTGCCGGGATCGCAATCAATGATCAAACGCATAGAAGGTGTCCTGAAAAACCGCTAACAGCCGCACGAGCGGCGGATGCGCAGTTGAAAAGCGAATTCATGCAGCTCGGCGGGCGCGGCACCGGCGGCCAGCATGGCGATGGCCCGCTTGGCCATGGCGTCGATAGGCTGCTCGACCGCGCTGAGCGGCGGCACGCTGAATTCGGATTGCTGCGTGCCGTTAAAACAGATCAGCGCCAGATCGTCCGGCGCGCGCAACCCATGCTCCGCCAGCGCCGACAGGCAGCCGAGCGCCTGCTGCTCGTTGGAGGTGAAAACGGCGCGCGGGCGCGGGCCTTGCACCATGCGCTGGGTGGCCTGGTAGCCGCCCTGGCGGGTGTAAGGCGCCTCGAAAATCCACTCGTCGCGCGGCGCAATGCCCGCCTCCAGCAGCGCATCGCGCCAACCGTTCAGGCGATCCTGCGCGTTGAGCATGGTTAGCGGACCGATAAAAATGCCGATGTCGCGATAGCCGTGCTGCAGCAGATGGCGGGTCGCCTGGCAGGCGGCGTCGCGCTCGTCGACGCGGATGGCGCAGACGCCGGCCTGGCTGTCGATAGTGTCTATCATCACGCAGGGCGTGCCGGAGGCGCGGATCAGCTCGAACCACGGATGGCGATCGACGCTGGTGTACAGCAGGCCGTCGACCTGGCGACGCAGCAGGTTATTGATCAGCTCATACTCGCGCTGCCGGTCATCGCCGGCGTCGCCCAGCAGCAGCACGCGGCCGCGGCTGAAGGCCTCCTGCTGTAGCGCCCGCGCCAGCGTGGCGAAGAACGGGTTGGAAATATCCGGCACCACCAGCCCGTAGGTTTGCGTGCTGCCGGAGGCCAATGCCCGCGCGATGTCGTTCGGCCGGTAGCCGGTCTGCTCGATCGCCGCCAGCACGCGCAGCCGGGTGGCTTCCGCCACCGGGCGCGGGCCGTTGTTGATCACATAGCTGACCACGGCGACGGAGGTGCCCGCTACGCGGGCCACGTCGGCGCGGGTAACGCGTCGCGCGGAGTGATTATCCAAATTGAGGTCCTGTTCGCCTTCTCGCTACGCGGCATCCTGCGGCAGGTTGAGATCGCGGCCGCGGGTTTCGGGAGCAAAGAAGGTGGTGATTAAGCCGATGGCCGCCATTACAACAAAATAGCAGGCGACAGGCCACCAGTGACCGAAACCGGACAGCAGCGCGGTGGCGATCAGCGGCGCGGTGCCGCCCGAGAGGATCGAACCGAGCTCTTTGGCGAACGCCATCTTGGAGTAGCGATTCTTCACGCCGAACAGTTCGACGCCGTAGGCCGCCTGAACGCCGAAGATCCCCAGCGACGCGATGCACATGCCGACCACGATCACCGAGATGACGATAGCCGGTTCACGGCTGTCGAGCAGCCAGAACGCCGGGAAGGCGTACAGCACCAGCAGCAGGCAGAACCAGCGGTAGGTGATGCGGCGGCCGAAGCGATCGGACAGCCAGCCGGCCAGCGGGATCACCAGAAAACCGCACAGCGAGGCGATCAACACCGCCAGCGCCGGCACCGATTTATCGACCATCAGCACCTTGGCGACGTAGCCGACGATAAAGCCCTGGCTCAGGTAGGAAGGGCCGTTTTCGCCGATGCGCAGGCCGAGCATCACCCAGAACGCTTTGGTACGTTGCAGGTAGCTGCGCGTATCCGGCGCGGCCTGGGCGGCGTCCAGCATGCGCTGGTGGTTTTGCTGCAGCTCGCGTTCGAACACCGGCGTTTCCCGCACGTGGCGGCGCAGGTACAGCGCCACCCCGGCGATCAGAATGCTGGCGAGGAACGGAATGCGCCAGCCCCAGCTCATCAGGTCTTCCTTGTCCAGCTGCAGCACCAGCAGCCATACCAGCGACGCCAGCAGGGTGCCGCTGTTGGAGCCGATGGCGATGATCGACGCCACCAGCCCGCGCCGCTTGGCCGGCGCGTATTCCGCCAGCATCACCGCGCCGCCGGACAGCTCCGCACCGGCGCCGAACCCCTGCGCGAAGCGCAGGATCACCAGGCAGGCGGGCGCCCAGACGCCGATTTGCGCATAGGACGGGATCAGGCCGATCAGCGTGGTGGAGAGGCCCATCAGCGCCACGGTGGTGATCAGCACCACGCGGCGGCCTTTGCGGTCGCCGATCCAGCCGAACACCAGCGCGCCGATCGGCCGCGCGACGAAGCCGACGGAGTAGGTGGCGAAACTGGCCAGCAGCGCCACCAGCGGCGTGGCTTCCGGGAAGAACACGTCGCCGAACACCATGCCGGCCGCCAGGCCGTACAGCGCGAAGTCGACGTATTCCATGGCGGTGCCGAGCCAGCAGGAGAAGGTGGCGCGCCAAAATTGGCTGCGCCCCTCTTTGGTCGCCAGGCGTTCATCGGCCACCAGCGCGGCGTCGGCGGTCTGTGAAGGGGCAAGCGTTGTTTCGCTCATGGCAGTGCTATCCTCTTTTGTTCTGCGCCTGGAGGGGCGCGGTTAAAGATGGTTTCCCTGGTGCCGGCAACAAAGGTGTGCCGACAAATCATGTCGGACGCATGGCGATTCAACGCTGCTGTATCAGGGTATCTACGCGCGTAGATAACACAACGCGAGGAAGCTGAAACTTTGCGGGCGATCACAGAATCGTCAGCGCGCCGGGAAATGAAGATAGAGAATGCGGATGGCAAAAAGATGACAGAACCCCGGTTTTTCCGGCCGATAGGCCTGCCGTTTTCGCCACGAATCAGCCTGCCGCTTTCGCATTTCTGCGCTACAATGGGGGCCTGTTAACAGTTTGTATCGTCTGGCGCGCCGTACCGGCTGCGGTTCAGGCGAGGAGTAAAGCAATGTCTGGCATCAGGGATTCCATCCTGCCGCCGCTGGAGTGGTTATCCGAACAGGATCCTCCGGCGCCCGCCGCCGTCAGCGACTGGCTGATGGAGTTAGGCTCCATGACCCGCCGATTTGAACGCCATTGCGCCCAGGTGCGCGTTGAACCGCAGCGCGAATGCTTCGTCACGCGCGAGGCGCTGGGCGACGAGGCGAACCACCTGCCCGACAGCCCGCGCTACTGGCTGCGCGAAGTGGTGCTGCTGGGCGACGACCAGCCCTGGCTGCTGGGGCGCACGGTGATCCCGGAACATACGCTGACCGGCCCCGATCAGGCGTTGGTGGATCTGGGGACGCTGCCGCTCGGGCGCTATCTGTTCAGCAGCGGCGATCTGACCCGCGACTATATCCATATCGGCCGGCAGGACGCGCTGTGGGCGCGTCGTTCACGGCTGCGGCTGGCGGGCAAGCCGCTGCTGCTGACCGAACTGTTTTTACCGGCTTCGCCGCTGTATTCAGCGGTTCCCGCATAAGAGAGGAGAGCAAGACGTTGGAGGGAAGCGTGACTCAAAGTAAATGGCGGGCTTACAGCCATTTGATGCGCATTGATAAACCGATCGGCACGCTGTTGCTGCTATGGCCGACGCTGTGGGCGCTGTGGCTGGCCGGGAAAGGCGTGCCGCCGCTGTCGATTCTGGTGGTGTTCGTGCTCGGCGTGTTCCTGATGCGCGCCGCCGGCTGCGTGGTGAATGATTACGCCGATCGCGCGGTGGACGGCTACGTAAAGCGCACCGCCGGGCGGCCGATGCCGAGCGGCCGGGTGAGCGCGAAAGAGGCCAAGGTGCTGTTCGTGGTGCTGGTGCTGATCTCGTTCTGCCTGGTGTTGACGCTGAATGCGATGACCATCTGGCTGTCGCTGGCGGCGCTGGCGCTGGCCTGGGTGTATCCTTTTATGAAGCGGGTGACCAACCTGCCGCAGTTCGTGCTGGGCGCCGCGTTCGGCTGGGGCATTCCGATGGGCTATGCGGCGGTCAGCGAATCGCTGCCGCTCAGCTGCTGGCTGCTGCTGCTGGCGAACATCTGCTGGACGGTGGCCTACGACACGCTGTATGCGATGGTCGATCGCGACGATGATCTGAAAATAGGCATCAAGTCCACCGCTATCCTGTTCGGGCGTTATGACAAGCTGATCGTCGGGCTGTTGCAGTTCGCAACGCTGCTGCTGCTGGTGTGGGTCGGTTATCTGGCGCAGCTCGGCGGCGCGTTTTACTGGTCGCTGTTGCTGGCGGGCGCGCTGTTCATTCACCAGCAGAAGCAGATTGCCGGGCGCGAGCGCGAGGCCTGTTTCAAGGCCTTCCTGCAGAACAATTATGTCGGGCTGGTGGTGTTTATCGGCATCGCGCTCAGCTATCTGCCGGCGTAGCGGTTTCCTGCAGCAAGAAAAAAGGCACCCCTCGGGGTGCCTTTTTTGTTTTCGCGCCGGGCGAAATCACTCGTCTTTCTCTTCTTGCGCATCGGTTTGCGGCAGAGCGTTGGTCTCTTCCGGCATGTTGACGCTTTCGATAGTCAGCTTGATTTCCGGCGTGATCAGATCGCTCAGCATGTTGTACACCTCGAGGGTGTGCTCGCGGATCGCATCGCCGCTGTCGTTGATGTAGCCTTCTTCGCGCAGCGTCGCCACCAGGGTGGAGAACACCGCCTTGTCGAAGAATTCCGGCGCGTTGATGCCGTGCAGCACCGACAGACGCTGCGCCATGATGCGGCTCTCTTTCTCCAGCGCGCCGCGGTTGATGCTCGGGTTGGCGCTGAGGATCGACATAGTGATGGCGTAGCGTTGCAGGGTTTCGCGCACCCCGGCGGCCAGCAGCTGCAGCGGGCGAATGCGCGCCGGGTTCAGCACCAGCTCGTCGCCTTTGTCGCAGATCAGCTGTTGGCGGATCAGCTCGTCGATCATCGGCCGCAGCACGTCCGGCAGCTGCTCCTTGTCGTTATGCAGGAACAGCTCGGCTTTCAGCATCGGGTAAATCATGCCAATCTGGCGCAGCAGTTCGGCGCGCGATACCCGGCGATGATGCATGACGATGCTGGCGATCAGCGACGGCAACACCAGCAGGTGGTGGATGTTGTTGCGGTAATAGGTCATCAGCACCGCCTGCTCGCGCGGCAGAATGATGATGTCGCCGATGTTGTCCTTTTCCACCTCGAACTTGTTCATGTTCAGCGCGTGATCCAGCAGCTCGTCCGGCGTCTGCGTCGGTACGGTGACGTCATGCGCGTAAGGCGCGTTGCGCATCAGCTGCAGGTAGCACTCGAGCTGCTCGAGCAATTGTTCGCGGGTCAGCGAACGCTGGCGCGAGGCTAGCAGCGCGGTGGAACACAGGTTCATGGCGTTGGCCGCGGCGGCATTGTTAATGCGCACCATGATCTGGCCGGCGAGATCGTTGACCGTCGGCGTCAACCAGCTTGGGCGCTGAGCTTCGATCGGATCGATCGACTCGCGCCACTGCGGCACGTGCTGGTTGAGGTAAGCGGTCAACGGCAGCGGTTCGCCGAAGTTGACGTAACCCTGGCCCAGATTGCGCAGTTTGCGCAGGCCGCGCAGCATCTGCAACAGGCTCTCTTTTTCCTTGGTGGCGCCGCGCAGCTCTTTGGCGTAGGTGCCCACTTCCATCACATGCTCGTAGCCGATGTAGATCGGCACCAGCGTGATCGGACGGGCGCCGCCGCGCAGCATCGCCTGGATGGTCATCGACAGGGTGCCGGTTTTCGGTTCCAGCAGACGCCCGGTGCGGGAGCGGCCGCCTTCCACGAAGTATTCCACCGAGTAACCGCGGGTGAACAGCTCGCCGAGGTATTCGCGGAACACCGTCGAGTAAAGCTTGTTGCCCTTGAAGGTGCGGCGGATGAAGAACGCGCCCAGGCGACGGAAGATCGGGCCGGCCGGCCAGAAGTTGAGGTTGATGCCCGCGGCGATGTGCGGCGGCACCAGGCCCTGGTGATACAGCACGTAGGACAGCAGCAGATAGTCCATGTGGCTGCGGTGGCAGGGCACGTAGACGATCTCGTGGCCGTCCTGCGCCAGCTGGCGCACGCGCTCGGCGTTGGTGACGTTGATGCCCTGATACAGCCGGTTCCAGGTCCAGCTCAGCACGCGATCGGACAGACGCACGGTTTCGTAGGAGAAGTCGGCGGCGATCTCTTCCATCAACGCGATGGCGTTCTGCTGGGCCTTCTCGTGAGAGATCTTTTTGCTGCGCGCTTCGTCCTCGACCGCTTTTTCGATCGCTTTGGACGCCAACAGCTTGTTGAACAGATCCTGACGGGCCGGCAGGCTTGGGCCTACAGCGGCCAGGCGCTGACGCGAGAAGTGCATGCGCGCCACGCGCGCCAGTTTCTGCGCGATGGTTTTATCCGTGCCGTGTTCGGTGGCCATGCGGCGCAGCGAAACGGTGTTGGAGAAGCGCACGAAGCTGTCGCGGCCGAGCCACAGCACGGCGAAGAATTTTTGCACGCCGTTCAACAGACGCAGGTGCGGCGTGCCGTGGCCTTCGCGGCCCGGCGAGCGGCCGAACATGACCGAAACCGGCAGCATTTGAATGTCGAGATCCGGATTGCTGCGATGCAGATCCAGGTAGTCGTGGAACAGCTTTACCGACTCTTCTTTCGGGGTGTAGTAGCGGAACACGCGCGGGCCGTCGTGAATGAACACGTAGCTCGGCAGCACGGTGCCGTCGATCTCCAGCGCGTTGAGCGGATCGGGCAGATCCTGCGCCAGGCACTGGGTGCGCAGCGTCAGCAAATCCGCCTTGGAATTGTAAGGTAAAACATACAAAATCGGCCGTGAGGGATCCAACCCTAGCTCGGTAACCGGATCTGAAGGGATGACCTTACTTCTTACCAACAATTTAAGTGGTAAATTCAATATTTTATAATAAATTTTACGCCAACCTGACATAACAACGTGAAGCCTCTTGTTAGCAATGCGCCGCAAGCATACCAGAAACCGGGTAGCAGATCTGTGGTGTTCGAAAACCGAGAGCCGTCAGCGCGGACTGTTCTAGACTCTTTTTATTATGACCGACCTCTGAGAAAGGCACGAAAACATGGCAAACCAAGCAACCGGATTGACCCGCATCATCAAGGCCGCCGGCTATTCTTATAAAGGGCTTTCCGCCGCCTGGCAACACGAGGCGGCGTTCCGCCAGGAACTGGTGGTGACCCTCCTGGCTATCATACTGGCTGTCTGGCTGGACGTGGGTGCGATAGCGCGCATTTTATTGATCGGATCGGTGGCGCTGGTGATGATCGTCGAGATCCTGAACAGCGCGATCGAAGCGGTGGTGGATCGCATCGGCAGCGAACACCATGAGCTGTCCGGGCGGGCCAAGGACATGGGATCGGCGGCGGTGTCGCTGGCGATCGTACTCGCGCTGTTCGTTTGGGGCACGGTCTTGTGGCAGCATTTTGGCTGACGCAAAGCGCCTACTGACTGATTTTTATTTATTCTTCGGTTCCCAATCCGCGCTTACCTGTATATACTCACAGCAAGACTGTATAAACAAACAGGGGGCGGAATGAAAGCACTAACTACCAGACAGCAAGAGGTCTACGATCTGATTCGCGATCATATTTCGCAAACGGGCATGCCGCCGACGCGTGCCGAGATCGCGATGCGTCTGGGGTTCCGTTCGCCTAACGCCGCCGAAGAGCACCTGAAGGCGCTGGCACGCAAAGGCGTGATCGAAATCGTCTCCGGCGCGTCGCGCGGTATCCGCCTGCTGATGGAAGAAGAAGAAGGGCTGCCGCTGATCGGCCGCGTCGCCGCCGGCGAGCCGCTGCTGGCGCAGCAGCACATCGAAGGGCACTACCAGGTGGATCCATCCCTGTTCAAACCGAGCGCCGATTTCCTGTTGCGGGTGAACGGCATGTCGATGCGCGACATCGGCATTCTGGACGGCGATCTGCTGGCGGTGCACAAAACGCAAGACGTGCGCAACGGCCAGGTCGTGGTCGCGCGCATCGAAGACGAAGTGACGGTCAAACGCTTGAAAAAGCACGGCAACGTGGTTGAACTGCTGCCGGAGAACAACGAATTCCAACCGATCGTGGTCGATCTGCGCCAGCAGAATTTCACGATCGAAGGGCTGGCGGTCGGCGTGATCCGCAACGGCGACTGGATTTAATCGCCGCGCCATCACCGCCGCTCCCTGTATCAATCGCCCCTGTTTTGGGGCGTTTTTGTTTCTGACTTCGCCCTTCGTCACTCTGTCACAGGAACATCCCATCATGCGCCTGATTTCCGCCTTCACCAGCGACACCGATAAAGCCCTGTGGCGCCTCGCCCTGCCGATGATTTTCTCCAATATCACCGTGCCGCTGCTCGGGCTGGTGGACACCGCGGTGATCGGCCACCTCGACAGCCCGATCTATTTGGGAGGCGTGGCGATCGGCGCGGTGGCGACCAGCTTCCTGTTCATGCTGCTGCTGTTCCTGCGCATGAGCACCACCGGCCTCGCGGCGCAGGCGCTGGGAGCGAAGAACCCGCAGGCGCTGGCGCGCGCCTTTATGCAACCGCTGCTGCTGGCGCTGTTGGCCGGGGGGGCGATCGTCCTGTTGCGCTACCCGCTGATCGAACTGGCGCTGCGGATCGTCGGCGGCGATGGCGAGGTGCTGGAGCAGGCGCGGCGTTTTCTTGAGATCCGCTGGTTGAGCGCGCCGGCGGCGCTGGCCAACCTGGTGCTGCTGGGCTGGCTGCTCGGCGTGCAGTACGTGCGTGCGCCGGTGATCCTGCTGATCGTCGGCAACCTGCTGAACATCGTGCTGGATATTTGGCTGGTGATGGGCCTGGGTTGGAACGTGCGAGGGGCGGCGGCGGCCACCGCCATCGCCGAATATGCCACGCTATTGCTCGGCCTGTGGCTGGCGTGGCGGGTGATGCGTCTGCGCGGTATTACCCTGGCGATGTTGCGTCAGGCCTGGCGTGGCGATCTGCGTCGCCTGCTGGCGCTCAATCGCGACATCATGCTGCGTTCATTGTTGCTGCAGCTGTGCTTTGCGTCGCTGACCATTTTCGGCGCTCGCCTGGGGAGCGATGTGGTGGCGGTTAACGCGGTGTTGATGAACCTGCTGACGTTTACCGCCTATGCGCTCGACGGCTTCGCTTATGCGGTGGAGGCCCATTCCGGCCACGCCTACGGCGCTCGGGACGGCAGCCAACTGCGTAAGGTGTGGCACGCGGCCTGCAGGCAGGCGGGGCTGGTCGCGTTGGCCTTCGGCCTGGCGTATGCCGTTACCGGCCAGCAGATCGTGGCGGCGTTGACCTCTCTACCGGAGCTGCGCGCGTTGGCCGCCCACTATTTACCGTGGCAGGTCATTTTGCCGCTGGTCGGGGTGTGGTGCTATTTGCTGGATGGCATGTTTATCGGCGCCACGCGCGGCGCTGAGATGCGTAACAGCATGGCGGTGGCCGCGGCAGGGTACGGTCTGACGCTGTTCAGCGTGCCGTTGCTTGGCAACCACGGGCTTTGGCTGGCGCTGGCGGTGTTTCTGACGTTGCGTGGCGTGGCATTGGGCTGGATTTGGCACCGTCACCAGGTGCGCGGCAGCTGGTTTACTGCACATTAAACCGGACGTTTTGTTGGGTTAATGGTTAGTTTTTCTTATGATTTTGGTCATGTTTGCTTACATGTTTTCAGCCTTGGTTTGTTCGCGTTAGTTTGTTGTTTGTTAGCGTTTTTTGTTTTTATTTTGTTTGTTAATGGTTTTTTATTCTGTGTTTTGGCTTTTTTATTTCCATGTTTAACTAGAATGAATCATGTGGCTGGTAAATGAAGGGGAGCGGTGCTTCTTAAGGTGAAGGAAGCATCGGCCAGAAAAATTTCTGGTTAACCCCGACCGGCAACAGGGATCACTGATTCACCACAGGTTAACGGAGAGACTATGAATAAAGATCAAGCCGACGGTAACTGGAAGCAGCTGAAAGGCAAAGTGAAAGAGAAATGGGGCAAGCTGACCGATGACGATCTGACGGTCATCGAAGGGAAACGCGAACAGCTGGTCGGCAAAATTCAGGAGCGCTACGGTTACCAGAAAGAGGCGGCCGAAAAAGAGGTGAAGGCCTGGGAAGATCACACCAAACACCGCTGGTAACACGCAGGGCCGCCACTGACGGCGGCCGGCAACAGCGCAGGCCGGCGTCGCTCCATCCTCTGGCGCCCCGGCCGCAGGTACAGGGAAGTACCTGACTTCGTCTTACTTCTTCTTGATGGCGATGCTGTGATCGTGTTCGGCGCAGTCATGCTTGCTGTCACAAGCTTCAACTTCAACGCAACCGGCGCACAGACCGTGCGCTTCCACCACGCTGTGCCGCAGTGCAAATCCGGCTTCCTGTGCCAGCTTCTGCAGCGTTTCCTCCACGCCTTCGGTGGTGCGTTCGGTCACCTGGCCGCAGCGGTCGCAGATAAACAGCGCGGACGTATGCATCGGCTGTTCGAAATGGTGGCACAGCACGTAGCTGTTGGCCGATTCCACTCTATGGATAAACCCTTGCTCCAGCAGAAAATCCAGCGCGCGGTATACCGTCGGCGGCTTGGCCTGCGGTTCGGCGACGCGCAGCAGATCGAGCAGGTCATATGCGCTGATTGCACCGGGTTGCTGAGTCATCAGACGCAGCACTTCCAGCCGTTGCGGCGTCAATCGCACATTGCGTTGCTGGCAGAGGCGTTCAGCCTGCGCCAGCAGCTTTTCCTGGGTGGTTGAGTTCATCGCAAATATCCCGGTACGTAAAAAAGCCGATTTTACCATGATTACGGCGAATCGCCGAGAGTTGCCCCCTTTTCCCCTGATGATAGCGCAGGGAAAGTCGCGCCGATCGCGCTAAAAGAGAGATGCGTCACAACTTTTCCCCGCCGTCGGGCGGCAAATCAACGTTGCCGGTTTTAGCGCTGGAGAGCGGGGGGCGAGCGCGGTATAACGCCTTTTACCCGCGTGATGAGCAGGAGCCCTGTGTGATGACGGAAAGAGAGAAGCTGTTAAGCGGCCTGGAGTACAACAGCCGCGATGAAGAACTGATCGGGATGTACCATCGGGCGAGGGCGTTGATCAAAAGCTTGGGGGCGCTGGACTCGCATCAGGCGGACGAGAAAAACCGCCTGCTCGGCGAGCTGTTCGGCGCCTGGGGGGAAGCGAGCTGGATTGAAACGCCATTCTGGTGTGACTACGGGCAGCATGTCCGCATCGGTAAAAACTGCTTTATCAACGTCAACGCGGTGTTCCTCGACTGCAATACCATCACCATCGGCGACAACACGCTGATCGGCCCCAACGTGCAAATCTATACGCCGAGCCACCCGCTGAAGGCCGCAGAGCGCTTCACCGGCGATCCGGATTTCCCTTTCCGCACCTCGGCGCAGCCGGTGTCCATCGGCAACAACGTCTGGATCGGCGGCAACGTAGTGATCCTGCCGGGAGTGACTATCGGCGACGGCACCACCATCGGCGCGGGCAGCATCGTCACCGGCGACATCCCGGCCAACGTGCTGGCGCTGGGGCAGCCATGCCGGGTTATCCGCTCGTTGGAATAGGGCGTTATCGACGATCAGGAGGCAAGGGGGCGGGATGGCGCTCTTTGCGGTGCGGGCCGGCGTTTGCCAACGGGCGGTCATCGGCCAATGCCAGACGTGCGGTCGCCAAACGGCTCATGACGGTGCCGATCGGCACCGCCAGCACTTTTGCGGCCTCCCGGTAAGACAGCCCTTCGACATACACCTGAAACAGCGCGTTGCGCTGGGCCGTCGGCAGCCGGCTGACGCGCCGCATCACTTCATGGAGCCAGACCGGCTGTTCGCCGTTGTCCGCATCGCCCAGCTCTTCCGCCACCATGCAGCCTTGCCCCTGGCGAAGGTGTTGGGCGCGAACTTCATTGAGCCAAATGGAGTGCAAGATGGAAAACAGCCAGCGATCCAGGTGTGAACCGGGGGTGAATTGCGCGGCGCGCTCCAGCGCACGCAGGCAGGTGGCCTGCACCAGATCGTCGGCGACATCCCGCCGGTGCGAGAGCACCAGCGCATAGCGCCACAGGCGGGAGAGATAGTGGCCGAGTTCATCGCGTATCGCATCGCCGCTGATAGTCACCTCCGCAGGCGCGTCGGATCACGATTCCGGGTGGCGGTCGATGGCCGCCGCCAAATCGCGGTACTCCTCGCACCCGGTGCCGCACAGCGACTGGATCACCTGCAGCTGTTGGCGAGCCAGATCGGGTCGGCCTTTCAGCATATAGGCTTCCCCCAGGTACTCGCGCACTTTGGGGTATTTCGGATCGAGGGCTACTGATTTTAAATAATAGCCGATCCCTTCATCGGTGCGGCCAAGTTTGCGCGTGGCGTAGCCACGATAGTTCAGCGCAACGGCGGTGTTGGGATTTTTCAACGTATTGAGCATATCGAGCGCTTCCTGATAACGGCCGCTTTTCGCCAGTGCATAGGCGTAGTTAGTGCGGTCGGCGTCGTCGACCTTGCCGCTTTTATCTACCATGCAAGTCTGAGTTTTGCTGTCGTAGACCTGGCCTTTCGGACAGGTTGGCGGGGTTTGGCCGCTGCCATCGCCGCCCATCGCCAGCGCCGCGCCGGACAACAGCAGGCAGCCGGCAATGGCCGATGCCAGCAGGCATTTAATGAAGCTGTTCATGGTTATGTCCTCAAGGCAGAGGCGCCGTGCGCGCCCGTAATGAGATAACACCTGAACGAGCGGGTTTATTCGCCTTGTCTCCGCTTATTTTTGCCGGCGGCAAGCGGGTTTTCCCAACGGCGCCGATTGTCGTTATAATAGCCGTTTGCGGCCGCGCGCCGTTCGTTGAACCCAGACAGACTCAGGTAGCCAGTAACTCAGCATGACGAAAGACAACCACGCCCCAACCTACGCCGCCAATCGTTTCTCCATCGCGCCGATGCTCGACTGGACCGATCGTCATTGCCGTTACTTCCACCGCCTGCTGACCAAGGAAACGCTGCTGTACACCGAGATGGTGACCACCGGCGCGATCATCCACGGCAAGGGCGACTATCTGGCCTACAGCGAAGAAGAGCATCCGGTGGCGCTGCAGCTGGGCGGTAGCGATCCGGCCGCGCTGGCGCATTGCGCCAAGCTGGCGGAGCAGCGCGGTTACGATGAGATTAACCTCAACGTCGGCTGCCCGTCCGATCGGGTGCAAAACGGCATGTTCGGCGCCTGTCTGATGGGCCAGGCGGCGCTGGTCGCCGATTGCATCAAGGCGATGCGCGACGTGGTGTCGATCCCGGTGACGGTGAAGACCCGCATCGGCATCGACGATCAGGACAGCTACGCCTTCCTGTGTGACTTTATCGAGACCGTCGCCGGGCGCGGCGAGTGCGACATGTTCACCATCCACGCGCGCAAGGCCTGGCTCTCCGGCCTCAGCCCGAAAGAAAACCGCGAAGTGCCGCCGCTGGACTATCCGCGCGTCTATCAGTTGAAGCGGGATTTCCCGGCGTTGACCATCGCCATTAACGGCGGGGTGAAAACGCTGGAAGAGGCGCGGCAGCACCTGCAGCACTTGGACGGCGTGATGATGGGGCGCGAGGCGTATCAGAATCCGGGTATCCTGGCGCGGGTCGACAGCGAACTGTTCGGCGCGCAGACTGCGGTGCCGGACAGCGTGGCGATCGTCGAAGCGCTGTATCCGTATATCGAGCGCGAGCTGTCTAACGGCACCTATCTTGGCCACATTACTCGCCATATTCTCGGTCTGTTCCAGGGCGTGCCGGGCGCGCGCCAGTGGCGTCGCCATCTGAGCGAGAACGCCCACAAGCCGGGCGCCGATGCGCGGGTGGTGGAGCAGGCGCTGGCGCTGGTGCGTCAGCCGCGCGTCGAAATGGCGTAATCCACAAAAAATTTGACCAACAGTTAGTGTTTTTCGCCAGGCGTTCGGTGCGTTACCGGATGCCTGTCCTCTATTTTCAATGGGTTAGCCCATCCGCCGTTCTGGCACGCTTCTTGTAATCCACTCTGCAGATACGTTGTATTGCAAAGGAGCAATCATGTTGGAAATCTTCTTTCTCATTGGTTTTGTGGTGATGCTGATGGTGACCGGCATCTCGCTGCTGGGGATTTTCGCTGCGCTGTTGGTGGCGGCGGCATTCATGCTGTTGGGCGGGCTGTTCGCAGTGGTCATTAAGCTGCTGCCGTGGCTGATTTTGGCGGTGGTTGGGGTATGGATTTACCGTTCAATGCAGAAACCCCAGATCCGGCGTTACTGATTTTTTGCTGAATAATCAGACAGTCACACTGAAACTTGCACAATTTCCCGCACCGCGAATGCGGCAGCGATCACAGCTTGGCAGTTTTCCCCGGCGATGTGGCACATAAAGCGTGTTTTTTGCCGGACGGGGCTGTTAGGATGTGGGTCGATGCAGTGATGCGACCGATTTCATCACCGTGAGAGACACCTAAAATTCGTGTTGCTAAAGCAACCCCTGTCTCTGGCGGACTCTGCTCTACCCCTACAAAACGCAGTAACAGAAAGGGCTCCGCAAGGAGCCCTTTTCTTTGGCCGCGATCAGGGGATCAGCAGGCTGGAACCGCTGGTGCTGCGGCTTTCCAGCACCTGGTGCGCACGCTGGGCGTCGGCCAGCGCGAATTTCTGCTCGTCTCTCACCTCCACCCGAATGGCGCCGCTGCCGATCAGCGAGAACAGCTCGTTGCTGGCGTACTGCAGCTCGGCGCGGTTGGTGATGTAGCCGTTGAGGGAAGGGCGGGTGACGTACAGCGAGCCCTTCTGATTCAGCAGCGCCAGATCGACGCCGGTCACCGGGCCGGACGCGTTGCCGAAGCTGACCATCAGGCCGCGCCGCTTCAGGCTGTTGAGCGAGGCCTGCCAGGTGCTTTGCCCCACCGAATCGTATACCACGCCGACCTTCTCGCCGTGCGTCAGCTCGGCCACCCGCTGGGCGATATCCTCTTTATGGTAGTTGATGGTGGCCCAGGCGCCGGCCTGCTTCGCCAGCGCCGCCTTCTCGTCGGAGCCGACGCTGCCGATCAGGCGCGCGCCCAGCGCTTTGGCCCACTGACAGGCGATCAGCCCGACGCCGCCGGCGGCGGCATGGAACAAAAATACTTCACCCGGCTGCACTTCGTGGGTTTGGCGCAGCAGATAGTGCACCGTCAGCCCTTTCAAGAAAGAAGCGGCGCCTTGCTCAAAGCTCAGGTTGTGCGGCAGCAGCGCCACTTTCTCTTCCGGCACGTTGTGGATCTCGCTGTAGGCGCCGAGCGACGACTGCGCATACACCACCCGGTCGCCTGGTTTGATCGCGCTGACCCCGGCGCCGACCTTGACCACCACGCCGGCCGCTTCGGTGCCGAGGCCGCTCGGCAGGCTGGCCGGCGCGTACAGCCCGCTGCGCACATAGGTGTCGATGTAGTTGATGCCGATCGCCTTGTTCTCGATCTGCACTTCACCGGCAGCCGGATCGAGCGGTGTAAAATCAACGTATTGCAAGACTTCCGGTCCGCCGACGGCGGAGAATTGAATGCGCTTGGCCATAGGGTTACCTCGTTGGAGTGTCTGATTTCACCCTATTCTTTTTATTATCGGAGATCCAGTTCGCCCGTGCGGGGTTCAATACCTTTTTTGCATCGGTTATGACGCAAAAATCACGTATACTCTCGCGTCAGGATCCTTCATTCGCAACCGGATAAAGACTACGTTTCATGGCAGGAAAAAAACCAACCAACAAAACAAACGCGGACGAAACCAGAGAGCGTTCCAGAGATCGTCAGATGGAAGGGCTGAAGATGCCGCCGCACTCGCTGGAGGCCGAACAGTCGGTGTTGGGCGGTTTGATGCTGGATAACGAGCGTTGGGACAACGTGGCGGAACGCGTGGTCGCCAACGACTTCTTCAGCCGCCCGCATCGCCTGATCTTTACCGAGATGCAGCGTCTGCTGGAGATGAGCAAGCCTATCGACCTCATCACCCTGTCCGAATCGCTCGAACAGAAGGGCGAACTGGACTCGGTGGGGGGCTTCGCCTACCTGGCCGAGCTGTCGAAAAACACCCCGAGCGCCGCCAACATCGGCGCCTACGCCGACATCGTGCGCGAGCGCGCGGTGGTGCGCGAAATGATCTCGGTGGCTAACGAAATCGCCGACGCCGGCTACGATCCGCAGGGGCGTAGCAGCGAAGACCTGCTCGATCTGGCGGAATCCCGCGTATTCCAAATCGCCGAGAACCGCGCCAGCAAAGACGAGGGCCCGAAGGGCATCGAACGCATCCTGGAAGACACCGTCTCGCGCATCGAACAGCTGTATCAGCAGCCGCATGACGGCGTGACCGGGGTCGATACCGGCTATCAGGACCTCAACAAGAAAACCGCGGGCATGCAAAAGTCCGATCTGATCATCGTCGCCGCCCGTCCATCGATGGGGAAAACCACCTTCGCCATGAACCTGTGCGAAAACGCCGCGATGACCCAGGAGAAACCGGTGCTGATCTTCAGCCTGGAGATGCCCGGCGAGCAGATCATGATGCGTATGCTGGCGTCACTGTCGCGCGTGGATCAGACGCGCATCCGTACCGGCCAGCTCGACGACGAGGACTGGGCGCGCATTTCCAGCACCATGGGCATCCTGCTGGAGAAGCGCAACATGTACATCGACGACTCCTCCGGCCTGACGCCGACCGAGGTGCGCTCGCGCGCGCGGCGCATTTTCCGTGAGCACGACGGGCTTAGCCTGATCATGATCGACTACCTGCAGCTGATGCGCGTGCCGGCCTTGTCCGACAACCGTACGCTGGAGATCGCCGAGATTTCGCGCTCGCTGAAGGCGCTGGCGAAAGAGTTGCAGGTGCCGGTGGTGGCGCTGTCGCAGCTGAACCGAAGCCTGGAGCAGCGCGCCGACAAACGCCCGGTCAACTCCGACCTGCGTGAATCCGGCTCCATCGAGCAGGACGCCGACCTGATTATGTTCATCTATCGTGATGAGGTGTATCACGAGAACAGCGATCTGAAAGGGATCGCGGAAATTATTATCGGTAAGCAGCGTAACGGCCCAATCGGCACCGTGCGCCTTACCTTTAACGGCCAGTGGTCGCGTTTCGATAACTACGCGGGGCCACAATACGATGACGAATAATCAGCTAAGGAACTGAAATGAAAGCGGCAACCGCTGTAATCGACCGCCGCGCTCTGCGACATAATCTGCAACAGGTGCGCCGCCAGGCGCCGCAAAGCCGCCTGATTGCCGTTGTGAAAGCAAACGCTTATGGACATGGCCTGCTGGAAACAGCACACACCCTGCAAGACGCCGACTGCTACGGCGTGGCGCGCATCGGCGAGGCGCTGATGCTGCGCTCCGGCGGCATCGTCAAACCGATCCTGCTGCTGGAAGGCTTCTTCTGTGCCGAAGACCTGCCGGTGCTGGTGGCGAACAACATCGAAACCGCGGTGCACTGCATCGAACAGCTCGAAGCGCTGGAGCAGGCCGAGCTGGCGCGCCCGGTGCCGGTGTGGATGAAGCTCGATACCGGCATGCATCGGCTGGGGGTGCGTCCCGAACAGGCGGAAGCGTTTTATCAGCGCCTGTGCGCCTGCCGCAACGTGGCGCAGCCGGTCAATATCATGAGCCACTTCAGCCGCGCCGACGAGCCGGAGTCCGACGCCACCCTGAAACAGATCGCCTGCTTTGAGCAGTTCGCGCGCGGCAAACCGGGCCAGCGCTCGGTCGCCGCTTCCGGCGGCACGCTGCTGTGGCCGGACGCCCACAACGAGTGGGTGCGTCCCGGCATCATTCTGTACGGCGTGTCGCCGCTGGATAACGGCAGCGGCGCCGAGCATGGTCTGCAGCCGGCGATGACGCTGAAATCCAGCCTGATCGCGGTGCGCGAGCACAAGGCTGGTGAAGCGGTGGGCTATGGCGGCACCTGGATCAGCCCGCGCGATACTCGCCTTGGCGTGGTGGCGATGGGGTACGGCGACGGCTACCCGCGCAGCGCGCCGACCGGCACGCCGATCCTGATCAACGGCCGCGAAGTGCCGATCGTCGGCCGGGTGTCGATGGACATGATTTCGGTCGATCTCGGGCCGGACGCCGCCGATAAGGTGGGGGATGAAGCGGTGCTGTGGGGGCCGGCGTTGCCGGTCGAGCGCATCGCCGCCTGTACCGGCATCAGCGCTTATGAACTGATCACCAAGCTCACGCAGCGCGTGGCGATGGAATACATTGGCGACTGATACGCCGCAGGGGCCGACGCGCGTCGGCCCCGTTTCTCAGCGGGTTACTTCTTTACCGCCAACCACTTGTCGATAACCTTCTGATACTCGCCGGTCGCCTTGGCCAGGTGCAGCCACTGATCCACATACAGTTTCCAGCTCAGATCGTCGCGCGGCAGCATGTAGGCCTTTTCGCCGTACTGCATCGGTTTGGTCGGATTCACCGCGCACAGCTTCGGATAGCGCTTCTGCTGGTACAGCGCCTCGGAGGCGTCGGTGATCATCACGTCCGCCTTGCGATCCACCAGCTGCTGGAAAATGCTCATGTTGTCGTGCGTCAGCGTCAGCTTGGCTTTTGGCAGATAGGCGTGTACGAAGGCTTCGTTGGTGCCGCCCGCCGGTTCCAGCAGACGCACCGACGGTTTGTTGATCTGTTCTATCGTGCGGTATTTCTTCACGTCGGTGCAGCGCACCAGCGGAATTTTGCCGTCGGTATCCAGCTTGTCGGCGAAGAACACCTGTTTTTGTCGCTCCAGCGTGACGGAGATGCCGCCCATGGCGATGTCGCACTTGCCGGAGGCGAAGTCCGGCGTCAGGGTTTTCCAGCTGGTTTTCACCCACTTCACCTTGGCACCGAGGCTCTTCGCCAGCGATTCCGCCATGTCGATATCGATGCCTTCATAGCTGCCATCTTCCTTGAGGAAGGTGTAGGGCTTGTAGTCGCCGGTGGTGCAGACCTCCAGGGTCTTTTGCTGCAGCACTTTGTCCAGGTGGGATTGCGCGCCGGCGCTGCCGGCGGCGAGCAGCAGCGCGAGAGGGAGTAACTTTTTCATCTGGCGTCCTTTTTATACATTCGTGGTTTTATGCGTTACTTCGCCGTTAATTGTCGTTTGCCTGCATGAGTTAGCCGTTTTTTATGCCGCTTACCGGCGAAAACGCCGGGCGTTGCTGCTGTACGCGATTTAAGCGCCAGGGTGTGACGTCGGCAACGGTAAAAAAACTGGTAGGCTGTAACGTCAACATTTATTAACACAGTTTACAGGTGGCTATGTACAACATTGACGATTTTGATATGAAAATCCTGACGCTGTTACAGGCCAACGGCCGTTTGACCAATCAGGAGCTGAGCGAACTGGTGGGGCTTTCCGCTTCCCAGTGTTCACGGCGGCGCATCAGCCTGGAGCAGGCGCAGCTGATCCGCGGCTACCACGCGCGGCTGGCGCCGGAGGCGGTCGGCCTGGGGCTGGTGGGGCTGATTGAAGTCAGCCTGATCACGCACGCTCAGGAGCAGATCGACAGCTTTCATCAGATGTTGGAGGACGTGGACGCGATCCTGGACGCTTACAAGACCACCGGCGACGCCGATTACCTGCTGAAAGTGGCGGTGGCGGACCTGCCGGCGCTGAGCGAGTTCATCAGCCAGACGCTGTCGCCGCACAAAAGCGTGGCGCATATCAAAACGGCGGTGGTGCTCAATCGCATCAAGGAAAACGGTTTGTTGCCGGTGACGCGAGAAAGCTGAAACCGAATGCGCTTTTCCGTCTATATTAGGAACGTAACGCTGTGCCCAAACCACAATAAATAAACCAGGAGAAAAAAACGTGTTCCAGAACGTTGACGCCTATGCCGGCGATCCCATTCTGTCGCTGATGGAAAAATTCAAACAAGACCCGCGCGCGCACAAGGTGAACCTGAGCATTGGCCTGTACTACGATGCGCAGGGCGTTATTCCGCAGATGCGCGCGGTCGCCGCGGCGCAAGCGCAGTTGAACAGCGTCGAGCACGGCGCCTCGGTATATCTGCCGATGGAAGGGCTGCAATCCTACCGCACCGCCATCCAGCATTTGCTGTTCGGCGAGCAGCACCCGATGCTGCAGCAGGGGTGCATCGCCACCATTCAGACCGTCGGCGGTTCCGGCGCGCTGAAAGTGGGCGCGGACTTCCTGAAAAGCTACTTCCCGAATTCGCAGGTGTGGGTCAGCGATCCCACCTGGGAAAACCACGTCGCCATCTTCAGCGGCGCCGGTTTCAAGGTGAATACCTATCCGTATTTTGACGGCGAAAGCCTGGGCGTGAAGTTCGACGCCATGCTGGCTGCGCTGAAACAGCTGCCGAAGCACAGCATCGCGCTGCTGCATCCGTGCTGTCACAACCCGACCGGCTCAGACCTGACCCCCGCCCAGTGGGACGAAGTGATCAAGGTGATCGCCGATCGTGAGATCATTCCGTTCCTCGACATCGCCTATCAGGGCTTCGGCGGCGGTATGGAGCAGGACGTCTACGCCATTCGCGCCATTGCGGCGGCCGGCTTGCCGTGCCTGGTGAGCAACTCGTTCTCGAAGATCTTCTCGCTGTACGGCGAGCGCGTCGGCGGCCTGTCGGTGGTGTGTGAAAGCGAAGAAGCGGCCGGGCGCGTGCTGGGCCAGCTGAAGGCGACCGTGCGCCGCAACTACTCGAGCCCGCCGAACTTCGGCGCGCAGCTGGTGGCTAAAGTGCTGAACGACGCTGAGCTGAAAACCCAGTGGCTCAATGAAGTGGAAAGCATGCGCACCCGCATTCTCGAAATGCGCCACGCGTTGGTGGACACCCTGAAGAGCGCGCTGCCGCAGCGCAACTTCGATTACCTGCTGGCGCAGCGCGGCATGTTCAGCTACACCGGCTTCAGCGCGGCGCAGGTCGATCGCCTGCGCGAAGAGTTCGGCGTCTACCTGATCCACAGCGGCCGCATGTGCGTGGCCGGCCTGAACCACGACAACGTGCGTCAGGTAGCCGAGGCGTTTGCTGCGGTGCAGTAACGCCTGTTAGTCTGAACGGACGTTCATCGGGAGCGATAGCGATATCGCTCCTTTTTTATTGCCGGCGCGCCGCCGAAGTTGCCGCAAACCGGAGAGAGAATATACTGATTGAGGGGCGCTCACTCATGTGGCATCAGCAAACGCTAATCCTCAGCGCAAAAGCGCGTGGCTTTCATCTGGTTACCGACGAGATCACCAACCAGTTAACCCACTTACACCGCCTGCAAACCGGCCTGCTGCATCTGTTGCTGCAGCATACCTCGGCCTCGCTGACGCTCAACGAGAACTGCGATCCCACGGTGCGAGCCGATATGGAGCAGCATTTTCTGCGTCAGGTGCCGGAAAACGCCCCCTATCAACATGACTACGAAGGGCCGGACGACATGCCGGCGCACATCAAATCCTCGTTGCTGGGCGCTTCCTTGACGCTGCCCGTCAGGCACGGGCGGCTGATGTTGGGCACATGGCAGGGCATCTGGCTGGGGGAGCACCGCATCCACGGCGGAGCACGCCGTATTGTGGCCACATTACAGGGGGAATAACCCAATGAATAACAGCGCATTGCTGGAGTACTGCATGGCGAAGCCGGGCGCGGAGCAAAGCGACCAGAACCAGTGGCAGGCCAGCCAGATCAAGGTGGGCGACGTGATGTTCGCCATGGTGTGCGAAGTGGAAGGGCGGCCGGCGCTGGCGGTCAAGTCCAGCCCGGAGCTGGCGGAAAGCCTGCGCGAACACCACCCTGAGATCGTCGCCTGCGACGGCCTGAACAAGGCGCACTGGAATACGGTATTTCTCGACGGCAACCTGCCGAACTCGCAGTTTTATACGTTGATCGACAGCTCCTATCAGCTGGTGGTGGAAGGCCTGCCCGAACACGTGCGCCAGGAACTGCGCGCCTGATTGCCGGGCGGCGGCGCCGCCCGTTTTCTCCTGCTTTCTCGCGTTAAACCGTGATCGCGGTTTTAAATTGGGAACGTTCCCTTTTTATTGCCGGGCTAAAGCGGCTACGCTTGGGCATTCAAGAAACGCGGATGAAGGAGGCCGACATGGCCATGAGCGAAGAAAAGCGCAAGATGATCGCCGGGGAACTGTACGACGCCGGCGATGAACTGCTGCGCAGCGAGCGTCGGCGCGCGCGCCAGATAACGCATCGCTACAACCACTCATCGCCGGAAGAGGGCGAGCTGCGCAAACAGTGGCTGGGCGAGCTGCTGGGCGGCTATCAAGGCGGCGCCATCGAGCCGACGTTCCGCTGCGACTACGGCTATAACATCTATCTCGGCAAGAACTTCTACGCTAATTTCGACTGCGTGATCCTCGACGTGTGCGAGGTGCACATCGGCGACAACTGCCTGCTGGCGCCGGGCGTGCATATCTACACCGCCACTCATCCGCTGGACGCCGAGACCCGCGTCGGCGGCGCGGAGTTCGGCAAGCCGGTCAAGATTGGCAACAACGTGTGGATCGGCGGGCGCGCGGTGATCAATCCGGGCGTGACCATCGGCGATAATGCGGTCGTGGCCTCCGGCGCGGTGGTGACCAAAGACGTGCCGGCCAACTGCGTGGTGGGCGGCAACCCGGCGCGCGTGCTGAAAACGCTGTAAGCCCTCGGGCGGATTAAAACATGCTGCCATGGCGCTCGAAGCCGTGCATCTCGATGTCTTTGAGCGCCTTGAAGCGTTTGACCATCACCGCATGGTCTGACAGCAGATTGCTGATGCGAACAAACAGCTCCTTGTTCTCTTCTTCGCACTGCTCCAGCCAGGCCTGCGGATTCACGCCGTGCTGCATCCAGGGGCCGACGGCCAGCAGCCGCACCGTGTTGGCGTAGCTCGGGCACACCGCGAGCGCCACGCGATCGGCGGAATACTCCTGCGCGCGAGTGGTCGCCAGGCCGGGCAGCACCAGCGACTGCGGCACAACGCCGATCGCCAGACGCCACAGCGACACGTGCCGCAGCTTGTGATGGGCCAATTCATGGGCCAGCACGAACTCCACGATCTCCGGCGCGGTGGGCATCAGCATGGCGATTTCAGCATGGATCACCACGTAGCGCTGGCGGCGGTTGCATTCCAGCGCGAAGGCGTTGACCACGCCGTTGCCGTTGGTCAGATAAAGCTTGGGCAGCGTCTTGAGTTCCAGCCGACGGCCGATATCCTGATACAGCGCGAACAGTTCCGGAAATTGCGCCGGCCCGATGCGCAAGGCGTTGGATTTCGCCTGTGCGGCGAGATAGAAACGGTAAATATAGAAAGCGATCGGGATCAGCGGTAATAACGCGAGCAGGCTGAGGGTATCCAATGTTTCCTTGGCGTCGTCTCCCAACCCAAGTGCAGTTCCATCCGTATTTACCACGACGGCGGCGATGCCAAATAAAAAACCGAACAAGGTAATTATCGCCGATAGCCAGATCATGGGCATTTCCCAGCGGTGGCGAAATGCGGTGAAATTACGACATTCCGTCGCATGATGTTGACACATAAAATATCCTTAATAAGGGAAAGCCACGCCTGACATTGTCAGGTAAATAATGAATGTTTAATTATCCATCCGTTTACCTAACACTCAGCTAAACTGTAGTTCGTTTTTTAATCATGGCGTTTATCCCTTCCTGCACAGACTTAGGCAAAAACGTCAAAAACTGTAGCTGGCGCTGGTGAAGGCCATGCCCGAGGTGGTTTTCTCAACGATGGGGCTGTCGGCCGCGTCGCCCAGCAGGCGCGTTACGCCGACGCCGGCCTGGAAGGCCACGTTCGGTCGCCATTGGTAGTTGAGTGCGGCGGTGAGCGTCGCGTCCTTGAAGCCGCTGCCCGGCCGATATGCGCTGAAGGCGCTGTGCTGCGCCTGCTGCGACGTCACGCCGAAATAGCCGCGCTGATAGCCGCTGTTGGCCCAGGTGGTGGAGAGATTGCCGATAAGCGTCAGCTGTTCGCTGAGCGGATATTGCCCGGTCAGTCCGCTTTCCACATAGGCGGTGTGGCCCAGTTCTTCCCCGCCGTAGCTGCGTTTGCGCGTCGCCTGCATCCCTTTGACATAGGCGCGGAAGGGGTCGAGTTGGTAGCTCAGCTCAGCGCCGGCTTCCAGCGCGCCGCCCAGTTTGCCCATGCCTTTGAGCCGGGTGTTGCGCCCGCGCAAGGTTTTGATTTCCTCGTCACGGCCGGCGTCATAGTTGAGCAATAACGCGATGCCGACGGGCCCGGCGATGGGGAATTGCCAGCGCGCCCCTTCGCTGCCCGCGCTGAATTCTCCCCAGCTGGCGTTTTGATAGCCGGCATTCACCTGATACAGCGGTTCAATGCTGTAAAAAGACGAGCCTTCATAGGCGGGAGCGACGGCGAGGCCGCCGGCGAGCGTTAAAGACGCTTCGCCGTCCTGCGCCTGACCGGCGAGGGGAAAAAGAAAGAGCAGGGCGGCGGCAGAGGTACCCAGTTTATTATCCACGTTAAACACCTTTATATCATCCCATTGAATAAACGGCCCGCAGGCCCGCGTTTAAATGACGGCTTATTGATAAACGCCATGTTTATATTGATTAATCGACAGACGACGGCGCGCCATTGGCGTTATTTCACCGCAATAGTGAAACGCATGGGGAATAAACAAAAGCCAAACAAATGGCATGATGGGGCGAGTTTATTATTGGCTGGGTTCAAAGCGCCTGTTTTTAAAGGAATGATGCAGAGAAGCGTATTTAATGTTTCTCGCAGAGGGATAGGTTGATTGCTCAACGAGGCGGAATAGGGCGCCTCGTTGAGCGTATCATCCGCCGTTATTTTTCCAACAGCGGTTTCAGGAAGCGCGCGGTGTGCGATTTTTCACACTCGGCGACCGTTTCCGGCGTGCCGGCGACCAGGATCTCGCCGCCGCCGCTGCCGCCTTCCGGCCCCAGATCGACGATCCAGTCGGCGGTTTTGATCACGTCCAGGTTATGCTCGATGACCACGATGGTATTGCCCTGATCGCGCAGCTGATGCAGCACCGCCAACAGCTGTTGGATATCGGCGAAGTGCAGACCGGTGGTCGGCTCGTCGAGAATATACAGCGTCTGGCCGGTGCCGCGTTTCGACAGCTCGCGCGCCAGCTTGACGCGCTGCGCCTCACCGCCGGAGAGCGTGGTAGCCGACTGGCCGAGGCGGATGTAGGACAGGCCGACATCCATCAGGGTTTGCAGCTTGCGCGCCAGCGCCGGCACCGCGTCGAAGAAATCGCGCGCTTCTTCGATGGTCATCTCCAGCACTTCGTGGATGCTCTTGCCTTTGTACTTCACTTCCAGCGTTTCGCGGTTATAGCGTTTGCCTTTGCACTGGTCGCACGGGACGTAGATGTCCGGCAGGAAGTGCATCTCGACCTTGATCACCCCGTCGCCCTGGCAGGCTTCACAGCGCCCGCCCTTGACGTTGAAGCTGAAGCGGCCCGGCGTATAGCCGCGGCTGCGCGACTCCGGCACGCCCGCGAACAGCTCGCGCACCGGGGTGAAGATGCCGGTGTAAGTGGCCGGGTTGGAGCGCGGCGTGCGGCCGATCGGGCTCTGATCGATATCGATCACCTTGTCGAAATGTTCCAGGCCGGTCACTTCGCGGAACGGCGCAGGCTCGGCGATGGTAGCGCCGTTAAGCTGGCGCTGGGCGATCGGGAACAGCGTATCGTTGATCAGCGTCGACTTGCCGGAGCCGGACACGCCGGTGATGCAGGTAAACAGACCGACCGGCAGCGTTAGCGTCACGTCCTTCAGGTTGTTGCCGCGCGCACCGCTCAGCTTCAGCACCTTGGTCGGATCGGCCTGCACGCGCTGCGCCGGGATGGCGATCTCGCGTTTGCCGCTGAGGAACTGGCCGGTCAGCGATTCCGGCTGCGCCATGATGTCATCGACGGTGCCTTCCGCCACCACCTGGCCGCCGTGCACGCCGGCGCCGGGGCCGATGTCGATCACGTGGTCGGCGGCGCGGATGGCGTCTTCGTCATGCTCCACCACGATCACCGTGTTGCCGAGGTTGCGCAGGTGGGTCAGCGTTTCCAGCAGGCGCTCGTTGTCGCGCTGGTGCAGGCCGATCGACGGCTCATCCAGCACGTACATCACGCCCACCAAACCGGCGCCGATCTGGCTGGCCAAGCGGATACGCTGCGCTTCGCCGCCGGAGAGCGTTTCCGCCGACCGGGACAGCGACAGATAGTTCAGGCCGACGTTCACCAGGAACTTCAGGCGATCGCCGATCTCTTTCAGCACTTTCTCGGCGATCTTGGCGCGCTGGCCGCTGAGCTTCATGTTCTGGAAGAACGTCATCGCATGGCCGATGCTCAGATCGGAGATCTCCGGCAGCGTGGTGTCTTCGACGAACACGTTGCGCGCCTCTTCACGCAGGCGGGTGCCGTGGCACGAGGCGCAAGGGCGGTTGCTGATGAACTTCGCCAGCTCTTCGCGCACCGCGCTGGATTCGGTCTCTTTATAGCGGCGCTCCATGTTGTGCAGCACGCCTTCGAACGGGTGGCGGCGCACGGTGGTGTCACCGCGATCGTTGATGTATTTGAATTCGATCGACTCTTTGCCGGAGCCGCTCAGCACCGCCTTCTGCACGTTGGCGCTCAGGGTGTTGAACGGGGCTTCGACGTCGAACTCATAGTGCTCCGCCAGCGAGCGCAGCATCTGGAAGTAATAGAAGTTGCGGCGATCCCAGCCGCGGATTGCGCCGCCGGCCAGCGACAGCTCGGGGTTTTGCACCACGCGATCCGGATCGAAGAACTGTTGCACGCCCAGGCCGTCGCAGGTCGGGCAGGCGCCGGCCGGGTTGTTGAAGGAAAACAGGCGCGGTTCCAGTTCGCGCATGCTGTAGCCGCAGATCGGGCAGGCGAAGTTGGCGGAGAACAGCAGCTCGTCCGCTTTTTCGTCGTCCATGTCCGCCACCACCGCGGTGCCGCCCGAGAGCTCCAGCGCGGTTTCGAACGATTCGGCCAGGCGCTGCGCCATGTCGTCGCGCACCTTGAAACGGTCGACCACCACTTCGATGGTGTGTTTTTTCTGCAGCTCCAGCTTCGGCGGATCGGACAGATCGCACACTTCACCGTCGATGCGCGCGCGGATATAGCCTTGGGCGGCCAGGTTTTCCAGCGTTTTGGTGTGTTCGCCCTTGCGATCTTTCACCACCGGCGCCAGCAGCATCAGGCGCTTGCCTTCCGGCTGGCTCAGCACGTTGTCCACCATCTGGCTGACGGTTTGCGCCGCCAGCGGCACATGGTGATCCGGGCAGCGCGGCTCGCCGACGCGGGCGAACAGCAGGCGCAGGTAGTCGTGGATCTCGGTGATGGTGCCGACCGTGGATCGCGGGTTGTGCGAGGTGGATTTTTGCTCGATGGAGATCGCCGGCGACAGACCTTCAATATGGTCGACGTCCGGTTTTTCCATCAGCGACAGGAACTGGCGCGCATAGGCGGAGAGTGATTCGACATAGCGCCGCTGCCCTTCGGCATACAGCGTATCGAAAGCCAGCGAAGACTTGCCGGAACCGGACAGGCCGGTGACGACGATCAGTTTGTCACGCGGGATGATCAGGTTGATGTTTTTCAGATTATGGGTTCGAGCACCACGAACTTCGATATTGTCCATTTACACTTCCCGTCTTGATGATACACCGCGCCTGTCGCGATTTTTGCGGGGGATTTTGTGATGGATCTCGCAAAAAACCGGCACAGCCAGGTCGAAACGCATAATTATGACACAAAAAAACCTGAATGGATATCCAGTATGCGAATGCAATAAGGTCGATTGGAAAGACAATTCTGGAATGCAATTCGCACTTATCAACACGGGTGTGGTTTCGTACTCAGCGTGGTAAACTGACGCGTTTATACTGTGTAGAAATCAATCATCGGGAGAAGTGCTCATGGCCAGCAGAGGCGTAAACAAAGTAATTCTGGTCGGGAATCTGGGTCAGGATCCAGAAGTCCGTTACATGCCGAACGGCGGCGCAGTGGCCAACATTACCCTGGCGACCTCCGAAAGCTGGCGTGACAAAGCGACCGGCGAACAGAAAGAGAAGACCGAGTGGCACCGCGTCGTGCTGTTCGGCAAACTGGCTGAAGTGGCGGGCGAATACCTGCGCAAAGGCTCTCAGGTCTATATCGAAGGCTCCCTGCAGACCCGTAAATGGCAGGATCAGAGCGGCCAGGATCGCTACACCACCGAGATCGTGGTTAACGTCGGCGGCACCATGCAGATGCTGGGCGGCCGTCAGGGCGGCGGCGCACCGGCCGGTCAATCTGCCGGCGGCCAGGGCGGTTGGGGCCAGCCTCAACAGCCACAGGGCGGCAACCAGTTCAGCGGCGGCCAGCAGCAGTCTCGTCCGGCGCAGAACAGCGCTCCGGCGACCAGCAACGAACCGCCAATGGATTTCGACGACGATATTCCGTTCTAAGCCTGGCGACAGCGCTAAAAAAACCCCGCTCAGGCGGGGTTTTTTGTGGGCGCTCACTGCCGATTTTCTGCGGCGGTGTCGCCAATCAGTAAATTGCTACCGGGTTGATGTTAACCTGGGTTGAACCGACATACAGCGGTTGCCCCAGCACGAACAGGAATTCCCAGGTTTTCGTGCGCACCAGTGGGCGGCTGTCGATCAGTTCCAGGTTATAGACGCCGCGTTTGGCCAGCAGGTATTGGTTGACCGGGAACTCTTCGTCATTTTTCGGGTTAGGGTATACTTCGGAAGCCCAGGTATCACCGCCGAAGGCCACGATGCCTTGGTCAGCCAACCATTTCGCCGCTTCCATGCCGATACCCGGTTCAACTTCCAGGAACTTTTTATTGTCTTTGCCAATCAGCTCCAGCCAGCCGGTGTTGAACAAGACAACGTCGCCTTTGCGTAAACTGATGCCCTGCTTTTTAAGCACCGCTTGAATATCCGCAACGGAAAATTCGGTGCCGCCCGGAACGATGTCTTTATGATAATAAGCCGTCATATCGAGTACGACGCCGCGTGTGACCATGGGCGGCACTTTTTCCACGCCCAATTTTTTCACGCCATCTACGGTGACGAAATCCGCCGCCTTATTGCCGTTATAATAAACATTGTCGATGCCGATATGGCCAATGCCATTCAACTGAGTGCCGACGCCGGTCCAGGCATTCACCAATTCATCATTAAAGGTGAATTTATTTGGGCCAAGCGTTTTACCGTCCTGCTGACCAGGCTGAATATTATATAAGCGGAAGCTGCGGTGGCGGAACGCCGGGAAATCTTTATCGACGGGCACCGCCAATGACAATGTTTTGCCTTGTTTTACCAACTGCACGGACTGTAATACCCCTTCTGGCGTGAGCAGGTTGGCCGCGCCGATTTCGTCTTTTGCACCGTAAACGGAAGGATACCAGTCTGACGGCTGAGCGGCGGACTCTGCGGCGTGTGCAGGCACTGTGGCAAGCAAAGGCAGCAAGAGGGAGAGGCGATACAATGATTTCATCAGTGACTCATCCTTATAACAACGTATTGCAGGGTGAATGAAAATGAGCCGTCCGGACATGGCGACATCAGGCCGCCGAATAATAACCGGTAGAGAAAGAAGCTCATTTTTGGGTGCGCGGGGTGTATTAGCGTAATGCCTTATAACAAGGCGTGGTGAATAACCACCCGACAATGACTTCCTTATGCGGAAATAAATAACGCCGGGCGAGCGGCGTCATTGATATTATTTTTTCAGCTCAGCACTCATGGTGACGAAATTACCCATATAGGCGCTGGTGATTTTGTAGCCGCTTGCGCCGGCCTCTTGCGCTTTTTTAGCGATGAGGGCTTCGGTGGAATCCAGCGTGCTGCCGGTTGCGGTAACGCTCTCTGCTGCAGCGTTAAACGACAGCGTGGAAAACAGAGCGAGTGAAATAACGGTGGTCATGGTTTTCATATCTTTATCCTGTGTTCGATGATTCGAAAAATAAGGGTGTCCGGTACGACACGATGGAGCGAAGGATAAAGGGGGCAGTGAGGTGAATAAATAACAGAATCGTCAATAAACTATTCCGTTTTTGTACATAAACTGATTCGATTGTTGTATTTCACGCGGGATTGGCGGCGTAAAGCGTGGGCAGGGGAAACAAGCGTGCATCGACGTCGTCAGGCTTGCATACTGCGGCAAGCCAATAAAAAGCCCCTCGCGGGGCTTGGATGTTACGCCGAGAAGCCGCCGTCGATGCTCAGGCTGGCGCCGGTGATATAACCCGCCTGCGGGCCCGCCAGGTAGGCGACAAAACCGGCGATCTCTTCATCTTTGCCGTAGCGGCCGATCGCCATCAGCTGCTTGAGCTGATCGGCGAACTCGCCGGCGTCCGGGTTCATTTCGGTGTCCACCGGGCCGGGCTGCACGTTATTGACGGTGATGCCGCGCGGGCCGAGATCGCGCGCCATGCCTTTGGTCAGGCCGACCAGCGCCGATTTGCTCATCGCATACACCGCCGCGCCGCCGAACGGCACGCGTTCGGCGTTGGTGCTGCCGATGTGGATGATACGGCCGCCGTCATTCATGTGGCGCGCCGCCTCTTGGCTGGCGACGAATACGCTGCGCACGTTGACCGCCAGCATGCGATCCAGATCGTCCAGCGCCAGCGCTTCGGTGCTGCCCAATGTAAACACCCCGGCGTTGTTCACCAGAATATCCAGGTTGCCGAAGTGGCTCACCGCCTGGCGAACCGCCTGCTGCAGCGCCGCTGCATCGGCGCTGTCGGCCTTGATGGCGAGGGCTTTGCCGCCGGCGGCGGTCACGGCGCTCGCCACCGCTTCGGCGCGATCGGCCGAGGCGGCGTAGGTAAAGGCGACGGCGGCGCCTTCGTTCGCCAACCGTTTCACGATGGCGGCGCCGATGCCGCGGGAGCCGCCCTGAACGAATGCGACTTTGCCTTGCAGAGGTTGTGCTGTCGTCATGCTATTTCTCCAAAGTGGGTGAGGGGATTGCGCTGTCATTCAGTATGGGTGAAATGAATGGCGATCACTGTCCACAAAGAGCTCTGGCCGCCTGAAACGAGAAAAGCCCCTTGCGGGGCTTCTTTCTTCCGTCGATTGGCTGTCCGACGATCAGTTGAAGATTTCTGCGGTGCCGTACAGTTTGTTTTGGCCGCCGGCGGCGACGATGCGGTAGGAACTGGCGCCCGACGCGGCGGCTTTGCTGGCCAGTTCGCTTTCCAGCGCGCTCAGGTTGGCGGCGCCGCTCACGGTGACTACGCCGATTTTCTGCGCGTCTGCGGCTGGCTGGCTGGTTGGCAGGTCAGCGGCGAAGGTAGAGAAAGAAGCGGTAGCCAGCAGTGCAGCGGTAGCAAAAATTTTGACGTTTTTCATGATGTGTTCCTCAGAGTATTTATTAGGTGAGAGCGCGTTGTCTCTCGATGTGTTAAATACTAGTGCACCGGGTGTGAATAAAAAATCGGAGAGTTTTGAGTATCTCTGTCAAATAAATTGACGGTTTTTCAGCCGTTGGCGTGCGGCAAAAATTGCCACTACCCTTTACAGACGATCCTTAACCGGAGAAGCGTCATGACGGTAAACGCGTTTATCGGCAGCTGGGCGTTGGTGTCGTCGGCGTTCAAAAACCAGAACGGCGAGCTGAATTACCCGCTGGGCGAGCAGGTGTTGGGGCGCATCCACTATGAGGCCAACGGCACAATGGCGGCGCAGCTATACAGCGCCGTGCGGCCGCGTTTCGTCGCCGACGATTTGGCGCAGGGATCCGAGCGGGAGATCCATGCCGCCTTCATCAATATGATTTGCTATTTCGGCCGTTATCAGGTGGAAGAAAGCGAGCAACGGGTGGTGCATCAGGTTGAAGGCTGCTCGTTCCCCAATTGGATAGGCAGCCGTCAGGTGCGCTTTTACGCCTTTAACGCCGATCGGCTGACGTTGCGCACGGTGCCGCTGCAGCTCGGCAACGGCGTGCAGATCGGCGAACTGGTGTGGCAGCGGACGGGAGCGTCATCATGATCATTGTTCATCATCTCAATCACTCGCGGTCGCAGCGCATTCTGTGGTTTTTGGAAGAGCTGGGCGTGCCCTATCAGGTGCAACGCTACGAGCGCGATCCGCACACTCTGCTGGCGCCGCCGGCGCTGAAAAAGATCCACCCGCTGGGCAAATCGCCGGTGATCGTCGATGGCGATCTGACGCTGGCGGAATCCGGCGCCATTATCGAATACTTGCAGGAGGCCTACGACGCACAGGGCATGTTTATGCCGACGGACTTCCACGCGCGCCAGCAATACCGCTACTGGTTGCACTACGCAGAGGGATCGCTGATGCCGCTGTTGGTGATGAAGCTGGTGTTCAGCCGTCTCGGCCAGCCGCCGATCCCCTGGCTGCTGCGGCCGGTGGCGGGCGCGATCGGCAAGGGCGTACAGCGCGAATACCTCGACAAACAGATCGCGCCGCACTGCGAGTATCTCGAACAGCACCTGAACAAGGGCAGCTGGTTCGTCGGCAACGATTTCAGCGCGGCGGACATACAGATGAGCTTCCCGCTCGAGGCGATGGCGGCGCGCGGCGCGTTGGACAATTGCCCGAAACTGCGCGGCTTCCTGCAGCGCATCCACGCCCGGCCCGCTTACCAGCGGGCGCTGGAACAGGGCGGCCCTTACGACCTGCTGAGTTAAGCGGATGGGCTATACTCGATGGGGTCATTCTTCATCGGAGGTAGCCCATGGCTACGCAAATCTTCGTAAATCTGCCCGTACGCGATCTGCCCGCCTCTATGGCGTTTTTCACCCAGCTCGGCTTCAGTTTCAACCCGCAATTTACCGACGATACCGCCGCCTGCATGGTGGTCAGCGACACGATTTACGTGATGCTGCTGACCCACGACAAATTCAGGATGTTTACCCCGAACCCGATCGGCGACGCCAAACAGGCCACCGAAGTGTTGGTGTGCCTGTCGCAACCCAGCCGGGCGGCGGTGGACGAACTGGTGCGCAAGGCGATCGCCGGCGGCGGCAATACCTATCATCCGCCGCGGGACTATGGCGTGATGTACGGTCACGGATTTCAGGACCTGGACGGCCATATCTGGGAATTGATGTATATGGATCCCGCAGCGGTGCAGGCGCAATAAGATCGCCGTGAAACAGGCTGGCAGGGGCGCCGGATCGCCCCGTCTTTTCGCGCAGAAGCCCTTCCCGCCGCTTTCTGCATAAATTGCCGCGATCTTTAGTTGATTAGACGCTAGGGAAGGCAGGATAATCGTTTGCCTTGAATAAACCACCATAAATCACCCGTACCGCGCGCTGCGAGTTAAACGTTTGCCTTGGTGCGCATCGCCGTTGGCGGTGCGACGGAAGGGCAAGGAAGCGGAACGTGACGTAAACGATTACGTGGCGATCAGGCGCGGGCGAGATTACAGGCCTGCTGCGACGGGCCGATTCATGAAACACAGGGGAAGTAACCTATGTCGAACTCTCAAGCGAACCACGCCGCAAAACCAACCGGCGGGCTTGATGGCTATTTTAAAATTTCCGCGCGCGGCAGCAGCGTGCGTCAGGAGGTGGTGGCGGGGCTGACCACCTTCCTGGCGATGGTGTACTCGGTGATCGTGGTGCCGAGCATGCTGGGCAAAGCGGGCTTCCCGCCGGCGGCGGTGTTCGTTTCCACCTGTCTGGTGGCCGGTCTGGGCTCGCTGCTGATGGGGCTGTGGGCTAACCTGCCGATGGCCATCGGCTGTGCGATCTCGTTGACCGCCTTTACCGCTTTCAGCCTGGTGCTCGGCCAACATATCAGCATTCCGGTGGCGCTGGGCGCGGTGTTCCTGATGGGCGTGCTGTTCACCGTCATCTCGGTCACCGGCATCCGCGCCTGGATCCTGCGCAACCTGCCGATGGGCGTGGCGCACGGCACCGGCATCGGCATCGGGCTGTTCCTGCTGCTGATCGCCGCCAACGGCGTCGGCCTGGTGGTGAAGAACCCGCTGGATGGCTTGCCGGTGGCGCTCGGCGCGTTCACCTCTTTCCCGGTCGTCATGACGCTGGTCGGCCTGGCGGTGATCTTCGGCCTGGAGAAACTGCGCGTGCCCGGCGGCATTCTGCTGGTGATCATCGCCATTTCCATCATCGGCCTGATCTTCGACCCGGCAGTGAAATATCAGGGGCTGTTCGCCATGCCGAGCCTGGCGGACGCTGACGGTAAATCGTTGATCTTCAGCCTGGATATCATGGGCGCATTGCAGCCGGTGGTGTTGCCGAGCGTGCTGGCGCTGGTGATGACCGCGGTGTTCGACGCCACCGGCACCATCCGCGCGGTAGCCGGGCAGGCCAACCTGCTGGACAAAGACGGCCAGATCATCAACGGCGGCAAGGCGCTGACCTCGGATTCCCTGAGCAGCATCTTCTCCGGGCTGGTGGGCGCCGCGCCCGCCGCAGTCTACATCGAGTCCGCCGCCGGCACCGCCGCGGGCGGCAAGACCGGCCTGACCGCCACCGTGGTCGGCGTTCTGTTCCTGCTGATCCTGTTCCTGTCGCCGCTGGCCTATCTGGTGCCGGTCTACGCCACCGCGCCGGCGCTGATGTACGTCGGCCTGTTGATGCTGAGCAACGTCACCAAGCTGGACTTCAACGACTTCGTCGACGCGATGGCCGGCCTGCTGTGCGCCGTGTTCATCGTGCTGACCTGCAACATCGTCACCGGCATCATGCTGGGTTTCAGCTCGCTGGTCATCGGCCGCATCTTCTCCGGCGAATGGCGCAAGCTGAACATCGGCACCGTGCTGATCGCCGTGGCGCTGGTGGCGTTCTACGCCGGCGGCTGGGCGATTTAAGCCTCTTGGGTTTCCCTCGCCCATCGGGCGGGGGAGCCTGTGACGGCAATTCCCTTCTTAAGATAAGTCTTCTTCTGCTCTGCACCGCGTTTTGAAAGGCACAACAAGCTTTAACGGCTGTAAAAAAAGTGATCTACTATCGGGACCAACGCAGGCCCTGAGCCGATGTCGTCTGAATCGTAGAGTCTAAGGAAAGCATGGAAATCTTTTTTACAATCCTCATTTTGATCCTGGTGGTCTCCCTGTCCGGGGTGGTGACGCGCATGTTGCCGTTCCAGGTGCCGCTGCCGCTGATGCAAATCGCCATCGGGGCCCTGTTGGCCTGGCCGCATTTCGGGCTGCACGTCGATTTTGATCCCGAACTGTTCCTGGTGCTGTTCATCCCGCCGTTGCTGTTCGCCGACGGCTGGAAAACGCCGACGCGCGAGTTCCTGCATCACGGGCGTGAAATTCTCGGCCTGGCGCTGGTGCTGGTGCTGATCACCGTGGTCGGCGTCGGTTATCTGATCTACGCCATGGTGCCGGGCATTCCGCTGGTGGCGGCCTTCGCGCTGGCGGCGGTGCTGTCGCCGACCGATGCCGTGGCGCTGTCCGGCATCGTCGGCAAAGGGCGGATTCCCAAGCCGATCATGGGCGTGCTCGAGGGCGAGGCGCTGATGAATGACGCGTCTGGCCTGGTGTCGCTCAAGTTCGCCATCGCGGTGGCGATGGGCACGATGGTGTTCACCGTGGGCGGCGCGACCCTTGAATTCCTCAAAGTGGCGATCGGCGGCCTGTTGGCCGGCGTGGCGGTCACCTGGACTTACAGTAAATCGCTGCGGGTGATGAGCCGCTGGAGCGGCGACGATCCGGCGACCCAGATCGTGTTCCTGCTGCTGCTGCCGTTCGCGTCCTACCTGATCGCCGAACATATCGGCGTTTCCGGCATCCTGGCGGCGGTGGCGGCGGGGATGACCATCAGCCAATCCGGCGTGATCCGCAACGCGCCGCTGGCGATGCGCCTGCGCGCCAACAGCGTGTGGGCGATGCTGGAATTCGTGTTCAACGGCATGGTGTTCATCATGCTGGGCCTGCAGCTGCCGGGCATTCTTGAAACCTCCATCCTGCAGGCGGAGCTGGATCCGACCATCCAGACCTGGTATCTGTTCGCCGACGTGGCCACCATCTACGCCGCGCTGCTGGTGCTGCGTTTCACCTGGCTGTGGGTGATGAAGAAGGCCAGCAACCGCTTTATGAAAAAGCGTCCGCTGCAGTTCGGCGATTACAGCACACGTGAGCTGTGGGTGGCGTCGTTCGCCGGGGTGCGCGGGGCGATTACCCTGGCCGGCGTGCTGTCGATACCGCTGTTGTTGAGCGACGGCACCGCCTTCCCGGCGCGCTATCAGCTGGTGTTTATCGCCGCCGGGGTGATCCTGCTGTCGTTGATTGTCGGCGTGCTGGCGTTACCGCTGCTGTTGCGCGGCGTGCAGGTGACCGACAAGAGCGCCAGCAAGCAGGAAGAGCGCATGGCGATCGCCATGGCGGCCGAGGTGGCGATCGAGAGCGTGAATAAAATGGAAGAGCGCCTGGTCGCCGATACCGAAGAGAATCTCGATCCGCAGGTGTTGAAAGAGGTCAGCTCGCGGGTGACGGGCATGCTGCGGCGGCGTATCGCGTCGAAAGACGATATCGAGAATGCGCTGGCGATGGAAAACCTCGAGCGGCGTTTCCGCCTGACGGCGCTGCGCGCCGAGCGCGGCGAGCTGTACCACCTGCGCGCCACGCAGAAAATCAGCAACGAGACGCTGCAAAAACTGCTGCACGATCTCGATTTGCTCGAAGCGCTGTTGATCGAGCGCGAGGGGTAAACGCAGAGGGAGGAATAAACGTTTTTCCTCGTTATCCCCATCCTGAAGGGCCGCCTGTGCGGCCCTTGTTTTTTGGCTACTTGAGCGGCGGCCAGTAGTCGCGGCAGCAGGCGATCCAGGCCTGTGCGCTGTGCGACAAATAGCTGCCCTGGCGCCAGATCAGGCCGATTTTCCATTCCATGCGCGGTTCCAGCGGCAGCCAGACCAGGTTTTCCTTATCCAGCCAGCGGCAAACCGGCTCCGGCAGCATGGCGATGCCCACGCCGGCCTGCACCATCGAGGCGAGGAAGTCCCATTGGCCGCTGCGCACCGCGATTTGCGGTTCAAAACCGGCCAGGCGAAACGCCTTCATCAGCATCTTGTACAGCGCAAAGTCTTCGTTATAAATCAGGATCGGGCTGTCGGCCAATTCGGCGATATTGATGCTGGTGCGGTTGAGCCACTGCGGCGTGCGCGGCGCCACCACGCACATCGGGTGGCCCAGCAGCGGCAGAAAGGTCAGCGGCTGCTCCGAGTCGAAGGGCAACACCGTCATCGCCAGATCCAGTTCGCCGGACATCACCGCCTGTTCGACCGACAGCCCGCCCAGCTCGGAAATCTTCAATTCGATGCCGGGGTAGGTCTGACGAAAGCGGCGGATCAGATCGGCGATCTGCCTGCCGACCATCGGCGGAATGCCCAGCCGCAACACGCCCTTTTTCACCGAGCTGATGTCTTCCAGCTCCGCCTCCAACTGGCGGAATTCGTCGAGGATCGTCAGGCCGCGCTGATACACCGCCTGGCCGCTGTCGGTCAGGCGCAGCTTGCGGCCTTCGCGGATCAGCAGCGTGCATTCCAGCTCCTCCTCCAGATGCCGCAGCATTTTGCTGATGGTGGGCTGGGTGACGAACAGTTTTTCCGCCGCGCGGGTGAAGCTTTGCTGGCGCACTACTTCAACGAAGTAGCGCAGGGTGCGGACATCCACGTTAGGGTTCTCCTTGGGGACGCTACCGGCGGGAAACTATTCCCGGACGGCATGATGTCGATAATTTTAATTCATTTCAGGCGTGGTTTCCCGGCTGCGTATACTGTAGGCCGTCAATTATTGTTTGAGGTCATCTTTCATGTCTCTGGCGTTACGCCGCGTTGCCCCCTCCCTGCTGACCCGTTTGCAGGTGCCGATTCAGGTGGCGTTGTATGCGGCGCTGTTCCTGATCGCCGATCGCCTGGTGCAACAATTCCACCTGCCGCTCCCCGCCAATATCGTCGGCATGCTGATGCTGCTGGCGCTGATCCTGCTGCGCATTCTGCCGCTCAGCTGGGTCAAGGCCGGCTCCCGCTGGCTGCTGGCGGAAATGCTGCTGTTTTTCGTGCCGGCGGTGGTGGCGGTGGTCAACTATGCCCAGCTGCTGATGGTCGAGGGCTGGAAGATCTTTCTGGTGATCGCAGTCAGCACCGTGCTGACGCTGGGCGCCACCGGGCTGGTGGTGGACAGGGTGTATCGGCTGGAGATTTGGCTGCAGCGGCGGAAGCAGCGCCATGAATGATTTTATCCTTAGCCTGGCCTGTTTTCTGGCGACGCTGGCGCTGTATTTCGCCAACAAGAAACTCTATCGCCGCCGCCGCACGTTGCTGCTGATGCCGCTGGTGCTGACGCCGATGATTCTGGTGCTGCTGCTGGTGGTCACCCATATCTCCTATCAGGACTACATCGGTGAAACCCACTGGCTGCTGTGGCTGCTGGGGCCGGCGACCATCGCCTTCGCGGTGCCGGTGTACGAGAATCTGCATATCATCCGTCGCCACTGGCTGTCGCTGACCGCCGGGGTAACGACCGCGGTGCTGGTGGCGGTGTACAGCTCGGTGTGGCTGGCGCGCCTGTTGACGCTGCCGGAAGAGGTGCAGCGCAGCCTGGCGGTGCGGTCGATCACCACGCCGTTCGCGCTGGAGGCCGCCAAACAGATGGGCGGGCAGCCGGATCTGGTGGCGCTGTTCGTGGTGATCACCGGGGTGTTCGGCATGGCGGTGGGGGATATTTTGTTTTTGCGGCTGGCGGTGCGCAGCCGTCTGGCGAAGGGCGCCGGATTTGGCGCCTCGTCGCACGGCGCCGGCACTGCCCGCGCCTATGAGCTGGGGCCGCAGGAGGGCGTGGTGTCGAGTTTGGTGATGATGCTGGCCGGCATCATCACGGTCGTGGCCGCGCCATTGATCGGCCGGCTGATGTGGTAAGACCTCTTGGGGCGGGCTCTGCCGCCCCATTGACATTGTCTGCGGTTGGGAACGGTGCCGTTGATTTGCGCACGAAAAAACGCAAAATTTTTTCAGCATAATTTTTCCCATTGTTATAACAAAAAGCGATAGAGCCGCTGCCGATAAAACCGGGCATAAATTTCGATGACAATGAATTAATTAAATTATTAATTATTGTTTTTCAAACAATAAAGTATAACTTATTGATATGGAGAGGCTCTTATCGTAAGAATTGCTGCATATTAACCTCGATGAATAATACAAAAAAATATTAATTATTCTCTAATCATCTCAGGTTAATACAAGTTCAATACCCTCGTCATCCCTGAGTAATATCGGGGAAATAAAATGGTCATTTATTCCCTTTCGCACGTTTCGCCAAAAAAAATATCCTCTCCTATACTTCACAGCTCAGCAAATTGAGGCGCAGGGGGGACCTCTGGATTAGCCATTCTATCCTTTCTTAGTTGGGGGAGACCCAGCTTTTCTACGGTTTTTTTATTCTGACTTGAACTGTCGGGCGGCCAGTCTTTGCCTAAATCCTGACGGTCTATTTCATTAACGTAATGAAAACGTGCTAGAGAATATTATGAACAAACAAACTGATGTGAAGAGTGGGGAATTCCGTGCAGGGTCTCAGGCCGCAACGGAGAAAGTTGAGCTGCATGAAATAACAACCGCCCAGCGTGAACTCTGGCTGGGGGAAAACATCTCCAAAGATTTGTCGTTCAATATCTGGGGCTACGGACAGGTCGACGGGCCGCTCAACGTTAAACTGCTGCGGCAAGCCATCGACGCCATCGTCGAAGAAACGCCGGCTCTGCAAGCGCATTTTGTGGAAAAAGACGGTGAGCTTTATCAATACCGCGCGCCACGTACACATGAGCCGCTGTTCACGCTCGATCTCAGCAAGGAGCCCGATCCTCTGCAGGCGGCCAGACGTTGGATGGTGGCGGATTCGGCGCTGCCGCGCCGCGCTACGGGAGAAGAACCTTTTAGTTTTTATGTCATTACGCTCGCACCGCAGCGCTACATCCTCTATCGCCGTTTCCACCATATGATCACCGACGGCCGCAGCGCTGAGGAAGTGATGCGGCGCATCGCGGCTTACTATAACGCGCTGGCGTCCGGCGGCGTCATCCCTGAATTCGCCAACTGCAATTTCTCTCTGCTGTATGAAAACGACATCAAGTACCGCGACTCTTCGCGCTTTTCTTCCGATCAGGCGTTTTGGCGGGAATACACCGCCGCCGCGCCGCAGAGCTTGTCACGCAGGGCCGTATTGACGCCGGACGCTGCGATGCACCACAACACGCAGCTGCTGGAAAAAGACGCCCTGGATCGGCTGCAGCGGCAGGCCGACAATATCGGCGTACACCGTGCGCATATATTGGCCGCCGCCGTAGCATTATGTTTCTACAGCTTAACCGGCAGCGAATATCTTAATTTCAGCATGCCGGTGACCGGGACAAGGGAACGAAACAGTATTGGTATGACCTCTAACGTTGTCCCTTTGATTATTAAGGTTGAACCTCAACTAAGTCTGGCTGAATTTATCCAGAAAGTGGCGGCTGAAATAGCGAAAGTGGTTCGCCATCAATTATATCGCGGGGAGGATATTCGGCGTGATAATGGCGCGACGGATTCCGCCTGGTTTGGCCCTTCAATTAACATCGTTTCTTTCGACCACGGCGATCCTTTCTGGGGATGCCGCACCCGTTGGTATTACGGTGGCAATATTCCGTCCGGCGATCTACAGATTATGCTGTATGAAGACCAGCAGGCGAATGAACTGGACGTCACTTTTTCTGACGCCGCCTATGCAAATTCATTAGACGATCTGGATGTTTTGCAGCGTCGTTTCCAGTTCATTTTACGCGCGCTGAACGCTTCAACGACGGGAACGATCGAAGCGTTGGATCGGCAAGTGGCGACGTTGGCTGATGCCGGGGCCGGCGGCAGCTTTTACGCCAACCGGCGGCAACCGCCTGCCGGCGGCATCATCCGTTGGGATCGCCCGGCTCAGGCGCTGCAGCGCCTGGTGAGCTCGCTGAGCCATGGCGCGGGATGCGCGGCGAAGATACTGTTGGCGGAGCGCGTGCTGGGCGTGACGACGCTGCTGGCGGTGAGCGATGAACGCCAGGCCGAACCCGGCACCCTGCTGCGCATCGAGACCGACGGCTGGGAGATCGCCGCGCATCCCGGTGTGGTGCGCGTCGGGCCGTTCTTGCGCGCCGACGGCTCGATTCAGCCGGGTGATGCGCTGGCGCAGGCCTGCGGCCTGTCTGTCGGCTCGGTCTTGCCGACGCTTAGCGATGCCGAAGCTTCGCTGTTAGGCGCGGCGTATGGCGCCAGCGCCGACAGCGCCGCTTTCTTGCAACCGCGTCTGACACGCTTTTATCCGGCGCCGTTCCCGCCAGGGCCTGACCGCCGGGCGGCCCTTCCCGCACGCTGGCAGGCCACGGCCTGGCAGCGCCTGGAAAAGATTGCTGGCGAGCAGGTGCTGGCGGCAGCAACCCTCTATCTGGCGCGCATGTGTAATGAAACCGATTTTCAGCTGGGTTGGATTACGTCGAACGATCGGGATTGGGGACGTTGGGCTCACCTGAGCGCGCGCGTGCTGCCGCTGCAGGTCTCAGTTGATCACTCCTACAATTTCCAGCAGGCATTGGCCGCGCTGGAACAAGAATACGGCCGGTTGCGCGCTCATGCTGATTATCATCCCGCGTTGCTGACGGGCGATGCGGATCTGCGGGCGCCCCAAGCTTGGCCGACGGCGGTATCGATCGTCAGCCGGCGTTCAGAGACAGGGTTGCAGCCTGAAGACGAGGGCTTGGCTGCCATCATGGCTTCCGGCTCGCGCGCGGTATTGCAAATCTGCAAGGCTGACGGCGCCTTCCGTTGGGTATACGACGCCGCCTCAGTGGCTGACGAACAGATGTTGCGTGCGACGCAACATCTGCTGATGCTGCTCAACGACGCGGTGAGAGCGGGCTCTCATCGTCGCACCATCGGCGAACTCAATCTGGTTTCCGAGGAAGAACGCACGCAGTTGCTGCAGAGCCTCAATCACACCGTTGCTTCGCACTCGCCGGCGGCGTGTCTGCATCGGCTGTTCGAAGCGCAGGTCAAACGCACGCCAGATGCGACGGCGATGACATACGGCGACGACAGCCTGACTTACGCTGAATTGAATACCTGGGCGAACCGATGGGCCCATCGGCTGGTAGAGCTTGGCGTACAACCGGACAGTCTGGTGGCGCTGTGCGCCGGACGCGGTCTGCCGATGCTGGCCGGGTTGCTGGGGATCCTCAAAGCCGGCGGCGCCTATGTGCCGTTGGATCCCGCCTATAGCGGAGAGCGGCTACAGTACATCCTGGCGGACTCCGCGCCGGTGCTGCTGTTGGCGGATGAACTTGGCAGGCAAGCGCTGGGCGGCTGCGAGGTGCCGGTATTGGCGCTGGAACAGCCGTTGACGGGGAACAGCGACGATCTGCAGGACGTCGAGGTGCGGCCATCACACCTGGCGTATGTGATTTACACCTCCGGTTCGACCGGCAAACCGAAAGGGGTCATGGTGGAGCATCGCCAGGTCGCGCGCTTGTTCAGCGCCACCAACGCCTGGTTTAACTTCAGCGCCGCCGACAAGTGGTGCCTGTTCCACTCATTCGCCTTCGACTTTTCGGTTTGGGAGATCTGGGGCGCCTGGTTGTATGGCGGCCAGCTGTTCATCGTACCGCAGGAGATCGCCCGTTCGGCGCCGGACTTTTATCATTTCGTCTGCCGCAGCGGCATCACGGTACTGAATCAGACGCCGAGCGCCTTCAAAGCCTTTATCCAGGCTCAGGCACACAGCGAAGCGCGCCATCAGCTGCGCGAGATCGTGTTCGGTGGTGAAATGCTGAAGCCTTCCGATCTCGCGCCGTGGTTTGCTCGTCCAGAGAACCGGCAGACGCGATTGGTCAACATGTACGGCATCACCGAAACCACGGTGCACGTGACGTACCGGCCGCTGTCGGCACAGGATACGGCGATCGTCGCCAGCCCGATCGGCTGCCGTATTCCGGATTTGCGGCTGTATCTGCTGGGCGGCGATGGCGAACCGGTGCCGATGGGGGCGATCGGCGAACTGTACGTCGGCGGTGAAGGGGTGGCGCGAGGGTACCTGAACCGGCCCGAATTGACGGCGGAACGTTTTCTCGAAGACCCTTTCAACCGGGCGCCGGGTGCGCGCATGTATCGCACCGGCGATCTGGCGCGCTATCTGCCGGGGGGGGATATCGAATACCTGGGGCGCAACGACCAGCAGGTGAAAATCCGCGGCTTCCGCATCGAGTGCGGTGAGGTGGAAGCGCAGCTGAGCGCCGATCCGCGCGTGCGCAGCGTAGCCGTGGACGCTATCGACGATGGCGACGGGAATAAGCGACTGGTGGCATGGGTGGTTCCGGCGCCGGAGACGGAACGCGCTACGCTGGCGACCGAATTGCGCCGGCATCTGCAGGCGCGGTTGCCGGACTATATGGTGCCGGCGGCTTACGTTTGGCTGGAGGCGTTGCCGCTGACCGGCAACGGCAAATTGGACAAGCGCGCCCTGCCGGTGCCGCAGGTCGACGCCTGTGCGCGCGAGGCCTATGCGCCGCCGCAGGGCGAGGCAGAAAATCTGTTGGCGGCTATCTGGCATGAGCTGTTGGGCGTAGAACGGATTGGCCGTTACGACCACTTCTTCGAACTGGGCGGGCATTCGCTGATGGCGGTGCGCCTGGCGAACCGCGTGCAACAGGCCGGATGGCAGCTGCCGTTGCAGGCGCTGTTCGCCAGTCCGGTGTTGCACGTGTTGGCCCAGGCGCTGCAGGTTGCGCCGACGCAGGAATCGATCCCGATGCTGCCGGTGGCGCGCGATGGGGAATTGCCGCTGTCGTTTGCTCAGCAGCGTCTGTGGTTCCTGACCCAGTTGGAGGGGATGAGCGAAACCTACCATATCCCGCTGGCGTTGCGGCTGCGCGGTCGGTTGGACCGGCAGGCGTTGCAACAGGGGCTGGACGCGCTCTATGCGCGCCACGAATCGCTGCGCAGCCGGTTCATCACCCGGGAAGATCGGCCACAGGTACAGATTTTGCCGGCAAACGGGTTACCGCTTGCGTTCCACGATCTGCGACGTCACCCCGCGCAGGCTGAAACGCTGTGTCGTCAGGCGGCCACTCAATCGTTCGATTTGACGCAGGGGCCGCTGGTGCGCGCCGCGCTGCTCCGCCTGGCGGATGAGGAGCATCTGTTCCTGCTCACCTGCCATCACATCGTCTCCGACGGCTGGTCTACCGGCATACTGCTGCGCGAATTGGGCGCGCTGTACGGCGCTTTCCGTCGCGGCGAGGCCGATCCGCTGCCGCCGCCGACCTTGCAATACCCGGATTACGCAGCCTGGCAGCGTCGCTACCTGACGCCGGAACGGCTGGCGGCGCAGGCGCAATACTGGCGTGAAACGCTGAGCGATGCGCCGGCGCTGCTGACGTTGCCGACCGACCGGCCGCGTCCGACGGTACAGTCTTTCAGCGGCGCAGAAGTGCCGATCGCGATCGACGCCGAGTTGACGCAGGCGCTGCGTCAATTCAGCCGACAGCATGGCGGCACGCTGTTTATGACGGTGCTGGCGGCCTGGAGCCTGGTGCTGGCGCGCATGGCCGGACAGCAGGAGCTGGTGATCGGCACGCCGGAGGCCAACCGCGGCCGGCTGGAAACCGAATCGCTGGTCGGTTTCTTCGTCAGCACGCTGGCGCTGCGCATCGATCTTCGCGACGATCCGGATCTGCCGACGCTGCTCGAACGGGTCCGCCACACGGTGCTGGCGGCGCAGGAAAACCGCGATCTGCCGTTCGAGCAGGTGGTGGAGCTGGTCAACCCGCCGCGCCATCTGGGCTATACCCCGCTGTTCCAGGTGATGCTGGCCTGGCAGGACGGCTCGGTGCGCGATATTCCGCTGCCTGGGCTGCAGGCCGAATTGGCCGGGCTGGAATACAGCGCGGCGAAGTTCGATCTGACGCTCGATCTGGCCGATACCGGCGAAGGCATCAGCGGCACGCTGAATTTCGCCACGGCGTTGTTCGATCGCGCCACCGCCGAGCGTTACGGCGTTTACCTGGTACAGGCGCTGCGGGCGATGACGCTGAATAACCCGCGATCGGTATCCCATATCGATTTGCTGCCGCTCGCCGAACGGGAGCATCTGCTGCATGGCTGGAACCGCACCGAGCGTGATTACCCGCTGGATCAGACGCTGGCGGCGCTGTTCGAGCGGCAGGTGCGCCGCACGCCGGATGCCATCGCGCTGGTGAGCGGCGCGGAAAGCCTGAGCTACGCCCGGTTGAACGCCCGCGCCAACCGGCTGGCGCACGCGCTGATTGCGCGCGGCGTCGGCCCGGACAGCCGGGTGGCGGTGTGCGCCGAACGCGGCCTGAACATGGTGACGGCGCTGTTCGGCATCCTCAAGGCCGGCGGCGCCTATGTGCCGTTGGATCCGGCCTATCCGGGCGAGCGCCTGCAGTACATCCTGCAGGATGCCGACCCGGTGCTGCTGCTGGCGGACGCCGCCGGCCGGGCGGCGCTGGGCGAACCCGCGACGCCGCAGCTGGCGCTGGAGGCCGCGTTGCCGGAGACGCTGAGTGCCGAGAACCCGGCGCCGCGCGCGCAGGCGTCGCACCTGGCGTACGTGATTTACACCTCGGGTTCGACCGGTAAACCGAAGGGCGCGATGAACGAACACCGCGGGGTGGTCAACCGGCTGGTGTGGATGCAGGAGGCCTACGGCCTGACGGCGGCGGACACGGTGCTGCAAAAAACGCCGTTCGGCTTCGACGTCTCGGTGTGGGAGTTCTTCTGGCCGCTGATGGTCGGCGCGCGCCTGGTGATGGCGAAGCCGGAAGGGCACAAGGATCCGGACTACCTGAGCCGCGCTATCGAAGAGTACGGCGTCACCACGCTGCACTTCGTGCCGTCGATGCTGCAAAGCTTCCTGGCAGATGAGCAGGCGGCGACGCGCTGCGGCAACGTGGTGCGGGTGATGTGCAGCGGGGAAGCGCTGCCGGCGGCGCTGGTGGCGGAGTTTTACCGCCGGCTGCCGCAGGCGGAGTTGTATAACCTGTATGGGCCGACGGAGGCGGCGGTGGACGTCACCGCCTGGCACTGTTCGCGGGAGGCGGACCGGGTGTCGGTGCCGATCGGTCGGCCGATCGCCAACACGCGCATCTATCTGCTGGACGAGCACGGGCAGCCGGTGCCGCTCGGGGCGGTGGGCGAGCTGTATATCGGCGGGGTGCAGGTGGCGCGGGGCTACCTGAATCGGCCCGACTTGACGGCGGAGCGTTTCCTGAGCGATCCGTTCGCGCCGGGCGGGCGCATGTACCGCACCGGCGACGTAGCGCGCTATCTGGCGAACGGCGACATCGAGTACCTGGGGCGCAATGACCAGCAGGTGAAAATCCGCGGCTTCCGCATCGAATGCGGCGAGATAGAAGCGACGCTGGCGACGCACCCGGCGGTGCGGGAAGCGGTGGTGGATGCGCGCGCGGTGGGCGACGACAAACGGCTGGTGGCGTGGGTGGTGCCGGCGGCGGACGTGGCGGAAGAGACGCTGGCGGGCGCGCTGCGGCAGCATGTGAGCGCGGCGCTGCCGGACTACATGGTGCCGTCGGCCTGGGTGGTGGTGGCGGCGTTGCCGCTGTCGCCGAACGGCAAGTTGGACCGGCGGGCGCTGCCGGAGCCGCAGGGGATGCAGAGCCAGGCGGCGTACGAAGCGCCGCAGGGTGAGCGCGAAACGCTGCTGGCGGAGATCTGGCGCGAGTTGCTGAACGTGGAGCGGGTTGGCCGCCACGATAACTTCTTCGAACTGGGCGGCCACTCGCTGCTGGCGGTGAAGTTGATGGCTCAACTGCGGCGTGCCGGTTTGGCGGCGAACGTGCAGACGCTGTTCTCAACGCCGACGCTGGCGGCGCTGGCGCAGGCGGTGAGCGCGCAAGGGGAAATCGACATACCGGAAAACCGCATCTTGCCGGGTTGCGCCGCCATTACGCCGGAGATGTTGCCGCTGGCGACGCTGAGCCAGCCGGAGATCGACGCGGTGGTGGCGCAGGTGCCGGGCGGCGTGGCTAACGTACAGGACATCTACGCTTTGTCGCCGCTGCAGGAGGGGATTTTGTTCCACCATCTGCTGGCGGAGCAGGGCGATCCGTACCAGCTGTCCGCGGTGTTGCGTTTCGACAGCCGCGCGCGCCTGGATGCCTGGCTGGCGGCGATGCAGCAGGTGATCGATCGCCATGACATTCTGCGCACCGCGTTCATCACGCAGGGCGTGTCTTCGCCGGTGCAGGTGGTGTGGCGCAAGGCCGAACTGGCACTGAGCGAGCGGCGTTTCGATCTGGCCGACGGCCCGGTTTGGCAACAGTTGGCGGCCGGTTTTGATCCGCTGCATCAGCGACAGGATCTGACCCGTGCGCCGCTGCTCAACTTTACCGTCGCGCAAGAGGAGGATGGCCGGTGGTGCGCCTTGCAGCAGTGGCATCATCTGATTGGCGATCACTCCACGCTGGCCTTTATGGAGCAAGAGGTCAGCGAAATCCTCGCCGGTCGCGGCGCACGGCTTGGCGCCGCCCAGCCGTTCCGCAATGCGGTGGCGCAGGCGCGCCTGACGCTCAGCGAAGCAGAGCATGAACGTTTCTTCCGCGACATGTTGGCGGATATCAGCGAGCCGGTCCTGCCGTTCGGCTTGAGTGATGTGCATGGCGAGGGACGGCAGATCGTCAGCCGCTACCAGGCGCTTTCTTCGGCCTTGAACCTGCGGCTGCGGCGGCAGGCGCGGCGGTTGGGCGTCAGCCTGGCCAGTTTGTGCCATCTGGCCTGGGCGCAGGTGCTGGCGCGCGTCAGCGGGCGAGACGCGGTCGTGTTCGGCACCGTATTGCTGGGTCGCCTGCAGGGCGGCGAAGGCGCGGAACGGGCATTGGGGTTGTTTATCAACACATTGCCACTGCGCCTGGACATCGATCGGCGAGGCGCGGAGGCGGCGGCAAGAGAGGCACACGTGCGGCTGAGCGGGCTGCTGGCGCATGAACATGCGCCGCTGGCATTGGCGCAGCGCTGCAGCGGCGTCAGCCCTGGGGCGCCGCTGTTCAGTGCCTTGCTCAACTATCGCCATAACAACGGCGAGGCAGTGTCGCTGCCCGAAGGCGTCAGCCTGTTGAGCGCCGAAGAGCGCACCAACTATCCGTTCGTGTTGTCGGTGGAGGACGGCGGCGATTCGCTCGGCATTACGGCGCAGGTGACAGAGACGGTCGATGCCCAGCGGGTGTGCGACTATATGGCGCAGGCGCTGGGCTCGCTGGCGCAAGCGCTGGAGCAGGCACCGGAAACGCCGGTATGTTCACTGGCGGTGGTGCCTGAGGCGGAACGCGAACTGCTGCTGCATGGCTGGAACCGCACCGAGCGTGACTACCCGCTGGATCAGACCCTGGCGGCGCTGTTCGAGCAGCAGGTGCGCCGCACACCGGACGCCATCGCGCTGGTGAGTGGAACAGAAAGCCTGAGCTACGCCCAGCTGAACGCCCGCGCCAACCGGCTGGCGCACGCGCTGATAGCGCGCGGCGTCGGCCCGGACAGCCGGGTGGCGGTGTGCGCCGAACGCGGCCTGAACATGGTGACGGCGCTGTTCGGTATCCTCAAGGCCGGCGGCGCCTATGTGCCGCTCGATCCGGCCTATCCGGGCGAGCGCCTGCAGTACATCCTGCAGGATGCCGACCCGGTGCTGCTGCTGGCGGACGCCGCCGGCCGGGCGGCGCTGGGCGAGCCTGCGACGCCGCAGCTGGCGCTGGAGGCGGCGTTGCCGGAGACGCTGAGCGCCGAGAACCCGGAACGGCGCGCGCAGGCGTCGCACCTGGCGTACGTGATTTACACCTCGGGTTCGACGGGTAAACCGAAGGGCGCGATGAACGAACACTGCGGGGTGGTCAACCGGCTGGTGTGGATGCAGGAGGCCTACGGCCTGACGGCGGCGGACACGGTGCTGCAAAAAACGCCGTTCGGCTTCGACGTCTCGGTGTGGGAGTTCTTCTGGCCGCTGATGGTCGGCGCGCGCCTGGTGATGGCGAAGCCGGAAGGGCACAAGGATCCGGACTACCTGAGCCGCGCTATCGAAGAGTACGGCGTCACCACGCTGCACTTCGTGCCGTCGATGCTGCAAAGCTTCCTGGCAGATGAGCAGGCGGCGACGCGCTGCGGCAACGTGGTGCGGGTGATGTGCAGCGGGGAAGCGCTGCCGGCGGCGCTGGTGGCGGAGTTTTACCGCCGGCTGCCGCAGGCGGAGTTGTATAACCTGTATGGGCCGACGGAGGCGGCGGTGGACGTCACCGCCTGGCACTGTTCGCGGGAGGCGGACCGGGTGTCGGTGCCGATCGGTCGGCCGATCGCCAACACGCGCATCTATCTGCTGGACGAGCACGGGCAGCCGGTGCCGCTCGGGGCGGTGGGCGAGCTGTATATCGGCGGGGTGCAGGTGGCGCGGGGCTACCTGAATCGGCCCGACTTGACGGCGGAGCGTTTCCTGAGCGATCCGTTCGCGCCGGGCGGGCGCATGTACCGCACCGGCGACGTAGCGCGCTATCTGGCGAACGGCGACATCGAGTACCTGGGGCGCAATGACCAGCAGGTGAAAATCCGCGGCTTCCGCATCGAATGCGGCGAGATAGAAGCGACGCTGGCGACGCACCCGGCGGTGCGGGAAGCGGTGGTGGATGCGCGCGCGGTGGGCGACGACAAACGGCTGGTGGCGTGGGTGGTGCCGGCGGCGGACGTGGCGGAAGAGACGCTGGCGGGCGCGCTGCGGCAGCATGTGAGCGCGGTGCTGCCGGACTACATGGTGCCGTCGGCCTGGGTGGTGGTGGCGGCGTTGCCGCTGTCGCCGAACGGCAAGTTGGACCGGCGGGCGCTGCCGGAGCCGCAGGGGATACAGAGCCAGGCGGCGTACGAAGCGCCGCAGGGTGAGCGCGAAACGCTGCTGGCGGAGATCTGGCGCGAGTTGCTGAACGTGGAGCAGGTTGGCCGCCACGACAACTTCTTCGAACTGGGCGGCCACTCGCTGATGGCGGTACGTCTGACCAACCGTCTGCAACAGATGGAATGGCAGCTGCCGTTGCAGACCCTGTTCGCCAATCCGACGCTGCACGTAGTGGCGCAGCAACTGCAAAGGACGAGTGAAGCGCTGCCGCCGATCGAAGCTCTGCCGCGCGACGCCGCATTGCCGCTGTCGTTTGCTCAGCAGCGCTTGTGGTTCCTGACCCAGTTGGAGGGAATGAGTGAAACTTACCATATCCCGCTGGCGCTGAGCCTGCGCGGCGAGCTGGATCTGCCTGCCTGGCGGCAGAGTCTGGATGCGCTCTATGCCCGTCACGAAGCGTTGCGCAGCCGGTTTATCACCGTCGAGGGGCAGCCGCAGACGCACATTCTGCCGGCAGACGCGCTGCCGTTGACGGTTCACGATCTGCGTGGGCAGCAGGATACCCAAAGCCGAGCGCGGCAACTGGCGCAGCACCTGGCGGAGGCGCCTTTCGAGCTGAGTTCCGGTCCGCTGGTGCGCGCCGCGCTGCTCCGCCTGGCGGATGAGGAGCATCTGTTCCTGCTCACCTGCCATCACATCGTCTCCGACGGCTGGTCGACCGGCATACTGCTGCGCGAATTGGGCGTGCTGTACGGCGCTTTCCGTCGCGGCGAGGCCGATCCGCTGCCGCCGCCGACCTTGCAATACCCGGATTACGCCGCCTGGCAGCGTCGCTACCTGACGCCGGAACGGCTGGCGGCGCAGGCGCAATACTGGCGTGAAACGCTGAGCGATGCGCCGGCGCTGCTGACGTTGCCGACCGACCGGCCGCGCCCGACGGTGCAGTCTTTCAGCGGCGCAGAAGTGCCGATCGCGATCGACGCCGAGTTGACGCAGGCGCTGCGTCAATTCAGCCGACAGCATGGCGGCACGCTGTTTATGACGGTGCTGGCGGCCTGGAGTCTGGTGCTGGCGCGCATGGCCGGACAGCAGGAGCTGGTGATCGGCACGCCGGAGGCCAACCGCAGCCGGCTGGAAACCGAATCGCTGGTCGGTTTCTTCGTCAGCACGCTGGCGCTGCGCATCGATCTTCGCGACGATCCGGATCTGCCGACGCTGCTCGAACGGATCCGCCACACAGTGCTGGCGGCGCAGGAAAACCGCGATCTGCCGTTCGAGCAGGTGGTGGAGCTGGTCAACCCGCCGCGCCATCTGGGCTATACCCCACTGTTCCAGGTGATGCTGGCCTGGCAGGACGGCTCGGTGCGCAATATTCCGCTGCCTGGACTGCAGGCCGAGAGCGCCGAGTTGGGCTATCGGATCGCCAAGTATGATTTGACGCTCGATCTGGCCGATAACGGCGAAGGCATCAGCGGCACGCTGAACTTCGCCACGGCGTTGTTCGATCGCGCCACCGCCGAGCGTTACGGCGCCTATCTGGTGCAGGTGCTGCGGGCGATGGCGACAAACGCTTCGCAGTCTGCTTCGCATATCGACCTGCTGCCGGCCGCTGAGCGCGAACTGCTGTTGTATGGCTGGAACCGAACCGCGGAAGCTTATCCGGCGCAGAACCCTGTTCACGTCCAGTTTGAACAGTGGGCGCGGCGCACGCCGGATGCCATCGCGTTGGTAAACGAGGCGGATAGCCTTAGCTACGCGCAATTGAACGCCCGCGCTAACCAACTGGCGCACCAACTTATCGGACAGGGCGTACGCCCCGGCGACCGCGTGGCCACGTCGCTCGAACGCAGTTTCTCTCTGGTCATTGCCCAGTTGGCGATCCTCAAGGCGGGCGCCGCTTATGTGCCGCTCGATCCGCACCTGCCTGTTGCGCGGCAGGCGTGGATCATCGGCGACAGCGGAACGACGTTGATCCTGTGCGATCGCGATCTCGATCGCGAGATAGCCGGCGAGATCGAATGCCTGCGTATCGATCGTTTGCGGCAGGATCCGACCCACGATCCGGCGGTGGCTCGCGCCGGCGACGCACCGGCTTACATCATGTATACCTCGGGCTCGACCGGCACGCCTAAAGGCGTGATGGTGACGCATCAAGGCATCCTCCGGCTGGCGATTAACAATCGGTTTGCGGCGTTCGAACGCGGCGATCGCTTTGCTTTCGCCGCTAACCCGGCATTCGACGCCAGCACGTTGGAAATGTGGGGCGCGTTGCTCAATGGCGCCAGTCTGGCGATCATTGCGCCGGAGGTATTGACGGATGCCGATGCGTTGGCGGCAGCGCTGGTGCGGCAAGAGATTAACGTCTTGTTCCTGACCACGTCGTTGTTTAACCAATATGTCCATAGCATCGCCGCGACGTTGGCGCAGTTGAAATATCTGATCAGCGGCGGTGAAGCTGCGGATCCGCACGCCTTTGCTCGTATGCTGAAAGAGGCGGGGCCGGTGCGTCTGGTCAATGCCTATGGGCCAACGGAAGGCACCGTTATCGCCACTGCGGCGATAGTTGAACAAGTGGGGCCATGGCAACGCCTGCCGATCGGCCGGCCGATCGGCAATACGCACATCTATCTGCTGGATGAGCATTTGCAGCCGGTGCCGCTCGGGGCCACCGGTGAGCTCTATATCGGCGGTGCCGGCGTGGCATTGGGTTATCTCAATCGCGCCGAACTGACGGCAGAACGGTTCCTGGCGGATCCCTTCAATCCCGGAGACCGGATCTATCGTACCGGCGACCTGGCGCGCTACCTGCCGGACGGCAATATCGACTACCAAGGCCGTAACGATCGGCAGGTGAAAATTCGCGGCTTCCGCATCGAATGCGGTGAAATCGAGGCGCGAGTGGCTGGTCATCCGGCGGTGCGCGAAGCGGTGGTGGATGTCCTCGGCGAAGCGAACAATAAACGGCTGGTGGCGTGGGTGGTGCCGGAGGCTGAAGCGGACCGCCAGACGTTGGCGGTGACGCTGCGGCAGTATCTGGCGGGCATGTTGCCGGAGTTTATGCTGCCGACGGCCTGGGTTGCGCTGGATACGCTACCGCTGACGCCGAACGGCAAGTTGGATCGGCGCGCGCTGCCTGAGCCGCAAGAGGACGCCTACGTGCGTGAGGTTTACGCCGAACCGGAAGGCGAGCTGGAAACGCTGCTGGCGGGGATCTGGCGCGAGTTGCTGGGCATTGAGCGTGTAGGACGTCACGATAACTTCTTCGAACTGGGTGGCCATTCGTTGCTGGCGGTCAAACTGATGGCGCAGCTGCGCCGTGTGGGGTTGAGCGCCGGGGTACAAACGCTGTTCACCGCGCCGACGCTGTCGACGTTGGCGCAGACATTGGTCACGCAGCAAGAGGTGAGCGTGCCGGCCAACGGTATCCAACCGGGTTGCGCTTCCATTACGCCGGAGATGTTGCCGCTGGCGGCGCTGAGCCAGCCGGAGATCGACGCGGTGGTGGCGCAGGTGCCGGGCGGTGTGGCCAACGTACAGGACATCTACGCTTTGTCGCCGCTGCAGGAGGGGATTTTGTTCCACCATCTGCTGGCGGAGCAGGGCGATCCGTACCAGCTGTCCGCGGTGCTGCGTTTCGACAGCCGTGCGCGTCTGGATGCCTGGCTGGCGGCGATGCAGCAGGTGATCGACCGCCATGACATTCTGCGCACCGCGTTCATCACCCAGGGCGTGTCTTCGCCGGTGCAGGTGGTGTGGCGCAAGGCCGAGTTGTCGCTGCAAGAACTGCGGCTCGATCCGGCGCAGGGCGATATCGGTTCGCGGCTGACGGCGTTGTTTGATCCGCGCCGCGTACGGCCAGACCTGACGCGCGCGCCGTTACTGAGCTTTGTCGCTGCACGGGAAGAGGAGGGCAGTTGGTGTGTGCTCCAGCAGTGGCATCACCTGATCGGCGACCACTCGACCCTGGCGGTGATGCAGGAGGAAATCAATCTGATCCTGGCCGGACGCGGAGACGAATTGGCCAAGGCGCCGCCGTTCCGCAACGCGGTGGCGCAGGCGCGGCTCGGCGTCAGCAACGCTGAACACGAGCAGTTCTTCCGCACTCTGCTGGCGGATATCGATGAACCGTCGCTGCCGTTCGGCCTGAGCGATGTGCATGGCGAAGGGCGAGATATCTCGACGGCGCACCTGGCATTGCCGCATGCGCTCAATCAGCAGCTGCGGCGGCAGGCGCGACGGATGGGCGTCAGCCTGGCCAGTCTGTGCCATCTGGCCTGGGCGCAGGTGCTGGCGCGCGCCACCGGCCGCGATGAGGTGGTGTTCGGCACCGTGTTGCTGGGCCGCATGCAGGCCGGAGACGGGGCGGAACGGGCGCTCGGACTGTTTATCAACACCTTGCCGCTGCGGCTGGATGTCAATGAGGTTGGCGCAGAATCGGCGGCGTTGCAGGCGCATATCCGGCTGAGCGGACTGCTGGCCCATGAGCATGCGCCGCTGGCCTTGGCGCAGCGCTGCAGCGGCGTCGCCGCGGGCACGCCGCTGTTCAGCGCCCTGCTGAACTATCGGCATAACAGCGGCGAGGAGACTGCCTTGCCGGCCGGCGTGACGCTGTTGGATAGCCAGGAACGCACCAACTATCCGTTCGTGTTGTCGGTCGAGGACGGCGGCGATTCGTTGGGCCTGACGGCGCAGGTCAGACAGCCGATTGAAGCGCAGCGCGTGTGCGGTTACATGGCGCAGGCGTTGAGCGCCTTGGCGCAGGCGCTGGAAGAGGCGCCGCAGACACCGATCTGCGAACTGGACGTGATGCCGGATGAGGAGTATGCGCTGCAGCTGTGCAGCTGGAATCATACGACGGAACCTTACCCGGCGGATACCTGCGTGCACGAACTGTTTGAACAACAGGCGCAGTTGACGCCACAGGCCGTCGCCGTGATCCAGGGGGCGCGGCAGCTCAGTTACGCGCAGTTGAATGCGCGCGCTAACCGGTTGGCGCACCGGCTGATTGAGCGCGGCGTACAACCGGGCGATCGGGTCGCGGTGCGGCTGACGCGCAGCATCGAACTGGTTTGCGCCCAACTGGCGATCGTCAAGGCCGGTGCGGCGTATGTGCCCCTCGATCCGCAACTGCCGACCGCGCGTCAGGCGTGGATCGTCAATGACAGCGGCGCGTGTCTGATGCTGGCAGAGACCGCCGGCAATGAGGGCATTCCGCAGCTGCCGGTCGAGGATTGCGAAGGCAATGACGGTAATCCGGCGTTGCGATTGTCGAGCGGCACGACGGCCTACATCATGTATACCTCCGGTTCGACCGGTACGCCGAAAGGGGTCATGACGCCGCACCAGGGCATTACTCGTTTGGTGCGCAACAATCGCTACGCCGCCTTTGACGCTGAAGACCGCGTTGCCTTTGCCGCCAACCCGGCGTTTGACGCTAGCACGATGGAGGTGTGGGCGGCCCTGCTGAACGGCGGTGCGCTGGTGGTGATAGCGCCGGAGGTCATGATGGAAGCCGAACGTCTGGCGGCCGAACTGCAGCGTCATCGCATCACCACGCTGTTCTTGACCACCGCGTTGTTCAATCAGTATGTGCACAGCATCAGCGGCGCGCTGGCGCAGCTGAAATATCTGATCAGCGGGGGGGAGAAAGAGGATCCGGGCGCTTATGCGCGGTTGCTGCAAGAACAAGGGCCGGTGCAACTGATCCATGCCTATGGGCCGACGGAAACCACGACCTTTGCGACCACGGCGCGTATCGAGCGGGCCGAAGGGGAGGCGCGTTTGCCGATTGGTAAACCGATCGGCAATACCCGCACGTACTTGTTGGACGCCCGTGGGCGCCCGGTGCCGATGGGGGCGATAGGAGAACTGCACATCGGCGGCGTGGGGGTGGCGTTGGGATACCTGAACCGGCCGGAACTGACGGCGCAGCGTTTCCTGAGCGATCCGTTCAACCCGGTCGGCGGCGGCCGCATGTATCGTACCGGCGATCTGGCGCGTTATCTGCCGGACGGCTGTCTTGAATACCAAGGGCGGTGCGACCAGCAGGTCAAGTTGCGCGGGTTCCGCATCGAACCGGGCGAGATCGAGGTGCAGCTGGCAGCGAGCCCGTGGGTGCGGGAAGCGGTGGTGCAGGTTTGTTCGACGGAGCACCACACGCGTCTGGTCGCCTGGATCGTACCGGCGGCCGAGGGGGAACGCAGCGCGCTGCAAGGGCAGTTGCGGGCCTATTTGAGCGAACGGTTGCCGGAGTACATGGTGCCGTCGGCTTATGTCTGGCTGGATGCGCTGCCGTTGACCGCCAACGGTAAGTTGGATCGGCGCGCCTTGCCGGAGCCGGAGTGTGCGGCAGTCGGCGCTCGGGAGTATGCGGCGCCTCAGGGTGAGACCGAAACGACGCTGGCGCGGGCATGGTGCGAGCTGCTCGAGATTGGCCAGATAGGACGCCACGACAATTTCTTCGAGCTCGGCGGCCATTCACTGCTGGCGGTGCGTCTCTCCAGCCAACTGCGTCAGCAAGGCATCACCTTGCCGGTACAGGCGATCTTCAACCATCCGATCTTGGCCGAATTGGCCGAACGGATCGATCGTCGCACCGCCGAGGCTCCGCTGTGCAAAGCGGTGCCGGCTCGCAGCAGCGGCAGCCGACCGCCGCTGTTCTTCGTCCCGACCGGCTTTGGCGATCACTCTTATGTATTTGAATTGGCCAAGGAGATCGATGAAAGCTTCCCGGTCTACGCTGTGCCGTGGCCGGCGGTGGAGGAGAAGCCGGCGACCATGAGCGACATGGCCGCCAGCGCCGTGGCGTTGATTCGCGAAGTGCAGCCGCAGGGGCCCTACCATCTGGCGGGGTACTCTTCCGGCGGGGTGTTGGCCTATGCCATCGCCGAGCAACTGCAATCGAGCGGGGAAGCGGTCGCTTTCCTGGGGCTGATTGACACGTTGCGGCCGGTGGAGGCGATGCACAGCCCGGTCCAGCTGTTGCTGAACTGGGTGGAATCCACGCAGGAGAGGCCGGATCCGCAGTTCTGTCAGCAGTTGGCCGAGCTGCCGTTACCGGAGGCGATAGCGGCCGTGCAACGCGCTGGGATCAAGACTCAGCGTGCGGAAGTGGCCGACGAGGCGGCTCTCTGGCAACAGCGACACCATTACGCCAAGCTGGTGGAAGCGACTCAGGTGCAGCCTGCATCGCTCAAGATCCATCTTTTCAAGGCGAAGCAGGAGCAGGTTTCCGCCAATTCGCAGAACGAGCAGTTCCAGGCGTACTGGCAGAAGATCAAGCAGGCGGGATATTGCCGCGAAGACGCTTCCGCGCTGGGATGGGATAGGCTGTTGCCGCCGGCGACCGTCCGCGTCAGTCAGGTCAACGGCGACCATGTGTCGATGATGGAGCATCCGGTTCACCGGCGTGAGCTGGGCCAGCACTTCAATCTGGCGTTGCGCGATCTCGGACAGGCGTAAGTCGGCGGGATAGACGATCAGAAAGCCCTCGCAAGAGGGCTTTTTTTATCCGGTGACAACGCCCCGATGGCGCCGATGAACCTTTGTTTACCCGTTGGCGGCTTTGACGAGTTCCACCACCAACGGTGAAAGCTCGCCGCGCAGCGCGGCGCGTTCCGACTGGAACAGCGTGGCGGCGTAAAAACGCCGGCCCGGCAGTTCGATGGCGCGTACGTCGCCTTCGGTGTCGTGGCCGCTGATGATCAGCGGGAAACGCTGCAGATCGGCGACGAAGTCCGGATTCACGCCGAAGTTGCAGTGGTAGCCTTCATGGGCGTTCAGGCTGCCGTAGGCCTGCGCGACGCGGGTGTCAGGCTGAAAAACGATGTCGCCGGTTTTTTCCACCAGCGAACAGCTCAATGGGGCGATCACCAGCCGGCCACCGCTGTCGGTTTCCGCATGACCAGCGTCGTGCCAGCCCATCACATTACGGGCGTATTCGACGATGGCGTATTGAAAACCGCCGCAGGAGCCGAGGAACGGCACGTCGTTTTCCCGCGCATGACGGATCGCCATAAAGGCGCCGTCGTCGTGACGATACGGGCTGCCCGGCACCACCCAGATGGCGTCGAAATCTTGCAGCGCGTCGGGGGAGGTCAGGGTTTCGGTCGGGAGCCACTGGGGCTGAACGTCGATGTCGAGGTGGGCGGTGGTGAGCTGGAGCGCCACGGGGATGGCCTGGTGGGCCACGGCTTGCGGGTTGTAATCACCGACCAGAGCAATGCGGACTTGAGCTTTCATCATTTCCTTTCCTGTGCGGGTAAAAAAGGAGATTACAGGAAAGCGGGATCCCGAGCCGCAGATTTTTTAAACGCGGCGCACAAAAAAGCCCGGCGTTGGCCGGGCTGAAAAAAGAGGGTCAGTACAGCGAGGGCGCGCCAGCCGGTCGGGTTTTGAAACGGCGGTGCAGCCACATGTATTGCTCCGGCGCCCGCATGATCTCTTTCTCGATCACTTTGTTCATGTAAGCCGCGGCCGCCTGTTCGTCGCTCAGCGGATAGTCTTCCAGAGCCGGTTGGATCAGCAGGTCATAGCCGCGGCCGCCTTCGCGGCGGATCAGCACCACCGGCACCAGCGCCGGGTTGGCCATGCGCGCCAGCATGAAGGTGCCGCTGGTGGTGGCGGCCTTATCGACGGCGAACAGCGGCGCGAATACGCTGCCGCGCGGGCCATAGTCCTGATCCGGCGCGAACCACACCGCCTCGCCGCGCTTGAGCGCATGCACCATGCCGCGCAAATCCTTGCGATCGATCATCGCCTTGTTGGAACGCATGCGGCCTTTGGTCTGCGCCCATTCCATCGCCTTGTTGTTATGCGGACGGTACATCGCCATCATCGGCTGACACAGGCCCATCGCCCGGCCGCCCAGCTCCAGCGACATAAAATGCACGCCGATCACCAGCACGCCGCGATCGTCGCGCTGCGCCATTTTGAGGTGGTTGATGCCGGAGACGTTGAACCAGCGCTTGACGCGTTTATCTGACCAGAACCATGCCATGCCGGTTTCCAGCAGGCCCATGCCGAGGGATTCGAAATTGCCCACCACTTTGCGCTCGCGCTGCGCTTCGTCCATCTCGGGGAAGCACAGCTCGAGGTTGCGACGGGTGATGGTGACGCGGCGCTTGAGAAAACGCATCGAGGTGCGTCCCATCCACACCCCCAGACGGTAGAGCAGCGGATAGGGGAGCTGTACCAGCAGGAACAGCAGAGCGAGGCCGAACCAGGTTAGCCAGTAGCGCGGGTGCAGCAAGGCCAGTTGAAATGCTTTGGCTGATTTCATAGAAACTCGTTTTATACGTTAAAAGGGGCAGCAAGCTGTAACGCATAAAGGTTCCACTCGATAGCGATACGACTACTCAGACACCCGGGTACGGCCAGGGTTTAGTCGGAATTCCATAATTGACTAAACATTTACATTCGAAGGGCGGTTTGCGCTGCTATCAGGCTTCGGAGGGATAGCTGTTGGCCAGCGGAGGCGGCTCTAGGAATGCTTATGCTACACAGGGTACGGGGTGTGGCGGAAGAGGGGCATGCGAATATTCTCATTCACGTTGCCCCTGAGTTGAGGATTGGCGAGTTTTACAGGCTGGGAATGATAATCGCGGCGAAGATCGCGGCGATCACCAGCCATTTCAGCAGGTAGTAACCGCGGCGGTTGCGCGCTTTCAGGCGTTGGCCGGCATCGCGCACCGCGTTGACGTATTTGAAGATGCGGTTGATGCCGCCGGTGCGGTCCTGATCGTCGTTCGGCGAACTGGCCGCCGACATCAACGTAGCGCCGACCCAGTGGTTGACCGCCTGTGCCCAGCGCCATTTCATCGGCCGCTCGACGTCGCAAAACAGAATGATGCGCGTCTGATCGGTGGCGTTCTGCGCCCAGTGCACGTAGGTCTCGTCGAAGATCACCGCCTCGCCGTCGCGCCAGCTGTGCTGCTCGCCGTCTACTTCGATGAAGCAGCGATCGTCGTTGGGCGTCATCAGCCCCAGGTGATAGCGCACCGAGCCGGCGTAAGGATCGCGGTGTTTACCCAGGTGGCTGCCGGGCGGCAGCTCGGCGAACATCGCCGCCTTGACCGACGGGATGCGGTTGAGCAGCTCGACGGTTTTTGGACACAGCGTCTGCGCTGAAGGGTGACTGTCGCTATACCATTTCAGATAGAAACGTTTCCAGCCGCGTTTGAAGAAGGTGTTGAAGCCGGCATCGTTATGCGACTGCGCCTTTTTGATGTGATCCTGCAGGCGCACCGCTTCTTCGCGGATCGTCTGCCAGTTGTCGGTCAGCGTCTGCAGCTCCGGGAAGCCTTTTTCGTCGAAATAGGGCTGTTTGGCGGGCAAACGGGAGAAACCGGTCATAAACATGTTGATCGGCCCCATAAACGTGGAGTGATCGAACAGCTGACGGGTAAGCTTTTGTTTCTCTTTGCCGCGGGAGTGTGCGTAGAGGAAGCTGATGATAAAAATGCCGATAATGATTGCGGCAACCATAGAATCCATCCCTGTTAGTGCTTGTTAAAAATTCGTACAAATTATAGTTTTGTGACAGGAAAAATTTAACTTTTTCGTGCGCTTTCCCCGCTCATGCTGCTTAGTGGCATAAAAAATCAATAAAACTGTTTGTAATAAAATTTTATATCGATTTTTTTGGTTTTAGTCCTATTCTTAAATCGCTCAAGGGGCGTTTCATGCCATCTTGTTTCATGACGAATGGCACGTATCTGAGAAAAGAGGGACTTATGAAGAAATCAATCATTGCCTTGTCTGCACTGCTGCTCGCTTCCCCGGTTTTCGCTGCTGAAACTGCGACCGACACCGCCGCTCACGCCAGCAACGAGGTCGTCGCTGAGGCGCATAAAGGGGCGGATACCGCCAAAGAAAAGCTGCACCAGTCTCAGGACAAGGGTGAAGAGCTGAAGCTGAAAGCCAAGCACGCCGCCGAAGGCAAGAGCGATAGCGTCGGCAGTAAAGTGAGCGAAGGCTCGCAAAAAGCCTGGCACTCCACCAAACAGGGTACGGAGAAGGCTTGGGACAAGACCAAGCAAGGGGCGGAAAGCCTCAAAAACAAAGCGACCGAGTAAGGTCTCCGCTTTTTACCCCAAGGGCCGCGTTGCGGCCTTTTTTATTGCCTGCAAACCGGGCGTGCCCCAAAGAAAAAGGCGCTTATCAAATGAGATAAAGCGCCTTTTCAACACGTTAACTGACTAGTATCAGTTCATGCCGTATTTTTTCAGCTTCTTACGCAGCGTGCCGCGGTTGATGCCCATCATCAGGGCTGCGCGGGTTTGGTTGCCACGGGTGTATTGCATCACCATGTCCAACAGTGGCTGTTCAACTTCAGCCAGTACCAGCTCATACAGGTCATTTACGTCTTGACCGTTCAGTTGAGCAAAATAGTTCTTCAGTGCTTGTTTAACCGAGTCACGCAGAGGCTTTTGAGTCACCTGATCTTGTGAGTTAACGGTAGAAACGGTCAGTACGTCAGAATTTACGCGTTGTTCGAACATAGTTCTGTCAGCTCTTTTTTTACGCTAAGATTTTCGAAATATGCCTCCAACGCCTCCAGCTGTTCGCTGGCATCCTCTATGGCGTTGAATGTGCGCCGAAACTGGTCATTCGGAGCGTGTTCCTGGAGATACCAGGACACGTGCTTACGAGCAATCCGGAATCCCTTGCCTTGGCCATAGAAGCCGTGCAATTCCCGAATGTGCCCAATCAACAAGCGCTTCACCTCGCCAAGCGGCATCGGCGGCAGCAACTCCCCAGTGTCCAGATAATGCTGGATTTCCCGGAAGATCCAGGGTCTCCCCTGAGCAGCGCGGCCTATCATCAGGGCATCGGCCCCGGTGTAGTCGAGCACTGCTCTGGCTTTATGCGGGTCAGTAATATCCCCATTCGCGATAATCGGAATGGAAACACTCTGCTTAACTGCCCGAATGCTGTCGTATTCCGCGTTGCCGTTAAACAGACAGGCGCGGGTTCGGCCGTGAATCGTCAGGGCCTGAATACCACAGTCTTCGGCCAGTTGGGCAATCTCTACACAGTTACGGTGCTCTGGCGCCCAGCCGGTGCGAATCTTCAGCGTTACCGGCACATCCACCGCGTCGACCACCGCGTGGAGGATCCGTTTAACCAGATCCGGGTACTGCAACAAAGCGGACCCGGCAAGCTTCCGGTTCACTTTTTTGGCCGGGCATCCCATGTTGATGTCGATGATCTGCGCGCCGCTGGCCACGTTGATACGCGCGGCGGCGGCCATATCATCAGGATCGCATCCGGCAATTTGCACGGAGCGGATCCCAGGTTCATCGCTATGCACCATACGCAGACGCGACTTATCCGTCCGCCACACCTCCGGGTTGGAGGAGAGCATTTCGGATACAGCCATCCCAGCACCCATTGCATGACAGAGGGTTCTGAACGGGCGATCTGTAATACCGGCCATCGGGGCCGCAATCAGGCAATTAGTAAGCTGGTGGTGTCCAATGCGCATAGACAAAGAGTGACCATACTGTGTCCGCAAGGGCGCGTATATTACGCATTTTTGCGTCGAGATGAAAGGCCAAACTTTAACCAATTGGCCCGATATTAGGACGAAAAATACGCTACGCGGCGATTCATAAAAATATTATATATATTTTACAATAAGTTGACGAAAAGTGCTTATTTTGTGTGCGGCAAAATATTCGCCTTTGCGCAGGATATTATCTGCATTCGCCCGCTATTTTTGCCGGGATAGCCTGCCTGGAAGGCGCATTCTCAGGGCGATCCGTCGTTGAGCGGCGAAAAATTGCATAAAATTTTGTGCCGCCCGAGGGCCGATCGCCGGACAAAAAAAATCCACCGGCGCAGGGCCGGTGGACGAGAGGGGCACTATACCGTGACGCTTACTTGCGGCGACCGGTAATGCGGCACCACTCTTCGCGCTCGGCGACCGGGTCGAGCGTGAACTTCTCTGCGTAGGCTTCCGCTACGCTGCTCGCCTGGCTGGCCAGCACGCCGGACAGCCCCAGATGGCCACCGGCCTTCGGCAGACAGCCGATCAGCGGCGCCAGCTCGCGCAGCGGGCCGGCGAGGATGTTGGCGACCACCACGTCCGCCAGCAGGTCGGCAGGCTGGTCTTTCGGCAGATACAGCTCCAGACGCTCTGAAACGCCGTTACGCTGCGCGTTGTCGCGGCTGGCCTGAATGGCCTGGGGATCGATGTCGATGCCGATAGCGCGCGCCGCACCCAGCTTCAGCGCGGCGATCGCCAGGATGCCGGAGCCGCAACCGAAGTCGATAACGGTTTTGCCGGCCAGATCGAGGCCGTCCAGCCACTGCAGGCACAGCGCGGTGGTCGGGTGGGTGCCGGTGCCAAACGCCAGGCCCGGATCGAGCATCACGTTGACCGCGTCGGGATCGGGCACGTCACGCCAGCTCGGGCAGATCCACAAGCGCTCGCCGAAGCGCATCGGATGGAAGTTGTCCATCCACTCGCGCTCCCAGTCCTTGTCTTCCAGCTGTTCTATCTTGTGGCGGAAACCGGCGCCCAGCAGCGGGTGCTGTTCCAGCATCGCCACCACCTCGGCCATATCGGTTTCGGCGTCGTACAGGCCGATCACATCGGTATCGCCCCACAGCAGGGTTTCACCCGGCAAGGGTTCGAACACCGGATTGTCGTGGGTGTCCTGGAAGGTCACCGACACGGCGCCGCTTTCCACCAGCGCGTCGCTCAGGTCTTCCGCCTGGCTGCCGGTGGTGTTCAGTTTGAGTTGGATCCAAGGCATAGCAATTCTCTTCAAGAGGGTAATGATGACGCCGCCCGGCGCTTTTCGCCGACGACGTTACCGAGATAAAACGCCAACAGGCTGAGCAACAGCGAAGGCACGATAGGGTGCAGCCCCGCCGGTTGCAGGTTGAAGCTGGCCAATAGCGTATAGCATACCGCACCCGACACCATTGAGCTAAGCGCTCCCTGTGCATTGGCGCGTTCCCAATACAGGCCCAGCACCAGCGGCCACAGGAAGACCGCCTCCAGCCCGCCGAAAGCCAGCAGGTTGAGCCAGATGATCATCTCAGGCGGCCGCCAGGCCGCCAGCAGCACCAGCAGACCGAGGATCAGCGTGGTCAGGCTGGAGAAGCGCTTGATCAATCGCTCGTTGTGGATCTGCTGCGGCCGCACGCCCAGGTAGAGATCCTTGATGATGGTGGCGGAGGATTGCAGCAGTTGGGCGTTGATGGTCGACATGATCGCCGCCATCGGCGCCGCCAAAAAGATCCCGGCGGCGTACGGCGGCAGCACGGTGATCATCAGCGTTGGGATCACCTGATCGGGAATCTTGAGATCGGGCAATACCGCGCGGCCGAGCGCGCCGGCCAGGTGCATGCCGAACATCAGCACCGCCACCACTACGGTGCCGAGCAGAATGCCGCGATGCACCGCCTTGCTGTCCTTGTAGGAGATGCAGCGCACGGCGGTGTGGGGCAGGCCGATCACCCCAAAGCACACCAGGATCCAGAATGACGCCATAAACGGCAGGCTGAGGATCTGATCGCCGCCCTGCGGCGACACCAGCGCCGGATCGATCTGCTGCAGTTTGCTTACTGCGCTGTCCAGTCCGCCGGCGGCATGGATCACCGCCACCAGCAGCAGCACGGTGCCAAGCAGCATCACCAGCCCTTGCATGGCGTCGTTCAGCACGCTGGCGCGGAAGCCGCCGAAGGCGGTGTACAGCGCGATGCTGATGCCGAAGATCAGCAGGCCGGTGTCATAAGGAATGCCGGCGGCGGTCTCCAACAGGCGGGCGCCGCCGATGAACTGCACCGTCATGGCGCCGAGGAACGCCACCAGCAGGCTGAGGCTGGCCAGCCACACCAACAGGCGGCTTTGGTAGCGGCCATACAGCATGTCATTGAGGGTAATGGCGTTGTAGCGCCGCGCCAGGATGGCGAATTTCTTGCCCAGCACGCCGAGCGACAGCCACACCGCCGGCAGTTGGATCATCGCCAGCAGTACCCAGCCCAGGCCGTATTTGTAGGCGGCGCCGGGCCCGCCGATAAACGAGCTGGCGCTGATGTAGGTGGCGGTCAGGGTCATCGCCAGCACAAAGCCGCCCATCGAGCGGTTGCCGAGGAAGTATTCGCTGAGGAAATTTCCGTTCTGACGGCGGCGATAGGCATACACCGACAGGCCGAACACCAGCAACAGGTAGGCGACCAGCGGCAGGATCACTTCAGTTTGCATCGCTGTCCTCCAGCGAAATGTCGCGGAACACCGTGCGCACCATCAGCCAGCACAGGCCGATGAACAGCAGCGGCACCAGCAGGCAGGCCATTTCGAACCAGTGCGGCAGGCCGGTGACGCCGATGGCGCTGTCCGGCAGGTAGGCCGCCAGCCCCCAGGCCAGCAGGTAGAGCAGCGTCAGCCCCAGCGCCCAGCGCGCTTCGCGGTGCGCCTGAATAAAGCGTTTGTCCATCCGTGTCTCCCATAGGTTTACGGTGATGGATTCATCAAAGGTAGGGAATTTTACGGCATGACGGCGTTTTGCCAAGCCGTTACTGGCGTCAGCGCCAAAGAAAAAGGCCGGTGATTAACCGGCCTTTCGTCAGACGATGCTGCGTGCCTGCTTAGGTTTCCTGCAGACCCAGCTTCTTCTCCAGATAGTGGATGTTGGTGCCACCGTGCTGGAAGTTTTCGTCGTTCATGATCTTCTGCTGCAGCTCAACGTTGGTTTTGATGCCGTCGATGATCAGTTCAGCCAGGGCGTTTTTCATGCGGGCAATCGCCACGTCACGGTTTTCGCCGTAGGTGATCAGTTTGCCGATCATGGAGTCATAGTACGGCGGTACGGTATAACCGGCGTAGATATGAGATTCCCAACGCACGCCGAAACCGCCTGGCGCGTGGAAGCGGGTGATCTTGCCCGGGCTCGGCAGGAAGGTGTTCGGATCTTCGGCGTTGATACGGCATTCTACCGCATGGCCGTGGATCTTCACTTCTTCCTGTTTGATCGACAGCGGCTGACCGGCAGCGATGCGCAGCTGCTCTTTGATCAGATCCACGCCGGTGATCATTTCGGTAACCGGGTGCTCTACCTGAATACGGGTGTTCATTTCGATGAAATAGAACTCGCCGTTTTCATACAGGAACTCGAAGGTGCCCGCACCGCGATAGCCGATTTCCACACAGGCTTTCGAGCAGCGCTCGCCGATATAGCGGCGCATTTCGCTGGTGATGCCGGGCGCCGGCGCTTCTTCGACCACTTTCTGGTGGCGACGCTGCATGGAGCAGTCGCGCTCGGCCAGATAGATGGCGTTGCCCTGGCCGTCGGCCAATACCTGAATCTCGATGTGACGCGGATTCTCCAGGTATTTTTCCATGTACACCATGTCGTTGTTGAAAGCCGCTTTGGCTTCCGCTTTCGTCATGTTGATGGACTGCTCCAGGTCTTTGTCGCTGCGCACGACGCGCATGCCGCGGCCGCCGCCGCCGCCGGAGGCCTTGATGATCACCGGATAACCGATGCGCTTGGCGAAGGCACGGTTTTTATCCATGTCATCGGTCAGCGGGCCGTCGGAGCCCGGTACGCAGGGCACGCCGGCTTTTTTCATGGCGTTGATCGCGGAAACCTTGTCGCCCATCAGGCGGATGGTTTCGGCTTTCGGGCCGATAAAGATGAAACCGGAGCGTTCAACCTGCTCGGCGAAGTCGGCGTTCTCGGACAGGAAGCCGTAGCCCGGGTGGATCGCCACTGCGCCGGTGATTTCCGCCGCCGAGATGATGGCCGGGATGTTCAGATAGCTTTTTACCGATGGCGCAGGACCGATGCAGACGGTCTCGTCGGCCAGCAGAACGTGTTTCAGATCGCGGTCGGCCGCGGAGTGAACCGCAACGGTCTTGATGCCCAGTTCTTTACAGGCACGCAGGATGCGAAGCGCGATCTCGCCGCGGTTGGCGATAACAATTTTATCAAGCATGGGGGCGCCTCGTTATTCGATGACGACCAGCGGCTCGTCATATTCGACCGGCTGGCCGTTTTCCACCAGGATGGCTTTCACGACGCCGGACTTGTCCGCTTCGATCTGGTTCATCATTTTCATGGCTTCAACGATGCACAGGGTATCGCCGGCGTTCACTTTCTGGCCCACTTCCACGAAGGCTTTCGCGTCCGGGCTTGGGGTGCGGTAGAAGGTGCCTACCATTGGGGAACGAACGACGTGGCCACTCACGGCCGCCGGTGCTGCAGGGGTTTCTGCCGCAGGCGCGGTGGCAACGGCGTTAGCCAGGGCTGGCTGCTGCTGTGCCGGCATCGCGTAGGCCTGCTGCATGACGGGATAAGCCTGCGCCGGTGCGGCACGGCTGATGCGAACCGATTCTTCGCCTTCAGAGATTTCCAGTTCAGAAATGCCTGATTCTTCAACCAGTTCGATCAGTTTCTTGATTTTACGAATATCCATGAGTGTGATTCCGTACTCTTTTTGTGGAGCAATTAGTGGGTTTTCGACAGACGGTTAACCGCTGCCTGTAAAGCGAAAGCGTAGCCATCCGCGCCGAGGCCGCAAATCACGCCTACCGCTACGTCTGAGAGATAAGAGTGATGGCGGAAAGGTTCGCGGGCGTGCACGTTGGACAGGTGGATCTCGATGAACGGGATCTGCACCGCCAGCAACGCATCGCGCAGCGCCACGCTGGTATGCGTGAACGCCGCCGGATTTATCAGAATGAAATCGGTATTGCCGCGCGCCTGATGGATGCGATCGATCAGCTGATGCTCGGCGTTGGACTGCAGATGGCTCAGGGTAATATCCAATGCGGATGCCTGGTTTTCCAATCCGTTAACAATCTCTGTCAGCGTCGTGCTGCCGTACTTCTCCGGCTCACGCGTCCCCAGCAGATTGAGATTGGGGCCGTTCAGAAGCAAAATGTGAAACTTATCCGCCATTGTGCTGGTATCTCCGGCAATAAAACCATCATCGTAGAAAATAACCCGATGTTACCGATTTGTCACCTGTTAAGGGGCAAATTCACCCTGAGAACAGAAACAAGGTCGGGCATTATAACGATATCGTAGCAATTCGCAGCTAAATACTGGTCTTATCAGCGAAGATATTCAACCCCAAATCGACGAACTCGGGGAGCCGTGACAGGAATATGAGCGCTGGAACACAAAAAAAGTTCCCGCCGGCGGCGCGCGTTTTTCAGCGGCAATCCCACGCGCCGCCGCGCGATTCAGCGCCACCAGGCGCGGAATTTCTTGTAACGCAGGCCCAACAGCGCCACCGCCAACAGCGCGTAAATGAACGGCTGGGGTGAAAACGTTTTGACCGACCACAGATAGTGGATGGGCGCGAGGATCGCCGCCAGATAGACGAAGTTGTGCAACGTTTGCCATTTGGCGCCCAGTTTGCGCATCGCCCACAGCGTCGAGGTGGCCGCCAGCGCCAGCAGGATCAGCCAGGTGAGGATGCCGAGCGTCAGATACGGGCGGTTCACCAGCTCGCTGCCCAGCAGGCCGAGATTGCTCAGCCCCAGTTCCAGCGTGGAGTAGCTTATCAGGTGCAACGTGCCCCAGGCAAAGCACCACAGCCCGACCAGGCGGCGGCAGCGGATCAGCAGCGGTTGCCGGGCGTAGCGCGCCAGCGGGGCGATAGCCAGCGTGGCCAGCAGCAGTTTCAGCGTCATCCTGCCGGTAAAATGCTGAATGTCCTTGGACGGATCGGCGCTGAACCAGCCCTGATCCACCGCCAACACCAGCCAGAGAAAGGGCAAAAACGCCGCCAGATGCAGGGCGGCTTTCAGCCATTTGATATGAACAGGCGTCAGGCGCACTTAGAAATTCTCCCGCAGGTCCATGCCGTGATACAGCGACGCCACCTGATCGGCATAGCCGTTAAACAGCAGGGTCGGTTGGCGTTTGACGTCGAGTATGCCGCCGGCGCCGATGAAACGCTCGGTGGCCTGCGACCAGCGCGGATGATCGACGTGCGGATTCACGTTGGCGTAAAAACCGTACTCGTTCGGCGCAGATTGGTTCCAGGTGGTCGGCGGCTGATCGCGTACCAAACGGATATGCACGATCGACTTGATGCCTTTGAAGCCGTATTTCCACGGCGTAATCAACCGCAGCGGCGCGCCGTTTTGCGGCGGCAGGGTTTTGCCGTACACGCCGACGGTCAGCAGCGTCAGCGGATGCATCGCCTCGTCCAGCCGCAGCCCTTCGACGTAGGGATATTTCAGGCCGCCGCCGATAAAGCGATCTTTCTGGCCGGGCATCTGTTCCGGATCGTACAGCGTCTGGAAGGCCACGTAGCGCGCGTTGCCGTTCGGCTCGGCCAGCTTGAGAAGCTTGCCCAGCTCGAAACCGATCCATGGCACCACCATCGACCAGGCCTCGACGCAGCGCATGCGATAAATGCGCTGCTCCAGCGGGAAACGCTTCATCAGATCGTCGATATCCAGCGTTATCGGCTTCGCCACTTCGCCGTCGATGCGCACTTTCCAGCCTTCGGTCTTCAGCCCGCCGGCGTTGGCGGCCGGATCGGCCTTGTCGAGGCCGAACTCATAGAAGTTGTTGTAGCCGGTGACCTTGTCTTCCGGCGTCATCGCCAGCTGCGCCTGCCAGGCGGCCGGTTTGCTGAATTCCAGCGCTTTGCCCGGCGGCGCCTTGGGACGATCGTTGCCTTTGAACCACGACAGCAGGTCCGCCTGTGCGCCGGTAGGCAGCGCCAGCGTGGCGGCGGTGATGCCGAGCGCCTGCAGCACTTTGCGCCGCTGGTGGAATACGCTCTCCGGCGTGACGTCGGCCTCGGTCAATTTGGGGTGTTTGTTCATGCTTATGTTCTCCGCGACTGATGCCCGCCACCCGCGAGCGGTTAACGGGGCTCCATGAAATAAGCATGGCGCTAAAGCCGGCCGGAAGCGAGGGGACGCGGGAAAATATGAAATTTCGCAGACGCCGGTGAGCCCCCCGTCGCCGGGGGGAGTCCGTCAGCGGATTTTCACCAGAGTGCGGCCGGTGATTTGGTTGTTCAGCAGCGCGGCGGCGGTGGCCGGCGCCTGTTCGAGGGTGATTTCGTGCGTGGCCTGCTGATAGAAACTGTCCGGCAGAATGCCGGCCAGCCGTTCCCAGGCGGTTTGGCGGCGATGCAGCGGCGTATGCACCGAGTCCACCCCTTGCAGGCGCACATTGCGCAGAATGAACGGCATCACGGTGGTCGGCAACTGATAGCCGCCGGCCAGGCCGCAGGCGGCGACGGTGCCGTTATAGTTCATCTGCGCCAGCACCCGGGCCAGCAGTTTGTCGCCGACGGTGTCCACCGCGCCGGCCCACAGCTGTTTCTCCAGCGGACGCGGCGTGTCGATATAGCCATCGCGCGACATCACCTCTTTGGCGCCGAGCGCTTTCAGGTAGTCGGTATTGCTGTCGCGGCCGCTGATGGCGGTCACCCGGTACCCCAGCGCCGCCAGCAGGGCGATGGCGGTGCTGCCCACGCCGCCGCTGGCGCCGGTAACCAGGATATCGCCGTCGTCCGGGTGTACCCCGCCTTCCTCCAGCGCCATCACGCACAGCATGGCGGTAAAGCCGGCGGTGCCGATGATCATCGCCTTGCGCTCATCCAGGCCGTTCGGCAGCGGCACCAGCCACTCGCCGGAGACGCGAGCCTGCTCGGCCAGGCCGCCCCAGTGGTGTTCACCCACGCCCCAGCCGGTGAGCACCACGCTTTGCCCCTCTTTAAAGCGAGCGTCACCGCTGTGGCGCACGGTGCCGGCGAAGTCGATGCCCGGCACCATCGGGAAATGACGCACGATCTTGCCTTTCCCGGTGATCGCCAGCGCATCCTTGTAGTTCAGGCTGGACCAGTTGATGTCGACGGTAACATCGCCTTCCGGCAACCGATCGCTGCCGATATCTTTGATATGAGCCAGAGTTTGGTCGTCTTGTTGTTCCAATAACAGTGCACGCATGTCACTCTTCCTCTCGTTTACACTTTTCTATCAATGGCTGAATCACATTTATTTGACTATATGCATAATAAGCGGCCCAAGTCCTGATAAAGGACAAAAACGGCGCTTGCAGGTTTAATTCCTCAGCAAGGCTTGTTAGGGTTGGACGGCCCCTTTTAGCTAAAGGGTGAACACTCACTTAACCATAGCGGACAAGGCACAGGGATGCGATTTACCACCAAACTCTCTGCATTGATCACTCTGTTGGTCGCGCTGGCGATGTTTTTGATGCTGATGGGATGCTCATACAGCTTCTTTTACGTTACCCAGGATCGCCAGGAGCGTCGCTTTGATTCGCTGGTCACGTCTCTCGATCAAGCCATGTTGCGCGAGTCGCCGCGCGATCAGGAGAAATGGTTGCCGATTGTCATGCGCCCGCTCGGCATTGTGTCGATCCGCGTAGAGGCCGGCGCCAGCAAGCTCCTCGACTATAAATTGCCGACGGCGAAAAAAGAGCCCTGGGATGCGCTGAACGGCTATCGTCAGGTCTCGCGCCCGCTGTTGCAGCACCCGGGCAGTACGCTGCAAATCACCTACCTCGATCCCTTCGCCAGCGATGTGCGCACGTTGCAATCCACGGCCGCCGTCACGCTGTCGATCGTCGTTATGGTGGTGATTTTGCTGTTCAGCCTGCGCTGGCTGCGTGAACAGGCCGACGGCGAGGATCGTCTGGAGCGCCGCGCGCGGCGCATTCTGAACGGCGAGCGCGAAAACGTCATGCAGGGCGACGTGCGCGAATGGCCGGCCAACGTCAGCGGGGCGCTCGACCGCCTGCTGGCCGATCTGGCGGAAGCCCGGGAGGAGCGCAGCCGGGTCGATACGCTGATCCGCGCCTTCGCCGCGCAGGACGCCAAAACCGGGCTGAACAATCGCCTGTTCTTCGATAACCAATTGACCACTCAGCTGGAAGAGGAAGGCTCGCACGGCATCGTGATGATGGTGCGGCTGCCCGATTTCGAGACCCTGCGCGACACGCACGGCAGCGTAGCGGTGCAGGAGCTGATGTATTCGCTGGTCAATCTGCTGTCTACCTTCGTGATGCGCTATCCGTCGGCGCTGCTGGCGCGCTATTTTCACAGCGATTTTACCGTCTTGCTGCCGCATCGCACGCTGAAGGAGGCCGACGGCATCGCCTCACAGCTGGTCAACGCCATCGATGCCTTGCCTTCCACGGCGATGATCGACCGTGAGGCCTTCCTGCACATCGGCATCGTGGCGTACCGCAGCGGCCAGACCACGGAGCAGGTGATCGATTACGCGGAGCAGGCGACGCGGCACGCCACGCTGCAGGGCGAAAACGGTTGGTACGTGTACGACAGCCAGGTGCCGGAAAAGGGGCGCGGCAGCGTCAAGTGGCGCACGCTGCTGGAACAGGTGCTGGCGCGCGGCGGCCCGCGGCTGTATCAGAAACCGGCGGTGACCGTGGAAGGCGAGGTGCACCACCGTGAGATCATGAGCCGAATTTATGACGGCGCCCAGGAATTGCTGCCGGCGGAATATATGCCGCTGGTGGAGCAATTGGGGTTGGCGGAGAGTTACGATCGCCAACAGGTGAGCCGCATCATCCCGTTGCTGGCGCAGTGGCCTGAAGAAACGCTGGCGTTCCCGCTGTGCGTGGACTCGATTTTGCAGCGCTCTTTCCAACGCTGGCTGCGCGATACGCTGTTGCAGTGCGAAAAAAGTCAGCGTCGACGAATTCTGATTGAACTTGCGGAGGCAGATGTGTGTCAACATATCGACCGTTTGCGTCCGGTGCTGAGGTTGCTGTCAGGGCTGGGTTGCCGCCTGGCGGTGTCCAAAGCGGGGTTAACCGTGGTCAGTACGTCCTATATCAAGTCGTTGCAGGTGGAGATCGTCAAGCTCCACCCGGGGTTGGTGCGGAGTATCGATAAGCGGGACGAAAATCAGCTGTTCGTGCAGAGCCTGACCGGCGCCTGCGCGGGCACGCGCGCTCAGGTGTTCGCTGCCAGCGTACGTACGCGCAACGAATGGCAGACGCTGAAAGAGCGTGGGATCCATGGCGGGCAGGGCGACTTTTTCGCGTCGCCGGAACCGATCGACGTGGGGCGTAAAAAATATTCACGTCGTTATCGTGTTTAAGCTGATTGACGGACAAAAATTGACGTAGAATGAGGACCGGATCCATCTGGGCCTCGTTACCGTCTTTTTGGAGTTTTTTCCAAACTGCCTGCGACAACAACGCCTATTTGAGATAGGCTCTTGTCTGCCTTTATCTGGTTGACGTTGGTAGGTGCTTACCACCGGCGGCAATCAGGGAATATGTTAGATTTTATGAGCTGTGTTACGCCGTTTCGTGCGTTGACAGGGTGGTAAACTGAGCCTTTGTTCAGGGAATTCAGGCCTCATCCAATTTCCGTGCATTCGAGCAGAAACAATACAGACTATTTTTCACCGAAGTAGAACGTTTTTGCGCCTTGTCGCTGCTTCGTGTGGTTGGTAAAGTAGGCGGATTTTATTTTCCGCCCCCAGCTTGCAGGATTATCCTTTCGTTATGTTTAAGAAATTTCGTGGCATGTTTTCCAACGACTTGTCCATCGACTTGGGTACCGCCAATACCCTGATTTATGTTAAAGGGCAAGGCATCGTACTGAATGAACCTTCGGTGGTTGCCATTCGCCAGGATCGTGCCGGCTCCCCAAAGAGCGTAGCGGCCGTCGGTCATGACGCCAAACAGATGCTGGGCCGCACCCCCGGCAATATCGCGGCTATTCGCCCGATGAAAGACGGCGTGATCGCCGACTTCTTCGTGACCGAAAAAATGCTGCAGCACTTTATCAAACAGGTTCACAGCAACAGCTTTATGCGCCCAAGCCCGCGCGTGCTGGTCTGTGTGCCGGTCGGCGCAACCCAGGTTGAACGCCGCGCTATCCGCGAGTCCGCCCAAGGGGCCGGCGCGCGTGAAGTGTTCCTGATTGAAGAGCCGATGGCGGCGGCGATCGGTGCAGGCTTGCCGGTTTCCGAAGCGACCGGCTCCATGGTGGTGGATATCGGTGGCGGTACCACTGAAGTGGCGGTGATCTCGCTGAACGGCGTGGTGTACTCCTCTTCCGTGCGCATCGGCGGTGACCGTTTCGATGAAGCCATCATCAATTATGTGCGCCGCAACTATGGCTCGCTGATCGGCGAAGCCACCGCAGAGCGCATCAAGCACGAAATCGGTTCTGCCTATCCGGGCGACGAAGTGCGCGAAATCGAAGTGCGCGGCCGTAACCTGGCTGAAGGCGTACCGCGCGGCTTTACCCTGAACTCCAATGAAATCCTCGAAGCCCTGCAAGAGCCGCTGACCGGCATCGTCAGCGCGGTGATGGTTGCGCTGGAGCAGTGCCCGCCAGAATTGGCCTCCGACATTTCCGAACGCGGCATGGTCTTGACCGGCGGCGGCGCGTTGCTGCGCAACCTCGATCGCCTGCTGATGGAAGAAACCGGCATCCCGGTCGTGGTGGCGGAAGATCCGCTGACCTGCGTGGCGCGCGGCGGCGGCAAGGCGTTGGAAATGATCGACATGCACGGCGGCGATTTGTTCAGCGAAGAATAGTCAGCCCCTGGAAGGAGGAATCGTATCGGATGAATGCGCACAGCGAAAATCGGGTACGGTTCCTCTTTCTGTTGTCGAGGAACTCGCATAATTTATGAAGCCGATTTTTAGCAGGGGGCCTTCCCTGCAACTGCGACTTTTTTTGGCGGTGATCGCGGCCATTGGCCTGATCGTTGCCGACAGCCGGCTCGGCACGTTCGTGAAGATACGTAACTACATGGACACCGCAGTCAGCCCTTTCTATTTTCTGGCCAACGGGCCGCGTAAAGTTTTGGACAGCGTGTCGGAAACGCTGGCCACCCGCCAACAGCTGGAGCTGGAAAACCGAGCTCTGCGGCAGGAACTGCTGCTGAAAAACAGCGATATTCTTCTTCTTGGCCAATTCAAGCAGGAAAACGCCCGCTTGCGCGAGCTGCTGGGTTCCCCGCTGCGCCAGGACGAACACAAGATGGTCACCCAGGTGATCTCCACCGGTTCCGATCCGTACAGCGACCAGGTCGTTATCGACAAAGGGTCGGATAACGGCGTCTATGAAGGCCAGCCGGTGATCAGTGACAAGGGCGTAGTTGGCCAGGTCGTGGCGGTGGCGAAGGTGACCAGCCGCGTGCTGCTGATCTGCGATGCCTCGCACGCGTTGCCGATTCAGGTGCTGCGCAACGATATTCGGGTGATCGCCGCAGGCAGCGGCTGCGCCGACGATCTGCAGCTGGAACACCTGCCGAACAATACCGATATCCGCGTTGGCGACGTGCTGGTGACCTCCGGCCTCGGCGGCCGTTTCCCGGAAGGGTATCCGGTGGCGGTAGTCTCTTCGGTCAAGGTCGACAATCAACGCGCTTACACTGTGATTCAGGCACGGCCGACCGCCGGTCTGCAGCGCTTGCGCTACCTGCTGCTGCTGTGGGGCGCCGATCGCAACGGCGACATGCCGTTGCCGCCGGACGAAGTTCACCGCGTGGCCAATGAGCGCCTGATGCAGATGATGCCGCAGGTGTTGCCGCCTGCCGGTTCGGTCGGGCCGCAGCTGCCGGCGCCGGCCACCGGCGTGGCGCCGCAAACCGTCGCTCCGGCGTCTGCCCAGCCTCCAGCCCAGCCTGCCGCGGCGGGAGTGGTGCAATGAACAGTTACCGCAGCCACGGGCGCTGGATCATCTGGCTGTCGTTCCTGGTGGCGTTGGTGCTGCAAATCATGCCGTGGCCGGAACAGATCTACATGTTCCGGCCTTCGTGGCTGGTGCTGATCCTCATTTACTGGGTGATGGCCTTGCCGCACCGCGTCAACGTCGGCACCGGTTTCGTGCTGGGGTTGATCATGGATCTGATCCTCGGCTCCACGCTGGGCGTGCGCGCGCTGGCGCTGGGCATCATCGCCTACCTGGTGGCGTTCAAATTCCAACTGTTCCGCAATATGGCGCTGTGGCAACAGGCGCTGATCGTCGTGCTGCTGTCGCTGTCGATGGACGTGGTGGTGTTCTGGGCTGAGTTTTTAGTGATCAACGTCTCTTTCCGCCCAGAGGTGTTCTGGAGTAGTGTGGTAAACGGCATTTTGTGGCCGTGGTTATTCCTGTTGATGCGCAAAATCCGCCGTCAGTTCGCCGTACAGTAAGGGTATCTCAATGACTTCGCTTTATCTGGCCTCCGGCTCCCCACGTCGACGTGAACTGCTGACCCTGCTGGGCGTATCGTTCGACATCCTGTTGACGCATACCGAAGAGCAGCGCCGGGAAGGCGAAGCCGCAGAAGCCTATGTGCGCCGCCTGGCGCAGGACAAGGCCAAAGCGGGCGTGGCGCTGGCGCAGGAAGATCGGCCGGTGCTGGGCGCCGACACCATCGTGGTGCTCAACGGCCGGGTGCTGGAGAAGCCGCGCGACGAAGCCCATGCGGCACAGATGCTGGCGGCCCTGTCGGGCAAACAGCATCAGGTGATGACGGCGGTGGCGATCGCCGATCGCCAAGACGTGCGTTGCCAGCTGGTGGTGACCGACGTGACGTTCCGCAGCCTGTCGCAACAGGATATCCGCGACTATATTGCTACGGGCGAACCGATGGATAAAGCGGGCGCCTACGGCATTCAAGGAAAGGGTGGTTGTTTCGTCAGAACGATAACCGGGAGTTATCACGCGGTGGTCGGTCTGCCACTGGTCGAAACACATGAGCTGCTCAGTAATTTTGTCGCATTACGTGATGTAAGAACCGGTTGATGGGCGCTGCCATTATCGACCGGCTCTGAGGAGAAGGCATGACAGCTGAGCTACTGGTTAATATCACACCGTCTGAAACGCGGGTCGCCTATATCGATGGCGGCATTCTGCAAGAGATTCATATCGAACGCGAATCCAAACGCGGCATCGTCGGCAATATCTATAAAGGGCGCGTCAGCCGCGTCCTGCCGGGGATGCAGGCGGCGTTCGTCGACATCGGCCTGGACAAGGCCGCCTTCCTGCACGCCTCCGACATCATGCCGCATACCGAATGCGTCGCCGGCGACGAGCGGAAAAACTTCCACGTGCGCGACATCGCCGAGCTGGTGCGCCAGGGGCAAGACCTGATGGTGCAGGTGGTGAAAGATCCGCTCGGCACCAAGGGCGCGCGTCTGACTACCGACATTACGCTGCCTTCGCGCTATCTGGTCTTCATGCCGGGCGCGGCGCACGTCGGCGTGTCGCAGCGCATTGAAAGCGAAGCCGAGCGCGAACGCCTGAAGTCCATCGTTGCGCCGCACTGCGACGAGCTGGGCGGTTTTATCATCCGCACCGCGGCGGAGGGCATCGGCGAGGAGGAGCTGGCGCAGGACGCTGCGTTCCTCAAACGCCTGTGGACCAAGGTGATGGAGCGCAAGAAGCGCAACCAGACCAAATACAAGCTGTACGGCGAGCTGGCGCTGGCGCAGCGCATCCTGCGCGACTTCGCCGGCGCGGCGCTGGATCGCATTCGCGTCGATTCGCGGTTGACGCACGATCTGCTGGTGGAGTTTACCGGCGAGTATATCCCGGACATCACCCGCAAGCTGGAGCTGTATACCGGCAGCCAACCGATTTTCGATCTGTACGATGTGGAAAACGAGATCCAGCGCGCGCTGGAGCGCAAGGTGGAGCTGAAGTCCGGCGGTTATCTGATCATCGATCAGACCGAGGCGATGACCACCGTCGACATCAACACCGGCGCCTTCGTCGGCCACCGCAACCTCGATGAAACCATCTTCAATACCAACATCGAGGCGACGCAGGCCATTGCCCGCCAGCTGCGGCTGCGCAACCTGGGCGGCATCATCATTATCGACTTCATCGATATGAACAACGAAGAGCATCGCCGCCGGGTGCTGCACTCGCTGGAGCAGGCGTTGAGTAAAGATCGGGTAAAAACCACGATCAACGGCTTCTCTCAGCTAGGCTTAGTTGAAATGACGCGTAAACGAACGCGTGAAAGCATTGAACATGTGCTCTGTCACGATTGTCCTACTTGCAATGGGCGCGGCACCGTGAAAACGGTGGAAACCGTGTGCTACGAGATCCTGCGCGAAATTGTGCGCGTGCATCACGCCTACGATTCCGATCGCTTCCTGGTGTACGCCTCCGCGGCGGTCGGCGAAGCGCTGAAGAGCGAAGAGTCGCACGCGCTGGCCGAAGTGGAGATCTTCGTCGGCAAACAGGTGAAGGTGCAGATCGAACCGTTGTACAGCCAGGAGCAGTTCGACGTCGTCATGATGTAGCCCGCCCGACATCGGTAGGGGCCCGGCACGCCGGGCCCGTCAGTGCATAGATATTCCCGTTGCCAGGCAGCGGAGCAAGGAGAACTGCGTGAGGCGACTGCCTGGGATTCTGTTAGCAACAGGCGCCACCCTAATTGTGATTGTGGCGCTGCTGATCAGCGGGCTGCGCCTGATGCTGCCGAAGCTGAACGACTACCGCCCCCAACTGCTGGCGCAGGTGGAGAAGCTGTCCGGCGTGCCCGTGCGGATGGATTTCGTGCAGGGCAGCTGGGAAACGTTCGGCCCGCAGCTTGAAATGCGCAACCTGAGCGCTACGCTGCCCAAAAGCGATGTGCATATCGAGCGCGTGACGCTGGCGTTGGACGTGTGGCAGTCGCTGCTGCACTGGCGCTGGCAGTTCCGCGATCTGACCTTCTACCAATTCCGCCTCGACTTGAACGCCACGCTGGGCGGCGACCAGCAGGGCGAAGGCCTTGAGCCGGGCAAAATCAGCGATCTGATGCTGCGCCAGCTCGATCATTTCGATCTGCGCGACAGCCGTATCTCGTTCCTGACGCCCGCCGGCGCGCGCGCCGAATTTGACATTCCTCAGCTGACCTGGCTCAACGGCCGCGATCGCCACCGCGCCGAGGGGCAGATCAGCCTGTCGACGCTGAACGGCCAACACGGCGTGGTGCAGCTGCGCATGGACCTGCGCGATAATCAGGGCCTGCTGGATACCGGCACGGTCTACCTGCAGGCCGATAACATCGATATGAAACCCTGGTTTACCCGCTGGCTGCGCGCCAACACCGGGCTGGAAAGCGCCGACTTCAGCCTGGCGGCCTGGCTGCAGGTGCAGAACGGCCAGATCGCCGGCGGCAATGCGTTGCTCAAGCAGGGGGCGGCGAACTGGGACACCGGCGCCGCGCAGCACCGGCTGGACGTGGATAATCTGGCGCTGTCGCTGCGCCGCCAGGGCACCGGTTGGCAGCTCGACGTGCCGCAACTGCGGTTGAGCACCGACGGCCAGGCCTGGCCGCAGGGGGGGCTTTCCGCGCTGTGGCTGCCGGAAAACACCGAATTCATGGGGCCGGCGCAGAATGAAGAACTGCGTGTGCGCGCGACTGATATTCAGCTGGAGCGTCTGTCGGCGCTGCTGCCGACCTTCTCGTTCCTCAGCCCGGACGTGCTCGACCGCTGGAACGATCTGCAGCCGCAGGGGCAATTGGAAGCGCTGGCGCTGGACATCCCGCTCAAGCAGCCGGAAAAGAGCCGTTTCCAGGCGCTGTGGCGCGATGTCAGCTGGCAGCGTTGGGAACTGCTGCCGGGCGTTAACCACTTCTCCGGGGCGTTGAGCGGCGGGGTGGAGAACGGCCGCCTGACGCTGGGGCTCACCGACAGCACCCTGCCTTACGGCGACATGTTCCGCGCCCCGCTTGAAATCAGCAGCGCGCGTGGCGCGCTGACCTGGCGCTATAACGATCAGGGCTGGGAACTGGCGAGCCAGGGGCTGGACGTCAAGGCGAAGTCGCTGTGGGTCAACGGCGATTTCCGTTATCAGCAGCCGGCCAAGGGCGATCCGTGGCTGAACATCCTGGCGGGCATCCGCCTGTATGACGGCGCCGACGCCTGGCGCTATTTCCCGGAACCGTTGATGGGCAAGCATTTGGTGGACTACCTGAGCGGCGCCATTCAGGGCGGCCAGGTGGATAACGCCACGCTGATTTATTCCGGCGATCCGCAGCACTTCCCGTATCGCAAAAACGAAGGACAGTTCGAAGTCTTCGTACCGCTGCGCCATGCCACCTTCCAGTTCCAACCGGGCTGGCCGGCGCTGACCGATTTGGCGATCGATCTCGATTTCGCCAACGAGGGGCTGTGGATGCATGCGCCGCAAACCCGGTTGGGCAAGGTGGCGGGTAAAAATATCAGCGCGGTGATCCCGGATTACCTGAAAGAGCGATTGCTGATCGACGCCGAAGTCGCAGGTGCGGGCAGCGATGTGCATGACTACTTTATGCAGACGCCGTTGCACGATTCGCTGGGGGCGGCGCTGGAGCAGCTGCAGATCGGCGGCGATGTCAGTGGGCGCTTACATCTAGATATCCCGCTGGACGGCGAGCAGGTCAAAGCCACCGGTGAAGTGGCGCTGAACAATAATTCGTTGCTGATAAAACCGCTGGAAAGCGAGCTGCAGAAGCTCAGCGGCAAATTCCGTTTCAACAACGGCAATCTGGAGAGCGACACCCTGTCGGCCAACTGGTTTGGGCAACCGGTGGCGGTCAACTTCACTACGCAGGAAGGCGAGCGTGACTACAAGGTCAACGTTGGTCTGAAAGGAGACTGGCAGCCGGGCAAGTTCCCCGGCCTGCCGAAAGAGGCCGCCGATGCGCTCAGCGGCAGCGCGCCCTGGCAGAGCCAGGTGGCCATCACGCTGCCGCACCAAGGTTCGGCCAGCTACGATATCGGTCTCGACGCGGATTTGAAGAAAGTGAGCAGTCACTTACCTTCGCCGCTGGACAAGGCGCCAGGAGAGGCGCTGCCGGTGAACGTCAAGGTCAAAGGCGGTTTGAACGGCTTCATGTTGACCGGTAGCGCGGGCAAACAGAACCGTTTCAACAGTGAATGGAACTTCGATAAAAAACAGGTGAATCTGGCGCGCGCCGCCTGGCAAACCAACGGGGGCGGCACGCCGCCGCTGCCGGCCGGCAAGTCGATGACGCTGAATCTGCCGGCGTTGGACGGTGAGCAGTGGCTGGCGCTGCTCGCGCCGGCGCTGAAACAGGGCGGCGGCAGCGGCCAGGTGGGCGGTTTCAGCTTCCCCACCACCGTGGCGCTGACCACGCCGCAGTTGCTGTTGGGCGGCCAGGCCTGGCATAAGCTGACGCTGTCGGCCGAGAAACAGCTTGGCGCTACCCTCGTGAGCGCCAAGAGCGACGAAGTGGACGGCAGCCTGCGGGTGGCCGATCGCGGGCCGTGGCGCGCCGATATCAATTATCTGTATTACAACCCGCAGTTCGCAGAGACGAAAAGCGCGGCGGGCACGCCGCCGCCGTCGACCGAAAAAGTTTCCTTCCGCGACTGGCCTTCGCTGATGTTGCGCTGCAAGTCGTGCTGGGTACTGGGGCAGAACCTCGGCAAGGTCGAGGCGGATCTGACTAATCGGGGCGATACTCTGACGCTGGATCACGGCCTGGTCGATACCGGCCAAGGGCGCATGACCGCCACCGGCCTGTGGAAACAAAACGCGCAAGAAGAGCGCAGCTCGCTGAAAGGCAAGCTGCTCGGCGGCAAGATTGATGAAACCGCCGCCTTCTTTGGCATCACCATTCCGCTCAAGGGAGCGCCTTACGACGTGGATTTCGATCTGTACTGGCATGGCACGCCGTGGCAGCCGCGGGTCGATACGCTGAGCGGCGCGTTGCAGGTCAAAATGGGCAAGGGCGAGATCGACAGCATGGGCGGCGGCCGCGCCGGTCAGCTGCTGCGGCTGGTCAGCTTCGACGCTTTGCTGCGCAAGCTGCAGTTCGACTTCAGCGATACCTTCGGCAAAGGCTTCTACTTTGATTCCATCCGCAGTACCGCCTGGCTGAAAGATGGCATAATGCATACTGATAATCTATTGATCGACGGCTTGGCGGCGGATATCGCTATGAGCGGCCAGATCGATTTGGCGCGCCGCCGCATCGATATGGAAGCGGTGGTGGCGCCGGCGATTTCAGCGACCGTCGGCGTGGCCACGGCGTTTGTCGTTAACCCGATCGTCGGCGCGGCGGTGTTCGCCGCTTCGCAGGTGCTGGGGCCGCTGTGGAGCAAGATTTCGCTGATTCGCTACCATATCGGCGGCGATCTCGACCAGCCGAAGATCAATGAGGTACAGCGTAAGTCAAAGGAGGATAAGGCGTCATGAGGAATGCTAACGTTGCGTTGTTGCAGTTGTGCAGTGGCGATCAGGTGCGCGATAACCTGGCCCAGATTGAACAGCAGATTAAGCAGCTCAATGCCGGGGTAAAACTGGTCATGACGCCGGAGAACGCGCTGCTGTTCGCCAACTCCGCAGCCTACCGCCAACAGGCGGAAAAACAGGGCGATGGCCCGCTGCAGAATGCGGTGCGCGAACTGGCGCGCCGCTATGGCGTGTGGTTGCTGGTGGGCTCGATGCCGCTCGTCAGCCGTGAGAACCCGGAGCTTATCACCACCAGCAGCCTGTTGTTCGACGAGCAGGGCGAGATCCGCGCCCGCTACGACAAGCTGCACATGTTCGATGTGGACATCAACGACGCGCACGGCCATTACCGCGAGTCGGATACCTACCAGCATGGGCAGCACCTGACGGTGGTGGATACGCCGGTCGGGCGTTTGGGCATGACCATATGCTACGATCTGCGCTTCCCCGCGCTGTTCCAGGCGCTGCGGGCGCAGGGCGCCGAACTGATTTCGGTGCCGGCGGCCTTTACGCGGGTAACCGGCGAGGCGCATTGGGAAATCCTGCTGCGCGCCCGAGCGATCGAGAACCAGTGCATGATCCTGGCGCCGGCGCAGGTGGGGCGCCACGGGCCGACCCGTCGCACCTGGGGCCACACGCTGGCCGTCGACGGCTGGGGCAAGGTACTGGCCGAGAACCCGGACGCCGTGGCGGCACTGAAGGTGCGCGTGGACGCCGCAAGCCTGAAAAATATTCGTGCGCAGATGCCGGTGCTGCAGCACAACCGATTCCAGACGTCGCTGACGGCGCCGTCTGACAAGTTATCCTCCAATCAAGAGTGAAACCATTATGAGTCTGACGTTTGTCAGTGAGCAGTTACTCGCTACCAACAAGCTGAGTCATCAAGACCTGTACTCGGTACTGGGTCAACTGGCAGAACGCCGTATCGACTACGCCGATCTCTATTTTCAGTCCAGCTATCACGAAGCCTGGGTGATCGAGGACGGCATCATCAAGGATGGCTCTTACAATATCGACCAGGGCGTCGGCGTGCGCGCCGTCAGCGGTGAGAAGACCGGGTTCGCCTATGCCGATCAGATCACTCTGAATGCGCTGCAGCAGAGCGCCCAGGCGGCGCGCAGCATCGTGCGCGAGCAGGGCGACGGGCGGGCGCATACCCTGGGCGAAATCGGTTATCGAGCGCTGTACCCGCTGCTCGATCCGCTGCAAAGCCTGCCGCGCGAAGAGAAAATCGCCCTGTTGCACCGCGTCGACAAGGTGGCGCGCGCCGCCGATGCGCGGGTGCAGGAAGTGAACGCCAGCATCACCGGCGTTTACGAGCAGGTGTTGGTGGCCGCCACCGACGGCACGCTGGCGGCGGACGTTCGCCCGCTGGTGCGCCTTTCCGTCAGCGTGCTGGTGGAGCAGGACGGCAAGCGTGAGCGCGGCTCCAGCGGCGGCGGCGGCCGTTTCGGCTATGACTACTTCCTGGAAACCGTCGACGGCGACGTGCGCGCCGACGCTTACGCTAAAGAAGCGGTGCGCATGGCGCTGGTCAACCTCGGCGCGGTAGCGGCGCCGGCCGGCAATATGCCGGTGGTGTTGGGTGCCGGCTGGCCGGGCGTGCTGCTGCACGAAGCGGTGGGCCATGGCCTGGAAGGCGACTTCAACCGGCGCGGCACCTCGGTGTTCAGCGGCCATATGGGCGAGCGGGTGGCGTCTGAGCTGTGTACCGTGGTGGACGACGGCACCCTGCAAGGGCGCCGCGGTTCGCTGGCGATCGACGACGAAGGCGTGCCGGGCCAGTACAACGTGCTGATCGAAAACGGCGTGCTGAAAGGCTACATGCAGGACAAGCTCAACGCGCGCCTGATGGGCGTCGCGCCGACCGGCAACGGCCGCCGCGAGTCCTACGCGCATCTGCCGATGCCGCGCATGACCAATACCTACATGCTGGCGGGTAAATCGACGCCGGAAGAGATCATCGCCAGTGTTGAGTACGGCCTGTACGCGCCGAACTTTGGCGGCGGCCAGGTGGATATCACCTCCGGCAAGTTCGTGTTCTCCACCACCGAAGCCTATCTGATCGAGAAGGGCCGCATCACTAAACCGGTGAAGGGGGCGACGCTGATCGGCTCCGGCATCGAGGCTATGCAGCAGATCTCGATGGTCGGCAACGATCTGGCGCTCGATAAAGGCGTGGGCGTGTGCGGCAAAGAAGGCCAGAGCGTGCCGGTGGGCGTCGGCCAACCGACGCTGAAACTGGACACGCTCACCGTCGGCGGCACGGCGTAATTTTTCCTCCAGGGGCCACGCGTTGGCCCCTCAATCATGCTCCATTTTGCGGCCTTTCTCGCATTCGTAACGCTAAGCGCGGCAGGACGCCGTAGCCTGCACGATATAATGGAATAAAATTGACGTGGCGAAAAAACAGAGCAATACGATGATGACGCGTCTGGCTATACCCGCCCGGCGTTGGCTGCTGGCGCTGGGCGTCCTGTCCCTGACGGGCTGCGCCCGCTCCGATGCGCTGTGGGGCGTGGTCGATAAGCTTTGCATGGCCAATTATCAGCAAAAGCGCGATCCGGCGCCCTGTGAGCAGATTTATATGCCGCAGGGGAAGGCCCAGGGCTTTAGCGTGCTGCAAAATCCGCGTTACCCCTATCATTTTATTCTGGTTCCGACGGCGCCGCTCTCCGGCATCGAAAGCCCGCAGCTGTTGGCCGGGGAACGGACGGACTATTTTGGCTATGCCTGGCTGATGCGTTATCGGCTGGCCGCCGAATATGGCGGGCCGGTGCCGGATGATATGTTGGGCATGGCGATCAACTCCGCATACGGCCGCAGCCAAAACCAATTGCATATTCACCTGACCTGTCTGCGTGAGGACGTGCGGCGTCAATTGCAGGCGGAACGTCCCTACATACAGGAACAATGGCGGCCCTTGCCGGATAAGCTGTTGCGCCACACCTACTACGCGCGCCGCGTGATGCAGCCAACCGCGATGGGCGTTTACCCGATTAAGGATCTGGCGGATTATTTCCATCTGTCGCCGCCGCAGATGGCGGAATATGGCGTGGCGTTAGTGCCCACTACGTTTGGCGGCCAACGGGGGTTTATTTTGCTGGCCTCGAAGCGCGGCTGGGACGTCGGCAACCGCGCTTCGGTAGAATCGCTGCTGGATAAAGAGTGCGCGATTTTGCCGCGTTAATTTTGCGACATAAAATGACGCAGGTGAGAGCGGCGAAGCATCGCTCTCACCTCGTTGTCCCTACCTGAACCGCGCATCCCGCGCAAACAGAAAAGCGGCTTCCCGCTGGCGAGCATCGGCTTGTGCCTGATCCCCCTGATAGCGCAAGATCATGATCAGCGTGGCGTAGACGTTGGCGTCGATGCGGTGCTGCAGATAGGCATTGGCCCACTGCCGATAGCCGGTCAACAGGGCATCATCGCGCGTTTGGTTATAGACCAGCAGCGCGTGAGATTGCTCGTCGAAGGTTTTGCGCTCCCGGTAGATCCAGGCGGCCGGCGGCGGCATCTGCTCGATGCTGTCGATGTTGGCCAGCATAGTGCGCTCCGACTGAGTGAGCGCCATGCGCCCTTGCCAGGCGAAGGCCGCCATCACCAGCACGCCGAGCGCCGCAAGCGCCACCGGCAGGCTCAGGGCTTTGGCGAACGGCAGCGGGCGGGGCTCGCCGGTTTGGCCGTCCAGCAGCGCCAGCAGCAGCAGAAACGCCAGCCAGTGCGGCGCAGACAGATAGAAAGGGTATTCCAGCTGAGTGTGTATCAGCATCGGCAGCAGCACCAGGAACAGGCCGACGCGCGCACCGTTCTGCTGTTCTCGATCCCGTTGCCAGGCGCTTTTCAGCAGCCGTACGCCGGCGGCAAGGACGATAGCGATACCCGCCAGCGCCGTCAGGCCGCCCTCGACCCACCACAGCAGGATTTCATTGTGCGGATGCCCGGCGACTTCCAGCACTTCTCTCCAGGGCATTGTCTGCAGGCGGAAGTGCGCGAAGCTGTATTCAAAGCCGCCGTAGCCCCAGCCCAGCAGCGGCTTGGCCAGGATCATGGCGCCGACGTCGTGCAGCATGGTCAGGCGCGCGCTGTTGGAAAGCTCCCGTCCGATCAGGCCAGCGCGGCCATCCAGACCAAAACCGGTGAACAGCACCGTCAGACCGATCGCGGCGCCCAGCAGCAGCGCGCCGCCGGCCCAGCGGCTTGCGGCCGGGCGTTGGCGGGCAAAGCGCCACAGCAGCAGCGCCGCCGCCAATGCGGCCCCCAACCAGGCGGCGCGCGACTGGATCAGCACCAGCAGGGCGGAGAAAGCGGCCAGCAGCGCGAGCAGCGGGATTTGCCGCCGTGTCGGCGCAGAGAAGGGAGCCAGCAGCAGCCAGAGCGCCAAAGCCAGCCCGGTGGCGATAAAGCTGCCCAGCACGTTCGGCTGCTGAAAGACGCCGTAGACCCGGCCGCCGTTAGGGGATACCCAGGCCAGCGCGGGGGCGAACAGCTGTAAAGCCGCCAACAACGCCTGAATGCCGACGGCAAACAACAGGCCGAACAGCAGCAGCTCGCGCTGCCGTGCGGTGACGCGCAGCTGCAGGCAGGCGACATAGAACAACCAACCGCCGAGCAAACCGGCGCAGCGCCACAGGGCGTCTTCGCGCCATTCGGGGCGGGTATACAGCAACGGCAGCGCCAGCACGGCGATGCCGAGCAGCAACAGGCGCGCGGTGGGCGTGAGCGAAAGGTGGATGCGACCCAGGCAAACGGTAAACGTCACGATCAGCGTAGTGAGCGCCATGACGCCCCAGGCCAGAATGTTTTGCGGCAGCGCCAGACCGTCGCCGCCCATGTTGGGATGATAGACCGGCAGGACCGCCGCCATCCAGATCAGCAGCAGGGGCAGCACGGCGATGGTCGCTGCGTTAGCGGGAGATTTATCGGCCATGGTTAACCTGCCAAGGCCTGATAGCGTTTATTAAATGCATGCTTTGATTATTCCCTATCCTTTATCCTGGTGTTGAAATGCGTGTAATGTTGAAATCGAAAATGTCTCACGGGAAATTTAAACCGTCTTTATGGTAAAGCGATAAATAATATTTGCCCTGAGAATGCGCGAGGCTGTTTGCCCAAAGAAAGGTTAAGCCGTATTTTTCACTCGCAAAAGGCATTTTTGTTGTTTGCAAAAACAGACGCGCTATTTTCTCAAATCTATTGTGATTCAGTCAATTTTTAATCTTAATGTTGTTTTTATTAATTAAAATCAATGGGTTGTTTGTGGTTCTTGCGTGTGTGGATATCGTGGGGTATCCCGGCAACGGCCTAGATTGGCAGGCAGTGTGAAGAATAAAAGAGGTATCTGCTTGTTTAATTGATGCCGTCAATGGCGGCGTGACGGTGGAGATTTACTTCATCGTTTTCCATTGCTGATTTTTAAATTCAATGTGATTTTCATGGTTTTAATTTTATTAAGATTCTTCCTGTCTTTATCTGTTTTTTTAAATTTTCATGAAATAATTTATTATTAGGATTGTTCTGCTGCATTGGAAATAAAAGCGGTTATGACTTGAGCCTCCCCGTTGCCGCGGCAGAATACAGACTAACGCGCCTGCCCAAGCGCGTTAATCTCGTCTCTTGTGCGCTTACTCCACGTCGCCGATCCGCTCCAGCGCATCCACCACCAGATCCCAGAATTTATCCTGATCCAGTTTGACCGCGACCTGGGTGTGGCAGTCCGGCGGCGGCGGCGCGCGGAAGTCCGCGACCGTCATGCCCAACGTCAGGGTGCCGGTCAGCTCGATATCCACCGGCACTTTGCGCACCGACATAACGCTCGGATCGATCACATAGGCCACTGCGCAAGGATCGTGCACCGGCGGGGCGCTGAAGCCCTGCGCCTGTTGGTACATACGGCCAAAGAATGCCAGCAGTTCGCCGACGAAGGTGGCCGGCCGGGTGCCGAGGGTGGCGATGCGTTCGCAGACTGCCGGCGTGGCCAGCGCCTGGTGGGTGAGATCCAGCCCGACCATGGTCAGCGGCCATTTTTCATTGAACACGATGTGCGCCGCCTCGGGATCGATTTTGATATTGAACTCCGCCACCGCGCTCCAGTTGCCCACATGATAGCCGCCGCCCATCAGCACCACTTCCTTGACCCGCTCGGCAATGCGCGGCTCTTTACGCACCGCCATGGCGATATTGGTCAGGCCGCCGGTCGGCACCAGCGTCACGCTGCCGGGCGGGTGGGCCATCACGGTATCGATGATCAGATCCACCGCGTGGCGCGAGTCCAGCTGCAGGTGAGGCTCCGGCAGCACCGGGCCATCGAGGCCGGAGTCGCCGTGAATGTCGGGTGCCACTTCGATATTGCGCACCAGCGGGCGCGGGCAGCCGGCGGCGAAGGGCACGCCGGTGATATTGGCGATGCGCGCCACCGCGAGGGCGTTGCGCGTCACTTTGTCCAGCGTTTGGTTACCCACCACGGTGGTGACCGCCAGCAGGTCGATCTGCGGATTGCCCCAGGCCAGCAGCAGGGCGATGGCGTCGTCATGCCCCGGGTCACAGTCCAGTATGATTTTTTTCATGGTTATTCCTGATGCAGGGAGAGGTGCCCGCAGCATAACGCAGCGCAGCGGCGTGGGATAATGCCGATGATGCTTTTGTTAACGGCATCAAAGCCTTGCCATTATTACGATGTAATGAAACGTAAATCCTCATCGCCGGGCTTTACCCTGGAGTTTACTCCAGGGTTTACAGTGAGCTTCAGCGTGAATGCACAGAGGAGAGGCGGGATGAGCTTACTGAAAAGGTTGTTGGGGCAAGGCGGTATTAACGGCGGTCATCGGCGCGCGGGCCACGGCGGTGGCCACCATGGCAACCGCTATAGCCAGCATGGCGAACAGGGGCCGCAGTGCCCGGAATGCCGGGCCGTGAATAAGCCGGGCGCGCGTTATTGTCACCGCTGCGGCCAGCCGTTTGCTGCGGTGAGCGCCACCTGCGGACAGTGCGCCGCGCCGTTGCCGCCGGGCAGCCGCTTTTGTCCGCAGTGCGGCGGCGGTGTGCCGTGAATCGGGGCGGCTGGACGGTCGCGCTGCTGCTCGGCACCATGGCGCTGTGGACGTTGCTGGCCTGGGGCGTATCCGGCCTGCTGACCTGGCTGCCGACGTTGGCGGAGGCGGCCGGAAACGCAACGTTGCCGGTGAACGGTGCGCTGAGCCTGGTGCCGCAGACGGTGTTGGACACTTGGCTGCCGTGGCTGAAACAGCTGGGCAGCGGGCTGGCGAGCTATTTTCCTCTGCTGCTGGCCTGGGCGGGCTACGCCGTCTGGCTGCTGTGGGGCATCGGCATGTTGGCGCTGATGCTGCTGGCCGCGCTGGCGCGCCGCTATTTAAGCGCTGCTCAGCGATAACCCTGATAGACCGCCGCTACGCGTTCGAAATAGTCGGTTAAATAGTTGATGCACACCTGTACCTTCAGCGGCAGTTTGTCCTTCTCGGTATAGAGCGCGTAGATCGGCCGCGGATCCGAATGGTAGCTTTTGAACAGGATCTCGATCTCGCCGCGTTTGATCTCTTCGATCACCCACATCAGCGGGGCGTAGGCGATGCCGGCGCCGTTTTTCAGCCAACGGATCATGGTGGAGGAGTCGTTGGTGACGAAGCGCCCCTGCGGGGAAATGCGCGTGGTGATGCCTTCCGGCGACATCAGTTCGAATTCGCTGTCGGGCCGCACGCTGTACTCCAGCCAGGAAAAGTTGACCATGTCGCTCGGCTTCTGCGGCGTGCCGTGCTGGCTCAGGTAGCTTTTGGCGGCGCACACCACCATCGGCATCTGCCCCAGGCGGCGCGAGAACAGACTCGAGTCTTGCAGCGCGCCGGTGCGGATCACCAGATCCAGACCGTCGGTGATCAGATCCGGCGCCGGTATACCGGTCACCAGGTTGACCGTCAGACCCGGGTACTCTTTCATCATCTCGGCGGTCATGTTCGCCAGCACGTTTTGCGCCATGGTGGACGAGCTGCCGATGCGCAGCGTGCCGGCGGGCGTATTGTTAAACGCGTACAGCTGCTCATGCACTTCGCTGACTTCCTGCAGCATGCGTCGGCAGCCCTGATAGTAAATCTTGCCGGCCTCGGTTAGGCCGATGCTGCGCGTGCTGCGGTTCAACAGCTTGACCTGCAGCTCATTTTCCAGTTTCGAGACGGTTTGGCTGATCGATGAAACGCTCATGTCGAGTTGGCGCGCGGCCGCGGTAAACGACCCGAACTCAACCACTTTGGCGAATACCGACATGCGTTTTAATCTTTCCATTATTCACTCTGGCTTAAAAGTGATTTAGATCACAGATTGTTGATGCCTTGATAGTAAGCAGGCTAATATAACGTGGTCGGGTGAATAGACCTCACCAACGTGCGAGAGCGAGCGGCGACGTCATCCTGCCGCTCCTCCGGCACCCTCGCAATCCCTGTCGTGGATGTCTGCCCCAAAGTTTAACCTTTTTTCGGGTTCGTGACCTGGACAAGCTGCCTGGTCAAGATTTGTGGCGCGCGCACGCTAAAATGTAAAGAGAATGTGAATGGCGAGACCTGTCTTTCCCCGGCGCAGTGAACAATAAGGAAAAAGTGATGAGTTTGCTTCCGGTTATGGTCATCTTCGGACTGTCGTTTCCGCCGGTGTTTTTCGAGCTGCTGGTGTCGCTGGCGCTGTTTTTTCTCTTGCGCCGCCTGCTGCAGCCGACGGGGATTTACGATTTTGTCTGGCATCCGGCGCTGTTTAATACCGCGCTGTATTGCTGCTTGTTTTATCTGATTTCGTGTCTTTTTGTTTGAGGTCGCTGTGAAAAATTTTTCGATAAAAATAACCCGAATCGCGATCACTTTGATTCTTGTGCTGCTGGGCATTGCCGCGGTATTCAAGGCCTGGGTGTTCTACACCGAGTCGCCGTGGACGCGTGACGCCAAGTTTACCGCCGACGTGGTGGCGATCGCGCCGGACGTCAGCGGCCTGCTGACCGACGTGCCGGTGGTGGACAACCAACTGGTCAAGAAAGGCCAGGTGCTGTTCGTGGTCGATCGGCCGCGTTATGAGCAGGCCTTGGCGGAAGCCGGCGCCGACGTCGCCTACTATCAGACGCTGGCGGCGGAAAAACGGCGTGAGGCCGGCCGCCGCGTGAAGTTGGGCGTACAGGCGATGTCGCAGGAAGAGATTGACCAGTCGAACAACTCGCTGCAGACCGTGCAGCACCAGCTGGCGAAGGCCATTGCGGCTCGCGAGCTGGCGCAGTTGGATCTGGAGCGCACCACGGTGCGCGCCCCGGCCGATGGCTGGATCACCAACCTCAACGTACACGCCGGTGAATACATCACCCGCGGGTCGGTCGCGGTGGCGCTGGTGAAGAAAGATTCCTTCTACATCCTGGCGTACCTGGAAGAGACCAAGCTGAACGGCCTGAATAAGGGCGATCGCGCGGAGATTACCCCGCTCGGCAGCAACCGCATCATGCACGGCACCGTCGATAGCGTGGCGGCGGCGGTGAACAACAGCAGCAGCACGGTGAACAACAAAGGGTTGGCCTCGATCGACAGCAACCTGGAGTGGGTGCGCCTGGCGCAGCGCGTGCCGGTGAAGATCCTGCTGGACGCCAAGGACCAACAGCATCCGTACCCGGCCGGCACCACCGCCACCGTGGTGATCGTCGGCAAGAACGATCGCAATGCCGACAGCGGCTCGCCTTTTGTGCGCCTGATGCACCGGCTGCGTGAGTTCGGCTAATGAGCAGCCCAACCTTTATCCGGCTGAGATTTGCCTTCAAACTCAGCTTCGCGATTGTGTTTGCGCTGTTCGTCGGCTTCCATCTTAATCTGGAAACCCCGCGCTGGTCGGCGATGACCGCCGCCATCGTCGCCGCCGGCCCGGCCTTTGCCGCCGGCGGTGAACCCTTCTCCGGCGCCATTCGCCATCGCGGCTGGCTGCGCATCATCGGCACCTTTATCGGCTGCTTCGTCGGCCTGCTCATCATCATCACCACCGCCCGCGCGCCGGTAGTGATGCTGATGCTGTGCTGCATGTGGGCCGGTTTCTGCACCTGGCTCTCTTCGCTTATCAAGGTGGAGAACTCCTACGCCTGGGGGCTGGCCGGCTATACCGCGCTGATCATCATCGTGACGGTCGCCACCAGCGAGGCCCACCTGCTGGAAGCGCCGCAGTTCGCCATCGAGCGTTGCAGCGAGATCGTGCTGGGGATCGTCAGCGCCGTGTTGGCCGATCTGCTGTTTTCGCCGCGTTCGATCAAGCAGGACATCGATCGGGCGGTGGATAAGCTGCTGGTGGATCAATACCGCCTGATGCAGATGTGCATCAGCCATGCCGATAAAGAGGACATCGACCGCGCCTGGAGCAATCTGGTGAAGAGCACCACGGCGCTGGACGGCATGCGCAACAACCTGATGATGGAATCCTCGCGCTGGCAGAAGGTCAACCGACGGGTGAAAGCGCTGCATACCCTGTCGCTGACGCTGATCACCCAGGCCTGTGAAACCTATCTGATCTTGTTGAATCACCCGCAGGCGCTGAAAGAAAGTTTGCGGGAACAGCTGATGGTTCCGGCGGAGACCCCGCAGGAGATCCACAAGCGCATGAAGCTGTTGCGTCAGGTGCTGACCACGCATCGCTCCGAGGAAACGCTGCCGACCATCACCGGCTGGGTCGGCGCGGCGACGCGCTACCTGCTGCTGTCGAAAGGCGTGCACACCAACTGCAGCATCAGCGCGGTGGAAGAGGGCGTCTTGAGCAACGAAACCGTGGTCAAGCCGACCTCGGCGGAAGGGCATCACGCGATGATCAACGGTCTGCGCACCTTTGTGGCGACGGCCTTCGGCTGCCTGCTGTGGCTGTGGACCGGCTGGACGTCCGGCAGCGGTTTTATGGTGATCATTGCGGTGATCACCTCGCTGGCGATGCGCACCCCGGCGCCGCGCATGGTGGCGATGGATTTCGTGCTGGGCATGCTGGCGGCAATCCCGGTCGGTTCTCTGTTCTTCATGGTGATCCTGCCGGCGACCCAGCAGAGCATTTTGCTGCTGTGTCTCAGCCTCGGCCTGCTGGCGTTTTTCATCGGCATCGAGGTGCAGAAGCGGCGGCTCGGTTCGCTGGGGCTGTTGGCGGGGACCATCAACATTCTGGTGCTGAGCAACCCGATGGAGTTCAACGTGACCCAGTTTCTTGACGGGGCGCTGGGCCAGTTCCTCGGCAGCTGCGTCGGGCTGATGGTGCTGCTGCTGATCCGCGATAATTCGCGCGAACGCACCGGCCGCACGTTGCTCAACCAGTTCGTCAGCAGCGCGGTGTCGGCGCTGACCACCAAGGCGGCGCGCCGTCGGCAAAACCACCTGCCCGCGCTGTATCAGCAGCTTAATCAGCTGCTGATGATGTTCCCGAACGACATCGCCAAGTATCGTCTGGCGCTGAACCTGATCATCGCCCACCAGCGCATGCAGCGAGCGGAAATTCCGGCCAGCGAAGAGCTGTCGGCCTTCCACCGCCAGATCCGCAGCACCGCCGATCGGGTGGTCTCCGCCAAGAACGACGTCAAGCGCGCCTACTACTACGATCGCTTGCTGGGCGAAATGAACGAGTACCAACAGAAGCTGGTCGACAATCAGGCGCCGCTCAGCGTCACCGGGCCGGTGAAACGCCTGGCCGACATGCTGCACCGCTATCGCCACGCCTTGATCGATTGATGCGTTCCCTCCTGTTGCGCCGCGCTGTGCGGCGCCTTCCCTGACTATACTGTAAGCAGTCGTTGTTCGGCGGGCCGTCTCAGAGCAGGCGGCTCGTTTTCAGAGAGACTCCGAGTGCCAGAACGGCTGGAAAGTGGCATCATTGACATGAATGGATGAAACCCTCACCGCCGCGAAAACGCAACGTGTCGGTCATCTTAGTTTCATCCAGGTCGACTATATACCTAACTAGCCTGGGGGAGCTGCGGCGCCTCCGGCGGCATAATTTCAGGGAATGTCATGAACAAGCGGATTCTGTTGGCGATTGTCATCGCCGTGGTCATCGCCGTCTTCAGCGCGTTGCGCGGCAACGAGCACCGTGCGATCGGCGGCAATGCGACGGTGGTGCAAGCGCCGGCGGGGCAGCAACAGAGCATCGATCGGCTCACGCAGCAGCAAACGGTGGTGAGTTACCTGCAGCAGCATCAGCGGCTGCCGGATTATTACATCACCAAGAAGCAGGCGCGCGAGCAGGGCTGGGACCCGCGTTCAGGCAACCTCTGTTCGGTATTGCCGGGCAAGGCGATTGGCGGCGATCGATTTTCTAACCGTGAAGGGCAACTGCCGAGCGCCGGCGGCCGGGTCTGGCGTGAAGCGGACATCAATTACCAGTGTGGCCGGCGCGGCGCCGATCGCCTGCTGTATTCGAGCGACGGTCTGATCTTCGTCTCGCGTGACCATTACAAAAACTTCATTCGTGTGGAGTGAGTTTGATGGCAAAAGTAGAGTTTGATTTTGAGCAGATCCAGGATGTGCCGGCCTTCTACCGCGATTTCGCGCATAAGTTTGCTCTGGACGAGGGGTTTGGCGCCAACCTCGACGCGCTGTGGGACGTGGTGACCGGCGATATCGGTCTGCCGGTGGAAATCGAGTTCACCCACCTCAATGCCCGCAGTAAACGTCGTTTTGGCGCGATCATTCTGCTGTTTGAAGAAGCGGAAGAAGAGCTGGAAGGCAGCCTGCGTTTCAATATCCGCGAAAGCAGCGGTGAACCGGCGCATCACCGGGGATGAAACGGGTTCATCCCGGGATGGCGGCGGCGTTTAGTCAGCCGCTTCGGCCAGCTCGCGCAGGTATTGGAAGATCTGGCGGTAAGCCTTAGGCGGCTTGTTGGCGGCCTTCTCTTTCTGCGCATTGCGCACCAGTGAACGCAGCTGTTGACGATCGGCGGCCGGATACAGATCCAGAATCGACGGAATGACGTCATCGCCTTCTTCCACCAGGCGGTCGCGCAGCGCTTCCAGCTTATGGAACAGCGAAACCTGTTGGTTGTGGCGGTTTTTCAGCTTGTCGAGCGCGGTCTGGATCGGCTCGATATCGCGGGCGCGCAGCATCTTGCCGATCAGCTGCAGCTGACGGCGACGGCCTTCTTTCTTGATCTTCTGCGCCAGCTCGATGGCGGCGCGCAAATCTTCGTCCAACGGAATGCGATCCAGCGCGTTTTTGCCCAGATCGACCATTTCGGCCCCCAGGTCTTTCAGCGCTTCGGCATCACGTTTAATTTCACTTTTACTGACCCAGATAATCTCGTCATCGTCCTCGTTTTCATTCTCCGGGACATCGTCGAGCCAGTCTTCAGGCTGTTTGTTCATGGTAGGCTCCGTTAAAAAGAGGCTAATCCTAACAGGTTGCCGGCTTTATGCGAAATTCAACGCGGTTCCTGTTAGACTCAACGGCAGAGATCTCAGGATTTTTGCGCGCCGCCCCGCGTGCACAACTACGCCGCTCCGGCACTTTTCTCAACGATTTTCTGATTAATTATGGCAGATTGATGAAAGTAGTCACTCAAGTTGCAGAACAGCGCAAGGCGCTGGAACAGGCCGTTTCTCAGGCTCTGGAGCTGGCACGCGCCGGTTCCGACGCGGCGGAAGTCGCGGTCACCAAATCGACCGGTATCAGCGTCAGCACCCGCTTCGGCGAGGTGGAAAACGTCGAGTTCAATAGCGATGGCGCGCTGGGCATCACCGTGTATCACCGTCAGCGTAAAGGCAGCGCCTCTTCCACCGATCTCAGCCCGGATGCCATCGCCCGCACCGTACAGGCGGCGCTGGACATCGCGCGTTACACCTCTGAAGATCCCTGCGCCGGCCCGGCGGAGAAAGATTTGTTGGCGTTTGAGGCGCCGGATCTCGATCTGTTCCACCCGACCGAGCTGGACGCCGAGCGCGGCATCGAGCTGGCGGCGCGCGCTGAGCAGGCTTCGCTGGCGGCGGACAAACGCATTACCAACACCGAAGGCGGCAGCTTCAACAGCCACTACGGCATCAAGGTGTTCGGCAACAGCCACGGCATGCTGCAAAGCTACTGTTCCAGCCGTCATTCGCTGTCTAGCTGCGTCATTGCGGAGCAGGACGGCGACATGGAGCGGGATTACGCTTACACCATCGGCCGTGCGATGGGCGATCTGCACAGCCCCGAGTGGGTGGGGCAGGAGTGCGCCCGCCGCACGCTGGCGCGTCTCGCGCCGCGTAAACTGTCGACCATGAAGGCGCCGGTGCTGTTCGCCTCCGAAGTGGCCACCGGGCTGTTCGGCCATCTGGTGGGGGCCATCAGCGGCAGCAGCGTCTACCGCAAATCCACTTTCCTGCTGGACGCGCTCGGCAAGCAGATCCTGCCGTCGTGGCTGACCGTCGAGGAACACCCGCATCTGCTGAAAGGGCTGGCGTCAACGCCGTTCGACAGCGAGGGCGTGCGCACCCAACGGCGCGATATCGTCAAGGATGGCGTGCTGCAAACCTGGCTGATGACCAGCTACTCGGCGCGCAAGCTGGGCCTGCACAGCACCGGCCATGCCGGCGGCATCCATAACTGGCGCATTGCCGGGCAGGGCGCAGACTTCGCCGGCATGCTGAAACAGCTTGGCACCGGCCTGGTGGTCACCGAATTGATGGGCCAGGGCGTCAGCGGCGTCACCGGCGATTATTCTCGCGGCGCCGCCGGTTTTTGGGTGGAAAATGGCGAGATCCAGTACCCGGTCAGCGAGATCACCATCGCCGGCAACCTGAAAGACATGCTGCGCAACATCGTCAGCGTCGGCAGCGATATCGAAACCCGCAGCAATATCCAGTGCGGTTCGGTGCTGCTGCCGGAAATGAAGATCGCCGGCCAGTGATCCTCTGTGCGGTCGGCGTCCGCCGGCCGCGCGTTATCCCGTCTCAACCTTGCTTACAAATCTCCGGTTTCGATTTTGCCCGGCCTTGCCTATGGTAGCGGTGGGTTAACTAAAACAATAACTGGAAGGTGAGCAAACATGCAGAATACCCTGAAAGCGCTGGCGGCGTTGACGCTGCTGGCGGCCAGTTCGCTGGCGGCCGCCGCCGATCTGGGCGACGATATGGACACCCTGGCGGAAAACTACAAAACGGTGCTGAATACCGACTCCGCCGCCACCCTCAAACAGAGCCTGCAGAACATGCGCGCCGCCGCGCAGGATGCCAAGCAGGGCACTCCGCCGAAACTGGAGAGCAAAGCCGCCGACAGCCCGGAGATGAAAGATTTCCGCAGCGGGTTGGATACCCTGATCGGCCAGATCGATCAGGCGCTGGCGCTGGCCAATCAGGGCAAAGTCGCCGAAGCCAAGCAGCTGGCGCAGGGCTTCAAGCAGACCCGCGACGCCAACCACAAGAAATTCCGCTAACCCGTCAACCGTCGCGCCCGTCTTCCGTCAGATAGGAGGAGGGCGCCTGCCCCAGCACGCGGCGAAACATGGTTGAAAACGCCGCGCTGCTGTCATATCCCATCTCCATGGCCACCTGCGTCACGCTGCGCCCTTCGGCCAGCAGCGCCAACGCCAGCACCACGCAGGCGCGCTGACGCCATTGCGAAAAAGGCAGGCCGGTCTGCGCGCGAAAGAAGCGGCTGAAGGTGCGAATGCTCATGTACAGACGAGGGGCCCATTGCTGCGCGGAGTCGTGGGCGTCGGGGTGCTGCAAAAAGGCGCGGCACAGCTCGCCCAGCCGAGGATCGGCGGGCAGCGGGATGTGCAACGGCAAGGGTTGCAGCCGGGCCAGCTCGTGCAGCAGCAGCGTCGCCAGCGCCCCGTCGCGTCCCTCCCGCTCATACTCCAGCGGCATGTCCACCGCCGCCATCAACAGTTGGCGCATCAGCGGGGTGACGCTAACCACCTGGCAAACCTGAGGCTGTTCGGCGGGCAACGCGCCCGGTTCGAGGTACAGACTGCGGGTAGTGACGCCGACCATTCTCACCGCGTGCGGCATCTGTGGCGGCAGCCACACCGCGTGCTGCGGCGGGACGATCCAATTGCCTTGCTGCGTGAAAACGTGCATGACGCCGGTGGCGCCGTACAGCAACTGCGCGCGCCGGTGGCTGTGCATCGGCAGCAAATGCCCCGGCGGATAATCGGTGCCGATGGCGATTACCGCGCGCGCTACGTGGTCGATGTCATCAATGCGGACGTTGCGCATGTGTCCCCTTTGGCGGCAGGTTGGCCGAAACGCAATGATAGTTGGCCTTTCATATAAAGCAAGCCAGCGGCGGTCGCCCTACTATCGGGGCAGAAAAATAACGCTTGTCCGGGGCGCCGTTATTTTATCGGCCATAAAGCCCGCGCAAGTTTTCACACCGGGGTGAGAAGAAGGTTTTCGTTCTCGCAATACAAGAAGTTAATAAGGAATAAATCGTCATTTTATTCCAACACCTGAAGCAATAGTTCTTAGCGCAGTTCAATGACTATAAGGTGATATTTCATGTATAAGTTCGGTGTGATTGGCGGCGGAGCCGCCGGCATCTCTTTTGCGTATAACTTTATAAAAAATAAGTCGGTTAATCATTGCAAAAGGCCGCTTTCCCTGACGGTGTTCGACAAGCAGGGCTTCAAGGGCGGTATGGCATACAGCAGCGATTTTGACAGCCATATATTAAATATGACGCCAGAAAATATGTCGGCGGATATTTTCGACGACGCGCACTTCGTTGATTGGATCGCCATGCATTTCCCGCAGTTTTGCCAGGATCGTTATCCGCCGCGTTGGCTGTATCGGGAATATCTCGATTTTATTCGCGACATGACGATGTATATGGCGGCGGACAGCAACGTGGCGCTGAATTTCGTGACCGCCGAAGTGAATGCCATTGCGCCGCACGAGGCAGGCTATCGGCTGACCACCGCCTGCGGCGCCGCCGAACAGATGAACGCGCTGGTGTTGTGTTCGGGGCATAACCCGCCGGAATGTCTCTATCCGGTGGACGGGGTGATCGCTTATCAGGCCCACCGGGATCTGCCGCCGATCAACCCTTACTCAACCATCGGCGTGATCGGCTGCAGCCTGACGGCGATCGACGCCATCGTTGAACTGATGGAGCGCCTGGGGGCCACCGATATCTGCGCCCTGTCGCGTTCGGGCCTGTTCCCCAGCGTGCAACCGGCGTTGATGCGTCCGCCGCCGGAGGCGTTTGTTGAGGGGCTGCGGCGCTTTGTCGCCGGTAACGATTTTATTGATGCGCATCAGCTGGTGCATGCGGTCAACGCCGCGCTGGCGCGTCACTATCCGGGGCCGGAACGATTGACGGTGCTCTCGGCGCTGGGGGAAAGGCGCGATTGCTACCGCGATCTGGCGGACAGCCTCGACCGGGCGCGCTTTGCCCGGGAGCACATCTGCAGCTACCTGGCGGCGATCCATCCGACGGTGTGCGCCGCCTGGGTCAAAATGGATGCCAACAACCGGCAGATCTTCATGCGCTTTTACAACTCCTCCTGGATGCGCAATCGGCACGCCATGCCGATCAAGAACGCCTACAAGATCGTGGCGGCGTTGGAGAGCCAACGCCTGCGCGCCTGCGGTGGCCTGGCGGATATCAGCAAGGGGGCGGACGGATTTATCCTTCGTTGCCATGAGACGCGGGTGCATGCGCAGTATCTGTTCAACTGCACCACGCCTTCTTATCAACTGCCGCCCAACCGCCTGAGCCATCAACTGCTGCAAGACGGGGTGGTGCAGGAGAACCTGTTCGGCGGCGTGAAGTGCAACCCGCACACGCTGAAAATCGCCGATCGCCGCGGCCGCGAGCAGCATCTCTACTCGCTCGGCGCGCCCGCCAAGGGCGACCTTTTTTACACCTCGGCGATGGAATCCATCACGCGAGATATCAGCAAAATCGTGTTTAACAACCCTATTTTCAACGCAAAGAAGGCTGAAGCATGAAAAACGTAGCGCTCTTTGTCGGCAACGACATTTTCTCCTGGCTGGTATGTCAGGATCTGATCGCCGCCCTGAAAGGCGAGTGTGCTTTTACGGTGTATTTCCCCCTGGCGAAAAGCGGCGGCCGCGCCCAGGAGCCGGCGGTTCGCCGCCTGGGGCTGTATGAGCGCGAGGTGCTGAACGATTTCGTGTTCCCGTTCGTTGGCCGCAACGCCGCCGCCTGTGAGGGCGCCTATCAGCCGCCGGCACTGTTCCTGGCCGCCGCCGGGGTCAAAGCGCATCGCGTTCTCGACATCAATGACGCCGCGTTTATCAGCAGCCTGGGTCATATGGACGGGGTGATTTCTTTGCGCTGTTATCAGAAATTTTCCGCCGACTATGTGCGCGCCTTCAGCCGGCGCGGCAAGCTGCTGTGGAACCTGCATCCGGGTGACTTGCCGCGCTATCGCGGGGTGATGACGTTGTTCCGCGCGATGATGAACGGTGACAAGGACTGTGCGGTGACGCTGCATGAAATGGACGAACATTGGGATGCCGGCCCGGTGCTCGCCCGCCTGCCCGCCGAGCTGCGCCACGACCTGTCGTTCCTGGAAAACATGATGTTGCTGGGCGTGCAGAGCGGCACCTTCCTGGCGCGCCAGCTGATGCGGGCGGAACGGAGCGAAGCGATAGCGGCGGAAAAGCAGGGCGATTCGCGCTATTGGGGCTTCCCGGATGCGCAGACGCTGGCGCAGGCGGAACAGGCGGGCATTGAGCTGGTGGATCACGACGCCGTGCGCGAGCAGTATCTGGGGCTGTTTGTCGGCGATCGTTTCCACCCGCTGGCGGGGCAGTTCTGCGCCGGGTTCGACGACTTCGTGCGGGCGCACGGCCATGATTGAAATGTTAATCGTTCTGGGTGCCGGTTTTCTGACCGGCATCACCACCATTCTGTTTGGCTTCGGCGGCGGCTTTGTGGTGGTACCTTTCGTTTACCATTTGATCTCCGCCTCAGGCGAGCAGCCCGGCCAGGCGATGCATATTGCGGTGGCGACCTCGACGGCGGTGATGATCCTCAACGCGGGGTACGCCACCCTGACCAACTGGCGCAGCGGCAACCTGCTGCGGGAAACCATCGTGCCGCTGATCTTTTTCATCGGCATCGGCGCGGCGCTGGGCGCGTTTGCCTCCTCGCTGCTGGCGGACGGCGTGATCCGCGTGCTGTTCGTGGCCTATATGGCGGTGACCATCGCCGACTGTCTGTTCCGCCGGGGGTTCCTGACCAAACCGGCGCGCGCTGAACTTTCCCCTGCCACGCTGTGGGGCGGCGGGCCGCTGATCGGCGGCATCGCCACACTGCTGGGGGTGGGCGGCAGCGTGATGACCGTGCCGCTGCTGCGCCGCCATGGCTATGACATGAAGTATTGCGTCAGCGCCGCCAACCCGCTGTCGATCCCGGTGGCGGTGATCGGGGCGCTGATGTATATCGTGTTGGGGTGGCGCGAGATGAGCGGGCCGCAGTATCTGGGCTACGTCAATCTGAACATTCTGGGGCTGCTGGTGGTGGCGGGGATTGCGGGGATCGTGTTTGCCAGGCGCTGTTTGCCGAAGGTGAGCGATGCGCTGCATGCCAAAATCTATGTGCTGCTGCTGATCGCCGTGCTGATCGCTATCTGCCTCTGAAACAGAAAGGGCGGCCGGATGCCGCCCTGAGAACCGCTTAACGGTGGTATTCGCCCGCCGCTTCCGGCTGGTACAGCAATTCCAGCACTTCAATCCGCGCTTCTTCACCGTTCGGCAATTGCCAGGAGATCTGCTTGCCGACGTGCATGCCGAGCAGCGCTGCGCCCAGCGGCGCCATCACCGACAGCTGATCGTGGCTGTCTTTCAGCGAGGCCGGGTAAACCAGCGTGCGCACGTGCTCTTCATCGGTGTGCAGATCGCGAAAACGCACGCGGCTGTTCATGGTCACCACGTTGGCCGGCATTTTCTCCGGCGGCAGGATTTCCGCGCGATCCAACTCGTCGTTCAGCGCGGCGGCGACGTCGGTGTTGGCAAAGGCCGGTTGTTCCAATAGCGCATCCAGGCGTTCCGCATCCAGCTCATTAATAGTAATGATGGGTTTGGTCATTCCACTCTCCAGTCAAATCAAAGGGCGCCAGTCTGTGCACCCATAAATTCGGAAAAACAACACAAAGCAACACCCCCGCGCCAGAGGAGCGGGGGTGTGGGTAATGTCGATTTGTCCCATTGATAGTAGGCGGTTGGGGCGAGAAAAGAAAGAGATCCCGATCACGAAGGCTTTTATCGTCAATCGAGGCAAAAAAAACCGTTAGCCGGGTTATGTAATTGTTATCTCATTTACTTTTTCGCCTTAGCGCCGTTTTGCGAAATGGATCTCCGCGCGTCATTCGATTTCCACTTCGAACTGGAAAAAACCGGTCTCCACAGAAAATCTTACCGGGGGTAGGGTAAAGACATCACAGAAAGCGGGTTATTCAGGTGATGCGCTTTACGGCTTACTGATTAATGTGGGATCTAGGGGTACTGAAAAGTGAATGATGGATCTGCTTCGATAAAAGAAATTGAACAATCCGATATCAGCGAAGCCGGTGAGATCACCGCTCGGGTGCTGGCGGATATTACCGCGATGCTGAATGCTGAGAATATTTATACCAATGCGGTGCAGCAACAGATGCTGGAGTCGCATATTCGCGCCATGGTGCTGCGCTCAATAACCGGTGAGCCGTTGCCGGAGGTGGATAAATCACTGTTCGACGAAATTTCCGCCGAGTCCATGCAAATGGCGGAGCGCGTGGTGGATCAGTTTGGCACATTGCCTATCGAAGAAGCCTATTTGCTTTCAGTGCACTTCGAAGTGGCGAAAGATAATAACGCATAGCGGTTAACGCATCGATTTCAATCAGGAGAATATACCATGGGTCAAATTACCGTAGTGATCGGCGATCGTTTGGGAAAAGGGCAAAAAGTCGGCCAGGGCGTTGAAAACGCAGGCGGAAAAGCGGTGGTTATCCCCGGCGTGGCGGCGGATATGAAGCTGGGCGACGTCATGAAAGCGGAAAACGCGCAGCTGGGCATCTCTTTTTGCGGCAGCGGCGGCGCCGGCGCGATTACCGCGCAAACCAAATACGGCTACAAAGCCAAATACGGCATGCGTTCGGTGGAAGAGGGCGTGACGGCAATTAACGAAGGCTGCAACGTGCTGGGGTTCGGCTTTATGGATAAAGAAGAGCTGGGCCAGAAACTGGTGGAAGCCTACGTCAAAAAACATGGCAACCCATAATGAAAGAGCAATATACCACATCGGTAAAGGTGGAGGGTAAAGGCGACAGCAAAGCGAAAGCTTTTGCTTCCGCCTTGGCTAATGTGCAGGGCGCGGTATTAAAGTCCACCAACAATATTCTGCTGCGCATCGAGCCGCAGGACGTCAGCGTGGTGAAAGCGGAAGAGAAAATAACAAAAGAGAAATTTCTTTTCTTCTTTTTGCCGCGTGAAAGAAAGAGCTATGCCGTTTCTCTGGAAATAACCGTGAACGTAACCATTATCAATACCGAGAAGGTTGTCTTCGTCACGAAATAAAAACGTTAGCATAAATGAAAGGGTATACTGATGTTTTTAATCATCTTATTTAAATCGATTATTATCGGTGGGCTGGTGGGGGTTGGCGTAGGGGCCGGCGCCGCACGCATGTTCCACGCGCCGACAACACAGGGCATGGGGGCGTTTCGCACCCTGGGCGAGCTGAACTCCTGCGAGGGCGATCCGGCTTCCCACTTCTCATTCGGTCTGGGCTTCTTCTTCAACGCCTGGGCGTCTTCCGTGGCGGCGGGCTCCTTCACGCAGGACGTCGATCACCGCATCATCCCGCACTGGGGCGCGGCGGCCCTGATGGTCAAGAACCGCAATCTGGCGCAAACGCTGCACGATCCGAAAAAAATGGCCATCGCCTGCGGCATCATCGGCATGCTGGTGGTGGCCTTCCTCAATACCACCGCTTCCGCCGTGCCTGCCGCGCTGCAGGTCACCGCGATCAAGGTGCTGGTGCCGGCGGCCAACCTGCTGGTGAACACCGTGATGCCGGTGATCTTCTGGCTGGCGGCGATCGACGCCGGGCGCCGTTCCGGCTTCTGGGGCACCATTTTCGGCGGCCTGGCGCAGCTGATCATGGGCAACGCCGTACCGGGCCTGGTGCTGGGCATTCTGATCGGCAAAGGCGTGGAAGAGAGCGGCTGGAACAAAATCACCAAGATCATGATGGCGGTGATCGTGCTGCTGTTCGTGCTGAGCGGCTTCTTCCGCGGCTTCGACATGAAAGTTCTCGAGTCCTTCAGCCTCGGCGTGCCGGGCTGGCTGGACGCCATTCACAACACCCTGAGCGGTAAATAAGGAGCGGGATGATGGAAGAGCAAACCCAAAAAGGCTTCTGGTACGCCGACTGGTCATTCCCGATTTTTGTTGGCCTGCTGTCCTCCGGCGTGTTCGCCGGGACGCACATGTACTACCTGTACGGCATCGGTGCCTTTAACGAAGTGGCCTTCGTCTCCATGCTGCGGGCGGGGATGGATACCGGCGTGTACGGCGCTGTGGCGGCGTTCGGCGCCAGCTTCCTGTTCGCGCGCATCATCGAAGGTTCGCTGGTGGGCATCCTCGACATCGGCGGCGCGATCCAGACCGGCGTCGGGCTGGGCGTACCGGCGCTGCTTTTGGGGGCCGGCATCGTGTTCCCGGTCGCCAACTTCGCCGCTTCGCTGGCCACCGGCCTGATCATCGGCCTGGCGATCGGTTATGTGATCATTCTGGCGCGCAAATTCACCATCAATCAGAGCAACTCCACCTACGGGGCTGACGTGATGATGGGCGCGGGCAACTCCTCGGGCCGCTTCCTCGGGCCGTTGATCATCCTGTCGGCGATGACCGCCTCGATCCCGATCGGCATCGGTTCGCTGCTCGGCGCGCTGCTGTTCTATATCTGGGGCAAACCGATCACCGGCGGAGCGATCCTCGGCGCGATGATCCTGGGGGCGATCTTCCCGGTAGCCATTTCTTAAGAGGCCTGCGCCAGGCGCCGCCCGAAACTGCGGCGGCGCCCGGGCTAACAGGAGCAATGCGGTATGTATGACTTAGTAATCAGAGGCGCCAGACTGGCGGACGATACGCTGATCGATCTGGCGGTGAAAGACGGCAAAATAGCCTCGGTGGGGCGGTTGGCGGCGGACGTCAACGCCGTTCGCCAACTGGATCTGGCGGGCAACTGCCGCCTGAGTGCCGGTTGGATCGATGCGCACGTGCACTGCTATCCCGAATCGCCGATTTACCATGACGAGCCGGATCGGGTCGGCGTCGCTAGCGGCGTCACCAGCGTGGTCGATGCCGGCAGCACCGGCGCCGACGATATCGACGCTTTTTATCAACTGACGCGCAGCGCCAAAACCAACGTTTTCGCCTTCCTCAATATCTCGCGCATCGGCCTGCTGCGGCAGAACGAGCTGGCGGAGTTGACGGACATCGACAAGCGCGAGGCCGGCCAGGCCATCGCCAACCATCCCGGTTTCATCATCGGCATCAAGGCGCGCATGAGCAGCAGCGTGGTGGGCAAGAACGGCACCCGGCCGCTGGTGTTGGCCAAAGAGATCCAGCAGGAAAACCGTCGGCTGCCGCTGATGGTGCATATCGGCAACAACCCGCCGGATCTGGACGACATCGCCGATCTGCTGACCCGTGGCGACATCATCACCCACTGCTACAACGGCAAACCGAACCGCATTCTGACGCCGGCGGGCACACTGCGCGAGTCTATCCAGCGCGCGCTGCGGCGCGGCGTATTGCTCGACGTAGGGCACGGCACCGCCAGCTTCAGCTTCGAGGTGGCGCGCCAGGCGATCAAACTGGGCATTTTGCCGCACACCATCAGCTCCGATATTTACTGCCGCAACCGCATGAACGGGCCGGTGCACAGCCTGGCGACGGTGATGTCCAAATTCTTCAGCGTCGGCCTGACGCTGCCGCAGGTGATCGCCTGCGTGACGGAGAACGCCGCGTCGGCGCTGCAGCTGAGCGGCAAAGGGCGGCTGGAGCCGGGCTATGACGCCGATTTCACGCTGTTTGAGCTGCGCCGCGAACCGCAGGTGTTCGCCGACGCCGAAGGGCAAACCGCCGAGGGCGAACGGCTGCTGGTGCCGCTGGCCGCGGTGGTGGCCGGGGAAATCCTATTAACCGAACAAGGGGAGGCAAGCCATGTCTTCGATTTATGAAAAATACGGTTTGAAGCAGGTGATCAACACCTCCGGCCGTATGACCATTCTCGGCGTTTCTACGCCGCGCCAGGACGTGATCGACGCCGTTGATTACGGCCTGAACCACTATTTCGAAATCAAGGATCTGGTCAACAAGACCGGTGCCTACATCGCCGATCTGCTCAACGTGGAAGATGCGGTGATCGTCTCCTGCGCCTCGGCGGGCATCGCCCAGTCGGTGGCGGCGGTGATCGTTAAAGATAACGCCAATCTGCTGGTGAACCTGCATTCGGCGCCGATCGCCGTGCCGCGCGAGATCGTGCTGCCGCGCGGTCAAAACGTCAACTTCGGCGCGCCGGTGGACACCATGGTGGCACTGGGCGGCGGCAAGGTGGTGGAGGCGGGGTACGCCAACGAATGTTCGCCGGAGCAGATTGAAGCCTGCATCACGCCGCAGACTGCGGCGATCCTGTACGTCAAATCGCACCACTGCGTGCAGAAAAGCATTCTGTCCGTCGAGCAGGCGGCGGTGGTGGCGCGCAAACATAACCTGCCGCTGATCGTCGACGCCGCGGCGGAAGAAGATCTGATGTGTTACTACCAGATGGGGGCCGATCTGGTGATCTACAGCGGCGCTAAAGCCATCGAGGGGCCGACCAGCGGTCTGGTTGTCGGCAAGAAACAGTACGTCGAGTGGGTGAAGCTGCAATCCGGCGGCATTGGCCGGGCGATGAAGGTCGGCAAAGAGGGCATCCTCGGCCTGACCCAAGCGATTGAAAGCTATCTGACGCTTGAGAAAACCACCGGGCAACAGATGGTGGAGCGGATGACGCCGTTCCTCGACAGCCTCAACACCCTGACCGGCGTCAGCGCCAGGACCGTCTGGGACAGCGCCGGCCGCGATATCGCTCGCGCCGAGATCGCCTTTGACGAAGCGGTGCTGGGGCGGTCGACCTATGACATCGTCCAGGCGTTGAAAACCGGCGATATCGCCATCTACTTCCGCGGCTACAAGGCCAACGAGGGCAAGATTGAGGTCGACGTGCGCAGCGTCGACGAGCGGCAACTGATGACCGTCTTTACCTGTATCAAAAATCTGTTTACGGAGAAACAAGCATGAAGCTGCAGCCTAACTACTATCGCGACCGCGTCTGCCTGAACGTGCTGGCCGGCTCCAAAGCCAACGCGCAGGACATCTACGCCGCGGCGGAAGGCCATGTGCTGGTGGGCGTGCTCTCCAAGAACTACCCGGATGTCGATAGCGCGGTGACCGACATGCTGCGCTATGCGCGCCTGATTGAAAACGCGCTCTCGGTCGGCCTGGGCGCCGGCGATCCGAAGCAGTCGGCGATGGTCAGCCTGATCGCTCAGCAGGTGCAGCCGCAGCACGTTAACCAGGTGTTTACCGGCGTCGGCGCCAGCCGTGCGCTGCTGGGCCAGAACGACAGCGTGGTCAACGGCCTGGTGTCGCCGACCGGCCGCGTCGGTTGGGTGAAGATCTCTACCGGCCCATTGAGCGCCGCGGCGCCGGACGGCATCGTGCCGGTGGAAACCGCCATCGCCCTGCTGAAAGACATGGGCGGCAGCTCCATCAAGTATTTCCCGATGGGCGGCCTGAAGTGCAAGGACGAGTACCAGTACGTAGCCAAGGCCTGCGCCGAGCATGACTTCATGCTGGAGCCGACCGGCGGCATCGATCTGGAGAACTTTGAGCCGATCGTCGAGATCGCGCTGGCGGCCGGCGTGAAACGCGTGATCCCGCATATCTACAGCTCGATCATCGACGCCGCCAGCGGCGATACGCGTCCGCAGGACGTGAAAGCCCTGCTGGCGATGACCAAAAAGCTGGTGGGTTGAACGCGTAATGGGATGAGGTAAACGCTGGGAGGCGAAGGTTTTCCCGTGGCGCGGCATGCCGCGCCGTTACCTATATTGAGGACTACTATGCGAAACTGGCAGGCTCCAACCCGACGCACCGCGTTGTTTATAGCGCTGCTGGCCGTGACCGGCCCGACGCTGCATGCTGAGGATGCAATGAACTCCACGTCATCTCATTTTGCCTATATCGGCACCTACAATCCCAACGGCGAAGGCGTTTACCGGGTGCGGGTCGATCCGGCCAGCGGCGCGTTGAGCCAGGTTACGCTGGTCAGCAACGTGCCGAATCCGGCGCAGCTGACGCTGGGCGTCGGCGGCAAGACGCTGTATGTCGCCAGCGAAGTGGCCGATTTCAACGGCGGCAAGCACGGCGGCATCACCGCCTACCGGATCAATCCGGCCGATGGCGCACTGACGCAGCTCAACCAGGTGGATTCGCAGGGGGCGGGGCCGGTGTATCTCACCTCGACGCCGGACGGGCGGCATCTGCTGGTGGCGAACTACGTCAGCGGCAGCGTGGCGGTCTTCCCGATTGAAGCGGACGGCAGCCTGGGCGCCGCCAGCTCGGTGCAGCAGCAACAGGGCCCGGCGGGCGCGGCCAAACCGGCGGCGGCGGTGAACGGCAGCTTCGCCATCAGCGATCACAACGGCCCGCATGCCCATATGATCGCCAGCGATCCGAGCGGCAAGTTCGTGTTCTCCACCGATCTGGGGTTGGATCGCATCTACCAATGGCGCTTTGACGCCGCGAGCGGCCGGCTGACGCCGAACGATCCGCCGTGGATCGCCGCCTCTTCCGCCGGCGCGGGGCCGCGTCACTTTGTGTTCCATCCGGACGGCGAAACCGTGCTGCTGGTGAACGAAGAGGCCTCGACGTTGACCAGCTACCGTTTTGATCGCCAAAAAGGTACTCTGAAACAACTGCATGCGGTTTCCGCGCTGCCCGCCGACTATCAGGGCACCAGCTTCGCTTCGGGGTTGGCGCTCAGCAAGAACGGCGACACGCTGTACGTCGCCAACCGGCTGCATAACAGCATTGCCCAGTTCAGCGTGGGCGCTGGCGGTGAGTTGAAACCGGTAGCGGAAACCTGGACCCGCGGCGATTATCCGCGTTCGCTGGCGCTGAGCCCGGATGGCCGCTATCTGTATGCGTTGAACCAGCGCAGCGATAACGTCACCCGCTTCAGCGTCAACCCGACGGACGGCAAACTCAGCTTTGTGGGCGGCTATCTGCCGATCGGCAGCCCCTCGCAAATGGCGTTCCTGCCGCCGCCGAAGTAACCCGTGGCCCGCCCGGTTCACCGGGCGGGCCGCCTGATTGACGGACACAGAATGGTGCGATTTCCTTACCCGCGTTTGGCTTACTTGTTCGATGCTTTGCAAACCGAGACGTTGCCGCAGGATGAGCTGGCGAAGCGTTTCGCCGTGTCTACCCGCACGGTGCGGGCGGATATCACCGCGCTGAACGAGATCCTGGACAAATACGGCGCGCGCTTCGTGCATAGCCGCGGGGCCGGCTATCGTTTGCAGGTCGATAATGCTGCGCTGTTCAGCGCCCTGCAGCATCAGGAGCGCCGCAAACACGCCACCCCGCGCAGCGCGCAGGAGCGGGTGCATTATCTGCTGGTGCGTTTTTTGACCTCAGCCTTCTCCCTCAAACTGGAAGATTTGGCTGACGAGTGGTTCGTCAGCCGCGGCACGCTGCAAAACGACATGGCTGAGGTGAGAGAGCGTCTGGCGCACTATCAATTGACGATCGAAACCAAGCCGCGTTACGGCATGAAGCTGTTCGGCGCGGAGATGGCGATCCGCGCCTGCCTGACCGACCTGCTGTTCCAGCTGCAGCTGGCCGACGCCGAGAACCCGCTGCTCAACAACGAGATCCTGCTGCAGCCGCAGGTGGCGGCGTTCGCCGGCTTGCTGCACCCGCTGCTGTCGCAATATGCCATTCGTCTGACCGACGAGGGCGAGCAGTACCTGATTTTCTACTGCGCGGTGGCGCTGCGGCGCATCAACGATGGCTATCCGCTGTCGGACTTCGAGGTGGAGGACGGCGACGAGGCGGTGCGCCAGGTGTCGACCCGCCTGGCGGCGGAGCTGCGTGCGGCCTCCGGCAAAGAGATCTCGATGGCCGAAGAGGCCTATCTGCGGGTCAATATCGCCGCGCGCCGCGTGCAAGACGTGCAGCCGACCGAAATCAACGCCGACGATGAAGAAGCGCTGGTGGACTACATCCTGTCCTACATCAACGCACACTATAACTACAACCTGCAGGGCGACGAGCAGCTGCGGGCCGATCTGCTTACCCATATCAAGACCATGATTACGCGGGTGAAATACCAGATCAACATCCCCAATCCGCTGTTGGCCAACATCAAGCAGCACTATCCGATGGCTTACGACGTGACGCTGGCGGCGGTCTCCAGCTGGGGCAAGTACACGCCTTATACGCTGAGCGAGAACGAAATCGGTTATCTGGTGCTGCACATCGGCGTGGGGCTGGAGCGACATTACAACATCGGTTATGAACGCCACCCGCAGGTGATGCTGGTGTGCGACACCGGCAACTCGACGGTGCGGATGATCCAGGCGCAGATTGCGCGCAAGTATCCGCAGCTGGTGATGACGCGCATCGTCTCGCTGCGCGATTATGAGATGCTCGCGCACATCGACGAAGACTTCGTGATTTCCAACGCCCGCATCGGCGAAAAGAACAAGCCGGTAGTGGTGATGTCGCCGTTCCCGACCGATTATCAGCTGGAGCAACTGGGCAAACTGGTGCTGGTGGATCGCACCCGACCGTACATGCTGGAGAAGTTCTTCGACGCCGAGCATTTCATGGTGCTCAACGAGCCGCTGACGCAGGCGGAACTGTTCAGCCGGGTGTGCGGCCAGCTGGAGCGGGAAGGGTACGTCGGCGCGGACTTTTATCCGTCGGTGGTCGAACGCGAGGCGATCGTCTCCACGCTGCTGGGCGAAGGCATCGCGCTGCCGCACTCGCTGGGGCTGCTGGCGAAAAAGACCGTGGTGGTGACGCTGCTGGCGCCGCAGGGCGTCGCCTGGGGCGAGGGCGAGGTCGCGCACGTGATTTTCCTGCTGGCGATCAGCAAGAGCGACTATGAAGAGGCGATGGCGATCTATGAGCTGTTCGTCACCTTCGTGCGTGAACGCTCAATGAGCCGCCTGCTGGGCAGCGACAGCTTCGACAGTTTTAAGGCGGTGGCGCTGGACTGCCTGAGCCGGAGTTGAGGGGGATTAATCCGCTTCCGGCAGGAACAGGGCTGGGGGCAGATTGAAGCGTTTGGCCAGCGCCATAATGTGCGGAATGGTCAGCGATCTTTTGCCGTTCAGGATTTGGTTGACCAACGACTTTTTGCCGATCTCATGTTCAAAATCACTTTGGCTGAGTTGGTGCTGTTCCATCAATACGCGAAGCGCGGCCACCCCCTGCGGGAGTTGGGCGATACGCTGGTTGAATGCGGTAAATTCGGCGCTGTTGTCTTCATATTCGGCGATTTTTTTTGCCAACATGTCAATCAGCGGATGGCGTTCATCGTTTTCCAGCAGATATTCCACCAATTCGAGCGCTTCTCGGTAGTCTTGCTGAGCGTGGCTGCCCTGCAATAAGGGTACGGCGCGCAGTAGCGCATCGGCCGCCTTAATGGCATCTGTAATCATGACGAACTCCTTCGATAGTGCTGCATCAGCTTGTCGTATTCGGCGTGGCTAACGATATGCTTTATGAAGACTTTCTGTGTCTCGAAGCTGGCAAAGAACAAGATCCGCAGGTGGTTGCCGCCGACGTCAATGACCCACCATTTCTCTTTGTACTTCATACGATCGAGCGAAGGAAAAAGCGCTTTTAACTCGTCCGGCGTGCGGAACTCGCCCCGTCGCAACGCTTTATAAATGGCCTCGAGAGCAGTGGCTTCATTGGGATATTGCTTCGTTGCGTTATTGAACGGTTCCCTGGAAATGATATGCATCGTTCCTTCGATTCCTACCCGGTGAACATTATAGCGACTGCCGGTGAAGTTCACAAATTGTAAACTTTCTGTTGTCCCGCAAGCAAAGCGTGGGGAAACATCCGCCTGTTGTCTGTTTTTGCGTTACACACTATTGCGATTACCGTGGTGGGGGTAAATCCATGACGTGAATTTACAGGCGGTTACGGCTGATTCTGGAAGCGGATTCGCAAAATGAGAAACGGGAGGGCTACACTATGGGAGGGGCGGAGGCAACACATGCGCCGAGGCGACGCATGGGAAGAGTCTCAGCGACTAATCTTCATCAAACCCGGAGTTGAACAGCTCGACCACCGCCGCCAGCGCGTTGACTTCATCGGGGCCGGTCGCTTCGACTTCGATGTGCCGACCCTGGGCGGAGTCCAGCATCAGCAGCGCGATGACGCTGCTGGCTTCGGCTTCGGTGCCGCTTTCGTTGCGCAGCATCACTTCGGCGTCGAAGCTTTGCACCAGTTCGAACAGTTTCATCGCCGGGCGCGCGTGCATGCCCAGCTTGTTTTTGATTTCAACCGTCTGTTTGACCGTCATTGCTTGCGCTTTTCCAGCGTGCGGTGGCGCGATTGCACGTTCTTGCCGCGCGAGCGGAAGTAATCGGCCAGCTGTTCCGCCACGTACACCGAACGGTGTTTGCCGCCGGTACAGCCGATGGCGACCGTCAGGTAGCTGCGATTGTTGGTTTCCAGCATCGGCAGCCACTGTTCCAGATAGCTGCGGGTCTGGTAAATGAAGTTATGCACTTCGGTATGGCGATCGAGGAACGACGCTACCGGCTTGTCCAGACCGGTCATCGGCCGCAGCTTCGGATCCCAGTGCGGGTTAGGCAGGAAGCGCACGTCGAACACGTAGTCGGCGTCGATAGGAATACCGTGCTTGAAGCCGAAGGATTCGAACACCATCGTCAGTTCGCGCTCGCGCTTGCCGAGCAGGCGGGTGCGCAGCATTTCGGCCAGTTCGTGCACCGACATTTCCGAGGTGTCGATAATCAGGTCAGCCCGCGAGCGCAGCGGTTCGAGCAGATCGCTCTCTTCGTCGATCGCGCTTTCCAGCGACAGGTTTTTGCTGGAGAGCGGGTGCAGGCGGCGGGTGTCGCTGTAACGGCGGATCAGCGTGTTGCGATCGGCGTCGAGGAACAGCAGCTGCGGCGAGAAGCTGTCCGGCAGCTGAGTCATCGCGTATTCGAACACTTCCGGCGATTCCGGCATGTTGCGCACGTCGATGCTGACCGCCGCGGAGATATTGCGTTCCGCCAGCGTATTGGCGAGCTGCGGCAGCAGAACCACCGGCAGGTTGTCAACGCAGTAAAAACCCATGTCTTCCAGCGCCCGCAAGGCGACGGATTTTCCGGAACCGGAACGGCCGCTGACAATCATCAGCACCATGTGGCAACTCCCCTGGCATCGCGGCGGCGTTCATCGCCACCGTTAAACTTTGTTATTCCGGCCGCAGCCGGATCCATCATCGTAAAACAGTATCGTTATCCGGGCTGGAAGTCACGCCGGCCGGGCATCACTCGGTGATGATTTGGTAAAGTTCTTCGTCGCTCTGCGCGGCGCGCAGGCGGCGGCATACGGTTTTGTCTGCCAGGCGTTTGGCGACCAGCGACAGCGTATGCAAATGGGTTTTGCACTGATCGGCAGGCACCAGCAGCGCAAACAGCAGATCGACCGGCTGATTGTCGATAGCGTCGAAAGCGATGGGTTGGTCGAGACGGATAAACACGCCAACGGCCCGCAGTGTGTCCTCTTCCAGTTTGCCGTGGGGAATGGCGATACCGTTGCCGATACCGGTGCTGCCCATGCGCTCCCGGGTGAGAACCGCGTCAAACACCACCTGCGAAGGCAGATTGAGCTGTTTGGCGGCCAGTTCGCTGATAATTTCCAAAGCCCGCTTCTTGCTGGTGCAGTGTACCGAGCTTTTGGTGCACTCGATGTTTAACACCGAGCTTAATTGCATATATTCGTTGTTCATCTCATCTTCACTTAAAACCGCGCCGCCGGGCGAACCCGGCAAGGCGGTTTTTCGTCGGTTTTGACCCTGATTACCGTTCGGCGCGTCACCCATGCGGGTCACGCGCCGAAGGGAGAGGCGGCGACGGATGCCGCCTCACGGAATGGGTCAGGGTGTCAGTGTTGCTTCAATTTGTCTTTATGTTTGTTCAATTGACGTGCCAATTTGTCGATCAGCGTATCAATTGCGGCATACATATTCTCGTCTTCCGAGGTGGCGTGCAACTCGCCTCCATTCACGTGCACCGTTGCTTCCGCAATTTGCTGCACTTTTTCCACACTTAATACAACATACACCTGATTGATGCGATCAAAATACTGTTCGAGTTTGGCGAACTTGTTGTTCACGAACTCGCGCAACGGATCGGTGATTTCGATGTGGTGTCCGGTAATGTTGAGCTGCATAGTGTCTTCCTTCTCAATAGAGGTCAAACCAACTGTTTGCGCTGGTTCGACGGCGGGATGGACAAAGACTCTCGGTACTTGGCGACGGTGCGCCGGGCCACGATGATCCCCTGATCGGCGAGCAGGGTGGCCAGCTTGCTGTCGCTGAGTGGTTTGGCGGGGTTTTCCGCCGCAATCAATTTCTTCACCAACGCGCGGATCGCCGTCGAGGAGGCTTCGCCGCCGCTGTCGGTATTCACGTGGCTGGAGAAGAAATATTTCAATTCGAAAATGCCGCGCGGGCTGTGCAGAAACTTCTGCGTGGTGACGCGCGAGATCGTCGATTCATGCATCTCCACGGCCTGGGCGATATCCGCCAGCACCATGGGTTTCATAAACTCTTCGCCTTGCTCGAAGAACGCCTGCTGCTGATCGACGATGCAGCGGGTGACCTTCAGCAACGTCTCGTTGCGGCTCTCCAGGCTTTTAATCAGCCACTTGGCTTCCTGCAGGTTGCTGCGGATGAACTGGCCGTCGGCTTCGCTGCGGGCGCTGTTGCCCAGCGCGGCGTACTGCTGATTGATCTTCAAACGCGGCACGCTGTCGCCGTTGAGCTCGACCGTCCATTTGTTCTGCGTTTTGCGCACCAGCACGTCCGGAATGACGTATTCCGATTCGCCGGTATTGATCGACTGCCCTGGGCGCGGATCGAGCGACTGAATCAGCAGCATCGCTTCTTTCAGTGTATCTTCTTTTAGCCGGGTTGATCGCATCAGGCTGCGAAAGTCGTGGTTGGCCAACAGATCCAGATGCTCGCTGATGATCAGCCGCGCTTCGGCCAGATAAGGCGTATCTTTGGCGTATTGGGAGAGCTGCACCAGCAGGCAATCGCGCAGATCGCGCGCGGCGACGCCGATCGGATCAAAACGCTGCACGCGCTTCAGCACCGCCTCGACTTCCTCGAGGGTCACGTTCTCGTCGCCCAGGCTTTCCAGAATGTCTTCCAGCGGGACGGTGAGATAGCCGGTGTCATCCACCGCGTCGACGATGGAAGTGGCGATGGCGGCGTCGGTATCGGAAAACGGCGTCAGATCCACCTGCCACATCAGATAATCCTGCAGCGTTTGGGTGGTCTCGCCCTGATAGACCGGCAGCTCGTCGTCGCTGTAGTCGGTGCCGGTGCCGGACGGCGTGCCCGCGGTATAGATTTCATCCCAGGTGGCGTCCAGCGGCAGCTCTTCCGGCATGTCTTTCTGCTCCAAGGCCTCGCGGGTATCGAGCCCCTCGGTCTCCTGGGTTTCTTTGGCGTCGATTTCGTCGTGCAGATCGGTCTGTTCAAGCAGCGGATTGCTCTCCAGCGCCAGCTGGATCTCTTGCTGAAGCTCAAGCGTGGACAACTGCAGCAGGCGGATCGCCTGCTGGAGCTGAGGTGTCATGGCCAGCTGTTGGCTGAGCCTGAGTTGCAAACCTTGCTTCATAGTTTTCTGTCTACTTCCGTTAACGGTGTCGTCCCGCAGGACGCGCCGGCGCTTAGAGGCGGAACTCTTCGCCCAGATAAACGCGTTTAACCTGCTCGTCGGCCAGAATAGCATCCGGCGTGCCGTGGGCAATCAGTTTGCCCTGGCTGACGATGTAGGCGCGTTCACACACGTCCAGCGTCTCGCGCACGTTGTGGTCGGTGATCAGCACGCCCAGGCCGCTGTCACGCAGGTGCTCGATGATTTTTTTGATGTCGATAACGGAAATCGGATCCACCCCGGCGAAGGGTTCGTCCAGCAGAATGAATTTCGGGTTGGCCGCCAGCGCGCGGGCAATTTCGACGCGGCGGCGTTCACCGCCGGACAGCGCCTGGCCGAGGCTGTCGCGCAGATGGGAGATATGGAACTCTTCCATCAGCTCTTTGGCGCGGTCTTCGCGCTGTTCGCTGGTGAGATCGGGACGGATCTCCAACACCGCCATCAGGTTGTCGTACACGCTCAGGCGGCGGAAGATCGACGCTTCCTGCGGCAGGTAACCGATGCCGCGGCGCGCACGGGCGTGCAGCGGCAACAGGCTGATGTCTTCCTCGTCGATCACGATGCGCCCGGCGTCGCGCGGCACGATGCCGACCACCATGTAGAAAGTGGTGGTTTTACCGGCGCCGTTCGGGCCGAGCAGGCCGACGATCTCGCCGGATTTCACTTTCAGGCTGACGTCTTCGACAACTTTACGGCCCTTGTAGGCTTTCGCCAGATTTTCTGCGATGAGTGTTGCCATAAGTGATTAGTTACTCTTTTTTTGCCCGTTTTTGTCTTGCAACTGCGACGGTACCAGAACCGTTGTCACGCGTTTGCCTTTGTCGCTAAACGCCTGCATTTGCTGCTGTTGCACCAGATAGGTGATGCGATCGCCTTTCACGTTGCTGTCGAGCTGCTCCAGATAGGCGTTGCCCGTCAGGGTCACCAGCTGGGTCGCCACGTCGTAACGCACTTTCTGCGCGTGGCCTTTGACCGGCTTGCCGCTGTCCTGCATCTGGTAGAAGGTTACCGGGTTGCCGAACGCTTCAATATAGGTCTTATTCTGATCTCCGCCCGGACGGGTGACCACCACCTTGTCAGCGCGGATATCGATGGTGCCCTGTTTGATCACCACGTTGTCAGTAAAGGTGCTGACGTTGCTTTGCATATCCAACGACTGCTTGAGCGAGTCGATGCTGACTGGCTGGCTGGAGTCGGATTTCAGCGCCAGAGCAGGGGCGCTGGCGGCCAAAACTAAGCTGCCGATCAACAGATTACGGAGTTGGTTTTTGGTTCTGGATTTCATAGTTGGTCTTAACCTTATCAATCAGCTCAGCGGTTTTGGTCCGCAGGTTCCCACGCATTTTCATGCCGTTAGAGGTAAAATTGGTCCCGTAAAGCGTGACTTCGTCATCGGAGGTGACGTCCTGGGTGACCAGGTTTACCTGAGCGTTGTCCGTCTTAATTTTTTCCAGCTGCGAGGTGGTGGTCAGGCTGTTTACCTCGACGTGGCCATACAGATACAGCATCCGGTCCTTCGTCAGTTTGGCGCGATCGGCGCGAACTGACCAGGTGGCCACCGCATTCTCGTCGAACAGCGTCATCACCGGCTGGGTGAACCAGCTCAGCTCGCCGGCGGTGTAATACTTCGCGTCTTCCGCCACCAGCTTATAATTCAGTTTACCGGCCGGATTGTACACCACGGTGACCGTGTGCTGGCTCTGGTAGGTCGGATCCTGATCGTTAGCCGGGCCAGGAGCCGTATCGTCGCTGAAGTCCGTCATGTTCCAGCCGATCAGCGCCAGAACGATCACCGTCAACAGGATGGTGATCCAAAGTTTGGTTTTACTCATATCGACAGCCCTTTGGCGTCCTCCAGCTTATTTTGAGCCAAAAGAATGATGTCGCACAGTTCGCGCACCGCGCCGCGGCCGCCGGCAATGCGGGTGACGTAGTGGGCTCGCGGCGTCAGCAGCGGATGGGCGTCTGCGACCGCGACCGCCAGGCCCACCTGCGCCATCACCGGCCAGTCGATCAGGTCATCGCCGATATAGGCGACCTGATCCGCCGTTAACGACAGTTTATCCAACAGTTCGCGGAAGGCCAAAAGCTTATCGGATTGCCCCTGATACAGATGGGTGATGCCGAGCGTTTGCGCGCGGTCTTCCAGCAGCTTGGCGGAGCGACCGGTAATGATCGCCACCTCGATGTCGGAGGTTTTCAGACAGCGGATGCCGTAACCGTCGCGCACGTTGAACGCCTTCAATTCTTCACCGTTGTTGCCCATGAAGATCAGGCCGTCCGACAGTACGCCGTCAACATCGCAAATCAACAGGCGGATGTTCCCGGCACGCGCCATAACCTCTTGTTCTACCGGCCCGTAGCAGGTTTCTACCATACCCATTCCGTTCTATTCCTTAATTAAACGACGCCGGCACGCAGCATGTCATGCATATGTACCACACCCAGCAACTGGTCGCCATCGGCAACCAGCAGCGCGGTGATGTGGCGTTGCTGCATCAGATTCAGCGCATCGACCGCCAGGAGGTTGGGACGCACCCGCACGCCGCCCGGCGTCATGACATCGGCGATCTTGGCTTCGTGCAGGTTGATGCCCATATCGAACACCCGGCGCAGGTCGCCATCGGTAAAGATGCCGGCGATTTTCATCAGATCGTCGCAGATCACCGTCAGACCCAGATTTTTGCGGGTGATTTCCAGCAGCGCGTCGCGCAATGAGGCGTCGGCGCTGACGTGGGGCATTTCGTCGCCGCTGTGCATGATATCGCTAACCCGCAGCAGCAGCTTGCGGCCGAGTGCGCCGCCCGGATGCGACAGCGCGAAATCTTCCGGCGTGAAACCGCGCGCCTTCAGCAGCGCGACGGCCAACGCATCGCCCATCACCAGCGTGGCGGTGGTGCTGGTGGTCGGCGCCAGCCCCAGCGGGCAGGCCTCCTGCGGCACCTTGATGCACAGGTGGATGTCCGCCGCCTTGCCCATCGAACTTTCCGGATTGTTGGTCATGCAGATGAGGGTGATCCGCTGCCGTTTCAACACCGGGATCAGCGCCAGGATCTCGCTGGACTCACCGGAGTTGGAGATGGCGAGCACGATATCCTGCGGAGTGACCATGCCCAAATCGCCATGGCTGGCTTCCGCCGGGTGAACGAAGAATGAGGGGGTGCCGGTGCTGGCGAAGGTCGCGGCGATCTTGCAGCCGATATGGCCGGATTTGCCCATGCCCATCACCACTACTTTGCCGCCGCAGGCGGCGATCGTTTCGCAGGCGCGGGTGAAGTCTGCGTTGATGTAGCTGTCGAGCTGAGCCAGCCCGTCACGCTCTATCTGAAGCACTTCTTTGCCGGCCTGTTGAAAATCGAAGCCCGGTTGCAACTCAATGTTCGACATACTCATTCCCGTCGGTTTAGCCGAAAGTACTGAAAGGGTTAAAGAACAGCACCGCAAGATACGCAATAAAGCCGCATAATAACAGCGCGCCGGCCAGGTGGCCGATGCGGTGTTTGCGGCCGATGCACAGCACGCTCAGCAGCACGCTGGCCGCCAGCATCACCCAGTAATCGCGCTGGAAGGCGGCGGCGTCCACGCTGCCCGGCGACAGCAGGGCGGGGACGCCCAGCACGATCACCGTGTTGAAAATATTGGAGCCGATGATATTGCCAATCGCCATATCATCTTCGCCCTTTAATGCTCCGGCGATGGACGTGGCCAGCTCGGGCAGGCTGGTGCCGATGGCGATAATGGTCAAGCCGACCACCAGTTCGCTGAGGCCGAAATAGTGCGCGATCACCGTCGCGTTATCGACCACCATTCTGGAAGAGAGCGGCAGAATGATAAACGCCAGCACCAGCCATAGCACCGCCACGGTATTGCTGCTGTCCTGCGGCAGTTCGGCGATCTGCTCCATGGTCAGGCTGTCGCTGCCCTCGCGCTGCGCCAGCCGGGCGATTTTCAGCATCAGCAGGATGAAACCGGCGGCGGCGGTCAGCAGCAGCACGCCGTCCAGCCTGCTCAGGGTGCCGTCCATCAACACGAAACCGCACAATACTGTGACCGCTAACATCAGCGGCAGTTCGCGCCGCAGTATTTCCGATCGTGCAGCCAGCGGGTGAATCAGCGCCGCGACGCCCAGGATCAATAAAATGTTGGTGATGTTGGAACCTAATACGTTGCCAACGGCCATATCTATCTGCCCGTTCAGCGCGGCGGTGGTGGACACGATCAGCTCCGGCAGTGAAGTGCCGATGCCGACGATGGTCATGCCGATGATCAACGGCGGCACGCCAAGCGAACGGGAAATCACGGCAGCACCATAAACTAAGCGGTCTGCACCATACACCAGTAGAAATAAACCAACGATTAATAATGCTATTGCGAGAAACATGCAGGGTCCTTTGTCGGGTATTATCCCGGTTCGTTGGTTAAAGCCGTCAATGCGGCGGTATTGCTTGCCCTCCGGTGCGTGCGCTTGAGCGCAGCAACGGTTTTTCCCGGCTAATTGTTGAACACTTTCGTTTTTTTTCGTTATGGCGCCAATTTTGACCGGGTGGCGCGGAAAAGTAAAACCAATGGCATCATTGGTTGCGAAATGGCAGTAAGTTTTTGTAAAGATGAGACGGATTGCGCCCATTGCTTTAACATCACGGGTAGATTCTGCAAAAGATGAGTCGTAAAGGGTCCATTAACATGCTCCAAAAGGCAGATAATTTGGTCGAAGTGCGCGACATGAGCTTCTCGCGCGGCGACCGGCGGATATTTGAAGACATCAACCTGACGGTGCCTCGCGGTAAGATCACGGCGATCATGGGGCCGTCGGGCATCGGCAAAACCACGCTGCTGCGTCTGATCGGCGGTCAGCTGACGCCGGACCGCGGGGAGATTTGGTTTGACGGCGACAACATTCCCGCATTGTCCCGCCGTCAGTTGTACGACGCGCGCAAAAAGATGAGCATGCTGTTCCAGTCGGGCGCGCTGTTCACCGATTTGACCGTATTCGAAAACGTGGCCTACCCGTTGCGTGAGCACAGCAACCTGCCTGAGCCCCTGCTGCGCAGCACGGTGCTGATGAAGCTGGAAGCGGTCGGGCTGCGCGGTGCGGCGCAGCTGATGCCCAATGAACTCTCCGGCGGCATGGCGCGCCGGGCGGCGTTGGCGCGCGCGATCGCGCTGGACCCGGAAATGATCATGTTCGACGAACCTTTCGTCGGCCAGGATCCGATCACCATGGGGGTGCTGGTCAAGCTGATCGACGAGTTGAACCATGCGCTGGGCATTACCTGCATCGTGGTGTCGCACGACGTGCCGGAGGTGCTGAGCATCGCCGACTACGCCTATATCGTGGCCGATCACCGGGTGATTGCCGAAGGCACCACGCAGCAATTGCAGAACAATCCTGATGCGCGCGTGCGCCAGTTCCTGGATGGTATAGCGGATGGACCGGTGCCGTTCCGCTATCCGGCCGGGGATTATCAGACTGAACTGCTAGGCTTAGGGAGTAAATAAGCTCATGTTATTAAGAGCGTTAGCGTCTCTGGGGCGCAGTGGCATCAACACCAGCGCCAGCTTCGGCCGCGCCGGGTTGATGCTGTTCAACGCATTGATTGGCCGGCCGGAACCCGGCAAGCAGTGGCCGCTGTTGTTGAAACAGCTTTACAGCGTCGGCGTGCAGTCGCTGCTGATCATCATGGTTTCCGGGCTGTTTATCGGCATGGTGCTGGGCCTGCAGGGGTATATCGTGCTTACCACTTACAGCGCTGAAGCCAGCCTCGGCATGATGGTGGCGCTGTCGCTGCTGCGCGAGCTGGGGCCGGTGGTGACGGCGCTGCTGTTCGCCGGCCGCGCCGGTTCCGCGCTCACGGCGGAAATCGGCCTGATGAAGGCGACGGAACAGATCTCCAGCCTGGAAATGATGGCGGTCGATCCGCTGCGGCGCATCGTGGCGCCGCGTTTCTGGGCGGGGATGATCAGCATGCCGCTGCTGACCATCATCTTCGTGGCGATCGGCATTTGGGGCGGCTCGGTGGTCGGCGTGGATTGGAAGGGCATCGACAGCGGCTTCTTCTGGTCGGCGATGCAAGGCGCCGTAGAGTGGAAAAAAGATCTGCTCAACTGCCTGATCAAGAGCGTGGTGTTCGCCATTACCGTAACCTGGATTGCCATTTTCAACGGGTATGACGCCGTGCCTACCTCTGAAGGGATTAGCCGGGCGACGACGCGTACCGTGGTGCATTCGTCACTGGCGGTGTTGGGATTGGATTTCGTGCTGACCGCACTGATGTTTGGGAATTGATTCGATGCAAACGAAGAAGAGTGAAATCTGGGTTGGGGCATTCATGCTGATCGCGCTGTGCGCCATCGTGTTTATCTGCCTGCAGGTGGCGAACCTTAAATCGATCGGCAGCGAGCCGACCTACCGCGTTTACGCGACGTTCGACAATATCGGCGGCCTGAAACCGCGTTCGCCGGTGAAGATCGGCGGCGTGGTGATCGGCCGCGTGGCGGACATCGAACTCGATCCGAAAACCTACACGCCGCGCGTGGCGCTCGATATCCAGAAAAAGTACGACGAAATCCCGGATACCAGCTCGCTGGCGATCCGCACCTCCGGCCTGCTGGGCGAGCAATATCTGGCGCTTAACGTGGGCTTCGAAGATCCTGATATGGGCACCACCATTCTGAAAGACGGCGGCACCATTCAGGACACTAAATCAGCCATGGTTCTGGAAGATCTGATCGGCCAGTTCCTGTATAAAAGCGGCGGTCAGGACAGCGCCAAACCGGGAGACGCGGCCGCTGAGCCCGCTGCCGGCGCTGCACCGCAACCCGCTGTTCCAAATCATTAAGAGAGGATACCTGCATGTTTAAACGTTTACTGATGGTGGCTCTGCTGGTGGTTGCGCCGCTGGCGAGCGCAGCCGACCAAACCAATCCTTACAGCATGATGCAAGACGCGGCGCAGAAGACCTTCAGCCGTTTGAAGAACGAACAGCCGAAGATCAAGCAGGACCCGAACTACCTGCGCTCCATCGTGCATCAGGAACTGATGCCGTTCGTGCAGGTGAAATACGCCGGCGCGCTGGTGCTGGGCCGTTACTACAAAGATGCGACTCCTGCGCAGCGCGAAGCTTACTTCACCGCTTTCCAGGCTTACCTGGAGCAGGCTTACGGCCAGGCGCTGGCGATGTACCACGGCCAGACTTACCAGATCGCGCCTGAACAGCCGCTGGGCAACGCCGACATCGTGGCCATTCGCGTCACCATCATCGACAACGGCGGCCGCCCGCCGGTGCGTCTGGATTTCCAATGGCGCAAGAACAGCAAAACCGGCTACTGGCAGGCGTATGACATGATCGCCGAAGGCGTCAGCATGATCACCACCAAGCAAAACGAGTGGGCGTCTACGCTGCGTACTCAGGGCATCGACGGCTTGACCAAACAGCTGCAGGCCGCTGCCGCGCAGCCCATCTCGCTGGACAAGAAAAACTGATGTCGGCAGCGCTCAGCTTCGAATCAGAGCAGCAGACGCTGATCCTGCGCGGTGAACTGGACCGTGAAACGCTGCTGCCGTTGTGGCGGCAGCGCGACGCGCTGATGGCGGATAAAACCGCGATCGACGTGGCGCAACTGCAGCGCGTGGACTCCTCCGGGCTGGCGCTGTTGCTGCATCTGCAGGAAGAGCAGCGCCAACGTGGCGTCGCGCTAAAAATTTTCGGCGTCACCGAGCGTCTGAAAACGCTGATCGCGCTCTACAACCTGCAGGCGATAATGCCTGTCGATACCGCCGGTTAGCGGCGTTTTACACCGCCTTTGCGTGGTTAAACGATACAAAGCCCCTGTTATGCAGGGGCTTTTTCTTTAGTTTAAGAAAACATCGTATTCCACTAAGATACTAGGCTGTTTATGATCCTTTAGCGGCAGAACTGGATACTATGGAAACCAACGAGATTAAAGACGTGCTGATGCAGGCATTGGCACTGGATGAAGCGCACGTGACGGGCGACGGCAGCCATTTTCAAGCGATCGTGGTCGGCGAACTGTTCGCCGGCATGAGCCGCGTCAAAAAACAGCAGACGGTTTACGCACCGCTGATGGAATACATTGCGGACAACCGCATTCATGCCTTGTCTATCAAGGCGTACACCCCTGAAGAGTGGCAGCGAGACCGCAAACTCAACGGATTTTAAGGCTGTTTGCCCTGCCGGGCGGGCAGCTTCAGATTAGATAACAGAGAGTAGTCAGATGGATAAATTTCGTGTGCAGGGTCGGACCCGCCTGAGCGGTGAAGTGTCTATTTCCGGGGCCAAAAACGCCGCCCTGCCGATCCTGTTCGCCGCCCTGTTGGCGGAAGAGCCGGTCGAGCTGCAGAATGTCCCCAAGCTGAAGGACATCGACACCACCATTAAACTGCTCAGCCAGTTGGGCACCAAGATTGAGCGCAACGGTTCGGTCTTCGTGGACGCCAGCGGCGTGAACGAGTTTTGCGCGCCTTACGATCTGGTGAAAACCATGCGCGCTTCCATCTGGGCGCTGGGGCCGCTGGTGGCACGTTTCGGCCGCGGCCAGGTTTCCCTGCCGGGTGGCTGCGCGATCGGCGCGCGTCCGGTCGATCTGCACATCACCGGCCTGGAGCAGTTGGGGGCCGAGATCAAGCTGGAAGAAGGTTACGTCAAGGCGTCCGTCGATGGCCGTCTGAAAGGCGCGCACATCGTGATGGACAAGGTGAGCGTGGGCGCGACCGTGACCATCATGAGCGCCGCGACCCTGGCAACAGGCACGACCGTTATCGAGAACGCCGCGCGTGAGCCGGAAATTGTCGATACCGCCAACTTCCTCAATACGCTGGGCGCGAAGATCAGCGGCGCAGGCAGCGACAAGATCACCATCGAGGGCGTCGAGCGTCTGGGCGGCGGCGTGTATCGTGTGCTGCCTGACCGTATCGAGACCGGTACCTTCCTGATCGCCGCCGCGGTTTCCGGCGGCAAAGTGATGTGCCGCAACACCCGTCCGGATACGCTGGATGCGGTGCTGGCCAAACTGCGTGAAGCCGGTGCCGATATCGAAGTGGGCGAAGACTGGATCAGCCTGGACATGCACGGCAAGCGCCCGAAAGCGGTCACCGTGCGCACCGCGCCGCACCCGGGCTTCCCGACCGACATGCAGGCTCAGTTCAGCCTGTTGAACCTGGTGGCGGAAGGCACCGGCGTTATCACCGAGACCATCTTCGAAAACCGTTTCATGCACGTGCCGGAATTGATCCGCATGGGGGCGCACGCGGAAATCGAGAGCAACACCGTGATCTGCCATGGCGTTGAACAGCTGTCCGGTGCTCAGGTGATGGCGACCGATCTGCGCGCTTCCGCCAGCCTGGTGATCGCCGGCTGCATCGCCGACGGCGTGACCGTCGTCGATCGCATCTACCATATCGATCGCGGCTATGAGCGTATTGAAGACAAGCTGCGCGCGCTGGGTGCGAACATCGAGCGTGTGAAAGGCGAGTAAGGCATTAGCGCCGGCGCGGCTGCGTCGGCAGGATGAAAATCAAAGGGCCGGCTATCAATGCCGGCCCTTTTTTAATTGCTGTCTTCCGGGAATTCACCCACCGTCATTTTCAACGTAATGCGCTTGCCGTCACGCAGCACGATAACCGGTATCTCGGTGCCCGGTCTGATCTCCGCCACCTGATCCATGGTCTCCAGCACGGACACCGCCGGTTTGTTATCCACGTTGATGATGATGTCGTTGATCTGGAAGCCGGCGTTGCTCGCCGGGCCGTTTGGCGTAATCTCGGTCACGATGATGCCTTGAAGGCGATCGATGCCGGAATTGGACGAGCGCAGCGGAATGATCTCTTTGCCCTGAATGCCGAAATAGCCGCGGATGACGCGGCCGTCGCGGATCAGCTTGTCCATGATTTTGGTGGCCAGTTCGATCGGAATGGCGAAGCCGAGGCCCTCTGGCGTTTCGCCGTCGGTAATTTTGTCATAGGTCAGGGTGTTGATGCCGATCAGCTCGCCCAGCGAGTTGACCAGCGCGCCGCCGGAGTTGCCGCGGTTGATGGAGGCGTCGGTCTGCAGGAACGTCTGTCGGCCGGTGGTGCTCATACTGATGCGGCCGGTGGCGCTGAGGATGCCCTGTGTGACGGTCTGCCCCAGGTTATAGGGGTTGCCGATCGCCAGCACGACGTCGCCGACGTGGGCAACGCGATTTTTATTGGTCGGGATCACCGGCAAATTGCCGGGATCGATCTTCAGCACCGCCAAATCGGTCAGGCCGTCCGAGCCGACCAACAGCGCTTCGTAGCGGCGGCCATCCTGCAACACCACGGTGATCTGCTGAGCGTCTTTGATCACGTGGCGGTTGGTGATGATATAGCCGCGTTCATTCATGATCACGCCGGAACCGAGCGACAGTACGTTGGCGGCCCCGTTCAGGTTGCGGTTGTAAATATTCACCACGGCGGGCGCGGCGCGGCGCACCGCTTTGTTGTAGCTCACTGGCGTTTCGTCGCTGGTACTCTCAGGTTTGTCTGCAAACAGGCCGTTGGAAGAACGCAGCATGGGCAGTGCGGCCAGCAGCAGGCCAGCAACGATGAGACCGATAACGACAGAACGCAAGAGCTTAGCAAACATGGAGTTTTCGTGGTGTGGTGAACGATGTTCGGAGGATAGCATGAGTTAACCGGGCGCAGTATGTCACCGAGCCCGGTTTTTGCACAAATTAACGCAGCAGCAGATAAATGGTTTCGTTGCCGCGCACGATATTGAGCGCCATCACCGGTGGCTTGGCCTCCAGCACTTTACGCAGCGTGGTGATGTTGTCCACGCGCTGACGGTTGACGCCGATGATCACGTCGCCTTTCTGCAGGCCGATCTGCGCCGCCGTTGACCCTTTATCCACGTTCTCCACCTTCACGCCCTTGTCGCCGCTCGGCAACGCGCCATTACTGAGGGAAACCCCCTGCAGCGCCGGCGACAGCGTTTCGGCGTTGGTCGAGGCGCTCTCGCTGTTGTCCAGCGTGACCGAGACTTCCTGCGGTTTGCCATCGCGCAGCAGGCCCACCTTGAGGGTTTTGCCCGGCGCGGTGGTGCCGACTTTGGCGCGCAGTTCGGCGAAGCTGCTCACCGGTTTACCGTCGACGGAGACCAGGATATCCCCGGCCTTGATGCCCGCCTTGGCGGCGGCGGATTTCGGCAGCACTTCGCTGACGAAGGCGCCGCGCTGCGCGTCGGTGTTGAAGGCTTTGGCCATATCCGGGGTCATTTCGCTGCCCTTGATGCCCAGCAGGCCGCGTTTCACTTCGCCGAATTCAATCAGCTGCTGGCTCAGGTTCTGCGCCATATTGCTCGGAATGGCGAAACCGATGCCGACGTTGCCGCCGCTCGGCGCCAGAATGGCGGTATTGATGCCGATCAGCTCGCCGTTCAGGTTAACCAGCGCGCCGCCGGAGTTGCCGCGGTTGATGGAGGCGTCGGTCTGAATGAAGTTTTCCAGCCCTTCCAGATTCAGGCCGGAGCGGCCCAGCGCCGAGATAATGCCGGAAGTGGCGGTTTGGCCCAGGCCAAACGGGTTGCCGACCGCGACGGCAAAGTCGCCGACGCGCAGCTGATCGGAATCGGCCATCTTGATGGCGGTCAGGTTTTTGGTGTCGCTGAGCTGCAACAGGGCGATGTCGGATTGCTCATCGCGGCCGACCAGCTTGGCGTCCAGCTCGCGACCGTCGTTCAACTGCACGCGGATTTTATCGGCGTTGTTGATGACGTGGTTGTTGGTCAGCACATAGCCTTTGGCGGCGTCGATGATAACGCCGGAACCCAGCCCTTCAAACGGACGGGAGCTTTGCTGCTGGCCGGGGAAGTTAGGGCCGAAGAAGCGTCTGAACTCTTCCGGCAGTTGTTGACGCTGCACCTGAGTGCCGGCGACATGCACGCTCACTACGGCGGGCAAGACTTTTTCCAGCATCGGCGCCAGGCTCGGCAGCGGCTGCCCCTGAACGGCGACGGGCAGGGCCGCGTTGGCCACCGGTACGGAGCTGAGCGTCAGGCCGAGGCTCATTGCCAATGCACTAAGAATTAACGACTTTTTCTTCATTGATTATAACTCTCTCAATACCTGCCGATGAAAATTCGATGATAAGGCAATCACCTTGTCATAGTGAAGGGTAAGACCGTGAATTTGCGTGCAAAGTTCAGTAAAGGTAATGCGAGGGAAGGTCAAGACGGTAAACGGAGGAAGCCCGCGGGTGGCCCCGCGGGCGAAGGGGATCAGTCGCGGCGCGCGCTTTGCCCGCGCAGCAGGCCGGAGGCGCCTTCCGAATAGTCGCGCGGCATTTCCACCGGCGCTTGATCGTTGTCTGCTTCCGCTTCGGTCAGGCGATAGCGGAACGGATTTTCCTGCATCGGCAGATCCGGCAGCAGGTTGTTCGAGCTTTTCGCCATGTGCTGATACAGCTGACGATAATCGCGCGCCATGTTGTCCAGCAGCTCGGCGCTGCGGGCAAAGTGGCCGACCAGCTCCTGACGGTACTCTTCCAGCTCGGTTTTGCTCTTGTCCAGCTCGTTCTGCAGGACTTGTTGTTGACGTAATTTACGGTTGCCAAAACGCATCGCCACCGCACCAATCACGATACCGACGACCAAACCAATCAGCGCATACTCCCAGGTCATGATGACTCCTATTTTGACTTCGTTGTTCCGCAGGGATTTTTCACTTAATAATATCCACTATAACCGTTAACCTTGTCCGAGTGGAATCCTGATGCGCTTCCACCTAATTTTTACAGGGTTTTCAGCGGCGCCCGCAGCGGGCATTTGTGGCGATAACGGTGCGAATCGGCATCAACTTGCCGCCAACGTTGGCTAAATAATTTCTAAGCGTTCTTAGGGAACATCGAACAGATGCAGGCACTATCACCGTTATCTCGCTACCAGCAGGCGCTGGATGCGGGGGAATATCAGGCCGATGAGGTTCAACGCCGGGCCGTCACTCAACTGGATCGCATTTATCAGGCTCTGTTGCAAAAGCCGGCGGTGAGCGCGCCTGCCGGCGGGCTGCGCGGCAAGCTCAGCCGCTTGCTGGGCAAGGGCGGCGACACGGCGCCGCAGCGCCCGGTGCAGGGGCTGTATATGTGGGGCGGCGTCGGGCGCGGCAAAACCTGGTTGATGGATATGTTCTTCCACAGTTTGCCGGGCGATCGCAAAATGCGTCTGCACTTTCACCGCTTCATGCTGCGGGTGCATGAAGAACTGACCGAGTTGCAGGGGCGGGAAAACCCGCTGGAAATCGTCGCCGACGGCTTTAAGGCCGAGACCGACGTGCTGTGTTTCGACGAATTCTTCGTGTCCGACATCACCGACGCCATGCTGCTGGCCACGCTGCTGCAGGCGCTGTTCGCGCGCGGCATCACGCTGGTGGCCACGTCGAATATCCCGCCGGACGATCTGTACCGCAACGGTCTGCAGCGGGCGCGTTTCCTGCCGGCCATCGATCTGATCAACGAGTACTGCGACGTGATGAACGTCGACGCCGGCATCGACTATCGTCTGCGTACCCTGACCCAGGCGCACCTCTACCTGACGCCGCTGAGCGACCAGACGCGCGAGACGCTGGATCGGATGTTCGTCAAGCTGGCGGGCAAGGCGGGGGATGACGCGCCGGTGCTGCAGATCAACCATCGGCCGCTGCAGGCTATCCGTTCGGTGGACGGCGTGCTGGCGGTGGATTTCCACACGCTGTGCGAAGAGGCGCGCAGCCAACTGGACTACATCGCGCTGTCGCGGCTGTATCACAGCGTGATCCTGTATAATGTGCGGGTGATGGGGCCGCTGAAAGAGAATACCGCGCGCCGTTTCCTGGCGTTGGTGGACGAATTCTACGAGCGGCACATCAAGCTGGTGATCGGCGCCGAAGCGTCGATGTTCGAGATCTATCAGGGGGTGCAGCTGAAATTTGAATTCCAGCGCTGCCTGTCGCGCCTGCAGGAAATGCAGAGCGAAGAGTACCTCAAGCTGCCGCATTTGCCCTGAGTCTGCCGGGCTTGCCGCCGCCGTATCGCCGGTTGTCCGCCGCCGGCGATAAATTTATTTTCCATTCAAAAACCGTTCGATCTTTGTGAGCGACTTCTCTATAATCTTGCGACCCCACGTTACAACAAAGTTTTTTTTCCCAAAAACTTTATAGTGCCGGCAATGGCTATTCGAAGGGGTAGGTTTGCTGGACTTGTATGGTCGTGTGAGCCTCAACTGTTTTCGAGCGTTTGGGTGTTCACCAACGTGTAACTAATTATTGGGTAAGCTTTCTAATGAAAACTTTTACAGCTAAACCAGAAACCGTAAAACGCGACTGGTACGTTGTTGATGCAGATGGTAAAACTTTAGGCCGTCTCGCTACTGAACTGGCTCGTCGCCTGCGCGGCAAGCATAAAGCGGAATACACCCCGCACGTGGATACCGGTGATTACATCATCGTTCTGAATGCTGACAAAGTTGCTGTAACCGGCAACAAGCGTACAGACAAAGTGTACTACCACCACACCGGCCACATCGGTGGTATCAAGCAAGCGACCTTTGAAGAGATGATTGCCCGCCGTCCTGAGCGCGTGATTGAAATCGCGGTTAAAGGCATGCTGCCAAAGGGCCCGCTGGGTCGTGCTATGTTCCGTAAACTGAAAGTTTACGCGGGCACCGAGCACAATCACGCGGCACAGCAACCGCAAGTTCTGGACATTTAATCGGGATTAATGGCAATGGCTGAAAATCAATACTACGGCACTGGTCGCCGCAAAAGCTCCGCCGCTCGCGTCTTCATCAAGCCGGGCAACGGTAACATCGTTATCAACCAGCGCAGCCTGGAACAGTACTTCGGTCGCGAAACTGCCCGCATGGTAGTTCGTCAGCCGCTGGAACTGGTCGACATGGTTGGCAAACTGGATCTGTACATCACCGTTAAAGGTGGTGGTATCTCCGGTCAAGCTGGCGCCATCCGTCACGGTATCACCCGTGCACTGATGGAGTACGATGAGACTCTGCGTTCTGAACTGCGTAAAGCTGGCTTCGTCACCCGTGACGCTCGTCAGGTTGAACGTAAGAAAGTCGGTCTGCGTAAAGCACGTCGTCGTCCGCAGTTCTCCAAGCGTTAATTTCCGCTGCTTCGGCAGTGCGATTTACGCAAAAAACCCGGTGCTTCACCGGGTTTTTTTATGCCTGAAATCCGCCGTCCCCGACTAAAATCTGTGGTATATCAGACAATTCAACATGAATTCGCCGCAGCGTCCCCACAAAACAAGCAAAATCTGGTAAACTATCACCCACTTTTGCGCCTGTTCGCCGTGCAGTTGACCTCCTGGGCCGGTTTTTTATGGGTTCGGGTCGCGCTGCGTGCTGCCGGCCTGCGGCAAGATTATTCAGGATAGCAGCCTGTCAGTTGGCTATTCGCAGTATTTTCTAGATAACTTGGAGGTTTTCATGGCTGTCGCTGCCAACAAACGTTCGGTAATGACGCTGTTCTCTGGCCCGACCGACATTTTTAGCCATCAAGTACGCATCGTACTGGCGGAGAAAGGTGTCAGCGTCGAGATCGAGCAGGTCGAAATGGATAACCTGCCGCAAGATCTGATTGACCTCAACCCTTACCAGACGGTGCCTACGCTGGTCGATCGCGAACTGACCCTGTATGAATCCCGCATCATCATGGAATACCTGGATGAGCGCTTCCCGCACCCGCCGTTGATGCCGGTTTACCCGGTTGCCCGTGGTGAGAGCCGTCTGATGATGCTGCGCATCGAGAAGAACTGGTACTCGCTGATGGACAAGATCGAGAAGAGCAGCGGTCAGGAAGCAGAATCCGCCCGCCGCCAACTGCGTGAAGAGCTGCTGGCGATCGCGCCTATTTTCGGCCAGGCGCCGTATTTCATGAGCGAAGAGTTCAGCCTGGTGGATTGCTACCTGGCACCGCTGTTGTGGCGTCTGCCGCAGCTGGGCATCGAGTTGAGCGGCGCCGGCTCCAAAGAGCTGAAAGGCTACATGACCCGCGTCTTCGAACGCGACGCTTTCCTGGCTTCCCTGACCGAAGCCGAGCGTGAAATGCGCCTGCAAACCCGGGGCTAAGCGCGATGGACATGTCTCAGATGACGCCGCGTCGCCCGTATCTGCTGCGGGCGTTCTATGACTGGCTGCTGGATAACCAGCTGACGCCGCACCTGGTGGTCGACGTGACTCGCCCTGATGTTCAGGTGCCGATGGAGTTCGCGCGCGATGGCCAGATCGTGTTGAATATCGCGCCGCGCGCGGTAGGCAACCTGGCGTTGGGCAACGAAGACGTGCAGTTCAACGCGCGCTTCGGCGGCGTGCCGCGCCAGGTTTCGGTGCCGATGGCCGCCGTGCTGGCGATCTATGCGCGTGAGAACGGCGCCGGCACGATGTTTGAACCGGAAGCCGCCTACGACGAAAGCGAAGGCGTGTTCGAAGGTTTGGACAATGAGACGATCCCTTCGGAAACGTTGATGTCGGTGATCGACGGCGATCGCCCGGATACCGCGGAAGATGACGGCTCGGACGACGAACCGCCGCAGCCGCCGCGCGGTGGCCGCCCGGCGCTGCGCGTGGTAAAATAAGCCCGCGTGAACAAACGAAAAAGCACCCCGTGGGGTGCTTTTTTTTGCCCTGACGACGCGGATCAGCCTTTCAAGGCGGCAATGCAGGCATCGCGCGGCGCGCTGAGATCGCCTACGCGCACGGTGGACAGCGCGCGAGCCGCGCGCTCACGGAAGCTGGTGATGGCTGTGTCGCCTTGCACTTCCGGCGGCGCGGTGCAGATGTCATTGAGCGGCAGATCGTTGCCTTTGTTGAGCGCCTGCAATACCGCCGCCGGGTTGTAGATCAGGGCGGCGGAGAGGGCAGATTTAATGCCGGCGGTAAATCCGGCATTGCCGCCGCCGGCCAGCTTGGGCGCCAGGGCAATCCAGTTGTCGTCCCCCAACCGTATGCTGTTTTCCACGGCGCTGAACTGCCCGGCCTTGCCCAACTGCGCCACGACCGGCCGCGCGCCGCGCGCTTCGATATTGTAACCGACCTCCTGCGAATCCAGCGCCAGGGCTGAGGCGCTGAAACTGACGGCCAGCAGTGCGCCGGCCAACAGGGAAATGGAGCATTTCATGTTCGCTATCCTTATCTCGGTGTCAGGCGCAGCCGCGCCCTGCAATGGTGCTAACTCAATACTATAGCGCGTTGAGGCAGTGAGAAGGGGGGAGGTTGTTACAAAGCGTGGCCGGTTAAAACAAAGGCCCGGCAATGTGCCGGGCCTTTGGCGGTACGGAAGGTTTACACTTCCAGGTAGTTCATGATGCCGTCTGCCGCTTTGCGGCCTTCGGCGATCGCCGTCACCACCAGGTCGGAGCCGCGGACCGCGTCGCCACCGGCGAAGATTTTCGGGTTGCTGGTCTGGAACGCGTTGTCGCTGCCTTCCGGCGCCACGATGCGGCCCTGTTTATCGAGCTGCACGTCGTGCGCCGCCAGCCAGTCCATGCGGTGTGGGCGGAAGCCGAACGCCATCACCACCGCGTCGGCGTCGATCACGTGCTCGGAACCCGGCACCTGCTCCGCCGCCTGGCGGCCGTTGGCATCCGGCGCACCCAGCTGAGTGCGCACCATTTTCACCCCGGCCACGCGGCCGGCGCTGTTCAGTTCGATGCTCAGCGGCTGCAGGTTGAACTGGAAGTCCACCCCTTCTTCCCGGGCGTTCTTCACTTCGCGCTTGGAGCCCGGCATGTTGGCCTCGTCGCGGCGGTAGGCGCAGGTGACCTGCGTCGCGCCCTGACGCACCGAGGTGCGCACGCAGTCCATGGCGGTATCGCCGCCGCCCAGCACCACCACCCGTTTGCCTTCCATGCTGACATAAGGCTCGTGCTGCTCGGTTTCATACCCCATCAGCTGCTTGGTGTTGGCGATCAGGAACGGCAGCGCGTCGTACACGCCCTGCGCATCCTCATTCTCCAGCCCGCCACGCATCGATTGATAGGTGCCGACGCCGAGGAACACCGCATCGTACTCGCTCAGCAAAGTCTCCATGCTGACGTCTTTGCCCACTTCGGTATTCAACTGGAACTCGATGCCCATCTCGCTGAAGATGCCGCGGCGTTTGACCATCACTTCCTTTTCCAGCTTGAAGGCCGGGATGCCGAAGGTCAGCAGGCCGCCGATCTCAGGATGACGATCATACACCACCGCCTTGACGCCGTTGCGGGTCAGCACGTCAGCGCAGGCCAACCCGGCGGGGCCGGCACCGACGATCGCCACGCGCTTGCCGGTCGGCTGCACGTGCGACATGTCCGGCTTCCAGCCCATTTCGATGGCCTTATCGCTGATGTAACGCTCGATATTGCCGATGGTGACCGCGCCGAACTCGTCGTTCAGGGTGCAAGACCCTTCGCACAGGCGATCCTGCGGGCATACGCGGCCGCACACCTCCGGCAGGCTGTTGGTCTGATGCGCCAGGTCCGCCGCTTCCATGATGCGGCCTTCGTTGGCCAGCTTCAGCCAGTTCGGGATGTAGTTGTGCACCGGGCACTTCCACTCGCAATACGGGTTGCCGCAGGACAGACAGCGGTCCGCCTGGGCTTTGGCCTGGGTTTCCGAAAACGGTTCGTAGATCTCGACGAACTCGATTTTGCGGATCTTCAGCGGTTTCTTAGGCGGATCAACACGCTGCAGGTCGATAAATTGATAAACGTTCTGGCTCATTAATGACCTACCTCTTACTGCGCCTGCACCCGCAGCTCGGCTGCGGAACGGCTACGGTGACCCAACAGCGCTTTGACATCGCTGGACTTCGGTTTGACCAGGGCGAACTTCGGCGCCCACTCGGGCCAGTTGGCCAGGATCTCTTCCGCGCGGGAAGAGCCGGTCGCCTGCACGTGTTCGGTGATCAGGCCGCGCAGATGCTCCTCATGGATCGCCAACTGATCGACATCCAGCACTTCCACCAGCTCCGGGTTCACGCGCTTGCGGAACTCGCCGTCTTCGTCCAGCACGTAGGCGAAGCCGCCGGTCATGCCGGCGCCGAAGTTGATGCCGGTTTTACCCAGCACGCAGACGATGCCGCCGGTCATGTATTCGCAGCCGTTGTCGCCGATGCCTTCCACCACGGTGATGGCGCCGGAGTTGCGCACCGCGAAACGCTCGCCCGCGCGGCCGGCGGCGAACAGCTTGCCGCCGGTGGCGCCGTACAGGCAGGTGTTGCCGACGATGCTGGCTTCATGGCTGCGGAAGGCGGAGCCGATCGGCGGACGCACCGCGATGCTGCCGCCGGCCATGCCTTTGCCGACATAGTCGTTGGCGTCGCCGGTCAGGGTCAGCTCGACGCCGCCGGCGTTCCAGACGCCGAAGCTCTGCCCGGCGGTGCCGGAGAAGTGCGCCTTGATCGGATCGGCCGCCATGCCCTGATCGCCGTGCACGTTGGCGATAGCGCCGGACAGCATGGCGCCCACGGAGCGGTCGGTGTTGCGAATGTCGAAGTAGAAGGTTTTACCCTGTTTCGCTTCGATATGCGGCTGCGCCTGCGCCAGCAGCTCTTTGTTCAGCAGGCCCTTGTCGAACGCCGGGTTGCTGCTTTCGGTGCAGTACACCGCTTTGCCCGGATGCGGCGTGGCGGTTTTCAGCAGCGGCGACAGATCCAGCTTGTTCTGCTTGGCGGAGATGCCGTCCAGCTCGGTCAGGAACTCGGTGCGGCCGATCAGATCCACCAACTGGCTCACGCCCAGTTGCGCCATGATCTCGCGGGTTTCACGCGCGATAAACTGGAAGTAATTCGTCACGCGTTCCGGCAGGCCGTGGTAGTGATCGCGGCGCAGCTTGTCGTCCTGAGTCGCGACGCCGGTCGCGCAGTTGTTGAGGTGGCAGATGCGCAGGTATTTGCAGCCCAGCGCCACCATCGGCCCGGTGCCGAAGCCGAAGCTTTCCGCGCCCAGGATCGCCGCTTTGACGATGTCCACGCCGGTTTTCAGGCCGCCGTCCACCTGCAGGCGGATCTTGTGGCGCAGACCGTTGGCCACCAGCGCCTGCTGGGTTTCCACCAGGCCCAGTTCCCATGGGCAGCCGGCATATTTCACCGAGGACAGCGGGCTGGCGCCGGTGCCGCCGTCGTAACCGGCGATGGTGATCAGATCGGCATAGGCTTTCGCCACGCCGGTGGCGATGGTGCCGACGCCCGGCTCGGACACCAGTTTCACCGAGATCACCGCCTTCGGGTTGACCTGCTTCAGATCGAAGATCAGCTGCGCCAGATCTTCGATCGAGTAGATGTCGTGGTGTGGCGGCGGGGAGATCAGCGTCACGCCCGGCACCGAGTAACGCAGTCTGGCGATGTACGGGGTGACTTTGTCGCCCGGCAGCTGGCCGCCTTCGCCCGGCTTGGCGCCTTGCGCCACCTTAATCTGGATCACGTCGGCGTTCACCAGGTAGGCCGGTGTTACGCCGAAGCGGCCGGAGGCCACCTGTTTGATGCGCGACACCTTGTTGGTGCGGTAGCGCGCCGGATCTTCGCCGCCTTCGCCGGAGTTGGAGAAGCCGCCGAGGCCGTTCATGGCGATCGCCAGTGATTCGTGCGCTTCCGGGCTCAGCGCGCCGATCGACATCGCCGCCGTGTCGAAGCGTTTGAACAGCGATTCCGCCGGTTCGACCTGATCGACCGGGATCGGTTCGCCTTTCGGCGTGATGGCCAGCAGATCGCGTAGCATGGCGACCGGCCGCTCGTTCACCAGCTTGGCGTAAGCCTGATAGTCGCTGTACTCGCCGCTGTGTACCGCTTTTTGCAGCGAGTTCACCACGTCCGGGTTGTAGGCGTGGTATTCGCCGCCGTGCACGAATTTCAGCAGGCCGCCTTGCTCCAGCGGTTTGCGTTTCAGCCAGGCGCGCTTGGAAAGGTTCTGCAGATCCTGCTGGAAATCGCTGAAGCTGGCGCCGCCAATGCGGCTGACCACGCCCTGGAAGCACAGATCCGCCAGATCGCGGTGCAGGCCGACCGCTTCGAACAGCTTGGAGCAGCGGTAAGAGGCGATGGTCGAAATGCCCATCTTGGACATGATCTTGTACAGGCCTTTGTTGATGCCGTTGCGGTAGTTCAGCATCACGTCGCGGTATTTCTTGTCGATCGCCTGGCTGTCCACCAGCTTGGCCAGGGTTTCATAGGCCAGATACGGATAGATGGCGGTCGCGCCGAAGCCGAGCAGTACGGCGAAGTGGTGCGGATCGCGGGCGCTGGCGGTTTCAACGATCAGGTTGGCGTCGCAGCGCAGGCTTTTTTCCACCAGGCGGGTTTGCACGGCGCCGACTGCCATCGGAGCAGGCACCGGCAGGCGGCCGGGCGCGATGGCGCGGTCGGACAGCACCAACAGCACCGCACCTTCACGCACCTTGCGTTCCGCTTCGTCGCACAGGGCGCGAATGGTCTGCTCCAGATCCTGCTGCTGCGGATCGAAGGTCAGATCGAGCGTCTCGGCGCGATAGTATTCGCCTTCCAGCGTGGTGAGCTGTTTGAAATCGGAGTACAGCAGGATCGGCGATTTGAAGCTCAGGCGGTGCGCCTGGCCTTCGGCTTCGCAGAACACGTTCATTTCGCGGCCGATGCTGGTGGCCAGCGACATGACGTGCGCTTCACGCAGCGGATCGATCGGCGGATTGGTGACCTGCGCGAACTGCTGGCGGAAATAGTCGTAAACGATGCGCGGCCGGCTGGAGAGCACGGCGAACGGGGTATCGTCGCCCATCGAACCGGTGGCCTCCTGGCCAATTTCGCCCAGCACGCGGATCACCTGATCCAGCTCTTCACTGCTGTAGCCGAACTGTTTCTGATAGGTTTCGAGCTGCGCGTCGTCGAGCTCGCGGCTGCCGACCTGATCGTCCGGCAGATCTTCGAACGGCACCAGGCGTTTGACGTTTTTCTCCATCCACTCTTTATACGGGTGGCGGCTTTTCAGATCGTTATCGGTTTCCGCCGAGTGCAGGATGCGGCCGCTGCGGGTGTCGATCACCATCAGCTCGCCGGGGCCGACGCGGCCTTTTTCCACCACTTCATCCGGCTGGTAATCCCAGATGCCGACTTCGGAGGCGCAGGTAATCAGCTTGTCTTTGGTGATCACGTAGCGCGCCGGGCGCAGGCCGTTGCGATCGAGGTTACAGGCGGCGTAGCGGCCGTCGGACATCACGATGCCGGCCGGGCCGTCCCACGGCTCCATGTGCATCGAGTTGAAGTCGAAGAAGGCGCGCAGATCGCCGTCCATGTCCGGGTTGTTCTGCCAGGCCGGCGGCACCAGCAGGCGCATGGCGCGGATGAGATCCATCCCGCCCGCCAGCAGCAGCTCCAGCATGTTGTCCAGCGAACTGGAGTCGGAGCCGGTTTCGTTGACGAACGGCGCGGCGGCCTGCAGATCCGGGATCAGCGGTGTTTGGAATTTATAGGTACGGGCGCGCGCCCACTGGCGGTTGCCGGTGATGGTGTTGATTTCGCCGTTGTGCGCCAGGTAGCGGAACGGCTGCGCCAGCGGCCAGCGCGGCACGGTGTTGGTGGAGAAGCGCTGGTGGAACAGGCAAATGGCCGACTCCAGGCGCAGGTCCGCCAGATCGAGATAGAAGCGCGGCAGATCCGCAGGCATGCACAGGCCTTTATAGATCGTCACCAGGTTAGAGAAGCTGCAGACGTAAAAACTGTCGTCCTCCACGCGTTTCTCGATGCGGCGACGCGCCACGAACAGGCGGCGCTCCATATCACGCGGGCGCCAGCCGGCCGGGGCGTTAACGAAGATTTGCTCGATGCGCGGCAGGGAGGAGAGGGCGATTTCACCCAGCACGTCCGGGTTGGTCGGCACTTCGCGCCAGCCGACGATCGACAGCGTTTCGTTTTGCAGCTCTTCTTCCACGATGCGGCGGCTGATGCGCGCTTCCTCTTCATTCTGGCTGAGGAACATCATGCCGACGGCGTAGTTCTTGGCCAAACGCCAGCCGCGCTCTTCCGCCACCATGCGGAAGAAACGATCGGGTTTTTGCAGCAACAGGCCGCAGCCGTCGCCGGTCTTGCCGTCGGCGAGGATCGCGCCGCGGTGCTGCATGCGGGCCAGCGCGTGAATGGCGGTGCGCACCACCTTGTGGCTAGGTTCGCCTTCTATATGGGCGATCAGGCCGAAACCACAGTTGTCCCTCTCTTGGGATTTATCGTACAACATATCGTGAACCTCCCCAGGCTCTGCGTGACTCTCACAACCTACTGCGAGGGGGCTTCCCAATTTCAGGCAGAAGTCCAATCAGCAAGTTAACCCCGCCAATCTGCTTTTCCGCCCTCCATCAATGGCCTCTCGTGACGGTCTCACAAGTGGTATAGGACTTGTTTTAAGAGGGAGTCTTCAATTACTGCATAAATATGACGAGACGTTTGCCCGTCCAGAAAGCTTCCAGCGGACTTCCAACTTAGCGAGAAAGAATTCGCAGGTCAAATGTGGGCTTAAGATAGATTCTTATCGAATTAATGATGTTTATTTATTTGATAAATAAGTAATTTAATGCATTTTTGCACTATCGTGGGGCAACGCCGATCCTTGCAGAAGTGTGAGCTGTCTCACTATAGTGCAACCCCTTAATCTCTGCACCATGCTAGTGCGGGGGGTAATGCCAGAATTTTATTCTATAAGATATTGCTTGGCTGATGTTTATGACTATTTTTCACCGTGTTGTCATATTGCCGTTAACGGTTGCGTGACGATTAGAATAATTCATCAGAATTAGAGTGAATTGATTTGCGTTTATGATGAATAGTTATGCCTGATGACGCCTTGCGGGGAAAGCGTTGATCTCTGTCATCGCGGGAAAAACCGTTTCTTATTAGCATCGCGGCTTTGAACACAGAGAACCACCAAGATTATGCAGTTGCCGCAATTAGTCAATATGTTTGGCGCGGATCTCCAGCGCCGCTATGGCGAAAAGATCCATAAACTCACGCTGCACGGCGGATTCAGCTGCCCTAACCGCGACGGCACGTTGGGGCGCGGCGGCTGTACGTTCTGCAATGTCGCCTCGTTCGCCGATGAAGCGATGCAACGCCAGAGCATTGCCGAACAGCTGGCGCAGCAGGCCGCGCGGGCCGATCGGGCGCGGCGCTATCTGGCCTATTTCCAGGCCTATACCAGCACCTATGCGGAGGTCGAGCGGCTGGCGTCGATGTATCGGCAGGCGTTGGCGCAGAGCGCCATGGTCGGCCTGTGCGTCGGCACCCGGCCGGACTGCGTGCCGCCCGCCGCGCTGGATCTGCTGACGGGATACCGCGAGCAAGGCTATGAAGTGTGGCTGGAGCTGGGGCTGCAGACGGCGCACGAGAAAACGCTGAAGCGCATCAACCGCGGCCATGATTTTCGCTGTTATCAGCAGACTGCGCGACTGGCCCGGCAGCGCGGGCTGAAGGTGTGCTGCCATCTGATCGTCGGGCTGCCGGGAGAAACTCAGCGCGATCATCTGCTCACGCTGCAGCGGGTGACGGAGACCGGCGTGGATGGCATCAAACTGCATCCGCTGCACGTCGTCACCGGCAGTACCCTGGCGCGGGCGTGGCATGCCGGGCGGTTGCCCGAACTGGCGCTGGAAGCTTACGCCGCCAGCGCCGGGGAGATGATCCGCCATACGCCGGGCGAGGTGGTGTACCACCGTCTTTCCGCCAGCGCCCGTCGGCCGACGCTGCTGGCGCCGCTGTGGTGCGAAAACCGCTGGAGCGGCATGCAGGCGGTCGGTGCTTATCTGCAGCAATACGGCGGGCAGGGCAGCGCGCTGGATGAAAAGCGGCGCTACCGCCCCGGAATGCCGCTCTGAAGTGCAATCTTTGCCACACTTCGGCGTTTGCCGCCTTATCTCATTGCGGTTTTACGGTATGATTCAAAAGATTGTGTCTGATGGGAGCCGCTATGAAGCAAATCCGGGTGTTGGCCCAGTACTACGTTGATTTAATGGTGAAACTGGGGTTGGTGCGCTTCTCGCTGCTGCTGGCCTCGGCGCTGGTGGTGCTGGCGATGGTGGTGCAGATGGCGGTGACCATGCTGCTGCGCGGCGAAGTGGAAAGCATCGACGTGGTGCGTTCAATCTTCTTCGGTCTGTTGATCACCCCGTGGGCGGTCTACTTTCTCTCGGTGGTGGTGGAACAGCTGGAAGAGTCGCGCCAACGGCTGGCGCGGCTGGTGGACAAGCTGGAAGAGATGCGCCACCGCGATCTGGAGCTTAATCAGCAGCTCAAAGACAATATCAGCCAGCTGAATCAGGAGATCGCCGACCGTATCAAAGCGGAAGAAGAGCGCCTGCAGGTGATGGAAAAGCTGACGGAAGAGATGGAGCAGCGCGAGCAGGCGCAGATTGAGCTGGGCCAGCAATCGGCGCTGCTGCGTTCCTTCCTCGATGCCTCGCCGGATTTGGTCTACTACCGCAACGAAGATAAAGAGTTTTCCGGCTGTAACCGCGCGATGGAACTGCTGACCGGCAAAAGCGAGAAACAGCTGATCGGCCTGACGCCGTTCGACGTCTACGGCCAGGAGATCGCCGAAAAGGTCATTGAGACCGACGAGAAGGTGTTCCGCCACAACGTTTCGCTGACCTACGAACAGTGGCTGGTGTATCCCGACGGCCGCAAGGCCTGTTTCGAGCTGCGCAAGGTCCCGTTTTACGACCGGGTGGGCAAACGCCACGGGCTGATGGGCTTCGGCCGCGATATTACCGAGCGTAAGCGCTACCAGGACGCGCTGGAGAACGCCAGCAGGGAGAAGACCACCTTTATCTCCACGATCAGCCACGAGCTGCGTACGCCGCTTAACGGCATCGTCGGCCTGAGCCGCATTTTGCTTGATACCGAGCTGAACGACGAGCAGCTGAAATACCTGAAGACCATTCACGTCAGCGCCATCACCCTCGGCAATATCTTCAACGACATTATCGAAATGGACAAGCTCGAGCGGCGCAAGGTGCAGCTCGACAACCAGCCGGTGGACTTCACCGGATTCCTGGCGGATCTGGAGAATCTCTCGGGCCTGCTGGCGCAGCCGAAAGGGCTGCAGTTCATCATGGAGCCGCAGACGCCGCTGCCGCAGCAGATCGTGACCGACGGCACGCGCCTGCGGCAGATCTTGTGGAACCTGATCGGCAACGCGGTGAAATTTACCCAGCAGGGGCAAATTGTGGTGCGCGTGCGGCGCGAGGCGCAGGAGAAGCTGGTGTTCGAAGTGGAAGACTCGGGCATGGGCATCCCGCAGGACGAGCAGGACAAGATCTTCGCCATGTATTATCAGGTGAAAGATCAGCGCGGCGGCCGTCCGGCCACCGGCACCGGCATCGGGCTGGCGGTCTCCAAACGGCTGGCGCAGAGCATGGGCGGCGACATTACCGTGCGCAGCGAACAAGGGCACGGTTCTTGCTTCACTTTGACCATCAAGGCGCCGGCGGTGCAGGAAGCCGTCAGCGCGGCGCCGGAGGAAGAGGAGCTGCCGTTGCCGGCGCTGCACATCCTGCTGGTGGAAGATATCGAACTGAACGTGATCGTGGCGCGCTCGGTGCTGGAGAAGCTGGGCAACAGCGTCGAGGTGGCGATGAACGGCCACGACGCGCTGGCGATGTTCGATCCGGACGAGTTCGATCTGGTGCTGCTGGACATCCAACTGCCGGACATGACCGGGCTGGATATCGCCCGGGCGCTGCGCGAGCGTTACGCCGGGCAGGCGCTGCCGCCGTTGGTGGCCCTGACCGCCAACGTGCTGAAAGACAAAAAAGAGTATCTCGAGGCGGGCATGGACGATGTGCTGAGCAAGCCGCTGTCGGTGCCGGCGCTGACCAAGGTCATCAAACACTATTGGGATCATCAACCTTCTCACACTTCTAAGAAAACGGAGCACAAGGCGATGCAGATTAATGAGTCGTTACTCGATACCGCGATGCTGGAGCAGTACATGGACCTGGTTGGTCCGCAGTTGATCCATCAAAGTCTGGAGATGTTCGAACAGATGATGCCGGGTTATCTGGCGGTGCTGGATTCCAACATGACGGCGCGCGATCAGAAAGGCATCACCGAGGAAGGGCACAAGATCAAGGGCGCCGCCGGTTCGGTCGGCCTGCGTCACCTGCAGCAGTTGGCGCAACAGATTCAAACGCCGACGCTGCCGGCCTGGTGGGATAACGTGCAGGACTGGGTAGATGAGCTGAAGCAAGAGTGGCGTAACGACGTGCAGGTACTGCGGGCTTGGGTAGAGAACGCTGAAAAAAAATGACCCCGACGTGAGCCGGGGTGCGCGAATATTGCGCCAACACCAGGGAAATTGTGAACCTGCGTATTGGTTTCAGTGTTCTGGTCGAGCAGGTTGTAGCGAATTCCTAAACATCATACAGCCAACAACATAGCAAATGTAAGCGCTCTTGTTAGAAGATTCATTAAAATGTGTGATGTAGATTAGTGTTTGTCAACTCCGAGCACGAACCAGTTGACAGCAGCGACAGGAGGAAGAGTGATGAAAAAGGTGGGTGTAGTCCTCAGCGGCAGCGGCGTTTATGACGGTACGGAGATCCACGAAGCGGTGCTGACGCTGCTGGCGCTGGACCGTGCCGGCGCGCAGGCGGTGTGTTTTGCGCCTGATAAACCGCAACGCCATGTTATTAATCACTTATCTGGTGAGGAGATGGCGGAATCGCGCAACGTCCTGATTGAATCGGCGCGCATTGCCCGCGGCGCAGTGCAGCCGTTGGCGCTGGCCGAGGCCGCGCAGCTGGATGCGCTGATTGTGCCCGGCGGCTTTGGCGCCGCCAAGAATCTCAGCAATTTCGCCGAGGCCGGCGCGGAATGTTGGGTCGATGAAACGTTGGCGCGTCTGACGCGCGAGATGCATAAGGCCAACAAACCAATTGGCCTGATGTGCATCGCACCGGCGCTGTTGCCGAAGCTGCTCGATCAACAAGCGCGGCTGACCATTGGCAACGATCCCGACCTGGGAGAAGTGATTGACGCCATGGGCGGCGAGCCGGTGATTTGCCCGGTGGACGACATCGTGGTGGACAGCGAGCACAAGATCGTGACCACGCCAGCCTATATGCTGGCGCCGTCGATCGCGCAGGCGGCCGTCGGCATCGATAAACTGGTGGCGCGGGTGCTGGAACTGGCTGAATGAGCAAATCGGTCGGCGGATGGCGGCGGCTGCGTCCGTGGTATTGGCTGAAACGCGGCGTCATCGCGATTATCGGCCTGTGGGTGTTGGGCATTGTGGTCTTCGCCTTCCTGCCGGTGCCGTTTTCCGCCGTGATGGTGGAGCGGCAGATCAGCGCCTGGCTGAGCGGCGACTTCGGCTACGTCGCTCATTCGGACTGGGTGTCGATGGACGACATTTCGCCGCAGATGGCGCTGGCGGTGATGGCGGCGGAAGATCAGAAGTTTCCAGACCATTGGGGCTTCGATGTGGCGGCCATTGAAAAGGCGCTCAGCCACAACGAGAAGCGCCCGACGCGCATCCGCGGCGCGTCCACGCTGTCGCAGCAGACCGCCAAGAACCTGTTTCTGTGGGATGGCCGCAGCTGGCTGCGCAAAGGGTTGGAGGCTGGGCTGACGTCGGGCATCGAGCTGGTGTGGACCAAGCGACGCATTCTGACGGTGTATCTGAACATCGTGGAGTTCGGCGACGGGGTGTTCGGCGTGGAAGAGGCTTCACAGCGCTTTTTCCATAAGCCGGCCAAGCGCCTGACCGCGGCCGAAGCGGCGCTGCTGGCGGCGGTATTGCCGAATCCGCACCGCTTCAGGGCCGATGCGCCGTCCGGTTATGTGGCGCAGCGACAGCAGTGGATTATGCGCCAGATGCGCCAGTTGGGTGGGGAAGGTTTCCTGAAAGAGAACAAGCTGGATTAACCAAGCGATACCCTGCTTTCGGGCAAGGTATCCCTCTCTTCGGTGGCTAATGCCGCATCAGGGCTTTTCGCTGATAAATGCAGTTAAATCCGCGTGCATCTTTTTAAGCGATAGTTCATCCACGTACGGCATATGCCCGGTGTCATACCAATAGAAACGGATATTGTCGCGTAATTTGGGCGACACGGGCAGATGGCTCATCTCATATTTGGCGACGAAGTAAGGGGTGGCCAGGTCGTAAACCCCGCCAATCACCATCACTCTCATTGTCGGAGTCATTTTCATCACTCGCGACAGGTTCGGCAACACGTTAAATGATCTGTCCCGGCTGTTGCTGGACATGTTCCAGTCATAGACCTCATTGGAAAATGCGCGATAGTTTTGGTCGGCGCTAAAATGCAGCGTTTTGCCAAGATAATCGTGGAATTGCGCGACGTAGGCGGAAGTAATTGCACTGACGTTGGGATCGTAGTTGGACGTTTCAGCGATATTATCCAGCGACGGCCCACGATAGCGGGTATCGATTCTGCCAATGGTCTCGTCTTGGCTGCGCAACAGTTGCTTGGCGAAGACCGGTCCACTCAGGCGCAAATTGGCATTGAGCCAATAATCGGCCGGAATGCCGGTAAATTGGTAAAGCTGCTCGGCGAGCGTTTGGCGATCTTTTTCAGGCAGATTGGCACCTTGCAGCAAGGCTGGGGCATAAGTCTCCAGCGCAAACTGCTCGGCCTGGTCTAACAGGGTTTTCAGGCTCTGGTGTTTGCCCGGCAGCCGCTGGTGGTACCATGCGCTGGCTGCGTAGGTTGGGAGCGCCAGATAGTAAGGTTGATCGACGCCGGGGTTTTGATTGGGATCGTCGACGTTATTGTCGTAGTTCAGAAACTGCGACATCAGGATAATACCGTTAAGATCGATATTCTGATTTTTTAGCGTCTCGGCCAATACCACCGAGCGGGTAGTGCCGTAGCTTTCACCCAATAAATATTTAGGTGAGTTCCAGCGTTGGTAATGCGTTAAAAACTGAACGATAAATTGAGAAAAAGCCTGAGCATCACCGTTGACGCCATAGACGTTGCTGGCACTCTGTGCTTTTTGCTGCGCTCTCTCCGGCTGGCTGGCGGCACTGCTGGAAAAGCGGCTGTAACCCGTTCCGGGGGCATCGATAAACACCAGATCGCTGACGTTGAGCAGACTGTATTGGTTATCGGTGAGTTGGTAAGGCGCCAGCTGTGTTTTCTCTGGCTGAGTAGCGATAACCCGTTTAGGCCCCAGCGCCCCCATATGCAGCCACAGCGAGGCGGAGCCCGGCCCGCCGTTGTAGATAAAGGTAATCGGCCTGCTTTCGTTCTTATTCTCATTCTTTTTGAAATACGCAACATAGAACATGCCGGTCACGGGATCTTCCGGATCCTCTTTACTCAATTCCAGCACCCCGGTTTGCGCCTGATAATTGATTTTTACCTGGTCGACCGTGATCGCGCCTTGAGTAGCAACGGTTTGACCGGTCATCGGGGGCGGGGCATGTTCGGCGCGGGGCGTATCCTGAGTGGGATTGGCGGCGGAAACTCCGGCGGTGAATAAAGAAACGGCAGTGAGAAAACCGATTAAAATTCTGTCCATTTGAATTTTATCCGTAATGAAGTGAGAGATTACTTTAAACGCGGCTCATTAAACCAGGGTAAAACAGCGGGAAGCGTACAGAAAATCGGCAAGGGGAAGCCCCCTTGCCTGAAGGATCATTTCACATAGGTAAAGGCGGTGGTGACGTGCTTCACGCCGCTGACCTGGCTGGCGATCTGCGCCGCCGACTGTCCTTCCTGCTGAGTGACCAGGCCCAGCAAGAACACTTCGCCGTTTTCGGTGGTGACTTTCACGTTGGACGATTTCACCGTATCGCTGGTCAACAGCTGCGAACGCACTTTGGTGGTGATCCAGGTGTCGGAGGACGCGGTGCTCAGGCTGACAGGCGTGCCCTGGCGAATTTCGTTATACACTTCGGTCGTGCCTTCCACGCCCATGGCGATCTGCTTGGCGCGCGCGGTGAGATCGGCGTTAGGCGACTGGCCGGTCAACAGCACCTTGCCCTGATAGGCGGTGGCGACCACCCGGGCCTCTTTCTTCAACTGCTGGTCTTTGCTCAGGGCGCTTTCTACCCTGGCTTCCAGCGTGCCGTCATCCACCTGGGTCCCTACGCTGCGCGGGTCGGTGGCGGTTTTGGTGGCGACGGCCGCACTGCCGACGACGACGCCGGCGATACAGCCTTGCAACAGCAGGGCGCTGGACAGCACTGCAAATGTGGCTTTTAGCTTCATCTCAGTTCCTTAATCGTCCTGGTGGGGGAATAACGTATTGTCTATCAGGTCGCACAGGCAGTTTACGGTCAGCATATGCATTTCCTGAATGCGCGAGCTGCGGTGCGACGGGATGCGGATCTCGACATCCTGCTGGCCGAGCAATCCGGCCAGCTCGCCGCCGTCGTAGCCGGTGAGCGCGACGATGGTCATATCGCGCGTGACGGCCGCCTCGACCGCTTTCACAATATCACGGCTGTTGCCGCGGGTGGAAATCGCCAGCAGCACGTCGCCGGTGTGCCCGAGCGCGCGCACCTGCTTGGCGTACACTTCGTCGTGCAGGCGATCGTTGCTGATCGCGGTCAGCACCACGTTGTCGGCGTTGAGCGCGATGGCAGGCAGGCTGGGGCGCTCGGTTTCAAAACGGTTGATCATGCTGGCGGCGAAGTGCTGTGCGTTGGCGGCCGAAGTGCCGTTGCCGCAGCACAGGATTTTGTTGCCGTTGAGTAAGGATTGAACCAGCGTCATCGCAGCGCGGGAAATGGCGTCAGGTAACGCTTCCGCCGCCGCGATCTGGGTTTGGATGCTTTCGGTAAAACAGACTTTAATTCTATCCAGCACGTTGTATTAATCCACTAAGTCAAAGGGCCGGTCTGCGCCGCAAAACCCCAATTAATCCGCATTGAAGGCGTTGGGTATCCATTCTAACTGGCTACCGGTAATGGCCAAAACATCAAAACGGCAAGATGATGTGTCAAAACTGGCGCCGCGCCCCGCCAGCCAGACGGCGGCGGCGTGCAGCAACCGCTGTTGTTTGCGAGAGGTAACGCTGGCGGCCGCGCCGCCGAAGGCGTCGTTGCGGCGGTAGCGCACTTCGACGAACACCCAGGTGGCGCCGTCGCGCATGATGAGGTCGAGCTCGCCGCCGCGCACCGCAACGTTGGCGGCGCAGAAGGTGAGCCCGGCGCGTTCCAGATGACGGCGGGCCAGTAACTCATAGCCCGCCCCGGCGGCGCGTGGGTTCAAGAGACCGGCACGACCGTACCCTGACGATATTGCAGCCAAGGCAGCTTGCGGTTGATCACGCAGTTCGGCGACGCGCTCAGCGTGCCGGTGGTGCCGGAAACCTGGAAGCCCGGCAGCTGGCGCATTTCAGCAAAGTGGTTGGCCAATGTCCAGGCATCCATCCCCATCGCATAAAGGCGCACCAGCGAGTAATCGTTGCGGAAACGTGCGCTGGCCTGCTGCAACAGCTGAGGGTTTGAGCCCGCCAGCAGAGGAATATCGCTGAACTGCAGACCTTCCATTTCCAGACGGAAGTCCGGGCCGGCGCCGGCCTGGTAGCTGCGCGAGCTGGCGTACATCGCCGGTTTGCCGCGCGAGCTGGTGGCCATGTCGATCATCGGTTTGATCAGCGTCAGTTGGGACTGGGTAGCGACGATATACACCGCGTCGACGCTGCCGCCGGTAGCGGCGGGCACGTCGCTCGGCGGCGCCGGAATGGTCAGCCCGGCGATGGTCACGCTCTGCGGCGCCGGGGCGCTCGACATCGGCGTGCCGGTCATGCGGATGCCGCCGCTGTTCACCATCTGGCGCAGTTCACCGGCGGAGCCGATGTCCTGACGCAGCACGGTTTGTCCACCTTGCTTCTGCCATTCCTGGTTAAAGGCCTTGGCGACGCGATCGCCGAAGGCGCCGCGCGGCACCAGCAGCAGCGGTTGACGCTTCTGTTGTTCCCAGATGTGGCGGGCGGCGTCGCGCGCTTCATCTTCCGGCGACAGGGCGAAGTAACAGATGTTCAGATTGTCCTTCGGCGTTTCGGGCTGGTTGAGCGCCAGCACGTTCAGCGTGGTGGTGCTGGCGGACAGCTGATCGACGTTCTCTTTCAGCAGCGGCCCGACCACCAGAGTGGCGCCATCCTGCTGCGCCTGGCTCAGCAAGGCGGCCAGCGGCTGGCTGGTGGTGTCGTACACTTTGACCTGCGCATTAGCGGCCTGCAGCGGCGTTATCGGCGCGCTGGACGGCGTAGCGGGTTGCGCGGCGGTCACGGCCGGCTGGCTCTCTTGCGCCGAAGGGCTGACCGCGCCGTTGGCGTTGATGTCACCGGCAGCGGCCTGATCGGCCGGCGCCATTTGGGCCGGCGCGCCGACCGGTTGCGCGGCTTGAGGCTGCGGCGCCGGCAGGGAACCGCCGTTTTTCGCCGCTTCGAACCCTTGCTGGATGGCGTCGGCGAACACTTTCGCCTGGCCGTTCAACGGCAGCAGCAGGGCGATTTTCGAGGTGGAGGCCTGGGTGAAGTTCAGCACCTGATTCAGGCGAGCCGGCAGCGTTTTGGCCGCCGGGTTCTTCGGATAACGGTTCTGCCAGTCTTTGATGCCGGCCTTCAGCAGATCGGGATCCTGCTTGTTGTCCTGATAGACGCGCAGCAGATCCAGCCAGCCTTGCAGCACGTTCTCGTCGGCGTTGATCACCAGGCTGTTCATCTCCTGCGGCGTCAGCTGCAGCAGGGCCTGCCAGGTTTGATCCAGATTGTCCTGGTGCGCCTTGCCGGTCAGCAACGGCTCCTGAGCGATATAGGCGCGGATCAGCGGCAGCGATGCTTTGCCCTGGTTGGCGGCGATCTGCGCCTGGTAGTAACGCACCTTCTGATTCGGCGACAGCGTACCGCTGTCCAGGTGGCCCAGCGTACTGCGGGCGCTGACGTAGCTCTTGTTGGCGATCTGCAGTTCGGCGGTCAGCAACTGGCGTTCGGTCTGCTGTGCGCCGCTGAGGTTTTTCGGCAGCTGATTCAACTGGTCGCCGGCCTGCGGCAGTTTTCCTTCACGCAGCAAGGCGCGAATAGCAAGTAATTGCCAGTCAGCCTTGTTATCATCGCTGCTTTGCTGCAACTGCTGCAGGTAGTAATCGGAGCTGGCGCTCGCTTCGTCCTGTATATTGGCGGGCGGCGTTTGCGGGGCCCGACTCGGACAGCCTGCCAGGAAAAGGGCGGCCGCGATGACTGCGGTAAGTCGGACAGGCTTGGAACGCCCTGCTTTGGTACGAACGAATGTTGAGGAAAGCATACTGTATCCAGTGATGTTTTTTTCAAGATGCTCAATATTAAATCGGCAACCCGGATGAAACAATGAATCAACACCAACAATCAGTCATTTCTGCATCAACGCTGTATGTGGTGCCCACCCCAATCGGCAATCTGGGCGATATTACCCACCGCGCGTTAGAGGTACTGAAAAGCGTTGATCTGATCGCGGCGGAAGACACGCGCCATACCGGATTGCTGCTGCAACACTTCGCGATCAACGCGCGTCTGTTCGCGCTGCACGATCACAACGAACAGCAAAAGGCCGATCAGCTGCTGGCGAAACTGCAGGAAGGCCAGAGCATCGCGCTGGTTTCCGACGCCGGCACGCCGCTGATCAACGATCCCGGCTATCACCTGGTGCGCCGCTGCCGCGAGGCCGGCATTCGCGTGGTGCCGCTGCCGGGCGCCTGCGCCGCCACTACCGCGCTGTGCGCCGCGGGCGTCGCTTCCGACCGTTTCTGCTACGAAGGTTTTCTGCCGGCGAAAACCAAGGGGCGCAAGGATACGCTGATGGCGCTGGCGGAGGAACCGCGCACGCTGATTTTCTACGAATCCACTCACCGCCTGTTGGAAAGTCTGCAGGACATGGTCACCGTTTGGGGCCCGCAGCGTTATGTCGTGCTGGCGCGTGAGCTGACCAAAACCTGGGAATCCATCCACGGCGCGCCGGTGGGTGAGCTGCTGGCGTGGGTGCAGGAAGATGAAGTGCGCCGCCGCGGCGAAATGGTGCTGATCGTCGAAGGCCACAAGGCGCAGGAGGATGCGCTGCCGCTTGAGGCGCTGCGCACGCTGGCGCTGCTGCAAAAAGAGTTGCCGTTGAAAAAGGCGGCGGCGCTGGCGGCGGAAATCCACGGCGTGAAGAAAAATGCGCTGTATAAGCACGCGCTGGAGCAACAACAGCCGTAAAGCGGTTGACCTGCCGCCGCCGCGACGCTACTATCCGCGCCGGAGTTGACCAGACAGTCGCCGCTTCATTGCCGTCCTCTTCGGGGAGACAGATGGAGGGGAGGAAAGTCCGGGCTCCATAGGGCAGGGTGCCAGGTAACGCCTGGGAGGCGCAAGCCTACGACTAGTGCAACAGAGAGCAAACCGCCGATGGCCCGCGCAAGCGGGATCAGGTAAGGGTGAAAGGGTGCGGTAAGAGCGCACCGCGCGGCTGGCAACAGTTCGTGGCACGGTAAACTCCACCCGGAGCAAGGCCAAATAGGGGTTCACATGGTACGGCCCGTACTGAACCCGGGTAGGCTGCTTGAGCCAGTGAGCGATTGCTGGCCTAGAGGAATGACTGTCCACGACAGAACCCGGCTTACCGGTCAACTCCCTCGACAAAAGAAAACCCCGCGCAACGTCAGTTGCGCGGGGTTTTTCGTTTTCCGGCCGGCTTACACCGGCAGATCAATCAGCAGCGCGCGCAGCGGCGTCTCGGCGCGGATCGTCAGGCGATTCTCCTCGCGCACGAAGGCGCCGTCGCCGCAGGTCAGGCGTTGTTCCTCGTGGCGCTCGCCGGTGGCGGCGATGGTGCCGTGTATCGACTGCAGATAAGCGCGCGGCCCGTTAATCGTCAGCGTTTGTTCTTCGCCCGGCTGCAGATCGAGATGATGGATCCAGACCTGTTGACGCAGCTGCAGGCTGCCCTGCGCGCCGTCCGGCGAAGCCAACAGCAGGCTGCCCGCCGCCGGCAGCGCCAGGCGCTGCACCCGTTCGTTGCTGCGTTCCGGGCAGGCGTCCAGCCACAGCTGCAGGCGGGTGAGCGGCGTATCACTGCTGACGTTCTGCTCGCTGTAGCTCAGGCCCGGGTGGGTGGCCAACAGCAACGCTTCGCCGGCTTTAACCCGCGTGGTGTTGCCGTCGCTGTCGCGGTATTCCGCCTCGCCCTGCAGGATCAGGTTCAGGATATCCACGTTGGGATAGGTGCGCGGCTGGAACGACGCGCCCGGCGCCAGCACCTCCTGATTCAGCACCCGCAGCGACGCGTAGCCCATCAGTTTGGGATCGAAGTAGTGACCAAAGGAAAAGGTGTAGCGAGCCTGCAGCCAACCAAAGTCAGCTTGCCCGCATTGTTGTGCTGTTCTGCATGTAATCATGGCAATCGGCTCTCTAAATTCATTATCCAAATGGTAAGCATCTGGACGTCGGATTGTTAGCCAGTTAATCTGGTCGGCATATTCAAATTTCCTGACAGAGGGATGCGATGGCCAGAGATCGGGCGCTCACGCTTGAGGCACTAAGGGTGATGGATGCAATCGACCGGCGCGGCAGCTTCGCCGCGGCCGCCGACGAATTGGGCCGGGTGCCGTCGGCACTCAGCTACACCATGCAAAAATTGGAAGAAGAATTGGACGTGGTGCTGTTCGACCGTTCGGGCCACCGCACCAAGTTCACCAACGTGGGGCGCATGTTGCTGGAACGTGGTCGGGTGCTGCTGGAGGCGGCCGATAAGCTGACTACCGACGCCGAAGCGTTGGCGCGCGGTTGGGAAACTCACCTGACTATCGTCAGTGAAGCGCTGTCGCCACCGAGCCTGCTGTTTCCGCTGGTCGACAAGCTGGCGCTGAAAGCCAACACCCAGGTGTCCATTTTCACCGAGGTGCTGGCGGGCGCCTGGGAGCGGCTGGAGCAGGGGCGAGCCGACATCGTGATCGCGCCGGACATGCATTTCCGCGCGTCGTCGGAGATCAACACCCGCAAACTGTATAAGGTGATGAGCGTTTATGTCGCCGCGCCGGATCACCCGATCCACCTGGAGCCGGAGCCGCTTTCCGAAGTGACCCGCGTGAAGTACCGCGGCATTGCGGTGGCCGACACCGCCCGTGAACGCCCGGTATTGACCGTACAGCTGCTGGACAAGCAACAGCGCCTGACGGTGAGCACCATTGAAGACAAACGCCTGGCACTGCTGGCCGGGTTGGGGGTGGCGACCATGCCGTACCCGATGGTGGAGAAAGATATCGAAGCCGGGCGGCTGCGCGTGGTCGGGCCGGAATACAGCCGCGAAGCCGACATCATCATGGCCTGGCGGCGCGACAGCATGGGGGAGGCGAAAGCCTGGTTCCTGCGTGAGATTCCGCGCCTGTTCGCGCAGCGTTAACGTCGGTTGGATGAGATCCCCTTGCCGGGCGGCAAGGGGATTTTTTTCGCCTTAACCGAAGCGCTGGTCGCGGCCGTGTGGCTCGTCCAGATCCTGCGCCGGCCCGATGGAAATGATGCCGTGCGGGTTGATGGTGGCGTGGCTGCGGTAGTAGTGGTTGCGAATGTGCGGCAGGCTGACCGTCTCGGCGATGCCCGGCATCTGGTAGATGTCGCGCAGGAAGCCGTACAGATTGAGGTAGTCGCTGATGCGGTGTTTGTCGCACTTGAAGTGGGTGACGTACACCGGATCGAAACGCACCAGCGTGGTCCACAGACGCAGGTCGGCTTCGGTCAGCCGATCGCCGGTCAGGTAACGATGCTGCCCCAGGATCTGCTCCAGGCGTTCCAGCGCGTTGAATACCCCGTTGACCGCTTCGTCATAGGCTTCCTGGCTGGTGGCAAAACCGGCCTTGTACACGCCGTTGTTCACTTGATCGTAAATCCAACCGTTAAGCTCATCGATCTTGCCGCGCAGCGCGGTCGGGTAGTAGTCGCCTGCCCGAGCGCCGACGCCGTCAAACGCGCTGTTGAACATGCGGATGATGTCGGCGGACTCGTTGCTGACGATGGTTTGCCGCTGTTTATCCCACAGCACCGGTACGGTCACGCGCCCGCTGTAGTGCGGATCGGCCCGCAGGTAGATCTGGTACAGGAAGTCGGCGTGATACAGCGGATCGCCGGTGGTTTCAGGAAAATCCTGGCCGAAGGTCCAGCCGTTTTCCAGCATCAGCGGGTGCACCACCGAGACCGGAATGATCTGCTCCAGCCCTTTCAGTTTGCGCATCAGCAGCGTGCGATGCGCCCAGGGGCAGGCGAGAGAAACATAAAGGTGATAACGGCCCGCTTCGGCCTGGAAGCCGCCCATGCCGTGTTCGCCCGGCTGACCGTCGGCGGTCACCCAATTGCGAAACTGAGCGGTTGAACGTTTGAAACGGCCGCCGGTAGATTTGGTGTCATACCAGATGTCTTGCCAAACGCCATCGACGAGTTGTCCCATGGGAATCTCCTTGGTGTCCGAGTTAAAAAACGACAGGGCCCGGCATGCCGGGCCCTGAATGACAGTTTAGATTACCATTTCTTGTTCAGAAGACGGTCGATGCTGAAGCCGCCCGGGCCTGCGACCGCCAACACGATGAAGCCGCCGGCGATGGTCAGGTTTTTCATGAACATCAGCTGGTTTACTTCGTTCGCAAAATCAGTGTGGAACAGCAGCGCGGTCAGGATGGTGAAACCGGCGGTGAACAGCGCCACGGTGCGGGTCAGGAAACCGAACAGGATCGCCAGACCGCCGCCAAATTCCAGCAGGATGGTCAGCGGCAGCAAGAAGCCAGGCACGCCCATCGATTGCATGTACTGTTGGGTACCGGCGTAGGCGTCACCCATTTTGCCGTAGCCTGCCACGATAAACAGGATTGGCATCAGAATACGAGCAACCAACAAACCTGTATCTTCTAATTTTTTCATCATCTACTCCAAAGTGTTTTTGTATGCCTGTTCGGCGGAAGCCATGTCAACGAGCGGTATATCAGGACATTCGCCCTGTCCGGCTCGTATCGTATTGATGGAGTGAATGTTAAGCGGGAAGTGCTCAGGTTGTTAGCAAGTAAAACTGTCGTAATTTTTCAAAAAATCTGAATCTTTAGCGTGCTAATAAAATGCCGCCGATCAGCAGGTTGCCCGGCCCCGGGGTTGGACGCGTTGTATCATGGGAAAAAATGCGGGCAGAGCAACAGGAGGTTTGAAGGAAAGGCTAAGTGGCTTACTTGGCGGAAAACGTCTTTTTAAACAGTCGAATAGCGCTCCAGGCGCCGAAAGCACGACGCGACCAGCGGATCATCTTGCTGGGGTGGCGGATGCCGTACAGCGCCATGACGCTGGAACCGAGCACCAGATAGCGGCGCAGGCCAAACACCGTTTGCCAGCCGCGGTCGATGCGTTCGGTCTTTTCCAGCCACAGAGACTTGTGTTCGGCCAGATCCAGACGCTGTTGCTGGATCTGCCGAATCAGCCTCTCTTTTTTCCATTCCAGATAGCGGCGGCGGCTCATGGCTCTCGCTCCAGTTCGGCGCGATCGAGCTCCAGTTGCTTGCGCGTGGCGCCCAGCAGCGTGGTGCGACGGGCCTTGACCAGCGTCCAGATGGTGCCGACTACGGCGAGGAACAGCAGCACGCCGGTTGTCGCGCCCAGCGCCACCAGCCGATAGACCGGATCGATGGCCCAGAAGATCAGGATCAGCAGGCTCATCAAACCGAAGGCGGTGAACAGCAGCGTCATGCCGGCCATGATCAGCAGCTGAATGAGGTTGGCTTTCTCCTCTTCCAGCTCGACTACCGCCAGCCGGACACGGGTTTCCACCATGCCGACCAGGATCGTGATGATGCGCTGACCGATATCCAGGACCCCTTTAGCGGGGCCCTGCGCGCGCACTTGCGGTTGTTCAGCCATGATTAACGACGCGCGAGCAGCACGCCCAACACCACGCCGACCGCCGCGCCGATACCGATACCGGTCCACGGGTTGTCGCGCACATAGTCGTCGGCCTGGCCGGCGATCTGTTTGGTTTGCGAAGCCAGCTTGTCACCGGCGTCGCTCAGGCGAGCGCGAGTCTCTTTCAGCGCGCCTTCCGCCTTCGATCGCAGCTTCTCCAGCTCGGCTTTCGGCTTGTCGGTGGAGGAGTTCAGCACTTCCTCCAGCGTATCGGCTAAGGACTTCAGTTCAGCGCGTAAGTTTTCTGCATTTGAATCATGTGCCATGTGATTATTCCTTAACGTTTATTTCGACAGACTTTTAACATAGCGGATTTTTTCGCCGGAGCAAAGGGGTGATGACCAGCAGATAACACCAGACATCAATTCCATATGCTTAAGAAATCCCGTGTGATGGGGCTCTCATCGATAAATCCGCTGGTGTAAAAAAATTATTCCGCCTGGGCGCGTTTCAATTCAGCCTGCGCTTCGGCCAGCTTTTGCTGCTTCTTGGCGACCTTGTCCAGCTTGCCGGTTTGTTGCGCTTCTTTCAGCTCTTCCCGGCGCTCGTCCACCTTGCGCTGTTTCTCTGCGATATTTTTCTGGCGTTCGGCCTGCAGGCCGGCTTCGGTGCAGTGGGTCTGCACTTCGCTCAGCGCTTTTTTCAGCCCATCCACGCGGTGGGTGTTGCCGTGCTGAGTCGCGTAGTCGATTTGCTGCTGGATATTTTGCGCTTTGGCGGCGCAGCCGCCCTCAGCGGCCGAGGACAGCGTCGGCAGCGCGCAGAGTGGCAGCAGCAGTAACAGTGAGTGGCGAAATTTCATTTCTCAGTTCCTTTTCATGGGATGCCTGAACAGGCATCCGCTTTCCTGACTGCCGGAGGCGGCAGCGCGAGAGGAGGGCGTTCATCGCCGGCTGAAGTTATCCTTCAGCATAGCCATGAAACCGGCGCGCCCCCAAAGAATCAGCCGAAATTCGGCGCGACTGATTGTTTTTTGAGCTAAATGATGCGAATGAAAATGAAGATAACGGCAATGAAAGGAATCCCCTTCATGTGAAGGGGATTATCCCAGATTGAGGGGGGAGCGCGCAAATTCGCGCACCCAGTGCGTTGGCACGGGAGATTCGCTCAGCGCGATGTGGTAACCGGGAGGCAGGATGGTTTGCAGCGCTTCGCGCGCCAGCAACTGCTGCTCCGGCGAATCCAGACGGATAACCAAGCCATCGCCTTCCGGCGTGATGCTTTTGATGCGGATACCGCGCTCATCCAGGCGCTGGTAGACATAAAAACCGTCGGGCAGCGACAGCCCTTGCTGGCTGGCGCGAATGCGCAGCTCGCTCTCGGTGCGCACCATGCAGGGCACCAACAGCGTCGCCAGCGCCAGCAGGGCGAGCGCGATCATCAGGACGTATTGCCAGCGCGGGCGCTTTGCTGTCACGCCCCTTTCCCCGGGTTCTGGCCGCTGGCGCGTTTCTTGCGCCACAGCACGATCAGCGAGCCGACCAAGCCGACCACCAGTAACACCAGCGGCAACATCATCAGGCAGAACATCAGCTGATCTTCATACTTGCGGAACACTGGGGTTTTTCCGAGGGCGAAGCCCAGCGTCGTCAGGATCAAGACCCACAGCAGGCCGCTCATCCAGTTGAAGAACTGGAAGCGTGCGTTGCTCAGGCCGGACAGGCCGGCGATGGTTGGCAGCAGGGTGCGCACGAAGGCCAGGAAGCGGCCGACCAACAGGGCGGAAAGGCCGTGGCGGTGGAACAGGTTATGCGCACGCTGATGGTAGTGGGCCGGCAGATGCGAAAGCCAGCCTTGCACCGTTCGCGTATTGCCGAGCCATCGGCCCTGTATGTAACTGACCCAGCACCCCAGGCTGGCGGCGACGGTCAGGATAACGATGGTCAATGGGAAGCCCATGGTGCCTTTGGCGATCAGCACGCCGACCAAGATCAGCAGGCTGTCGCCCGGCAGAAAAGCGGCCGGCAGCAGGCCGTTTTCCAAAAACAGGATCATGAACAGCAGGATGTAGAGGGTCCACACCAACGAAGGGTTCGCCAGCGTCTCAAAATCCTGCTGCCATAAGGCATGTATCAGTTCTTTAATGATGTCCATCCGGTGTTCCTAAAACGTCATTGTTTATTTTTATCTCAGCGGCGGAGCGGGCGTGGGCTGAAAGCGCGCGGCGATCCTGAATGCTGATAACGATGAAACGGCGTTGCTTTAAGGTTTCTAAGCGGTGCGACACCGGTCATAGGTGGTAAGTCAGCGTGCCACGGTACTGCATGTTGCTTTCTTTCCAGCCGGCCTGCCGACTTTGTTGCCTGGAGGCGTCCAGCATCCAGTCGACCTGGGCAAGCCGGTTGGGGGCCGGGGTGTCCTGGCGGGGGAAACGAATTCGGTAGCCCGGCTCTGCGGCCAGGGTATAGACCGGCGCCGGCAGGGAGGACGCGAGCAGCGAACCGGGGAAAGAGTACGCTCTGGGCAGCAGCAGCGGCAACTTGCCGGGCGCTTTGCGGCGCGCTTCGGCCGGTGCCCGATACACATGATCATAGGGGGAAAGCGCCGGCTCCGCCAGCAGCGGCAGGCTGCTCAGCGCGCTGGGGGTGGGCTTGGATGACGCCACGCATAGCTGTTGGCCGGAGACCGAACCGGTCCAGCAGAAAAGAGCAATCAGCATGGCAAACAACCAGCGCATTTATTCGCGTCCCGCCCCCGCAGCAATGGGTAAAAAAGTGGGCTAACTCTACCAAAATAGCACGATTGGCAACAGGGAAATCTACGTTGCCGACGGTGAAATAGTACACGGCAAACGGCGGTTCCGGCATCGATTCAGCGGATTTTACATTACCTGACATAAGCCGACGGTTTTTGACCGCCGTGGCTATTTCGGCTCGTGGCTCACGCCGTCCAGATGCACCACCGGGTTCTCGGCGAACAGATAGCGGTCGGCGTTGTATTCGAAGTCGTCGCTGGTGGCGTTGAACAGCATCTGCTTGGTGTTCTCCAGGTGCTGCCACATGGCCAGTTTGGCGGCGTAAGGATCTTTGCGCATCAGCGCCTTGAGGATCTGATCGTGATCGTCGCACCAGCTGGCGATCGAGCGTTCGTCGATATGCTCGTGCAGTTTCTTCCAGTAAGGGTTGTTGACCCGCTGCACCCACATTTTTTCCACGATGGTGGCCATGGCGGTGTTCTGGGTGGCCAGCGCCACCTGCACGTGGAACTTCAGATCCCACTGCGAGTCGCGGAAACGGTCTTCTTTGCGGGCGTGCTCCTGGATCTCCATCAGTTGCACGATATCCTGCTTGGTCACCTGGGTGGCGGCGAATTCGGCGATGTTGCTTTCTATCAGCTGGCGCGCCTGCAGCAGCTCAAACGGGCCGGCGGTGGCGAACTCGATGCTGTCGCCCGGCACCACCAGGTGCTTTTGCTGGTTGGACACCACGTGGATCCCGGATCCCTTGCGCACGTCCACATAGCCTTCCACTTCCAGCATGATGATCGCCTCGCGCACCACGGTGCGGCTGACATTCATCTCTTCGGCGATGTATCGCTCGGCCGGCAGCTTGTCGCCTACCGGGTAACGGCCGCTTTCGATGCGTTGCTTCAGCTCGGCGGCCAGTTGCTGATACAGGCGTCTGGTTTCAGTGAATTCCATAGTGAATGCTCTATACGGTGCGGTGGGAAGGGGCGCGTGGCCATCGGATTTGTTATACCACTTATTCGGCACCGCTGCCAGAGGAGCAAGGGGCCCGGCGCAGCGGCCGGGCGGGGGATCAGCTGCGCGCCGGGGCAGGCTGCAGCGCGGCCGGCTGCGGTTCGGCGGCCGGGCGGTTTTGCAGCACCGTCCAGATGACGATGGCGCCGAGAATGTCGAAGACCGACAGCGCGGCGAACAGCGGGCTGAAGCCGAGGGTGTCTGCCAGGGCGCCGACCACCAGGGCGAACAGCGTGCTGGCGGTCCAGGCCGCCATGCCGGTCAGCCCGTTGGCGGTCGCCACCTCATTGCGGCCGAACACGTCGGAAGAGAGGGTGATCAACGCGCCGGACAGCGCCTGATGGGCGAAGCCGCCGACGCACAGCAGCGCGATAGCCGCGTAAGGGCTGGTGAACAGGCCGATCATGCCGGGGCCGATCATCAACACCGCTCCCATCGTCACCACCAGCTTGCGCGAGACGATCAGGTTGACCTTGAAATACTTCTGGAACAGCGGCGGCAGATAACCGCCGACGATGCAGCCGAGATCGGCGAACAGCATCGGCATCCAGGCGAACATGGCGATCTCTTTCAGGTTAAAACCGTAGGCCTTGAACATGAACAGCGGGATCCAGGCGTTGAAGGTGCCCCACGCCGGCTCCGCCAGAAAGCGCGGCAGCGCGATGCCCCAGAACTGGCGGTTGCGCACGATCTGCCAGGCGGACATCTTTTTGGCGTTAGAGGTCTGGTGCTGCGCTTCCTGGCCTTCGAGGATGTAACGGCGTTCTTCCTGGCTCAGTTTCTTCTGATCTTTCGGGTGTTTGTAGAACAGCAGCCAGCAGATGGCCCAGATCAGGCTCAGCACGCCGGTGATGATGAACGCCATCTCCCAGCTGTGCGCGACGATGGCCCATACCACCAGCGGCGGGGCGATCATGCCGCCGATCGACGAGCCCACGTTGAAATAGCCGACGGCGATCGAACGCTCTTTGGCCGGAAACCATTCGCTGCTGGCCTTCAGCCCGGCGGGGATCATCGCCGCTTCCGCCATGCCGACCGCGCCGCGCGCCAACGCCAGCCCGCCCCAACTGTTGGCCAACGCGGTGCCCATGCAGAACAGTGCCCACAGAATGGCGAACATGGCGTAGCCGACCTTGGTGCCCAGCACGTCCAGCACGTAGCCCGCCACCGGTTGCATCACGGTGTAGCACGCGGAGTAGGCGGCGACGATATAGGAATACTGTTGGGTGGTGATGTGCAGCGTATCTTCCAGCGTCGGCGCCGCCACGGCGATGGCGTTGCGGGTCAGGTAACCCAGCACGGTGCCGATGGTCACCAGTCCGATCATGTACCAGCGTAACCCTTTAATTTTACGCATCCGAAGTGTCTCCCCGTTTGAAGGTGTGGCCGTCGATGCGGCTGGCGAGACAATAACCTGTCATACAGGTTTAAAAGTTGAGTGATATCACAAAAGGAATTATTCGCCTGAGCAATACTGTGGCCGGTGAAATAGGGCATTTTTGCCGGTAAATTGAGCGAAAAAGGGCGTAGAGAGAGGATGAACGGCAGACCTCGGGAAAAATTTGCTGGACGCTAGCAAAAATTGGTGTGATAACTTTTGTGATTCGAACCCCGTGCCTCACGGCAAGTAAGGAGCCCGAGATGGCGACGTTTTTAAGCGAAGATTTCCTGCTGGACAGTGAATTTGCCCGGCGCTTGTATCACGACTACGCGGCGCAGCAGCCGATTTTCGATTACCACTGCCATTTGCCGCCGCAGCAGATCGCGGAGAATACCCGCTTCAGCAACCTGTACGATATCTGGCTGCGGGGCGATCACTACAAATGGCGGGCGATGCGCACCAACGGCGTGGCGGAGCGGTTATGCACCGGCGATGCGGGCGATCGCGAGAAATTCGACGCCTGGGCCGCCACGGTGCCGCACACCATCGGCAACCCGCTCTATCACTGGACGCATCTGGAGCTGCGCCGCCCGTTCGGCATCACGGATATGCTGTTGTCGCCGGCCACGGCGGATGAAATCTGGCAGCGCGGCAATGCGCTGTTGGCGCAGGATGCGTTTCGCGCGCGCGGCATCATGCAGCAAATGAACGTGAAAATGGTCGGCACCACCGACGATCCGATCGACGATCTGCGTCATCATCGGGCGATCGCCGACGATCGCAGTTTCGCTATCAAAGTGCTGCCGAGCTGGCGGCCGGACAAGGCTTTCACCATCGATGCGCCCGGCTTCAACGACTATCTGCGGCAGTTGGAGGCGGCGGCGGACACCGCTATCGGCCGCTTTAGCGCGCTGTGCGACGCCCTGTACAAGCGCATGGATCACTTTGCCGCCCACGGCTGCAAGGTGGCCGATCATGCGCTGGACGTGGTGGTGTTCGGCGAGGCCGATGAAGCGGCGCTGGATGCGATCCTGCTGCGCCGCCTGAACGGCGAGCTGCCGACGCCGGAACAGAGCGCCCAGTTCAAAAGCGCGGTGCTGCTGTTTTTGGCCGGCGAATACCGGCGTCGCGGCTGGGTGCAGCAGTATCACATCGGCGCGCTGCGCAATAACAACAGCCGCATGTTGGCCGCCGTCGGGCCGGATATCGGCTTCGACTCGATCAACGACCGGCCGCTGGCGGAACCGCTGTCGCGGCTGCTGGATGCTCAGGCGCGGCAGGGCGGTCTGCCGAAAACCATTCTCTATTGCCTCAATCCGCGCGATAACGAAGTGATCGGCACCATGATCGGCAATTTTCAGGGGGAAGGCACGCCGGGCAAGATGCAGTTCGGCTCCGGCTGGTGGTTCAACGATCAGAAGGACGGCATGCAGCGCCAAATGACGCAGCTGGCCCAGCTCGGGCTGCTGAGCCGCTTCGTCGGCATGCTGACCGACAGCCGCAGCTTCTTGTCTTATACGCGCCATGAATACTTCCGCCGCATCCTTTGCCAGATGATCGGCCGCTGGGTGGCGGACGGCGAAGCGCCGGCGGATATCGCGCTGCTGGGCGAGATGGTGAAAAACATCTGTTTCGACAACGCCAAAAACTATTTCGCCATTGAACTGGCGTAGCCGTTATCCGGGACCGGTTTATGCAAAGTACGATAAAGATTCACGAGCAGGATAACGTGGCGGTGGCGCTGCGCGATCTGGCTGCCGGAGAGCGCGTTGAGCTGGAAGGCGCGGTCGTCAAACTGGCGCAGCCGGTGGCGCGCGGGCACAAGTTTGCGCTCGGCCCGATCGCCGAGGGTGAAGACATCATCAAATATGGCCAGCCGATCGGCCATGCGCTCGCGGCCATTGCGCCTGGGGAGCATATTCATTCGCAAAACGTCAAAACCAACCTGAGCGATCTGGACAGCTACCGTTACCAGCCGCAGTTCCCGACGCTGCCGCCGCAGGCGGCGGATCGCGAGGTGCGGCTGTACCGACGGGCCAACGGCGAAGTGGGGATCCGCAACGAGCTGTGGATCGTGCCGACCGTCGGCTGCGTCAACGGTATCGCTCGCCAGATCCAGCAGCGCTTTTTGCAGCAAACACAGGCGGACGGGATCGACGGCGTGCATCTGTTCAGCCACCCGTTCGGCTGCTCGCAGCTGGGGCAGGATCATGCCAACACCCGCATCATGCTGCAAAACCTGGCGCGCCATCCCAACGCCGGCGCAGTGCTGGTGATCGGGCTGGGTTGCGAGAACAATCAGGTGGATGCTTTTCGCGCCACGCTGGGGATAGGGGACGAGCGGCGGTTGCGCTTTATGGTGTGCCAACAGCAGGACGATGAAGTGGAGGCCGGGCTGGCGCTGTTGCACGAGCTGTATCGGGAGATGCGCCACGATCGCCGCGAGCCGGGCCGCCTGAGCGAGCTGAAGTTCGGCCTGGAATGCGGCGGTTCGGACGGGCTGTCGGGCATTACCGCCAACCCGCTGCTGGGGCGCTTTTCCGACTATGCGATCGCCAACGGCGGCACCACGGTGCTGACCGAAGTGCCGGAGATGTTCGGCGCCGAGTGCATTCTGATGAGCCGCTGCCGCGATGGAGAAACCTTCGACAAAACCGTCGACATGATCAACGATTTCAAACGCTATTTCATCGCCCATCAGCAGCCGATTTATGAGAATCCGTCGCCGGGCAACAAGGCCGGCGGCATCACCACGCTGGAGGAGAAGTCGCTTGGCTGCACCCAAAAGGCGGGGCTAAGCCAGGTGGTGGACGTGCTGAAATACGGCGAGCGGCTGCGCGTGCCGGGGCTGAATCTGCTCAGCGCGCCGGGCAACGACGCGGTGGCGACCAGCGCGCTGGCCGGCGCCGGCTGTCATATGGTGCTGTTCAGCACCGGGCGCGGTACGCCGTACGGCGGCTTTGTGCCGACGGTGAAGCTGGCGACCAACAGCGAGCTGGCGGCGAAGAAACCGCACTGGATCGATTTTGACGCCGGCAGCCTGGTTCACGGCGTGGCGATGGAGACGCTGCTCAGCCGCTTCATCGATCTGATTGTCGAGATTGCCAACGGGCGTCCGGCGCGTAATGAAACCAACGACTTTCGCGAGCTGGCGATCTTTAAAAGCGGGGTGACGCTGTAAAGCTGACAAAAAAGGCGCTCGAGGGAGCGCCTTTTTATGAAGCAACGCGCGATTAACGCACCTTCAGCGGGTCTTCGTTCGCCAGCCGCTGGTCTTCCGCCTGGCAGGCGGCGGCGGTGAACAGCACGTCGGTGGAGGAGTTGAGGGCGGTTTCCGCCGAATCCTGCAGTACGCCGATGATAAAGCCGACCGCCACCACCTGCATCGCCACGTCATTCGGAATGCCGAACATGTTGCACGCCAGCGGGATCAGCAGCAGCGAGCCGCCGGCCACGCCGGAGGCGCCGCAGGCGCACAGGGCGGCCACCACGCTCAGCAGCAGGGCGGTCGGGACGTCCACCGCGATGCCCAGCGTGTTTACCGCCGCCAGCGTCAGCACGGTGATGGTGATCGCCGCGCCGGCCATGTTGATGGTGGCGCCCAGCGGGATGGAAACCGAGTAGGTGTCCTCATTCAGGTTCAGCTTTTTGCACAGCTCCATGTTCACCGGGATGTTGGCGGCGGAGCTGCGGGTGAAGAAGGCGGTCACGCCGCTCTCGCGCAGGCAGGCGAACACCAGCGGATACGGGTTGCGGCGGATCTTCCAGTACACGATCAGCGGGTTGAGCACCAGCGCTACCAGCAGCATGCAGCCGATTAACACCATCAGCAGTTGCGCATAGCCCCACAGCGCGCCGAAGCCGGTTTCCGCCAGCGTGGAGGCCACCAGGCCGAAGATGCCGAGCGGCGCACAGCGGATCACCGCGCGCACCACCAGCGTGACCGCATGGGACATGTCGTTGATCAGCCCCTTGGTGGTTTCGGAAGCGTGGCGCAGCGCCAGCCCCAGCCCGACGGCCCACGCCAGAATGCCGATGTAGTTGGCGTTAATCAGCGCATGGAACGGGTTGGCCACCACGCTCATCAACAGGCCCTTCATCACGTCCACGATGCCGCCTGGCGGGGTGATGTCGGTTGCGCCGGTGGTCAGCGCCAGCGTGGAAGGGAAGATAAAGCTGACGACGACCGCCACCAGCGCCGCAGCGAAGGTGCCCAGCAGGTAGAGGAACAGGATGGGGCGAATGTTGGTTTTCTGCCCCTGTTTATGGTTGGCGATCGAGGCCATCACCAGTATCAGCACCAGCAGTGGCGCTACCGCCTTCAGCGCGCCGACGAACAGGGTGCCGAGCAGGCCGACGGCCGCCGCGGCCGCCGGCGAAACCAGCGCCACCAGAATGCCGGCCACCAGGCCGACCATGATTTGTTTAACCAGGCTGCCCTGAGTCATCCTTTGTAGTAGTTTTTGCATAGTGCTTCTCTTCCTGATGTTATCTGGCCGCCGCGGCGGGAACGACGCCGGGCAGCTTTATATGATTCTGTAACTAAGTGTGTTTGCCGAATCAGTATTCAGTAATCGAATGATGTTGGAAAGAGGCGAGGGTGAAATTCTGAGCGCGGATCAACACTTGATAACATACTGGTTACATTTGTGTGATCGTAATAACGTTTGGCGTTTTGGGGGAATTGCCAAACAATCGCGGGGCGACTAGCGCCCCGGATAACAGATTATGGTTATTTCTTCGCCAGGCGATCGTTGCGGCGATTGACCCAGGCGTTGATCAGCAAGGTGAGCGTCAGGATGCCCGCCACCACGCCGAGCGAGATACCGATCGGGATGTGGAAGAAGTCGATTATCAGCATCTTGATACCGATAAACACCAGGATCACCGACAGGCCGTATTTCAGCATCGAGAAACGTTCCGCCACGTTGGCCAGCAGGAAGTACATGGCGCGCAGGCCCATGATGGCGAACAGGTTAGAGGTCAGCACGATGAACGGGTCGGTGGTCACGGCGAAAATCGCCGGGATGCTGTCCACCGCGAAAATCACGTCGCTCAGTTCCACCAGGATCAGCACCAGCACCAGCGGGGTGGCGAACAGGATGCCGTTGCGGCGCACGAAGAAACGCTCGCCTTCCAGGCTGTCGGTCATGCGCAGGCGGCTGCGCAGCCATTTCACCAGCGGCTTGTCGCCGATTGCCGAGTCGTCTTCCTTCGCCAGCGCCATCTTGATACCGGTGAACAGCAGGAAAGCGCCGAACAGATACAGCAGCCACTGGAACTGGCTGACCAGCCAACTGCCGGCGAAGATCATGATGGTACGCAGCACGATCGCCCCCAACACGCCGTAGATCAGCACCCGCCGCTGCAGGTTGGCCGGCACGGCGAAGTAGCTGAACAGCATCAGCCAGACGAACACGTTATCCACCGCCAGCGCTTTTTCGATCAGGTAGCCGGTCAGGAAGGCCAGCGCCTGGGTATCGGCGACGGCGCGCCCGGCGGTTTCATTCAGGTAGTACCAGAAACCGAAATTGAACAGCAGAGAGAGGCTGACCCACACCAGCGACCAACTGGCGGCCTGCTTCAGGGTCATGGTGTGCGCGCCTTTACGGCCCTGCAACAGGAGGTCGATTGCGAGCATCACGACTATGACGGCGGCGAAGCTGCCCCATAACCACGGTGTGCCAACGGAATTCATCATCAGAGGTATCCTTCAAAAACAAAAACGGCCAACGTCGGAAGACGCCAGCCGCTCTGTGAACGCTGCAAGCAAACCTCGCCTTCCGGCAAGGTCTCACTTACAACGTTGATGAAGGTGGTTATACCTTTGACATCAGGTTGCCCGGTAACCGGATGCTTGCGCATCGTAATGACGATTGACCGGCAATGAAGTTACTCCCCTTTGCAGAGCAGAAAGTAATGCAAAATGTGTCGGCGGTCAACGTGAATCGCGTTAGCCGGCCAACGCTTTTTGCGCGCCCAGGCTGACGACGAATCCCTGCAGCAGCAGGCGGCTGAACGGCGTGTCGCTAACCTGTTGTTGTTGCTGCTGATAGCGGGCCTGCTGCTCGGGATGCAGCTCGCCGAGCCACTGCAGATACTGGCCCATCACCGCGCCGTTGAATTCCGGGTGGAACTGGGTGGTCAGGGCATGATCGCCATAGCGCAGGATCTGGTGCGCGTCCTGCTGCGAACGCGCCAGCGTCTGCGCGCCGGCGGGCGGCGTCAGCACGCTCTGCGAGTGGATCAGGTTGGCTTTGAAGCGCGGCGGCAGCAGGGTGAGCCGCCGGTCTTCGGCCGCGGCGGGCAGCAGTTCGATCTCCAGCGTGCCCACCTCCATGCCCTGCGGGTGGTAGCCCACTTCGCCGCCGAGCGCGTAGGCCAACAGCTGGTGGCCGTAGCAGACGCCGAACAGCGGCAGTTTGATCGCCATAGCCTGGCGCAGCCACTCGGCCGCAGCCTCGCTCCACGGCAGCTGTTCGGTCACCATCGCCGGCGAGCCGGTGATGACCACGCCGCAATAGGCGGCCGGCGGCAACGGCTGCTCGCCGGCGGGCAAGTGTACGATGTGCGCGCGTTCGGCGTCGATATTGCCCTGTTGCAGGAACATGCCATCAAAGTTGGCCAATTCCTGACGAATGGCCTGCGGCGCGTCGCCGGTTTGCATCACGAGCAGCGGTTTCATCTCATTCTCCGTCGGCGGGGAAGACGACGCCGGTCTGGCGGCGGATATCGGTCAGCAGGCGGGCGACGATCAGCGAATTCTCCAGCCCCGGATGTTCCACTCGGTGATTTTCCACCAGCTCGGCGAAGGCCAGCGCTTCATACAGCATGGTGTTGATGTGCTGCGGCTGGCTCAGATCCTGGCGGTTGCCGCCGCGCGGCGTCAGCGCCACGCCCTGACACTCGGAAATCTTGTCGATAATCAGCGTGCCTTCCTCTCCCTGGATCTCGCTGGGGATCGCCGAGTCGCTGACCTTGGAATGGGAAAGCGTGACGTCGAAATCGCCGTAGTTCAGGCAGACGGTGCCGTGGGCGTCCACGCCGGTCTCCAACAGCGTGGCGCTGGCGAGCACCGACTGCGGCGCGCCGAACAGCGCCACCGCGCTGGCCAGGCAGTAGTAGCCGATATCCATGATGGAGCCGTTGGAGAACTGCGGGTTAAACGTGTTGGGGTTCTCGCCGGCCAGGTAGCGCGGGTAGCGCGAAGAGTATTGGCAGTAGTTGATGAAGGCTTTGCGCAGCCGGCCGACTTTCGGCAATGCCTGCTGCAGCGCCAGAAAATTCGGCAGATAGGCGCTTTTGAACGCTTCGAACAGCACCACCTGATTTTCCCGCGCGCAGGCCGCCAGCTGTTCCGCTTCGCGCTGGTTGGAGGCCAGCGGTTTTTCGCAGATCACGTGCTTTTTATGGCGCAGGAACAGCAGCGATTGCGGGCAGTGCAGGGAGTTGGGGCTGGCGATATACACCGCGTCTATGGCATCGGACTGGGCCATTGCCTCGAGCGAGTCGAAAAACTGCGTGACCTGATAGTTGGCGCCAAACGCCTGCGCCTGTTCCAGGGAGCGTGAATACACGGCGCTCAGCTTGAGTTTGCCGCTTTCATGGGCGGCATCGATAAAACGTTCCGTAATCCAGTTGGTGCCGACGACGGCAAAGCGAATCATGGCGAACTCCGGTCCAGGCTTAAAACCGCAGATTATCACGCCCTCATTCGCTATGCATACAGCTCGCCGAACAGCGAAAGGTGCGTCAGATACAGCCGGGTATCGAACTCCAACTGGTGGTAATCAGGTTCCATATGGCAACACAGGCTGTAGAACGCCTTGTTGTGATCTTTCTCTTTCAGGTGCGCCAGCTCATGCACCACGATCATGCGCAGGAACGGTTCGGGCGCGACCTTGAACACCGTCGCCACGCGAATTTCCGCCTTGGCTTTCAGCTTGCCGCCCTGCACGCGGGAGATGGCGGTGTGCAGGCCCAGCGCGTGCTTCATGACGTGGATCTTGCTGTCGTAGGCCACCTTGCTCAGCGGCTGGGCGTTGCGCAGATACTGGTTTTTCAGATCGACGGTAAACTGATACAGCGATTTGTCGGTGGTGCAGTCGTGCACCTGCGGATAGCGCTGCAGCAGCACGTCTCCCAGCCGGTTCTGGTGGATCAATTGCTGCACCTGACTTTGCAGATGCGCCGGGTAGCCTTGCAGGTAGGCGAGTTCGATGTCATGCATGAGTGATATTGCGTCCCAGTATTTCTTTAATTGGCCGCAGCCGCACACGCTGCGCATCGGCCTGTCTGGCTTCCCAGCGATCGTGTGCCGCCTGCAGGTTTAGCCAAAAGTCGGCGGTCGTTTCGAACAGATCGGCAAACAGATTGGCCTCGGCAACGCTCATGCGTCGATGCCCGTTGCACAGGCGATTGACGGTGGCGCGGGTGACGCCCAATACCTTTGCCAGTTCTTCTTGGCCGATGCCTAACGGCGTTAAATATTCTTCCTGCAGCACTTCTCCCACCGTGGTGGGTTCGCGAGTCGTGGTTTCCAACATAGGTTCCCCCTCGTTCAGGTATCTTGGTGAGGATCGAGGTAAATTTTTTCGGCGGCATCATGCCGCCACTGGAACATCAGCCGCCAGTGCATATTGACGCGCAGACTCGACCATCCCTGAAATGGCCCGGATAGCCGCTTGTAATAGTTACCCTTGGGGTGATGCAAATCACGCTCTTGCTGCGCGGCGGCTAACATATCGAGCTTTCTGGCCAACTGCCGCTCGAGCGCGCCGGGGATAAGACGGCTGCGCCTGCCTTCCAGATAGAACTGCTCCAGATAGCGATCGCGGAAAGATTTAATCATGCTTTCCCCCTTCCATAGGGACTGGCAGTGTAACATTTAAAGTTACACCCCGTCAGGTTAAAAAAAACATCGGCATGGGTGCTCGGGAGGGAAAGGTTAATGTTGTTGAAGGAGAAAAGGGGCGCAGGTTTTCAGATACGCGGCGCAATACGCAATTTATCCGAAAAAACATTTTACTGACGGGCGTTTTTAGGGGATAAACAGCCCAAATTTTATCAGTCAGGAGGGGCAATGAGCCAACTCGATCTGGGAACACAGCAACTTGAGCTGGAGCGTTATCCCCAACAGGAAGAATCCACCCAGCTGCAGGCGTGGGAAGCGGCGGACGAATACCTGCTGCAACAGCTTGAAAACGTAGATATCGGCGGCCACCCGGTGCTGATTTTCAACGATAACTTCGGCACCCTGGCCTGTGCGCTGCACGCGCATCGCCCTTACAGCGTCAGCGACTCGTACATGAGCCAGCTGGCGACGCGTCACAACCTGAAGCTCAACGGATTGGATCCTGAACAGGTCACCCTGTTGGACAGCCTGGCCGAGCTGCCGGCGGCGCCGGCGGTGGTGCTGATTCGCGTGCCGAAGGCGCTGGCGCTGCTGGAGCAGCAGCTGCGCGCGCTGCGCCACGTTGTGACCGAAGACACGCTGATCGTCGCCGGCGCCAAGGCGCGCGACGTGCATACCTCGACGATGCAGCTGTTTGAAAAGGTGCTGGGCCCGACGCGCACCAGCCTGGCGTGGAAGAAGGCGCGCCTGATTTTCTGCCAGGCGGCGGACATCGTCCCGCCGGCGGCGGCGGAAACCACCAACTGGACGCTGGACGGCAACGATTGGCTGATCCACAACCACGCCAACGTCTTCTCGCGCGGCAGCCTGGATATCGGCGCGCGCCTGTTCCTGGATCATCTGCCGCGCGGCCTGAACGGCCATATCGTCGATCTGGGCTGCGGCAACGGCGTGATTGGCCTGACGGCGCTGGCGCAGAATCCGGACGCGCAGGTGACTTTCGTCGATGAATCCTACATGGCGGTGGCCTCCAGCGAGCTGAACGTGGAGCACAACCTGCCGCAAGAGCTGGACCGCTGCCAGTTTGAGGTGAACAACGCGCTGGCGGGCATCGAGCGCGAAAGCGTGCAGGCGGTGCTGTGCAACCCGCCGTTCCACCAGCAACACGCCATTACCGATCACACCGCCTGGCAGATGTTCTGCGACGCCAAGCGCTGCCTGCAAGTGGGCGGCGAACTGCGCATCGTCGGCAACCGTCACCTCGACTACCATCAGAAACTCAAGCGTCTGTTCGGCAACTGCACGCTGGTGGCCTCGAACAAGAAGTTCGTGATCCTTCGAGCGGTGAAATCCGGCGCGCGTCGCTGAGAATCAATAACAAGGGGCGCGGTGCGCCCCTTTTTTACAGCGCCATCGCCAGCCGCGTGCCCTGATCGATCGCGCGGCGGGCGTCCAGCTCGGCGGCCACGTCGGCGCCGCCGATCAGATGCACGGTTTTCCCCATCGCCAGCAGCGGCTGCTGCAGTTCGCGGCGCGGTTCCTGCCCGGCGCAAATGACCACCGTGTCCACCGGCAGGCAGCTGTCTTGCTCGGCGCGGGTGATGTGCAGCCCTTCGTCGTCGATCAGCCGATAGCTGACGCTATTGAGCATCTTCACGCCGCGCATCGCCAGGCTGGCGCGGTGGATCCAACCGGTGGTTTTCCCCAGGCCTTCGCCCACCTTGCTGGTTTTGCGCTGCAACAGGTAGATCTGCCGGGCGGCGCGTGGTGCCTGCGGGCCTTGCGCCGCCAGCCCGCCGCGCTGTTCAAGGCGGCCGTCGATGCCCCATTCGCGGTTGAATTCCGCCTGATCCAGGCTGCTGGAGACGCCGTGCTGGCTAAGGTACTCGGCGGTGTCGAAGCCGATGCCGCCGGCGCCGATGATCGCCACCCGCTGGCCGACCGGTTTTTTATCGCGCAGCACATCCAGATAGCTCAGCACCTTGGCGTGCCCGATGCCGGGAATATCCGGGGTGCGCGGCACGATGCCGCAGGCGAGGATCACCTCATCGAATTCGCTTAAATCCGCCGCCTCGACTTTGGTGCCCAGTTTGACCGTCACTTCACGCAGCGCCAGCTGGCGGCGGAAGTAACGCAGGGTTTCATGGAACTCTTCCTTGCCGGGGATCTGCTTGGCGATGTTGAACTGGCCGCCGATCTGCTCGGCGGCGTCGAACAGCGTTACCTGATGACCACGGCTGGCGGCGGTGGTGGCAAACGCCAGCCCGGCGGGGCCGGCGCCGACCACCGCCAGTTTTTTCGGCTTTTCCGCCATCGTCAGCGGCATTTCGGTTTCACGGCAGGCGCGCGGGTTGACCAGACAGGAAGTCAGCTTGCCTTCAAAGATCTGGTCGAGGCAGGCCTGGTTGCAACCGATGCAGGTATTGATCTCGTCGGCGCGCCCCTCGGCGGCTTTTTGCACAAAGGCGGCGTCGGCGAGGAACGGACGCGCCATCGACACCATGTCGGCGCAGCCGTCCGCCAGCACCTGCTCGGCCACCGCCGGATCGTTGATACGGTTGGTGGTGATCAGCGGGATGCTGACCTTGCCCATCAGCTTGCGGGTCACCCAGCTGAATCCGGCGCGCGGTACCATGGTGGCGATGGTCGGGATGCGCGCTTCGTGCCAGCCGATGCCGGTATTGATGATCGTGGCGCCTGCCTGTTCGACCGCCAGCGCCAGCTGCTCGATCTCCTGCCAGCTGGAGCCGTCTTCCACCAGATCGAGCATCGACAGCCGGTAGATAAGAATGAATTCCGGGCCCACCGCCTGGCGTACCGCCCTGACGGTTTCGACGGCGAAGCGCATGCGGTTGGTGAAGCTGCCGCCCCATTGGTCGTCGCGCTGATTGGTGCGCGTCGTCAAGAATTGGTTGATCAGATAACCCTCGGATCCCATCACCTCAACGCCGTCATAGCCGGCCTGCTGCGCCAGCGCCGCGCAGCGGGCGAAGTCGGCGATAGTCTGCTCGATCTCCGCTGCGCTGAGCGCGCTCGGCGTAAACGGGTTGATCGGCGCCTGCAGCGCGGAAGGGGCCACCAGCTTGGGTTGATAGCTGTAGCGGCCGGTGTGCAGGATCTGCAGCGCAATTTTGCCGCCCGCCCGGTGGACGGCTTCAGTCACCGGGCGGTGGTGAGGCAATTGCTCCTCGCTGTTGAGGATCGAACCGCCGCGAAACACCACGCCCTGTTCGTTCGGGGCAATGCCGCCGGTGACGATCAGCGCCACGCCGGCGGCGGCGCGCTCGGCATAGAACGCGGCCAGGCGCTGCGGGCCGTCGGGCAGCTCTTCCAGGCCGGTATGCATCGATCCCATCAGCACCCGGTTTTTCAGGGTGGTGAAGCCGAGATCCAGCGGCGCCAGCAGGTGAGGGTAATTGCTCATTGCACTCTCCATCGGGTGAAATCGGGGCCCGTTGTTATAATTATGTGAACACAAGTGGTCGGATGAGATAAATCTAGCCGTTGTCGCGCCGCTTGGGAATCTGCGTTGCGCCGAATGTGATAGATGTCATGAATCTCAGACTCTGTTTGCATAACGAACAAAAGATCGGTTAGCCTTTACGCGTTGTAAATTCCTTCTCTCTGCGGAGCCATTACCGAAAATGAACACCCACACCTGTTGATATCGTGTCCCACGCTGTGCGCTCTCGCGCCCTGTGGGGATGTTTTGATCTCATTCAGGAGTGCTTATGGCTCATTCAGCGCAGTCCCCTTATTTCGTTTTACATCAACTGACCTGCCAATTTGCTGACGGCGAAACGCTGTTCGGCCCGCTGGATCTTGCTTTCGACCGGCAGCGCTGCGGCCTGGTAGGGCGCAATGGCGTCGGCAAAACCCAGCTGCTGCGCCTGATCGCCGGGCTGGATCAACCGGGCAACGGGCACGTCGAATCTCATGCCGCAGTAGCTTACGTTGCACAGCAACCGGAGATCGCCGCGGACACCACGCTGGCCCAGCTGTTGGGCTATGGCGAGGCGTTCGCCGCGCTGGCGCGTCTCGAGCAGGGGCGGCCGCTGGCGGACGATATCGATCGTCTGGAAGGGCGATGGGATCTCCACGATCGCCTGCAAAACGCCTTCGCCGCCGCCGGGCTGCCGGCCTTCGATCCGTTGCGATCCGCCAGTTCGCTGAGCGGCGGCGAGCGGATGCGCGCGGCGCTGTGCGGTGCCTTGCTCGGCGAGGCGGATTTTCTGCTGCTGGACGAACCGACCAACCACCTCGACAGCGTCGGGCGCGCCTGGCTGTATCAGCAGCTGGATCAGTGGCGGGGCGGGTTGCTGATCGCCAGCCATGACCGGCAGTTGCTGGCGCGCATGGAGCGCATCGTCGAACTGACGCCCAGCGCGCTGCGCAGCTACGGCGGCAACTATGATGACTACCGGCGCCAGCGCGATACGGAGCAGCAGGCGGCGCGCGCCGATCTGGAGCATGCGCGCGAGGAGCGCCGCCGCACCCGCGCCCGCCAACAGAAAGAGCACGACATGAGCCAGCGGCGCTCGGCGCAAACGCTGCGCGTCGTCGATACGCTGAATATCGCCTCTTTCGAGCGGGTGGCCTACAAGTCGGCGGCGAAAGAGAGCCTCGGCACGCTGCGCAAACAGCATCAGGATCGGCGCGACAGCCTCGATGCGGCGGTGCGCGAAGCCTACCAGCGGGTGGAAGAGGAACCGCCGGTGTTGCTGGCGCTGCCGGGCAGCGAAGTGAACGCGAACAAGCAGGTGCTGGTGCTCGAGCGGCTGCAGCTGCCGTTCGTCAGCGCGCCGCCGCTCGATCTGCGTATCGACGGCCCGATGCGCGTGGCGTTGACCGGCCCCAACGGCTGCGGCAAATCCACTTTGCTGAAGACTATTCTCGGCCGGCTGGCGGCGCTTTCCGGCCATTGTCATTGTCCGCTGTCGACCGCCTACCTCGATCAAACCCTGTCGCAGCTCGACCCGGGCCTGTCGGTGATGGAGCATCTGGGGCTACAGGATTCGCCGTTGGCGGAAGGCGCGTTGCGCACCCGGTTGGCGAAGTTGCAGCTTGGCGCGGATCGCATCGCGCTGCCGCTGGGCTCGCTGAGCGGCGGCGAACGGCTCAAGGCGGCGTTGGCCTGCGCGCTGTGGCGACAGAAACCGGCGCAGCTGCTGTTGCTCGACGAGCCGACCAACCACCTGGATCTGGCGTCGTCGCTAGCGATCGAAACCGCCCTGGCGGATTTCCCTGGCGCGATGCTGGTGGTGTCGCACGACGAAGACTTCCTGCAGGCGCTGCGGCCAACGCACCGCCTGCACCGGCAGGCGGACGGCTGGTGGCTTCAGGCCTGGTGAGGCAGGTGGGCGGCGCTCTGACTTAGTGCGGGGCGTTGATGCACGCCAGCAGTTGGGTAAAGGCGGCGGCCATCTGCTCTTCCGGCACGCAGGCAAAACCCATCAGCAGGCCGCGCCGCCGATTGGGCAGCATGTAGTAGCGCGACAGCGGCCGCACCAGCACCCCTTGCGCGCCGGCGGCGGCGGCGATCGCCACGTCGTCGGCCTCGTCCGGCAGGTTGAGGATCAGGTGCAATCCGGCGTTGCTGTTGAACTCGCTGAGCGCCTGTTTGCCGAGGTGCCGTTCGATCAATCCGGTCAGGAAGGCGCGCCGCCGGGCGTACAGCAACCGCATGCGGCGGATGTGCGCGGTGTAGTGCCCCGCCTGAATAAACTCCGCCAGCGCGCTCTGGATCAGCAGGTGCCCGCCGCGATAGAGCTCGGCGTGGGCGGTTTTCAGCGCCTGCACCAGCGGCGGCGGTAACACCACATAGCCGAGGCGCAGCGCCGGGTAGAGTGTTTTGCTGAAGGTGCCGATGTAGATCACCGGCGCGTCGGCTTCCAGCCCTTGCAGCGCCGGGATCGGTTGGCCGGAAAAGCGGAATTCGCTGTCGTAGTCGTCCTCGACGATCCAACCGCCGGCGTTGCGCGCCAGCGCCAGCAGTCGTTGGCGGCGCGCCAGGCTCATCACCGAGCCGAGCGGATACTGGTGCGACGGGGTGACGAAGATCAGCCGCGGTGGGTTGGTCGGCTGCTCCGGCGGCACCAGCCCGGCTTCGTCCACCGCCAGCGGGCAGATGTTTAGCGCATTGATGCGCAGGATATTGCGGATCCCCCAATAGCCCGGCTCTTCGATCCAGGCGTCATCCCCCGGATTGCACAACATGCGCGTCACCAGATCGATCGCCTGATGGATGCCCTCAGTGATCAGGATCTGTTCCGGCGAACAGCGCACCGAGCGCGCCACCCGTAAATACTCCACCAACGCATGCTGCAGCTCCGGGCTGCCGCCCTGATTGCTGTAGGTCAGCCGCTGCGGCGTCGGGCGGCGGCTGAGGCGCGCCTGGATCTTGCTGAACAGCTGATGGGGAAAGGCGTTGACGTCAGGGACGCCGGGAATGAACGCCCCCCACTGTTTGGGGCTGGCGCTGGCGTGGTGCAGCAGCGTGGCGCCGCGCTCCGACAGTTCGACGCGCCGCGGTTGCCCGCTGCCGTCCGCCGGAGCGCCGCCGGTGGAGAGGCAGCTGTCCGGCACCGTGTCGGCGACGAAGGTGCCGCTGCCGGCGCGCGCCGACACGTAGCCTTCCGCCAGCAGTTGTTCATAAACGGTTAACACGGTGTTGCGGGACAGGCTGAGCTCCTGCGCCAGATCGCGTGAGGCGGGCAGGCGGCTGGAGGGCGGCAGGCTGCCGTCGAGAATGCTGGTGCGGATCGCGTTGTAAAGCCGCTTGTGCAGCTTGTCATCGGGCTGTTCGCCGAGGCGCTGCAGCAACAGATCACCACTCAATGAGCGCAATTGGATCCCTCAATTATTCGTAACTGGCACTCGATTATAGGGCCACATCCTGTGTAAATAAACGGCATTGTTTCACGAATGTGAACGAAACGTGTAACTGGCACCGACCGGAGAGAACAGCATGAAAAACGCAGAATTGAACCAACGCCGTCAGGACGCCACCCCGCGCGGAGTGGGCGTGATGTGTGGTTTTTACGCCGAGCGCGCAGAGAACGCCACGCTGTGGGATGTGGAAGGCAAAGAAGTGATCGACTTTGCTTCGGGGATCGCCGTGCTGAACACCGGGCACCGTCACCCGAAGGTGATCGCCGCAATTGAAAAGCAGCTGCAGGCCTTCACCCACACCGCCTATCAGATCGTTCCTTACGAAAGCTATGTTTCTTTGGCGGAGCGCATCAACCAGCGCGCGCCGATCGCCGGTCCGTGTAAAACCGCTTTCTTCACCACCGGCGCGGAAGCGGTGGAAAACGCGGTGAAGATCGCCCGCGCTTACACCGGCCGTCCGGGCTTGATCACCTTCGGCGGCGGCTTCCACGGCCGCACCTATATGACCATGGCGCTGACCGGCAAAGTGGCGCCTTACAAACTGGGCTTTGGCCCATTCCCCGGCTCGGTGTTCCACGGCCAGTACCCGAACGCGCTGTACGGCGTGACCACCGAAGACGCGATGAACAGCCTGGATCGCCTGTTTAAAGCGGATATCGATCCCAAGCAGGTGGCGGCCATTGTGCTGGAGCCGGTGCAGGGCGAGGGCGGTTTCAACGTGGCGCCGGCCGATTTCATGCAGGCGCTGCGCACGCTGTGCGACCAGCACGGCATCCTGCTGATCGCCGACGAAGTGCAGACCGGCTTCGCCCGTACCGGCAAGCTGTTCGCCATGGAGCACTACAGCGTTAAGCCCGATTTGATCACTATGGCGAAAAGCCTGGCGGGCGGCATGCCGCTGTCGGCGGTGGCGGGCCGCGCCGAGGTGATGGACGCGCCGGCGCCGGGCGGGCTGGGCGGCACCTATGCCGGTAACCCGCTGGCGGTGGCCGCCGCGCACGCGGTGCTGGACGTGATCGACGAAGAGCAGCTGTGCCAGCGCGCTCAGCGCTTGGGTCAGCACCTGGTGGAAGTGTTGCAGCAGGCGCGCAAAACCAGCCCGGCGATCGCCGATGTGCGCGCGCAGGGATCGATGGTGGCGGTGGAGTTCAACGATCCGGTTACCGGCAAGCCTTCGGCGGAGATCACCCGTCAGGTGCAGCAGAAGGCGATGGAGGAAGGGCTGCTGCTGTTGAGCTGCGGCGTGAACGGCAACGTGATCCGCTTCCTCTACCCGCTGACCATCCCGGACGATCAGTTCACCAAGGCGATGGGCATTCTGTCCCGCGCGCTGGCCCACTAAGGAGCGATCGGCATGAAATTGAATAATCCCGAGCTGTTGCGCAGCCAGTGTCTGATCAACGGCGAGTGGTGCGATGCCCTGAGCGGCAAACGTGAAGCGGTGATCAACCCGGCCACCGGCGTCGAACTGGCCAGCATTCCGCTGGTCAGCGAAGAGGAAACCCAGCAGGCGATCGCGGCGGCGCAGCGGGCGCAAAACGACTGGAAACAGCTGACCGCCAAGCAGCGTTCCGCGCTGCTGTTGGCCTGGGCCGACAAGGTGCTGGCCGCACAGGAAGATCTGGCGCAGCTGATGACTGCCGAGCAGGGCAAATCGCTGGCGGAAGCGCGCGGCGAAGTGGCGTACGCCGCGTCGTTCATCACCTGGTTCGCCGAAGAGGCCAAGCGGGTGGACGGCGCGGTATTGCAGGCGCCGCAGGCTTCGCAGCGTCTGGTGGTGGTGAAGCAGCCGATCGGCGTGTGCGCGGCCATCACCCCGTGGAATTTCCCGGCGGCGATGATCACCCGCAAGGTGGCGCCGGCGCTGGCGGCCGGTTGCGCCATCATCGTCAAACCGGCCGAGCAAACGCCGCTGACCGCGCTGGCGCTGGCCAAGCTGGCACAGGACGCCGGCATTCCCGCCGGCGTGTTGCAGGTGGTGACCGGCGAAGCGGCGCAGGTGGGCAGAGTGCTGTGCGACAGCCCGGTGGTGCGCAAGCTGAGCTTTACCGGTTCGACCGAGGTCGGCCGCATCCTGATGGCGCAGTGCGCGCCGAGCATCAAGAAACTGTCGCTGGAGCTGGGCGGCAATGCGCCGGTCATCGTGTTTGACGACGCCAATCTGGACGCGGCGGTGGCGGGCATCATGGCCTCCAAATTCCGCAACAGCGGCCAGACCTGCGTGTGCGCCAACCGTATCTACGTGCAGGACGGCATCTACGAGCGGCTGGCGGAGAAACTGGTGGCGGCGGTCGAGCAGTTGAAAGTGGGAGACGGCAGCCAGGAAGGCACCACCCAGGGGCCGCTGATCGACAGCGATGCGGTGGCGAAGGTGCAGAGCCATATCGACGACGCGCTGATCAAAGGGGCGCAGATCGCCACCGGTGGCCAGCCGCACGCGCTGGGCGGCACCTTCTTCCAGCCAACGGTGGTGACCGGCGTAACGCAGAAGATGCGCTTCGCCAAAGAAGAGACCTTCGGGCCGGTGGCGCCGCTGTTCCGCTTCCATGACGAGGCAGAAGCCATCGCCATGGCCAACGACACCGAATTCGGCCTGGCCGCCTACCTGTTCACGCAGAACGCCGCGCGCCAGTGGCGCGTGCCGGAGGCGCTGGAGTACGGCATGGTCGGCATCAACACCGGGCTGATTTCCAACGAAGTGGCGCCGTTCGGCGGCGTGAAACAGTCAGGGCTCGGGCGTGAAGGATCGCGCTACGGGATAGAAGAATATCTGGAGCTGAAATACCTGTGTATCGATGTGAGCTGTTGAGCGTCAGGACGTTAACCCATCCCGGCGGCCAGCGTCGCCGGGCGATAAAGGATGATGCATGTCTGATAATATCTCTGTTTCTCCGGCGCTTGCCGCCGGGGTGCGAGCACCTGCACCCGCCAAATCGTTAAGTTTCCTCGAAGGGGTGGCGATGATCGTCGGCACCAACATCGGCGCCGGGGTGCTCTCCATCGCCTACGCCTCCAGCAAGGCCGGCTTTCTGCCGCTGCTGTTCTGGCTGGTGCTGGTGGGAAGCCTGACCACCATCACCATGCTGTACGTTGCCGAATCCACGCTGCGCACCCGCGCGCATCTGCAGCTGAGCGGGCTGGCGAAGCGCTACGTCGGCGGCCTGGGCGCCTGGCTGATGTTCGCTTCGGTATGCGTCAACAGCGTTGGGGCGCTCACCGCCTACATGACCGGCAGCGGCAAGCTGCTGCAATCGCTGTTCGGCATCTCGCCGGCGCTGGGCAGCCTGCTGTTCTTCGTGCCCGCCGCCGGCGTGCTGTACCTCGGTTTGAAAGCGATTGGCCGCGGCGAGAAGTTCATCAGCATCGGCATGGTGGTGATGTTGACCGCCCTGGTGGCGGCGACGCTGCTGAAAGACACCACCCAGATGCGCAACCTGTTGGACGGCGACTGGCGCTATATGGTGCCGGTGTTCAACGTGGTGGTGTTCTGCTTCTCGGCGCAGTACATCGTGCCGGAAATGGCGCGCGGCTTTGCCGACAAACCGGAGCAACTGCCGAAGGCGATCATTGTCGGCATGGTGGTGACGTTCATTTTGCTGGCGGCGGTGCCGATGTCGGTGATTGCGCTCAGCGGGCTGAATGACATCTCCGACGTGGCCACCATTTCCTGGGGCCAGGCGCTGGGGCAGTGGGCGTTCTTCTCCGCCAACATCTTTGCGCTGTGCGCGATGCTGACCTCGTACTGGGGATTGGGCGGCAGCTTCCTGACCAATATTTTCGACAAGTTCCGGCTGGGCAACGACGAGCTGCCGCTGCGCCGCTTCGGCGTGCTGCTGCTGGTGGTGGTGCCGCCGTTCGCGCTGGCCTACAGCGGGCTGGTGTCGTTCGTCAACGCGCTCTACTTCGCCGGGGTGTTCAGCGGGGTGATCCTGTCGATCATGCCGATGCTGATCCTGCGTGGCGCGCGCAAACACGGCGACCAAACCCCACGCTGGCAGTGTAACTGGATCACGCATCCGCTGCTGCAGATCAGCATTGTGTTGCTGTACCTGGCCAGCGCGGTGTACGCCATCGCTTCATTGTTAGGCTATCTGCCCTCTGGATGGTGATTTGCCTTCCCTCAAGCAGTGATGTTGTTTCTCGGCATTGAGAACGGCGGCGTCGTGGCCGCCGATTTTTTTCTCACGCGCGCCGCTTTTCCGACAACGCCAGCCAGGCCTGCACCGACGGGCGCTGCCACTGCTTGTGCGCATAGTGGCGCACGCGCTCCGGCACCGGATCGCCGTGCATCACCAGCCGGTTGAGCATCAGCGCCAGATCGGTGTCGGCGATGCACCACTCCCTGAACAGATTGTCCTGCCCGTGGCTCAGCAGCTTTTCCACGGCGGCGATCAGCTTGCGCGCGGCCTCCTGCGCGGCTTCGGACAGCGGCGGGAACTTGCCGTTGTTGAACACCACTTCGGTCGAACGCTCGGCGCGGATCGGCAGCAGATCGCTGCGCAGCCAGGCCTGGATCTCGCGCGCCTTGGCGCGCAGCTTCACGTCGCGCGGGTATACGGCGTGGGCCGGGTGGATGTCTTCCAGGTATTCGGCGATCGCCGAAGACTCCGAGAGCTGGAACTCGCCGATCGCCAGCGTCGGCACCCGGCGGGTGAGCGACAGCGCCGCGTAGGCCGCCTCTTTGTTCTCTTCTTTCGCCAGGTCCACCGGCTTCACGGTGAACGGAATGCCTTTTTCCGTCAGCACGACAAAGGCGGACATGGCGTACGGGCTGAAAAATTCACTGTCGGTGTAAAGCTCGGTGATCGGTTGAGACATCGGCGGTTCCTCGGGGTTAAGGGGGGAACATTCATCATTGTTGAGGGGAGGCTAAAAATCAATCTGTTAGCCTAAAAGTTCTTTTATGACGCGGCGGACGGCGGCGCTGGCGCGACGTGATATATTTGTTGCCAACACGTGAATTGGGCCGTATCGGGTAACATGAAAACGCAGTGGATAGAACGGGTAAGAGTGGGAGTTGCGCGCCTGTGGCCGCACCCGCTGGCGGTGGGCAAGCGAGAGATGCTGATTTCCAGCGTCGGCGCCGGTTTGGGGCTGATGCTCGCCGGCTGGATCAGCCACTTTATTTTGGGTGAGGTGAACCTGTGGTTTATCGCGCCGATGGGCGCTTCGGCGGTGCTGCTGTTCGGCGTGCCCAACAGCCCGCTGGCGCAGCCCTGGTCGATCGTCGGCGGCAATGCGCTGGCGGCGACGGTGGGCGTCAGCGCCGGTCTGCTGATCCCCGATCCGGGCCTGGCCTGCGGCGTGGCGGCGGCGGTGGCCATCGGCCTGATGTTCAAGCTGCGCTGCCTGCATCCGCCGGGCGGCGCGGTGGCGCTGACCGCCATCCTCGGCGGCCCCGGCATTCACCAGATGGGCTATCACTTTGTGCTGTACCCGGTGCTGCTGAACTCGGTGCTGCTGGCGGCGCTGGCCATTCTGTTCAATAACCTGGCCGGGCGACGCTACCCGCACGCGCTGGCGCCGGCGGAGGCCAAGCCGGCCAATCTGCCGATCGATGCTGTTGCCATCACCCGCGCCGATCTGCACGAGGCGCTGATGGAGGGAGATCTGTTCGATATCGACGAGGACGATCTGCAGGAGATCCTGCTGCGCGCCGAGCAGTTGGCGCATCAGCGGCAAAGCAAGATCGCCTGATCAGCCCAGCGTTTTGCGGTAAAACACCACCCGTTCCGTTTCGGCAAAGCCCAGCGCCGCATGCAGGCGTTGGGAGTCCAGATTAGCGATGTCGGTATCCGATGCCAGTTCGCTGCACCCCTGTTGCTTCGCCCACTCCTGCACCTGTGCGATCAGGCGCGCGGCCCAGCCCTGGCGGCGAGCGCGCTCGACGGTATAAATCCCTTCCAAAAACGCCACCGGCGACGATTCGCAGCCGTTGACGTAATCGTAGCGCAGCGCGATCTCGGCAAAGCCCACGAAATCGCCGCCCAGTCCCCGCGCCATAAACGCGGTGTGGTGCGGCGAAGCCAATATTTCGCGCATCTCCGCGCGGTGTTCTTCCAACGGGCAGGTGGGCCACAGCGCCGAGCGCAGCGCCAGCCAGGCGTCGAGGTTGTCGTGGTCGCAGTTGACGATCATGCGGGGTCCTTATGAGTCGGAATAAATCAGGTATGCCGAGAGGGAAGTGTGGCACGGCGGCGGGAAACAAAAAAGCCATCCCGGACAGGATGGCTTGCGACAAAGATGGCGGCTTCACCGTGACCGTGGCGCGTACAGGCGATAGCTATTAAATCGGATGCAGTCATAGTCGATATCGCCATCGGATTGGAAACCTAGGCGGAATATCGCTTTAATTCTTTACCCAAGTGGGAGGGAGCAGGATGGTAATGGATTCGAAGCCCATCGGGTTAAAAGCGCGGTCCACAATTTCGTTATAAATATGCTTTCCCAACCCCCAATAATCGGGATGGAGCACTAAGGCTAAGTCAGCGTCCCCATTTTCATCTTGCAGGCCACCCCAGCCGACGAACTTGCCGTCTAGCATAAATGCCCAGGGGCCGTAGCCGTGTTCATCCCATTGAGATTCTTTACCTTTTACCCATTCCAGACATGCAGCGTCATCGAAGCTTGTGTCCCCCAGCGGCATTTGTCGCAAAACTAATGGGTGAGTATTTAGGGCAACGATCTCACTGCGATCGATGGCGCTGAGGCGGATAAATTCAAGTTTCATGACCTAATTCGCTCGTTGTTATGGGGTTTTGCATGATTCAGCCAAGCGTGGATTTGTAAGCATGTCACTGGCGGTGCGGCGGCAAACGGCGGCTGACATTGCGAAAAAACTGCACGCCAGTCAGCAACAGCGCATTAAGTGACAGCAGGCACCAGACGGCCCCCGTATGTCGCACGAAAGCACCAGTCGGTGTGAAGCAAGAAAGATCGTATTAAGCGTGAAATGTTCGCCAAACTGCGCACTAACCGCTTTAGACAGTGTGGCGATGGTGGAGTCATAGTGTGGGTACATCACTGTGCCCTCAAAGACCGGCCAAATCGTCACAGTCGGGATGTGCAGTACGACTATCGCTCTCTGCTGAGATTCAGTCACGAGGAAGTGATGCTGATGGAGGGAGTAATCTTACAGTATTTTTACTAAGATCATTTATTAATTATCTGCTGCCGATTAAACATTAGCAGCAGATAAAAATATATTCACATGCTCAAATGTGCGCCTTGTGGATGTTAAAGGTCACTCTATTTTTTTTATCAAAAAGAACAAGATCCAAACCCTGAATGCCCCATTCAAATTTATATCTTTCTGGAGGGGAATATGGACTTTGAGCATAAAGCTCATTTGCAAAATTTCTTTCTTCCGCCTTCTGATCATATTCTCGGATGATTGCAGCATAACGATCGGCAAGCATGATAATATTTACAGGGTGCCCGGATGATGTTATCGGGTTATTCATGTACACTGTGCCCGGTTTCATTCCGAATGTGGTATGCTTTTCATGTAGGGCCCACATTCTTTCACGCTCCTCAGACATGCCATTCAAAATATCGGGTTTATCAAATACGCTATGATCAAATATCCCAACTGCATGAAACTGGTCGCGAGAAACGAAGGCGAAAAGAACACTATTTGTCCTTACTCCCAAGCCTGTACTTTGGATATTCATGCTTAAATGAAAATGATGAAAACCTTTCGTATTTAATAAATGGTCTTTGTCTTCCCATGAATCAACTTCTCCATTACGAATTCTTTCAACAGGAGTGTAACCATACTTATGCGCGCGCAATGAAAGATGAGGGTACAAGTCTTCACCTTTTCTCACCTTATCCAATAACCCATGAATACCAGACTTTAGTTCCTTCCATCTTTTATCACTCGTTACCTCTGGAGATATATTAACTTTCCTTCTGCGCGGAGGCACGATTCTTGTTTTCCAGTGAAGGTAAGCGATTAAAACTCCATTTAAACTTAGATTTTCTAGTTCAGTGCGTATTGATTTTTCATTTGGAAAAAAAGGTAGTTCATTTATAAGTTTTTCTTTTAATTGACGTATTTTTCTAGATTCTTCCATTTTTCAATCCTGAATTATAAGCTAATCATTTAGAATTCAATCTCTGTCGAGATTTAATCAAGTGTAATTGGACGGGAGACCTAGAACAAGCCTGTTTTTTAAGGACAAGACCCTGATGGTTTTTGTCCCATTGCTGAACAATTTTCCCTCGATAGCTACATTGACCTGCCCCTAGGATTATATACAACTTTCAGTTAGTAATGTCGGATCCTTCACTTTCAGAATGTCCCTTTCTCCAGGCCGCCGCAAATTCAGACGGTGTCTGATAATTTAGCGTGGAGTGCGGGCGGCACTCGTTATAATCCTGACGCCATTCACGTATGATCTCCCTGGAGTGGCTGACGTCTCTGAACCAGTGTTCATTCAGGCATTCATCGCGAAAACGTCTGTTAAAGCTCTCAATAAATCCGTTCTGTGTCGGCTTGCCAGACTGGATAAATCGCAGCTCCACTCCATGCTCAAAGGCCCATTGACCCAGCGCGCAGCAGGTAAATTCCGGGTCCTGATCAGTGCCTATCGTAATCGGATAGCCGCGAAACAGCGCAATGCTGTCCAGAATACGAGTAACCTGCACACCTAAATCCCAAAGGCAACGGTTACCGTCAGGCACTCCTTCGTGAAGTCATCCACGCAGGTCAGGCACTTAATCCTGTGACCGTTGGCCAGCGCGTCCATAACGAAATCCATCGACCAAGTAAGATTGGGTGCCGCCGGGCGGAGCAGCGGCAGACGTTCTGATGCAAGCCCTTTACGACGTTGTTTGCGTTTTACTCTCAGACCACAAAGATGATAAAGCCGGTACACGCGCTTGTGATTAACATGAAGCCCTCGCGGCGCAGCAGCTGCCAGATGCGACGGTAGCCAAAACGCCTGCGCTCCAGTGCCAGTTCGATGATGCGTCCAGATAAATGCACATCCAACGCCGGACGGCGCGCTTCGTAGCGGTGGGTTGACAGGGTCAAACCTGTCAGCCTGCAGGCACGACGTTGCGACAGACCGGTCGTATCATACATCAACACCACTGCTTCCCGCTTCTGGTCTGCCGTCTGTACTTTCGCCCAAGAGCCACCTGAAGCGCTTCCTTATCCAGCATGGCTTCGGCCAGCAGCTTCTTGAGTCTGGCGTTCTCTTCCTCATGTGACTTCAGGCGCTTAACTTCGGGCACCTCCATACCGCCATACTTCTTACGCCAGGTGTAAAATGTGGCATCGGAAATGGCATGCTTGCGGCAGAGTTCACGAGCGGATATCCCGGTTTCAGCCTCGCGGAAAATACTGATGATCTGTTCGTCGGAAAAACGCTTCTTCATGGGGATGTCCTCATGTGGCTTATGAAGATATTACTAACATCGGGGTGTACTAATCAACGGAGAGCAGGTCAAGTAAGGTAACTCACAATCTGAATAATAGTGATTTCACGACGGGCTTAGAGCCTGAGGTTAACCTGTATGATGTGGAATACAGCGCCGAATCGGATGATGAATAAAATGTATTCACAAAAAGTGAATTTTTTAGTTATTAGTGATTCACTAATTGAGAGTGAGAGGTTGGTTATACTTCATTGTCCGAAGTGCCATCATGCCGCACATGCGCGAACAAGTCGCCATCTAACCGAGAATACGAAAGAGCGCTACCACCAATGTCAGAACATCAACTGTAGTTGTACGTTTATGACAATGGAAAAAATAGAGCACTTTATTGTTGCTCTGGGAGCTATCGACCCGGCACCACCACACCCGACTGTCGGTGGGCAGCGGCCACTGTGGCCTTGATAAAAAACTCTTTGGCGGATTTTTATCGTAAAAGACCTACAGTCAGTTCTTCACCAGTACAGTATTGATAAAGAGCTTTAAGTTCCCGTTCAATCCATATTATCTCTTTGAGTGCGTAGCCTGAAAAACCATACATCACGTTGTCTAGTCCAATTAGATGTGATGTGTCTTTGTTATCCACTAACGATTCGTAGAAATGTTTCAGCTCAATCACGGCGGTATAAGCTAAGTTAATATTTTCATAAAATACAGAATCAATTTTAGATACATCATATAAATGCTTTGTGAAGGTTGCGACTGATGGTTGGCTTAGAGTGCCGCCCCAGCGTGGAACGTCATTTTCTGTGACGGTATAACGAGTTTTACCAGCTGTCGTTTTTGTAATGCTTAAGTCAAGGGGGCACTCGTGCATAGGCTTTGCTTCGTAAGGTGCGAATTTTTCACATAGTGTTTTAATTTGTTCTTTTATGTTCCAGGCTAACTGACACTCCCGTGCAAAGAGCTTCTTTAATGCGCGAACCTCATTTTTTCTGGCCTTGGATTTACGACGCCAATCTAACAACTCTCTTAGGATAAAAAGACAAATCGCAACAAAGGCAGATGCTGGTATGAGCGTTCCGCTCGTTAAAAGGCCAAGCCAATCACATTGCGCTACCGTTTCCATTGCCATTTGATCGCCACTCATAAATTGATAAACAAAAAAGCCACTCTTTAGAGTGGCTTAATTATATGATTTTAAAGCTAAAATTTGGTGGCCCCTGTTGGGTTTGAACCAACGACCAAGCGATTATGAGTCGCCTGCTCTAACCACTGAGCTAAGGGGCCAAGCCGCGAGATTATAGGGAATCCTTAAGCATCGGTCTACTGTTACCCGCCCGTATGTTGCTTTTCTGCGCAGTTCTAGCCTGTTGTAATTGCTGGCGGATTTTGCGATAACCGCAGTAAATCCCTGCAATGGACTCACAATACTCATGGAACTTCTGGCGCCTGGCCTGCGGGTGGTGTTTTGCGGTATCAACCCCGGCCTTTCTTCCGCCCATCAGGGCTACCCTTTCGCCAACGGCAGCAACCGCTTCTGGAAGGTGATCCATCAGGCCGGCTTTACCGAGAGCCAGCTGGCGCCGGAGCAGTGGCAGCAGCTGAAGGATAACGGCTGCGGCATTACCGCGCTGGTGGCGCGCCCGACGGTGGCGGCCAGCGAGCTGTCGCGCGACGAGTTGCGCAGCGGCGGTGAGGCGCTGCAAGAGAAGATCCTGCGCTACCAGCCGCGCGCGCTGGCGATTTTAGGCAAGCAGGCGTTCACCACCGCCTTCGGGGTGAAAAACGCGCCCTGGGGCAAGCAGGCGATGATGCTGGGGCAAACCGAGGTGTGGGTATTGCCCAACCCCAGCGGATTGAACCGCGCCACGTTGGAGCAGCTTACCGCCAGCTATCGCGAGTTGTTCCTGGCGCTGCAATGACATAAGGGAGTATGCGATGACATCGATAATGAAAGGCTGTGTGATGGCGCTGTTATTGGTGACCGGCGCTGCACAGGCGGGGCATTCACCACAGGAAGCGCGCAACAAGCAGAACGTGCTGGAGTTTTATCGGCAGGGGCTGAACAACAAGGATTTTGCGGCGGCGCGGCCGTTTTTGGGGGAACAGTACAAGCAGCATAACCCCAACGCCAAAGACGGCGTGGCGGGTTTTCGTCAATTTGTCGAGCTGCTGAAAACGCGTTACCCCAACTCGCACAGTGAGGTAAAACAGGCGTTCGTCGACGGTGACTATGTGATTTTGCATGTGGAAGTCAGCGGGCGCGAGGCCGGTAAAACTGCGGCGATCATCGATATCTTCCGTCTCGACAGCGCCGGAAAAATCGTTGAGCACTGGGACGTGACGCAGCCGGTGCCGGAGAAGACCGCCAGCGGCAACAGCATGTTCTGAGGCATAAAAAAACCCCGGCAGGCCGGGGTTTTTGTTTTTGATGCGGCAGCCGGACTTAGTCGTCCAGGAAGCTGCGCAGCACTTCGGAGCGGCTTGGGTGACGCAGCTTGCGCAGCGCCTTGGCTTCGATCTGACGAATACGCTCACGGGTAACGTCAAACTGCTTGCCAACCTCTTCCAGCGTGTGGTCGGTGTTCATGTCGATGCCGAAACGCATGCGCAGCACTTTCGCTTCGCGCGCGGTCAGGCCGGCCAATACGTCGTGGGTGGCGGAACGCAGGCTTTCCGAAGTCGCGGAATCCAGCGGCAGCTCGAGGGTGGTATCCTCGATGAAGTCGCCCAGATGCGAATCTTCGTCGTCGCCGATCGGCGTTTCCATCGAGATTGGCTCTTTGGCGATCTTCAGCACTTTGCGGATCTTGTCTTCCGGCATCAGCATGCGCTCGGCCAGCTCTTCCGGCGTCGGCTCGCGGCCCATCTCTTGCAGCATCTGGCGCGAAATACGGTTGAGCTTGTTGATGGTCTCAATCATATGCACCGGGATACGGATGGTGCGCGCCTGGTCGGCGATGGAGCGGGTGATAGCCTGACGGATCCACCAGGTGGCGTACGTCGAGAACTTGTAGCCGCGGCGGTATTCGAACTTGTCTACCGCTTTCATCAGGCCGATGTTGCCTTCCTGGATCAGATCCAGGAACTGCAGGCCGCGGTTGGTGTATTTCTTGGCGATGGAAATAACCAGACGCAGGTTGGCCTCAACCATCTCTTTCTTCGCGCGGCGAGCTTTCGCTTCCCCGATCGACATGCGACGGTTGATGTCTTTGACCTGCTCGATGGTCAGGCCGGTTTCTTCTTCGATCTGACGCAGTTTCTGCAGGCTGCGCTGCACGTCTTCAGCAACGTCTTTCAGCTTTTCCGACCATGGCTTGGCCATCGCCAGTGCGGCTTCGAACCAGGAGTCGCTGGTTTCGTTGCCGGCGAACAGGGTGACGAAGTTTTTCTTCGGCATTTTGCACTGTTCAACGCACAGCTTCATGATGATGCGTTCCTGGGTGCGAACGCGATCCATCATGGTGCGCATGCTGTTGACCAGGAAGTCGAACTGTTTCGGCACCAGGCGGAACTGCTTGAACACTTCAGACAGCTTCAGGATCTCGTCCGCGGCGCTGGCATGGCTGCGGCCGTTCTTTTTGATCACCAGACGCGTCGCTTCATACTGATCGCGCAGTTCGGCGAACTTCTGACGCGCCAGCTCAGGATCGATGCTGTTGTCGTCTTCGGTGTCGTCGTCTTCGGCATCCTCATCTTCTTCGTCGTCGTCTTGCTCTTCGCTCGACAGTTCGGAACCGATGTGGGTCGCGGTTGGGGCGATGTCCTCTTCCGCGTTAGGATCGACGAAGCCGGTGATCAGATCGGACAGGCGCGCTTCGCCCGCTTCGACGCGATCGTACTGCTCAAGCAGATAGGTAATGGCTTCCGGGTATTCGGCAACCGAGCACTGCACCTGGTTGATGCCGTCTTCGATGCGCTTGGCGATGTCGATTTCGCCTTCGCGCGTCAGCAGTTCGACGGTACCCATTTCGCGCATGTACATGCGCACCGGGTCGGTGGTGCGGCCGATTTCGGATTCCACGCTGGACAGAACCTGTGCGGCGGCTTCTTCCGCATCTTCGTCCGTGCTGTTCGAGTTTTCGGCGAGCAGCAGGTCATCGGCGTCCGGTGCTTCTTCCATCACCTGGATGCCCATGTCGTTAATCATCTGGATGATGTCTTCGATCTGATCGGAGTCGACGATATCTTCCGGCAGATGGTCATTGACCTCAGCATAGGTCAGATAGCCTTGCTCCTTACCACGGGTGACAAGTAGCTTCAGCTGTGACTGCGGGTTTTGCTCCATAAGACGGTATCCACACTTCAGAGTATTTAGGTTGGTGTCGGTCGGCGAAACCGCCAACAATAGCATTTGGGGCGTTTTCGTTATCGCCGCGGCCCACTATGGCGGCACTGTGCAGGGCTCTGCCCTCGCAATTATCGGCACTTAAGCCGTTTGGTATTCAGTTTTTCTTCGCTAAAACCTGGTTGAGGGAACGGACTTCTTCACGTTCCTCCGGACTCAGGCCGCGCGTTCTGGCCTGCGCGATCAGCGTTTCCAGCCGTTGCTCGAGCACCGAGTCGTACAGGCTGGCCAACGTATCCAAAAAGGTCTGTTCGACCATGTCCTCAACGATCATATGGTTCCAGGTCGCCAAGGTTTCAAGCTGCTGGCTGAATTTGTTGTCGCGATACAGCTCCAGCAATTGCCCGGTTGTCAGGCCCGGCTGCGCCAAACAGGTCTGCACCAGTTCGACGAACAGCGGCAATCCCGCCTGTTTGGTCTGCTCCAACCCTTCCAGCGAAGGGATAAGTGTAGCCAACTGCGGATTTTGCACCAGTAACCCTATCAGTATACGCATGGTTGTGCGTTTTAGCTGGGGCGCCTGATAAGGATTCGCATTTTCAGCCTGCTTGGGCATCAGCTTGTCGAGCTGACTGTCGTCCAGCAGCCCCAGCTTGTTGCCGAGCTCCTGACGCAGGTACAAGCGCAACGTTTCGCCCGGCACCTGAGTAATCAGCGGCAGCGCCAGCGTGCTCAGCTTGGCGCGCCCGTCCGGGCTGCTCAAATCCACCTGCGGCAGCAGGCTTTCGAACAGGAAAGTGGACAGCGGCTGCGCCTGCTCCATTCGCTGTTCGAAGGCTTCTTTGCCTTCCTTGCGCACCAGGGTGTCCGGGTCTTCGCCGTCGGGCAAAAACATGAACCGCAGCTGGCGCCCGTCGTTCAGGTACGGCAGCGCGGTTTCCAGCGCCCGCCAGGCCGCTTCGCGGCCGGCGCGGTCGCCGTCGTAACAGCAGACGACGTTGTCGGTGGCGCGGAACAGCAGCTGAATGTGTTCAGCCGTCGTCGAGGTTCCGAGCGAGGCGACGGCATAATCGATGCCGAATTGCGCCAACGCCACCACGTCCATATACCCTTCCACCACCAGCAGCCGCTGCAGGGTAGGGTGATTCTGCTGTGCTTCATACAGGCCATACAGCTGGCGGCCCTTATGGAAAACTTCGGTTTCCGGCGAGTTCAGGTACTTGGGCATGCCGTCGCCCAGCACGCGGCCGCCGAAGGCGATGACGCGCCCGCGCTTGTCGCGGATGGGGAACATCACCCGTTCGCGGAAACGGTCGTACGAACGCCCCTGATCGTTAGTCACCAGCATGCCGGCATCGTTCAATGCGCGGCGCGAGTCGGTGTCGCGGCCGAAACGCTTCAGGGCGTTGTCCCATCCCGCCGGCGCGAAGCCGATGGCGAAATGGCGAATAACGTCGTCACTTAATCCGCGCTGCTGCAAATAGCTGCGCGCCGGTGCCCCGGAGGACTGCTGCAGTGACTGTTGATAGAACGCGCTGAGCTGTTCCATCAGTTGGTATAGGCTCTGGCGCTGATGGCGTTCGATCTGGGTCGGCCCGGTGCCCGCTTCGTAAGGCACTTCCAACCCGTGCATGGTCGCCAGCTCTTCGATGGTTTCGACAAACTCGAGTCGGTCGTAATTCATCAAAAAGTCGACGGCGTTGCCGTGCGCACCACATCCAAAACAGTGATAAAACTGCTTTTCGCCATTAACGGTAAATGAAGGCGTCTTTTCGTGGTGGAACGGACAGCACGCGTGGTAGTTCTTGCCTTGCTTCTTGAGCTTCACGCGGGCGTCGATCAAATCGACGATGTCGGTGCGAGCCAGCAAGTCATTGATAAATACGCGCGGAATTCGTCCAGCCATAAGCCCTTACTTCATTAGCCTATAAACGAGAACAAGCCGCGCATTCCTTTCGGAAAGCACGGCCTTCGTATGCAACTACTCGGTCTGCGCGATTTTGAAAATCAGAAATTCACGCGGTGGGGTTGCCCCCGAAGAATTAATACAGACGAGTGCGGCGTGCGTTTTCGCGAGCCAGTTTCTTCGCGTGACGTTTCACAGCAGAAGCTTTAGCGCGTTTACGTTCGGTAGTTGGTTTTTCATAAAACTCACGACGACGAACTTCAGCTAAAACACCTGCTTTTTCGCAAGAGCGTTTGAAACGACGCAGAGCAACGTCAAATGGCTCGTTTTCACGTACTTTAATTACCGGCATGTGCCTCTCACCTCAATAAAATTCGGTTTGTTGCTGGCCAAGCGCCAGCCTTTTCAAAATGGTGCGGAATTTTACTCCAATGGATGCTGCTTTGTAAAGCATCACAGCAAATTGAAACCCGCGTCGCTCTGCCGCAACGTGCGCAATTTTGCACCGGGCGCTGATTATAGACTAATCAGAAAAAAATGCTCGTGTTTAATCGCTCGGGCATTTTCTGGATGAATCATCGACATAGGCGCAAGCCGGTGACAAGATGCGCCGCATCGGCGGTAAATGCGGCGGAATGTGGTAGACTGGCGGCCGCACGTGAATGATGGGAAATGTAATGCGAGTACTGGGTATAGAAACGTCCTGCGATGAAACCGGAATTGCAGTGTATGACGATCAAACCGGTTTGTTGGCCAACCAATTATACAGCCAGGTGAAGCTGCACGCCGACTACGGCGGCGTGGTGCCGGAACTGGCCTCCCGCGATCACGTGCGCAAAACCGTGCCGCTGATTCAGGCGGCGCTGAAAGAGGCCAACCTGACCCCGGCCGATATCGACGGCGTGGCTTATACCGCCGGGCCGGGCCTGGTAGGCGCGCTGCTGGTCGGCGCTACCGTCGGGCGCGCGCTGGCGTTCGCCTGGAACGTGCCGGCGGTGCCGGTGCACCACATGGAAGGCCACCTGCTGGCGCCGATGCTGGAAGATAACCCGCCGGCGTTCCCGTTCGTCGCGCTGCTGGTCTCCGGCGGCCACACTCAGCTGATCAGCGTCACCGGCATCGGTGAATATGAACTGCTGGGCGAGTCGATCGACGATGCCGCCGGCGAAGCGTTCGACAAAACCGCCAAGCTGCTCGGCCTGGATTATCCCGGCGGGCCGATGCTGTCGAAGATGGCGCAGCAGGGTACGGCGGGGCGTTTCACCTTCCCGCGGCCGATGACCGATCGTCCGGGGCTGGACTTTAGCTTCTCCGGCCTGAAAACCTTCGCCGCCAACACCATCCGCTCCAACGGCAACGACGATCAGACGCGTGCCGACATCGCCCGCGCCTTCGAGGATGCGGTGGTGGATACGCTGGCGATCAAATGCAAACGCGCGCTGGAGCAAACCGGCTTCAAACGCCTGGTGATGGCCGGCGGCGTGAGCGCTAACCGTACGCTGCGCGCCAAACTGGCGGAGATGATGCAGAAACGCGGCGGGGAAGTGTTCTATGCCCGCCCGGAATTTTGCACCGACAACGGCGCGATGATCGCCTATGCCGGCATGGTGCGGCTGAAGAGCGGCGCCAACCCGGAGCTGAGCGTGTCGGTGCGGCCGCGCTGGCCGCTGGCGGAACTGCCTGCGGTATAAAACAAAGGGCCGGATTATCCGGCCCTTACGTTATTCGTCTTTCGGCTGGTCGCCGTTATCCTCATCCGCGTCGTTTTTCTTCTTGCGGAACTTGCCCCAAATCTTGCCTTCCTGGCCGCGCCACAGGCGCTGAATATTGTCGTGATGCCGCATCAGGATCAGGCAGGAGAGCATCGCCACCGGGAAGGTGAACTGCGGTTTGAACCACCAGACGTAGAACGGGGCGATCAGCGCGCTGACGATGGCGCCGAGCGAAGAGTAGCCGCTGAGCAACACCGTCAGCAGCCAGGTGCCGGTCATCAGGCCGGTCAGATCCCAGCCGATAGGCGCGATGGCGCCAAACGCCGTCGCCACGCCTTTACCGCCGCGGAAGTGGAAGAACACCGGATAGATGTGCCCAAGACAGGCGGCGATCGCCGTCAGGCCCAGATACAGCGGCGGCACATTGAGTTTGTAGGCCAGCCAGACCGGCAACATCCCTTTCAGAATATCGAACACCAGCACCGCCGCCGCCGCCAGCCGGCCGCCGATGCGCAGGACGTTGGTCGCTCCGGGGTTTCCTGAGCCATGTTCACGCGGGTCCGGCAGCCTGGCGATCCGGCAAACCAGGATCGCGCTCGAAATCGAGCCGCACAGATACGCGAAGATAATCATGCCAAGCGCGGTAGCACTCATAACGCGGTTCCGTTTAATAATGGTCGTTTTACTCGCAACATCTATGGATAATACGCACATTCCGCTGGAAGTGGTATCCGGCAAGGCCAAAAACAGAGAATGACGTGATGGATATCGTATTTATTGAAGAGCTTACCGTAATTACCACCATTGGCGTTTATGAGTGGGAACAGGGCATTCGTCAGAAGCTGGTGTTCGATATCGAAATGGGCTGGGATAACCGGCCGGCCGCCGCCAGCGACGACGTAAATGACTGTCTGAGCTATGCCGACGTCAGCGATGCCGTGATCCAACACGTGGAGTCGAACCGGTTCGCGCTGGTGGAGCGCGTGGCGGAGGAAATATCTGAAATTTTGCTCCAGCGCTTCAATTCCCCCTGGGTCCGTATTAAGGTCAGCAAACCGGGCGCTGTAGCACATGCCAATCGGGTCGGCGTGATCATTGAGCGCGGCACCCGTCCCGCATGATTTTATGTCATCTGCTTGCAACGAAAGACCGTTAACCTGGTCTTAATCCTGAGAATTGTTTTAGCGGCATTGTCTTTAAGCATTGCCGCTTTTTTATGTGATAGCCGTTATTTTATGGGGTGAGCGAAGCACATGGCAGACATGCATTCACTGTTTATTGCGTTTGTTCTTGGGGTTGTCGAGGGATTAACCGAATTTTTGCCGGTGTCTTCCACCGGGCATATGATCATCGTCGGCGAGTGGCTGGGCTTTACCGGCGACAAAGCCAAAACCTTTGAAGTCATTATCCAGCTGGGGTCGATCCTGGCCGTCGTCGTGATGTTCTGGCGCCGGTTGTTCGGTCTGATCGGCATCCATTTCGGCGGCAAGCCGGTGGAGCACGAAGGCAAAACCAGCGGCCAGCTGAAGCTGGGGCACATCCTGCTGGCGATGATCCCGGCGGTGGTGCTGGGGCTGGCCTTCCATGATTTCATCAAGTCGCTGTTTGCGCCGAAAAACGTGATGTACGCGTTGGTGGTCGGCGGCCTGCTGCTGCTGGCGGCGGAATGGCTGAAGCCGAAGAAGCCTAGCGCGGAAGGGTTGGATGACATCACTTACCGTCAGGCGTTCATGATCGGTTGCTTCCAGTGTCTGGCGCTGTGGCCGGGCTTCTCCCGTTCGGGTTCCACTATCGCCGGCGGCATGCTGGTGGGCGTGAACCGCTATGCGGCGTCCGAGTTCTCCTTCATTCTGGCTGTGCCGATGATGATTGGCGCCAGCGGCCTGGATCTGTATAAGAGCCTGCACTTCCTGACCTGGGGCGACCTGCCGATGTTCGCCGTCGGTTTCGTCACCGCCTTCGTGGTGGCGCTGGTTGCGATCAAGACCTTCCTGTCGCTGATCAAACGCATCTCGTTCGTGCCGTTCGCTATCTACCGCTTTATCGTGGCGGCCGTGGTTTACATGGTGTTCCTGTAAGCCTTCACGCCAAGAAAAAACCCCGCTCCGCGGGGTTTTTTTATGCCTGATCGTTGATGATGGTTTGGGTGAGCTTCCACTCGGCCAGCGCCTGCTGGCGGCGGCGTTTGAGCTCGTCGCGGATCGCGGTGCCCTGCAGCCCGCTGGCCACCACCTCTTTAATCGATACCGCGTTCGCCACCTGATACGCCTGGCGCAGATAGTCGCCCTGTGGATAGGGATTCTCCTCAAAGCCGGTACGGCCGCGCGCGTCCGCCTCGCTGGTCAGGATCATCTGCTCCAGCCGGTGCGGCTTGCGCCAGACGTCGATGGCGTCGAACAGCTTCAATAGGGTCTCCGGCCGCAGCTTGTTCACGGTGTGGATCAGATCATGGTACTCGGCCACCAGCTTGCTCAGATCGCGCACCGGGTTAGGCACCCGCAGCCGCTGGCACAGCGCCTCAACCAGCCGCACGCCGGCCGGGCCGTGGCCGTGGTGATGCGGCCAGAACTCTTTTGGCGTCAATCCCTTGCCGAGGTCATGGCACAGGGTGGCGAAGCGCACGTCCACCTCCGGCGTGAGGCGGGCGGCGATCGCCAACGCCATCAGCGTGTGCACGCCGGTGTCGATCTCCGGGTGCCACTTGGCGGGAGCCGGCACGCCGAACAGCGCGTCGATTTCCGGGAACAGCACCGCCAGCGCATCGCAGTCGCGCAGCACCTGAAAATAGACCTGCGGGCTCTGGCTTTGCAGCGCCTTTTCCGTTTCTTTCCAGACGCGTTCGGCGGTCAGCGCGGCCAGTTCACCGCTGTGCGCCATCCGGCGCATCAGGGCGAGCGTTTCGTCGGCGATGTGAAAACCCAGGTGGGCGAAGCGGGCGGTGAAGCGCGCCACGCGCAGTACGCGCAGCGGATCTTCGCCGAAGGCGTCGGAAACGTGGCGCAGCACGCGCGCCTGCAGATCGGCCACGCCGCCGTAAGGATCAATCAGCTCTCCCTCGGCGGAACGGGCGATGGCGTTGATGGTCAGATCGCGCCGCAGCAGATCCTCCTCCAGCGTGACGTCTGGCGCGGCATAGCAGGTAAAACCGGTGTATCCCTGGCCGGATTTGCGCTCGGTGCGCGCCAGCGCGTATTCCTCGTGGGTGTCGGGATTGAGGAATACCGGAAAGTCTTTGCCGACCTGCTGGTAGCCCAATGCCAGCAGCTCGGCCGGCGTGGCGCCCACCACCACCCAATCATGATCGACCACCGGAATGTCGAGCAGGCTGTCGCGAACGGCGCCGCCGACCAGATAAATCTGCACTGTTGACTCCTGAATATCGTGTAAGGCTCTGTCTATCAGATTACATGAATTGGCCGCGGGATGTCGGCGCCAATGAAAAGGGCGCCCGCAGGCGCCCATACTCAAACTGAACGATACTGAGATCAGTTCATCCAGCGATTGTTGTTCTTGCGGCGCGGGATCAGGTGCGGCAACAGCAGGCCCAGCAGCAAGCCGACGCCGGCGACGCCGCCGCCGTACATGAACCACTGCAGAATAATGGTGCGCTGTTTGTCGTCGAGCTGCAGGTTAACGGCGTTAACCTTCTTCTGCGCGACCACCAGCTGGTTTTTCAGATCCTGGTTTTCCTTCTGCAGGCTGCTGATGGTGCTGTCGCTGCCCGCGACTTTTTCCTGCATTTCCGCCGTGCGCTGGTTCCAGGTGTTATCGATGTTGGCCAGCTTGTCGGTCAGGGTTTTCACCTGCTGTTCCAGCTCGGGCACGCGGGTGCGCAGGCTCGGCGTCTGGCTGAGCTGATCGAGTGGGATCCAGGTGGTGCGGCCTTTCGGATCGCGGATTTGGCCGTAGTTGGTGCTGTCGTTGACGCTCAGCAGGGTGACTTCTTCACCGGCGTTCAGAGTGCCGACAATACGGTACTGATTACCTGGGCCGCTATGGACGTAAGTGCTTAACTCATCGGAGATATAGCGTTTATCTTCGGCATGTGCGCCCCAAGTGATGCTGAAGCTCAGCGCGGCAAGGCAAATCAGGCGTAATTTCTGCATTAGTTCATCGTTTCTTGGTGAATTTATGGAACGATAGTAGAGCGTTCAGTCTGACGACGCAACGCCAAAACCGGAATGAGAACTATCTTACTGTGGCTGATTCTGTGAGTTGCGCGGCGTTTTATAACGTAACAGGTTTTTTCTACAGTTAGCAGGGTTAAGGCGCCAGGAATCGCGGTAAGATAACGGCAACTGTGCGTCATTGGGCAGTATGCGGCGGCCGAACGCGCCGCGCTGAAACAGACGTGAATGCATAACTTATTGGTGTTAAAGAATTATGACCGTTGAAATTGAACTGAAATTCATCGCCGCGCCGCAAGCGGTGGCCGCTCTGCCGCAATGGCTTGCCGCCTGGCCGCATCAGCATTCCGCGCCGCAAAAACTGACCAACATTTACTTCGAAACGGCCGATAACTTCCTGCGCAATCACGACATGGGGCTGCGCATTCGCGGTTTCGACGATCGTTATGAGATGACCATCAAAACCGCCGGTAAAGTGGTGGCCGGCCTGCACCAACGTCCGGAATACAACGTCGCTATCGCCGAGCCGCAGCTGGCGCTGGCGCAGTTTCCTGCCGACATCTGGCCACAGGATTGTGATATCGCGGCGCTGCAGCAGGCGTTGCAGCCGCTGTTCCGTACCGACTTTGCGCGTGAAAAGTGGGTGGTCACTTACGGCCAAAGCGAAATCGAGATTGGTTTGGATCAGGGAGAGGTGCGCGCCGGTGACCTCAGCGAAGCCCTCAGTGAGATCGAACTGGAGCTGCTGAAAGGCAACACCGCCGATCTGCTGGCGTTGGCCGGCGAGCTGGCGGCCCATGGCGGGCTGCGTCAGGGCAGCCTGAGCAAGGCGGCGCGCGGCTACCACCTGGCGCAGGGCAATCCGCCGCGCGAGGTGCGCCCGCTGCGGGTGCTGAAGCCGGCGGCGAAGGCGACCGTGGAGCAGGGGATGATCGCCGCCTTCGAGCTGGCGCTCAACCATTGGCAGTACCATGAGGAGCTGTGGCTGCGCGGCGATGCGCAGGCGCGCGGGGCGGTCCTCGAAGCGGTCGGCACCATCCGCCAGGCGCTGGTGATCTTCGGCGGCCTGGTGCCGCGCAAGGCCAGCGCCGATCTGCGCGCCCGCCTGACCGAGCTCGAACCGCTGTTGGCGGACAAAGCCGCGCAACCGGAAAGCCTGTGCTACAGCGCGGCCTATCTGCAATGTAAGTTGGCGCTCACATCATGGCTGGTGCGCGGCGCCTGGCGGCCGTTTATCGACGCCAAAGGGCAGGCCAAACTGGACGGTTCTTTCAAACGCTTCAGCGACATCATGCTGGGGCGCAGCGGCGCGGAGCTGAAAGAAGCCTTCAGCCGTACGCTGAACGAAGATGAATATCAGGAACAATTGCCGCGCCTGACGCGTCAGATTTCGGCGCTGGTCCTGCTGTCGGGTGCTTACCCCGACGAGCAGACCGAGCCTTATATCGACGCCTGGCGCGAGCTGCAGGCGGCGCTGAGCGAGCGCCGCCAGGGCTGGTATGAAGCCAGCCGCAAACAGGCCTTATCGCATGCGCCATTCTGGTTAAACGGCGCGCTTCGTTAATCCAGCCGGCCCGCCAGCCGTGGGCCGCAGAACGGGTCATACACTATGTCGCCACTTTCAGCCGCGTTACAGGCTCAGGCACAGCAGGTTGTGCAGCGTTTTCAGGAAGTTCACGGCGCGGACTGCGCCTTTAGCGAGCAAGAGCAGTGGGTGCTGGCGTCGAGCGACTTCGTCAGCGACGCGCTGCTCGCCCAGCCGGCCTGGCTGGCGACGCTGCGCGAACAGCCGCCGGCGCCTGGCGAGTGGCAACACTACGCCGCCTGGTTGCAGGACGAGCTGGAAGAGGTGCGCGACGAAGCGCAACTGATGCGCACGCTGCGTCTGTTTCGCCGCGAAACGCTGGTGCGCATCGCCTGGGCGCAGGCGCAGGGGCTGTGTTCGACCGAAGAAACGTTGCTGCAGCTGAGCGGGCTGGCGGAGACGCTGATCGTCAGCGCGCGCGACTGGCTGTACCAAACCTGTTGCCGCGAGTGGGGCACGCCGTGCAATGCCGACGGCGAACCGCAGCCGCTGCTGGTCCTCGGCATGGGCAAGCTGGGCGGCGGCGAACTGAACTTCTCGTCGGACATCGATCTGATCTTCGCTTACCCGGAAAATGGTCAAACCCAGGGCGGGCGGCGCGAGCTGGATAACGCCCAGTTCTTCACCCGTCTCGGCCAGCGGCTGATCAAGGCGCTGGATCAACAGACCATCGATGGCTTCGTCTATCGCGTGGACATGCGGCTGCGGCCGTTCGGCGACAGCGGCCCGTTGGTGATGAGCTTTGCGGCGCTGGAGGATTACTACCAGGAACAGGGGCGCGACTGGGAACGCTATGCGATGGTGAAGGCGCGCCTGATGGGCGGGGCGGAAGACGCCTACAGCCAGGAGCTGCGTAAAACGCTGCGGCCGTTCGTGTTCCGTCGTTACATTGATTTCAGCGTCATTCAGTCTCTGCGCAACATGAAGGGCATGATCGCCCGTGAAGTGCGGCGGCGCGGCCTGAAGGACAACATCAAGCTGGGCGCCGGCGGCATTCGCGAAATCGAATTCATCACCCAGGTATTCCAGCTGATCCGCGGCGGCCGTGAACCGGCGCTGCAGGGGCGTTCGCTGCTGCCGACGCTGCAGGCGGTGGGCGAGCTGGGGCTGCTGGAAAGCAAGCAGGTGCGGGCGCTGAGCGCCGCCTACCTGTTCCTGCGGCGGCTGGAGAACCTGCTGCAGGCGATCGGCGATCAGCAAACCCAGACGCTGCCGCAGGAGGCGCTCGATCAGGCCCGGTTGGCCTACGGCATGGGGTTGGCGGATTGGCCGGCGCTGATGGCGGCGCTGGACGTGCACATGCAGGCGGTGCGCGCGGTGTTCGACGACCTGATCGGCGACGATAGCCCGGATGTCGGCGAAGATCCCGATTACCAGCACTATCACAGCCTGTGGCAAGACGCACTGGAGGAGAACGAGCTGGCGCCGCTGACGCCGCACCTTGACGAAGAGGCACGTCGACAGATGCTGCGCACCATCGCCGATTTTCGTCACGACGTCGACAAGCGCACCATCGGCCCGCGCGGCCGCGACGTGCTCGATCAGCTGATGCCGCGCCTGCTGGCGGAGGTATGCCCGCGGCAAGACGCGCCGACCGCGCTGGTGCGGCTGGCGCAGCTGCTGCTGAGCATCGTCACCCGCACTACCTATCTCGAGTTGCTGGTGGAGTACCATGCGGCGCTCAGCCATCTGATCCGCCTGTGCGCCGCGTCGCCGATGGTCGCCAACCAGCTGTCGCGTTACCCGCTGCTGCTGGACGAGCTGCTGGATCCGGCCACGCTGTATCAGCCGGTGGCGCTGGACGCCTACCGCAGCGAGCTGCGGCAGTATCTGCTGCGGGTGCCGGAAGACGACGAAGAGCAAAAGCTGGAGGCGCTGCGTCAGTTCAAACAGGCTCAGCAGCTGCGCATCGCCGCTGCGGATATCGCCGGCGCGCTGCCGGTGATGAAAGTGAGCGATCACCTGACTTATCTGGCTGAGGCGATCATCGACGCGGTGGTGCAACAGGCCTGGAGCGACATGGTGGCGCGCTATGGCCAGCCCACCCATTTGCAGGAGCGGGAGGGGCGCGGCTTTGCGGTGATCGGCTATGGCAAACTGGGCGGCTGGGAGCTGGGGTACAGTTCCGATCTCGATCTGGTGTTCCTGTTGGATTGCCCGCCGGAGGTGATGACCGACGGCGATCGCTGCATCGACGGCCGCCAGTTCTACCTGCGGCTGGCGCAGCGGGTGATGCATCTGTTCAGCACCCGCACGTCCTCGGGCATTCTGTATGAGGTGGACGCGCGCCTGCGGCCTTCCGGCGCCGCGGGGATGCTGGTCAGCACCGTCGAGGCGTTCGCCGACTACCAGCAAAACGAAGCCTGGACCTGGGAGCATCAGGCTCTGGTGCGCGCGCGCATCGTGCACGGCGATCCGGCGCTGCATCAGCAGTTCGACGCGATCCGGCGCGAGATCCTGTGCAAAACGCGCGATGCGCAGACCCTGAAGCGCGAAGTGCGCGAGATGCGCGAAAAGATGCGCAACCATCTCGGCAACAAGCAGCGCGATCTGTTTGATATCAAGGCCGATGAGGGCGGCATTACCGACATCGAATTTATCGCCCAATATCTGGTCTTACGCTATGCGCCGGGTGAACCGCGTCTGACGCGTTGGTCGGACAACGTGCGCATCTTCGAGCTGATGGCCAATTACGACATTATGCCGGAAGAGGAGGCGCGCGCGCTGACCCAGGCCTATGTCACCATGCGCGACGAGATCCACCACCTGGCGCTGCAGGAACATTCCGGCAAGGTCGGCAGCGGGCTGTTTGCCGCCGAGCGCGAGCAGGTGCGCGCCAGCTGGGTCAAATGGCTGGATTAATACCTTTTTGCGGGTATTCCGGCGGTCTGTGGTAATATCTGCGCCACTAAAATTTTGTTCTTTTTTGGAGTTATCGGATGAAAGTTACGCTGCCTGATTTTCGCCGCGCCGGTGTGCTGGTGGTCGGTGACGTCATGTTGGATCGCTATTGGTATGGGCCGACCAGCCGCATTTCACCGGAAGCCCCGGTGCCGGTGGTCAAGGTCGATACCATCGAAGAGCGTCCCGGCGGCGCGGCTAACGTGGCGATGAACATCGCTTCGCTGGGCGCCACTTCCCGTCTGGTGGGCCTGACCGGCATCGACGATGCGGCGCGGGCGCTGAGCGCCAAGCTGAATGAAGTCAACGTGCGCTGCGACTTCGTCTCGGTGCCGACCCATCCGACCATTACCAAGCTGCGCGTGCTGTCGCGCAACCAGCAACTGATCCGTCTCGACTTCGAAGAAGGCTTCTCCAACGTTGATCCGCAGCCGATGCTGGAGCGCATTCAGCAGGCGCTGCCGCAGATCGGCGCGCTGGTGCTGTCCGATTACGCCAAGGGCGCGCTCAGCCAGGTGCAGGGCATGATCCAACTGGCGCGCGCCGCCAAGGTGCCGGTGCTGATCGATCCGAAAGGATCCGATTTCGAGCGCTATCGCGGCGCGACGCTGCTGACGCCGAACCTGTCCGAGTTCGAAGCGGTGGTGGGCCACTGTAAGGATGAAGCGGAACTGGTGGAACGCGGCATGAAGCTGGTGGCGGATTTCGAGCTGTCGGCGCTGCTGGTTACCCGTTCCGAACACGGCATGACGCTGCTACAGCCGGGCGTTGAGCCGCTGCACTTGCCGACCCAGGCGCAGGAAGTGTTCGATGTGACCGGCGCCGGCGACACCGTGATCGGCGTGCTGGCCGCCTCGCTGGCCGCCGGCAACTCGCTGGAAGAGTCCTGTTTCCTGGCCAATGCCGCCGCCGGCGTGGTGGTGGGCAAGCTCGGTACCTCCACCGTGTCGCCGATCGAACTGGAGAACGCGGTGCGCGGCCGCGCCGAGACCGGTTTTGGCGTGATGACCGAAGCGCAGTTGAAACAGGCCGTCGCGCAGGCGCGTCAGCGCGGCGAAAAAGTGGTGATGACCAACGGCATCTTCGACATTCTGCATGCCGGCCACGTCTCTTATCTGGCCAATGCTCGCAAGCTGGGCGATCGCCTGATCGTGGCGGTGAACAGCGATGCGTCGACCAAACGCCTGAAAGGGGAAAAACGCCCGGTCAACGCGCTGGAGAACCGCATGATTGTGCTGGGCGCGCTGGAAGCGGTGGATTGGGTGGTGCCGTTCGAGGAGGACACGCCGCAGCGCTTGATCGCCGACATCTTGCCGGATCTGCTGGTGAAAGGCGGCGATTACAAGCCGGAAGAGATTGCCGGCAGTGCGGAAGTGTGGGCCAACGGCGGCGATGTCAAAGTGCTGAACTTTGAAGACGGCCTGTCGACCACCAACATCATCAAAGCGATCAAAGACGGGCGCGGCTAACGCCGGGCGACGTAAAGAACAAGGGCGCGCGGTGCGCGCCCTTGGCGGGAATTATTCGTCTTCCTGTTTGGCGGCCGGCGCCGCGCTCAGCTTGCTTTCCAGCTCGGCCATGCGCTGTTCCAACAGCGCCAGCTTTTCGCGGGTGCGCAACAGCACCTGAGTCTGCACGTCGAACTCTTCGCGGTTAACCAAATCCAGGCGGGTCAACTGCGACTGCAGCACCTGACGGATTTTTTTCTCAACGTCTTCCCCGAATTCACGAACGCCTTTAGGCATGGACTCATGAACCTGGCGTGCGATTTGTTCGATTTTTTTCGGGTCAATCATGGCGTATCCCTTTCAGAGTTTAATAGCTGCCGCTTAGTGTAATGCGAGTTGCCCGCCGGATAAACACCATTAAGCGCATTCGCCGCGCGTGGCCGAATTGTGCTTTTGCCAATTGCCCTGTCTATCCATTAGCGTTATAGTCATCTTGCTTATTCTCAGGGCGGGGTGAAAGTCCCCACCGGCGGTAAATCACCTTCTACGGTGAAAGCCCGCGAGCGCTCAGCCAGCCTGTAAAGGCCGGTTAGAGGTCAGCAGATCCGGTGTAATTCCGGGGCCGACGGTTATAGTCCGGATGGGAGAGAGTAACGGTATCTGCCGGGCATGCGCCCGCTTGCGTTATTTTTTTAGCTATTGCTAGCTACTCCTCAAGATCGCCCTGGTTCTGGTAATCCATAATTTTTAATGAGGTTTTTTACCATGAATCAGACGCTACTTTCAGACTTCGGCACGCCGACAGAACGCGTTGAACGCGCGATCGACGCACTGCGCAACGGGCGCGGCGTGATGGTGCTCGATGATGAAAACCGTGAAAACGAAGGTGACATGATCTTCGCCGCGGAAACCATGACCGTTGAGCAGATGGCGCTGACCATTCGCCACGGTAGCGGCATCGTGTGCCTGTGCATCACCGAAGAACGTCGTCAGCAGCTTGAGCTGCCGATGATGGTGACCAACAACTCCAGCCAGTTCCAGACCGCCTTCACCGTGACCATCGAAGCGGCGCAGGGCGTGACCACCGGGGTTTCCGCTTCCGATCGCCTGACCACCATCCGTGCGGCGGTGGCAGACAGCGCCAAGCCGAGCGACCTGAACCGTCCGGGCCACGTGTTCCCGCTGCGCGCGCAGCCGGGCGGCGTGCTGAGCCGTCGCGGCCACACCGAAGCGACCATCGATCTGGTCTCCATGGCCGGTTTCAAACCTGCCGGCGTGCTGTGTGAACTGACCAACGACGATGGCAGCATGGCGCATGCGCCGGAAGTGATCGCCTTCGCCAAACAGCACGACATGGTGGTGCTGACCATCGAAGATCTGGTGGCCTACCGCCAGGCGCACGAGAAAAAAGCCAGCTGATAGCCGGCCGCTTTCAACGATAAAAAAGCCGCGTAATGCGGCTTTTTTGTATCTACCGTTCTGACAGGCGTTCGCCGATGCGGCTGGCGTAATTCATCACGTGGAAGGTGTAGTTCTCCTCAACCGTACCCTGGAACAGATGTGCCCAGGGGCCGATGGCGTAGATGCCGAGATCTTCCCCGCCGTGCGTCTCGCTTTTCAGCGGCACCAGCGCCGGCTGAATAAAGTCGGGCGCGGTGGTTTGCTCCATGGTCAATGCCGGGCGCTCGGTCAGCGGGATCGCGCCGCCGGGGCCGTTGGCGAAACCGAGGGTGGTGTAGGGCTTGCCGTCGCTGCCCAGCCGAGGTTTACCGTCGACGCCGACGGAAATGCCGAGGATAGGATTGCCGCGCTTGGCATAGCCGGCGATGGTCAGCGTGTGGCTGTGATCGCCGGTCACGATCACCAGCGTTTCGTCCAGGTTGACCTTGCCGACAATGGTTTTCACCGCCTCGTTCAGGGCGACCGCGTCGCTTAGCGTGCGGTAGGCGTTGCCGTTATGGCTGCCGTGATCGACGCGCCCGCCTTCCACCAGCAACAGATAGCCTTCGGGATTCCTGGCCAAAATATCGATGGCCTTGCCGGTCATTTCCGCCAGCGAAGGCTCTCCCGCCGCGTCTTGCCGCCGGTCATGCTCGAAGTTCATGTGCGACGGCTCGAACAGGGCCAGCAAATGGTCGACGTTGCCCGGTTCGATTTTGTCGAACTGGGCCTGATTCCAGACGTATTGTCCGCGCTCGCCGTAGCGTTGCAGCCAGGCCTGCGTCAGGTCACGGCCGTCCCTTCTGGCGCCTTTCTTGCCGGGATATTCCGGATCGCTCATGCTGTCGGGCAGGAAGTTGGCGCGCCCGCCGCCCATCGCCACGTTCAGGCCGTTGCCGTATTTCATTTCCACCAGCTGGCGCGCGATGTCGCGGCAGCCTGCGGCCAGGGCATCCGCCGGCATTTTGGCGTCAGACTCCCAGTCGCGGTTGGCGATATGGGCATAGGTGGCGCCCGGCGTGGCGTGGGTAATGGTCGCGGTCGTCACGGCGCCGGTGGACATGCCGAGCGTTGCGGCCATCTCCCACAGCGTGGTGACGGCCTTGGTTTGCTGATCCTCGCAGTTGTTGAGGGCGGCCGTATGGTTGAGACCCATCAGATCGTTGATGGTTTTGACGCCGGTGGTCATCGCCACCGCGCTGGGCGCGGAGTCGGTGATTTGGGCGTCGGCGGAATAGGTTTTGGCTGCCGCCAGATAGGGGAAGGCTTCCCAGGCCAGCACGTTGGATTCGCCGTCCACGCCGCGCTGCTGTCCTTCAAAAATACGGGCGGCGGTCACGGTGGAAAACCCCATGCCGTCACCGACCACCAGAATGACGTTTTTAGCGCGGTTGGTGTTTGGGGTCTGTTTCAGTCGCTGTTGCAGCTGAGCTTGCGCCTGAAGGAAGTAAGGGTCTTCGCGCTGCGTCAGCGGCGCGTTGTCCGTCGCTTTGGCGGCTGCCGCCCCGGTGGCTAACAAGGACATGGAAAGCGCCAGGCGGGTTGCCAGTGTGAGTCTGAACATGAATTCCTCCTTGGTGAGACGTGATTCCCGTAGCGCCGACGGGCTGCCAACACCCTGTCGACGGCAGGAGGAGTGTATCGATTGTGTTAACAAAAAATACATAAATTGTTCACAATTTAGATCTGTGTGGCAGTAATGCCATGGTATTCATGATTTTTATTAATCATTTGAAAATCATTCATTTTTTAACTTTTTGTTTGCCGGTGCATTTTTGCGATTTTTAATTCAAATTTATTGAATATCTTCATCACGGTTATCCGGCTGTGTTGCTGCGGCAAAGCGCGTAATGTAACGCCATAGCACAATTTGAACTAAGGATCGCTCTATGAACACCTCTCGTATGCCGGCACTGTTTCTTGGCCACGGTAGCCCGATGAACGTGCTGGAAGACAACCGCTACACCCAGGCATGGCGTGCGTTGGGTGAGTCATTGCCGCGTCCGAAGGCGATCGTGGCGGTTTCTGCGCATTGGTATACCCGCGGCACTGCGGTCACCGCGATGGAAAAACCCAAAACCATTCACGACTTCGGCGGGTTCCCGCAGGCGCTGTTTGATACCCTCTACCCTGCGCCGGGTTCCCCCGCGCTGGCTGCGCAGCTGCAGCACATTCTGGCGCCGGTGCCGGTAACGGCGGATCTCGGCGAGTGGGGGTTGGATCACGGCACCTGGGGCGTATTGATCAAGATGTATCCCAATGCCGATATCCCGGTGGTGCAGCTCAGCGTCGACGGCACTCAGCCGGCGGCTTACCACTATGAGCTGGGCCGCAAACTCGCGGCGCTGCGGGATGAGGGCGTGATGATCGTCGCCAGCGGCAACGTGGTACACAACCTGCGCATGGTGAAATGGCAGGGCGATACCAGCGCCTATCCGTGGGCGGAGTCTTTCAATAACTTTGTCCGGGATAACCTGCGTTATCGGGGCGATAACCACCCGCTGGTGGATTTCATGCGCCATGAGGGCGCGGCGCTGTCGAACCCGACGCCGGAACACTATCTGCCATTGCTGTATGTGCTCGGCGGCTGGGATGGAAAAGAGGCCATCAGCGTGCCGATCGACGGTATCGAAATGGGAGCGCTGAGCATGCTGTCGGTGCAGGTGGGCTAAAGAAAAACGCCAGTCAGAGACTGGCGTTTTTGCCTTCAGCGGGGCGATCAGCCGAGGATTGTGTGCGGATAGAAGCGCGACAGATCCTGCGTGATCAGTTCGCGATCTTCGCGCAGGCCGATGCCGCAGGGTTGATCGTTCACCAGCCAGCTGCCGATCAGCGTGTAGCTGTCTTCGAACTTCGGCAGCGGATGGAACTGCTGCACGATCATGCCTTCTTCACCGTACGGCCCATCGACGCGCGCCACTTCCTGACCGTTTTCGACGATCTGGATATTGGCGCCTTCGCGTGAGAACAGCGGTTTGGTGACGTAATGATCCATCGGCGGATGATCGTCTTGCGCGAAATAAGCCGGCAGCAGGTTAGGGTGATTCGGGAACATTTCCCACAGCAGCGGCAGCAGCGCCTTGTTGGAGATGATGCTTTTCCAGGCCGGCTCCAGCCAGCGCACGCCGGCGTCTTCCAGCTTGGTGGAGAACATCTCGCGCAGCATGAATTCCCACGGATAGAGCTTGAACAGGTTGCCGATCACCTGATCCTGCAGATCGGTGAACTGGCCTTTCTCGCCGAGGCCGATCTCTTCCATGAACAGGAACTCGGTCGGCAGACCGGCTTCCTGCGCGCAGTCCTGCAGGTATTGCACCGTGCCGCGATCTTCTTCGCTGTCCTGGCAGCAGGCCAGGTGCAACAGGCCGAAGCCGTGATGCGCTTTCAGCTCGGCGAAACGCTCGATCAGTTTCTCCTGCAGGCTGTTGTACTGATCCGATTCCGGATCCAGCTTGCCGGCGCTGATCTGGTCTTCCAGCCACAGCCATTGGAAGAAGGCCGCTTCATACAGTGAGGTGGGCGTATCGGCGTTGTTCTCCAGCAGCTTCGGCGGATTGACGCCGTCGTAGGCCAGATCGAGACGCGAATACAGCGATGGCTGGTTGGTGCGCCAGGAGCTGCGCACGAATTCCCAGGTGTGTTTCGGGATGCAGAACTTGGCCATCAGCTCATCGCTGGCGACCACTTTCTCCACCACCTGCAGGCACATCTGATGCAGCTCGGCGGTGGCATTTTCGATCTCTTCAATCTGCGCCAGCGTGAACTGGTAATAGGCGTCTTCACACCAGTACGGCTCGCCGTACATGGTGTGGAAACGGAAGCCGAACTCGGTCGCTTTTTCGCGCCAGTCCGGGCGCTCGGTAATGGCAATACGTTTCATGCATCAACCGCCCATGCTGCGAGAGCCGGAGTTGGAGGTGGCGCTGCTGCGCTGCATGCTGGTCTGCTTGGCCACGGTCTCGCCGAAACCGCCGCGGGTCACGGTGTTGGTGACCGCAGGCTTCGGCGCCATGGCGGTTTTCGGCACCGTCATGGTGCGGCCGCCGGCGGTGGCCGGGCCGTAGCTCTTGCCGCTGGCGTCGACAAACTTGCCGTTCGCCGGGCTGGCGGCGTTCTTGGAGGTGAACAGCGGCTGCTGCGCGAAGCCGGAACCGCCCATCAGGCGGCCCATCATGTAGCCCGCCATCAGCGGCATCCAGAAGCTGCCGCTGCTTTGCGATTCCGCCGCCATGCCGGCCTGCGCCGGAGCCGGCGCCTGGGTGCACTGCGCTTCGCCGAACTCGGCGACGCAGTCTTCGCGGGTGGCGTATTTCGGCGCGGTTTTCGCCGCTTCTTTCAGGGCGTTGTTGTAGGCGGTGGTGCACTGCTCGCTCATCGAAGGGTTGGCGCGCGAACAGTCATCGGCATTCTGATACAGGGAGACCGTTTCATCGCTCTTCTCGCAGCCGGCCAGCATAAAGACGGCGCTGATCGCCAAAGCCACGGGCGCGACACGGTAGCTGCGCCAGGATTTGCGGAACGTCTCTTGGTTGATGTTTTTTGTCCGTTTCATCGTTATCAATCCCATCATGCGGGCTGTTTTCGCCCTTTCCCAGTAGTGGCGCTAAGGATAGGGGAAACATGGTCAAAATTAAAGCTGAAACGCCCGCAGAATCCACTCTTTACGCAGTTATACGTTGGGGTGTGCGCCAGTTCGCTTTCGCGGCGAAAAAACGCGCATTGGCGTTTCATCATGAAACGTTATCGCTATGATGATGTTCCATAATGGAACAAAAATCGCGTGGCTCGCCAGGCGGGCGGCAGGCGCTCATAGTCGAAGCACAACAACAAGCCGGCGGCGAAGTCGGCGCGTCATCACCTGATATCTGAACGTTACCATCGCCAACTCCCTACAAGGATCCGGTTATGTTGAGAATCATCCAGTCACCAGGCAAATACATTCAGGGCGCCAATGCGCTGGCCGCCGTCGGCGAATACGCCAAATCCCTCGCCGACCATTATTTCGTGATCGCCGACGACTTCGTGATGCAGTTGGCGGGAGACACCCTGATGGGCAGCCTGCAGCAGCACGGCGTGAAACATCATGCGGCCCGCTTCAACGGCGAGTGCTGCCGTAAAGAGATAGACCGGCTTGGCCGCGAGCTGCAGACCCACGGCTGCCGCGGGGTGATCGGCGTCGGCGGCGGCAAGACGCTCGACACCGCCAAGGCCGTCGCCCACTACCAACGGCTGCCGGTGGTGCTCATTCCCACCATCGCCTCCACCGATGCGCCGACCAGCGCGCTGTCGGTTATCTACACCGAACAGGGCGAATTCGCCGAATACCTGATCTACCCGCGCAACCCGGACATGGTAGTGATGGACAGCGCCATCATCGCCAAAGCGCCGGTGCGCCTGCTGGTAGCCGGCATGGGCGACGCGCTCTCCACCTATTTCGAAGCGCAGGCCTGCTTCGACGCTCAGGCCACCAGCATGGCCGGCGGCAAATCGACGCTGGCGGCGCTCAGTCTGGCGCGGCTGTGCTACGACACGCTGCTGGCCGAAGGGGTGAAGGCCAAGCTGGCGGTCGAGGCCGGCGTGGTGACGGAAGCGGTGGAACGCATCATTGAGGCCAATACGTATCTGAGCGGCATCGGCTTCGAGAGCAGCGGGCTGGCGGCGGCGCACGCCATTCACAACGGTTTCACCGTGCTGGAGGAGTGTCACCACCTCTATCACGGCGAAAAAGTGGCGTTCGGCACCCTGGTGCAGCTGGTGCTGCAGAACAGCCCTATGGCGCAGATTGAAACCGTGCTGGCGTTTTGTCATGGCATCGGCTTGCCGATCACGCTGGCGCAGATGGGCGTTACCGGCGACGCGGCGACGAAGACGATGGCGGTGGCCGAGGCCAGCTGCGCCGCCGGCGAAACCATTCACAACATGCCGTTCAAGGTCACCCCTGCCGGCGTGCAGGCGGCGATCCTGACGGCGGATCGGCTCGGCGCCGCCTGGCTGCTGCGTCATTGATACCGTTGGGGCGCGGTGCGCCGCGCCCCTGGCTTACAGAGGAAACCATCGTGAAAAAACTGATTAATCAGGTCGAGTCGGTGTTGGAAGAGCAGTTGCAGGGGCTGGCGGAGGCTCATCCCGAGTTGCTGGTGCATGCGGATCCGGCGTTCGTCACCCGCGCCGACGCGCCGGTAGCGGGCAAAGTGGCAATTCTGTCCGGCGGCGGCAGCGGCCACGAGCCGATGCACTGCGGTTTCGTCGGTGAAGGGATGCTCGACGGCGCCTGTCCGGGCGAGATTTTCACCTCGCCGACGCCGGATAAAATGTACGAGTGCGGTCAGGCGATCGACGGCGGCGCCGGGGTACTGCTGCTGATCAAGAACTACACCGGCGACGTGCTCAACTTCGAAACCGCCACCGAGCTGCTGCACGACAGCGGCGTCGCGGTGGCGACGGTGCTGGTGGATGACGACGTGGCGGTCAAGGACAGCCTGTTTACCGCCGGGCGGCGCGGGGTGGCCAACACCGTGCTGATGGAGAAATTGCTGGGCGCCGCCGCGGCGCGCGGCGACGATCTGGACAGCGTGGTGACGCTGGGGCATCGCATCAACAACCACGGGCATTCGATCGGTATCGCGCTGGGCGCCTGTACCGTCCCCGCCGCCGGCAAACCGTCATTCACCCTGGCGGAGAACGAGATGGAGTTCGGCGTCGGCATTCACGGCGAGCCGGGCATTGCGCGCCGTCCGTTCACCACGCTCAACGCGGCGGTGGATGACATGTTCCATACGCTGATCGACCACGGCCACTATCAGCGCACGATCCGCGTCTGGGATCGCCAACAGGGTGAGTGGCGCGACGAGATGCAGACCAAGCAGCCGCTGACGCGCGGCGATCGGGTGATCGCGTTGGTCAACAACCTGGGCGCCACGCCGCTGTCCGAGCTGTACGGCGTGTACCATCGGCTGGCGGAGCGCTGCGCCGAGGCGGGCATCATCATCGAACGCAACCTGGTGGGCGCGTATTGCACTTCGCTCGATATGCAGGGCGTGTCCATCACGTTGTTGAACGTGGACGACGAACTGTTGTCCTTGTGGGATGCGCCGGTGAAAACGCCTGCGCTGCGTTGGGGTTGCTGAGGAGGAATTATGGCGTTGACCAAACCACAGGTCGTCGATTGGCTGATGCGTTGCGGCGAAGTGTTCAGCCGAGAGCGCGATTTTCTTACCCAACTGGACACCGAGATCGGCGATGCCGACCACGGCCTGAACATGAATCGCGGTTTCAATAAGGTGGTGGAAAAGCTGCCGTCGGTGGCGGACAAGGATATCGGCTTTATCCTGAAAAACACCGGCATGACGCTGCTGTCGAGCGTAGGCGGCGCCAGCGGTCCGCTGTTCGGCACCTTCTTCATCCGCGCGGCGCAGGCGGCGAACGCCAAGCAAAGCCTGGATCTGGCGGAGCTGCATCAAATGATGCAGGAAGGGGTGGAAGGCGTGGTGATGCGCGGCAAGGCGGAGCCGGGCGACAAGACCATGTGCGATGCCTGGTGGCCGGTGGTGGAAAGCCTCGGCCAGTCCGCGCAGCAGAACCTGAGCGTGGCGGAGGCGCTGCAGCGCGCCGCCGACAGCGCCGAGCGGGCGGTGGAGAGCACCATCACCATGCAGGCGCGCAAGGGGCGGGCCAGTTACCTGGGCGAGCGCAGCATCGGCCACCAGGATCCCGGCGCCACTTCGGTGATGCTGATGATGAAAACGCTGGCCGAGGTCGCCGGCAGTTAGCAGGAGGCGAGATGATTAATATCGTGGTGGTGTCGCACAGCGCGTTGCTGGCGCGCGGCGTTGAACAACTGGCGCGGCAGATGATGCGCGGCGACGGCTGCAAGTTGGCGCTGGCGGCGGGCGTGGATGACGAGGAGCACCCGATCGGTACCGACGCGGTCAACGTCATGGAGGCGATCGAAGCGGTCGCCGACGGCGATGGCATTCTGGTGCTGATGGATCTGGGCAGCGCGCTGCTCAGTGCCGAAACCGCGCTCGATCTGCTGGATCCGGAGTTGGCCGCCAAGGTGCGGCTGTGCGCCGCGCCGCTGATCGAAGGCACGCTGGCGGCGGTGGTGGCCGCCAACTCCGGCGCTTCGCTGGAGCAGGTGGTGGCGGAGGCGCAGGGGGCGCTGCAGGCCAAGCAGGCGCAATTGGGCGAGGCTTCACCGGCCGCGAAGCGCGCGGCCTTGCCGCTGGCGCAGGGCAAAAGCGCAACCTGGACGGTGCAGAACCCGCACGGACTGCACGCGCGCCCGGCGGCGCGGCTGGTCGAAGCGCTGGCGCCGTTCAAGGCTGAGCTGGTGCTGGAAAAACAGGGGCAGTGCGTCGATCCGCGCAGCCTCAATCAGCTGGCGCTGCTGCAGGTGCGCCACGGCGACACCATCCGTTTGATCGCCGACGGCGCGCAGGCGGACGAGGCGCTGGCGGCGTTCAAAACGCTGGCGGAGCAGCATTTCGGCGAGACGGTCTCCGAGCGGCAGCAGCCTTCGCTGCACGGCATTCCGGTGGCGGAAAGCGTCACCAGCGGGCCGGTGTTCCAGGCCCGCAGTGTCTGGCCGTCAGCCGCCGAGCGCCGGATCGGCGCGGACGAGGTGTTGGGCGAACAGCAACGCCTGCGGGAGGCGCTGCAGCACACGTTGAGCGATCTCAACCGGCTGGCGGAGCGCACCGGCACGCTGATCGGCAAGCCGCAGGCGGCTATCTTCGGCGCCCACAGCATGCTGCTGGACGATCCGGATCTGCAGCAGGCGGCTTACACCCGCATTGCGCAGCAGTTGTGCAGCGCCGAGCAGGCCTGGCGGCAGGTGCTGGAGGCGATCGCCGAAGAGTACCGCGAGTTGGATGACGACTACATGCGGGCGCGCGAACTGGACGTGCGCGACATGCTGCGCCGCACGCTGTGCCACCTGCAGGGGCAGCCGCTGCCGACCATTGCGCTCGCAGAGCCGTCAATACTGGTGATGGATGAGCTGATGCCCTCAGAGGTAGTGATGCTGGATCGCCGACTGGTGCTCGGCATCTGCCTGAGCGGCGGCAATGCCCTCTCGCACAGCGCCATTCTGGCGAAGGCGATGGGCATTCCGATGGTGGTCGGCATGCAGGATTGCCTGAGCAAAACCCGCAGCGGCCAGAAGGCGATGCTGGACGCCGCGCGTGGGGTGTTGCAGCTCAGCCACTAGGCGCGCAGCTTGAACTGGCGGATGTCGATCCCGTGTTGTTTGATCTTCCGCCACAGCGTGGTGCGGCCGATGCCCAGCAACTGCGCCATTTCCGTCAGTTGGCCGCGGCTGACGGTCGCCGCCCGCAGGATCGCCTGGCGCTCCATGTCCGTCAGCGTCAACAGCGGCGCGCCGGGCTGCGGATCGCTTTCCAGCAGCGACGGTTGGCCGAGCAGGTGCGCCGGCAGGTCCGCCAGCTGGATGTGGTGGCCGTGGCAAATCATTGCCGCGCGCTCCACCACCCCTTTCAGTTCCAAATCGTTGCCCGGCCACAGATAGAGCGCCAGCTGAGCCATCACCTCGTCATCCACCCGGAAGCGACACTGAAAATGTTGCTCCAGCGTGCGCAGATGGTGTTTGACCAGCAGCGGAATATCGCTCAGCCGCTGACGCAGCGGCGGGATTTGGATCTCGAACGCCTGCAGGCTGTAAAACAGCTGGCGGCGGAAGCGGTTTTGCTGCACCAGCAGCGGCAGGTCGGCGGCGCTGCCGGCGATCACCCGCACATCGACCGGGATCACCCGGCTGGAATTGAGGCGGATCACCACGCCGGTTTTCAGCACCTGCAGCAGCGCCGACTGCATCTCCGCCGGCAGGTATTCGATCTGTTCCAGGTACAGCGTGCCGCCGTTAGCCAATTCGAATTTACTGAGCTGGCCCGCCTCTTCTTCGCTGGCGTCGCTGCCCAGCAGCTCACGCAGCCCCTGCGCCTGCGGCAGCAGTTGGCAGTTGAGGGCGATATACGGCCCGGCGGCGCGTTCGCCGGCGTTGTGGATAGCCTGGCTGAGCAGCTCTTTGCCAACGCCTTCTTCTCCGCACAACAGGATCGGATGCTGGCCTTTGGCCGCCTGCTGCCCGTAACGGATCAGTCGCCGCATTTCCAGCGAGGCGGAAGGCATCTGTTCGAAGCTGTGGCTGACGCGCCCCAGCTGGCTGCTGACATATTGGCGCAGCCGTTCGAGCGGGTGCAGCAGGGCGATGAAACTGCAGCGATCGCCGTCGAAAATCGGCTTGAGCGTCAGCAAGGCGGCGATAAACTGCCGCTGGCTTTCGAAGGTGACTTCGACGTGTTGCAGCGGTTGGCGATCGGCGATGGCGCGCTTGAGCAGCGCGGGCAGCGTCAACAGCTGCGCCAACGGTTTGCCCTGGCTCTGCTGTTCGTCCAGCTTCAGCAGGCCGGCGGCGCGTTGGTTGATGTATTGCAGGTAGCCGCGGTGATCCCAGGCCATAACGCCGTCGTCCACGCCGTCCAGCAGGCCGTAAAGCTGATTCAGATGGCGGTTGGATTCCGCCAGCAGGCCGTCGGCGTTCAGCGAGTTGCCGATTTCGCGGGCGATGGCCAGCGTCAGCGACAGATCGCCGGCGGCGCAGTCGGCCAGCAGGCAGCCCAGCGCGATCGAGCCGCGCTGGCGGCCGCTGTTGTCGTAGACCGGTGTGGCGCAGAACGACCAGCCGTGCAGCGCTCGGCGCACGTGTTCTTCACCGCTCACCCGCACCGGGTGGCCTTCCGCCGCCGCCAGCGCCGGGGCATTGGTGCCTATCTGTCCTTCGGCCCAGTAAGCGCCGGGGGCGAATCCCAGTTGCTGCAGATGCTCCCAGGTTTGGGCGTCGCCGCAGCGCCACAGCATGCAGCCGCTCTCATCGAGGATCATCAGCAGGCAACGCCGCGGCTCCATGTATTCACAGGCGTCTTCCAGCGCCGCCTGGCCGAGCGTCAGCAGATCGTTCTTGCGGCGGCAAATCGATTCGAAGGTGGCGCCCTGCGCACGGTGCGGCGCTTGCCAGACATCGGGCTGCATCAGGCTGCGGCAACGCAGCCAGGAGGCGTACACCGCCGGCGTCGGGCGCCGCGGCGGCGGCAGTTCGCCGTCGTTAATCAGTTGCTGCCAACGTGAATCGTTGTCCATCGAACCTCATCCAACTGCGAAAACGAGAGTGACGATGATATCACCTGGCGCAGCGGCGGCTGTGAGGCGGCGGGCAGAAGCGGGGAAAATCGGGACAAAAAAACGGGGCGCGGCGCAGGCCGGACCCCGTGTTTGTCAGCGTGCGGACATCAGTTGCGGAATGGATTGCCGCTGTGGCGAGCCGGTTGGCTGGTGGTAACGGCCGGCGCGGATGCGCGAGTGGCCGCCGGTGCCGGCGCCGCAGTCTGTTGCATCGGCGCATTGTCCTGATAACCGTCCGCATAGGCGTCCTGCGCGCGGTTTTGCGGTGCGACGGCGTCAGGCGCGGTCGATACCGGCTTGCCCAACGCGCCGTTCAGCAGCAGCAGATCGTTCTGGTTCAGCGTGCCGAGCGCCGACTTGATGTTCAGCTGGTTGATCAAATAGGTATAACGCGCGTCGGACAGCTGACGTTTGGCGTTATACAGCGTGGTGGTGGCGTCCAGCACATCGACGATGGTGCGGGTACCGACCTGATAACCGGCTTCCATCGCGTCCAGGGAGCTCTGCGCGGAGATCACCGCCTGTTTGTAGGCGTTGATGCTGCTGATCGAAGCGTTAACGTTGTTGAACGATGAACGCACGGTCTGCACCACGCTGCGGTGAGCGCTTTCCAGCTGTTCGCTGGCGCCGACGAAGCCGTACTGCGCTTGTTTAACCTGCGAGTTGGTCGCGCCGCCGCTGTACAGCGGCAGGTTGAAGCTGATGCCCACTTTATTTTGGCCCGCATCGGAGTCGCTGTAGCGTGCGGCATTCGCGCCGCCGGTGTTTGAGCCGTTATATTTGGTATTGCTGATGCCGGTTGACGCGCTGACGTCAATCGTCGGCATATAGCCGGTTTGGGCTGCGCGGATCTGTTCGCGCGCCAGATCCTGGCTCAGGCGGGCGGACAGCAGGCTCAGGTTGCGCGCTTCAGCTTCTTTCAGCAGGTTGTTCACCGCTTCCGGGCGCTGGGTGCTGAAGCGATCGGTATTCAGCGAGGCCAGCTCAGGGTAGAAGCTGCCGGTGACCTGACGCAGCGTTTCCAGCGCGTTGTCCAGATCGTTGCGGGCGGAGACTTCCGCCGCCAGCACGGTGTCATAGTTCGAGCGGGCGTTCTGCACGTCGGTGATCGCCACCAGGCCCACGTTGAAGCGCTGAGTGGTTTGATCCAGCGTGCGGTACACCGCGTCTTTCTGCGCCTGGGTGTACGACAGCGTGTCGATCGCCTTCAGCACGTTAAAGTAGGCGGTGGCGGTGTTGAGAATCAGCGACTGCTCTGCGGTCTGGAAGGTGACGTCGGAGATGCCGGCGCTCTTTTCCTGCAGCGTCAGCTGGCGCCATTTCGACATGTCGAAGAGGGTCTGCGTCAATGCCAGCGAACCGCTGGTGACGTTGCTGTTAACGCCATTGCTGTCACGATAACCGTTGGTGTAATCGTAACCTGCGGTTAAACCGAGCTGCGGCAGCAGCGGGCTGCGCGCTTCATTGATCTTTTCGAATGCGGCGTCGCGGTCAGCAGCACTTTTGCGCAGATCCGGGTTACTTTCCCTGGCCTGTTTGTAGACCTGCAGCAGGTTCTCTGCCTGGCTCATTGCACTGAAGCCGCCCAGGCTCAGTCCGATAAGAAGGGGGAGCAGTTTCTTCATTTGCATTCCTTGTTGTGCAGCAATATTGCTATGTTAGCGCTGACGATAGACGAAATAGTTGCCGATTCTAGCAGAGTCTGCGGTACGCATCAGGTGGCTGAATGTGCCATCTCACGTAACTTTTACCTTTCAGACCGCCCATTTACCTTGGCGTACTGCCCGGGCCGACTGCAGCTGATATTATGGCTGACAATCAGGATTGTTTCCCGCTATTACCCGCGAGCGCACAAACGCGCCGCGTCCGGCGGCGAAAAACAGCCTAACATAAAGCGGCGGCGGTGAGACCCGCTGTTTCTGTCATCAAAACCGTTTATTTTATCGGCATACTCACGCAGGAGAATTCGCGCATGAACCGTTCGCAGCCGTCACCCGTCACCTTCGATAAAAAAGATGTAGAAATTATTGCACGCGAGACGCTGTACCGTGGTTTTTTTTCACTCAATTTATACCGGTTTCGCCATCGCTTGTTCAATGGCGAAATGAGTCCTGAAATCACGCGTGAAATTTTCGAGCGCGGCCATGCGGCGGTGCTGCTGCCCTACGACCCGGTGCGCGATGAAGTGGTGCTGATTGAACAACTGCGCATCGCCGCGGTCGATACCAGTAATTCGCCCTGGCTGCTGGAAATGGTGGCGGGTATGATCGAAACCGGCGAAAGCGTCGAAGACGTGTGCCGCCGCGAAGCGCAGGAAGAAGCCGGCGTGGTGGTCGGGCGCTGCAAGCCGGTGCTGAGCTATCTGGCCAGCCCCGGCGGCACCAGCGAACGCTTGTCGATCATGGTCGGCGAGGTGGATGCCGGCACCGCCGAAGGCATCCACGGCCTGGCGGAAGAGCATGAAGATATTCGCGTCCATGTGGTCAGCCGTGAGCAGGCTTACCGCTGGGTGGAAGAAGGCGCGATCGATAACGCCGCATCAGTGATTGCATTGCAATGGCTGGCGTTGCACCATGAATCGTTGAGAAAAGAGTGGGCCAACTAATGAAACAGCGCTATACCCCTGATTTCCCCGAAATGATGAGATTGTGCGAAACCAACTTCGCGCAATTGCGCCGCTTGCTGCCGCGCAACGACGAAGCGGGCGAAACGGTGACTTATCAGGTGAACGGCGCTAGCTATCGTTTGACCATTGTTGAGTCCACGCGTTACACGTCGCTGGTGGAGATCGAGCAGATCTTTCCGGCGGTCAGCTACTGGAGCCTGCCCGCGATGACGGTGCGGTTATACCATGACGCCATGGTTGCGGAAGTGTGTTCCAGTCAGCAGATCTACCGCTTTAAAGCGCGTTATGATTATCCTAATAAAAAGTTGCATCAACGCGACGAAAAGCATCAAATTAACCAGTTTCTTGCTGATTGGCTGCGCTACTGTTTGGCGCATGGAGCGATGGCGGTTCCGGTTTGTTAGACAGACTGAAATAACAAAGGACACCATTTGGAAAGCCTGTTTAAACTGCCCGTGGCGAGTGGGGCCGCGGTCAGGATTCTACAAATAACAGATACCCACCTTTTTGCCGGCGAACACGAGACGTTGCTCGGCATCAATACCTATCGCAGCTATCACGCGGTGCTGGACGCCATTCAGGCGCAGCGCCGCGATGTCGATTTGATCGTCGCCACGGGAGATTTGGCGCAGGATCATTCGCAGGAGGCGTACCGCCACTTCGCCGCCGGCATCGCGCAACTGCCGGCCCCGTGCGTGTGGCTGCCGGGCAACCACGATTTCCAACCGGCGATGGTCGACGCGTTGGCCGCCGCCGGCATCGCCCCTTCCAAGCAGGTGCTGCTGGGCGATAACTGGCAGGTGCTGATGTTGGACAGTCAGGTGTTCGGCGTACCGCACGGCGAGCTGAGCGAATACCAGCTCGAGTGGATGGAGCGCTGCCTGCAGGCGCACCCCGAGCGTTACACGCTGTTGCTGCTGCACCACCATCCGCTGCCTTCCGGCTGCACCTGGCTCGATCAGCACAGCCTGCGCAACCCGCATATGCTAGGCGCGATTCTGTTGCGCTACCCGAAGGTGAATACCGTGGTGTGCGGTCATATTCACCAGGATCTGGATCTGGAATGGCAGGGCCGCCGTCTGTTGGCGACGCCGTCCACCTGCGTGCAATTCAAGCCGCACTGCACTAACTTTACCATCGACGACGTCTCCCCCGGCTGGCGTTACCTCGATCTGCTGCCGGACGGCCGCGTCGAGACGCAGGTGTTCCGCCTGGAAAACGACGATTTCCGCCCCGATATGGACTCGGATGGATACTGATGCCTTCGACACTGCTCTACCTGCACGGTTTCAACAGCTCGCCGCAGTCGGCCAAGGCGGTGGCCTTCAAGGCCTGGCTGGCCGAACACCATCCCGCTATCGAGATGCTGGTGCCGCAGTTGCCGGCCTTTCCGGCGGAGGCCGCCGAGATGCTGGAAAATCTGGTGCTGGAACGCGCCGGACAAACGCTCGGATTGGTGGGGTCCTCGCTGGGCGGCTATTACGCCACCTGGCTGTCGCAGTGTTTTTCGCTGCCGGCGGTGGTGGTCAACCCGGCGGTCAAGCCGTTTGAGCTGCTGGTCGACTATCTCGGCGCCAACGAGAACCCCTACACCGGCCAGCAATATGTGTTAGAGTCTCGTCACGTTTACGATCTGAAAGTGATGCAGATCGATCCTTTGGAGTCGCCGGATTTAATCTGGCTGCTGCAGCAAACGGGCGATGAAATTCTCGATTACGGCCAGGCAGTGGCGTATTACACCGCGTGTCGGCAAACGGTGGAGTCGGGTGGAAACCACGCCTTCGTCGGTTTCGAGCACTACTTCCCCCAGATTGTGGATTTTTTAGGGCTAAACGCGGTCTGACGGACCGTTCCGGCACCTCCCTTTAACCACGAAAAAATAATCAACGATGACTCAATCCAGCTATAACGCTGATGCCATTGAAGTACTCAGCGGTCTAGAACCAGTGCGCCGTCGTCCCGGCATGTATACCGACACGACGCGCCCAAACCACCTCGGCCAAGAGGTGATCGATAACAGCGTCGACGAAGCGTTGGCCGGACACGCCAAGCGTATCGACGTGATCCTGCACGCCGATCAGTCGCTGGAAGTGATCGACGACGGCCGCGGCATGCCGGTGGACATCCACCCGGAAGAGGGCGTGCCGGCGGTTGAGTTGATCCTGTGCCGACTGCACGCCGGCGGTAAATTCTCGAATAAAAACTACCAGTTCTCCGGCGGCCTGCACGGCGTTGGGATCTCGGTGGTCAACGCCCTGTCGAAGCGGGTGGAAGTCAACGTGCGCCGCGACGGCAACGTTTACGGCATCGCCTTCGAAAACGGCGACAAAGTGCAAGACCTGACGGTGACCGGCACCTGCGGCAAACGCAACACCGGCACCAGCGTGCACTTCTGGCCGGACGAACAGTTCTTCGACAGCCCGCGTTTCTCGGTATCGCGCCTCACTCACCTGCTGAAAGCCAAAGCGGTGCTGTGCCCCGGCGTTGAGATCTATTTCATCGACAAGGTGAACAACACCGAGCAGCGCTGGTGCTACCAGGACGGCCTGACCGACTACCTGATGGAAGCGGTTAACGGCCTGATCACCCTGCCGGAAGCGCCGTTCGTCGGCAATTTCGCCGGTGATACCGAAGCGGTGGACTGGGCGCTGTTGTGGCTGCCGGAAGGCGGCGAGCTGCTGACCGAAAGCTACGTCAACCTGATCCCGACCATGCAGGGCGGCACCCACGTCAACGGTCTGCGTCAGGGGCTGCTGGACGCGATGCGCGAGTTTTGCGAATTCCGCAACATCCTGCCGCGCGGCGTGAAGCTGTCGGCGGAGGATATTTGGGATCGCTGCGCTTACGTGCTGTCGGTGAAGATGCAGGATCCGCAGTTCGCCGGGCAGACCAAAGAGCGTCTCTCTTCGCGTCAGTGCGCGGCCTTCGTTTCCGGCGTGGTGAAAGATGCCTTCAGCCTGTGGCTGAACCAGAACGTTCAGGCGGCGGAACAGCTGGCCGAGCTGGCGATTTCCAGCGCCCAACGCCGTCTGCGCGCCGCCAAGAAAGTGGTGCGCAAGAAGCTGACCAGCGGGCCGGCGCTGCCGGGCAAGCTGGCGGACTGCACCTCGCAGGATCTGGCCATGACCGAACTGTTCCTGGTGGAAGGGGACTCCGCGGGCGGATCGGCCAAGCAGGCGCGCGATCGCGAATATCAGGCGATCATGCCGCTGAAGGGCAAGATCCTGAATACCTGGGAAGTCTCCTCGGACGAAGTGCTGGCCTCGCAGGAAGTGCATGACATTTCCGTGGCGATCGGCATCGATCCGGACAGCGAAGATCTCAGCCAGTTGCGCTACGGCAAAATCTGCATCCTGGCGGATGCGGACTCCGACGGCCTGCACATCGCTACGCTGCTGTGCGCGCTGTTCGTGCGCCACTTCCGTTCGCTGGTGAAAGGCGGGCACGTTTATGTGGCCATGCCGCCGCTGTACCGCATCGATCTCGGTAAAGAGGTGTTCTACGCGCTGGATGAAGAAGAGAAAGCCGGCGTGCTGGAACAGCTGAAGCGCAAGAAAGGCAAGCCGAACGTCCAGCGCTTTAAAGGGCTGGGCGAGATGAACCCGCTGCAGCTGCGCGAAACCACCCTCGATCCGAACACCCGCCGTCTGGTGCAATTGACGGTCGCGGAAGATGATGTCGATCAGACGCTGGCGGTGATGGACATGCTGTTGGCCAAGAAGCGTTCGGAAGATCGCCGCAACTGGCTGCAAGACAAGGGCGACATGGCCGAATTGGCGGTCTGAGCCTGACCCTGGCCCGGTGAAACGCCGGGCCGGCTTTCCCGCAGGGCGTTCATGCGGCGCCCGATAACCTGGGCCGGAATGCATGAAGATCACGCTCGAAGAATTGCTGGCGTTCACTTCGGTGGTCGACAGCGGTTCCATCACCGCCGCCGCCGATCGGCTCGGCCAGACGACTTCCGGCATCAGCCGCGCGCTCAGCCGCCTGGAGAATAAGCTCGATACCACCCTGATGCGCCGCACTACGCGTCGCCTGGAGCTGACCGAAGAGGGGCAAAGCTTCCTGAGCCATGCGCGTACGATCATCAACTCGGTGGAAAATGCCGAAGAACAAATGGCGGTGCGCCGGCAGATGCCGGCCGGGCGACTGCGGATCAATGCGGCTGCGCCTTTTATGGAGCACGTCATCGTGCCGTTGGTGGCGGGGTTCAGGGAACGTTATCCGCAAATTTCGCTCGAGCTGAACACCGACAATCTGATCATCGACCTGCTGGAAAAACGCACGGATATCGCCATTCGCATCGGCGCGTTGCGCGATTCGACCATTCATGCGCGCGCGCTGGGCGCCAGCCGGTTGCGCATCCTCGCCAGCCCGGCTTATCTGCAGCAGCACGGCACGCCGCAGAGCGTGGAGGCGTTGCACCGGCATTGTCTGCTCGGTTTTACCCAGCCGGAATCGCTGAACCAGTGGCCGTTGCGCTATCGCCAGGCGCCGCATTTCACCATCACGCCGACGATCTCGGCGTCCAGCGGTGAAACGCTGCGGCAATTGGCGCTGCGGGGCGAGGGGATCGTACAGCTGGCAGACTTTATGACCCGACGCGATCGGGAAGCGGGCAAGTTGGTGCCGTTGCTGGAGCAGGAGACGCTGGACGTGCGCCAGCCGATTAATGCGGTGTATTACCGCAATACGCAATTGGCGGCGCGCATCACCTGTTTTCTTGACTACGTCAGCGCGCACATCGACGCGCAGACGTTATAAGGCGGAGCTTACAGGGCGTTTTCCAGGATGTAGATCTCGGTGTCCAGCACGCTGTCTTTGAGGGTGTCGCGGTGTTTGAGCATATGCTCAATGGCCAGATGTTTTTCCAGATGCGCCATGCTTTCCCATTTCTCCAGCATGAACACCGAATCCGGCGACCGCTTCTGCCACGGCGCCTGGGTATTGCTGTCGACCATCGGCGTGTATTCGCCGCAACCCTCTTCCGCCAGCACCAGCGGCACCAGCTTTTCAATGGCTTGCAGTACGGTGGCGCGGTGGCCGGGTTTCACTTTGATTTCTGCGATTACGGTGATCATGCTTACCTCGTTGATGAGTATGTTCTGCGTCAGTTAAGCAAAAATTTTCGCCAGATGCTCGCGATAACGTGCGATGTCCGCTTCGATATCCGGTTGTTTTATCACGTCATTGCAGATAAAGGTCGGCAGCGCTTCCATTCCCAGGAACTGGTTGGCCTTGTGGAAGTGCAGGTAAACGCCGTCGACGCCGACGCCGTGGAAGAACTGATCGGGATCGGTGAAGGCCTCCTGCGGGGCGTTCCAGGTCAGGCTCAGCAGGTATTTTTTGCCCTGGATCAGGCCGCCGGAGCCATATTTTTTGCTTTCGTCAGAACGAGAGCGGCCGTCGCTGGCATACAGGCTGCCGTGACCGGCGGTGAACACTTCATCGATGTATTTTTTCAGGATCCAGGGTTCGCCCATCCACCAGCCCGGCATCTGGTAGATGACCGCGTCGGCCCACAGGTATTTCTTTACCTCTGCTTCGATGTCATAACCGTCGTCGACCACGGTGACCTGCACATCGTGCTGCAGATCGCGCAGGAAGCTTTCCGCCACGTCGCTCAGGGTTTGGTTGAGTTCGCCGTTGGAATGGCCGAATTGTTTTTTAGCGTTGATAATCAGGATATTGCTCATCTTTCGCGGCTCCCGTCAGAGTTAAGATATGGCATGCTTCCCGCCGAAAAGGCGGAAACCAGCTCGCTGGCGACGAGTGTAATCGTTAGGCGGGCAAGTAAAAATGCGATCCAGCGCACAACAGTGTTGACTGCCAGTCAATAAACGGGCCGCCAGACAGCGAAATTTTGCATAAACCGCAGCGCGCAACCGGCCGCCGCCGGCGATCCTTGCGCCAACTGTGACAGCCACCCTGCAGATGGGTTACTATCGCGGGCAGAATCGACAAGCGATGCCTTTTGTCGTCCAAGGGATTGCCAAGCCACGGTCTGAGGATAATTGAGTAATGAGTGATCTGACTCATGACGGTGTAGAGCGTTTACCGCTGCACACATTCACTGAAAACGCCTATCTGAACTATTCCATGTACGTCATCATGGATCGGGCGTTGCCGTACATTGGCGACGGTTTGAAGCCGGTACAACGCCGCATCATCTACGCCATGTCTGAACTGGGGCTGACCAACAGCGCCAAATTCAAGAAGTCCGCCCGCACCGTGGGCGACGTGCTGGGTAAATATCACCCGCACGGCGACAGCGCGTGTTATGAAGCCATGGTGCTGATGGCGCAGCCGTTCTCGTATCGCTATCCGCTGGTGGACGGCCAGGGGAACTGGGGGGCGCCGGACGATCCCAAGTCGTTCGCGGCGATGCGTTATACCGAATCGCGCCTGTCCAAATACGCCGAGGTCTTGCTGGCCGAACTGGGACAGGGCACGGTCGACTGGATCCCGAACTTTGACGGTACGCTGCAAGAGCCGAAGATGCTGCCGGCGCGCCTGCCGAACATCCTGCTGAACGGCACCACCGGCATCGCGGTCGGCATGGCGACCGACATTCCGCCGCACAACGTGCGCGAAGTCGCCGCCGCCGCGGTGGCGCTGCTCGACAAGCCGGGCGCCTCGCTCGATGACCTGCTCGAGTTCGTACAGGGGCCGGACTTCCCGACCGAAGCCGAGATCATCACCCCGCGCGATGAAATTCGCAAAATTTACCAGAGCGGCCGCGGCTCGGTGCGCATGCGCGCCGTGTGGAAGAAAGAGGATGGCAGCGCGGTGATCACCGCCTTGCCGCATCAGGTTTCCGGCGCCAAGGTGCTGGAGCAGATAGCCAGCCAGATGCGCGCCAAGAAGCTGCCGATGGTCGAAGACCTGCGCGACGAATCCGATCACGAGAACCCGACGCGTCTGGTGATCGTGCCACGTTCCAACCGCATCGATCTGGAGCAGGTGATGAATCACCTGTTCGCCACCACCGATCTGGAGCGCAGCTACCGCATCAACATGAACATGATCGGTCTGGACAACCGCCCGCAGGTGAAAGGGCTGGTGGAGATCCTCACTGAATGGCTGGCCTACCGTCGCGATACGGTGCGTCGCCGCCTGAACTACCGCCTCGAGAAGGTGCTCAAGCGCCTGCATATCCTCGAAGGTTTGCTGGTGGCGTTCCTCAACATCGACGAGGTGATCCACATTATCCGCAGCGAGGATGAGCCGAAGCCGGTGCTGATGCAGCGCTTCGGCATCTCCGATACCCAGGCGGAAGCGATCCTCGAGCTGAAACTGCGTCACCTGGCCAAGCTGGAAGAGGTCAAGATCCGCGGCGAGCAGGACGAACTGGCGAAAGAGCGCGATCAGCTGCAGGCGCTGCTGGCGTCCGAACGCAAGCTGAATACGCTGATTAAGAAAGAGATCCAGGCCGATGCGCAGACCTACGGCGACGATCGCCGTTCGCCGCTGACCGAGCGCGCGGAAGCCAAGGCGATGAGCGAGCACGACTTCGTGCCGTCCGAGCCGGTGACCATCGTGCTGTCGGAAATGGGCTGGGTGCGCAGCGCCAAGGGCCATGACATCGATCCGACCGGGTTGAGCTACAAGGCCGGCGACAGCTTCCGCGGCGCGGCGCGCGGCAAGAGCAATCAGCCGGTGGTGTTTATCGACTCTACCGGGCGCAGCTATGCGCTCGATCCGATGACGCTGCCTTCGGCGCGCGGGCAGGGCGAGCCGCTGACCGGCAAGCTGACGCCGCCGCCGGGCGCCACCATCGAGCAGGTGCTGATGGCGGCCGACGATCAGAAGCTGCTGATGGCGTCTGACGCCGGTTACGGTTTCGTCTGCACCTTTAACGATCTGGTGGCGCGCAACCGCGCCGGCAAGGTGATGATCACGCTGCCGGACAACGCCAGAGCGCTGCCGCCGATGGAAATTCACGGCGCAGACGATATGCTGCTGTCGATCACCGCCGCCGGGCGCATGCTGATGTTCCCGGTCGCCGATCTGCCGCAGCTGTCGAAGGGCAAGGGCAACAAGATCGTCTCCATTCCGGCGGCGCAGGCCGCCGCCGGTGAAGACAAGCTGGCCTGGCTGTTCGTGCTGCCGCCGCAGGCGTCCGTCACGCTGCACGTCGGCAAACGCAAGCTGACGCTGCGCCCGGAAGATCTGCAGAAGTTCCGTGCGGAACGCGGCCGCAAGGGCACCCAACTGCCGCGCGGCCTGCAGCGCATCGATCGCGTCGAAGTGGATGCGCCGGTGCGGGCGTCGGGTGGCGACAGCGAAGAGTAAGCGTTGGCACCAGCGTTAACGGGCGGTCGCAGCATGCTGTGGCCGCCTTATTTATTTTTGCTGGCGTTTATTTTCCAAATAGTTAACATTTCTGCGCATAAAATTATTGTGCGTACTGCCGCCTGGCGGGAAAATAGCGAGAAATGCAGGCGACATAGGCGTGCTTTCCGCCTGGTCGGCAAATAATGAGTAAAGGAATCTGCGCAGCGAAGTAAACTGCGTTGGCAGTGTGCTAATGAGGTTGTTATGTTATTGATTTTGCGTGCCGTTCTCGCCACTCTTTTCTGTATTCTGGTGTGTATTTTCGGTTCGGTTTATTGCTTGTTCAGTCCGCGTAATCCTCGCCATGTGGCGACCTTCGGCCATCTTTTCGGCCGTCTGTCGACGCTGTTCGGCATCAAGGTTGAAACCCGCGTGCCGGCCGATGCGGCCAACAACGGCAACTGCATCTATATCGCCAACCACCAAAATAACTACGACATGGTGACGGCCTCTAATATCGTGCAGCCGCGCACCGTGACGGTCGGTAAAAAAAGTCTGGTGTGGATCCCGTTTTTCGGCCCGCTGTATTGGCTGACCGGTAATCTGCTGATAGATCGTGATAATCGCGCCAAGGCGCACGGTACCATCGCCCAAGTGGCGGAGCAGTTCAAGAAGAAAGACATTTCGATCTGGATGTTCCCGGAAGGGACCCGCAGCCGCGGCCGTGGGCTGATGCCGTTTAAAACCGGCGCGTTCCACGCGGCCATCGCCGCCGGCGTGCCGATTGTGCCTATCTGCGTATCCACCACCAGCGGTAATATAAATCTTAATCGCTGGAATAACGGCCATGTGATCGTCGAGATGTTGGCGCCGGTGGATACCAGCAAATACGGCAAAGAAAACGTGCGCGAGCTGGCGGCCCATTGCCGCGAGCTGATGGAGGCGAAAATCGCCGAATTGGACGCCGAAGTCGCCCAGCGCAACGCCGCCAAAAAATAAGAGTCTACCGGCTTCAAAGAAGAGTTCTTTAATTGGCGTTCAGCGCCGTTAACGCCTGAGCGCCTGCTAATCTTGATTGGCGGGCGTTTGGGTTTTGCACACGGTTTAGTTATTGCTTTTCATGGAGAAAATATGTCACTCAGTCGACGTCAGTTTTTACAGGCATCGGGCCTGGCGCTGTGCGCGGGCGCCGTGCCGCTGAGGGCTGAGGCGAGCGGAACGCAGACCCCATTACCCATTCCCCCGCTGCTGGAGTCTCGCCGCGGTCAGCCGCTGTTCCTGACCTTGCAGCGCGCCCACTGGGCGTTTATGGATAACCGCAAAGCGGCGGTGTGGGGCATCAACGGCATGTACCTGGGGCCGACGGTGCGGGTTTACAGCGGCGACGACGTCAAACTGATCTACAGCAACCGCCTGCAGGAGCCGGTGGCGATGACCATCAGCGGTCTGCAGGTGCCGGGCACGCTGATGGGCGGCGCGCCGCGCATGATGTCGCCCAACGTCGACTGGTCGCCGGTGCTGCCCATTCGTCAGGCGGCGGCTACCTGCTGGTACCACGCCAACACGCCAAACCGCATGGCGCCGCATGTGTATAACGGGCTGGCCGGATTGTGGCTGGTGGAGGATGCCGTCAGCAAAGCGCTGCCGCTGCCCAACCACTACGGCGTCGACGATTTCCCGCTGATCATTCAGGACAAACGCTTCGATAACTTCGGCACGCCGCAATACGATGCGCCGTCGCAGGGCGGCTTCGTCGGCGATACGCTGTTGGTCAACGGCGTGCAAAACCCGTATGTCGACGTGTCGCGCGGCTGGGTGCGTTTGCGTTTGCTCAACGCCTCCAACGCGCGGCGTTATACCCTGCAGCTCAGCGACGGGCGGCCGTTCAACGTGATCGCCAGCGATCAGGGCTTCCTGCCTGCGCCGGTTGCGGTGCAGCAGCTGTCGTTGGCGCCGGGCGAGCGCCGGGAAGTGCTGATCGACATGTCGAAGGGCGACGAGGTGACCATCACCGCCGGTGAAGCGGCGGGCATCATGGATCGCCTGCGCGGCCTGTTCGAGCCGTCGAGCATTCTGGTGTCCACCCAGGTGCTGACGCTGCGCCCGACCGGCCTGCTGCCGCTGGTGACCGACAACCTGCCGATGCGCCTGCTGGCGGATCAGCTGTTGGACGGCAGCGCCAGCCGCACCCGCGATTTCCGCCTGGGCGACGGCGGCGTCGGCATCAACGGCGCAATTTGGGACATGAACCGCATCGACGTACAGGCGCAGCAAGGCACCTGGGAACGCTGGAACATTCATGCGGATACGCCGCAGTCGTTCCATATTCAGGGCGTGCAGTTCCTGATTAAACGCGTCAACGGCGCGCAGCCGATGGCGGAAGATCGCGGCTGGAAGGATACCGTCTGGGTCGATGGCGACGTCGAGCTGCTGGTGTATTTCAACCAATCCACCTCCGAACACTTCCCGTTCCTGTATTACAGCCAGACGCTGGAGATGGCCGATCGCGGCACCGCCGGCCAGCTGATGGTGCAGCCGACGATGTAACCCGCTCTGCGGGCCGCTTAGGGCGCCCGCAGCATCGCCAAAAAAGCCTGCACCACCGGCGTGACGCTGTCGGTACGGTATACCGCATACAGATCCGCCGGGGGCGCCTGCTGCAGCGAGCAAAACCGCACGCCGGGCCACGGGATGCGGCCGTAGCTGTCCGGCAGCAGCGTAATGCCGCAGCCTTCCGCCACCAGCGCCAGCAGGGTTTGCGGTTCATTGACCTGATAAGCGACGTCCGGCAAAAATCCCTGCTGCAGACACAGATTGTGCAGATACAGCCCCAGGCTGGCCTCATGCGGCGGCAGCACGATGAAGCTGTTGTTTTGCAGCGCCGCCAGCGGGATATTCTCCTGCTGCGCCAGCGGATGATCGAGCGGCAGCACCACGGCGATGCTTTCGCGCGCCAACCGTTGGCAGGTCAACCCCGGCAGCGTCTGTTGCTGCGCCTCTCGCCAGACCCCGATATCGATATGCCGCTTTTGCAGCGCGGTGATTTGCTGGCTGGGCGTCAGCTCATTCAACGACCAGGTAGCGCCGACGCTCTGCTCGCTGAATCGCCGCAGCGCCGCGATCAGCCCGCCCCAGGCCGAGGTGCCGACCATGCCGACCACCATGTGGCCGCCTTCGCCGCGCCCCATTTGTTGCACCTGATGCAGCGCGCTGTCGGCCTGATCCAGCAGCCGCTCGACGTTGCGCAGCAGCGTGCGGCCAGCCGGCGTCAGCGTCATGGAGCGAGTGGTGCGTTTGAACAGTACCACGCCGAGCTGGCTCTCCAGTTCCTTGATGTGCTTGCTGAGCGGCGGCTGTGACATATTCAACCGCCGCGCCGCCTGAGTGAAATTCATCTCTTCCGCCACCACGCGGAAATAGTGCAGTAGGCGGAAGTTAATCCGACCGGGATCGGGCAGGGCATGGGGCGGGTTCATCCGGGGTATCGCCTCCTGTGACGCAGCTCAACTTATAGATAAATGGAATAAATCGGCCGCCAAGAATGTATTGGTCTCGGCCGCGCCTCGCTCTCTACTATGGGGCTTATTGTCCCCCGCTTAAAGAGAGAATACGATGTTTAATCAAGAAGATGCTTTTATCTGCGCCGATGTTGTCCGCGCACGTCTGCCGGGTTTTCAGCCGAAAGCGGCCTTGATTCTCGGCTCTGGGCTCGGCGCTCTGGCGGAGGTGATGACTGAAACCGTCACCCTCGATTACGCGGCGCTGCCGGGCTTCCCGGTGAGCGGCGTCGCCGGCCACGCCGGGCAACTGGTCGCCGGCAAGCTGGAGGGCGTGCCGGTCGTGTGCATGAAAGGGCGCGGCCACTTCTATGAAGGGCGCGGCATGCAGGTGATGACCACCGCAGTGCGCACCTTCAAACTGCTGGGCTGCGAATTCCTGTTGGCGACCAACGCCGCCGGTTCGCTGCGCCGCTCGGTAGCGCCGGGCAGCCTGGTGGCCATTACCGATCATATCAATTTCATGCCGGAATCGCCGCTGGTCGGTGCCAACGACGAGCGCTTCGGGCCGCGCTTCTTCAGCCTGGCGAACGCCTACGATCGCGATCTGCGCGCCCAACTGGCGGCGGTGGCCGAAAGCGCGGGCATCCCGCTGGCGGAAGGGGTGTTCGCCGCTTACACCGGGCCGAACTTCGAAACGCCGGCGGAGATCCGCATGATGCAGACCCTTGGCTGCGACGTCGTGGGCATGTCGATCGTGCCGGAAGTCCTGACGGCGCGCCACTGCGGCCTCAAGGTGCTGGTGGTGTCCGCGATGACCAACTACGCCGAAGGGCTGTCGGATACGCCTCTTTCTCACGAACAAACGCTCAGCTGCGCGGCGCTGGCGGCGGACGATTTCATGCGTCTGATCCGCGAGCTGTTCAAAACGCTGTGACACCGTAAGCAAACCGGCGGCGGGCTGCTGGGGGCCCGCCGCACCAATCATCGTTGAAAGCATAATAACAAGGTGATGGCGATGGCGATAAAAACACGATTGAAGGTGATGATTTTCCTGCAGTTCTTTATCTGGGGTGCCTGGCTGGTGACGCTGGGCTCCTATATGATCAACACGCTGCATTTCAGCGGCATGCAGGTGGGAATGGTTTACAGCGCCAAGGGGATCGCGGCGCTGATCATGCCGGGCCTGGCGGGCATCATCGCCGACCGTTGGATGAGGGCCAACTACCTGTATGCGCTTTGCCACCTGCTCGGGGCGTTGGCGCTGTACTGTGCGGCGCAGGTTGAGCAACCGATGCTGATGTTCTGGGTGATGCTGTTCAACGCCATGGTCTATATGCCGACCATCGCGCTCTCCAACGCCATTTCCTATTTTTGCCTGGAGAAGCACGGCTTTGACACGGTAAAGGACTTTCCGCCGGTGCGGGTGTACGGCACCGTGGGATTCATTCTGGCAATGTGGCTGGTCGGTTTCAGCCAAATCGAGCTCAGTAATCTGCAGCTGTATCTGGCTTCTGCGGCGTCGCTGCTGCTGTCCGCCTATTCGCTGACGCTGCCGCGCTGCCCGACCAACCGCGCGGCCGAGTCGAAGCGCTGGGTGAGCGTGCTGGGGCTGGATGCGCTGGTGCTGTTTCGCCAGCGGCGCATGGCGCTGTTTTTCCTGTTCGCCATGTTGCTCGGCGCGGCGCTGCAGATAACCAACACCTTCGGCAACCCGTTCCTGCACGATCTGTCGCTCAATCCGCTATATCAGGACAGCCTCAGCGTCCGGTATCCGGCGGTGCTGCTGTCGCTTTCGCAGATCTCTGAAGTGTTCTTTATCCTCACCATTCCCTTTTTCCTGCGCCGTTACGGCATCAAGCAGGTGATGCTGATCAGCATGGCGGCCTGGACGCTGCGTTTTCTGTTCCTGGCCTACGGCACGCCGGTCGGTTTTGGTTTCGTGCTGCTGCTGTTGTCGATGATCGTTTACGGTTGCGCGTTCGACTTCTTTAATATTTCCGGCGCCATTTTCGTCGAGAAGGAGGCCGATCACCGCATCCGCGCCAGCGCGCAGGGGCTGTTCATGACCATGGTCAACGGTCTGGGCGCCTATGTGGGGGCACTCGCCAGCGGCGAAGTGGTGGATTTCTTCAGCCGTGACGGCGTGAAAGACTGGCAGAGCATCTGGCTGGTGTTTGCGCTGTATACGCTGGTGCTGGGGATTGTGTTCGCGTTGAGCTTCAACTATCGCCACTCGCCGCAGGAGAGTGCGGCGGCGGCGCAGTAAGGCTGAGGGCGCTGGATGGCGGCGCCCTGAAACGTCAGGCCTGCGGGAAGCGTTGTTGCAGTTGATGCCGGTCCGGCGGATTGGCGGCGCCGAGGCTGGCCACCACGCAGGCGGCGACCCGGTTGGCCAGATCGACCGCCCGCGGCAGCGGCCAGCCGGCGGACAGCCCCGCCAGCAAACCGGCGCAGTGGGCATCGCCCGCGCCGATGGTATCGATGACGTCCACCGGATAGGCGGGAACGTGCAGCGGCGGCGTGCGGCCGTCACAGATCCAGGCGCCGTCGCGATCCAGGCGGCAGATCAGCGTCAGGTTACGGGCGGCGGCATAGCGCTGCGCGGCATCCACGGCGTCGCCGGCGCCGCACAGCGCGGCCACTTCGTCGCGGTTGAGCGTCAGCAGGGTGTGGCTGTCGCTGAGCATGGCGAAGAAATCTTCGCTGAGCTGGGCGATGCGCGGGCCGGGATCGATCAGACGCGGTTGGTCGAACGGCATGCGCGTCAGCCACTCGCGCAGCGCTTCGCCGTTTTCGCCCGCCAGCTCGTAGCCGCTGGCGTAGATCAGGGTGTGTTCCGTCAGCGGCAGCGTGGCCAGCTGCGCTTTATTCCATTGGCTTTCGCAACCGGAAACCGTGATGAAGGTGCGTTCGCCGTTCGGCTCCACCAGCGCCAGGCACCAGCCATTGTCCATCTGGCCGTGGCGCAACAGCACCTCCAGCCCCAGTTCGCCCATGGCGGCTTCGATCGCCGCGCCCCATTCGCCGTTGCCGACCGGCATACCGTTGATCACCGGCACTTCAAGGCGCGTCAGCGCGCGCGCCACGTTGAACGCGCAACCGCCGATTTGCCGCGCCTGCGGCTGGGCTTCGATATCTTCGCCGCTGGTCGGCAGGCGCGGCAGCGTCATCACCAGATCGCCGACCGCGCCCCCTATCACCAGGACAGGCGTTACAGCTTCCCATTCATTCATTGATGTTCTCTGCGTTGGGTCAGGTACAGACCGTAAGCGATCAGACTAACCGCAAACGACACAAACAGCCCCAGACTGGAGTCGGCAAACAAGCCTTTAGCCAGCGGGCCGTCGATAAAACCGGTTTTGGTGACCAGCAGGCCGCACAGGGCGCCGAGGAACCAGCAGAACAGCGGGGCTTTGCGCACGCCGCGGTTCTGGCCATGCAGGCCGTACAAAGCGTTGCCATCATACCCGTGGTGGCGGCGCAGGCACAGGTAATCGAGCAGGAAAATCGCCTCCCAGGCCGCCAGGAACACCCCGCAGAACACCAGGAAGGAGATGAACGGCCCCATAAAATCGCCGGAGATGAACAGCACATACAGGGCGATACCCAGCACCACCACGGCGTCGATCGATACCGCCAACCACTGTTTGACCTGCACGCCGATGGTCAGCAGGTTAAGGCTGGCGGAATACAGGCTGAGCACCGCGATGGTGACGATGCCGGCGGTGGCGGCCAGCAGATAAGGGATCGCCATCCAGGCGGGCAGCACTGAGCCTATCAGCGCGATGGGATTGGCGGCGTTGGCCAGATCGGGCAGCTGCACGGAAAGCAGAATGCCGGCCAGCATCAGCAGCATCAGCGGCAAACAGGCGCCGCCCATCACCGCGGCGAAAATGCTTTTGCTCGACGAATTCGGGCTTTGATAGCGGCTGTAATCGGCGCCGGCGATCGCCCAACTGATGCCGGTACCGGCGGCGATCACCGAGACCGCCGGCAGGAAGCCGGTCAGCCAGCTGCCGGAAGGCAGCGCCAGCACCTGGCTCCACTCGGTGTTGAACAGGATATAGAGCACCACGATCAGCGTCATGGTGCCGAAGATGCGGCTGAACCAGCTTTGCATCCAGACTACGGTATTCTGCCCCAGCAGGCTGACGACGATAGTGAGCCCGGCGAACAGCAACAGGCTGAGCGCGGTCAGCAGATGGCTGGCCCCCAGCCCGAAGGCCTCGAACAGCGCCGCCAGCGTCAGGGTGCCGGTGATCACGTTGACCGCTTCCCAGCCCATCAGATTGATCCAACTGAACAGGGTAGGCGCCACGTTGCCCTTCAGCCCGAAAATCACTCGCGACAGCGTCAGCGTAGAGGTGCGCCCGCGCTTGCCGGCGAAGCTGGTGAGGCCAACCAGCACGAAGCTGGCGACGCCGAACAAGGCGGCGAGCACCGATTGCAGGAAGGATAAGCCGAAGCCGACGATGATGGCGCCATACACCACGCCGAGAATGCCGATATTGGCTGCCGACCAGATCCAAAACAGCTCGATGGGCCGCCCGGTCTGTTCCGCATCCGGCACCCGGTCGATACCGGTGCTCTCTACCTTCCATGCTTCATTGCGATTGATATCGGTCATAGCAATTGTTCCCTGTTGCGCAGGGCCTTGAGGGCCGCCGCAGTTAACTGAAAAGCGATTTTGTTGGCGCTGCGGCCGCCGCCTCGGATGAGGCTTGCCGACCGCACGGCGCCAATGAGTGTAGACAAAGAGTGGGTCTGCAGCGGAGTTTGGAAGAGAGAGAACGTTTTTATTTGCAGGCATCAGTCCGTTTCACCCGGCGCAAGGGGGATCGCGCGAGGGGATGATGAGCCGTGAGCAAGCTATCCATTAGCACCGTTGCTTATTATTTGTCATTTGTAGTGGCGTCTTGGGCAACGTGACCCATCGGGTACGGCGAGAAGCAGGCAATTCATCCCAAAGGGTCGCCCATCCGCTTCAGCGAACGGGATGCGGACAGTGTATGCCCGCTGCCTGACCATCAGGTGCGTCCTGTCTGGTCGGCAGCGGATTTTTAGTTGTTTTAAAGGTGGATCCCTAGTGTTGGTGCTATTGATGTTTCAACATCAATAAGCACAGATTACGCGCGATCTAGATCCAATGAAAGTCCATTGAATAAAAATTGTGATGTCCCTCTGAAAACATTAGCAATATTTTAGTTATGGTGAGAGGCTTTATCGCCGGATCGGCGATAGGAGAAAGCGAAGTTTGGGCATAGGGCGGAACAAGAGGGCGGGCGAATGACGGATTTTATGGCCTGGCTGCGTGAACATCTGGCGCAGGGGGCGGCGGCGCCGCGCTATATTCAGCTGGCGACGGCGATAGAAACCGCGATCAGGCAGCAGGTGCTGGCGGCGGAGGCATTTCTGCCGCCGGAGCGACACATGGCGGAAGGTTTGGCGCTGTCGCGCGTCACCGTCAGCAAGGCGATGAAACTGCTGGAGGAGAAGGGGCTGATTTCGCGGCAGCAGGGCGTTGGCACCCGCGTGGCGATGCGTATCGGCTATTCCCTCGATAAGGACAGCGGTTTTACCGCTCAGGCGCTGCGTCACGGCAGCAGCGTCAGCAACCGATGGCTGCTGCGCGCACGGGTCGGCGCGCCGGCCAAGGCCGCGGCGGCGCTGGGGATCGCGGAAGGGGATGAGGTGGTCAAACTGCGGCGTTTACGCTTGCTGAACGGCAGCCCGGTCTCGCTGGAAACCACCTATATTCCGCTGCGCTTCCTGCCTGAACCGGCGCAGCTGGAGCATTCGCTGTATGCGTTATGGCAATCGCGCGGCATCGTGCCTGAAGATAAACACTTTTTGTTGAAGGCGGTGTCCTGCAGCGGCGAGGTCGCCGAGCTGCTCAACGTACCGTGCGGCGCGCCGTTGTTGCACATCATCCAAACCAGCCGCAACGCCCGGGGCGAGGCGCTGGAGTTCAGCGATATCTTGTGCCGCAGCGACGTTTATGAATTCGAGGTGAATGGTTAGCGAAATAACCATGCTCTTTTTGCCACTAGTGCGTATAATCGCCGCCCGGCGATTAATTAACCTGTAAAAAGAGCAGCAGAATGAGCACCACCAGCCTGATCCAACCCGATCGTGAACTGTTTTCTTATAAGCCTTATTGGGCGGAATGTTATGGCACCGCGCCGTTTTTACCGATGTCGCGAGCAGAGATGGATCAACTGGGCTGGGACAGCTGCGACGTGATCATCATCAGCGGCGACGCCTATGTCGATCACCCGAGCTTCGGCATGGCGATCATCGGCCGCATGCTGGAAGCGCAGGGCTTCCGCGTCGGCATCATCGCGCAGCCGGATTGGAGCAACAAAGAAGACTTCATGCGGTTGGGGAAACCGAATCTGTTCTTCGGCATCACCGCCGGCAACATGGATTCGATGATCAACCGCTATACCGCCGATCGCAAACTGCGCCACGACGACGCCTACACCGCCGGCAACGTCGGTGGCAAGCGCCCGGATCGCGCCACCCTGGTTTACAGCCAGCGCTGCAAAGAAGCCTATAAAGACGTGCCGATCGTGCTGGGCGGCATTGAAGCCAGCCTGCGTCGCATCGCCCACTACGACTATTGGTCGGATACCGTGCGCCGCTCGGTGCTGGTGGACTCCAAAGCCGACATGCTGATCTACGGCAACGGCGAACGCCCGCTGGTGGAAGTGGCGCACCGTCTGGCCGCCGGCGAGAAGATCGGCGATATCCACGATATTCGCAATACCGCGGTGATGCGTAAAGAAGCGCTGCCGGGCTGGAGCGGCGTGGATTCCACCCGCCTCGACAAGCCGGGCCGCATCGAACCTATCCCGAACCCGTACGGCGAGGATCTGCCGTGCGCCGACGGCGCCAAACCGAAGGAGCCGGAAGCCAAGCCTGTCACGGTGCGCGCCGCCAAACCGAAGCCGTGGGAGAAGACCTACGTGCTGCTGCCGTCCTTCGAGAAAGTGAAGGGCGACAAGGTGCTGTATGCGCACACCTCGCGCATTTTGCACCATGAAACCAACCCCGGCTGCGCCCGCGCGCTGATGCAAAAACACGGCGATCGCTACGTGTGGATCAACCCGCCGGCGATCCCGCTGACCACGCCGGAGATGGACAGCGTCTTCGCCCTGCCTTACCAGCGCGTGCCGCACCCGTCCTACGGTCAGGAACGCATTCCTGCCTACGACATGATCCGCTTCTCGGTGAACATCATGCGCGGTTGCTACGGCGGCTGTTCGTTCTGTTCGATCACCGAGCACGAAGGGCGCATCATCCAGAGCCGTTCGGAAGATTCGATCGTTCGCGAAATCGAAGAGATCCGCGACAAAGTGCCGGGCTTTACCGGCGTGATCTCCGATCTGGGTGGCCCGACCGCCAACATGTACATGCTGCGCTGCACCAACCCGCGCGCCGAGCAGACCTGCCGCCGCGCCTCGTGCGTGTATCCGGAGATCTGCACTTATATGGATACCAACCACGAGCCGACCATCAAGCTTTACCGCCGCGCGCGTTCGCTGGAGGGCATCAAGAAGATCCTGATCGCCTCCGGGGTACGTTACGATCTGGCGGTGGAAGATCCGCGCTATATCAAGGAACTGGCGACCCACCACGTCGGCGGCTACCTGAAGATCGCGCCGGAGCACACCGAAGAAGGCCCGCTGTCGAAAATGATGAAACCGGGCATGGGCAGCTACGATCGCTTCAAACAGCTGTTTGATCACTATTCGAAGCAGGCGGGCAAAGAGCAGTACCTGATCCCGTACTTCATCTCTTCGCACCCGGGCACCCGCGATGAAGATATGGTGAACCTGGCGCTGTGGCTGAAGAAGAACCGTTTCCGCCTCGATCAGGTGCAGAACTTCTATCCTTCGCCGATGGCCAACTCCACCACCATGTATTACAGCGGCAAAAACCCGCTGAGCAAGGTGGGGTACAAGAGTGAAGACGTGGTGGTGCCGCGCGGCGAGCGCCAGCGTCGCCTGCATAAGGCGCTGCTGCGTTACCACGATCCGGCCAACTGGGCGCTGATCCGCACCGCGCTGGAAGAGATGGGGCTGAAGCACCTGATCGGCAGCCGCCGCGAGTGTCTGGTACCGGCGCCGAGCATCGACGAGCAGCGCGAAGCGAAACGGCTGCAGCGCCACACCCGACCGGCGTTGACCAAGCATACCGACATCAATCGGCAGCGCACGCCGTCCAACCGGCCGCCGCGCAAACCGATTCGCAAGGCCAAGCCGTAACGACGAGGCCCGCGCGCAAACAAAAAGGAGAACCCTCGGGTTCTCCTTTTTACTTTGGCTAATTACAACCGTTCGTAAGCGGCTTCCACTTTCATCAAATGGCGCGGCGCCTGCGGGGCGGGATGGTATTTGCGCACGTGCCAGTTAAAGGCTTCCGGCGACAGGTTGTTAATCATCGCGATCGCCTGCTGGCGGTTGCTGGAGAAGGTGCGCAGCAGCGCCCCGGTACCGTTGACGTAGGCGATGATGGTGGCGTAGCGCAGCGTGACGGGATTGGCGATCCCTTTAAGCTGTTGTTTTTGCAAGGTGGCCAGATAGGCGGCGCCGAGATCGATATTGGTGTCGGGATCCCGCAGGTCATCGTCGTCCGGGCAGCCGCGTTTGCCTTTGTAGCGGTAGGCGTCGCAGCCGGCGGTATCGGCTTTCAGCTGCATCAGACCGATCGCATTGGATCTGCTCACTGCGGAAGGGTTGAAGCCGGACTCCACCTGGATCATGGCGGTGATCAGCTTGGCGTCCACGCCGTATTCGCTGGCGGCGTCTTGAATGGCGCTATCGAAGGCGTGGCGATCGTAGCTGACGCGCTGTTTCTTGCCGGCGCAACCCGCCAGCACCAGCATGATGCAAAGCATGCCCAGCCGTGACCCGTGTGAGAAAGAGAATTTCATGGTGCTCCGTGCTTGTCTGTTTTTTTAACGGCGTTAACCGGTGGCCGGAGCCTCCGGCGTCGTCATCATAACGTCAGGCGGCGCAAAGGAGCAATGTGCGGGAAGGAAAAGCCCCCTCCGGCGGGAGAGGGCTTGAGGGGGTTACAGGGTATCCGGATCCGGCCCCAGGCGGTTGCCGACGTCCAGCTTGGCGATCTCGCCCAGTTCGTCCTTATCGAGTTTGAAATCAAACACCTCGAAGTTTTCGCGGATGCGCGACGGCGTGACCGATTTCGGGATCACGATAAGGCCGCTGTCCAGGTGCCAGCGCACCACGATCTGCGCCGGAGTCTTCTCGTATTTCTCGGCCAGCGCCTTGATCAGCGGCTGGTCGAATACCCCTTCACCACCCTGCGCCAGCGGGCTCCAGGATTCGGTGGCGATATGGTGCGTGGCGTTCCAGGCGCGCAGCTGGCGCTGTTGCAGCAACGGGTGCAGCTCGATCTGGTTGACGACCGGCGCCACGTTGGTTTCATCCAACAGACGCTGCAGGTGCGGCGTATGGAAGTTGCACACGCCGATGCTTTTCACCAGACCTTGTTCGCGCAGTTTGATCAGTTCGCGCCAGGCGGAGACGTATTGATCCTGCTGCGGGCGCGGCCAGTGGATCAGATACAGATCCACGTAGTCCAGCTTGAGCTTTTCCAGACTGGTTTCCAGCGCCGCCAGCGGATCGCCCTGATCGTCGTTCCACAGTTTGGTGGTGATGAACAGGTCGCTGCGCGGCAGCGCGCTGGACTGCAGCGCGGCGCCGACGCCTTCCTCGTTCTTGTAGATCGCGGCGGTGTCGATGGAGCGGTAACCGATCTCCAGCGCTTTGCTGACCGCGTGGGTGGTCTCTTCAATACTCGCCTGCCAAACGCCGAGACCCAACTGCGGCATCAGATTACCATCGTGGAGTTTGATGATGGGTTGTTGCGTTGTCATGCGCATCTCCTTGTGTACGGATTGCGGCGCCTGCGGCACCGAAACGGCTATAGATAAATTCTAGTTGGCAAAATGGGCGGTTGCCGGGTTTGCCAGCCTAATTTCAGCGGTGGCGGGAGGGCGATTTTCTCCCCGCTCTCCCTGCGAATGAGCGGTAAGACGAAGGGTACGAAACGAGCGGCGGCGCGCTGAGGCGCCCGACTGCGCCCGGCGATCGGCCGGGCGCAGGATGCGGCGAAAAATGGCTGGCGGAGACTAAAGCCTAGCAAAAAATCGCCGTTTTGCGATTAACGCGCCGCTTCATAAATGCGGCGGCTGACGTCCAGGGTGATGTCCTGATGCTCGCCCAGGGCGGTCATGCCGTGCTGCTGCAGCTTGTCGAGCAGCGCGGGAATGCTGCTGCCGTCGAGCTGATAATCCGCCATGCGGGTCGGCACGCCCATCTGCTCGAAGAAGGCGCGGGTGGCGGCGATCGCGTCGTCGATTCGGCTGTCTTCGCTGCCTTCGCGCAGGCCCCAGACGCGTTCAGCGTACTGCAGCAGCTTTTCGCGTTTCTGCGCTTTCTTCTCGTGCAGCAGCGCCGGCAGCACGATGGCCAGCGTTTGCGCGTGGTCGAGGTCGTGCATGGCGGTCAGCTCATGACCCAGCATGTGGGTCGCCCAGTCCTGCGGCACGCCGGCGCCGATCAGGCCGTTCAGCGCCATGGTGGCGCTCCACATCACGTTGGCGCGCACCGCATAGTTCTCCGGCTCGGCCAGCGCGCGCGGGCCGTCTTCCAGCAGGGTCAACAGCAGGCCTTCGGCGAAGCGATCCTGCACCTTGGCGTCGACCGGGTAGGTCAGATACTGTTCCAGGGTGTGTACGAAGGCGTCGACCACGCCGTTGGCTACCTGGCGCGGCGGCAGCGAGTAGGTCACCACCGGATCCAGCACGGCGAAGCGCGGCTGCACCAGCGGTGAGAAGAAGTGCTGCTTGTCGCCGCTGCTCTTCCGGGTGATCACCGCGCCGCTGTTGGATTCTGAACCGGTGGCCGGCAGCGTCAGCACGCAGCCCATCGGCACCGCGTCAGTGATGTGGCTGCCGACGGTCTGCAGAATATGCCAGGCATCGCTGTCGGCCGTATAACGGGCCGCGGCGGCGATGAACTTGGTGCCGTCAACCACCGAACCGCCGCCGACCGCCAGCAGGAAATCGATGTTTTCCGCTTTCACCACCTCGACCGCTTTTATCAGGGTTTCGTAGGTCGGGTTAGGTTCGATGCCGGAGAATTCCCGCACGTCGCGGCCGGCCAGCGCGCTATACACCTGGTCGAGCACGCCGTTTTTCTTCACGCTGCCGCCACCGTAGGTGATCAGAATGCGCGCGTCCGCCGGGATCTGGCCGGCCATTTCGGCGATTTGCTGCTTGCCGAACAGGATTTTGGTTGGGGTATGCAGAATGAAGTTTTGCATGGTTGATTTCTCTCTTTCTGTCAGGCGGGCGCCAAAGCGGCGCAAAGGTTTCTGGCCCGTATTGTCAGCAACCTGGCGGTAACGCACAATGCACATTCCTGTTTGGTTCTTGCCTATTTCTACAGCTGACTGTAGAAATAGAGAGTTTTAAATTATGATTTATGCCGAATCGTTCTGACTGTAAGAGGGTGTTTCCGTGATTGAAATCGATGCGCTGCGCAGCCGCATGGCGCGCCAGGCGATGGCTATCGCCACCGGCAACGGCTATACGCCGTCACCGGTGCCGCGGGTGAAGATCCTGTATGTCGATCGCCACTGCCCGCGCCAGCCGGTGATGTACGAACCGGGGATCGTCATCATCTTTCAGGGGCACAAGGTCGGCTATTGCGGCAACAAGGTGTTCCAGTACGATCCGCGCAACTACCTGCTGATGACGGTGCCGCTGCCGTTCGAGTGCGAAACCTTCGCCAGCCCGGAGCTGCCGCTGGTTGGATTGGCGGTCAATATCGATACCCAAATGCTGCAGGACTTGCTGATCGACATCGGCGACGACGACTACCTGATGCAGCCGCGCGCGGAGAGCAACGGCGTAAACCTGGCCGAGCTGACGGAAGAGCTGTTGTGCGCCACCGAACGCCTGCTGGACGTGATGGCCAAGCCGCTCGACGCTCGGGTGTTGGGGCCGCAGATTGTGCGCGAGATCCTCTACTACGTGCTGCGCGGCGCCTGCGGCGCGTCGCTGCAGGAGCTGGTCAACCGTCATACCCATTTCAGTCAGATCGCCAAGGCGCTGCGGCGCATAGAAAATCAGTATGCCGAGAGTCTCAACGTCGAGCAGTTGGCCGGTGAGGTCAACATGAGCGTGTCGGCGTTTCACCATAACTTCAAGGCGGTGACCAACACCTCGCCGCTGCAGTACGTGAAGTCGTACCGGCTGCACAAGGCGCGTTTGCTGATGGTGCATGACGGCCTGAAGGCCAGTACCGCGGCGATCCGCGTTGGCTACGAGAGCGCGTCGCAGTTCAGCCGTGAATTCAAACGCCTGTTTGGCGTCACGCCGGGGGATGAAGTCGCCCGGCTGCGCGACGCCAATCCGCTGATGCTGGAGGGGTGAGCCGCCGCCGGGCGGCGGGCTATGGGGTTAGCACGATCTTGCCGAACGGGCCGCGATCGAGGTGATCCAACGCCTGCGGCAGTTGATCGAGCCGGTATACCTGGTCGATCACCGGCTGCAGATTGACGGCGTCCACGGCGCGCACCAGATCTTCCAGCGCGCGGCGGTGGCCGACGCCGATGCCCTGGATCTCCGCCGATTTCAGCAGCAGCAGGCCGGCGGGGGCGGAGATCTCGGCGCCCGCCAGCACGCCGATCACTGAGATGCGGCCGCCCACCGCCACAGCGTGCACCGAGTTGCCCAAATTCGGGCCGCCGACGGTATCGATCACATGGTCGATGCCGCGATCCTGCGTCAGCGCATAAATCGCCTCCACCCAATCGCCGTCCAGCCGGTTGATGCCATGATTGGCGCCCAATGCCAGGGCTCGCGCCAGCTTTTCATCGCTGCCGGAGGTGACATAGACCTCCGCGCCGTGGGCTTTGGCGATCTGCAGCGCGAACAGCGCCACGCCGCCGGTGCCTTGCACCAGCACCGTCTCGCCGGCATGCAGTTTGCCCTGTTCCACCAGCGCGAACCAGGCGGTCAGCCCGGCGCAAGGCAGGGTGCTGGCCTGCACGTCGTCCAGCGACGCCGGCGCCGCCACCAACCAGTCTTCATGCAAAATCACGTATTCCGCCAGCACGCCCTGATAGAAGCCGCCAAGGGTGTGGTAAGGCACCTGGCGCGCATTGCCGTACGGTTTTTGCCGGCCGTCGATCCAGCCGGGGCTGAAGGTAGAAATGACCCGGGCGCCGGGTTGGAAACGGCTGACGCCGGGCCCGACGGCGTCGACCTCGCCGGCCATGTCCGAGGCGGGGGTGAACGACTGCGGCAGCGTCAGCCCCATGCCGCTTTCAATCATCATTTTGTCGCGGTAGTTGAGCGCTACCGCCTTCACTTTCACTCTGATCTCGCGCGGCCCCGGCTGCGGGATCGCGTCGGTGGTCAGCTGCAGGTGTTCACGCCCCAGGGCGTCCATCGTCCAGCGTTGCATCGTGTCGGTCATGATGTTCTCCAAAGTCTGCGATTAACGACCTGTCGATAATATCGTTGATGAAGGTTCGCCAGTGGCGATAAGATTTCCGCAGATTGTTTCTTTTAGAGCGACAAACCATGAGCGATCGATTGAGCGGTATTTCGGTATTCGTCACCGCCGTGGAGGCGGGCAGTTTTGCGTTGGCGGCCAGTCGGCTGCACCTGTCGCGCTCGGCGGTGGGGAAAACGATCGCCCGGCTGGAACAGCGGCTGGGCGTGCGGCTGTTTCATCGCACCACCCGCAGCCAGAGCCTGACCGACGACGGCGCGTTGTTCTATGAGCGTTGCCTGCGGGCGCTGGAGGAGATCCGCGGCGCGGAAACGCTGCTGGAGTCGGGCAAGCGGCAGGTCAGTGGCCGGCTGCGGGTATCGATGCCGGTGTTGTTTGGCCGCATGTGCATCGCGCCGCTGCTGACCGGGCTGACGCGTGAGCATCCCGGCCTGGAGCTGGAGCTGTCGTTCAGCGATCGGGTGGTGGATCTGATTGAGGACGGTTTCGATATGGCGATCCGCAACGGCACGCTGGCCAACAGCAATGGGCTGGTGGCGCGGCGCATCGGCGATCACCGCATGACGCTGTGCGCCTCGCCGGCCTATCTGCAGCGGTGCGGCGAACCGCACAGCATTGAGCAACTGGCTCAGCACGAGGCGGTGACCTATATGCGCGCCGGCGCGCGGCGCAGCTGGCGGGTGCTGGACGAGAACGGCGAGCCGCAGGAAGTGATGCCGAATAACCGATTGCAGATGGACGATTTGCAGGCGATTGCGGATGCGGCGACGGCCGGGTTCGGCATCGCCTGGCTGCCGTGTTGGCTGGTGCGTGAGCAGCTGTTGAGCGGGGCGCTGGTGCGCCTGCTGCGCGATCGGCCCGGCGCCGCCTTTGAAGCGCATGCGGTGTGGCCGCACACGCCTCACCTGCCGCTGAAGGTGCGGCTGGCGGTGGATACGCTGGTGAGCAAGTTGCCGCCTCGCCTGGCGTTGGTCGAGAAAGCGCTGTAGCGCGCCGGGATCAGGAAGAGGAGGCGCGTTTTTTACGCCAGACCACCAGCATGGCGCCGAGCAGGCCGACGAACAGCAGCAGCAGCGGCAGCAGCATCAGGCCGGTCATCACCTGGCTTTCGTGGCGTTTCACCAGCGGAATTTGGCTGAAAGCGTAGCCGAGGCCGACCAGCGCGCAGACCCAGATCGCTGCGCTCAGCCAGTTGAAAACCTGGAAGCGCGAGCTGTTGAGCCCGGAAATGCCGGCCATGGTCGGCAGCAGCGTGCGCACGAAGCCGAGGAAGCGGCCGATCAGCAGCGCCGTCAGCCCGTGGCGGTTGAACAGGTTATGCGCGCGCTGATGGTATTGCGCCGGCAGTTGCAGCAGCCAGCCTTTCACCAGGCTGGTGTGGCCCAGCCAGCGGCCCTGGATATAGCTCAGCCAGCAGCCGAGACCGGCGGCGGCGGTCAGAATCAACAGGGTGGGGGCAAAGCCCATCACGCCTTTGGCGATCAGCGCGCCCGACAGCAACAGCAGGCTATCACCGGGGAGGAAGGAGGCGGGCAGCAGTCCGTTTTCCAAAAACAAGGTGGTGAAAAGTACGGCGTAAACCACCCAAATCACGCTGGGATCGGCGAGGGCGATGAAGTCCTGCTGCCAAAGCGCATGAATAATCTCTCGTAATACATCCATTTTATGTCCTGTTGCATGCCGGTTGCGCCCGGGGTCACGTTCTCCAGGATGCGGCGGTTACCGTATCTGACAGTTACCCGGTTAGTGTACCGCTAATAGCTTAAGCCGACATTAAACGAGACGAAGAAAATTACCGGAATCCGCCTTAGCGCACGCCGTTGAGGCGATCGAAGCCGGCCGCCAGATCGGCGATCAGGTCTTCGACGTTCTCCAGACCGATATGCAACCGCACCAGCGTGCCGGAAAAATCGACGCCGCCCGCCGGGCGGATCGCTTCCAGTTCTTCCGGCTGATTGGCCAGGATCAGCGACTCGAAGCCGCCCCAGGAGTAGGCCATGCTGAAGTGGCTGAAGTTGTCCAGGTAAGCGGCCAGCTGCGCCTCATCCAGCCGCTCTTTCAGCACGAAGGAGAACAGCCCGTTGCAGCCGCTGAAGTCGCGGCGATAGAACGCGTGGCCTTTGCAACTGGGCAGGGCCGGGTGATTGACCGTCGCCACCTCCGGCCGTTCGGCCAGCCAGTTGGCGACCTCAATGCTGCTGCGTTCGTGCTGCTTCAGGCGCACGCTCAGGGTACGCAGGCCGCGGCTCGCCATGTAGGCGGTGTCGGCATCCACCATCTGCCCCATCAGATAGGAGTACTCGCGCAGTTGATCCCAACAGCGCGCGTTGGCGACGGCGGTGCCGAGCATGTAATCGGAATGGCCGATCAGGTATTTGGTGCCGGCCTGAATGGAGATATCGATGTCGAAATCCAACGCCTTGAACAGCACGCCCGCCGCCCAGGTATTGTCGATCATGATCACCACCTCCGGCGCCACGGCGCGAATGGCCTGCACCATCGCCGGAATGTCCTGCACTTCCAGGGTGATGGAGCCGGGGGATTCCAGGAACACCACGCGGGTGTTGGGTTGGATCAACGTGGCGATATCGGCGCCGATCAGCGGATCGAAATAAGTGGTGCTGACGTTCATGCGGCCGAGGATATGGGTGCAGAAATCCTGGGTCGGTTCGTACGCCGAACCAGTGACAAGCAAGTGATCGCCGGCGCCGACGAACGACAGGATCGCATTGGCCACCGCCGCCGCGCCGCAGGGGTACAGCACGCAGCCGGCGCCGCCCTCCAGCTCCACCATCGCATCCTGCAGGGCGAAGTGGGTCAGGGTGCCGCGTCGGCCGTAAAACAGCTCGCCGTGGGCGCGTTGCGCGGTGGCGTGTTTTTTGGCAGCGACGGAGTCGAAGACCAGGGAAGAGGCGCGTTGAGTCACGGGGTTGACGGAGCCCTGGGTGTAGCGTTTGCCGCGGCCGGCGCCGATCAGCGTGGTTTCGATGTGTTTTGACGTCATGGTACCTGGCTCACCTCTGGTTGCTCTGCACTGCCCGTTTGCGATAGCCCTTACGTTAGCATGAGTTATTATAGCCATCCAGACGTTTTAACTTCTGGATATAGAAACGGCTATAATTGGCTGCCGCCCGCGCATTTTTCGCGTCATCCTTCTGCCGAGCGGCCAGAGAGAAGCCCATTCATCGGTCGAGACGCCGTTCGGCAGCGTGGCGTTGTTGCGCCGTTGTGGGAGAAAAGTAACGAAATCGCCCTATAAAAGGGGCTTTTAGCGGTGAACGGGCGTAGATTGGCGTTTGGTTGCGGAGGTGTCTAAAATTTTCTCGTTTATTTGGTAAATAATAATGAGAACTACTATCAATCCCCGGTTGGTTTGATATGATCGCACGCTGAATTATTCCTTAATTTTGATCGGTAATGGGTGGAGGCACAGCGTGAAAACGGCTGGCAAGAATTTAAATCAAGGATCGTTCGGCCAGGGCCGGGCGCAGTGGGGCAAGGCCTTTGGCCGCAGCCTGATGGCTTCTATGGTGCTGGTTGTGGGGCTGGCCGGCAGCGCGCAGGCAGCGCCGGCGGCCAATCCGGCCGTTACCGAAAGCGTTGCGCCGACCACCGCGCCTGCACCAGCAGCCGCTGCGCCGGAAAGCATCACGCCGGTGAACCCGGCACCGACGATCCAGCCACCGGAAACCCGCGGCATGGACCTGTCCATTTGGGGCATGTACCAGCACGCCGACGCGGTGGTGAAAGCGGTGATGATCGGCCTGGTGCTGGCGTCTATCGTGACCTGGACCATTTTGTTCGCTAAAGGCAGCGAACTGCTGCGCGCCAAGCGCCGTCTGCGCCGCGAGCAGCTGGCGCTGGCCGAAGCGCGCTCGCTGGATGAAGCTTCCGAGCTGGCGCAAAACTTCTCCGCGGAGAGTGTCAGTGCGGTGCTGCTGAACGATGCGCAAAATGAGCTGGAGCTGTCTGCGGAATCCAACGACAACAACGGCATCAAAGAACGCACCGGTTTCCGCCTCGAGCGCCGCGTGGCGGCCTACAGCCGCAACATGGGCCGCGGCAACGGCTTTCTGGCCACCATCGGCGCCATCTCGCCGTTCGTCGGCCTGTTCGGTACCGTATGGGGCATCATGAACAGCTTCATCGGCATCGCCCATTCGCAGACCACCAACCTGGCGGTCGTGGCGCCGGGCATCGCCGAGGCGCTGCTGGCAACCGCAATGGGCCTGGTGGCGGCGATCCCTGCGGTGGTGATCTACAACATCTTCGCCCGCGTCATCAGCGGCCATCGCGCCCAGGTAGGCGATGTGGCGGCGCAGGTCTTGCTGTTGCAGGGCCGCGATCTGGATCTGGCCGCAACGGCGGAAGCCAAGCGCTCACAGCACGCACATCAACTGCGGGCGGGGTGAGTCATGGCGATGCGCTTAAATGAAGATCTGGACGACAGCGGCGAACTGCATGAAATCAACGTGACGCCGTTTATCGACGTCATGTTGGTGCTGTTGATCATCTTTATGGTGGCCGCGCCGCTGGCAACGGTAGATATCCGCGTCGATCTGCCGGCTTCTTCCGCCAAGCCGCAGCCGCGGCCGGAAAAACCGGTCTTCCTGTCGGTGAAGGCCGACAAGCAGCTCTACGTCGGCGATCAGCCGGTGAATGCCGATCAGCTGACCTCGGTGCTGGATCAACGCACCCAGGCTAACAAAGAAACCACCATCTTCTTCCAGGCGGACAAGAGCGTGGACTATGAAACGCTGATGAGCGTGATGGACACCCTGCGTAAAGCCGGCTACCTGAAAGTGGGGCTGGTGGGCATGGAGGGCGCCGCCAAGTAGCGGCAGCAAAACGATAAAGGGCGCTCAGGCGCCCTTTTTTATTGATTCTGAGATATCACTCCCCGGCTAACAAAGCCCGGGAACCGGCATGACGCCAGTGGATACGGCCCGGCAGATAAAGCGCGCTCTGTTCCAGCGGCCGTTCGTCGATAAGCGCGGTGACATTGTCGAAGCTATGTTGCGCCAGTGCCAGGCAGTCTTGCGCGACCGTGTCTATCTTCAGCGTCATGCAGTCGAACAGGTAGTGATCGTCGAAGCTGCACAGGTGAATGTCGCTCTCCATCAGCTGATGCTGAGTCAGATATCGCAATACGCCTTCCAGCAGGCCGCAGGCGGCGGTAAACAGCGCTTTGGGCGGACGCCCTAACTGTGCGCACAGCTGAGCGAACATCTCGTAACCTGAGCTGGGGTGATAGTTGCCGTTGATGATCCATTCCGGTTTGCACGTTACGCCGGCGCGCTCCAGGCCAAGCTGGAAGCCGGCTAGGCGATCGCGGGTCGGCGAAATGCGCGGCTGCCCGCCGAGAAAATAGATCTCATCCGGATGTTGGCGCGCGACCGTTTCCACCAGGTCGGCGGTCGAATTGACCGAATCGGTGATCACCAGCGGCAGTTCGGAGCCGGCGATCAGGCGATCCATCTGCACCACCGGCAGCCCGGCGTTGATCTTCTGGTATTCTGCGTCGTTCAACTGGCTGGAGGCGACGATCAAGCCGTCCACCTGCCGCTGTACCAGACTGTTCACCGCCATCATCTCCTGCGCCGGGTTTTCATCGGTGCAGGCGATCAACAGCTGCAGGCCAGCTTCGCGGCACAGCGTTTCCAGCTCGCGTGAAATCACCGCAAAGCCGTAGTTGGTCATCTCCGGCACCACCAGCCCCAGCGTGTGGCTGCGGTTGGAGCGCAGGGAGCGGGCGTGGATGCTGGGCTGATAATGGTGCTCGTGCGCCAGCGCCAGAATGCGATCGCGGGTGTCGTCGGACACCCGATATTCCTTGCTGCGGCCGTTCAGCACCAGGCTGGCGGTCGATTTCGACACCCCGGCCAGCGTGGCGATGTCACTGATGGTAATGCGTTTATTTTTTTTCACTGACGCCATCTGAAGTCATCGGAGGATGCGTCATTCTAGCATGCATGGCGTCAGCGGCCAGTATTCCAACGCCAGCGGCGCGTTTCCGGACAGCCGCAGTTGCGGCTCAATGGCCGGGAAGTAGCGCGCGCTCATCACGGCCTCGCCGCGGTTGATGAAGATCTCCACGCTGGAACGATCGAACAGCAGCTGCAGATGCGTGACCGGGCCGCGCCAGTAACGGTGCTCCGGCTGGCCGTCGGCCAGGGAAGCGCGCGTCAGCCGCAGCCTTTCGCCGTCCCAGTTCAGCGTCATGGCGTCGCCAAAGGCGGCGTTGAACGCGCCCTGCGGCGCCAACTGCAGCTCCGCGGCCCCCAGCGCGCAGGCGGGGGCGCCATCGGCACGGCCCTGCCAGCATGTTCGTTCGCCGCGCAGCTGTTGCAGCTCGCGCGCCGGACGCTGCTGGAGGCGGCCATGCCGCAGCGACAGCTCGCGCGGGCAGGTCATGGTGTGGATCCAGCCGTAGCGGCGCGTCGGATGGGCTTCTTCATCTTGCTCGGGCACGCCCATCCAGCCGAACAGCAAGCGGCGGCCATCTTCCGCCAGCGTCGTCTGCGGCGCATAAAACTCGAAGCCGGCGTCCAGTTCGCGGAATTCGCCGTGACGGAAGGCCGCCTGGCGGTAATCCAGCTTGCCGATCAGATAACCGGCCTGATAGCGATTGAGGTAGCGTTCCGGCTGCGGCGCCAGCCCCTGCGGGCAGCAGATCAACACGTCAGCGTCGTCCAGCGAGAACAGATCCGGGCACTCCCACATGTAGCCGAATTCGCCTAAGCCGTTCAGGCCGGAACCGGCGATCTCGCCCAGCGATTGCCAGTCACGCAGATTGCTGGAACGCAACAGCAGCACCTTACCGCGATCCTGCAGGTCACGCGCGCCGAGCACCATGTACCACGCATTCTGATGACGCCACACTTTCGGATCGCGTACGTGCCCGCTGTAGCCCGCCGGCAGCGGCAGCACCGGCCCGAGTTTGCGGTACTCGCCCCGATCGCTTTCCTGAGCCAGGCACTGGTAAGCGGTGCGTGAGCCGTCGGGGAATTTCACGTTGCCGGTGTAGATCAGCGTGATTTTGTCTTCCGCCACCACCGCCGAGCCGGAGTAACAGCCGTGGCTGTCGTAACAGGCGCCCGGCGCCAGGGCGATCGGCTGATGCGCCCAACGCAGCAAGTCGGTCGACTGCCAATGTCCCCAGCACTTGTTGCGATGGTCGCAGCCCAGCGGATTCCATTGATAGAACAGATGATAAACGCCGTTGTGCTGAATGAAGCCGTTGGGATCGTTCAGCAGGCCAACGCTGGGCGCCAGATGCCAGGCCGGGCGGTGCGGATCGCGCAGCGCGAGTGGCAGGCCGTTCATGACCGCCCGCATTGCCTGTTTGATTAAGCTGAGTTCCTCCATCATTGCGCGTCCGTTTTATATTTCAGCAGCAGGGAGAGGGCGAAGGCGCTGCCAAACGCGATCGCCAGGCCGATGATATAGCTGACCAGCGAACTGGCCTGCACGATCGCCATGCCGGGGATCGCCGTCAGCCCGACCGCGTTCATGCCGACATGATTGGCCACCACCCAGGCGCCGCCGAGCGCGCCGCCCGCCAGCGCCGCCAGGAACGGTTTCACGAAGCGCAGGTTGATGCCGAACAGCGCCGCCTCGGTGATGCCGAGCATGGCGGAAAAGGCTGAAGGCACCGCGATGGCTTTGATTTTGGCATCGCGCGTTTTGAAATACACCGCCAGGCAGGCGCCGCCCTGAGCGATGTTGGCCATCGACCAAATCGGCAGCAGGAAGTTGACGCCGATGTTGGGGTTGCCGAGCAGCCCGGCCTCCACCGCGTGGAAGCTGTGATGGATGCCGGTGATGACAATGGCGGAATAGAGGCCGCCGAACAGCAGGCCGGCGAACCAACCGGCATGGGCGATCAGCGTGCTGAGCACGAAGGATATGCCGTCGCCCAGCGCCCGGCCGGCGGGGCCGATAAACAGCAGGGCGACAAACCCGGAGATCACGACCGTCAGGAACGGCGTCAGGATCAAATCCAGCGCGTTGGGGATCACCTTGCGCAGGCGTTTTTCCAACAGGCTCATGAACCACACCGTCAGCAGCACCGGAAATACCGTGCCCTGATAGCCGATCATGGCGATCTCCAGACCGAAGAAGTTCATGGTATGGAACCCTCCGGCGACGCCCCAGGCGTTGGTCAGCGCCGGGTGCGTCAGAATGCCGCCGAGCGTGGCGCCCAGATAGGGGTTGCCGCCGAATTCGCGGGCGGCGGTGAAACCGATCAGAATCGGCAGGATAATGAACGCCGCCGAGCTGAACATGTTCAGCATCACGAACAGCGCGCTGTCGGCATCCGCCCAACCATAGGTTTTCACCATGCCGAGCAGCCCCATCAGCAGGCCGGAGGCGACGATGGCCGGGATGATCGGCACGAAGATGTTCGACAGCAGGCGGGCGATGCGCTGCAGCGGGTTGAGCTTTTTCGCCGCGATATCGGCGGCTTCGGCCTTGCTGGATTCGCTGACGCCCGCCGCCTTGATGAATTCCGCATGCACCTTGTTGACCAGCCCGGTGCCGAAGATCACCTGGATCTGACCGGCGTTGCTGAAGCAGCCTTTGACGCCGTCCAGTTTGCCGATGGCCCCTTTGTCCACCTTGCTGTCGTCCACCAGCACCAGGCGCAGGCGCGTGGCGCAGTGGGCGGCGCTGGCGATGTTCTCTTTACCGCCGAGCAGCGGCAACAGCGCGTTGGCGGTTGCGGTAATGTCCATGTTGTCCCCTTGCTGAATTAAAATGCCGCCGCGCTCTACGCGGCGGAAATACGTTCATCGATGTCAGAAGAAATACTTGAATCTGGCGCGCACGCCGTAACGCTGGTCGTTGTCGCCGTTGGCGATCTTGTTCTCGGCGTTGGCTTCCAGCAGCGAAACATAGGCGCCTAAATACACATTGAAATTCTTCATATTCATAATGTTAGGTATCTGATACGACGCGTGAACGGTGTGGATGTCGTAGTTGCCCGGCTCGCTGAGCGGATTGTGGATATCGGCGGCGATCCCGGCGGTATTGAACTCTTTGATGTTGTTGTGCGCATAGATATAACCCAGTTCGAAGCGCCGCCACAGCACGTTGACGCCGGCGGTCAAGTCCTGCTCGCCGGCGGCGTCCAGGTAGGCGGTGCTCAGGTTGGCCACCACGCCGTTATCCGGATCGGCCGCGTTGGTGTTCCAGCTCATGGTCATGCCGTAGCCGTTGCGCTTGGATTGATCGACGAAGCGGCCCTGGCTGTCCTGATAGCCGTAGGCATTATTCACCACGTTGCTTTCCATCGCCGCCGCGATGCTGAAGGCCTCTTTCTTCCAGGCGATCACCGGGCGCAAATAGGCGACGTTTTTCTTATTGTTCAGCGCATTGCCGTGGTAGCTGTTGTCCTGGAACAGTGAGGTGCCGTCTTCCACCAGCGTGTTCAGTTCGAAATAGACATCCCCGGCGTATTTGCTCAACATCAGGTTTCCGCCGCTGCTGCTGCGGCCACGGCCTTCTTTCATCATATAGATATAGCCAAAGCCGTCAGCGTAAAGATCGTTGGCGGTGTTGCCTGAATACTGAATGAAAGTGTCCTGATTCAGCGGGAACATGTCGTAGGCTTCGAAGCGGCCGATTTTGGTTTGCCAGTTCTTTTCATTGCCGAAGAAGAAAGCGGCGTCGTCCAGGTTCATTTTGCCGGTCATGTCCGCCAGCGGCTGGACGCTGAAACCGGAGAAGTTGCCGTCCGGATTGCGGCGATAGCCGTCCAGCCCCACCAGAATGCGGCCGTTGATGTCCCAGCGCTCTTTGTTGCCGGGTTTCCAATCCTTGTGATCGCTGCCTTTCAACGACGTCAGTTGGCCGCTGCGGCTGGCGCCGTCCAGATTGAACTCCACGTCGCCGTATAGCTTCAGATCGTTGAAGCCGTTCAGTTTTAGCGCGCCGGTCACGGGGGATTGCGTTTCCAGCGCGGCGGCGCGTTGCGCGACCCGCGCGGTTTGCCGCTCGGTGCTGGCGGTGCGCTGCTCCAGCTGTTGCGCCCGGCGTTCCGCCGCCGTGGCGCGGGTTTCAGCCTGAGCGGCGCGCTGTTCCGCCTGCGCCAGACGTTGTTCCAGCGCGTTAAGACGCGCCTCGATACTGCCGTCGCCGGAGGCTGCAGCGGCAGAAGTGGAGAGGAAAAGCCCTGTTGTTATCGCCAAATAGCTGAGTTTTTTCATCATCGTCTATCATCCGGGAAGGGTTGTTATTATTTTTTGCTAAATTGCTAAACCGGTTTTTCATGGCGAAAGATAACGATCGAGAAGCGGACTGGCAATCAAGTTTGCTAACCCGATTCAGCTATTGTGATCGAGTGCGCAAATCGTGGGGTTAAAAGACCACGGCGCCCAGGGGATCGCCGTGGTTGCAGGGGATCAGCGCAGAAAAGCGGCGAGCTCTTCGGCGCGGGGCAGGGCGGTCATGGCGCCTTTGGCGGTGGTGGCCAGCGCGCCGCAGGCCTGAGCCTGGGCGATAATCGCCGGCCATTGCGCTTCTTGCGGCAATGCGTGAAGGCGCGCCAGCGCCGCTAACAGCCCGGCGACAAACGCGTCGCCGGCGCCGGTGGTATCGACCGGCACGACAGGCGCCGCGCGGAAATGACGCAGCCGTTGGCCGTCATGCACGTAGACGCCGTCGCCGCCCAGCGTGACCAGCAACAGGCGCAACGGGTAGGTTTGCATCATCCAGCGGATGCCGTTCTCCACATCGTCAAGATGGCTGATGAAAACCAGCTCTTCGCGCGACAGTTTCACCACGTCCGCCAGCAGCAACGCCTTTTGCAGGCAGGGGCGCAGCGCTTCCGGTTGGCGCCAGATCTCTTCGCGGATATTGGGATCGAAACTGACCCGCCCGCCGGCCGCCCGAATGTTTTCCATTGCCGTAAAGGCCGCGCTGCGGCTGGGTTCCTGCGACAGCGCGATGGAGCAGAGATGCAGCCACTCGCCGCGTTGGAAGGCCGGCAGATCGTCAGGCTGTAAAAACAGATCGGCACTGGGCTGTACCATGAAAGTGAATGAGCGCTCACCGTGCTGATCGAGATCCACCACTACCGTGGAGGTGTGGTGTTCGGGATCCGAAAGCATATGGTCAATATCCACCCCTTCTTCGCTCAGCACCTGCTGCAGAAAGGCGCCGAAGCTGTCTTGCCCCACTCGGCCGATAAAGGCGCTGTCGCCGCCCAAGCGGGCGACGCCCACCGCCACGTTAGCCGGCGCGCCGCCGGGGCATTTAAGATAACTGTTTGAATTTTCTGGCACCAAATCGACCACTGCGTCGCCCAGCACCCATACGCGATTCGCCATGCTTAATCCCTGTTTCTACCGATGTCTGATGGGTGGCTAAAATAGAAGAACCGGTTTAGCAAAGCAATGAAATAATGCGTCAGGCGTTTGGGGAGTGAGGAAGATCAAAAAATAGGGCGGGTCAGGCTCAGGAAATACCGCCCGCGATGCGAGCGGGCGGTATGGATGAGCGAAGCGCCTGTAGTGGGCGCTGGGGGTCAGAATGCGACGGAACCCTGCACGAAGAAGGTGCGCGGTTCGCCGACGTACTTGCCGAAGTTATTGTCGTTGGAGCGGGTGAAGTAGCGCTGATCGAACAGGTTTTTCACCCCGGCGCCCAGCGTCAGGTTAGACAGCTGCGGCCCGAAGTTATATTCCCCGCGCATATTCCACACCATGTAACCGGCGATGTTGCCGAACTGGCCATCGGCGCTTTCCTGCGTGATGTACTCCGGCCCGGTGCCCGGCGAATGCTGTTTCGACTGCGCATAACCGTCCAGATTCCATACCCAGCTGCCGGTGGCGTAACGCGTACCGACGGTATAGACCTGGCGCGAGTAGAACGGCAGATCTTTACCGGCGAAGTCGCCCTTGTCGGTGCTGGCCTTGGTGTAGGTATAGCTGGTGTAGACGCTGGCGCCGTCGAGCGCCCGATTCAGCTCGCTGAGATCGTAGCTGAGCGCCAGCTCGATGCCTTTGTGCTTGGTGGCGCCCATGTTGGTCCAGCCCACGTCGTTGCTGATGTACTGCAGCTGGTTATCGAAGTCGATATAGAACAGCGTGGCCTCGGCCTTAACCACGGTGTCGTCGTAGCGGGTGCCGAACTCATAGGTACGCGCTTTTTCCGCCGTCAGCCCCGGCGCCGGCTGGTTGCCGTTGCCGCCTTTGGTCAGTTGGAAATACTGCATGCTGCCGAACGAGGTGTTGGCGTTGGCGAACAGTTTCCAGGCGTCAGACAGGTGGTACATCACGTTCAATGACGGCAGCGGCTCGCTGTAGCTTTTCTCGCGGCTGATGTTGTTGAACGAATCGTCCACGTGGGTGCGAATGCTTTCATAACGCAGGCCCGGCGTGACCGTCCAGTTGCCGACGTTAATGGTGTCGTCGATATAGAACGCGTTGGCTGCGGTGCCGCCGGAGGTGTGCTGGTAATAGTCCGGGGTATCCGGCGTGGCGCCGACATTCGCCGGGTTATACCAGGCCGAACGCGACGCCTTTTCATCCATGGTTTCATTCAGGTAGCGGTAACCGAGGGTGATCTCGTGCGCCATATCCCAGAAGCGAAACAGCTGCGAATAGCTTGGTTCGATCGCCCAGGTCGAATAGTGGCGCGGATAGGACACCATGCGCCGCAACCCGGCATTTTTGCCGGTGCCTTCCGACTCGATGTTGCTGCCGCGGTAGCTGTCGGTGAAGTAGGTCAACACTTCGAACTGTTTGTCGTCTTCCTGATGTTTGTATTTGAACGACATATCCTTGCGGCGGCCTTCGAACTGGTCCCAGGGACGCGTGGACTGGAATGGGTTCTGCGCGTATTGCGCGCTGCTCAGCCCGCCCGGCATGCCGGCTTTGGCGTCGTAGTAGTGGAAATTGGCCAGCAGTTCGTCGCGATCGGTGAACGCATAACGCGTTTTCAGCATGAAATCGTCGATGTCGGTGTTGTCGTTGTTGTCGCGGTAGCCCTGGCCGTGCAGGCCGGAGTAAAGCAGCTCGGCGCCGAAGCCGTTATCTGCGGTGCCGCCCACCGAGGCGCTGGTCAGGGTCTTCAGGCCGCCGTGGCTGGCGCCCTGAGTTTGCACGCCGGCGGTGCCGCCAAACGCTTTTGGAATGTCGCGGGTGACGAAGTTGATCACGCCGCCGACGTTTTGCGGCCCGTAACGCACCGCGCCGCCGCCGCGCACCACGTCAACCGATTGCAGGTTGCCGATCGACAGCGGCGCCATCGACAGCTGTGGCTGGCCGTAAGGCGCGACGGCCAACGGAACGCCGTCCATCAGAATGGTGGATCGCGGAGAAAGGCGTGAGGTCAGGCCGCGCACGCCGACGTTGAGCGAAATGTCGCTGCCGCCGGTGCCGTTGCTGTCGCGCACCTGCACGCCGGGCACACCGCGCAGGCTGTCGGCGATGGTTTGGTCGCCTTGCTCATGCATCTGCTGCTGAGTGACGATGGATCGCGCGCCCGGATGGTTGAGCAGCACCGAACTGGTATCAGGGTTGTCCAGCCAGTTGCCGACGACGGTTACCGTATCGGCATCGTTTTGAGATGAGTTATCAGCAGCAAGGATGGGGAAAGCAACGGCGATAGAGGTCGCCAGCAGGGAGAGGCGAAAAAGAATTGACATAATAATGCCTTAGAAGTTTCAGACCCGGATGTGTTTTTTTAGAAACGACAATCTTAATGATAATTATTGGCAAGTAAATAGAATTGTTATGGAATAGTTAAGCGGGTAACTACATGAAGGATGCCGGTAGCAGGGCCCGGTTGGCGGGCCCTGGCGGGGATTATTGCGGCGTAAGCCAGAAGACCCCGCTATAATCCAGCGCGGTGAATTTCTGGTGCACGCTTTCGATATCCGCTTGCGGATCAATATCTTTAAACAGCGCCGGGTGCAGGAATTTGGCGATCGCCTCGACCGCGATAAAGTTGAGCGGCGTGTCGTAAAATTGATGATAAATCGCCATCACGCGTTTTTCTTTCACCGCTTTCAACACGTTAATGCCGGTGCGATCCAGCAGATGCGCCAGTTTCTTTTGGCTGGTGGCCATATCGGTGGTGTAGCCCAGCGGCACGGCCAGCGTATCGCGATGGCCACGGCTCCAGTCGGCGCCGGTCAGCAGATAGAAATCCGGATTGCTGGCGATCACCTGTTCGACGTTCACTTCACCGCCCATGTCTGAAAACAGTTTGCTGCCGATATTGTCGCCGCCGGCGGTATCGATAAACTGCCCGAAGCTGCCTTTGCCGAAGGTATTGCAGCACTGCTCGCCTTTGATGCCGGCGCTGCGTTCGATGAAGACGCTGGGGCGCTGCTCCGGTTTCAGCGTGGCGACGCGCTGGCGCACCAGCTCGAGGCGTTGCTGATAGAAACGGATAAAGGCGTCGGCGTTGGGCTGCTCGTCAAACACTTTGCCCAACAGCGCCATGCTGGCGACGGTGTTGGTCAGCGGCTGCTGGCGGAAATCGATGATCAGCACCGGGATGCCGACTTTTTCCAGCTGGGTCAGTACGCCGCTGTCCTTCAATTTGCTCAGCAGACCGATGTCGAAAATGATCAGGTCCGGTTGGCGCACCACCGCGCTCTCCACGCTGAAGTCACTGGTGTAGGGGTTGTCGAAGGTGGGGATTTGCATGACCTGCGGGAATTTTTTCGCATAGGCCTCAACCAGATCCGGCGCTTTGACCTTCAGCGAGTTGTCCCAGGCGATGATGTTTTTCAGCGGCTCCTGCGGATGCAGAATATTCAGCGCCAACAGCGCGCGGGCGTCGGCCAGGATAACGCGCTTGGCCGGTTGCGGCAGCGTAACCTGACGGCCGGCGACATCGGTAACGACGATCGGCGCTGCTTGAGCGGCGCCGGCCAACAGCAAAACGCAGGCGGCCAGCCAGCGGCCGGCTTTGGCGATAAGAACAGCGGACATGGAGATCCTTGAGTAATCGGCTAGGAACGAGAACGCAATGATAAGCGATATCCTTTCGCTTTTTGAACCTCTTCGCTGTCGATAGGCTACTCCTGGCCCATCAGCGGGTCGCTGACGCTGTGTTCGCCATCCTCCAGTCGGCCCGCCAGGCGGCGGCGCCAGCCTCCGGCGCTGTGCAGCGCAAGATCATACCAACCGCCGCTGGCGCGGGCGTCAAGCGTTTGGCGGTGGCTGCCGCCCGCAGGCAGCGTGATGGGCCACGGGCCTTGTTGCGAGTAAGGGCAGCGGTCGAGAGTGACCGTCACCGTTTCGGCACCCGGGTTATCCAACTGCAGCAGCAGGCTGCGGCCCGTCGGGCGCAAACGCACCTCAGGCTGCGGCCGGCTCAGGGTGCCGCGCAGTTCACGATGAAAGCCGTTGGGGCCGAGCAGCCACAGATGGTACTCATTTTCCGCCCGCCAGTCGTCGCTGACCGCCTTGCCGGCCTCGACGGTATAGCGGCGCGGGATTTGCGTCAGGTCTCGCCGATCGTAGACGTGAAACACCGCTCCCTGCTCGCCGGTGTTGAACAGGTTCAGCGTCACGCGGCGCTGCTCGGTCGCGACGCTGGCCTCGACGTGCAGCTGGTAGGGCAGAGCGCGGGAAGGGCGCGCCAGGCGGCGTTGGTGGGGTAAACGCTGGTGGGCGGGCGGCGGCAGCGGCACCTGCGGCAGCTGTTCCTGACGCTGGCGCAGGCCGTCGGCGGCGTGGCGGCTGGTGGCGGGCAGGCTCGGCAATGCTTCGCCGTTAGGATCGACAAAGTTGAACGCCGAAGTGAGATCGCCGCACACCGCGCGGCGCCAGGCGCTGATGTTGGGTTCATGCACCTGAAAGCGCTTTTCCAAAAATTGCAGCACCGAGGTGTGATCGAAAACCTGTGAATTGACCCAGCCGCCGCGGCTCCAGGGCGACAGCACCAGCATCGGGACCCGCGGGCCGGGGCCGTAGATGCGGCCGTCCGGCGGCGGTTGATCCTGCGAGCCGGGCGGCGCCACGTGCTGGAAGATCTCGGTGTCGAACGGTACGGTCGATTTACCGGCGAAGCTGCCGTCTTCGCGCAGCGACGGCGCGGAAGGCGAAGGCATATGGTCAAAAAAGCCGTCGTTTTCGTCGTAGTTGACCAGCAGGACGGTTTTACTCCACACCTCCGGGGTGTCGGTCAGCGCGTTGAGGATCTCTTGGGTGAACCAGCCGCCCTGCACCGGGCTGGAGGGATCGGGATGTTCCGAATAGGCCGCCGGCGCGATGATCCAACTGACCTGCGGCAGTTTGCCCTGCTGCACGTCGGCGCGGAATCCGGCCAGCATGGCGTCCAGGTCGTTGCCGTCGGCGGCCGGCAGGGTGTTGCCGTTGCCTTTGTAGAGCGGTGCGGCCTCGTTGAGCGCATCGCTATAAGGCACGAAAGCGTTGAAGTCTTTCGACGGCCGCGCCGGGTTGCCCACTTGAATGCTGGCGGCGCGGTATTGGCGAAAACCCGCCAGCGGGTTGTCGGTAAAGTTGTCCGGCAGGAATTGGTATACCTTCCAACTGACGCCGCTCGCCTCCAGCCGTTCCGGATAGGTGGTCCACCGGTAGCCGATCTCTGCCGGGCCGGGGCTGTCCCATTCGTTGACCACTACCGCCACGTCGGCGGCGGACGGGCCGTTGGTGCCGGTCCAGTGGAACAGCCGATTGGTGTTGGTGCCGGCGTGGATGGAGCAGTGATAGGCATCGCACAGGGTGAAGGCGTTGGCCAGCGCGAACTGGAACGGCAGCTCCTGCTGGCGGTAGTAGCCCATCGAGGCCGGCGTTTTGTAGGTGGGCCAGGCGCTCATGCGGCCGTGATCCCAGGCGGCTTGCTCATCCACCCACGAGTGCGGCGTGCCGGTGACGCGCTGGGCGTTGCCGCGTTTGCTGTCCAGATGGTAGGGCAGCACCAGCCGTTCAGCGCCCTGTTGCTGCCAGACCAGGCGATCGCCGGGCAGTGGAATGGTAAATCGATCGCTGAAGCCGCGCACGCCCGGTAAGGTGCCGAAGTAGTGATCGAAAGAGCGGTTCTCCTGCATCAGGATCACCACGTGTTCGGCGTCGCGCAGGGTGCCGGTGCGGTTATTGGCGGGAATGGCCAGCGCTTTGCGAATCGAGGCGGGCAACAGCGAGAACGCCGATCCGATGGCGGCAGCCCGCAGGATGTCTCTGCGAGAAAGGTCAGGCATGCGTCGTTAATCTCCGTCAGTGTGCTTTGAAGATAGCCGCTGACGACGATAATGGCGAAAAATAACAGGGAGATGAAAGCGAGAGAAACAATGCTCCCTGGCGGGAGCATTGGGGGATGAGGCTTACTGTCTGATCAGGCGGCCGAGCGTCGGCGCCGTTTCGAAATCGCTGCGGAAGGGGTTGATGTCCAGGCCGCCGCGGCGGGTGTAACGCGCGAACACGCTGAGTTTTTCCGGGCGGCAGCTCTGCTTGATGTCGTTGAAAATGCGCTCGACGCACTGCTCGTGGAATTCGTTGTGCTGGCGGAAGGAGATCAGGTAGCGCAGCAGGCTTTCGCGATCGATTTTGCGGCCTTCATAGTGGATCACCACGCTGCCCCAGTCCGGCTGGTTGGTGACCAGGCAGTTGGATTTCAGCAGATTGGAAGACAGCGTCTCCGCTACGTGCTCCCCTTGATCGGCCGCGCCGCTCAGGTATTCCGGTTTGAAGGCGAAGTCGTCGACCGCGATATCCAGATCGTCGATGTTGATGCCCGGCAGACGATCGATCTGCGCCGGATAACCTTCCAAACCCGGATAGAGCTTGACGGTGACCTGGCCATTGGCCGCCTGCGACAGATCCTTCTGCATGGCGGCGCTCACCTGTTCCACGCTGTCGAAGCGCGTTTGGTTGAAGCTGTTGAGATACAGCTTGAACGATTTGGATTCGATCAGGTTGGAAGAAGAGTGCGGGAAGGTAAATTCGCCGATGCCCACCACCGGTTTGCCCTTGCCGTTGAGCCACGACAACTCGAAGGCGGTCCACAGATCAAAGCCGCTGAACGGCAGCTGCCGTTCGTCCACGCCGATCAGATCGCGGCCGCGTGCGCGCGGCAAGGCTTCGAGCAATGCGGGAGCATATTGGTCCGGATAATCGGAGTTCGCGCCAAGATGGGTGATCTTATCTTGCTTTTGGATATGCATATTCATTGCCCTTTGCTTGTTCGGTATTGATGTAGCGGTTAAACAGACTGCGGGTGGCGTAAATCGGCCCGACGCCCAGCAGGGCGTAAACCACCTTGATCAGGAACTGAGACAGGATCATGGTTTTGATGATGTCCCAGCTCAGCACGTTGTAGAACGCCAGCGTACAGAACACCACGCTGTCGATGGCCGATGCGATTACGGTGCTGGTGATCACGCGCACGAACAGGTAGCGGGAGTTGGTCAACTCCTTGATCTTGCAAAGCAGATAGGAGTTGACGTTCTCGGAGATCAGATAGGCCGCCGAAGAGGCCACCAGCACCGCCATGATGCTGTGCACGATGCCGTTGTAGGTCTCGCTGTACTCCCACTGTGGAATGCTCGGCACCAGCGTCGTCACCCAGACGCCGAGAACGAAGGTCAGGTTGGCGATGAACGAGATGATGATGGTGCGTCTGGCCAGCCGCAACCCATAGAACTCGTTGAGAATGTCCACCAGAATGAACGTGAGCGGATAGATGAAGATCGCCGGCGGCGTGATGAGATTCAGCACCGGAATTTGGATCGGCTTGACGCCGCACAGCGTCGAGAAGATATAAATCACGCTGAGCGCCACGGTAATAATCAGGTAGGCGTACCAGGAACGTTCATGGCGATCGCTGAGCTCATAGGCGGTTTTTTGTTGATTGTCGCCGTAGAGTTTACGGTACAGCGCCTGCAGCTCGTGCCGGCTCAGATCTTCCGATATTTCGCTGTCGGCCAGCTCATTGAGCCCCATGGTAATGGTTTTGCCGGTGGCCAATACCATGACATTGGCCGCGATGGTGCCATGTCGGGTGAAGCCCAACAGCTTGAACTTCTGATTCGGTTCCATTTATAACCTTTCTCCAACGATATAACCCAGGAATTGCACCGTCTCCTGAAGGCGTTTGTCCATGCTTTCGCTGTCTTTGTCGTCAACCACAAAGAAGCCGCTTTTTCCCGAGTGATACAGCAAAGGTGAATCGCAAATCAGTACCGGCGGACGTTTGATGATAATGACTTCGCCCGGAATGAATGACCCTTTAATTTCGGTCTCTATTTTCATTGCCAACATGTTCGACTCATCGCCGAAGAAATAAGTCAAAGGAAACTCGGTGACCAGTTGCCCGATCTTGCGCTGCGAGACGGCCAGATAGCGCGACTGCGGGATCACCGGAATGGCGGAAGGGTTCTTGTTGCCTTCGGTGGACAACGTTTCGTTGAGCAGCTCCAGTTTTTCCAGATCGTAGTCTTCGATCTCTTCACAGGAGACACCGAAAAAATCTGAAATCCGATTAACGGTGGATTGCTGAACGTTGTTCACTCTTCCATCAAGAATTTTGTATAGGGTAGTGCGCGTCAGGCCGCTGCGGTTGGAAAAGGAAGCCTTGGTTTCACCGCGGGTACGCATTAGATATTCAATATTTTTAATGATGTTGATTTTGCGCTGTGCGTTGGGGGTTTTCATAGGCTGTCCTTACAAACATTACGCTGGCTTCACTATATCTTACGCGTTGGCGTTGTCCAGATAAAAAGGCGCAGGGAATAGGATAACAGACTGATTATTTTCGTTAATTATTGCTTTCTGTCAGCGGCTTGGCGAGGGGTGGGCGACGTGGATGCGGAAGGCGGTTTGGGGAAATGATAAAGCTGTGCAAATCAATTGATTAGCTTTTGCTTATGGAAAAGTGAACACAAAAGCCAATTTTATGTTCACTTTTATGTTGACCAAAGGCGATTTCATGGGCTACTGTTCATGCAAGCTGAAGTTTTTCTTTACGATCAAAACACTGAAGCTAACGACTTTTATAATAAAAAGCTCAGAGGGGGATGTTCCCGCACTCTGAGCATAATGGATAGCTTGCTACCGACACCAGGGACCCTCATCACCACGGCCGTTTGTCTGCGCGATCGGCCTATTCCTTTGCGCTGAACTCCGCATTTTGCGAGCAATAAAACACTCCCCCGTCATCGGAGGAGTGCGTTAACGCCTGTGCGAAAATCAGAGCGACTTCTGCGAGGCTAGGGGTTTTTGCGCCCGACTGAAGGCCAGCTTGAGCACCCAATACAGCAGGCTGGCGGCCACCAGTGAGTTGATGGTCGGTACGCCCCATTCGGTCGCCAGGCCAACGGCGCCGCCGGCGATGCTGGCGACGATCGCCGCCCAGCCGATGGTTGGGGTTTCGTTCGGCAACTGGCCCGTACGGCGGCTCTCGTCCAGGATTTTGCGGTGGCTGCGCAGCAGGTAATAGTCCACCAGCATGATGCCGATAATGGGCGGGAAGACCACGCCAAGCACCGTCAGGAAGTCGACGAAGCGGTCGAGAATGCCCAGCACCGACAGCGTGGTGCCCAGAATACCGATCGCCAACGTGGTGTAGGTGTACTTCAGCTTTTTGCCGGTGATGCCTTCCACCGCGTTGACGATGCCCAGCGAAGAGGAGTACAGGTTGAGATCGTTGACGCGCAGGGTGGAAAACACCACCACCAGCAAACCGGCGCCGCCGGCCGCTTGCGACATGATGGTGACCACATCCGCGGTGCCCAGGGTTTTGGCGATCAAGATAGCCAGGCCATTCACCACGAACTCGCCGGCGACGATGGTGAAGATCGTAACGCCGAGCACGTGTTTGCCGTTTTTGGAGTAACGGGTCAGATCGGGCGTCATCAGGCTGGCCACGATGGCGCCGCCGACGACGATGGTGATGCCGGCGCTGATGGTCAATGGTTCACCCGGCGGCGCCAGCTGGATGATCTCCTGCAGGTTATGGCCGGAAAGCGCGGTCACCGAAATATAGGCCACCAGCATAATGAACATCGGCACCGCGATACGGGCGGCGATGCGCAACGCCTTGAAGCCGAATGCCACCAGGATGGTCAACAGCGTGCCCGAGAGCCCGGCGGCCAGGCCAAAGCCCAGCTTATTGCCGAGCGCGAAATCGAGCGACTTGGCGAAAATGGCGTTTTGAATGCCGAACCAGCCCAGCAGGCTGACGGCCACGACCACGCCGATCAGCACCGAGCCCAGGCGGCCAAAGCCGCACCAGCGCGCCAGCAGGCTGCCGGAAATCCCTTCGCGCATGCCCGCCATCCCAAGCCCATAGGTCACCACGCCGAAGATCAGGCTGCCGACGAAAATGGCGGTGAAGGCGTCAATCAGCGTCATGGAGTTGCCGAGCACGGCGCCGAGCATGAACTGGTCCAGCGCGGTCAGCATGCCCATATGCACGATGGCCACGCTTAAAAACGAGACTCTTTTATCCTGCGGCACCCGGGTGAGCGGATAATCTTCGATCTTTATCACGGTGAGATCTTCCTTGCGGTTCAAATAAACTGAATGCCCTTGGTTATCAGGCGATCGGGAATATAGTTATCCAGGTTGGCGTATTTGCAATACTCCTCAAACTGTTGCTGAGTATGCACGTTGGCCTTCTGGTAAATATTATAAATGCGGTTTTCGATGGTCTTATTGCTGACGTTATAGATTTTGGCGATCTCTTTCACCGTAAATCGCTGCAGCATAAGGAAAATGACATCGAGCTCGGCGCGGGTGAACAGCTCGTTGTTAACTTCGGTGGTCAAAATGCTGGGTTTTTGCTGATTGATGTATTTCAGCGGCGACAGGCTGTTCATCGGCTTGGCGTTCCAGATCACGCCGATCACCTGTTTGTCATCGTTGTAGACCGGCAGCTTTTCGCTGATAAACGGCGTCAGGCTGTCTTTGCCATACCAGTAGTGCGTCTCGATGACCGTGACCCGATCGCGCGCCGCTTCGGTCATCTTGTCATGCTCGATAAAGTCGGCGGCGGAATCGGCCCAGTCGGCGGGGAATTCGTGGTCATATTTTCCGGCGACGTCGAAATTCAGCGGCGTATTGGTATAGAGATAAGCGGCGCGGTTCATATAGAGGTGGCGGGACAGCTGGTCTTTGATGCCCCAGGGCTCGCTCAGGTGCTCCATCATGGTGATGAGGCCCTTGAAATAAGATTCATTATTTTTATGCGATGAACCCATACCCACCTCTGCGCCGCTCAGGCCGCGTTACAGGCTTTTAGCCAGGTAATGGCGGGTATGGCGATGCGCATAGTCACCCAGCTCGCCATAGACTCGGTAGCCCAGTTTTTCGTAGAAGCCTCTGGCCTGGAAATCGAAGGTATCGACGTAGGCCATATGGCAACCGCGCTTGCGGGCTTCTTCTTCGGCTAGCTGCATCAGTTGGCGACCGTAACCGCTTTTGCGGCATTGATCGCCGACCCAAAGATACTGTACTTCCAGGCCGCCCCACCAGGTACGTGCGACCAGACCGCCGACGATCTGCTGGTTGTCGTCGGTGACGGTCAGGAACAGCGGGTGAATGTCTACGGGCTGGGTTTTATGGTTGTGCGCCCAGAGGCTGTCGATAACGAACTCTTCATCCTGCGGGTTGGGTTTGTCGGTGATATTAATATTCATTTTTAATATAATTCCCTGATTTAATTATTCAAATCTGAACTAGACGCTTTCGCCCCAACCGCTTCTATTATCACTTTTATTAATGTATTTCAAGGGTGGTTTTCACCCTTTTCCGCCGTGCAGGCGGGCGCTTATAGTAAGCATCACAGGGTGAAGAAAATAGCGAAACAGGCAGTATTAAAACGCTGAAATGCCCTGCCAACACCATCTTTTCCTACTTGCGCCTCACCAGGGCCCCACCGGGAAAACTGCAGTACTGTACGGCTCCACCGGATAGAGCAAGCTAACTTGCCGACGGGGGAGCCACTTTGTTTTTGCGCATGCGTTCCGCGATGACTGCGCGCTGTCTCAGATATTAAACGCTCTTCTTATCAGAAGATATGAGCCGCCGATGAAAATGCGGTCGATACCCTCCTTTAGTCTTCATATGCCACGCTGCTCAGTGCCGGCTCGATGGCGGCACCCAGCATGGCGCCGTGTCCCAAGTCGGGCCACTCCCGATAGCCGACGGTAAGACCGTCGAGCTTTGCCAGGCGTTCCGCCAGCATTTGCGCCGCGTTCGCCGGCAGTGCAGGGCTCTTCACGCCGGGCGGGGCCGCGCGCTCGCGCTCCGCCAGACCCACCCACAACTGCAGCCTTGCCGCCGGCGTCGGATGCCGTTCCGCCCACTGCTGCGCCTCTTGCAGGATCATGCCGTTGCCCCACCACAGCGAGGGTTCCACGGCGATATAATGCTGGAAGGCGGCGGGATGGGCGAATAACGTATGCAGAACGAAGAGCCCGCCGTAGGAATGGCCCCACAGCGTTTGCCGCTGCTGATCGACCGCCAGTTTGGCGGCGATCGCCGGTTTGATCCGCGTTTCAATCAATTGCAGGAAGGCCTCCGCGCCCCCGCCCGCCTGCGGCGGTTTCTTCATGCCCGTCGGCAGAGGCAGCGTATAGTCGTAGGCGCGGCCGGCGGCATCGATGCGCAGATCGTTGTCATAGCCGATCATCACCAGCACCGGTGGCCGCTTCGCCGTCGCCAATCTGGCCAGTAAGCTGGCGTTCAGCTCCATCAGCACCGCATTGCCGTCGAGGAAATAAATCGTCGGATAGCCGTCAGGCGCAGGCGCCCGACGCGGCTGGGCGATACGGACGCGGTAACGCCGTTGACCATCGGCGGAGGTGAAGCGCAGATCGCTGAAGCGGTAATCCGCAGAGTCGCTATCGGCGACGGTCACGCCGATCCTGCGTTCCAGATCGGGCCTGGCCTGCACGGCCCCCGGCAACCAAAAGCCGATGGCGAGCGCCAGAAGCGTGCAGATAAAATGCCGGTGAGACAATAACATGCGGGTCAGCGTCCTCGAAAAAGGCCGATATTAGCATCGGTACGCGCCCAGTAAAAACCTCTCCTTCGGGCGGGTATTTCAGTGGCGAAGTGCGGCCGGGGTCAGGCGGTGGCTGCCTGATGCTTCGCAGGGTTAATAGCAACTCATTGTTATTATTGGCAAGTCAGGAATAAGAAGGGTTACGATTAATTAGAAATGATTATGTTTTTTTGAGGGGGTAATCTGCTGATGGGTGCAAAAACACTCAATCATCAATGGGTGTTAGCGAAAAAAAAGCCCTATAAAATAGGGCAAAGACACACAACAACACCAGGGAAACTTTCCGGTATCTTATATTATAGCTTCCTATACATATAGAACATTTTATTATAAATATGTAAACGATTCTTATTAATGTTCTAATGCCATTGTTTTTCAAGGGGTTATGTCGCCCAAGGGGGAACGTTCCCGATGGCGGTGCAAGCCACTCCGCAGTGGATAAAGCGCAGGTGGCGGGGCGGTGCCGGCCCGCCGCCCCACAGTGAGATGCCGGCGGGCGGCCTGCGAAAACGCCGGCCGGTATCTCCTGTTTGATGGATGCGCAGGGGAATTGCGCCGCCTTTTGTTGATGATAATCAGTGCTGTTGCAGCGTCAGCATCTTGCCAAGCAAAACATCGGTCGGTGGCAGAATATCCGTATCCAGCCCGGCCGAGGGGGTAAAGGTCAGCTCACCGAAAATGATTTGGCCCTGAGAGATGTAGAAATCAACGCGTACGAACTCGAAGGGCGCTGACAAACGAGCGGCATACTCAAACAGCTCATCGTATCCCTCCGGTTTCACGAAGGCGTCTATCTCCTCCTGGCTCAACGCCAGGCAGTCCTCGCTATAGCAAAGGAACTTGAAATCTTTGTCGAAGAAGTAATATTTCGGCGTCCCGGTATCCCTGCCGACGCACAGCAAGGTGCAGTAAGGCACGCCGCGAAAACAATAAATTTTGTAGTCTTCAGGCCCGTGACCATTGGCCGATTCGATATACTTTTCTCCAATGATCTTTTTTTGTATCCCTTTGTAGTTGAGTTCTACATAGGTTTTCCAGTAATCGTCTTTCATCCAGCCATCGATCAGCTGGGAGGCGCTTTTAATGTTCAACGATTGTTTATTCTGGCAAATTAAATTATATCCTGAGCCGTGATTTCCCTTGATGACAAATTTCTCAGGCAGCGTTTCCCATGGGATCTCCTGTACCGAATCACAGGCAAAGTACAGCTCATTAAGGATCTCTTCACATCCTTTTGCCTTGATGTACTCTCTAACCGCATATTTATCTGCGCATTGAGTGACTAAGGCATTTTTACTGTAGTCATTCAACTTAAGGTGATTGATTTTTTCATTCCAGGTCGATGGCGCCTGCAAGTTCAGCGGTTTGCCAAATGCTCTTTTGTAGATCAATCTGGCCTTGAATTCGGGGGCCAATACGGCCAACTGATTCATAATGAACTTGTTTATTTGTCTTTTCATATACGTAATTCCATCAAAGCATAGTGACAATGATTAAGACGTTCTTGTATTTAAAACGCGGGTGGCGCGCCTTCACTGCGCCATTGAATGGCTGTCGGCGTTGTTCCCAAATCAAATGGCTGGTGGTCTAACGCCCGATTAAGAATGCGGGCCGAACGCCACGCCATCAGGCTCAGCTGAGGATCGGCAATGCCGTGATTATGCATACTGGCGTTCATCGCAAATAAGCAGTTCTCCGCCGGGCCTTCCCACTCAAAGGTAAAGTCCGGGGCTATGCGGTACTCGCCGTCCGCCGTGGTCAACAGTCGGTGGGCCAGAGGCGCAAGGAATTCAGGCGTCGCCGATTGATAACCGGTAGCAAAGATCACCACGTCCGCCTTGAAGGTTTCCTCGCCGTGATCGAGATGATGACGCGTTTCGAGTTGGTAGGCGTTATCCAGCGTGTGTTTTACGGCCGTCAGCGAACGGCTGGGCAGCAGGCGCACCCATAATTTCTCGCGCAGTACGTCGAAGCGGTGGTACATGGCGCGATAGATGGCCAGCAGCGACTCGCTGGTGATGCCGTCTGAGGTCATCTTTTGTTCGGCCAGCATATGCCGCTTGGCCGCGCTGTCCAGTGAGTAGAAACTCTCGACGTAATCTGGCGTGAAATATTCATTGGCAAAGGCCGCCTCATCAAGCGCGTTGTAATTGTTGCGCCGCGATATCCAGTCGAGTTGTTCTGGCTGCCCCCATTCCCCTTTAAAAATATTCAGGAACAGATCGGCGCCGCTCTGGCCGCCGCCGACGATCGCCACGCGTTTGCCTGCCAGATTAGGGTTGCGCAGCATCATTTCGCTGGCGTGGAAACAGCGATCGTTTTGCGCCGTCACGCAGTCCGGTAACTTTATTTTCTTGCCAATACCGATACTTACGTGTCTGGCGTGGAAGATTTCCCGTGAGGTGGTCACCACGAACTGGCGTTGCCGATCGTCAAACTCGACTCGCTGAACGTCTTGATTGAACGCCAACGATCCCATCCCGCTTGCGGCCCAGGTGAGGTAATCGGCGAACTCTTCACGCGATGCGGTACGCTGTTCGGTCGTCAGGAAACGGTAGAATTTTCGGTTTTTTACCAGATAGTTGAGAAAGCTGTAGGGATTGGTTGGGGCAACCGCGCTCACCAAATCCTTTAAAAAGTTGGTTTGCATGTTGCAGTCAGCCAAAATCATGCCCGGGTGCCAGGAGAAATGAGGTTTGCGCTCAAGGAATTGCCCCGTAAATCCCTCGATTTCGCTCCCTAAGGCCGCCAGGCTAAGATTCGACGGGCCAAGGCCAATGCCGATGATATCGAAACGCTGATTCATTAATAAGCTCCAGTATAATGAGAATAATACCCAGAAATACGGCTGCAAAGGGGTTGGCTTATAGCAACCAGGCTGCCTTTTTCTTATAAGTAAACGACATGAATTAAAAATAATTAAAAGATATGCGGGTTAAAAATGCGTCATTTTTAAATGCCCGTTTAGAATTCGGTAGCACATCAGGTAAAGGCTACGGGTGTATTTCTTTCCATGAAAGTCCCTGCGAAAGCTTGCGTATGTGTTTAATTAATATTCTTAAGCAATAATCTTAGAAACCGCGTTCATCATTCCATGTAAACGACACTCTGCAAAGAGGATAAGCCGCATGGGATTGGCATCGACTATTGACTGTTAACGTGTATACGCCGTTCTGCGTTCGGCTTGTGTTTCTTGAATCAGGTATTCGCTGCTTAGAATAGCGTTAAAAAGGATTCTGGGAAGGTGAAATAACATGATATTAGGCGTTGAGCGCTTTTTGAAAAGATGAAATTAAAGTGAAATTATGAAATCAGGCCGTTTTGATGATATTTTCATCATTATATTCAATGTGTTATTATATTTTGGATGCGAGAGCTATTGCGTCTGGGCGGCATGGGGGTATCCGCTTTCACATCGGCCAATGCGCCCAGTTTTGTTGTTTGCGGGCCTGTGCGGCGGGAAATTATCCCTATATGCATTAATTTCAATGAGTGAATGTTCATGTTATATACAGAGGCGCCTGTTGGCGTTGGAAAAGCGCCAATTAAAAACCGATTGGCCGACAGTTGGACGTTTAGGTTCGTTTAGGTTCAGCGACGGCGTGACGTGCAAGGATATCCGTGTGCCGCCGGAACTTACCTGAATGTAGCCGCCATGATATCAACCCGGTTTGAATTGTTTTGGCGTTTCTCTTTTATAATTCCTTTGCCGCTGATGATGATTCTCATTACCTGAGCGTTAAACGCCATGGGAATGGGGTAAAGTATGGCGCTCGTGGGCAAGAGAATCGATGTTGGCGCTGCGACAAACGGATTGCCGCAGCAATAATTTACTCGTGGATAAATTTAACGTCAGTTGGCGTACCTATCTGGACGCTTACGCCGTTGCCATATAATTCGCCGGTATCCAGATCGCGTTGTAATACGGTAACGTTATTACTAAACACATTGGCGACTAGCAAAAACTTTCCGCTTTTATCGAAGGCGAAAGCGCGCGGTTCGATTCCGCCGGAAAGCGTGCGGCCAATCAGTGTGAGTTTGCCATTCTCCAGGTTAATTTTATAACCCACGATTTCGTTGGTTTTTTGGCGATTGCTCGCATAGAGGTATTTTCCGTCAGGGGAAAACGCCAGCCCGCCGCCGCCCTTTGCATCCGCGCGGGCGCTTTCCGTCAGCGCTAATGTCTGGATGTTCTCCAACCGATCGTTATTAATCTGGTAGGCAAAAATATTCGCCGACATTTCGCTGATCACGTAGGCGAATCTGCCATTTGCGGAAAAGATCATATGTCGCGGGCCGGTGCCCGGTGGAAACGACAAATCGTAATCCGGCGCGAGCCTGAACGGCGCGGCCTTATTTGCCGCGTCGTAGAAGAAGGCATGAATGATGTCGCCGCCCAAATCGGCGGCGTACATCATGCGCCCGTCGGGGGTGAAGTTGACGGAGTGAATATGGGCGCTGGCTTGCCGCTCGGCAACGGCCTCTGAGCCCTTGGTGAAGGGAAAGCGCTGCAGCACCTCGCCGAGTTCACCGTTCTGGAGAATGGGGGCCACGATGACGCTGGCATGCCCGGGGGCGTTGGAGTAATTGGCGGCCAATAAGTAGCGCCCGTCTGGACTGATGGCGGCATGCGTCGGCTCTTGTCCCTGCGAGTCGATGCCGCTGATGCGTTGCGGGTCGCCGCCTTTGCCGAGCTTGAGCGTGCTGATTTGGCCTTGCTGAGTTTCATTGGTGGTATAGGCAAATTGGCGATTTTTGCTCAGAACTATCCAGGAAGGGCTGTCCATTTTTATGCGATTCAATGGCAGCAGGCTGCCGTCTTCGTTGAGCGCCAACCGATACATCCCCTGGCTGGGATAAACGGGCGGCTGAACCCGATCGCCGTCTCTTTCCCCTGTCCAGGTGCCAATCAAAACGATTTGCGCGGTGCTGCCCGGCTGCGGCTGCGGGGGAGCGGCCTGGGTGATCCAGGCCGGCAATAATAAAGACAGAAAGGAAAACTTGGCGATGCTGGGGAACGTTGCGTTTTTCATGGTCGGGCTCCTGGCGTGATTGACTGTGTTTTGTGACCGAGGCGAACGGTGTACAGGGTTTATCGTCGTAGCGAGGCACCGCCCAGAATGAACAGGCAGACATAACCAAAATAGTGCAAAACGCCGGCGGGGCCTATTTTTAGCACATCATTGGCGTATGGCATCAGAGCCTTGCGCGCCGGCAGACAAGCTCCCTGCGGCCGCCAGCGTAGGGAGCTTTAATTGGCATGAATCACGCGCCGCGGCGTTTGCGCACCCGCCACGCGATGGCGGCCAGTAGCGCCAGCGCGCCGCCGCCCAACCCCGGTGCCATATAGGGCTGCATCTCGGCCAGCAACGGCGCCGGGCCCCCTCGTCTGAGGATCGCAACGTCTTCGGCGGTGACGTGCGCCGCGGGGTTGCCGTAATGTTGCAAGACATAGTTGCCGATCGCCGCAATCTGTTGGTCGTTCAAGGGATTGACATAGGATTGCGGGCCGAAATTCGGCATCAGGATATGTTGATCCCCGACGCGGCGCTCGACGCCGAACAAAATGGCCGAGATCAGATTGGAGGGATTGCGCGAGCCCGTCGCCGTGTTGTTGAACAGCGATGGATAGGCCTGGTTTTGACTGCCGCTGCCGTCGGGTTGGTGGCAGCTGGCGCAGTTGCCGCTAAACAAGGCGGCGCCGTCAATCACCGTCTCGTTGGCGGTCGGCGGATGCGCGCCGCGCAGCTCGGGTTCAACGTTGAACGGTTTGCCAAAGCTGTCTGCCGGCCGCGTATCGCGTCGATCTCTGATCGGCGGACTGTTTTTCAGGTAAGCGGCAATCGCGGCCAGATCGTCGTCCGACAAATATTGCAGGCTGTTTTCTATCGCTTCTGCCATGCCCCCCGCCGCCTGGTTTTTTCCCGCCGCGCGCCCGGTTTTCAAATACTGGATTAGCTCAGCCTGGCTCCATCCGCCAATGCCGCTGATCGGGTCGGAAGTAATATTGGGCGCATACCAACTGCCGACCATGGCGCCGGAAAGCGGTTGCCCGCTGTATTCAGCCAGTAACACGTTGCGCGGCGTATGGCAGGTATCGCAGTGTCCAGGGCCGTTGACCAGGTAGGCGCCGCGGTTCCATTGCGCATCTTCGCTGCTGTCGGCGCTGAAATGCCCCTCTTCCAGAAACAAACTGTTCCAGGCCGGCATGATAAAGCGCAGGTTAAAGGGGAAGGGCAGTTCGGTTCGCCTGTTGTGCTGAACGACGGGGGCGACGCCGTTTATAAAGTAGGCGTACAGCGCGTGAATGTCCTCGTCGTTTAATTTGACGTATGACGTATAAGGCATTGCCGGGTACAGCGGGGTGCCGTCCGCGCGAATGCCTTCACGCACGGCGCGGGCGAATTGCGCTTCGCTGTAGCGGCCAATGCCGGTTTCCTTGTCGGGGGTGATGTTGGTGGTGTAAATCACGCCTACCGGCGTGGCGATGCTGTAACCGCCGGCAAATCGCTCGCCGCCTCCCGTTTGGGTGTGGCAGGCCTGGCAGTCCGCCGCCACCGCGAGCCGCTCGCCTTTTTCAATCAGCTCGGCGCTGAAATACGGTCCTTCGTCGGCGGCGAACGCCGAGCCGCCGCCCGCCGCGAGGAGCAGCGCCAGCCAGGCTATCCTTGCAGGTTTTCTCATGATTTCACCGCCAGTTTGCGGGCAATGTCGTCCGCCGCTTTAAGGCCCAGGGCCGCCATCGTCAGCGTGCTGTTCACCACGCTGGCTGAAGGGATGGCGCCACCGCCGGGTAGCCACAGGTTCGGATGATCGTGCGCACGACAATCGCCGTTCACCACGGAATTTTTCTCATCGTTGCCCATGATGGTGCCGCCCATAATGTGATTATTGGCATTCAGGCTGGTGGTGATGTTGAATTCATCGGCATCAAACAATTGGCCAATATGCTTGAGCTGCCGGTGCGCCGCTTCAGCCCCTTTTCGCACATAGTCCCCCACGTCATAGTAAATGTCGGGGCAAGGCAAACCGTGGGCGTCTTTGCGCGTTGCGCTCAACGTCAGACGGTTATTGGGATCGGGCAGCGGTTCCAGACTGATGGACAAATCGACGCCGTGCGCCGCGCGGCGGCGGATCTCGTCATCCAGCGCTTTCCCCACCAGGCCCTGCGCCAGGGCCTGGCGCGTAGCCGGCAAAACGCGGTTGATGTTATTGAGGATCATCTTGTTGGCTGAGTAATGCTTGCGGAAATCCCCATCGCGCGGGCCGACCAAACAGCTGCTCTGCGCCGGGCCGCGTCCTGGCCACAGCGGCTCTTTCGCCAGGAAGGTGCAGTGAAAGCCGGAGTGATCCATCATATTGCGGCCAACCTGATCGGAGCTGTTGGCGATCCCATTCGGGTTTTGCGCATTGGCGGCCATCAACAGCAGGCGCGGGGTTTCGATGCCATTGCATGCCAGGACGAACGCGCTGGCGCTGGCTTTGTGCGACCGCTTTTGGTTGTCCAGCCAATGCACGGCGGTAACCTGATTTTGTCCATCGGTATCGATTTTGTACGCCACCGCTTCCGCCAGCACGAGCGCTCCTTTCATTTCGGCGCGTTCGATGTGATGGATGCCGTTATACATGGCGCCAATCGGGCAGATAGGTTGGCAGTTATTGTTGCCGCAGCAGGTGGGCCGCCCCTGCCATGGTCGCGTGCTGCGCCCTTGGGGGATCGGTACGGAGCGGTAACCGTGCGGGTTGACCACTTCGGCGAAGCGCGTATCTCCGTGGGCCCAGGGCACCATATCCATGGGATAAGGCTTGCTGCGCGCTGAAGGCGATTGTTTGGCCGGATCGTTTGGGCCGGCGACGCCAATCGCCTCCTCCGCGCGGCAGTAGTAGGGCTCCAGATCGTCATAGGCGATGGGCCAGTCGCGGCCAACCCCGTACAGCGTTTTCATTTTGAAATCGTTTGGCAGATGGCGCCAGCAGGAGGCCGCCCAGTGCCAGGTCGTGCCGCCCACGGTGCGTAAATAGCCCTGCTTAAAGCTGTCCGCGCTTGGGCCACTTAACGCGACATAATCGTTTGGCGGAAAATAGAGCGGCGCGGTGGCGTAGGCTGATTGCGGGTACAAGCCTTGAAAATCGGAGCCCGCACGGTTATCAAACGGCATATTGCGCCAGTTTTCGACGGCCTGCGCGCGATCGATACGCAGGCCCGCCTCCAATACCAGCACGGAATAGCCTTGGCCGGCCAACTGGTCCGCCATCATGCCGCCGACGATCCCCGAGCCGACGATGACAATATCGGCCGAGGCATCGCCATCAGCCGTGAATACCGGTTTTTTCATGATTCAGCTCTCAGAGGGCAGTAAGGCGTTAACCTCAGGCGGGGCGGCGGTCCACCAAAGCGGGCCGTTGCCGCAATAGGTGGGCACAATCAAGGCATCTTTAACCGGGCGATACATCAGGGCATCTTTATAAGCGATGAGACTGGCGTTTGCCCCCTGGCCCACGGTACCGGTATACCAGGCGGTGATGATGGCCGAGACCAATGCCGAGAGCCCCAGTTGGCCGGCGATTTGCTGAAGTTGCCGGGCGCTTTGTCCGGCCTTCACGCGTGCGCTTAATCGCTCAACCTGTGATGAGAATTGCGGGTTTGCGAGGCTCAACGCAGTGAAAATACGAGCCGAAAGGCCAGGGTCAATATCCTGACGTTCTGTCAATTGCAGGGAGAGCGCGAAGAAACGGGCAAAAAGCAGGGGGTTTTGCGCGGCGGTATGCTGTTCCGCCAGCGTGAGGAATGGGGCGCCGGCCAATGCGGTGGCGACAAGCGTTGACGCCAGGCCGAGCAAGACATTTCTGCGGCTGACGCCCTTGCCATGTTGATCCGGCTGTTCGCCATTGTCTGATAAACCATATTCCATATGTTTTTTCTCAACGGGTGTTTAATGCCAGAGCCAAAAAAGGCCAAAATATCAGTGGGTGAGCAGGCTAAATTAAGCGTTCTATTACGGTGATATGACGATCTTCACCGATGTGATGTTTTAAGAACGCCTGTCGGTAAATTAGCAGCGGCAACGGACGGTATTTATCAAAAAATCACAAGGTGAGTGCCGACCGCATTTTTGGTTTATTTTTAATAACGGCAGGGGATTATGTGATGGGGCTCTGTTTAATTGATTGTTATTTAATGTTTTTATCGGTTTGTGGCTGTGGGTTTTTATCAGGCGCAGAATGAAAACATTAATGGTATCCCGTGTTTGCGTATTAATTCAAATGACGGCGAAAATAAGGAGGGTTGGGTTATGGCGCAAATGGAAATAATACAGTGCCGTAAACACAGGGCAGGGGGCGGGCATCAATTAAGACTGCGAATATAAAGGCCGAGATTTAGGTTAAAGAGATAGGAACAGGAGCACTTCTGCTCGGTATTCAAGGTCTCAGCGCTGGCGCCGCGTTGAACAGCGCTTTAGAGCTGGCCCGCAGGGTGAGGCCTTTGGCCGAATAATCGAACGCAGTTCGATGGAGAGTCCTGTCCCTGAAAAGCAAAAACCCAGCCATAGGCTGGGTTCTCTAAATATGGTGCCCGGACTCGGAATCGAACCAAGGACACGGGGATTTTCAATCCCCTGCTCTACCGACTGAGCTATCCGGGCAACGGGGCGCATTAAACCGTATTGGCCGGATGGCGTCAATCGCTTTCTGTCACAAAGCCGATCGGTTGCTCTATTTTCAGGCAGCGAACCCGAGGCGCTAGAGCCTGTGGCGATATCGGCACCCAATAAATATGCATAAAAAACGTGTATTTATACCACTTTATCAATGTTGTTTTTCATGTTTATTGTTAAGTAACAATAAGTTATGCTTGCGTTAACGCAAGCTCAACCCAGATGATTCTCGCTTGAACCTCGTAACGAATCATGCAATCATTGCGCAAATTTTAGCACTCTCCGTTCCCTGACGGTGTTCCCGCTTCTTATAAGTCAGAGGGTTATTGGCATGACTGGTTTTGTCGCTCAAGCGCTGTCGCGCACCAGACCTCTGACGCCGCCACCGTTCCGTCTTTGCTTGCTCCGAACGCCATCCGTCCGAATACGCCTGCCGATCATGCGGTAAGGCCGCCTGATGCTCGCTGTTAGGCATGCGTAAAGCCAGCGCTGCGGCCCTGATTTTACTGATGCCTGTCGGACGCTGCCAAGACCAGTTCCCCCGATAGCTGCCTGATGGTCCCCGATCATGAGGCGGTCACGCACGCCGCTTATGCTGCCGTGCCCGGGTATCGCTTTTACCGGGATAACCGCGTTATCTCATTACCGTGCCGGTGGCACACCCTCATCCTTCACCGTTTGAGAGTCAGCATGATGAAAGAATTGAAAATCGCAACCAGCGCCAGCCTGGTCGCCACCATTGAGACGCTGCGCCAGATCGTGCGCGTAGAGCAGACGGACTACACCGACGTGGCGGCGGTGGTGGTGTCGGTCGCCGACGTGGACGCCGGCATTCTGGCGCGCTTGCAGGCGACGGGGTTCGATATTCCGACCTTCGTGGCGGTGGAAGGGGACGAGCATCTTTCCCCGGATTATCTGCCGTTTGTCAGCGGGGTCTTTGCGCTGCTGGCCGGCGCCAGCAAGCCATTCTACATGGCGCAGCTGGAGGCCGCTGCCGACGCCTACGAGCAGGCGCTGCTGCCGCCGTTCTTCAAAACGCTGAAGACCTACGTCGAGATGGAGAATTCGACCTTTGCGTGTCCAGGCCATCAGGGCGGCGAGTTCTTCCGCAAGCACCCGGCCGGCCGGCAGTTTTTCGATTTCTACGGTGAAACTCTTTTCCGTTCCGATATGTGCAACGCCGACGTCAAGCTGGGCGATCTGCTGATCCACGAAGGCTCGGCCAAGGATGCGCAAAAGCATGCGGCGCGGGTGTTCAACGCCGATAAAACCTACTTCGTGCTCAACGGCACCTCGGCGGCCAACAAGGTGGTGACCAACGCGCTGCTGACCCGTGGCGATCTGGTGCTGTTCGATCGCAACAACCACAAATCCAATCACCACGGGGCGCTGATCCAGGCCGGCGCCACGCCGGTGTATCTGGAAACCGCCCGCAACCCGTTCGGCTTTATCGGCGGCATCGATGCGCGCTGCTTCGATGAGCGCTACCTGCGCGAGCAGATCCGCGAGGTGGCGCCGGAGAAGGCCACGGCGGCGCGGCCGTTCCGGCTGGCGATCATTCAGCTTGGCACCTACGACGGCACGATTTACAACGCTCGCCAGGTGATCGACACCATCGGCCACCTGTGCGATTACATCCTGTTCGACTCCGCCTGGGTGGGCTACGAAGGTTTTATCCCGATGCTGAAAGAGTGTTCGCCGTTGCTGCTGGAGCTGGACGAACACGATCCGGGCATTTTCGTCACCCAGTCGGTGCATAAACAGCAGGCGGGGTTCTCGCAGACGTCGCAGATCCATAAGAAAGACGACCATATCAAAGGGCAAAAGCGCCACTGCAACCATAAGCATCTGAACAACGCATTCATGCTGCATGCGTCGACCAGCCCGTTCTATCCGCTGTTCGCCGCGCTGGACGTCAACGCCAAGATGCACGCCGGCCCCGCCGGGCGCCGCATGTGGATGGACTGCGTCAAGCTGGGCATCGAGACGCGCAAACAGCTGCTCACGCGCTGCTCGCAGCTGAAGCCGTTTATTCCGTTGCAGGTGGCGGGCAAGGACTGGCAGGATTACGATACCGATCTGATCGCCAACGACGCGCGCTTCTTCACCTTCGTACCGGAGGAGACGTGGCACGGCTTCGAAGGTTACGCCCAGGATCAGTATTTGGTGGATCCGTGCAAGCTGCTGCTGACCACGCCGGGCATCGACGCCGCGACCGGCCAATACACCGAGTTCGGCGTGCCGGCCACCATTCTGGCCAACTTCCTACGCGAGAACGGCATCGTGCCGGAGAAGTGCGATCTCAACTCGATCCTGTTCCTGCTGACCCCGGCGGAGAACCCGGCCAAGATGGAACAGCTGGTGGAGATGCTGGCGCAGTTCGAACGCTATGTCGAAGAGGATGCGCCGCTGAGCGTGGTGCTGCCGACGGTGTACCGCAAGAACGAGCAGCGTTACCGCGGCTACAGCATTCGTCGGCTGTGCCAGGAGATGCACGATCTGTACGTCAGCTTTGACGTTAAGCAGCTGCAAAAGGAGATGTTCCGTCAGGATCATTTCCCGCCGGTGGTGATGAACCCGCAGGACGCCAACGTGGAGTTTATCCGCGACAACGTCGAGCTGGTGCCGATCGGCCAGGCGGAAGGGCGCATCGCGGCGGAAGGGGCCCTGCCGTATCCGCCGGGCGTGCTGTGCGTGGTGCCGGGCGAAGTGTGGGGCGGCGCGGTGCAGCGCTACTTCCTGGCGCTCGAGGAGGGCATCAACCGCCTGCCGGGCTTCTCGCCGGAGCTGCAGGGGGTCTACATCGAGAAAAAAGATCACGGCTGGAAGCGCATCTTCGGCTATATGATCAAGCCATGAAAAAAGGGCCGGTTCGCACCGGCCCTTCTTCTATCCACGCGGGAAGCGCTACTTTCTGCGGTAGCTCTTCTGCGCGGTATTCACTTTCACCAGATAGCGGCGCGACTCGGCTGCCGGGTGCTTGGTGGTCAGCGTTTGGTACACGTCGCCCGGCTGCATGCCGTTGATGATGCCCACCGCGCGCGTTCTGTCGCTGGAGAACACCCGCAGCACGCTGCCGGCGCCGCCGTTGTAAGCGGTGATCACCGCATAGCGGCGCGAGGTCGGGTTCTGAATGCCGCCCAGGTAGTTGTTCTGCAGGATCGCCAGGTAGGCGGTGCCGGTATCGATGTTGTTCTCCGGATCGAACAGGTAGCTGCGGCTCGGGGTGCCCCATTTGCCGCGCATCTGGAACACATCCTTACCGGCGGTGTGCTGCACCACCTGCATCAGGCCCAGCGCGTCCGAACCGCTCACCGCATACGGGTTGAAGCTCGATTCGGTCTGCATGATAGCCAGGATCAGCGACTCGTCCACGCCATATTTTTCCGACGCCTTGCGCACCATCGGCAGATATTTATGCGCACGTTTGTCCAGGTGGTTCGGCACCAGTTGGATGGTGACCGAGTAGATGACGTGCAGGCCGGAGGTGCGTTTTTGCAGCTTGGTCTGCAGCAGGTAATCGGCGAAGTGCGCCGCGCGCCATTCCCAGCGGATCGGCGCCCCTTTGTTATCCAGCACCTGGCCGTACAGGAACGGCTCTTTGCTGATCTGGATATCGTTGGCGTCGGAATAGAGGTCGATCGAACCCGGATCGTCACCCATCAGCAGCGTGCTGATGATCGCCTGGCGCAGGTGCGCGGCCGGATCGGTGGTGGCGATGGTCTCGACGGTGATGGCGCCGGTGTCGAAGTTGATGTGGCTGCGGGTTTGGTATTGGTCGGTGTACTTGACGTAGTCTTTCGGCCCGGCGATCAGAACTTCGTTCAGACCCCAGATGTTCTCGATGTTGTGGGCGAATTGGCCCATCAGAATGTCGAAGCCGTTGGTGTCTTTGATCCAGGCTTCGTTGATTTCTTCACTTTTTTTGCCGGAACAGGAGATCAGCAAAGGCGCTATTACGAGCAAAGCTAAAATTTTCTTCATCTTAAAGCCGTTTGGAAGAAGTATAAGAGGATTGAAGCGGGCCAGCGCCTGGCCCCAACAGCGTTATTCGCTCGGCGGCGTATAGCCTTCGATGTGCACGTCGTGCCCTTCGAACAGGAATTTGATCATTTCCTCTTCCAGCAGTTTGCGGTCATCCACGTTCATCATGTTCAGCTTCTTCTCGTTGATCAGCATGGTCTGCTTCTTCATCCACTCGCCCCAGGCTTCCTTGGAGATCTCGTTGTAGATGCGTTTGCCGACGTCGCCGGGATAAAGCTGGAAGTCCTGGCCTTCGGCGTCGCGTTGAAGGAAAGTACAAAAAATGGTGCGGCTCATGCTAATTCCTCATCGATGGCGCTATCGCCATATAAGTTTTGTTGGATCGGGGGCTGCTTCGCCAGCTGTTGCAACAGGCGGTCCACCGGCGCTGCCAGCCCGACCGACGGCGGCTGCGCTAAGTTATACCAGAGACCCGCGCCCTCATCCATGCCGCTGCCTGCCGCGTCGAGCGACAGCCACATCGGCACGATATCGAGATGGAAATGGCTGAACGTGTGGCGAAACGCGGTCAGCTGTTCCAGGCGCTTGCCTTTCAGACCGCGCTGCTGCAGCCAGAGTTCCAAATCCACGCGCGCGCTGAACTGCGGGAAGCAGAACAGGCCGCCCCACAGGCCCACCGCCGGGCGCTGCTCCAGCCACACGCGGTCGCCGTGTTGCAGCAATAAGAAGTAGGCGGTTTTTTCCGGCAGGGTCTGCTTGGGCTTCTTGCCGGGGTAGTTGGCCCAGCTGTGGTTGGCGTAAGACAGGCAGCCGACGTTGAGCGGGCAGAGTTCACACTTGGGCTTGGAGCGGGTGCAGACCATGGCGCCCAGATCCATCATCGCCTGGTTGAACTGGCCGACGCCCTGGGCCGGGGTGACTTCTTCGCTGATTTTCCACAGCCGGTTTTCGACCTCTTTTTTGCCCGGCCAGCCTTCCACCGCGTAGCAGCGGGCCAGCACGCGCTTCACGTTGCCGTCGAGGATCGGATAATGTTGGCCCAGCGCCAACGACAGCACCGCGCCGGCGGTGGAACGGCCGACGCCCGGTAAATCGGCGATTTCTGCGAAGGTTGTCGGGAACTCGCCGCCGTGCTGTGCGACAATGGTCTGCGCCGCTTTGTGCAGGTTACGGGCGCGGGCGTAATAGCCAAGGCCGGTCCACAGATGCAGCACTTCGTCCAGCGGGGCCTCCGCCAGCGCGCGCACGTTAGGAAAACGGGCCATAAAGCGCTGAAAATAAGGAATGACGGTGGCAACCTGGGTCTGTTGCAACATCACTTCGGAGAGCCATACTTGATAGGCGGTTTTCTCCAGCTGCCATGGCAGGGTTTTACGGCCGTAGCGCTGGTACCAGTCAAGCACCACCTGTGCGAATTGTTGTGCTTGCATCATGAAGAGTCGTTATCCGGCAGAAAATGAAGCGAGATTGCAGCATAGAGTCATGATGCTGTAAACCGGAACTTTCCGACGCCGCACGGCGGGTACAGAAGATGAACACTTGCTAAACCAATGTATCTTTGCATAATGCGCGTTTCCCTAATTGGCAGCCAAACAGACAGAAAGCACTATGATTAATGACGTCATCTCCCCGGAATTTGATGAGAACGGCCGCGCGATGCGCCGTATCCGCAGTTTTGTCCGCCGCCAGGGGCGGCTGACCAAAGGCCAGCAGCACGCGCTGGAGAACTATTGGCCGGTGATGGGCGTGGAGTATCAGGCTGACGCTGTCGATCTCGCCGCGCTGTTCGGCCGCGAAGCGCCGACGGTGCTGGAGATCGGTTTTGGCATGGGCGCCTCGCTGGTGACCATGGCGGGCAACAACCCGCAGCAGAACTTTTTAGGGATCGAAGTACACTCGCCGGGCGTGGGCGCCTGCCTGGCCGACGCCCATGAGGCGAAGCTGAGCAACCTGCGCGTAATGTGCCACGATGCGGTTGAAGTGCTGGAAAACATGATCCCGGACGGCTCGCTGGACATGGTGCAGCTGTTCTTCCCCGATCCTTGGCACAAGGCGCGCCACAACAAGCGCCGCATCGTGCAAACGCCGTTTGTCGAACTGGTGCTGCGCAAGCTGAAGACCGGCGGCGTCTTCCACATGGCCACCGATTGGCAACCTTATGCGGAACATATGTTAGAGGTTATGAACGGGGTCGCAGGCTACCGTAATCTTTCCAGCGATAATGATTATGTGCCGCGTCCGGATTCGCGCCCACTGACGAAATTTGAATTACGCGGCCAGCGCCTGGGACATGGCGTTTGGGACTTGATGTTTGAGAGGAAAGAATAATGGCTAAGAACCGCAGTCGTCGTTTACGTAAAAAGTTGCACATTGAAGAATTTCAGGAGTTGGGTTTCTCCGTAGCCTGGCGCTTCGCCGAAGGCACGTCGGTGGAAGATATCGACAGCACGCTGGATACCTTCATCGATGAAGTGATCGAGCCGAACGGTCTGGCGTTTGACGGCAGCGGCTACCTGCAGTGGGAAGGTCTGATCTGCCTGCAGAAGATCGGCCACTGCACCGACGAGCATCGCGAACTGGTGAAAAACTGGCTGGAAGCGCGCAAACTGACCGACGTTAAGGTCAGCGATCTGTTCGATATCTGGTGGGATTGATCGCGCTTGCCCGATGAGCGCGGCTTCGCGCCGCTTATTTCCCCCTAAATAATTGGATTCGCATCACGGCGGCAAGAGGGTGAGTCCCCAGGAGCTTACTTCAGTAAGTGACTGGGGTGAGCGCTCGCAGCCAACACAGATGCGGATTCAAGTATGACGGGGATGGATTTAAGGTGCCTTAACGGCGCCTTTGTTTTGCCCGGAGTGTGACCGAGGTGGTAACAACATTGGATAACGCGTTGCTGGAAGAGATCCTGCAACAGGTGCGCCCGCTGATTGGCCAGGGAAAAGTGGCCGACTACATCCCGGCGTTGGCGGAAGTGCCCGCCGATCGGCTGGCGATCGCCGTGTGTACGGTGGATGGCGAACTGTTCCAGGCCGGCGACGCCGCGGAGCGCTTCTCCATCCAGTCGATCTCCAAAGTGCTGAGCCTGACGCTGGCGCTGACGCGCTATCAGGAGCATGAGATCTGGCGGCGCGTCGGCAAAGAGCCTTCCGGCCTGCCGTTCAATTCGCTGCTGCAGCTGGAGATGGAGCAGGGCAAACCGCGCAATCCGTTTATCAACCCCGGCGCGCTGGTGGTGTGCGACATGCTGCAAACCCGGCTCAGCGCCCCCAAACAGCGCATGCTGGAGGTGGTGCGCCAGCTGGCCGGCGAAGACGACCTGGCCTATGACCTGCGGGTGGCGCGCTCCGAGTTCGAACACTCCGATCGCAATGCGGCCATCGCCTATCTGATGAAGTCGTTCGGCAACTTCGAGAACGACGTGATCACCGTGCTGCAAACCTATTTCCACTACTGTGCGCTGCGCATGAGCTGCGTGGAGCTGGCGCGCAGCTTCGTCTATCTGGCCAATCACGGCCGCGATCTCAACGGCGAGACGGTGATCAGCCCGCTGCAGGCCCGGCAGATCAACGCCCTGATGATGACCAGCGGCATGTACGACGGCGCCGGCGAATTCGCCTATCGGGTGGGGATGCCGGGCAAGTCCGGCGTGGGCGGCGGCATCGTGGCCATTGTGCCGGGCGAGCTGTCGATCGTCGTCTGGTCGCCGGAGCTGGATGCTTCCGGCAACTCGCTGGCGGGAACTGCGGCGCTGGAACTGTTGTCTCAACGTATCGGTCGTTCGATTTTTTAATCCCAATCTGGATGGGAGTCAGGAGAAGCTATGTTGAAGAAAACCGGGTTAGCCTTACTGCTGCTGGCGGCGACTGCCGCGCAGGCCCACGCCGAGTACCAGTGCAGCGTTAAACCCCAGGACGATGTGATCATCAGCCCGCAGAGCGTGCAGGTGAAAGGCGCCAGCGGCGACCTGCAAATTTCGCCGGATGGTGACGTGATCCGCAACGGTCAGGCGCTGAGCCTGAGCGACAGCCAGCGGCAGAAAGCCTTCAGTTACCAGAGCGCGCTGCGCAAGCAGCTGCCGTGGATCGACGACGGCGCGCAGAAACACCTGGAGAAAGCCCGCGCAGCGCTGGATAAGGTGATCGTCAAAGAGCTGGGCAGCAACAGCAACGTGCGCAACCGGCTGACCACCCTGAATGGCCAGCTGAAACAGCAGATGAACCGCATCATCGAGCACCGCAGCGACGGCCTGACCTTCCACCACAAGGCGATTGACCAAGTGGAACAGGATGGCCGCAACATCGTGCAGCAGAGCATGGGCGGCGTGCTGCAGGACAGCCTGAACGAGATGGGCGTCAAACAGGCTGCCAACAGCGGCGGCAATCCGCTGCAGGCGATCATGGGCAACCTGGGCGGCTTGCAGAAGGCGATCCAGAACGAGTGGAACAACCAGGAGCAGGACTTCCAGAACTTCGGTCGCGACGTTTGCAACCGCGTCACCGCACTGGAAACCCAGCGCAAGGATCTGCTGAAGGCGTTGAAGTGATTCAAGAACCTTCTCGGAAGTATGTTTTTTGACCTTCTTAAGCTTATCTGACAGACTGGTCAAACTACGTACAGATTTATGGATGTTTACGGAGGACGCTATGAGCCATACACGTTACGAAACCGATGTTGTTGCCTGGGCAAATGAACAGGCCGCTCTTTTGCGCTCCGGAAAATTGTCTGAGATCGATATTGAAAAGATCGCCGAGGAGATTGAGGACGTGGGGAAGAGCGAGCAAAGGGAACTTGCTAGCCGGATGACGGTGCTGATTGCACATTTGCTTAAATGGAAATATCAGCCGGCCAGGCGCGGAACCAGCTGGGAAAGAACGATTAAAGCGCAGCGCAAAGAGGTGCTTTACAGCTTGAAAGAGTCGCCCAGCCTAAAAGGTAAACTGAGCGATGCCGATTGGCTGGATGTCGTCTGGTCGAAGGCCGTTGCGCTCGCCACGGCCGAAACCGGGCTGGATGTGTATCCGGAAAACGGCATCTGGGAAACTCAGCAGATTCTGTCTCAGACGTTTTACCCGGATTAACACCAATAAAAAAGCGCTGATCATTCAGCGCTTTTTTTTACTCGTCGTCCGCCAGGAACAGTTCCAGCAGCGAGTTGAGGAACAGTTTGCCCTTCTCGGTGATCTGCCAGTGCTCCGCGGTTTCTTCCAGATAGCCTTTGGCCAGCGCTTCGTCCAGCTGCGGGCGAATGACGCTTTCCGTCAGCCCGGTGTAGTTGGCGAAGTCGGCGCGCGGCGCGGCTTCCAGCAAGCGGAAGCGGTTCATGAAGAATTCGAACGGCCGATCCGCCGCCGCCACCTCATGCTGCTTGTCCATGTAGTCGCCGCGCATAAAGCCGCGCGGGTGCTTGGTCTTGGCGGTGCGCAGGATGCGTCCGTCGCTGAAGGTCACCTTGCCGTGCGCGCCGCAGCCGATCCCCAGATAGTCGCCGAAGCGCCAGTAGTTGAGATTGTGCTGGCATTGGTAGCCCGGCTTGGCGTAGGCCGAGGTTTCATACTGCTGATAGCCGGCGGCGCTCAGCAACTGGTGGCCGCGCTCGAAGATGTCCCACAGCGCATCGTCGTCCGGCAAAACCGGCGGGCGCGAGCTGAACAGGGTGTTCGGCTCGATGGTCAGCTGATACCACGACAGGTGCGGCGGATTGAGGGCGATAGCCTGGCGCAGATCGTCCAGCGCCTCTTCCAGCGACTGATCCGGCAGGCCGTGCATCAGATCGAGGTTGAAGCTGCGCAGGCCGAGGCCGGTCGCCAGCGTCGCCGCGCGTTTGGCTTCTTCCGGGCCGTGGATGCGCCCCAGACGGTTCAGCTTCTCGGCGCTGAAGCTTTGCACCCCGATGGAGATGCGGTTGACGCCGGCGCGCTGGTAGCCGCTGAAGCGATCGGCCTCCACGGTGCCGGGATTGGCTTCCATGGTGATTTCGGCGTCGTCGGCGACGCGAATGCGCGCCCGCACGCCGTCCAGCAAGGCTTGCATCGCCTCGGCGCTCAGCAGGCTGGGGGTGCCGCCGCCGATAAAGATAGTGCTGATTTCCCGGCCGCCGGCCAGCGGCAGGTCGGCATCCAGATCCGCCAACAGATGATCGACATACTCCTGATGCGGCACGTCACCCTTCAGCGCATGGGAGTTGAAGTCGCAGTACGGGCATTTCTGCACGCACCACGGGATGTGGATGTAGAGACTCAGCGGGGGCAGCTTAAGCATTGCGCATGGCTTCCAACATCAGCTTCAGCGCCTTGCCGCGGTGCGAAATCGCCCGCTTCTCGTCGCGGCTCAGCTCGGCGGCGGTGCGGCCCAGCTCCGGCACGTAAAAGATAGGATCGTAACCGAAACCGCCTTCACCGGCGGCCTGTTCGGTGATTTCACCGGCCCAGCTGCCGTGAAACACCAGCGGCGTCGGATCTTGCGCATGGCGCAGATAGACCAGCACGCAGTGAAATTGCGCGCCGCGCCGGCCCGGCGCCACGTCTTTCATCGCCGCCAGCAGCTTGTCGAGGTTCTGCCGATCGTCGGCGTCTTCACCGGCGTAGCGCGCGGAGTAGATGCCCGGCGCGCCGCCCAGCGCATCTACCGCCAGACCGGAGTCGTCGGCGATCGCCGGCAGGCCGGTGACCTGTGCCGCATGGCGCGCTTTCAGAATGGCGTTTTCGATAAACGTCAGGCCGGTTTCTTCGGCGGACTCCACGCCCAGATCGGTTTGCGCGACCACGTCCAGGCCGAAATCGGCCAACAGGTCGGCGAGTTCGCGCACTTTGCCCGGGTTACCGGTGGCAAGAACGACTTTTTGCATAATGACTACCTTGAAAATTATTCGATGAGCGCCGCGACCACGGCGGGGATCTGTTGCGGATTCACGATGCGTAACTGTTTATGCCGCCCCAGTTCGCCTTTCTCGATGGTGACGTTGCTTTTCGCCACTTTGAACTGCTTGGCGATAAACTTGATCAAATGGGCGTTGGCTTGGCCGTCGACCGGCGGGGCGGTGATGGCGACTTTCAGCTCGTCGCCATGCAAGCCGATAATTTGGTCGCGGCTGGCTTTCGGCTGAATATATAGCCTGATCGCCAGCCCGTCCAGCACGGGAGTGACTGCACTCACAGCAGGAACCAGATCTCGCCGAACACATCCATGCCCAGGTAGTTGATCAGATAGAGGATCAGGATCACTACCATGGCGGAAAAATCGATGCCGCCCATCGCCGGGATGATGCGACGGATCGGCGCCATCAACGGTTCGGTCAGTTGGTACATCACGTAGTCGATCGGGCTGCGGCCCTGGCTTACCCAGCTCATCAGCGCACGAATGATCATCACCCAGAAGATCAGGTAGCCGGCGGACTTGACCAGCGAGATCAGGCCGAACAGCAGATTATACGGGCTGAGCGACAGCGCGTGGCTTTGTATCAGCAGCAGCAGCGGGTACTTGATGGTCATCAGCAGGAACGCCAGCAGCAGCGAAGCGCTGTCGATAGGCCCAAGCGCAGGGATGATGCGGCGCAGCGGGCCGACCACCGGTTGGGTGATCTTCACCACAAACTGCGAGAACGGATTGTAAAAATCGGTGCGCGTCCATTGCATCCAAATGCGCAGCAACAGCACCATCACGTATAGATCAATAACGGTCTTGACCAGGAAAGTCAGCGTTAGCATGAAGTGGTCCTTCTCCTTAACTCGGGGTTATTTAAAATAATTTTTCCATTTCTTGCGCACGGGAAACGGCGGCCTGCATCGCTTGCGCCACGGTTTCCGGCAGTTGGCGTTCGTTGAACACCCGCAGCGCTTCGGCGGTGGTGCCGCCTTTGGAGGTCACCTGCTCGCGCAGCGTGCCCAGCGGCGTATCCGGGTTGGCTTCAACCAGCGCGGCGGCGCCGGTAGCGGCCTGCTGCACCAGATCGCGCGCGGTCTGGCTGTCGAAGCCCATGCGTTCGGCTTCTTTTTGCATCGCTTCCATAAACAGGAAGAAATAAGCCGGGGCGCTGCCCGCAGCGGCGATCACGCCGTTGATGCCATTTTCGTCATCTACCCAGCAAACTTTACCGACCGAGGCCATTAAATCGCCGGTGTAGTCGCGATCCTGTTGGCTGACCTGCGCCGGCGCGTACAGCCCGCTCATGCCCTTGCCGACCAGCGACGGGGTGTTGGGCATGATGCGCACGATGTCCAGTTGGTCGCCGAGCAACTGATAGAAACGGCTGACCTGAATGCCGGCGGCGATCGACAGCACCAGTTTGCCGGCGAAATCGACCTGTTCGCGCAGCGGCTGACACACGTCGGCCATCATTTGCGGTTTGACCGCCAGCACCACGACGTCGGCTTCACGCGCGCAGGCGACGTTGTCGCCGCTGCTGACGATGCCGTAGTCCGCCGCCAACGCGTCACGGTTTTTCGGCGACGGGGCGCAGACGCTGATGGATTTGGCCGGATAGCCGCCCGCGACCAGGCCGGCGATGATTGCACGCGCCATGTTGCCGGCGCCGATAAAGGTAATCTTGCGATGTTGCATCAAATCCCTCGTCTGTTTGTCAGGCCTGCGAGTAGTCGCGGGCGCCAAAAATTGCGGTGCCGATGCGCACCAGGGTGCTGCCTGCGGCGATCGCCGCCGCCATGTCGTCCGTCATGCCCATCGACAGCGTATCGGCCTGCGGATAACGCTGACGCAGGGCGAGAAATGCGTCGTTCATCCGGCTGAATACCGCCAACTGCCGCTGATAATCCGTTTCCGGCGCCGGGATGGCCATCAGGCCGCGCAGCGCCAGATTCGGCAGCGCCGCGATCGCGTCGGCCAACGCCGGCAGTTCGTTCAACGCGATGCCGGATTTGCTCTGCTCATCGCTGATGTTGATTTGAATCAGCACGTTGAGCGGCGGCATGTCGGCCGGGCGCTGATCGCTCAGACGCTGGGCGATGCGCAGCCGATCCACGGTATGACACCAGGCGAAATGTTCCGCCACCAGCCGACTCTTATTGGATTGCAGCGGGCCGATAAAGTGCCACACCAACTCACCGCCCTGCGACGACTCGGCGAAATGCCGGATCTTGTCTACCCCTTCCTGCACGTAGTTCTCGCCGAAGGCGCGCTGGCCGGCGGCGATGGCTTCTTCGATCGCCGCCACAGGTTTGGTTTTGCTGACTGCAAGCAGAGCAACGTCTTCCGGCGTCCGCGCGCAGTTTTGCGCGGCGGCCGCGATGCGGTTTCTGACATCCTGCAGGTTCTGTTGGATAGTGCTCATTATTGACCCGGGAGAGTGATATGGATATCGATGAATTCGTGGCCCTTAGTGTAAAGCATAATGCTTCCGATCTGCACCTTTGTGCCGGTCATCCGCCGATGTTGCGCATCGACGGTGAACTGCAGCCGCTGGCGGCGGCGCCAACGCTGACGGCGCAAGGCGTGCAGGCCCTCTGCGATGGATTGCTGAATGCGCAGCAGCGCGAGAGCCTGCGGCGGCTGGGGCAGGTCGATCTGGCGTTGCACAGGCCGAGCGGGGAGCGGTTGCGCGCCAACGTTTTTCAACAAAGCGCGGGGATTTCTCTCGCGTTGCGGCGTATCGCCGGGCAATCGCCTTCGCTTGCCGAGCTGGCGGCGCCGGCCATCGTCCCGGCGCTGCTGCGGCGCGCCGACGGATTGATCCTGGTCACCGGCGCCACCGGCAGCGGCAAGTCCACCACGCTGGCGGCGATGATCGACGAGATCAACCGGCACCAGCAGCGGCATATTTTGACGCTGGAAGATCCGATCGAGTTCCTGCACCGCAGCCGGCGATCGCTGATCCAGCAGCGGGAGATCGGCCGCGACAGCCACAGCTTCGATGCGGCGTTGCGCGCCGCGCTGCGCGAAGATCCGGATGTGATCCTGCTGGGCGAGCTGCGCGATACCGCCACCATCCGGCTGGCGCTCACTGCGGCGGAGACCGGCCACCTGGTGCTGGCGACGCTGCATACCCGCAGCGCGCCGCAGGCGGTAGAACGGCTGGTGGACGTGTTTCCGGCGGAAGAGAAACCCTACGTGCGCGCCCAGCTGGCGGGCAGCCTGCAAGCGGTGATCGCGCAAAAGCTGATGAGGCGCCCCGGCGGCGGACGAGTGGCGATCTTTGAAGTGCTGACGGCGACGGCGGCGGTCAGCAACCTGATCCGTGAAGGGAAAACGCATCAGTTGGCAAGCGTGTTGCAAACCGGCGCGCAGTCCGGCATGCAAACCTTTGAGCAAGGTTTGCAGCAGCGGATCGACGCCGGTGTGTTGGGGGACTGCGCGGGGGAGGGAACGGGCGTTTAGCCCAGCTGCCGTTCGAACCAGCTTTCGAGGATAACCACCGCGGAGGCGGAATCCACGCTGCCTTTATCAAGCGCGCGGAAGCCGCCGCGATCGAACAGGTTGGCGCGCGCCTCCACGGTGCTCAGACGCTCGTCATGCAGATCGATCTGGATGCCGAAGCGGCCGTGCAGGCGGTTGGCGAACTTGCGCGCCTGGGCGGTAACGGGCTGTTCGGTGCCGTCCATGTTCAGCGGCAGGCCGACCACCACCAAATCCGGCTGCCACTCCTTCAGCAGTTTTTCGATTTTCAGCCAGTCCGGCGAACCGTCCTGCGCTTTGAAAGCCGGCAGGGCGCGGGCGCTGCCGGTCAACTCCTGGCCGACGGCCGCGCCGATGCTTTTGGTGCCAAAGTCGAAGGCGATAATGGTGCGGTTACTCATCAGGCGTGTCCTGCGTGGTTGGCGATGCTGCGAATGTCGATACCTAAAAGGTTCCCCGCCTCGCGCCAGCGGCTGGCGATCGGCGTGCGGAACAAAATGTCGGTGTTGGCTTCGATGGTCAGCCAGGCGTTTTCCAATACTTCCTGCTCCAACTGGCCCTTTTCCCAACCCGCATAACCCAGCGCCACCAGCACGTCGTCCGGTTGCTCCGGCGTGCCGAGCGTTTCCAGCACGTCTTTCGAGGTGGTGATCATGGTGTTGGGGGAAATTTGAATGCTGGCGCCAAAGCCGTGGCGCGGCGTATGCAGGATAAATCCGCGATCGTCCGCCAGGGGGCCGCCGGCGAACACCGGCTTGTCCAGGCTGATGGCCGGATCGCGCGCAGGCGGCATGATCTTCAGCTTGCTCAGCACCGTGGCTACCGTGAACTGCTCCACCGGTTTATTGATCACCAAACCCATGGCGCCTTCTTCATTGTGCTCGCAAATGTAAATCACCGAGCGCTTGAAGCGAGGATCCTGCAGCGTTGGCATGGCGATCAGAAAATGGTGCTGTAAATTCATGGCGTTAGTATAAGGTAATCAATGGGTGAGAAAATAAACAGCCGCCAGTATGCGGCTATACCCGCCGCCTTTCAAGCCGCTGCCGGAAAGGCGGGCTTTGGCGGGCGCGATACAGGATAGCGGGCGGCATGCCGCCCGCATGACGCATTACTTCGCCGCCAGGCGCTTTTCAATGGCGTCCATCAGCATGCCGGTAATCGAAATCGGGAATGCCGCCTCGATCTCGCGCGCGCAGGTTGGGCTGGTGACGTTGATTTCGGTCAGGCGATCGCCGATCACGTCCAGGCCGACGAAGATCAGCCCTTTCTCTTTCAGCGTCGGGGCGACGGCGCGGGCGATTTTCCAGTCGCTTTCGCTCAGCGGGCGCGCTTCGCCGCGGCCGCCGGCCGCCAGGTTGCCGCGGGTCTCACCCTGCGCCGGAATGCGCGCCAGGCAGTAAGGCACCGGCTCGCCGTCCACCACCAGGATGCGCTTGTCGCCGTCCTTGATCGCCGGCAGGAAGTTCTGCGCCATGCAGAAACGGCTGCCGTGTTCGGTCAGGGTTTCGATGATCACCGACAGGTTAGGATCGTCCTGCTTCACGCGGAAGATAGACGCGCCGCCCATGCCGTCCAGCGGTTTCAGGATGATGTCGCCGTGCTGCTGGTGGAATTTGCGGATGTGCGCGGCGCTGCGGCTGACCAGCGTATCCGGCGTCAGTTCCGAGAACCAGGCGGTGAACAGCTTTTCGTTGCAGTCACGCAGGCTTTGCGGCTTGTTGACCACCAGCGTGCCTTTGACTTCGGCGCGTTCCAGAATGTAGGTCGCGTAGATGTATTCGGTATCGAACGGCGGATCCTTGCGCATCAGGATCACGTCCAGATCGTGCAGCGCCAGATCCTGCTCGGCGCCGAAGCTGAACCAGCTCTCCTTGTCTTCCTTCACGCTCAGCAGGCGGGTGCGGGCGCGCCCGTCACCGGCGTGCAGATAGAGATCGTTCATCTCCATGTAGTGCAATTCGTAACCGCGGCGCTGCGCTTCGAGCAGCATGGCGAAGCTGGTGTCTTTCTTGATGTTGATGGAATCGATAGGATCCATCACGATGCCGAGCTTAATCATCTTTTCTCCTTTAACCCAGGTCGCCGAAGCGGACCTGCAGAGCGGTAATGGCGGTGAGCGCTGTGGTTTCGGTACGCAGAACGCGTGGTCCCAGCAGAATATCAGTAAATCCGTGGTCGGTGGTCATGGCGATTTCGTCGGCGGACAAACCGCCTTCCGGGCCGATCAGCAGGCGAACGCGGTCTACCGGCTGCGGCAGCGTGTTGATGCTGTGGCTGGCGCGCGGGTGCAGGTTGAGTTTCAGGCTGCCGTCCTGCTCGGCGCACCAGGCCTCCAGCGACATCGCCTCGCGGATTTCGGGAATGCGGTTGCGTCCGCACTGTTCGCAGGCGGCGATGGCGATCTTCTGCCATTGTTGGATTTTCTTCGCCAGACGCTCGCCGTCCAACTTGACGCCGCAGCGCTCGGAAAACAGCGGGGTGATGACGTTGACGCCCAGCTCGATGGATTTCTGGATGGTGAACTCCATCTTCTCGCCGCGCGAGATCACCTGGCCCAGATGCAGGTTGAGCGGCGATTCGATGTCCTCCACGCGGGCGTCGCCAAGGCGCACCAGCACGCTCTTTTTGTCCACCCGGACTATCTCGGCGTCGAACACCTGGTTGCTGCCGTCGAACAGCTGCAGCGCCTGGCCGGCGCTCATGCGCAGCACGCGCCCGACGTGGTTGGCGGCGTCCTCGCTGAGGGCGATCTCCGCCCGGTCGGTCAACGGCAGCGGATGGTAAATGCGGGGTATGCGCATGGGTAGTCTGATCCTGACGAAACGGCGCCGCGGGTTGGCGGCGCCATGAAAGATAAAGGCTATAGTAGGTTAGCTTTTCCGCTGCTGACAAGCCTGTTGAATATAGGGGTTGTGGTTGCCCTGCACCTTGGCGATACGTGCTTCACGCTGACATTCCCATTGGCTCACCGGATATTGCCGGTTCCACACCTCGAACAGTTGGGTTTGCTGGCGTGACAGCCGCAGCTGGTAGCGATCGCGCATGTAGAAGTAGGTGCGGGCAATGGCGCCGCGGGCGCGGGCGGGCGGCTCCGCCTGTTTATTCTTGAAGTCCACCTTCATTGGGCACTGCCCGTATTGGCCTGCGCCGCCGTTCCATTGGCTGTACATGAAGTTGTTGCGGTCGCCGTTCACTTCGCCGATCGCCGGCTGCAGGTTGTGCAGATCGGTTTCTATCTGGCGATAGGTGGCGTCCTTATTGCAGTTTTTGCGTCCGCCGTCTTGCCAGCACTGCAGTTGGTGGCCGAACTGCCAGGCCGGCACCACGTGTTCCCACTCGATGCGCTGCGCGCGCTGGGCGTTTTTACGCACCTGATAGCCGCAGCCGGCGAGATCCGGGATGCCCTTCTTGCCTTGCCAGTCGATGCGGCAGCCGCAGTAAAAGCTGCCCGGCGCATCCCGGTTAATCTTGGCCGCCGCCGCTTTGGCCTGAGAGAAGTTATTGATGCCGTGCGCCTGTACGGCGCCTGCGGCGAAAACCGCCATAAACAAAATTCTGCGAAGCATATTCCAAAACAGCTCAAAATTGGAAAAGCAGGCAGGGTAACGGAACTTGCCGGCAGTGGCAAATGGCGATATTTGCTTGTTTTAACGTATAAATCGTTTAACTAAAGGTTCTCGCTAGCAAGAAATTTCAGTTTTTCGCCGCACCGGCGGCAGCGGTATTCACTTTCGCCGCGCAGCACGCGGTTATGGCGGCGAATGGTGAGCGGGTGCTGCCCACAGGCGCAGCGGTAGGGGAAGGTCTTGCTTTGTACCGAGGCGGTTTCGAAACGGTGAGTGCGGCTGGCGGGCGTCAGCAGCACGCTTTCCATCATCCAGCGCCATTCGCGGCCGTGCGGCGCCACCCGGCCGAATTGGCGAAACACCAGCAGGTGCGCCAGTTCGTGCGGCACCACTTCATCGATAAACGGCTGTTGGTTTTCCAGCAGCAGCACCGGGTTCAGGCGGATTTCCCAGCTTTGCAGCCAGGCGGTGCCCGCGCTGGTGCCGCGTTGCTGATAGACGATGCTGGGTTCGGGGAACTCGACGGCAAAATGCCGGCGGGCCAACTGCAGCTTTTCTCGCAGGCAGCGCATCACCGCTTGTTGCAGCGCGATGGGGATTCTCGGTTTGTTCATTGCGGCTAGCTTAAGCAATGGCGCGGCGGCTGACAATACGCACCGGCGCAAATCGCATCCGGCGCTTTTTCGCCACATTGATAAAGCGATCGCCACCGATGGATTGTAATCAATGTGTTAACTGCGGGATAATAAAGCGTGCATGATGAGCCTGTACCCGCAGTTCTCACCGAGCAAGGTTGAAACGCCGCCTGTGGCAATCCCTTACGCAAAGAGCGGTTATTTTGCGATTTGGCGCAATAACTGACTGATTAAAAATACGTAAGGTGAAGGCAGTTTTTTGACAAGGCGCCGCCTCGCGCGCCGCAAGTGTGAATTTAACGCAGCTGATGTTGCAAGTGAGAGATCAATGTCGAATAAACCGTTCCACTATCAAGATCCGTTCCCGCTGAAGAAAGACGATACCGAATATTACCTGCTGAGCCGCGACCACGTTTCCGTGAGCGAGTTTGAAGGCCAGGAAATACTGAAAGTTGCCCCTGAAGCGTTAACCCTGCTTGCCCAGCATGCGTTCCACGACGCGTCGTTCATGCTGCGCCCGGCGCACCAACAGCAGGTGGCCGATATCCTCAAAGATCCGGACGCCAGCGAAAACGACAAGTACGTTGCGCTGCAATTTCTGCGTAACTCAGAAATCGCCGCCAAGGGTATTTTACCGACCTGCCAGGACACCGGCACGGCGATCATCGTCGGCAAAAAGGGCCAGCGCGTCTGGACCGGCGGCGGCGATGAAGAAGCGTTGTCGCGTGGGGTGTACAACACCTACATCGAAGAGAACCTGCGCTATTCGCAGAACGCCGCGCTGGATATGTACAAAGAGGTCAATACCGGCAGCAACCTGCCGGCGCAGATCGATCTCTACAGCGTGGACGGCGAAGAGTACAAGTTCCTGTGCATCGCCAAGGGCGGCGGTTCAGCCAACAAAACCTATCTGTATCAGGAAACCAAGGCGCTGCTGTCGCCGGGCAAGCTGAAAAACTACCTGGTCGACAAGATGCGCACGCTGGGCACTGCGGCCTGCCCGCCGTACCACGTGGCGTTCGTCATCGGCGGCACCTCGGCGGAAGCGACGCTGAAAACCGTCAAGCTGGCCTCGACCAAGTATTACGATGGCCTGCCGACCGAAGGCAACGAGCATGGCCAGGCGTTCCGCGATCTGGAACTCGAAGCGGAACTGCTGCAAGAAGCGCAGAACCTGGGGCTGGGCGCACAGTTCGGCGGCAAATACTTCGCGCATGATATCCGCGTCGTGCGTCTGCCGCGCCACGGCGCCTCCTGCCCGGTCGGCATGGGCGTTTCCTGTTCGGCGGACCGCAACATCAAAGGCAAGATTAACCGCGACGGCATCTGGCTGGAAAAACTGGAGCACAATCCGGGTAAATTCATTCCTCAGGAGCTGCGCCAGGCCGGGGAAGGCGAGGCGATCAAGGTCGATCTCAACCGTCCGATGGCCGAGATCCTCAAACAGCTGTCGCAGTACCCGGTTTCCACCCGCCTGTCGCTGAGCGGCACCATCATCGTTGGCCGCGATATCGCGCACGCCAAGCTGAAAGAGCGCCTGGATCGCGGTGAGGGCCTGCCGCAGTACGTCAAGGATCACCCGATCTACTACGCCGGCCCGGCTAAAACGCCGGAAGGCTATGCGTCCGGTTCCTTGGGGCCGACCACCGCCGGGCGTATGGATTCCTACGTCGACCTGCTGCAATCTCACGGCGGCAGCATGATCATGCTGGCGAAAGGCAACCGCAGCCAGCAGGTGACGGATGCCTGCCACAAGCACGGCGGCTTCTACCTCGGCAGCATCGGCGGCCCGGCGGCGGTGCTGGCGCAGCAGAGCATCAAGAGCCTGGAGTGCGTGGAGTACCCTGAATTGGGCATGGAAGCGATCTGGAAAATCGAAGTGGAAGATTTCCCGGCGTTTATCCTGGTGGATGACAAAGGCAATGACTTCTTCCAGAAGATCCAGGCCGGTCAGTGCGCCAGCTGCCTGAAATAAGCGTTGCCCCCTTCGCCGCTCGCGGGCGGTGAAGGGGGACTGTGTAAAGTCCTGTAGCTTGCTGGACGGCGAGTTTTAACCTGTATACCCTACGCGGATAGCACTAAAATTCGACTAATGGAATATCGGTAACATAAGGTTCGGCAAGCACATGGGTACGCAGGAAAGTCACATCAGGGAATTGCTGGTCTGGATTGAAGACAACCTGACCAATCCGCTGTCGTTGGATATCGTTTCCGCCAAGTCAGGCTATACGAAATGGTACCTGCAGCGCATGTTCAAGAAGCAGACCGGATTATCGTTAGCCTCCTACATCCGCGCTCGTCGCCTCTACCTCGCCGCCTTCGCCTTGCGCTTCACGCAGAAGAGCATTCTGGACATTTCGGTTGAATATCAATTCGATAATCAGCAGACGTTCTCGCGCTGTTTCAAGAAACACTTCGCCGAGTCGCCCAGCGTCTATCGTCATGCCCGCAAACAGGACTTCAGCAATCTGGTGCGTTCACTCGCGGCCAGCCAGCCCGGCGATATTGAGGTTGAACGCGTCAGCATCGCCAGAGGGCAATACGCTTTTCACGGCAAGCAGTACGCTTACCACCTGGACATAGAGAGGTTGGATAAGTCGCATTTGCCGCAGCGCAGCGCGCTGCGGGCGCAGTTTTACACCTTGTTGGGCGAGCGCCCGACGCAAACCTATTCGTTTACCCAACTGGTGCCGGACGGCGAGCGGGTCAGGGTCGACTATACCCTGGGCGTGACGACGGACTATCCGCTGCGTGAAGGCGTGGCGCTGGAGCCGCTGCCGGAGATCCACGGCGAGTTTTGCCGTTTTCGCTATTCCGGCAAGCCGGTGGCGCTCAATGATCACATCATTAAAATTTACACGCAGGTGCTGCCCGAAATGGGGCTGGCCCGCGGTGACGGGCCGGACATGACGGTGTTCAGCTATTCGCTGAGCGGGAAAGAGGAGCTGCATCTGGAGCTGCAGCATCTGGTGCCGGTGGTGCCGCTGCACTGATCCCGTCGGCGGCCGGCCGCCGGTTTTTCTGCTGCACGATCGCCGCCATCACCGCCAGGGCGATCTCCGCCGGCGTTTTGCTGCCCAGCGGCAGGCCGATCGGCGCATGGATGCGTTCCAACTCCTGCGGCGTGAATTCGGCAATCTGCTGCAACCGCTGGCGCCGCCGCGCGCTGTTTCTCAGCGATCCCATGGCGCCGATGTAAAACGCCGGAGTGTGGATCGCTTCCATCAACGTCAGATCGTCCATACGCGGATCGTGGGTCAGCGCCACGACGGCGGTATTGGCGTGGCAACCGCCGTCCTCAATGAACTTGGCCGGAAACTGGCGCAGCAGCGTCACGCCCGGTTTTAACTCGGCGGCGAAGTTATCCAGCGCCTCCGGGCGATTCTCGCACACCAGCACCTCAAACCCCAGCGCCACGGCGAAATCGGCGCAGTACAGCGCCACGCTGGACAGCCCGGCGATCAGCAGGCGCGGCGCGGCCGCGATATGCAGGGTAATCTGTTCGAGCCGGCGTTCCACCTGGGTGGCGCTGGTGAAATGACTCTGCTCGAGGCTGTGGCAGGCGTGGGGCAGCGTCAGGCGTTTGATCAACGCGTGATGCCCTTCCAGCGCGCCGGCGATGCGTCGCAGGTAAGCGACGCTGGCTTCTCCCGCCGGCAGATACTCGATCAGCACGTCCAGCACGCCGCCGCACGGCAGCGCCACGTTGGGCGTCATACCGCCTTCGCCGTAACGGATCACCTGGCTGGCCGCCTGATACTCCCCGGCGGCCACGCGGCGCAGAAAGTCCTCCTCCACGCACCCGCCCGACAACGAACCGCTGTAGCGGCCGTCGCGGGTCGCCGCCATCAGCGCGCCCGGCGAGCGCGGCGAAGAACCATAGGTGCTGAGGACGGTGCATAACCAGACCGGCTGGTGTTGCAGCCAGCTTATCGCCTGGCTGACCACGGTGACATCAAGATGTTGCATAGGTGAATTTACTCGCTGGCCGGAAGTTGCGATGGAAGATCAATATCCTGCACGACGCCGGGGTGCTCAAGTGGCAACAGGTGCACCGCTGCGCCTTGCAGCAGCCCACGGGCGCCATTATCGCCGCGCAGTTGGCAAAGTTGTTTGCGCAATAGGGCGGAAAAGCCGACCGGGTGACCGGGCTGTTGCGCATAGCTGGGGCGTACGATCGCGTGTTGCCGTAAGGCGCTCGCCACCTGCCGGAAAACGTCGGCGCCGACGAACGGCATATCGGCCAGATGGATCAGCCAGCCTTGCCAGTGCGGCGTGGCCGCAACGCCTGCGGCGATCGAGTCGCCGAGGCCCGCGCTGGCGAGCAGGGTAACCGGCACCTGATTGGCGGCGCAGGCTGCCAGCACCGGCAGATTATCCGGACGGGTCACCACCTGCACCGGCAGCTCGGAAGCCAGCGCCTGGCGCAGGGTGTGTTCGAACAGCGAACGCCGCTCGCCCGCCGCATCGGCAAACCCGGCGTTCAGTTTGTTGCCCTGGCCACCGGCCCGAATAAAGCGCTCCCCGCGTCCGGCGGCGGTAATAATGATGCCCGTGATCATGGTTCAAGCCCGCGTTTGCGCAAATTATTTATTAGCGTACAAACCTTATGTGTTTTGCAAATGTTTTTTTGTTGAAAACAGCCTGTTAATCATCACATAATTTTAGTTATAAGCATATGCTTATGACGTCTACGGCAAGGTCGTCAGCGTTTGCGCAACAACACCGCGAACAAAAACCAATTACAAGAAAGACGTGAAGGACTTATTTATGAGCAATTTCAACCCGTCGCGGCGTCGCTTTATCAAAAGCGCCGTGATTGCGGGGGTATCCGTGTACCTCGCGCCCCTGTACAGCCGCGCCTACGCCGCGCTGTTCGAGCAAAAAATCCTCCAGTCGCCCAATTGGGATCCGCAGGCCAAGCGCGTGCGTTTCCGTATCGACGGCCGCGCCAAGGTCATGGGGCAGAAGGTGTTCGCGCGCGATATCCGCGCGGTGGACATGCCGCACTGGCCGCAGAAACAGGCGCACGCCTTCATTCTGCGCGTGACCAAAGCCGACCGGTTGTTCGAAGGGGTCGATCTGTCGCTGTTGGGGGACGATCTGCAACCGGATCGCCTGGTGACGGCGGAAGATCTGGCGCGCGACGGCCTGGCCTTTCCGGCGTTCTACGGTGACGACATGCTGCTGCCGAGCGGCAAAACCCCGGCCTACCTCGGCCAGGCGGTGGCGATCCTGATCTATCACGACTTCGCCCGTTTCCGCTTCGCCAAGGACAAGCTGAAATTCCGCGAAGAAACCATCAAATACGGCGCGGTGACCGGCCCGCTCGAGCGCGATCCCTGGGGCAGCTTCCGCTATGTGCGGGTGGGGGGAGAACAACCGTTCGACGACGATCGTTTCTCCAGCCTGAAGGACACGCCGATCTTCCCGGTGTCGATGAAAAAACACCTGCCGGTGTGGCCGGAAGGGCGCGAGGGCGGCAAGCTGGATCAGGAAGGCATGCGCTATGCAGGGATGATCGCCGACGAGTTGGCGAATCCGCCGGCCGACTGGCTGGTAATGTCGCGCCGCTACACCACGCAGTCGATAGACACCTCGGCGCTGGAGCCGGACAACGCCAACGGCTGGTTCGACGCGCAGACGCAAACCCTGCATCTGGTGGTGCCGACTCAGTCGCCGCAGGAAGTGGCCGACGAGATGCCGCGCATGCTGGCCAAGCGCAATCCGCCGGTGAAACAGCTGATCCTGCACCCGTGCTATACCGTGGGCTACGGCTCGAAAGACCACTACAACTTCCCGTATTACGGCGCGGTGGCGGCGATGTATGGCGACGGCCACCCGGTGCGCCTGGCCAACGATCGCTTCGAACAGTTCCAGACGGCGTTGAAGCGCCACGCGTTCGACATGAACTACCGCATCGCGGTGAATAAGCAGACCGGCGTCATGCAGTCGTTCCTCGGTGACATGACCGCGGACGGCGGCGGCCGCAGCAACTTTACCCCTTCGGTGGTGATGGTCGGCGCAACCGCCGCCCAGTCGATTTACTACTTCCCGAAAAGCGATCTGTCGTCGGTCGGGCTGGCTTCACGCGCCATCGACGCCGGTTCGGCGCGCGGTTACGGCACGCTGCAGAGCATGGCCGCCACCGAGATGATGGTGGATGAGTTGGCCGCCGAGCTGAAGATTGACCCGATCGAGTTCCGCCTGCGCAACGTGCTGAAATCCGGCATGAAAAACACCCAGGGGGCGATCCCGGCCGGTGCGATCCGCGCCGATGAAGTGCTGGAAAAGGCGGCGAAGCATGAGATATGGCTCAAGCGCGCCGAACGCAAGGCCGAGTTTGAGAGCCGCCATCCCGGCAAGCGCTATGGCGTCGGCTTCGGCTGCGTGCAGAAAGACTTCGGCACCGGGGCGGAAACCTCGTTCGCCCGGGTGGAGCTGAGCGAAGACGGCCGCATCACCCTGCATCACAGCGGCGCGGAGATGGGCACCGGCATGTCGACCTCGCAGTCGGTATTGTGCGCGCAGTGGCTGGGCAAACCGGCCGACGAAGCGCACTTCTCGGTCACCGACTGGTCGGTATTGCCGATGGTCACCAGCGGCGATCCTTACCTGATGTCGCAGGAAGAGCAGGATAAGCTGCAAACCAACCCCAACTGGACGCCGAGCTACTGTTCGCCGTCGAGCGCCAGCAACTCGGCCTATTACTTCTCGCACAGCACCCGCGAAGCGGCGCGCCTGATCTTCGATCACGGCCTGTGGCCGGCGGCGATGGCGCTGTGGCAGGCCGGTATCGGCGGCGGCCAGGCAGCGCCGCTGGTGGTGCGGCGCGAAGATGCGCGTTGGGTCGAAGGCGGCCTGACGGCGGCGGGCATGTCGGTGCTGAGCCTCGAGCTGCTGGCCAAGACGGCTTATCAGATGGGCGGCGTCACCGGCGCGGCGGTGCATGTGTTCAACCGCTGGCAGTGGGCGGAGGCCGATTTTACGTTGAACGGCAAAAGCGAACGCCTGCCGGTCGACGGCATGGCGCTGCGCAACGCCGGCGGCGAATTCAAACCGCTGGCGCGCGGGCAGGTCTATTATCCGCCGACCCAGCGCAACAATGCGGCGGTGACCTACTACAGCGCCGTCGGCACGCTGGCGGAAGTGGCGGTGGATATCGCCACTGGCCAGGTGGAGTTGCTGAATCACCACTCGATCATGGAGTGTGGCAACCTGATCGTGCCGGAACTGGTTTCCGGCCAACTGCAGGGCGGGCTGGCGATGGGCATCGGCCATGCGCTGCACGAATATTTACCGCTGTACGAAGACGGCCCGGGCAACGGCACCTGGAACTTCAACCGTTACCACCTGCCGCGCGCCAGCGACGTGGCGGTATGGAAACAGAGCGGCGACATCCTGCCGGCGCTGTCGGAAACCGATCCGCCGAAAGGCATGGCGGAAGTGGTGATGATCCCGATCGTGGCCGCACTGGTCAACGCCATTGCCGACGCCACCGGCCACCGTTTCCGTGATTTGCCCGTTCGTGCAGAAAATATTCGTGAGGTATTACAATGAGCATTAAAACCCAGCCGATTTCCCTGACCATCAACGAGAAACAGTACGGCCCGATCGAGGTGCCGGAAGGCTTGATGATGATCGATTTCCTGCACGAGTATCTCGATTTGACCGGTTCGCGCCTCGGCTGCGGGCAGGGCATTTGCCACGCCTGCGTGGCTATTGTCGATCACCCGAGCGGCACCAGCGAAGAGGTGCGCACCTGCATCACCGGCGCGCATTTCTTCAACGGCAAGAAAGTGCGCACCGTCGAAGGCCACGCCAGGGTGGACGAACAGGGGGAGGTGGTTGAGCTGTCGCCGATCCAGCAGGCGTTTCTGGAGCACTACAGCTTCCAGTGCGGCTACTGCACGCCAGGTTTCGTCAACGCCGCCACCATCTTCGTGGAAAAGCTCAAGCGTGAGCCGATCGCCCGCGATCAGCTGGAGAACGCCATCGAGCAGGCGCTGGACAGCCACATCTGCCGCTGCACCGGCTACGTGCGCTACTACGAAGCGGTGCGCGACGTGGTGCTGAAAACGCCGGGCCTGCTGAAGGAGACGGCGCAATGAAAAAACGTCTCGCAGTGTTGATTGTGCTGGTGGCGATCGTGGTGATTGCGCTGTTGTGGTGGCGGGAAAACCGCCGTTACGACGGCCCGGTGCAGCAGGTGACCGCCAGCGCCGAACAGATCGCGCGCGGCCGCTATCTGGCGCAGGCCGCCGACTGCGCCGCCTGCCATACCGCCAGCGGCGGGGCGCCGTTGGCCGGCGGCTATCCGCTGGACACGCCGTTCGGCACGATTTACGGCAGCAACCTGACGCCGTCGGCCGACCACGGCATCGGGCGCTGGAGCAAGGACGACTTCTTCCTGGCGCTGACGCAGGGCGTGGCGCCGGGCGGACGGCACCTGTACCCGGCGATGCCTTACACCTCGTACAAGGGCATTTCGCGTCAGGACGCCGATGACATCTACGCTTACCTGATGACGCGCCCGGCGGTGGACGTGGCCATTCCGGCCAACGAGATGCCGTTCCCGTTCAACCAGCGCATGGCGCTGATCGGCTGGAACCTGCTGTTCCGCAGCCAGGATCCGCTGCCGGCCAGCTCGCAGGGCAGCTCGCCGCAATGGCAGCGCGGCCGCTATCTGGCCGATGTGCTGGGCCACTGTGGCGAATGTCACACGCCGCGCGGCGCGCTGGGGCAGATGGATCTCGGCAAGCCGATGCAGGGCGGCGATCTCGGCCGCTTCATGGCGCCGGACATTACGCCGCACGGCTTGGCGCAGCGCGGCTGGACGCCGCAGGACGTCAGCCGCTTCCTCGGCACCGGCCTCGCGCCGCAGGGTTCGGCCTTCAGTGAGATGCATATGGTGGTGGATCTCAGCACCCGTCATTTGACGCCGGAAGATCATCAGGCGCTGGCGCTGTATCTGATGGGCGAGCAGCCGCCGGCGGCGGTGCCGGTGAAAATGGGCCAGGGCAGCGATGCCGGGCGCATGACCTATCTGGATCAGTGCGCCGGCTGCCATGCGCGCGAAGGCGAAGGCAAACCGCACGTCGCACCGGCGATGCGCGATAACGCCACGCTGCGCCAGGCGGACGGCAAGAACCTGATCGTGTCGGTGCTGGACGGCCTGCCGGCCCAGCAGTTCCCGAACGGTGAAAGCATGCAGAGCATGCCGGGCTTCGGCGAGCGTCTGAGCGATGCCGACGTGGCGGAACTGGTAAACTACCTGCGGGTGACCTGGGGCGGTTTGCCGGCGGACGTCACCGCCGAGCAGGTGAAAGCGCTGCGCAAGTAAGCGGCGTTCAGACGAAAAAAATGGCCCGCATCTGCGGGCCATTTTATTGCGCGGTCACGCGATTCAACGGCTGGTGACGCCGGCGACACGTTGGCTGCGCTGTTTGATGGCGTAACCGACGGCCAGGATCGCCACCCATACCGGGATCAGCAGCACCGAGATTTGAATGCCCGGCGTCAGGTACATGATCACCAGGATGCCGGCCATGAACAGCAGGCACAGGTAGTTGCTGAACGGGTACCAGAACGCTTTGAACTTCGGCACCACGCCTTCGCGGTTTTTGGCGGCGCGGAATTTCAGGTGCGCCAGGCTGATCATCGCCCAGTTGATCACCAGCGCCGATACCACTAACGCCATCAGCAGTTCGAAGGCGCGGCCCGGGATCAGGTAGTTAATCAGCACGCACAGCGCGGTGGCGAGGGCGGAAATGCCGATGGCCACCACCGGCACGCCGCGGCCGTCGACCTTCAGCAGGCTTTTCGGGCCGTTGCCCTGCTGCGCCAAGCCGTACAGCATGCGGCTGTTGCAGTAGACGCAGCTGTTGTAGACCGACAGCGCGGCGGTGAGCACCACGATGTTCAGCACGGTCGCCACCAGGTTGCTGTTCAGCGCGTGGAAGATCAGCACGAACGGGCTGCCGCCTTCAACCACTTTGCCCCACGGGTACAGCGACAGCAGAATGGCCAGTGAACCGATATAGAAGATCAGGATGCGGTAGATCACCTGATTGGTGGCTTTTGGAATGCTTTTTTGCGGGTTGTCGGCTTCGGCGGCGGTGATGCCGACCAGCTCGAGGCCGCCGAAGGAGAACATGATCACCGCCATCGCCATCACCAGGCCCATGACGCCGTTCGGGAAGAACCCGCCCTGCGCCCACAGGTTGGTGACGGTGGCTTCCGGGCCGCCCATGCCGCTGAACAGCAGGTAGGCGCCGAACACGATCATGCCGATAATCGCCACCACTTTGATGATGGCGAACCAGAACTCCATCTCGCCGTAAACTTTGACGTTGGCCAGGTTGATGGCGTTGATCGCCAGGAAGAATACCGCGGCGGAAACCCAGGTGGGGATCTCCGGCCACCAGTACTGCACGTAGATGCCGACCGCGGTCAGCTCCGCCATCGCCACCAGGACATACAGCACCCAGTAGTTCCAGCCGGAGGCGAAGCCGGCGAAGTTGCCCCAGTATTTGTAGGCGAAGTGGCTGAAGGAGCCGGCGACCGGCTCTTCCACCACCATTTCCCCCAGCTGGCGCATGATCAGAAACGCGATGAAGCCGCCGATGGCGTAGCCGAGGAGCACTGACGGGCCGGCCATTTTTATTGTTTGAGCGATACCGAGAAATAACCCGGTGCCGATTGCGCCACCTAAGGCGATGAGCTGAATATGGCGGTTTTTCAGGCCGCGCTTCAGCTGGTCACCATGCTGTTGACCATCCATCAATCTAACCCTCTGTCGTTGTGAATGCCCACCTGCCTGTAAAGCAGTGGTTACGATGTGTGTTTTGTTTTATTTACGGCGTTATAGCTATTAATTCCACGGCGCCGCTACCGTTTGGCAGAGAATAATGTTATGCGCGTCGGTTTGCACCTGCTTTGTCGTGTGAGTGATTAAGATTGCAGCAGTTTAGGAAACAAAATGCGGGTTGTGTGACGGCAGGGGGGATTCAGTGCATGAAATAAGCAACAAATCACATAATGCGCAAAAATAACGTAGATCTGAACGGTGGGCCGCGTTCAAATAATGAACGAACCGCCGTTGCGCTGTTCGCCAAATAGCCATTCATTAAAGCGTAATAACCATGCAATAAAACTCGGGCAAAAAGTTTGCACTCTGCCTTGCGTAAGGTTTGGTAAAAGTTAAATCCCCAACCCGCCGCGTAAATGGTAATACCATCACGGCGTTACCGGTTTGCAGCGGGGTTTTCAGCGGGGTGTTAAAATGTGCGGGTAACCTGATTTCGATCAAGGCCCGTATGGACAGGAGGTGAATACTTTGTTACTTTACCGTCACGTTTTTGAAATTGGTATTACCAATTGACTCCGCGCCATTCGCAGAGAAGAATTCACTCATGGCCTACAGCAAAATCCGCCAACCCAAGTTGTCAGATGTTATCGAGCAACAGCTCGAATACCTGATCCTCGAGGGGACACTGCGCCCAGGCGAAAAACTGCCTCCGGAGCGTGAGCTGGCGAAACAATTTGATGTCTCCCGTCCTTCTCTGAGAGAGGCCATTCAGCGCCTTGAAGCGAAAGGGCTGCTCCTGCGCCGTCAGGGCGGCGGCACCTTCGTGCAAACTAATCTGTGGCAGAGCTTCAGCGATCCGCTGGCCGAGCTGCTGGCCGACCATCCCGAATCACAGTTCGATCTGCTGGAAACCCGTCACGCGCTGGAAGGCATTGCCGCCTATTACGCGGCGCTGCGCGGCACCGATGAAGATCTGGCGCGCATCCGCGATTGCCACATCGTGATTCAACAGGCTCAAGACAGCGGCGATCTCGACGCCGAAGCCGATGCGGTCATGCAGTATCAAATCGCCGTGACTGAAGCCGCTCACAACGTTGTGTTACTTCACCTGCTACGCTGCATGGGGCCGATGCTGGAACAGAACGTGCGTCAGAACTTTGAATTGCTCTACTCGCGCCGTGAGATGTTGGCAAAAGTGAGCAGCCACCGCGCCGGAATTTTTGAGGCGATTGTGGCACGCGAGCCGGAAAAGGCCCGTGAAGCCTCGCATCGCCACTTGGCGTTTATCGAGGAAATCTTGCTGGATCTCAGCCGGGAGCATACTCGGCGCGAGAGATCGCTGCGGCGTCTCCAGCAACGCAAGGATTAAGAGCTGTCCTCTTCAGGGTACACCAGCCTGCGGGGGTTAAGTTCGAGGTACTTAGTTAAGTACTTAAGCGGCAACTAAACTGATGGGCCTGTCTTCGTGTGTTTTTTCACAGAGCACAGGAAGACAGGCTCCAAACAAACCATTAGACAGATAAGGAATACCACCATGTCAGAACGTTTAAACAATGACGTGGATCCGATCGAAACCCGCGACTGGCTGCAGGCGATCGAATCGGTCATCCGTGAAGAGGGTGTTGAGCGAGCTCAGTTTCTGATTGATCAGGTATTGGGAGAAGCCCGCAAAGGCGGCGTTAACGTTGCGGCCGGTGCTGCAGCGCACAACTACGTCAACACCATCGCGGTAGAAGACGAACCGGCTTACCCAGGCAACCTGGATCTGGAACGCCGCATTCGCTCTGCGATCCGTTGGAACGCGATCATGACCGTTCTGCGCGCATCCAAGAAAGACCTGGAGCTGGGCGGCCACATGGCTTCCTTCCAGTCTTCCGCGACCTTCTATGAAGTCTGCTTTAACCACTTCTTCCGCGCACGCAACGAGAAAGACGGCGGCGACCTGGTCTACTTCCAGGGCCACATCTCTCCGGGCGTTTACGCGCGTGCCTTCCTTGAAGGCCGCCTGACTGAAGAACAGATGAACAACTTCCGTCAGGAAGTGCACGGCAACGGTCTGTCCTCTTACCCGCATCCTAAGCTGATGCCGGAATTCTGGCAGTTCCCGACCGTATCCATGGGCCTGGGCCCAATCAGCGCCATCTATCAGGCGAAGTTCCTGAAATACCTGGAACACCGCGGCCTGAAAGACACCTCTGAGCAGACCGTTTACGCCTTCCTGGGCGACGGCGAGATGGATGAGCCGGAATCCAAAGGCGCCATCACCATCGCCACCCGCGAGAAGCTGGACAACCTGGTGTTCGTCATCAACTGCAACCTGCAGCGCCTGGACGGCCCGGTCACCGGTAACGGCAAGATCATCAACGAACTGGAAGGCATCTTCTCCGGCGCAGGCTGGCAAGTGCTGAAAGTGATCTGGGGCGGCCGTTGGGACGAGCTGCTGCGCAAAGACACCAGCGGTAAACTGGTTCAGCTGATGAACGAGACCCTGGACGGCGACTACCAGACCTTCAAATCCAAAGACGGCGCTTACGTGCGCGAGCACTTCTTCGGCCGTTACCCGGAAACCGCGGCGCTGGTCAAAGACATGACCGACGACGAAATCTGGGCGCTGAACCGTGGTGGTCACGATCCGAAGAAAATCTTCGCTGCACTGAAAAAAGCGCAGGACACCAAAGGCAAACCGACCGTTATCCTGGCCCACACCATCAAAGGTTACGGCATGGGTGAAACCGCGGAAGGTAAAAACATCGCTCACCAGGTGAAGAAAATGAACATGGAAGGGGTTCACCACTTCCGCGATCGTTTCAACGTGCCGGTTGCCGATGCTGACATCGAAAAACTGCCGTACATCACCTTCGAGAAAGATTCCGAAGAGTACAAATACCTGCACGAACGTCGCCAGGCGCTGAAAGGCTACGTGCCTACCCGTCTGCCGGAGTTCACCCAGAAGCTGGAAATGCCGGCGCTGGAAGATTTCAGCTCGCTGCTGGAAGAACAGAACAAAGAGATCTCCACCACTATCGCCTTCGTGCGTGCCCTGAACGTGATGCTGAAGAACAAGTCGATCAAAGATCGCCTGGTGCCAATCATCGCCGACGAAGCGCGTACCTTCGGTATGGAAGGTCTGTTCCGTCAGATCGGTATCTACAGCCCGAACGGCCAGCAGTACACCCCGCAGGACCGTGAGCAGGTTGCTTACTACAAAGAAGACGAGAAAGGCCAAATCCTGCAGGAAGGCATCAACGAACTGGGCGCAGCCTCTTCCTGGCTTGCCGCAGCGACCTCCTACAGCACCAACGATCTGCCGATGATTCCGTTCTACATCTACTACTCGATGTTCGGTTTCCAACGCATCGGCGACCTGTGCTGGGCAGCGGGCGACCAACAGGCGCGCGGCTTCCTGATCGGCGGGACCTCGGGCCGTACTACCCTGAACGGCGAAGGTCTGCAGCACGAAGATGGCCACAGCCACATCCAGTCTCTGACCATCCCTAACTGCATCTCTTACGATCCGGCTTACGCGTACGAAGTGGCGGTCATCATGCACGATGGTCTGGTGCGCATGTATGGCGACAACCCGGAAAACGTGTACTACTACCTGACCACGCTGAACGAAAACTACCACATGCCTGCGATGCCGCAGGGTGCGGAAGAAGGTATCCGCAAGGGTATCTACAAGCTGGAAACGCTGGAAGGCAGCAAAGGCAAGGTGCAGCTGCTGGGCTCCGGCGCCATCCTGCGCCACGTGCGCGAAGCTGCGCAGATCCTGGCGAAGGACTACGGCGTGGGTTCCGACACCTACAGCGTGACCTCGTTCACCGAACTGGCGCGCGACGGCCAGGATTGCGAGCGTTGGAACATGCTGCACCCAACCGAAGCGCCACGCGTGCCTTACATCGCTCAGGTGATGAACGAAGCGCCGGCGGTAGCCTCTACCGACTACATGAAACTGTTCGCCGAACAGGTTCGTACTTATGTGCCGGCCAGCGATTATCGCGTACTGGGCACCGACGGCTTCGGTCGTTCGGACAGCCGCGAAAACCTGCGTCACCACTTCGAAGTCGATGCGTCCTACGTGGTGGTTGCTGCTCTGGGTGAACTGGCTAAACGCGGTGAGATCGAAGCTTCCGTGGTTGCTGATGCAATCAAGAAATTCGACATCAACCCGGAAAAAGTTAACCCGCGTCTGGCCTAAGAGGTACTGAATAATGTCTATCGAAATCAACGTACCGGACATCGGTGCAGATGAAGTCGAAATCACCGAGATTCTGGTGAAGGTCGGCGATAAAGTTGAAGCGGAACAATCGCTGATCACCGTGGAAGGCGACAAGGCTTCCATGGAAGTGCCCTCCCCGCAGGCGGGCGTGGTGAAAGAGATTAAAGTGGCGGTCGGCGATAAAACCGAAACCGGCAAACTGATCATGATCTTCGAAGCGGCAGGCGCAGCGGAAGCTGCACCGGCGGCGAAAGCGGAAGAAAAACCGGCGGCAGCAGCTGCCCCGGCTGCCGCTGCGGCCAAAGACGTTGCCGTGCCGGATATCGGCGCCGACGAAGTCGAAGTGACCGAGATCCTGGTGAAAGTGGGCGACAAGGTGGAAGCCGAGCAGTCCCTGATCACTGTGGAAGGCGACAAGGCTTCCATGGAAGTCCCTGCGCCGTTCGCGGGCACCGTGAAAGAGATCAAGATCGCGACCGGCGACAAAGTGAAAACCGGTTCCCTGATCATGGTGTTCGAAGTGGCCGGCGCCGCTTCCGCTGCGGCCCCGGCTGCGGCGCAAGCACCGGCTGCCGCCGCAGCGCCTGCGGCCTCTGCGGCTAAAGACGTCGCCGTGCCGGATATCGGCGGTGACGAAGTCGAAGTGACCGAGGTGATGGTCAAGGTGGGCGACAAGGTTGCCGCCGAGCAGTCTCTGATCACCGTGGAAGGCGACAAGGCCTCCATGGAAGTGCCAGCGCCGTTCGCGGGCACCGTGAAAGAGATCAAGATCGCGACCGGCGACAAAGTGAAAACCGGCTCCCTGATCATGGTGTTCGAAGTGGAAGGCGCTGCGCCTGCCGCTGCCGCCGCTCCAGCCGCTAAAGCGGACGCTGCGCCGGCGCCGGCCGCCGCTAAAGCCGCCGCTCCGGCTGCGAAAGCTGAAGACAAAGGCGAGTTCGCCGAGAACGCGGCCTACGTGCACGCGACTCCGGTCATTCGTCGTCTGGCGCGTGAATTCGGCGTTAACCTGGCGAAAGTGAAAGGCACCGGTCGTAAAGGCCGCATCCTGCGCGAAGACGTTCAGGCTTACGTGAAAGACGCGGTGAAACGCGCTGAAGCGGCCCCGGCTGCTGCCGGCGGCGGTCTGCCAGGCATGCTGCCATGGCCGAAAGTGGACTTCAGCAAGTTCGGCGAGATCGAAGAAGTCGAAATGGGCCGCATCCAGAAGATCTCTGGCGCGAACCTGAGCCGCAACTGGGTGATGATCCCGCACGTGACTCACTTCGACAAAACCGACATCACCGATCTGGAAGCGTTCCGCAAGCAGCAGAACGAAGAAGCGGCCAAGCGCAAGCTGGACGTGAAGTTCACGCCTGTCGTGTTCATCATGAAAGCTGTCGCTGCCGCTCTGGAGCAGATGCCGCGCTTCAACAGCTCGCTGTCCGAAGACGGTCAGAAGCTGACGCTGAAGAAATACATCAACATCGGCGTGGCGGTAGATACCCCGAACGGCCTGGTGGTTCCGGTGTTCAAGGACGTGAACAAGAAGAGCATCACCGAGCTGTCTCGCGAGCTGATGACCATCTCCAAGAAAGCGCGCGACGGCAAGCTGACCGCGGGCGAGATGCAGGGCGGCTGCTTCACCATCTCCAGCCTGGGCGGCATCGGGACAACTCACTTCGCGCCGATCGTCAACGCGCCGGAAGTGGCTATCCTGGGTGTCTCCAAGTCTGCGATGGAGCCGGTCTGGAACGGTAAAGAGTTCATGCCGCGCCTGATGATGCCGATGTCGCTGTCCTTCGACCACCGCGTTATCGACGGTGCCGATGGTGCGCGCTTCATCACCATCATCAACAACATGTTGTCCGACATTCGCCGTCTGGTGATGTAATGCAAAAGGGGCGCAGCATGCTGCGCCCCTGACGATTCTGTAGCAGTTTTGTCGGATTTTGCATAACTCGACAAAATTGTTGAGACACGGGTCACTCGAACACGCTTTGCAGATTATTAACAATTCTGTAAACTGCTCGCGGTGTAAGCGTCCCGGTGGATGAAGGGCGTTATGAGATCGATTAGCAATAAAAATGACGTCTGACCCGCCGGACAATCAATTAAGAGGTCATGATGAGTACTGAAATTAAAACTCAGGTCGTGGTACTTGGGGCGGGCCCGGCAGGTTACTCTGCAGCCTTTCGTTGCGCTGACTTAGGTCTTGAAACCGTTCTGGTTGAACGTTATTCCACTCTGGGCGGGGTTTGCCTGAACGTGGGATGTATCCCTTCCAAAGCACTGCTGCACGTTGCCAAAGTGATCGAAGAAGCCAAAGCGTTGGCCGAACACGGCATCGTTTTCGGCGAGCCGAAAACCGACATCGACAAAGTGCGCGTCTGGAAAGAAAAAGTCATCACTCAGCTGACCGGCGGTCTGGCTGGCATGGCGAAAGGCCGTAAAGTGAAAGTGGTCAACGGCCTGGGCAAGTTCACCGGCGCTAACACCCTGGTTGTTGAAGGCGAAAACGGCCCAACCACCATCAACTTCGACAACGCCATCATCGCTGCAGGTTCTCGTCCGATCCAACTGCCATTCATTCCTCATGAAGATCCACGCGTGTGGGATTCTACCGATGCGCTGGCGCTGAAAACCGTCCCAGAGCGTCTGCTGGTTATGGGCGGCGGCATCATCGGCCTGGAAATGGGCACCGTATACCATGCGCTGGGTTCACAGATCGACGTCGTTGAAATGTTCGATCAGGTTATCCCGGCGGCAGATAAAGACGTGGTGAAAGTCTTCACCAAACGTATCAGCAAGCAGTTCAACCTGATGCTGGAAACCAAAGTGACCGCGGTAGAAGCCAAAGAAGACGGCATCTACGTCACGATGGAAGGTAAAAAAGCGCCGGCAGAGCCACAGCGTTACGACGCGGTGCTGGTGGCGATCGGCCGCGTGCCGAACGGCAAACTGCTGGATGCCGGCAAAGCCGGTGTTGAAGTTGACGAGCGTGGCTTCATCAACGTCGACAAACAGCTGCGCACCAACGTGCCGCACATCTTCGCCATCGGCGACATCGTCGGTCAGCCGATGCTGGCGCACAAAGGCGTGCACGAAGGCCACGTCGCCGCAGAAGTTATCGCCGGCATGAAGCACTACTTCGATCCGAAAGTGATCCCATCCATCGCTTACACCGAGCCGGAAGTGGCGTGGGTGGGTCTGACCGAGAAAGAAGCGAAAGAGAAAGGCATTAGCTACGAAACCTCCACCTTCCCGTGGGCGGCTTCCGGCCGTGCGATCGCTTCCGACTGTGCAGACGGCATGACCAAACTGATCTTCGACAAAGAAACTCACCGCATCATCGGTGGCGCGATTGTCGGCACCAACGGCGGCGAGCTGCTGGGTGAAATCGGTCTGGCTATCGAGATGGGCTGCGACGCGGAAGACATCGCGCTGACCATCCACGCTCACCCGACCCTGCACGAATCCGTGGGCCTGGCGGCGGAAATCTACGAAGGCAGCATCACCGATCTGCCTAACCCGAAAGCCAAGAAGAAGTAATTCTGCTGGTTTGACCGGTTAACAAGCGGCTCCTGAGAAGGGGCCGTTTTTTTTGCTCAGATGCAGAACGCGGTTTTTTGTGGCCGCTGCGCCAAATTCCGATCCTCATGCTTATATCCGTTTTAATTATGTGGATATAATGCCCTGTTTGTCCGGCAGCCGATTACGCTGCGCTCAACGATTCAGCAAAGATTTAATGTTGCTTTTATGTGAACGAATTAACAACCGTTTCAAATCCTGATATGCTGGCTGAGCGGAACCGGGCACTGTACCTTACAGTCCAGGACATCGACAGCAGTGCCCCGTCAGGATAGATGGCATCAATATCGCCGTGCGCTCTACCCATCAGTCTTTCATGCTGTAACGCTGTTTGACCGTGCTTGTTTGCCCCAATCACCGTTTCGGGGCCTTTACGGGCCGATCGCCTAGCCACAGAGTGAAACCCAAAGGGTATAAACCCGGTTTGCATATACGCCAGGCACAATAAATGACAATGAGAGCGAGGAGAACGTCGTGCTAGAAGAATACCGTAAGCACGTAGCCGAGCGTGCTGCTGAGGGCATCGCCCCTAAGCCGCTAGACGCCACCCAAATGGCCGCGCTGGTCGAACTACTGAAGAATCCGCCAAAAGGCGAAGAAGAATTCCTGTTAGACCTGCTGATTAACCGTGTTCCACCGGGCGTCGACGAAGCCGCCTACGTCAAAGCAGGTTTCCTGGCGGCCATCGCCAAAGGTGAAGCGACATCCCCCCTGGTTACCCCCGAGAAAGCCATTGAACTGTTAGGCACCATGCAGGGCGGCTATAACATTCATCCGCTGATCGAAGCCCTGGACAACGAAAAGCTGGCGCCGATCGCCGCTAAAGCGCTGTCCCACACGCTGCTGATGTTCGACAACTTCTACGATGTGGAAGAGAAGGCGAAAGCCGGCAACGCGCACGCCAAGCAGATCATGCAGTCTTGGGCCGATGCCGAATGGTACCTGTCGCGCCCGGAGCTGGCGGAAAAGATCACCGTCACCGTGTTCAAAGTGACCGGCGAAACCAACACCGATGACCTGTCCCCGGCGCCGGACGCCTGGTCGCGCCCGGATATCCCGCTGCACGCGCTGGCGATGCTGAAAAACGAACGTGAAGGCATCGTGCCGGATCAGCCGGGCAGCGTCGGCCCGATCAAACAGATCGAGCTGCTGAACAAGAAAGGCTTCCCGCTGGCCTACGTCGGCGACGTGGTCGGCACCGGTTCCTCCCGTAAATCCGCCACCAACTCGGTGCTGTGGTTCATGGGCGACGACATCCCGCACGTGCCGAACAAGCGCGGCGGTGGCGTGGTGCTGGGCGGCAAGATTGCGCCTATCTTCTTCAACACCATGGAAGATGCCGGCGCCTTGCCGATCGAAGTGGACGTGTCCGAGCTGAACATGGGCGACGTGATCGACGTTTACCCGTACAAAGGTGAAGTGCGCAACCACGAAACCGGCGCGCTGATCGCCAACTTCGAGCTGAAAACCGACGTGCTGCTGGATGAAGTGCGTGCCGGCGGCCGTATCCCGCTGATCATCGGCCGCGGCCTGACCACCAAGGCGCGCGAAGCGCTGGGTCTGCCGCACAGCGACGTGTTCCGCATCGCCAAACCGGTAGCCGCCAGCAACAAAGGCTTCTCGCTGGCGCAGAAAATGGTCGGCCGCGCCTGCGGCGTCGCCGGCATTCGCCCTGGCGAATACTGCGAGCCGAAGATGACCTCCGTCGGCTCTCAGGACACCACCGGCCCGATGACCCGCGATGAGCTGAAAGACCTGGCCTGCCTCGGCTTCTCCGCCGATCTCGTCATGCAGTCGTTCTGCCACACCGCCGCGTACCCGAAACCGGTCGACGTGACCACGCACCACACGCTGCCTGACTTCATCATGAACCGCGGCGGCGTCTCGCTGCGCCCGGGCGACGGCGTGATCCACTCCTGGCTGAACCGCATGCTGCTGCCTGACACCGTCGGCACCGGCGGCGATTCCCACACCCGCTTCCCGATCGGCATCTCCTTCCCGGCCGGTTCCGGCCTGGTGGCGTTTGCCGCCGCGACCGGCGTGATGCCGCTGGATATGCCTGAGTCGGTGCTGGTGCGCTTCAAAGGCAAAATGCAGCCGGGCATCACCCTGCGCGATCTGGTGCACGCCATCCCTTACTACGCGATCCAGCAGGGTCTGCTGACCGTCGAGAAGAAGGGCAAGAAAAACATCTTCTCCGGCCGCATTCTGGAGATCGAAGGCCTGCCGGATCTGAAGGTCGAGCAGGCGTTTGAGCTGACCGATGCGTCCGCCGAACGTTCCGCCGCCGGTTGTACCATCAAGCTGGACAAGGCGCCGATTGAAGAGTACCTGAACTCCAACATCGTGCTGCTGAAGTGGATGATCTCCGAAGGCTACGGCGATCGCCGTACGCTGGAGCGCCGTATTCAGGGCATGGAAAAATGGCTGGCGGATCCGCAACTGCTGGAAGGCGATGCGGATGCGGAATACGCAGCGGTGATCGACATCGATCTGAACGAGATCAAAGAGCCGATCCTGTGTGCGCCGAACGATCCTGACGATGCGCGCCTGCTGTCTGACGTGGCCAACAGCAAAATCGATGAAGTGTTCATCGGTTCTTGCATGACCAACATCGGCCATTTCCGCGCGGCGGGCAAGCTGCTGGATCAGCACAAGGGCCAGCTGCCGACTCGTCTGTGGGTGGCGCCGCCAACCAAGATGGATGCGGCTCAGCTGACCGAAGAAGGCTACTACAGCGTCTTCGGCAAGAGCGGCGCGCGTATCGAGATCCCGGGCTGCTCGCTGTGCATGGGCAACCAGGCGCGCGTGGCGGACGGCGCGACGGTGGTTTCCACCTCAACCCGTAACTTCCCGAACCGTCTGGGCACCGGCGCCAACGTCTATCTGGCGTCTGCCGAACTGGCCGCGGTAGCGTCCCTGCTGGGCCGCCTGCCGACGCCGGACGAGTACCAGACCTATATGGCGCAGGTCGATAAGACGGCGGCGGATACCTACCGCTACCTGAACTTTGACCAGCTGGGCCAGTACACCGAAAAAGCCGACGGCGTGATCTTCCAAACCGCCGTGTAAGCCGCTATATTGCGCAACTGTTTAACGGGAGGCCTTGGCCTCCCGTTTTATTTTGCTCAGTTGCCAACTTTGCGAGCGCTCACTGAGTTAGTCCGCCATTTATGTTTACACTAAGAAAAAGGGCTCAGGAGGGCATGCTATGGATTACGAATTTCTGCGTGACGTCACCGGTCAGGTGATCGTCAGATTTTCGATGGGGCATGAAGCGATTGGCCACTGGATCAATGAAGAAGTCAAAGGCGATTTCAACCTGCTGGACCGCATTGAAGCCGGCGCGGCCGAGGTCAAAGGCAGCGAGCGCCAATGGCAGCTGGAAGGCCATGAATATACGCTGCTGATGGATGGTGAAGAAGTGATGATCCGCGCCAATCAGCTGGAGTTCGAGGGCGACGAAATGGAAGAGGGGATGAACTACTACGACGAAGAAAGCCTCTCATTCTGCGGCGTTGAGGATTTCCTGCTGGTGTTGAAGGCCTATCGTTCTTTCATGCTGAAGTACTAAGCATCAGGGCGCGGCGCGCCGCGCCCTTTCCATCACAGATGCGGAATATTGCGGCCGTAATAGATTTCCTGCATCTCTTTCCATAACAGATCGGTGATCTGCTTGCGTTCGGCTGCGCTCAACGCCTCCGGCTCCGCGTTAAACAGGTAGTGCTTCAGATCGAAATCCTTCAGCAACATCTTGGTATGGAAGATATTTTCCTGGTAAACGTTCACGTCCATCATGTGGTACAGCGCCTTGATGTCTTCCGACATAAAGTTCTGGATCGAATTGATCTCATGATCGATGTAATGTTTCACGCCGTTCACGTCGCGGGTAAAACCGCGCACGCGATAGTCCATGGTGACGATGTCGGATTCCAGCTGGTGAATTAAGTAGTTCAGCGCCTTGAGGGGCGAAATGACGCCGCAGGTCGAGACCTCGATATCGGCGCGGAAGGTGCACAGCCCGCCTTCCGGATGGCTTTCCGGGTAGGTGTGCACGCAGATATGGCTCTTGTCCAGGTGCGCGACGACCGTATTCGGTAGCGGACCGGGGTGTTCCGACGTATCGACGTCTTTCGGATCGATCGGCTCTTCGCTGACCAGGATGGTGACGCTGGCGCCCTGCGGCTCGTAGTCCTGACGCGCGATGTTCAGAATATTGGCGCCGATGATCGAGCAGGTCTCGCTCAGGATCTCGGTCAGCCGGTTGGCGTTATATTGTTCGTCTATGTAGGCGATATAGCCATCGCGATCGTCCGCGGTTTTGGCGTAACAAATATCGTAAATACAAAAACTCAGGCTCTTGGTCAGGTTGTTGAAGCCGTGCAGTTTTAGCTTATGCAATTTGGGCCACCTCCTTTATCTTCTCGCTTAACGTGTTACGTTCAGGGCATTGAGCAAATATTGCGGCAGGGCAAAGCTGCCGACGTGAATTGCCGGGTTGTAATAACGGCAGTGTAGGCCGCTTTGGTTAAAGCGCTGTTGCAGGGTAGGCAGATCGCGCTGGCGCAGCGCCGGGTTCTGGCTCGCCCAGGCGAAGGTCATGATGCCGCCGTAATAGGTCGGGATCGCCGCCTGATAGAAGCTGACGTCGGTAAAGTAGCGGCTCAGTTTGGCGTGGCTGTTGACCGCCTCGTCCTGCTGCAGGAAACAGACCCCGTTTTGCGCAACGAAAATGCCGCCCTCATTCAGGCAGCGGGCGCAGCCTTCATAAAACGCCGAGGTGAACAGGCTTTCGCCGGGGCCGATCGGATCGGTGCAGTCGGAGATGATCACATCGAACGTTTCGTCGGTTTGATTCACGAAGTTGACGCCGTCGTCGATCACCAGCTTGAAGCGCGGATCGTCATAGGCGCCGGCGCTGTGGTTGGGCAGGTACTGGCGGCAGAACTCGACGACGCCGGCGTCGATTTCGACCATGGTGATCTGCTCAACGCCAGGATGCCGGCTGACTTCGCGCAGCATGCCGCCGTCGCCGCCGCCGATGATCAGCACTTTCTTCGCCTGGCCGTGCGCCAACAGCGGCACGTGGGTCAGCATTTCGTGATAGATGAACTCGTCACGCTCGGTGGTTTGCACCACGCCGTCGAGCGCCATCACGCGCCCCAGCACCGGGTTCTCGAAGATCACCAGATCCTGATGATCGGTCTTCTCGCGGTATAGCACCTTCTCTACCGAAAAGTACTGGCCGAAGCCCGTATGCAGCGTTTCGTACCAAATTTCTTTCTGGGTCATGTGCGGGAAACTCCGTAATAACAGCCATGAAAAATCGGCGCAACATCATAGCTAACTCTGCCTGGCGATGCACGGTTGAATTTCAGACAGAGAGAGCGGAGGGCGGACGGGCGAGGGGGAAGATTAATTGGCGTAGGCCAGCAGGCTCAGGGAGTCGCGCGCCAGCGATTTGCACTTCTTGGGCGTTGGAATGGCGATGCCGCTCAGATCGCGATAGCTGTCTTCGCCCAGCGCCTTCATGTTAAAGCTGTTGTAGTTGCTCAAATCCCAGCGGTTTTGTTGCGCGAAATAGACGATGGCGCGTTTGATTTGCGCATTTGGCAAATCGTTGTAGCCGCAATCATTTTTCAAATAAATAAATACCGCCGTCAGATCGGCCAGATCTTCCGCCTCGGATTCATTCAGCGCCAGACTGGCGTTGGAGAAGCCCAGCATCGCCAGCAACAGCATCGTTAACGTTGTTTTTTTCATCATGAAATAGGCCTGTTTGTCGTCTGCAGACGTTACCACACTTGCCTGTAAAGGCACCAAATTTTATTGCTGACGGGCGCTGCCATAGCGCTCACCCACGGCGCGCTCTTGATTGTGAGGCATAGCTTAAAATACCGCCAGGAAAGGCTTGACCTTCCGCCTGGGGGAAGGTTTAGGCTGGCTGCGTTGAGTTATGTCACTGAGAAAAGGGAGTCAGCGATGTTACGCCGTGATTTTATTAAATTGACCGCTGCATTGGGCGCCGCGAGCGCATTGCCGTTATGGAGCCGGGCCGCCTTAGCGGCCGAGCGGCCGGCCCTGCCGGTGCCCCCGTTGTTAACGCCCGACGCGCAGGGAAAGATTGCGCTGGCGCTGCAGGCGGGGGAAACCCGCTGGTTGCCCGGCGCCGCCACCAAAACCTGGGGATTCAACGGTGCGCTGCTCGGGCCAGCGGTGAAGCTGCAGCGGGGTCAGCCGGTGACGGTCGATATCAAAAACAGCCTGGCGGAAGCCAGTACCGTCCACTGGCACGGCCTGGAAATCCCCGGCGACGTCGATGGCGGCCCGCAGGCGTTGATCCATCCCGGCGCAACGCGCACGGTGAATTTCACCGTCGATCAACCGGCGGCCACCTGCTGGTTCCACCCGCATACCCACGGTAAAACCGGCAGCCAGGTGATGATGGGGCTGGCGGGGCTGGTGCTGCTGGAAGACGATGAAAGCGCCAAACTGCCGCTGCCGAAAACCTGGGGGCAGGATGACGTTCCGGTGATCCTGCAGGATAAGCGCTTGGGCAAAGATGCCCAGATCGAATATCGCCTGGACGTGATGAGCGCTGCGGTGGGTTGGTTTGGCGATCGCATGTTTACCAACGGCGCGCAGTACCCGCAACATCTGGCGCCGCGCGGTTGGCTGCGTTTGCGTTTCCTCAACGGTTGCAACGCCCGCTCGCTGAATCTGGCGGCCAGTGACAACCGTCCGCTGTACGTCATCGCCAGCGACGGCGGTTTCCTGGCGGAACCGGTGAAGCTGACCGAGCTGCCGATGCTGATGGGCGAGCGCTTTGAAGTGCTGGTCGATGCCTCCGACGGGAAAGCGTTCGACATCGTGACGTTGCCGGTGAAACAGATGGGCATGACGCTGGCGCCGTTCGATCGGCCGCTGCCGGTGTTGCGCATTCAGCCGTCGTTGGCGCAGGGCATCAAAACCATGCCGGACAGCCTGGTGAAGCTGCCGACATTGCCTGCCACTGCCGGCATCCAGGAGCGTTGGCTGCAGCTGATGATGGATCCGCAGCTGGATATGCTCGGCATGCAGGCGCTGATGGATCGTTATGGTCATCAGGCGATGGCCGGCATGAGCATGAATCATGGCGCGACGGGCGCTGGAGACATGAAAGGCATGGACCACGGTAACATGAAGGGCATGGAGAAGGGCGGCATGCAGGGCATGGACCACGGCGACATGAGCAGCATGAAAGGCATGGATCATGGCAAGATGGCCGGGATGGATCATGGCGGCGCGCAGGGCAACGCTAAACCGTTCGACTTCAGCCACGGCAACATGATCAACGGCAAGGCCTTCGACATGAACAAACCGATGTTTGCCGCCAAACGGGGCCAGTATGAAAAATGGACCATTTCCGGCGAGGGCGACATGATGCTGCACCCGTTCCACATTCACGGCACCCAGTTCCGTATCCTGTCGGAAAACGGCAAACCGCCGGCGGCGCATCGCAGCGGCTGGAAGGACACGGTGCGCGTCGAAGGTTGGCGCAGCGAAGTGCTGGTGCGTTTCGATCATCCGGCAAGCAGCGAACATGCGTATATGGCCCACTGCCACCTATTGGAACACGAAGATACCGGCATGATGATGGGCTTTACCGTCGCCGATTGATCGCGGCCTATCGCTCAGGTGGCGGTGCGCTCGCGTCGCCACCGGCGAAAGGCTATGCTAAACTCTGCGCCTTTCTTCCGGCAACTGACCTGAATACTATGAAACACACTGTAGACGTAATGATTTCCGAGCAGGAAGTTAAGACCCGTATCGCCGAACTTGGCCGCCAGATCACCGAACATTACCGCGACAGCGGCAGTGACATGGTGCTGGTTGGGCTGCTGCGCGGCTCCTTCATGTTCATGGCCGATCTGTGCCGCGCGATTGACGTGCCGCATGAAGTCGACTTCATGACGGCTTCCAGCTACGGCAGCGGCATGTCCACCACTCGCGACGTGAAGATCCTCAAGGATCTGGACGAAGACATTCGCGGCAAAGACGTGCTGATCGTGGAAGACATCATCGATTCCGGCAACACGCTGAACAAAGTGCGCGAGATTTTGGCGCTGCGTGGGCCGAAATCGCTGGCGATTTGCACCTTGCTGGACAAGCCTGAGCGCCGTGAAGTGCAGGTGCCGGTCGAATATGTCGGCTTCTCGATCCCGGATGAGTTCGTGGTGGGGTATGGCATCGACTACGCCCAGCGCTACCGTCACCTGCCGTACGTCGGCAAAGTGGTGCTGCTGGACGAGTAATTGATGTGGGGCGCGGCCTGCCGCGCCCGCGGCGGGATTATACGCCTTTATCCTGCTTCAGTTTGGCTATCGCTTTGCGGTAGCCCATCTCCAGGCTCTCGCGGCTGGTCGCCAGCACTTCCATATCGCGCAGACGGCCGTCCTGAATGCCGTACACCCAGCCGTGGATCATCACCTTCTGGCCGCGTTTCCAGGCCGATTGCATGATGGTGGAGTGGCCCAGGTTGTATACCTGCTCAATGACGTTGATCTCGCACAGCATGTCGAAACGCTGTTCCGGTGGCAGCTCGCCCAGCAGCGAACTGTGCTTGTACCACAGATCGCGAATGTGCAGCAGCCAGTTGTCGATCAGCCCCAGCTCCGGGTTTTCCACCGCGGCCTGCACGCCGCCGCAGCCCAGGTGGCCGCAGATGATGATGTGTTCGACCTCCAGCACATCTACCGCATACTGCACCACCGACAGGCAGTTAAGATCGGTGTGGATAACGAGGTTCGCCACGTTGCGATGGACGAACAGTTCACCCGGCTCGAGGCCGGTCAGGCGTTCTGCGGGAACGCGGCTGTCAGAGCAACCAATCCATAAGAAGCGGGGCTTTTGCGCCTGGGCTAAACGTTCAAAAAAATCCGGGTCTTCCTGACTGATATTGGCCGACCAGGCCTGGTTGTTGGCGATAAGCTCTTCGATTTCTTTCATGGAGGTGATTGACCCGTAACGAACAGATTGCGTTGGGGTAATATAGGGTAAGCGTCACAATTTGGAAATCGGAACAGTGGTGCAACCTCATTTACCGCACGGATTCGACGCAGTGAAAACGCCGTCGATGCTAGGATTATTGTTATTGTTTCAAGCCTCGCAAACAGGGGGCGCGGCGGCATACTCATCGTTATAAGGTACTATTTTACATATGAATTATGCACTGGAATTAGCGCAGCTGACCAAGACTTACGCCGGTGGCGTCAAGGCGCTGCGCGGCATCGACCTGAGCGTCGAGGCGGGGGATTTTTATGCCCTGCTGGGGCCAAACGGCGCCGGAAAGTCCACCACCATCGGCATCATCAGCTCGCTGGTGAATAAAACCGCCGGCAGCGTGCGGGTGTTCGGTTACGACATCGATAAAGACATCGTCAACGCCAAGCGCCAGCTTGGCCTGGTGCCGCAGGAGTTCAACTTCAACCCGTTTGAGACCGTATTGCAGATCGTGGTGAACCAGGCGGGTTACTATGGCGTCACGCGGCGTGAAGCGATGGCGCGCGCCGAAAAGTACCTCAATCAGCTGGACCTGTGGGGCAAGCGCAACGAGCGTGCTCGCATGCTGTCCGGCGGCATGAAGCGCCGTCTGATGATCGCCCGCGCGTTGATGCACCAGCCGAAGCTGTTGATCCTCGATGAACCGACCGCCGGCGTGGATATCGAGCTGCGCCGCTCGATGTGGGGCTTCCTGAAAGAGCTGAACGCCCAGGGCACCACCATCATTCTCACCACTCACTATTTGGAAGAGGCGGAGATGCTGTGCCGCAACATCGGCATCATCCAGAACGGGGAGCTGGTGGAAAACACCTCGATGAAGGGGCTGCTGGCCAAGCTCAAGTCGGAAACCTTTATCCTCGATCTGGCGGCGAAAAGCCCGCTGCCGAAGCTGGACGGTTACCGCAGCCGCCTGACGGATACCTCGACGCTGGAAGTGGAGGTGATGCGTGAACAGGGGCTGAACGGCCTGTTCGCCCAGCTGAGCGCGCAGGGCGTGCAGGTGCTGAGCATGCGCAACAAGGCGAACCGCCTGGAAGAGCTGTTTGTCACCCTGGTTAACGGCAACGGAGAGAAAGCATGACGCGTTTGTATTGGGTGGCCTTACAGAGCATCTGGGCCAAAGAGGTGAACCGCTTCGCGCGCATCTGGATCCAGACCCTGGTGCCGCCGGTGATCACCATGACGCTGTACTTCATCATCTTCGGCAACCTGATCGGTTCGCGCATCGGCGATATGCACGGCTTCAGCTACATGCAGTTCATCGTGCCCGGCCTTATCATGATGGCGGTGATCACCAACTCCTACGCCAACGTCGCGTCGTCGTTCTTCAGCGCCAAATTCCAGCGCAATATTGAGGAACTGCTGGTGGCGCCGGTGCCGACCCACGTGGTGATCGCCGGCTATGTCGGCGGCGGCGTGGCGCGCGGTATCTGCGTCGGCGTGCTGGTGACCATCATCTCGCTGTTCTTCGTGCCACTGCAGGTGCACGCCTGGTGGGTGATTGCGCTGACGCTGTTGCTGACGGCGATCCTGTTCTCGCTGGCGGGGCTGATCAACGCGGTGTTCGCCACCACTTTCGACGACATCAGCCTGATCCCGACCTTCGTGTTGACGCCGCTCACCTACCTGGGCGGGGTGTTCTACTCGCTGTCGCTGCTGCCGCCGTTCTGGCAGGCGGTGTCGAAGCTGAACCCGATCGTCTATATGATCAGCGGTTTCCGCTACGGTTTCCTCGGCATCAACGACGTGCCGCTGGCGTTCACCATGGCGGTGCTGGTGGCGTTTATCACGGTGTTCTACCTGCTGTCCTGGTACCTGATCGAACGCGGCCGCGGCCTGCGCAGCTGATCCTGATGCGCCCTCGTTTTCCCGGCGGGGGCGCTTTTCCCGATTTGGCGCAGGCAGCGCGTAAATCAATAGAATCGCTCAAATAACCGCTAGTTCCCCACTGTTCAAATCGTGCTATGCTGGCGCTCCACATTTCCTTCATTTTTGTCATTACGCACTCGTAAGCAGAACATCATCATGCGGCCTCAATACAAGTTGGCGACTGGGTTACTCGGCATTCTGATGTCGTTGGTTTCCCCTGTGAGCCTGGCGAATCTGCTGTCGGAAGACGGCGCGGTTAAATCTGAATACATGGAAGCGCAGCGCGACAGCGAAGTCTATTCGCTGGTGGGCGAGCATGTGATCCCGGTAGGGGAAGTGAAGCGCGGGCAACTGATCCAGGTGTTCCCGGCGGATGCGGAATACTACGAATTCAAATTCGGGCACGGCACCGGCTTTATCGATAAAGACGACGTGCGCGAGCTGAAGAAGTCGCGCAAGGTGCAAGACGATCTGGGCGAGCTGAACAAGCCGCTGACCAACCAGAATCTGATCACCCAAAAGGCGATCGACGTATACACCGCGGCGGACAAGGACAGCGAGGTCTTCGGCACGCTGGAAGGCAACCTGCGTTATCCGATCATCGGCAAGCTGAAGGATCGGCTGAACAATACCTGGTACGAGGTCAACATCGGCGATCGGCTGGGGTTCGTCAATGAGCTGGACTGCGAGATCGATAACGGCATACCGGTGCTGACTTACCATCACCTGCTGAAAAACGAAGAGAACAAGCGCTTCCGCCATACTTCGACCACCACCTCAGACGTGGCGTTCAGCAACCAGATGACCTACCTCAAGCAGGCGGGCTACGACACCATTTCGCTGTATCAGCTGGAAGCCTACCTGAAGAATCAGATCAACCTGCCGGGCAAGGCGATCGTGCTGACCTTCGACGACGGGCTGAAATCGGTTTATCGCTACGCTTACCCGGTATTGAAGGATTACGGTTTCCGCGCGACGGCGTTCATCATCTCTTCGCGCATCAAGCGTCATCCGCAGAAATGGAACCCGGACTCGCTGCAGTTTATGAGCGTCTCGGAGCTCAAGCAGATTCAGGACGTGTTCGACGTGCAGTCGCACACCCACTTCCTGCATCGCACCGACGGCAATCGCCAGCCGATTTTGCTGAGCCGTTCGCTGCACAATATCGAGTTCGATTTTGAGCGTTCGCGCCGCGCGCTGTCGCAGTTCAACCCGCACGTGCTGTATCTGTCCTACCCGTTCGGCGGCTATAACCAGCGGGCTATCCAGGCGGCGCAGGACGCCGGTTTCCATCTGGCGGTGACCACGGTGCAGGGCAAGGTGAAGCCGGGGGATAATCCCTATACGCTGAAGCGGCTGTATATTCTGCGCACCGACTCGATCCAGACCATGGCGGATCGGATAGCCAACAAGCCGGGTACGGTGGTGCAGTAAGGAAAAGAACGGGCGCGCGAGGCGCCCGTTTTACCGTCAGGCGACCTGAACCGGCACGGCTTTCGCCTTGCGCTGCAGGTTGTTGTCACCCTCGAAATAGGCGACCTTCGGGTGATGTTGGCGGGCGTCAGCGTCGGTCATTTGCACATAGGAGCAGATGATCAGTTTGTCGCCTACGCAGGCGCAGCGCGCGGCGGCGCCGTTGACCGAAATGATGCGCGAACCGCGCTCGGCGGCGATGGCGTAGGTGGAGAAGCGCTGGCCGTTATCCACGTTGTAGATATCGATCGCTTCATATTCCAGAATGCCGGCCGCTTCCAGGAAATCCTGATCGATGGCGCAGGATCCTTCATAGTGCAAGTCAGCCTGAGTGACTTTGACGCGATGCAGCTTGCCTTGCAGCATAGTACGTATCATAGCTTTACCTAACTGAATATCGGCCTTCACAGGCGTTGGGGTTGAACATCTCTCCTGCATCCCTGCAATCTCTATCGTCACCGATCGTCCTGCTATTGTCTACCTATGGTCAGGGCGGCAGGATGACGACAGTATAAAAAATGACTTACAGCGTCAGGTCAACCTGCTGGTTGTCGATAAGCCGCGCTTTGCCCAGCCAGGCGGCCATCAGCACCACCGCCCGTTGGCTGTCCACCGTCAGCGGCTGCAGGCTGTCGGCATCGCGAATAAACAGCTCATCCGGCGTAAAGCCGGCGGCGCGCAGTTGCTCGGCGGTCTGTTCCAACAGCGTTTCGACATGGCGCTCGCCATTGGCCAGCTGCTGCGCCAGCGCGTTCATGATTTTGCTCAGCTGCGGCGCAACCTTGCGCTCTTCGGCGGTCAGGTAACCGTTGCGTGAACTGAGGGCCAGGCCGTCTTTGGCGCGCACGGTCGGCACGCCGACGATGTCGATGTCGTAACCCATGTCCGCCACCATTTTGCGGATCAGCGCCAATTGCTGGTAGTCCTTCTCGCCGAAACAGGCCAAATCAGGCTGCACCAGGTTGAACAGCTTGCTGACGATGGTGGAAACGCCGCGGAAGTGGCCCGGCCGGCTTGCGCCTTCCAGAATGGTGGAGATGCCCGGTACGTCGACATAGGTTTGCTGCTCCAGCCCGTGCGGATAGACCGCGGCCGGGGCCGGCGCGAACACCAGATCGACGCCGCGGCGGGTCAGTTTCTCGCTGTCTTCCTGCAGCGTGCGCGGGTAGCGCGCCAGATCGTCCGGGCGATCGAACTGCATCGGGTTGACGAAGACGCTCACCACCACCACGTCGGCGCGGGCGCGCGCTTCATCGACCAGCGTCATATGGCCGTCGTGCAGGTTGCCCATGGTCGGCACCAGTGCGATGCGCTTGCCTTCCTGGCGCCAGCGGCGGATCTGCTGACGCAGCAGCGGCAGGGTTTCGATAATAATCATTGGGTGACTCCTGGAACCATCGCTTAGTTAAAAGAGTGTTCAGCCGCCGGATAGAGGCCTTGCTCTACTTCCTGAATGTAGTGTTGCACCGCCGTGCGGATATCGCCGCTTTGCGCCAGGAAGTTCTTGGCGAATTTCGGCGTGTGGCCGCCGGTGATGCCGAAGGCGTCGTGCATCACCAGGATTTGGCCGTCGGTGCCGTTGCCGGCGCCGATGCCGATGACCGGAATGGAGAGCGCTTCGGTGATCTGGCGTGCCAGCTCGGTCGGCACGCACTCCAGCACCAGCAGCTGAATGCCGGCCAGCTCCAGATTCTGCGCATCCTGCAGCAGCTGTTTGGCGGCCAGTTCGTCGCGCCCTTGCACCTTATAACCGCCGAACACGTTGACCGACTGCGGCGTCAGCCCCAGGTGGCCGCATACCGGCACCGCGCGTTCGGCGAGCATTTTCACCGTGTCGCACAGCCAGCTGCCGCCTTCCAGTTTCACCATGTTGGCGCCGGCGCGCATCAGCTCGGCGGCGTTGGCGAAGGTCTGTTCCGGGGTGGCGTAACTCATGAACGGCAAATCGGCCAGCAACAGGCAGGCCGGCGCGCCGCGGCGCACGGCGCGCGTGTGATAGGCGACGTCGGCGACGGTGACCGGCAGCGTGGAGTCGTGGCCCTGCAGCGTCATGCCCAGCGAATCGCCCACCAACAGGACTTTAATGCCTTGCTCTTCAAACAGCTTGGCAAAGCTGGCATCGTAGGCGGTAAGGGTAGCAAACTTGCGTTGCTCCTGTTTCCACTGGCGCAAATGGGTCACGGTGGTGGGTTTCATCACAACGTCTCCTGAAACGGGCCGTGCGGCTTACGCAGGCCCAGGCTGCAAAAAAGTGCAGCCATTCTACTGTAACCCGATCGGGGTGGGTAGCGCGGATCGCCATGCTTAAGCGGTTCTTAAGAACCTTGTGGTGCAATGGCGTCATGACTCAAAAGGGATACTCATGCGAATTCTGCTGATCGAAGATGACAAACTGATCGGGGACGGCATCAAGGCCGGGCTGACCAAACTCGGCTTCAATCTGGACTGGTTCACCGACGGCGCGGTTGGTAAAAACGCCCTGGGCAGTGCGCCGTATGACGCGGTGATCCTCGATCTCAGCCTGCCGGGCCTCGATGGACTGGATCTCCTGCGCCAGTGGCGCCAGGCCGGGCAGGATGTGCCGGTGCTGATCCTTACCGCCCGCGATGCGTTGGAGCAACGGGTCAGCGGGTTGCAAAGCGGCGCCGACGACTATCTGTGCAAGCCGTTCGCGCTGGCCGAAGTGGCGGCGCGCCTGCAGGCGCTGATCCGCCGTCGTCACGGCCAACTGATGCCACAGCTGACGCACGGCAACGTGGTGTTCGACAGCGCCACCCGCAGCGTGAGTTGCAACGGCGAACCGGTGACGCTGACGCCGCGCGAATTGGCGGTGCTGGAGCTGTTTCTGCACAACAAAGGGCGCGTGTTGGCGCGGCCGTTGATCCAGGAGAAGCTGTACAACTGGGACGACGAGGTGAGCAGCAACGCGGTGGAGGTGCATATTCACCACCTGCGGCGCAAGCTGGGCAACGGCTTCATTCGCACCATCCATGGCGTGGGCTATACGCTGGGGGATGCTCCATGAAGCGCCTCAGCCTGCGGCTGCGTCTGATCCTGATTTTCAGCCTGCTGGCGCTGCTGACCTGGTGCACTGCCAGCGTGGTGGCCTGGGTGATGTCGCGCAATACCATCAACGAAGTGTTCGACACCCAGCAGATGCTGTTCGCCAAGCGGCTGGCGACCGCCAACCTCGGCGATCTGCTGGCCGATGAAAGCGCGCGCAGCCTGCCGAAAACCAAGAAGCTGGTGCATCATGGCAAACGGGGCGAGCAAGATGATGACGCGCTGGCGTTCGCCATCTTCGATCGCCAAGGCAAGATGCTGCTCAACGACGGCGAGAACGGTGCCGACTTCCTGTTTGACGGGGAGCGTGAAGGTTTTACCGACGGCGAACGCAAAGGCGATGACGACAGTTGGCGCCTGGTATGGTTGACCAGCCCGGACGGGCGCTACCGCATCGTGGTCGGCCAGGAGTGGGATTACCGGCGCGATATGGCGCTGGGCATGGTGACCGGCCAATTGGTGCCCTGGCTGGCGACGCTGCCGGTGCTGATGTTGCTGATTGCGCTGATGGTCGGGCGCGAGCTGCGGCCGCTGCGTGCGGTGGCCGCCGGTTTGCGTCGGCGCGCACCCGATGACGCCACGCCGCTGGATGCGCGCCAGGTGCCAACCGAGGTGCGCCCGCTGGTGGATGCGCTCAACGCGCTGTTCGCCCGCATCAATGCGTTGCTGGTGCGGGAGCGGCGTTTCACCTCCGATGCCGCGCACGAATTGCGCAGCCCGCTGGCGGCATTGCGGGTGCAGACCGAAGTGGTACAGTTGGCGGGGGAGGATGCGCCGATGCGCGAGCACGCGCTGGACAATCTGACGGTCGGCATCGATCGCGCCACCCGGCTGGTGGATCAGCTGTTGACGTTGTCGCGGCTGGATTCGCTGTCGGATCTGGCCGAGCTGGCGCCCATTGACTGGAACGAACTGGTGATGATGACCCTGGCGGAACAGGATCGGCTGGCTCATGCGGCGGGCGTGACGCTGCGTTATGAACAGCAGGGAACGCCGCCGGTGCGTCAGGGGCAGACTCTGCTGCTGTCACTGTTATTGCGCAACTTGCTGGACAACGCGGTGCGTTACACCCCGCAGGGCGGCGCGGTCACCGTGACGTTGAGCGAGCGCTCGCTGACGGTAGAGGATGAGGGGCCGGGGGTGACGACAGAGCATCTGGCGCGGTTGGGGGAACGCTTCTATCGCCCGCCGGGACAGGAGCAAACCGGCAGCGGGCTGGGGTTATCGATCGTGCAGCGTATCGCCGGCTTGCATGGTTTACAGGTCAGTTTCGCCAATCGCCCGACAGGCGGGTTCGTCGCGCGGCTGGCGCTGTAGGCGGGTCAGGATTTCGGTTTTGGCGAGTGCCACAGCGCCATGCCGTTTTCCGGCACGCGCTTTAGGCAGCTGGCGAGCGGTTCGCCATCGGGGAAAATCAGATCGGGGGCGATTTCCGCCAGCGGGTAGAGCATGAATTCGCGCTCTTTCAGGCCATAATGCGGTACGGTCAGGCGATCGGTATGGATCACTTTGTCGCCGTACAGCATGATGTCTAAATCGAGCGTGCGCGGCCCCCAGCGTTCATCCTTGCGCACGCGCCCCTGATTGCGTTCTATCGCCTGGGTATGGTCGAGCAGCTGTTCGGGCGGCAACAGGGTATCCAGCGCCACCACCGCGTTGAGAAAGTCCGGCTGGTTTTGCGGCCCCAGCGGCTTGGTGCGGTAAAACGAAGAACAGGTGACCAGCCGGGTGCGCGGGAGATGCTCCAGCGCCTCCAGCGCGGCGTTAACCTGTTGCAGCGGCTGCGCCAGGTTGCTGCCCAGCGCGATATAAACGCGGATCATTATGCCCCTTCTTTACGCGGTGCCCGGCGACGAGGACGGCGTTGACGCGCGCGACGCGGCGCCGGATCGTCACCCAGGGTGCTCAGCATGGCTTTCTGCCGCGCCGGCGTGGCGTCCTGGAACTCACCCCACCACTCGGCCAGACGCAGCATCTCCTGATTGTCTTCCACTTCCGCACGCAGCGCCAGCAAATCATAGGCGGCACGGAATTTCGGATGTTCCATCAGTTTGTGCGCGCGTTTGCCCTGACGACGAGACAGGCGCAGCTGAAGCTGCCAGATATCGCGCACCAGCGTGGTAATGCGTTTCGGGATCGCCAGCGAGCGGCACTGCTCGTCGAGCACATCGTTCATCGCCAGCGCGAAGGCGTCGTAGTACGCCAGGCCGCTTTCCTGCGCCAGTTTCTGCGCGTGCTCCAGCAGCGGGTACCACAGCATGGCGGCAAACAGGAAGGCCGGATTGACGCGCATGTCGTTCTGCAGGCGATGATCGGTGTTCTTCAGCACCTGCACCAGAATGCGCTCCATCGGCGTATCGTGGTTCGGCGTGAAGTTGCGGGCGATCAGCGGGAACAGCGGTTGGAACAGCTGATATTCGCATAGCTTCAGGTAGGTCTGGAAACCGTAACCCGCCTGCAGCAGCTTGAGGGATTCTTCGAACAGACGCGCCGGTGGGATCTCATGCAGCAGCGAAGCCAGACGCGGGATCGGCTCGGCGGTCTCTTCACTGATGCGCATATCCAGCTTGGCGGCGAAGCGCACCGCGCGCAGCATGCGCACCGGATCTTCGCGGTAACGGGTTTCCGGATCGCCGATCAGGCGGATCACGCCTTGTTTCAGATCGTTCAGGCCGCCGACGTAATCGCGCAGGGTGAAATCCGCCACGCCGTAGTACAGGCTGTTGATGGTGAAATCACGGCGCTGGGCGTCTTCCTCGATCGAACCGAAGATGTTGTCGCGCAGCAGCATGCCGTTTTGCGCCTGCTGGGAGGAATTCTTGTCGGATTCCTGATTCTGTTCGTGGTGACCGCGGAAGGTGGCCACTTCGATGATCTCCGGCCCGAACATCACGTGCGCCAAGCGGAAACGGCGGCCGACCAGGCGGCAGTTGCGGAAAAGCTTACGCACTTGCTCCGGCGTGGCGTTGGTGGTGATGTCGAAGTCTTTCGGCTTTTTGCCGAGCAACAGATCGCGCACGCCGCCGCCGACCAGATAGGCTTCGTAGCCGGACTTGTTCAGGCGATAAAGCACTTTCAGCGCATTTTCGCTGATGTCTTTACGGGAGATCGAGTGCTGTTCGCGCGGGATCACGGTCATCGAGTCGTTGCTCTCGGCGAGGGGGAAAGGCGGACGCTTGCGCGGCGTTGAGCGGCGGGCAGGGGCGTTGCTGCCGTTATCGGCGGCGCGCGGCTGCGGCGCAGGGCGGCTTGGCGCCGCGGCACGCTCTTCGCGGACTACGTTTTTATCGCCGGCCGCCGCGTCGTCGCGGGGCAGCTTGTCATCGCGGGTCAGTACCTTACGACAGAAGTTGGCTACTCGGGTAAAAATGGTACACCTCGATAGTGACTGATAAAAATGGAGCTAACAAAAAATAGCGGCTAATCATAGCTCACCATGGCTCCTTTGAGAATGCCGGCGTGTTTTCATCCAGAGGGATAGCCTCCTGACGCGGCACGTTTTCCAACCGCCAGTGTTCGATCGCCCAGCTCAATAATAATGGCAGGTCAAGATCTTGCCAGCTTTCCGGCAGCGGTTGGCGCAGAAATTTCAGCGCGGCGATCAGCACCGGCCGCGGATCGCCAGCGGGCAACGCCGGCGCATGGTTTTGCTTCGACAGTTTGATGCCGTTGGCACCCAGCGCCAGCGGCAGATGCACATAGGCGGGCACCGGCGCCTGCAGCTGGCGGTAAAGGGCAATTTGGCGCACCGTCGGTTCGATCAGATCGGCGCCGCGGACAATCTCGGTCACGCCCTGAAAATGGTCGTCGATCACCACCGCCAGGTTGTAAGCGAACAGCCCGTCGCGGCGGCGAATGATAAAGTCTTCTCCCGCCAGCGCCGGATCGGCGTGCAATTCTCCCTGCAGGCGATCGTGGAACCGGTAAACGGGGGCGGTCTGACGCAAGCGGATGGCGGCGCCCTGCGGGCCGAGCTGCAAATCGCGGCAGTGGCCGTCGTACAATCCGCCGATTTGCTGGATGCGGCTGCGGGTGCAGGTGCAGTAATAGCTGAGCCCCTGGCGCTGCAACAGATCCAGCGCGGCGCGATAGGCGTCGTGACGTTGGGATTGATAGATGACCTGGCCGTCCCAGTGGAGACCATAATGTTCCAGCGCGGACAGGATGCGAGCGGCGGCGCCGGGGACTTCGCGCGGCGGGTCGATATCTTCGATGCGAACCAGCCACTGCCCGCGTTGGGCGCGAGCCTGAAGGTAGCTTCCCAGAGCGGCAATCAGCGAGCCGAAATGCAGATCCCCGGAAGGCGATGGGGCAAAGCGCCCCACATAATGACTTTCTTGCATATCAGAGGGGAGGGGTTCCCTTTTCTCTGTGCGGCGCACGCGGATGCGCACGCCGCAGCGGTAACATACTCGTTATGCTTGAAACTGCATCTGTGTTAGCTGCGCCTGCTTACCCGAATCACTTACTTGAGTAAGCTCATCGGCATGCGCATTCTTGCCGCCTTGATGCAGCTCCAATCATGTAGAGTAGCGGTATTAGCCGGCCATCTGCTTTTCGCGGATCTCAGCCAGCGTCTTGCAGTCGATGCACAGATCGGCGGTCGGACGCGCTTCGAGGCGACGAATACCGATCTCCACGCCACAAGATTCGCAGTAGCCGAAATCATCGTCTTCCACTTTCTTCAGCGTTTTCTCGATCTTTTTGATCAGTTTGCGTTCACGGTCACGGTTACGCAGTTCAAGGCTGAACTCTTCTTCCTGAGTAGCGCGGTCGGCCGGATCAGGGAAGTTGGCTGCCTCTTCTTGCATATGCGATACAGTACGGTCCACTTCGTCCCTGAGCTGGTTGCGCCACGCTTCAAGAATGCGCTTGAAATGCGACAACTGGGCGTCGTTCATGTACTCTTCGCCCGGCTTCTCTTGGTACGGCTCCACCCCAGCGATGGCGAGAATGCTCAAGGACGAGGTTTTACGGTTTTGCCCTTCTTGCATGTTGCTTCTCCTACATACACACGCACTATCGAATCCCCAATGCGGGGGAAAAACAGGCCGCTATAAATAACAGAAGGAAGGTAGGTTGGCAATTATTCCTGTCGCCCGCTTGACAATCGTGTGAAGGAAGGCGTATTTGGCGATCGTGCTGGCCGGTTGTCTATTTATAGGGACCCGGCTGCGCTAATCGATAAAAAACGGCAGCTTATCGCAGAGATAAATACCGTCAGGTGATAATTTTGCCCCATAGCAAACCACTTCCACTCCCAACTGCCGGACCTGTGCCAACAGCGCCGCATAGCGCTCATCTATATGATGTGCCGGTGCGACCTGCTCAATACCGCTGTGTAACACGGCAAAGAACAATACCGCCCGTTGCCCGCTTTCAACCACGCTGAGCAACTCACGCAGGTGCTTTTGCCCTCTGAGCGTTACCGCATCAGGAAAGTAACCACGTTGTTGTTGCAGTAATGTGACTGACTTAACTTCAATATAGCAGTTAACCCGATTTTCTGCCTGTAATAACAAATCGATACGGCTGTTTTCACCGCCGTATTTCACTTCGCCGCTAATTTTACTGTAACCGGATAATTCATTGATTAAATTGTGTTCGATCGCCTCGCGCACCAGCGCGTTGGCGCGCAGGGTATTGACGCAGATCCAGTGCCCCTGTTGGGTATGGGTCAGCTCCCAGCTGTGGGCGTATTTGCGTTTGGGGTTGTCCGAGGTGGAGTACCACACGGTGTCGCCGGGCGTGGCGCAGCCGGTCATGGCGCCGGTATTGGCGCAGTGCAGCGTAAAGGTTTCCCCTTCCGGGGTGATCACGTCAGCCAGAAAGCGTTTGTAACGTTTGATCAGCGTGGCGGAGCGCAGCGGTGGAGAAAAAATCATGGGGATGCCTGCTTGGCCAGCGGCCACTGTTCAAGGTGTTGGTAACGGGTGCGGCCGTTTTCGAACACCGATTCATACAAGGAAAAGGCGTCGGCGCTGAACGCCCAGCCCGGCGTCGCCGGCGGGATCGCCACCGGCTGGGTGGCGGCGCGCAGCAGCGTGATGTGCGGATGGAACGGCAGCGCGCTTTGATGGCAGCCGCTGCGCGCGGCCTGCGAACGCAGCAGCTCGGCCAACTGCAGCAACCCGCGCGGCGCGCGGCGGGTGCCGAGCCAGACCACGCCGGGGCGCGGCCAATGGCCGAGATCGTCGAGCCGCATGTTGAAGCCGGGTTGGGCGATGCGGCCGGCCAACTTACGCAGCGCCAGTTCTTTCTGTGCGCTGACTTCACCGAGAAACGCCAGCGTCAGGTGCAAATTGGCCGCCGCCACCGGCCGACCGGCCTCAGGTGCAAACGCCTCGGCGCGCCAGCGGACCACCTGCTGTTGCAGGGCGTCAGGCAAGGACAGGGCGAAAAACAGGCGGCGCGAATTGGACATAAGGGCTCGGCAAATGCATGACAATACGGTCGGGAACAGCGGTAAACGTTACTGGCAGCGGCCCCGCGAGGGGCGCGGTGCACGAATGAGCTCCGTACTATAGCTAACGCCGCAACAGTTTGAAAGGCTACGGGGGCAAAGCTAATGCTACACTGTACGCCGTTTAACGTTAACCACCACGGAGAGTTCAGTGTCTTCATTGCCCGTCAGCGCGGTGCTTGATGAGTTGCTGGCTGCGTTGCAGTCCGCTCCTCAGGTGCTGTTGCACGCCCCGACCGGCGCCGGTAAATCCACCTGGCTGCCGCTGCAGATCATGGCTAAGGCCGGGTTGCCGGGGCGCATTATCATGCTGGAGCCGCGGCGGCTGGCGGCGAAGAACGTCGCCTATCGCCTGGCGCAGCAACTGGGGGAGGAGCCTGGCCAGACCGTGGGTTATCGCATGCGCGCCGAAAGTAAAAGCGGGCCGCAGACCCGGCTGGAAGTGGTGACGGAAGGCATTCTCACCCGCATGCTGCAGCAGGACGCCGAACTGCAGGGCGTGTCGCTGGTGATCCTCGATGAATTCCACGAACGCAGCCTGCAGGCCGATCTGGCGCTGGCGCTGCTGCTCGACGTGCAGCAAGGGCTGCGCGACGATCTGAAACTGCTGATCATGTCGGCCACCCTGGACAATGCTCGCCTGTCGCAGCTGCTGCCGGAAGCGCCGGTGGTGGTGTCCGAGGGGCGCAGTTTCCCGGTTGAACGCCTGTATCAGCCGTTGGCCAGTCATCAGCGGCTGGAGGACGGCGTAGCGGCTGCGGTGAAGCGGTTGCTGGCCGAACAGCCGGGGTCTTTGCTGCTGTTCTTGCCGGGCGTGGCGGAGATCAATCGGGTGCTGGAGCGATTGATCGGCGAGGTGGCGAGCGATACCGATCTTTGCCCGCTGTATGGCGCCCTGCCTCTGGCGCAGCAGCAAAAAGCGATTCAGCCGGCGGCGCCTGGCCGCCGCAAGGTGGTGCTGGCGACCAACATCGCCGAAACCAGCCTGACGATCGAGGGCATTCGGCTGGTGGTGGACAGCGGCCTGGAGCGCGTGGCGCGTTACGACGTGCGCAACGGTTTGACGCGGCTGGTGACGCAGCGCATCAGTCAGGCCTCGATGGTGCAGCGTGCCGGGCGCGCTGGGCGTCTGGAGCCGGGCCTTTGCTGGCATCTGTTCGCCAAAGAGCAGGCGGAGCGCGCGGCGGAACATGCCGAACCGGACATTTTACAGAGCGATCTCACCGGCTTCTGGCTCGAGCTGCTGCAGTGGGGGTGCCATGATCCGGCGCAGCTGACCTGGCTTGACGCGCCTCCGGCAGCGGCATTGGCGGCGGCCAGGGCGTTGCTGCACCGGCTGGGGGCCACGGATGACGGCGACAAACTCACCGCGCCGGGGCGCCAAATGGCCGCTCTGGGATGTGAACCGCGGCTGGCGGCGATGCTGGTCGCCGGCGCGGCGCTGAGCGCCGACGGCCTGGCGACGGCCGCGTTGCTGGCGGCATTGCTGGAAGAACCGCCGCGCGGCGGGCAGATGGATATCGGTTATTGGCTGAGCCGCCCGCAGCCGAACTGGCGGCAGCGCGCCGCGCAGTTGGCCAAACGTCTGCCGCAACGTGTGGGGCAAGTTGACGCCGATTTGGCGCCGCGGCTGTTGGCGCTGGCATTTACCGATCGCATCGCCCAGCGTCGCGGTCAGGATGGCCGCTACCTGCTGGCCAACGGCCTGGGCGCGGCGATGAACCAGGATGAGGCGCTGTTGCGCGCGCCCTGGTTGATTGTCCCCAGCCTGTTGCAGGGCCACAACAGCCCGGATGCGCGTATTTTGTTGGCGTTGCCGGTCGATATCGAGGCGTTGGCGGCGCAGCTGCCGGCGATGGTTATGCAGCGCACGGCGGTGGAATGGGATGAAGAGAAGGGCACGTTGCGCGCCTGGAAGCGCCAGCAGATCGGTCGTCTGACGCTGCGCGCGCAGCCGCTGGCCAAACCGGCGGACGAAGAGCTGCAGCAGGCGCTGCTCGACTGGGTGCGTGCGCAGGGGCTGGCGGTGCTCAACTGGGAGGGCGCCGCCGAACAATTGCGGGTGCGCCTGCAGTGCGCGCAAGCCTGGCTGCCGGAAGCGGAGTGGCCGGCGATGGGCGAAGAGCCGCTGCTGGCGGCGCTGGAGCAGTGGCTGTTGCCGTCGCTGAACGGCGTGCGCGATCTGCGCGGATTGAAGCAGGTCAACCTCGCCGAGGCGTTGTCCCGGCTGTTGGACTGGCAGCAAAAACAGCGGCTGGATAATGCATTACCCACTCATTACACTGTGCCGACCGGCAGCCGCCTGCCGATCCGTTATGAGGCCGGCAAACCGCCGGCGCTGGCGGTGCGTTTGCAGGAAATGTTCGGCGAGCAGCGCAGCCCGATGTTGGCTGAGGGTCGCATCCCGGTAGTGCTTGAGTTACTCTCACCGGCGCACAGGCCGTTGCAAATCACCGGCGATCTGGCGGCCTTCTGGCAAGGCGCCTATCGCGAGGTGCAAAAAGAGATGAAGGGCCGCTATCCGAAACACGTGTGGCCGGACGATCCGGCCACGGCGGCCCCGACGCGCCGAACGAAGAAATATCAGTAGGCCGCGATCGTTTAAGGTTTGGAATTCAGATGTTTCTTCTGTTCAGCGCCACGGCGTCGGCACAGATTAAGCGACTCATTATGGCCGGCAGTGTCGGCAAGCTCGGAGAACAACAGCCATGGCTGGGGATGACCGCGAGCCCATCGGGCGCAAAGGAAAACAACCAAAAAGCACCGCGTCGCGCAAGCCGCCGCGCCGTCGCCGAGACGACGATTATGACGATTACGAAGAAGACGAGTATGACGATGACGAGTATGAAGAGGAGGAGGAACGCATGCCGCGTAAGGTGAAAGCGACTCCGCCGCGTAAAAAACGCCGCTGGCTCGGCCTGTTTATCAAACTGATCCTGGTGCTCGCCGTCCTGTTGGCGATCTATGGCGTCTACCTGGACTCGCAGATCCGCAGCCGCATCGACGGCAAAGTCTGGCAGCTGCCGGCGGCGGTGTACGGCCGCATGGTCAACCTGGAACCGGGCATGCCGTACAGCAAGAAGGAGATGGTTAACCTGCTGGAAGGCATGCAGTACCGCCAGGTCAGCCGCATGACGCGCCCGGGCGAGTTTACCGTGCAGGCCAACAGCATCGAGATGCTGCGCCGCCCGTTCGACTTCCCGGATGGTAAAGAAGGGCAGATCCGCGCCCGCCTCGATTTCCAGAATAACCGCCTGGCGAAGATCGAAAACCTGGACAGCGGCCGCAGCTTCGGCTTCTTCCGCCTCGATCCGCGTCTGATCACCATGCTGCAGTCGCCGAACGGCGAACAGCGGCTGTTCGTGCCGCGCTCCGGTTTCCCGGATCTGTTGGTGGATACGTTGATCGCCACGGAAGACCGCCACTTCTATGAGCATGACGGCATCAGCCCGTACTCCATCGGCCGCGCGGTGCTGGCCAACCTGACCGCCGGCCGCGCGGTGCAGGGCGGCAGCACCCTGACGCAGCAGTTGGTGAAGAACCTGTTCCTGACCAACGAACGTTCGCTGTGGCGTAAGGCCAACGAAGCCTATATGGCGCTGTTGGTGGATTACCGTTACAGCAAAGACCGCATCCTGGAGCTGTATCTGAACGAGGTATACCTCGGCCAGAGCGGCAGCGACCAGATCCGCGGCTTCCCGCTGGCCAGCCTGTATTACTTCGGCCGCCCGGTGGATGAGCTGAGCCTCGATCAGCAGGCGTTGCTGGTCGGCATGGTCAAGGGCGCGTCGCTGTACAACCCGTGGCGTAACCCGAAACTGGCGTTGGAACGCCGCAATCTGGTTCTCAAACTGCTGCAGAACCAGGGCGTGATCGACGGCGAGCTGTATGACATGCTGAGCGCGCGTCCGCTGGGCGTGCAGCCGAAAGGCGGCGTCATTACGCCGCAGCCAGCGTTTATGCAGATGGTGCGTCAGGAACTGCAGACCAAGCTGGGCGATAAGGTGAATGACCTGTCCGGCGTGAAGATCTTCACCACGCTGGATCCGGTGTCGCAAGACGCGGCGGAAAAAGCGGTCGAAGACGGCATCCCGGCGCTGCGCGCTGCGCGTCACCTGCAGGATCTGGAAGCGGCGATGGTGATCGTCGATCGCTTCAGCGGTGAAGTACGCGCCATGGTCGGCGGCGCCAACCCGCAGTTCGCCGGTTTCAACCGCGCCATGCAGGCGCGACGCCTGGTCGGCTCGCTGGCCAAACCGCCAACGTACCTGACCGCGCTGTCCGAGCCGGACAAATACCGCCTCAACACCTGGCTGGCGGATGCGCCGCTGTCGCTGAAACAGCCGAACGGCGCCGTCTGGCAGCCGAACAACTACGATCGCAAATTCCGCGGTCAGGTGATGCTGGTGGATGCGTTGGCCAACTCGCTGAACGTGCCGACGGTGAACCTCGGCCTGTCGGTCGGGCTGGATCAGATCAGCGCCACGCTGCAACGCCTGGGGATCCCGAAAGCGGAGATCAATCCGGTGCCTTCGATGCTGCTGGGGGCGATCGGCCTGACGCCGATGGAAGTGGCGCAGGAATACCAGACCATCGCCAGCGGCGGTAACCGTGCGCCGCTGTCGGCGGTGCGTTCGGTGATCGCCGAAGACGGCACGGTGCTGTACCAGAGCTTCCCGCAGGCGGAGCGCATGGTGCCGGCGCAGGCCGCTTACCTGACGCTGTACGCGATGCAGCAGGGCGTGGCGCGCGGGACCTCCCGCTCGCTGTCGGTGAAGTTCCCGAACTACAACCTGGCGGCGAAAACCGGTACCACCAACGATCTGCGCGACAGCTGGTTCGCCGGCATCGACGGCAAGGAAGTGGCGATCGCCTGGGTCGGGCGCGATAACAACGGCCCGGCCAAGCTGACCGGCGCCAACGGCGCGTTGACCCTGTATCGCCGCTATCTGGAAAATCAGACGCCGCTGCCGCTGATGCTGCAGCCGCCGGAAGGTATTAACCAGATGAGCATCGACTCCGCCGGCAACTTTATCTGCGGCGGCGGCAGCTGGCGCACCATCCCGGTCTGGACCGACAATCCGCAGGGACTGTGTCAGGCCAGCCAGGCGGCGGTGCAGCAACAGCAGCAACCGGCGGCGGGTGAGCAAAAAGATGGCGATGGCGTCGCCGGCTGGATCAAGGATATGTTCGGTCAGTAATCGCTGCCGGGGCGTCGGCCCCGGCGAAAATTTTTGCTTTGTTATTAAGCCCGTAACCTTGGTTGCGGGCTTTTTTATTTTTCCGCTCGTTTTATTTCCCTGTTAACCGCAAGGCTAAGCGCCTAATCCTTAACCTATTTGCCCTATGAATTCGGCTTGCAGTTTAATTTGGCTTCTGCATAAAATGCGACGCTTATAATAATTATTATCGTTTACATTCGTCATTTAATAATTCATCAGAGAAATAAATCATGCTGACCAAGCGTCTTTCATCATCCGCGGCCAAGCAGGGCCGTCTCCCCGTCAGCGCGTTAGCGATCACCGTCGCTGCGGCGTTGGGTACGCTGGCGATGCCGGCTTTTTCCGCCGACGCCAAGCCGGCCGCCAAGGAAGACACGATTACCGTTGTGGGCAGCAGCAACACCGCCCAGCAGGAAAGCGCCTGGGGGCCGGTCGGCACCTATGTCGCCAAGCGCAGCGCCACCGGCACCAAAACCGATACGCCGATCGAGAAGAACCCGCAGTCCGTTTCCGTGGTAACGCGTGAAGAGATGGACATGCGCCAGCCGGATACGGTGAAAGGCGCGCTGGCCTATGCGCCGGGCGTATTCGCCAGCCGCGGCAGCTCCACGACCTATGACGCGGTGGCGATCCGCGGCTTCCCGGCCACCAACACCACCCAGTATCTGGATGGCCTGCGGCTGCTGGGCGACAACTACAGCGAAGCGTCCATCGATCCTTATTTCCTCGAGCGCGCCGAGCTGCTGCGCGGCCCGGTCTCGGTGCTGTACGGCAAAAGCAACCCCGGCGGCCTGGTCGCCCTGGTCAGCAAGCGGCCAACCACCGAGCCGCTGCGCGAAATCCAGTTCAAGATGGGCACCGATAACCTGTTCCAAACCGGTTTCGATTTCAGCGACGCGCTGGACGATCAGGGCATCTATTCCTATCGCCTGACCGGCCTGGCGAAAGACAGCGATACGCAGCAGAACATGAGCAAAGAGAAGCGCTATGCGATCGCGCCGTCCTTTAGCTGGCGCCCGGATGACAAAACCAACTTCACGCTGCTGGCCAACATTCAAAACGATCCCTATACCGGTTACTACGGCTGGTTGCCGAAGCAGGGCACGCTGATCCCGTTGCCGAACGGCGGTAAGCTGCCGACCGATTTCAACGAAGGCGAAGCCAGCAACTATACCTCCCGCAAACAGCGGATGATCGGGTACAGCTTCGAACACGCCTTCAACGATACCTGGGCGGTGCGCCAGAACCTGCGCTATCTGCAGCTGGACACCGACATGAAGAGTATTTATGGCAGTGGCGTTTCTGCTGCGACGCCGACGACGATTAACCGCGCCTATGTTCAGTCGAAAGAGCACCTGAACAATTTCTCGGTGGATACCCAGGCGCAGGCGAAGGTGAAAACCGGCGATATCGACCACACGCTGTTGTTCGGCGTGGACTACATGCGCATGCGTAACGATATCAATGCCGCATTTGGCACAGCGGACGGGCTGAGCATGACCCATCCGCAATACGGGAATGACGCGGTCAACATCAACTTCCCCTACCATTATCTGAACCGTCAGGAGCAAACCGGCCTGTATGTGCAGGAGCAAGGGGAGTGGAATCAGTGGCTGTTGACGCTGGGCGGGCGCTATGACTGGGCGAAGACCTCCGCTTACAACCGTGATGCGAGTTCGACGAGCCAGCAGACCGACCGGCAGTTCACCTGGCGCGGCGGCCTGAACTATCTGTTCGACAACGGCGTGACGCCGTATTTCAGCTACAGCGAGTCGTTTGAGCCGAATTTGGGCACGACGCAAGGGGGCAGTACGTTCAAACCTTCGATCGGCAAGCAGTATGAAGCCGGCGTGAAATACGTGCCGAAGGATCGCCCAATCGTGCTGACCGGCGCCCTGTATCAGCTGACCAAGAACAACAACCTGACGCCGGATCCGGATAACGCGCAGTTCAGCGTGCAGAGCGGCGAGATCCGTTCGCGCGGCGTGGAGCTGGAAGCCAAGGCGGCGTTGAATGCCAACGTCAACCTGATCGCCTCCTATACCTACACCGATGCGAAGTACACCAAGGACAACACCTATCAGGGCAAACCGACCGTCGAAGTGCCGAAACACATGGCGTCGCTGTGGGCGGATTATACCTTCCACGAAACGGCGGTGAGCGGTTTGACGCTGGGTTCCGGCGTGCGTTACGTTGGCTCCAGCTCGAGCTTCAACAGCGATAACACCACCTTCAAGGTGCCGGACTACACGCTAGTGGACGCCACCATTAAATACGATCTGGCGCGCTTTGGCCTGCCGGGCTCGTCCGTGGGCGTCAACATCAACAACCTGTTCGACAAGACTTACGTATCGAGCTGCTACCGCGACTACGCCTGCTACTGGGGCGCAGAACGCCAGGTGGTCGCCACCGCAACCTTCCGTTTCTAACCGGATAGCCGGGGCGGCGGCGCGTCGCCCCGGAAAAAGCAGGATCTATGCAGGACAAACTTCTTAATCCCGGCGCGACGTTCGCACTGGATAACGCCAGCTTCGCCGTTCCCGGCCGGGTGCTGTTGCAACCGCTGTCGCTCCGTTTTCCTCAGGGCAAAGTCTGCGGCCTGATCGGCCATAACGGTTCCGGTAAATCCACCCTGTTGAAACTGCTCGGGCGGCACCATGCGCCCAGCGGCGGTCAGGTCTTGCTCAATCGGCAGCCGTTGGCGCAGTGGGACAGCAAATCCTTCGCCCGCCAGGTGGCCTACCTGCCGCAGCAGTTGCCGGCGGCGGAAGGCATGACGGTGCGCGAGCTGGTGGCCGTCGGCCGCTATCCGTGGCATGGCGCGCTGGGGCGTTTTGGCGCCAACGATCGCCAACAGGTGGAAGAGGCCATCGCGCTGGTGGGGCTGAAGCCGTTCGCCCACCGCCTGGTGGACAGCCTTTCCGGCGGCGAGCGCCAACGCGCCTGGCTGGCGATGATGGTGGCGCAGGATAGCCGCTGCCTGTTGCTCGACGAGCCGACGTCGGCGCTGGACATCGCGCACCAGGTCGAGGTGCTGGCGCTGATCCAGCGCCTGAGCCGCGAACGCGATCTCACGGTGATCGCCGTACTGCACGACATCAATATGGCGGCGCGCTACTGCGACCATTTGGTTGCGCTGCGCGGCGGTGACATGATCGCTCAGGGCGGCCCGCTGGAACTGATGCAGGGGCCGGTGCTGGAGCAAATTTACGGTATTCCTATGGGCACGTTGCCGCACCCGAGCGGCGGCGCGCCGGTGAGTTTTGTCTACTGATGTCCTCTGCATTCACTTCTTCTCACGATCCGCTGCGCCGCCGCCTGTTGATGGCGCTGGCGCTGTCGCCCCTGTTGGGATCGTTGCCCGGGCGAGCGGCGGATGCGCCGCCGGATATCGCGCGCGTTGCGGCGCTGGAATGGCTGCCGATCGAGCTGCTGTTGGCATTGGGCGTGACGCCGCTGGCGGTGGCCGATGTCCATAACTACAACCTGTGGGTGGCGGAACCGAAGCTGCCGGCGACGGTCGTCGACGTCGGGCAGCGCACTGAACCGAATCTCGAACTGCTGCAGCAGCTCCAGCCTTCGCTGGTGTTGCTGTCGCAAGGCTATGGCCCGACGCCGCGAAAAATCAAACCCATCGCGCCAACCATGAGCTTCGGCTTCAACGACGGCAGCGGCAAACCGCTGACCGTCGCCCGCCAGTCGCTGCTGGCGCTGGGGCAACGATTAGGCATAGAAAGCCGGGCGATAAACCACCTGGCGCAGTTCGACAACTTTATGCAGGATGCGCGCCAGCGCCTGCAAAGCTACACCCGGCAACCGTTGCTGCTGTTTTCCCTGATCGACACCCGCCATGCGTTGATCATCGGCCAGAAAAGCCTGTTCCAGGAAGCGATGGACCAACTGGGCATCCGCAATGCCTGGCAGGAGCCAACCGACTTTTGGGGCACGGCGGTGGTGGGGATTGAACGGTTGGCCACGGTGCGTAACGCCCGAGTCATTTATCTCGATCACGGTAATCAGGCGATGATGGACAAGGTCAGTGCGACGCCGCTGTGGCAGTCATTGCCTTTTGTGCGGCAAAACCAGCTGCGGCAGGTGCCGGCGGTGTGGTTCTATGGCGCTACGCTGTCGACGATGCGTTTCTGCCGTTTATTGGCGCAAGCTCAGGAGAGTGCGTCATGAATGCGGGCATTCGGAAATTGCCGCTGACGCTGATCCTGCTGTTGCTGGCGGCGGCAGGCGGTTTGACGATATACAACCTGACGCAGCAGCTGCCGCCGGCGCAATGGGCGCGGGCGCTGAGCGCGCCGGACATCGACGACGTGCGGCAAATGCTGTTCCATTACAGCCTGCTGCCGCGGTTGACGGTGTCGCTGTTGGCCGGGGCCGGTCTGGGATTGGTCGGCGTATTGTTCCAGCAGGTGTTGCGCAATCCGTTGGCGGAACCGTCGACGCTCGGCGTGGCCGCCGGCGCGCAGCTCGGCCTGACCATCGCCACGCTGTGGGTGCTGCCGGGGGGCGAGTTCACTCGTCAGCTGGCCGCTATGGTGGGGGCGATCGCGGTGGGCGGGCTGGTGTTCGGCGTCGCCTGGGGCAAGCGGATGTCGCCGGTGACGCTGATTCTGGCCGGGCTGGTGCTGGGGCTTTACTGCGGCGCAGTCAACAGCCTGTTGGCGCTGTTTAATTACGATCAGCTGCAGGGCATGTTCCTGTGGGGCACTGGCGCGTTGAACCAACAGGACTGGAGCGCGGTGCAGTTTATCCTGCCGCGTTTGCTGGTGGCCGGTGCGCTGGCGGCGCTATTGCTGCGCCCGCTGACGCTGCTGGGGCTGGACGACGGCGTGGCGCGCAACCTGGGGTTGGGGCTGTCGATGGCGCGCTTCTGCGCCCTGGGGCTGGCCATCATTTTCAGCGCCATGTTGGTGAGCGCGGTGGGCGTTATCGGCTTTATCGGCCTGTTTGCGCCGCTGATGGCGAAGATGCTGGGCGCTCGCCGCCTGGCGCATCGCATGATGTTGGCGCCGTTGCTGGGGGCGTTGCTGCTGTGGCTGACCGATCAGGTGATGATTGGGGTGGCGCAGGTGTGGCGTGAGATCCCGACCGGGGCGGCCACCGCGCTGTTCGGCGCGCCGCTGCTGCTGTGGTTGCTGCCGCGTTTGCGCAGCGCCGCCACGCCGCCACCGATGAACCTTGGCGACAAGGTGCCTGCCGAGCGCGGGAATCTGCCTGGCTGGGCAGCGCTGGCCGGCGTCGTGCTGTTGATCGGCCTGACGTTGGCGCTGATGCTGGGCAAAAACGCCGGCGGCTGGCACTGGAGCCTGGGCGAGGAGCTGGACGCCTTGCTGCCGTGGCGCTGGCCGCGGGTGCTGTCGGCGTTGGCGGCGGGCATGATGCTGGCGGTCGCCGGCACGCTGATCCAGAAGCTGACCGGCAACCCGATGGCCAGCCCGGAAGTGTTGGGCATCAGCTCCGGCGCCGCTTTTGGCGTCGTGATGATGCTGTTTATGGTGCCGGGCGACGCCTTCGTTTGGCTGCTGCCCGCCGGCAGTCTGGGGGCGGCCGTTACGCTGCTGATCATCATGATTGCCGCCGGCCGCGGCGGTTTCTCTACCGAACGCATGTTGCTCGCCGGCATCGCGCTCAGCACCGCCTTTACCACCGTCATCTTCCTGCTGCTGGCCAGCGGCGATCCGCGTATGGGGGGCTTGCTGACCTGGCTCTCCGGTTCAACCTATTCGGTGGAGCCGGCGCAGGCGCTGCGCACCGCGCTGATCGCCGCCGGATTGATGATATTGGCGCCGCTGTGCCGCCGCTGGCTGACCATTCTGCCGCTCGGCGGGGCCACCGCCCGTTCGGTGGGGATTGCGTTGACGCCTGCGCGATTGACCATCCTGTTGTTGGCCGCCACGCTGACCGCCATGGCGACCCTGACCGTGGGGCCGCTGAGCTTTGTCGGGCTGATGGCGCCGCACATGGCGCGCATGTTGGGCTTCCGCCGCGCGCTGCCGCAAATGGTGATCGCCGCGCTGTTGGGCGGTTTGCTGATGGTATTTGCCGACTGGTGCGGGCGGATGCTGCTGTTTCCGTATCAGATCCCCGCGGGGTTACTGGCGACCTTTATCGGCGCGCCGTACTTCGTTTATCTGTTGCGTAAGCAGACGTCGTAAGCTTCACCCCTACTTTGCCTTCTTCGCCATCAAGGGCCCAGCGTTGCTGGGCCTTTTTTCAACGCCTTGCAAGGCGTTGCGTGTCGCTGCGCAAGAAAGACATTTAACGTGAAAAGGAACGCGGGAAGAGAGGGGGAGGTGAATATACTGCGGGCGGGTGCTCTGGATCTTTGTCTCTGGAGCCTGCGTGAAAGATACAAAGAGAAAAGCCCCGAGTCGATATCCATCAACCCGAGGCCTACTCTAACGCATCACAACGTTAAGTTAGCCTCTTACCCGCCGCGAGGCAAGGAGAAGAAGGCATGATGCCGAACAAACGGAGCCTGTTAAAATTGGTGGTTATTTGTGCCACGGTAATATCACTGGCGTGGATAACCCGCAGCACGCTGTGTGAGCTGCGTATCCGATCGGGCACTACGGAGGTTGCGGCCATTTTGGCTTACGAATCCGAACGGTAAGGCAACCCGGCGGCGGGGGCTTTGCCTCCGCCGGCCGGCAGTCGATGCGTTGATCCATGAGCACCCATCCGTTCAAAAAAAACGGCGAGCCTTGGCTCGCCGTTTTTCATGTTGATGTCGGGGCTTATTTCAGGCCGGCGGCATCGCGCAGCTGCGCAGCTTTGTCGGTCGCTTCCCATGGGAAGTGTTCGCGGCCGAAGTGGCCGTAGGCGGCGGTTTCGCGGTAGATCGGCTGCAGCAGATCCATCATCTGGATCAGGCCGTATGGGCGCAGATCGAAGAATTCGCGCACCAGCAGCGTCAGTTGTTCGGTTGGCACTTTCTCGGTACCGAAGGTTTCCACCATGATGGAGGTCGGTTCCGCTACGCCGATAGCGTAAGACACCTGGATCTCGCAGCGATCGGCCAGGCCGGCGGCGACGATGTTTTTCGCCACGTAGCGCGCCGCGTATGCCGCGGAACGGTCAACCTTGGACGGGTCCTTACCGGAGAAGGCACCGCCGCCGTGGCGAGCCATGCCGCCGTAGGTGTCGACGATGATCTTACGGCCGGTCAGGCCGCAGTCGCCCATCGGGCCGCCGATAACGAAACGGCCGGTCGGGTTGATGTGGTATTTGGTGCCCGCCGTCAGCCATTCCGCCGGCAGTACCGGCTTGATGATCTCTTCCATCACCGCTTCTTGCAGATCTTTCAGCGAAATGTCTTCTGAGTGCTGGGTGGACAGAACGACGGCGTCGATGCCGACGATTTTGCCGTCGTCGTATTGGAAGGTCACCTGGCTCTTCGCGTCCGGGCGCAGCCACGGCAGGGTGCCGTTCTTACGCACTTCGGATTGGCGCTGCACCAGACGGTGCGCGTAGGTGACAGGCGCAGGCATCAGCACGTCGGTTTCATTGGTGGCGTAGCCAAACATCAAGCCCTGATCGCCGGCGCCCTGCTCGAGAGGATCGGTACGGTCAACGCCCTGATTGATATCCGGGGATTGCTTGCCGATGGCGCTCAACACTGCGCAGGAGTTGGCGTCAAAGCCCATGTCCGAATGAACGTAGCCGATCTCGCGCACGGTCTTGCGGGTGATCTCTTCGATATCGACCCAGGCGCTGGTGGTGATTTCACCGCCGACCAGCACCATACCGGTTTTCACGTAAGTTTCGCAGGCGACGCGCGCTTTCGGATCTTGTTCCAGGATGGCGTCGAGGACGGCGTCGGAGATCTGGTCGGCGATTTTATCTGGATGTCCTTCGGAGACGGATTCGGACGTGAAGAGGTGTTTAGCCATTGTGTTCTTTACCTTGCATAAGACGGGTTAGAAATTACTGCACAGCGCTGGAGATCCGGCATCGAAGCGAAGGGTCTTCCGCTGATGGCGCGAGATGCATCCTGCAACGCCCCTCAGGCAAAGCCGTTAAGCAGTTTATCAGTTAACCAGTATAGATGGATTAACATCTGGACGTCTATTTTAGGTCAGGGTTTAGCCAGATTGCCAGTAATTTTTTGCGCTTTCGCTCTTTTGCGCAAACGGGTTGGCGCCATTTTCATCGCTTGAAACAGTTTTCGGCGAATTTTCATTTTGCTTTTTCACCTGCTTACCGGTATAAACTGCGCGCGCGGTTCATTTGCTGCACAGTACGGCGGTCTGGCGTGGGGGAAGGTACGATAAACTTCCGCTTTGCATTCGCCGGCATTGCGCTATTATCCGTCGCGGGCGTTCGCCGTGGCGCCGCCGCTTCATCGAACGGTCACGTTCTTACACTATTTTAGAGGCTGGGTCGTTCACTCCGAACGGCGCGCGTGGAGGTGGTTGGATTAATGATCCGTTGTCTACCGGTTGTTGGTTCTCAACAGCAGTGCCGTTCTGGCGCACATTCTTCTGCTATTTCCCGTCTTGTCTCTCTGTCACTTACCAGGTGCGATAAACACTTGGCCGCTACTCAGGATTCTCGGGCCGGCTAACGGTCGTCTGAAGAACTGAACAAGGGTAGCCTGCAGCCTTCCTGTGGGATGTTTCTTGGCCCGATTCACGAGGTTTGAACAGGGTGTCTTACAATTATATGAGTGATAAACCGATCGCTGACCGCGAACGGCAGTTCTCTTCGCTGCCGCCGGCGCGGCTTGTTGGGTTGTTCTCGCGGGTTGTAGCTGCGATAGTGGCTGACGGTTTCGTCAGTACGGAATGTGAGGCGAACCATGTCTGATGATCTGTTGATTCACCGTCCGCCGGTTGCGGGCGAGTCTTTATCTTTGCGCTCCATGCAGGAGGTTGCCATGAATGATCGTAATGCCAGCAAGATGCTGCGTACTTATAACGTCGCCTACTGGGGCAACAATTACTATGACGTCAACGAGCTGGGCCATATCAGCGTGTGCCCGGATCCGGATGTCCCGCAGGCGCGCGTCGATCTGGCAGAATTGGTGAAAATGCGCCAGAAAGACGGCCAACGTCTGCCGGCGCTGTTCTGCTTCCCGCAGATCCTTCAGCATCGCCTGCGCTCTATCAACGCCGCGTTCAAACGCGCGCGTGAGTCCTTCGGTTACCAGGGCGGCTATTTCCTGGTGTATCCGATCAAGGTGAACCAACATCGCCGCGTGATTGAATCGCTGGTGAACTCCGGCGAACCGCTGGGGCTGGAAGCCGGCTCCAAGGCCGAACTGATGGCGGTGCTGGCGCATGCCGGCATGACCCGCTCGGTGATCGTCTGTAATGGTTATAAAGATCGTGAATATATTCGTCTGGCGCTGATCGGGGAAAAGCTGGGGCACAAGGTGTACCTGGTGATCGAGAAGATGTCCGAGATCAATCTGGTGCTGGAAGAAGCCGAGCGGCTGAACGTCATACCGCGCCTGGGCGTGCGTGCGCGTCTGGCATCGCAAGGCTCCGGCAAATGGCAGTCGAGCGGCGGCGAAAAATCCAAGTTCGGTCTGGCGGCGGTGCAGGTGCTGAAGCTGGTGGAAACCCTGCGTGAAGCGGGCCGCCTCGACAGCCTGCAGCTGCTGCACTTCCATTTGGGTTCGCAGCTGGCCAATATTCGCGACATCGCCACCGGCGTGCGCGAATCGGCGCGCTTCTACGTTGAGCTGCACAAGCTGGGCGTCAACATTCAGTGCTTCGACGTGGGCGGCGGCTTGGGCGTCGACTACGAAGGCACCCGTTCGCAGTCCGATTGCTCGGTCAACTACGGCCTGAACGAATATGCCAACAACGTGATTTGGGGCATCGGCGACGCCTGTAACGAACACGGCCTGCCGCACCCGACGGTGATCACCGAGTCCGGTCGCGCCGTGACCGCGCACCACACGGTGCTGGTCTCCAACGTGATCGGCGTAGAGCGCAACGAGTTCAGCGAACCGCAGCCGCCGGAAGCCGACGCGCCGCGCGCGCTGGAAAGCATGTGGGAAACCTGGCTGGAAATGAACGAGCCGGAAAACCGCCGCTCGCTGCGCGAATGGCTGCACGACAGCCAGATGGATCTGCACGACGTGCATACCCAATACGCGCACGGCATGCTGGACCTGACCAAGCGCGCCTGGGCCGAGCAGCTGTATCTGAACATCTGCAACAAGATCCAGCAGCAGCTCGATCCGAGCAACCGCGCGCACCGTCCTATCATCGACGAACTGCAAGAGCGCATGGCGGACAAGTTCTACGTCAACTTCTCGCTGTTCCAGTCGATGCCGGATGCCTGGGGCATCGATCAGCTGTTCCCGGTGCTGCCGCTGGAAGGGTTGGATAAGCCGCCGGAAGGCCGTGCGGTGCTGCTCGACATCACCTGCGATTCCGACGGCACCATCGACCATTACGTCGACGGCGACGGCGTGGCGACCACCATGCCGATGCCGCCATACGATCCGGAGAACCCGCCGGCGTTGGGCTTCTTCATGGTCGGTGCGTACCAGGAGATCCTCGGCAACATGCACAACCTGTTCGGCGACACCGCCTCGGTTGACGTGTACGTGTTCCCGGACGGCAGCGTCGAGACCGAGCTGTCCGACGAGGGCGATACCGTGGCGGATATGCTGGAGTACGTGCAGCTCGATCCGAGCGCGCTGCTGTCCAAGTTCCGCGATCAAGTCAAAGAAACCGATCTGGACAGCGAGCTGCAGGCGCAGTTCCTGGAAGAGTTTGAAGCTGGCTTGTACGGCTACACGTATCTGGAAGACGAGTAACCGCCTTCTTCAGGGGGGCGATATCGGCCCCCTTGAAGCATGAACAAAATGCGGCCATAATCTGCCGTATCGGTAGCACCGAAACACACATCGAATAAATCCCTTTCTCGTCGGGCTAACGACGCGGGAGGGATTTTTTTTTGTCACGGCCCGGCGTCTGCGCCCGGCAACTTGTTGAACTACGAGGGTTTACTATGAGCACCTTAGGCCATCAGTCCGATAATTCATTAGTGTCCAACGCCTTTGGTTTCCTGCGCTTTCCGCTGAACTTCATGCCTTACGACAGCGATGCAGAGTGGGTCATCACCGGCATTCCGTTTGACATGGCGACCTCCGGTCGCGCCGGCGGCCGTCATGGCCCGGCGGCCATCCGCCAGGTGTCCACCAACCTGGCTTGGGAAGGCAACCGTTGGCCGTGGAGCTTCGATCTGCGCGATCGCCTGAACGTGGTTGACTGCGGCGACATCGTGTTCAACTTCGGCGATGCGCAGGACATGAGCGACAAGCTGCAGGCGCACGCGGAGAAACTGCTGAAGGCCGGTAAGCGCATGCTCTCGTTCGGCGGCGACCACTTCGTCACCCTGCCGCTGCTGCGTGCGCACGCCAAGCATTTCGGCAAGCTGGCGCTGGTGCACTTTGACGCCCATACCGATACCTACGCCAACGGCAGCAAGTTCGACCACGGCACCATGTTCTATCATGCGCCGAACGAAGGCCTGATCGACCCGCATCACTCGGTGCAGATCGGCATTCGCACCGAGTTCGATCACGACAATGGCTTTACCGTACTGGACGCCGCGCAGGTGAACGATCGCAGCGTGGACGACCTGCTGACCCAGATCAAAGGCATCGTCGGCGATATGCCGGTGTACCTGACCTTCGACATCGACTGCCTGGATCCGGCGTTCGCACCGGGCACCGGCACGCCGGTGATCGGCGGCCTGACTTCCGATCGCGCGCTGAAACTGGTGCGCGGCATGCAGTCGCTGAACATCGTCGGCATGGACGTAGTGGAAGTGGCGCCGGCCTATGACCAGTCCGAGATCACCGCGCTGGCCGCGGCGACGTTGGGTCTGGAGATGCTGTACCTGCAGGCGGCCAAGAAACACGCCTGACGCCAGGCCACGCCTCGCTGAAAAAGCGGCTCCCATCGTATGGGGGCCGCTTTTTTTATTTCATTTGTCGCCATCCGTGCGGCGATTTTCAGTCTGTTGCAACGCCTTTGCGCAATTTTGCGCAGAAATGAAACGGAGTCAGTAAAAAGGAACCGGGATAACGGGGAGGATGAATATACTGCGGGCGGGTGCTCTGGATCTTTGTATCTAGAGCCTGCGTGAAAGGTACAAAGAGAAAAGCCCCGAGTCGATATTCATCAACCCGAGGCCTACTCTAACGCCAGCAACGTTAAGTTAGCCTCTTACCCGCCGCGAGGCAAGGAGAAGAAGGCATGATGCCGAACAAACGGAGCCTGTTAAAACTGGTGGTTATTTGTGCCACGGTAATATCACTGGCATGGATAACCCGTAGCACGCTGTGCGAGCTGCGGATCCGATCGGGCACTACGGAGGTTGCGGCCATTTTGGCTTACGAATCCGAACGGTAAGGCAACCCGGCGACGGGGGATGTCCCCCGTCTGCTGGTTGTTGGCGTCCAGATCCATGAGCACCCTCTCAAGGCCATTGGCTTTCTCTGCCTCTGCCACAACGGTGCGGGAACAGGCTATGCCCGCTTCACCTGGCGCGCCAGCAACATGCGGCCAAACAGTGCGCCGCCCGCCAGCAGCGTCAGCAGCTGCGAGGCGATCAGTACCGCAAAGCCCGAGGATACCTTGCCCTGGCTGGCCATCACCATGCCCATCGCCATCGGCACGAACGCCGAGAACAGATTGCCGATGCCGTTGATCAGCCCATAGGCGCTGCCGACCGCCTCCGGCCGCGCATAATGCTGCAGCAGCGTGGGGATCGCCGCGCCTTGCGCGCCCCAACAGGCGTTGGCCGCCAGCAGGAAGAACGCGATCCAGCCAAGCTGATGGCTGTTCATTACGCCATAGATGCACAGCGCGGTCGCCGCGCCGCCAAAGACGAAGATCAGCGGCGCCTGATAGGGGCGGATACGATCGAGCAGCACGCCGCCGAGGTATTTTGAGGCGATGCTGACGATGAAAGGCAGTGCGGCCATCCACCCCATCTGCTTGATGGAGAATCCTTTTTCATCGGTCAGGTAGGCCGGCAACCAGGCGCTGGACCCCCACAGATAGCTGAGCGTGGCGATCTCGATCAGCAGGATCCAACCGAGCATCGGCGTGCGCCAGGCCAGCGCGAAGGTATGCCAGACGCGGCTCAACACCGGCTGAGGATCGGCGGGGCGTGAAGATGAGGGTAAGGCTAGCGGATGAACGAACAGCCGCACCAGCGCCAGGCCCAACAGCAGGTTGAGCAGCGCCAGCAGGTGAAACGACATCGCCCACCCGAAGTGCGCCATCAGAAAACTCACCAGCGGAAAGCCGATCACCAGCCCCAACGAGACGCCCAGCGCGCTGACCGCGTTGGGTTTGCCGCGTTCGTCGGCGGCGAAATGATCGCTGATGTACATGGTCTTGAGCGAGAACAGCGGTCCTTCGCTGACGCCAAGCAGCGCGCGCACCGCGCACAGCAACAGCAGCGATCCCGCCAGCGGCGACGCGGCGGTGAACAGCGCCCACAGCACGACGCTCAGCGTCAGCGCGCGGCGGTAACCCATCAGCGTTTCCAGAAACGGTGTCAGCAACATGGCGGACAGGCCGTAACCGAGTAAAAACACCGTCATCAGCGTGCCCTGATGGGCGCGGTCACCGCCGAGTTGAAAGTGTTGCAGGAAGTCGGGATTGACCAACATCACGGCGATATTAACCCGATCCGCATAGGCGATAACGATCAGAAACAACAGGGCAATCACCCCAAACCAGCGTTGACGTTGTTGCACGGCGCGTTCCTCAGTGCGAGCGGTTGACGAATTCAGGCAGCAGTAAACTCACCTGCGGATGCCATTACGCGCAAACGCGGGGATGAGGCCGATTTATGTAAATTTATTGTTATAAAATTGGGTATAAAAGACAGCGAGAGCACTCTTTTACGCGCAATGCGCCGCCAGGATCAACGCAATTTTTGCCATAAATTAGCTGAAGAGCGCACAACTGACATAGGTTTTTCATATCGGTGCATTATTTCGTGATCCTTCCCGCATTTGTCATTTTTAAACAACCTTTCATTAACATTTGCCGCGCCGCTCGCTTGACGAAAGTTTCGCCAGACTTATAGTGACTGTATTAAATAAGAAACTGAGTTTCATATATGAAACAATCAGATAGAGGATAAAAGCAATGAGCTGGAAGAATGTGTGCGAAGTGTCTCAGGTGAAAGAAGATTTTCCTTTCTCCGGCAAAGTGGAAGGCAAAGAGATCGGGGTTTACCTGCTCGACGGTAACTACTATGCGCTGGAAGACGTCTGTCCGCATGCTTACGCCTTGCTCAGCCAGGGGTTTGTAGACGACGGCAAGGTTGAGTGCCCGCTGCACGAAGCGCTGTTTGACGTACGCACCGGCCAGTGTCTGCGCGAGCCGGGCGGCCGCGATCTGCAAACCTATCCCACCCGGGTGGTCGACAACCAAATCCAGATCACCTTTATCGCGGAGGAGTAATCATGCAGCACATCACCGATTTCAATCCCTGGCTGCCGGACACCCAACAGGTGACGCCGGCCCGCGAAGGCGGCAACGGTCAAATCCATCAGCCGGGCCAGTTCCGCAACGTTGTGTGGCAAAACCGTGCCCGGGTGCCGGACGGTTTCGAAACCGCGCTGGTGGCGGCGCTGGAAACGATTTTCGATCAGGGCGCGGAAGAGCTGGAACAGATCGTCAGCGCGTTGAATCAGCGCCGCCTGTTCGATCGCAGCGGCCAGCCGTGGAATGAGGCGACGTTCCGCGAATTCCTTCACGTTAACGGTTTCTGATCGACACCCGGGAGAAGACAATGACAGCAAACACAACATCCTCCGAACAGAGCTTGCAGGACTATCTTGACCAGGGGCTGCGCGGCATGTGGTATCCGGTGCTGGCCAGTTGGGAAGTAGGCAACAACCCGGTCGGCATCACCCGCCTTGAGCAACAAATCGTGGTGTGGCGCGACGGTGAAGGCCAGATACACGCGTTGGAAGATCGCTGCCCGCACCGCGGCGCGCGGCTTTCCATGGGGTGGAACCTCGGCGATCGCATCGCCTGTTGGTATCACGGGGTGGAAGTCGGCGGCGACGGGACGGTGAAAGACGTGCCGGCGGTGGATCGCTGCCCGCTGGTGGGGCAAAAATGCCTGCGCGCTTACCCGGCCAAAGAAGCCTACGGCGCGGTGTTCCTCTATTTTGGCGTGACGGCGGATGAAGCGCCGGCGGAGCTGACTTTCCCGCAAGAGCTGGCGGACGAAGCGTCGTACAGCCACTTCTTGTGTACCGCCAGTTGGAACTGCAACTACCAATACGCCCTGGAAAACGTGATGGATCCGATGCACGGCACCTACCTGCACTCTTCCTCGCACTCGATGGCGGAAGGGGATCGCAAGGCGGACATGGGGCTGGAGCCGACCGACAGCGGGTTTATCTTCAAGAAAAACGGCCAGATCGGCGTCAACTTCGACTGGGTGGAGTTCGGCAACAGCGGCGCGTATTGGATGCGTCTGTCGATCCCGTACAAAAAACGTTTCGGGCCGGGCGGCCACTTCTGGATCATCGGCATGGTGGTGCCGGAAGACAAGGATCACTGCCGGGTATTCTTCTGGCGCATCCGTAAGGTCAAAGACTGGCAGCGCGACATGTGGCGCTTCATGTATCGCAATCGCCTGGAATCATTGCATTGGGACGTCCTCGAGCAGGATCGCATCGTGCTTGAAAACATGGCGCCTAACGCCCGTGGCCGCGAATACCTGTACCAGCACGACGTCGGTCTGTCGCGCCTGCGCCGCCTGATGCAGAAAGAGGCGCAGAAACAGCTGGCGACGCTGCGCGAGCGGGAGGCGGCGCAGTGAACGGCCTGCTGAACGGCAAGCGCATCGTGGTCACCGGCGCGGCGCGCGGTCTGGGCTACAGCTTCGCCGCCGCCATTGCCGCTGCCGGCGCGCAGGTGGTGATGTGCGACATTTTGGCGGATGAGCTGGCGGCGAGCGGCGCCGCGCTGCGCGAGCAGGGCGCTCAGGTGGAAACGCAAATCATCGATCTGGCCTCACCGGATTCGATCCGTTCGGCGTTCGAGAAGATCGCCACAGGCGGCGGGATCGACGGGCTGGTGAACAACGCGGCGCTGGCGACCGGCGTCGGCGGTAAAACCATGATGGAATACGACATCGATCTGTGGGATCGGGTAATGCAGGTCAACGTGCGCGGCACCTGGTTGGTGAGCCAGGCGGCAGTGCCGCTGCTGGCGCGCAACCCGCACGCCAAGATCGTCAACGTGGCGTCGGACACCGCGCTGTGGGGCGCGCCGCGCCTGATGGCCTATGTCGCCAGCAAAGGCGCGGTGATTGCAATGACCCGTTCGATGGCGCGCGAGCTGGGCCCGCAGGGCATCTGCGTCAACGCTATTGCGCCGGGCCTGACGCGGGTGGAAGCCACCGAGTATGTGCCCGCCGAGCGCCATCAGCTGTATGAACAGGGGCGCGCGCTGGCCGGGGCGCAGCATCCGGACGATGTGAACGGCACGGTGCTTTATCTGCTGTCGCCGTTGGCGGATTTCGTCACCGGCCAACTGCTGCCGGTCAACGGCGGCTTCGTATTCAACTGACGGCCCGCAGGGCAGGCGCACAGCGCAGGAGCGAGAGATGGCGGACGAGCAAGCATGTAAGTATCTGATCCCGGGACTGGATCGCGGATTGCAGTTGCTGCTGGCGTTTGGCGAGCAGCATAAGGAAATGACCTTTGCCGAGTTGCATCGCCTGGTTGATATGCCGAAGGCCACCGCCTACCGCGTGGTGCAGACGCTCGAGCACCTGGGCTTTCTGGAGCGCAATCCGCGCACCAATACCTTCGCGCTGGGCATCAAGGTGCTGCGTCTCGGCTTTGAATACATCGCGTCGCTGGACGTCGCGCAGGCCGGCCAGCCGGTGATCGAACAGCTGCGCGATCGCAGCCAGTGCAGCAGCCATCTGGCGATCCGCGACGGGCGCGACGTGATCTATATCGCCCGCGTCAGCGCCGCCGGTTCTCAGATCAATCAGGTCAGCGTCGGCACCCGTTTGCCGGTGCACCAAACCTCGCTCGGCCGCATGTTGTTGACCAGCGCCACCCGCAGCGAGTTCGAACAACTCTATCCGGACGAGCAGCTGCCGGGCAACGCGCCGGGCACCCCGGCGGATCGCGAAACGCTGTGGCAGATGGTGCAGCAAGACAAGGCGCGCGGCTATGTGATCGGCGAATCATTCTTCCGCCACGGCATCTCCTCGATCGTCTACCCGATCTTCAACCGTGAGCAGCGGGTCGAGGCGGTGGTCAGCATCATGGTGCCGTCCGATGAGATCCCGAAAGCGGATCGCGAGCGGCTGCGCATGGAAGTGCGCGATGCGGCGGAGAAAATTTCCGGCTTCCTCGGCGCGCCGCCGCAGGCCAACGTCGGCTAACCGACAGGACCGACTCTTTCACTCAGGCAGGGATAAGGCCCACAGCAAACAGGGGCCGGGGTTCAGTCATGCCTGAAAACCGTATACAGCGAGAACGTGAGGCTGAGCAATGAGCGTAATCGGAATCGAAAAACTGGAGTTTGGCGTCGAAGATCTGCCAACCTGCGAAAAATTCATGCATGACTTTGGCCTGCAGCCCGCCACGCAACATTGGGGCGAACCGCAGCGCGAATTCACTACCCTGAGCGGGGCGCGGGTCGTTCTGCACCCGTTGCAAAGCGCGGCGCTGCCTGCGGCGTTTGAAGGCGGTTCCACCCTGCGCCGCATGACCTGGGGCGTGGCATCGCCCGCGGATCTGGCGCGTCTGCAGCCGCGTTTGGCGTTGATGCCCGGCTTTCGTCAGGTGGGGGAAGAGCTGGAATGCCGCGATCCCAACGGCATGACGCTGCGCTTCGTCGTCAGCCGCCAGCAGGCGGTCGAAGTGCCGGTCACGCCGATCAACCAGTGGGGCGACGTGCGCCGCATCGATCAACCCAGCCCGGTCTACTCGCAGGCGCAGCCGATCAATATCGGCCACGTGGTGTTCTTCGTTGACGATCTGGCGGCGACCGAGCGTTTCTACCGCGAGCTGTTGGATTTCCAGGTTTCCGATCGCTATATCGATCGCGCCGTCTTCCTGCGCACCCAGGCGCGCGGCGGCCACCATAATCTGTTCCTGCTGAAGCTGCCTAACCGCCCACGCGGCCTGAACCATGTGGCGTTCACCGTGCGCGATATCCATGAAGTGATCGGCGGCGGCATCGCCATGAACAAAGAGCAGTGGAGCACCTTCATCGGCCCTGGCCGCCACCCGATTTCCTCGGCGTATTTCTGGTACGTCAACAGCCCGACCGGCGGCGCGTTCGAGTACTACACCAACGACGATTATCTGACGGAAAACTGGCAGCCGCGCGAGCTGGAACATTCGCTGGTCTCCTTCACCGAATGGGCGGTAGAAGGCGGCATCGATCACGATACGCGCCGCCAGCATAAAAAGGCGGAGGCGTTATGAACCGGCCGGAACAGGCGGGCATTGTCATCGTCGGCGGCGGCCAGGCCGGCGGTTGGGCGGCCAAGACGCTGCGTGACCGGGGTTACAGCGGCCGGCTGACGGTGATAAGCGACGAACCCTACGATTTTTACGAGCGGCCGCCGCTGTCGAAAGCGGCGCTGCTGGATGCCGCGGCTCCCCTGAGCCGGCTGTTCAGCGAACAGGCGGTGGCGGAGCTGAACATCGACTGGCGTCGCCCGCTGCGCGCCGAGTCTATCGACGCCGAACAGCAAATCGTCACGCTCAGCGACGGGCGACGGCTGCAGTTCGAGCAGTTGCTGATCGCCACCGGCGGGCGGCCGCGTTTGCCGGGCGCCGCCTGGGCGCAGCACCCGCGCGTGATGACGCTGCGTTCCTGGGATGATGCGGCCCGGTTGCGGCAGGGCCTGCAGAGTTGCCGTCGCCTGGCGATCGTCGGCGGCGGTTGGATCGGGCTGGAGATCGCCGCTTCTGCGCGCCGTCTCGGCGTTGAGGTGACGGTGTTTGAGCGCCAGCCTGCGCTGTGCATGCGCAGCGTCGGCGCCGATGTCTCACAGGCGTTGCTCGAACTGCATCGCCGGCAGGGCGTGACGGTGTTGTGCGGCTGCGGCGAGATCTCGCTGGAAGATCGCGACGGCGCCGCCTGGATCGGCAGCGAAGTCAGCGATCCGCAGGCCTTCGATCTGGTGGTGGTGGGGATCGGCGTCGAGCTGAATCTCGAACTGGCGCGCAGCGCCGGGCTGGCTATCGAGTCCGGCATCGTGGTCGACGGCCAGGGGCGCACCAGCCATCCGGCAATCTTCGCCGCCGGCGATGTGGCGCGCCACCCGACGCTCGGCCTGTGCCTGCAGTCCTGGGCCTACGCGCAAAATCAGGCCATCAGCACCGCCTGCGCAATGCTCGACGCCTTCGCCGCTCCGTATGACGACGTGGCCTGGCTTTGGTCGGATCAATACGACGTCAATATCCAGATCCTCGGCGTGCCGAGCGGCGGCGTGCACCATGTGGTGCGCTGCACGCCGCAGTCGCAGGTGTTCTTCACGCTGAACGCCGATCGGCAACTGGTGCAGATGGTGGCGTTCAACGACGCGCGCACCATCAAACTCGGCAAGCGTTGGCTGGCGAGCGGCCGGGTGCTGGATCCGCAGCAGCTGGCGGATGCGGAGTTTTCTTTGATGGCGTTGAAATAACGCCCGAACCTCGGGAGCGTTTTATGACTACGCAAGACATTGACGCCCGCGCTGGACGGGCGGGGGAAACCGTTGCCGAAAATCCGCAGCAGCGGGTGCGCTGGTCGGTACCGATCGCGCTGTTCGCCTGCGTGCTGCTGGCGTTTTTCGACAAAATCAGCATCGCGGCGCTGTTTTCCGACGCCGAGTTTCAGCAGGCGCTGGGCATCGGTTTTGACCCGGCGCGGCTGGGGTTGCTGATGAGCGCGTTTCTGTTCTCCTACGGCATCTCCTCGATGCTGCTCAGCGGCATCGGCGATCGGCTTAATCCGGTCAAAGTATTGATTGGCATGATGGTGGTGTGGGGCGTGCTGATGGTGTTGATGGGGCTGGTGCGCTCCTATCACGCCATGATGACGCTGCGCATTCTGCTCGGCATCGCCGAAGGGCCGCTGCTGCCGATGGCCTACGCCATTATTCGTCAGGCCTTCCCGCCGCAGCTGCAGGCGCGCGCCACCATGCTGTGGCTGCTCGGCACGCCGCTCGGGGCCGCGCTCGGCTTCCCGGTCACCCTGTACATCCTCAATACCTTCGACTGGCAGGCCACCTTCTTCTTTATGGCGTTTCTGACACTGCCGGTGATGTTGCTGGTGCTGTTCGGCATGCGCCACCTGAACGTGTCGCGTCCGGCGGCGGCGGCCAAGCCGGCGGTGTCCGAACGCCAACAGCATCGCCGCGAGCTGTTGCGCAGCCCGCATTTCTGGATGATTTGCCTGTTCAATATCGCCTTCCTGACCTACCTGTGGGGCATGAACGGCTGGTTGCCGAGCTATCTGATCAAGGGCAAAGGCATTCATCTGGAACATGCCGGTTACCTCTCTTCGCTGCCGTTCATCGCCATGCTGCTCGGTGAAGTGCTGGGCGCCTGGCTGTCGGACAAGCTGGATCGGCGTGCGCTGGCCTGCTTCCTGTCGCTGTGCGGCGCCGGCCTTGGCCTGGCGGTGGTGCTGCACCTGCAGGGCACTTACAGCGTGATCGCCGCCATGGCTTTCAGCACCTTTATGTGGGGCGCCGGCGCGCCGAATATTTTCGCGTTGTTGGCGAAGGCGACCAGCAGCAAGGTCAGCGCCACCGCCGGCGGCATTTTCAATGGACTGGGCAATTTTGCCGGCGCGCTGGCGCCGGTGCTGATGGGGGCGTTGATCGCCGCCACCGGCAATATGGATAACGGCCTGCTGTTCCTGGTGGTGATGGCGTTCGTCGGCTGCCTCATTCTGCTGCCGTTGCTGAGAAAGTACTGAATTAACAATTGCTAAGCCCAATGGATTTCATGCTGTGGCTAGGCGGCAAGTTCGTGAGTCTCCAGGAGCTTACTGCGGTAAGTGACTGGTGCGAACGAATGCAGCCAACAACGCCACAGCGTGAAAGACGAAGGGGATAACCATTTGATTCAACAGAGGAGTGACAACATGTCTCAGGTTGAGAACAAAGCCGGCGTCAAGCCGCAGGATCTGTCGATGGAAAACTGGGTGGAGTCGCGCATCGCCCGTTTTGAAGGCCGCAAATACGACTGGAACGCGCTGAAATTCCAGGCCGATTTCGACCCGAAATACCGCCGCGCGCAGATGCGCTACATCGGCACCGGCGCCACCGGCGTGGCCAGCGACGCCAACACCATTCCGGCGGGCAATTTCACCTTCTCCACCATGGTGTTGCCGTCGAAGTGCGAGGGCCCGTTGCACCTGCACGACGACGTGGAAGAAGTGTTCTTCATGCTGAAAGGCAGCATCACGCTGATGATCCAGGATGGCGAAGAGTATTACGAAACCAGGCTGAAAGAGCGCGATCTGATCTCGGTGCCGGCGGGGGTGTATCGCGGCCTGTTCAACCACGGCGAGGAAGAGGCGCTGATGTGCGTGATGCTCGGCACCGCCAAGCCGGAGATCCCGACCTATCCGGCGGATCACCCGCTGTCCAAAGTGAAGCGCAACTGATGAACGGCCTGGCGCAACGCCAACGGGCGCGCTGCGGGGCGTATACCCTGAGCTGGCGCGAGGCCGGGCAGGGGCGGCCGGTGGTATTGCTGCACGGCATCAGCTCCGGATCGGCCTCGTGGATCAAGCAGCTCAACGATAGCGGCCTGACGGACGGCCGCCGTCTGTTGGCGTGGGATGCGCCGGGCTACGGCGGCAGCCTGCCGTTGGCGGATCCTCAGGCCGATGCCGCCGGTTATGCGGCGGCGTTGGCGGCGCTGATTGATGAGCTGCAGCTGGCGCAGCCGCTGATCGTCGGCCATTCGCTGGGGGCGCTGATCGGCAGCGCCTATGCCGCCGGCTATCCGGACGGGTTATGTGGATTGGTGTTGGCGGATCCGGCGCAGGGCTATGCCACGGCGCCGGAGGAAAAACGTCGGCAGGTGTACGGCCAGCGCCAACAGATGATAGAGACGCTGGGGCCGGTGGGCTATGGCGAGCAGCGGGCGGCGGCCTTGCTGCGTGAAGGGGCGGATCCGCAGGATATCGCCTGGGTGCGCAACGGCATGCAGCAGCTCGATCCCGACGGTTTTCTGAGCGCCGCCTGGATGCTGGCCAACGACGATATCGGCCGCTATCTGGCGCGCTATCGCGGCCCTCTGGAAGTCTGGTGCGGTGAACAGGATCGCATTACGCCGCCGGAGAAGGCGGCCGAGCTGGCGCGTGAGCAAGACGCGACGCTGCGCCTGATTGCCGCCGCCGGTCACGCCAGCTACCTCGATGCGCCGGCGTGTTTCAACCGCTATCTGCGGGATTTTACGGGAGCAATCCAACGATGAATTTTCAGCTTGAGGATCGGGTGGCGGTGGTGACCGGCGGCTCATCGGGCATCGGTTTCGAAACCCTGAAACTGCTGCTGGCCGAAGGGGCGAAGGTGGCGTTCTGCGGCCGCGATCCGGACAAACTGGCCGGCGCGGAGGCCAGCCTGCGCGCGGACTTCCCGCAGGCGGAGATCCTGGCGCTGCGCTGCGACGTGCTGGATGCGCAGCAGGTGGCGCAGTTCGCCGCTCAGGTGACGGCGCGTTTCGGCGGCGTGGATCTGCTGATCAACAACGCCGGTCAGGGCTTCGTCGCCCACTTTGACCAGACGCCGCGCGAAGCCTGGCTGCATGAGGCAGAGCTGAAGCTGTTCGGCGTGATCAACCCGGTGCAGGCGTTTTTACCGGCGCTGGAACGATCGGATATCGCGTCTATCACCTGCGTGAACTCGCTGCTGGCGCTGCAGCCGGAAGAACACATGATCGCCACCTCGGCGGCGCGCGCCGCGCTGCTCAATATGACGTTGACGCTGTCGAAAGAGCTGGTGGGCAAAGGCATTCGGGTTAACTCGATCTTGCTGGGGATGGTGGAGTCGGGCCAATGGCGCCGCCGTTTCGACGATCGCAGCGATAAAGATCAAAGCTGGGAGCAGTGGACGGCGGCGATCGCCGAACGCCGCGGCATCCCGATGAAGCGCCTCGGCAAGCCGCAGGAACCGGCGCAGGCGCTGCTGTTCCTCGCTTCGCCGCTGGCTTCCTTTACCACCGGCGCGGCGCTGGACGTTTCCGGCGGCTTTAACCGCCATGTGTAACAGGGGCCGAAAAAGATGAAGAAGATCATGATGATTGGCTATGGCGCGATGGCGAAGGAAGTGATCGCCCGTTTGCCTGAAGGCGTGGAGGTCGGCTGGATCCTGGCGCGCGCAGCTCATCATGCGGCGATCGATGAGGCTTTTGCTGGGCGCGTGCAGGCACTGACCCATCCGGAGCAGTGTTCGCAGCGGCCGGATCTGGTGCTGGAGTGCGCCAGCCAGCAGGCGGTGGCGGAGTTTGGCGAAGCGGTGCTGCAGCGCGGCTGGCCGCTGGCGCTGATCTCGACCGGCGCGCTGGCGGACGCCGCATTGCAACAGCGGTTGCAGCAGGCCTGCCGCAGCCATCACGGGCAACTGATCGTGCTGTCCGGCGCGGTGGCGGGCATGGACGGGCTGGCGTCGGCGCGCGAAGGCGGGCTGGAGAGCGTGACCTATCAGGCCAGCAAAAGTCCGGCCAGCTGGCGCGGCAGCCCGGCGGAACAGTTGATAGATCTCGATGCGGTGAGCGAAGCGCAGGTATTTTTTGAAGGGTCGGCGCGTGAAGCGGCGCGTTTATTCCCGGCCAACGCCAACGTGGCGGCCACCATTGCTCTCAACGGCCTGGGGATGGACGCCACTCGGGTACGCCTGCAGGTCGATCCCGCCACCCGACGCAATACCCATCGCCTGCAGGTGTGCGGCGACTTTGGCGAGTTTCACATCGAGCTGAGCGGCACCCCGCTGGTGAGCAATCCCAAAACATCAACCCTGGCGGCGCTGAGCGCGGTACAAGCCTGCCGCCGTCTGGTGGACGGCGGTTTTATTGCCTGAACGGCAGGAGCGGAGCATGGAACGATTGAATATTTTTGTCGCCGGGCGCTGGCGTGAAGGGCGCGGCGAAGAGATGGCTTCGGTATTCCCGGCCGACGGCAGCGTCAACGCGCGGCTGCGCGCCGCTAACGTCGAGGATGTCAACGAGGCGGTTGAGGCGGCGGAAAAGGCCTGGCGCGCGCCGGAATGGCGTGGGCTGGTGCCGCACCAACGCGCCTCAATTCTCTACCGCGTGAGCAACCTGATCCTGGCGCAGCAGGAACAGCTGGCTGAGCTGCAGACGCGCGACAACGGCAAGCCGCTGGCGGAGACCCGCGGGCTGGTGGCCAGCGCGGCGGCGACCGCGCGTTACTTCGCCGCCACTTGCGAAGTGCTGGAGGGCGAGCTGCCGACCCCGCGCAGCGCCGAAGTGATGACGCTCAGCCAATATCAACCGATGGGGGTGATCGCCGCCATTACGCCGTGGAACTCACCGATCGCCAGCGAAATGCAGAAGGTGGCGCCGGCGCTGGCGGCGGGCAACGCGGTGGTGCTCAAACCGGCCGAAGCCACGCCGCTGATGGCGCTGAAGCTGGCCGAGCTGTTCGAACAGGCGGGGCTTCCTGCCGGGCTGCTCAGCGTGCTGCCGGGCAAAGGTTCGGTGATCGGCGAGGCGTTGGCACGCCATCCGTTGGTGAAAAAGATCGCCTTTACCGGCGGAACCAGCACCGGGCGCCATTTGGCGCACATCGCCGCCGACAAGCTGATCCCCACCTCGCTGGAGCTGGGCGGTAAATCGCCGACCATCGTGCTGGAGGACGCCGATCTGGAGCAGGCGGCGCGCGGCATCTGCTACGGCATTTTCAGCTCCGCCGGCCAGGCGTGCATCGCCGGTTCGCGGCTGTTCGTGCATCGTTCGCTGTATCAGCCGCTGCTGGCACGCTTGACCGAACTGACGGCGGGGCTGCGCATCGGCAACCCGCTGGTGCCGGGCGTGCATCTCGGCCCGCTGATCAGCGCCAAACATCGGCAAAGCGTGGCGGACTACGTGGCGCTGGCGCGGCAGGAGGGCGGCCGGGTGGTCATCGGCGGTGAAGCGCCGGCCGATCCGCAACTGGCGAGCGGCAGCTATTACCTGCCGACCATTATTGAAGGTTTGAACAACGACGCCCGCGTCTGCCAAGAGGAGATCTTCGGGCCGGTGCTGGTGGCGCTGCCGTTCGACGACGAGCGACAGCTGATCGAACAGGCCAACGACTCGGTGTACGGCCTGGCGGCCGGCATCTGGAGCCGCGATTTCCCGCGGGCGATGGCGCTGGCGGAGCGGCTGGAAACCGGCACCGTCTGGGTCAACACCTACAAAACGTTCTCGATTTCCACGCCGTTCGGCGGTTTCAAAGAAAGCGGGCTGGGCCGCGAAAAGGGCCTGAACGGCATCAAGGCCTACATGCAGCAGAAAAGCGTGTATCTGGCGCTGAGCCATCAGGTGAACCGCTGGAGCGACTAGGCCGACACCTCTACGCATAACCCTAATAACGACTACCCTAAGAAGGCAGATGATGAGCGATAAAATCACGGTTGGCGAGGCGATAGCCCGGACTCTGGAACAGTACGCGGTGTCGGCGATGTACGGCATCATTTCGATTCATAATCTGCCGATCGCCGATGCGGTGGGGCAGCGCGATAAAATTCGCTTCGTGCCGGCGCGCGGCGAAGCGGGCGCGGTCACCATGGCCGATGCGCATGGGCGCTTCTCCGGCCTGGGCGTGGCGTTGACCAGCACCGGCGCCGGCGCGGGCAACGCGGTGGGGGCGATGATTGAAGCGCTTAACGCCAACACGCCGCTGTTGCATATCACCGGCCAGGTGGAAAAAGCCTATCTGGACGCCGACGCCGGGTTTATTCATGAAACCCGGGATCAGCTCGGTTTTCTGCGTGCCTGCTCCAAGCGCGCCTACCGGGTCAATTCGCCGGAACAGGCGGTGGCGGTGATCCAGCGAGCGATCCTGGATGCGCAAACCGCGCCCTGCGGCCCGGTGGCGGTCGAGATCCCGATCGATATCCAAAGCAGCCTGGTTTCCCGCTCGGTGCTGACCGAAGCGTTGGCGCCGGCGCCGCTGCCGAAGGCGGACGATGCGGCGGTGGAGCGGTTGCATCAGCGGCTGAAACAGGCCAAGCGCCCGTTGCTGTGGCTGGGCGGCGGCGCGTTGGCCTGCGGTGATGCAGTGCGCAAGCTGGCGGACGCCGGCGTGGCGGTGATCTCCAGCACCCACGGGCGCGGCATTCTGCCGGACAGCCATCCGCGCAGCCTGCGGGCGTTCCACAACTCGCCGAGCATCGAGGCTATCCTGACGCAGTGCGACCTGACGCTGGTGGCCGGTTCACGGTTGCGCAGTAATGAAACCCGCACCTGGACGCTGCCGCTGCCGCGCCCGCTGGTGCAGATTGACATCGATCCGGCGGCGGCCAACCGCAACTACCTGGCCGATGAGCAGATCAATGGCGACTGTGCGGCGCTGCTGGCCGCGCTGGCGGCGCGGCTGAGCCCCGGCGAGAAGGTCAACGCCGAGTGGGATGCCGAGATCGCGGGGGCGGTGCAGCAGGCGGAGAGCGCGTTGCGTCAGCAGTCCGGTGAATACGCCAAACTCAACGACGCCATCGACGCCGCGCTGCCGCAGGACGGATTGCTGGTGCGCGATATCACCGTTTCCGGCAGCGTCTGGGGCAGCCGTTTGTTCCGCGCGATCTCGCCGCTGTGCAACATTCACTCGCTGGCCGGTGCTATCGGCATGGGGCTGCCGATGGCGATCGGCACCGCGATCGCCAACCCGCAGCGCAAGGTGGTGGGGCTGGTGGGCGATGGCGGTTTGGCGCTGGGCCTGGGGGAACTGGCGACCATGGCGCAGGAACAGGTGAACATCACCCTGTTGATCATGAACGACGGCGGTTATGGCGTGATGCGCGGCATTCAGGACAAGTATTTCGCCGGGCGCCAGTATTACAACGAGCTGCATACGCCGGCCTTTACTCAAATAGCCGAAGCGATGGGGCTGAAAGCCTGGAAGGTCGAGGCGGCGGCGCAGTTCAACGGCGTGCTGGCCGAAGCGATCAACTACCCGGGGCCGTCGGTGGTCGAGGTGGACATGAAGCAGGTCGGGCCGCTGACCTTCGCCGGGCCGCCGCAGAAGACGCTGTATTGAGACGATAAAAAACGCCCGGCGGTTGCCGGGCGTTCTCGTTGTTACTTCTCTGCCGCGATGCGATCGCGAATGTGCTGCGCGCGCGCTTGGGAAGACGGGTGATCGTCGAACATGCTGCTCTGACGGCCGGCTTCCATTTGGGCCAGTTTTTCGAAGCTGGTGGCCAGGCCGTTCGGATCGATGCCGCGCTTTTTCAGCAGATCGAACGAATAATCATCCGCTTCGCTTTCCTGTTTCTGCGAGAACTGGGCGCTGACCAGCTTCTCGCCGATGTCCGCCAGCTGCGACTGCGACAGCGAGCCGATAACGCCGCCGGCGGAGGACGCCGCGGTGCGCAGCGCCACGGTGCCGTAAGCCACCTGCATCGCTTTGCGGGTGTGGCCCAGCGCCACGTGGCCCATTTCGTGGCCCAGCACGCCTTCCACTTCGTTGTCGTTCATGATGTCCATCAGGCCGCTGTAAACGCGGATACAGCCGTTGGCCATCGCCCAGGCGTTGACGTCTTTGGTCACGTAGACCTTGTAGTTGGCCGGGGTGCCGTTGATGTTGTCGCCCAGCGCCGCAGCGATTTTGTTGAGACGCTTGGCATAGGTGCTGTCGGCCGGCGCGATTTGTGCCTTGCTGTCCATCTCGGCGCAGGATTTATCACTCAGGGCCTTAACGTCGTTGTTGCTCAGGGTCGCCGCCTGGAACGCCTGCGCGCCGGACTGCATCAGGGTTTCGGTATTCAGGTTTTGACAGCCGGTTGCCAAGGTGGCAATGCCCAACGCAATCAAAGAGGTACGGATCTTCATAACGCCATCTTCCTGTGAAGGTAACAAGGTAAAAGAGTCATTTTGCTTTGAGGCTATCTTGCCGCAAGAGCCTAGTGTACGCCAGACGGGGCGAGAATAGTGTTATTCCGAAAAAGCGTCCAATCGTGCTAATAAGTGGTGAACTCGCTCTCATTTGGCATTAGGGATTGCCGTTGTGATGTGGAGTCTGAGAAAATAGGGAACTTGACTGCTTTTTTTATCCGACCTGGAGTAAAACATGTCCTCTCGTAAAGAGCTTGCCAACGCCATCCGCGCACTCAGCATGGACGCCGTACAAAAAGCAAATTCCGGCCACCCGGGGGCCCCTATGGGCATGGCGGACATCGCCGAAGTCCTGTGGCGTGACTACCTCAACCACAACCCGACTAACCCGCACTGGGCTGACCGCGACCGTTTCGTGCTCTCCAACGGCCACGGCTCCATGTTGATTTACAGCCTCCTGCACCTCACCGGCTACGACCTGCCGATGCGCGAGCTGGAAAACTTCCGTCAGCTGCACTCCAAAACCCCAGGCCACCCGGAGTACGGCTACACCCCGGGCGTTGAAACCACCACCGGTCCGCTGGGCCAGGGCATCGCCAACGCCGTCGGCTTCGCCATCGCCGAACGCACCCTGGCGGCGCAGTTCAACCGCCCAGGTCACGACATCGTCGACCACCACACCTACGCCTTCATGGGCGACGGCTGCATGATGGAAGGCATCTCGCACGAAGTCTGCTCCCTGGCCGGCACCCTCAAGCTCGGCAAGCTGACCGCCTTCTACGATGACAACGGCATCTCCATCGACGGCCACGTCGACGGCTGGTTCACCGACGACACCGCCCTGCGTTTCGAAGCCTACGGTTGGCACGTGGTGCGCAACGTCGACGGCCACAACCCGGACGCCATCAAGGCCGCGATTGAAGAAGCCCGCAAGGTGACCGACAAGCCATCGCTGCTGATGTGCAAGACCGTTATCGGCTTCGGCTCGCCGAACAAGGCCGGCACCCATGACGTGCACGGCGCCGCGCTGGGCGCCGCCGAAGTGGCCGCCACCCGCGAAGCGCTGGGCTGGAAATACGCCGCCTTTGAAATCCCGCAGGACATCTACGCCCAGTGGGACGCCAAGGAAGCCGGTCAGGCCAAAGAAGCGGCCTGGAACGACAAGTTCGCCGCCTACGCCAGGGCCTTCCCGGAACTGGCCGCCGAGTTCAAGCGCCGCATGAACGGCGAGCTGCCGGCGGACTGGAAAGCGGACGCCAAGGCGTTCGTGGAAAAACTGCAGGCCAACCCGGCCAACATCGCCAGCCGCAAGGCGTCGCAGAACGCGCTGGAAGCGTTCGGCAAGGTGCTGCCGGAGTTCCTGGGCGGCTCCGCCGACCTGGCGCCGAGCAACCTGACCATGTGGTCCGGTTCGAAAGCGCTGAACGTTGACCCGGCGGGCAACTACATTCATTACGGCGTGCGCGAGTTCGGCATGACCGCCATCACCAACGGCATCGCGCTGCACGGCGGCTTCCTGCCGTACTCGGCGACCTTCCTGATGTTCGTGGAATACGCCCGCAACGCGGTGCGCATGGCGGCGCTGATGAAGCTGCGCAACGTGTTCGTCTACACCCACGACTCCATCGGTCTGGGCGAAGACGGCCCGACCCACCAGCCGGTGGAGCAGCTGGCGAGCCTGCGCGTGACCCCGAACATGAGCACCTGGCGTCCGTGTGACCAGGTGGAATCGGCGGTGGCGTGGCAGTACGGCATCGAGCGCAACGACGGCCCGACCACGCTGGTGTTCTCGCGCCAGAACCTGACCCAGCAGCCGCGCACCGCAGAGCAGCTGGCGAACGTGTACCGCGGCGGCTACGTGCTGAAAGACTGCGCGGGCACGCCGGACGTTATCCTGATTGCCACCGGCTCCGAAGTGGGTATCACGGTGGAGGCGGCGGACAAACTGACCGCGGCGGGCCGCAAGGTGCGCGTGGTGTCGATGCCGTCGACCGACGCGTTCGACAAGCAGGATGCGGCGTACCGCGAGTCGGTGCTGCCGGCGGCGGTAACGGCGCGCGTGGCGGTGGAAGCGGGTATCGCGGACTACTGGTACAAGTACGTGGGCCTGAACGGCGCTATCGTGGGCATGACCACCTTCGGTGAGTCGGCGCCGGCGGAGCAGCTGTTCGCCGAGTTCGGCTTCACCGTGGACAACGTGGTGGCCAAGGCGCAGGCGCTGCTGAAGTAAGCCGCCGGGCGCAAGCCGATAAAAAAGCCGGTCATCATGACCGGCTTTTTTTATGGGCGGAAATCGCGATTACGACGCGGCCTTGACGCTTTCGGCGCTGCGCAACCGGTCGTAAGCCGCCGCCAGCAACAGCACCAACAGCGTAGGCTGCAGCCAGACCAGACCCTGCTCGGCCAGCGGCAGCTTATCGAACCAGGCGGGCAGCAGGCCGCTGAAGCTTGAAGCCTTCAGGCCATCGGCCAGGCCGAACACCAGGCTGGTAGCGATCACCGGCGCGAAGACGCGTCTGGCGCTGCGCCAGCGGTTCTGGCTGAAGCTGAGCAACACCAGCGCGATGCAAGGCGGGTAGATCGCCGTCAGTACAGGCAGTGAGACGCGGATCAGATTGGCCAGCCCCATGTTGGAAACCAGCATGGCGAAGAGGGCGAGGATGACCACCAGCGCGCGATAAGAGAGCGGCAGGTAGCGGGAGAAGAAGTCCGCGCAGGCGCAGGTCATGCCGACCGCCGTCACCAGGCAAGCGATGAACATCAGCACCGCCATAAAGACGCTGCCCAGATCGCCGAAGGTGTGCTGCACATAGGCGTGCAGGATTGCCGCGCCATCCTGAGCACCGCTGCCGACCAGGCTGCCGCTGCCGGCGCCCAGCTTGAACATGCAGATATAGACCAGCGTCAGGCCGACGCCGGCGATCAGGCTGGCCCACAGGGTGTAGCGCAGCAGCAGGCCGCTGTCGCTGACGCCGCGCGAGCGGGCGGCGGTGACGATAATCGAGCCGAACATCAGCGCCGACAGCGTGTCCATGGTTTGATAACCCTGCACGAAGCCGGTGGAAAACGCCGCTGCCTGATAGCTGCCGACGGCGGAGACCGGCGCACCGGCGGGCCACACCAGGGCGGCGATGCCGAGCGCGGCCAGCGCCAGAATTTTCAGCGGCGCCAGAATATGGCCGACGTTATCGAGCAAGCGGCCGGGATACAGCGACACAACCATCGCCAGGGTAAAGAACAGCAGGCTGTAGATGAACTGCGGCAGGGCGCCGTCGCCGGTGAAGGGCGCGATGCCGAGGGCGAAAGAAACATTGGCGGTTCGCGGGGTGGCGAACAGCGGGCCGAGCGCCAGATAGCAGACGGTCGCCAACAGCAGGCCGGCGGTGCGGCCGATGGGGCCGGTCAGCAGGCTGATGCTGCCGCCGACGCGCGCCAGCGCGATCACGGCGATCACCGGCAGAGCGACGGCGGTCACCATAAACCCGAGTGCGGCCGGCCACAGATGTTCACCGGACTGCAGCCCCACCAGCGGGGGGAAAATGATGTTGCCGGCGCCGACAAACAGGGCGAAGGTCATAAAGCCCAGGGCGATAATGTCTTTCGGGGATAAACTCTTGGTCATAACGGTATGGCACTGCCTGTATTCATGAAATAAACGGCCTGGCTGCGAAATGAAGCGCTGCAGAAGGAGGCGCGTGGGGCTGCGTACGCCCGCAAAAATTTTCGTCCGGCAGGATATAATAATTCGGCGACAAAAACCTGATTAATCCAGCGCTGTTTATCCTGGCGTGAACCGGCCACACAGAGGGATCATGGCGGCCGGCCCGGCAGCGCGTTAGCGCGCCACCCTGTCTATCGACAGCGGAATTTCGATATGCGGCTTGAAAGAGACGTGCCGTCTTCGACCGGTTTACGGGGGAAAAAGATCGGCATATCGCGGGTTGAATGCCGGCTTTGTTCTGACGTTGCCGGGGCGCCATCGTACAGCGAATTCGCCTGCTGCGGCGCTCACGCCTGGCAGAATAGTCTGCGACACGGATGACCGCAAAGCCCGCGCCGCCGGGCGTGGATATTGACTGAAAAACGTCCAACCTCACAAAACCGAAAGATAACAAGCAACGCCGTTGCCTCGTCGCAATTATTAACTGTATGTTAATTTTTGGTTTATTAAATGTGATCTGGGGATGGATGATGATGAAAAAAATCAGCGCTACCGTGGCTGCAATCACCTTACTGGGCTCCGTTTCCGCCTATGCGGCCTTCCCGGCGGGCTACCCCGCCGACTATCAGAAACTGGTCGACGGCGCGAAGAAAGAAGGCAAGGTGGTGATTTACTCGACCACCGACACCAAGGCGGCGGCGCCGCTGATCCAGGGATTTGAGGCGTTGTATCCGGGCATCAAGGTCGAATACAACGACATGAACAGCACCGAACTGTATAACCGCTTCATCAGCGAGCAGGCGGCCGGCGGCACCAGCGGCGACCTGGTGTGGAGTTCGTCGATGGACACCATTTTGAAACTGGCGGGCGATTACGCGCAGGAGTATGCCTCTCCGGAGCGGGCTCAGCTGCCAAAATGGGCGGTATGGCAAGATAAAGTGTATGGCACCACCTATGAGCCGGTGGTGTTCATCTATAACAAACGCTTGATCCCGCAGGGCGATGTGCCGGATTCGCACGCGGCGTTGGCCAAGCTGATCGCCAGCCAGACGGACAAATTCAAGAAGAAAGTCACCACTTACGACATCGAAAAATCCGGCGTCGGCTTCATGCTGTCGGTGCAGGACTTCAAGGCCGATCCCAACTACTTCAAAACGCTGGCCGACGTGGCCAAGGGCGGGCTGGCGGTGCAATCCTCAACCGGCACCATGATGGAACGCGTTTCCTCCGGTGAAAACCTGATCGGTTTCAATATTCTCGGCTCATACGCCGAGGCCCGCGCCAAGAGCGATCCGTCGCTTGGCATCGTCTATCCGAAAGACTATACCCTGGTGCTGTCGCGCGTGAGCTTCATCAGCAAAGAAGCCGGTCACCCTAACGCCGCCAAGCTGTGGTTCGACTACGTGCTGTCGGAGAAAGGGCAAAATATTCTCGCTAATCAGGCTGATATCCCTTCGATCCGCAACGATGTCGAAGGCAAGAACGACATCGACGGCATGACCAAGCTGCTGGGCAACGCGCTCAAGCCGATCCCGGTCGACGACAGCCTGCTGGAGTATCTGCAGCCGGCCAAGCGTCTCGACTACATCAAACAATGGCGCGCCGCCGCGGCGAAATAACAGGGACTGCATTCGGACGCGCGCCTGACGTACAGGCGCGCGCCCTTTGGTCGTCGTTTACAACCATAGGGAGCATTTATGCAAGCATGGCGCAGAAAGTGGCAGAGCCTGCCGCGCGGCCTGGTGGTGTTGATAACCGCGCTGGTTATCTATGTCCCCCTGTCGTTTATCATCATTCAAAGCTTCCTCTCGGCTCCGTTTTTCTCTCCCTCCAAGGTCTTCAGCCTGGAGGCCTTCGAGTTCATCTTTACCGATCCGGATTTCTACAAGGCGCTGAGAAGCGGCTTTATTCTGGCATTCGGCCTGGTAATCATCGCTATCCCGCTCGGCGGCATTTTGGCCTTCCTGATGGTGCGCACCGATCTGCCGGGGCGGCGGATCATCGAACCGCTGATTTTGGTGCCGATCTTCGTGTCGCCGATGGTGCTGGGCTTCGGTTACGTGGTGGCGGCGGGGCCGGTGGGCTTCTTCTCGCTGTGGGCGGAGGCGCTGCTGGGCTTCGTGCCGTGGAACATCTATTCGATGGCCAGCATCGTGGTTATCGCCGGGTTGACGCACGTGCCCCACGCCTACCTGTACATCTCCTCGGCGCTGCGCAGCGTGGGCTCAGACGTTGAAGAAGCGGCGCGCACCGCCGGCGCTACGCCGCTGCAGGTGATGACCGCCGTCAGCCTGCCGATGGTGCGGCCGTCTATCTTGTACGCCGGGGTGCTGCTGTTCTTCCTCGGGCTGGAGGTGTTCGGCCTGATGCTGGTGTTGGGCGATCCGGAGGGCAACCTGGTGCTGGCGACCTACCTGTATCAGTTGACCAACAAGCTGGGCACGCCGTCTTACCACCTGATGGCGGCGGTAGCAGTGGTGCTGATTTGCATCACCATTCCGTTGGTGATGCTGCAGCGCAGGCTAATGCGTACCGCCAACCGTTTCGTCACCGTCAAGGGCAAAGCCTCGCAGGCGCGCGCGTTGCCGCTGGGCAAATGGCGCTGGGTGGCCGGCGCGGTGGTGATGTTCTGGCTGACCGTGACCATCGGCGTGCCGCTGATCGGCGTGGTGCTGCGCGCCTTTATCTCCAACTGGGGCGTGGGCGTGTCTGTCTGGGACGAACTGTCGATCAACACCTTCCGCACCATCTGGGCGCAGCCCAACCTGCTGCGCGCCATCGTCAACTCGATGGCGATCGGGGTGATCGGCGGGGCGCTGGCGGTCGCGTGCTATCTGTTTATCGGCATCGCGATGCACCGCAAGCCGGACGGCGCCACGCGCTTCCTCGACTACAGCGTGCTGGTGCCGCGCGCGGTGCCGGGGCTGTTGGCCGGTTTGGCGTTCCTGTGGGTGTTCCTGTTCCTGCCGATGTGGCTGGATAAATCGCTCAAGGAAGGCTGGCTGTCCGTGCTGCCGATGGCCGAATGGCTGCGCGAGAACGTGATCGTCTGGCTGCGTTCGCTGCGCAGCACCATCTTCAGCGTCTGGCTGGCCTACACCGTGGTGTGGATGGCCTATGGCCTGCGGCTGATCTCTTCCACGCTGCTGCAGGTAGGGCCGGAACTGGAGGAAGCCGCGCGCAGCGCCGGCGCCAGCCGCGGCCAGATCACCCGACACGTTACCATTCCGCTGTCGCGCTACGGCCTGATCGGCTCCTGGCTGCTGATGTTCCTGATCTTTGAACGCGAATATTCCACCGGGGTGTATCTGCTGTCTCCGGGCACGGAAACCATCGGCTCGATGCTGGTTTCCCTGTGGGCCGCGGGCGCCATCGATATCGTCGCCGCGCTGTCGTTCATCAATATCCTGCTGGTGGTGCTGGGGCTGGGGATCGCTTTGCGCTTTGGAGTGAAATTACATGATTGAACTTTCGGTAGAGAACCTGCATTTGACCTATGGCGACAACCCGGTGCTGAAAGGGGTGTCGATGGATCTGAAACGGGGCGAAGTGGTCTCGCTGCTGGGCCCGTCGGGCAGCGGCAAAACCACGTTGCTGCGGGCGGTGGCCGGGCTGGAGAAGCCGAGCCAGGGGCGGATCGTCATCGGCGACAGCGCGGTTTACAACGGTAGCGCGCGCAGCGAAATTCCCGCCGAAGAGCGCAACCTGGGGCTGGTGTTTCAGTCCTACGCCCTGTGGCCGCATAAAACGGTGTTTGAGAACGTCGCTTATCCGCTGAAGCTGCGTAAGACCGCCTCGGCGGAAATCGCCCAACGGGTACAGGCGGTGCTGGATCAGCTCGGGCTGGGGCATTTGGCCAAGCGCCATCCGCACCAGCTCTCCGGCGGCCAGCAACAGCGGGTAGCGATCGGCCGTGCGCTGGTCTACAACCCGCCGGTGATCCTGCTGGATGAGCCGCTGTCCAACCTCGACGCCAAGCTGCGCGAAGAAGCGCGGGTATTTCTGCGCGAGCTGATCATCAAGCTCGGTCTGTCGGCGCTGATGGTGACCCACGATCAGAACGAAGCGATGGCCATTTCCGATCGCATCCTGCTGCTCAATAACGGCAAAATCGAACAGCAGGGCACGCCGCAGGAGATGTACGGTTCGCCCGCCACGCTGTTCACCGCCGAATTCATGGGCAGCAACAACCGGTTGCCTGGCAAGATCGTGGCGCTGGAAGATGGCCGGGCGCGCATCGAAGGTAAGGATTGGGCGCTGTGGGGCAAAGCGGGCGAAGGCGTGCAGGTCGGGCAGGAGGGCACGGCGGTGATCCGCGTGGAGCGCGTGCGGTTGGGTGAAGATCCACAGGGTAATCAGCTTGAGCTGCCGTTGCTGACCAGCATGTATCTCGGCGATCGCTGGGAATACCTGTTCCGCACCGTGGCCGAAGATTTCGTGGTACGCGCCTATGGCCACGAGGCGCGCGATCGGGCGCTGTGCCGGCTCTCCCTGCCGGCCGAGCATCTGTGGATATTCCCGAAAGCTTAACCAGGACGCCCGCCGTTGCGGGCGCTCCTTTTACAAATCCAGCACCAGCCGGCTGCCTTTGGCGCGCGAGCAGCAGATCAACAGGGTCTGCTGCGCCGCGCGTTCTTCCTCGCTGAGATACTGATCGCGGTGATCGGCTTCCCCTTCGACGATGCGGGTTTCGCAGGTGCCGCAAATGCCTTCGCGGCACAGGCACTCGACCTTGGCCGCCTTGCTGTTTTCCAGCGCCTGCAGGATGGTCATGTCTTCCGCCACTTCAAGCTCAATACCTGAGCGGGCCAGCACCAGCGTAAAGGCACCGCCCGCCGTGTCTTCGGCGGCAAAGGCTTCGCTGTGCAAGCGACCGGCATCGATACCCCGTTCGGCGGCGATCCGGTAGACCGCTTCGTTCAGCGCCGCCGGGCCGCAGACGTAGATATGGGCGCCGGGTTCCACATCGGCCAGCGTGCGCGCCAGATCCAACCGGCCGCCGAGGCTGGAGACATGGCAACTGACGTTGTCTGCGAACGGCGCTTGCATCAGCTGCTGCTGGAAGGCGTTGTGCTCTTCACTGTGGAAGCAGTAGTGCAGATGGTAGCGTTGGCCGCTGCGTTGCAGCTCATGCAGATGGGCCATAAACGGCGTGATGCCGATGCCGCCGGCGATCAGCACGTGATGTTGCGCTTCCGGCGCCAGCGCGAACAGGTTATTCGGGGTGCTGATGGTCAGCGTATCGCCGACCGCCAGCCGGTCATGCATGAAGTCGGAACCGCCTTTGGAAGGAGACTCGCGCCGAACGGCGATCTGGTAATGCTCGAGTTCGAACGGTGAGCTGAGCAGCGAATAGGCGTTGCTGTAGCGCTGCTCGCCGTCCTGCATTTGCACGATGATGTGGCTGCCGCCGCTGAAGGCGGGCAGCGGCCGGCCTTGCGGATCCGCCAGGGTAAAGCGCTTGACCCGTGCGGTGACGGTTTCGATGTCGACGACGCGGACATCAAGCATCTGATAGCTGGTCATTCATTGGCTCCAAAGCGCGGGCGTCCCCGCGCATGAAAAAGTTATACCGCCTGGCACAGGTATTTGAGCTCCAGATAGTCTTCGATGCCGTATTCGGAGCCTTCACGCCCCAGCCCCGACTGTTTCACCCCGCCGAACGGCGCCACCTCGTTGGAGATAAGCCCGGTATTGATGCCGACCATGCCGTACTCCAGCCGTTCCGAAACGCGCCAGATGCGCGCCGCATCGCGGGTGTAGAAGTAAGCGGCCAAGCCGTAAATGGTGTCGTTGGCCTGGCGGATCGCCTCGGCTTCGTCATCGAATATCACCAGCGGCGCGACCGGGCCGAAGATCTCTTCTTCCAGCAGCAGCGAGCCGGGCTGCACGTCGCCCAGCACCGTCGGGGTGAAGAAATTGCCGCCCAGCGCGTGCGGCGTGGCGCCGGTCAGCACCTGAGCGCCTTTGCTCAGCGCGTCATCGAGCAGCTCCAACACCTTATCGCGCGCCTTGCGATTGATCAGCGGGCCAATCTGTACGCCGGCTTCGAAGCCGTTGCCGACCTGCAGCGCTGCCACGCGGGCGACAAACTTCTCGGCGAACTGCGGGTAAACGCCGCGCTGCACGTAGAACCGGTTGACGCAGACGCAGGTCTGCCCGGCGTTGCGATACTTGGCGATCAGCGCGCCTTCCACCGCGGCATCGATGTCCGCATCGTCAAATACGATGAACGGCGCGTTGCCGCCCAGCTCCAGCGACACTTTCTTGATGGTGTCCGAACTTTGGCGCATCAGCAGGCGGCCCACCGGCGTGGAGCCGGTAAAGCTGAGTTTGCGCACCTGCGGGTGGCGAGTCAGCTCGGCGCCGATCGCCTGCGAATTGCCGGTCACCACATTGAACACCCCGGCGGGAATGCCGGCGCGCTCGGCCAACTCGGCCATCGCCAGTGCCGAATAAGGGGTTTCGTTGGCGGGTTTGACCACCAGCGTACAGCCGACCGCCAGGGCCGGCGCAGCCTTGCGGGTGATCATCGCCGCCGGGAAGTTCCAGGGCGTGATCGCCGCGCACACGCCGATGCCCTGTTTCAGCACCATCAGGCGTTTATCGCTGCTCGGCGAAGGAATGATGTCGCCGTTGGCGCGCTTGGCCTGTTCGGCGAACCATTCGATAAAGGAGGCGGCGTAGCGGATCTCACCCAGCGATTCCGCCAGCGGTTTGCCTTGCTCCAGCGTCATCAGGTTGGCCAGATCCTGCTGGTGTTCCAGCATCAGTTCAAACCAGCGCCGCAGCAGCTGCGCGCGCTGTTGCGCCGGCAGCGCGCGCCAGCCTTCCAGCGCCTGCTGGGCGGCGTCGATCGCCCGTTGGGTTTCGGCCGTCGCCATGTTGGGCACGCTGCCGATGAGTTGGCCGGTGGCGGGATCGCTCACCGGCAGGGTTTCCTGGTTGTCGGCGTCGCGCCATTGGCCGTTGATATATGCCTGTTGGCGGAATAGCGCCCGATCGGAAATTTTCACAAGAACCTCACAAGTCAGGGGAAAGGGGCCCGCGGGCCCCGTCGCATCAAGGTTGATAAACCTGCGCCAGCAGGTTGTGGAAGTGGGCGATGCCGTGTTCGCTGACGCCGCTGCCGGCGCCGTCGGCCATGATGCGCCCCTGGCCGCGATAGCCGCGCGACTTCAGGCCTTTTTGCACGCTTTCCACCAGCCGCAAATCTTCCGGGCGGAACACGTCGCGGTACCAGTCGATCAGTTTGAGCTGCTCGTCGCTCAAATCGGTATTGGTGAAGTAGATGTCGTAGTGCTGCAGGGTGGTTTCCGCATCGACCGGGAACTCATAGATCACCGTCATCATGCCTTCCAGCGGCGGCATGTTGAACATGGTGCACGGCCACAGCCAGATGCCGTGGAAGCTGGATTCTTTGCCCTCTTCAAACTTGAACGACTGCTCGGAGGGACGGGCGTAGCCGAACTGCAGCGTCCAGTTGCCGTGCAGGGTGTGCCAGTAGCGATCGACCTGCACCGAGTCGGCGAAGCCGGGATGCGCCGGGCCGCAGTGGTAGCACTCGAGGTAGTTGTCGACGATGTTCTTCCAGTTGGCCGGGGTGCGGGTGACGAAACGCGCCGCCAGCTTGAGATCGTCGACCTGCGGGCAGGCTTCGCGCACTTTGGCGCCGAGGCCCGGCAGTTGGTCTTCCACCGTGCCGGCCTGCGAGTCCAGATTGACGTAAATAAACCCGGCGTACTCTTCGACCCGCACCGGCACCAGGTGCGAGTTTTCTTTATCGAAGTTCTGCACGTTTTCACAGTTGCGTGCGTGCGCCAGCTCGCCGTCCAGCTTGAATGCCCAGGCGTGATAAGGGCAGGTGATGACGTTTTTCGCCCGGCCGTCGCCCGCCAGCAGTTGGTGGCCGCGGTGCGGGCAGACGTTGTAAAAGGCGCGCAGCACGTTATCGCGGCCGCGCACCACCAGAATGTTTTCACCGATGATCTCGCGGGTGATGTAGTCGTTCGGTTGGGCAAGCTCGCTGCGGTGCGCCACGCAGATCCAACTGGTGGCGAACACCTGCTCTTTTTCGTGCTCGAACGCCGCCTGGTGGGTGTAGAACCGGGCCGGTATGGTGTAGGCCTCGCGTGCGTCGGCGCAGAAATCTTTCGGTAAGGTAAATTCAGGGATCAGAGTGCTCATAAGTTAACCTTCCTCTTTTCTTATTGTCATTTCGCCATAGGGCGCGGTTGATACGACGATGGAGCGGAGAGTTCGCCGGCCGGCGGCGCTTCGGGCAGCGTTGGCGGGCTGCTTTCGATCAGGTGCACCGGGATGGCCGCGTAGTCCTGCTTCAGCCAGCGGGCGAAACCGTAGGTTTTCACCAGCAGCACCAGCAGGAACGGCAGTGCGGTCAGGATCACCGTGGTTTTCATGGTGTCCAGCGAGGCGCCGGTAAACAGGATCGACAGCGGGATCAGGGTGATCACCACGCACCAGAACAGCCGCAGCATCGGGCTGGGATCTTGCCCCTCCTGCAGGTTGCGGGTGCTGGTGGCGGCCATGGTGTAGGCCACGGCGTCCATGTGCGAGGCCAGGAAAATGATCATGATGAACAGATAGGCGGCGAGGAACAGCTTGCCGAGCGGCAGCGCCGTCAGCAGCATCTGCACGGCGGTTTCGCCGCCCTGGGTGCTGAGGATCTCCGGCACGTTGAGCTGCCCGCTGATGAACTGGTGCATGGCGTAGCTTTCCAGCGAGCCGAAGAAGAACCAGCAGCCGAGGGTGCTGCCGAGCAGCAACGCCCAGATCACTTCTTTAATCTTGCGGCCGCGCGAGACGCGGGTGACGAACATCGCCACGCCCGGAGTATAGGAGATCCACCACAGCCAGTAGAACACCGTCCAGCTGCGGCTGAAGCTGCCGTCGCCCATCGGATCGGTGAACAGGCTCATCTGCAGAAAGTTTTGCGCCGTCAGGCCGATGGCGTTGATGGTGTTGTTGATGGTGAATTCGGTCGGGCCGACCAGCAGCACCAGCCCGGCGAAAGCGAATGCGCCCCAGCCGACCATTTTACTCAGGCGCTGCATGCCGCCGTCGATGCCGATGTAAGAGCTGAGACAGAAGATCACCGCTGCCAGCAGGATCACCGTCGCCTGCACCGCGAAGTTGTCCGGGATGCCGGTCAGCGCCGTCAGCCCGCGGGTAAAGGTGGAGGCGGTCAGCACCAGTGAAATGGTGAGGGCGCCGACGGTGGCGACCAGGAAGATCAGATCCACCGCCCGCCCGACCGGGCCGTTGGCGCGCACGCCGGTGATGGCGGAAATGATCCCCGACAGGCTGAGCCCTTTGTTCTTACGCACGTGGAAGTGATAGGCCATGATCAGCGAGGCGAGGGCGTAGGTCGCCCAGGCGCTCAGGCCCCAGTGGAAGAAGGAGTAGCTGATGCTGTATTCCAGCGCCTTCGGGGTGCGCGGCGCGATGTTCAGCCCCGGCGTCTGGTAGTAATACGCCCATTCCATCACCCCCCAGTACAGGGTGGACGAGCCCAGGCCGGCGCAGATGAACATGAACAGCCAGGCCAGCGTGGAGTATTGCGGTTTGCCTTCGCCGAGGCGGATATTGCCGTATTTGCTCAACGCCAGATACAGCACCACCAGCAGGGCGATCAGCACCAGGATTTGAATGGTTGAACCGAACAGCCGGGTGACGCCGTTGAAAATGGTGTTGGCGATAAGCGCGGATTGAGCCGGAAAGAGCATCAGGCAAAGGGCGATCAGCGCAATGCTGCACAGGCTGATGGCGATGAGCGTGACATCCTTTTTGGGATTGCTCTGCATGGGAGTGAACTCCTGTTATCGGTGGTGGGCCGGTGCGCAAAGCGTAGGGTGCGCCCGGGCCTTATTGGCTTAAACCATTTGTTTTGTTACACCGCGAGGAGCAAACCGCCCGGTGGGTCGCTACCGGGAATATTCACTCTTCATTAACATTTTCGAGTGTGCACAAATTACAGGAGGGCCACAATTGGGGCATCTGTAAAAGGATAAAACACAGTATGTAAACAATTTGTTGTGATCTTGACCGGGGTGTTGGCGTGCCTTCTGCGGTGGTTTTCAACGGATTTGCGGCAGCGATCGAAGCGGAAAAACGGACGTGGCAAAGCAGGGCGCGGAAGGGCGCCCTGCACGGGAAAATCTGCGGCGTTCAGCGTTGCAGCAGGGCGGCGATCGCCTGGCCGACTTGCTGGGTGGAGGCGTCGCCGCGCATGTCCGGCGTGCGCGGCCCGTCGGCGATAATGCGCTCAATCGCCTGCAGGATGCCGTCGTGCGCCTGGCGGTAGCGGGCATCGCCGTCGCCGAGGAAGTCCAGCATCATCGCGCCGCTCCAGATCATGGCGATCGGGTTGGCGATGTTTTTGCCGAAAATGTCCGGCGCCGAGCCGTGCACCGGCTCGAACAGCGACGGGAAGTTGCGCTCCGGGTTCAGGTTGGCCGAGGGGGCGATGCCGATGGTGCCGGTGCAGGCCGGGCCGAGATCCGACAAAATATCGCCGAACAGGTTAGAGGCGACCACCACATCGAAGCGTTCGGGGTTCAGCACGAAACGCGCGCACAGAATATCGATGTGCTGTTTGTCCCAGGCGATATCAGGGTATTGGCGCGCCATCTCCGCCACGCGCTCATCCCAGTACGGCATGCTGATGGCCATGCCATTGGACTTGGTGGCGGCGGTCAGGCGTTTGCGCGGGCGCTGTTGCGCCAGCTCAAAGGCGTACTTCAGGATGCGGTCCACGCCCTGACGGGTGAAGACCGATTCCTGGATCACCATCTCGCGTTCGGTGCCTTCGAACATCCGTCCGCCGAGCGAGGAGTATTCCCCTTCGGTATTTTCGCGCACCACGTAGAAATCGATATCGCCCGGCTGCTTGTTCGCCAGCGGGCAGGGCACACCGGGAAACAGCCGCACCGGACGCAGGTTGACGTACTGTTCGAAGTCGCGCCGGAATTTCAGCAGAGAACCCCACAGCGAGATATGATCGGGCACCGTGTCCGGCCAACCGACGGCGCCGAAATAGATGGCGTCGAAGCCTTTCAGTTGCTCGAACCAGTCGTCCGGCATCATCTGGCCGTGGTGCTGGTAGTAGTCGCAGCTGGCCCACTCGAAGGTGGCGAATTCCAGCGACAGATCCCAGCGCGCCGCCGCCGCCTGCAATACTCGTATGCCTTCCGGCAACACTTCCCGCCCGATCCCGTCCCCGGGGATGGCGGCAATCTTGTAAGTTTTGCTCATACAGAGGTCTCATTTGTAGGTAGGGGAGATTGACAACACTGTTATCCTATAATTGACTAACTGTTAATCAATCCTGAAAACGGTGAAACATAAAACACGAATCATGAACAATATGCCGATCCTGAGTGACCTGCGGGTGTTCGTGCTGGTGGCGCGCCGCGCCGGGTTTGCCGCCGCCGCCGAAGAGTTGGGCGTTTCGCCGGCCTTTATCAGCAAGCGCATCGCGCTGTTGGAGAAGACGCTGGACGTGTCGTTGCTGCACCGCACCACGCGGCGGGTGGCGATCACCGAAGACGGCGAGCGCATCTACGAATGGGCGCAGCGCATTCTCAACGATGTCGATCAGATGATGGACGAGCTGTCCGAAGTGCGCCAGGCGCCGCAGGGCATGCTGCGAGTGGTCAGCAGCTTCGGCTTTGGCCGGCGTTTCGTCGCGCCGGCGCTGTCGGCGCTGGCGCGGCAGTATCCGCAGCTGGAACTGCGGCTCGACGTTTCCGATCGGCTGGTGGATCTGGTCAGCGAAGGTTTCGATCTGGATATCCGCATCGGCGACGATATCGCCCCCAATCTTATTGCGCGCAAGCTGGCGGACAACCAGCGCATCCTGTGCGCTTCGCCGGCGTACCTGCAGCGCCACGGGGCGCCGAAAAACCCGGCGGAGCTGGCGGGCCGTTCCTGTCTGGTGATCAAAGAACGCGATCATCCGTTCGGGCTGTGGCGGCTGCAGGGGCCGAGCGGTGAAGAAACGGTAAAGGTGACGGGCGCGCTGGCGTCGAACCACGGCGAAATCGTGCATCAGTGGTGCCTGGACGGGCAGGGCGTCGCGCTGCGTTCCGCCTGGGACGTGAAAGAGAACATCGACAGCGGCCGACTGGTGCACATCCTGCCGGAGTATTATCAGCCGGCCAATATCTGGGCGGTGTACGTTTCCCGGCTGGCAACGTCGGCGAAAGTGCGGGTGACCGTCGAATTTCTGCGCGACTATTTTTGTGAGCACTACGGCGAAACGGTGCCGGCGAGTGAAAATCCGTCGCGGTCTTAAGGCCAAAAATGTGCGCCAGATCATCTTATGCTCGTAAAATTCCCATCCGTTACCTGAGGAACTGTCGCACGTGTTCCTTTTGCCAAAACTTTGGTTTATGCTCAGCTGAAGCGTTTCAGTTGAAGCACTCTTCGACAGAAATGCCGATGTGACGGCGGTGAAAAACCGCTGAAGCGCGGGAATAATGCAAACTCGGCGATTCACAGCGGGCGGTACGATCCACTACTCTATGCGGGTTAGTGAGACAACCAGTCAGCGCCGGGCGGCGCCGGTGAGTCAACCCGGCGTGGACGGCCCTTTTTCAGGAGCAGCATGACCATCCGCATAGCGATAAACGGCTTTGGCCGCATCGGCCGCAGCGTATTGCGCGCACTGTACGAATCGGGCCGACGGGCGGAAATCTCCGTGGTGGCGATCAATGAGCTGGCGAACGCCGAAGGCATGGCCCATCTGCTGAAGTACGACTCCAGCCATGGCCGCTTCGCCTGGGATGTGCGGCAAGAGTGCGACACGCTGAGCGTCGGAGACGACGCGATTCGCCTGTTGCACCAACCGGCGGTGGAGCAGTTGCCCTGGGGCGAACTGGGCGTCGACGTGGTGCTGGACTGCAGCGGCGTGTACGGCAGCCGGGCGGATGGCGAGGCCCATCTGGCGGCGGGGGCGAAGAAAGTGCTGTTCGCCCATCCGGGCGGCAACGATCTGGACGCCACCATCGTGTTCGGCGTCAACCATCAGACGCTGCTGGCGGAACATCGCATCGTGTCCAACGCCTCGTGCACCACCAACTGCATTATTCCGGTGATCAAGCTGCTGGACGACGCCTACAGCATCGAGTCCGGCACCGTGACCACCATTCACTCGGCGATGAACGATCAGCCGGTGATCGACGCGTATCACGCGGATTTGCGGCGCACCCGCGCGGCGAGCCAGTCGATCATTCCGGTCGATACCAAGCTGGCCGCGGGCATCACCCGCATCTTCCCGCAGTTTTGCGATCGCTTCGAGGCTATCTCGGTGCGCGTGCCGACCATCAACGTGACGGCTATCGATCTTAGCGTCAGCGTGAGCGCCGCAGTGAAGGTGGCGGAGGTCAACCAGCTGTTGCAAAAGGCCGCACGGGAATCATTTCGTGGTATAGTTGACTACACGGAATTACCATTGGTCTCGATCGATTTTAACCATGACCCGCACAGCGCTATCGTCGACGGTACGCAGACCCGGGTCAGCGGGCAGCACCTGATAAAGACCTTGGTCTGGTGCGACAATGAATGGGGCTTTGCCAATCGGATGTTGGATACAACACGGGCAATGGCCGCCAGCGGTTTCTAGTACGGCGGCGCCGGCGTGATTGGCGCGCTGCTCAGGCAATTTTATAGAGATTCAATAAAGAGGGTTCACCATGTCTGTAATTAAGATGACCGATCTGGATCTGGCGGGTAAACGCGTACTGATCCGCTCCGATCTGAACGTGCCGGTAAAAGACGGTAAAGTGACTTCCGACGCGCGTATCCGCGCTTCCCTGCCGACTATCGAAGCTGCGCTGAAGCAAGGCGCCCGCGTGATGGTAACCTCCCACCTGGGTCGTCCTACCGAAGGCGAGTACAACGAAGAATTCTCCCTGCTGCCTGTGGTCAACTACCTGAAAGATCACCTGAAATCCCCAGTGCGTCTGGCGAAGGATTATCTGGATGGCGTCGACGTCGCCGAAGGTGAACTGGTGGTGCTGGAAAACGTCCGTTTCAACAAGGGCGAGAAGAAAGACGACGAAACCCTGTCCAAGAAATACGCGGCGCTGTGCGACGTGTACGTGATGGACGCGTTCGGCACCGCGCACCGCGCGCAGGCTTCCACCCACGGCGTGGGCAAGTTCGCGCCTGTCGCCTGTGCCGGCCCGCTGCTGTCCGCCGAGCTGGAAGCGCTGGGCAAAGCCCTGGGTAACCCGGCCCGTCCGATGGTCGCCATCGTGGGCGGTTCTAAAGTCTCCACCAAACTGACCGTGCTGGATTCCCTGTCCAAAATCGCCGATCAGCTGATCGTCGGCGGCGGCATTGCCAACACCTTCGTGGCGGCGCAGGGCAACAACGTGGGCCAGTCCCTGTACGAACCGGATCTGATCCCGAACGCGCAGAAACTGCTGGAAACCTGCGACATTCCGGTGCCGACCGACGTGCGCGTGGCGACCGAGTTCTCTGAGACCGCGACCGCGACCGTGAAGCAGGCCAACGAGATCCAGGACAACGAGCAAATTCTGGATATGGGCGACGTCTCTGCCGAGCGTCTGGCCGTTATCCTGAAGAACGCCAAAACCATTCTGTGGAATGGCCCGGTTGGCGTATTCGAGTTCCCTAACTTCCGTAAGGGCACCGAAATTGTCGCCCGCGCGATCGCCGATAGCGACGCTTTCTCTATCGCTGGCGGCGGCGACACTCTGGCAGCCATCGATCTGTTCGGTATCGCTGACAAAATCTCCTACATCTCCACCGGCGGTGGCGCATTCCTGGAATTCGTTGAAGGGAAACCGCTGCCTGCAGTCGTGATGCTGGAAGAGCGCGCTAAGCAGTAATTCAGACAACGGGAGGCGAAAGCCGCCCGTTTGTTTTATACCGCGCGGCAAATGCTGCGCGGCGTGAAAACATCGATTTACATCCATCTACGGCCGACGAAACAGGACAAAGTAACATGTCTAAAATTTTTGATTTCGTAAAACCGGGTGTCATCACGGGTGATGACGTTCAGAAAGTCTTCGCAGTTGCTAAAGAGAACAACTTTGCGCTGCCAGCGGTAAACTGCGTGGGTACCGACTCCATCAACGCAGTGCTGGAAGCCGCGGCTAAAGTGCGCGCGCCGGTCATCGTTCAGTTCTCCAACGGCGGCGCCGCATTCATCGCCGGCAAAGGCGTGAAGACCGATGTGCCTCAGGGCGCAGCGATTCTGGGCGCTATCTCCGGCGCACACCACGTTCACCAGATGGCTGAACACTACGGCGTGCCGGTGATCCTGCACACCGACCACTGCGCGAAGAAACTGCTGCCATGGCTGGACGGCCTGCTGGACGCCGGCGAGAAACACTTCGCCGCTACCGGCAAACCGCTGTTCTCTTCCCACATGATCGATCTGTCTGAAGAGTCTCTGGAAGAAAACATCGAGATCTGCAGCGCCTACCTGAAGCGCATGGCCAAAATCGGCATGACGCTGGAAATCGAACTGGGCTGCACCGGCGGTGAAGAAGATGGCGTGGACAACAGCCATATGGACGCTTCCGCTCTGTACACCCAGCCGGAAGACGTGGCTTACGCGTACGAAAAACTGAACGCCATCAGCCCGCGCTTCACCATCGCTGCATCGTTCGGTAACGTGCACGGCGTGTACAAGCCAGGCAACGTTAAGCTGACTCCAACCATCCTGCGCGATTCTCAGGATTACGTGTCCAAGAAATTCAACCTGCCGCACAACAGCCTGAACTTCGTGTTCCACGGCGGTTCCGGTTCTACCGACGCAGAGATCAAAGAGTCTGTGGGTTACGGCGTGATCAAGATGAACATCGACACCGACACCCAATGGGCGACCTGGGACGGCATCCTGCAGTACTACAAAGCGAACGAAGCTTACCTGCAGGGCCAGCTGGGCAACCCGAAAGGCGCCGATCAGCCTAACAAGAAATACTACGATCCACGCGTATGGCTGCGCGCAGCGCAAACCAGCATGGTGACGCGTCTGGAGCAGGCCTTCAAAGATCTGAACGCGGTAGACGTTCTGTAATCTTCGGCACCTGTTGCATGAAGTACAAGGCTCCCTCCTGCGGGGAGCCTTTTTCGTTTTCAGCCCAACAGGCCGGCGCCGACGTTGATGGACAGGCCCAGGATCAGCATGTTGAACGCGAAGGAGATCACCGACTGCAGAAGGGTGATCTTGCGCACCTCTGCCGCGCCGACCGCCACATCGGCGGTTTGCGACGCGACCGCGATGGTGAAGGAGAAGTAGGCGAAATCCAGATAGGTGGGATCGGCGAGATTGCCGGGGAACAGCAGCGGCAAAGGATCCTGCTGTGCGCCCTGGCGATAAAACTGATGAGCATAGTGCATGGTGAAGGCGGTCGGCAGAAGCAGCCAGGAGACCGCCAGCGTGGCGCCGGTCAGGAGCAAATGCAGCGTTTTCAGAGAGCCGGCCACCTGTTTGGCGCTGCTCAATTCAAACAGGATCGCCAGTAAGCTGACCAGGCAGCCGAGGCTGACTAACGCCAGCACCATGCTGGCGCTTTCGTCCTGCCGCCGGGCGATTTGGCGAATGTGCTGCGGCGTGCTGACCAGCATCAGCCGCCAGAGAAACAGCAGGTAGAGCCAGGCCAGCGTATTCCAGCCGATCATCAAGCGTTGCAGCAGCGAGAGCTGGGCGGGCAGCAGCAGAAAGCACAGCAGCCCGGCGCCGACGGAAAACAGCAGCCTGGGCCGCACTTGCCAATAGTGTTTGAGCGAAGAGCGAATGTGCATGAAGAACGGATCCCTTGTCGTGAAATGGCCAACGCGCTGTTCTCAGCATAGAAGAAGCGGCGGGCGGTTTCGGCTATTTTTAATGCTGATGGTTGGCATGAGCCTTTAATGTTGGTTACCCTTAGGCGTGGTTTCCTACTGGCCGCCGAGGCCAGTGTATTTTTGCGAGTTTCTCCCGTTAGGGACTGAGTTAGGACGACACGAATGAAAGATTTGAATGTAGTAGACGGCATCAACGGTGCCGGCGACTGGTTGGTGAAGAATCAGGATCTGTTGATCCAGTACGCGGTGAATATCGTCGCCGCCATCGTTATCCTGATCATCGGTTCGATTGTGGCCCGCGTGGTCGGCAATGCGCTGAACCGCGTGATGAAGCTGCGCGGCATCGACGCCACGGTGGCCGACTTCCTGTCGGCGATCGTGCGTTACGGCGTGCTGGCGTTCACCTTCATCGCCGTGCTGGGGCGCGTCGGCGTGCAGACAACCTCGGTGATCGCGGTGCTGGGTGCCGCCGGTTTGGCCGTCGGCCTGGCGCTGCAAGGCTCGCTGTCCAACTTCGCCGCCGGCGTGCTGCTGGTGATCTTCCGTCCGCTGCGCGTGGGTGAATATGTCGATCTGGGCGGCGTGGCCGGTACCGTCGATCAGGTGCAGATTTTCTCCACCACCCTGCGCACCGCCGACAACAAAACCATCGTGGTGCCGAACGGTAAAATCATCGCCGGCAACATCATCAACTACTCCCGCGAACCGAACCGCCGCGTGGATATCGTGGTGGGCGTGGCCTACAACGCCGATATCGACGTGGTGAAGAAGGTGCTGGGCGACGTGATCGCCGCCGACAAACGCATCATGCACGCCAAAGGCGTGACCGTGCGTCTGAACGAGATGGCGCCGTCCTCGCTGAACTTCGTGACCCGTTCCTGGACCACCAATGCGGAATACTGGAACGTGTACTTCGATCTGATGGAAAACTTCAAGCGCGCGCTGGATGCCCACAACATCGGCATTCCGTTCCCGCAGATGGATGTGCACCTGTATCGCACCGAAGACGCTTCCGCCAAGGCGGAATAACAGAGAAGGGGGCCTTGCCCCCTTTTTTTTGCCATTTTCCCCGTATTAGCCAGGCAGCCATTCAATCTGTCTCCGCTGTATCGATATTGGTGCCAAGCCGATATGCGCCTTCGGAAATTGCGGCCTATGACAAGTAGATGCGGGCGTAATAACGAGAAGCTCAATAAGTCGCGGTAAAAACGACTTTTCGTTGTTACTGTTTCCTTCTCTGATACCATAGCTTTCTTGTGGATTGTCGATAGGAAAGGGATGAAATGAAAAGGGCTGTTATTGCCGCATTATTGAGCGTCTTGATCTCTGGATGTGGGCCAAAAGCATTGTCGCCTGAACAAATACAGCAAGTAGACGATTTAAAGTCAGAGCTGGTGAGTACGGATGCCGAGATTGAAAACGCAGCTAAACAGCAGGACACGTTAAACGGCGGCTTGATTAAATCTCTGGTGATGGCGCGACTGGAAATTCTGAAAACGAACAAGGCGCTTATTCAGCAACGAATCAATGCGATCGAGTCTGGATCAAAGGTTGAGATTGTCACGAACCAGACCGCGCCGGATCTGAAGCTGGCGGAAAAGCTCACCGCCGAATTGGCAATGCTGACTCGGGAAATATCGACCGCTAAACAAGAGGCCGCACAATACGATGGTGGTCTGGTGGGGTCGATAAAAAAGGCAACGATAGCCACTCAAGAGCAAAGTCTGGCGATGTTGCAGCAAAAATTGCTGTCGGCGAAATATGGCCTGGCCGTTCCGACGATAGCCCATCATGCAACATCAACCGCTTCAAAATCCAATCAGCGGGAAGAACCGGTGGCGAAAGACGCGTTGCTTCCGCCCGGCATTGGGCCGTTTGGACTGCAAATGGGGTTGACGAAAAAGAACGTCGAGGACATGACAGGCGTTACCTTAACGGCAATACCGAATCGTCTTAATATTTATACTACGGAGGTCGTCCCCAAAACGTATTACGCCTTTGAAACCTACATTTTGCTCATCTCTCCCAAGGTTGGTTTATGCCGAATTCGCGCGCTTAGCGGTGATATCAATACAGACAGTTATGGGGTGGAGTTAAAGTCCAGGGTGAAGGACATTGCTAAATCATTGACCGCTAATTATGGCAAAGGAAATGCTACTGACTTGCTGTTGCCGGGGTCGTTATGGAAAGAACCTGGTGATTGGATGATGGGGCTGCTTAAAAAAGAACGCTATTTCGGTATTGACTGGGAAGAGAAAAAAGATAAACCGTTCAAGAACGATTTGCAGGGGATTATGCTTGAAGCGACCGCCGTCAATAGTGGGGTTGGGAGCGTTTATCTGCAATATGATTTTAAAAATGTCGATGAGTGCATAAAGGAAGCCAATGACAAGGAAAACAGTGCACTATAGCGGCAAGCGCTTTTGAAAAATAACCGATAGGTTAAGGGTTTCTCATGAGAGGCCGAGATGCTACCGATGGCGTCTCGGCCTTTTATTTTCCGCGAGGTCAGATGCCCGCAGCCGGTTCCGTGAGCGGCGTGCGGCGGCGCAGGCTGAGGCGATAGAGCAGGAAGATGGCGGCGGCGCCCAGCAGCGCCGGCAGCGCCAGCCAGAGGAAGAACACTTCCGTCGAGCCGGCGGCGGCCATCATCCAGGCGCCGAGCATCGAGCCGACAATTGAGCCGAAGCGGCCATTGGCCATGGCCCAGCTGACGCCGGTGACGCGGGCTGCGGTCGGATAAAGGGTGGCGGAGACCAGGTTCAGGCCGTTTTGCGCGCCGGCCACGCCGAAGCCGATAAGGAACACGACGGCGGCCAGCGTGTAGACGTCGCCCATCAGATACCCGGTCGCGCCGATCACCAGCGCGGCGCCCAGGTAGGAGACGGCCAGTACGCGGTATGGCCCGATCCGATCCATCAGCAGCGCCATCAGGATGGCGCCCAGGGTGCCGCCGAGCGGCACCATCGCGCCGATGCGCGAGGCGTGGGCGATATCGTAACCGGCGTCTTTGAGCAGGGTCGGCAGCCAGCTGGTGAGCAGGTAGAACACGAACAGCGAACAGAAGAACGCCACCCACAGCAGCAGGGTGCGCACGGCGCGGCCTTCGATAAACAGGTGTGATATCGGCGATGTGGCCTGCGGTGGGCGCTCGTCATCGACAATCGTCACGCCGGCCCAACGCTGGCCGGTGATGCGTTCGACCACCCGGCGCAGCCGATCGGCATGTTTGGCGCTGGCGGCCATAAAGCGTACTGATTCGGGCATCTGCCAGGCCAACAACGGCAGCAGCGCCAACGGCGCGATGCCACCGACCAGCAGCAGGCCGCGCCAGCCGAACGCCGGGATGATCTGCCCGGCCAGCAGGCCGCCCAGGGCTAACCCGGCGGTAAAGCCGCTCCAGCTCAAGGTGACCATCAGCATGCGGCGGCGCGCCGGTGAGTACTCCGAGCTGAGGGTGATGCAGGTCGGTATCGCGCCTCCGAGGCCAATGCCGGTGATGAAGCGCAGCAGGGTCAGGGATTCGATCGAATGCGTATAGGCCGAAGCCAGAGTACAGCCGCCAAACACCAGTACCGCGACGAGCAGCACGCGTTTGCGGCCGAGGGCGTCGGCGATCGGCCCGAACAGCAGGCTGCCGATCAGCAGGCCGAACAGCCCCGCGCCGAAGGCGGGAGAGAGCTGAGCGGGCAGCAGATCCCACTCTTCGCGCAGTGCCGGCGCGATATAGCCGATGATGGCGGTATCAAAGCCATCCAGCAGGGCAATGAGGAAACACAGGGTCAGGATCAGGATTTGGTAGGGGGAGATCCTGGCGCGATCGATGATTTCGCTGATGCGAGCGGTATTTGGGCTCATGGTTATTCCACTGTTATTCGGCTGGTGTGGGCTGGCTGAGGGCTGTTCAGGCCAGGCCTGAACCAAAACCGCTGTGGCTGGCATCGCGTAGAAATCCGAGTATACACCAGAGCGGGGGCGTTGCGGGGAGGGGGAATTGCTGATAATCGCCCGCCGCAGGAGGTGTCTGTGGCGGGCGCAGGCAAGGTTATTTGGCTAACAGCTCTCGGCGCACGATCTCGGCGCCTGCGCTTAACGCATTCAGCTTGCCGCGGGCGACCTGACGAGGCAGGGGAGCCATGCCGCAGTTGGTCGACGGATAGAGTTTGTCGGCATCGACAAACTGCAGCGCTTTGCGCAGCGTGTCGGCCACTTCCTCCGGCGTCTCAACGGCATGATTCGCTACGTCGATGGCGCCGACCATCACCTTTTTGCCGCGGATCAGTTCAAGCAGATCCATGGGCACGTGCGAGTTATGGCACTCCAGCGAGATGATATCGATGTTGGACGTTTGCAGTTTCGGAAACGCCTCTTCATATTGTCGCCATTCCGAGCCCAGCGTCTTTTTCCAGTCGGTATTGGCTTTAATCCCATATCCATAGCAGATATGCACGGCGGTTTCACACTTAAGCCCTTCAATGGCTCTTTCCAGGGCGGCGATACCCCAGTCATTCACCTCGTCAAAGAACACATTAAATGCGGGCTCATCAAACTGAATAATGTCGACGCCTGCGGCCTCGAGCTCTTTGGCTTCCTGATTGAGGATCTTCGCGAACTCCCAAGCCAATTTCTCGCGGCTTTTATAGTGGTTGTCATAGAGCGTGTCGATCATGGTCATCGGCCCCGGCAGGGCCCATTTAATCGGCTGTGTGGTCAGCTGGCGTAAAAATTTGGCGTCTTCAACGAAAACGGGTTTTTGACGCGAGACCGCCCCCACGACCGTCGGCACGCTCGCCTCATAGCGATTGCGGATTTTAACCACTTCGCGTTTTTCGAAATCGACGCCGCTGAGATGCTCGATAAACGTCGTGACGAAGTGCTGACGGGTTTGTTCGCCATCGCTGACGATATCGATGCCGGCCTGTTGTTGCTCTGCCAGTGACAAACGCAGGGCGTCCTGTTTCCCTTCGATGAGTTCTTCATTCTGCAATTTCCAGGGCGACCACAGGGTTTCCGGTTGGGCCAGCCAGACCGGTTTGGGCAAGCTACCGGCGGTCGATGTGGGGAGCAATATTTTCATGATAGGTGACCTGTATTTAAGTGAATCAAAGCGCGTAGTGAGCAGACCATTGCTCAAGAATAGGCTTATAGGGTTTGATAAATTGCTCTTCCGTAAATTTCCCCTGCTCAATCGCTAACTGGCTACGCTCTTCGCGATCGTAAACAATCTTGGTTAATGAATGATCCTGGTTATTCAGGCTTGGCTGATAGCATTGCCCCGCCGCCGAGTTGGCATTGTAAATTTCAGGCCGATAGATTTTCTGGAAGGTCTCCATCGTGCTGATGGTGCCGATCAGTTCCAGGTCGGTGTAATCGCTCAGCAAATCCCCGGGGAAATAAAAGGCCAGGGGCGCAACGCTATTTTTCGGCATGAAATAGCGCACCTGCAGGCCCATTTTTTTAAAATACCGGTCGGTCAATGAAGCGCCGTCTTGCCGATACTCGTCGCCCAAGACCGGGTGTTGATTGCCCGTCCGATGGTAAGTGTCTTTGCTGGACACGCTGAGGCAGATCACCGGCGGTTTGCTGAAATTTTCATGGTATTCGTTTGAATTGACGAAGTGCTTAAAGATATTGCCGTGCAAATCGCCGAAATCATCCGGAATGGTAAATTCCGCCGTGTTTTTATTGTGCGCCGGCAGCAAGACGCTAAAGTCGTAATCGCGCACGTAAGACGAGAAATTGTTCCCGACGATGCCCTCGATACGCTTTTGCGTTTTTTTATCGATGATGTTGGTTTTCAGGATTTCGATAACCGGAAAGCTGGCGCCCTGATCTTCGATGCGCATCTCAACCGAGATGATTTCCAGCTCGACGGAGTAGCGATCGGCCTTGGGGTTATCCCAATAGGCTAATGCATTAAAGCGATTGTCGATCATCACCAACGTGTTGCGCAGGTTCTCCCGGCGGTTTTTCCCTCTGGCCAAATTGGCAAAGTTGGTGGTGATACGCGTATTTTCAGAAGGGTTATAATCTTCGTCGAAAGAACTGCTTTTAATCGTAAAGGTGAAGTCTGTATTCATCGTCTTATAGCATCCTGTTATATGATATGAAGGCTGGATTTATCCATTTCTTTCAATGGCTTGTTTTTCTATTTTTTTATTCAGCCGATTTCATATTGTCTGTCGTTAATGAGGTCTATTTTTGCCAGAGTCCCTGGGGGAGTGAAAGAGACTTAATTTCATTACCACATGAGCGGTATTCATGATCGGGCGTTCGGGCCGTTTTACCGCCGTTGCTCTGCGGCGAAAACCGCCGGTGGGTTGGGCCGGCAACCTGGTGCAGCCTGAAAAATTACGGGTATAATCCCTCCATGATCCCACGGCTTCAGACACGAACATGACAAAACTCACCTTACAAGAGCAGATGCTCAAAGCGGGCTTGGTAACCAGCAAGAAAATGGCCAAAGTCCAAAGAACGGCTAAAAAATCACGCGTTCAGGCCCGCGAGGCCAGAGAGGCGGTGGAAGAGAATAAAAAGGCGCAGCTTGAGCGCGATAAGCAGCTGAACGAGCAGCAAAAGCAAGCCGCGCTGTCCAAAGAATACAAGGCGCAGGTGAAGCAGCTGATCGAGATGAATCGCATCGTGCTGGCGAAAGGCGATATCGGTTTTAACTTTACCGACGGTAACCTGATCAAAAAAATCCTGGTGGATAAGGCGACGCAGACCCAACTGATCAATGGCCGCCTCGCCATTGCGCGTTTGCTGATCGAGAACCGGGAAGAGTGTGAATACGCGATTATCCCCGCGAGCGTCGCCGATAAAATCGCGCAGCGCGATACGGGCAGCATTGTGTTGCACAGCGCGCTGAGTCAGGAAGAGCAGGATGAAGACGATCCGTACGCCGACTTTAAAGTGCCTGACGATTTGATGTGGTAAGCCGCGTTCAGAACGGCGCGGCGTGACGAGCGGTTATCCGCTCTCCGCTGATGGGGTGTACAAAGTCCAGTTCGCTGGCGTGCAGCATCAGCCGCGGCGTCTGCTCGGTACCCGGCAGCAGGCGCCCGCCATACAGATCGCAGCCTAAAATGGGGTGGCCCAATTGCCGGCTGTGAATACGCAGCTGGTGGGTGCGCCCAGTCTCTGGGGTAAGCTGCACCCGCGTCAGCGGCAGCGAGATCCCATCCTCCACGTGACGATAAAAACGCTCGATGACCCGATAGCGGGAGCGAGCGGGCTTGCCGTGAAGGGCGCAAATTGACATCAGCGGGAACAGCGCCGGATCGTTGGCGATCGCCGCGTCTATCACCCCTTCGTTATCCGCCAGATGGCCGCAAAGCAGCGCGCTGTAGACTTTACCGACGGTGCGCTCGCTGAACTGCCGGCAGAGCGCGGCATTGACGGCCTTATTGCGGGCCACCACCATCAACCCGGACGTGCCGAAATCCAGGCGGTGTGCCAGCGTGCAGCCGGGGAAGATCTGCACCAGCCGATAGTGCACCGAGTCGAGATTTTGCGGATTTTTGCCCGAAAGGCTGAGCAACCCGGCGGGTTTATTGATCAGCGCCAGATGATCGTCCTGATAGAGGATCTCTATCTGGTCATGACAGGGCGGGGCGATGAAGGTATCGGTAATCGTAGACATCGGTCGGCCGGCTGGAGGGAGGAGGGGCGGATGATAGCGAATTTTTCGCCGATGGGCGAATCTGGCGGCGCTGGCCTGGCGCCCACAGGGTATTAGCATCTCTGATACTTGATTAGAAACATCAATTTCACCTAATGATCGCTTCCTCGTATGATGCGCGTGTTGACCGATATGCGCCCACGTCCGGCGCCTTTTATCATTCGAGGAATTTCCCATGCTAGCCGTCTTCCTGCAGGGCTTTGCCCTAAGCGCCGCCATGATCCTGCCGCTGGGCCCGCAGAACGTATTCGTGATGAATCAGGGCATTCGCCGTCAGTATCATCTGATGATCGCCTCATTGTGCGCGCTGAGCGATATCGTGCTGATCTGCGCCGGTATTTTCGGCGGCAGCGCGTTGCTGACCCGCTCGCCGCTGCTGCTGGCGTTGGTGACCTGGGGCGGGGTGGCGTTTCTGCTGTGGTACGGCTGGGGCGCGTTCCGTTCCGCCTTCAGCCCGCAACCGGCGCAGGCCGCGGCGCAGGAGCTGGCGCAGAGCCGCTGGCGCATCGTGGTCACCATGCTGGCGGTCACCTGGCTGAATCCGCACGTCTATCTGGATACCTTCGTGGTGCTCGGCAGCCTGGGCGGACAGCTGACGGCGGACGTGCGTTCCTGGTTCGCGCTTGGCGCGGTCAGCGCGTCGGCGGTGTGGTTCTTTGGCCTGGCGCTGCTGGCCTCCTGGCTGGCGCCGTGGCTGAACACCCAGCGGGCGCAGCGCATCATCAACGCGCTGGTCGGTCTGGTGATGTGGGGCATCGCGCTGCAGCTGGCCTGGCAGGGGGCAAATTTATAAGAATTTGTCACTAATCCGAATTCAAAACGCCGTGCGATATGCTACGTTTGATGCCAGGAAACCGGCGGTTCTCGCAGGGAAAAGCCGGCGATCAGAGACAGCCTGTCATTAAGGAGACACTGTGAAGCTAAAAGCATTGGCTATGGCCGCAATGGTCGGATTAGGGACGCTACCGATGGCGCTGCAGGCGGCTGAATTGCCTGAAGGGCCGCACGTCGTCACCTCCGGCACCGCCAGCGTGGACGCCACGCCGGATATCGCCACTCTGGCGATCGAAGTGAGCGTTTCCTCCAAAGACGCCGCCCAGGCGAAGAAGCAGGTGGACGAGCGCGTGGCGCAGTACTTTGATTTCCTGCAGAAAAACAACATCGAGAAGAAAGACATCAGCGCCGCCAACCTGCGCACCCAGCCGGAATACGATTACCTGAAAACCGGCGAGTCGGTGCTGAAGGGCTACCGGGCGGTGCGCCAGGTGCAGGTGACCCTGCGCCAGTTGGACAAGCTGAACGAGCTGCTGGACGGCGCGCTGAAATCCGGCCTGAACGAGATCCGCGCGGTGGAGCTGGGCGTCGCCAAGCCGGACGTGTATCGCGAGCAGGCGCGGCAAAAAGCGATCGAGAACGCGACTCAGCAGGCCGAATCCCTGGCCAAGGGCTTCCACGCCAAGCTGGGGCCGGTGTACAGCATTCGCTACCGGGTCGCCAACTACCAGCCGATGCCGGTGGCGCGGATGTATAAGGCGGCCGGCGCGGCGGCGGAAAACGACGCGGCGCAAACCTATGAACAGCAAAGCATTCACTTCGACGATCAGGTGGATGTGGTGTTCGAGCTGCAGCGCAACGCCGCGCAGTAAGGGTGTTGTCATGAAGAAAAGGTTCGCTGCGGCGAACCTTTTTTCGTTTTAATCCTGGCGCAGCACCTGGTGACCGTGCTCCAGCAACGCGTCGGTCACTTTACGCATCATGCGGCTCTCCGGCGCGAAGCGGTGCCAGTACAGCATGCGGCGCTGGTACAGCCCCGGCGTCAGATCGATCAGTTCGCCGGATGCCAGCTCCTTTTCGATCTGCAGATGTGGGATCATACAGCAGGTGGTGCCCTGACGGGCCAGCTGCACGAAGGCTTCCGATGAGTTCACGATGTGGCAGGGCACGCTGCCCGGCGACAGATCGAAGTTCTGCTGCAGGAATGCCTGGTGCATGTCGTCGAGATGATCGAAGGCCACCGCCGGCGCTTTCAACAGCGCGGAGCGGGTGACGCCGTTCGGGAAATAGCGCTCGGCGAAGCCGCTGGAGGCCACGAACAGGTAGTCCAGCGCCCCCAGCCGATCCACCAGGCAGCTCGGCAGCGGCTGCGGCTGAATACTCACCGCGCCCACCACCTCACCACGGCGCAGCCGCTCCTGGGTGCGGGTTTCATCTTCTACCTGCAGATTCAGACGAATGGGGGAGTCCGCCAGCACCGGCTTCAGCGCCGGCAGCAGCCAGGTCGCCAGACTGTCGGCGTTGACCGCCAGCGACAGCAGCAGCGGCGTATCGACGCCGGTGTCGTTACCCAGCCACTCTTCTTCCAGCAGCTCCACCTGATGCAGCAGCGCCAGCAGCTTTTGCCCCTGTTCGGTCGGGCGCGGCGGCACGGTGCGGACCAGCAGCGGTTGGCCGAACAGGTTTTCCAGCTGTTTGATGCGTTGGGATACCGCCGATTGCGTGATGCAGAGTTTTTGCGCGGCGCGCTCGAAGCCGCGCTCACGGATCACCGCGTCCAGCGCTTGCAGCGTACGATAGTCTGGGCGTTTCATCGGAAAGATATCCCTTAAATTAGAATGATACCGGCACTATGCCACATTTTGCGTGCGGCGCAGGTGGAAAAATCACGCCCCCAGCTCGCCGCCAAGCGGGTAAAAATGCGGGCTGCGGTAAATAAGTGTGATCCTGCCGGCGTGAAAAACAGCGTTTTACCCTATAATACGCACACGTTTTCGTACAGAGGCAAGGGACATATTATGACGCAGGATGAACTGAAAAAAGCGGTGGGCTGGGCGGCGCTGGAATACGTGACGCCGGGCACCATCGTCGGGGTGGGCACCGGCTCTACCGCCGCCCACTTTATTGACGCGCTGGGCTCCATCAAGCACCAGATTGAAGGCGCGGTGTCCAGCTCAGACGCCTCCACCGCCAAGCTGAAAAGCCTCGGCATCCATGTGTTCGACAGCAACGAAGTGGACTCGCTCGATATCTACGTGGACGGCGCGGACGAAATCAACGGCCACATGCAGATGATCAAAGGCGGCGGCGCGGCGCTGACGCGCGAGAAGATCATCGCCGCCATCGCCAAGAAATTCATCTGCATCGTTGACGCCAGCAAGCAGGTGGACGTGCTGGGCCAATTCCCGCTGCCGGTGGAAGTGATCCCGATGGCCCGCTCCTATGTGGCGCGCGAGCTGGTGAAACTGGGCGGCCTGCCGGAGTATCGCCAGAACGTAGTGACCGACAACGGCAACGTGATCCTCGATGTGCATAACCTGAACATCACCGACGCCATCGCGCTGGAGAACAAGATCAACGGCATCGCCGGCGTGGTGACCGTGGGGCTGTTCGCCAACCGCGGCGCGGACGTGGCGTTGGTCGGCACCCCGGAAGGTGTGAAAGTGGTCAAATAAGCCTCTGCGGCCTGTGGCCCGGCAGTGCCGGGCCGCATATTTCTTCGGTTAAAACATCTTTTCTGAAAAGCGGCAAATTTGGTGACTTATGTCACATTGTGAAAACTGACTCCCCAAAGCTTCTGCCGAAAACTTTCCCTATGGCATTTTCTGCCGTAAACCGCCATCAACGCTGCGCCTTGTCCTGCCGGGCAGGCAATCGTTTGTATTGCCGCCCGCGTTATTTTTGTTATGTTGGATGGGAGCTGTGTCGTCACAGCCGCTTCTGAAGTCTGAACATAGGGTCGGGTAAATGGCAAAAGTATCATTGGAGAAAGACAGGATTAAATTCCTGTTGGTGGAAGGGGTTCATCAGAGCACGGTCGATAATTTGCGTGCCGCCGGTTATACCAATATCGAATACCACAAGGGTGCGTTAGACACCGAATCGCTGAAGGCCTCCATCCGCGATGCGCACTTCGTCGGCATCCGATCGCGCACGCATCTGACCGAAGAGGTGTTCGCCGCCGCAGAAAAACTGGTGGCGGTGGGCTGCTTCTGCATCGGCACCAACCAGGTTGACCTGAAAGCGGCGACCAAACGCGGCATTCCGGTCTTCAACGCCCCGTTCTCCAATACCCGATCCGTGGCCGAAATGGTGCTGGGCGAGCTGCTGTTGATGCTGCGCGGCATTCCGGCCGCCAACGCCAAGGCGCACCGCGGCGTGTGGCACAAACTGGCCGTGGGCTCCTATGAAGCGCGCGGCAAAAAACTGGGCATCATCGGCTACGGCCATATCGGCACCCAGCTGGGCATTCTGGCCGAAGGGCTGGGCATGAAGGTGTTCTTCTACGATATCGAGAACAAGCTGCCGTTGGGCAACGCGCAACAGGTGCGTCATCTGTCCGATCTGCTCAATATGAGCGACGTGGTGACGCTGCACGTGCCGGAAACGCTGGCGACCAAGAACATGATGGGGGCGGAAGAGCTGGCGCTGATGAAACCGGGCGCTATTCTGATCAACGCCTCGCGCGGCACCGTGGTGGATATCCCCGCGCTGTGCGACGCGCTGGCCAGCAATCACCTGGCGGGGGCGGCGATCGACGTCTTCCCGGAAGAACCGGCGACCAACAGCGATCCGTTCAACTCGCCGCTGTGTGAGTTCGATAACGTGCTGCTGACGCCGCACATCGGCGGTTCCACTCAGGAAGCGCAGGAGAACATCGGCGACGAAGTGGCCGGCAAACTGGCGAAATATTCCGATAACGGTTCGACCCTGTCGGCGGTCAACTTCCCGGAAGTGTCGTTGCCGGCGCATGGCCCGAACGCCAGCCGTCTGCTGCACATCCACGAAAACCGTCCGGGCGTGCTGACGCAGATTAACCAGATCTTCGCCGAAGAGGGGGTTAACATCGCCGCGCAGTATCTGCAAACCGGGCCGGAAATCGGCTATGTGGTGATCGACATCGAAGCGGAAACCGCGCGCGCCGACGCCGCGCTGCAGCGCATGAAGGCCATCGACGGCACCATTCGTGCCCGTCTGCTGTTCTGATTCGGCGGCTCGCCGCAACGAAAAAGGCCGGAGCGATCCGGCCTTTTGCTATTTAGGTTCGTGCCACGCCCAGCTGCAGAGCGGGGTGAGGATTTCCGGCAGCGGTATATCCCAGTGCTCGGTCGGCAGGTGTTCCACCTGCTGGCAATCATGGGCCAGCCCGATGGGATAAGGGCCGTCGCTCTGCCAGTTTTGCAGGGTGCGATCGTAAAAGCCGCCGCCCATACCCAGACGTTGCCCGGTATGATCGAATGCCACCAGCGGCGTCAGCACGACGTCCAGCTCGCCCAGCGGCAACACCTGGCGCACATCGAGGCGCGGTTCAAGAATATTGAAGCGATTGCGCACCAGTGGCGTTTCCGGCGCATAGCGCAGGAACAGCAGGTGGCCCGGGCTGAACGGATGCAGCACCGGCAGGTAAACCCGTTTTCCGAGCGTCCACAGCTGCTCTATCAGCGGCCCGGTATCGAGTTCACCGTCAAACGACAGGAATACCGCGATGCTGTGCGCCGCCTTAATGTGCGCATGCGCGACGAGGCGCTCGGCTATTTTCTCTGCGGCAAAGCGTTGCTGGCCCGGCGTAAGCTCGCGCCGACGTTGGCGAATCAGTTGACGAATGGCTTGGCGCTGCTGCGCGAATTGGGATTGAAAAGACATCGTATCAGGCTTGCTCAGTGTGGCGTTCAGCACACAAAACCGCTGAGAAGGGGAATCTCCGAGATGCCGTCGCAGGCTGTAACCCTTGAACCCATGGTTCAAGGTGAACGTGCCGTCGCAATCTTAAGGCTTCTCGGCGCACCGAGCGTGCTCACCGATCGCGGAGCAACACATTCTGTTTGTACTAAATATCGGCTCAGGGGACTGGCCCGCTGGCGAACATCTCAGAGAAATTTTGTACTCGTTGCCGAAAACTTGGCTTTCAACAACTTAAGTTATTCGAATTGTGCATCCTGACGTTCAGAGATGCGACCTTGTTCAAGCAGCGCTTGTTCAATGGTCTGCTGCAGCATCCGTATGCGTTGTTCCATATTGGACGCATAGTCACGGGTTTTCAACCGTTCTTGAGCAAGTTCGTGACAGACGTTCAATGCCGCGATGAAAACCAGTTGCTCAGTATTGGAGACTCTAGTGCGAACTTTAAGATCTTGCAACCGTTGGTTAAGATCGTCCGCCGCCATATTCAACGCATCTTGTTGTTCTGGCGGGCAATTGACTCTTAACGAGCGGCCAAAAATTTGAATATCTACCGGTTGTGCAGACATGCCACCTTCCTGCCTAAATTTCGCGCCAGCCTTGTCCGCCCGGGCCGGGCCGTCAAAGCGGGCGCCACTATATATACCTCGGTACCAAGATACAACCCCTTTTTCAGTACCTGGTTGTAATCTACTGTGGCGGACATTGCCAGTCAAAAAAGGGTTTCAAAATGCGTATTTACCGCACTTTCGTCACCCGCCGGCGCAGTGTGAAACCTGCCACATCGCGATTATAACTAGCCACTGAGGTGTCGCGCTTATCTGGTATAGCGACGGACCTTGGTGGTAGCATAACACGAACTTATCCTGCCAACGATGACGAATGCGCATGTCTATACAGAATACATTTCCAAGTTACCAATCTTTGACCGTGGCCCTCAACCAGCAGTCGGTGGCGCTGACCGCGGCAGAAATGCACGGCCTGATCAGCGGCCTGCTGTGCGGCGGCAGCCGTGATGCCGGCTGGCAGGCGCTGGTGCACGATCTGACCAACGAAGGCGTCGCCTTCCCGCAGGCGCTCAGCCAACCGTTGCAGCAGCTGTATGAAGCGACGCGTGACACGCTGGAAGATGACGAATTCCTGTTCCAACTGATGCTGCCTGAAGGGGAGATCGTCAGCGTGTTCGATCGCGCAGACGCGCTGGCCGGTTGGGTCAACCACTTCCTGCTCGGGCTGGGCATGATGCAGCCGAAGCTGGCTCAGGTGAAAGACGAAGTCGGTGAAGCGATTGACGATCTGCGCAATATCGCGCAGCTGGGCTACGACGAAGACGAAGATCAGGAAGAATTGGAACAGTCGTTGGAAGAAGTGGCGGAGTATGTGCGGGTCGCCGCCATCATGTGCCACGGCGAATTCACCCGTCACAAACCGACGGCGCCGGAAAATATCAAACCGACGCTGCACTAAACGTTCTATCGCCTCTCCGCCGGCGGTGCGGATGGCATGATTTCAGGAGAAGGTAATGACTCAGCAGGAATTCAACAACCGCCGCCAGGCGCTGTTGGCGAAAATGGCGCCGGCCAGTGCGGCGGTTATTTTCTCTGCGCCGGAAACGACGCGCAGTGCAGATTCAGACTATCCCTACCGGCAGAACAGCGATTTTTGGTACCTGACCGGCTTCAATGAGCCGGAAGCGGTGCTGGTGCTGATTAAAAGCGATGAAACGCACAACCACAGCGTGTTGTTCAACCGGGTGCGCGATTTGACGGCGGAAATCTGGTTTGGCCGCCGCCTGGGGCAAGACGCCGCACCGGCAAAGCTGGGCGTGGATCGCGCGCTGCCGTTCGATGAAATCAATGACCAACTGCACCTGCTGCTCAACGGTCTGGACGTGGTCTACCACGCGCAGGGCGAATACGCCTATGCCGATCAGATCCTGTTCAGCGCGCTGGACAAGCTGCGCAAGGGGTTCCGCCAGAACCTGCAGGCGCCGGCCACCGTTACCGACTGGCGGCCGTGGCTGCACGACATGCGGCTGTTCAAGTCGCCGGAAGAGCTGGCGGTGATGCGCCGCGCCGGTGAGATCAGCGCGCTGGCGCACACCCGCGCGATGGAAAAATGCCGTCCGGGCATGTTCGAATACCAGCTGGAAGCGGAAATTCATCATGAGTTCACCCGCCTCGGCGCCCGTTACCCGTCTTACAACACCATCGTCGGCAGCGGCGAAAACGGCTGTATCCTGCACTACACCGAGAACGAGAGCCAGATGCGCGACGGCGATCTGGTGTTGATCGACGCGGGCTGCGAGTACCAGGGATACGCCGGCGACATCACCCGCACCTTCCCGGTCAACGGCAAGTTCAGCCGGCCGCAGCGCGCGGTGTACGACATTGTGCTGGCGTCGCTGCAGCGCGCTTTGGAACTGTTCAAACCCGGCACCAGCATTCGCGAAGTCAATGACGAAGTGGTGCGCATCATGGTGGTCGGGCTGGTGGAGCTGGGCGTATTGAAAGGTGAAGTCGACCTGCTGATCGCCGAGCAGGCGCACCGTCAGTTCTTCATGCACGGGCTGAGCCACTGGCTGGGTCTCGACGTGCACGACGTTGGCCACTACGGCACGCCGAGCCGCGATCGGCTGCTGGAGCCGGGCATGGTGCTGACCGTGGAGCCGGGGCTGTACATCGCGCCGGATGCGGACGTGCCGGCGGAGTACCGCGGCATCGGCATCCGCATCGAGGACGATATCGTGATCACCGCCGACGGCAATGAAAACCTGACCGCCACCGTGGTGAAAGACGCCGATGCCATCGAGGCTTTGATGGCGGCGGCAAGGTCGTAGCATGAGCGTTATTATCGTTGGCGGGGGTATGGCGGGCGCGACCTTGGCGCTGGCCATTTCGTCGCTCACTCAGGGAAGAATGGCGGTGGATTTGGTCGAGGCGACCCGGCCGGACGACCGCAGCCATCCGGGCTTTGACGCCCGCGCCATCGCACTGGCGCAGGGCACCTGCCAACAGCTGGCGCGCATCGGCGTTTGGCCGGCGCTGCGCGATTGCGCTACGCCGATCACTCAGGTGCACGTCAGCGATCGCGGGCACGCCGGGTTTGTGAATCTGCAGGCGCAAGATTATCAGGTCGATGCGCTCGGCCAGGTGATCGAACTGCACGACGCCGGGCAGCGGTTGTTCGCGCTGCTGGCCAAGGCCCCCGGCGTTACGCTGCACTGCCCGGCGCGGGTGGTGGACGTGATTCGCACCGCAGAGCGGGCGGAAGTGCTGCTGGACAACGGCCAGCGTCTGCGCGGGCAATTGCTGGTGGCGGCCGACGGCTCGCGCTCTGCGCTGGCGCAAGCCTGCAATATGCAGTGGCGGCAGGAGGACTATCCGCAGTTCGCCACCATCGCCAACGTCACCACGGCGGAAGATCCGCAGGGGCGCGCCTTTGAGCGCTTTACTCGCTATGGGCCGCTGGCGCTGTTGCCGATGTCGCAGGGGCGCAGTTCACTGGTATGGTGCCATGCGCGCGAAGATCGCGCCCAGGTGGATGCCTGGGACGACGAGCGGTTTATCGCCGAGCTGCAACAGGCCTTCGGCTGGCGGCTGGGGCGTATCCTCAAAGCCGGTAAACGGCACAGTTACCCACTCGGTCTGCTGACCGCCGATCGCCATGTCAGCCACCGGCTGGCGCTGGTGGGCAACGCGGCGCAAACGCTGCATCCTATCGCCGGGCAGGGGTTCAACCTTGGCCTGCGCGACGTGATGTCGCTGGCGGAAACGCTGGCGGAAGCGGCAGACAGCGGCGAAGACGCCGGCGGTTACGCACTGCTGAGCCGTTATCAGCAGCGGCGGCAAAACGATCAGCGGGCGACGATCGGCGTGACCGACGGGTTGATTCATCTGTTCGCCAACCGTTATAGCCCGCTGGTGATCGGCCGCAATCTGGGGCTGATGGCGATGGAACGTTTGCCGGCGATACGCGATGCCTTCGCCAAGCGTACGCTGGGCTGGGTGGAACGTTAGAGACATGGTCGGGCGCTTTAACGCGCCCAAAGCGCGGCGCGGCAAGGCGTCGCGCGTTATTTAAGGAAATCGAGCAGCATGCAATCATTTGACGTGATTATCGCCGGTGGCGGTATGGTGGGGCTGGCGTTGGCCTGCGGCCTGCAGGGCAGCGGGCTGCGCGTGGCGGTGCTGGAGCAGCGCCAGCCGGAGATGGCGCCGCCGTCGGAACAGCCGGCCCTGCGCGTCTCCGCCATCAATGCCGCCAGCGAGCGGTTGCTGCAGCACATCGGCGTGTGGGACGACATTCTCCAGCTGCGCGCCAGCGCCTATAACGCGATGGAAGTGTGGGATCGCGACAGCTTCGGCAAAATCGCCTTCCGCGGCGACGAGTGCGGCTTCAGCCATCTCGGCCACATCATCGAAAACACGGTGATCCAGCAGGCGCTGTGGAAGCGCGCCGAAAGCCTGTCGGACATTACGCTGATTACCCCGGCCGCGCTCAAGCAGGTGGCGTGGGGCGAGAACGACGCCTTCGTCACGCTGGAGGACGGCCGCATGCTGACCGCCCGGTTGGTGATTGGCGCCGACGGCGCCCAGTCGTGGCTGCGCCAGCATGCCGATATCCCGCTCACCTTCTGGGATTACCGCCACCACGCGCTGGTGGCCACAGTTCGCACCGAAGAACCGCATCAGGCGACGGCGCGGCAAATTTTCCACGGCGACGGCATTCTGGCGTTCCTGCCGTTCAGCAATCCGTATTTGAGCTCTATCGTCTGGTCGGTGACGCCGGAAGAAGCCGAAAGGCTCAAACGGCTGGAACCGGCGCAGTTCAACCGCGAACTGGCGATGACCTTCGACATGCGCCTGGGGGCTTGCAGCCTGGAAAGCGAACGGCTGGCGTTCCCGTTGACCGGCCGCTATGCGCGCAGCTTCGCAGCGCACCGCCTGGCGCTGGTGGGCGATGCGGCGCATACCGTGCATCCGTTGGCCGGCCAGGGCGTTAACCTGGGCTTCATGGACGCCGCCGAGCTGATTTCCGAACTGCGCCGCCTGCAGCGGCAGGGCAAGGATATCGGCCAGCACCTCTATTTGCGCCGTTATGAGCGCCGCCGCAAACATGGCGCGGCGGTAATGCTGGCCAGCATGCAGGGTTTCCGCGAACTGTTCGACGGCAATCACCCGGCCAAAAAGCTGCTGCGCGACGTGGGCCTGCGGCTGGCAGACAGCCTGCCGGGCGTCAAACCGAAGCTGGTGCGTCAGGCGATGGGCCTGAACGATCTGCCCGAGTGGCTTGCCTGATCCCTTCCTTCTGCGGGCCCGCACAGGGCTCGCGCTTCCCGCCTTATTCCATCGCTTTTCCTTATATAACCCTTCATTTGAAATAATCTAATTTCAGCCGCTTTTTATCATTACTTTTTCTAATTCCATGTTCGGTTATCAAAAGTCCGGATCCCATGTGAGGCCATAGGTTTGTTATATAAGTTCGGTGTTTTGCCGCTTTAATTGTTAATTTTGTGCCTTAAGGCGCATTTTTCCAGTGAAAAACTCTGCACACTAGCCCGGCGTTTTACCGCCCCGGAACGGCGATGAGCCTATTTTAACTTATGGTTAATGTGGTCGTTCGGTGATAAGTTCGAGGGAAAGGTATCGTTTGCGTCACGGCGGTTGCACGCAGTTTCCGCCCGTCCCGGCGCAGCATTTGTGTTGAGCAGTCAGTGCGCCATGGCGATCGGGCCGCGAGCCAGGCTCCGCCGCATTGCGTGGCAGCACCCTAACTTCTAGCGACGAGTGGAAAGAGGGAAAAGATGGCAAAGCAAACCCCACTGTACGACCAGCATGTGGCGTGCGGTGCGCGCATGGTAGACTTTCACGGCTGGATGATGCCGCTGCACTACGGCTCGCAGCTCGATGAGCACCACGCGGTGCGTCAGGATGCCGGCATGTTCGACGTGTCTCACATGACCATTGTGGATCTGCACGGCGCCCGCACCCGCGAGTTCCTGCGCTACCTGCTGGCGAACGATGTCGCCAAACTGACCCAACCCGGCAAAGCGCTGTACACCGGCATGCTGAATGCCTCCGGCGGCGTGATCGACGACCTGATCGTTTATTTCCTCACTGAAGACTATTTCCGCCTGGTGGTGAACTCCGCCACCCGCGACAAAGACCTGGCCTGGATCGAAGAGCACGCCGCGCCGTATGGCGTCGCGCTGACGGTGCGCGACGATCTGGCGCTGATCGCGGTGCAGGGCCCGCAGGCCAAAGAGCGCGCCGGCACCCTGTTCACCCCGGAGCAAAAAAGCGCGGTCGAAGGCATGAAGCCATTCTTCGGCGTGCAGGCCGGCGAGCTGTTCATCGCCACCACCGGTTACACCGGCGAGGCCGGCTATGAGATCGCGCTGCCGAAAGAGCAGGCGGCGGATTTCTGGCAAAAATTGCTGGCTGCGGGCGTCAAGCCGGCCGGTCTGGGCGCGCGCGACACCCTGCGCCTGGAAGCGGGCATGAACCTCTACGGGCAAGAGATGGATGAAGGCGTTTCGCCGCTGGCCGCCAACATGGGCTGGACCATCGCCTGGCAGCCGGAAGATCGCCGTTTCATCGGCCGCGAAGCGCTGGAACAACAGCGCGAGCAGGGCACCGAGCAACTGGTCGGCTTGATCATGACGGAAAAAGGCGTATTACGTAATGAGCTGCCGGTGCGTTTCACTGACGCGGCGGGGCAAACCCACGAAGGCGTGATCACCAGCGGCTCGTTCTCTCCGACGCTGGGCTTCAGCATCGCGCTGGCGCGCGTGCCGGCAGGCATCGGCGAGCAGGCTATCGTGCAGATCCGCAACCGTGAAATGCCGGTCAAAGTGACCAAGCCCGGTTTCGTTCGCGCCGGCAAGCCGCTGACAAATTGATTTTTTATTGATTGATTCTTTTATTTCTTCGAAGGAGTAACCGGCGATGAGCAATGTGCCAACAGAATTGAAATACGCATCCTCCCACGAGTGGGTTCGTGCAGAAGGTAACGGCGTTTACACCGTAGGCATCACCGAACATGCGCAGGAACTGCTGGGTGATATGGTGTTTGTCGATCTGCCGGAAGTGGGCCGCAGCGTCGCCGCCGGTGAAGATTGCGCCGTGGCGGAATCCGTCAAGGCGGCATCGGACATTTACGCGCCAATCAGCGGCGAAATCGTGGCGGTGAACGGCGAGCTGGAAAGCTCTCCGGAACTGGTGAACAGCGAACCTTACGGTGACGGCTTCCTGTTCCAGATTAAAGCCTCCGACGAAGGCGAGCTGGCGAACCTGCTGGACGCCGCAGCTTATCAGGCCTCGATCGACGAGTAATCGTGACCACGCCCCAGGCCTTTCGGCCGGGGCGTTTTAGTTACCGTTCAAGCTATATCCCGTATCACGCAAGCATTCAGGAATTTGTAGCAATGACTCAGACACTCAGCCAACTCGAACACAGCGAAGCGTTCATTGAACGCCACATCGGCTCTTCTGCGGAACAACGCCAGGAGTTGCTGGCAGCGGTGGGCGCTCGCTCGCTCAGCGCGCTGATCCAACAGATTGTGCCGGCGGACATTCAGCTGCCGGGGCCGCCGCCTGTCGGCGACGCGGCGACCGAACATCAGGCGTTGGCTGAGCTGAAGGCGATCGCCTCGCAGAATCAGCGCTACAAATCCTATATCGGCATGGGCTACAGCGCCGTGCTGACGCCGCCGGTGATCCTGCGCAACATGCTGGAAAACCCGGGCTGGTACACCGCTTACACCCCCTATCAGCCGGAAGTGTCGCAGGGCCGTCTGGAAGCGCTGCTGAACTTCCAGACCGTGACCCTCGATCTGACCGGTCTGGATCTGGCCTCCGCTTCGCTGCTGGATGAAGCGACCGCCGCCGCCGAGGCGATGGCGTTGGCCAAACGCGCCAGCAAGCTGAAAGACGCCAACCGTTTCTTCGTGGCTGACGACGTGCATCCGCAAACGCTGGACGTGGTGCGCACCCGCGCCGAAACCTTCGGCTTCGACGTCATCGTCGATAAAGCGGAAAAAGTGCTGGAGCTGGACGGCGTGTTCGGCGTGCTGCTGCAGCAGGTGGGCACCACCGGTGAACTGCACGACTACAGCGCGCTGCTGGCCGAACTGAAATCGCGCAAAATCATCACCAGCGTGGCTGCCGACATCATGGCCCTGGTGCTGCTGACCGCGCCGGGCAAGCAGGGCGCCGACGTGGTGTTCGGCTCCGCGCAGCGCTTTGGCGTGCCGATGGGCTATGGCGGCCCGCACGCCGCCTTCTTCGCCTGCCGCGACGAGTTCAAGCGTTCGATGCCGGGCCGCATTATCGGCGTTTCCCGCGATGCCGCCGGCAACACCGCGCTGCGCATGGCGATGCAGACTCGCGAGCAACATATCCGCCGCGAGAAAGCCAACTCGAATATCTGTACCTCGCAGGTGCTGCTGGCCAACATCGCTAGCCTGTACGCGGTGTATCACGGCCCGCAAGGCCTGCAGCGCATCGCCGGGCGCATCCATCGCCTGACCGACATTCTGGCCGCCGGGCTGCAGAAGGCCGGCCTGACGCTGCGTCACCACACCTGGTTCGACACCCTGACCGTCGAAGTGAAGGACAAGGCCGCCGTGCTGGAGCGCGCGCTGAGCTTCGGCATCAACCTGCGTACCGACATTCACGGCGCCGTCGGCATCACGCTGGATGAAGCCACCTCGCGTGAAGACGTGCAAACGCTGTTCGCACTGTTGGCCGGCGACAATCACGGTCTGGACATCGACGCGTTGGACGCGGCGGTGAGCAAAAACAGCCAATCGATCCCGGCCGCCATGCTGCGCCAGGATCCGATCCTGACCCACCCGGTATTCAACCGCTATCACAGCGAAACCGAGATGATGCGTTACATGCATCGCTTGGAGCGCAAGGATCTGGCGCTGAACCAGGCGATGATCCCGCTGGGTTCCTGCACCATGAAATTGAACGCCGCGGCGGAAATGATCCCGATCACCTGGCCTGAATTCTCAGAGTTGCATCCGTTCTGCCCGCCAGAGCAGGCGGCCGGTTACCAGCAGATGATCGGCCAACTGTCCCAGTGGCTGGTGCAGCTGACCGGCTATGACGCGGTGTGCATGCAGCCGAACTCCGGCGCGCAGGGCGAATACGCCGGCCTGCTGGCGATCCGCCGCTACCACGAAAGCCGCAACGAAGCGGGCCGCCACGTCTGTCTGATCCCGAGCTCGGCACACGGCACCAACCCGGCCTCCGCCCAGATGGCGGGCATGAGCGTGGTGGTGGTGGCCTGCGACAAGAACGGCAACATCGATCTGCACGATCTGCGCGTCAAGGCGGAGCAGGCAGGCGAAGAACTCTCTTGCATCATGGTGACCTACCCGTCGACCCACGGCGTGTATGAAGAAACCATCCGTGAAGTGTGCCAGATCGTGCATCAGTTCGGCGGTCAGGTGTATCTGGACGGCGCCAACATGAACGCCCAGGTGGGCATCACCACGCCGGGCTACATCGGCGCGGATGTTTCGCACCTCAACCTGCATAAGACCTTCTGTATCCCGCACGGCGGCGGCGGCCCGGGCATGGGTCCGATCGGCGTGAAAGCACACCTGGCGCCGTTCGTGCCGGGCCACAGCGTGGTGCAGATCGACGGCGTGACCACCCAGCAGGGCGCGGTCTCCGCGGCGCCGTTCGGCAGCGCCTCCATCTTGCCTATCAGCTGGATGTACATCCGCATGATGGGCGCGGAGGGCCTGAAGCAGGCCAGCCAGATGGCGATCCTGAACGCCAACTACATCGCCACCCGTTTGAAAGACGCGTACCCGATTCTGTATACCGGCCGCGATCACCGCGTGGCGCACGAATGTATCCTCGATATTCGTCCGCTGAAGGAAGAGACCGGCATCAGCGAAATGGACATCGCCAAGCGCCTGATCGACTTCGGTTTCCATGCCCCGACCATGTCGTTCCCGGTGGCGGGCACGCTGATGGTCGAGCCGACCGAATCGGAAAGCAAGGTGGAGCTGGATCGCTTTATCGATGCGATGCTGGCGATCCGCAGCGAAATCGACCGCGTCGCCAAGGGCGAATGGCCGCTGGAAGACAACCCGCTGGTGAATGCGCCGCACGTGCAGGCGGAGCTGGTCAACGACTGGCAGCATCCGTACAGCCGCGAACTGGCGGTGTTCCCGGTGGCCGGCGTACGCGAGAACAAGTACTGGCCGAGCGTTAAGCGTCTGGACGACGTGTACGGCGACCGTAACCTGTTCTGCTCTTGCGTGCCGATGAGCGATTACGAATAACACGTTCGGCAAAGTTTGTGTTCGGGGGACACCGCATCATGCGGTGTCCCTTTTTATTTTATAGCGGCCTATTCTTTCCTGTACGTTCCCACGATTTGAGGAGTCACCATGCAAGCGGCAATCGTAACAGCGCTGGGGCAACCCCCGGTTTTCGGCACCTTTGAGGAGCCTCAGGCGCAGGCGAATGAAGTGCCGATCGACGTTCTGGCGGCCGGCATCAAACAGCTGGATCGCGCCACCGTCGCCGGCACCCACTATTCCAGCCCCAAGCAATTGCCGATCGTGCCCGGCACCGACGGCGTGGGCCGTACGGCGGACGGGCAACGGGTGTACTTCGCCTCTTTCCGTCGCCCTTACGGCGCGATGGCAGAGCGCAGCGTCGCGTCCTGGACGGTGCCGGTGCCGGCGACGGTGGACGACGCCACGGCGGCCGCGCTGATCAATCCGGCCTTCGCCGCCTGGCTGCCGCTGCGCTGGCGGGCGGATCTGCAGCCCGGTGAAACGGTGCTGATCATCGGCGCCACCGGCACCTCGGGCAAGCTGGCGGTCGCGGCGGCGCGTCAGGCGGGGGCCGGACGCATTGTTGCCGCCGGCCGTCGACTGAGTGTGTTGGAGGCATTGGGTGTTGACGCCACGGTGGATCTGAGCCTGCAGGGCGAGGCGCTGACGCAGGCCTTCGCGGCGGCGGCGGGGCCGGGCGGTTATCAGGTAATCGTCGATTACATCTGGGGCCCGGCGACGGAAGCGCTGCTGGCGACGCTCAATAATCACGATCTCTCGTCTTACGCCGGCGGACGCGGCATTCGCTTGGTCAATGTCGGTTCGATGGCCGCGCCGGACATCCGGCTGCCGGCTGCGGTGTTGCGCAGCAACCAGCTGCAGATCCTCGGCAGCGGCACCGGCAACTTCCCGCCGATCCCGGAGATGCAGCGCTACGCGACCGAGATTTTGGCGCTGGCGGCGACCGGAGCGCTCACTATCGAGACGCAGGAGCACGCGTTGGCGGAGATCGCCGAGGTGTGGGATCTGAACAAGAAAAGCGACGTGCGTTCGGTGATGCGCATCGCCCGTTAACCCCGGCCGCTAGCGGCAAGGGCAGACCAGGTGAATGTCTTCCGGCTCACGGGCGAACAATTCGGTATCCGGCTGTTCGATGAGCCGGCAGCCCTGCGCCAGATAGAAGTCTACGGTGCTTTTATTGGGGATGGAGGAGACATACAGCCCGGCGGCGCCGTCTTGCGTCGCCTGACGCAGGCAGAGCTGGAACAGCTGCCTGCCTAACCCCTGGCCGCGTTTGTGCGCGCTGACGTAAAAGAACAGCAGCTGGCGCAGATCCCGCTGTGGGCCGCGCGGCTCGGTGTCCAGCGCCGCCGCCGCCACGATCTCCTCGCCTTCGAACAGCGCGAAGAACGCGCCGCCGCGATCGAAGCACGCTGCGTGGATTGGCGTATAGGTTTCCCGATCGTGCGGATCCCAGCCGCGCACGTCGTAGTACTCCGCATAGGATTGCAACTTGCCGTCCTGCAGGCGATACAGAGTGTCGATAATTTCGCTGCGGTCGATATCCCATAGCCGGTCGAGTTGCTGCCGTTGCAGCAGAACAGGGGCAATCATGGTCGTGGTTCACTCTCAGTCTGTGGCCGATAACTTTCCGGCAAATCGATGATGAAGCCGATGCCGCGATCGTCAAGGCCTTCGGTAACGCGCAGCTGCGCGCCGATTTTGTCGGCCAGGTTTCGGGCGATGGCCAATCCGAGCCCGCTGCCGGTTTGCTGCGTGCCGGGCACGCGGTAAAAGCGTTCAAACAGGCGGGAATGATGTTCTTCGCTCACCCCCGGGCCGTTATCGCGTAACGTAATATAGCAGCCGAGCGGCGCCAGCGAGCGGATATTGGCCTCGATGCGGCTGCCGGGCGGCGCGTACTTGAGCGCGTTATCCAGCAGGTTGGTGAAGATGGCGATCAGCGCATGGCGGTCGGTACTCACCACCACATCCTCGCTGCCGTCGAGCGACAGTTCGACATCTTTCTCCAGCGCATAGGGGACGTGCTGTGCGATGCATTTGCCGATCTCCGCATAGATATCCACCGCCTCAATCTTCAGCGGAAAATCTTCCGCCTCCAGTTTGGCCAGGTTGATCAGCTGGCGTGACAGCGACGCCGCGCGATCCAGCCCTTGCTGCATGTCGCCGATGATTTCCCGGCGCTCCTGTTGCTCGCTGACCTGGGTCAGCAGATGCAGCTGCGCCAGCACGGCGGCGATCGGCGTGCGCAGCTCGTGCGCGGCGTCGGCCATAAAGCGTTTCTCGCGCTGATTGGCCGCGTCGATGCGCGCCATCAGTTTGTTGACCTCCATCACCACCGGCCGGATTTCCTGATACTGCTCACTGACGTTGAGCGGCGACAGGTTGCCAGGCTGGCGATCGGAAATGGTGCGGGCGATCTGGCGCAATGGCCGCAGGCTGAAGTAGGCGGTAAACAGCAAGGTAATGATGATCGCCGCCAGAATGCCCAACAGCGGTACGGCGGTGCTTTCCGCCGGGTTGCCGAACAGCGTGGTGCGATCGTTGAAAGACTCGCCGACGATCACCCGGTACTGGCGCTTTTCGCTCCAGCTACCGGCAAGGTGCCAGTTGGCGCCGGCGTAATTGACGGAGCCGGACAGCACCGAAGGCGGCAGGCGCAGCGGTTCTTCCTGCGTTTGTGAGCAGTAAAGCACCCGGTTATCCCGATCGTAAACCACGAACAGCGGATGATAGTCGAATTGATCCTGCATGCCATTATTGATGGAATCAATGTACATGCTTTCGATGGTTTTGATGATGCCGCGGTAATCGATATTATCGGTGCCGGTTTCATCGAGAATATTGGCGATGCCTGCGGCGACGATGCGTTGCTGGTTATCGAAATATTTCTCCATGTCGGGGTAATACCAGTACTTCACCCAGGCGACGAGGATCCCCCACAATAATAAAATGGCCAGGACCTGGAAAATAATGGTGCGCATAAAGAAGGATTTGAAACCGATCATCCCGCTACTCTTTCTTCAGCAAATAGCCAATGCCGCGTACGGTAATGATTCTTTCTTTACCAATCTTGCGGCGTAAATTATGCATGTGTACTTCCAGCGAGTTGCTTTCCACGCTATCGCCGTGGCCGAACAGCCGCTGTTCCAACACCGCTTTGCGCACCACGGTGCCGGCGCAGCGCATCAGTTCGTGCAGCAGGTGATACTCTTTTTTCGACAGCATCAGCAGTTCGTTATCCAGCATGACCTGATGGTTGACCGGATCGAGATACAGCGCGCCGAGGCTCCAGGTTTGAGACGCGAAGCCCGCCATGCGCCGGTTGACTGCCTTGACGCGCGAGATGAGTTCGGGCAGCGCGAAAGGTTTGGCCAGAAAGTCGTCCGCGCCGGAGTCGAGGCTGTTCACCAGGCTCTCGATGCGATCGCGGGCGGTCAGGATGATGATCGGGATATTCTGTCCGGCGGCGCGCCAGGCGATCAGCTTCTGCAAACCGTCGCCGTCCGGCAGCGTGAGATCCAACAGCATCAAATCGAACCCGCCGGGTGAAAGTTTATTTTCCGCGTCGGTGAGCAGGCGCACCCAGCACAAATTAAAGCCGGCCAGCTCCAATGCTCGGCACAGCGCCTTGCCTAATTGCAGGTCGTCTTCCACCAACAGTATGTTCACGTTATTTCCGCTGAGAGCCTTGAGTCGCGATTATCTAACTATAACGCTGGCGGGAAGACAACGAGGAAAACCGCTCTGCCTACGCGTTCTTAAGCAAACCTTAATCTGGCTTTAATCTCGCGTTAAGGGAACGGGGGGGAATTTCAGTTATTTTGCTGCCATTCGAAATCATGGCTGAGGGAGCGAAACATGCAGACTGAAGGTTTCCCGAACGCGGGCGCCTCGCGGCGGCTGATGTATTCAGGCGTGGCGATACTGCTCGTTCTGTTGATGCTGTCTTTTCGCGGTGATGCGCAGAGCCATAGCCACGGCGGCCATCATGCTTCCGCTTTGCAGCGGGTGCATCAGGCGGCGGCGACGGACGCTTACGGCTGCGCCAAGTCGCGCATTAAAAAGCAGCTGCGCCGCCTGGCTCAGCTTTGAAGCGTTTTTTAGGGCGCCGCTCTATACTCTGACGGGCAAACGGAAGGCCTGTGCGCAGGCCGTTGTCGACATCGCCAACCAGAGAAAAAATACGATGATGAAAGTGGCATTGGTGACCGGCGCAAGCCGGGGAATTGGCCGCGCGACCGCTTTGCTGCTGGCCCGGCAGGGCTATGCGGTGGGCGTGAATTACCTGCGCGACGAAAGTGCGGCGCGGCAGGTGGTGGCGGAGATTGAGGCGCAGGGCGGCAAGGCGCTGGCGCTGCAGGCCGACGTGGCCGATGAAGCGCAGGTGATGGCGATGTTCAGGGCGCTGGATGCCGGGCTGGGCACGCTTAGCGCGCTGGTCAACAACGCCGGCATTCTGTTCCGGCAGGCGAACATTGAACAGTTGACCGCCGAGCGCATCAATAAGGTGCTCGGCACCAACGTCACCGGGTATTTCTTGTGTTGCCGCGAGGCGGTGAAGCGCATGGCGCAGCGCCATGGCGGGCAGGGCGGCGCTATCGTCAATGTGTCCTCCGCCGCTTCCCGTTTAGGCGCGCCGTGGGAATATGTGGATTACGCCGCCTCGAAAGGCGCCGTCGATTCGTTGACCATCGGGCTATCGCTGGAGGTGGCGGCGCAGGGCATCCGCGTCAACGGCGTGCGGCCCGGATTCATCTATACCGAGATGCACGCCAGCGGCGGCGAACCCGGCCGGGTGGATCGCGTGAAGTACAGTTTACCGATGCAGCGCGGCGGCCAGCCGCAGGAAGTGGCGGAGGCGATCGCCTGGCTGCTGTCTGACGCCGCTTCTTATGTGACCGGCACCTTTATCGAGGCCGCAGGCGGGCGTTGAACGCATCCGGAGAATTTTGACATCCCTTCGGAGGTGATGTATTTTGATTAAATAACAACCAAAATGTAGTTACAAAAATGTATGTTTATTTTGAATGGAATCAGGATAAAAATCACAGTAACCAGCGCAAACACCGTGTCAGTTTTGAGATAGCGCAACGGGTTTTTCTGGATCCCAACCATTTGGCTGTGCTGGAAAGGATCGAAGATGGAGAAGAACGTTGGCAAACGATCGGTATGGTCGGATCCTGTTTGCTGTTGCTGGTGGCACATACGACGATCGAAACGGATGTCGAAGGCGATACAGTAGAGATCGTGCGTATCATTTCAGCACGCAAGGCCGATGCCAAAGAGAGGGGAAGATATGAAGCGCAAAAATTCCGCCAAAAATCTGGCCCATAGCGTACTCCCGCCGTTGACGGAGGAGCAGAAAGCGCAAATTGCTTCACTGAGTGCGTTGCCGGACGAGGGAATCGATTATGCTGATGCGCCGGCGCTGGGGGAAGAAACGTGGCAGACTGCGGTTCAGGGGCGTTTTTATAAGCCGATGAAAGTATCAAAAACCATCCGAATCGATGCGGATGTGTTGGCTTGGCTTCAGCGACCAGGCAAAGGCTATCAGAAACGCCTGAACGCCGTGTTGCGTGAGGCGATGTTGAAAGAGCATGAGCACGAGGAATAATTTGTGTCAGGCGGCTAACGATCCGGTGAGATTCTCACCGGATTTTTTTTGCTGTTTTTTCAGGTAATGCGTTATCAACGCCGGCTGTCTCCTTGCGGCGCTCGGTCAAAACCACACAAACGGTCATTAACGGTCATGGCGCGGAACGTGGAATTGTGACCGTTTACCGTTTCTCTCCTGTCTGTCTCAGGCGGTCGCGCATCATAACTGTCTGTTACTCCACACTTTCGTAATTATTCATTTCATTTCCTTCCCGATTTTTTTGACAACTATCACAGCGCGATCGTTGACCGATCGCGGGGCGATGCGCTTTGCGTCTGCGCGCAAAACGCGGCGCGGCAAATCGATATCGTAATCATCGTCGTGGAGGAGTAAAGAAACATGCTGCCTGTAGAACGTCATCGCTTTATTACCGAAGTCTTGAGCCAGCGCGGCCGCGTGATGGTGCAGGAGGTGGCGCAGCTGTGCCACATCTCTATCGAGACGGCGCGGCGTGATCTGGCCCTGCTGGAACGGCGCGGCCTGCTGCTGCGCAGCCACGGCGGCGCGGTCTTCGTCGAGCCGCCGGCGGTGGAAAAAACCTATGTGCCCGCCGAGATAGATCAGGGGGAGTCCTTCCGCCAGCGCAGCAATGAGTCGCCGGAGCAGAAGACGCGCATCGCCAAACGCGCGCTGGAGTTTATCGCGCCGGGGGATTGCTTGCTGCTGGACAGCAGCTCCACCAGCTGGTTTTTGGCGCGCCAGCTGCCGGATATCTCGCTGGTGGTGCTGACCAACTCGCTGCACATCATCCAGACGCTGGCCTGCAAGGCCAACGTGCGCACCATCGGGCTGGGGGGCGAGTATTCCGCCAAGTACGAGGATTTTATCGGCGTGCTGGCGGAGCAGATGCTGAAAGAGTTCGTGATCAACAAGCTGTTTTTCTCCTGCCACGGCATTTGCCAGGACGGCGGCATCCGCGAGAGCAATGAGCACCATGCGCGGCTGAAGCAACAGATGCTGCTGGCCTCGGAGCGCAAGTTCCTGCTGGTGGACAGCAACAAGTTCGGCCGCCGCTCGTTCGCCCGCATTTGCCATTACCGGGAAATAGATACGCTGATCACCGACAGGCTTGGCGATGACGAGTTTCGTCAGGAATTGGCCTGGAACAACGTCGATGTGATTGAAGTTTCACCCGCCGCGAAAAGGGCGGCGCGATAACAACAACGAAAACCTTTTATTACAGCCAACACTTGTGGAGAGAGAACAATGAAAAAATCCGTACTGGTCGGTCTGTTTGCCTCGCTGCTGCTGTCGGTCTCCGCGCAGGCGGCGGACAAGCTGAAAATGGGCGTGGTGGTGAAGATCGGCGGCATTCCCTGGTTCAACGCCATGGAGGCCGGCATCAAAAGCGAGAGCGCCAAACGCGGCATCGACGCCTGGATGGTCGGGCCGACGGCGGCGGATCCTGCGCTGCAGGTGCGCGCCATCGAGGATCTGATCGCGCAGAAGGTGGACATCATCGGCGTGGTGCCGAACGACGCCCGGGTGCTGGAGCCGGTGCTCAAGCGCGCGCAGGAGGCGGGCATCAAGGTGATCGTGCACGAGTCCCCCGGCCAGAAGTACGCCGACTGGGATTTTGAGCTGGTGGACGCCTCGCAGCACGGGGTCAACCACATGAAAGCGCTGGCCGCCTGCATGAAAGAGCAGGGCAAGTACGCGGTATACGTCGGCAGCCTGACGGTGCCGCTGCACATCACCTGGTCGGACTCGGCCATCAATTACCAGAAGCAGCACTACCCGAACATGCAGCTGGTGGGCGACAAGTTCGGCGTGGGGGAATCGCTGGATGACAGCGTGCGCACCACCAACGATCTGATGGCCAAATATCCCGATCTGAAAGGCGTGCTGGCGTTCGGTTCGCAGGGGCCGATCGGCGCCGGGCGCGCGGTGCTCAACCGCGGCAAAAGCAACGATATCTGCGTCATCGGGCCGTTCAGCCCAGGGCAGGGCGCTTCGCTGGTCAATCGCGGCGCCATCAAGGGCGGTTATATCTGGAACCCGATGGTGGCGGGCGAAGTGTTCGTGCGCATCGCCGACATGATGCACAAGGGCGAAAAAATCACCGATGGCATGACCATCGAAGGCATGGGCAAGGTGCAGGTGGATGCGCAGCAGCACACCATTCTCGGCAATGCCACCGAAAGCCTGGATAAGCAAAACCTGCCGAAGCTGGTGAAGATGGGGCTGTAATCATGGCGATTTCCGGCAATACGGCAACGAGGGGCGCGCCGCTTATCGAACTGCAACAGCTGTCGATGACCTTCGGCGGGCAGCGCGCGCTGAACGATATTTCATTGGCGCTGATGCCGGGGGAGGTGCACTGCCTGGCCGGCACCAATGGCTGCGGCAAGAGTACGTTGATCAAGGCGATCGCCGGCGTGTATCAACCGGATGACGGCAGCCGCATTACCTTCGATGGGCAAACCTTCGGCCGGCTATCGCCGGATCAGGCGCGCGCCTTCGGCATTCAGGTGATCTATCAGGATCTGTCGCTGTTTCCCAACCTGACGGTGGCGGAAAACATCGCCTTTGAGCACAACCTGCACGGGCTATTGGGATGGCACCGCCCGGCGAGGCTGCGGCGCACCGCCGAGCGCCTGCTGCAGGAGCTGAATTTCAATCTCGATCTCGACAAACCGGTAGCGGAACTGCCGATCGCCCAGCGCCAGCAGGTGGCGATTTGCCGCGCGCTGGTGGCGCAGGCACGGCTGGTGATCATGGATGAACCGACCGCCTCGCTGACCCGCACCGAGGTCAATCAGCTGCTGCGCACGGTGGATTATTTGAAAGCGCAGGGCATCTGCGTGGTGTTCGTCAGCCACCGGCTGGACGAGGTGCTGGAGATCTCCGATCGCGTCACGGTGATCCGCGACGGCAACAAGATCGGCACCTGGCCGGCGGCGGAGATCACCGGCGATCGCCTGACCGAATTGATGACCGGCCTGACGCTGGACTATCGCCTGAAGTCACCGAGCATGAATAAGGATCGGGTGATGCTGGAGGCGGATCGTCTCAGCCGCGCCGGGCAGTATCACGATGTCAGCTTCCGCCTGCATCAGGGCGAGGTGCTCGGGCTGTGCGGACTGCTCGGCTCCGGGCGCACCGAGCTGGCGCTGAGCCTGTTCGGCATGACCCGGCCGGACAGCGGCAAGCTTTACCTCGACAGCAAACCGGTGCGCTTTCGCGGCCATGAGGACGCGATCAGGGCCGGCATCGGTTATGTCTCGGAGGATCGCCTGACGCTGGGGCTGGTGCAGCAACAGTCGGTGGCGGACAACGCGGTGCTGACCATTCTCGATAAGCTGCGCGGGCGTTTTCGCCTGATCGACGATTACCGCAAGAATCGCATCGTCGCGGAGTGGATCGCCAAACTCGGCGTGCGGGTGGCGGATCCGGATCAGGCGGTTTCGACGCTGTCCGGCGGTAATCAGCAAAAGATCGTGCTGGCCAAGTGGGTGCTGACCCAACCGCGGATCCTGATCCTCGACTCGCCGACCGTCGGTGTCGACGTCGGCGCCAAGGCCAGCATCTACCAACTGATCCATCTGCTGGCGCAGGAGGGGATCGCGATTCTGCTGATCTCCGACGAGGTGCCCGAGGTGTATTACAACTGCGATCGGGTGCTGCACTTCAGCGGCGGCAGCGTGATCGGCGAGTACCTGCCGGAGCAGGTGAGCCAGCAGCAGCTGGCGGAGGCGGTTAATGCGTAGATTCAGTCTGAAACCGCGCGGCAACGAAGGCTACCTGGCCTGGGTGCTGCTGCTGACGGTCATCGTCTTTTCGCTGCTCAGCGATCAGTTTTTGACGGTGCAAAACCTGCTCGATCTCAGCGAAAGCTACGCGGTGAGCGGCATATTCGCTCTCGGCCTGTTCGTGGTGCTGGTGACCGGCGGCATCGACATTTCCTTCGCCGCAGTCGCCTCGGTGGTGCAGTACCTGATCGCCACGCTGGCGACGCATTACGGCCTGGCCAGCCCGACGGGCAGTATTTTGCTGGCGTTGGCGATCGGCGCCGCGCTCGGCATGGTCAACGCGCTGTTGATCTACTGCCTGCGCATCGTCTCGATCATCGTCACCATCAGCATGCAGGCGTTGTTGTTCGGCATGCTGATGTGGCTGACCAACGGCCGCAGCCTGTACGCATTGCCGGACTGGTGGACGCTGCCGCGCAGCGTGCTGCCGTTCCAACTGGGTGAGCAGAGCTATCAGCTCGGTTTGCCGACGCTGGTGATGCTGGCGGTGGCGCTGCTGACCTGGCTGCTGCTGAACAAAACGCACCTCGGGCGCCAGCTGTTTGCCGTGGGCGGGGATGCGGAGTCGGCGCGGCGCATCGGCATCCGCGTCGGCCTGCTGCATCTGTTCGCCTATGGCTATCTGGGCGCGATGGCGGCGATCGGCGGCCTGGTGCAGGTGTATCGCATGGGGGAAGTGGTGCCCAACGCGCTGGTGGGCGGCGAGCTCGACGTGCTGGCGGCGGCGGTGCTGGGTGGCGCCAGCCTGAACGGCGGCAAGGGCAGCGTTGTCGGCACGCTGATGGGGGTGTTCCTGATCGGCGTGCTGAAAAACGGCCTCAACCTGATCGGCGTGTCCAGCTACTTCATGAACGTGGTGATCGGTCTGGTGATCGTCGCGGCGATCACCGTCACTCACTACAAGAAACGCAAAGAAACCGACGTCGGTTTCGCCTGAGGAGCGCTTGATGGGCAACAACCTGAAATTTCGTCCGGACGGGGCCGCCGTCGGTTTGCTGGCCTTGCTGCTGGCGGTGGTGCTCGCCTTCAGCCTGCTGATGCCGGGGCGCTTCTTCAGCGGCGCCACCTTCACCAGCGTGGCCTTCCAGCTGCCGGAGCTGGGTCTGCTGACGCTGGCGATGTTCATCCCGATCCTCAGCGGCGGCCTGAACCTGTGCATTATCGCCAGCGCCAACCTGACCAGCCTGCTGATGGCCTGGCTGTTCATCAGCTACCTGCCGGCGGACGCCGGGCTGGGCTTGCAGGCGCTGTGGCTGGCCTTGGCGCTGGCGGCGGCGATGCTGCTGGCCGGGCTTATCGGCGCGGCGACCGGCGCACTGGTGGCCTACGTCGGCGCGCACCCGATTCTGGTGACGCTGGCCACCATGACCACGGTCAACGGTATCGGCATCTACCTGACGCGCGGCGCAGCCCTGAGCGGCATGCCGGAGATCGTGCGGTTTATCGGCGCCGAGAGCGTGCTGGGCGTGCCGGTGCCACTGTGGATCTTCCTGGCGGTCGCCGCCTTGCTGGCGCTGTTCCTGCAGAAAACCCGGCTCGGCAAATGCATCTACATGAGCGGCAGCAACATCAACGCCACCCATTTCAGCGGCGTGAATACTCATCGGGTGCTGATCGCCATTTACACCCTCTCCAGCCTGCTGTGCGTCATTGCCGGGCTGGTGATGATGGCGCGCTTCAACTCGGCGCGCATGGGCTACGGCGACTCTTACCTGCTGCTCACGGTGCTGGCGATCATTCTGGGCGGCACCGATCCGTTCGGCGGTTTTGGCCGGGTCAGCGGCGTGGTGCTGGCGCTAATCGTGCTACAGGTGATCGCGACCGGTTTGAATCTGATGAACGTCAGCCCGCATTTCAGTCTGGCGATGTGGGGCGCCGTGCTGATCGCGGTGCTGGCGCTGAAGTTTTTCCGGCATCGCTATCGGCAGCGGCGGGCGATGCGCCGCAGCGCGGCCCAGGCCAGAACCGCGGCGGGCCACTGATCCTTTTCCCTTTTGCGCAGGATAACGCTAATGAAATACCAGATTTCGCCTTCACTGATGTGCATGAACCTGATGGATATCCGCCAGCAATTGGCGGTGCTGAACCGCCGCGCCGATATGCTGCATATCGACATCATGGACGGGCATTACGTTAAAAACATCACGCTGTCGCCGTTCTTTATCGAACAGATCCGCCCGCACACTTCGTTGTTGCTGGATGTGCATCTGATGGTGGAGAACCCGACCGACTTTATCGAGCCAATCGCCCGCGCCGGCGCGGACTTTATCTGCCCGCACGCTGAAACCATCAACCGCGACGCGTTTCGGGTGATCAATCAAATCCGCGCGCTGGGCAAAAAAGTGGGGGTGGTGCTGAACCCGGCCACGCCGGTGGAGTTTATTCGCCACTACCTTCACCTGCTGGACAAGGTCACCGTCATGACCGTCGATCCGGGCTATGCCGGGCAGCCGTTCATTCCCGAGATGCTGGAAAAGATCCGCCAATTGCGCGATCTGAAAAGCCAACAAAATCTGCGCTATCTGATCGAGATCGACGGATCCTGCAACCAGCGCACTTACCGCGATCTGATGGGTGCCGGTGCAGAAGTGTTGATCGTCGGCAGCTCCGGGCTGTTCAATCTCGATCCGGATCTGGAGACGGCATGGGAAAAAATGCTGGATCAGATGCGGCAGGCGGCCTGAGGCGGGGGACATGATGCGGTATTTTCTTGGCGTTGACGTCGGCGGCACCAATACCCGCCTGCTGTTGATGGATGATGAAGGTGAATTCAGCGGTTACCGCAAGATAGCGACCGCCGACTGGGCGCGGCAGGCCGATCCGCTGGCGGCGTTGGGCCGGCTGATCGCCGGGCATTGCCAAGATCGTCAGGTGGCGCAGGTGATGCTGGGGCTGCCGGGGATCCTCAGCCGCGATCGCTCACGGGTGCTGTCGCTGCCGTTTATCCCGGCGCTGGACACTCAGCCGGTGGCGGCGCTGTTGGCCGATTTGCTGGCGCTGCCGGTGCGAATGGACAAGGACGTCAATCATCTGCTGTGGTGGGATCTGCAGCAGCTGCCTGCGTTGCCGCAGGTGGCGGTCGGGCTGTATCTGGGCACCGGCATGGGCAACAGCCTGTGGCTGAACGGCGATTTTTACCACGGCGCGCACGGCGCCGCCGGCGAGCTGGGGCACATTCCCTGGCCGGGCCATCAGGGCGAATGCCCGTGCGGTAAACGGGGCTGCGTCGAGAGTCTGACGTCCGGTCACTGGCTAACCGGCTGGGCGCGCGCCAACGCGGCGCAAACGCCGTTCGACCGGTTGTTCGAACGCCACGGCGATCATCCTGATCTGCAGCGCTTCGTCGAGCGATTGGCGCAGACCATCGCCGTCGAAATGAACGTGATCGACCCCCAGCGCCTGATCCTGGGCGGCGGCGTGATCGCCATGCGCGGTTTTCCGCTGGCGCGGCTGGAGCAAGAGATCTGCCGTCATCTGCGCGCGCCGCAGCCGGCGCAGGGGCTGACGATCTCCGTCAGCCGCCTCAGCGATGAAACCGGCAGCAAAGGCGCCTGTCTGGCCGCCCGGCGCCACCTCCAATTGAGCAGGGAGTACCAGCAATGAAAGGCAAAGTCTGCGTGTTCGGTTCGTTCAACCTGGATATCGTCGCCGGCATGGCGCGCTTTCCGCAGCCCGGCGAATCGCTGATCGCCCGCAACAGCATGATGGGGGCGGGCGGCAAGGGTGCCAACCAGGCGACCGCCGCGCTGCGCGCCGGAGCGCGGGTGCATTATATCGGCAAGGTGGGACGCGACGACTTCGGCACGTTCGCCCGGCGCCACCTCGCCGCCGCCGGTTTCGATGCGGTGACGCTGTTCTCTACCGGCGATTGCCCCACCGGCAATGCGCTTATCTACGTTGCCGGCGAGGATGCGGAAAACATGATCGCCGTCGATCCCGGCGCCAACCTGACGGTCAGCGAAGACGAGGTGCGTCAGTGCCGGCCGGCGATCGCCGCGGCGGATATTCTACTGACTCAATTGGAGAACAACCTGCCGGCGATCGAGCAGGTGATCGCCATTGCCCGCGAAGCGCAAACGTTCATCATACTCAACCCGGCGCCGTTTCAGCCGGTGCCGGACAGCCTGTTGGCGCAGGTCGATCTGCTGACGCCCAACGCCACCGAGTGCACGTTGCTGACCGGCGTGCCGGTGCGCGATGTGGCTTCGGCGCGCCAGGCGGCGCAGGTGTTGCACGCCAAGGGCATTCGTTTGCTGATCGTGACGTTGGGCACGCAAGGGGCGTTGTTCTCGGACGGGGAAAACAGCGAACTGATCCCGGCGTTTCCGGCACAGCCGAAAGACACCACCGGCGCGGGCGATGCGTTTAACGGCGCCCTGGCGGCGCAGCTGGCGAATCAGGTGCCGTTAGCCGAGGCGGTGCGCTTTGCCGCCGCCTATGCGGCGGTCTGCGTGGAGCGCGCCGGTGCGGCGGGATCGATGCCGAGCTATGAGGAGGCGTTGGAACGCCAACGGACGTTCGCGTGACGATAACGGGCTGCGGCGCGGAGGCGGCAGCCCGGTTCCCTTATTTCAACCAGCCTTTGCGCTGCGCGTCCCGCAGATGTTGCTCCAGGTGGCGCCACAGCTCGGGATGCACGTCGGCGATCGCCGCATTGCGCGACAGTACCTGCTCCAGGCTGATGCCGTTTTCCACCCAGCTCTGGCCTTCGTTGTGCAGGTTCATCAGCATCGGCATGGTGCGATCCAGCAACAAGGCGAAGCGGGCATCGGCGCTTTCGCCATCTTCATACTCCTGCCATAAAGCGGTGAAATACTCGCGCTGTGTCTGCGGCAGCATGCCGAACAGACGGCGCGCCGCCGCCACTTCCTGATCGTGGATCGCCGCGCGGGCGGCCAGATCGTAGACCAGTACGTCACCGGCGTCGATTTCCACGATGTCATGCAGCAGCGCCATCTGGATCACGCGCTGAATGTCTACGTCATCACCGGCGTACGGGGCCAGGCTCATGGCGGCGATGGCGAAGTGCCAACTGTGTTCGGCGGAGTTTTCCTGGCGCTGGGTGCCCAGCACTTTGGTGCGGCGTTGCACGCCTTTCAACTTATCGATTTCCATCAGGAACTGGATGGCCTGGGTCATTGAACCGAAATCTAACGCGGGTACAGCGGATGACATGGTGTAAACCTCAAGGTGGGTGGGTTGAAGCCTGACGATTGTAGACCACCGGGCAGGGGATTTCGATGGTTACACGCGTTCACATTTTTATTTTAGCGTACACGTGTACACTGGAATTATTCTCAGTTAAGCTGCTTTGCGTTAATTTCGAACAAAGCAGGGCATTTTGAGGGGTTGCGCGTTATGGGGAAAACGGACGTAGTGAAAGCCGGGACCAATAAGATTGTCGCCGCGGCTTATCCGTGGGCGGAAGAGATCGCCAACAGCATCAGCCACGGCATCGGGCTGGTGTTCGGCATCGTCGGCCTGGTGTTGCTGTTGGTGCAGGCGGTGAATACCGGCGCCGATGCGACGGCCATCACCAGTTACAGCCTGTACGGCGGCAGCATGATCCTGCTGTTTCTCGCTTCCACGCTGTACCATGCGATCCCGCATCAGAAGGCCAAGCATTGGCTGAAAAAATTTGACCACTGCGCCATTTATCTCCTGATTGCCGGGACTTACACCCCGTTTTTGCTGGTGGGGCTGGATTCGCCGCTGGCGAAGGGCCTGATGGCGGTAATCTGGGGGTTGGCGCTGATCGGCGTGCTGTTCAAGCTGGCCTTCGCCCACCGTTTTGAAGCCCTGTCGCTGGTGACCTACCTGACGATGGGCTGGCTGTCGCTGATCGTGATTTATCAGTTGGTCACGCGGCTGGAGGCCGGCGGCGTCACGCTGCTGGCGATAGGCGGGGTGGTCTATACCCTCGGCGTGATTTTCTACGCCTCCAAGCGCATCCGCTTTGGCCACGCCATCTGGCACGGCTTCGTGCTCGGCGGCAGCGCCTGCCATTTCATGGCGATCTATCTCTACGTCTAAACGTTATCGCTACGTCTGAATGCGTATTGAACAGGCGCCTCTTTTGTTTTAAAAAAGAGGCGCTTGCTTCTTTCGGGTATCCAGCAAGCCCGTTCTTTCATTTCTGAGCCCGCATACTCTTTCTCTTAACTTTGTTCAGGACTCATCACGATGATCGTTCGCTTATCCAAAGCGCTGCTGGTCTGCGCTATCGCTTTGTTCGCTTCGCTGGTGGCCTTCGGCAATATCACCGATTACGGCTCCAACTTCGCCTTTGTGCGCCATGTCTTTATGATGGACACCATTTTTCCCGACGCCACCATTGGCTACCGTTCGATACAGACGCCGTGGCTGCATCACGCCGGCTATATCTTCATCATCGCGCTGGAGAGCCTGACCGCGCTGCTGTGCTGGATCGGCGGCCTGCGCCTGCTGTGCGGCCTGAAACTGCCCGCTAAAACCTTCAACGGCCGGAAAAAACTGGCGGTAGTGGGGCTGACGCTGGGCTTCCTCACCTGGCAGGTCGGCTTTATGTCGATTGGGGGAGAGTGGTTTGGCATGTGGATGTCGAAACAATGGAACGGCGTGCCCGATGCGTTTCGCTTCTTCGTCACCATCATCCTGGTGCTGATCTATCTGGTGCAGCGCGACGGGGAGTTGGACGAGTAACGAAGATGGCCGCAGGCAGGGCGCCTGCGGCCGACGGATTATTTCTCTTCGGCCAGCGAGTAGGGCAACGGTTTGATCGCCAACTGGCTGGCGGCATCGTCGCGTACCCGCAGCTTGCTGTCGGCGTCCAAATCGTTGTTCATCACCACCTGCACCCACAGCGTGCCGTCGGCCAATTGGCTCGACGCCAGTACGGTGCCGGTGCGGCGCCAGTTTTCACCCAGCTGCAGCTCCAGATCTTCCGCCGCCTGCGGGGCGCGAGCGGCTTTACCTTCCAGCCAGTAGAGCGCGCGTTTGTTGGCGCCGCGGAATTTGGCGCGCGCCACCATCTCCTGGCCGGTATAGCAGCCCTTGCTGAAGCTGATGCCTTCCAGCGCCTGCAGGTTGGTGGCCTGCGGGATCAGCTGCGCGCTGTTGGCGGCGTCGATAACCGGATAACCGGCTTCGATCTCCAGCGCCAGCCACTGGCTGCTGTCATTCAGTTCCGCCTGATCATGCAGTTTGCCGATCAGCTGTTCGGCCACGGCGGGGCGGGTCACCAGCAGAAAACGTTCCGCCGGCGCAGCGAAGTGCAGCAGCGTGGTTTCGCCTTCCTGCACCACCGGGTGCTCGGCACTCGGCAGCGTGGCGAACAGGCCCGCCAGCGCGGCGCGCGCCTGGAAACCGGCGACCCCCAGCAATACCGCGTCATTATCGGCGGCGATGGTGACTTTGGAAAACACCGCATATTTTTTAATTTCAGCCAGTTGGCTGTCCAGCACGCTGCGGCGCTCCAGATAGGCGAAGCCTTCGCCACGGTGGAACAGACGCAGGTTGCTCCACATTTTGCCCTTGGCATCGCAGTGGGCGCACAGCACGTGTTGATCGGCCGCCAGCGCGTCGATGTCCGCCGTCACCTGGCCCTGGAGATATTTCACCGCGTCCGGCCCGTTCAGCGTCACCAGCGCCCAATCTTCCAGCGAGATCAGCGTCAGGGGCAGATGGGTGGAAGCGGAGGGCTGACGGGGTGGGAATGGAATGTTATGCGCCATAGTAAGTTCCTGCTCAACGTTTAGCTTACCTGAAGGGTATTGAACCCATGGTAAAAGAGGCGGCGGGCTTTGCAAACTGTTATTCGCGCCGCGGCGCCGGGGGGCGCTTTTTTTGGCATTTTGCGCTTTATTGCGTTTTCCGCCACAAAGCGCCTTCCCGGCGTGTATGTCAAATTGTTACTCTATAGGCTTGCGGCCAGGGCACCCTTGCAGACAGATCCCCGGTTGATGGAATTATATTGCGACGGCGTTGCCATACAGTGTGTCATTTGAACCCTGCGCTGGCGCTGCCGCGCTGAAAAGAGGTGAGTCATAACAACATGGATATTAACAACAAAGCACGTATTCACTGGGCTTGCCGTCGTGGCATGCGCGAGCTGGACATCTCCATCATGCCGTTCTTCGAATACGAATACGACAGCCTGAATGACGCGGACAAGGCGCTGTTCATCCGTCTGCTCGAGTGCGACGATCCCGATTTGTTCAACTGGCTGATGAATCATGGCGCGCCGCAGGACAGCGAGCTGCAAAGAATGGTGACCCTGATCCAAACGCGAAATAAAGATCGTGGCCCAGTGGCGATGTGATATCCGCATTTCCTGGCGCACCCAGCTGTTCTCTCTGTTGACCCACGGCGTCCTGATCCTGCTGATCCTGATTTCGCCCTGGCCGGAAGGCTTTGGTCCGCTCTGGCTGGTGTTGCTGACGCTGGTGGTGTTTCAGTGCATTCGCAGCCAGAAGCGCATCGCTGCGGTGCAGGGTGAACTGCGGCTGCTGGCGGACAGGCGTTTCAGTTGGCACGGCCGAGAATGGCGGCTGGCGAAAAAGCCCTGGATGCCGGGCTACGGCCTGCTGCTGACGTTACAGCCTATGGAGGGCAAAAAGCGCCGTCGGCTGTGGCTGGCTTCCGACTGCATGAGCAAAGAGGAGTGGCGCCACCTGCGGCAGCTGTTGCTGTATCCGCCGGCGGGTGACGGCGAACAAGACTGATAGGGGGCGCCGGCGCGAATCATGTCGCCGGCGCTCGGCGTTTGGGGAAGATCGCCCGATAGCGGCTACAGCAGCGGCTCCATCTCCAACAGGATCTGTTCGCACCATTGCTGCAGGCGCTCTTCGCTCAGGTCGTATTGGTTGACCTCATCGAGCGCCAGGCCGACGAAGTGTTTGCCGTCGGCGCTCAGCGGTTTGGGGCTGGTGAACTCGAAGCCCTCGGTTGGCCAGAAGCCGATGAACTGCACGCCCAGCGGCGCGATGTGATCGTGCAGCATGCCCAGCGCGTCGAGGAACCACTCGCCGTAACCGAGCTGATCGCCCATGCCGTACATGGCGACGATCTTGCCTTTCAGATCCAGCGCCGGCAGCTGCGGCCAGATCGCTTCCCAGTCTTCCTGCAGTTCGCCGAAATCCCAGGTCGGGATGCCGAGGATGAGAATGGAATAGTCCTCCATCAGCTTGGGCGAGACGTCTTTCAGGTTGTGCAGGTCGACCAGGTCTTCACCCAGAATCTCACGGATTTTTTCTGCCGCCATCTCGGTGTAGCAGGTGCTGGAGCCGTAAAACAGACCAATCTTCATGTGTAAACCGTTACGTTGCTGTTTAGAGAATTGCAGCGAGTATACCTGATTTGCGTCGGCTTAAGGCATAATGGCGCGGGTGGAAATGCAACGAAGAGAGGACCGCGTGCAACAGCAAGACAATGCGCTGATTGAGCAATTCCTGGATGCGCTGTGGCTTGAGCGCAATCTGGCGGAAAATACGCTGGCCTCCTACCGGCTGGATTTGCAGGCCCTGGGCGCCTGGCTTGGCCAGCAAAACACCGACTTGCTGCAGGCGCAGGCCTTGGATCTGCAGGCGTTTCTCGCCGAGCGGGTGGACGGCGGCTACAAGGCCACCAGCTCCGCGCGCTTGCTGAGCGCCATGCGTCGCCTGTTTCAGTATCTGTACCGCGAAAAGCTGCGCGCCGACGATCCCACCGCACAGCTGGCTTCCCCGAAGCTGCCGCAGCGTTTGCCGAAGGATCTGAGCGAGGCGCAGGTCGATGCGCTGCTGCAGGCGCCCTGCGTCGATCAGCCGCTGGAGCTGCGCGACAAGGCGATGCTCGAGGTGTTGTACGCGACCGGGCTGCGGGTCTCTGAGCTGGTGGGGTTGAACATCAGCGATGTCAGCCTGCGTCAGGGCGTGGTGCGGGTGATCGGCAAGGGCAACAAGGAGCGGCTGGTGCCGCTGGGCGAAGAAGCGGTCTACTGGATCGAAAATTATCTGGAGCACGGGCGCCCGTGGCTGGTCAACGGCCAGACGCTGGATGTGCTGTTCCCCAGCAACCGGTGTCAGCAAATGACCCGACAGACGTTCTGGCATCGCATCAAACACTATGCCATCCTTGCGGGCATCGACAGCGAGCGTCTGTCGCCGCACGTGTTGCGGCACGCGTTCGCCACCCATTTGCTGAACCATGGGGCCGATCTCCGTGTCGTACAGATGTTGTTAGGCCACAGCGATCTCTCGACCACGCAAATTTATACTCATGTAGCGACCGAACGACTGAAACAGCTACATCAACAGCATCACCCGCGCGCCTGAGCGGCGGGTTCGAAAGGATTGGAACAATGAAAAAAGGTTTAATGCTGCTCTCTCTGCTGGTGGCTTCGGTGGCTGGCGCCGCCCATGCCGATGACGCGGCGATCAAAAAAGCGCTCGCCAGCCTGGGCATTCAGCAGGCGGACGTGCAGCCTTCGCCGGTCAACGGCCTGAAAACCGTGCTGACCGACAGCGGCGTGCTGTACGCCTCCGAAGACGGCAAGCACATCCTGCAGGGCCCGCTGTTCGACGTCAGCGGCAAAGAGCCGGTCAACGTGACCAACCAACTGCTGAGCACCAAGATGGAAGTGCTGAAAGATCAGATGATCGTTTACAAAGCGCCGAAAGAGAAACACGTGATCACCGTGTTCACCGATATCACCTGCGGTTACTGTCACAAACTGCATCAGCAGATGAAAGAGTACAACGATCTGGGCATTACCGTGCGTTACCTGGCGTTCCCGCGCCAGGGGCTGGCTTCCCAGGCTGAAAAAGACATGCAGTCGATCTGGTGCACCGCCGACAAGGCCAAGGCGTTCGACGCCGCCATGAAGGGCGACGCCGTTTCTCCGGCGACCTGCAAAACCGACATCAGCAAGCATTACGAGCTGGGCGTGCAGTTCGGCATTCAGGGCACGCCGGCCATCATCTTGGAAAACGGCATGATGATCCCGGGCTATCAGGGGCCGAAAGAGATGGCCGCCATGCTGGACGCGCATCAGGCCGCCACCAAAGCCGGTGGTTAATCGCCGGTGAGTATCAAAACGCAACTACGCCGCCGCCCGGCGGCGGACGACACGCATCTGCCCGCCAGTTTGCCGCCGCTTCTGCGTCGGCTTTACGCCCTGCGCGGCGTGCAGGCTGAGCAAGAGCTGGAGCGCGGCGTCAAAGGCATGCTGCCCTGGCAACAGCTGGACGGCATCGACGACGCCGTCAGCCTGTTGCAGCAAGCGCTGGCAGACGGCCGCCGCATTATGGTGGTGGGCGATTTCGACGCCGACGGCGCCACCAGCACCGCGCTGACGGTGCTGGCGCTGCGCAGCATGGGCGGCGCAGCCGTCGATTATCTGGTGCCAAACCGTTTCGAAGACGGTTACGGCCTGAGCCCCGAAGTGGTGGAGCAGGCGGCGGCGCGCGGCGCAGAACTCATTGTTACCGTCGATAACGGCATCTCCTCCCACGCCGGCGTCGACGTGGCGCACGCCAAAGGCATGCAGGTACTGGTGACCGATCACCACCTGCCGGGCGAGACCCTGCCGGCGGCTGAAGCGATCGTTAACCCCAACCTGCGCGGCTGCGCCTTCCCGTCCAAATCGCTGGCGGGGGTAGGCGTGGCGTTCTACCTGATGCTGGCGCTGCGCGCCCGGCTGCGGGACAGCGGCTGGTTCGAGCAGCGCACGCTGGCGATGCCGAATCTGGCGGAACTGCTGGATCTGGTGGCGCTCGGCACCGTGGCCGACGTGGTGCCGCTGGACGCCAACAACCGCATTCTGGTGTATCAGGGATTAAACCGCATCCGTGCCGGCAAATGCCGACCGGGCATCCGCGCGCTGCTCGAAGTGGCCAACCGCGACGCCCGCCAACTGGCGGCCAACGATCTCGGTTTCGCCCTCGGCCCGCGGCTCAACGCCGCCGGCAGGCTGGACGACATGTCGATCGGTGTGGCGCTGCTGCTGAGCGACGACATCGCGCAGGCGCGCATGCTGGCCAACGATCTCGATGCGCTGAACCAGACGCGACGCGAGATAGAGCAGGGCATGCAGGTGGAAGCCCTGCAGCTGTGCGATCAGCTGGAGCGCACCAGCACCGAGCTGCCTTACGGGCTGGCGATGTATCATCCGGAATGGCATCAGGGCGTGGTGGGCATCCTCGCTTCGCGCATCAAAGAGCGTTTCCACCGTCCGGTGATCGCTTTCGCGCCGGCGGGCGACGGCATCCTGAAAGGCTCCGGCCGTTCGGTGCCCGGCTTGCACATGCGCGACGCGCTGGAGCGGCTGGATATGCTGAACCCCGGGCTGATGATGAAGTTCGGCGGCCACGCGATGGCGGCCGGGCTGTCGCTGGAAGAGGCCAAATTCGACGAGTTCCGCCAGCGTTTCGGCGAGCTGGTGGGCGAATGGCTCGATCCGGCGATGTTGGAAGGGGTGATCTGGTCCGATGGCGAACTGGCGATGCAGGAGCTGTCGTTGACGACGGCGGAGCTGCTGCGCGAGGGCGGCCCGTGGGGCCAGGCGTTCCCGGAACCGACCTTCGACGGCAAGTTCCGCATCCTGCAGCAGCGGCTGGTGGGTGAGAAACACCTGAAGCTGATGGTGGAACCGCTTGGCGGCGGCCCGTTGCTCGACGGCATCGCGTTCAACGTGGACACCACGCTGTGGCCGGACAGCAGCGTGCGCGAAGTGGAACTGGCCTACAAACTCGACGTCAACGAGTTTCGCGGCAACCGCAACGTGCAACTGCTGATCCAGCACCTTTGGCCGCGCTGAGGCGAAATTGAACACAACTCGGGGATTGGGCTCTCCAATCCCCGGCATCCTTCCCGATCGCCACAAAAACTGACCAACTCGCTATAAACTGCCGCCCGGATCCGTTAGAATTATCGGTTCCAATGGCATTCCGCCATCGACGACATCAACGTAAAAGAACGCAAAACCATGTTTGAAATTAACCCGGTAAAAAACCGAATTCAGGACCTGTCCGAGCGGACTGCGGTTCTTAGGGGGTATCTTTGACTATGATGCCAAGAAGGAACGCCTAGAAGAAGTCAACGCCGAGCTGGAGCAGCCGGACGTTTGGAACGAACCGGAGCGCGCACAGGCGCTCGGCAAAGAGCGCGCCGCGCTGGAAGCCATCGTTGAAACCATCGATCACCTGCAGCAGGGCAGCGAAGACGTCAGCGGTCTGCTGGAGCTGGCGGTGGAAGCCGACGATGAAGAGACCTTCAACGAAGCGGTCGCCGAACTCGATCAACTGATCGCCAAGCTCGAGCAGTTGGAATTCCGCCGCATGTTCTCCGGCGAATACGACAGCGCCGACTGCTATCTGGACATTCAGGCCGGCTCCGGCGGCACCGAAGCGCAAGACTGGGCCAGCATGCTGCTGCGCATGTACCTGCGCTGGGCCGAAGCCAAGGGCTTCAAGACCGAAGTGATCGAAGAGTCCGACGGCGACGTTGCGGGTCTGAAATCGGCCACCATCAAGATCATCGGCGACTACGCGTTCGGCTGGTTGCGCACTGAAACCGGCGTTCACCGCCTGGTGCGCAAGAGCCCGTTCGACTCCGGCGGCCGTCGCCACACCTCGTTCAGCTCGGTGTTCATCTACCCGGAAGTGGACGACGATATCGACATCGATATCAACCCGGCGGATCTGCGCATCGACGTGTACCGCGCCTCCGGTGCGGGCGGTCAGCACGTCAACAAAACCGAATCCGCCGTACGTATTACTCACCTGCCAACCAACATCGTGGTGCAGTGCCAGAACGATCGTTCTCAGCATAAGAACAAGGATCAAGCGTTTAAACAGCTGCGAGCCAAGCTGTACGAGTTTGAGATGCAAAAGAAAAATGCTGATAAACAGGCGATGGAAGACAACAAGTCCGACATCGGCTGGGGCAGCCAAATCCGTTCTTACGTGCTGGATGACTCCCGCATCAAGGATTTGCGCACCAACGTCGAAACGCGTAACACGCAGGCCGTACTGGATGGCGACCTGGATAAATTCATTGAGGCAAGTTTGAAAGCCGGGTTATGAGGAATAGAAATGTCTGAACAACAAGTACAGGGCGCCGATCAGGCGCTGGATCTCAATAACGAGCTGCAGTCCCGCCGCGAGAAACTGGCCGGCCTGCGTGAGAACGGCATTGCGTTCCCGAACGACTTCCGTCGCGACTCCACCTCCGACAAACTGCACGCCGCGTACGGCGATAAAGACAACGAAGAGCTGGAAGCGCTGGGCGTAGAAGTGACCGTCGCCGGCCGCATGATGACCCGCCGCATTATGGGCAAGGCATCTTTCGTTACGCTGCAGGACGTGGGCGGCCGCATTCAACTGTACGTCGCGCGCGACGATCTGGCTGAAGGCGTGTACAACGAGCAGTTCAAGAAGTGGGACCTGGGCGATATCCTCGGCGCGCGCGGCAAGCTGTTCAAAACCAAGACCGGCGAACTGTCGATCCACTGCACCGAACTGCGTCTGCTGACCAAAGCGCTGCGTCCGCTGCCGGACAAATTCCACGGCCTGGCGGATCAGGAAACCCGTTACCGCCAGCGTTACCTGGATCTGATCGCCAACGAAGAGTCGCGCAACACCTTCAAGGTGCGTTCTCAGGTGATGTCGGCTATCCGTAACTTCATGGTGGAACGCGGCTTCATGGAAGTCGAAACCCCGATGATGCAGGTGATCCCGGGTGGTGCGTCGGCGCGTCCGTTCATCACCCACCACAATGCGCTGGATATCGACATGTACCTGCGCATCGCGCCGGAACTGTATCTGAAGCGTCTGGTGGTCGGCGGCTTTGAGCGCGTGTTCGAAATCAACCGCAACTTCCGTAACGAAGGCGTTTCTCCGCGTCACAACCCAGAGTTCACCATGATGGAACTCTACATGGCTTACGCGGATTACAAAGACCTGATCGAGCTGACCGAGACGCTGTTCCGCACCCTGACCGAGAAAGTGCTGGGCACCTCTCAGGTGCAGTACGGCGACGAAGTGTTCGACTTCGGCAAGCCGTTCGAGAAGCTGACCATGACCGAGGCGATCAAGAAATACCGTCCGGAAACCGATCTGGCTGACCTGGCCGACATGGGCAAAGCGGTGGCCATCGCGGAATCCATCGGCATCAAGGTTGAGAAGAGCTGGGGCCTGGGCCGCGTCGTGACCGAGATCTTCGAAGAAGTGGCGGAAAGCCATCTGATTCAGCCGACCTTCATCACCGAGTACCCGGCTGAAGTGTCGCCGCTGGCGCGCCGCAACGACGTGAACCCGGAAATCACCGACCGCTTCGAGTTCTTCATCGGCGGCCGTGAAATCGGCAACGGCTTCTCCGAGCTGAACGACGCCGAAGACCAGGCGCAGCGCTTCGCCGATCAGGTGAACGCCAAAGACGCCGGCGACGATGAAGCGATGTTCTACGACGAAGACTACGTCACCGCGCTGGAGCACGGCCTGCCGCCGACCGCCGGTCTGGGCATCGGCATCGACCGCATGGTGATGCTGTTCACCAACAGCCACACCATCCGCGACGTGATTCTGTTCCCGGCGATGCGCCCGCAGAAATAATCGCGTTTAGCGTGCAACAACCGGTGCGGGCAACTGCGCCGGTTTTTTTTCGTCTGCAGGACTTAACCGCTTAAAACATCGACAGTTACGCGCCATCTCCGCTTGCCCGCCGCCGATAACCGGTTATAATGCCTGTCGCACACCGATGCGGGTGTAGTTCAATGGTAGAACGGCAGCTTCCCAAGCTGCATACGAGGGTTCGATTCCCTTCACCCGCTCCAGTACCCCCTCATAAAAGCATCCTGATTCTCCAAAACGTTACCCCAACCCAATCCTTTGCACATGTAAGCATTATTTCTGGTCGCCCGCCATCCCACCCGCATCATCAGCGCCGCAGGGAGGAAGGCAGGGCAAAAAAATGCCGCCCCTGGGGACGGCATGTCGGCATTCAGCGCACCAGATGCAAGAAATGCAGATGCTTTTCGTACTGGTCGAGAATATCGTTGATCAACTGCTCCTGATTCCAGCCCATGACATCGTAGTTCTGGCCGCCTTCTTTCAGGTAGATCTCCGCGCGATAATATTTGTGCTGCTCGGCTTGCTGTTCATCATTATCCAGCCCGGCCAGGGCGAAGGTCGGCGAGCTGTAGCCGCGCAGTCTGACTTCATAGATAAAGTTAAGCTCATCGCCTAAATCAACCTCGAAACGAATGCGATCTTCCGCGCCGGTGTTGATACTGCTGAGCGTGCCTTGCTTACTCAGCTCCTCCTGCACCAGCGTCATGGCCGACTGGATGACTTCGTCCATAAAGCGCTTAACCAGCGAGCGCTTTGGCAGATAAGCGATATTACGCAGCCTGCGCTGCCAGGGGATAGGATTGCGGGCGGCGGTAGGGGCGATGGTGGCCATATTCTGGCTGTCACGCTTGGTCAGATCGCGACGCAGCGCTTTAAGCAAACCGTAAATGGATATCAGCAAGATGGCCGAGAAAGGCAGCGCGCTGGCGATGGTGACGGTTTGCAGCGCGCTGAGCCCCCCGGCGATCAGCAAGGCGATGGCGACGATGCCCATCAGCGACGCCCAGAAAATGCGTTGCCATACCGGCGTGTTGCTGGAGCCGCCCGAAGCCAGGGTATCCACGACCATGGCGCCGGAGTCGGCGGACGTGACAAAAAAGACGATAACCATCGCCATGGCGATAAACGAAAGCACGCTGGAGAATGGGAAATGCTCCAGGAAGTTAAACAACGCCAAGGCCACGTCTTGTTGTACCGTAGCGGCGAGATCTGCCGCGCCCTTTTCCATGATGAGGTAAATGGCGCTGTTGCCGAACACGGTCATCCACATGAGGGTGAAGCCGGCCGGGACGAACAGCACGCCCGTGACAAATTCGCGGATGGTTCGGCCGCGGGAAACCCGTGCGATGAACATCCCGACGAAAGGCGACCAGGAGAGCCACCACCCCCAGTAGAGCAGCGTCCATCCGCCTAGCCAGTTGCTGGATTTGGGTTCATAGGCATACAGGTTGAAGGTTTTGCTGACCAGCTCGGACAGATAGCCGCCGGTATTTTCCACAAAGGATTTCAACAGCAAAACGGTTGGCCCCAACAGCAAGACCAAGGCCAGGAGCAACAGCGCCAGGCTGAGGTTCAGCTCCGACAGAAAGCGTATGCCCTTCTCCAGCCCGGAAACCACGGAAATGGTGGCCAGCCCGGTAATCACCACGATTAATATCACCTGAACGGTTTCGTTGATTGGCACGCCAAACAGGTGGTTAAGCCCGGCGTTGACCTGCAATACGCCATAACCCAGCGAGGTCGCGACCCCGAATACGGTGCCGATGACGGCGAAGATATCGACGGCGTGGCCGATAGGGCCATAAATGCGATCGCCGATGATCGGATAAAGCGCGGAGCGCAGGGTCAACGGCAGGCCATGCCGATAGCTGAAGAAGGCCAGAATCAACGCCACGATGGCGTAGATTGCCCAGGCATGCAGCCCCCAGTGGAAAAAGGTCAGGCGCATGGCTTGTTTGGCCGCCTCGATGCTCTCGGGCGTGCCGACCGGCGGCGAGAGATAGTGCATAACCGGTTCTGCCACGCCGAAGAACATCAGACCAATGCCCATCCCCGCCGAAAACAGCATGGCAAACCAGGAGTGATAGCGAAAATCGGGTTGCGCATGATCGGGGCCAAGTTTGATGTCGCCGTAACGAGAAAGCCCCAGAAACGTCACGCTGAGCAATATGAGCGCCACGGCCAAAATATAAAACCAGCTGGCGTTGGTGAAGATTTGTTGCTGCAGAAGCTTGAAGTTTTTGTCAGCGACGTCGGGGAAAAAGGCGGCGAAGGCGACCAGAAGAAAAATGAGGACTGCAGAGGTGAAGAATACCGCTTTGTTGATATGGCTTTGCGGCTTATTTAAGGAGGTGTCTTTCTCACTCATAAATTGATTTATTCCATTTGTTTGATTATCGCCCTGAATGGAGGAAAGGTGGTGACTGTAATATCGTAGCAAAATAGTCGGGCTGGCGCAGGAGGCCGACGCCGCTCTATAGAGCGGAATTACCGCTGTCTCTGTGCGGTAATTCCGAATAATTCACGTTGCCGTTAGTTAAATAAAAAGGCCAATAACCCCGTCACCTTATTCTTATTTTCCCATCCCTCCAATTTCATGCAGGCATTAACGTGTTCTTTTCTGCGCATTTCATTACGGTCCGAAGGAAAAACGACGCCGTGAGTATTGGGGATATCCGCACCGTTGATATTCATGGAGGAGAATACAGGCGAGCGGGTGTCTAAAGACAGGCTCACGGGATAGCGTTGTTCGGCTTCTTGTCGGCAGCTTGCTCTGGCGGCTTCAAGGGGTGTCGGAGCCGCCGTTTGCGCTTCCCACTTTTCCGGCGTAGCGCAGGAAGACATCATCAACGCGGCGGTGATAACGGCATATTTTCTCAACGTAAAAATCCCTTTTCAAAAAAATCCCGCCTATTCTACCCAACCCCTCAAGCAGGGGGAGCGTTATTCACGTTTAACGCCTCCGGCGACACGCACGGCTATTTATGCGGTGTGGCCCGCCGGAAAACCGGTCGGGCCGTTATGGCGCATTAACCGAGGATCTCCTTGGCGAGTATTTCAAACAGCGTATCGATCTCATCAAGGGTGTTGTAGTGCATCATGCCGATGCGCAGCACGCCGCCGTCCTGCAGCCCCAGTTGCTGAATCAGGCCCAGCGCATAGAAATGTCCGCTGCCGGCGCAGATGTTGTGGTGCCCCAGCCGTCGGGCGATCGCGTCGGGCGCCTGGCCGCTGAAGGTCAGGGCGAAGGTCGGCGTGCGGCGTGCGCTGTCCGCCTGCGGATTGCCGTAGAGCCGCACGCCGTCGAGTTGCTGCAGCCGTTGCAAAAAGTGGCGGCACAGCGCCTCTTCATGCCGGTGGTAGGCGGCGAAGCTCTCCTGCAAGCGCTGCCTTAACGGCGCGTCGGGCGTGCCCCACTGCGCCAAATACTCGATAGCGGCCGCGACGCCGGCCAGCGCTTCGAAGCTCTGCGTGCCGGTCTCGAAACGGCCGGGGCCGACGTCAGTGGCCGGCTCGACTTTGTACGGCCGCAGGCGCTGCAGCCACTGCGGTGCGATGTAGGCCATGCCGACGTGCGGGCCAAAGAATTTGTAGGCGGAGCACACCAGGAAGTCACATCCCAACGCCTGCACGTCGATCAGGTTATGCGGCGCGTAATGAACGGCGTCGACATACACCTGTGCGCCCACCCGATGTGCGGCTTCAACGATGGTTTTGATATCGACGATGCTGCCGGTGACGTTGGACGCGTAGCTGACCGCCACCAGACGCGTGTTGGCGTTGATGCGCGCGCACACTTTTGCCGCGTCGAGAGAACAATCGGCGCTCTCCAGCGCTATCTGATGCACCACGGCGCCTTTGTCGGCGGCGGCCTGCTGCCAGCTGGAGACGTTGGCGTAGTGATCCAGCGCGGTGACGATGACCTCATCGCCGTCCCGCCAATCGCGACTGATGATGCGGCTGAGATGAAAGGTCAGCGTGGTCATGTTCATGCCGAAGACGATGTTGTCGGGCGACGGCGCATTTAACAAGGCGCGCACCGATTCGCGCGCCTGACTCATCACCTCGCCGGTAACCCGGCTGGAGAAGTAGTGCCCGCCCAGGTTGGCGTTGTACTTCCCCAGGTAGTCGGTCATTTTTTCCAGCACGCCCCGGGAAACTTGCGCACCGCCGGGGCCGTCGAAAAAGATCGCCGGTTTGCCGTCGATCTGCCGGGACAGGGCGCTGAACTGGCGTCGGGCGAGCTCGGGGGTAAAGGTCATGCTTTCTCTCCCCGAGCGGTGAGGACGAAGAGATCCAGATAGCCTTCTTCATTCGGGCTTACGGTATTGATCGGCGTGGCGTTGTGCCACAGTTTACTGTCCGCCAACAGCACGGCTTCACCGTCGGCCAGCGCTTTTTTGAAGAAAGGATCGTGGCGGCTGTCGTCGTACAGCATGATTTCGCCGCCGACGATATTGTGGCGGTGAATGGCGATCATCGCGATATGGTCGAAACCGTCCTGGTGAATGCCTTCCGGCGCCACCAGCGTATCTTTTTGGATGGCGACCACGCGCATCTGGTGGATCTCTATTTCGGCGCCTTCCGGCAGTTCGTTGTTTTCGGCAAACAGGTTGCACATTTCCGCCATGCCGGCGCTCTGCAGCACGGCGCTGTCGATAGGCTCGAAGCGGCGCACCACGTTGCCCTGGAAATGGTTGATCTGATCCGACTGCATGAAGGTGCGCGGCCCCACTTCGGCGATGTTGGGGTTGAGGTATTTCACGACGGAATAACGGCGCAGGCGATATTTGCCGTCGGCATGTTGCGTGTGGGGCAAGGAAGAAAATGAGGGCATCAGCTCTTGGGTGGCTTGCGGGCTTAGTACAGTCATACTTATTACGTTTTCGTGTTTCTGTAACATAATCACCTCTAATAATAATAATTTCTGATGTTGTAGGGGGTAATTCGATTGAATTGTAGACGACTCTATAACCAACGCAATGTGGGGTTGGCGAGGTGTGATGGCGGTCGTAAAGTGGGGAGAACGCAAAAAGATAACGTGGCGAAAAGTCGGCTGGTGCGGCGGTGAAACGGTGCGGCATCTTGCCCGCACCGGCAGGTATCAAGCGATGGGCGCGTGGCGCTCGTGTTCAGAATGTCTCGAAATAAAGCTCGCGCAACAGCCAGGAGATTTCGTTATTGGTGCGGTTCAGGACGTCTATTCTGTGAACCCCTATCGCTTCTGCGCGCAGGTCGAGCAGCAGGTTGCGAATCTGCCGGAATAACGGGGTTTGCGGGTTGGGTTTGGCCAACTGCTGTCCACACAGTTTGATACCGGCGTCGCAGCCGGTGGCGATGTCCGTCAGGCAGCACGGGCAAGCGGTTTTTTGGCGCGCCATATTGCGGCATTGTTGCCCGATTACCTGGTTGAAGTGGCGTAATTGCAGGCAGACTTCCCGCGAGTTCAACGGTTTGGAATGGGTTGTCATCGGTTTCAGCTCCCTTGTCTTCGCCTATATTGGCACTTACCGATGAAGATAACCACGGACAAGCTGAGGGGGTATCGCCTTGTTTTGTTTGCAAATGGGGAGGGGATGGCGGCCCGCCGTCGGCGGGCCGTTACGATCAGGCGCGTTTAAACAGATTCGCAGCCTGGAACAGGGCAAAGGAACTGACCAGCATCTCGATGCCGACGATCGCCGTCACCAGCGTCACCGACGCCGCCGGGCCTGAGCCGATCAGCATCCAGGCGATGATCAAATCGAGCACGCCGATGACGAACTGCAGCCAGTTGCCCGGCAGGCCTCGGCGCATATAGCCTGCCGCCAGGCGCGCGATGCCGCCGAGCGCAAACAGCACGGCGAGGTAGACCGCCAGCGCCAGAATGCCCGCCAGCGGGCTGGTGATGAACACATAGCCGATAATCAGGTAGGCCACGCCCAGCAGAATGCCGCCGATCATCGGCCAGGTATTCTGCGCCCGGTTGGCTATCATGGCGATAATCAGCCCGGCGCCGCTCAACAGCAGCAGGACGCCCACCACGATGCTCAGCGCTGCGCCGGAGGCGAAAGGATTCACCAGGCACAGTATGCCGCCCGCCAGCAGCAGGAAGGCGATGATCAGCAGGGTGGTGCGTTGCTTTTTGAGCAGCTCTTCGCTCAGGAGGGGCAGATTATTGCGGTCGAGGTTCAACATGACAGTACTCCATTTCGTCGTTGGGTAATTAATCAGTCATCCTTACCTGTTTAGCATAGACCGTCTGGGGGTTTTTGACTGACCCGGCGCAAATGTTACACTGTGCGGCTGACGCGTATCAGAACCGAAAAGACGATTGGGGACAGGATTTGAGCACAGGAAGCAAGCTGGCAAGGTGGCGCCGCATCGCGGTGTGTCTGACATTGGGGCTGCTGTTGGCCGGGTGTTCGGGTAAAAACACCTACAACCGCGACTACGACAAACTGCCGAAGGGCAGCTACACCGGCAAGTCCTACACCGTCAAACGGGGCGATACGCTGTACTACATCGCCTGGATCACCGACAGCGAAGTCAGCGATCTGGCCAGAATCAACAAGATACGCCCGCCCTATAGCCTGGAAGTGGGGCAGAAACTGCGGCTGAGCGGCAGCGCGCCGACCAAAACCGCCGCCACGCGTCGTAAAACCTCTTCGTCTTCCGCTGCGATCGCCAAGCAGACGCCGCCGCCGGGCGCCGCCCGCTGTTGGCGCTGGCCGACCAGCGGCCGGATCGTGCAGGCCTACTCCAATTCAGATGGCGGCAACAAGGGCATCGACATCGCCGGCAAACGCGGCCAGCCGATTTACGCTTCCGCCAAGGGCAAAGTGGTGTACGTCGGCAACCAGCTGCGCGGCTACGGCAACCTGATCATGATTAAGCACGGCGAAGATTTTATTACCGCCTATGCGCACAACGACACTACGCTGGTGCGCAACGGTCAGGATGTGAAAGCGGGGCAGAAGATCGGCACCATGGGCAGCACCGGCACCGATTCGGTGTTCCTGCACTTCCAGATCCGCTATCGCGCTACCGCACTCGATCCGCAGCGTTATCTGCCGCCGCAAGGTTCGTCGCCGTCCTGTTAACGTCAATCTGGCTCCTTGCGGAGCCAGATGTCAGCTATTTCAGCGGCAGGTAAAGATCGGTCACCAGTTCATATTCCGCCACCTCGTGCACGAAGTTGTGGTAGTGGAAATAGAGCGGAAAATCGCGCAGCTCCTCGCCGCTGGCCGGCAACCACTCGCGGTACAGATAGTGGGCACTTTCCGAGAGCCCATCCAGCGAGCCGTGATGGCGCAGCACCGCGCAGCGCCCGGCCGGCAGCGTGCCGTTCACCACGCCAAAGGCGTTGTCCTCCGGGATCGGCGCCGTGATCTCGCCGCAAATGAAGAAGTGGAAGTCCTGCGCTTCGGTGATGGCCGGATCGTGCGGTGCGATGCCGTAAGTGCGGCTACTTCTGACCGGCGACAGGCCGCTGGTTTTACGCCACTCGATAAAGCGTGCGGCGGTTTCGTTGACCAGCGCGGGCGGGCCGCTATGTTCGATCATCGCCACCGGGGTGGCAGGGAAATCGACAATGTCTACCTTCATGGGTTGTTTCCTTTTGTGTTTCGGCTCGGGAAAGCGCTGCTGCCAATCGATCCAGGCCGGCTGTTTGCGAAACTGGCTCGGCGTTTGGCTGAACGCCTGTTTGAAGGCGCGGCTGAAGGACTCCGGGTTTTGAAAACCGGCGTCCAGCGCGATGTCAATCACCGGCTCCAGCGGGTTATACGCCAGGCGGTAAGAGGCGCGTTTAAGCCTCATCCACTGGATATAACGCCACACCGAGATGCCGCAATACGCGCTAAACTGGCGTTGAAAATGAAAGCGCGAAAAATGGGCCACTTCGCTCAGTTTTTCGACGGTGAGCGCCTCGTCCAGGTGGCGGTCGATATAGTCAAAGACCTGCGCAAAGCGCTTTGCATACGTGTGGGTCATGTGATTGTCTCCTCCATGCCTGAACTTTGCCCGAGTCGCCGCCGCTTCTCCTGACGGATGATGCTGAGTTGCCATCGCAGGAAAACGGAATGGCTGCGGCGTTCGCCGCCGGCCAGGCCAAACTCATAACCCCCGCGCGGCCATGCGCCGCGAGCCCGACCGAGAAGATGAATATTACATGATGGATCGTTCCCGCTTGCTGAAATTCCTGCTGCCCTATCTGTGGCCGAAAGACAACCCGCGGCTGCGGGGGTATTTGGTGGTGGCCTTCGTGTTCATGGTGGCGGCCAAGGTCAGCACCACGCTGGTGCCGCTGGCCTACAAAGCGATGGTCGATGCGCTGAGCGGCGAGACGGCGAAAATGCTGGCGGTGCCGCTGGGGCTGATCGTCGCCTACGGCGTGGCGCGGGTGGGCGGCGCGCTGTTTGAGGAACTGCGCAACGTGATGTTTATCCACGTCAGCCAGAACGCCACGCGCCTGTTGGGCGTGCGGGTGTTTCGCCAGCTGCATGCGCTGAGCCTGCGCTTCCATCTGGAGCGCCAGACCGGCGGGCTGTCGCTGTCTATCGAGCGCGGCACCCAGGCGGTGTCCACGGTGCTGTCGCGATTGTTGTTCTCCATCGTGCCGATCCTGTTCGAGCTGACGCTGGTCACGGCGATCATGTGGCATATGCTGAACGGCTGGTTCGCGTTGGCGATCCTGACCACGGTCGGCTGCTACATCCTGTTCACCGTGCTGGCGGTGAGCTGGCGCACCCGCTTTCGCCGCGAGCTCAACAAGGCCAACGCCGACGCCAACAGCAAATCCATCGACAGCCTGCTGAACTATGAGACCGTGAAGTACTTCGGCAATGAAGCGTTCGAGGCTGAGCGCTTCGATCTGTCGCGCCGGCTGTATGAATACGCCGCCATCAAGAACCAATTCAGTTTTACCGCGATCAACCTGGGGCAAACCGCCATTATCTCGATCGGGCTGATCGTCATGATGGCCATGGCGGCGCAGGGTATTACGCAGGGGACGATGACGGTCGGCGACTTCGTGCTGGTCAACGCCTACCTGCTGCAGCTGTACCAGCCGCTGAACTTCTTCGGCTTTATCTACTCGGAGGTGCGCCAGGCGCTGATCGACATGGAGAACATGTTCGATCTGCTGCAGGAAAAGCGTGAGGTCGTCGATAGCCCGGATGCGCAGCCGCTGCGCCTCGAGCGCGGCGAAGTGCGGTTCGACGCGGTCAGCTTCGGTTACGACACGCGCCGGCCGATCCTCAAGCAGGTGAGTTTTACCATTCCGGCGGGCCACACGGTGGCGGTGGTCGGCGCCTCCGGCGCGGGCAAGTCCACGCTGTCGCGCCTGCTGTTTCGCTTTTACGACGTGCAGGGCGGCGCTATTACCCTCGACGGCCAGGACATTCGCCAACTGACCCAGGCCAGTCTGCGGCAGGCGATCGGCATCGTGCCGCAGGATACGGTGCTGTTCAACGATACGCTGCGCTACAACATCGGCTATGGCAAAACCGGCTCCAGCGATGAAGAAATCGAGCGTGCGGCGCGGCTGGCGCATATCCATGATTTTATCGTCGGTCTGCCCGACGGTTACGACACCCGGGTGGGCGAGCGCGGGCTGAAGCTGTCGGGCGGTGAAAAGCAGCGGGTGGCGATCGCGCGCACCATCCTGAAAAATCCGGCCATCCTGGTGTTCGACGAGGCGACCAGCGCGCTGGATACCCAGACCGAGCGCGAAATCCAGGGGCACTTGCGCGAGGTGAGCCGCAACCACACCACGCTGGTGATAGCCCATCGGCTCTCCACCGTGGTGGACGCCGATGAGATCATCGTGCTGGAGGCGGGGGAGATCGTCGAGCGCGGGGGGCATGAGGCGCTGTTGGCGGCGAACGGCCGCTACGCCGCCATGTGGCAAACCCAGTACAGCGAAGAGCAGGAACCGCGCTGACGCTGCCGTTCACACCATCGATGGCGCGGCCTTGAGCCGTTGTATCACGTACTCGCAGGCGATGCGGTAATCCTGCTGCAGATCGGTGTCATCCCCGGCCAGGCTGCCGCGCAGCCAGAGCCCATCGATCATTGCCGCCAGCCCGCGCGCCGCGTCGCGCGCCTGCTGCAGCGGCAGCTCGCGGCGGAACTGGCTGCATATATTGGAATAGAGCCGCCGATCGTTGGCGCGCTGCAGGCGGCGCAGCACCGGCTGGTGCATGCTGGCGGCCCAGAAGTCGAGCCAGGCGCGCATGGAAATGGCGTTGGTTTGACTGGGGTGGAAGTTGCCCTGAATGATGGCGCACAGCTGCGACTGGCTGTCGCTCGCCGCCTGAGCGCGGCACTCGGCCACCGCGTCGCGCAGATCGCGCAGGATCTTGCGCATGGTCGCGCTCAACAATCCCTCCTTATCGCCAAAATAGTGGCTGACGATGCCGGTCGACAGCCCGGCTTCTTTCGCCACCTGCGACAGGGTGACGCCGGCCAACCCCACCACGCTGATGGTTTCGAAGGCGGCGTTAATCAACTGCTCCTTGCGCTGCTCAGGAATGTCTCTGCGGTACATATTTTCCCCAACTGATAGGCAAATCACACTTTGAATTTGATTGATTGAACGGTCAATCAATACTCTATATGCTGCGAAAATGTCAAATAAATGACGATAAAATGTTAATAAAAGGTTGCATTTAAATCGTCTGTCTTTCGCATCATGGAAGCCTGCCAATGACAATAAAAACTCCTCCATCGCTTGACGAAGAACCTGTCAGATTGAATATCCCGGTATTTTTCGGCTCAGCCGCGGTGATCTTGCTGCTGGGGGCGCTGATTGTGCTGTTTCCCGCCGCCAGCAAACAGTGGCTGAATGTCGCGCAAAGTTGGGTGGCCGACGTGTTCGGCTGGTATTACATGCTGTTGATGGTCGCCTGCATGGTGTTCGTGTTCTGGCTGGCGCTGTCGCGCTTTGGCCATATTCGCCTCAGCCAGGATGACGAGCCGCCGCAGTTCAGCTATCCCTCCTGGGTGGCGATGCTGTTCTCGTCGGGCATCGGCATTGCGCTGGTGTATTACGGCGCCTATGAGCCGTTGGATCACTTCCTGTCGCCACCGGAAGGCGACGGCGGCAGCGTACAGGCGGCGCGGCAGGCGATGGCGCTGACCTTTTTACACTGGGGGCTGCACGGTTGGGCGCTGTATGCGTTGATCGCCACCGCGCTTGCCTATTTCGCCTATTGTCGCGGTTTGCCGCTGGCGCTGCGTTCGGCGCTGTACCCGATCTTCGGCGAGCGCATCCACGGCGGCGTCGGCCATCTGGTGGACAGCTTCGGCATTCTGGTGACGGTTATCTCGATGGTGACCAACCTGGGGATCGGCGCGCTGTTGGTGAACTCGGGGCTGTTCTACCTGTTCGATATCCCGCAAAGCACCGGCGTGCTGCTGGCGCTGATCGTGGTGATGATGGTGGTGGCCACGCTGGCGGCGGTCACCGGCGTCGAGAAGGGCATTGCCATGCTGTCGAACATCAACGTCGGCTTCCTGTGCCTGCTGTTGCTGTTCGTGTTTCTGGCCGGCCCGACGCTGAACCTGCTCAACGGCATGTTGCAGAACATTGGGGATTATCTGACCTCGCTCGTCAGTCGCAGCTTCGATATGTATCTGTACGGCAAGGCGCGCCAGTGGCAGGGCGCCTGGACACTGTTCTATTGGGCCTGGTGGGTGGCGTGGGCGCCGTTTGTCGGGCTGTTTATCGCGCGTATTTCCAAAGGCCGTACCATCCGCGAACTGATCTTCGGCGTGTTGCTGATCCCGCTGGGGTTCACGCTGGCTTGGCTGTCGATCTTCGGCAATACCGCCATCAGTCTGGTGCTGGAGGGCGGGCAAGCGATTCTGGGGCAGGTGGCGCAAAGCGATCCGCCGATGGCGGTGTTCAAGCTGTTCGAATACCTGCCCTATACCCAGCTGACCGCCGGTTTTGTGGTGGTGATAAGCTTCGTGCTGTTCCTGACGCCGGTCGATTCCGGCACGCTGATGATAGCGAATCTGTCCTGCCAGGGCGGTTCCGCCCACGATGACGCGCCGGCCTGGCTCCGGGTGTTCTGGGCGGCGGTCACCACGCTGGTGTGCGCCGGGCTGCTGTACGCCGGCAGTTTCAGCGCGATGCAGACTGCCGTGGTGCTGTGCGGCTTGCCTTTCTCGGCGGTGATCGTGCTGTACATGCTCAGCCTGCGCAAGGATCTGCGCGGCTACGCCATGAAGCCGGCGCTCCCCTGAGGCGGCTTATTCGTCCGCGCGCGGCCGATGATGCACGTATTCGATAATCGTGCCATCCGGCAGGCGCGCATTGAAACAGGCGCCGGTGGGCACTTCCACCGGGCCAAAGAAGATATCGGCGCCGGCGGCCTGTAGCCGCTGGTGGTAGGGATAAATGTCATCGACCAGCAACGTGCCGACGGTGCTGCGAAAAGGACGCAGGTTTTCTTCCGAGCCTTCCAGGATCAGAAATGGCCCCACCGCCGCCAGCACCAGCCGATGCTCGGGGAAGTCGAAACGCATATCCGCTTCCACGCCGTGCAGCTGCTCGTAAAACGCGATGGCGCGGTCAATCTCGCCTTCGTTGACGTAGACCCGGATCAGCACGCGCGGCTCGCGCAGCGATGAAGAGTCGGCGGTTTTGCGCCAAAAGCCTGCTTCTGTCAGTTTTGCCGTCATTGCTCATTCCTCATGGTGGCTCGTTTCCTTGTCATCATGCCGCCGTTTGACGGCAGGGATTAGACCGAGTTGTTATGAACCAGCAGCGGCGGAAATAAAAAAGCCCCGGTAACGGGGCAAAGACCAGCTCAGGTCGGAATAGCGGGCTAAAGCGGGCGTCAGGCGCGATGGAATTCCGGTAACACCAGTTGGCCGATCTCCTGCATCGTCTCTTCCAGCGGCCGCTGGTTGCGGCGGAAATGCAGGCCGATGTGATTGACCCCGGCGTCACGCATGGCGCTCAGTTCCTGAATCAATCCATTGCGGCCGCTCTTGATGCCGAAGCGATGGCGCTGAATCGGCGCGTCGGCGTTATCGGTGAGGTCGAGATGAATAAAGCTGACGTAGGGCTTGTCACCGGCTACGTTGCGCCAGAGTTTGACCCGCGAAACATGGTCCGCAGGCGTGCCGGGATACGACAGCCAGCCATCCATATTTTTCCCCACCCACTCGGGCGTTTGTTGCGCCAGCCCGGCGACCAGCAGCGGCGGCGGCGGCGTGGCCGGCAGCAGGCGCAGTCCCGGTTGCAGTGCACTGTCGGCTTCCCCTTTGAGAATGCCGACGCTGGCGCGGAAGCTTTCACCGCGCGCGGCGTAATCGGCGCCGAACAGCGGATACTCCACGGGGCGATCGCCGCTGGCGACGCCGAGCAACAGACGATCGCCGCTCAGCGTTTGCAGCGTGGAAGCCGCTTTGCGCACCAGCCACGGCTGCCGCAGCGGCAGCACCACGGCCGCGGTACCGAGCAGAATATTGCGCGTCAGGCTGGACAGGTAGCCGAGGTAGGTAAAGGTCTCAAACACCTGCGCGGCGTCGCCGAAGTCCGGATCATACAGCGGCACGTCGCGAACCCAGGCGGCGCGAAAGCCGAGCTCATCGGCCAGCTTGATGCGCGCAGCGTGTTCGCTCATGTCCGGCACGCCGAACGGCCGCCCGTCCTGCTGGCGTTTCAGCTGCCCGCTGGTGGACCAATCGTTGTCCAGCGGCAACTCGATGCCGATGGAAAGCGGCTCCCGGGTTAATTTTTCGATGCTCATGTGTCACTCCGTCTCAGGCCTTGCGGCGCGGTGTCGAACGATGGCACGAAGTGTTGCATGGCGCTTAATTGAGATAAACAGCCCTAATCGCAATAGATAATTGCTGTTGCGAGCATAATTGCTTTGCAGGATACGGCATATTTGTCGTGATTTACGTCACGCTCTGCGCTTTTGTTATTGTCCAGACGGGGTTATATAACCCCGCCGTTGGCCTTTCCCTCGTAAGAGTTAGTTTTTTCTGCGGCCTTAAAATAAAACGAGATGATTCAATAGATAAAAATGGCTCTGAAGCGCGAGCGGGGATCATTCAATGCCGATGAAAAATTAATAAGCCTGAAGCGTCATCGATGGGATTATTCGCAAATAACGCGCAAACAGGCTTTTTTTAATCGCAAGAAAGTACCGGACATTATTTTATATGTATCAAGAACAGAAGGATAAATAACCTGAAGGTGATAATGCGATATTGAAATAGTACCCGTTCAGAATTTTATTTGTCTCTCGAAGAGCGCCGGTTGACAGACCGCCGGCTTGCGATAATTTTATGTCATTAACATGTTAATGAGTTGTTGTCGTGACGGAGGGCCAATTTCTCTCTTGGCCGAGCGCTTAACACACTTATGCCATGGCGGGTCGCCATTCATAAGTTAACTTATGGACAAATGACGCTATGAATACATCGCCAGCGGCACGCAGAGCATTAAGTGAAGAGAACCGGTTGCTGATTATTTTGTTTTTCGTGTTCGGCTGCGTGTTCGTCGATCGTCTGACCATCTCGTTTCTGTTTCCGATGATTGCCGCCGACCTCAAGCTCAGCAACGTGCATCTCGGCACGCTGTCGGCGGTGTTGGCGCTAACCTGGGCGCTGTCCGGCGCCGGGTTGGGGGCGATAGCCGATCGCTTTAATATCCGTAAACCGATGCTGATCCTGTCGATCCTGGTGTTTTCGCTGTTCTCCGCGCTGTCGGGGCTGGTCAGCGGGTTTGCCATGTTATTGATCTTCCGGGCGCTGATGGGGATTGCTGAGGGGCCGGTATTGCCGATCGCGCAATCGTTGATGGTGGAAAGATCGCAGCCGCAGCGCCGCGGTTTCAACATGGGATTGATCCAGGGCGCGGCGCCGGGGCTGTTGGGCGGCATCATCGCGCCGCCGCTGATCATCTATCTGGCGCAGAAGTGGGGATGGAGCATGGCGTTTCACCTGACCGCCGTGCCGGGCATCATTCTGGCGTGGCTGATCTATCGCTATGTGAACGGCAAAAAGGATCCCGCTTTCAGCGCCGCGCCGGCGGCGGGTAAGCCGGCGGGCAAGGCCGCTTACGGCGAGCTGTTCAAAATCAAGAACGTGGCGCTGTGCATTCTGATCTCCTGCGTGTTCGTCACCTGGTTCATGATCATCATTACCTTCACCCCTAACTTTTTGGTGACCGACCGTGGCTTCGGTGAAGGCACGATGGGCGGCATCATGAGCGCCATCGGCGCCGCCTGGGTCTTCTGGGGCGTGGCGGTACCGGCGATCTCCGATCGCCTCGGGCGCAAACCGACGCTGATTTTCTTTTCGCTGCTGGCGGTGTGCTGCCCGCTGTTCCTGAGCTACGTCGCCAATCCGTGGCTGCTGGGCGTGCTGGTGTTCCTGTCTTATACCGGCCTTGGCTGTTTCACGCTGTTTATGGCCACCATCCCGTCGGAAACGGTGTCGCCGGCGCGCATCGCCACCGCGTTGGGGCTGGTGATGGGGATCGGCGAGGTGATTGGCGGCTGCCTGGCGCCGTTTATCGCTGGGCTGATCGCCGATCGCTACGGCCTGGTCAGCGTAATGTGGCTGGCGGCCGCCGGTGCCGTGTGCGCCGGGGTACTGAGTTGTTTTCTCGATGAAACCGCCCCTGCCGTGGTGAACCGCCGAGCGGTGAAGCCGGCGGGCGTCGCCGACGTTTGAGACGAGTTTTATCCCATTCAATCAAGGAGAGCGAAGATGTCAGCAGAATCATCCGTACTGAATCAAAATGCCGAGCCGGACTGGAAGAATTACGACGATTTCGCGCGCGGCATCGATACCAACCGGTTGCCGGGTACCCAGGACTGGCGCGGCAAAACGCTGCAGATCGCCTTTGAAGACGGCGGGGACATCACGCTGCGTTTCAGCGCCGACCGGCAACGGGTGCTGTGGGCCTGGGGAGGGGAGAGCGGTGAGGACGCTTACGAAGAGGTGCAAACCTCCGCCGCGCGCTATTTCTTCAATATTCCGCTGCAGTCGCCGGGCAACGAATGCCTGACGCTGGTGCTCAACCGCGACAGCGGCCGGGCGCTGCTGGTGCGCAGCACGCTGTTGCCCGAACAAACGGTGGAAAAGGGATCCCGCCTCAAGCAAAGCTTCCACGTTGGGCTGATTGCCGGCGTCACGCCGGGCGGCATCGCGCCGCATTTGACCCGCGAGCTGATCGGTTATCGCACGCTGAACGTTTACAGCCCCAACCATTACTACGAGCACTTCTACGTCAACACCGAGCGTTATGCCTGGCAAAACCTGCGCGGCGAGCAGTTCGGGCACGGCGACATGGATTACGCCACTTACTACAAGTTTGAGGACGAGATGTTCCTGTTCACCTTCCGGGAAAAGATTATCCCGGTGTGCTCGGTGTTCTTCTTCGACTTTATCTCCGGGCGCTGCACCGGCACCTTCCTCGGGTTGGACGCCGCCGGCCGGGTTCTGGTGTCACCGGCCGGGGCCTTCATCAGCAAGATGAGCTACAACGCTTATCCGGAGGGCGTGCAGCCGCTGTGAGTCAAGCGTTTCTGACCAGCGATCCGGCGTTGATCTCCGCAATGGTTTTCGCGCCGGTGAGCGTCATGGCGACGCGCATTTCCTTGTCGATCAGATCCAGCAAGTTAGCCACCCCGGCTTCGCCGGCCGCCGCCAGCGCATAGACGAAGGCGCGCCCCAGCAGCACGCTGTCGGCGCCCAGCGCGATCATGCGCACCACGTCCAGGCCGCTGCGGATGCCGGAATCGGCCAGTAAGGTAATGTCGCCTTTCACCGCGTCGGCGATCGCCGGCATGGCGCGCGCGGTCGACAGCACGCCGTCCAGCTGGCGGCCGCCGTGGTTGGAGACGATGATGCCGTCGGCGCCGAAGCGCACCGCATCTTTGGCGTCTTCCGGATCCAGAATGCCTTTGATGATCATCGGGCCGTCCCAGAATTCGCGGATCCACTCCAGATCTTTCCAGGAAATCGACGGATCGAAGTTGGCGCCCAGCCAGCCGATGTAGTCTTCCAGGCTGGTCGGTTTGCCGCGGTAGGCCGAGACGTTGCCCAGATCGTGCGGCTTGCCGAACAGGCCGACATCCCAGGCCCACTGCGGATGGGTAAACGCCTGCAGCACGCGGCGCAGGGCGGCGTTGGGGCCGCTCATCCCCGAGTGGGCGTCGCGGTAACGGGCGCCGGGCACCGGCATGTCGACGGTGAATACCAGCGTTTTCACGCCGGCGGCTTTGGCGCGCTCCAGCGCGTTGCGCATAAAGCCGCGGTCTTTCAGCACGTAGAGCTGGAACCACATCGGCCGATCGATCGCCGGGGCCACCTCTTCGATGGGGCAGACCGACACGGTGGACAGCGTGAACGGAATGCCTTTTTTGGCCGCGGCGCGCGCGGCCTGCACTTCGCCGCGGCGGGCGTACATGCCGGTCAGCCCCACCGGCCCCAGCGCCACCGGCATCGCCAGCTGCTCGCCGAACAGCGTGGTCTCCAGGCTGAGTTCGGACATATTACGCAGCACGCGCTGGCGCAAGGCAATATCGGCCAGATCTGCGGTATTGCGCTTCAGCGTATGCTCCGCGTAGGCCCCGCCGTCGATGTAGTGAAACAGAAACGGCGGCAGTTTGGCCTGGGCGGCGGCCCGGTAGTCGGTTGACGCGGAGATGATCATAGTGTTTACCTTCTTGTCTTCTTGCAAATAACGGGTTGTCAGTCAGAGCGAGAGGATCGCCGCCATAGCGGCCGCGATCCCACCGTACGCCAGCATCGGCAGCGCGGTCTTTCTGATGATTTTGCCTTCGGCGTTGCCGATCCCCAGGATCGAACAGACCGCGATAATGTTGTTCAGGCATACCATGTTGCCCATGGCGCCGCCGACGGACTGCAAGGCCAGCGTCAGATTGACGTCGAGGCCGCTGCTCTGGGCGATCGATTGCTGAATGCCGCCGAACGTCAGGTTCGAAACGGTGTTGGAACCGGAGAAGAACGAGCCCAGCGCGCCGAGGAACGAAGAGAACAGCAGCCAGCTGTCGCCGGTCAGCGCCGCCAACGCTTTCCCGATCAGGATCACCGGCGCGTTGTCGCCGCCCAGCATCATCAGATTGACCATGACCAGCGCGCCGAACAGGGCGATAAAGGGGCGCGTGATGCGCCCGCCGGTTTCGCTGAACATTTGCCGCACCTGGCCGCCATTCAGACGGAACAGCGGAATGCACAACACCACCACCAGCAGGAACGGGATCAGCGCCGGGACATACAGCGTTTTGTAGCCGGCCGCGGCGGAGGTGCCCAGCACCTGCCGCAGTTCGACGATCAGCGCCTGGCTGATGCGCAGCTCCCCGAGCCAGCCGAGGTTTTCCTGCCACAGCAGCGTGGTGGTGTTGAGCAGCGCCTTGAGGCCCAACTGGTGAATGCGCGTCACTATCAGGATAGCAATCAGCAGCAGAGTCGGCGTCATCGCTTTGACCACCTGCATGAACGGCACCGCCTGTGCGGCGCTCTGCGGTTTTTCCGCGCGGGCGAGGCCAATGCCGCCGCGCGCCAGCAGCACCGACAGCGCCAGGCCGAGAGCGCCGCCGACCAGCGCCGGGAACTCATAGTTCACCTGGGCCAGCAGCAGATAGGGGACGGTGCAGCTCAGCACGCTGAGCAAGATAAACGGCAGGTTGCGGCGAATATCCTGCCAGGAAACGATAAAGCGCAGCGCCAGCAGAGGAATGACGAAGCCGGCGACAACGTGGATCAGCGCGGTTTGCCGGCCGATCTCCAGCAGGCTGGCGTCCGACAGGCCGAGGTTGGCAAAGCCGAACCAGGTGGGGGTGCCCACGGCGCCGAAGGAGACCGGTACCGAGTTCATCACCAGCGTCAGCAGGGCGACGCGCAGCGGGTTGAAGCCCAGCCTGACCAGAATCGGCGCGGCGATGGCGGCCGGAGTGCCGAAGCCGCTGGCGCCCTCGATCATAAAGGCGAACGCCCAGCCGATAATCATCAGTTGGGCCACCGGGTTGGGGCTAACGGTTTCCAACCAGCGGCGCACCACGTTTTCCGCACCGCTTATCTGCATCAGTTTGTTGAGCAGAATGGCGCCGGCAATGATGGTGATCGGCGTCAGCGTCGAGACCAGCGCGGTGATGATATTGGCATGCAGCAGCCGCAGTGAGGCATCGAACCACCAGAGCTGCAGGGCATATACCACGGCGGCCGTCAGCGGCAGGGCCAGATAAGAGGGCACGCCATTCCTTTTGGTCATCATCCATATCAGCAGGACGATGGGCGCAATACTGAAAAGCAGGGGCATAAGATCCTCAGGGTTATTATTTTTATGGGCAGAGATATGTAACTGAAAGGTTAATTGCCGCAACATTTTCATTCTAATCACAACGTTGGCGATGATGCCACGCGATAATTTTTTAACATCGGCGAATGGCGCCGGCGGCGGGAAAAATGCCGGCTGTTGAGGCTGAATTAAATTGATTTAAAATCAATTGGATGGGTTTTTATGTTGTGTAATGAATGCGCTGGATCACATTAATTAGGCGTTAATGTTCACGAGTTCATGTCCAAAAATGCGGTAATCCACGCGGTACTTTACGACGCGTGGAAATAATCAGGAGTGGAAACTTAAAAGTAGTGGCTGATATTTTGATAGGAACCGATGATATGTTCGATCAGCAGGCGAGTTTTTAACGGCAGATTGCGGGTATAAGGGTAGACGGCGTAAATGCCCAATACCTTGCCGCAGTGGCCGGCCAGGATCTCCGTCAGTTTGCCGTCCTGCAAATCTTCGTACACCATGCAGCGCGGCACCATGGCGATGCCGTGGCCGCCGATCACCGCTTTGCGGATCGCCCGCGCATTGTTGGCCGACAGGTTGCCGTCAACCTGCAGCTCGTAGATTTCGTTGCGCCCTGGCCGCTTCATCAGCCAGTTGGCGGTGCCGCTCTCTTGATAGGTATAGGTCAGGCAGTTGTGGTTAAGCAGATCGTCGGGATTGCGCGGCTCGGGGTGGTTCTCCAGATAGCCCGGTGAGCAGACGATCACCCAGCGGGAATCGAAAATCGGCCGCGCAATCAGGCTGGAGTCCGGCATGGTGCCGGTACGGATCGCCAGATCGATGCCTTCTTCCACCAGATCAACGAAGCGGTTTTCCAGCCGCATCTCGACCTTCAGGCTGGGGTGCTGAGCGCAAAACTCCGCCACGCTTTCACTCAGCAGCAGCTCACCCGAAATGGTCGGCACCGACATGCGAATGGTGCCGGTCAGCTCTTCGCTCTTTTCGCTGACGGCGTACAGCGCTTCCTGCACTTTGGCGCCGATCTCCTTGGCCTGCTGGTAGAGCGCCTGGCCGCTTTCGGTCAGCGTCAGGCTGCGGGTGGTGCGGTACATCAGCCGGGCGCCGAGCGATTTTTCCAACCGCCCGATGCGTTTGCTGACCACCGAACTGGTAATGCCGGCGCTCTCCGCCGCCTTGCTGAACGAGCCGCAGTCGACAATCAGGGCAAACAGAATCAAGTCGTTGGCGTATTCGTGAGTCGCGAGCATGGGCATCCTAAGAGTGAGAGTCCTGTTGCCCAGTGTAAGTCCGGCGCGGCAGGAAGCAATCTTTTCAGCCTGTTTCCAGCACCGGTTAACTGGTCGGATCTGAAATTTTCTTGGTTAATTACCTCTTAAACTGAGAATTATCCTTCAAATAAATCATGGCTATTCCGGGGGTGAAATTAACTTCCATGTTTTTATAAGCAATTAAATTAGAATAATCCTTATATCAAACGTTACTTATTCCACTAAGCCTGCGGTGCAGTGTAAATAATTGTATTGATCTGCTTGTGTGAGAGGGCTATTCTTTTTCCCGCAGCGCTCTCATTGTTATCAATTAAATGTTTTTCAATGTATTGAAGAATTACTCTGTCTTGCAGGCAGAGTGATGGGTAGTGTGTTTATATTTTAATATATATAAGGATATTGTAATGAAGAAAATCAACCTGTCTGAAGCGGAAAACATCGTCGGCGGTACTTTTGTGTGTACCAAGGAATTTGCCTGGGTGGGCGGTGGCAATAACCGCACTTGCCAACTGGTGACCACCTGTGCCGATAAGTTTGGCGGCGTGAAAAAAACCTATCATCCGGCGCCGGTGGCGAGCTGCCCTTCCACGCCGACAATCCCGAGCTGATGCGAGCTGAACGCTTGCAGTTAGGTTAGTGATGGACAGGCGGGGCGCTTGCGCGCACCGCCTGATAACGGAGATGAATTCCTTTTTTATCGCTGAACCGTCAATCTCCCTTTCTGATTTATAACGCTCATGCTCAAGTGAGTATTTATTTATTCGCAGGATGCGTCTGCTATGTATAAACGTCCTTTGCTGTTTTTTAGTTACACGCTCGTCATTATTTTCGCCTCTTCTTTTTTGACTGCGCTTTATTTCCAATATTACGTTATGGCCTCGCCGGCGGCGGAAAGCCTGAGTTTTATCTCTCCGGAAAAAATAGAGCAAAGCCCATTGCAAGATGATAACGCCATTGTCGAAGTCTTCTCTTACGCCTGCCACTATTGTGAAGTTAACGAAAGCGGCGTGGCCGAGCTGGAAAAACGCTTACCGGCGGGAGCCAAATTGGTGCGCCTGCATCTCAGCGACGACGATCACGCCGGCATGGCGGCCTTTGCGCCCCTCTTCGCCACCCTGACGGTCATGGGGATCGAGGCGCAGCATCGTCCCGCCGCTTACCGCGCCATTATCAAAGAAAACCTCAATCTGGCGGATGAAAAGCAGCTCAGCGCCTGGTTGGTGGCCAACGGCATCGACGAGGCCGCCTATCAGCGGACCAGAGATTCAGAGCGGGTCAAGGAACTGTTGGCGTATATGACGGCGGTAAGCCGCTATTACCAGGTCAACGCGACCCCCAGCTTTATCGTCAATCGCAAATGGCTGGCGTTGCAAGACCGTGAGTTTTCCGCTTTCAGCCAGCAACTGCTGTCGCTGTTGCAGCACGATAAGCCGCTGGCCCCCTGATGCGCCTGCTCGCGGTTCGGGGCTTTCTGGCCTGGCGTAACGGCCTGGACGCCGTGGCGCGTCTCTCGGCTGTCCGCACCGGGGTGAGCCGGAGTCTGACGTGCGCTCTGCTGCGGCGCGTGGATTATCGCCTGTGGCTAAAGATGCAGAGGCGGTTGAGGTGGGGTCTGCAGCAACGCCGTTTTCGCCACCGGCAAGCGGTCGCTGAGGCGAATCGCCAAAGCCTGTTGGGCGACGGCAGGCTGGACTTCGCCTGGCTGATGCAGCGGCGACAATGGCTGGATTTGGCGGCGATCCAGGCCCGCAACGCCGCGTTGATGGAGCATTTGGCGCAGTGCACCTCACAGCTCAATCAGGTGGTGGAGCCGCTGCATCGCGCCGGGGTGCCGGTGTTGTTGGCGCCGATGCACACGGTTTCCGATGTGCTGGCGACGCTGGTCGGCGCGGGCGTTTATCCAGGGCGGGCAACGGTGATCGTTTCCGGCGACGCACAGACGTTAGCGCGGCGAGCGCCTGAGGGGGAATGGCGGCAGCGGCTCGACTATTGCTCGATTCACGACGATCCCCGGCATATTGCCGGCACCTTGTCGCAGGCGCTGCTGGAGGCGACGGAGCATCGGCGCAACATCATCCTCTTCCCGGACATCACGCCGGATTACACCTTGAACAGCACCCGGGACGCCTCGGCCAAACTGGCTTGCCGTTTGTTCAACCGGCCAGCGCATTTGCATAGCGGCATCGTTCGGTTATCTCGAGCGATGCGGGCTCGAGTGGTGTGCTATTCGCTTTATTACGAGCGCGGCGTTCGCATTCACATAGAAGAACCGATTGCCACAGAACAGGTCGGCCGCGCCGTGCCGGCGATCGTCGAGCGCACCCTGCGGCGACATGCGGATGATTGGCTGCTGTGGCATTCGCACTCTTTATTTTTTATCAACGAATAAGTCAGGGATATCACTACGCATGGAAAACACCCTCCCTACGCCGGTCTTGCAGAGCGAAATCAATGAATGCGGGCTGGCCTGCATCGCCATGCTGGCGGAAACGCAGGGCGTTCGCGCGCCATTGGCGGAACTGCGTGAGCGTTACCCCGCTTCGCAACACGGCACTTCGCTGGCGACGCTGTGCGCCATTTTAGGGGAGTTGGCGTTGCCGGCTTATCCGGTGGCGTTCGAGCACCGGGATCTGGCGGCGCTGCCTTTACCGGCGATTCTGCATTACGGCGCGGGCCACTATGTACTGCTGGCATATCGTCAAGGCGGTTACGTGTGCGTAATGAATCCGGCGTTGGGGCAACAGCTGCTGCCGTACGCCGCCCTGAAGGCGGAAATCAGCGGCTACGCATTGGTGCTCGATCGCGATGATTTACCGTCCACCGCCCCCGCCGTGCGGAGCCGCCGACGCGGTGCTTTCGCCAGTTTAAGCCTGAAGGATACCGCCGGCATCGCCGGCATTTATCGCCTGGCGGCGATGACGTTTCTTATCTCGCTGACGCTGTTCATCATGCCGATGATGGTCGCCAGCGCGATCAATCAGGTGTTCGCCATGGCCGGTGAGGTCGCGTTCCCTTACGCCTACTATCTGCTGGCGTTTGTGGCATCCACGGCGCTGGCCTTGATGGCGCGCATCATCACCGAGCGTTTTATCAAAAACTTCGTGTTGCTGCACGGCGCCGCCGGGTTTTCCCGCCTGCTGGAAAATTCGCTGAATTTCTTCAGCAAGCGCGCGCCCGGCGAGATTTTCAGTCGTTTCACCAGCTGGCAGATGGCCGCCGGCCAGAAAATCGAGCTGGATAACGGCCTGCGCACCGACTGGATCATCGGTGCTATCGCGCTGGCAGTAATGGGCTATTTGAGCCCGATGTTGGCGCTGGTGCCGATTGCCGGCGTACTGCTGATGGGGGCGATCAGCGTTTGGGCTATTTATCGCGATCGCCACTTCACCCAGCAGCTGCAGGTGAGAGGGGCGGCGCAGAATGATTTTATTCTGGAAACCATTCAGGGGTTTTCGACCATCAAGTCCGCCGGGCTCGCCGGCCAGCGGCAAGAGGGCTTTGCCGAGCATGCACGTTCGCTGTTCAACTGCCTGCAGCGGCAAAAAGTCTATGAGCAGGTCAAGGGCAGCATTTATCAACTGATTGGCAGCCTGGAAATGGTGGTGTTCATGCTGCTGGCGCTGCCGCTGCTAAAGGGGGGCGAACTCAGTCTGGGGGCATTCTTCGCCTACAGCTTTCTGCGCGAAATTTTTACCTCTTACACCAGCAAGATCTTTTTTGCCGTCCTGCAGAAAAACCAACTGCACGTGATCGATGAGCGTGCGCGGGATCTGTTTCCTGCCGTATCTCTGCGTACCGGGTCTGGCGACGAAAGCGTGAACCATTTTGATGTGCAGTTGGCGTATCGGGGAGTGAGCTTTGCGTACGACGCCGGCCAACCGGTTTTGCGCGACCTGTCGCTGACGCTGGAACGGGGCGAGTGTATCGCCATCTGCGGCGGTTCCGGCGCGGGCAAGAGCACCTTGCTGAAGGTGCTCGCCTGTCTGTTGACGCCGCAGCGGGGGGAACTGACGCTGGATGGCCGCGTGCTGGCTAACGCCGCCGCGCAGCGGCTGTTCTTCCTGCAAAGCCAGGAGGACATTCTGTTCAATGCCTCGGTGTTGCAAAACGTCACGCTGTTCGCCCCGTCGGCGCCAGGCCAGCAGAGACAAGTGGAACAGGCGCTATGCAGTTTGGGGCTGGCGGATGCGGTGGCGCAACTGCCCGGAGGCGTAAACGCTCTGGTGAGAGAGAGCCATGCCGGGCTGTCGCTGGGGCAACGGCAGCGTCTGTTGCTGGCGCGTGCCATGTACAGCCGTTGTCCGGTGTTGGTGCTGGATGAACCGACGGCGAATCTGGATGAAAAAACCGCTGCGGCGGTGATGTCGGCTCTGGTAGCGCATTGCCGTGAGAAGGGTAAAACCCTGGTGACCGTGACGCATAACCCGCGGCTGCTGCCGTTGTTTGATCGGGTGCTGCATTTGTCGCAGGGCCGGTTGTTGGCCGCCGTCGACACCAGGATGAATGACTGTGCTGAGGTGGAGTGACGTGCCCGGAAAGAAACGCTGGCGGCGTGTGGCGCTGGTGGCGATCGTGTTGGGGGGGCTGGCCGGCGGGCTGTTAGGGTTGAATCGGGCGCCTGACGTATCACCGCCGCAGACGGCGCGCGTCGATCGCGGCGACATCGAAAAAAGCGTGTTGGCTACCGGCATTTTGAAACCGGCCCGGCAGGTGAACGTTGGCGCGCAGGTCAACGGCCAACTGAAAAAACTGTATGTCAAACCGGGGGACAGAGTAGCTCAGGGCCAGCTGTTGGCCGAGATAGATCCGACGTTGCAACTTAACGAACTGCGCAAGTCGCAGGCCGAATTACGCAGCGCGCAGGCGCAGAAATTGGCGAGTCAGGCGCAGCTCAAGCAGTACCAACTGGAGTTGGCGCGGCAAAGGGCGTTGGCGCGAGATCGTGCCGGCGTGACCAGCGATTTGGAAAAAGCGCAGGCGCAGCACGACGCGCAACTGGCGCAGTTGAAAGTGAACGAGTCGCAGATCGTTCAGGCCGAAGTCGCGCAGGAAACGGCGAGAGCCAACCTGGCTTTTACCCGTATTACCGCGCCTATTGACGGCGAAGTGCTGGGTATCGTCACTCAGGAAGGGCAAACCATCGTCTCATCGCAAAGCGCACCGACCATTTTGGTTATGGCAGACGTGGATACGATGATGGTGCATACCCGCATATCGGAAAATGACATCTTGCAGGTGAGGGCGGGGCAGCCGCTGTGGTTTTATGTCGCCGCCGATCCCCGCCGCCGATATGAAGGGGTCATGGGTGCGATACAGCAAGCGCCGGCAGAAGCGCTGGAAGCCGATCCGCTGGGCAGAAATTCAAGCCAGCAAACGGCGGCGGTGTATTACAACGGCGTATTTGCCGTCGCCAACGGCGAACGTCGATTACGCACCGCGATGACGGCGCAGGTATTCATCATTACCGAACGCGCCACGGGGGTGGTGCGGCTGCCGATGGCGGCATTGGGAGAGGCACTGGATGGCGAGCGCTATCAGATCAGAGTGTTGGAAGGCCAGCGGGTTGTCGCGCGCAGCGTGCGCATCGGGAAGCGCGATCGCCGCTATGCGGAAGTGTTGGAAGGCGTGAGAGTGGGTGAGCAAGTGCTGCTGGAACACCAGCCAGATACGGAGGGTGAGCATGTCAGCTAGCACGGATCCCATTATCGTTTTGGAGAACGTTTCGCGCGAGTTTCAAGCCGGAGAGCAGAAAATCACGGTCCTCAAACGCGTTTCCCTGAGCATTCAGCGGGGAGAAATGGTCGCTATCGTCGGCGCCTCCGGCTCCGGAAAATCGACGTTGATGAATATTATCGGTTGTCTGGACAAGCCTTCTCAGGGGGATGTGTACATCAACGGGGTGGCGATTGGGCAAGCCGACGGCAATCGCCTGGCGCGGCTCCGCAGTCGGCATATCGGCTTTATTTTCCAGCGCTATCATCTGATGCCCTATCTGACGGCCAGTGAGAACGTGGCGATCCCTGCATTGTATACCGCCATGCCGGCCGCCGAGCGCCGCCTGCGGGCCGCGCATTTGTTGGCTCGCCTCGGGTTGGCGCAGCGCGGTGGCCATCGTCCGGCGCAGCTTTCCGGTGGGCAGCAGCAGCGGGTCAGTATTGCCCGAGCTCTTATGAACGGCGCGGAAATCATTTTGGCCGATGAACCTACCGGCGCGTTGGATAGCGCCAGCGGTCAGGCGCTGATGGCCATTTTGCATGAGCTGAACGCTGTCGGACACACCGTGGTCATCGTGACGCACGATCGGCGGATCGCCGAGCAGGCGCAGCGGATCATTGAGATCGGCGACGGCGAGATCGTGGCGGATCGTCGCCACGATGCCGCCCGACAGCGTTTTGCGTTCGAGAGGCCGCTGGCGTTGGCTGCGCCGCTGAAACGCATGAGCCCTTGGGCGGCGCTGCGAGAGGCGCTCGGCATGGCTTGGCGGGCATTATTAGGGCATCGGGTCCGGGCATTATTATCGATGCTCGGCATCATCATCGGCATTGCGGCGGTCGTTTCCGCTATCGCCATCGGTGAAGGCACACGCCAAAGCATCCTCAGGGAAATCAGCCAGCTCGGCTCCAGCACGTTGGACATTCGTCCCGGATTGGGATGGGAAAAAACGCGTCCCGATTTTGCGCGTTCGCTGAGTGCGCGGGATGCAGCGCTGCTGGCGGCCTTGCCTTATGTCGACAGCGTTTCGCCGGTCATCAGCACTCAACTGTCGGCCGTGCGCGAAGGCAAGCAGGTGCCGCTCGCCGTGATGGGCGTCGGCGAAGGGTATTTCCGCACGCAGGGCATTCGGCTGCTTTCCGGTGGCCTGTTTACTGCGCAGGATCTGAGTGACCGCGCACCGGTGGCGGTGATCGATCCCTTGCTGCAACAGGCTCTGTTTTCTTCCCGGCAAGATCCGGTGGGCGCGGTTTTGCTGATCGCGGGTGTGCCTTATCGGGTGATCGGCGTCGCGCAGCGCCGCGGCGCCCAATACGCCGGTTCTCAACCGCTTGCCTGGCTGCCCCATACCTCCCTGACTGGCCGCATCGCCGGCGATATGCCGCTGGAATCGATTGTGATGCGAGTGAATGAAAAATTGACGTTGGAAGCGGCAAGGCGGGATGTGACCCGGCGTTTGACCGTAGAACATGGCCGGCGGGATTTTTTCACGCTGACCGACGATCAGCTGACGCAATCCATTCAGCGTGCCTCCGACTCCATGCGATTGCTGATTACCGCGATTGCCGCCATCTCGCTGCTGGTCGGCGGGGTGGGGGTGATGAACATCATGTTGGTTTCGGTGACGGAACGAACCCATGAGATCGGTATTCGATTGGCGGTGGGCGCCGCTGAGAAAGACATTATGCGGCAATTTTTGATTGAGGCGGTGGTGATCTGCAGCCTGGGGGGCGTGTTGGGGATCGCCTGCGCCGCGCTGGTTAAAGGGATTCTGAGCAGCTTGGCGCCGCAGGTGACGATGATCTTTACCTGGCCGCCATTGCTGCTGGCCTGCGGGTTCTCGGCGTTGATCGGCGTCGGGTTCGGCTTCTTTCCAGCCCGTGCCGCCGCGCGCCTGCAGCCGGTGGAGGCGTTGGCGCGAGAATGAACCGACTTTTGATTTATGGACTGGTCATGCTGTCTTTGAGCGCTTGCGGAGGGCGGCCGATCGACGCCACGGCGCCACCGTCGTTGCCGCAGCAGTGGCGCGTGGTCGATGAACGTTCCGGTTCATTGCGGGCAGGCGTCGCCTGGTGGGAAAACTTCAATGATCCGCAGCTTTCCTCGCTGATCGATGGCGTGCTCATCGCGAATCAGGATCTGGCGCTGGCTGGATTGCAGTGGCGTGAGGCGATGTTGGAGGCCGGGTTGGTAGCCGGCAATGCGACCCCCGACCTGGCCGCCAGCCTGAGTGGCCGCAATACCAAGGCATTGCGCGGCGCGGCGCGGCCGCAAGAAAGTTACCGCGCAGGGCTGTCACTGAGTTATGAACTGGATTTATGGGGCAAGCTGGCGCGCATTCGCGAGCAGGCTCAGTGGCTGGCCGTCGCTTCGGAGTTGGATCGGCGCAATACCGCGTTGACTTTGATCGGCGCTACCGCTCGCGGGTATTGGCAGATCGCCGATTTGAATCAGCAAGTCACCCATCAGCAACAGGCGGTGGCGTTCGCGCGTGAGACTGTACGGCTGGTGGCGGCACGTCACACCGCCGGCGACGTCGGCCGATTCGAGTTGTTGCAGGCGGAGCAAAACCTATTGGCGCGTGAGAATCAACGGGATGAACTGGTACGGCAGCGGGAAGACGCTCGCAACTCGCTGGCGCTGTTGTTCGGCCGTTCACCCTTGCTGCGATACAGCGAAAGGCGAGCGCTACCGATCAACGAGGTGCCCATTGCGCCACGTCTGCCGGCGGCGGTGATGGCGCGACGGCCGGATGTGCAGGCGGCGGAGCGGCGCCTGCGGGCGGCGCTGGCCGGTGCGGAGGCCGCTACATTGCGTTTTTATCCGGCGCTGAGTCTGGATGCCGCACTGGATGCCGGCAGCGGGCTTTTCCGCCAATGGTTCAGTGAACCTTCGCGCTCGCTGGGCGCGACGTTGACGCTGCCGTTCATCGAGTGGCGCAAGATGCGCTTGTCCAGCGACAAAGCGACGTTGCAGGTGCAGCGCGCGGAGATTCAATTTCGCGATGCGGTTTACCGCGCGCTGGCAGAGGTAGACAGCGCCATGCGGGAACGTCTGGAAGCGCAGCGGCAAATCGGCAATCAGCAGCGGCATCTGGCGATGGGGCGACAAGCCGTGGCATTGGCCCGCCATCAATATCAGGCCGGTTCCGTCGCGCTGCAAACGTTGCTGGACGCGCAAGAGGCGGTGTTAGCCAGCGAGAATTCACTGTCGGCACTGCAATATCGCTACCTGAACGCCACGATGCAGCTCTGGCTGGCGCTGGGCGGCAACGAGGCTTTCGCATCCGGGCAAGGGGAGTAAGCATGGACAAAGAACGGAATACAAGACGCGTGGTGGTCACCGGTTACGGCGCCGTCACCGCGCTGGGTGGCAACGCGCAGCAAAACTGGCAGGCGATCATGGCCAACCGTTTGGCCTATCGCTATCACGATAAATCGGCGGCGGGGATCCACGCGCGCTTTTTTGCTTTGCTGGAGGCCGAACCGGCGTTGGAAGACGTTGCCGCGCGGGTAAGCCGCCGGCTGCCCAGATTCGCCAGGCTGGCGCTGGCCGCCGCCTCGGAGGCGATCGACATGGCGTTTTCATCTGGCCACGTGAGGCCCGGGCATTTTTATTCGTCGTTGGACTGCGGGGTGATTATCGGCAGCGGCTGGGGCGGCCAGGATGAGATCATGCAAAACAATGCGGACTATCTGCAATCCGGCATGGGGCAGCTGTTTGGCTGTTTTCACGCAATGCCCAATATTGCGACCGCCATATGCGGCCAACATTGGCAGTTACGGGGCTATCAAAGTTCGCCGGCGGCGGCCTGTGCGACCGGCGGCATCGCGATTGGCGATGCGTTTGAGGTGATCCGCAGCGGCCGCGCTTCAATGATGTTGGCCGGCGCGTCGGAATCACTGAGCGGCAATGGCGCGATATGGAACATCGACGCGTTGCGTTTGCTGAGTCGGGAGCAAAAGGATATCACCAAGGCCAGTTGCCCGTTCAGCCGGGAGCGCAGTGGCTTCGTGTTGGCGGAAGGGGCCGCCGTGTTGTGTCTTGAGGAGCGAGAGGCGGCTTTAGCGCGCGGCGCGACAATACTGGGGGAGGTCAAGGGATACGGCAACTTTTCAGACGCTTTTGACCTCACCGCACCGGCGGAGGATCCGCAGGCCAAGGTGAAAACCATTCGATGGGCTCTGGAACAGGCGGGGCTAGGCAATCATGAAATCGACTATATCAATGCGCATGGCACGTCGACGGCGCAAAGCGATGTGAACGAAACCGCTGCGATCAAGGCGGCTTTGGGGCGCGATGCTTACCGTACACCCATTTCCAGCACGAAATCCTATACCGGGCACTTGCTCGCTGCATCCGGCAGCTTTGAGGCGATCGTCTGCCTACAGGCATTGCAGCAGCAAATGATGCCGGCAACCTGCCATTTGCACGAGAGCGATCCCGAATGCGATCTCGATTATATCCGCGAGGGGCATCGTCGCGGTCGTTTGCGCAATGTCATGAGTCTCAACTTCGGTTTCGGCGGTGCTAATGCAGCGCTGGTATTCGGCAATCACAATGGATAATGGTAGGGCATATGGAAAAGTATCATCGATTGTATGAGGCGATTTGCGGCCTGTTGTATGAAGCCAAAGGATTGGACAGAACGCTGCTATCGGCCGATATGCCGCTGCAACAGTTGGGGTTGGACAGCCTAGATTATATGGAGTTGATGCTGCTGGTTAGGCGTGAGTTCGGCATTACGCTCAATGCGGAAATGTTTATCGAACGGCCTGATCTGACCCTTGGCGAGCTGTGTCACGTTATGACCAGTCAATAATTCTCCCCCCCCAGGCGGCCGTGTGCGGCGGTCAGACCTGGGTTATTCCCCATCGTGACTTTTATTTCCTCCTGCCCTGACCTTTCCTCTTATCGATTCACATAAAGATTAATACTTATCGGTTTGGTTAAGATACGTTCGCGCCGGCGGATTTATTTCGTTTTTTTACGAGCCGTATAACGCTTTGAAACCCATGGCGCCTCGCGATTTTATTAGGATTTTTCTTTGTTTTGTCGGTTTGTTTGCCAATTTTAGCGCATGTGTGAAATGGAAGTATTAACGCAAACTAAAGTGAATCGGGAAGTATGCCGTCCTTATTATTTCTGATGGTGGCAGTTGAGCTGCGGTTTTCATTAATGAGGGGGCCTCAAGGGGGGCGCTGAAGGGGGGATTAATCCCTGTACACTGTTCGCGTTTGGCAAATCCGTTATACTCCGCGCTGGATGCAGGAACCTATCCATAGCCAGGGGAAACCCTGAGTGTCCATTGTGGTGATGTAAAAGGAAAATGACAGCCACATTTTTCCGATCAAAGTAATAGAGGTTGTATGTCTAATCGTAAACATCTGACGCCTTCTGAAGTGGAGAGACTGCTTGAGGTCACGCTGCATGGAAAGAATCCAGAACGCGATTATTGTCTGATTTATATGTGTTTTATTCATGGTTGCCGCGCCAGCGAAATTGGGGGATGGCGTTTGTCGGACATCGATCTGGAAGGCGGCAACATTTATGTTCATCGCTTGAAGAATGGTTTTTCCACGGTGCATCCGCTTTATCTGCGAGAAAGGCAATGTTTGCGGCGTTGGCTGGATAAACGCCGGCAACACCGTTGGGCCGATCAGGAATGGTTATTTCTTTCCAATCGGGGCGGGCGTTTGTCGCGCCAACGTATTTACGGCCTGCTTCGTCATTACAGTAAGGTGGCGAAACTGGAGATTAACGCCCATCCGCATATGCTGCGGCATGGTTGCGGATTTGCGTTGGCGGACCGAGGTATCGATACCCGATTAATTCAGGATTACCTCGGGCACCGAAATATTCAGAATACAGTGATTTATACCGCCAGCAATGCACAGCGCTTTAAAGAAATTTGGTAAGCGCGATTTAATAGAGTAACGGTAAGGAGTCACTTTGAACTAAACTGAAACATACTGTAAGGACGCGTAAAAACAATGTCAATATTCCTACACTCACTTTGTCTGACAAAGGAGAATTTTATTTAAAAACATATAGTTGAGTTAATGTTTCATTTCTTCCGCACTCCAGCCATCTAAGCAAAATCCTAATCAAAGAAAAGTCAGTTTAAATCAATCGGCCAATCCCTTGGTTTTTTGGTCTGATTTGAGGTTATTTTGTTTTCTATTTGGCTTTAAATTCTGTCTTTTATTTGTTTTTTGGTTTTAAAAACCAAAGGAGTCACTTTAGTTCAAAATGAATCGTTTGGGTGAATAAGCCTTAGGCCATCAATAAGTTTGGTCAAGGGTATTTGCTCTTCGTGGAACTAAATAAAAGGGAATGACATTAAGGATATGTCGGAAATAAAACCATGCATATTTTGCATAATTTTAAGGAAAGTAGGATGAAAAAGAATCTGCTGGCTGTAGCTGTTTTGACCGCGTCTGCATTTACCACCTCCGTATTTGCCGCTGATGGCAAGCTGAATATCACCGGTAGCATCACCGATCAGTCGTGCACCGTCGATCCGGACTCCCAAAACAAGCAGGTCGCTCTGGGTAAGATCGCCAAAGATGCGTTTATTCAATCTAATACTGCAGGTGCCAAGGCATTCAACCTGGTGTTAAAAAACTGCCCGGCGACTGTCACCGGCGCCACCGTGCGTTTTGACGGCACTCAAGTTCAGGGCCAGTCCGGGTTGTTGAAGCTGACTGACGCCGCCGATGTTGCTGGTGGCGTTGGCGTACAGTTGCTGGATGATGCCAGCAATGTGCTCAATATCGGCAACGATTCCCGCGTATATACGCTGGCAGAGAACAAAGACAACGTTCTGGGCTTTGTGGCGCGTTATTACGCTTACGATACCGTTTCCGTCGGTAGCGCGAACGCCACCGCCAACTTCACTATCGCCTATCAGTAAATTCACGCCGTTATATCGGCGTGAGCGTTAGAAAAATGGGCCAGAGGCTGTGTCTCTGGCTCTTTATTCATCGGGGAAGATAACAAAATGAAAGCGGGATATTTTGCGCTGACGGCAGCGTTATTGATGGCGATTTGGGCTCCGGCTCAGGCCGGCGTGATCGTGGGCGGGACACGGCTGATATACGACGGAGGTAAAAAAGAGTCCGCTCTGAATATCAATAATCCGGATGCGGTGCCTTATTTGATCCAATCCTGGGTCGATGCTCAAGAGGGGGAAAGCGCTAAAGCGCCGTTTATCATCACCCCACCGTTGTTTCGCTTGGACGGCGGCCAAAATAACCTGCTGCGCGTAGTGCGTGCGGGCGGCAATTTGCCGACGGACAGAGAATCGCTGTATTGGCTGAATGTGAAGTCTATTCCTTCGGTAGAAAAGAAAGAAAACACGCTGCAAATTGCGATCAAGACCCGCATCAAGCTGATTTATCGTCCCCAGGGACTGGCCGGCAATCCGGAAGAAGCGGCCGGCAAAGTAACGTGGCGGCGCAGCGGCGATCGGCTGCAGGTGACCAACCCTTCACCCTATTACCTCACCTTTTTTAATTTGAAGCTGAACGGCAGTGCCATTACCGGCAACACCATGGTTGCGCCGCAAGCTACCGCCAGTTTTCCGTTACCGACGGCGAAGGGTGGGGGAGGCAGCCTGAGCTGGCAAATCATCAACGACTATGGCGGAACCGGCCAGACCTATACCGGCACGTTATAGCCGGGCCGCGATGCGTGTTTTTTGGCCCCGGAGTAACGCTGGGGCCAGCGTTCGGCTTACCTGAATTTTAGGCGGCTGAGCCAATCGGGACAGGGAGTTAAAAGGATGAATAACCCGAATAGCATTGGTTTACCAGGGACACGATCGATTTTGGCCGGTTTGATGTCTTGCCAGGTGGCGCTGCTTTATCCAATCGGTGCAGCGCATGCACGTGATTACTTCAACCCGGCGCTGTTGGAGATTGACAACCCGGCGCTGCGTGGCGCCGATCTCTCCGTATTTGAGGAAAACAACAGCCAGGCGCCCGGCACTTATCGGGTCGATCTTTACCTTAACGGCGAACAGGTTGACAGTCTCGACGTCGAGTTCCGGCTGATGCCGACGGCTGGCGGAAAGCAAGCGCTGCAGCCTTGTTTCAGCGCGGAAAAATTGGCCGAATTGGGGGTGAGAGTCTCCATGTTCCCGGCGATCGCGGCGGAGGAGCGCTGCGTCAATCTGGCGCAGGCCATTCCTCAGGCTTCGACGGTGTTCCAGTTTAATCAGCTGAGATTGAATCTGAGCATTCCGCAAGCGGCATTGAACTTAAATGCGCGCGATTATGTTTCTCCGGATAAATGGGACTCCGGCATACCGGCGTTGTTGGTCAATTACAACTTCAGCGGCGCCAATAGCCAAACACGCGGCAGCGAACGGCAGAACAACAATAACTATTACCTCAATTTACGCTCGGGCATCAACTGGGGCGCTTGGCGTTTGCGTAACTATTCCATCTGGAATCACTACACCGGCGGCGCTTCATCCTGGCGTTCAATCAATACCTATCTGCAGCGCGATATTGTTGCGTTGCAAAGCCGCCTGACTCTGGGCGACAGCACAACGTCCAGCGAGGTGTTCGACAGCGTACAGTTCCGCGGCGGGCAATTGGCTTCTGAAGATGACATTCTGCCGGACAGTATGAAGGGCTACTCGCCGGTGGTGCGCGGGATTGCGCGCACTAACGCGCAAATCGTGATCCGGCAAAACGGCTACGTGATTTATCAAAGTTATGTGCCGCCGGGTGCGTTTGAAATTACCGATCTGTACCCCACGGGCGGCAGCGGCGATCTGAACGTCAGCGTGCGCGAGGCTGACGGGCAGGAGCAACATTTCGTGGTGCCTTATGCCGTGGTGCCGGTGCTTCAGCGCGAAGGGCGTTTCAAATACAGCCTGACCAGCGGGAAATACCGTTCATACAGCGGCGGCGTTGATGAACGTCCGTTCAGCCAGGCCACCGGCATCTACGGTTTGCCGTGGGGGGCCACGTTGTACGGCGGCGTGCAAGCAGCCAGTAAGTACCAGTCTCTGGCGCTGGGGTGGGGGCAGAACATGGGGGCGGTGGGGGCGCTGTCCGCTGATGTCACTCAGGCATGGACCAAGCAGGAAACTCGGCCGAAAGAGCAAGGGCAATCATGGCGCCTGCGTTACGGCAAAAACTTCATTGAAACCGGCACTAACTTCAGCTTGGCCAGCTACCGCTATTCCACGCGTGGTTTTTATAACCTGCAAGAGGCGCTGGAGAGCTACGGCGGCAACAGCGCGATCTATAACGATCACAAAAAGAGCCGTGCCGAGTTGACGATGAGCCAGAGCCTGTGGGATCTGGGGGGAACGCTGTCGCTCAGCCTGTTTAACGAAGACTACTGGAATGACAATCGTCGTTCGCAGTCGGTCAGCCTCAGCTACAACAACAGTTGGGAAGCTGTCAGTTACGGACTGAATTACACCTTCAGCCAGAACGGGTATGACAACAACGGCAACCGCAGCAATATTCGCGACCATATCGTGGCCTTCAACGTCAGCGTGCCGCTCAGCAAATGGCTGCCTGGCAGCTACGCCACCTACAACATGAACGCCAGCCGCAACGGCGCCACCAGCAACAATCTTGGGTTGAGCGGCACCGCTTTGCCGGGCAACAACCTGAACTACAGCATCAGCCAGGGCTACACCGGCAGGGGCGTGGGGGCGAACGGTAATATTCAGGCGGACTACAAAGGCGCCCTCGCCGAGTGGAACCTGGGGTATGGCTACGATCGCCATCGCCAACAGGTGAGCTACGGCGTGCAGGGCGGTGTTCTGGTGCACCAAAACGGCGTCACGCTGTCGCAGCCGCTGGGCGATACGGTGGCATTAGTGCAGGCGCCCGGCGCTTCAGGGGTGGATGTTTTGAACCAGACCGGGGTCAGCACCGACTGGCGCGGCTATGCGGTTGTGCCTTACCTGACGCCTTATCGGCGCAATATCGTCGGCCTGGACGGCGAGTCTTTCGCCGAGGATGTCGATATGACCTTGAGCAGTCAAACGGTGATCCCAACCCGTGGCGCCGTGGTGCGTGCCAGCTTCAATCCGGATGTCGGTGCCCGCGTGTTGCTGACATTACTGACGCGCAGTGGCAATCCGGTGCCGTTCGGCGCCACCGTCAGCAATCTCAATAGCCCCTCTGATAATGCCGGCATTGTCGGTGACGGCGGGCAGGTTTATTTGGCCGGCATGGCGGAGAGTGGCCGGCTGCAGGTTAAGTGGGGCAATGACGCGGCTCAGCAGTGTCAGGCTAACTATCAATTGGCTAATCAGCCAGAGAGCGGCGGAATACGTCTCGTTAACGGACTGTGTTTATAAGGTGCAGACAATGGCGACAGGAATATCGATTCAACGCAGGGCGATCGCCGGTGGGCTGCTGGCGTGCGCAATACTGGCTGTACAGCAGGCGCAGGCGGCGCCAGGGCAGTGTACGCCGATATCAGGAACGCACGGCTTTTCATTTGCCTTTTCCCCAAGCTTAAGCGACCCATCGCAAAACGTGACGGGGCGGATTATCAAGAACGCGGATAAGAACGCATGGAACTTGCCCGGTTCGTATTATGTGAAATGCGAATGTACCGCTCGCACGGCTTCTTACATCACCGCCAAAATGCTGTTGACCAACCCGGTATTTCAGGAGGGCGGATTGACGTATTACGCGTTGAACGAATATCTGGGCGTCGCCAGCGAGGTCTTCGTGGCGGGGCAGCGCAATGAATACCTTGCTGCACCCTTTACCAATGAGACTAACCGTAAGACCAGCATGGATGGCGATGATGAATCCTGTGCCCGTTCGCCCTACAACAGCGGCGCGCGTGGGCGCATTCACCTGTATTTCCGTCGGCCCTTCGTTGGCGTGACGGCGATCCCGAATACCCGACTGGTGGAAACGTATGTATCGGTAGTGAGTGGCGTGAAAAGCGATACGCCGGTTTCCACCATCTCTATGAGCGGTACCGTCACCGTGCCGCAGAGTTGCGAGATCAGTCCCCAGACGGTGGTGATCGACTTTGGCGATATCGTCAGCACCCATTTCCAAACGAAAGGCGCGATGCCACCTCGTTTCACACCGGAAGAGAGAACGCTGACGCTGGCTTGTCGCAATATTTCCGAGGGCGTCAAAGTCAGTCTGTCATTTCGCGGCGAGGCCGACGGCAACATGCCGGAGGCGCTGAAGACCAGCAACCGCGACATCGGCGTGATGATTAAGGATATGCAGGGCAATGTGATTCGGCCGCAGAGCGGGCGCTTGCCCATCGATAACTTCCACTATCCCGACCAAAGCGGCAGTTCGCGGATCAGCGTATATCCGATCAATACCACCGGGCAAGCCCCTTCAGTGGGGCAGTTCAATGCCACGGCGACCATTCAGGCCGAAATCCAATAAACGGATATTTCAACGGCAGCGGGCTGACAGGCCCCTGCGTTTAACGACAAGGAGCAGATTATGGTGAAAATGTGTAATCGTTTTGGCTGCAACCTGGCGCTGACCGGCGCGTTGCTTTTGACCGTACCGGCGGCGCACGCGGTATCGAAAATAGTGATTAGCGGCAACATTAAAGCCGCCCCCTGCGAAATCGACGGTGCGAACGGCACTGTGTCCGTCAATTTGGGAGACGATATTTCCGCTGCTACCCTGGCGACGTCCGGGGCTTTCAGCCCCTGGATAGAGTTTCCTCTGACGTTAAAAAACTGCCCAAGCACCACCACCTCTGTCGTCGCGACCTTCAGCGGGACGCCCGCCGAGGAAAGCGCCAGCTTGTACAAGAGCAACGGCGGCTCTCGTCGGGTGCAAATTGAGTTGCAGAATAGCCAAGGGGCCAACCTGGGCAATGGCAAGAGCATGACGCAACTGGTGGATCGCGCGACGAATAATGCCAGATTCGATTTACGTGCGCGGGCATACAGCACCCATGGCGGATCGACGCCAGGTTCAATAGACGGCGCTCTGCAGGTCACTTTTGTCTATCAGTAGGCAATGGGACAAAAGGACCGGCGTGGGCGGAAGGTTAACGACAGAGTTAAGGTGATGATATGAAAATCAATTATCCCAATGGAATGGCCTTGGCGGTGGGCAATGAAGCGGCGGGTGCCGTGGCTGTCATGGAACCCTGCGCCATGACGGCTCTGGGGATGAGAAACCGGTTGATTGAATCCTGTGGTCTCCAACCTGGCAACATTCGGCAGGTAGCAAATCTGGTGGAACTGAGAGCCTTATTGACTGAGCATCCGCATCGTTTATTGGTGATGGAGCTGTGTGGTCAATCAGAGTCGGTATTGGAGGGATTCAAGCTGATCGCTGAGGTGCGGGAAAACTCGCCGGACACCGCGATTGTCATCTGTACGGCATTGGATGAACCGAGGCTGTTGCGGCAGCTCATCGCTTCCGGTATTCGCGGCCTGATGCTGAAGCAGGAACCGGCTATTGCATTGACCCACTGTGTTCAGCAAGTCCTGACAGGCAGTTGCAGCTTCAGCCACCGGGTACGCCAACGTCAATTGCATGAGGCTGGCGCCGATAAACCGCTGACGGCGAAGGAACTGGATGTGTTGACCCAACTGTTTTCCGGTAAGAGCGTGACCAGCGTGGCGCTGACCATGTGCCGTGATATCCGCACCGTCAGCACCCATAAACGCAATGCGATGTTGAAGCTGGGGTTTCACAGCGATGGGGAACTGTATCTTCAGGGGAAATGGATGGCTGCGCAAGGTTCATCCTTGGTTCGCTAGGCAAGCGCACGAGGTCTCGTGGGCAAGCAAGCATAGGAGCAGATTATGCATTTATGGCGTCAGCAACCGCTGAACATAGCATTAATGGACAGATGTCCATTGACGCTGGAAGGGTTGGCCAGTTTTTTAAAAACGCTGCCAACCCAGGTAAAAGTCGTCGTAAAGGAAACCAGCGTACGTGCGGTGGTGGATAGCGTGGTCTATCAGCAGGCCGACGTGCTGATTACCGAACTGGACGGTGAAGATGAGACGCCCGCTAAGGGCAGGGAAGCGTTGCTGGCCCTGTGCACGCAACTGCCCGAATTACGGGTGATTGCCTATACCCGTTGCCGTAATGCAGAAGAGTTAGGGCGATTGTTGCCTCAGCCCAATGTCAGCATCGTCGCCAGAGATGACGCTTTACCGCTGGTGGCGGAGTTTTTTAATCGGGTCTTGCTTGGGGAGCGAGTGTTGAGCCCACAGATAGGGACTTTTCTGGCCCCCTCGGTTAGCGCAGATGAGGTGGCCACTCGGAAGCTGACTCGCTGCGAGACTGATGTGTTGGCCTTTTTGTTCAACGGCATGAGCCTGCGGCAAATTGCCGAATTGCAACGCCGCAGCATCAAGACGATCAGCGCGCATAAATGCAGCGCCATGCGCAAACTGCAGGTGAAGAATGACAGCGAACTATTTTCATTGCACGGCAATATTACGCGACAATTTGGCGGGAAGTGGTCAAAGGGGACTTAATCGTTAATGGCAGGGTATAAGCCGGTAGCATAGGCGTTGAAAAAACAATCAAACAAGTGTTCCCCTGGGCGGGTGGATGAAAGCAGCTCGGCGTTGGAATAGTGCTGAATTAGACCGTTGTTGGCGTGCCGGGCTGCATTTTCCCATCCGATATTTTTACCTTACTCGATGCGCATGTTAAAAGAAGATGAGCGCCTGCATCGTTATTTCCATCGTAAGATTAAATGCTGATCGTGCGGAATCGCTCTACATTGGTTGCGGTGTAGATCACCGTATTCTGGATATTTTTGTGCCCTAAATAATCCTGAATCAAGCGCGTATCGACCCCGTTATCTGCAAGCGCGTAACCGCAGGAGTGTCGCAGCATGTGAGGATGAACCTGAACGCTAATGCCGGCCATTTCACCGTACATTCTCATTAGGCGATACAGTTGCTGACGTGAAATTTGCCCGCCGTGGCGCGACAGAAATAACCATGGGGAATTGGCGTCAGGATAGTTCGCCCGCTGGGCCAGCCAGTTTAACAGCGCCTGTCGTTCTCGCGGCTGAATGGGGTGTTGAACGGAAAAACCGTTCTTTAGCCGAGATATATGGATCCGATGGGAGGTAAGATCAATATCTTGCAGGCGTAATGATCGCAGTTCGCTCACCCGCAAGCCGTGAATGAAGCACATTAATAGTAAACAACGATCTCGAATGCTATTTTTACCCTCATGCACGGCGGCAATCAGTTGTTCAATTTCAATCTGGCTAAGGAATTTCCTTTTTTTCATTTTCCTTTCCTGCGTATCTGGTACTGGCGATTTCCATCATGAAGTTTTATTAAAGCATTGGAACATAATAGGCGGCAAAGGAAATAAATAATTTTATTTGCTAATGCATGGGTTTATTTTATCTTTTTCTTTTTGTTATTTTTTTAGTGAATGAATTTTGATTTTATAGATCTATTTTTTTAGCGGCTTATTTAATTGGCGAATATTTAGCGCCCAGAGTGAACCATGCTGCGAATTGGCCGCCGGCAGGCGGCAACGCCTCTCCCCCGACCAGTGCTTGATAAGCTGTGATGAGAATTCGTCTTGATCTCATTCTCGCGCCGCTTACAATGCCTGCCAGATCGCGATTTCAGAGGTTTGTTCATGGAACTGCTACGGGTGGTTTATCGGCAGTATCGTTGGCCATTTCTGGCGGTTATGGCATTGACCATGGCCAGCGCCGGTTTAGGCATCGGTATCATTGCTTTTATCAATCAATATCTGATGGACGCCAGCGGCAACCCATTGGCCGTGTTGCCGATGTTTCTCGCCCTGCTGGCATTGTTGATAGCGGTCACGTTGGGTTCGCAACTGGCGCTGACCACATTGGGCCATTACTTCGTCTATCGATTGCGTGGGCAACTGGTGAAGCGCATTCTGGATACCGAGATCGAGCGCCTCGAACAGTTAGGCAGCGCCTCATTGCTGGCCAGTCTGTCCAGTGACATCCGCAATATCACCATCGCCTTCGTGCGCTTGCCCGAATTGGTGCAAGGGGTGATTTTGACCCTGGGGGCAGCGGCCTATCTGGGGTGGTTATCGCCGAAAATGCTGGCGGTCACGGCGGTTTGGGTGGCGGTGACCGTGGTGGGTAGCGGCTGCCTGGTGTCACGGGTTTATCGCCATATGGCCAGTTTGCGCGAGTCAGAAGAGCGTCTCTATCATCGTTATGAATCGGTGATTGACGGCCGTAAGGAACTGACGTTGAACCGCAAACGGGCGCAGGCGTTATACGAGCAGGCCTATCAGCCCGACGCGCAAGCCTATCGCTACCATATCATTCGCGCCGATACCTTCCATTTGAGTGCGCTCAACTGGTCAAACATCATGATGTTAGGGGCGATCGGGCTGGTGTTCTTTATGGCCAACAGTTTGGGATGGGCGGACTCGACGGTGGCCGCGACCTACTCGCTGACGCTGCTGTTCTTGCGCACGCCCTTACTGCAGGCCGTGGGGGCGTTTCCGACGCTGGTCGGCGCCGAAGTGGCCTTCAACAAGCTGAAAGCGCTGCGTCTGGCCGAGTATCAGTCGGGGTTTCCAGCCGCCGTTGGCCGTTCCTGGCAGACGCTGGAGCTGCGCGACGTGGTTTTTCACTATGCAGATGCGGAACAACAGCCCGGTTTTACCGTCGGGCCGCTTAATCTGACGCTGCGGCGCGGTGAGCTGGTGTTTCTTATCGGCGGCAACGGCAGCGGCAAGTCAACGCTGGCGATGCTGTTGACCGGATTGTATCGGCCGGTAAGCGGGCACATCGTTCTGGATGGTGTCGCACAGACCGCGGCGGATATGCCGGACTATCGCCGGCTGTTTTCAGCGATTTTCACCGATTTTCATCAGTTCGATCGTTTACAAGGACCGGAAGGCGGCGAACCTGATACGGCGCTGGTCGCGCATTGGCTTGAACGGTTGAATATGAAAAGCAAATTGCAGTTCGACGGCGCCAGAGTGACCAACCCGCAACTGTCGCAGGGGCAGCGCAAACGTCTGGCCCTGTTGCTGGCGGTGGCGGAACAACGCGATATTTTGCTGTTGGATGAATGGGCCGCTGATCAGGATCCGCAGTTCCGGCGCATTTTCTATCGCGAACTGTTGCCGGCGCTGCGCGCGTTAGGCAAAACGGTGTTCGCCATCAGCCATGACGATCACTATTTCGAACACGCCGATCGGTTGCTGGAGATGCGCTCAGGCCATTTACGCGAGTTGACCGGCAGCGAGCGTGAACACGCCAGCCGGGATTCCGTCAGCAGAATCGGTTAACTTACGCCGGCCCGTGCCAGACCAAAACGGGCCGGCGCTTCTCCCGCGCATTATTTCAGTGCGTCGCTTCATTTTCTCTCGCTCCTCCAATGCTGTCTGCTGCCGATTTGGCTTACGACCAGTCAAATAATTGATGTTTGAATTATTTACCGGTGGTTTAATTTTGACCTTTAAAGGTGTGGCACACTGCGCATTCGTTCGCCTATCAAAACACGTTCTCGCCTGCCGATAACAGTGATATCCACGGTGCCGTTGTGGCTGATTCGGCAATGCAGACCTATGGGTAGCAGCATTTTTTTAAATTTCCATAGGAAAAAACGACTTTATTGATCGTTAAAATAGATCAATAATTTTATTTTGAGTGGTTTAATCTATTGGTTAGGGGCGCTGTGGTGAGCAAGGATGGATCAAATATCAAACGTAAAGCATGGCTGTGTGTGTTTATCGGTAGCGGGCTGTTCTGGCTGCTAACCGCTGCCGTGATTTACTGGTTACTGAGTTAGCAGGTTAAGCAGGAAGACGATTCGTGAACAAGAAGCAGGCTAAAAACCGTGAGGGCGTTCAGCGTCGCGCGCAGTCAAAAATTCCGCCTTCATGGGGGCTGAGCGATGAGCAGCGCGCCTTTATTGAAGATTTATGGCAGGATACCACTCCCGAAGCGGCGCGGCCCATCGTTCAGCGACGTTAGCCGATCACGCGGCTGCGGCCGGCCAGCGCGCCGAACAGCATTTGCAAGACGGTCAGGCATAGCAGAGCGATCAACGGCCAGCGCCAGCCTTCCGTCAGATCGTGCAACAGGCCGAATAAGGTGGGTCCCAGCGCGGCCAACAGATAACCGACGGATTGCGCCATGCCCGACAGCAGCGTCGCCTGATGATGATGCTGACTGCGCAATCCAAAGAACGACAGCGCCAGCACCAGCGAACTCCCCGCTCCCAACCCGGCAAACGTCAGCCACACCAGTGAACTGGCGGGTTGCACCAATAATCCCCCGACGCCGATAAAGATCAGCAGAGAACTGCCCAGCGCTATCGCCCGCTGATCGCGCGCGCGCGGCAAAATCACCACCATGACAAAGTTGGCGACGATCGCCACCACCTGATAAACGAACAGCTCGAAGCCCGCCTGCTGGGCTGAGGCGCCGTGGCTGACGGCAAAGGCGCTGAACCAGCCGATAATGGTGTAGAAGGCGATCGATTGCAGCCCCATGAACATCGCCACTTGCCAGCCCAGCGCGCTGCCCCAGGGAGAGCGATAGCGTTGCGGCTCTGCCGATTGTGGCTCTTTGGCTGCGGGTGTGGCTGTGCGCCGCAGCTGCGGCAACCAGATCAACAGCGCCAACAGCGCAGGTAATCCCCAGCACAGCAAGGAGAAGCGCCAGCCGAGATCGGCCAGGGAAGCCAGCGGTACCGCCAGACCGGAGGCGATGGCGGCGACCAGTGACATCACCGCCGCATAGGCCGCTATCATCGCGGCGGCGCGATGAGGAAAATCTCTTTTCACCAGCGTTGGCAGCACCACATTGGCGAAGGCGATGGCGGCACCGATCAGAACGCTTCCCAGCCACAGCATGGCGTCTTGCGGCAGGGAACGCAGCGCGATGCCGCAAACCAGCAGTGCGAGGGCAAAGCCCAGGGTGCGTTCGATTCCGATGCGTTTCGCCAGCGCCGGGGTGAGTGGCGAGAGGATGGCGAACAGGATCAGCGGCAGCGAGTTGATCAGGCCGGCGGCGGTGGCGGACAACGCCAGCTGTTGCTGAATCTGTTCCAGCAGCGGGCCGACGCTGGTGAGGGCGGCACGCAGGTTAGCCGCGATCAGCATGATGCCAACGATCAGCAGAGCAGGGCGATGCAAACGGCGACGCGGGGTCGCGATGGATGATGATGAAGATGAAGCGGGTTGCGGCATGAGTTCCTCGCACCAGGGCATGCAGACAATCAGCGCTGCATGGCGTGATGCGTTGATTGACGTTAACGCTTACGTACCGACAAGGAGCCGATATCTGATTGCAAGTGTAGGGAAGATGGCTCGTGCTGACAAGGGGATGGCCCGGCGGGATGGAGAGGGCTGACCCCCGCCGGCCGCAGGATAATTACCATTATGTGATCCTGGTCACTTAGCGAACTAAAAGTCATGGTGCAGGGCGGGGTCTGCAGCGCTTTCACTTCTGCCGCCGCCGGTGCGGCTGCTCTCCGGCGCTCATGCTCGTCATGGCATTTCATTTTTCTCCCATTCCATTTTTTTTGCTTTTCGATTCGTTTCGATTCGAAAGGTTTTTTGGCGGTTTTTTTGCTAAAACGGGGCTGTAAGCCCGATCACAATTTCATTGCTTTCGCTTTGCTGTAATGCCAGCGCAGTAGAGCGAAAGCCATCTTCTCCCCGGCGATACCGGAAACCTGAGGACCGCAGCTCATGCCAGTGAATACCGCAAAGCGACGTGAACACATCATCGATCTGTTATGCGAGCACGGCAGCGTGCGTGTGGAACAGCTCAGCAAACAGTTTGCAGTATCCACGGTGACGATCCGCAACGATCTGCGCTTTCTGGAACGAAAAGGGTGTGCGCTGCGCGCTTACGGCGGCGCAATGCTCAATCAGCAATTCGCTTTCGATCGGCCGCTGCGGGACAAAGGGCGGTTGAATCGCGATGTCAAAACGCTGATCGCCAACGCGGCGGCCGGCTATGTGCGCGACGGCGAGGCGCTGATCCTCGATTCCGGTTCAACCACCGCGCAGATTGTGCCGTTCCTGAAGGGGCGGCGCGATCTGGTGGTGATGACCAACGCGCTGAACATTGCCTATGAGCTTTCGGGAAACGACGGGGTGGAAGTCATGGTGCTGGGGGGCAGCGTGCGCCGCAACTCTTACTCGCTCTACGGTCCGGCTGCCGAGCAGCAATTGCGTCAGTACCGCTTCGACAAGCTGTTTTTGGGCGTCGACGGGTTCGATCTGAGCGCCGGCATCACCACGCCTCACCCCGGTGAAGCGCACCTCAATCGCGTGATGTGCGAGGTGGCGCGCGAGATTATCGCGGTGGCGGATGCCAGCAAATTCGGTCGCAAGAGCTTTTGCATGATTCGCGAAGCCGGACAAATCCATCGGCTGATCACTGACAGCCGTCTTCCGGACGATTACGAGCGGGCGTTAACCGAGCTGGGCGTGGAGGTCATCATCGCCGATCGGTAGCACGGCGCCTGCATGGGGGCTTCATGCAGCAGTTGTTACAGCTTGTCGAGCAGCACAAGGCCGGTATGCCGGTCGGGATTTTTTCCGTCTGTTCCGCCCATCCCTGGGTTCTGGAGGCCGCGCTGCGGCAGGCTAAAAGCCGCGGCACGCCGGTGTTGGTGGAAGCGACCTCCAACCAGGTCAATCAGTTCGGCGGCTATACCGGCCAAACGGCGGCCCAGTTCCGCGATGCGCTTTGGCGTCTGGCGGATGAGGTTGGCCTGGCGCGCGAGCGCGTGTGGCTGGGCGGCGATCATCTGGGGCCGAACGCCTGGCAGGATCGCCCGGCTCAGGAAGCGATGGCGCTGGCGGAAACGTTGATCGACGATTACGTTCGCGCCGGATTTCGCAAAATTCATCTCGATTGTTCCATGTCGTGCGCCGGCGATCCCTCGCCCCTGGGGGATGCGGCGGTCGCCGAGCGTGCGGCACGCCTGTGCGCGGTGGCGGAACGCGCCTGGGCGCAGAGCGGCGGCGAAGCGCCGGTCTATGTGATCGGCACCGAGGTGCCGGTGCCGGGCGGCGCGCAGGAGGCATTGGCGGGCCTGCAGGTCACCACGCCGCAGGCGGTGGCGCAAACGCTGGAAATGCACCGTATCGCCTGGCAAAAAGCCGAGCTGAACGATGCCTGGCAGCGAACCATTGCGCTGGTGGTGCAGCCGGGCGTCGAGTTCGATCACCACAGCGTCGAACGTTATCAGCCGCAGCGCGCCGACGCATTGAGCCATTTCATCGAACGGCAGCCGGGCATGATCTATGAAGCGCACTCTACGGATTACCAACCGCCGCAGGCCTATCGCCAGTTGGTGCGCGATCACTTCGCCATCCTGAAGGTGGGGCCGGCGCTGACCTTTGCGCTGCGAGAAGCGCTGTTCGCTCTCGATCGCATCGAGCGTGAATGGCTGGGGGAACGCCAGTCGTCGCAGCTGCGCGCCACGCTGGAACAGGTGATGCGCGAGCAGCCGCAGCAGTGGAGCCGCTATTACCACGGCACGCCGCACCAACAGTATCTCGATCGCCACTACAGCCTGAGCGATCGGGTGCGTTACTACTGGCCGCAGCCGCAGGTGCAGCAGGCGGTCGACGGCTTGCTGGATAACCTGCGCCGCAACCCGGCGCCGTTGGCGCTGCTCAGCCAGTACCTGCCGGATCAGGCGCGGGCGCTGAACGCCGGCGAATTGAGCGCCGATCCGCAGGAGTGGGTGCTGCATAAAGTGACGCAGGTACTCGACGATTACCACGCCGCCTGTTACCCGGAGGGCCGCTAGCATGCCGAACATTTTAATGACCCGCATCGACAATCGCCTGGTGCACGGCCAGGTGGGCGTGACCTGGACCAATACCCTCGGCGCCAACCTGGTGGTGGTGGCCAACGACGAGGCCGCCGCCGATCCGGTGCAGCAGAACCTGATGGACATGGTGGTGGCGGAAGGGGTGCAGACCCGTTATTTCACGCTGCAGAAAACCATTGACGTGATCCACAAGGCGGCGGATCGGCAGAAGATCTTTCTGGTGTGCAAAACGCCGCAGGACGTGTTGACGCTGGTGCGCGGCGGGGTGCCGATCCGTTTCGTCAACGTCGGCAATATGCACTTCGCCGAGGGGAAGCGGCAGGTGCACAAAACGGTGTCGCTGGACGACGGCGACGTGGCCGCGTTCCGCGCGCTGGCGGAACTGGGCGTGGAGTGCGAAGTGCGACGGGTGCCGGATGAAGCGGGTGAGGCGATCGGCAAACTGCTCTTTTGAGCCAGGGGGAAAGCATGTTGACGGATGCGTTATTGATTGCGCTGTTGGCCGGGCTGGCGGGGGTTGACCTGTTCGACGGTCTGACCCACTTCCACCGGCCGGTAGTGATGGGGCCGCTGGTGGGGCTGATTTTGGGCGATTTCTATACCGGGTTGCTGGTGGGCGGCACGCTGGAGCTGGTGTGGATGGGGATGGTGCCGTTGGCGGGAGCCCAACCGCCTAACGTGGTGATCGGCGGGGTGATCGGCACCGCATTCGCCATTCTGACCAAAGCCGATCCTAAAGTGGCGATCGGCGTGGCGGTGCCGTTCTCGATCGCGGTGCAGGGCTGCATCACGCTGCTGTTTACGTTGTTCTCACCGATGATGCACCGCTGCGATCGCATGGTGAAAGCGCTGAACTGGCGCGGCATTGAACGGGTGAACTATCTCGGCATCGGCATTCTGTTCATCTTCTATTTCGTGGTGGCGTTCCTGCCGATTTACTTCGGCGCCGATGCGGCCAGCGCCATGGTGCAGAAAGCGCCGGGCTGGCTGCTGGACGGGCTGGCGGTGGCGGGCGGCATGATGCCGGCGATCGGTTTCTCGCTGCTGATGAAAGTGATGATGAAAAAAACCTACGTGGCCTATTTTATCCTCGGTTTCATCTCGGTCACGTTTCTCAAGCTGCCGATCCTGGCGGTGGCGCTGGGCGCCCTGGCGATCGCTTTGATTGATTTCTTCAACACGCAACGCGGCGCGGCAGAGGCGACGGCCCGGCCCGCTCCGCAGGAGGACGCCGAAGATGGCATTTAACGATTCCGACGATCTGCTGGCGCAAAAGGCCGAGCAGCGTATGGCGCAGGCGCTGGCCACCAGCCAGGTGGAGCAGGACGACTATCTGGACAGCCGGCCCGCCGAAGCGCTGACGCGCGGCGACATCAACCGCATGGCCTGGCGTTCGCTGCTGCTGCAGGCGTCGTTCAACTACGAGCGCATGCAGGCGGGCGGCTGGCTGTATCAGCTGATCCCCGCGCTGCGCAAGATCCACCGCAACCCGCAGGATCTGGCCAACTCGATGAAGATGCACATGGAATTTATCAACGTGCACCCGTTCGACGTCACCTTCCTGTCCGGCCTGGTGCTGGCGATGGAGCAGAACAAGGAAAAGATCTCCACCATTCGCGCGGTGAAAGTGGCGCTGATGGGGCCGCTCGGCGGTATCGGCGACGCGCTGTTTTGGCTGACGCTGTTGCCAATCTGCGCCGGCATAGGCGCTTCGCTGGCATTGGAGGGCAGCCTGTTCGGGCCGATCGTCTTCCTGCTGCTGTTCAACCTGTTCCACTTCGGCCTGCGTTTTGGGCTGGCGCACTACGGCTATCAGGCCGGCACCAGCGCGCTGGCGCTGCTGAAGACCCATACGCGGCGCATTTCTCACGCCGCTTCCATTGTCGGCATGACGGTGATCGGCGCGCTGGTGGCCTCGTACGTGCACCTGTCCACGCCGCTGGTGATGCATGCCGGCAAGGCCAGCGTGGCACTGCAGACCGACGTGCTGGACAAGTTGATGCCCAACTTGCTGCCGCTGTGCTTCACGCTGCTCATTTTCTTCCTGATGAAGCGCGGATTCTCGCCGGTGAAGCTGATTGGCGTCACCGTAGCGATCGGCGTGGCGGGCAAATTTATCGGCATTTTATGAGGAGCGGGATATGCCAGGCATTGTGATTACCGGCCACGGCGGCTTTGCCTCCGGGCTGCTGCAGGCGGTGGAACAGGTGGTGGGGCCGCAGCGACATTGCGCGGCGGTCGATTTCCCCGAACAGATGAGCACCGCGCAGCTCAGGGATGCCTTACGCTCGGCGCTGGTCGCGGTGGCGCAGCCGGACGGCGTGGTGTTCCTGACCGACATGCTCGGCGGTTCGCCTTTTCGCAGCGCCTGTGAACTGGCGGATGCGCGGGGTGATTGCGAAGTGCTGACCGGCGTCAACATGCAGCTGGCGGCGGAAATGATGCTGGAGCGTGACGGACTGAGCCTGGATGAATTTCGCGAGGTGGCGCTGGCGTGCGGTAAACGCGGCCTGACCAGCCTGTGGCATGAACGCCGCCGAGTGAAGTGCGAAGACGCGCAGGCCGACGGCATCTGAACGAAAACCGGGCGCGGGCGCGCCCGGCTCCGTGAGTTAGGCCGGCAACGGGCTCAGCGCCAGACGCGCCGGTTGGTCTTCGCCGCGGCTGAAGCGCCAGCAGGTCTGGTGGTATTTCGCCACGCTGTTGCGGTGCGCCACGCTGACCAGCGTCACGTCCGGCAGTTCATCCACCAGCAGGCAGTACATCAGTTGCTCGGTTTCGTCGTCCAGCGCGCTGGTGGCCTCGTCGAGGAACAGGATGCTCGGGCGAATCAACAGGGCGCGGGCGAAGGCTAGCCGCTGTTGCTCGCCCGGCGACAGGCGATGGCTCCAGTTGGCGGAGGTGTCCAGCCAACGCTGCAGGTGCTTCAGGTGGCAGTTTTCCAGCACCCGCATCAGCTGCGCGTCGCTGTATTCCGACGCCAGGCTCGGGTAGCTCAGCGCTTCGCGCAGCGTGCCGATCGGAATGTAGCTGCGCTGCGGCAGGAACAGCATGTTGGCGTTGCCCGCTACCCCGATGGCGCCCGCGCCGTAAGGCCAGATACCGGCGATGGCGCGCAGCAGCGTTGACTTGCCGCAGCCGGAAGGCCCGACGATCAGCAGGCGATCGCCGCGTTGCAGCGTCATCTCGGCGCCGGTCAGCAGCGGCTGGCCGTCGGGCAAGTGCAGGCTGAGGTTGTCCAGCGTTAACGGATGGGCGGTCTCCTCCCGCAGTTGAATGCCGCGCGGCTGATGGTGAACCTGATCGACGGCGGCGTTGAAGCCGGCCAGACGGTTAACGCAGGCTTTCCAGGTCGCCAAATCGTTAAACGCGTCGATAAACCACGACAGCGCGCCCTGCACCTGGCCGAAGGCCGAGGCGATCTGCATCAGGCCGCCCATCTGGATGGCGCCGGAGAAGTAGCGCGGCGCCGCCACCAGCAGGGGAAACACGATGGCGAACTGGCCGTAGAAGTTGGTGGCGATGTTGAGCCGCCGGGTGATGCGCATGATCGCCCACCAGTTGCTGCGAATGGTGTCGAAACGGTCACCCAACTGCTGCGCCTCGCGCGGTTCGCCGTGGTACAGCGCAATGGCGTCGTTGTTTTCGCGGATGCGGATCAGGCCGAAACGGAAGTTCGCCTCATACCGTTCCTGGTTGAAGCCCAGCATGACCAGCGGTTTGCCGACCCACCAGATCAGCAGCGATCCCAACACCGCATACAGCAGCGCGAACCACACCATATAGCCGGGCAAGGTGATGGCGTGTTGCCCGAGCGCGAAGGTCATCGGCCCGCTGACGTGCCATAAAATGTCGATAAAGGAAAACAGCGTCACCAGGCTGGAGAGCAGCCCGAGCGACAGCGACAGGGTATATTGGGTCAGCACGTTGAGATCTTCAGCGATACGCTGATCGGGGTTATCGACGATCTGCTGCTGCTCGGTGTGGTAATACGCCTGGTGCGCCAGCCATTTTCCCATGAACCTTTCCGTCATCCAGCGCCGCCAGCGCATCTGCAGCCCCTGAGTCAGGTAGATCTTGTAGACCGCCAGCACGATGAAGATCAGCGCCAGATAGGTAAAGCGCCACAGCTGCGCCTTGAATACCGGGTAGTTTTTGTTCTGCAGCGCGTCGTAGAACACCTGGTTCCACTGGTTGATCTGCACGCTGATATAGACCAGGCCGAGCGACAGGACGACGATGGCGATCAGCATCATCCAGGCGCGCCATCGTTCCTCCGACACCCAAAAGGGTTTGATCAACTGCCAAATGGCGTGTTTCTGCAAGGGGGTTGCGTTCATAACGGCTCGATAATTGCGGTATTTTGTTCAGCATGGGCTGCGGGCCGGTAACAAACAAACCGCGACTGTAAGCAGTTTTGACTCCGCTAACCGTTTGAAATAAGGCGGCTGAATCGCCGTCGGCGCGCAGGTGAGCGCAATTGCGGCATACACTCCGGCGCCGGGCGGTTATACTGGCGCCGAATTTTTGCAGAAAGGATAAACGATGAAGGCTTGGTTTCCCCTGTTGCTGACCTGCGGCGTCTTCGCCAGCGCCCGGGCCTGGGCGCACATTGACGAGCCGGACATCGCCGCCGACTGCCAAAAGGTGGCGAGCTACGCCGAACTGGGAAAAAAGGCCTATCAGCGCCAGGATTACGCCAAAGCCGCCGACATCTTTCGCGATCAGGCGGCCTGGAGCGAGTTTTGCGGTCTGAGCGAGCAGGCTGTCGCCACGGCTTACAACAACGTGGCGCTGTCGCTGATGCACGCCGGTGAATTGCTCAAGGCGCAGGCCTATCTGGCGCTGGCGCCGCACGATGACAAATCGCAGCACAACATGAGTCTGTTGCGCCAACGCCTGGCGCAGCGGCCGCAGCCGCAGGGGCCGGGCGGCGTGTACTGGCAATACGCCGGGCGCGGGGTGTGGAGCGAAGTGGTGGTGAAGCCGCAGGGCGAGCGCTGGCTGATCGATTTTTCCGGCTACGCCATGCCGCAGATGGGGCTGTATTACGGCCCGAACATGGGCGACTTCACCGCCGAGCTGCCCATTGAGCACGGCAAGGCCGTCTACCATCAACATGACTCGGAAAGCGCGCAGGTCTGCGACGTGACGATGGCGTTTGGCGAGCAAGCGCTGGAGATGCATACGCGGGGGGATTGCGGGTTCGGCCACAATGTGCGGGCGGAAGGGCGGTTCGTGCGGGTCGAATGACCCGCCCCGGTGGCCGGGGCGAGAAGGGTTACGCCAGCGCGGCGGCGCCCAACAGATTCTTCCAGGCTTCCACATTGCCCAGATAATTGCCGGCCGGCAGCAGGTGCAGCTGGCCCTCGCTATCCTGCAGCGCAAAGGTCGGGAAGCCCTGGCCCTGCACTTTGGCCAGCAGCGCCCGGCTTTCCGCGATGTGTTGCGCGGTCGGCGCACCGCTGTTGAAGCGCATTTCGGCGATAAACGCCGCCGAAGGCAACCCCAGCTCTTTCGCCAACGCTTCCAGCACCGGCGTGTCGGCGATGCGTCGCCCTTCCTGATAGTGCGCCTGCTGAATGCGGTGCAGCATGTCCAGCCCGCGTCCCGCCAGTTTTTCCGCCGCCAGGATAGCCGTGATCGGCGGCTCGGAATCCATCACCGCCGTGGTGTCGCGCAGCAGGCCGTTGAAATAGGCTTCGCCGAAAGGCTGGCCCGTCATCTCGGCGATGCGCTTGTCGTGCGGAATGACGTAGTTGCGCCATTCGTCGGTAATCTGACGGCGGTTGTTGCCGGTCATCATGCCGCCGGCGTGCGGCACGACCTTCAGCCCGGGGAGGCTCTGAGCCGCTTTCACCAGCGGTGCGGCGCCGTAGCACCAACCGCACAGCGGATCGAAAATGTAATGCAGAGTGGTTTCGGTCATTTTTACTCCTCGCTTGGCGCGCGGCAAGCCGCCGCGGCGCCAGGGCTGGTTCAATCACGCACGGGCGCTTATTGCGGCCACTTCATCTCGCCTTTCAGCACTTTCGCGCTCAGTTCCAGGCTCGATTCGTCTTTCAGCGTCGGGTAGTGCTTTTTCATCGCTTCAATCAGCGCGGCGGAATCCTTGGCTTTTGGCAGTTCGGCTTCCAGCGTGGTCAGGTATTTTTGGGTAAAGTGCACCGATGCCAGTGTCTGTGCGGCACCCGGCAGGAAGTGGCCCGGCACGACGACCTGCGGCTTCAGCGCTTCGATGTTTTTCAGCGTCTGCTGCCAGTGCTGGCGCGATTCTACGCTCTGGTTATCGGCGATCCACGGATGGATATTGTCACCGGCGACCGCCACGCCGCCCACGACCGCTTTCAGCGCCGGGATCCACACGAAGGTGCGATCGGGGGTCGGGCCGTTCAGGCCTTTCACTTCCACTTTTTGACCGTCGATGGTGAAGCTGTCGCCCTGCAGCGGCTGCGGCACGATCACGGTTTTCGGCGCGTTGTCTTTCAGGATTGGGCCCCAGTAGGCGATTTTGCCGTCTTTGGTGGCGTTAATGTCCTTGATGGTGCCAGGCGAAGCGATGATTTTCGCCTCCGGGAAAGCGGCCTTAATCACGTCCAGACCGAAATAGAAATCCGGATCTGAGTGGCTGATGTAGACGGTGGTCAGTTTCTTGCCGGTCGCCTTGATCTTTTTCACCAGCTCTTCGGCATCGTTGCGCTGGAACTGTGCGTCGATCAGCGCCACTTCGTGTTTGCCGCTGATGATTTCGGAAGACACCGGGAACACGCTTTTCTCGCCCGGGTTATACACTTCCATGGTCAGGGTATCGGCAGCGGTGGCGTAGGTGCTCAGGGTGGCGACGCCGGTGAAGGCCAGAGTTAACAGTGATTTCTTAAACATGGGCAGAGGTCCTTAGGTATCGGTTAATGTTGTAATGATGTTAGGTTGCATAAAGCGATAGAAAAACCGGATAATAAGCAATTATTCGTTGCATAAATCGGACTAATCATGGATCGCATTACCGCCGCTGAGGTTTTTGTCACCATCGTCGATCGCGGCAGCATGATCGCCGCTGCGGAAACGCTGGAGATGTCGCGTGCGATGGTCACTCGCTACCTGGCCCAGATGGAGCAATGGGCCGGGGCGCGTTTACTGCACCGCACTACCCGTAAGCTTAGTCTGACCGACGCCGGTGAGCGTACTTTGGAGCGCTGCCGACAAATGTTGGCGCTGGCGGGGGAAATCGATCTGGTGGAGGAAGGGCAGAGCGACGAACTGCGCGGCCTGCTGCGCATCACCTGTTCGCAATCGCTCGGACAAACGGCGCTGGTGGGGGCCGTCGCCCAGTATCTGAAGCGTCATCCGCAGGTGGCGGTCGATCTGCAGATGAACAACCGGGCGGTGAACCTGGTGGAAGAGCGCATCGATCTGGCGCTGCGCATCACCAATGAGCTGGATCCCAACCTGATCGCCCGGCCGCTGTCCACCTGCGCGTCGGTGGTGTGCGCCGCGCCCGCTTATCTGGCGGCGCACGGCACGCCGCGCCAGCCGCAGGATCTGGCGTTGCACAACTGCCTGACTTATTCCTATTTCGGCAAAAGCCTGTGGCATTTCGACGCTCAGGGGGTGAAATCGGCGGTGGCGGTCAGCGGCAACCTGAGCGCCAACGAATCGGTGGTGCTGATGGCCGGTACGGTGCAGGGCGCGGGCATTTCCCTGCAGCCCTACTATTCGGCGGCGCCGCTGTTGGCCAGCGGCGAACTGGTGGAGCTGCTGCCGGGTTACCGGCCGCAATCGATGGGTATCTACGGCATCTACACCTCACGCCGACAAATGCCCGCCACCTTGCGCACCATGCTGGACTTTCTGGTGGAATGGTTCGCCAGCGATCCGCAGTGGCAGGCGACGCTGCGCTAAGACCGCGGCAACATTCCCACGCCGTTTTCAGCGCCTGACGGCGGCGGCCAGGCGGGCGGAGAACAGTGCCGCCTGTTGATGCAGATGGTCGATAAAGGCCGTCACCAGCGCCGATGAAGGGCGGTGCAGCGGCCGTATCAGGCTGACGGTGAACGGCACGTCGATGCTGAATGGCCGCACGTGCACGCCGCTGCCGGCATAGTCGAGCGCCGTCAGCGGGTTGACGATCGAGACCCCCACGCCGGCTCTCACCATGGCGCACACTGACGCCGCGCTGTGCGTTTCCATCACCATGCGGCGCTCGACGCCCTGCTCGGCGAACAGCGCATCGAGCAAGTGGCGATAGCTGTCGGTGTTCGACAGGCTGATAAAGTTCTGCCCGGTGAAGTCCTGTGGCGTCAGAAGGTCTTTTGCCAGCAGGGGGTGACCCGTCGGCAGCACGCAGACTTCATTCAACGTCATCAGCGTCACCCGCTCGGTGCCCGCCGGCGTCAGGGTGGTTTCCGTCAGCCCCAGATCGTGGCGCTGGGCCGACAGCCACTCTTCCAGCAGCGGCGATTCTTGCGGGATCACGCTGAAGCTGACTTCCGGGTAACGTTCGATAAAGGGCCGGCACACCGCCGGCAGCAGCGATTGGGAAAATACCGGCAGGCACACGATCGACAGCTGCGCCTGCTGAAACTGGCGAATGCCGGCGGCGGCGTTGACGATGCGATCGAGGCCATAATAGGAGCGTTGCACCTCTTCGAACAGCCGTAGGCCCTGCACCGTGGGGGACAAGCGCCCGCGAACCCTATCGAACAGCTGCAGCCGAATCAGCTTCTCAAAGCGCGCCAGCTCACGGCTGACGGTGGGTTGCGAGGTTTGCAGCAGGGCCGCCGCCTCGGTCAGGTTGCCGGTGGTCATCACCGCCCGAAAAATTTCTATCTGCCGCAAAGAGATGCTGTGCATGACGAGGCTGCTCGACTGTAGAGAAAGCTATATCATAAATGAATAGACTACGGCTAAATAGATATTTTCCACCCGATTCAGCGTGCGGCACTATGGCCTTATCTGCCGTTACTTTCGAATTGGGAATATCGCCATGCCACGCCCGTTGCACGACACCTCCACCGCGTTGAACGCCGCTAACCTGCTGGCCTTGCCGCAGCGCTTCGGTTGCCCGGTCTGGGCTTATGATGCCGACATCATCAGCCAGCGCATCGCTCAGCTGCGCCACTTCGACACTATCCGTTTCGCGCAGAAAGCCTGTTCGAACATTCATATTTTGCGCCTGATGCGCGAGCAGGGCGTGAAGGTGGATTCGGTGTCGCTCGGCGAAATCGAGCGGGCGCTGCAGGCCGGTTTTCAGCCGGGCGGCGAGCCGAGCGATATCGTGTTTACCGCGGACGTATTGGATCACGCGACGCTGGCGCGCGTCAGCGCATTGAAGATCCCGGTCAACGCCGGTTCCATCGATATGCTGGATCAGCTCGGCCAGGCTTCCGCGGGGCATCCGGTGTGGCTGCGCATTAATCCGGGGTTTGGCCATGGCCACAGCCAGAAAACCAACACCGGCGGCGAGAACAGCAAACACGGCATCTGGTATGCCGACCTGCCGCAGGCGGTGGAGAAGATCCGCCGCTACGGCCTGAAGCTGATCGGCGTGCATATGCATATCGGCTCCGGCGTCGATTACCAGCATCTGGAGCGCGTCTGCGATGCGATGGTGCAGCAGGTGATCGATCTCGGTCATGACATCAGCGCCATTTCCGCCGGCGGCGGTCTGTCTATCCCGTATCAGTACGGCGAAGAGGCGATCGATACCGAACACTATTTCGGTTTGTGGAACCGGGCGCGTGAGCGCATCGCCGCGCATCTGGGGCACCCGGTGCAGTTGGAGATTGAACCCGGACGTTTCCTGATGGCGGAGGCGGGCGTATTGGTGGCCGAGGTGCGGGCGGTAAAAGACATGGGCAGCCGCCACTTTGTGCTGGTGGATGCCGGTTTTAACGATCTGATGCGCCCGGCGATGTACGGCAGCTATCACCATATTTCGCTGTTGCCGGCCGATGGGCGCGACACCTCGGAACAACCGCTGCGCGACACGGTGATCGCCGGGCCGCTGTGCGAATCCGGCGACGTCTTCACCCAGCAGGCGGGCGGCGGCGTGGAAACCCGCGAGCTGCCGCCGGTGCAGATCGGCGATTATCTGGTGTTTCACGATACCGGCGCCTACGGCGCATCGATGTCCTCCAACTACAACAGCCGTCCGCTGTTGCCTGAAGTGCTGTTCGAAAACGGCGAGCCGCGTTTGATCCGCCGCCGCCAAACCATCGAAGAACTGATCGCGCTGGAACTTATCTGATAAGCGGGCGGGCGCCTTGCGCCCGCTTCACAGCGTCATGCGGCGGTGCTGGCCATTGGGCAATTGCACATCCAGCGACAGCGTGCCGCCCATCGCCTCGATATAGCGTTTGAGCGACGACAGCTTTATTTCGCTGCCGCGCTTTTCCAAATTGGCGACGGAGGGTTGGCTGATGCCGAGCCGCTTCGCCAATTCAACCTGAGAGACCGCCAGCTCTTCCCTCAGCATCGCCAGCCGCAGTTCGAAAATTTCCTTGTCCGCTTTTTGCCTGGCTGTGGCAACGACGGCGGGATCGAGCTTGTCGATCAGTTGGGATAACGGTTTGGCCATCTGCACTACCTCCGGGTTGCCAGATAATGTGAAAATTCCATGGCAGCGATGGGCAACATGCGCTGGTAAAAGCGTTTGTCGCCGGTTTTATCGCCACCGCACAGCAATACTGCTTGCCGCTGTGGGTCAAAGGCGAAAAACACCCTGAAAGGGCGCCCGCGATGTTGAACGCGCAACTCCCTCAACTGCCGGGCCGCGTCGGAAAAATGCAGCGTATCGGCGTGCGGCCGCGCCAACTGCGGGCCGAACGTCTGTAATTTGAAGATCGCCGCCAGGATGCTTGTTTGCTGGGCGTTGTTCAGCGCCAAAAACCAGTCGTCGAATCGTTCGACGGTCACCACTTGCCACATGATGCGCTCAGAATATAGCGTTTATGCTATATAGTGTAAAGGTTATTGTGCCAACAATCTGCACGAACGCAGGGAGCGGAAAAAATCCAAAAGCGAGAAATGCGGCGGGCTGCGCAATCTGAGCGCATGGGTGACGGCTCACCCATGCGGCGGCATGATTACGGCTGTTCGTGCGCGTTGTTGAGGGTGGCGACCGAGTGGCGGCGCACCAGCGTTGGGCTGAACATGTTGGTGATTTCCGGCAGCGGTTGCCGGTTGGCCAGCGCCAGCGCCAGCTCCGCCGCCTGGGTGGCCATCGCCACGATAGGGTAGCGAATGGTGGTCAGGCGTGGGCGCAGGTAGCGCGAAATCAACACGTCGTCGAAACCGATCAGCGAAATTTCTCCCGGTACGTCGACGCTGTTATCGCTCAGCACCGACAGCGCGCCGGCGGCCATCGGATCGTTGTAGCAGGTAATGGCGGAGAACGAACGGCCGCGGCCGAGCAATTCGGTCATCGCCTGTTCGCCGCCGATCTCGTCCGGTTCGCCGTAGGCGATCAGCTTTTCATCCACCGCAATGCCGTGTTCCTGCAGCGCGTCGAGATAGCCTTGCAGACGATCGGTGGCGTCGGAAATCTGGTGGGTGGAGCAGATGATAGCGATGCGCTGGTGCCCTTGCTGGATCAGATGTCGGGTCGCCAGCCAGGCGCCGTAGCGATCGTCGAGCGCCACGCAGCGCGTTTCAAACCCCGGCAGCGTGCGATTGATGAGCACCATGCCCGGGATCTGTTGCATCCAGCCGCAAAGTTCCTGATCGCTCAGCCTTTTGGCGTGCACCACCAGCGCTTCGCAGCGGTGCCGCACCAGCTGTTCAATCGCCTGACGCTCTTTTTCGGCGTCGTGGTAACCGTTGCCAATCAGCAGAAAATTGTGGGTGGCGTAGGCCACCTGCTCGACCGCCTTGACCATCGCGCCGAAGAAGGGATCGGAAACGTCGGAGACGATCAGCCCCAGCGTCTCGGTGGATTGCTGCGCCAGCGCTCGTGCGTTGGCGTTAGGGTGATACTGCAGCTGTTCCATGGCGGCCTGCACCGCGGTGCGCGACCCTTCGCTGGCCTTGGGGGAATTGTTTATCACGCGGGATACCGTGGCCACGGAAACACCCGCCAGCCTGGCAACATCCTTTATCGTAGCCATATCAGTCAACACATCCTGGGTAATCGCTTACATCCCCCAGTTTTGCGGAAAAAAACCGGGGCTGCAAGCGGTCTCGTGCGCAACTTGTGGTGGCGGTTGCAGAATCTCTTCGCGTCTGTACGCATAACCGACTGCTACCGAACGATAGCGCAATTTGTACGTTGGCACTGGCGGCGGGCTGAGGTAACGTCTGTGCATTCCGATTTGCGCCGAGAACGCCATGTCCATTAAACGCTATCCGCAGCTCGCCCATTGGGGCGCTTATACCGCCGTGGTTGAAGACGGCCGGCTTATCCGTTGTGAACCCTTCGTCGACGATCCTGATCCTTCGCCGCTGCTCGATTCCATCGTCCCGATGGTCTACTCCGACAAACGCATCCGCAAGCCGGCGGTGCGCCGCTCGTGGCTGCAAAAGCGCGAGGGCAGCGACCGTACGCTGCGCGGCAGGGAAGATTTCGTCGAGGTGGACTGGGAATTGGCGCTCGATTTGGTGGCGCAAGAGAATCGCCGGGTGCGCGAGCGTTACGGCGCCTCCGGGTTGTTTACCGGCTCTTATGGCTGGTCGTCGGCCGGGCGGCTGCACCATGCCCGCTCGCTGGTGCGGCGGTTCTACTTCAGCGGCGGCGGCGGCGTCGATCAGCAGGGCAACTACAGCTGGGGCGCGGCGCAGTTCTTTCTGCCGTATGTGATCGGCACTTTTTCGCCCTTGACCGGGCGCGTCACCAGTTGGCCGAGCGTGGTGGAGCATTGCGAGCTGTTTGTGGCGTTTGGCGGGTTGGCGCTGAAAAACGCTCAGGTCTCTTCCGGCGGCGCGGCGGAACATGCGCTCAAGCCCTGGCTGCAAAAGCTGGCGCGCAAGGGCACGCCGGTTATCAACATCAGCCCGATGCGCGATGATTGTCCCGAGTTTGTCAACGCGGAATGGATCCCGATCCGGCCGAATACCGACGTGGCGCTGATGCTGGCGCTGGCTTACGAAATCCAGCGGCTGGGTGCGCAGGATGAAGCCTTCCTGCACAGCCACTGCGTGGGCTATCAACAGCTGGCGGATTACCTGAACGGCGCCGGTGACGGCGTGGCGAAAACCCCCGTTTGGGCTAGCGCTATTACCGGCATTCCGGCGGCGCGCATTGCGCTGCTGGCGCGGCAACTGATCGGCGTGCGCAGTTTTATCACCTGTTCCTACTCCGTGCAACGCGCGCATCGGGGGGAGCAACCGTATTGGATGATGATCGCGCTGTCGGCGATGCTGGGCCAGGTGGGGCTGCCGGGCGGCGGTTTCTCGTTCGGCCACGGCTCGATGAACGGCGTCGGCAATCCACGCGTGGACACGCCTGCGCCGACCATGCCGGTAGGCGAAAATCCGGCCGGGCTGGCGATCCCGGTGGCGCGCATCTGCGACATGCTGTTGCACCCCGGTGAGGCCTATCAATTTTGCGGCGAGACGCGGCATTATCCGGATATCCATTTGGTGCACTGGGCTGGCGGCAACCCGTTCCATCATCATCAGCAGTTGAATCGGCTGGTGGAGGGCTGGCAGAAGCCGGACACGGTGATCGTTCAAGATATCTGGTGGACGGCGGCGGCCAAAATGGCAGACATCGTGCTGCCGGTCACCAGTTCGCTGGAGCGTAACGATATCGGCGGCTCGTCGCGCGATCGCTACGTGTTGGCGATGCATCAGGCCATTGCGCCGCAGCATCAGGCGCGCAACGATTTCGATATCTTCGCCGATCTGGCGGAGCGTCTCGGCTATCGTGAGCGCTTTACCGAGAATCGCGACGAGCGGGCCTGGATCGAAGCTATCTACCGGCAATGCGGCACAGCGCAGCAGCGCGCCGGCGTCGCCTGGCCCGAGTTTGAGGCCTTCTGGCAACGGGGCTATGTCGAGCTGCCCGCGCCGGCTAAAGAGTTCGTATTTTTTGACGCATTCCGCGCCGATCCGCAGGCTAACCCGCTGCAAACGCCCAGCGGCAAGATAGAGCTGTTCAGCGAGCGGATCGCCGGCTATCGCTACGAAGATTTCGCTCCGCATCCGCAGTGGCGGCCGCCGGTGGAGTGGCTGGGCGCGCCGCAGGCCAAAAACTGGCCGCTGCACCTGATCTCCATTCAGCCGAGCGATCGCCTGCATAGCCAGATGGATCCGGCGCCGCTGGCGCAGGGCAACAAGACCGCCGGGCGAGAAACCTTGTACATGCATCCGGACGATGCGGCGCCGCGCGGTGTGGCGGACGGCGCCGAAGTGCTGGTCAGCAACGCGCGCGGCAGCTGTCTGGCGGGGGTATCGCTCACCGATGGCGTGACGCGCGGCGTGGTGCTGATGGCGACCGGTGCCTGGTTCGAGCCGGGTTTCGACGCGCAGCGCCGGCCGGTCGAGCAGGCGGGCAACCCGAACGTGCTGACGCTGGATATCGGCACCTCGCCGCTGACGCAGGGGCCGAACGCCATGAGCTGCCTGGTCGAGGTCAGCGCATTCACCGAACGTCGGGATCAAGATAGTTAGCGCTGACCAGCAATTGGGTCGACAGCGGGATGTTATCGCGTTGCTGTTGACGCAGTTGTGTCGCGGACGCGGCGAAACTGGAGACTGTTAATGACAGTGTGAAGTGTTGCCCAACCTCGTTATCCGGTACAAGGATGTGTAATGCTTCCCGATCGACGGATAGACGATAGTTGGGTAGATGTCTTTGGCGTGGTTGCCCGGGGGCAAGTGAAAAGGAAAGGGGCTCACCATCACCGTTGCGTAATTCATCAACCGTGAGGCTGAGATAGCTAGAAGCATCGGTTGCGCCGCTTCCTTCTGCCAGGTTTCTATTCTCCCGCAGAGTGAACCCCTGCAACTGCACTGGTTCATCGCAAGTCAACCGATACTGCAATGGGGCGCTGTGCAGCAGAGTGGATTGCTGAGACAGTGTCCCAATATTGTGCTCCCCCAGATAAATGCTGTTTTGTGTGGTCGTTAGCGTGCAGTTAGCGTTAGCCCCAAAACTGATGGCTATGGCTGCCAACCCATAATAAATCACTTTCATGTGTTCTCCTGATATCGATGAACGTTTAGCGACACACTGCTTCGGAGTGGCTGATGCCGGCACGATTGCGGGAAGAGGTGTCTGCAGCAATTGCGAAATAACATGCCTGTCCCGAAGAGTTTTTCATGCTGAAGCGTTGTGAAGACGCATCGTTCGTCGCGCGGTGCGCTTTCTGATGTTCAATGAAGGCTGCGCCCTGATCATTGGTAAAAGCGACCACTTGTTGTTGTTCATCCAAAATCATGCTGCCGATAGCGGGTTTGGTGCCGTCTGCATAGCTAATCTGGACAATGGCCCGCAATGTATTAATGGCATCGATATTGATATGTTTAACGCTGCCACGTGCCAGATTGATCTTGCGCACGCCGTTATCGATATCGGCACCGGGAGGTAAGGTGCTTGTGTCTACGTTAATCAGGCTTGGTTGATACTCACGCAGCCTTGGGATGATCGCCTTACCTTGCTTGCCATAGGTTTTCACCTTGCCGCCTGGCGTAGACACGCTGACTCCGGCGAGGCCCGGTATCGACAAGACGCCGAAGGTATCGCCGATTTTCTGTGGTGAGAGCGTTAGCCCGCTGCTGTCTGCCACCAGGGAGCCAGAGGCACTGTAGTAAAATGCCTGCTGATTTTCTGACAGATGGCTATAGCTGCCGGAAAGCGTTGTGAACGGACTCAAATAGTTCACATTGCCTGAGTAGGTGCCGTTGTTGGATTGGGTGCCCTGTGTTGCATTGAATCCATAAGCCAGATCGCCATTCAACGCTTGGCCGGAAAGCGAATTGCTGATGCTACGATTTCTTCCGTTGCTTATCATATTGGCGCTATAACGTCGGTTTTTTCCCAGCGGTAATGAAAGGGTGGCGAACACCCTGGTATCGTTATCGCGAACCTCACGGCTGCGCTCTTTTTCCAGGCTAACGCCAACGGTGGCTGCGCCAAATTGACGGTTCCAGAAGGCGTAGACTCGTTGATTTTGTTGCTTATCTCCGCCTTCAGCGCGTGTAACGCCTAAAGAAAGATTTCCGATGTATTTATGGTGCCAGCCTAGGCCCAGGCTGTAGCTTTGACGTTGGTGTGAAGATGATGCACCGTGCGATACAGGCCAATAAGTTCCTTCGCCGTCATCTTTACGCGGAGAACGGAGCTGTGTAGGCGAGCGGTATCGCTCTGACTGGATGCTGTAACCGGCGTTCAGCTTAAGGTTTTTTATCAGGGGTAATGCGCTATTCAGCTGTAGCTTGGTGCCCTTTCCGCTTGACGACTGCGCCACGTGGCTCAAGGCTGTAAAACGATAATCGCTATTGGCAACGCTATAACCGGCGGCGATGCCGCGATAATCGCGGCTGAGGAAACTTCCCCCTCTCACCTGGTGCTGGTTGAGCCATGGCAAAGAGAATGAGCCAGTGATGAAAGGCATTTCTGTGCTTTTTGCCAGGCTGTGAGTGCGCCCGAGAGCAAGGGAGTAACTGCCCTGGCGGGGAGTAGAGTGTCCTGAGCTCGTCAGATAAGGGACGATGAATTGTTTGCGGCTACCGTTGCTTTCCGTGACGGTGACGGACAAATCGACTGCGTCGAACTGCGCAGGGATATCGGTCAGGCGGAAAGTGCCCGGTTGCACCTGCGTGGCGTAAACTAATCTGCCATTCTGAAAAATCTCAACCTTGGCTTGGCTCTCGGCGATACCTTCGACTACCGGCACATCACTGCGTTGACTCAATGACAGCGACGAGTCAGGCAGCCATTGCAGGCCATCTAAGGTAATGCCGCTGTAAAGCGAATCTGATAACGTCGCTCGTCCCAAACGCATCATGGCGTCGTGATCCGTCAATGTCCGCTGCAGATAACTATTATAAGGCGTGTACCCCTGATGTCGTTCTGACTTGTTATAGGTGCCATTATGGCGAAACAGCCAATTGTTGCTGTTGAAGCCGGTTTCCAACGCCGCGTAATCACTGCTGTGATTTTGGCTGTCGAATCGGCTCGCGGTATAATTCAGCATCAGGGCATGGCCGCCAAATTCATAGTCCGCCGGTTGTCGACGGATATAGCGCTCGGGCAACAGCAAAATCAATTGATTATTACCGGTTTCATTGTCGATGCGGCTGCCTTGATAACATTGGCTCATCAGCATTTCTGCCTGAGTGTTGAGCTTGCAGGGGTGTAATCCCAGGCTTTCTACGAGTTCAGCGTCGTATTGCCATTCGCCTTGTTTGTCTATGTTGACTTCATGCCGTCCATGATTTTGTCCGTTGACGTTGATGAATAGCGCTTGTTTTCCTGCGGGAAATTTCGCGCCAGAGGAAAAGTAATCAGCAATCTCACTGGGTAGTCCAAGTGCCCGCATCATTTCAATATCGTAATCGGCCAGACTGGTCGAGGCATAGCCAATAGGCAGACAAAACGCCAGTAGACGTAGCGGTATATGCAATTTCAAAGGCTGCCTCACTGGATTGGGGCAAGGTTGACCGTGATATCGGGTATGGCGCGCCCCGTGTTACTGATTGGCGTGAAGTGCAAACGGGAGGGGGGGATGGTAAGCCTATCGCTCTTACGTGTACCGATCGTTTGCCCAGGCAGCAAATAAGGTTGTTCTAAAACAAACTGCTGGTTACTGGGTTGTACGGTGATGGTAGGGGCTAACCTGACAACGTAAGGGCTGAGATTTTTGACTTGTATAGAATGCCCATTTTGTTGCCAATGCAAGGTTTGCCAGGGAGATTTGTTTTCCACTAGCGCGGAGGGCGTGGCGATAGCGACGACCCGATGCCGAGTATTCACCTTAAGCTGGTTGCTTTTTTCTCCCATATCGGGAATTTCCTGGAAATAGATATGGCGCATTTGCTGACGGGTTTTATCAAGTCCCGAGGGATCGGCAAGCATGACGCGTACCAGCTGAGATTTACCCGGATCAATACGCGCGGCTGGCGGAGAAAGAATGAATAAGGGATCTTCTCCTTGCTTGCTTAATGCATTTTTAACAACGGATGAGAATAGCAACACAGGATAATTACCGATATTATCGACTCTTACCGTTGTCTCTCCTTTCTCTTGATTGACCAAGAGGCTTATTTTTTCCAGTTTAATGGTTGCTTGGCCATGAAATGGAGTAAGCAATATAAATATTGCGGTAAGATAATGGATGAGACCTTTCATTTTATTTCCTGAATAGCGGAGAATAACGAACTCTAGTCAAAGGACGTTAAGATATTTTGCCAAACAAAGAGGCTGAAATAAGTGGGAACAGCGAAGTGTCCCCACCTGGTGATTACAGGTAGTGAACCGAAAGATTCACAGAAGCTTGCAATGCAATGCTGTCTTGCATTTGGATGCTTTTATCATCAATGTAGCTAAGCGGGGTAAGGAATGAACGGTAGTTGAATGTGCCGCTCAGGTTCTGGCCGATCGCCATATTGTCGTAATTAGCATCTGATGTGACCGCAAAGCGATTACCTGAGGCAACAGAGAACATCGCCTGTTCGTGATCTGCACCGTTAGTTACATTGGTTAAATCGAAAATATCATCGCCTTCAGGAATCAGCGCCGCACGCACGGTTTCACCATCCATAGCGATATCTGACAGTGCAAGGCCCAGCACGGCGATATCTTTATTACTGGCGTCTTTTGCCAGCGATGCGGTGAAGTTTCTGTCCATATATTGATAATCGGCATCGCCGCTGGCGCTGGTAACTTCAATACCCATGTTGGTCGGTGCCGTGCAATTTACGGTGAACGGGATGCTGCCCATGCCGTTGCCTTCCAACTGGACAGGATTTACTTTATCAAAAGCTTCGCTGGAATGGCGGCCAAGATCAATGCTATTGGTGTTGGCAGCAATACTGCAGCTGGTGTTATTATAAATTTCTCCGGAGAAATCTACAGACGTACTGGCTGTTTTTGCGGCCAGTACGCTCGTGCACGACAGAGGTAGTAGGGCTAAAAATAAATATTTCTTCATTATTCAGATTTCCTTCTGAGAATATGCCACTAAATACAAATCGTATTGCTTGAAAATATAAAGCAAGGGTTTCGCAACGTTTTACTAGCGATTCAATGCATGGCTATTTTATTTTTCAATCTCATTTCTTGCAATATTGTGCTAAAAATTTATGTAAAAATAGATTTATATTCTGGTTTTTTGGTTTTTGTTATTATTTTTTAATTGTTAACTCTGTTTGGTTATTAATGCATAGGTTTTATTGCTTGCGGTTTTTTTAATTATTAATAATTAATTATCCTCGGCGTGCACTTTTGCCGTGAGATCACGATAACAGCAAGGTCTGGAGGCGGCTCTGTTGTTAGTTGGCGCTTTTTGACTTTGTCTTTTTATTGTTGCCGTGCTTGAAAAGCAAGAAAACGAATTGCATAAGTTGATGAAAATGACACGTTGGATATCACGTCTAACTTGGCTCTTGCGTTTGAGAATAGTTTTCGTTAATTGATTGCTTTAGCGTTGAGGAGACAAGAGGGATTAAAGGATCTGCTTCAGTCTTGATTAGGCCGAACCCTCATGTGCTGCACTTACCAGCATATGCGCATGGCTTTTTTTCTCCCCCCACTCGCTTCCTGCGGATGACGCATCATTATTGATCTTTCCGCTGCGGCGATTATTTAAGTTTCATTGAGTTATTACAGCAGATCGCGGGAAATTTACAGCTGGTTGCATTTGGAGCAGAACTCTTGCGATTCGGTGGTAGTTTCCTGCACGCCATCTCTCTAGAGTAGGTGATCCCAGAGGTATTGATTGGTGAGAAATCAGCGTGCCTTGCATGCTGAAGCCATTTTCAATTGCACCAACCTACGCGGATGCGTAGGTTTTTTTTTGCCTGCCATATAGTATTCTTTTCCCTACAACGATTTACGCCTCCATGGCCAAGGGAGAAGGGCATGATCTTTTCACTGCTGCGCGCGCTGTTTCGCCTGTTGTTTCGGGTACGGGTCGAAGGGGACGTCCAGCACTTCGAACGGCAAAAATTACTGATTACGCCGAACCACGTCTCTTTCCTCGACGGCGTACTGCTGGCGCTGTTCCTGCCGATAAAACCGGTGTTTGCGGTCTATGCCAGCATCGGCGAGAGCTGGTTTATGCGCTGGCTGCGGCCTTACATCGATTTTGTCTCGCTCGATCCCACCAAGCCGATGGCCATCAAGCAACTGGTGCGCATGGTCGAGCAGGGACGGCCGATCGTGGTGTTCCCTGAAGGGCGCATCACCGTGACCGGCGCGCTGATGAAAATTTACGACGGAGCGGCGTTTATCGCCGCCAAATCGGGCGCGACCGTGGTGCCGGTGCGGATCGATGGCCCGGAATTCAGCCCGTTTGGCCGCATGGCCGGGGTGTTCAAGATCCGCTGGTTCCCGCAAATCAGCATCCGCATCTTGCCGCCGACCACGCTGCCGATGCCGGAAGCGCCGCGCGCGCGTGAACGCCGGGCGCTGGCGGGCGATCGGCTGATGCAGATCATGATGCGGGCGCGGATGGAGACGCGCGAGCCGCAAACGCTGTTCCATGCCTTGCTGGCGGCGCAGCACCGCTATGGGCGCCGCAAGCCTTGCATCGAAGACATCGCTTTCAAAGAGGACAGTTACCAGACGCTAGTCAAGAAATCGCTGGGCGTCAGCCGCATTCTGCAGCGCTTTACCGCCGAGGGGGAGCACGTTGGGCTGCTGTTGCCCAACGCCATCATTACCGCGGCGGCAATCTTCGGCGCTTCGCTGCGCAATCGCATCCCGGCGATGCTCAACTACACCGCAGGCGCCAACGGCCTGAACAGCGCGATGACGGCCGCCGGCATCAAGACCATCGTCACCTCGCGCCAGTTTCTGGAGAAAGGCAAGCTGACCCACCTGCCGGAACAGGTGCCACAGGCTAACTGGGTGTATCTGGAAGATCTGAAAGAGACGGTCACGCTGGCGGATAAGCTGTGGATCCTGCGTCACTTGCTGCAGCCGCAGCGCGCGGCGTTGCCGCAATGTCCGGAGGACCCGGCGCTGATCCTGTTCACGTCCGGATCCGAAGGCCATCCCAAGGGCGTGGTGCATTCGCACGCCAGCCTGCTAGCCAACGTAGAACAAATCCGCACCATCGCCGATTTCACGCCGCGCGACCGCTTCATGTCGTCGCTGCCGCTGTTCCACTCGTTCGGCCTGACGGTGGGGCTGCTTACGCCGCTGATCACCGGCAGCCGCATTTTCCTCTACCCCAGCCCGCTGCACTATCGCGTGGTGCCGGAGCTGGTGTATGACCGTAACTGCACGGTGCTGTTCGGCACGGCGACCTTCCTTAACAACTATGCGCGCTTCGCGCATCCATATGATTTTGCCCGCCTGCGCTATGTCGTGGCCGGCGCGGAGAAACTGGCGGACAGCACCAAACAGATCTATCAGGACAAATACGGCATCCGCATTCTGGAAGGCTATGGCGTGACCGAGTGCGCGCCGGTGGTCTCGATCAACGTGCCGCTGGCGACCAAGGTGGGCACCGTCGGCCGCATCATGCCGCAGATGGAGGCGCGTCTGATCGCGGTGCCGGGTATTGATAACGGCGGCCGTCTGCAGCTGAAGGGGCCGAATATCATGAAAGGCTATCTGCGGGTTGAACGCCCCGGCGAACTGGAGCCGCCGGCGGCGGAAGATGCGAACGGCGTGCTGCAGCCGGGCTGGTATGACACCGGCGATATCGTCAGCCTGGATGAGCAGGGTTACTGCACCATTCGCGGGCGCGTGAAGCGCTTCGCCAAGCTCGCGGGCGAGATGGTGTCGCTGGAGAGCGTCGAACTGCTGGCGCAACGGCTGTCGCCGGATAAACTGCATGCCGCCACGGTCAAAAGCGACAGCAGCAAAGGCGAGGCGTTGGTGCTGTTCACCACCGATCCCGCCATTACCCGCGAGGCATTGCTGCGGGTGGCGCGCGAACTGGGCAGCCCGGAGCTGGCGGTGCCGCGCGATATTCGCCTGTTGAAAACGCTGCCGGTGCTCGGCAGCGGCAAACCTGATTTCGTCACCCTGCGTCATATGGCCGAACAGCCGGAGAGTGCCTGATGAATCCTTCGACCGAATCCCCTTTGTTGTCACGCGGCATGATCGCGGTGATCAGCGCGCAGTTCCTTTCGGCGTTCGGCGACAATGCGTTGCTGTTCGCCACGCTGGCGTTGATCAAGCAGCAGCTGTATCCGGACTGGAGCCAGCCGATCCTGCAGATGGCCTTTGTCGCCACCTATATCATTCTGGCTCCGTTCGTCGGCCAGATCGCCGACAGCTTTGCCAAAGGGCGGGTGATGATGTTCGCCAACGCCCTGAAATTGGCGGGGGCATTGGTGATCTGTTTTGGGGGTAATCCGTTTCTGGGTTACAGCCTGGTCGGCGTGGGAGCCGCCGCGTATTCACCGGCTAAATACGGCATTCTGGGCGAGATCACCAGCGGCGAGAAACTGGTCAAGGCTAACGGCCTGATCGAGGCTTCGACCATTGCGGCCATTCTGACCGGTTCGGTGGCCGGTGGTATTCTGGCGGACTGGCACGTGGCGGCGGCGCTGGCGGCCTGCGCGTTGGTTTACGCGGGAGCGGTGGTCGCCAACCTGTATATTCCGCGTTTGGCGGCGGCGCGTCCTGGCGCTTCGTGGCGTCCGCAGGCCATGACGCACAGCTTCTTTGCTGCCTGCGTTACGCTGTGGCGCGATGGACAGACGCGTTTCTCATTGATTGGCACCAGCCTGTTTTGGGGGGCCGGCGTGACGCTGCGTTTTCTGCTGGTGCTGTGGGTACCGGTGGCGCTCGGCATCGCCGATAACGCCACGCCAACGCTGCTGAACGCCATGGTGGCCGTCGGCATCGTGGTGGGCGCAGGTGCCGCCGCGCGCTTCGTCACGCTTAAAACGGTGAAACGCTGTATGCCGGCCGGGATCCTGATCGGCGTCGCGGTCGCGGTGTTTGCGCTGCAAACGACCATGCTCAATGCCTACGTCTTGCTGGCGCTCATCGGCATGCTGGGGGGCTTCTTCGTCGTGCCGCTCAATGCGTTGCTGCAGGAGCGGGGCAAACATTCGGTCGGCGCCGGCAATGCGATCGCAGTGCAAAACCTGGGTGAAAACGCCGCGATGTTACTGATGCTGGGCCTGTATTCTTTGGTCGTGAAGCTGGGCGTGCCGGTGGTGGGCGTCGGCGTAGGGTTTGGCGTGGTGTTTGCGCTGGCGATTAGCGCGTTGTGGTGGTCGCAGCGGCGGTGAAACGGGGCGCAGCCAGGCTGCGCCCTCCGGCTTCAAGGCGCCGGAATGGTAAACCGGGTGTGGATTTCTTCGAGCGCCTGCAGCACGTCCTCATCCAGAATCACGTCGAGACTGTCGAGGTTGATTTTCAACTGCTCCACCGAGGTGGCGCCCAGCAGGGTGCTGGCGACGAACGGCTGCTGACGCACGAAGGCCAACGCCATCTGCGAAGGATCCAGCCCGTGTTTTTTGGCCAGCGCCACGTATTCGGCGATCGCCCGTTGGGTTTGCTGCCCTGAATAACGGTTGAAGCGGGTGAACAGCGTATTGCGCGCACCGGCCGGTTTAGCGCCGTTGAGGTATTTACCGCTCAGCGTGCCGAACGCCAGGCTGGAATAGGCCAGCAGTTCTACCCCTTCGTGCTGGCTGATTTCGGCCAGGCCAATCTCAAAGCTGCGGTTCAGCAGGCTGTACGGGTTTTGAATCGACACGATGCGCGGCAGCTCGTGTTTCTCCGCCAGTTGCAGATAGCGCATCACGCCCCAGGGCGTTTCGTTGGAGACCCCGATATAGCGAATTTTACCGGCGCGCACCTGCTCGGTCAGCGCCTCCAGGGTTTCCAGCAGCGTGACCGTGGCTTTGTCATCGGTATATTGATAGTTGAGTTTGCCAAAGCAGTTGGTGGCGCGCTGCGGCCAGTGCAATTGGTAAAGATCGAGATAATCGGTGTTCAGCCGCTTGAGGCTGGCGTCCAGAGCGGCGCGGATGTTTTTGCGATCGAGCGCCTGCTGCGGGCGGATGCTGCTGTCAGTGCCGCGCACCGGGCCCGAGACTTTGCTGGCCAGGACGATTTTTTCGCGATTGCCGCGCGCTTTGATCCAACTGCCGATATAGCTTTCGGTCAGGCCCTGGGTTTCCGGGCGGGGCGGCACCGGGTACAGTTCGGCGGTATCTATCAGGTTCACGCCTGCGGCCAATGCATAGTCCAGTTGCGCATGGGCGTCGGCTTCGCTGTTCTGTTCGCCAAAGGTCATGGTGCCCAGTCCCAGCACGCTCACTTCTAAAGAACTGTGGGGAATACGGTGGTATTGCATTAACGGCCTTCCTTTCTTGTTAGCGCTGACGGGCCGTGCGGCCCGGTGAAACAGGAGCCCAATTCAGAAGACGGCGCAAAGTCCGTCGGGCGGCGATGTCGCCTTTCCTGACTATAACCAAGCGGTGAAGATGGGGGAAGCGGATTCCGTGCGGACACGAATGAGGGCTACCGCGCTCGAGCGGGCGATAGCCGGCGTGCGGTGATTAGCGTTCGATAACCTGGGAAACCTGATCGCCGTTGATCTGGCGGTGATTGCCTTTCTCATCTTTATAACTGATGAGCCCGGTGTCTGTGTCGATCTCCGGTTTGCCTTGCGTCAGGATCATGTTGCCGTCTTTGGTCGCCATGACGTAGTCGCTGGAACATCCCGCCAAACCGGCGGCCATAACCAGCGCAGACACTGCCATTACCCACTTTTTCATCCTGCGGATCCTCGATTATGCAGAAAACAATGTTCTTTCAAGATTAGCAAACTCTTGGCAGAGAGCGTCTCAGATAAGTCTTTATCTGATAAGAAAAACTGAAATGAGGGGGCAACGAAACGGCGGAAGCCGCCGATGGCGGCCTCCGCGTAGGGTTATTCCGGCGAACGGTTTTTCTTGCTGCGCATCAGATTGAGCGCTTCTACCGACATGGAGAAGAACATGGCGAAGTAGATGTAGCCTTTCGGCACGTGCACCTGGAAACTTTCCAGCATCAGCGTGAAGCCCACCAGGATCAGGAACGCCAGCGCCAGCATTTTCACCGACGGATGGCGATTGACGAACTCGCCGATCGGCCGTGCGGCGAACATCATCACGCCGACGGCAATCACCACCGCCGCCATCATGATGAACAGGTGATCGGAAAGGCCTACGGCGGTAATCACCGAATCCAGACTGAAGATGATATCCAACAGCATGATCTGTACGATCGCGCCGAAGAAGCTGTGCACCTTGGTGTGGTGCTCTTCTTCCGTGCCTTCGATGGTTTCGTGGATCTCTTTGCTGGCTTTCCAGATCAGGAACAATCCACCGAGCAGCAGGATCAGATCGCGGGCGGAAATGGCGTGATCCAGCACGGTGAACAGCGGGTGCGTCAAGCGGATCACCCAGGCGATGGAGGCCAGCAGCGCCAGACGCATAATCATGGCGGCGGCCAGCCCGAGCCGGCGAGCTTTGTTCTGTTGCGCTTTGGGCAGCTTGGCCACCACCAGCGACAGAAAAATGATGTTATCAATACCCAGTACGATCTCAAGAATGGTTAGCGTACCTAACGCTAACCAGGCATTGGGATCCATAATCCATTCGAACATTGCCCGACACACCTTAATACTTAATAAATGCAAAGCGTGAATTATACGCGTTTATCGTGGCGCTGACAGGGTTAGCTAAACCAGAGTTAAACGAAATCGCTTAGATTGAGAAATGTCTTGCCAGCAGCGCGCCGGTAAAACCCTTTTTCAGATAGAAACCGCGCGGCAGCGTCATGATAGGTTGCCCCTGTTCGCCGATGGCTTCGGTGAGCGCCTTGTTGTTGGCCGCTTTGGGGCGCAGTTGCAGCACTTCGCCGTGGCGTGCGGTGATGCGTTCTACGTGACCGAGCACAATCAGATCCATCAGCTCTTCCCAATCGCGGCGCAGCATCTCTTCTTCTGCAGCGCTCGGGCTCCACAGCAGCGGCGAACCGACGCGGCGCTGCGCCAGCGGGATTTGCCGTTCGCCCTCTACCGGTATCCACAACACGCGCGCCAGCTTGTGGCGAACGTGGCTGCTGGCCCAGGTGACGCCGCTGTTGCCGGTGAGCGGGGCCACGCAGACGAAAGTGGTCTCCAGCGGTTTGCCGGCGGCGTCGACAGGAATGGTTTTCAGCTCAATGCCCAGCTCAGGAAAATCCTGTTCCGGTTTGCTGCCGGCCATGGCACCGAGGTACAGCTCCAGCAGCATGCCCACCCAGCCTTTATCGCGTTTCAGATCCTTGGGGATCGGCAACTGCGCGCGGGCGGCCAGTTCGCCAAAACTGAAGCCGGCCAGCGCCTGAGCGCGCTCGAACAGCTGCCGTTCATTTTCCGGCGGGGGTGGCAGAGGGGATAAAAACGCCATAAATCAAGCCTGTCGAATTTGGTTGAAAAACGTACTGCAAAGATACACGGGAAACGGTAACCCCAGTCGCCTGGGGAAAAGAATAATAGTAGCATGATTTTACATGACTTTTTTTCTTTCCTTGCGCGGGCGACAATGCTCCCGCGAGGCTTGTTCACCTGAAGCCACCGACAATAAACAGGATCTTACACCTATTTATCCACAGATTTATGGGATAACCCAAATTTTTACCGATTACTGGTTCAATTTACAGCCTTGACTCGGGCGGTTTTTTACGAATTTGTCCGTTTTGTGCGTAACTTGCCCGGATAATCTGTGGATAAAAACGGCGTTGGTGGATCTTTCGCCAGGGTAAGATCCTTACCGTGCATAGATCACATTTTTGCCCTGTACATAACTGTGGGATATTGGTTAATTATATGTTTTTAGGAGTAATATTGTTTTTTCGGTGTGAGGAGGGATTTTCGGGGACGAGAGTTTTACCGGCTTATCCCTCGAGTTCTACACACACCTATCCACAGAAAAAGTGAATAAAACCGGTCTGAAATGCCGATGCATGTTTATAACTTTGCCTATATCTGTGAGTTATCCCAATGTTATCCGGCCCGCAGCGCCGTAAAGCAGTGGTTTACCGCCTGTAGCTTGTGTGAAACAATCAGGACATCTATGCGAATTTAAGCTTATCGAGGTAGTCCGGTGATCGATGATGATGGCTACCGCCCGAATGTTGGTATCGTAATCTGTAATCGTCAGGGGCAGGTCTTATGGGCCCGCCGTTACGGTCAGCACTCCTGGCAGTTTCCCCAAGGTGGGATTAACCCTGGCGAAACTGCGGAGCAGGCGATGTACCGTGAGCTGTTCGAAGAAGTGGGGCTGAGTAAAAAGGATGTGCGCATCCTGGCTTCGACCCGCAACTGGTTGCGCTATAAATTGCCGAAACGTTTGGTGCGTTGGGACACAAAGCCGGTTTGTATCGGCCAAAAGCAAAAATGGTTTTTGTTGCAGCTACTGTGCAATGACGCTGATATCAACATGCAGCGCAGCAGCACACCGGAGTTCGACGGTTGGCGCTGGGTGAGCTTCTGGTATCCGGTGCGCCAGGTGGTGTCGTTTAAACGCGACGTCTACCGCCGGGTGATGAAAGAATTCGCCGTGACCGTGATGCCGATGCAAGAGCAGGCGGCGCCGCGGCAGGCCCCCGCTTATCGCCGAAAGAGAGGTTAAGTTAAGCCGACTATGCTCACGCGCTTGCGAGAAATTGTAGAGAAGGTGGCCGCGGCGGCCAGTCTGACGGATGCGCTGGATCTGCTGGTCAATGAAACCTGTCTGGCGATGGACACCGAAGTGTGCTCCATTTACCTGGCGGACAACGATCGCCGCTGTTACTACTTGATGGCCACGCGCGGGCTGAAAAAGCCGCGCGGGCGCACTATCGCATTGGCGTTTGACGAAGGTGTCGTCGGGTTGGTCGGCCGCCGGGCCGAACCCATCAACCTGGCCGATGCCCAAAGCCATCCCAGCTTCAAGTACGTTCCGCAGGTCAAAGAGGATCGTTTCCGATCCTTCCTCGGGGTACCGATCATTCACCGGCGCCAGCTGTTGGGGGTGTTGGTGGTGCAGCAGCGCGAGCTGCGCCAGTTCGACGAAAGCGAAGAGTCGTTCATGGTCACCCTGGCCACGCAGATGGCCGGGATCCTTTCACAGTCGCAGCTTAATGCCATTTTCGGCCAGTATCGCCAAACGCGCGTGCGCGCGCTGGCGGCCTCGCCCGGCGTAGCGGTGGCGGAAGGGTGGCAGGACAGCAGCCAGCCTTCGCTCGATCAGGTTTACCGCGCGTCGACGCTGGACACCGCCAGCGAGCGCGAGCGCCTGACGTTGGCGTTGGAAGAGGCCGGCGCGGAATTTCGCCGCTTCAGCAAGCGTTTTGCCGCCAGCTCGCAAAAAGAGAGCGCGGCGATCTTCGATCTTTATTCTCACCTGCTAAACGACGCCCGCCTCAAGCGCGAATTGTTCGCCGAAATTGACAACGGCTCGGTGGCGGAATGGGCGGTGAAGCAGGTGATAGAAGCCTTTGCCGAACAGTTCGCCAAACTGCAGGACACCTATATGCGCGAGCGCGGCAGCGACCTGCGCGCGCTGGGTCAGCGCCTGCTGTTCCACCTCGACGACACCACTCAGGGCGCCACCCAGTGGCCGGCGCGTTTTGTGCTGGTGGCGGATGAACTGACCGCGACATTGCTGGCCGAAGTGCCGCAGGATCGCCTGGTTGGCGTGGTCGTGCGCGACGGCGCCGCCAATTCGCATGCGGCGATTTTGGTGCGGGCGATGGGGGTGCCGACGGTGATGGGCGCCGACATCCAGCCTTCTCTGCTCAGCCAGCGGCTGCTGATCGTTGATGGGTATCGCGGCGAACTGCTGGTCGATCCTGAGCCGGTGCTGGTGCAGGAATACCAACGGCTGATCAGCGAAGAACAGGAACTGAGCAAGCTGGCGGAAGACGACGTCGAACAGCCGGCGCAGTTGAAAAGCGGCGAACGCGTTCAGGTGATGTTGAACGCCGGCCTCAGCCCGGAACATGAACAGCTGTTGGGCGGCCGGGTGGACGGCGTGGGGTTGTACCGCACTGAAATTCCGTTCATGTTGCAAAGCGGTTTCCCTTCTGAAGAAGAACAGGTCGCGCAGTATCAAGGCATGCTGCAGCTTTACCCCAACAAACCGGTCACGCTGCGCACGCTGGACATCGGCGCCGATAAGCAACTGCCCTACATGCCGATCAGCGAAGAAAATCCCTGCCTGGGCTGGCGCGGCATTCGCATCACTCTGGACCAGCCGGAGATTTTTTTGATACAGGTGCGCGCCATGCTGCGCGCCAATGCCGGCACCGGCAACCTGGGCATTTTGCTGCCGATGGTCACCAGCCTGGAAGAGGTCGATGAGGCCAAGCGCTTGATTGACCGCGCCGGGCGCGAGGTGGAAGAGGTGCTTGGCTACGCGATCCCGAAACCGAAAATCGGCGTGATGCTGGAAGTGCCGTCGATGATTTTCCTGATCCCGCATTTGGCCGGGCGCGTCGACTTCATCTCGGTAGGCACCAACGATTTGACCCAGTACCTGCTGGCGGTGGATCGCAACAACACGCGGGTAGCCTCGCTGTACGACAGCCTGCATCCCGCGATGCTGCAGGTGCTGAAGCTGATCGCCGAACAGGGGAAAGCGGCCGGGCTGCAGCTTAGCCTGTGCGGTGAACTGGCCGGCGATCCGATGGGCGCGCTGTTGCTGGTAGGCATGGGCTATCGCAATCTGAGCATGAACGGACGCAGCGTGGCGCGCATCAAATACCTGCTGCGGCATATCGATCTTGCCGACGCCGAAGTGTTGGCGCACCGAGTGTTGAACACCCAAATGACCACGGAAGTGCGCCATTTGGTGGCGGCGTTTATGGAGCGACGCGGCATGGGCGGGTTGATTCGCGGCGGCAGATAATCGCCGCGCGATGTGATTTTTTTACAGAACTTTTCCCGCGCTGCCGGCCCGGACCGCGCTAAGCCTATGTTATGATGCGCAACCTCAGCGCGACGCATGTTCGTCGTCTTGCAAACCGCAGCGGCCAACGCTGCCGTTTGAAAGGCGTGTGACAACCTGCGCCGACGTTTGGCACCTGCCGCCCCCGCATGGGGAAAAATAACAGACATGTTGTGGTGATAGATGAGCAATAGCTATCTGGCGTTTCCTAAATTTGATCCGGTCATTTTCTCCATTGGCCCGGTTTCTTTGCATTGGTACGGCCTGATGTATCTGGTCGGCTTCGTTTTTGCCATGTGGCTGGCGGTGCGCCGCGCCAACAAGCCGGGCAGCGGCTGGACCAAAGACGAAGTGGAAAACCTGCTCTACGCCGGTTTCCTGGGCGTATTCGTCGGCGGCCGCGTGGGCTATGTGCTGTTCTACAACCTGCCGTTGTTCCTGGATAATCCGCTATATCTGTTTAAAGTCTGGGATGGCGGCATGTCGTTCCACGGCGGATTGATGGGGGTGATTCTGGTGATGTTCTGGTTCGCTCGCCGCACCAAACGCACCTTCTTCCAGGTTTCCGATTTTATCGCGCCATTGATCCCGTTCGGTTTGGGCGCCGGCCGCCTCGGCAACTTCATCAACGGTGAACTGTGGGGCCGCGTGACCACCGACACCCCTTGGGCGATGCTGTTCCCAAGCTCGCGCAGCGAAGACGTGGCGCTCGCCGCCGCCGATCCTTCTCTGCTGCCGCTGCTGAATCAGTATGGCGTGCTGCCGCGTCACCCGTCCCAGCTGTATGAACTGCTGCTTGAAGGCGTGGTGCTGTTTATCATTCTGAACCTGTTCATCCGCAAGCCGCGGCCGATGGGTGCCGTATCGGGCCTGTTCCTGATCGGTTATGGCGCATTCCGCATCATCGTTGAAGCGTTCCGCCAGCCGGATGCCCAGCTTGGCCTGTTCGACGGCGTGATCAGCATGGGGCAGATCCTGTCCATCCCGATGGTGGTGGCCGGTGTTATTATGATGATTTGGGCGTACCGTCGTCGCCCGCAGCAACAACTGTCGTGAGGGACAAATGAAACAGTATCTGGATTTGATGAACAAGGTGCTCGCCGAGGGCACTCCTAAAGCCGACCGTACCGGCACTGGCACGTTGTCGATTTTCGGCCACCAGATGCGTTTCAATTTGCAGGAAGGCTTCCCGTTGGTGACCACCAAGAAATGTCATCTGCGTTCGATCATTCATGAGCTGTTGTGGTTCCTGAACGGCGATACCAACATCGCCTATCTGCGTGACAACAAGGTCACCATTTGGGACGAGTGGGCCGATGAAAACGGCGATCTCGGCCCGGTGTACGGCAAGCAGTGGCGAGCCTGGGGGGCGGCGGACGGTCGTCAGATCGATCAGCTGAGCAACGTGCTCCAGCAACTGAAACAAGATCCGGATTCGCGCCGCATCATCGTTTCCGCCTGGAACGTCGGTGAGCTGGACCAGATGGCGCTGGCGCCGTGCCACGCGTTCTTCCAGTTCTACGTGGCGGACGGCAAACTCTCTTGCCAGCTGTACCAGCGTTCCTGCGACGTGTTCCTCGGCCTGCCGTTCAACATCGCCAGCTACGCGCTGTTGGTGCATATGATGGCGCAGCAATGCGATTTGGACGTCGGCGACTTCGTCTGGACCGGTGGCGATACCCATCTGTACAGTAATCATATGGAACAGACGAAGCTGCAGTTGACGCGTGAACCCCGTCCGTTGCCGAAGCTGGTGATCAAACGCAAGCCGGCTTCGCTGTTCGATTACCGTTTCGAAGACTTCGAGATCGAAGGTTACGATCCGCACCCGGCCATCAAGGCGCCGGTCGCGATCTGACCTTAACCGCATCACACCAGGGGCGCAGCGATTGCGCCCCTTTTTTATCCGCATTGCGCGCCGCGCCGCATTTTATTGTCGCCATTTGTCGCTATAGGGAAAACATTGCGCAGCTTGCCGCAAGGCTTGCGCATGCGGCTTTACCGCCTTGTTACGGCCCTTAAACTGGCCGCATGAAAGAAAATACGCTCTCGAACATCGATGACCGCCAGCGTGGCATGACGCTGATTGAGCTGTTGGCGGCGCTCCTGATCGCCGGCATGCTCACCGGCTGGGGCGTCGGTCAATGGCGCCACCATCAGCAAACGTTGCGCCTGGAACATACTGCCCAGCAGCTGCTGGCATTTTTACTGCGACTGCAGGCGGACGCCAACTGGCGCAACCGCACGACGCTGCTGTGGTTCAAGAACGGCACGCCCTGGTGCCTGGGCGGCGGTGTGCCGCCGCCGGATTGCGCTTCCGCCGAGGGTTCCGTTTTCTCACCGTCTTACCGCGACGTCGTTTTGAGCGGCTACACCGACAAAGAGATCGGGTTTTACGGCTTGCGCAATACCGCGCAGGCGGGGCACATCCTGCTCAGCAACGAGGCAGGCGGCCTGCGGCTGGTGCTGTCCGCCCGAGGGCGGCTGCGTTTGTGCAGCGAAGGGCTCCGGATAAGGGGGATCGCGCCATGCTGACTGTCGAACGCGGTTTTACCTTGCCGGAGGTGATGTTGGCGCTGGTGTTCGGCAGCGTGATCGCGCTCGGCGCCGCGAAAACCTACCCGCTGTTGCGCCAGCAAAACGTGGCCGTCGGCCAGCATTTTCGGCTGGAGTCAACGCTGCGGCAACTGGCGTTCGGCATCGAGAAGGACCTGCGCCGCGCCGGTTTCTGTGCCGGGCAGTGCGCCGGCCGCCCGCTGCTGATCGGCCAGGCGGCGGGAGAAGCGGCGGGCAGCTGCGTTATCGTCGCTTACGACATCACCCGCAGCGGGCAATGGCTCACCTCGGGCGAGGATGCAGGTTATTTCGGTTATCGGCTGCGCAATGGCGGCTTGGAAGGGCAGCGCGGCGTAAGCCAATGCGACGGCGGCGGCTGGGAGCGGCTGCTCGATCGTGACGAAGTGCAGATTGAGCGGTTTCATGTGGCGATAGAGCGCGGGGAGCATGGCGGTGCGCTGGCCCGTTTGACTCTGGCGGGGCGCTCTGTCGGCGATGCGCGTATCAGGCGCAGCCTGAGCGGGAGCATCGAAATGGCGGCGTTGCCATGAACCGGTGGAGCCAGCGAGGCGGCAGTACTTTGGCGGCGGTAATGTTGCTGTTGGCGTTGGGGTTGATGTTGCTCAATGCCCAGCACCGGCAATTGGATAACGCGCTGTTACTGGCCGCCGATCAGCAGCGCTACCTCCAGGCTTACAATCAGGCCGCTTCGGCGCTGAGTTGGGGCATGCTCCAGCGTTGGCCGCGCGCCGAGCTGAGTGCGGCGGCCTGGTTATGCAGGCAGCGCGCGGAACTGACGGCCTGCGCCCGGCTGTCTGCCAGAGCGGGCGTCGTGACGGTACGCGGCCTTGGGGAGATGCGCGGCGGTGAGCCGCTTTGGCTGTATCAATGGGGCGCGTTTGACGGTGCGGAATCGGTCGGCAGGGTGCAAGCGCAGCCGGGCGGCCGGCTGGATTTTTGCCCCGAGAAAAGGCCGGCCGACTGTGAGGGTTAACGCTCGCGCAGGGCGGTTATCCCGCAACGGCTTCAGCCTGCCGGAAGTGTTGGTGGCGGCATTGTTGTTCTCGGTGTCGCTGCTGGGCTTGTTACAGTATCATCAGGTGCTGTTGCAGTCGTTCCAGCGCCAGTGGCACTACCGGCAAGCCTGGGTGATGGCGCATCAGCAGTTGGAGGCATTCGCCGTCACCGGTCGGCTCGATGCCGAACCGCTGCCGGAAGGCTGGCGACGCGAGACGGCGTTCGACGGCGCGGATGCGGATTGCCGCCGATTGACGGTCAGAGTACAAACTCCGCAACGGCAGTGGGCGACGCTGAGCCGCTGGTATTGCACCCGTTTTTGAGCCGGTACGTATCTTGTTTTAAAGGAGCCATCATGTTCACGGTTTATCATTCCAATCAGCTGGATTTATTGAAAACGCTGACCAGCGCGCTGATAGCCAGAGATCCGTTGGCCGATCCTTTTCAACAGGAAGTGGTGCTGGTTCAGAGCCCCGGTATGGCGCAATGGCTGCAAATGCAGCTGGCGGAGCAGTTCGGCATCGCCGCCAATGTCGCGTTTCCGCTGCCGGCGACCTTCATTTGGGACATGTTCACCCGCGTGTTGCCGGATATCCCGAAAGAGAGCGCCTTCAGCAAGGACGCCATGACCTGGAAGCTGATGTGGTTGCTGCCGGAGATGCTGACCCAGCCGGCGTTCGCGCCACTGCAGCACTATCTCACCGATGACGGCGACAAGCGAAAAATCCACCAATTGGCCGGCCGGGTTGCCGACCTTTTCGACCAGTATTTGGTTTATCGCCCGCAGTGGCTGGAGAGCTGGCAGCGCGGCGAACGCATCGACGGTCTGCCCGAGGCTCAGCAGTGGCAGGCGCCGCTCTGGGCGCGGCTGGTGGAGTACACGCGCGAATTGGGGCAGCCGGAATGGCACCGCGCCAATCTGTACAGCCGCTTTATCCACGCGCTGGAGCAGGCAACAACGTGTCCGCCCGGTTTGCCGCCGCGGGTGTTTATCTGCGGCATCTCGGCGTTGCCGCCGGTCTATCTGGAGGCGCTGCAGGCGCTGGGGCGGCATATCGATATCCACCTGATGTTCACCAACCCTTGTCGTTATTACTGGGGCGACATTCAGGATTACGCTTTCCTGGCCCGCTTGCAGAGCCGCAAGCGCCGTCACTATCATCAGGCGCGCGAGCAAGGGCTGTTTCGCGAACCGGCTGACGCGGCGCGTCTGTTTGATGCTGAAGGGCAGCAGCAGCTCAGTAACCCGCTGCTGGCCTCCTGGGGCAAGCTCGGGCGCGATCACCTCTATTTGCTGTCGCAGATGGAAGGGGCGCAAGAGGTCGACGCCTTTGTCGATATCCCGGCGGATACCATGCTGCACGCCGTTCAACGCGATATGCTGGAGCTGGAAGATCACGCGGTGATCGGCATCACGGCAGAAACGCTGGAAAGCAGTTTCAGCAAGCGCAGGCTCGATCCGCAAGATCGTTCCCTCAGCCTGCACGCCTGCCACAGCCCACAGCGGGAAGTGGAGGTGCTGCACGATCAACTGCTGACCATGCTCGCGCAGGATCCCGCGTTGACGTCGCGCGACATCATCGTGATGGTGGCGGATATCGACAGCTATACGCCTTATATTCAGGCCGTGTTCGGCAATGCTCCCGCCGAGCGCTACCTGCCGTTCGCCATTTCTGACCGTAAAGCGCGACAGGCGCATCCGGCTTTGCAGGCGTTCATCTCCCTGCTCGATCTGCCGCAAAGCCGCTTTACGTCGGAACAGGTGCTGGCGCTGTTGGAAGTGCCGGCCCTGGCCGCCCGTTTCGCCATTGGCGAAGAGGGGCTGCGCCTGTTGCGTCACTGGGTCGGTGAATCCGGCGTGCGCTGGGGGCTGGACGACGATAACGTGCGAGAACTGGATCTGCCCGCCACGGGCCAGCACACCTGGCGATTCGGCATTACGCGCATGCTGCTCGGTTACGCGATGGACAGCAACGCCGGCGATTGGCAGGGCATTTTGCCTTACGACGAGTCGAGCGGGTTGGTCGCCGAACTGGCGGGGCAGTTGGCGGATCTGCTGGCCCAATTGAGCCATTGGCGGCAAGTCTTGAGCGAAGCGCGCTCGCTCGAGGCATGGCTACCGCTGTGCCGACAGCTGCTGGATGCCTTCTTCGAAGCGGATAGCGATACCGAAGTGGTGCTGGCATTGATCGAGCAGCAGTGGCAACAGGCCATCAATTTTGGCCTGGCGGCGCGCTATCCGGATGACGTGCCCTTGACGATTCTGCGCGACGATTTGGCGGCGCGCCTCGATCAGGAGCGCATCAGCCAGCGCTTCCTCGCCGGGCAAATCAACTTCTGTACGCTGATGCCGATGCGCTCGATTCCGTTCAAGGTGGTGTGCCTGCTGGGCATGAACGACGGCGTGTATCCGCGCACGTTGCCGCCATTGGGTTTTGATCTGATGGCGCAGCAGGTCAAGCGCGGCGACCGCAGCCGGCGCGATGACGACCGCTATCTGTTCCTGGAGGCGATTCTGTCCGCGCAACAACGGCTGTATATCAGCTTCATTGGCCGTTCCATTCAGGACAACAGCCCGCGCTATCCTTCGGTGCTGGTTACCGAGCTGCTGGAGTATCTGGAGCAAAGCTATTGCCTGCCGGGAGACGAGGCGTGCACCGCAGACGACAGCGCCCGGCGAGTGGGCGAGCATTTGCTGAAGTGGCATGCGCGCATGCCGTTCGCCGCCGAGAATTTCTTGCCGGGCTCGGAAGCGCAAAGCTATGCCGCCGAGTGGCTGCCCGCCGCCGACGGGCGCGGGGCGGCGCACCCGGCCTTCAACCAGCTGCTGCCCGCCGAAACGCTGCAGCAAATAGCGTTGGATGAGCTACTGCGGTTTTACCGCCATCCTATTCGCGCCTTCTTCCAGCTGCGGTTGGGCGTCAGCTTTATCCTGGAAGAGACCGAGCTGCCGGACGAAGAGCCCTTCACGCTGGATAACCTCAGCCGCTACCAGTTCAACAGCCAACTGCTGAATACCCTGATTGACGGCGACGATCCCGAACGGTTGTTCCAACGGGTGCGCGCCGCCGGGGGGTTGCCCTATGGCGCCTTCGGCGAGATCTATTGGCAAAAGCAGCAGGAAGAGATGAGCGAACTGGCCGAGCAGGTGCGTGCGGAACGCGCAGAGAGCCACAGCCTGGAATTGGACATCGATATTGCTGGCGTGCGCCTCAGCGGCTGGCTGCATCAGGTGCAGGATGACGGCCTGTTGCGCTGGCGGCCCGCTACGCTGTCGGCGGTGGACGGCATATTGCTGTGGCTGGAGCACCTCGTGTACTGCTGCGCCGGCGGCACCGGCGAGAGCCGCATGTACGGTCGCAAGAACTCCGCCTGGCGCTTTGCCGCGCTTGCGCCTGAAGAGGCGCAGGCGCAGCTGGCGGAACTGCTGGCGGGCTATCAGCGCGGTCTGTGTCAGCCGCTGTTGTTGCTGAACAAGAGCGGCTGGGCGTGGCTGAGTCAGTGCTATCAGCCGGAAACGCAGCAAATCGACTGGGAGGAAGAAGCGCAAGCAAAGGCTCGCGCCAAATTGCTGCAGGCTTGGCAGGGCGATCAGCGTATTCCCGGAGAAGGGGAAGATCCCTATGTTCAGCGAGTGTTCCGCCAATTGGACAATGACTACCTGGCGCAAATACTGGCCGAAACAGAGCGTTATCTGCTGCCGGTGGCGTGTCATAACCTGGGGTAACAATCCCCCGGTGGTGCTGTGCGGCGGGAGGTGGTAAAAATAACGAAGGTTATATTCAACCATTGGGGTAATTCCCGGTCTTACATAACGTACAGGCATATACCCGCCGCGTTTTGGGGCGCCACATTGGCGAAGAACCCGGCGAGTACAGATTTGGTTATGTGGTTTTGATGTACGTCGCCAGCGTCAGGGAGTGGGCGTGGCGATGTCAGAATAGGGGTTTATTTTGGATATGCGCAGACAGTTGGCCCGCATCACCGGGCTGGTATTATTGGCTATGTGTTGGGCGCCGTTGAGCTGGGCCGCACAAGGATGGCAACCGCTGGCGGAGAAGATCAACAAGAGTGAGCACGATCCGCGTCAGTACGAGGCGATCAAGTTGGCTAACGGCATGACGGTGCTGCTGGTGTCCGATGTCCAGGCGCCGAAATCGCTGGCGGCGCTGGCATTGCCGGTCGGGTCGCTCGAAGATCCGAACAGCCAACTGGGCTTGGCGCACTATCTGGAACATATGGTGCTGATGGGCTCCAAACGTTATCCCGAGCCGGAAAACCTGTCCGAATTCCTGAAAAAGCACGGCGGCAGCCACAACGCCAGCACGGCTTCTTATCGCACCGCCTTCTATCTGGAAGTGGAGAATGACGCGCTGGAGCCGGCGGTCGATCGCATGGCCGACGCCATTGCGGAGCCGCTGCTGGATCCGGGCAATGCCGATCGCGAGCGCAACGCGGTGAATGCAGAATTGACGATGGCGCGTTCGCGCGACGGCATGCGTATGGCGCAGGTCGGTGCGGAAACCCTCAACCCGGCGCACCCGAGCGCGCGCTTCTCCGGCGGTAATCTGGACACGCTGAAAGACAAGCCGGGCAGCAAGTTACACGATGAGCTGATGGGGTTCTATAAGCGCTACTACTCCGCCAATCTGATGATGGGGGTGCTGTACGGCAATCAACCGCTGCCGCAGCTGGCTGACATTGCCGCAAAAACCTTTGGCCGCGTGCCGAATCATGACGCCAGCGTGCCGCCGATCACCGTACCGGCCGTCACGCCGGAGCAGCAGGGCATCATCATTCACTATGTGCCGGCGCAGCCGCGCAAGCAGCTGAAGGTTGAGTTCCGCATCGATAACAACAGCGCCGCGTTTCGCAGCAAAACCGATACCTACATCGGTTACCTGATCGGCAACCGCAGTAAAAATACCCTGTCCGACTGGTTGCAGAAGCAGGGATTGGCGGACGCCATCAATGCCGGCGCCGATCCGATGGTGGATCGCAACGGCGGCGTCTTCGCCATCAGCGTCTCGCTGACTGACAAAGGCTTGGCCCAGCGCGACCAAGTCGTCGCCGCCATTTTCAACTACCTGAAAATGCTGCGCAGCGAAGGTATCAAGCAGAGTTACTTCGACGAAATCTCGCATGTTCTGAACCTGGACTTCCGCTATCCGTCGATCACGCGCGACATGGACTACATCGAATGGCTGGTGGACACTATGCTGCGCGTGCCGGTTGAGCATGCGCTGGACGCGCCTTACCTGGCCGATCGCTATGATCCTAAGGCGATCGCTGAACGTCTGGATGCCATGACGCCGCAAAATGCGCGCATCTGGTTCGTCAGCCCCGATGAGCCGCACAACAAGACGGCCTATTTCGTCAATGCGCCTTACCAGGTCGACAAAATCACGCCACAGCGCTTTACGCAGTGGCAGCAGTTGGGCAGCGGCATTTCCCTGTCATTGCCGGCGCTCAACCCGTACATTCCGGATGATTTCACCCTGACCAAACCGTCGCATGAATTCAAAAAGCCGGAAATGGTAGTGGATAAGCCCGGCCTGCGCGTGCTGTATATGCCGAGCCGTTACTTCGCCGATGAGCCGAAGGCCGATGTCACCGTCGCTTTCCGCAACGCCAAGACCATGGATTCCGCGCGCAACCAGGTGCTGTTCTCGCTGACGGATTATCTGGCCGGCCTGGCGCTGGATCAGCTGAGCTATCAGGCTTCGGTCGGCGGTTTGAGTTTCTCGACGTCGCCGAACAACGGCCTGATGTTTAACGCCAACGGCTTTACCCAGCGCTTGCCGCAGTTGCTGACGGCGCTGATCGAGGGCTATTCCAGCTTCACGCCGACGGAAGATCAGCTGGCGCAGGCCAAGTCCTGGTACCTGGAGCAGTTGGACGCCGCCGAGAAGGGCAAGGCGTTTGAACTGGCCATTCAGCCGGTGCAGATGGTTTCCCGCGTGCCGTATTCCGAACGCAGCGAGCGCCGCGAAGTGCTGAAAACGCTGACGCTGAAAGACGTGCTGGCGTATCGCGACAGCCTGCTGGCCGAGGCCACGCCGGAGCTGCTGGTGGTGGGCAACATGAGCAAGCAACAGGTCGATACGCTGGCGTCGACGCTGAAGCACCGTCTGGGCTGTACCGGTATTGAGTGGTGGCACGGCGAAGACGTGGTGGTGGACAAGAATCAGCTGGCCAACCTGCAACAGGTAGGCAGCAGCACCGACTCGGCGCTGGCGGCGGTCTACGTACCGACCGGTTACGACGAAGTGACCGGCATGGCCTACAGCTCGCTGTTGGGGCAGATTATTCAGCCGTGGTTCTACAGCCAGCTGCGCACTCAGGAACAATTGGGGTATGCGGTCTTTGCCTTCCCGATGTCGGTGGGCCGCCAGTGGGGCGTAGGCTTCCTGTTGCAGAGCAACAGCAAACAGCCGGCCTACCTGTACCAGCGCTATCAGGATTTCTATCCGAAAACCGAGAAACGCCTGCGTGAAATGAGCGAGGCCGATTTTGAGCAGTACAAACAGGCGCTGATCAACGAACTCAAACAGCGGCCGCAAACCCTCAGCGAGGAGGCCAGCCGGTTCGCCAATGATTTCGATCGCGGCAACTTCGCCTTTGATACCCGCCAGAAGCTGATCGCGCAGGTGCAACAGCTGACGCCGACCAAACTGGCGGATTATTTCCACCAGGCAGTGATCCAGCCGCAGGGGCTGGCGGTGTTGTCGCAGGTCAGCGGCAGCGGGCAGGACAAAGCGGATTACGCGGCGCCTAAGGATTGGGTCACCTATCCGAACGCGTCGGCATTGCAGCAGATCCTGCCGCGTAAAGTGGCTACGCCATGACGGAAGTCGCCCCGCAGAGGCTAGAACCGCTGACGCTGCCGCTGTTTGGCGAACGCCTGATCGAGGCGTCGGCGGGCACCGGTAAAACTTTTACCATCGGCGCGCTGTATCTGCGCTTGCTGCTGGGATTGGGGGGGGAAGCGGCGTTTCCCCGCCCGTTGACGGTCGAAGAAATCCTGGTGGTGACCTTTACCGAGGCCGCCACCGAGGAGCTGCGCGGGCGTATCCGTGACAATATCCACGGGCTGCGCATCGCCTGCGTGCGCGGCATCAGCGCTAACCCGCTGTTTTCGGCGCTGATGGAAGAAATTGACGATTTGTCTGACGCCGCTGCGCAGCTGCTGGCGGCGGAGCGGCAGATGGACGAAGCGGCGATTTACACTATCCACGGTTTTTGCCAACGGATGTTGACCCACAACGCCTTCGAGTCCGGCATGCTGTTTGAACAAACGCTGGTGCAGGACGAACTGCCGCTGCGGCGGCAGGCCTGCGCCGATTTCTGGCGCCGTCATTGCTATCCGTTGCCGCTGGGCGTGGCGCGTGCGATCAGCCAGGAGTGGAGCGGCCCGGAAGCGTTGCTGGCCGACCTTTCCGGTTATCTGCACGGTGAAGCGCCGGCGCTGCGGCGACCACCGAAGGACGAAGAAACCGTTCTGATGCGCCACGAGCAGATTGTCGCGCGCATCGACGCCATCAAGGCGCAATGGCGGGCGGCGGCGGGCGATCTTGAGGCGTTAATCGCCCAGTCCGGCGTCGATAAGCGCAGCTACAGCAGCAAACACCTGCCGAACTGGTTGAACAAGGTCGGCGAATGGAGCGGGCAGGAGACCCAGGATTACCAACTGCCGAAGGAGCTGGACAAGTTTCGCCAGTCGGTGCTGCTGGAGAAGACCAAGAAGGGCGAGCCGCCGCGTCATGCGCTGTTCACGGCGATAGACGAACTGTTCGATGAACCCTTGACGTTGCGCGACCTGATCATGGCGCGCGCGCTCAGCGAGATCCGCACCTCCATTCAGCAGGAAAAGCGCCAGCGCGCCGAGCTGGGGTTTGACGACCTGCTCAGCCGTTTGGACAGCGCCCTGCAAAGCGGCGGCGGCGAACAGTTGGCGCAGGCGATCCGCCAGCGCTATCCGGTGGCGATGATCGATGAATTCCAGGATACCGATCCGCAGCAATACCGTATTTTCCAAAAACTTTACGTCGGCCGGCCTGATTGCGGCCTGCTGCTGATCGGCGATCCCAAGCAGGCGATTTACGCCTTTCGCGGCGCCGACATCTTTACCTACATGCGCGCGCGTTCAGAGGTGAGCGCCCACTATACGCTGGAGACCAACTGGCGCTCGTCGCCGTCGATGGTCGCCAGCGTCAATCACCTGTTTTCTCAGGTAGAAAAACCTTTCCTGTTCGGCCAAATCCCCTTTATTGAGGTTAACGCGGCGGAAAAGAACCAAGGGCTGGCGTTTGAATTGCACGGCAAGCCGCAGCCGGCGATGCAATTCTGGCTGCAGCAGGGGGAAGGCGCGGGTGTAAGTGATTACCAACAGCTAATGGCGCGCCTGTGCGCCACGCAAATTCGCGACTGGCTCAGCGCCGGGCAGCAGGGCCTGGCGCGGCTGCAGAGCGGCAAGGCGTCACGGCCGGTGCAAGCCTCTGATATCACGGTGCTGGTGCGCAGCCGCAACGAGGCGGCGTTGGTGCGCGATGCGCTCAGCGCGCTGTCTATTCCGTCGGTCTACCTGTCCAACCGCGACAGCGTGTTTGACACCCCGGAGGCCAAAGACCTGCTGTGGTTGCTGCAGGCGGTGTTGGCGCCGGAGCAGGAGCGCACGCTGCGCAGCGCCATGGCCACCGGGCTGATGGGGCTGGACGCGCCGACGCTGGACGGCCTGAGCCGCGATGAGCGCGCCTGGGACGCGCTGGTTAATGAATTCGACAATTACCGCACGCTCTGGCTGCGCCGCGGCGTGTTGCCGATGCTGAGCGAGGTGATGAAAACGCGCCAATTGGCGGAGAACCTGCTGGCCAGCGCCGGCGGCGAGCGTCGCTTGACCGACGTGCTGCATCTGGGGGAGCTGTTGCAAGAAGCGGCGGCGCAGCTCGACAGCGAGCATGCGCTGGTGCGCTGGCTGGCGCAGCAGATCGCTCAGCCTAATCGCCAGTCCGACAATCAGCAACTGCGGCTGGAGAGCGACCGGCATCTGGTGCAGGTGATCACGATCCACAAGTCCAAGGGGCTGGAGTTCGATCTGGTGTGGCTGCCGTTCGTCGGCAACTTCCGCCAGCAGCAGCAGGCGCTGTATCACGATCGCCACAGTTTCCAGGCGTTGCTGGACCTCGACGCCAATGAAGAGAGCCAGGCCTGGGCGGAGGAGGAGCGGTTGGCGGAGGATCTGCGTCTGCTGTATGTGGCGCTGACCCGCTCGGTGTACCACTGCAGTATCGGCATTGCGCCGCTGTTCCAGGGCACGCGCAAGAAACAGGGCGATACCGACCTGCACCGCAGCGCATTGGGCTATCTGGTGCAGGGCGGGCAGCCCGGCGACGCCGTGTATCTGCAGGAGCGGCTGCAGCAATTGGTGGGTGGCGGTATCGCGCTGTCGCTGGTTGAACCGCCGGATGCAGAACCCTGGCAACCCCAGGCGTCGCTGGCCGAAGCGTTGGCGGCGAAAAGCTTTACCCGGCGGATCCAGGATTTTTGGCGGGTGACCAGCTATACCGGTTTGCAACAGCACGGCGCGAGCCTGATGCAGGATCTGCTGCCGCGTCTGGATGTCGACGCGGCCGGTGAGCGCGGGGAAGAAAGTGAGCCAGCGCTTACACCGCATACCTTCCCGCGCGGCGCAACGCCCGGCACCTTCCTGCACAGCCTGTTTGAAACGCTGGACTTCACCCAGCCGCTCGACGAACAGTGGCTGCTGGAACAGCTGCAGCAGCAAGGGTTTGCCGAACACTGGCAACCGATACTGCTGGCGTGGATGCAGGTGCTGCTCAATACGCCGCTCGATGACAGCGGCGTGACGTTGGCGGCGCTGACGCCGCAGCATAAGCAGGCAGAGCTGCAGTTCTATTTACCGATTAACCGGCTGTTGCAGGCGAAGGAGCTCGATGCTCTGGTGAAGCGTTACGATCCGCTTTCCGCCCGCTGCCCGGCGCTGGATTTCCATCAGGTGCAGGGCATGCTGAAAGGCTTTATCGACCTGGTGTTCTGCTGGCAAGGCAAATACTACCTGCTGGACTACAAGTCCAACTGGCTGGGGGAGGACAGCAGCGCCTATACCCGGCCGGCGATGGAGCAGGCGATGGCGGAGCATCGTTATGATCTGCAATACCAGCTGTATACGCTGGCGTTGCATCGTTATTTGCGCCATCGGTTGCCGGATTATGATTACCGGCGCCATTTCGGCGGGGTGATTTATCTGTTCCTGCGCGGCGTGGATGCGGCGCACCCGGGCAACGGCATTTTCACCTGTCTCCCCGCGTTTGAGCTGGTGGCGGGAATGGATAGCTTGTTCAGCGGCGAAGCTGCGGCGACGGAGGAAAAATCATGATCGCACTGCTGGAGCAGGCGGTGGCGCTTGGCGCGCTGCGCCCGCTGGACGTGCAGTTCGCCCGCGTGGTGGCGAGCGAAGACGAGCCTGATATTTTACTGGCCGCCGCCTGTCTGAGCGCAGAGGCGGGGGCGGGGCATGTTTGCCTGATGCTGGAGCAGCTGCAGGCGGACACGCTGTTTGAAGGGCGCCAACCGGCGCTGGCGCTGGCGCTGTGGGAGGCGGCCGGGCGACCGGATAGCGCACGTTGGCAGCAGCGCCTGGCGAGCAGCGCGGCGGTTGGGGACGGCAGCGGCGCTACGCCGCTGGTGCTGCGTGGGCAGCGCTTATATCTGCAACGCATGTGGCAAAACGAAGGTGAAGTGGCGGCGTTTATCGGCGGTGAAGGTGAATCGCTGACGGTGCCGGAGGAGGCGTTGCGCGCCATTCTCGACCGCTTGTTCGGCGCGGCGAGCGATGAACCCGACTGGCAGAAGATCGCTGCTGCGGTGGCTGCCACGCGGCGCATCGCGGTGATTTCCGGCGGACCGGGCACCGGTAAAACCACCACCGTCGCTAAACTGCTGGCGGCGCTGGTGCAGCTGGATGAAAGCGCGCGCTTGCGGATTCAGCTGGCGGCGCCAACCGGCAAGGCGGCGGCGCGCCTGACGGAGTCGCTTGGCAGCGCCAGCCGTCAGCTGGCGTTGACCCCGGCGCAGCAGGCGTTGTTCCCCACGGAGGCGGCGACGTTGCACCGTTTGTTGGGGGCGCAACCCAACAGTCAGCGCATGCGCTATCACCGCGGTAACCGGCTGCATTTGGATGTGTTGGTGGTGGATGAGGCCTCGATGGTCGATCTGCCGATGATGGCGCGCCTGATTGCGGCGTTGCCCGATCGGGCCCGGGTGATTTTCCTCGGCGACCGCGATCAGCTGGCTTCGGTAGAGGCCGGCGCGGTGCTGGGGGATATTTGCCGTTTTGCCGAGCAGGGATACAGCGAGGCGCGCGCCGCAGAGCTGAGCCGCCTGACCGGTTGTTCGATCGAAGGACAGCGGGCCGACGCGCAAGCGGCGGTGCGCGACAGCCTGTGCCTGTTGCGTAAGAGCTATCGCTTCGACGCCCGTTCCGGCATCGGTCAACTGGCGTTGGCGGTCAACGCCGGTGCGGGGGATCGCGCGCTGGCGGCATTAAACGGCCGTTTCGGCGATGTCGCGGGCTATGCGCTGGCGACGAGCGAAGAGTATCAGGCGCTGCTGGACGCGTGCGTGGCGGGCTATCGCGACTATCTGCGGCTGACTGCCGAAGGCGCGGATGCGGCGGCGGTGCTGGCCGCCTTTAGCCGCTTCCAGGTGCTGTGCGCGCTGCGTGAAGGGCCGTTCGGCGTCGCCGGCCTGAATGAACGTATTGAACTCGGGCTGCAGCGCGCCGGCCTGATCGACCGCAAACCGGGTGTGCTCGGCCGCTGGTATCGGGGGCGGCCGGTGATGATCGGCCGCAACGACAGCGCGCTGGGGTTATTCAATGGGGATATCGGCATTACTCTGCCGGATGAGCGCGGCGAGCTGCGCGTGCATTTCCAACTGCCGGACGGCAGCATCAAGTCGGTGCAGCCGAGCCGTTTGCCGGCGCATGAAACCGCTTACGCCATGACGGTGCACAAGTCCCAGGGATCGGAGTTTGAGCATACGGTTCTGGTGTTGCCGAACCATTTCCTGCCGGTGCTGACGCGTGAGCTGGTCTATACCGCGATCACCCGTGCGCGTCAGCAGCTCTCGCTGTACGCCACGGACGCGGTGCTGCTGCGGGCCATTCGCACGCCGACCCAGCGTCGCAGCGGATTGGCTGAACGGCTGCAGACGACGGAATAAGCGATGAAGGGGCGCGGTAGCGGCCGCGCCCACAGGGATTACAGATCCGCCAGCAGAATTTTGGAGCGGCGTTGGTAGTTGTACAACGCCTGTTTCTGCATCGGCAGCACGTCGACCTCCGCCGGGGTGAAACCACGCTCCTGAAACCAGTGGATGCTGCGGGTGGTCAGCACGAACAGCTTCTTCAATCCCATCTGCCGCGCCTGATTTTCTACCCGCTGCAGCAGCATCTCGCCGCGCGAAGAGCTGCGGTAATCGGGATGCACCGCCACGCAGGCCATCTCGCCGATTTTTTCCTCCGGGAACGGGTACAGCGCCGCGCAGGCGATGGTCAGGTTATCGCGTTCGATAATGGTGAACTTGTCGATCTCCATCTCCAGCTGTTCACGCGAACGGCGCACCAGAATACCCTGCTGTTCGAGCGGCCGGATGAGCTCCAGAATACCGCCGATGTCGTTGATCGTCGCCCGGCGCACCTGTTCGGCGCTTTCCATCACGATTTGGGTGCCGATGCCGTCGCGTGAGAACAGTTCTTGCACCAGCGCGCCGTCCTCCTGATAGCTGATCAGGTGGCTGCGGCGCACGCCGCTGCGGCAGCCTTTCACCGCGCCGCGCAGGAAGCGCACGGTGCCGGAATGGTAATCACCGCCTTCCTCCAGCTCTTCAAGACGCTTTTGCGCGTCGTTGGGGAACAGCTCGGAAAGGATGTTGCCTTCCGCGTCGGTCACGCCCTGCGAGGAGCAGAAACCGATCATTTTTTCCGCTTTCAGTTTGATCGCCAGCTGAGTCGCGACTTCCTCCGAAGTCAGGTTGAAGCTCTCGCCGGTCACCGAGACGGCGACCGGGCCGATCAGCACGATGGCGTTGCTGTCGAGCTGACGATGGATCGCTTCTTCATCGATGCGGCGAATGCGGCCGCTGTGGCAGTAGTCGATGCCGTCATCGACGCCCAGCGGCTGCGCGATGATGAAGTTGCCGCTGACCACGTTAATGTGCGCGCCCTGCAGCGGCGTGTTGTTGAGGCTCATCGACAGCCGGGCGGTGATGTCCAGCTGCAATAAACCGGCCGCCTGCTTGACTAACTCAAGCGTATGGGCGTCGGTCACGCGCGTATGCTTGTGGTAGATCGGTTCATAGTTGTGCTGCGCCAGATTGGCGTCGATCTGCGGCCGTGCGCCGTAAACCACCACCAGGCGAATGCCCAGGCTATGCAGCAGCCCGATATCATTGACGATGTTGGAAAAATTCTCGTGTTCGATGGCTTCCCCACCGAGCATGATGACAAACGTCTTGCCGCGGTGGGCGTTGATATAGGGGACGGAGTGACGGAATCCTTGCACCAGCTCTGTACTACGTTCCTTCACGGGCAAACCTCTTTGCATATTTATACGATATTTTTGTATTTTTATTCTTTTATTGCGCCAATGGCAAGTGGGAAATCGTCATGAAGAGCGAGCTAAGGGCGCTAAATCGTTAATAAATTGAAAAACCATAAAAAGATTTTCTGATGACAGGGCTGGAATGATTGGTTAAAGTTTTCGGCATTCCCAAGTCATTGGTGTTTTTTTCATCTGTTGTAAACAGTTATTACTGCCGGAGCCGCATGCCAAACGCTAATCACAATCTGGGCCGCCGTCGTTTATTACAGGGCGTTGCCGCCAGCTGGTTGCTGAGTGTGAGTCGCACGGGCTTCGCCGCGTCATCGCACGTGATTGCCGTGCGCGTCTGGCCGTCCTCCACTTATACCCGCGTCACGCTGGAATCCAACGTCGAACTGAAATACAAGCAGTTCGCCCTGACCAATCCCGATCGCGTGGTGGTGGATATCGAAGGCGTGCATCTCAACAGCGTGCTGAAGGGCATCGCCGGGCAGGTGCGCGCCGACGATCCTTATCTCAAGCAGGCGCGCGTCGGCCAGTTCGATCAGAATACCGTGCGGCTGGTGCTGGAGCTCAAGCAAAGCGTCAGCCCGCACATGTTCTCGCTGGCGCCGGTGCCGGAGTATCGCAACCGTCTGGTGATGGATCTCTACCCGACTAAAGGCGGCAGCGGCGGCGAGGAGTATGATCCGCTACTGGCGTTACTGGAAGATTACAACAAAGGCGATCTGGAGCGCACGCTGCCGCCCGAAGCGCCGCAGGCCGGCAAGGCGGGGCGTGATCGGCCGATCGTCATCATGCTGGATCCTGGCCACGGCGGCGAAGATCCCGGTGCGATCGGCAAGTATAAGACGCGCGAGAAAGACATCGTGCTGCAGATTGCCCGCAAGCTGAGCGCCATGATCAAGCGCGAGCCGAACATGAAGGTGTTCATGACGCGCAATGAAGACGTGTTTATCCCGCTCAAGGTGCGCGTCGCCAAGGCGCGCAAGCAGCGCGCCGATCTGTTCGTTTCGATTCACGCCGACGCCTTCACCAGCCGCGCCGCGCGCGGGTCATCGGTGTTCGCGTTGTCCACCAAAGGCGCCACCAGCTCGGCGGCCAAGTTCCTGGCGCAGACGCAGAACGCCTCGGACCAAATCGGTGGCGTCAGCAAGAGCGGCGACCGCTATCTCGACCACACCATGTTCGATTTGATCCAGACCGCAACCATCAACGATAGCCTGAAGTTCGGCAAGGAAGTGCTGAACCGGATGGGTAAAATCAACCGGTTGCACAAGAATCGCGTCGATCAGGCCGGTTTTGCGGTGTTGAAGGCGCCGGATATCCCGTCGATCCTGGTGGAAACGGCGTTTATCAGCAATATCGAAGAGGAGCGCAAGCTGCGCACCAGCCATTTCCAGCAGCAGGTGGCGGAGTCGATTCTGGCGGGCATCAAGGCTTATTTCGCCAACGGCGGCGCGTTAGCGAGCCGATAGCGGCAGGGCCGGGCGCAAGTCCGGCTGTTTTTGCGGATTGCAGATACAAAAAAACACCCGTCAGGGTGCTTATCTGTTGTCATCAAGAGTTGGTTGCGGGGGCCGGATTTGAACCGACGACCTTCGGGTTATGAGCCCGACGAGCTACCAGGCTGCTCCACCCCGCGTCCGTCTTGATGCGGTATTACGACGAAACCACCGTTCATGTTATGCCGCTGGTACGGCATTCGGTTGGTTGCGGGGGCCGGATTTGAACCGACGACCTTCGGGTTATGAGCCCGACGAGCTACCAGGCTGCTCCACCCCGCGTCCGTGTAATACTTTGTTATCGAACCCAAACGCAAAATACCGCCACTGCGGCATCGGTTGGTTGCGGGGGCCGGATTTGAACCGACGACCTTCGGGTTATGAGCCCGACGAGCTACCAGGCTGCTCCACCCCGCGTCCGATGGATGCGCACTATACTCTCCATGCGTTTTGTTGCAAACCCTTTTTGCATTTTATTGGCCTAAACCCGTTTTTCTGCTGAATTTGCCCGCAATTTGCCTTCTTTTTCATCACCATCCTCCGTGCGGCTTTTTTTATTTGCAGCGATTCCTTTATCAATGAGCGTTTGTTATCGTTCAGCCGGTAGATCATATCAGTTTGAGAGTGTGCGCGATGAAAGGACGTTGGGGCAAATACCTGCTGGGCGGGTTGATGGTGGCGGTATTGGCGGGCTGTTCGTCCAAGCCGACCGATCGGGGTCAGCAATATAAGGACGGCCGTCTGGATCAATCGCTGGAGCTGGTCAATCAGCCCAACGCCAAAGGTTCGCCGGTCAACGCCAAGGATTATTCGGATCAGCTGATGGAGATCAAGTACGCGTCGCCTTCGCTGTTTAACCGCAACAACAGCACCTATCAGGCGGTGCAAAACTGGATGGCGTCCGGCGCCGACACGCGCATGCTGAGCCAGTACGGCCTCAGCGCTTACCAGATGGAAGGCGTCGACAATTACGGCAACGTGCAGTTTACCGGCTACTACACGCCGGTGGTGCAGGCGCGTTATACCCAACAGGGCGAGTTCCGTTATCCGCTGTACCGCATGCCGCCGAAGGGTAGGGGCCGCTTGCCGGATCGCGCGGGCATTTATTCCGGCGCGCTCGACGATCGCTATATCATCGCTTACACCAACTCGCTGATGGACAACTTCATGATGGAAGTCCAGGGCAGCGGCTACGTCGACTACGGTAACGGTCAGCCGCTGGTGTTCTTCGGCTACGGCGGCAAGAACGGCCACGCCTACCGCAGCATCGGCAAAGTGCTGATCGATCGCGGTGAAGTGGCCAAGGCGGACATGTCGATGCAGGCGATCCGTCAGTGGGCGGATACCCACAGCGCCGCAGAGGTGCGCGAGCTGCTGGAGCAGAACCCGTCGTTCGTGTTCTTCCGCCCGGAAGCTTTTGCGCCGGTGAAAGGCGCCAGCGCGGTGCCGCTGATCGCCAAAGCGTCGGTGGCCTCCGACCGTTCACTGATCCCGGCAGGCACCACGCTGCTGGCCGAAGTGCCGCTGCTGGACAACAAGGGTAAATTCACGGGAAAATACGAGATGCGTCTGATGGTCGCGCTCGACGTGGGCGGCGCCATTAAGGGCCAGCATTTTGACATGTATCAGGGCATCGGGCCGGAAGCCGGCCACTCGGCGGGCTACTACAACCACTATGGCCGCGTCTGGGTGCTGAAGAACAACGGCGGCGGCCAGCTGTTCAGCGCCAATCAGTCAAACGGCGGCGGTTCGTTGCTGGTCACCCGCTAAACGCGCACGACGTGAAAAGATTGACCCGCAAGGGCCGGATTTTCCGGCCCTTATCATTTGCATTAGGAAGGTAATTAAAGCGTTATGAGCACAGCTTATTCGGAAGCCTATCTGCAGCGTTTCGGCGGCACGGCGCGGTTATACGGCCAGCAGGCGCTGGCGGTGTTCGCGCAGGCGCACGTCTGCGTGATCGGCATCGGCGGCGTGGGTTCCTGGGCGGCTGAGGCGCTGGCGCGCACCGGCATCGGCGCCATCACTCTGATCGACATGGATGATGTTTGCGTCACCAATACCAACCGTCAGATCCACGCGCTGCGTCAGCACGTCGGGCAATCGAAAACCGAGGTAATGGCGGAGCGTATCCTGGCGATCAACCCGGAATGCCGGGTGACCTGCATTGACGATTTCATTACCCCGGACAACGTCGCCGAGCTGCTGGACCATAACTTCAGTTACGTCATCGACGCAATCGACAGCGTACGGCCGAAAGCGGCGCTGCTCTCATACTGCCGCCGCTTCAAGATCCCGGTGGTGACCACCGGCGGCGCCGGCGGGCAGATAGATCCGACCAAAATCGAAGTGGCCGATCTGGCGAAAACCATTCAGGATCCGCTGGCCGCCAAGCTGCGCGAGCGGCTGAAGCACGATTTTAACGTGGTGAAAAACGGCAAGGGCAAGCTGGGCATCGACTGCGTCTTTTCCAGCGAGCCGCTGGTTTATCCGCAGCCGGACGGTTCGGTATGCGCTTCGCGCAGCACGGCGGAAGGGCCGAAAAGAATGGATTGCAGCGCAGGTTTCGGCGCGGCGACCATGGTCACCGCCACCTTTGGCTTCGTCGCCGTGTCGCATGCGCTGAAAAAGATGGTGGCGAAGGCGGCGCGTCAGGCGTAACGGGCGGCGATCGCCTGCACGGCGGCGGCCAACGCCGCCAGCCCGCTGGCGCGAGTGGCGCTCAGCTGAGCGCGCAGCGCCAGGCGGTCGAACAGCGCCAGCGGATCCAATTCGGCGATCTGCTGCGGCGTTTTCCCTTCCACTTCGGTCAGCAGCACCGCCAACAGGCCACGCACGATGCGGCCTTCGCTGTCGCCATAAAAGTGCAGCGTGCCGTCTTCCAGCAACTGGTGCCCCAACCAGACGCGGTTTTCACACCCGCTCAACGCCATTTCTTCACTGCGCAAGGCCTCCGGCAGCGACGGCAGCCGTTTTGCGAGCATAATCAGTTGGCGGTAGCGGTCTTCCCACTGTTTCAGCGCGCTGAAGGTGGCGATCAACGCTTCGGCGGTGATCTCTCGGCCAAAAGGATGGGGGGCGAGCATAGCGTCTCCGGGAGTCAAGTCAGTCAGCCAGCAGGTCGAGGGCGTGGGTCAACGCGCTGACCAGCGTATCGACGTCCTGTTGAGTATTGTAGGGGGCGAACGACGCGCGCAACGTGCCGCTGACGCCTAACGCCGCCATCAGCGGCTGCGCGCAGTGCTGGCCGGCGCGCAGCGCAATGCCTTGCTCCGCCAGCAGCGTGACGATGTCGCTGTGGTGTACGCCGGCGATATCGAACGCCAGCAGGCTGGAACCGGAACTGCGGAAGCTGCGAAAGCCCGGCAGCTGCGCCAACCGCTGTTCTGCCCGATCCGCCAGCTCGCGACTGTAGCGCTCCGCCGCCGCCATGTCCTGTTCGCGAAGCCAGGTGAGCGCGGCGGCCAGCCCCAGCACGCCGGCGATGTTCGGCGTGCCGGCCTCGAAGCAGTGCGGCGGTTTTTGCGGGATAAAACCGTCGAACGACGCCTGGGTCAGCATCTTTCCCCCTCCTTGCCACGGCGCCATCTGCGCCAGCAGCTCGGATTTGCCGTACAGCGCGCCGATGCCGGTCGGGCCATACAGTTTGTGGCCGGAGAAGGCGTAGAAATCGATATCGAGCCGCTGTACGTCGGCCGGGTCGTGAACCACGCCCTGTGCGCCGTCGATCATCACGCGCGCGCCGGCGGCATGGGCCAGCGCGATCGCCGGCGCCAGATCCGGGCAGCCGCCGGTGACGTTGGACATTTGCCCCAGCGCCAACAGGCGGGTTCTATCGTTGAGCAGGGCGGGCAGCTGCGCCAGGTCCGGCAGACGGTCGGCGCCGATCGGCAGTTTCACTACCCGCGCGCCGGTTTGATCCGCCACCATCAGCCAGGGGATCAGGTTGGCGTGGTGCTCCGCTTCGCTCACCAGAATTTCATCCCCCGGCTGCAGACGCGGACGCAGATAACTCTGCGCCACCAGGTTGATCGCCTCGGTGGTGCCGCGCGTCCAGACGATGTCGTCGGCCGACGGCGCATGGATAAGTTGCGCGACCTGGCCGCGCGCCTGCTCGAAACGGGCGGTCAGATCCTGCGCCGCCCGATGCTGGCTGCGGTGCACGGTGGCGGCGTCGTCGCGATAAAACTGCTGCGTGGCGTCGATCACCGCCTGCGGCTTCAACGCGGTGGCGGCGCTGTCCAGATAGATGCCGTCCTGCGCGAGCGCGGGAAACTGTTGGCGAAAAAGGCTGGGGTTAAAAGGCGTCATACCCTGATTGTCACTGGCTTGAGTCGATGGGTGATCCTGTCCTATTTTGCCGCCGGAGACAAGCGTTCGCGCCGATTAGGACTTATCGCCTGGCAAAATTGGGAAAGTTTGTTATGCTATTAAACGTGCGCTTATTAATCGCATCTATACGCATAAAAGGTATTTATCAGCATTTAAAACTAAAAAGGAGTCCTCAATGAAGAAAACAGCCGCAGTTCTCTCTGCCCTGATGCTTACGTTCACCCTGGCCGCCTGTTCCAGCAACTACGTGATGCATACCAATGACGGACGCACCATTGTCGCTGACGGCAAGCCTAAAGTGGATAACGATACCGGCATGATCAGCTATAAAGACGCCAACGGCGTCGAACAGCAGATCAACCGCGCCGATGTGAAAGAGATGGTTGAAAGCAACCAGTAACCGTCAGGCAAAAAAAAGCACCGCAAGTTTTGCGGTGCTGCATAAAATCACTATGGACAGACAGGGTAAATGTACAGGAAGTGAAAAAACAGTAGCCTAGCTACCATGTCCGGAATCGCCGGACAATTTGCAAACACAACATCACAACCACAAGCCAAAAGTTCATCGGCGTCCTCGACACCCACTCCCTTTTCGTTCCGGCCCGGGAAGTGCCGCCACTATAGGTATTTGCTGGCGCATCCTCAACGGACAAATTATAATGGCTCGGATTAAAAAAACTAATGGCAATGCGCCGTTAGCGTTTGTCCATGGCTTGCCACACAAAGCCGCCCGATTTTCGGCGCCGAATCATTCGGATTAATGTTACACAAAAGTAGCTAATTTAATGTCTAAACGCTTACCTCCCCTCAATGCGCTGCGCGTGTTCGATGCGGCCGCTCGCCACCTGAGTTTCACCAAGGCGGCGGAAGAGCTGTTCGTGACTCAGGCCGCGGTGAGCCACCAGATCAAGTCGCTGGAGGACTTCCTCGGGCTGAAGCTGTTTCGCCGGCGCAATCGCTCGCTGCTGCTGACCGAAGAGGGGCAAAGTTACTACCTTGATATCAAGGAGATCTTCTCTTCGATCAACGAGGCGACGCGCAAGCTGCAGGCGCGCAGCGCCAAGGGGGCATTGACCGTCAGTTTGCCGCCGAGCTTCGCCATTCAGTGGCTGGTGCCGCGTCTGTCCGGCTTTAACTCAGCTTATCCGGGCATCGACGTGCGCATCCAGGCGGTGGACCGTGAAGAGGACAAGCTGGCGGACGACGTCGACGTGGCGATTTTCTATGGCCGCGGCAATTGGCCGGGGCTGCGCGCCGAGCGCCTGTATGCGGAATATTTGCTGCCGGTTTGTTCGCCGAGCCTGCTGACCGGCGATCATCCGCTGAAAACCGCAGACGATCTGGCTTATCATACGCTGCTGCATGACGTTTCACGTCGCGACTGGCTGGCCTATACGCGCCAGCTGGGGTTGCAGCACATCAACGTGCAGCAGGGGCCAATCTTCAGCCACAGCGCCATGGTGGTGCAGGCGGCGGTGCACGGTCAGGGCGTGGCGCTGGTGAACAACGTGATGGCGCAAACCGAGATTGAAGCCGGTCGTCTGGTGTGCCCGTTCAACGATGTGTTGGTCAGTAAAAATGCTTTTTATCTGGTATGTCATGACAGCCAGGCAGAACTGGGTAAAATAGCCGCCTTCCGGCAGTGGATCCTGGCGCGTGCCGCCAGCGAACAAGAGAAGTTCCGCTTCCGCTACGAACAATAAGGCCGGCCGCCGCCTTGCCGCGGCCGGTGATTTTTAATGGGATAGATCACGATGAGCAGCCGTTCCATGCTGGTTTTCGCCGCTATCAGCGGCTTTGTGTTTGTCGCGCTGGGCGCATTCGGCGCGCATGTGTTAAGCGGCACGCTGGGCGCCAACGAAATGGCCTGGATCCGCACCGGGCTGGAGTATCAGGGGTTCCACACCCTGGCCATCCTGGCGCTGGCGGTCGCGATGCAGCGCCGCGTGAGCCTGTGGTTTTACTGGAGCGGAGCGCTGTTGGCGTTCGGCACCGTGTTGTTCAGCGGCAGCCTCTATTGTCTGGCGCTGTCGCACCTGAAGGTCTGGGTATATATCACGCCGGTTGGCGGCGTGTGCTTCTTGATCGGCTGGATATTGATGTTGATTGGCGCTTTGCGTCTGAGGAAAAAGGCCGAGCGCCATGAATAAGATTGCGTTGTACTGCCGTCCCGGCTTCGAAAAAGAGTGTGCGGCGGAGATCACCGATAAAGCCGCCCAGCTGGAGATTTACGGCTTTGCGCGGGTAAAAGAGCACAGCGGTTACGTGTTGTTCGAATGCTATCAGCCGGACGATGCCGACCGCCTGGCGCGGGAGATTCCGTTCCGCGAACTGATTTTCGCCCGCCAAATGATCGTAGTGGGTGAGCTGCTGCGCGATCTGCCGCCGGAAGATCGGGTATCGCCGATCGTCGGCATGCTGATCGGCGTGGTTGATCGCGGCGGCGAGCTGCGGGTGGAAGTGCCGGACACCAACGAAAGCAAGGAGCTGATGAAATTCTGCCGCAAGCTGACGGTGCCGCTGCGCGCCGCGATGCGTGAGCAGAAGGTGCTGATGGCGCGGGAGAACCCGACTCGCCCGGTGGTGCACGTGTTCTTCATCGCGCCGGGCTGCTGTTACGTCGGTTACTCCTACAGCAACAACAACTCACCGTTCTATATGGGCATTCCGCGTCTGCGTTTCCCGGCCGATGCGCCGAGCCGTTCGACGCTGAAGCTGGAAGAAGCGTTCCATGTGTTCATCCCCGCCGACGAGTGGGACGAGCGCCTGGCCAGCGGCATGCATGCGGTCGATCTGGGGGCCTGCCCGGGCGGCTGGACCTATCAGCTGGTGAAGCGCAGCATGATGGTGCATTCGGTGGATAATGGCCCGATGGCGCCGAGCCTGATGGAAACCGGCCAGGTGACGCATCACCGCGCCGACGGCTTCAAGTTCGAGCCGAACAGCAGCAAGATCTATTGGTTGGTGTGCGACATGGTGGAAAAACCGGCGAAGGTGACCAGCCTGATGATTCAGTGGCTGGTGAAAGGCTGGTGCCGCGAAGCGATCTTTAACCTCAAACTGCCGATGAAAAAACGCTACGAGGAAGTGTCGCAAAACCTGATGAGCATCCGCGAAGCGCTGAGCGCCGCCGGCATCAGCGCCGAAGTGCACGCCAAACAGCTGTATCACGACCGCGAAGAGATCACCGTACACGTGCGCCGCATGTGGTCGGCGGTGCCGGGCCGCCGCGACGAGCGCGATTAATCGCGTTAAACCTGATGAAGGGCGCTGCTTGCAGCGCCCTTATTGTATCGGCAGTCGCAGCTGCTGCAGGTTGCCGTCCAGCGACAGATCGGTGCGCAGCGTGGCGACTTGTTTGCTGACGTAGGCCAGCTCGCGGTGCTGCTCCAGCTTGCCGCGCCATTTCTCCGGCACCTGCTCCAGGTGCTGATAGATCCCGTCCAGACTGCCCGACTGCTGCAACAGCAGCACGGCGGTTTTCGGCCCGATGCCGGCCACGCCGGGGATCTTGCTGCTGCCGATCCCCGCTAACCCCCAGTAGTCCGGCAGTTGCTGCGGCTGCACGCCGAATTCCTGCTGCACGAAAGGCATATCCAACCAGCGTTTCTGGAAGTAATCGCGGATCTGTACGTTCGGCGCCAGCAGCTGGCAATAGCCTTTGTCGGTGGAGACGATGGTCACCTGGTGGCCGCCGCCGGCGACCTTCGCCGCCAGCGTGGCCGCCAGATCGTCTGCCTCGTTGCCGGGTGAATGCCAGCTGGCGACGCCCAGTTCGGCGAAGGCCTCACGCAGCTGCGGCATCTCCTGTTGCAGGTTTTCCGGCATCGGCGAGCGCCCGGCCTTGTAGTCCGGCAGAATTTTGTGACGCCAGCTTTCGCTGCGGTCGTCCTCGTCAAATACCGCCACCGCGTGGGTCGGGCGGCTGTGCTGAAGCAACTGCTGCAGCGCGTGGCGACAGGCGTTGACGCAAGGGGAGCCCTGTACGGCGTGAATGCGGCGGATGAGGTTCAGGGCGTCGACAATCAGTAGGTGTATCATCATGGGCGGCAAGGTCAGAAAAAACAGGGCGGCCGTTACGCCGCCCGGGATTGAGGATCAGGCGACGATTTCGTAGCAGGGCACATAGGCGCTGCCCGGCAGCTTCATGCGGTGCTGGGCGACAAAGCCCTGCAGCAGGCTGTCCATCTGCTTCATCATCTGCGGTTCGCCGTGCAGCTTGTACGGGCCGAACTGCTCAATGGCGTGGATGCCGTTTTCCTTCACGTTGCCGGCCACGATGCCGGAGAAGGCGCGGCGCAGCGCGGCGGCCAATTGCTCCGGCGGCTGGTTCGGATACAGATTGAGGTTTGCCATGTTCTCGTGGGTCGGCTCGAACGGCAGCTGCAGATCCGGTGCGATGCGGATCGACCAGTTGAAGCTGTAGGCGTCGCCGGTGTTGCGGCGGTTCTCCTTCACCAGCGGCATGGCTTTTTTCATTTGCCGTGCCACTTCCGCCGGATCGTCGATGATGATGGTGTAGTGACGGCGCGCGGCGTCGCCCAGCGTGTTCATGATGAACTCGTCCAGCACGCGGAAGTAATCGGCGCTCTCTTTTGGCCCGGTCAGGATCAGCGGCAGCACCTGTTCGCTGTTCTCCGGGTTCATCAGGATACCCAGCAGGTACAGCAGCTCTTCGGCGGTGCCGACGCCGCCCGGGAAGATGATGATGCCGTGCGCGATGCGCACGAACGCTTCCAGACGTTTTTCGATGTCCGGCATGATCACCAGCTCGTTCACCAGCGGGTTAGGCGGCTCGGCGGCGATGATTGACGGCTCGGTCATGCCGATGAAGCGGCTGTTGCGGTAACGCTGCTGCGCGTGGCCGACCGCCGCGCCTTTCATCGGCGCTTCCATGGCACCCGGCCCGCAGCCGGTGCAGATGTTCAACTCGCGCAGGCCCAGCTGGCTGCCGACCTTACGCGCGTACAGGTATTCGTTCTCGTTGATCGAGTGCCCGCCCCAGCACACCACCATGTTGGGATCCTCATCCAGATGCAGCGTGCGCGCATTGCGCAGGATCGAGAACACCAGGTTGGTGATGTGGGCCGAGTTTTCCAGGTTCAGGTGTTGGAAACGGCCGGCGCTGGCGATTTGGCCGTGCACGAACAGAATGTCGCGCAACACGGCGAACAGGTTGGCCTGCAGTGAACGGATGATGCGGCCGTCGACGAACGCCTCTTCCGGCGGATTGACCAGCTCCAGCTTCACGCCACGCTCGCGGCGCAGCACGTTGATATCGAAGGTTTCATAGCGCGACAGCAGCTGTTTGCTGTTGTCGGTTTGGCTGCCGGAGTTCAACACGGCCAGCGAACAGTTGCGAAACAGGCGGTACAGGTCGCTGCTGGCGGTGCGCTTCAGCATGTCTACTTCCAGCTGCGACAATAAATCCATAGAGCCAAGCGGGCTGATGTGTGTAATCAAGGTAACTCCTTTGCACCCGGTGTGGGGCGGTAGTAATCCATACGCAGCAAAACAGCATCTCGTTATGGTTGGCGTGCTGCGGCGAAGCGGGCGCTCTGCCCGGCCGCAGCCTCGTTTTAACCTTACCGCCGTCCCTGCGCTTTTACCAACACAAACCGCTCGTTAGCTCAGTTGTTGAGCAATGTTTCGCACTTATTGGCGCGCCAGGCGGCCGTGCTCGGGAGCGAACGCGACGTTGCTGCGCCACGGGTTGATATCCAGTCCGCCGCGGCGGGTATAGCGGGCGTAAACCGTCAGGCTTTGCGGCCGGCAATAGCGCATCAGATCGTTGAAGATGCGCTCGACGCATTGCTCGTGGAATTCGTTGTGGTGGCGGAAGGAAACCAGATAGCGCAGCAGCGCTTCGCGATCGAGCTTGCCGCCGCGGTAGCTTATCTGCACCGAGCCCCAGTCCGGCTGATGGGTGATCAGGCAGTTGGACTTCAGCAGGTGGCTGACCAATTGCTCTTCCACTACCTCTTCACCGGCGGCGTTCTGCAGGTAGTCGGCGTTGAACTCATAATTGTCGATGCGAATATCCTGCTGGTCGATGCAGTCGCCGGCCAGACGAGCGATCGGGCTGCCTTCCAGTTGGTCGACGCTGAACAGGGTGACGCTCACCTCGCCCTGGGCGCAGGCGGATAGATCGCGTTGCAGCGTGCTGCGCACCGTTTCCCAATCGGCGAACGGCGTTTGGTTGAAGCTGTTGAGATACAGCTTGAAGCTTTTCGATTCGATCAGGTTCAGGCTGTCGGCGTTGAGGCTGATCTCGCCAACCGCCACCTGCGGCAGCCCGTTGGCGTTCAGCCAGGAGAGTTCGTACAGCGTCCAGATGTCCGCGCCGTGGAAGGGCAGGTTGTCGGGATACAGCCCCAGCGGCTCGCGGTTCATGCTGCGCGGCACCGCCTGCAGCAGCGTGGCGTCGTAGCGATCGCGATAGGCGGTGGGTTTGCCCAGCGTCAGCCCTGACAGGGCCTGGTGGTCTTGATATGAGGACATCTGCTGTCACCTCGGTCAGAGATAGGTACAATGGCCGTCAGTTTAACGTATGCGAGAAAGAATATGGACCATGATGTATCGCACGCTCTGCGTGAATTCACTCAACGCTATGTCGAGTTGTGGCAGCAAGAGCGCGGCCACGCGCCGGCCAGCGAGGCGCTGTACGGCGTGCCGTCGCCCTGCATCGTGGAGAATCGCGAGGACGACGTGCTGTGGTTGCCGCAGCCTTTCGAACCGGCGGCGACGCTGGAGAAGGTCGAGGCTGCGCTGGAGCTGCGTTTGCAGCCGGATGCGCACCGTTTCTACACGCAGCAATACGCCGGTGACATGAGCGCGCAATTTGGGGAGCATCGCCTGAGCCTGCTGCAGGTATGGAGCGAAGAGGATTTCATCCGCCTGCAGGAGAATCTGATCGGCCATCTGGTGACGCAAAAGCGCCTCAAATTGTCACCGACCCTCTTCCTGGCGACCACCGAATCCGAGATGACGATGGTGTCGCTGTGCAACGTCAGCGGCAACGTGGTGCTGGAGCAGTTCGGCAGCGATAAGCGCACCTTGTTGGCGGCGACGCTGGGGAATTTCCTCGATGCGCTGCGCCCAGTGCTGGACTAAAGCGCGGCGGATTCGCCGTCGGTCGTGTAAGAGATCTCTCACACGGGCTGTGAGAGATCGCTCTTAATTTTTTTCACCTCTCTTTGGACCATGAGATTATTGTTATCCAGATCAATTGGTTAGAATTTCTTTAGGATAACTCTTAGTCTTAATTTAGTGTGAGACACCTCTCAAACCCTTGTGATTCCGGGAAATTTGAGCGATCTTATCATTACCGGCACGGACCCGGCGGAGCAGGAAAGCATCAGGATGATGCAGCTTCAGGAAGAAGAAAGGGATGCGCTCAGGCAAGAGCGAGGGATGGCGTCAGGAGATGCCCAGGATGTTTCAGGATTGAAACCAAGGACACCTCCAGGACGGAGATTGAGAGCCGGCGCAGGACTGTCGGCGGGTCAGGAAGGCTGAGGAACCGCGTCAGGACGATGCTGCAGGATGATGCAAGGACCACTTGGTCAGGATGGCCGCAGGAAAAGTTTTCAAGGATTGAGCAGGGAGCATGCTGTGTAGCGGGATGGCTATAAAACGAACCGGGGGCACTGTTAACGCAGTGCCCCCAACTTTTTGTTCTATTCCGCCGCGCGTGCGCCCCGTCTCAATCCTTCTTCCGCGTTAACCAATCGCGCCCAGCGTATCGCCTGCGCCCTGTTTTTTCGGCAGCAGGAATAGCGTGGCGTAGATATCCAGCAGGTAAATCGCCGCCAACAGGCTGATGGCGGCGGTAAACGACACCTGCGTCACCAGCGCGCCGATCACCAATGGCCCCAGGCCGCCGACGCCGCGTCCCAGATTGAACAGGATGTTTTGCGCGGTGGCGCGTGCTTGCACCGGGTAGGTATCGGAAATCAACGCGCCGTAACCGCCGATCATGCCGTTAACGAACATGCCCATCACTGCGCCGGCGAACAGCATCAGCATCGGATCGCTCAACTGGGCGTAGCCGATCACCATCACCACCGCGCCGACCTGATACAGCACGAAAATCTTCCAGCGGGCGAAGCGGTCGGCCAGGACGCCGAACAGCCAGATGCCGAACGTCATGCCGACCACCGTCACCGCCGTCCACAGGCCGGACTTGGTGAGCGAGAAGCCGAAGTTTTTCGCCAGATAAGTCGGCATCCAGATCATCAGCCCGTAGTAGCCGAAGTTCTGCACCGAACAGAGAATGAAGATGCCGATGCTGGCCTTGCTGGTGGCGCGATCCTTAAACAGCAGGCGCAAACGCTGAAGGAAGGAGAGCGGCTGCCCGGCGTCTTTCTGCCGCACGAATTCCTCCGGTTCGCCCAGCGTGCGGCGGATCAGGAATGACGCCAGCGCCGGCAGCAGGCCGACCAGGAACATGCCGCGCCAGCCGATATGTTCCAGCAGCAGCGGCGTCAGGAAAGCGGCCGCCAGCACCCCCAACTGCCAGCCCATGCCGACGTAGGCCGAAGCGCGGTTGCGTTTCTCCGCCGGCCAGGCTTCGGCGATCAGCGCCATGCCGATGCCGAACTCGCCGCCCAGCCCGATGCCCGCCAGCGTGCGATAGGCGAGTAGATCCCAATAGCCTTGCGCCACGGCGCACAGGCCGGTGAACAGGGAAAACATCAGGATGGTGATAGTCAGCACCCGGATGCGGCCGAAGCGATCGCTGAGATGGCCGAAGATCACGCCGCCCAGCACTGCGCCGATCAGCGTCCAGGTGACCAGCGAGCCGGCGGCCGATGAGGTTAATCCTAATTCGATGCTGATGGCCGGCAGCATAAAGCCGAGGATCAGCAGGTCAAACCCGTCCATGGCGTAACCGGTGACCGAGGCCAGCATGGCCTTACCGGGCGTCGCGTGATTTTTTTTCTCTGTTATTACGGACATGAATCTTTATCTGTGTGGTGAATTCGGTGGGCCTATTGTGCCGCGCGGCGGCGCACGCCACCAGATAAAAACGGCAGCCGGTCTCGGGCGCGCCAAATTTGGGCTATAAAAATGCTATGCTTTGCCGCCTTTCAGCCAGCGAGCTGAATATCATGATGAAAAGAGATCGGGAATGCAGATGAGTATACATAATCAGGTTCGCCGCAGTTTGCAGGCGATTGAACAATCCATGCGCGATTTGGCCTTGTGGCAGGCCGCGCCGCCCGAGCCTGAGGCTTTCTCCAGCACCGAGCCGTTCTGCATCGACAGCATGTCGGCCGAGGCTTGGCTGCAGTGGGTGTTTCTGCCACGCATGTATGCGCTGTTGGACGCCGAAGCGCCGCTGCCGACGCGTTTTGCCATCACGCCTTACTTCGAGGAGGCGTTGAAGGAGCGTGAGCCGAGCAGTCTGCCGCTGTTGGTGCTGCTGCAGCAGTTGGATTTGATGTTGAATAAAGAGCCGTAATTCGCCGGCGGCGCGCAGATTTTTGCCGCCCGGCAGTGTAGAGTACTCGCGCGGATGCCGGGCAGGAGAGCCGACGGCGTCTTTCGGCTCGGTTAAACCGCGGCGGTTGACCGGGGGCTGCATTAGGATGATGAGGTGCTGCAATAATGGATTTATTAAGGTTTATCCTTCGTTTGCCTTTTACCCTGGTTAAGGGCGTTTGCCGCCTGTTGGGTGGGGTCTTGTCGCTGTTGGGGCGGTTGCTGAGACCGCTGGTCGGCAACCTCAGCTGGCGCGCGCCGGCCTGGTGGGCTGCGCTGCCGCGCGGTTTTCTGCGGCTGGAAAGCGGCGTGGATAAACATCCGAAAGCGATCGGTCTGGGCCTGCTGCTGCTGGCAGGCGCCGCGGGCGGCGCGTTTTACGGTTGGCACTGGTGGCAAAATCGGCCTCAGCCGATCGAACCGGCGCCGATGGTGGTTCAGGAGGTCAGCGCATCGCTGGCTAACCCCGCGCCGATAGATTACACCGCCGCCCGGCAAGCGCCACAAACGGTGAGTCTGGCCTTCAGCGGCTCGGTCGCGCCGATCGCCGCGGTGGGCAAAACCGTGAGCGCCGGCATCACCCTCAAACCGACGGCGGAAGGGCAGTGGGCGTGGAACAATGAATCGACGCTGGTGTTCACGCCGAAAAAGCCGCTGCCGATGGGCGCGAAATATGACGTGACCCTCGAGCCCGCTACCTTGCTGGCGCCGCAGGTCAAACTCGCCAAAACCCGCTATGCCTTCACCGTGCCTGCGTTCGGCTACCGTCTGGGGCAGGCCGAGTACTACCGCGATCCGCAGAATGCGCAGAAACGCAGCGCGATTTTCAATCTGCAGTTCAACGCGCCGGTCGACGTCGCCAGCTTTGAAAAACAGATTTCGCTGGGATTGAAAGAAGGCAGCGCCACCTCCGAGAAGAAGCTGAATTTCTCTCTGGTATATGACGAGAAAAAACTGAACGCTTGGGTGCATTCCGAGCCGCTGCAGGCGCTGGATCAGGGCGGCGCGGTACATCTGACCGTCGGCAAGGGCGTTAAATCGACGGCGGCCGGCAACGCGGTCGAAGAGGCGAAAAGCAACTGGGTCAAGGTTCCTACCCTGTACAGCCTGGCGCTGAGCGACGCCAGCGCCCAGGTGGTGGACACCGACGGCGGCAAAGGGCAGCGTGCGCTGGTGGTTGGTTTCAGCGATGCGGTGAAGGATAAAGAGCTGGCGCGAGCCGCGAAAGCCTGGCTGCTGCCGCAGCACGATCCGAGCGATGCCGAGGCCGCCAATGATGCTGAAGACTTTTACCCATGGACGGTAGACAGCGTCGGCAAGAACGTGCTGGCGCAGGCGACGCCGCTGCCGTTGACGCTTAACGAGGCGGAAGAGGCCTATCAGCCGCAGTTCAGCTTCCGTTTTGACGCCCCGGCGCACCGCTTTATGCTGCTCGAGATCGATAACCAGCTGATCTCCGCCGGCGGTTACAAAATGCCGAAGAAGGTTTATCGGGTGGTCGAAGTGCCGGAGTTCCCGAAATCGCTGCAGTTCATGTCGCAGGGCTCGCTGCTGTCGGTCAACGGCGACAAGCAGATCAGCGTGGCGGCGCGCAACGTGGCGGGCCTGCGGCTGGACATCAAGCGGGTGATCCCGAGTCAGCTGCAGCACATTGTTTCCTTCAAAAGCCGGGAATACTCGTCCACGGAATTCAACCGGCTCAACGATGAGTATTTCACCGAGCATTTCAAATACCAGACGGCGCTCAACAACGAGCGGCCGGGGGAAGTGAACTATCAGGGCATCGATCTTTCCCGCTATCTCTCCACCAACGCCAGTTCCCATCGTGGGGTGTTTCTGTTGACGCTGTCGGAATGGCAGCCGAATCGCAAACCGGCGGCGGAAGAGGCGGGTGCCGAGCCAGAACAGGAACCGGACGAGAGCACCGGAGATGATCAGCCCGACGTTGGCGATTCGCGCTTTGTGGTGGTGACCGATCTGGGCATCGTCGCCAAGAGCTCGCAGGATAAGACGCGCGACGTCTTCGTGCAGTCGATTCAAAGCGGCGCGCCGGTCAGCGGCGCCAACGTGTCGGTAGTGGCCAAAAACGGCGTGACGCTGCTCAGCCAAACCACCGGGGCCGACGGCCACGTGCGTTTCCCGGCGCTCGACGTGTACACCAACGAGCGCCAGCCGGTGATGTTCCTGGTGGAAAAAGAAGGGGATGTTTCCTTCCTGCCGACCGGCAGCTATAACGATCGCGGGCTGGACTTCTCGCGCTTCGACGTCGCCGGGGAGCAAACGCCGACCGATCCGCGTACGCTCGGCAGCTACCTGTTCTCCGATCGCGGCGTTTATCGACCGGGGGATACTTTCAATATTGGCCTGATCACCCGCGCCGCCGACTGGCGCGTTGGCCTAGCCGGCGTGCCGGTGCGCGCAGAAATTCGCGATCCGCGCGACAAGCTGATGACCACCGTGCCGCTGACGCTGAGCGCTAGCGGTTTCAACGAGCTGAGCTATACCACCGATGAAAACTCGCCCACCGGCGAGTGGAACGTCTATCTGTATCTGATCGGCAAAAACAACGATACCTCCACGCTGCTCGGCCATACCGCGGTCAATGTGAAGGAGTTCGAGCCGGATCAGCTGAAAGTGAAGCTGGCGCTGACGCCGAATCGCCAGCAAGGCTGGGTCAAACCGTCCGAGCTGAAGGCCAGCATCGATGTGCAGAACCTGTTCGGTACCCCGGCGCAGGATCGCCGCGTGACCACCAGGCTGACGCTGCGGCCGATGTATCCGAGCTTCGATCGCTTCCCGGATTATGCGTTCTATGAAAACCGGCAAAACAGCGACGGGTTCGAAACCGAGCTGGAAGATCGCACCACCGATGAGCACGGCGCGGCCGAAATCCCGCTCGATCTGAAATCTTACGCCGACGCCACTTATCAGCTGCAGCTGTTGTCGGAGGCGTTCGTTGCCGGCGGCGGTCGCTCGGTGGCGGCTACCGCCCGTACGCTGGTTTCGCCTTACGATTACCTGATTGGGGTGAAGGCCGACGGCGATCTGGGCTACATCAATCGCGATGCGGAGCGGCATCTGAATGTGATCGCCATTGATCCGGCCTTGAAACAGATCGCCATGCCGAACCTGAAGCAGGTGCTGATCGAACAGAAATACATTTCGGTGCTGACCAAACAGGATTCGGGCGTTTACAAATATCAGTCGAAGATGAAGGAAGTGCAGCTCTCGGAACAGCCGCTGGCGCTGGGCGATCAGGGCGCGGATCTGCGGCTGGCGACCGATAAGCCGGGCGACTTCGTGCTGGTGATCGAAGATGCGCAGGGCAAGACGCTCAACCGCGTCGCCTACAGCGTGGCCGGCAACGCCAACCTGAGTCGTTCGCTGGATCGCAACGCCGAACTGAAGCTAAAACTCAACCAGGCGGAATACCAGCCCGGTGAAGAGATCGAGGTGGCGATTAACGCGCCCTATACCGGCAGCGGCTTGATCACCATCGAGAAGGACAAGGTTTACGCCTGGCAGTGGTTCCACACCGACACCACCAGCTCGGTGCAGACGATCCGCGTGCCGGCCGGCATGGAGGGCAACGGCTACATCAACGTGCAGTTCGTGCGCGACATCAACTCCAGCGAGATCTTCATGAGCCCGCTGAGCTATGGCGTGATGCCGTTCAAGATCAGTACCAAGGCGCGCCAAAACAGCCTTGAGGTGACGGCACCGGAGGTCATCAAACCGGGTGAAAACCTGACGATGACGGTCAAGACCGATGCGCCGCAGCAGGTGGCGCTGTTCGCCGTCGATGAGGGTATTCTGCAGGTGGCGCGTTATCGCCTGAAGGATCCGCTGGAGTTCTTCTTCAGCAAGCGCGAACTGAACGTGAGCAGCTCGCAGATCCTCGATCTGATCCTGCCGGAATTCAGCAAGCTGATGGCGCTGACCGCGGCGCCGGGCGGCGATGCGGGCGAAGGGCTGGATCTCAACCTCAACCCGTTCAAGCGCAAGCGCGATAAGCCGGTGGCCTATTGGTCCGGCATTACCGAGGTCAGCGGCGAGAAACAGTTCGTCTATCCGGTGCCGGATTACTTCAACGGCAAGATCCGCGTCATGGCGATTTCGGTGACGCCGGAGAAAATCGGCAAGGCGCAAACCGCCGCTACGGTGCGCGACAGCTTCATCATGACGCCGAACGTACCGGCGATGGTGGCGCCGGGCGACGAGTTCGACGTCAGCGTGGGCGTCAGCAACAACCTCGAAGGGCTGAACGGCCAGTCGGTGGCCATCAACGTTCTGTTGACGCCGCCACCGCAGTTGGAGGTGGTGGGCAACGCGACGCAAAGCCTGACGCTGACGGAAAAACGCGAAGGCGTGATCGCCTTCCGTCTGCGCGCCAAAGCCGTTTTGGGCGATGCGCCGCTGGTGTTCGACGCCCGTTACGGCGACCAGGCCAGCCGTCGCACCGTCAGCACCTCGGTGCGGCCGGCGGCGCCGTACCGTACTCAATCGGTGATGGGGCGCATGAGCGGCGGCAGCCAGAACGTCGATGGCCTGCGCCAGATGTTCGACGCTTTCGCGCAGCGCCGGGCGGCAGTGTCGAATTCGCCGCTGGTGCTGACCAGCGGGTTGGCGCAATACCTGGCGGATTATCCGTATTACTGTTCCGAGCAGATCGTCAGCCGTTCCATTCCGCTGATGTTGCAGAGCCGCCATCCAGAGATGAAAGGCAGCCTGAGCCAGGCGGAAGTCAGCAAGCAGCTGCGCAACCTGCTGGGCGTGCTGCGCGCCCGTCAGAACGACAGCGGGGCGATCGGCGCCTGGCGTTCGTCGCCGGATGCCGATCCTTTCGTCACGCCTTATGTGGTGCAATATCTGCTCGAAGCCAAAGCGGCGGGTTACGCCCTGCCGGAAGGCATGCTGGACGAAGCTAACGGCGCGCTGCGCGAGCTGGCGGCCAGCGGTTTCGATGATCTGTATCTGCTGCGCCTGCGTAGTTGGGCGGTCTACCTGCTGACGCTGCAGGGCGAAGTGACCACCAACTCGCTGGCGGCCGTGCAGGATACGCTGCAAAAACGCTATGGCGAAGGGTGGAAAACCGATCTGAGCGCGCTGTATCTGGCCTCTTCCTATCGCTTGTTGAAGATGGACGACGAAGCCGCCGCGCTGTTGCAACCCAGCTGGCAGCAACTGAGCAAAGCCTATGACAGCGCCTGGTGGACGCAGAACTATTTCGATCCGCTGGTGCAAGATGCAACGCGTTTGTATTTGATTACCCGTCACTTCCCTGAGAAGGTGGCGTCGATTCCGCCGCAGGTGCTGGAGAATATGGTCAAGGCACTGAAGGAGGAGCGTTACACCACCTACTCCTCTGCAATGAGCATCCTGGCGCTGGAAAGCTATTCGGCCCAGGTGGCGGCGCAATCCGCCAATGCGGACGCGTTAGGCATCGTGCAGGTGGGCAAAAGCGGCGGCGACCCGCAGCGCATCAGTGAACTGCAGGGGCTGTTCGTTCAGGGGCAGTTCAACGCCGATGCCACCGCCGTGCGCTTCACCAACGGCGGCAGCGCGCCGGCCTGGTATGTGGTGACGCAGGCCGGTTACGATCTGAACGCGCCGCAAAAAGCGCTGTCGCGCGGGATTGAGATCGTCCGCGAGTACACCGACGAACAGGGCAAACCGGTGACGCAGGTGACGCTGGGGCAGAAGATCAACGTCCATCTGAAGGTGCGCGCCAACTCGAAAGAGGGGCAGAGCAACCTGGCGATTGTCGATCTGCTGCCGGGCGGGTTCGAAGTGGTGCAGCAGACGCCGCCGGAACCGGCCGATGCCGGTGAGGAGAGCGACGATCGCGGCGGCTGGCAGTCGCCGCTGGCCGCCACAGGCTCCACCTGGGCGCCGGATTACAGCGACATCCGTGAAGATCGGGTGATTATCTACGGCAGCGCCGGCACCGAGGTGCAGGAGTTCGTCTATCAGATCAAGGCCACCAATACCGGCAGCTTTATTATTCCACCGGCCTACGGCGAAGCCATGTATGACCGAGAAGTGCAGGCCATGTCGGCCGGCGGCGGCAAGCTGGTGGTGGTGCCGGCGGGCAACGACTAGGCCGTATCCGGCGCCAGGCCAGCGTCTGGCGCCGGAATGCTGAGAACGTATGAAGATCCTGACCGGGCGCGTGCTGCAAAACGGCTTGATGGCGGTGTTTTTACTGGCGCTGCTGTTGACCGCAATTCGGCTGTGGCCGCATCCGCCCCTGTGGCAGGGGCTGCCGCAGTCTTCCGTTTATTACGACAGGCACGGCGCGCTGCTGCGCATTACGCTGGCCAACGACGATCGCTACCGGCTGTGGACCCCGCTGGAGCAAGTGTCGCCGCTGGCGGTGCGCGGGTTGCTGCTGCACGAAGATCGTTGGTTCTACTATAACCCCGGCTTTAACCCTGTCAGCCTGATGCGCGGTTTCTGGCGCAGCTATGTCGCCGGCGGCAAAATGCAGGGCGGTTCGACCATCAGCATGCAGCTGGCGCGGATGCGCTGGCATCTCAATACCCGTACGCCGGGCGGCAAGCTGCTGCAGGTGCTGCTTGCGGTGCAGCTGGAACTGAGCTACTCCAAGCGCGATATCCTGGAAGCCTATTTGAATTACGCGCCCTACGGCCGCAACATTGAAAGCATCGGCGCCGCCAGCCTGATCTATTTCGCCAAGCCGCCGCGGGAGTTGACTCTGCCGGAGGCGCTGACGCTGGCGGTCTTGCCGCAGTCACCCAGCTACCGTCTGGAGCCGAAAACCGGCGTGCTCGGCGCGGCGTTGACGCAGGCGCGCAATCGTCTGTTCCAGCGTTGGCAGCGGGTTTACCCCACCGACGCCAGCCAGCAAACGCTGTTCCGCCTGCCGTTGGCGCTGCGGCAGCCTGAACAAGTGCCTTATATCGCACCGCACTTTATCGAACAGCTGCGCCTGCAGACGCAGCAACTGGTGCAGCGCGATACCCGCGTAGACACGACGCTGGACGCCGGGCTGCAGCGGCTGGTCGAACGGCAGGTCAACGCTTTTATCGCCCGCAACCGCAGCCGCGGCATCCAAAACGCCGCGGTGCTGCTGGTGGACAGCCGCGATATGGGGGTGCGCGCGCTGGTGGGCTCGGCGGACTATTACAATCGTCCGATCCAGGGGCAGGTGAACGGCACCAACGCCAAGCGTTCGCCGGGATCGACGCTGAAGCCGTTCATCTACGCGCTGGGCATGGAGCAGGGCGTGCTGCATCCGATGACCATTCTGAAAGACGTGCCTTCGTCGTTCGGCGCCTATGCGCCGGAAAATTTCGACCGGCGTTTTCTCGGCCCGGTGACCGCCACCGACGCGCTGAATTTCAGCCGTAACATCCCGGCGGTCTATGTCGCCTCACAGCTGCGTCAGCCGACCTTTTATCAGTTTTTGCGCCTGACCGGCGTCGCCAATATGGCCAATGAGAGCCACTACGGACTGTCGCTGGTGCTGGGCGGCGGCGAGGTGACGGCGCAGGAGCTGGCGAAGCTGTACGCGTTGCTGGCGAACCGCGGCGAGCTGCGGCCGCTGCGATTGCGGCTGAACGAGGGTGAACCGAGGCCGGTGCGGCTGTTGAGCGAGGAGGCCAGTTTCATCACGCTGGATATGCTGCGCCAGCACCGGCGGCCGGGCGATACGCTGGCGCAGCGTTCTTCGTCGCTGCCGGTGTACTGGAAGACCGGCACCTCATGGGGCTTTCGCGACGCCTGGAGCGTCGGGATTTTCGGCCCTTACGTGCTGGTGGTGTGGGAAGGCAACTTCGATGGGCGCGGCAACAATGCGTTGGTCGGCGCCGAGGCGGCCGCGCCGCTGTTTTTCAATATCATCGACAGCGTCAACGCCAGCTATCCCGCCCTGCGGGAACCGAAACATCCGTTCCCCAAGCGGCTGCGGCGGGTAGACATCTGTCTCGCCAGCGGCGATCTGCCGACGCCGTGGTGCCAGCAAAAGGGCAAGACCTGGTTCATTCCCGGCAAGTCGCCGATCAAGGTAGACAGCGTCTACCGGCCGGTGGTGCTGGATATTCACAGCGGCGAGGTTGTTTGCCCGCCGTATGACGCGGCGCAGACCCGCACCGAAATTTTTGAATTCTGGCCTTCCGATTTGGCCAACGTGTTCGCCCAGGCCGGGCTGCCGAAGCGGGCGCCGCCGGTCAATCGCTGCAAGGACAACGGCATCGCCGTCGGCGGCAACGCGCCGCGCATCACCTCGCCGTTGAAAAACACCACTTATACCCTGCGCCAGTCGCAACAGGGACGGGACAAAATCGCCTTCAATGCGGTGACGGACGCCGACAGCAAGACGGTGTACTGGTTCGTCGACGATATCTATCTCGGCAGCAGCGCCAGCAAAAAACCGATCGACTGGCGGCCGATCAACAACGGGCGCTACCGCATTCGGGCGGTGGACGATCGCGGCCGCGCCGATACGCGCCTGGTGACCATCGAATGGGTGAACTAGCGTTGCGTCTCATGCCTGTTATACTCGCGCCCGAAACGGCTATTGACCTGGGAATGCGATGTGATTGAGATTTTGTATCAGGATGAACACCTGGTGGCGGTGAACAAACCGTCGGGCTGGTTGGTGCACCGCAGTTGGCTGGACCGTCATGAAACTCGCTTTATGATGCAGACGGTGCGCGATCAGCTCGGGAAGCACGTCTTTACCGTGCACCGTCTCGATCGTCCGACGTCCGGCGTGCTGCTGATGGCGCTCTCCAGCGAGGTGGCGCGCCTGCTGTCGCAGCAGTTCGAGCAGCATCAGGTGCAGAAAACCTACCATGCGGTGGTGCGCGGTTACGTGCAGGAGGAGGCGACCCTCGACTACCCGCTGACGGCGGAGCTGGACAAAATCGCCGATAAACATGCCGATGCCGACAAGGGGCCGCAGCCGGCCGTGACGCACTACCGGCCGTTGGCGCAGGTAGAGATGCCGGTGGCCGTCGGCCGCTACGACAGCGCGCGTTACAGTCTGGTGGAACTGCAGCCGGAAACCGGCCGCAAACATCAGCTGCGGCGCCATATGGCGCACCTGCGCCACCCGATCATCGGCGACAGCAAGCACGGCGATCTGCGGCAGAATCGCGGGATGGCGCAGCATTTCGGTTGCCCGCGCCTGATGCTGCACGCCAGCCATCTGCAGCTGACGCACCCGGTGACCGGCGAGCCGCTGCAGGTAACGGCGCGCTGGGACGAGGCCTGGCAAGGGGTGATGGCGCAGTTCGGCTGGGCGGGGGTATTCCCTGAACTTGCCGGGGTTGAGTTTAGCGCGGCTAACGGTCAGGATAGCTGACAATTTTTAAAGGTAATGAAGGGAGTAGGAGCCATGGCTCAGGTTGGTATCTTCGTGGGAACGGTCTACGGCAATTCGCTGCTGGTGGCGGAAGAGGCGCAAAACATCCTCAGCGAGCAGGGCCATGAGGTCAAACTGTTCGAAGAGGGCACGCTGGAGGCCTGGCAGTTTTATCGTCAGCACTACGCGCTGGTGATCACCTCCACCACCGGGCAGGGCGATCTGCCGGACAGCATCGCGCCGCTGTTCCACGCTATCCGCGATCAGGTTGGCTATCAGCCGGAGCTGCGCTATGGGCTGATCGCCCTCGGTGACAGCAGCTATGACCACTTCTGCGGCGCCGGGCGCACGTTCGATGCGCTGCTGCAGGAACAGGGCGCCACCCGCGTTGGCGAAGTGCTGGAAATCGATGCGATGGAACAGCCGGAGCCGGAAGTGGCCGCCTGCCCGTGGGTCGAGCAGTGGGGCACGCTGCTGCAGTCATAACGTAAAAAGGCGCCGCAAAAGGGCGCCTTAACGATGATGCGGGTCAGCCGATCCGCATTATTTGCCGCGGGTGAGTTTTTCCAGATCGGCTTCGATCTCGGCAATCTTGTGCGACACCACGCCTTCGAGATGGCGCAGGTCGTCGAGGATTTTACGCTTCAGATCCACTTCCACCTGATCGCGCTGACACAGCTGATCCAGCTCGTCGATCACGTAACGCAGGTTCGGGTTGATCTCGTGAATTTCCTTGTAGCCCTGGCCGGCGTTGTCCGCCACCACGGTTTTACGCTGGCGCGGATACTTGAACTTCACGCTCTTGGCGAAGAACTCGCCCTTGTCCTTGCGGAAATAGATCTTGAGGATGTCGTTGTTGGCCTCTTGACGCAGGCTATAGCGATCGACGTCTTCCGGTTGATTGATGCCCAAACTCTTCAAGTTATCGTACATACTGCGCCCTCTTTAGATGTGATCGTTATATTCCACGACTGCGATTATGGCGGAAAGCGAGATCTGCGACTGTGACTGCCAGCGAAACGCAGACAAAAAAATAGCGGGTGAATCACCCGCTATTTCAATTTAGTCGATAGTACGCAATAACTCATTAATGCCGACTTTACCGCGCGTTTTGGCGTCGACTTTCTTGACGATCACCGCGCAGTACAGGCTGTAAGAACCGTCTTTCGACGGCAGGTTGCCGGAAACCACCACCGAGCCCGCCGGCACGCGGCCGTAATGGATTTCGCCGGTCTCGCGGTCATAGATGCGGGTGCTCTGGCCGAGGTAGACGCCCATCGAAATCACCGAGCCTTCTTCCACGATCACGCCTTCCACCACTTCGGAACGCGCGCCGATGAAGCAGTTGTCTTCGATGATGGTCGGGTTGGCCTGCAGCGGCTCCAGCACGCCGCCGATGCCGACGCCGCCGGACAGGTGAACGTTTTTGCCGATCTGCGCGCAAGAACCGACGGTGGCCCAGGTGTCGACCATGGTGCCTTCGTCGACGTAGGCGCCGATGTTAACGTAAGACGGCATCAGCACGGTGTTGCGAGCGATGAACGCGCCCTGGCGCACGGTGGCCGGCGGCACGACGCGGAAGCCTTCCTTCTGGAAGCGTGCTTCGTCGTAGTCGGCGAATTTCATCGGCACTTTGTCGTAGTAGCGGGTTTCCGCGCCGTCCATCACCTTGTTGTCGTTGATGCGGAAAGAGAGCAGCACGGCTTTCTTCAGCCACTGGTGGGTGACCCATTGACCGTCGATCTTCTCGGCGACGCGCAGGGCGCCGCTGTCCAGCAGGCCGATCACCTGGTTTACCGCTTCGCGCGTTACGGTGTCTACGTTCGCCGGGGTGATGTCCGCACGGCGTTCGAAGGCGCTTTCAATAACGTTCTGTAATTGCTGCATGCTGTTCTCTTTCCTGATGTTGTCGGTAAAAAGTTACTTGTATCACATTTTATCGTTTGGGGTGAGGGCCTCTGTCAACCGTTGCTCCAACTTTCTGCGCGTTTCTTGGTCGAGCGCGCGCCGCTCGCCGTCGGCCAGGATAAACAAATCCTCGACCCGCTCGCCGATGGTGGAAATGCGCGCGCCGTGCAGCGACAGCCCCAGATCGGCGAACACTTCGCCCACCCGCGCCAGCAGGCCGGGTTGGTCGAGCGCGGTCAGCTCCAGGTAGCTGCGGCGATCGGTGTGGGTCGGCAGGAAAGTGACCTCGGTCGGCACGCTGAAGTGGCGCAGCTTGGAAGAGGGGCGGCGCACGCGCGGCGGCTGGTACTCCCGCTGGGTGATGGCCTGCAGCAGCGCCTGGCGGATCGCCGCGTGGCGATCCTGCGCCAGCGGGCTGCCGTCCGGCTCCAGCACGATAAAGGTGTCCATCGCCATACCGTCGCGGTTGGTGAAGATCTGGGCGTCGTGCACGCTCAGGTTGCGGCGATCCATCTCCCCGGCGACGGCGGCGAACAGATAAGGACGATCCGGGCTCCAGATGAAGATCTCGGTGCCGCCGCGCGTCGCCTGGCGGCTGACCAGCACCAGCGGCTGGGTGGAATCGTGGGCCAGCAGATGGCGGGCGTGCCAGGCCAGCTGATTCGGCGAGTGGCGCAGGAAATAGTCGGCGCGGCAGCGGCTCCAGATGCGGTGCAGCGCCTCTTCGTCGATGTTGTCCATGCGCAGCAGCGCCAACGCCTGCAGCCGGTGGTGGCGCACGCGTTCGCGCAGATCCGGGCTGTTTTGCATGCCGCGGCGCAGCTGTTTCTCGGTGGCGAAATACAGCTCGCGCAACAGGCTCTGCTTCCAGCTGTTCCACAGGGTTTCGTTGGTGGCGCAGATATCCGCCACCGTCAGGCATACCAGGTAGCGCAGGCGAGTTTCGCTCTGCACTTCGCTGCTGAACTGCTGGATCACCGTCGGATCCTGGATATCGCGGCGCTGCGCGGTGACCGACATCAGCAGGTGGCAGCGCACCAGCCAGGCCACCAGTTGGGTTTCTCGCGAGTTGAGGCCGTGCAGCTCGGCGAACTCCACCACGTCCTCCGCGCCGAGGATCGAGTGATCGCCGCCGCGCCCTTTGGCGATATCGTGGAACAAGGCCGCCAGCAGCAGCAGTTCCGGGTGCGGCAGGCGCGGATACAGCTCCACGCACAGCGGATGGCGCGGCCGGGTTTGCGGATCGGCGAAGCTCTCCAGCTTCTGCAGCACCCGGATAGTGTGTTCGTCGACGGTATAGGCGTGGAACAGATCGAACTGCATCTGCCCGACGATCTTGCCCCACTGCGGCATATAGGCCCACAGCACGCTGTGACGGTGCATCGGCACCAGCGCGCGCGACACCGCGCCGGGATGGCGCAGGATGGCCATGAACAGATCGCGCGCTTCCGGGATGGTGCACAGCGGCTGTTTCAGGTGGCGGCGCGCGTGGCGCAGCTGGCGCACGGTGGTGGAGTAAATGCCTTTGATCTCGCGGTTGCGCACCATCAGGTAGAACATGCGCATGATGGCTTGCGGCTCGCGGATGAACAGCGTTTCGTCACGCAGATCGATCAGATCGCCGCGCAGTTGGAAATCGTCGTTCAGCGGACGCGGTTTTTCGGTGGCGTCCAGCGCCAGGATGGCTTCGTCGAACAGCTGCAGCAGCATGTGGTTCAGCTCGCTGACGCGCCGCGTCATGCGGTAGAAGTCTTTCATCATGCGCTCGACCGGCTCGTTGCCTTCGCCTTCATAGCGCAGAAGCTGCGCGACGCTGAGCTGGCGATCGAACAGCAGACGGTTGTCGTAACGCGGCAGCACCAGGTGCAGCGCAAAGCGGATGCGCCACAGGAAGCTCTGGCATTCGTTCAGCTCGTTGCGTTCGGCCTGGGTGAGAAAGCCGAAGCCGACCATTTCGTCCAGCGAGGTGGCGCCGAAGTGGCGGCGCGCCACCCACAGCAGCGTGTGGATGTCGCGCAGGCCGCCGGGGCTGCTTTTGATATCCGGCTCCAGGTTATAGCTGGTGCCGTGGTAGCGCTGATGACGTTCTTGCTGCTCGTTGATCTTGGCGTGGAAAAACTGCGGCGAAGGCCAAAAGCCGTCGCTGAAGATATGTTTTTGCATCTGCAGGAACAGCGCGACGTCGCCGCAGATCATGCGCGATTCGATCAGGTTGGTGGCCACGGTCAGATCCGCCAGCCCTTCCAGCAGACACTCTTCCAGGGTGCGCACGCTGTGGCCCACTTCCAGCTTGAGATCCCACAGCAGGGTGATGAATTCGCCGACCCGCTGCGACTGTTGCTCTGTCAGCCGGCGCTGGCTGAGCACCAGCACGTCGATATCCGACAGCGGGTGCAGCTCGCCGCGGCCGTAGCCGCCGACCGCCACCAGCGCGGTTTCCGGGATATCTTCAAAGCCGTAGAACGTCCACAGCCGGCGCAGCAGGCGATCGATGAAGTCGCTGCGCGCCGCCACCAGGCTTTCTGCACTGGAGCCGGCGTCGAACGCCGCCGCCAGCCACAGCTGAAACTGTTCCAGCCGCTGTTTCAGCACCGGGCAGGTGAGCTCGTCGTCGCCGTAGGCGCTGGGGGAGGCGGGCGGCATCGGCACGGCCGGGGCCGCCTGTTGAAGAAGATTGTCAGACATAGTGCGCAGCCCATAAAAAAGGCCGGCATAAGCCGGCCTGGTGATATTCTGCACGCGGCGTTCGCCGCGGTGCTTACATCTCGTGCGTAATGATGTTGGGGATGGTGTCATCCTTGCGCAACGTCATTATCTCGCAGCCGTTATCAGTCACCACAATAGTATGCTCATACTGCGCCGACAAGCTGCGATCTTTGGTTTTTACCGTCCAGCCGTCTTTCATGGTGCGGATGCGGTAGTCGCCGGCGTTGACCATCGGTTCGATGGTGAAGGCCATGCCCGGCTGCAGCACCACGCCGCCGTCGTCCGCGTCATAGTGCAGCACCTGCGGCTCTTCGTGGAACACTTCGCCGATGCCGTGGCCGCAGTACTCGCGCACCACGGAGAACTTCTCGGCTTCGACGAATTGCTGGATAGCCTTGCCCAGGGTGCGCAGACGGATGCCCGGTTTGACCATCTTCAGCGCCAGATACAGGCTTTCCTGAGTAACGCGGCACAGGCGCTCGCCCAGAATGGTCGGTTTGCCGACGATGAACATCTTCGAGGTGTCGCCGTGAAAACCGTCTTTAATCACGGTCACGTCGATGTTGACGATGTCGCCGTCTTTCAGCGTTTTGTCGTCGCTCGGGATGCCGTGGCACACCACTTCGTTCACCGAAATGCACACGGATTTCGGGAAGCCGTGATAGCCGAGGCAGGCGGAAATGGCCTGCTGCTCGTTGGTGATGTACTCGTGACAGATACGGTCCAGCTCGCCGGTGGTCACGCCAGGTTTGACGTGCGGCTCGATGATCTCCAGCACTTCGGCGGCCAGGCGGCCGGCCACGCGCATTTTTTGGATGTCATCAGGTGTTTTAATTGAGATTGCCATGAAATTCGTCCGCAGGTGTCGTTATCGTCGACAATAAGAAGCAGTGACTTATGGTATCAGCCCGGCCGGGGGCTGCCAAATTTCATTTCCTGACGCCCGGCGAAACGCAACAAAAGTTGGTGTCGGCGGCGGGTTTATGGTATAAAGCGCGCCGGCGATCCGTGTCTTGGTTCTTGTGACCTGGCGGGAATGAGCCGAAAATACTTTAACTGCACTCATTTTGTGTAAATAACACACACGTATCGGCACATCCGCCGGGGTGCCCTGAGGTGACTTGTCGCCGCCAGGGTCGGCGTTATGGGATACGTGGAGGCATAACCCCAATTAATCTATAGAGGTTTAATCATGGCAACTGTTTCCATGCGCGACATGCTCAAGGCTGGTGTTCACTTTGGTCACCAGACCCGTTACTGGAACCCGAAAATGAAGCCTTTCATCTTCGGCGCTCGTAACAAGGTTCACATCATCAACCTGGAGCAGACTGTACCAATGTTCAACGCCGCTCTGGCTGAACTGAGCAAGATCTCTTCCCGTAAAGGCAAGATCCTGTTCGTTGGTACCAAACGCGCAGCAAGCGAAGCGGTAAAAGACGCTGCGAACAGCTGTGACCAGTTCTTCGTGAACCACCGCTGGTTGGGTGGCATGCTGACTAACTGGAAAACCGTTCGTCAGTCCATCAAGCGTTTGAAAGATCTGGAAATCCAGTCTCAAGACGGCACCCTGGACAAGCTGACCAAGAAAGAAGCGCTGATGCGCACTCGTGAACTGGCCAAGCTGGAAAACTCCCTGGGCGGTATCAAAGATATGGGCGGTCTGCCAGACGCACTGTTCGTTATCGATGCCGATCACGAGCACATCGCGATCAAAGAAGCCAACAACCTGGGTATCCCGGTATTCTCTATCGTTGATACCAACTCCAACCCAGACGGCGTTGACTTCATCATCCCTGGTAACGACGACGCAATCCGTGCAGTAAACCTGTACCTGACTGCTGTTGCTGCCGCTGTGCGTGAAGGTCGTTCTCAAGATCTGGCCGTTCAGGCGGAAGAAGGCTTCGTAGAAGCTGAATAATAAGGCAAGCTCGTCACTGAGCCCTTATTAACCAGGTATTGACATATGTTGGTTAGGGGGGCCTGTAAAGGCCCCCTTTGCTTATCTGAATGAGAACTGTCTCCACGCGAGATAACCGAGGAAAAATAAATGGCTGATATTACCGCTGCCCTGGTAAAAGAACTGCGCGAGCGTACCGGCGCTGGCATGATGGATTGCAAGAAGGCGCTGGTTGAATCCAACGGCGACATCGAACTGGCAATCGAAAACATGCGTAAGTCCGGTGCGATCAAAGCCGCTAAAAAAGCAGGCAACGTAGCTGCTGACGGCGTGATCAAAACCAAGATCGAAGGCAACTACGGCATCATTCTGGAAGTTAACTGCCAGACTGACTTCGTTGCGAAAGACGCCGGTTTCCAGGCGTTCGCCGACAAAGTGCTGGATGCCGCTATGGCCGGCAAAATCACTGACGTTGACGTGCTGAAAGCACAGTTCGAAGAAGAGCGCGTAGCGCTGGTGGCAAAAATCGGCGAAAACATCAACATTCGTCGCGTTGCTTCCCTGGAAGGCGACGTGCTGGGCAGCTACCTGCACGGCGCGCGCATCGGCGTTCTGGTTGCGGCTAAAGGCGCTGACGAAGAGCTGGTTAAGCAAATCGCAATGCACATTGCGGCGAGCAAGCCAGAGTTCGTGAAGCCAGAAGACGTGTCTGCTGAAGTGGTAGAAAAAGAGTACCAGGTTCAGCTGGACATCGCCATGCAGTCCGGCAAGCCGAAAGAAATCGCAGAGAAAATGGTTGAAGGCCGCATGAAGAAATTCACCGGCGAAGTTTCTCTGACCGGTCAGCCTTTCGTTATGGATCCGAGCAAATCCGTTGCTCAGGTGCTGAAAGAGCACAACGCTGACGTGACCAACTTCATTCGCTTCGAAGTGGGCGAAGGCATCGAGAAAGTCGAAACCGACTTCGCTGCTGAAGTTGCCGCGATGAGCAAACAGTCTTAATGACTGTCGATGGAACCGCCGTCTGGCGGTTCCATACTATCCAGCCAGAATTACACCGGTGGCAGGCCCTGCAGCGTGATGCTCACCTCAGGCGCGTTTCATCGGCTGAAATCCCCAATACTAATACTGCTTCTTAGGACAGAACACCATGGCAACCAATGCAAAACCCGTATATCAGCGTATTCTGCTTAAACTGAGTGGCGAAGCCCTGCAAGGTGCAGAAGGTTTTGGTATCGACGCCAGCGTTTTGGATCGCATGGCTCAGGAAGTGAAAGAGCTGGTCGAACTGGGAATTCAGGTCGGTGTAGTTATTGGCGGCGGGAACTTGTTCCGCGGCGCGGGGCTGGCGCAAGCCGGCATGAACCGCGTAGTGGGCGACCACATGGGAATGCTGGCTACCGTGATGAACGGCCTGGCTATGCGTGATGCACTGCACCGTGCCTATGTGAACGCCCGCCTGATGTCAGCGATCCCGCTGAACGGCGTATGTGATAATTACAGTTGGGCAGAGGCTATCAGCCTGCTGCGCAACAACCGCGTGGTGATCTTCTCCGCCGGTACCGGCAACCCGTTCTTTACCACCGATTCCGCTGCCTGCCTGCGCGGCATCGAGATCGAAGCGGACGTGGTGCTGAAAGCCACCAAAGTGGATGGCGTATACTCCGCCGATCCGGTGAAAAACCCGGATGCGACGCTGTATGAACAATTAACCTATCAGGACGTGCTGGAGCGCGAGCTGAAAGTGATGGATCTGGCGGCATTTACGCTGGCCCGCGATCACGGTCTGCCGATCCGCGTGTTCAACATGAACAAGCCTGGTGCGCTGCGCCGCGTGGTGATGGGTGAGAACGAAGGTACGTTGATCAGCAAATAAGGCTGTTCACACCTCTTTTTCGGAGCACGTGACGCCAGGCGCCGCGCGCTCTTCGAGTACGATTACGGGCTATACTTGAGTATCGCCTGCCAAGTAACCAGCTTCCAAGGGTTTGCAACGTGACTAATGAAATCAGAAAAGATGCTGATTCACGCATGGAAAAAAGCGTAGAAGCATTCAAAAACCAAATCAGCAAGATCCGTACCGGCCGCGCTTCTCCAAGCATTCTGGATGGCATCATGGTGGAATACTACGGCGCCGCTACGCCGCTGCGTCAGCTGGCCAACGTGACCGTGGAAGACTCCCGCACGCTGAAAATCAACGTATTTGACCGCAGCCTGAGCCAGGCCGTTGAGAAAGCGATCATGAGCTCCGATCTGGGCCTCAACCCGTCTTCCGCCGGTTCTGACATTCGCGTTCCGCTGCCTCCGCTGACCGAAGAACGTCGTAAGGATCTGATCAAGATCGTGCGCGGCGAAGCCGAGCAGGGCCGCGTAGCGGTGCGTAACGTGCGTCGCGACGCCAACGACAAGGTCAAGGCGCTGCTGAAAGATAAAGAGATCAGCGAAGACGAAGAGCGTCGTTCACAAGACGAGATTCAGAAAATGACCGACGCTTACATCAAGCTGGTCGACGCCGCGCTGGCGGAGAAAGAAAAAGAGCTGATGGAATTCTAATCAGCATCGCGCAGAAAAAAAGCGTCGCCTGGGCGGCGCTTTGTTTTTTGTGGCGCAGATCCCGTTTCATCGTACTGAAAGATCATGGACAAGCGGTGTCCAAGGTTCCACACTGGAGCACCTCCGATCTCATCAGACAGTTATTCAGAGTGAACTCATGAAGCAACTGACCATTCTTGGCTCGACCGGCTCGGTAGGGACCAGCACCCTGGCCGTGGTCAGGGCGAATCTCGACCGTTTTGCGATCAAAGCGCTGGTAGCCGGCCGCAATGTTGCGGTCATGGCGCAGCAATGCATGGAATTTCGGCCCGCGTTTGCCGCGATGGCGGATGAAAGCGCCGCGCGCGAGCTGCGCGCCATCCTGGCGGAGAACGGCGTCGCTACCGAAGTGTTGGCCGGGGAACAAGCGGCCTGTGAATTGGCCGCTTTGGATGACGTCGATCAAGTGACGGCGGCCATCGTCGGCGCCGCGGGGCTGTTGCCGACGCTGGCGGCGATCCGCGCGGGCAAGCAGGTGCTGCTGGCCAACAAAGAGTCGCTGGTCACCTGCGGCCGTCTGTTTATGGACGCGGTGCGGCAAAGCCAGGCGCAACTGCTGCCGCTCGACAGCGAGCACAACGCGATTTTTCAGAGTTTGCCTGAGAACATTCAGCGTCAGTTGGGATACTCTTCACTGGACAGTCATGGTGTTTCGCGCATCGTGCTTACCGGTTCCGGCGGCCCGTTCCGCACCACGCCGTTGGAACAGTTCGCCGCGATGACGCCGGATCAAGCCTGCGCCCACCCGAACTGGTCGATGGGCCGCAAGATCTCGGTGGATTCCGCCACCATGATGAACAAAGGTCTGGAATACATTGAGGCCCGCTGGCTGTTTAACGCCTCGGCCGAGCAAATGGAAGTGATCCTGCACCCGCAGTCGGTGATTCACTCGATGGTGCGCTATGCAGACGGCAGCGTGCTGGCGCAGTTGGGGACGCCGGATATGCGCACGCCAATCGCTCACGCGATGGCGTATCCGCAGCGTGTGAATTCCGGTGTGGAGGCGCTGGACTTCTGCCGTATCGGTTCGCTGACCTTCGCCGAACCGGAGCGTGAGCGTTATCCTTGCCTGTATTTGGCGATCGAAGCGTTTGATGCCGGCCAGGCGGCCACCACCGCGCTGAACGCGGCCAACGAAATCGCCGTGGCGGCATTTTTGCAGCAGCAGATTCGCTTTACCGATATCGCGGCGGTCAATCGCCAGGTGGTGGAACGTCTCGCGCTGCAGGAACCGACGAGCATCGAAGCGGTCTTAGACATTGACCGTCAGGCGCGCGCCGCCGCTGAGGAGCGGGTTCGCGCGTTGTGCGGCCGATCACGGTGATTATCCGATTTTGCTCGTAATTCGCGTGCGCCGCAGCGGGGCCGTTTGTTCATGCCCCGCTGAGGTGGTATAGTCTGCGCCACCTGTCAGCGGTTATACCGTTGAATTATGGCCCGATTGGCGCCTTGTGCGTCAATGGCGGCCCGGCTGCGCCGGGTGTCGCAAGGGCAGGCTGAAAGCCGTGTCGGGCACACGGCTTTTTTTGCGCGTAAGGGCCTGATGTTCCGGAAAGGCAGTTATATTTCTATTGAGGAAATAAGTACGAGTTATGTCGTCCGCAAACCAACAAGAGGCTAATCCATCTTCCCCGGGGCCGCGCCATGTCGCCATTATCATGGACGGTAACGGACGCTGGGCCAAACGTCAGGGCAAGTTACGTGTCTTCGGTCATAAAGCAGGGGTGAAATCGGTTCGCCGCGCGGTCAGTTTTGCCGCCAGCCACCATTTAGATGCGCTCACGCTTTATGCCTTCAGCAGCGAAAACTGGAACCGTCCGGTGCAGGAAGTCTCTGCCCTGATGGAGCTTTTTGTCCGCGCTTTGGATAGTGAAGTAAAAAGCCTGCATAAACATAACGTCAGGCTGCGAGTGATCGGCGATATCAGCCGATTCAGCGCGCGTTTGCAGGAGCGGATCCGCCGCTCTGAAGCTCTGACGGAAAATAACGATGGCCTGACGCTCAATATCGCTGCCAACTACGGCGGCCGTTGGGATATCATTCAGGGAGTAAGGGAACTGGCCGAACAGGTACGGGTAGGCGAGTTGCACCCGGATCAGATCAGCGAGGAATTATTGAACGAGCGGGTTTGCATGAGCGACCTGGCGCCGGTGGATCTGGTTATCCGCACCGGTGGCGAGCATCGCATCAGTAATTTCCTGCTGTGGCAAATCGCCTATGCTGAACTTTACTTTACTGATGTGCTCTGGCCTGATTTCGATGAACTTGTCTTTGAAGGTGCGCTGAATGCATTTGCACAACGTGAGCGCCGCTTCGGGGGAACAACACCTAACGGCGCCGATGCGTCCTAGGGAGAACTTTTGCTGAAGTATCGCCTCATAACTGCTCTGATTTTAATCCCGATCGTTATCGCGGCGCTGTTCCTGTTGCCGCCGTTGGCCTTTGCTCTGGTAACGCTCGTCGTGTGCATGTTAGCTGCCTGGGAGTGGGGCCAATTGGCCGGTTTTACCTCCCGTTCGCAGCGCATCTGGTTGGCGATACTGTGCGGTTTTCTGCTTGCGCTGATGATGCTCAGCGTCCCCGCTTACCATCAATCCGTGCCGCAGATAAGCGGCTCGCTGTGGCTGTCGTTGGCCTGGTGGCTGGCGGCGTTGCTGTTGGTGCTGTTCTATCCCGGCTCGGCCGCTATCTGGCGCAATTCGCGCCCGCTGCGCCTGCTGTTTGGCCTGCTGACCATCGTGCCGTTTTTCTGGGGCATGCTGGCGCTGCGCCAGTTCGGCTACGAGCAAAACCCGTTTACCGGCGCCTGGTGGCTGCTGTACGTGATGTTGCTGGTGTGGGGCGCAGATTCCGGTGCCTACATGTTCGGCAAGCTGTTCGGCAAGCATAAGCTGGCGCCGAAGGTCTCACCGGGCAAAACGTGGGAAGGTTTGATCGGCGGGTTGCTGACGTCGGCGGTGATCTCGTGGCTGTTCGGCCGCTACGCGCCGCTGAACGTGGTGCCGACCACGCTGCTGGCCTGTTCGGTGATCGCCGCGCTGGCTTCGGTGCTGGGCGATTTGACCGAAAGCATGTTCAAACGCGAAGCGGGCATCAAGGACAGCGGGCATTTGATTCCCGGTCATGGCGGCATACTGGATCGTATCGACAGCCTGACCGCGGCGGTGCCGGTGTTTGCCTGCCTGATGCTGTTGGTGTTTTAATCCGTCGATGACGGAAAGTGAGGGATGATGGTCAGCGTGCTTTGGAACCTGGTGGCGTTTCTGATTGCGCTCGGTATCTTGATTACCGTGCATGAGTTCGGACACTTTTGGGTTGCCCGTCGTTGCGGCGTGCGCGTTGAACGCTTCTCCATCGGCTTCGGCCGGGCGCTGTGGCGCCGAACCGATCGCCAGGGCACCGAGTACGTTATCGCTCTGATCCCGCTCGGCGGCTACGTGAAGATGCTGGACGAGCGCGTGGAGTCGGTGGCGCCGGAGATGCGCCACCAGGCCTTCAACAATAAAACCGTCTGGCAGCGCGCGGCCATCATCAGCGCCGGCCCCATCGCCAACTTCCTGTTTGCTATCCTTGCCTACTGGCTGGTGTTCATCATCGGCGTGCCGAGTTTCCGTCCGGTGATCGGCGAAATCGCGCCGCAATCGATCGCCGCCAAGGCTGAAATTTCGTCTGGCATGGAACTAAAGTCGGTTGACGGCATCGAAACGCCTGATTGGGAGTCAGTTCGTCTGGCGCTGGTGGCGAAGATTGGCGATGCGCAAACCGAAGTCGGCGTAGCGCCGTTCGGCTCTTCGCAGGTGGTGACCAAAACCCTGGACTTGCGCCAGTGGAACTTTGAACCGGACAAGCAGGATCCCGTTGTCGCGCTGGGGATTATGCCGCGCGGCCCGCAGATCGAATCCGTGTTGGCGGAAGTGCAGCCGAACTCGGCGGCGCAAAAGGCGGGTTTACAAGCGGGGGACAGGATCGTTAAAGTCGATGGTCAGCCGTTGGGTCGTTGGCAGACGCTGGTGAAGCGTATCCACGATGGCCCGGGGCAACCGCTGGCTTTGGAGATTGAAAGAAACGGCGCCCCCTTGTCTTTGACGCTGATACCGGATACAAAGCCGGTGGGAAAAGACAAATCGGTGGGGTTTGCAGGCATCATTCCAAAGGTGCTGCCGCTGCCGGAAGAGTATAAGACGATTCGCCAGTATGGACCGTTCCCGGCGCTGTATCAGGCCGGCGACAAGACCTGGCAGCTGATGCGGCTGACGGTCAACATGCTGGGCAAATTAATAACCGGTGATGTAAAGCTGAACAACCTGAGTGGCCCGATCTCGATTGCACAGGGAGCTGGGGCGTCAGCCGGAGTCGGATTCGTGTATTATCTGATGTTCCTGGCGTTGATTAGCGTCAACCTGGGGATCATCAACCTGTTCCCATTACCGGTGTTAGATGGTGGGCATCTCCTCTTCCTGGCGATAGAAAAGCTGAAGGGTGGGCCGGTTTCCGAGCGAGTACAGGACTACAGCTACCGCATAGGTTCGATCGTGTTGGTGTTGTTGATGGGTCTTGCACTTTTCAATGATTTTTCCCGCCTTTAGGGGCGGGGATAGGTTAGGAAGAACGCATAACAACGATGGCGATGAAAAAGTTGCTCATAGCGTCGCTGCTGTTTGGCAGCGCCACCGTATACGGTGCAGACGGGTTCGTAGTGAAAGACATTCATTTCGAAGGCCTGCAGCGAGTTGCCGTCGGTGCGGCGTTACTCAACATGCCGGTTCGCGTCGGCGATACCGTCACTGACGATGACATCAGTAATACCATTCGTGCCTTGTTTGCCACCGGCAACTTCGAGGACGTGCGCGTACTGCGCGATGGTAATACCTTGATCGTGCAGGTGAAGGAACGTCCTACCATCGCCAGCATCACTTTCTCCGGCAACAAGTCGGTGAAGGATGACATGCTCAAGCAAAACCTGGAAGCCTCCGGCGTCCGGGTGGGCGAGGCGCTCGACCGCACCACGATTTCCAGCATTGAAAAAGGGCTGGAAGACTTCTACTACAGCGTCGGTAAATACAGCGCCTCGGTGAAAGCCGTGGTCACGCCGTTGCCGCGCAACCGTGTCGACCTGAAGCTGGTGTTCACGGAAGGGGTCTCCGCCAAGATTCAACAAATCAACATCGTCGGCAACCACGCCTTCACCAACGACGAACTGATCTCGCGCTTCCAACTGCGTGATGAAGTGCCGTGGTGGAACCTGGTCGGCGATCGCAAATACCAGAAGCAAAAACTGGCGGGCGATCTCGAAACCCTGCGCAGCTTCTATCTGGATCGCGGCTATGCCCGCTTTAACATCGATTCTACCCAGGTGAGCCTGACGCCGGATAAAAAAGGCATCTACATCACCATCAACATCACCGAAGGCGATCAGTACAAGCTTTCGGATGTTGTCGTGAACGGCAACCTGGCCGGCCACTCGGCGGAAGTCGCTCAGATCACCAAAATCGAGCCGGGCGAGCTGTATAACGGCAGCAAAGTGACCAAAATGGAAGACAACATCAAAACGATGTTGGGCCGTTATGGTTACGCCTACCCGCGCGTCGGCACCCAGCCGGAGATCAATGACGCGGATAAAACCGTCAAGCTGCACGTCAACGTTGACGCGGGCAACCGTTTCTACGTGCGCCGCATCAAGTTCGAAGGCAACGACACCAGCAAGGATTCCGTACTGCGTCGCGAAATGCGCCAGATGGAAGGCGCCTGGCTCGGCAATGAGCAGGTCGAGCAGGGCAAGGAGCGTCTGAACCGCCTGGGCTACTTCGAAACGGTCGACGTGGAAACCCAGCGCGTGCCGGGCACTGCCGATCAGGTCGACGTGACCTACAAGGTGAAAGAACGCAACACCGGTACCTTTAACTTCGGCGTCGGTTACGGCACCGAGAGCGGCGTCAGCTTCCAGGCCGGCGTGCAGCAGGATAACTGGTTGGGTACCGGCTACTCGGTCGGCATCAGTGGCACCAAGAACGATTACCAGACGTACACCGAATTCTCGGTCACCAACCCGTACTTCACCGTTGACGGTGTGAGCCTGGGCGGCCGCGTCTTCTACAACGACTTTAAAGCGGATAACGCGGACCTGTCCGACTACACCAACAAGAGTTACGGTGTTGACGGCACGCTGGGCTTCCCGATCAACGAAAACAACTCGTTGCGCACCGGCTTGGGCTATGTCCACAACGGCCTGTCGAACATGCAGCCGCAGATCGCCATGTGGCGTTACCTCGACTCGATGGGTGTGGATGCGAACAAGACCGACCGCGCCAGCTACTCGACGGACGACTTTACCCTGAACCTGGGCTGGACCTACAACAACCTGGACCGCGGCTACTTCCCGACTTCGGGTAACCGCACCACGTTGAACGGCAAGGTCACCATTCCGGGCTCGGACAACGAATACTACAAGGTGACGCTGGACAGCGTACAGTACGTGCCGATCAACGACGACCGCACCTGGGTGCTGTTGGGTCGCGGCCGTCTGGGTTACGCGGATGGGCTGGGCGGCAAGGAAATGCCGTTCTACGAGAACTTCTACGCCGGTGGTTCGAGCACCGTGCGTGGCTTCCAGTCCAACACCATTGGTCCGAAGGCGGTGTACTACAACTCCAATTCGTACCAGTGCCAGTTCAACGCCGGCAGCACCACCGATCGTCAGAGCATCTGTGGTTCGGATGACGCGGTGGGCGGTAACGCCATGGCGGTCGCCAGCCTGGAGCTGATCACCCCAACGCCGTTCATCAGCGAGAAATACGCCAACTCTGTGCGCACGTCGCTGTTCATCGATGCGGGTACCGTGTGGGATACCAAGTGGAAGAATACCAACGAGACGCTGATGTACGGCGTGCCGGACTACAGCAAGGCCAGCAATATTCGTTCTTCCGCCGGTATCGCGCTGCAGTGGATGTCGCCATTGGGGCCATTGGTGTTCTCTTACGCCAACCCGATCAAGAAATACGAAGGCGACAAGTCCGAACAGTTCCAGTTTAACATCGGTAAGACCTGGTAACGGGTCTCGCCTCTGGGCATAACAGTTATTAAGAATCGCAATGGCCAGGCGCCCGCCGGCAGAGGGAGATGATTCTCATTGTTTGGTGGGACAAGTCTGGCAAATTGTGTACTTCAGTGTCATATGACACAAATGGGTGATGGTAAGGAGTTTATAGTGAAAAAGTGGTTGTGTGCCGCAGGCCTCGGTTTAGCAATGGCTGCTTCAGCTGGCGTTCAGGCAGCAGATAAGATCGCTGTCGTTAACGTCTCCAGCATTTTCCAACAGCTGCCGGCCCGCGAAGCGGTCGCTAAACAGCTGGAAAACGAGTTTAAAGGCCGTGCAAGCGAACTCCAGAACATGGAACGTAGCCTGCAGACCAAAATGCAACGTCTGCAGCGTGACGGCGCTACCATGAAAGCCAGCGACCGCAGCAAGTTGGAAAAAGACGTGATGGCGCAGCGCGAGCAGTTCTCTCAGAAAGCCCAGGCTTTCGAGCAGGACAACCGTCGTCGCCAGATGGAAGAGCGTAACAAGATCCTGAGCCGCATTCAGGACGCGGTGAAATCTGTCGCGAGCAAAGGCGGTTATGACGTGGTGATCGACGCCAACGCCGTTGCCTATGCAGACTCTTCCAAAGATATCACTGCTGACGTGCTGAAACAGGTTAAATAACACATGCTTTCAATTCGACTGGCTGATTTAGCGCAGCAGTTGGATGCACAATTGCACGGTGATGGCGATCTCGTCATCACCGGCATTGCTTCTATGCATTCGGCACAGCCTGGCCAAATCACGTTTTTGTCAAACAGCCGCTATCAAGAGCAGCTGTCTTCCTGCCAGGCAAGCGCCGTGGTGCTTACCGAAGCGGATTTACCACACTGCCGTGCTGCGGCGCTGGTGGTTAAGAACCCTTACCTGACCTATGCGCGCATGGCGCAGCTGATGGACACCACGCCGTCGCCGGCTCAGGATATCGCGCCAAGCGCGGTTGTCTCGCCTGAAGCGCAGCTGGGGCAGAATGTCGCCATTGGGGCGAACGCGGTGATCGAGTCGGGTGCGGTGCTTGGCGATAACGTGGTTATCGGCCCGGGCTGCTTCATCGGCAAACACGCACGCATCGGCGCGGGAACGCGTCTGTGGGCGAACGTAACGATTTATCATGCGGTCGAAATCGGCCAGCGCTGCCTGATTCAGTCGGGCACCGTGATCGGCGCAGACGGTTTCGGCTATGCGAATGAGCGCGGCGAGTGGATCAAGATCCCTCAGTTGGGCACGGTGATTATCGGCGATCGCGTCGAAATCGGCGCTTGCACCACCATTGACCGCGGCGCTTTGGATAACACCCAAATCGGGAATGGTGTTATCATCGACAACCAATGCCAGATTGCACATAACGTCGTGATTGGCGACAATACCGCCGTCGCCGGCGGTGTGATCATGGCCGGCAGCCTGAAAATCGGCCGCTACTGCCAGATTGGCGGCGCCAGCGTGATCAACGGTCACATGGAAATTGCCGACAAGGTTGTTGTTACCGGAATGGGAATGGTTATGCGACCAATCACCGAACCTGGGGTATACTCTTCGGGCATTCCGTTGCAGCCTAACAAGGTTTGGCGTAAAACCGCTGCGTTGGTAATGAATATCGATGAGATCAGCAAGCGCTTGAAAGCTGTCGAACGTAAAGTCGGAAAAGACTAGTCATTGCCGCCCGCTCTCGCGGGTACAAAACGAAACGCGTTGGTCGTGAGACCAAAAGCGCAAAGAGATGTTAATTTGCGGCCTGCATGATGATCTCCTTTTGGGGTCAGCGCAGGCCGTGTTGTTGATGCCATCAGTTTTTAGAGACAGGAAGAGTATTTTGACTACTGACACTCATACTCTGGATATTGCAGAAATTTTGGATCTGCTTCCTCACCGTTACCCGTTCTTGCTGGTCGACCGCGTCCTCGAGTTTGAAGAGCATAAATATCTGCGTGCGGTGAAGAACGTATCGGTGAATGAACCGTTTTTCCAGGGCCACTTCCCTGGCAAACCGATTTTCCCAGGCGTATTGATCCTGGAAGCCATGGCGCAGGCCACCGGCATCCTGGCGTTTAAAAGCGTCGGCAAACTGGAACCGGGCGAGCTGTATTACTTCGCTGGTATCGATGAAGCTCGCTTCAAGCGCCCTGTGGTGCCAGGCGATCAGATGGTCATGGAAGTCACCTTCGAGAAAACTCGCCGCGGTCTGACTCGCTTCAAAGGCGTGGCGACCGTTGACGGTAAAATTGTCTGCGAAGCAACCATGATGTGTGCCCGCAGCCGGGAGGCTTAATCCGTGATTGACCAAACCGCCTTTATCCATCCTAGCGCGATAGTCGAAGAAGGCGCCGTGATTGGCGCCGGCGTGCATATCGGCCCTTTCTGCTACGTCGGCTCCCAGGTGGAAATCGGCGCCGGCACGGTGCTGAAATCCCACGTGGTGGTGAACGGCATTACCAAGATTGGCCGCGATAACCAGATTTATCAGTTCGCCTCTATCGGCGAAGTGAATCAGGATCTGAAATACGCGGGCGAGCCGACGCGTGTGGAAGTGGGCGATCGCAATCGCATCCGCGAAAGCGTCACCATCCACCGCGGCACCGCGCAGGGCACCGGCCTGACCAAAGTGGGCAACGATAACCTGCTGATGGTCAACGTGCATGTCGCCCACGACTGCGTAGTTGGCAACGCTTGCGTGCTGGCCAACAACGCCACGCTGGCGGGGCATGTGGAAATCGACGATCACGCCATCATCGGCGGCATGACGGCGATCCATCAGTTCTGCATTATCGGCGCGCATGTGATGGTAGGCGGTTGTTCCGGTGTCGCTCAGGACGTGCCTCCGTTCGTCATCGCTCAGGGCAACCACGCTACGCCGTTCGGCGTCAACGCGGTCGGCCTCAAGCGCCGCGGTTTTGACAAGGATGAAATGCAGGCGATCCGCAACGCCTACAAAATCCTGTATCGCAGCGAAAAAACGCTGGATGAAGCGAAAGCGGAAATCGAAGCCCTGGCCAAAGAGCAGCCGGTGGTGCAGCAGTACCTCGATTTCTTCACCCGTTCTACCCGTGGCATCATTCGCTGAGTTATGTCGAATCGTCCATTGACTATCGGATTGGTCGCCGGAGAAACCTCCGGTGACATTCTCGGCGCCGGTTTGATCCGTGCGCTCAAGGCGCAGATCCCTGACGCGCGTTTCGTTGGCGTCGCCGGCCCGCTGATGCAGGCCGAAGGGTGCGAGGCCTGGTACGAAATGGAAGAGCTGGCGGTAATGGGCGTGGTGGAGGTGCTCGAGCGCTTGCCACGCCTGTTGAAGATCCGCAAGGATCTCACCCGCCGCTTCGGTGAGCTGCGGCCGGACGTGTTTGTCGGCATCGACGCGCCGGACTTCAACATCACGCTGGAAGGCCGCCTCAAGCAGCGCGGCATTCGCACCATCCACTATGTCAGCCCTTCCGTGTGGGCCTGGCGACAAAAGCGCGTTTTCAAAATAGGCAAAGCCACCGATTTGGTGCTGGCCTTTCTCCCTTTCGAAAAAGCGTTTTACGATCGTTTCAACGTCCCCTGCCGGTTTATCGGTCACACCATGGCGGACGCTATGCCGCTGCAGCCCGATCGGTTGGCGGCGCGCGCTCAGCTTGGCATCGCTCCGCAGGCGCGCTGTTTGGCCTTGTTGCCGGGCAGCCGCGGCGCCGAAGTCGAGATGCTGAGCGCCGACTTCCTCAAAACCGCGCAGCTGCTGCGCACGCGTTATCCCGAGCTGGAAGTGGTGGTGCCGCTGGTCAACGCCAAACGGCGTGAGCAGTTTGAGCGCATCAAGGCCGAAGTGGCGCCGGATCTGACCGTACACCTGCTGAATGGGCAGGGGCGTGAAGCGATGATCGCCAGCGACGCGGCGCTGCTGGCATCCGGCACGGCGGCGCTGGAATGCATGCTGGCCAAGTGCCCGATGGTCGTGGGCTATCGCATGAAGCCGTTCACTTTCTGGTTGGCGCAGAAGCTGGTGAAAACGCCTTATGTCTCGCTGCCGAATCTGCTGGCGGGGCGGGAGATCGTCACCGAACTGCTGCAGCATGACTGCGTCCCGGACAAACTGGCCGCCGCCGTGATGCCGCTGCTGGAAGAGAGCCCGGAAACCGACGCGTTGAAACAGACTTTCCTTACCTTGCACCAAAGCATCCGTTGCGGTGCGGACGAACAGGCCGCTCAGGCTGTGTTGGAGCTGGCGAAAGCATGATTGAACCCTTTATCTATCCCGCTGCCACGCTGATTGCCGGTGTGGACGAAGTGGGCCGCGGCCCGTTGGTCGGCGCGGTGGTCACCGCCGCCGTGATCCTCGATCCGGCGCGGCCGATCGTCGGGCTGGCGGACTCCAAAAAGCTCAGTGAAAAACGCCGGCTGGCGCTGTATGACGAAATCGTCGCCAAAGCGCTCTCCTGGAGCCTGGGGCGCGCCGAACCGGCGGAAATCGACCAGCTGAACATTTTGCACGCCACCATGTTGGCGATGCAGCGCGCGGTGGCCGGGTTGCATATCGCGCCGGACATGGTTTTAATCGACGGTAACCGTTGCCCGAGCTTGCCGATGCGTTCGCAGGCGGTGGTGAAGGGCGACAGCCGCGTGGCGGAGATCAGCGCGGCGTCCATTCTGGCGAAGGTCACGCGCGATCGCGAAATGGCCGAGCTGGACAGCGAGTTCCCGGACTACGGTTTCGCGCAGCATAAAGGCTACCCGACCGCCTTCCACCTGGAGCGGCTGGCCGCGCTGGGCGCCACCGAGCATCATCGCCGCAGCTTCGCGCCGGTGAAAAGGGCGCTCGCGCTGTAGCCTGCGAGCCTGACCGGCTCGACGATAGCATTAACCCGGGCTCAGCACGCTGAGCCCCTTCAATCAGGTATCTGGAGATGGCCGAACCTCGTTTTATTCACCTGCGCGTCCACAGTGACTACTCCATGATTGATGGATTGGCCAAGACGGCGCCGCTGGTGAAAAGAGCCGCCGCGTTAGCCATGCCTGCTCTGGCAATCACCGATTTCACCAACCTGTGCGGGCTGGTGAAGTTCTACGGCAGCGCGCACGGCGCCGGGATCAAACCGATCATCGGCGCGGATTTCCATGTGCAAAGCGAAGTCTTGGGCGACGAACTCGCTCAGCTGACGGTGCTGGCCAGCAACAACGAAGGCTACCAGAACCTGACGCTGCTGATTTCCCGCGCCTATCAGCGCGGCTACGGCGCCGCCGGCCCGATCATCGATCGCGACTGGCTGATTGAACATCGCGAAGGGCTGATCCTGCTTTCCGGCGCGCGTCAGGGCGACGTCGGCAAGTTCCTGCTGCGCGGCAACCAGGCGCAGGTGGATCAGTGTCTGGATTTCTACCAGCAATATTTCCCCGACTGCTACTACCTGGAGTTGATCCGCACCGGCCGCCCGGATGAAGAGAACTATCTGCATGCGGCGGTGGCACTGGCCACCGAGCGCGGTTTGCCGGTGGTGGCCACCAACGACGTGCGTTTCCTGGTGGAAGATGACTTCGACGCTCATGAGATCCGCGTCGCCATCCACGACGGCTTTACGCTGGACGATCCCAAGCGGCCGCGCAACTACAGCCCGCAACAATACATGCGCAGCGAAGACGAGATGTGCGAGCTGTTCGCCGACATCCCGGAAGCGCTGCTGAACAGCGTCGAAATCGCCAAACGCTGTAACGTCACCATTCGCCTCGGCGAGTACTTCCTGCCGCAGTTCCCGACCGGCGATATGAGCACCGAGGACTTCCTGGTACTCAAATCGAAAGAGGGGCTGGAAGAGCGCCTCGAGTTCCTGTTCCCCGATCCTGAAGTGCGCGCGCAGCGCCGCCCGGAATACGACGAGCGTCTGGACGTCGAGCTGAAAGTGATCAACCAGATGGGGTTCCCCGGCTACTTCCTGATCGTGATGGAATTTATCCAGTGGTCGAAGGACAACAACGTGCCGGTGGGCCCAGGGCGTGGCTCCGGCGCCGGTTCGCTGGTGGCCTATGCGTTGAAAATCACCGACCTCGATCCGCTGGAATTCGACCTGCTGTTCGAACGCTTCCTGAACCCGGAACGTGTCTCGATGCCCGACTTCGACGTCGACTTCTGCATGGAGAAACGTGACCAGGTAATCGAGCACGTGGCGGAGATGTACGGCCGCGAAGCGGTATCGCAGATCATCACCTTCGGCACCATGGCGGCGAAAGCGGTTATCCGCGACGTAGGCCGCGTGTTGGGGCACCCGTACGGGTTCGTCGATCGCATCTCCAAACTGGTGCCGCCGGATCCGGGCATGACGCTGGAGAAAGCCTTCGCCGCCGAACCGCAGCTGCCGGAGATTTACGAGGCCGACGAAGAGGTCAAAGCGCTGATCGACATGGCGCGCAAGCTGGAAGGGGTGACGCGCAACGCCGGTAAACACGCCGGTGGCGTGGTGATCGCGCCGACCAAGATCACCGACTTCGCGCCGCTGTACTGCGATGCCGAAGGGAACCACCCGGTGACCCAGTTCGACAAGAACGACGTGGAATACGCCGGGCTGGTGAAGTTCGACTTCCTCGGTCTGCGCACCCTGACCATCATCGACTGGGCGCTGGAGATGATCAACGCCCGGCGCGCCAAGACCGGGCTGGAACCGATCGACATCGCCGCCATCCCGCTCGACGACAAGAAAAGCTTCGACATGCTGCAGCGTTCGGAAACCACGGCGGTGTTCCAGCTTGAATCGCGCGGCATGAAAGATTTGATCAAACGTCTGAAGCCCGACTGCTTCGAAGACATGATCGCACTGGTGGCGCTGTTCCGTCCGGGGCCGCTGCAGTCGGGCATGGTGGATAACTTCATCGACCGCAAACACGGCCGCGAAGAGATCTCCTACCCGGACATTCAGTGGCAGCATGAGTCGCTCAAGCCGGTGCTGGAGCCGACCTACGGCATCATCCTGTATCAGGAACAGGTGATGCAGATTGCCCAGGTGCTGGCCGGCTATACGCTGGGCGGCGCGGACATGCTGCGCCGTGCGATGGGTAAAAAGAACCCGGTCGAAATGGCCAAGCAGCGCGGCGGCTTTGAAGACGGCGCCAAAGCGCGCGGCATCGACGGCGAACTGTCGGTGAAAATCTTCGACCTGGTGGAGAAATTCGCCGGTTATGGCTTCAACAAATCGCACTCCGCCGCCTACGCGCTGGTGTCGTACCAGACGCTGTGGCTGAAGGCGCACTATCCGGCCGAGTTTATGGCGGCGGTGATGACCGCCGATATGGACAACACCGACAAAGTGGTGGGTCTGGTGGACGAATGCTGGCGCATGGGGCTGAAGATCCTGCCGCCGGACATCAACAGCGGCCTGTATCACTTCCACGTCAACGACGACGGCGAGATCGTTTACGGCATCGGCGCCATCAAGGGCGTGGGGGAAGGGCCGATCGAAGCCATTATCGAAGCGCGCAACAGCGGCGAGCAAGGTTATTTCAAAGACCTGTTCGATCTCTGCGCGCGCTCCGACATCAAGAAACTGAACCGCCGCATTCTGGAAAAACTGATCATGTCCGGGGCGTTCGATCGCCTTGGGCCACACCGCGCCGCGCTGATGAATTCGCTCGGCGACGCGTTGAAAGCGGCGGATCAGCATGCGAAAGCCGAAGCTATCGGCCAGGTGGACATGTTTGGCGTGCTGGCGGAAGCGCCGGAGCAGGTGGAGCAATCCTACGCCAACATCGCGCCCTGGCCGGAGCAGGTGGTGTTGGACGGTGAACGGGAAACGCTGGGGCTGTACCTGACCGGCCACCCGATCACCCAATACCTCAAGGAGATCGAACGTTACGCCGGTGGCCAGCGTTTGAAAGACATGCACCCGACGGATCGGGGCAAAATGACCACCGCCGTCGGGTTGGTGGTCGCCGCGCGGGTGATGGTGACCAAGCGCGGCAACCGCATCGGCATCTGTACGCTGGATGACCGTTCGGGCCGTCTGGAAGTGATGCTATTCACCGAAGCGTTAGAAAAATACCAGCATTTGTTGGAAAAAGACCGTATCCTTATCGCCAGTGGACAGGTCAGCTTTGATGACTTTAGCGGCGGGCTTAAAATGATGGCCCGCGAGGTAATGGACATCAGTGAAGCCCGGGAAAAATACGCTCGCGGGCTTGCTATCTCGCTGACTGACAGGCAAATTGATGACCAGCTTTTGAACCGTCTCCGTCAGTCGTTGGAACCCCATCGCTCGGGGACGATTCCAGTGCATCTCTACTATCAACGGGAAGATGCGCGAGCCAAGCTGCGTTTTGGCGCAACCTGGCGCGTGACGCCCACCGACCGCTTGTTGATAGACTTGCGGACGTTGGTAGGCAATGAGCAGGTGGACTTGGAATTTGACTAAAATAGGAATGCTATGAGTCTGAATTTTCTTGATTTTGAACAGCCGATTGCAGAGCTGGAAGCGAAAATTGACTCGCTGACTGCAGTCAGCCGTCAAGACGAAAAATTAGATATTAATCTGGACGAAGAGGTTCAGCGCCTGCGTGAAAAGAGCGTTGAGCTGACGCGCAAGATTTTTGCCGATCTTGGGGCCTGGCAGATTGCCCAATTGGCACGCCACCCGCGCCGTCCTTATACCCTGGATTATATCAAACACATCTTTACCGACTTCGAAGAGTTGGCGGGCGATCGCGCTTACGCCGACGACAAAGCGATCGTCGGGGGGATTGCGCGCCTGGATGGCCGCCCGGTGATGATCATCGGGCACCAGAAAGGCCGTGAGACCAAAGAGAAGATCCGCCGTAACTTCGGCATGCCGGCGCCGGAAGGCTACCGCAAGGCGCTGCGCCTGATGGAAATGGCCGCCCGCTTCAAAATGCCGATCATCACCTTTATCGATACCCCGGGCGCTTATCCGGGCGTGGGCGCGGAAGAACGCGGCCAGTCGGAAGCCATCGCGCGCAACCTGCGTGAGATGTCGCGCCTGAACGTACCGGTCATCTGCACCGTCATCGGTGAAGGCGGCTCAGGCGGCGCGCTGGCGATCGGCGTGGGCGACAAGGTGAACATGCTGCAGTACAGCACCTACTCGGTGATTTCGCCGGAAGGCTGCGCCTCCATCCTGTGGAAGAGCGCCGACAAGGCGCCGCTGGCCGCGGAAGCGATGGGCATCACCGCGCCGCGTCTGAAAGAGCTGAAGCTGATCGACTCGGTGATCCCGGAGCCGCTGGGTTCCGCGCACCGCGACGTGCCGGCGATGGCCGCCGCGTTGAAAGCGCAGCTGCTGGCCGATCTGAAAGATCTGGATGGCCTGAACGACGAAGAGTTGCTCAACCGCCGTTACCAGCGTCTGATGAACTACGGCTACTGCTGAGTTGCGATCTTCACGGTAATAAACCGCCTTCGGGCGGTTTTTTTTTGGCTACACACCGCCGGATTTTCGTGGTGTTATAGAGACTTGGCCGTTAACTGACAGGAGCTGCCGATGAATATCATCGCCATCATGGGCCCGACGGGCGTCTACTACAAAGATGAGCCGATCCGCGAGCTCCACGCGGCGCTGGGTGCGATGGGATTCCAGCTGGTATACCCCAAAAACAGCGGTGACCTGCTGAAGCTGATCGAAGCCAATGCCCGCATCTGCGGCGTGATCTTCGACTGGGACGATTACAGCCTGGAGCTGTGCAGCGAGATCAACGAGCTGAACGAATACCTGCCGCTGTACGCCTTTATCAATACCCACTCCACCTTCGACGTCAGCCTGCATGAAATGCGCATGGTGCTCTATTTCTTCGAGTATGGCCTGAATGCGGCGGACGATATCGCGCAGCGCATCCAGCAATACACGGCGGAATACATCGACACCATTACGCCGCCGCTGACCAAGGCGCTGTTCAACTACGTGCGCGAAGGAAAGTACACCTTTTGCACGCCGGGCCACATGGCCGGCACCGCGTTCCAGAAAAGCCCGGTGGGCTGCCTGTTCTATGACTTCTTCGGCGCCAATACCCTGAAGGCCGACATCTCGATTTCGGTCACCGAGCTCGGGTCGCTGCTGGATCACACCGGCCCGCATCTGGAGGCCGAAGAGTACATCGCGCGCACCTTCAATGCCGAGCAGAGCTATCTGGTCACCAACGGCACCTCCACCGCCAACAAGATCGTCGGCATGTATTCAGCGCCGGCGGGCAGCACGGTGCTGATCGACCGCAATTGCCACAAATCGCTGTGCCACCTGCTGATGATGAGCGATATCGTGCCGATCTATCTGCGCCCGCTGCGCAACGCCTACGGCATCCTCGGCGGCATTCCGCAGCGCGAGTTTACCCGCGCCAGCATCGCCGCCCGGGTGCAGGAGACCCCGAACGCCACCTGGCCGGTGCATGCGGTGATCACCAATTCCACCTATGACGGCCTGCTGTACAACACCGACTACATCAAGCAGACGCTGGAGGTGCCGTCGATCCACTTCGACTCCGCCTGGGTGCCTTACACCAACTTCCACCCGATTTACGACGGCAAGAGCGGCATGAGCGGCGATCGGGTGCCCGGTAAGGTTTTCTACGAAACCCAATCCACCCACAAGCTGCTGGCGGCCTTCTCGCAGGCCTCGATGATTCATATCAAGGGCGACTACGACGAGAGCACCTTCAACGAAGCCTACATGATGCACACCACCACTTCGCCGCACTACGGCATCGTGGCGTCGATGGAGACCGCCGCCGCCATGCTGCGCGGCAATCCGGGGCGCCGCTTGATCAACCGTTCGGTGGAGCGCGCGCTGCATTTTCGCCGTGAAGTGCAGCGGCTGCGCGAGGAAAGCGACAGCTGGTTCTTCGATATCTGGCAGCCGGAAGAGATCGATGAAGCGCAGTGCTGGCCGCTGGATCCGGACGATAACTGGCACGGTTTCGGCCAGACCGATCGCGATCATATGTATCTCGATCCGATCAAGGTGACGATCCTGACGCCGGGCATGAATGAACTGGGGGCGCTGGAGGAAGAGGGGATCCCGGCGGCGCTGGTGGCGAAGTACCTCGACGAGCGCGGCATCGTGGTGGAGAAGACCGGGCCGTACAACCTGCTGTTCCTGTTCAGCATCGGCATCGATAAAACCAAGGCGATGAGCCTGCTGCGCGGCCTGACCGACTTCAAGCGCGCCTACGATCTCAACCTGCGGGTGAAGAACATGCTGCCGGATCTGTACGCCGAGGATCCGGATTTCTATCGCCATATGCGCATCCAGGATCTGGCCGCCGGCATTCATCGCCTGATCTGCCAACACGATCTGCCGCGCCTGATGCAGCGGGCGTTTGACGTGCTGCCGGAAATGAAGCTGACGCCGCACCAGATGTTCCAGGAGCAGGTGCGCGGCAATGTGGAAACCTGCGAGCTGGATCAGTTGGTGGGCAAGGTGGCGGCCAATATGATCCTGCCTTATCCGCCGGGCGTGCCGCTGGTGATGCCGGGGGAAATGATCACCGAAGAGAGCCGGGCGGTGCTCGATTTCCTGCTGATGCTGTGCTCGATCGGCGAGCGCTATCCCGGTTTTGAAACCGATATCCACGGCGCCAAGCTGACGGAAGACGGACGCTATCTGGTGAAGGTGCTGAAAGCCCCGCAGCCATAAGGCCATAATGCGCCCGGCGGTTTGGAAAGATGCGCCGGGCTTCCTCATTGACGGCCTCATCGCCGCCGGATACCGTGCACCATCAGAATGAACAGGAGAGGGTTTCTATGCTGGCATTACGTCAGGTGCATCACATCGCGATCATTGGCGCGGACTACACCGCCAGTAAGCATTTCTATTGCGACATTCTCGGCTTTACCCTGCTGAGTGAAGTTTACCGCGAGGAGCGTGACTCCTGGAAAGCGGATCTGGCGCTCAACGGGCAATACACCCTCGAGCTGTTTTCTTTCCCTTCGCCGCCGGCCCGCGTCAGCCGCCCGGAGGCTTGCGGCCTGCGCCATCTGGCGTTCAGCGTTGACGATATAGACCAAGCCATCGCCCATCTGCAGGCGGCCGGCGTCGCCTGCGAACCGGTACGCGTCGATCCTTATACTCAATCTCGTTTTACCTTTTTCAGCGATCCCGATGGTTTACCGTTAGAATTATACGAGAGTTAACGGCTTAATCGCCTCCCGGCGGCCACAGCCGGGGGCGATTATGCTATGATCGCGCCCTTGCCCCACATGCCTACAGAGTTATTTCCGCCATGCAAGAGCCTGCTTTTCGCGTCGGGGAGTGGCTGGTTACCCCTGCCGACAACACCATCACCCGTGACGGCCGCCAGAAAACGCTGGAACCGCGCCTGATCGACATGTTGTGCTATTTCGCCCGGCACCCCGATGTGGTGTTGAGCCGCGACGAGCTGATCGATAGCGTTTGGAAGCGCAATATCGTCACTAATCACGTGGTGACCCAATGCATTTCAGAACTGCGCAAATACCTGAAAGACGGCGACAGCGACAGTCCGGAATACATTATCACCGTGCCTAAGCGCGGGTATAAGTTGGCGGCTTCGGTGATCTGGTGTGAAGACGGGGAGTCGCAGCCCGCCCCTGCGCCGGCGCCGCAGATTGCGGTGATCATGCATGAGCCGGAAGACGGCAGCGATGATGAAGACGATACGCCGTACGTGCCGCCGAGCCGGACCCGAACGCCGGTTGCCGCGCCCGGCGAAAAGCAGCCGCGCTTTTATCGCCGCTCGACGTTCTGGGTGTGGCTGGCGTTTCTGGCGGCGCTCAGCGTCTGCGTGGCGTTTGTCGGCATCGCAACGCTGTCGCAGCGCGTGCCGGTATCGACCATGCCGGTGCTGCTCAATCCGCGCGATATCGATATCCGCATTCAGGGCGGCGAGAGCTGCAGCAACTGGATGCCGCAGCTCTCCTATGTGGTGGGCGTCAGCGAGCTGATCACCGATTCGCTCAACACCTACTCGACCTTCCTGGTGCACGACCAAACCAATTACAACTATTCCGGCCCCAGCAACTCGGGCAAGTCGCTGTATATCGAGTTCGTTAATCAGCGCCACTACCGCGCCCAGCAGTGTTTCCTGTCCGTACGGCTGGTGGATAACGCCGACAGCTCAATCATGTTGGACAAGCGTTACTTCATTACCGCCGATAACCAGCTGAAGATCCAAAGCGACTTCCTCGCCAGCCTGTCCGCCGCGCTGAAACAGCCCTGGCCGCCGCAGCTGGAACAGCGTCTGGCGCAGCTGCTGCCGGACAACGGGCCGCTGCTGCAGCGCTTCTACCAGGCGCATCAATTGTTGATCCATGGCGACGCTGATTCGTTGACTCGCGCCAGCGCGCAGCTGAGCGAGCTGATTAAAAGCGCGCCGAATTTCCACTACCTGCTGGCGGAAAAAGCGCTGGTGGATGTGCTGCGCAACTCTTATCAACCGTTCGACAGCCAGGGGCTGGCGCAATTGCGCGCCGATATCAGCCATCTGGCGACGATCCCCGAATTGAAAAATACGCCGATCGTGCAGCAAGTTCTGGCGGTTGATGCGCTGGCGCAGGGACGCATTGACGATGCGCACCGGGCGATCGAGCTGGGGATTGAGTTGCAAATGTCGTGGCTGAATTATGTGCTGCTGGGCAAAGTGTATGAAATGCAGGGGCAGAATCATTTGGCGGCGGATTCTTATATTACCGCGTTCAACCTGCGCCCCGGTGAAGATACCTTGCATTGGATCACCAATGGCGTATTCCAGACGTCATTGACCAACGTGGTGCCTTATTTAAATAACTATCAGCGCCAATAATTCACCAGAACCACGCCGCCATTATTCTCAGGGAATTCCGGCGGCGTTATTTATTGGTGAAGGCATGTTGCGCCATTGTGTTATTTTGCTGCGCAATATCGTTCCTTTTCTGCCGTTTGTTATTCGTGATTAACCTGGTTATTATCCTGTTTTTTAACGATGTTTATCTTTTCTTTAGCTTACCTTTTTATCTTGATGTGTTAATCAAAAACCTCAGGTTATCATTTGTATGATCATGAGCGTAATCTCACTTTATCTTTAGGACTTTATTTCTGCCGATGGTTAGCATCCTGACTATCAAGCCGGCTCATTAAAATCTTTTATTTATGGGTGTGGCTTATAAGAAACGTAAATCAGGAGAAACTGACCATGGCTTCACCCAAGAAAATAGGGCTTATTGCCTGCACCGGCGTAGTCGCCGGTAATATGATGGGGAGCGGGATTGCCTTATTGCCCGCCAACCTGGCGAGTCTCGGATCCATCGCCATTTGGGGATGGGTGATCTCGATTATCGGGGCGATGTCGCTGGCCTACGTGTACGCCCGCCTCGCGACCAAAAACCCGCAGCAGGGCGGCCCTATCGCCTACGCCGGTGAAATTTCCCCGGCGTTCGGCTTCCAGACCGGCGTGCTTTATTACCATGCCAACTGGATCGGCAACCTGGCCATCGGCATTACCGCCGTTTCTTATCTCTCCACCTTCTTCCCGGCGTTGAACAACCCGGTGCCTGCCGGCATCGCCTGTATCGCCATCGTGTGGATCTTCACCTTCGTCAACATGCTGGGCGGGACCTGGGTCAGCCGCTTGACCACCCTGGGCCTGGTGCTGGTGCTGATCCCGGTGATCGTAACCGCCACCCTCGGCTGGCACTGGTTTGACGCCGCCACCTACCAGGCTAACTGGAATACCTCCGGCACCACCGACAGCCATGCGGTCATCAAAAGTATTCTGCTGTGCCTGTGGGCGTTCATCGGCGTGGAATCCGCGGCGGTCAGCACCGGCATGGTGAAAAACCCGAAACGCACCGTGCCGCTGGCGACCATGCTTGGCACCGGCCTGGCGGGCATCATCTACATCGCCGCCACCCAAGTGATCAGCGGCATGTTCCCGGCGTCTGAAATGGCCGCCAGCGGCGCGCCGTTCGCCATCAGCGCCTCGGCGATTATGGGCAACTGGGCGGCACCGATGGTTTCCGCGTTCACCGCCTTTGCCTGCCTGACCTCGCTCGGGTCATGGATGATGCTGGTCGGCCAGGCCGGGGTGCGCGCCGCCAACGACGGCAACTTCCCGAAAGTGTACGGCGAGCTGGATAAAAACGGCATTCCGAAAAAAGGCCTGCTGCTCGCGAGCTGCAAAATGACCGCGCTGATGGTGCTGATCACCCTGATGAGCTCCGCCGGCGGCAAGGCTTCCGATCTGTTCGGCGAGCTGACCGGCATCGCGGTGCTGCTGACCATGCTGCCTTACTTCTACTCCTGCGTAGACCTGATTCGCTTCGAAGGGGTCAACGTGCGCAACCTGCTGAGCCTGATCGCTTCGGTGTGCGGCTGCGGCTTCTGCTTCATCGCGCTGATGGGCGCCAACTCTTTCGAACTGTCCGGCACCTTTATCATCAGCCTGATTATCCTGATGTTCTACGCCCGGAAAATGAATACCCGCCAGGCTGCCAATGCAGCGGCGGTCGATGAAAACACCACGGCCAAAGCGCACTGATTCGCGTCCGCTGACCGACTGAATTTACCCAGCCCCTTTCTTTCCGACCTGTCAGCCGCGACGGGAAGGGGCTTGCTTTGCCAGGAGAAATGCATATGAACGTTATCGCCATCATGAATCACATGGGTGTCTACTTCAAAGAAGAGCCTATCCGTGAACTGCATCAGGCGCTGGAAAGTCTGGATTTCCGCATCGTTTACCCTAACGATCGCGAAGACCTGCTGAAACTGATCGAGAACAACGCCCGTCTGTGCGGGGTGATCTTCGACTGGGACAAATACAATCTGGAGCTGTGCGAAGAGATCAGCCAACTGAACGAATACATGCCGCTGTACGCATTCGCCAACACCTATTCCACGTTGGACGTCAGCCTGAACGATCTGCGCATGCAGGTGCGCTTCTTCGAGTATGCGCTCGGCGCGGCAACCGACATCGCCGCCAAGATCAAACAGAACACCGACGAGTATATCGACACCATCCTGCCGCCGTTGACCAAGGCGCTGTTCAAATACGTGCGCGAAGGCAAATACACCTTCTGTACACCGGGCCACATGGGCGGCACCGCCTTCCAGAAAAGCCCGGTGGGCAGCCTGTTCTACGATTTCTTCGGCCCGAACACCATGAAGTCGGATATTTCGATTTCGGTGTCCGAGCTTGGGTCGCTGCTGGATCACTCCGGCCCACACAAAGAGGCGGAAGAGTACATTTCCCGCGTGTTCAACGCCGAGCGCAGCTACATGGTGACCAACGGCACCTCCACTGCCAACAAGATCGTCGGCATGTATTCGGCGCCGGCGGGCAGCACGGTGCTGATTGACCGTAACTGCCACAAGTCGCTGACTCACCTGATGATGATGAGCGACATCACGCCGATCTACTTCCGCCCGACCCGCAATGCCTACGGCATCCTCGGCGGCATTCCGCAGAGCGAGTTCCAGCGCGCCACCATCGCCAAACGCGTGAAGGAGACCCCGAACGCCACCTGGCCGGTGCATGCGGTGATCACCAACTCCACCTATGACGGCTTGCTGTACAACACCGACTTTATCAAGAACACTCTGGACGTGAAGTCGATTCATTTCGACTCCGCCTGGGTGCCTTACACCAACTTCCATCCGATCTATAAAGGCAAGTGCGGCATGAGCGGCGGCCGCGTGGAGGGCAAGGTGATCTACGAAACCCAGTCCACCCACAAACTGCTGGCGGCCTTCTCGCAGGCTTCGATGATTCATGTGAAGGGCGATATCAACGAAGAGACCTTCAACGAAGCCTACATGATGCACACCACCACTTCGCCGCACTACGGCATCGTGGCGTCGACCGAAACCGCCGCGGCGATGATGAAAGGCAACGCCGGCAAGCGCCTGATCAACGGCTCTATCGAGCGCGCGATCAAGTTCCGCAAAGAGATCAAACGCCTGAAAGTCGAGTCCGACGGCTGGTTCTTCGACGTCTGGCAGCCGGAGCATATCGATGAGCCGGAATGCTGGCCGCTGCGCTCCGACAGCGCCTGGCACGGTTTCAAGAACATCGACAACGAACACATGTATCTGGACCCGATCAAGGTCACTATCCTGACCCCGGGGATGAGCAAGGAAGGCGAGATGCAGCCGTTCGGCATCCCGGCCAGCATCGTGGCGAAATACCTCGACGAACGCGGCATCATCGTCGAGAAAACCGGGCCTTACAACCTGCTGTTCCTGTTCAGCATCGGCATCGATAAAACCAAGGCGCTCAGCCTGCTGCGCGCGATGACCGACTTCAAACGCTCGTTCGACCTGAACCTGCGGGTGAAAAACATGCTGCCTTCGCTGTATCAGGAAGCGCCTGATTTCTATGAAAACATGCGCATTCAGGATCTGGCGCAGAACATTCACCGCCTGGTGGAGCAACACAACTTGCCGGACCTGATGTACCGCGCGTTCGAAGTGCTGCCAACCATGGTGATGAATCCGTACCAGGCGTTCCAGAAAGAGCTGCACGGCGAAGTGGAAGAGGTCTATCTGGAAGAGATGGTCGGTAAGGTCAATGCCAACATGATCCTCCCATACCCACCGGGCGTGCCGCTGGTGATGCCGGGCGAGATGCTGACCGAAGAGAGCCGGCCGGTGCTGGAGTTCCTGCAGATGCTGTGCGAAATCGGCGCGCATTATCCAGGCTTTGAAACCGACATTCACGGCGCCTATCGCCAGGCGGACGGACGTTATCGGGTGAAAGTGCTGAAGGCGAAATAACCGCAGCCAATAAGAGGGGAGGCGCTCGCGCTTCCCCTTTGTCGTTCACCGACTGATGGGAGACCACCATGAAAACACCCTCACAGCCGCGCGCAATCTACTATGTCGTAGCGATACAAATTTGGGAATATTTCAGCTTTTACGGCATGCGTGCGTTATTGATCCTCTATCTGACCCACCAACTCGGCTATACCGACAGCCACGCCATCGATCTCTACAGCGCTTACGCTTCGTTAGTTTACGTCACTCCTATTCTTGGCGGCTGGCTCGCCGACCGCCTGCTGGGCAACCGCGTCGCGGTGATCGCCGGCGCGGCGCTGATGACCCTGGGACATATCGTGCTTGGCCTGAGCGCGGTCTCCGCCCAGTCGCTTTATCTGGCGCTGGCGATCATCATCTGCGGCTACGGCCTGTTCAAATCCAATATCAGCTGCCTGCTGGGCGAACTGTATCCGGCGCAGGACTCGCGCCGCGAAGGGGGCTTCTCGCTGCTGTACGCCGCCGGCAACGTCGGATCTATTTTGGCGCCGATCGCCTGCGGGTTGGCGGCCGAGCGCTATGGCTGGCACGTCGGCTTTGCGCTGGCCGGGATCGGCATGTTCGCCGGCCTGGTGATTTTTCTGCTGGGCGGACGCCATTTCCGCCACACGCGCGGCGTGAATGCACCGCTGATGCGCGCCAGGAGCCTGGGCCTGCCGCACTGGGGATGGCTGCTGGCGGCGCTGTTGGCGTCGCCGCTGTTCTTCACGCTGCTGTTTGAACGCGGCTGGGCCGGCTATTTGCTCGGGTTGGTGTGCGTGGCGGCGGTGGCGCTGGTGGCGCGCATTATGCTGCGCGCGGACGCCGGCCAGCGGCGGGGGCTGTGGCAGATCATCGTACTGATGCTGCTGGGCACGCTGTTCTGGGCTTTTGCCCAGCAGGGCGGCAGCTCCATCAGCCTGTTTATCGATCATTTCGTTGACCGGCGCTGGTTCGGCTGGACGGTGCCGACCGCGCTGTTCCAGTCGGTTAACGCCTGCGCGGTGATGCTGGGTGGCGTGGCGCTGGCCTGGCTGGCGAGCGGCGATGGCGATCGCACGCTGCGCATCTGGTGCAAGTTCGCCTTCGGTCTGCTGTTGATCGGCGTCGGCTTTACGCTGATGGCGCTCAATACGCGGCTGCACGGGCCGGGATCGATGGGGCTGATGATCGCCGGTTTGGCGGTGATGGGCTTTGCCGAACTGTTTATCGATCCGGTAGCGATGGCGCAGATCACCCGGCTGAATATCCCCGGCGCCACCGGCGTGTTGACCGGCATCTATATGTTGGCGACCGGTTCGATCGCCAACTATCTGGCGGGCATTATCGCCAATCAGACCGCCGAGGATCACATCGAAGGGGCGGCGATGCAGGCGTATGGCCGCATTTTCGCCCAGATCGGCTGGGGAGCGGCCGGATGTGCGCTGGCGGTGATCGCGGTGCTGGGCGGCTGGTGGCTGCTGACGCGACGCCAGGCCCGGACGGTTAATGCTTGATTGATGGCGGTAGGCGGGGTTAACGTGCAGCTATGTAGAAGTGACAAAACCTACCGATGGATACTGATCAATTAACGACGCAGGTGGCGGACCAGCTGGGCGCGCAGCAGCGGCTGCTGGTGGCGTTTAGCGGCGGCCTGGATTCCAGCGTGCTGCTGCATCTGCTGGCGGCGTTGCGCCGCCAACGTCCGGCGCTGCAGCTGCGCGCGCTGCACGTGCACCATGGCCTGAGCGCCTTTGCCGACCGTTGGGTTGAGCATTGCCGCAGCCGGTGCGCTGAGTGGCGGATCCCGCTGACGGTGACGCACGTGCAGGTGGATGCCCGCCAGGGCGGCATCGAAGCGGCGGCGCGTGCGGCGCGCTATGCCGCTTTCAGTGCAGCATTGGCGGAGGGCGAAGCGCTGCTCACCGCCCAACACCTTGACGATCAAAGCGAAACTTTCCTGTTGGCGCTCAAGCGCGGCAGCGGGCCGGCGGGATTGTCGGCGATGGCGGCGCGCGCCACGCTGGGCGAGCACCTGCTGTTGCGGCCGCTGCTGGGCTGCTCGCGTCAAACGCTGGAAAATTACGCGCAACGCCACGCCTTAACCTGGATAGACGACGACAGCAATCAGGACACGCGCTTCGATCGCAATTTCCTGCGGTTGCAGGTGTTGCCGCAGCTCAATCAACGTTGGCCGCACTTCGCTTCGGCGGTGGCGCGCAGCGCCAGCCTGTGCGCCGAACAGGAACAATTGTTGGACGAGCTGCTGGCGGAACCGCTGCAAAGCCTGTTGGCGGCGGATCGCTCATTGGCGATCGACGGTTTGACGGCCTGTTCGCCGGTGCGGCGCTTCGCTCTGTTGCGGCGCTGGATCGCATTGTTCAACGTTACCATGCCGGCGCGTGAGCAGTTGCAGCGTCTGTGGGAGGAGGTGGCGCTCAGCCGGGAAGATGCCGAACCGCAGCTGCAGCTCGGCGCCTATCAGATCCGCCGCTTCCGAGGCCGATTGCACCTGTTGCCGCCGCTGGCGGCGCTGCGCGATGTGCATCTGCCCTGGCAGCCTGACCTGCCGCTGATGTTGCCGGACGGGATGGGGCAGTTGGTTGCCGGTGAGGGCGATCTGGCGCTGCGCGCGCCGCTGCCATCGCAGCAGATTAGCATTCGTTTCGGCGGCGTGCAGGGCGCGGTGCGCATCGTGGGGCGCGCCCATTCGCGGCCGATAAAAAAACTGTGGCAGGAGCTGGGTATTCCTCCCTGGCAGCGTGAACGCATCCCGTTGATTTATTATGATGAGCAGCTGATCGCCGCGCTGGGCGTATTCGTCTGTGAGGCGGGGCAGGTGCCGGAAGGCGAACGCCCGTGGCGGCTGCGCTGGGAAAAAAATCATAATCGTGAGGAGCAATGATGAAGTTTGTGGAAATCGCGCTGTTGGCCGCCGGTCTGTTCAGCCTGCCGGCGTTGGCGGCGGGGGATGCGGCCGCCGGTCAGGCCAAAGCCGCCGCGTGCGCGGCCTGCCACGGCGCGCAGGGCAAGGTGACGGTGCCGATGTACCCGAATCTGGCCGGGCAAAACGCCATGTACCTGCAGCACGCGTTGCAGGCGTACAAGAAAGGGGAACGCAACGGCGGCCAGGCCGAGGTGATGAAAGCCTATGTGTCGGGATTGTCGGATGACGATATCGCCGATCTGGCGGCTTATTACGCCAGCCTGAAGCCCTAAATGACGAGGGCAGCCGTTGGGCTGCCCTGTTGGGATGGGGTTACCGCTGCTCAGTCCGACAGACTGACGACCACGGTACCGATTTCCGGATGACTGAAACTGCTGATATGGTCCAGACGCAGGTCGCGCTGCTGGCCGTTCTGTTCGATGGTCAGATACTCAACGCGTTTCTTTTGCAGCAGGTCGATCGCCTTGGCCTCGATCACTTCTCCGTCGCGTAACTCCAGCTTCAGAATAAGTTTATGCTGACAGGCGAGTTCCAGGTTGTCGTAGTCATCGCAATTGATGGGTTGGTACTCATCATTCATCAACATAGTCGCTCACCAATAAGTTAGCGGCGGCAAAGGCCGCCTGTTCCCTAACGGAGGACGGTAGCGCGTGGTTCGCTGCGACATCGTCCAATGCCTTTAACGCACAAGCCAGCGCATCAGGCACGTAGCCAAGATCTCCACTGCCAATCTCGGCGTAAGTACGGCGTACTAACTCACAGTATTGTTGCACAGTTTCCTCCCTTAAGAACCTCTGCATCATCAAGACTACTATCGCGATGAGGCGCAGGCTCTCGGAGTTTTATCCTATCCTAGACGACTATAGCACAGCTGTTATGGAGTTATCAGCACCCCGGCACGCCTTTCGCACTGCCGCAGCCTGGCCGCGCTGGCGGGGTTTGGCCCTGATCAAGTACACTGTCGCCGGATAATAACGAGGTCACCCATGGCGCTGAAAGCAACCATTTATAAAGCCGCGGTCAATATTGCTGATATGGATCGTCACTTCTACCACGACGCCACGCTGACGCTGGCGCAACACCCGTCCGAAAATGAGCAACGCATGATGCTGCGCCTGTTGGCCTGGATCTGCCACGCCGACGAGCGGCTGGTGTTCACCAAAGGGCTGAGCGCCGACGACGAGCCGGAGATCTGGCAGCGCAACGACCACAACGGGCTGGAAATGTGGATCGAGATGGGATTGCCCGACGAGAAACGCATCCGCAAAGCCTGCAACCAGTCGCCGCGCGTGGTCTTGTACGCTTACGGCGAGCGCGCCGCGCACGTTTGGTGGCAGGCGATGCAGGGAAAAGTGGCCGGCTACAAGAACCTGAGCGTGCGCTTCCTCGATGACGAACAGCTGGCGCGCCTGACGGCGCTGGCCAGCCGCACCATGACGCTGCAGGCAACGCTGCAGGAGGGAACTATTTGGCTGTCTGATGCTCAGAATAGTCTGGAAATCCAGTTTGCCGAGTGGCAGCAGGCACAGGTGTGACCGGTGCTGGAACTGTCAAGAAACGTAGCCATACCGGATAATGAGCTGGAATTGACGGCGATCCGCGCGCAGGGCGCGGGTGGCCAGCACGTGAACAAAACCTCAACGGCGATCCATTTGCGCTTTGACATCCGGGCATCCAGCCTGCCAGAGTATTATAAGGAAAGGCTGCTGGCGCTGAATCATCATCTCATTACCGCTGATGGCGTAGTGATTATCAAGGCGCAAGAGTATCGCAGTCAGGAATTGAATCGCGAAGCGGCGTTGGCCAGATTGGTCGCGCTGATTCAGCAGGCGATGGTGGTGGAAAAAATGCGCAAGGCGACCAAGCCGGCCAAAGGGGCAAAATTGCGCCGTTTGGAAGGCAAGGCGCGTAAGGGCGCCACCAAGGCGCTGCGTGGCAAGGTTCGCACTTAGGAATACATGAACACAGTAGGAGAATAACTGTGAAGAAAATTACGGTAGCCCTGTTCTTGGCGGCAGGCGCACTCTCGTTGTTGGGATGCAACAATCATTATCAACCGAAGGAACAACCGCTGCAGGCGATGCCGCAGAGTTATCAAGGGCTGTTGCCTTGCGCCGATTGCGGCGGGCTGGATACGGCGCTGTTCCTGGATGAGGACGGCACCTTTGTGCTGCAGGAAACTTATCGCGGCACCAAAGACGGCGATCAGACCTTCGCCGACTACGGCAAATGGGCGCGCACCGCGGATAAGCTGGTGCTGACTGACAGCACCGGGGAAAAACGCTACTTCCGCCCGGTGGGCAAGAGTCTTGAGATGCTGGATCGCAGCGGCGCGCCGATCGCCTCCAAGCTGAATTATCGTCTGGAGCCGGTCGAGAAGCCATTGCCTAAAACGCCGATGGTGATGAAAGGCAGCTACACCTATATGGCCGACGCGGCGGTGTTCAAAGATTGCGCCACCGGCATCACGTTCCCGGTGGATAACAACATCGCGCTGGAGCAAGGTTACGCCAAAGCCAATAAGAATGCCGGTGAGCCGGTGTTTCTGACTTTCAACGCGCACTTCAGCGTGCAGCCGTCGATGGAAGAGGGGCAGATAGAGAAGGCGGTGGTGCCGGACGGTAAAATCGCGTTCGACCGCAGTAAAAGCTGCAGCAACAACTAACTTCCCCTGTCCCCATGGACATAAAAAAACCCGCCTAGGCGGGTTTTTTATTCGCTGACGGGCGGTGTTCAGCGTTTGATCTGGCCCAGCAGGAAATCAACGATTTCACCGGTTTTGATCATTTGCTTCTCGCCGACGCGGCGGTTTTTGTACTCGATCTCTTCGTTGTCGAGGTTACGGTCGCCGATAACGATAGAGTGCGGCACGCCGATCAGCTCCATATCCGCGAACATCACGCCCGGGCGCTCTTTGCGGTCATCGAGGATCACGTCGATGCCGTGGGAGCGCAGGGTGTTGTACAGCTCTTCGGCCAGCGCCTGCACGCGGAACGACTTGTGCATGTTCATCGGCAGAATAGCGACCTGGAACGGCGCGATGGCGTCCGGCCAGATAATGCCGCGTTCGTCGTGGTTCTGCTCGATGGCGGCGGCCACGACGCGCGTCACCCCGATGCCGTAGCAACCCATGGTCAGCACCTGGTTGCGGCCGTCTTCACCCTGTACGGTCGCTTTCATCGCTTCCGAATACTTGGTGCCGAGCTGGAAGATATGGCCCACTTCGATGCCGCGTTTGATCAGCAGCGTGCCCTGACCGTCCGGGCTGGCGTCACCTTCCACCACGTTACGGATGTCGGCCACCTGCGGCAGCGGCAGATCCCGCTCCCAGTTGATGCCGAAGTAGTGTTTGCCGTCGACGTTGGCACCGGCGCCAAAGTCGCTCATCGCCGCCACGCTGCGGTCGGCAACCACCGGCATCTGCAGCTTGACCGGGCCGAGGGAACCCGGGCCGGCGCCGACGATGGCGCGGATCTCTTCTTCAGTGGCGAAGGTCAGCGGCGCGGCAACCTGCGCCAGCTTCTCGGCCTTGATTTCGTTCAGCTCGTGATCGCCGCGCACCAGCAGGGCGACCAGTTTATGGCCGCTCTCTTCGGTGGCGCGCACCATCAGCGTCTTCACGGTTTTTTCCACCGGCAGCTGGAATTGCTCGACCAGCTCGGCGATGGTTTTGGCGTTTGGCGTATCCACCAGGCGCAGCTCTTCGCTGGCCGCCGCGCGCGGCGCTGCCGGAGCGACCGCTTCCGCCAGCTCGATGTTGGCGGCGAAGTCGGAACCGGTGGAGAACACGATATCGTCTTCACCGCTGTCCGCCAGCACCTGGAATTCGTGCGACGCACTGCCGCCGATCGAGCCGGTATCGGCCTGCACCGGGCGGAAATCCAGGCCCATGCGGCTGAAGATTTTGCTGTACGCTTCGTACATCGCGTCGTAAGTCTCCTGCAGAGACTCCTGCGAGGTATGGAAGGAGTAGGCATCCTTCATCAGGAACTCACGGGAACGCATCACGCCGAAACGTGGGCGCACTTCATCACGGAACTTGGTCTGGATCTGGAAGAAGTTCAGCGGCAGCTGCTTGTACGAGCTGATCTCGTTGCGGATCAGATCGGTGATCACTTCTTCATGCGTCGGGCCCAGCACGAAAGGACGGTCGCCGCGGTCGACGAAACGCAGCAGCTCGGGGCCGTATTGCTCCCAACGGCCGCTTTCCTGCCACAGGTCGGCAGGCTGAACCACCGGCATGGACACTTCGATCGCGTTAGCATTGTTCATTTCTTCGCGAACGATGTTTTCAACCTTTTTCAGAACGCGCAGGCCGGTCGGCAGCCAGGTGTAAAGACCGGAGGCCAGCTTGCGGATCATCCCGGCGCGCAGCATCAGCTGGTGGCTGATCACTTCGGCGTCGGCAGGTGTCTCCTTCAGAGTGGAGAGCAGATATTGGCTAGTACGCATGGTGTTTTGGTTCCGTTAGAACTGCAAATTGCATCGGGCTGCCAGAGTGGCGGCCAAAAAGTGATTTAGTTTACCAGCGCGAGCGGGTCGCCAAAAGAGAGGCGGCGGAATTTTAACGCGGGTCGAGCGACAGCACTTCGGTGTGGCCGTCCACGACGCGCCAGCGCACGTTGAAATCCAGCAGCCAGACGGCGTAATCCCGTTCGACGTCCTCTCCTTTACGATAGGCGGGACGGGGGTCCTGTGCCAGCACCTGGCTGATAAAACGCCTTAATTGCGGGTAGCGCGCCTGATGTTGCTGCAGCTGCTGTTCCGCCTGCGGCGCGAAACGCACCGGCATATCGCCGGCGGGCGCGGCCTGGGCAAAGCCGGCGCGGGCCTGCGGTTGGCTCTCGGCGAACGGCAGATAAGGCTTGATGTCCACCACCGGGGTGCCGTCGACCAGATCGAGGCTGCCCAGTTCCAGCGCCACTTCCCCGTTTTTCACCCGTACGCCTTTGAGCTCAATGAGCGACATGCCGAGCGGGTTGGGGCGGAAGGTGGAGCGGGTGGCGAACACGCCCATGCGGGCATTGCCGCCTAAACGCGGTGGGCGTACCGTCGGGCGCCAGCCGCCTTCCATGGTTTGATGGAAAATGAACATCACCCACAGATGGCTGAAATCGCTGAGACCGCGAACCGCTTCCGCCTGGTTGTAAGGCGGCAGCAGCAGCAGTTCGCCGCCACCGTCTTCGACCAGCCCCGGTTGGCGGGGCACGGCGAATTTCTCTTTATACGGCGAGCGGATCACGCCGATCTGCTCAAAAACGAATTCGGTCATTTAGACGAGACGTTAAGCGCCGAGCCCTGGCAAACGGCCTGCTGGTAACAACCGGCGACGCCGCTGACAATCTGGCAGTCGTGCAGCAGCACGGCGTTGGCCTTCATGTAAGACGCACGGATTTGCATGCGTTTACGGGCGGTAGCCAGATTCGGTGGGGAGTCTTGTACGGTGGTTTGGCACGATTCGCCGGACACTTCACCCAGATCGCGGAATGGTTTACCCACGAGTTCTTCTGCACTTTTATACAGTTTTACCGGAGCGGGGCGGGCGGCCGGCGTGGTCTTGGCCGGGGCGGTCGTGGTCGGCTTGCTGGTGCTGTTTGTTGAGGATGGCGCGATACGTTGCGATGAACATCCGGCCAGCGCGAGCGCTAACAAACAGAGAGGTAAAACACGCATTGAGATTCCTCTGCCTTAATGAAAGTGGCGCTATTGAAGCAATCTATGGCGGAAATAACAAGACGGGCCTTGGCCCGTCTTGCAATTATAGGAATAAAATTGGTGAATAAGCGCTTACCAGCCTTTCACGGCACCGCCGTTGAAGATTTTGTTGGCGGCGGCGTCAACTTCGTCAGACTGGTAGGCCTGAACGAATTTCTTCACGTTTTCCGCGTCTTTATTATCTTCGCGCGCAACCAGCAGGTTGACGTAAGGCGAGTCTTTATCTTCCACAAACAGACCGTCTTTCGCCGGCGTCAGGCCGATCTGGCTGGCATAGGTGGTGTTGATCACCGCCAGCGCGATCTGCTGATCGTCCAGAGAGCGCGGCAGCTGAGGGGCTTCCAGCTCAACCAGCTTCAGGTTTTTCGGGTTCTCGGTCACGTCCAGTACGGTCGGCAGCAGGCCAACGCCGTCTTTCAGTTTAATCAGACCGACTTTCTGCAGCAGCAGCAGCGAACGGCCCAGGTTGGTCGGATCGTTCGGCAGTGCGATCTGAGAACCCTCTTTCAGTTCGTCCAGCGATTTGATTTTTTTGGAGTAACCGGCGATCGGGTAAACAAAGGTGCTGCCGACCGGCACCAGCTTGTAGCCGCGATCTTTGATCTGCTGATCCAGATAAGGTTTGTGCTGGAAGGCGTTCAGGTCGATATCGCCTTTGCTCAGCGCTTCGTTAGGCAGCACGTAGTCGTTGAAGGTGACCAGCTCAACGTCCAGACCGTATTTCTCTTTCGCCACTTTCTGCGCCACTTCGGCCACTTGCTGTTCAGCGCCGACGATCACGCCGACCTTGATGTGGTTTGGATTCTTTTCATCCTGGCCGCAGCCCGCCAGAGCCAGAGTGCCGATCAGTGCGCCAATTGTCGCGATGGATTTAAATGTTAACGACATATCCCTTCCTCATTAGACTCGCATTAATATGCTGTGAAACTATTTATGGGTAACGGCTTTGACGATGCGATCGCCGCAGAATTGGATCAGATAAACCAAAACTACCAGTAATACTAATACGGTATTCATAACTGTGGCGTTATAACCGATATAACCGTATTGGTAACCGATTTGGCCCAGGCCGCCGGCGCCGACCGCGCCGCCCATGGCGGAGTAGCCCACCAGGGTGATCAGGGTGATGGTCGCGGCGTTGACCAGGCCCGGCAGGGCCTCCGGCAGCAGCACTTTCTTGATGATCTGCATCGGCGTGGCGCCCATGGCGCGCGCCGCTTCCACCAGACCGGACGGGATCTCCAGCAGGGCGTTTTCCACCATGCGCGCGATGAACGGCGCGGCACCGACGGTCAGCGGCACGATCGCCGCTTGCAGACCGATCGAGGTGCCGACGATCATGCGGGTAAACGGAATCATCCAAACCAACAGGATAATGAACGGGATGGAACGGAAGATGTTCACCAGCCCGGACAGGATTTTATACAGCGAATTGTTGGCGATGATCTGCCCCGGGCGGGTGACATACAGCAGCACGCCTACCGGCAGGCCGAGCACGAAACCGAAAAAGCCGGAGACAAAGGTCATCATGACGGTTTCCCACACGCCACGCGCCATCAACCACATCATTGCCTCAGACATAACCCAGAACCTCTACTTTTACCTGATTTTCTTGCAGGAACTTAATCGTTGCCAGCGCGTCTTCGTCGCTGCCGTGCAGCTCCGCCAGCATCACGCCGAATTTCACGCCGCCGGCATAATCCATCTGGGCGCTGATAATGTTGTTGTTCACGTTGAAGCGGCGAGCGGCTTCAGACAGCAGCGGCGCATCGACCGACTGACCGGTGAACTCCAGGCGCAGCAGCGGCTGACGGTCGCCCTGACGCTCCGGCGACAGGCGCGCGGCGTAGTCGTCCGGGATATCCAGATGCAGCGTGGACTGAATGAACTGTTGGGCCAGCGGCGTTTTCGGGTGCGAGAACACTTCGCTGACGCTGTCTTTTTCGATCAGCTGCCCCTGGCTGATGACCGCGACCTGGTCGCAGATGCGTTTCACCACGTCCATTTCATGGGTGATGAGCAGAATGGTCAGGCCCAGACGGCGGTTGATGTCTTTCAGCAGTTCCAGGATGGAACGGGTGGTGGCCGGATCCAGCGCGCTGGTGGCCTCGTCGCACAGCAGCACTTTAGGGTTGCTGGCCAGCGCGCGCGCGATCGCCACACGCTGTTTCTGGCCGCCGGACAGGTTGGCCGGGTAGGCGTCGTGCTTGTCCGCCAGGCCGACCAGTTCCAGCAGTTCGGTCACGCGCTTTTTGATCTCGGCGCGCGGCGTATTGTCCAGCTCCAGCGGCAACGCCACGTTGCCGAACACCGTACGGGAAGAGAGCAGGTTAAAGTGCTGGAAGATCATGCCGATTTGGCGACGGGCGCGCGTCAGTTCGCTTTCTGACAGAGACGTCAGATCCTGGCCATCGACCAGCACCTGGCCGGAGGTGGGGCGCTCAAGCATGTTGGCGCAGCGGATCAGCGTGCTTTTACCGGCGCCGGAGGAACCGATGACGCCATAGATTTGCCCGGCAGGAACGTGAAGGGTCACGTCAGAGAGCGCGGTAATGGTGCGCGAACCCTGCTGGAACACTTTAGTGATGTTAGAAAGTTTAATCATATTCTTCTTATTTTAGCGTGGTTGCCCGTGGCTAGATAAAAGTAAACCTCGGCGTGGAACCAAGGTATGCCTCAGATGTTAAGGCGTCTAGACGTCTAAGTCAACGACCAACGACGTTCTCCGGCGTTCTCAGCGTGGGGTAAAACATGCGATACTGTTAGCGTATACAGGCCCTCAGGAGCAAAGCGGTGACACAAAGCGTTCCAGCAATTTTTCTCGATCGTGACGGCACGATTAATGTTGACCATGGCTATGTCCATGAAATCGACAACTTCCACTTTATCGACGGCGTGATCGACGCCTGTCGCGAGCTCAAAAAGATGGGCTTCGCGCTGGTGATGGTGACCAACCAGTCCGGCATTGCGCGCGGCAAGTTCAGCGAAGACCAGTTTATGTACCTGACCGAGTGGATGGACTGGTCGCTGGCCGATCGCGACGTCGACTTCGACGGCATCTATTTCTGCCCGCATCATCCGGAGGCAGCAGTAGAAGAGTATCGCCAGGTGTGCGACTGCCGTAAGCCGCAGCCGGGCATGTTGCTGCAAGCGCAGCAGGAATTGAACATCGATATGGCCGCTTCTTATATGGTGGGTGATAAACCGGAAGACATGCAGGCGGCGATCGCGGCCGGCGTCGGCACCAAGGTGCTGGTGCGTACCGGCAAGCCGGTGACGGAGCAGGGCGAAAAGCTGGCCGATTGGGTGCTAAATAGCCTGGCGGACCTGCCGGCAGCCATCAAAAAGCGGGTTTAATAGGCGTTACGAATGAATAGTGAGCGGTCAGATAAAAAATGCAGATTATCGCTTGTCATTCTGAACCGGCTCCCTATAATGCGCCTCCATCGACACGGAGCATGTGAACAACTTCACAGAGTCTCCGGGGGTCGCAGAGAAAAAATCCTGAAAATTAGGGTTGACTCTGAAAGAGGAAAGCGTAATATACGCCACCTCGAGTTAGCAAGCGAAAGCGCCTAACTCACTGCTCTTTAACAATTTATCAGACAATCTGTGTGGGCACTCCACAAGACGATATCCAGCATCTTCGGATGCAAAAAAATATCAAGTCTTGAAGAGTGACTAACTGAAGTAAAATTCATGCAGTAAATCTTTGAGCATCGCTTCTCGAGTGGAAGCACATCAAGCTTTTAATTGAAGAGTTTGATCATGGCTCAGATTGAACGCTGGCGGCAGGCTTAACACATGCAAGTCGAGCGGTAGCACAGGGGAGCTTGCTCCCTGGGTGACGAGCGGCGGACGGGTGAGTAATGTCTGGGAAACTGCCTGATGGAGGGGGATAACTACTGGAAACGGTAGCTAATACCGCATAACGTCGCAAGACCAAAGAGGGGGACCTTCGGGCCTCTTGCCATCAGATGTGCCCAGATGGGATTAGCTAGTAGGTGGGGTAATGGCTCACCTAGGCGACGATCCCTAGCTGGTCTGAGAGGATGACCAGCCACACTGGAACTGAGACACGGTCCAGACTCCTACGGGAGGCAGCAGTGGGGAATATTGCACAATGGGCGCAAGCCTGATGCAGCCATGCCGCGTGTGTGAAGAAGGCCTTCGGGTTGTAAAGCACTTTCAGCGAGGAGGAAGGTGGTGAGCTTAATACGCTCATCAATTGACGTTACTCGCAGAAGAAGCACCGGCTAACTCCGTGCCAGCAGCCGCGGTAATACGGAGGGTGCAAGCGTTAATCGGAATTACTGGGCGTAAAGCGCACGCAGGCGGTTTGTTAAGTCAGATGTGAAATCCCCGGGCTCAACCTGGGAACTGCATTTGAAACTGGCAAGCTAGAGTCTCGTAGAGGGGGGTAGAATTCCAGGTGTAGCGGTGAAATGCGTAGAGATCTGGAGGAATACCGGTGGCGAAGGCGGCCCCCTGGACGAAGACTGACGCTCAGGTGCGAAAGCGTGGGGAGCAAACAGGATTAGATACCCTGGTAGTCCACGCTGTAAACGATGTCGATTTGGAGGTTGTGCCCTTGAGGCGTGGCTTCCGGAGCTAACGCGTTAAATCGACCGCCTGGGGAGTACGGCCGCAAGGTTAAAACTCAAATGAATTGACGGGGGCCCGCACAAGCGGTGGAGCATGTGGTTTAATTCGATGCAACGCGAAGAACCTTACCTACTCTTGACATCCAGAGAACTTTCCAGAGATGGATTGGTGCCTTCGGGAACTCTGAGACAGGTGCTGCATGGCTGTCGTCAGCTCGTGTTGTGAAATGTTGGGTTAAGTCCCGCAACGAGCGCAACCCTTATCCTTTGTTGCCAGCGGTTCGGCCGGGAACTCAAAGGAGACTGCCAGTGATAAACTGGAGGAAGGTGGGGATGACGTCAAGTCATCATGGCCCTTACGAGTAGGGCTACACACGTGCTACAATGGCGTATACAAAGAGAAGCGACCTCGCGAGAGCAAGCGGACCTCATAAAGTACGTCGTAGTCCGGATTGGAGTCTGCAACTCGACTCCATGAAGTCGGAATCGCTAGTAATCGTAGATCAGAATGCTACGGTGAATACGTTCCCGGGCCTTGTACACACCGCCCGTCACACCATGGGAGTGGGTTGCAAAAGAAGTAGGTAGCTTAACCTTCGGGAGGGCGCTTACCACTTTGTGATTCATGACTGGGGTGAAGTCGTAACAAGGTAACCGTAGGGGAACCTGCGGTTGGATCACCTCCTTACCTAAAGATATTAGTTCGAGTGGCGTGCTCACACAGATTGTCTGATGAAAAAGTAACGAGCAAAAGCGTCATAAAAGTACGGTGTCGTGTCCCCTTCGTCTAGAGGCCTAGGACACCGCCCTTTCACGGCGGTAACAGGGGTTCGAATCCCCTAGGGGACGCCAAGCTTCCGACCCACCCGGTGAAAGCGGCGGTCTCAAGTATCTGACGATACACCATATCTTAAAGATGACTTCCGAGTCATGTTTAAGATATTGCTCTTTAACAATCTGGAACAAGCTGAAAATTGAAACATGACGGCTGAAATTTATCCCTCCGTAGATGTATTGGGATGAAGAGTAACCTGTCATAGAGTCTCTCAAATGTTTGCAGCGCGAACGATGGAAACATCTTCGGGTTGTGAGGTTAAGTGACTAAGCGTACACGGTGGATGCCTAGGCAGTCAGAGGCGATGAAGGGCGTGCTAATCTGCGAAAAGCGTCGGTAAGGTGATATGAACCGTTATAACCGGCGATACCCGAATGGGGAAACCCAGTGTGTTTCGACACACTATCATGTCATGAATACATAGTGGCATGAGGCGAACCGGGGGAACTGAAACATCTAAGTACCCCGAGGAAAAGAAATCAACCGAGATTCCCCCAGTAGCGGCGAGCGAACGGGGAGGAGCCCAGAACCTGAATCGGCTTGTGTGTTAGTGGAAGCGTCTGGAAAGTCGCGCAGCAAAGGGTGATAGCCCCGTACACTAAAATGCACAGGTCGTGAGTTCGATGAGTAGGGCGGGACACGTGACATCCTGTCTGAATATGGGGGGACCATCCTCCAAGGCTAAATACTCCTGACTGACCGATAGTGAACCAGTACCGTGAGGGAAAGGCGAAAAGAACCCCGGCGAGGGGAGTGAAATAGAACCTGAAACCGTGTACGTACAAGCAGTGGGAGCACCTTCGTGGTGTGACTGCGTACCTTTTGTATAATGGGTCAGCGACTTATATTTTGTAGCAAGGTTAACCGTATAGGGGAGCCGTAGGGAAACCGAGTCTTAACTGGGCGACTAGTTGCAAGGTATAGACCCGAAACCCGGTGATCTAGCCATGGGCAGGTTGAAGGTTGGGTAACACTAACTGGAGGACCGAACCGACTAATGTTGAAAAATTAGCGGATGACTTGTGGCTGGGGGTGAAAGGCCAATCAAACCGGGAGATAGCTGGTTCTCCCCGAAAGCTATTTAGGTAGCGCCTCGTGAACTCATCTTCGGGGGTAGAGCACTGTTTCGGCTAGGGGGCCATCCCGGCTTACCAAACCGATGCAAACTCCGAATACCGAAGAATGTTATCACGGGAGACACACGGCGGGTGCTAACGTCCGTCGTGAAGAGGGAAACAACCCAGACCGCCAGCTAAGGTCCCAAAGTCATGGTTAAGTGGGAAACGATGTGGGAAGGCATAGACAGCCAGGATGTTGGCTTAGAAGCAGCCATCATTTAAAGAAAGCGTAATAGCTCACTGGTCGAGTCGGCCTGCGCGGAAGATGTAACGGGGCTAAACCATGCACCGAAGCTGCGGCAGCGACGCTTAGGCGTTGTTGGGTAGGGGAGCGTTCTGTAAGCCGTTGAAGGTGGCCTGTGAGGGTTGCTGGAGGTATCAGAAGTGCGAATGCTGACATAAGTAACGATAAAGCGGGTGAAAAGCCCGCTCGCCGGAAGACCAAGGGTTCCTGTCCAACGTTAATCGGGGCAGGGTGAGTCGACCCCTAAGGCGAGGCTGAAAAGCGTAGTCGATGGGAAACAGGTTAATATTCCTGTACTTGGTGTTACTGCGAAGGGGGGACGGAGAAGGCTAGGCTGGCCGGGCGACGGTTGTCCCGGTTTAAGCGTGTAGGGGGTGTGACCTGGTAAATCCGGTTGCATACTAACCCTGAGGCGTGATGACGATGCACTACGGTGCAGAAGTAGTTGATGCCCTGCTTCCAGGAAAATCCTCTAAGCTCCAGGTAACATTAAATCGTACCCCAAACCGACACAGGTGGTCAGGTAGAGAATACCAAGGCGCTTGAGAGAACTCGGGTGAAGGAACTAGGCAAAATGGTGCCGTAACTTCGGGAGAAGGCACGCTGGCATGTAGGTGAAGTCCCTTGCGGATGGAGCTGAAGCCAGTCGAAGATACCAGCTGGCTGCAACTGTTTAATAAAAACACAGCACTGTGCAAACACGAAAGTGGACGTATACGGTGTGACGCCTGCCCGGTGCTGGAAGGTTAATTGATGGGGTCAGCCGCAAGGCGAAGCTCTTGATCGAAGCCCCAGTAAACGGCGGCCGTAACTATAACGGTCCTAAGGTAGCGAAATTCCTTGTCGGGTAAGTTCCGACCTGCACGAATGGCGTAATGATGGCCAGGCTGTCTCCACCCGAGACTCAGTGAAATTGAACTCGCTGTGAAGATGCAGTGTACCCGCGGCAAGACGGAAAGACCCCGTGAACCTTTACTATAGCTTGACACTGAACATTGAGCCTTGATGTGTAGGATAGGTGGGAGGCTTTGAAGCGTGGACGCCAGTCTGCGTGGAGCCATCCTTGAAATACCACCCTTTAATGTTTGATGTTCTAACTCGGCCCCATAATCTGGGGTGAGGACAGTGTCTGGTGGGTAGTTTGACTGGGGCGGTCTCCTCCCAAAGAGTAACGGAGGAGCACGAAGGTTAGCTAATCACGGTCGGACATCGTGAGGTTAGTGCAAAGGCATAAGCTAGCTTGACTGCGAGAGTGACGGCTCGAGCAGGTACGAAAGTAGGTCTTAGTGATCCGGTGGTTCTGAATGGAAGGGCCATCGCTCAACGGATAAAAGGTACTCCGGGGATAACAGGCTGATACCGCCCAAGAGTTCATATCGACGGCGGTGTTTGGCACCTCGATGTCGGCTCATCACATCCTGGGGCTGAAGTAGGTCCCAAGGGTATGGCTGTTCGCCATTTAAAGTGGTACGCGAGCTGGGTTTAGAACGTCGTGAGACAGTTCGGTCCCTATCTGCCGTGGGCGTTGGAAGATTGAGAGGGGTTGCTCCTAGTACGAGAGGACCGGAGTGAACGCACCACTGGTGTTCGGGTTGTCATGCCAATGGCATTGCCCGGTAGCTAAGTGCGGAAAAGATAAGCGCTGAAAGCATCTAAGCGCGAAACTTGCCTCAAGATGAGTCTTCCCTGGGCCTTYAAGGCCCCTGAAGGAACGTTTAAGACTAAGACGTTGATAGGCTGGGTGTGTAAGTGCAGCGATGCATTGAGCTAACCAGTACTAATGATCCGTGAGGCTTAACCTTACAACACCGAAGGTGTTTTTAGAGAGATTTTCAGCGACGTTCCAAGATTGGTTCTGATGGCTTCATGGAAGTGAAGCGGTTGGAATGAAACAGAATTTGCCTGGCGGCAATAGCGCGGTGGTCCCACCTGACCCCATGCCGAACTCAGAAGTGAAACGCCGTAGCGCCGATGGTAGTGTGGGGTCTCCCCATGCGAGAGTAGGACACTGCCAGGCATCAAACAAAGCAAAAAGCCTCATGCGAAAGCATGGGGCTTTTTGTTTTGTCTGTTATCTGGCGTTCTGCTCGAGCATGGGCATGCGAAAGGCCCGTCGGGAACGGGCCTTAACGCCGCGTGCGGCGGCCCCGGAGGGGAGAGTCTCAGGATGAGACGAATTGTGTAGGACACTGCCAGGCATCAAATAAAGCCGAAAGCCCTGAACTGACGTTCAGGGATTTTTGCTGTGCGTAAAATGGAAAATCCCCGTTGTAATCCGCTTCAGCTTTCATCGTACTGTTTAATATTCATCACAAAACCAACGCATTGTTTCTCTGAATGTCAGATATTCTTCGTCCGCTATTAAGTTTGGCTGTTAACTTATAAATAACAATAAAGTAACAACCAGGGCGGCAGGAAGCCAAATTTCATCATTGTTATGGCTCGGAGAATACATCATGACAGAAACAACATCGGCTCTTGGGGATGAGCACGGCGTCGAACAGGGGGCGCTGGATAACAAGAAACGCATTTTCGCTATCGTCGGGGCTTCATCAGGCAATCTGGTGGAGTGGTTTGATTTTTACGTTTACTCCTTCTGTTCCATTTATTTTGCCGCCTCGTTCTTTCCAGCGGGCAACAGCACCACGCAGCTGCTGCAAACCGCTGGTGTTTTCGCCGCCGGCTTCTTTATGCGACCTATCGGCGGTTGGCTGTTCGGCTATATTGCCGACAAGCATGGCCGAAAAAACTCCATGCTGCTTTCAGTCTGCATGATGTGCGCCGGATCGCTGGTGATCGCCTGCCTGCCGACGTATGAATCGATCGGCAGCTGGGCGCCGGCGTTGCTGCTGATCGCCCGCCTGTTCCAGGGGCTGTCGGTAGGGGGAGAATACGGCACCAGCGCGACCTATATGAGCGAGGTGGCGATCAAGGGGCGACGCGGCTTTTACGCCTCGTTCCAGTACGTGACGCTGATCGGCGGGCAACTGTTGGCGTTGCTGGTCCTGGTGATCCTGCAGCAGATATTGCCCGCCGAAGAGCTGAAAGCCTGGGGATGGCGCATTCCGTTTGCCCTGGGGGCCGTGTTGGCGGTAGTTGCGCTGTACCTGCGCCGTTCGCTGAATGAAACCTCCGATGCGAAGACGCGTAACCACAAAGATGCCGGTTCGCTGACGGGCCTGTGGAAAAATCGCAAGGCGTTCCTGATGGTGCTGGGCTTTACCGCCGCCGGTTCGCTGACCTTCTACACCTTCACCACCTACATGCAGAAATATCTGGTGAATACCGCCGGTATGGACGCCAAGCTGGCCAGCGCCATCATGACCGTCGCGCTGTTCGTCTTTATGCTGCTGCAGCCTGCGGTAGGCGCGTTTTCGGACAAAATCGGCCGTCGCAGCTCGATGTTGATCTTCTCGGCCTTTGCCACGGTGTTGACGGTGCCGATCCTGTTCGCTCTGAAAGAGGTGAGTAATCCTTATATGGCGTTTGGCCTGATCGTGCTGGCGCTGTTCATCATCAGTTTTTACACCGCGATCAGCGGGCTGCTTAAAGCCGAAATGTTCCCGCCGGAGGTACGTGCTTTAGGGGTGGGCTTGTCTTATGCGGTGGCGAACGCCATGTTCGGCGGCTCGGCGGAATATGTCGCGCTGTCGCTTAAATCGTTTGGCGTGGAGAACGCTTTCTTCTGGTATGTCTCCGGCATGTGCCTGCTGGCGCTGCTGGTCTCGCTCCGGTTGCATCGCAAAGGCAAGGAGATACAGCTGTAATAAAAACCCCGGCCTTGGCCGGGGTCAGCATACCGCTTACAGGATACGGCTGATCAGCCGATCGATACGGATACGGCGCAGACGCCGAATCAGCTTACGCACCTTGATCGGATACTGCTGAATGCTTTGCAGTTCCTGATAATGGCCGACTACAGTGGTATGAGTACGGATGCATTCCAGCTCTTTCTGCCGTTGCTCGCGCAGCTCTTGCTTGGGATCGTGGATCAGAATGGCGTTTTCCAGATCCAGCCGCCAGGCGCGCGGGTTGAGGTTATTGCCGGTAATCAGCTGCCACTCTTCGTCTACCCACATGCCTTTCAGGTGATAGCTGTTATCGCCATCCTTCCACAAACGCACGATCAGTTGGCCGGTGTCGATGTAACGCTGCAACCGGCTCAGGAAGCGGCGCAGGTTGATCTCATACAGGTAGGGCAGCGCGCCGATGATTTTGAACGGCTGGTCTTCCGGAATATAGAAATCGTTGGCGGTTTTATCGCCGACGATGATTTCCACCTGCTTGCCCTGTCGCAGCAGATAAATGATGTTGCGCACCAGCAGCGCCGGCAGGTTGAAATAGGGAGTGCACAGCGTCAGTTTCTGGTCGGTGCATGACATCAGGTGATGAATGGTTTTATTCAGCACGCTTTGTTTGCCTAGCCCAACCATCGGCGTCACCGCCAGCTCATCGTTGCCGGCCTTGCCGCGGAAGTGGTAACCGGCGCGGCGCAGGGCGAAACGGAACAGACGGGTTTCGTTTTTGATCTCCGGGCTTTTCGGCCGATCGCTGCGATCCAGGCGTTGTACGGCGCCGGCGGTGAGCAGATGCTGCTTGATGTAATCGATCAGGGTATCGGCCAGCACGCCGTTGGTGATCAACTGGTAGCGATCGTAACGGTATTTCTCATGCTGATGCAGATAGACGTCGTTGATGCTGGCGCCGCTGTAGATAACGGTATCGTCGACCACAAAACCTTTCAGATGCAATACGCCCAGTGCTTCGCGAGTATTGACCGGTACGCCGTAGATCGGCACCGACTGTTCCGGATGCTGGCTGGCCATGGCGCAGTACCAGTCGGCGTTGGTATTGGCGGCGGCGGCGCCGATGCGCCCGCGCTGTGCGCGGTGCCAGTCGACCAGCACGCAGATTTCCAGCTCGGGCCGCCGCTGTTTGGCTTGATACAGCGCGTTGAGGATCTCACGCCCGGCGTCGTCATGCTCCAGATACAGAGCCACCAGATAGATACGTTGGGTGGCGTTGGCGATGGAATCCAGCAGCGTGGCGCGAAAGTCGGACGGCGCGTACAGAGTACGAACATCAGCAACCGTCTGGGGGAGTTTGGGCAGTTGTGCAAGGTGTTGTTGATGTTTGCTACGTTTAAATTTTGACAACATCACAGTGCGCTTCTTCTCTCATGATTGATGGCCGGAACGCCACAGACTTAAAAACAATAAACCGAATAATCGGGCGATAATACCATTAGTTGCCTCGATTGTGCGTATGTTTTGGCGTTAAGTGGTGGATTCGTAGCGCATTGCGACGCAGGTCACTGCGCGTCGTCGGCCTGCAGCGGCAGCGTCAGATTGACGATGCCGTCCTCAAGCTGCACCTCGATGCCAAAGCCCAACCGCTGCGCCAGCGCGATCATGCCGCGGTTATTCGGCATGGTGATACCGCTCAGGCGGGTCAGGCCATGCGCGCGCGCATAGGCGATCATTTTCTCCAGCAGCTGGCGGCCGAGCCCCACGCCTTTCAGGTCGGAACGTACCAGCACGGCGAATTCGGCGTCGGTGTTGTCCGGATCGGACAGCGCGCGGGTCACGCCGATAATCTCATCTGCCCGCACCGCCACAAAGGCCATTTCCCGATCGTAGTCGATCTGCGTCATGTTGGCCAAATCGTCATGGGTAAACTCGTTGATCTCGCTGAAGTAGCGATAATAGAGGTCTTCCTTGGTCACCCGGTCGATGAAATGCTTCAGCGCCGGCTCGTCTTCCGGCAGGATAGGGCGGAACAGGCATTGGCTGCCGTCTTTCAGCGCGATGGTCTCTTCCAGCTCATGCGGATAAGGCCGAATCGCCAGCCGCGCCTGCGGATCGCCGCTGAACGGTGCGAGCTGCATCGAAACGTCCAGCAGGGTGAACTCGCTGCCGGAAGCCAGCACCGGGTGAATATCCAGCCGGGCGATCTCAGGGCAGTCAAGGATCAGGTTGGAAACCTGCACCAGCAAGCGGCTCAGCCCGGGGATATCTAAAGGCCGCAGTGCGCTGCGCCCGCGGATCTTGCCGCCTTTCACCGCCTGCAGCACCAGATAACGCGCCAGCGCCATATTCAACGGCGGCAGCGCGACCGCGACCTGATTTTCCTGGCGCCACTCTACGCCGCCTTCACCCAGCATGATCAACGGGCCGAAAATGGCATCCTGCTCCACGGCGATGCGCAGCTCCTGGGCGCCGGCGCGGTTGGCCATGCTCTGCACCAGCAAGCCGTGGATGCGCGCCTGAGGATAGGTACGCTTCACGCGGTCGAGGATCGCCTCCGCCGCGCGTTGCACTTCGGTCGCGGTGCGCAGGTAAAGCATCACGCCCTGAACTTCCGATTTGTGCGGGATATCCGGCGAGCGCAGCTTCAGCGCCACCGGGTAGCCGATCTGCTCGGCGATGTGCACCGCTTCGGCGCTGTCTTCGGCGATCCAGGTCGGCAGGGTGCTCAGATCGTAGGCCTGCAGAATGGATTGCACCTCGTGGGTATCCAACTGGGTGGCGCCTTCGGCCAGCGCCTGATGGATCAGGCGGTGGGCATCGGCGGTATTGGCGGTCAGGCCGACCGGCAGCGCGGGCGTCTCCTTCAGCTGCTTCTGGTTGCGGCGGTATTCCACCATATGCATAAAAGCGGTGACCGCGCCTTCCGGCGTGCGGTAAGTCGGAATGGCGGCCTCGGTAAACAGCCGGCGTGCCTCTTGCGAAGAGTATTCGCCGCACCAGTTGGTCAGCAGCGTGATGCGCTTGCCGCGCGCATGACGATGCAGCGCGTCGATCAGCCGCTGCGCCGTGGCGGTGCCGGGCGCAGCCGCGCTCGGCGCGTGGATCAGCAGCAGCGCGTCATAGTCGTGGCTGTCGAGCAGCGCTTCGAGAGCCGCCAGATAACGCTGCGGCGTGGCGTCGTCGCGCAGGTCGAGCGGGTTGCCGGCGCGAATGAAGTCCGGCAGCGCGTCGCTCAGCGTCGCCAGGCTCTCCTCGCTCAGCGTCGCCAGCTTGCCGTTGCGGCCGAGCAGTTCGTCCAAGGCCATCGCCGCCGGCGCCGCCCCGTTGCTGACGATCATCAACCGTTCGCCGCGCAGCGGATGCATATGGCTGAGGGTTTCCACCGCCGAGAACAGCTCATGGGTATCCTGGACGCGCAGCAGGCCGGCGCGCTGGATGGCGGCGTCATAGGCGGCGTCCAGGCCCAGTTGGCTGTTGAGCAGTAATTGCGCCTGTTGGCTGCGGCCGCTTTTGATCACCAGAATGGGCTTGTTGCGCGAGGCGCTACGCGAGGCGGAGAGAAAGCGCCGCGCGTCGCTGATGTTTTCCAGATACAGTAGGATGGCGCTGGTCTTGCTGTCGCGCGCCAAAAAGTCGAGCAGGTCGTCGACGTCGATATCCAGGCTGTCGCCCAGCGCGATGAAATAGGAGAAGCCGACTTCGCGCTGCTGCGCCCAGTCGAGAATGGTGTTGGCGACGGCGGCGGACTGCGAGATAAACGCCAGCTTGCCCTTTTGGATCGGCACCGGCGAGAAGCTGGCGTTGATGCCTTGCCACGGCGCCAGCAGCCCCAGACTGTTGGGGCCCAGCAGCCGCATGGCGTAACGCTGCGCGCAGGCTTTGAGCTCGGCGAACTGTTCCGGCGGCGAAGAGAGCACGATGGCGGTTTTGCAGCCGCGTTGGCCCAGCGCTTCAATCAGTGCCAGATTACGGCTGGCGTGGGTGCAGATGATCGCCAGATCCGGCGTCAGCGGCAGGCTGGCGACGTCGGGATAGGCCATGACGCCGCATACCGCCTTGTAGCGCGGCGTCACCGGCAAGATGGGCCCGCCGAAACCGCCGGCCAGCAGGTTGCTCATCATCAGGTTGCCGGCGCGGCCCGGCTGCTGCGAAGCGCCCAGCACGGCGATCGATTTGGGACGTAGTAGCGCTTCTAACCCTCGCTGGCTCATGCACGGCTCCTTTTGGCAACGTTACGCCTGATTTTAGGCGCTTTATGGCTACATTGCTGTGACCGGTGCCTCCGGTCGGGTCGGTTTTCCCGCCAGATACTGTTGACGGAAATAGCGGAAATGCTGATTCAATCCGTCGGCGGCCGGCATATCGCCCGCCTGTTGCAGCAGGGCGGCGGCCACTTCCGCCGTGCAGTGTTGCTCGGCGCGGCTGGCTTCGCGCAGCTGGTAGGCCGATGCGGCGTCGACGTTGAGTGAAAACACCGGGAATTGATTGAGATACGGGCTTTTACGGAACATTTTGCGCGCTTCCGCCCAGGTGCCGTCCAGCATGATGAACAGCGGCGGTTTGCCGCCGACGGGCAGTTCGCTGAACACCGGCCGCTCGGCGTCGGCGTAGGACGCGGGGAACACCACGTAAGGCTGCCGTGTCGGATCGTTGATGGCCGCCAGCAGGGCGGGATCGACCTCGGTACGCGACCAGAGGAACGCCTGGGTGTCCGGCAGGATATCGGCGATCAGGCGCCCGGTGTTGCTGGGCTTGAGCGGCTCTGCGCCGAACATGATCAGGCAGAAACGGCTGCCGGCCTGCTGCGGGCGAATGGTGTCGCACAGGCAGTTCTTATGCGGCAGCAGGCACCCCTGACAACGCGCCACCCGGCAACCGCGCGCCAGAAAGGGGCGGGTGGCGCGGTCTAAACGGAATTGGCGCAGGCGAAGTACGGCGTTGTCGGTCATAACGATCCTGGGGAAAAACCGTTATTGTAACGCAGAAAAAAGCCCGCCGGGAGGGGCGGGCTCGATCGGGGCGCGTTCGCGCGCGATGGCGGGATACGGCCTATACTTGCCGAATCACACTAACTCGTTGAGCCAGTTGTCAAACGGCGCCTTCGGCATCGCGCCGTTGAGCATGTCGACCATCTTGCCCTGACGGAACACCATGATGGTCGGGATGCTGCGGATGCGGAAACGTGCGCTCAGTTCCGGCTCGGCTTCGGTGTTCACTTTCACGAAGCGCACTTTGCCGGCGCGCTCTTCGGCCACGTCTTCAAAGATCGGCGCAAAGCTGCGGCACGGGCCGCACCACGGCGCCCAAAAATCGACCACGACCGGCAGATCGTCCTGCAGCAACTGGTCCAGCGTGGCGGCGGTGGCGTTGATCACTTCACCGTCGAAGAGCTCATGGCCGCAGCGGCCGCATTTCGCGTTGTCCGCCAGACGTTCTTCCGGCACACGGTTGGTGGCATTGCAAGCTGCACAAACTGTATTCATGTTGACCTCGGGTACTGAGAAAGCATGGTCCCCGCAACGCGGTTGCGGAGATGTTTCTTTAATGCTGACGATTATCGGCAAAACCCGGCGCATGAACAATGAGGTTTGTTCAATGGATGTGATAGTTGGGAGCTTTTAGCGCAAGTTGGTGGCTTCATGCACCAACATCAGGTAATCTTCGCGCCCTGCGCGTTGGTGGAGAAGACAATGAACGATTCATTTAGTGGCAAGAACGGTAAGGTCAAAGTGATGTACGTCCGCAGCGACGACGACAACGGCGACGACCGCAACAAGAATAAACGTCCGGCCGGCAAAGGCCGTCCGGCTGACGGTGCGCGCTCGGGCCGCACCGGTCAAGACAAGGCGCGCGGCGGCAATGACCGTCGCGGAGCCGATTCCCGCCGCAGTGAAAGCGATCGTCCTCGCCGTCCGGCGCGCTCTGAAGATCGCGGCGGCAACGAGTCGCCGTGGAGAACCGTGTCGCGCGCGCCGAGTGAAGAGCCGGCGTTCGATCACGGCGGCATCAGCGGCAAAAGCTTTATCGATCCGGAACAGCTGCGCCGCCAGCGCGCGGAAGAAACCCGCGTTTACGGTGAGAACGCCTGTCAGGCGCTGTTCGCCAGCCGCCCGGAAGCGATCGTGCGCGCCTGGTTCGTGCAGTCGGTCACGCCGCGCTTCCGTGAAGCGCTGCGCTGGATGGCGGCTAACCGCAAAGCCTACCACGTGGTGGATGAGGAAGAGCTGGCCAAGGCTTCCGGCACCGAGCACCACGGCGGCGTCTGCTTCCTGATCAAAAAGCGTCAGGGCCTGGATGCGCAGACCTACCTGAAAACTGCGCCGGCGACCGACTGCGTATTGGCGCTGGAAGAAGTCGGCAACCCGCATAACCTGGGCGCCATCGTCCGTTCGTGCGCCCACTTCGGCGTCAACGGCGTGCTGCTGCAGGATCCGGCGTTGCTGGAATCCGGCGCGGCGGTGCGTACCGCAGAAGGCGGTGCGGAGCACATCAAGGCGATCAACGCCGATGATTTCCTGTCGGTGCTGGATACCTTCCGCAAGGCGGGTTACACCATCGTCACCACCTCCAGCCACAAAGGCACCGCGCTGGCGCAGGCCAAGCTGCCGGCCAAGATGGTGCTGGTGCTTGGCCAGGAGCGCGACGGCCTCAGCGATAGCGCCTGGCAGCAGGGCGATATGAACGTGTCTATCGGCGGCACCGGCAAGGTAGAAAGCCTGAACGTTTCCGTGGCGACCGGCATTCTGCTGGCGGACTGGTGGCGTCAGAATCAGGCGTAATCTGTTCTACGTCGGATAAAAAAACGGGCGCCTCAGGGCGCCCGTTTCGTTTATTGAAGCTTAGTGAGCGCCGCCGCCCCCGCCGCCGCCGGAGCTGAATGGCGGTTTCGCTACCCACACCAGCGCCAGCAGCACCAGGAATACCCCGGCCGACAGCCAGAAAATCTCGTTGGCGGAGATGATCAGCCCCTGTGCCGTGATCTCGTTGGCGATGTAGGCCGACGCCTGCTGCTTGCTCATGCCGAGCTGCTCGAGCTGCCGGTACATCTCCTGCGACTGCGGATTGTACGGGTTGACGAACTCCGTCAGCTGCGCGTGATGCTGCGATTCGCGCTGCGTCCACAGGGTGGTGGTGATAGAGGTGCCGATCGACCCCGCCAGGGTTCGCGTAAAGTTCGACAGGCTCGATGCCGCCGCCATGCGTTCCGGCGGCAGGCCGGACAGCGTGATGGTGGTCAACGGCATGAAGAAGCAGGCGATGGCGAAACCTTGAACGAACTGCGGCCAGGCCGAAGCGCCGAAGTCCATGCCCGGTTCAAACGTATAGGCGCGCCAGTAGAAGCACACGGCATACATGATGAAGCTGAAAGTCACCAGCTTGCGCATGTCGAGCCGGTTGCCGAACTTACCGATGATCGGCGACAGCAGCACCGGGATCAGCCCGACCGGCGCCGACGCCAGCCCCGCCCAAGTGGCGGTATAGCCGTACACCTCTTGCAGCAGCTGCGGCAGCAGAACGATGGCGCCAAAATACAGCATGTACGCCAGGCTGATGCACAGACAGCCGATGGTAAAGTTGCGCGACTTGAACAGCGACAAATCCACCACCGGATGATCGTCCGTCAGTTCCCAGACCACCAGGAACAGCAGCGCCACGACCGCCACGACGGTCAGGGTGATGATCTCGGTCGAGTTGAACCAGTCCAGCTCCTTGCCCTGATCGAGCATCACCTGCAGCGAACCGATGCCGACGATCAACAGCACCAGACCGACGGTGTCGATCGGCTTGATCTCGGTTTTGGTTTCTCGCCCCTTCAGCGTCGCCATCGCCGCCAGGATAACGAAGGCGCCGATCGGGATGTTGATGAAGAAGATCCAACCCCAGTGGTAGTTGTCGCTGATGTAACCGCCGAGAATTGGCCCGAAGATCGGCGCGACGATCACGGTCATCGACCAGAGCGCCAGGGCCATCGCTCGCTTGGCGGGCGGGTAGTTGTTCAGCAACAGGCTCTGCGACAGCGGGATCAGCGGCCCGGCCACCACGCCCTGGATCACGCGGAAGAAGATCAGCATGCCGAGGCTGTTGGAGATGCCGCACAGCCAGGAGGCGAGAACGAACAGCGCGGTGGACCAGAGGAACAGCCGCACTTCGCCGATGCGCTTCGCCAGCCAGCCGGTGATCGGGATCGAGATGGCGTTCGCCACGCCGAACGAGGTGATCACCCAGGTGCCCTGCGAGTTGGAAGACCCGAGGTTACCGGCAATGGTGGGGATCGCCACGTTGGCGATGGTGGAGTCCAGCACCTGCATGAAGGTCGCCATGGCGAGCGCGACCGTCATCCAGGCAAGCTGGGCGCCTTCAAGCGGTTTCTGTGGCAAGATGGCCTCCCGCGCGCTTAGCCGGCGTTCGCATGGATCACGTCGGCGATCAGCTGGTTAACCGGCGCCAGATTCAACGCCAGCGCGTCGCTCTGATACAGCGGTTTGTCGCGCACCACGTCAGACAGCACGCGGCCGTCCAGGTTGGCGGTGTCGACGGTCACCAGCGTCGAAAGACCGATGCGCAGCGGATGATCGGCCACCTGCTTGGCGTCGAGCTCAATACGCACCGGCAGACGTTGCACCACCTTGATCCAGTTGCCGGTGGCGTTCTGGGCCGGCAGCAGCGAGAAGGCGCTGCCGGTGCCCATGTCGATACCGACCACTTTGCCTTGATACACCACGTCGTCGCCGTAGACGTCGCTGACCACCGTCGCCGGCTGGCCGATGCGCATATTGGCGATTTGCGTTTCCTTGAAGTTGGCGTCAACCCAGATGTGATCGGCCGGCACTACCGCCATCAGCGGCGAACCGGCGGCGATCTGCGCGCCGACCTGCACGCTGCGGCGCGAGACATAGCCGGTAATCGGGCTGATCACTTTGGTACGCTGCAGCGCCAGCCAGGCGTCGCGCATCTGCGCGGCGGCTTGCTGGATCGCCGGCTGCTGTTCCAGCGGGGTGTTCAGCACCATCGCCTGGTTGGCGTTGTATTGCTGCACCGCCACTTCCAGCGCGGCTTTGGCGCTGTCGACCGCATCGCGAGCGTGTTGCAGCTCTTCGCGGCCGATGGCGTCAACGCTGCCCAGCACCACGCGACGTTTCAGATCGTTCTCGGCCTTGCTCAGATCGGTCTTGCGCAAGGCGATGTTGGCCTGATACTGCTTACTGTTGATGATCAGCTGGTGGGTCTGACGCACGCTGTTGGCCAGGCCGGTTTTGGCGCGTTCAAACGCCTGCTCGGCATCGGTCGGATCGAGCGTCAGTAGCACGTCGCCCTGCTTGACGTAGTCGGTGTTGTCGAAGTTGACGCTGTTCACGCTGCCGGACACCTGGGCCATGATCTGCACCTGGTTGCCGGAGACGTAGGCGTCGTCGGTTTCCTGGTGATGACGCAGCACCAGGAACCAATACACTAAATAAGCCACCCCTATAACAATGAAAATAACCGTCAGCAACAGCAGCCAAAATTTGCGCTGCTTCTTTTTGCCGCTCGGCTGCTGCGGGTTTTGGGTTTCCGCGCTTGCGCTCATGGTGTTCTCCAAACCTTATATTATTATGCTTTCGAATCCGCTGCGGCCGGGGCCTGATAGCCACCGCCCAACGCGCGGATCAGTCCTATCTTCGCCTGCAGTAAATTGCTGCTGGCATTCAACTCCGCCTGTTGCTGCTGCAATAGCTGCGTCTGGCTGGTCAACAGATCGTCGCGCCCGATAATCCCTGCCTGGTAACGGGCGTTGGCGACCTGATACACCTGTTGCATCGACTGGGCCGCGGACGCCGCCTGCAGCTGCTGTTGTGCAGAGCTCTGCTGGATGGTGATGGCGTCGGCGGTTTCCTGTACCGCATTCAGGATGGTTTGGTTGTAGGATTCCACCGCTTCGTCATACAGCGCGGATTCCTCGCCCAGCTTGCTGCGCAGGGCCCCGGCGTGGAAGATCGGCAGCGAGATCGCCGGCATCACGTTCCAGGCCTGGCTGGCCGCTTCAAACAGATTCGGGCTGGTGCCACTGGTATTGGTGGTCATCAGGCCAGCGAAGGCTGAAATGGTCAGGCTGGGGTAAAACTCTTTACGCGCGGCGCTGACGCGCTGGCTGTAAGACTCCACCAGCTGGCGTTGCGCGGCGATGTCCGGGCGTTTGCCCAGCAGATCCGCCGTCAGTTCGCCCTGCGGCGCCATCAGGTTGTCTGCAGGTAGCGGCACCTGACGCAGGTGCTGCATGGCGTTCGGCCCCTGGCCCGCCAGCGCGGCGAGCTGGTGTCTGAGCTGTTCGATTTGCGACTGCAGCTGCAGAATCTGCTGTTTGGCGACGTCGGACTGCGCCTGGGTTTGTTGCGGCACGTCGACGCCGGTCAGGCCGGCCTGATAGCGCTGTTGGCGCAGCGCGGTCAGGCGCTCGTTGTTGTTCACTTCCTGCTGCAGCAGCTTCTCGAGCGCGAGATTGCTCTGCAGCTGATAATAGGCGGACGCCACCGAGCTGGTCAGCGTCAGCGCCGCCTGTTCCTGCTCGGCGCGCGCTGCGTTCACTTGCGCCTTGGCGGCGTTCACCTGGTTGCGGTATTTGCCCCACCAGTCGAACTCGTACGCCAGGTTCAACCCCAGCGAGTTGGAGCTTGAATAGATCGGCTTATGCGGATACCCCAGCCCCATATTGACGTTCTGCGGCACGCGCTGACGTTGGGTGCTGGCGTTCAGATCCAGGTTCGGCCCGTTGGCGGCGTTGGCTTCGCCTACCACGCTCTGCGCTTCGCGCACGCGGGCGGCGGCCTGACGCAGGGTCGGCGAACTTTGCAGCGTCTGCGTCATCAAGGCGTCCAGCTGCGGATCCTTGAGGGCGCGCCACCACTGCGGGCTGACGGCCAGCGAACTGACTTTCGGCTGAGCCAACTGCAGGCTCTGCGGATCCATCAGCGTGGATTGCGGGGCAATATTATCGGTAGAAGCACACCCGGCCAGCAGCAACACGGCGAACAGCGGGGTGAATCTCCAGTGAAATGGGGATCGCATAAGTAGGTACCTGAACAGAAATTGTGAATTAGGGTAACTGTTCTGTGATTTCCATTTGATCCAGACGTGCCAGCAATTTGCGCGTCAGCTGTTCCAGCTGTTTTTGCTCATCGTCGGTCAGCGTGGACCACAGGAAATGCAGACATTGGTGCTGCGGCGGCAGCAGTTGACTTAGAAATTCTTCCCCCTGCGGCGTCAGATGCAGATGCAGGCAGCGGCGATCGTTGTCGCTTTCCCGGCGCTCGATCCAGCCGCGCTTCTCCAGCTCGTCGGCGATGCGGGTCGCATTGGTGCGCGAGGAGCCCAGGGCAGAGCTTAGCTCAGAAGGTTGGATGCTGTGGCTTTCCTGCGCATCCAGGGTAATCAGCGCCATAAACAGTGTTTCGTTAATCCCCTGCGCTTTCAGCATCTTATTGCGATTTTCCAGCAGCTTGCCTTGCATGTGCATGCACAGACGGGTCAGCAGGATTTCCTGATAAGGGAAATCTTTCTGCCGCGTGGCGCGGAAATTCAGCATTTGTTCTATGGGGGCAAACGAGCTTTCCATAATTTAGGGCCTCATTAATTTCGTTCGAGATAGTAACGACGGTGACAAATAATGTAAATGTTCAGCCGTGCGGATAATTTAGCAATTCGTGTCATTTGTCAGTGTTTGTAAAGATGTGACGCCTGAAAACGCCAGTGTGAAGCCAAACGGTCGGAGGCGGCGTCAGCCAGGGCCGAAAAACATTAACAATTTTAATGTGACGCCAAAGGCCGTCGCGCCGAGCAGCGTCGACAGAATGATGCTTTTACTGCGGTAGAAGCACAGCGCCAGCGCGGCGAACCCCGCTAACGTCGGCAGCAGCTTGTCCGGTTCGCGCATCACCACCGGCGTGCTGGAGACCACCAGCAGGGCGCAGATGGAGGCGATGCCGATGCTGTCGAGCAGCAGGGCGGCTTTGCCGCGTTTGATGCCGGGCTGAGCGCGCGCCGGCGCCAGCCGCAGCGGCAGATAACGGAACAGGTAGTTGGCGCAACCCACCACCAGGCCGATCACCAGCACATCAGTGTTCATGGCTGGCCTCCGCGTGCGGGGGTTGGAACAGGGCGGCGGCGCAGCCGGCGCCGATGCCGGCCAAAATGGCGACCGGAATGGAGAACAGCACCACGCCGAGCAGCGCGCCGGCCAGCGCGGCGGCGATGGTCAGGCTCTGCGGGCGCCGGAAGGCGGCCAGCAGGAAACTGAGAAACAGCGCCGGCAGCATGAAGGCGAGCGAGGCCTCGATCACCGGGAACTGCTCCAGCGGGCCGTTGCCGAACAGCGCGCCGAGCGCGGTGCCGGCCACCCAGGAGAGCCAGGAACAGAGCGCGATGCCCAGCATCCAGTTTTCGCTCCAGCTGCGGTTATTGCGCATCAGCCTGGCGGTGGCGGCGGCGAAGACCTCATCGGTCAGGCCAAAGGCCCACAGCGCCGTTTTGCCGGGCGACAGGCGCGAGACGATGCGGTGACGCAGCGCCGGGCCATACAACAGGTGGCGCACGTCCATCGCCATTACCGTCAGCGCGGAGACCCACAGCGACATGCCGGCGCTCAGCAGGGCGGTGATCACGAACTGGCTGGCGCCGGCGTAGATGATGCAGGAGAAGAAAATGCTTTCCAGCGGGGAAAAGCCCAGTTTGACGGCGCTGAGGCCGAAAGCGAACGCCACCGGCACGTACCCGATGACGATCGGCAAACTGTCGACGACGCCGTTGGCGAAGGTGGCGCTGACGGCGGGCGGAGTAAGGCTGTCTGCAGCTTGGCTTTGCATGGTTGTGGGTCGCAGGGTAGATAGGTCGTCAATAGTTTATGCCCAGAACATTACCAGAGAGTAAGTAATGTTTATACCCTGCACCGCTAATAAATTTCTTTAGTGACTATTTGCACGATAATCAGATTGCCGCCGGCCCCTGCGGATCGTGATGCTTGCCGAGCCACCAGGTCAGCAGGTTGAGCAGGCATAACACCCCTCCGACGGCGGCTACGCCGTACCAGCCGGCATGCTGATAGGCGGACGCGGAGAGCAGCGAACCGAGGGCGCCGCCGATAAAGTAGCTGGTCATGTAGCCGGCGGTCAGGCGGTTGCGCGCCTCCGGCATGATGCGATACATCACGCTCTGGTTGGTGACGTGTACCGCCTGCACCGCCAGATCGAGGATCAGGATGCCGGCGATCAGCGCCCACAGCGATTGTTTAGCCAGCGCGATAGGTATCCAGGACAGCAGCAGCAATACCAGGCCGACGGTGGTGGTCAACCCGGCCTTGCCTTTGTCCGCCAGATGCCCGGCGCGCGAAGCGGCCAGCGCTCCGGCGGCGCCCACCAGACCGAACAGTCCGATCACCCCTTCGGAATAGTTGAACGGCGGCGCGGCGAGCAGAAAGGCCATTGAGGTCCAGAGTACGCTGAAGTTGGCGAACGACAGCGCGCCGAGAATGGCGCGGGTGCGCAGCAGCGGCGTGCGGCAGAACAGGCTGAAGATCGAGGCCAGCAGCTGCGGGTAGTTCAGCCCGGAGTGTTGCTTATAGCGCGGCAGCGCGCGCCACAGGATCAGCGCCATCAGGATCATCAGCACGCTGGCGACCCAGTAGATGGTGCGCCAGCCGCCGAACGACGCCAAGGCGCCCGCGACGGTGCGCGCAAGCAGGATGCCGAGCAGCAGGCCGCTCATGATGATGCCGACGGTCTTGCCGCGCTTTTCCGGGTGGGCCAGCGTGGCGGCCAGCGGCACCAGGATCTGCGCCACCACCGAGAACAGCCCGGTGAGCGCGGTGCCGAGGATCATCATCGGCAGCGTGGCGGAAGTAGCGGTGATCAGCATGCCGCCGGCGGCCAGCAGCGTCATGAACACGATCAGCCCGCGGCGCTCGAACATATCGCCGAGCGGCACCAGCAGCAGCAGGCCGGTGGCGTAACCGAGCTGCGCGGCGGTGACGATAAAGCCGGCCTGGTTGACCGACAGGTTGAAACCGGTGGCGATGGTTTCCAGCAGCGGTTGCGCGTAATAGTTGCTGGCGACCGCCAGACCGGTTGCGATGGCAATCAGCACGGTCAGCGCCGGACTGAGGCCCGGATGGGCGTTTTGTTGGTTCATGTTTTTTTCATCACGGGAAGAAGATAGCGCGCAGTATCCGGCAACGCGTCTGCGGAAACCAATGTATAATTTTCATTTGATTTATCTCATTTCAAGATAGATGCCATGAACCTGAAACAGATCCGCTATGCGCTGGCGGTGGCGGAAGAACAGAGTTTCACCCGGGCGGCGCAGCGCTGCCATACGGTGCAGTCCGCGCTCAGCCACCAGATCGCCAAACTGGAAGAAGAGCTGGGCTGTACGCTGTTTGAGCGCACTTCGCGCCGGGTGCGGTTGACCCCTGCCGGCCAGGCTTTCATACCCTCGGCGCAGCGACTGTTGGCGGCGCAGCAGGCGCTGGTGGAGGAGGTGACCGCCGCCGGCGATGCGGTGTCCGGCACCCTGACCATCGGCACGATTTCAACCATAAACGCGATTGATCTGACCGAAAAGCTCGACAAGTTTCATCGCCACTATCCGGCGGTGAACATCCGCCTGTACGTTGGCATGAGCGAAGCCCTGCTGGAGGATGTGCGTCAGCAGAAGTGCGATATGGCGTTCGTCGGCATCTGGCCCGGCGATGTCGATCTGCTGCCGATGTCGCACCGGCAGTTGACCGATGAGCCGCTGGTGGCGCTGGTGGCGCCGCAGCACCCGCTGGCCAACCGCGAGCGGGTTAACCTGCAGGCGCTGGCGGAAGTGCCGCTGGTGGATTTCTACAGCGGCACCGGCGCGCGGCGCCAAACCGATCGCGCCTTCCTGGCGGCGGGCATCCGCCGGCACGTCAGTTTTGAGATCGATCATATCGAATGGCTGGAGAATCTGGTGCGGCGCGGGTTGGCGGCGGGCATCGTACCGATCTCGACCGCGCAACGCTTAAGCGCGCTGGTGTCGATTCCGATTGAAGACGGGCCGCGGCGCCAGGTGTATTGCATCTGGCCGCAGCCCTTGTCGAACGCCGCCGCCCGTTTTTTACAGTTCAGCGGCATCGATCTGGCGGGGTAGGGGCGCGGCAGAGGCGCCCCCGCTCGGTTACGGCTTCGCCGCTGCGGCGGCGGTTTTCACCCAGCCGTCGAAGGTCGCCTGATGCGCCTTGATCCAACCGTTGACGTGGTTTTGGATGTCGGCCTCCGAAGCCTGGCCTTCATGCATGCGCAGGTTTTGCGCGTTGATGTCGGCGATCGGCAGCTTCATGGTGGCGAACAGCTTGGCGGCCGCCGGGTTGGCTTCGGCCCACTGCTTGTTGGCGGCGATGCGCATGGTGTTGACCGGGAAGCCGTAGTTGGCGCCGTTAGGCAGCTTGGTATCGACGTTCTTCTGCTCGCCCGGCAAGGAAGAGAACGGTACCTGCAGCCAGACCACGTCGCGGCCCGGCACCATCACATCGCTGACCCAGTACGGCGTCCAGGTGTAATACAGCACCGGTTTGCCCTCTTTGTAGCGGGTGATGGTGTCGGCGATCATCGCCGCGTAGTTGCCCTGGTTGTGTTCGACGGTATTGCTCAGGCCATAGGCCTTGATGTGGTGGTTGATCACCGCCTCGCAGCCCCAGCCCGGGGTGCAGCCGGTCAGATCGGCCTTGCCGTCGCCGTTGGTGTCGAACAGCTTGGCGATCTTGGGATCCTTGAGCTGTTCGACGTTGGTGATGTGGTACTGCTCGGCGGTTTTCTTGTCGATCAGGTAGCCCTGCGCGGCGCCGTTGACGTAGACGCCTTCGCGGTAGAACTTGGCGTCGCCGCCGGCGGCCTTGTACTGATCGGCGTGCAGCGGATCCCAATTGACCGCGATAAAGGTGGCGTCGCCGGAGGCGATGGAGGTGTAGGCGACGTTGTAATCCACTTCGCGCGGTTCCTTCACGTCGTAACCCAGTTTTTCCAGCGCCTTGCTGACCAGCAGCGTCTGGAACGTCTCTTCGGAAATGGTGCTTTGCACCGGCTGTACCGCTATTCCCTTGCCGGGTAAATCCGCCGCGATGGCGCTCTGTGAGCCAATCAGTGTCGTCAGGGCGAGAGCCCAGATGCCCGTGGTGCGCATAGTGTTTCCCCTCTTTTGATGTGGTGGTGCCCTGGCCCGCCGGGGCCGCAGCCGCCGGCGGGAAAAGCGTCAGGCTTGTTTGATAAATGGACGGGTAAACAGCCCGATGGGGCCGCGACGGTACCAGCGGCCGATGCCCTTGCTGCGGCGATCGCGCCCCAGCGATTGGGTGAGGCGATCGAGAATGATCGCCAGGATCACGATGCCGACCCCGCCGATGGCGGCCAGGCCCATATCCAGCCGGCCGATGCCGCGCAGCACCATCTGGCCCAGACCGCCGACGGCGATCATCGAGGCGATGACGACCATCGACAGCGCCAACATCAGCGTCTGGTTCACGCCGGCCATGATGGTCGGCATCGCCAGCGGCAGCTGCACCTTGAACAGCAGCTGGCGCGGGCTGGCGCCAAAGGATTCGGCGGCCTCGATCAGATCCTCCGGCACCTGCTTGATGCCAAGAATGGTCAGACGCACGATCGGCGGCAGCGCGAAGATAATGGTCACCACCACGCCCGGCACGTTGCCGATGCCGAACAGCATGACGATCGGCACCAGATAGACGAAGGCCGGGGTGGTTTGCATGGCGTCGAGCAGCGGCCTAATCACTTTGGCGGCATGCTTGCTGCGCGCCAGCCAGATGCCGAGCGGCAGGCCGATAAGGATGCAGAAGAACAGCGCGGTCAGCACCAGCGCCAGCGTAACCATCGCCTGCGACCAGGCGCCGATGGCGCCGATGGCGACCAGAGAGAGCAGCGTCGCGGCGCCCATGCCGAGGCCCGCGATCTGCCAGGCGACCAGCGAGAACACCAGAATGGCGATCGGCGCCGGCATGCCCAACAGCAATTGCTGGAAGCCGCTCAGGATCACGTCTACCGGCACGCGGATGCCCTGGAACAGCGGGCGGAAGTGCAGCACCAGCCAGTCGATGCCTTGCGTGACCCAGGAATCAAACGGCACCCAGGCCTTATGGAACGGATCAAGCAGGCTGAAGTGCTCAGGCTGCGCCGGGGCGCTGCTGAGCCAATCGGCGCCTTGCCCGGCGGCGTCATGAGCGGCCGGCGGCGGTGCGCTGGACCAGGCGTCGCCGGCGTTGGCGGCGGCATCGTGAGCGGGGGCAGCGCCGGCATCGGCCGGTGCGGTAGCCCAGGGATCTTGGGTTTGCGTGGTATCACTCATTGGCTGAGCCCTCCTTGTCCAACGCCTGCAACAGCATGGCCTTGGAGATGATGCCGAGATAGTTATGTTCTTCGCCCACTACCGGCACCGCGCACGGCGCCTGGGCGACCAGGGAGATCAGATCGCTGAGCGGCGTGTCGGCCGGCACGGCGGCGGGGGCCTCAAGCAGGGCATCGTCCAGCGTTTGATTGGCGGACAGCGCCTTTTTCAGCGACTCTATCGACACCACGCCGATAAATTTCTTCCCGCGTTCAACAACATAACCATAATCACGGTCCTCATCGCGCAGCAGCTGCAGCGCCGAGCGGGGGCCAAAACCGGGGGTTTTGCGGATCAGCGTCACCGGACGCCGCTGGGCGATATCCTTGGCGCTGAACACATGACTGATGTCCACGCCGCGGAAGAAGGTGCGCACGTAGTCGTTGGCAGGATTATTGAGGATCTCGTCCGGCGTGCCGACCTGGATCACCTCGCCGCCCTGCATGATGGCGATGCGATCGCCAATGCGCATCGCTTCGTCCAGATCGTGGGAAATAAACACGATGGTGCGCTGATGCTGAGCCTGTAATTTCACCAGCTCATCCTGCATTTCGGTGCGAATTAACGGATCGAGCGCCGAGAAGGCTTCGTCCATCAATAATATATCCGGGTTATTGGCCATCGCGCGGGCTAATCCCACGCGCTGACGCATGCCGCCGGATAATTCATCCGGATAAGACAGCGCATAATTTTCCAGCCCGACCTGACGCAGGGCGTCCAGCGCTTTTTCCTGGCGTTCCTGCAGCGGTATTCCGGCTAATTCCATGCCAAAGGCGGTATTATTCAGAACATTCATGTGCGGCATTAGCGCGAATGACTGAAATACCATGCTGATCTTATTTCGCCGCACGGTGCGCAGCGCGGTGTCGGATATTTTGGCGATGTCCTCACCGTCGATCAGCACCTGACCGCGGGTGGGTTCTATCAGACGATTGAGAAGGCGTACCAGGGTGGACTTGCCGGAACCGGAGAGCCCCATGATGACAAATATCTCGCCTTCTTCAATGGCCAGAGTGGCGTCTTTTACGCCGAGCGATAAGCCGGTTTTTTCAAACAGCCGATCTTTTGTCAGACCTTTATCCAGCAGTTTGAATGCGCGTTCCGGGTGCTCGCCAAATATCTTATACAGGTTCTTTACTTCGAGTTTAATTGCCATGCAATTTGCTGTTTCCTCTGGTTTAATTAAAGCGTTATGGGCTGTCCTTAGCAAAATAAAAGAGCTTTTTACCCTAACACAGTGAATATCTGAGACAACCCTCAATGTCATTTAAATAGGATATTAGTGGTTTACATCAAGGTTTTAATTAGTTATGGTAATTTGGCCCGTGACTCAAAATTGACGGCCATTATTCGCCATAATGGTTTGGTTTTTGGGGAAATAATACGGTGTGGCGCAGAGAGATATTTGGGCGCCGCGCCTGCCGTTCGGATAATAAAAAACCCGACCAGAGGCCGGGCAAAAGTCATCAGTATTTCATCAGTTTTAACGACAGGTGCCGATATCGAGGGGGATATCGTCGAGCGTCATGTTATCGCCTTAGTATGACAGCCAGATGGCAGCCTCAGGCCTTGCGATACAGCCTGCGCGGATGGCCGATATTGCCGTACAGCATCTCCACCCGCACGAACTGGGTGGCGACGCAATATTCCAGATAACGGCGAGCGGTGGTTTTGCTGATGCCGACCTGTTCGACCACATCTTCCACCGCATGCGCCACCGCCGGCTGGGCGATAAACAGCGCCTGCACCAGCTCCAGCGTGTTGGTTTCTATGCCTTTGGCGCTCGGTTCGCTGGAGAACTGCTTCGACTGCAGGTTGTACAGCGCATCGACATTGTCCTGATCGATGATTTTGAAGGTGCGCTGGGTCTGCACGAACTGCATGAAGCGCTCGAGCGAGTTGCGCAGCCGTTTGTAAGACACCGGCTTGATGATGTAGTCGAAGGCGCCGTTGCGGATCGCCTGGCTGCAGGTATGCATGTCGCTGGCGGCGGTGATGAAAATCACCGAACAGGCGGGATTCTTTACCGCCGGTTCTTCCATCAGCTCAATGCCCTGGCCGTCCGGCAGAAAGTTGTCCAGCAGGATCAGCCGCGGCTGATGCTCGTTGGCTTTGGCCCGCGCTTCGGCCAGCGTGGCGGCGTAGGCCACCACCCGCAGGTTGAAATTTTTCTCGATGAACTCTGCGTGCAGCGTCGCCAGTTGCGGCTCATCTTCCACGATCAGAACGTCCAGTGTTTGGTGTGACATAATCGGGTGCTCAAAAAAATCGGGTTATGGGTTTTATTTAGGGATAAATATAGAGAATATCGCGCCGTGCGGCTCGTTGTCCGACACTTCTATGCTGCCGTGCGCCTGCGCCACGTGGCTGGCGACCAGATGCAGGCCGATGCCGTGGTCGCTTTTATCCGCTTTGGTGGTGACGCCCTGTTCAAACAGCGTATCACGAATCTCCTCGGCGATGCCGGTGCCGCGATCCGCCACCTCGATCACCAGCTCGTCGCTGCCGTCGCTGATATAGAGTTCGATCGCGTCGTGCGGAGCCGGGCAGTGCAGCGTCGCCTCCACGGCATTATCCAGCAGGTTGCCGACGATCGACATCAGTTCGGTCTCATTCAGCGCCGCCGGGATCTGACGCAGCTGGCAGGCCGGATCGAAACGCAGTTCGATGCCTTTCTCTCTGGCGCTGGAGTATTTGCCCAGCAGCAGCCCGCACAGCGCCGCCGAACTGAAGCGCTGCGAGATGAAATCGAGGATCTCCTGCGCCCCCTCCGACTGGGCTTCCACATAGCGGATGGCCTCGTCGTAGCGCTGCATATGCAGCAGCCCGGCCAGCGTGGCGGTCCAGTTCAGCTGCTCGTGGCGCATGATGCGCAGGTTGTCGGCATAGCGTTTCACCTGGCTGAGCTGGCTGCTCAGGGTATTGATATCGTTCTTGTCGCGGAAGCTGATCACCCAGCCTTGCAGCTCCTGCTCCTGCATGATGCGCACCCGGCTGGCGATCACCCGCACGTGGTTGAAGCGGCACACCTCGTCATGGGTGTCGTGCTCCAAGTGCGCGACGGCGAAAAAGTCCGGCTGGGCCTGGATCACGTCGCCGATCGGCCGGCCCAGCAGGCCGGTGGCGGGCTGATGCAGATCCAACAGCTCACGCGCCGCATGGTTGATGGTGATGATCCGCAGCTGCGGATCGATGGCGATCACGCCCTCATAGATGGCTTCCAGCAGCGCTTTTTGCTGGCGCACCAGCAGCGCGATCTCTTTCGGCTCCAGCCAGAACATTTGGCGTTTGAGATTTTTCGACAGCAGCCAGGAAAAAACGAACAGGGCGATCAGCAGCAGCACGATGGAACCGATAATTTGCGTTAATGTCCTGGCATTTAAATTATCGATATGCGATTTCAAATAGCCGACGGAAACGATGCCGATGACGTGATTATTTTCATCCAGAATCGGCGCCTTGCTGCGTAATGAAACGCCGATGCCGCCCTTGCGAATGGAAATAATGCTTTTTCCTTCCAATACTTCTTTATTATCACCGCCGATCATCGGCGTGCCCAGGCGGCCCTCATATTCTGAATGATAGAGATGACGGGCATGATTATCACCGATGACGATATAGCTGGCGTCGCTGCTGGCGCGGATTTTTTTCATCAACGCAGCGATCCTGGCGGCGTCGTTTTTTTCTACGGCATCCACCAACGAAGGGATAAGGGCGATTTCACGCGCCTGCACCTGGGCGCGGGCGCCGAGATCGCGGTGCAGCTGCGCATCCAGCTGGTAATAGGTGTAGGCGCCGATGCAGCTCAGCAGCAGGCAGGAGAAGGCCACCAGGCACAGAAACAGCTTGATTTGAAATGAGAGTTTAAGGCGCATGGCGGAGCTTCACCGTAAAGAGATCCTGAAGCCTTACCCTATCACGAGATACGGGGTGTGTAATATTGCGCCCGATCAACTTGTGATCCCTCACACGGGATTAGAGTGAACCGGACGAGAATTGTTCGTCTGCGATAAAGTTGATAAGCTTTAAAATAAAAACGGCATTAACACCATTAAAACCACGCTGATTTTTACATAATCTTAATTAACCCCATAGAAACCATAACCACCATTAAAAACCCTTTTTAATTTTGAACATAATCACAGCAGATAATCCGTGCGCTTCTCTATGATGGCTGAACAAACTAATAAGAGGCCAGATTATGAGCACAACAGATGATTCTTACCTCGTAGCCAAAGACAAGGCCGCTGATATTCCTCTGCGTGAGAAATGGTGGCGGATACTGGATAATTATAAAGTAGGGATTATTCCGTTACCGTTCTTTATTCTGGCCGGCGTGTTGATTCTGCTCGACTGCCTGGAAGGCAAATTGCCGAGCGATATCGTGGTGATGGTCGCCACCCTGGCGTTCTTCGGTTTCGCCTGCGGCGAATTCGGCAAGCGCCTGCCGCTGATCGGCAAAATGGGCGCGGCGGCGATCTGCGCCACCTTCATTCCTTCCGCGCTGGTGCACTATGGCCTGCTGCCGGACGTGGTGGTGGAGTCGACCACCAAGTTCTACAAATCGACCAACATTCTTTACCTCTACATCTGCTGCATCATCGTCGGCAGCATCATGAGCATGAACCGCCAGGTGCTGATCCAGGGCTTCCTGCGCATCTTCATCCCCATGCTGTGCGGCGAGATCGTCGGCATGCTGGTGGGGATGGGCGTCGGCATGGCGCTGGGCCTGGAACCGTTCCAGATCTTCTTCTTCCTGATCCTGCCGATCATGGCCGGCGGCGTAGGTGAAGGGGCGATCCCGCTGTCGATGGGCTATGCCGCGATCCTGCACATGGAGCAGGGCGTGGCGCTGGGGCGCATTCTGCCTATCGTGATGCTCGGCAGCCTGACCGCTATCGTCATCGCCGGCCTGCTCAACCAGCTGGGCAAGCGTTATCCGCACCTGACCGGCGAAGGCAGCCTGATGCCGAGCAAGCAGGGTGAAAGCGACATGAGCGCGGTGGAAAAAATCAGCGGCAAGGTGGACGTCAGCACCATCGCCTGCGGCGCGCTGTTGGCCATTCTGCTGTATATGGTGGGCATGCTGCTGCACCGTCTGATCGGCCTGCCGGCGCCGGTGGGCATGCTGTTCGCCGCCGTGGCGGTGAAGTTGGCGCACGGGGTGTCGCCGCGCATTCAGGAAGGCTCGCAGGTGGTGTACAAATTCTTCCGCACCGCCGTGACCTATCCCATCCTGTTCGCCGTCGGGGTAGCCATCACGCCGTGGCAGGAACTGGTGGACGCGTTCACCGTACAGAATCTGATCGTGATCGTCACCACCGTCAGCGCGCTGGTAGCGACCGGTTTCTTCGTCGGCAAGAAAATCGGCATGCATCCTATCGACGTGGCGATCGTCTCCTGCTGCCAGAGCGGGCAGGGCGGGACCGGCGACGTCGCGATCCTCACCGCCGGCAACCGCATGTCGTTGATGCCATTCGCCCAGATCGCAACCCGTATCGGCGGCGCTATCAACGTTTCGCTGTCGCTGCTGGTGTTGGCCAAGTTCTTCGTATAACTCCTATAAATCCTTAGCGTTACTTTGCCTTTCCCCGCCCCCGCGGGGATTTTTTTTGCCCGCGCGCCGGCCCGACGCGCGGGCGGGGAACTGCCGGTTACGCCGCTTGCTTCATGGCGGCGTCGTACCACGCGAAGTAGCGCTCTACGCCGCGACGGCCGGATTCGATCAGCGCGCGTTTCTTCTCCTCGCTGATGCCGAACTCCAGCGTGCCGACGTCGAGCGTGTCGACATACACGGTGCGCTTCCAGTCATCGCTGTCCAGATGCACCTTGGTTTGGATGTCCAGCATCACGTTGGCCACCGCCAGGGTGAAATCAAACAGGTTGTTGACCGGCGTGCGCGGGCCGGCCTGACCGGCGGCCTGAGCGATTTCACTGGCGGAGTCCAGGCGAATGCCCAGCGTACGGGTGTTGATGCGCTGGCTGGTGCTGTCGATGTAAGGCGGCGTGGCGGAGAAGTCATAGTCGAACAGCCGCACCGGGTAGTTGTCGATCATGCCGCCGTCGATGCACAGGTCGCCCAGGGCATTTTTCTTCGCCACGAAGGCGAACGGGAACGACATCGAAATGCGCAGGCCATCCGCCACTTTCATGCGCGGCGTGGTACGGTGAGAATAAACCTCTCGCTGGCCGCTGTTGAGGTTGGCACCGATAAAGTAAATCGACTTGAACCCTTTCGCCGCCTTCATCGCTTCGAACTGTTCGAAGGTAATATCCGGGTTGCCGGTATATTGTTTGATAATATCGCGTGACCATTGATAGAAATAATCGCCGGGCGCGATGCCGTATTGATTGAACAGGCGATAGGCGTCCTGGAGCGTGCCGAAAAAACCGCCGTTATAATCGAGGAATTTTTTAAAATCCATCGCCGACAGAATCTTGGTCACGTCGGCCGAGCTGCAGCCCAGCCCGACCAGCAGCGCGGCGATGGCGCCCGCTGAGGCGCCGGAAGTTTGCTTGATCTGCGGCATGATGCCTTTGGCCTCCAGCAATTCCAGTGCGCCGCCATAGGCGATGCCTTTTACGCCGCCGCCTTCAAAGACCAGGTTTTCGAATTGATAGCTCATCATATTTCCTTACTCGTGGTTTAGGGAGTAAGAAAAATAACGAAGCGGCGCACGAGAAAATATGGATTGGGGTTGTGTGGCTTGGCAAACAAAATTATTCATAATGAATATATTATTTATATATTTATCAAAGGCATTTATTAAACAGGCGCATCGGACTTTTTGCGTCAATACTTAGCGCTGTTCAATTCTCACAAGGAGTCATCATGTTCTGGAAACGTTGTCTGTTGGGCGCGGCGCTGGCCGTTATGTCGTTACAGGCCGGCGCCGCCGCGCCGCAGGCCAAAACCCCGACGCCGGGATTTTACCGCATCATGCTGGGCAGCTTTGAAGTGACCGCGTTGTCCGACGGCATTATTCGCCTGCCGGCGGATAAGCTGTTACTGGGCCGTACGCCGCAGCAGATCGCCGCCGGGGTAGCCGAGCAGCATCAAAGCCTGCCGGTGGTCACGTCGGTCAATGCTTATCTGATCAATACCGGCGACAAGCTGGTGATGATCGACAGCGGCGCCGGCCAACTGCTGGGCGACGGCCTGGGCAAGCTGGTGGATAACCTGCGTGCGGCGGGCTACCAGCCGGAGCAGGTGGATGAGATCTACCTGACCCACATGCACCCGGACCACCTCGGCGGGCTGACGCACGACGGCAAGGCGGTATTCCCCAATGCGGTGGTGCGCGCCGCCAGCCAGGACGCGGACTTCTGGCTAAGCGCGGACAAACTGAAACAGGCTAGCGCGGGCAGTAAAAGCAACTTCGAAAGGGCTCAGGCGGTGATCAAGCCGTATCAGGCGGCCGGCCACTTTAAGCCGTTCAGCGGCGACGGTGAGCTTTCCCCGGGCATTGCCGCCTTTGCCGCCCACGGCCATACGCCGGGGCATAGCGTGTATCAGGTGACCAGCCAGGGCCAGAAGCTGTTGCTGCTGGGGGATCTGATCCACGTGGCGGCGGTGCAGATGCCGCATCCGAAGGTGGCTATCAGCTTTGATAATGACGCCAAGGCGGCGGTCGCTCAGCGGCTGCGGATATTTGGTGACAGCGCGCGGCAGAGCGAGCTGGTGGGGGGCGCACACCTGTCGTTCCCGGGGTTGGGGTATTTGAACCGCCAGGGCGACGGTTACACTTGGGTGCCATTGAACTACGGCGCGCTGTAATGGCGATGGCCGCCCAACGGGCGGCCATCGTAAGCGCCTTGGGGACATTGTTCGATAATTTGGGATGATGATGCCAGAGAATCGGGGCTTATTCGCCGTGATAAAGAGTGCATGATTAACGTTACCCTCGTCGTTTTCTTTAAGGATCTCCCGATGAATCAGAAAACTCCCTCCGTCGCCATCGTCACCGGCGCATCGCGCGGTATCGGCGCGGCCATCGCCGAGCGTCTGGCCGCCGATGGCTTCACCGTCATCATCAACTATTCGGGCAACCCGGCGCCGGCCGATGAGCTGGTGCGCAAGATTGAACAGGGCGGCGGCCGCGCCTTGAGCGTCAAAGCCGACGTCAGCGATGCATCTGCGGTCGCCCGCCTGTTCGACAGCGCCGAACAGGCGTTTGGCGGCGTCGACGTGCTGGTCAATAACGCCGGGGTGATCGCGCTGGCGCCGGTGGCGGACATGCGTGACGAAGACGTGGATCGCCTGCTCGACATCAATCTGAAAGGCAGCTTCAATGCGATGCGCGAGGCGGCGAAGCGCCTGCGCGACAATGGCCGCATCATCAACTTCTCCTCCAGCGTGGTGGGGTTGCTGCAGCCGGGGTACGGCATGTATGCCGCCAGTAAGGCGGCGATCGAAGCGCTGACCAGCGTGCTGGCGAAAGAGCTGCGCGGCCGCAATATCACGGTGAACGCCGTCGCGCCGGGACCGACCGCCACCGGTTTGTTCCTCGACGGCAAAACCCCGGAGCTTATCGAGCGGCTGGCGAAGATGGCGCCGCTGGAGCGCCTGGGCACGCCGGACGATATCGCTGCGGCGGTGGCCTTCCTCGCGGGGGCCGACGGCGGTTGGATCAACGGCCAAACCCTGCGCGCCAACGGCGGCATCATCTGATTGACGACGCGCCGCCGCAGGATCGGGTATCCTGTGGCGGAACTCATCACATCAAGGGCAGCGTATGACGGGCGACAATCAGCAGTTTCATCCCGGCGTCAGGTCGCCCTGCGTCAGCCTGTGCCGGATTGACGACGAAACCCAGCAGTGCCGCGGATGCCGGCGCACGCGGGCGGAGATCGCCGCCTGGCCGACCGCCAGCGATGCGGAGAAACGCGCTATCTGGCGGCGGCTAGAGCCGCGTCAATCGGTGAAATAATCCTCTGCATTATTGCGCTGCCAGACTGCATGTAGCACAATTGAGCTACATGTGATTGACCGACGTTAGGAGCGATTATGTCGACGACGACCATTCGTATTCCAGATGAGCTTAAAGCCCGAGTCGCTGCCGTCGCCGAGCAGGTTGGCGTAACGTCTCACAGCTTTATTTTGCAGGCAATAGCGGAGAAAACGCAGCAGGAAGAGTTGCGCCGCGACTTTGAGAATGAAGCGGAAAAACGCTATGCCAAGATAATTGCGACGGGAGAGACGGTCTCTTGGAAAGAGATGCGCGGTTATTTGGAAAATTACGCAGCGGGTGATACTGCCGCTGTCAAACCTCCGGTTAAAAAATTGGGGCGCTGATGGCAAATGTCGAGTTGGCGCCAGAGGTCAGGGATGATATCGAACGTATTCTCGCTCATTTGGCTCAGTATGGCGCTGCGGATTCAGGGCGGCGCATTCAGGAAATCATCCAGGCAATTGCGGTATTGGAACATAATCCATTGATCGGACGGTCCCTTGGCGCAGGGCTGCGTGAATTGATTATTGGGCAGCAAGCTCGCGGTTATTTGGCGCTCTACAAATACATTCCTGATATCGATACGGCGTTTGTTCTGGCGATCCGCAGTCAGAAAGAACAAGGGTATTGAATGCACGATACCGGCCTGAAAGACCGGCATCGCTGTCATGTCCTCAGAAATCCCAGTCCTCATCCTCGGTGTTGACCGCCTTGCCGATGACGTAGGACGACCCTGAACCGGAGAAGAAGTCGTGGTTTTCGTCGGCGTTCGGCGACAGCGCCGACAGGATCGCCGGGTTGACCTCCGCCATCGCCGGCGGGAACAGCGCTTCATACCCCAGGTTCATCAGCGCTTTGTTGGCGTTGTAGTGCAGGAAGGTCTTCACGTCTTCCGTCCAGCCGACGCCGTCGTACAGTTCCTCGGTGTAGCGCACCTCGTTGTCGTACAGGTCCTGCATCAGATCGAAGGCGAAATTTTTCACCTGTTGGCGCCGTGCGGCGTCCACTTTCTCCAGCCCTTTCTGGAATTTATAGCCGATATAGTAGCCGTGCACCGCCTCGTCGCGAATGATCAGGCGGATCAGATCGGCGGTGTTGGTCAGCTTGGCGCGGCTGGACCAGTACATCGGCAGGTAAAAGCCCGAATAGAACAGGAACGACTCGAGGAACACGCTCGCGACTTTTTTCAGCAGCGGATCGTCGCTGCGGTAGTGCGCCAGAATGATGCCGGCTTTCTTCTGCAGCGCGCGGTTTTCCTCGCTCCAGCGATAGGCGTCATCCACGTCCGGCGTTTGGCACAGGGTAGAGAAGATTGAGCTGTAAGAGCGGGCGTGCACCGCCTCCATAAAGCTGATGTTGGAGTACACCGCCTCTTCGTGCGGCGTCAGCGCATCGGCGATCAGGGCCGGCGCGCCGACGGTGTTCTGGATGGTGTCCAGCAGCGTCAGCCCGGTGAACACCCGAATGGTCAGCTGCTGCTCCTTCGGCGTCAGCGTGGCCCAGGAGGGGATATCGTTGGACAGCGGCACCTTCTCCGGCAGCCAGAAGTTGGAGGTCAGGCGGTTCCACACCTCCAGATCCTTGTCGTCTTCGATGATGTTCCAGTTGATGGCGCGCACCAGCGGCGCCGATGTTACGGTCGTCATAAGTTGCCTCACAGCGCGCAGGACACGCAGCCCTGCACCTCGGTGCCTTCCAGCGCCATCTGGCGCAGGCGGATGTAGTAAATGGTTTTGATGCCTTTGCGCCAGGCGTAGATCTGCGCGCGGTTGATGTCGCGGGTGGTGGCGGTATCGCGGAAGAACAACGTCAGCGACAGCCCCTGATCGACGTGTTGCGTCGCGGCGGCATAGGTATCGATGATTTTTTCCGGGCCAATCTCGTAGGCATCCTGGTAATACGCCAGGTTGTCGTTGGTCATGTACGGTGCCGGGTAGTAAACGCGGCCGATCTTGCCTTCCTTGCGGATCTCGATGCGCGAGACGATCGGATGGATGCTGGAGGTGGCGTTGTTGATGTACGAGATGGAGCCGGTCGGCGGCACCGCCTGCAGATTCTGATTGTACAGCCCGTGCATCATCACCGACTGGCGCAGCGCGCGCCACTCGTCGCGGCCCGGAATAGCGATGCCGGCGGCGGCGAACAGCTCGCGCACCCGCTCGGTTTGCGGCAGCCAGTCGCGTTCGGTGTACTTGTCGAAGTACTCGCCGCTGGCATAGCGCGAGTGCTCAAAGCCGTCGAACGTGCCGCCGCGTTCGATCGCCAGCCGGTTCGAGGCACGGATGGCGTGATAGGCCACGGTATAGAAATAGAGATTGGTGAAGTCGATGCCTTCTTCCGAGCCGTAGAAGATGCGCTCGCGCGCCAGGTAACCGTGCAGGTTCATCTGGCCCAGACCGATGGCGCGGGCGCTGCGGTTGCCTTCGGCGATCGACGGCACCGAGCGGATATCGCTCATGTCGGCCACCGCGGTCAGCGCGCGGATCGCGGTCTCGATCGCCTTGCCGAAGTCCGGCGCGTCCATGGTTTTGGCGATGTTCAGCGAGCCGAGGTTGCAGGAGATATCCTTGCCGATGCGATCGTAGCTCAGATCTTCGTGATAGGTGCTGGCGCGGTTGACCTGCAGGATCTCCGAACACAGATTGCTCATATTGATGCGCCCGGCGATCGGGTTCTCCCGGTTGACCGTGTCTTCGAACATGACGTAGGGGTAACCGGATTCGAACTGGATCTCTGCCAGCACCTGGAAGAACTCACGCGCGTTGATGCGCGACTTGCGGATGCGCTTGTCATCCACCATCTCGCGGTACTTCTCGCTGACGGCAATCTCCGAAAACGGCACGCCATACACCCGTTCGACATCGTAGGGCGAGAACAGGTACATCTCTTCGTTGTTCTTCGCCAGCTCGAAGGTGATGTCCGGGATCACTACCCCCAGCGACAGCGTCTTGATGCGGATCTTCTCGTCGGCGTTTTCCCGCTTGGTGTCGAGAAAACGCAGGATGTCCGGGTGGTGGGCGTTGAGATACACCGCGCCGGCCCCCTGACGCGCGCCGAGCTGGTTGGCGTAGGAGAAGGCGTCTTCGAGCATTTTCATGATCGGAATGACGCCGGAGGACTGGTTCTCGATGCGCTTGATCGGCGCGCCCACCTCACGAATATTGCTCAGCATGAAGGCCACGCCGCCGCCGCGTTTCGACAGCTGCAGCGCGGAGTTCACCGCCCGCCCGATCGATTCCATATTGTCTTCGATGCGCAGCAGGAAGCAGGAGACCAGCTCACCGCGCTGGCGTTTGCCGCAGTTGAGGAAGGTCGGCGTGGCCGGCTGGAAGCGGCCCGAAATCATCTCTTCCACCAGATCCTGCGCCAGTGCGGTGTCGCCCGCCGCCAGCGTCAGCGCCACCATGCACACCCGGTCTTCGTAGCGTTCCAGATAGCGCTTGCCGTCGAAGGTTTTGAGTGTATAGCTGGTGTAGTACTTGAAGGCTCCGAGGAAAGTCTCGAAGCGGAATTTTTTGGCGTAGGCCTGCTGGAACAGCTGCTTGATAAACGGGAATTCGTACTGCGCCAGCACCTGCGGCTCGTAGTAGCCTTCTTCCACCAGATAGCGCAGCTTTTCCTCCAGGTTATGGAAGAACACGGTGTTTTGGTTGACGTGCTGCAGGAAGTAGTGCCGCGCCGCCAGCCGATCTTTATCGAACTGGATCCGGCCTTCCGCATCGTAAAGATTGAGCATCGCGTTGAGCGAATGGTAATCCAGCGCGCCCGTCTCGGGCCTGGTCAGTTCTGTCGTTGCCAAAATGCGGTTACTCCCTGTCTAACGTTTTCAACGTCTTGCGTAGTGCCGAGCAGCTCGAAGCGGTACAAGAAAGGCACCTGGCATTTTTTGGCGATGATGTCGCCGGCGATGCCGTATGCTGCGCCGAAGTTGGTGTTCCCGGCGGCGATGACGCCGCGCAGGTATGAACGGTTTTGCGGAACGTTGAGAAAGCGGATCACCTGGATCGGCACCGCGCCGACGGCGCTGCCGCCGCCATAGCTGGGCACGATCAAGATATAGGGCTGTTCCATCAGCAATTTGCTGCGGGCGCCGGCGATCGGAATGCGGATCGCCGGCAGGCCCAGTTTCTCAACGAATCGGTGGGTGTTCTCCGAGCTGCTGGAGAAATAGACCAGCGGATTCATCGTCGGGCCTCAGCAGGTGAGCGCCAGCGCGCCGATTTTGTCCGGCCGGAAACCGGCCCAGTGATCGTCACCGGCGATAATCACCGGAACTTGCTGATAACCTAAGGATTTAACGTGGTCCAGCGCCTGCGGATCTTGAGTGAGGTCGATCACCTGATAATCAATCCCCTGTTTATCAAATGCGCGATAGGTGGCGTTGCACTGGACACAGTCCGGCTTACTGTAAATAATAATGCTCATGATTCGCATTTACCTTTAAGCTGAGGGAAAGGCGGACAAGTCAGAGAACGGAGCATTGTTCCTGGCGTTTCTGACGGCGTTATCAGCCGAACAACATTCCCTGCGGCTGATAGATAAAATACTATATGTTGATATTTGTTTTATCAACCACGCTATATATGGTGTTTTGTCGGGTTTTGCGCGCAGGCCGCGCCGGGGCTGGAAAAGGCGAGGGGAAAAATTTTTGCGGGTGTGAAATTCCCCCTCAGAGTCAAGAGGGGGAGGCGAGCGCATTACTGACGCATGCTGACGGCCAGCCGGTTGAAGGCGTTCATGATGCTGATGGCGAAGGTCAGATCGGCGATCTCGGTATCGCTGAAGTGCGCCTTCAGCGCCTCGAAAGCGCTGTCCGGCGCGCCGGTGGCGGCGATCAGCGTAACCGACTCGGCCCACTCCAGCGCCGCGCGTTCACGTTCGCTGAATTCATGGCTGACGCGCCAGCCCGCCAACGTATCCAGCTTGGCATGGCTGAAGCCGCTTTCGCGCAGCGCTTTGCCGTGCATGTCCAGGCAGTAGGCGCAGCCGTTGATCTGCGAAACGCGCATAAACATCAACTCGATGGTCGCTTTGTCCAGGGCGCCTTTCTCCAGCGCCATCAGCGCGCTCACCATATTTTTGTACGGGGCGGGCGCCAGCTCGGCATAGTTCAAACGTTGCTTAATCATGGTCAACCTCAATCGATAGTAACGAAATCATGGCGCTACTTTAGCGGCCTTATGGTCTATGCTATAGGGCCATAAAGTGATTATTTAACCGGGCCATGATGCCGCCGTTCCTGACTTCATTGCGGCTGGACAGCCGGCTCGCCGAGCCACTGTACCGGCAGATTTACCAGCGGATTAAAGACGCCATCACCCAGGGCAGCCTGGCGGCGGGCAGCCGGCTGCCTTCGGTGCGCGGGTTGGCGAGCGATTTGGGCGTGGCGCGCGCCACGGTGGAAAGCGCCTACGCGCAACTTATTGCCGAAGGTTTCTTGCAGAGCCGGGGGCAGGCGGGCACCTATGTCTCGCCGCAGTTGCCGCACATGCCGCCGGGCGCAATGCCCGCTATGCCGCCGTTGGCGACGATAGCGCCCGATCCGCTGCAGCCGCAGGGCATGCTGCAGCCTTTCCAACTGGGCGTGCCGGCGCTGGATGCGTTTCCCCGCGCGCTGTGGCAGCGCATTGTCGCCCGCCAGCTGCGCGGTTCCACGGCGGCTTCCCTGGCGCTGCCGCCGGCCGGCGGCCTGCCTGAACTGCGTGAGGCGATCGCCCATTATCTGCATTTGTCGCGCGGCATCAGCTGCCGGCCGGAGCAAATTTTCCTCTGCGCCGGTTATCCGGCGTTGCTGGACTGGGTGACGGAGACGCTGTTGCACGCCGGCGACGCGGTATGGATAGAAGATCCCGGCTATCCGGTCACGCGCCCGCTGCTGCGGGCCGCCGGCGTCAGACCGGTCGCCGTGCCGGTGGATGAACAGGGCATGGACGTGGCCGCCGGTATTCTGACGGAGCCTGAGGCGCGGCTGGCGGTGGTGACGCCGACCCATCAAAGCCCGCTCGGCGTCTCGCTCAGTCTGGCGCGGCGGGTGGCGCTGCTCGACTGGGCGCAGCAGCGCGGGGCCTGGATCCTCGAGGATGACTACGACAGCGAGTTTCGCTATCACGGGCGGCCGCTGCCGCCGCTGAAGAGCCTCGATGTTCAGGGGCGGGTGCTGTACGCCGGCACCTTCAGCAAAACGCTGTTCCCGGCGCTGCGCATGGCTTATTTAGTGGTGCCCGTCGGCCTCACGGAGGCCTTTGCGCGCAGCAGTCGGCTGCGCGGCTGCGGTTGCCCGCCGCTGCTGCAGGCCGGCGTGGCGGATTTTATCCGGCAAGGGCATTTCTATCGCCACCTGAAACGCATGCGGCCGTTGTACCGCCAGCGGCGCGAGTGGCTGACGCTGGCGTTGGAGCGGCAGCTGGGGGCGTGGCTGACGACGGTGCCGCAACAGGGCGGCATTCAGCTGTTGGCCCGGCTGCGCGACGGCTTGGCGGATGCGCCGTTGGCGGCGCAAGCCTGGCGACAGGGGCTGGCGGTGCAGGCGTTGTCGGACTGGCGAATCGACCATCCGGCGGGGCAAGGGTTACTGCTGGGGTTCGCCAATTTCAGCCGGCGAGAGGAGGCGGAGCGGGCGGTACAGGGGCTGGCGCAGCTGTTTCGCTAAAATTAAACGGCCCGCGATTTCCGCGGGCCAGACGCACATCTGTTTTATCTTTATGACTGCAGGGGTGTTAACGCCGGGCTAGCAGCACGCCGAGCACGATGCCGACGGCGGCACCGATCCCTACGCCCTGCCAAGGTTTGTCACGCACATAGCTGTCGGCTTGATCGACCGCGTCGCGCGCATGTTGTGTCAGACTGGTGGAGCCGTTGAATCGCGCTCGCGCGTCGCGCAGCACGCCTTTCGCCTTGCTGTGCAGCTCTTTCAGTTCCTCTTTGGTCTTGTCACCGGACTCGCGCAACACTTCATCCAGCGTATCGGCCAACAGAGTCACATCCTGATCGATATCGCGTTCTGTTCTTTCCGCTTTCTTAAACATTCAGCTCTCCATTTCGACACATGTCTTTTAAGTGTAGACCATGCCGAGATTTGTGTGGCCGATCACGGAAAAAAACCGCCGTCACGCAGGTGTTTGCCGGCACCTGGGCTTTGTACATTTGGTTACTCGGCGAAACCAATCACTCACGGAAACGGCCGTTTGATTCCACTAGTATCTGTTTCAACGGCTCCACCGGAGCTTACCGAAACAACACTCTGAGGATTTAAAGATGAAAAAAGTATTAGCGCTGATCGTTGCTGCCACTATGGGTCTGTCTTCTGTTGCTTTCGCTGCTGATACTGCAGCTACTGCTCCGGCTACCACCACCGCGCCAGCTGCGACCACCACTACCGCTGCGCCAGCGGCTGCTGCTGAAAAAGCGCCAGCTAAAGCAACGCACCACAAGAAAGCCAAGCACCACAAAAAAGCGCCAGCCCAGAAAGCTCAGGCCGCTAAAAAGCACCACAAAAAAGCGCCAGCTCAGAAAGCCCAGGCTGCTAAAAAACACCACAAAAAAGCGCCAGTGCAGAAAGCTCAGGCCGCTAAAAAACACCACAAAAAAGCGCCAGTGCAGAAAGCTCAGGCCGCTAAAAAACACCACAAAAAAGCCGGTAAAAAAGCTTAATTAAGTGATGTTTGCGGAACCGACAAGGTTCCGCACTCTACAGCCCGTATTCCAGACACCCGGTCTTTCCGGGTGTCTTCTTTTGAGGCTACTCACGATGATCCATCGCTATCTGTTTGAAGTCATTTTCAGCGCGGTAACCCTGTGCGGGGTGATCGTCGGTTGGGAACTGTTTCTGGCCGGCAGCTTCCTGTAATTATTGCGCCGCGGCGGTTTCGTGCAAATGCCGCCAGCCGAGCGCGTCGGGCAGGCGTTCAAACACCACCGTGGAGTAGCGCAGCGTGGCGCTTTGCCCCGGCAGGCTCTGTTTTTCCCGGTAGCTGACTACCGCGCCAGTCGGCCATTCGGCCACCAGCTTCATCTCTTCTATCTCGATTTCCAGTCCCGGTTTGGCGGCGCGATGCGCGCGGAAAAAAGCGCACAGCGCGGTGAAATCCAGCGGGGCGCCGTTCAGCGCGATCATGCTGAAATCCGGCGTAAAGCGCGCCAGCAGCGCTTGCTCCTCTCCGGCGCCTTTGCCCAGCCAGCGTTCAATGGCGATGTGGGCGTCGATCACTTCGGTAAAATACGGGTTCATAAAGCATCCTGTTGAGCATTGAGTTGGCGCACGATGGCGCGGTTGGCGAGGCGCAGACACAGCAACAGCGGGATAAGTGCGCTGGCGCCCGCCAGAATGAAGCAGGTTCGGTAAGCCGCCGCGGGCGGCAACACGGTCAGCAGCAGATTCAGCAGCAGGCTGAGCAGCGCCACGCCGAGGCAAAAACTGAGCTGGCGGTTGATATTCCACAGTGCGCTGGCGTCCGCCAATTGGCCGTCGGGGATCTGCAGAAACGCGCTGCTCTGCGCGGTGCTGCTGCACAGACTGCCGCCGAACCCCATCAGGGTGAAGGCGGCGATCTGCAACGCGTGCTGCCCGGCCTGATCGATCTGGGCCAACGTCAGCATGCCGGCGCCTTGCAACAGGCAGCCGGCGATCAGCAGCGGCCGCGGGCCGAGGCGATTAAAGCTTTTGCCGGTCAACGTGATGGCCAGGAACGACGCCAGCGCCCAGGGCAGCATCAGGCCGCCGACCTGCGCGGCGGGCATCCCCAGCTGGTTTTGCAAATACAGCATCGCCACCAGGCTGACGCCGATGAACAGGCCGGGAATGCACAAATAAACCGCCATGGCGTTGCGCAGCAGCGGATCGCCGACCAGCCGCAGGTTCAGCAGCGGCTGCGGGGTGCGCAGGCTATGGCGCAGATAATAGGCCAGCACCAGCAGCCCGGCGGCCAGCAGCGCCGCGCCGGAAACCTGATGACCGGCTTCGCTCAGCCGGGTCAGGCCGAGCAGCAGCAGCGTCAGCGCCGCGCAGGCGCTCAGTAATCCTGTCGCGTCGAGCGGTTTGCACGCCGCCGTCGGCGTTTCCGCACGTAGCCACAGCGCCGCCAGCGCCAGGGCCAGGGCCGCCAGCGGCAGGTTGGCGAAAAACACCCAGCGCCAGTCCAGGCTATCGACGAGCCAGCCGCCCAGCGCCGGTGACAGCGCCGGCGCCAGCAGCCCCACCAACATGATGGCGGCCGACAGCCCGGCGCGTTCATGGCTGCGGTACAGCTGATAGGTCAGCGTCTGGCCGATGGGGATCAGCAAACCGCCGCCCATGCCCTGCAGGGTGCGCCAGCCGATCAGCGCGCCGATGCTGTCGGCGTTGCCCGCGCCGAGGGTGGCCAGCATGAACAGCGCCAGCGAGAGCAGAAACACCCGCCGCCCGCCGATGCGCTGCGCCAGCCAGGCGCTGAGCGGGATCACCAGCGTCAGGCCGAGAATATAGCCGTTGCTGACCCACGCCAGCTGGCTGACCGACGCCGCCATCGCCTGGCCGATGGCGGGGTAGGCGACGTTGGCGATAAACATATTGATCAGATCGACGAAAAAGCCGAGCAGATAGACGATTGCCACTTTGCTGCGATAAGACATGGTGCCTCCGGTTGAAGGCGAGCAGTGTATCGGGGGGAAAAGTGCGGATAAATCGGCGGCGGGCGATTACACTGTCAAAATGATTTTGACAATAAGGGCGGCGAAATGCTGAATTTGCAGCGTCTGGCGATCTTCGCGGCGGTGGTGGAAGCGGGCAGCTTTACCGCGGCGGCGGCGGCGCTGGGGCAAACCAAGGCGGTGGTGAGCTTTAACGTCAAGCAGCTGGAGAATGAGCTGGGGGTGTCACTGCTGGCGCGCAGCACCCGCCGATTGTCGCTGACCGATGCCGGCGAACGCTTCTACCAGCGCAGCCTGCAGCTGTTGCAGGAGGCCGAGAACGTGCTCGACGACGTGCGACGCGATCATCACGGGCTGAGCGGCGTGCTGCGTATCACCAGCACGCCTGAGTATGGCGCGCAGGTCGTGGTGCCGGCGCTGGCGGCGTTTTCGCGGCAGCATCCGCGCCTGCGCATCCAGCATGTGTCTTCCTCTTATCATGCCGATCTGATCTCTGAGCGCTTCGACGTGGCGATCCGCCTGGGCCAGCTGGCGGATTCCAGCCACCGCGCGGCGCTGATCGACAGCTTCGCCATCTTTCCGGTGGCGGCGCCGAATTATCTGGCCGAGCGGCCGATTCATTCGCTGACGGATCTGGCGCAGGCGCAGTGGATCGCCCACAGCCGGCTCAGTTCGCCCCTCAGCTGGCAGGTGGTCACGCCGCAGCGCGACGCGGTGCTGTTCAAGGTCGCGGATGCGGCGACGCTCACCGGCGACAGCGCCGCCGCATTGCTGGCGTTCGCCCTGCATGGCGCCGGGGTAGCGCTGCTGCCGGCGTGGCTGGCGCAGCCCGACATCGACGCCGGCAGGCTGCAACGGTTGCTGCCGGATCACCGTTTCCCCGAGCAGAGCATCTATGCGCTCTACCCGAACACGCGCCACGTGCCGGAGAAGGTGCGGGCGTTTATCGATTTTCTGCGTGCGCGGGTGGCGGCAAACCGTTAGCGAGATAATAATTCGTTATCACTCTCTCATTTATCATCAAATCTCGTCGGGGTATGCTGGCAATCTCTGTCTACCCCGTCCGATGCGAGCCGCCTTCGATGACCGCAGAAAATAACCTCCAACTGAACCGACGCATTCTGTCCGTGGTGATGTTCACCTTCGTCTGCTACCTGACCATCGGCCTGCCGCTGGCGGTGTTGCCGGGATTTGTGCATGACCACCTGGGCTACAACTCGGTGTTGGCGGGCCTTATCATCAGCGCGCAATACTTCGCCACGCTGTTCAGCCGCCCGCACGCCGGGCGTTACGCCGATCAGCTGGGGCCGAAGAAGGTGGTGCTGTTCGGCCTGGCCTGCTGCGGCGCCAGCGGCCTGTTTTACGCGCTCGCGTTCGGCGTTGACGGTTGGCCATGGCTCAGCCTGCTGCTGCTGTGCGTGGGGCGGGTGTTTCTCGGCGTCGGCGAAAGCTTCGCCAGCACCGGTTCCACGCTGTGGGGCATCGGCCGGGTTGGGGCGATGCACACCGCGCGGGTGATCTCCTGGAACGGCGTCGCCACCTACGGCGCGATGGCGGCCGGCGCGCCGCTCGGCGTGTATCTGAATCAGCAGTGGGGCTTGGCCGGGGTGGCGGCGCTGATCGTGCTGGCGGTCGCAGTGGCGCTGCTGTTGGCGAGCGGCAAGCCGGACGTCTCGATCGCCGCCGGGCAACGCATCGCCTTTCGCGCGGTGTTCGGCCGCATTTGGGCCTATGGTCTCGGGCTGGCGATGGGCACCGTCGGCTTCGGCGTGATCGCCACGTTCATCACCCTTTACTACGCCGACAAAGGCTGGAGCGGCGCGGCGTTTTCGCTGACGCTGTTCAGCTGCGCCTTCGTCGGCATTCGCCTGATCTTCAGCAATGTCATCAACCGCCATGGCGGGTTGAAGGTGACGCTGGCGTCGTTTCTGGTTGAGATCGTCGGGCTGCTGTTGATTTGGCAGGCCGGCGAGCCCTGGATGGTGCAAACCGGCGCATTGCTGGCCGGCGCCGGTTTTTCGCTGGTGTTCCCGGCGCTGGGCGTTGAGGCGGTGAAACAGGTGCCGCCGCAGAATCAGGGCACGGCGCTCGGTACCTATTCGGCGTTCCTCGACCTAGCGTTGGGCATCACCGGCCCGCTGGCCGGGCTGCTGATCGGGCAGGCGGGCGTGCCGTCGATTTATCTGGCGGCGGCGCTGCTGGTGGCGCTCGGGGTGTTGCTCACTCTGCGCCTGCTGCAGCGCAGCCGGGTCTGATTCAGGAATAGTCCGAAACCCGGATTCCTCCCCAGAAAATCATTGTTTCGGTGAATGATTACGGTAAGGTCGCTCAGCGGTCCAGAATGAGAGGAGGAATCGATGTATTTACGGCCGGATGAAGTGGCTAAAGTGTTGGAGAATACCGGCTTTGAGCGTGATTATGTCACCGATCAGGCCTATGGTTACCGCAAGGGTGCACACTACGTGTATGTGAATCGCGAAGCGCGGATGGGCAGAACCGCGTTGGTGATCCACCCGGCGTTGAAAGAGAAAAGCGTGCATTTCGCCACGCCGACCTCGCCGGTGCGCACCAGCGAGCAATATCTGGAATTTCCCCTGGATTTAAGCAGCGACGCGCCGAATCAGCGTTACGGCATCGCACACGGCTTCAGCTCGCGCGAAGCGCTGTCGCGTTACCTCTACAGCATGTTCCTGTAAACGGTCCCCCGCCAGGGGGACGCTATCAGCCGTGGGCCAACGCTTCGCGGTTGAAACGCTCGTTGTAGGCGCGGCGGAACTGCGCCAGTTCAAACGCATCGATATCCAACTCGGCGAAGTAAAACAGCGCCGCTTCGGTGTGCTCGGCGTGCAGCTCCGGCGACAGCCCGGCGCGCAGCAGCACGTCGCGCCAATGGCCAATCTGCTCGTCGTCCGCCTGTTTGATGAACGTCAGGTAGATGAACAGCAGGTAAGCGGCCTGGTGCATCTCTTCGGTATAGCCGTTGTTCAGCATGCGGATAAAGGTCTGGCTTTGGCGGCCGCCCATTTCCTGGATCATCGATTCGATCAGCATCGGTTTGACCCTTAGCAGATGGGCCAGCGAATCGATGGCTTTACGGGTGTCGGACGTCAAAATGCGGTAACCGATGATGAATACGACGATCAGGGCGGCGAGGATGATCCAGGTCATTTAGGCTTTATTACACTCTCAGTACGCCAGAAGAGGGGCGGGAGGCGCTGTGCGACAGCGCCCGCTATCAATGCTGTTCGCCGCTGAAATTACCGACCGCGCTCTGTTGGCGCAGGTGGTGATTGAAGGTGGCCGCGTCTTTGGCCAGCGCGTCCAGATGGGCGCCGAGCATTTTGATCTGCTTGACCAGCGCATGCTGCTCCGGCACCGAACTGGCGGTGCTCAGTTTGCGCGCCAGTTGTTCATTCTGCGCCCGCAGCGCGGCTTCGCGCTGTTTGGCTTCTTCCAGCAGTTGCTGCAGCGCCTGGTAGCTCCGCTGCCATTCGCGGTGTTGCCGTTCGAAGCTGCTCTGCAACTCATTCATCGCATTTTGAAACTGGATTTCCAGCTCGCGCATTGTCATGGGCTCGATCCTTTGCGGCACTCAATGATGGCTTAGCAGTATAGCGAAAACTGCTCGCAAGCTCACCCGTTGACGACAATTGAGACAAATGCCGCTGACAATTCCCGGCTTGCAACCGCGCCAAGGCGTCTTACAATCGTCCCCATCCCCGGCCGTAAAGGCTGCCGTTCAAGAGAGGTGGAACATGAGCGAGCAGGAAAAAGACTTTTTTGAACAGGCGATGGCAGACGTGGTGCCGCTGGCGAGCAGGCGGCAGACGCTGTACCTCAAGCCGCAGGAGGCGGTGGACAAAAGCGCGCGGCGCGAAGCGCAGCGGCTGCGGCAGGAAAACTTCCTCAGCACCGATTTCCTCGAGGTGATCCCCTGCGATCGGCCGCTGGAGTTCAAAGGGGAAGGCATTCAGCAGGGCGTGCTGGACAAGCTGCGCAATGGGCGTTACCCGCCGCAGGCGTCGCTGAATTTGCTGCGTCAGCCGGTTGAAGCCAGCCGGCAGGCGCTGTTCCGCTTCATTATGCAGGCGGAGGCGCAAAACCTGCGTTCGCTGCTTATCGTGCACGGCCGCGGGCGGCAGAACGAAAGCCATCCGAATATCGTGCGCAGTTACATCGCCAAATGGCTGGCGCAGTTTGAACAGGTGCAGGCGTTTTGCCGCGCCTTACCGCGCGACGGCGGCGAGGGCGCCTGCTATGTCACGCTGCGTAAATCGGCGCAGGCCAGGGCGGAAAACTTTGAGCGCCACGCCAAGCGCAGCCGGTGAAAGGATAGCCGAAATAAAATGGCCGGCGCATATCGCCGGCCATCGATGAATTATTTATTAAATATTTTATAGTCCAGCGAATAACGGCCGGCGCCGGTTACCGCTAGCAACAACAAACCACCAATGATGCTGATGTTTTTAAAGAAATTAATTTCGTTGCCCATCATTTCCATACCGGTCATTTTCCAGAACGGATGGCCGATAAACGCGGTGCCCAACACATACAGGGCGAAAATGACCGCGATAGGCCGAGTAAACAGGCCGAGAATAAGCGCGATGCCGAAAATAAACTCCACCACCACGGCGACAATCGCCGCCAAATAAGGCATCGGCGTGCCATAGCCTTCCATCGCCGTGACGGTCGCACCGAAGTTGACCAGTTTCATCCAGCCGAAAATGATAAACAGAACCATCAGTAGAATGCGGGACAGCAGAATTACGCCGTCTTTTGAGCTATCACCCATTTCGAACTCCTTAGCCACTGTCGGAATTATGTTGTCTTGCTGATTAAAGATTAGAACAATTTACGTTTTTTTCTAGCTGCGGCGGGCGGTTGCGCCGCTTTTTTCGGCGGACGAGAGGCGTGGTGAAGCCGGCGGCATTGCCTATACTTGAGCCTGGAGCAAAAACAATAAAACGGGCAATGTGAGGCCATGATGGATGAAGAATTGACCGCCGCCGGTTACCGCCGTTATTCCGGCGACAAGATTGACGTTTATTTTAACAGCGCGATATGCCGCCATTCCGCCAACTGCGTGCGTGGCAACGCGGCTATTTTTACCCTGAATCGCCGGCCGTGGATTATGCCGGACAATGCCGACGCGGCCGAAGTGAAACGCGTTATCGATACTTGCCCCAGCGGCGCACTGAAATATAGGGAGAAATAATATGGATCATAAAATACTGGCGGACGAGAAGCGTTTTTATATCAATGACGAGCACGGCAAGTTGATCGCCGAGATCTCTTTCGTGCCGAGCGGCGACAAGCTGACCATTATCGATCACACCTGGGTGGATGAGTCATTGAAGGGGCAGGGCGTCGGCAAAAAGCTGGTGGCGTTGGTGGTGGAGAAAATGCGCGCGGAGCAGCGTAAAATCATTCCGCTGTGCCCGTTCGCCAAGCATGAGTTCGATACCACCCCAGCCTACCAGGACATTCGCGCCTGAGGCGATAACGGGGCGCGGCGCGCCCCGATCATTCAGCAGACGCCGAAATCGCCGTCTTCGTGGTACAGCGCCACCTCGTTGGCCTGCACCTCCGTACGCTGTTCTTTACCCAGTTCATTCCAGCTGCAAACCAGGGTTTCGCCGTCGATCGCCACCACGGTCATCTTCGGGCCGCCGGTGGTGCGTTGTACAAAATCACCGATATTGAATGCCATGCGTTCCTCCACAACAGATTAAACCTCATCTATTGATAACACAGAATGGCGCCGCCGTTGGCAGGTGTTTCGTTATGTATTAAATTATACAGCGATTATCACCAGGGAGAGCAGACTAACATGCCGGGATTATTGATGTTTTATGTGGGCGGTACGGCGCCGGGCGCCAATATTGAGTTGCACGACGTGCAGTTCGCGGCGGCGGATCGGCCGGAAGAAGCGTATCCGCTGCTGCGCGAAAAGTGGTTCGGCGATAAGCGCAAGGTGCATGTCGACGGCTATGCGCGCATCGACTGGGCGGACGGTTACGACGTGAGTCTAGAGCCTGCGCCGTTTACCGGTGAAGAGAAGCTGTTTTTCGTCAACGTGGGCGGCTACCGCAGCGATGAGCTGGCGGAATTGCACCAGTTCGGTCTGTTTGTGGCGCGCTCCGCCGACGAGGCGAAGGAGAAAGCCAAACGGGCGCTGCTGACGGACAGCGCGCAGCAGCACAAAGATGATCTGGCTGAGGTGGACGACTGCCTGCTGCTGCAGGCGCTGCAGGGCTACCACGTTCATCTGCGCGCCAACCCGCACGGCGAACCGGCCCGGCCGCTGTGGCAAGGGTATCTGCCGATCGGCGAACCCGCGTTATAACGCCGCTTCGAACACCCGCGGCAGGTTGAGATCGAGGCGTTTCAAATCCAGATGCATGATATTCATTGCCTGTTGATGAAAATGCCGTTCATGCAGCATGAGAGGCGCTGTATGCTGGCAAGCACGGCCATCAACTCACACGGGACTTGCCATGACCATTGAGATTTACCCGGCGCAAAAAAGCGACGCCAAACTGATTCTGGATATGATTATCGAGCTGGCGGTGTACGAAAAGGCGCGCGAGCAGGTGCGGGCCAGCGTGGAGGACATCGAACGCAGCCTGTTTGGGCCGGGCGCCTGTTCCGAAGCGCTGATTTGTACGGTAAACGGCGAGCCGGCGGGTTATGCGGTGTTCTTTATGAGTTACTCCACCTGGTTGGGTAAAAACGGCATCTATCTGGAAGACCTGTACGTGGCGCCAAAGCATCGCGGCGCGGGCGCCGGTAAAACGCTGCTGCGGCACATCGCCCAACTGGCGTGCGAGCGGCAGTGCGGCCGCCTGGAGTGGAGCGTGCTGGACTGGAATCAGCCGGCTATCGATTTCTACCTCAGCATCGGCGCGCAGCCGCAGGGCGAGTGGGTGCGTTATCGCATGGAGGGCGAGGCGCTAACGCACTTCGCGGCGCACGGGGCGGCGCTGCCGGTACAATAGCCGTTGGGGGGAGGCGGCCTCCCCAACTGTGGTGGTGTGAACGGTTTACTGCGGATAAATCAGGCGGGTTTGCGGGCGGCGAGAATGAAGATCATCGGGCGTTCCTGCTCTTCGTCCAGCGCCGGGGTAGCGGCGATTTGCTGCGCGCTGGGGCCCCATTCGTTCAAATGCTGGATGATAAACCCTTGCTGCGCCAGCGGGTTGATATAGCTGCCGAGTGTGCGGTGCTGCTTGATGACGCCTTCCGCCAGCCAGTTGGAGACGCGCCGGCCTTCCCGTTGGTAGCCGTTGACCGGCCAGGATTTCTGCCCGTTGCCGTCGGTCAGCCAGCCCTGCTGCGCCGGGGCGGTGTAGATCGGGTGCTCGGCGGTGAAGATGAACTGCCCGCCGGGTTTCAGCGCGGCGTACACCGTGGCGAACAAGGCGGCCAGATCCTCGAGGTAGTGCAGCGTCAGCGAGCTGTAGACCAGATCGTAACTTTCCGGCGGCAGCTGCAGCTGCGCCAAATCCTGCCGACGGTACTCGATACCCGCGTCGGCGGTCATCTCCCGCGCCTTGGCCAGCATCTTTTCCGAAACGTCCAGCCCCAGCACGCTGGCTGCGCCCTGTTCGCGCGCGCTGCGGCAGAACCAGCCGTAGCCGCAGCCGAGATCGACCACGCTTTTTCCCTGCAAATCCGGCAGGATGCGGCGGATGGCGGGCCATTCCGGCGCGCCGTCCAGGCCGTGCTGCGAGCGGCTGAGCTGCGCATAGCCGTCGAAGAAGGCCTGATTGTCATAGATATTTTGCGTCATGATGACTCCTTGGGGTGAATGACGGCGGCGGAATGCCGCTGCCATACCGTGCATATTGCTGCATAATTCTACGCTGACAACATGAATAACGGGAATGACGATGGACATGATTTCGGTGCGGCAAGCGCCCGAGCTGGCGCCGCGCGCCATTGCGTATTTTCAGCGGCACTGGGCCACGGCAGAGACGCTGATGATGTATGAAGACGCCATCAACCGCAGCCTCGGCGCCGCCAACCCGCTGCCGCAGTGGTACCTGCTGATGGAAAATGACCAGATCCTCGGCTGTGCGGGGCTGATTACCAACGACTTTATCAGCCGTGGGGAATTGTATCCCTGGCTGTGCGCGCTCTACGTAGAAGAGACGCAGCGTGGCAGGGGCTACGGCGCCAAACTGATTGAGCATGTAGCGGCGGAAACCCGCCGGCTGGGCTTCTCGCAGCTGCACCTGTGCACCGATCTGGAAGGCTACTACGAGCGCAGCGGCTTCGTTTATAACGGGCTCGGCTATCACCCCTGGGGCGAAGCCTCGCGGGTCTACTCGCGGGCGCTGTGATCGCCCTCGCCGGGGGCGGGTAAGACAAACCTGACTTTTCTTTCACCTCATCGCGCATCGCGGGTTACACTGGCCGCTTGTTCGCCACCGACCGGGTTAATTCGCCGCCGCGATGAGAGTGCCACGTCAGCTACAGCAACGCTTTACCGCCTGCATCGCCATTATGGCGGTGCTGTTGCTGTTTGTGGCGCCGGTGGTGTCGAAATCGCTGATGCACCACCCAATGATGGGCGGCATGGCTCAGACGGACGCCGCCATGCCGCACGACATGCACGGGATGGCGATGCCCGCCGCCGAGCATGCCGGCCACCACGGCATGGACCCGGCGGAGATGATTTTCTGCGGCTATTGCGAGCTGCTGATCCACGTGCCGCTGCTGCTGTGGACATTCGTCCCGCTGCTGTGGCTGATGGCGCGTATCGCGCGCCTGCCTTGCGCGCCGCGCATCGTTTCTCCGCCCCTTCGGCGCCTTACTCTGCGGCCGAGCCCGCGCGGGCCGCCCGGCCAGCCGTTTTTCCCTATTGCTTGATCATGGGTAACGCCGTCCGTATCGCTGCGGACGGTTTGCCTGCGCGCACAGTTTGAAAAACGAGAAAGGCCATGTCTTCAATAACCAAAACTCCACCTGCCGCATCGCCGCGTGGCGCGATGCTGAACCTGATCAGACGGCTGCATTTTTATATCGGCCTGCTGGTCGCACCTTTTATTCTGGTCGCTGCACTGTCCGGCACGCTGTATGTGCTGACCCCGCAGCTTGAAGAGGCGCTGTATCGCGATGCGCTTTTCACCGAACCGCACGGGCAGGCGAGATCGCTGGCTGACCAGATCGCCGCCGCCCGCCGTGCGGCGGGTGACGAGGCGCGCATTTACGCCGTGCGTCCGGCTCCCGGCGCAATGGACACCACGCGCGTACAGTTCACGAGTGCCGATCTGGGCGCTTCCGAGTCGCGTGCGCTGTTTGTCGATCCCTATACCCTGGCGATCAAGGGCGATATGACGGTGTACGGCACTTCCGGCGTACTGCCGCTGCGCACCTGGCTGGACAAGCTGCACAGCAGCCTGCTGCTTGGCGATCTGGGGCGCAACTACAGCGAGCTGGCGGCCTCCTGGCTGTGGGTGGCCGCGCTGGGCGGCGTGGCGCTGTGGCTGGCGACGCGGCCGAAGCGCAAGCTGAAAAGGGTGAAAGGGGGCTTCGCCGCTAACCGCCATTGGCATATCACGCTGGGCGTGGCGCTGCTGGCCGGGCTGCTGTTCTTCTCGGCTACCGGGTTGACCTGGTCGCAGTGGGCCGGCGGCAACATCGACGCGCTGCGGGCCAACCTGGGCTGGCTGACGCCGCAGGTCAACACCAGCCTGCAGGCCGATGCGCCGCAGACGCCGACCGATCCGCACGCCGAGCACCGCGGGATGATGCCGGGCATGAAGATGGGCCCTGCCGCGCAAAGCAATGCGCTGAACGGCGATTGGGATCGGGCGTTGCACGCCGCGCGCGCCGCCGGAATAGACGCCGCCAAGGTCGAGCTGCGCCAGCCGAAAGGCGAGGGCAAAGCCTGGACGGTGACCGAAGTGGATCGCAGCTGGCCGACGCAGGTGGACGCGGTTGCCATCGCGCCGCAAAGCTTCGCCGTCGTCGACCAGGTCCGGTTCGACACCTTCCCGCTCATCGCCAAGCTGACCCGCTGGGGCATCGACGCCCACATGGGCATTCTGTTCGGCTTGCCGAATCAGCTGCTGCTGGCGGCGTTCGGCCTCGGGCTGTGCCTGACGATCGTGCTGGGTTACCGCATGTGGTGGAGTCGCCGCCCGGCGGCGGGGACGCAGCATCCGGTGCAGACCCTGGTTGCCGCCTGGCTGGCGCTTTCCCTGCCTGCCCGCGCCGTCACGCTGCTGGTAGCAGCGGCGCTGGGTTATTGCCTGCCGGTAATGGGCGTGAGCCTCGCGGCGTTGCTGCTGGTGGACGTAGGGCGCTGGCGCGGCCAGCGGCAAGGGCTTCGGGACGAAACGCCGGAAGCGGCCGCCCGCCGCGCCGAGGTGCGCAAGTTCCGCGCGGCGGTGGCGACAGTGGCGGTGGCGGTCGGCTGCGTGATGGGCCGGGCGATCCTCGGTGGCACCGTCGAACAGTTTCAGCTGCCGATCGGTGACTGGAGCGCACAGATGGTGATCATGCAGAGCCTGATGGTGCTGCTGTATACGCTGGTGTTCACCCTGCTGCTTTCCATTCCGCTATGGTATTTCTTCCTGGGGGAAAAAGAGGGGCGGTGAGGTAGCGTCCGGCATGCCTGCGGGCATGCCGGATATTTGGGAAAGGGGCTTAAGCGCGTATCATCTCACCGGATAGGCAATTTCCACTGAAAGGAAGCGAACGATGACGTTTGAACAACGCAGGGACAAGGTGATAGCGCTGATGGAGGAAAAGAAGATGTGGAGGAGCAACTACGCGCCGCCAATCTTGCGCCTGCTGTGGCGAATGGACGTGAATATGCCACCGCCACGGTTTGCGCCTTTCTGGCTGAATATGCTGTTCTTCGGCATTTGGTTTGGCCCGCTGTGGGGCGTGCTGATGTGGTTCATGGTATGGAAAAATCAGGGATATACTAATGAAGAGGCCCTGACATTAAGCCTCGCCGCCGGCCTGTTGTTTGGCTTTTTTATGGCGCTTTTCCACTACAGGCGGAAAAAGGCGAACAGGCTGCCGGACTGGAACGATCTTTGACACGTTAGTGAAGAACAAAAACAAAAAAGCCCGCAACCGAAGTTGTGGGCTTTTTCGCTATTATCGCCGGGTCTATCTGGTTCACTGGCGACGTATTTGGTGGAGCTGGGGGGATTTGAACTCCCGTCCGAAATTACTACATACTATTATTAATGGTTGAAATTCAATAATTTATCAGTATTATCATTGGTTTGGCATTGTGACGTATTAGCAAGTGTTATGCCTTTTTACTCTTCTGTCGCCATTTTGCCGCCAATTATACTGATGCAATAGAACATCTACCTACGATAATTTATACTGGAAGTGATGAAAAAAATATAAAATATCAATACTTTTCGATGTGGGGATATATGAAAACGCAGAAATTTGTAAGTGAACTTTTTTTAGAAAATGGGCAGTTTATTCTAGTTGGCCTAACTGGGAGAACTGGTTCTGGTTGTACTACAGCAGCAACTATTTTAGAAAGTAATGAAACAGTATTTCCCGATGTGGATAAATTAACTGATTTTTATAATGGTTTAGATTTGCAGCGTTATAAGATAGTTAAGGATTTCACTGAGAGTCATTGGGAGGCATTTTACTCAATCAAGGTTAGTGACTTGCTATCAGTTTATTTGTTAGCAATGTCACATACTGAACTTTCACACTTCATCACGTCGTCAACTAAAGATAGCATTGATGAAGATAAATTGAACAAGATACTTAATGAAGGAGCATTTTCAAAAACACAACTTAGAAAAATAAGGACGGATATCTTAAAAGCACTTATTGATCATGGTCAAGAATTAGATCTCGATAATCTAGATGTATCTAACATAAGAAAAACATTGCATTTGGTTAGGTTTTTCACTAATAACTTCAAAAAAGAACTTAATGAGATAAATACAGGTCTTTATGTATCAACTTATCAGGCTGCTGGAAAATCTGTTAGACGGCTTGGTGAAATAAAAACAAATTATGAAACAGAAGAATTTGATCCAAAATCGGTATTTCATTTGCCTGAAACTATCAATAGGGTCATTAAGCTAATTAGAAAAAGCCAAGATGGTAAGGCATTAGTAGTTATTGATGCTATACGTAATCCATATGAAGCTAAATTCTTTAAAGATAGATATGCTGCATTCCATCTGGTATCAATTAATGCTCCGGATGAGCATAGGAAAAAATATTTACAGAAGCTACACAAATTTTCATCTGAGCGCATTAAACACATTGATGATATTGAGTCAGGAAAAGGAGATAAAGACAATCAATATAAACATTTAACGAATCCTAATGTAACTAAATGCATAGAAATTTCGGATATACATCTTTATAATCCTAAAAATGAGTTTGATAACAATAATATACTTAAAGCACAACTTGCATGGTATATCGCTCTAATGAAGCATCCTGGATTGATCACTCCTACAGCGATGGAGCGAGTTATGCAGGTCGCATATACTGTTAAATTAAACTCTGGATGTATATCGAGGCAGGTCGGTGCCGTTGTTACAGATAATGATAATTCAATTAAATCAGTTGGTTGGAATGATGTAGCTAAAGGGCAGATACCATGTTCAATGAGATCGCTCGATGGGTTGATCAATGATTTTGATTCGAAAGTATATAGCTCATATGAGCGAAATGATGCTCTTTTTAGAAAGAAAGCTAAAAGTAATTTAATAAAGTTTAGAGCGATTGAATCAAGTTCTGAAATTTTTAAAGGACGTAATTTGTCATATTGCTTCAAGGATATTCATAATAGTCTTGATGATGATAAAAAAGGGAATCAGGTCCATACCAGAGCTTTACATGCTGAAGAAAATGCCTTTTTACAATTATCTAAATATGGTGGCGTTGGTGTGCAAGGTGGTAAGTTGTATACTACAGCAAGTCCTTGTGAGCTTTGTGCAAAAAAAGCATATCAACTAGAGGTCGCTGAAATAATTTTCATTGATCCTTATCCAGGCATTGCACAAGATCATATTATTAATATAGGTAATAATCCACCTAAATTAATTCAATTTAGAGGGGCAATTGGTAAATCATATCATCGATTATATGAACAAATTATTCCTATGAAAGATGAGTTGGATTATTTATCAATGTAAGTCTGTACATTATAAAAAGTTGAGTGGGTTTTTATAAACTGCGTCTTCAAGATGATCTGGTGAAAAGTGTGAATATACCATGGTCATCTTGATATCAGAATGACCCAAAATATCTCTCAAAACAAGTATGTTTCCACCGTTCATTATGAAATGACTGGCGAAAGTATGGCGTAGCATATGAGTGCATTGTCCCGTTGGTAAGTCTATACTGGCCCGTTTCACTGCCCGTTCAAAAGCTTTTCTGCATGGCGTGAACAGCTTCCCCCTGTTTTTGGGTAGTTCGTCGTATAGCTCCTGAGATATCGGTACAGTTCGGTTTTTCTTGCCTTTGGTTTTGGTATAGGTGATCCGGTATTTTGATAAATGATGGCCTTGAAGGTTTTCGGCTTCACTCCATCGCGCGCCGGTAGCTAGGCATACCTTTGCGATCATCAATAGGCTAGGGCTTTGAGAATCAGCGCAGGCATCAAGCAGGCGTTTAATTTCGTCCAAGGCCAAGAATGCCAATTCATCCTCTGCGATTTTGAATGTCGGTAGCCCGGCGAGTGGGTTAGGCGCTGGCCTGTGCCTCAGCTTCTTCAGGGTGCCAAAAACGGATGATAAGTTACGCTGTTCAAGGTTTACCGTGCGTGGTTTTACTGGCGACATTAGCGCGCCTTCTTCGTTACGTACCTCACTGGACTGACCCCATCCCGGTAGACGATCCTGCCCTATAGTTGGACTGACCCCACCCCGGTAGACGATCCTGCCCTATAGTTTGAGCATAGGAGGAGCGTATGGGCACACCACGATTTACACCTGAATTTAAGGAAGAAGCCGTCCGTCAGATAACGGAACGCGGTTATTCCGTTGCCGAAGTATCTGACCGTTTGGGTGTTTCTGCACACAGCCTCTATAAGTGGCTACGAGCTATCAAACCTGATACCAGCGAACAGCATGCCAGGGATTTACTGGAAGCCAAAAGCGAGATCCTGAAACTACGGGCACAGCTAAAACGTACCGAAGAAGAACGGGATATCCTGAAAAAGGCCGCGCGGTACTTTGCAAGGGAGCCCGACTGAAGTACCGCTTTATCAATGAGCACCGCACTGTATGGGGTGTGATGACGATGTGTCGGGTACTGCATGTCGCCCGGGCCGGGTTCTACGCGTGGCTGCACAACCCGGTCTCGGCGCGTGATAAAGATAACCAGCGTCTGCTGACGCTTATCCGTGATTCATATTCACTGAGCGGAGGCGTATACGGTTACCGGCGGGTTCATGGCGATCTGAACGAAATCGGGGAAACCTGCGGCAAAAACCGGGTGGGCCGTCTTATGCAACTGAACCGGATTAAAGCCGTGCGGGGCTATAAAGCACCACGGCGTATCGCCGGCCGACCTTCGGTGGTTGCCCCTAATCGCGTACAGCGGCAGTTTACCGTTGTCCGGGCCAATCAGGTCTGGGTCACCGACATCACTTACATCCGCACCTGGCAGGGCTGGTTGTATATGGCGGTGGTTATCGACCTCTTCGCCCGTAACGTGGTGGGCTGGTCGATGAAGCCGACCCTCTCACGCGAACTGGCACTGGATGCGCTGATGATGGCGGTCTGGCGACGTAGACCGGACAGCGAGGTCATCGTGCACTCAGACCAGGGTTGCCAGTATGGCAGCGACGACTGGCAACGGTTCTGTCGGGCCAATAACCTGGCACCCAGTATGAGCCGGCGTGGTAACTGTTGGGATAATGCAGTGGCCGAATCGTTCTTCAGTTCACTGAAAAAAGAACGCATCAGGAAGAGAATATACAAAACCCGGGATCTGGCCCGGGCGGATATCTTCGATTACATTGAAGTGTTCTACAACCGGGGCCGGCGTCACAGTCACCTCGGCGGCGTCAGTCCGGAGGCCTTTGAACGGGCCTCGTCGTGAGGACAGAATTTGTCTACGAGCGTGGGGTCAGTCCAGGTTTTCATCCAGGCAAAGCGGAAAACTCAAACAGCGCTTACCCGCTCTTATGTGCGAGGTACGGATGAGTAAGTGTCCCTAGTGTACGAACCATGACAGAATTTTTTTACTAAGGTGAATACGTGGCAATCTTTGACATTGAAAAGGATGAATTACTTCGGCTCTCCGATACTCAGCTAGAAGAGCTGATAGCTCGGCTAGCAGAAGCTGAAGTGACAATACATGGTCATAGCCCTGCATGTGTAAATTGGTCTGGCTCAATTACAGCCCCTGACGGAGGAATTGATATCCATGTTCAGGTTCCAGTTGATCAACTGAAACCAGGCTTTCTTATAAGGCCTAATACGGTCTTTCAGGCAAAGAAACATAAAATGCCAAAGGCTACAATTGAGAAGGAAATGGGCACCGGCAACGCGCTTTCACCCATAATCTCTGAACAAGCCAGAAAAAAAGGCAGCTACATCATTGTCAGCCTGGGTGATGATTGCTCGCCGTCAGGAAAGGCGGATCGACTCAAAGCGATGATGGATGCAGTAAAAGATGATCCTAACAAAAGCAATCTTCATCTCGATTTCTACGACCGTTCCAAACTCATTCAATGGCTGCGCCAACATCCATCAGTAATGCTGTGGGTAAAAGGGAAGCTTGGGCAAGGATATTCCGGGTGGCAACCTTACGGAGCCTGGAGCAATCCGCCCCAAGGTGTTACAGACACTTTAATCTCAGCCCCGGGTGTAACCATTACTTTACCGTCGGGAAAGGGGCAAAAACTCAAAATTGATGAAGCAATTAGCCCAATGCGAGAACTTATCCGTTCGACGAATAAGGCGGTTCGTATTACAGGATTATCTGGTGTCGGGAAGACTCGGATCGTTCAGGCGCTCTTTGATGAAACTGTTGGAACAGATGCGCTTGACCGGACAGTAGCTATTTATGTTGATACTGGCTTTGAGCCAGTACCGTCGGCTACAGCAATGCTTGATAAGCTGATCGCTGAGGAGCGACGAGCAATTATGATCCTTGATAATTGTCCATCAGAACTCCATGCTTCGCTTGCCAGCAAGGTATCAGCCGCAGGAAAAGAAGTAAGCCTCATCACAATCGAGTACGACATTAGGGATGACAAACCACAGACAACTGAGGTCATCCATATTGAGACAGATGGTCCAGAGGTGGCAGAGCAACTTCTTATCCGTCGCTTCCCTTCTATTGGTCAGAATAATGCCCGTCGTATTGCTGAGTTTGCAGATGGGAATGCAAGGGTTGCTTTGGCTATAGCTGAGAGAGGGGAGGAAGGCGAGAGTTTGGCTCTACTTTCTGATGCGCAGTTGTTTAATCGCTTGTTTGAACAGCGTAATCATCCTGATGGTAATTTACGGGAGCAAGCTGAAATATTGTCACTGGTGTATTCATTCTCGGTATCTAGTCCAGATGCTGCTACCGATGAACTGGAAATATTAGGGGCGCTCTTTGGGTATTCCAGAACCCAGTTATTTAAAGCCGTTACGAAGCTGATGGAACGTCATATCGTTCAGAAAAGATCTCACTGGAGAGCTATCTTACCTCATGCCATTGCTAACAGATTGGCAGCATCCGCACTCGACATTATTCCCGTCGATCAACTTAGGGCGACTTTTGAAGCTCCGGATTGTGAGCGTTTATTAATGTCTTTTTCGCATCGCTTGGGGTTGTTGCATGACCATCCTGTTGCGAAAGAAATTGTAGAAGCCTGGCTTCAGCCTGAAGGGATGTTAGGAAGAATAGCCGAGTTAAATGATATTTCGTTACGAATACTTGGGTATATCGGACCGGTTGCACCTGAAGCATTGCTCAACAGGATTGAGGCCGTACTCTCATCATCTGATTTCAAAGGTATGGAACCGGGCTACAATCCGCAGCGACGTAGTATTCTGCGTCTTTTACAAATGATGGCATACGAACCGAATGCCTTTGAACGATGCGCCAGGCTTCTTATTCAAATGGCAGAGGACGAAGCCGATAATAATAACTTGGATTCTGCTCGAAACATGGTTCCAAGGTTTTTCCAGGCGTATCTGTCTGGTACTCATGCATCCCTAAGTCAGCGTATTGCTTTAATGAACGAATGCATTGCATCAAGTATTATTACGCGTAAATCTTTGGGCTTAAAGATGCTGTCAACTGCCCTGGATGGCCCACAGTGGTCAGGGTTTGGGGTTGGTGAGTTTGGAGCTCGACCAAGAGACTATGGATACGAACCCAACTATGATGAGCTTGTCGAATGGCGCAGCGCCTTTATTGGCGTCATTATCCAATTAGCGGAATCCGGAGATCCGGAGCTTGAAAGGCCTGCAAGATCAATCCTGGCTGACAAATTCAGGGGAATTTGGTTTCAAGAAGCAATGCGAGACAAACTCGTCGATGCTGCCCGTACATTAAATGCTTTAAGTCCTTGGGGGGAAGGTTGGAAAGCCGTTCGTTCAACGGTCTATTTTGACTATACCAAGCGTAGCGATGGAGATGATGTTGAGCCGTTGCCGGATAATCTTGCTGCCTTAGAGAAGGAGTTGGAGCCCATTGCGTTAATTCCAACAATAAAGACATACGTGTTGAGTACAAATCATGATTATTGGGCACTGGATGCGGATTTTGATCATGAGGACTCCGATAAATATACCGCAGCCGGAAAACGACTTGAAGCTAAAGCACTTCAATTGGGACAAGACTTTGCCTTATCAAATCATGTACTTGAGGAGTTAGGAGCAGATTTGTTCTCCATCGGTGGAATGCCTTATCGTACTGTCTTTGGTCGAGGACTTGCTCGAGGGGCACATGATCTACGTATTGGCTGGCAGCGACTTGTTGAACAAATTGAAAAACAACCAGATGCTAACAAAGACTTTGGAGTTATTGGGGGGTTCATCGAAGAAGTTGACTCTGTCGATCCACCATTAGCACAGAAGTTTCTCGACCAATGTGCACAGCATCCTGAACTTCGACAGCTATTGGTTGGCTTGCATCCTTGGGGGAAATTTACAGTAAATGATTTGGATCGCTGCATGAAGCATTTGGATGATCCAGACATTCGCCCTTTTATGTATGAGCCAATTCTCTGGCGAGACCAATACGCCAATTTACCGAGAGTCCGTTTACTTGATCTTGCTAAGTGCCTTATAAATAAAGTTAGCGGCGACGATGTTATTTTGGATGCACTATCCATGAAGCTTCATGGTAAAGATGAATCTACAGATACGCTCGGTGCAGACTTTCGATTAATCGGTCTTGCAGCAGCTATCCAGAGGATTCAAAACAGCGACAGAGACCAAGGGGGAACAATCGATTATCGCATGGAACAAGTTATCCATGCTGCATTGCGTTTCGATGGTAATGAGGCAAAAAAAATTGAGTGGTTGGACACAATTTTCAATGTCATTGATGAACACTATGGATATTTTTTTGGATTCGAGAAGACTATAGCAACAACTGTTGCGTTAATGCCTGAATCATTTCTCAATTGCATTTTTGAATGCACCGAGGAACAGCAGCAGAGAAGACAGTTCTTTATTCGTCGTGGCGGTTTACGCCGTTCTCCTCTTGCAGATGTAAGTACTAGCGTCTTGATTGAATGGTGCCGCGCCAGAAATGATCCCAGTGTTTGGGCTGCCATTGCGGCTGGTGTGACTCTCTGGTCAAAGAATGATGAACAGAATGTACTAACCCTACACGAAGCTGCTATAGAACTGTTAGAGGCCTCTCCTGAGCCATTAGTTGTGCTGGAGTCTTTTGCTGAGCGAATCACTCCATCCTCCTGGACTGGTAGCCTGGCGAACATAATGCAAGCTAGATCAAGCGCCATCGGTGCGCTGAGTAAACACGAGCGTCCAGATATCGCCGAGGCTGCCAAAACAGTTTGTGAAAAAATGAGTCATTGGCTCGAACGCCAAAAAGAACGTGAACAAAGGGAAGATAGTGAAAGGGAACAGCGGTTTGAATAAGGCTAGAAGCCTATACAAACGTTCTGCGATAAGGAGAAAGTAATGGAATCTGCACGTGATAAACGTACCCGTGAGATTGTGGAGGCAGAGGATCTTTGGTTGCTTGATAGCGTTGATACTGAAGGTTACGTATGCTGGGGATGTGGTATAACCATGCATCCTGCTGCATGGGAAAAAGATAAAAAAGTCAGAGCCTACTTTAAAAAGAAACGCCATATTCAACATCATCATGAATGTGATGCTGATGCTGAAAGTACAGTAATTCGCCAGGGCCAGAAGGAGAGTGTCCGCAACATACTGGACAGTGCTCCAGGTTTAATGCCCTCGGGATTAAAGTTGATTGAACAGCGCCCGGTTGTTGAACCAGGTATCGCTGGTGGTGAAAGTAAGTCCAGTTCGACGCGTTCAGCATCCTCAGCATCTGGTGAAAGTAATTCACCCGAACGACAATCCCGGCGCCAAGTGAATGCTATCCGTAATATTTGCCGTGCCTTCATTCGCTTCCCGCATGACCGGGGAATGTCGCTTAATGTTCCCGGTATTAGTGGTCAAATCTACATGACGGCGTTTAAAAAGCTCCGAAAAGAGGTTCAATCCTACCCGGAGCCGAAGATCTTTTATGCACCACTACTCTGGAAAAAATTTTCTGAAAATGAAGAAAAACTCATCATTCCGCTGTCTGGGGAATGGGGTAAAGATGAGGCAGGTAAGCCTAAGCCGACCAGAAGCTATCAGCTCCACATCGAATGGGCTGGCTGGTCAAAAGCTAAACGTACTGTGGTTCGTAAAGAGCTGGAGGCTGCCCGTACAGAGGCAATAGAGGCCAAAGGCAAAGGGCTGAAAGATAAAGCTTGGGTCTTCTTTATTGGCGAGCAAAATGCAGAAAATCTGGAAATCTTCTACGTCAGCGATTATCGACTCATCTGCGCGATTGTAGGACATATCACTTATCCATGACTCAAATAACGCCTTCCCATTCAGGGAGGGCTGATAGTTAGAGGGACGTACGGCTTAGTGTAAGTGTCCCGGCAAAACGAACCATTCATTAGAGACCTTCCGACATACTGATTATGTCCCCCAGAGGAGAGCGCCATGCGCAAAGCGGTAATATCCGAAGCTTCCTATTACAACTGGAAAGCAAAGTACGGCGGGACGGAAGCTTCAGATATCAAAAAGATGAAGGATCTTGAGGACGAAAACCGGCGATTCAAACAGATGTTTGCCGATCTCAGCCTTGAATGTCGGACCCTGAAAGACTTTAGCGGAAAAAGCTTTAAAGCCAGCGATTAAGTGGGAACTCGTCAATTATCTACGTTATCAAGTATCGGAGGATAGTGGTAATCAACACGCACAGCTATACTGCTGGTATATTGGTTGGTGGCTATGGCCTCCAGATTGTCTTCGCTGTGTAACCCGTGTGATGTGGGAATCGGCATCTTTGGGTTTGGCGGCTATCGGTTAACGGCTTGGTTTTTCTTGTCATGGGGAGTCTCCCTGCGTTTAGGCCCAACGAAAACACTATAGCTTTTCGTTGGGCCTATCAATGGGCCTAAAAAGTTCGGATTTAATTAGTTCTCTTTGGACTTCGCGGGACAAATTCAAGGCACAAAAAAGCCCGCAAGGCTTGCGCCGTGCGGGCTTTCAGGACTTCATCGGATGACTCTGGTAATCACCGATGGAGAATTTTGGTGGAGCTGGGGGGATTTGAACCCCCGTCCGAAATTACTACACCGTCGGCACTACATGCTTAGTCCAATCTTTACATTCGCCGGCCAGCTGCGGATGGACACGCTACTGACAGACTAGCCTGATTGAGTTTAACGCTTCAGCCCCAGGCAGGACATCCACGCGATCTCTTTTGGGTTTGACCTCTCTTGATCCCCGTCCTAAGAGCGGAGGCTAGGGAGAGAGGGCTCTAAGCAGGGTATTAAGCTGCTAAAGCGTAGTTTTCGTCGTTTGCGACTATTTTTTTGCGGCTTTTTACGAGGCCAACCGCCCCTCGGCATGCTCCTAGGGCTTCGCAAATCCCGTCGAATCCAGAATCAGCCCCAAGTAACTTTGTGCAGTATACCAGAAGTTTACCTCGATAAGCCAGCGGCTTAACGATTGGCGTGCTTCATGATACGGGCTTTCGCCGTCTGCCATTCGCGATCTTTGATGTCATCGCGTTTGTCGTGCTCTTTCTTGCCTTTGGCTACGCCGATCTTGATCTTGCTCCAGGCATTTTTCCAATACAGGGACAAGGCCACCACGGTGTAACCGTCGCGGTTGACGCGGCCGAGCAGGGTGTCCAGCTCGCGTCGGTTCAGCAGCAGTTTACGGGTACGCGTCGGATCGCACACCACATGCGACGAAGCCACGTTGAGCGGGGTGATGGTGGCGCCAAACAGATAGGCTTCACCGTCACGGAACGTCACGTAGCTGTCGCTGAGGTTGGCTTTGCCTGCACGCAGCGATTTAACTTCCCACCCTTGCAGCGACAGGCCCGCCTCGAACTCTTCTTCAATGAAGTATTCGAAACGCGCGCGCTTGTTTTGAGCAATGGTGGCGGAACCGGGTTTGTGTGCTTTTTTCTTTGTCATAGTGCGTTCATTATACTGGATGCTTCAGCGAAAGAAATCCTTTCCCGTTCAGCACCTGCGCAATTTTTCGCATTTTTGGTGCCCTCATCCCTTAGCAGATTTTTTGTTTGCCGCCAGATAAATGGTATTATCTGTACGTTTTATGTCTTACAGGAAATGATATGCCCCAGATCAGTCGGTCTGCATTAGTGCCGTTCAGCGCCGAGCAGATGTATCAGTTGGTTAACGATGTTCATTCTTACCCCGATTTTCTGCCAGGCTGCACCGGCAGCCGGGTGCTTAACGCTACCTCCAACGAGATGACCGCCGCGGTGGACGTCGCCAAGGCCGGTATCAGCAAGACCTTCACCACCCGCAATACGCTGCTGGATAACCAGAGCATCAATATGCAACTGGTCGATGGTCCGTTCCGCAAGCTGATGGGCGGCTGGCAGTTCACGCCGCTGAGCGAAGAGGCCTGCAAGGTGGAGCTGCACCTGGACTTCGAGTTCACCAACAAACTGATTGAGCTGGCGTTCGGCAAGGTGTTCAAAGAGCTGGCGGGCAGCATGGTGCAGGCATTCACCCAGCGGGCGAAAGAGGTCTACAGTGTCTGACATCCAGGTCGAGGTGGTGTACGCCTTGCCGGAGCGGCAGTACCTGCGCAAGGTGAAACTGGCCGAGGGCAGCAGCGTTGAGCAGGCGATTCAGGCTTCAGGCCTGCTGGAGCTGCGCCAGGATATCGATCTCAAGAGCAATAAAATCGGCATCTACAGCCGCCCGGCCAAGCTGGGCGATACGCTGAACGACGGCGACCGGGTGGAGATTTACCGGCCGCTGATCGCCGATCCGAAAGAACTGCGCCGGCAACGGGCAGAAAAGGCAAAAAAATAAGGCGCTTATAGCGCCTTATTTTTTTATCTGAAACTGATTTTCTCTTCCGCGTTGCAGCCTGCGACTGTCATGAGGAACACCATGCCCCCTCATGGGCCGGAAGAGCGGGCAGCGCCGATTACTTGGTCAGCGCCGGTTTGTTCTGGATGTCGGTCAACACGCCTGCGCTGTCGAAGGTCAGCGTCAGCGTCTGCTGGGTGATGTCTTCATGGCCAGGCTGCTGGCGGAACACATAGAACCACGTCTGAGTTCCGAACGGGTCTTGCAGCATTGGGGTGCCCAATGTGTAAGCGACCTGTTGTTGGGTCATCCCTTTCTGAATTTTCGCCACGTCGGTCGACGTCAGGTAGTTCCCCTGGTTGATGTCAGGACGATAAACCACCTTTTCAAAAGTAGAACAGCCTGCAGTCAGCATCACAAGAACTACAGCGGCGGCAGTCAGCGTTTTACAGCGCATAGTAATCACATTCCTTTAGGGCATAGGATGCCGATGATAATAGACCTTGCGGCAGTTGGAAACCTTTATACCCTTCATCTTTCACTTTGCGACGCATTGGCTTTCCTTTAGCACCTCAAGCGCTTGGACTTTTTCAGGCTGTGGAGATGGCTTTGGATCACCGCCGCGCCGCACTTTAGATATTTCTCGGGCCAACAGCGTCACTGTCAGACCGCAGGAAAGTGAAAAAGTTGAGCTTTTTTATGCCGCCAGCAGTTCTTTGGCGTTCGCCAACGTATTGCGGGTGACTTCGCTGCCGCCGAGCAGGCGCGCCAGCTCCTGCAGCCGGGCGCGTTTATCCAGCGGCGCCATCTGGGTTTCGGTGACCGTGCCGTCGGTCTGCTTGCTGACGAACAGGTGCTGATGCCCGCATCCGGCCACCTGCGGCAGGTGGGTGACGCACATCACCTGGGTGGATTCGCCGAGCTGGCGCAGCAGGCGGCCGACGATGGCGGCGGTCGGGCCGCTGATGCCCACGTCCACCTCATCGAAGATCAGCGCCGGGGTTTCCATCTTGCGGGCGGTGATCACCTGAATGGCCAGCGCGATGCGCGACAGCTCACCGCCGGAGGCGACCTTCGCCAGCGGCTGCAGCGGCTGGCCCGGGTTGGTGGAGACGCAGAACTCGGTGCGGCTGGCCCCTTCGGCGCTCAGGTGCTGCGGTTCGAAGCGCACGTCGATGTTGAACTTGCCGTGCGGCATGGAGAGCGCCTGCATGCTGTCGGTGATTAGCGTGGTCAGCTCGGCGGCGTAGTGCAGGCGTTTCTGATGCAGCTCTTCCGCCAGCGCCAGCGCCTGCTGATGATGCAGGGTCACCGCCTCGTTCAGGTGCTCATGGTCGCTTTCCTGCTGCGACAGCAGCTGCTGTTCATCCAGCAACTGCTGATGCAGCTGCGGCAGCTCTTCCGGCGCGACCTGGTGTTTGCGCGCCAGGCTGATTTGACGCGACAGGCGCTGTTCCAGCTCGTGCAGGCGATTGGGATCGAGATCCATGCGATCGGCGTAATGGCGCAGTTCGTCGCTGGCTTCGCTGATCTGGATAGAGGCCTCTTCCAGCATGTCCAGCAGACCGCTGAGCTTATCGTCCAGCCCGGCCAGCTCAAGCAGCAGGTGTTTGGCGCTGTAAAGCTGGCTGAGCATGTTGTTCTCGTCGCTGTCGGCCAGCAGCTGCAGCGTTTGCTGGCTGAGGGTCAGCAGTTGGCCGCTGTTGGCCAGGCGCTTGTACTCGGCGTCGGTCTGTTCGAACTCGCCGGCCTGCGGCGCGAATTCGTTCAGCTCTTTCAATTGGTATTGCAGCAGCTGCTTGCGCGCTTCGCGCTCGATGGACTGCTGCTGATGGTGCGCCAGCTCGCGGCAGCTCTGATGCCAGCGTTGATAGGCCTGGCTCATCGCCGCCAGCAGGGCGGGTTCGTCGGCGTAGGCGTCGAGCAGCGCTTTCTGGTGCTCCGGCTTGAGCAGCAGCTGATGGGCGTGTTGACCGTGGATTTGGATCAGGCGTTGCCCCAGCTCACGCAGCTGCGACAGCGGCACGGCGGTGCCGTTGATAAAGCCGCGCGAACGGCCGTCGGCGTTGATCACCCGGCGCAGCAGGCATTCGTTGCTGTCGTCCAGCTGGTTTTGCTCCAGCCACGCGCGCGCGGACGGGGTGTCCGCCAGCGAGAAGCGGGCGCAGATGTCGGCGCGGGCGGCTCCCAGGCGCACCACGTTGCCGTCGGCGCGGTTGCCGAGGCACAGCCCCAGCGCATCGATGGCGATGGATTTGCCGGCGCCGGTTTCACCGGTGATCGCCGTCATGCCCGGTTGAAAATCGATTTCCAACTCACGAACGATAGCAAAGTTGCTGATGGTTAATTGCGCCAGCATGGGAACCTTCCTGTGTATAAACACATAACTGTAGTTTCATACAGTATAAACTGGTTTTATATACAGTAAAGTGGCCGATGCAGATTTTAGAACAATTTTTTCGACCAGCCCAACTTGGTGCTTAACGTGTTGAAATAGCTGTAGTCCTTCGGGTGAATCAGGTTCAGATGGAAGTTGCTGCGGCGGATCAGCACTTCTTCGCCTTCCTGGATCGGCAGTGCGATCTGGCTGTCGCAGCTGATCTCCAGATCGCTGCCGATCTGCGAGAATTTCAGGCGGATGGTGCTGTCGCCGTTGATCACCAACGGCCGGGCGGAAAGGGTGTGGGGGAACATCGGCACCAGCGCGATCGCCTCCAGCGACGGGGTGAGGATCGGCCCGCCGGCGGAGAGCGAGTAGGCGGTGGAGCCGGTCGGCGTGGCGATGATCAGGCCGTCCGAGCGCTGCGAGAAGGCGAAGCGATCGTCGATGTACACCTCGAATTCGATCATGTGCGCCACTTTGCCGGGGTGCAGCACCACTTCGTTGATGGCGGTGCTGATGCGGCACTGCTGGTGCTCTTTATGCACGATGGTTTCCAGCAGGAAACGCTGTTCGTCGATGTACTCGCCTTCCAGCACGTCCGCCAGCTGCTGCAGGGCGTTGTCGGGATCGAGATCGGTGAGGAAACCGAGGTTGCCGCGGTTGACTCCGATTACCTTGATGTCGTAGCGCGCCAGCACGCGCGCGGCGCCGAGCATGTTGCCGTCGCCGCCGACCACCACCGCCAGATCGGCGCGCTGGCCGATATCCGCCAGGCTGCCGGTGACGGCGTCTTTCAGCCCCAAGTCATGGGCGATTTGGCGTTCGACCATCACCGAATAGCCGCGGGCGACCAGCCAGTGGAACAGCATCTCGTGGGTTGCCAGCGCTGAAGGGTGACGCGGGTGGCCAACAATGCCAATACAGGCGAATTTTTTATTCATTTGTTGTGATTTTCCTCACCGGGACCCGTTTATGCCCCACATTGTGACCGGTTGACTTGAAACCCCGGTTTTGATCCCCATAATAAGCCAAGTTGCGAGATTAATGCTAAAACGCGGAGATATTCATGAGTAGTAAAGAACAGAAGACGCCAAACGAGCAAGTCTCGGAAGAAATGGAACAACACGCTCATCACGAGGATACGCTGCCGGAAGCGGCGGAAGGCGTCGATCTGCGCGATGCGCGTATCGCCGAACTGGAAGCCCAACTGGCGGAAGCTCAGCAGCACGAGCGCGACAGCCTGCTGCGCGCCAAAGCGGAAGCGGAAAACATCCGCCGCCGCGCTGAACTGGACGTCGAGAAAGCGCACAAGTTCGCCCTGGAGAAATTCTCCGGCGATCTGCTGCCGGTGATCGACAACCTGGAGCGCGCGCTGGATCTGGCGGATAAAAACAATCCTGAACTGGCCGCGATGATCGAAGGCATTGAGTTGACGCTGAAATCGCTGCTGGACGTGGTGCGCAAGTATGGCATCGAAATCGTCGGCGACGTCAACGTGCCGTTCAACCCGGAAGTGCATCAGGCGATGAGCATGATGGAATCCGCCGATCACCAGCCGAACCACGTGATGATGGTGATGCAGAAAGGCTATACGCTGAACGGCCGCCTGCTGCGTCCGGCGATGGTCGCGGTCTCCAAAGCCAAGGCGTAATCGCCCCGGCAACGGCATAAAGAAAGGCACCCGAGGGTGCCTTTTTTGTCTCTGGACTATGCCTGCGGCAGGCGCGGCATCCAATCGATCGGCGTGAGTCCTTGCTGCTCCAGCAGCTGATTGGCCTGCGAGAAGTGGCGGCAGCCGAGGAAACCGCGGTGCGCGGAGAGCGGCGACGGGTGCGGCGCCTTCAGCACATGGTGGCGGTTGCGGTCGATAAAGTTGCCTTTCTTCTGCGCGTGCGAGCCCCACAGCAGGAACACCACGCCTTCGCGGTTCTCGTTCAGGGCGGCAATCACCTTATCGGTAAAGGTTTCCCAGCCCAGGTTGGCGTGCGAGTGCGCGCGGCCGCCTTCCACCGTCAGCACGGTGTTGAGCAGCAGCACCCCCTGTTCGGCCCAGCTTTGCAGGTAGCCGTGATCCGGGCGCTCGAAACCGGGAATGTCGGTCGCCAGCTCTTTATACATGTTCACCAGCGACGGCGGCGCCGACACGCCGGGGCGCACCGAGAAAGAGAGGCCGTGCGCCTGATTGGGGCCGTGGTAGGGATCCTGGCCGAGGATGACGACTTTGACATCCGCCAGCTCGGTAAAGCGGAACGCGTTGAACACGTCCTTTTGCGGTGGATAAATGGTCTTACCGGCCTGGCGCTCAGCGGCAACAAAGGCGAGCGTTTCAACAAAATAGGGCTGCTCTTTCTCTTTGCCGATCACGTCATGCCAGGTGAGGGAGGTGGCCATAAACGCTCTCCTTTGTTTTCTTTAGCAATTCATGGGCTATAGCTTACCGTGTCGGCCCGCGCAGCGAAACCCGCTTTTCATTTCTCACTGTCACGCGTAATGCAATTATTTTTGAAAATTTACAAAAATAATTGGTTTTTGCCGCAGTGGGAAAATTGATATAAAACATAAATTTGCCCCTTCACGCCTTGTGCCTACCCGGTAAAAATTGACTTTAATCAAAGAACTGGCCCGGTCAGGCTGGTATACAGAACAACAAGACAACAATGGTTTTACCAAATGGCCGAAACCAGAATTGGGTTTTCTCACGATGTGAATTTTTACGCCCTTGTACGGAGGCAACATAATGATTACCGGTATTCAAATTACCAAAGCGAACGACCAGGCGCTGGTGAATTCTTTCTGGCTGCTGGACGATGAAAAAGCGGAAGCTCGCTGCGTGTGCGCCAAGGCCAACTACGCGGAAGATCAGGTTGTCGCGGTCAGCGATCTGGGCCAGATCGAATACCGTGAAGTGCCGCTGGAAATGCAGCCGACCGTGCGCGTGGAAGGCGGCCAGCACCTGAACGTCAACGTGCTGCGTCGCGAAACCCTGGAAGACGCGGTCAAGCATCCGGAAAAATACCCGCAGCTGACCATCCGAGTGTCCGGCTATGCGGTGCGTTTCAATTCCCTGACGCCGGAACAGCAGCGCGACGTTATCGCCCGCACCTTTACCGAAAGCCTGTAATTTGCGGCGCAGTCAATCAGGGAGCTTCGGCTCCCTTTTCTGCGTTTGGCGGCCGAAAACCGAACGCGGATCACATTCTGTACAAAGATAAGCATTTCTAATACAGAACTCATCCGACCTGCCGATAGCTAAATCAGCACCTATTCAGGTGCTCAATAAAAAGTCTATCGACAAGGAGTCGGCATGAGTATGCCTTTAAGTTTTACCTCTGCAGTATCCCCGGTGGCCGCGATCCCTACACCTCGCGCCGCTGCCGAGACGGCGACGGCGGCGCAGCCTGCGGCAGCGCCGGCAAATCCGGCGCCGGTGGCCTCTCCCTCTCAGAACACGCTCAATGCGCAGAATCTGTTGAATACGCTGGTCGGCGATATCTCCGCGGCGGCGCCGACGGCGGTTGCGCCGGGCGTGACCCGGGGACAACAATCTCAGGAAGGCGATTATGCGTTGGCGCTGTTGGCCAAGGACGTTTACTCGCTGAACGGCCAGGGCGCCGCCGGGTTCAACCGTCTGAGCGACAGCGCGTTGCTCGGGTTCGGCATCGATCCCGCCAGCCTGCACGACGCGGGCAGCGGTTTCCAGGCCGGGATTTACAGCAACGACAAGCAGTATGTGTTGGCGTTCGCCGGCACCAACGACTGGCGCGACTGGCTGAGCAACGTGCGGCAGGCGACGGGGTATGACGATGTGCAGTACAATCAGGCGGTTGCCGCCGCCAAAAGCGCCAAGGCGGCCTTCGGCGATGCGCTGGTGATCGCCGGTCATTCGCTCGGCGGCGGTCTGGCGGCCACGGCGGCGCTGGCGACCGGCACCGTCGCGGTCACCTTCAACGCGGCCGGGGTGTCGGATTACACCCTGAATCGCCTGGGGATCTATCCGGCGGCGGCGAAGAAAGACGCCGAAGCCGGGGGCATTCGCCGTTACAGCGAGCAGTATGACATGCTGACCAGCACCCAGGAATCGACTTCGCTGATCCCGGACGCCATCGGCCACAACATTACCCTGGCCAACAACGATACCCTGACCGGCATTGATGACTGGCGGCCGAGCAAGCATCTGGATCGCAGCCTGACGGCGCACGGCATCGACAAGGTGATAAGCTCGATGGCGGAACAAAAGCCGTGGGAGGCGAAGGCCAATGCCTGAAGGGCGTCGCTTGCGGCGGGCGCTGGCGATAGCCTTACTGGCGCTGGTCGCGGTGACCGGTTTACTGATGATGGCTAAGGAGCAACAGATGGGGCAGGAGATTTCACCGTTTGACGGCCGCAGCAACCAGGCGCTGGCTCAGGCGGTGGCGCGCGGCGATGCGCAGGGCATCGGTGCGCAGGCCACACAGGAGCGCTTGCGCGAACGGGGCGATCGGCAGGTCACGCTGTTGCAGTGGGCGGTGCTTTCGCAACAGCCGGCCAGCGTGCAGACGTTGCTGGCGCTCGGTGCCGATCCGGCGACGGCGGGGCTGGACGGCAACAGCGCGCTGCACACCGCGGCGATGTTGCAAGACGCACAGTATCTGCGGTTGTTGCTGACCGAAGGGGCGCAGGTGAACGTGCGCAATGCCGTTACCGGCGCCACGCCGCTCGCGGCGGCGGTGCTGGCCGGGCGTGAGGAGCAGCTGCGGCTGCTGCTGGCGGCCGGGGCGGACACCACGTTGAGCGATCGGCTGGGGGATACTCCGCTGCATCTGGCGGCGAAGATCAACGCGCCGCACCTGGCGCTGTTGCTGTTGCAGGCCGGTGCCGATGCCCGGGCGCGCAATCAGCAGGGTTATGCGTTCCAGTTTTACTTCTCGCAAACGCCGGCGCATTTGCAGAATGACGAGCTGAAGGCGCAGTTCCGCGAGCTGGATAAATGGCTGCAGGGGCGCCGCCTGGCTACGCATTACGCGCAGCCGTAAACGCCCATAAAAAAACCGCCTGTACAGGCGGTTTTTTCTTAGGCAGCGGTGATTATTCCGCGTCGCCGGCCGGTTTGGCCTTCGCCTGACGGCGTTTGCCGACGTTTTTGGCGTCGCGATGGCGCACTTTCACCTTGGCCTTTTCTTTGTTCTTCGCCTTGTCTTCCGCGCGCTTGGCCAGCACTTTCTTCGACGGTTTACCGTTGCTCTTCTCGTTCGGCACCTTGGTTTTCGGCCGCAGTTCGTCGATCACGCGCGCTTTCAGCGGCTCGTTCAGGTAACGGCCCACTTTGCCCAGCAGCAGATGGTCGTGCGCTTCCACCAGCGAAATGGCAGTGCCTTTGCGCCCGGCGCGGCCGGTACGGCCGATGCGGTGCAGGTAGGTATCCGCAGTACGCGGCATGTCGAAGTTGAACACGTGGGTGATATCGAGGATATCCAGGCCGCGCGCGGCAACGTCGGTGGCCACCAGCACGTTAACCCGGCCATCCATCATGCGTTTGACCGCTTCGTTGCGTTTGGCCTGCACCATTTCGCCTTCGAGATAGCAGGTGTTGATGCCCGCTTCGCGCAGCCAGGTGGCCAGCTCATGCACGCGCTCGCGCTTGCGCACGAAGATCACCGATTTCTGCACGTCCGGCTGCTTCAGCAGGTGGATCAGCAGCGCGGTTTTGTGCTGCACGTCATCGGCGCGATAGTACCATTGCAGGATCTTTTTGCGTTCGCGGCGCGACGGATCGGCTTCCACTTCCACCGGCTCTTTCAGGATGCGCTCGGCGAATTCGCGGATCGCTTCGCCTTCCAGCGTGGCGGAGAACAGCAGCGTCTGGTTGCGCCAGCGGGTTTCGGCGGAGATGGTTTCGATGTCCTGCGCGAAGCCCATGTCGAGCATGCGGTCGGCTTCGTCGAGGATCAGGGTTTCCACCGCGCGGCAGTCGAAGTTCTCTTCTTTAATGTATTGCAGCAAGCGGCCGGTGGTGGCGACCACCACGTCCTGGTTTTCGCTGAACACTTCCGCGTGGTTCATGTAAGCGACGCCGCCGGTGATGGTGGCGATATCCAGCGAGGTATGAGCAGCCAATTCACGCGCCTGATCGGCGACCTGCATCGCCAGTTCACGCGTTGGCGTCAGGATCAGCACGCGCGGCGGGCCGGATTTCTTGCGTGGAAAGTCCAGCAGGTGCTGCAACACGGGCAGCAGGAAGGCGGCGGTTTTGCCGGTGCCGGTCGGAGCCGAACCTAAGACGTCGCGCCCGTCCATCGCCGGCGGGATCGCAGCGGCCTGAATGGCGGTGGGGCGATCGTAGCCTTTGTCGCGCAGCGCGTCGATCAGGCGATCATCGAGTTCGAGTTCGGAAAAAGTGGTTGCTGTCATGGTCTACCTCTACTTGGGGCGCCGATTATAGACGGGTTGGCCGCGATCTTCACCTATTTAAGCGGAAAGCCGCTCTTTTCCCGCCGATCAGATTGCCTTATGCTACGCCAGTTTTATAGCCAGGTGGTGAGTGTGAGCAAGCGATCGAAAGCCGATTTTACCCCGCGCCGCGGGGGTTTTACCTTTAAACAATTCTTTGTCGCCCACGATCGTTGCGCCATGAAAGTGGGCACCGACGGGGTGCTGCTCGGCGCCTGGGCGCCGCTGGGGCAGGCGCGCCGGGTGCTGGACATCGGCAGCGGCAGCGGGCTGATCGCGCTGATGCTGGCGCAGCGCAGCGGCGACGAAGTGACCATCGACGCGGTGGAGCTGGATGAAGCCGCCGCCGGCCAGGCGCGCGAAAACGCGGCGGAATCGCCGTGGCCGCAGCGCATCCGCGTGCATGCGCAGGATATTCACCATTATGCGCAGCAGCATGCCGCTGAGTATGATCTGATCGTCAGCAATCCGCCTTATTTTGAGCCGGCGGTGGCCTGCCGCGATCAGGCGCGCCACAACGCGCGCTACACCGAAACCCTGACGCACGAGGCGCTGTTGACCTGCGCCGCGCAGCTGCTGGCCGCGCAGGGCACGTTCTGCGTGGTGCTGCCGCACGACATCGGCGCCGAATTCGAACGCCTGGCGCAGCAAAGCGGTTGGCACACGGCGGCGAAAGTGAACGTCAGCGATCGGGCCGATACGCCGCTGCACCGGGTGTTGCTGGCGCTGACGCGGCGGGAAACGCCGCTGCGGGAGCAGGCGCTGGCGATCAAACAGGCCGACGGCAGCTATACCGACGATTTCCGCCGGTTGATCACTGACTTCTACCTGTTCTACTGAAAAGAAAAGGGCGCCGATAAGGCGCCCTGTCGCAGAGTTTAAGGCTGCAAAATGGTCGGCAGCGCTTCCGGCAGCAAATCCGGGTAGTCCAGCGTGTAGTGCAGGCCGCGGCTCTCTTTGCGCGCCATGGCGCTGCGCACGATAAGCTCGGCCACCTGCACCAGATTGCGCAGCTCCAGCAGGTTGTTGGAGATGCGGAAGTGAGCGTAGTACTCGTCGATTTCCGCCTGCAGCGTGTTGATGCGGCGCAGGGCGCGCTCAAGGCGCTTGGTGGTGCGCACGATGCCGACGTAATCCCACATGAACAGCCGCAGCTCGTGCCAGTTGTGCTGAATCACCACCCGTTCGTCCGCATCGTCCACCCGGCTTTCATCCCAGTGCGGCACCTGTTTGGCCTGCTGGATGAACGGCAGGCGCTGCAGAATGTCTTCCGCCGCCGACCAACCGTAAACCAGGCACTCCAGCAGCGAATTCGACGCCATGCGATTGGCGCCGTGCAGGCCGGTGTAGCTGACCTCGCCGATGGCGTACAGCCCGTCGAGATCGGTGCGGCCGTGCTGATCGACCATCACGCCGCCGCAGGTGTAGTGCGCCGCCGGGACGATGGGGATCGGTTGCCGAGTCAGATCGAAGCCCAGCGTCAGCAGCTTCTCGTGGATCATCGGGAAGTGCTGGGTGATGAACTCCGCCGGCTTGTGGCTGATGTCCAGGTACATGCAGTCGGCGCCCAGGCGCTTCATTTCATGGTCGATGGCGCGGGCGACGATATCGCGCGGAGCCAGTTCGCCGCGCGGGTCGAAATCGGGCATAAAGCGGCTGCCGTCCGGGCGCTTCAGGTAAGCCCCTTCGCCGCGCAGCGCTTCGGTCAGCAGGAAGTTGCGCGCCTGCGGGTGGAACAGGCAGGTCGGGTGGAACTGGTTGAACTCCAGGTTGGCGACCCGGCAGCCGGCGCGCCAGGCCATGGCGATGCCGTCGCCGGAGGAGATGTCCGGGTTGGTGGTGTATTGGTATACCTTGGCCGCGCCGCCGGTGGCCAGCACCACCGTTTTGGCGCGGTAGGTTTCCACCCGCTCGAGCTCGCGGTTCCAGACGTAAGCGCCCACGACTCGGCGGGTGCCCGGCAGGCCGATTTTGTTCGAGGTAATAAGGTCAACCGCGTTGCGGCGTTCCATCACGCAAATATTGGGGTGAGCGCTTGCTTTCCCCACCAGCGTGGTCTCTACTTCCTTACCGGTAGCGTCCGCAGCGTGCAGGATGCGGCGATGGCTGTGGCCGCCTTCGCGCGTGAGGTGATAATGCGCCTCGCCCTGCGCGTTGACCTCGGTGTCGAACAGCACACCCTGATCGATCAGCCACTGCACGCAGTGGCGCGCGTTGCCGGCGATGAATTCGACGGCCTCTTTGTCGCACAGGCCGGCGCCGGCAATCAAAGTGTCATCAACGTGTGAGGCAATGCTGTCCGTCTCATCGAACACCGCGGCGATCCCGCCTTGGGCGTAAAAGGTGGCCCCCTCGCTGAGCGGCCCCTTGCTGAGAACGGTAACCTTGCAATGCTGCGCCAGGCGCAGCGCCAGTGACAGGCCCGCAGCGCCGCTGCCGACGATCAGTACATCGCTAACATGTTCAGATGATGGTTGCATAACGTATGATGTGTGCAGAAGAAGAGTGAATTTCATGTTAGCCTAACTGTCCGGGCAAAAGCCACGGATAGGGTGACATCAACAGAAAAAACAATGGCGATATGGAACTTCGTGTTCTATATGAACTCCAAGCGAGTGCTTGCTCAGGAAAATAATGTATGGCTGGCAGTACAATTTTACGCGTGGAGACGGATTTGGGGAGAGTTTACCTCGGATGAGCGAGCAGTTAACGGATCAAGTTCTGGTTGAGCGGGTCCAAAAGGGCGACCAGAAATCGTTTAACCTGCTGGTAGTGCGCTATCAGCATAAGGTGGCGAGTCTCGTTTCCCGCTATGTGCCGCAGGGCGATGTGCCCGATGTGGTGCAGGAGTCGTTTATCAAGGCCTATCGCGCACTGGAATCGTTCCGTGGCGACAGCGCTTTTTATACCTGGTTGTATCGAATCGCCGTGAACACGGCAAAGAATTATCTGGTTGCTCAGGGGCGCCGTCCGCCATCCAGTGATGTGGACGCCAACGATGCGGAAAATTACGAAAGTGCGGGCGCACTGAAAGAAATTTCGAACCCTGAGAACTTAATGTTGTCAGAAGAGCTGAGACAGATAGTTTTCCGTACCATTGAGTCTCTCCCTGAGGATCTTCGCATGGCGATTACCCTGCGGGAGTTGGATGGTCTAAGCTACGAAGAGATAGCCGCCATCATGGATTGCCCGGTCGGAACCGTACGTTCGCGTATTTTCCGCGCCCGGGAAGCTATCGATAATAAAGTTCAACCGCTGATCCAGCGTTAGCAATGGCGGGCACAGGAAGGGTACTTAGGCATGCAGAAAGAAAAGCTTTCCGCTCTGATGGATGGTGAATCGTTCGACAGCGAGCTGTTGAGTTCTCTGTCGCAAGATCGAACGCTTCAGCAAAGCTGGCAGAGCTATCACCTGATACGTGACACACTGCGGGGTGATATCGGACAAGTGATGCATTTCGATATCGCCGATCGCGTCGCCGCTGCACTTGAGAAAGAACCTGCCCGGCTGGTGCCTTCCGCCGTTCAGGAATCTCAGCCGCAGCCTCACACCTGGCAGAAAATGCCGTTCTGGGACAAAGTGCGTCCTTGGGCGAGCCAGATTACGCAAATCGGCATGGCGGCCTGCGTGTCGCTGGCGGTCATCGTCGGCGTGCAGCACTACAACCAGCCTTCTGCGTCATCGAACGCGTCCGAATCGCCGGCCTTCACCACGTTGCCGATCATGGGCCAGGCCTCACCGGTCAGCCTGGGCGTTCCTGCCGACAGTTTCTCCACCGGCAGCGGCCAACAGCAGCAGGTGCAGGAACAGCGTAAGCGTATCAACGCCATGCTGCAGGACTATGAACTGCAACGTCGCCTGCATTCGGATCAGCTGCAGCTTGAGCAAAGCAATCCGCAACAGGCTGCCATTCAGGTTCCCGGAACTCAGTCTTTAGGAATGCAACAGCAGTAATGAAGCAAATCTGGTTCTCCGTTTGTTTATTGACGGGCAGCCTGCTCTATTCCAGCATCGCCCCGGCGCAGCCGACTGCGTCCGGGGCGTTATTGCAACAGATGAGCAGCGCCAGCCGTTCTCTCAATTACGAGCTCGCCTACATCAGCATCAGCAAGCAGGGAATCGAGTCGTTGCGCTATCGCCATGCGGTGATCGGCAACGTGCCACTCGGCCAGCTGTTGCACATGGACGGCCCGCGCCGCGAAGTGCTGCAGCGCGGCGGCGGGATCAGCTACTTCGAACCCGGCCTGGAGCCGTTCACGCTCACCGGCGATCACATCGTCGATGCGCTGCCGGCGATCGTTTATGCCGATTTCACCCGCCTGGCCAAGTACTACGACTTCATCTCCGTGGGCAGCACCCGCATCGCCGATCGGCCGTGTGAAGTGCTGCGCGTGGTGGCGCGCGACGGTTCCCGCTACAGCTACATCGTCTGGATGGACGAGGACACCAAGCTGCCGCTGCGGGTGGATTTGCTCGATCGCGACGGCGAAACGCTGGAGCAATATCGGGTGATCTCCTTCGCGGTCGGCGCCGACGTGCAGGGCGCGATGCAGGGGCTGCTCAAAGCCAACCTGCCGCCGCTGCTGTCGCTGCCGGCAGTGGAAAACGTCCAGCTGAGCTGGAGCACCGGCTGGCTGCCGGCGGGGGTAGACGAGGTGGCGCGCAACCGCCGCAAATTGCCTAACGTCGCCGTGCCGGTTGAATCCCGCCTTTACAGCGACGGCTTGTTCAGCTTCTCGGTCAACGTCAGCCCGGCGGGCAGCGGAGCCGGGCAGCAGTACTACCGTCAAGGGCGCCGCACCATCCAGACCGAAGTGCGCGCGGGCAACGAAATCACGATTGTGGGCGAATTGCCGCCGGCGACGGCCAAACGCATCGCCGACAGCATTTCTTTCAAGGTATCGCCGTAATGATGAAAGAGTGGGCCACGGTGGTTTCGTGGCAACAGGGCGTAGCGCTGCTGCGCTGTGAACCCAAGGCCGGCTGCGGCAGCTGCACCGCGCGCTCCGGCTGTGGCGCGCGTGCGTTGAACGAGCTGGTGCCGGAAACCGAGCATCAGCTGCAGGTGCATATCGATCAGCCGCTCGAGCCGGGGCAGCGCGTCGAGGTCGGCATCGCGGAAGGCAGCCTGCTGCGCTCCGCCATGCTGGTTTACCTGACGCCGCTGCTGGGCATGATGCTGGGTGGCGCGTTATTGCAATATTGTTTCGGCAGCGACGCCTCGGCGGCAGTCGGCGCCGTACTGGGCGGCGGGGTGGCCTTTATGCTGGCGCGCCGCTTGGCCCGGCGTCTGGGCGAGCAGGCCGACTATCAGCCGGTGGTGCTGCAGATTGGCTTACCGCCTACCGCACTGCGCATGCAGGCGGAAAACTCCCCGCTGATTTAAACCGACGGCCGCGTCATCGCCGGGTTGTGATAGGCGGGGATGCGGTTGTGGATCATATGTTCCAGCAGCGCGATGAACAGATCGGCGCTGAGCAGCGAATCATCGTTGATAGCGAACAGCACATTGCCCTGGCCGTCGAATAAGCGGATGCCGCGCTGCGGATGATTTTCCAACGCGCGGATCTGCTCGATAGGCACGTTGCCCCGTTCAGTGGTCAGCAGGGTGGCGCTCAGCCGCAGCGTTTCGGTCGGCGTGCCTTGCCGTTTGCCGAGCAGCAACTGCCACAGCCAGCGTGCGTCGCCCTCAACCGTGTGAAACGACACCGTCTCCCCCTGATAGAGCGCGTTCAACGCCAATGGCCCGCGCTGCTGCAGCTGCTGATCGACGATCACGTCCGCCAGTCGCCACGAATGGGCGACATTGCTGAAGACCGTGCACCAGGGCTGATCCGCGCCGGCGCGGAACGCCGTGACGTCAAACAACCCGCCAAAAGCCTTGCCGCCGCGAAAGCGATAGATGTCGCCGATTTTCTCAAACGGAATGAAACGCTCTTTGTGATGGTGGCCGTCAAAGACCCGCACGCCGTGCTCGTAGAGCCGATATGTCAACACCGGGCGCAGGTAATGCCGCAGCGCCAGCAGCGTACAGCCGAGTAAAATTGTGCCCGCGCCGGCCTGCAACAGCGTGATGACGTCATTCTCATCAATGCTGCTCAGCAGCGGCAGCACCAATAGCGCCGCACCCACGCTGAACAGCAGCGCCGCCGCCGCCAGAATGCCCCAGTTGACCTTCGAAAAATCGTGCCGGCTCAGCATTTGCCCTTTATCGATCATAATGCACCTTCCAATCAACGTACGCAGATATGCTGGTGAACCCCGGTGGGCTGCCGATGTAGTGCCCGGAATAATGTTTTGTCGCGGAGTTCATGCCCTTTCTATCCGAGGGACGGTGGTGGCGTATATGGGGTTTTTCCTAAAGGATGTGGGGCAAAATCGAATTCTAAGAGGTTGATCCAAATATTCTTTTTCGATAATTTCAGAAGGGGTTTATTGCGCTGCGGCCGGTTATGTATTAGCGCCGGAGTTTGACGGCCACGGAGCACCTGCAAGCCTTGAGTTCAGGCCGTATAGCCCGTGTTAACATCTGTTTTCATCAGCCGGGGCGCCCTGTAACATTTAGCTGCGCATAATAGAATGCCTTCACTGCACCGATCGCTAGGTTTTCAGTGGTGTGGCATGTAGAATGCAGCGATTCAGGTGCAAGACGGCCTAACCCATTCACTGTCGCTTTAGGTCCATGCGGGTTTCTATAGGCGAGTAATTCAGAAATACCAAGGCAGAAAAACTTTTATAATGAAGCATATACGAAATTTCTCCATTATTGCCCATATTGACCACGGTAAGTCGACGCTGTCTGACCGCATTATCCAAATTTGCGGTGGCCTGTCCGACCGTGAAATGGCTGCGCAGGTGCTCGATTCCATGGATCTGGAGCGCGAGCGCGGCATCACCATCAAGGCGCAAAGCGTCACGCTGGATTACAAGGCGCTGGATGGGCAGACCTATCAGCTTAACTTTATCGACACCCCAGGCCACGTTGACTTCTCCTATGAAGTGTCCCGCTCGCTGGCGGCCTGCGAAGGCGCGCTGCTGGTGGTGGACGCCGGCCAGGGCGTAGAAGCCCAGACGCTGGCCAACTGCTACACCGCGATCGAAATGGATCTGGAAGTGGTGCCGGTGTTGAATAAAATCGACCTGCCGGCCGCCGATCCGGATCGCGCCGCGCAGGAAATTGAAGACATCGTCGGCATCGACGCCACCGATGCCGTGCGCTGCTCGGCCAAAACCGGCGTCGGCGTGCCCGACGTGCTGGAGCGCCTGGTGCGCGACATTCCTGCGCCGCAGGGCGATCCGGATGCGCCGCTGCAGGCGCTGATCATCGACTCCTGGTTCGATAACTACCTGGGTGTCGTGTCGCTGGTGCGCGTCAAGAACGGCACGCTGCGCAAGGGCGACAAGATCAAGGTCATGAGCACCGGCCAGGTGTACAACGCCGATCGTTTGGGCATTTTCACGCCGAAGCAGGTCGATCGCGACGTGCTGAACTGCGGCGAAGTGGGCTGGTTGGTCTGCGCGATCAAAGACATCCTCGGCGCGCCAGTGGGCGATACCCTGACGCAGGCGCGTCAGCCGGCGGATAAAGCGTTGCCGGGCTTCAAAAAAGTGAAGCCGCAGGTGTACGCCGGTCTGTTCCCGATCAGCTCCGACGACTATGAATCTTTCCGCGATGCGCTGGGCAAGCTGAGCCTTAACGACGCCTCCCTGTTCTACGAACCGGAAAGCTCCACCGCGTTGGGCTTCGGCTTCCGCTGCGGCTTCCTTGGTCTGCTGCACATGGAGATCATTCAGGAGCGTCTGGAGCGTGAATACGATCTGGATCTGATCACCACCGCGCCGACGGTAGTCTACGAAGTGGAAACCACCGGCAAAGAAGTGATCTACGTCGACAGCCCATCCAAGCTGCCGCCGTTGAACAACATCCAGGAACTGCGCGAGCCGATCGCCGAATGCCACATGCTGATGCCGCAGGAGTACCTGGGCAACGTCATCACCCTGTGCGTTGAGAAACGCGGCGTGCAGACCAACATGGTCTACCACGGCAACCAGGTGGCGTTGACCTATGAAATCCCGATGGCGGAAGTGGTGCTCGACTTCTTCGACCGCCTGAAGTCCACGTCGCGCGGTTATGCGTCGCTGGATTACAACTTCAAGCGCTTCCAGGCCTCCGACATGGTGCGCGTGGACGTGCTGATCAACAACGAGCGCGTGGATGCGCTGGCGCTGATCACCCACCGCGACAACTCGCAGTATCGCGGCCGTGAATTGGTGGAAAAGATGAAAGATCTGATCCCGCGTCAGCAGTTCGACATCGCGATTCAGGCGGCGATCGGCACGCACATCATCGCGCGTTCCACCGTGAAGCAGCTGCGTAAAAACGTGCTGGCGAAATGCTACGGCGGTGACGTCAGCCGTAAGAAAAAGCTGCTGCAGAAACAGAAAGACGGTAAGAAGCGCATGAAGCAGGTCGGCAACGTCGAGCTGCCGCAGGAAGCGTTCCTGGCCATTCTGCACGTCGGTAAAGACGGCAAGTAACCGCGACGAGTTCGCGAAACGAGGGAGTTTGCATGGCGAATATGTTTGCCCTGATCCTGGCGTTGGCCACCCTGGTCACCGGGATCATCTGGTGCTTCGAGCGCTTTAAATGGGCGCCGGCCCGCCGCGCGAAGATTGCGGCGGTCAACGAGCAGACCGCGGGCGCAGTAGACGATAAAACGCTGGCGAAAGTGGCTAAGCAGCCAGGCTGGGTAGAGACCGGGGCATCGGTCTTCCCGGTGTTGCTGCTGGTCTTTGTGGTGCGCTCGTTTATTTACGAACCGTTCCAAATCCCGTCCGGCTCAATGATGCCGACGCTGTTGATTGGCGATTTCATTCTGGTGGAGAAATATGCTTACGGCATTAAAGATCCGATAACCCAGACCACGCTAATTGAAACCGGTCATCCGAAGCGCGGCGATATTGCGGTATTTAAATATCCGCTGGATCCGAAGCTGGATTATATCAAGCGCGTGATTGGCCTGCCGGGCGACCGTATTACTTACGATCCGGTGAATAAGCGCGTTACGGTGCAGCCGTCGTGCAACAGCGGGCAGTCCTGCGATACCGCGCTGGCGGTCACCTACGCCGACGCGCAGCCGAGCGACTTCGTACAGCTGTTCAGCCGCAGCGGCATGGGCGAGGCCAGCAACGGTTTCTACCAGATCCCGCTGAATGACAACGTGCCGCAGGGCGGCATTCGTCTGCGTGAACGTCAGGAGAGCCTGGGCAACGTGACGCACCGCATCCTGACCGTGCCGGGCACGCAGGATCAGGTGGGCGCTTACTACCAACAGCCGGGCAAACCGCTGGCGGAGTGGGTGGTGCCGGCCGGGCATTACTTCATGATGGGCGACAACCGCGACAACAGCGCGGACAGCCGTTACTGGGGCTTTGTGCCGGAGAAGAATCTGGTGGGTAAAGCCACGGCCATCTGGATGAGCTTTGAAAAGCAGGAAGGCGAGTGGCCTACCGGCGTGCGTTTCAGCCGGATTGGCGGCATTCATTAATCGCTGATTTATTCCCTGTCAATTTCACGCCGCAGCCTGCTGCGGCGTGAAAGATTAAGGGGATATAAACACAGCATTATGTTTCCACTCGTTGTAGAATACTTTCTCGAGCGATAAAAGTTGGCTCCTGCTGGGAGCCACTGCAAACGAAACAGCTTTGGATCGGCTTTCGGCGAAGCAGGCCTGTTCCGTATGCTGCAAGTTTTTGACGCATTCTTGATCTATTGGTAACTCATGAACCCCATCGTAATAAACAGGCTGCAGCGGAAGCTGGGCTACACTTTTCAACAGCAGGAGCTTTTACTGCAGGCTTTGACTCACCGCAGCGCCAGCAGTAAACACAATGAACGTCTTGAGTTTCTGGGTGACTCGATTCTTAGCTTTGTCATCGCCAATGCGCTCTATCACCGCTTTCCTCGCGTAGACGAGGGCGATATGAGCCGCATGCGCGCCACGCTGGTGCGCGGCAACACGCTGGCGGAGATGGCGCGCGAGTTTGACCTGGGCGAATGTCTGCGGCTTGGGCCGGGCGAATTGAAAAGTGGTGGGTTCCGCCGCGAGTCAATCCTGGCGGATACGGTGGAGGCATTGATCGGCGGCGTGTTCCTGGACAGCGACATCCAGACCGTCGAGCGTCTGATTTTGGACTGGTATCGCAGCCGGTTGGACGAAATCAGCCCCGGTGATAAGCAGAAAGACCCGAAAACCCGTTTGCAGGAATTTTTGCAGGGGCGTCATCTGCCGTTGCCTTCTTATTTGGTGGTGCAGGTTCGCGGTGAAGCGCACGACCAAGAGTTTACCATCCACTGCCAGGTGAGTGGTTTGAGCGAGCCCGTGGTGGGCACCGGCTCGAGCCGCCGTAAAGCCGAGCAGGCGGCAGCGGAACAAGCGCTGAAAAAGCTGGAGCTTGAATGAGTGAAGTAAAACAACACTGCGGTTTTATCGCCATCGTCGGCCGCCCGAACGTGGGCAAATCGACGTTGCTGAACCAACTGCTGGGGCAGAAGGTTTCCATTACGTCGCGTAAGCCGCAGACGACCCGTCACCGCATCATGGGCATCGACACCGATGGCGCCTATCAGGCGATCTACGTCGATACCCCAGGGCTGCACATCGAAGAAAAACGCGCCATCAACCGTTTGATGAACCGCGCGGCCAGCAGCTCGATCGGCGACGTCGAACTGGTTATCTTCGTGGTCGAAGGCACCAACTGGACCGCCGACGACGAAATGGTGGTCAACAAGCTGCGCAGCCTGCGCTGCCCGGTATTGCTGGCGATCAACAAGGTAGATAACGTCACCGACAAATCCAAGCTGTTGCCGCACATTGCGTTCCTCAGCCAGCAGATGAATTTCCTCGACGTGGTGCCTATCTCCGCCGAGAAAGGGATGAACGTCGACACCATCGCCGGCATCGTGCGCAAGCTGCTGCCGGAAGCGGAACACCACTTCCCGGAAGACTACATCACCGATCGGTCCCAGCGCTTTATGGCGTCCGAGATCATCCGCGAGAAGCTGATGCGTTTCCTGGGTGAAGAGCTGCCGTATTCGGTGACGGTGGAAATCGAACAGTTCGTGGCTAACGATCGCGGCGGCTACGATGTGCACGGCCTGATCCTGGTCGAGCGCGAAGGCCAGAAGAAAATGGTCATCGGCAACAAGGGCGCCAAGATCAAAACCATCGGCATCGAAGCGCGCCAGGACATGGAACAGATGTTCGATGCCAAAGTGCATCTGGAGCTGTGGGTGAAAGTGAAATCCGGTTGGGCGGACGACGAACGTGCGCTGCGCAGCCTGGGCTATGTTGACGATCTGAAGTAACGATCCGTGGACGGCTGGGAGCGCGCTTTCGTCCTGCATGGGCGGCCGTACAGTGAAACCAGTCTGATGCTGGATCTGTTTACCGAAGGTCATGGGCGGGTGCGCTTGCTGGCAAAAGGCGCGCGCAGCCGCCGCTCCAATCTGAAGGGTTGCCTGCAGCCCTTTACCCCCCTGTTAGTGCGCTGGGGCGGCCGCGGCGAAGTGAAAACGCTGCGCAACGCCGAAGCGGTCTCTCTCGGTTTACCCCTCAGCGGCATGATGCTTTACAGCGGCCTGTACGTGAACGAACTGCTGGCGCGCGTGCTGGAGCAGGAAACCAACTACTCGGTGCTGTTCTTCGACTACCTGCAGTGCCTGCAGGCGCTGGCAGCGGAAGACAGCTCGCCGGAACAGGCGTTGCGCCAGTTCGAACTGGCCTTGTTGCAGCACCTGGGTTACGGCCTTGATTTCCTGCACTGCGCCGGCAGCGGCCTGCCGGTGGATGACGCCATGACCTACCGCTACCGCGAAGAGAAGGGCTTTATCGCCAGCCTGGTGGTGGATCACTACAGCTTCACCGGGCGCGAACTGCGCGCGCTGGCGGAGCGGCAGTTTCCCGATGCCGAGACGCTGCGCGCCGCCAAGCGTTTCACCCGCATGGCGCTGAAACCCTACCTCGGCGGCAAGCCGTTGAAGAGCCGCGAACTGTTCCGTCAATTCGTGCGCAAGCAGCCGAATACGCCGGTCGACGACGCCTGACCTTTTCTCCTTTTGCCGTTCTGCACCCGCGTGTAAACTGCTGGCACTGAAAATCGTATTTAGAGGTTGTCATGGCTGATTTACTGCTGGGCGTCAATATCGATCACATCGCCACGTTACGTAACGCGCGCGGAACCCAATACCCGGATCCGGTTCAGGCGGCATTCATTGCCGAACAGGCGGGGGCCGACGGCATTACCGTGCATCTGCGCGAAGACCGCCGCCACATCACCGACCGCGACGTGCGTTTGCTGCGCCAGACCATCCAGACGCGCATGAATCTGGAGATGGCGGTGACCGACGAGATGCTGGACATCGCCGTGGAGCTGAAGCCGCACTTCTGCTGCCTCGTGCCGGAAAAGCGTGAAGAAGTGACTACCGAAGGCGGCCTGGACGTTGCCGGCCAGCTGGACAAAATGAGCGTGGCGGTCGAGCGCCTGGCGCAGGTGGGCATTCTGGTCTCGCTGTTCATCGATCCCGATCACCGCCAAATCGACGCGGCGGTGGCGGTGGGCGCCCCCTATATCGAAATCCACACCGGCGCCTACGCCGAAGCGCAGGGCGAGCTGGCGGTACAGGCCGAGCTGCGCCGCATCGCGGTCGCCGCCGCCTACGCGGCCGAGAAGGGGCTGAAGGTCAACGCCGGCCACGGCCTGACCTATCACAACGTGCAGCCGATCGCCGCGCTGCCGGAAATGCACGAGCTGAACATCGGCCATGCGATTATCGGCCAGGCGGTGATGAGCGGGCTGCCGGCTGCGGTTGCCGACATGAAAGTGCTGATGCGGGAAGCGCGCCGGTAATGGCGGTGCTCGGGCTGGGTACCGACATCGTCGAGATGGCGCGTATCGAAGCGGTGGTGGAGCGCAGCGGCGATCGTCTGGCGCGCCGCGTGCTGAGCGACGCCGAATGGGCGCTGTACCAGCAGCACCAGCAGCCGATTCGCTTTCTGGCCAAGCGTTTCGCCGTGAAAGAGGCCGCCGCCAAGGCGTTCGGCACCGGCATTCGCAACGGCCTGGCGTTCAACCAGTTCGAGGTGTTCAACGATGCGCTGGGCAAACCGAATATTCGTTTGCACGGCCGCGCCGCCGAGCTGGCGGGGGAGATGGGGGTCACCGCGATCCACGTTTCGCTGGCCGATGAAAGGCGCTATGCCTGCGCGACGGTGATCGTCGAAAGCTGAAAATAGAAAGGGCGCCCTGCGGCGCCCTTGTCAGTCCTGCGGCGGGTTAAATGCGATCGGCGTGGTGCAACACCACGAACTTATCCCACAGCTGCTCATTAGTCTCGCGATGCTGCGGATCGGTAATGATGGTGTTGTCGATCGGGCAGACCTGCTGACAGGTTGGCGTATCGTAATGGCCAACGCACTCGGTGCAGCGGTCGGTATCGATTTGGTAGATCTCATCGCCCATCGAAATCGCCTGGTTCGGGCATTCCGGCTCGCACATGTCGCAGTTGATGCATTTGCGTGTGATTAGCAGGGCCATGACGTATCTCTCATTATTAACAGGGGTATTTTTCGCAGCGGCGATTATACCGGTTAAACCAACTTTTTCATCAATTGTTCGCTGTGCCTGATACGGTCGCGGGCATGATCGAGGTCGTGCTGGATCAGCGCCATAAACAGCAGGTCGGTGAGAGCGTACTGGGCCGTGCTGGAAGAGATGGCCGCGCTGCGGGTGCGGGGCTCTTCGGCGATGGTATAGAGGCAGTGATCGGCGCGTTGCTGCAGGCCGTTGGGCGAGAAGCTGGTCAGCGCCAGCACCCTGGCGCCGGCCTGGCGCGCTTCTTCCGCCGCCAGATTGATTTCACGCCGCTCGCCGCTGAAGGAGATCGCCACCAGCAGATCGCGTTTGTCCAGCGCCTGCACCGCCGCCAGTTGAACGTGCATATCCGCTTCGGCCACCGCCATCACCCCGATTTTCAGCAGCTTGAAGGAAAAATCCTTGGCCACCAGCCCGGAGGCGCCGATGCCGATCAGCATCACCCGGCGCGCCTGGCGCAGCATGTCCAGCGCCTGATGCAGCCGTTCTTCGCTGTTGATGTCCAGCGTCGCGCGCAGCGCCGCCTGCTTTTCCGCCAACAGCTTTTCACCGACGGTTTTCAGCGTGTCGCTGCTGAGAATGTGGTTATGAACGGTCACTACCGGTTCGGCCTGCGGCTGGGCCAGCGTCTCGCTCAGCGCCAGCTTCAGCGCCGGGAAACCTTTATAGCCCAGCTTTTGGGCGAACTTCACCACGCTCGATTGGCTGACGCCGGCCAGCTGGGCCAGCTTTTGCGAGCTGAGATGGCGCGCCTGTTCGGCGTTGTTCAGCAAAAAATCCGCCAGCTTGCGGTCGTTTTGCGCCAGTGTCGGATACATCTGGCGAATGCGCAGAAGGGTACTCATTGATCTTTCCCTGGAAACCAGCGGCCATTTTGCCACGCAGGCAGCGAAAACGCGCGGTGAAAATTTTTGTGAGCTCGTCGTTAAAATAGCAAATAGCGCTCGCTTTGTTGAATAAAATATTCAAATATTGATTTAATTTTGTGAATTAAAAATTCAAAGGTGAACAGATGAACTTAGGCGCACTGGTATCGGAAACCCGCAACCCGGCCACCATGGGGCTGGATGAGATGTCGACGCTGGACATGGTCCGCTGCTTTAACCAGGAAGATCGCAAGGTGCCGGAGGCGATTGAAAAGGTGCTGCCGGCGATCGCGCAGGCGGTCGATTTGGCCGCGGTGGCGCTGAAGGCCGGCGGGCGGCTGATTTATTTGGGCGCCGGCACCAGCGGGCGCCTGGGCGTATTGGATGCCTCCGAGTGCCCGCCGACCTTCGGCGTGCCGCACGGCGTGGTGGTGGGGCTAATCGCCGGCGGGCCGGGCGCGCTGCTCAAAGCGGTGGAAGGGGCGGAAGATGACGCAGCCCTGGGCGAGGCCGACCTCCGGGCGCTGAACCTGACCGCCGTCGATATGGTGGTGGGGTTGGCGGCCTCGGGGCGCACGCCTTATGTGATTGGCGCGCTGCGCTATGCGCGCGGGCTGGGTTGCCCGACGGCGGCCATCTCCTGCAACCCGGATTCGCCGATCGCGCACGAAGCGCAGGTGGCGATCTCGCCGGTGGTGGGGCCGGAGGCGCTGACCGGTTCGACGCGCCTGAAATCCGGCACCGCGCAGAAGCTGGTGCTCAACATGCTGTCGACCGGCGCGATGGTCAAGCTGGGCAAGGTCTACCAGAACCTGATGGTGGACGTGAAGGCCACCAACGTCAAACTGGTGGATCGCGCCTGCCGCATCGTGGTGGAGGCCACCGGCGCCGAACGCGCTCAGGCGGAGGCGGCGCTGGCGCAGACCGGCTTTGAGGTCAAACCGGCGATCCTGATGATTTTAGCCGGCGTCAGCGCCGATGAGGCGCAGCAGCGGCTGCAGCGGCACGACGGCTACCTGCGCGCGGCGTTGGCGCGTTAATTCACGGTGGGGGCGGCGATGGACAAGACAACGGCATTAGCGACACAGATCCTGGCGGGCGTGGGGGGCGAGGGCAATATCCTCAAACTGGAAAACTGCATGACGCGGGTGCGCGTCGAGGTCAGCGACGAACAGCGTCTGGATCTGGCGGCCCTCAAGCAGTTGCCCGGCGTGAAGGGCTATATCAAGCAGGGTGAACAGCATCAGTTTATCGTCGGCCCGGGCGCCGCCGCCAAGGTGGTGGACGCCATGCGCGCTTTGCTGAGCGGCAGCGCGCAGCCCGCCGTTGGTGACGCCGCCCGCACCAAGGCGCAGGCCAAACAGAAATACGCGGCGCCGATGAGCGGCGCGCTGAAAAAGCTGGCCGACGTTTTTATTCCGCTGATCCCGGCGTTTATCGCCTCGGGGCTGATCACTGGCATCATCAACCTGCTGAAACGGCCCGACATCGCCGGACAGTTGGCGTTGGACTACCCGAACGCGCTGGGGCTGCTGGCGATCTTCGGCAGCGCGGTGTTCGCCATCATGAACATTCTGGTTGGGGTGAACGCCGCGCGGGTGTTCGGCGGCTCACAGGCGATGGGCGGCGTGATGGCCGGGATCCTTTCCAGCCCGGCGCTGGCGCAGATCACCCTGTTCGGCGAGGCGCTGCAGCCGGGGCGCGGCGGGGTGATCGCCGTACTGCTGGTGGTGGCGTTGATGTGCTGGGTGGAGAAACGCCTGCGCACGCTGCTGCCGGAGTCGGTCGAACTGATCCTCAATCCGCTGCTGACCACGCTGGTGACCGCCTCGTTGGCGATCCTGATCCTGCAGCCGATCGGCGGCGCCATTTCCGATGCCATCGCCCACGGCGCCAATCTGGCGATCGACAAGGGCGGGCTGCTTGTCGGGGCGCTGCTCTCCGGGCTGTTCCTGCCGCTGGTGCTGTCTGGCTTGCACCAGGGGCTGGTGCCGATCCACGTCGAGCTGGTGCAGGCGCACGGTTCCAACCCGCTGTTGCCGATCCTGGCGATGGCCGGCGTCGGTCAGGTGGGGGCGGCGCTGGCGGTGCTGTTGAAAACCCGTAACGCGCGGCTGAAGAAGGTGATCAAAGGGGCGTTGCCGGTCGGCATTCTCGGCATCGGCGAGCCGCTGATCTTCGGGGTGACGCTGCCGCTGGGCCGGCCGTTTATAGGCGCCTGCCTCGGCGGTGCGGTAGGCGGCGCGCTGATCAGCTACTGGAAAGTGGCGACGGTGATTACCTTTGGCATTTCGGGGCTGCCTTTGGCGTTGACCATCGTCTCAGGTAAGGTGATGTTGTATCTGGCGGGGATGCTGATTACGATTATCGCCGGTTTTCTCTTCACCTGGATGATGGGGTTCAACGATCCCGAGGAGTAGCGTTTGAACGACAAGCAGCAACCGTCGGCCGCAGCAGGGCGCCGCGTGGTCTTTTTCGATCTGGACGGCACTCTGCATCAGGAGGATATGTTCGGCAGTTTCTTGCGTTTCCTGCTGCGCCGTTTACCGCTGAATTTGCTGCTGGTGATACCGCTGTTGCCATTGATTGGCCTGGCGCTGTTGCTGCTGGGGCGCGCCGCGCGCTGGCCGATGAGCCTGCTGCTGTGGGCTATCACCTTCGGGCGTACCGAAGCGACGCTGAAGGCGCTGGAGCGGCAGTTTATCGAGGTTTTCCGCCAGAGGGTAACTGCGTTTCCGGTGGTGCAAATGCGCTTGCGGCAGTATCTGGATGAGCACGATGCCGAGGTGTGGCTGATTACCGGCTCGCCGGAGCAACTGGTGGCGCAGGTGTATCGGGATTCGGCGTTTCTGCCGCGGGTGCGGTTGGTCGGCAGCCGCATCGCGCGCCGCTATGGCGGCTGGGTGCTGACCTTGCGCTGTCTGGGCGTACAAAAAGTGGTGCAGCTGGAGCAACGGCTCGGCGCGCCGCTGAAGCTGTACAGCGGTTACAGCGACAGCAAGCAGGATAACCCGCTGCTGTTTTTTTGCGAGCACCGTTGGCGGGTGAGTAAGCAGGGCGAGCTGCAGCAGCTGGAATAAACAAAGGGCGGAGAATTCCGCCCTTTGCTGTTATCGCTGCCGCGATCAGTCTTCGGTTACGTCGTGCGGTTTGCGTCCGAGCTGCCAAATCTTCTCCGCATAATGCCCCAACGCCCACAGGCTCAGGCCGAGCAGCGCGAAGAAAATCGTCTTCGGCATGCTGTCCCAGAAAAATTCGAACAGGCGGGTATAGAGGTTGATACCGAGGAAGGTCAGCCCGAAACCGCGTAGCATGGCGTCGTCATGCTTCAACCCCAGCCAGATGGCGGCGAAGGCGGCCAGCCCGAACAGCAGGCTCCAGTGGAACAGCTCAATCTGGCGCGTGCGGTACCAGCTGTCGAGATCGCCGTAGTTGCCGAAGATGGACAGCAGCCACAGCGCGATGAACAGGTACAGCAGGCCCATCGCCAGCGATACCCGCTGCAGGCCGCGCTGCGCCAATAGCGGCCGCAGCAGCAATGCGGCGGCGATCAGCACCGCGCCGAAGGCGATAAAGCGAATCGGGTAGCTCATGCCGAGCCAGTAGGCGCCCCAGCCGGACAGGTAGCCGGTCTCGGCGCCGAAGGCATTGCCGAGCGACAACAGGGCGAACCACCATACCAGCCCGGAGCGGCTGAACCAGCCGATGGCGCCGTACAGCAGCGCGGCGACCAGCAGCAGCACGGAAACCCGCCCGCTGCCGTTATCCAGCCAGACGCCCAGTTGCCATAAGGCGCAGGCGGTGAGCAACACGGCGACAAACAGCGCCGCCTCATTGCCGTAGCGTTTTTCCGGGTGGCGTTGACGACGACGCAGCGCCCAGACGTAGGCCAGCGCCGCCAGTAGGCCGGCGATCGCCATGCGCACCGGCGCGTCGAAGCGGAACAGTTCGCTCAGCCATTCAAGCAGTGCGCTGTCGGCGAACAGGCTGGTGACGGCGATCAGCAACGAGGCCAGCGCGGCGAGAAACGCATAGCGCGCCAGCCGTCGCCAGTCGAAAGGCTGCACGTCCACATGCAGCAGCAGTTGCTGTTGTTGCTCGGGGGTCAAGGCACCTTCCCCAACCCAGCCGTCCAGCGCCTTGCGCACCACGACGGCGTTCTTTTTACTGAGTTTCATGTTTCTTGTCCCTGAATCACACGCTGATGTGGCCAGTATAGCCATTGGCGGGCGGCTACGACAAAGGGAGGCTAGTGTGTATAATGCCCGCCGCAAAAGCGCACGAGGAATTATGCGATGACTGAATATAACGATGAGTACTGGATGCGTCAGGCATTGCAGCTGGCCCTGCGCGCGCAGGAAGAGGGCGAGGTGCCGGTGGGTGCGCTGCTGGTGCTGGACAATCAGGTCATCGGCGAGGGCTGGAACCGGCCGATCGGCCGGCACGATCCTACCGCGCACGCCGAGATCATGGCGCTGCGCCAGGGCGGCGCGGTGCTGCAAAACTACCGCTTGTTGAACGCCACGCTGTACGTCACGCTGGAACCCTGCGTGATGTGCGCCGGCGCGATGGTGCACAGCCGCATCCGCCGGTTGGTGTACGGCGCCGCCGACGAGAAAACCGGCGCGGCCGGTTCGCTGGTGGATATTTTGCGCCATCCGGGCATGAATCATCAGGTAGAGATCGTCTCGGGCGTGCTGGCGGACGAATGCGCCGCCACCCTGAGCAATTTCTTCCGCCTGCGCCGCGAACAGAAAAAAGCGCTCAAGCTGGCGCAGCGGGCGGCGGATAAGCCGGAATAATCAGTAGTTGAGCGCCAGTTCCGGCATCACCGTCGGATAGCCTTTTCCCAACGCTTCCTGCTCGGCGGCCGCCTGCGCCGCCTTTCTCTCTTTCTCCTGCAGATAACCCACCAGGCTGACCTGGTAGCGGCGGATGTTTTCTACATAATTGTAGGCTTCGCGCCCGCGCGCATAGCCATAGGTCAGCTGCGGGTAGTAGCGCTTTTGGCTGAGCATCGGCAGACGCTGTTTGACGTCGACCCAGCTGTCCGGGTTGCCTTTTTGCGTTTTGGTCAGCTTGCGCGCGTCCAGCATATGGCCCCAGCCCATGTTGTAGGCCGCCAGCGAGAACCAGATGCGCTCATCTTCCGGCACGCTGTCCGGCACCTTGGCCATCAGCCGCTGCAGGTAAAGGGCGCCGCCCTGAATGCTCTCTTCCGGATCGAGGCGATCGTTGACCCCCAGGCCGTCGGCGGTGGCGCGGGTCAGCATCATCAGGCCGCGCACGCCGGTGGGGGAGGTGGCCTGCGGATTCCAGTGCGATTCCTGATAGGCGATGGCCGCCAGCAGCTTCCAGTCGATCTCGTTGGCGTGTTTCTCGAACAGCGGGCGGAAGTTGGGCAGCACCGAGTCGATGGCCGACAGGAAGGTTTTGGTATCCACGTAGTCGAAGCTGCCGACGTGGCCGAGGTATTTCTCTTCCAGCCGCGCCAGGGTGCCGTCGTCCACCATTTGACTGTAGAAATCCAGCATCGCCGCGTACAGGCTGTCGTCGCCGTCGCGTTTGAGGTACCAGGTGACCGGCTCTTCGTCGGTGACGTCGAACGCCACCGCCAGCTGCGGATGGATGCGCTGCAGCAACGCGATGGTCACCGAATCGCCGAGGGTATAGTCCAGCTTGCCGTCGGCAACCCGCTCCAGCAGCTCTTTGGAGGTGAGATCGCTGGAGGACTCCCAGGCGAGATCCGGGTATTTATCCTGTTTGAGCTGCTTTAGCGTGCTGACGTGCGCGGAACCGGAGGCGACCGCCAACTTGCCTTTGATGTCGGCGAAGCCTTTTGGCCGCGGGGTGCCCAGCCGGTACACCAGCTGTTGGGAAACGGAGTAATAGGCGGGGCCGGTGCGCGCGCGGCTGAGGCGCTCCTGGTTGTAGATAAGGCCCGCCGCCAGCAGGTCGGCGTCGTCGTCGTCCAGATCGTCGAACAGGTCATTGATGTTCTGATGGGGGATCACCACCAGTTTTACCCCGAGGTAGTTGGCGAAGCGCTTGGCCAGTTCGTAGTCGAGCCCACCCGGCCCTTGCTTGGTGTTGAAATAGGTCAGCGGTGAGTTCAGCGTGCTGATACGCAACTCGCCGCGGGAAATGATCTCCTGGAGTTGCCCGCCCTGGCCGCTGCGCCAGGTGATATTGGGCCACAGCGCGAGAGCCAGAAGCAGGGTGACAACGCCGATGAGGATGTAGTTTATTTTAAGACGTTTCAAATAGTTATCCAGTGGTGGCACAGGTACGCCGGCGACGACAACCGCGACTTTTCTCATGGTTAAATCACCAGTGCGGGGGGCATTTTGCGCAACAAAACGCCAGTGTGCAACTTTATTGACACGTTATGACAATTCGACGGTGCGGCGCGCTTTTATCAATAAACCCTACGCAAACGGTTTCGTCGGCGGCGAGGATTCTCTATAATGACGCGCGTTTTCCCCTGTTGCGCCCAATGAAGCGTCTTATCCGTCGCTTCGAAGACGAGAGAACTTTGATTATGGAAATTCTGCGTGGTTCGCCCGCTTTATCGGCTTTTCGCATTACCAAACTGCTGTCCCGCTGCCAGGACGCCCACCTGCCCGTCAGTGATATCTACGCCGAGTATGTCCACTTTGCCGATGTTAGCGCACCGCTAAGTGCCGAAGAACACGCCAAACTTCAGCGCTTGCTCAAGTACGGTCCTTCTCTCGCCGAACACGCCCCCGAAGGCCGGCTGCTGCTGGTCACGCCGCGCCCGGGCACCATTTCCCCCTGGTCTTCCAAAGCCACCGACATCGCCCACAACTGCGGTTTGCAACAGGTGCTGCGGCTGGAGCGCGGTCTGGCGTTCTACGTCAAGGCGCCTGAGCTGACCGAAGCCCAGTGGCACCAGCTCGCCGCGCTGCTGCACGATCGCATGATGGAAACCGTCTTCAGCGAGCTGCAACAGGCTGAACAGCTGTTCGCGCACCATCAGCCGGCGCCGTATCAGTCGGTCGACGTGCTGGGCGCAGGGCGCGCCGCGCTGGAGCAGGCCAACGTCCGGCTCGGCCTGGCGCTGGCGCAGGACGAGATCGATTACCTGCTGAATGCCTTTACCGGTTTGGGGCGCAACCCGACGGATATCGAACTCTATATGTTTGCGCAGGCCAACTCTGAGCACTGCCGCCACAAGATTTTCAATGCCGACTGGATCATCGACGGCGAACAGCAGCCCAAGTCGCTGTTCAAAATGATCAAGAACACCTATGAGCAGACGCCGGACTATGTGCTGTCGGCGTATAAAGACAACGCCGCAGTGATGGAAGGCTCGCAGGTCGGCCGCTTCTTCGCCGCGCCGGAGAACGGCACGTACGACTACCATCAGGAAGACGCGCATATCCTGATGAAGGTGGAAACTCACAACCACCCGACGGCGATCTCGCCGTGGCCGGGCGCCGCGACCGGCTCCGGCGGCGAGATCCGTGACGAAGGCGCCACCGGCCGCGGCGCCAAGCCGAAGGCCGGCCTGGTGGGCTTCTCGGTGTCCAACCTGCGCATTCCCGGCTTTGAACAGCCGTGGGAGCAGGACTTCGGCAAGCCGGAACGCATCGTCACCGCGCTGGATATCATGACCGAAGGCCCGCTGGGCGGCGCGGCGTTCAACAACGAATTCGGTCGTCCGGCGCTGCTGGGCTACTTCCGTACCTATGAAGAGCGCGTCAACAGCCACAACGGCGTTGAGCTGCGCGGCTACCACAAACCGATCATGCTGGCGGGCGGTATCGGCAACATCCGCGCCGATCACGTGCAGAAAGGGGAAATCACCGTCGGCGCCAAGCTGGTGGTGCTGGGCGGCCCGGCGATGAATATCGGTCTGGGCGGCGGCGCGGCGTCATCGATGGCGTCCGGCCAGTCCGATGCCGATTTGGACTTCGCGTCGGTGCAGCGCGACAACCCGGAAATGGAACGCCGCTGTCAGGAAGTGATCGACCGCTGCTGGCAGCTGGGCGACCAGAACCCGATCCTGTTTATCCATGACGTCGGCGCCGGCGGCCTGTCCAACGCCATGCCGGAGCTGGTGAGCGACGGCGGCCGCGGCGGCCGCTTCGAACTGCGCGACATCCTCAACGACGAGCCGGGCATGAGTCCGCTGGAAGTATGGTGCAACGAATCGCAGGAACGTTACGTGATGGCGATCGCCCCGGCGCAGATGGCGCAGTTCGACGAGATCTGCCGCCGCGAGCGCGCGCCTTACGCGGTGATCGGCGAAGCGACCGAAGAGCAACATCTGACGTTGAACGATCGTCACTTCGACAATCAGCCGATCGACATGCCGCTGGACGTGCTGCTCGGCAAGACGCCGAAGATGACCCGCGACGTGACCCGTCTGCAGGCGCAGGGCCAGGCGGTACAGCGTGAGAACATCACGCTGGCCGACGCGGTGAAGCGCGTGCTGCATCTGCCGGCCGTCGCGGAGAAAACCTTCCTGATCACCATCGGCGACCGCACCGTCACCGGCATGGTGGCGCGCGACCAAATGGTCGGCCCGTGGCAGATCCCGGTAGCCGACTGCGCGGTCACCACCGCCAGTCTGGACAGCTATTATGGCGAAGCGATGTCGCTCGGCGAACGCGCGCCTGTGGCGCTGCTGGACTTCGCCGCCTCCGGCCGCCTGGCGGTCGGGGAAGCGCTGACCAACCTGGCCGCCACGGAAATCGGCAGCCTGAAGCGCGTGAAGCTGTCCGCCAACTGGATGGCCGCCGCCGGCCACCCGGGTGAAGACGCCGGCCTGTACGAAGCGGTGAAAGCGGTGGGCGAAGAGCTGTGCCCGGCGCTGGGCATCACCATTCCGGTGGGCAAAGACTCCATGTCGATGAAAACCCGCTGGCAGGAAGGCAATGAACAGCGTGAAATGACCTCGCCGCTGTCGCTGGTCATCACCGCCTTCGCCCGCGTGGAAGACGTGCGCCACACCGTGACGCCGCAATTGCGCACCGATAAGGGCGACAGCGCGCTGCTGTTGATCGACCTGGGCAACGGCCATAACGCGCTGGGTGCTACCGCGCTGGCGCAGGTTTATCGCCAACTGGGCGACAAACCGGCCGATGTGCGCGATGTCGCGCAGCTGGCGGGCTTCTTCAACGCCATGCAGCAGCTGGTGGCCGATCGCGCGCTGCTGGCTTATCACGACCGCGCTGACGGCGGCCTGCTGGTGACGCTGGCGGAGATGGCCTTCGCCGGTCACTGCGGCGTAGAGGTTAACCTCGATGGCCTCGGCGACGATGCGCTGGCGGTGCTGTTCAACGAAGAGCTGGGCGCGGTGATCCAGGTGAGCGCCGAACGTCTCGACGACGTGAAGCGGGCGTTCGCGCAGCACGGTCTGACCGACAACGTGCATCGCATCGGCAGCGTACAGGCCGGCGATCGTTTCGTCATCAATCAGCACGGCAAAGCGTTGTACAGCGAAAGCCGCAATACCCTGCGCACCTGGTGGGCGGAAACGACCTGGCAGATGCAGCGCCTGCGCGACAACCCGGCGTGCGCCGATCAGGAACATCAGGCCAAGCAGGATGAACAAGATCCCGGCCTGAACGTGAAGCTGACCTTCGCACCGGAGGAAGACATCGCCGCGCCGTATATCGCCAAGGGCGCTCGCCCGAAAGTGGCGGTGCTGCGCGAGCAGGGGGTGAACTCCCACGTTGAAATGGCGGCGGCGTTCCACCGCGCCGGCTTTGACGCCGTGGATGTACACATGAGCGATCTGCTGGCGGGGCGCCGCGATCTGCAGGACTTCCACACGCTGGTGGCCTGCGGCGGCTTCTCTTACGGCGACGTCCTGGGCGCCGGCGAAGGTTGGGCGAAGTCTATCTTGTTCAACGAGCGGGTACGCGACGAGTTCGAAGCGTTCTTCCACCGTCCGCAGACGCTGGCGCTGGGCGTGTGCAACGGCTGCCAGATGATGTCCAACCTGCGCGAGCTGATCCCGGGCGCAGAACACTGGCCGCGCTTTGTGCGCAACCTGTCGGATCGTTTCGAGGCGCGCTTCAGCCTGGTGGAAGTGGCGGCCAGCCCGTCGCTGTTCCTGCAGGGCATGACCGGTTCGCGTATGCCGATCGCCGTTTCCCACGGTGAAGGGCATGTCGAAGTGCGCGATGCTGCGCATCTGGCGGCGCTGGAAAGCCACGGTTTGGTGGCGCTGCGTTTCGTCAACAACGCCGGTCAGGTGACGGAAGCTTACCCGGCTAACCCGAACGGTTCGCCGAACGGCATTACCGCCGTGACCAGCGCCAGCGGGCGTGCCACGGTGATGATGCCGCACCCGGAACGCGTGTTCCGCACGGTCAGCAACTCCTGGCATCCGGAAGAGTGGGGCGAGGACAGCCCGTGGATGCGCATGTTCCGCAACGCCCGTAAGCAACTGGGCTAAAAACGGCCACCACCGTACAGAGGGCGCAAGCAATTGCGCCCTTTTTTATGGCCGGCACTCGGCGATTGGCGGCAGTGTCTGCATTTAGCGACAAGCGCTGGTTTGCTTGTCGCTAAATGGAGACATTTAACCCATTGATTTTATTGCCGGTAAACAGGTTTGACTTTAGTTGTCGGCGTTTGGCGACAGGGTGGTGTTTTTTTCATCGTGCATTGGTGCTGATTGGGCGCATGGATTTACCTTTCTTTATTTATTATCAAATAAAATCATTGTGTTATGATTTTTGTTGCAAAGTTGGCACGTAACGTGCATTATTCTCGGCGGCTGCTCATTCACCTTTTTATGACGGTGCCGAAATTAGACGGCAAATTACCTCATAAGCCTCCGAATGATGCCAAAGAAATGGTGCCTATCGTCCAACCAAACCGATAACAGACCGCGCAAGCGGCTTTATCAAGCATCGGGCGACACGTGGAGTGAGGCACCGCCTGTATCCAACTGTGATGAAGGGTTCATCAATCCTGGATACTTACGGATGCTATTCGTCCCGTTCGATGCCAGCCGCTGCGCTACATCACCCTGGGGACGAGGTTCAAGGGCATCCACACTTTCCTTGCGTTGGGGCAAGTTTCTTGCCCCGATGTCATTTCTCAACGCTGCGCTTATCCCTGTTTCGTTACCTATGCTCTCGAACGCAGACGTTATCCCCACGCTATCGCTTTTGCACCGGTTGATGTTACCGAGGCCGCATGCCGTCGGCAGGCCAGGCCTATGGGCGCGTTTCACCGAACCCGCAACTTTTTCCTTGTGCGTTCAGGATTCTCCCTTGCCGGGCTTTTCTCTTTCCGGCGAGTCAGTTAGCATCGTGACAGAGCTGAGAGAATGAGATGATTTCGTTGAAAAAATGGCGTTTATTCCCCCGTTCGCTGCGGCAATTGGTGCTGCTGGCGTTCCTGTTGGTGCTGCTGCCGCTGTTGGTGCTGGCCTATCAGGCCTACCAGAGTCTGGATCACCTGAGCGCGCAGGCGGCGGACATCAACCGCACCACGCTGGTGGACGCGCGGCGCAGCGAGGCGATGACCAGCGTGGCGCTGGAGATGGAGCGCAGCTATCGTCAGTACTGCGTGCTGGTTGAGCCCACGCTGCAGAAGCTGTACCAAAATCAGCGCAAGCAGTATTCGCAGATGCTGGACGCCCACGCGCCGATTCTGCCGGACGAGCGCTACTACCAAACGTTGCGTCAGTTGCTGACCCAGCTGGCGGCGATCAAGTGCCATAACAGCGGGCCGGACCAAGAAGCCTCCGCCTTGCTCGAGTCGTTCTCGCGCTCCAATGCCGAAATGGTGCAGGCCACGCGCGCGGTGGTGTTCTCGCGCGGCCAGCAGCTGCAGCAGGCCATCGCCGAGCGCGGCCAGTTCTTCGGCTGGCAGGCGCTGCTGCTGTTCCTGGTCAGCGTGCTACTGGTGGTGCTGTTCACCCGCATGATCATCGGGCCGGTCAAGGCCGTGGAGCGGATGATCAACCGCTTGGGGGAAGGGCGCGCGTTGGGCAGCACCGCATCGTTCAAAGGGCCGCGCGAGCTGCGTTCGCTGGCGCAGCGCATCATCTGGCTGAGCGAACGGCTGGCGTGGCTGGAGTCGCAGCGCCACGAGTTCCTGCGCCATATCTCGCACGAATTGAAAACGCCGCTGGCCAGCATGCGCGAAGGCACCGAACTGCTGGCCGACGAGGTGGCGGGGCCGCTGACTTCCGACCAGAAAGAGGTGGTGACGATCCTCGACAACAGCAGCCGCCACCTGCAGCAGCTGATTGAACAACTGCTGGATTACAACCGCAAACTGGCCGATGGCCCGGCGGAGCACGAGAACGTCGAGCTGCGCGAGATGGTCGATTTGGTGGTCGCCGCGCACAGTTTGCCGGCGCGGGCGAAGATGATTTCCACCGAAATCGCGCTGGAAGCGGAAATCTGCTGGGCAGAGCCTACGCTATTAATGCGCGTGCTGGATAATCTCTACTCCAATGCGGTGCACTACGGCAAGGAATCCGGTAACATTTGGATCCGCAGCCGTCAGGTTGGACAACGGGTGCAAATCGACGTCGCCAATACCGGCACGCCGATCCCCGAGGCTGAAAGAGCCATGATTTTCGAGCCTTTTTTCCAGGGTAGTCACCAGCGAAAAGGGGCGGTAAAAGGAAGCGGACTGGGGTTGAGCATCGCTCAGGACTGTATCCGTCGCATGCGCGGTGAGCTGCAACTGGCGACGGTCGCCGGTGCAGACGTCTGCTTCCGCATTGAACTGCCGTTAACCGCCGAGAATGAATAAATAATGTACACATGGTCTAAACGCCTTCGTCTTTCACAGACCGAACGTTCACCGCGTGCCACGCACAGAGCGCCGCTCGGCAAACGCCCGATCACCTGGCTGGGCGCCGTTTTCTTTATGCCGCTGTTGCTGGCGGGCTGCGTCGATCGCGCCGTCAGCGGCGGATTGAGCGCTCAGCAGCAAGAGGCGATCCCGGATACCAAGGTGATCGATTACCGCACCGCGGCTTGCGATACCCTGTGGCAATTGGACGACAAGGACGCGCTGGATAACGCGCTCTACTGGCTGCGCGCGATGGACTGCGCCGATCGCATCGGCTCGACCCAGGCGCGTGCGCTGGCGAAAACGGTGCCGGGCGACAGCTGGTCCGGCGTTTTCAAACAGAGCATCCTGCTGGGGAGCGCACAGCCGACCTCCGGTGAACGCCGCCAGATGCTCGACAGGATCAACAGTTACCGGATGGAGTTCCCCGGTTCGCTACGTCCGTTGACGCAGCTGTGGCGCCAGCAGCAGATGCTGCAGATCACGTTGTTCGATGAGAGAGCGCGTTATCAGCATCTGCAGGAGAGCAGCGACAGCCAGATCGATTCGCTGCGCCAGAATCAGGCGCGCCTGCAGTCGCAGCTGCAGGACACCTCGCGCAAGCTGGAAAACCTGACCGATATCGAACGCCAGCTCTCATCGCGCAAGCAGCTGCAAGGGGAAATCCCGGAAAACGGCGCGGGCCAGCAGAAGGGCGACGCCGCCGGTAAAAGCGGCGCGGCCGCCAAAGGCGCTGAAACGCAGGACGAACCGGAAAAAGGCACCGCGCTGCCGGTTGAACCGGAAGACACCTATACGCCGCACCCCGCCAATAAGGAGTCCCACGCGCAATGACCGCACGCAAACCGGCCAACCTGTTATTGGTTGACGACGATCCCAGCCTGCTGAAGCTGCTGGGCATGCGCCTGACCAGCGAAGGTTTTCACGTCACCACCGCCGAAAGCGGCCAGGAAGCGCTGCGCCTGTTGGCGCGCGAACAGATCGATCTGGTGATCAGCGATCTGCGCATGGATGAGATGGACGGCATGGCGCTGTTCGCCGAAATCCAAAAGCATCAGCCGGGCATGCCGGTGATCATTCTTACCGCGCACGGTTCGATTCCCGATGCGGTGGCCGCCACCCAGCAGGGGGTGTTCAGCTTCCTCACCAAACCGGTGGATCGCGATGCGCTCTATAAGGCCATCGACGAGGCGCTGTCGCTGTCGGCCTCCCCCGCGGGTGACGACGCCTGGCGCGAAGACATCGTCACCCGCAGCCCGTTGATGCTGCGCCTGCTGGAGCAGGTGAAAATGGTGGCCCAGTCCGACGTCAGCGTGTTGATCAACGGCCAGAGCGGCACCGGCAAAGAGGTGTTGGCGCAGGCGATCCACGCCGCCAGCCCGCGCGCGGGCAAGGCGTTCATCGCCATCAACTGCGGGGCGCTGCCGGAGCAACTGCTGGAGTCCGAACTGTTCGGCCACGCCAAGGGCGCCTTCACCGGCGCGGTCAGCAGCCGCGAAGGGCTGTTCCAGGCGGCGGCGGGCGGCACGCTGTTCCTCGACGAGATAGGCGACATGCCGCTGTCGCTGCAGGTGAAACTGCTGCGCGTGCTGCAGGAGCGCAAGGTGCGGCCGCTGGGCAGCAACCGCGATCTGGACATCGACGTGCGCATTATCTCCGCCACCCACCGCGATCTGCAAAAGGCGATGGCGAAGAACGAGTTCCGCGAAGATCTCTACTATCGCCTCAACGTGGTGAATCTGAAGATCCCGGCGCTCAACGAGCGCGCCGAAGACATTCCGCTGCTGGCCAATCACCTGTTGCGCGAAGCGGCTCAGCGGCACAAGCCGTTCGTGCGCAGCTTCTCGACCGACGCCATGAAGCGGCTGATGACCGCCAGCTGGCCGGGCAACGTGCGTCAGTTGGTCAACGTCATCGAGCAGTGCGTGGCGCTGACTTCGGCGCCGGTGATCAGCGAGGCGCTAGTGGAACAGGCGCTGGAAGGGGAAAACACCGCGCTGCCGACTTTCGCCGAAGCGCGCAACCAGTTTGAGTTGCACTATCTGCGCAAACTGCTGCAGATCACCAAGGGCAACGTGACCCAGGCCGCGCGCATGGCGGGCCGCAACCGCACCGAGTTTTACAAATTGCTGTCGCGCCACGAGCTGGACGCCAACGATTTCAAAGAATGACAGATTCCCGCCGGCGCCTGCCACGCAGGTTCTCAACAAATCCGGCGGAATGATTTACACTCCGTTCTCTTTGCCGCGGCGCGCCCCGGCGTAGAGCACCATGGAACGTATTAAGCGGGATCGTACACAAATGAGCAGATCACTTTCCATCGCCCTGGCCCAGCTGAACCTGCTGGTCGGCGACATTGAAGGCAACACCGAACGCATGTTGCAAATCGTGCAGGAGCAGCAGAAGGCGGGAGCCGATCTGGTCATGTTCACCGAACTGGCGCTGTCCGGCTACCCGCCGGAAGACCTGTTGTACCGCAATGATTTCTATCAGCGCTGTGATGCGCAGCTGCTGCGCCTGCAGCAGGCTTCCGCCGAGACGGCGATCCTGGTCGGCCACCCGTGGCGCGAAGGCGACAAGCTGTACAACGCGCTGTCGCTGTTTGCCGAAGGCCGCCTGCTGACCCGCTACTTCAAGCAGCAGTTGCCGAACTACGGCGTGTTTGATGAGAAGCGCTATTTCCACGCCGGCAACGACACCTGCGTGGTGGAACTGAAAGGCTACCGTCTGGGGCTGCTGATTTGCGAAGATCTATGGTTCCCGGAGCCGATCGACGCCGCCAAGGCCGCCGGCGCGGAGATTATCCTGTCGATCAACGCCTCGCCGTATAACCGCGAAAAACCGTATATCCGCAAAACGCTGATGGCCGGCCACTGCCAGCGCACCCAGCTGCCGCTGGTGTACCTCAACCAGGTCGGCGGCCAGGATGAGCTGATTTTCGACGGCTGCTCCAAGGTCTTCGACGCCGCCGGCACCATGACCCACCGTCTGGCGGCCTTCGACGAGCAGGTCACTCGCCTGGAATTCAACGAGCTGGACGTGGTGCCGATGGCCGATCCGGCCGCCGAACTGCCGCAGCTGGCGCAGGTGTATCAGGCGCTGGTGTTGGCGGTGCGCGACTACGTGACCAAGAACGGTTTCAAAGGCGCTGTGCTGGGGCTGTCCGGCGGCATCGACTCGGCGCTGACGCTGGCGATCGCCGTGGATGCGTTAGGTAAAGACAAGGTGCAGGCGCTGATGATGCCGTTCCGCTATACCGCGGACATCAGCATCGCCGACGCCAAGGAAGAGGCGGAAATCCTCGGCGTGGAGTTCGATATCGTCTCCATCGAGCCGATGTTCGATGCCTTTATGGGCCAGCTGTCGCCGATGTTCGCCGGCACCGAGCGCGACACCACCGAAGAGAACCTGCAGGCGCGTTGTCGCGGGGTGGTGCTGATGGCGCTGTCCAACAAACGCCGCAGCATCGTGCTGACCACCGGCAACAAGAGCGAAATGGCGGTGGGTTACGCTACGCTGTACGGCGATATGGCCGGCGGTTTCGACGTGCTGAAAGACGTGCCGAAAACGCTGGTGTTCAAGCTGTCCGAATACCGCAACACCGTCTCCTACGTGATCCCGCAGCGGGTAATCGATCGTCCGCCGTCCGCCGAGCTGGCGCCGGATCAGGTCGATCAGGACAGCCTGCCGCCGTACGATATCCTGGATGCGATCCTGGAAGGCTACGTTGAGCGCGACAAGTCGGTCGCCGATCTGGTGGCCGAAGGCTTCGACGAAGCGATCGTGCGCAAGGTGATCCGCCTGGTGGACATCAACGAATACAAGCGGCGTCAGGCCGCCGTCGGGCCGCGCATCACCGCCCGTAACTTCGGCAAAGACCGCCGCTACCCCATCACATCCGGTTTTGGCCGCAAAAATTGGTAATAAGGAAAGAAGATGAAAAAGATCGACGCGATTATCAAGCCGTTCAAACTGGATGACGTCCGCGAAGCGCTGGCCGAAGTGGGCATCACCGGCATGACGGTCACCGAAGTCAAAGGCTTCGGCCGCCAGAAGGGCCACACCGAGCTGTACCGCGGCGCCGAGTACATGGTCGACTTTCTGCCGAAGGTGAAGATAGAGATCGTGGTTGCCGACGACATCGTCGACACCTGCGTAGAAACCATCATGCAGACGGCGCAGACCGGCAAGATCGGTGACGGCAAGATCTTCGTCTTCGACGTGGCGCGCGTGGTGCGCATCCGTACCGGCGAGCAGGACGAAGAAGCGATCTGATCCTCCGCAGGATCATCGGCCATCAGGGCGCAGCTTGCTGCGCCCTTGTCATTTCTGTCCCCCGCACATCGCACTTCTTCGCCTCATTGTTCCCCTCATTTTTGCCTGTCGGCATTCTAAAAAAGCGAACGCTATCTCGTTTTTGATACTTTTCCCGATCGCTTCTCTCGCGAGATCTACAATCAACGTAACTATTTTGATTAAGGTGATCCCCAATGAATTTCAAGTTGCGGCTAGGCGGCAAGGGCGTGCATCCCCAGGAGCTTACTCAAGTAAGTGACTGGGGTAAGCGAACGCAGACAACAACGCAGCGGCTTGAAAGGCGATGGGGATGATGACGTTACGCCAAATCCGCCACTTTATCGCGGTGGCGGAAACCGGGTCGATCTCCGCCGGCGCCCAGGCGGTGTTTGTCTCCCAGTCTTCGCTGACGCTCGCTATCCAGCAGCTGGAAACCGAGATCGGCGTGCGGCTGTTCGATCGCCACGCCAAGGGCATGACGCTGACCCATCAGGGGCACCAGTTTTTGCGCCAGTCGTATCTGATCCTGGCGACGGTGGACAATGCCAAGCGCAGCCTGCAGATCGGCACTGAAAGCCTGACCGGCAAGCTGACCATCGGCGTCACCAGCCTGGTGGCCGGCTACTTCCTGGTGGAACTGCTCACGCGCTTTAAATCGGCCTATCCCAACGTCACCGTGCAGGTGGTTGAAGACGAACGCCCGTACATCGAGCATCTGCTGGTCAGCGGCGAGATCGACATCGGGGTGCTGATCTTGTCGAACATCGAGGACCGCGACGCGCTGCAGACCGAGGTGCTGATGCACTCGCCGTACCGCCTGTGGCTGCCGCCGCTGCACCCGCTGCTGGAGCACGAGAGCATCAGCCTGGCGGACGTGGCCAAACAGCCGCTGATCCAGCTCAACGCCGATGAAATGGACGTGCACGCGCGGCGCATCTGGGCGCGCGCCGGGCTGAAGCCGGAGATCGCGATGAAGACCGCCTCGACCGAGGCGGTGCGCAGCCTGGTGGCGGCGGGGATGGGGGTCTCCATCCAGCCGGACATGGCGTACCGCGCCTGGTCGCTGGAGGGCAATATGATCGAGGCGCGCAAGCTGGACGATCTGCTGGAGCCGCTGGATATCGGGCTGGCATGGCGGCGCGGCAGCGCGCGGCCGGAGCTGGTGACGCCGTTCCTCACCATCGCGCGCGAGAACGGCAGCAAACACGCCGCCGGGCTTAAGCATTCGATTTAATCGAACGCGGCGTTCAGTATTTAGAATTTGTTGCCCGCCAGAGGCTCGCTTAGGCTGATTAAAACTAACTTATTCACATTTGGTTAACGTTTTTGTCACTTAGGGGCGTCAGGCGATGGCGGATGTGCAGGTTCTCTCAGGTTTGTCCTGTCAGCAGTTCATTAACGGTCAGCTTATCGACGGCGAAGGCCAGCAGGAATGCATCGTCAATCCGGCCAACGGCGAGACGCTGATCGCCCTGACCGAAGCCTCTTCGGCGCAGGTCGGCAGCGCGGTGAAAGCCGCGCAGCAGGCGTTCGGCCATTGGTCGCGCACTACGCCGGCCCAGCGCGCCACGCTGTTGCTGCGCATCGCCGACGCCATCGAGCGGCAGGCGCCGCAGCTGGCGCATCTTGAGGCCCTCAACTGCGGCAAACCGCTGCATCAGGCGCTCAATGACGATCTGCCGGCGGCGGTCGACGTGTTCCGCTTCTTCGCCGGCGCGGTGCGCGCTCAACAAGGGCAGCTGGCCGGTGAGTATGTGCCGGGCCACACCTCGATGATCCGCCGCGATCCCATTGGTGTGGTGGCCTCGATCGCCCCCTGGAACTATCCGCTGATGATGGCGGCGTGGAAGATCGCGCCGGCGTTAGCGGCGGGCAATACCGTGGTATTCAAACCGTCCGAGCACACGCCGCTGACTATTCTGGCGCTGGTGCCGGCGCTGCAGGAAATCCTGCCGCCGGGCGTGCTGAACATTGTCTACGGCGGCGGTGAAGGGGTCGGCAGCCAGCTGGTGGGGCACCCGCAGGTGCGACTGGTGTCGGTCACTGGCGATATCGTCACCGGGCAAAAAATTCTTCAGGCGGCGGCCAAAAGCGTCAAGCGCACCCATCTGGAGCTGGGGGGCAAGGCGCCGGTGATCGTCTGCGACGACGCCGATCTTGACGAAGTGGTCAACGGCATTCGCACCTATGGCTATTACAACGCCGGCCAGGACTGCACCGCCGCCTGCCGCATCTACGCGCAGGCCGGCATCTATCCCAAACTGGTGGACGCGCTGGGCGAGGCGGTCGCCAGCCTGCGCTTCGCCCGCAAGCGCGATCAGGACAACGAGATCGGCCCGTTGATAAGCAGCCGCCAGCGCGATCGCGTCGCCAGCTTTGTCGAGCGGGCGCTCAGCCAACCGCATATCGAATTGATCACCGGCGCCGCGGCGCACTCCGGGCCGGGATTCTACTATCAGCCGACCCTGCTGGCGGGCTGCCTGCAAAGCGACGAGATCGTGCAGCGCGAGGTGTTTGGCCCAGTGGTCAGCGTCACGCGCTTCGAGCATCTGGCGCAGGCGGTCGAGTGGGCCAACGACTCGGAATATGGGCTGGCTTCGTCGGTGTGGACGCAAAATATCGATCGGGCGCTGCACATTGCCGCCCATCTGCAGTACGGCAGCACCTGGATCAACACCCATTTCACCTTGGCGAGCGAAATGCCGCACGGCGGCCTGAAACGCTCCGGCTACGGCAAGGATCTGTCCAGCGATTCGCTGCAGGATTACAGCGTTGTCAGGCACGTAATGGCGAAGTTCAAAGCCAGCTTCTAGCGGTTCTATAAAGCAAAATCGGGCGGCAGCCGTTCCCTGCCGCACACAGATACGCAACACAGGGGTAATTACGATGAGAAAAACTACCGCAGTCACCACCACCGTCTCCGCGCTCTGTCTCACCGTGCTGTGCGGCCTGGCTCAGGCGGCCGATCTGCCGCAGTCGCTGGGCAAAGGCGAAGGCCGGCTGGATATCATCGCCTGGCCCGGCTACATCGAACGCGGCCAGTCCGACAAAAACTACGACTGGGTCACCCAGTTTGAGAAGCAAACCGGCTGTGCGGTGAACGTGAAGACCGCCGCCACCTCCGATGAAATGGTCAGCCTGATGGCCAAAGGCGGCTACGATCTGGTGACCGCCTCCGGCGACGCCTCGCTGCGCCTGATCTTCGGCAAGCGGGTGCAGCCGATCAACACCGCGCTGATCCCGAACTGGAAGAACATCGATCCGCGCCTGCTGAACGGCGCCTGGTATACCGTGGACGGCAAAACCTACGGCACGCCGTACCAGTGGGGGCCAAACCTGCTGATGTACAACACCAAAACCTTCCCGACGCCGCCGGACAGCTGGGCGGTGATCTTCCAGCAGCAGAACCTGCCGGACGGCAAGAGCAACCAGGGGCGGGTGCAGGCTTACGACGGCCCGATCTACATCGCCGACGCGGCGCTGTTCCTGAAAGCCACCCAACCGCAGCTCGGCATCAGCGATCCTTACCAGCTCAACGAAGAACAGTATCAGGCGGCGCTGAAGCTGCTGCGCAGCCAGCACGCGCTGATCCACCGCTACTGGCACGATACCTCGGTGCAGATGAGCGACTTTAAAAACGAAGGCGTGGTGGCTTCCAGCGCCTGGCCGTATCAGGCCAACGCCCTGAAGGGCGAGGGGCAGCCGATCGCCACCGTGTTCCCGAAAGAGGGCGTGACCGGCTGGGCGGATACCACCATGTTGCACAGCGACGCCAAACACCCGAGCTGCGCCTACCAGTGGATGAACTGGTCGCTGGAGCCGAAGGTGCAGGGCGACGTGGCGGCCTGGTTCGGCTCGGTGCCGGCTTCGCCGGCGGGCTGCAAGGCCAGCGCGCTGTTGGGTGAGAAGGGCTGCGAAACCAACGGCTTCAACCAGTTCGACAAAATCGCCTTCTGGAAAACGCCTCAGGCGCAGGGCGGCAAGTTCGTGCCGTACAGCCGCTGGACCCAGGACTACATCGCCATCATGGGCGGCCGCTAAGCCGCGGGGCGCAGCCCGCTGCGCCCGAATTACATCCGTATGGAGCACAGAAAATGACCATTGCCGTGCAATTCATCGATGTTTCGCGGACTTTCGGCGATGTTCGCGCCGTGGATCGGGTATCCATCGATATTCAGGACGGGGAATTCTTCTCCATGCTCGGGCCGTCCGGCTCGGGCAAAACCACCTGCCTGCGCCTGATCGCCGGCTTTGAACAGCTGACTTCCGGCTCGATTCGCATTCACGGTCAGGAAGCCGCCAACCTGCCGCCGTATCAGCGCGACGTGAACACCGTGTTTCAGGATTACGCGCTGTTTCCGCACATGTCGGTGCTGGAAAACGTCGCCTACGGCCTGATGGTGAAGGGCGTCGCCAAACGCGAGCGGCTGGCGCGGGCGCAAGAGGCGCTGGAGAGCGTGGCGCTCGGTTTCGTTGCCGAACGCAAACCGGCGCACCTGTCGGGCGGCCAGCGTCAGCGCGTGGCGTTGGCGCGCGCGCTGGTCAATCGGCCGCGGGTGCTGCTGCTGGACGAGCCGCTCGGCGCGCTGGATCTCAAGCTGCGCGAGCAGATGCAGGGCGAGCTGAAGAAGCTGCAGCGTCAGCTGGGCATCACCTTTATCTTCGTCACCCACGATCAAAGCGAAGCGCTGTCGATGTCCGATCGGGTGGCGGTGTTCAATAACGGCCGCATCGAGCAGGTGGATACGCCGCGCGAGCTTTACATGCGGCCGAAGACGCCGTTCGTCGCCGAGTTCGTCGGCACCTCCAACGTGGTGCGCAGCGAGCTGGCGCAGCGCCTGCTCGGCGAAAGCCGAACCTTCTCGATCCGGCCGGAACATATCCGCCTGCTGGAGCACGGCGGCGCGGCGCAGGACGAGATCCAGGTGCAGGGCACGCTGCAGGAAATCCATTACCAGGGCGCGGCCACGCGGTATGAAATCGTGCTGAACGGCGGCGAAAAGCTGCTGGTCAGCCAGGCCAATCCGCAGTGGATCGCCGAAGGGCAACAGCGGCAGATCGGCCAGCCGATCGTCGCCTGCTGGCCGCGCGCGGCGATGGTGCCGCTGCTGGAGGAGAGGTGAGATGGACATGAGCATCGATTCCCCCCCGGCGCGCGGCGGCACCGTGCGCGCGCTGTCGACCTGGCTTTATCGCCGGCCGACGCTGTATCTGCTTTTGCTGCTGGTGCCGCCACTGCTGTGGTTCGGCGCGGTGTACCTCGGTTCGCTGCTGACGCTGCTGTGGCAAGGATTTTACACCTTCGACGATTTCACCATGGCGGTGACGCCGGATCTGACCTTCGCCAACCTCGCGGCGCTGTTCAACCCGGCCAACTACGACATTATCCTGCGCACGCTGACCATGGCGGTGCTGGTGTCGCTGGCCAGCGCGGCGCTGGCGTTCCCCATCGCCTATTACATGGCGCGTTACACCAGCGGCCGCGTCAAGGCGTTCTTTTACATCGCCGTGATGATGCCGATGTGGGCCAGCTATATCGTCAAAGCCTATGCCTGGACTTTGCTGTTGGCGAAAGACGGCGTGGCGCAGTGGTTCCTGCAGCACCTGGGGCTGGAGCCGCTGTTGGCGTCGCTGCTGACGGTGCCCGGCGTCGGTGGCAACACGCTGTCGACCTCGGGGCTGGGGCGTTTTCTGGTGTTCGTCTATATCTGGCTGCCGTTCATGATCCTGCCGATCCAGGCGGCGCTGGAGCGCCTGCCGCCCTCGCTGCTGCACGCTTCGGCGGATCTGGGCGCCCGGCCGGCGCAGACCTTCCGCCACGTCATTTTGCCGCTGGCGGTGCCGGGCATCGCCGCCGGGTCGATCTTCACCTTCTCGCTGACGCTGGGCGACTTTATCGTGCCGCAGCTGGTGGGGCCGCCGGGTTATTTCATCGGCAGCATGGTGTACGCCCAGCAGGGCGCGATCGGCAATATGCCGATGGCCGCGGCCTTTACGCTGGTGCCGATCGTCCTGATCGCCATCTATCTTTCCATCGTCAAACGTCTGGGGGCTTTCGATGCACTCTGAACGCGCGCCCTTAGGGCTGAAGCTGGCCGCCTGGGGCGGACTTGTCTTCCTGCATTTCCCGTTGGCGATCATCGCCATCTACGCCTTCAACACCGAGGACGCGGCCTTCAGCTTCCCGCCGAAGGGCTTCACGCTGCACTGGTTCAACGTCGCCGCCGGGCGGCAGGACATTATCGATGCGGTGTTGCTGTCGGCGCAGATCGCCTGCCTGGCGACCGCCATCGCACTGGTGCTCGGCACCCTGGCGGCGGCGGCGCTGTATCGGCGCGATTTCTTCGGCAAGGACAGCATTTCGCTGCTGTTGCTGCTGCCGATTGCGCTGCCGGGGATCGTCACCGGCCTGGCGCTGCTGGCGGCGTTCAAGGCGCTGAACATCGAGCCCGGCATCCTGACCATCGTCGTCGGCCATGCGACGTTCTGCGTGGTGATCGTGTTCAACAACGTCATCGCCCGGTTCCGCCGCACCTCGTACAGCCTGATCGAAGCGTCGATGGATCTCGGCGCCGACGGCTGGCAAACCTTCCGTTACGTGATCTTGCCGAACCTCGGCTCGGCGCTGCTGGCCGGGGGCATGCTGGCGTTTGCGCTGTCGTTCGATGAAATCATCGTGACCACCTTTACCGCCGGCCACGAGCGCACGCTGCCGCTGTGGCTGCTGAACCAGCTCGGTCGCCCACGCGACGTGCCGATCACCAACGTGGTGGCGCTGTCGGTGATGCTGTTGACCATGCTGCCGATCCTCGGCGCTTACTACCTGACCAAAGGTGGAGAAAGCGTCGCCGGCAGCGGCAAATAATTTCCTTACCCGACCTCTGATAAAAGGATAACCCTATGCAAAGCCAACTGTTGATTGACGGCCAACTGGTGAACGGCCAGGGCGCGACCCAGCCAGTATATAACCCGGCGACCGGCGAAGTGATTGCGCAGGTGGCGGAGGCCAGCCCGGAGCAGGTCGATCGCGCGGTGCTGGCGGCGGATGCCGCGTTCGCCGCCTGGGGGCAGACCACGCCGAAGGAGCGCGCCGAGCATCTGCTCAAGCTGGCGGATCTGATCGATGAGCATGCCGAGACCTTCGCCAGGCTGGAGTCGCTCAACTGCGGCAAGCCTTATCACTGCGTATTGAATGACGAACTGCCGGCGGTGGCCGACGTGTTTCGCTTCTTCGCCGGGGCCAGCCGCTGCCTGACCGGCATGGCGGCCGGCGAGTATCTGGCCGGGCACACTTCGATGATCCGCCGCGATCCGCTCGGCGTGGTGGCTTCGATCGCGCCGTGGAACTACCCGCTGATGATGGCGGCCTGGAAGCTGGCGCCGGCGTTGGCGGCGGGCAACTGCGTGGTGATCAAGCCTTCTGAGCAGACGCCGCTGACCACCTTCAAACTGGCCGAACTGGCCGCCGGGCTGTTCCCGCCGGGCGTGCTCAACGTGCTGTTCGGGCGCGGCGCCGGCGTGGGCGATCGGCTGACCGGGCATGACAAGGTGCGCATGGTGTCGCTGACCGGGTCGATCGCCACCGGCGAGCACATCATCGCCCACACCGCCGCCGGCATTAAGCGCACCCATATGGAGCTGGGCGGCAAGGCGCCGGTGCTGGTGTTCGACGATGCCGATCTGCAGCAGGTGGTCGACGGCATTCGCGGTTTCGGCTTCTACAACGCCGGGCAGGATTGCACCGCCGCGTGCCGCATCTACGCGCAGAAAAGCATTTATCCCGAGCTGGTCAAGCGGCTGGGCGAGGCGGTGGCCAGCCTGAAGATCGGCGCGCCGGACGACGAGACCACCGAGCTGGGGCCGTTGATTACCGCCCAGCATCTGGAGCGGGTGGCCGGTTTTGTCGAGCGAGCCAAAGCGTTGCCGCACGTACAGGTGGTGACCGGCGGCGAGAAGATGAAAGGGCCGGGCTACTACTTCCAGCCGACGCTGTTGGCCGGCGCGCGCCAGGACGATGAGATCGTGCAGCGCGAAGTGTTTGGCCCGGTGGTGACGGTGACGCCGTTCGACGACGAAGAGCAGGTGCTGGCCTGGGCGAACGAATCCAATTACGGGCTGGCGTCGTCCGTGTGGACCCGCGACGTGGGCCGCGCGCATCGCTTAAGCGCCCGCCTGCAATACGGCTGCACCTGGGTGAACACCCACTTCATGTTGGTGAGCGAAATGCCGCACGGCGGCCAGAAATTGTCCGGCTACGGCAAGGATATGTCGATGTACGGGCTGGAGGATTACACGGCCATTCGTCATGTAATGTTCAAACATTGATTTTACAGTAATTATCCGCACAATAGCGCGGCCTTTGAGCCGGCTCCGGCCGGCTGATGATAATAAAAATTGAAAGGAAGCCTATATGGGTATCACCAGACGCGATTTTCTCAACGGAGTGGCGATCACCATCGCCGCCGGGTTGACGCCGCTGCAAATCTTGCGCGCGTCGCCGCAAACCGCCAATCAAACCCTGTACTATCCGCCGGCGCTGACCGGGTTGCGGGGCAACCATCCGGGCTCGTTCGAGCATGCGCACCAGTTGGGGCGCGACGGCAAAACCTTTGATTTCGGCAGCGTACCCGCCGTTGAAGAGTTCGATCTGGTGGTGGTCGGCGCCGGCATCAGCGGGCTGGCGGCCGCCTGTTTCTGGCAGCAACTGAAAGGCGAGCGGCAGCGCATTCTTTTGATCGACAACCACGACGACTTCGGCGGCCACGCCAAGCGCAACGAGTTCAACAGCGACGACGGCATGCTGCTCGGCTACGGCGGCAGCGAATCGTTGCAGTCGCCGCGCTCCAACTTCAGCCCGGTGGCGATGGGGCTGCTGCGCAAGCTCGGCGTCGATATCGACCAACTGGAGCAGGCTTTCGACACCACCTTCTACCCGGATTTGAATTTGAGCCGCGGGGTTTACTTCGATCGCAAGAACTTCGGCGTCGACAAGGTGGTGAGCGGCGATCCGGGGCGCACGGTGGCGGACGACATTCCGCGCGATCGGCTCAACGGCCGTTCTTATGAAGCGTTCATCGGCGATTTCCCGCTGCCGGAAAGCGATCGCCAGGCGCTGATCGCGCTACACACGGTGGAGAAGGATTATCTGCCAGAGATGACGCTGGAGCAGAAGGTCGAGTGGCTCGATACCCACAGCTATACCCAGTTCCTGCGCGAGAAGGTGGGCCTGAGCGAACTGGCGATCCGCTATTTCCAGCAGACCACCAACGACTTCCAGGCGGTGGGTATTGACGGCACCTCGTGCAGCGATGCGCGCATCTGCGATCTGCCGGGCCTTGACGGCATGAATCTGCCGCCGCTGGACGAAGAGTCGCAGGCGGATCTCGACGATCCTTACGTGTTCCACTTCCCGGACGGCAACGCCACGCTGGCGCGCCTGATGGTGCGCCAACTGATCCCGGCGGTGGCGCCGGCCGGCAAGGACATGAACGATGTGGTGCTGGCCAAATTCGACTACAGCCAGCTCGATCGGCCGGAATCGCCGGTGAAGCTGCGTTTGAACAGCACCGGGCTGCACGCGGCCAACGTCGGCGACAAGGTGGAAGTCACCTACATGACCGGCGAGAAGATGACCAAAGTGCGCGCCGGGCAGGTGGTGATGGCCGGCTACAACATGATGATCCCGTATCTGGTGCCGGAGATGTCGCACGAGCAGCAGGAGGCGCTGAAGCAGAACGTCAAGGCGCCGCTGGTGTACAGCAAGGTGGTGATCCGCAACTGGCAGCCGTTCATCAAGCTGGGCGTGCACGAGGTCTATTCGCCGGCCGCGCCGTACAGCCGCGTGAAGCTGGACTATCCGGTGAGCATGGGCGGCTATCAGCACCCGCGCGATCCGGATCGGCCGATCGGCCTGCATATGGTGTATGTGCCGACGCTGCCGGGCAGCGGCCTCAGCACGCGCGAACAGTCGCGTAAAGGGCGCGCGCTGCTGCTGGGCACGCCGTTCGAAGTGCACGAACAGATGATCCGCGAACAGCTGCAGGGCATGCTGGGCGAGGCCGGTTTCGATCATCAGCGCGACATTCAGGCGATCACCGTCAACCGCTGGTCGCACGGTTACTCCTACTTCCTCAACGGGCTGTTTGACGACGAAGACGAAGCCAAGAAAATCATCGAAACGGCGCGGCAGCCGATCGGCAAGATCGCTATCGCCAACTCCGATGCCGACTGGAGCCCGTACGCCAACTCGGCGATCGATCAGGCGTGGCGCGCGGTTAACGAACTGGCCTACGGCAAGGTTGCCGCCAAGGAGGGAGCATGAGTCTGCGTTCGCTGTACCTGTTGAGCCTGCTGGCCGCCGGCGGCTCGGCCCAGGCGATGTCGGCCGGGGAATACGTCGCCAAAGCCGGTGACTGCACCGCCTGCCATACCGCACCGGGCGGCGCCGAATTGGCGGGCGGCATGAAATTCCCGACGCCGCTCGGGGCTATCTACGCCACCAATATCACGCCGGACAAGCTGCACGGCATCGGCGCCTATTCGTTCGAGGAGTTCGATCGCGCCATGCGCCAGGGGGTAGCCAAAGACGGCCACCGGCTCTACCCGGCGATGCCGTACACCTCCTACGCCAAAATGAGCGCGGAAGACATGCGCGCGCTGTATGACTATCTGATGAACGAGGTGCCGGCGCAGAACGTCGCCAACCGCGCCAGCGACATCAGCTGGCCGCTGTCGATGCGCTGGCCGCTGGCGGTGTGGAACCAGCTGTTCCACGACGACCAGCCGTATCAGGCCGATCCGCAGCAAAGTGCCGAGTGGAATCGCGGCGCCTACCTGGTGCAGGGCGCGGGCCACTGCGGCAGCTGCCATACGCCGCGCGGTTGGGCGATGCAGGAGAAGGGGCTGGACGGTAAGGAACCGGTGTTCCTGAGCGGCGCCGAGCTGGACGGCTGGTACGCTTCCAACCTGCGCGGCCTGCCGCCGGAAGAGGTGACGGCGCTGCTGAAAACCGGCCGCAGCCGCCATGCGGCGGTCGCCGGGCCGATGAGCGAGGTGGTGGCCCACAGCACGCAGTACCTCAGCGAGGGCGATCTGAACGCCATCGCGGTGTACCTGCGCAGTCTGGCGCCGGGCCCCGTCGCCGGGGCCGCCTCGAAGGCTGCGCAGGCGGATAACCCGAGCGGCAAGGCGACCTATGCGATGTACTGCTCGACCTGCCACGGCAATAAGGGAGAGGGCACCGACTTCACCATCCCGGCGCTGGCGGGCAACGCCACGGTAACGGCGGACAATCCGCTGACCGCGCTGCGGGTGGTGCTGGAAGGGGCGCATACCCCGATCACGCAGCAGGCGATGGCGCTCGGGATGCCGGCTTACGGCTGGGCGTTGAACGACCGGCAGGCGGCCGACCTGATGAGCTATCTGCGGGGAAGCTGGGGCAACCAGGCGGCGCCGGTAACGGTGCAGCAGGTGCAGGACGCGCGCCAACTGCAGGCGAAATGAAGAGGGAGCGCGGTCTGACGGCCGCGCTCCGCAAGCATTACAGCACCTTATGCGGGCCGAAGCATTCGTAGTGGATGCGTTCGGCCTCTACGCCCATCTCCAGCAGCTGTTTGCCCACGAACTGCATGAAGGCCACCGGGCCGCAGAAGTAATAGTGCATTTGCGGATCGGCCAGGCTGCCGCGCAGCGCGCTCAAATCCATCAATCCGCGGCTGTGGTAGTCGCGGCCTTCCACGTCATCGGCGCCCGGCTCGCGGTACCACACATGGCGGCTAAGATTCGGCATGCGCCCGGCAATATCCGCCACTTCCTCGGCAAAGGCATGCACGCTGCCGTTTTCCGCCGCGTGCAGCCAGTGGACCTGCGCCTGGTGTTGATTGTCGTGCAGGCTGTTGAGCATGCCGAGCATCGGGGTTTGGCCGACGCCGGCGGAGATCAGCGCCACCGGCGTGGTCGGCGCCACATCGAGGAAGAAGTCGCCGTGCGGCGGGGCGATGTCGATCACGTCGCCTTCCTGCGCCTGCTGGTGCAGGTAGTTGGACACTTTCCCCTGATCTTCGCGCTTCACCGCGATGCGGTAGAACTCGCCGTTTGGCGAGGTGGTCAGCGAGTACTGGCGAATTTCCTGATGCTCCAGGCTGTCGTGCTTGATGTAGACCGCCAGGTATTGCCCCGGTTTGAAGTCCGCCACCCGGCCGCCGTCCACCGGTGCCAGCACGAAGCTGCAGATCACGTCGCTCTGCGGCTGTTTCTTCAGGATGCGGAATGCGCGCAGATCGCGCCAGCCGCCGTTGTCGGTTTCGCTCTGCTGATAAATCTGCTCTTCACGCTGGATAAATACGTTGGCCAGCACGCCGTAGGCCTTGCCCCAGGCGTCCAGGACTTCCTGGCCCGGGCTGAACATTTCGTCCAGGGTCGCCAGCAGGTGACCGCCGACGATGTTGTACTGCTCCGGCTGGATATTGAAGCTGGTGTGCTTCTGCGCGATGCGCTCCACCGCCGGCAGCAGCGCCGCCAGGTTCTCGATGTTGGCGGCATAGGCGCAGATGGCGTCGAACAGCGCCTGACGCTGATCGCCGTTGCGCTGGTTGCTCATGTTGAAAATATCTTTCAATTCCGGGTTGTGCGCGAACATGCGATCGTAAAAGTGGGCGGTCAGCTTCGGCCCGGTCGCAGCCAGCAGGGGAATGGTGGATTTCACGGTGGCGATGGTTTGGCTATCCAGCATGGAAGCGCTCCTTGGGTTGGGATCTTGACGATAATTGTAATGATGTATTTTAAATGCATCTTATTGGGTTCCACGCCGCTTGTAAATACCCTTGTTTTCGTTGCGGTGTTCTTCGGGCGTCGATCGCGCTCACAGAACATGAAAAAAGCGCATCGTTCGCATGAGGAAATGTCCGTTGATAAACGGCGGCGTTTAGCGGATCAAAGCCTTGCGCTGCCTTATGCCAATCGTTTGCGTAAAAACCTCTGTCAAGACCTATCTTCGGTGGGGCGAAACGGTTTACACTGTGGCCCAGAACCCAAACGGGTAGTTATTTGGTGATTTTTTAGTTAGCTGATTTAAGTCAGGAGATGCCGGATGTTAAAGCGTGAAATGAACATTGCCGATTACGATGCGGAACTGTGGCGTGCCATGGAGCAGGAAGTGGTGCGTCAGGAAGAGCACATCGAGCTGATCGCGTCTGAGAACTACACCAGCCCGCGCGTGATGCAGGCTCAGGGTTCCCAGCTGACCAACAAATACGCTGAAGGCTATCCGGGCAAGCGTTACTACGGCGGCTGCGAATACGTGGATATCGTTGAGCAGCTGGCTATCGACCGCGCCAAAGAATTGTTCGGCGCCGATTACGCCAACGTGCAGCCGCACTCCGGCTCCCAGGCTAACTTCGCCGTTTACACCGCGCTGCTGCAGCCGGGTGACACCATTCTGGGCATGAACCTGGCGCACGGCGGCCACCTGACCCACGGTTCCCCGGTTAACCTGTCCGGCAAACTGTATAACGTGGTGCCTTACGGCATCGACGACAAAGGTCAAATCGACTATGACGATCTGGCCAAACAGGCGCAAACCCACAAGCCGAAAATGATCATCGGCGGCTTCTCCGCTTACTCTGGCGTGGTTGACTGGGCCAAAATGCGCGAAATCGCCGACAGCATCGGCGCTTATCTGTTCGTCGACATGGCGCACGTGGCCGGCCTGATCGCCGCCGGCGTGTACCCGAACCCGGTACCGCACGCGCACATCGTCACCACCACCACCCACAAAACCCTGGCGGGCCCGCGCGGCGGCCTGATCCTGGCGAAGGGCGGCGACGAAGAGCTGTACAAAAAGCTGAACTCCGCCGTGTTCCCTGGCGGCCAGGGCGGCCCGCTGATGCACGTGATCGCCGGCAAGGCGGTGGCGCTGAAAGAAGCGATGGAGCCTGAGTTCAAGGTTTACCAGCAGCAAGTGGCGGTCAACGCCAAGGCGATGGTGGACGTGTTCCTGCAGCGCGGCTACAAAGTGGTCTCCGGCGGCACCCATAACCACCTGTTCCTGCTGGATCTGGTCGACAAAAACCTGACCGGTAAAGAAGCGGACGCTGCCCTGGGCCGTGCCAACATCACCGTCAACAAAAACAGCGTGCCGAACGATCCGAAGAGCCCGTTCGTCACCTCCGGCGTGCGTATCGGCACCCCGGCCGTGACCCGCCGCGGCTTCAAAGAAGCCGACGTGCGCGAACTGGCCGGTTGGATCTGTGATGTGCTGGACAACATCAACGATGAAGCCACCATCGAACGCACCAAGAAGAAAGTGCTGGATATCTGCGCCCGCCTGCCGGTTTACGCATAATCCCGCTTTTGCCTGAAAAAACCCGCTGCGGCGGGTTTTTTTGTGGCCGCTCGCGGCAAACTGTGAGCTGTCTGGCACTCTAACGCATTGACGTGGAATGAAGATTGCGGGGCGGTGTGAGCTCTGTCAAAGTATTGCCCTCACTCCGGAGGGATCATGGTTCTGCAATCCACGCGTTGGCTCGCGCTCAGTTATTTCACCTACTTTTTTTCCTACGGCATTTTCTTACCGTTCTGGGGCGTGTGGCTGAAAGGCGAGGGCATCGCGCCCGAAACCATCGGCATATTGCTCGGCGCCGGTTTGGTGGCCCGCTTCCTCGGCAGTTTACTGATTGCTCCCCGCGTTAAAGATCCCTCTCATCTGGTTTCCGCGCTGCGCCTGCTGGCGCTGCTGACCCTGGCTTTCGCGGTTGGCTTCTGCTTCGGCAACGGCTGGGGCTGGCTGATGCTGGTGATAGCGGGGTTCAACCTGTTCTTCTCGCCGCTGGTGCCGCTGACCGACGCGCTGGCCGCCACCTGGCAAAAGCAGATCCGCATGGACTATGGCCGGGTGCGGCTGTGGGGCTCGCTGGCGTTCGTCATCGGCTCGGCGCTGACCGGGCAACTGGTGGCGGTGTGGGGCCATAACGCCATTCTCTACAGCCTGATCCTCAGCGTGCTGGCGATGCTGCTGGGCATGCTGCTGAAGCCGAGCGTGATGCCGCAGGGCGAAGCGCGCACGCACGGCGGGGCCGAGGGTTCGCTGTGGGCGCTGTTGAAAGAAGGGCCGGTCTGGCGCTTCCTGCTGTGCGTCACGCTGCTGCAGGGCGCGCACGCCGGCTACTACAGCTTCGGCTCCATTTACTGGCAGGAGGCGGGCTATTCGGCCTCGACCATCGGTTATCTGTGGTCGCTGGGCGTGGTGGCGGAAGTGATTATTTTCGCCAGCAGCAACGTGCTGTTCCGCCGCTGGAATGCGCGCAACCTGCTGCTGCTTTCCGCCTGTTGCGGCGTGTTGCGCTGGAGCCTGATGGCGTACAGCACCGAGCTGGGTTGGCTGCTGCTGATCCAGATCCTGCACTGCGGCACCTTCACCGTGTGCCATCTGGCGGCGATGCGCTTTATCGCCGCGCGCCAGGGGCAAGAGGTGATCCAACTGCAGGCGGTGTATTCGGCGCTGGCGATGGGCGGCGGTATCGCCGTCATGACGGTCATTGCCGGGTTCCTGTTCGAACATTGGCAGGGCGGGGTGTTCTGGGTGATGGCGGCGGTCGCGGTGCCGGCCTTGTTCATCCGGCCGCCGGCGGTCAGCGTCAGCCGGTGATTAAGGGGCTTCCAGCAGCGCGCGGATGGCCTGGCGCTGGCGGTTTTCCAGCGGCAGTTCGGTATAGATCAGCGGCGGGTGCGGAGCGCTGTGCACCGCCGCGTAGGGGGTGATCACCAGCGTGACGCCCTGCGGCGCTCCGCCGCACAGATAGTCGCTCAGCGGCAGATACTTGATGTTCAGCGGCAGCAGCGTGAGCTCGCGGATCTGATATTCCACTTCCTCTTCCAACTGCGGGTTATCCAGCGTCAGCAGCAGCACCTGTTTTTCCTGCAGCGCGTTGTCCTGCATCAGCCAGGCGCCGAAGCTGATGGCCACCAGGCCCGCCTCCTCGTTGGAAAAATGCACGCCGTACTCCTGCTCCAGCGGTTTCAACGCTTCCTGCGTGGTGCGCATCAGCCGCGGGTATTTGCGCACCACTTCTTCCAGCAGCATATTGTCGATGCCGATGGCGAAACGGCAGCGCTCCAGCGCCGGCGCCAGATGGGCGAACAGCTGGCTGACCAGCTCCGCCTTGCTGCTGAAAGCCATGCCGGACAGCTGCTGGAACCGCTCGACCATGCTGTCGATCGCCGTCATCAACCGCTGCTCATGCGCCGAGTCGTTGCTGTGGTAGCTGTGGCTTTTCAACAGGGTGAAGGTCAGCGCCAGGAAATCGCGCTCGTCCGCGTGCGGCGGCTGGTTAAACAGCCGGTTGCAGGTCTGATGCAGCCAGGCGGCGGCTTGCTGCTCCAGTTTTTGCCGCAGCCAGTCGCGCTGAACGGCGTCGAAACGCGGGTGTTGCTGCAGGCGGTTTTGCCAGGCGCAGTAGAGCAGATAATGCTGCAGGAATTGGCGGTCGCGCGCGTCAAAGTGACGATTGAGCAGCGGCTCGCAGGCGTCGAGCGCCTGGGCCAACAGCGATGTCAACTCGGCATCGGCCGCCAGCGCTTGCCGCAGGCGCGGGGCGAAATCGTCTTCGACGAACCGCGGGCTGCAGCGCAGGGTGCGCCTTAGCCAATGGAGCAGGCACAGGCGTTGGTTGAGCGCGCTGCCCCTCAATCGGTAGCCATGGTCGGGATCGACGGCGATCTCCAGATGGTGGAAACGCTGGATTTCACTGGCCACCTCGGCTATATCTTGCCGGGTTATCGGGGGGGCGACGCCATTGATTCGGCTGAGGGTCTCCAGCTGTAACTCGGGCTCCGGCGTGTACAGCATCAGCAGCAGATGGCAGCGCCGTTGTTGTCCGGAGAGCTCAGGCACGGGAGAGGTGTCCAGGCTCATATCACCTTCCGGCATAAAAGGTTGCGATTATGCCTAAGCATAGCAAAAGGCTTTGTGCCGGCAGGGTTAACGCGCGGCTTTTACTTCGGCTTACAACTTTCGTCACAAATATCGCCGGCAGAGGCGGGCCGTTCGACATTTATTTGTGTTACGTTATAACAAATATAGGTAAAGCAGGATAATGATGAAGTTACGTCGACTTTTGGCTGCCTTTGGCGCCTTGTTCAGCGCCGGTGCGATCGCGCATCCGCACAGCTTTATCGATATGAACACCACCTTCGTCGCCAAGGATCAGCGGTTGGTCGGCCTGAAAATGGTGTGGGTGATGGATGAAATCACCTCGGCGGATCTGCTCTACGATGCGAAAAACGCCAAGAGCGATTCGGAAGTGTGGAAAAAGCTGGCGGCGGAAGTGATGGCCAACGTGCTGGGGCAGCACTATTTCACCGACCTTTACCGCGACGGCAAGCCGGTGAAATACCTGAACTTGCCCAGCGAATATCACCTGTCGCGCCAGGGCAACCAGGCGGTACTGGAGTTCGTGCTGCCGTTGGCCGAGCCGCAGCCGCTGGCGGGCAAGCCGTTCGAGCTTTCTACTTACGATCCGACTTATTTCGTGGATATGACCTATAAAGACCAAAATGCGCTGCATTTGCCGCCGGAGATGGCGCAGCAGTGCAGCTACAAGCTGATGACGCCGAAGCCGAATGCGTCGCTGCAGGCCTATGCGCTGTCGCTCGACAAGAACGACTCGCCCGGTGAAGACCTGGCGCTGGGGCAGCAGTTCGCCCAGCGGGTGACGCTGCAATGTCGCTGAATCTCTCGCAACCGACGATAAACCGGCGCCACTGGGCTTTCGGCCTGTGGCCGCTGCTGCCGTTCACGCTGGCGCTGGCGGCCGCCGCGCTGCTGGCGTGGCACTATTGGCCGCAGCTGCTGATGCAGAGCGTGATATGGCAAAAAGCGCTGCACCAGCAGATGGCGGGGTTGTTGCAGCAGGTGAAGGCCGCGCCGCAGCAGGCAGGGTTGGCGCTGACGCTGTTCAGCCTCGGCTATGGCGTTTTGCATGCGCTCGGCCCCGGCCACGGCAAAGTGGTGATCGCCACCTATCTGGCCACTCACCCGGCGCGGCTGAAAAGCAGCCTGAAGCTGACCTTCGCCGCTTCGCTGGTGCAGGGCGGGGTGGCGATCGCGCTGGTTACGCTGATGCTGGTGGTATTGCAGCTCTCTTCGCGCCAGCTTCACCAAAGCAGCTTCTGGCTGGAGAAGGGCAGCTTTATTTTGGTGATGTTGCTTGGCGTGTTGCTGAGTTGGCGCGCGCTGAAACGTCTGTTTGCGGCGATCAAGGCGATGCGCCCGGCGCCGGCGCTGCGCATTAACAGCCTGACGCCGCTGGCGGCGGAGCATGTGCACAGCGCCGATTGCGGCTGCGGCCACCGGCATCTGCCGAGCGACAGCGAGCTGCAGGCGGGAAGCGATTGGCGCACCCAGACCGCCATCGTGCTGGCGATGGGCATGCGTCCCTGTTCGGGGGCGATTTTGGTGCTGCTGTTCTCTAAGGTGATCGGCGTGTTCGGCTGGGGAGTGATCTCCGCGCTGGCGATGGCGTTCGGCACGTCGTTGACCATCTCCATGCTGGCGCTGCTGGTGCATTACAGCCGACGGCTGGCGGTGCGCCTTAGCCGCTCGCGTGCGCCCGCCGCCTGGAGCGCGGTGGCCTGGGGATCGTTGGCGCTGGCCGGGGGCCTGATCCTGTTGGCCGCCGGGCTGTTGCTGTACGTCAGCGCGCAGCCGGAATTCGGCGGCGGCATCCGCCCCTTCTCCCGCTAACGGGCATAAAAAAAGCGCTGCATCGGCAGCGCTTTTTTCGATTCGCTTCTGGCGATTAACGCTTCAGCGCTTCGCTCAGTTCTTCGCGCATGGTGGCCAGCATGGCTTTCACGACGCGCGGGTTGCCTGCTACCACGTTGCCGGAGCTGAAGTGGTTATGGCCGCCGACGAAGTCGGTGACCAGGCCGCCGGATTCACGCACCAGCAGTTCGCCCGCGGCGAAGTCCCACGGCTTCAGGCCGATTTCGAAGAAACCGTCTACGCGGCCGGCGGCCACATAGGCCAGATCCAGCGCAGCGGAACCGGTGCGGCGGAAGTCCGCGCACTGGGTGAACAGCTTGCCGACGATGTTGATGTAAGGCGTGGCGTGCTGTTTGACTTTGAACGGGAAGCCGGTCGCCAGGATGGTGCCATCCAGATCTTTGGCGTTGGTGCCGCGCAGACGGTAACCGTTGAGCTGGGCGCCCTGACCGCGCGTGGCGGTGAACAGTTCGTTGCGCATCGGATCGTAAACCACGGCCACTTCAGTGCGGCCTTTGATGCGTACGGCGATGGAAACGGAGAAATGAGGGAAACGTTTGATGAAGTTTGCAGTGCCATCCAGTGGATCGATCACCCATTGCACATCGCGATCTTCGCCGATCAGCTCACCGCGTTCTTCGCTCACGATACTGTGTTGCGGATAAGACTTGCGGATGACGTCGATGATCAGATGCTCTGCATCGCGATCGACGTTGGTGACGAAGTCATTGGTCCCTTTCTGGCTCGCTTCTACAGCGTCCGGGGTTTCGTAGTTTTTGGCAATCAGGTTACCGGCCTTGCGCGCAGCGCGCACGGCGATAGTCAGCATCGGATGCATGGGTATCTTCCAACTAGGATGTTAAAGAACAGGAAACGGCGCGAAGTATAGCAGCTGTTCGGCAAATTGCCTACGGCTGTGTTAAGATGCTGCGATTTTCCGCCACGCTCAGAGTTTGTATGCTGCACAATATCCGCATTGTTCTGGTAGAGACTTCACATACCGGCAACATGGGCTCGACCGCCAGAGCCATGAAAACCATGGGGTTAACCAACCTTTATCTGGTTAATCCGCTGATCAAACCCGATTCTCAGGCCATCGCCCTGGCCGCCGGCGCCAGCGACGTGATCGGCAACGCCACCATCGTCGATACCCTCGATGACGCCATCGCCGGCTGTAGCCTGGTGGTGGGCACCAGCGCGCGCTCTCGCACCCTGCCGTGGCCGATGCTGGAGCCGCGCGAATGCGGCGTGCGCGCGGTGCACGAGGGCGAGCACGCGCCGGTGGCGCTGGTGTTCGGCCGTGAACGCGTCGGGCTGACCAACGATGAATTGCAGAAGTGCCACTACCACGTCGCCATTCCGGCCAACCCGGACTACAGCTCGCTGAACCTGGCGATGGCGGTGCAGATCCTGGCGTACGAAGTGCGCGTGGCTTACCTCGATCGCCAACAGGCGGGCGCGCCGCAGCTGGAAGAGACGCCGTATCCGCTGGTGGACGACCTTGAGCGTTTCTATCAGCACCTTGAGCAGACGTTGCAGCGTACCGGCTTCATTCGCCCGTCCCATCCGGGCCAGGTGATGAGCCGCCTGCGTCGGCTGTTCACCCGCGCACGCCCGGAAGGGCAGGAGCTGAATATCCTGCGCGGCATGCTGACCTCGATCGAGAAACAGGATAAACATCAAGGTAATTAATTGATGTGGCATAACGGTGGGCGACAATAGTATTAGTTATCCAAAGGTTATAACATGTATTTTATATACCTTTGTTCTTGCTAAGTTCAAAACGTGCTAATACTTGAGTCAATTACTAGGTTAAATAGTTGACTGTTTTACTCAGGAATGTCAGACTTTCGGCCATATTTGACCAACAGGTAACCATTGAGCTATGAGACTGACATCCAAAGGCCGTTATGCCGTAACCGCTATGCTCGACGTAGCGCTGCATTCCCAGGAAGGGCCGGTGCCACTGGCGGACATTTCCGAACGCCAGGGTATTTCGCTCTCTTATCTGGAACAATTATTCTCCCGTCTGCGCAAGAATGGCCTGGTGGCCAGCGTGCGCGGTCCGGGCGGTGGTTATCTGCTGGGTAAAGACGCGGGTGAGATCGCCGTTGGCGCTGTCATCACTGCCGTCGATGAATCGGTAGATGCAACCCGTTGCCAGGGCAAAGAAGGCTGTCAGGGCGGCGATCGCTGCTTGACCCACGCCCTGTGGCGCGATCTGAGCGAGCGCATCAGCGGGTTCCTGAACAACATTACGCTGGCTGAACTGGTCAACAACCAGGAAGTGCTGGTGGTGGCGGATCGTCAAAACAACGATACGCGCCGCACGGCCAACGGTCGTCCGCAAGAAACTATCAACGTTAATCTGCGCGCATAAGCAGCTGGCGAAATTATTTTAGTTTTTGGAAGTGATGTACGGAGCACAAGAGCAATGAAATTACCGATTTATCTGGATTACTCAGCAACGACGCCGGTTGACCCGCGCGTTGCTGAGAAGATGATGCAGTTTTTGACCCTGGACGGCACTTTCGGCAACCCGGCTTCCCGTTCCCACCGTTTCGGTTGGCAGGCGGAAGAGGCGGTAGACATCGCCCGTAACCAAATCGCCGAACTGGTGGGCGCCGATCCGCGCGAAATCGTCTTCACCTCCGGGGCGACCGAATCCGACAACCTGGCGATAAAAGGCGCTGCCAATTTCTACCAGAAAAAAGGCAAGCACATCATCACCAGCAAAACCGAACACAAAGCCGTGCTCGACACTTGCCGTCAGCTGGAGCGCGAAGGGTTTGAAGTCACCTACCTGGCGCCGCAGAGCAACGGCATCATCAGCCTGCAGGATCTCGAAGCGGCGATGCGCGATGACACCATCCTGGTCTCCATCATGCACGTCAACAACGAAATCGGCGTGGTGCAGGATATCGAAGCGATCGGCGAAATGTGCCGTGCGCGCGGTATCATCTACCACGTTGACGCCACCCAGAGCGTGGGCAAACTGCCTATCGATCTGAGCAAGCTGAAAGTCGACCTGATGTCGTTCTCCGGCCACAAAATCTATGGTCCGAAAGGCATCGGCGCGCTGTATGTGCGTCGCAAGCCGCGCATCCGCATCGAAGCGCAGGTGCACGGCGGCGGTCACGAGCGCGGCATGCGTTCCGGCACCCTGCCTGTCCACCAGATCGTCGGCATGGGCGAAGCTTATCGCATCGCCAAAGAAGAGATGACCGAAGAGATGGCGCGTCTGCGCACCCTGCGCGATCGTCTGTGGAACGGCGTGAAAGATATGGAAGAAGTGTATCTGAACGGCGATCTGGAGCACGGCGCACCGAACATCCTGAACGTCAGCTTCAACTATGTTGAAGGCGAGTCGCTGATCATGGCGCTGAAAGACCTGGCCGTTTCTTCCGGTTCAGCCTGTACCTCCGCCAGCCTCGAGCCGTCCTACGTGCTGCGCGCGCTGGGCATGAGCGATGAATTGGCGCACAGCTCGATCCGTTTCTCCCTGGGGCGTTTCACCACGGAAGAAGAGATCGACTACACCATTCAACTGGTGCGTAAATCCATCGGCCGTCTGCGCGATCTGTCCCCGCTGTGGGAGATGTTCAAGCAGGGCGTGGACATCAACAGCATCGAATGGGCGCATCATTAATTCTCAGGTTTCAGGAGCAAGGTTATGGCTTACAGCGAAAAAGTAATCGATCATTATGAAAACCCGCGCAACGTGGGTTCTTTCGACAACGAAGATCCTACCGTCGGCAGCGGCATGGTAGGGGCGCCGGCTTGCGGCGACGTGATGAAGCTGCAAATCAAGGTTAACGATGAAGGCATCATCGAAGACGCGCGCTTTAAAACTTACGGCTGCGGTTCCGCCATCGCCTCCAGCTCGCTGGTGACCGAATGGATGAAAGGCAAGTCGCTCGATCAGGCTGAAGCGATCAAAAACACCCAGATCGCCGAAGAGCTGGAATTGCCGCCGGTCAAAATTCACTGCTCGATCCTGGCTGAAGACGCCATCAAAGCAGCGATTGCCGACTATAAGAGCAAGCATAGCGCCAAGTAATTTGTCTGAGTCGGCCCGGCCGCGCCGGGCTTTGATGTGAAGTGTGAGGTTGTGATGTCTATTACCATGAGCGACAGCGCTGCGCAGCGTGTTCAGGCGTTTTTGACGAACCGCGGCAAGGGTCTCGGCCTGCGTCTGGGAGTGCGAACTTCCGGCTGCTCCGGGATGGCGTACGTGCTGGAATTTGTTGACGAAGCCAACGATGACGACATCGTATTTGAAGACAAAGGCATCAAGGTGATCATCGACGGCAAGAGCCTGGTCTACCTTGACGGCACCGAGCTTGATTTCGTTAAGGAAGGCCTGAACGAAGGCTTCAAGTTCAACAACCCGAACGTCTCAAGCGAGTGCGGCTGCGGCGAGAGTTTCAACGTCTGACAGTCCATCGTGCTCCCCCGTTTCGGCGGGGGAACTTCATCCGCTAACGCCCAGAGCACGCTATGGATTACTTTACTTTATTCGGGCTGCCAGTTCGCTACACCGTGGACGGCAGCCTGCTTGCGTCCCGCTTCCAGGATCTGCAGCGCCAATTCCACCCCGATCGTTTCGCCAACCAGCCGGAGCGCGAACGCCTGATGGCGTTGCAGCAGGCGGCGACCATCAACGAAGCCTACCAGGCGCTGAAGCACCCGTTAAAACGCGCGGAGTATATGCTATCGTTGCACGGCTTCGATCTGGGCAACGAACAGCATACGATGCGCGACACCGCGTTCCTGATGGAACAGCTGGAACTGCGCGAAGAGCTCGACGCCATTGAGCGCAAGCCGGAGGCGGAAAGCCTGCTGGCCGATTTCGGCGCGCGGCTGGCCGCCTCGGTCAAACAGCGCAGCGCGCTGATGCTGCAGCAGTTGGACAGTGAACAGTGGGCGGACGCCGCCGACACCGTGCGCAAGCTGCGCTTCTTGGACAAACTCCAGCAACAGGTTGAACAACTCGAAGAAAAACTGCTGGGTTTTGAGTAACACCTTCTGATTCTGATTGTGGAAGCTTCAACATGGCCTTATTACAAATTAGTGAGCCTGGCCTCAGCGCCGCGCCGCACCAGCGACGTCTGGCCGCCGGCATCGACTTGGGCACCACCAACTCGCTGGTCGCCACGGTGCGCAGCGGGCAAGCGGAAACGCTGGCCGACGAACAGGGTCGCCATTTGCTGCCTTCGGTAGTGCATTATCAGGCGGACGCGCAGCGCGTCGGCTGGGAGGCGCGCCAACAGGCGGCGCAGGATCCGGCCAATACCGTCAGCTCCATCAAACGCATGATGGGCCGCTCGTTGGCGGACGTGCAGCAACGTTACCCGAACCTGCCGTACCAATTCCAAGCCAGCGACAACGGCCTGCCGCTGATCGTCACCGCCGCCGGCGCGGTTAACCCGGTCGGCGTCTCCGCCGACATCCTGCGAGCCCTGTCCGCGCGCGCGCAAGCGGCGCTGGAAGGCGAGCTGGACGGCGTGGTGATCACCGTTCCCGCTTACTTCGACGACGCGCAGCGCCAGGGCACCAAAGACGCGGCGCGTCTGGCCGGCCTGCACGTTCTGCGTCTGTTGAACGAACCCACTGCGGCCGCGATCGCCTATGGGCTGGATTCCGGCCAGGAAGGGGTGATCGCGGTTTACGATCTGGGCGGCGGCACCTTTGATATCTCCATTCTGCGCCTCAGCCGCGGCGTGTTCGAAGTGCTGGCCACCGGCGGCGATTCCGCGCTGGGCGGCGACGACTTCGATCACCTGTTGGCCGACTGGCTGCGCGAGCAGGCCGGCGTGGTCGATCGCAGCGACCACGGCGTGCAGCGCCAACTGCTGGATGCCGCCATCGCCGCCAAAATCGCGTTGAGCGATGCCGACAGCGTGCGCGTTGAGGTCGCCGGTTGGCAGGGCGAGGTGACCCGCGCCCAGTTCGAAGCGCTGATCGCTCCGCTGGTGAAACGCACGCTGATGGCTTGCCGCCGCGCGCTGAAAGACGCCGGCGTCGCCGCCGACGAGGTGCTGGAAGCGGTGATGGTCGGCGGTTCCACCCGCGTGCCGCTGGTGCGTGAGCAGGTGGGGGCCTTCTTCGGCCGCACGCCGCTGACGTCGATCGATCCGGATAAAGTGGTCGCCATCGGCGCCGCGATCCAGGCCGACATCCTGGTGGGCAACAAGCCGGACAGCGACATGCTGCTGCTGGACGTGATCCCTCTGTCGCTGGGCCTGGAAACCATGGGCGGCCTGGTGGAGAAAGTGATCCCGCGCAACACCACCATTCCGGTGGCGCGCGCGCAGGAGTTCACCACCTTTAAAGATGGCCAGAGCGCGATGATGATCCACGTGCTGCAGGGCGAGCGCGAGCTGGTGCAGGATTGCCGTTCGCTGGCGCGCTTCACGCTGCGCGGCCTGCCGCCATTGCCTGCCGGGGGCGCGCACATTCGCGTCACCTTCCAGGTGGATGCCGATGGTCTGCTGAGCGTTACCGCGATGGAGAAATCCACCGGCGTGGAAGCCTCGATCCAGGTCAAGCCGTCGTACGGCCTGTCGGACAGCGAAATCGCCGGCATGATCAAGGATTCGATGGCCAACGCGCAAAGCGACGTGGGCGCGCGCAAGCTGGCGGAGCAACGCGTGGAAGCCGCGCGGGTGCTGGAAAGCCTGCAGGGCGCGCTGGCCACCGACGCCGCGCTGCTGAGCGAGGCGGAAAGCCAGGCGATCGCCGCCGCGACCCAGGCGTTGCAGCAGGCGGCGCAGGGTGAAGATCCCGCCGCTATCGAAGACGCCATCAAAACATTAGATGCACAAACGCAAGATTTTGCCGCGCGCCGCATGGACGCTTCCATTCGCCGCGCGCTGGCTGGCCATTCTGTGGATGAGGTTTAACCATGCCTAAAATTGTTTTCCTGCCCCATCAAGATCTGTGCCCGGAAGGGGCGGTTCTGGAAGCCGAAAAAGGGGAGTCGATCCTCAACGTTGCGCTGCGCAACGGCATTGAAATCGAGCATGCCTGCGAGAAATCCTGCGCCTGCACCACCTGCCACTGCATCGTGCGTGAAGGCTTCGATTCGCTGGAAGAGAGCAGCGAGCTGGAAGATGACATGCTGGACAAAGCGTGGGGGCTGGAGCCGGAAAGCCGTCTGAGCTGCCAGGCGCTGGTCGCCGACGAAGATCTGGTGGTCGAAATGCCGCGCTACACCGTCAACCACGCGCGTGAGCATTAATTGTTAGCCGCAGCGCCAACCCGGAGATCATAATGGGACTGAAGTGGACCGACAGCCGTGAAATCGGCGAAGCCCTGTACGACCAATACCCGGACACCGATCCGAAAACCGTGCGTTTTACCGACATGCATCAGTGGATCTGCGATCTCGAAGAGTTCGACGACGATCCGCAGGCTTCCAACGAAAAAATACTGGAAGCGATCCTGCTGGTCTGGTTAGATGAAGCGGAGTAAATAGCGTAACGGGCTGCCATGGGCGGCCCGTTTATTTTGTATCCGACATACCCGTCGTCTTTCAAACCGCAGCGTTGTTACCTGCACGATCACACCCCAGTCACTTACCTGAGTAAGCTCCTGGGGATGAGATCGCTGGGCGCCTAGCTGCAATTTGAAATCCATAGGGTATGCAATAAAGCCCTAATGAAATAATAAAGGGAACATCCGGAGTAAGAAGGCTATGACAACAGAATTCATGCAGGTCACGCTGTCGCAACAACCTGCCGACGCCCGCTGGGGCGAGAAAGCGCTGCTGAGCACCAACGGCGAAGGGATGACCATCCACCTGACCGGCGCCGACAAGCTGGGCGCGATCCAGCGCGCGGGCCGCAAAATTGACGGCCAGGGCATCAAAAACGTCAAGCTGGCCGGCGACGGTTGGGATTTGGAAAACAGCTGGGCGTTCTGGCAAGGCTATCGCGGGCCGAAAGGGCAGCGCAACGTCGAATGGGCCGAACTGCCGGAAGCCGCGCGTCAGGAGCTGGATAAGCGCCTGAAGATCGTCGACTGGGTGCGTGATACCATCAACATGCCGGCGGAAGAGCTGGGGCCGGAGCAATTGGCGACCCGCGCCGTCGATCTGATGTGCGACGTCGGCTGCGATGCCGTCAGCTACCGCATCACCAAGGGCGAAGATCTGCGCGAGCAGAACTATGCCGGCATCCACACCGTCGGCCGCGGCTCCGAGCGCCCGCCGGTGCTGCTGGCGCTGGACTTCAACCCGACCGGTAACCCGGACGCGCCGGTGTTCGCTTGCCTGGTCGGCAAGGGCATCACCTTCGATACCGGCGGTTATAGCCTGAAACAGAGCGCCTTTATGGATTCGATGAAGGCTGACATGGGCGGTGCGGCCACCATCACCGGCGCCCTGGCGCTGGCGGCGGCGCGCGGCCTGAAGCAGCGCGTGAAGCTGTACCTGTGCTGCGCCGACAACATGGTCAGCGGCAACGCCTTCAAACTGGGTGACATCATTCGCTACCGCAACGGCAAAACCGTTGAGGTGATGAACACCGATGCGGAAGGGCGCCTGGTGCTGGCCGACGGCCTGATCGACGCTTCTGAGCAGAATCCGCAACTGATTATCGACTGCGCCACCCTGACCGGCGCGGCCAAAACCGCGGTGGGCAACGACTACCACGCCCTGTTCAGCTTCGACGATGCGCTGGCGCAGGAGCTGCTGAGCAGCGCCGCCGCCGAGCAAGAGCCGTTCTGGCGTCTGCCGTTGGCCGAGTTCCACCGCAGCCAGCTGCCGTCCAACTTCGCCGAGCTGAACAACGTGGCCGGCCCGGCCTACACCGCCGGCGCCAGCACCGCGGCGGCCTTCCTGTCGCATTTCGTTAAGAACTACCAGCAAGGCTGGTTGCACATCGACTGTTCCGCCACCTACCGCAAAGGCGCGGTGGAGCAGTGGTCGGCCGGCGCGACCGGGCTGGGCGTGCGCACCCTGGCCAATCTCTTGCTGAGCAAAGCCAAATAATTGAACGCCCGCCGCGTCGGGCGCTAGAATGCGCATTATCTTCGGGGCCCAGCATGCTGGGCCTCGCTATTTGATCCCTGGAGTTTGCCATGAGTTCCCATCATCACGATGCCGCCCCGAGCGAGAACGAGCTTGAACGCCTGCTGAAGCTGGCGGTGACGGAGCCGGCCCACCGTCCGGCGTTCTTCCGTGAACTGCTCGACGCCACGGTGCTGATCCTCGGCGACAGCGAGCAGGTGCAGCAGGACGGCGACATCACGCTGAACGCGGATACGCCGGTCAATATCCAGCATTGGGAAAAGCAGGACGGCGGCAGCATCATTCCGTTCTTCACCTCGCTGGACGCGTTGCAGAAGGCCGTTGAGGACGAACAGCCGTTCATCGCCATGCCGGCGCGGGTGTTGTTCGAAATCACCCAGGGCGCGGATCTGTTCCTCAACCCGAAGGCGGAGTACGGCAAAGAGTTCTACCCGGAAGAGGTGGCGATGCTGTTGGCGACCGGCGGCGTCGTCAAACCGGTGGAGCATTACGTCGACAAAGAAACCCAAATCCTGTTGGGGCAGCCCGAAGAGTACCCGTCGGCGATGGTGGATGCGCTGACCACGCTGTTCAGCCAGCGCAAACCGGTGCGCCGCGCGTTTCTGGCGCTGATGCACGATCAGGCGGCGGACGAGAAGCCGAATCTGCTGATCGGGCTGGAAGTGGATGCAGAACCGGCGGAGATCGAGGCGTTGATCAACGAGGCCGGCAGCGTCGCCAGCGAAACGGCGCCGAATGACGAACCGGTCGATTTCTGCCTGGTGTCGGAGAAAGAGCGCGGCATCAGCCACTACCTGATCGCCCATACGCAGCCGTTTTATCAGCGCCGCTGGGGCAGCTGGCTGCGCAATTTGATCCCGTCCACCGACAAAACCCAGTAACGCGGCGCGTGGTCGGAAATGCCGCAGGAAGATCATATTTTTTTAATGAAATGTTGATTTTCCCGTAGGCAAGCGTTAACGGCGCACATATAATCTGCGCCACTTGAGAAGGCCGGCAACATTGCAGACCGGCCTGTTTTGGAAGTCATACAGAGGCCATCATGACCGTAGAACGTACCTTTTCCATCGTTAAACCAAACGCTGTAGCCAACAACGACATCGGCGCTATCTACGCGCGTTTCGAGCGCGCCGGTTTCAAAATCATCGCCGCTAAAATGCTGCGTCTGACTCGCGAGCAAGCTGAAGGCTTCTACGCTGAGCACAAAGGCCGCCCATTCTTCGACGGTCTGGTAGAGTTCATGACCTCCGGCCCAATCATGGTGCAGGTTCTGGAATCTGAAAACGCCGTGCAGCGCAACCGCGACATCATGGGCGCAACCAACCCGGACAACGCACTGGCCGGCACCCTGCGCGCCGACTACGCGGACAGCTTCACCGCTAACGCCGTTCACGGTTCCGACTCCGTTGAATCCGCACAGCGTGAAATCGCTTACTTCTTCAACGAAAGCGAAATCTGCGCACGTTAATCGTGCCGTTTCTGAGCTGATAGCCAGGCATTCACCGGCTGAAACAATAAAAATGCCCTGAATGCCTTTCAGCCATAGAAACCCGCTACTAAAATTTGTACAATGCCGCGCCCCTGATAAGACGACTTGTCAGGGGCGTGTTTTTAGTGCCGCCACCCGAATCTCGCGGGCTGAAATGCACAACTTACTTTCCATTCTTTAGCGCCATAACGTGTAATAACGAGGCCAGAGATCATTATGTTAGAACCCATCACGTCCGAGCACACCGTGTCTGAAAATAATTCGCTGACTACCCCCTCCGTTAACGTGGAGCAACCGGCTGCGGCCAAAATCAACCTGCTGGATCTGAACCGCCAGCAAATGCGCGAGTTCTTCGCCGAAATGGGCGAGAAACCGTTCCGCGCCGATCAGGTGATGAAGTGGATTTATCACTACTGCTGCGACGATTTCGAGCAGATGACCGACATCAACAAAGTCCTGCGCGGCAAGCTGCAGCGCGTGGCGGAAATCCGCGCGCCGGAAGTGGCGGAAGAACAGCGCTCGGCCGACGGCACCATCAAGTGGGCGATCAAGGTGGGCGATCAGCAGGTCGAAACCGTGTACATCCCGGAAGCCGACCGCGCGACGCTGTGCGTCTCCTCGCAGGTGGGTTGCGCGCTGGAGTGCAAATTCTGTTCGACGGCGCAGCAGGGCTTCAACCGCAACCTGCGCGTGTCGGAAATCATCGGCCAGGTGTGGCGCGCGGCGAAGATCATCGGCGCACTGAAGGTGACCGGCCAACGCCCGATCACCAACGTGGTGATGATGGGCATGGGCGAACCGCTGCTCAACCTGAATAACGTGGTGCCGGCGATGGAAATCATGCTGGACGACTTCGGCTTTGGCCTGTCCAAACGCCGTGTGACCCTGTCTACCTCCGGCGTGGTGCCGGCGCTGGACAAGCTGGGCGACATGATCGACGTGGCGCTGGCCATTTCGCTGCACGCGCCTAACGACACCATCCGCGATGAGATCGTGCCGATCAACCGCAAGTACAACATCGAGACCTTCCTGTCCGCGGTGCGTCGCTACCTGGAGAAATCCAACGCCAACCAGGGGCGCGTCACCGTCGAGTACGTGATGCTGGATCATATCAACGACAGCACCGACGATGCGCATCAGCTGGCGGAAGTGCTGAAAGACACGCCGTGCAAGATCAACCTGATCCCATGGAACCCGTTCCCGGGCGCCCCTTACGGCCGCAGCTCCAACAGCCGGGTGGACCGTTTCTCCAAGGTGTTGATGGAATACGGCTTTACGACTATTGTTCGTAAAACCCGCGGTGACGATATCGACGCCGCCTGCGGGCAACTGGCGGGTGAAGTGATCGACCGTACCAAGCGTACCCTGAAAAAGAAAATGGCCGGGGAACCTATCAACGTACGGGCGGTCTGAATCCTATAGCACCTTTTTTGTTATCTAACAGCCTGTTATGCGAGATGTTGACGCTAATGGGCGTTAGCTGACGGCCGATAAGGAAATGAATGCGGGCATGAAGCTGAAACTGTGGGGTGTGTGGCTGGCGGTCGGGTTGTTGGCCGGGTGTTCCGGCTCATCGCCGGAAAAGGAAGCACAGGTCGCTGAGGCGGGCCAGACGCGGTTGCAGCTGGGGCTGGAGTACCTGCAGCAAGGTGACATGGACGCCGCGCGCCAGAACCTGGAAAAGGCGCTGGACGCGGCCCCGCAGGATTACCGCACGCAGTTGGGCATGGCGCTCTACGCGCAGCGGATCGGTGAAAACGCCGCGGCCGAACAGCGTTATCGGCAAGCGCTCAAACTTGCGCCGGGCAATGGCACCGTACTGAATAATTACGGTGCGTTTCTTTGCAGTTTAGGGCAGTATGTACCGGCGCAACAGCAGTTTAGCGCTGCGGCGCTGGCGCCCGATTATGGTCAGGTCGCTGACAGCCTGGAAAACGCAGGTTACTGTTTTCTCAAGGCCGGACAAAACGATGAAGCGCGCACGCTGTTGAGCCGCGCGCTGAAAGTCGATCCGGACAAAGGCGCTCCGCTGTTGGCGGAGGCCGAAAAGCAATTTGGAGAAGGGAAGCGCGCCCAGTCGCAACTTTTATTGGATGTTTATCAGCATGTTCTGCCGGCTAGCGCCAGCAGCTTATGGTTACAGATTCGTTTCGCCGCGTTAGCCGGCCGTCAGGATAGCGTTCAACGCTATGGCAAGCAGTTAGCGCGAAGTTTTCCACAATCCAAACAGTACCAGCAGTTCTTAGCTAATGAATACTGAAGCCTCCCAAGATAAAACCGTATCCATGACGACGGGCCAGCGCCTGCGTCAGGCCCGTGAGCAACTCGGGCTGAGCCAACAGGCCGTTGCAGAACGCCTGTGTCTCAAAATGTCCACCGTGCGCGATATCGAGGAAGACAGCGTGTCCGCTGACCTCGCGTCCACCTTCGTGCGCGGCTACATTCGTTCCTACGCCAAGCTGGTGCATTTGCCGGAAGACGAACTGCTGCCGATGCTGGCCAAGCAGGCGCCGTTGAAGATGGCGAAAGTGGCGCCGATGCAAAGCTTCTCGCTGGGCAAGCGCCGCAAGAAACGCGACGGCTGGCTGATGAGCTTCACCTGGCTTATCGTGTTCGTGGTGATTGGCCTGACCGGCGCCTGGTGGTGGCAAAACCACAAGGCGCAGCAGGAAGAGATCGCCACCATGGCCGATCAATCCTCCGCGCAGCTTTCACAGAATAACGAAGGGCAGTCCGTGCCGCTGACGGACGGCAACGCCGACGCCGGCACCAACGTGCCGTTGACCGACAACAGCGCCGCGCCGGCCGATACCGGCGCAGCGGCTCAGGCGCCGGCGGCGACCGCCCAGACGCCGGGCGCGGCTCAGCAACAGCCTGCCGTGGTGTCGCCAAGCCAGACCACCCTGCCGGAAACCGCGCCGGCGGCGCAATCGCCGCTGCCGACCGCCGATGCGGGCGTGGCTGCGCCGGCGGCCGATCCGAACGCGCTGGTGATGGATTTCTCCGCCGACTGCTGGCTGCAGGTGACCGACGCGAGCGGTAAAACGCTGTTCAGCGGCACCCAGAAGCAGGGCGGCAAGCTGAACCTGACCGGCACTGCGCCGTACAAACTGACCATCGGCGCGCCGGCGGCAGTACAGATCCAGTATCAGGGTAAACCGGTTGATTTGAGCCGGTTCGTTAAGTCAAACCGTGTTGCTCGCCTGACCGTCGCCGCGCAGTAATCGCGCGGCCCCGGTCGTGATGTCAGAGCAGCAATGGAGAGTAAGTAATGCATAACCAAGCGCCCATCAACCGTCGAAAATCTACACGCATTTACGTCGGCAAGGTGCCTATTGGTGATGGCGCGCCGATTGCCGTGCAGTCGATGACCAACACCCGTACCACCGATGTTGAAGCAACGGTTAATCAGATTAAAGCGCTGGAGCGCGTGGGCGTCGACATCGTCCGCGTTTCGGTTCCTACCATGGACGCCGCCGAGGCGTTCAAGCTGATCAAGCAGCAGGTCAACGTGCCGCTGGTCGCCGATATCCACTTCGATTATCGCATCGCGCTGCAGGTTGCCGAATACGGCGTGGACTGCCTGCGCATCAACCCGGGCAACATCGGCAACGAATCGCGCATTCGCTCGGTGGTGGACTGCGCCCGCGACAAGAACATCCCGATTCGCATCGGCGTCAACGGCGGTTCGCTGGAGAAAGATCTGCAGGAAAAGTACGGCGAACCTACGCCGGAAGCGCTGCTGGAATCCGCCATGCGCCACGTGGATATCCTCGATCGCCTCAACTTCGACCAGTTCAAGGTCAGCGTCAAGGCGTCGGACGTGTTCCTGGCGGTGCAATCCTACCGTCTGCTGGCGTCGCGCATCGATCAGCCGCTGCATCTGGGCATCACCGAAGCTGGCGGCGCGCGCAGCGGGTCGGTCAAATCGGCCATCGGCCTGGGCATGCTGCTGTCTGAAGGCATCGGCGATACCCTGCGCATCTCGCTGGCGGCGGATCCGGTCGAAGAGGTGAAGGTCGGTTTCGATATCCTGAAGTCGCTGCGCATCCGCGCGCGCGGCATCAACTTCATCGCCTGCCCGACCTGTTCGCGTCAGGAGTTCGACGTGATCGGCACGGTGAACGCGCTGGAGCAGCGCCTGGAAGACATCATCACGCCGATGGACGTCTCGATCATCGGTTGCGTGGTGAACGGCCCGGGCGAAGCGCTGGTGTCCACCATGGGCGTGACCGGCGGCCATAAGAAGAGCGGCTTCTATGAAGACGGCGTGCGCCAGAAAGAGCGTTTCGACAACGAACAGATGATCGACCAGCTGGAAGCGAAAATTCGCGCCAAGGCCGCGATGATGGACGAAAGCAACCGCATCACGGTCAACCTGCTGGAAAAATAAGCGTTATCGCTACACGGCGGGCCTGTTGGCCCGCTTGTTTATGCACCTGAAGGGCAGAAAACCGCATCCGCGTTGAATACCGGGCGGCAAAGTCCCTATAATCGGGTTCATTTTTACAGACAACGGACAGAGAACTCACGTGGCAAAGAACATTCAAGCCATTCGCGGCATGAACGACTACCTGCCGGAAGAAACGGCATTATGGCAGCGTATTGAAGGCACCCTCAAGCAGGTGCTGGGCAGCTACGGTTACAGCGAAATCCGGTTGCCGATTGTAGAGCAGACCCCGTTATTCAAACGCGCGATCGGCGAAGTGACCGACGTCGTGGAAAAAGAGATGTATACCTTCGAAGACCGCAACGGCGAAAGCCTGACGCTGCGTCCGGAAGGGACGGCTGGCTGCGTGCGCGCCGGCATCGAACATGGTCTGCTGTACAATCAGGAACAGCGTCTGTGGTACATCGGCCCGATGTTCCGCTACGAGCGCCCGCAGAAGGGCCGCTACCGTCAGTTCCATCAGCTGGGCGCGGAAGTGTTCGGCCTGCAAGGCCCGGACATCGACGCCGAGCTGATCCTGCTGACGGCCCGCTGGTGGAAAGCGCTGGGCATCGCCGAGCACGTCAAGCTGGAGCTGAACTCCATCGGTTCTCTGGAGGCGCGCGCCAACTACCGCGACGCGCTGGTGGCGTTCCTGGAGCAGCACGTCGAGGTGCTGGACGAAGACTGCAAACGCCGCATGTACAGCAACCCGCTGCGCGTGCTGGATTCCAAGAATCCTGAGGTGCAGGCGCTGCTGAACGACGCGCCGCGCCTGTCCGAGTACCTGGATGAAGAATCCCGTGCTCACTTCGCCGGTCTGTGTGAACTTTTGGCGCAGGCAGGTATCCCATATACCGTTAACGAGCGCCTGGTGCGCGGTCTGGATTACTACAACCGCACCGTGTTTGAGTGGGTGACCACCAGCCTGGGCGCGCAGGGCACCGTCTGCGCGGGCGGCCGTTACGACGGTCTGGTCGAGCAGTTGGGCGGCCGCGCCACCCCGGCGGTCGGTTTCGCCATGGGCCTGGAGCGTCTGGTGCTGCTGGTGCAGGCGGTCAACCCGGAATTCAAGGCGCCGTCGGCTATCGACGTCTACGTCATCTCTTCCGGCGCGGGCACCCAGAGCGCGGCGATGCGGCTGGCTGAACAGGTGCGCGACGCGGCGCCGCAGCTGAAGCTGATGACCAACTACGGCGGCGGCAACTTCAAGAAGCAGATCACCCGTGCGGACAAATGGGGCGCGCGCATCGCGCTGATCCTGGGCGAGAGCGAAGTGGCGGAGCAGCAGGTGGTGGTGAAAGACCTGCGCAGTGGTGAACAAGAAACGCTGGCGCAAAGCGAAGTCGCTGCGCGTCTGGCTTTGATGTTAGGTTAAGGAGAAGGACACCGTGGAAGTCTATACCACTGAAAACGAACAAGTCGACGCACTGCGTCGGTTCTTTGCCGAGAACGGCAAAGCGCTGGCGGTGGGCGTGGTGCTCGGAATTGGTGCCCTGGTTGGCTGGCGTTACTGGCAGAGCCATGAAAACTCCAACATGATGGCGGCATCGCAATCCTATCAGGAAGCCAGCGATCGTCTGGCGGCCGGCAAGCCGGATGACGTGGCTGCCGCAGAGAAATTTGTCCAGGCCAACGGCAACAGCTACGGCGTACTGGCCGCGCTGCAGTTGGCCAAGCACTTTGTCGAACAGAATGATTTCGCCAAGGCGGAACAACAATTGGCGCTGGCGCAGGGCCAGACCAAAGACGACAACCTGTTGGCGATGATCGACCTGCGTCTGGCGCGCGTCCAGCTGCAGGAGAAAAAGCTGGATGAAGCGCTGAAAACGCTGGATGGCGTGAAAGGCGAAGGCTGGGCGGCGATGATGCAGGATGTGCGCGGCGATGTGCTGCTGGCGAAGGGCGACGCCAAGGGCGCGCGCGAAGCTTACAGCAAAGGCATTGAGTCCAACGCTTCTCAAGCGCTGCAGGTTCTGCTGCGCATGAAATTGAATAACTTGTCCAGCTAAGGGGAATTCCCATGCAATTGCGTAAAACACTCTTGGTCGGACTGGTTTCCGCTGCCTTGCTGAGTGGTTGCTCGCTGTTTAACAGCGAAGAAGACGTGGTTACCATGTCGCCGTTGCCGAAAGTTGAAAATCAGTTTACGCCGAACAAGGCGTGGAGCACCTCGGTGGGCGACGGTATCGGTGAGTATTACTCCCACCTGCGTCCGGCCTATCAGGACAGCACCATTTACGCCGCCGATCGCTTCGGCATCGTGAAAGCGATGGATGCCGACAGCGGCAACGAGAAGTGGAAGGTCAATCTTTCCGAGAAGACCGGCTTCTTCTCCAGCAACCTGTCTGCGCTGCTGTCGGGCGGCCTGACGGTTGCGGGTGACAAGGTTTACGTCGGCAGCGAAAAAGCGGTGGTTTACGCATTGAACACCGCCGACGGCGCCATCGCCTGGCAGACCAAAGTGGCCGGCGAAGCGATCTCCCGTCCGGTTGTCAGCGACGGCATGGTGTTGGTGCATACTTCCAACGGCATGCTGCAGGCGCTGAACGAAGCCGACGGCGCGGTGAAGTGGACGGTTAACCTGGATATGCCTTCGCTGTCGCTGCGCGGTGAATCCGCGCCAGCCGTCGCCTTTGGCGCCGCCATCGTCGGCGGTGACAACGGCCGCGTCAGCGCCGTGCTGATGCAGCAGGGCCAACTGATCTGGCAACAGCGCATTTCTCAGCCGAGCGGCGCGACCGAAATCGATCGCCTGAACGACGTGGACACCACGCCGGTGATCGTTGACGGCGTGGTCTACGCGCTGGGTTACAACGGCAACCTGACGGCGCTGGATCTGCGTTCCGGTCAGATCATCTGGAAACGCGAGCTGGGTTCGGTGAATGATTTCATCGTCGACGCGGGCCGCATCTACCTGATCGACCAGAACGATCGCGTGGTGGCGCTCAGCACCGAAGGCGGCGTGACCGTGTGGACGCAAAGCGATCTGCTGCACCGCAACCTGACGCCGCCGGTGATGTATAATGGTTATCTGGTGACCGGTGACGCCGAAGGCTATCTGCACTGGGTCAACACCACCGATGGCCGTTTTGTCGCCCAGCAGGAAGTGGACAGCTCCGGCTTCCTGTCTGCGCCGATGGTGGCCGGCGACAAGCTGGTCATCCAGGCTCGCGGCGGGAAAGTTTACGCTTTCACCCGCTAACGCCGCTCGTCGTATCCCTTCTTGCACCCGAATGATTTCGGGTTGCAGCCAGGCGGCAAGCGCATGAGTCCTCGGGAGCTTAGTGAGCTAAGTGACCGAGGCGAAGGTGCGCAGACAACGCCGCTGTGGCGCGAAAGATGAAGGGGAAAACGGCTCCTGAATGTTCAGGGGCCGTTTCGTATTTTATAAGCTGCACCGCTGGTGTCTATCCACAGTGCAGTAACGCATTGATTATTAAGTAATGAGGCTTCAACAATGATACCTGTCGTCGCGCTGGTCGGGCGCCCGAATGTGGGTAAATCCACCTTGTTCAACCGTTTAACCCATACGCGCGATGCGCTGGTGGCGGATTTCCCGGGGCTGACGCGTGACCGCAAGTATGGTCGTGCTGAAATCGAAGGCAATGAATTTATCATCGTCGATACCGGCGGCATCGACGGCACCGAAGACGGCGTCGAAACGCGCATGGCCGGTCAGTCGCTGCTGGCGATCGAAGAAGCGGACATCGTGCTGTTCATGGTCGACGCCCGCGCCGGCCTGATGCCGGCGGATCAGGGCATCGCCCAGCACCTGCGCAGCCGCCAGAAGGCGACATTCCTGGTGGCCAACAAGACCGACGGTCTGGATCCGGACACCGCCACCGCCGATTTCTACTCGCTCGGTCTGGGTGAAGTGTTCGCTATCGCCGCTTCTCACGGCCGCGGCGTGACCCAGCTGATTGAACACGTGCTGGTGCCGTTCGTGCCGGAAAAACCGGAAGACGTCGAGCTGACCGAGGAAGAGGCCAACGCCGCTTACTGGGCCGAGCAAAACGGCGAAACGCTGGAAGGCGAAGAAGACGAAGAGCCGGAAGAAGCGTTCAATCCGCAGGATCTGCCGATCAAACTGGCGATCGTCGGCCGCCCGAACGTAGGTAAGTCTACGCTCACTAACCGTATCCTCGGCGAGGAGCGCGTGGTGGTGTACGACATGCCGGGCACTACCCGCGACAGCATCTACATTCCGATGGTGCGTGACGAACGCGAATACGTGCTGATCGACACCGCCGGGGTGCGCAAACGCGGCAAGGTGACCGAAACCGTCGAGAAATTCTCGGTGATCAAGACCCTGCAGGCGATTGAAGACGCCAACGTGGTGCTGCTGGTGATCGACGCGCGTGAAGGCATCTCCGATCAGGACCTCTCGCTGCTCGGCTTTATCCTCAATAGTGGGCGCTCACTGGTGATTGCGGTCAACAAGTGGGACGGCATGAGCGAAGAAGATCGCGAGCACGTGAAAGAGATGCTCGATCTGCGTCTGGGCTTCGTCGACTTCGCGCGCGTGCACTTTATTTCCGCCCTGCACGGCAGCGGCGTCGGCAACCTGTTCGAATCGGTACAGGAAGCCTACGAGTGCGCAACCCGTCGCGTAAACACCTCGATGCTGACCAAAATCATGCAGATGGCGGTTGACGATCACCAGCCGCCGTTGGTGCGCGGCCGCCGCGTGAAGCTGAAATACGCCCACGCCGGCGGTTACAACCCGCCGATCGTGGTGATCCACGGCAACCAGGTCAGCGATCTGGCCGATTCGTACAAGCGCTACCTGATGAACTACTTCCGTCGCTCGCTGAACGTGATGGGGACGCCGATCCGCATCCAGTTCAAAGAGGGCGACAACCCGTTCGCCGGCAAACGCAACCTGCTGACGCCGACCCAGATGCGTAAGCGCAAACGCCTGATGAGCCACCTGAAAAAGAGCAAGTAATCGCTCATGAGGGGCGCGGCAGTGATGCCGCGCCCCTTTTTTATTGGCCCGAAATCGTTTTATTATCTGAAGATTACCTCGCCTGTCTGAAGGAACACCATGTCCTGGGAAACCTGGAGTTTTGCGTTCGACGTCACCGTGCCGAATCTGCTGATGATGCTGCTGGGGATCATGCTGCGCCATTGGCGCCTGATGGATGACCGCTTCGTCGACGGCGCGACCCGCCTGGTGTTCAATCTGGCGCTGCCGTGCCTGCTGTTTTTCAGCATCGCCACCAACCATCCGCAGTTGCTCGGCAATCTGCCGCTGGTGCTGTTCGGCGCGGTCGGCACGCTGGCGACCTTCCTGCTGCTGGAGCTGGCGGCCAGGTGGGTGGTGAAAGAACCGCGTGAGCGCGGGGTGTTCGTGCAGGGCGGGTTTCGCGCCAACACCGCCATCGTCGGTCTGGCCTACGCCATGACCGCCTACGGCAGCGAAGGCATTGCGCTCGCCTCGCTGTACCTGACGGTGACCGTGATCCTGTTCAACATACTGTCGGTCATCACCCTCACGCGCAGCCTGCAGGGCGGGCAGGGCAAGAAAATCAGCCACCTGTCGCTGCTGCGCAGCATTGTCACCAATCCGCTGATCATCGGCCTGGTGTGCGGGCTGCTGTATGCGCAAACCGGGCTGGGTATCCCGACCGTGATCCGCCAAACCGGCAGCTATATCTCCGCGCTGTCGCTGCCGTTGGCGCTGCTGTGCACCGGCGCCAGCCTGGATTTCCGCGCCATGTTCCGCTCGTCCAACGTGGCGGCGCTGTCGTCGGCGGCCAAGCTGTTTCTGGTGCCGTTCCTGATGACGCTGGCCGGCTGGCTGTGCGGGTTTCAGGGGGCGGCGTTGGGCATCATCTTCCTGTTTTCCGCCACGCCGACCGCTTCGGGCAGCTATGTGATGACGCGCGCCATGGGCGGCAACGCCACGCTGGCGGCCAACATTATCGCTATCACCACCGTCGGGTCGTTCTTCACCACCGCGTTGGGGATCTATTTCTTGCGCTCATGGGGCGCGATTTAACCTGGGAGCCGTTATGGATGCGCATTGTCCGCACTGTCGTCAGACCATGAATTGGGTAGCGGGTCACTACCATTGTGCCGCCTGTCAGCGCGATTATCGGCAGCTGGCGAGCTGCCCGGAGTGCGGGCAGCCGCTGCAAGAGTTGAAGGCCTGCGGGGCGGTGGATTACCTGTGCCAGAACGGGCACGGGCTGATCTCCAAAAAACGGGTGAATTTCAGCTATCAGCCGCTGTAAGCCCTCACTCATCCACCTGGCCGGTTTTCCACAGATCCACCAGCGCCTGCGGCGCGCTGCTTTCCGGGATTAACAGCACGATCTCGGTGCTCAGGGTGGGGCTGGTGTAGTTGATCTGTACGCGGTAGTAGCGCTGGTCGCCGCAGCCGGGGGAGTTGGGTTGGCCCTCTTCCTGGGCGTACGGCAGCGTCTGATTCAGCAACTGATTCAGGCGCTGCCGTTGCTCCGGCGTGATATCGGCCAGCGCAATGCGGCGCTGGCCCGCCAGTTTGGGAATGTAGGCGAAGCCTCCCTCGCGCGCCAGCTCAATGACCGTATCCTGATTGAGCGTCGGCAGCGGTTTCATTACTCCACCCCCACCTGATGCCAGGCCTGTTGCACCTTGTCCGCCACGCTTTGATCGAAACGCGCCTGCGCGTGTTTCACCGTGGCGCGGGCGAAGGTGGCGAAGTCGGCGTTTTGCGGCAGCGCTTTGTCGCACACTGTGTCATACCAGACGTAGCCGGCTTTTTCCCAGGCGAAGCCGCCCAGCGCGGTTGCCGCCAGGTAGAACGCGCGGTTGGGAATGCCGGAGTTGAGGTGCACGCCGCCGTTGTCTTCCTTGGTCTGGATGTAATCCTTCATGCTGGCAGGCTGCGGGTCTTTGCCCAGCAGCGGGTCGTCGTAGGCGGTGCCGGGCGCTGACATCGAGCGCAGCCCTTTGCCTTTGATGCCCTTGGCGAGCAGACCGGCGCCGATCAGCCAGTCTGCTTTATCGGCGGTTTGCTGCAGGTGGAATTGCTTGACCAACGAACCGAACACGTCAGACAGCGATTCGTTGAGCGCGCCGGACTGCTGGTAGTAGATCAGCCCAGCCTCGCTCTCGGTCACGCCGTGCGCCAGCTCGTGGCCGACCACGTCGATGGCGATGGTGAAACGGTTGAAGATCTCGCCGTCGCCGTCTCCGAACACCATCTGCTGGCCGTTCCAGAAAGCGTTCTGGTACTCCTTGCCGTAGTGCACGCTGCCGACCAGCGGCAGCCCTTTATTATCCAGCGAATTGCGCCGGTAGGCCTGCCAGAAGAAATCGTAGGTGACGCCGAGATAGTCGTAGGCCTCGTCCACCGCCACGTCGTGGTTGCTGGGCTGCCCCTCCTTGCGCACCTGTTTGCCGGGCAGTTGGGTGCCGTTCTGGGCGTCGTAGATATCGCGGAGCGCTTCGCCGGCTCGGGCGTTTTTCTCGGTCGGTGAACGCAGCGGCTTGTTGCCGAGCAGGCTTTGCACGTGGTTCAGGGTGTGCAGCGCGCAGTCGCGCTGCGGGGCGTTACCGTGTTCAATAATGCGGCGCAGCATGTAGGGAGGAATAACGGAACGCATGCGCTGGGCTGGCATAGTGGCTCTCCTTAGGCAAAAAATTTACCTCATCGAATGAATGCACTGAGCCTAAGTGTAGTCTACTCGTCATAAAGCCTGTGGTTATGCGTGCTCACCGCCGGGGTGGTCTTGTGGGGACTGATGCGCCGCACCGAGGCCCGTACCGCCAACCGGCCATGCAGCAGCAGGTTGCACGGCGGCGCGTCGGTGCGCAGCATGCGCCGCTGCAGCAGCTGGATCGCCTCGTAGCCCAGCTCATCGCGCGGCACCTGTACCGAGGTCAGCGGCACGTCGTGTATTTCCGCCAGGTTGAAGCCATCGGTGCTCATCACCGATACGTCGCCCGGTACGCTCAGCCCCAGCTTGTTGAGCGCCTTGACCGCCCCGACCGCCATGTAGTCGCCGCCGGCCAGGATCGCCGTCGGCAGCGGGGCGCGGTTCAGGTAGGTGCTCAGCGCCTGTTCGGCCTCTTCGCTGCCGAAGCCGGAAGTGGTCACCAGATGGCGGCCGTCGTCGAACGGCAGATGATGCCGCGCGTAGGCCTGCCGGATGCCCGCCAGCCGCAGCTCCATGGTGTGGCGGCGCAGACACTGCAGGTTGAGAATATGGCTGTGCCCCTGCTGGAACAGATAGCTGGCGGAATAGTCGCCGATCAGCTGATGATCCGGCGAGACGCTGTCCAGCCGCATCTGCCGATCGGTGCAGTTGATCAGCACGCAGGGCTTGGGCAGATCGGCCGCCAGGGTATGGATGTGTTCGTCGTCGATGCCGATGATCAGCGCCGCTTCGGTGTGCGGATCGCTCATTTTTTCCAGAAACAGCGCGCCGTCGCTGTGCTGCTCTTCCAGGCCGCAGTAACGGATGCGCACCTCGTGCTGCATCAGTGCGGCGGCGATGCCCTGAATGACCTTGTAGTAGAAGATATCGGTGCGCACGTCGAACGCGCGCTGCGGCGCGAACACCATCACATTGTTCAACATCAGTCGGCCGCTGGAAATGCCCTGTAGAATGCCGTTTTGCTGCGCGCATTCCAGCACCTTGCGGCGCGCTTCGGCGCTGGTGTTGGCCTTGCCCGCCAGCACGCGGGAAACGGTGCTGATCGACAGCCCGGTTTGGCGGGCGATCTCCTGGATTTTCAGCTTTCCGTTCATTTTGTGATCTCCTTCAAATTCGTCCATGAGAATATTTTCACTGCGGCTTTTCAGCACTTTGACTGGATCCTGCGGCCATTATGACTATTTTTTCACCCGCCTGTGAAAATCTTTGCAAAAAACCCCGTTTCGCTGTGCGTGATCGCTGAGTAGTCTGCATTGGTACACCAATTTTAACGACTTGTCAGTCCAATTTTAACGGTGTGCAAAGAAGAAAACAAAAAATAAATCATGGGGTTGTGATGGACTGCCGGTCCGTTATGCGGGCGTTGGCCTGTGTTCACCGTCCCCTTTTGATAGCGCAACGTACCCTACCAATGCGCGCGTCGCTGTCATGGGCGGCCGCGGGGAGAGAACCGATGAGTGTGGAGATCAATCAGACGGTCGCGCAGAGCGGCCGGCGCAAGTTCAAATCGCTACGCTGGTGGATGCTGGCGCTGTTCTTGTTGGGCGTCACGGTCAACTACATTACCCGCAACTCGCTGGGCATTCTGGCGCCGGAACTGAAAACCAGCCTGAACATGAGCACCGAGCAATATGCCTGGGTGGTGGCGTCGTTCCAGTTGGCCTATACGGTATTTCAGCCGATCTGCGGCTGGCTGATCGACGTCATCGGCCTGAAGATGGGTTTTCTGATCTGCGCGGGCATTTGGGCGGTGGTGTGTATGCTGCACGCCGGTGCCGGCAGCTGGTTGCAACTGGCCATTTTGCGCTTCTTCATGGGGGGCGCGGAGGCGGCGGCCACTCCGGCCAACGCCAAGGCGATCTCCGACTGGTTCCCGAAGAAGGAGCGTCCGATCGCCGCCGGTTGGGCGGGCGTCGGTTTCTCCATCGGCGCCATGCTGGCGCCGCCGATCATCGTCATCGCCCACGTCTCCTTCGGCTGGCAGGGCGCGTTCCTGTTCTCGGGCGGGCTGGCGCTGATCTGGGTAGTGCTGTGGTGGCTGTTCTACCACTCGCCCCAGCAGCACCCGAACCTCAGCCAACAAGAGCTGGATCTGATCCGTGAAGACAACGAGCCGGTGCTGCCGAAGCTGCCGTTCTTCACTTCACTGACCAGCCTGTGCAAGAACAAGAAATTCTATGGCATCGCCATCCCGGCCTTTCTCGCCGAGCCGGCCTGGGCGGTCTTCAGTTTCTGGGTGCCGCTGTACTTGGCCACCGAACGCGGCATGGATCTGAAGCAGATCGCGATGTTCGCCTGGCTGCCGTTCCTGGCGGCGGATATCGGCAGCGTCGCCAGCGGCTATCTCACCACCCTATACCGCAAATGGTTCGGCTGCAGCCGCGTCAACTCGGTGGTCGCCAGCTCGGTGACCGGCGCTTTCCTGATGGTGTCGCTGGCGTTCGTGGCGATCACCCAAGATCCCTATGTGGCGATCGCGCTGATCTCGATCGGCGGATTCGGCCATCAGGTGATCTCCTGCATGCTCAGCGCCCTGGTGGTGGAATCGTTCGATAAAAACCAAATGGCGACGGTCAACGGCATGCGCGGCTCCAGCGCCTGGATCGCCAGCTTCCTGTTCACGCTCCTGATCGGCGCGGTATCCGACACCCTCGGTTTCAACCCGCTGTTTATCGCGATGGGCTTCTTCGATTTGATCGGCGCCCTGTTCTTGATCGCCCTGATCGCCGAGCGCGGCGGTAAGAAAACCCCTTCACACAGCTAAGTGGAATATGTATGAAAACGTTGAAAAATTGGACGCTGGCGGCGCAGCATGCCGACCACGTCGAGCTGCTGGTCGATGAACGCCACCGTTTCTGCCTGTACGTGCTGGAAGACGGTCTGTTCCGCGTGTTGATCAAACGTGAGGGCGAGCTGGCGCTGGATCGCACCTGGAGCATTGCGCCGCAGGAGGATGTGCCTTGGGAGGGGCGCGATCGGCTCAGCGTCGCTGGTTTCAGCCTGCCGGGCTATCAGCTGCGCCGGGAGGGCGATCGGCTGGTGGTCAGCACGCCGCTGCTGCGCGTGACGGTGCATCAGCCGCTGTGGCTGGCGTGGGAGTATTGCAATGCCGCCGGCGAGTGGCGGCCGCTGGCGGCGGATCGGCCGACCAGCGCCTACCTGCTCAACGCGCACGGCGACGGCGTGGCGCATTACCAGCGGCGTTTCGCCGATGAGCGCTATTACGGCCTGGGGGAGAAGGCCGGCGATCTGGAACGCACCGGCCGCCGCTTCGAGATGCGCAATCTGGACGCGATGGGCTACAACGCCGCCAGCACCGATCCGCTGTACAAGCACATTCCGTTTACCATCACCCGCGGGCCGGAGGCGAGCTTCGGCCTGTTCTACGACAACCTGAGCAGCTGCTGGCTGGATCTGGGCAACGAGATCGACAACTACCATACGGCCTACCGCCGCTATCAGGCCGAAGCGGGCGATCTGGATTACTACCTGTTCCTCGGGCCGAAGGTTTTGGATGTCACCAAGGCGTTCGTGCGCCTGACCGGCCGCACCCACTTCGGGCCGAAGTGGAGCCTGGGCTACAGCGGTTCGACCATGCACTACACCGACGCGCCGGACGCCCAGCAGCAGTTGCAACAGTTCATTGCGCTGTGCCGTCAACATGCCATCCCCTGCGACTCTTTCCAGCTGTCGTCGGGCTACACCTCGATCAACAACAAACGCTACGTGTTTAACTGGAACTATGACAAGGTGCCGCAGCCTAGGCTGCTCAGCCAGGCGTTTCACGACGCCGGCCTCAAGCTGGCGGCCAACATCAAGCCGTGCCTGCTGCAGGATCATCCGCAGTATCAAGAGGTGGCGGCGCAGGGGCTGTTTATCCGCGATTCGCAAAGCGACGCGCCGGAACGCTCCAGCTTCTGGGACGACGAAGGATCGCACCTCGACTTCACCAATCCGGCGACGGTGCGTTGGTGGCAGCAGGGCGTCACACAGCAGCTGCTGGAGATGGGCATCGATTCGACCTGGAACGACAACAACGAGTACGAAGTGTGGGACGGCGAAGCGCGCTGCCACGGCTTTGGACGGCCGATCGCCATCAAACATCTCCGCCCGGTGATGCCGCTGCTGATGATGCGCGCCTCGATGGAGGCCCAGTTGCGCTTTGCGCCGCAGCGGCGGCCGTACCTGATTTCGCGCTCCGGCTGCGCCGGCATGCAGCGCTACGTGCAGACCTGGAGCGGCGATAATCGCACCAGCTGGCAGACGCTGCGCTACAACATTCGCATGGGGTTGGGCATGAGCCTGTCCGGGTTGTATAACCTCGGCCACGACGTCGGTGGCTTCTCCGGTGACAAACCGGACGCGGAGCTGCTGGTGCGCTGGGTACAAAACGGCGTGATGCACCCGCGTTTCACCATCCACTCCTGGAATGACGACGCCACGGTCAACGAACCCTGGATGTACCCGGCCGCCACCCCGGCGGTGCGCGAGGCGATCAACCTGCGTTACCGGCTGCTGCCGTATTTCTACACGCTGCTGTGGCAGGCCTGCGCCGACGACGAGCCGATGCTGCGCCCGACTTTTCTCGATCACGAACAGGATGCGCGCACCTTTGGCGAAAACGACGATTTTCTGATTGGCCGCGATCTGCTGGTGGCCAGCGTGGTGGAGCCGGGGCAACGTCGCCGTTCGGTGTATCTGCCGGATAACGGCGAAGGCTGGTACTGCTTCTACAGCGGCCAGTGGTTCGGCGGCGGCCAGACGGTGACGCTGGCGGCGCCGTTGGAGCGTCTGCCGCTGCTGGTGCGCGCCGGGGCGGCGCTGCCGCTGTCGCAGCGGTTGGCGCATGTGGACGTGGCCGCCGACGATCGGCGCGAGCTGCGGCTGTTTCCGCTCAAGGGCGGCGGGGCGAGCGGCGGGCTGCTGTTTGAGGACGACGGCGAAAGCGACGGCTGGCGGCAGGGCGAGGCGCTGTGGCTGCGCTGGGAAATGCGCTGTGACCATCAGCGCATCATGCTGGATATCACGACGGAAGGGCGTTTCCGCCCGGCCTGGCGCACGCTGACGCTCAGCCTGCCGGAAGGCGAAACGCGCGCGCTGTGGGTGAACGGTGAACCCGGCGAGCGTTTTACGCTGGAGTAGGGCTTACTCGGCCGCGCGCTTCTTGCGCGGCTTTTTGGCGACGGTGATGGTTTTCACCTCGCTTTCCACCCAGCCATCCTGCAGGCGGGTTTTCAGCAGTTCGCCGACCTGCGCCTGCTTGGTGGTTTTCAGCAGCTCGCCGCGCGGAGTTTGCGTCACGCTGTAGCCGCGCGCCAGCGTCGCCAGCGGGCTGACGGTCTCCAGCTGGCTGCAGGCCACGCCGAAACGCTGGCGGTAGGCGTTGAGCTGGCGCTCCATCGCCTGCTGCAGACGGTATTCCTGCTGCTGCACGCGCTGTTGGTAGCGGTGAATGCGGCCCTGCGGCTGCACCTGCGCCAGCCGCTGCTGGACGCGTTCGCTGCGGCGGGCGGCCAGGCGCAGCTGCTGCTGCATGCCGTCTTCCATTCGGCGCTGCAGCTTGAACAGCAGCGTCTGCTGGCGCGCCAGGCGCAGATGCGGATGCTGCTGCTGTAAACGGTGATGAATGCGGGTGAACTGCTGCTGACGCTGCGCCAGGTAGTAATCCATCGCCATCTCCAGCCGCTGCTGCTGCGACTGCAGCTGGCGCAACAGCTCGAGCTGATTGCGGCTCACCAGTTCGGCGGCGGCGGAAGGGGTCGGCGCCCGCAGGTCGGCGACGAAGTCGGCGATGGTGACGTCGGTTTCATGGCCGACGGCGCTGACGATCGGAATGCGGCTGGCGAAGATCGCCCGCGCCACGCGTTCGTCGTTGAAGCTCCACAGATCCTCCAGCGAACCGCCGCCGCGGCCGACGATCAGCACGTCGCATTCATCGCGGCGGTTGGCGGTCTCGATGGCGCGCACGATCTGCATCGGCGCTTCCGCGCCCTGCACCGAGGTGGGGTAGATGACGATCGGCAGCGACGGATCGCGCCGCTGCAATACCTGCAGGATATCGTGCAGCGCCGCGCCGCTGGCGGAGGTGATCACCCCGACGCGTTTGGCCGGGGCGGGCAGCGGCTGCTTGAACTGCTGATCGAACAGCCCTTCGGCGCTCAGGCGCTGTTTCAACTGCTCGAACTGTTGCTGCAGCAGGCCGTCGCCGGCGGGCTGCATGCTCTCGGCGATCAGCTGGTAGTCGCCGCGCGGTTCATACAGCGTGATGCTGGCGCGCACCAAGACCTGCTGGCCGTTTTGCGGCCGGAAGGTGACGCGGCGGTTGCTGTTGCGGAACATCGCGCAGCGCACCTGGGCGCGGTCGTCTTTCAGCGTGAAATACCAGTGGCCGGAGGCGGGCTGGGAGAGGTTGGAGATCTCGGCGGAGAGCCAAATCTGCCCCATTTCCATTTCCAGCAGTTGGCGAACCGTCTGATTCAGGCGGCTTACGGTAAAAATGGAAGGCGAAACAGGTAGCGACATGTGACCCAGATCAAATTTCAAAACAATCACTTAATTGGTCGATACTACATGGCTGAAAAAGGTAATCAAGACTTTTTGTAAGAAAGTGCTGGAGGCAACCGATTCCGCTCTGTATAATGCCGCGGCAATATTTTATCTTTTTCACAGCCCACCCTGGTGAGATATTGCCCATGCTACGTATCGCTAAAGAAGCTCTGACGTTTGACGACGTCCTCCTGGTTCCAGCCCACTCCACGGTTCTGCCTAACACCGCAGAGCTCGGCACTCAACTGACCAAAACCATCCGCCTGAACATCCCTATGCTGTCCGCAGCCATGGATACCGTTACCGAATCCGGCCTGGCCATCGCGCTGGCGCAGGAAGGCGGCCTGGGCTTCATCCACAAAAACATGTCCATCGAGCGCCAGGCTGAAGAAGTCAGCCGCGTGAAAAAACATGAAAGCGGCGTAGTCACCGACCCGCAGACCGTTACCCCGGCCACCACGCTGCAGGAAGTGAAAGAGCTGACCGCGCGCAACGGCTTCGCCGGTTATCCGGTCGTCACCGAAGACAACGAGCTGGTCGGCATCATTACCGGCCGCGACGTGCGCTTCGTGACCGATCTGACTCAGCCGGTGACTGCGGTGATGACGCCGAAAGATCGCCTGGTCACCGTGAAAGAAGGTGAAGCGCGCGACGTGGTGCTGCAGAAGATGCACGAAAAGCGCGTAGAAAAAGCGCTGGTGGTGGACGACAGCTTCCACCTGCTGGGCATGATCACCGTTAAAGACTTCCAGAAAGCGGAACGTAAGCCGAACGCCTGTAAAGACGAGCACGGCCGTCTGCGCGTGGGCGCGGCGGTCGGCGCCGGCGCCGGCAACGAAGAGCGCGTTGATGCGCTGGTGGCGGCAGGCGTTGACGTTCTGCTGATCGACTCCTCGCACGGCCACTCCGAAGGCGTGTTGCAGCGCATCCGCGAAACCCGCGCCAAATACCCGGATCTGCAGATCGTCGGCGGCAACGTCGCGACCGCGGCGGGCGCCAAAGCGCTGGCTGAAGCCGGCGTGAGCGCGGTGAAAGTGGGTATCGGCCCTGGCTCCATCTGTACCACCCGCATCGTGACCGGCGTAGGCGTACCGCAGATCACCGCCATCGCCGACGCGGTGGAAGCGCTGGAAGGCACCGGTATTCCGGTTATCGCCGACGGCGGCATCCGCTTCTCCGGCGATATCGCCAAAGCGATCGCCGCGGGCGCCTCTTGCGTGATGGTCGGCTCCATGCTGGCGGGCACCGAAGAATCTCCGGGCGAAATCGAGCTGTATCAGGGGCGCTCGTTCAAATCTTACCGCGGCATGGGCTCGCTGGGCGCGATGTCCAAAGGCTCTTCCGACCGTTACTTCCAGACCGATAACGCCGCCGACAAACTGGTGCCGGAAGGTATCGAAGGCCGCGTGGCCTATAAAGGCATGCTGAAAGCCATCGTGCACCAGCAGATGGGCGGCCTGCGCTCCTGCATGGGCCTGACCGGCTGCGCCACCATCGACGATCTGCGCACCAAGGCGGAGTTCGTGCGCATCAGCGGCGCCGGCATTCAGGAAAGCCACGTGCACGACGTGACCATCACCAAAGAGTCGCCGAACTACCGCATGGGCTGATGCCTTAACCTCTCCTGAGTGAGAGGCCGGGGTGGGGCGCTAAGCCCCATCCCGAAAACATACATTTTCGCTCTTTTTCTCTTGTTGCTGGAATTCGCCTCACATGACACAAAATATCCATAAGCATCGCATCCTCATACTGGACTTCGGTTCGCAATACACCCAACTGGTCGCCCGCCGCGTGCGCGAAATCGGCGTTTACTGCGAACTGTGGGCCTGGGACGTTAGCGAAGAGCAGATCCGCGAATTCAACCCAAGCGGCATCATCCTGTCCGGCGGCCCGGAAAGCACCACCGAAGCCGGCAGCCCGCGCGCCCCTGACTACGTGTTCAACGCCGGCGTGCCGGTGCTGGGCGTGTGCTACGGCATGCAGACCATGGCGATGCAGCTGGGTGGCCATGTGCAGGGTTCCAACGAACGCGAGTTCGGCTACGCGCAGGTGGAAATCGTCAACGAGAGCGCGCTGCTGCGCGACATCGAAGACGCCATCAGCCCGGCCGGCAAACCGCTGCTGGACGTGTGGATGAGCCACGGCGACAAAGTGACCGCGATCCCGTCCGACTTCGTGACCGTCGCCAGCACCGATACCTGCCCGTTCGCCATTATGGCCAACGAAGAAAAACGCTTCTACGGCGTGCAGTTCCACCCGGAAGTGACCCACACCCGTCAGGGCCAGCGCATGCTGGAGCGCTTCGTACTGGACATCTGCCAGTGTGAGGCCCTGTGGACGCCGGCGACCATCATCGAAGATGCGGTTGAGCGCATCCGCGAGCAGGTGGGTGAAGACCACGTGATCCTCGGCCTGTCCGGCGGCGTTGACTCCTCCGTGACCGCGATGCTGCTGCACCGCGCCATCGGCAAGCGTCTGACCTGCGTGTTCGTCGACAACGGCCTGCTGCGCTTGAACGAAGCCAAGCAGGTGATGGAAATGTTCGGCGACCACTTCGGCCTGAACATCGTGCACGTCGAGGCGGAAAACCGCTTCCTGACCGCGCTGGCGGGCGTCGACGAGCCGGAAGCCAAGCGTAAAATCATCGGCCGCGTGTTCGTTGAAGTGTTCGACGAAGAAGCCTGCAAGCAAGAGCAGGTGAAATGGCTGGCGCAGGGCACCATCTACCCGGACGTAATTGAATCCGCCGCTTCCGCCACCGGCAAAGCGCACGTGATCAAGTCGCACCACAACGTGGGTGGCCTGCCGAAAGAGATGAAGCTGGGCCTGGTCGAGCCGCTGAAAGAGCTGTTCAAAGACGAAGTGCGCAAAATTGGCCTGGAACTGGGCCTGCCGTACGACATGCTGTACCGTCACCCGTTCCCGGGCCCGGGTCTGGGCGTGCGCGTGCTGGGCGAAGTGAAGAAAGAGTACTGCGATCTGCTGCGCCGCGCCGACGCCATCTTCATCGAAGAGCTGCACAAAGCCGATCTGTACAACAAAGTCAGCCAGGCGTTCACTGTGTTCCTGCCGGTGCGCTCGGTCGGCGTGATGGGCGACGGCCGCAAATACGACTGGGTGGTCTCCCTGCGTGCGGTGGAAACCATCGACTTCATGACCGCGCACTGGGCGCATCTGCCGTATGACTTCCTCGGCCGCGTGTCCAACCGCATCATCAACGAAGTGGACGGCATCTCCCGCGTGGTGTACGACATCAGCGGCAAGCCGCCGGCGACGATCGAGTGGGAATGATTTCGCGTCTGGCAACAGCCTGCACGTAAAAGCAGTAAAGTACCTCTAAGCCCGCGTAACTGCGGGCTTTTTTGTTTTTTTTTATCTGGTACTTTCTGGTAGCTGTTAGCAATGGGGAGTAGGCCACTCTTCACGTAGCATGAGCGTTAGAATATTTGTTCAAAGTTATTTCCCTGAACAAAATTCTTAATAGAGGCTAGAAAAAATGCAATGTATGTTCGAAAAACAAACGAAGCGAGTACGCAAACGTCTTGAAATGCAGTAACATCATTCCGCCACACTGGCAGCTCGCTAACGGTGAAAGGAGTTCATGTGAGCCAAGAAGATGATGATAAGTATCCAGCCAGCGCCGTATCCTCGTGGAGCGGTTTCGTTTATCAAGGGAAAATTGCACTATATCACTCCCTCAAGATTATTCACGATGGCGACCTAGACTTTGAGCTGCAGCTAGACAGTAGTGACGACTTTGCTATTTATAAAAATGGAAAACTACACACCGCCCACCAAGTCAAAGCTAAGATAAGTAAATATCGAAGCGGTTACATCAAGGCGCTGGAACAGTCTACTTTAATCGAACACGACAAAATTAAGGGGATAACGCGTTACTTCCATGTATCTGTCCCGTTAGACAATACAGACGATCATAGAGGCGCTAGCGGAGAAACAGTAAAACTCTACCGCTATGGAGACAACTATTATTGCGGCTTGGGTGAAATTGAAGGGCTTACCAAAGAACTCATAAAAGAAATATGTAATAAACAGCACATCACTGTCAGTGATAACCTTATAAACTTTAACTACTGTTTACTGTCGGAAAAAATCAGCGCCAAGGCAATACATAATCATAAATTAAATCAAGTTGATGGAGTTTCAGAAAACAGAGCGGCATATGAGGGCCGAATCAAGGCCAAGAATATTTTGGATGACTTGCTAACTGAAAACCCCTATCAGAATAGAGACTATTATGCAGTTGAATTAAAGGCCAGGCTTCAAAATCACCTGGAAGAAAGGTTGGATCAGGCGCTTCCAACAATGAGTGACGCTACTTACGAAAGAGCTAGATGTCTGTGCGAGCACATTCGCGAAACCCATATCAATGAATTGAAAGCCCTATGCCAGATGATGAAGCCCTCCGAGCGATTTCAAGGCGTTCAGACGAACGATATCAGGCGATACACCAAGCTCATCCAGGCTATTTCGGTGGAGCCTATATTCAACCATCTCCCGCACTATCTTGACAGCGAAAATCGGTTCTACGTACCTACCGCTCTTGACGTGGATGAAAGCGAAGAGTGTGAGTTTGACATGATCCGTGAAATGAAAAACAACGGGGATCTGCTGAGACTACTTTTTGAGTACAACCATCTAATCGCCAGCAAAGCGGAAGCCTCATTCACCTTTAATACAAAATTCACAAACTCAGATGACTTCGACAACAAGCAGACTACTGAAAAACTCGAAAGCAACATCACCAAGTCGCTATGCATTAGCGTGATAACAAAAGACGACGCGGAGGAACGACTGAATGGTTAAGCAACTCATTGATGAAGCACTTGTTGCTCATGGCTTTGTTAGTAAACGCGACTTGGATAACACAAGCTTTTATATTCGCGAGTCTGGATCAGCTATCAGGTTCGCTGTTCTACATAATCTTGATGACCTTCCTGATCCAGCCGAACTGAATAATAGAATCAATCATCTTGCACCTGAGGAATTTCTCAGAAACCCAAGCTTTAAGAAAAACTGCGACTTGATTTGTATTCATCGGCTTGACGTTCTGGCCAAGTTCAAAGATCACGAAGAAGAAATCTTCGCAATTGAGGAAGACCCGCACTTCTATAAAAAATATGTTCTCTATTACAGTATTGCGGAAGAAAGTGCACTCACTAATTTTACCTACGACAAACTGGAGTCTGTGATTGCTGACAAAAAGGAATTTCTTGGATACAAAGAAAACCCTCTTGTCGCCACACAGTACAGCTTTGCGGCGAAGACCTTTATTAAACTTCCTTTCTTAGAGCTGCCTAGTCATCAAGAAAATCTTGTGTCCTTGAGGTTACAGGCAGCAGAGGCCGTTGCAGAAGCCAGTTTGAACGATACATATTTTACTATCCAGAAAGTCACAGAAAAAAACGTCGATGAAATTATCAAGGAAATGATTAACAATGAACTGGCAAATATCCAAGATTGAAGTCTTTAGCTTCAAAGCATTTAAACATATCTACTTGGATCTTGGCGAGTCGTCTTTGCTAACTCTGGACGGCCCGAACGGTTATGGAAAAACAAGCATATTCGACGCAATCGAATTACTGCTTACCGGCCAGATAAGTCGCATACAAAATCTATTCAATACATTATTAACCAGGAACAAGAGAGACTACGCGGACAATCTTTTCTGGAACAGGCGCTCCGGTGAAAATGACCTCTGCATTAAGATTGAATTTACTAATGAGGGACGAAAACTTGTTTTAGCTAGACATTGCCAGGCTGCAATATTCAAAAAACCAGTAAACAATCGTGCAGACAAATACGAGAATTTCAAGCTTTATGAGCTGCCAGAATTCGAGTCATCTGACTTCACTGAGATCAATCTGCGCGACAACAACTTTCTTGACGAAATTTTCGGGAAAAATTTCAGGGAAAATTTCTCCTTTCTTAACTATTTGGAGCAAGGGCAAAACCGGCTCTTACACACTCGGGTAGACGAACGTAAGGAGAAACTTGGAAACCTATTTAACATTAGCGATATCGAAGCCGAGATCGAAAGTTGCAACACTATATACAGTAAACTCACAAAGTACATCAACAATCCTGAACGAAATGCAAAAGCTGTATCACTTAAAGAAGAAATAGCTACTCTAAGGGCTACATTACAGGCAGAGGCTGGGATCATTGGGTACAAAAAGCTATCGACGACTGATGTCCAACCAGGGTGGGACAAGGAGATACTGTTCTCAACGTATTCGTCGGTAGACCATGCTGCCTACCAAGAATCAGTTCGCAAGATTATTGCCCTTCTGCCACTCAAAGCCACAATAAAAACTAGGGTTCACAACGAGACAATTGATGCCGACATTGATCGTAACGAGGAATCTCTGAGAAGTTTGGCGCAGTTTGGTAAAGACCTGGGCAAGCTTGATGTGCTTGAAGCTATCAAGAAGAGGATTGATGAATTAGAGCGTTCAGCAAGCATCATTAAACGCGGTGCCACGGTGATCAAACTCGAAGAAGCCCGTTCATTACAAGGTTGGGCGGATGAGCGTCTTGAGTGGTTTGAGTCACAAATTAATACCCGAAACAGCCTACAAGTAAAAAGCAGCGCCAATGCGAACGTCGTAGCCGAATTGGAACGTCTAAAAATGCAGTTACTTGGGGAACATAAGAAGTCTTATCCCGACGAGCAGTTGTGCCCTCTCTGTGGCGCTGACTGGGAAGACCACAAATCAATGGCGGATGCCATTGAAGCAAGAACTAAACAGATCTCTGAATCATTAGGCCGGGACGGTAAGAATTTAGTTAATCTCATCGCTGCTATGGATGCTGAGCTGAAACTCATCGACACCTTTATACAAGACAGCCTGAAACTCCTCACGCCTACATTTGAATCAAATCTTCATGCAGGGCTAACCAGAATTAAGCTTCGGCTCCCGGCAATAGCACTGCTACTGGAGAAGCTGCAGAGCGAGAACATTCAATTTACTGATTCTTTTACTGAAATTGATGACTTAATAGATGAGCGACTTGAAAAGCTCAAGGAGATTCTAAGAAATAAAAAACAGGTTGAAGCTGATGCCTTAGCGCTGCCGGAGGACTGGCGAGAGACCACAAACTGCGCTTTCAAAGACCTGCAGGACTTCTACATAGTCACGGCTGAAGATCTGAAGGATAAAGAGCAGTACATATCGATTAAAGCTAGCGAGGCTCAAAGTTTCAGGCTCCAAACCTGTATTAACGGACTTAAGATTATCGAAAAAGAAACCCAGGCAGCCCAAAAAGCACAAGGTAAAATCGAAAAGCTCCGCAGCATATTGAAGAAGACAGAGCAGAATTATACTGACCAGACAATTTCGGCTATTGAGTTCATATTCCACATTTATAGTGGTCGGTTGATCCAAAACTACCAGCGCGGCCTGGGCCTGTTTATCGAGAGTCGTGAAGGTACGCAACTGAGGTTCCTGACTGCCGAGAAGTCTGAACACGACGCAGTCATGTCCATGAGTTCTGGTCAGGTGTCTGCCCTCAGCCTTGCTTTCTTCCTTGCGCTCAACAAGGTCTATGCTCAGGTGCCTCTCATCCTGATTGATGACCCGTCACAATCATTGGATGAAGTAAACGTTGCTTCCTTGACCGATCTACTCCGTTGTGAACTCAAGCATTGTCAGTTGGTCGTCTCCACACACGAGGATGATATCTCGGCCTATATGCGCTACCGGTTCGACAGAGCAGGTTTGACAACAAGTTCGCTCAATATGCAGCTCTTGGCAAAAGAAGCTTAGTAAAATATTCCCATGGCGCATTTATTAGCGCTGAGTGGCAACAGGACTGGAATAGCATCGTGGTTTACCCTGAGACACTGCGCTCAAGCAGCCCAAGGACCGATCCACAGTGCTTCCTTCCGAGCCTAAAAGAAACTTGTCAACGAGTTCAAACAGGTAACCGGCCTGTTGAAACTCTGGCTTGCGAAGAAGCGAGGTCAAGATGCAAAGCCTATCGACGTCGAAAGAGTCATGATTGAATTCAGGGAATAGCAGGCTCAGATTCGAGGGAAGATGAGTTCAATAGTCTTTGCCCGGAAATGACAACGGCCCAAGCGGGCCGTTTCGGTTTATCATTGGTGCTGATGAGTGTTGAAATCATACCGTGTTTCGAACATGCATTTCTACGTGCAGGCCCGCTGTTGCTGCCATATTTACTAGTGCATCTAGTCCAAACAGATCGACCTTGCCTCTCGTCAGATCGGAAATTCGGGGCTGCGTGACGCCGAAAACCTTGGCAGCTTGTGACTGGCTTAGATGGGTGTTAACGATATGCTGCTTAAGGGCGGACATGAGTTCTGAGCGCAGTTTCATGCTTTCTGTTTGATCTGCATTTTCATTAAGTGGTTCTTGTCCTGTTTGTTCGTCTGGCAAGGCAGCAGTTTTATCCTCTACGGACACATCGAGAGAAAACTGTTCGTGCGAAAGGCTGGCAATTTTTGATGTCAGACTAATCTTTTCTTCTGCCTTAGTTCTGGCATGTGGTGACATAAAAGTGAGAAGGTGCTCAAGCCCCGAAATATCTGAAATTGTCACAAAATCTTTATTTTTATTGATGAAGACGACGGATTTTTTTCTCTCTCGAAGTAATTCAATGACGTTGCTCAGGGTTCCGGTGCTTTTGCAGTCCCAAATCATTAATCCATAATCACTGCTGCGAGCCATTTCTAAGTCTTTTGCTGTAAAATAGGCTCGGCTTCCAACTTTTGCTTTTGAGAAAACCCGATGTATTGGCCAATCGGCGATATTATTTCTTGGGATCTCACCCGTACAATACACCGTCACGTTATTGGCTTGATAGTTGCGAAGACACTCTTGAATAGATGAATCAGCACCATCTGCATCACCAACTACAACATTGAAGTTTGATGACACAATTTTGTTGATTCTCTCCTGAACCTTCGCATGCAGGCGACTAATCGATATTGAGCCGGCGATAAATACTGTTGTCATAGCTTATTTCCACGAAATTGCGGCAGCGTAGACGCGATTTATCTTGTTGTACGTCCGCAGTGCCTTGCAAACAGCGTCCATAGTCGCGCCTGTATCAAACAAATCATCCAGCAACAGTGCATCCCAGCGGCCGTCATTGGTGATGCACGGATTGATGCTGAACATACCTTGCAAAGCCGCATCTTTTTCCTCGCGGCTATGCAAGTTTTTGAGTTGTGGAGCACCCTGCGGGGCAGGTGCTTTTACCACAACATTGTTGAGCACCGGAATTCCGGTAATTCTCCCGAGTTCTGCCGCAAGTTCATCTACCGGCTGCCGAGCGCGGGTGGTGGATGCTGGCATAGGAATTATCAAGCCGATCTTTCCAAACAATGGAAGTAATGTTGCTTGGATCTGCGCAGCCAACGGTGCGATTTGATTCCAGTCACCTCGGTACTTGAGTTGGTAGAGAGCTTCTCCTGGCTCAGACCGAGTATTGTCAAATCGGGGATGTCCGTATTCATCGTCCCCGAGGTAGACGCTTGAAAGAGTATGCTTATGCAGGGCATAGCCGAGGTCCCAGCTACCTTCTAGCTTTCTGACTTGAACTTGCATGCTTTAGTGGTCCTCTAGGGTGTTTGCACTCTTGAGAAAGCTGCTAGAAACGCCTTCTAAATATACAAAATTTTGTATGTTTTTTCAAGGTGTGATCTGGTGAATCGGTTTTAGATTTTGCAATCTAAATTTCTCTGCGGCGTCTGTTCATTATGCGTATAGAAATCTGGTCAAGAGCGACGGCTAGGCGCAGCAAGTTGAGTATGGTGCCGAGACTCTTTCTATACCAAGTCATCGGACGAAAGTCTGCTTTTCGCGTCATTTCTCGCCCTTAGTTGCATAGAAACGAAAGCTCTTCGTGTCCTTGGACGAATCAAGGTGGTGGGTGAGCTAAGTCCCAAGGTTGTTTCGTGATGACGTGTCTTGGCAGGACATGGTGACATTGTCAGAGTGGACGTTGAGAAAGTACTTGTGAACGCTTTTGCTAACGCTATTAGCATCATCCTACGATGACCCAATGCCCATTCGAGACGACTTTGTTGAGCATTTTATCAACCTCAGAGGAAAGCTAGGAAACGAGTCTCAGCCACCTATGAAGACTTTGTTCAATGGTTGCTGCGTGTTTTAGTAATGGTTACAGCATTAACGATCGTAGCTTGTCCTGCATCGAGCAATAGTTCTGTAATGGAGTTCATGGTGGTCCCTGAGCGATAAAGATCATCGAAGAGGAGGATTCTGCGACCCCGTGTCTGCGTTGCGTCAACCTGATAAAGGCCTTCGACTTGCTTCTTCCGTTCCTCCGAGTCAGTCACGTTTTTAAGCTGCGTGGTCGGACGGGTTGTAGTGATGCACGACAGGACCGGAATGCAGAGTGCAGCCCCTATCCCCTCGGCAAGGACGATGACTGGTTGCAATGCGCGTTGATGGGATGGTGGGACTGGGACAATGCTGTCGAACTTATCCCTGTGTGCGGTGAGGAAGTTGGCTGCGGTCTCAATGATTGGGCCTGCTGCGCCCTTATCGGCCCGGTTCTTCAGCCGATAAAGGAGTTCGGCAATTTCTGGCCGCACAGTGTCGAACTGCATATATCCAAATTCGTTATATCCAATCGGGGTGCTACTGGTCGTGTGAATATCTAGAGCAACGCCCGAGTTCCAGGCCCCTCAATTTTGATCGGATTGATTTTGACTATAGACATCCGTGCACTCCAATGTTGTCCTACTTATGTCTGTAGATTACAGTAAAATCGCATTGGAGAAGGACATATAACGTCGCTTGCCGGGTGGTTTCTTGATATTTGCATAGTGCTTGAGCCTTTGTAACTAAGCATGTTAGGACTGGGCTGCTGGAGTGAAATCACCGAATGAGGGTGTCATGTGACGCCGCACTAGTGTAGGAGAGAGTTTTGGATAAAGAAATTTCGCTTGATGTGGATAGGGTATCGGTCACTTGCAGCAAGAACTACGTCGACGACGTCGAGTTTAGAGGTGTCTTTTGACGCTTCAAAAGAGCGATTTCCATGAGACCTACGTTCGTGCGGCCGGAGCTGTGGCGTTCGTAGCCATAGTCAATGCTAATGGAGATGAAGGGATCGGTTCCGCATTCCATATTGGTGATGGGATTTTCGTTACGGCCCGGCATGTGGTTGAAGGGGTGACAATAAAGGAGATCGCTACCACCAAATCGGCGCACCTTACCGAAGAGGCCGGAGGCAAGATGGCTCCTCCGCGTCGGCTACGGATTGTCGATGGTCCCTACTTTGGTCCCGACGGACTCGATGTTGCTGTCTTTCGAGTTGAGCTTGGCACGATGCCGTTGCCGGCGATCACCGTCAGCCAGCACACGGACTACTCGTTCGGAGAGAATGACTTGGTCCTATCAGACATCCTCGTGGTCGGCTATCCCCCGATCCCGTTTACTACGGTACCCAACCAAGTTGTCACTTTAGGACAGATCAATGCTGTAGTACGTGTACATCATTCTCCATCCCTGCATTTCATCGCTTCAGCCATGGCCCGGGGCGGGTTTAGCGGGGGAGTGGCGCTTGATCAGTCCGGTGTTGCGCTTGCACTCGTGACAGAAAGTTTGGGCCAGGGCGATATGCCGCTAGAAACCGGCTATATGAGCCTGCTGTCGATCGAACCGGCGGTGGATCTTGCTGCCGAAAAATTCAAGTTCAGCACTCATGGTGGCTATCCTGGCCGCTATAGTGACACATTGTTCGCCGTGAAATTCTCGGACCCGTCTGGTCGGTCGCTGAGTTCTTTTATCTATGACGCCAGTTTGTACATCTATGATGACGACCGCGACGTATTTGTTGAGATCAACTGTGCAGACGAGGCACAGATGACCGAAGCGGTCGCGACATTCGATAACATTACGCCTCTCACTCGCCACGATATTGGTGATGGGGCCGTTTTGTACACGCCTATCGAAAACCCTTCCGCAGAGCTGCTGCTTGAGGCGGGGGAGGCTGTAGCGGCGCTCTTCGAGAGTTTTGGCTACAAGAGGATGGCCTTGGAGCGCAATCAGTGGCAGCTCAAATCCAAGCGTTAGACTGCAACGGTTATTTGCAGCGTTGGGAATGTTGGATTGGTATGATATTTGTCATGGTATTCCTCGCTGAGCTGATGGTAATTAATTGTATTTATTGTTTTTTTATTTTTGTTGATGACTGAGTGGGAGTAATCCCGCGTCCGGCGTAGGCTGGCGTCAGTGAACCGCACATGAGAACCAAACCCGCTTAACGGCGGGTTTTTTTATGCCTGATGTTTGGCGCCCTGTGCCGTAGACGGCCTCCGATCCGAAAGGAGGGCTGGGTTGAGAGAGGGGCGAACGGAGAGGACAGCCCGCGCGGAGCCGCCTGCGCTTTGCTTACGGCTCATTTCCTGAGACGCGGCGTTTTCCATCTCGGCTTTGCGCCTATGCGCAGAACGGTATTCTACAACCACGCGCACTTCGCCGGTGCGATGATGTCGTCGGATAACGGGGCTTTATTCACCGTATCCGCCGGGCCGCGGCATAATGAATTGCCGTATTGAGGCGCGTCGACTCATCGGCATCGGGCGATAGCGTAGCTAATTAATCCTCTGCGAAAATTAAAGGACTCCGTGCGCCATTTTATGGGATTTTTCTGAAAGACTTGGTCTGACGAATAAATATATCAGAAGGATGCAGTGAATTAGTCTATTTCTTATTTTATAAATCTTTCCTTCTGTTTTTATTGGGGAAATCAGCGGTTTCATTGTTTTTAATAACCCTTCTCAAGGACGAGATCTACGTTTTATCGGCATTCATTGCTTGTAGTTGAAATTCTAATTATATGATTTTTCTTATCTTTTAATTATTGTCGTAACATAAAGTGCGAACTGTGTAATTATCTGGCATTTGATATTTTCTAAGCTATCTACATAGGCTACTCTAAATGTAAGGGTATTAAAATGCACCGCCGAGAGGGAGGCAAACGATTTATCAACGGATGCCAGGATATGCTTTCTTTTGACTGTTTAGTTGCACAACGTCAGGATGGATATTGGTCAAGATGAAAGAGACAGGAAAAGCCTTCACCAGGGAAAAGCTTTATAAGAATTATACCAATAACGTCACAAGGAGGATGTCTACCCAAAAAGAAGTATCTCTCTGTCAATCAATTATAAAAGGTTCATCGTTTTTCACATTCTAATCCTAATTGCATGATTGCGGCAGCGCTTTGTTTTTCATTTTAATGGATAAAAGCCCAATGAGCAGGTTGTCTGAGGGTGGGTTTTGTTAGGGCATGGATGTCATTATGAGTTACCAGCATAGTATTGTGGTCGAGCTAGTTAATTTGATCGAGATGAATATACAGCATGATCTCTCGATAGAAAAGTTATCGGATTTGTCTGGTTATTCGAAATGGCACTTGCAAAGAATGTTTCAGCGTTATACGGGAATGAAAATAGCGACGTATATCAGAAATAGGCGTCTGAGCAAGTCTGCCGTCATGCTCAAACAGTCTGATTTAAAAGTATTGGAAGTGGCTACTGCTATCGGCTTTAGCTCCCAGCAGGCTTTTAGCCGCGCCTTTCAACGCTTTTTCGGTGAAAGCCCAAAGGACTTTAGAACGAGCCAGGAATGGGACTTTTCCAAACATCTCCCTCCCTTTTTAATACAAAATCCGTCAGCATATCATTTTATCGAAATGCCCAAGAACATATACCTGCTTAAGGGATATAAGTTTTTTCTCTATCATTCAATGAATGCTTCCAGCTCTGGAGGAGAGGAACGACAGAAATACGGCAGCCGCACAGGAAAAAATACCGATACGTCAATGCGCACGGTAAAGTTGGCTTCATCCGGTTGGGAAGTAACGCTCAGCAAAGGGTACTACGAGACACGCAATCTGACGTTGATAAGAGGGCAGTATTTATTGTTCGAGTTTAACGGCAGGTTGAACGAATACCTGGTTTTTTTTGACAGCATCTATGACGCCTATCTTCCTTTGCTTGGCGTGCGAATAAGAAACGGCTTTTTAATTGAGTTGCATAAAGAAAAGAATTTTCAATACGCGGAAATTAACGTCAAGGTGTTGATTTATATTGGCAAGTCTTGACGCTCTTCGGGCAGTAAAACAGAGGGATTATCCCAAGGAAAAGGAGGTGCTTATCAGGGTGATTAATTAGCGCTCGGGCTGTTGCCGTTTTTATCTCTATCTATTTTAATTTTAAAAGGAAGTCAGTTATGACTGGTTCTAGTTTGAACACGTTCCCTGTGGGCTATGAGTATGTCAATTTTGTTAATTGGTCAAAAGAAATCTCCGGCAATCATATTCTGACCTGCTATCCACAAAATACGGATGAGCTCTTGGCCGTAATTAACTGGGCGCATGAGAATAAATATTGCGTGCGTCCGGTTGGCATCAAGCACAACTGGTCCCCGCTCGTTATTGCAAACGGGGAGGATAATAGCAATGTCGTGCTGATCGACCTCACCAGGAAATTCAAAAACATCTCAATCAATAAAGTGGGAGAGCATGGATACGTCACCGCGCAAACGGGGGTGACAATGCAGGCTTTGCTCACTGAATTAGAAAAAAAGAAACTCGGCTTTTACGCGACGCCGGCGCCTGGCGATCTGACCCTGGGCGGCGTGCTCGCCATCGGCGGCCATGGAACCTGCATCCCGGCAAAAGATGAGCCTCTGGCTGAGTTTGCCAGCTTTGGTTCCGTGAGCAATAGCGTGGTGTCGCTAAAAGCTGTCGTCTGGGATCAGGCGCGGTCGAAGTATGAATTAAAGGAGTTTACGCGTGATAATGCGGAGAGCTCGGCATTCCTGGTGCATGTCGGCCGGGCTTTTATCAGCGAAGTGACGCTGCAGGTGCCGCGCAACCGGCGTTTACGCTGTCAAAGTTATGTTAATGTCACCGCGGCGGATCTTTTTTCCACTGCGAGCACGACAAAAAATACCTTCAGCCATTTCTTGGATCTGTGCGGGCGCGTTGAAGTCATCTGGTTCCCGTTCACGGAAAAACCATGGCTGAAAGTGTGGAAGCAAGAAGACAGCTTCCCAAAAGTGTCAAAACCGGTTAATGGTCCATTTAACTATCCGTTCTCGGATAATTTGCCGGTTAAAATTTCCGATATCATTAAAAAAATCAATAATGGCCACCCGGAGCTGACCCCGACACTCGGCAAGGCGCAGATGGAGTTGGTCAGCATTGGTTTAGGGGCCACCGTGTCGGCGGATCTGTGGGGGTGGAGCAAGGATCTGCTGTTGTATGTGAAGCCGACAACGCTGCGCGTGACGGCCAATGGTTACGCGATAATCACGAAGCGGAGCAATATTCAAAACGTATTGCACGATTTCACAAAAAAATATGAAGACATGGTGGCCGATTACCAGCGCAAGAATTCATTTCCGATGAATGGCCCGATTGAAATTCGCGTCACCGGATTGGACAGTGCAAAAGAGAGCGCGGTGGCCAATGCCATTGCTCCCGATCTTTCGGCTATTCGTCCCGTTGAATCCCATCCGGAATGGGATGTCGCGATCTGGTTGGATATTCTGACCATGCCCGATACGCCGGATGCCAATAAATTCTACAGTGAAATGGAAAAATGGATTTTTAGCCACTATGCGGGCGACTATGCGACGGTTCGCGTAGAGTGGAGTAAAGGCTGGGGTTATACGTCACAGGCAGCGTGGCAGGATAAAACCGTACTCGAAGAAAACATTCCGCGCAGCTTTAATGCCGGGGCAGGGAACAATGACAGTTGGAATCATGCCTGCAACGTGCTGAATAAGTACGATCCGCACAACGTGTTCTCCTCTCCATTGACCAAAGCGGTTTTCAAACAGAAGAGTTAGTGAGTGCGTAATTGAAATAACCACCTGATTGGGCAGGTGGTTAGCATCATTAACCTTTCAGAGGGAGCCGCTTGTTTTCAAGCACCCCATTCTTTCTCGTAATGATATTCGATACGGCTTGCATCCCCGCCCAGCAGGGAGCCTACGGCTGCAACGCTTTTAAATGCCGCATAGCCAAGCGAGTCCGCGACATTATGAACGGCGCCCAAGCCAAAACCGATCGCGTTGAACCCTTGGCCTACGGAAGAGATCAATCGGGTATTAAGCGCATCATTGGCCAATTTTACGGTATCAATGATAACATCGCCGGCAAATCCTGATACAAAGCTTGCCGTATCGGAAATAATCCCCGCACCAGAAACGATTTCGATCTCTGCAGTATTTAGCTCTTTCATAGTAAATCCTTTCAACTTTATCCCTATACCTCAGGAACGAAACGTAAAGCGTTTCGCCGCTTAATTCTCGCAGCCTCTGTGAATGACGGCTTGATGAGAATACGCTTAGATTAAAGAGGTCGGCGTTGAAATATGCAACTCATAACGCCATCGCTAATATTAGGGTCGCACTTTTTGTGATGTTTCAGCAGTTTTGTGTTTTTTTAAGATTATTATTACTTGTGGGTTTTGCCAACAAAGACTAAATCTAAATAAGCGCCGTGTTGGGCCAGGGAAAAGATAAAAATGAACGGTGTCGCTATATATGGAGAGGTCAAAATTTGTTTAGGGAAGAGGCCTTATCGCACAGTCGTTCTAAATGGGCAGGAAAAGCATTGTTAATTGCAGGGTTGCCGGCCTGGGTCATCGCGGGCATTTCACTTTCATTCGTTTCTGTGCTGATCATTTTCGTGACCTATGGCGGTTATACCCGGCGTATCAGCGTGGGCGGAGAGGTCACGACGCTGCCAAGGTCGGTCAACATATTTGCTACTCAGCAGGGATTCATTGCACAACGCTTTGTCAATGTGGGCGATCAGGTAAAAAAAGGGCAGCATCTTTATCAGATAGACGTCAGCAGGGTGACGGATTCCGGCACCGTCAGCGCAAGCACGCGGCAGGCGATAGAAAATCAACTGGCGCAGGTCGATAGCATCATCGCCAAATTGGAGGCGAACAAGAAAACGACCCTGGTCAATCTGCAGGCGCAGATTGACCAATATAAACTGGCGCACAGCCAGTCCAAACAGATGGTCGAAAATTCACGCAACGGCGTTAACTTCATGCGCGAAACCATGAAAAATTACGATGAGTATCGCAGTAAGGGGCTCATTAATCGGGATCAGCTGAATAACCAGGTTTACCTCTACTATCAGCAGCAGAGTACGTTCCACAGTCTCTATAACCAAAGCATTCAAGAGTCTTTGCAGATAACTAACCTGAATAGCGATCTCGCGACAAGAGCGTCCGATTTCGATAATCAAATCTCACAATATCAATTTCAGCGCAATGATCTCCTGCGGCAGCTGGCCGAAGCGGACGCCAGCGGCTCGTTGATTGTCAATGCGCCGGCGGACGGGCGCGTTGAATCGCTCAGCGTGACGCCTGGGCAAATGGTCAATACGGGAGACAGCCTGGCGCAATTAATCCCCAGTAATCATGCCATCTATTATTTGGTTTTATGGTTGCCCAACAGCAGCGTGCCTTACGTGAGCCGAGGCGATCACATCAACGTTCGCTATGACGCCTTCCCGTATGAAAAATTTGGTCAGTTTCCCGGCGTGATCGAAAGCATCGCTTATGTTCCCGCATCGATTCAGGAAATGTCCACTTACAGCAGTTCGCCAACTCGACAATCGGCTGAACTGGTTGAGTCGTACTACAAAGTGCTGGTGGCTATCGATAACACGCAGTTTGGCTATCAGGGAAAGAAGCTGAACCTTTCAAGCGGCATGAAGGCGCAAGCCACGCTTTTCCTGGAGAAAAGACCCATCTACCAATGGATGTTCGCGCCATTTTATGACATGAAAAACAGTGTGTCGGGGCCACTTCGTGAATAAAGTTTATGAGAATATCGTTGGCAAGCTGAACCTGTCGCTCAGAAGAAAAGTGCCACAGGTCTTGCAAACGGAGGCCGCCGAATGCGGGCTGGCCAGTTTAGCGATGGTGTGCGGCTATTACGGCATGCACATCGATATGCTGTCGATGCGCCAGAAGTTTGATATCTCGGCCCGCGGCGCCACCCTGAGCTCGCTGATCGCGATCGCCGAGAATCTCAATTTGAAAACGCGGGCCTTATCCTTGAGCCTGGATGAGATTCACCAGGTGAAAAGGCCCTGCATATTGCACTGGGATATGAATCACTTTGTGGTCCTGGTCAACATTCGCGGTGGGCGGATAACCCTGCACGATCCGGCATTTGGCCGCCGGGTTATCGGCCTGCAGGAGTTTTCCCTGCATTTTACCGGAATCGCTTTAGAGGTATGGCCAAGCAGTGAATTCACGCCTGTGGTGCAGAAAAATCGCCTGCACTTTAGAAAACTGCTCAGCAATGTCACCGGTCTTAAAAGCGCGCTGGTAAAAATTTTCGCGCTGTCGCTGGTCATTGAGGCCGTCAATCTGCTGATGCCCGTCGGGACTCAGTTGGTGATGGACCACGTCATCCAGGCCGGCGACCATAATTTATTGGTCATTATTTGCGTCGGTTTACTGTTTTTTATCTTGTTCCGCACCTGCGTTTCGATGTTTCGCTCGTGGATCTCCATCGTGATGGGCGCGCTGATCGATATACAGTGGAAATCAGGGCTGTTTGATCATCTGATGAAGCTCCCGCTTGCCTATTTTGAAAAGCGCAAGCTGGGTGATATTCAATCGCGCTTTGGCTCGTTGGACGCCATTCGCACCACGTTTACCACCAGTATCGTTTCCAGCATCATTGATGGCATCATGTCGGTCGGCGTATTTATCATGATGTTCATGTACGGTGGCTGGCTGGTGTGGGTAGCCTCCGGCTTTACGGTCTTATATGTTCTGCTGCGCCTTTCGACCTATCGCTATTATCGGCAAGCGTCCGAGGAGCAATTGGTGAAGTCGGCGAAAGCCAGCTCACATTTTATGGAGACGCTGTACAGCATCGCGACGCTGAAGTCGTTGGGGTTGGCGGGAACGCGTTCGCAATTCTGGTTAAATTTAAATATCGATACGGCAAACGCCAATATTCGGGTGACGAAGCTCGATATGTTCTTTGGCGGCGTGAATGCGTTTCTTGCGGCCTGCGATCAAATCGTTATCTTGTGGTTGGGCGCGTCTTTAGTGATCGACAGTCAAATGACATTAGGCATGTTTGTCGCCTTTAATGCCTATCGGGGGCAATTCTCCGATCGCGCGTCAAATCTTATTGATATGGTCATTCGGCTGAGAATGCTGAATTTGCATAATGAAAGGCTGGCGGACATCGTGCTTTCTACGACAGAGGAAGAAAAGCCCTATCGCAAGATATGCAATCCCAACGAGGCGGTGACTTTTGAAGTGCGCGATCTGCTTTATCAATATGACAGCCTTTCGCGCCCAGTGATCCCCGGGCTCAGCCTGCAGATCGCGGCGGGAGAAAGCGTGGCGATCGTCGGGCCTTCAGGCGTCGGCAAAACCACGTTGATGAAGCTGATGTGCGGGCTGTTGGAACCGACGGAAGGGCGTTTGTTTATCAACGGCATTAACATTCATGATATCGGCATTAATAATTATCGGGAGTGCATCGCATGTGTATTGCAAGAAGATAAACTGCTTGCCGGTTCAATTGCCGAGAACATATGCAGTTTTGATGCTCATCCCGATACGGAATTTATCGTTGAATGCGCCAAGCATTGCAATATTCACGACGATATTATGAAAATGCCGATGGGATATGAAACGTTGGTGGGCGAATTGGGGGGGAGCCTTTCCGGCGGGCAAAAACAGCGGGTGCTTATCGCCCGCGCGTTATATCGAAGGCCCAGTATTCTGTTTATGGACGAAGCCACCAGTCATTTGGATCTGGACAATGAAAAAAGGGTGAACGAAGCCATATCCTCGTTGAAAATGACCCGCGTTATCATTGCTCATCGGCCATCGACGATTGCATCGGCAGATCGGGTAATTACTTTGCAGCCTGTAAATGCAATGGCGTAATTGTTTGATGAAATATAAAATTTTATATTTATTTCATCTTTAATTAAGATTTTCGTTATTGAGTTAATTTATCGAGCACCTTATACCTAAAGCGTGAACCGACGGTTCATAAAAAGCAGTCTTTTTTAATTGATTCTTTTTAGTGAATGGAGATGAAAAATGAGAGAATTAAACTCAACAGAAGTTCAGCAGGTGAACGGCGCAACGATTGGCCTGGGTCTGGCTATTATCGGCAAGGTTGTTAACAGCTGGGGAAACGCGTGGAATAATGCCTGGGGCGGTTGCACGCCAAAACCGCCGGTATGTAAACCTGAGCCGCCGGTCTGCAAACCAGAACCGCCTAAATGCGATTAATCGTATTTAGATAACGCCACGTAAAATGCGGCAGGCTTAATGTTTTATTCATTGAGCCTGTCTTATTGCTGGCGGATAACCTGCGCCATCTGTGTAGTTAACTTGCCCCCCACTGCGTCAACAGCGCATGCAGCCTGGCCGGTTCCAGCGGCTTGCGCAGCACCAGATAGCCTTCCTGCTCGGCCTCTTGCAGAACTTGCGAATTGAACTCGCCGCTGACCATGGCGCCGCTCACGTCCGGCAGGCGTTCGAATAAGGTCAGGGTAACTGATGACGAAAAGGGGGCGCTGGTAGATAGGGCGGATTCGTCTCGCTTGCCTGTACCATCTTTTGTTTTCACAGAGGATTTTTCTTTATATGGCTATGCTATTTTCTGCCTCGCTTCAATCATGAGGTTTGAAGCAGATTATTGTTTTTGGTCTAAATATAGACTATATTCAGACCTTAATATGATTGGTAGCGCCTGGGGGCACGATGAAAGTAGAGACCATCAGCTACGTTAAAAAAAACGCGGCCACGCTCGATCTCTCTGAACCTATCCTGGTCACGCAAAATGGGGTTCCCGCCTACGTGATAGAATCCTATGAGCAGCAGCAGGAGCGAGAGAACGCCATTGCTCTGCTGAAATTGCTGACGCTGTCAGAGAAGGATAAAGCGGAAGGGTGCGTGTTCTCAAAGGAACAGCTGTTGGATGGACTTTAAGCATTACAGTGCTCAACATTAAAGGATTGCAATGGAACAGCAGGTGACCTTTGAGTACACGCTTACGGTAAAGCACTGCATCGGCACAATAGCGGGTTTCCTGCGCCGTATTGATGTTGAGCCACGCCCGGTTATCGCAGACATTCTCACTCAGTTTGAGCGCATCGTTGGCCAGTTTCCACAGGGATGCCAGATTTGCCCCGAGCTGCTGAAAATCGGCTGCGCAAAGTACCGGGAGTTTAACCACCCTGAAGGTTACCGGGTTTTGTATTCTGTCGACGGAAGGGGGGTAACAGCACATGCGATTTTGTCACATCGGCAGGACATTCAGCAGCTGCTGTTTAAGCGTCTGATCATGGCCTGAATTGGCAGACCAGTAGTCATTTTTTGGAGAGGCTTTTCCGTTTCGGTGATAGTATGGTGAAAACTATCACTAGCACCATTATTTTTCACGAGAATTTCTGAGATATTGAAAAATGTTAGCCATGACCAGAAGGGTAATTTCTAGCCTATTTCTATGATGATATATATGAAAGAAAGCCTACTATCGGTGGGTTTTCTTTCATATTTCCTATTTGTTATTTTATTATATTTTAAAGTGTGAAAACTCTCCGGTCTATTATTTTTAATCCTCAAATTATAGGCGCTGAATTATTAAAGTATTCCTCCCAGGATTCACTCCACTTTTCATTTAGAGAGAATAATGGTTGCCTACCGTTTTCATAATAATTAAGCCAAGGTAGCTTCAAGATACTATCCTTTCTTAATTCTCTGGACATATTGTTTGCAGATATTTTCGGTCTGTTAACATTAATCGACATGTGTTCATTGATTATTTTCGTCAATTCAGACGCATTGCTCTTTTTGAATCCTTTTGCTTTTCTTAGAACTAAAGAAACCAATATTATTGGTATGTATATGGTTCCATATATCTTTAGCGTGCCAATATTTTCTGGGATTGCATTTATAATGTTTTTATCAATAGATCTTTCAACTGATTTTTTTGTTTTGTTTTGATGGTTTGGTAATTGAAGGTGTTCCGTTGATGTGAATAAATTTAGTCTAAGTTGACCATTGTCTTCCTCCAAGTCTAATATCGAGTTTCTTACTGATCTATAATCGGATTTTGGGACTTCTATATACTGTAACTCATCGTTTTCATCTGATTCAATAATAAGCCCCAGTGGGGCATTCTTAGAGGACATTAGCTCAACATAACAGCCATAGTCGAGGGTATATAAAGTATACTTTTTGCCGACTGCATTTTTTGCAGAGACACCTTGTCTAAGAACATGAATTACTCTCATGTCATATAGGTAATCTATCAGTTTATGATTCTTTTCATTGCTAATTAGGAAACCTCTGGATTTTCTGTGTCCAATAACTTCATTTATTATTCTATCGAGTAGCGATACGGCTTCTGGCCTACTGTTAAGAGCTGCATGTTTATTGACCTGAAACCATTTTTGGGCGGAGTTACGGATATGGAATATTGATATTTTGTTTGCTAAAGCTGTCTGAGCAGCTAATGAAATAATATTTATAGCATCTCTTGGAACACCTTCAACTGCTCTTACATATTCGTCAAAAGCCGAAGTTTGAGTAAATACGTCATTTATAAATAGGTTAGGTTCTTGATCGCAGATTGAGTTTTTGTCGATAGCGCAAACATGGCGGTGGAGTAGGTTTTTAAAGAAGTTTTTGGCGGCATCACTATCATTATCAAACACCATATACTCGTCTAAATTTATCACAGATGAAGCATCTGAACCTAATTCTATACCAATGCTAGCACCAGTATTCATATCGACTTCCATGAAGTTGCATCGGTGAGCAATAGCTGCAATTTTTACAGTAATGTTAGGTATAGGATATAATATTCTTCTTAAAAGCTCGGCGAGGTAAGGTTGAAGGTCTAAAGGAATTTCTGACCATTCATCAATTAATACCCAAAGTTGCTTCTGAGGTAGCATTGAAACAATGCTGTTAAGCTTTTTTGTTATTGAGTTAAAATGAATCCTTAAGGTTCTTTTCCCTGTGGTTTTTATCCTTTCTGAATTCCCGCTAGCAGTTTTTTTTGTGAATTCTATCCCTGATGAAATACTTTTTAATGATGTGCTTGATTTAATTGAGAAGTTATTTGATGTGTTATTTGATGAGCCAAATTCTTCTTCTGATGTACCTTCTATATTCAATTCTGTTGCTTGCTCAAGAAAATTGTTTAATAATTCTGCTATCTCTGTTGTTTTATCTATTTCTTTTTCAAATATATAATCTAGAATAATCTCGTGAATACTGCATAAGGTATCTGAAAGCAGTCTTGTTGCCCTTTCACTTAAGGGAATGTTTTGATCTGAAAATATCCCTCCTGTTGAGCCTATTAAGCGCATGTCGATAGGTACGCTGATAACTCCTCGATTAGAAACTTCATTGTTAAGTACTGCTAAGAAGTGCGTTTTTCCAGTCCCTCTGCGCCCAAACATTATTTGATTGTCTGTGCTGGAAAGTAATGTATATGTAGGGCCAACATCAACGAAGGACTTGATCAGATGCTCTGTTTGTAACTTTTCAGCTCGTTTAGCTAGTCTCATTAATATCGAATTGATATTTCTCATAATTTTCCGCCATTTTTAATTTAGTAGTCATTCCGTGGCTCAGTCAGAGATTGTAAGTAAAATGATTCTTTGACCTAAGCTATCATTTTTCTTACTACTTATACATATTATTGCTAATAGTTATTAAATGTTATTATTTTTTTTAAAACCATATCTGATGTTTTTATTTAATGTAAATGTAATCTATTGATAGCGCGATATTAAATAAGGTCTTTATATGATGAGTCTACATGCAGTGTTTCATGAAGTGCCAAACCACTCTTAACTTGCCCCCCACTGCGTCAACAGCGCATGCAGCCTGGCCGGTTCCAGAGGCTTGCGCAGCACCAGATAGCCTTCCTGCTCGGCCTCTTGCAGAACTTGCGAATTGAACTCGCCGCTGACCATGGCGCCACTCACGTCCGGCAGGCGTTCGAACAACGCTTTGAGGATGTCGAAACCGCTCTCGCCGGAGCGCAGGCGTTGATCGCACAGCACGGCGAACGGCGTAAAGCCGTCGTCGACGATGGCGAAGGCTTCCTCGGCGGAGGCCGCGCAGCGCACGGTGATGCCCCAGGTGCTCATCAGGCTTTCCCAGGCGGAGGTCACCAAAGGATCGTCGTCCACCACCAGGCAGGATCCCCGCAGCGGCGCGTAGCGGGTGGGCGTGGCGGTGTTGTCGTACGTCGCCGCGATCTCCGGCGCTTTGTCTTCGCCGAGGTATTGCGCAAAGCGCATCCAGAAGCGCGAGCCTTTGCCTTCGACGGAGTGCATGCCGTACTCCACCTTCATCAGCTTGGCGCAGCGCGCTACTACTGCCAACCCCAGCCCGTGCCCGGCGCTGTCTATCTTCCACGCCAGCTCGGGGCGGTAGTAAGGGGAGAAGATTTTGCTTTTCTCTTCGTCGGCGATGCCTACGCCGGTATCCCACACTTCCACCAGGCACTCGGCGCCGCGCGGGCGGATGGCGATCAGTACGCCGCCCCGTTGCGTGTAGCGCAGGGCATTTTGGATCAGATTGATCAGCGATTGCCGCACCAGCAGCGGATCGCCCATCACGCAGATGCGCCGCCTGGGCCGCCAGGTGCGCAGCGCCAGCGAGCGGCTGTTGGCCTCTTCGCGGAACAGGGTGATCACTGAGTCGAGCAGTGCGCCGATATCCACATGGGTGGCGGCGGTGCGCACGTTGCCGGATTCGATCTTGCTGAGATCAAGCAGCGAATTGAACATCAGATGCACCGAGCGCACGCTCTGCTGCAGATCCAGCAGCTGCGGCGTCAGGCTGTCGTCCCGGTTTTTGTGGATGATGGCTTCGATCAGAAAACCCATGGCGTGCACCGGTTGGCGCAGATCGTGGCTGGCGGTGGTCAGGAACTGGTTCTTGTCCAACAGCGCCTGTTCCGCCTCTTCTTTGGCCTGGCGGAACTGTTCCGCCAGGCGCGAACTTTGCTCTTCGAGCAGCGCTTGCTGAATAAAGAACGCATGTGAGGTTAACGCGTGGCGATAAATGGCGAAACCGTACAGCAAGTTCAGCATCAGCACGATGAACATCACGTCTTCCAGCCGCCAGATGATGCCGAGGTTCAGCAGCCCCCAGGAGGCGAAGAAAAAACGCGTAAAGGTGCTGATGACGGGCGTCAGATGCGTTGCATTGGCGGCGACGATCGCGGCGATGCTGATATTGAGCAGCAGGAAAAAATCAAAGTTATGGGTCTGCGGGGTAATTAAATAGAGTGAGGAGATCCCCAGCCCGTGAATAAAGGCCACCTTATTAATGCGCGGCAGCCAGCGGCGCAGCACGGTGTCTTCATCATTTTCTTTGGCCTCGCGCAGGTAGCGCCGATGCCATATTCTGATCGCCACGGCGCATAGCAGGTAAACCATGATCCAGGCAATGGTTGGGCCAAGTTCATCCCCCAGCAAATAAATCCAGATGGCGAAAGGGATGCCGACGAAAGGTACGGCGGTAAAGCTGAACACCAATCGCATGAAGGTGTTGTCCAGCAGGCGGATCTGCGCGCGTGGTGAGATGCCATCATTTTGTAAATTCTGGAAAAACCTCATTGCGACGGCTCCCGTTTGCCGTGCAACAGCGTAATGGCTTCCACTCGGCTGTTGACGCCGATCTTTTTCAAAATATTGCTGATGTGTTCTTTGACGGTGGGTTCGGAAATAGACAGCTGCGCGGCGATCCTTTTATTGGGCAGGCCGCGCATCATCATATTTAATACGTCAATTTGTCGCGGGGTTAAATTAAATTTTTTTAAATGCTCGTGGTTGCTTTTAACGGCGAACTCATTCCCGTCAGGAAACCATTCCTGATTATCGTTCAGCGCAAAGACCGCCTTGGCGAATAATTCAGGAGGTTCGTTTTTTAATACAAATCCATGCCCGCCGGCAGTGTGCACTTTCTGCCAGATATCGTTATTCTCGTCGCCGCTAACCACCAAGATCCGCACCTGAGGATAAAGTTGCTTTACTTCTTTGAGTAATTTCAACGCCGTACCGGAAGAGAGCCAAAAATCGATCACCAGTAAACGCGGCGGGCCGTTTTCCCTAATATGACGGTAGCAATTCTCTTCTGTGGTCACCACATGCGCCTGTTTGAATCGGCAATGCGTGCTGAGAAAATTAGCGATGCCGCTTGCTACCAATGGATGGTCATCAACGACCAACGCATAATCCTGCCCCAAAGGATTCTCCTTTCGCCTTCAAATATCAGATAGGTCTGATGAGTTATTATCAACCCTCCCTACTTTAGGAGGGTTTTTTCGTTTAGGAAAGGGAAATATATTATTCGAGGATTTGGATAAGAGAAAACATAAAGCCAATCGGTAATTTTAACTGATTGGTTATAAAGGATAATTTATGAAGAAACCACTTATCGCTTTAACCGTTACGATGATGATAGCCGGTTGTTCCACCCTGAAAACCGATCAGGCCATTCCGCTGTTGCAGGCGGAAACCGCTAAAATGCTGGGCCTGGGTTCATCGGACGAAATTACCGTGACCAATGTCAATGGCGCGCAGCCGGATGCGTTGGGCGGCCAAAAACTTTCTTATCGCGCCACCACAGAAAAAGGCCGAATTTTCGATTGTTCATCGCTGATGATGCCGGGAATTTTAGGCTCCTCGCCGTCGCTGAGCGCGCCGACCTGTACACCGGTAGTCACCCATAAATAATTCGCTTTGGAGGCGGTATTGCCGCTTCCTGGTTTTCCATCGTCGGAGCGCCAGCGCCGGGGGGCAATAAGCTTTTGCTTCGACGATCAATAAACCTGCGTGCGCGGAATAACGCCTCATACCTCCTCTAGCGCATTGAGTTTTCTTATAACAATACATTCCGCGACATCACGCTAACGAGTACGGAGATAGCCCGTGAATGACACGACATCGCATTCTTTAGCGGTTAAAACACCGCTTTCCAAACTTTACCTCGCTCTATTTTCCGCGCCGCTGTTGATGCTGGCGCCCGCCGATATCGCTCGCGCAGACGATGCCATTTTTGACGGCGACTCAAAAATTACCGAATCATTGGCCTACACCGGGGACGTTTATGTCGGCCGTAACCAAAGCGGCAACCTGCTGATCGAGAATGGCAAGATCAGCGCCTATAACATCAATATCGGCCGGATGTTCAACGGCCAAATTCATGACAGCGTAGTCACGGTCCGCGGGCCGAACGCCGAGCTGAATGCGGTGAACGATCAGTTCGTGCTGCGCGGCGGCCTCAATCTGGGGCGGGGCACTTTGCGGGTTGAAGACGGTGCGCTGGCCAGCGCGAAAGAGATCGTGGTCGGCACCACCCGTGGCTATGACAGCCACCTTATCGCCACCGGCGCCGGTTCTCGCGTTACCAGCAATTTTCTCAGCGTCGGCACCGATCTGGGGGCACGTTCCACGCTGGCGATTGAAGACGGCGCGGTGCTGAACACTGCCTTTGACGCACGCATCGGCAATGGCAGCGGGCCGGGTGAGACCGATACGCTGAGCCCGAAAGCCACGGTCAAGGGGGACAATTCCCAGTGGAACGTCGGCCGTGCGCTCACGCTCTACGGCGATCTGGACGTGCTGAACGGCGCTGCGGTCAACGTCGGTAATATTCAGGTGGCGGGCGTCTCGGGCGCGCGTAAAACTGCCGAGCTGACGATCGCCGGCAACGGCTCACGGTTTACCAGCGGCAGCAGCGTCAACGTCGGCGATTACGGCAACGGCGTGTTGGCGGTCATGGACGGCGGGACATTCTCCGCCGGCGGCAACGAAGTGGTGCTGGGCAAGACCGGTTCCGGCTCGAACCGCGGCGCGCTGATTATCGGCAGCCGCGGCAATATGGACACCGGCACCGGGTTAACCGAACCGACGCTCGGCGCGGCGGGCGCTGCAGGCACTATCGATGCCCAGACGGCGATCGCCCTGCGAGGCGGATTGTTCCGCAGCTATGTGTACTTTAACCATACCGACGGCAATTACGTTTTCAGCAACAAGATGAGCGGCGAAGGCGAGGTGATCAACAGCGCCGGGCACACGACGCTGAACGGCGATCTCTCTGAGCTGCAGGCGAACGTCACCGCGCGCGGCGGCAAGCTCATCATCGCCAGCGACATCAATACCCAGAAAGAAGACGACATCTTCGAGATCCAAACCCTCGGCGCCGAGAACGGCGGCACGCTGATCCTTAACGCGACGGCGGGCACCGACGTCAATAACGGGCTGGGCTACAGCAGCGCCGCGTCGATCAAGGCCGGCGGCACGCTGGGCGGCAACGGCACGCTGGGCCAGACCGAGATCCAGTCCGGCGGCCATATCTCGCCCGGCGACGGCAATATCGGCACGCTGACGCTGAAACGCTACCTGAACTTTATCGGCGAATCCTTCTATGACGTCGATATCGCCGGCGACGGCCGCAGCGATCAACTGCTGGTGGCGGGCAAAACCACCATCAGCGATCGGGCCAAGGTGCAGGTTACGGCGCTGGATCCACAAACCAGCTATAAAACCGGCCAAAGCTACCGCATTCTGACCTCGGACGGCGGCATTGACGGCCAGTTCGCGTCGGCGGTCTCCAAGTCCGCCTTCCTCGATGTGGCGTTAAAACACAGCGCCAACGCCGTGGATCTGACTATCGCGCAGAAAGACACGGGCGGTGAAAACCCAGGCGGCGAGAATCCGGGTGGGGAAAATCCAGGTGGTGAGAATCCGGGCGGAGAAAACCCTGGCGGTGAGAATCCAGGGGGCGAGAATCCAGGGGGCGAGAATCCAGGGGGCGAGAATCCGGGCGGAGAAAACCCAGGCGGGGAAAATCCGGGGGGCGAGAATCCAGGCAGCGGCAAGCCGGGCATTTTCCAAACGGTGGCCGAGAGCGGCAACCAGTGGAATACCGCCGGCGCGCTCTCCACGCTGGCGCAGCGCGGTCCTTCACTGGCGCTATACAACTCGCTGCTGCTGCTGAGCGCGCCGGAAGCGCGCGAGGCGTTCAATCAGCTGTCCGGCGAAGTCTATCCGTCGATGCAGTCTAACCTGATCGCCGGCAGCACCCAGCTGTTCAACGTGCTGAACCAGCGCATGCTGCGCCTGTTCGACAATGACAGCCTGCCGATACCGCCGTTGGCGATGTCGCTGGTGCAACCGGCGCAGGCGCAAAACAGCGGCGTCTGGGGCCAGACCTTCAGTTCCTGGGGCAGGAACAGCGGCAACGGCAACGTGGGCAAGCTGGATGGCAACACCACCGGCTTCCTGTTGGGGGCGGATCGCAAGCTGGCGGACCATAACGTGCGCATCGGCGGTTACTTCGGTTACAGCCGCGGCGATTATGACGTCGACAGCCGCCGCTCCAAGGCCGATACCGACAACTACCACCTCGGCCTGTATGCGGCCGGGCAACAGGATGCGTTCTCGCTGCGCGGCGCGCTGGGTTACACCTGGCACAAGATTGAAGGCAAGCGCAACGTCGATTTCAGCGGCTTCTCGGATCGGCTGAAGTCGGATTATGACGCGAACTCGCTGCTGGCGTTCACCGAAGCGGGTTACCGTTTCGGCCAGCCGGAGATGAACGTCGAACCGTTCATCAACCTGAGCTACATCCGCCTGCATACCGACAGCTTCCAGGAGTCGGGTGGCGCGGCGGCGCTGAGCGTGCGCAATGAAACGATGGACACCTTCTACTCCACGCTCGGGGTGCGCGGCGTGACCGAACTGCCGAAGAACGTCAGCCTTTACGGCTCGCTCGGCTGGCAACATGCCTACGGCGATAAGAACACCTCATCGCGCATGGCGTTTGCCGGCAGCGACGCGTTCGTTACTCAGGGCCAGGCCGTGGATGACAACGTGATGGTGGGCGATATCGGCGTGAGCGTGAAGCTGTCGCGCGCTGCGACGTTGGATGTTGGCTATCAGGGGCAATTCGGCGCCGATACCCGCGTCAATTCGGTCAACGCCAACCTGCGCTGGTCGTTCTGATTTTTCCTCTAGACTTCTCTGGTACTTTCAGGCCCGCTTGATGCGGGCCTTTTTTATGGTGGGCATTAAGTTTCCCGTGAGCCTGCGTAAGGGGGCGCTAAGACATTTCCCGATATGAGCAGGGCGGGATTGTCTGTATGATTAATGCTCTTCTTGGTATGGGCAAGGGACTGATTTTCCAATGCGTGAATTGACAAGGCCGTTAACGATTTTCACCAGTAAGAAGCCTTTTAACGACCGTTTTGCGGATGATATGCAATATGGCGATATGGATGAACGTCACTTAAGCAACGGTATCGCTTGGGGCAAGTATCAACGTTTATCGATTGGAGTACTTATAAATCGCCCTATGATCATCCGGCAACGCGAAATATTCCGGCAGCAGGAAAAGAAAAGGCGGTTGCCATGCTTTTTGATGAGCTGAGAGCTGCATCGAGATACTTTTCTTTTACTGGCGTTTATCAAGGCTTGATAGTTAAGCTCTTCAATCACATGCAGGGCAATAACGGAACTGACTTTCAAGATGTTCAAATGGATTTAGCCTATAAAAGGCGGATACTGAGCGATAAATCAGAAAATAGTACGCTAATTCGAATTAAAAGTGTTCTCGACACCTTTGACTTTAACTCATATCGGCTGAATAAAGAGGCATTTGCTCTTCAGTTATCACAGAGCCGTTTGCCAAAGTATGTTCGCTGGGGAGACTGCATAAGATAAATGGAATGGGAGTCAGTGTGCATGAGGTCAACAGTACAGAGATCAGTGTTGATTCTTTGGTTTTTCAAGGTAATAGATATACTGCCGTGATTAGCTATAAAGCTCAGGATCATTTTGGATTGGATAAAGAAGATATTAGCAAGTTAAAGTTTAATTCTATTGGTTTTTTCAGGATTTGGTTTGTACTTCAAAGGTATAAAGAGTTCGCGTTTAGACCCTTTTTCACCAACTTTGGCGCGAAGATAATAGTGACAGGTGAAAACTATGCTTAACAAGAAAAAGGTTGCGTTCTTTTCTTTGGTTGCCGTAGCGGCTTTTTGGTTGGTTTGGGTGCTTGTCAGGCCGGCTAATGTTGTGCGGGTTGATGGTGCTGCTGTTTATGTTCAATACCTTCCGTTGACCACGGAAGGTAAAATATCTTGGTGGAATGATAATAAAGATAAACTTCAGGAAAAATATCATATTATCAAAGACGAGAGTCACTTTACCGTTGCCGTAATGAATTTTGATGGCTATGTTGCCGCTCCGACGGGTAGCAATGATGGAAGTGTTGATGACTATCATTGTTTTGCCGAGGGCGATGCCAAGAACAAATGTATCTATAAGGATATAGCGATGATTATTAATGGTGATGCTAATAAAAGGATTTTTATCAGTCTGGATGGGAAGACTTTTGCTCAAGAGCCTGACGGTAAGACCACGCTGTTAAAAAAATAGTGACTCTTACTCTTACCCCCTGATTTTTCCTCGTTTTCAATCAGACTCGTCTAGGTGGTGGTCAGGGTTTCGCCCTCGCCAAGCCCGCGCAACGGCGGGCTGAGCAGGGAAGGACGTTTAACGCCCTTTTTTCTTGCGTCCTGGCTGGGTAAAGCGCTTGCGGCCGGCCGGCGCAGCGGTTTTATCGGCGCTTTTCGGTCCGCTGGCGCTCGGTTTTTTCGCCGGGGCAGATTTGGCCGGGGCTTTCTTCATCGGTTTAGCCTCGGACGAAGAGCCTTCAATCAGCTTGAACAGCTCAATCAGCTCGTCATCGGTCAGATCGCGCCATTCGCCCAGCGGCAAGCCTTTCAGGCTGACGTTCATGATGCGCGTGCGTTCCAGCTTGGTGACCTCATAGCCGAAGTGTTCGCACATGCGGCGGATTTGGCGGTTCAGCCCCTGCACCAGCGTGATGCGGAACACGAACGGCGCTTCTTTCTTCACCTTGCACTTTTTGGTCACCGTGCCAAGCATCGGCACGCCGGCGCCCATGCCGCGAATAAACTCGTCGGTCACTGGCTTGTTGACCGTCACCAGATACTCTTTCTCGTGATTGTTGCCGGCGCGCAGGATCTTGTTGACCAGGTCACCGTGGTTGGTCAGAAAGATCAGCCCCTGCGAATCCTTGTCCAAGCGGCCGATCGGGAAGATGCGCTTGCTGTGGTTGACGAAGTCGGTGATGTTGTCGCGCTCGCCGTCCTCGGTGGTGGTGACGATGCCGACCGGTTTGTTCAGCGCAATCAGCACCAGATCTTCTTCATTGCGCGGTTCGATCAGCTGACCGTTAACCTTCACCACATCGCCGGCAAATACCTGGGCGCCAACGGTGGCGCGTTTACCGTTGATGAAAACGTTGCCCTGTTCGATGTATCGATCGGCGTCGCGGCGTGAGCAGATACCGCTCTCGCTAATGTATTTGTTCAGACGAATGGATGAGTTAGTCAGCATGGGATCTCCGTAAAACGCGGACTATACATTACCCGGATGGCGCTGCGAAGCGAATCATGCAGGGGGGGCTGGATACGCGTATCCTGACCACGGTTGCTACAAAGGTATTTGCAATATTTTTCTCGTTTAATTAATTATAGAAAATCGATGGGGATTTCCCTGAAAGTCATTCAAGTTATAAATGGATTATGCCAAATGCAATTCTTTAAGAGTTCATGTATAGATTCATTTTAAAAAAGTATTAGGATATCGATAAATTCAAGGAGGGATAAATGAACGCATTGGCCGAAGAAGGGACATTACGACGTATGACCATAGGGGAAATAAAATTGGCTCGCCATATATATGGAAACTCAATTATATATGGTCGTGTATGGATACACTGTGATAGCTATTTCCCGTTTGGCTTACAAAACAAAAGTTATGCCATGGCACCTAATGATGAGTTATGGTTACGGAGGGAGCTCTATAAAGACGATTTTTCTGATAATAGGGTTCTGATAGAAGATAAACATCTTTTCATCCATGAATTGGGGCATGTATGGCAACATCAGCATGGACAATGGGTAAGAATGCGTGGGTTGTTTAGTTGGGCGGCTGAGTACAACTATCGTCTTGATAGAAATAAAATTACTGATTACTCGCTGGAACAACAAGCTTCGATTTTTGCTGATTACTGGCTGCTGTTGGTTTATGGTATTGAAACGTGGCGTTATTATCAACGTCCTGGACGAGTGGGTAGGTACAGGGGAACCGATAGTTTGCGTGACATTCATGCACTTTATCAAAAAATTATTAGGGGATGAGAGGGAGCATGAAAAAATATGTGGTTCTATTCACGGCCTGCTTCTTGGTCGGCTGTCCGGGGCCTGGCGATAAGTTTACTCCGCGTTTCCCCGCCGTCGTCACTGCCAAAGATAACCATGTCTGCATTCTTTCTTCTATGAAGGCGGGGGATAATATCCGCTTCGTTCAGATTTATAGCGAATCAGGCGATAAGCTCATTAAAGATATCGATAATGACGCTTTTTTTGTTGAACCGGGGAGGTGCATGCCGGTATTCGACTATGCTTTTCGGCCAGGGAGGCGCTATTCCGTCGCCTACGATGTACAGACACCCGAAGGTTCGCATTTGATTACCGCCGCATTCATGGTTGTCTCCGACGAACGGGGCAACCTGAGGGTTAACGATTAACGTATGTTCTTAGGTTCAGTTTGTTGGGCTGCGTTAGGTTGTAGAATGAAAGGCTATGAAAAAATTTGCCCTGTTGCTCGCTAACGTATTGGCTGTTGTTGGGCTGGCTGTGCTGACAATAAAGCCTTTTCCTGTACCCAGGCTAAACCAGAATCAAACCGCTTGGCTGATTGACGCCAGTGAGTTTTTTCATTTTAACGATACGGAATGGTTTGGCGCGCTCGTTTTTGGCGCGGTTTATTTGTTGGCTGGATGTCTGGAATGGTTCTTTATCCGCCTAATCTTTCAACGGGTGAGCTGAGGACACCGTCATTAACTCTCATCACCGTTCCCCCACCTTCACCACCCGGGTGTTAAGCGGGGTGAGCGTCTGCCCGGCGTTGCCGATCGGCGTCAGGCGCGGCACGGGGCGGCCGCTGTCGCTTTCCACCAGCGTTGAATGCGCCTCTCCTTCGGCGAACAAATGATCTTCCCCCCACTGGCGCAGGCCAACGATCACCGGAAATAGCGCGCGGCCTTTCTCGGTCAGCACATACTCCTGATAGGCACTGCCGTCTGCGGCGGGCACGATCTCCAGCACGCCGTGCGTCACCAGGGCGCGCAGCCGGGTGGCAAGGATGTTCTTCGCCATCCCCAGCCCTTTTTGAAATTCGCTGAAGCGGGTGACGCCGTCGAAGGCGTCGCGCACGATCAGCAGCGACCACCAGTCGCCAATCACATCCAGCGTGCGCGCCACCGGGCACGGCGCGTCTTCCAGGCTCTTACGTTTCACGACGATTATCTCCTGCTGCACATTCTGGTTGCATTATAAAACCTCTGCGCCTAAAGTTCATTGGGTTTAATAATGAAACCACATTGAGGTGTACGATGAGCGACAAACTGCTGGAACCTCCCTGTGCGGCATTGGGGCGCCTGCCGGCCGCCCTGGTGCTGCTGTTGGCCGCCGCCAGCGCCTTTAGCGTGGCCAACGTTTACTATGCGCAGCCGCTGTTAGACGCCATCGCCCGCGATTTTTCCATCAGCCTGGCGGCGGTCGGCATGGTGATCGCCGTGACTCAGTTGGGCTGCGCGCTGGCGTTGCTGTTGGTGGTGCCGCTGGGGGATCGGTTGAACCGGCATCGATTGCTGGCGGGGCAACAGCTGGGGCTGATCGCTGCGCTGCTGCTGGTGGGCTGGGCGCCCAGTGCGGCCTGGCTGCTGGTGGGGATGATGTTGGTGGGGCTACTGGGCACCGCCATGACGCAGGGCCTGATCGCGTTCGCCGCCGCCCTGGCGCCGCCGCAGGAGCGCGGGCGGGTAGTCGGCGCGGCGCAGGGCGGGGTGGTGCTGGGGTTGCTGCTGGCGCGCACCTTGTCCGGCGCGCTGGCGGACGTCGGCGGCTGGCGCACGGTGTACTTCTTCTCTGCCGGAGTGACGTTGGTATTGCTGCCGATCCTGTCGCGCCTGCTGCCAGCGCCACGCACCGTTCCCAGCACGCTGAGTTATCCCGCGCTGCTGGGTTCAATGTTGAGCCTGTTGCTGCATGACCGCACGCTGCAAATTCGCGGCATGCTGGCGCTGCTGATGTTCGGCGCTTTCAGCCTCTTTTGGAGTTCGCTGGTGTTGCCGCTGAGCCGGCCGCCGTTCAACTTCACCCATGCCGCAGTGGGAGCGTTCGGCCTGGTCGGCGCGGTGGGCGCGCTGGCGGCGGTGCGCGCCGGGCATCTGGCGGATCGGGGGTTGGGGCAGGCGGCCAGCGGCACATGTCTGCTGCTGTTGACGCTGGCCTGGCTGCCGCTCGGTTTGCTCGGCAGCGGCCTGGTTTGGCTGGTGGCGGGCATCGTGCTGCTGGATCTGGCGGGCCAGGCGATCCACGTGCTGAACCAGAGCATGATTTTCAGCGCGCACCCGCAGTCGCACAGCCGGCTGGTGGCCTGCTACATGCTGTTTTACGCCGTCGGCAGCGGGCTGGGCGCCTTTGCCGGCACCCATGTGTACGCCTGGGCGGGCTGGAGCGGCGTCTGCTGGCTGGGGGCGGGCGTCAGCCTGAGCGCATTGCTGTTTTGGCGGCTGACGCTGCGCGGGATGCCGGATGCGGCGGGTAAGGATTAGCGGGCCGGTGAGTGCATCAGGTAATAATCTTCTTCGCCGTCGTTGCCGGTGGAGATGATGCGCCAGCCGTGCTTGCGGTAGAACGCCAGCGCTTTTTCATTTTTCACCAGGCATTTCAGCGAACCGGTGGCGGTGAAGGTGGCTTGCGCCGCATGCAGCAGCGCACTGCCGACGCCGCGCGGCGGCTGATGGGGATCGACATACAGGTTATGAATGAAGTTATCTTCGCGGTAGACGGAGACGAATCCCAGCAGCACGCCGCCGTCTTCCGCCACCCAAATCGCTTCGCCCAGCGTCGCGCCGTCGAAATCTTCCAACTGATAGTTTGAGGTATCGCGCCAGCCGAACGCCGCCTTGCGCGACGCCAGGTACAGCGTGCGCAGGAAGGGGCGATCGGTCTCTTGGTAGGGTCTTATCTGCATGGCATCTCCCGGTGGTTTGTGCTCACTATAGCGCATTGCGCGGCGTATGCCTGCCGAGCCAATTTATTCGCTTGTTTGTCCGCGCCGCCGCTGGCATGATCCCCTGCAGGGATTAACGCAACGTTGATCACAACCTATTGATTTTCATGACTCGGGGTGCCCTTCTACGTGAAGGCTGAGAAATACCCGTATTACCTGATCTGGATAATGCCAGCGTAGGGAAGTCACGGCCGCCCAGCCGGCGCCGCCTTCTTGAACGCCGGTTGGGAGGAATATGATCGCTCGACCTGATGCACTACCCGGCGCGCGCGCCGCGGCCTGTCTGACCCAATTCCAACAGCGGCCTCCGCTGATCCACTGCCTGACCAACGAAGTGGTGCAATCGCTGACCGCCAACGTGCTATTGGCGCTCGGCGCCTCCCCGGCGATGGTGGTGGAGCCGCAAGAGGCGGCGCAGTTCAGCGCGCTGGCCGATGGCCTGCTGATCAACGTCGGTACCCTCAATGCGCTGCGCGCCGAATCGATGCGGGCGGCGGTGGCCGCCGCCAATCGGGCCGGCAAGCCCTGGACGCTGGATCCGGTGGCGGTCGGCGCGCTCTCCTACCGCACCGCCTTTGCTAAACAGCTGCTGGACGAGAAACCGGCGGCGATACGCGGCAACGCCTCGGAAATCATGGCGCTCAGCGGGTTGCTGGCCAGCGGCCGCGGGGTTGACAGCGGCGACGATTCGCTGGCGGCCTTGCCCGCCGCGCGTGAGCTGGCGCAGCGCAGCGGCGCGGTGGTGGCGGTCACCGGCGCGGTGGATTACGTCACCGACGGCCAACGCGATTGGGCGATCGAAGGCGGTTCCCCGCTGATGACGCGGGTGGTGGGCACCGGCTGCGCGCTGTCGGCGGTCGTGGCGGCGTTTTGCGCCCTGCCGGGCGATCGCCTGGACAACGCGGCGACCGCCTGCCGGGTGATGTCCCACTGCGGCGGTCTCGCGGCCAGACAGGCCGGCGGGCCGGGCAGCTTTACGCCGGCGTTCCTCGATGCGCTGTATCAACTGCGCGGGGAGGATCTGTGATGAAACGCATTAACGCGCTGACCATCGCCGGCACCGATCCCAGCGGCGGCGCCGGTATTCAGGCCGATTTGAAGGCCTTCTCGGCGCTCGGCGCCTACGGCACCTCGGTGATCACCGCGCTGGTGGCGCAAAATACCCGCGGCGTGCAGTCGGTGTATTACATCGATCCGGCGTTCGTCGCCGCGCAGCTGGACTCGGTGTTCAGCGACGTGCGCATCGACAGCGTCAAGATCGGCATGCTGGCCAACGCCGACATCGTGCAGGCGGTGGCCGAACGGCTGCGCCATTACCGGCCGGAATTCGTGGTGCTGGATACCGTGATGCTGGCGAAAAGCGGCGATCCGCTGTTGGCGCCGGAGGCGGTGGCGTCTATCCGGCGCGAGCTGTTGCCGCGGGTGTCGATCATTACGCCGAACCTGCCGGAAGCGGCGGCGCTGCTGGCGTGCGCGCCGGCGGAAGATGAAGCGCAGATGCGCGAGCAGGGGCGGGCGCTGCTGGCGATGGGCTGTCGGGCGGTGCTGATGAAGGGCGGCCACCTGAGCGAAAGCGAGAGCCCGGACTGGTTGTTTACCGCCGAAGGCGAGCAGCGCTTTACGGCGCCGCGCGTCGCCACCCGCCACACCCACGGCACCGGTTGCACGCTCTCGGCCGCGCTGGCGGCGCTGCGCCCGCGCCATGCCGACTGGGCGGCCACGGTGGCCGCCGCCAAGGACTACCTGCAACACGCGCTGCAACAGGCGGACACGCTGGAAGTGGGGCACGGCATCGGGCCGGTGCATCATTTTCACGCCTGGTGGTGAGTCAACTTTTTGCCGCAACCGTGGTCTGACTAGTTCAGGCCCGGTTTACGGGCGAAACCTGATTTAACCTAGGGAGAAGGACTATGACGGGACACCAGGCGCTGCGTTGCGCCCTCTTCGGCGCACTGCTCAGCTTCAGCGCGGGCAGCTTCGCTCAGCAGATCGTCACCACATCGGATTTGATTCAGCAGCCGGGGTATCAGGCCAGCTGGCAAAACATGGTCAAAGGCCAGGCGCGGATGCCGGGCTGGGCGCGCAAGGGCGTCGGCACCTCTACGCCGGCGCAGAATCTGAACTGGAAGGGCAAAGAGTATCTGGTCGGCAATCTGTGCAAACCGCACGACTGCGGCAACAACTTTTTGATCGTGGCGTTCAGCGCAGATAAATCCCAGGCCTGGGGCGTGCGGGTGGAAGTGGAAGATCGGCCGGAAGCCGTCGATCATCCGAAGAAGTATGCCAAGTACCAGTGGCTCGGCAAGCCGAATGACGACATGAAGGCGCTGCTGAAGCAGCAGTTCGAGAACAATCCTGACTGGAAATGATCTGACCGGGGGCGCCGGTGATGGCGCCCCCGGCGTTGATCAGCCGATGCCGGCCTGATGCAGATCGTGCAGGTTGAGCGCCCCCACCAGCACGCCGTCCATATCGACCACCGGGGCCGCGCTGATGTGCTGTTCGTGCAGCGCCTCCAGCGCCTCGCCGGCGCGCCATTGCTCCGGCAGCCGATAGCCGGGGCGGGTGATCGCCGGGCTGAGCGGATCCTGCAGGCTGTTGCCTTTCACCAGCCAGCGGCGCAGGTCGCCGTCGGTAAACACGCCCACTACCCGCTGCTGCGCGTCGCACACCGCCACCAACCCGAGCCCGGTGCGGCTCAGTTCCAGCATCGCTTCCATCACGTTGGCGCTTTCGCTCACGCGCGGCAGGCGATCGCCGGTGCGCATCAGGTGATGCACGCGGTTCAACAGGCGCGCCCCCAGGCTGCCGCCCGGGTGCGAGCGGGCGAAGTCTTCCGCATTGAAACCGCGCTGGCGCATCAGCGCCATCGCCAGGGCGTCGCCCATCATCAGGGTGTTGACCGCGCTGGAGGTGGGGGCCAGCCCCATCGGGCAGGCTTCGCGCTCGACGCCGATATCCAGTACGCAGGCCGCGCCCTGCGCCAGCGGCGATTCTTTGCCGCCGGTGATGGCGAGCACCGGAATGCCGTTCTCCGCCAGCAGCGGCAGGATCAGGTCCAGCTCTTTGGCGCGGCCGGAATAGGAGATGAACACCACCACGTCGTCGGCGCCGATCATGCCGAGATCGCCGTGCAGCGCCTCCGCCGGATGAACGAAGAACGACGGCGTGCCGGTGCTGGCCAGCGACGCGGCGATTTTTTTGCCGATATGGCCGGACTTGCCGATGCCGGAAATCACCGCTTTGCCGCGGCAGTTCAGCAGCAGCTCGCAGGCGCAGACGAAATTGTCATCCAGGCGCGCCAGCAGGCGCTGCGCTTCGGTCAACTCGATCTCCAGCGTTTCGCGGGCGAAGGCGAGCAGGGCGTTGGCGTTACTCATCGGGGTCTCCTACCAGAATGATATTGATGCCTTTCGCCTGCAGGGCGGCGAGGTAATCGGGGTTAATGTCTCGGTCGGTGATCAGCGTATCGACGGCGCTGAGTTCGCACACCACGTTCGGGCTCTTGCGGCCGAATTTCGAGGAGTCCACCAACAAAATAATGCGGCCGGCGGCTTCGCACATCGCTTTGCTGACGTTGTGCACTTCGTTGAAGGTGGTGACGCCGGCGTTGAGATCGACGCCGTCCGCGCCGATAAACAGCTTGTCGAAGCTGAATTGCTGAAACGCCGATTCGGCCAGGCTGCCGTGGAACGAGGCCGATTTTTTGCGGTAGGTGCCGCCGGGCATCAGGATGGTCTGATCGTTATCCAGCTCCACCAGCGCGTTGACGATGGTCAGGCTGTTGGTCATCACCGTGATGTTATTGAACTGCGCCAGGTGCGGCACCATCTGCAGCACCGTGCTGCCGGCGTCGAAGATCAGCGAGTCGCCGTCGGCGATCAGCGCCACGGCGGCGCTGGCGATGCGGCGTTTTTTCTCGGTGTTGATATGGGTTTTACGGTCGATCGGCTGATCGCCGTCGTCGCGGCTGAGCACCACGCCGCCGTAGGTGCGGATCACCTCGCCTTCTTCTTCCAGCAGGGTGAGATCTTTGCGGATGGTGGTGCCGGTAGTGGAGAAATGCTCGGCCAGGGCGTCCACTGCCGTTTTGCCATGCTGCTGCAGATATTCAAGGATAGCGGCCTGCCGCTGCTTTGGTTTCATCGCGATTCCCGTTCACAAGAGTGGGGCATTTCCCCTCGCTGAATAATTCACTATGAAAGGTAATGCCTTTTAATGTGAAAATATCACGATTTGGGTTCAATCGCTAACGATAGTGCAGACTGGCATGCGCGATCCTCGGGGAAGATCACATCCGGGCGCAAATCCCGCTGATGCAAACCGTGCAAATGAGGCAGCGGGCGGGGCCGGGCGAAAACGGTCAGGCCGCGCAGCAACAGGCTGCCGCACACCCGCCGATCGGCGTCGAAGGCCAGCGCCAGCACCACCCGCGGGCGAAAACGGCCGCCGGAGCGGCCGACGCCGACGGCACCCAGTCGGCATAAGCCGTCGAAGGCGCGGTTGAAACGTTGCAGTTGCCACCAGCCGAAGGCGATTTGCAGCAGCCAGGCCAGCAGCGCGAAGGCGATCAAAGCTTGTGTCATGGGGTTCTCCTTATGCCCCCTTCCGCGGAAGGGGGCGTCGGTGGCCTCAGAACATCACCTGGCCGCCGGTGATGTTGATCGATTGGCCGGTGCAGTAAGAGGCCTTATCGCTGGCGTAGAACAGCAGGGTGTTCAGCACGTCCTGGTAGTCGCAGCCGCGCTTCAGCGGCACTTTGTCGATGTAGTACTGCTCCACCTGGTCCGGCGCGATGCCCAATTTTTGCGCGTACTGCGGCAGCAGCGATTGAAACATCGGCGATTTCAGCAGGTTGCCGAGCATCAGCGAATGCACGGTAATGCCGTATTCCGCCAGATCGAGCGCCAGCGACTGCGTCAGCCCCACGCCGCCGAACTTGGCGGCGCTGTAGCCGGAGTTGTGCTTGCTGCCGACCTTGCCGGACTTGGAGTTGATCTGAATGATGCGCCCGGCGATACCGTCGCGGATCATCAGGCGCGAGAACTCGCGGGCGCAGAGGAAATAGCCCACCAGGTTCACCTGCAGCGAGCGGTCGAAGTCGCCCAGCGGGAAGTCGGTGATCGGCGCCGCCTTGGCGATGCCGGCGCTGTAGACCAGCAGGTTGGTTTGGCCAAACTCCCGGTCAACCGCAGCCGCCAGCGCGATCACGCTCTGCTCGTCGGTGGCGTCGGCCTGAAAACCGCAGGCGCTGCCTGCGCCGTACTCTTCGTTGATCTGCCGCGCCACCCGATTGGCGTTGTCGGCGTTCAGATCGGCCACTGCCACCCGATAGCCGGCCTGCGCCAGCCCGTGGGACAAAAAGGCGCCTAACGTTTGGCCGCCGCCGATCACTACAGCTACTTCAGACATGGTCTACTCCTTATGCGATAAATGACAGCGTGCTGCCCAACGGGATATCGGTCGGCGTCGGGCCGGAAACGTGGATCGAGCCGGGGAATTCGGCTTCGGCTTCGCCGTCGAAGCGTACGGTGATGTGGCCGAGCTCGCGCAGATTCTGCGTGGCAACGCTGCCAACGGCGGTGATGGCGTAGCGCTGCTGCGCCAGTTCCATCACGCCGCCCACCTGCAGTTCGCCGGCGGTCGCGCCGTGGCGGTGGATGAAGCAGAACTCTTCGATATCCGCCGGCGCGCCTTCACGGAAAGTGATCAGCATGTTGTCCAGCAACGCGTCGCGGGCGCAGCCGCCGATCTGCGTGATGGTGGTATGAAAAATGGTGTGCATAAACGTCTCCCTGGAAATCATGCTATTGATAAATAAAGGCCGAGGCGGCCCAGGCGATCAGGACCGTTGGCGCGCCGGTCAGAAAGCGGCCAACCAGCACTGAAGGCACGCCGACCCGTACGGTGTCCTGTTTGGCTTCCGCCAGCGACAGGCCGACCGGAATGAAATCGCAGGCGGCCTGCGCGTTGATGGCGAACAGCGCGGGCAGCGCCAGCTGCGGCGGAATATGGCCGAGACCGATCTGCACCCCGACCAGCACGCCGATCACTTGGGCGATGACCGCGCCGGGGCCGAGGAACGGCGACAGCAGCGGGAATGAGCAGATCAGCGCCAGCGTCACCAGGCCGATCGGGCTGTTGGCCAGCGGCGTCAGGCCGTGAGCGATAAAGTCCCCGAGGCCGGAGGCCATGATGATGCCGATCAAGGCCGAGACGAATGCCATAAACGGCAGAATGGTCTTCAGCACGGTGTCGATAGTGTCGCGCCCGGCCTGGAAGAACACCGCCACCACCGATCCCATGCCCATGCCGACCTTCGCCAGCAGCCCGTCGCTTTGTTCGGTGATCTTCTTGCTGGTGTCGTAGTCACGCGCCTTGGGCGGCGCTGCAACGGCGGCGGCGGCGAGTGGGTTCTCTGTCGCGTCGATTCGGCTGATGTTGTGGTCGCGCACGCCGGAGACATAGATGTCTTCGAGGATAAACTGCGCCAGCGGGCCGGACTGGCCGGTGGCGTGGATGTTGACCGTCGGAATACGGCGTTTCGGGTACAGGCCGCAGCGCAGGGTGCCGCCGCAGTCGATCACCGCCACGCCGATCTCTTCCGCCGGCGGCTCGCCCTCTTTGAAACCGTCGACGGCGGGCCAGCCGGTCAATTCGCTGAGGCGATCGACGATCGAAGGCCGGGTGCCGGCGGTGATGTACACCACTTTCTTGCCGGGCTCTATCGGCAGCTCCAGGGGGCCACCCCAGCCGCTGGCGCCTTTTTCAATACGGATATAAGCACTCATGCTGCACTCCACGAATTAAAGTTGCACCTGGCGATCCAGACGGATGCCCATCTTGCGTTCGAACAGGCTGGTGGTGAGATCGGTGACCCAGCCGCGGAAGAAGTTGGTGAACAGCCCCACCAGGAAATAGCTCACCGCCAACGGGCCGAGCGGCAGGCCGAGGGTGGTCAGGCCGCTGGCGATGCCGAGGTAAACGAACAGCTCGCCGGGGTTGATGTGCGGAAACAGGCCGTTCATCGAGTGGCAGCTGTAGGAGGCCGCCGCGTAGTAGCTCGGCTTGTATTTCTCCGGCATGAAGCGCCCCAGGCTGAGGGTCATCGGGTTGCAGAAGACAAAGGTGCCGATCAGCGGCAGCAGCAGATAACGCGAGACGGGGTTGCCCGCGCAGCGCTGCGCCAATCGTTCGATACGTTCCTGGCCAACAAATTTGATCAGCGCGTTCATGATAACCAACAGGCTGATCAATAAAGGCAAAATGCCGGTCACCATGCCGACAAACACTTCACCGCCTTTTTGAAACAGGCCGATAAACCACTCGGCGCCGTGGGTGATTAGCTCAATCATTATGTTCTCCTGTAATGGACTGATATGGCCTGGAGCGAACGGCGGCTCTGTCGCCATGGGCCTTACAGTAGTCACTTTGTTGGGCTATTTGTTTTAAATGGATCACAATTTGAAAGATAAATATTTTATTTTGAAAGTTTAAAGTGAAAGAAAGAGAAGGTCTGTGGCACGAGGGGGAGAAAACGGGCACAAAAAAGCCCGGCGAACCGGGCTTTGGGACAGGCGGTCTGTCACATCAGGCGATGGTGACCTTCTTGTCCAGGTAGGCGTCTTGTACGGCGTTGATCAGCGCCACGCCGTCTTTCATCGATTTCTTAAACGCTTTACGCCCCAGGATCAGGCCCATGCCGCCGGCGCGTTTGTTGATCACTGCGGTGCGCACCGATTCCTGCAGATCGTTCTCACCGGCGGCGCCGCCGGAGTTGATCAGCCCGGCGCGGCCCATGTAGCAGTTGGCCAGCTGGTAGCGCACCAGATCGATCGGGTGATCGGTGGTCAGCTTGGTGTAGACGCGATCGTCGGTATAGCCGAATTTCACCGCGCGGTAACCGCCGTTGTTTTCGGCCATTTTCTGTTTGACGATGTCGGCGCCGATGGTGGCGGCGATGTGGTTGGCCTGGCCGGTCAGATCGGCGCTGGAGTGGTAGTCCACGCCGTCCTTGTTGAACGCCGGGTTGCGCAGATAGGCCCACAGCACCGTGACCATGCCCAGCTCATGCGCGCGCTCGAAGGCGATCGAGATCTCTTCGATCTGGCGGCGCGACTGCTCGGAGCCGAAGTAAATGGTGGCGCCAACCGCCACTGCGCCCATGTTGAACGCCTGCTCGACGCTGGCGTACAGGGTCTGGTCGTACTGGGTCGGGTAGCTCAGCGTTTCGTTGTGGTTGAGTTTGACCAGGAACGGAATTTTATGCGCATAGCGGCGCGATACCGACGCCAGCACGCCGTAGGTGGAGGCGACGCAGTTACAGCCGGCTTCAATCGCCAGCTCGACGATGTTCTTCGGATCGAAATACAGCGGATTGGCGGCGAACGAGGCGGCGGCGGAGTGCTCGATGCCCTGATCGACCGGCAGGATCGACAGGTAGCCGGTGCCGGCCAGGCGGCCGTGGTTGAACAGGGTTTGCATCGAACGCAGCACGCTGTTGGGACGGTTGTTATCGATCATTACGCGGTCGACGAAGTCGGCGCCCGGCAGGTAGAGATTCTCGGCGGGGATAGTGGTACAGCGGTGTTGCAGCAGATCTTCCGCTTCCTTTCCTAGCAACTGCACAATATCAGTCATGATTCACTCCCGATTAAGCTTCTTCATACACCGGCAATGCAAGGGTTTTTGACCACCGGCGAAGTAAAAAAGCGGTGATTGAAGCTGTAAAGCGATACTACCGAACTTGATCCGGCAAGGACAAACAATAGATGCGATTGAGAGGAAATGCCATTTGCGAGGCCAAATACGCGGGGACGATCGCCCCCGGCGCGCTAAGTGCTTGATTGTTCGATCTCGCCTGCCTTGGTGTTCCGAGCGGCGAGCGGGCGCAGAGCCGGATTAGCCCAGCAGGGCGCAGTTCGGCGGCAGGCGGCATTCGATGGCCTGCGGCACCACTTCGATGCGGAAATGGCGGCCTTTGAGCGGCTCGCCGTCGAGGTTGAAGGTCATCTCATGCGGCGCGTCGATCTCCAGCCACGGCAGCGCGGCGCTGAGGATGCTGTTGCTCTCTTCGTCGTTGAACAGGGCGGCCACCAGCGCCGGCAGCAGTTCATCGGCGATCAGCAGGCGCAGCTGCAACTGCCCGTCGTTAATCAGCGCGTTGGGGCACAGTTCCTGGCCGCCGCCGGCCTGTTTGCCGTTGCCGATGCCGATCACCAGCGCTTCGCCGGCCCAGCGGAAGTCCGGCCCGCGGATTTCACAGCGGTCGGCCTGCAGCGTATCCATGCGCAATAAGCCGTGAACGAAGTAGGACACGCCGCCCAACGCCGCCTTCAGCTTCTCCGGCGTTTCAGTGGTGATACGGGTGCCGAAGCCGCCGGTGGCCATGTTGATGAAGTAGCGCTCGCCGTTGACCTTGGCCAGATCGATAGGCACCGAGCGTCCCTTGATCGCCAGTTGCAGCGCCTGCTCGGGCGAGAGGGGAATGTTGCAGGCCATGGCGAAGTCGTTGGCGGTGCCGAGCGGCAAAATGCCCAGCGCCGGCCGACCTTGCGCCGGCAGTTGCGCCAGCGCGGCGGCCACTTCGTTAATGGTGCCGTCACCGCCGCCGGCGACGACGGTGCCTACGCCGAGCCGAGCGGCTTCCGCGACGTAGCGCGCGGCGTCGCCGTGCTCCCAGGTGACGCGCACGTGCAGCGTTATCTGCTCTTCGCGCAGCCGGTTGACGGCCTGGCGCAGCTCTTCGTTGCCGGCGCCCTTGCCGTTGATGATAAGCAGTGCTGGTGCATGTGAGTGTTGAGGCATTGCCGAGCTCCTCCGGCGGAAAACCAATAATGCCTCAAGATAAACCAGCCCAGGCCGCCAAGCCATCAGAATATTCAGCTAATTCCGGTTATTTCCCATTGCTCCGTGAATATGAAGACGATGCGAATTTATCTGAATTTAACCTGACAATAAGCGCAATTTTAATGGCGGCAGGATTAATCGCTATAGCGTTATTTATATATCGATGTGGCGTTATTATTTTTATTAAAATGGATAACGGGAAAACGTAATGAGAAATAGGCGCGCCGGCGGCAATGGCGGGCCCATAAAGAAAAAGCCAGCCCAAGGGAGATTGGGCCGGCTAAGGAGGTGGTTCCTAGTATTGCTATGCAAATATTTTCGTTGTTCGTTTTAAGCAGCGTGATAGTAACCAAGCTGCGGGCACATTGATGTGATCCAATTCTAATATTTGCTAAAAATCGCCGCCGAATGACGGCGATTCATTGTTAGGCTCCGGCGCTATTTTCTTCCGCCAAATTGCGGATCAGCAAAGCATAATTGAGATCGATATCCTGCGGGATCGGCAAATAAACGATATGGCCGTTGCCCGGCGCGACCTCAATCGGCTCGCCTTTCTTATTTTGCATGCTTTCGAGGGTGAACAGCACGTTGCCGCCCGGCGTCATCATCTCGACGCTGTCGCCGAGTGAGAATTTATTCTTCACGTCGACTTCCGCCCAGCCTTCGCGGCGCACGCCGGTGAACTCGCCGACGAACTGCTGGCGCTCGGAGAGCGAAGAGCCGTATTCGTAGTTCTGCTGCGCTTCGTGCACGTGGCGGCGCAGGAAGCCTTCGGTATAGCCGCGGTGCGCCAGGCCTTCCAGCGTGGTGAGCAGGGTCGGATCGAACGGTTTGCCGGCAACGGCGTCGTCGATGGCGCGGCGGTAGACCTGGGCGGTACGCGCGCAGTAGTAAAAGGACTTGGTGCGCCCTTCGATCTTCAACGAATGCACGCCGAGCTGCGTCAGACGCTCTACGTGCTGGATGGCGCGCAGATCCTTGGAGTTCATGATGTAGGTGCCGTGTTCGTCCTCGAAGGCGCTCATATATTCGCCTGGTTTTTGCGCCTCAGACAGCATGAATACCTTGTCGGTCGGCGTGCCGATGCCCAGCGTCGGCTCGACGGTCTGCACCGGGATCGGCTCGTGCAGGTGCACGATATTGCCGGTGTCGTCCTCTTTGCCTTCTTCCGCCTTGTACTGCCAACGGCAGGCGTTGGTGCAGGTGCCCTGGTTGGGATCGCGCTTGTTGATATAGCCGGACAGCAGGCAGCGGCCGGAGTAGGCCATGCACAGCGCGCCGTGGACGAAGATCTCCAGCTCCATGTCCGGCACTTCGGCGCGGATCTCGGCGATCTCTTCCAGCGACAGCTCGCGCGACAGGATCACGCGGGTCAGGCCCATTTGTTTCCAGAACTTCACCGTCGCCCAGTTAACGGCGTTGGCCTGCACCGACAGGTGGATGTCCATCTGCGGGAAGGCTTCGCGCACCATCATGATCAGGCCAGGATCGGACATGATCAGCGCATCCGGGCCCATATCGACTACTGGTTTCAGATCGCGCAGGAAGGTTTTCAGCTTGGCGTTGTGCGGGGCGATGTTGACCACCACGTAGAATTTTTTACCCAGCGCGTGCGCTTCGTTGATGCCCTGCGCCAGATTCTCGTGGTTGAACTCGTTGTTGCGCACCCGCAGGCTGTAGCGCGGCTGGCCGGCGTAAACCGCATCGGCGCCGTAGGCGAAGGCGTAACGCATGTTTTTCAGCGTTCCGGCCGGGGAGAGAAGTTCCGGTGTAAACATAGTGTGTCTCGGTCTGATTTCAGGTCAGCACCACGCCACCTGATGGCGCAGTAAAAGCGGGGGATTGTAGCCGCGGCGCGGCAAAAAATCAGCAGTTAACCGGATTTATTCAAGGGAGATTGATCCCGGTCAAACGGAAAACGCGCGATGGCGGCCACCGCGCGGGCGAAACGGGGGATCAGGCGCTCAAATCGCGAATATCGGTGGTCGGGCCGTTTTTAATCACCGACTGGATACCGTTTTTGGCTGCGCTTTCGGAGCTGTACATTTCGCTGACGCCGATCACCTGATGGTTCTTGGCCTTCAGCACAAAGTAGGGCTGGTTGCTGGTGCTGTGCTTCAGCTCAAACTGCGCTTCATGCGGCGAATTGGTCTGCACCGAGGCGATGCCGTTCTCCGCCGACGCTTTGCTGGCGTACATCTCGCTGGCCAGAATGATCTCGCCGTTACTGGCTTTCAGGTTGAAGTGGTACTGTCCGTTCTTTGCTTTTTTCAGCTCGTAATGACCGATTGCCATGGTTCTTCTCCTGTAGGTTCCGATTCGTGATGTAAGTGTAGCCAATCGCTTGAAAATCGGTGGCTAAACCTCACAGCAGCTTAGTCGAAAAAATGCGCAATTTTTTTGCGCCGGCGCGGAGTTTTCGCCCGAGAAGCTCGGCGCCGCACGGGAAGCTAAGGGAGGGGCGGTGATTGCGCAGCGCAGTATTTGGGACGTCTAAGCCGTGGAACACTCGCGATTTCATCTTGGCGGGTTCACCTCGCAGAGATAAAATAGGGCAAATTTTGCACAGGAGCGCCAAGGATGGAAAAAATCGAACGGTCAGTAGGAAATGATAAAAGCGAGGGCAGCGATAAAGGTTGGGAGCCTCTGTTGAGAATGATCGCTAACACAGCCCTACCACACGACTTCCTGCTGTCGGATGAGCGACAACAGGGTGTGGCTGACCGCGCGCCTTGGTGGAACGCGGTCGATTCTCTTCCCTAAACCCCATTCACCAGCCGGCAGGGTTCGGCTTCCCAGCGGTAACCGACGCCGTATACCGAGCGGATAAAGGATTTTTGCCCGTCGATCAGCTCCAGCTTGCGGCGCAGGTTTTTGATGTGGCTGTCGATGGTGCGGTCGGTGACCACCCGATAGTCGTCATACAGGTTGTTCAGCAGCTGCTCGCGCGAAAATACGTTGCCCGGCTGGCTGGCCAACGTTTTCAGCAGGCGGAACTCCGCCGGCGTCAGATCCAGCAACTGCCCCTGATAGCTGGCCTGGAAACGCGGTTCATCGATGTGCAGCAGGTCATCTTCCCGCGCATTCTCCTGCGGCCGATAGCTGCGGCGCAGGATGGTTTTCACCCGCGCTACCACTTCGCGCGGGCTGTAGGGTTTGCAGATGTAATCGTCGGCGCCGATCTCCAGCCCCAGCAGGCGGTCAATCTCTTCGATTTTCGCTGTCACCATCACGATCGGTACGTCGCTGAAGCGGCGCAGCTCGCGGCACACCGTCAGCCCATCGGCGCCCGGCAGCATCAGATCGAGCAAGATCAGCGCCGGCGGATGCTGGTGCACGGTCGGCACCACTTCGTTGCCGTTGGTCAGCCAACGGGTGGCGTAGCCCGCCGCCTGCAGATAATCCACCAGCAGCTGGCCCAGCTTGGGCTCATCTTCAACAATCATGATCTGCACGGGTTGATTCTGAATGTCCATCAGGGCGCCTTATTTTTTATCGGGGTAGCAAATTCTACTGTAATGCGCACGCCGCCTAAAGGCGAATGCTCGGCGCGGATTTTCCCGTCGTGCGCTTCCACGATGTTGTGGCAGATCGCCAGCCCCAATCCGGAACCGCCGCTGGCGCGGTTGCGCGAGCCTTCCGCCCGGTAGAAACGTTCGAAAATGCGCGTCAGTTGCTGATCGCTGATGCCTGGCGCGCTGTCCTGCCAGCAGAGGGATAGCCGCCCCGGCTGCAGCTCGGCGCTGATTTCCAGCCGGCCGCCGGCATCGGTGTAGCGCAGGCTGTTTTCCAACAGGTTATTGAACAGCTGATTCAGGCGATCGGGATCGCCGAACAGCGGCGCCTGGGGCGGCAGATGGGTGACGATCTCCAGCCCTTTGGCGCGAAAGCGCTCGCGGAAGGCGGCGACGGCGATCTGCAGCAGATGCACGCAGTCCACCGACGATTTGCGATAGGCCAGCGCGCCGAGATCGGAGAGCGAAAGCTGGTGCAGGTCGTCGACCAGTTTGGTCAGGGTGGACACCTCGGCCTGCAGCGAGCTGAGCGACGCGGGCGTCGGCTGGCGCACGCCGTCCTGCAGCGCCTCCAGCTCGCCGCGCAGCACCGCCAGCGGCGTGCGCAGTTCGTGCGACACGTCGGCCATAAAGGCGCGGCGCATCTGTTCATTTTTCTCCAGCGAGGTGGCCAACTGGTTGAAGTCGTGCGCCAGCCTGCCCAGCTCATCCTGGCTGCTGACCGCCACGCGGGCGGTGAAGTCGCCCGCCGCCAATCGATGGGTGCCCGCCACCAGGCGTTTAACCGGGGCCAGCATGCCGCGCGACAGTAGCCAGGTCACCGCCGCCGCCAGCAGGGTGGAGAGCGCGACGATGATCCAGCTGGTGCGGCGCTGCTGGCGATCGAAGTTGATGTCGGTATTGCGCGTCAGGCGTTCGACCGGGGTAGTGAGCACCCAACCGACGATCTCGTTGTTGTAGCGGATCGGGTGGCGCGGCCCCTCTTTCGGCAACGGGCCGGAATGCCCGACCAGCCGATTGAACTGGCTGTCCACCACCCAAAACTGGGTGCGCCAGCCCTTGGGCGGCAGGTTGTGGCTGCTGTCGCTGTTCTGCTCGAACGAACGCATGATTTGGTAGACCACCTGATCGTTGTTGCGCAGGAATATCCAGTTGCCATGATGGCTGTACTGCTCCTCCAGCGCTTCGCTCAGCATGTTGATGCGCTGCTCGTTACTGCTCTTGATGTAGTCGATAAAACCGCGCTCAAAGCTGACGCGCACCCCCCAGTGCATGGTGATCAACACCAGCATGCAGGTGGCGAAAATGGCCAGGAACAGCTTCCCGGTAATGCCTATCTTCATTGCAACCTCGTTGAGCCGGTGCCCGGCTCTTTGGCCAGCGTGCGGTTAGGCGCGCTATCCGCCGGCACGCGCGCGAAGGCCAGCGCGGGCAGGGCGATAATCAACGCCATACAGCAGTAGCTGTAAATAAATGCGCTGTGGATGGCCGGGCTGTCGGCCACCGCCTGGTGATGGGCGAAGCTGCCGATCAAGATGCCGGCGACGCTGACGCCGAGGCTCATCGACAGCTGCATGACCATCGACAACAGGCTGTTGCCGCTGCTGGCCAGCCGGTCCGGCAGGTCTTTCAGCGTCAGGGTATTCATCGCCGAGAAGCGCAATGCGTTGACCATCCCCTGGAAGAACAGTATCACCGGCAGCAGCCACAGCCAGCCGAGCATCGCCGCCAGCAGGAAACTCAGGCTGACCAGCGCCAGCAGCAGCGTGGCGGCCACCAGCACGTTGCGGTAGCCGAAGCGGTTGACCACCTGCACCACGATGCGCTTCATGCCCATGCTGCCGATGATCATCGGGATCATCATCAGCCCGGCGTGGAACGGCGTGAAGCCCATGCCCACCTGCAGAAACAGCGGTGTCATGAACGGCAGCATGCCGCTGCCGATGCGCCCCAGCAGACTGGCCAGCAGCCCGATCTTGTAGGTCGGGGTGCGCAGCAGCCGCAGCGAGAACAGGGCGCGGCTATTGCCGTAGGCATGCCAAACATACCCCAACAACGCCGCCGCGCCCAGCGCCACCAGGCCGGCGATGGCGCCGCCGGTCAGGCCCATGCCTTTGTGGCCGTCGAGCGCCAGCGTCAGCGACGCCATGCCGATCGCCAGCAGGAAAAAGCCGCTGAGATCGAAACGGCGGGTCTGCATTTGGTAGTTGGGCATCAGCAGCAGCGTGGCGATGGCGCCCACGATGCCCACCGGAATATTGATCAGGAAAATCCAGTGCCAGCTGGCGTATTGCACCAGAAGTCCGCCCAGCGCCGGCCCCATCAGCGGGCCGATCTGGCCCGGCAGCGTCACGAAGGTCATCGCCGCCATGTACTGCTCGCGCGGCACGATCTTCATCACCGTCAGGCGGCCGACCGGCACCATCATCGCGCCGCCGATGCCCTGAAGCACGCGCGAGGCGATCAGCTCGTTCAGGGTTGCCGAGCGGGCGCAGAGGAGGGAGCCGAGGGTAAACAGCACGATGGCGCTGAAAAACACCCGCTGTACGCCGACCTTGTCAGCCAGCCAGCCGCTGGCCGGCAGCGTCACCGCCACCGTCAGCACATAGGCGACGATCACCGACTGCATGCGCAGCGGGTTCTCCCCCAGGCTGGCGGCCATCGAGGGCAGGGCGGTATTGACGATAGTGGTATCCAGCGTCTGCATAAAGAAGCCGAACGCCACTATCCAGAGTTGCCAACGTACCGTGGCGGTGTGTTTCATCAGCATCGGTCGGCCATTAGTGCGGCAGCGGGGCCAGCTGCTTGTTGCGGCGGAACTTCGCCTGCAGCCGGTCGAAGTAAAGATAGACCACCGGCGTGGTGTACAGCGTCAGCAACTGGCTCATCACCAGACCGCCGGCGATGGTGATGCCGAGCGGCTGGCGCAGCTCCGCGCCGTCGCCGCTGGTCAACACCAGCGGCAGCGCGCCGAACAGCGCCGCCAGCGTGGTCATCAGGATCGGCCGGAAGCGCAGCAGGCTGGCCTGGAAAATCGCCTCGCGGGCGCTGATGCCGCCGTTGCGCTGCGCCTCGAGCGCGAAGTCGACCATCATGATGGCGTTTTTCTTCACGATGCCGATCAACAGCATGATGCCGATCAGCGCGATCAGGCTGAACGGCGCGCCGAACAGCTCGAGCGCCAACAGCGCCCCCACGCCCGCGGAAGGCAGGGTGGAGAGGATGGTCAGCGGATGGATATAGCTCTCGTACAGCACGCCGAGCACGATATACACCGTGGCGATCGCCGCCAGGATCAGGATCAGCTGCGACTTCAGGGTGTCCTGGAACACCTGGGCGGTGCCGGCGAAGGCGCCGCGCACCGTGGACGGCACGCCGAGCTGAGTCATGGTGCGCTCGACAGCGGCGGTGGCGTCCGACAGGCTGCCGCCGTCCGGCAGGTTAAAGGAGATGGTCGAGGCGGCGGACAGCCCCTGATGGTTGACCGACAGCGGCGCGTTGGCCGGTCGCCAACTGGCGAAGTAGGAGAGCGGTATCGCCTTGCCTTCGTTGTTGATGATGAACATCTTGTCCAGCGAGCTGACGTCCTGAGTGTAAGGCGGCGCCACTTCCATCACCACTTTGTATTGGTTGAGCGGTTGATAGATGGTCGAAATCTGTCGCTGGCCGAAGGCGTTGTTCAACAGGTTGTTGGCGTCGGACACCGAAATGCCGAGACGCGCCATGGTCTCGCGATCGTAGACCAGATCCATCTCCGAGCCTTTATCCTGCTGATCCGAGTTGACGTCCGCCAGCTCGGGCAATGCCGCCAGCGCGGCGCGGATCTTCGGTTCCCAGTCGCGCAGCGCGGCGAGGTCATCCGCCAGCAGCGTATATTGGTAGCTGGCGTTGGCCTGGCGGCCGCCGACGCGGATATCCTGCACCGCCATCAAGAACAGGCTGGCGCCCGGTTCTTTGGCCAGGCGAGCGCGCAGGCGGGCGATCACTTTCTGCGCGTCGTCGCTGCGTACCGACAGCGGTTTCAGTGAGATGAACATCGAGCCGCTGTTGGTGCGCGAGCCGCCGGTAAAGCCGGTGACGTTTTCCACGTCCGGATCTTCGCGCACGATTTTCATGAAATCTTCCAGTTTGCCGCGCATCGCCTGGAACGAGATGCTCTGATCGGCCTGGATAAAGCCCATCAGGCGGCCGGTATCCTGTTCGGGGAAGAAGGTTTTCGGGATGCTGATATACAGCCAGACGTTGAGCGCAATGGTGGCGAGGAACACCGCCAGCACCCAGCGCGAGTGGCCAAGCACCCAGTTCAGCGAGCGTCCGTATCCCTGCTGCAGCGCCAGCAGCATTTTGCCGAAGCCGCGCGCGCGCCGCTGCGAACGCGCCGGCTGGTGGCGCAGCAGATAGGCGCACATCATCGGCGTGAGCGTCAGCGAGACGATCAGCGACAGCCCGATCGACACCGACAGGGTGACGGCGAATTCGCGGAACAGCCGGCCGGGCAGGCCCGCCATCAGCAGCAGCGGGATAAACACCGCCACCAGCGAAACGCTCATCGACAGCACGGTGAAACCGACCTCCCGCGCGCCCAGCAGCGCAGCGTTGATCGGTTTCATGCCGGCCTCGACGTGGCGGGAAATGTTTTCCAGCACCACGATGGCGTCGTCCACCACAAAGCCGGTGGCGATGGTCAGCGCCATCAGCGACAGGTTGTTGAGGCTGAAGCCGCACAGATACATGGCGGCGAACGAGCCGATCAGCGACACCGGCACGGCGACCGCCGGGATCAGCGTGGCGCGGCCGGAGCGCAGGAAGATGAACACCACCAGGATCACCAGCCCGATGGCGATCGCCAGCGACTGTTCGACCTCGGCCAGCGACGCGCGAATGGTCGGCGAGCGATCCTGCGCGACGTTGAGCGAGATTGCGGCCGGAATGTTTTCCTGCAGCGCGGGCAGCTCGGCGCGAATGCGATCGACGGTTTCGATGATGTTGGCGTCCGGCGCGCGGCTGATGGCCAGAACGATCGCCGGCTTGGCGTCGGTCATCCCGGCGTTGCGCACGTCCTGCACCGAATCTTTGACCTCGGCCACGTCGCCGAGCCGCACCGCCGAACCGTTGTTGTAATGAACGATCAGCGGGCGGTAGGCGTCGGCGGTTTTCAGCGCGTCGTTGGCCTGGATTTGCCAACGTTGCTGCGGGTTTTCGACGGCGCCCTGCGGGCGGCGCACGTTGGCGTTGCTGATGGCCTGCCGCACGGCATCCAGCGAAACACCCTGATTGAACAGCGCCGAAGGGTTCAACTCCACGCGCACCGCCGGCAGCGAGCTGCCGCCCACGGAAACGTCGCCGACGCCTTCGGTCTGGCTGATCTTCTGCGCCAGCTGGGTGGACGCGAAGTCGTAAAGCTGCCCCTGGCTGTAGGTGTCCGACGTCAGCGTCAGGATCATGATCGGCGCGTCGGAAGGGTTGACCTTGCGATAGCTGGGGCGGCTCGGCATGCCGGTCGGCAACAGGCTTTGCGCGGCGTTAATCGCCGCCTGCACGTCGCGCGCGGCGCCGTTGATGTCGCGGCTGAGATCGAACTGCAAAATCACCCGGGTGCTGCCGAGCGAGCTCATCGAGGTCATTTCATTGACCCCGGCGATGCGGCCCAGCGCGCGCTCCAGCGGCGTCGCCACCGAGGAGGCCATGGTTTCCGGCGAGGCGCCCGGCAGCGACGCGCTGATCGAAATCACCGGAAAATCCACCTGCGGCAGCGGCGACACCGGCAGCAGGCGAAAACCGATCGCGCCGCTGATGGCGATGGCCAGCGTCAGCAGGGTGGTGGCCACCGGCCGGTGAATGAACAGGGCGAAGAATTTCACGGCAGCTCCTGCGTATCCGGCTGGCGATGCGTGTTGCGCGCCAGTTTGTCAAACAGCAGGTAGATCACCGGCGTGGTGAACAGCGTCAGGATCTGGCTCATGATCAGGCCGCCGACCATACAGACGCCCAGCGGATGCCGCAGCTCCGCGCCGACGCCGGTGCTCAGCATCAGCGGCAGCGCGCCGAGCAAGGCCGCCAGCGTGGTCATCAGGATCGGCCGGAAACGCAGCAGGCAGGCCTGATAGATGGCGTCGCGCGGCGATAAACCCTGTTCGCGTTCCGCCGCCAGCGCGAAGTCGATCATCATGATGGCGTTCTTCTTCACGATGCCGATCAGCAGGATGATGCCGATGATGGCGATCACGTCCAGTTCGCTGCCGGCCAGCATCAACGCCAGCAGCGCGCCGACCCCGGCGGTCGGCAGGGTGGAGAGGATGGTCACCGGATGAATGAAGCTTTCATACAGCACGCCCAGCACGATATACATCGCCACCACCGCCGCCAAAATCAGCCACAGCGTGCTGCCGAGCGCCGCCTGGAAGGCCAGCGTCGCGCCCTGGAATTGGGTGGTGATGTCTTTCGGCATGGCGAGATTTTTTTCCGCCTGGGTGACCGCGTCTACCGCTTCGCCGAGCGAGTAGCCGGCGGCGACGTTGAACGAGACGGTGGCCGACGGGAATTGGTCGAGGTGGTTGACCGACAGCGGGCCGAACCGTTCTTCGATTTTGGCGATGGCGCTCAACGGCACCACGGCGCCGTCCTTGCCGCTCAGACGGATCTCATTGAGCGCCGCCAGCCCCGGCGTCGCGCTGACGTCGTGCTCCAACACCACCCGGTATTGATTGGCCTGGGTGTAGATGGTGGAGATCAGGCGTTGGCCGAAGGCGTTGTACAACGCATTGTCCACGTCGCTCATGGTGACGCCGAGGCGCGAGGCCGAATCGCGATCGACGTTGACGTAGGCGACCAGCCCCTGATCCTGCCAATCGCTGGTGACGTCCGCCAGCTGCGGGGTTTGTTTCAGCTCATCCATCAGCTGCGGCACCCACAGGCTGAGATCGTCCAGCGACATCGCCTGCAGGGTGAACTGGTACTGGGTGCGGCTGACCTGGGTATCGATGGTCAGATCCTGCACCGGCTGCAGGTACAGCTTCACGCCGGGGAACTGCGCCGTTTGCTGCTGCAACCGGCTGATGATCGCCGGAATGCGGTCGCTGCGTTCGCTCAGCGGCTTCAGGTTGATCTGCAGCCGGCCGCTGTTGAGCGTGGCGTTGCTGCCGTCGACGCCGACGAACGAGGTCAGGCTTTCCACCGCCGGATCTTTGAGGATCTGCGCCGCGACCTGCTGCTGGCGCTCGGCCATGTTGCTGAACGAAACGCTCTGCGGCGCCTCCAGCGTGCCCTGAATGATGCCGTTGTCCTGCACCGGGAAGAAGCCTTTCGGGATCAGCAGGTACAGCAACACCGTCAGCGCCAGGGTGCCCACGGCCACGCCGAGCGTCAGCCAGGGGTGGTTAAGCACCGTTTTCAGCCACTGGCCGTATCGCGCGATCACGCGCTCGAAAAAGCGCTCGGAGGCGGCGGAGAAGCGGTTCTGCTTGCGCAGCGATTCGTGGCTGAGCATGCGGGCGCACATCATCGGCGTCAGCGTCAGCGATACCACGGCGGAGATCAAAATCGCCACCGCCAGCGTCACGGCGAACTCGCGGAACAGGCGGCCGACGATGTCGCCCATGAACAGCAGCGGGATCAGCACCGCCACCAGCGAGAAGGTCAGCGAGATGATGGTGAAGCCGATCTCGCCGGCCCCTTTCAGCGCGGCGTCGAGCGGCTTTTCCCCTTTCTCGATGTAGCGCGAGATGTTCTCGATCACCACGATGGCGTCATCCACCACGAAACCGGTGGCAATGGTTAATGCCATCAGCGTCAGGTTATTGATGGAGAAGCCGAGGAAATACATGGCGGCGAAGGTGCCGACCAGCGACAGCGGCACCGCCACGCTGGGGATAATGGTCGCCGGCACGTTGCGCAGGAACACGTAGATCACCATCACCACCAGCGCGATCGCCAGCAGCAGCTCGAACTGCACGTCGCTGACCGAGGCGCGGATGGTGGTGGTGCGATCGGTCAACACCTTGACGTCGACCGACTTGGGCAGGCTTTTAATCAGCGTCGGCAGCATTTCGCGGATGCTGTCGGCGGTGGTGATGACGTTGACGCCGGGCTGGCGCTGAATGTTCAGCACGATCGCCTGTTGCTGGTTGGCCCAGGCCGCCAGTCGGGTATTTTCCGCCCCTTGTTCGATGGTGGCGATATCCTGCAGGCGGATCGCCGCGCCGTTCTGATAGGCGACGATCAGCTGGCGATAGTCGTCGGCGGATTTCATTTGGTCGTTGGCGGACAGGGTGACCGAGCGGGTCGGGCCGTCCAGGCTGCCTTTTGCCGAGTTGACGTTGGCGTTGCTGATGGCGGTGCGGATGGTTTCGCTGTTCAGGCCATAGGCGGCGACCGCCGCGGCGTTCAGTTTTACACGCACCGCCGGGCGTTGGCCGCCGGCCAGGGTCACCAGGCCGACGCCGGTCACCTGAGAGATTTTCTGCGCTACGCGCGTCTCCACCATGTCTTCCACCTGCGTCATCGGCATGGCGGTGGAGGTGACGGCCAGCGTCAGGATCGGCGGATCGGCCGGGTTAACCTTGCTGTAAATCGGCGGGTAGGGCAGATCGTTCGGCAATAGGTTGGTGGCGGCGTTGATCGCCGCCTGCACTTCCTGCTCCGCGACGTCGAGCGGCAGCGCCAGCTGGAATTGCAGCGTCACCACCGAGGCGCCGCCGGAGCTTTGCGACGCCATTTGCTTCAGGCCGGACATCTGGCCGAACTGGCGTTCCAGCGGCGCGGTAATGGCGGAGGTGACCACGTCCGGGCTGGCGCCGGGATACAGCGTCACCACCTGGATGGTCGGGTAGTCCACTTCCGGCAACGCGGAAACCGGCAGCGCACGATAGCCGATGATCCCCGCCAGCAGTATCGCCACCATCAGCAGGGTGGTGGCGACCGGGCGCAGGATAAACAGGCGGGAAGGGCCGCCGCCGCGGGTCGGTGGCATCACCTGCATCAGGACTTCCTCTGAACGTCAGGTTCGCGCTTGGCTTTTGACGCCGCAGGCGCGTCGTTCGGCGCCAGCACTTCCACCTGCATGCCTTCGGTCAGGCGATCGATGCCGTCGGTCACCACCCGATCGCCGGCGTTGAGGCCGGCGCTGATCACCACCTGCCGGCTGTCCTGCACGCCGGCGGTGACCCGGTGTTTGCTGACCTTGTTGTCTTCGCTGAGCGTCCAGACGAAGTTGCCTTCGTTGCCCATCTGCAGCGCGGCGGTCGGGATCACCACCGCATCGTGCAGGGTATCCACCTGCAGCCGCGCGTTGACGAACTGGTTGGGGAACAGCGCGTCGTCTTCGTTGGCGAAGCGCGCTTTCAGCTTGATGGTGCCGGTGGCGGTATCAATTTGGTTGTCCAGGCTCAGCAGCGAACCGGTCGTCAGCTTGTTCTGGTTGGTGCGATCCCAGGCTTCGACGCTCACCGGCCCGGCTTTTTGCGCCTTGAGCAGATCGGCGATGTTGCCTTCGGGCAGCGTGAACACCACGTCGATCGGGTGCGTCTGCGTGATCACCACCAAACCGGTGGTGCTGCCGCTGGTGACGTAGTTGCCGACGTCGACCAGTTTCAACCCGACGCGGCCGTCGATTGGCGCAGTGATGCGGCTGTAGGTGATCTGCAGTTTGGCGCTGTCGACCGCGCCCTGATCGGCTTTGATGGCGCCTTCGGTTTGCTGCACCAGCGAGGCCTGCGTATCCAGCTCTTGACGGGAAACCAGATTGGTTTTCACCAATTGCTGATAGCGCGCCAGATCGCGCCGGGCATTGGCCAGCGTGGCCTGATCTTTCGCCAACTGCCCCTGCGCCTGGGTCAGCTGCACCTGGAACGGCCGGGGATCGATCTCCGCCAGCAGATCGCCGGCTTTGACCTGTTGGCCTTCGGTAAAGTGGATCGCCATCAGTTGGCCGTCGACCCGGCTGGTAACGGTGACGGTATTGGCGGCGGTGGCGGTGCCCAAGCCGGAAAGATAGCGCGGCACCGTCTGTTGCGTGGCCGTCGCGGCCTGCACCGGCGACATCGCCGCGCCGCGCCGCCCGCCCGCCGCGCGACCGGTCCCCGCTTTGCCGCCGGCCTGCTGCGCGCCCGGGGCCGTGCCGGCCGGCGGTTGAGCGGCGTTAAAATAACGCCAGGCGAAGACGGCGGCGATGACCAGGATGGCCGCAACCAGCAGGCGCGGCATCAGGGAACGGCGTTGGGGTTTTGCATTCATGGCGGCGAAAATTCTCTCCAAAAGGCAGGGGTGCGGGCACTCATTGCCACAAAAATGACACTCCTTACAGGATACTAGTTTAGCCAGCGGGGACGGCATAAAAATGAAGGAAATATGGAGGAACCGTCAGCATTGTCCTAATAAGTGGGTGATTTGAGCGTGCTATGTTTATAAGTGATTTGTTTCAGCTTATAGCCAATCCGTTTTAGCGTTCTATCCTGGTTGGCGCTAATAATTAACCCGCGAATCTTTTCCCACAGGAGCAGGTGATGAGCAACAGAGAATTGGGCCGCTCAGGCATTCAGGTGCCGGCGTTGACCTTTGGCGGCAATGTGTTCGGTTGGACGGCGGATCAAGCGACCTCGTTCAGCCTGCTGGATGCGCTGGTGGACAATCAGCTCAACTTTATCGATACCGCCGACGTTTATTCCAGCTGGGCGCCGGGCAACCGGGGCGGCGAATCGGAAACCGTCATCGGCGAATGGCTGAAGAAGAGCGGCAAGCGCGACCAGGTGATCATCGCCACCAAGGTGGGTAAACCGATGGGCGAAGGCAAACAGGGTCTGTCGCCGCGCTATATTCAGCAGGCGGTGGAGGATTCGCTGCGGCGCCTGCAAACCGATTATATCGATCTTTATCAGTCGCATGACGATGACCGCGATACGCCGCTGGAAGAGACGCTGGCGGCGTTCGATGCGTTGATTAAGGCCGGCAAGGTGCGGGCGATCGGCGCCTCCAACTATCAGGCGGATCGCCTGGAAGAAGCGCTGCGGGTGAGCGAGAGCAACGGATTGGCGCGCTACGAAACCCTGCAGCCGGAATACAATCTGTATGCGCGCGAAGGGTATGAAGCCGAGCTGGAGCGGGTGGCGCAGCGCCATGGCCTCGGGGTGATCAACTTCTTCGCGCTGGCCAGCGGCTTTCTGACCGGCAAATACCGCAGCAAAGCGGATGAGGGCAAAAGTCAGCGCGGCGATCGCATCGTCGAACGCTACCTGAACCCGCGCGGTTTCCGCATCCTGGCGGCGCTGGATCAGGTGGCGGGCAAACACGGCGTCTCTGCGGCGCAGGTCTCGCTGGCCTGGCTGATCGCGCGTCCGAGCATCACCGCGCCGATCGTCAGCGCCACCTCGTTGTCGCAGCTGGATGAGTTGGTCAGCGCCACGCGTCTGACGCTGGATGCGGACGACATTCAGACGCTGAACCACGCCAGCGCCGAGTAAGAGCCGCCGGCGATTTTGCTCTATGCTGAAGGGGTCAATATGACTCATTCAGGAAACTGCAATGTCTGGCGATATCATCAACGACCTCGCGGCGCTGGAACAGCTGTACGGCAAGCCCGCCGCGCCCTCGGTTTTTAAAGAAGTCAGCTACATCCACCCGGCTTACCGTCCGTTTATCGAGGCGGCGCCGTTCGCCGCCCTCTCGACGGTGGGGCCGGACGGCATGGACGTCTCGCCGCGCGGCGATCCGGCCGGTTTCATTCATATCGAAGACGAGAAAACCCTGCTGTTGCCGGATCGGCGCGGCAATAACCGCATCGACAGCCTGCGCAATATCCTGCACGACAACCGGGTGGCGCTGCTGCTGCTGATCCCCGGCATCGGCGAAACGCTGCGGATTAACGGGCGGGCGGAGATCGTGGTGGCGCCGGCGGTGTTGCAGCGTTTCGCCCACCGTAACCAGCTGCCGCGTTCGGTGCTGCGCATTCGGGTGGAGGCGGTGTTCTTCCAGTGCAGCCGGGCGATCTTGCGTTCGGGGTTATGGGAAGAGGCCAGCCGCCTCGAGCGTTCGGCGCTGCCCAGCCCCGGCCATATTTTGGCCGCGGTGAGCCAAACGCGCTTCGACGGTGAGGAGTACGACAGCGCGCTGCCGCAGCGGCTGAAGGATACGCTGTATTAATCGCCGTGGCGTTCGCGCCACGTTTGTCGGTTCAGCCGGTACAAGACGTGCTTTTGTAGCGGATGGCCCGCCGGCAGACGCGGGTGCAGGAAGGTTTCGCCGTCGAAGCGCATACCGATGCGCGTCATCACCCGGCGCGACGGCTGGTTATCTTCGGCGGTGAAGGACACCACTTCCGGCAAATGCAGCGTGTCGAAGGCGCACGCCAGCGCGGCGCGCGCCGCCTCAGCGGCGTAGCCGTTGCCCCAGTGGGCCGCCGCCAGCCGCCAGCCGATCTCCACGCAGGGGGAGCAAGGCAGATCGTCGCCCGGCCGCGCCAGCCCGACAAAACCGATAAAAGGCGCGCCGCTTTTCACTTCCACCGCCCACAGCCCCCAGCCGTGCTGTTGCAGGAAGGCGCGGATGCGTTCGGCCTGCGCGCGGCTTTCCTCGGCCGTCATCGTCGCCGGGAAATAGCGCATGACCTGCGGATCGGCGTTGAGCGCGGCGAAGGCCGGCAGGTCGTCGTCGCGCCAGGGGCGCAGCCGTAGCCTGGCGCTGTCGAGGGTAAGGATGGTCGACATGATGCATAGCCTCCAATGAACAAGGGCGCGGCGAGCCGCGCCCTTGGGCTGTCAACGGAAAAGCGTTTGCGCCCAGCGCGCCAGCCCGGCGGTGACCGAGCCGAAGTCGTTGCCGCCGACGATCGGAATGCCCGGCAGCTGCTGTTGCAGCGCGGCGCGCAGCAGCGGCGAACGCGCGCTGCCGCCTGTCAGGTAGATCACCTGCGGCGCGGTCTGGCTGCTGGCCAGCGCGGCGCTGACCTGCTCCTGAATGCGCATCAACGGCTGCGAGATGGCGTCGGCGAGCTGATCCTGGCTGATGTTCTCCGCCAGATCGGCCTGCACGAAATTGAGCGGCGCGCTGATGGCCGTTTGGCCGGACAGGGCGATCTTACTCTCTTCGGCCGCCCGCACCAATCGGTAGCTCAGGCGCTGCTGGTACACTTTCAGCAGGCGCTTGACCTTTTCCGGCTCCGCCGCGTCGAGGATCAGATCGCGCAGCACGCGGCCGTTGGCGGTGCTGTAGAAATCGTTTTGCGCCGGCACATCGTTGGTCGCCACCGCGTTCCAGTAAGGCAGCGCCGGCAGGGCGATGCCTTTCGCGGTTTCGCCACCCAGGCCGAACAGCGGCATCAGCTGCTTGAAGGCCAGCATGATGTCCAGATCGTTACCGCCGACCCGGCAGCCGCTGTGGCCCAGCAGGCTCTGCTGGCGATCGGCGCGGTTGCGCCACTGCGGCCCCATCAGCAGCACCGAGCAGTCGGTGGTGCCGCCACCGATGTCCACTACCAGCACGGTTTGCTCTTCGCTCAGCGTCGCTTCGAAGTCCAGCCCCGCCGCCACCGGCTCGAACTGGAATTCAATGTCCTTGAAACCGGCGCGTTCGGCGGCGCGTTGCAGAATGCCCTGCGCCTGCCGGTTGGCTTCGTCGCCGCCGATGCCCTGGAAGTTGATCGGTCGGCCGATCACCGCCTGATCGATGCCGGTTTGCAGCACATTTTCCGCCTGGCGTTTGATGTGGAACATCATGGCGCACACCAGGTCTTCGAACAGCGCGATCTGCTGTGGTTTCAGGCCGTTGGCGCCGAGGAAGGACTTCGGCGAGCGCACGAAGTACACCTCTTCCGGATCTTCCATATAGTGCGCCAGCGCCTGCAGGCCGAACAGCACGCTGTCGCCGTTGACCGGAATGTCTTCTTCGCGGTTGTAACTGATGGCGCGGCGCAGCAGCTGCTGGTTTTCTTCGCTGCCGGTCGGGATCTGCCAATGGCGGTGCAGGCATTCGCTCACCGCTTCGCGGGTCGGCGCGCACAGCATCGAAGGCAGATAGGGCGCGTTGTTTTCCAGCGTCAACAGCTCGGGGCCGTGGTCGCGCATCACTGCAACGGAACAGTTGGCTGTCCCGTAATCGAATCCAATAAACATCTCTTTTTTGTCCCCATGCCAATGAAGGGGGGCGACTTTACCCGAGACGGGGCCGGCGGGCAATGCGCCAATGCGCGAGTGTCGAAAAATTTAGCGGGCGCGGCGGCTTGCGCGAACTTTCTCAGTGCGGATAACGCTCAAGCCGCAGCAATGGCACAGTCGGCTATGAAAATGGCGTGCTTCGCCCATCAAGACGCACGCCATTTCTTTATACTCAACAGGTATTCCGAGCGGGGAATGCCTTTCCCTATGACTCTGTGATGAGGATTTCATGACGCGCAACTCGACCTTTCTCATGAATATCGGCTGGAGAACCCTGCTGAAAGATCTGGGGCTCCAGCCGACGGATGTTTTACGCCGGGCTGCATTGCCTGAAGATCTGTTGTCACGCACCGCTGAAGGGATCACTACGGAAGAATATTTCCGCTTCTGGCGCGCGATGGAGGAAGGAACGGGCGACCCGTTGTTTCCGTTGAAAATCGTTGCGCTGATGTCAACGGAATCGTTTGACCCTCCGATATTCGCCGCCCTGTGCAGCGCCAATCTGGCGCAAGCTGTCCAGCGGTTAGCGAAATACAAGCAACTTACGGCGCCGATGAGCCTGGAGCTCGCCATCGGCCCTGAAGGCGAAATGACGATTTCACCCCGCTGGTTGTTGGCGGAGGAGGCGGTACCGGCGTCTTTACTGGTGGCTGAGCTGGCATTTTATGTTCGGCTGGCGCAGCTTGCCACGCGCGAACCGGTAAAAGCGCGCCGTATCACCTTGCCTGAACTGCCGCCTGCAGCCCTTTCACGCCCCTTGGCAGCCTTCTTCGGCTGCGCGGTAACGCCTGGGGCAGGGCCGGGTATTACTTTCTCCTCCGCAGATGCCTTGCGTCCCTTTTTGACAGTGAATGAGGGCATGTGGCGCGTTTTCGAACCCGAGCTGCGTCGTCGCCTCAGTGAACTGGACGCCACGGCAACCACCGGAGAGCGCGTTTGTGCGGTGCTGCTGGAGTTGATTCCCAGCAATACCGCCGGCATCGACGCGGTGGCGGCAAGATTGGGCATGAGCCGCCGGACGCTGCAGCGGCGTCTGGAAGATGAGGGCGAGAGTTTTCGTTCGCTGAGCAACGGCACCCGGGAAAAATTGGCGCGCCACTATCTTAAGCATTCGACCCTTACCAGCGGAGAGATTGCCTTTTTGCTCGGTTTTGAAGAGCCGAACTCTTTCTTCCGCGCCTTTCACGAATGGACAGGGCAAACGCCGGAAGCGGCTCGCCAGGCGATGCGGCTGAATTAGCCGAGAGGCGCTGTTCACGTTGGCGCATTCTGCGAGTTGATTGGCGCGGTTCGACATGGTTGCGGCAGGGCCCGTCGCTTAAAGTGGACAACATACAGACTGCGCAGGCAGTCGCCAACGCAATCATCCTAATAAGGAGCAGTCAGTATGAAGTCCAAAGTGATCCTGGTGACCGGCGCCTCGTCCGGTATTGGCGAAGCCACCGCCGTCACGTTAAAGCAGCGCGGGCATACCGTTTATGCGGCCGCCCGCCGGGTTGAACGCATGCAGGCTCTGGCTGCCGCCGGCATTCGCGTTTTGCCGTTGGACGTCACCGACGATGCTTCCATGGCGCAGGCGGTAAAGACCATCATCGCCGAAACGGGGCGTATCGATGTGTTGGTCAATAACGCCGGTTACGGCTCCTATGGCGCTATTGAAGACGTTTCTGCGGATGAGGCTCGCGCTCAATTTGATGTGAATGTGTTCGGTGCGGTTCGGCTGACGCAGCTGATTTTGCCGCACATGCGAGCGCAGCGCTCCGGCACCGTCATCAATATTACGTCGATGGGCGGGAAAATACATACGCCGCTGGGCGGATGGTATCACGGCACCAAATTCGCCTTGGAGGCCATCAGCGACTGTTTGCGCATGGAGGTGCAACCTTTCGGCATCGACGTCGTGGTGATCGAACCCGGCGGCATCCAGAGTGAATGGGCGGATATCGCCGCGGAAAAACTGATCGGCGTTTCCGGCCAGAGCGAGTACGCCGCTCAGGCTCACGCTGTCGCCCACGCCATGGTCAGCGACGCCAGCAAGAAACGGCAATCGCCGCCGAGCGTGATTGCCGATACGATCGCCAAAGCCGTCGCCGCCCATCGTCCGAAAACGCGCTATGCCGTGGGGTTTGGCGCGAAACCGCTGATTTTTCTGCGGCGCTTGTTGTCCGATCGCGCCTTCGATGGGCTGATGCGCCGGGCATTGGGGGTACCGCGCCAGGGGCAATAAGTCGTCGGGCAGCGGGGCTTTATGTCGGTGGCGGTGAAAATGGTGCGTCTGAACACTGTTCAGACGCATAATCATTAAAGACAATCGCTAATCTGGACGGTGGGAAGGTGCGTAACTTAATGTCCGAATTCCGCACGTCAGCGCGCTAGCCGAGTCCCATAATGCAGAAAAAACCGAACCCGAGCGTTGCCATGAATACTCAACAGCAAGCGTTGTACGACGCGCTGCGCGCGCGTGACCGCAAATTCGACGGCCGTTTTTTCGTCGGCGTCTCTTCCACCGGCATCTATTGTCGCCCGGTGTGCAGCGCCCGCACGCCGAAGCTGGAAAACTGCACCTTTTATCCGAGCGCGGCGGCGGCTGAACTGGCGGGGTTTCGCCCCTGCCTCAAATGCCGACCGGAACTGGCGCCCGGCCTGGCGCTGATCGATCTGGGCAACCGCTATGCCCAGGTGGCGGTGCAGCTCATCGAGCAGGGGTATCTGTCCGAACACAGCTGCGAAGCGCTGGCGGCGCGGCTGGGCATTTCCGATCGCCATCTGCGGCGCATCTTCGCCGAACAGTTTGGCGCCTCGCCGATCGATTACGCGCAGTCGCACCGGTTGCTACAGGCCAAGCGCCTGCTGGCGGACACCGATCTGCCGCTCAGCGAGGTGGCGTTCGCCGCCGGTTTCGGCAGCCTGCGGCGTTTCAACGAGCTGTTCAAGGCGCGTTACCGCCTGATCCCGTCGGCGCTGCGCAGCGGCGGCGCGCGCGGTGAACGGGCCGCCGCCAGCGGGTTGGTGTTTCACCTGGGCTATCGGCCGCCCTATGACTGGGCGCGCATGCTGAATTTCTTGCAGGCGCGCGCCGTGCAGGGCGTGGAGCGGGTCGAGGGGCGCCGCTACCTGCGCTCGATCGCCGTCAGCCAGGGCGGCACGGAACACCGCGGCTGGCTCAGCGTGCAGCCGGAAGAGGCGCGCAATCGGGTTCGGGTCGAGATTGCGCCGACGCTCAGTCTGGTGACGACGGAGGTGTTGCGCCGGGTGCGCCTGCTGTTTGATCTGGACGCCGCGCCGGATCGCATCAATGAGGCGCTGGGCTCGCTGGCGGCCGATGCGCCGGGGCTGCGCCTGCCGGGCTGCGTGAACAGTTTCGAGCAGGCGGCGCGTGCGGTGCTGGGGCAGTTGGTCAGCGTGAAAATGGCGGCGACCTTCGCCGGGCGGATGGCCGAACGCTGGGGCGAAGCGCTGGCGACGCCACATGAGGGCATCACCCACGTTTTCCCCACAGCAGAACGGGTGGCGCAGCTGCAGCCTGAAGAACTGCGCCCGCTCGGGGTGCAAGTGAAGCGCGCGGCGGCGCTGATCGAGATCGCCCGCGCGCTGGGGGAAGGACGGCTGCAGCTCGACAACGTGCTGGATATCGAACAGGGCATCAAGGCGCTGACCGCGCTGCCGGGTATCGGTAGCTGGACCGCCAGCTATATCGCGATGCGCGCCTGGTCGTGGCCGGACGTGTTCCTGGCCGGCGACTACCTGATCAAACAGCGTTTCCCCGGCATGACGCCGCGCCAGATTGAACGCTACGCCGAACGTTGGCGCCCGTGGCGCTCTTACGCCACGCTGCACCTGTGGCACAACGGCGGCTGGGCGCCGGAAGGAGAGAGTTGAACGCGGCTAGCGGGGGGACTCGATCAGCTGGAGCAGGCGGCTCATGCCTTCACGCATCAGGAACGCCAGCAGCTTTTCCCGTTCGGCCGGCGTGAGGTGATAGTAATACTCGATCCAGACCCGTACCGGATCCTGACGTTTGACGTCGTAATCCGGATGGTCGGTTTCGCGCAACGCCGACAGGCTGCGCGCGCCGAACGGCAGACTGTCGATATGGTATTCCAGCGCTTTGCCCTGCACGCCGCTGCGGCGGCGACTGACCCAGCCTTCGCGCCGGGCCATCAAATTGACCCCTTGCGGGGTTGACGGCAACCCCGCCTTACCCATCAGTTCCCTGGCGGAAAACCATTTCTTTTCCATAGTCCCTTGTCTCTGAGCCATCACCTGTCGAGGAAAATCAACGGATACGCTGATACTCGTACGGGTGCTTCATCTTACTTAATCGTTTAAGCCTAAGGTGTTATTTATATCACTAATCTTGTCTTGGTTAATATCATGTAACGAACGAGATGCGAGGCGCCGCCCGGGAGACGGCGCCTGAGTGGGGGGAGAGGGTTAACGGATGCCGAAATAGCCGTCGCTGAGCAACACCGCCAGCGGCTGCTCCAGCGCCACCTGGTCGCCGTCCGCCAGATCGACGCCAATGTCGCGCAGCGCCTGCAGCGTCACCGGCTGGTGAGCCGGTCCGGCGAAGGTCTGCGCTTTAATGCGATGCGCCGCGCCGTTGAGCATCGAGACCATCAGCTCGTCCATCTGGTTGCAGTGCACGTTGGTGATAAAGCGCTCATCGATGCGAATGATGTCGATCCTCTGGTCGCTGAGCTCATCGAACGCATTGATGTTATGCCCGAAGCCGTTGACGATCAGCCGGCAGCCCTGCTGCTGCAGTTCGCGGAGAAATGCCCGACACTGCGCGGCGTGCTCCAGTATCGCGGCCTCATCGACGCTGAACAGCAGCGCCTGCGGCGGCAGCGAGGAAGCGCGCACCGTTTCCGTCAGGTAGCGCTGGAAGTCGGCGCTCAGCAGGCTGTCGATGGCCAGCGGCAGCGCGAGCGACAGCCCTTTGCGTTTGATGTCGTCGGCATATTTCACCAGCAGTTGCGCCGCCGTCCAGCGGTCGATGTCCGGCATCAGGCCGTACAGCTGCGCGGCGGCGATGAACGCCTCGTGCGACAGCGGGCGGTCGTCCGGCGCCATCACCTGCAGCTTCACCTGGTGAAACGCGGCCGACAGCGGCGTCGCCGGCGGCGCGACCGCGTGAGTCAGCAGCCGCAGTTGCCCCTCGCTGATGATCGTCTGCACTTCCTGCAGGCTCAGCACCTCGTGTTGCCGCTCCAGCAGCTGTTTCTGCCGCGTTTCGTACAGATAAACCTGGCCGCGCCCCTGGTGCTTGGCGGTGTAGCAGGCGATATCGGCCTGCGCCAGCAGTTCGCTGCTTTTGGCGTCGGCGCTGATGCGCGTGATGCCGGCGCTGGCGCCGACGCGGTAAATCTTCCCTTCCCAGTAGAACGGGTGCTGGCTGATTTGATTAACCACTTGCTGCACCAGCGATTTGGCCTGTTCCAGCCGGCAGTCGTACAGGATCAGACCGAACTCGTCGCCGCCCAGCCGGGCCAGGCAGTCGCTATGGCGCAGCTGATGCCGCATCAGTTGGGCGATGTCCCGCAGCAGGGCATCGCCCGCCGCATGGCCGGCGGTGTCGTTCACCGCCTTGAACCGATCCAGATCGAGGAACACCAGCGAATGCGGCGGCGACGGTTCCCCGCCGGCGACGATCGCCGCCTTCAGCTGTTTCTCGAAGCGGGTGCGGTTCGGCAATCCGGTCAGCGCATCGTGCGAGGCGCTGTAGCTGAGTTTTTTCATCAGTTCGCGCGAGGCGGTGACGTCCTGCAGCACCATCACCGCGCCCATGGTTTCCCCGTCGAGGGTTTTCAGCGGTGAGACCGACTGCTGTACGTCGAAATAACGCCCGTCGCGGCTGTGCAGCACCAGCGCATAATCCGCCGGCCATTGCCGTGGGTATTGCGTGAGGTTTTCGATTTCCGGGCCGTCTTTGCCGTTGGTCAGGCGCACCACGCCGGCGACGGGCATACCGATCGCCAATTCGAGCGGCCAGCCGCACATCTGTTCCGCCACCGGATTCATAAAGGTGATGCGCAGGTGGCTGTCGGTGGAGATCACCCCTTCGCCGATGGCGTCGAGGGTGATGTGCAGGCGCTCTTTCTCTTCGTGCAGCGCCTCGGCGAGGCTCTTGAGCTCGGTCATGTCGATATTGGTGCCGATCAGGCGCAGCGGCCGGCCCTGATCGTCGAGGATCACGTTGCCCTGGCCGCGGATATGGCGCACTTTGCCGCTGCGCGTAGTGATGCGAAACTCCATGATGAATGCCCGCGGCTGCGCCAGGATCTCGGCCAGCTCGCGATCGGTGCGCTCGCGATCTTCCGGCACCAGCAGGGTGCGCCACAACGCCAGCGTCGGCGTTTGGTCGGGGGTGAGATCGTAGAGTTCGAACATGCGCTGATCCCAGGTGAAGTTTTCCTGGCTCATCACCCATTCCCAGATGCCGACGCCGCCCACCTGGTTGGCCAGCGTGATGCGCTCCACCAACCGATTGTTCTCCGCCTCGCTGCGCTTAAGGTCGCTGATGTCCTCCACCTGAGAGATGAAGTACAACGGCCGGCCTTCGCCGTCGCGCACCAGCGAGACCGCCAGCAGCGCCCAGACCGTCTGGCCGTCGCTGCGGATATAGCGCTTCTCCATGGTGTAGCTGCTGATATGGCCGTCGAGCAGTTCGTGCAGTTGGGTCAGGTCGGCGTTCAGATCGTCCGGGTGGGTGATCTCTTGAAAGGTCAGGCGATAAAGTCTTTCGGGCGGATAGCCGAGCAGCTTGCACAGCGCCTGGTTAACCTGCAGCCATTTGCCCTCCGGCGACACCAGCGCCATGCCGATGGCGGAATACTCCAGCGCGCTGCGAAAGCGGCTTTCGCTCTCGACGATATGTTGCTTTTCCACCCGGAAGGTGTGCATCACCATCGCCATGGCGTGCGCCGGGATCAGGATCAGCAACATCGGCAGATAGAGGCCGAGTTCGCCCAGGAAAGTGTGCTGGGAAGACTGAAGGCGCAGCAGGCCCAGCGACAGCAGGACGGTGATCAGCAAGAGAGTGCAGAAACAGACGGTGAAGGTTTCGAAGCGCGACAGCGCGATAGCCGCCCACAACAGCGGCAGGATGACGAAGGTAAAGGGGAAGGGCAGATGCGTCAGCGCCAGATAGCTGAAGGCCAGCGAGCCCATCAGGGTCAACAGCAGCGGATACGGATTCAGCCCTGCCAACAGGCGGCGGTGATAGGTGAGCCCGAGCGGCGCCAGCGACAGCACCCCTATCGCCTCAGAGATGAACCAGGTGCCGAACGATTGCCAAAACGTTTGGTCCGGCGTGGGGGTCAGTCCGGCGGCCAGCAGCGCGCTGAACAACGGGGTAAATATCACCGCGCAGACCACGAAGCGCAGCCAACAGCCCAGATCGCTCAGCGGATCGATCGCCGGCAGCGTGCGGCGCAGCAGCAGAGCGCATACTGCCGCTTCCAGCAGGTTGATGGCGGCCAGCTTGACGGGAATGGCGCTGAGGCCGAACAGCAGGAAGCTGGCGAGCACGATGCCTGTGCCGCTGGCCAGCAGCGGCAAACCCCAATGACGCGGGGGATGGCGATACAGCACGGCGATCGCGGCGGCGGTCGGGAACCACAGCGGCGTGAAGTGGCGGGCTTCGCTGGACAGCGACAGGCTCAGCAAGGCGAGCAAAAACGTCGCCAGCGCCACGAACAGGGAATGCGTCACCACGACGCCTTTGTGTGTGCCGAACGTGTTCGGCGCGCTGATATCCATAGACACCCTTACCGATGGCCTCTGTCAGTGATTGGATTCATGACGTGGATGAATTAAGACGATTTATTGGCAAAGGGTAGTACAGCGCGAGAGGAAAACCTACCGGGAAGCCCGACTTTACTGCGTTAACGCCAGCCCGGCGACAGAATGACGAAAAAGCCGGCGCGAGGCCGGCTTTTGGCGTATTACAGCAGGAACAGAGTGGCGAGGCCGAGGAAGATGAAAAAGCCGCCGGTGTCGGTCAGCGCGGTGATGAGCACGCTCGAGCCGACCGCCGGATCGCGGCCCAGTTTGAGCATGGTCATCGGGATCACCACGCCCATCAGCGCCGCCAGCAGCAGGTTTAGCAGCATCGCCAGCGTCATCACGCCGCCCATCGCCGCGTCGCCGTACAGCAGCCAGGTGATAACGCCCATGATGCCGCCCCACACCACGCCGTTGATGATGGCGACGCCCAGCTCCCTGAGCATCAGGCGCGAGATGTTGCCGACTTCAATCTGGTGCAGCGCCAGCGCGCGCACAATCATGGTGATGGTCTGGTTGCCGGTGTTGCCGCCGATGCCAGCGACGATCGGCATCAGCGCCGCCAGCGCCACCAACTGGGAAATGGTGTGTTCGAACAGGCCAATCACGCGCGAGGCGACGAACGCGGTACAGAGGTTGATCGCCAGCCAGGCCCAGCGGGTCTTGACCGCCTTGCTGACCGGGGCGAACACGTCTTCTTCCGGGCTCAAACCGCCCATGCGGCGCAGGTTGGTGTCGCTCTCTTCGTTGACGGCGTCGACGATCTCTTCGATAGTCAGGCGGCCCATCAGTTTGCCTTTGGCATCAACCACCGGGGCGCTGATCAGGTCGTAACGTTCGAACGCGCCGGCCGCTTCATCGGCCTTGTCTTCGGGCTGAAAGGTGGCGGGATCGCTGTCCATCACTTCGCGCACCGGGATCTCCGGGTCGTTCAGCAGCACTGCGGTGAGCGGCAGTTCGCCCAGCAGGGTGTTTTTGCGATCGGTGACGAACAGTTTATCGGTGGCGTCGGGAATGGTTTTGCGCATGCGCAAAAAACGGTGCACCGCGCCGAGCGTGACGTCCGGCCGCACCGTCACCAGTTCGAAATCCATCATCCAGCCGACGCTGTCTTTGGCGTACTGGCTCATCTCGCGCACCTGGGCACGCTGCTCCGGCTCCAGCGAGGTCAGCAACCGGCCCATCAGGTTACGCGGCAGGTATTGCGCCAGATAGGCCTGCTCGTCGACGTCCAGCGTTTTGATCGCTTTGAGCAGGTCTTTATCGCTCATTTCTTCGATCAGGCTGTCCCAGACCGGTTCGGCGACTTCCACCAGCGTCTGGCCGCGCTTGCTGTTGCCCACCAGCCGCCACAGCGCCATGCGTTCGTCCTGCGGCAGCGCTTCCAGCAGGTCCGCCAGGTCGGCGGCGTGCATGTCGTCCAGCAGGCCGGTGATTTCCGCCGTTTGGTTCAGCCGTTCGCTTTGGCTGAGGGCGTGTTCATCCCCTGGTCGGCCGAGAATGCCATCGACCAATTCTTTATTGTTCAACAGCAGAGTGAGAATGCGCTGGCGGTGTTCAGCGACTTTTTTGACGTTATGGGTTGCGGCTGACATGGTGTTCCTTAACGGGCGCTCGGCGTTCCTGACGCAGGCTCATTAAAAGATAGAGCATAGCGAGTGCCGGAGTCATTTTTATGAAACGGACGGGGCGCGGCGGTTATTCAGAGGAGGCGTCCTGTTGCGGCGCGCTGACTTCGGCGGCGTTTTGCGCAGCGGCCTGCTTTTTTTCCTGATGATGAGGCACCGCCACCACGGCGGCGTACAGCAGTCGGCCGACTAAAATGATAAAGCTGATAAACAACACTATCTTCGTCATCTGTCCGGTGGTTTTCTTGCGCATATATCACCCGGTATGCCGGTGTCCTGTGTTATTCGCTCGAGAATTTGTAACCGGATTTTAGGCGCTGATGACAAAAGTTGTCCATTTTTTTCCGGCGAGCGGCGCGCCGTATTAGGGTTTCGTTTAGGTTGGCGGAGCGGGGGCGAAAAGAAAAACCCCCTGGCTGGCAGGGGGCGGGGGATCAGGCGGAGCGTTGTTCGTCTTGCGAACCTTCTTCGTCGATCAGAAGCTTCCAGCCGACGACGTCGTTCCAGTAGGCCTGCTCGCGCTCGAAGTCCAACTGCACCAGGTTGTTTTGCGCCAGGTAGCCGGCCGGGAAGCGCAGCGTCCAGTGGTTGTCGTCGGTGGTCAGGCGCAGCGTTTCCGGCGTGGTGGTCGACTGGCGCTGGTTGTTGAGCAGGGTGCTCAGACGCAGCAGTTGGATCAGCGGCAGGTAGTGTTTCTTTTTGAACAGGTTGAGGCGCGGCAGCTCTTCCAGCTTGATCGCCTTGCGGTGGAAACGCACCAACGCCGCCAACAGCAGCTGCTGTTCCTGGTTAAAGCCAGGCAGGTTGGAGTTTTGCAGAATGTAGGCCGAATGGCGATGCATGCCGCTGTGGTTGATGCTCAGCCCCACTTCGTGCAGCATGGCGGCCCATTTCAGCAGGGCTTCCAATTGCGGATGCACCAGCTTGGTGTTTTGCGCCATCCACTGCGAATAGAGCAGTTCGGTGGTTTCCAGCACTCGCTTGGCCTGTTCGCGGTCGATGTTGTAGTGATCGGCCAGGCTTTTGGCGGTGCGGCTGCGGATGTCCTGGTGGCGGAAGCGGCCTTCCATTTCATACAGCACGCCTTCGCGCAGCGCACCGTCAGACAGGCGCAGATCGCGGATCGCCAGTGCATCGAACACGCCGCACAGAATAGCCAGCCCCGGCACGAACACCGATTGGCGATCTTCCGACAGCCCCGGCAGGCTCAGTGAGCTGAAGCTTTTGAACTGCAGCACCTGTTCGGCGAGCATTTCCAGGCGTTCGAGGGTGATCAGACCGTCTTTTTCGCCCATCGCCACCAGCACTTCGTGGGCGGCCTTGATGGTGCCCGAGGCGCCCAGCGCGTACTGCCAGCCCTGAATGCGGTACTGCCAGGCCAGCGTTTCCAGCTTCTGCGCCGCCGCCAGCCGCGCGCGGCGGAAGTTGTTTTTGCTGATCTCGCCGCCGGGGAAGAACAGCTGGGCGAAGCTGACGCAGCCCATGCGGCGGCTTTCCGCCAGCAGCGGCTCGAAGTCTTCGCCGATCACCAGCTCGGTCGAGCCGCCGCCGATGTCGATCACCAGCTTGCGGCCTTTCTCCGGTTGCGTGTGCTCCACGCCCATGAAGATCAGGCGCGCTTCTTCCTGGCCGGCGATGATTTCGATCGGGTAGGGGATCACTTTGGCGGCGCGCTTGAGGAACACTTCGGCGTTCACCGCCTGGCGCAGGGTGTGGGTCCCGACGATGGTGACGTTATCCGCCGGGAAGCCCTGCAGCCGTTCGGCAAACAGCGCCAGGCAGGCCAGGCCGCGTTCTATCGCCTCTTCACTGAGTACGTTGTTGCTGTCCAATCCGTCGGCGAGGTGCACCCGCTGTTTTAAACGGCCCAATACTTGTAAGGCGCCGTTGACGACGCGGGCGATCACCATGTGGAAACTGTTCGACCCGAGGTCGATGGCGGCGATTTCCTGCGGTTTGTTCGTTGCAGTGTTTTTTAGCGGCATAGTTGCTGGCCTACTGTCCTGGTTGTTCCAGAGCTTTTAAATACTCGTAAATAGCCACCTGGGCGCGCACTTTGCGGCGGTTGCCGCGCGGCACGTACTGGTTGCTCAGTTCTTTATCCACATAACGGGCCTTGACCGTATCGCTGAACAGGATCTCCAGAATGTCCAGAACGCGCTGTCTCAGCGCCGGATCCAGCAGCGATACCGCCACTTCGATACGGTAATCTATGTTGCGGGTCATCCAATCGGCGGAGGACAGATACACCCGTTTGTCACCTTTGTTGTCGAAAACGTAAACCCGATCGTGTTCCAAAAAGCGATCGACGATGCTGATCACCTGAATATTGTCGCTGATCCCCGGCAGGTTGGGAATCAGGGAACACATACCCCGCACCAGCAGGCGGATCTTCACGCCGGCGCCGGACGCGGTATATAACCGATCTACCAGCCCTTTATCCACCAGATTATTTATTTTCAACATAATGCCGGCCTGTTCCCCGGCCTGGGCGTTGGCGATTTCGTTGTCGATCAGCTCATACAGCTTCAGGCGCGAGTTCTGCGGCGACACCATCAGGTTGTCGAAGGTGACCGGCCGGTAGGGGTTCTCGATAAAGTTGAACACCCGGCGCACTTCGTTGGTGATGCGCGAGTCGGCGGTCAGCAGCGAATAGTCGGTATAGATGCGCGCGGTTTTTTCGTTAAAGTTGCCGGTGCCGATATGAGCATAGCGCACAATTTCATCGCCTTCACGGCGCGAAATCAGGAACAGTTTGGCGTGGATTTTCAGCCCCGGCGCCGAGAAGATTACGTGTACGCCGGCTTCGGTCAGGCGCTTCGCCCAGTGAATGTTGGCCTCTTCGTCGAAGCGCGCCTGCAGCTCGACCACTACCGTGACCTTTTTGCCGTTGTGCGCGGCGTGGATCATCGATTCGATGATGCGCGAGTCTTTCGCCACGCGGTAGATGTTGATTTTGATCGCCAGCACGCTCGGATCGAACGACGCCTGGCGCAGCAGCTCCAGCACGTGCTCAAAGGTGTGGTACGGGTAGTAGAGCAGCACGTCTTTTTCGCGAATGGCGTCGAAGCCGTTGCGGAAACCGTCGAACCAGATGTGGCGCAGGCGCGGCAGCGGCTTGTTGACCAGATTGGCCTTGCCGACGTTCGGGAAGCTGATGAAGTCTTTAAAGTTGTGATAGCGGCCGCCGGCGATCACCGAATCGTAGTTGGAGATGCCCAGCTTGCCGCGCAGCAGTTCCACCATCTCGTTCGGCATGTCGCGCTGATAAACGAAGCGCACCGGTTCGGCGGTGAGGCGCTGTTTCAGGCTGGAGGACATCAGTTCCAGCAGGCTGGATTCCATTTCGGTCACCAGATCGTACTCGGCGTCGCGGGTCATCTTCATCGAATAGGCGTTGAGCGCGTCGTAGTCGAAGAAGCCTTTGAAAATCTCATCCAGGCAGTAACGCAGAATGTTGTCCAGCAGGATCATCGGCTTGCGGCGGCGCGGCGCTTCCGGCGGCAGATTGACGAAGCGCGGCACTTTGTCCGACGGGATTTCCAGCAGCGCATAGTCGGTGCGCGCGCCGCGGATAATTTCCACCGCCAGATAGGTGTAATCGTCTTTCAGGAACTGCACCAGATTGGTGTCGTGGTTGATCAGGATCGGCGTGATGTGCTGGCGCAGATGCTGTTTGAAATACTGGCGCAGCCAGATTTGCTGGTTTTCGGACACCTGGCGTTCGTTGATCAGGAAGATCTGGTTGCGCGCCATTTCCAGCAGCAGATCGTTGTACAGGCCGTCGAATTCCTGATCGGTTTTCAGCACCTTGGCCTGGATCTTTTTCAGCAGGTGGCGCGAGGCGCCGGCGGAGCCCTGCTCTTCGCTGATCAGGATGCGGCGTTTGAGATCGGCGAAGCGGACCTTATAGAACTCGTCGAGGTTGTTGGAGTAAATGCCCAGAAAACGCATTCGTTCAATCAGGGGATTGCTCTTATCTGCGGCTTCCTGCAACACGCGTTCATTAAAGGATAACCAGCTTAGTTCTTTTTCGATGTAGAGCTTTTCCTGACCCATTGCCACTCCAGTTCAATTTTAGAATAGGATCCGGGACGCAGCGCCCGGATGCCGCTCTAGTGTCCTTCATCATTATTGCGAGAGATTGACAGGAAAGTCCAACATATCCATTGCGTTGGCGCGCGGCGTTTTTCGCCGACAATAAATTTTCCCCGCGGCGGGATGCCCGGCAGTGAAACGATCAGCATGAAATGACGGTTAGCAGGCTTATTCTTGGCGTTATAAAGCGTGTTTATGGTCATTTTTCAGCAATATATCAAATTCATATTGTCTGTTGGCAGTGTAAAAAACCTGGGTTGAGTCGGGTAACTTTGTCATGCAAACGTCATAAAACTGACATAAGATGCCCGGTTATCTTACGGCGTAAGCCCGATTACATCAGCGACAGCGAGACACATGACACAGACGACGGCAAATCAACATCCCCGAGATCGCCTGCGCGGGCGCATCGACCGCGGCGTGCAGGCGGCAGTGACCGCCTGCGGGCTGATGGTGCTGATGACGTTGATGCTGATCTTCGTTTATCTGCTGTTTGCGGTGCTGCCGCTGTTCAAACCGGCCTCGCTTGGGCAAGTTCAGCCGCTGCCGATTGTGGCGTCTTCCCCGGCGCTGGCGCTGGGCATGGACGTGCAGCAGCGCGTCGGTTATCGCATCGATGCGCAGGGCACGGGGCAATTTTATCGTCTGTCGCCGGCGCCGAGCGGCCAGGCCCAGACACCGCTGGTGCAGCAAACGCTGCTGGCCAAACCGGCGCTGCTCGCGCAGGCCGCCGGAGAGCGGGATCTGTTTGCGCTGGCGCAGGCCGACGGCCGGTTGGTGGTGGCGCGCGCGGATTTCGCCACGGCGGAAAACGGCCGGCCGCAGTGGCTGTTCCCACTCGGCCAACCGCCGCTGGCGCTGGATCTGCAGCGCAAGCCGCTGAAGCTGTTGTCGCTGGCGGACGCGCATCGCGGGCAGTATCTGCTGGCCGGGGTGACCGACGATCGGCGGCTGGTGTTCGGCCGTTTCAGCCCGGATCGGCCGCCGCAGTTCAGCGAACGTCCGCTGGAACACGACGCAGGGCAGTTGGTGCTGACGCCGGATGGCCGCCAGCTTTACCTGCTGGCGGGCAACCGGCTGGCGCGTTACCAGATCGACGGCGCGCAGCTGCAACTGCGTGAAACGCGCACCTTGGGCGAACACGCCCCGTACCAGATGACGGCGCTGCCCGGCGGCAGCGCGCTGCTGATCAAGGGCGCCGACGGCAACCTGCGCGAGTGGTTTGAGGTGGAAAAAGAGCAGCGCTGGCGACTGACGCCGGTGCAGCATTTCGACCACGACGCCGACGGGCAGGAGCTGACGGTGGCTGAACCTTATCGCCGGGTGTTCGCCACCCTGCGGCCCGATGGCGGCTTCTCGTTATTCTCCACGATCCAATCCCAGCCGCTGCTGAATACCCGTTTGGGCGCCGAGGTGCGGCAAATGGCGTTCGCGCCGCGCGGCGATGGCCTGCTGCTGGAGAGCGCGCAGGGCTGGCAGCGCTATGCGCTCGACAACCCGTATCCGGACGTCACCTGGCGTTCGCTGTGGGGCAAGGTGTGGTATGAGAACTACCCGCAGCCGGCCTATGTCTGGCAGTCCACCTCCGGCGAAGACAGCTACCAACCGAAATTCAGCCTGATGCCGGTGATCTTCGGCACCTTCAAGGCGGCGGCTTACGCGATGCTGTTCGCCATCCCGCTGGCCTTGGCCGGCGCCATCTATACCGCTTACTTTATGACGCCGGGGCTACGGCGAGTGATCAAACCGGCTATCGAAGTGATGGGCGCGTTGCCGACGGTGGTGATCGGGCTGGTGGCCGGCATCTGGCTGGCGCCGATCATCGAGCAGTATCTGTTGGCGGTGCTGGCGTTGCCGCTGCTGTTGGCGGTGGCGGTGCTGCTGTGCGGCGCGTTGACCCATCGCTTTATGCCGCGCTGCCGGCCGGGCGTCGATCTGCTGTTGCTGTTACCGCTGCTGGCGTTGACGGTGTGGCTGGCGTTCAGCCTGGGGCCGTGGCTGGAGGTGGCGCTGTTCGGTGAGCCGCTGCATTTCTGGCTGGGGGATAATTATGACCAGCGCAATGCGCTGGTGGTGGGCGTGGCGATGGGGTTCGCGCTGGTGCCGATCATCTTCTCGCTGGCGGAGGACGCGCTGTTCAGCGTGCCGGCCACCCTGAGCCAGGGTTCTTTGGCGCTGGGCGCCACCCAATGGCAGACGGTGATCAAGGTGGTGCTGCCTTCCGCCAGCGCCGGCATTTTCTCCGCGCTGATGATCGGCTTTGGCCGCGCGGTGGGAGAAACCATGATCGTGCTGATGGCCACCGGCAACACGCCGATTATCGACGGCAGCCTGTTCCAGGGGCTGCGAGCGCTGGCGGCCAATATCGCCATCGAAATGCCGGAGGCGGTTTCCGGCAGCAGCCATTACCGCGTGCTGTTCCTGACTGCGCTGGTGCTGTTTGTCTTCACCTTCGTGTTCAACACGCTGGCGGAGGCGGTGCGCCTGCGGCTGCGCAAGCGCTACACGCCGAATCAGGAGGCGCCATGAAAAACTGGGTGAAGAGCGGGTCACCGTGGGTGTGGCTGACCGCCGGTTCGGTCGCCGTCAGCCTGCTGGCGCTGATCGGCATTCTGTTGCTGCTGGCCGGGCAGGGGATGCGCTATTTCTGGCCGAGCCCGGTTTATCAGTTCGAACTGAATCAGAACGGTGCCGGGCCGGTGACGGTGATCGGCGAGTTGTACCAGCAACAAAGCATTTCCCGGCGCCAGCTGGCCGAGGCGGGCGTCACGCCGCCGGGCGAGGCGCAGAACGTCGAACGTTATCTGATTAAGGTCGGCAACCGCGAGCGCGAGGGGCAGGATTTCCGCACCTTGCTGGCCAGCGATATCCGCAGCCAAAGCACGCCGCGCAGCCTGCTGGTGCTGGAACGCGACAGCCACGGCACCGCTTACGGCTATCTGGCGGGGCTGCTGGAAGACGGGCAACCGCTGACCGGCCGCAATCTGGGGCAGGCGTTGCAGCAGCGCCTGCCGCAAATCGCCGCGCTCTCACGCCAGGCGCACGACATTCAATTCCGCGACATGGCGCGCATCAATCAGCAGTTTGACGCGCTGCGGCTGCGGGAAAAGCGCCTGCAGCGCGACGATAAGCTGGACGCCCGCGCGCAAGACGCCATCAAGGCCGAACGGCTGGAGCTGCAGCGGCAGTATCAGCTGTTGTCCGAACGTCTGGCGGGGCTGAACCGCGATCGCCAGCGCGACGCGTTGCTGCTGCGCGACATGCACGGGCAGACGTTGACCATTCCGCTCAGCCAGGTGCGCGATGCCTGGTACCCGAACGCCATGAGCACCTCCGAGAAGCTGGCGCACTGGGGCGAGCAGGTGAAGAAGTTTCTCATCGACAGCCCGCGTGAGGCGAATACCGAGGGCGGGGTGTTCCCGGCCATTTTCGGCACGGTGTTGATGGTGATCCTGATGTCGATCGTGGTGATGCCGTTTGGCGTGATCGCGGCGGTGTATCTGCACGAATATGCCGGCAACAATCTGCTGACGCGGGTGATCCGCATCGCGGTGGTCAATCTGGCCGGCGTGCCCTCGATCGTCTATGGCGTATTCGGCCTCGGCTTCTTCGTCTATATGATAGGCGGCACGCTCGATCAGCTGTTCTATCCTGAATCCCTGCCCAACCCGACCTTCGGCACGCCCGGCGTGCTGTGGGCGGCGCTGACGCTGGCGCTGCTGACGCTGCCGGTGGTGATCGTCGCCACCGAGGAAGGGTTGTCGCGCATACCCACCTCGCTGCGGCAGGGCTCGATGGCGCTGGGGGCCAGCCGGGCCGAGACGCTGTGGCGCATCGTGCTGCCAATGGCGGCGCCGGCGATGATGACCGGTCTGATCCTGGCGGTGGCGCGCGCCGCCGGGGAGACCGCGCCGCTGATGCTGGTGGGGGTCGTGAAATCGGTGCCGGTGCTGCCGGTGGACGAGATTTTCCCGTATCTGCACCTTGAGCGGAAGTTCATGCATTTGAGCTTCCAGATCTACGATATGGCATTCCAGAGCCCGAGCGTGGAGGCGGCGCGGCCGTTGGTGTTCGCCACCGCCTTCTTGCTGGTGACGATCGTGGTGAGTTTGAATCTGGCGGCGATGGGCATCCGCCATTCGCTGAGGGAGCGGTACCGAGCATGGTCGCAGTAACAATGACGCTATTTTTGGGGAGTGCGTAATGGGTTTGATGACGCCAGGCAGTTTGCCCCGGCTGGATGTCCAGCATCTCGACGATGAACAGACCGCGCTGGCGGTCAACGGCCTGAACCTGTTTTATGGTGACAAACAGGTGCTGCACGATATCTCGCTGCGTATCCCGAAACACCGGGTAACGGCCCTGATCGGCCCTTCGGGCTGCGGCAAATCGACGCTGCTGCGCTGTTTCAACCGCATGAACGATCTGGTGGACAACTGCCGCATCGAGGGCGAACTGCAGCTGAACGGCGCGGCGATCTCCGGCGCGCAGATCGACGTGGCGGCGCTGCGGCGGCGAGTGGGCATGGTGTTCCAGCGGCCGAACCCGTTCCCGAAATCGATCTATGAAAACGTGGTGTACGGCCTGCGCTTGCAGGGCGTGCGCGACCGGCGCTTGCTGGATGAAGCGGTGGAGCGTTCGCTGCGCGCCGCCGCGCTGTGGCATGAGGTGAAGGACCGGCTGCGCGAAAACGCCTTCCGCTTGTCCAGCGGCCAACAGCAGCGCCTGGTGATCGCGCGTGCCATCGCCATCGAGCCGGAAGTACTGTTGCTCGACGAGCCGACTTCGGCGCTGGATCCGATCTCCACGCTGACCATCGAAGAGCTGATTTCGGCGTTGAAGCAGCGTTACAGTGTGGTGCTGGTGACGCACAACATGCAGCAAGCGGCGCGCGTCTCCGACTACACCGCCTTTATTCATCAGGGGCGGCTGGTGGAATACAACGACACCGACGCCATTTTCACGTCGCCGCGCCAGCGCCGCACCGAGGATTATATTACCGGGCGGTATGGGTGAGGGGAGAGCGACGGAGGTTTTCGCTCCGTCGCCGGCAATGGCCGTTGCAGTCGGCCTGCGTCTGCTGTTTTATTTTACCCGCGCATTAAGCCGGCATGAATTAATGCATGGCATAAGTCTGATTGCCGGCGAGTTTGTTTTATTCATCTTTCATCATGTGGAATTCAATCCATTCTCTGCAATTTATTATCAACCACAATTATGTTGTCGGTGATGATCAATATAATTGTTCATGTCGATAATGGCTGTGGCGGGCTCGGCGGTGCTGAAATGGTAATCCTTAATGCGCGCGGCCTTTAGCCGTAACCCGCAATACCAACCCCACCAACAGCAACGCAGCCCCCGAGGCATAGAGCGGGAACCAGCGCGTCCACCAGAGCGGGGAAAACAGCGGGGTGCTGTTGGGATCTGCAGGCGCGTAGCCGCTATAGGTATTTAGACCGGCGGCGATGGCGAGCATCGCCAGGCCGATAAAAAGCAGCAGGTTTGAAACTTTAGCCATTTACGTTACTCCTTCGTAGAAATTCAGAGGAAAGGTTCTTGTTATTGCGGTGCGTTACTGTTTCATCCACTATTCCGGTTAAATACGTTCTTGGCTTTTTTATCAGCTCATTTTCCGGTAAAAATGGCATCACCGAATACTAGCCGGTTATTCGCCAATAAAAAACCCGCCAGCGCGGGTTTTCTCTTTTTTCTCGCAGACCGTCACTTCACCAGCGGCTTATCGCCCGGCGTTTTGAACTTCGCCAGATATTGCGGCTGGAAGATGCACATGCGCAGCACGGTGCGGTATTCGCCGTTGACGAAGAACTCGTCGATCAGCTCGCCTTCCACGTTAAAGCCCAGCTTGCTGTAGATGTGGATCGCCTTCGGGTTCTCCTTGTCGACGATCAGGTACAGCTTGTACAGGTTCAGCACCGAGAAGCCGTAGTCCATCGCCAGGCGGGCGGCGGTGCTGGCGTAGCCTTTGCCCTGGTGGGCGGGATCGATGATGATCTGGAATTCTGCGCGGCGGTGGATGTGATCGATCTCCACCAGTTCCACCAGGCCGACCTTGGCGCCTTCGTGCTCGATGATAAAGCGGCGCTCGCTCTGATCGTGGATGTGTTTGTCGTAGAGATCGGAAAGTTCGACAAAGGCTTCGTAGGGTTCTTCAAACCAATAGCGCATAACGCTGGCGTTGTTGTCCATCTGGTGGACGAACGACAGATCGTCCCGTTCCAATGGGCGTAACCTGACGCTGGCAGTGCTGGACATGTGGGCTCCTCTGTGCCGTGAAATTGTGCAAAGTATAACTTCACAGAATGGATGAAGGCGAAAAAAAACGGCGCCGCGTGGGCGCCGTTTAGGCAAGGTTCAGACTTCAGACGGTGCAGGTATTAGCTGGCCTGGCGACACTTATGGCCTCTGGTGGCAATGGAGTCTGCAATAAAATTTGTTCGGCGATTTCCGCCGATACTTTTTTAATCGCAACAATCAATTGAATTGCCGAATTTAGGACAACGCTTTTTATTTCTTCCACGCTTTTGCCGCGAAGAAACGAATGCAGGAAGACATCACCAAACGCGCTACTGTTCAAGTCGCTGCGGGTTTTACAGGCCATCAGACGCTCAAATCCGTTATCGCTGTCATAGGGGCCTTCACAGAAAAATGCCGTTTCTACCGCGATTCGTTTGATCGCCATGAGTACAAATCCGTCCATCGAGGGGCTCTCCATTCGTTTTATTTAAGGAGCGGGCCGTGCGGATCAGGCCAGCGTCATTACCTTTCTCTTTCTGTTCTGCCAGCGCACCTGGCCCTCTCCCCAGGGTTTGAGCTTGTTGAAGCGCTTGATTGCCTGAGGTGCGAAACCGGGCCTGCAACAAAAATCGAGCAGCCATATCCTGTCTCCCTCATTCCATTCGGAAGGGTGAAGTGGGAACCCCGGATCGCGTTGCAATTGCGTTTCGGTGTCCTCCGTCAGACAGGCCCAGAGAACATAGGCCAGCGGTTGGTCATTGGTGTCGAAAAGAAACTTGATCTGCCCGTGCTGTATGGCAAATATCAAGCGCTCTTGAACGCTTTTTATCGGATGAAGGCTGTAATTTCGGTGATGTAACATGCAGCTCACGGCAAAACCAAGCTGCTCATAGTCTGACCATTGATCTTGGCCGCCGGCGGTTTCTCGAATATAGAGCGTCATGCTGGTTCATTTCTCCTGGAGGGGATGACAAGCGGCTGCCCGCCAAAGGTTTCTTTGGCGAAGGCCACCGCCTTTATCCGCATGTCGGTTAACAGTTGCCGCAAGCGTTGGTCGTCATCACCATTGGCCTCCACCAGAGCCGTGATTTCGTTGAGCATCTGTATTTTCCCGCACTGGGGGCGGGGCCGCAGCCTGAGGCGAGCCTGTTGCGCCATGCCTTTCTGAATAACGGTGGCATCGATTCCCTGGGCGCGGCAGGTTTCGACCAACCAATGATTGACCTGCGAGAAAGCGCGCAGGGTGCCCATAAAACGCGCATCCCGTGAGAAATCGTCATGCGTGGGGACGGGGTGCCCTTGGCTGCAGCGAATCAAGGTCACGACCAAACGTTCCAGCGGCGATTCGTCTCCCGCCATTTCCGCTGAGACATAGAGCTTTCGGCAACGGTGGATAAGCAGCTGCAGGAAACTGTTTGCCAGCCTCTCTAAGGGTTTTGGCGTCTCCGCCGGTGAGAGCAGGTCGATGGGAATGCCCAGTAGCGTCAAATAGCCGCGGCAACAGGCCTGCTGAAAAAAATGCCAGAAATAGGTTTTTACCTGTTGCTGGGCGATGGCAATGAAAGGCCGATCAAACAGGTACTTCCCAAGGTAGAAGCACAGCTCGGATAGGCTGTTCTGAATGATTGCCGGTTCTCTCATCAATTGTGCAAACTTGAGCTGGTATTCGAAATCGTAACGATGATCGCTGGGGAATAAACAGGTTAGCCCGTTAAAATCCAATACCCTACCGTCCATGGTGATGTTGGAGGATGAGGTGGTCAACATCAGGAAGCGGGTGCGGCAAAACGCCATTTGCCGAGCCAGACGTTTGGTGAGCTCATACATCCCCTCAAGGCAGCGGCGCCGCGGATCGCGAGCGGCCTGTTCGCTGAAGCCCGCGGTGGGGACCGGCAAATAGTCCGGCAGGCGGCGAAGCACGGATTTAACCCGTTGAACGTCATGCATGAGCTGCCCTGCATATTCCGCTTTGGGCCGGAAGTAGGGCGTTCGTTCAAAATGTGCCGGGCGGACCAGGGGCTCGCGAACCAGAAGGGCGCGGCGAGAGCGGCCCTTTGTGCGGGTGAAATCCCCATGGGTATAGCTGTCGGTGAGCAAAATCGCGTGGGTGCGCGCGGCGCCATAAGGCAACGTCTGCGCCAGCATTTCGCTCCATAGGGCTTCATAGATCGCCTGTTCGGCGCGCAGTTCGCCATTGGAGTGATACCAATCCGAACCTTGCCCGACCAGCGGATTAGCACCGATTCCTTTCACCTGGTAACGGCCATCAAAACCGCAGCGGGCGCCGCCGCCGTTACGTTGAATACCGCCTCCGCCGTAACGTTCCGCGTGGAAAACTTTGACGGCGCCTGGCGTATCGGGAGTGACCAGATAGCTGCACGCGGCGTGCAGCGCTTCGCCGTCTGCCTTTTCTTCGGCGGACCAAATGAGAGAGGACGTAACCCGGTGTGCCGTGAAAGGCACTAAATTTTCCGCCAGGTCCTTAAGTAAAAAAGAATCGCTCATTGGGTGATGTACTCTATGGTGTAGTTCAGTTCTGATACGGACGTGCGCTGCGCGAAACGAGCAAAAGCGGCGTCCAGATGCCCGGCGATATCGCGCAATGCTTCCGCCCTGGCCATCGCGGGGTGATCGCAGTCGATGTCGATATTTTGTATTCGTCCATGTACATAGGGGCGCCAGGCCTCCAAATCCAACCAGTCTTCTGCGCGCGGCGCTGCTGCCGTGAAGAACAGCAAATTACCGTAGAAGTGGCCGTGTTCCGACTGGCCGACCAGGCGGCGGCTATTAATCACCACGTCAATCAAGCGGTCGAGCGTGCCGTCATCCAGACTGGCCAGGGCGCTGCCGTGTTTTCGCAACAGGGCGATTGTTTCCGCGCGTTGCAGGATCTCGCCTTTCGGCACGACCAGCGAAGGCAATTCTTGATCGAAGGGCAAGGCGATGCCCGCAATGAACAACAGGGCGGCCAGCGCCAGGCTCTCCTCCTCTTCGCCATTGAGCGTTTCAAAAGCGAAGCGTCGCCACAGATCGCTGGGATAGGCATCCATCATCGCCAGCAATTCGACCTGCTGATCTTGTTGCTCTAGGTGGATGGCGACATTGTGGGCGATCATGCCGCCAACCGACCACCCGATGATCCAGTAAGGCCCCTCGGGCTGATGGGCGCGTATGCGCCTGGCATATTCTGCGGCCATTTCATCCATCGTTCGGGTGATATTGCTGCCCGGCGTCAGGCCTTGAGCTTGCAAGCCGACGATTTCACACGGCGTTTTGAGAAAACGCGCCAGGCCGCTGTAACACCAGGCGATGCCACCGGCCGGATGGATGCAAAACAGCGTCGGCAGCGCGTTTTGCGAAGCGCCGGCGCCAGGGCGCAGCAGCAGTGTGGCATCGAGCATATCCGGCGCTGAGTGCTGGCCTTGTTCGGCCAGCGCCCGGGCTGAAGGATGAGCAAAGATACTGGCGATGGTGATTTGCCAACCCAGGCCGGCGTTAATGCGGGCGGCGACATCAACGGCGCTCAGCGAGTTGCCTCCCAGTTCGAAGAAGTTGGCTTCAGGCGCCACGGCAGGCAGGCGCAGCGCATCGGCAAAATATTCGCACAGCCGTTGCTCCGTCAGGGAGGAGGGAATGCCACCGCCCTGTGATTGCGGGCTTTGCGGAGCGGGCAGCGCTTTTCTATCCAGTTTGCCATTGCGGCTGAGCGGCAGTTCGGAGAGAAACACCAGGCACTGCGGCAGCATGTAGGCAGGGAGATATTCCCGGCAGAGCGCTAGTAAGGCTTTTTCATCGGCCTCGGCGCCGCTGGCCACGACATAGGCGACAATGCGCCCGTCATGCATGTTGGCGCAGGACTGGAGCACCTGCGGATGTCGATTGAGAACCGCGTCAATTTCCTCCAGCTCAATACGCTGCCCGTGTATTTTTATCTGGTGATCCAGCCGCCCCAAATAGTCTATTTCGCCATTCGGGCGCCAGCGCGCCAGGTCTCCCGTGCGGTAAAGGCGCTTGCCGTCCGCCGTGGCGAAAAACCGTTCTGCCGTCAGCTCGGGTTGGCCCGCATAGCCGTCAGCGAGACAAATGCCCTCAATGTGCAATTCCCCTTCGATGCCAATGGGGGTGGTGTTGCCGAAGGGATCCAGCACGTGGATGCGCGTATTCCAAATGGGGCGGCCGATAGGCACGCTGCGCTTCTCGTCGCTGCAGCTCAGCGCGTGGTAAGTGACATCAATGGCGGCCTCCGTCGGGCCGTAAAGATTATGCAAAGGCGCCGTCAGCAATGTCCGCTGCCGTTGGGCCAGCTCCGGCGACAAGGCTTCCCCGCTGGCGAATACCCTGAGCAGCGGCAGCGGTTCGGGCCTGCGTTCGACGGCGTCGAGAAACAGCGCCAGCATCGATGGAACAAAGTGCAGCGTTGTGATGCGATGCTGCACGATGCAATTCAGCAGGTACGCCGGATCGGTATGGCCGCCGGGCCGCGCCATCACCAAGGTTGCGCCCCCGATCAGCGGCCAGAAAAACTCCCAAATCGACACATCAAAGGTGGCCGGCGTTTTCTGCAGCACGCGATCCTGCGTTCCGAGAGGATATTCGGCCTGCATCCATTGCAGGCGATTGGCCAAGGCAAGATGGCTCACGATCACCCCTTTTGGGGCGCCGCTGGAACCGGAGGTGAACAGAATATAAGCCGGATCTGCGCCGCTTTGCCGCGTGACGAGCGGCAATGCCGCGTCGCCCTGATGGGCGGCTAGTGAGTACAGCGCGGCGAGATCGAGCCGGGGAACGCTGTCCGGCAACCTGTCGTCATCGGCGCGATCGGCTATCAGCAATGCCGCATTGGCCTGCTCGAGCATCTTTTGCTGTCGCCGCGTCGGCAGTTCGGGCGACAGCGGCAATAGCGTGGCGCCGGCACGCATAATGGCCAGCAGAACCACTTCTAAGGCTACGCTGCGTTCAAGTGTGACGGCGATCACCTGGCCGCGAGCGCCTTGCAGATGGCGTTCAAGGGCATGCGCGCACCGCCGTGAGCGCAGTTCCAGCGCCGAATAGCTCAGCCGTTCGTTTTCGTCGAGCACGGCTAGCTGATGCGGAGTGGCTTGAGCCTGTTTGAGGAACAGGCCGAGGATCGTGTTGGCGGGTAACGGCTGGGCGGTGTCGTTCCATTGCGCGATTAACGCCAGTTCCGCCGGTGCTGGCAGCGTCAGTTGTTGCAGCGGAAGGGTCGGCGCCGCAACCAACTGCATGATCCAATGCAACAGCCGCCGCACATGCAATTGCAGCTCTGCGTGATGATGGCGCGCGGCATTGGCGATAAGACGCAGGCGGCGCGGTTGCAGGTCCGTACCCAGTTCCAGGTGGAGGTTAAGATCGCGTACGGGGCCGGTGGCGATATGTTTGACCGTGGCGCTTAGCTCCGCAAAATCGAGCGTCGCAGGCGGAGGCAAGATGTTCAGTTCGATGCCGTAAAGGGGCAGAGTATCGCCTACCCTGCCGATGGCTCGGCCGATCCATTCTCCGCGGTAGCGCTGGTGCGCGAGCAGCTCGCGCCGGCTGCGGGCGACGGTGGCGCAAACGTCGCGAAAGTGCGCGTGTTGCGGCAAATCCAGCAGAAGCGGCAGGATATTGCTGCGTGTGACCGCCGCCTGGGCGCCATAAGTATCAAGCCGCCCCATGCAGGGCAGGCCGAACAACAGTTGCCGCTCGCCCGACTGACAGCGGGAGAAATAGCTGGCGAACGCGCTGAGCAAGATGTCGGATAACGCGATCCCGCTGCTTTGGTAGAAGCTGCCCAGGGCTAGCGCCAGCTCGGTATCGATAACGGTCTCGACTTCCAACGTGTGCTCGGCCATGGCTTGCGCTGGCGCACCCAGAAAGGTCGGCGCAGGCAACTGCGCGCAGCGCTGCATCCAGTAGCGGTGATCGTCCGCATATTGCGCGCTCTGCCTGTAGAGGACGTCGTCCTGGCAGAGCGTGGTCAGTTTGACAAAGCGGCTGGGGAGAGGCGGCGTTCCTTGCAACAGCGCTCGGTAATGCTCCCCCGCACGGCGGTGGAGCAGGGAATAGGCGTAGGCGTCGAAAGCGATATGGTGTATTCGGGAAAACCATATCGCTTCGCGTTCATTCAAAACATACAGCTGATGTTCATGAAGATGTAAATTCTCCGGTCCCTGTTCCCGTTGCGTTATCTGTTCCATCGCGCGCCAGGCGAGCGCCTCCGGGTCTGCGTGATGGCTGAGATCGCAGACGGTCACGCGGCCAGCAGGCTGGCGGATGCCGAAAGACGGAGTGCCATCGATATCGAGGAAACGGTGGTTGAGCACCTCAATATCCTGCAGAGCCAGTTCGATGGCGTTGAGCAATAATGTCCGATTAATTTCACCGTGCAGGCGCAGGGCTTGCGCCGTCGCATAGAGTTTGGAAGAGTGGCTCGCTTGCGATGCGTACCATACGCCCTGCTGGGTGTCCGCCAGGGGGGTATTATTAAGGGATGAATCATTCATTTTTTCTCTGGCTCCTGTTCTGGAGTGGTACTCAAGTGCCTTGTCACCAGGCTTTCCATTTTCTTTTGGCCTGCAAAATCAAATCAATATCTCTGTGTAATTGATATTCAGTGCTTTGGGTTTTTCACCTAGCGCGATTTCATTCAATGAATGCCCTGCGCTCTTCGTTGGCGACAATGACCGGCGGGGGAAATTGCCTTGCCCTTATCGCCAAGGTCATCGCAAAATCTTCTGCCGCGTTTCGCCGGGCATACCGCAATAAATTAAGTAGCTATCATTTTTTAATCGCTATTGGGCCGCACCCCGGCGGCGACGCGCGGCTTGCTTTTCGCCGGCTCTCTGTTGCGCCCGGCATTATTTTCCCTTTGTCGCTGCGCGAATGGCCGGCAGCACAAACAGTGAGGCGATAAAGCTGATGAATACGCCATAAGCGATACTGATCATCTGCATTTTTCCGCTGACCATCATGGGGAACACCAGCTCATGCGCGTGGCCAAACGTGGTGAACGTGATGCCGTTGAACAGCAACATGCTCAACAAGGCGCCAATGGAAGAGCCTGCCAGGCCCAGCAAGAGGGTTTGGCAGAGATAAGACACATCAATAACCCTGCCGAATCCCAGCAGCAGCGTTATTGCCAGCTGGTCTTGTTGGTTGGCAATGAGCGATTCACACAGCGCGATGATGCCCGCAGTCACCGACACCCCCGCCAGCAATGAAAATAACAGGCCGAACCACAGCAGCACCTGGCCCAACCCTTCGCTGCTGCCGGCATAGTAGGTTCGGCTGTCGCTAATGGCGACTCGGTCATTGAGCGTCCCCTGGATGGCTTGTTGCAGTTGCTCGACAGAGGTGACATTGCTGGTCAATGCCACCAGGTTGTAATCGAGTCCCGCGCCCCAGCTGGTGCGGATATGTTCCAGATCGGCCATGAACTCGGACTGCCGCGGCGAACCGCCGGTGGTAAATTCACCGACGATTTTCCAATCGCGGTCGTGCAGGCGTATGGTCTCGCCCACGTGGAACGCCGGATAATGCCGCGCCAATGACGCGCCGACGACGAGCTCATTTTGCCCCGGCTGAAATGCTCTGCCGCGGGTGAGGGTGACCAGCGGTTGCCCGTTGTTCGCGTTCATCAGCGTGAATGCCGCCGGCGTTACGCCGCGCACCAGATACTCTTTCTCCACGTTGTCTGGGCGGAGCCGCACCAGGACAACCCACTCCGGCGAAGCCGCAACAAGGCCGGGCAAGCGCGAAAGTTGCGCCGCCTGCGTTCGCGTTATCGTGCTGGTCAGTTCGGAAGAGGAGTCTTTCTTTTGCGCAAAATACAGGCCGGGTTCCGCACTCGACTCCAGCGCGCCGATCAGCCCTGCGCGCAGTGAAAATAACGATGTCACAATGACCGCGAGAAAAATGAAGCTGGATAGAATCGCGGTGAAATAAAGCGGCCGCCGCCACAGGTTGCGTAATCCAATGCCCAGCAATATCCCGAGCTGGTGGATTTTCGAGGATGAACGCGGGTTCATTTTCTCTCCTCCTGCAGGCGAGCGATTTGCAAGAGGGAGGGCAATGCGCAGACCAGGGATAAAATAAAGACCAGCAGGAGGCCGATGGCATAATCCTGGAAATGCGGCTCAACGGCGTTTAATACGGCGGGGAACAGCGTCGGCAACAGCAGGATAAAAATAACCGACAACACTATGCCCACGATGGCACCCGCCAAGGTGATGGCGCCGAGTTGCACGGCAACCGCTTTAATCAACTGTGATTTGCGAAAACCCAGATAATTAAGGGTGCGGTAGTCGCTCAAGGCTTTATGCGTCATGACATAGAAGTTGGTGCTGAGCAGCAGCGCCAATAACAGGCACAGCGCCAGATTGACCCAAAAAATCACGCGATGGAAATCGAACAATTTACTCATAAACAATTTTATATGCATGCGTACGGGGGCTGTCTGCGTGGTGCCGCGCAACCGCTCCGCGCCAAACAGGGCATCAATCTGCCGGGAGAGGTTCTCGGCAGACATGCCGGGTTTAGGGGTCGCCATAAAAAAACTCACCAGCCGCTTGCCATTTTGTCTCACGCTGTCGAGGTAGTCATAATGCATCCAGACCGCGGGAGGGGTGTCGGTTTGGGTTTCTTCAACGATGCCAGTAATGTAAAGATCGAGAATGGGGTTAGGCGCGAGCTTCCAAATCGCGGATGAAAGCGGCAGCCGATCGCCCGCTTTTAAGCGATATTGCGCCGCAAAACGGCTGTCGACCAGCACGCCTTGCCGGTCATTCTGCCAACGCTCCAGTAAGCCCGGCGCTATTTTTAAAGAGGGGATCATGGCGAAGTAGTGTTGGTCTTCTACCGCGATAGCGGGCACGAACCATCCGGGGTGGCGATAGTAAGCACCGACCCAAACTCCCCAGCTCAGCCGATCCAACGCCGGCAGTTGACTCATTTTCTGATGATAAAACTGCGGCAGCAGCATTTGGGAACTGAGTGCATTCAGCACCAGTAGCCGGTTGTCTGCGCCGGGCGGATCGCTTGCCTTTAAGCTGAAGGCGCGATCAAAGGTCAGCATGAGCAGCAGCAACATGACGCCGCTGGCGATAAACAGCAAGATCATGATAAATCTTCTCGACTGCTCAGTGGCGGAGCGCCACAACCAGAGGTAAAACACGGCTCTCATGGCATATCCCTACGGATCAGCTTGCCGTCCCTGAGTTGGAATTGGCGCTGTGCCCGCGCGGCGACCTGAATATCATGCGTCACGACGATGATAGCCTTGCCCTGCTCCCGGCTCAGTAGCGTCATAATATCCATAATTTCCTCCCCCGCCTCCTGGCTGAGATCGCCGGTAGGCTCATCGCACAGCAGCAGATCCGGATTAGTGACTATCGCACGCGCAATGGCCACGCGTTGGCGCTCTCCTCCGGAGAGTTCATCCGGCAAGTGGCGGCGCCGGTGTTCCATCTGAACCAGCTCCAGCGCGGCGTCGACGCGTTGCCGGCGCTGTTTGGCGTCCATATGCCAAAGGTGCAGGGGGAGGGCGACATTCTCTTCGGCGCTGAGCACGGGCAACAGGTTATAAAACTGAAAGACGAAGCCAATATGGCGGGCTCGCAGCGAGGTGCGTTCTTCAGATCGCAGCCGATGCAGCGAATGCCCTTGCAAAAATACCTCGCCCCGATCGCAGACATTAACGCCGGAGATCAGATTGAGCAGCGTCGATTTCCCTGAGCCGGATGGCCCCATGATGCTGACCATCTCGCCGCCGTGCAGGCTAAAATCAAGATCGTGCAATACCGTGATGTGCTCGCGCCCTTTTTTATAGTCTTTGCCGGCCTGTTGCAGTTGTACGACCGGATCGCTCGGCGCGGTTGCCGTTTTATTCATAAAAATCTACCTGAATTGACATATTATGTTTCAGCCAGGGCTGTTGCTGAGCGAGCTTGATAATGACTAAAACCGCCGCGCGTTGCTCATCCACCACCGAAGAGATAAGGCTGACGGTGCCTGAAATCTGTCGATCGGGGAGGCCATCCGGCTTGATTGTCACTCGTTGTTGGGGCGCGACTTTCGCCAGCTGGCTTTCGGGCAGCCAAACTTCGGCATCAAAATCATCCAAACCGACAATGGTGGCGATCCCCGTGCGGGTGAAACCGCCGCCGGCGGAAATGGGCGAGACCGTTTCCCCCGGGGAGGCGTCTAACGACACCACCTGGCCGTCGAAGGGCGCGCGGATAATCGTACGCAACAGGTCGATTTCACTGGCTTTTATCTGCCAGCCCACTTGTTGTAATTCTGCCTGATATTGGCGGCGCTGCGCCTCGAACGAATCCAACTCCGCTTTGGCGCTGTCGACATCATCCTGGCTCACATAGTTGAGCGGCAACAAACGGTTCAATCGCTGCAGCTGATTGCGCGCGCGCGGCAGGCGGGACTCTGTCTGCGCGAGTTTGCCCGCCGCGATTTGCTGGCTGGCCTGGAGCGACGCAAGCTGCGCTCTTAGCGAACGCCCGTCGAGTGATGCCAATCGCTCGCCTTTTTTTACCTTGTCCCCGCGTTGCACATAAATCTCTTGCACCGTTCCCGTAATCTCTGCCGAAACGGTGGAGAGGCGCGAGGCCTTGATGAATCCTGCGGCCGTGACTGCAGATGCGGCCGCCGCAGGGGGCGCTGGCTCGACAGGTGCTGCGGTGTTGGCCTGAGGCTCGGCGGCGCTGGCGCGCTCGGCCGCTGCTGGCTGGGTAAACCATGCCCTGCCGGCAACGAGACCTAAGGCTAACGCCAGCGCAATCGCTCCGACGAGCGCCGCTTTGCGCCATGGCCGCCCGCGCGGCGGAGTATGAGGCGAGTTCAGCAGGTGCAACGCCTGCTGGCGGGCGGCGTTGCGCGGTGCCTCTGAAGATGGGGAACGCATAGATGCTTAACGATCCCCTACTGTCAGACGCAAGATCACACCAATGAAGAGCAGAGCGGCTCCCGAAGCGTAAAGTGGGAACCAGCGCGCCCACCAGTTGGTGGAGAACAATGACGCACCGTTGGCGTTGCTCGCCGTGTAGCTACTGTAGATATTGAGGGCCAGGGCGACAGCGAACATGACGAGGCCGATAATAAGCAGCAAGCCTGATACTTTATGCATGGGATTTCTCCTTCAGAGGGGACATAAGAGAGGCGTCGAGGTAATCGCCAGGGATGACCATCTCAGTGTGTATTTCAGTGAGATAGGTTTCATTCTTCACTTCCATCCAACTGTTTTCCGGTGACGGGAGAGCCTCTCGGAAGACTAACCAGTCAACTTTTCGCGCCAGTAGCAGCAATTGGTCAAGGCAATGTGAATTGCCCAGCCTGCACCACATCGGCTTGCGAATCTTGTCGTTGTTAAATGACTGCCAGCTAAGATGATCGTTGAATTGCCCGTTCACATAGCTGTCTGTCGGAATGCCGTTCTTCAGTAACAATGCCAACAGGCGCGCCGGATGCTCCGCCGCCTGATGCCCGGACAGCTCATGGAAAATGCGGGAAGAGCGGACCCACCAGGTTTCACGGATCAGGACACAGTCTTCCTCCTCCATGCGCGGGGCATGGCGGAAGTCATGATCCAGCTCATTGGCCATCAATCGCTTGTAGGCGGGGCGGCCAATCTGCACCGGTTCGGCCAGTACGGTAAGCAGGTATTTGGTTCCCCAGGCCACCATCGGCGTCGCCGCGCCGAGGTAACATAATTGGAACGCTTGTCCCTGGTTGTCCGTCAGCTTCAGCAGGCCGCTCTGCGTATCATGATGCAGTTGGAGCCGGTCGAGCGTCAGGTCGCCGGCAACCTGAGGCGGCTCATCCAGGCACAGATGATGAGCCGCCAGGCGGGCCTGAGCCTGGAGATTGCTGGACTCGCCGCTGACGCTGAAGGTTAATGGCAGCGCCGGCGCGGCGAACTGGCGCAGCCAGTTTTGCAACTGATGGCGCCTGTCGTCGGCCTGGCTGTCGTTGGTCAATGTGGTGCGTGCCAACTGCCAGCCGATACGCGAATACGCATTGTTGATGACCACTTTGCCCCGGGGATGCGCTAGCTGCCCCACATGACGGGCATCCAATTGCAGGAAGAGCGTTACCGGCAGCTTCAGGGCGGCGGGATTGATATTGTGCTGCCGCCAGCGGGCCGTTGTGGCGGCGGACTGCGAGATACGTTGTTGGGTGAATTGAATAAATCCCTGCCAGCTCTGCTGCAAAAACAATGAGACATCGGTGCAGTGGCCACCTGCGCCGTATTTGTCGATAAAGTTCTGCAGCAGCCAGAGGTACTCCTGCGACAACGTGGCGCGTTTGGCCACCGCTTTCGCTACGCGGGCAAGTACATTGGGAATGAAAGCGTCAGGCAATGTCATCCTGATCCCTTCCCGCCAGGCGTCTTCATATAAAATATTGCGAATTTCGGGCATCTGATGGCGGGTCAGCCGCTCCCAGCTCTGTTGAATCGTCTGTTGAGCCTGCTCAAGCAGCGCAACGCGCTCCGCGTTTTCTGCCGCACCAAAGCGTTCGGGCAGTTCGGGCAGGTTGCGCAGAGCGTCGCTGGAGAGCTCCGCCGGCATCAGCGCCAAAACATCGGCCAGAGGGGCAGGATGATGCGTTCCCCACTGTAATGTTGGGCGCAAGACGTCCTTGCGCACCAGCTTTCTCAGCAGTCTTTCCGCTTCGGGCGGGGCCATCCCGGCCAGTTCGAAATGCGCTCGCCACTCGCTCCAGCTTTGCTGGTGGCTGGCGCTCAGAACGGCGTCGATTTCCGCTGCCTCCAGGCCCAGGACAAATTGCTGCTCTTCGTTCCATAACAAACCGTGGCGTTTCTCATAGCGATAGAAATGGCCGCGCATCTGGCTGGCGGAAATGCGTTGCAAGGAGGGGTTACGGCACAGCGGCAGATCATGTTTCGCCAACCAGAGCTGCGTATACAGCGCGTCGCGCAAGGCTAATGCGATGGAGCGGTTGAGGTGTACGGTCGAGGTCACCTTGCCTTCACCGGTTTGCAGAGTGGCTTCGCCGGCCGAGCTTTCAAACGGGACCAGGCTAAAAGAGGAAAAGGTGCTGAATGGGCTGACTTTGCCCGCCGCTCGAATCATGTAGGCAAACAAGGAGCGCTCTACGCGCCGGCGCCGTTTGGCCGGCCAACTCTGCCAATTTTGTTCCAGATCGCAAAGCAACTGCGGGGAGGCAAGGCAGAGCGCCCGGCGCAGAGCCGGTTCGTTGGCGGCTTTGAGCAACAAGGCCTGCGTCTGTTCGTTGACACGCTGCCAGCGTTGGTTAAAGGTTGCCGCCAACTGCCGGCGCTCATTCGCTATCGCCAACCATTCGGTCAGTTGCTCCAGAGCGGCTGAGTCGTAATGCGCCAACCAGGCGCGCACTTCGGCAGACAGGTTGAAATAGCGATCGTTGAAGATATGGCGGCGACAGCGAATCATATCCTGGCGAACGCTGTCCGCCGAGGGTAATGCGATATTCGCATGCAGCCTGGCGATAAGCGCCTGCCCGAGTTGCCGCCAGGCCGGCTCCTGCAAGTGGTGTTGCCGGATAATCGCGGATAAATCATCCGGAAGTTGGCTGACATAGTGCGCCGGCAGGCCTGCGGTGCGCAGCATGATAAAAGGGGCGACGAGCAACAAAGGCTGCGCGGGTAACGTCATGATAATACTCCAGATGCCAACCAGTTATTCACCTTCTGCCAACTCACGAAGCTTAACCAACCCATCGCCGCCGCCATGCAGAGGCTGTAAAGCAGGCAATAACTGCGGAATAGGCGGCGGCCTCGGGCAGACCACTCGCGGGTTTTCTTATTGGCGCCGGGTTGGGCAAAAGCGCGAAATGCCCGCGTGGCATCCGAAAGCCGAAAAGGGGTGAGATTGAAAAGCAGGCCGAACAGTATCAACAGCAGTAACGGCCGTATCGCGGTGGCGACGGCGCTTTCACTCAGCGCCGCGAGCGCTCCCAGACACAAGAGATCCATCAATGGCCCTGCCATCGCCACCCAGGCCTTCATGCCGCGCAGTGGGAATAGCGCGATGGCGCTGGTGTTGACAAACACGGAGGGCAGCCACCAGCCGCGAAATTGCAGACCTGCCCCCAGAACCGGGCAGCCGTAAAGACGGCAAACGACGGCATGCGCCATTTCATGCAAAAACAGCCATAACGGTATGCCGACAAGCATCACCATCAGCTGGACGCTGGCCCATTCGCCCTGCAGCAGCCAGGCGTTTAGCCCTGGCAAACACGCGATGAAACGCCACAAGGCAGCGGCAATCGCGAGGCTCAGCAGGCCGTAACCTAACCCGCGCGGGACAACCCGCAGCACGGTGGCGATTTTATGTGCGGCGCGATCGGGGTTAGGCAGCTGATATCGCCCGGCCACTTTCGCCGCCGCAGGCGGCTTTTGCGCGCCATCAACGATCATATTCGCCTGTTTCAACCGCAGCAGAAACGCGGACAGCGCCTGTTGGCACTGTTCGGGCGTTGCGTTCGGGTGGTGTTCTGCCAGCTCCGCCAGGAGGGCCGCCATGGAGCTGCCCCCTTGCAACTGTTGGGCAAGCCGGGCAGAAAACCCACTCAGCTTTAACGGCGCATTACTGTTTTCTTGCAGCAACAGCGCCACATTCGCCTGCGGAGAGATCAGTTTCACATCCTCGTTTAAACGCAACAGGGGGGATGCAGGCGGCATGTTAAACACCCTCTGCCGGCGGAGGGGACGCCAGCACTAGACAGAACAGCGGCGCCTCGCGATAGCCGTCGGCGCCCGCGTGGCGAATGAGCCCTTCTTCGATCACGCCTCCCGCCAGCGTTCCGGTCAAGCCGCAGTCCAGCGCCGCCAACCAGCACTGCATCGCGCTTGCCGCGGCGTTTTGCAGCTGCATGCGGTATCCCGCCGCGCCATGGTCATGCAGGGTCTTTTCAAGATCGGCAACCCACATCAGCAACGCGCCGGCTTTATGGAACGCTAATTGATTGATGCAATCAGCCAAATGTGCGCGGCCAAACCCGCTATCCCGTTTCCGCCAGTAACGGCGATCTGCCTGACTGCACTGATAAATGCCCGCGGCAAGTTCGCCGCTGGCTTCCGGCAGCAATATCCAGGGTTCCATTGGCAACGCCGGCATCCCGCGCAGGCGGCTTTGTTCAAGACCGGCATGCGCGACGGCGATCAGGGTATTCAGCCAGGTTTCCGGGAACGGGCTATCGGCATAGTCATACGTCGCCCTGCGGCGCTCCAGCAACGCGGAGAGCGGCTCATCGCGGTGCACAGTCGCCAGTGATGAAAGAGCAGCGGGCGTGGGCGACGCTGGCGCGGCGGCCGGCCGTGGGCGGTGGCTAACGGCGACCAGGCTGCTCGCCGTTTCATAAAGTGGAGCAGGGCACGGCTCACCCTGTGACGGGGGCGCTTGCACATGCAAGACCTGGCAGAGGATATGGGGGTTATCCTGTTGCGTGAAGAAGAGCAATGACGCCAACCATTGCAGGTCGACGCCATGATCTTCTCTCAGCGTCCAGCCCGCCGCGCGCGCGGAAAGCGCGCAATATTGATTAACCACTCCAGCGTCAAGGTTAACGATGTTATAGCTGAAGTCGTTATATTTGCCGCGCACGCGGTTCAGGTTGCCGCTGATAATGAGTGAAATCGGCTCTTCGGGATGCTGGAGCAAGTGTTCCAATTGCTGGCAGTCAATGCCGTCAATCCTGACGAGCTGGTGCTTTTCACCGAGATAGAACCAGGCCCCGCAAGGTATCTCCGGCAGCGGCCGGCGGACGACCACAAACATATCGCACGAGAGCAGTTGCCCACCGCTGGGCGCGATGCGGCGTAATGTGCCGTCTTCACCTTTTTGATAACCCGTGGCGTGGCGCAGCAACCAGCCCAGATTGGCCAGTGTCAACGGTTGTGACGGCATTGCCGACATTCGCCAGGGCGGCGGACAGCGCTCCGCCAATGCGCTGTCGGGCAGGTTGATATGCTGCTGCCCATGCAGCCTGACCGGCCTTGAGGCGTGGCGGTTGAGGTTATCCAGCGTGAAGTGCATCTGATGCGAACGCGGTGGCAACAAGCCCTGCGGCGGCAAGCGTGTGCCGATATGGTGCTGCCAGGCAGTAAATGCCTCTTCCCCCGGCGGCAGATAGGCGGCATGGCCTAAACCGCTTAGCGCGGTACCGGGAATGCGGGCGACCTTATAGGCTAAGGTGTACTCCCCCTCGCCCCGATGGCTATGGGAAACGACCTTGTTGAGGTAGCTTTCAGAGGACAGCCCGAGCAGAATTTGCCCCAGCTCATGGGCGGCATAGACGGCGCGGAACGCCACCTCTTGCCGATCGTTGGCGGGCGATGGCTGCTCACATTGCGTGCGTGCGCATTGATAACTGGCGCTGATGTTCGGGAGGGTATAAGGGCCCACCAGCGTGCGATCCGCGCCAATAATGCAGCTCAGATAACGCACGCCGGCCTGGTGCAACCCATCGGCGCATGCCTGGCGGAAAACGTCGGACTCGCTGCCGTCAAAAATGATCAGTGCATCATCCCAGGGGAGGGCGCTGGACGTTGGGCGCTCGGTCAGAACGTCAATGCTGGCGGCCATAGGCGCCAACGCGTGTTGCAGCAGCGATGACACATCTTCCGGGCAAACCAGGGCGAGCCTGCGGCGGCGGGCGGACTGCAGCGCCGCAGTGCGGTTGGCGTGCAGGCGGGTATTGTCGACAAAGCGGCCGCAATAGCTTGCCAAATGGCTTGGGGCGCCGTCATCCAGGCCTTCACCTTCTTCAAGGAAGCCATAGCGAAACAGTAAGGACAGCATGCCCAGGGCATTCTCGCGGCTCATGGTCGCGTCGTCGGTCAGCACGCTTTCCAGCACGTTGACGCCATCGAGGCGCTCGAGGAAGACCGCCAGCGTGTTTATCCCCTGAACGCAGGTCAGGATGCGCGGCTGATAGGCGCCATACACGGCTACGCGGGTATCGCTTTCAGGAATGAAAATCAGTTCCGGAATTAATTTGGGGCGCTTGGGCAGCAAAGCGTAAAGATCGTTATGGTGGCTAAACTGTGCGCCCGACAAGACGGTCGACATATGAGTGGCTTTCATTAGCGTAAGGCTCCTTCCAGGTGTTCGGCCAACAAGGCCGTGCCCTGAGCCTGCGAAATATGCCGGTTTTCACGGCAGCTGCAGCCGTGTAACGCCACCACGGAACTGCTCGCGGTGCGATTGCTGCCAAAGCTCACGGCGGTCAGTTTGCCGAATTGGTCTTCGGGGAGCTGCGCATACTGCTTTAACCGTAATCCAGCCATCAGCACCAGCGCCGGCGTATATCCGCGCAATGCGTTCTGCGGCTGCTGTTCATGATATCGCTGCAGGTTCAAATCCATCATTGCCGTACGCGGCGTTTCGGCGAGGCTGAGCAGGCGCTTCGCCGCACAGGCATAACAGGCGGTTCGGCCTGGGATGACTAGGGGGCCGCAAAACAGCATATGGTCGTTCAACACGGTGCAAGCGTGAGGGATCCCGGCGCGAAACAGCTGCGTGGTGAGCTGTTCAAGCTTAAGCGGCGCGCCGCCGGATAGCGCGATCCCGACGAACGAAACCTTGCTGTCGGCCCAGGAATAGTTCAGTGCGGTTGCCAATGTCAGTTGAGAGATCCCTTCCTGGCAGTGCATATAATCGGCCACGTCATTGCCGAACGCGGTGTCACTGACGATAATCATTACCACTCTCCTTCAGGCAAAAGGTTGCGGCCACGGATTTATCGTGGCGGCTTTGCCTAATTGTTCACTCAACCGTTGCTGCTGTTCCCGTAGGCGCGGATGCCCGAGATAGCGGGCGCGATAGCATGCCGTCATGGGCAAAAGGGCGGGGATGACAGCGCGCACCACATGTAAACCGGCATCGCGCAGTTCATCCGTCGTCATGTCCGCTATCACGACGTCCATCTTGAGTTGACGAAAACGCGCCACCAATTTTTTCAGCTGTGCTGCCGGCGTTTGCGGTTGCCCGGCCTGCAGGCGGCTAATCGGCATCTGCCGCTCGCTGGCGGTGAGAAAATCGAATGCGGAGCGCTGTTCGGCTCGCCCCATGAAGATGGCGCCATGTTCGAGAGCGATAAAATCGCGTATATCGTCCGGCACCGGCAGTTGATGTTCGAGTACCGAACGCCCCATGGCGCTTTCTCGGATAATCTTGCCGCAGCTGCCCCAGGGATCGAACCCCGTAGAGCAGTTGACGAACTGGGCCGAGGTCGGATGCCCGTCGCGCAGCTGCAATCCGTAGATTGTCGGGCAGCCGATGTCGGTAGTGGCATCGAAGAACAGCTGTTCCAGCCCACTGGCCGCCAGGCGTGAAAACTTGTCTTGTAATCTATCCGGTACCGGTTCATCGAAGCGGATGCGCGCTAAAGGCATTTGCAATAGCCAGGTAAGGGCAATCGCATCGCGTTCGATGACTTCATTGATCGCGGTTACCGTGGCGGTGGTGAGGTCGGTGTGCGCCGCGACGCCTGTCGATATCGGCAACCAGAAACGCTCGCTTTCCCAGGGCCGCACATACAGATGCGACATGATCAACGGGATCTTGCGCGGGCGGGAGTCCGTCAACGAGTAACCTTCCACCCAGCGCAACGGCTGGGCGTCATCAATGGGTTTGACCGGGCAGAGCGGATCGGCGAGCTCCTCCTCGCTGCAACGGGGCAGGCTGTCGGCCGCCAAACCGTCAGCCCCGAGTTCGCGGAAGCTGGCGACCGAAACATCGCGAGGATGGTAGACGCAGGTGGCGTATCGCTCTGCCGCTTCGGCGACAGCGCGGACGATCGCCATATCGACGTGTTCATCGGCGCCGCAGCCGGCAAGCGCGATTTTTTGCAGGTCGTTGCCTTTATTGTCAATGATATGGGGATATGGCATTGACAGATTGCCCAGGCTGGCCAGAACCGACGAAAAGCGGGGGATATGCATCTCCTGCGGTTCCAACGGGTAGACGCTGCCGACAACGCCCGTCAGCGGCGAGAGCAGCGACATGAACGGATATTTCTGGCGCATGGACGCGGAAACGGCAAAGTTATGATGATGCATGAATAACTCCGCTTTCCAGGCTTTTGCTTAGCAACACGGCCAGCCAGGCTTCATCCAGCGTGCTTAAGCCAAGGCGATTGTTCATTAGGTGCATGAATTGGAATGCCAGATTTTTCGCGAGGCCGTCACTGTATCGTTCGCAATGGCGTTCATAGTTACGCCGGGTCTGGTCTAGCGCAGACTGCCAGCGATCCACCAGTTCGGCGCTTTGCGCGTCTTGCCGTATCTGCGGCGACAGAAGAACCGAGTTTTCATCAATCAGTTCCCATGCGCGATCGGTAAAGCTGTTTTTGATCATTCCGATATCCGCAGAGCCCGCCAGCCAGAAAGTCGAGAAGCTTTCAAGGAAGGCGGAACGCCGGGCAACAGGAATGAACGTTTCCAACATGGCCAGCATCAGAGGCAACGCAAACTCTTTGCGCGTCATGCCGCCGCCTGCCTCGGCCAGCAATATGGCACGGGCAATGTCACTGGATTGGTGAAACAGCGCTTCGGCGATGCCAATGCCCGTTTCGCCCCCGTAGACGTCCGTTTCCGGCTCATATTCCGCGCGTTCGCAATGGACCGGGAGTTCATGCGTGGGAAACGGCGTGTTGCCGCGGAAGCTGACCAATGGCGTCCACAGGTTGGCCGGGCGCAACGGCAGGCTATTCAGCGCATCATGCAGCGCAGCGTAAATGGCGGTTTCCAGGCGCTGGCTGTCCTTTTCCTGCAGCAGAAAACGAACGCGTAAATGTAATCCTTTTTCATCGATATAACGTAAGAAGAACCAAGGAGAATCAGGAGCGTACGCCAGTGCTTGGGTCAATCCCTGGGTGATCAGAAAGTCCATTCCATCATGATGGCTACCGATATACAGCTTGTAAAAATGCCAAGATGCCGATCTGTTTTTCATCTTTGCGTACCTGTTTTTTTTAAGATTGTTTTGGCTGGAAAAGGAACCACTTAACGCCGACAAACAGCGTGATCACACCCCATATCGCCATGCCGATACAGTTAATGAAGAAGGGGAATACGCCTTCGCTGCCATTCATGGCGTATCGCAGTGCATCGGCGACAAAACCGACCGGCGTCGTCAAAATTAACCATTTGAGTGGCGGGAATGCGCTCAGATCGAGGAACAATTGCCCGAAACACATGCACCAAAAGTTGAGTAAGGTCAGGGCGATTGTCGCGACGGTATTCGTGCGGAATAAGCCGGCCAGCGCATACCCAAAGCTCACCAGCAACAGTGCGCTGGCGACGAGCAGCACGATAAACAGCAGGGGATGCTCAAGGGTAAAGCCAAAGACCAGACTGCTAATGAGCATTAACAGGGCGATCTGAACCAGTGATATCACCAGGCGGACGCTGACCTGTGATGCGAGCAGAATCCAGCGCGGCAACGGAATGACGCCGTAATAGCGGTAAGTGCCTTTTTCTCGCGCGGCGATCAGCGGCGTCGCCGTGCCAAATAAGGCGACTTGCAACAGGGCCAGCGTCAGCAAGGACGGGAAGATAAAACTAAAATAGTTGAAACGCTCAGTTTTCAGCGTAATGAAGCGTATCGGCTGCTGGGCGTCGGCCGGTTGCTGATTGAGTGCGGCGGAAACCAGTTGAGCGATGGAGCTCATGGATTCCGTCGTGGTGATCGCAGGGCGTTGTTGTACTGCATCCCAACTCACCGCCGCGTTCACTTCATTCGCGCGCACCAGCGCTTCCGGATCGCTTCGAAGCTGGCGCTGGACGGCCAGGCCAGGATAATTGTTCAATTTAAGCCAGAGAGCCTCTGTTTCCGGCGTGTCTCCGACAACGCTCACCTGCATGGAGAACGGTTGATGATTGCCATTAATAATTTTTGCCGTTATGCCAAAGGTAAAGATGAAAAATAACGGCAATACAAGAGAAAATAAGGTTGATAGCGGATCGCGTAAATATTCTTTGGTGTTGGCGCCGAAGAAGCGCCGATAAATCTGCCAGCTATGGCTCATGTTAATCCCTTAATGCTTCGCCTGTCAGATGAATGAACACATCCTCGAGGGTGTTTTTGCTTACCTGCATTTGTTCGGGTTCACAACCCAATCGTTGTGATAACGCAATCACTTGCGGTAACACCTGTGCCAATTCTTGGGTGGGAATATGTAGGCGGCGGAAGGTTTGATCATGTTCATCGCTTTCCTGCGTCGCCTCAGGGAAGAGCGCGAGGAACTCGTCAACCGACGTCAACGGCACTGAGAATCGGATATGATGCCCAGGACAATAACGCTCAATAAGCTGTTGTGGGCTGGCATTCTCCAGCAACCGGCCGTGGTTGATGATCATCACCCGGTCGCATAAATTCTCCGCCTCATCCATTTGGTGAGTGGCGATCAATACGCCCGTGCCAGATTGACGAGAATTCGCAATAATGTGCCGCCAAATATAGCGTCGGCTTTGCGGGTCAAGATCGCTGGTGGGTTCATCCAGCAAAAGAAGCTTGGGTTTGCCGGCCAATGCCAGCGCCAACACCAAACGTCTTTTTTGCCCCCCTGAAAGCCGCGAGAAACGCATTTTACGCTGCGCTTTTAGCGCCACAATGTCCAATAACTGCTTAACCGACAACGCATCCGTATAAAGTACCTGATAGAGCGAAATGATCTCTTCAACGCGCAGCAGCGAAGGCAAACTAAAGGATTGCGGAACGACGCCTAACTGTTGCTTGATGACGTGATTAAGCCCTTGTCGAACGTCTTCGCCAAATAAACGCACCAAGCCGGCTTCAAAGGGCTGTCCTCCGTACAAGGTTTCCATGAGCGTCGTTTTGCCGGCACCGTTAGGTCCGACCAATCCAATGATTTCTCCCGGCTTGATTTGCAGCGAGATGTCATGAAGAACTTGCGTGTCACCATAAAACTTATTCAGTGACTCGACCTCTAATAGCGGCCGTTTGCGATCCCAGGATATATCCAGGGTTGGCTTATGACTGCTGTCGAAATCTAAAGTGGCGTCAGTGTACGTGCTCATTGTTTAAAGCCAGTGAGTAGAGTTTCAGATAACTAACTGGCACAGTATCTTGTACCGGTTGTGGGTAATGATTTAGCTGCCGCTACTGGTAACGCTGCCCATTGTGCCGATGCAGCTCGCCGTTGCAATGCAGCCGCAGCCCGCTGTAGAGGCGGTGCTGACGCTGCTGCCGGTTGAGGCGCAATCGCTGGCAAAGTGCAGCGTTTCAGGCAGTTCTTCGACTAATAAATCAATGCCGTCAGAGGGCATGGAAGGCGAGTCGAGAACAATATCGAAACGGTGGGATTGACGAGTCAGAGAGGTATGATTAAGCATAAATATCCTTATTAATCAGTTTATTGATGAGTTAGCTATAACATGATTCGAGCTGCTGCATATCGTTGAAATATATTCAAACGAATTCATCTCAATGGGATATTCCCCATTAAATATTTATCTGAAAAATAAAAATCAATTTTAATATCGCGCTAATTATATAAAAATAAGCAGCGGCGATACTGAATTCTTTCATATTGAATTATTTGCATTTGAAGGCGTCATATATGACTGGCGCTTGCGAATATGAAAGGAATCCTATGTACGTAATGTTAAGTTATCGTGTTAGACACACTCTTACATACTTGTAATAGAACGGCAACACATCATTACAATTGACAGGGGTGTTTTCTGTTATTGCAACGAAGCTCACAATAATCGTGGGGTTGACGTTAGTTTATTTAATTTAAAACTATGTATAAGGGATAAATATATTCTTTTTTGAAAAATTTCACCTAATATTGTTTAGGGTGGAAAGTATTATAATGGTTTTATTTTTTGACAAGGATTATTGCGCGCGGAACCACAGTTGGCTTGGTGCCCGTGATGCGTTCCGTTCCGGGCGGGGCATTGATGCGACATACTGGGACGCGCTCACGACGGGGTTGGCCCTAAAGCGGGCAGTTTGGCCACGGCGCAGCGAGCCTTTTGGAACCATCGCGGCGGGCAGCGAAAAAAAAACGGCGCCGCGTGGGCGCCGTTTAGGCAAGGTTCAGGCTGCGCGCATCAGTCGGCGGCGTGGCCCTGCGCCGGCAGGCGTTCGCCGTCCAGCCAGGCGGCGCCGTCGCGCATCGCCAGGCGGCCGTCGACGAACCAGCTCACCACCAGTGGATAGATCGTGTGTTCCTGGGCTTGCACCCGTTCAACCACGTCATCCTCCTCGTCGTCAGTGAAAATCGGCACCTTGGCCTGTAAAATCACCGGGCCGCCGTCGAGCTGTTCGGTCACGAAGTGCACTGAGGTGCCGTGTTCGCTGTCGCCGTTGTCGATGGCCTGACGGTGAGTATGCAGACCCGGGTATTTCGGCAGCAGGGAAGGGTGAATGTTCAGCATGCGGCCGGCATAGCGCTGCACGAACTGCGGGCTGAGGATGCGCATGTAGCCGGCCAGCACCACCAGATCGGGCTGGTACTGGTCGATGGCGTCCGCCAATGCGGCGTCGAACGCCGTGCGATCGGCGTAGGCCTTGGCATCCAGCGCCTGGGCGGCGATGCCCGCCGCTTCGGCGCGTTGCAGGCCATAAGCCTGCGCCTTGTTGCTGAACACCGCCACGATTTCGGCGGCGATGCGGCCCTGCTGGCAGGCGTCAATCAGCGCCTGGAGATTGCTCCCCTGGCCGGAGACCAACACCACGATCTTTTTCATCAGTTGATGACCACTTGTTGTTCGTCGGAAGAGGCGGTCAGTTTACCGATTTTCCACGCTTTTTCACCTGCCGCGGTCAGCAGCGCGATGGCCGCTTCCACTTCGGCTTCCGGCAGGGCGATGACCATGCCTACGCCGCAGTTGAAGGTGCGGTACATTTCATGACGGCTGACGTTACCGGCCTGCTGCAGCCAGGTGAACACCGCCGGCCACTGCCAGCTGGCTTCGTCGATCACCGCCTGCATGCCTTCCGGCAGCACGCGTGGAATATTTTCCCAGAAGCCGCCGCCGGTGAGGTGAGCGATGGCGTGTACGTCAGCCTTCTCGATCAGCTCCAGCACGGACTTCACGTAAATCTTGGTCGGTGCCAGCAGGTGGTCGGCCAGCGGTTTGCCTTCCAGCTGAGTGGCGGTCGGATCGGTGTTGCTCACTTCCAGGATTTTGCGCACCAGCGAGTAGCCGTTGGAGTGCGGGCCGGAAGCGCCCAGGGCGATCAGCGCATCGCCGGACTGCACTTTGCTGCCGTCAATGATCTCGGATTTTTCGACCACGCCGACGCAGAAACCGGCCACGTCGTAGTCTTCGCCGTGGTACATGCCCGGCATTTCAGCGGTTTCGCCGCCCACCAGCGCACAGCCGGACTGTTTGCAGCCCTCGGCGATGCCGGTGATCACGCTGGCCGCGGTGCCCACATCCAGCTTGCCGGTTGCGTAGTAGTCGAGGAAGAACAGCGGCTCGGCGCCCTGAACCACCAGATCGTTGACGCACATCGCCACCAGATCGATGCCGATGGTGTCGTGGCGTTTCAGATCCATCGCCAGACGCAGCTTGGTGCCCACGCCGTCGGTACCGGAAACCAGCACCGGCTCGCGGTATTTCTGCGGCAACGCACACAGGGCGCCAAACCCGCCCAGACCGCCCATCACTTCCGGGCGACGGGTCTGTTTAACTACACCTTTGATGCGATCTACCAATGCGTTGCCTGCATCGATATCGACACCTGCGTCTTTATAGCTGAGAGAGGTTTTGTCGGTCACTGCGCGATTCCCCACGACGATTTGCGGTTTGAAAACTGTGCTTCCGATGTTGATTCCGGAATAAGGCGCGGCAATTCTAACAGCGCAGGCAAACGTTTGCGAGCGGCTTGTGAACCGGCTCCGCTTTTTCGTCATCTATACTGATATTCAAACTTTTGTTGATCCCGATCGGGCTATTGTGGGTGGCGCGGCGAAAAAAAGGAGGTATAATCCCGCGATTTTTTTGGCCGCAACCACCTTAATAGGAGAAAAATGATGAAGATCGTTGAGGTGAAACACCCGCTGGTAAAACACAAGCTTGGCCTGATGCGCGAAAATGACATCAGCACCAAACGCTTCCGTGAGCTGGCCTCAGAAGTGGGTAGTTTACTGACCTATGAAGCGACCGCCGATCTGGAGACGGAAAAAGTCACCATCGAAGGCTGGTGCGGGCCAGTTGAAGTGGATCAGATCAAAGGGAAAAAGATTACCGTAGTGCCAATCCTGCGCGCAGGCCTGGGCATGATGGAAGGGGTGCTGGAGCACGTGCCGAGCGCGCGCATCAGTGTAGTGGGCGTATACCGCGACGAAGAAACCCTGGAGCCGGTGCCGTACTTCCAGAAGCTGGTTTCCAACATCGAAGAGCGCATGGCGCTGGTCGTCGACCCGATGCTGGCCACCGGCGGTTCGATGATCGCCACTATCGATCTGCTGAAGAAAGCCGGCTGCCACAGCATCAAGGTGCTGGTTCTGGTCGCGGCGCCGGAAGGCATCGCCGCGCTGGAGAAAGCGCATCCGGACGTTGAGCTGTACACTGCCTCCATCGATCAGTGTCTGAACGACAAGGGCTACATCGTGCCTGGCCTGGGCGATGCGGGCGACAAGATATTTGGGACTAAGTAAACATTTGAGCCGACTTAACGAGTCGGCTTTTTTTTGACTAAAACCTATAAAACCAATAAACCGAGGAAAAGCACACATGACCCGTCGCGCCATCGGCGTCAGCGAGCGCCCGCCGCTGCTCCAGACCATTCCGCTCAGCTTCCAGCACCTGTTCGCCATGTTTGGCGCCACCGTGCTGGTGCCTATCCTGTTCAAGATCAACCCGGCGACCGTGCTGTTGTTCAACGGCATCGGCACGCTGCTGTATCTGTTCATCTGTAAAGGCAAGATCCCGGCCTACCTCGGTTCCAGCTTCGCGTTTATCTCGCCGGTGCTGCTGCTGTTGCCGCTCGGTTACGAAGTGGCGTTGGGCGGTTTCATCATGTGCGGCGTGCTGTTCTGCCTGGTGGCGCTGATCGTGAAAAAGGCCGGCACCGGCTGGCTGGACGTGATGTTCCCGCCGGCGGCGATGGGGGCGATCGTCGCCGTCATCGGCCTGGAGTTGGCGGGCGTGGCGGCCAATATGGCGGGGCTGCTGCCGGCGGAAGGCGCCAGCGCCGACTCGACCACCATCACCATTTCGCTGGTGACGCTGGCGGTCACGGTGCTCGGTTCAGTACTGTTCCGCGGCTTCCTGGCGATTATCCCGATCCTGATCGGCGTACTGGTGGGCTATGCACTGTCGTTCTTCATGGGCGTGGTGGATTTGACCCCGATCCGCGAGGCGCACTGGTTCGCGCTGCCGACCTTCTACACCCCGCGCTTTGAGTGGTTCGCCATCTTCACCATTCTGCCGGCGGCGCTGGTGGTGATCGCCGAGCACGTCGGCCACCTGGTGGTGACCGCCAACATCGTGAAAAAAGACCTGATCCGCGATCCGGGCCTGCACCGCTCGATGTTCGCCAACGGCATCTCGACGGTATTCTCCGGCTTCTTCGGCTCCACGCCGAACACCACCTACGGCGAGAACATTGGCGTGATGGCCATCACCAAGGTCTACAGCACCTGGGTGATCGGCGGCGCGGCGGTGCTGGCGATCCTGTTGTCCTGCATCGGTAAGCTGGCGGCGGCGATCCAGGCGGTGCCGGTGCCGGTGATGGGCGGCGTTTCGCTGCTGCTGTACGGTGTGATCGGCGCTTCGGGCATTCGCGTGCTGATCGAATCCAAAGTGGATTACAACAAAGCGCAGAACCTGATTTTGACCTCGGTGATCCTGATCATCGGCGTGAGCGGCGCCAAGGTGCACATCGGCGCGGCGGAGCTGAAAGGCATGGCGCTGGCGACCATCGTGGGGATCGGCCTGAGCCTGCTGTTCAAGGTCATCAGCCTGTTCCGCAAGGAAGAAGAGGTGCTTGACGCGCCGGACGAATCGGCGGAGCAGAAGTAACGAAAAGGGCAGCCAAGGGGCTGCCCTTTTGACTTATGGCATTCGCCTTAGCTGCGAATTTTGCGGTACACGAACAGCACCACGATGGCGCCGATAACCGCCACCACGAAGCTGCCGAAGTTGAAGCCGTCAACCTTGCCGTAGCCGAAGAAGGTGCTGATATAGCCGCCGACCACGGCGCCGATGATCCCCAGTACGACGGTCAGAATAAAGCCGCCGCCGTCTTTGCCGGGCATGATCCACTTAGCCAAAATACCGGCGATCAGGCCGAAGATAATCCAGGAAATAATCCCCATTTACTGCTCCTTTCTTTGGTGGCTGAGAATAGCTTACTGCTGGGTGGCCGGCTGAGTATTGCCGTTCACCGCCGCATCGGTCTCTTGTTTCAACTCTTGCGCTTTGTTTTCGGCGCTGTTCTTGATGGCTTCGGTCTTCGCCTTGGCCTGCTCGGTCAGATCGTTGGCGCCGTTGATGGCGTCGTTTTTGATGGCCTTGGCCTGATCCACCAACTGCTGGCTCTGTTTGCCTGCGTCGTCTTTGATCGCGGCGGCTTTGGCCTTGGCGTCGTTGGTGATGGCGTCCGCCTGCTTGGCGGCGTCTTCTTTAATCGCCGAAGCTTTGTCTTTCAGCTGATCCGCCTGAGTGGCGGCCTCTTTTTTGATTTCATCCGCCGTCGCTTTCGCTTTGTCCGTCAGATCGTCCGCTTTTTTCTGGGCGGCGTCTTTCATCTGCTCGGCGCTGTCTTTGGCTTTATCCAGGTTGGCGTCAACCTTGGAGGAGTCATCACAGCCGGCAACCAACAACCCGATAAAGGAGGCCAACAGCACTTTATTCCATACTTTCATCGTCTATATCCTTGCAGAAACCTTGTTGATGGTGATTGCATTTAGCCTACCTATACTAGGTCAGATTTTACTTAAATTACAAATTTAACCTGCGCAGGCATGGAGTTAGGGAATGATATCGGATAATTCTTGCCTCGGCGGGCGCCGCCGCCGATCAAGCGATGCTTAGGCATTGTTCACTATTGCGGCATAAGATCCTGCCGGTTCAACAGCGCCCGTTTTCTGTGTTAAACTGCCCACGTTTTTCTGCCAGTTTTGGTTGAGGTGCTTCTCTGAATACGCCGGCACAGCTTTCACTGCCACTTTATCTTCCCGATGATGAAACTTTCGCCAGTTTTTATCCGGGCGAGAACCCATCCCTATTAGCCGCGATCCAATCCGCCGTCCGTCAGGAACATGGCAGCTATATCTATTTCTGGTCGCGTGAAGGCGGCGGGCGCAGCCATCTGCTGCATGCGGCCTGCGCCGAGCTTTCGCAGAAAGGCGAAGCGGTGGGCTATGTGCCGCTCGACAAGCGCGCCTACTTCGTGCCTGAAGTGTTGGACGGCATGGAGCAGCTGGCGCTGGTCTGCATCGACAATATCGAATGCATCGCCGGCGACGAAGAGTGGGAGATGGCGATCTTCAACCTCTACAACCGCATCCTGGAAACCGGCCGCACCCGTTTGTTTATCACCGGGGATCGTCCGCCGCGTCAGCTGAACCTGCGTTTACCGGATCTGGCTTCGCGCCTGGACTGGGGGCAGATCTACAAGCTGCAGCCGCTGTCGGACGAAGAGAAACTGCTGGCGCTGCAGCTGCGCGGCAAACTGCGCGGCTTCGAGCTGCCGGAAGACGTGGGCCGCTTCCTGCTGAAACGACTGGATCGCGAGATGCGCACGCTGTTTATGACCCTCGATCAGCTCGATCGTGCCTCGATCACCGCCCAGCGCAAGCTGACCATCCCGTTCGTTAAAGAGATCCTGGGGCTGTAATAGCCCGAGTAAAAGAAAGGGCGCGACAGTCCGCGCCCGAATTCGAATCTATAAAATCTCCAGCACCTGCTCCGGCGGCCGGCCGATGCGCGCCTTGCTGCCTTTCACCACGATGGGGCGTTCGATCAGTTTCGGGTTCGCCGTCATCGCCGCCAACAGTTGCTCTTCGTTCAGGCTGTCGTCCGCCAGCTTCAATTCCTTGTACAGATCTTCTTTTTTGCGCATCAGATCGCGCGCCGATGTGAAGCCCAGTTCCTTCAACAGCTTTTTCAGCTCATCGACCGTAGGGGGCGTTTCGAGGTACAGCACCACCTTGGGATCGACGCCGTGCTGTTCCAGCAGCGCCAGGGTTTCACGGCTCTTGGAGCAGCGCGGGTTGTGGTAAATCGTGACGTTTTTCATGGCGTTCATTCCTTGTTGAATCAGCTGCGCTGGTATTGGCGGAAGCGCTGTTGCAGTTGGCGCAGCTGGTCGATGCGCGCATCGTAGCGCGCCTGTTTCAGGCTGCCGAGTTTCTGCAGCGAGCTGGCATTGCTGAGCAGGCCGATAGCCTGATCGAGCCGGCCGTTCAGCGCCAGGCTTTCGGCGCGGGCCGACAGCTCTTCATCGCGCAGCCCCTGAGCGGCGCTGGCCTGCGCCAGCAGATCCCAGCCGTTCGGATCGTCCGGATGGGCAAAGGTGTAGCGGTTCAGGATCTTCGACGCCTGCGCCGGCTGGTTGCCTTCGACATAGGCGTTGGCCAGGTTGAGTTGCAGCACCGGGTTGTTGTTCTGGGCGGCGTTGGCCGCCTGCAGGCGGGCGATGGCCTGCGGCGCGCGTTTCTGGCCGAGATCGATATCGGTCATCAGGTCAATCAGCCAGACGTTTTTCGCATCCTGCGCCAGCATCGGTTGAATGATGTTGCGCGCGTCGTCGTATTTTTTCGCTTCATAGAACAGGATGGCGCGGCCGTATTTGGCGGCCGCCTGTTCGCGCACGTTCCCCTTGCTGAGCGAGCCGAGCAGCTCTTCATTCAGGCCATAGCCTTCCGAGCTGTACATGCCCAGTGCGCGCACCTTGGCCATCAGGTAATCCTGCGAAGACTGCACGATGTGTTTTTGCATCTGGTTGGCGCGGTTGCGCGCGTCGGAGAGACGGCTGTCCGGCAGCGGGTGCGTCAGCAGCATTTCCGGCGGCTTGGAGGCGTAACGCGACTGATCCGAGAGTTTCTGCAGGAAGTCGGGCATCGCTTCCGGATCGAAACCGGCGCGCTGCAGCACCTGAATGCCGATGCGATCGGCTTCCTGTTCGTTCGATTGGGTAAAGCTGATCATGCCCTGCTGGGTGCCGGCCATGGTGCCGCTCAGCGCCGCCATGCCCATGGTCGGGTTGGCCATCGCCAGCAGGATGGAACCAAGTGCGCCCACCCAGGTCAACGGGGCGTTGCGTTGCTGATCTTCCATTGCGCGCGCCAGGTGGCGCTGGGTGACGTGCGAGATTTCGTGCGCCAGCACCGAGGCCAGCTGGCTTTCGTTGTCGCTGACGCGGAACAGGGCGGAATGCAGCACCACGTTGCCGCCGAAGAAGGCGAAGGCGTTGATTTCGTCGTTGCGCACCAGATAGAAATGGAACGGCGTGCGCACCGAATAGGCGCTGGCCACCAGCCGGTTGCCCAGTTGGTTGATGTATTGACTCAGCAGCGGATCGTTGATCAGCGGGGCGCTGGCGCGCAGTTGGCGCACGTAGAAGTCGCCCATCGCCAGCTCTTGTCCGATGCTCAGGGTGCCGCCGGCGGAGGTGCCCATATCCGGCAACTGGTCCTGGCTTTCCGCCTGTGCTGGCGCCAGGGCGGTGGCGTTCAACGTGCCGAGCAACAGCACCGCTAACGCGGTTTTGGTCAACCGGTTGGTCATAGTCAGGCGTTTCCCTTAAATAATCATTTCTAAGACGTCAGCAGCAGACAAGAGTTCTTTATTCCCACGGCGCGATCCGCGTGAAAGTGCGGCGGATCACAAACCGCCGCGACGGCAATCATCACATCATAGTCAGCGGCAGGCGACAAGGAAACGTTAGCCGGGGGCGAATAGGGCAAAAAAGTTTTATTTTTCATTTCGAAGGGCGTTTTCTCCGTCGGGAGCGAGACGGAACTTCAATAAAACGCGGATAAAGTTAGTCTGTGTTTTATTGACAAGATAAACGCAGACTCATATAGTCTGCGTTATTGAAGGTTTACTGACGGTCAAAAACGGACATATGGCGTACATCACAACCAGCGTTGAATATGGCATCCACTGCCTGCTGTGGCTGGTCGGCGATAACCAGCGCGCGCTCAGCAGCCGCGAACTCGCCGAACTGCAAGGGATCTCCCCCAGCTTTCTGGCCAAGATTTTCCCCAAGCTGGAAAAGGCGGGCATCGTCGCCGCCAGTGAAGGGGTGCGCGGCGGTTACCGGCTGGCCCGTCCGGCGAAAGAGATCAGCTTTCTGGAGATTATCGACGCCATCGAGGGGCACAAGCCGCTGTTCGATTGCCAGGAGGTGCGCGGGCGCTGTGCGGTGTTCGATGATTCCCCGCCGGAATGGGCGGTCTCCGGCAAATGCGCTATCCATGCGGTGATGCTGCAGGCGGAGAAGGCGATGCGCGATGCGCTGGCGGCGCAGACCCTCGGCGACGTCGCTGCCCGTTTTGGCCGCAAGGCGCCACAGGGCTTCTTCGGCGAGGTCAACATCTGGCTCGACGAGCGCATGACGGAACGCACCGCGCGCAGCGGCAAAACGGCTCGCGCCAAGACCTAAACTCCGCCTTTCCTTAAAACAAAACACATTTTTTCCCGCCTCTTCGGAAGGGGCGGGCGGTCCTTCTGCACCCTGCGACGGGAGCGGAACGGCGCCGTTCATCCGAAAAAACTGCGGGCAGCCTCGTCGCCCGGTCAACCCTGTATGAAGGAGTCATCCCATGACGCAGAAAATAGTGATTGCCGGTTCCGGTTTTGCCGGTTTTTGGGCCGCCGTGTCCGCCATGCGCGCCATTACCCTTGCCGGTAAGCATGACGACATCGAGGTGCTGATGGTTTCGCCGACGCCAACGGTCACCATCCGGCCACGCCTGTATGAAGCGGTGCTGGAAAACATGAATCCGGATATTTCCGCGCAGCTCGCCGCCGTCGGCGTGCACCACCTGGCCGGGGCGGTAGAGCGCATCGATGCCGCCGCCAAGACGCTCACGGTGGCGCAGGAGACGGGGGGATCCCTTGAGCTGGCCTACGACCGCCTGGTGTGGGCCACCGGCAGTCGGCTCTCCGTGCCTGCGGTGCCGGGCTTTGCCGAATACGGTCTCAACGTCGATACGCTGGAAAGCGCGCAGCGTTTGGATGCCCATATCAAAGCGCTGGCGGCCAAACCCTCGACGCCGGCGCGCAACACCGCCGTGGTGGTGGGCGCGGGGCTGACCGGGCTGGAGAGCGCGGCGGAGATGCCGCAGCGGCTGCGGGATGCGCTGGGCAAAGACGAGAACGTGCGTGTGGTGATCGTCGATAGCGCCCCGGAAGTGGGCGCCGGAATGGGCGCGGAGCCGGGGGCGGTGATTCGCCAGGCGCTGGCGGAGTGCGGCGTGGAAGCGCGAGCCGGCCTGCGCGTCTCGGCTATCGACGCTGAGGGGGTGATGCTGTCGAACGGTGAGCGTATCGCCGCCAACACGGTGATCCTGGCAGCGGGCGTGCGGGCGCATCCGCTGACCGAGCAGATCCCCGGCGAGCGCGACGGCAGCGGCCGGGTGATCGGCGACGCCTTCCTGCGCGCGCCGGCGGCGGCGGGCATTTTCGTGACCGGCGATACGGTGAAGGCGGCGACCGACGATCTCGGCAATCACAACCTGATGACCTGCCAGCATGCGATGAGCCTTGGCCGCGTGGCCGGCCACAATGCGGCGGCGGAGCTGGCGGGGTTGCCGACTCACCCGTACAGCCAGCCGAAGTATGTGACCTGCCTGGACCTGGGGCCCTGGGGCGCGCTGTATACCGAAGGCTGGGAGCGCCAGGTGCGCTTTACCCGTCAGGAAGGCAAAAAGATTAAGCAGGAGATCAACACGCAGTGGATTTATCCACCGGCGGCGGATCGCGAGGCGCTGTTTGCCGTCGCCAATCCGGATTTCGTGATTGTGCCTTAAGGAAGTCAAAACGGGAGCGGCAACGCTCCCGTCGTCATTGGCCCAGCGGCAGGAACGAGCGCTCCGGCACCACGGTTTTCATCACCAGCGTGGAGCTCAGGCGCTGCACGCCCGGCAGAGCGGAGAGCTTCTCGTCGTAAAGCTGCTGGAAGGCGGGCAGATCGCGGGCGATCACGTGCAGCAGATAGTCCGGATCGCCAAACAGCCGCTGCGCCTGCACCACCTGGGGAATGTCCACCATGGCGTTTTCGAAGGTTTCAACGGCGCGGCGATCGCCTTCGCGCATGGTGATAAACAAGAGATATCTGCGTATTCATATGTTGCTTGAACATACAAAAAAGTTTATTGGTTTTTTGTTTATGAGTTATAGTTTACTTTTTGTTACCTATGCGTCTTTGAGGGTATAATGCGGGAAAATCTTAATCAAATACAATGGTTGCGGGGAATTGCTGCGGTTGTTGTCATTTTTACCCATATTATGGGTAAAGCTTACTCAACAGGGTGGTCGGGGGTCGCTTTCGAGAGAGGTGGTATCGGTGTTGATATATTCTTCATTATTTCAGGCTTCATAATGATGTATGTTTGTGATGGAAAACCGCAAACCTCGGTGAAATTTATAAAGAATAGAGCATTAAGGATATTGCCACTTCATTATTTGATTCTTGTTCCTTTACTGTTGGTATATTCAGTCAAACCGGGGTTGATAAATAGTACATTTAGTGGAACATATATTCTAGAATCTGTCTTTCTAATTCCTGTTAAAATTGGGAGCTATCAATATCTAAACCCAGTTGTGTGGACTTTATGTTATGAAATGATGTTTTATATAATATTCTCCTTGTTCTTGTCGTTTAATGATGTCAGAAAAACGGCATTCTGCACTGTCGTTGTTATCTTATCTCTGGTTATTGTAGGCTTTATATACAGAGGTGATTCGCCTCTGGTGTTAGGTATTACCAACAGTATATCTGTTGAATTTTGCATGGGGATGATGCTCTATCTGATTTATAAAGCAGGGAAATTGAAAGTCAATCCATGCGTAATGATTGGGGCTGCTATTGTCCTTTATTTTGCCTTCGATAAAACTTCGCTTCCACGATTTATCATTTGCGGGTTGCCTTCAGCATTTCTCTTTATTGGTTTTATAAATTTAAAAAACAAGTTCATACGTCCTCTCAATGTTTTAGGAAATATTTCCTATGAGATTTATATTTCCCATATATTGGTTGTGACTGCTGTGTATATGATTCTTAATTCCATAGGTGTTCATGAATTGATTATTTACATTGCTGCTTGTGTTACATCTATTATCCTTGTAGGGCTGGCGTTGCATTACGGTTATACCAATAAAATAAATGATTTTGTACGAAGGAAAAGAATTGCAACTAATAAATTGAATGATAATGCATAATAGTTGAATTCTTGTTGCTTCTTTGCTTTCTGTGGTCATATAAATTATGTGACCACGTCTTTTCTTATTTCATACGCAATTTTTTTGATTGAAGGATAGTTTTATGTCATTAAAATTTTTTATATACAACATTTAAAGCGATATTGTTTTTGGATGACTTCAAAGCTTCCTTAAATAAAGATGTGAGTGAGATTTTTCTTGTCTTCATTTCCCCAGCGGCAGGAAAGAGCGTTCCGGCACCACGGTTTTCATCACCAGCGTGGAGCTCAGGCGCTGCACGCCCGGCAGGGCGGAGAGCTTCTCGTCGTAAAGCTGCTGGAAGGCGGGCAGATCGCGGGCGATAACGTGCAGCAGATAATCGGGATCGCCAAACAAACGCTGTGCCTGCACCACCTGCGGAATGTCCACCATGGCGTTTTCGAAGGTTTCGACGGCGCGGCGATCGCCTTCGCGCATGGTGACGAACACCAGAGCGGAGAAGTTGTAGCCCAGGCTGCCGGGATCGAGCTGGGCGCGGTAGCCCCTGATCACCCCGGATTCTTCTAATGCGCGCACCCGGCGGTGGCAGGGGGATACGCTCAATCCGATCCGCTCGGCCAGCTCGGTCACCGACAAACGCCCGTCGGTTTGCAGTTCCGCAAGAATTTTGCGATCAATCTTATCCATTTGGAAAAATTTCCCCGCTTATGCCGATTTCAGGCAAGTAATTGAAAGCACATTTTAACGCCTTGAGGATATTCTTGCCATCTGTTGAACGGTTTTGACGGCCGCCGCCAGGCGGCGGCCGTGCTTATTCTACGAGGAAAACGCGATGGTTCTCTGTTCGGTGCGGCGCTGTGCGTTTGAGAGGGCGCCGGCATGACGCTCGCTCTGTTCGCCGCTTTTTGGGCGGTGTCGATTCTGTTGGTGATCACGCCGGGTATGGATTGGGCTTATGTGATCTCGGCGGGCATTCGCGGCCGGGTGGTGGTGCCCGCCGTCGCCGGTTTGTTGTTCGGCCACCTGCTGATGATTGCCATCGTGGTGGCGGGCGTCGGCGCGTTGCTGGTCGGCAATCCGCTGGCGCTGACGGCGCTCACCTTGCTGGGGGCGGCTTACCTGCTGTGGATCGGTTTCAATATGCTGCTGCATCCGCCGGTGCCGGGCGCCGGTGAGGATCAGCGTTCCGATTCCTGGCTGCGCTGGGCCGGCAAGGGCGTGTGCGTCAGCGGCCTGAACCCCAAGGTGTTTCTGCTGTTTCTGGCGCTGCTGCCGCAGTTTACCGACGCCCGGGCCGAATGGTCGGTGCCGATGCAGATGCTGGCGTTGGGCGTGGTGCATTTGATCAGCTGCGGCCTGGTGTACCTGCTGGTGGGATTCGGTTCGCAGTCGGTGCTGCGCACGCGCCCGCAGGCTGCGAAGGTGGTGGGGCGCATCTCCGGCGCGGCGATGATCGTCATCGCCCTCGGGCTGCTGGCCGAGCAGGCGCTGAAATAGCGCCTTGAAAGGCCCGCTTGTGCGGGCCTGGCGGTATCAGGCTTTGACGGCGAGCAGCACCGATGAGGCTTTGATCAGGGCGATGGCGCGCGAACCGTTCTTCAGCGCCATCTCCTGCAGGCTTTCATTGGTGATCACCGACGTCAGCACAAAACCGGCATCCGCTTTGAGGTGCACGGTGCTGTTGACCGCGCCGTGCTCAACCGCAATCACTTCCCCGGCAAACTGGTTGCGGGCGGAAAAACGCAAACCGCAATCCTCCGTCGCCAGGATCACCCACGGCGCTTTAATCAGCGCGACGGCCTCTTTACCGATGGTTAATCCCAGCGACTGTTGGCTTTGTACCGTGACGATGGCCACCAGTTTTTCACCGCCCTGCAGGGTGATCTCCACTTCGTCATTGACGGCGCCTTTGGCGACGGCGGACACGGTACCGGCTAACTGGTTACGGGCTGAAACGGGCATAGATTCTCCTTGAAAGGGGCAAACGGTAAAATTTGTCGCCAGCATGGGCCCTAACCGCCGCGATTGCCAATGTCGCGGGGGAAGAGTGTGAACTGGGGCGGCCTTGCTGAAAAATTAACGTCGGTAGATGTCCGGTCGGGCGATCTGCCAGACAAAATCGGGACAGTTGATGGCGGTATAGCCCACTTTTTCATAGAGCCAAGGGGCGGTGCTGGTGACCAGCATGATTCGCCGCAGCGTCGCCATCAGCGGATGGGCCTGGCAGCATTCCGCCAGCCACAGGCCCAACCCGCCTTTTTGATGCGTCTCCAGCACGTACACGTCGCACAGATAGCCGAAGGTGGCGTAATCGGTGACCAGCCGGGCGAAACCGATTTGTCTGGTGCCGTGATACAAGCCGAAGCACAGGCTGTGGGAGAGGGACTGGCGAACGGTCTCTTTATCAATGCCCTCCGCCCATGACGAACGGGTCAGAAATGCATGAATGGCGTCAATATCCAGCAGGCTGGGCTCGGTGCTGACGAGATAGTCAGCACGCCGCCACTCCCGTGGGGCAGGGATTGTCATGAGGGCTCTTCTCCTGTGCAAGCGTTAAGGTCTGGGCCGCCGTTCAGGCGTGCAGTTCGGCGACCGTCATGGTGAAAATCAGCGTGTCTTCGCCCTCGTTGGCGTAACGGTGCGGGCCGTCCGTTCTGGCGACCGCCGAACAGCCTGGCGTAATCCTGAGCTCGGTTTGTTCGACGGCAAGGCTCAAGACGCCTTGTTCAACGTGCAGCAGCTCGAAGGTGCCCGCTGGATGGCCGCCCGATGCATAGGCTTCCCCCGGCGCCATTTCCCAGCGCCACAGTTCTATCATATTCGGGCCGCGGGTGCCTGCCAGCAAGCGGGCCGAGCCGCCGCGATCGCCGTGCCACAGCGTGGGAATGTCTTGGCTTTCAATCAGGTAGGCGGCGGGTGCGCGGGTCACGTTGACGATGTCCGCCACCGACAGGCCCAGCGCTGCCGCGAGTTTGCACAGGATGGCGATGCTGGGATTGGCGCTGCCTTTCTCGATCTCCACCAGCATGCCCTTGCTGACGCCCGCCCGGCGCGACAGTTCGTCCAGCGACAGCTTTTGGCTTTTTCGCTGCTGTTTGATGCGGTGTGACACCGCTTCGCTGACGGTTTGCACGTCGGCGCCGAACTCGGTCGGTCTGTTGACTTTTTCGCTCATCGGTCAATATTATGGAATAAAATGGTCAGTATAGGATTATTCAATGATTTTAGTCGATCCGTCAATCGATCCGGCCGTCGCTGCGCTGGCGCCCGGATTCCGGGCGTTAAGCATTACCGTGGCCGCGGCTCCCATAACCAACCCGGACGTGGGGGCGCTGGCGTTGGCGCAGGCCTGTCGCGCCCTCGGCGAGGAGGACGCGCCCTGGGCTGAGGCGCATCTCTCGGCCTGGCGCGATGTCTTCATGCGGTTTGGCGCCAAACCCAAGCGTACGCCCTGTTCCGCCGATGCCTTGCGCAAGCGCGCGCTGCGCGACGGCACGATGCCCAGCATCGATCCGGTGGTCGATCTCTACAACGCCGTCAGCATTCGTTATGCGGTGCCGGTGGGGGGCGAGAATATCGCGGCTTATGTCGGCGAGCCGCGGCTGATCGTCGCGGAAGGCAGTGAGCTGTTCGATACCGTCAAGGAGGGTGCGGTGATCCATGAATCGCCGGAGGCGGGGGAGGTGGTCTGGCGCGACGATCGCGGCGTGACCTGCCGCCGCTGGAACTGGCGTCAGGGCGTCAGAACCCGGCTGAGCGCCGAGGCCGAACGGATGTGGTTCATCCTGGAGAGCCTGCCGGCAATGCCGTTGGCGGCGCTGCATGCGGCGGGCGACGAATTGATTGCCGGTTTACGACAAATGATGCCCGGCGTTGCGATAGAGCAACGGCTCATCGGCTGCACCTCGTAACCGGCCTCAGCACTGGCGGCGGACCAAACCGGTGATCAGATCCAGCGCGTCGTCCGCCGCCGCGACTTCGCTCTCGCTAAGCGCCTGCCGTTCGATAAAGCTCTCGATGGCTTCCAGCAGGGAGAAAACGCTGATTTCGTCTCCTATCTTCACGACTTCGCAGACGCCGCGCCCAATGGCCAGGCAGATGGCTTCATCAAATTCAAACGGCTTGTTGTTCATCTCTCCCCCTACGGCGTTTGGGATTATGCCGGTTATGCTACCGGTTTTTGGCCGGCGACGGTCTGACGAAAATCCCATTTCTTTTCGTTGATGCTTACGGGCGTACGATCGCGTGTATTGGGGAAATTCTGATTTCCTTACGGCAGTCAGATTTCCCTTGTGACCGCCGTGGCGGCGCGGTATTGTCGCCAAATGACGACAATACCGCCTCATTGTCCGCATAAAAAATTTATGACGTTATCATCCCTTCATCCCGCTGCCGTGCGGGATTTTTTTATGAGGTTTATCTCAAAGTGCGGATAACCTCGACGCGATCGCTTGCCATGTTCTGGGAATAATCCTAGCTTGAAATAGTCATTTAGGGTTAGCAATCCCTCATGACCTCCTTGTAACACTTGATGCACCAGAACGTCTTCTCCCCCGCCCAGGCGGGGGTTTTTAATGACGTGCATCGGCAAAGGCCGTCAACGTAGAACCGACAGAGTTCGTGACGATAATCACTTTAAGCATCAGGGGACGGGACAATGAAAAATGATTTGGCGGCGGCGATCGCCATCGGCTGTGTGTTGTTGTTCGCATTGGCGGTCGGTTCGCCGCTCTCCATCAGTGCCTCGCTGTAATCTTCTGCGGCCCCGTCCGGGGCCGTTCACCGACTCTGACGCGGCGTCTGCGGATTTTTGCGCCGATCGCCCACCGGCGCGATAAATTCAGCCAAATCGCTGTTGATGTATGGCGAACTTTGAGTACTCTGAGTGCTTTGCACACCCCCACGTGCGCCGTTCTATCTATGCTTTAATCAGGCCCATCACAGGAATCGCCATGCCCGCCCGTCAAATCTCGAGGAGCCCGCTCTGATGCTGGAGATGCTATTACAGTGGTACCGCCGCCGTTTCACCGATCCACAGGCTATCGCGTTGCTGGTGATCCTGGTCGCCGGCTTCCTCATTCTCTATTTTCTGCACGGCATTCTGACCCCGCTGCTGGTCGCCATCGTGCTGGCGTATCTGCTGGAGTGGCCGACCGCGCGCCTGCAGCGCATCGGCTGTTCGCGCACCTGGGCGGCGAGCATCATGCTGCTGGTGTTCGCGGGCGTCGCCATGCTGCTGGTGTTCGTCGTCGCGCCGACCGCCTGGCAGCAGGGCATCAATCTGATGAGCGATCTGCCGGGCATGCTCAACCAGTTCTATAACTTTGCCGCGACGCTGCCGAAGCGTTATCCGGCGCTGGTGGATGCCGGCATCATCGACATGATGGCGGAAAATCTGCGCAGCCGGCTGTCCGGCATGGGCGAGTCGGTGGTGAAATTCTCGCTGGCGTCGCTGGTCGGCCTGTTGACGCTGGCTATCTACCTGATCCTGGTGCCGATGATGATGTTCTTCCTGTTGAAGGACAAAGAGCAGCTGCTGAACGCGGTGCGCCGCGTGTTGCCGCGCAATCGCGGTCTGGCGGGGCAGGTCTGGAACGAGATGAATCAGCAGATCACCAACTATATTCGCGGCAAGGTGCTGGAGATGGTGATTGTCGGCGTGGCGACCTACCTGGTGTTCGCCGTGCTGGACATGCGCTACTCGCTGCTGCTGGCGGTGCTGGTGGGTTTTTCGGTGCTGATCCCCTATATCGGCGCGGTGCTGGTCACCATACCGGTGGTGGTGGTAGCGCTGTTCCAGTGGGGCGTCGGCGCCGATTTCTGGACGCTGATCGTCGCCTATCTGGTGGTGCAGGGGCTGGACGGCAACCTGCTGGTGCCGATCCTGTTCTCCGAGGCGGTCAACCTGCATCCGCTGGTGATTATCCTGTCGGTGATCGTGTTTGGCGGAATGTGGGGCTTCTGGGGCGTGTTTTTCGCCATACCGCTGGCGACGCTGGTGAAGGCGGTGATTCACGCCTGGCCGGATGAACTGCGGGTCGAGGTGGAAGACAAGGCCGGCTGACGGAGGGAGACGAAGCGCAGCAGGCCGCTGCGCTTCGTGAGAATTACTGCTGCAGGTAGTTCAGAACGATGTCGTGGTGATTGGTGGTTTTGAAATCATCAAACACTTTTTCAATCTTGCCTTTGGCGTCGATCAGGAAGCTGATGCGGTGAATGCCATCATAGGTCTTGCCCATGAAGGTTTTCTCGCCCCACACGCCAAACTGTTGCGATACCTGATGGTCTTCATCAGACAACAGCGTGAAGTTGAGCAGCTCCTTTTCGGCGAAGCGCGACAGTTTTTCCGGTTTGTCGGTGCTGATGCCCAGCACTTCGACGCCGGCCTTTTTCAATTCGTCCATGTTGTCCCGCAGGCCGCAGGCTTGCACGGTGCAGCCCGGCGTCATCGCCTTCGGATAGAAATAAACCAATACTCGCTGTCCCTGGAAGTCGGCCAAATTAATTTCCTCACCGTCCTGGTCAGGCAAACTAAATTTCGGCGCTGTGTCACCGGCTTTCAATGGGCTCATCACTACTCTCCATCTTTCTCATCATGCTGTGGATAGTTCACCACGCTAATACTGCCTTGCGCGTTCAATTCTGTACATAGGCGATGGAAGGCTTGCTCAATATTTGAGGCGTCCCGATCGCCGGAACTGTGGGCGGTGATTTGAATATACAGCTGCGGCGGCAGGTCGCCGTCCGCCGGCTGCGTGCGTGAGACCAGCTCGGCGATATTCATCTGGCTGGAGTCGAACAGATCGGTAAAACGTTCGATGATGTGCGGCGAGTCCTTTACCTCGACCTGAACCCACACGGTGGCCGGCATCGGCGGCCTTTCATGCGAGTTTGTGCGCTTCATCACGATCAGCAGCTCCAGCTCCGCGCCTTTTTGCGGCAGGGTGGATTCGATCAGGGTGATGGCGTTCCAGCTGCCGGACAGCAGCATGATGAACGTGAACTCCTCTCCCAGCATGGCCAGACGGCTATCTTCGATATTGCATCCGCAACTGCTGACGTGGCGGGTGATGGTATTGACGATTCCGGGGCGGTCGGCGCCGAGCGCGGTAATCACGAGATAGTGTTCGTCTGACTGAGGCAAAATGGCGCTTCCTGTCGTGCTTAATGGGGTTACCATGGTAAACATAAAAAAAACCGCCTGCCAAGCGCTTACAACGCGGTTGTGCGCTTGCTTTTGGATAGGCAGCAAAAGTACCATGAGTGACTTGTTTGTGGAGGGGACGGCCAATGTTTACGGGAAGTATTGTTGCACTGGTTACGCCGATGGACGACAAAGGTGCTGTCGATCGCGCGAGCCTGAAAAAATTGATCGATTATCATGTAGCCAGTGGCACCGCGGCGATCGTTTCCGTAGGGACCACCGGCGAGTCCGCAACGCTTGCCCATGACGAGCACGTTGACGTGGTGCTGCAGACGCTGGAGCTGGCCGACGGCCGCATTCCGGTGATCGCCGGCACCGGCGCCAACGCTACCGCCGAAGCCATCGCGCTCACCACCCGCTTCGCCAACACTGGCGTGGTGGGGTGTTTGACGGTGACGCCGTACTACAATAAGCCGACGCAGGAAGGGCTGTATCAGCACTTCAAGGCGATCGCCGAGAGCACCGAGCTGCCGCAGATCCTGTATAACGTGCCTTCGCGCACCGGCTGCGACATGCTGCCGCCGACCATCGCTCGGCTGGCGAAAATCAAGAATATTGTTGCTGTAAAAGAAGCGACGGGGAACTTAAGTCGCGTTAGTCAGATCCAAGTGCTGGTTGACGATGAAGACTTCATTTTGCTGAGCGGCGACGACGCCAGCGGGCTGGACTTCATGCAACTGGGCGGCAAAGGGGTGATTTCCGTGACGGCCAACGTGGCTGCACGCGAGATGGCGGAACTTTGTGCGCTGGCGGCGCAGGGCAAATTCGCCGAAGCGCGCCGCTTAAATCAGCGCTTGATGCCGTTGCATCAGGATCTATTTGTAGAAGCAAACCCAATTCCGGTGAAGTGGGCCTGTAAGGCGTTGGGATTGATGGCAACCGATACGCTGCGTCTGCCGATGACGCCGTTGAGCGAAACCGCCCGCCCGGTGGTGGAGCGCGCGCTGAAAAGCGTCGGTTTGCTGTAACTCTAAGGGAAATTTGATGGCTTATTCATTGCAAAAGTCGACGGTAGCAAAAGTAGTGGGCATCTCTTTGGTGATGATGCTGGCGGCCTGCAGCAGCGATCAGCGCTACAAGCGCCAGGTCAGCGGCGACGAGGCTTACCTCGACGCGGCTCCGCTCAAGGCGCTGAACGCGCCGTCCGGCATGATCCTGCCGGTGCAGAGCGGCAACTATGACGTGCCCGCCACGACGCTGCAAGGCAACGTCGGCAAGCAACTGGACATTCGTCCGCCGGTGCAGCCGTTGGCGCTGCTGAGCGGTTCTCGCGCGCAATACGCCGGCGACAGCGGCACGCTGCTGCTGGAAAACAGCCCGCAGAACCAAAACCTGTGGTCGCGCGTCGTCAGCCTGCTGCAGGCGAAGAACATCGCGATCGCTTCCCGCCAGGACGCCGGTCAGACCCTGACCACCGACTGGGTGAAGTGGAACCGTCTGGACGAAGACAACCAGTACGAAGGCCGTTATCAGATCAGCGTGCAGCAACAAGGCTACCAGCAGGCGCTGGTGGTGAAAAGCGTTGGCCTGCAGCAGCAGGGCAAGACCGAACAGGTCACCGATCAATCTGAGATCCAGCGTTACAACGGCATGATGATCAACACCCTGATCGAAGGTCTGGACAAGCAGGACAACCTGGCGAGCAGCCAGACCGCCAGCCGCTTCGGCGCGCTGGACGTGCAGAGCGGCGCCGATGATACCGGCCTGCCGATGCTGGTCGTGCGCGGCCCGTACACCGTGGTGTGGGATCGCCTGCCGCCGGCGCTCGAAAAACTGGGGATGAAAGTGGGTGACCGCAGCCGTCCGCAGGGCACCGTCGCCGTGACCTACAAGTCCCTGAGCAGCAGCGATTGGGATGCGTTGGGCGTCAAGGATCCTGAGCTGGCGGAAGGGGATTACAAGCTGCAGGTCGGCGATCTCAACAACCGCACCAGCCTGCAATTTATCGATCCGAAAGGCAAACCGCTCACCCAGTCGAAAAACGACGCACTGGTGGCGGCATTCCAGTCTGCCTTCAGTAAAACCAGCGTTAAATAACCAAAAAGGGGCTTCGGCCCCTTTTTGGTTTGTCTATACGGTATCGTTTGCGTCGCAGGTTTGGCACAATAGTGCCCGGCACGCCAAAGAATTCATTAGGTCAATTCTATACCCCCTAATTTCGGGCCGCGCTCGGGAGACAACGGGGATACATCACTGGAGTAAGTAAGATGCAAAAGCTAGCTGAGCTGTATCGCGGAAAGGCAAAAACCGTTTACACCACCGAGAATCCCGATCTGTTGGTGTTGGAGTTCCGCAACGATACGTCAGCACTGGATGGTCAGCGCATTGAGCAGTTCGATCGCAAAGGCATGGTGAACAACAAGTTCAACCATTTCATCATGAGCAAACTGGAAGAAGCCGGCATCCCGACCCAGATGGAGCGTCTGCTGTCCGACAACGAAGTGCTGGTGAAGAAGCTGGACATGGTGCCGGTGGAATGCGTGATCCGCAACCGCGCCGCCGGTTCGTTGGTGAAGCGTCTGGGCATCGAAGAAGGTCTGGTGCTGAACCCGCCGCTGTTCGATCTGTTCCTGAAAAACGACGCCATGCACGATCCGATGGTCAACGAATCCTACTGCGAAACCTTCGGCTGGGTGAGCAAAGAGCATCTGGCGCGCATGCGTGAGCTGAGCTATCGCGCCAACGAAGTATTGACCAAGCTGTTCGACGACGCCGGCCTGATCCTGGTCGATTTCAAGCTGGAATTCGGCCTGTTCAACGGCGAAGTGGTGCTGGGCGATGAATTCTCGCCGGACGGCAGCCGTCTGTGGGACAAAAACACCCTGGACAAGATGGACAAAGACCGCTTCCGTCAAAGCCTGGGCGGGCTGATCGAAGCCTACGAAGAAGTGGCGCGCCGCATCGGCGTGAAGCTCGACTAAGCGTTGGCACCGCCATTCGGGACGATCCGGCCGGATCGTCCCGCTGTTCTGCATTTTTCCAGAAAATTTCTACATTTCCTCCGTAGCAGACCATTTATAATGATGGATGTGAGATGACTAAAACCTATCCCACTCAGGCTTGAAGCTGCCTTTGCGCTTACCAACGCGCGGCATCTTCAACGAGCAGGGGAAATATCTGGAGTGTATTTATGCGTTGGCAAGGGCGTCGGGAAAGTGACAATGTTGAGGATCGTCGCGGGCAGTCTTCAGGTTTGGGCGGCGGTGGCGGCGGTTTCCGCGTGCCGGTGCGCGGCAAGGGCGGCATCGTCATTCTGGTGGTGGTGCTGGTGGCCGGCTATTACGGCATCGATCTGTCGCCGCTGTTGAACGGCGGTAATGTCGCTCCTCAGGGTCAACAACAGAGCGCCAGCATCAGTCCGAAAGACGATGAACTGGCCAAATTTACCTCGGTGGTGCTGGCCTCGACCGAAGATAACTGGAAAGAGATTTTCCAGCGCATGGGCAAAACCTACCAACCGCCGAAGCTGGTGATGTATCGCGGCGTGACGCGCACCAGCTGCGGCACCGGTCAGGCGGCGATGGGGCCGTTCTACTGCCCGGGCGACAGAACGGTGTATATCGATCTGTCTTTCTATCAGGACATGAAGACCAAACTGGGCGCCGGCGGTGATTTCGCTCAGGCCTATGTGGTGGCGCACGAAGTCGGCCACCATGTGCAGAACCTGCTGGGCATCGAGCCGAAAGTACGCCAGATGCAGCAGGGCGCCAGCCAGGCGGAAGTGAACCGCCTGTCGGTGAAAATGGAGCTGCAGGCGGACTGCTTTGCCGGCGTATGGGGCAAATACGCCGAGAAGCAGCAGATGCTGGAAGAGGGCGACCTGCAGGCGGCGCTGAATGCCGCACAGGCGATTGGCGACGATCGGTTGCAGCAACAGAGCCAGGGCCGCGTCGTGCCGGACAGCTTTACCCACGGCACTTCGCAGCAGCGCTACACCTGGTTTAAACAGGGCTTCGACAGCGGCGATCCCAATACCTGCAACACCTTCGCATCCCGTTAACACCTCACGTGCCGGAGCCTGACTCCGGCATTTTTTTCGAATTGAGATACAGCCTTATGCTACAGGCAGCGCAACAACTCATGCGGCGGCAGGGCATCCGGCGCCTGCTGGTGCTCAGCGGCGAACCCGAGTGGTGCCGCGAACAGGCGCAGCGGCTGGCGGCGACGTTGCCCGGCGACTGGCCTTGGGTCGGGGAGAATCCGCCGCCCGGCCAGGCGGCGTTGGCGAGCGGCGCAGTGCGCCAACTGCTGGGGCAGGAACGGCTGCACGCGGTGTTCGACGCCGGTCAGTCGCTGGACGTGGAGGCGTTGGCGGCGCTGTGCGGCGCACTGCGTGCCGGCAGCTGGCTGCTGTTGCTGACGCCGCCCTGGCGGCAATGGCCGCAGCAGCCGGACGGCGACAGCCTGCGCTGGAGCGATTGCCCGCAGCCAATTACCACCCCGCATTTCATCCACCACCTGCAGCAGCATCTGGCCGACGACCGCGAAGTGACGATCTGGCGGCAGGATGAGCCCCTGACGTTGGCCGCGCTGCCGGCGCGTGAAGGATGGCAGCCGCCGGACGGCCGGCCGACCGAGGAACAACAGGCGATCTTGACGACGCTGCTGCAGGCCGAATCCGGCGTGTGGGTGTTGACCGCCGCCCGCGGCCGCGGCAAATCGACACTGGCCGGCATGCTGGTGGCGCAGTCGCCGCTGACCTGTTGGATAACCGGGCCGAGCCGCGCCGCCACTGAGGTGGCCGGGGAATGGGCGCAGGGGCGCGCGCAGTTTTGGGCGCCCGATGCCCTGTTGGCGCAGTGCCGGGAGGGGGACGTCAGCGCCGTGGGGTGGCTGCTGGTGGATGAAGCGGCGGCGATCCCCGCGCCGCTGTTGCAGCAGTTGATCGGCTATTTCCCACGCGTGTTGCTGACCACCACGGTGCAGGGCTATGAAGGCACCGGCCGCGGTTTTCTGCTGAAGTTTTGCGCCGGGCTGCCGGCCTATCAGGCGCTGAGCCTGCAGCAGCCGATGCGTTGGGCGCAGGGGGATGCGCTGGAACGGATAACGGACAATGCGCTGTTGTTCAATGAGCTGCCCGCCTGGCCGGCGGATGGCCAGGCGATCGATTACAGCCAGGCGGAACAAGGCGAGCTGTGCGCCGATCCGCAGCGGCTGGCGCGTTTCTACGCCCTGCTGAGCAGCGCGCATTACCGCACCTCACCGCTGGATTTACGCCGGCTGATGGATGCGCCCGGCATGCACTTCGGGCTGGCGCAGGCCGGTTTGGAGGTGGTCGGTGCCGTGTGGCTGGTGGAAGAGGGTGGATTGAGCGCCGAGTTGGCGCACGACGTGTGGGCCGGTCGCCGTCGGCCGCGCGGCAATCTGGTGGCGCAGTCGTTGGCGGCGCATGGCGGCCAATGCTGGGCGCCGACGCTGCGGTCTCGGCGCATTACCCGCATCGCGACGCTGCCGGCATTGCGGCGGCGGGGTATCGCGCGCCAGTTGATCGAGCGGCAACGCCGTCAGGCGCAGGGGCTGGACTTCCTGTCGGTCAGCTTCGGCTATACCGAGCCGCTGTGGCGCTTTTGGCAATCCTGCGGTTTCGAGCTGGTGCGCATCGGCAGCAAGCCGGAGGCCAGCAGCGGCTGCTATACCGCGATGGCGATCTTGCCCCTGAGCGAGCAAGGAGAGGCGCTGCGGCACGCGGCGCACAAGCATCTGGCGCGCGACTGGCCCTGGCTGCGGCAGCGTATCGAGCTAACGCTGGCGATCCCGGGCGACGATGGCGATACGTCGCTCGGCGAAGAGGACTGGCGCGAGCTGGCCGGGTTCGCTTTTGCCCATCGGCCGCTGGAGGCCAGCCTGGGGGCGTTGCAGCGGTTGCTGTTGGCCAGCAGTCTGCCGCTGCCCGCACTGCGCGGCCATCTGCAGCGGCGGCACTCTCCCGCGGAGTGCGCAGAGCGGGCGGGCGTCAGCGGCCAGAAAGCCTTGCTGCGCCATTGGCGGCACGAAACGGCGCAGGCGCTGGAACAGCTGAATGCGCAGCACTGCCGCTACTGGCGCGACTGGGCGCAGTCATTGCAATAAATTGAAGAACTTGCTCAATAAAACCCGATTTTCCTGATTTCTCAGCGGCGTATAGTGGCTGTCAGCGGTGCGGCGACGACAGTCGCTGCGTCAGGTTTGGTTACTATTAAGGAGTCATCGATGAAACATGAGCATTTCGTTGTCCAAAGCCCGGCGACCCCGGCGGCGCAGCTGATCTTGCTGTTTCACGGTGTCGGCGACAACCCGGTGGCGATGGGGGAGATCGGCAGTTACTTCGCCAAAGAGTTTCCCCAGGCGCAGGTGGTAAGCATCGGTGGCCCCGCAGCGTTTGGCAACGGCGCCGGCCGCCAGTGGTTTTCGGTGCAGGACGTGACCGAAGAGAACCGCGTGGCCCGCATCGCAGACGTAATGCCGCAGTTTGTGGCCGTGGTGCGCCATTGGCAGCAGCTGAGCGGCGTTGGCTATGCCGGCACTGCCCTGGTGGGGTTCTCGCAGGGAGCGATCATGGCGCTGGAGGCGTTGAAGGCGGAAACCCGCCTCGCCGGGCGAGTGGTCGCGTTCAGCGGGCGTTTCGCCCAGTTGCCTGAGCAGGCGTTCGGCGACAGCGTGGTGCATTTGATCCACGGCGAAGAGGACGCGGTGATCGCGGTGCAGCATGCTCACGCGGCGGCGGAGGCGTTGCGGACCAACGGCGCCGATTTCACGCTGGACGTGGAACAGGACGTTGGGCATGCGATCAACCAGGGCATGATGAACGCCGCGCTGGAAAGGTTGCATTACTATGTGCCGCAGCGCTACTGGGACGAAGCCTTGTCCGGCAAGCGCGGCGAGCTGATCGCCTTCCGCTAAAAATTCAGGGCGCCGATGAGCGCCCTGATATCACTTCTTCTTCGGCCAGTCGTCTTCGTCATCCCACTGGGCGTTGTTGTCGCGGTGCGGCGGTATCTCCGGCTTGTTGGCCAGATAGCTTTTGACGTCAACGCGGCGCAGTTCCTTGATGCCGCTGACGACCATCCCCACCAGAACCAGCAGGATAATCCACCAGTAATCAGCTAACCATTGCATAGCTACTCCTTTCCTTTACTGCGTATAAAACGCGAAAAAATCGATGGCAGATGGCGTTCGAGCCATTCGGCACCGGCGACCTCCTTGTCTTGCCAGGCCGCCAGCAACAGCGCCGGCGTCAGCAAGTGTTCGGCTTCTTGCGCCAGCGGCCGGTAGCTCAGATGCCACGGCTCCACCGCTACGCCGCCGCAGTCTTCGGTGAAGGGGCGGTAGAAACCGAATTCGGCCATATGCGCCGTCAGCCACTGGTTAAGGGGCGCAAAGTAGCCGCCTTCCTCATATTCCCACGGTTCCAGCTGCAGCTTTTGCCCTTCCGGCAACAGCGACGGATCGTACACGTCCAGATCGCTGCCCCAGTGGTGGCGGCTGGCGCCCGGCAGAGCCGACCAGCGCAGGATCGCCTCACAGCGCTCGGCGGCGGACAGCGGCGCGACGTCGATCGGTTGACTGTCCTTATCTAATACTGGCCGCTGGCCGCAGAATTTGCCATTCCAGATGGCCAACTGCCGGTCAAAATCGCGGAAGGTGCTGGCGGGCTGGAGATCGAATCCCGCCGCACGCGCCGCCTGCTGCATCGCCAGAAACGCGTTGACGGCTTCCGGCTGCAGCCGATGGTTGCCGCTCAGCGGCGCCAGGTGCTCGGTCGAGCGGCCGGTGAGCATTTCTGCGTTGATCATGCGATCAATTGCTCCATGATGCGTTGATACATGCGGCTCAGCAGCTGCAGATCCGCGGCGTTGACGCATTCGTTGACCTTGTGGATGGTGGCGTTGACCGGCCCCAGCTCCACCACCTGTGCACCCATCTGCGCGATGAAGCGGCCGTCGGAGGTGCCGCCGGTGGTCAACAGCTGCGGCGTCAATTCAGAATAGTGCTCGACGGCGTTGACCACCGCATCCACCAGCGCGCCACGCGAGGTGAGGAACGGCTGGCCGGACAGACGCCACTCGATGCTGTAATTCAACTGATGGCGTTCCAGCAGCTCTTCCACGCGCTGCTTGATCATCGCGTCGGTCAGTTCGGTGCTGAAACGGAAGTTGAACTGCACGTAGAAATCGCCTGGGATCACGTTATTGCTGCCGGTGCCGGCCTGCACGTTGGCGATCTGCATGCTGGTCGGCGGGAAGAACTCGTTGCCGCGATCCCATTCGATCGCCACCAGTTCATTCAGCGCCGGCATGGCGCGGTGCACCGGGTTGTCCGCCAAATGCGGATAGGCGACGTGCCCCTGTACGCCGTGGATATGCAGGTTGGCGGTGATGGAGCCGCGACGGCCGTTTTTCACCACGTCGCCGACGCGCTCGGTGCTGGACGGCTCGCCGACCAGGCAGTAATCCAGCCGTTCGTTGCGCGCCATCAGCGCTTCAACCACTTTAACCGTGCCGTGAGTGGCGCTGGCCTCTTCATCCGAAGTGATCAGAAAAGCAAGGCGGCCCCGGTGATTCGGGTTGGCGGCGACAAAGCGTTCCGCCGCCACCACCATCGCGGCCAATGACCCTTTCATGTCCGCCGCGCCGCGGCCGTACAGCATGCCGTCGCGGATCGCCGGTTCAAACGGCGGGTTGTCCCAGCGCTTTTCATCGCCGGTCGGCACTACGTCGGTGTGCCCGGCAAACGCCAGGGTTTGCCCTTCGCCGCGCCAGGCCCAGAAGTTTTGGGTGTCTTCGAAGTCCATTGCTTCGACGGTGAAACCGATCGCCTGCAGGCGATCGATCATCAGCTGCTGGCAGCCTTCATCATTTGGGCTGAGGGAAGGGCGTTTAATCAGTTGCTGAGCCAGTTCGATAACCGGGCAAGTCATACGGCGACCTCGGCGATAAATTGCTGGTAAGCGTCGGCGTTGAAACCGAGCAGGGTGCGCCCGTTGCCGGCGTCCAGCAACGGGCGTTTGATGATCGCCGGCTGCGCCAGCATCAGCGCGATGGCGGCGTCGGCGTTATCGCAGGCGTTGCGCTGCGCTTCATCCAGCTTGCGCCAGGTGGTGCCGCGGGTATTGAGCAGCGGCTCCCACCCCAGTTGCGCGACGAAACCGCGCAGCCGTTGTTCGTCCAGGCCGTCGGCGCGATAGTCGTGAAAATGATAGGCCACGCCCTGATCTTCCAGCCAGCGGCGGGCTTTTTTGATGGTGTCGCAGTTTTTGATGCCGTACATCGTCAGCGTTGTCTGTTGCGGTTTGTTTGCCATGGCGTAAAGCTACCTGTCTCGTCGAGTCGATACTGAGCGGCGTGGGCGATCTTTGGCCCGCTAGCCGCCCGGCGATAGCAGAGATAATGCCAGTAAAGCGGCGGCGAGATCCAGACAACGATGCGTGCGAGGTGCGATTGCGCGCCAGGGATAAGAGGTCGGCAACGTGGTTGAACGGCTGCCTTCGCCGACCGTGCTGGTGAAAAGGCGCCGGCGAAAGCGTTTTGCCGCCAATGCAGAGCTGGCGGAGAGAGAGCTACTCTTTATTGATCCTTATGTTTAAACGATCGGTCAAACACCGTACGCGGGTAATATGCAAGAGCGGTTTTATCCGGCTGGCGCCGAGTTTTTTCATTATTCGCGACTTGTAATGATTGGCGGTTTTATTTCTGATATTCATGGCATTGCTGATGTCGGCCAGCGATTTTCCCGTCGACCATTCCGAGAGAAAATGCGACTCGCGCTGAGAGAGTTGCGGCGGCTCGGTATAGTGGCTGTAGCGCTTATATAAGTCGCCGATCAGGTGGCTGAAGCGGCTCAATGATATAAGGTTTGATAATATAATGGTTTTATTGTCGACAATCACCATGTCATGCAGGCAGTCGGTGATAATGACTATTTTGTAGGTATTGGGGTTGGCATATTCATCGCGGTAGCGCGCTTCAAAATTGGCGATGGTGACATCGATAAAGCAGACCCTTTTGCGGCTAAAGCCGGCCGGCGCGCGTTTCTCCGCCCAGGTTTGATTGATGAGCTGCCGGATGCCGATAGCGGTATAGGCACACGCGCTGAAAATATCAATTTTCATTTTATTATAATCCCTTAATTTCTATTTCCCGGTGAGGATTGATATCTTAAAACATAAAAAAAGAAACAATCTAAATAATTTCACATTGAACTTATTGGGCGCCGCAGGGAAAGAACGCTATCCTGCGGTGGACAATCAGGAAAGCCCCATATACTAGCATGATTTATAAAGAGTAAATTTGGTTTTTAATCGAGCTGCCCAGTGAAGAAAGAGGAATAGAATAGAAATCCTCTATTAATACTCCGGTTATTAAAAGGAATTAACATAGAAAATGGCTATCAAAATAAAATATTCGATCGTTAATATCGATCGTTTCTGTGAGGGAGGGAATGTTAATGAATTAATAATTAAGATATTTCTTGCTTTTTAGCGAGGGGTGTTGCTTATTTTTAGCGCAGTTCAAAGAGTGTGCTGGGACAATCTCATGGCGCGCGCCAAATTAATGGCAAAGATAAATCTTAATCAAAAAAATGCGATGTTTTAAGCTGCGTGCGTTGTGCAAGTGGGGAGGATTTATACGGGGGAACGGCATGAAAGAATGCCGGATCGAAATTTCCGATAAGATCACGTCGGAAATAGCGTCTTGTCTTGTGGACGGATTGGATCGCGTTAACGATGAATATATCGACTACGACAATCGTCGGCCGTGGTGAAAGATCCTGACAGCGGCAGCAATTCTGCGGGGCATCTGCCGCCCTATTTTTATCAGCCGAACGTTGTAATGCGCGATTAACGCACGTAGCCCCCCACTTGCAAACGCCACAGAGCATCCCCCTCTGCGAACACCATGCCGGTGGTCAAATCGTGAAAACCGTACTTTTCATAGAAAGCCAGTTTTTCCGGCACCGAATAGATGAAAACCTTGCCGAGCGGCGCCAGATCTTGCATTACCCGGTCCATCAACCGGCGCCCCAATCCCTGCCCCTGAAAGCGCGGATCGATCGCCAAGTCGGCCAGGTAAGCGACCGAAGTCAAATCGCTGATGGCATGCGCGGTGGCGATCAGCTCATCGCCGATAAACCCCCAATAGCAAAACTGGCTGTGTTGATAAACGCGTTGCAGCGTATGCGGATCGCGTTCGCCCAGCCCGGCGGCCTGCAGCAATTCACACAGCCGCCGCCAGTCGATGGCGCGGCGGTTCATATCGGTGATGATTTCCATCGTTTTCCTCTAATCAATATGATTGAGATCGGCGGCATAGTGCCGAATGGCGCGCTGATAGCCGCAGATGTCGGGGTCTGACGAGGTTTCCGCCAGCAACAACAACAGATCGGCCACGGCCCGTTTACCTTCACCCAGGTTGTACAGCGCCATGGCGCGAAACAGCATCAGCTCGTTGGCCTGCGGGAACTCAGCCAGGCCATCGTCGAAAGCGCGCAGCGAAGCCGGGTATTTCCCGAGGGCGCGGTAAGTGCTGCCGAGGCCCAGCCAGGCTTCACGGCGCTGGGCGGGCGGCAAATCGCGATCCAACGCCGCGAGGTAGCAGGGAATCGCCTGTCGCTCCAAACCCTGAACGTCGTACAGGCAGGCCAGCTGAAAATGCAGCATCGCCGCTTCCGGCTCTGCCGCCAGTTGCCGCAACGCCAGCGCAGTGGCTTCCTGATAATGACCTTGCGCTTTCAACTGTGAGACAGACAAAGAGGTGGACATGATCGGCGCTCCATTGGCGTATTGTTATACCTTTTACACGCTATCGTGGAGAAATTGATATCACAAGGGAATAGCCGCACTGAACATTGATCAGATAAATACGAAAATGTGCGCTAACCCCGGTTTCCGGGCCCGGCATCGTTCCCGTTTCCCTTCACATGGTCAAAAAACAGGCGTAGAATCCGCTTCGTCAAATAATTGAGGTTGTAAAGTATTATGGTTGATCGTGAATTAGGAAACTGGAAAGACTTCATTGATGAGATGTTGGGCAACTGACACAGCGATGAAGCCGATGGCAAGGTTGAGTCATTGGAAAATTACTGAAACACCGTGGGAACGAGATATTCGTTCGAAAAAGCAGCATCGGTCATCCGACGCTGCTTTTTTTATGCGCCGCCGATCACTCTTCGGCGGGCGGTGTGGCGGCAGGATGCGCTTTACCGGGGAAGCGGCGGCGAACCAGCACGAAGAACAGCGGCACGAAGAAGATCGCCAGCAGGGTGGCGGAGATCATGCCGCCCATCACCCCGGTACCGACCGCATGCTGGCTGCCGGAACCGGCGCCGCTGCTGGTGGCCATCGGCAGCACGCCGAAGATGAACGCCAGCGAGGTCATCAGGATCGGCCGCAGGCGCATGCGCGACGCGTCGAGCGTCGCCGACATCAGATCCTGCCCTTTCTGGTTCAGCTCATTGGCGAACTCGACGATCAGAATGGCGTTTTTCGCCGATAGCCCAATGATGGTCAGCAGGCCGACCTGGAAATAAACGTCGTTCTCCAGGCCGCGCAGCCAGGTGGCGGCGACCGCGCCGATCACCCCCAGCGGCACCACCAGCATCACCGAGAACGGAATTGACCAGCTCTCGTACAACGCCGCCAGACACAGGAACACCACCAGCAGCGAGATGGCGTACAGCGCCGGCGCCTGCGAGCCGGACAGCCGTTCCTGATAGGACATCGCCGTCCATTCCAGACCGAAGCCGGCCGGCAGCTGGCTGACCAGTTTCTCCATTTCCGCCATGGCGGTGCCGGTGCTGACGCCGTTGGCCGCTTCGCCGACGATCTCCAGCGCCGAGCTGCCGTTATAGCGTTCCAGCCGTGGCGAACCATACTCCCAGTGCGAGCTGGCGAAGGCCGAGAACGGCACCATGCCGCCCGTGCTGTTGCGCACATACCATTTGTTGATGTCATCCGGCAGCATGCGGAACGGCGCCGCAGCCTGCACGTAGACTTTTTTCACCCGGCCGCGATCGACGAAGTCATTGACGTAGGTCGAGCCCCAGGCGGTAGAGAGCGTGCTGTTGATGTCGTCGATCGACACGCCCAGCGCCTGAGCCTTGCGTTGATCGATATCGATTTGCAACTGCGGGCTGTCGTCCAGGCCGTTGTGGCGCACGCGCGACAGCAGCGGATTTTGCCCGGCGAGCTGCAGCAATTGATCGCGCGCCGCCATCAGCTTGGCGTGGCCGAGGCCAGCGTGGTCTTCCAACTCCATATCGAAGCCGGAGGAGTTGCCGAGGCCGGTGATCGCCGGCGGACTGCTGGCGATCACCCGGGCTTCGTTAATCTTGCTGAATGCCTGAGTCGCGCGATCGATGATGTCGAATGAGCTGTTGGCGCCCGAGGCGCGCAGGTCCCAGTCTTTCAGCCGGACAAACAGGCGCGCCACGTTTTGGCCGTTGCCCCCCGGCCCGGAGCCGATGATGGCGAACACCGACAACACGTCCTGTTTCTCTTCGGTGAGGAAGTACTGCTCGACCTTCTCCACCACTTTGGACGTTTGCTGCAGGGTCGATCCCGCCGGCAGCTGCACCTGTACGGTGAAGATGCCGCGGTCTTCCTGCGGCAGGAACGAGGTCGGCAGCTTGATGAACAGCAGCGCCATGCCGCCGAGCAGCAGCAGATAAATCACCATATAGCGGCCGCTGGCGTGCAGGATGCGCCCCACGCCGCGCTCATAGCGATCGGCATTGCGGTTGAACATGCGGTTGAACCAGCCGAAGAAGCCGCGCTTGCCGTGATGATGCCCCTTGGCGATCGGTTTAAGCAGCGTCGCGCACAGGGCCGGGGTCAGGATCATCGCCACCAGCACCGACAGCACCATGGCGGAGACGATGGTGATGGAGAACTGGCGATAGATGGCCCCGGTGGTGCCGCCGAAGAACGCCATCGGCACGAACACCGCCGACAGCACAAGAGCGATGCCGACCAGCGCGCTCTGGATCTGCCCCATGGATTTGCGCGTGGCCTCTCGCGGCGGCAAGCCTTCCTCGCTCATCACGCGCTCGACGTTCTCCACTACCACGATAGCGTCGTCCACCAGCAGGCCGATCGCCAGCACCATGGCGAACATGGTGAGGGTGTTGATGCTGAAGCCGCAGGCGGAGAGGATGGCGAAAGTGCCCATCAGCACCACCGGCACGGCGATGGTGGGGATCAGGGTAGCGCGGAAGTTCTGCAGGAACAGGTACATGACCAGGAACACCAGCAGGATGGCCTCCAGCAGCGTTTTCACCACGTCCTTGATCGAGGCTTTGACGAACGGGGTGGTTTCATAGGCCACTTTGGCTTCCAGCCCGTGCGGGAAGTATTGCGACAGCTCGGCGATTTTGTCCTTCACCAACTGGTCGGTCTGCAGTTCGTTGGCGCCGGAAGCCAGCTTGATGTTCATGCCGGCGGCCTGCATGCCGTTGTAGCGGCTGAGGTAGTTGTAGTTCTCGCCGCCCAACTCAACGGTGGCGACGTTGCCCAGCGTCACCAGCGAACCGTCCTGATTGACCCGCAGGGTGATCTGGCGGAACTGCTCCGGCGTCTGGAGCTGCGACTGGGCGTTGATGGTGGCGTTCAGCGCCTGTTTATCGACCGACGGCGTGCCGCCCAACTGGCCGACCGCCACCTGGGCGTTCTGCGACTGAATGGCTTTGACCACGTCCTGGGTCGTGAGCTGATAGCTGTTGAGCTTGTTGGGATCGAGCCAGATGCGCATGGCGTACTGCGAGCCGTAGACGTCCATGCTGCCGACGCCGTTGATGCGGCTGAGCGGATCCTGCAGGTTGGAGACGATGTAATCGGCGATGTCCTGCTTGTCCATGCTGTTGTCGGTGGAGACGAACGCCACCATCATCAGCGTGGTATCGCCGGATTTCGAGACCGTGACCCCCTGATTCTGCACCGCCTGCGGCAGACGTTTGATCGCCGCCTGCAGCTGGTTTTGCACCTGCTGCATCGCTTCGTTGGGATCGGTGCCGGCTTCGAACGTCAGCGTGACGGTCGCCTGGCCGGTATTGGTGCTCTGCGACGACATATACATCATGTTGTCGAGGCCGGTCATATTCTGTTCAATGATCTGCGTGACGGTGTTTTCCAGCGTTTGCGCCGAAGCGCCTGGATAAGTTGCGCTGATGCGCACGTTCGGCGGCGCCAAATTCGGGTATTGTTCTACCGGTAAAGAAAAAATCGCCAACGCCCCGGTCAGGCAAAGAATTATTGCCAGCACCCAGGCGAAAATCGGGCGATCAATAAAAAAATTGGCCATGCAGCGCGAACCTCGTTATGACTTGTTCTATCTTTAAAACGCATCAGAATTATGCATTTCAGCGGCAGGGAGGGATCCCGGCGCTATTGCACTGTACTCGGGAAAGCCGAGGAAAGCGTGGAGAAAAAAAGGAGATAGTGTAAATAACGGTAGCGTAAAACGGCGTTGGCGCTTGTTTGCCGACAACGAGACGCGATTAAGACATTTTTATGACTGTCGAAGGCCTTGCGTGCCTTTTTCGCGCGCAGGGAACCGGAAATAAACAGGACTCACCTTACAGCAGGAGCTTGGCATGGGAATTAACCCGGTATTTGCCCGTCGGCTTTATTTGTGCTGGCTGATCAGTCACAGTGAGCGGCCCAATGTGCCGCGGTTGATGGCGTTGACCGGTTGGCCGCGCCGCACGTTGCAGGATGTGCTGAAGGCGCTGCCCGGCATGGGCGTCGAGCTGCAGTTCGTGCAGCAGGGCGTGCGCAACAACGACGGTTTCTATCAGCTGGAAAGCTGGGGGCCATTCAACAAGAGCTGGGTGCACCAGCACCATCAGGCGCTGCTCAGTGCCATCGAGTAAGCTGCCCCGGCGCAGCGGCCGGGGCTGACGTTCATTGGCTTTTATGCTCCAGGTACATCACCGTCGCCGCCACGCGAGAACGCACGTCCAATTTGCGCAGTATGTTGCGGATGTGCACCTTCACGGTTTCTTCAGAGATATGCAGCTGCGCCGCTACCTGTTTGTTGGACAGGCCGCGCGCCACCTCTTGCAAGACATCCAGCTCACGTTCGGTCAAGGCGGCAAAGGGATCGCGCTGCTCACTGCGCGCCAGCAAATAGTCGGCCATGGCGTCGCTGATCACGTTCTGCCCCTCGGCGGCGGCGCCGATGTGCTCCAGCAGCAGTTCCGGCTCGCTGTCTTTCAGCAGGTAGCCGTCGGCGCCGGCGTCGATCAGCGCATACAGATCGCTGCGCGCGTCGGAGACCGTCAGCACGATGATGCGCGCGTCCACGCCTTCGTCGCGCAGGGCCCGCAGCGTGTCCAGCCCGGACATGCCCTTCATGTTCAGATCCAACAAGATCACGTCCGGGGCGTGCTGCAGCGCCAGCGCAACCGCCTCGCTGCCGTTGCCGGCCTCCGCCACCACGCTAAATCGCGCATCCAGTCCCAGCAGTTGTTTGATGCCGCGCCGCATCAACGGATGATCGTCAACGATCATGACTCGGTATTGCTTCATCACCATGAAATATGCTCCCTGTAGCAAGTAAAGCCACTCAAACGCGCCCTGCGGCGTGCTTCACAGTGGGACTGTCTCTTCAAAAATAGCGGCAATCAGCGCCGTAAACCTCCCCGGACGGCCTTCCGCCCGGCGGCAACCGTAACGCAGAATGAACAGCCGCAAGGTCAGGGCGAGAATGTCAGGCAAACCGCCGTGCCGCCGCCGCTTCTGCGCTGAATGTGCAGCGTTCCTCCCAATCGCGCCGCGCGTTCGCTCATGATGGTCAAACCATAATGCCCTTCCGGTTCCTCCAGACTGGCGATGCCGCAACCGTCGTCGGTAATGCTGAAAACGTTGTCGCCTGCGGCGTTGACCTCGCAACACACCGTAATCTCGTTCGCCCCGGCGTGCTTGACGGCATTGAGCACCGCCTCGCGCACGATCTGCAGCGCGTGCACCTGCTGCTGGGCGTTGAGCGCCTGCGAAGACAGCCGACAGTGTAACTGAATCCGCGCGGGGGTTAGCGCTTTTAATGGCTGCAACAGCTGCTCCAGCGCGGCGTTCAGATCCGCCTCCTGAATGTTGAGGCGGAAGGTAGCCAGCAGCTCTCTCAGTTGGCGATAGGCATCGGCCAGCGTGCGATCGAAATCGTCGATAATGGTCTGCGCCGCCGGATCGGCGGCGCTGCGCCGCAGCAGCGTCAGCTGGATGCGCAGGAACGACAGCGTCTGCGCCAGCGAATCGTGCAGCTCGCGGGCGATGGTCGCACGCTCTTCCATCAACAGCAGATATTGGTGCTGCTTTTGTGCCCGGTTGAAGTAAACGCCGCGGCCCAACATATTGGCCAGGCTCTGCATCAGGTGAGGATGCGGCGGGTGTGCCTCGGGCTGCCAGCGCAACTCGCCCAGCGGCTTGTCGCCCTGGGTGATCGGCAGCGCGTTCCAGGCCTGCGTCGGCGCCGCTTCCCCTTCGCTCAGCCGCCACTGGCCCTGGCCGTCCGCTACGTTCAGCTGGATGCAGCGCAGCCGTTCGCTTTGGCGCACGATGCGCAGCACATTTTCGAACGCCTGCTGATCGAGCTGGCGCACGCTCAGCGCCTGCGAGCAGCGATACAGCACCTCAAGCGTTTCATTGGCCTGCTGCAGACGTTGGGTTTTTTCCTGTACCTTCAGCTCCAGCGACTGATAGAGCCGGGCCAGTTCGTCCGACATGGCGCTGAAGGTTTGCGACAGCACGCCGAGCTCGTTCGGCAACGTCACGTCCAACTGTGGGTGGTGAAAATCCCCTTGTTGCACGCGCTGGCTGGCGTCGACCAGATGTTGCAGCGGGGTGACCACCTGGCGGCGCATAAAACGAATGCAAAACAGCACCAGACCGATGATGGCGGCGTAACCCAGCACGCTGACGGCGGCCACCAGGGTCAGTTTCAGTTCGGAATAGCGCTGCAGGGCGGACACGAAATGGTCAACGCGATTGACATGGCCGGCGACCTCCGCCCGATAGGCGATCGCCTGCCCGTTGCGGATCTGCCGCTCCATCGTTTGCCACGCCTGTTGCAGCGCCAGGTAATGGTTGCGCACCTCGGCCGGTACGTAGAAGCGCGCCAGTTTTTGCAGCGCCGGCGCCTGCAATGACTGCCGGTATTGCTGCAGGTGCAGCTCCAGTTCTGGGCTCTGTTGGTCGAGATCGAAGGCCAACCGGTAGCTTTGCATGCGCAGCGAACCGGCGATATTGATCGCTTCGGCATCACTCTGGCTGCCGGCGACGGTGGTCAACGCCAACCCGGTGGCGAGCACCGACAGTATCACGATGCCGAACAGCGCTTTGGCCAGGCTGCCGGTCACGGAACGTTTAACAAGCAATCAAGGATCCTTCTCTCAGGTAGGGCGCGTCGCCAGTTTCATTCGAAAGCAAAACTATAACTTTTGCAACTAAAATGCACCGCGATTTGTATCAAGTTGTCAACAAAACGGGAACAATTGTGGTTGTGTAATCAAATGAATAGCGAAACGCCCGTCGATTTTCAGCGGCGGGCCGGTTTCCTCTGACGATTTGTCTTTGGGGGGCGAATCGCACTGGGTTTTATGCAATCTCATGCGCCTGAGCGCGACTTATTTTTCATTATTTTAAGCAATGTTAAGTCCCGGCTTGTCCGGCGGGGCGCGGTGTGATTTTTGTTGCAAATCGTCTGCCGCGGCGCGGCCTAATCGCGGTATGATCTTCACGTTGTCACGCAAGGGAAAAGGGTTATGTCGTCGAAAATTGAGAATGTGAAGAAAGAGCTGCTGTCGGACAACTGGTATGTGCTGCACAAGTACACGTTCGATCTGAAACGCAAAAACGGCGGTTCGGTGCAACAGGTGCGCGAGGTCTACGATCGCGGCAACGGCGCCACCATTTTGCTGTATAACCGCGCCAAGGGCACGGTGGTGCTGACCAACCAGTTCCGCATGCCGACCTACGTCAACGGCAACGAGAGCGGCATGCTGCTCGAGGCCTGCGCCGGCTTGCTGGACGCCGACTCTCCGGAGCAGTGCGCGCGCCGCGAAGCGGTGGAGGAGACCGGTTTTCAGGTCAGCGAGGTGAAGAAAATCTTCGAAGCCTACATGTCGCCGGGCGGCGTGACCGAGATCGTGCACTTCTTTATCGCCGAATACCATGACGATGAGCGGCGCGCGGCCGGCGGTGGCATTGAAGATGAAGATATCGAAGTGATCGAACTGCCGTTTCGCGACGCGGTGGCGATGATCGCCGATGGCCGGATTAAAGACGGCAAAACCATCATGCTGCTGCAGTATTTGCAGATTCATCGGGTGATGGAATAAAAAAAGCCGGTCATGATGACCGGCTTTTTTATCGGCTTGCACCCGGCGGCTTACTTCAGCAGCGCCTGCGCCTTGGCCACCACGTTGTCCACGGTGAAGCCGAACTCGGCGAACAGCTGCTCCGCCGGCGCCGACTCACCGAAGGTGGTCATGCCCACGATAGCGCCGTTCAGGCCCACGTACTTGTACCAGTAGTCCGCGATACCCGCTTCCACCGCCACGCGCGCCGTTACCGCTGCCGGCAGCACCGACTCGCGGTACGCCGCATCCTGCTTGTCGAACGCGTCGGTCGACGGCATCGACACCACGCGCACCTTGCGGCCCGCCGCGGTCAGTTTGTCCGCCGCCTCCACCGTGATACCCACTTCGGAGCCGGTGGCAATCAGGATAACGTCCGGCGTGCCCGCGCAGTCTTTCAGCACGTAGCCGCCGCGGTACACGTTCGCCAGCTGCTCTGCGGTGCGCGGCTGCTGGGTCAGGTTCTGGCGCGAGAACACCAGCGTGGTCGGGCCGTCGTTGCGCTCGATGCCGTACTGCCACGCCACCGCCGATTCCACCTGGTCACACGGGCGCCAGGTGCTCATGTTCGGGGTCACGCGCAGGCTCGCCAGCTGCTCCACCGGCTGGTGGGTCGGGCCGTCTTCGCCCAGACCGATGGAGTCGTGGGTGTAGACGAACACGTTGCGCAGCTTCATCAGCGCCGCCATGCGCACCGCGTTGCGGGCGTATTCCACGAACATCAGGAAGGTCGCCGAGTACGGCAGGAACCCGCCGTGCAGCGCGATGCCGTTGGTGATGGCGGTCATGCCGAACTCGCGCACGCCGTAATGAATGTAGTTGCCCGCCGGGTCAACGTTCAGCGCTTTCGAACCGGACCACATGGTCAGGTTGCTCGGCGCCAGGTCGGCGGAGCCGCCCAGAAACTCCGGCAGCACCTTGCCGAACGCTTCCAGCGCGTTCTGCGACGCCTTGCGGCTGGCGATGTTGGCCGGGTTGGCCTGCAGTTTTTCCACGAACGCCTTGGCGTCCGCTTTCCAGTCCGCCGGCAGCTCGCCGTTCATGCGGCGCTTGAACTCGGCGGCCAGTTCCGGGAAGGCCCTGGCGTAGGCGGCGAACTTGTCGTTCCAGGCCGCTTCTTTGGCCTGACCGGCTTCCTTGGCGTCCCACTGGGCGTAGATGTCCTGCGGAATTTCAAAGGCGGCGTATTTCCAGCCCAGCGCTTCGCGGGTGGCGGCCACTTCGGCGGCGCCCAGCGCGGCGCCGTGCACGTCATGGGTGCCGGCCTTGTTCGGCGAGCCGAAGCCGATAACGGTCTTGCACATCAGCAGCGATGGCTTGTCGGTCACCTTGCGGGCTTCTTCAATCGCGGCCTTGATGGCGTCCGGGTTGTGGCCGTCGACGTTGCGCACCACGTGCCAGCCGTAGGCTTCGAAACGCAGGGCGGTGTCGTCGGTGAACCAGCCGTCGACGTGGCCGTCGATGGAGATGCCGTTGTCATCGTAGAAGGCGGTCAGCTTGCCGAGCTTGAGGGTGCCGGCCAGGGAGCAGACTTCGTGCGAAATGCCTTCCATCATGCAGCCGTCGCCCATGAAGGCGTAGGTGTGGTGGTCGACGATGTCGTGACCAGGGCGGTTGAACTGCGCCGCCAGGGTGCGTTCGGCAATGGCGAAGCCGACGGCGTTGGCGATACCCTGGCCCAGCGGGCCGGTGGTGGTCTCAACGCCCGGGGTGTAACCGTACTCCGGGTGGCCCGGGGTTTTGGAATGGAGCTGACGGAAGTTTTCCAGCTCGCGCATCGGCAGGTCGTAGCCGGTGAGGTGCAGGAGGCTGTAAATCAACATGGAGCCGTGGCCGTTGGAGAGCACGAAACGGTCGCGGTCAGCCCAGTGCGGGTTAGTCGGGTTGTGGTTGAGGTAGTCGCGCCACAGGACTTCGGCGATGTCCGCCATGCCCATAGGGGCCCCCGGGTGGCCGGAATTTGCTTTTTGTACGGCGTCCATGCTGAGTGCGCGGATGGCGTTGGCAAGCTCTTTACGAGAAGACATAACGAAACTCCAGTGCGATTACAGTTGAGCGGCCAACATGTCTTCCAGCTTCTGCTGGTCGACGGCGAACAGGCGGATGCCTTCGGCGAGTTTTTCTACCGCCATGGCGTCCTGATTGTGCAGCCAGCGGAATTCCGCTTCGGCCAGCGGAGCGGGTTGGTGGAAGCCCTCGGTCGAAGGGGTCAGCTTGCGTTCGACCGGCTGCTCGCTGTTTTTCAGCTGCTCCAGCAGGTTCGGCGCGATGGTCAGGCGATCGCAGCCGGCCAGCGCCAGGATCTGCTCAACTTTGCGGAAGCTGGCGCCCATGATCACCGTCTGGTAACGATGACGCTTGTAGTATTCATAGATGGTGCGCACCGATTTCACGCCCGGATCCTGATCGGCGTCGTAGTCGGCGGCAGGCTGTTTAGCCTGGTACCAGTCATAGATGCGGCCGACGAACGGCGAGATCAGATACACGCCGGCTTCGGCGCAGGCGCGGGCCTGAGCGAAGGAGAACAGCAGCGTCAGGTTGGTGTTGATGCCTTCTTTTTCCAGCTCTTCGGCGGCTTTGATGCCTTCCCAGGTGGAAGCCAGCTTGATCAGGATGCGCGATTTGTCGATGCCCTGTTCCTGATACATGCCGATCAGTTTGCGCGCTTTGGCGACGCACATGCCGCGGTCGAACGACAGGCGGGCGTCCACTTCGGTGGAGATGCGGCCCGGCACGCTTTTGAGGATCTCGACGCCGATGTTGACTGCCAGTTTATCGCTGGCGTTGATCAGCTGGGTTTCCTTGCTGCCGCCCTGGCGGCGGGCATACTCCAGCGCTTCGGTGATCAGCGCTTTGTACTGCGGCAGCGCGGCGGCTTTCAGGATCAGCGAAGGGTTGGTGGTGGCGTCCTGGGGTTCGAACTGGCGGATGGATTCGATATCGCCGCTGTCGGCGACCACCGTGGTCAGCTGCTTGAGTGCGTCTAATTGATTCATTGATAAGCTCCTTGACCAAGCTCAACGTAGGGAAATGAGAACCTTTTTCATCATAGGGGGAACACACTGCATCATCGGATCGAGAATGAAAATGCGCTTTTTCTGATTGTTGCGATGGATAATAACAATGAATGACGAATAAACCCAGGCGGAGCGCGGCTTGCGCGCGACCGCCATCGAGACTGCAGGCGGTTTAACGCCGACCGACCGCGTTTTCGTAATAGCCGATCCGCTCGACTTTCGGCGCCGAACCTCCCCCTTCAAACTCCGATTCCAGCCAGGCATCGACGATGGTTTTCGCCAGTTCGGCGCCGATGACCCGCGCGCCCAGCGTGATGATCTGCGCATCATTGCTTTTGCGCGCCCGTTGGGCGGAGTAGGTATCGTGACATTGCGCCGCGCGAATGCCGGGCACTTTATTGGCCACGATGCTCATACCGATGCCGGTGCCGCACAGCAGGATCCCCCGCCGATGTTTTTCCTCCCGTATCGCCTGCGCGACGCGATAGGCGATATCGGGATAGATCCCCGTTTCTGCGGTGCGATCCGTCGTGTAGTCAATGACGGGAATGTCCCGTCGTTGCAGGTGGGCGACGATCAGATCCTTCAGTTCAATGGCGGCATCGTCGGCGCCGATGGCGATAGGCAGCATAGCGGTCTCCTGATTGGTAACGAAAAGGGCGGCGATCCTCGGTGGCGCCACGTTCATTACCGTATCCCTGTTTAATCAAATGTTCAATTGGTGTTCTTTTGTTTTTTGCCTGATTTTTCTGTTCCTCCCTTTAAAAGGTGACGATCGTCACTAAAAAAGGGGTTTTAATCGTTATTTATCCTCATGCAGACGGGTTTTTGAGCGATATCACAGTTTGGCAAGTTCTCTGTGGGCAAATTGAACGCGTGACGTTAGTGTTCATTTGTTCTTTGTTTGTGTTATTGATCATAAAGAGTCACCCTACCAGAGGAGAGTGCTATGTGTCAGACCTGCATGACAGAGGCGAAAATGGCGGACGGTATCCCCGAGATCATGAAGGCGGTTGTGGCGTACGCCCCGAAAGATTACCGCCTGGAACAGGTGCCGGTACCGAAGATCGGCCCGAAAGAGATCCTGGTGAAGATCGAGGCCTGCGGCATCTGCGCCGGCGATGTTAAAGCGTTCGAAGGGGCGCCCAGCTTCTGGGGCGATGAAAAACAACCGGCATACATCAAGGCGCCGATGATCCCCGGTCATGAGTTTATCGGCCACGTGGTGGGATACGGCGAAGGCGTCGAGGGCTTCAATCTCGGCGATCGGGTGATATCAGAACAGATCGTTCCCTGTTGGCAATGCCGCTTCTGCAACCGCGGCCAGTATTGGATGTGCGAAAAGCATGACCTGTACGGTTTCCAGAAAAACGTCAATGGCGGCATGGCCGAGTACATGAAGTTCACCAAAGAGGCGATTAACTATCACGTACCGGCCGATCTGCCGATCGAAAAAGCCATTCTGATCGAACCCTATGCTTGCTCCTTCCATGCGGTGCAACGCGCCAATATCAAACTGGGCGATGTCGTGGTGCTGGCCGGCGCCGGCACCCTGGGGCTGGGCATGATCGGGGCGATCAAAAAGTCCGGGCCCTCGAAGCTGGTGGTGCTGGATCTGTCCGACGAGCGTCTGGCGCTGGCGAAGCGCTTCGGCGCGGATGTGACGCTGAACCCGACCCGTGACGACGTGCCCGCGGCGGTTAAAGCGATGACCGACGGCTACGGCTGCGACATCTACATCGAGGCGACCGGCGCCCAAAAGTCCGTGGAACAGGGCCTGACGCTGATCCGCAAACTCGGCACCTTCGTGGAATTTTCCGTGTTCAAGGATCCGGTGACCGTCGACTGGAGCATCATCAGCGACCGCAAAGAGCTGGACGTGCTCGGTTCGCACCTCGGCCCTTACTGCTACCCGCTGGTGATCGAAGGCATCGCCAATGGCGATCTGCCGACCGAAGGCGTGGTGACGCATACGCTGCCGCTGGAACAGTTCGCCGAGGGCTTCGAGCTGATGAAGCGCGGCATCGGTTCAATCAAAGTGGTGCTTAATCCAAACCTCTGAAACCTGCATCGTTCTTCGGGTGCGGGTGAGCCTGCGCCTCCATAATCACATGTGCTGGGGTGTTCTATGTTGCATGGACTGATTCATCGCATTGGTCTGTCACCGAAACTGCTGCTGGGCTATGCCGGCGTGTTGGTGTTCATGATGGGCGAAGGGCTGGAACAGGGCTGGCTGTCGCCTTATTTGATCGGCAAGGGGCTGAGCATTCAGGAATCGGCGCTGTTGTTCAGCGTTTATGGTTTTGCGGCCGCGATCGCCGCCTGGTTTTCCGGCGTGCTGGCGGAAATCTTTACCGCCCGGCGGGTGATGTTGGCCGGCCTGCTGCTGTTTCTGTTCGGTTCGGTGTGCTTTTTGACGTTCGGCCTGCCGAGCAACAACCTGGCGATCATGGTGCCGACCTATGCGCTGCGCGGCTTGGGTTATCCGTTGTTCGCCTACGGCTTTCTGGTGTGGGTGGCGTATGAGGCGCCGCCGGAAAGGCTGGGGTCGGCGGTGGGGATTTTCTGGTTCGTCTACAGCGGCGGGCTCAGCGTGCTGGGCGTGCTGTATTCCAGCATCATGCTGCCTTATCTCGGCGAGATCCACACGCTGTGGAGCGCGCTGATTTTCGTCGTGCTGGGCGCGGTGATTGCGCTGATGCTCAATCGCGACGACGGCGTGGCACAGAGCGGCAACCGTGAAAAGGCGTCGCTGGGTTACGTCTTGAAGGGCATCACCATCGCGTTTGAAAACCCGAAGATCGGCCTGGGCGGCATCGTGCGCACCATTAATACCTCTGCGGCATACGGCTTCGTCGTATTCATGCCCATGTACATGATGGATATGGGATTCACCCGCACGCATTGGCTGCAGATGTACGCCGCGCTGTGGACGGTCAACATCATTTTCAACCTGATTTTCGGCGTGATCAGCGACGGGCTCGGCTGGCGCAATGTGGTGATGTGGTTCGGCTGCGTCGGCTGCGCCTTGACCACGCTGATGTTCTACTACGTGCCGCAATTCTTCGGCGCCAACTACCTGCTGACCGTTTGCGCCGCCGGTTTGTTCGGCGCCTGCCTGGCGGCGTTCGTGCCGCTGTCGGCCATCATGCCGTCGCTGGCGCCGGACAATAAGGGCGCGGCGATGTCGATTCTCAATCTGGGCGCCGGCCTGAGCACCTTTGTCGGCCCGGCGGTGGTGGGGCTGTTTATCGGCAGCCTCGGCACCGTTGGCGTGATCTGGATCTTTACCGGTTTGTACCTGTTCAGCGGCGTGCTGATGAAATTTGTCACGCTGCCGAAAGAAAGCGCGACGGCGCAGGAAGAACGCGGCGCGAGTTTGGCGAAAATATCCTGACCGAGGGTGAAGTTCACAGTTTTAAGGGGAAATTTATGATTAATCATCAAACTACGGCGCCGCGCGAGCTCTCGCTAAAGGGCAAGGTGGCGCTGATTACCGGCGGCGCTGCGGGGATCGGCCTCGCTATCGCCGAACGCTATCTGCAAAACGGCGCGCGCGTGGCGCTGCTCGATCGGGCGCCGCAGGTTGCGGAAGTGGCGCGACAGCTGGACGCCGAGGCGGCGCTGGGCGTCGTGGCCGACGTCACCGATGCCGCGTCGGTGGAGCGGGCGGTGGCGCAGATTGAGGCGCATTTCGGGCGGCTGGACGTGCTGGTCAACAGCGCCGGCATCGTCGCGCTGCATCCCGCTGAGGAACTGCCGGAAGCGGCGTGGGATGCAACCCTGGCGGTCAATCTGAAAGGCGTGTTTCTCACCTGCCAGGCGGTGGGTCGCCGTTTCATTCGCCAGCGCGGCGGCAGCATCATCAATCTCGCCTCGCAGGCCGGGGTGGTGGCATTGCCGAATCACCTGGCCTATTGCGCCAGCAAAGCGGGCGTTATCGGGTTGACCCAGGTGCTGGCGCTGGAGTGGGGGCCACACAACGTGCGGGTCAACGCCATTTCACCCACCGTGGTTTTGACGGAGCTGGGGCGCAAAGCCTGGTCTGGCGAGGTGGCTGAGCAGATGAAGCAGAAAATTCCGCTGCGGCGCTTTGCTGAGCCGCAAGATATCGCCGCCAGCGCCCTGTTTTTGGCCGGTGACGCGGCGGCGATGATCACCGGCGCCAACCTGGTGGTCGACGGCGGTTACACCATTCAATAATTTCTTATTCAGGCGACAGAGAGGCCGCGATGAACAGAATCATTAACGATCCCGATCACGTAGTGGAAGACGCCATTCAGGGCTATAGGCTGGCCCACCCGGACTATTACGCCGCCACTGACAATGCGCGGGTGTTGAAATATCCGCCGGCGCCGATCGCCGGCAAAGTGGGCATCGTCACCGGCGGCGGTTCCGGCCATGAGCCGGCGTTTCTGGGGTATGTCGGCAAAAACATGCTGGATGCCGTCGCGATTGGCGAGATTTTTTCATCGCCTACGGCGGGGGCTTTTCTCGACGCGTTCAAGGCGGCGGACAGCGGTGCGGGCGTCGCTTGCCTGTACGGCAACTACGCCGGCGACAACATGAACGTCAAGATGGCGATCAAGAAGGCCACGGCGGCCGGCATACGGGTGAAAACCGTGGTGGCCAACGATGACGTCGCCTCGGCGCCGGCCAGTGAGATCGATAAACGGCGCGGCGTGGCCGGAGAAATTCTGATGTGGAAGGTCGGCGCGGCGGCGGCGGCCAAGGGATACGATCTGGACGGCGTGATCGGCGCGGCGCAAAAAGCCATCGACCGGTGTCGTTCGATCGGCGTCGGCCTCAGTTCCTGCACCATTCCCGCGGTCGGCAAACCCAATTTTCATATCGAAGACGGCAAGATGGAGATCGGCATTGGCCATCACGGCGAACCGGGCATTGAGGTGTCGCCGATCCAGTCGGCGTCGGCGATGGCCGGCACCATGCTCGATTTCGTGCTCAACGACATGCCGCTGGAACAGGGGCATGAGGTGGCGTTGCTGATCTCCGGGCTTGGCGCCACGCCGGTGATGGAACTGTATATCTATTATGCCGAAATAGAGCGTCGGTTGACGGCGAAAGGCGTGCGGGTGCATCGGCGCTACGTCGGCAATTACTTCACGTCGCTGGAAATGATGGGCGTGACGCTGACGCTGATGACGCTGGATGACGAACTGAAAACGCTGCTGGACATGCCGGCGCAATCTTTAGGCTTAACCCAGGTGGAGTGAATCATGACGGAACAAATTTCAACCCGGTACGGCAGTGAGATCGTTACGGGGCTGATAGAAACCATTGTCGGCAACCGCGAATACCTGAGCGAAATCGACGGCGCCATCGGCGACGGCGACCACGGCATTAACATGTCGAAGGGATTCGCGATGTGCGGCGATGCCATTCGCGGCCGCGAGCTTACGTTGGCGCAGGCGTTCGATGCGGTTTCCGATGCGCTGATGGAGGGCATCGGCGGTTCGATGGGGCCGCTGTACGGTAGCCTGTTCATGGGCATGGCGGAGAGCGTGCGCGAGCGCAGCGTGCTGGATAAGCAGGCATTTTTGGCGATGTTGCACGGCGGTTTGCGCGAACTGCAGGACATCAGCAGCGCGGGCGTAGGGGACAAGTGTCTGATGGATACGCTGATACCGGCGGTAGCGGCGTTTGAGCAGGCGGCGGGGCGTGGTGACGACTTCGCCGCTGCGCTGGAACAGATGAGGATCGCCGCGGCGCGCGGGCGCGATTCCACGCGCGAGCTGGTGGCGAAAATCGGCCGCGCCAGCCGTCTGGGCGTGCGTTCGCGCGGCGTACTGGACGCCGGCGCGGTATCTTGCTGCCTGCTCTTGACCCGATTGGCGGACGAGGTGGAGCAACGACTGAATACCGTTGCCGCCTGAACGCGTTATACTAGCGGGCATTCAGCATTGTCGGAGGGGCGTGTATCGTCCCTCCGCCATGATTAACCGGCCTGCCGTGGGGAAACGTCTAACGGATGGAAAAACAAACTGTGTCCCAGGATAACGAACTGCTGACCGAAATCGCCGTTGCTTATTATCAGGATGAGATCACGCAGGAAGAGATCGCCAAAAAGTTCGGCATCTCACGGATCAAAGTCGGTCGTTTGCTCAAGCGCGCCAAGGAAGAAGGCATCGTCGAGATCAACGTGCGTTATCACCCGGTGTTCAGCACCCGGCTGGAACAGCAGATGATGGAACGTTTTCCCATCAGCCGCGCGCTGATCGCGCTCGATCATCAGGACGAAGAGGAACAGCGTCGGCAAGTGGCGGCGCTGGTGTCCAACTACCTGGCGATGTCGCTGAAAGACGATATGGTGTTGGCGGTCGGGCAGGGACGCAACGTGGCGGCGATCGCCGATCACGTCGGCAGCGTGACGGAGCGCAACTGCAAGTTCATCTGCGGCATCGGCGGCACCCACCGTCCGGGCGATGCGATCAACGCCGACCATATCAGCCGGCGTCTGGCGAAGAAGTTCGGCGGCAGCAGCGAGACGCTCTATGCGCCGGCCTACGTCGAAAATCGCGCGTTGAAAGACGCCTTCATGCAGAATGGCACGATCAAGGAAACGTTGGATCGCGCGCGTAAGGCCGATGTGGCGTTAGTCGGCATTGGCGACATGAATGAAAACAGTTATATGGTGAAATTGGGGTGGTTTACGCCGCACGAGATTATCGACGCCAGCCTTAATCAGGGCGTGATCGGCGACATCGCCGGCTATGACTTTTTCAATGCCCAGGGGCAGCATGTCGATACGGTGATGAATGACCGTGTGATTGGGCTGAGCATTGATGAGTTGCGCAAAATTCCGTGCGTGATCGCCATTGCCTCCGAGAATACCAAGGCGCTGGCGATTTTGGGCGCGTTGCGCACCGGCGCCATCGACATTATCGCCACCAGCGCGCTCAATGTGCGCACTATCCTCAACATGTCGCAATAGCGGCACCCGCAAAAAAGGGTTCAGCGCCAGGCTGAACCCTCCAGAGACATCCCCCTTTTGACGGATCAGTGGCTGAGGTTGACGTCGATCGCCTGATAGAAGGCGTTGGCGGTGTCGGCTATGTCCCACACGGCAAGGATCACGTGCGAACCGCTGCGATCTGCCGGTATGTTGCACTGGTGGGTGACCTGCGCGGCAGGGATGGCGCCGCCGTCGTTGAACTGGCAGAACGGCGTCAGGTCAAAGGAAGCGCGGGTCAGCGGTTGAGAAGCGTCCCAGTTCGGCTTGGTGATGAAATAGCGCCAGCTGGTGGTGCTGTGACGCGCGGTCAGCTTCCAGGTAAAGGAGTTCGGGCCGGTTTTCAGGTTGAGCTTGTTCCAGCGCGTCGGCGTTTGCTGATCCAGTTCGAAGAAGGTGGACTTGTTGGCGCTGGCGATATGGCCGTCAACCGGGCCGGCCTGCGGGAAGCCTTTCAGGCCTTCGACGCTCTGCGGTTCGTACTGCACGCTGCCGCACTGGGTGTTGAGCTGCAGTTTGCACTGGTAGGCGCGGCTGGCCGGCGACTCGACATAACCGTGAGCATTCGCCTGTTGCGAAACGCCGAACATGGCCGCGCTCAGCAGGCCCAGAGAGAGCAGGGTACGGGAAGTTTTGTTCATAAGTCACTCCTGACTGAAATTATGTTGTAAGTTGAGCGTATTTCACCGACAAAATGAGAGACTAATAACGCAATTAGAAATAACCCTCCTTGTCGGCTTGTTTTATTTTTATCATTCTGGTCGTGCGATAGAGCGGAATGTTTTAACGGCTATTAACGAAAATTATTATGATGACGATCTTTGATCGTTAGGCTGAATTTATTTAACTGTCGCTGTGTAAAAGTAGGGCGCTATGATGAATTTTATATCAGGTCGTGATGAATAGTATTTAAGATAGCGCTCTCATTTATGAAGTATATTGCTTGTTGCTATGAGTACCCTTGTTCGATTTGATCGATTTTTGTGCGCCACCACCTTGGGAATTTAGTGTCATTTTTCTTATTTTATTTTAAAGAGGAATTTGTATGACTAGATTATCCCTGGACGCGATTAAAATAATCAGCACCATCAAGAGCACCGGTTCTTTCTCTATGGCGGCGGAGGCGCTGCATAAAACGCCTTCGGCGATCTCTTATCGGGTTTCCAATATTGAAAGCAAACTCTGCGTGAAACTTTTTCATCGCAATGGCCCCATGATTACCCTGACGGATGAAGGGGAATTTCTCCTGCAGGAAGGCAGCTGGATATTAAATGCGGTGCAGGATCTGGAAAGCCGGGTGCGCAACATCCCCAAGCTGGACAATAATATCCGCCTGGCGGTAGACACCTTCTTCCCGTTGGAAACCCTGACGCAGGATATCCGCGACTATATTCAGCATTGCCCGAACGCCAGTATCTCGGTGCAGCGAGAAGCGTTGAACGGCACCTGGGATGCGCTGAAGAACAACCGGGCGGATCTGATCATCGCCATCGGCCAAATTCCCGACAGCGTGCAGGCTAAAACCCTGATGCTCGGCAAGCTCAACTTTGTGCTGTGCGTGTCGCCTTCGCACCCGTTCGCGGCGCAGAGAAAGCCGGTGTGCAAGAAACAGCGGTTGAACGACATCGTGGTGGTGATCGCCGACAGCAGCCATGAGCTGCCCAAGCGTAATCACGGCACGCTGCCCTTGCAGCGTCAGTTGGTGGTATGCGACGTGGAAAGCAACCTGGCGCTGCTCAAACGCGGCATCGGCCACGCTTTTCTGCCGCCTGCTTTGATCGAAAAGGAATTGGCCAGCGGCGAACTGGTGACGGTGCCGGTGGAGATGCAAAAGGGCGACGAAATGATTTGGCTGGCGTGGCACCCGGCCAGCAAGGGCGCCGGGTTTAACTGGTGGCATGAGCGGCTGACGCGCAAAAGCGATGTCTACAGCCTGATGGGCCGCGAAGTGGTGCGGGATGGCGGTTATCCTTGGTGCCACAACTGAAGGAATAGAGACGAAGGGACGCGAAAATCAAACGGTTAACTCAATGAAAACCCCGCAGCATTCGGCTACGGGGTTTTTTTACGGCTTACGCCACGCGGCCCACCTTCAGCCAGGCGCCGTCAGAACCGGGCGCCGAGGTGATGTAACCCCATTTGGTCTGCCAGACGTAACCCTGGTAGGACACCAGCGCGCCCTGCGCGTAAGTGGTGCCCGGCACATAAGCCGGCGCGGTCATGATCGGCAGGTTGCCGGGGCCGACGCCGGTGTAGCGCAGCCCGGTGCCCATATCCAGCTGGCTGTCGTCGTAGTCCGCGGCGTTGAAATAGCGATCCAGCGAGGCCAGCAGATCGCCGTTGCGGTTGTCTTGCCCCAGATGCCAGAACATCACGCCGCCCAACTGCTGCTGCTTGATGTATTTCGCTTTGTATTTGAAGCTCTCGGCATCGTCATAGGTGACGAACAGCCCTTTCTGCGCATGATACAGGTAAGGCGTTTTGGTCTTGTCGTTCCACAGCCGCTGATAGCCGTAGTTGCCCAGCAGCATCTGCTCCAGCTGGCGATAGGAGGCGATGCGCGGATCCTTGTCGCGCACGCACTCTTCGCAGCCCACCAGCCAGTAATCGGTGTTCGGGTACGGATCTTCGCCCGGCGTGCTGTGGCTGCTGTATTGCCCGCCGTTGCCGCCGCTGACGCCCTTGAAGGCGCGGCCGTAGAAGGGCACGCCCATCACGATTTTGGCGCTCGGCACGCCTTCCATCATCAGGTGTTGCTGCACCGCGGCGTCGACCGTCAGGCTGAACGGGCTGGGGAAGGCGCGGGTCAGCTCTTCCCAGCTCCAGCCCAGGTTGGCTTCGCGCAGCGCATTGTAGAAGGTCGGCCCGGCCGCATCGCCGAACAGCGCCGCCTGGTGGTTGGTTACCTTCTCCCAGGGGCCGGCCAGATCGTAGGTCATCAGGTTGATGTAATCGAGCGGCGCGACGATCTGCGCCAGCTTGCTGTAATAGCGCGACAGGAAGAAGGCGCCGCCGGCGCCGGCGATGGTCAACTGGTACGGCAACGCCTGGCGGCCGTCGGCGACGGTTTGCTGGTTCAGCAGGGTGCGGATCTCTTGCAGCGCGGCGATGAAACCGTCCACTTCCGAGGCTTGCGGGTACTCCCAGTCGATGTCCACGCCGTCGAAGCCGTAATCCTTCATGATGCGCACGCAGGATTGGGCGAACTTAGCGCGCGACGCCGGGGTTTTCACCGCGTTGACGTAGTTGGCGTGCGACACGCCCAGATCGTTGGAGTAGTACCAGCCGCCGATGGAGAACATGATGCGCAAGCTGGGGTTGTGCGCTTTGAGCGCGGTCAGACGGTTGACCACATCGCGCGCCTTGGCGTCGTTGGTGGCCGGATCCCAAGCGCATTCCAGATTGCTGTTGATATCCAGGAACGAGAAGTTAATGTGCGTCAGCTGTTTGGCTTTGGCCGGCGTGATGTTGGAAACCGGGAACGGTACGGCAGACGTATCGGTCTCGGTGTAATTATTGATTTGGTTGGTCGGAATAAAATAATACCCAATAACGGCTTTACGTGTGGACATGGCATTTCTCCAGAGTGGATGTTTTTCGATGGGGAAATATTTCCCGTTGCCATTAATGTTTATTTTTCGCGGAAATAACAGTCGAAACAAATCACGATAAGAATGAATTTTTTATTCACTGCCGCCTGCCTTGGCGTTTATGTGTTGTGCCAGCATTCAGCATGAATGAATTCGACCATAGGGCCTGTATTTATTCATTTGCTTTGTAATAGCATCCTTAACTAGATTCTGAGTATCCGATGTCCCACCGGCCGTGATTGGCATTTAATTAAAAATAAAAAAGGAGATGAGCTATGTCCAGCATAGAGCCTGACGCTGTTGGCTTAATAGTCCAGCGAGTATGTGAATATCTTCAGCCGGTATTGAACGCCATTCTGGCCGGCGTGATGGCGCTATTACACGGCGCCTATCGCAACGTGGGTATTCGGCGACGTTTATTGAATGCGGCGATGTGCGCGTTATTGGCCTGGACGGTGCGCGATGCGCTGGCGTTGATGGGCCTGGAATTAAACTGGGCGAATTTGGCCAGCGTATTGATTGGCTTTATGGGGGCGGATTACATCAACGCCTTAATTAAAAAATTCATCGGCAAAAAAACGGGGTTTAAAAATGTTAAATGACATCGAAGAGATTCGCTTTACCGCCCGCAGCGAAGAGAACCTGCGCGGCGTGCATCCGGATCTGGTGCGCGTTATTCGTCTGGCGCTGCGCTATTCCCTGGTGCTGTTTTCCGTCAGCGAGGGGCTGCGCAGCATGGCGCGCCAGCGGGAAATGGTGCGCGCCGGCAACAGCCAAACGCTGCGCAGCCGCCATCTGACCGGACACGCGGTGGACGTGGTGGCGATGCCGGCGGGCGTGGTCTCCTGGGAGTGGGATTACTACGCGCAAATTGCGGTGGCGGTGCGGCGCGCGGCGCGTGAATGCGGCATCAACGTCGAATGGGGCGGCGAATGGAAGACCCTCAAGGACGGCCCGCACTTCCAGCTGCCGTTTCGGGACTATCCGGCATGAGCGGCTGGCTGCAAAAACTGATGCAGGGCGGGTTGCTGCTGCTGTTGCTGGCGGCCATCTGCCTCGGCGGCTACAGCGCGTTGCTGTCGCATCAGTTGGTGTCCGCGCGGCAACAGGCGGCGGAATTGCAAAAAAGCCTGGCGCAGCAGGCGGGGCTGATCGCCACCCTGCAGACCCAGGATGCGCAAAATCGTGCGCTGATGGCGGCGCAGCAGCGGCAGGAACAGCAGCTGCGCCAACAACACGAGGCTTATCAGAGGAAATACCGTGAAGCGATTAAAAACGATCCCTGCGCCGCTCAGCCTCTGCCTGGCGCTGTGCTTGAGCTCCTGCGCCCGGCCGCCGGCGCCGCAGGCCGTGCCGCTGTTGCCCCCTGAGTCGGTATTTGCTCCCTGTGAGCAGCCGCAGTTGCAGGGGGAGACCTGGGGCGATGCGGTAAGCTATGCCCTGGCGTTACAAACCTCGTTACACATTTGCGCCGGCCAGGTGGAGACGCTCAACGCCTGGCGCGCCACGCTGCCGCCGCGCTGACGGCGGCGCTTGTCTGACTTGTCCCGCAGGCCTTCTTTTTTTACTTTTAAAACGGTCTTTCGACCAAGGTTATGGCGCGCTTCAAAGTTTGTGATGTTTCTCTCACTATACTTCAAGGCTGTGCCCTGTCATTGTACCTGGGCGCCATGGCCCACGGCAGGGCGCAGCCTCAAAGCCTTACCTCAACATAAAAGCAAAAAACAAAGGAATCCATAATGGACGAACAGCTCAAACAGAGTGCCCTTGATTTCCATCAGTTTCCTGTCCCAGGGAAGATCCAGGTTTCCCCAACCAAACCGTTGGCGACCCAGCGCGATCTGGCGCTGGCCTATTCGCCGGGCGTCGCCGCGCCTTGCCTCGAGATCGCCGAAGATCCGCTGGCGGCCTACAAATACACCGCGCGCGGCAACCTGGTGGCGGTGATTTCCAACGGCACGGCGGTACTGGGTCTGGGCAATATCGGCGCGTTGGCCGGTAAGCCGGTGATGGAAGGCAAGGGCGTTTTGTTCAAGAAGTTTTCCGGTATCGATGTATTTGATATCGAAGTGGATGAGCATAACCCTGACAAATTAATCGACATTATCGCCGCGCTGGAACCGACCTTCGGCGGCATCAACCTGGAAGACATCAAGGCGCCGGAGTGTTTCTACATCGAACAGAAACTGCGTGAGCGCATGAAGATCCCGGTGTTCCACGACGACCAGCACGGCACGGCGATCATTACCACTGCCGCGGTGCTCAACGGCCTGCGCGTGGTGAAGAAGAACATCTCCGATGTGCGGCTGGTGGTGTCCGGCGCCGGCGCGGCGTCCATCGCCTGCCTGAACTTGCTGGTGGCGCTGGGGCTGCGTCAACAGAACATCACCGTCTGCGATTCCAAGGGCGTCATCTATAAAGGCCGCGACGCCAATATGGAACAGACCAAAGCCGCCTACGCCATCGAGGATAACGGCCAGCGCACGCTGGGCGACGCCATCCCAAACGCCGACATCTTCCTCGGCTGCTCCGGCCCGGGCGTGCTGACGCAGGATATGGTGAAAACCATGGCGCGCGATCCGCTGATCATGGCGCTGGCCAACCCGGAACCGGAAATTCTGCCGCCGCTGGCCAAAGCGGTGCGCCCGGACGCTATCATCTGCACCGGCCGTTCCGACTACCCGAACCAGGTGAACAACGTCCTGTGCTTCCCGTTCATTTTCCGCGGCGCGCTGGACGTGGGCGCCACCACCATCAACGAAGAGATGAAGCTGGCCTGCGTGCATGCCATCGCCGATCTGGCGCTGGCGGAACAGAGCGACGTGGTGGCCTCCGCGTATGACGATCAGGATCTCTCCTTCGGGCCGGAATACATCATTCCGAAACCGTTCGATCCGCGTCTGATCGTCAAGATCGCACCGGCGGTGGCCAAGGCGGCGATGGACTCCGGCGTGGCGACGCGTCCGATCGAAGACTTCGACGCCTACGTGGAGAAGCTGGCGGAGTTCGTCTACAAAACCAATCTGTTCATGAAACCGATCTTCTCCCAGGCGCGCAAAGAGGTGAAGCGGGTGGTGCTGGCGGAAGGCGAGGAAGAGCGCGTGCTGCACGCCACGCAAGAGCTGGTGTCGCAGGGGCTGGCTTTCCCGATCCTGGTCGGCCGTCCGAGCGTGATCGAGATGCGCCTGAAAAAGCTGGGCCTGCAACTGACGCCGGGCAAAGATTTCGAAGTGGTGAACAACGAGTCGGATCCGCGCTTCAACGAATACTGGGGCGAGTACTACCAGATCATGAAACGCCGCGGCGTTTCGCAAGAACAGGCGCGTCGCGCGGTGATTGGCAACCCGACGCTGATCGCCGCCATCATGCTGCACCGCGGTGAAGCGGATGCGATGATCTGCGGCACCATCGGCAGCTACCACGAGCATTACGACGTGGTGAAGAACGTGTTCGGCTTCCGTGAAGGCGCGCACGTCGCGGGCGCGATGAACGCGCTGCTGCTGCCGAGCGGCAACACCTTCATCGCCGACACCTACGTCAACGACGATCCGACGCCGGAACAGCTGGCGGAGATCACCCTGATGGCGGCGGAAACCGTGCGCCGTTTCGGTATCGAACCGAAGGTGGCGCTGCTGTCTCACTCCAGCTTCGGCTCGTCTGATTGCCCGGCGGCGCGCAAGATGCGTAAAACGCTGGAGCTGGTGAACGAACTGGCGCCGGAGCTGGAGATCGACGGCGAAATGCACGGCGACGCCGCGCTGGTGGAAAGCATCCGTCACGATCTGATGCCGGACAGCCCGCTGAAAGGCTCGGCCAACCTGCTGATCATGCCGAACATGGAAGCGGCGCGCATCAGCTACAACCTGCTGCGCGTCTCCTGCTCGGAAGGGGTGACCGTCGGGCCGGTGCTGATGGGGGTGGCCAAACCGGTGCACATCCTGACGCCGATCGCCTCGGTGCGCCGCATCGTCAACATGGTGGCGCTGGCAGTGGTGGAAGCCCAGACCGAACCGCTGTAAGCCCGGGTTGAATGACTGGCCCCCTGTGCCGTTGGCGCCGGGGGCTTTTTTATGCCTTGCAGCGTGCAGCGATGGCGCGAATATCCTGCGGCGTAGTGCGGCAACAGCCGCCGATCAATTGTGCGCCGAGCGTGCGCCACGCCGTCGCCTGATCGGCCAGGCTGCCGTGTTCGCCGCCGCAGGCGTGCCAGGTTTTGCTCACCGCATCGTAGTGCTCGCCGGAGTTCGGGTAGACCAGCAGCGGTTTGTCGGCCAGCGCGCTCAGCTGACGCAGCGCCGGGGCGACCTTGTCCAGCGCGATGCAGTTGATGCCGATGGCCAACACCTGCGGATTGCCGCGCAGCGCGGACAGGACCTCCGTCAGCGGCGTGCCGTCGCTGAGGTGTTGGCTGTCGCGCAGGGTGAAGGCGAACCAGGCGCCGAGCGTCGGGAATTCCTGCAGCAGCGTCAGCAGCGCCTGCAGTTCAGCAAACGACGGCAGCGTTTCGCAGGCCAGCAGATCGACGCCGGCGGCGGCCAGCGCGGCGATGCGCGGGCGGTGGAAGGCAATGAAGTCATCCTGCGCCAGCCGGTAGTCGCCGCGGTATTCCGAGCCGTCGGCCAGATAGGCGCCGTACGGGCCCACCGAACCGGCGATCAACAGCGGCGTCGCCTGCGGGTGCGCGGCCAGATAATCGCGGCGTGCGCGCTGCGCCAGCTGCACGCTTTTGGCGATCAACGCCAGCGACTGAGCCTGGTCCAGGCCGCGGCGCGAGAAGCCCTGCGGCGTGGCCTGATAGCTGGCGGTGATAGCGCACTGGGCGCCGGCGTTGAAATAATCGAGGTGTACCTGATAGATAAGCTCGGGATTTTCAATCAGCACCTTGGCCGACCACAGCGGATCGGTCAGATCGCAGCCGCGCGCTTCCAGCTCGGTGGCCAGCGCGCCGTCCAGGATCAGCGTCGGCCGTTCGGCCAGCAAACGAGCGACGGGGTTGTTAACCGACATGTTGTTCTCCCAAAGCGTTTTTTTGCCCGGCGCGCCGGGTCAGGAAATAGGTGAGATAGCACAGGGCGACGAACGGCAGCCCGCAGTAGAGCGCGATGCGCTGCTCCGGATCGAACGCCAGCCCGATGCAGGCCAGCAGGCACAGCGCAAAGCCGAGGATCGGCGTCAATGGATAGCCGGGCGCGCGGTATTTCAGGCCGTTTATCGGCTGGCCGCTGCGCAGATAGGCGCGGCGGAAAGCATAGTGGGCGGCGCAGATGCTCAGCCACACCGCCACCACCGCAAAGCCGGAGATCGCCGACAGGGCGACAAACACCGTATCCGGCGCGATCACGCTGGTCAGCAGCGCCAGCACGCCGCCGAGCATGCTGAAGGTCAGGGCGTTGATCGGAATGCCGCGCGCATTGACGCGCGCAAAGTAGGCCGGCAGGGTGCGCTGGTGGGCCAGCGACCACAGCATGCGCCCCGAGGCGTACAGGCCGGAGTTGGCCGCCGACAGGATGGCGGTCAGGATCACGAAGTTGAAGATATCGGCGGCGTAAGGCACGCCGATGCGTTCAAACACCAGCACGAACGGGCTTTTGACGATCCCCGCCTGATCCATGGGGATCAACGCCGCCAGCACAAACACCGTGCCGATAAAGAACAGCATCAGGCGGATCACCGTGGTGCGGATCGCCAGCGGCACGACTTTCTCCGGGTTCTCGGTTTCACCGGCGGCGATGCCGATCAGCTCCGTGCCGGAGAAAGCGAAGTTCACCGCCACCATGGTCATCAGGATCGGCAGCGTGCCGTGCGGCAGCCAGCCGGAAGCGGTCAGGTTGTGCAGGAACGGCGCCGGCGTGCCGTCTTTCATCGGCAGCAGGCCGAACATGGCGGCGCCGCCCAGAATGATGAACGCCAGAATGGTCACCACTTTGATCAGCGAAAACCAGAATTCGCTTTCGGCGAAAAAACGGGTGGTCACGACGTTGAGCAGGAAAATGGCCGCGCAGAAGATCAGGCACCACAGCCACACCGGCGACTGCGGGAACCAGTACTGCATGCAGAATCCGGCCGCGGTCAGGCTGGAGCCCAGCGCCACCGTCCAGGTGAGCCAATACAGCCAGGCGACGGCATAGCCGGTGGCCGGCCCCAGATAGCGCGAAGCATAGACGTGAAAGGCGCCGGTTTCCGGCATTGCCACCGACAGCTCGCCCAGGCACAGCATCACCAGATACACCACCAGCGCGCCGATCAGGTAGGCCAGCAGCGTGCCGAGCGCCCCGGTGGTGGAGATGATGTAGCCGGTATTGAAAAACAGCCCGGTGCCGATCACGCCGCCCAGCGACAGCATCACCAGATGCCGGGCCTTCATGCTGCGTTTGAACTGCCCTGCGGCGGGCGCCGATGAGTGCATAATAATCTATCCGTATAGACGTCTAAATATCTGAATGGCTATTGGTTATACCCGCAATGCCGTTTCAACGCAATGCGTCACCGGCGATCGCCGCGTAAAAAAATCGTCAGGCCAGATCTATATGAAAATGATAATTATTATCTATAATGTCGCCATTTTCGCTAATGGGGCAACATGATGAGATATCTGATTTTATTGGCGGCGTTGGCGCTCGGCGCCTGCAGCCAAACGCCGGTGAAGACGCCGGCCAGCGACGTCGCGAGCCTGGGGAATATCACCGATCTGCACACCGGCGCGACCCTGACGCCCGAGCAGCTGTTGACGCGGTTGGCTCAGCAGCCGCGGGTGATCGTCGGGGAAAAGCACGACAATCCTTACCACCATCAGATTGAGCAATGGCTGGTGCAGCAGCTGCCGCAACGGCGGCCGCAGGGTAGCGTGCTGATGGAGATGATCAACCCGAACCAGCAGGCGCAGGTCGACAAAGTCAAGCAGTGGCTTCAGAGCGATCCCACGGTGCGTGATGGCCGCGTGGCGGAGCTGATCGCCTGGCAGCCGGGCTGGAAATGGGCGCTGTATGGCGGGGTAACGATGGCGGCGATGCGCGCGCCTTACCCGCTGTGGTCGGCCAACCTGGATCGCAGCGAGATTACGGCGTTCTATCAGCAGCCGCAGTTCCCGGCGGGGCAGCTATCGGCGCAGCCGGCGGTGCGCAAGGCGCTGGAAGAGACCATCCGCACTTCGCACGGCGGCAAGATTGAGGCCGACCAGCTGCAGGCGATGCTGGCGATCCAGCAGCAGCGCGACCGGCGCATGGCTGAGCGCCTGCTGGCGGCGCCGACGCCCGCGTTGTTGATCGCCGGTGGCTATCACGCCGCCAAATCGGTGGGCGTGCCGCTGCACGTGCGGGATCTGCAACCGGCGGCGGCGCCGATGGTGCTGATGCTGGCGGAGCCGGGCGTACAGGTCGATGCGAACACCGCAGACTACCTGTGGATCACACCATCAGTGAAATGAATACGTTAAGACGGTGAAAAGGAGTGTTAATTATATTTGCAAATGATTATCATTAGTAAATGTGATCTGCAATCATTCGCAATTAAGCAAACTAATGTCCCTATGTTAAGTCAGTCTTATTCCCTTCCGGCCTTTGAGCTGCCGCAGCCGCGCTGGGCGCGCGGCCTGCTGCTTGCCCTGGCGGCGCATGTGGCGTTGGTGCTGCTGTTTTATTGGCCGCAGACGGCGCTGGAGCCGGTGGCGCTGCCGCCGCCGGCGGTGATGATGAGCTGGGCGGCGCAGATTGAAGCGCCGGAAAGTAAGCCGCTGCCGCTGGGCGTGCAGCAGGCTGAATCTGCCGCGGCGCAGCCGGCGGAGCAGCAGCAACAGCCAGATCTGCCCAAGCTGGCGCGTGCCGATAAAGCAAAAATCGTGACGGCGCAGAAGAAGCGCGCCGAACACCGTCCCCCGCAAAAAGCGCAGCCGAAACCGCAGGAGCAGGCCAAAGAGACGCGCAACGCCGCCGCGTCCAGCGCCGCCGCGCCGCAGGCGCAGACGCTCTCCCACCAAACCGCCGCACCGATCAACAGCGACGCCAACAGCAACGCGCAGGCCAAACTGTCGTGGGAGAGCCTGGTGAAGGGCAAACTGAATCGCATCAAGGATTACCCTTTGGATGCCCGCAGCCGCCGGCGCAGCGGCATGCCGCAGGTCAGTTTCAGCGTTGACGCGCAGGGACGGGTCTCGAATGTCATGCTGCAGGTGCGTTCCGGCACCGCGTCGCTGGATCGGGAAGCGGTGGCGGTGGTGTCGCGCGCCCAGCCGTTGCCGCCGCCGCCGCCGGAGATGCTGCAGCAGGGAGCCGTCAGGGTAAGGATGCCGATCGATTTCAATCTGGCGGAGCTGAATGCCCGCCGTTAATGCCCGCAGGCGCCGCATCGCCGTCGTGCACCTCTTCAAACTTCGTGAGGGATTATGAATCCGCTGTTATTCACCCCGCGCCGTCGCATCGCGGCCGCGCTCTGGCTTTCTTTAGGCGTCGCCGGCGTCGCGCTGGCGCAACCGCAGCCGCCGTTGGCGGAACGCGCGCCGAAAGCGCTGACGGCGCACGGCGAGACGCGCACCGACGATTACTACTGGCTGCGCGACGATAGCCGAAAAGAGCCGAAGGTGCTGGACTACCTGAAGGCGGAGAATCGTTATACCGAGCAGATGATGGCGCCGTACCAGAAGCTGCGCGCCACGCTGTATCAGGAGATGCTGGGTCGCGTGAACCCTGACGATCGTTCGGTGCCGTATCAGCTCAACGGTTATCGCTATCAGGAAAGCTACGCCGCCGGTAAAGATTTCGCACTGTATCAGCGCCAGGCGCTCACTGCCGACGCGCCGTGGCAAACCTTGCTGGACGCCAATCAGCGCGCGGCCGGCCATGCGTATTATCGTCTGGGGGCGATGGACGTCAGCCTGGACAACCGCCGCCTGGCAGTGGCCGAGGATCTGCAGGGCCGCCGCCAATACCGCATCTCCCTGCGCGAGATAGACAGCGAACGCTGGTCGCCGGAAACGCTGGAAAACACCTCCGGCAACATGGTGTGGGCCAACGACAACCAAACCCTGTTCTACGTGCGCAACCACCCGCAAACGCTGTTGCCATATCAGGTCTACCGCCATCGGTACGGTACGCCGACCGCGGAAGATAAGCTGGTGTACCAGGAAAACGATCCGGCGTTCTACCTCAGCCTCGGCCGCTCGTCCTCGCGCGATTACCTGATTCTGACCATCAGCGGCAACACCACCTCCGAAGTGCGCCTGATCGACGCCAACCAGCCGCAGCGCGAGCCGCAGCTGTTCGCCGCCCGGCAGAACGGCCGCGAGTATTACCTCGATCACTACCGCGGCGAGTTCTACCTGCGCTCCAACCATCAGGATCCGAACTTTGGCCTGTACCACACGGCGGCGGCGGGCAAACCGTGGCAGACGCTGATCGCACCGCAGGCGCAGCACGAGGTGGAAAGCTTCAGCCTGTTCCGCGATTGGCTGGTGGTGCAGGAGCGCGCCAACGGGCTGGTGCAGCTGCGGCAAATCAGCTGGGACGGCAAAACCGAGCGCGCCATCCCGTTCGATGATGCCAGCTACATGGCCTGGCTGGGCTATAACCCCGAGCCGGACAGCGATCGCTTGCGCTACGGCTATTCGGCGATGACCACGCCGACCCGCACCTATGAGTGGGACCTGAACAAGGGCGAGCGCACCCTGCTGAAACAGCAGGAGGTGAAAGGCGTCGATCCCAGCTTGTATCACAGCGAGCGCATCTGGGTCACGGCGCGCGACGGCGTGAAGGTGCCGGTCTCGCTGGTGTACCGCACATCGCTGTTCAAAAACGGGCATAACCCGCTGCTGGTATATGGCTATGGCGCTTACGGCATGAGCATGGATCCGGCGTTCAGCGCCAACCGCATCAGCCTGCTGGATCGCGGCTTCGTCTATGCGCTGATCCACGTGCGCGGCGGCGGCGAGCTGGGGCAGAGCTGGTACAAACAGGGCAAGCTGACGCACAAACCGAACAGCTTCAACGACTTCATCGACGCCACCCAGGCGCTGATCAAAGACGGCTACGGCCAACCGGGGCGCATCTACGCCATGGGCGGCAGCGCCGGCGGCTTGCTGATGGGGGCGGTGATCAATCAGGCGCCGCAGCTATTCAACGCGGTGGTGGCGCAGGTGCCGTTCGTCGACGTGGTGACCACCATGCTGGACGACAGCATTCCGCTCACCACCGGGGAATACGAGGAGTGGGGCAACCCGCACCAGCCGGCCGCCTATGCGCTGATGAAGTCCTACAGCCCGTACGACAACGTGCGTAAGCAACGTTACCCGAACCTGTTGGTCACCAGCGGTCTGTACGACTCGCAGGTGCAGTATTGGGAACCGGCCAAATGGGTGGCGAAGCTGCGGCGCTTCAAGCAGGGCGATTCGTTGCTGCTGCTCTCCACCGACATGACCGCCGGCCACGGCGGCAAATCGGGTCGCCTGGCGCGGCTGGAAAACGGCGCGCTGGAGTACGCCTTTATTTTGGCGGCGGACTGGCAGGCGCAGAAATAATCTTTAGCGCCGCAGCACGCTGCGGCGCAATAAAACAATAACAACCTTTTACCGCGCTTTCGGCGGGCTTTTTGCTGGGCATTGTCGGCCATCAAACCTTATTGGCTATTTCTGGGGATATATGAAAATCAAAATGATAGCGAGCCTGATCGGCGCGGGACTGGCGCTGTACGGGCAGGCTGCGGCCGCGCAGGAACAGGCGGAAAATAATAAAGGCAGCGTGGCGTTCAGCCCGCTCAACGTCTCGGCGGCCGACAGCGGCAAGAGCAGCGAAAAAGACGCGTTGGCGAGGCCAGGCGCGTTCAGTTCGCGCGATGAAAACAAGAATCTGGAGTCGGTGGACAGCATTCTGCGCAGCATGCCGGGCACCTATACCCAGATCGATCCCGGCCAGGGATCGGTCAGCGTCAATATCCGTGGCCTGAGCGGCTTTGGCCGGGTCAACACCATGGTCGACGGCATCACGCAAAACTACTACGGCAACTCGCCGAGCGACGCAGCGCACGGGGGATTGCCCACCAGCCAGTTCGGGGCGCTGATCGATCCTAACTTTATCGTCGGCGTCGACGTGGCGCGCGGCAACGCCACCGGATCCGCTGGGGTGAACGCCTTGGCGGGCAGCGCCAACTTCCGCACCATCGGCGTGGATGACGTGGTATTTTCCGACAACCCGTTCGGCGTGCGCACCAAATTCTCGGTGGGCAATAACGGCATCGGCCGCAGCGGCATGATCGCCGTGGGCGCCAAAACCGCCGCCTTTGCCGACGGCGGCAGCCTGGGGGCGATGGCGGCGATCAGCGGCAGTTCCATCACCTCCAACTACAAAAACGGCGCCGGTTTCGACAGCGAGATGTTCAACGTCGATAAGACCTACCGCCAGAATCCGAAATCCCAGCTGTTCAAGGTGGACATCAAGCCGGATGCCTTCAACAGCATCGAACTGTCGGCGCGCAGCTACCAGAATAAAATCACCCGCCGCCACATCGACAGCGACGATTTCTACCTTAAATACCACTATGCGCCGTTCTCGGAGCTGATCGATTTCAACCTGACCGCCAGCACCAGCCGCGGCAAGCAGCAGTTCATGTCCGACAACATGGCGGGATTCAGCGACAGCACGGCGAAAAACATTTCCGATGCGCTGGATATCAACAACACCAGCCGTTTCAGCCTGCGGGATATTGATTTCGCCTTCAGCTACGGCGGCAAGCTGGTGCGCAACGAGTATAAGAAAAAGGCATCCGGGCTGGTGACGGATCAGGATCAGGCGGAAAGCATGCCGGTGGGCATTGCCGGCAAACAAGATATCTCCAGCCTGTACAGTGGGTTGCAGGCCAACTACGGCATTTGGCAGGGAAATTTCGACCTGAACTACACCGCCTATCGCCTCTCCGGCTACAAGCCGGCCTGTGATGAGCGCGTAGAGTGCTTCCCTCAGGGCGCCGGCACTATCAACCGCAATGAACACGGCTTCAACCCGTCGGTCATGCTGTCGGCGCAGGTGACGCCGTGGCTGCAGCCGTTCGTCAGCTACAGCAAGTCGATGCGCGGGCCGAATATCCAGGAGGTGTTCTTCGCCAACAGCGGCGGCCAGTCGATGAACCCGTTCCTCAAGGGCGAAAAAGCGGAGACCTGGCAGGGCGGGTTCAACGCCAATGCTCACGATCTGTTGTTCAAGCAGGACAGCTTCCAACTGAAAGCGGTCTATTTTGAAACCAGGATCAAAAACTACATTTCCAGCCAATCCTATCTGGTGTGTAAAAATCGCCAGAAGTGCAACCGTTCGCAGGCGACGCAGGAAGAGTGGGATGACGCGGACGTCAACGTCAGCATGACCATGTATAGCAATGCCCCCGAACCGGTCAAAATGCGCGGGGTGGAGCTTGAAGCGCTGTACGACGCCGGTTTCGCCTTCACCAAGCTGTCGTTAAGCAAGGAGCATACCTCCCAGCCGACCAACCAGGCCAGCAACGTATTCGGCGCGGGCGATATCAGCGAGCTGCCGGAGTTCTACTTCACGCTGGACAGCGGGGTGCGCCTGCTGGACGAGAAACTGACGCTGGGCGGGGTGGTGAAATACACCGGCAAGTCGGTGCGTCTGTCGCCGGACTCTGATTACGATGAGAATGAGCAGTTGCTGAAGGAGCCGGCGCCGCATATTCCGACCATTATCGATCTGTACGGCACCTATCAGGTGAATCGCAATCTGCTGCTGAAGCTCAGCGTGCAAAACCTGATGGACAGAGACTATTCGGACGCGCTGAACAAGATGAACTCGCTGCCGTCGCAGTCGCAGTATGAGACGCCGACCAACACCGCCCGTGGGCGGACTTATATCTTCGGCGGGGAGGTGCGCTTCTAAACTGCAGCAGAGCAGGGCGCAGTCACTGCGCCCGTTTCGCCTGCAGCAGCCATTTGTCCAGCTCGTTGGCGAACTGCTGGCGGTCGCGCTGGTTCAGGGCGTTCGGGCCGCCGGTCTGAATGCCGCTGGCGCGCAGGGTATCCATAAAATCGCGCATGTTGAGGCGTTCGCGAATGGTGTCCGGCGTATAGCGTTCACCGCGCGGGTTCAGCGCCACCGCGCCTTTCTCTATGACCTCCGCCGCCAGCGGAATGTCGGCGGTGATCACCAGATCGCCCGCTTCGCAGCGGCGCACGATCTCGTTGTCGGCCACGTCGAAGCCGGCCGCCACCTGCAGCGAACGGATGTATTTCGACGGCGGCGTGCGCAGCGGTTGGTTCGCCACCAGCGTCACGGTGATGGCGGTGCGATCGGCGGCGCGGAACAGCACTTCCTTGATCACGTTCGGACAGGCGTCCGCATCGACCCAAATCTGCATCATTTCGTCTCCCGCAGCCAGTCGCGCACCGGCAGGAAATCGCGCGCCAGCGCCGCTTCCGGGCTGTCGGCGTCCGGCTGGTAGTTATATTCCCAACGCACCAACGGCGGCATCGACATCAGGATGGACTCGGTGCGCCCGCCGGTTTGTAGCCCGAACAGCGTGCCGCGATCCCACACCAGATTGAATTCCACGTAGCGGCCGCGACGGTACAGCTGGAACTGGCGCTCGCGCTCGCCCCAGCTCAAGGCCTTGCGTTTTTCGACGATCGGCAGATAGGCGTCGAGGAAGCCCTGGCCCACCGCGCGGGTGAAAGCGAAGCAGTGGTCGAAGTCCGGGGTGTTCAGATCGTCGTAGAACAGGCCGCCGATGCCGCGTGCTTCGTTGCGATGCTTGATGAAGAAGTAATCGTCGCACCATTGCTTGTATTTCGGGTAGACCTCGTCGCCGAACGGCGCACACAGTTCGGCCGCGGTGCGGTGCCAGTGCACGGCATCCTCTTCGAAGCCGTAGAACGGCGTCAGATCAAAGCCGCCGCCGAACCACCACACCGGCGCTTCGCCCGGCTTTTCGGCGATGAAGAAACGCACGTTGGCGTGGCTGGTGGGCACATAAGGGCTGAGCGGATGGATAACCAACGAGACGCCCATCGCCTGGAAGCTGCGCCCGGCCAGTTCCGGACGGTGCGCGGTGGCCGAGGCCGGCAGGGTGGCGCCGGAGACGTGCGAGAAGTTGACCCCCGCCTGTTCGAACACCGCGCCGTTGGTCAGCACGCGGCTGCGGCCACCGCCGCCTTCTTCACGCGTCCATTGGTCTTCGGTGAACACGGCGCCGCCGTCGGCCTGGGCGAGCTGCGCGCAGATATGATCCTGCAGCGCCAGCAGGAAGGATTTTACTTCAGCGATGTTAGGTAAACTCATGCGGGGTCTTTATAGCGTCTGGCTGAACAAGGCGCTGAGTATACTCTTATTCGCCGCCCGCGGCATCAGCGGGGTTTGCGTTGGTGTGCGTCGAAGTAGTCGAAGAAGTTGACGATGCCGTCCGCGATGGCGCGGGCGATTTTCTCGCGAAACGCGGTGGTGCCCAGCAGCCGTTCTTCGTTCGGGTTGGTGATGAACGAGGTTTCTACCAGCACCGAGGGAATGGACGGGGATTTCAACACCGCGAACGCCGCCTGTTCGGTGCTGTCGCTGTGCAGATGGTGTACCGGACGAATTTGGCCGAGCACGTGGCGGCCGAGCGTCAGGCTGTTGTTGATGGTGTCGGTTTGCACCAGATCGAACAGCACCTGCTGCAGGTAGTTGTCCTGATCCTTGTATTTGCCGCCCGCTACGTCGTCGGCGGCGTTTTCACGGTTGGACAGGTAGCGCGCCATGGCGCTGCTGGCGCCGCGGTTGGAGAGGGCGAATACCGAAGCGCCGGAGGCCGACGGGCTGGTAAAACCGTCGGCGTGAATGGAAATGAACAGATCGGCCTGGTGCTGGTGGGCGATCTCCACCCGCTGGAACAGCGGAATGAATTCGTCTTCTTCGCGCGTCAGGCGCGCCTCGATGTGATCGTGCTCATGCAGGAAACGGCGCACGTGGTTGGCGATTTCCAGCACGATGTGTTTTTCCTGCGAACCTTCGTGGCCGACCGCGCCGGAGTCGATGCCGCCGTGGCCGGGATCGATCATCACCCGCTTTTTGCCGCCGGCCGGTTTCGCCGCCGGTTTGCTGTGCTGATTGCGCAGCATGCCTTCCGCCTTGGCGCTTGGGTTTTTCACGCCGAACAGTGCTACTGCCAGGCCGGAAAGCAACAGTTGGCGTCGCGTCGGGGAAACGGCAAGCGGCTTAAAATTGAGGAATTGTTTACCCTGCTTTTTCATTACGCAACGCTCCATCGACGATTCTATTTCGCGACGTTATATCGTATTGATAATCATTAATCGACCCGATAACTATTTCCATTTATTACGCCTGTTACCGGCGATTTCGGGGCAAATAGCGCGGTAAATCGCAGTTTGATATTGCGTAAGTGAATAATCACGCGATAATCAGATAAACCCCTTAATTAACAGCGGCCAACATCGATGGAAATTCGCGTATTTCGACAAGACGACTTTGAAGAAGTCATTACCCTGTGGGAGCGCTGTGATCTGCTGCGGCCCTGGAACGATCCGGAAATGGACATCGAGCGCAAGCTGAACCACGATCCTGAGCTGTTCCTGGTGGCGGAAGTCGGCGGCGAAGTGGTCGGTTCGGTGATGGGCGGCTATGACGGCCACCGCGGCTCGGCGTATTACCTCGGGGTGCATCCCGACTATCGTGGGCGCGGCATCGCCAATGCGTTGATCAACCGTCTGGAGAAGAAGCTGATCGCTCGCGGCTGCCCGAAGATCCAGATTATGGTGCGCGAAGACAACGACACGGTGGTCGAGATGTACGAGAAGCTCGGCTACGAGATCCAGGGCATCACCAGCCTGGGCAAGCGGCTGATCGAAGATCAGGAATATTGATCGAGCGGCGGGCGGCGGCGTTGCCCCGCCCGCCGCAACGCATTACGGCAGCTTTTTGACGGTTTTCACGTCCACTTCGACGCTGCTCCAGTCTTTATCCACTTTGCCTTCCAGCTGCACCTTGTCTTTCGGCGTGACGGTTTGGCCGTTCCAGCGTTTGCGATCGATCTCGACCGTCAGCGTGCCGGTGGCGTCGCGGAAGGTGTAGGTATCGTCGCCGATGCGCTGCTCGATGTTGCCTTGCAGCATCACCCAGGTGTCGTCGCTCAGCGATTTCACCTTGTCCACGGTGGTCAGCGCCGCGCTGGGGCCGGAGAAACCACCTTGTGCGGTGGTTTGCGTTTGAGCCTGCGGCGCGGCCGGATCGAGGAACCCGCCTTGTTGCGCCAGTACCGGTGCGCTGCACAGCGCGATCAGAGCGGCCAGAGTCAGTTTTTTCATGTTGCGCTTCCTTATCGTTATCGAAAATCACATCCCGCTGATATCGGGTGCTTGCTAAGTGATAAGGATTAAAACACACCGATCTTAAGAGCTTCTTAAGCCGACGCATTGAAATTCCCATCGCCGGCGCCCATCTGTAGCCATAGTCTTTATTCTGTTGGCAAGGAACGAGCGTTGAAGCCATTCTCACCCCGGTTTTCCCCGGACGATTACGATCAGCACGGCGCGCTGCGGCTGCCGCTGGGATTTTGGGCCGTGCTGATTTTGCAGGCGCGCACCTGGCTGTTGTTCGTGATGGCCGGCGCTTCGCGCGAGCAGGGCGAAAGCTTGTTGGCGTTGTTTTATCCGGATACCCAACGCTTTTGGTACGGCATGCTGCTCGGTCTGCCGGCGGCGCTGGCGTTTTTGCTGAGCGGCCGTCGCCACCAATGGCCGCGGCTGTGGCGCGGTTGGCGCTGGGGGCTGGCTGTCTCGCTGCTGGCGTCGTTCGGCGGCTCGCTGTTCAGCCTGTGGCGCCAGGACGGCGATGCGCCGGGGCTGGAGCTGACGTTGGCGCTGCTCGACGCGCTGGCGCTGAGCTATCTGCTGCTGAACACGCGTCTGAAAGCCTGTTTCGCGCCGGCGGAGCGCGCCGACTAATTGCCGAGAAGTGCGGCACTTTTCGCATTTTCCGCACTCCAAGCTGGCAACCGTTGGCGTAGTGCGGGCCGTTGTGAGAGGCTGGCACGCAGCAAAACGCCGAATGCGGCAGGAGCGGGTGACCCGCCCAGTGCCATTGATGTCTAAGGAGCTAGAGATGAATATTCGCCCCCTGTTGTTAGGGCTTCCGCTGTTACTGACCGGCTGTTCGAGCATGTCCAATTTCTCCTGGTCCAGCCTGTCGCCGTTCAACTGGTTCGGCAGCAGCCTGGAAGTCGGCGCCAAGGGCGTCGGCAAGCTCAACGCCGGCACGCCGATGTCGGAAAGCGCCATCAACGACGGGCTGGACGGCAACTACCGCCTACGCGGCGGCATGGCGACCAACAACGGCCAGATCGTCTCTTATTATCAGGCGCTGTCCGGCGACGAAGTGAAGCTGGTGATCACCGGCGAACCGAAAGGGCGCCTGCAGCGGGTGGACGTGCTGGATCCGAAAGTGGCGACGGAGTGGGGCAACAAGCTCGGCACGCCGTTCGGCGACATGTACAGCAAGGCGTTTGGCTCCTGTAAGCCGGGCAGCGGCGAAGACGCCGGTAAAGTGGAGTGCGTGGCGGAGCAGAGCAAATACGTCACCTACATCTTCAGCGGCAAGTGGGCCGGCGCGCAGGATATCATCCCGCCGGACGACACCCTGAAAAGCTGGACGGTCAGCAAAATCATTTGGCACGCCAAGCCGCAGCAGTAACGCGTTCAACGGGCGCCGGTTCCCGGCGCCCGCTTGTCCAAATCATTACCCCTATTTTCTTTGCGCTGCTGCAAGGCAATCGCCCTTGCTTGCGGTATGATAGCGCGCGTTTGTAACAGGGAACCCGCGCGTCAACCGCCATACCTTACCTGTTGCCGGATTCTGGTATTGAGGATAACAACATGACACAGGTTCAGAGCGGCATTCTGCTGGAGCACTGCCGTTTCGCCATTTTTATGGAAGCCAGCGTACAGGGCGAATTCGCCGACTTGCGCCAGGGCTGCAAACAGTTTTGTCAGACGCTGAGCGAGCTGCAGCAGCAGTTTCCCGATGCGCGCCTCGGCGCGGTGATCGCCTTCGGCTATGACGTTTGGCACGATCTTTCCAACGGCCAGGGCGCGAAAGAGCTGAAGCCGTTCACGCCGCTCGGCAAAGGGCTGGCACCGGCCACCCAGCGCGATATGCTGATCCACATTCAGTCGCTGCGTCACGACGTCAACTTCACGCTGGCGCAGGCGGCACTGGCGGCGTTCGGCAACGCCATCAAGATTGAAGAAGAAACCCACGGTTTCCGCTGGGTGGAAGAGCGCGATCTGAGCGGTTTCATCGACGGCACCGAAAACCCGCAGGGCGAGCAGCGCCCTGCAGTGGCGACGATCGCCGAAGGCGAAGAGGACGCAGGCGGCAGCTACGTGCTGGTGCAGCGCTACGAGCACAACCTGCGCCAGTGGCAGCGTTTTACCACCGAACAGCAGGAGCAGATCATCGGTCGCACCAAGCGCGACAGCGAAGAGCTGCCGGCCGATCAGCGCCCGGATACCTCGCACGTTAGCCGCGTCGATCTGAAAGAGAACGGCAAGGGCCTGAAAATTCTGCGCCAGAGCCTGCCTTATGGCACCGCCAGCGGCAAGCATGGCCTGTTCTTCATCGCCTATTGCGCACGCCTGCACAATATCGAGCAGCAGCTGCTGAGCATGTTCGGCGATCTGGATGGCAAACGCGACGCGATGCTGCGTTTCAGCCGTGCGGTCACCGGCAGCTACTACTTTGCGCCATCGCTGACGCGCCTGCTGTCACTTTGACGCCGTTGCCGAAGCCGGCGCGCCCGGCTTCGGCCCGTTTTCCCGCCCCGAAAACGCCTCGCATTCCCTGCCTTATAGCGTTTGATGCTTGTAAATCACTAAACGGTATATAAAAGCGTTACAGCTCCGCACCGAGTTATAAATACACTGGTCGTCAATAAGGCGAAAGCCTGAAGGAATGACTCAGTGATAAGGTGCAGAATGAAACAAAACCGGGTTAAAAATCTCGTGCTGAAAGGTTGGCTGGCGGCTGCGCTGTTGGCGAGCGGCGCCGTGTCGGCGGCGGAATTGCTGAACAGCTCTTATGACGTTTCCCGTGAATTGTTCGTCGCGCTGAATCCCGGCTTTGAACAGCAGTGGAACCAGCAGCATCCGAATGACAAGCTGACCATCAAACAATCGCACGCCGGCTCGTCGAAGCAGGCGTTGGCGATCCTGCAGGGCCTGCGCGCCGACGTGGTGACCTACAACCAGGTCACCGACGTACAGATCCTGCACGATCGCGGGCAGCTGATCCCGGCGGACTGGCAGTCGCGTCTGCCGAACAACAGCTCGCCGTTCTATTCCACCATGGCGTTTCTGGTGCGCAAGGACAACCCGAAGGGTATCCACACCTGGAACGATCTGGTGCGTGACGACGTGAAGCTGGTGTTCCCGAACCCGAAAACCTCCGGCAACGGCCGTTACACCTATCTGGCCGCCTGGGGCGCCGCCAGCCAGGCCGACGGCAACGATGCGGCCAAGACCCGCGCCTTCATGACCCGTTTCCTGAAAAACGTGTTGGTGTTCGATACCGGCGGCCGCGGTGCGACCACCACCTTCGTCGAGCGCGGTTTGGGCGACGTGCTGATCAGCTTCGAGTCCGAAGTGAACAACATCCGCAAGCAATACGGTGAAGACAAGTACGAAGTGATCGTGCCGCCGGTCGATATTCTGGCGGAGTTCCCGGTGGCCTGGGTCGACAAAAACGTCGCGCGCAACGGCACCGAACAGGCGGCCAAAGCCTATCTGAACTATCTCTACAGCCCGGCGGCGCAGCAGGTGATCACCAGTTTCTACTACCGCGTGTATGACCAGAAAGCGATGGCGGCGGCCAAGGGGCAATTCCCGGACACCCAACTGTTCCGCGTGGAAGATCAATTCGGCGGCTGGCCGCAGGTGATGAAAACCCACTTCGCCACCGGCGGCGAGCTGGATCAGCTGTTAGCGGCAGGGCGCAAGTAAATGTTGGCGTTGTCGTCCAGTAAGCGGGTGCTGCCCGGATTTGGCCTCAGCCTCGGCAGCAGCCTGTTTTATACCTGTTTGATTCTGCTGCTGCCGCTCACCGCGCTGGTGATGCAGCTGGCACAGATGAGCCTGGCGCAATACTGGGAAGTGATTTCCAACCCGCAGGTGGTGGCGGCGTATAAAGTGACGCTGCTGGCGGCCGGCGTCGCCAGCCTGTTCAACGCGGTGTTCGGCATGCTGATGGCCTGGATCCTGACGCGCTACCGTTTTCCCGGCCGTTCGCTGCTGGACGGCCTGATCGATCTGCCGTTCGCACTGCCGACCGCAGTGGCCGGCCTGACGCTGGCGGGGCTGTTTTCCACCACTGGCTGGTACGGTCAGTGTCTGGCGCACTTCGACATCAAGGTCACCTTTACCTGGCTTGGGATCGCGGTAGCGATGGCGTTCACCAGCCTGCCGTTTGTGGTGCGTACCGTGCAGCCGGTGCTGGAAGAGCTAGGGCCGGAGTACGAAGAGGCGGCCGAGACGCTGGGCGCCACGCGCTGGCAGAGTTTTCGCCGCGTCGTGCTGCCTGAAGTGGCGCCGGCGCTGCTGGCCGGCACCGCCATTTCCTTTACCCGCAGTCTGGGCGAGTTCGGGGCGGTGATTTTCATCGCCGGCAACATCGCCTGGAAGACGGAAGTGACCTCGCTGATGATTTTTGTGCGTTTGCAGGAGTTCGATTACCCGGCGGCCAGCGCCATCGCCTCGGTGATCCTGGCGGCGTCGCTGCTGCTGCTGTTCAGCATTAACGTATTGCAAAGCCGCTTCGGCAGACGTTTGGGAGGAGGGCACTGATGGCTGATATTTCCGCCTTCAACGGCGCCGAGCGCCCGCGCGTTAACTGGGGCAAGTGGACGCTGATCGCCATCGGCACGCTGTTTTCGGCGCTGCTGCTGGTGGTGCCGATGATATCGATTTTCGCCGAGGCCTTCTCCAAAGGATTCGGCGCGATGTGGAGCAATTTGCTCGATCCGGACATGCTGCACGCCATTTGGCTGACGGTCCTGATCGCGCTGATCACCGTGCCGTTCAACCTGGTGTTCGGCACGTTGCTGGCGTGGCTGGTGACGCGTTTTACCTTCCCCGGCCGCCAGCTGCTGCTGACGCTGATCGATATCCCGTTCGCCGTTTCACCGGTGGTGGCGGGGCTGATTTATCTGCTGTTTTACGGCAGCAACGGCCTGCTGGGCGGCTGGCTGGATGCGCATAACATCCAGATCATGTTCTCCTGGCCGGGCATGGTGCTGGTGACCATTTTCGTCACCTGTCCCTTCGTGGTGCGCGAGCTGGTGCCGATGATGCTCAGCCAGGGCAGCCAGGAAGACGAAGCCGCCATTCTGCTGGGGGCGTCCGGCTGGCAGATGTTCCGCCGCGTGACGCTGCCCAACATTCGCTGGGCGCTGCTGTACGGCGTGGTGCTGACCAACGCGCGCGCCATCGGCGAGTTCGGCGCGGTGTCGGTAGTGTCCGGTTCGATTCGCGGCGAAACCTACAGCCTGCCGCTGCAGGTCGAGCTGTTGCAGCAGGATTACAACACCGTCGGCTCCTTTACCGCCGCCGCCCTGTTGACCCTGATGGCGATCGTTACCCTATTTTTGAAGAGCGCGCTGCAGTGGCGTCTGGAACGTCAAAACGCGCGTCTCGAGCGGGAGGAAAATCATGAGCATTGAGATTAACGGCATCAACAAGTCCTTCGGTCGCACCAAGGTATTGAACGATATCTCGCTCGATATTGCTTCCGGCGAGATGGTGGCGCTGCTCGGGCCATCCGGTTCCGGCAAGACCACGCTGCTGCGCATCATCGCCGGGCTGGAAAGCCAGAGCGGCGGCAAGCTGGGCTTCCACGGCACCGACGTCAGCCATATGCACGCGCGCGACAGGCGCGTGGGCTTCGTGTTTCAGCACTATGCACTGTTCCGCCACATGACGGTGTTCGACAACATCGCCTTCGGCCTGACCGTGTTGCCGCGCCGCGAGCGCCCGAACGCCGCGGCGATCAAACAGAAAGTCACCCAGCTGCTGGAAATGGTACAGCTGGGCCACCTGGCTACCCGCTATCCGTCGCAGCTGTCCGGCGGACAGAAACAGCGCGTGGCGCTGGCGCGCGCCCTGGCGGTGGAACCGCAGATTCTGCTGCTGGATGAACCGTTCGGTGCGCTGGATGCGCAGGTGCGCAAAGAGCTGCGCCGCTGGCTGCGTCAGCTGCATGAAGAGCTGAAATTCACCAGCGTGTTCGTCACCCACGATCAGGAAGAGGCGATGGAAGTGGCCGACCGCATCGTGGTGATGAGCCAGGGCAATATCGAACAGGTCGGGTCGCCGGTCGACATCATGCGCGAACCGGCGAGCCGCTTTGTGCTGGAATTCATGGGGGAAGTGAACCGCCTGAACGGCGAAATTCGCGGCTCCCAGCTGTTCGTCGGCGCGCACCAGTGGCCGTTGTCGTTCCAGCCGATGCACCAGGGCAGCGTCGATCTGTTCCTGCGCCCGTGGGAAATGGAAGTGGCGACCGAAAGCAGCGAACGTTGCCCGCTGCCGGTTCAGGTGCTGGAAGTCAGTCCGCGCGGCCATTTCTGGCAGCTGACGGTGCAGCCGATCGGCTGGCACCAGGAACCGATCAGCGTGGTGCTGCCGGAAGGCAACGCCACGCCGGTGCGCGGCGGCCGTTATTACGTCGGCAGCCTCAATGCGCGGCTGTATGCCGGCGATCAACTGCTGCAACCTGTTGCGTTAGCCAAAAGCGCCTGATAGGTTTTAGCAGCCCTTTATTCAAGGCAACCCCAGGGTTGCCTTTTTACTTTACGCACACCAACACACAGGCAAAGATCGTGACAACGCTCGAACAATGCATCGGGAATACCCCGCTGGTAAAACTGCAACGGCTGGCCGCCCAGGCGGGCAGCGAGGTATGGGTCAAACTGGAAGGCAACAACCCGGCGGGATCGGTGAAGGATCGCGCCGCGTTGGCGATGATCCAGCAGGCGGAGCTGCGCGGTGAGATCAGGCCCGGCGACGTGCTGATTGAGGCCACCAGCGGCAACACCGGCATTGCGCTGGCGATGATCGCTGCATTGAAAGGCTATACGCTGAAGCTGCTGATGCCGGAGAACATGAGCCTGGAGCGGCAGGCGGCGATGCGCGCCTACGGCGCCGAGCTGATCCTGGTCAGCCGTGAGCAGGGCATGGAAGGGGCGCGCGATCTGGCGCTGGAGATGCAGCGTCAGGGGCAGGGCAAGGTACTGGATCAGTTCAACAACCTGGACAATCCCTACGCCCATTTCACTACCACCGGCCCGGAGATTTGGCGCCAAACCGAAGGGCGCATCACGCATTTCGTTTCCAGCATGGGCACCACCGGCACCATTACCGGCGTGGGCGGTTACCTGAAAAGCCAGAATCCGCAGGTGCAGATCATCGGCCTGCAGCCGGCGGAGGGCAGCAGCATCCCCGGCATTCGCCGCTGGGCGCCCGCTTACCTGCCGGGTATTTTCCGCCCGGAGCTGGTGGATCAGGTGCTGGATATCGAACAGGGCGATGCCGAGCAGACCATGCGCCAGCTGGCGCAGCGTGAAGGCATCTTCTGCGGCGTCAGCTCCGGCGGCGCGGTGGTCGGCGCCTTGCGCGTCGCCGCGGCTCACCCCGGCAGCGTGGTGGTGGCGATCGTCTGCGACCGCGGCGATCGCTACCTTTCAACCGGCGTGTTCGGCTGAGCGCGCCCTCCCGGCGGTGTGTTCCGTCGGGAAAACCTTTCCCCTTTTCCTTTCGACAGACGGCAGCCCCACTTGCGGCGGCTGCCGCTTGCCCGTGCGCCAATGCCATGACTGAAGTAGAGAAATCGCGCGGCAGCGGCCACAATAACGGTGACGAGACGCCAAGAGCGATGTGTAAGGATTGAGTAAAACCGGCTGCGGACCGGCGAAATTGGCGGGAAAATAACGAAAATCGGTGAAGGAGCAAGGCATGAAAATTTTACTGGTCGACGATGACCTGGAGCTTGGCACCATGCTGAGCGAATACCTGACGGGCGAAGGTTTCGACGCCACGCTGGTGCTGACCGGCAAGGCGGGGGTAGAGGGCGCGCTGTCGGGCGACTATACCGCGATGATCCTCGACATCATGCTGCCGGATATGAGCGGCATCGACGTGCTGCGCGACGTGCGCAAAAAGAGCCGGCTGCCGATCATCATGCTGACCGCCAAAGGTGACAACATCGATCGGGTGATTGGTTTGGAGATGGGCGCCGACGATTACATGCCCAAACCCTGCTATCCGCGCGAATTGGTGGCGCGTTTGCGCGCGGTGCTGCGCCGTTTCGAAGAACGGCCGCAAGAAGTGGACGACGAGGCCGCCATCAGCGTTGGCGAGCTGACGTTAAACCCTTCAACCCGCAGCAGCGAATGGCGCGGCAAGGCGTTCGATCTGACCGCTTCGGAATTCAATCTGTTGGAGCTGTTGCTGCGCGCGCCGGACCGCGTGGTGTCGAAGGACGAATTGTCCGAGAAGGGGCTGGGGCGCCCGCGTGAAGCCTATGACCGCAGCGTGGATGTGCATATCAGCAATATCCGCCAGAAGCTGAGCGCGTTGGCCGGCAATACGCTGAGCATCGAAACGGTGCGCAGTATCGGCTATCGCATCCGGTAACCTGACATGCGCGGAAGACTGTTCTGGAAAATTTTGCTCGGCTTTTGGCTGACCTTTCTCATCATGACGCAGGCCCTGTGGGTGGCGTTTTCTCTTTATGGCGATCGCTATGTGCCGCCGGAGAACGCCATGGCGCGACGGGCGATCGGCCTGCAGCTGACCTCCGCCGCCACCCAATTGCGCAGCGGCGGCATGCCGGCGCTGGAAGCGCTGATGCGCGACTGGCCGGAGGACGACAGGCGTCTGCTGTCGGTAACGCCGATGACCCAACCGCCGCCGCCCGCGCCGGAAGAACCGCTGTTTGAAGGGCGGCGGATGCCGAAAGCGATTTCCGCCTGGGTGCAGACCGGGGAAGGGCAGGGATACTGGCTGAGTTATAACGTGCGCGGGCTGCGGGAAGAGTATCGGCCGGAGCGGCGTTCCCATTTCTTCAACATTCCTGCGCCGATGTTGTGGGTCGGCGGGCTGGGCGGTTTGCTGTTCAGCGCCGTATTGGCCTGGAACCTGACCCGGCCGATGCGTCAGCTGCGCGGCGGCCTGGATCGGGTGGCGCAGGGCGATCTGTCGGTGCGGCTGTTCCCGAAAATGCGGCGCCGTCATGACGAGCTGTCCGACGTGGCGCGCGATTTTGACACCATGGCCGAACGCTTGGAGCTGCTGGTCAGCGCCCGCGAGCAGCTGTTGCACGATGTCTCGCACGAGCTGCGTTCGCCGCTGGCTCGCCTGCAGTTGGCGATCGGCCTGGCGCGGCAGAATGCCGGCAACGTCGAAACCTCGCTCAAGCGCATCGAACATGAGTCGGGGCGGCTGGATAAAATGATCGGCGAGCTGCTGGCGCTGTCGCGCACCGAACACAGCAGCCTGCCGGACGAGGAGTACTTTGATCTGTACGGCCTGGTGGACGCGGTGGTGAGCGATGCGCGCTACGAGGCGCAGGTGCCCGGCGTGGAGATCGTGCTGCAGGCCGAGTCGGACGTGGAGTATACCGTCAAGGGCAATGCGGAGCTGATGCGGCGCGCGGTGGACAACATCGTGCGCAATGCGCTGCGCTTTTCCAGCCAGGGCCAGCGGGTGACGGTGGCGCTGTCGCGCATCGACAACCAGTTCCAGCTCGCCGTCAGCGATCAGGGGCCGGGCGTAGAGGAGTCGAAACTGTCGAGCATCTTCGATCCATTCGTGCGCGTGAAGTCGGCGCAGTCGGGCAAGGGCTACGGCCTGGGGCTGGCGATTACCCGCAAGGTGGTATTGGCGCACGGCGGCCAGGTTGAGGCGCGCAACGGCGACAGAGAGGGGCTTATCATCACTCTGCGTATCCCGCGCTGGCAATAATAGACTATCTTACTTGCCATTTTGAACTAGGGCAGTGCTCGCCTTCGTCACGTACTGTGTGTACGCTCCGAAGGTTGCGCGCTGTCCATGTTCAAACTGCCTGCGCCGATAACGTCTATTATCCGCGGCATACCCAAAGGATTTCGAATTGCAGCTAGGCGGCAAGCGGGGGAATCCCCGGGAGCTTACTCCGGTAAGTGACCGGGGTGAGCACGTGCGGCCAACAACGCTGTGGTTCGAAAGACGAAGGGGATAAAAAAACGGCGCCGAGGGCGCCGTTTTTCTTGCTCATTCGCGATTACTTCTTGATGCGGATGATCGGGGTTTCGCCAACGGTTACGCTGCCGGACAGTTTGATCAGCTCTTTGATCTCGTCCATGTTGGAGATAACGACCGGCGTCAGGGTAGACTTGGCTTTCTCTTCCAGCAGTGGCAGGTTGAACTCGATAACGACGTCACCTTTCTTGACGCGCTGACCTTCTTCGGCGATGCGTTTGAAGCCTTCGCCTTTCAGTTCTACGGTATCGATGCCGAAGTGGACGAACAGCTCAATGCCGCTGTCGGATTCGATAGAGAATGCATGGTTGGTTTCGAAAATCTTACCGATGGTGCCGTCAACCGGAGCAACCATTTTGTTGCCGGCCGGTTTGATGGCGATACCGTCGCCAACGATTTTTTCAGCGAACACTACGTCCGGCACATCTTCGATATTGACGATTTCGCCAGAAAGGGGAGCGACGATCTCGATAGTGCCCGTGTCTTTCTTGTCATCAGAAACCAGAGATTTCAGTTTATCGAACAAACCCATGATCTTCTCCTAAGCATTAAATTGGGCGGCGTTCCAGTGTCGTGGAAGTTTAGCAGAGCGTTTTTTCTTCGATGAATTTATTGACGCAATTCATCAGGTCTTGTGCCGTTGGCTGTGCCAAGGCTTGCGCTGCCAACGCCTTCACATCTTCGAAATTCGTGTTGCGAATAATTTTCTTGATGCGCGGGATTGAAATCGCACTCATGCTGAACTCATCCAGCCCCATGCCCAATAACAACAGTGTAGCACGCTCATCGCCAGCCAGTTCGCCGCACATGCCGGTCCACTTGCCTTCCGCGTGAGATGCATCAATAACCTGTTTGATCAGGCCAAGCACTGATGGGGACATCGGGTTATAGAGATGAGAAATCAGCTCGTTGCCGCGATCTACCGCCAGAGTATACTGGGTTAGATCGTTTGTCCCAATACTAAAGAAGTCGACTTCTTTCGCCAGGTGGTGAGCGATGACCGCCGCAGCCGGTGTTTCCACCATCACGCCCACTTCGATGCTCTCGTCAAACGCCTTGCCTTCTTCGCGCAGTTGCGCCTTCAGCGTCTCGATTTCGCCTTTCAGATCGCGCACTTCTTCCACGGAGATGATCATCGGGAACATGATGCGCAGTTTGCCGAACGCCGAGGCGCGCAGGATGGCGCGCAGCTGGGCGTGCAGGATTTCACGGCGGTCCATCGCGATGCGGATGGCGCGCCAGCCGAGGAACGGGTTCTCTTCCTTCGGCAGGTTCATGTACGGCAGGTCTTTGTCGCCGCCGATGTCCATGGTGCGGACGATCACGGCCTGCGAGCCCATGGCTTCCGCCACGGCTTTATAAGCCTGGAACTGCTCGTCTTCGGTTGGCAGCGAGTCGCGGTCCATGAACAGGAATTCGGTACGATACAGGCCGACGCCTTCCGCGCCGTTGCGCTCTGCACCCGCGACGTCACGCACGGTGCCGATGTTGGCGCAGACTTCAACCTGATGGCCGTCCAGCGTAATCGCCGGCAGGTCCTTCAGCTTGGCCAGATCGTTTTTCTCGGTGATGTATTGGTTCTGGGCGGCTTTCAGCTGATCGATAACGTCAGCGGTCGGGTTAACGTAAATCTGGTTGTTAACCGCGTCCAGAATCAGATAGTCGTCGTTCTTCACCTGCTTGGTCACGTCGCTGGTGCCGACGATTGCCGGTAGCTCCAGGGAGCGCGCCATGATAGAGGTGTGGGAGGTGCGGCCGCCGAGATCGGTAATGAAACCCAGCACTTTGTCCAGGTTCAGCTGCGCGGTCTCGGACGGGGTCAGATCGGTGGCCACCAGGATCACTTCGTCCTGAATGGAGCCCAGATCGACGATAGGCATGCCCAGAATGTTCTGCAGCAGGCGTTTGCCGATGTCGCGCACGTCGGCGGCGCGTTCTTTCAGGTATTCGTCGTCCAGCTCTTCCAACGCTTTCGCCTGGCCTTCGATCACGGTGTAGGCGGCGGCGTCTGCGGAGGCCAGATCGTCTTTGATTAGGGCTATGATTTCCTGCTCAAGCTCTTCGTCTTCCAGCAACATGATGTGGCCTTCGAAGATAGCTTCCTTCTCTTCGCCGAAGGTTTCGCCAGCTTTGGTCTTGATCGCTTCCAGCTGTTCGGACGCTTTCGCGCGGCCGGCCAGAAAACGCGAGACTTCCTGCTCTACTTGATCAGCAGAGATTTTCTTCCGGTTGATGACGATGTCGTCTTCTTTCAGCAAGAGAGCCTTACCAAAAGCGATGCCCGGTGATACTAAAATGCCTGAAATCATAACCCTACCTTACTCTTGACTGGTGTTAACTAAAAAGACGGGCCGATTACTCAAGCTCTGCCATCAGTTTTACCAAGTGCTCAACGGCTTTCTGCTCGTCTTCACCTTCAGCTGAGATGGTCACTACGGTCCCTTGAGTCAGCCCCAGAGTTTGCAGTTTGAACAGGCTTTTAGCGCTGGCGCTTTTGCCGTTGGAGGTCACGGTGATGTCAGACGTGAAGCCTTTGGCTTCTTTAACGAACTGAGCGGCAGGGCGAGTATGCAGACCATTCGGAGCGGTAATAGTAACTTCTTGCTGGAACATTGATGTTTCCCCAACTTATTGGATTAATGTTGTGGAGTTAAAGTTTAGCCCAGGGGCCTGACTTTAACTTGTCTGGTTATAGCGCCTGACTATGGACAGGGGCGAACGTTGATGCAACAGAAAACGACGCGTTAGGCACTTCAGATCAAAAAACTCGGCTTTAGACGTCGTTCCAATCCGCTCCCCATTATGCCCGATTCGCCGCGTCGGCGACAGATGAGTAAATCGATTCAGCCTCGACCAGGCTCGGAGAGTGATTAATTTTGCGCATCGAAATAATGCACCGTTAAATACTAAAGGCGACGGGCAAAAGCAATCTTGGACTGCTATAAAGTTTGATCCAGTCCACAAAAAAGCACCCCACAGGGTGCTTTTTTAGCGATTTGTGCAGTGGCGGAATTACTGCTGCAATTCCTGCTCGGTGAACAGATCGGCGAACAGCGCGGTGCTGAGATAACGTTCGCCGGAAGAGGGCAGGATGACCACAATGGTCTTGTCGGCGAACGCCGGTTCTTCGGCCAGTTTCACCGCCGCTGCGACCGCTGCGCCGGAGGAGATGCCTGCCAGGATGCCTTCTTCGTCCATCAGGCGGCGCGCCATGCTGATGGCTTCGTCGTTGGAGATTTTTTCGACGCGATCCACCAGGTCAAGATCGAGGTTGCCTGGAATGAAGCCGGCGCCGATGCCCTGGATCTTGTGCGGGCCCGGTTTCAGCTCTTCACCGGCCAGCGCCTGGCTGATGACCGGCGAGTCGGTCGGCTCGACCGCCACGGTGGTGATGGCCTTGCCTTTGGTGTTCTTGATGTAGCGGCTGACGCCGGTCAATGTGCCGCCGGTGCCGACGCCGGAGATGAACACGTCGACTTCCCCATCGGTGTCTTCCCAGATTTCCGGGCCGGTGGTTTTTTCATGGATGGCCGGGTTGGCCGGGTTGCTGAACTGTTGCAGGATCAGGTAACGGTTCGGATCGGTAGCGACGATCTCCTCCGCTTTGGCGATGGCGCCTTTCATGCCTTTCGCCCCTTCGGTCAGCACCAGATTGGCGCCCAGCGCCTTGAGCAGCTTGCGGCGCTCGATGCTCATGGTTTCCGGCATGGTCAGCGTCAGCTTGTAACCGCGCGCGGCGGCAACGAAGGCCAGCGCGATGCCGGTGTTGCCGCTGGTCGGCTCCACCAGTTCTTTGCCGGCGGTCAGCACGCCGCGTTGTTCCGCATCCCAAATCATATTGGCACCGATGCGGCATTTGACGCTGAAGCTCGGGTTGCGTGATTCAACCTTGGCCAGAATGCGTCCGTTGCCGATACGGTTCAGACGAACCAGCGGCGTATGGCCGATTGTTAATGAGTTGTCTTCATATATCTTGCTCATAGCCCGTCCTTTAACTCTATGAAAATGTGGGGAACATCGAAAGCATACGCTAACAGTACCGGCAGGGAAGTAAAGAATTGGTATATCTATATGTTATTAGGAAATAAGTTTTAAGCACAATGATAAGGGCGCGAAATGCGCGCCCTGTCGAAAATTCCCGCGTTGTCGGCGGTAAAAAACGGCGGTTATCGGACGAATTGCGAGCGGTAGCGATCGACCCACATCGCGGTGGCGCCGCAGACGGCGACCGGCAGGATCACCAGGTTGAGGATCGGGATCATGGTGAATAGGCTGACCAGCGCGCCGAACTGCAGGTTGTCGGTTTTGTGCTGGCGCAAGGCGCGGCGCATGTCGGCAAAGCTCACCTTGTGGTTGTCGAACGGGTAGTCGCAATACTGGATCGCCAGCATCCAGGCGCTGAACAGGAACCACAGCACCGGCGCCACCGTCTGGCCGATGCCGGGCACGAAGTACAGCGCCAGCAGCAGCAGCGCGCGCGGCAGGTAATACATCAGCTTGCGCCATTCGCGCGCCATGATGCGCGGCAGATCTTTGGCGATGCCGAGCAGGCCGGTGTCCGGCAGCGGTTTGCCGGTCAGGCTGCCTTCGAGCTGCTCGGCCAGCAGGCCGCAGAACGGCGCGGCGATCAGATTGGTGATAGTGCTGAACAGATAGCTGAACACCAGCAGCACCGAAATGACCGCCAGCGGCCACAGCAGGTAGCTCAACCATTGCAGCCAGTCGGGAACGTGGCTCATCATCGCCGGGATCCAGTCGCCGAGGCGGCTGAACAGCCACCAGAAAGCGGAGCCCATCAGCAGCACGTTGACCAGCAACGGCAGGACCACATAGCGTTTAATCCCCGGGCGCGAAATCAGGCGCCAGCCTTCGGCGAAATAATGAATGCCGCTGGTGGAACGGGAAGGGGGCTGCGTATAGGACATATCTTAAGTTATCTCGTTGTCTGAACAGGCATCATTATCATATAGGGATGATTTTCCACTGGCTAGGGTAGGGTTGGCTGAAAAACCAGCAGAAAAAGGCAGTATAATCATCTTTATTGGCATAAAGTTCAGCACGGACTTGCACTTGTGTGCGCGGGCAAATAGAGTTAAAGAGTGAATGTTTGCCGCGGTGGCAATGTATTGGAACAACAGAGATAGCAATGATGCAGGATTTGCGTCTGATATTAATCGTTGTTGGCGCGATCGCCATAATAGCGCTGTTATTGCACGGTCTGTGGACCAGTCGCAAAGAACGGTCAGCGCTCTTCCGCGATCGCCCAGCCAAACGTTCCCAAAAGGAACGTGAACAAACTCCGATCGACGATCTCGAAGAAGGCGTCGGTGAGGTGCGCGTACGCGCCGCTCACCCGCAAGACGAGCCGTCATTCGGCCATTTCGATGCCGCACGCGAAGAACCCGTGGCCGCGCCGAAGCCCGCTCCGGCGGCTGCGCCTGCGCCCCGCGCCGTTCAGCCGGCTGCTCATCAGACGCCGCCTCCGCTGTCTCAGCGGCCGGAGTACGATGACATCCTGCTGAACAACTACGCGCCGGACGAAGAACCGGCCGAGCCGCAGCAACCGCAACCGGCCGTGCGCCGCGAGCCGCGCGTTGACGATCTGCCGCATGAACATGAGGCGCCGCTGGCGGCGGAACCGGCATTCCAAGCCGAACCCGCCCCGGTGCAGCAAGCGCCGGAAGTGAAGCCTGCGTCGGAACCTGCACCGCAGCCGCAACAGCCGGCCGCTGCGCCAGTACAGGCTAAACTGAAAGAGACCGTGCTGGTGCTGCACGTCGCGGCCCATCAGGGCGGCGTGATCGGCGGCGAAGTGCTGCTGCAGAGCGTGTTGCAGGCGGGCTTCCAGTTTGGCGAGATGGGCATCTTCCACCGCCATATCAGCCCGGCCGGCAGTGGCCCGGTGCTGTTCAGCCTGGCGAACATGGTCAAGCCGGGGTCGTTCGATCCTGACATGATGTCCGATTTCTCCACGCCGGGCGTGTCGATGTTCATGATGGTGCCGTCTTACGGCGACGCCAATCAGAACTTCAAGCTGATGCTGCAGTCGGCGCAGCGCATCGCCGACGACGTGGGCGGTGTGGTGCTGGACGACGAGCGCCGCATGATGACGCCGCAGAAGCTGGAAACCTACAAAGCGCGTATCCGTGAAGTGTTGGAAAACAACGCCTGACCGGGTTGCCGCGCGCACTGAACATCCGTAACAACAAAGCCCCCGCTAGCCGGGGGTTTTTTATCTTTGATGGTGAGCCATGGAATCGATAATCCAACAAATCAATCAACTACGAGCCACATTGCGCCATCATGAATACCAGTATCATGTGCTGGATGCGCCCGAAGTGCCGGATGCGGAATATGACCGCCTGATGCGCGAGCTGCGCGAGCTCGAGAGCGCGCATCCGGAGCTGATCACCGCCGATTCGCCGACCCAGCGCGTGGGCGCGGCGCCGCTGGCGGCGTTTGATCAGGTGCGTCACGAAGTGCCGATGCTGTCGCTGGACAACGTGTTCGACGAAGAGAGCTTCCTGGCGTTTTACAAGCGCGTGCAGGACAGGCTCAAGAGCAGCGATCCGTTGACCTTTTGCTGCGAGCTGAAGCTGGACGGCCTGGCGGTCAGCCTGCTGTACGAAGACGGCGAGCTGGTGCGTGCGGCGACGCGCGGCGACGGCACCACCGGCGAGAACATCACCTCCAACGTGCGCACCATTCGCGCCATCCCGCTGCGCCTGACCGGCGACAACATCCCGCGCCGGCTGGAAGTGCGCGGCGAAGTGTTCATGCCGCAGGCCGGGTTTGAACAGATGAACGAAGAGGCGCGGCGCAAAGACGGCAAGGTGTTCGCCAATCCGCGCAACGCCGCCGCCGGTTCGCTGCGCCAGCTCGATCCGCGCATTACCGCCAAACGTCCGCTGACCTTCTTTTGCTATGGCGTCGGGCTGCTGGAAGGCGGCGAGCTGCCGCGCAGCCACTTTGAACGCCTGATGCAGTTCAAGGCCTGGGGCCTGCCGGTCAGCGATCGCGCCCAGCGCCGCACCGGCAGCGAGGAAGTGCTGGCGTTCTATCGCCAGGTCGAGCGGGACCGCGCACAGCTCGGTTTCGATATCGACGGCGTGGTGATCAAGATTGACGACATCGATCTGCAGGAAACGCTGGGCTTCGTGGCACGTGCGCCGCGCTGGGCGACGGCGTTCAAATTCCCGGCGCAGGAGCAGATCACCGTGGTGCGCGAAGTGGAGTTTCAGGTTGGCCGCACCGGCGCGATTACGCCGGTGGCGCGCCTTGAGCCGGTGCTGGTGGCCGGGGTGACCGTCAGCAACGCCACCTTGCACAACGCCGATGAAATTGAGCGGTTGGGGCTGCGCATCGGCGATACGGTGATCGTGCGCCGCGCCGGCGACGTGATCCCGCAGGTGGTGGGCGTGCTGGAAGACCGTCGGCCGCAGGATGCGCGCGAAGTGGTGTTCCCGCTGCACTGCCCGGTGTGCGGTTCCGACGTTGAGCGCGTGGAAGGCGAGGCCGTGGCGCGTTGCACCGGCGGTCTTATCTGCGGCGCGCAGCGCAAAGAGGCGTTGAAGCATTTCGTTTCCCGCCGCGCGCTGGACGTTGAAGGCATGGGCGACAAGATCATCGAGCAGCTGGTGGACAAGGAGTACGTGAAGAACCCGGCCGATCTGTTCCGGCTGTCCGCCGGCATTCTGACCGGCCTGGATCGCATGGGGCCGAAATCGGCGCAGAATCTGGTCAACGCGCTGGAGAAATCCAAGCAGACCACCTTCGCTCGCTTCCTGTATGCGCTCGGCATTCGCGAGGTCGGCGAAGCGACCGCCGCCAACCTGGCGGCGCATTTCGGATCGCTCGAGAAGCTGTTCGCCGCCGACATCGAGGCGCTGAAAGAGGTGCCGGACGTCGGCGAAGTGGTGGCCAAACACACGCGCAACTTCCTCGATGAAGCGCTCAATCAGCAGGTGATCAACGAGTTGGTGGGCGCCGAAATCGGCATCCACTGGCCGGCGCCGGTGGTGGTGGCGGCGGAAGAGATAGACAGCCCGTTCGCCGGCAAAACCGTGGTGCTGACCGGCTCGCTGAGCCAGCTGTCGCGCGACGAGGCCAAAGATCGCCTGACGGCGCTGGGCGCCAAGGTCAGCGGCAGCGTGTCGAAGAAAACCGATCTGGTGATCGCCGGCGAGGCGGCCGGCTCCAAGCTGGCGAAGGCTCAGGAGCTGGGTATCGCCGTGATCGACGAAGCGGAGATGATCCGCCTGCTGGGTGAGTGATGGAAAAAGAAAACCTGCTGGAGATCGCCAATACCGTGATGCCGTTCGGCAAGTACCAGGGGCGGGTGCTGATCGATCTGCCCGAAGAGTACCTGCTGTGGTTCGCCCGCAAGGGTGAATTCCCCAAAGGCAAGCTCGGCATGCTGATGGAGATGACGCTGGCGATTAAAATCGAAGGGCTTGACCACCTGGTCAAGCCGCTGAAGAAAAGCTGAACTGACGGGCCTTGGCCCGTCTTTTTTTTACCCGCGCGACGCCTGCGCGTTGGGCACCGCCTGTTGCGCCTGCTGCTTGCGCTGATACCTTTTCGCCAATACCGCACAGGTCATCAGCTGCACCTGATGGAACACCATCAGCGGCAGCACCATGATCCCCACCGTCGCCGCCGGGAACAGGATATTGGCCATCGGAATGCCGTTCGCCAGGCTCTTCTTCGAACCGCAGAATACGATGGTGATCTCGTCCGCTTTGCTGAACCCCAGCCAGCGCGCCATGTAAGTGTTCACCACCAGCACGATCGCCAGCAGCACGATGCTGCCACCGACGATAAACGCCAGTGAGCCCATCCCTACCTGATGCCAGATGCCGTGCGTCACCGCCTCGCTGAAGGCGGCGTACACCACCAGCAGAATTGAAGTCTGATCGGTTTTACCGATAAGCGGCCGATGGCGTTCGATCCAGCCGCCGATCAGCGGCCGCAGCAGGTGACCGGCGACGAACGGCACCAGCAGCTGCAGCACGATCGAACCGACCTGCCGCAGGCCGCCGGTATCGCCGTGCACATTCATCAACAAGCCGACCAGCAGTGGCGACACGAAGATCCCGAGCAGGCTGGAGGCGGAAGCGCTGCATACCGCCGCCGCGACGTTCCCGCCCGCCAACGAGGTGAAGGCGATGGCCGATTGCACGGTGGCCGGCAGGATGCACAGGTAGATGAAACCGGCGTACAGCTCGGGGCTGACGTCGATCGGCGCCCACCAGGCAAACAGCACGCCCAGCGCCGGAAAAATGATGAAGGTGCTGCACATCACCCACAGATGCAGCCGCCAGTTGTTGCTGCCGGCCAGGATGGCCTCGCGCGACAGCTTGGCGCCGTGCATGAAGAACAGCAGGGCGATGGCGGCGATGGTCAGGGCGTTGAGCCAGCCGACGAACTCGCCGCGCGCCGGCAAGAACGACGCCAGCAGCACGGTAGCGATCAGCGTCAGGGTAAAACGATCGGGCAGAAATCTCATGGCGGTGCGCTCAGGGTCGAAAATCGATAGGGCTATTCTCCCGCGCGGACATATAATAATTAAATTGATTTATTTAATTCATCTATGAATAAAAAACATGAATTACTCACTCAAACAGCTGCGGGTGTTCGTCGCCATCGCCCGCCACGGCAGCTTCAGCCGCGCCGGCGAGGCGATCGGCCTGACGCAATCGGCGGTCAGCCACAGCGTGAAAGAGCTGGAGGCGGAGGTCGGCGTGCGCCTGCTGGATCGCACCACGCGTGAAGTGGTGCTGACCGACGCCGGTCTGCGGCTGGCCAACCGGGTCGAGCGGCTGCTGGACGAACTGCAGGCCGCGTTGCTGGATGCGCGCAGCTTTGGCGTACAGCGCAGCGGCACGGTGCGGGTGGCGACGAGCCAGACCATTTCCGCCCATCTGATGCCGCAGTGCATCGCCGCCGGCGAACGCGAATACCCGGAGATCCGCATCATGCTGCGCGATCAGGCGCAGCAGCAGGTGCTGCACAGCGTGCGTAACGCCGAGGTGGATTTCGGCATCGTGGTCGATCCGGTGCAGGCGGTGGATCTGGAGTGCGAAGCGGTGTTGCACGAACCGTTTCTGCTGCTGTGCCGCGACGATCACCCGTTTGCTGAGCAGCAAGAGGTGCGTTGGTCGGCGTTAAACGGCTGCCGCCTGGTGTTGCAGGATTATGCGTCGGGCAGCCGGCCGCTGATCGACAGCGCGCTGAGGCAGCAGGGCGTCGAGGCGCAGGTGGTGCAGGAAATCGGCCATCCGGCGACGCTGTTCCCGATGGTGGCGGAGGGCATTGGCATCAGCATTTTCCCGGCGTTGGCGCTGCCGTTGCCGGAAGGGGGGCGGCTCCGGGTGCGGCGGCTGGTGCCGGAAATTAACCGCGCGCTGATGCTGGTGCGGCGCAAGAACCGCTCACTGACGCCGGCGGCGGAGGCCATCTGGCAGGTGGCGCGTCAGCAGGCGGCGCTGCTGCAACAGCGCCGGCGGGAAAACGCGGCATATTGACTCAGATATAGACGTCCACCGCGTTGAGCGGCGTTGGGCGGTTTACGCCGTCGCCGGATTTCGCCGCGGCTTTTTCCATTTGCTCCTGCTGCTGCTTTTCCATTTCTTCTTTCTGGATGCGCGCGATCTCGGCCTGCAACATCTTGATCTGCGCTTCGATCAGCTGTTTCTGCTTTTCGATCTCTTTGGGATCGGCGTCGGAATCCTTCAGTTCCACCAGCTTTTGCTGCAGCGCCTGAATCTGCCGGTTCAGCGCCTTGATACGAGCCGAAGCGCGGCTTTCATTGAGGTTAACCGGTTCGTCATTGCCGTTGGCGCGTTCGTTTTTCTCCATCTTGCCGCCTTGCGGCTGGTTGTTGACCGGTTTGGCCATCAGTAATTCGCCCTGATGGCCCGGCGCGCTGAAGACGTTGCTGACGCCGGGGACGGTATTCTTGATCGGTACGATCATGGTGATGGTGGTCGACATGGTTGCTCTCCCTGAGTCTGGATCTCGCTGTTCAGGGTATCGGCAGCGGCGGCTAAATCTTTACCTGCTGCAGACGCGGCCAGCGCAGCAGCCAGCCTTTGTCGACCACGCGCTGGGCATAGGCCGTGCGATCGCCATTTTTCACGTTGAAGGTAATGGTGTCGTTGAACAGCGCCGCGAGCCCGAAAGGGGCGACCAGCGTGATGCTGTCGTCGGCGTTCAGGCGCGCGCCGATCGCCGTTTCCACTTCGGTCCAGAAGCTGATGGCCTCTTCGCTGTTGCGGTAGGGCGCGCGGCCGCTGCGCAGGTGCATGCGCGCCTGGTTCTTGACCGACCACGGCTGCGGCAGCCACTGCTGCAGCCGGGCCTCCAGCATGCGATCGCGTTCGGCGTCCGCCCGCTCCGCATCGAAGTGGATCACGTCGATATCGTTGAGCGGCGTGGGCTCCGCATAGCCGTGGCGCCGATCCCACACCAGGTTGCGCACAAAGCCGGCGCCGAGGCACCAGTCATTCAGGCCGAGCCGGCGCACGGTGCGCAGGGCGGCCATGCGCGCGCTATCTTGTTGCAGCCAGTCGATAATTTGCCGTTGCGGATCCATCACCCCTCCTGTTTTCGCGGCTACTGTAACCCGAAGCGGCGGCGGGTGAAATGGGGGGATGCGCGATGGCGGCGATAGCAGGCAAATTAATTTTCTTGCTTCACTGACTACACTTGGTGCAGGGCTTTTATCTCGTCACTCAGGGCAAGGGAGGGGGGCTATGTATCAGGCAACGTTGGGCCAACGCGGCTATCGCTTTGGCGATCTGCGTCAACTGATGGCGAAAGCTTCGCCGGCGCGTTCCGGCGATTATCTGGCGGAGGTGGCGGCGCAAAGCGCCGAAGAGCGCATGGCGGCGCGCATCGCGCTGGCGGATGTGCCGCTCAAGGCGTTCCTGCAGCAGGCGCTGGTGCCGTACGAGCAGGACGAGGTGACGCGCCTGATCATCGACAGCCACGACGCCGCCGCCTTTGAGCCCATCTCGCACCTCACGGTCGGCGATTTTCGCGACTGGCTGCTGAGCGAGCAGGCGGACAGCGCCATGCTGGCGCAGGTGGCCGCCGGCATTATGCCGGAGATGGCGGCGGCAGTAAGCAAGATCATGCGCAATCAGGATCTGATCCTAGTGGCGAAGAAATGCCGGGTAGTGACGCGCTTTCGCAATACGATTGGCCTGCCGGGCCACCTCAGCGTGCGGCTGCAGCCCAATCATCCGACCGACAGCCTGCAAGGCATCGCCGCCAGCATGCTGGACGGTTTGCTGTACGGCAGCGGCGACGCGGTGGTCGGCATCAATCCGGCCAGCGACAGCCTGCCGCTGCTGGAAAAACTCAACTACATGCTGGACGATGTGATCCAGCGCTTCGCCATACCTACCCAATCCTGCGTGCTGACCCACGTGACCAACACGCTGCGGCTGATGGAGCGCGGCGCGCCGGTGGATCTGGTGTTTCAGTCGATCGCCGGTACCGAAGCGGCCAATCGCGGTTTCGGCATCAGTCTGGCGCTGCTGGCGGAGGCGCAGCAGGCGGCGCTGAGCCTCAAGCGCGGCACGTTGGGCGATAACGTGATGTACTTCGAAACCGGGCAGGGCAGTTGCCTGTCGGCTAACGCGCATCACGGCGTCGATCAGCAGACCTGCGAGGCGCGCGCCTATGCGGTGGCGCGGCATTTCTCACCGCTGCTGATCAACACCGTGGTGGGGTTTATCGGCCCTGAATACCTGTATGACGGCAAACAAATTATCCGCGCCGGGCTGGAGGATCATTTCTGCGGCAAGCTGCTCGGCCTGCCGCTGGGCTGCGATGTCTGTTACACCAACCATGCCGAGGCCGATCAGGATGATATGGACACGCTGCTGACGCTGTTGGCCGCCGCCGGGCTGACGTTCCTGATCGGCGTGCCGGGCGCGGATGACATCATGCTCAATTACCAAAGCACCTCGTTCCACGACGCGCTCTATATCCGTGAATTGCTGGGGCTGAAGCACGCGCCGGAGTTCGCCGCCTGGCTGGCGGCGATGAACATCACCGATGAACGCGGACGGCTGCGCGACGCCGCCGCCAATCACCCGCTGTTGCTGGCGCTGCAGGGAGAACGGACATGAGCAAACCGGTTCACGTCAACAGTTGGGACGCGCTGCGCGCCTTTACCGATGCGCGCATCGCGCTGGGGCGCACCGGCGCCAGTCTGCCGACCGACGAGCTGCTGCGCTTCGGCCTGGCCCATGCCCAGGCGCGCGACGCGGTGCATCAGCCATTCGAGAGCGAACGGCTGGCGGCGGATCTGCACGATGCCGGTTGGCCCACGCTGGCGGTGCACAGCCAGGCCGTTGACCGCGCCGCCTATCTGCGCCGTCCGGATCTGGGGCGGCGATTGGCGCTGGACAGCCGCCGCCTGCTGCTCGGCGTGCCGCCGCGCCGGACCGATCTGCTGCTGGTGGTGGCGGATGGCCTCTCCTCCAAGGCGGTGCACCGCCAGGCATTGCCGCTGCTGCAGGCGCTGCGGCCCTATCTCGATACATTGGGGCTGGCGATCGCGCCGGTGGTGTTGGCGCATCAGGCGCGAGTGGCGCTGGGGGATGAGATCGGCGAGTGCCTGCAGGCCCGGGCGGTGGCGGTGCTGATCGGCGAACGGCCGGGGCTGTCGTCGCCGGACAGCCTGGGGATTTATCTGACCTGGGAGCCGAACGCGCGCAGAAGGGACTCAGAGCGCAACTGCATCTCCAATGTGCGGCCGGAGGGGCTGGATTATCCGCAGGCGGCGTTCAAATTGGCCTGGTTGCTGGAACAGGCGTGCCGGCGAGGGCTGACCGGCGTCGAACTGAAAGACGAGAGCGACAACCCGGCGCTGCGCGGCCGCGTCACCCCGCTTTACGCCCAGTTGGGCGGTTGACCGATGGTTTGCTGCAGCAGGGCGGTGAAGGCCGCCAGCCGGGCGGACACCTTCGCCATCGGGCGCAGCAGATAGATGCCTTGCTGCTCATGGCGCGGATCTTCGAGCATCTGAACCAGTTGCCCATTCTGCACGTCCGGCCCCACCACCCAGTTGGGCAGAAAGGCGATGCCGAGGCCGAGCAGCGCCGCCTGGCGCTGCGCGGTGAAGTCGTCGCAGCGCAGCGCCATGGTGCAGCGGTTCATCAACGCCGCGTCGAGGATCTGCGCCCAGCAGGCCGGCTGTTGTTTGTGGTAGCGGGCGATCAGCCGGTGCTGCGGCAGCGCCTCCAGATCGCTCGGCAGGCCATAGCGGGCGACGTAGCCGGGGCTGGCGCACATCACCCAGCGTTGGGTGGCGATGCGGCTGGCGTACAGCGCGCTGTCCTTCTGCTCGCCGATGCGGATGGCGGCGTCCAGCCGTTCCTGGGTCGGATCGGTCTGGCGTTCGGTCAGATCGAGATCGACCCACAGCTGAGGGTAGCGTTCCGCCAGCGTCGGCAGCAGCGGCAGCACATAGGTTTTGCCGAAGGTCGGCAGGCAGCTGATGCGCAGCGTGCCCTGCGGCGTTTCGTTCAGCGCGTTCAGCTCGGCGCGAATGCCGGTAATGTCCGTCATCAGCGCGGCGGCGCGTGCCAGCAGCAGCTCGCCGGCGTCGGTCAGCAACAGGCCGCGGGTGGAGCGTACGAACAGCGTCGCGCCGAGCGCGCTTTCCAGCGCATCGATATGGCGCACCAGCGAAGAAGGCACCATACCCAGCTGGCGTGCGGCGGCGGAAAAGCTGCCCAGGCGGGCCACGTCGAGAAAGATTGGCAGATGTTCTACATAGCGGGCGTCATTCATTTTTGCATTATATGCAAAAGCGTTTCTTATGAATACCCGCTTCTCTGTTGGCGATGCTGCGGCTACTCTGATTGCGGGTTGACGACGGGCTTCAGCGCCGCCGCATCCCGGCCGCATAGAGAGAAAACGCATAAACCTAGCGGCGTTTAGCACCAAATAGCAGATGTTTTTCCCAGGCTGCGTCAGCCGCCTGTGGCGTTGATTGTCGCTCCAACACCAGATTAACCGTTCAATTTGATATCCGACTCAACCTCAATGATTAGTGAGTCTTTACTTTCACTTATCTTCCTGTTGTTTCTGGATATCGGCCGGCCAGCCGTGCCGGTTTTTTTGTCGCCTCAGGCTGAATCGTTCCAACTGATGAACGCGCCTGAGGGGCATCTTGGCTCGCCGTCGGCGGGTCTTTTGAACGCGTGGAACCGCAGTTCCGCGCTGGTGGAGGAGTCAGCATGAACGAAAAACACGGGTGTTCCTGTGCGCGCCATCTGGCGCAGGGTTTCGCCAGGCAGTCGATCAACGCCGGGGAGGGCGAAATCTATCAAATCTCGCTGATGAGCGCGCTCATCGACGGGGTTTATGAAGGGGAGACCACCATCGCCGAATTGCTGAAACACGGCGATTTCGGCCTCGGCACCTTCAATCATCTGGATGGCGAACTGATCGCGTTCGATCAGGAAATACACCAGCTGCGCGCCGACGGCAGCGCCCGCCCGGCCGGTTTGCAACAGAAAACCCCTTTCGCCGTCGTCACCTTTTTCCAGCCCAGCGTCAGCCAGCAATTCGATCGGCCGATCACCAAGGCGCAACTGCACCAATGCATCGATGAACAGGTCGCCTCGCCGAACCTGTTCTGCGCGGTGCGGGTCGACGGTGAGTTCAGCCATGTCGAAACCCGCACCGTGCCGCGTCAGGAACGGCCTTACCGCCCAATGCTGGAAGCGATAGAAGAGCAGCCGACCTTCTCGTTCCATCAGCGGCGCGGCACGCTGGTCGGCTTCCGCTCGCCCGATTACATGCAGGGCATCGGCGTGGCCGGCTATCACGAACACTTCGTTACCGACGACCGCAGCGGCGGCGGCCACGTGCTGGATTACCAGCTCGATCATGGCCGCCTGCAGTTCGGCGTCATCACCCGTCTCAATCTTCAGTTGCCGCATGATGCGGATTTCTTGCGCGCCAACCTCTGTCCAGAGGATTTGGATCGCGCGATTCGTTCCGCCGAGGGCTAATCCCGGCGATCGTTTTCTTAGGAGGTGGAACCATGGCACAGGAAAAAACAGGCAATGACTGGCAATGCGGCGCCGACTTGGTGGTGAAAAACCTGGAAGCGCAGGGCGTCAAACACGTTTTCGGCATTCCGGGCGCCAAGATCGACCGGGTGTTCGATTCGCTGGAAGATGCGCCGTCGATCGAAACGGTAGTGGTGCGCCATGAGGCCAACGCGGCCTTTATGGCGGCGGCGGTCGGCCGCCTGACCGGCAAGGCGGGGGTGGCGCTGGTCACCTCCGGGCCGGGCAGCTCCAACCTGATCACCGGGCTGGCGACCGCCACCTCGGAAGGGGATGCGGTGGTGGCCTTCGGCGGCGCGGTGAAGCGCGCCGACAGCCTGAAGCAGACGCACCAGAGCATGGATACCGTCAGCATGTTCCGACCGGTGACCAAGTACTGCGCCGAAGTGCATGCCGGTTCGGCGATTTCTGAGGTGATCGCCAACGCCTTCCGCCGCGCCGAGTTCGGCCGGCCGGGGGCGTCGTTCGTCAGCCTGCCGATGGATATCGTCAATGAGCCGGTCACGGCGCCGGTGCTGGCGGGCTGCCGCTTGCCGCGCATGGGGGCCGCAGCGGCGGACGACATTCAGGCGGCGGTGAAACTGATCCGCCAGGCCAAATGCCCGGTGCTGCTGCTGGGCTTGCAGGCCAGCCGGCCGGAGAACAGCGAGGCGGTGCGCCATCTGCTGTACCGCACCCATATGCCGGTGGTCGGCACCTATCAGGCGGCGGGGGTGATTGACGTCAATCACTTTGCCCGCTTCGCCGGCCGCGTCGGCCTGTTCAACAACCAGCCGGCCGATCAGCTGTTGCAAAAGGCCGATCTGGTGGTCAGCGTCGGCTACGATCCGATCGAATACGATCCGTGCATGTGGAACAGCCACGGGCGGCTGAAGCTGGTGCATATCGACGTGCTGCCGGCGGACATCGATACCTGCTATCGGCCGGACGTCGAGCTGGTGGGCAACATCAGCGCCACGCTGAACATGATGACCGAAGCGTTCAATGAGGCGGTCTGCGTCCCGGCGGAGGTGGAACTGATCCTGACCGATCTCGGCCGCCAGCGCGCCGAATTGGCGGAACGCGCCGCGCGCCGCGGCGGCATGCCGATCCATCCGTTGCGCATCGTCAAGGAGCTGCAGGACATCGTCAGCGACGACGTGACGCTGTGCGTGGACATGGGCAGTTTCCACATCTGGATAGCCCGCTATCTTTACAGCTTCCGCGCTCGCCAGCTGTTGATCTCCAACGGCCAGCAAACCATGGGGGTAGCGCTGCCGTGGGCCATTGGCGCGGCGCTGGTGCGCCCCGGCGATAAGGTGGTGTCAATCTCCGGCGACGGCGGCTTCATGCAGTCGAGCATGGAGCTGGAGACCGCGGTGCGGCTGAAAAACAACATCGTGCACGTGATCTGGGTCGATAACGCTTACAACATGGTGGAAATGCAGGAAGTGAACAAATACCAGCGCAAATCCGGCGTGGAGTTCGGGCCGATCGACTTCAAGGCCTACGCGGAATCCTGCGGCGCGGTCGGTTTCGCCGTGCAGTCGGTGGAAGATCTGCGGCCGATGCTGCGCAAGGCGATGGAGATCCAGGGGCCGGTGGTGGTGGCCATTCCGGTCGACTACGCCGATAACTATAAGCTGATGGCGCAGATGAACTTCAGCCAGATGATTTAATTTCATCATCCTCGCGCCGTTTCACCGGGGCAGGCCGCTTGCGCGCCTGCCCGTTTTTATGCGCGGAATTTGTCCTTTACATCGCTAACTGCATGATTTATTGCTATCCGTTCGGCTGTTTTTTCACCACTGGGGATAGCGCAATGAAAAGAAAAGCAATAACGATCGGGCTGCTGGCGTTGGCGATTGCCGGCGGCGCGCGGGCCAATACGCTGGTCTACTGTTCCGAAGGCTCGCCGGAAGGCTTCAACCCGCAGCTGTTCACCTCCGGCACCACGGTAGACGCCAGTTCGGCGGCGATCTACAACCGGCTGGTGGATTTCAAACCCGGCACCGTCGAGCTGCAACCCAGCCTGGCGGAAAGCTGGGAGGTGAGCGAAGACGGCAAGCGCTATACCTTCCATCTGCGCAAGGGCGTGGCATTCCAGAGCAATAAATATTTCACGCCCACCCGCGATTTCAACGCCGATGACGTCATCTTCTCGTTTATGCGCCAGAAGGACGCCAACAACCCATATCACAAGGTCTCCAACGGCGCCTACACCAACTTCGAGTCGATGGAGTTCGGCACGCTGATCGACCGGATCGTCAAGGTGGATGACCACACCGTGCGCTTTGAGCTCTCCCGCGCCGAGGCGCCGTTCGTCGCCGATCTGGGCATGTATTTCGCCACCATTTTATCGGCGGAATATGCCGACGCGATGCTGAAGGCCGGCACGCCGCAGCGGGTGGACAACGATCCGATCGGCACCGGGCCGTTCCAGCTGGTGCAGTACCAGAAGGACGCGAAAATCCTCTACAAGGCGTTCGACCGCTACTGGGAAGGCAAGCCGAAGATCGATCGACTGGTGTTCTCGATCACGCCGGATGCGGCGGTGCGTTACGCCAAGCTGCAAAAGAACGAATGCCAGGTGATGCCGTTCCCCAATCCGGCGGATCTGGCACGCATGCGGCAGGACGACAACATTCAGGTAATGGAAAAATCCGGCTTGAATATCGGTTTCCTGGCGTTCAACACCCAGAAGAAACCGTTGGATAACGTTAAGGTGCGCCAGGCGTTGGCGCTGGCGGTCAACAAGTCGGCGATCATCGACGCGGTGTTCCACGGCGCCGGTCAGCCGGCCAAGAACCTGCTGCCGCCGGCTCAATGGGGCAGCAACGCGCAGCTTGAAGACTACCCGTATTCGCCGGAGCGGGCGAAGCAGCTGTTGCAGGAGGCCGGGCTGGGGCAGGGCTTCGACATCGATCTGTGGGCGATGCCGGTGCAGCGGCCCTATAACCCCAACGCCAAGCGGATGGCGGAGATGATCCAGGCCGATTGGGCTAAAATCGGCGTGCGCGCCAAAATCGTCACCTTCGAGTGGGGCGAGTATTTACAGCGGATTAAAAACGGCGAACACCAAACCGCGCTGATGGGCTGGACCACCGCCAACGGCGATCCGGACAACTTCTTCGGCCCGCTGTTCACCTGCGCTTCGCTCGGCGGTTCGAACTCGGCGAAATGGTGCTATAAACCGTTCGACCAGCTGATCCTGCAGGCGCGCGAGGAGAACGATCACGCCAAACGGGTGGCGATGTATCAGCAGGCGCAGGTGATAATGCACGATCAGATGCCGGCGTTGATGATTGCGCACTCGACCATCTTCGAACCGGTGCGCAAGGAAGTGAAAGGCTACGAGATAGACCCGTTCGGCAAACACATTTTCAAGCAGGTGTCGCTGGAGAAGTAACGACAAGGCCGGGGTAACCCGGCCTTTTTCATGCCTGCGGCGCGTCGCAGTGGTAGCGGCCGCGCGGGATCACCAGCGGCGTGTGGGACAGCGGATCGTCGATGATCATGCACGGCATGCCGAACACCCGCTCCACCAGTTCGGCGGTAATGATCTCCGCCGGTTTCCCTTCCGCCACGATCTTGCCGTCGCGCATGGCGATGATGTGATCGGCATAGCGGCAGGCGTGGTTGAGATCGTGCAGCACCGCGATCAGGGTTTGACCGCGCTCGCGGTTGAGCTGGCGGAACAGATCCAGCAGCTCGATCTGGTGCGCGATGTCCAGATATGTCGTCGGTTCATCCAGCAGCAGCAGCGGCGTTTGCTGCGCCAACGCCATCGCTACCCAGACGCGCTGACGCTGCCCGCCGGACAGCTCGTCGACGCTGCGATCCGCCAGTTGGCTGACGTTGGTGGCCGCCATGGCGGCTTCCACCGCCTGTTTATCGGCCTGTGTCCACTGTTTCAGCAGGCTCTGGTGCGGATAGCGGCCGCGCGACACCAGGTCCGCCACGGTGATGCTGTCCGGTGCGATCGAGGTTTGCGGCAGCAGGCCAAGCTCGCGCGCCAGCGCCTTGGTGGCGAAACTGCTGATGTTCTTGCCGTCCAGCATCACCTCGCCGGCGCTGGGTTTCAGCAGGCGGCACAGGGCGCGCAACAGCGTCGATTTGCCGCAGGCGTTCGGCCCGACGATCACCGTAAAGGCGCCGTCGGGGATCGCCACGCTCAGATCGTCAGCGATGATTTTATTGTCGTAGCCTAGCTTCAGGTGCGAGGCGTGCAGGCGGTGGCTCATGGCATTATCACTCTTCATTATCTATCTGCGGGCCTCACGGATGAGCAGCCAAATCAGGTACAGGCCGCCGATGCAGACGGTCACGATCCCGACCGGCAGTTGGATCGGCGCGAAAAGATGTTGGGACACCACGTCGGCGCCGAGCAGCAGCGCCGCGCCCATCAGCGCCGAGGACGTCAGGGTGACCGAGGATTGCCCGGCCAAGCGGCGGGCGATTTGCGGCGCCGCCAGCGCGATAAAGGAAATCGGCCCGGCGGTGGCGGTGACGGCGGCGGTGAGGGTGACGCCGAACAGCATCAGCCACAGCCGGCTGCTTTCGGCATTGACGCCCAGCGCGCGCGCCGTGTCGTCGCCCATTTCCAGCAGCTGTAGCCGTTTGCCCATCAACAGCGCGGCGGCGGCCGCCAGCACGATAAACGCCGTGGCGGGCTGGGCTTTCTGCCAGGTCATGCCGTTGAGCGAACCGGCCTGCCACATGGCGGCGTCCATGGCGCGCTCGAGCGAGGCGGTGATGATCAGCCAGGTATTGGTGGAGACCAGCACCGCGCTGATGGCGATGCCGACGATGATCAGCCGGAAGCCGGCGATGCCTTGCCGCCAGGCCAGCAGGTAGATGGCCAGCGCGGCGAGAATGCCGCCGGCCAGCGCGCCGCCGGCGATGTAGTAATAGCCGCCGTTGAACAGGGTGATGGCGATCAGCGCGCCGGTGTAAGCCCCCATGTTAAAGCCAATCACGTCCGGGCTGCCGAGCGGGTTGCGGATAATCGACTGGAAGATGGCGCCGCTCATGCCGAGCGCGGCGCCTAACAGCAGCGCCATGGCGATGCGCGGCAAGCGCCATTGGGTGACCACGGTGACCAGGTTTTTCGGCGCCTCGCCGGTCAGCGCGGCAAAAACCTGCTCCAGCGAAAGTTGCAGCGTGCCGTAGCACAGGGCGGCGACGGCCATCGCCAGACACAGCGCCAACAGTGAAAGGTTGACCAGCAGCAGGCGCAGCGGCAGGCGCCCGTTGATGACGCCGTCCGGGCGGCCGATATGCAGCGTGTGCGGCAGACTCATCACAGACCCCCCAGCGTTTTCTTGCGGCGCACCAGCCAGATCAGCACCGGCGCGCCGATGAAGGCCGCCACGATGGAAACCCGCAGCTCACCGGCCGCAAGCAAGCGGCCGACCACGTCGGCGCACAGCAGTAAAATCGGCGCCAGCAGCATGGAGTAGGGCAGGATCCAGCGTTGGTCGGGGCCGACCCACCAGCGGGCGATATGCGGCACCATCAGGCCGATGAAACTGATCGGGCCGACGGTGGCGGTCGCCGCGCCGCACAGCAGCGTAATGGCGATCACTGCGATCGCCTGAGTCAGCACTACGCGCGCGCCGAGCGCGATAGCCAGATCTTCCCCCATGCCGATGGTATTCAGCGGCCGGGCGATGAGTAGCGTCAGCAGGCAGCCGAGCAAAATGGCGGGGGCGGTCACCGGCAGGGTGGCCAGCGTGCGGATATCCAGCGTGCCGGCCTGCCAGAAGCGCAGTTGGTCGAAGGTTTGCGGATCGATCAGCGACAGCCCGGTGGTGATGCCGAGCAACACCGCGCCGATCGCCACGCCGGCCAGCGTCAGCCGCACCGGGTTGATGCGCCCGCCCGCCAGCGTGCCGATCAGGTAGACCAGCAGGGTGGTGAGGGCCGCGCCGACAAAGGCATAGGCCATATAGCTTTCGGTGGTGGCGGCGCCGAAAAACATGATGCCGATCACCACGGCGAAGCTGGCGCCGGCGTTGATGCCGAGCACGCCGGGATCGGCCAGCGGGTTGCGCGTCAGCGCCTGAATCAGCGCGCCGGCGGCGCCGAGCGCCATACCGGCCAAAATGCCCGCCAGCGTACGGGGCACCCGGGCGTTGAGAATGATGGTGCTGTCGGAGCCGCTCGCGGCGCCCTGTAGGCTGAGCCAGACGGTATGGAAGGGGATGGCTTTGGAACCCAGCATCAGGCTGGCAATGATGCACAGCAACAACAACGCCAAGCCGATACCGAACCCGGCGATGCGTTTGAAGCCACTGGCGTAAGCTGCGTGCGGTGCGGACGAAAGCGTCCGCTCAGTCGGAGTGGGTACGTTCACACCGGTAACTCCTTTATGATTTTTATTCTCATTGTTATTTGCGTTCGTGAAGGGCGCCAATAGTAACACGAGTTTACGCCCGCATGCACCCGCCGGTTGGTGGCGAAGGCGCGTGGACGATGTTAATAACTATTGATATTTCAATTGATTGAATGTGAATTGTTGCCCCGTTTGCGAAAAGCGTCGGCAGGGGACTGGCCTGCCGACGGCGTGATTCAGGTCTTTTTGAACAACCGTTCGATTTGGTTCAGCATGTTGGTGGCGCTGTAGTAATCGAGGCGGAAGGTATCGTTGCCGACGGCGTAGACGTGCCGCTGTTCCACCGGCTCCAGATGTTTGAGGAACGGGTTGGCCAGCACCTCTTGCACTTTGCGCTCATTGGTGGCGAACAGGATCAGGGTTTTGCCGTTCAGGCCTTCGGCCATTTTTTCGCCGGAGATCTGGATGATGTCATGGCGTTTACCCATGCTGGCGTTGCCTTTGGCGCTTTCCGGCGGGGTAGCCAGCTGGAAACCGAGCTGGGTCAGCAGCTTGCCTTGGGCGGAGCCCGGCGTCCACAGCATGGCTTCGCGGCCGTTGTCGGCATACACCAGCGGCGTGGTCGGCTGCGGCGGCAGGGTAATCGCCTGCTTCACTTGTTCCACGCGCTGCTCGAAACGATCTTCCGCCTGTTTGGCGCCGGCTTCGTGACCGGTGATCTCACCGAGCTCGCTGGCCAGCTGCTGCCAGCTTTTGTCGCCGTAATCGAGCACCAGCGTCGGCGCAATGGCGGACAGCTGATCGTACAGTTTCAGCGCCGAATCACCGCCGGTCGCGGCGACGACGATCAAATCCGGCGCGGCGGCGGCGACGGCTTCGGCATTGGGTTCCACCTGATACAGCCGTTCGACGTGGCGCTGTTTGGCCACTTCGCTCCATTGGGTAAAGAAGCCTTGTTGATCGGCCACCAGGGGATTTGGACTGGTGGCGGCGCTGGCGACCACCGGGGCATCGATAGCCAGTAACGTGCCGGTGATGGTGACGCTGGTGGATACGATGCGCTGCGGCGGTTTTTCCAGCGTGAACTTCCCTTTGGCGCTATCGATGGTGCGCGGCCAACTGCTGTCGGCAGAGGGGGCGGACGGTTTCTGCCCGTCGCTCTTGTCGTCCGGGCCGCAACCGCTGAGCAGCAGGCTGGAAGTGGCGATAAATGCAATGAACAGCTGGCGTAAGGATAGGGTCATGAGCGGGCTCTTTCTTTCCTTGAACTAAGGCGTATCAATCCGGCGGCGGATTGGCTGCGTGGTGTATGCCCGCTAATTTACCATCCAAGCCGTCAAAATGATAACCATTCGTATCTCAGCGAGTGGCGAATAATGAAGAAAGGGAGGCGAACGGCAGAAACGAAAAAAGCGCCAAAAGGCGCTTTTTTCTGAATGGGTGGGTCGTGCAGGATTGATTCGGCCTGTGGCCCTCACCCTGCGGGCAACGCTGCGCGTTGTCGTATCGCTGCGCGATGCTCGAACCTCTACGGTTCTTCATCCTGCACGACCCGGTGAACTCTGTCGGTGAGAGATGAAGTCAGAGGTGGGTGGCGCAGAAACGAAAAAAGCGCCAAAAGGCGCTTTTTTCTGAATTGGTGGGTCGTGCAGGATTCGAACCTGCGACCAATTGATTAAAAGTCAACTGCTCTACCAACTGAGCTAACGACCCGCAGAAGTGGTGGGTGATGACGGGCTCGAACCGCCGACCCCCTCCGTGTAAAGGAGATGCTCTACCAACTGAGCTAATCACCCACTTCAGGACTTCCAGGTTACTGCTAAATGAGAGAATGATGGTGGGTGATGACGGGCTCGAACCGCCGACCCCCTCCGTGTAAAGGAGATGCTCTACCAACTGAGCTAATCACCCTCATTCGTTCTCATTTTTCTCAACAAGATGGTGGGCGATGACGGGCTCGAACCGCCGACCCCCTCCGTGTAAAGGAGATGCTCTACCAACTGAGCTAATCGCCCCGTCTTGTTGGAGTCGCATTATAGGGATAGTTCAAAGTGAGTCAACGGTTTTTAAAATGATTTCAATCGTTCGCCGCAAATTTAGGCAGGGCGCGATAATTATCGCCAACGGCGCCGATTCTTTGCGCAACGCTCTGCGAAACTCGCCGCAAAACGCGCGAAATCGACCGGCGCAATATCGTGTCGGCGTTGAGGAATTAGCGCGTGGTGATACAATGTCGTCCACTCTTTTTTCAATTCCGAGCAATCGTCGGCCATCGCCGACACGCGTTGCGTAATAAGGCAGTGAACCCAATGAAAATCAAAACCCGTTTTGCACCGAGCCCGACCGGCTATCTCCACGTCGGCGGCGCGCGTACCGCACTTTACTCCTGGCTGTTCAGCCGCCATGCGGGCGGTGAGTTCGTTCTGCGTATCGAAGATACCGATCTGGAACGTTCTACCCAGGACGCGATCGACGCAATTATGGATGGCATGAACTGGTTGAACCTGGATTGGGATGAAGGCCCGTACTTCCAGACCAAGCGTTTCGATCGCTACAATGCGGTCATCGACGAAATGCTGGAGCAGGGCACGGCCTATAAATGCTATTGCTCCAAGGAACGCCTGGAAGCGCTGCGCGAGAAGCAGATGGAAAACGGCGAGAAGCCGCGTTACGACGGCCACTGCCGCGACAGCCAGTGCAGCCACACCGACGACGAGCCGCACGTGGTGCGCTTCCGCAACCCGCAGGAAGGGTCGGTGATCTTCGACGATAAAATTCGCGGCCCGATCGAATTCAGCAACCAGGAGCTGGACGATCTGATCATCCGCCGCACCGACGGTTCGCCAACCTATAACTTCTGCGTCGTCGTCGATGACTGGGACATGGAAATCACCCACGTGATCCGCGGCGAAGACCACATCAACAACACCCCGCGCCAGATCAACATTCTGAAAGCGCTGGGCGCGCCGGTGCCGGAATACGCGCACGTGTCGATGATCCTCGGCGACGACGGTAAAAAGCTGTCCAAGCGTCACGGCGCCGTGGGCGTGATGCAGTACCGCGACGACGGCTATCTGCCGCAGGCGCTGCTGAACTACCTGGTGCGTCTGGGCTGGTCCCACGGCGATCAGGAGATCTTCTCCATCGACGAGATGAAAGAGTTCTTCACGCTGGAAGCGATCAACAAATCCGCCAGCGCGTTCAACACCGAGAAGCTGCAGTGGCTGAACCACCACTACATCAACCATATGCCGGCGGAAGAAGTGGCGGTGCATCTGGCATGGCACGTTGAGCAACTGGGCATTGAAACCCGCAACGGGCCGGAACTGAAGGACATCGTCAAGCTGCTGGGCGAGCGCTGCAAGACGCTGAAAGAGATGGCGGAGTCTTGCCGTTACTTCTACGAAGACTTCAGCGAGTTCGACGCCGACGCCGCCAAGAAGCACCTGCGTCCGGTCGCGCGTCAGCCGCTGGAAGCGGTGCGCGCCAAGCTGGCCGCCATCACCGTCTGGACGCCGGAAAACGTGCACGACGCCATTCAGGGCACGGCGGATGAGCTGGGCGTCGGCATGGGTAAAGTCGGCATGCCGCTGCGTGTCGCGGTGACCGGCGCCGGCCAGTCGCCGGGCATGGACGTGACCGTGCATGCGATCGGCCAGAAGCGTTCGCTGCAGCGTATCGATATGGCGCTGGCTTACATCGCCGAGCGTGAAGCCCAAGCCTGATTAGGCTGATACGCCTTAAAGAAAAAGCCCCGTGGAGCGATCCCGGGGCTTTTTTATTGCGCTTTGTCAGGCTTGTTCGCTAGCCGGCAAACCCGGACGGTAGGCGAGGAAATACATCAACCCGACAAAGCCGGCGCCGCCCAGCGCATTGCCGAGAAATACCGCGACGAAATTAGGCAGATACTGCTCCCAGCCCATGCCGCCGGCAAAGATGGCCGCCGGGATGATGAACATATTCGCCACCACGTGCTGGAAGCCGATGGCGACAAAAGCCATGACCGGGAACCACATGCCGATCACTTTGCCCGGCACATCTTTGCTGGCGAAGGCTAACCACACCGCCAGGCATACCAACCAGTTGCAGCCGACGCCGGAAATGAAGGCGTGCAGGAAGTCCGCATCCACTTTGGCCTGCGCGATCGCCAGCGTCTTATGTAAAAACGCGCCTTCGGTCAGGCTCAGCAGGTGGCCGAAGAAGTAGGCGACGGCCACGCTGCCGGCGAAGTTGGCCAGGGTGACCCAAAACCAGTTGCGCAGCACGGCGATGGCGGGAATTTCACGGGCGAACCAGGCCATTGGCAAGGTCATCATGTTGCCGGTCAGCAGTTCGCCGCCGGCCAGAAGGGTCAGGATCAAACCGATAGGGAAGACCGCGGCGCCCAACAGCGCGCCGAAAGAGCCCCATTCGGCCGGCAGGGTGCCGATGACGTGAATATCCAGCAGGAAGCCGGTGGCGATAAAGGCGCCGGCGAGAAAGCCCAGAATCAGCAGATTAGCGAGAGGGGCGCGGCTTTTGTTTACCCCGGCCTGAACGGCGAGGGCGGCGATTTCTTTTGGTGAATGCAAAGACATGACGGACTCGGTTTATAGTAATAAAGTTTATGGCGCGGGCAGTCTATGCCGCTCGGGAGCCCGACTCAAGCGCATTTCGCTAACATTCCGTTAATTAAAAATCAACGTGATATGCAGGGTCTTTTATCATTTTGAGAAGTAGCACGCAAAATGGATGAACTCTGCGCAAAGTGATGATTTTTTGGCGCCAAAGATGCTGATTTGGCGGCTTTTTCAACGCTTGATTCAGTAATTCAATTTAGCCGTTGACAGCTTTGAGCGGGTTTCATATTATGCGCCCCGTTCACAGCACAAAGTGATTGTGGAACGGGGCTATAGCTCAGCTGGGAGAGCGCTTGCATGGCATGCAAGAGGTCGACGGTTCGATCCCGTCTAGCTCCACCAACCTTCTTCTCAGAGAGGTTGGGGAATACCGTAACGCCGGTCAACGCGTACCACTTTTGTGGGGCTATAGCTCAGCTGGGAGAGCGCTTGCATGGCATGCAAGAGGTCGACGGTTCGATCCCGTCTAGCTCCACCACCATTTGAAAAGCCGACCTTAGGGTCGGCTTTTTGCTTTGCGTTATTTCACCTTCGCCGAATGCCAGCCAATAAAAAAGGCGCCCGCAGGCGCCTTATCATTGCTGTAAATTTCAGGCTTAGCCCAGCACCAGACCCGCGATGGAAGCGGACAGGATGCTGACCAGCGTAGAGCCGTAGACCAGCTTCAGACCGAAACGGGACACTACGTTGCCCTGGTGTTCGTTCAGGCCCTTGATCGCACCGGCCACGATACCGATGGAAGAGAAGTTGGCGAAGGACACCAGGAACACCGACAGGATCCCCAGGCTGCGCGGCGACAGCTCGGCAGAGACTTTCTGCAGTTCCATCATTGCCACGAATTCGTTGGAAACCAGTTTGGTGGCCATGATGCTGCCGACCTGCAGGGCTTCGTGCTTAGGAATACCCATGATCCAGGCGAACGGATAGAAGAAGTAGCCGAGGATTTCCTGGAAGCTCAGGCCGAAGATGGCGCTGAACACGCCGTTAAGCGCGGCGATCAGGGCGATGAAACCAATCAGCATCGCGGCGACGATAATCGCTACTTTGAAGCCGGCCAGGATGTATTCGCCCAGCATTTCAAAGAAGCTCTGGCCTTCGTGCAGGTTGCCGAGGTGCAGCTCTTCTTCTTTATTGGTGTCGTACGGGTTGACCAACGACAGCACGATAAAGGTGCTGAACATGTTCAGTACCAGCGCCGCCACCACGAACTTGGCGTCCAGCATGGTCATGTAGGCGCCGACGATGGACATGGACACCGTAGACATCGCGGTCGCCGCCATGGTGTACATGCGCTTTTCCGACATCTTGCCCAGGATATCCTTGTAGGCGATGAAGTTTTCGGATTGGCCCAGGATCAGCGAGCTGACGGCGTTGAACGACTCCAGCTTGCCCATGCCGTTCACTTTCGACAGCACGGTACCGATAATGCGGATGATGAAAGGCAGCACTTTGATGTACTGCAGAATACCGATCAGCGCCGAAATGAAGACGATCGGGCACAGCACTTTCAGGAAGAAGAACGCCAGGCCTTTGTCGCCCATGCCGCCGAACACGAAATCAGTCCCTTGTCCCGCAAACCCGAGCAGTTTGTCAAACAGCGCGGCGAATCCTTTTACGAAGCCCAAACCCGCTTCCGAATGCAGGAAAAAGTAGGCCAGTAGTACTTCGATAACCAGTAGTTGAATAACATAGCGAATGCGGATGCTTTTACGATCGCGGCACACCAACAGGGCCAGGATCGTCACCACCACTATCGCCAACGCAAAGTGCGCAATATGGGACATGTTTGCTCCAAATTTGAGGCAGGCTGAATTTCGGCTGTCATTTTATGTAACGCTACGTTTAAAAACGAGACTTCTATTGCAAATATGGAAAGTCATAGCGGGAATTCTCCTAAAGTGTTGCGCAAAAGCATAAAAAATCAAGATGTTAAAGCAGCAATAGGAAATTCGTATTCTTGTGCTAACCTGTCTTTCAGGGGTATTGCAGCTAAAATCCCATCCTAAAAGCACGGAAATCGGCAAGCTCCGCGCTGAACCCTTCGATAAAACCATTAATGTTGGCTATTACAGAGATAAGTTTTACCGCTCTAAATGCGCTTGATAATTATTATCATTTATATAGAGTGGAGATAAACGTAATTTCAGTAAGGGTTCAACATATGCTGAACAGTCGCGTGGTTGAAACCACCTCCGGTCGCTCCGCCAGAAAAATCAAACTCTCGCTGATGGGGCCCGCCTTCATCGCCGCTATCGGCTACATCGACCCCGGCAACTTCGCCACCAATATCCAGGCCGGCGCCTCGTTTGGCTATAGCCTGTTGTGGGTCGTGGTCTGGGCCAACGTGATGGCGATGCTGATCCAGCTGTTGTCCGCCAAGCTGGGGATCGCCACCGGAAAAAACCTGGCTGAGCATATTCGCGATCGCTTTCCGCGGCCGGCGGTATGGGCCTATTGGATTCAGGCGGAGATTATCGCCATGGCGACCGATCTGGCCGAATTCATCGGCGCGGCAATCGGCTTCAAACTGCTGCTCGGCGTCTCCTTGTTGCAGGGCGCGGTGCTGACCGGCATCGCCACCTTTTTAATTCTGATGCTGCAAAAGCGTGGACAAAAGCCGCTGGAATGGGTGATCGGCGGCCTGCTGCTGTTCGTCGCCGCCGCTTACATCGTCGAGCTGGCGTTTTCCCAGCCGCAGCTTGCGCCGCTGCTGAAAGGCATGGCGTTGCCCGATTTGCCCAACGGCGACGCGGTATTCCTGGCCGCCGGGGTATTGGGTGCCACCATCATGCCGCACGTGATCTATCTGCATTCGTCGCTCACCCAAGTTGGCGGTGAGCACGATAAGGCGGAGCGCTATGCTGCCACCAAAGTCGACGTCGCCGTCGCCATGACCATCGCCGGTTTCGTTAACCTGGCGATGATGGCCACTGCCGCCGCCGCGTTTCATTTCAGCGGCCACAGCGGCATCGCCGATCTTGACGTGGCCTATCTGACGCTGCAACCGCTGCTCGGGCAAGCCGCCGCCACCGTGTTTGGCCTGAGCCTGGTGGCCGCCGGTCTTTCTTCCACCGTGGTGGGCACGCTGGCGGGGCAGGTGGTGATGCAAGGGTTCGTGCATTTCCATATCCCGCTGTGGCTGCGCCGAGCGGTGACCATGCTGCCGTCGTTTATCGTCATCATGCTGGGAGTGGACGCCACGCGCATTCTGGTGCTGAGCCAGGTGCTGCTCAGCTTCGGCATTGCGCTGGCGCTGGTGCCGCTGCTGGCTTTCACCGGCAATCGGGCGCTGATGGGGGAGATGGTTAACGGCCCCGTGGTGCAAAACCTGGGCAAGCTGATCGTGTTGGTGGTGGTGGGGTTGAATGGCTACTTGCTGATCGGCAGTGTGGTGTAGGCGAAAACAGTGCGGGCCGGCGTTGCGCCGGCCCGTTGTCGTTAATCGCGGTCGTCATCGCCGTGGCGGCGCCAGCGATCGCGGTCATGATCGTGGTGGTGTTTTTTCTCTTTCTTCCAATGGTGCTTATCGTAATGCTTGTCGTATTTACGATAGCGTCCTTCATGATAGTAATAGTGTTTGCGCCAGTAGTCGCGGTCGCGCCAGCGATAGCCATCCCAGTAATAGCCGCGCGGGCTGCGATCGCCGAGATAGCGTCCCTGATGGCCTTGCCACCAGTCGCGATCGCGCCAGTCGTAACCGTCCCAGTAACGGCCGCGATTGTCCTGATCGCCGATGCGCAATGAAACGCCCGGCATCAGATCGATGCTGATCCCTTCGGCGTGCGCCTGCTGTGCGGCGGGCAGTACCGTCGCCGCCAAGATGGCGGCCAAGAGCAGAGGTTTAAACATGACTTCTCCTTTCCGCTTGCGCGGCCTGGCCGTTGATCACTTTATGAAGCGCGTTCATCAGTTTAAAAAAACGGCCTTATCGTTATTTTTACTGCAATATCGGCATCATAGCGCCGGCGCATGGGGTTGAATCTGAGAGCCACTCTGAAAAGGGCGCCGGAGGCCGAGATTTGAGATTTTTCTGGGGCATCGCCGCTCAATTGAGCGGCGGAATTTGTAAGCGATTACAATAAAATGTTCTCGATCTGCGCAAGCTCTTCTTCAGTGAAGTGACGATTGGCCAGCATGCCCACCGCGTCTTCTATCTGCGCAGTCTTGCTGGCGCCGATCAGCACCGAGGTGACGCGATCGCCGCGCAGCACCCAGGCCAGCGCCATCTGCGACAGCTTCTGCCCGCGTTGCCGCGCCAGCGCATCGAGGCGGCGCACCTTGTCCAGTCGGTCGGCGGTCAGCTGTTCCGGCTGCAGGAAACGGCTGCCGCTGGCGGCGCGGGAATCTTGCGGGACGCCGTGCAGATAACGATCGGTCAGCAGGCCGCCCGCCAGCGGGGAGAAGGCGATCGCGCCGACGCCATGATCCGCCAGCGTATCCAGCAATTCCGTCTCCGGCCCGCGTTCAAACATCGAATACTTGGGCTGGTGGATCACGCACGGCGTGCCGAGCCGCTGCAGGATGTCGAACGCCTGGCGCGCGCGCTCGGCCGGGTAGTTGGACAAACCGACATACAGCGCTTTGCCCTGGCGCACCAACAGATCCAGCGCCGCCATGGTTTCTTCCAGCGGCGTGTCCGGGTCCGGCCGGTGGTGATAAAAGATATCCACATACTCCAATCCCATGCGCCTGAGGCTCTGATCGAGGCTGGCGACCAGGTACTTTTTCGAGCCCCAATCGCCGTAGGGGCCGGGCCACATGGTGTAACCGGCTTTGGATGAGACGATCAGCTCGTCGCGCCAGGCCCGCAGATCGGCGTTGAGAATGCGGCCAAAGTTTTCCTCGGCGGCGCCGGGCGGCGGGCCGTAGTTGTTGGCCAGATCGAAGTGGGTTATGCCGCGATCGAAGGCGCAGCGGATCAGGGCGCGGGCGTTGTCGTACAGCGTGGCGTCGCCAAAGTTGTGCCATAGCCCGAGCGAGACGGCGGGCAGCTTCAATCCGCTGCGGCCGCAGCGCCGGTATTCCATATCTTGATAACGCGAGGGGGAGGCTGAGTAGGACATTGTGATCCTTTGTCGGCGAAGAAGTGGCGTGTTTTGAGTGTATGCGTTTTCACAACGTGCCGTCGAGGGGGCGATCACAAGGCCGGCATGTAACGCCAGGTTGCCGCTCGACACGGAAAGCGCTGTTCGAAAATCAACCGGCATCTTCGATACTTAAAGATAATCGCTTCAGCTGCAGACAGGTGATGATCATGACTCAGATCTACACGGTGGCCGATTATCTGCTCGATCGTCTGGCCCAGATTGGCATCCGCCACGTCTTCGGCGTGCCGGGGGATTACAACCTGCAATTCCTCGATCACGTCATCGCTCATCCGCAAATCACCTGGGTAGGCTGCGCCAACGAACTGAACGCCGCCTACGCCGCCGACGGCTATGCGCGTTGCAAACCGGCCGCGGCGCTGCTCACCACCTTCGGCGTCGGGGAGCTGAGCGCGCTGAACGGCGTGGCCGGCAGTTATGCCGAATACCTGCCGGTGATCCACGTGGTGGGCACACCGGCGCAGCGTGCCCAGCGCGCCGGCGATTTGCTGCACCATTCGCTGGGCGATGGCGACTTCACTCACTTTGCGCGGATAGCCAAAGAAGTCAGCGTCGCACAGGCCAATCTGACCGCCGACAACGCCGCCAGGGAGATCGACCGCCTGATCGACGCCGCCTTGCTGGAGCATCGTCCGGTTTATCTGATGCTGCCCAGCGACGTAGCGGAAGCGCCGCTGCCGGCCAAACCGGCGCCGCTGATGCTGCGCCAGGCCAGGCTGTCGCGGAGCGCATTGCAGGCGTTTATCGCCGCAGCGCGTGAAAAGCTGCAATCGGCGCGGCAAGTGTCATTGCTGGCGGACTTTCTGGCGGACCGCTTTGGCGTTGAAACGGCGCTGGATAACTGGATGCAGGAGGTGGCTATCCCGCACGCCACGCTGCTGCTCGGCAAGGGCGTGCTGGATGAGAACCGCGACGGTTTTGTCGGCACCTACAGCGGCGGCGCCAGCGCTGCGGCGACCAAAGCGCTGATTGAAAATGCCGATGTCGTGATCACCGTTGGCGTGCGTCTCACCGACACCATTACCGGAGGATTCACGCATCATCTGCCGGCGGAAAAATGCATCGATATCCAACCGTTCGAAGCCTGGGTCGGTCGTCAACGGTTCAGCCGCATCCCGATGTGCGCCGCCGTGCAGGCGCTGCACCGCCTGACTCTGTCGCTGGCGTCGCGCTGGCCGTTGCCGACGATCGGCCGTCCGGCGCTGCCGGAAGGCGATGGGGAAGGGTTGGATCAGCACGCCTTCTGGCGGCAGATACAGGATTTCCTGCGGCCGGGGGATATCGTGCTGGCTGAGCAGGGCACGGCCTGTTTCGGCGCCGCGACCTTGACGCTGCCGCGCGGCAGCCGGATGATCGTGCAGTCGCTCTGGGGCTCGATCGGCTATACCTTACCGGCGACCTTCGGGGTGCAAACTGCCGAACCGCAGCGCCGGGTGGTGCTGTTGATCGGCGACGGCGCCGCGCAATTGACCGTGCAGGAGCTGGGATCGATGCTGCGCGACGGGCTTAAACCGGTGATCTTCGTGCTGAATAATCAGGGCTACACGATTGAACGCGCTATCCACGGGCCGGAGCAGAGTTACAACGACATCGCCCGGTGGAACTGGACGCAGCTGCCAACGGCATTGGCCGGTGGGCGGCCGGTGACGGCGTTGCGGGTCAGTCAGCCGGAGGCGCTGCGCCAGGCGCTGAGTGAGGCGGCGCAGGGCGACCGGCTGGCTTTCATCGAAGTGATGCTGCCGAAGATGGATATTCCCGAACTGCTCGATACGATCTCGCGCGTCATTCAGTCGCGCAACGCCGCCGCCTGAGCCGCGTCGTCTTCCAGCAATCGCTCCAGCATCCAGTACCCCGCCGGGCCCGGCGGGGTCAGTTTGGACCATACCGCATCCACCGAAATCAGTTTGGGCCAGCCGCGCGGGCGCAGCTGGGTGAGCCTGCCGTGGCCGTATTGTTGCACCAGCCAGTGCGGCAGCACCGCCCAACCGAATCCCTGTTCCGCCATCTCCAGCAACAGCAGATAGCTGGGCGCCGACCAGACCAGCCCGCCTTGTCTGGCCGCTTCGGCGCCGGTGTAAGTGTTCAGGATCAGCTGACGGGTGCTGGATAATTGCTCCGGGGTCGGCGCGGCGACCTGCGCCAGCGGATGCCCATGCGCGACGAACAACCCCATTTCGGTCTGCTCAGGCAGGCGGGAGAAGGCGATATCCGGCGGATAGGTTTTTTGCACTTCCACCATGCCCAAATGCGCGCGGCCGCTTTGCAGTAGATCGATAACGTCGCCTTCCTCGGCGATCATCCATTCCAGCTCAATCTCCGGGTAACGTTGTTCAAACCGCTGCATCAGGCTGTCGTGATGCTTCGGTTGGTAGGTATCGGAAAATACCATGCTCAGGCGCGGTTCGACATTGCCCGCCAGCTGAATGCTCAGCGCGTCGAGTCGCTCGCTGGCGGCGAGGATCTCCTGCACGTGCCCCAGTACCTTGCGGCCAGCGGCGGTGAGCACCGGTTGGCGCGCGCTGCGATCGAACAGCGTCAATGCCAGGTCGGCTTCCAGATTGGCGATGGCGGTGCTGACGGTAGATTGGCTTTTGCGCAGCTTGCGCGCGGCGGCGGAAAATGAGCCGAGGGCGGCGGCTTCAACGAACGCCTGTAACGCTTCCGGTGAATAGTGCATATATCTACTTTATCGATGGAACCTATTTTTAATCTACCCGAAAAAGCGATGATAATCACCTGGCTTTCGCAACAACTGTTGAAAAAAGGTGATGTATGCAACTGCAAAACAAGTCTCTCATTGAACGTATCGTCCACGCCGTCGGTTTCGAGGCCATCGCCGTGATGGTTTGCGCCCCGCTGGGCGCGTGGCTGCTGAACCGCTCAATGGTGCAGGTCGGTGCGTTGGCGGTGATGCTGTCCACCGTCGCGATGCTGTGGAACATGGTTTACAACACGGTGTTCGACCGCCTGTGGCCGGTCAGCCGGGTGGTGCGTAACCTGAAGGTGCGTGCGCTGCACGCCGTCGGCTTTGAAGCCGGTTTTATTCTGATCGGCGTGCCGATCGCCGCCTGGATGCTGAGCATTTCCTGGGCGCAGGCGTTTATGCTGGAAATCGGTTTCTTCCTGTTCTTCCTGCCGTACACCATGGCCTACAACTGGCTGTACGACACGCTGCGCCAACGCTGGTTCGAAGCGCGCCAGCCGATCAATTCCGGCGCCAAATAAGGCGTCGTCAGCCCGGCGATTCTCAGGTAAGGTCAGAGGATCGTCGGAAAATGCTGAGGAGTGAAGGATGAAAGTGTTGGGTCTGCTGGGCGGCATGAGTTGGGAATCCACCATTCCGTATTACCGCACTATCAACGAGCAGGTAAAGGCGCGCCTCGGCGGGCTGCATTCGGCCAAAATCGTGCTCTACAGCGTCGATTTTCAGGAGGTTGAACGCTTGCAGCACCAGGGCGATTGGGACGGCGCCGGTCGGCTGCTGGCCGCCGCCGCGGTGGCTTTGCGCGCCGCCGGCGCCGAAGCTATCGTGATCTGCACCAACACCATGCACAAGGTGGCGGAGGCGGTCGAGCAGGCCAGCGGCCTGCCGCTGATTCACATCGCCGACGCCACGGCGCTGCAGGTGCGGGAAAAAAACATTCGCCGCGTCGGGCTGTTGGGCACGCGCTTTACCATGGAGCAGACCTTCTACCGCGGCCGCCTGCAGGAATTGCATGGCATCGACGTGGTGACGCCGGCCAGCGCCGATCGCGACATCGTACACCGCATCATCTATGACGAGCTGTGCCTCGGCAAAATTCGCGACGCCTCGCGCGACGAGTATCGCCGGATCATCAGCGATCTGGAACAACAGGGCGCGCAGGGGATTATTTTCGGCTGCACCGAGATAGGGTTGCTGGTGAGCGAGCGGGATGCCTCGGTGCCGGTGTTCGACACCACCGCGATCCACGCTCGCGCCGCCGCGGCGTTCGCGCTGGCCTAATCGTCGTGCGGCGGTTGCCGGCGGTTCACCAGCATCAAGGGTTTGCCCGCCAGCGCCAGCCAGGCGGGCAGCATCACGATGCACAAGATCGGCAGCAGGTGCAGATCCGGCACCACCGCCACCGCCATAAACAGACTGAGCCAGCCGTCGCGCGTGACCACCAGCACCAGCCCCATGATGGCGCAGGAGACCGTGATCGCCGCCGGCACCGCCGGAACGTGCTGATGCAGCATCAGCCCCAGCGCCACGCCGACGAACACCGCCGGGAAGATGCGCCCGCCGCGAAAGCCGCAGGCGGCGGCGATCACCAGCGCCGCCAGCTTGGTCAGGGTAACGGCCAACAGCGCCGGCACCGAATAGTTGCCGTCTGCCGCGAGGCGCTTCATTTCATCCAGCCCTTTGAACAGGGTAATCTCACCGCCCACCAGCGCCAGCAGGCCCAGCACAAAGCCCCCCAGTCCTAGCATCAACACCGGATTCTTTATCGAATGGAACAGGCGGTGAACGTGCGGGAAGCACCACAGCGCCACCATGCCGAGCGCGATGGCGATCAGCGCCACGATGGCGCCGCTGAAGATGTCCGGCAGCCGGGTTACGTCATAGGCGTCGAGTTGCAGGGCGAAATTGGGCACGAAGAACAGCTGGGTGGTGACCGCGCCGGCGGCGGCGGCCACCAGCGGGGCGAACAGCCGATCCCACAGCGGCGTTTCGTTATTGCCCGCCAGGGTTTGCGAGAAAATCAGCGCGGCGGCGACCGGCGTGCCGAACATCGCGCCGATGGTGCCCGCGGCCGCCAGGATGATCCAGTCCATGCGCGGCACCTTAGGCAGCAGGCGCGCCCCCGCCGCCGCCGCCAGCGCGATATTGATGGCGGTGATCGGGTTCTCCGGCCCCAGGCTGACGCCGCCGGCCAGGCCGACGATCAGCGCCAATCCCAGCCCTGGCAGGGCGGAGAGCGGCAGCGGCATGCCGATCAGCGATTCCGTCGCCGGATCCGGCCCGGCATGGCCCGGCATGTAGCGCACGATCAGGCCGACCGCCACGCCGGTCAGCGTCAGCATGCCGAGCGGCCACCAGGGTGCCTGGGCGTCCAGGCTCAGTGCGTCGGGCAGCGTCACCCACAGCCATTGCTGCAGCGTAGCGGCGACTTTCATCATCAACAGCAGCACCAGACTGGAGGCGGAACCGATAATCAGCGCAGGCAAAGCAAAGGCCAACATGGCATTGGCGCGCGGATGCAGCATGGATAATCCCTTGTCGATGCCTCCATGCAGGGCAGGGAGAGCAGGTGGTTGGACAGTGACCACAGCTTGCCAGACTATCGGCGAGCAGGCACGCATTGATATTGCCCGGCGTCGATGACGGTTAACAGTCACGGCGGCGCGTTTTTTGCCGCAATTTGTTTCAAATCGCGGCTTGGCGGGCCAGCTGAAACGTTTTTTGTGATCCGGATCGCTATTGGGGCGCAGATCCGAGGCGGGTGATTGTTGTTTTCGCAGCAGGATTTTACAGTGTGGGCAGCTTTTTATTTTTCATTTTGCGGAGACGAAATCAATGACCTATGCCCTCGTAGGTGATGTTGGCGGCACCAATGCCCGCCTGGCGTTGTGCACTGTTGCGACGGGTGAGATTACCCAGGCGAAAACCTATTCCGGCCTGGAGTTCGACAGCCTGGAAGCGGTGATCCGCCACTATCTGAAAGCGTGCGATATCGAGGTGCAGGACGCCTGTATCGCGATCGCCTGCCCGGTGACGGAAGACTGGGTTGCGATGACCAACCACAGCTGGGCGTTCTCTATCAAAGAAATGAAGGCCAACCTGGGGTTGAGTCATCTGGAAGTGATCAACGATTTCACCGCCGTCTCGATGGCGATCCCGATGCTCTCGTCGGACGACGTGCTGCAGTTTGGCGGCGGCGATGCGCAGCCGGGCAAACCGATCGCGGTGTACGGCGCCGGCACCGGGTTGGGTGTTGCCCACCTGGTGCAGGTCGATCGCCGCTGGGTCAGCCTGCCGGGCGAGGGCGGCCATGTCGATTTCGCACCGAACAGCGAAGAAGAAGACATTATTCTGGAGGTGCTGCGCGGTGAAGTGGGGCACGTTTCCGCCGAGCGCGTGCTGTCCGGGCCGGGCCTGGTCAACCTGTATCGCGCCATCGTCAAGGCGGACAACCGCCTGCCGGAGAAACTGGAGCCGAAGGACATTACCGAGCGGGCGCTGGCCGACAGCTGCATCGACTGCCGCCGTGCGCTGTCGCTGTTTTGCGTGATCATGGGGCGCTTCGGCGGCAACCTGGCGCTGAATCTGGGCACCTTTGGCGGCGTGTACATCGCCGGCGGCATCGTGCCGCGCTTTATGGAATTCTTCAAGGCCTCGGGTTTCCGCGCCGCTTTCGAAGACAAAGGGCGTTTCCGTGACTATGTGCGAGACATTCCGGTGTTCATGATAACCCATGGCCAACCGGGCCTGCTGGGGGCCGGCGCGCATCTGCGCCAGACGCTGGGCATGCAGCTGTAAGCAACGCGGCGGCACGATAAAAAAAGGGGCGCAACCCACAGGTTGCGCCCCTTGTCGTTTTCGTGGGGTATCAGGCTTTGGCCAGCTCTGCCGCCTGTGCCGTTTCTTCGCTTTCCACTTCCACGGCTTTCGGCGCTTTGATGAACAGCGTAATCAGCAAGGAGGCGGCGGACAGAACGCCAATCACCATGAAGGTGGCGTGGAAGCCGCCGAAGTATTTGGCGACGAACGAACCGGCCAGCGCGCCCAGGCCGAAGCCCTGGTAGATGATGCCGTAGTTCTTGCTGTGGTTTTTCAGACCGAAGAAGTCGCCGACAATCGCCGGGAACACGGTGATGTTGCCGCCGAAGCAGAAGGCCACCGCGCCGACGCAGATGAAGAACAGCGTGTGGTTCAGGGTCATGAAGCTCAGGGCGACAATCGCCAGCACGGTAACCAGCATGGTGAAGCTGATGACGCGCATACGGCCCACTTTATCGGACAGCGTCCCCAGGATGATGCGGCCGGCGGTGTTAAAGATGGCGACGGCGGACACGGTGTTGGCGGCGGTGGCCAAGTCCATCCCGGCCAGTTGAACGCCCATGTCTTTCACGATGCCAATCAGATACAGACCGCTCATGCAGGCGGCAAAGAAGATGGTGAACAGCAGGTAGGCTTCTTTGGTGGCCAGCATCTGGCGCACGCTGAAGTCGTTGCCCAGGCCGTTGGCGCCTGGCTGTGCGGCGTTGGTCGCCAGCACCGGCTCTTTCAGCAGCAGGGAGCCGACGACGATCAGGCCCATCACGATGGCACCCCAGTAGAAGAAGGCGCCGGAAACGCCGACGTCGGCGATCAGGGCGGCGTTGACGTATTTGAACAGCAGGCTGCCGCTGCCGAAGGCGCCGACGGAGATGCCGGAAATCAGGCCTTTGTTGGCTGGGAACCATTTGATCAGGTTGGACAGGGTGGAGATGTAGGCGATACCGACCGCAAAGCCCACCACCACGCCGGCCAGCAGGTAGATCATGTCGAGCGAGCTGACGTGGGCGCTGGCGATAAGGCCCAGGCCGACCAGGATGCCGGAGCACAGCGTCAGGTTGCGGATGCCGAAGCGTTCTTGCAGCTTACCGGCGAACAGCGTGGCGAAGGCCAGGAAGAAGCTGGTGATGGAGAAGGTGGTGGCGACGTCCGCCAGCCCCCAGTGGAACTTGTCGACCAGCGGCTGGTTGAACAGGCTCCAGGTGTAGATGGTGCCCAGACCCATCTGACAGATGATGGTGCCGAGAACGATTAAGCTGCGATTTGCCGGTTTGGTGTTCATGGCCGGTCTCCTTCCTGTGTGTGCGTTGCCGGGCGTGAGCCGTTGGCTGAAATTTGCGGGGTGAATCAGCGTTCCCGCGGTATGGGCTTATTATATGGCCGGCCCCTGCGGCGGGCGGCGGATCGGGAATGAGTTGCACGACGGAAGGAATGAAATGCATTTTATGCGGCGTGAGTTGCCGTTTTTGCGCCTGAAAGCCCGTGAAATGCCGGGGGTGACACGTGATCTACATCAAAGATATCAACGATTTATTGTTAATCTCCGGTGAACGATTGTGGTGGAATTGTGAAGGATGCGTCTGAAAGGCGTAAATCGGCATTGCGCCTATAGAGCGGCGGTGAGCGCGGGGCTATGTTATCTGCGATCGGACAAGGTCCGCTCTGCAGGAGCCATGAAATGAAAAAAACGCTGTTGTTACTGGCTGCGCTGCTGGCGCTGCCGCTGGCGAGCCAGGCCGACGTCTCCATCGGCGTGAACGTGCCTGGCCTGTCGTTGCATATCGGCGATCGCGACAATCGCGGCCATTACTGGGACGGCTATCGCTGGCGCGATCCGCGCTGGTGGGCCGATCACCGCCGGTATGAACGCCCGCGCGGGGACTATTACGGCCCGCCGCCCCGGGTGATTTACTACGGGCCGCCGCGGCGCGACTGGCGCGACCGGCCGCATTACCGCATGCCGCCACCGCCGCCGCCGGGGTATTACTACCGTCCGGGCCCGCGCTGGTAAGCGCTTACAGGCGCATCAGCTTGCGGAACTCTTTCACCTTGCTGCGGCTGACCGGCACTTCAAACTCGAGATCGCTCAGCCGCAGAATGTAGGTATTGTTGAACCAGGGCACGATCTCGCGGATCTTCGCCAGGTTAACGCAGTAAGAGCGGTGGCAGCGGAAGAAATGCTCTTCCGGCAGCCGGCCGTAAAACTCGGTGATGTTCATCGGCATCACGAACTCTTCCCGGCGGGTATAGACCCGCGTCACCTTTTCATCGGCGGCGGCGTAATAGATGTCGTTGATGTCGGTAACGATAATCCGCTCGTCTTTGATCAGGTTGATGCTGTGGCTGCCGCGGCTCGGCGCGCTGGCCGGCTCCGTCGCGCCGGCGGGGCGATGATGCAGCGCCTCCAGCTTTTGCAGCATGGTGACGATGCGCGCCTCGTGATAGGGCTTGAGGATATAGTCGAACGCTTCGATCTCGAACGCTTCCACCGCGTGCTCTTTATAGGCGGTGATGAACACGATAGACGGGCGATGCGCGAATTTGCTGATGTTTTGCGCCAGCAACACGCCGTCCAGCGACGGGATGTTGATGTCGAGGAAAATGGCGTCGACCTGGTGGGTCTGCAGGTATTTGAGGACGTCGAGGCCATCTTCGAAGGTGGCGACGATATCGATATTGCTGTGTTTCTTGATCAGGTAGCTGAGTTCTTCCTGCGCGAGGAATTCGTCTTCCACGATAATGGCTTTCATGAGGCCTCCCCGACCGGCGGCGCGCTCGGCTCCTGATGCAGCTTGCCGCCGTTTTTGCTGATGTAGAACGCGATTTCGGTGCCCGGCTCCAGGCGGCGGATATGCAGCCCTTCACCGTACAACAGCGACACGCGGTGGTGTACGTTGAGCAGGCCGATATTGTGGCCCGGCATCTCGTTGCGCGCCACTCGATCGATGGTTTCCTGATTGATGCCGTGGCCGGTATCCTTCACCGATATTTTCACCCGGTCGCCCTGATCTTTCACTGCGATCACCACTACCCCTTTGCCCTTGCAGGGCTGGATGCCGTGCACGATGGCGTTCTCCACCAGCGGCTGGATCAGCAGACTCGGAATGCGCACCGAGACGTCGTCGTCGATGTCGTAAATCACCGTCAGCTTGGCGCCGAAACGCGCCTGTTCGATGGCGATGTAATCCTGGATCTGATGCAGTTCCTTGCGGATATCGATCAGTTCGTCGTTCAGCTCCAGGTTGTAGCGCAGGTAGCGCGACAGGTTGATGATCAGCTGGCGCGCGGTGTCCGGATTCAGGCGGATGGAGGAAGAGATGGCGTTCAGCGCGTTGAACAGGAAGTGCGGGTTAATCTTGCTCTGCAGCGCGCGCATTTCGGCTTTATCCGCCATCTGACGCAGGTGCTCGATGCGCGAAACCTCCATCTGGGTGGAGATGATCTGCGACAGCCCGACCGCCATCACCTTCAGCGTGTTGGTGATCTGGTGAGCGTGGCAGTAGTAAATTTTCAGCGCGCCGGTCACTTCGCCTTTTTCCCACAGCGGCACCACCAGCTGCGAATGGATCTGCGGCGCGGCCGGGTTTTCCAGGTTGTTTTTGATGATGATTTTGCCGTGGCGAATGCTTTCGCGAGTGACGCGGCTCAGCCCTTCGCGGCCGATCGGGTAGGCTTCGCGCCCTACGCCGACGTAAGCCAGCACCTGATGGGTATCGGTGATCGCCACCGCGTCGGCGCGGATATCCTGGCGGATGATATCGCAGATGGTGGCCAGCGATTCGCTGTTGATGTTGCGGAAATAGGGCAGCGTCTTGTGGGCGATATCCAGCGCCAGCTTGGCCTGGCGCGCGGCGATCACTTCTTTCTCATCCTCGACGCTCTGCACCAGCAGCACGATCAGGCCGATGCACACCGTGCCGAGGATCATCGGCAGGGCGATCTGCGACACGATGTCCAGCCCGAGCTCGGTCGGCTTGGCCCACAGCACGATCAGCAGCATGGTGAGGGATTCGCACAGCATGCCGCCGACGATGCCGGCACGCCAGCGCTGCTCTTTTTTCACCTTGAGGTTGATGTAACCGGCGCTGATGCCGGCGATGATGCTGGTGATAAGGCAGGGCACCGAGGTGATGCCGCCGATGTCGATCAGATAACGGTGCACCCCGGCGATGATGCCGGTGACGATCCCCACCCAGGGGCCGAACAGGATGCCGCCGGCCATGATGGCGATGACGCGCACGTTGACCAGCGAGCCCTCAACGTTGATGCCGGAGTAGGTGCTGAACAGCGCGAACAGCGAGAAGATTGCCGTGACGATGCCGAGCTCAAGCGGCGTATGGTCTTCTTTTTGCAGCAGTTGGCGGAACAGACGGGTGCGGGTCAGGAAAAACAGACAGATCAACATCAGCGCGGCGCGATCAAACACCGCCAACAGCATTTCAAAAAAAGGGTGCACGACGGGTTCTCGCTGCGGCCTACGGATGACGGCAGTATACCACAGCGAGAGAGGCCCGTGGCTGGGGGCGGCGGTCAGCGCATCCCGAGCTGCGCTTTGCCCAGCGGCGTCAGCAGCTCGACGGTGGCGCGGCCCTCGAAATCGACCTCGAAATCGTCGGGGGCGAAGTCCGGCGGCGTTCTGCCGTCGATAAAGCTCGGCAGCTGGCGCTGCAGATAAGCGTCGTTTTTCTCGCAGCCCGGCGCGGCGGCGATGTACATCACGTTGCTGTCGAACTCGCCGTTATGTTCGTTCTCCACCGCGTGGATCACATCGCAGTGCCAAAAGACCGTGTCGCCCGGCTCCAGATCGGGAATAGGGGAAATCCCGCTTAATAAAAGGGGATGCCATTTTTCCGAGATCGACAGCGCGCGGCCCGGCGCCGCATCGCACAGATCGTCATCGGCGACGTCGTCCTGCAGCGCGCGCAGCAACACATAGGCCATGGCGTTGGCGATCGGCACCAGGTTCAGCGTGCCGGCGTTGGTGCGCTGTGGCGTCAGCGCCGTCCAGCCCTGGAAGGTGCGAAACATCGAGCAGACCGCCGGGGAGGCTATCTCGCGCACCTCGGTGCGGCCGTCGGCGGCGAAGGGATCGTACTGCTGCCAGTCGCCGGAGAAGACGTGGCGATACACATAGCGGAAGTTCTCGTCCAGCCAGCGCTCGATGGTGCCGCTGTCGACGTGCGGCGACAGGCCCAGCGACGAGGAGTTCGGCGGGCGGCGGCGGGTGCGATCGGCGTAGGTGGCGACGCGAGTCGGATCGAAATGCTGTTTGCCGTTGCTTTCGGTGGCCCACAGGCTGTTGAGGAACACCTGCACCGCATGCATGCGCGCGTCCTGCCGCGCTTCAACCTGCGGTTTTGACCAATAGATGCCGTAGATCTGTGGCTTGCTGGCGGCCAGCTTGCCGAAATAGTTGTCTTCGGCGGCGTTCTTCAATCGCTCGACGAAGTTGTTGCGATCGAGATAATCGCCGATTTCTCGGTTCCAGCCCTCGGCTTTGGCGCGCGGAAACACCCCGCGAATAGCGCAGGCGCCGCGTTGTTTGATCAGCGCTTTTTGTTGTTCAGTGACGCGCTGCTGCAGGATATCTTCCGCGTCAATTTGCGGCACCGGGTTGTGGCCGGCGGCCAGTTCGCGGCGAATCTGTTCGACCTGGCCGCGGATGTTCTCTTCCAGCGCCTGGAATACGTCGCGATAGTTGGGCAATGCCTGGCGCAGCTGACGCTTGACGTTAACGATCGCCTGCGGAATATCGTCGATGACTAAAGAGGCCATGGTGTTCTCCTGATGCCGCGTGGGTAACGGCGGCGGGCAGTTGTAGGGAATCGGGCAAGACGTTATGGTTTTGTGGTTTTAACGTAAATGATTATCGGCAACCAATCGGGGAAAATAAAGAGATATCTTTCATTCGTAAGTTCCTCTTTTTCGTTTTTCGGAGATTTTATGAAGCTGGTCACTGAACGACTGCAGTTACAGTCGATAACCGCCGAGGATTGGCCGCTGTTTCTGCGCCTGTACCAAGATCCCGAGGTGATCCGTTACATCTCCGATCCGCGCAGCGAAGCGGAGATCCGCGCACGGTTCGAGGAGCGCCTGCCGGTCTGGGACAAACACGGCGACCAGTGGCTGTGCCTGGTGATGCGTGAGAAGCACAGCGGAGAGGCGGTGGGCATTACCGGCTTTCGCCCGCACTGGGCGCCGTATCGGCAGGCGGAAGTGGGATACGGGAGTTTGCCTTCCGGGCAGGGCAAGGGCTATGGCAAGGAGTCGCTGCGGGCGGTGCTGGATTTTGCGGTGAACGCCTGCGGTTTTCACAAGCTGACCGCCACCGTAACCGCCGGTAACGTCGCCTCGCGCGGCCTGTTGGAGTCGTGTGGTTTCCAGCTGGAGGGCACGCTGCGCGACAACTACCGTCTGGCGGATCAGTGGTGCGACGACTGGCTGTTCGGGCTGCTGGCGGCGGAGTTTCAGAGCGCTAAATAAAAATATCGCGCAGGGTATCGACAAGCTCGTCGGCGCTGCGCTATGTTCGATATTCGGTCAGTTCGCTGGCCAGCGTCGCTCGGACGGTCCGGGCGCTAACGTCTATCGAGGAATCTCCTATGGCTGATAACAGTCCACAGCGCCGTTTCACGCGCATTGAACGCCTTCCCCCTTACGTATTCAACATCACCGCCGAACTGAAGATGGCCGCACGCCGTCGCGGCGAGGATATTATCGACTTCAGCATGGGTAACCCCGACGGCCCGACGCCGCCGCACATCGTGGAAAAACTGTGCGCCGTCGCCCAGCGCGACGACACCCACGGTTATTCCACCTCGCGCGGCATTCCGCGCCTGCGCCGCGCCATTTCGCGCTGGTATGCCGATCGTTATCAGGTGGATATCGATCCGGAAAGCGAAGCCATCGTCACTATCGGTTCGAAAGAGGGGCTGGCGCACCTGATGCTGGCGACCCTCGATCACGGCGATACCGTGCTGGTGCCGAACCCCAGTTACCCGATCCACATTTACGGCGCGGTGATCGCCGGCGCTCAGGTGCGCTCGGTGCCGCTGGTGGACGGCGTGGATTTCTTCGGCGAGCTGGAGCGCGCCATTCGCGAAACCATTCCGCGCCCGAAAATGATGATCCTCGGCTTCCCGTCCAACCCGACCGCGCAGTGCGTGGAGCTGGATTTCTTCGAGCGGGTGGTGGCGCTGGCCAAGCAGTACAACGTGCTGGTGATCCACGATCTGGCCTATGCCGATATCGTCTATGACGGCTGGAAAGCGCCGTCGATCATGCAGGTGCCGGGGGCGAAAGACATTGCGGTGGAGTTCTTCACCCTGTCGAAAAGCTACAACATGGCCGGCTGGCGCATCGGTTTCATGGTCGGCAATCCCGAACTGGTCAGCGCGTTGGCGCGCATCAAGAGCTATCACGACTACGGGACCTTTACGCCGCTGCAGGTGGCGGCCATCGCCGCGCTGGAAGGCGATCAGCAGTGCGTGCGCGATATCGCCGAGCAGTATCGGCAGCGCCGCAACGTGTTGGTGAAAGGGCTGCACGAGGCCGGCTGGATGGTGGAAAACCCGAAGGCGTCGATGTACGTCTGGGCGAAAATTCCCGAACCTTATGCCCATCTCGGTTCGCTGGAGTTCGCCAAACGCCTGCTGGCGGAAGCCAAGGTTTGCGTTTCGCCGGGCATCGGCTTCGGCGACTATGGCGATACCCATGTGCGCTTCGCTCTGATCGAAAATCAGGATCGTATTCGCCAGGCGGTGCGCGGCATCAAGGCCATGTTCCGCGCGGACGGGTTGCTGATGCCGGGCAAAGGCGGCGGCGCCAAATAATCCTGTCAGGCCGGACGTTTGTTCGGCCTTATTTTTTCCCGTCCCAAGGTTTTCTTCATTATTTCCCCATTATGCTCGACTACGCTGAATTTTATTTTTTTGGATAGAGTGTATGAGCAACCGCTATGCGCGATCGCAAATCGTTTTACATTGGTTGACGCTGCTGATGGTGATCCTCACCTACGCGGCGATGTTGCTGAAGGATTCGGTGCCGGAGGCGTGGGCGCCGCTGGTCAAAAATCTGCACTTTAATTTTGGGGCTTCGGTTTTTGCCCTGATGCTGATTCGGCTGGCGGTGCGCACCCTCCACGCGACGCCGCCGACCACGCCGCCGCTGGAGGAATGGCAGGAAGTGGGCGCCAAGATCTTCCATTGGCTGCTGTACGTGGTATTCCTGATGCTGCCGCTGCTGGGCGTGTTAACCCTGGCCTACGGCGGGAAATCGTGGACTTTACTGGGGTGGCCGGTACCGCAATGGGTGACGCCGGATCCGGTGATGCGCAAGCTGGTTAAAACGGTTCATGAGACGCTGGCGAATATCGGCTACTTTATCATTGGCGCGCATGCGCTGGCGGCGCTGTATCACCACTACCTGCGCAAGGACGACACCCTGCGCCGCATGATGCCGGGCAAATAACGGCGAACGACGGAAACGACAAAGGGACGCTCGCGCGTCCCTTTGGCTGTGTTCCCGGTCAGGCAACCATCAACATGAAGGTGCCAACCCAGGCAACCAGCATGAATGACACGCCCATCAAAAAATATTTCACTGAACAACTCCTGTCTGGAGTCCTCGCCAGCAATGATCCCGATTGTTGTGCTGAGTGTTTTATGGGCAACCTGTTTGTCGGGCGGGTTCTTCCAAACGAAAGAACAACGTCCTCGCGCGCGGGTTGTCCGGTTGTCGCGCCTCATGCTCCGTGAGGTAAAATCCGAACCGCGACAGGATCGGCGCTAATGTACTCTCAATACTGGTCTGATTTCAATACTGTGTTTTTGATCACAATTTTTGGCTGTTTTTTGAACAGGACGCGCTGTTTTATAACGCTTTTTATCGGCGGGCGACAGGAACTAGCCCGCCGTGGTGGGCTGTAAAATAAGGGATGAAGCAATGCAGCGGCAGGCGCTCAGGCGACGGCGTTGATGCCGGTCGCCAGAATGACCCAAAAAACGAGACAAGACAGCAGAATAACGGCCCAAATATGACGGCGACTCCACTCCATTTTTAGCCTTCGTTGTTGCGACAGAGGATTAGGTAACGATCACATCGGCGCGAATGGAGGAAAATTTAGCCCCTGCGGATAATATTTTGCTTACCTGTTGCTAACTTATTGGCAAACTTCACTTATTGTCACGCGCACGTCGTAGCCCAACAGATACAGCGCCTGCTCCAACGCTTCCACCTTCGAGGCGTAACCGATATCCAGCAACCGCTCCATTTGCCCGCCGTTGAAACCCAGCTTGCGCGCCAGCGCCGCTTTACCGGTGTTTTTGCGCAGCATGGCGTTGTGCAGTTCGATTTTCAGCGCCACCAGCGCCGGCAGGTGTACCCTCAACTCATCGGCTTGCAGAGGGGAAGGGGCGGGCAGGGGCAAACCTTCATCCATCGTGGCGGCGATGGCGGCCAACAGGCTTTCCTGCGCCTCCAGTTCGATGTCTTCGCGTTTATAGCAGGCGGTTTGCCACTCGGGGAAGTCACGAAAACCGATCTGCCAGGCGTCGCTGTCGCGATCGAAGGCGTAATGGGCGAAGTAATGGCTGAACATGGCGATCCCTGATTAAAACCTGAATGAGGCGCTATTGTGACGGCACGGCCGGCGGATAGCCATAGCCTTGAGCGGAATGGCGCTCAATCAGTCTGTTCACGCGGCTTGCGTCGCAGCCCGTCGGGCGGCAACAGCAGGGCGCAGAGCATGACTGCCAGACTGAACAGCGGCAGCCAGCGCGCTACCGGGCCGGGGGAGTAGTTGTTGAGCACCGAGCAAACATAGCACGCGACGGCCAACGCCCAACCGGGCAGGCCGATATCGTTGAGTCGGAACGCGGTTTTGGCCATGAACCACGTGACCAGGCCGAAACAGAACAACGCCCACACCATAATGCACAGCAGATACAGCAGCACCGAGACGAATTCGGCGCCGTCGCCGTGCGCGTGGGCGCGAAAATGGTTTTTATCCAGATAGGTCGACAGAAACGACAGCAGCACGATACCGATGGCGAAGATCGCCAGCGAGAAAATAAACGGTTTGCGCGAGATGCGCCCACGGTACAGGTCTTTGGCGAGTTGTCCGAGAGATTCCATCACAGTCCATTGTCGTGATCATTGCGGCGATAGCCGGGTGGCAAGCAGTCGGGCATTTTATCGGGGCAAACGTGGGCGTCAAGGTGATAACTTTTCTCATTTAGTTGCGGTTGAGATTCAGCGCGGCCGCACCGGGCGTTCTTTGCCCGTGCAAAACGTCACAATTTGGCACGTTTGGCTACCTGACGCGGTCATTGGCGGCATAATCCTGTTTGTTCGCGTTGAACAATGCATTAACATAACTCCCACTTATCTCTTGCATGGCTATATGGATATCCGATGCGTCACCTGGTTGCGCTTTTACCGCTGATTACCTTGCTTGCTGCCTGTAGCAGCACGCCGAAACCCAGTACCACCGCTACGCCGCAGAGCACCCCGGTAAAGGGCGGCTTTTTGCTGAGCCCGGCGCACAGCGGCGCGCCGCTGGGTGGGGATTTCGCCAATAACCCGAATACCGCGCGCTTTATCGAGAAGATGGTGCAGGAACACGGTTTTGACCGGCAGCAGCTGCACGACGTGCTGGCGCAGGCTCGGCGATTGGATTCGGTGCTGCGGTTGATGGACAGGCAGGCGCCGACGCCGTCTACCCAGGGGCCAACCGGGCCGAATGGCTCCTGGCTGCGCTACCGCAACAAGTTCATCACCCCGGATAACGTGCAAAACGGCGTAGTGTTCTGGAATCAATATCAGGATGCGCTGCAGCGCGCCTGGCAGGTGTACGGCGTGCCGCCGGAGATTATCGTGGGGATTATCGGCGTGGAAACCCGTTGGGGCCGCGTAATGGGTAAAACCCGCATTATCGATGCGCTGGCGACGCTGGCCTTCGACTACCCGCGCCGCGCCGATTACTTCGCCGGTGAGCTGGAAACCTTCTTGCTGATGTCGCGCACCGAAGGCGACGATCCGCTCGAGTTGCGCGGTTCCTTCGCCGGTGCGATGGGCTACGGGCAGTTCATGCCTTCTTCCTTCAAAAGCTATGCGGTCGATTTCAACGGCGATGGGCATATCAACCTGTGGGATCCGGTCGATGCCATCGGCAGCGTGGCCAATTACTTCAAAGCGCACGGCTGGTCCAAAGGCGAGCCGGTCGCCATTCAGGCCAACGGCCAGGCGCCGGGGTTGGAAAACGGCTTCAAGACGCGCTACTCGGTCGCCGCGCTGGCCGAAGCCGGCTTGAGCCCGCAGGGTTCGCTTGGTGATAACCAAGAGGCCAGCCTGCTGCGGCTGGATGTCGGCACCGGCTACCAGTATTGGTACGGTCTGCCGAACTTCTACGTCATCACCCGCTATAACCACAGCACCCATTACGCCATGGCGGTATGGCAACTGGGCGAAGCGGTCGGGCGCTCGGCGCGCGGCGGCTTCTGACGCTGTGTCAATAAACGAAAAAGGCCGCTTGCGCGGCCTTTTTTGCATTCTGAGCAATCAGAAATCGTAGCGCAGACGCACCACGGTCATATCGCCGAGGTTATCGGTGCTCGATGTTAGCACGTGCTCCACGTCAACGCGGAAACCGTAGTCAAACTGTACGGTCACCCCGAGGCCGTTATCGATGCGCTGGTAGTTGCGGCCGGTGATGTATTCCAGGCGGTCGCCCATGAAGTACGGCATCACCGATTTCACCGCGTACTGACCTACCGGCACGGTATAACCGGCCAGGTATTCGATACCCCACGCATCGCCGGCGAAGTAATTATTGACGTCGGCTTTCTTGGTGGTCAGGAAGTCGTTGTAGTAACCGCCGCCGAAGGTCAGGGTCCAGTTGTCCGGTTTCCAGCTGATGGCGGTGCCGAAAATGTTCTGATCGTAGCTTTTGCTGCCGCTGGTGGACGGGTTGCGCATTTCGGCGCGGGTGTAGTTCCAGGCGGTGCCCCAGGTCAGATCCGGCGTAATGTGGTAATCCACGCCCAGAGAGCCGCCGCCTTTGCGCTTGTAGCGCAGGCCGTTGCCCGGCAGGTAGTCGCTGTCGCTGAACAGGTACGAAGCGTAAACGTCCGCATCGCCGAAGCGGTTCTTGTACTTCAGCATTTTGCGTGAACGGTAAGAGCCGTCGTAGTCGCCGTTAATGCCGTTGCCCGGCGCCTGGGCCAGCATGTCGTAGTCCCAAATATCAGTCTTGGCGCCCACCACGTCATAATAAACGCTGTTCTGCTGACCGAAGGTCATCTGGCCCCAGGTGTTGCTTTTCAGGCCGGTGTACAGCATGCGGCGGCTGGTGTTTCTCGCGCCGTCGGCATAGTGATGATCCCAGTCAAACAGCGCCGGAATGTTCACGCCCAGCTCGTAGTAGCTGATCCAGCTGATATCGTCGAACAGATAGTAGTCCGCCGCGAAACGGAAGCGGGTGCCGCCGTCGAAGCCGTTACGCTTGTACGAGCCCTTGTCACCGTCGCCCGTCATGTTGTTGAACTGCGGACGAATACTGCCGCCAACGGTGAAGTTCAGGCGGCTGAGCGGATCGCCGGCCTGTGGATCTTGCTTCAGCAGGGTGATTTCCGCCTGAGCGGCGAACGACGCGCTGCCGATCGCCAGACCCAGCGCCACCGCTTGAGTCATTACGCGCAATTTCATTGCCATGTGTTATCCCTGTTTTAGGTATGACCGCCCTCATCAGCGCCGCCATGCCGATGTTTTGCGCAGAAAGCTGCGTTTTTGCGCATTTTGACGGTTTTTTTTGGTGTTTTAGCGGCGGGCGGCATTTGTAGCATAAACGGTGAAATAAATAATTACTTTTCTTGCTAATTATTGGCCGGTTTTTGACCATTTCGTGCGGTGAAAGTGGCCGCTCTGCCTCTCTCTCCACTCGGATGAATTCATTTAACGCCAAGGTTTATATTTTTCATTTGTCAGTCACCAACCCCAGCCTGTAATTTCAGCCATGCAAGAGATAATTAATTCCAGCCTGTCACCGCCGTATTAACGTGAGGCATTTTTGCGTAATCGGTTGGCAGGAATAAGCGATTGGGAGGTCGCCATGAGAAACCTGTTAATGTTGTTGGTGGGGCTGTTTTCATTACCGGCGATGGCGGCGGAGTCGCACGTCTGCCATTCTCAAGCTTATGATTATGCAGAGGTTAGTAAGCTAAGGTTGTCTGACGACACTCTGTTTTTCTGCCGCGGCGTGGGGCGCCTGACGATCCCGGAATTGGCGCGAAAAGGCTGGAAGGTGATTCACCTGGCGCAGCAAACTGAATATACCGACTCCGTCGACAGCGATGGCGAAGTTATTAAGCTTTATCAGGAAATCGTGGTGTATAAAGAATAACGCGACGGCAGCCTGTGATTATTTCAACGGCGGCGGGAACCCTATTATGAATGCAAGAATCGGTATCGACGGCAGGGCTGCCGCCGCCATGGTGATGCTATGCGCCATTTGGGGGATGCAGCAGGTGGCGATCAAGGCCGCTGAACCGGATGTGTCGGCGGTGCTGCAAATTGCCATTCGCTCCGGTCTTGCCGCGCTGGGGGTTTACCTGCTGGCGCGCTGCCGCGGCGAGTGCTTCACCTGGGATCGTGCCACGCTGAGCGCCGGTTTGAGCGTAGGGGCATTGTTCGCGCTGGAGTTCTTTTTTGTCTCCGAAGGGCTGCGCTATACCAGCGCTTCGCATATGGCGGTGTTTTTGTATACCGCGCCGCTGTTTTCCGCTCTCGGCCTGCATTTTCTGATTCGCCAGGAACGCCTGTCGTCGGTGCAGTGGCTTGGCATGCTCATCGCCTTTGGCGGCGTGGTGTTGGCCATATCGGGCATGGCTGAGGGCAGCGGCGCTGCAGCTCGGTTGAAGGGCGATCTTTACGGTCTGCTGGCGGGGATCGCCTGGGGCGGTTCTACGCTGGTGATCCGTACCACGCGTCTGGCGGAGTGCCCGGCTAAACAGACGCTGCTGTTCCAGTTGACGGGCGCCTGCGTGCTGCTGTCGTTGCTGGCGATAGCGTCGGGCAATTTGCACGTCGTTCTGAGCCGGGTGGCCTGGAGTAGCCTGCTGTTCCAAACGGTGATCGTGTCGTTTTTCAGTTACCTGATCTGGTTTTCACTGTTGCGTCGTTATCAGGCGTCCTCGCTGGGCATTCTCACCTTTATGACGCCGGTATTCGGCATCCTGGCCGGCGTCGTCATGCTCGGCGAGCCGCTGCAAATTGAGTTTGTATTGGGTGCCGTGCTGATCGTGCTGGGGTTAATCGTGGTGAGTTGTTCATATCTTATTTATTTTGACCGTAGGGTGGCACCAAAAATATAAATTATGGATGTTGATGTACAGAATTACCAAATAAGCTGCGAAAGCCAATTCATTATTCAGATGCAAATATCCCGCTATGCCTGGGGCGTGCCGTTGATTACGCTCAGCGATAACGGTGACTTTACCGTGATAAGAAGCCGAGGTTGGTCGAAATTGGCTAACGGGATGCCGCTGGAGGTTTATTACTTTGCCAATAATTCCCTGCTGACCTGGGATAAAAATCGCAAATATATCTCTTATTCAAAGGCCGGCCGGCTCTATGCCTGCGCGTTGCATTTTTCTTATTCTCCCAAAGTATGGCGATAACCCTCTGGCCATCAGACCAGAGGGGATATTTTCATTATCCACTGCTTAAACGCGAGGATCTTCGGCCACTGCCGCTCGGAGATGGTCGAGGTAAAATAGCAGTGTTCGCAGGGCACGGTCATATCGGCGAACGGAATGATCAGCTCGCCGCTTTTGATCCAGTCCTGCACCAGATTAAGCCGCCCCATGGCGACGCCAAGGTGCCGCGTAGCGGCCAGCACCGCGAGATCGGAACGGTCGAACTCCATACTTTTACTGTCGGTATCCAGCCCCAGCGCAAAGTGTTGTGACCAGGTTTGCCACTCATCTTCGCCGGAGTTGTAGCGATCGTGCAGCAGCGTACAGTGAGCCAGGTTTTCCGGCGCATCATACAGATTGTGTGCGGCGGCGTACTGCGGCGTGCAGATCGGCACCATCGATTCCTGCATAAAGGCTTCTTCCAGATGCCGCCCCGAGCGCAGTTTGCCGAAGTACATCGCCAGATCCACGCCGCGGTTGGCCAGGTTGATGATTTCCTGCCCGGTCAGAATGTTGAGGTGAATGGTGGGGTGCTGGGCGATAAAATCGCCGATGCGCGGCAGCAGCAGACATTGCACCAGGGACGGGTGCGAGTAGAGGGTCAAGGTCCCCGTCAACTCGCGATTTTTGATGTCCAGGATTTCCTGATTCAAGGTGTTGAAGGAGCTGTCCAGCGCCCATTGCATGCGCTCGCCCTCCGGCGTCAGCGTAATTCTGCGATGAAAGCGTTGGAATAGCAGAAACCCCAATTCCTTTTCGAGCAAATTAATGCGGTGGCTCACGGCGCTGGGGGTGATCGACAATTCTTGTGCCGCCAGCGCAAAAGATAAATGACGGGCGACGCATTCGAAAGTATGCAGCCTGGAAAATTGATAGCTGGTCAGCGGGGTCGCCCGCTGCGAATGTTTTTTACTGGGGAACATGCTATTTCTCCGTGCGCATAATCCGGCAATATTAACATTTAATGGCTCGAGGGATAAACCCAGCCTGATTGATATATTCGGTTTTTATGCCGAGGGATTTCGTTATGTTGAGGGTAAATTAACTTACTGGCATAACAAGCGGAAATAACAGGCGCTGGGGGCGTTGATTGAGAGGGCGATGATAATCAGCAATAGGATGAATATAATAAAAGAGGTGCCGTTAAGCCGCGAGTAAAGGCGGTGTGCGACAGCCTGAACGATAAAGGCTCATGTTCCATGCGGGATATAACGGTTTCGCCATAATAATCCGTGGCATGGCGACGCAGAGCACGCGTTAAGCCCGGATGCCAACGAGAGGGAGGCAGCAATCCCCCGCCTGGCCAAAGAACCGTGCCCGGTGGCTGCCCACCGGACACGGCATTCAGGGAAAAGCGGTTTGCTCGTCGGCGCCCATCAACGGCGACGCAGCAGCAGGCCGGCCAACAGACCTGCGCCGGCAACGAGTGCCAACGCGGCGAGGGGATTTTTCTTCATCATGCTGCCGGCGCAGCTCAGGGCGTCGCCGTATTTTTCTTGCAGCGCGCCCACTGCCTGGCGCGTGACGCCTTCGGCCTGCCAACGTTCGTTGCCGCTGACGTCGCCCGCGATTTCCTGCGCTTTGCCCGCCACTTTTTCCATCATGCCATTGGCTTTTTCGCTGTTCATTATGATGCGCTCCTTAGGTTCGATCCGTTTGGCGTTCGCACAGGGCGAAAGCCTGCATTTGCACCGCCATGTTATGCACTTCACTCGGTGCTCATAAGGGGCGTTTGCATCGGTATGGCTAGTGCATTTGCAGGCTACTTGCCATTCATCGAGGCTGGTCCGCCGGTAAACAGCCCGCGTTCTCTGGCCCATACGATGGCTTCGCTGCGGCTGTGCACGCCGAGTTTGGAATAGACCGTCGCGACATGATTGCGAATGGTGTTGAGCGCCAGATTGAGGCGCGCCGCGATTTTCTTGTCCGGCAGTCCCTCGCAGATCAAACCCAGCACATCGCGCTCGCGCGGGGTGAGATCGTTGGCGGCAAACCCGGTCTGGTTGGACCGATTGATGCTTTTCACATTAGCCAGTTTTTCGATCAGGGTTTGGCTAAACCACGAGGCGTCCTGCATCACTTCCTCGATGGCGTTCACCAGCTCCAGCTCCGAGCGCTTGCGTTCGGTAATGTCCATGAGCACCAACAGATAGCAGGGCGCATTATGGATGCTGACGGCATCCGCCGAGGCCACGCAGTCGATTAACTCGCTCCCTTTCTTGCGCACCCGGATGTCCATCCCTTCGACATTGCCGGTTTTTTCCAGGGCGGCAAACAAACGGCTGCCCGCCTCGGGATCGTCAAAAACCGGGATCTCGTCGACCGATTTGCCGACCAAGGCTTCGGCGTCGCATTCGATGGCGCGGACGAAGGCTTCGTTAACATCCAGCACGCGCCGCCCGTCTGCGGTGCACACCAGCGTTGGCACCGGGCTCAGGCGGAAAGATTTGGCGAACCGCTCTTCACTTTCTCGCAGCGCCGATTCAGCCTGGCGCCGGGGTTCGAGATCGGTAAACGTGAACAGCATGCAGTCGTCTTCATTGATGTCCAACGGTTGACCGGCAACCACCACCAGCTTGCTGCCTCCATCGGGCAGTTTCAGCTCGGCCTCCATCTGCGGAATGGTGGCGCCTTCCCCCAGGCGCTGCACGGCCAGCTCTTTATGCTCGGCCTGTTGCAGGACGTCCAGTTCATAAACCGAACGCCCCAAGACCTGTTCACGTTGGTAACCGGTCATATCAAGGAACCCTTGATTGACCTTGACGTAGCGCAGATCGCTGAGCCGACAGATGACCGCCGGCGCCGGATTGGCGTTAAAGGTTTTTTCAAAGCGCTGTTCGGCGCTGGCCCACTCCGTCGCGTCGCTCATGATCAGCGCCAGCAGCTCCGGCTGCCCCTGCGGATCGGTGACGATCAGGCTCCGCAGGCGGTGCACCCAGAAACTGTCCGGATCGTCGACCTGGCGAACTTCCACCACCACATCGGTGAAGGTCTCGCCATCGGCAACCCGGTTCAAAGGGTACTGCTCCAAAGCCAGCGGATGGTTGTTGCGATAGCGCAGGGCAAAACGCGCCGCGTACTCGCCGGCATTGGCCCCCAGGGCTTGCTGGTGGCTCACGCCATGCATGGCTAACGCGGCCTCGTTGGCCCATAGCAGAGTTTGATCGGTATCCGTCAGGATCACGCCGTCGGACAAGCCGGAGATGATTTGCTGCAGGTGGCCGCGGTTGGTTTCGCTGGCCAAGACGGATTGGCTCATGTGTTCTCCGCTAGACAGAAGGGGAGCGGCCTCTCTATGGGCCGCGGGTTACGCTACTCGCTGAGCAGCTTAGTGCATAACGTGCGTATTCGCAGGGTGTGAATGCACCAGGCGTTCTGGTGCAAATGAACCGGGACGGCCGATGATGTCGCGCGGCAGACTGAATTTGTCTGCGCGGTTTTCTGCCGTGTCTGCAATCACTTGTCCAGAAAATATAAGGAACAACGATGACCACTGTCTATGAATCAAATCGCTTTGCGTTTCAGGTGTCATGGGGCTCGATATTGGCCGGGAGTGCCGTGGCGCTGGTGACTTATCTGATATTCAGCGTGCTGGGGACGGCGATCGGCGCCCAGGCCGTGGATATGATGCAAAAGGGCAACCCGCTGAGCGGATTTGGCACCGGCACTGGGATCTGGCTGCTGGTTTCAACGCTGGCGTCGCTGGCCGCGGGCGCATTCGTCGCCGGCCGCACCGCGCCGAATCGCGGTGGCTTGCATGGCCTGCTGAGCTGGGCGATCACCACCTTGCTGACTACCTGGTTGATGGTGTCACTGGCGAGCGGCGTGGTGGGGCTGGCTGGCAACGCGGTTGGCAAAGGGCTCTCGCTGGCGGGCAGCGGCCTGGCGGCGGCGGCGCCAAGCGTGGGCGACAGCCTGAAGCAACAGTTGGATAAAAAGGGCATCAGCCTCGACTGGGGAAACCTGGAAAGCCAGTTGAACGCAACGCTTAAGCAGAGCGGTAAGCCGGAGCTGGATCCGGCTCGGTTGGAGCAGAAAGCCAATCGGGCGGCCGCCGACGGCAAGCAGTCGGCGGTGGATGCCGCGGCCGATCCGGCGCAGGCCGCCACCGAGCTTAAGCAGTGGTTCGAGCGCGTTAAGCAGTCCGGTGAGCCGACGTTGAGCGCCGCCGATAAGGACGCGCTGGTGAATATTGTTGCGGCACGCACCGGCAAGAGCCGTGATGAAGCGAGCCAAATCGTCGATAACTACGCCCAGGCTTATCAGCAGGCGGTGCAGAAGGTGGAAAAACTCAAGGCCGAGGCCGAGCAGAAAGCGCGTGAAGCGGCTGATGAAGCGGCCAAGCAACTCTCTCGCGCCGCGTGGGGCTCACTGCTGATACTGCTGCTGGGCGCTGCGTTGAGCGCCGGCGTGGGGCGAATTGCCGAGTCAACCCGCCGTACCGTCACGGTGAGTTGAGATGGGCAAAAACCTGTCGTGCATCTCGCTGAATTATCGAAAAGTGGCGGGAGCGTCTGCGCCCGTACTGGTCATCGATTTTTGCAACGAGAACAACGAGCGCTACACCTTGCGCTATAACTTGCCGCCGGATACCCCGGAACGGACCGAGCGACGGGTGTCCTTGCTGCTGTATCTGTTGCGTAAGCACAGAGCGGCAGAGATCGACAACCTGACGGACTAATCCGCTCATTGGATGAAAAGCCCAGCTTTGCGTGCTGGGCTTTTTTTTGAGGAGCGGGCGGTTACGGTAACAAACTATGGCGCGTATCGGCTTGGCGCTTGACGGCGGAGAGGCTGGCGCGGTGCGGGAGCATCAATGCCCCCGGGACGGGAAGGCAATATATGACCTCTAACATGATTTGTTGATGCATCCGCTTTTTCTGTGCAGGGAAAGATAAAAAAGAAACTCACTGTTGCGACACGTGATTATTAAGCCTGATGTTCAGGCTTTGCGTTTATTCCTCTCAGCTTCCTTAGCCACGGCTCAGGCTTTACCCATTAGCTGCAATAAGTGTTATCAACAATCAAGGCTATAAAATGCGATTTAATTTCTGATGATGAAATTCCTATTCGGCCATGCAATTGATGCGATAAAAAACACTTTAAGATAAAAAATTTAACAGAAAGTGTGATTCTCAGTGGCGGCGCAAGTGCTCCTTCAATAGATGCACTTTGTGCCGTTAAATTTTGTTTTTCTATTTTCTTGTGGGTGGATTTATATAACATGATCATTTTCAGTTATTTATATAATGACCTCTTGGAGGGTGTGAGAATAAAAAGAAGAGGGCGTGATTTTTTAGGATTAATCTTAATGACTTAATTTCTTCGCTTAACGATTTTAATGAAAAGGATACGGCTTTTATAAATGCAAGGAGCGCACATGGATTACAGGAGAGATATTCTTTTACAAGTGTTGGAGTATATGGAAAAGAATATTGTGGAGGGGCTTTCGGTTGAGAAGGTTTCAATTATCTCGGGTTACTCTAAATGGCATTTACAGCGGTTGTTTAAGCATTATTTTGGCATTACGCTCGGGACGTATATCAGGAATAGAAAGCTGAGCCGATCGGCTGTCTTGCTCAAACAGCATCAAGGGAACATATTGGATGTCGCCTTGGCATCGGGGTTTGCCTCTCAGCAATGCTACACCCGGGCATTCAAACGTTTCTTTGGCGAAACGCCCAACAGCTTTAGAAACAGCCGGGGATGGGATTTTTCCACGCAGATCCCCCCGTACGGCAACGATAATAAACCCTATTTCTATCATACGGTCATGCCGGATGACATCGAGATGCTGAAGCATTACAAAACATTAATTTTCCATTCTATAAGGAAATACAGAGATGCCAATGATATTGCGCAGACTAATGAGAAACGGCTAAGCAAAAATTGGGGGGCATATAATGTAGAGAAAAGCAGGGGGAATAAATGCCATGCCAACGGCAAGGATCAGGCGGTTTTTCACTCCATCTTCAACTTCTATATCCCAATGGGCAAATATATTGTTATTCCCTTTATGGGCGAGTTGCCTGAGTACGTTAATTTTTTTGAGGGGATATATGATGCTTACTTGCCGGCCATCAACGTCAAAATGAGGGAAAGCTTCTTCATCGAGCTATATAGAGATGAAAATTCAAACAGTAAAGTTATCAATGTCGATATACTTATTCCTGTGACGTAGTGATGGAAAAGGAGACGTCATGAATAGAGAAAATCGCCCCGATTCGATGAATAAACGGCACCACGCACTCCTGCTACTGTATTTAAGGCTGTCTGCCTTTGGCCGAATCATCGTCGCCGGTTTAGGAAAACGGGCCATTCAATTCATGCTGGCATTTATTCTGTTCATGTTTTCAGGAAATGCGATGGCCAATAATCGGGAACATCAGCCAATCGTGTTGGCAGGAATGACCTGGATGGCGTGCCTGCACCCGCAGGGATGAAATTAGGGCTGAATAAGGGATTGGAGCAGGGTCCGCGGGCGGTCGATGCGCATTGGCTCGATAAGGAAAAATGGCGTCCCCGACTGGAATCGAACCAGTAACTAGCCCTTAGGAGGGGCTTGTTATATCCGTTTAACTACGGGGACGCTGCGGACCGGCAACCGAAGCTGCCGGGGCATTATACCTTTTTTTACCCGCAGAATAAGCGCTTAGCGGCGCGTTTGCTCAATACCTCGCCAGTTCGCGCCGAAATTTCCTCGGCTAACCGACGGCGATCACGGTTTTTCCCTACCGTGGCGCCGTTTTTCCTCTTGCCGGCGCGCCGCCCGGTTTTTGGCGCTCAAATCGTTGCGGATCTGCGCGTGGCTGATTAGCGCAAAGATAAAGGTGCCGCCGATGATGTTGCCCGCCAGCGTCGGCAGGGCGAATGGGTAAACGAATGCTTGCCATCCCATCGCGCCGTTGAACACCAGATACAGGATCTCTACCGAACCGACCACGATATGGGTCAGATCGCAAATCGCCACCAGGTAGGTCATCAGCACGATCACCCAAATTTTCGCTGCACCGGCGGCCGGGATCATCCACACCATGGTGGCGATGATCCAGCCGGCCAGGATGCCGTTGGCGAACATCTCTCCCGGCGTATGGCGTATGACCTCTTCGCCCAGGCTGATGAAGGCGCGGCGCGTTTCGGCGTCGAACAGCGGCATATGGGTAAACGCCAGCGCCGCCAGCCCGGTGCCGATCAGGTTGCCGAGCAGCACCACGCCCCACAGGCGCAGTAGGATAAGCAGGTTGCGCGGCGTGGGTTTATGCATGATGGGCAATACCGCCGTGACGGTGTTTTCGGTAAACAGCTGCTGGCGCGCCATGATGACAATGATAAAACCGAAGGTGTAGCCGAGGTTCTCAATGAAAAAGCGGCTGGGATCGTCCGGCAGGCGGGCATGGAAAATGCCTTTTGCCGCCAGCGAGGCGCCCATCGACAACCCGGCGGCGATCGCCGACCACAGCAGCGCCAGCCCGTCGCGCTCCAGCTCTTTTTCGCCTTCCATCCGGATCTGCTCATGCACCGCCGCCGCGCGCGAAGGCAAATTTTCTTCCCTGACTTCGATTTCGCGTTTGCCCTGTTCCTGCTCTTCGCTCTCTACCTGCATTGTCTCATCCGGCTCGTGCTCCTGGCGTGGCTGTTCGTTCATGCTGTCGCTCCTGCTCAATAAGGGTGAGTTCACGTCATTAAGCGTAGTTGCCCGGTCTAAATGCGGCGAAATACAGAAAAAGGTAACAAGAGTTAAAATCCGCCGATTTTTTCCACGCATTCTTGATCCTGCTCGCCATATTGGCCCCTCGGCGCGCCCGCCGCAGGCTGCGTGCGGGGAAAGGCTTATGCTATGATTCGCTATCCCAAAGAAAAATATGAGTTCCCTGATGCTGGAAGCCAAAAGTCTGAGTTGCGTGCGCGATGAGCGCATCCTGTTTAGCGAGCTAAGCTTTTCAGTTCAGCCGGGCGATATCATTCAGGTAGAAGGGCCGAACGGCGCGGGCAAGACCAGTTTGCTGCGCATCCTCGCCGGTCTGGCGCGGCCGGACGGCGGCGAGGTGTGCTGGCGCGGGCGCAACACGTTGCGCGATCGCGCGGCGTATCAGCAAGATTTGCTGTTTATCGGCCATCAACCGGGCATCAAAGCCGTATTGACACCCTTTGAAAATCTGCAGTTTTATCAGGCGGTGCGCGGCGCGGTCGAGCATCAGGCCATCTGGCGCTCGCTGGAGCAGGTGGGGTTGGTGGGGTACGAAGATCTGCCGGTGGCGCAGCTTTCGGCCGGGCAACAGCGGCGGGTGGCGCTGGCGCGATTGTGGCTCAGCGCGGCGCCGCTGTGGATCCTCGATGAACCCTTGACGGCAATCGATAAACAGGGCGTGGCCGAGTTGATTAGCCTTTTTGAACAACATGCGCAGCGGGGCGGCATGGTATTGTTGACCACGCATCAGGATTTGGCCGGCGTCAGCCAAACGGTGGGCAAAATTCGTTTGGCGGAACACGACGCGGGGAGTTTGTGATGTTTTTGACTCTGGTGCGTCGCGAATTGAAGATCGCCTGCCGTAAAGGGTCGGAGATCGTCAACCCACTGTGGTTTTTCCTGATTGTGATCACGCTGTTCCCGCTGGGGATTGGCCCTGAACCGCAGCTGCTGGCGCGCATTGCGCCGGGCATCGTGTGGGTGGCGGCGCTGCTGGCTTCGCTGCTGTCGCTGGAGCGGCTGTTTCGCGACGACTTTCTCGACGGTTCGCTGGAGCAGCTGTTGCTGCTGCCGACGCCGCTGCCGATGACGGTGCTGGGCAAAGTGTGTGCTCACTGGGTTGTGACGGGATTGCCGCTGCTGATCCTGTCGCCGCTGGTGGCGTTGCTGTTGTCGCTCGATATGCAAACCTGGTTGGCGGTGGCGGGGACGCTGCTGCTCGGTACGCCGACGCTGAGCCTGATCGGCGCCATCGGCGTGGGGTTGACCGTCGGCCTGCGCAAAGGGGGCGTGCTGCTCAGCCTGCTGGTGCTGCCGCTGTATATCCCGGTGCTGATCTTTGCCACCGGCGCGATCGACGCTGCCTCGATGGGCATGCCGATCGACGGCTACCTGGCGATACTCGGCGCGATGCTGGCGGGCAGCGTGACATTGGCGCCGTTTGCCACCGCGGCGGCGCTGCGGGTGAGCGTGCACTAGCTAACGTATTGAATGAACAGACGGGGCAAGGCCGACAAGAGCGTACCCCGTAGAAGATTTGCGCCGTTTCGATCGCTCGGAGCGGCCGACGCATAAAAATTACCGTGAGCACTGACGACAATGTGGAAATGGTTACATCAACTGGCGCGGCCTGAACGGCTGTATCACGTCTGCGGCCGCTTTATCCCCTGGCTGGGGCTGGCGGCGGCGGCCTGCCTGCTGCTTGGCTGGGCATGGGGCTTTGGTTTCGCACCGAAGGATTATCAGCAGGGCGACAGCTTCCGCATCATTTATATTCACGTGCCGGCGGCCATGTGGTCGATGGGCATCTATGCCTCGATGGCGGTGGCGGCGTTTATCGGCCTGGTGTGGCAGATGAAAATGTCCGATACCGTGGTGGCGGCGATGGCGCCGATCGGCGCGGTGTTCACCTTTATCGCGCTGGTGACCGGCTCCGCCTGGGGCAAGCCGATGTGGGGCACCTGGTGGGTATGGGACGCGCGGCTGACCTCCGAGCTGGTGCTGCTGTTCCTCTATATGGGCGTTATCGCGCTGTATAACGCTTTTGAAGACCGTCGCCTGGCGGGCCGGGCCGCCGGCATTCTGGTGCTGGTGGGCGTGGTGAACATTCCGATCATCCATTTCTCCGTCGAATGGTGGAATACGCTGCATCAGGGCTCGACCAACATGCAGCAATCCATCGCGCCAAGCATGCGCACCCCGCTGCGCTGGGCGATCCTCGGCTATCTGCTGTTGTTCATCACGCTGACGCTGATGCGCCTGCGCAATCTTATCCTGTTCCAGGAGCGCCAGCGCCCGTGGGTTGCCGGGCTGGTGAATAAGGAGCGTCAGTCATGAATGCCGCGTTCGATTCCTGGCCGGCGTTTTTCGCCATGGGCGGTTATGCCTTCTATGTCTGGCTGGCGGTCGCCGTCACGCTGATTTCGCTGTTGGGGCTGGTGGCGCACACCGTCTGGCAGCGACGGCTATTGCTCGCCGAGATCGGCCGCCGTCAGGCGCGCGAGCGGCGCATTCGCCATGCGCAACAATCAAAACAAAAATCCGCCGCACCGCGGGAGAAATCATTGTGAATCCACGTCGTAAAAGCCGCCTTTATCTGGCGATCGTTGTGCTGATCGGCATCGCGCTGACCGCAACCCTGATGCTGTACGCGCTGCGCTCCAACATCGATCTGTTCTACACCCCGGGTGAAATCCTGCAGGGTAAGGGCGAAAACCATGAGAAGCCCGAGGTCGGCCAGCGGCTGCGCATCGGAGGCATGGTGATGCCCGGCTCGGTGAAACGCGATCCCAATACGCTGCAGGTCAGCTTCAAGATTTACGATGCGCGCGGCGCGATCGGCGTGACCTACACCGGCATTCTGCCGGACCTGTTCCGCGAAGGGCAGGGCGTGGTGGCGCAGGGCGTGCTGGGCGAGGGCAACGTGGTCAACGCGCGCGAAGTGCTGGCCAAGCACGACGAGAAATACACCCCGCCGGAAGTGGCCGACGCGATGAAAGAGAATCACAAAGGGCCGGCGGAAGCGTATAACGCGCCGCAGGCGGAGGGCGCCAAGTCATGATGCCGGAACTGGGCAGTTTTCTGCTGTGCCTGGCGCTGGCGATCGCGCTGCTGCTGAGCATTTACCCGCAGTGGGGCGCGGCGCGGCAGGACAGCCGCATGATGGCGGTGGCCCGCCCGCTGACCTACGGCATGTTCGCCGCGATTGCGCTGGCGTTCCTGTGCCTGGTGCATGCCTTCGTGGTCAATGACTTTACCGTCGCCTACGTGGCCACCAACTCCAATACCCAACTGCCGGTGTATTACCGCATCGCCGCCACCTGGGGGGCGCACGAAGGTTCGCTGCTGCTGTGGGTGCTGCTGCTGAGCTGCTGGTCGCTGGCGGTGGCGTTGTGCAGCCGGGCGATGCCACAGGACGCGGTGGCGCGGGTGTTGTCGGTGATGGGCATGATCACCGCCGGCTTCCTGCTGTTCATCATCATGACCTCCAACCCGTTCACCCGCACGTTGCCTAACTTCCCGATCGACGGCAGCGATCTCAACCCGCTGCTGCAGGATATCGGCCTGATCTTCCACCCGCCGCTGCTGTACATGGGCTATGTCGGCTTCTCGGTCGCCTTCGCGTTCGCCATCGCCTCGCTGATGGCCGGCCGGCTCGACACCGCCTGGGCGCGCTGGTCGCGCCCGTGGACCACCGCCGCCTGGGTGTTCCTCACGCTGGGCATCGTGCTCGGATCGGCCTGGGCCTACTATGAGCTGGGCTGGGGCGGCTGGTGGTTCTGGGATCCGGTGGAGAACGCTTCCTTTATGCCGTGGCTGGCCGGCACCGCGCTGATGCATTCGCTGGCGGTGACCGAGAAACGCGGCACGTTCAAAGCCTGGACGGTGTTGCTGGCGATCACCGCTTTCTCGCTGTGCCTGCTGGGCACCTTCCTGGTGCGCTCCGGCGTGCTGGTCTCGGTGCACTCCTTCGCCTCCGATCCGGCGCGCGGCATGTTTATTCTCGCCTATCTGGTGATCGTCATCGGCGGTTCGCTGCTGCTGTACGCGGTCAAGGGCGGCCAGGTGCGCAGCCGGGTGCAGCACGAGACCTTCTCGCGCGAGACCTTCCTGCTGGGCAACAACGTGCTGCTGATCGCCGCCATGCTGGTGGTGCTGTTGGGCACGCTGCTGCCGCTGGTGCACAAACAGTTGGGGCTGGGCAGCATTTCGATCGGCGAGCCGTTCTTCAACACCATGTTCACCTGGCTGATGGCGCCGCTGGCGCTGCTGTTGGGCATCGGGCCGCTGGTGCGCTGGCGCCGCGATGAGCCGGGCAAGCTGTGGCGCCGCCTCGGCGTGGCGCTGCTGGTGACGCTGGTGCTGTCGATTCTGCTGCCGTGGCTGTTGCAGGACAGCATCGCCGGCATGACGGTGGTGGGCCTGATTATGGCGCTGTGGGTGATCATCCTGACGCTGATGGAGCTGCATGAGCGCGCCACCCATCGTCACGGTTTCTGGCGCGGCCTGCGGCAGCTGTCCCGTAGCCACTGGGGCATGGTGCTCGGCCACCTCGGCGTGGCGGTGACGGTGATCGGCATCGCCTTCAGCCAGAACTACAGCGTGGAGCGCGACGTGCGGATGAAGGCCGGCGACAGCGTGGATATCCACAACTATCACTTCGTGTTCCGCGACGTGCACGACATTCGCGGCCCGAACTACAGCGGCGGCGTCGGCATCATCGACGTCACGCGCAACGGCAAGCCGGAGGCGACGCTGCACGCGGAGAAACGCTACTACAGCGTGGCGCGCAGCATGATGACCGAGGCGGCGATCGACGGCGGGTTCAGCCGCGATCTGTACGCAGCGCTGGGCGAGGAGCTGGAAGACGGATCCTGGGCGGTGCGTCTGTATTACAAACCCTTCGTGCGCTGGATCTGGTTCGGCGGCGTCTTTATGGCGCTCGGCGGCCTGCTGTGCATTCTCGACCCGCGTTATCGCATGAGCAAAAAGCTCAAGCGTGAAGGCAAGCTGGAGGCGCAATCATGAAGCGTAAGCTGCTGTTTATCCCGTTGGTGCTCTTCCTGCTGCTGGTGGCGGCCCTGATGGTGCAACTGACGCGCAACGCCGGCGGCGAAGATCCGACCATGCTGGAGTCGGCGCTGATCGGCAAACCGGTGCCGACCTTCAGGCTGGAATCGTTGGATCAGCCGGGCAAAACCTACGATCAGGCGGTGCTGCGCGACGGCAAGCCGATATTGCTCAACGTCTGGGCCACCTGGTGTCCGACCTGCCGCGCGGAGCACCAGTATCTCAATACGCTGGCGGCGCGCGGCGTGCGGGTGGTCGGCTTGAACTATAAAGACGATCGCGCCAAGGCGGTGACCTGGCTTAATTCCCTCGGCAATCCCTATGCGCTCAGCCTGTACGACGGCGACGGCATGCTGGGGTTGGATCTTGGGGTGTACGGCGCGCCTGAGACCTTCCTTATCGACGGACAGGGGATCATTCGCTATCGCCATGCCGGCGACATGAACGAGCGCGTCTGGCAGCAGGAAGTGCTGCCGCTGTATAGAAAGTACGGGGGTGAGGCATGAGGCTGATTGCCCTGCTGTTCGCCGCATTGCTGAGCTGGAGCGCCGCTGCGGCGATCGATACCTATCGCTTCAACTCCGTCGAGCAGGAGCAACAGTATCGCGAGTTGACCGAACAGCTGCGCTGCCCGAAATGCCAGAACAACAGCATTGCCGATTCCAACGCTATTATCGCCGCAGACATGCGCACCAAGGTGTACGAGCTGATGATGCAGGGGCAAAGCAAGCAGCAGATCATCGACTACATGGTGGCGCGTTATGGCAATTTCGTCACCTACGAACCGCCGGTAACGCCGGCGACGCTGATCTTGTGGATCGGCCCGCTGCTGTTCGTGCTGATAGGCGGGGCGGTGGTGATCCTGCGCACCCGTCGCCGGCTCGATGCGGCGGTGGACGATGAATTCTCCGAACGGGAACGGCAGCGCCTGGCGGCGTTGTTGCAAGAGACTGACAGGAAGAAACCCTAATGGCTTTTTGGCTGATTATTTGCGTGTTGCTGGCCGGCGCCGCCGCGTTGCTGGTGGTGCCGGCGATGCGCCACGGCAAACAGAGCGCCGCTACGCGCGATGCGCTGAACAAGGCGTTCTATCAGGATCGCCTCAGCGAACTGGAGCAGGACGAGCAGCAGGGCGTGGTGGCCGAGCGCCCGGAGCTGGTTAAAGAGCTGCAACAGAACCTGTTGAACGACATCCCCGTCGAACAGGCAGAGCAGGCGAAACCGATCAACCGTTGGGCGTTAGTGCCGGGCGTGCTGTTATTGCTGGCGGTGACCGTTGGCTTTTATCTGAAAACCGGCGGGTTGGCGCAGGTGCTGGATTGGCGTCTGGTGCAGGCGCAAATGCCGGAATTGCGTGAGCGTGTCGCCAATGAGCGCGCCAAACCGCTGAGCATGGAAGAGATCGCTCGCCTCGGGCTGGGGCTGCGCACCGAGCTGCAGCAGGACGATCGCAATATCAATGACTGGATGATGCTGGGGCGCGTCGGCATGGCGTTGAACAACGCCACCACCGCCACGCAGGCATTTGCTCATGCCTATCAATTGGATCCGAATAGTCTGGAAGTGCGGCTCGGCTATGCCGAGGTCTTGACGCGATCCAACGATCCGGAGGATAACAAGCAGGCGACGCAGCTGTTGCGGCGCATGATCGCGGAAAATCACAGCGATCCGCGGGTGCTCAGCCTGTTGGCGTTCAACGCTTTCGAACAGGGCGATTTCAAACAGGCGATCGGCGCCTGGCAAGTGATGCTGCAGCTGCTGCCGGCCAACGATCCGCGCGCGGAAGTGATAAAGCGCAGTATTGCACAAGCAAAAGCCCAGGCCGGCGGAGAAACTGTTAAACTGAATGTGACTGTTTCACTGTCACCGCAGGCGGCGAAAGCCATGCCGCCGCAGGGGACGCTGGTTATCTCGGTGACCGACGGCGTCAGCCCGGTGCCGGTCGCGGTAAAACAATTGCCGCTGAGCCGTTTTCCGCTGTCTTTCTCTCTGGACGACAGCAACGCCATGATGCCCGAGCGTCTACTCTCGGCACAGCATCAGGTGCAGGTGCGTGTGCGCCTCTCACAGGACGGATTGGCCACGCCGCAGCCGGGGGACTGGTTCGGCGAAAGCTCGCTGCAGACATTCAGCGGCAAAGAGCAGGTTAGCGTTCAGATAAACAAGCAGGTCCCTGAAAAATAAGACCGAACGTGTTTTTATGGAGAAAAATATGAACTTTCGCCTGACTGGGGTGGCATTCGCAGCGGCATTACTGGTGGGCTGTGCCAGCGCGCCAGACAATGAGCCGCAAGGGCGTTCCGATCCTCTGGAAGGATTTAACCGGACGATGTTCGACTTCAACTACAACGTCCTGGATCCTTATATCCTGCGTCCGGTCGCGGTGGCCTGGCGTGACTACGTGCCGATGCCGGCGCGTAACGGCATCAGCAACTTCACCTCCAACCTGGAAGAGCCGGCCAGCATGGTCAACGCCTTCCTGAAGGGGGATCCTTACCGCGGGATGATCCACTTCAACCGTTTCTTCCTGAACACCCTGCTCGGGATGGGCGGCCTGATCGACGTGGCCGGCATGGCCAACCCGAAACTGGCGCGCGAAGAGCCGAACCGTTTCGGCAGCACGTTGGGGCATTACGATGTGGGCTACGGTCCGTACGTGATGCTGCCGGGCTACGGCAGCTTTACCCTGCGTGAAGACGGCGGCGACTTTGCGGATACGCTGTATCCGATGCTGAGCTACCTGACTTTCTGGATGTCGGCGGGCAAATGGGTGGTCGAGGGTATCGAAACTCGCGCTCAACTGCTGGATTCCGACGGCCTGCTGCGCAACTCCTCCGATCCTTATGTCATGGTGCGCGAAGCTTACTTCCAGCGCCACGACTTCATCGCCAACGGCGGTTCGCTCAAGCCGGAAGAGAACCCGAACGCCAAGGCGATTCAGGGCGATCTGGACGAGATCGACTCGCAGTAACCGCCGGCTTTATGCCCATGAAAACCCGCCGTCTGGCGGGTTTTTTTACGCCCGCTGCGAGCGACAGGCAAAGAAAAAGCGCCCCGCGGGGCGCTTTGGCATCCATCTCAAGCGAGATTAGAAGCGGTAGTTGAAGTTGGCGCCGTACAGCCAGGCTTTACCCACCGAGTTGAAGGTGTAAGGACCTTCATTGATGGTGACTTTCTGGCCGTGCATGTAGGACACGCCGACGTCAACCGAGGCGTCTTTGTTGAACGCATAGGTAGTACCGGCACTCAGCCAGAAACGATCCTGATCGGGAATGGAAATCGAACGGTTTTGGGCAGGCACCGGGCTGTCATCGAAGGCGATACCGGTACGGAAGGTCCAGTTGTCGTCGTAGAAGTAGGTGGTGCCCAATGCGATACGGTAGGCATCGCGGAAGCCTTCATGCTTCTCGAACAGCGTCTGGCCGTTGTTGCCGGTGGCTCTCAGCTCCTGGAACTGGCTCCAACTGGTGTAGGCCAGGCTGTAGTGAACGGCCCACTGCGGCGCCACTTTGTTGTAACCGGACAGCTCCCACATTTCCGGCAGGTTCAGATCCAGAGAACCTGGAATGGTGCTGCCGCTGGTGCCCCACGGTAAACCAACGCCCAGCGCCTGGGTAATTGGGTTGTACTGTGCCGGCAGGCTGCTCTTGTAATCGCCGTCGAACTTGATTTTCACTTCAGAGCGATAGGTGAAGCCGTAACGGTTGTTTTCATCCACTTCGTAGAGAATACCGGCGTTCCAGCCGAAGCCCCATTTATCGCCTTTCAGGTGAGAAATCTGGGTATCGCCAGGGATTTGAGCGATCATTCCGGCTTGCTGCTGCGTTAATCTACCGGTTTGTAAGCCTTGAGCGGCCAATAGCTTAGGCAATTCACCGGCGTAACGCTCGAGTTTAGCCTTGGCGTAGACGGCGTCAAAGCCCAGGCCAAAGCTGAAGTGTTGGTCCAGACGATAGGCGCCGCTCAGGTTCAGGTTCAGGGTTTCCAGATCGGTTTTACCGCCGTAAGCGCCTGCGGTGTAACCGTTATTGAATTCGGTCGCCAAACCGAAGTTGCTGGTGACCGAGCCGCCTACGGCGAATTGATCGTTAATCGGGTGAACATAATGCAGGTTCGGCACCCAGGCGGTCGGCGCGATGTTTTTCGCATCCAGACTGGCGCGGGAAGGTGAGGTACCGGAAATATCTACGTCCGGATCGATGAAGACTGCGCCGAAAGAGAGTTCCGGGCGGGTATACATCATCAGCAACGCCGGGTTGCGGCTTGCGGAGGCCGCCGTATCCGCCATGGCGCCTTCGCCAGAATACGAACGTCCTAAACCAGCTGATGAGAACTCATTCAGCTGGAATCCTGCGGCAGACACGTTTGAAGAAATAATTGCCACTGCAGCTGCGAGAGCTGATTTAGTCAATAGGTTTTTCTGGCTCATGACCAAAACCTCATTATGTGTTTATTATTTAAACTATTGTTACACGAAGTAACAAGGAGCGCGGGATTGTAGGGTCCGTTATCGTTCAGACAAATCAGACCAGTGGCTGAAGTATAGGTCTGACCTGTGAAAATGTTGCAAGTTTGTTTTTGAAATATTTCCACTCTGATATCAAAAAAGAGATCTGCTTAACAAAAAGACAGTGGTAAATAACAAAATTCTTACCATTTCTTAGCAGGCGCTCATTTTTATTTGTGATTTCCATCACTTAAAACACCCAGTAAAAGTAAGTGCTAGTGATTGCCGGCTTGGGAGCGTAAAATACCCACAGAATTTCGTGGCTTTGCGCCGGTGAATAAAACGGCAATTTGGGCTGATAACAGAGGCCCTTGAGGAGAACCAATCATGTCAGATGCAATTAATAAATGCAGCGCCCAGGAAACCGCCGCGTGTTGCTGCGTGGATGTCGGCACCGTGATGGATAACACCGATTGCACCGCGTCCTACAGCCAGGTGTTCAGTAATCAACAAGATGCGGAAGCGATGCTGGCGGCCCTGAGCGAAAAGGCGCGCGCGGTCGAATCCGATCCTTGTGACATCAGCAGTAGCATTAAACCGGTTGACGGTGGCGTGCAGTTGGAGGCCGATTTCACCTTCGCCTGCCAGGCGGAAACCCTGATCTTCCAGCTCGGCCTGCGTTAATCCCCGCTTTACCCCCGGCGCCGCCTGCTGCGCGCCGGGGATTTCCTTCCCCGTGCCGCCCCGATAGAAAGTGCGCCTGCTCGCAGTTTTGATCTCTGCCGGTTTGCCAAATGTAACCGTTTGGTTAACAATGACCTCATCAGGTCAGACCTCTTTCTGCCCATTGCGCTGACGTTATTTTCTTCAGGAGCATTTATGAGTAAGGCACTGCCGTTGGTGACCCGTCATGGTGACCGCATTGCGATTGTGAATGGACTGCGTACCCCCTTTGCCAAACAGGCGACTGCCTATCACGGCATTCCGGCGGTGGATTTAGGGAAAACGGCGGTGAGCGAGCTGTTGGCGCGCAGCGGTATCGATCCGCAGCTTATCGAACAGCTGGTGTTCGGCCAGGTGGTGCAAATGCCCGAGGCGCCGAACATCGCGCGTGAGATCGTGCTTGGCACCGGCATGAGCGTCCATACTGACGCCTACAGCGTGTCGCGCGCCTGCGCCACCAGCTTCCAGGCGATCGCTAACGTGGCGGAGAGCATCATGGCCGGCAGCATCAGCGTCGGCATCGCCGGCGGGGCGGATTCGTCTTCCGTCTTGCCGATCGGCGTCAGCAAGGCGCTGGCACGCACGCTGGTGGACGTCAACAAGGCGCGTACGCTGTCGCAGCGTCTCAAACTGTTCAGCCGGCTGAAATTCCGCGATCTGATGCCGGTGCCACCGGCGGTGGCGGAGTATTCCACCGGGCTGCGCATGGGCGATACCGCCGAGCAGATGGCGAAGAGCCACGGCATCACCCGCGAGACGCAGGATGCGCTGGCGCACCGTTCCCACGAGCTGGCGGCCAAGGCCTGGCAGCAGGGGTGGCTGCGCGACGAGGTCATGACCGCCTACGTGCCGCCGTACCGCGCACAGCTTTCTGAAGACAACAACATCCGCAAAGACTCCAGCCTGGCTTCCTACGCCAAGCTGAAACCGGCGTTCGATCGCAAGCACGGCAGCGTCACTGCGGCCAACAGCACGCCGTTGACCGACGGTGCGGCGGCGGTACTGATGATGAGCGAATCGCGCGCCAAAGAGCTGGGGCTGCAGCCGCTCGGCTATCTGCGCAGTTTCGCCTTTGCCGCCATCGACGTGTGGGAAGACATGCTGCTGGGGCCCTCCTACGCCACGCCGCTGGCGCTGGATCGCGCCGGCATCGGCCTGGCCGATCTGACGCTCATCGACATGCATGAAGCCTTCGCCGCGCAAACGCTGGCCAACCTGAAGATGTTCGCCAGCGAAGCGTTCGCCCGCGAGAAGCTTGGCCGCAGCCAGGCAATCGGCGAAGTGGACATGGACAAATTCAACGTATTGGGCGGTTCTATCGCCTATGGTCACCCGTTCGCCGCCACCGGCGCGCGCATGATTACCCAGACGCTGCGTGAGCTGAAACGCCGTGGCGGCGGGCTGGGCCTGACCACCGCCTGCGCCGCCGGCGGGTTAGGGGCCGCGATGATCGTGGAGGTGGAATGATGAGCGTCGAAAACGCATTGCACGAGCAGCGCGCCAAACCGTCGGCCTTTCAACTGACGATCCGCCCCGACAACATCGGGGTGATCACCATCGACGTGCCGGGCGACAAGGTCAATACGCTCAAAGCCGAGTTCGTCGAACAGGTTAACGACGTGCTGATCCGCGCGCAGCAGCATACTGCGCTGGAAGGGCTGGTGATCGTTTCCGGCAAGCCGGACTCGTTTATCGCCGGCGCCGATATCACCATGATCGCCGCCTGCACCAGCGCCAAAGAGGCGGAAACGCTGGCCAAGAAAGGGCAGAGCACCCTGGCGCAGATCGCCGCCTTCCCGGTGCCGGTGGTGGCAGCCATCCACGGCGCCTGCCTGGGCGGCGGGCTGGAATTGGCGCTGGCCTGCCACGGCCGCGTCTGTTCGCTGGATGACAAAACCGCGCTCGGTCTGCCGGAAGTGCAGCTGGGCCTGCTGCCGGGCTCCGGCGGCACTCAGCGCCTGCCGCGCCTGATAGGCGCCGCCAAGGCGCTGGACATGATCCTGACCGGCAAGCACATTCGCGCCCGCCAGGCGCTGCGCATGGGACTGGTGGACGACGCCGTGCCGCAATCGATTTTGCTGCAGACCGCCATCGAGCGGGTGAAACAGGGCTGGAAGCATCAGCGCGAGCTGCCGTGGCAGGATCGTCTGCTCAACGGCCCGCTGGGCAGAAATCTGCTGTTCAGCATCGTGCGCAAGAAAACGTTGGCGAAAACGCACGGCAACTACCCGGCGGCGGAGCGCATCATTCAGGTGGTGCGCTCCGGGCTGGATCACGGCAGCGCCAGCGGCTATGAAGCCGAAGCGCGCGCCTTTGGCGAGCTGGCGATGACGCCGCAATCGGCGGCGCTGCGCAGCCTGTTCTTCGCTTCCACCGCGCTGAAAAAAGAGCGGGGCGGCGATGCTCAGCCGCGCGCCTTGCATCGCGTCGGCATTCTCGGCGGCGGCCTGATGGGTGGCGGCATCGCCTGCGTCACCGCCACACGCGGCGGTTTGCCGGTTCGCATCAAAGACATCAATGAAACCGGCATCAATCATGCGCTGAAATACAGTTGGGACGTGCTCGGCAAGCGGGTGCGCAGCAAGCGCATGCGCCCGGCGGAACGGCAAAAACAGATGATGCTGATCTCCGGCTCTACCGATTACACCGGCTTCGAGCAGGTGGATATCGTGGTCGAGGCGGTGTTTGAGGATCTGGCGCTGAAGCAGAAGATGGTGGCCGAGGTCGAAGCGAACTGCGCGCCGCATACCGTGTTCGCCTCCAATACTTCCTCGCTGCCTATCGGTCAAATCGCCGAACAGGCCCAGCGGCCGCAGCAGGTGATCGGTCTGCACTACTTCAGCCCGGTGGACAAAATGCCGCTGGTGGAAGTGATCCCGCACGCTGGCACAAGCGAAGAGACTATCGCGACCACCGTGGCGCTGGCGCACAAGCAGGGCAAGACCGCCATCGTGGTGGGCGACAGCGCCGGTTTTTATGTCAACCGCATCCTGGCGCCGTACATCAACGAAGCGGCGCGCTGCCTGCTGGAAGGCGAGCCCATTGAATCGCTGGACAAAGCGCTGGTGGACTTCGGCTTCCCGGTCGGCCCCATCACCCTGTTGGACGAAGTGGGCATCGACGTCGGCACCAAGATCATTCCGGTGCTGGTCGAGGCGCTGGGGCCGCGCTTCGCCGCGCCTGCCGCGTTCGATGCGGTGCTGAAGGACGGGCGCAAAGGGCGCAAGAACGGCCGTGGCTTCTATCTTTACCCGAGCGAGGGGCAGCAGCGTCAGCGGCGTAAGCGCGCGGATACCTCATTGTATACGTTGCTCGGCGTCACGCCGAAGGCGCACATGCTGCCGGCGACCATTGCCCAGCGCTGCGTGATGATGATGCTGAACGAAGCGGCGCGCTGTCTGGATGAAGGCGTGATCCGCAGCGCGCGCGACGGCGACATCGGTGCGGTATTCGGCATCGGTTTCCCGCCGTTCCTTGGCGGCCCGTTCCGCTATATGGATGAACTCGGCGCCGAGAAAGTGGTGAAGACGCTGGACTACCTGCGTCAGCAGCACGGCGAGCACTTCGCGCCGTGCGAGCGCCTGCAGCGCATGGCGCAGCAGGGCGAACGTTTTTACCCGCTGGGGAGTTGAACGCAGGGCGGCCCGATTTGCACTATAGTTGCAACAGGGCCGCGTTGTGATCGCCATCACTCCTTGCGACAGCGTCAGCCCGTGAGGCTGTACAGCAAGGCTGCGGCAGCGGTAAGTTAGCTTGAGCGCCATCAATAATTTTCATGGCGAAAAGGTTAAAATTTAACCCGTTGAATTGATTGTTCTATGAGCAATCGAGGTTTGCCCGGGGAGGATTGCTGTAAAAAACAGCGTTTTCTTTACGCAAACTTTCAGGCAAAATGCCCGGCCGCCATAAAGAGACGGCGCGTTATCGTTTTAAAGCTTTGGCTTTGGGGTTGTAAAACTCGGCGGTACAGCACGCACGGCGTTTCTGTATAGCGTTACTTTGTCAACAACAGCGGTGCAATATGCAAGTTTTGATTATGCGTCACGGAGAGGCGGCGCTCGAGGCAGCCAGCGATGCGGTAAGGCCCCTTACCCTGTGCGGCCGCGACGAGTCCCGTCAGATGGCGGCCTGGTTGAACACCAAGTCTGTAGATATTGAACGCGTGCTGGTCAGCCCCTATCTGCGGGCCGAACAGACGCTGGCGACGGTGCGTGAAGCCTTGACGCTGCCGGAGGGCGAAGAAGTGCTGCCCGAACTGACGCCGGGCGGGAACGCCGAACAAGTCGGCAGCTATCTTCAGGCGCTGGCGATGCAAGGGGTGAGCTCGGTGCTGATCGTGTCGCACCTGCCGCTGGTGGGGTATCTGGTGGCGGAACTGTGTCCGGGCGAGTGCCCGCCGATGTTCGCGACCTCGGCGATCGCCAACGTCGATCTGCCGGCGGACGGCAGCTACGGCAAATTTGAATGGCAGGTCAGCCCGTCGCAGGTGATGGCCAAAGTGTGAGCCGCGGATGCGGTGCGGAATAAACTCAGGGCGATGTTTGACATCGCCCTGAGTCGTTTCTGCGGGAGGCTATTCTGCCAGCTCCACCAACAGCAGGACGGCGGCGTTGCCGCCCCATTCCTTCGGCGCCTGATGGAACGCCAGCACGTCGGGATGCTGCGCCAGCCACAGCGGCGTTTGCTGTTTGAGAATGTGTTTGCCGTGCCCGTGCATCACGCAGGCACAGTGTACATGCTCGCGTTTGCAGGCGGCGATCAGCGCCCCCAATTCCTGCTTGGCCTGCAGCTGAGTCAGGCCGTGCAAATCAAGAAACAGCTCCGGCGAATAATCGCCGCGTCGCAGCTTCTTCAGCTCATACGGGCTGCTGCCGGGGCGCACGTAGCGCGTCGGGCCTTCCTCTTCCAACTGCGGCTGATATTCATCTGAAAAATAATAGCTGGCATCGACCTGCTCCTGCAGCAGCCGCTGCGGCGCGACCTGTTTGACCTTGAGCTTCGGCGGGCGGTGGACGATGGTGTCCTGGCGCAGCTTTTTTGCGCCTGCCACCGACTCTCTGAAGAGCTGTTGTTCGTCTTTGCTCAGAGGGGGCTTGTTCTTCATGCTTCATTCACCGGAAATCGTTTATTTCGCTAGTTTACCTTGTGAATGAGCGCTGTCGACGCAAAACTCGGGCCAGAGTGAAAAGCGCGAGGGGCGCGCGTGATTTGTCGCGGGCTTCATGGCAAACTATGCGGCTAAATCATGAAACACAGCGCCTGCCGGAGGGCAAATTGGACAAAATTTTCGTCGACGAAGCAGTGAACGAACTGCACACCATTCAAGATATGCTGCGCTGGACGGTAAGCCGTTTCAACGCCGCCAATATCTATTATGGTCACGGAACCGACAATCCGTGGGACGAAGCGGTGCAATTGGTGCTGCCAAGCCTGTTTCTGCCGTTGGACATTCCGGAGGACATGCATACCGCTCGTCTGACTTCCAGCGAGCGCCATCGCATCGTTGAGCGCGTGATCCGCCGCGTCAACGAGCGTATCCCGGTCGCCTACCTGACCAACAAGGCCTGGTTCTGCGGCATGGAATTCTACGTCGACGAACGCGTGCTGGTGCCGCGCTCGCCGATCGGCGAGTTGATCAACGATCGTTTCAGCGCGCTGATCCCGCACCCGCCGCGCCATATTCTCGACATGTGCACCGGCAGCGGCTGCATCGCCATCGCCTGTGGCTACGCTTTCCCGGAAGCGGAAGTGGACGCGGTGGACATCTCCAGCGAAGTGCTGGCGGTGACCGAGCGCAATATTCAGGCGCACGGCGTCGAGCACCAGGTGATCCCGATCCGTTCCGATCTGTTCCGCGACGTTCCCGCGATCCAGTACGATCTGATCGTCACCAACCCGCCGTACGTCGATGCGGAAGACATGTCGGATCTGCCGCAGGAGTTCCGCTTTGAGCCGGAACTGGGGCTGGCGGCGGGCAGCGACGGCCTGAAGCTGGTGCGCCGCATCCTGGCCTGCGCGCCGGACTACCTGACCGACGACGGCGTGCTGATTTGTGAAGTGGGCAACAGCATGGTACATCTGATGGAACAATATCCGGACATCCCGTTCACCTGGCTGGAATTCGAAAACGGCGGCGACGGCGTGTTCATGCTGACCAAACAGCAGCTGGTGGATTGCAAGGATCACTTCAGCCTCTATCGCAGCTAAGCCGCATTTCCAAGGCCCGCATGGCGGGCCTCATAACGATAAAAGACTAACGGTAAGGAGCCGTGATGGCAGGAAACAGTATTGGGCAGATTTTCCGCGTCACCACCTTCGGTGAATCTCACGGGGTGGCGCTGGGTTGTATCGTCGACGGCGTGCCGCCCGGCATCCCGCTCACCGAAGCCGATTTGCAACACGATCTGGACCGCCGTCGTCCGGGCACCTCGCGTTACACCACCCAGCGTCGCGAACCGGATCAGGTGCGCATTCTCTCCGGCGTATTCGAAGGCGTGACCACCGGCACCAGCATCGGTCTGATCATTGAAAACACCGATCAGCGCTCGCAAGACTACAGCGCCATCAAAGACGTGTTCCGTCCCGGGCATGCCGACTACACCTACGAACAGAAATACGGTCTGCGCGACTATCGCGGCGGCGGCCGCTCTTCGGCGCGTGAAACCGCCATGCGCGTCGCGGCGGGCGCTATCGCCAAGAAATACCTGCAGCAGAAGTTCGGCGTGCAGGTGCGCGGCTATCTGGCGCAGATCGGCGACGTGACCTGCGAGCTGAAAGACTGGGATCAGGTCGAACAGAACCCGTTCTTCTGCCCGGATCCGGACAAGCTGGAAGCGCTGGACGAACTGATGCGCGCGCTGAAAAAAGAGGGTGACTCCATCGGCGCCAAGGTCAGCGTGATTGCGGAAAACGTGCCGGTTGGCCTGGGCGAGCCGGTGTTTGACCGCCTCGATGCCGATCTGGCGCACGCGCTGATGAGCATCAACGCGGTGAAAGGCGTGGAGATCGGCGACGGATTCGCCGTGGTGACCAAACGCGGCAGCGAAAACCGCGATGAAATCACCCCGGAAGGCTTCCAAAGCAACCATGCTGGCGGCATTCTCGGCGGCATCAGCAGCGGCCAACCGGTGATCGCGCATCTGGCGCTGAAGCCAACCTCCAGCATCATGGTGCCGGGCCGCACCATCAATCGCCACGGGGAAGCGGTGGAAATGGTGACCCGCGGTCGCCACGATCCGTGCGTGGGCATCCGCGCCGTACCGATCGCCGAAGCGATGATGGCGATCGTGTTGATGGATCACCTGCTGCGCCAGCGTGCGCAAAACGGTGATGTGGTTTCCGACGTGCCTCGCTGGTAATCGCCATGAAAAACTGGATGTTGGGCCTGGTGGCCCTGACGGCCTCCGCTTCCGCCATGGCGCTGACGCCGTGGCAGAAAATCGACCATCCGGTGGCCGGCGCGCCGCAGGCGGTGGGCGGTTTCGCCAACGGCTGCATCATCGGCGCGCAGCCGTTGCCGCTGAGTTCACCGGACTATCAGGTGATGCGTACCGACCAGCGCCGCTATTTCGGCCATCCGGATCTGCTGGCGTTCATACAGCGTCTCAGCAGCAAAGCGAACCAGAAAGCGCTGGGCACGGTGCTGATCGGCGACATGGCGATGCCGGCCGGCGGGCGCTTCAGCAGCGGCCACGCCAGCCACCAGTCTGGGCTCGACGTCGACATCTGGCTGCAGCTGCCGCGCCAACGTTGGAGCGCGCAGCAATTGCTCAAGCCGCAGCCGATCGACCTGGTGTCGGGCGACGGCAAACAGGTGGTGGCGAGCCAATGGCAACCGCAGATTGAGTCGCTGATCAAACTGGCGGCGCAGGATGCGGACGTGACGCGCATCTTCGTCAACCCGGCGATCAAGCAGCGTCTGTGCCTGGACGCCGGCGCCGATCGCGCCTGGCTGCACAAGGTGCGGCCGTGGTTCGGCCACCGTGCGCACATGCACGTGCGTCTGCGTTGTCCGGCCGGCAGCCTGGAGTGCCAGGAGCAGGATACGCCGCCGCCGGGCGATGGCTGCGGCGCCGAACTGGCGAGTTGGTTCGTACCGCATCAGCCGAACGCGAAGCCGGGCAAACCCGTGCCGCCGCCGTTACCGCCTACCTGTCAGGCATTGCTGGATCACCATTTCTCAGCGGAATAACACATGGACTGGTTCGTCATTGGCCCCGAGATGCTCGGGGTGTTGTTTGCGGTAGCGCTGCTGGCGGGGTTTATCGACTCCATCGCCGGCGGCGGCGGATTACTGACGGTGCCGGCCTTGCTGGCAGTGGGGGTTCCTCCGGCGCAGGCGCTGGCGACCAATAAGCTGCAGTCGGTCGGCGGCTCTTTCTCCGCCAGTCTGTACTTCATTCGTCGGCGAGCGGTGAACCTCAACGACCAGAAGCTGACGATTTTTCTGACGCTGATCGGCTCGATCGCCGGTGCGATTCTGGTGCAGCACATGCGCGCCGATTTGCTGCGTCAGATGTTGCCGCTGCTGGTGATCGGCATTGGTCTCTATTTCTTGTTGATGCCGCGACTGGGTGAGGAAGATCGTCAACGCCGCCTCGGCGCCTTGCCGTTCGGGCTGGTAGCCGGCGGTTGCGTCGGGTTTTACGACGGTTTCTTCGGCCCCGGCGCCGGCTCATTCTACGCGCTGGCCTATGTGACGCTGTGCGGTTTTAACCTCGCCAAGTCCACGGCGCATGCCAAGGTGCTGAACTTCACCTCCAACGTCGGCGGGTTGGCGCTGTTCATCATCGGCGGCAAGGTGGTGTGGAGCATCGGTCTGGTGATGCTGGTGGGGCAGGTGCTGGGGGCGCGTCTGGGGGCGCACATGGTGCTGACCCGCGGGCAGAAGCTGATTCGGCCGATGATCGTGATCGTCTCGCTGGTGATGAGCCTCAAGCTGCTGTACGACAATCACGGCGCGGAAATTCAGCAGTGGTTGACCGCCTTGGTGCACGGTTAAAGATGAAGAGGGGGCGTTGCTTACGCGCCCTGTCTTATCGGGTATAATGGCCTCTTTATTTTTGTGGTTATAGAGTTTTTATGTCAGACACGCAGACCCGTCATCGCTATGAACAGCTGATCGAGATCTTCAATCAGTGCTTCAGCGATGACTACAACACCCGCCTGGTGAAGGGCGACGACGAACCTATCTACCTGCCGGCCGACGACGAATTGCCGTATCACCGCATCGTGTTCGCCCACGGCTTCTACGCCAGCGGCCTGCATGAAATCTCGCACTGGTGCATCGCCGGTGAAGCGCGCCGTCAACTGGTGGACTTCGGTTACTGGTATTGCCCGGACGGGCGCGACGCGCAAACCCAGAGTGAATTCGAAGCGGTGGAGATCAAACCGCAGGCGCTGGAATGGATGTTCTGCGTGGCGGCCGGTTTCCCGTTCAACGTCAGCTGCGACAACCTGAACGGCGATTGCGAACCGGATCGCATCGCGTTCCAACGCAAGGTGCGCGCCCGGGTATTGGCGCTGCTGGAGCAGGGAATACCCACAAGGCCTGCGCGCTTTATTCAGGCGTTGCAATCGTTCTACAATACGCCACCGTTGGCGGCCGAGCACTTTCCGTATCCGGAAGATCTCAACTGACGCCACAGCCCGTTATTTAATGAGGAAATTTGATGATCGCAGAATTTGAAGCGCGCATTTTGGCGCTGATTGATGACATGGTAGAGCACGCCAGCGATGATGAACTGTTTGCCGGTGGCTACCTGCGCGGTCATCTGACGCTGGCGGTGGCCGAGGCGGAAGAGCAGGGCGAACACACCGCCGAAGCGCTGAAAGCGCGGGTGGAGGAGAGCCTGCACAAAGCGATCGCCGCCGGGGAACTCTCGCCGCCGGATCAGATCCTGGTGCGCGGCATGTGGGAAAACCTCTATCAGGCTGCAACCCCTGCCGCCTGATCGTCATGCCGGGGCGCGTCGCCGCGCCCCTCAAGGTTGATTAAACCGCACGTCCTTTCAGCAATTTCCGCACCCACATCCGATTCGGATTCAACGCCGCCAGCAGGCGCGCATCACCCGGCAACGGTTCGCCGAACAGCTGCGCCGCCAAAATTTCCGCCGCCAACGGCGCCGAGCACAAGCCGCGCGAGCCTAACCCGCCGATAGCGAACAGACCGGGATAGACCGGCGCATCGGCGACGGTTTCGCCGCGCTGGTTCTGCCGCTGCAAATCCTGATACTGTGCCAGCGTGGCCTGATAGTCCGGCAGCGCGCCGACCATCGGCAAATGATCGCGGGTGGCGCTGCGCACGCCGCAGCGCGCCTGATGAGCGCTGACGTCCACCTGCTGCGGCCAGGACTGCTCCGGTAGACAGCGCAGCAGGCGCTCGCGGTTCTCCTGTTGCTCCTGCTCGCGGTAGTCGGTGGCGATGTCGCCGCGCTGGTAGCTGGCGCCAATGCAGTGGTGGCCGTTGTTGGCATTAACCGGCGTCAGGTAGCCGTCGTAACACAATACCTGTTTCAATTGACCGAGGGCCGGCGAGCTTGGGATATGCGACACCTGCCCGCGTACCGAATACAGCGGCAGGGCTTCCGTCGGCGCCAGTTCGGCCAACCGATGGCCGTTGGCCAGGATCACCGTCGCATGGCATCGGCTGTCGCCGTTGGCGAAATCGATGCGCCAGCCGTTTTCTTCCTGCGTCAGCCTCTGTGCATCGTGCCGGTAGTGGCAGACCAAGCCCTGACGCTGCGCCAGCGCGATAGCGCCGCGCGTCAGCTCGGCCGGGCAGAGCCAGCCGCCTAGCGGGTAGGTGATGCCGCCAAAGCCGGTATCGACGCCGCACCGTTCGCTGAGCGTCTCGCGGTCGGCCGCCATCGCCAAGGCCTGCGGCCAGTCGGTTTTCAGCATATTGGCGATCTTGGCGCCGCTCTTTTCGTCATAGGCCAACTGGCTGACGCCGCACCACTGGTGATCAAAGGCGACGCCTTGTTGCAACAGGGCATCGTACTGGCGGCGGGCGAAGGGAAACGCGGCGCTGAAAAAGCTCTCCAGCGCGTCGCCGCTGCCGTTCAGCAAAGGATAAATCGCGCCCTGGCGGTTGCCGGATGCGCCCTCGGCCGCCTGCTCATCGGCGCAGTACAGCGTGACGGTGGCGCCGCGGCGCAGCAAGGCCAGCGCGGTGAGCGCGCTGGCGACGCCGCCGCCGATCAGGGCGATGTCGGCGGTGTTGTCCGCCGCCGGGCGTCGATACCAGGGCGCCGGATGTGTGGCGGGCTGCGCATCGGCCGGGAGCTCGCCGGCGAGCATCTCACGCTTTTGGCCGAAGCCTTTGCAGCGGTTGACCTGAAAACCGGCCTGTTGCAAGCCGCGGCGCACGAAGCCGGCGGCGGTAAAGGTGGCGAAGCTGCCTCCCGGCCGGGCGAAGCGCGCCATGGCGGCGAACAGTTGATCGGTCCACATGTCGGGGTTTTTTGCCGGCGCGAAACCGTCGAGGAACCAGGCATCCACCTGGTTATTCATGCTGGCGTCAAACTGCGGCAGCAGATCGTTGACGTCGCCGAACCACAGATCGAGCGTAATGCGGCCTTCGGCTAACAGCAGGCGATGGCAACCCGGCAACGGCAGCGGCCACTGGGCGCGCAGCTCGTCGGCATAAGGCGCCAACTCCGGCCAGCGTGCATGCGCCGCCGCCAGGTCAGCCTGCTGCAGGGGGAATTTTTCGAAGCTGATAAAGTGCAGGCGCTGCAGCGTCGCGTCCGGCTCGGCTTGACGGAAGCCGGCGAAGGCCTGCCACAGCGTGAGGAAATTGAGCCCGGTGCCGAACCCGGTTTCCGCCACGACAAACAGCGAACGCGGATGGGCGGCGAAACGTTGCGGCAGCCGATTGCCGTGCAGGAAGACGTAGCGGGTTTCTTCCAGCCCATCCTGATTGGAAAAATAGACGTCATCAAACTGTTTCGAAACAGGTGTACCCTGTTCGTTCCAGGTTAGCGTTGCGGTTTGGATGGGGGCGTGGTTCACGGTCAATGGCTCGAAATTCAAGGGATGCCGCGAATTCTAACGGCGCTGGCGCCCCGGCGCAAACTGGACAACAATAAAGCTGAAAAACGCTGATCGGACTTGTTCGGCTTACATCTGTACGCTAAAGTGCGATGCAAAATCCCGTAGGTAAATAGTGGAAGAGGTATTGAATGAAACGTGCAGTGATTACTGGCCTGGGAGTTGTCTCCAGCATTGGTAATAACCAGCAGGAGGTCCTGGCAAGCCTGCAGGAAGGACGTTCTGGGATCACTTTCTCCCAGGAGCTGAAAGATTCCGGCATGCGTAGTCACGTATGGGGGCAAGTTAAGCTCGACACTACCGGCCTGATCGACCGCAAGGCGGTGCGTTTCATGAGCGACGCTTCCATTTATGCCTTCCTGGCGATGCAAGAAGCGATCGCGTCTTCCGGCCTGAAGGAAGAAGAGTATCAAAACAACCCGCGCGTGGGCCTGATCGCCGGTTCCGGCGGCGGTTCTCCGCGCTTCCAGGTGTTCGGCGCCGATGCGATGCGCAGCCCGCGCGGCCTGAAAGCGGTTGGCCCGTACGTGGTGACCAAGGCCATGGCTTCCGGCGTTTCCGCCTGCCTGGCAACGCCGTTCAAAATCCACGGCGTGAACTACTCCATCAGCTCCGCTTGCGCGACCTCCGCGCACTGCATCGGCAACGCGGTTGAGCAAATCCAACTGGGCAAACAGGACATCGTATTCGCCGGCGGCGGCGAAGAGCTGTGCTGGGAAATGGCCTGCGAGTTCGATGCGATGGGCGCGTTGTCCACCAAATACAACGACACGCCGGAAAAAGCGTCCCGCACCTATGACGCCGATCGTGACGGTTTCGTCATCGCCGGCGGCGGCGGCATGGTGGTGGTTGAAGAGCTGGAGCACGCGCTGGCGCGCGGCGCGCACATCTATGCGGAAATCGTCGGCTACGGCGCGACTTCCGACGGCGCCGACATGGTTGCCCCTTCGGGTGAAGGCGCAGTGCGCTGCATGAAGATGGCGATGCAGGATCTGGATGCGCCGATCGATTACATCAACGTGCACGGCACCTCTACGCCGGTAGGTGACGTGAAAGAGCTGGGCGCCATTCGTGAAGTGTTCGGCGACAATACCCCGGCCATCTCCTCCACCAAGGCGATGACCGGCCACTCGCTGGGCGCCGCGGGCGTGCAGGAAGCGATCTACAGCCTGCTGATGCTGGAGCACGGCTTTATCGCACCGAGCATCAACATCGAAACCCTGGATGAACAGGCGGCCGGCATGAACATCGTGACTCAGCCGACCCAGCGCGAGCTGACCACCGTGATGTCCAACAGCTTCGGCTTCGGCGGTACCAACGCCACGCTGGTGATGCGCAAACTGGCGAAATAATCCCGCCGGCGCGTCATTCCGCCAAAAAGCCCGCGTTTTCGCGGGCTTTTTACTGCCCGAAGCCCACCGGCCGGGCGCTCGGAGTTTTCCCAAATCACATCCCCTGACACATCATTACCTCGCCATTACACGCGTTGGGCATACAATAGCCAGGTAGCGTGATTATCGCTCGGCGTAGCTTTCTAAAGTGATCGAACATTGAGGCAAGAAGTATGAAAAAGTTAATTGCGGTTGGGTTACTGTCGGCCGTGTTGGCCGGATGCGCCACCGATTCTCCCTGCGTGCCGGTCTACGATGACCAGGGGCGTCTGGTGCACACCAACACCTGTATGAAGGGCACCACTCAGGATAACTGGGAAACCGCGGGCGCGATCGCCGGCGGTGCGGCGGCGGTTGCCGGTCTGACCCTCGGTATCATCGCGCTGACCAAGTGATCGGCGCGGAACAGGAATAAGCCCGGCCATTGCGCGCCGGGCTTTTTTATCTCACTGCACTAAAAATGCTTTGAACTGCGGCGTCATCACGGCGCTGAAACCGTCGTCGGTTTTGCTGATCAGGTAGACCGCCAGCCCTTTCTCTTCTGCGAGCTGCAACGCTTTCTCCGGGCCCAGCACCATCAAGCCGGTATCCCAGCCGTCGGCCTCGAGTGCGGTCGGGGCGATCACCGTGGCAGAAACCAGTCGGTGGTTTATCGGCCTGCCGGTGGTCGGATCGATGACATGGGAGTAACGCTGGCCGTTTTGTTCGAAGTAGTTGCGGTAGCTGCCGGCGGTGCTGATGCCGTAACCGTGCAGATCCACCAGCGCCTGCACCGCATTTTCACGATCGGTCGGCTTTTGGATCGCCACCCGCCAGGGTTTGCCCTGGCCGTTGACGCCGCGTGAAGAGACCGCGCCGCCTACCGACACCAGGTAGTTGGTAATGCCGTGACGGTTCATCAGGCGCACCAGCTCATCGGCACCATAGCCTTCGCCCAGCGTCGAGAGATCGACATACATGCCCGGCAGATCTTTTTGCAGCCACTCCCCGCGATTGTCGCTGATCAGCTTCAGGTGCTGCAGGCCGATGTTCTGCTTCGCCGCGTCGATCTGCGCCTGTTCCGGCACCTTGACCGGATGCTTGTCTGGGCCGAACCCCCACAGGTTCACCAGTGGGCCGACGGTGATGTCCATGGCGCCGCCGGTATCGCGGCCGATGCGTTGTGCCATCAATACGATGTCCGCCATGCCGCGCGGGATAGGCTGCGGCTCGAGGCTGGCGCTGCGGTTAAACCGCGACAGCACCGAATCGGCGCGGTAGGTAGAGATATCGTCGTTGGCCCGTTCGAGCACCGTGTCGATCTGCCGCTGCAGCTCTTGTTTGCCGATCGCGACGTCACCGCTGACCTTAACGCTGTAGAAGGTGCCCATGGTCTTGCCGTCGATATCGATTTGCGGGCGAGAGGCGGAATCGTCGCAGGCGACGAGCAGGGCGCATAAGGCGCTGAGCAACGCCCCTTTGGCGAGCAGGGAAGCCATAACATGTCCTTTGAAACCGTGAAAGCCGCTACAAATAAAGTAAAGCGCGGCAAATGAAAAGCGGATAAAGGTAAAATAGCATTTTGCTGGCGCTGAAGCCGCGTCTGAGCTAACGTCTGCCCATTCTTTTCGGTGAGGTTCACACTGCCGCTATGAGTTCAACCGCCATTTCTCGGCTTATCCACCCCTTTGTCAAAGATCGCTTCTTGCATGCATTGCTGCTGGCCGGCGTGGCGATGTTCGCTTTTCATCCGCAACCGCTGTCGGCGCTGGGTGGTTTCATCGACGGCCGTACCCTCATCACCCTGTTGGGGCTGATGCTGCTGACCAAAGGGGTGGAGGTCAGCGGCTACTTCGATTTTGTCGGCCGCAAGATTATCAACCGCTTGCACAGCGAACGGCGGCTGGCGCTGTTCCTGGTGTTTTCCGCCGCGCTGCTGTCGTCGTTTCTGACCAACGATGTGGCGCTGTTTATCGTCATTCCGCTCACCATCACGCTAAAAAAGCTGTCGGCGCTGCCGGTTGGCCGCTTGATCATCTTCCAGGCGCTGGCGGTGAACGCCGGTTCGTTGCTGACGCCGATCGGCAACCCGCAAAATATCCTGCTGTGGAGCCGCTCCGGCCTCTCTTTCCTCGGTTTCATCGGCCAGATGGCGCCGTTTGGCGCCGCAATGATGTTGAGCCTGCTGGCGCTGACCTGGTTCAGCTTCCCGGCGCGCGACATCGTGAAAACGCCGAATACCGAGGGGTATCCCTACCAGCGGCCGTTGTTGCTGAGCTGTGTAGGGCTGTATGCGGTTTTCCTGCTGTGTCTCGATTTCGATCTGCCGTTGTACGGGCTGCTGGCGGTGTTCGCCGGTTTCTTGCTGCTGGCGCGCCGAGTGCTGTTGCAGATCGACTGGAGTCTGATTTTCGTGTTCGCCGCCATGTTCATCGATGTCGGCCTGTTTACCCGTTTGCCGCCGCTTCAGCCGGCGTTCGCCGCCATCGCCGGGCTGAGCGAGGGGAGCGTGTATGCGTTGGGCGTCGGGCTGTCGCAGATCGTCAGCAACGTGCCGGCCACCATACTGTTGCTCAACTATGTGCCCTCGAGCGCTCAGTTGGCCTATGCGGTCAACGCCGGCGGCTTCGGGTTGGCGATCGGATCGCTCGCCAACCTGATTGCGCTGCGCATGGCGGGGGAGCGCAAGATCTGGTTGCGCTTCCACTATTATTCGCTGCCGCTGTTGGTATGGGCCGCGTTGCTCGGCTGGGTGATGAGCTAAGCCGGTTGGCCGCTTTGTCGCGCGGCCAGCAGGCAAATGCTGCGGGTCACCTGATAGGATTTCACGAAGGCGCTGACGGGTAAAAACTCGAAGCGCGAGTGGAAGTTATGCGCGCCGGTGAAGTAGTTGGGCGTCAGGATGCCACGGCTGGAGAGCGCCGCGCCGTCGGTGCCGCCGCGCATCGGGATCACCTTCGGCGGGATGCCGTGGGCGGCGAGGGCGCCGAAGATCAGATCGATGGCGCGTCGGTCCTCGCCGATGGCGTTGCTGATGTTGCTGTAGATGTCGCTAACGCTGCAGCTGACGTTGGCCCGCGGATAGTTGGCCGCCACCTGGCGCACGGTCTCCTCAAGGCGGGCTTTGCGTGCCTCGAACGCCGCGCGATCGAAGTCGCGAATCGACACCTTCAGCGTCGCCTGATTGGCGTTGGCGGCCAGATCGGTGAACCAGAAATAGCCCTCGCGCCCTTCGGTGTGCTCCGGAGTATCCTGCACATCGAATCGGTTAATGATGTCGTTGGCGATGCGTATCGGGTTGATTAATACGTTTTTCGCCGACATCGGGTGGGCGGTCACCCCCTCGATGCGGATCTCCGCCGCCGCCGCGTTGAAATTCTCGTACACCACTTCACCCAGTTCGCAGCAGTCGATGGTGTAGGCGAAATCGACGGGGAAACGCTGCAGATCCAGCGCCTTGGCGCCGCGCAGGCCGATTTCTTCGTCCGGCACGAACGCCACCACGATATCGCCGTGGCGATCGGCCGCGGTCAGGTTGGCCAGCAGCGTCATCACCACGGTGACTGCCGCCTTATTGTCGGCGCCCAGCACGCTGGTGCCGTCGCTGAACAGGATCTCTTCGTTCCGGTAGGGCAGGATCTCCGGATGCTCGGCGGTACGCAGCCAGATGTCCTGCTCGGCGTTCAGGCATAAATCCTCGCCGGTGAAGCGCAGGCGCTGCGGGCGAATCTCGGGCGACAGGCCGACGTCCACGGTGTCGATATGCGTGATGAAGCCGATGCGCGGCGCGCCGGGTTGGGTGCCGGGCTTGCGGGCGGTCACGGTGGCGTGCTCGTCGATTTGAACGTCGGCCAGGCCGAGCCGGCGCAGCTCGTCCGCCAACAGTTGCGCCATCTCATGCTGCCCCGGCGTGCTGGGCAGGGCGGTTGCGGCGGCGTCGCTCTGGCTGGTGACCGCCAGGTAGCGGAAGAAACGTTCGGTAAGCTGTTCGGCAATCGGGCTGGTCATCGGAACTCCTCGCGGTTGGCAATCTACCGGTTTTAAAACGAAATCAGCCGATTGTCCAACGGCGCAATGCGTAAACCGCCAGAATGCGAAGCATCGCGCAGAAACGAAAAATAGCGGTGCAACTAGGAAATAGTCGCAGGTTTCTGCGGCAAAATCGGTGTTAGCTGTGGGCCGGGAAGCGCCCGCATAACACTTATCTGTCCCTCAAGGAGAATTCATGCACACCGGTCACGCTTTGCTCATCACCTTACTGTCCCTGGGCATCTCTCACAGCGCCTGGTCGTCCGCCGATACCGGGCACGCCAACAGCAACGCCAACAGCCGCGAGGTGGCCAGCGCGTTGGGCGGCCTGAAGAACAAAACCTACGAGCTGGAACAGGCGCCGAAGATCCGCGTCGCCAGCTTCAATATCGCCGCCGGCAAGGTCAGCGACATGACCGCTATCGCCAAGGCGATTCGCGCGATGAACGTCGACGTGGTGGCGCTGCAGGAGGTGGATAAAATCACCGCCCGCAGCGGGCGGGTCGATCAGGCGGCGGAACTGGCGAAGCTGACCGGCATGCAGGCGGTGTTCGGCCGGGCGATCGATTTCGACGGCGGTGAATACGGCCTGGCGTTTCTCTCGAAGTATCCGCTGCACGACGCCGTGATCTATCCGTTGCCGTCCGGCCAGCGCGAGCAGCGCATCGCCTTCAGCGCCAAGGTCGATGTGCCGGAGTTCCCGACGCCGATCACCCTGTTCAACACCCACCTCGATACCAAGGAAGATCCGACGATGCGTCTGGATCAGGTGCGGGAGCTGAACGATCGCACCATCGAAGTGCGTGGCATCAAACTGCTGTTCGGCGACATGAACGACGTGCCGGGCAGCGTCACTTGGCTGGAGCTGAGCCGCTATTGGAACGACATCATGCCCAACGGGCAGGACGGCCGCAGCTGGCCGGCGGAAAACGCCGAAATCAAGGTGGATTACATCTTTAGCGGCAATGCGCAGCGTTGGCATCTGGACAGCCTGACGGTGCCGAACGCCAGCGGCGATTGGAACGGCGTGCACTGGCCGGCGGTGAGCGATCACCTGCCGCTGGTGGCGGAGATGCGCCTGACCGAGCAATAAGCCGGCCGGCGTCTCTCCGGGGCAGGGCTAAGCCGCGGCGATCCGCGCCAGCCGCTCGACGGCGCTGCGGATCTCGCCCGGCGTCAGGGCCGAAAAACCCAGCAGCCAGCCGTCGCGCTGGGCCTGAACCGTTTGGTATTGCGCCGTTAACCCGGGCGTAAGGACGCCGAGCCGCCGCGCCTGTTGGCTGAGCGCTGCCTCCCGGCCGGGCGGCAGCCAAACGCTGAGCTGCAGGCCGCCGGCGGCGGGAGCGGCCGTGGCGAAGTGGCTCAGCTTTTCGCTCACTTCCGTCAGCAGCACATCGCGCCGGCTGTGGTAGAGCTGGCGCATGTAACGAATATGCGCGGCGAAGTGCCCCTGGCGAATGAACTCGGCGGTCACCGCCTGCATCAATTGCGCGCTGTGGCCGTCATAGACCGTGCGTGCGGTGACGAAGGGGGCGACCAGCGCGGGCGGCACGATCAGGTACGCCAGCCGCAGCGAAGGGAACAACGATTTGGAGAAGGTGCCGAGATAGAGCACCCGGCCATGGCGATCCAGGCCTTGCATCGCCGGAATCGGCAGCCCGTCGTAGTGAAACTCGCTGTCGTAATCGTCCTCAATGATCCAGGCCTGTTGCCGCTCCGCCTGCGCCAGCAACGCTAAGCGGCGTGCCAGGCTGAGCGCCGCGCCGGTCGGGTATTGGTGCGAGGGCGTCAGATAAATCAAACGCGGATCGGGCAAGGAAGGTTCTGCTCGCAGGCCATCACCGTCTACCGCCACCGGCGTCAGCGCGGCGCCGGCGCTGATAAAGGCGTTTCTCGCCCCGGTGTAACCCGGCTCTTCCATCCAGACGCTGTCGCCGCTGTCCAACAGTAAGGTGGCGATCATTTGCAGCGCCTGCTGCGAACTGGTCAGCACGATAACCTGGCTCGCATCGCAGACTACGCCGCGCGTTTGGTTGACGTGGGCGGCAATGGCTTCGCGCAGCGGCAGATAGCCTTGCGGATCGCCGTAGCGCAGCAGGCTTTCCCCCTGCAGGCGCAGGCGTTGAGCGGTCAACTGCTTCCACAGGGCCAGCGGAAACGCGCGCAGGTCCGGCGAGCCGGCAGCGAAGGCCTGAGGGTTCTGCGGATCGTGGCAGCCGCCGGTGTGCACGATCTGTTGGCCGCGCAGCGAAAGGCGCGGCATGGCGGTGCGGGTCGCCGGCGGCGGCGATTTGGCGATGCGGATAGCCACAAATGTGCCCTGGCCGACGCGGCGCTGCAAATACCCCTCCGCCTCCAACTGGCCGTACGCTGCTTCGACGGTCACCCTTGAGAGGTTCAGATCCCCAGCCAGCACTCGGCTGGAGGGCAGCCGTTGCCCAACGCTCAATGCGCCGTGGTGGATGGCCTGCCGCAATGCCGCACACAGACGATCGCGCAGCGTGCCGATGGCCTGGGGCGATTGCTGAAACAGCGTGATCAGCGTGTGCCGCATAATGGGTCTTATCATGAGTAAAAAATGGGTATCAATCATAAGACCAAAATCGGGCACTATTGTCATCTGTCTTGATCAACGGGAGTGAGTGATATGTCGAAAGAATCCTTGGTGCTGGCCTTTCCGCCGGCAGCGCCGGAAGAGAGCCTGGCCTATCTGGCGGCCAAGCTGAGCCGCTATGCGGATGCCTGGGACGTGGCGGAAGATTTGCGCAATGGCGTGGACGGGATGGTGGTGATCGACACCCGTGCGGAGGCGCTGTACGCCGCCGGGCATATCCCCGGCGCGCTCAGCTTGCCGCATCGCCTGATGGATGAAGCCGGCACGGCGCACCTGGATCGCCAAAAGGTGTATGTGACCTACTGCGACGGCATCGGCTGCAACGGTTCCACTAAAGGCGCCTACAAGCTGGCGAAGTTGGGGTTTAGGGTGAAGGAGTTGATTGGCGGGCTGGATTTCTGGCTGCGCGACGGCCATCCGTTGGCCATCGGCGAACTGCCGGGGTCACTGCGCTCCCGGGCGGCCGCAGCGGACTGCGGCTGCGCCTGAGGCGTTAAAACACCAGCGCCAGCACGACGGCCAACGCCAACAGCAGCAGGATCAGCGCCACGGCGGGCTTACTCAGCGCTTTTTGCAGCGGCAGAGGCAGGGTGGCGATCAGCGGGTTGAGCAGCGGCTGCGGTTCGATAGAGGGGCTGGCGATCGGCTGCGCCTGGCCGGCTTTCTCCAGACGGCGGGCAAACAGCTGATGAATGGCGTCGCTCATTTGCGGATGCGTCAGCGGCGCGTTGGCGCCGCAGTTGAAGCGCGCCTGGCAGTAGTCGTTCATCTGCTGCAGTTCTTGCTCATCCGCCGGCTGTTTGAGCGCCGCCAGCAGGTTGTTCAGCGTTGGCGCGTTCTGCGGGCTGAGCGCCACCTTCACCTGTAAAAACTGGTTCAGCAGCTGGAAGTGGCGCGCCGGCAGCGGATCGTTGGTTTTCACGCCCGCCAGATCGAACAGCGTTTGCCAAATTTTAGCCGGCGCTTCACCGGTCGCGGCGCTGAGTTTGGTGACCTGCTGCTGCAGGCTTTGATGCTCTGCGGGCAGCAGCGGGCGATCGCTGGTGGCGGTTTGCTGCGGTTGGGGAATGGTCAGGCCGCCGGTCTGCAACAGATTCAGCACCTGCTGCAGCTGCGGTGGGCTTAGCTGGCTCAACACCGTATGGCCGAACCGTTGACGAATAAAGTCACTGACCGCCTGGCGATTATTGCCCTGCGGCAGCAACTCGGCCAGCTGTTGCAGCAGTTGGCGCCCGGCATGGTTTTGCTGCGCCTGCGTCAGGCGCGTTTGCAGCAGCTGTTCCGCCGGTTGAAAATGGCGCGCCAGCAGTTCGCCGCCTTTGTCGGCGCCGAGATCGTGACGCAGAGACGCCCAGATCTCCGCCGATTTTACCGGGCTGAGCGTCATGATTTTCACGATCAGTTTTTCCAGCGTTGTGCGCTGCGCCGGAGAGAGGGGTTGATCGTCAGTGGCCGCCGTTTTGCCCGGGGAAGGGGGGCGCTCGCCGGCGATTGGGGTGCCCGGCCCACTCAAAGGTTGCATATCACCAGTCCTTCGCTGTGTATCCCCGCAGTGTGCCTGGAGGAGAGAATCGTCATCGTACCCGGCGAAAAGCGCAGGCTTACCCTCTATGATACCTGTAATTCGCCGCCATCAATACCGCCGCTCAGACATTTCTTTACCGACAAAACGTTGCTAATCGCGTCTGCGCCGCTAAGATAACCCCAGATCTGAACATGAGGATGGCATGGTTAAACGGCAGCGGATTGCAAAATGGTTTTTATGCCTGGCTTGCCTGGTGGTGCTGACGTGCATGACCCAGCGCATGGCGGGCCTGCATGCGCTGCAGCAAACGCTGGGGATCCCGGCCGCCACCGCCGTTCAATCCAGCGACGCCGCCGCCGAAGCGCAGCCGACGCCCTGTGAACTGAGCGCCAAATCATTGCTGGCCGCGCCGCCGGTAATGTTCGAAACCGTGCTGTTCGGGCTGGGTCTGCTGCTGGCGCTGTTGGCGCCGACCATTGCCGCGCGTCTGCGCATTCCTCCTCCTCGCGCCATTTCTCCGCCCACCCTCAGGGTGCACCTACGATTATGTGTCTTCCGTGAATGAGTTAATCGCCCGTTTTTCGCGGTGAATTAATCATTTATGGAGAATTAACATGTTAAAAATTATCAGGCTGGCCTGCGCTTGCCTGTTTATGCTGTGGCTGCCCGCCTTGCAGGCGGCGGACAGCGGCTGGCTGCAAAATCCGGCCAACGATCATGCCAAGGTGCGGCTGCGCGCCGACACGTCACAGCCGGGAGAGACCCGTCTGCTGCTGTCGGTCGAGCTGCAAAAAGGCTGGAAAACTTACTGGCGTTCCCCGGGTGAAGGCGGCATCGCGCCGGCTATCGTCTGGCAAGGCCACCCACCGCCGGCGATCTGGCACTGGCCGACGCCGCAGCGTTTCGAGGTGGCCGGCATTTCCACCCAGGGCTATCACGATCGGGTCACGCTGCCGATCGTGGTGCCAGGCCCGGTATCCGGCCCGCTGGCGGGCACCCTGACGCTGTCCACCTGCAGCAATGTCTGCATTCTGACCGACTACCCGTTCAGTCTGGATCTGACGGCGCCGAACGATCCGCAGTTTAATCACGACTTCGCGCAGGCGATGGGGCAAGTGCCTATCGCCGCCGGGTTGACGGAGAACGTCAAGGCCGGGTATCGCAGCGGCGAGCTGCAGATTGCCGCCGAACGCGCCGACGGTTGGCAGCGGCCCGCGCTGTTCTTCGATACGCTGGCGGATGCCGATCTCGGCAAGCCGCAGGTTGAAACCGACGGCGATCAGTTGCTGGCGCGAGTCCCGGTGAGCGATGGCTGGGGAGAGGCGGCGCCGGATCTGCGCGGCAAAACGCTGACGCTGGTGATCGACGACGGCGGCATGGCGCAGCAGATAACGCTGCCGATCGGCGAGCCGCTGGCCGCGCCGGCCGGTGCGGCGTTCCCGTTATGGCAGGCGGTATTGATGGCGCTGGCGGGCGGGTTGATCCTCAATCTGATGCCGTGCGTCCTGCCGGTGTTGGGCATCAAGCTCGGTTCCATCCTGCAGGTGGAGCGGCGCGATCGGCGCAGCGTACGGCTGCAGTTCCTGGCGTCGTCGCTGGGTATTGTCGCCTCGTTTATGGCGTTGGCCCTGCTGATGACGCTGCTGCGGCTCGGCAACCACGCGCTCGGTTGGGGCATTCAGTTCCAGAATCCGTGGTTTATCGGCTTTATGGTGCTGGTGACGCTGCTGTTCAGCGCCAACCTGTTTGGCCTGTTTCATCTGCGCCTCTCGTCCGATCTGAACACGTCGCTGGCCACCCATAGCGGGCACGGCCTGAGCGGCCATTTCTGGCAGGGCGCCTTCGCCACGCTGCTGGCGACACCGTGCTCGGCGCCGTTTCTCGGCACGGCGGTGGCCTTCGCGCTGGCGGCGTCGTTGCCGGTGCTGTGGGGCATGTTCATCGCGCTCGGCATCGGCATGAGTCTGCCGTGGCTGCTGATCGCCGCCTGGCCTTCGCTGGCGCTGCGCTTGCCGCGCCCCGGCCGCTGGATGAATACCGTCAAGCTGGCGATGGGGTTGTTGATGCTGGCGTCGTCGCTGTGGCTGCTGAGCCTGCTGAGCAATCATATCGGCATGCAGGCCACGCTGTGGCTGGGGGCGCTGGCGCTGCTGACGTTGCTGCTGGCGGTGTGGCGTCAGCAAGGGGCGCGCTTGGCGGCCAAGCTGGCGGCGGGCACTGTGGTGTTGGCGGGCGTGGTCTTGCTGGCCGGCTCGCTGACCGCCGGTCTGTGGCGCCAGCCGTTGCAGGATCGGGTTCAGTGGCAACCGCTGAGCGAACAGGCGATCGCCGAGGCGCTGGCGCAGCATAAACGGGTGTTCGTCGACGTCACTGCAGACTGGTGTGTGACCTGTAAAGCCAACAAATTCAATGTGCTGCTGCGAGATGACGTACAGCGGGCGTTGAGCGCCGACGACGTGGTCGCGCTGCGCGGCGACTGGAGCCGCCCGTCGGCCGACATCAGCGCCTTCCTGCAAAAGCGCGGCAGCGTCGCCGTGCCTTTCAACCAAATCTATGGCCCCGGCAGCCCGGACGGCGAGGTGCTATCCCCGCTGTTGACCCGTGACGCCGTGCTGCAAACGCTTTCCCATGCCAAAGGAACAGAATAATGAAAAAATTACTGATTTTACTGATGATCATCGCCGCCCCGGTGTGGGCCGCCGAGCCTTTCACCTCGGCGCAAGAAGCGCGTATCAAAGAGATGATCCGTGAAACGCTGGTGTCCAACCCGGACATTCTGGCGCAGGCGGTGGACGCCTGGCAGCAGCAAACCGCAAGCCAGCAAATCAGCCAGGCTATCAAGCAGAATGCCAAAACGCTGTATCAGGATCCGGCCAGCCCGCGCCTCGGCGCCGCCAACGCGAAACTGACGCTGGTGACCTTTACCGACTATAACTGCCCGTACTGCAAGCGGTTTGATCCGATGCTGGAGAAAATCGTCAAGCAATACCCGGATGTGGCACTGGTGGTGAAGCTGTTGCCGTTCAAGGGCGAAAGTTCGGTCAGTTCGGCGCGCGTGGCGCTCACCACCTGGCAGCAGCACCCGGAGCAATTCTGGGCCTTGCATCAGCGGCTGATGGCGAAAAAGGGCTTCCACGACAAGGCCAGCATCGCCGCCGCGCAGGAGAAAACCGGCGTCAAGGCGGTGGCGCCGAGCGAACAGAGCATGACCACGCTGCGCACCAATATGGAGCTGGCGGAACAACTGGGCGTGCAGGGGACGCCGGCGACGCTGATCGGCGATCGGATGCTGCCGGGGGCGGTGTCGTATGAAGAGCTGGAAGCGATGGTGAAACAGCAGCTGGCGAAGGCCAACCATGGCTAAGCTCAAGCGCTGGGGGCGCGAGTTGCTGCTGCTGGCGCTGATCGCACTGGCGGTGATCACGGTGATGGATTGGCTGAACGCACCGCAGGCGCCGCCGGCCTTCGATGCCCAGACGCTGAGCACGTTGGACGGCGAGCGCGTGTCGTTGGCGCAGCTCAGCCATGAGCGGCCGCTGCTGGTTTATTTTTGGGCCAGCTGGTGCGGCGTCTGCCGCTTCACCACGCCGGACGTCGCCCGTTTGCAGGCGGCGGGCGGCAACGTGCTGACCGTCGCGCTGCGCTCAGGCGACGATACCCAGGTGAAACAGTGGCTGGCACGCAAACGGCTGGCGCTGCCGGTGGTCAACGATCCGGCCGGTACGCTATCGGCGCAGTGGCAGATTGGCGTGACGCCGACCTTCGTGGTGATCTCGCAGGGCAAGGTGGTGCAGAGCACCACCGGCTGGACCAGCTACTGGGGGATGAAGCTGCGGCTGTGGTGGGCCGCCGTCTAACCGGCGTTTTTCTCTGCTATCACTTCCTCAATCGCCCGGCTAAGCCGGGCGATACCTTCTTCAATCTGCGGCGGCGAGTTGGCGGCGAAGTTTAGCCGCAGACTGTGCGCGCCCAGCTGTTCCTGGGCATAAAAGCATTCGCCGCGCGCGAAAGTGACGCCGTGCCGCCAGGCCACCGGCATCAGCTCGGTGGTGGTCACCGTCGCGGGCAGCGTCAGCCAGATAAACAAGCCGCCTTGCGGCGTTTCGAAACGGCACCCCGGCGGCAACCGCCGTTGCAACGCGTCGATCATCACTTCCAGATGCAGGCGATAGACGCGCCCGGCGCGGCGCAGCTGCTTGTCGTAACGGCCGACGGTGACAAACGCGTCCAGCGCCCGCTGGATCAGGCTGGAACTGGTGAAGCTGTCAACGTGCTTGCGCCGCGCAAAGCGCTGATAGTGCTCGCTGTCCGCCACCAGATAGCCGATGCGCATGCTGGGCAGCAGCATCTTGGAGAAGGTGCTGACGTAGATCACCGCGCCCGGCTGCGCCAGCGCACGCAGCGACGGCAGCTGTTTGCCCTGGTAACGCAGATCGCCGACGAAGTCATCTTCCAGGATCACCACGCCGGCCCGTTGGGCGATTGCCAGCAGGCGCCGCCGGCGAGCTTCGCTCAGGCAACGGCCGGTCGGGTTGTGAAAGTTGGGGATGGTGTAGATCAATTTGGGGCGGTGGCGTTCCAGCAACTCGGGCAATCGTTCGACCAGCATGCCGTGGCGATCGCCCGGCACGGTGACGATATTGATGCGGTGCTGGCGCAGCAGGCCCAGCGCTTCGGCGTAGGTCGGTTCTTCGACGATCACCGTATCGCCCGGCGCCAGCAGGCTTTGCACCACCAGGCTGATGGCATGCTGCGAGCCGTTGGTGATCAGCACCTGTTCCGCCTGCGTGGGGATGCCCTGCGCGCTGAGAATGCGGCTCAGCGTATCGCGCAGCGGGTAGTAGCCGCAGTATTCCCCGTAGCTGAAGGCCTCTTCCGCATGGCGGCTGAGCACCGACAGCAGCACTTTGCGAAACGCCTCCAGCGGAAACACCTTAGGGCTGCCGACGCCGGCGGCGAAGTTGATCAGCCCCTCCGGCAGCGGGGCGTCGGCGTAGCCGTCCAGCCGCGAGGTGAGGGTGGTGAAGCTCTCCAGCGGGAAGGGGGCATCGCTGCTCGGCCGGGCCGGGCGCGTTTGCGCCTGCGGGTGCGCAACATAGGCGCCGCTGCCGCGCCGCTGATGCAAAAAGCCCTTGGCCGCCAGTTCAGCGTAGGCGTTGTCCACCGTTAAACGGCTGACCGCCAGTTCGGCCGCCAGCGTGCGCGTTGAGGGCAGCTTGTCGCCATCCACGAACACGCCGGTGAGGATGGCGCGCCGCAGCGCTTCTTCGATCTGTAAATAGAGCGGAACGTCCTGCTCGCGATCCAACGGGATATGCATGCGAAATTGGCCCGGTTAGGGAGAGTGATTTTTACTATACCCCATGTCAACAGGGCTTCAAGCGCAGAAAAGTGGCCTGCATGACAACGCCGTAAAGTGGCTATAGTGAGAAAAAATGGCCGCGTTACACTGTCCGCCTGAGCATTTATGTCGCCATTTTCCCGAGGATCTCATGTCATTACCGTCAGGCGTTTCCGCCCGGCCTTTGCTGCCCGGCGCGCGTCTCTTTCAGGGCAGCCGCCAGGGTTACGTCATCGCCATTATCAGCGCCATGCTGCTGGCCTTTACCGCCATCATCATCCGCGCGCTGACCGAATACTATCACCTGCCGACCTTCGTGCTGGCGTTCTGGCGCGCGGCGCTGGTGGCGCTGGTGCTGTTGCCGCTGCTGTTGATGGTGAAACCGCAGTGGGCGCGCCTGCGGCGTGAACAGGTATTGTTCTATGCGCTTTACGGGCTGCTGCTGGCGCTGTTCAACAGCCTGTGGACGCTGTCGGTGGCGCTGAACGGCGCATCGGTGGCGACCATTCTGACCTACTGTTCGGTGGGCTTTACCGTGTTCCTCGGCTGGGTGATGTACAGCGAACGCCTGACGCTGCGCCAACTGCTGGTGATCGCCATCAGCCTGGGCGGTTGTTTCCTGGTCAGCAACGGCGACAGCATGGGCAACCAGCACTTCGATTTGTTGGGGCTGCTGGTGGGGATGCTGTCGGGCATCGGCTATACCCTGTATACCCTCGGCGGGCGGGTGGCCAGCGAACGGGGCTATCCGGTGTGGAACACCATTTTGTACGTTTTCGGTTTTTCGGCGCTGTATCAGCTGGTGTTCAACGCGGCGCTGACGGCGTTCCCGCTGGCGGCGTTCCACGGCATGGCCGGCTCTCTGTGGTTCCTGTCGCACGGCGCGCAGGGCATTCAGTGGAGCGGCTGGCTGTTGCTGCTGGCGCTGGCCGCCGGGCCGACGCTGTTGGGCTTCGGGTTGTATAACATCAGCCTGAAAACGCTGCCGCTGGCCGTAGCCAACCTGATCCTGTCGTTGGAGCTGGTTTTCACCGCGGTGATCGCCTATTTCCTGCTGGGGGAAAACATGAATCAGCTGCAGCTGCTGGGCAGCGCGTTGGTCATGGGCGGGGTGCTGCTGTTGAAAAGCAAGACCGCCGAGGCGTGATCGGTTACCATTTCGCCTCGCAAGAGAGGCGGTAATCATGAATAACCCGAGATTGAAACGAGCGCTTATCGCTTGAAGGGCCGTGTTGAGTGAACGACAACACGGCCACAGACATTCCGTTCCGTGGCTTTTATTCCCGTAACAAGAGAATACGCCATGTCCGAAAAACACTGGTCCAACACCGAACTGCTGCATCAGACGGTGACTAACCCGAATATTATCGTCAAAGGCACCCACAGCTACTACAGCGACTGCTGGGATAACGGTTTCGAACGCTCGGTGGTGCGCTATCTGCACGGCGACGCGGTCAGCCGGCAATGGCAGCCGCTGGGCGAAATAGATCGCCTGCTGATCGGCGATTACGTGTGCATCGCGGCCGAAGCGGTGATCCTGATGGGGGGCAATCACACCCATCGCATCGACTGGTTGAGCCTGTACCCGTTTATGGCAACCATCAAACAGGCGTACCGCCCCAAAGGCGATACCCGGCTGGGTGACGGTTGCTGGATTGGCATGCGGGCGATGTTGATGCCAGGGGTATCGATAGGCGAAGGGGCGATCGTCGCCGCCGGCAGCGTGGTGACCGGCGACGTTGAACCTTATGCCATCGTCGGCGGCAATCCCGCGAGGTTTATCCGTTGGCGATTCGCGCCGGAAATCATCGCGCGGTTGCTTGCGTTGCGCCTCTATGATTTGTCCGAGGCGGACTTTGCGCAGGTGCAGCCTTTGCTGGCCGATAATGATATTGCGGCCTTAGAGCGGGCGGTATGCAACATTGAGCGTTAGCTAATGAAACACGGGATAATAACGCTGCGCAAGCTCGATTAAGGCCCGAGATAATCGGGCCAAGTGTACCAGAAACACTGCGGCTGTTAATCCTCGTTCCACGACAGCCGTAGTGCCGCATTTATAGAAATGCAATGTATACAATAGCATTACCTGAGAAAGGCCCTGGGTCGACGGTATCATGGGCTGTCAGTTTTGCTTTTAGGCTGATATTTCTTTGTTGGCCGCCAACCAGATAATAATCCACGCCTGTCCATGCAGAGTTGCCATCTAAAAAAAGCGTTGAATAAAATTTCTTGTTGCTTCTTAAATAAATATTCCCCTCGCCCAATGTAGATTGAGAGTAAATTTTTATCGTGCCTGATTGAGTGCATCCGATTGTTCCATAAATCGTTCTCTCCATCCCGGAAATCTCGTCTTGTGAAAGCGTATCAAAATCTATCACTGTAGGAAGATTCACATCACAAGATTGGTTTTGTGGTGGTAATATGCCGCAAACAGAATTAGGCCATAAACTCGCACCGCCGGATATTGCCGGCGTTCGTATATAGAACATCCCAACACAGCTGGCATCTCTGCCATTCACGAGGTAAGGCTGCGAGGTCCATGGAATGCCGAAGGTGTTCTTCCAGGCGATCTCCACTTCTTTTGCTGTTCTATAATTTTCAATCCGAAGACAATTTTTGGAGTCTACACATGAGCCGTGTAGTCCAGGATATCGAGTACTGTATTTTACATCAGGGCCAATAAAACAAGACGTCCACCCATAGCAAGGGTTGAGATCAGAAGGGCTCTCATCCCACGCAACCAGCGATTGAACAACCGTCAGGTTAACAAAAGAGACCGGGAGCATATAGGCGCCAGCTAAAGCTTGCTGAGATAATAAAGAGGCGAAACAAAAAATAAATACTCTAAACATTATAATCCCTCATTTTACATTGATCTTCCTTATTGATTGTTCATCTATAATGTTGCCCATATTGTGACAGGTTTACAGAGGATATCGTCATCACATTACCATGTGCCTGATTGAACGGCAATAATATGGTCTCTGGCGTTGTTCGATGAGCTTTGGCTAGGTTTATAATATTTTATTTTTTATGATTAAATAAAAAATCATAATTCATATTTATATAATGGCTCAGTGTGCTTGCGTCACGTTCTCCATAAATACCGATATAAAAAGTTCGTGTAGGGGGCAGATTCAGGGGTAAAATTTGATGGCCTTCGCCAGGTTAAAAACGGTGTCGAGGAGGTAACAGACATCTTTAATGGAGCAATCGCGTACAACAAAGGCTATTGCGAGTTTAGACATGAAAAATCCAGAGTCAAAAGTCTGGCTCTGGATTTTTTCTCTGCTCGACTTATGCAAGCATCCTCAAACGATCGGCATTAGGGAACATATCCCCGCCCGTTACGCGTTACTCGGCCTTGGCCTCGGCCGCCGGATGGCGGCGTTTGCGCATCAGGCGCAGCAGCGGCGGCAGCGCCAGCACCGCGACCGCCAGCACCAGCAGCGTTTGCGCGATGCTGCTGCTCCACAGGATGCCGAATTCACCGTTGCTGATCGACAGCGCGCGACGCAGATTCTGCTCCAGCATCTCACCCAGCACGAAGCCCAGAATCAGCGGCGACATCGGAAAGTGCATTTTCCGCAGAATATAGCCGAACACCCCCAACCCGACCATCAACAGCAGGTCGAAGGTGGTGCTGTGCACCGCATAAACCCCCACCGCGGAAACCGCGGCGATCGCCGGCACCAGGAACCACAGCGGGATGGTCAGCATGCGGGTGAACAGGCCAACCAGCGGCAGGTTCATGATCAGCAAGATGACGTTAGCGATCAGCAGCGCGGCGATCAGCCCCCAGACGATATCCGGCTGTTCGGTGAACATCGCCGGGCCGGGGGTGATGTTGTACAGCGTCAGCGCGCCCATCATCACCGCCGTGGTGCCGGAACCCGGCACTCCCAGCGTCAGCATCGGAATGAACGAACCGCAGGCCGAGGCGTTGTTGGCCGCTTCCGGCGCCGCTACGCCGCGGATGTCGCCCTTGCCGAAGGTGTCGCTGTTGCCGCTGATTTTCTTTTCGGTCATGTAGGTCAGCGCGCTGGCGATGGTGGCGCCGGCGCCCGGCAGGATGCCGACGAAGAAGCCGATCACCGATGAACGCAGGGTCGGGCCGGCGCACTGCGCCGCTTCTTTGCGGTTGAACAGCAACCGGCCGGTTTTACGCACCAGCTTTTGCCCGGCGCTGGTGCTTTCCAGCATCAGCAGAATTTCACTGACCGAGAACAGGCCGATCACCACCACGATAAACTGCACGCCGTCGGAGAGGTGTACGCTGTCAAAGGTAAAGCGGTAAACGCCGGTGTTGGCGTCGACGCCCACCGTCGCCAGCCCCAGGCCGATCAGCGCCGCCAGCAGGGATTTCAGCGGGTTTTGGCTCATCATGCTGCCGAGGCAGGCGATGGCGAACACCATCAGGGCAAAATACTCCGCCGGGCCGAAGGCCAGCGACCAGCGGGCCAGCAGCGGCGCGAACAGAATAATGCCGCCGATGGCGATCATCGAGCCGACGAACGAGCTGACCGCCGAGATGGACAGCGCCACGCCGGCGCGCCCCTGCTGCGCCATCGGGTAGCCGTCCAGCGCGGTCATGATCGCCGCCGCATCGCCCGGCACGTTGAGCAGAATCGACGAGATGCGCCCGCCGTATTCGCAGCCGATATACACCGTCGCCAGCAGGATCAGCGCCGATTCGGCCGGCAGTTTGAGGGCGAACGCCAGCGGCAGCAGGATCGCCACGCCGTTGATCGGCCCCAACCCCGGCAACAGGCCGACGATGGTGCCGACGAAGCAGCCGATCAGGGCGATAATCAGGTTTTGCGGCACCAGCGCCACTTCAAACCCTTGGGTCAAATACATCCAGGTATCCATCATCGCTCCCGTTAGCTCAGCCAGGCGCCGAGCGGCAGTGTGACATCGAGAAGTTGGTCAAAGGCGTAGTACAACGCGGCGCCCATGATGACGCCGGAGATGGCCGCTGCCGGCAGGCTGGCCTGAAACAGCAAGCCGATGCTGAACGTCAGCAGCGCGGTCGCCAGCGGAAAGCCAAGCCATTCAAACCCCCAGGCATACAGCACCAGGGTGATCACCAGCACCAGCAGCCGCTGCATCACCTTGTGGTGCGGCCATTCCACCGCCTGCGGGCGGCGCAGCAACAGCAGCGCCGCGCACAGCGCCATCAGGCTGAGGATCGCCAGCGGGAACGGGCGCGGCCCCAGCGGTTCATAGCTGTATTCGCTCTGGATGCCCCAGCCGATGAACAGCCCGCCGATACACAGCAGCAGCCAAAAGCCGGCAAAAATACGATCGCTCATGGTTTTCCCCTGCGGTTATTTGGCCAGGCCGAACACTTTCGCCTGCTCACGGTATTGGGCAACCTGATTCTTCACGTAGGCGTCCAGCTCTTTGCCGGTCAGGTTGAATTCGAACAGGCCGCGCAGATCGCGCTGCTGCTTGAATTCGTCGGTCGCCATCATTTTCTGGAAGGTGTCGATCCACCACTGATACTCTTCATCGCTGACTTTCGGCCCGACGTAGAAGCCGCGAATGATCGGCCACACCAGGCTGTATCCTTGCTCTTTGGCGGTGGGAATATCGGCCAACTGGCCCGGCAGACGTTGCTCGGCATACACCGCCAGCACGCGGATCTTGTCGCCCTGCAGGTAAGGCACCATTTCGCTCAGATCGCCGGATACCGCCTGGATGTGGTTGCCCAGCAGCGCGGTGACCGGTTCCCCGCCGCCCTCGAACGCCACGTAGCGCATCTTGCGCGGATCCACGCCGACTTCGCGCGCCAGCAGCGCGGTTTTCATCCAGTCCTGGCTGCCGATCGAGGCGCCGGCGCCGAACACCACGCTGTTGGGATCTTTTTGGAAAGCGTCCATCAAGTCTTTCAAGGTTTTGTAAGGCGAGTCGGCGCGCACCGCGATCATGCCGTAGTCGGTACCGACCGCCGCCAGCCATTTCACGTCGTCCACGTTGTAGCGGCCGAACTTGCCCTGAGCCAGGTTGAGCAGCGAACCGCCGGAGAAGGCCACCACGGTGCCGAACTCCGCCGGGCGTTGCGCGACGATGGCGTTGTAGACCACCGCGCCGACGCCGCCGGGCATATAGGTGACGCGCATCGGTTTATCAATGGCCTTGGTGTCCTGCAGCGATACCTGAATCAGTTTGCAGGTCAGATCGAAGCCGCCGCCGGGTTTGGCCGGCGCAATGCATTCGGTGCGTTTGGGCGCTTCCACGGCAAAGGCCTGAGAGACCGCCAGCAACAGGGCGGCGGCGGTAAAGGTACGGGTCATTATTTTTTTCATTGTGACTTACCCTCGGTATTGTCTGATGGTGAATCCCGCCGAATGCGGTTGCGGAATTGTTAAAACAACAACCTTTCATTTACCTTTCAGTGGCCGGAAAAGTTTCCAGTCTGTGATTAGGGTCTCTTGTCGCGAGCGAACGGCGGGTGCGCTAACATAGAATGGGCGCAGAGAACAGTGCGCAAAACCGGCCAAAACCCTGCGTAATGTCAGGATTGCCGATAGTCGTTCGCGTTAAAATCATCTGTAATAAAATGAATAGAGATGCAGTGATATGTTTTCGTTAGGGAAATTGTTTGGCGGCAGGGACAGCGCCAAGGTATGTGCGATTAAACGGCTGCCAGAGGTCTACGCCGAGATGGCGGGAGAAGCCGGGCAGTGTCGTTTGAAGCGCTTGCGCCCTGAGATTGGCGTATTTGAGTTGCATTTCGTCAACGCCGACGGTGAAAAGTATGCTTGCCAGATGACCGCCTGCGTGACCGGCATCGATCTGGTGTTTGCCGCCAACAACCGCTCCGTGCTGGTTTCTTCGCCGTTTACCGCCGACAAGCTGTGTCCGGTGTTGGATCTTGCTCTCGCCGATAGCCCCATCACGCTGATCTGAGGCGTCACACGAGCGCGCCCCAGTACGCATAATTGTGTGCCAGCTCCCAAAACTGGCGGCGCGGCGCTCTTTTATCCCCTTATTTTCCATGCCATTCTCTGTTATCGACCTGTTAACAGACGCCGCATCGGTGTCTGGTTGTTCAGGTAAATCAATGGAATGGGAACATGCGACTGTTATTGGTTGAAGATCACCCCGAGCTGTCTCACTGGTTGCAAAAGGCGCTGACCGGCGCCGGATTTGCCGTCGACGTCGCGCCGGACGGCGTGGCCGCCGACCACCTGTTGCTTAATGAACGCTATGCGCTGGCGGTGCTGGATGTGGCGTTGCCGCGTCTGAACGGTCTCGATTTGCTGGCGCGCCTGCGCAAGCGCGGGCAGGATCTGCCGGTGCTGTTGCTGACGGCGCGCACCGACGTGACCGACCGGGTGAAAGGCCTGAATCTGGGGGCGGACGACTACCTGACCAAACCGTTCGAACTGGACGAGCTGGAGGCGCGCATTCGGGCGTTGCTGCGCCGCAGCGTCGGCGCCGCGCAGCCGGCGTTGCAATACGGCGCGTTGACCTATCATGACGAAGGTTATTTCCTGCTGGAGAGCAAACCGCTGGCGCTGACGCCGCGCGAGCTGGCGGTGCTGACCGCGCTGATGCACCGGCGCGGCCGCCCGGTGGCCAAGCAGCAGCTGTTTGAGCAGGTGTTTACGCTGTCTGACGAGGCCAATCCGGAGAGCATTGAGCTATACGTACACCGTTTGCGGAAAAAGCTGCAGGGCAGCGACGTGGCGATCGTCACGCTGCGCGGTCTGGGCTACAGCCTGGAACTGTGCAATGCGGTGGTTTAACGCGCCGCGTTCGCTGTTTTATCAACTGCTGCTGTTTTTTGGCCTGCCGCTGCTGGCGCTGGGCGGCATCTCTATCTACACCCACTACTTCAGCGCCATGAGCGCCGCTACCCTGGCTTACGATCGCACGCTGCTGGCGTCGGCGCGCACAGTGGCGGAGCGGCTGGTGGTGCGCGAAGGCAAGCTGGCGGTCGATGTGCCTTATGTGGTGCTCGACAGCTTCGAGCGCAACATGAACGATCAGCTCTATTACGAGGTGATCTCGCCGCAGGGGAAAAGCATCTCGGGCTATGACGACTTGCCGTCGTTGCCGCCCCACATTCCACGCTCCACCCTCTATCCGGCATTGGTGCATTTCTACGATGCGGAATACCTCGGCCGGCCGATCCGTGTGGCGGCGCTGTTTCAACCGGTCAACGAGTCGGGCGTGAGCGGCATGGCGACCATTCTGGTGGCGGAAACCCTGGAATCGCGTCGTTACCTGGCGCGGCAGATGATGATCGCGGCGCTGTTGAGCCAGGGCACGGTGGTGGTGTTGACCCTGATCCTGGCGTTCGCGCTGCTCAAGCGGGTGTTGAAGCCGATGCGTAAACTCTCCGGCATCATGCTGCGGCGCGATCCGGGCGAACTGACGCCTTTGCCGCGGGTTCTTCCCTGGTCGGAGATGCAGCCGCTGCTGGTGGCCTTTAATCGTTACATCGAACGGCTGCGGCTGATGGTGGCGCGTCAGGAACGCTTCAGCGCCGACGCCTCTCACCAGCTGCGCACCCCGCTGGCGGTGCTGAAGACCCAGGTCGGGGTGGCGCTGGCCAGCGATCGGCCGCAGCAGTGGCGCGAAAGTCTGCAGGCGATGAGCGCGACGCTGGATAACACCGTGGCGCTCACCGACCGTCTGCTGCACCTCTCGCGCCTGAAAGCCAGCGAGCACAGCGCCGATCGGAAGCTGCAGCCGGTCAATTTGGCGCAGGTGCTGCGCGACGCCTGTTTCTCTCGCTTGCCGCAGGCGCGCAGCAAACAGATCGATCTCGGTTTCGAGGGTGAAGCGGCATGTCAGGTCGCGGGGGAGCCGCTGCTGTTGGCCGAGCTGTGTGCCAATCTGCTGGACAACGCGCTGAAATACACGCCGCGTCAGGGCGTGGTGACCGCCCGCCTTACGCGGGACAAGGCTACGGGGGAAGGGGTGCTGGAGATAGAAGACAGCGGCCCGGGCATCGCCTTGCAGGACAAGGCGTTGGCGCTGCAGCCGTTTCATCGTTTGGACAACGTGGGCGATCAGCCGGGCGCCGGTTTGGGATTGGCGTTGGTGAAGGACATCACCGCGTATCACGGCACCCGCCCGGAGCTGTTGAGCTCCGCCGCGCTGGGCGGCCTGTTGGTGCGGGTGCGTTTCAGGTTGCTGGCTTAGGCCTGTTCTTTGCAGGAATCTGCGCCTGCCGCCGGGGCTTTGGCTTTACGCGTCAGCGGCGTGCGCAGCCGCTGCGACAGGATCACGCCCAGCAGGGTGATGCCGCCGCCGATCAGGTGGTAACCGTGCAATTGTTCATGCAGGAACAGTACCGCGATAGCGGCGGTAAACACCGGCGCCAGGTTCATGAAGATCGAGGTGGTGTTGGCGCCCAGGCGCAGGACGCCCTGGATCCACAGGTACGGCGCGATGATCGAGGCCGGAATGCCGGCGAACAGCACCAGCGGCAGGTTATGGCCGTTCAAGCCGACATCCTTCGCCATCAGGAAATTCGGCAGCAGCAACAGCACGCCGAACAGGATCTGCACGTAGAGCGATTGCCAGTTCGGCAGCGCGATGGCCCAGCGTTTGGTCAACACGCCATACAGCGCGTAAGAGGCGGTGGCGAGCAGCATCATCAATTCCCCTTTGCCGATACCGTGCTGCAACAGCGCGCCGGGCTGACCGCCGCTGACCAGCCAGATCAAACCGCAGAAGGAGAGAATGCTGCCGAGCAGCACGCCGACGGTCGGCGCAATGCGCAGCAGTACGATGCTGATCAGGATGGTCAGCAGTGGGATCAGCGACACGATGATGCCCATAAACAGCGCGCTGACGCTGTGCGCCGCGTAATAGGCCAGGCTTTGATACAGCACCATGCCGAGCAAGCCGAGGATCATCAGCTTCCACCAGTTGGCGCGCACCTGCGCCCAGTTGCGAAGCACGCCCGGCAGCACAAACGGCGTCAGGGCGATCAGCGCCAGCAGCCAGCGGTAGAGCGAGATGGCTGCCGGATCGATGGCGGTGGCGGAGAGTTTGCTGACGACGGCGTTAATCGACCAAATCAGCACGGCCAGCAGGGGGAAAAGCATATTCATGACAATTATTCTCAATAGCGTCCAACATGCTGGCTAGTCTACGCGTGTCCGGTTTATCATATATAACGATATTCAGACAAAAATCGGCGTAAATAAGACAAATCACGAGACGAAACCATGCCAGAAATCCGCCATTTCCCCGAGTCGCTGATCCCGGCGCCAAACCCGGTGCAGTTTCGTTGCGAGGAGTTCAACGTCCGCACCGAATTCCAGCCGCACAGCCATACCTGGGGCCAATTGATGTGGGTCAAAGCCGGGGTGATGGTGCTGCGCATCGGCGGGCAGCGCTTTCTGGCGCCGCCGGAGTACGTGCTGTGGACGCCGGCGGGCATCGAACACTCCTGTTACAACCAGCGGCTGGCGCAGTGCCGCATGGTGGACATCGCGCCGGCGCTGTGCGCCGGCATGCCGGCCGATCCTTGCCTGGTCAATGTGACGCCGATCTTTCGCGCCATCGCCGAGGATTTCTATGCGCGTAAACAGTACATTCCGCAGGCGGAGGCGGATTTGCGCCTCTGCCAGGTGCTGATCGACCAACTGCATCTGTCGCCGCGCCAGCAAACCTATCTGCCGTCGTCGGACGACAAGTTTTTGGCGCCGGTGCTGGAAGCGCTGGAACATTGCCCGGCGGACAACACTTCGCTGGCGACGTGGGCGAAGCGGGTATACACCACCGAGCGCACGCTGTCTCGCCGCTGCCAGCAGGATTTGGGCATGCCGTTCAGCGAATGGCGCCAGCGCCTGCGGTTCCTGCACGCCGTGTCGCTGCTCGAACAGGGCAAAACCGTGCAGGACGTGGCGCTGGAGGTCGGTTACAGCTCCGCGTCGGCCTTTATCGTCATGTTCCAGCAGATCGCCGGCACCACCCCTGAGCGCTTTCGCCGTGCCTGATTCAGTGGCACACTATTTCGCAGACAAATAGCCGTAAACCGTCGGAGAACGCAGTGAAAATTCTGGTTGATGAAAATATGCCGTATGCGGCCGAGCTGTTCAGCCGCCTGGGCGACGTGCGGGCGGTGCCGGGGCGTCCGATCCCGCTTGAGGCGCTGGCGGATGCCGACGCGCTGATGGTGCGTTCGGTCACCAAGGTCAATGAAGCCTTGTTGGCCGGCAGCCGCATCGGCTTTGTCGGCACCGCTACCGCCGGCACCGATCACGTCGATGACGCCTGGCTGCAACGGCAGGGCATCGGGTTTTCCGCCGCGCCGGGCTGCAACGCCATCGCGGTGGTCGAGTATGTGTTCTCCGCATTGATGCTGCTGGCCGAGCGCGATGGCTTCCAATTGCGGGATAAAACCGTCGGCATCGTCGGCGTGGGCAACGTCGGTTCGCGTCTGGACGCGCGCCTCAAAGCGCTGGGCGTGCGCACGCTACTGTGCGATCCACCGCGCGCCGATCGCGGCGACGCCGGGGAATTCTGGCCACTGGAGAAATTGGTGGCCGAGGCCGACGTGCTGACCTTCCATACGCCGCTGAATAAATCCGGCCCGTATCATTCATTGCACCTGGCGGACGCCGAGCTGCTGGCGGCGTTGCCGGACAATCGCATTCTGATCAACGCCTGTCGTGGGCCGGTGGTGGATAACGCCGCGTTGCTGCAGGCGCTGGAAAAAGGCAAAAAGCTGAGCACGGTGCTGGACGTGTGGGAACCGGAGCCGGATCTCGCCTTGCCGCTGTTGGCGCGGGTGGATATCGGCACCGCGCACATCGCCGGGTATACGCTGGAAGGCAAGGCGCGCGGCACCACCCAGGTGTTCGAAGCGTTCAGCCGCCATCTGGGGCAGCCGCAACAGGTGGCGCTGGCCTCGCTGCTGCCGGTGCCGGAGTTCAGCCAGATCCGTCTCAACGGCCCGCTGGATGAAGCGCGGTTAAAACGATTGATGCACTTGGTGTATGATGTGCGCCGCGATGATGCGCCGCTGCGCAAAGTCGCCGGGCAACCGGGCGAGTTCGATCGCCTGCGCAAGCACTACCAGGAACGCCGCGAGTGGTCTTCGCTGGCCGTGCAATGCGATGACAGCGCCAGCGCCGAGCTGCTCGGCAAGTTGGGCTTCAGCATCGCGTAGCGCGTAAGGTTGTCTTAAGCCAACGCCGCTACAGTGAGCGGCAAAGATTATCGGGCGGTGACTGCACTGCCCGTCTGCTTTTATGAATGAAATACTCTGGAGAAAACCCAATGTCTGACGGCTGGAATATCGCGCTGCTCGGCGCCACTGGCGCGGTAGGTGAAGCGTTGCTGGAATTGTTGCAGGAACGCCAGTTCCCGGTGGGTGAGCTCTATCCTCTGGCAAGCGAACGCAGTGCGGGCGCCAATGTGCGCTTCAACGGCAAGTCTCTTCTGGTGCAAAACGCCGAAGAGTTCGATTGGTCGCAGGCGCAGCTGGCCTTCTTCGTCGCCGGCAGCGACGCTTCAGCGCGCTATGCCGAAGAGGCCGGCAACATGGGCTGTCTGGTGATCGACACTAGCGGCCTGTTCGCCATGGAACCGGATGTGCCGCTGGTGGTGCCTGGCGTTAACCCGCAGGTGCTGGCGGATTACCGCAACCGCAACATCGTCGCGGTGGCCGACAGCATGGTCAGCCAACTGCTGACGGCGATCAAACCGCTGACCGAACAGGCGGGGCTGTCGCGCCTGCACGTCACGACGCTGATGTCGGTATCCTCGCGTGGCAAGGCGGCGGTGGACGATCTGGCCGGCCAGAGCGCGCGCCTGCTGAACGGCATCCCGGCCGAAGAAGGCGTTTTCACTAAACAGCTGGCGTTTAATATGCTGCCGCTTGTCGCCGACGAGCAGGGCAGCGTGCGCGAAGAGCGCCTGATCGTCGATCAGGTGCGCAAGGTGCTGCAGGACGAAGGGTTGCCGATTTCGGTGAGCTGCATCCAGTCGCCGGTGTTTTATGGCCACGCCCAGGTCGTGCACCTGGAAGCGCTGCGCCCGCTGTCCGCCGAAGAGGCGCGCAGCGAGCTTGAAGAGGTCGAGGACGTTCAACTGAGTGAAGAAGACGATTACCCGACTCAGGTCACCGAAGCTTCCGGCAGCGATGCGCTCAGCATCGGGTGTCTGCGCAACGATTACGGCATCCCCGAGCTGTTGCAGTTCTGGACGGTGGCGGACAACGTCCGCTTCGGCGGCGCGTTGATGGCGATCGAAACCGCCGAGCGTCTGGTGCAGGAGCAGATGTACTGATGTCTGAGGTGGTCTCGCCCGCTCAGCCGACGCTGAAGGTAGCGCTGGGCATCGAATATGACGGCAGCCGTTACTACGGCTGGCAGCGGCAGCAAGAAGTGGCCAGCGTGCAGGAACGGCTGGAGCAGGCGTTGAGCAAGGTGGCGGATGCGCCGATCAACGTGCTGTGCGCCGGGCGCACCGACGCCGGGGTGCACGCCACCGGGCAGGTGGTGCACTTCGAAACCACCGCGCGCCGCAAGGACGCCGCCTGGACGATGGGCGTCAACACCCATTTGCCGCCGGACATCGCGGTGCGCTGGGTGAGCCCCGTCGCCGATGATTTTCACGCGCGTTTCAGCGCCACTGCGCGCCGTTACCGCTATATTATTTTCAACCATCGCTACCGGCCGGCGGTGTTGCAACAGGGGGTGACGCATTTTTATCACCCGCTGGACGCGGACCGCATGCATCGGGCGGCGCAGGCATTGCTGGGCGAGAACGACTTTACCTCGTTTCGCGCGGTGCAATGCCAGTCGCGCACCCCGTGGCGCTGCGTAAAACACGTTAAGGTTACGCGCTACGGCGAATATATTGTGGTAGATATCAAGGCGAATGCCTTCGTGCATCACATGGTTCGCAACATCGTCGGCAGCCTGATGGAGATCGGCTGCGGCAATCAGGATGAGAACTGGATGGCCGAGCTGCTGGCGCTGAAGGATCGCAATCTGGCGGCGGCGACGGCGCGAGCCGAGGGGCTGTATCTGGTTTCCGTGGACTATCCCGACCACTTTGGCATCCCGCGGCCGCCGATGGGGCCGCTGTTTTTACCCGACGATTAAACGCCGGCACGCCTGAAAGCGTCGCTCCCTTGTGCTTCTGCCGGGTGATTGAAACGCCCGGTATCAATGAGAGAATTTATGGACATCATCAAGTTTATTATTGATTTCATTCTGCATATTGATGTGCACCTGGCCGAACTGGTCGCACAATACGGCATGTGGGTCTACGCTATTCTGTTCCTGATCCTGTTTTGCGAGACCGGTTTGGTGGTGACGCCGTTCCTGCCGGGGGATTCTTTGCTGTTCGTCGCCGGCGCGCTGGCGGCTTTGCCGACCAACGATCTGAACGTGCACACCATGGTGGCGTTGATGGCCGTGGCGGCGATCATCGGCGATGCGGTGAACTACACTATCGGGCGGTTGTTCGGCGAGAAGCTGTTCAGCAACCCGAATTCGAAAATCTTCCGCCGCAGCTACCTGGATAAAACGCATCAGTTTTATGAGAAGCACGGCGGGAAAACGATTATTCTGGCGCGATTCGTGCCGATCGTGCGTACTTTTGCGCCGTTCGTCGCCGGTATGGGGCATATGTCCTATCGCCACTTCGCCGCCTACAACGTGATTGGCGCACTGGTTTGGGTGCTGCTCTTCACTTATGCTGGCTACCTGTTCGGCGATCTGCCGGTGGTACAGGAGAACCTGAAACTGCTGATCGTCGGGATCATCATCGTTTCGATTCTGCCGGGCGTGATTGAAATTTGGCGCCACAAGCGCGCCGCCGCCCGCCAGCAAAAACAATAAAAACATCGCTCAACCTGTCGGTTCGACCAGTTTTTTGTCCACAGCGTCGGGCCGATATGGTTTAATGAGCGACATTATGGTCTGTTCCTGCGAACAACCCTGAAGCCGATGCCTCGGTCGCGCGCTTGCCGCGCGGCGAACGGGCATTTTTTCATTGGGGGTGTTTTCAGGGGGATTGTTAAAGCATGAACAGCGGACTGGCGTGTGCCAGGTTCAAACAGAAAGGTCATCGATGAGCTGGATTGAACGAATTCTTAACAAGAGCAATATCACACAAACCCGTAAGGCGAGCATTCCTGAAGGGGTCTGGACCAAATGCGACAGCTGCGGCCAGGTTCTCTACCGCGCCGAGCTGGAGCGTAATCTGGAAGTGTGTCCGAAGTGCGACCACCATATGCGTATGAGCGCGCGCGCGCGTCTGCATACCCTGCTGGATGAAGGCAGCGAAGTGGAGCTGGGCAGCGATCTGGAGCCGAAAGACGTTCTGAAATTCAAGGATTCCAAGCGCTATAAAGATCGTCTGGTCGCCGCACAGAAAGCGACCGGCGAGAAAGATGCGCTGGTGGTGATGAAGGGCACGCTGTACGGCATGCCGATCGTCGCGGCGTCCTTTGAATTCGCCTTCATCGGCGGTTCGATGTCTTCCGTGGTTGGCGCGCGTTTCGTGCGTGCGGTTGAGCAGGCGTTGGAGGACAACTGTCCGCTGGTGTGCTTCTCCGCCAGCGGCGGTGCGCGCATGCAGGAAGCGCTGATGTCGCTGATGCAGATGGCGAAAACCAGCGCGGCGTTGGCCAAAATGCAGGAGCGCGGCTTGCCGTACATCTCCGTGCTGACCGACCCGACCATGGGCGGCGTCTCCGCCAGCCTGGCGATGCTGGGCGACATTAACATCGCCGAGCCGAAAGCGCTGATCGGCTTTGCCGGCCCGCGCGTGATCGAACAGACCGTGCGCGAGAAACTGCCGCCGGGCTTCCAGCGCAGCGAGTTCCTGATCGAAAAAGGCGCGATCGATATGATCGTTCGCCGCCCGGAAATGCGCCAAACGCTGGCGAGCATTCTGTCCAAGCTGACCAACCAGCCGCAGCCGCATTTCGATGAGGCCGCGCCGGTCATTGAGCCGGAGCAGCAGGCCGACGCCTGAGGCAAAGACGGATCCCGCCCGGGTTCAGCCGCCACTTTGTGGCTAAGTGACGGCTGATGCCCGTTCCCTGCCGGCCGCGGCCTATGACGTTGCGGTTTGCAGGTGGGCGGCAGTGACGAAGCGCATCGCCTTTACCGCGGTGAGGGTGGTGCCCTGATGGATTAATGAACCCAAGTTCAGTGATGGGACTCATGCAAAACCACCAAATTCCCCAAGCCACGTCGCCATTGAGCTCGTGGCTTTACTATCTGGAACGTCTGCACAGCCAGGCGATCGAACTCGGCCTCGAGCGCGTACAGCGCGTCGCGGCGCATCTGGACTTACTGACCCCCGCTCCCACGGTGTTCACCGTTGCCGGCACTAACGGCAAAGGCACGACCTGTCGCACCCTTGAAGCTATTCTGCTGGCCGCCGGCCTGCGCGTCGGCGTTTACAGCTCACCGCATCTGGTGCGCTACACCGAACGTGTGCGCATTCAGGGGGAAGAGCTGAGCGAAGCGGAGCACAGCCGCTCGTTTGCCGCCATTGAAGCCGGCCGCGGCGAAACGTCGCTGACCTATTTCGAATTCGGCACCCTGTCGGCGCTGCAGCTGTTCAAACAGGCGCGGCTGGACGTGGTGATCCTGGAAGTCGGCCTGGGCGGACGTCTCGACGCCACCAACATCGTCGATCCGAGCGTGGCGGTGATCACCAGCATCGCGCTCGATCACACCGACTGGCTGGGCAACGATCGCGAAAGCATCGGCCGTGAAAAGGCCGGCATTTTCCGCAGCGGCAAGCCGGCGGTAGTGGGCGAACCCGACATGCCGGACAGCATTCGCCAGGTCGCCGAAACGCTGGGCGCGCCGCTGTATCGCCGCGGTGAAGCCTGGAGTTTCAGCGAGCAGGGCGATCGCTGGCAGTGGCAGGGCGGCGACACGCTGCTGACCGATCTGCCGACGCCGAACGTGCCGCTGGCCAACGCCGCTACCGCGCTGGCGGCGCTGAACTGTTCCCCGCTGGAAATCGACGAGCGCGCGATCTTCACCGGGCTGCAGCAGGCGACGCTGCCGGGGCGTTTCCAGATCGTGCGGCGGGAGCCGATGCTGATCCTCGATGTGGCGCACAACCCGCACGCCGCCGGCTATCTCGCCGGGCGTCTGGCCAAGCTGCCGCGCGACGGCGGCAAGGTGCGCGCGGTAGTGGGCATGCTGTCGGACAAGGACATCGCCGGTACGCTGGCCTGCCTGAGCGAGCAGGTGGATGAATGGTACTGCGCACCGCTCGACGGCCCGCGCGGCGCCAGCGTCGAACTGCTGGCGCAACATCTGGCGGAACCGCGACGCTTTAATGATGTCGAAACTGCCTGGCGGCAGGCTATGCAGGATGCTGATAAACAGGATATTGTGATCGTCTGTGGATCGTTCCACACCGTTGCGCAGGTGATGGCGGCGTCAGACGAGATGCGGGGAGTGTGAGTGGCGAGTAAATTTCAGAACCGACTGGTCGGAACCGTGATTCTGGTGGCGCTGGGGGTGATCATCCTGCCAGGGTTGCTGGACGGCAAAAAGAAGCATTACGAGGATGAATTCGCGGCCATTCCTTTGGTGCCGAAGGCGGGCGACGTCGAAGAGAACGACGTGTTGCCGCCGGTGACGCAGCCGTTGCCGGCGCAGCCGCCGGAAGGGGCGGGGGCGCTGGTCGAGCAGCAGGCGGCCAACGAAGCGGCGGCGCAACAGGCGGTGCGACAGAATGCTCAGCAACCGACGCAGGTGGCGCCGCCGCCGGTCGAGACGCGTCCTCAGCCGGTGCAGCAGCAGCCTAAGCCGAAACCGGTGGAAACCAAACCGGTAGAGGTGAAACCGAAACCGGCGCCGCAGCCGAAGCCGGTGGAAGTGAAACCGACGCCAAAGCCGGAGCCGAAACCTGAACCGACGCCGAAGCCTGAGCCGGCACCGCAGCCGAAACCGGCGGAAGAAAAAGCGCCGGCCGGGCAAGCCTATGTCGTGCAGCTCGGGGCGTTGAAGAATGCCGCCAAGGCGAACGAGATTGTCGCTTCGCTGCGTCTTTCGGGCTATCGCGCCTTCACCGTGCCGTCAACGCCGGTGCAAGGGCAGATCACCCGCATTTACGTCGGCCCGGATGCTTCCAAGCAGAAGCTGCAGGCGGCATTGCCGTCGCTGAACTCGATCAGCGGGCTGAGCGGGCAGGTGAAGCCGTACGGTCGTTAAACCCCGCAGGGGCGCAGCAGGATGCGCCCCTGAATTAAGGAGTGGTGGAGAGATCGCTAGAGAAACCACGCCTTTTACAGGCGAAATCACCTATGTAGGCGCGGCGATTGGGAATTTTTTAATCGCCGCTTTTTATTTGTAACGTGGTAGGAAATCCCCTACGCAAACGTTTTCTTTTTCTGTTAGAATTCGCCGCGAATTGGATGCAGGGGCGATTCATCATTGGAATAGTTCATGGTCTGGATTGATTACGTCATTATAGCGGTGATTGGATTTTCGGCTCTGGTGAGCCTGATCCGAGGGTTTGTTCGCGAAGCATTGTCACTTGTGACATGGGGATGTGCGTTTTTTGTTGCCAGCCATTTCTACTCTTACCTTGCGGTCTATTTCACTCGTTTTGAAGATGAACTGGTGCGAAACGGCATCGCGATCGCGATTTTGTTCATCGCGACCCTGATCGTAGGGGCTATTGTTAACTATGTGATTAGCTCACTGGTAGAGAAAACCGGGCTGTCGGGCACCGACAGGGTGCTGGGCATCTGCTTCGGCGCATTGCGCGGCGTGTTGATCGTTGCGGCGATCCTGTTCTTCCTGGATACCTTTACCGGCTTTTCACAAAGTGCCGACTGGAAACAGTCGCAGCTGATTCCCCAGTTCAGTTACGTCATCAGGTGGTTCTTTGACTACCTGCAGAGCACGTCGAGTTTCTTGCCGACCCAATTGCCGGGGCGGTAGCGCTGATGAGGAAAAGACAACATGTGCGGTATTGTCGGTATCGCCGGTTTTATGCCGGTAAACCAGTCGATTTATGATGCGCTGACGGTGCTTCAGCACCGTGGCCAGGATGCCGCAGGCATCGTCACCATTGACGCCCACAACGGGTTCCGTTTGCGTAAAGCCAACGGCCTGGTGAAGGATGTATTTGAGGCGCGCCATATGCAACGCTTGCAGGGCAACATGGGCATTGGCCATGTGCGTTACCCGACGGCCGGCAGCTCGAGCGCCTCTGAGGCCCAGCCTTTCTACGTCAACTCGCCGTTCGGCATTACGCTGGCCCACAACGGCAACCTGACCAATGCCCATGAGCTGCGCCAAAAGCTGTTCGAAAGCGGCCGCCGCCATGTCAACACCACCTCCGACTCGGAAATCCTGCTGAACGTGCTGGCCAGCGAGCTGGATCGCTTCCCGCATTATCCGCTGGAGGCCGACAACATCTTTACCGCGGTTGCCGCCATGCATCAGCAACTGCGTGGCGCTTACGCCTGCGTGGCGATGATTATCGGCCACGGCCTGCTGGCGTTCCGCGACCCGTACGGCATTCGTCCGCTGGTGATCGGCAAACGCACGCTGGAAGATGGCCGCAGCGAGTATATGGTGGCTTCCGAGAGCGTGGCGCTGGATACCCTGGGCTTTGAATTCCTGCGCGACGTGGCGCCGGGCGAAGCGGTGTACATCACCACCAAAGGCCAGCTGTTCACCCGCCAGTGCGCAGAGAATCCGAAAACCAATCCGTGCCTGTTCGAATACGTCTATTTCGCGCGCCCGGACTCCTTTATGGACAAGATCTCGGTCTACAGCGCCCGCGTACGCATGGGCCAGAAGCTGGGCGAGAAGATTGCCCGCGAATGGGAAGATCTGGACATCGACGTGGTGATCCCGATTCCGGAAACCTCCTGCGACATCGCGTTGGAGATCGCGCGCATTCTCGACAAACCCTACCGCCAGGGCTTTGTGAAGAACCGCTACGTCGGCCGCACCTTCATCATGCCGGGCCAGCAGGCGCGTCGTCAGTCGGTGCGCCGCAAGCTGAACGCCAACCGCGCCGAGTTCCGCGACAAGAACGTGCTGCTGGTGGATGATTCCATCGTGCGCGGCACGACCTCAGAGCAGATCGTCGAGATGGCGCGCGAAGCGGGCGCCAAGCGCGTGTACCTGGCTTCCGCCGCGCCGGAAGTGCGTTTCCCTAACGTCTACGGCATCGACATGCCGAGCGCCAACGAACTGATCGCCCACGGGCGCGAAGTGGATGAAATCCGCCAAATCATCGGCGCCGATGGGCTGATCTTCCAGGACCTCGACGATCTGATCGAAGCGGTGCGTGAAGAAAACCCGGACATCACCCAGTTCGAATGCTCGGTATTCAACGGCATCTACGTGACCAAAGACGTCGATCAAAGTTATCTGGAATACCTGGAGTCGCTGCGCAACGACGACGCCAAGGCGCTGCGGGGACAAACCGAAGCGGAAAATCTGGAACTGCATAACGAAGGCTAACCGCCTGTGTTGATCTATCAGGGGGCATCGTCGCGTCTGCGGCGGTGCGCCTTGCTCCTGTGAACTTGCTTATCCCTCGCCATTGCGGCAAAGTCTGCCTGATCTTATTTTTTACTTTTTACGGCAGAGGCCATTCTTCATGAAACGACTCATCATCGGCATTTCCGGCGCCAGCGGCGCGATCTACGGCGTGCGCCTGTTGCAGGTCTTGCGCGACGTCGCAGAGGTGGAAACCCATCTGGTGATGAGCAACGCTGCAAGGCAGACGCTGGCGCTGGAAACGCCGTACAGTCTGCGTGAAGTGCAGGCGCTGGCCGATGTGGTTCACGATGCGCGCGATATCGCCGCCGCCATCTCTTCCGGTTCCTTCAAAACACTGGGCATGGCGATTTTGCCTTGTTCAGTCAAAACGCTGTCCGGCATCGTCAACAGCTACAGCGACGGGCTGCTGACCCGCGCCGCCGACGTGGTGCTGAAAGAACGCCGCCGCCTGGTATTGTGCGTGCGTGAAACGCCGTTGCACCTTGGGCACCTGCGGCTGATGACGCAGGCGGTGGAAATGGGCGCGGTGATCATGCCCCCGGTGCCGGCGTTTTATCACCAGCCGAAAAGCGTGGAAGACATCATCGATCAGACCGTCAATCGGGTGATCGATCAGTTTGATATCGAATTGCCGGCCGATCTGTTCACCCGTTGGCAGGGTGCTGATTAACATTTTCATCCCCAAATTGGTACATTTGTGCAACACCGCACTGAATTAGGGCGGCGCATGCACCATAATGATCCCACTTCATCACGTTCACTGTTTCATGGCGCCGTCCTGTCGCGGCTGCCAGTGGCGCGGCCCCGAGCGGCCGATTTAATTTTGCGGTTATCGTCCCAGGAAACAGTATTGTGAAGGCCGGAGCCGTTCCCTCCGCCCGTAGCACCTAATGTGGCACGATTACTGCAAATTGATTTGGTGGGGAAAAGTAATGCCCGTAGTGGCATCAAAAAAATCAATTTGAGGGTAATTTATGAAAAAGCTGGTTAAGGTTCTTCCTTTAGTCTTGGCTTTGGCGGCCGCAAACAGCGCATTCGCCGCTATCCCATCGACATTGAAGATTGGCACCGATCCGACTTACGCGCCGTTTGAATCCAAAAATGCCAAAGGCGAGCTGGTCGGCTTCGATATCGATTTGGCCAAAGAGCTGTGCAAACGCATAAATACCCAATGCACCTTCGTGGAGAGCGACTTTGACGCGCTGATCCCATCCCTCAAGGCGAAAAAGATCGACGCTATCATCTCTTCGCTGTCCATCACCGAAAAACGCCAGCAGGAAATCGCCTTTACCGACAAACTGTATGCCGCCAACGCCCGCCTGATCGCGCCGAAGGGGTCTAAGCTGTTGCCTACCGTGGATGCGTTGAAAGGCAAGAGCGTGGGCGTGCTGCAGGGCACGACCCAGGAAGCCTACGCCAACGCCATGTGGCAGCCGAAGGGCGTCACCGTAGTGCCTTATCAGAACCAGGATCTGGTCTACGCCGATCTGGCCTCCGGGCGTATCGACGCCGCCTTCCAGGATGAAGTGGCGGGCAGCGATGGCTTCCTGAAACAGCCGCCGGGCAAAGACTATGCGTTCGCCGGCGAATCGGTGAAGGATGACAAATTCTTTGGCGTCGGCACCGGCATGGGGCTGCGCAAAACCGATACCGAGCTGAAAGCGGCGCTGGACAAAGCCTTCGCCGAGATGCGCAAAGACGGCACCTACGATAAATACGCGAAAAAGTACTTCGACTTCGACGTCTACGGCGGCTAATCCGCTAACCGTTCCATGCTGTGACTGCGGGGCCGGTGCGCCGGCTCCGATGGTTCGGATCCTAGACGACAGGGTGAAGTAGATGCTGCAAGGCTATTCCCAACTGATTTTCGAGGGGGCTCTGGTGACGCTGGAGTTGGCCCTCAGTTCCGTATTGTTGGCGGTGGTGATCGGGTTGATCGGCGCCGGCGGCAAACTCTCCCACAACCCCCTTATTTCCGGCCTGTTCGGCGCTTACACCACGCTGATCCGCGGCGTGCCCGATCTGGTGCTGATGCTGCTGATTTTTTATGGCCTGCAAATCGCCTTGAACAACATCACCACGCTGCTCGGTTTCTCGCAGATCGATATTGACCCGCTCGGCGCCGGCATCATTACCCTCGGCTTTATTTACGGCGCGTACTTTACCGAAACCTTCCGCGGCGCCTACTTGGCGGTGCCGAAAGGGCAGATTGAGGCGGCGACGGCCTACGGCTTCAGCGGCGCGCAGATCTTTCGGCGCATTTTGTTCCCGGCGATGATGCGCTTCGCCTTGCCGGGCATCGGCAACAACTGGCAGGTGATCCTGAAGGCAACGGCGCTGGTGTCTATCCTTGGCCTGAACGACGTGGTGAAAGCCACGCAGTTGGCGGGGAAAGGCACCTATCAGCCGTTCTTCTTCGCCATCGTAGCCGGCGTGGTTTACCTGATTTTCACTACCGTTTCCAACGGCGTGCTGTTGTGGCTTGAACGGCGTTACTCACTGGGCGTCAAGAGGGCCGAGCTATGATCGAGATTTTGCAACAGTATTGGCAGTCGCTGCTGTGGAGCGACGGCTACCGTTTCACCGGCGTGGCGGTCACGCTGTGGCTGCTGATCGCCTCCGTGGTGATGGGCGGGTTGCTGGCGATCCCGATGGCGGTGGCGCGCGTCTCTTCCCTTCGCTGGGTGCGTTTCCCGGTGTGGCTCTACACCTACGTGTTTCGCGGCACGCCGCTGTACGTGCAGTTGCTGGTGTTCTACTCCGGCATGTACAGCCTGGAAATCGTGCGCGGCAGCGAGTTTCTCAACGCGTTTTTCCGCAGCGGGCTCAACTGCACCATCCTGGCGCTGACGCTCAACACCTGCGCGTATACTACCGAGATCTTCGCCGGGGCGATCCGCTCGGTGCCGCACGGTGAAATCGAGGCCGCCAACGCCTACGGTTTCTCGCGCTTCAAGATGTATCGCTGCATCATTTTGCCTTCGGCGCTGCGCACCGCGCTGCCGGCCTACAGCAACGAAGTGATCCTGATGCTGCACTCCACCGCGCTGGCGTTTACCGCCACCGTGCCGGACCTGCTGAAGATTGCGCGCGACATCAATGCCGCGACCTATCAGCCGTTTTACGCTTTCGGCATTGCGGCGGTGTTGTACCTGATCATCTCCTACGTGTTAATCAGCCTGTTCCGCAAAGCTGAAAAACGCTGGATGGCACACGTTAGTCACTGATAAATGACGGGAAGAAAAACCATGTCTGAGAATAAATTAGCCGTCACGGAACTGCACAAACGCTATGGCGATCACGAGGTGCTGAAGGGCGTCTCGCTGGCGGCCAACGCCGGGGATGTGATCAGCATCATCGGCTCCTCCGGCTCCGGCAAAAGTACCTTTCTGCGCTGCATCAACTTCCTCGAGAAGCCGAGCGAAGGCTCGATCAGCCTGAACAACGAAGATATTCGCATGGTGCGCGACAAGGACGGCCAGCTGAAGGTATTCGACAAGAAGCAGCTGCAGCTGCTGCGTACCCGCCTGACCATGGTGTTCCAGCATTTTAACCTGTGGAGCCATATGACGGTGCTGGAGAACGTGATGGAGGCGCCGGTGCAGGTGCTGGGGCTGAGCAAGGCCGACGCGCACGAGCGCGCGGTGCGCTACCTGGATAAAGTGGGCATCGACGAGCGGGCGCGCGGCAAGTACCCGGTGCACCTGTCGGGCGGCCAGCAGCAGCGCGTCTCCATTGCCCGCGCATTGGCGATGGAGCCGGAGGTGCTGCTGTTTGACGAACCGACGTCGGCGCTGGATCCCGAGTTGGTGGGCGAGGTGCTGCGCATCATGCAGAAGCTGGCGGAGGAGGGAAAAACCATGGTGGTGGTGACGCACGAAATGGAATTTGCGCGCCACGTTTCGAACCACGTGATCTTCCTGCACAAAGGGTTGATCGAAGAGCAGGGCCCGCCGGCCGAGCTGTTCGGCAATCCCAAAAGCCCGCGCCTGCAGCAGTTCCTGTCCGGCGCGTTGAAGTAACCTCAGATCAGCGGGCTTCGGCCCGCTGATTGACAACGTCATCCAATGCCTGTTCCAGCTCCAGATAACGGAAGTGGAAACCGGCCTCTTCCAGGCGCTTCGGCACCGCCCGCTGGCCGCCGAGCACCAGCACCGCCGCTTCCCCCATCAACAGCCGCATGACGAACGCCGGCACCCGCAGAAACGCCGGGCGATCGAGCACGTTGGCCAATTGGGCGGCGAATTGCTCGTTGTGCACCGGGTAGGGAGCGACCATGTTGAACGGGCCGCTCAGGGTGGCGTGATCCAGCAGATAAATAATGCCGTTGACCATGTCTTCGAGGTGGATCCACGGCAGGTATTGGCGACCGTCGCCGATCGGGCCGCCGAGCCCGAAGCGGAACGGCGGCAGCATTTTGGCCAGCGCGCCGCCCTGTGGCGCCAGCACCACGCCGGTGCGCAGCAGGCAGACGCGGGTGGCGTCGCTTTGCGCCTGCAGCGCCAGCGCTTCCCAGCGTTGACACAGCTGGTGGGTGAATTCGTCGTGCGGCGGCTCCTCTTCGGTCACCACCGCCTGCCCCTGATCGCCGTAGTAGCCGACGGCGGAACCGGAAATCAGCACGCCGGGGGGCGTGCTGCCGGCCTTGATCAGCTTCGCCAAGCGTTCGGTCAGATCCCAGCGGCTGCGGCACAGCCGCTCTTTCTGCTGCACGCTCCAGCGCTTGTCGGCGATAGGTTCGCCGGCCAGGTTGATCACCGCGTCAAATTCATCCAGCGATTGCCGGTCGTCCAGCGTTCGCCAATAGCTCGGCCGGTCGCCCAGCCGGGCTCGGGCTCGCCGTTCGTCTCGGGTCAGCACCGTAATGTGGTGAGAAAGCGCCAGCAGTCTTGCCGTCAGGCTGCTGCCTATCAATCCCGTTGCGCCGGTGATCAGGATCCGCATGGTCGACCTCCCTGAATTAGTCCCGGCGGTAGCTCATGGTCATGGAAACCGAGTCGGCGTAGCGCAGGGCCAGAAGTTTATCTATCTCCACTTCAGCATAGGTCACCCAGGCGTGTTCTTTTACGATATCGAGCACATCCTGCGTTAATTTTTCCAGCAACGCGAAACGGTTATCTTCCACATGGCGGATGATCGCTTTGGTGATGGTGCGGTAGTTGAGCGCATCGGCGATATCTTCGCTGTTGCGCGCCTTGTCCGCCGGGTAGTGGATCACCACGTTGATCAGGACGTCCTGTCGGTTGTTGATTTCCTCTTCCTTGATACCGATGAACGTGCGCAGCCGCAGATTTTTAATGCGAATAACGGCGTCGGGTTGACTGAAAGACATCAGAGATTCTCCATAGGTCTGATTATTAGCGTTCAGAATACACGGAAAGTAGGGAAATGATAACGCAGGGACGATGTGACTCCCCGGCCGACGGGGAGTCGGGGGGCACTTAGGCTTGTTCGGCCAGTTTGTAGGCGCGCTCGGTCGCCGGGCGATTGCTGATGCGCTCGAACCAGTTGCGCACCGCCGGGTAATCAGCCAGATCGATGCGCTGGCGCGGATGCGACACGACCCACGGGTAGGTGGCGATATCGGCGATGCTGTAGTTATCGCCGCCCAGGTACGGGTGTTTTTGCAGTTCAGCTTCCAGCACGCCGTACAGCCGCTTGGTCTCCAGATGGTAACGCTCGATGGCGTAAGGCACCGGCTGCGGCGCGTAGTGGTTAAAGTGGTGATTCTGCCCGAGCATCGGCCCGAATCCGGCCACTTGCCAGAACAGCCACTGCAGGGTAGCGGCGCGTTCGCGCAGGCCCTTGCTCAGCAGCTTGCCGGTCTTCTCCGCCAGATACAGCAGGATTTCCCCGGATTCGAACAGGCTGATCGGCGCGCCGCCGTCCACCGGTTGCTGATCGACGATCGCCGGGATTTTGTTGTTGGGAGAAATGCTCAGAAAGTCCGGCTTGAACTGCTCGCCGGCGCTGATGTTTACGCGATGGATACGGTAGGGTAAGCCGACCTCTTCCAAAAACAAGGTGATCTTGTGACCATTGGGAGTAGGCGCGTAATACAGGTCAATCATGTTGCCTCCTGCGGTAAGGTGATCTGTAATTCATTACACGTTGCTGCGGTCTTCGCCGCGCACAAAGGTATATCAGAGATCCAACAATAGCAGCTAAGGATAGCAGGCTATGTGGGATTCGTCCGATGCTATCTGCGCAGTTGGATCACAATTCTCCACCGGGGCGGGCGGCGGTTTGCCGCACGGCGCCGGCGCGGTAAAATGGCGCTTATTTCCCTCTATAGGACAAGGTTATGAAGCTGATGTTCGCCTCGGATATCCACGGTTCGCTGCCGGCTACCGAACGCGTGCTGGAATTGTTCGCACAACACGGCGCCGACTGGTTGATTCTTCTGGGTGATTTGCTGAATCACGGCCCGCGCAACGCGCTGCCCGCCGGGTATCAGCCCGCTCAGGTTGCCGAACGATTGAATCGCTATAGCGACAAGATCATCGCCGTTCGCGGCAATTGCGACAGCGAGGTCGATCAGATGCTGCTGACGTTTCCCATCGAGGCGCCCTGGCAACAGGTTTTACTGCAAAAAAGACGATTGTTTTTGACCCACGGTCACCTTTATCATCCCTCGGCACTGCCGCCGTTATCCTGCGGTGACGTCTTGGCCTATGGCCATACGCATCTGCCGCAGGCGGAGCGGCAGGGTGAGATCTATTGCTTCAATCCGGGCTCGGTCAGCATCCCGAAAGGGGGCTTTCCCGCCAGCTACGGCATGTTGGAAAGCGGCACTTTGCGCGTGCTGACGCTCGACGACGGCAAGGTCGTCGCGGAGGTGGCGTTAACACGCTAAACGCACTAATTTATACACACACAATAAAAATCTTTGAAAAACACTCATTGATTAACCAGCGCGCGGGATTGCATCGCGCCAAAATAGAAGGTTTTAGAGGATGGCGGAACAGGGTCAGGCTGCAGATACCGAGTGGGTTGATATCGTCGACGAGCAAAACGAGGTGATTGCTCAATCCAGTCGTCAACAGATGCGGGCGGAGCGGCTGCGTCATCGTGCTACCTATATTGTGGTGCATGATGGGATGGGAAAAATTCTGGTGCAGCGTCGCACCGAGATCAAGGACTTCTACCCGGGCTGGCTGGACGCGACGGCGGGCGGCGTAGTGCAAAGCGGTGAAAACGTGCTGGATTCGGCGCGCCGCGAGGCGGAAGAGGAGCTGGGCATCGCCGGCGTGCCTTTCGCCGAGCACGGTCTGTTCTACTTCGAGGAAGAGCAGTGCCGGGTGTGGGGGGCGCTGTTCAGCTGCGTATCGCACGGGCCGTTCGCGCTGCAGGAAGAAGAAGTGGCCGAGGTGTGCTGGCTGACGCCGGAAGAGATCACCGCCCGCTGCGACGAGTTTACCCCGGATTCGCTGAAGGCGCTGTCGCTGTGGCTGACGCGCAACAATGAACAGGATTACGGCAAGCCGCTCGACAATCACTGAGCCGCCTGCGCATGGAAAAGCCGGTCATCGACCGGCTTTTTTTACGGGCGGATTCAGCAGCTGTCGCGGCGGCACAGCGTGGCGGGCAGGGAGCCTGGCGGCTGCCAGGGATGCTCGTTCAGCCGCGCCAGCAGCGCCTGGCCGGCCTGAATGCCGATGTCGCGATGCGGAATGGTCATGGTGGTCAGCGGCGGCTGGCACACCCGGCTGAACTCGCTGTTGCCGAAGCCCACCACCGCCAGATTATCCGGCACCTTGATGCGCCGCCGCTGGCATTCATACAGTACGCCGCCCGCCAGTTCGTCCGACGCGCACACCAGCGCGTCCAGCTCCGGCCAGGCCAGCAAGAATTCCGGCAGCTGCTGCGCGCCGGTGCTGAAGCTGGCGGGCTGCGCGGCGTTGATGACCCGATGCGGCGACATATGGTTGCGCAGCAGCGCCTTGTGCCAGCCCTGCAGGTGCTGCTGGAAAATCCACTGCTCCTGATTGGCGCACAGCAGCCCGATATTCTGGTAACCGCTGGCGATCACCGTTTGCGTCAGCTGATACATGGCCGCCACGTAATCGATGCCGATGCTCATGTCGATCGGATCGGCGCGTACGGCGCCGATCTCCACCACCGGAATGTTGGCGGCGATCAACGCGTTGCGGGCATTTTGCGAATGCTCGACGCTGAGCAGCACCGCCGCCGCCAGGTTGTAAGAGAGCAGTGTCTCCAGCAGTTTCTCCTCGCGTTCCAGGTGGTGCTGCGACTCCGCCAGCATGATGTGATAGCCGGCGGGCTGCAGCACTTTCTGCAGGCCGGCGAACATCTCGGCGCAGCCGGATTCGGACAGGCTGGGCACCACCATGGCGATGGTGTAGGACGAGGCCGAGGCCAGCGAGCTGGCGGCCAGGTTGGGCAGATAGCCCAGCTCGTTTACCGCCGCGTCTATCTTCTCGCGCAGTTTGTCCGAAACCTGTTCCGGCGTGCGCAGCGCGCGCGACACCGTCATGGTGCCGACGCCCGCCAGCTGCGCTACGTCAGCCAACGTCACCCTGCCTGTGCTGCGGCGTTTTTTACCGATCGACATGCCTAATCCCGACTGAAATGCGCGCGCGGCGCATAAAGATTGTGATGGTGGGAAGCCGACGGCGCGGCTTCGACGATCCCAGTATGCGGCACATTCTACCCCGTAACCCGGAAGAGCGAGAAAAAATTGTGGTTAACGCCGCGCCGCGGCATGGCGTTTTGATAGCGCTATCACAGTTCTGCATGATAGCGATTTGGTAGCGCTATCTTTGTGATGCCAATCACTGTGCAGCCGAGAGGGGTTGATTAAAGTTTTACCGTCGTCGGTGAATTAATCACCGGCCGAAACCATCAACGCTTGGGAGGGTAACGTGCTGAAAGAATGGCTGACCGCCGATCATATACAGCTGTGCGAACGGGTGGAGGACTGGCGCCAGGCGGTAACGCTGAGCGCGCAACCGCTGCTGCAACGCGGCGTGATTACGCCGAATTACCTGACGGCCATCTTTCATCAGCAGGAGCAGCTTGGCCCCTACTTCGTCCTGGCGCCGGGCATCGCGATGCCGCACGCGCGGCCGGAGCAGGGCGCCAACGCGCTGGGGCTGTCGCTGTTGAAGATCCACCAGGGCGTGAATTTTCATTCTGCGGATAACGATCCGGTTCAGGTGGTGGTGATGCTTTCCGCACCCGACGGCAACAGTCACATTGAAATGATTTCGCAGTTGGCGGAATTATTTTCCGATAACACGGCGATGGAGGCGTTATTTCACGCCACAGACAAACGGCAAATTGAGGATATTATCGCCCGCTATTAACGTTTAATCACCAGGAACATTATTAATGCCCATAACGTCGGGAATATTCCCGGCGGCGCTACCCTACACGCTAAATTCAACAGGTGGATATCATGAAAATCATGGCGATTTGCGGTTCAGGTCTCGGCAGCAGCTTTATGGTGGAAATGAACATTAAAAAGGTGCTGAAAAAGATGGGGGTGGAGGCCGAGGTCGAACACTCCGATCTGTCGTCCGCCACTCCCGGCGCCGCCGACGTGTTCGTGATGGCGAAAGACATCGCCGACAGCGCCAGCGTACCGGCCGAGCAGCTGGTGGTGATCAGCAACATCATCGACATTAATGAGCTGGAAGCCAAGCTGCGCGCTTACTTCGAAGCCCACTCAATCATCTGAATAAAACGATTGGCGAGGTGGATATGTTTATCCAGGAAACGCTTAAGTTTGTGGTGGATATATTAAAGGTGCCTTCGGTACTGGTCGGGCTTATTGCGCTGATCGGTTTGCTGGCGCAAAAGAAATCGTTTTCCGACGTGGTGAAAGGCACGGTAAAAACCATTCTCGGCTTTATCGTTTTGGGCGGCGGCGCCACGGTATTGGTCGGATCGCTCAATCCGCTGGGCGGCATGTTCGAACACGCGTTTAATATTCAGGGCATCATTCCGAATAACGAAGCCATCGTCTCCATCGCGCTGGAGAAATACGGCGCTTCCACCGCGCTGATCATGGCGTTCGGCATGGTGGCGAATATCGTGGTGGCGCGTTTTACCCGATTGAAATACATCTTCCTCACCGGCCACCACACCTTCTACATGGCCTGCATGATCGGCATCATCCTGACGGTGGCGGGCTTCGAGGGCGTACAGTTGGTGTTCACCGGCGCGCTGACCCTGGGGTTGGTGATGGCGTTCTTCCCGGCGATCGCCCAGCGCTATATGCGCCGCATCACCGGCAACGACGATATCGCCTTCGGCCACTTCGGCACCCTGGGCTATGTGCTGTCCGGTTGGATCGGCTCGAAAGTGGGGAAAAACTCGCGCTCGACCGAAGAGATGAACCTGCCGAAAAACCTCAGTTTTCTGCGCGACAGCTCCATTTCGATCTCGATGACCATGATCGTCATCTACCTGATCCTGGCGATCTGCGCCGGGCGGGCCTATGTGGAAAGCGAGCTCAGCGGCGGCCAGAACTACCTGGTGTATTCGATTATCCAGGCCATCACCTTCGCCGCCGGGGTATTCATTATCCTGCAGGGCGTGCGCTTGATTCTGGCGGAGATCGTGCCGGCGTTCACCGGCTTCTCGGAAAAACTGGTGCCTAACGCGCGGCCGGCGCTGGATTGCCCGGTGGTTTACCCCTATGCCCCCAACGCGGTGCTGATCGGCTTCCTGTTCAGCTTCCTCGGCGGGTTGGCCGGGCTGTTCCTGCTGGGGCAACTGAAGATGGTGCTGATCCTGCCCGGCGTAGTGCCGCATTTCTTCACCGGCGCTACCGCCGGGGTGTTCGGCAACGCCACCGGCGGGCGGCGCGGCGCGATGCTGGGCGCTTTCGCCAACGGTCTGCTGATCACCTTCCTGCCGGTGCTGCTACTGCCGGTGCTGGGGGCGCTGGGCTTTGCCAACACCACCTTCTCCGACGCCGACTTCGGCGCGATCGGCATCCTGCTGGGCAACATGGCGCGCTTTATGTCGAAAGAGATGATCATGCTGGCGATTGTCGCCGTGTTTGCGCTGCTGGTGGCGCATAACTTCCTGGGAAAACGCAAAGGCGCGCCGGCCGCTGACCGCGTCGAGAAATAATGAGGGCAGAGTGATGAACGACACAACGAGCGAAACGGAAATTGAAGAGCTGCGCGCCCTGGCGCGCGCCATCCGCCTGGAAACATTGAAGGCGTTGACCGGGCTGGGGTTCGGCCACTACGGCGGCTGCATGTCGGTGGTCGAGACGCTGGCGGTATTGTACGGCGGCGTGATGCGCATCGATCCGGCGGATCCGGACTGGCCGGAGCGCGATGACTTCGTGCTGTCGAAGGGGCACGCCGGCCCGGCGCTGTACAGCACGCTGGCGATCAAGGGCTACTTCCCGCTGGCGGAGTTGCAAACCCTCAATCAGAACGGCACGCGCCTGCCGAGCCATCCGGACCGGCTGCGCACGCGCGGCGTGGATGCCACTACCGGCTCGCTGGGGCAGGGCGTGTCGATCGCCGCCGGCATGGCGCTGTCCCATCGGCTGGCGGGGCGTCGTAACCGGGTGTTCAGCATCCTCGGCGACGGTGAGCTGAACGAAGGGCAGTGCTGGGAGGCGTTCCAGTTTATCGCCCACCACAATCTGAACAACCTGACGCTGTTTATCGATTACAACAAACAACAGCTGGACGGCGCGCTGGACGAGGTGATCCAGCCGTTCGATCTGGCCGCCAAGTTCCGCGCTTTCGGCTTTGAGGTGCAGACCATCAAGGGCGACGACATCACGGCGCTGCTGGCGGCGGTGAGGCCGGTGCGCGGCGGAGAACAGCGGCCGCTGGCGATCGTGCTCGACAGCATCAAGGGACAGGGGGTGACCTATTTGGAAAACCTGTCGAACTCACACCACCTGCGCCTGACGCCGGACGTGCAGCAGGAGATTGAAAAAGCCATCGCCGAACTGGAGGCCGCCCATGTTTAACGTAGTGACGCAGTTGGAAAACGACGCCGTCGAAATGCGCAAAGTCTATGCCGGCGCGGTGCGGCGGCAGATTGAAGCGGGCGCGCCGATCATCGCGCTGGAGGCGGACCTGATGAGCTCCATGGCGATGGACGGCGTGCATAAGGATCACCCGCAGCACGTGATTAACTGCGGCATCATGGAGGCTAACGTGATCGGCGTCGCCGCCGGACTGTCGCTGACCGGCCGGGTGCCGTTCGTGCACACCTTTACCGCCTTCGCCAGCCGCCGCTGTTTCGATCAGCTGTTCATGTCGCTGGATTATCAGCGAAACAACGTCAAGGTGATCGCTTCCGACGCCGGGGTGAGCGCCTGCCACAACGGCGGCACCCACATGTCGTTCGAGGATATGGGCATCGTGCGCGGGCTGGCGCACTCGGTGGTGCTGGAAGTGACCGACGCCACCATGTTCGCCGACATTCTGCGCCAGCTGATGGATCTGCGCGGCTTCTACTGGGTGCGCACCATCCGCAAGCAGGCGACGCGCATCTACCAGGACGGCTCGCGCTTTACCATCGGCAAGGGCAATCTGCTGCGCGACGGCGACGATATCACGCTGATCGCCAACGGCATCATGGTGGCGGAGGCGCTGAAGGCGGCGGAGATGCTGGCGCGGCAGGGCGTCAGCGCGGCGGTGATCGATATGTTCACCCTCAAGCCTATTGACCGTGAACTGATCAAAGCCTATGCGGCCAAGACCGGACGCATCGTCACCTGTGAAAACCACAGCATTCATAACGGGCTGGGGTCGGCGGTGGCGGAGGTGCTGGCGGAAGAGTGCCCGACGCCGATGCGGCGCGTGGGGGTGAAGGAGCGTTATGGTCAGGTGGGCACCCAGGCGTTTTTACAGCAGGAGTATGGCCTGACCGCCGAGCATATTCTGGAGGCTGCTGGGCAGCTGCTGCAAAAATAGTTCTCGAGTCAATAACAACTGCTGTAACGAATGAGGTCTGGTGCTCTGGACAAAGCACATAGCTTCCTGCCCAGTATCTGAGTCATGACTCACGCGTTATCAACTGAGAAGCCCCTTAGGGGGCTTTTTGTTTTTAATGGATAATAGATGGCCAATGCTTAGGTAAAAAGAGATAATAAAAATAGTATAATAAATACAATTAGTTATATTCATGGGGTGAATAATGATAGCAGCAAGAGGCTCGTTCAGAAGGCTGACGCTAGGCGAGATCACGCTATCCCGTTCTACCCTCATCATGATGATGTTGCTCAGTGGCTGTATGCTTGAAAAGCAACGTTTTTACACTGCGGATATTACGCTGAGGGGAAATGATCTCTGTTTCTCTTTACCGCAAACCGACCCAACACAGAGTGGCAGGGTCAGTCTGGTCAGTATCGCTATTGAACACCGGTTGGGTAGCCAAACGCATGAACTCTGGCGTAGGACCATTCTACCGCCGAAGCCCGTTGAGACGATTACGCCCGGCCAATGTATCCCATACTCGTTCAAGGCATTTGAGAGCAATGTGCCATATACCGTGGCAATCAGTACCGTAGATCCTCAGGATGCAGATTCCAAACGTTTCTGGCAGCGCAGTTTCTCGCTGAAAATCAGTGACGGCCAGATTTCGCAGGTTATTGCCAGCGCGAAGTAATAAAGCCAGAGAAGGGATGAATGAGATGACTGGGGCAGCAATGTGTGTGAAGCGGGGTGATTGGTATAACGCTTGAGAAGGAATTGATTATGCAACTCAGCATGGTTACTAAATGGGCTCATCGGCTATTGACGACGGTTTTGTTGGTTATTGTCGTTGGCTTTGCGGGGTATTGGTATGCCACCCGCGATACTTATGACGATAAGCTCTACAGCAAAAAGCAGTTGACCGACGAGATTTGGCTCTATGTCACCGAGTACCAGAATGCGGGGGCCACCGACACGGATGTGTATCGTTACTATTTGAACGGAAGCCTGGATGGCGACCCTATCAACGTGCTGAGTCAAAGCGCGCCAATTTTGACGGCGGATCGGGCTGATGCAACTATCCGCGGCGAGGGCAACCGCGTCACCATCAATTTTTCCGGGAAGGTGTATTCCTTTACGAATTCGGCATTTTTCTATGCCACGAACAGCCAAATCCCCATCATGCCTACCATTGATTTTTCTGCACGGGGCGTCAGCGCCTGGCGATGATGGTGGGTGCTGCGGATTTGGCGGGTATTGTCTAAAACAGCATCATCACCAAGAATATCAGGCATAAAAAAGCCAGTCAGGATTACCTGACTGGCTTTTTTTAACGGTTTATTACGCCTTGGCGGCGGCAGCGTCAGCCTGGGAAGACTGGATCGCCGTCAGCGCGACGGTGTAGACGATATCGTCAACCAGTGCGCCGCGCGACAGGTCGTTCACCGGCTTGCGCATGCCTTGCAGCATCGGCCCGATGGAGACCAGGTCAGCGGAACGCTGTACCGCTTTGTAGGTGGTGTTGCCGGTGTTCAGATCCGGGAAGATGAACACGGTCGCCTGGCCGGCCACCGGTGAGTTCGGCGCCTTGGACTTGGCAACGTCGGCCATGATGGCGGCGTCGTACTGCAGCGGGCCGTCGATGATCAGATCCGGGCGTTTTTCCTGCGCCAGACGGGTCGCTTCGCGCACTTTCTCTACGTCGCTGCCCGCACCGGAGTTGCCGGTGGAGTAGGAGATCATCGCCACGCGCGGCTCGATGCCGAAGGCCGCGGCGGAATCCGCAGACTGGATGGCGATTTCAGACAGCTGCTCGGCGGTCGGATCCGGGTTGATCGCGCAGTCGCCGTAGACCAGTACCTGGTCAGGCAGCAGCATGAAGAACACGGAGGAGACCAGCGAGCTGCCCGGTGCGGTTTTGATCAGCTGCAACGGCGGACGGATGGTGTTGGCGGTGGTGTGAACCGCACCGGAGACCAGGCCGTCGACTTCGCCTTGTTCCAGCATCAGGGTGCCGAGCACCACGTTGTCTTCCAGCTGCTCGCGCGCGACCACTTCGGTCATCCCCTTGCTCTTGCGCAGCTCAACCAGACGTGGCACGTAGTTTTCACGCACGGCGACCGGATCGACGATTTCGATGCCTTTGCCCAGCTCAACGCCTTGCGCTGCCGCGACGCGCTGGATCTCGTCCGGGTTGCCGAGCAGCACGCATTCCGCGATGCCGCGTTCGGCGCAGATGGCCGCCGCTTTCACGGTGCGCGGCTCGTCGCCTTCCGGCAGCACGATGCGCTTGCCGGCTTTACGCGCCAGCTCGGTCAGTTCGTAACGGAACGCCGGTGGAGACAGGCGGCGTGAACGCTCAGAGGTAGCGGTCAGCGAGTCGATCCACTCGGTGCTGATGTGGCTGGCCACGTAGTTCTGCACTTTCTCGATGCGCTGGTGGTCGTCCGCCGGCACTTCGAGGTTGAAGCTCTGCAGGCTCAGCGAGGTTTGCCAGGTGTTGGTGTCAACCATGAACACCGGCAGGCCGGTCTGGAAGGCGCGTTCGCACAGCTTCTTGATCGGCTCGTCGATGGCGTAGCCGCCGGTCAGCAGGATGGCGCCGATTTCCACGCCGTTCATCGCCGCCAGGCAGGCGGAGACCAGTACGTCAGGACGGTCTGCGGAGGTCACCAGCAGGGAGCCTGGGCGGAAGTGTTCCAGCATGTGCGGAATGCTGCGCGCACAGAAGGTCACGGACTTCACGCGGCGGGTCATGATGTCGCCTTCGTTGACCACGCGGGCCTTCAGATGGCGAGCCATGTCGATGGCGCGGGTGGCGATCAGATCGAAGCTCCACGGCACGCAGCCCAGAACCGGCAGCGGGCTGTTGGCGAACAGCTGCGCAGGATCGACGTGGGCGATGCTGGCCTTGGTGGAGTCGTCGAAGATTTCGGACAGGTCAGGACGGGTGCGGCCCTGATCGTCGACCGGTGCGTTCAGCTTGTTGATGATAACGCCGGTGATGTTTTTGTTCTTGCTGCCGCCGAAGCTGGTGCGCGCCAGTTCGATGCGCTCTTTCAGCTGCGCCGGGGAGTCGTTGCCCAGCGCCAGCACGAAGACGATTTCGGCATTCAGGGTTTTGGCGATCTCGTAGTTCAGCGCGTTGGCGAACTGATGTTTGCGGGTCGGCACCAGGCCTTCGATCAGCACCACTTCCGCGTCTTTGGTGTTCTCGTGGTAGCGCGCCACAATCTCTTCCATCAGCACGTCTTGCTGGTTGGAGCTCAGCAGGCCCTCAACGTAATCCATGCGCAGCGGTTCGGCCGCCGGGATGGTGGAGTTGCTGCGGATGATGGTGGTGGTCTGGTCGAGTGCGTTGTCGCCGGTGCGCGGTTGAGCGATAGGTTTGAACACGCTCAGACGAACGCCTTTTTGCTCCATGGAGCGGATGACACCCAGGCTGACGCTGGTCAGGCCGACGCTGGTGCCGGTGGGGATCAACATAATAGTACGTGACACAGAATAGTCCTCTTCACGATTAACATGAGGCTAAAACAACACCGTCAGCCTGGGCTGACGGTGTTTTGAGAGCATTACGCGGTCAGGCGGGATGCGTCCTGCGCGATGACCAACTCTTCGTTGGTCGGGATCACCAGCGCCAGGCGGCTGCCGTCTTTGGTGATGGCGCCGGATTTGCCGAAGCGAGCGGCCATGTTGCGGTCGTGGTCGATTTCGAAGCCCAGCAGGCCCAGTTTGTTCAGGGTCAGCTCACGCACCATGCCGGCGTTCTCGCCGATGCCGCCGGTGAAGATCACCGCATCCAGACGGCCTTCCATCAGCGCGCTGTAGGCGCCGACGTATTTGGCCAGACGGTGGCAGAACACGTCCATGGCGCGTTTGGCGTCGGCTTTGCTGTCGTAGTTGTCTTCAACGTAACGGCAGTCGCTGGTGACTTCGGTCAGGCCCAGCAGGCCGGATTCTTTGGTCAGCATCTTGTTGATCTGATCAACGCTCATGCCCAGAGAATCGTGCAGGTGGAAGATGATAGCCGGATCGATGTCACCGCTGCGGGTGCCCATTACCAGGCCTTCCAGCGGGGTCAGACCCATGGAGGTGTCAACGCACTGGCCGTTGCGCACTGCGGTGACGGAGCCGCCGTTGCCCAGGTGGCAAGTGATCACGTTCACTTCTTCTACCGGCTTGTTCAGCATCTTCGCGGCTTCTTGAGTCACGTAGAAGTGGCTGGTGCCGTGTGCGCCGTAGCGGCGAACGCCGTGGTCGCGGTACAGGCTGTACGGCAGGGCGTACAGGTAAGATTCTTCCGGCATGGTCTGGTGGAACGCGGTGTCGAACACGGCAACGTTCTTGTCAGCCAAGTGAGGGAAGGATTTCAGCGCTTCCGCGATGCCGATCAGGTGAGCCGGGTTGTGCAGTGGTGCAAACGGCACGGAATCTTTGATACCCTGCAGAACTTCGTCGTTGATCACGGCGGAAGCGGTGAACTTCTCGCCGCCGTGCACGATGCGGTGGCCGATAGCGGTCAGCTGCGCAGAAAGCTCTGGTTTTTGTGCCAGAATAGTATTAACAATGAAGTTCAGCGCTTCGCTGTGTGCAGCGCCGGCCCCCAGGGCAGCTTCGTGTTTGGCGCCGTCCATTTTCCACTTGATGCGAGCTTCAGGCAGGTGGAAACACTCGGCCAAACCGGAGAGGAATTCGTCGCCGTTAACGGCATCGATGATGGCGAATTTCAGAGAAGAACTGCCGCAGTTAAGAACCAGTACTAGCTTACTCGACATGGAAGTACCTACTTAAATAGTCGTGTTGTTAAAAGAAAATCGAACACACGTGGTGAATTAATCGTCAATCAGACAACAAGCGTAGCGCATAGTGCCGATGACATTTATGATTAACATCATGTGAAGTGCACAAATCACAGGATGATGGAAAAACCGATGATTTCTCTGCGGTTTAAATAATCTTGATTTTTATAGGGCTAAAAGTTGACAAAATTTACGTCATCTTCTACCGGCCACAAGGCCGGCTTAGGATACCGATAGCCCGGTGCAAACACAAAATAAATTTAAAGCTTCAAATTTTTTAGTATGGGCTCTGGCAGCACGCTTTTAGTTTCTTTACGTGACGTTGAGGTACGCAATGACGAGCAAACCGTCCGGTTCCGTAAGCTGGTTTCAGGTCTTCCAGCGCGGGCAGCATTATATGAAAACCTGGCCGTCAGACAAACGTCTGGCACCGGTCTTTCCGGAGAACCGCGTTGCGCGTGCCACCCGTTTCGCTATCCGTTTCATGCCGCCGTTGGCGATTTTCACGCTGACCTGGCAGATCGCGCTGGGCGGCCAGCTCGGCCCGGCGATCGCCACCGCGCTGTTCGCCTGCAGCCTGCCGATGCAGGGCTTGTGGTGGCTGGGGCGCCGTTCTGTTACGCCGCTGCCGCCGACGCTGCTGCAATGGTTCCATGAGGTGCGCAACAAGCTGACGGAAGCCGGGCAGGCGGTGGCGCCGCTCGAGGGCACGCCCACCTATCAGACGTTGGCCGATCTGCTTAAGCGCGCCTTCAAGCAGTTGGATAAAACCTTCCTCGACGATCTGTAATGAAAAAGGCCGCGCTGATGCGGCCTTTCTCGTCAAAGCGCCAATAACCCCGGTTTAAATCAAAGAACGGTCGAGTTGTGATTTCCTGCGTTCTTGCGCTGTGCGATGCTCCCGCCATCATACAGAAATGAGGAAATCCTGATGGAAATGACCCATGCCCAGCGCCTGATCCTGTCGAATCAGTACAAGATGATGACGCTACTCGATCCGGACAACAGCGATCGTTATCGCCGGTTGCAAACCATCGTCGAACGCGGCTTCGGCTTGCAAATGCGCGAGCTGGATCGTGACTTTGGTGAACTGAGCGAAGAGGTATGCCGCACCATCATCAACGTGATGGAGATGCACCATGCGCTGCAGGTTTCCTGGGGCAATCTGAAAGAGAAACAGGGGCTGGACGAGCGCCGCCTGGCGTTTCTCGGCTTCGACGCCGCCACCGAGGCGCGCTACCTGAGCTATGTGCGTTTCCTGGTCAACACCGAGGGGCGCTATACTCACTTCGATTCCGGCAGCCACGGTTTCAACGCCCAGACCAAAATGTGGGAAAAATACCAGCGTATGCTGGCGATCTGGCTGGCCTGCCCGCGCCAGTATCACTTGAGCGCCGTTGAGATAGCGCAAATCATCAATGCTTGATTAAAAAGAGGTTTTCTGTGGAGTGTAAGGGTTTTCTGTTCGATCTTGATGGCACCCTGGTGGATTCGCTGCCGGCGGTAGAGCGCGCCTGGACGCACTGGGCCGAGCGCCGCGGCGTCGATCCGCAAGCGGTGCTGGACTTCATTCACGGTAAACAGGCCATTACTTCTCTGCGCCACTTTATGCCGGGTGAAAGCGAAGCGGAAATTCAGCGCGAGTTCCAACTGCTGGAGCAGGTGGAAGCGCAGGATACCGAAGGCGTTCGCGCGCTGCCGGGCGCCATCGCGTTGTTGGAGCGCCTGAACGCGCTCGGCATCCCTTGGGCGATCGTCACCTCCGGTTCGGTGCCGGTGGCCGGCGCTCGCCGCCAGGCCGGCGGTTTGCCGCAGCCGGCGGTGTTCATCACCGCCGAGCAGGTTAAACACGGCAAGCCTCAGCCCGATGCCTACCTGCTGGGTGCCGAACGTCTGGGGCTGGCGCCGCACGAGTGCGTGGTGGTTGAAGACGCGCCGGCCGGCATTCTTTCGGGGCTGGCGGCGGGCTGCCAGGTGATTGCGGTCAACGCCCCGGCCGACGCGCCGAAGCTGGAGCAGGTTGACCTGCGGCTGGATTCGCTGGCGCAGATCGCCGTTGATAAAACGGCGCAGGGCGCGATCGTTCGCCTACTGGCCTGAGTGGCATTATCTTCACCCTAATTGATTAGACCCCGCCTTTGCGGGGTTTTTTTATGCTATTTTTTAAGCCCTTGGACATTTGCCGGATGAGGCCGTTTTGAACAGCGAATTACTGTGGGTGCTGAGTTTACTGCTGATTGCCATCGTGCTGTTTACCACCAACAAGCTGCGCATGGACGTGGTGGCGCTGTTGGTGATCATCGCCTTCGTGCTGAGCGGCACGCTCAGCCTGCAGGAGGCGACGGTCGGGTTCAGCGATCCCAACGTGATTCTGATCGCCGCGCTGTTCGTGATCGGCGAAGGGTTGGTACGCACCGGGGTGGCCTATCAGGTGGGCGACTGGTTGGTGAAAGTGGCCGGCAGCAGCGAAACCAAAATGTTGATGCTGCTGATGGTGACGGTCGCCGGGCTGGGGGCATTTATGAGCTCGACCGGCGTGGTGGCGATCTTTATCCCGGTGGTGCTCAGCGTGACGGCCAGAATGAAGATCGCGCCGGGGCGGCTGATGATGCCGCTCAGCTTTGCCGGGCTTATCAGCGGCATGATGACGTTGGTGGCCACGCCACCCAATATGGTGGTCAACAGCGAGCTGGTGCGCGAAGGCATCCATGGTTTCGGTTTCTTCAGCGTGACGCCGATCGGCCTGGTGGTGCTGGCGCTGGGGGTCGGCTACATGCTGATCGCCCGGCGTTGGCTGGGCAGCGGTGACACGGGCAAAGCCGGCGACGGCTGGCAGCGCCGCACCTTCCGCGATCTGATCCGCGATTACAGACTGACCGGCCGCGCGCGGCGGCTGGCTGTCCGCAGCGCTTCGCCGCTGATTGGGCGTTCGCTGGATGAACTGCACCTGCGTGCGCGCTACGGCGCCAACGTGGTGGGCATCGAACGCTGGAAACGCTTTCGGCGGGTGATGGTCAGCGCCTCCGGCAGCACCGAGCTGCGCGAGGGCGACGTCCTCTTGATCGACATGTCGGACAGCCAGATCGATCTGCGCGAATTCTGCGGCGAACAGCGGCTGGAGCCGATGGTGCTGCGCGGCGATTACTTCTCGGAACAGTCGCGCAACGTCGGCATGGCGGAGGTCTCGCTGATCCCTGACTCGGCGCTGCTGGGCAAAAGCCTGCGCGAAGCGGCGTTCCGCAGCCGCTACGATCTGAACGTGGTGGGCATCCGCCGCCACGGCGAGACGCTCGGCGGCAAACTGGTGGACGAGCCGCTGGAGCTGGGCGACATTTTGCTGGTGATCGGCGACTGGAAGGCGATCCGTCAACTGCAGGCCAAAACCCATGACTTTATCGTGCTCAACTTGCCGGCCGAAGTGGACGAAGTGGCGCCGGCCATCACGCAGGCGCCGCACGCGCTGTTTTGCCTGGCGTTGATGGTGGCGATGATGCTGACCGACGAAATCCCCAACCCGATCGCGGCGCTGATCGCCTGTTTGCTGATGGGCAAATTCCGCTGTATCGACATGGAGAGCGCTTATAAATCGATCCATTGGCCGAGCATCATTTTGATAGTCGGCATGATGCCGTTCGCGCAGGCGCTGCAAAAGACCGGCGGGGTCAGTCTGATCGTCAGCGGGCTGATGGATGTCGCCGGCGGGGCGGGGCCGCGCGTGATGCTGCTGTGCCTGTTCGTCTTGTGCGCGACTATCGGGCTGTTTATTTCCAACACCGCGACGGCGGTGCTGATGGCGCCGATCGCCATCGCCGCCGCGCGCGAAATGGGCGTCTCGCCATACCCGTTCGCGATGATTATCGCCATCGCCGCGTCCGCCGCCTTTATGACGCCGGTCTCTTCACCGGTCAACACGCTGGTGCTGGGGCCGGGCAATTACAAGTTCGGCGATTTCGTGCGTCTCGGCGTGCCGTTCACCCTGCTGGTGATGGCGGTCAGCGTGATTGTGGTGCCGTGGCTCTACGGTTTTTAACGGCGCAGCGAGGCTGCGCCGGCGGGGTTACAGCGAACTGTCGAGGCTGATTTCGTCCAGCGACAGGCTGAAGCTGGGAATGAACACTTCCATGAAGTAGTCCATCTCCGGGCTGCGGCGCTGTTCCAGGGTTTTATCCAGCCTCGCCTTGGCCAGGGTGAATTCGTTGTTGCCGGCAGACAGCTCTTCCAGGCATTTCAGGTAGGCGCACAGCGCGTCAGCCTGCTTCACCACCTGCTTTTCATCTTCGCTGTAATAATGCTCATCGAGAATGGTGCGAAAATCGTTGCGCAGCTCCGCCGGGATCATATCCAGCAGCTTTTGCTGGGCGATCTTTTCGATCTTCTTGTACTCATGGGCGATCTGCGGATTGTAGTATTTGATCGGCGTCGGCATGTCGCCGGTGATCACTTCGCTGGCGTCATGGTACATCGCCAACAGCGCAACGCGGTCGGCGTTGAGGTTGCCGTTGAATTTGCGGTTCTTGATCACCGCCAACGCGTGGGCGACAAAGGCCACCTGCAGACTGTGTTCGGAGACGTTCTCGGTGCGCACGTTGCGCATCAGCGGCCAGCGGTTGATCAGTTTCAGGCGGGACAGATGGGCGAAGAAATGGCTCTGACTCATGGTGCTCTCTTTAACGGCAAGTGAGGGCCCCATTGTGAAGCAGTGTCGGCGAATTTTGCAACCGGGCTGTGAGGGAAGGGCGCAGCGAGGCGCTGCGCCCCTGATGATTATTGGTGATAGCCTTCCAGGAAGCGGCCCAGCTTGCCGACCGCCATTTCCAGTTCGTCTACGCGCGGCAGGGTGACGATGCGCACGTGATCGGGGTAAGGCCAGTTGAACGCGGAGCCCTGCACCAGCAGCACTTTTTCCTGCAGCAACAGATCCAGCACCAGCTTCTGGTCGTCATGGATGTTGAAGCGTTTGGCATCGATGCGCGGGAACATGTACAACGCGCCCTGCGGCTTCACGCAAGAGACGCCCGGGATGTCGTTGAGCAATTCCCAGGTGCGGTTGCGCTGTTCGTACAGGCGGCCGCCGGGCTGAATGAATTCGCTGATGCTCTGATAACCGCCCAGCGCGGTCTGAATCGCGTGCTGCATCGGCACGTTGGCGCACAGGCGCATCGAAGCCAGCATCTCCAGCCCTTCGATATAGCCTTTGGCGTGCTTTTTCGGCCCGTTCAGCACCATCCAGCCCTGGCGGAAACCCGCCACGCGGTAGGTCTTCGACAGGCCGTTGAAGGTCACGGTCAGCAGATCCGGCGCCAGCGCGGCGATAGAGTGGTGCTCTGCTTCGTCGTACAAGATCTTGTCGTAGATCTCGTCGGCGAAGATGATCAGGTTGTGTTGACGGGCGATCTCGACGATCTGCTCAAGCAGCGCTTTGCTGTAGACCGCACCGGTCGGGTTGTTCGGGTTGATGATCACGATGCCGCGGGTGCGCGGGGTGATCTTGCTGATGATGTCGTCCAGATCCGGGAACCAGCCGGCCTGCTCATCGCACAGGTAATGTACGGCCTTGCCGCCGGACAGCGACACTGCGGCGGTCCACAACGGATAGTCCGGCGCCGGCACCAGCATTTCGTCGCCGCTGTTGAGCAGCGCCTGCATGGACTGAACGATCAGCTCGGAGACGCCGTTGCCAATATAGATATCCTCAACGGTCACGTCACGCATGTTGCGCGCCTGATAGTGCTGCATGATCGCTTTACGCGCCGAGAAGAGGCCTTTGGAATCGGAGTAGCCTTGCGCCGTGGGCAGATTGCGGATCACGTCGACCAGGATTTCGTCCGGGGCGTCGAAGCCGAATGGGGCAGGGTTGCCGATGTTCAGTTTCAGGACTTTATTGCCTTCTTCTTCAAGACGTTTAGCTTCTTTAAGCACCGGGCCGCGAATGTCATAGCAGACGTTGTCCAGTTTGCTGGATTTCTCAATGGGGGACATAAAAAGTTGAGCCTTTTGCTGGGATAGGGGCGCTCCTACCGTGGGACGCCGCAACCCGCCCAATGTACTCCTGGCGTAGTTGCTTTTGAAGGGTTTTGCACGCCTTTGGTGCAAATGCATGTCGTAACGGGGGATTTTAGTTATGATAAGCAAAGGTAAAGTTATTTTGTGGTTCATAATTTCATGAACTATAATTTTACTAGGGTTTTGTTCTGTTAAATCGAGCGCCGTTCAACGCGACGCGCTGGCGTCAGCGCCTGGGCGTGGAGAACTGATAAGCCGTAAGGGAGAATGGTTTTCAGTAACTGTAAAGGAACGATAATACCGGAGTTGTCTGATAGCGGGTTGTCAGATGACACACCACACTAAGAAAAATGGCATATTTACATAAGCTTTACTTTATATTTTATCTTAAGCATTGTTTATGTGGTTATGAGAATATTATTTAAAGTAAAAATCTTACTGATTGAATTTATTAAATTCATTGCGTGGTGATACGAAGTCGGTGCCGTTAATTATTTATATTTCTTGCTCGTAAATGCAGTCTGAACGCCAGTTGATAAGGGTTATCAGTAGCACGAATGGAGTGGAAATTAGGCAGTATGAATGAGTAAAATCTCAGGCCCGGTGGGGGTTTTCCCCGTATGCCGGCATTTAGTCCCCCGCGTTCTATAAGCAGTATCGATAGATCGCATTTCAAAAAGCGATAGAGGTAACGAATCATAAGTAATTTTTTTGCCCTCCACTTATGAGTGGGGTACTGTCATAACAGGCTCCGTCCTTTTTCAACGGCGTCTGAGAAACACACCAGGGTAGTAGTTCGTAAATTAGAATTTAAAAAAGTGAAGAATACACTATGACAACTGCAAATCGTCCGATACTTAATCTCGACCTCGATCTGCTAAGAACCTTTGTTGCGGTTGCTGATTTGAATACTTTCGCAGCGGCGGCTGTCGCCGTTTGCCGTACTCAATCAGCCGTCAGCCAACAAATGCAGCGATTAGAGCAACTGGTCGGCAAAGAACTGTTTGCCCGCCATGGGCGCAACAAACTTCTGACTGAGCATGGTATTCAGCTTCTCGGTTATGCCAGAAAAATCCTGCGCTTTAACGATGAAGCCTGTACCTCTCTGATGTACAACAATATTAAAGGTGTTCTGACCATCGGCGCTTCCGACGACACCGCCGATACCATTCTGCCTTTCCTGCTGAACCGCGTAACCGCCATCTATCCGAAGCTGGCTATTGACGTGCGCGTGAAGCGCAGCACGACGATGGTCGATCTGCTGGAAGAGGGCGAGATCGATCTGGCGGTGACCACGGCCGATCCCGAAGGGCATCCGCACATCGTGCTGCGCACGTCGCCGACGTTGTGGTACTGCGCCGCCGATTACCATTACCAGGCCGGCGAGCCGATCCCGCTGGTGGTGATGGACGAGCCAAGCCCGTTCCGTTCGCTGGCGATCAAGCAGTTGGACGAAGCCGGCATCCCGTGGCGCATCGCCTACGTCGCTTCCACGCTGTCCGCGGTACGGGCGGCTTGCAAGGCCGGCCTGGGCGTGACCGCGCGGCCGATCGAGATGATGAGCCCTGACCTGCGGGTGCTGGGCGCGGCGGAAGGTTTGCCGCCGTTGCCGGATACCCAGTATGCGCTGTGCAAAAACGCGCAGTGCAGCAACGAGCTGGCGATGGCCATCTTCAGCGCGATGCAGGGCGGCAATGACGGCTATGGCTTCAACGGCGCGGAAGGCGGTCTCCAGAGCGATCAGGATGACGCCAGCCTGGTGGACGAAGAAGAATAACGCTGCGGCGCGATATCTGCTGCGGCGCGATATCTGATGAAAACCTCTGCTTCGGCGGAGGTTTTTTTTGTCCTTTTTTTACCTAAAATTGTATTTATATGTATTTGGTTTGTTTTTTAAATTGAGTTTGCTGTTTTGTTAACTTTTAAGCGTTACTGAAAAGAGAGTTTGGCCGGGTTTAATACGCTAAGTTCGTTTTTTGAGCAATAAGATTGAATGGGTTAAAGGCATGGTAATAGCAGGGTTATTTTGTTAGCTTATAGCGGCCGTTTTTGCGGCTCAATTTGAGGAAAATTGTTAAAGGGCCACACTTTTTTTGAGGATTTATGCTGAAAACGTGTCCTGGATCAAAAAAATACCCCTAGGTAGTGAGTGGAAGAACAGGGAATTCCTGAGACAATGGTATAGTAAAACTGAAATGTGCATGTTGGTTTATATCTATCTGTTTCTACACAAAAATTAACTGACACGATTTAGCCTGTCCCTGGCGCATCAAATGTTAATCAAATGATACGTATGTAAACTAGTGTGTAGATACTTTTGTCAAAGTTGACAAAAGGTTATAGAAAGGAGTAAAAAGCCCACAGAAAAACGCTGCCTAACTCGCTGTAAAAGCAGTTTGTTTGTGTGGTTATTTATCCTTCCCTTAAATCGATGTGGCGCACTAACTGCCGGTGACAAGAGCAGTGCGATCGACGCCACTTTTGATGAGTAAGCATAGAGTATGTCAACAACCACTGAAGTTATCGCTCATCACTGGGCGCTCGCCGTATTTCTCGTTGTGGCTATCGGGCTCTGCGGCTTAATGCTGCTGGGCGCGTTCTTCTTGGGCGGGAGAGCCCGGGCGCGCGCCAAACACACCCCGTTTGAATCAGGCATCGACTCGGTCGGCACGGCGCGCATGCGTTTGTCCGCCAAGTTCTACCTGGTGGCCATGTTCTTCGTTATTTTCGACGTTGAAGCCTTATACCTGTATGCCTGGTCGGTCTCGATTCGCGAGAGCGGCTGGGTAGGCTTTATCGAAGCCGCCATTTTCATTTTGGTGCTATTGGCCGGTCTGGTTTATCTGGTGCGCATCGGCGCGTTGGATTGGACTCCGGCGCGTTCCCAACGCCGCAGCAAACCGAGCACGATCACTAACACCAACAGTCATCCGCAGTAACAGCGAGGCATTAAGATGGACTATACGCTCACCCGCATAGACCCGAACGGTGAGAACGACCGTTATCCCCTGCAAAAACAGGAGATCGTCGCCGATCCCCTGGAACAACAGGTCCACCGCACGGTTTACATGGGTAAACTCGAGCATGCGCTGCATGACATGGTGAACTGGGGGCGTAAAAACTCTATTTGGCCGTATAACTTCGGCCTTTCGTGCTGTTACGTGGAGATGGTGACGTCGTTTACCGCCGTTCACGACGTGGCGCGTTTCGGTGCGGAAGTGTTGCGCGCCTCCCCGCGTCAGGCTGACCTGATGGTGGTGGCCGGCACCTGCTTCACCAAGATGGCCCCGGTCATCCAACGTCTGTACGAGCAGATGCTGGAGCCCAAGTGGGTGATCTCGATGGGCGCTTGCGCCAACTCCGGCGGCATGTACGACATCTATTCCGTGGTGCAGGGCGTGGACAAGTTCCTGCCGGTCGACGTGTACATTCCCGGCTGCCCACCGCGTCCGGAAGCCTACATGCAAGCGCTGATGCTGCTGCAGGAATCCATCGGCAAAGAACGTCGCCCACTGTCGTGGGTTGTCGGCGATCAGGGCGTTTACCGCGCCAATATGCAGTCTGAAAGAGAGCGTAAACACGGCGAGCGCATCGCGGTGACCAACCTCCGGACGCCTGACGAGATTTAAGACGTTCATTTAACGTCCATCTTAGTGCGCTATTGGTTAACACAGCGAAAAGTGAAACTTGCGGCGAATAACCCTTTAGTGTGGTGAAAAAAAATTATGACAGATTTGACGACGCACGACGCCTTGCCTGCCTGGCAGACCCGAGATCACCTTGACGACCCGGTGATCGGCGAACTGCGCAACCGTTTTGGGCCGGAAGCCTTTACTGTTCAGGCCACCCGCACCGGCATGCCCGTGGTATGGGTTAAACCTGACCAGTTACTGGAAGTAATGACGTTCCTGAGAAAACAGCCGAAGCCGTACGTCATGCTGTTCGATCTGCATGGCGTGGACGAACGTCTTCGCACCCACCGCGACGGCCTGCCCGCTGCGGATTTCTCCGTTTTCTACCATCTGATTTCCATCGAGCGCAACCGCGACATCATGCTGAAGGTGGCGCTGTCTGAAAAAGACCTGCACGTGCCGACGGCCACCAAGGTGTTCCCAAACGCCAACTGGTATGAGCGCGAGACCTGGGAAATGTTCGGCATCACCTTCGACGGCCACCCGCACCTGTCGCGCATCATGATGCCGCAGACCTGGGAAGGGCACCCGCTGCGCAAGGACTACCCGGCGCGCGCCACCGAATTCGATCCTTTCGTGTTGACCAAGCAGAAAGAAGATCTGGAGATGGAAGCGCTGACCTTCAAGCCGGAAGACTGGGGCATGAAGCGCGGCACCGAGAACGAAGACTTCATGTTCCTCAACCTCGGCCCGAACCACCCGTCTGCGCACGGTGCGTTCCGCATCATTCTGCAGCTGGACGGCGAAGAGATCGTCGACTGCGTGCCGGATATCGGTTATCACCACCGCGGCGCCGAGAAGATGGGCGAGCGTCAATCCTGGCACAGCTACATTCCGTACACCGACCGCATCGAATACCTCGGCGGCTGCGTGAACGAAATGCCTTACGTGCTGGCGGTTGAAAAGCTGGCCGGCATCAAGGTGCCGGAGCGCGTTGACACCATTCGCGTGATGCTGTCCGAACTGTTCCGCATCAACAGCCACCTGCTGTACATCTCCACCTTCATTCAGGACGTCGGCGCGATGACCCCGGTGTTCTTCGCCTTTACCGACCGCCAGAAGATCTACGATCTGGTGGAAGCGATCACCGGCTTCCGTATGCACCCGGCCTGGTTCCGTATCGGCGGCGTCGCGCACGATCTGCCGCGCGGCTGGGATCGCCTGCTGCGTGAATTCCTCGAATGGATGCCGAAGCGTCTGGATTCCTACGTGAAAGCGGCGCTGAAGAACAGCATTCTGAAAGGCCGTTCCATCGGCGTCGCGTCTTACAACGCCAAAGAAGCGCTGGAATGGGGCGTGACCGGTGCCGGTCTGCGCGCCACCGGCGTCGAGTTCGACGTGCGTAAATGGCGCCCGTACTCCGGCTACGAGAACTTCGACTTCGAAGTGCCGGTCGGCGACGGCAACAGCGACTGCTACACCCGCGTGATGCTGAAGGTGGAAGAGCTGCGCCAGAGCCTGCGCATCCTCGAACAGTGCCTGAACAATATGCCGGAAGGCCCGTTCAAGGCCGATCACCCGCTGACCACGCCGCCGCCGAAAGAGCGCACGCTGCAGCACATTGAAACGCTGATCACCCACTTCCTGCAGGTTTCCTGGGGCCCGGTGATGCCAGCCAACGAATCATTCCAGATGATTGAAGCCACCAAAGGGATCAACAGCTACTACCTGACCAGCGACGGCAGCACCATGAGCTACCGCACCCGGGTACGTACGCCGAGCTTTGCGCACCTGCAGCAGATCCCATCGGTCATCCGAGGCAGCCTGGTTTCCGACCTGATCGTCTATCTGGGTAGTATCGATTTTGTAATGTCAGATGTGGACCGCTAACTATGGACTCTCAAAAAGACAATCACGCAGTCAACGATGCGCTCGAGCCCATCAATGCAGCCGCTCCTCAGAGCGGCGTTGATGCATTTGTACTGAGCGCGCAAGAACGTGATGCGATCGAGCACGAAAAGCACCATTACGAGGATCCGCGCGCCGCTTCCATCGAAGCACTGAAAATTGTGCAGAAGCAGCGCGGCTGGGTTCCGGACGGTGCGATTTACGCCATCGCGGAAGTGCTGGGCATCCCCGCCAGCGACGTAGAAGGCGTGGCCACGTTCTACAGCCAGATTTTCCGTCAGCCAGTAGGACGTCACGTGATCCGTTATTGTGACAGCGTTGTTTGTCACATCACCGGTTACCAGGGCATTCAGGCCGCTATCGAGAAGAAGCTGAACATCAAACCGGGTCAAACCACCTTTGATGGCCGCTTCACGCTGCTGCCGACCTGCTGTCTGGGCAACTGCGATAAAGGGCCGACCATGATGATTGATGACGACACGCACAGTCAGCTGAAGCCTGAAGATATCGAGACGCTACTGGAGCAGTATCAATGACCAAGCACATTGTACGCACTCCCGAAACGCATCCGCTGACCTGGCGTCTGCGCGATGACAAGCAGCCGCTGTGGCTGGACGAATACCGCAGCAAAAACGGCTATGCCGGCGCAGAGAAGGCCCTCAAAGGCCTGGCCCCGGACGAGATCGTCGGCCTGGTGAAAGATTCCGGGCTGAAGGGCCGCGGCGGCGCGGGCTTCTCCACCGGTTTGAAGTGGAGCCTGATGCCGAAGGACGAATCCATGAACATCCGTTACCTGCTGTGTAACGCCGATGAGATGGAGCCGGGCACCTATAAAGACCGCCTGCTGATGGAGCAGCTGCCGCACCTGCTGGTGGAAGGCATGCTGATCTCCGCGTTCGCGCTGAAAGCCTATCGCGGGTACATCTTCCTGCGCGGCGAGTACATCGAAGCGGCGGCGCACCTGCGTCGCGCCATCGCGGAAGCCACCGAAGCCGGCTATCTGGGCAAGAACATTCTCGGCACCGGGTTTGATTTCGAGCTGATCGTGCACACCGGCGCCGGCCGTTACATCTGCGGCGAAGAAACCGCGCTGATCAACTCGCTGGAAGGCCGCCGCGCCAACCCGCGTTCCAAGCCGCCATTCCCGGCCAGCGCCGGCGTCTGGGGCAAGCCGACCTGCGTCAACAACGTCGAAACGCTGTGCAACGTGCCGGCCATTTTGGCGAACGGCGTGGAGTGGTACACCGGCATCTCCGGCAGTGAAGACAAAGGCACCAAGCTGATGGGCTTCTCCGGCCGGGTGAAAAATCCGGGCGTCTGGGAGCTGCCGTTCGGCACCACCGCGCGCGAGATCCTGGAAGACTACGCCGGCGGCATGCGCGACGGTCTGCGTTTCAAAGCCTGGCAGCCGGGCGGCGCGGGCACCGACTTCCTGACCGCCGATCACCTCGATCTGCCGATGGAATACGGCGCGATCGGCAAAGCCGGCAGCCGTCTCGGCACCGCGTTGGCGATGGCGGTAGACCACGAGATCGGCATGGTGCCGCTGGTGCGCAACCTGGAAGAGTTCTTTGCCCGCGAGTCCTGCGGCTGGTGTACGCCATGCCGCGACGGCCTGCCGTGGAGCGTGAAGATCCTGCGTGCGTTGGAAAACGGCGAAGGGCAGCCGGGGGATATCGAAACCCTCGAACAGCTGTGCCGTTCCCTCGGCCCGGGCAAAACCTTCTGCGCCCACGCGCCAGGTGCCGTAGAGCCACTGCAAAGCGCGATTAAATATTTCCGTGAAGAGTTCGAGGCGGGTATCGCCGTGCAGCACTTCGGCAACGCGCATGCGATTGGCGGCATTCAGCCGAACAATCTGCTGAAGCAACGCTGGTAAGCCGACTCGCCCGAACACGGCCAGAATTTTTGATTAACGCCTGCCGCAAGGCAGGCCACTTGGAAGCATGCTGACTATGGCTACGATTCATGTAGACGGCAAAGAGTATGAGGTAGACGGAGCGGACAACCTGCTGCAGGCTTGTCTCTCCCTCGGCCTTGATATTCCTTACTTTTGCTGGCATCCGGCGCTGGGAAGCGTCGGCGCTTGCCGCCAATGTGCGGTAAAGCAATACCAAAACGCGGAAGATACGCGCGGCCGTTTGGTGATGTCCTGTATGACCCCGGCATCCGATGGCACCTTCATCTCCATCGATGACGGCGAAGCGAAGCAGTTCCGTGAAAGCGTGGTCGAGTGGTTGATGACCAACCACCCGCACGATTGCCCGGTCTGTGAGGAAGGCGGTAACTGTCACCTGCAGGATATGACGGTAATGACCGGCCACAGCTTCCGTCGCTACCGCTTCACCAAGCGCACCCACAACAACCAGGAGCTGGGGCCGTTTATCTCGCACGAGATGAACCGCTGCATCGCCTGCTATCGCTGCGTGCGTTACTACAAAGACTATGCGGACGGCACCGACTTCGGCGTGTACGGCGCGCACGACAACGTCTACTTCGGTCGCCCGGAAAGCGGCACGCTGGAAAGCGAGTTCTCCGGCAACCTGGTGGAAGTGTGTCCGACCGGCGTCTTCACCGACAAAACGCATTCCGAACGCTACAACCGTAAATGGGACATGCAGTTCGCGCCGAGCATTTGCCAGCAGTGCAGCATCGGCTGTAACACCAGCCCGGGCGAGCGCTATGGCGAGCTGCGCCGTATCGAAAACCGTTACAACGGCAGCGTGAACCACTACTTCCTGTGCGACCGCGGCCGTTTCGGTTACGGCTACGTCAACCAGAAAGATCGTCCGCGTCAACCGCAGCAGCTGCGCGGCGACGACTGGATCACCCTGAACGCCGAGCAGGCGATGCAGGGCGCGGCGGACATCCTGCGTCAGGCGAAGAAAACCATCGGCATCGGCTCCCCGCGCGCCAGCCTGGAAAGCAACTTCGCACTGCGCGAGCTGGTCGGCGCCGAGAACTACTACACCGGTATCGCTCAGGCGGAGCAATCACGCCTGGCGCTGATGCTGAACGTGCTGAAGAACGGCGGCGTTCATACGCCGGCGCTGCGTGAGATCGAAGATTACGACGCGGTGCTGGTGCTGGGCGAAGACCTGACGCAAACCGGCGCGCGCATCGCGCTGTCCGTGCGTCAGGCCGTCAAGGGTAAAGCCCGCGCGATGGCGGCGGCGCAGCGCGTTGCCGACTGGCAGATCGCGGCGGTGCAGAACATCGGCCAGCACGCCAAGTACCCGCTGTTCACCACCAACGTCGACAATACCCGCCTGGACGACATCGCCGCCTGGAACTACCGCGCGCCGGTTGACGAGCAGGCGCGCTTCGGCTTCGCCATCGCGCACGCGCTGGATAGCGCGGCGCCGGCGGTGAACGATCTGGCCGAAGGCATGAACAAGAAAGTCGACATCATCGTGCAGGCGCTGACCGGCGCACGCAAACCGCTGATCATTACCGGCAGCAACGCCGGCAGCGAAGCCATCATCGAAGCGGCGGCCAACATCGCCAAAGCGTTGAAGGGCCGCGGTTCCGACGTCGGCATCACCTTCGTGGCGGGCGCCGCCAACAGCATGGGCCTGGCGATGATCGGCGGCGGTTCGCTCGATCAGGCGCTGGAACAGCTGGCGAGCGGCGCAGCCGATACCGCCATCGTGATGGAAAACGATCTCTATCGCCATGCGCCGGCGGCGCAGGTGGACGCGGCGTTGGCCAAGGTCAGCAACCTGATCGTCGCCGATCACCAGCGCACCGCGATCATGGACAAAGCCAATCTGATCCTCTCCTCGGCCAGCTTTGCCGAGAGCGACGGTACGCTGATCAACCAGGAAGGCCGCGCGCAGCGCTTCTTCCAGGTATACGATCCGGCTTACTACGACGACGCCAAGAAGAATCAGTTCACCGTGATGCTGGAAAGCTGGCGCTGGATGCACTCGCTGCACTCCACCTACACCAGCCGCCATGTGGACTGGACTCAGCTCGATGACGTGATCGCCGCTTGCGTCGCCGCGTTGCCGCAGCTGCAGGGCATCGTCGATGCCGCGCCGGACGCGACTTTCCGCATTCGCGGTCAGAAGCTGGCGCGTTCGCCGCACCGTTCCAGCGGCCGTACCGCCATGCGCGCCAACATCAGCGTGCACGAGCCGCGTCAGCCGCAGGATAAAGACACCATGTTCGCCTTCTCGATGGAAGGGAACAACAGCCCGCTGGCCGATCGTCAGCAGATCCCGTTCGCCTGGGCGCCAGGCTGGAACTCACCGCAGGCATGGAACAAGTTCCAGGCCGAAGTGGGCGGCAAACTGCGCCACGGCGATCCGGGCGTGCGCCTGATCGAAGCAGGGGAGGGCAGCCTCGGTTACTTCGACCGCGTGCCAGCCGCCTTCAATCCGAACGACGGTTGGCGTGTCGCGCCTTACTACCACCTGTTCGGCAGCGATGAAATGTCGCAGCGCTCTCACGTGATCCAGCAGCGCATGCCGGAAGCCTACGTGATGGTCAACCCGGCCGACGCGGCGACGCTTGGCGTCAACGCGGGCAGCCTGGTGGAGTTCAGCTGTGCGGGCCAGACCTTGCGTCTGCCGGTGCGTCTGAGTGAAACCCTGACCCAGGGCCAGGTTGGTTTGCCGCTCGGCTTGCCAGGGATCCCGCCGATCTTGGTGGGTGCTAAGGTAGACAATCTGCGGGAGGCGGCACGATGAGCTGGTTTACCCCTGAGGTGATCGACATTCTGATCGCCGTTCTTAAAGCGGTCGTGATCCTGTTGGTGGTCGTGGCGTGCGGGGCGTTCATGAGCTTCGGCGAACGCCGCCTGCTCGGCCTGTTCCAGAACCGTTACGGACCGAACCGCGTAGGCTGGGGCGGCTCGCTGCAGCTGGTCGCCGACATGATCAAAATGTTCTTCAAGGAAGACTGGGTGCCGAGATTCTCCGACCGGGTGATCTTCACCCTGGCGCCGATGATCGCCTTTACTTCCCTGTTGCTGGCATTTGCCATCGTACCGGTCAGCCCGACCTGGGCGGTGTCCGATCTCAACATCGGTATTCTGTTCTTCCTGATGATGGCCGGCCTGGCAGTGTACGCCGTGCTGTTCGCCGGCTGGTCGAGCAACAACAAATACTCGCTGTTGGGCGCGATGCGTGCCTCCGCGCAAACCCTGAGCTACGAAGTGTTCATTGGCCTGTCGCTGATGGGCGTGGTGATGCAGGCGGGTTCGTTCAACATGCAGGCTATCGTTGAATCGCAGGCGCACGTCTGGAACGTCATTCCGCAGTTCTTCGGCTTCGTGACCTTCGCGATCGCCGGCGTGGCGGTGTGTCACCGTCACCCGTTTGACCAGCCGGAAGCCGAACAGGAACTGGCTGACGGTTACCACATCGAATATTCCGGCATGAAGTTCGGTCTGTTCTTCGTGGGGGAATACATCGGTATCGTCACCGTGTCCGCCCTGATTGTGACGTTGTTCTTCGGCGGCTGGCAGGGTCCGTTCCTGCCGCCATTCATCTGGTTCGCGTTGAAAACGGCCTTCTTCATGATGATGTTCATCCTGATCCGCGCCGCGCTGCCGCGTCCGCGTTATGACCAGGTGATGTCTTTCGGCTGGAAAGTGTGCCTGCCGCTGACGCTGCTGAATCTGCTGGCAACCGCCGCGGTCATTTTGTACAACGCTCAATAAGGGGTGAATAAACCATGACATTGAAAGAGTTAGTGGTTGGTTTCGGCACCCAGGTGCGCAGCATTTGGATGATTGGCATGCATGCCTTCGCCAAGCGTGAAACCCAGATGTACCCGGAAGAACCGGTTTACCTGCCGCCGCGCTACCGCGGCCGCATCGTGCTGACGCGCGATCCGGACGGCGAAGAGCGCTGCGTCGCCTGTAACCTGTGTGCGGTTGCCTGCCCGGTCGGCTGTATCTCGCTGCAAAAAGCGGAACAGAAAGACGGCCGTTGGTATCCGGAGTTCTTCCGCATCAACTTCTCGCGCTGCATCTTCTGTGGCCTGTGCGAAGAGGCTTGCCCGACTACCGCTATCCAGCTGACGCCGGATTTCGAACTGGGTGAGTACAAGCGTCAGGATCTGGTGTACGAAAAAGAAGATCTGTTGATCTCGGGGCCGGGTAAATATCCGGAATATAACTTCTACCGGATGGCCGGTATGGCGATTGACGGCAAAGCCAAAGGCGAAGCCGAAAACGAAGCCAAACCGATCGACGTCAAAGGTCTGTTGCCCTAAGGAGCCAGCAAGCATGGAAATTGCATTTTATCTGGCAGGTTTGATTGCGGTGGCCGCGACGATTCGCGTGATCACCCATACCAACCCTGTGCATGCGCTGCTGTATCTGATCGTCTCGTTATTGGCGATCTCGGCAGTCTTCTTCTCTCTCGGCGCCTACTTTGCCGCCGCGTTGGAAATCATCGTTTATGCGGGCGCCATCATGGTGCTGTTCGTGTTCGTGGTGATGATGCTGAACCTCGGCAACGTGCAGCAGCAAGAGCGCGACTGGATGAAGCCGACGGTGTGGATCGGGCCTGGCCTGCTGTCGCTGGCGCTGCTGGTGGTATTGATCGTCGCGATCCGCAGCGTATCCGATCAGGGTATCAGCGGTGAGATGGTCGACGCGAAGGCGGTGGGCATCAGCCTGTTCGGGCCTTACGTACTGGCGGTTGAGCTGGCTTCAATGCTGCTGTTGGCGGGTCTGGTTGTCGCCTTCCATATCGGCCGCGAGCACAAGCCTGGCGAGGTGCTGAGCAACGCGCCGGCGAGTGGCGAAATGGCGAGAAGAAAATCGGAGGAGCAAGCATGATCCCTCTTCAACATGGCCTGATCCTGGCGGCTATCCTGTTTGTGCTCGGGCTGACCGGGTTGCTGGTGCGCCGCAACCTGCTGTTTATGCTGATCAGCCTGGAAGTGATGATCAACGCTGCGGCGTTGGCGTTTATCGTGGCGGGAAGCTACTGGGGCCAGGCGGACGGACAGGTGATGTACATCCTGGCGATCAGCCTGGCGGCAGCCGAGGCCAGTATCGGCCTGGCGCTGCTGCTGCAGCTCTACCGTCGTCGTCATACCCTGAATATTGATACTGTCAGTGAGATGCGCGGATGAACCTATTATATTTAACAATTCTGCTACCGCTGATCGGGTTCCTGCTGTTGGCATTTTCCCGCGGTCGTTGGTCTGAAAACACGGCGGCCACCGTCGGCGTGGGTTCTATCGGCCTGGCTGCGCTGGTCACGGTGTATGTGGCGATGGATTTCTTCGCCCAGAAAGCCGCCGGCGTGCAGCTGTTCGAGCAAAGCCTGTGGACCTGGATGGCCGTCGGCAACTTCAATATCGGCGTGACCCTGGTGCTGGACGGCCTGTCGCTGACCATGCTGTCGGTGGTCACCGGCGTCGGCTTCTTCATCCACATGTTCGCTTCCTGGTACATGCGCGGTGAAGAAGGCTATTCGCGCTTCTTCGCTTACACCAACCTGTTTATCGCCAGCATGGTGGTATTGGTGCTGGCGGACAACCTGCTGCTGATGTATCTGGGTTGGGAAGGCGTGGGCCTGTGCAGCTACCTGTTGATCGGTTTCTACTATAAAGATCCGGCCAACGGCGCGGCGGCGATGAAAGCCTTTATCGTCACCCGCGTGGGCGACGTGTTCCTGGCGTTCGCGCTGTTCATCCTCTACAACGAGCTGGGCACGCTGAACATCCGCGAGCTGATGATCCTGGCGCCGCAGAAACTGGCGGTGGGCGATACGGCCATCACCTGGGCGACCCTGATGCTGCTGGGCGGCGCGGTCGGTAAATCGGCGCAGCTGCCGTTGCAAACCTGGTTGGCGGACGCGATGGCGGGCCCAACCCCGGTTTCCGCACTGATCCACGCGGCGACCATGGTGACCGCGGGCGTCTATCTGATCGCCCGCACGCACGGCCTGTTCCTGATGGCGCCGGAAGTGCTGCACCTGGTGGGCATCGTCGGTGCGGTCACTCTGCTGCTGGCCGGCTTCGCCGCGCTGGTGCAGACCGACATCAAGCGCGTGCTCGCTTACTCCACCATGAGCCAGATCGGTTACATGTTCCTGGCGCTGGGCGTGCAGGCATGGGACGCGGCGATCTTCCACTTGATGACCCACGCGTTCTTCAAGGCGCTGCTGTTCCTGTCGTCCGGTTCGGTGATCCTGGCTTGCCACCACGAGCAAAACATCTTCAAGATGGGCGGTCTGCGCAAGAGCATCCCGCTGGTGTACGTCTGCTTCCTGGTGGGTGGCGCGGCGCTGTCCGCGTTGCCGCTGGTCACGGCCGGCTTCTTCAGTAAGGACGAGATCCTGGCGGGCGCGATGGCTAACGGCCACATCAACCTGATGGTTGCCGGCCTGGTCGGTGCGTTCATGACCTCGCTGTACACCTTCCGAATGATTTTCATCGTGTTCCATGGCGAAGAGAAAATCAAAGCGCATGCCGGTAAAGGCATCACTCACCACCTGCCGCTGCTGGTTCTGCTGGTGCTGTCCACCTTCGTCGGCGCGATGATCGTGCCGCCGTTGCAGGGCGTGCTGCCGGAGACGACCGAACTGGCGCACGGCAGCGTGCTGACGCTGGAAATCACCTCCGGCGTGGTGGCTATCGTCGGCATTCTGCTGGCGGCCGCGCTGTGGCTGGGCAAACGCAGCCTGGTCAACAGCATCGCCAACAGCGCGCCGGGTCGTTTCTTCTCGACCTGGTGGTTCCATGCCTGGGGCTTCGACTGGTTGTATGACAAAGTGTTCGTCAAGCCGTACCTGGGCATTGCGAAGCTGCTGCAGCGCGATCCGCTGAACTCGCTGATGAACCTGCCGGCCGTCTTCTCCCGCTGGGGGAACCGCGGTCTGACGGTGAGCGAGAACGGCCAGGTGCGTTGGTATATAGCGTCTATGGGTGTGGGTGCAGTGGTCGTATTGGCTCTGTTGATTTTGGTTTAATTGAATAATTTAAACAGACGCATTTTTCGGGCGTAGCGCCGGGCAGGCGCTACGTACAAAGTTTGAAATTATTCGTATAAGGGACACAAAACGCCATGCTATTACCTTGGCTAATTCTTATCCCCTTTATCGGCGGTCTGCTGTGCTGGCAGCTTGAGCGCTTCGGTACTAAGGTGCCGCGCTGGATAGCGCTGATCGCAATGGGGCTGACGTTGGCGCTCTCTCTGCAGCTGTGGATGCAGGGCGGCTATACATTGACCACGCCGAAAGGCATTCCGCAGTGGCAGAGCGAATTCCTGCTGCCGTGGATCCCGCGCTTCGGCATCTCCATCCACCTGGCGCTGGACGGTCTGTCGCTGCTGATGGTGGTGTTGACCGGTCTGCTGGGCGTGCTGGCGATCCTCTGTTCCTGGAGTGAAATCCAGAAATATCAGGGCTTCTTCCACCTCAACCTGCTGTGGATCCTGGGCGGCGTTATCGGCGTGTTCCTCGCCATCGACATGTTCCTGTTCTTCTTCTTCTGGGAAATGATGTTGGTGCCGATGTACTTCCTGATCGCGCTGTGGGGCCACAAGGCGTCGGACGGTAAAACCCGCATCACCGCGGCGACCAAGTTCTTCATCTACACCCAGGCCAGCGGTCTGGTGATGCTGATTGCGATCCTGGGCCTGGTGTTCGTGCACTACAACGCCACCGGCGTGTGGACCTTCGATTACGAAGACCTGCTGCAAACGCCGATGTCCCACAACGTGCAATATCTGCTGATGCTGGGCTTCTTCATCGCCTTCGCGGTGAAAATGCCGGTGGTGCCGCTGCACGGCTGGTTGCCGGACGCGCACAGCCAGGCGCCGACCGCAGGTTCCGTCGACCTGGCGGGCATCTTGCTGAAAACCGCGGCCTATGGCCTGTTGCGTTTCAGCCTGCCGCTGTTCCCTGAGGCTTCGCACGAGTTTGCGCCAATCGCCATGTGGCTGGGCGTGGTCGGCATCTTCTACGGCGCCTGGATGGCGTTCGCGCAGACCGACATCAAGCGTCTTATCGCCTACACCTCGGTATCGCACATGGGCTTCGTGCTGATCGCCATCTACACCGGCAGCCAGCTGGCTTACCAGGGCGCCGTGATCCAGATGATCGCGCACGGTCTGTCCGCCGCCGGTATGTTTATCATCTGCGGCCAGCTGTATGAACGTCTGCATACGCGCGACATGCGCCAGATGGGCGGCCTGTGGGGGCGTATCAAGTTCATCCCTGCGCTGTCGCTGTTCTTCGCCGTGGCTACGCTGGGGATGCCGGGTACCGGTAACTTCGTCGGCGAATTCATGATTCTGTTCGGCAGCTACCAGGTGGTGCCGGTGATCACCGTGATCTCCACCTTCGGTCTGGTGTTCGCTTCGGTTTACTCGCTGATCATGATGCAGCGCGCTTACTACGGTGCGCCTAAATCCGACCAGCCGCTGCAGGGCATGACCGCGCGCGAACTGTTCATCATTCTGCTGCTGGTGGTGTTGCTGGTTCTGCTGGGGGTTTACCCGCAGCCGATTCTGGATACTTCCAACGCGGCGATGAGCAACGTGCAACACTGGTTTGGTTCGTCAGTTTCAGCAATTTCAACAACAAGGCCGTAATTCGCCATGACAATAACTCCTCAACAACTGATCGCACTGCTGCCGCTGTTGATCGTCGGATTGACGGTGGTGGTTGTGATGCTAGGCATTGCGTGGCGACGCGACCACTTTATCAACGCCACCCTGACCGTGATCGGTCTCAACCTGGCGCTGCTTTCGCTGTACTTTGTCGGCCAGGCAGGCCCAATGGACGTCACCCCGCTGCTGCGGGTTGACGGCTACTCGATGTTCTACACCGGGCTGGTGCTGCTGGCGAGTCTGGCGACCTGCACCTTCGCGTATCCGTGGCTGGTCGGCTATCCGGATAACCGCGAAGAGTTCTACCTGCTGGTGCTGATCGCCGCCATGGGCGGCATCCTGCTGGCGAGCGCCAACCATCTGGCTTCGCTGTTCATCGGTATCGAGCTGATCTCGCTGCCGCTGTTCGGCCTGGTGGGCTACGCCTACCGCCAGAAGCGCCCGCTGGAAGCCGCCATCAAGTACATGCTGCTGTCCGCCGCCGCGTCGTCGTTCCTGCTGTTCGGCATGGCGCTGCTGTACGCCGAATCCGGCGATCTGTCGCTGGCCGGCCTCGGCAAGAGCCTGCAGGAAAACATGATGCACCAGCCGCTGATCCTGGCCGGCATGGGCATGATGATCGTCGGTCTGGGCTTCAAGCTGTCGCTGGTGCCGTTCCAACTGTGGACGCCGGACGTTTATCAGGGCGCGCCTGCGCCGGTCTCGACCTTCCTGGCGACCGCCAGCAAGATCGCGATCTTTGCGGTCGTGATGCGTCTGTTCCTGTATGCCCCGGCCGCCGACAACGAGGCGCTGCGCATGGTATTGTCGATCATCGCGTTCTGCTCCATCTTGTTCGGTAACCTGATGGCCATCAGCCAGACCAACATCAAGCGTCTGCTGGGCTACTCGTCGATCGCTCATCTGGGCTACCTGCTGGTGGCGCTGATTGCGGTGCAAACCCATCAGCTGTCGCTGGAAACCGCCGGCGTTTATCTGGCCGGTTACCTGTTCAGCAGCCTGGGCGCCTTCGGCGTGGTCAGCCTGATGTCCAGCCCATACCGCGGCCCGGATGCGGATTCGCTGTTCTCTTACCGTGGTCTGTTCTGGCACAAGCCAATCTTGTCCGCGGTAATGACGGTGATGATGCTGTCGCTGGCCGGTATCCCGATGACGCTGGGCTTTATCGGTAAGTTCTTCGTGATCGCGATGGGCGTCAGCGCGCACCTGTGGTGGCTGACCGGCGCAGTCGTGGTAGGCAGCGCCATCGGCCTGTATTACTACCTGCGCGTGACCGTCAGTCTGTTCCTCAGCGCGCCGGAATCGCTGCAGCGCGACACCCCGAACAACTGGGCGTTGACCGCCGGTGGCGTCGTGGTGCTGATCTCAGCCGCGCTGGTGCTGCTGTTGGGGGTTTATCCTCAGCCGCTGATTTCGCTGGTGCAGATGGCTCAGCCGACGTTCTGATAACGCTTCAGACGGTAAAAAGGTCGCTTCGGCGGCCTTTTTTTATGGAGAAACGGCACTCAGTCGTAATGGGCGCTAAACGACGTTTCCAGCGCCTGCACCACCGCGCGCACGCGAGCGGCGCGTTGCAAATCGGGGTGCAGCACCAGCCAGATATCCACCCAGTCTTTGCTCTCGGGAAAGAGGCGCACCAGTTCCGGGTCGTGGTCGGCCAGGCACGACAAGAGCAGCCCGATGCCCAGCCCGCTGCGGGTGGCCGAACGTAACAACAGCTGCGAATTGCATTGCAGCACGGCGTTGGGCTCGAACAGGGTCTCGCCGCCGAAATTGCTCCAGTGGCGCGGCACCAGTTCGCGCGGGAACATCAGCAGATCGTGGCCGCGCAGCTGCTCGCCTTTGACCGGCATGCCGCGTTGCGCCAGATAGTGCGGGCTGGCGTACAGGCCCATTTCGATAGTGGCTAAGCGTTTGATGATCAGCTCATCGTTATCGGGGCGCGCGCCGCGGATCGCCAGATCCGCGCTGTGGTAAGCGATATCGGTGATGTTCAGCGCCGTCAACAGCGTGACGGTGATGGCCGGATAGCGTTGCCGCAGATCTTGCAGCGCCGGTATCACGAAGGCTTCGGCCAGGGTATCGGTGGTGGCGATGCGCACGTTGCCGCACAGACTTTCGTCGCCGCCGGCGGCTTTGCGAGCGATCGCCTGCACGGCATTTTCCATCTTCATCATGTCCGCCAGCATGGATTCGCCCAGCGGGCTGAGGGAGAAGGATTTTGGCGTGCGGATAAACAATTTCGAACCCAGCGAGTTTTCCAGGGCGGTGAGACGTCGGCCGACGGTCGCTTGATCAACCTGCAGCTGGTTGGCGGCTTTACGTAACGTGCCGCAGCGTGCGACGGCCAGAAAGAAGCGCGCGTCATCCCAATTCATCATGCCATTTCCTCTCTGCAGATTTGTCGGCGCCAGGGGAGCAGTGCGGGCCGGGCGAACGATACCGGTATCTATCATAAAGCGTTGTTCCGTCTGGAGGGAGAGAAAGACGGTCAACGGCACGCACATCGGCGGTTATTTCTCCGGTGATGCAAGAATGCATCAGGGTGATTCATTCTTGACGATACTTCGCCCGTCGCCGTAACGCTATGATAAGCGCCGTTCCCGGCAGACCGGGTGAGGAAAGACGACGATGGCAGGCCGCCGCCTGCCGACTTTGGGAGTGGAAGCATGTCAGAAAATACCGCCATCCAGGACGCGGCGCCAGCAAACGCACAGGCGTCGCGCACGGCCATTTTACTGTTCCTGGCGCTGGCTTTGATGTCGGCATTGCTGAACAGCAGCGCGCCGACGCCGCTTTATCCGCTGTATCAGCAGCAGCTTGCGCTAAGCTCGGTCAGTCTGACCGTCATCTACGGCGCCTATGCCGCCGGCGTGCTGATCTCTTTGTTCGGCGTCGGCAATCTGGCCGGCAAAGTAAAGGATTTACGCAGCATGATCGTGCCGGCGTTGCTGGTGGTGTTGAGCGGCGCGCTGCTGTTCGCGCTGGCTGATACCTTTGCCATGATGCTGATGGCGCGGCTGCTGGCCGGGGTAGGCACCGGGGCGCTGACCGGCGCGGCGAACATCGCGTTGGTGCGGTTTGGGCCGCGCGACGGCGGTAAAAGCGCGGCGTTAATCGCAACGCTGTCATTCACCACCGGATTAGCGCTGGGGCCGATCTTCAGCGGCATCGCTTTGCAGACCGGTTTTCATCCCACGACGCTGCCGTTCGTTTTCATCATGGCCATTGCCGCCATGGCGGCGTTGGGCGTCATGCTGCTGTGGCCGCGTGGCCAGGTTGCGTCGCCGGCCCGCGCTGCGCCGGCCGAACAGGAAAAAAGCACGCTGCTCGATGGCCTGCGCGCTACCGGCGGTAAATTCTTTGTGTGCGCCGGCGCGCTGTTTGTCTGTTGGGCGCTGGCCGCCAGTATTTTGGCAATCGGCCCCGGCGTGGCGGAAACGCTGTTAGGCATGCACCAGCGTGGCGTCTTTGGCTATGCGATTGCGGTGTATCTGCTGATCGCCGGCATCAGCCAGATCCTGAGCCGCCGCGTTAACGCCCGTCATTCGCTGTTGTTCGGTTGCCTGGCGCAGGTGCTGGCGGCAGTGGTGTTCGTCATGGCGATCCAGTGGCATTCTCTGGGGCTGGCGGCGGTGGGGCTGGTGGTGGCCGGCTATGCCTACGGCGCCATTTTCGTCGGCAGCGCGACCCTGGTGAACTTGATTTCGCCGCCGACCAGCCATGCGCGTTTGCTTTCTCTGTTTTACGTTATCGCTTATATCGCCAACTGGGTGCCGATCTTGCTGGGCGTGGTGGTCGATCGCGTCGATCTGCAGCAGGCGACCCATTTGCTGTTCTTGAGCAGCAGCGCAGTGTGCCTGTTACTGGCATGGAAAACGTCCCGGGTGGGGTTCCCTTGTTAATTATTTTGTGATGAATATCTATTTTTTATAATTAATGGTTCTTTAATTACATTTATGATGTGATTTGTATCGCATAAATTGGCCTGTTTTCGGGTAAACTGCGCGCTTTCTTTTTGCTGCAGGTCACTTTATGAACGTTCTTTTCGCCATTGCCGTCACCACCGGGATCCTGTCCGGCGTTTGGGGATGGGTTGCCGTCAGTCTGGGCCTGATCGGTTGGGCCGGTTTTCTCGGCTGCACGGCCTATTTCGCCTGCCCGCAGGGCGGCCTGAAAGGGCTGTTGATCGGCGCGTTGACCTGCTGCAGCGGCGTTTTCTGGGCAATGGTCATCATCCACGGCAGCGAACTGGCGCCGCAATGGAATTTGCTGGGGTATCTGCTGACCGGCGCCGTGGCGTTCTTGATGTGCATACAGGCCAAACAGCAATGGCTGGGGTTCGTGCCCGGCACCTTTATCGGCGCCTGTGCGACCTTCGCCGGCGGCGGCGACTGGCCGCTGGTGACGCTCTCTTTGCTGGTGGGCCTGCTATTCGGCTATGCGATGAAAAACAGCGGGCTGTGGTGGGCGGCGCGCAGCGAAAAAGCCCGCGCCGCACAGCCGGTCAGCCGGCATGCCGGCTCAAACGGTGCCGCCGAGTGAGAGGCGGTAGTGCAGGTCGAGACGCTCGGCGCAGGGCTCGCCCGCGATCCGCTGCAGCAACAGTTCACTGGCGGCCTTACCCATCTCAAAGCGCGGCGTGATCACGCTGGCGATGCCCGGCGTGGTCGCCTGGCCGATATCCAGACCGTGAAATCCCGATAGCGCAACCTCCTGCGGCACGCGCACGCCGAGACGCAGGCAGGCCTGCAACACGCCTACCGCCAAATCGTCGTTGGTGCACAGGATACCGTCCAACTGCGGGTAGCGTTCGCGCGCCATCGCCAGCATGTCGGCGCCGATCGAAACCGATGAGACCCGATGCGGCGTGATCTGGCGCGGCGTTTGCCCCTGAGCCGCCATGGCGCGGCAGTAACCCTGGTAACGTTTAATGTCGCGGGCGTCGGACATGGCGCCAAAGTAAACGATATGGCGTTTGCCGCTGGCCTGCAGCGCGGCGGTCATGTCATACCCCGCCTGTTCATTGTCAAATCCCACCGCGATCCGCCCCGGCGGCGCGTCGAGATCCATCACCTGCGCGATGGGAATTTTCGCGGCGGCGAGATAGGTCTCAGCGCGCAAGGTGTGCGCCGAATCGGTGAGGATTAGCCCGGCGATTGGATAAGCCAGCAGTTGTGCAATCTGCTCTTCTTCCCGCTGCGGGCTGTAATCGTAGTTCACCACCAGCGTTTGATAACCCCGCGCCTGGGTGACGGATTCGATGCCGGCCAGCAGATCGGCGAAAATCTGGTTATTGAAAGAGGGGATCAACACGCCGATGCGCGGTTTTCTGCCGGCCTGTGCGGTATCGGCGTCAGTGATGTTCAGCTCCCGCATGACCTGCGCAATGCGTTCAGCGGTGTCGGCCGCCACTTTGTCCGGCGTGCGCAGAAAACGGCTGACGGTCATTTTGGTCACGCCGGCCAATTGCGCGATGTCCTGTAGCGTTACGCGGGGGTGTTTCATTCGGTAGCCTTAACGGGCGGCGCGGCAAGGATGGATAGCGGTATGTTAACAAATCGACTTGGTGATAACAACGCATGCGATTTTATTGAAAGTGGCTATTTTTCAATTGGATAGATTGGCTTTGTTCTCTTGCTGTCTGCGTGAGTTCACGTTAAGGGTAACAGGGTTTCGTAACATTATTTTCAGTGATTTCCATCACGTTTTTACCGGTAACAATCGGCTGAGATAGAGGCCTGTCCGATTGGAGGCCTGAAGGCCGGGAATTACCATGAACAACCTGTTTTCTCTGGATAACAAAACCGTCTTGATCACCGGCGCCTCGCGCGGCATCGGTTTTCTGCTGGCGCGTGGCCTGGCGCAGCAAGGCGCGCATATTCTGGTCAATGCCACCACCGAAGAACATGCCCGGCACGCCGCCGATCGCCTGCGCGAAGAGGGGCTGCGCGCCGACGCGGCGGCGTTCGACGTCACCGACTCTCAGGCGGTGCATGCCGCCATCGGCCGTATCGAAACGGACATCGGCGCGATAGACGTGTTGATCAACAACGCCGGCATCCAGCGCCGTCATCCCTTCACCGAGTTCCCGGAGCAAGACTGGGACGACATCATCGCTGTCAACCAGAAGGCGGTCTTCATCGTGTCGCAGACCGTGGCCCGTTACATGGTGCCGCGCCGGCGCGGCAAGATAGTCAATATCGGCTCGATGCAAAGCGAGCTGGGGCGGGACACCATCACCCCTTACGCGGCGTCCAAAGGGGCGGTGAAAATGCTGACGCGCGGCATGTGCGTGGAGTTGGCGCGTTACAACATTCAGGTCAACGGCATTGCCCCCGGCTATTTCAAAACCGAGATGACACAGGCGTTGGCCGACGACCCGGCCTTTACCGCCTGGCTAACCCAGCGCACGCCCGCCGCGCGTTGGGGGGATCCGCAGGAGCTGATCGGCGCGGCGGTGTTCCTGGCCGCCGACGCTTCCAGCTTCGTCAACGGGCAGCTGCTGTTTGTCGATGGCGGCATGTCCGCCGCGGTGTAATCCCTCTTTCGTGGAGTGTTGAGATGAAAATTCAAACCCAGTCCTGCATGGTTAACGGCAAACGAGACGTGGCGGTGATCGCGCAAGAAGTGAATTATCAGGGGCAGGGCACGCTGGTGAAAATCCGCCGCGGCGGCATCTGCGGCTCGGATCTGCATTACTTTCAGGAAGGGAAGGTCGGCAATTTTCAGGTACGCCAGCCGATGGTGCTGGGCCACGAGGCGATCGGCGAGGTGGTCGCCAGCGATTCGCCGCAGCTGGCGATCGGGCAGAAGGTGGCGCTCAATCCCAGCAAACCCTGCGGGCAGTGCAAATATTGTCTGGCGCAGCAAAGCAATCAGTGCGTCGAGATGCGCTTTTTCGGCAGCGCGATGTATTTCCCGCACGTCGACGGCGCTTTCACCCAATACAAGGTGGTGGATAGCGCGCAGTGCATTCCTTACGCCGCCGATCGCGACGACAGGGTGATGGTATTCGCCGAACCGCTGGCGGTGGCGATCCACGCGGCAAAACAGCCCGGCGCGGTGAAGGGTAAAACGGTTTTCGTGTCCGGCGTCGGCCCGATCGGTTGTTTGCTGGTGGCGGCGCTGAAAGCGCTGGGCGCCGCCGAGATCGTCTGCGCCGATCTCAGCCCGCGCTGTCTGGCGCTCGCCGGCCAGATGGGGGCGGACCGCTGTCTGCATGCCGCAGACGACGATTTCAGCGTATATCAGCAACACAAAGGCTATTTCGACATTGCTTTCGAGGCAGCAGGGCATCCGACGTCGCTGCAGCGCTGCCTGGAAGTCACGCGCGCCAAGGGCACCGTCGTGCAGGTCGGGATGGGCGGCAGCTTCCCTGATTTTCCGCTGATGCTGTTGATCGCCAAGGAGTTGAATCTGCTCGGCTCCTTCCGCTTCGTGGAGGAATTCGCGCTGGCGGTGGCCTGGCTGGCCGGCGATGTGGTCGATCCGCTGCCGCTGCTGTCGGCGGAGTTCGCCGGGGACCAACTGGCGCAGGCGCTGGAGTTTGCCGGTGACAAGCGCCAGGCCGCCAAGGTGCAATTAGTGTTTTAGGGTAAAAGTCCGATGGCCGCAGGTGACGATCGTTGTCTATAGTGTAGGAACGCTTAATTTTTCAACCACGGAGATCTCACGATGGCAAGACATACGGATGCTGAGCAAACTACGCTGGATGACGATCTGAGAATGCTGACCGAAACGCTGGAAGAAGTGTTGCAATACAGCGGCGATCGCGCGGATCAGGCCTACATCGACATCAAGTCGCACGCCGAGCAGGCGCTGAGTGAGGTCAAGGCGCGCTGGGTGAACACCGGCGAATCCTACTATGCCCGCGCCAAAGAAGCGGTGCACCGCACCGACGACTATGTGCGGGATAAACCCTGGCACAGCGTGGGCATCGGCGCCACCGTCGGGCTGGTGCTGGGGCTGCTGCTGGCCCGCAAATAAATCACGCCCCAGGGGCGGCGCAAGCCGCCTCGTTCTTTTCTGCAGACTGTGTGCTTCATCCCGCTGTTTCTCCGATAGTTCTTCCATATCCCGCCTATACTTTCCGCTAGCCGCCGCAGGCGGGGCGCTATTCCCCTGTTTTTTGTGCGGACGGATTGAGACCATGTCGCCGCAGGTGTAAAGTGTTTGTGTATTTATTGTTTATTTTTTGTTCTAAATCAAATAATTATCTGGTGTAAACACCCAGGGATATACGGCGTTTTTGCGCTGGCGCAAAAGCCGTGAAAATAACACCTCATATAATACAGAGCGTAACTACAGGCGCGGCGTCCGTCGGCTGCGCCGGGGACGATCTCTGCTAACTGACTTGTGAGCGAACTATGTCGACAAGTGTTTTTAATCGCCGGTGGGCGGCTGTGCTGCTCGAGGCGCTGGCCCGCCATGGGGTGCGGCATGTTTGTATCGCTCCGGGATCGCGCTCCACGCCGTTGACGCTGGCCGCTGCGGCCAACCGATCTTTTATCTGTCATACCCACTTTGATGAACGCGGGCTTGGCCATTTGGCGCTTGGGCTGGCGAAGGCGGCGCGTGAGCCGGTAGCGGTGATTGTCACGTCCGGCACCGCGGCGGCGAACCTTTACCCGGCTTTAATCGAGGCCGGCCTGACCGGTGAGCGGCTGGTGTTTCTCACCGCCGATCGGCCGCCGGAACTGATCGACTGCGGCGCCAATCAGGCGATCCGTCAAAACGGCCTCTACAGCAGCCACCCGACGTTGGCGATCGATCTGCCGCGTCCTACGCCGGATATTCCGGCCGCGTGGCTGGCCTCCAGCGTCGACAGCGCGATGGCGCGCCTGCAGCACGGCGCGTTGCATATTAACTGCCCGTTCGCCGAACCGCTGTACGGCGGCGATGAACGTCAGTATGCCGATTGGTCCGCCGCGCTGGGCGACTGGTGGCAGAGCGATCGGCCTTGGCTGCAGGAAAGCGAGACGCGTGCGGCGCCGTCGCCGCAGCCGGACTGGTTCTTCTGGCGGCAAAAACGCGGCGTGGTGCTGGCTGGCCGCATGAGCGCGGAAGAGGGCGCACAGGTGGCCGACTGGGCCGAGACGCTGGGCTGGCCGCTGATCGGCGATGTGCTGTCGCAGACCGGGCAACCGCTGCCCTGCGCCGATTTATGGCTCGCTCATCCGCAGGCGCAGCGCGTGTTGCAAGACGCGCAGCTGGTGGTGCAGTTCGGCGGCAGTCTGACCGGTAAACGCTTGCTGCAGTGGCAGGCGCAGTGTCGGCCGGAAGAGTATTGGGTCATCGACGAGCTGCCGGGGCGGCTCGATCCGGCCCAGCACCGGGGGCGGCGTCTGTGTGCCGGGGTGGCGCAGTGGTTGGCGCAGCATCCGGCGCAACCGCGCGCGCCGTGGGCCGCCGGGCTGGCGGTCTTGGCGGATAAGGCGCTGACGGCGGCGTCCACGCATCTGCACGATAACTTTGGCGAAGCGCAGCTGGCGCACCGCCTGCCGGAACTGCTGCCGGAGAACGGCCAGCTGTTTCTCGGCAACAGCCTGGTGGTGCGACTGATCGACGCGTTAACCACGCTGCCTGTCGCTTACCCGGTATTCAGCAACCGCGGCGCCAGCGGCATCGACGGTCTGATTTCCACCGCCGCCGGCGTACAGCGCGCCACCGCCAGGCCGACGTTGGCGGTGGTGGGCGACCTTTCCGCGTTGTATGACCTCAATGCGCTGGCGTTGTTGCGCCACTGTTCGGCGCCGACGGTGCTGATCGTCGTCAATAACAACGGCGGCCAAATTTTCTCGCTGTTGCCGACGCCGGACGAGGAGCGCCAACGCTTTTACTGCATGCCGCAGAACGTCGAGTTCAGCCACGCGGCGGCGATGTTCCAGCTTGACTACGCGCGGCCGGAAAACTGGCGCCAACTGCAACAGGCGGTTGAGCAAGGCTGGCGGCGCGGCGGCGCCACGCTGATAGAACTGCAGGTGTCGCCGAGCGCAGGGGCCGAGAGTCTGCAATTCCTGGTGCAACAGATGGCGGTGCAATGATGCTGGCGACGCGAATTTTGCAACAGGGCGAAGCGGGGCGTCCGTGGCTGGTATGGCTGCACGGCCTGCTCGGCAACAACAATGAATGGCGGGTGATCGCCGCGCGTTGCCCGGAATGGCCGTCGCTGGCCATCGATCTGCCCGGCCACGGCGATTCCGTGGCGGTGAGCTGCCGCGGCTTCGACGACATCAGCGCGCAAATCGCCGCGACCCTGCAACTGCGCAATATTGAACGTTATTGGTTGGTGGGCTACTCGCTCGGCGGGCGCATCGCCATGTATCACGCTTGCCACGGCCGCCATGACGGCCTGCAAGGCGTGATCGTCGAGGGCGGCAACCCGGGGCTTGAGGACGAACAACAGCGCCGCGATCGTTGCGAGCAGGATGCGCGATGGGCGGCGCGTTTTCGCAGTGAGCCGATTGCCGAAGTCCTGGCGGACTGGTATCAGCAGCCGGTGTTCAAAGAGCTTAGCCATGTGCACCGCCAGGCGCTGATCGCCGCGCGTTCGGTCAACAGCGGCCCGGCGATTGCCGACATGCTCGAAGCCACCTCGCTCGGGAGACAGCCTTATCTGGCGCCGCAGCTGCGCCAACTGACCGTGCCGCTGCGGGTGCTGTGCGGTGAGAACGACCCCAAATTTCAACGGCTGGCGCGCGACGCCGGGTTGCCGTTGCGCATCGTGCCGCAGGCCGGCCACAACGCGCATCTGGCCAATCCGCAGGATTTCGTCGCCGAGCTGCAGACCTTTCTCGTTAACCCTGGTTAAAGGAACCGAACATGCTTTATCCGAATGAAGAACACCTGTATGCCGCCATCGCCTGGCAGGATTGCACCGGCGATTTCGAAGACATTCTGTATCACAAGTCCGCCGACGGCATCGCCAAAATCACCATCAACCGGCCGCAGGTGCGCAACGCGTTTCGTCCGCAAACGGTCAAAGAGATGATCGACGCGCTGGCCAACGCCCGTTACGACGACGGCATCGGCGTCATTATTCTGACCGGCGCCGGCGATAAGGCCTTCTGCTCCGGCGGCGATCAGAAAGTGCGCGGCGACTACGGCGGCTATCGCGACGACAGCGGCGTACATCACCTCAACGTGCTGGACTTCCAGCGCCAGATCCGCACCTGCCCGAAGCCGGTGGTGGCGATGGTGGCCGGCTATTCGATCGGCGGCGGCCACGTGCTGCACATGATGTGCGATCTGACCATCGCGGCGGATAACGCCATCTTCGGCCAGACCGGCCCGAAAGTGGGCTCGTTCGACGGCGGCTGGGGCGCGTCTTACATGGCGCGCATCGTCGGCCAGAAGAAGGCGCGCGAAATCTGGTTCCTGTGCCGCCAGTACGACGCCGCCGCCGCGCTGGACATGGGCCTGGTCAATACCGTCGTGCCGCTGGCCGATCTGGAAAAAGAGACGGTGCGCTGGTGCCGCGAAATGCTGCAGAACAGCCCGATGGCGCTGCGCTGCCTGAAGGCGGCGCTGAATGCCGACTGCGACGGCCAGGCCGGTTTGCAGGAGCTGGCGGGCAACGCCACCATGCTGTTCTACATGACCGACGAAGGGCAGGAAGGGCGCAACGCGTTCAACGAGAAGCGCCAACCGGACTTCAGCAAATTCAAGCGTAACCCGTAATGAGCGGGGCAAACCGCAGCGCGGCGCTATACCGTTACAGCCTGCCGATGGAGGCGGGCGTGGTGCTGCGCAATCAACGGTTGAAAACGCGTGACGGATGGGTGGTGCAGCTGTGTCAGGGCGAGCGTGAAGGTTGGGGCGAGATCGCGCCGCTGCCGGAATTCAGCCGGGAAACGCCGGCGCAGGCCGAACAGGCCGCGTTGGGCTGGCTGCAGGCGTGGTTGGCGGGCAACGAACCGGAGCACAGCGCGCTGCCCTCGGTGGCCTTTGGGCTCAGCTGTGCGCAGGCCGAGCTGGAGCAGCGTTTGCCGATGCAGGCGGATTTTCGCAAGGCGCCGCTGTGCACCGGCGATCCGGATGAGCTGTTCGAGACATTGAGCGCTTTGCCGGGCGAGAAAGTCGCCAAGGTGAAGGTGGGGCTGTATGAGGCGGTGCGGGACGGCATGATCGTCAACGTGTTGCTGGAGGCACTGCCGGATCTGCGGCTGCGGCTGGACGCCAACCGCAGCTGGACCCGCGCCAAGGCCGACGGCTTCGCCAGGTACGTTAACCCGGCGTGGCGCGATCGCATCGCCTTCCTGGAAGAGCCCTGCAAGACCCGTGATGAATCGCGCGACTTCGCCCGGGCGACCGGTATCGCCATCGCCTGGGATGAGAGCGTGCGGGAGGCGGACTTTGTGGTGCAGGCCGAGCCGGGCGTGGCGGCCATCGTGATCAAGCCGACGCTGGTCGGCAGCCTGGCGCGTTGCCAGACGCTGGTGGCGCAGGCGCACGCGGCGGGCCTGACGGCGGTGATCAGCTCCAGCCTCGAATCCAGCCTGGGGTTGACCCAGCTGGCGCGCATCGCCCATTGGCTGACGCCGGATACCGTGCCGGGCCTGGACACGCTGGGGTTGATGCAGGCGCAGGTGCTGCGCCCGTGGCCGGGCAGCGCGTTGCCGCTGCTGGATGTCTCGGCGCTGGAGTGCCTATGGCGCCGTTGAACGATTGGCCGTGGCGACACTGGGCGCGCACTCAGCCGCAGGCGACGGCGCTGATGCTCGGCGAACAACCGCTGAGCTGGCTGGCGTTGCAGAGCCAGGTGGATGAGCTGGCGGCGGATTTCCAGCATCAGGGCGTTGAACCGGGCTGCGGTGTGGCGCTGTGTGGTAAAAACAGCTATCCACTGCTGCTGGCCTATCTGGCGCTGTTGCAGTGCGGCGCACGCCTGTTGCCGCTCAATCCCGCCTTGCCGACGCCGCTGCTGGCGCAGCTGTTGCCGGAATTGGGTATGACCTTTGTCTTCGGCCCGGACTCGTTGCCGGCGCTGCCGGAAGACGTGATTCGATTGACCCCGCCGTCGACCGAGCCGCGTTGGCCAGACCTGCCGACGTGGGATGCGCAGCGTCTGGCGACGCTGACGTTGACTTCCGGTTCCAGCGGCATGCCGAAAGCGGCCGCGCACAGCTATGCCAACCATCTGGCCAGCGCCGCCGGGGTGTTGGAGCTGATGGCGTTTCAGCGCGAGGATTGCTGGCTGCTGTCATTGCCGCTGTTTCACGTCTCCGGACAGGGCATTGTCTGGCGCTGGCTGGCGGCGGGCGCCCGGTTGGCGGTGCGCGAGATGCACCCGCTGAACGAGGCGTTGGCGGGATGCACGCATGCCTCGTTGGTGCCGACCCAGCTGTGGCGGTTGCTGGCGCAACCGCTGGCGGGCATGACGCTGAAGGCGGTGCTGCTCGGCGGCGCGATGATCCCGGTGGAACTGACCGAACGGGCGGAGGCGGCGGGGATCCGTTGCTGGTGCGGCTACGGGCTGACCGAACTGGCCTCCACGGTGTGCGCCAAGCGCGCCGATGCGCGGGCGGGCGTCGGCCTGCCGCTCGGCGGCCGCGAGGTAAAACTGGTGGATGAAGAGGTCTGGATCCGCGCCGACAGCCTGGCGCTTGGCTACTGGCGCCATGGGCATCTGCAGCCGTTGGCCGATGAGCAGGGCTGGTTCCCGACCCGCGATCGCGGCGCGATGATCGAGGGGGAACTGCGAATTCTCGGCCGGCTGGACAACCTGTTTTTCAGCGGCGGCGAAGGGGTGCAGCCGGAAGATATCGAACGCGTGCTGGCGGCGCATCCGCAGATATCGCAGGCGTTTGTGGTGCCGGTGGCGGACGCCGAGTTCGGCCAGCGGCCGGTGGCGGTGATCGACGGCGATCCGTCGCTGTCGCTGGCGACGCTGCTCGCCTGGTCGCAGGATAAGCTCGCCAATTTCCAACGCCCGACGGCATTGCTTCCGCTGCCTGACGAGCTGAAAAACGGCGGCATCAAGATTTCGCGCCGCCGGTTGCAGGCGTGGGTGGCGGAGCGCCTGCGTCAGGCATAAAAAAAGCCGCCCGAAAGGGCGGCTGAGCGAATGATGACGGCGGGTTATTTCAGTCCCAACGCCTTGGCGACGCCGGCGCCGTAGTCCGGGTGCACCTTGGTGAACAGCTCGACCTGACGGCGCTGGATGTGTTCCGGCACCTGCGACAGTTCGCCGGCGATGCGGGTGAACATGCGCTGGTGCTCTTCGGCGCTCAGCAGGTTGAACAGCGCGCGCGGCTGGCTGTAGTAATCGTCGTCTTCACGATGATTCCAGTGGTCGGCCGCGCCTTCAATGCTCAGCGGCGGTTCGCTGAAGTCCGGCTGTTCCTGGAACAGGCCAAAGCTGTTCGGTTCGTAGGTTGCGCCGTTGCCGCTGTTGCCGTCCACGCGCATCGCGCCGTCGCGATGATAGTTGTGGAACGGGCATTTGGCGCCGTTCACCGGGATCTGGTGGTGGTTGACGCCCAGGCGGTAGCGGTGCGCATCGCCATAGGAGAACAGGCGGCCCTGCAGCATTTTATCCGGCGAGAAACTGATGCCCGGCACCACGTTAGCGGGGTTCATCGCCACCTGCTCAACCTCGGAGAAGTAGTTGTCGGGGTTGCGGTTCAGCTCGAAAAAGCCGACGTCGATCAGCGGGTAGTCGCCGTGCGGCCAGACCTTGGTCAGATCGAACGGGTTATACGGCGTCTGCGAGGCTTCGTGTTCCGGCATGATCTGGATCTGCAGTTTCCAGCGCGGGAAGTCGCCGCGTTTGATCGCATCGAACAAATCGCGCTGTGAGCTTTCGCGATCCTTGGCGATGATCGCTTCCGCTTCTTCATCCATCAGGTTTTCAATGCCTTGTTCGCAGCGGAAGTGGAATTTCACCCAGAAGCGCTCGTTGGCGGCATTGATAAAGCTGAAGGTGTGGCTGCCGAAACCGTGCATGTGGCGGTAGGACTTGGGAATGCCGCGATCGCTGAAGTCGATGGTCAGCTGGTGCAGCGATTCCGGCAGGTGAGAGAAGAAATCCCACTTGTACACCGGATTACGCAGGTTGGTATGCGGATCGCGTTTCACCACGTGATTAAGATCGGGGAATTTCAGCGGATCTCGCAGATAGAACACCGGCGTATCGTTGCCCACCAAATCCCAGTTGCCTTCTTCGGTATAGAACTTCATGGCGAAACCGCGAATGTCGCGTTCGGCGTCGGCCGCGCCGCGCTCACCGGCGACGGTGGAGAAGCGGATAAACATGTCGGTCTGCTTACCGATTTCGGAGAAGATCTTGGCGCGCGTGTAGCGGGTGATGTCATGGGTGACGGTAAAGGTGCCGTAGGCGCCAGATCCTTTGGCGTGCATGCGGCGCTCGGGGATGACCTCGCGGTCGAAGTGGGCCAGTTTTTCCAGGAACCACACGTCCTGCAACAGCATCGGGCCGCGTTTGCCCGCGGTGATCACGTTATTGTTATCGACAACCGGGGCGCCGGCTGCGGTGGTCAGTCCTTTCTTGCTCATCACTTGCTCCTTATCGTAGTGCAGTTAAGTAAAGACTCGGGCGGTTTAAGCGTTCATCAGCATAGTCCTTTGGCGGGGCTTCTTCCCCTGACCTTGGTCAAAGCCACTACTAGTTGTAGCCCTATTGGCGAGCGACGGCAAATAGGTCTCGGTTATCGTTGGCATCGCCTTGACGAATATGGATTTTTGTTTGCAAATTTTTACATTTATTTGATTATTGAAGAATTTTTTCGCTTTTATCCCTTAAATACTCATTGCGCTTTGGTATAGACTCATGACGTTATTATTTTGCGTTGATTCGATCATTCGGTACGGATGACAAACCAGAGGGAAAGATGATGAAAAAGACTTGGGTCGCGTGCGCGGCAGGATTGCTGTTTGTGACCGGCGCGGCGAACGCCATCAGCGTGTCAGGCGAAGCCGGGCAACACTACACCAACCTGGGCGTTGGTATGAGCACCGGCTCTTCAGGTCTGGGCCTGACCGGCAACTGGGCGCGCAGCGACCATGACGGCAACGTCGGCAGCGTGGGGTTGAACTTCGGCGTGCCGCTGGGGCCGTTGACGGCGACCGTGGGCGCCAAAGCGCTGTACCTCAGCCCGAAAGACGGGAAAAGCGGCGGGGCGGTGGCGCTGGGCGGCGGCCTGGAGTGGGAAATTAACCGTTACTTCAGCCTGCACGGCGAAGGTTATTTTGCCCCTGAGTCTTTCACCAGCGGCGTGAAGGCCTATAACGAAGCCAGCGGCGGCCTGCGCTGGAAGTTCCGTCCGCTGAGCGTGGACGTGGGCTACCGTTACATGCAGATGGAAGGCAAAGACGGGCGTCGCGACAACACCCTGGCCGATGGCCCTTATGTCGGTGTCGGTCTGAGCTTCTGACGCTCAGCAAAAAGGGGCCATTGCGGCCCCTTTCTCTTTATCATTCTTTGTCTTTCGTCGCTTACCCGACCGCCGGCAGCATGCCGCTGGCGATGCCCAGTTGGATGGCGATCACCGTTACCCCACAGACAAACACCAGCGCCAGCGCAGGGGTGCCGCCCCAGACGCGGTACTGCGCCTGATGCTTTTGGCGAGTTTTCCACACCAGCAGCGAAGGCAGCAGCAGCGCCAGCACCGACAGGGCGATGGCGGCGAAACCCAACGCCAGCACGAAACCGCGCGGATAGAACAGCGCGAAGGCCAGCGGCGGCAGGAAGGTGATGGCGCCGGTTTGCAGGCGGCCACGCACGTTATCTTGCCGCTTGAACAGGTCAGCCAGGAAATCGAACAGCCCAAGCGCAACGCCGAGGAACGAGGTCGCCAGCGCCAGATCGGCGAACAGGTGCACCGCCAGTTCAACGTGCGGCGAAGCTACTGCATCACGCACCGCCTGCAACAGGCCATTCAGCCCGGCCTGCTGCGCCAGAATGCCGACGAAGGTGTCGGAGCTGATACTGCCCAGCGTTGCCAGCTGCCAGAAGATATAGGCGATCAGCGGGATGGCGCTGCCGATGATGAACACCCAACGCAGTTTGCGAATGTTGCCGCCCATGTAGTTGACGATGCTCGGCACGCTGCCGTGGAAGCCGAATGAGGTGAAGATCACCGGAATGGCCGATAACGCCAGGCCTTGCTCCAGCGGCAACGTCATCAGATTGGTCTGGTGGATATTCGGCAACATCAGGCCGAGCATCACCACCAGAAACACCACTTTCGCGCTGAAAAGGATGCGGTTGAACAAGTCGACCGAGTGGGTGCCGATGCACACCACGCCGCCGGCCACCAGGGTGAACAGCAGGACGCCGAGCGACACCGGGAAGTCCTGCGATGTCCATTGGCTGATGCTGGTGGCGAGCAGTTCGCCGGCGCCGCTAATGTAGGCGGCGGTGAGGGCGTACATCAGGAACATCATGCTAAAGCTGGTCAGCCACTGGCCGCCGCCGCCGAGATAACGTTTGGCGAGCGTGCCCAGACCGGTATCCGCCTGCTCATGCTGGTAAACCTCCACCAGTAACAGCGCGGTGTAACACATCAACAGCCACAGCCCGACCAGTAAGGCCAGCGTGACGCCGAAACCGACGCCGGCCGCCGCCAGCGGCATCGCCAGCATCCCGGCGCCAATGGTGGTGCCCGCCACGATAAAAACACTGCCAAGAGTGCGATTCTTCACGTTTTTTCTCTACCAGCCGAAAGATTTTGAAAATTATAGGTAACGATTTATGAGGATGGCAGGATAGTGGAAGCCCTAATTTGTGTCAAACCGGCGTTACGCGAGTTGTAAATTAAAGTTTACGACCTTGCGGGCGGCATGGCGCATGATGAACGACGCGATGGCGGAAATAATCCGACGGCGGCTAGTGAAAAGTTATTTACGGGCTTCTATAGTGGAATGACCAAAAAATGTGGGAGAGATCAATGTTAAGGGTGGAGATGCTCAGCACCGGCGATGAGGTGCTGCACGGGCAAATTATTGATACCAACGCCGCCTGGCTGGCGGACTACCTGTTCCAGCAGGGCGTGCCGATGAGCGGGCGGGAAACGGTAGGGGACAGCCTCTCTGCTTTGATCGAGATCCTGCAGGAACGCAGCCATATCGCCGATGTGCTGATCGTCAACGGCGGCCTGGGGCCGACCAGCGACGATTTGAGCGCGCTGGCCGCCGCGAAAGCCTGCGGCGTAGAGCTGATTGAACGGTCTGACTGGCTGGCGCGTATGGAAGCCTATTTCGCCGAGCGCGGGCGGCCGATGGCACCTTCGAATCGAAAGCAGGCGCAGATCCCGGCCAATGCGGAAATGCTGGATAACCCGGTGGGCACCGCCTGCGGTTTCGCGTTGCAGCTGAACCAATGCCTGATGTTCTTCACCCCCGGCGTGCCTTCGGAATTTAAAGTGATGGTCGAACAGCAGATCGTGCCGCGTCTGCGCCAGCGCTTCACTTTGCCGGCGCCGCCGCTGTGCCTGCGTCTGACGACGTTCGGTACCTCCGAGAGCGATCTGGCCGCCGAACTGGACAGCCTGCCGCTGCCGCCGGACGTGGTGCTGGGTTACCGCTCGTCCAGCCCGATCATTGAGCTGAAGCTGACCGGGCCGGAAAGCCGGCGCGCGGAGATGGAGCTGGCCTGGCGACGCGTGCGCGAGGTAGCGGGGGACAACTGCATCTTCGAAGGCACCGTCGGGTTGCCGGCGACGCTGACGCAGCGCTTGAATCAGCAAGGGCTGAAGCTGGCGTTGAGCGAGCAATTCAGCGGCGGCTTGATCAACCTGCAGCTGCAGAGCGAAGGCGCGCCGCTGGCGGGGGGAGAGCTGCTGCCGGCCCACTGCATCGAAACGCTGGAAACGACGCTGGCGCGCGCCCGCTCGCTGGCGGAATTGACCGGCGCGCCGTTGGCGTTGGCGGTCAGCGCCATGCGCGATGAGCAGGTGAGCATTGCGCTGCACACGCCGCGCGGCGGGATTGGCCAGACCGTGCGTTATCGCGCGTCGCGCCACGGGCTGCGGCTGCGGCAGGAGTCGGTGGCGATGCTGGCGCTGGATATGCTGCGCCGTTGGCTGAATGGGGGCCAGGCGTGCGGTAAAAACGCCTGGCTGGAGGTGGTGGAAATTATCGAGTGACGCTCATGGCGCTGAGTTGTCTGCCTCACTGTTTTGTTGTAGCCGTTCGGACGCCAGGCGTGAAAGATGTATTGCCGCCGCGCCTCGCGTTTGCAGCTCTGTACCGTAGTTCCTGAGCGCCTGCGCGGCGCTGTCTGAGTGCGCCAGATGCGCCGCCAGGCTGGCGGCGTCTACCAGCGCGGTGTTGGCGCCGAGCCCACCTGCCGGGCTCATGGCGTGCACGGCGTCGCCGAGAAAGGCGATGCGTTCGCTGTGCCATTCCGGCATCGCCGCCGTAACCTGCACCGTCCGCACGCTGAGCGACAGGGGATCCGCCAGCGCTAACGCCGTTTGCAAGGCGGGCGCCCATCCTTGCGAGATATGCCGTACGCGCGCCTGCAACGCGGTGTTCTCCTCCAGTCCCGGGGCTCCGCCGAGACGTTCAGCCGAACCGATACAGGCCCAATAGAGATAGTCGTCGACCGGCGAGAGGCGGCAATCGGGCGCGTAGTCGGCCGCCAGTTGCGCCATGGGGGCCTGAAAGCGCATCGGCTCAACCACCAGCGACACGCCGTCGGCGAAGATCACCGATACGCCGTTCAGCAGCTCAGGGGCCAATTGGGCCCGGGTCGCCGCATCGAGCGGCGTTTTGCCGTAGAGGGTGACCGCACCGCTGTCTTCTGGCCCCGCCTCGGGCAGGCAGCGCCGCCGCACCAGCGAGTTGACGCCGTCGGCGGCGATCAGCACATCGACCCGCACGTGTTCGCCGTTGGCGAACTGAAGTTCCACACCCTGCGGCGTTTGTGCAAATTCACGCAAGGTATGGCCGAAACGCACCCGGTCTTGCAGGCCGGCAAGCAGGATCTCGCGCAGCGTTTGGCGATGGATGCCGAGATCGCCGCTCGGTTCTTGCGTTTGGTGCTGGCTGGAGGGCAACCAGTGCTCGGGGCGCCGGCCGGTGAGTGGGGCAAGCTGCGGATCCCATAGATTGCTCTCGCCGCTGTTTTGCGCGCTGCCGGCGCAGAGCAAGCGGTAGTGCGCCGGCGGCAGGCAGGCGGCCAGCGCCTGCTGGCCCGACGGATCGATGCGCAGCCGGTAGCCCTGATCGCGTGCTTGCGGTGTGGTGTCGCGTTCAAACACCGTGGCATGGATGCCAAAGCGGCGCAGTCCCTGAGCCAGACACAGGCCGCCGGGCCCTGCACCGATAATGCCAATGCTGAGTGTTGTCATCATGTTCCCTCGTGAGTCAGTGGCCGCAGACGGTCGCGGCCGGAAGCATTTCATTATGTCGGTGCAGGAAAAGGTTGGTATAACGGTATCTGGACTAAAAATAGTGATTAGTGGCCAATATGAATGCGAACCTTCACGCCCTCGATGCTGACTGCAGCGAATGGTCGGCGGGCCCCTGGTTGATCGCCCTTGGCGGCCGTGACGCGGCAGGCCGGGAGTATCGGTTGGGCACGCGCGAATACGACTGGCATCAGCATGTGCGCGGGCAGTTGCTGTGCGTTGAAAGCGGTTTGCTGCATGTAAGCACGGCGCAGGGCGATTGGGTGCTGCCGCCTCAGCGGGCGGGTTGGATCCCGCCGGCGACGGAGCACCGGGTGCAGGTTTGCGGCGCGCTGAGCGGCTGGAGTTTGCTGCTGGCGCCGGAGGCCTGCCACGATTTGTCGAATACACCTTGCGTTATCGGCATCAGCGCAGTGCTGCAGGCGCTGGCTCAGCGTGCGGAAGGTTGGGACAAACGCAGCGCGCTAACCCTGGAGCAGGAGCGTATGGCGCAGGTGATGCGTGACGAGATACGGCTGGCGCCGACGGAGCCGCTGTATTTACCGATGTCGTCCCATCCGCGCCTGGCCGGCGTTCTGCAGGCCTTGCTGGCGCAACCGGGGAGCGAACGTTCACTGGAGGCGTGGGCTGAATGGGGGGCGATGTCGCCGCGTACCCTGCGGCGGCTGATGATCGGCGAGACGGGGTTGAGTTTTGCCCAGTGGCGTCAGCAGGCTCGGTTGTCATATGCGTTGGCGAAGCTGGCCGAAGGCGAAACGGTGCTGCAGATTGCGGAGGCGCTGGGGTATGCCTCGCCGAGCAATTTTATCGCCATGTTTCGTAAAGCCTTCGGCGATTCCCCGGCGCGTTATTTTTCCACATCGGCGGGAAAGGGGCGCTAAGCGAAATACTTTGAGGATAGTTATATATCCCTGATTAATCATAATCTTATAGGGGATATTCGCGGTGAGGGAATGCTGTTACTCTCTTGACGGGTGCTTGAGACTGTTCGTCTTGGGCATTGTGTGACAAGGCGGATAGATGAAAGCCCCAGACTGACTCTCAATCAGAATGGGGCTGCACATACCGCCTAGACACCGGTATGGTAGCCCCTTCACAGCAAGGAGGCAAGCATGCGCTTAAGGCATGTGTTTCACTCGCTAACCGTTGTATGTATTACGGTTTTGTTATTTATCTGGATGATAAGAGACTCGCTGTGCGAGCTGAAAATCTACCAGGAAAATATCACTATCCTGATCAGGTTGGCGTGTGAGGTGAAGCGGTAATCCTAGGGCGGGGGCAACCCCGCCTTCTGGTCTCCAGGCGCGGTTTCCGGCACCCGACTTTACATTTCCAGCTCGATATCCGTCAGCGGCATGCAGCAGCAGGGCAGGATTTCACCGGCGTTGATAAACGCCAGCGGCTGTTGGCGGTAGGCCACTTCGCCTTTCACCAGCTTCAGACGGCAGGCGCCGCAATAGCCGGAGCGGCATTGGTACTCTACCTGCACATCGTGCAGTTCCAGCACGTCGAGCAGACAGTTTTCACTGTTAGGGCAAGAGAGCTGCGTGCCGGCGGCGCGCAGCGTTACGGTTGGCGTCGCCATCGCTTACAGTTCGAAGTCGCTCAGGTCGTCGGCGTTGATCTCCGAGTCGATCTGGCCAACCAGGTAAGAGCTCACTTCCACTTCCTGCGGCGCTACCTGCACGTTGTCGGACACCAACCAGGCATTGATCCACGGGATCGGGTTGGAGCGGGTTTCGAACGGCAGACCGAGGCCGACCGCCTGCATGCGAATATTGGTGATGTACTCCACATACTGGCACAGGATGTCTTTGTTCAGGCCAATCATCGAGCCGTCGCGGAACAGGTATTCCGCCCACTCTTTCTCCTGCTGTGCTGCCAGCACGAACAGATCGTAGCACTGCTGCTGACATTCCTCGGCGATCTCCGCCATTTCAGGATCGTCGGCGCCGGAACGCATCAGGTTCAGCATGTGCTGGGTGCCGGTCAGGTGCAGCGCTTCGTCGCGGGCGATCAGTTTGATGATTTTGGCGTTGCCTTCCATCAATTCGCGCTCGGCGAAAGCGAAGGAGCAGGCAAAGCTGACGTAGAAGCGGATCGCTTCCAGCGCGTTCACGCTCATCAGGCACAGGTACAGCTGCTTCTTCAGCGCACGCAGATTGACGGTGACGGTTTTACCGTTCACCTGGTGGGTGCCTTCACCCAGCAGGTGATAGTAGCTGGTCATCTCGATCAGATCGTCGTAGTAGCCGGAAATGTCTTTCGCGCGCTTCTTGATCTCTTCGTTGGTGACGATGTCGTCGAACACCAGCGCCGGATCGTTGACGATGTTGCGGATGATGTGGGTGTAGGAACGGGAGTGGATAGTCTCGGAGAACGACCAGGTTTCCACCCAGGTTTCCAGCTCAGGGATCGAGATCAGCGGCAGCAGGGCGACGTTCGGGCTGCGGCCCTGGATGGAGTCCAGCAGGGTCTGATACTTCAGGTTGCTGATGAAGATGTGCTTCTCGTGCTCCGGCAGCGCCTGGTAATCGATGCGATCGCGGGAAACGTCAACCTCTTCCGGGCGCCAGAAGAAGGAGAGCTGTTTTTCGATCAGTTTTTCGAAGATTTCATGCTTTTGCTGGTCGAAACGCGCAACGTTTACCGACTGGCCGAAGAACATCGGCTCTTGCAGCTGGTCGTTTTTGGTCTGAGAAAAAGTGGTGTAAGCCATAAGCCTGAATCCATCGTAACGTGGCTAAATGAAGGGGCCGGAAAATTCCGGCCCGCTAGGTCAAACTTTAGATCTTGCAGGCGCCGCTTTCGCAGTCGTCATCGCCGGCCTTGGCAGGCTGCAAATCTTCCTGGGCGTCTTCCGCACCGTCGCGGGTGTTTTGGTAGTACAGCGTTTTCACGCCGAACTTGTAGGTGGTGAGCAGGTCTTTCAACAGCTGCTTCATCGGCACCTTGCCGCCCGGGAAGCGGGTCGGATCGTAGTTGGTGTTGGCCGAAATCGACTGGTCGATGAATTTCTGCATCAGCCCCACCAGCTGCAGATAGCCGTCGTTGCTCGGCATTTCCCACAGCAGCTCGTAGTTGTCTTTCAGACGCTCATACTCCGGCACCACCTGGCGCAGGATGCCGTCTTTCGACGCCTTGATGCTGATGTGGCCGCGCGGCGGCTCGATGCCGTTGGTGGCGTTGGAAATCTGCGAAGAGGTTTCCGACGGCATCAGGGCGGACAGCGTCGAGTTGCGCAGACCGGTTTCCTGGATCTCTTTACGCAGGGTTTCCCAGTCGTAGTGCAGCGGCTCGCTGCAGATCGCATCCAGGTCTTTCTTGTAGGTGTCGATCGGCAGGATGCCCTGCGAATAGGTGGTTTCGTTGAACCACGGGCAAGCGCCTTGTTCCTGCGCCAGACGGTTGGAGGCTTTCAGCAGGTAGTACTGAATGGCTTCGAACGTCTTGTGGGTCAGGTTGTTGGCGCTGCCGTCGGAGTAGCGCACGCCGTTCTTCGCCAGATAATAGGCGAAGTTGATGACGCCGATGCCCAGGGTGCGGCGACCCATTGCGCCACGGTGCGCGGCCTTGATCGGATAATCCTGATAATCCAGCAGGGCGTCCAGCGAACGTACCGCCAGGGTCGCCAGCTCTTCCAGATCGTCCAGGCTGTCGATCGCGCCCAGGTTGAAGGCGGACAGGGTGCACAGCGCGATCTCGCCGTTTTCGTCGTTGACGTCTTCCAGCGGCTTGGTCGGCAGTGCGATTTCCAGACACAGGTTGGACTGGCGCACCGGCGCGATCTGCGGATCGAACGGGCTGTGGGTGTTGCAGTGGTCGACGTTCTGGATATAGATACGGCCGGTAGAGGCGCGTTCTTGCATCATCAGCGAGAACAGCTCAACCGCTTTCACGCGCTTCTGGCGAATGCTGTCGTCTTTCTCGTACTGGGTGTACAGGCGCTCGAATTCGTCCTGATCGGCGAAGAACGCGTCATACAACCCCGGCACGTCGGACGGGCTGAACAGGGTGATGTCTTCGCCTTTGATCAGGCGCTGGTACATCAGACGGTTCAACTGCACGCCGTAGTCCATGTGGCGCACGCGGTTGCCTTCAACGCCGCGGTTGTTTTTCAGCACCAGCAGGCTTTCCACTTCCAGGTGCCACATCGGGTAGAACAGCGTTGCCGCGCCACCGCGCACGCCGCCCTGTGAGCAGGATTTGACGGCGGTCTGGAAGTGTTTGTAGAACGGGATGCAGCCGGTATGGAAGGCTTCACCGCCACGGATCGGGCTGCCCAGCGCGCGGATGCGGCCGGCGTTGATGCCGATGCCGGCGCGTTGCGAAACGTATTTCACAATGGCGCTGGAGGTAGCGTTGATGGAGTCCAGACTGTCGCCGCACTCGATCAGCACGCAGGAGCTGAACTGGCGGGTTGGGGTGCGCACGCCGGACATGATCGGCGTAGGCAGCGAAATCTTGAAGGTGGAAATCGCGTCGTAGAAACGTTTGACGTAGTCCAGACGAGTTTCACGCGGGTAGTTGGAGAACAGGCAAGCGGACACCAGCATGTACAGGAACTGGGCGCTTTCGTAGATCTCGCCGCTGACGCGGTTCTGCACCAGATACTTGCCTTCCAGCTGCTTGACGGCGGCATAAGAGAAGTTCATGTCGCGCCAGTGATCGATAAAGGAGTCCATCTGCTCGAACTCTTCAGCGCTGTAGTCTTCCAGCAGATGTTTATCGTATTTGCCCATCTCGACCATGCGGGTCACGTGAGCGTGCAGCTTCGGCGGTTCGAACTGGCCGTAAGCCTTTTTACGCAGGTGGAAGATCGCCAGGCGAGCGGCCAGGTACTGATAGTCCGGCGCATCGCGGGAGATCAGATCGGCAGCGGCTTTGATGATGGTTTCGTGAATGTCGGCGGTTTTGATGCCGTCATAAAACTGAATGTGGGAACGCAACTCTACTTGAGAAACCGAGACGTTGTGCAATCCTTCTGCGGCCCAATCGATGACCCGGTGGATTTTGTCGAGGTTGATGCGCTCTTTACGGCCATCGCGTTTAGTTACAAGCAGACTTTGGTTCATGTGGTGTTTTACCTGTCCGTATGGTGCCCCTAAGCAGAAGTGTAGTCGCTCTGCTCAGTATGTAAACACTATATATAGGGGTTGTATGTCGGTGAGGTAACAAGATAGTGAGAAAAAACGGCGTTTGCAAGTGAACAAAACCGGCCTAATTTGTGGATAACTTGGGGGTGAAATGTAACTTGCCGTTCGCAGTGCGCGCCGTGACTGGCGCGACAAGCTTGTCAATAAGCGAGATCAGATTTTACTGAAAAACTGAAAAAACCGATCGTTTGGCGTTTTATTAAACGTTAGAAAAAAACGGCATATTGATCTGATTTAATATTCTAAAAAACTGTCTACAACCACGATTTTGATCGAAGTCGCGGAAATTAGGTATTTTTCCTAACAGCGCGTTGGCGCCGAACCCCGATAACGCAGGGCCGGCGCGGTTTACAGCGCTCAGCCTTCGTGCTGGGTGTGCACCATGTAGTTCACGTCAACGTTGCGCCCAAGCTTGAAATGATCGGTGATCGGGTTGTAATGCAGGCCGATCATGTGCTTTTCGCGCAGCGGCGTGCCGTCGACCCAGCCGATCAGTTCGGAAGGGCGAATAAACTTCTTATGATCGTGGGTGCCCTGCGGCACCATCTTCAGCACGTACTCCGCGCCGATCACCGCCATCAGCCAGGCTTTGGTGTTGCGGTTGATGGTGGAAAAGAACACGTGGCCGCCCGGTTTCACCAGTTGGGCGCAGGCGCGCACCACCGAGGCCGGATCGGGCACGTGCTCCAGCATTTCCATGCAGGTGACCACGTCGTAGCGCTGCGGGTTGGCCTGAGCGTGGCTTTCCACCGTCTCCTGCACGTAAGTCACGTTCACGCCGCTTTCCAGCGCGTGCAGCCGGGCGACCTGCAGCGGCTCCCCGCCCATGTCCAGGCCGGTCACTTCGGCGCCTTCGCGCGCCATGCTTTCCGCCAGAATGCCGCCGCCGCAGCCCACGTCGAGCACCTGCTTGTCAAAAATGCCGCCGGCGCGCTGCATGATGTAGTTCAGGCGCAGCGGGTTGATGCGGTGCAGCGGTTTGAACTCGCCTTCCAGATCCCACCAGCGGGAGGCGACGGCCTCGAACTTGGCGATTTCCTGGTGGTCAACGTTTTGCACTCGGCTGGATGATTCTGCGTTCATGGGCTTGTCTGGCTCCTTGTTCTCGTTGCGCGGATTATACATGTTCCGGCGCGGCATCGTCTGCGTCGATGCGTTTTTAGCGCACTAATCTGTACAATTTCCGTGAAACAGCGGCGGTTATTTTCCCGTAAAGCGTGCTTTGTGATATAGTTTTACACCTTTGCCACTATGGCAGCGGGCAGATGAATCATTAGTAGAGGGATAGCAGCTCCATGAGCGACCTTGCCAGAGAAATCACACCGGTAAACATCGAAGACGAGTTGAAAAACTCGTATCTGGACTACGCGATGTCCGTTATTGTCGGACGTGCGCTGCCAGATGTTCGTGATGGACTGAAGCCGGTTCACCGCCGCGTTCTTTACGCGATGAGTGTATTGGGTAACGACTGGAATAAACCATACAAGAAATCGGCCCGTGTCGTCGGGGACGTGATCGGTAAATATCACCCGCACGGTGACAGCGCGGTTTACGACACTATCGTGCGTATGGCTCAGCCGTTTTCACTGCGCTACATGCTGGTGGACGGTCAGGGTAACTTCGGTTCCGTCGACGGCGACTCCGCCGCGGCGATGCGTTATACCGAAGTGCGCATGTCCAAGATTGCTCACGAACTGTTGGCGGATCTGGAAAAAGAAACCGTCGACTTCGTGCCTAACTATGATGGCACCGAGCAGATCCCGGCCGTTATGCCGACCAAGATCCCGAACCTGCTGGTCAACGGCTCGTCGGGCATCGCCGTGGGCATGGCCACCAATATTCCGCCGCACAACCTGGCTGAAGTCGTCAACGGCTGCCTGGCCTATATCGATGATGAAAACATCAGCATCGAAGGGCTGATGGAACACATCCCGGGGCCGGACTTCCCGACGGCGGCGATCATCAACGGCCGTCGCGGCATTGAAGAGGCCTACCGCACCGGGCGCGGCAAAGTCTACCTGCGCGCGCGCGCGGAAGTGGAAGCCGACGCCAAAACCGGCCGCGAAACCATCATCGTTCACGAGATCCCGTATCAGGTGAACAAGGCGCGTCTGATCGAAAAGATCGCCGAGCTGGTGAAAGAAAAACGCGTAGAAGGCATCAGCGCGCTGCGTGACGAGTCCGATAAAGACGGCATGCGCATCGTGATCGAAGTCAAACGCGACGCGGTCGGCGAAGTGGTGCTGAACAACCTGTATGCGCTGACGCAGCTGCAGGTCACCTTCGGCATCAACATGGTCGCGCTGCATCAGGGGCAGCCTAAGCTGCTGAACCTGAAAGATATCCTCGAAGCCTTCGTGCGCCACCGCCGCGAAGTGGTCACCCGCCGCACCATCTTCGAACTGCGCAAGGCCCGTGACCGCGCCCATATCCTGGAAGCGCTGGCTATCGCGCTCGCCAACATCGATCCGATCATCGAGCTGATTCGCCGTGCGCCGACGCCGGCGGAAGCGAAAGTCGCGCTGGTGGCTCAGCCGTGGGATCTGGGCAACGTCAGCGCCATGCTGGAACGCGCCGGTGACGACGCCGCTCGCCCTGAGTGGCTGGAGCCGGAGTTCGGCATCCGCGAGGGCAAGTACTACCTGACCGAGCAGCAGGCTCAGGCGATTCTGGATCTGCGTCTGCAGAAACTGACCGGCCTGGAGCACGAAAAGCTGCTGGACGAATATAAAGAGCTGCTCAACTTCATCGCCGAACTGATCTTTATTCTGGAAAGCCCAGAACGCCTGATGGAAGTGATCCGCGAAGAGCTGGTGGCGGTCAAAGAGCTGTACAACGACGGTCGTCGCACCGAGATCACCGCCAATACTTCCGACATCAACATCGAAGACCTGATCAACCAGGAAGATGTTGTGGTGACTCTGTCTCACCAGGGCTACGTGAAGTATCAGCCGCTGTCCGACTATGAAGCGCAGCGCCGCGGCGGCAAAGGCAAGTCCGCCGCGCGCATTAAAGAAGAAGACTTTATCGATCGCCTGCTGGTGGCCAACACCCACGATACGATCCTGTGCTTCTCCAGCCGTGGCCGCCTGTACTGGATGAAGGTGTATCAACTGCCTGAAGCCAGCCGTGGCGCGCGCGGCCGCCCAATCGTCAACCTGTTGCCGCTGGAAGCCGATGAGCGTATCACCGCCATTCTGCCGGTGCGCGAGTATGAAGAAGGGCGTCACGTGTTCATGGCCACCGCCAGCGGTACCGTGAAGAAAACCGCGCTGACCGAGTTCAGCCGTCCGCGCAGCGCCGGCATTATCGCCGTCAACCTCAACGAGGGCGACGAGCTGATCGGCGTCGATCTGACCGATGGCACCAACGAAGTGATGCTGTTCTCCGCCAACGGTAAAGTGGTGCGCTTCCCGGAAACGCAGGTGCGTTCGATGGGCCGCACCGCGACCGGCGTGCGTGGCATCAACCTCGGCGAAGGCGACAGCGTGATTTCGCTGATCGTGCCGCGCGGCGAGGGCGACATTCTGACCGTCACGCAAAACGGCTTCGGTAAACGTACTGCAGTCACCGAGTACCCGACCAAGTCACGCGCCACCCAGGGGGTTATCTCCATCAAGGTGAGCGAGCGTAATGGCCAGGTGGTCGGCGCCGTGCAGGTGGAAACCAGCGACCAGATCATGATGATCACCGATGCTGGCACGCTGGTGCGTACCCGCGTTTCGGAAGTCAGCGTGGTCGGTCGTAACACCCAGGGCGTGACGCTGATCCGTACGGCGGAAGACGAAAACGTCGTCGGTCTGCAGCGCGTGGCCGAGCCGGTGGAAGACGAAGAGCTGGACAGCCTGGAACCGGGCGCGGAAGCGGTGGAAGAAGACACTACGCCGCTGGACGATGGCGACGACGCGGCTGAGCCGATGGACGACGACAACGTTTAAGCAAGGTGAGGGCGTCGGCATGCCGACACCGTAATGCACTGAGACAAAAGGGCCTGGCAGCGATGCTAGGCCCTTTTTCAGTTATATGGTTTAATTGGCGCACCGAGCCGCCGGCCGCTGCGCCGGCGACAACGCGCGCCGCCACTGACTTTCGTATGGTATCCGATTGAAATATTTAGCCTCTTTTCGAACTACGCTGAAGATATCCCGCTATCTGTTCCGGGTGCTGGCGATTTTGCTGTGGTCGTTGGGAGCGCTGCTCACCACCTTTTATATTCTGAATATCCTGCATCAGAAAGAATCGGACATCCGCCAGGAGTACAACCTCAATTTCGATCAGGCGCAGGGCTATATTCGCCATTCCGCCGACATCATACGCGACATCAAGTACATGGCGGAAAACCGCCTCAACGGTTCGGTCAGCGGCCTGGACATGTTCAGCGGCGTGATCCCCGGCAAGGGCAGCCCACCGCAATTCTATCCGCTGTATCCAGAGTCTAATTGCGCCCTGAGCGCCACTTACCGCAGTTCACTCGATTCGCTGAGCGGCCTGATCCAGTATTGGAAAGAGAACTTCGTGGCGGCCTACGATCTCAACCGGGTGTTCTTTATCGGCGGCGACAGCCTGTGTCTGGCGGAATTCGGCGGCGGCAACGCGGTCGCCAACCGGGAAAACATGCTGAAGCTGCTGCACGAGCGCATTCTGAAATACCGCAACGCCAAGAATCTGGACAAAGACAACAACCTGTATTGGATTAGCCCCAGCGCGCAGCGGCCTGACATCGGTTATCTGTATGTGCTGACGCCTCTCTATATCGGCAACAAGCTGGAGGCGCTGCTGGGCATCGAGCAAACCGTCCGGCTGGAAGATTTCGTCACCGCCGGCAACCTGCCGATCGGTGTCACGCTGCTGGATGAAAACAACGATCCGATACTGCGCCTGGCGGATGGCGATCGCTATGCCGCTGCGCTCAACAGCTACCCCGAAGAGCATGCTTACTTCGGTTATGTCGACAACTACCGCGATCTGATCCTGAAAAAAGCGCTGCCGCCTTCATCGCTGAGCATCGTTTATGCGCTGCCGGTGAAAAGCGTGGTGGAACGCTTCAAAATGCTGATCCTCAATGCGCTGTTGCTGAACCTGTTGTCGGCTATCGTGCTGTTCACGCTGGCGTGGCTGTTTGAGCGCAAAATGTTCCTGCCGGCGGAGGACAATGCCTTCCGGCTGGAAGAACACGAACAGTTCAACCGCAAGATCGTCGCCTCGGCGCCGGTGGGCATCTGTATCCTGCGCATCAGCGATGGCACCAATATTCTGAGTAACGAACTGGCGCACAACTACATCAACCTGTTGACCCACGAAGATCGCGATCGCATTACGCGCATCATCTGCGAACAGCAGGCGAACTTCGTCGATGTGATGACCAGCAACAACAATAATCTGCAGATCAGCTTTGTCCATTCGCGTTACCGCAACGAAGAGGTGGCGATCTGCGTGCTGGTGGACGTCAGCGCGCGCGTGAAAATGGAAGAGTCGCTGCAGGAGATGGCGGCGGCGGCGGAGCAGGCCAGCCAGTCTAAATCGATGTTCCTGGCCACCGTCAGCCATGAGCTGCGCACGCCGCTGTACGGCATTATCGGCAACCTCGATCTGCTGCAGACCAAGGCGTTACCGCCAGGGGTCGATCGGCTGGTCAATGCGATGAACAACTCTTCCGGGCTGCTGCTTAAAATCATCAGCGATATTCTCGACTTCTCCAAAATCGAGTCCGAGCAGCTGAAGATTGAACCGCGTGAGTTCTCCTGCCTGGAGGTGATCACCCATATCGCCGGCAACTATTTGCCGTTGGTGGTGAAGAAACGTTTGGGGCTGTACTGCTTTATCGAGCAAAACGTGCCGGAGCGTATCTTCGGCGATCCGGTGCGGCTGCAGCAGGTGCTGTCCAACCTGGTGAACAACGCCATCAAGTTCACCGATACCGGCTGCATCGTGCTGCAGGTCTGCACCCGCGGCAGCTACCTGGAATTCAGCGTGCGCGATACCGGCGTCGGTATTCCGGAGAAGGAGATCTCACGCCTGTTCGATCCGTTCTTCCAGGTGGGCACCGGCGTGCAGCGCCACTTCCAGGGCACCGGTTTGGGGCTGGCGATCTGCGAGAAATTGGTCAACCTGATGGACGGCGACGTCTCCGTCGAGTCCGAACCGGGGCTGGGCAGCTTGTTCAGCATTCGCATTCCATTGTTTAACGCCCAGTTCCCGATCCCGCAGGCCAGCGATACCTGGCAGGGCCGGCGGCTGTGGCTGGATATCCGCAATCAGCGGCTGGAAAGCTACCTGATGGCGATTCTGGGCGGCTACGGCGCCGATATCCAGCGCTATGACGGGCAGGAGACCGCCGCCGACGAAGTGATGCTCAGCGACTATCCGCTGATGCTGAACACGCCGCTGTTGGCTCAGATCCAGTTCTCGACCGAACATATCGGCCCGTCGCTGGAAACCCGGCCAGGCTATTGGATGCACAGCACCTCTACGCCGCGTGAAACGCTGACCTTGATCAACCGATTGTTCGGCGTCGGCAACGGCGCGGCAGAGGCGCTGGTGCAGCTGCCGGTGCCAGCCAAGGCCAGCGCGGCGGACAACGGCGATATTCATCTGCTGGTGGTCGACGATCATCCGATCAACCGTCGTCTGCTTTCCGATCAGCTGGGGTCGCTGGGGTATCAGGTGGTGACCGCCAACGACGGCGTAGACGCGCTCGCCGTACTGAAACAGCACCACGTCGATATTGTGTTGACCGACGTCAATATGCCGAACATGGACGGCTATCGCCTGACGCAGGCGCTGCGGGAGATGCAGTTCAGCGCGCCGGTGATCGGCGTGACGGCGAACGCGTTGGCGGAGGAGAAGCAGCGCTGTCTCGAGGCGGGCATGGATAATTGCCTGTCGAAACCGGTTACGCTGGAGACGCTGGAGCAGACATTGGCTTATTACAGCCAGCAGGTACGCTACAACCGCAGCGAGGCCTGAAAAGCAAACAGGCACGGCGGATGCCGTGCCTGTTTGGCGTTAACCTGCCGTGAGGCGGGCTTTAGTCTTTGTCCAACGGCGTCATGCTGACGGACGAGAGGTAGTTGAGCAGGGCGATGTCGTTTTCGACGCCCAGCTTCATCATCGCCGATTTCTTCTGGCTGCTGATGGTTTTGATGCTGCGGTTGAGTTTCTTGGCGATTTCGGTCACCAGGAAACCTTCGGCGAACAGACGCAGCACTTCGCTCTCTTTCGGCGACAGGCGTTTGTCGCCATAGCCGCTGGCGCTGATTTTCTCCAGCAGTTTGGAGACGCTTTCCGGCGTGAACTTCTTGCCTTTCTGCAGGGCGGCCAGCGCCTTCGGCAGATCGGTCGGCGCGCCTTGTTTCAGCACGATGCCTTCGATATCCAGATCCAATACCGCGCTCAGGATCGCCGGGTTGTTGTTCATGGTCAGCACGATGATCGACAACTGCGGATAATGACGCTTGATGTACTTAATCAGCGTGATGCCGTCGCCATACTTGTCACCCGGCATCGACAGATCGGTGATCAGCACGTTGGCATCCAGCTTGGACAGATTGTTGATCAGTGCGGTTGAGTCTTCGAACTCCCCAACGACATTCACCCATTCAATTTGCTCAAGTGACTTCCGGATGCCAAACAGTACGATAGGATGGTCATCAGCAATAATTACGTTCAGGTTATTCATGTTGTTGGCTACCTTGCTTCAGCAGTCTGCTGACGAAAAAATCAATCTGACTGATGTTATTCTCGATCTCGGGCGCATCACCTTCTGCGATGCGCTGTTCTAACGATTCGCACAGCTGCTTGCCGGGAAGCAGATTTAACATGGCAAACACGCCTTTCAGGCGGTGTGCGGTTTGTGACAGCGCATTGAAATCACTGCTGCCCGCCTCAGTATACAGTTTTTTGACATCATCGGGTACTGTATCGACAAACAGCCCATAGTAATCACTTGATTTCAATTGTTTTTCATAGAGTTGGATATCTTCTGAGCTCAATGAAAGCGGACTTTCTTCCTGCTCCAGCGCGGCCATTTGCTGTTCGATCAGCATCAGCACGGCGTCGATTAATGCGCCGTTCAGGTTATAGTTCACCCGAATGTAGCGTTTATCCAGCGCTTGCCAACCCGGTTCATCGGTCGCCAGCAACAGCGTGTAATCATCGGCTCGCTGCGGGTTATCGGTCAGCAGCACGTCATAATCGCGGTTGACCGCGCGATCTTCGGCGACGAGGCAGTCGGCGCCGTAAGCCTGCAACAGGCGGGTCACGATGCCGCGCACTTCATCTGACGTGATGTCCAGCAGGGCGGTGACGCCGTCGAGCAGCTTTTCCTGTTCCTGCGGCTCTTTTCTCTCCATCTCCATGGCGACGCGAATGGTATAGCGAGTGCCGATATCCACTTTGCTGCGAATGTCCAACTGGCCGTTAAGCTTCTTGCACAGCTGATTGCACAGGAAGAAAGTGAGGCCGGAACCGTGGTTGAAGCGGTCCACCAGCGTCTGGCTGAGGAACGGGTAATTGAGATTGCTGATCTCTTCGTTGGAGATGCCGGAGCCGGTGTCGTTGATTTGGAAAATCAGGCGATCCGGGTGTTCGGGCTCATGGTCGATGACCAGAGAAATCTTACCGCAGGCGGTGGTGATAATGGCGTAATGCACCAGCAGTGAGATCACTTTGCGCAGCGCGTTGGCGTCGCCGATATAGTTCTGTTCGACGTCCAGCTGGAAATGCTTGAACAGCGCCAGCCCCTTTTGATTGAGAGCGGGCAGGGCTTCCAGCAGCAACTCGTCGATCATCGCCGCCGGGTTGAACGGCTCGCGCGTCGGTTGCCAGTCCTGGGTTTCCAGCCGCGTCAGCAGAGTGATGTTATCGATCAATCCCAGCACCGATGACGACGCCGCCGTCAGTTGGCCCAGCAGCGCCTGCTGTTGTTCCTCATCCGGCTGGTTGCGCAGGCTGTCGACCAGATCGTGCATCTGGCGCACCGGCTGATTCAGTTCGATGCCCAGGTTGTGCAACATCAGTTTGCGCGCCTGCACGTTCTTGTCGTATTCACGCCGTGCCTGCTGCAGCCGCTTGTTCACCATGACCTCTTTATCTTGATCGTGCATCAGGAACAGGTAGGTATCCGGCGATAGCTGGCTGCGGAAAATGCGGATTTCATACACCTCGTTGTTGACCGTTGCCTGAATGACGCCGTGATGCTGTTCGGCCATATGGGCGATTTTTTGCAGGCTGAGGTGCGGCAGCAGGTGCTCGGCGATTTTGTTGCTGGCGATCACCGCATTGTTGGCGAAGCTGTAAACCAGCAGGCCGGAGGGCAGGCTGGAGACGATTTCCTGATTCAGCGCGCGCTCGGCCTCCAGCTCAACCGCCATGTTTTCGCTCGGGCGGATGTACTGGCGGCGGATAAAGTAGATGCTCAGCATCGAGAGCGCCAACAGCAGCAGATTGACCGCGATCAGCCAGATGTTGTTGCGCAGCAGATCGATGGCCAGATTAATGGCCGAAACGCGATACACCACCTTCAACGGCGCATTGGGCAGGGCGGCGCTGAACTCCACCCAGCCGCCGCTCATCGCCGCCTGGGCGCCGAGGGCGGTTTCCGCCGGGATGGCGCTGTCGTCGAGCTCGACATCGTCCGGCTGCAGCAGGAAATTGGCGCGGGCCAGGTTGGCCGGAATGATGTCGTTGATCGGCAAGTCGAAGGCGATCACCGTCGCCAGATGCCCCGGCTGATTAAAGGTGGTGCGAATCGAGAATGAATAGGCGTTCTGGAAGCGCTGTTTGCGCAGATCGGAAAAGCTCTCGCGTTCGTCGAGCATATTGGCCTGTTGCAGCATCTCGGCGCGGCGTTCGTCCGCCGAAGTGGTCAGGTAGCTTTCCCTAAAGCGCGAAGCCAGCTCTTTGAGCGGCTGAGTGGTGATCAGACTGAGGCTGTTGTCCTGACCATTGAGGTAATACATGGCGTAGCTCTCGGTCTTGGCGCCCCAACGGTTGTCCAGGTAGTCCGAGATGTTGGCGATCATCGCCAGCGTGTTCTCGTCATGGCTGCCGAAGATCACCGCGTCGGTTTTCTTGTGCGGCTTCTCGACATAGTAGACGTCGGGGCGCAGGCGAGTTTCCTGCAAACCGGGATCGACATTCTGCGCCGGCGCGTTGCCGAATTTGTCATAGACCTGATAGGTCATGTAGCGATAGGTATCGATGCGCTTTTGCAGCGAACCGGCGATGCTGTTCAGCGTGTATTTCTTTTCCGCCAGCCAGGCGTTGGTGTAGTTGTAGCCATACAGGCCGATGCCGATCGTCAGCAGCACGATAAACAGCAGGAAGCAGCGAGTGATATTGCTGGAGCTAATGGTCAGTTGTTTATTTTGCATAGTGGCTGCGCATTCCTGAATCAGCGAGTGACGGCCCTGGCGCTGGCGGTCACCGCCAACAGCAGAGCGGCTACGCAGGCGAAGGCCACCGTCAGGCTGGAAAACTGAGCGATAAAGCCGATCAGCGCCGGGCCGGCCAGAATACCGGCATAGCCGACGGTGGTAACGGACGCGATCGCCAAATTGGCCGGCATATCGCGTTGGTTGCCCGCGGCGCTGAACAGAATCGGCACGACGTTGGAAGCGCCCAGGCCAACCAGCATAAAGCCGACCAGCGAAACGGTGGCGTGATTGAAGGCGATAGCCAGGCTGAGACCGACAGCGGCGCACAGGCTGCCCAGCAGCAGCACCCGGTAGCGGCCCAGCGAGTTCACCACCCGATCGCCATTGAGGCGGCCGAGCGTCATGGTGATGGAAAACAGCGCATAGCCCAGCCCGGCCTGGCTGTGTTCGACGCCGCGCAGCGTGGTGAGGAACAGCGCGCTCCAGTCGAGCATCGAGCCTTCCGCCAGGAACATGATAAAGCACAGAATGCCGATAAACATCACCCAACCGCGCGGCAAGACGAACATCGGTCCGCCGTCGTCGTCGGCGCCGCTGTCACGCAGCAGATGGCGGCTGGCGAACGCCAGCAGCACGATCACCGCCAGCACGGTGATCAGGGTGGATTGCAGCGGCGTCAGCCCCAGCCACAGCAGCGCGCTGACGCCGCCTGCGCCGGCGATGCCGCCGATACTGAAGAAGCCGTGAAAGCCGGACATCATAGCCTTGCCGCTGTTGCGCTCGACGATCACCGCCTGCACGTTCATCGCCACGTCTATCATGCCGATCGCCGCGCCGAACAACAGCAGCGCCACGGCCATGCCGCCGAGGGAGTCCATCAGCGCCAGCAACGGCAAATCGATGCACAGCCCCAGCCCCGCCATCAGGATCACCGCGCGGCAGCCCAGTTTGCCGGTCAGGAAGCCGGTCAGCGGCATCGCCAACATGGAGCCGGCGCCGATACATAACAACAGCAGGCCGAGCGAGCCGTCATCGAGGCCGATGCGCGTTTTGGCGAAGGGCACCAGCGGCGCCCAGGCGGCCATACCGAGGCCGGCGACGAAAAAGGCCAGGCGGGTGGCGATCTGTTGAGGAACGCCGGGCGTTTGCTGTTCATTGCACAAGGTGGCTGTCATGTAAGCGTCAGGATCTTGGGTCAAAAGAGTGGCGAAAGTTACTGACAGTTTTTATCACAATCCGCGATCCGGGTCGAAAAGATTCGCGCCTGATTCCTCTCTGGCGCCGCCTCGGCGCACCAGCCACAGGGCGATCGCCTGGACAATATAGTCTTTTTGCTGTTCGTCCAGCGCGACGCCCTGCGGTATGCCGTGCCATTTTTCCAGGCAGCTTCGGCAGCAGGTGGCGGTGGCGTGTTGGGCGACGAACACCGGGTGGCCGCGCATCGGCGTCTGCTTGCCATCGTTTTTGGGGTGGGCGGCGGCCAGACGGCGATCGATAAAGTCGCGGGCATGGCTGAGGATCAGCGGCAAGCCTTTGTCGTCAAGATAGCTCTGGTCTTTGGGATTCAAACGGAAACGGGCGCGGAAGGGGGAGCCTTGCAGCCGCCGCCATAGCGCCTCTGGGTGAAATGGCATCATGACTTTACTCGCTAAGGGTGAGCTTTTTTTCAGGCTACCAGAAGTGAAACTCTGCGGCCAATTTTGCCTGTGACACACAATATTCGGCGAGATAAAGCACGAAATGAAAAACAAATTCAATTTGTAGACCAAAATAAGAGAAAAGATTAGCAATTAGTGCGGATGTAAATTGGCGAAACTATATCGCGAGGTTATTTATTTGCGTGCTATTTGTGCGGATTGAAATTGTGAGGACAGTGTGGAGGAAAATAAAAAACCGGCCAGAAGCCGGTTAAAGGTATGCAGAAATTATCTTCGGATAATGAAGGTAATAATGAAAATAATGATGATAGCGAGGTGATTATAGCGGCTGCGTGCAGGCGGCGTTTTGGCACAATGTGCTTATTGTCCAGCACAATTGTATGGTTGGCTTTTTTTTCTTAAAGATTTGTATAACTACATGATTTTTTATCAATTAATCTATTCTTTGTCTTTAAGTGCTTTATTTTGTTTGTCGGTAATGTTTTGTGAAAGTTCGCGCACATTTACATTTTGAAACCTTTATTAATCACGCTGAAACACTATCGGATACTTGGTATCATTTTCTTTCTGGATTAATATAACCCTTGTTACCAGAATGGTAATGCACAGTCGTGCTAATAATGCTCGAAAAGGGCAGTGGCCGTAGCTCGACATAATTAACGAGGATAATAACGATGAAACTTCGAGTACTCTCTCTGATGGTACCCGCACTGCTGGTTGCAGGCACAGCAGGCGCGGCGGAAATCTACAACAAAGACGGTAATAAACTGGATTTGTACGGTAAAGTCGACGGTCTTCACTATTTCTCCAGCAACAACGGCGTGGACGGTGACCAGTCTTATATGCGTTTTGGCCTGCGCGGCGAAACGCAAATCAGCGATCAGCTGACCGGCTACGGCCAGTGGGAATATCAGGCTAACCTGAACCACGCTGAAAACCAGGACAACAAGAACTTCACCCGTTACGGCTTCGCCGGTCTGAAATTCGGCGACTACGGTTCCTTCGACTACGGCCGTAATACCGGCGTGCTGTACGACGTCGCGGCGTATACCGACTTGCAGCCTGAGTTCGACGGTATGACCTACGGCGCCGACCAGTTCATGTTCCAGCGTTCCAGTGGCCTGGCGACCTACCGTAACAACGACTTCTTCGGTCTGGTTGACGGCCTGAACTTCGCCCTGCAGTACCAGGGTAAAAACGGCAATGGCGAAGAGACCAACAACGGTCGCGACGTCCTTGGCCAGAACGGCGAAGGCTACGGTATGTCCATGAGCTATGACATGGGCTACGGCATCAGTGCGGCGGGCGCCTTCTTCAACTCTCGCCGCACCAGCGAGCAGAACGGCGCTAACGGTCACCAGAACATCATGGGCCGCGGCGACAAGGCCGAAGGTTACTCCGGCGGTCTGAAATATGACGCCAACGACGTCTACCTGGCGGTGATGTTCACCCAGTCCTACAACGCGGCGCGTTTCGGCAGCTCCGACAGCAGCGTTTACGGCTACGCCAACAAGGCGCAGAGCTTCGAAGCCTACGCGCACTACCAGTTCGATTTCGGTCTGCGTCCGTTCGTCGGCTATAACCAGACCAAAGGTAAAGACCTGGGCCGCGCCGGTAACGGCAAGGACTACGGCGATCAAGACCTGGTCAAATTCGTCGACCTGGGTGCGACCTACTTCTTCAACAAAAACATGTCTACCTATGTTGATTACAAAATCAACCTGGTGGACAACAACGACTTCACCGACGCTGCCGGGATCAACACCGACAACGTGGTTGCCGTGGGCCTGGTTTACCAGTTCTAAGCACCTCAGTGTGAACGTCATCGCGCGGCCTTCGGGCCGCGTTTTTTTTGCCTGTAAACCGGTAAAAAGCACGGATTGATCCGCTATCGGCACGGGAAGCACCGTGGTTTTCCTCCTCTAAGCCTACGCTGTCAGTACAAAAAAGAGGGGGATGATATGGAACTCAAGATCGATAAGGTGATCGAAACGGTGCTGTACGTCAGCGATATTGAGCGAGCGGACGCCTTCTACCGAGAAGTGCTGAAGCTGCCGGCGATGGTCGCCAACGAGCGGTTCCGCGCCTATAACGTTGGCGATCGGAGCGTATTGTTGCTGTTTGTCGAGGGCGATTCACTGCGTGGGGCGCATTATCCGACCGGCTTTATTCCCGCGCACGATGGCGTGGGGCCGGCGCATATCGGGCTGGCGGTGGCAAAAGACCAACTGCCGCACTGGGAACGGCATCTGACGGCCAACGGCGTGGAAATTGAGGGGCGCATGCGTTGGGATCACGGTGGCGAGAGCATCTACTTTCGCGATCCAGACGCCCACCTGTTGGAACTGGTGACGCCGGGCATCTGGGCCAATTACTGATCGAACCCGCCTTGTGCCAACAACGCCAGCGCGGCATTCAGCACCTGCAACGCCGGCTGCGGCTGGCGCTCAATCTGCACCCTGACGATGGCGCCGTCGATCAGCATCGCCAATATCGCGGCGTGCTGTTCCCGCTGCGGGCCTGCGGGCAGGTGGCGCGCCAGTTCATCCGTCATCTGTTGCTTATGCCGGCCGGCGAGGTGCAGGCTTTCCGGCAGCAGATCGGCGATCTCCACGGCCGTATTGATAAACGCGCAGCCGCGAAAACGCGGATCGTCGAACCATTCCGCCAGGCAGGGCGCCAGCGCCGGCAGTAACCCGCCGCTCTGCGCCACATGTCGATCCAACGCTGTACTGAACCAGGTTAGCCACTGCTGGTGGCGATAGGCCAAAAACGCCGTAATCAAATCGTTCTTGCTGGGAAAGTGGCGATAAAACGTCACCTTAGTGACGCCTGATTCCTTGATGATGCGATCGATGCCGGTGGCGCGGATCCCTTCCTGATAGAACAGATCGTGGGCCGTCAGCAGGATGCGCTGACGGGCGGGTAAGGTGTTGCGATCAACGGTCATCATTTTTCTCCCAAGCTATTTTCGAGTGATTGTAGACAACTCTGTCTACATGCGCTAGCGTAATGATGTAGACAGAGTTGTCTACTTGCCTATACGCAGGAGATGATCATGAGCATTAAACCCCCATTGCCGCCTTTTACCCGTGAATCCGCCATCGAAAAAGTACGGTTGGCGGAAGATGCCTGGAACAGCCGCGATCCTGAGCGGGTGTCGCAGGTCTATTCCCTCGATACCCATTGGCGTAATCGCGCGGAGTTTGTCGACGGCCGCGCGGCGGTGGTCGCATTTTTGCAACGCAAGTGGGCGAAAGAGCTGGAGTATCGGCTGATTAAGGAACTGTGGGCGTTTGACGGCGCGCGCATCGCGGTGCGTTTCGCCTATGAGTGGCGCGACGATTCCGGCAACTGGTATCGCAGCTTCGGCAACGAAAACTGGGAGTTCAATCAGGAAGGGTTGATGATCAACCGCCATGCCTGCATCAACGACATGCCGATTCGCGAACAGGATCGGCGTTTTCATTGGCCGCTCGGTCGGCGCCCGGACGATGTCCCGGCGCTGAGCGATTTCGGCTTTTGAATCCGATGTCGCGCCCGTGCCGGCCGAACGCGAGAAAAAGCGCACCGATCGACAAAGGGGAGTTTGTAGAAAAGCCTTTCCACTTCTAGACTTAGGGGACAACAAACGTACTCCAAGAGGACAAGCTATGACGAAGAAGTTGGTTTTGGCCGTCGGCACTGCGGCGGTATTTTCCATTCTTGCCGGCTGCACCGCCTATGACCGTGCAACCAGTTATGTCAATGAGCCGGTGGTCAGCGATGTCAAAGTAGGGATGACCAAGCAGCAGGTGCGGGCGATTGCCGGTCCGCCGTCGACGTCCGCCACGCTGATCCATGCGCAGGGCACTTGCGACACCTATGCGGTTGCGCCGCGCGATGGCAAAGTGCAAACGTATTTTGTCAGCTACAACGACACGGGCCATGTCATGAACAAGGGCTATCAAACCTGTTCAGACTACGATTCGCAGCCGAAGTAATCGCCTTTCAGCCGAACATAAAAGCCTCGCTTTTGCGGGGCTTTTCATTTTTTAAGCGTTTAAGGCCTGAAGTTTAGGCAACTGCGCCGCCGATGTGATTTTTTTGCATCAAAACGATAGACATTTCATAACGGTATCGCTAATATCAGCGCCCATTGGAAGGATGGCCGAGTGGTTTAAGGCAACGGTCTTGAAAACCGTCGAGTGTAACAGCTCCCAGAGTTCGAATCTCTGTCCTTCCGCCAAATTCAGCCGGCTTAGCTCAGTAGGTAGAGCAACTGACTTGTAATCAGTAGGTCACCAGTTCGATTCCGGTAGCCGGCACCATGACAGAGGCCCCAGCAGCGATGCTGGGGTTTTTTGTTATCAATGCTACATCACCTCCTGTGGCGGTGATGATCGTTCCTGTGGAATACCCATGCTGATTACTGCCTCGGTTTGTTACCAGCAAATCAAGGATTGAGCAGCATCGGCAGATATGAACCCACTCCTCGAGTGTTTTATCGCTGTCAGTATCGTTTCGTATGGACACCGAAGTACAGATGCAGCCATCAGGCCGTTCGCTAAGTATCCTTATCTCAGAAAGCACACTTGTTGAGGTTATCACTGTTGGCAAAGGGAGGCTTTCTGGACATAGTTGGAGCAAACGAAGAGATAACTCGATGGGTATGGTCGGTACCAGGTCAAGGAAGAGTAAAGCGAATGCATCTAGGACTAGAAAGGTAGTGTTTAAGCCACCTGCTTAGCAGATGGCTTTTTTACTATGACTGTTGTTGAAAAGGCGCCACGGGAATGAATTCTCCTGGTGGCGCTGGGTCAACAGCTAAGCATGCCTATAGAGTATCGATAGCAATTACGGTAGCACGGCGGCTTTTGCTCTGTTGCGACTGATAAGCATTTTTCCGTACTTGATACCCGGTTTCTCAATAAAGCGATACAGCAATGTTGCGATACCATAAGTGAGCGGGATAATGATCCCTGATGCAACAATGAACCGCATTACTGAAGAAAGCTCTGCAAACGATGTGTTTGAGAGCAAATAAGCGACGACTGGTAGAACTATCAATAGGTGGAGTAGATAGACTGAGTATGAGACATCGCCCATAAATACGCTGAGGCGGTTTGTCAGGAACCAACGTGGCAAGCGCAACGCGCGTGCCCATTTGCTATCTTCACTCCGAGTCCAAAGTATCGTGACCAGCATTAAGATCAGACCTACCTGAGCAAGCAGATGGTATTTATTAAATTCATTTGGTAAATACACGCTGCCCAATACAGTCAGCAGAGCAAAACCTGCATATTGAATGCTCTTCCTACGGATTGACTCAGCTATCAGCATACCTGCGATAAATAAGTTTAGCTTTATGAGGATCATGGAAGGCATTGGGAACGCCGCAAAGTAGTCCGGTACCAGAAACTTGGCGAGTCCACATAACAAAACAGCGGTGAGACATGTTCGCGCAAAACCCAGCCTCAAGACGGTTAACATGATGAATGGGAAAAGAAAATAGAACTGCATTTCTAATCCAATACTCCAGTCGGGTAGAACTGTATTGAATGAAAAATCAGGTAGGAAGCCAAACATAAAGCTGACATGTGTGAACACGTTTAAAAATGAATGGTCGCTATAACGTGAGCTGTTGGTTTGCGTTTCGCTGTAGAAGTGGCCGATGATGTCCCTGGCCTCACCAAAGTAGTTACCGAATACGATAGCTAAAACCAATAAGACATAGTAGAGCGGCGCGATGCGAAAGAATCGCCGAGTCCAAAATTTTTTAAAAGTTGACGAATCGGTCCAAGGTTCTTGTTCCTTGCGTTCAACATAATTTTTGGCCATCAGGTAGCCAGAAAGCAGGATGAAAAGATCTACACCCACTGCGGGATCAGAAAGAATGGGGGGACGGAAGCGAGTTAAAATGCAGATATGGCCTAAAATAACCCAAAGCGATGCCAGGCCGCGTAACCCTTCGAGTTCCTGTGACCATTGATTGACGGGATAGTTAAGGGATTCTGCTAATCCATTTTTCATGAATCATTCCAGCTTAGGGTTCGTATTTTACTCTAGCATAGAGCGGAGGTATTCAATTTGTTGGCAGAACAAGGGGCTGTTGTAGCCGGTGGGTGAGCCCGGCTTTCAGATTGGGTTTATATATCCATAACCAGCCACTGATCCGCTTCTTCGAACATCTCTTCCAACATCCGGTTCAGCTTTTCGCGATCGCTTTTGCTGGCGTCGGAGTTCAGGCCGTTGGCCTGCATCGGTTTCACGCGCACTTCCGCCTCCGGGAACAGCACATGCACGCGTTTTTCCAGCTCGTTGCGAATAATCTCGGCGGCGTTGGGCAGCCCAGCGACGTTGCGTTTGTCGTATACCAATTCTACAAACATGACTCACCTGTAAACACTGATTTAATGTACAGTATTCTGGCCTGAGGCGCTCGGGTTGGCAAGAGGGAGGCGCAATTTTGCATGAGGCGTTCATTCTTGCTTGCGCAGCGGGCAGCCAAGCCTGCCGCTGAATCCTTTTCTTACGTCTGGCCGATGGCCTGCATTTTCCCCGCTCGCTTCGCGCGTTGAATCTTCAAAGGACGTGATTATCCCCCCGGTGCCTGTGTTTTTCTCCTGTACAACTCAGTACGTAGGGCGGTGGCGCCGGGCTGGGTGCTCCCTGGTGTTGGGGGCCCGACGCCACCTTTCTGGTCGCCGTTCTTGGCATAAAATCGATCAACGCAGGTATGTACCGGAACTCGACGTTACGGACCCTGACGCTGCTCCTTCGTGTTCTGAAGGAGAAAAAATCCCGAGTGTTAGGCAATAGTCGCTCTATGAGCGCTGAATAAAACATTCATCTCATTTTCTTTAAAATTATTGAACCGGGATGCGTCTTGCTCTCCAGGTTGGCTTCTGCGCGTTAAATTGCTGCGGAGTTAAGGTAGCGTTTTTATAAGTAAATTGAATTATTTCAATGGCAGCCAGTCGCGTTCGTCAAGAACGGTGGTTTTTAATAAAATTGTTTTATTACAATGGTTTTTCTGTTTTTTCATATACCTTTCGCCCTGAGCCATTGTCATGATCACCCTGTAAGTGGTTTAATGTTTTTAAATTCACTTTAATGACGCTAAAGTATAGGGTTAAAACATTATAATGCAACTAAACAACATTAAAATATCAGAAGAAAATGGTATGTCATTGAAAATGATTGGTGAAAACCTCACTTACCTCATGCGCATGCACGGGATTGACGCCAGTCGGTTGAGCTGCGAAACAGGGATAGGTATTGCCACGATCAATAATCTGAGGAAAGGCGTGGGGAATCCCACGATCGCCACGCTTGCGTCAATTGGTGAGTTTTTCAGCGTAAAAGTAGGGGAGCTGACTGACAAGGATTTAAGCGCCGCGGGAGAGGGTAAACACAATGCGAGATCGCTTCCGCTCATTAGCTACAGCGATGTAGAGCGTTTCTTGGCCAACACGATCAGAACGGCAGATACCTATACGACAGAAGTCGATGACATGACGGACGATTCGCTGTTTGTGGTAGAGATAACGAATAATTCACTGTCGCCTGAATTAGACCGTGGAACGTATTGTGTGATCTCCCTCAAGGAGCCATTTTGCGATGGCGATATCGTCTTGGTTAAGCTGAAAAATTACCCAATATGTTTAAGGCGAGTTTTTGTTTCCGACGACGACTTGTTGTTTACAAACATCTCATTAGATTCAGATAGCAGTGTGAAGTCCTATAGCGATTATGCGATCGTCGGTGTTCTATTGAAAACGATAAAGAGGCTGAAATAAATGGATTTATTTAAAATAATGAGAAAGTTAAGAAAGATATACTCTCCCAGTTACCTATACACGTTAGATCGTAGCGTTATCCGAACGGCGGATGGATATTGGCTTTTCAAAGAGTTTGGCACCCATACTTTCGTGAAAAAAAACTGGGGGCAACTCATTGAGGGCGATTTTCTCAGGCACGTTAACCCGAAAGACATCGCTTTTATCGCCGAGACCGAATCTAAGATAAAAGTCGCCTCGGCCAAACTGTCGATTCATGAAGAGAAACGAAACTGTATGTGGACGTTGAAAAATGACGTTGACTCGATATCAATATCAGGGGCGGATTTTCTAAGGGATCGTGATCTTGTTGACAAAACGGAGTCCCTGGATGCGACAAAAATAGCCTTTTATGCCGGGGTAAAGGAAGGCAGAGCACTCTCTGCCTCATTGAAAAATGCAAAGAAAAGTGACGGATATAAAAAAACAATACTGACGTTGATTAAATAAACCAGGGTTCGACGTGAATATGCTTATCGAAGGTAATCACGCTGAAAGCCGAATTGTCTATGGTACTGACATCGCTTGTGCCGTTTTTCCATTGCGAACAAATCGCCGGGGAAACAGAGATTAAGGTTTCCCCCAGCTTTCTTTGGAATAACGTATGTGCATGGCCTGAGCCGATAAACTTAACGTTTAATCGTTGGCAGAGGCTCAAAAGCTCCTCAGCATTGCTTAACATACAACTATCAACAATGGGCGTGCCTACAGGAATAGGGTGATGATGTAGGAAGACGGCGATCTTTTTATTGCCGCTCGAGACTATGGCTTTTTCAAGCGTTTCGAGCGAATGCGTCGAGACCCTGCCGAAATCTTCATTATCGACCACCGAGTCGATGCTGAGCATGCGCCATTCGTCATCTTCAAACGAGTTTATATCATAGCTGCCGCCCTGTTTACGGGCTTCATCGTCCAGGTTTTTTTTGTTGTCGTGATTGCCTGGGAATAGATAGAAAGGTAATGTAGTGCGATTCATTATTTTAAAGAAGCGCTCATAAGAGGGAATATCGCCATCATGAGAGATGTCACCTGTCACAATGATTAAGTCGGCATTGATTTTGTCGGCATTGGCGTTAATGAAGTCAATCGCCCTTTCGAAATTAGCAAGATGCTTCGAAGCCAGCGCGCTTGCATTAGGCATAATATGTATGTCACTAATCTGAATTACTTTCATGCGATACCCTGTTGATATTACTTAAATGGATTGTATGAAGTGCCCCAATCATAGTGATCGGTGTTTTCTATCTTCTTCACCCACTCGACTAAGGCGATAGCGAGCGGTAGCAATACAATAGAGACGACAACTTTATAAGACCACGTCGTGCTTATGATGTTAACCAACTCTATAAAGGTATATTTTCCTGAAAGACTTATCGGATAGGCTGTCAGCAACAGGGCGGCCTGTGTAGACATGGAACCAACAATATATCGGATAAAGAAGTATTTTCCTGAGAAAATAATCTTCATCTTTGAAATAATAAATCCATTGACGAAATAAGCGACCGGAACGGACACCCAGGTGCCTATCATGACTCGCCAAAACTCATGGTATAAAGAATAATAGTGCGTGGCGATATCATTGTTTTCTGGCTGAATAACGGCTGAGAGATTAAGTATTATGACATATAAGCTTTGGCAGAACACCATGATCCATATTGCTCTTACCGACAATTTATAGCCGTAAACCTCAGTCAGCAATGTTGATATCAAGAAACACAAGGAGAATACAATGCCGCTTGCCGTTATTTTAAAACCATAGATATCAAAGATCTTATAAACCAACGTGTCGCAGGTGATCATAATGGTCACCGTCAGGCCAACAAAAAGGCCATAGAGCTTGAGATTTCCTTGCATTTTTACTCCTTATTTAGTCCGTGTTCTTCTGTTATTAATTATCCATACTTATTTAACGCGCAAATTACGCAACCCGCGAGTCGCGTAATGAGACGCGAATAATGTCACATGACCATCATGTCTCTTTATTCAAGCAAGACAACAACGCCTTCCCCCCTGCGTGCCCGGCTGGCGAGAGCGCCACGCCAAGTTTTGCGGAGAATGCTGATGGCCTGTTCGGCGGGAAGAGAGGATTTTACCCTAATCCATTAATATTGCTAATGAATATATTGCCTGGTTCACGCAGTGTCAATCAAGAACGAAGGGCACAGCAAACCGTGGCCGTGAAAAGTCGCTGCGCAGGTTGTTACGGAATTTAAGGGTAGCCACAACCGGGGCGGGGGCCGGTTTTTATCTGGCCTGCGTCAGCAGCTGCAAAAAGCGGCTCAGTGCGGCAAAAGGCGGCTCGCTGTTGCGCCAGAAAACACCCACGCTGCCTTTCTGCTCTATCTTCGGCAGGTTCAGGATCGCCAGTTGCCCCTGGCTGGCATAACGCTGCGCCAGCCGTAGTGAAAGAATGGAGATCATGTCGCTGCTTTGCAGCAGGTTGGTGCTGACGTTCATCGATGCCGATTCAACCGTGTTTTCAGGCAGCATCACGCCGTTATCTGCCAACGCATTATCGATGCTGAGGCGGATTGGCGTGCCGGTCGGCCAGACTATCCAGCGCCAGTGGGTGAGATCGTGCCAGGTGAGGGAGGCGGATTTTGCCAGCGGATGGTGAGGGCGGGCAACGAAGCATACCGGTTCGGTGTAGAGCACTTGATAGTTGAGCGGCAGTTGCAGCGCCCGCCCCCCGACGCGGCCCACGACGACATCCACCGCGCCCGCGAGCAGATCGTGCAGCAGGGGGGTCATCACCTTTTCCTCAATATTGAGATGCAGCGTCGGCATTTCTTGCAGCAGGCTCAATATGGCCTGCGAAACGCAGTCGGTCGCCACCGGCGAGCAGCCAATTTTCAGGCTTCCCACCAGCCCGCCTTGCTTAAAGCGGGCGATTTCAGACTGCGAACGCTCCAGATCATTGATCAAACGCTGCGCATGCTGAAGCAGCAATTTCCCCCCCTCGGAGGGGCGTAGCCCTTTGCTATGCCGCTCAAAGAGCGTGAGCCCAATCTCATCTTCGAGCTGCGACAACCATTTTGACAGAGCGGGTTGGGAGATGTTCATCAGCCGCGCAACGTGGGTCAGATTACCCTGTTCACCCAATGCCACCAACATTTGCAGATGGTGCAGCTTCAATTTCTGCGCCCAGTTCGCCATTTGTTATAACCATCCGGTTATGTCTCCGCCCGAAAAGCCATTGTACATTTTATCGCTAAAGATACAAATTCGTAACATACCTAAAACAACACAGACATCTCCCTACCTGCTCCGAGGCGCTCACTATGACTCAACGGCGTGATTTACAAGCACTGATCGACGCAGCCCCTATCGGCAAGACGCAGTGGCGCGTCATTCTCTGCTGCTTTTTGGTGGTGATGCTCGATGGTTTTGACACCGCCGCCATTGGTTTCATCGCGCCCGACATCCGCGCCCAGTGGCAACTGTCCGCCGGTGAGCTGGCGCCGCTGTTTGGGGCGGGGTTGCTGGGATTGACGGCGGGCGCGCTGCTTTGCGGCCCGCTTTCTGACCGCTTTGGCCGCAAGCGCGTCATCGAACTTTGCGTGGCGCTGTTTGGCGCGCTGAGCCTGATTTCGGCCTTCTCCCCCGATCTGCAAACGCTGGTCGTTTTGCGTTTTCTCACCGGCCTGGGCCTGGGGGGCGCGATGCCGAACACCATCACGATGACCTCTGAATATCTGCCCGCTCGCCGCCGTGGCGCGCTGGTCACGCTGATGTTCTGCGGTTTCACGCTCGGTTCGGCCCTGGGCGGGATCGTCAGCGCCCAACTGGTGCCGAGGGTGGGGTGGTCCGGCATTTTGGTGCTCGGCGGCGTCTTGCCGTTGATGCTCTTTGCGGCGCTGCTGTTTGCCCTGCCGGAATCCCCGCGCTGGCAGATTCGCCGCCAACTGCCGCAAAAGGTGATTGCCAAAACGGTCAGCGCCATGACTGGCGAGTGGGATGAAGAGGCCCATTTTTATCTGAACGAAGCCGCCACGGCGGCCAAAGGCAGCATCAGCCCGCTGTTCGCCGGCCGCCAGTTGCGCATCACCCTCATGCTCTGGGCGGTGTTTTTCATGAGCATGTTGATCATCTACCTGCTCTCCAGCTGGATGCCGACGCTGCTTAACCACCGCGGTATTGATCTGCGGCATGCCTCCTGGGTAACCGCCGCTTTCCAGATAGGCGGCACGGTGGGCGCGCTGGGGCTGGGCGTGTTGATGGACAAATGCAATCCCTTCCGGGTGTTGGCGGTGAGCTACGCCTTGGGCGCCGTGTGTATCGTCATGATTGGCCTGAGCGAGAACGGCCTGTGGCAAATGGCGCTGGCCATCTTCGGCACCGGCATCGGCATCAGCGGGTCGCAGGTCGGGCTGAATGCTTTGACCGCCACGCTCTATCCGACGCAAAGCCGAGCGACGGGCGTCAGCTGGTCCAATGCCATTGGCCGCTGCGGCGCGATTGTCGGCTCGCTTTCCGGCGGCGTGATGATGGCGATGAATTTCTCATTCGATACGCTATTTTTCATTATTGCCCTTCCGGCGGCGCTCAGTACGGTGATGTTAATGCTGCTGACGGCTGTCGTTCGTCTGTCTGCCCCAGCCCCTGACACGTTGCCTCGCGCAGCGTCGTGAATGAAAAAGGAGAATCCCTATGCCTGAATGCCATCAGGATGTTAACCCCAGCCGCCAGCAGTTTTACCGGCAGATTTCCGGGCAGAACCTGACCCCGTTGTGGGAGTCGCTGCACCATCTGGTACCGTCAACGCCGAATGCAAACTGCGCCCCGGCTTACTGGAACTATCAGGAGATTCGCCCGCACCTGCTGGCCAGCGGCGAGTTGATTGGCGCCAAAGAAGCAGTGCGCCGCGTGCTGGTGCTGGAAAACCCGATGTTGCGCGGACAAGCCGCCATCACCCCGACGCTGTACGCCGGATTGCAGTTGATCATGCCGGGTGAAATCGCGCCGAGCCATCGCCATAATCAGTCCGCGTTGCGTTTTATCGTCGAAGGGAAAGGGGCGTTTACCGCCGTTGACGGCGAACGAACGCAAATGCATGAAGGCGACTTCATTTTGACGCCGCAGTGGCGCTGGCACGATCACGGCAATCCCGGCGCTGAGCCGGTGGTATGGCTGGACGGGCTGGATTTGCCGCTGGTGAACCTGCTGGGCTGCGGTTTCGCGGAAGACTATCCGCAAGAACAGCAGCCCGTGACGCGCCGGGAGGGGGACTATTTACCGCGTTATGCGGCCAATATGCTGCCGCTGCGCCATCAGAAAGGCAACTCATCGCCCATTTTCAACTACCGCTACGATCGTAGCCGCGAAACGCTGTACGACCTCACCCGCATGGGGGACGCCGACGAGTGGGACGGCTACAAGATGCGCTACGTCAATCCGGTGACCGGCGGCTATCCCATGCCCTCGATGGGCGCCTTCCTGCAACTGTTGCCGAAAGGCTTTTCCTCACGAAAGGCGCGCACCACGGACAGCACCCTCTACCACGTGGTGGAAGGGCGCGGCCAGGTCAGCATCGGCAACGAAACCCTTCACTTTTCGGCAAAAGATATCTTTGTGGCGCCGACCTGGTTCGACGTGTCGTTTCAGGTGGATGAAGACACTGTGTTATTCAGTTTTTCGGACCGGCCGGTTCAGGAAGCCCTGGGGCTGTTCCGTGAAGCACGTTATTAATTTGGGAGAGACAAAATGACGCAATACGTATTTGCACCGCCAGCCCCCGTGACTGTTCCAGTCGTGGGGAGTGATAAACAGTTCCCCGTGCACCGTGTCTACTGCGTCGGGCGCAACTATGCCGCCCATGCTCGCGAAATGGGCTTTGATCCGGATCGTGAGCCGCCGTTCTTCTTCTGCAAGCCTGCCGATGCGGTGGTGCCGGTGGCGGCCGGCGAAACGCTGGCGCTGCCGTATCCGGCGCAAACGGACAACTATCACTACGAAATCGAACTGGTGGTGGCGATTGGCAAACGGGGGAGCGATATTCCGTTGGAAAACGCGCATGAATATATCTGGGGATATGCCACGGGCCTGGACATGACCCGCCGCGATCGGCAGATGGACATGCGTCAAATGGGGCGCCCATGGGAAATCGGCAAGTCGTTCGATCTCTCTGCGCCCATCGCGCCACTGCATAAAGCCGGCGACAGCGCAGACGTCAACCATGCGCCTATCTGGCTGCAGGTCAATGGCAGCGATCGTCAGCGCAGCGACATCCGTCATCTGATCTGGTCGGTGAATGAAACCATCAGCTATCTGTCCGGCTTTTTTGAGCTGCAGCCCGGCGATCTGATTTTTACCGGCACGCCGGAAGGGGTGGGGGCGGTGGTGAAAGGCGATGTGATTACCGGGAATGTAGAGGGGCTTACCCCTATCGCCGTGAAGATTGTCTGAGGCTGATTCTGAGGTGAATGATGAAGCTGTACAGCTTTTTTAATAGCTCTGCGTCCTACCGCGTGCGCATTGCGCTGGCGCTGAAAGGTATCCATTACCAGACGGTGGGCGTCAATATTCGCATCGGGCAGCAGAATGAGCTGGCTTATCGGCGTATGAACCCGGTCGGGCTGGTGCCGACGCTGCTCACGGACGACGGCGAGTCTCTCAGCCAGTCGCTGGCGATTACCGACTGGCTGGATCGCCATTTCCCCCAGTCGCCGCTGTTGCCGACGGCCGATCCGGCGCGCAGCCGGGTACTGGAAATCGTTTATGTCATCGCTTGCGATACTCACCCGGTCAATAACCTACGGGTGTTACGCTACCTGAGTGAAGAGCTGAAGGTGAGTGAGGAAGAGAAAAAACGCTGGTATGCGCACTGGATCCGGCAAGGGCTGAGCGCCGTGGAACAGCTGTTGCTCCAGAGGCCGCCAGGGCCCTTCTGCGTTGGCGGCAGCCCGACGTTGGCAGATTGCTGCCTGATCCCTCAGTGGGCGAATGCCCTGCGGATGGGGTGCGATCTGAACGGGTACCCGCGCTGTAAAGCGATTTACGACGCCTGTACCCAGCTCCCGGCGTTCATCGCCGCAGCGCCCGAAAACCAACAAGACAAAATCTCAGCCTGAGCCTGGTAAAGAGAAAGGCCGTCGCGAAAGCGAGGCGCGCAATGATCGTTGGGGGAGGCAGGGGGGCAGCGGCTGCGCTCTCATCCTCTCACGTACAGACGAAAAAAACCTGCTGTTACAGCAGGTTTTCTTGAATTTGGTCGGCATGAGAGGATTCGAACCTCCGACCCCCGACACCCCATGACGGTGCGCTACCAGGCTGCGCTACATGCCGACGCTATGAAAAATCATACTACCGATTCTCGATGTTTATGCAAGCGCCTTACCACTTGATTGCTTTAGTTTTAAGCAGTTAGTTGGCGATAAAGCGTTTTACATCGGTCAGCACCTGCAACAACAGAGCAAGCTGCGGTTTCTCGTCTTTTATTTCATCGCCGTTCTGATCGTAGACGCGATAGTTGCCGCTGTTGTCCAGCATCAGCGTCTGCGTCGGCGTGGTGATCACCAGCTGGTTGCCATCGCCGGTGGCGATCCAGTTGTTGCGGCGCTGGGCAGTAAACAGGTCTTCGCCCTGCGAATAGTCTTTCGGCGCGGTTTTCACGTGCAGCAACCGTTGCATCAAGGTACGCATCACGTCGTTATGGCCGGTCAGCTTGTTGATGGTCTGCGCCGGCGTGCCGGGCCAGTGGATCACCAGCGGCACCTGCAGCTGCGCCTGGTTGAAGGCGGTGCCGGCGCCCCATTGGCCTTTGCCGCTGTCGTTGAACTCGACGCCGTGCTCGGCGGTGATCACCACCACGGTTTTATCCAGCAGGCCGCGCTGTTTCAGGGTGTCCAGCACCTGGGCTATCTGGGCGTCCACGTCCTGAGCGCCGGTGCGATAGCGTTGGATAAAATCGGCCGGCGCCGGAGTTTTAGCGCCTTCGGCCGGCTCGGCGCCGCTGAAGTTGATATAGGAGAACCACGGCTCTTTGTCGCCCTGATCCGTCAGCCAGCGTTGCCATTGCTGCGTGGTTTGCGCGTCGCTTTGCGGCGCTGGCGTCGGCAGCGAGAAGTCGGTCAACAGGGCCTGACGGTACAGGCTGGCGTTGAAGCCGTCGGACGAGAACAGCCCCAGTTGGTAACCCTGCTCGCCGAGCGCGTTGATCAGCGCCGACGGCTTGCGGCCGGCGAGCACGCTGTCAAGATAGGTCGGGGAAATGCCGTAGAACAGGCCGAACAGTCCGGTGTCGGCGTGGTTGCCCGAGCTGTAGTGATCGCTGAAGCGCACGTTTTCCTGGGCGAAACGCGTCAGCGTCGGCATATCCTGCGCCACGTCTTTGGCGCGAATGCCGTCCACCACGATCATCAGCAGGTTATAGCCGCTGCCTTTATCGCCGTAGCTGAGATCGCTGAGCGGGTACTCCACCGCCACCGCTTCCGGATTGCCCTGTTGCACCAGGCGGCGTTCATATTCCTGCTGATCGAGCAGGCCGTGTTTTTCGAGGAACTTGCGCGCGGTCATCGGGTACGAGAGCGGCAGGTTGGCCCGCTGCATGGTGATCGGGCGATAGAAGTTGGCGTCGGCCCAGATGTAAATCAGGTGCGAGGCGAAAAAGGCGCTGATGAACAGCGCCGCCAGCGGCTTGCCGAAACGGCGGCGGTTCAGGCTGCGCAGCTTCTGCCAGCTCCAGGTGCCGAACAGCATCTCCACCAGGAAGATCACCGGCACGCAGATAAACATCAGCTGCCAGTCGCGCGACAGCTCGCTTTGATCCGGGTTGACCACCAGATCCCACACCACCGGATTGAGGTGCAGGTGGAAATGGGAGAACACCTCGCTGTCGACCAGCAACAGCGTGAGCCCGGCGGTGGCCAGCGCGGCGGAAATAAATCGCAGCAGCCGCTGCGACATCACCACGAAGGTGAGCGGGAAGATCACCAGCAAATAGCCGGCGAACACGATAAAGCTGAAATGCCCCAGTAGGCTGACCAGGGCATAGACCCGGCCCAGCAGGGAAGCGGGCCAGTCGGTGACAAACAGGTAGCGGCTGCCCAGCCCAAGGGCGAGCAGGATGTTGAATAAGGCGAACCAGTGCCCCCAGCTGATCATCTGGGAGACTTTTTCACGATAACGCTGACGGTTTGTCACCATAAATAAATATTAATGCGCTTTATCTTCACGGACAGAAGCCTGCAGGGCTTCCGCGAACGATCTCGCCAGGGTTTTCCGCTGCGCGGGGGCAACGCTGGTGTTGATCAAATTAGTGACCATATTGCCCAGCACCATCAGGGAAAGATCGGTGGGGGTATGGTGTTTTTCCAGAACATTGACCAGCTCTGAGAGCAGTTGTTCAACGTGTTCGTCACTGTAACGGGATGATTGTGGCATAAAATTGCGCTTAGTAATCTGCAAAGTGCCCTATCTTACCGTATAGGACAGTGATTTTCCGCTCTTTTATCACTTCCTGTCATTCGGGAAAGGGTTCGCCCACGACGGGGCCGCTCACCGCTGCGCCTTTCCGGTTTGCCGCGGTTTTTTAGTATTGCAGGGCGGGGCCTTCAGTGTTTGAATACGCGCCTAAAGAACAGGAGGATTTACCATGAGTCTGGATATCGACCAGATCGCTCTGCACCAGTTGGTGAAACGCGACGAGCAAACGCTGGACGTGGTGCTGCGCGATTCCTTGCTTCCCACCAACGCGGCGGTGGAAGAAATGATGGCGGAACTGCATCGCGTCTACAGCGCCAAGAGCAAGGCCCTGGGCTTGTTCAACGAGGGCAGCGAGCTGGCGGAAGCGCTGCGCACTTGCCGCAAGGACGATAAGGACTTTCTGGCTTTCAGCCGCGCGGCGACCGGCCGTCTGCGCGACGAACTGGCGAAGTATCCATTCGCCGAAGGCGGCGTGGTGCTGTTCGGTCAATACCGTTATCTGGCGGTCGAGTACCTGCTGATCGCGGTGCTGAACAGCCGTAACAGCATGCGCGTCAACGAAGAGCTGGATATCAACACTACGCACTATCTGGACATCAACAACGCCGATATCGTTGCGCGCATCGATCTGACCGAGTGGGAAACCAACCCGGAATCGACCCGCTATCTGACCTTCCTGCGCGGGCGCGTGGGCCGTAAGGTCGCCGACTTCTTCATGGATTTCCTGGCAGCGTCCGAAGGGTTGGACACCAAGGCGCAAAACCGCGGGCTGCTGCAGGCGGTGGACGACTACTGCGCCGACGCGCAGCTGGACAAGAATGAGCGCCAGTCGGTGCGCCAGCAGGTGTACAGCTACTGCAACGAACAGCTGCAGGCGGGCGAAGAGATCGAACTGCAGGCGCTGTCGCAGGAGTTGTCGCCGGTCGGCGAGAAAGACTTCATGCAGTTCTCCAGCGAGCAAGGGTATGAGCTGGAAGAGAGCTTCCCGGCGGATCGCGGCACGCTGCGTCAGCTGACCAAATTCGCCGGCAGCGGCGGCGGTATCAGTCTGAACTTCGACGCCATGCTGCTCGGCGAGCGCATTTTCTGGGATGCGGCCACCGACACGCTGACCATCAGAGGCACGCCGCCGAACCTGCGCGATCAGCTGCAACGCCGGACCGGCAGCGGCAAGTAAGCTTGCCGAATCGCAGACAATAAAAAACGCCGCAATTGCGGCGTTCTTTATTTCGGCGTCCCGAAAGGTTCGAAAACGTAGCGATTAAACGCGAACGAAGTCGATGTGAGCCAGTTTTGGCTTGAACGGGTGACGCTGTACAGCCTGAACCTTAACTTTGGTTTCTTTACCGTCGATAACCAGAGTTACTGCTTCGCTGTAGAATTCTGGTTTAGCTTCCATGTTCTTGACAGAATCATGATCCAATTCGATGGAAACTGCAGCTTCTTTGCCACCGTAAACGATAGCTGGGAATTTGTTTGCTGCACGCAGGCGGCGGCTCGCACCTTTACCCTGGTCTTTACGTACTTCTGCATTGATAGTGAACATTGTTTTTTCTCTTAAAAGAAAATTTACCCTGCTACAGGCGACCCAAGTAGCAAGTTCGGAATTCCGCTTTAACGCTGGGCAGGCCCAGGTAAAGCGCGCGGCATTTTAACGGAAAGCCGCCCGCAGGGCAACGAAAACCTGCCCAGATTGAGGGCCGTTCGCTCAGGCCAACTGATTGGCACGGCGGAAACGGCCTTGATAATCGAACACTTTCTCACGCACCTGCCAAAACTGCCCGCGCTTGCGTGCCACCACGAAATCCGGATGGCGCAGCGATTGCTGTTGCGCCAGCACGTCGGCGGCGGTGTGCCAGGCGAACGGCACGCCCGGCGCGCGCTGGTGCGGGCGCAGGAACAGCATCTCGAACGCTTTGCGCTGCGCCGGCGTCTGCAGGCGGAAGCGCTCGCTGGTGCTGGTGCCGTCCTCGTCGTAATAGATGGCCTTCAGCCATTCGCCCTTATCGTCGCGGCCGCTTTGCAACTCCATGCCGCCGCAGCGCAGCACCAGCGCGTCTTTCAGCTTCAGCGCCGCCTTCAGCATGTCGTCGGGATCGACCAACACCTCCTGACACTGATGGCAGCGGCGTGCGGCGATGTCGTTCTCCGCGCCGCAGTGCGGGCAGCTCTTGAACCGGAAGCGGTAATCGCACTGTTCGCGGTGGCCGTCGTCGTCCTCCAGCCAGCCCTGGCAGCGGCGGCCGTAGTGTTCGATGATGTCGCCGTTTTCGGTGCACTTGCCCCAGAACAGGTTGGCGAAACCGCAGGCCGGGCAGAACACCTGCACCGGCTGGCTGTCGCCGTGCGGCTTGCTGACGCCGACCTCCGGCGTAAACAGATCGTGCGGGTTGCCGGCGTAGTCGAGGATCAGGCAATCCTTTTTGTCGGGCGCCAAACGCAGCCCGCGCCCGACGATCTGCTGATACAGGCTGACGGACTCGGTGGGGCGCAGGATAGCGATCAGGTCGACGTGCGGCGCGTCGAAGCCGGTGGTTAACACCGCCACGTTGACCAGATAGCGCAGATGCTGCTGTTTGAACGCCTCGATGAGCGCATCTCGCTCGGCGGGCGGCGTTTCGGCGCTGACCAGCGCGGCTTCGCCGTTCGGCAGCAGGCCGTGGATCTCGCGGGCGTGCTCGACGGTAGCGGCGAAGATCATCACCCCTTTGCGATCGTCGGCATACTCCACAATCTGGCTGATGATGTGCGGTGTGACGCGGTTTTGCCGTTTCAGCTCACGGTTCAGGTCCGCTTCGCTGAACAGGCCGTTGCTCCTGGCCTCCAGCCTGCTGAAGTCGTATTGCACGATCGGCATATCCAGCCGCTCCGGCGGCACCAGAAAACCGTGTTTAATCATGTAGCGCAGCGGCAGCTCATAGATGCAGTCGCGAAACAGACTGGCGCCGTCGCCGCGGGTGAAACCGTGGTAGTGGTACTGATAAATCCAGCCTTTGCCCAGCCTGTACGGCGTGGCGGTCAGCCCCAGCAGCCGCAATTGCGGGTTGGTTTTCTGCAGGTGCTGGATGATTTGCTGGTACTGGCTGTCGTCGTCGTCGCTGATGCGATGGCATTCATCGACGATCAGCAGCGAAAAGGCGCCGTCGAACAGCGGCAGGTTGCGCGCCACCGACTGCACGCTGCCGAACACCACCTTGCCGGCGCTCTCTTTTTGTTGCAGCCCGGCGGCGAAGATGTCCGCCTCCAGGCCGTAGGCGCAGTATTTGGCGTGGTTTTGCGCCACCAGTTCCTTGACGTGCGCCAACACCAGCACTCGCCCACGGGCGCGTTTCGCCAGCTCGGCGATCACCAGGCTTTTGCCGGCGCCGGTCGGCAGCACGATCAGCGCCGGCTCGGGATGCCGCCGGAAATGGTTGATGGTGGCTTCGACCGCTTCCAGTTGGTAGGGGCGTAGGGTAAAGGCCATAAATGAACGCCGTAGGTTGGAATGGGCCGCGGGGGTTAGGTTTGTCAGCGCTGTTGCCACAGAAACGCTGACATTTTACGCCCCGGGCGACCGAGAAATGTCTATATTATGCCTTCTGAGCGCGCGCGGTGCGAGAAGCGTGAAAATTACCCCTGTCGGGCAGCGCGTTGTGCCGCTATACTCGTGTGACAGCAATCGCTGTGCCCCCACGCGATTTCCCCCCTGAGCCTGCCATTTGCACCCGGTGCAACGGCGGGCGTCATATTTTGGCAATACGATCAATGCGATCATAACAACGACAGGCAAAGCAGATCCCATGCGATTGGACAAGTTTTTATCTCAGCAGTTAGGCATCAGCCGTGCGCTGGTCGCGCGCGAACTTCGGGCTAAACGCGTCACCGTAGACGGTGAGGTGGTGAAGAGCGGGGCTGTCAAACTGACCCCGGAACAAGAGGTGGCGTTCGACGGCAATCCGCTGCAGCAGCAGAACGGCCCGCGCTATTTCATGCTTAACAAACCGCAGGGTTACGTCTGCTCCACCGACGATCCCGATCATCCGACGGTGCTGTACTTCCTCGATGAGCCGGTCGCGTACAAACTGCACGCCGCCGGGCGGCTGGATATCGACACCACCGGGCTGGTGCTGATGACTGACGACGGCCAGTGGTCGCACCGCGTTACCTCGCCGCGCCACCACTGCGAGAAAACCTATCTGGTGACGCTGGAGCACCCGCTGGCGGAAGACACCGCGCAGCGTTTCGCCGCAGGGGTGCAACTGCACAACGAGAAAGATCTGACGCGGCCGGCGACGCTGGAGCAGGTTGACGAGCATGTGGTGCGCCTGACCATCAGCGAAGGGCGCTACCACCAGGTGAAGCGGATGTTCGCTGCGGTCGGCAATCGGGTGATCGAATTGCACCGTGAGCGCATCGGCGCCATCGTGCTGGATGACGATCTTGCGCCGGGCGAATACCGCCCACTGACCGAAGAAGAGATCGCCAGCGTGGGCGCGCCGCACCTGCAGGACTGATAACCGATCATTGATTGCGGCCGATTAAGGAGTCGTGGAACGTGCAACAGAACCGAACCTCTCATCTCGGTTTGATTTTCATTCTGGGCCTGCTGTCCATGCTGATGCCGCTGGCCATCGACATGTACCTGCCCAGCATGCCGGTGATCGCCGCCCAGTTTGGCGTCGAGTCCGGCAGCGTGCAGATGACGCTCAGCGCCTATATGCTCGGCTTCGCCTTCGGGCAGCTGTTCTATGGGCCGATGTCGGACAGCATCGGCCGCAAACCGGTGATCCTGTGGGGAACGCTGATCTTCGCCATCGCCGGTTGCGCCTGCGCCATGGCGCAGTCGATCGATCAGCTGATCGGACTGCGTTTCTTGCACGGACTGGCCGCCGCCGCTGCCAGCGTGGTGATCAACGCCTTGATGCGCGACATGTTCACCAAGGACGAGTTCTCGCGCATGATGTCGTTCGTCATTCTGGTGATGACCATCGCGCCGCTGCTGGCGCCGATGATCGGCGGGGCGCTGCTGCTGTGGTTCAACTGGCATGCCATCTTCTGGACCATGGGCGCCGCGGCGCTGATCGGTTCACTGCTGGTGGCCTTGTTCATCAAGGAGACGTTGCCGAAAGAGCGTCGACAGCGGTTCCACCTGCGCACTACGCTGGGCAACTTCGGTTCGCTGTTCCGCCACAAGCGGGTGCTGAGCTACATGCTGGCCAGCGCCTTCTCGTTCGCCGGCATGTTCTCGTTCCTCAGCGCCGGGCCGTTCGTCTACATCGAACTGAACCATGTTTCGCCGCAGCACTTCGGTTACTACTTTGCGCTGAATATCGTCTTCCTGTTCCTGACGACGCTGATCAACAGCCGCAACGTGCGGCGGTTCGGCGCGGTCAAGATGTTCAAACTGGGGCTGCTGGTGCAGCTGGCGATGGGGCTGTGGCTGCTGGCGGTGAGCGCCGTCGGGCTGGGCTTCTGGGCGCTGGTGATCGGCGTAGCGGTCTATCTGGGGTGCATCGCGATGATCTCCTCCAACGCCATGGCGGTGATCCTGGATGATTTTCCGCATATGGCGGGCACCGCGTCTTCCCTGGCCGGCACGTTGCGGTTCAGCATCGGCGCGCTGGTGGGCGCGGTTCTGTCGATGGCGCCGGGCAAGAGCGCCTGGCCGATGGTCACTTCGATGGCGCTGTGCAGCATTGTGGCGGTGTTGTTCTATCTGTACGCCAGCCGGCCGCGCGATCGCGCAGCCTGACGTTCTCCTGGTTCGGGGCGAAGTTGCCCCGAGCCGTCACAGGGTTGCGCCTTGCCAGTTTGCGGTGCAACCGGCAATGAAAATTTTGTTGCCAAACATATGCCTGCTAATTAATGGGGCATTTACCCTTCTGTGTGCTTTTTGTTAAAAAATACCGTCGCTGAGCTGCCCGATATCCTCCGGTATGCGCGGCGTTTTGCCGGCGGGTCGGTGCGGGCGGTTTGCATTAGGGGTGATGTAAATCAAGGTATTAGCGGAGGACGGTGCGCTAACGCGACGGGTGAAATGTTTCTTCAATGTAAAAATATGGCGACGAAAAAGTAGTCGCATTGCAAGAAAAAAGAGTTGAGATCGCTGCGGGAAAGGGTTACATATAACGCAAAAATGCGAGCTGAGTCGCAAAATGCCGTGAAATAACACCGCACGGCGCGCCAAAAAATGGCACGGCATCGGCAAGCACGGGGTCAGGTTAATGGCTTGCGGCAAAATTTACATTTAAATAACATTTGTGCGCGGCAGAGTCGGGAGTCAACGGCTATAACTTAGTAACCCTGTCAGGTAAAAGTGTTTCACCTTTTCAAACTAGGGATTTCATGTGGAGAGTATCCAACTTTCGGTAGTGCATCGCTTGCCGCAAAGTTATCGTTGGCTATCCGGTTTCACCGGCGTAAAGGTCGAACCGATTCCGTTTAACGGAATAGACGAGGATAACAACCTGATTGGGCTGAAGCTGCTCAGCCATGAAGGGGCCGAGGCCTGGCAGGTGATGCAACAGCTTAATCTGTCGTTGCAGGAGATTCAGGTCGACTGCGCGATCGTCGAATGGGAAGGGGAACCTTGCCTGTTCGTGCAGCGCAGCGATGAGAGCGCGACGATGTGCCGCCTGAAAAACGTCGGCGCCGCGATCGCCGAACCGCTCAGCGCGCAATACCCCTTCTGAATTCGCCGCTAATCCGCCAACTGCAACAGTTGTCGGGTATAGTCGGCTGCGGGCGCCGCGAAAATCGCCCGACAGTCTCCCTGCTCAACCACTTCTCCCTGTCGCAGCACAATCACCTGGTGGCACAGCGAACGCACCACCTGCAGGTCATGGCTGATGAACAGATAAGCCAGCCGGTGGCGTTGCTGCAGCGATTTCAGCAGCGTCAGGATCTGCGCCTGCACCGATTTATCCAGCGAAGAGGTCGGCTCGTCGAGGATCAGCAACTGCGGCTGCAGGATCAGCGCACGCGCGATGGCGATGCGCTGGCGCTGGCCACCGGAAAACTCGGTGGGGTAGCGGTGGCGCAGCTGCGGATCCAGGCCGACCTCCTGCAACACCTCGATCACGCGCTGTTCGCGCTGCTCGGCGTTCAGCCGCTGGTGCACTTCCAGCCCTTCGGCGATGATCTGCTGTACGTTCAGGCGCGGGTTGAGGGCGGAATACGGATCCTGAAAGACGATTTGCATCCGGCTGCGGTAGGGCAGCATTTGTTTCATCGTCAGCGGGTGGAGCGGTTCGCCGTCGAACCAGATGGCCCCCTGCGAGGCCAGCAGACGCAATAGCGCCAGCCCGGTGGTGCTTTTACCCGATCCGGATTCCCCCACCAGCCCCACGCTTTCTCCGGCGCGCAGTTCGAAACTCAATGACTTCAACGCATAGTGATAGTCCACCGTGCGGCGAAGCAGGCCGCGCCGAATGGGGAATCGCACCTGCAGATCTTCCACCTTGAGCAGCGGCCGCTCATCGCCGGGGCGCGCGCTGGCTGCGGCCGGCAGCGGCAGCGGTTCGCCGACGTCCTCGGCGGCCAGCAGTTGCCGTGTGTAGGGATGCTGCGGCCGGCTGAACAGCTGTGCGCGGCCGTTTTGCTCCACGCAACGGCCCTGACGCATCACCGCCACGTTGTCCGCCAGACGGCGCACAATATTCAGGTTATGGGTGATGAACAGCAACCCCATGCCCATTTCTTGTTTCAATTCTTGCAACAGCGTCAGGATCTGCGCCTGGATAGTTACGTCGAGCGCGGTGGTGGGTTCGTCGGCAATCAGCAATTTCGGGCGGGTTAACACCGCCATGGCGATCATCACGCGTTGGCGTTCACCGCCGGAGAGCTGATGCGGATAGTCCTGCAACCGGGTTTTGGCCTGGCGGATGCCGACGCGCTCCAGACAGTCGACGATCTCTGCGCGTGCGGCTTCGCGCCGCAGGCCGCGGTGCAGCATCAGCACTTCCGCCAGTTGCTTCTCAATGGTGTGCAGCGGATTGAGCGACACCATCGGTTCCTGAAAGATCATCGCGATCTGATTGCCGCGCACCTTGCGCAGTTCAGCCTCCGGCGCATGCAACAACGAGTTGCCGTTGAACAGAATATCGCCGCCAGGGTAAACCACCGGCGGCGCGGGCAGCAGTCGCAGTATCGACAGGGCGGTGACGCTTTTGCCGGAGCCGGATTCTCCCACCAGCGCCAGCGTTTCCGCCGGGGCTATCTGCAAAGAGAGTTCGTTGACCACCGGCGTGACGGCGTCGCCCTGGCGGAAGGCGATGCTGAGATCCTGGATGGCGAGCAGAGGTGTAGCCATATCAATGCGCCTTGCTGGGGTCAAAGGCGTCGCGTACCGCTTCGCCGATAAAGATTAATAACGACAGCAGCACTGCCAGCACCAGGAAGGCGGTGATGCCGAGCCACGGCGCCTGCAGATTGTTTTTGCCTTGCAGCAGCAGTTCGCCGAGCGACGGCGAACCGATCGGCAGACCGAAGCCGAGAAAATCGAGCGACGTCAGGGTGGTGATCGAGCCGCAGAGGATAAACGGCAGGAAGGTCAGCGTCGCCACCATGGCGTTGGGCAGCATGTGGCGGGACATGATCACGCGATCCGGCACGCCCATGGCGCGCGCGGCGCGGATATAGTCATAGTTGCGGGTGCGCAGGAACTCGGCGCGCACCACGCCCACCAGGCTCATCCAGCCGAACAGAATAGTGATGCCGAGCAGCCACCAGAAATTGGGCTGGACGATGCTCGACAGCAGAATGATCAGAAACAGCGTCGGCATGCCCGACCACACTTCGATAAAGCGTTGCCCCCACAGATCGAAACGCCCGCCGTAATACCCCTGTGTCGCGCCGACGCACACGCCGATCAGGCTGGAAAACAGCGTCAGCGCCAGGCCGAACAGCATCGAAATGCGAAAACCATACAGCACGCGGGCCAGCACGTCGCCGCCGTTGCTGTCGGTACCCAGCAGGTTATGGCGCGAAGGCGGGGAGGGGAAGGGCACCTCGGTGGCGAAGTTGATCGTGTCGTAGCTGAAACGGATCGGCGCCCAGATCGCCCAGCCATGCTGGTCGATTTGGCGCTGGACGAACGGATCCTGATAGTCGGCTTCGGTGTTCAGTTCGCCGCCGAACGTGGTTTCGCTGTAGTTGATCATAAACGGCAGGTATAGCCGGCCTTCATAACGCACCAACAGCGGTTTGTCGTTGGCGATAAGATCGGCGGCCAGGCTGAGCGTGAACAGCGCCAGAAAGATCCACAGTGACCAGTAACCGCGGCGGTTGCGGCGAAAACGCGCCCAGCGCGCCTGATTGATTGGGCTAAGGCGGCTCATTGGCGGGCCTCGAAGTCAATGCGCGGATCGACCAGGGTATAGGTGATATCGCTGAGGATGTTCAACAGCAGGCCGATCAGGGTGAAGATATACAACGTGCCGAACATCACCGGGTAGTCGCGCTGCAGCGTGGCGTCGTAACCCAGCAGCCCCAGGCCGTTGAGCGAGAACATCACCTCAATCAGCAGCGAGCCGGTGAAAAACATGCTGATAAAGGTGGCCGGAAAACCGGCGATCACCAGCAGCATGGCGTTGCGGAACACGTGGCGGTACAGGATCTTTTTCTCGTCCAGGCCCTTGGCGCGGGCGGTGGTGACGTACTGTTTGCGGATCTCGTCGAGGAACGAGTTTTTGGTCAGCATGGTCAGGGTGGCGAAACCGCCGATCACCGTCGCCAGCACCGGCAGCGTGATGTGCCACAGATAGTCGGCGATCTTCGCCGGCCACGAGAGGGTATCGAAGTTGCTGGAGACCAGGCCGCGCAGCGGGAACCAGTCGAGATAGCTGCCGCCGGCGAACAGCACGATCAGCAGGATGGCGAACAGGAACGCCGGAATGGCGTAGCCGATAATGATCAGCGTGCTGCTCCAGGTATCGAACGCGCTGCCGTTGTGGACGGCCTTGCGGATGCCGAGCGGGATCGACACCAGATAGATGATCAGCGTGCTCCAAAGGCCCAGCGTGATGGAGACCGGCAGGCTTTGGCCGATCAGTTGCATCACCGAAGCGCCGCGAAACAGGCTGTCGCCGAAGTCAAAACGCATGTAGTTCCACAGCATGGTGAAGTAGCGTTCGTGCAGCGGTTTATCGAAGCCATAACGCTGGGTGATCTCGGCGATCACCTCCGGATCCAGGCCGCGCGAGCCGCGGTATTGCCCTTCGGTCGCGGCCGGGACGCCGGCTCTGGCGTGCCCCAGGCCTTCATTGACCCCGCCGCTGCCGAAACCGCTGCCTTGACCCAGTTCGATGGCGGCGATGGCCTGATCGACCGGGCCGCCGGGGGCGATTTGCACGATAAAAAAGTTGATGGTGATGATCGCCCACAGCGTGGGGATCACCAGCAACAGTCTGCGTATCAGATAGGCCGCCATGCCGACTCCTTATTGCCGTTGAGCCGGCAAGCGCGCCGCCTTGTTGACGTCGTACCACCAGTTGTCGAAGCCGATGGCGTAGGCCGGGCGGATCGGCGGCGTGGAGAACTTGTCCCAATAGGCGTAGCGGTCGTGGTTGGAGTACCACATCGGCAGCATGTAGCGGTTCCAGGTCAACACCCGATCCAACGCGCGGCCGAGCGGCAGCAGCGCTTTTTCGTCGCCCTGATGCTCAGCGATTTGCCTGACCAGGCTGTCGACCGCCGGGTCTTTGACGCCGGGGGTGTTATAGCTGGAGTTGATGTACTCCGAATCCCAAATGATGCGTAAATTGGCGGTGGGGAACGGCATCGCCATGTACACCGTCGGCATCATATCGAAGTCGCGTTCGCGCATGCGGCGCGTATATTGCGAGGCGTCGATCTCGCGGATTGCCATATCGATGCCCAACCGCTGCAGGTTGTGGCGGAACGGCAACACGTACTGGAAGTTGCTGCCGCTCAGCAGCATCAGCTCAAAGGCGAACGGCTGGCCGGTTTTGGCGTTGACCAACTTTTGATTTTTGACCACCCAACCGGCCTCTTGCAACAGTTGGGTCGCCTTCAGCAGATTTTGCCGATCGTTGCCGCTGCCGTCGGAGGCGGGCGGTTGATAGATGCTGGTGAACACCTCAGGCGGCACCTGGCCTTTGAGCGGCGCCAGCAGCGCCAGTTCGGCGGCGTCCGGATAGCCGCGGGCGGCGTAGGCGGTGTTTTGGAAATAGCTGTCGGCGCGTTGATAGGCGTTGTAATACAGCGCCTTGTTCATCCAGTTAAAGTCGAAAGCCAGGGTGATCGCCTCGCGCACGCGCGGGTCGGCAAACAGCGGTTTTTGGATGTTGAACGCCAGCCAGCGGGTGTTTTGCGCCGCCTGGTTGGTCTCGTCCTGTTTGATGATGTAGTTGCGCGCGAAGTTGCCGCCCTGATACTGGGTGGCCCAGCTCTTGGGCGACGGCTCGATGCGGAAATCGTAAGCGCCGGCCTTGAACGCTTCCAGCGCCACTTTATCGTCCAGATAATAATCGTAGCGAATGCTGTCGAAGTTATAGCGGCCGCGGTTCACCGGCAGGTTGGCGGCCCAGTAGTCGCGCACCCGTTGATAGGTGATGTACTGGCCGAGGCGATAATCGCCGATTTTATACGGGCCGCTGGCCAGCGGCGGCGTGTTGAGCGGCTCGTTGAGCTTATGGTTTTGCCAAAAGGCGGCCGGGAGAATAGGCAGGCTGCCGAATAACGACAGCATCGCTTCTTTGTTCGGCTGCGGGAATTCAATGCGCACTGTCAACCGAGAGATGGCTTTGACCGTGACGCCTTTGTAGTAGGAGCGAAACTGCGGCACGCCCTCGGCCATGAATTTGCTGAAGGTGAAGGCCACGTCGGCGGCGGTGATCGGGCTGCCGTCGTGGAAACGCGCGCGGGCGTTGATATCCACTTCCACCCAACGCATGTCGGCCGGGAAGCGCGCCGATTCGGCAATCAGCGGATAAAAGCTGCCGGGTTCGTCGTCGGACGTTGCGAACAGCGTGTCGTAAAGTTGATCCGTGCGCTCGCCGGGCACGCCCCGGGTAGCGAAGCGGTTGAAGTTATCGTAGGTGCCGATGGCCGCCAGGCGCACGTCGCCGCCCTTGGGCGCCGCCGGATTGACGTAGTCGAAATGGCTGAAGTCGGCGGCGTATTTCGGTTCACCGAGAAGGGCGAAAGCGTAGCTTTCGTTGAGGGCTTCGGCCTGCGAGGCGAAGCTCAGTGCCGAGAGCACCAGAGCAGCGAAAATGCGCACGGACATCAGACGGTAAGCTCCTGCTGTGGAATAAAGTACAACCGGCGCCCAGCATAGCATTCTTCGGGCGGGCGCAGGGTAAAGATGCTTAAAGATTAACTATTTTTTTCCTGATAATCAAAGACCTGATGAGCATTGCAGTAAGCGAGGAAATTAGCGATGCTAAGCGGCTTGCTGAAGTAATAGCCCTGCATGAAGTTAACGCCGCGTTCTTGCAGGAACTGCATCTGCTCGGCGGTTTCCACGCCTTCGGCCACCGTCAGCATTTTCAGCTTTTTCGCCAGCGAAATCACCGCATCCAGCACCGGTGCGGTGACGGTCTCCTGGCCGATGGTGTTGACGAAGCCGCGATCAATCTTCAGGTAATCCATGGTGAAACGCTCAAGATAGATCAACGCGCTGTGGCCGGTGCCAAAATCGTCCACCGCGATCTCGATGCCCTGTTTATGCAGCCAGTCGAACTCCGCCAGCGCGCTCTCTTCTTCCACCATGCCGCGTTCGGTGATTTCAAACACCAGCGTAAAGTAATCGCCCGGCAGCTGCGCCAACAGTTCATACACGTCCTGATGGAATGACGGCGCGCTAAGGTGGGCGGGGGAAATATTGAGGCCGACCTTGCCTCCCCGCGGCAGCGCCTTGGCGAGCTGCGGCGCATCTTCGGCAATCAGCCTGAACAGATGGCGGGTGAGCGGCACGATCAGCCCGTTGCTTTCGGCGTACGGGATAAAGACATCCGGGGGAATGCGGCCCTCGATAGGATGCTGCCAGCGGATCAACGCTTCCAGCCCGCCGATGCTGTTGCTGCCGGTATGGAACACCGGCTGATATTCGATGAAGAACTCGTTGCGCTTGATGCCGCGCAGCAGCGCGCGCTCCGGGCTTTGCCGCAACAGCAGCATGTAGTAGCAGAGCACGCCGATCATCAGCGACAGCACCAGGCTGCCCAGCAGCGTCAGGCGAATATCGTTGGGCGTCAGTTTCTCGTTGTAGAACAGGATGCTCAGCGGCAGATTGGGCAGCGTCAGGGTGTCCGCCTTGTCTTGCGGCAACTGCGCGATCGGCATCAGGTTCGGGCTGAAGGTGGTCAGCGCGCGGTTGCCCATCACGATGGCGATGCCCGGCGCCTGCTCGTCATGCGAAGTGAACAGCAGGTAGGGCATCAAATTGATGTCCAGCGTGGCGAGGATGCCGGTCGCCGATGCGCCAGGATGCCGCAGCCAAACCGCGACCGCCGGCTTGTCCGGCACGATCGGCGTGCCCTGCTGCAGCTTCAGATCCAAAGGCAGGTGGGTATCGATGTCCTGATACAGGTTTTTCATCGGCAGCATCATGTCGCCGGTGGCGGAGGAGCAGTAGGCGTAACCGTCTTTCACCAGCAGGAAGGTGCGTACGCCGCTGGTAAAGGCCGCCTGATAGGTGATGTCCGACTGGCTTGAGAGGCAGGGTTTGTCCAGCAGCGGCATCATTTTTTGCATGACATCCGTCAGGTGCGAGATATAACCCAGCGCGAATTTTTGCGTACGCGCTTCAACCTTGTGTTGATATTGCGTGCGCTGGTGGTTGATCAAAGAAAGTGTGACCGCGGTGAATAGCGTAAAAAATAGCAGGGCGGCGACAACGCTTTTGGCCAGACTGCGCTGTCGGTGCGACACGCTGCGAGAGAACGCCCTTTTCAAGCCCATAACCGAGACCTCTGCAACGGGGCGTCAGGCGTGTCGCGCAGCCATTTAATGGATTGTGCCAACGGCTTTTTTTTCATTTTTTGCCTTTTATCCCGTACCCAACCGGCGACGCGTTTAAATACAAGGCGTCGCCGACAGAAATATAATGCACCTATTAAGCGGAAACGTTTTAAATAACGCCGGGCGCGCCGTTGCCGTCATCTGACGATAATAGGCGAGTTTTTCCTCGTCGGCGCGATTTCCGGCCGGCAGTTTATCAAAATAATGGTGTGAGGTGACGATAAGGCCTGGCTCAGCCCCGGTGGCTCTCGTTCGACAGCCAAAAAAAACGCCGCCCGTAGGCGGCGTTTATCGCTCGTTTGGTATTCAGGATCTTCAGGGCGTTGCGCCGTCAGCCGTTGGTCAACACTCGGCGCGCTTCTCGATAACGTTTATTCCAATAGTTATCGGTCAGCTTGGAAATCATGACGCCACTGCTGGTAGAAGCGTGAACGAACTGATCGTTGCCTAAATAGATGCCGACATGGCGCCCGGTAGAACCGGCGCGGAACAGCACCAAATCGCCGGCGCGCAGTTTGGTGCGCTGGATTTTCTTACCGAGATCTTCCTGTTCGTAGGTAGAACGCGGTAAATCCATGCCGAACTGTTCGCGGAAGGTGCGCTGTACAAACGCCGAGCAATCGATGCCGCGCTTGGTGTCACCGCCTAAACGGTAGCGAACGCCTTTCCAGTCCGCGTACTGATCCATAATCTTTGACTTGACGTCAACGTTGCGGACCATCGCTTCGAATTCATCCTGAGAGGCTTGCAGTAAAAGACCGTCTTTGTCATTAACTGCACGCATCTCAGTTTGTGCGTTACTCAAGTTCGAAGTGTGAGTCGAGCTGCACGCTGACAGCATAACCGCAGCGGCAATTGCAGGGACTACCCGCAAAAAATATCTCAGAAACGGTTGAGATTTGACCATTGTTGTTGTTTTCCCTTGAAGTCCTTAACGACGAAAGTCGCTACCTGAAAAATGCCAAACGAAACGAGCCTAGTCCGCACCTGTTGCATCGACAATCAGTTACCGTTGAAAACGTGCGGGAACGCACATTTTTATCGGATTCCGTACTGATTCGACTTAAACCAGGCACAAACGCATCTGAGATTACCGGAACAAATAGGGGATTGCGAGTCTTTTTCCGGTCTTTTTTATATGAATTTGTGATGTAACATAATGTAAATCTTCATATAAAAAACGCCAATTGTCCGATGTATGAATCTGGCGTGAAATCAGGTTGCAAAAGCGTTAACGGGGGGCGGAGAAATTTTGCGCATCGCGAGGGGATAAAACGCGGGAGGCGGGCGCCTCCCGGAATGACTCATAGACGTAAGTTATGGTTGGCCGGGGCGGTGCTTGCCGGGCAACAGGCGATTCAACCGTTCGATAATCCAGTCGCTGCAAGGCGTCATCAGCACCCAACTGGCGCCAACCAAGACCACGGACAGCGAGCCTACGGCGATATCGGTAAACCAGTGGGCGCCAATCATCACGCGTGGCAATGAAAAGATCAGCGTAATCAGCAGGGCGACGGCGAAGGCGCCGCGGCCGAAATAGCGCAGCATAAAGCAGGAAAAAATAATCAGCATCATGCCGTGGTCGCCGGGGAAGCTGTCGCCGGAGGCGTCCTTGGTGGGGATGCCGGTCAATGCGCTGACGCGATTGATATTGTCGAAGGTCAGGGTGGGGCTCGGATGCTTCACCGGCAGCAGGTGGCCAAGCTGATTCAGCACCACGGCGGTCAGCAGCATCACCACGCCGGTGATCACCAGACGGCGGCGGCCGGCGGCGTCCTGCTTCAGGTAGAAGTACAAATACAGCAGGCCCATGGCGAGCAGTGAAATCACATCGAACGCGCGGTTGTTGGTGATGGCGACCAGGTGCAAAAATGCCGGGTCGGTGGCCAGATGGCGGTTAAAGAAGAAGAAGATCGCCGAATCCAGGGTAAACCAGCCGCCGTGATTGGCCGGCAGGAACCAGGACAGAAACAGCGCAACGCCCAGTAAGTTGAAAAAGAGAATGAAGGGTAAATTGCGGCGTGTCATGACATAAACCTGTTGGAAAAATGAAAACGAAACAAAACCGGCCGCCCTGCGGCAACCGGGGGGCAACGGTACGGGGTTTAACTTAAACGAATCTTAAACAAGGCGGATTGCAGGGCGTTCCAGTCGGCATTTTCGCTGTGGATCAGTTCAACCCGGCTGTCGAGCGGCGCGTTCGGGCGGGTTTCGATGTTGAGATCCTGGCCCTGGCGATTGATCAGCAACGTGCCTTCGGGGATGCGCACCACGCCTTTGGCACGTTCGACCGGCGCCAGCCGCACCCATTCCATAAAGCCGACGGTGTCGAACCGGGTGTCGCCGTCAAAAATCCAGCCGCAGCTGGTGAAGCCTTGCCCTTCGTTCAGCGCTCGCCGCCAACGCGCGTTCTCCGGCAGCCGCAACGCCGCCAGTCCCTGCGTTTTCGCCTGACCATGATGATGTCGTGCGTCCGGTAATTCTGTACGATTTGTGCGAGGAAGCGACAACAACGCGACATCCGCCTCACCTTGCGCGATGGCGTAGCAGGGCCGCTGCAGCGGATCTTGCGCCGTCCAGGCTTCCAGCGCCCGTCTGTCTTCCGGCCGATAGGTATCGCTTTTGCTGGCCAGGATAACGTCGGCCGCGGCCAGCTGATCGCGGAAGTTTTCGTTGTCGCGGTAGCGGGGCTGACTGAGTTGACGGGCATCCAGCAGGCACAGCGTGGCCTGCAGATCGATCCAGCCGGCATAGCTCTCCTGGGTCAGCAGCGACAGGATTTGCTTCGGATGCCCGAGCCCGGTCGGCTCGATCAGCAGCCGGTCCGGTTTGGTCTGCTGCAACAGCATATTCAGACCCACCTGCATCGGCAGGCCGTTGACGCAGCACATGCAGCCGCCGGGGATCTCTTTGAGCACCGCGCCGCTGTCCGCCAGCAGCGCGCCGTCGATACCGATCTCGCCGAATTCGTTGACCAGTACCGCCCAGCGCTCATGCTCGGGCTTATGGGCCAGCAAATGGCGGATGGCGGTGGTTTTACCGCTGCCGAGGAAGCCGGTAATCAGATTGGTTTTAGTCATTAATCATTCCTGGGTGCAAAAATCAACCTGCCTAATAAATGAGCGATTCTGCGCGGTCGCGGCGGCGAGCGCGATTTAATTTGTGCTCTACCTCGCAAATTTTGCACGCCACCCTGCGCTTTTCAACCGGCAAAATCCACTTTTTTTGGCAAGAAAATTCTTAGATAAAACCCTGTATTAGATACGGTTAACTTTTGTTAGTAGCTTGTTTTTACATTGTTAATGACGCGATTAACGATCAAATCTCGTCCCTTTCCTTGCGATTATTCCGAACAAGATCCTCTATGGTTAAATTGGCTTAACTAAAAATGAGGTTGCCATGAATACCTTTCGGTTATTTTTGATCGTAGGAATGTTGTTTTCATGGACGGCAGTGAGTCAGGCAGGAGTGGCCGGCGGGGTAATTCGCTTCGTCGGCTCTATCGTTGAAAGTCCTTGCACGGTCAAGATTGCAGATTCTAAGGCGAATACGCAATGTTACCGCAACGGCCAGCATTATCAGGCCCAGCAAGCGTTGTCAGGTTTTGATACTACACGCAAAGAACTTCCGCTGAATCTTGGCACAACCGAAATGAAGTGGGTAGACCAACAGAAGAAACTTGCTGTTATGACGGTCGTTTATCGTTAAGTCGTTCCGCCATGCCGGCGTAACGTTACGTCGGCATGGTTATTCTCAGCCTGCAGGCACTTCACCGCTTCACCCACTCCTTCACCGTTTCACGCGCACCGCGATCGCGCAGTGACAAATAGGCTTGCGTCACCGCCTCGATAAACGCGGCATGCGTCGCCAGCTGTTCGCCAAACACCGATTTCAGCGCCAGGAGCGCCGTTACGCGCCGCCGATCGTCCGGAGTGGCGGCGATCGTCTGTTGCAGGACATCTGCCAGCGGATCGCGAATGTCGATGGGCTGGCCGGCGTCATCGACACCGCCGACGTACCGCATCCAGCCCGCCACGCCCAGCGCCAGCCCGCCATAGTCGCCGCCGTGCCGCAGATGCCAGCGCACGGCGTCCAGCAGGCGCTGCGGCAGCTTTTGCGTGCCGTCCATGGCGATCTGCCAGGTGAGGTGTTGCAGCGCCGGATTGCTGAAGCGCGCGATAAGCTGCGCGGCGTAGTCGGGCAGACTGATGCCGGTGACGCTCAGGGTCGGGGCCTGCTCGCACAGCATCAGCCGCTGTGCGGCGCGGCGGTAGTGCTCGTCCGCCATGCACTCGTTGATATAGCGATAGCCACCCAGGTAACCGAGATATGCCAGGAACGAGTGGCTGCCGTTCAGCATGCGCAGCTTCATATGCTCAAACGGCAGCACATCGCGGACCAACTGGGCGCCGGCCAGCTCCCACGCCGGGCGTCCGGCGGCGAAATTGTCTTCCACGACCCATTGAATGAAGGGCTCGCAGGCGATGGCGCATTCGTCACGTACGCCGCCCAGCGCGGCGGCGATCTCATCCAGCGTGGCCGACGTGGCGGCCGGCACGATGCGATCGACCATGGTGCAGGGGAAGGTGGCGGCGGAGGCGATCCAGTCGGCGAGCGACGGATCCCGCGCCTGCGCCAAATCGAGCACCGCCCGGCGCAGCACGTGGCCGTTCTCCGGAATATTGTCGCAGGAGAGCAGGGTGAAGGCGGGCAGCTCGCGTTCACGCCGCAGCCGCAGCGCCTCCACCAAAATGCCGGGCGCGGTCTGCGGCTGATGCGGCGCCGCCAGATCGGCGACGATCCCCGGATGCCGCCGATCCAGCCGCCCGCTGCCGGGTTCGATGCAGTAGCCCTTTTCGGTAATGGTCATCGAGACGATCGCCACCTGCGGCTCGGCCAGCTTCTCCAACACCGCGGCGATGCCCTCCAGCTTGCGGTGCACGCTCTCATGCACTGCGCCGATCACCAGGGCCTGATGGCCGTCCGCGCCTTTCTCCAGCACGCTGTATAAATGATCCTGTTGCCGCAGCGCCTGAAACAGCGGCACGCCGCCGGACAGGCTGATCTCGCAAATGCCCCAGTCGCCGCCCTGGGCGTTCAACACCCGATCGGTCAGCAGCGCCTGATGCGCACGGTGGAACGCGCCGAAACCCAGGTGCACGATGCGGCTGCGCAGGGCCCGGCGATCATAATTCGGTTGCCGGACGGCGCCCGGCAGCGGGGTGTTGGCGATCGTATTCATCTCATCTCCAAAGCGAGTAGACAGCTGGCGGGCCACTTGCGTCAAGTTAGCGGACCAGTTTGCCGACGCATGGACAGCGGGGCGCCAGCGATAAAAAACTGCCCCCAGTCTAAAGTTGTCGGCAGGTTAAGGGAATTGGTCAGGCCAAAATAAGCCAGAATCGTGAAGCGGATCAACCAATGAACGGTTCAATTTTGACAGCGCGCGGCGAAAGAGTAAGTTAAAGCTAGCTGACATCTAAGTTAAACTGGTATAACAACATCGCAATGCGAGACAGGCATAAGGACACAACATGGAACAAACATGGCGTTGGTATGGCCCGAACGATCCGGTCTCTTTGGATGACGTGCGTCAGGCTGGGGCGACCGGGGTGGTCACGGCGCTGCACCATATTGCGAACGGCGAAGTCTGGCCGATCGACGAGATCCGCGCGCGGCAGGCGCTGCTGGCGGAAAAAGGGCTGGTGTGGTCGGTGGTAGAGAGCGTGCCGGTACATGAAGAGATCAAAACCCACAGCGGCGATTGGCGGCGGCATATCGCCAACTATCAACAGACGCTGCGCAACCTCGCGGCCTGCGGCATCGACACCGTCTGCTACAACTTCATGCCGATCCTCGACTGGACGCGCACCGATCTGGCCTATTCGCTGCCGGACGGCGCCAAAGCGCTGCGTTTCGATCAAATCGCCTTCGCCGCGTTCGAGCTGCATATCCTGCAACGTGCCGGCGCCGAGGCGGACTATACGGCGCAAGAGCGCAGTCAGGCGGCGGCCTATTTCGCCGCCATGAGCGAGGAGGAGAAAGCCACGCTGACGGGCAATATCATCGCCGGGCTGCCGGGGGCGGAAGAAGGCTATACGTTGGAGCAGTTCCGCCGCCGCCTGACGGAATACGACGGCATCGACAAGGCGCAGCTGCGCGAAAACATGGCGGTCTTTCTGCGCGCCATCGTGCCGGTGGCGGAAGAGGCCGGCATCCGGCTGGCGGTGCATCCCGACGATCCGCCGCGGCCGATCCTCGGCCTGCCGCGCATCGTCTCCACGATCGAAGACATGCAGTGGCTGAAGCAGACCGTCGACAGCATTCATAACGGCTTCACCCTATGCACCGGTTCCTACGGCGTGCGCGCCGACAACGATCTGGTGCGGATGATTGAAACCTTCGGCGATCGCATTCACTTTACCCACTTACGCGCCACCTGCCGCGAGGAAAACCCGAAAAGCTTCCACGAGGGGGCGCATCTGCAGGGCGATGTGGACATGGTGGCGGTGATCGAAGCGATCCTGACCGAAGAACTGCGTCGGCAGCGGGCGGGCGATCGGCGGCCGATCCCGATGCGCCCCGATCATGGGCATCAGATGCTGGACGATTTGAAAAAGAAAACCAATCCGGGCTATTCGGCCATCGGGCGGTTGAAAGGGCTGGCGGAGCTGCGCGGCGTCGAGCTGGCGCTCAAGCGGCGCTTTTTCCCGGAATTGCCGTAGCGGAAAAGGAAACGGGGCCGAGCATCGGCCCCGCTGGCGCGACTAGTCGGCGCGGCTCATGTAGCGGCGTTCGGCGATATGAATGCGGATCTTGTCGCCGGCGCTGAGGTATTCCGGCACATGGATCACCAGACCGGTCGCCATGGTGGCCGGCTTGTTGCGGGCGCTGGCGGAAGCGCCTTTGATGCCCGGCGCGGTCTCGACGATTTCCATATCCACGGTCTGCGGCAGCTCCAGCGCCAGCACCTGGCCGTCCAATGTCAGCACCTGCATGCCCGGCAGGCCGCCTTCCGGAATGAACAGCAGTTCGTCTTCGATCTGGTCTTTCTTGAAGATGTACGGCGTGTAATCTTCGTCATCCATAAACACGTATTCTTCGCCGTCGATATAGGAGAAGTTCACCTTGCGGCGCGACAGGGAAATGGTGTCCAGGATATCGTCGCCCTTGAAGCGTTCTTCTACTTTCAGGCCGGTGCGCACGTCGGAGAAGCGCATTTTGTACAGGGTGCTGGCGCCGCGGGCGCTCGGGCTCTGCACGTCGATATCTTTTACCAGCAGCAGCTTGCCGTTGTAGCTGATCGCCATGCCGCGTTTAATTTCGTTAGCTCTTGCCATTTCAATTCATCCGCAATGAAGAGTATTAGAGAAGTTGCGACAAGGTACTCGCGCCGCCGATTTCAGGCAATAGCCCGGCGCAAAAACAGTGCGGGAAAGGGAGGGCGGCAGCCCTCCCGTCGGGGATTACCGGAAGACCGGCAACAGGCCGAACAGCGACAGAATATGCGCGGCGGCGTTGATCAGTCCAAACAGGATGACGAACAGGATCACGCCGTTGCCGCCCGGTGCGCGATAACCGGCCTGCGGATAGCGGCGGCGGCTGGCGCGCGCCATCAGCGCCGGCACGATCACCGCCCAGATGGTGGCCGCCAGCCCGGCGAAGCCGATGGCGTACAGGAAACCGTTCGGGAACAGCAGCGCGGCCAGGGTCGGCGGCACAAAGGTCACCAGCGCGGTCTTGCTGCGCCCGACGGCGTCGTCCTTGAATTTGCAGAAGTCCGCCAGGTAGTCGAACAGGCCCAGCGACACGCCGAGGAACGAGCTGGCCAGCGCCATATAGGAGAAAGCGTTCAGCAGTTGGCTGACGGTCTGGCTGCTGGAGACGTTGCCCATTTGCTTGAGCAGGCTGCCGATATTGCCGCCCTCGGCGATCACCTGCTTAAAGGCGTCGCGCGCGATATTGCCCTGAATCACATACTGCCACAGGATGTAGATAGCCAATGCCAACAGGGTGCCGTACACCAGGCTGCGCACCACGGAGCCGCTGTCCTTGTGGTAGTACTTCACCAGCCCGGGAATGTTGCCGTGGTAGCCGAACGAGGTCAGCAGGTAAGGCAACGCCGCCAGGGCATAAGGCAGATAGCTGGCCTGGTCATCGCCGGTATTGAACAGCACCGCAGGCTGCACGTGGGTGAACATGTCGCCCACCGACATCACGAAGGTGATCACCATGCCGCCGATCAGAATGGTGCTCAGGCGGTCGACCGCGCGGGTGGAGAGCCAGACGATAAACGCCACGACCAGCGCGAACACCAGGCCGGCGGTGGTCTGGCCGACGCCGACGATGCCCTCCAGCGTGTGCGCGATGATCGAACCGCCCGCGGAGATATAGGCGTAGGTCAGGATGTACAGCACGAACGCCACCGACAGGCCGTTCACGGCGTTCCAGCCTTTGCCCAGCAGATCCTTGACCATGGTGTTGAAGCTGGCGCCGCTCGGGTAGTGCAGCGTGGCTTCAAGGATCATCAGGCCGGAAAGCAACATGCAGGCCCAGGTATACACCAGCAGCGCGACGGAGCCGCTGAACCAGACACCGGAAGTGACGATCGGAATGGAAAACATGCCGGCGCCTACGGCGGTACCGGCAATGATCATCGCGCCGCCGAGAACGGAAGGGCGGGCCAGCTTCTGGATGGTGTCCGTAGACATGTGCGCTCCTGATGGAAGAGGTTCTTTTGTACTAGCTCAATGGTACATGGGTGCATGGCGCATGTAAAGCGTGGGAATTGCACGCTTCACGCGTTTTTGTCTTTAAATTGCGGCTTTTTGGGCATTTATTCGTCAGGTGGCGAATCCGGCGGGGCAAGACGGTTGCGGGACGAGTGTAAAGATCGCCAAGGCGCAGGGATTCTGCTGGCGGCCGCCGCACGCGGCTGCTATTGTCGCGCTTCTTTTCCCCAGCCCACCAGGAGTAGCGCTGATGGACTGTCGCAGCGACTGCGGCGCCTGCTGTATCGCGCCGTCAATATCCAGCCCGATCCCCGGCATGCCGAACGGCAAGCCCGCCAATACCCGCTGCATTCATTTGGATGAACAGCTGCGCTGCGGCCTGTTTCATTCGCCGCTGCGGCCGAAGGTGTGCGGCAGCCTGCAGCCGAGCCGCGACATGTGCCACGATCACCGCGATCAGGCGCTGATTTATCTCGCCAGGCTGGAAGCGGACACCGCGCCTTAAGCGTCTTTCAACCGCCACAGACACAGCGTCGCGCCTGCCGCCATCGCCAGCGCGGCGTAAAACACCGCATGGTAGTTCCAGATTTCCGCCACCGCGCCGGCGATGGCGCCGGCGATAACCCAGCCGACTCGAATGGTGTTGGTGAACAGCGTGGTGGCCGTGCCGGCCTGACCGGGCATCAAATCCTGGAAGTAGAGCATGCCGATCCCCGCCAGCACGCCGATAAACGCCGCATTCAATAGCTGCAGAGCGATGAGTTGCCCACTGCCGGTGATAAACAGCAGGCCGCAGTAGAACAGTACGCCGGCGACGGCGGCGCCGAGCATCAAACACCGTTTGCCGCAGCGTTTCGCCACCATGCCGGCGATCAGCATGATCGGGATCTCCAGCCCGGCGGCGGTGCCCATCAGCACGCCGACCAGCCGCTCCGGCAACCGCAGTTCGTGCACCATATACAGCGGCATGTTGATCAGGTACATGCTGTTGGCGGTCCACATCAGGGTGCTGGCGCCAAACAGCAGCAGCGCGTCGCGGCGATGCTGCCGCGGTGCGGCCAGAGGCGCGCTCGCCACGGCGCTTTTCGGCATGGAGGGCAGCCGTTTCCACACCAGCAGGCCGCACAGGACAAAGGCCGCCGCGCCCGCCAGATACAGGGTTTTGAAGCCGAAACCCAGCGCCAGCGCGAAGGCGATCGGCGGGCCTATCACCCAGGCGAGCGAGACCTGCGCGCGCATGATGGAGGTGAACATCACCGCCTCGCGCCCGGTGCGATCGGCGTGTTCGCGCGCCAGGGCGAACATTTGCGGGTTAGCGGTGGAACCGAAGCTGGTGAGCAGCACGCCGACGAGCAGCAACAGGGAGTAATTACGGCTCCAGGCGAACAGCGTGAACCCCAGCGCACCCAGCATACAGCAGAGGAAGATCAGCGATTTGCGGTCGCCTTTTTTATCCGAGCGGCCGGCGAGAAACTGGCTGACCAGAATGCTGATCACCGCGCTGCCGGTAAAGAACAGGCCAACCAGCGCCGGCCGCACCTTGACTTCGGTTTCCAGAAACAGGCTCAGCGTCGGGGTTTGCAACGCGCCGGCTATGCCGGTCAGGAAGGCCACCGCCAAAAAGGCCAGCGAAGTGAGATCGGGCGTGCGTCGCGTTACTGCGGATGAAGTCGGCATGGCGATGGAGAATTCGTCGAAAAAGTGAGGTCGCGCGCATCATACGCCCGTTGAAAAGAAACGCAAACCGCTATCCATTGGCGCAGGGTAAGCGGCTATGTCGCGCGGCGACGTGAAAAAAGGGGCGCGTTGCGCCTAATGCCGGTCACTTAAGCCTGACTGGTATTTTTTATCCAGTCTCTTTACGTGACGTGCAGGATGAATTGCCGTAAATCCCCCGAATTTCTCTGTTACTACAATGAACGGCAATTGGAGGGGCCGAAGGCGCGGCCCCTCCACCCGCGCCCTTGCTTAACACCGTCTGTCCGCTGTGCGGATGCCCTCGCCGCGTCTGCATTGTCGGGCGGGTCGGCTGCGACAAACATCCCTGTTAGTCTCGCCTCAACCGGCCTTCCCTGGCCGGTTGCCCCTGACAATGCCGTCTTGCTCGGCAGCCGGTGATGCGCGCCTAAGGTCAACACCCGAGCTGGCAGCTACCGGGCAACCTGTCCCTTATGAGGTTATGGCAGAGAAGAGAAATCGGAGATGAGCACGGTATTGGACGCCCTTGAAGACGCCGAACGCAGGCATGGCGCATTAGGAGAAACCGCCATGGACGGCGGTTTCAGGTGAGACAGGCAGGGACGCCTGTCGCAACCGGCCTCAATGCGCTATGGCGGAGAGAGGGCAGTTGGCAAAGCCAACCGTCTGATAGGGCAAAGGCGCGGGTTGCCAGGGGCCGCGCCTTCGGCCCCTGGCTCGGTCGAGGTGCTGGAGCCTCATGATGCACCTCTCATTTATCGACCGAAAACGACTCGAGTACTTCAAAAAAACGCTAACTGACCAGCATTACGCGTTGCGCCCCCCTTGCTTGCCGGTAAATCAGGCGCCTTGCGGCACCGCGTGCGCGGTATTTTTCAACGTCGGCCCCTGATACTTCTCGATCTGCAGCTGCGCCATCTGCCCGCAGTTGCCCTGCGCCAGGCTGGAGGAGCCGATGTCGAAGGTCAGGCAGTTGACGTTGCCGTTCTTGCACAGCGAGCCGGGCTGCGCCGGATCGGCCGGATCGAACCAGGCGCCTTCGCTGATGCGCACCACGCCAGGCCGCACGTCTTCGCTGACCACCGCCCCCACCAGGATCTGGCCGCGATCGTTAAACGCCCGCACCAGATCGCCGCCGGCAATGCCGCGCGGCTGCGCGTCCTGCGGGTGGATCAGGATCGCTTCACGATCCGCCACCGCGTATTTCTTGCGCAGCGGCGTATTGTCGAGCTGGGAGTGCAGCCGGTTGGTCGGGTGCGCGGTATTGAGCGACAGCGGATACTTGGCCGCTTCCGGCCCGCGATACCACTCGTGCGGCGGCATCCAGGTCGGGATGCCGGGGCAATCCGCATAATGCATTTTGGCGATGGCGTCGGAGTAGATTTCGATCTTGCCCGACGGCGTGCCCAGCGGGTTCAGCAGCGGGTTGTCGCGGTAATCGGCGAAGCGCACCCACTGCTTATTGGCCTCCGGCACCGGGAAACGCACGTAGTTATTGGATTGCCAGAACATGTCGAACGGCGGCAGCGCCACCCGCGCGGCGCGCGCCTGGTTTTTCATGTCGTCGTACATGCCTTTCAGCCACTGGGTTTCATCCTTGCCCTCGGTAAAGGCCTCCTGCACGCCCAGCCTGGCCGCCATCGCCGAGAAGATGTCGAAGTCGCTGCGCGACTCGTGCTGCGGCGGCACGCATTGATGCATCGGGAACACGTAGAGCTGCGAATAGTCGCCGCCCATTTCCAGATCGTTGCGCTCGTAGCTGGTGGTGGCCGGCAGGACGATATCGGCATGCTTGGCGGTGGCGGTCCAGTAAGGCTCGTTGACCACGATGGTGTCCGGCCGCTGCCAGGCTTTGACCAGGTTATTGGTGTCCTGATGCTGGTGGAAGGTGTTGCCGCCCGCCACATACACCATTTTCACCTCGGGGTAGGTGACCTTGGCGCCGTTGAAGTCGATGGTTTTGCCCGGATTGCTCAGGCATTCGGCGATGCGCGCTACCGGGATCGGCGCCGGCGAGTTCTTCGGCGCGTTGCCGGCGGAGATGCCGGCGATGATGCCGCCCTTGGCGGTCGGGCTGCCGCCGGACGAATAGTGGTAGCTGAAGCCGAAGCCGCCGCCCGGCAGGCCGATCTGGCCGAGCATCGCCGCCACCGTCACCAGCAGCCAGTGCTGCTGTTCGCCGTGATGCTGGCGCTGAATGCCCCAGCCGCCCATGATCATGGTGCGATGCTTCGCCATCTCGCGCGCCAGCGCGCGCAGCGTGTCGGCATCGACGCCGCTGATGTCGGCCGCCCATTCGGCGGTTTTCGCCACGCCGTCGCTCTCGCCCAGCAGGTAGGCCTGGAACTTGTCGAAGCCGACGGTATAGGTTTTCAGGAAGTCCGGGTTATGCAGCTTCTCGGTCAGCAGCGTATGGGCGATGCCGATCAGCATGGCGCCGTCGGTGTATGGGCGCGGGGCGATCCACTGCGCATTGACGAACTTGGCGCTGTCGTTGTGTACCGGATCGATGCTGATCACCCGGGTGCCTTTTTTCTTCAGCGCCTCGAAGCCGGTCTGGCCGACGTGATCCGGCACGTTCCAGCTGTTTTTCAGCGTGACCATCGGGTTGCAGCCCCACAGGATCACCAGCTCGCTGTTCTCGATCACGTTCGGCCAGGCGGTCTGCTGTTCGTAGACCTCCATCGAGCCGACCACGTGCGACATGATCACCTGCGCCGCGCCGGTGGAGTAGTCGCCGGCGTAGCCGAGGAAGCCGCCGGTCAGGTTCATCAGGCGCTGCAGCAGCGTGCGGCTGTTGTGCAGCATGCCGACGCTTTTCCAGCCGTAGGAACCGGCGTAGATCGACTGCGGGCCGTGATCTTTTTGCAGGCGGGTGATCTCATTGCACACCAGCTCGGTCGCTTTGTCCCAGCTGACGCGCACCCACTCGTCGCGGCCGCGCAGCTCGGTGCGGCTGCCGGGGCCGCCTTCCAGCCAGCTTTTGCGCACCATCGGGTATTTGATGCGGTTCTCGGCGTGCACCTGATAAGGCGCCATGGTGATAAGCTCATTGGGATACGGATCGTCCTGCACCGGCTGCACGCCGACCATCTTGCCGTCCTGCACGATGGCTTCAAACGCGCCCCAGTGGGCGCCGGTCAGAATGCCTTTCTGCGCCTGACGCAAGACGATGAACTGCGGCAGCGCTTCGCTGATGGCCTGCGCCAGCGCCGCTTTGGGCCATAATCCCGCCAGCAGCGGGGCGGCGGTCAGCGCGGCGGCGCCGGTCAGGAAGCGGCGGCGGCTCATGGTTAACGGTTTTTGGTTGCTCATTGCGCTTCTCCCTTAAAGCTTGGCCGGTGCGGCAGGTGGCATGTCGCTGGCGTGTTTTTGTACGTATTGTGTCAGCACGCGCAGCTGTTCCTGCGTCAGCGAGGTACGCGGCGCCATGCCTTTGATGACGCCGATCCATTGGTTGGCGTTGAAGCGATCGAGCGCGGTCAGCCCGTGGCAGCCGGTGCAGTTGGCCGACATCATGTCCGCGGCGTAGCGCCAGATTTTTTGCTGATCGTCGATCAGCTGCTTGCGCGGCAGCCACACCTGCAGAGAGACCTGATGCCAGACCAGGCCGGTTTCCGCATCGGTCTGGGTGGACGCGGTCTTCAGCTGTTTGCGCGCGTCTTCACCCAGCAGCACGCTGAGGATGCGTTTGCCCTGCGCGGCGTAGAACACTTCGCTGACCCCGTCTTGCTGCCAGCCGCTCACGGTGGCCAGCACCTTGTCGCCATCCTGTTTCACCACCTGCACTTCGGTGGACGGCATCAGGTTGCCGGCATTATGGCTGTCGTCTGCGCTGAGGAAGAACGGTTCGGTGGCGATGGTGTAGAGGGTGGTGGCGCCCGGTGCGGTCAGCGCCGCGGCCTTGGCCAGCTCGGCGGCGCCGGCCTGGGTTTCGCCGCTCATGTCCGGCAGGATGTGGGCCACGCCCTTATGGCAGTCGATGCAGGTTTCGCCCTGTTTGATCGCCACCGGGTGCTGCAGGCGCGCTTCGGGACGCTGGGCGGTGATGTCCATGGCGTCGTAGCTGTGGCAGGAGCGGCAGGTGGCCGAGTCGTTCTCTTTCAGCGTCTTCCAGACCGACTGCGCCATCGCCAGCTTGTGTGCTTCATATTTTTCCGGCGTATCGATGGTGCCGACCATCTCGCCGTAGATGTCTTTTACCGCGCGGATCTTGGTCCACAGGTAATCGATCGGCTGGTGCGGCACGTGGCAGTCGGCGCACTCGGCGCGGATACCCTTGGTGTTTTGGAAGTGGACGCTGCCCTGATATTCGGCCAGCGGTTGTTGCATGGTGTGGCAGGAAACGCAGAAGGCGGTATCGCTGGTTTTATGGAATACGGTGGCGGTCCCGGCCAACAGCGCCGCGCCGAGGATAATCCCCAGCAGCAAAAGCCATAGCCATCCCCACCGGCGCTTTTTTTCAAAGCCAGTCAGTTTTTTGCTCATGGTAAACCCGCTTATAATTATGAATTTAAAATAAAATCTTGCCAAAAGGCCGCCGACCGGAGGTCAGAATGCCACGTCGATTGCAGGGGTAATGATAGAAGAGGGTTAACCCCATGGGGTTATCCGTAGTCAAAAAAATGGCGTATATCGCAAAAAATAGCGTTATATTCTATTTTATATAGCGATGGGCTGTGAGGCAGGCAACGCGAACGCCGCGCGCTCGCGAAGGGCTCAGGCCGTTGGCAAGTAGGTTTGGCCGCTCAGCCACAGGCGGATCGCCGTGCGGCTGGCTTCGAAATGGGGTTCCGGCAGAGAGTCTGGCGCGCACCAGCGCCATTCGGCGCATTTTTCGGGTTCTTTCAGCTCGGCTTCGCCGCCGGGATGCGCCACCTGCAGACAGATGGACACCGTGTGTTTGCCTTCGGCGCGCCAGGTTTGCAGATTGTTGCTGACGCCAACGAAGCGCGGCGGATCGATGATCAACCCGGTTTCTTCGGCAATTTCGCGCTGGGCGCACTGCTCGAAGGTCTCACCGGCATCCAGATGCCCGCCGGGGATCGACCAAAAGGGCGCGTGGGAGCCGCAGCGTTTGCCCAGCAAAATCTCGCCTTGCGGGTTCACGATGATCACCCCGACGCCCGTCACTACATTCATGCTTTTCTCCGTCAGCAAAGTTTCAGCACAGTATGTCATTTTGCCCCGGCGCTGACCAATGCGCCGATGAAAGTGTGCGTAAGCTCAAAAATCTGCAATGGCGAAAGGGAGAAAGCTTGCTTTCATCTTGCGCTGCTTACACACTACTTGAAACGTTTCAGCGTTATCCGACCGCTTGTGGGCAGCGGGTAACGCTCCTTTTTCTCAATGAAGCTGAAACGATTCAATTCAGCAGGAGAGGAGAATCATGTTCCAGTTGTCACCGCAAGACATTCATCTGGGCGCCGCTGCCGCCGATAAGCAGGAGGCCATCCGTCAGGTGGCCGCCGCGCTGACCGACGCCGGCTGCGTCAGCGCCGGTTATGTGGACGGCATGCTGCAGCGCGAACTGCAGACGTCCACCTACCTGGGCAACGGCATCGCCATTCCGCACGGCACCACCGATACCCGCGATCTGGTGTTGAAAACCGGCGTGCAGGTGTTCCAGTTCCCGCAGGGCATCGCGTGGGGGGAGGGCCAGACCGCCTATGTGGCGATCGGCATCGCCGCCCGTTCCGACGAGCATTTGGCGCTGCTGCGTCAGCTCACCCACGTGCTGAGCGATGACAGCGTGGCGGAGCGGCTGGCGAAAACCACCTCCGCGGAAGAGCTGCGCAGCCTGTTGATGGGCGAACGGCAGAGCGCCGAATTCCAGTTCGACGTTTCGCTGATTGCGCTCGACGTCGCCGCCGACAGCCTGATGACGTTGCAGGCGCTGAACGCCGGCCGTCTGCAAAAAATCGGGGCGGTCAACGCGCAGTTCGTCAGCGATGCCATCACCCGCAAACCGCTGAATCTGGGGCAGGGCATTTGGCTGAGCGACAGCGTTGAAGGCAACCTGGCCAGCGCGGCCACCGTCAGCCGCCCGGCGCAGGCTTTCGTGGAAGACGGCGAGCCGGTGGCGCTGCTGCTGACGGTGTCGGTCGCCGATGCGCAGCCGCTGGCGGTGCTCAACTACCTCAGCGATCTGCTGCTGGCCAACAAAGCTGAACGCTTGCTGAAGGCGGATGCCGCCGGCGTGCTGGCGCTGCTGACCAGCGACGTGGCGGAAGAGAGCAGCGTGCTGAGCGCCGAATTCGTGATCCGCAACGAGCACGGTCTGCACGCGCGGCCGGGCACGGCGCTGGTCAACGTGATCAAAAGTTTCAACAGTGACATCACCGTCACCAACCTGGACGGCAGCGGCAAGCCGGCCAACGGGCGCAGCCTGATGAAGGTGGTGGCGTTGGGCGTGAAGAAAGGGCATCACCTGCGCTTTACCGCCAATGGAGAAGATGCTGAAGCCGCGCTGAAAGCGATTGGCGAAGCGATTAATGAAGGACTGGGCGAGGGCGCAGCATGAGCAGAAGAGTAGCAACAATCACCCTGAACCCGGCGTACGATCTGGTGGGTTTCTGCCCGCAGATTGAACGCGGGGAAGTCAACCGGGTAAAAACCGCCGGCCTGCACGCCGCCGGTAAGGGCATCAACGTCGCCAAGGTGTTGAAAGATTTAGGCATCGACGTCACCGTCGGCGGCTTCCTGGGCAAAGATAATCAGGACGGTTTCCAGCTGCTGTTCAGCGATCTGGGGATCGCCAACCGCTTTCAGGTGGTGCCGGGGCGCACCCGCATCAATGTCAAGCTGACGGAAAAAGACGGCGAAGTGACCGATTTCAACTTCTCCGGCTTCGAAGTGACGCCGCAGGACTGGGATCGCTTCGTCAGCGACTCGCTGAGCTGGCTGGGCCAGTTTGACATGGTGGCGGTGAGCGGCAGCCTGCCGGCCGGCGTCGATCCCGACGCGTTTACCGACTGGATGACCCAACTGCGCGCCAAGTGCCCGTGCATCATTTTCGACAGCAGCCGCGAAGCGCTGGTCGCCGGGCTGAAGGCCTCGCCGTGGCTGGTCAAACCGAACCGCCGCGAGCTGGAAATCTGGGCCGGCCGCCCGCTGCCGACGCTGGCGGACGTGGTCGAGGCCGCGCATGCGCTGCGCGAACAGGGCATCGCCCACGTGGTCATCTCCCTCGGCGCGGAAGGCGCGCTGTGGGTTAACGCATCCGGCGCCTGGATCGCCAAACCGCCGTCCTGTGAGGTGGTCAGCACCGTGGGCGCCGGCGATTCGATGGTCGGCGGCCTGATTTATGGCCTGCTGATGCGCGAATCCAGCGAACACACCCTGCGTCTGGCCACGGCGGTAGCGGCGCTGGCGGTCAGCCAGAGCAACGTCGGCGTGACCGATCGTCCCCAGTTGGCCGCGATGATGGCGCGCGTCGATCTGAAACCTTTCAATCAATAGCAGGAGGCAGAATGAAAACGCTGCTGATGGTAGACAGTTCGCAGGGACAGGCCCGTGGCCACCTGGCGAAACGCATGCTGGAGGCCGCCGCGGCCAAAGCCGGCCTGACGCTGGTCGAGTCGCTGCAGGACGCCGAACTGGTGGCGGTGGCGGGGCAGGCTGCTCCTGCTGACGCCGCGCTGAACGGCAAATTGATCTATGTGGGCGAGGTAGAACAGGCGGTGCGTGAACCGGACGCGTTTCTGGCGCGCGCCCAGGCCGAAGCTGAAACCTATCAGGCGCCGCAGGCAGCGGCGGCGGTGAAAGCCGATGGACAAAAACGCATCGTGGCGATCACCGCTTGCCCAACCGGCGTGGCGCACACCTTTATGGCGGCCGAAGCCATTGAAAGTGAAGCCAAGAAACGCGGCTGGTGGGTGAAGGTGGAAACGCGCGGCTCCGTCGGCGCCGGCAACGCCATCACCCCGGAAGAAGTGGCGGCGGCGGATCTGGTGATCGTCGCGGCGGACATCGAAGTGGATCTGGACAAGTTTGCCGGTAAGCCGATGTATCGTACTTCCACCGGTCTGGCGCTGAAGAAAACCGCGCAGGAACTGGACAAGGCGCTGGCCGAAGCCGAAGTGTTCCAGCCGCAGCAGCGCAGCGGCGCGGCGCCGACGGCGAAGAAGAAAGAGGGCAACGGCCCGTATCGTCACCTGCTGACCGGCGTGTCCTACATGCTGCCGATGGTGGTGGCGGGCGGTTTGTGCATCGCGCTGTCGTTCGTGTTCGGCATCAAGGCCTTTGAGGTCAAGGGCACCCTGGCGGCGGCGCTGATGCAGATCGGCGGCGGCTCCGCCTTCGCGCTGATGGTGCCGGTGTTGGCCGGTTTCATCGCCTTCTCCATCGCGGATCGTCCGGGCCTGACGCCGGGCCTGATCGGCGGCATGCTGGCGGTGAGCACCGGCGCCGGGTTCCTGGGCGGCATCATCGCCGGTTTCCTGGCGGGTTATGTCGCCAGGGCGATCAGCAGCAAGCTGCGCCTGCCGCAAAGTATGGAAGCGCTGAAGCCCATCTTGATCATTCCGCTGGTGGCCAGCCTAATCACCGGCCTCATCATGATTTACGTGGTCGGCACGCCGGTGGCGAAAATCATGGAAGGCCTGACCCATTGGCTGCAATCGCTGGGCACCGCCAACGCCGTACTGCTGGGGGCGATCCTGGGCGGCATGATGTGCACCGACATGGGCGGCCCGGTGAACAAAGCGGCCTACGCGTTCGGTGTGGCGCTGCTCAGCTCCTCGGTGTATGCGCCGATGGCGGCCATCATGGCGGCGGGCATGGTGCCACCGCTGGCGATGGGCCTGGCGACGCTGCTGGCGCGCCGCAAGTTCCCGAAATCCGAACAGGAAGGCGGCAAGGCGGCGTTGGTGCTGGGGCTGTGCTTCATCACCGAAGGGGCGATTCCGTTCGCCGCCCGCGATCCGATGCGCGTGTTGCCGTGCTGCATCGCCGGCGGGGCGCTGACCGGCGCGCTGTCGATGGCCTTCGGCGCCAAGCTGATGGCGCCGCACGGCGGCTTGTTCGTGCTGCTGATCCCGGGCGCGATTTCGCCGGTGTTGCTGTACCTGGTGGCGATCGCCGCCGGCACGCTGTTGGCCGGGGTGGCTTATGCCCTGCTGAAACGTGCTGAAACGCCGGTCGCCGCCGCGGCGTAAGCCTCGCCGATACCGCAAAACGCGCAGCCCAGAGCTGCGCGTTTTTATTTGTGTCTTAGGCAGTTAGCACGATTTACCCCTGGTCAGAAACCACAAGGCTTTCTAAGCTGATAGCGCGACCTTATTCCTGCGAACAAGGAATGATTCAAGGAGATTCATCAGTGGCTAAAAAAGTGGCGATCGTACTGACATCCGGTTTCGCCGATTGGGAATACGCGCTGATTGCCGGCGTTGGCGGCCCGTTTTATGGGCTGGATGTGGCGTTTTTTGCGCCGCAGGCCGGAACGCTTCGTTCACAGGGCGGGTTGACGGTGGACGTTGCTCACGGCGTGGCCGAATTGGCGGACTGGCGCCCCGAGGTGCTGGTGGTGGTCGGCGGCACCCTGTGGGAAACCGAACGGGCGCCGGATATCCGCGCGTTGCTCAACGAGCAGCATCAACGCGGCGCGACCCTGGCGGGCATTTGCGGCGGGACGTTGGCGTTGGCGCGGGCCGGCCTGTTGAACGGCAGGGCGCATACCTCCAACGATGCCGAGTTCTTGACGCGCAACGTTGCGGGCTACAGCGGGCAGCGCCATTACGTTGCGAGCGCCGTCGCCGTTGTGGATGACCGCGTCATTACGTCACCGGGATCGGCGCCGGTCAGTTTTACCACCGCGGTGTTCAGGGCTGCGGGCCTGGATGAAGAAACGCTGCGTCAGTTCGGCGCCATGCTGGCGGCGGAGCACGCGGTGGGGGAAACCGCTCGCGCTTAAGCGAGCGGCCAGGGGAGGGTTACTGCTGCGCCTTCAGCCAGGCGATCTCTTCGGCCCAGATATCCGGGTTTACCGTTTCCAGAATCAGCGGGATGTTGTCGAAACGCGGATCGCGCATGATGTAGCTGAACACCGTTTTGCCGATGTTGCCTTCCCCCAGGCTGTGATGGCGGTCGACGCGGCTGTTGAACTCGCTCTTGGCGTCGTTCAGGTGCATGCCGCGCAGGTAGTTGAAACCGACGATGTCGCCCAACTGCTTGAAGGTGCGCTCGCACTCTTCTTCGGTGCGCAGATCGTACCCGGCGGCGAAGGCGTGGCAGGTGTCGATGCAAACGCCGACGCGGCTTTTGTCTTCGACGCCGTCGATGATCGCCGCCAGGTGCTCGAATTTGAAGCCCAGGTTGCTGCCCTGGCCGGCGGTGTTCTCGATCACGGCCGTCACGCCGGCGGTTTTATCCAGCGCGATGTTGATCGATTCGGCGATGCGCGCCAGGCATTTATCTTCGTCGATTTGTAGCAGGTGGCTGCCGGGGTGGAAATTCAGCAGCGTCAGCCCCAGCTGTTCGCAGCGCTGCAGCTCGTCGATAAACGCCTCGCGCGATTTTTCCAACGCGTCGGCTACCGGGTGCCCCAGATTGATCAGGTAGCTGTCGTGCGGCAGGATTTGCCCCGGCCCGTAACCGTACTGGGCGCAGGCGCTCTTGAACTTATCGATCACGTCGGCGGCCAGCGGGGCGGCCTTCCATTGACGCTGATTTTTGGTGAACAGGGCGAACGCGGTCGCCTCCAATTCGTGCGCGCGGATAACCGCCTGATCCACGCCGCCTGACGCGCTGACATGTGCACCGACAAACTTCATCTTCATTCTCCTGTGTTATCGGTGACATTATGGCATTGATGGCGGGCGGATTGAATGGCGAAAAGCGGCGGCCCGCCGAAGCGGGCCGCCGAGGGAGATTACAGCAGGTGTTGCACCAGTTGGTTTATCGCGCCGCCGCCGACCAGCAGCCAGACGAACAGCAGCGTTGCCAGCAGAATCGGTTTCATCCCGGCCTGGCGCACGGCGCTGATGTGGGTAGTCAGCCCCAGCGCCGCCATCGCCATCGCCAGCATCCAGGTGTCGGCGGTGATCAGGTGCCGCACCAGCGTGGCCGGCAGCAGGTTGAAGGAGTTCAGCCCGGCGACGGCGATAAACAGCACGGCGAACCACGGAATGGTGATGGCGGATTTTTCCGCCTTGCCTGCGCTGCCTCGGCTGATGTAGCCCGACAGCAGCAGCAGGAACGGCGCCAGCATCATCACGCGGATCATCTTGGCGATCACCGCCGCATTTTCGGCGTCCGGCCCGATGGCGTGCCCGGCGGCGACCACCTGAGCCACTTCGTGGATGGTGGAGCCGGCGTAGATGCCGAAGGTTTCCTGGCTGAACGGCAGCCACTGGAAGTGTTCATTCAACTGATACAGCCACGGATAGGCGAAGATCGCCAGGGTGCCGAACACCACCACGGTCGAAACCGCCACCGCCACTTTGCTGGAGTCGGCCTTCAGCACCGGCTCGGTGGCCATCACCGCCGCCGCGCCGCAAATGCTGCTGCCGGCGCCGATCAGTATCGCGGTTTGGCTGTCGATGCCGAACACTTTCTTGCCGAGCCAGCAGGCCAGCAGGAAAGTGGTGATCAGGGTCAGCGCATCGATGATGATGCCGCTGGCGCCCACGTCGGCGATCTGCTGAAAGGTCAGCCGGAAGCCGTAAAGGATAATGCCCAGACGCAGCAGGCGCTGTTTGGCCAGCTGTACGCCGCTGTGACAAACGGTTTGCCAGCGGGGGTACAGCGTGTTGCCCACCAGAATGCCGAGCAGGATCGCCAGCGTCAGCGCCCCCAGCCCCAGCTCCGCCACCCTGGGAATGTCGCCGGCCCAGACGGCCAGCGCGGTGAGCGCGCCGGTCAGCGCCAGCCCCGGCACCAGCCGCGGCAGGCCGAACAGCGGGAAGCGTCGCTCGGGGTAAGTGTGAGTGGTATCAGTCGCCATATAAAGTCAGTCCTTCAGTCTGTTTCTTGCGGTCAAGAGTACGTTTGGGCTGAATAAAAGAGAAATTGATTATATATTTATAACCTATCTGAATAAGTGGTATGGGGTCAGCCATTGGCATAACGCCGCATTGCGGCTAGGGTGTGGAGGAGCGGCGAGCCGCCGTCAATTTTCCAACTAACAGGAGCAGGCGATGGATACCGACGATCAACGCAGAGAGCAGGTAGATCAGGAAGTGGGCCGCGCGGTGCGGCGGTTGATTGAAGAAAACAAGGCGATCGACCGCGACCATCTCGCGGCGATGCTGCAATTGATACTGCGGGACGAAACCGGCACGCCGCGAGAGCCGGTGCTGGCCGCGGCGGCGCAGCTGGTCGCGTTGGGCAAATAGCGCGCCGATCTGGCCGCAAACAGGGTAGCCTGGCCGGGCTGCCCACCACACCATATTGGGGTTCTCTGGCAGAACCTTCTTTCAATACCGGGACAGCTATGCATATCACGTTGCGTCAACTGGAAGTCTTTACCGAAGTGCTGAAAAGCGGTTCGACCACGCAGGCCTCGGTGGTGCTGGCGCTGTCGCAGTCGGCGGTCAGCGCGGCGCTGGCGGATCTGGAGGGGCAGCTGGGCGTGCAGCTGTTCGATCGCGTCGGCAAACGGCTGGTGATCAACGAGCACGGCCGGTTGCTGTATCCCAAGGCGCTGGCGCTGTTGGAACAGGCGGGGGAGATAGAGCAGCTGTTTCGCCATGACGGCGGGGCGTTGCGCATCGCCGCCAGCAGCACCATCGGCAACTACATGCTGCCGGAGATGATCGCCCGCTACCGCCGGGATTTTCCCGCCACGCCGCTGGAGCTGAACGTCGGCAATAGCCAGGACGTAATCGTGGCGGTGGCGGATTTTCGCGTCGATCTGGGGCTGATCGAAGGGCCTTGCCATATGCCGGAGCTGGTGACGCAGCCGTGGCTGGAGGACGAGCTGGTGGTGTTCGCCGCGCCGGATAACCCGCTGACCCGTCAACCGCCGACGCTGGAGGCGCTGGCCAATGCGCCGTGGATCCTGCGCGAGCGCGGTTCCGGCACCCGTGAGGTGTTGGACCATCTGCTGTTGGCGCATCTGCCGCACTTCCAGCTGGTGATGGAGCTGGGCAACTCGGAGGCGATCAAGCATGCGGTGCGGCACGGCATCGGCATCAGCTGCCTGTCGCGGCGGGTGGTGGCGGAACAGCTGGCCAGCGGCGCGCTGGTGGAACTGCCGGTGCCGTTGCCGCCGCTGCGCCGCACCCTGTACCTGATCCGCCATCGGCAAAAGCACGTCTCCAACGCGTTGCAACGTTTTCTCAGCTATTGCGTGCTGTAACCGGCGGCACGTCAAGCGCTCTGCTGCCGCGCAGGCCGGAAAAAGCATAAAAACCTGCGCGCGCTCACATTAATGAGAGTAAGTAAGGCTATAAGGGCCGCAGCTAATAATTGCCTCTGAATTATGAAGCTATCTTATATCGGTGCAATGTTGCTAGTTCACCGGCGGGTATTTGTTACAATCCGCCCTCATTTTTCGAAGAGCAGATAGATAGGGAACGAATGGCTCAGCAGGATATAAAAACATCGGGGCAGCAAGCACCCGGATTGCGCCGTGAATTGAAAGCCCGGCATTTGACCATGATCGCCATCGGCGGCTCCATCGGCACCGGCCTCTTCGTCGCCTCGGGCGCCACGGTTTCTCAGGCAGGCCCCGGCGGGGCGCTGTTGTCTTACGCTCTGATCGGTTTGATGGTGTACTTCCTGATGACCAGCCTGGGCGAACTGGCGGCCTTTATGCCGGTCTCCGGTTCATTCTCCACCTACGGCGCCAAATACGTAGAAGAAGGCTTCGGCTTCGCGCTGGGCTGGAACTACTGGTACAACTGGGCGGTGACCATCGCCGTTGACCTGGTGGCCTCGCAGTTGGTGATGAGCTACTGGTTCCCGGACACCCCGGGTTGGATCTGGAGCGCGCTGTTCCTCGGCCTGATGTTCCTGCTGAACTACATTTCGGTGAAAGGGTTCGGCGAGGCGGAATACTGGTTCGCGCTGATCAAGGTCAGCACCGTGATTATCTTCATCGCCGTCGGCGTGATGATGATCGTCGGCATTCTGAAGGGCGGCGAGCATGCCGGCTGGCAGAACTGGACAATAGGAGACGCGCCGTTTGCCGGTGGCTTCTCGGCGATGATCGGCGTGGCCATGATCGTCGGCTTCTCGTTCCAGGGCACCGAACTTATCGGCATCGCAGCCGGCGAATCGGAAAACCCGGGTAAAAACATCCCGCGCGCGGTGCGTCAGGTGTTTTGGCGTATCCTGTTGTTCTATATCTTCGCCATTCTGATCATCAGCCTGATCATTCCGTACACCGATCCGAGCCTGCTGCGCAACGACGTGAAAGACATCAGCGTCAGCCCATTCACGCTGGTCTTCCAACATGCCGGCCTGCTGTCGGCGGCGGCGGTGATGAACGCGGTGATCCTGACGGCGGTGCTGTCGGCCGGTAACTCGGGCATGTATGCGTCGACCCGCATGCTGTACACCCTGGCTTCGGAAGGCAAGGCGCCGCGTATCTTCGCCAAGCTGTCGAAAGGCGGCGTGCCGCGCAACGCGCTGTACGCGACCTGCGTGGTGGCCGGCCTGTGCTTCCTGACGTCGATGTTCGGTAACCAGTCGGTTTACCTGTGGCTGCTGAATACCTCGGGCATGACCGGTTTCATCGCCTGGTTGGGCATCGCCATCAGCCACTACCGTTTCCGTCGCGGCTACATGCTGCAGGGGCGCGATCTGAACGATTTGCCGTACCGTTCCGGTTTCTTCCCGCTGGGGCCGATCTTCGCCTTCGTGCTGTGTCTGATTATCACCCTGGGGCAGAACTACCAGGCCTTCCTGCAAGACAAGATCGACTGGTACGGCGTGACCGCGACCTACATCGGTATTCCGCTGTTCCTGCTGATTTGGTTTGGTTACAAGCTGTCGCAAGGCACCCGTGTCGTGAAGTACAGCGAGATGGAATTCCCGAAGATGGACGTGAAGTAATTTTCGGTGAGTGACACGCGGCGGGGGGCTCCCGCCGCGTTTTGTTTTACTTTTTCCCGCCTTTGGCTTCCGCCAGCGCCTGCTGCGCCGAGCTCATCAAACTCTCTACCGTCGCGTAATCCTGCGTCAGCGCCACAATGCCGGCGTTAAGCTGCATGTTCACCTCGCCGAACGCGCCAAAATCGTAGGGCGCCTCCAGCGGCGGCACAATGCGCGCCAGAAACTCGCTTTCCGCGCCGTAGGGCAGATCGTGCACCAGAATCAGAAACTGGCCGCCGGTATAGCGGCAGATATAGTCGCTGGGGCGGATCAGCGTCTTGAGGCGCTCGCCGACGGTGCGCAGCACGTCGTCGCCGATCTGGACGCCGTGGCTTTGGTAGAGCGCCGCCAGCGGGCCGAATTCAAGAATGAACAGGTGGGAGATCGGCTGCGCCGTTCCGGGACGGCAGATGCTGCGCATCACCGTCTCGCCGCCTGCGCGGTTGAGAAAGCCGGTCAGGCGATCGCGGTGCGACGCCTGCTGCTTCTCCCACGCCAGCGTGACGTGCTGCACCAGCTGGCGGTGGTAGCGCGCGATCATGCCGTGGGCCAGCACCAGCCACAGCGGCGCGAGGTCCGCCAGGACAAACAGGTTTTGCACGCGCGACAGCGGCGCCGCCAGCAGGTAAGGCAGCGTCAGCGCGATCACCTCAAGCAGCGCGAAGCGCGGGACGGCGGCGTGGCGTTGCATCAGCCAGCAGGCCAGGGCGGTGATCGTCAGGCCGGCGAACAGCATTAAGACGAAGCGGCCCGAGAGCATCGCCAGAGCGGCGCTGGCGCCGACCAGCAGCGCCCACAGCAGCACCGTCACCAGCATGGCGTTCGGCCAGGCCGGTTGACGCCGGCGCGCCAGCCAGGCTCGCCCGGCGGTCAACAACAGCAGCAGCAGCAACAAACCGATGCCGAGCGGCCGCTGGACCAGCCAGGCGTACCCCGCCAGCAGCGCGGCCGGCCCTGCGGCATTCAGCCAGGGCGTGAGAGGAGAGGGCGTCAGCGTGAGACGCAGCTGGCGTTGAAACGGCTCGTCATCGGCGTGCAGCGGGCTGTATAACAGCCAGTTCAGCAGCGCCGGGCGTTTGGGCGTTACCGCCGGAGATGGACTTCTCATTACAGCCTCGTCAATCAATAAGGCCGCTCTTGCGGCGGCCTGAAGTTTTTTTGCACGCGCGGTGCTGTGATTTTGGATTCTATGTGGTTTTGCCGTTATTTGTCAGAGTCTGGTCGGATCAGGAAGAATTTTCAGAATAATTAACCTACTGGCCGTTGGCGGGGGAAAGCGTGGCGGTTTGAAAAATGGCGATAAAAAACAAATTATTACATTTCGACAACGCCGTTTTCACCTATTGATATGATTGATAAGTATTATCGTTTGTTTTATTGTTAACGGCTGTGCAGCAGGCTGCTGCCGCACACTTTTCGGTTCACGGCGGCCGCTTTCGCGCCGCTGTCATGATGGTTGCAACAGGTATCTTAACTAATGAGCGTATCCACCGATCCCATGACTGAAGCCAAGGGGCAACCCGACGCCGGCGTGATGGGGCGTTATCAGCATATTCTTCGCCATCGCCTGTTGATGATGGGCGTATTGGCACTGGCGATCCTGGGCTCGCTGCTGCTGGATTTCACCATGGGGCCGTCCGGCCTGTCGTTGTCGTCTTTATGGCAAACGCTGCTTGATCCCGCCGCGGCCGATGCCGGCACGCGGGTGATCGTCTGGGACATCCGCTTGCCCTATGCGTTGATGGCGGTGGTGGTGGGCTTTGCGCTCGGCCTGGCCGGGGCGGAAATGCAGACCATCCTGAATAACCCGCTGGCCAGCCCCTTCACCCTCGGGGTGTCTTCCGCCGCGGCCTTTGGCGCCGCGCTGGCGATCGTGCTCGGCATCGGCATTCCGGGGATCCCCGATCAGTGGTTCATCTCCGCCAACGCTTTTATCTTCGCGCTGTTCGCCGCGCTGATGCTTGACGGCATCACGCGCTGGACGCGGGTCGCCACCTCCGGCGTAGTGCTGTTCGGTATCGCGCTGGTGTTTACCTTCAACGCGCTGGTCTCGATGATGCAGTTCATCGCCAGCGAGGATACGCTGCAGGGGCTGGTGTTCTGGACCATGGGCAGCCTGGCGCGCGCCTCGTGGGACAAACTGGGCATTCTGTTCGGGGTGTTCGCCGTGCTGCTGCCGCTGTCGATGATGAGCTCGTGGAAACTGACCGCGCTGCGTCTGGGTGAAGACCGGGCGGTGAGCTTCGGCATCGACGTGCGTCGGCTGCGTTTGACCACGCTGCTGCGCATCAGCATGCTCTCGGCGCTGGCGGTGGCTTTCGTCGGGCCGATCGGCTTTATCGGTCTGGTGGCGCCGCACATCGCCCGCATGATCTTCGGCGAAGATCACCGTTTCTACCTGCCGGCCAGTGCGCTGATTGGCGCGCTGGTGCTGTCGATGGCCTCGGTGGCGTCGAAAAACCTGGTGCCTGGGGTAATCATCCCGGTGGGGATCGTGACGTCGTTGGTCGGGGTGCCGTTCTTCCTGAGCATTATTCTGCGCCACCGGGGGAACGTATGAGCCAGGGTTTACGGATAGAAAACTTCTCGGCGGGTTACCCGAAACGCCAGGTGATCGACAATCTCTCGGTGCCGATGCTGCCGCGCGGGCAAATCACCGTGTTGCTGGGGCCGAACGGCAGCGGCAAATCGACATTGCTGCGCTCGCTGGCCGGGCTGAACCCGGCGCAGGGCAAGCTGTGGCTGGACGACGGCGATTTGATGCAGATGCCGTTCGCCCGTCGGGCGGAGAAAGTGGTGTACCTGCCGCAGTCGCTGCCCGCCGGGGTGCATCTGCACGTGCTGGAGTCGATCATCGTGGCGCAGCGCGCCTCGGGCGGCCGCAGCAACGCCGGCAGCGAAGCGGAAGTGATGGCTTTGCTGGAACAGCTGGGCATCGCCCACCTGGCGCTGAGTTATCTCGATCAGCTGTCCGGCGGCCAGAAACAGTTGGTGGGGTTGGCGCAGTCGCTGATCCGTCAGCCGTCGCTGCTGCTGCTGGATGAGCCGCTGAGCGCGCTCGATCTCAACTACCAGTTCCACGTGATGGATTTGGTGCGCCGCGAAACCCGCAAGCGCGATATCGTGACGGTGGTGGTAGTGCATGACATCAACATTGCGCTGCGTCACGGCGACCACGTGCTGATGCTGCAGGATGGCGATCTGATCGCCGACGGCGCGCCGGATCAGGTGATTACGCCGCAGAGCCTGGCGCGGGTCTATGGCGTGCGCGGGCGCATCGAGCGTTGCTCGCAGGGCACGCCGCAGGTGCTGATAGACGGTCTGGTGAACCAGCCGACGATATAATCCAGGAAAAAGCCCGGCATCGCCGGGCTTTTTTTATCGCGCAGCGCGGTTCAGTGCTTCGCTCACGCGTTCGACGACGTGCTGGGCGGTGACGATGCCGCCGGACAGATAGACCTCGGCCGCCGGCAGGTAAACCACCTGGCCTTTTTTCACCGCCGTGGTTTTCTTCAGCGCGGTGCCGGTGAGGATTTTCTGCGGCGCCACCGCGTTCGGCCGACCGGTCGCGGCGTCTCTGTCGATGACGAACAGCCAGTCCGGGTTCAGTTTGGCGACCTGCTCAGGCGTCAGCTTATTGCCGCGCACGTCTTTTTCATCGGACTGCAGCGCGGACGAGAAGCCGAGAGCGTCATAGACGAAGCTGAAACGGCTCTTGGGGGCGTAAGCGCTGATCTTGCCGCCGGAGAACAGCACCACCAGCCCGCGTCCGGCCTGGGCGGCCTGCGGTTTGACCGCCGCGATCTGCGCATCCAGCTTATCGATCGCCGCCTGCGCCTGTTGCGGTTTATCGAACAGCTCGCCCAACTGGCGGGTGCGCTGTTTCAGGCTGCCCAGCTGATCCTGCTGATCGACGGACATGTTCAACGTCGGTGCCAGCGTGTTCAGCTCGTCATAGGCTTTGGACGCCCGGCCGGCGATCAGGATCAGATCCGGTTTGGCGGCGCGCAGCACGGCCATATCCGGTTCGAACAGGGTGCCGGCATTGAGGTATTTGTCATCCTGATAGCGCTTCAGGTTATCCGGCAAGTTCTTGCGGTTGCCGGGCAGCGCCAGCGGCTCGACGCCCAGCAGCTGCAGCGTTTCCAGCGAGGCGTAATCCAGCACCACGATGCGCTGCGGGTGCTTCTTCACCTCGGTGCTGCCGTTCAGGTGCTGGACGTTGACGGTGGCCGAGGCCGCCGGCGCGTCGGTTTTGCTGTGGCAACCCGCCAGCGCCATCGCGGCCAGCAGGGCGATCATCAGGGGGGAGCGGCGTAATCTCATGGAGCTTCCTCTCGGTGATGGAATGAAAAGGGCGCGCAGCGCGCGCCCGGGGGCATCAGAAGTTGTAGGTCATGCCGACGGTGTAACGGCGGCCGTCCAGCGTGGTGCGATAGTGATCGTAATCCACGGTCTTGTCGAGAATGTTGTAGACCCCGCCGGTCAGCTGCAGGTTTTTCGCCGCCTGGTAGCTCAGGCCCGCATCGACGAAGGTGTAGGACGGGGTGCTGGTCTCCATCGACGTGCGGCTCAGGTAGTCTGAGGTGCGGCTGCGGAAGTTAACGCGCGACCACAGGCTGAGGTCTTGCGTAGCCTGCCAATCCAGCACGGTGTTGATCATGTGCTTAGGCATCTGGTTCAGCGCCTTGCCCTGGAACTCGCCGCTTTTCTGCTCGGAAGCGGTGTAGGTGTAGTTGGCGTTCCACTTCCAGTCTTTATTGATCTGCCAGCCGAAGGTGGCCTCTACGCCGCGCATATTGGCTTTGTCGACGTTGACGCGATCGCTGATAAAGTCGTAGACGTCATTGCCGATCTTACAGTCCGGCGTGTCTTCGCAGCGGCGCACTTCGGTGATCTTGTTCTTGAAGTCGGTGTTGAAGACCGTCACCCCAGCGTTTACGCCTTTCAGGCTGTCCCACATCAGGCCGATCTCTTCGCTCAGGCTCTTCTCAGGCTGCAGATCCGGGTTGCCGACGATGATGCCGTTACGCACGCCGCCGCCGGTGACCTGGCCCCAGCTGGCGGAGGATTGGCGCAGATCCGGCGAACGGTAGCCGGCGGAGACGCCGCCTTTCATCGTCCACTGTTCGGTCAGGTGCCAGACGCCGTACATGCGCGGCGACCAGTGGCTGCCGAAGTTCTGATCGCGATCCATACGGATGCCGCTGGTCAGGCTGAAGTCGTTGGTCAGCGCCCATTCGTCCTCGGCGAACAGCGCCCAGCTCCAGCGCGTCAGCTGGTTGACGTCTTGCGCCGAGCTCAGCTGGTTGCCGCTGTCGCCCAGTTTCTCATAGCGGTATTGGCCGCCGAGGTTCAGCATGTGGGCACCCAGCTCGAACTGGTTCTGGGTGTTGAAGATGGTGTTGTACATCTTCATCTTGCGGCCCGGGTTATTGGTCTCTTCCCGCTGAACGTAGCTGGTGGAGTTACCGAAGTCGTAATAACCGTTGTGGGTCAGCGCGTAGTTGGTGCGGGTGTAGAGATTTTCGCTGCGAGAGGTAGGTTTGCACTTGCCTTTGCTGCAGCGCTCCGCCACCACCGATTTGCCCGGCGTGCTGTTGCGATCCTGCAGCGAGCGGCCGATTTCGAAGTCGAATTCGTTTTTCTCGTCCGGCGTCAGAGTGAACACCGCGGTGCCGCTGCGCATGCGCTGTTCGTTGTAACCGTTGGCGATTTTATCTTCCGCGCGGCGCGACAGCAGGCCGTTGACCCGCACGCCGAGCAGGCCTTCAATCAGTGGGCCGGAGGCGTAGGCGTTGGTCTGGAACAGATCGCCGGAATCGCGGTTTTCCTGGAGGGTGGCGTCGCCGTGCAGCGAGCCTTTCCACTCGGTGCGGGAAGTCTTGCGGGTGATGACGTTGATCACGCCGCCCATGGCGTCGGAACCGTACAGCGAAGACATCGGCCCGCGCACCACTTCGATGCGCTCGATGGCTTCCATCGGCGGCAGCCAGCCCTGTTCGATGCCGGCGTTATCGCTGTTCGGCCGGGTGCCGCGGGTGTCAACGCGCTTGCCGTCCACCAGGATCAGCGTGTACTTGGAGGACATGCCGCGGATGCTGATGTCGCTGCTGCTGGCGCCGCCGGTGACGACCACGCCCGGCACGTCTTTCAGCGCGTCGGTCACGTCGCGATAGGCCTTATCTTCGATCTGCTGGCGCGGGATCACCGAGATGGAGGCGGCGGAGTCCTGAATTTTTTGCTGGAAGCCGGAGGCGGTGACGACCATGGTGTCTTGGGTGTCGTCCTGCGGCGCGGCCAGTGCGGCGGTGGCGCTGAGTGAGGCGATCACCAGAGCGGCGAGCTTGCTGTAACGTGGCGTTTCCATGAGGTAAACCTTTCCTGGATTGAAGTGAAAGTAATTAACCAATTGAATTTCTAATGAAATAATTCATCGTTCGCTGAGAAATCCGTCGCTTCGTCAGCGTTGCGTGAGGCCATTGTAAGGATTTTTTACTGAATGTAAACGCTAATGATAATTCATATCATTTGTATGCTTGTTATTCTGGCGGGAAAGAGTAACCGGATGAATTAAAGGGAAAAGCGGCGCAGCAGACGTGCGCCGGAGAGGATCAGCGTTTCTGGATATAGGTGATGGCCAGCGCCAGCGCCAACACCAGGCCTTTGATAATGTCCATGGCGTAGTAGGGCACCGACAGCATCACCAGGCCGTTTTGCAGCACGCCGAGGATCACCGCGCCGATCAGGGTGCCGAGCGCATTGGGTTTGCCGGAGCCCGCCAGCGAGAAGCCGATATAGGCCGCCGCCACCGCGTCCATCAGATAGCCGCCGCCGGCATTGACCTGCGAAGAGCCGATACGTGACGCCAGCAAGATGCCGCCAAGCGCCGCCAGCCAGGAAGAAATGACGTAAGCGGCAACCCTGTAACGCACGGTGCGGATGCCCGACAGACGCGCCGCCTCGGGGTTGCCGCCGATGGCGTACATGCGGCGGCCGTGCTTGGTCAACGACAGAAACAGCTGCACCGCCACGGTGACCGCCAGCATGATCAGCACGATCACCGGCACCTGGCCGAGGGCGGAAAACACCTCCGGGATCAGGCCTTCCGCCATGTCGCCATTCGGCAGCACCATGTTTTGGGTGATGGAGCCGCCGTAGCTGTAGGTCATCGCCACGCCCTGGATCACGAACAGGCTGGCCAGCGTCGCCAGCATATCGGGAATTCTGAACACCACGATCAGCAGGGCGTTGAACAGGCCGACCAGCGTGCACAGCAACAGCGTCACCACCATGGCGCCGGCGGTGCCGAACCCGTGCCAGACGAACAGTGAAATCACCAGCGCGTTGGCCAGTGAGGCGGTTGAGCCGACCGACAGATCGAAACCGCCGACCGACAGCGAGATGGAGACGCCGATGGCGATCACCGTCACGATGGCGATCGAACGCAGGATATTGATGATGTTGTTGGCATCGAGAAAGTTGTCCGACGCCAGGCCAAACAGGGCGACCAGCGCCGCGACGGTCAGCAGCATGCCCCACTTGTAGAGGAAATCAAACAGCTGTTGGCGCCAGGGCAGCGCCGGCCGCAAGGCAAATTCTTTACTCACGCAGGGGTTCCTCCGGTGGAATAGAGCAATAAGGTTTCTTCGTCGGTATCGGCGGCGTTCAGCTCCGCCACGATGCGGCCGTCCCACAGCACGCAGATGCGATCGCACAGGCCAACCAGCTCGGCGAACTCGCCGGAGGCGTAAATCACGCCTTTGCCGGCGCGGGCCAGGCCGTCGATCAGGCTGAACAGTTCCTGTTTGGCCTTGATGTCCACGCCCTTGGTCGGCTCATCGAAGATCAGCACGTCGGCGTCGCCGCGCAGCCACTTGCCGATCGCCACTTTTTGCTGATTGCCGCCGGACAGGCGCGCCAGCCGCTGTTGCGGACCGGAGGCGCGAATGTTCAGACGCTGCATGATCTCGCGCGCCCAGCGCAGCTCTTGCCGCCGGCTGAACAGGCTCCAGCGCGAGAAGCTGTCATCGGCGCTGACGCTCAGGTTCATCGGGATCGCCTCATCGATAAAAATGCCTTCTTTGCGGCGTTCTTCCGGCACCAGCGCCAGCCCCTGTTCGACCGACAGATGCGGCGCACGCGGCGCCCAGGGCTGCCCGCGCAGTTCGCCGCGTTCCAGCAGCGCGGCGCCGGCGCCGAACAATGCCTTGCACAGCTCGCTTTTCCCGGCCCCGGCCAGCCCGGCGATGCCGAGGATCTCGCCTTCATGCAGCCGCAGCGAAACGTCGCGCAGCTTATGGCGATCGCGCAAGCCCTCCACCTGCAGCAGCGTACGCTCCGCGTGCGGCGGGCGCGGCGGCGGGAAAATGTCGTCCAGCCGGTGGCCGAGCATTTTCTCGACGATCTGTTCGCCGCCGAGGCCGCGCATGGCGTCTTCGCTGACGCGGCGGCCGTCGCGCAGCACCGTCAGCCGATCGCAAATGTCGCTCAGTTCGTGGATGCGGTGAGAAATGAATACGATGCCGATGCCTTCGGATTGCAGGCGGCGCACCACGTTGAACAGGCGCTCGCTCTCGGCGCGATCGAGCGGCGCAGTCGGTTCATCGAGCACCAGAAAACGGCAGCGGTGCGACAGCGCGCGCGCCAGCAGCACCTGCTGTTTTTCCGCCAGCGTGCAGTCCGCCAGGCGTCTGCGCGGGTTGAGCGGCAGCGCCCATTGCTGCAGCAGCTCTGCGGCGCGGCGGTGCAGTTCCGCCCAGTTCAGCCAGTGGCCCGGTTCGTTCAGCCAGTCCAGCATGATGTTTTCCGCCACCGACAGCGTGGGGATCAGCGCGACATCGACTTCTTGCTGCACCACGTGGATGCCGTGGCGGCGCGCCTGCAGCGGGGAATGAATTTCCACTGCCCGGCCGTCGATCAGGATCTCGCCGCGGTAGTGATCGTGGGCGCCGGAGAGGATCGCCATTAGCGTCGATTTGCCCGCGCCGTTGGCGCCGACCAGCGCGTGGATTGAGCCGCCGTGCAGCGTGAAGTCCACGTCCTGCAGCGCGTTGAAGCCGGCGAAGGCGATCGAGATATTGCGCATCTCGAGGCGCGAAGGCGTTGCGGTTGACATTGCGTAGTGAGGCCGTTTAGATGTTTAGATGGCTGTTTTACTCTGTTGTAACACAGATTGCGCCGTTGGCAACCAACAAAATGGCATAACGGCGATGAAAAGCGTGGGCGGACAGGGGCGCAACCCGCGTCAGGCTGCGCCGGAGCGATAAACGGTCAGAAGGTGGTGGGGGTGTGTGCGCTGACGATGCGGCAGATGCGCGCCGAGGTATTGCTGAAGCTGTGCGGAATGCCGGTGTTGATGGCGTAGCTCTGACCGGCGGTCAGGCAGTAACTCTGGCCGTTGATGGTCAGCACGATCTCGCCCTCCAGCAGGGTGCCTATCTCTTCGCCCTGATGCTTGATCTTTTCGCCGGTGGTGGTGCCGGGCTGGTAGGTTTCCAGCATCATCGCCAGGTTGCGCGTCGGGCTGCCGTTGTGCACCAGCTTCATCGACACCCCCTGGCTGCCGATCTCAATCAGATCCTCGACGTCGATCACCACGCGCGGCTCGTCGACGGCCTCCGGTTCGGCAAAGAATTCCGACAGCGACAGGCCATACACCTTAAGCAACTTTTGCAGCGTGCTGATGGCCGGGCTGACTTTGTCCTGTTCGATGGTGCTGATCGCACTGTGGGTTAACCCGGACAGTTCGGCGACCCGGCGCTGTGACAAACCCAATTGCTGGCGGATCTGCGACAGGCGTTTGCCCGGTGCCAAGCTGGCTTCGCTCATAGCGGTACTTCCTTCTGGTAAGGGCGACAGGCTGAAATGACGATCGGTATCGGGCGCCTGCCTGGTCGATAACGATGCTGCATGATATCGGTAGTTAGGGTAGGTTTGGAAAATATATTGCCCATGCTCACCGTCGGCGCGGCGGACAAAATAGTTGACGTGAAAATGGCGGCAAGGCCTTTTCGGTCAATATTTTATCAATTTAGCAGCCGATGGCGAATAATCAAACAGGATTGTAACATTTGCAAACCCATTCTGTTAAGACTATGTTTCATGTTGTGGATGTTATTTTGAGCGCCCGCAGCGGCGCGACCTGGCGAGAAATCCAATCATGTGTTGAATCGAACGGCGGACGGGCGCCAACGCGCCTTAAGAGCATAATGGCGGGTGACGTATGCAAACCAATAGCGCAGCAGTTGAACATTTTGCACAGCATCATGAAGAGAGGCGAAGTAGCGCGTTCCAAAATGAGGTCGCTCATTATTTGGAACGCCATCCCGCCACGCAGTATATCGATATCCTTCTCACCGATCTCAATGGTTCCTTCCGCGGCAAACGCATACCCGTCTCAGGGTTGAAAAAACTGGAAAAAGGCAGCTACTTCCCCGCGTCGGTGTTCGCTATGGACATCCTCGGCAACGTGGTGGAGGAGGCCGGCCTTGGGCAGGAACTCGGCGAACCGGATCGCGTATGCCTGCCGGTGCCCGGTTCGCTGACGCCGTCGGCGGCCGATCCGCAGCACATCGGCCAGGTGCTGCTCACCATGCTGGATGAAGATGGCACTCCCTTTGACGTTGAACCCCGCAATGTGCTGAACCGCGTGTGGCAGGCGCTGCGACAGCGCGGCTTGTTCCCGGTGGCAGCGGTAGAGCTGGAGTTTTATCTCATCGATCGGCAGCGCGACGCGGAAGGCGATTTGCAACCGCCGTGTGCGCCCGGCACGCAGGAGCGCAACACCCAAAGCCAGGTGTACTCCGTCGATAACCTGAACCATTTCGCCGAGGTGCTGAACGATATCGACGCGCTGGCGAAGCTGCAGGGGCTGCCGGCGGACGGCGCGGTGGCGGAGGCCTCGCCGGGGCAGTTCGAGGTCAACCTGCGCCATACCGACGATATCTTGCAGGCCTGCGACCACGCGCTGGCGCTGAAGCGGCTGGTGCGGCTGGTGGCCGAGAACCACGGCATGCACGCCACCTTTATGGCCAAGCCCTATGAGGATTACGCCGGCAGCGGCATGCACGTGCACGTCAGCATGCAGGATGGCGCGGGCAACAACCTGTTCGCCGACGGCGAAGGCGAGGATTCGCCGCTCTTGAAACAGGCGCTGGCCGGGATGATCACCCTGATGCCGGCGTCGATGGCGCTGTTGGCGCCGAACGTCAATGCCTATCGGCGTTTCCAGCCGGGGATGTATGTGCCGATCCAGGCCGCCTGGGGCCACAATAACCGCACCGTGGCGCTGCGCATTCCCTGCGGCGAACCGGAGAACCATCGGGTGGAGTATCGCGTGGCCGGCGCCGACGCCAATCCGTATCTGGTGATGGCGGCGATCCTGGCCGGCATGCTGTACGGGCTGGACAACCTACTGCCGCTGCCTGAGCCGGTGACCGGCAACGGGCTGGAGCAAGAGGGGCTGCCGCTGCCGATCCGCCAGAGCGACGCGCTGTACGAGTTTGAACATCAGCACGCGCTGACGCACTATCTCGGCGAGCGTTTCACCCGCGTTTATCACGCCTGCAAGACCGACGAACTGCTGCAGTTTGAACGGCGAGTGACGGAAACCGAGATCGACTGGATGTTGAAAAATGCCTGAATAGGCGTATAAAGTAAGAGGTATGTGCGGGCGACTGGCCTGCCGGCAGCGGATTAATTCGCCTGCCGGGCTGGTTTTCCGTGCGATCGACAAAAAGAATTTGTATTTGAGGGTTTCCGGATCTTGTCATTCGGAGGCATTCTGGTGCAAAATATCTCAAATGCAGATAGCCGACGTTTTGAAAGCGTCGGTTATTTTTTTTGCATTATGTTTTACCAACGTAGCGTTTCATACACCAAGCGAGGCCGGACACCGATCCGGATAGATAAATAGTTTCGTGCACGATCAAACAAAACTTTATGGTCGTGACTCATGAGGATTAGAAAGATGGGGCAATTTTTCACTTTAGCGCCGGTGCCCGCCGGTTTCCGCTGTGGCCGCAGCGACTATGGAGCAGCCGAGGTTACCTCGACCCGTTATCCAGCTTACAACCCCCTTCTTTTAGAATTAAGTCGCTCGTTGCGAAGTTTCCCCGCAACCTTAAGTCTTGGCGTGTCCGCCATCCGCAAGGCTCAAGGTAAGGGGGGGCTGAACAATGTCCGATAACACCATCAACGCCGCTCCGGCTCAGCGCACTCAGCTGCGTAAAACCCTGACTTTAGTTCCGGTAGTGATGATGGGCTTGGCTTACCTGCAGCCAATGACCATTTTCGATACCTTCGGCATCGTATCCGGCCTGACCGATGGTCACGTCGCGACCGCGTACGCCTTCGCTCTGCTGGCGATCCTGTTTACCGCCCTGAGCTACGGCAAGCTGGTGAAGAAGTTCCCTTCCGCCGGTTCCGCCTACACCTACGCCCAGAAAGCCATCAGCCCGCACGTCGGCTTTATGGTGGGCTGGTCATCGCTGCTGGACTACCTGTTCATGCCGATGATCAACATTTTGCTGGCCAAGATTTACCTGGAAGCGATCTTCCCGGGCGTACCGTCCTGGATCTTCGTGGCGGTGCTGGTCGGCTTGATGACGATTTTCAACCTGCGCGGCATCAAGCTGGTGGCTAACCTGAACTCCATCATCGTGGTGGTGCAGGTGGCGATCATGATCGTGTTCCTCGGCCTGGTGATCAACGGCATTTACCACGGCGAAGGCGCCGGTACGCTGGTCAGCAGCCGCCCGTTCTGGTCCGATAACGCTCACGTGGTGCCGATGATTACCGGCGCGACCATCCTGTGCTTCTCGTTCCTGGGCTTCGACGGCATCAGCTCGCTGTCCGAAGAGACCAAAGACGCGGAAAAAGTGATCCCGAAAGCCATCTTCCTGACGGCGCTGATCGGCGGCATCATCTTTATCGTGGTGTCTTACTTCGTGCAGCTGTACTTCCCGGACATTTCGCGCTTCAAGGATCCGGACGCGTCGCAGCCTGAAATCATGCTGTACGTGGCGGGCAAGTTCTTCCAGTCGGTGATCCTGGTGTTCTCCTGCGTGACGGTATTGGCGTCGGGCATGGCGGCGCACGCGGGCGTTTCGCGTCTGATGTACGTGATGGGCCGCGACGGCGTGTTCCCGACTCGCTTCTTCGGCTATGTGCATCCGAAGTGGCGTACCCCGGCGCTGAACGTGCTGCTGGTAGGCGCCATCGCGTTGTCCGCGGTGTCGTTTGACCTGGTGACCGCGACCGCGCTGATCAACTTCGGTGCGCTGGTGGCCTTCACCTTCGTTAACCTGTCGGTGATCTCGCAGTTCTATATTCGCGACAAGATGAACCGCACCGTGAAGGACACGTTCAACTACCTGATCCTGCCGGTGATGGGCGCACTGACCGTCGGCGCGCTGTGGATCAACCTGGAAGCCAGCTCGATGACGCTGGGCCTGGTTTGGGCTGCCATCGGCCTGATCTACCTGGCCTTCGTCACCCGCAGCTTCCGTCTGCCGGTGCCGCAAGCGAGCGAAGACGCCGCCTAAACGCGAGCCGTCTCCTCAGCCACAAAAAAGGCCGCTTTCGCGGCCTTTTCCTTTTCTGCTGCGGCGGATTTTATCCCACCAACTCTTTGCCGTAATCGAACAGCGCTTTCAGCAGGGCGGTTTTCTCTTTGTCGCCTTCGTGCAGGTTATACAGCGATTCGAGCTGCAGCAGATAGCTCTGCACGCGCTCCGCGCTCAAGGCTTCCTGACGATGTTGCAGCCAGCGGCGCTGCTCGGCGTCGTCCAGCGTATTCGGGTAGTTGCGCGCGCGGAAGCGGAACAGCAGCTCTTTCATGCGGCCGTCGCTGAAGGCCAGATCCAGCGCCGGCAGGTTCTGCGGCTTGGTCTGCTGGATAATCCTCATCGCCGCCTTGTCGGCGTCGCTGAAGAAACCGTCGTACAAGCGGGCGTCGACGTCCTCGGAACCTTTGAACGGATCGGCTTCGGCGAACAGCGCGACCACTTTCTCGCGCACTTCCGGATGCTGTTTCAGCAGCTGCAGATTTTGCAGGCACGCCTGACGATCGATGCCCAGCCGCTCGGCGTTCTCCGGCAGCAGGGTTTTGGCCGGCGCCAGCACCGGGCATTTGTTGATGTGCACCAGCTTGATCGGCACCGGCGCCTGATCCGGCGCCAGATCGTCGCGGCGGGTGTACAGCCGCTCACGCAGCTGCTCGGCGCTCAACGTCAACAGCGGCGTCATGTCGCCGGCCAGATCGCACATGATCACCGCGTTCTTGTTGTCCGGGTGCCAGGCCAGCGGCGATACCCAGCTGGTATTGCCGCGCGCCGCGCCGAACATGCCGGAGACGTGCACCAGCGGCGTCATGTCGGCGACGTCGATCAGGGCGTTCAGCTTGTGTTTATTGCGGTGCTGCAACAGGAAATCGAACAGCCGCGGCTGCGCCTGCTTGACCAGCTTGGCCATGGCGATGGTGGCGTAAACGTCCGACATCGCATCGTGAGCCTGCGTGTGCTCGACGCCGTTGGCACGCGTCAGGTGTTCCAGGCGGAAGCTGGGGAAACCGTCTTCGTTTTCCGGCCAAACGATGCCGTCCGGGCGCAGAGCGTAGCAGGCGCGCATCACATCCAGCAGATCCCAGCGCGAGTTGCCGTTTTGCCAGCTGTAGGCGTAGGGATCGTAGAAGTTGCGATAGAAGATATTGCGGCTCACTTCGTCATCGAAGCGGATGTTGTTGTAACCGAGAATGCAGGTGCCGGCCACGCTGAAGGCCTGATGGATTTGGCGGGTGAATTCGGCTTCGTTAACGCCTTTGGCGCGCGCCACCTGCGGCGTGATGCCGGTGATCATCACCGCCTCCGGTTCCGGCAGGTAATCGTCGGCCGGGGCGCAGTAGATGACCAGCGGCTCTTCGATAATGTTGAAATCCATATCGGTGCGCACGCCGGCGAACTGCGCCGGGCGGTCCAGCGACGGGCTCTTGCCGAAGGTCTCGTAATCGTGAATGTAAAATGTGGCCGTTGCCTTGCTGCTCAAAATCGCGTCTCTTCAGTGGCGGATACAATATGCCTCTATTGTAACGGCGTGGGGAGCGATGCCAAGCGGCGGTTAGCGAAATGCGCGCAATTACGCACGGCGATAATAATTCAGCCGTTGATGAAAGTAGGGGAGCAGGTGGTCGGGGACCTGTTGTTCTGTTTCCGCCTGAGTGGAGGCGATGCCGTAGCGTTCGTTGTAGATCACGCTGATGGCCAGCAAATCGGTTTCTATTTTCTCGCGTTGCGCCTGCGGTAAGCTATCCAGCTTTCGAGCCATCGTTATCTCCCTGTTAACCTTAGGGCATAATAGGATCGTTAGCGGATATTGTCCCTACCCATTCCGGGGGGCAGTCGACGCCTGAGCGCCGGGTTGCGCGCAAGGCGCCTGGCCGTGGCGGGCGGCGAACTCGCTCTCTGCGTGATGTGCCTGGAAGCGATCCACGCGTTGATACAGCGAACAGGCGCCGCCGATCACCGCCACCCAAAACAGGGTGCATAGCAGCAAAACCCCCAACCAGATTTTTTGGTTATAGGTCATAAGTCCTCCACGGACGAAAAGAGAAATAACATTGACCGTTAAATTAAATCAGGGGTTACATCAATGGTATTTAAACAGCAGGGATTAATCGTAATCTTGTCCCGACTCTTTTGTTACTAAACCCATGATGGATGTTTCAAAAGATTCCTTAAGATAATATTAAGAAAAGTGTTTAAGGGCGCCGTAATTCTATTTAATAATTGTTTAATTATCCGCAGATACAATCTTCCACATTCAATGCCAATGTGGGTGACAATTATGAAAACGCTGCTGTTGACCGGCGCTACCGGCTTTCTCGGTGGTGCGGTTCTTGAAAAATTATTGATTGAAAATCAGTCTATTAATTATCTTTTACTGGTGCGCGCCGACGATGCGCAGCAAGGGCTGGCCCGTATTCGCGCGAATATGGAAAAATTTAATATCGACGCGAATCTGCTGTCTAAAATTACGATAGAAAATATATTGTTGGGCGACCTTTCCGAGCCAGCCGACTTTTTAACTGACGCACGCATTAACAAAGTCACGCACGTTATTAACTGCGCGGCCGTTGCTTCTTTCGGTAATAACCCGCTCATTTGGAAGGTAAACGTAGAAGGCACACTGGCCTTTGCCGAAAGAATGGCGCAGGTACCGGGATTAAAACGCTTCCTGCACGTCGGTACCGCCATGTCCTGTTCGCCGGAGCCGGGTTCGCTGGTGTCGGAGAGCGGCGAGTTTGAGGAAGACGCCGAGCACCTGGTGGAATATACGCGTTCCAAATCCACCATCGAACAGCTGATGCGCCAGCGCTGCCCGCACATGCCGCTGACCATCGCCCGTCCGTCGATCGTCGTTGGCCACACTCGCCTGGGCTGCCAGCCTTCCAGCAGCATTTTCTGGGTGTTCGGCATGGCGCTGATGCTGCGAAAGTTCATGTGTTCGCTGCAGGACAATATCGATGTGATCCCGGCGGACTACTGTGCGGATGCGTTGGTGATGTTGATGAACAGCGAAACGCTCGAGAACGACGTTTATCATATCTCCGCCGGTGAGGAGAGCAGCGTCAGCTTTGCCGAAATCGACCGCGCCATGGCGGCGGCGCTGGAAAAGGCGCCGGTGGGCGATGAGTATGCGCAGGTGACGTATGACGCGCTGGTGAAAATGCGCCGTCAGCTGAAAGACATTTTCGGCCCGTGCAACGAGCGGCTGATGCTCAAAGCGATGCGCCTGTACGGATCGTTCGCCATGCTCAACGTGCGTTTCAGCAACGAGAAAATCCTCAAGCTGGGCATGCCGAAACCGCCGCGCTTCACCGACTACATCGCCGGCTGCGTGCAGTCGACCCGCGGGCTGTCCATTCAGCAGCAGATGGTGGTGGACTTCAAATAACCGTCGGGCGCCCTGGGCGCCCGACGCTGTGGTCCGTTACCAGGACGAAGATGACCAGAAGACGCGGCCGAGCACCACCAGTTGCTCTTTGCGCTGCTGATAGCTGAGATGCTCGTCCTGGTACTCTTCCCGGTTGAGGGAGCGGATGATGACGCCGCCGTCCGGCTGCTCGATAAGCACCTTCACCCGCAGCAAATTGCCGTGGCGGATGGCGTAGGTCTTGCCCTCGCGGATGCGCGTGTCGTCGGTGTTGATGCCGACCACGTCGCCGTCCTGCAGGCGCGGCTCCATGCTGGAGCCGGAGATGCGGATAATGCGCGCGGCGTTGACCGCCACCCCCATCTTGTGCAGATAGTAACGGCGAAAGATCAGCGAAAACTCCTCGCGATCGACGATTTCGTAGCAGCCGTCGCCGGCGGAAAAATCGATATCCAGCAGCGGGATCTCCACAAACTCTTCCTTGTCTTGTTCGGTATCTTCCCATACCACCGGTTTCAAGCGGGCGGGTTGGAAGTCCGACTCCGCCGCCACGTTGTCAAACGGGCGCACCAGCTGCTTTTCATGAAACACGTCGAACCAGCCCTTGGGCAAATTCAGCTTGGCCTCGATCCGCCTGGCCAGATTGTCGCCAAGATTGCGGGAGGATTTCTCCCCGATGATTTGGCTCAGCGTCGGCGCGGAAGACTCAACCAGCGTGGCGAATTCATTCTGGTTGACGCCTTGCCGGGCGTAGCGGGCCATCAATTCGCGCAGATTGTTGCGCCTGATTTCTTTAGTTTCCATCGTGCAATGATCGCACTCTTTAGCAAAAAGGTAAATAACGATTTTGCTAAAAAAGACTTGCGCATAATTTAGCAATTAGCTAAAACAAAAAGGGTGAGCCAAGGGTTCACCCGTGCGGGGCGGTCTGTCATGATGAGGGGCCGCTCAGTGAAATCAAACGAGAGAGGGACTTTACGATGTACAAGATTGATTACAATAGCTACCGATCGGTCGCCAGCTTCGGCCACCGCGTGCGCTTTCTGGTGCTGCACTACACGGCGCAAAACTTCGCCGACTCGGTGAAGTCGTTGACCGGAAAATCGGTCAGTGCGCACTATCTGGTGCCGGATCCGACCGAGGCGACCTATCAGGCGGCCGGCTTCAGCGGCGTGCGCATCTTCAACCTGGTGGACGAGAATGAGCGCGCCTGGCATGCCGGCAGCAGCCAATGGGGCACCCGCAGCAATATCAACGACACCTCGATCGGCATCGAGATCGTCAACCTGGCGAGCGGCGACGGTGGAAACATCACCTTCCCGCCGTTCAATCCGCAGCAGATCGAGGCCGTCACCCAGCTGGCGCAGAATATCCTGCAGCGTTATCCGGACATCTCGCCGGTGAACGTGGTGGCGCACTCCGACATCGCACCGGGCCGCAAGAGCGATCCGGGCCCGCAGTTCCCGTGGCAGCAGCTGTATCAGGCCGGCGTCGGCGCCTGGTATGACGAAGCGACCAAGCAGCAGCGCCAGCAGGAATACTGCAGCCAGGGCCTGCCGGCGCAGGCCGATCTGCTGAAACTGTTCGCCCAATACGGCTACGACACCTCGGCGGCGAACACCGCAGAAGGCTATCGCCAGCTGGTGCGCGCGTTCCAGCTGCACTTCCGTCAGCAGAAGTATGACGGCGTGATGGATGTTGAAACCGCCGCCGTTCTGCGCGCGCTGGTCGACAAGTACGTCGCCTGAGCCTGAAGGTGAATGGGGGACGCCTCATTCGCCTTTTCCTCGCCGGGCTTCCTCCGCTAAAATAGCGGCCTGGCTGGTCTTTATCGGAGGCACTGTGCGCCTCGATCGAAAAATCTCTTCCCTCGAACTGCTGACCTATCGCCACTACCGCATCGTACACGGCGTGCGCATCGGGTTGGCGTTTATCCTGACCTTTCTGCTGATCCGCCTGCTGGCGGTGCCCGAAGGCACCTGGCCGCTGATCACCCTGGTGGTGGTGATGGGGCCGATCTCGTTTTGGGGCAACGTGCTGCAGCGGGCGCTGCAACGCATTGCCGGCACGGTGTTCGGCGCCGCCTCCGGCCTGATCGCCCTGTATCTGGAGCTCTATTCGCTGCCGCTGATGCTGGTTTGGTGCGGCGTGGTGATGTTCGTCTGCGGTTACCTGACGCTCGGCAAACGGCCGTATATGGCGCTACTGGTGGGGATCACGCTGGCGGTAGTGTGCGGCGCGGGCGCCGGCGACATGCACACCGCGCTGTGGCGCAGCGGCGACGTGATCTTCGGCTCGCTGTTGGCGCTGCTGTTCACCAGCATCTACCCGCAGCGCGCCTACATTCTGTGGCGCATGCAAATGGCGGACTGCCTGCAAACCGCCGCCCGCCTCTACGGCGCGTATTTTTCGCCGAACGTTATCGAGCGGCCGCGGCTGGAGCCGCAGCTCAAGGATCTGTTGAATCAGGTGGTGAAGCTGCGCAGCCTGATCGTGCCCGCCAGCAAGGAAACTCGCATCCCCAAAGCGGTGTTCGAAGCGGTGCAAACCCTCAGCCGCAATCTGGTGTGCACGCTGGAGCTGATGGCCGATGCTTACTGGGCCTCGCGCGAAACGCACTTCATCATGTTGAACGCCCGCACGCTGCGCAGCACCCAGCTGCTGACGCTGAGCTCGCTGGAGTCGCTGGCGGTGCTGATGCGCGAAGGGCCGCAGGCGCAGCGCCAGGCGGCGGCGGGGCAGCTGGCGGAAATCGCCGGCGAGCTGAAAACGCTGATGCAGGAAGTCAGCGTCGGCCAACACGGCGAAGCGCCGATTTACGGCTACGTTTGGCTCAGCATGGAGCTGGCGCAGCAGTTGGAAGAGTTGGGGGATTTGCTCCAGGTTTGCACCGCCGCCGGGCGCGAATAAGGGGTCAGATCATGAAGGCGGCGCTTTGGGTTTTGGCCGCCGGGGCAAAGTGGGTAAGATAAGCCAATCACTGTTGTGCCGGACCGCCACAAACCTGTATCTTGGTGCCATGTGGCCGTAAGCAAATGAATCTGTGTATTACTAAAGCAAGGGTATAAAGATGGATAATGCAAATAAGCCGAGTTTCCAGGACGTGCTGGAGTTTGTGCGTATGTTCCGCCGCAAAAACAAACTGCAACGCGAGATCGTCGACAACGAAAAGAAAATTCGTGATAACCAGAAGCGCGTGCTGCTGCTCGACAACCTGAGTGAGTACATCAAGCCCGGCATGAGCATTGAAGACATTCAGGGTATCATCGCCAACATGCGCAGCGACTACGAAGATCGCGTTGATGACTACATCATCAAAAATGCCGATCTGTCCAAAGAGCGCCGCGAGCTGTCCAAAAAGCTGAAAGCGATGGGCGAAGTGAAGTAACCCGCTTTATCGGGCCGGGCGCGATGCCTGGCCCGCATTCCTGCCAATCATCTTCTTCCCGCCGTTTCGATCATCTCCCGATCCTCACCGATCCTGTAAATGGGATCGCGATCCGCATTTGTAGCATTTTTAGCCGCAATGTTAACGAACTGTGATTTTGCTCAAACAATTCTTTTTGCAGCTTTGGTTATATGTCGATCAATGTTCACGTTGTCATTTTGATTTTTCGGGATGTGTGATGATTAATTCATTGAAATTTAACATGTTGTGTCGTTGCTCATTTTTTGTTGAATAAAAATGACAACGTCAACATTAATAGAATTCAAGCGTTTAACGAATGTATTGGAGGAAGAGATGAGCCAGTTGCCGGAAAAAATGCGCGCGGTCGTTTGCCATGGCCCGCAAGATTATCGTTTCGAACAGGTGCCTACGCCGCTGCCGAAGGCGCGCGAGCTGGTGATCAAGGTGGAAGGCTGCGGCATCTGCGCCGGCGACTGCAAATGCAAGAACGGCGCGCAGATGTTTTGGGGGGAGAACCCGTGGGTTAAACCGCCGGTGGTGCCGGGCCACGAGTTCTACGGCCGCATCGCCGCGCTGGGCGAGGGCGCGGAAGGCAAATACCGGCTCGGCGAGCGGGTGATCGCCGAGCAGATCGTGCCGTGCTGGGAGTGCCGCTACTGCAAATCCGGCAGCTACTGGATGTGTGAGACGCATAACATTTACGGCTTCCAGAAAGACGTGGCGGAGGGCGGCATGGCGGAGTACATGCGCTTTTCCGAAAACGCCATCGTCCACAAGATCCCGGAAAGCCTGAGTCATGAAGACGCGGTACTGATCGAACCGATGGCCTGCGCCATCCACACCGTGGCGCGCGGCGACATCCAGCTGGACGACGTGGTGGTGCTGGCCGGCGCCGGGCCGCTCGGGCTGTGCATGGTGCAGGTGGCGCGCCTGAAGACGCCAAAGAAACTGATCGTGATCGACGCCATCGACGAGCGGCTGGCGCTGGCGAAGGAATTTGGCGCCGACGTGGTGATCAACCCGCTGAAGGAAGACGCCGACCAGATCGTCAAATCGCTAACCGGCGGCTACGGCTGCGACGTGTATATCGAGGCCACCGGCGCGCCGATCGGCGTCACCCAGGGGCTGCAGATGATCCGCAAGCTGGGCCGCTTCGTGGAGTTCAGCGTGTTCGGCAAGGAAACCACCGTCGACTGGTCCATCATCGGCGATCGCAAAGAGCTGGACATTCGCGGCGCGCACCTGGCGCCCTACAGCTACGAAATCGCCATCGATCTGTTCGAGCGCGGGCTGGTGACTTCCAACGGCGTGGTCACCCACAGCTATTCATTGAACGACTGGGACGAAGCCTTTGCCCTGGCGGACTCGACCGACTCCATCAAGGTGATCCTGGTTCCCTGACTCTCCCGCCGTACCGCTGTTGCAGTCACGACCGTCGGCCCGCTCGCAACGGAGGGGCCGGCCGGTCGGTCAAACGTAAAGACATGCTGTTGCTCTGATAACCACAACAAGAAGCTTCCCTACAGGAGAATTGGCTATGTTTTCATTATTCAAAAAGACCCTGCCTTTTATCGTCGCCGGTGGAATGTTGGCGGCCAGCCAGGTGGCGCTGGCCAAGCAAATCACGATCGGTATGTCGTTCCAGGAAATGAACAACGACTACTTCGTCACCATGAAGCAGGCGCTGGATCAGGCGGCGGCGGATATCGGCGCCAAAGTGTACGTGGCCGATGCGCGCCATGACGTCGCCAAACAGATCGGCGACGTGGAAGACATGCTGCAGAAGAAGGTGGATATCCTGCTGATCAACCCGACCGATTCGGTGGGGGTGCAGTCGGCGGTGATCTCCGCCCATAAGGCCGGCGCGGTGGTGGTGGCGATCGACGCCCAGGCGGAAGGGCCGCTGGATTCATTCGTCGGCTCGGAAAACTACGACGCCGGCTTCCAGGCGGGCGAATACCTGGCGAAAGCGCTGGGCGGCAAAGGCAAGGTGGCGATCCTCGACGGTATCCCGGTGGTGCCGATCCTGGAGCGCGTGCGCGGCTTTGAAGCGGCGATGAAAAAATACCCCGACATCAAGATCGTCACCAAGCAAAACGGCAAGCAGGAACGTGACACCGCGCTGACCGTGACCGAAAACATGCTGCAGTCGGCGCCGGATCTGGCGGGCATCTTCAGCGTCAACGACGTCGGCGCGCTCGGCGCCCTGGCGGCGATCGAAAGCAACGGCGCCAAGGTCAAGCTGGTGAGCGTCGACGGCCAGCCGGAAGCCATCAAAGAGATCCTCAAGCCGAACTCGCCGTTTATTGCCACTTCGGCGCAGTTCCCGCGCGACCAGCTGCGCATTGCGCTCGGCATTGCGCTGGCCCGCTACTGGGGCGCCACGGTGCCGAAAACCGTGCCGGTCAAAGTGAAGCTGATCGACCGCAGCAATGCGGCCGGCTTTAGCTGGTAACAGCGGCCGGGTTCGCCCCGCTGCGGCGGGGCGTTCGGCGCGGAGGGCAATGCGGTGACACCTTTACTGGAACTGAAGCGAATCAAGAAAAACTTTCCCGGCGTGAAGGCGCTGGACGGCATCGATCTGGCCATTCAACGCGGCGAGGTGCACGCCCTGCTGGGCGAAAACGGCGCCGGCAAATCGACGCTGGTGAAAATCATGTGCGGCATCCATCAGCCGGACGAGGGCGATATTTTTATCGACGGCGAGCAGCGCCGCTTTAACAACTATCGCCAGGCGATCGAGGCCGGCGTCGGCATTATTTTTCAGGAATTCTCGTTGATTCCGTACATGAGCGCCATCGACAACATCTTCCTCAACCGGGAGATCAGGAACCGCTGGGGCCTGCTGGATCGGCGTGCGATGCGGCGCAAGGCCGAGGCGATTTTCAAGCGGCTGACGGTGGCTATCGATCTCGATTGCCCGGTGGAGCAGCTGAGTGTGGCGCAGCAGCAGTTCGTTGAGATCGCCAAGGCGCTGTCGCTGGAGGCGCGGGTGCTGGTGCTGGATGAACCGACCGCCACGCTGACGCCGGGCGAGGCCGAGCACCTGTTCAGCGTGATGAACGATCTGCGGCTGCTGGGCGTCGGCATGGTGTTTATCTCGCACCACCTGGACGAAATCTTCACCATCTGCGATCGCATCACCGTGCTGCGCGACGGCGCCTACATCGAAACGCTGGCCACCGGCGACACCAACGTGGAAGAGCTGGTGCGGCTGATGGTCGGGCGCAAAATCGAGAACGCCTTCCCGGTGAAACAGCACCCGGTCGATACCGCGACGGTGCTGCTGGAGGCGGAGATCCAGCGCGAGAAGCACGGCGCGACCGACCGCTTCCACCTGCACAAGGGCGAGATCCTCGGCTTCGCCGGGCTGGTGGGCTCCGGGCGCACCGAGACCGTCTCGGCGCTGATCGGCGCCAGCCGCTGCCACCGCAAACGCGTCAGCCTCGGCAGCCAACCGGCGGCGCTGCGCTCCCCGGCGCAGGCGCTGGCGCAGGGCATCGGCCTGCTGCCGGAGAGCCGCAAAACCGAGGGCCTGGTGCTGCCGTTTTCGGTGGCGCAGAACATCACCCTCAACCGGCACCACCGGCGCGGCAAGATCTTCGTCAGCGCCCGCAAAGATCGCGACGTGGTGCAGCGGCTGATCCGCGCCGTGGGCGTGAAAACCCCGGACGCCGAGACCGCCGTCAGCACCCTGAGCGGCGGCAACCAGCAGAAGGTGGTGATCGCCCGCTGGCTTAACAATGACTGCAACATCCTGATCTTCGACGAGCCGACGCGCGGCATCGACGTGGGCGCCAAGGCCGAGATCTACCAGCTGATGCAGCAACTGACCCAGCAGGGCATCTCCATCATCATGATTTCTTCCGAACTGCCGGAGATCATCGGCGTGTGCGACCGCGTGCTGGTGTTTCGCGGCGGCCACATCGTCGCCGAGCTGACCGGCGACGGCATCGAATCCAACCACATCATGCTTCACGCGACCGGGAGTGCCTTATGATCGGAATTGAACAACCCGCCGTGGCGCGCCGCGCCGCCGGCCCCAGCCTCGGCAAGCGCTGGGAAAAACTGCTGCATCACCCTGTGGTCTTGCCGTTTATCGGCTTCGTTGTCCTGTTCGTGCTGATGAGCCTGCTGAACGACAGCTTCCTCAGTGTCAACAACCTGACCAACGTGGCGCGCCAGGTATCTATCAACGCCATCATCGCGGTGGGCATGACCTGCGCCATCCTGACCGGCGGCATCGATCTCTCGGTGGGGCCGGTAATGGCGCTGGCCGGTTCGGTCGCCGCCGGGCTGATGCTGGCGGCGGTGCCGATCCCGCTGGCGATGGTGGCGGCGCTGGCGCTCGGCGCGCTGTTCGGCCTGGCCAACGGCGCCTGCATCGCCTACCTGCGCATGCCGCCGATCATCGTCACCCTGGCGTCGATGGGCATCGCCCGCGGCCTGGCGCTGCTCTATACCGGCGGCTACCCGATCTCCGGCCTGCCCGACGTCTTCTCCTTCTTTGGCCGCGGCACGGTGCTGGGCATCCAGGTGCCGATCCTGATCATGATCGGCGTGTACCTGCTGGCCTGGCTGATGCTCAACCAGCTGCCGTTCGGCCGCTACGTCTACGCGATGGGCGGTAACGAAGAGGCGGCGCGCCTGAGCGGCATCCGCGTGCCGCGCTACAAGATGCTGGTGTACGTGATCAGCGGCCTGACCGCCGCGCTGGCCGGGCTGGTGCTGACCTCGCGCCTGATGAGCGGGCAGCCCAACGCCGGCGAAGGCTTCGAGCTGGACGCTATCGCCGCCGTAGTGCTGGGCGGGGCGGCGATTTCCGGCGGGCGCGGCGCCATCGTCGGCACGCTGGTGGGGGCGATGATGCTCGGGGTACTCAACAACGGCCTCAATCTGATGAACGTATCGCCGTATATCCAGAACGTGGTGAAGGGCGGCATCATCCTGGCCGCCATCTACCTCAGCTCCGTGCGGCGCAAATAGGAGGCGCGATGTCAGTCTTTCTTGGCATAGACGTCGGTGGCACGGTGATCAAGGCCGGGCTGTACCGGGCAAGCGGCGAAGAGCTGGCGATCGCCGAGCGCGACGGCGCGGCGATTGCCGCCCAGCCGGGCTTCAGCGAACGCAATATGGACGCGTTGTGGGATGACGTTTGCGCGGCGATCCGCCAGACGCTGCATGCGGCGGGGCTGGCGGCCGGGCAGGTGCGCGGCGTTAGCTTTTCGGCGCACGGCAAAGGGCTGTACGCCATCGACCGCCACGGCAAACCGGTCGGCAACGGCATCCTCTCTTCGGACAACCGCGCAGCGGCCACGGCGGCTGAGCTGCGCCGCACCGGGGTGGACGCGCAGACCTACCCGCGCAGCCTGCAGCCGCTGTGGCCCAGCCACCCGGCGCTGCTGCTGCGCTGGCTGAAGCAGCGGCAGCCGGCGCAGTACGCCGCCGTCGATCGCATCCTGATGGCGCACGACTACCTGCGCTTTCGCCTCACCGGCGAGGCGGCGGCCGAGGTGACCAACATCTCCGGCAGCAACCTGTTTAACCAGCACAGCGGCGCTTACGATCCGGCGCTGATGGCGGCCTTCGGCATCGAAGAGGCGCAGGAGAAGACCGCGCCAACGATCGGCTCGGCGCAGCTGGCCGGGCGGGTGACGGCCGCGGCGGCGGCGCAGTGCGGCCTGCGAACGGGCACCGCGGTGTACGGCGGCCTGTTCGACGTGGTGGGCGCGGCGCTCAGCTCCGGCGTGGCCGACGATCGCACGCTCAGCGCGGTGGCGGGCACCTGGTCGATCGCCACCTGCGTGACCGAGCGCATCATTCCTGCCGATTACCCCTACGCCTGGGGGCGCTACTGCATCGACGGCCGCTATTTCGTGCACGAAGGCAGCCCGACCTCGGCCGGCAACCTGGCCTGGTTCCTGCGCCAGTTCTGCGCCGACGACCGGCAGCGCTACGCCCAGTTCAACGCCTGGGTGGCCGAGCGCCGCGAGCAGCCGAGCGGGCTGCTGTTCCTGCCTTATCTGTACGGCTCCAACCTCGGCGGCAACACGCCGGGCGGGCTGATCGGCCTGAGCGCCCACCACGAGATGGCGGACGTGGTGCAGGCGATCTACCAGGGCATCGTGTTTTCGCACCTGATCCATCAGGAGCGCATGGTGCAGCTGAACCCGCGCATCGAGCGGGTGCGCCTGACCGGCGGGCCGACGCAGTCCGAGGTCTGGATGCAGATGTACGCCGACGCCGGCAACCTGCCGCTCGAGGTGGTGGAAACGCGCCAGAGCGGCTGCCGCGCCGCCGCCCTGTGCGCCGCCGTCGGCGCCGGGGAGTACGCTGGGTTTGCCGAAGCGATCGCTGCCGCGCCGCCCAAACTGCGCTGTTATTATCCCGCGACCGCCGCCCACCGGCGCCTGCGCGCCCAGCAGGCGCGCTATCTGGCGGTCGCTCAGGCTTTGAGTGAGGTGACTGATGCAAACGACTAACGCCGCCTGTCTGGGGCTGTATGAAAAGGCGCTGCCCGCCGAACTGAGCTGGCCGCAGCGGCTGGCCACCGCCGCTGAGCTGGGCTTTGAATTTGTGGAGATGTCGATCGACGAACAGCCGGCGCGCCAGCAGCGGCTGGATTGGGATCGCCGTCAGCGGCTGGCGTTTATCCAGGCGCGGCTCGACAGCGGGGTGACGGTGCCGAGCCTGTGCCTGTCGGCGCACCGGCGCGATCCGTTTGGCAGCCATGACGCCGCCACCCGCGAGCGGGCGCGGGTGCTGATGAGCAAGGCGCTGGAACTGGCGACGGATCTTGGCATCCGCAACATCCAACTGGCGGGCTACGACGTCTATTACGAACCCGCCGATCGCCACAGCCGCGAACGCTTTATCGAGGGCATGCAGTGGGTGGCGGCGCAGGCCGCCAGAGCGCAGGTGATGCTGTCGGTGGAGGTGATGGACACGCCGTTCATCAACAGCATCAGCAAATGGCGCGACATCGCCCGCCACGTCAACAGCCCGTGGTTCACGGTGTATCCCGATCTCGGCAACCTCAGCGCCTGGGGCAACGACGTCGCCGCCGAGCTGGCGCTGGGCATCGGCAGCATCACCGCCATACACCTCAAAGACACCGTGGCGGTGGGGCCGGGCAGCGCCGGGCAGTTCCGCGACGTGCCGTTCGGCGAGGGCTGCGTGGATTTCGCCCACGCCTTTGCCGTGCTCAACGCGCTCGGCTATCGCGGCCCCTATCTGCTGGAGATGTGGGCGTGCGAAGACGGGCAGGATAAGCAACGCATCGCCCAGGCCAAGGCCTGGATCGAACAACAGATGAATGAGGGAGGCATCGCATGCTGAACGAACTCAAGCGGCAGGTGCTGGCCGCCAACCTCAGCCTGCCGGCATACGGGCTGGTGACCTTTACCTGGGGCAACGTCTCGGCGATCGACCGCCAGAGCGGGCTGGTGGTGATCAAACCTTCGGGCATCGCCTACGAGGCGATGACGCTGGAGGATTTGGTGGTGGTGGATCTGGAGGGCAAGGTGCGCGAAGGGCACCGCAAACCCTCATCCGACACCGCCACCCACCTGGCGCTGTACCGCGCCTTCGCCGATATCGGCGGCGTGGTGCACACTCACAGCCGCAACGCCACCATCTGGGCGCAGGCCGGGCAGCCGATCCCGGCGCTGGGCACCACCCACGCCGACTACTTTTACGGCGACATTCCCTGCACCCGGCCGATGAGCGAGGCGGAGATCGCCGGGGATTACGAGGGGGAAACCGGCAAGGTGATTATCGAGACCTTCAATCAGGCGGGGCGCGATCCGCAGCAGGTGCCGGGAGTGCTGGTCTATTCTCACGGCCCGTTCGCCTGGGGCAAGGACGCGGCGGATGCGGTGCACAACGCGGTGGTGCTGGAAGAGGTGGCGATCATGGCGATGGCGACGCGCCAGCTGGCGCCGGCCATCGCCCCGATGCAGCCGGAGCTGCTGGACAAACATTTCCTGCGCAAGCACGGCAAACACGCCTACTACGGGCAATAGCGCCCGTCAGCGATTCAACAGCGAGCCGGTGAAGAACTCTCTGCGCACCGGCAGTTCGCCGCGCGGGCTATTAATGGCGCTGAACAGCAGCTCCGCGGCGATCTCCCCCAGCTTTTGCGTATCGTGATACACCCCCGGAATGTGCAGGCCGTAAGCGCCGGCGCGCGGCGGCTCGTCTATCGAGAAGAACTTCACCTGCTGATAAAGCCCCATCTCGTGGCAGATGGCGATGGCGCCCAGCGTGATGATGCCGTTCAGGCCGATGATGTAATCCGGGCGGTTCTCCGGCTGCGCCAGATAGGCGCGCACCTCGCTTTCCTGCGAGGTGAAATCATAGTCGCCGTTGATGATATGAATCTCACGCCCGCTGCCCTGCAGCGCCGCGACGATGCCGGCGGTGCGCGTTAGCGTAATTTCGGAATCCGCCGGGCCGCCGATAATCAGCAGCTTCTTCTCCGGCTGCTCCGCCAGATAGCGCCCGGCCAGCACGCCGATCTCACGGTTATCGAGGAACACGCCGCTCAGCTTCTGATCGTAGAGATCGCGGTCGATCAGGATCAGCGGCACGCCGTACACCTCGGCCAGCTCGAGATAGGCGGGGCGGTAGCGCTTGTCGTCGCGCACCGCCGACAGCAGGATGCCGCGCGCCTTGTAGCCGAACAGCGCCTGAATGGCGCGCATTTCCGCCTCTTCGCTGCCGTCGGTGTCGAACAGCATGATCTGGTAGCCCTGCTGGCGCGCAATGCGCGACACGGTCTTGATCAGGCCGGAATAGAACGGGTTGTACATGCTGCTGGTGACGATGCCGATAATCTGGCTGCTGCTGCTTTTCAGACCCTGCGCGAAGGCGTTGGGCACATAGTTCAGCTCTTTGGCGATGGCGTGAATGCGCTCGCGAGTTTCCGGCTTGACCAGCTCGGGCTTATTGAAGGCGCGGGAAACGGTGATATTGGTCACCCTGGCGCGGCGGGCGATATCCACGATAGTGGCATTGGGATTGGCTTTCGACACCGTCTTTCCTTGCGTTATGCCTCAACAGATCCCTTATTGTAGGGAAAGGGCGGGGGCGGTGCTAGGGGGGAGTGGGGGGAGGGAAAATAATGGAATGAAAATAGAGGTAATAATGTCGTTGGTTTATTAATTTTGAGTTGAATCATTTTATGTGGTTATATTTTGTTGCGGCGGGATTTCGATAAGGTGTGTTTCATGGTCGAGGTTAGGTATCAATGGCTGTTTTGTGCCAGAAGCGGACATTGATAACATCACATTGCATTAATTATTTGGGAGCAGAACAATTCAATTGTAACAACCTGATATTAGGCGAATAACCAAATAGATATTTATAAAATTTCATTGAAATGATCTACGAAAAAATCAATAATGATGTTATTTCATACAAAAAAAAGATGTGGAAGATTATTAATAATACGAACGAAATACTGCATTTGTTTATTATGTAACATATGGTTTTGGAATAATATTAAGATATCGAGAAAAGGCATGTGAATATGGTTAATGTAAATAAGTACAATAATGAAGATAGAATCAAGTTGATTTTGAAAGGAGTGGAAAATGGCGATTATCCTGAAACTCTATTTAAGTATAGAGAGATAGAAAGAGCAATGCAGATTCTGAAGGATTGCACATTTAGGTTTTCCAGTCCTGCAAGATTTAATGATCCTTTTGATTGTTCACTTGACGAAGTTCTTAAATATGATCGCAATGAAATAAGTAATTGGCTAGATGTTATGTTTTCTTCAGAATCATCCTTAAATAATTCAGAAAAACTCAAAGGGATTAATAAAAATGATGTAATAGACGCTCTTTTGAATGACGAAGATAATCTTGTGTCTATTGTGAATGAATATAAAAACAAGGCTATAAACTCAAGAGGTGTTCTTTCCCTATCAAAGAAAGTAAATGAAATCCTTCTTTGGTCGCATTATGCAGGGAACCAATCAGGCGTTGCAATAGAACTTGAACTGAAGAAAGATCCATCATTCTTTCTCATGCCAAGAAATATGAATTATGTTGATTCATACAACCCTACAAACTACATCAATGATAGTTTAGAAACCATTAATCAAATTTTAAGTACTAAGTTTAGTCATTGGAAGTATGAGGATGAAGTTAGAATATATAAAGTTGATTCAGCAGATAAAGATGTAAAAATAAACCCGGAAGCTATTAAGGCGATTTATTTTGGTGTCAGAACTGAAGATAAAGATATACAAAGCATAAAGAAATTATGTCAATTATCTCACTTGCAACATGTTAAGTTTTTTAAAGGTGAAAAGGTTTATGGTCAGTTTAGTATAAAATTTATCCATATATGATGCATTAGTTATTATACTATAACCATTGATATTTTTCGCATTGATGACATTGCGATGTGAATAATATTGCAGTAAGCAGATGCGAACTTCCGCTACTCGCTTATAAGGGACAACCATACTCAAATTTCCCACATTGCAGGAGATTTGAGTATGAATACGTCACCGTGGAACAAAGACCGTATCATCGGCCAAAAAAGACCACTTCAGATATCTCATATCTGGGGGATCCGAATCCGGCTTGAACTGGAAGGTAAAACGCGCGATTTAGCTCTGTTCAATATGGCCCTGGACAGTAAGCTTCGAGGCTGTGATCTGGTCAAACTCAAAGTATCGGATGTGGCATATGGTAGCTCGGTTTCAAGCAGAGCAACGGTGTTGCAACAGAAAACCGGTAGCCCTGTGCAATTCGAGATAACCAAAGGGACAAGAGAAGCTGTTGCTGCATTGATAAAGCTTGGCAATTTGCACAGTAAAGACTTCTTGTTTCGGTCTCGGGTCGGAACTAACCAGTACATTTCAACCCGGCAATACAACCGAATCTTTCATGGGTGGGTAGAAAAACTTGGTCTCGAAGGTTCACTTTACAGCACACATTCAATGAGAAGAACAAAACCTTACCTGAGCTACAAGAAAACCAAGAATCTCCGGGTGATCCAACTTCTGTTGGGTCATAAGAAACTGGAAAACACAGTCCGTTATCTGGGCATTGAAGTCGATGATGCGTTAGAGATCTCTGAATCGATTGAAGTCTAAGGTTGTCAGGGCTGCAACAGCAGCCCTGTGCCAGGAGCGGACGTTACTAACGTGATGATGAGATCATCTACGAGAAACAAGTCATATGGGATATATTTCCAATAGAATATGAAAGATTAAACCCTGACTGGAGTTCATCCATTATTTATTACAAGTGAGATTTTATACAAGAAAAAGGATAAATATTAATTTTTCAGAAACCTCTAAATTCATGTAATTTTGAAGATAGCTCTTCATTCTTTTTTATGAAGTCTAATAAATACTCTTCAGTTATTATTACTTGATTTCCATCCTTATACTTAGTTGCTAACATCTGGTTATCATTATCTGATGAGATACCTTCCGGAGCGGTGATGCGAAAACTATGCATTATCCTATTGCGGATAATGACAAGCTCTTCAAAAAGAGTTGCAATAGTATCGTCTGATTTTTTTGAAATGGTTTCTTTGATAGGGATTTTAAGCTGGCCAGAAGTTTTATCTATTAACGCATACCAGTTGTAACTTTCATCATCATCTTCCCTTAAAATATTTTCAATGATAAAACCATTGTTGGAGTTGAAAACACAAACGGCAGTGCCAACAAGTTCTCTATATTTTTTTGACGGTAATGATTGGCGCGAAAAAACTTCATACATGATAATTTAACCCTCATGAAAGTAGGTGATAATATCAGAGTTGAACTCTGCTCCGGCAGTGGAGCGCAACCAAATTCGCAGCATTTTCAGTCCTATCCTAACTCTGCTCACTGTATGTCACAAGCGGAATTTAATAACATCAGGCTATCCCCTTAGCAGGACTGGTCACCAGTTATCTTTTGATAAATCAAGGGCTGCAGATTGAATCCATCGCTCATAGGCAGTTCCCAATTGCCCTATGCTTTGGATACCAGGGATATTCATTGTCAAAATAGCTTGATGGTTAACCTGTTTCGCCCCCCATAAATACCCATACTCTACGTACCCTCTGATTTTCAAAGCCCTACAAATTACTTCTTTTCTAAAAAAAGCATCAAGTTGAATGTTGTTTGTATAATTAAAGAGATGGTTCTCAGCATGCATCTCTATGAAGTCTTTTTTATTTTGTATTACTGACAACACTTTCTCTTTATTTAACACTCTACCATAATACGAGGTTCCATCATTGCAGTGTGCGTATATCTCATTGAAGTAAACGGATGCTCCTCGCCAATCAGCGAAGCTCAAGGACTCCCCGCTCAGGTGGTTATGATGCAAAACAAAGTTAGGCCAATTACTGATTGAGTCCAGCAATGCTGAAGAGGGATTTGCTCGGTTCTCTAGTTTTTCTGTACTGAATTCGAGTAGCGGACCTTTAGGGCAATGAAGTGAAGCAGAGTATTCCCAGCGTGCACACTCACCGGCTTCGACTAACAATAGTGCGGTTATTTGTTCTAAGTCAGTCATGTTTCTTAACATGCTTAGCTCCCATAGCTTATTGACTAATGTATATCGGCAACACGACTCCACATCTTGAGATATCTCTTCATTTTTTGAATCTAGATGTGAGCACAATCGTTTAGTTGCATCTTTATTACTTTTTTCACACTAGGTATGTCAATTTATAACGAAATTTAAACTTCCGCTCTTCGCTCACAGCAGACATGATGACTACTCATCGTGTCTGCTGCGTGCCAACAGCGGACATTGCTGGCACATGGTATGTTAGTTTAATGGGGGCAGGTCATCTCTTTACATGAAACCCATGCCATTGAATTATTTTTTGTCTGTTATTGCGCTGATCCCCCTTATTGTGAACCTCTTATCACCATTGAAATATAGAGGGGATTTGAAATAAGGACCATCTTTAATTCTTGTTGCTGTACTTATTAGATCCCCGATTGCTTTTTCGAGCCCTTTATCCGCAAATGCTATCGAGTCATCACCTATTGGATAACCGGGCGTTGTAACTGTACACGGTATATTAGGGTGATTAACACAATCTAATAAGTATTTGTAAAATACATCTTTGGGGATGACTAATCCAAACTCGCGCCATGCATATTTTCTCCCCCAATAGTAATCATTTTGCACAGCGTAATTTACTCTTGAATCATTCTTGCCTTTGTTTTCATCATGTTTTTCTCTTGAAACTAATTTTGCACATTCGTAGCTAATATATTGATTAACTACAGAGGACTTCGATACACAAGATATATCTACCATTTTAACTCCACCTGCTTCGGTAAATCCTATGTTGTATCTTTCTCCAGGGACTAGCTCGTTTTCAAAGTTAGCTTCGAATTGATAGGTTGTATCTGTTGTTGCTGGCTGGAATGTGTGTAGATAACGACCATTACCTAAATCATGTTTCTGGTAGTTCGTAACAATCAGGTCGTGAATTGTTTTTAAATCTCTCGACTTCATCATTTTATCCATTTTATAAAAGTGTATCGGTAAGCTTACCCCACTATCATACATCCGTACGCAGTGAGACTGAAAATAAACCTATATCAGATAACAGCCTTCTTTGTAAGAGCACTTCCTTTTCGTAGTTCCCTTCTGTGACAGTGCTTTGTGGTCAATTCATCGAAATACGGCGGGCATTTCTTGTGAGTTATTCCCGCATTCACTGCGGATATTCTCACCATGATTAGCAGATAACGCTCGCCGCAGTCTCATGACCGAACGGAGTTAGCGAATGAGCGCGGAAGCGGAAGAGCACCCGTTGCTGATGTGACCTGCTCCCTGTTGCTTACACGCCACAATTTAAGTAATGCCTTTATCAAATTGCGAACTTCCGCTTCTCGCTCAAAGCCGCCCTTCAAATGCCACCATTCAAAGCAATAAACCAGCGCCAGCAGCGCTGGAGCGATGGTGGTGAGGGGCTCTCATTGGGTGAAAACAACAATCCCCGCTTAAGAGCGATCGAAAAAGCAACGCGGACGATGAACTCTGCGATCGACCACCGGTAACAACACCGCTAATCTAGCAGCGACTTTTCACCCCCCAACCTCCCGCCACAACCCCGGCAACAGCCCCAATGTCTCATCAATCAGCGCCCGCCGGTCATTGCCCGGCTTCCAGATGGTCACCATGGTTTGGCTGATCCCCTGGTTGCCCACTTCGGTGCGCAGCGTGTTGACGTTTTTCCACCGTTCGGCATGCATATGCGTCGGCAGGAACCCCCAGCCGCAGCCCTGTTCGAGCAGGGCGCGCAGCATTTCCAGCTCGTTGGTGAAGATAGTGTGCCCGGAAATTTGCAGGCGGCGCGCCACCGGTTCGTCAGAATCCGGGTGCATGATCACCTGTGGCGCGAGCGAGAGCTCCAGCAGTGAAAGCGGCTGTTCCGCGCTGGGGAAAAGCGCTTTAGACGCGTAAAAATCCATCTCTATCGCCCCTAAGGCGCGCCACTCCATGGTGTCGCCCACGCTGCGGTTACGCGCCTGGCAGATGCCCAGATCGGCCTGGCCGTTTGCCAGCAGGCTTTCCGCTTCTTCGCGCGAGGCGTTAATCAGGCTCAAGCGCGTGTTGCGCTGGGCCATAGCGGCAATCAGCGCCTGCAGCAGCGCGCGGGGCGTAAAGGGATCGTAGACCAGCGAGATTTCCCGCGCCGCGCTCTTGGGCACGTCTTTGGCAAATGCCTCAAACGCTTTCACCTGGCGCATCAGCAGGTGTGCCTGGCGCTGCAACTGTTCGCCTTCCGGCGTCAGGTGCAGGCTGCGCCCCTCGCGCAGGAACAGCGCATAGCCCAAGCCATCCTCGAGAAAATCAATCAAATCGCGCAGCGTCGTGCGGTCTTTGCCCAGCTTGAGCGCGGCTTTCGCCAGGCTGCCGTGCTCGGCCACGGCGGTGAAGGCTTCCAGTTGGGCAAAGGAATAAATCAGGCTCGGCACGCGGTTCCCCCGTCGATTTTGCGGGGGATTTTCCCCCATCAGGCGTTTTTTATTATAGGCCGCGTTTTTTTAAGCTGAACGCCTTCCTGAGCTAAGCGAGAAAAAATATGAAAAGCAAAGTGTTTAACCGCAGCCTGTTGGCGGGCGTTGTCATCAGCCTCTGCAGCGGCCTGCTGGCGCCCGCCGCGCTGGCCGCCTGTGCGGGCTCCGAACTCAGCGCCTGTCCCGCACCTTTCGATGCCCGATTGCCGGACACGCACAAGATGCTCACCTGGAGCCAGAGCGACCGGGTGATCGGTTTTCGTAACGACTACCGCAACTATGCGGGGGATGTGTTTCATCACGGCAATGCCGCGCCGCTGGTGGCTGCCGCTAAACCGCTAACGGACGCCAGTTATCGGGTGAATGGCAAAACCTACAGCCTGCAGGACTATCTGCAGCGCCAGAACGTCAGCGGCATGCTGGTATTGAAAGACGGCAAAATCGCCTGGAAATATCTGGGGGAGGGCAATACCGACGCCACGCTGTGGACGTCGCGCTCGGTGGGCAAATCCGTGGTCGCCACGCTGGTGGGCGTGGCGATTAAACAGGGCAAGATCCGCTCGCTCGACGATCTCATCACGCAATACGAACCCGATCTGAAAGGCAGCGCGTGGGACGGCGTGACCCTCAGGCAGCTGATCACCCACACCTCCGGCGTGGCGTGGAATGAGGATTACACTAACCCGAAATCGGACTTCGCGCAGCTGACAGAGTGTGAAGCCAAACCCGGTACTTATGCCTGCGTGCGCAAGCTGGTGGCCGGTTTGCAGCGTGCACATCCGGCTGGGCAGAACTGGTCTTACTCCTCCGGCGGCGCGTGGCTGCTGGGCGACGTGCTGGAGCGCGCCACCGGCATGCCGCTGGCGGCCTATCTTGAGCAAAGCATCTGGCAGCCCTACGGCATGGCGAGCGACGGCGTGTGGCATGCTTACGCCAAAGGCCAGCACGACGTGGGTGCGCACGGCTTTAACGCCACGCTGGAAGACTGGGGGCGTTTCGGTGAGTTCATTCTGCATAACGGGACGTTGCCGAACGGCAAACAGATCCTGCCGGAAGATTGGGTAGCCCAGTCGGCCAACTGGACGCGGGCGGCGGGCTCGGTGTCGGCGGCGCATCCCAACGGCATCTACGGCTTCCAATGGTGGAACAACGAAGTGCCGGTGAATGCGGCCAACGTTGAGCCTGCTTCGCAGACCTCCCTCAAGCATTCCCTGTGGGCGCTGGGGATCTTCGGCCAGATGATCATGGTCAATCAGGCGGAGAATCTGGTGATCGTCCAGTGGTCCACCTGGCCGCAGGCGGAGCCGTCTTTCAGCGCGCAACCGCTGGAGGCATCGCTGATGTTTAGCGCGATAGCGAAGGAATTGCGTTAATTCCACAGAACGAGCAGGGGCGGTTGCCATTCCGCCCATGCATATAACAGCGCGGAAACGGCGGTCTGGGCTATGCTTTTCACCACATCCACTTTTCGCCGCAACGAGCGTGACAAAAGTGCGGCATGTCAGTCTAGGTTGGGGAGTGGCTAAATTGAAAATCGATTGGCATAGCGCATTGCTAACACGCGCCACGATCGTGGATAAAAGCTACAAAAATACGCAAAACGTTCGTCGTTTCATGGTTGAGGCGTGCGGAGAGGATTTTCGCTTCGATCGTGAATTTATGGCATGGATACGCAATGACATGCCAAAGACGTTAGGTGATGTCGTCGATGAGTGGCAGCGCAGGCACTCATAGTCGTTCGTAACCCCTAGCCGGTTAGGGTGCGGTTCGGGCAGCGCCTTATCGTTAGGTACTGGAACGGCCGTTCATTTTGCTCAAGTCTTCAAATGTTTCTCTATCATAAAGTCCGGCAAGGTGTGAAATTTCAGGGTGCCTTATTGGAATGAGGCATAGCGGTAAAATCGAGAGGGAGGAATAAGTAAGTGATTGGTCATTAATCCAGAACCAGATATTGACCAGCGGCGGTCGCATGATCTGGTGTTGATTATTTAGACAACAATAAACTTTCTCTCGTTCGCATCAATATCAGATGGCCTACCAACTTTTTTTCCAAGAGAAAAATTCCTTCCGTCGTGATAGATTGAATTCATGAAATATTTTTTTCAAATTCAAACTGTTTCAGATTTAATAATGAGGGAGTCATGGGTTTATTCACTTTGGAAGACCAAGAGTTCAAAAAGGTTGCTAAAACCACGTTTATGCGCGAATCGATCCTTGAACGCAGGGATATTCAGTCAGCAATAGCCAAGAATATGAGCGATTTTTTGCCCGATTGCTTGGTAATCCAGGAAGAGTTTAACAATTGGGAAAACAGCCAGCGTAGAATTGATTTACTCTGTATCGACAAGGCATTTAATCTGGTTGTTGTTGAGCTGAAGCGGGATGAACAAGGTGCGCATATGGAGCTTCAGGCGGTAAGGTATGCCGCTATGGTTTCACAAATGACGTTTAATGATGCTGCGGAGTGCTACCAAAAACATCTTGATAAAGAAGGTGTTGCTAAGAGCGCAGAGCAGGAGATACTCAAATTTTGTGAGCGAGACGAAAGCGAGATTGCTGACTTCAATACTCAGGTAAGGATTGTACTGATCTCAGCTGATTTCTCTACGGAAGTGACAAATACGGTACTTTGGCTGAACAATAATGGGCTAAATGTCAGCTGTTTCAAGTTAAGCCCTTATCTGCACCTTGATAAGGTATTGGTCAATTTTGAACAGATAATACCGCTGCCCGAAGCAAAAGATTTCTTGGTTAGACAGAAACGAAAAGAAACGGAAGCCAGGGATGCTAAAGAAAAAGGAGAGAGGGATTACTCGAAATTTATCTATAAGGGTGTGGTCTATAATAAAAGAAATCTGGCCTATGAGCTGATGAACGAATGGATTATGGATACTAATCCGTATGATATGCAGGTGATAGCGTCCATGTTTGGCGATGATATCCATCGCAGCCTTATTAAGGTTGAACAGGATGTGATTGCGTCACGGCGTAAACGATTTCATGATGAAACCATAGAGCTTGCCTCTGGTGAGATAGTGCTTATTACCAATCAATGGAGTATTGGCTCTATTCAAAAGTTGATAAATAAGTTTGTCAGCCTTGGCTATAACATTGAGACGCACCAGCAAGATTGATGTCAGACGGCCAATCAGATAGGCCTCAGCACACAAAGCGGAACCTTGCCCCTGCATGTGATGGCATTGTTCCGCCAGATACTCTCGGAACCATGCCAGGCACGCCTCTACACCAGCGCTTTCACTAACCCCGCCGATCAAACCGATGAACCAGCGCCAGCGCCAACGCCAGGAGCAACAGGGGCGGGGCAAGGGCGGTGAAGGGCGCGTTGAGGGCGAACAGCAACCCCAGATTGAGGACGATCTGGTAAGCGATGTAGGTCAGCAGCCCAATGATGACGCCGAGCGCTAATCGGCTGCCCATGCCGGGCGCACGTGGGGCGGTGAAGGTAAACGGGATGGCCAGCAGAATCATCGCCAGCACCAGCAGGGGCTGGCCGAGTTTTTTCCACAGCGCCAGGCGGTATTCGGTGCTGGGTTGCCCAGAGCCCTGTAGATAATCGATATAGCGATCCAGCTGTTGGAGTGAGAAGCTGCCGGCCGGCAGGGTCAGCTCTTTCAGGCTCGGCACGGCGAACAGCGAGCGCCAGAGCAGGCTATCTTGCCGATTAATCGTCTCCTTTCTGCCTTGCCAGCTTTTTTGCATCACGTTGTGCAGCAGCCAGTTGCCGTCGGCGGCGGTGCTGGCGCTGTCAGCGTAAATGTAAGACTCCAGCGCGCGGTTGGCCTGATAACGGAAGATCTCAATGCCGTGGGGCTGGTCGTTCTCATCGACGGTTTTGACCGTAACAAACTCGTTGCCGCGCCGCGCCCATAGCGGGTTCACGGTGACGTCGTTACTGTTCGACTGCGCCAGCGCGTTGTTCTTCATCTGCAGTGCGCGTTGCTGCAGCGGCGAAGCGGCCCATTCATCGAGGGCGCCGAGTGAGAGGTTCATCAGCAACCCGGCGGCGAGCATCACCAGCGCAATGCGGAATATCGACATCCCGGCGGAGCGGATCGCCGTCAGCTCCAGAGTTTTCGACAGCTGCCCCAGCCCGACGATACCGCCGAGCAGCGCGATAAACGGCCCCAGATCGACCAGGCTGCGCGGCAGGGTCATCACGGTCACCAACAGCGCCTGCTGCCAGCGGTAGCCGCCCGGAGTGACGTCCTCCAGCTCGTTGATCAGCGTGAAGGTGGTGAACAGCGGGATGAGCAACCCGGCCGCGGCGGCGAAGCCGATGAACACGTTGCGCATTAGGTAGCGGCTAAAAATAGTCATCGGGAGGGTTTCCGCAGCAGGGATAAGTCGCGCGCCAGCAGCAGGGCGATGCCGACAGCCATCGCTATCGGCACCAGCCAAACGCCGGGGATCGTCGGCAGAGAGCCGTTGGCCACCAGCGTGCGGCAAATGTTGCCGCCATAGAAAATCACGGTAAACAGCACCGTCAGGGGCAGCAGCGCGGCGTAGCGCCCCTGTCGCGGCTTGATGCGGCTCAAGGGGATCGCCAGCAGCACCATCAGCACGGTGGTCAGCCCGCGGCTCTCGCGCCATTGCAGTTCGGCGGCATCGCCCGGATCGGCGGAGCGCGCCAGCTCCGCCGGCGAGGCCGACTTGTGCCGGCTTTCGGCGCTGGGCACGAACGGTTTGAGCGCGATATCAAAGTTGTCGTAATTCTGCCCGTTGTCGTCGGCGCCCTCACGATCCAGCACATAGGCGGTGCCGGTTTTCAGCCGCACGGCGGGGCTGGCGGGGGAGGCGTCGAGCACCTCCACCGACTGCGCGCGGTACAGGTTGGTGTGATGGCCGCCGCGCACATAAATCAGGGCGTCCGTCAGGTGGTTGGCCGTTTTGTCGACGTGATTGGCGAGGATCATGCGGCCGTTGCCGCTGACGTTGAATTTGTCGGCCTGCAGGTGGCTCACGTCCAGCACCGACTGCGACTGTTGCTGGAGCTGATAAATATTGGCGTACGCCCAGGGCCTGCCATACAGCGACAGCAGCGTGACCGCGATCGCCAGCGGCACGGCGAGCAGCAGCACCGCCTTGTACAGCCGCAGCGGGCTGGCGCCGGCGGCCAGCATGGCGGTGATCTCCGCATCGCTGTACATCTGGCTCAGCGCCACCGCCACCGAGACATACAGCGCGACGGGCAATATCATCTCCAGCGCGATCAGCGATTTATAGAAAACCACGTCGGCCACCACCCGCAGCGCCAGCGTGCCGTTGGCGGCGTCGGTCAGGTAGCGCTGGGCGGAGTAGCTGGCGAACATGAAGATCAGAAACCCGGCGATCATCATCACCAGGCGGCGGATCTCAACCGTGATATAGCGTTCAATCAAAGGCATGCGTTATCGGCTCCCGGCGGCGTGCGCTTCATGGCGCCTCCCGCGCGATCAGGGCGCGCAGCAGGGCGATCACCTGGTCAACTTCCTGCGGGGTGAGTGCGCCGTCCTTCGCCCACTGCACGCGCCCGGCCTTGTCCAGCACTACGATGGTTGAGCTCTCCTCCGGCAGCCGCCAGGCCATGCGCCCCAGCCCGTCGCTGTCGACGATGAACTGCGCCCAGGGGTAATGCCGTTTGTTTTTCTCGATCTTGCCGCGCACGAAGAAGCCGGAGCCCGGTATCGCATCGTCGGTGTTGACGATGGTGGTGGGCTGGAAGCGGTCGCCCGGCAGGTTCGCGTCCTTGACGGCGTTGATCAGCAGCGAGTTCTTCTTTTTGGCGGAGGTGCGCCCGGCGATGTACTGGATCACCCGCACCTTGCCCGCCAGTTTTGCGCTGTTCCACGGCCGGTAGCTGAAATCGCCGTTGCGCAGCAGCAGCTCGCCGCGATCGGCGATGGCGATTGGCGCCACCGGCCGGCCCTGCACGAAGTTATGTGCCAGCGCCGCCAGCGGCGACAGCAGTAGCGCAAGGGCCAGCAAGCGAGGTAACGTCATCATGGCTACGGGCAACGCGCTTATCTGCCGGCCGCGACGGCCGACGGGGAAAACGACAGCGGAAAACGCGCCAGCAGCAGCTCCAGGCGCTGGCGGATATCGATGTCCAGCGTCGCCGGCCGGTCATAGATATCGCCGCCGGCCAGCTTGTCCGCCACCATCACGTCATGCCGGTCGCCCATCAGGCCGTTAATCGCCGCCAGGAAGCGCGAAATCTGCCGGGCCTCGCGGTTGTCCGGATCGATCGATCTCAGCGTGTCGTAAAACGACACCTGGCGACTGACGATTTTGCGCACGTCGTGGAACTGATGCCCGGTCAGCGCCGGGCCGGCGATCAGCGTCTGCAGCTGGCGCATCTGCTCCTGGCGGTAGGCGATAAAGCCCTGCGCGCTTTCCAGGCGGGTGTGGCGTAGCGCATAGCGCACGTAAGACCATACCGGCTTGCTGAGCAGCAGCCGCAGCAGGTTGCCGTAAAGCGTCAGGTTCTTCTGGTTGCCGTTGCGAAACGCGTCCTGAAAATGGCCGAGCACCACGGTGGTGGTGTGGAACAGGCGGTTGGCGCGGTGGGGCGCGCCGTACAGCTGCTGGGCGAAGCGCAGGTGCTTATAGCGGGCGCGGATATATTTGTAGCGCATGCGGGTAGCCGCCGCCAACTGCGGGTCTTGCAGGAAACCGTTCACCAGTTGCAGCAGCTCGCGGCGGGAAAAGCCGTCTTCCCAAAACTGCAGGCACAGCGCGTAGTTGTCCCGGATGCTCTCGGGGGAGCATTCCAGATCGATCTGCTGCGGCAGGCTGATATTCGCCTCGACCAGGTCATCCTCTTCCACGGCGACAAACAGCGCCTGGGTGGTTTCGGCGGAGAACTTCTTCCAATTCGTGTTAGCGGTCATTGATTACTCTCTTTGGGCACATTCAGCCCCAACATAAAGCGATTGCGGTAGGCGCCGATCGTCGGTATCAGGGATAACAGCACGTCTAAACATTGCCCCAGTAAATAAGCGAAGGCGGCGCCCTGCACGCCGAAGGCATACGCCATCGACACCAGCAGCGCAATGTAGGCCGCCGAGGCCGTCGCCTGCGCGATCAGGAAGGCACGCTGCTTGCCCGCCATAAACAGCAAGGATTCCTGCGGGAAGCCCATCATCGAGACGATGATCGCGCCCAGCATGATTTGAATCAGGTCATAGGCTTCCAGGTATTGCTGCCCGAAGACCGCGGAAATAAGCGGCTTGCCCACCAGCAACATCAACACCGCGACGGCCAGACCGATGCCGCCGGCCAGCAACGAAGAGCGCAGGCCCAGCAGCCACGGGGTCTTGGTGCGCGGATCCAGACGCATGATCTCGGGATAGAAGCTTTTCTCCAGCAGCTTGGCCGGGGTGCCCGTCGCATCGAAGAAGGTCATGGCGATCTTGAACAGCCCGGCGGCGGCCGGCCCGAGCACCACGCCCACCAGCACGGTGGTGCAGGAGTTGCGCGCGGCCCAGATGGTGTGGGCGATGTTGGTGGTCCAGACGAAGTTCCAGGCGCCCTCGATGCGGCGCGCGACGTTGAACAGGCGCGGCCTCAGCGCGCCGTGGATATCGCGACGGCGCAGCTCGCGCGCGGTGAACCACCAAAACAGCGTGCCGCCGATCAGGTTAGAGGCGTACCAGGTGACGATGAAACCGGGGAACCCCAGATCGAAATAATAGGAGATGACGCTGCCCACCGCCTGCAGGAACGGCTTGATCGCCTGCTGGATGGCGATGAGATCGAAGCGGTTGAAGGCGCGCAGCACGCCGGTCGGCGTGGACGAGGTCATCGACGGGATCAGGGTGCAGTACAGCATGGCGAGCCAGAAGCTTTCGCTGTCCAGCCCCAGGGCGTGTGACAAGAACGGCAGCATGATCATGCCGCCCAGCACGGCGATGACGCCGCTGGCGATATCCAGGCCGAAGGAGAACGCGACGACGTCGCGGAAGCGCCCGGTATTTTGATGCTCCAGCGCCGGGGTGCCGAATTGCACCACAAACTGCCAGGTCTGGAATTTGATGAAATCGCTGACCGCTTTGGTATAGGCCTGGATCACCACCAGCACGCCGAACATTTCAGGCGACATGCCCTTACCGGCGCAGGAGAGCGCCAGCAGGCCAAGCAGTGCGCTGGCGACGCTGCCGGAGCCTAAATAGGCGGCATTACGTAAAATGGAACGAAACGCGCCATCGGAAAACCATCGTTTCATAACTTAAACCAGCCATCATCATTATTTTTGTGCATCTTGTGTTCCGCACTCATGCGCTTGCCCTGCATCTTTTTAATAAACCTGAGTTTCTTTACCGGCGTTTTCGCCGGGTTGCCCGATGTCGCTCTGTGGGCGTTTCGCGGGATTCACCACGGCGGAAATGGCGTTGAGCGCGTTGCTCAGCACCTCGTCGTAAGGGGCTCTGGCGTCCAGCTCGATGATGCGCGCGCCGTTGTACTGCAGGCGCACCATGGCGGAAATCTTGTCTTTCAGCTCTTCATAGCTGTGATCGGGCTTGCGGGAAAACGCCGTATCGACGTCGATATCCAGGCGAATGATCAACTCCGGCCGATAGACGGCCATGCGTTGATATAAACGGCGTTCGCGCGCCGCCAGGCGGCGCAATAGCCGGCCTTTTGCGCGTTCCACGCCGATGCCGGGCCCATCGTAGTAAAAACCGGAAATTTCCGCCTGCGGGTAGCGATCGCTGATCACCAGCACGCCGCTCTGCGCCAGCCGCCGCACCTTGCGCAGGTTGGCGGCGCGCCACAGCGAAAAGCCGTACATGATCAGCGCCGCCCACAGCGCCGGCGGCCTGTTGCTCATGCGCTGGGTTTTATCGGATTTGGCCGCCAGACGCCGCTCCAGCCACACGCCGATGAACGGCAATTTCTTGATTTTGTCGCCGTCTTCGCCGGAGATCAGCCCTAAATAGCGGCGCTGCGTGGGGCGATGCTGCTGCAGGTTTTTCACCAGATCGGCGGTCAGCGTGGACTTGCCCGTGCCGTCGCTGCCCACCACGGCAATCAGCCCGGTGATGCAGCCGTGAGAGATATCCTGCTCGGCAGTGAGTTTATTTTTTTTCATCTGTTTCAGTACGAAAAGGTTATTTGGCGGCTAGGCATTGGCGGCCCTCAGCGATATTTTAACGGCGCGCAGCGAAGCATCGAAAATATGCTTGGCCGGCTCGCGGCCGTCCAAATCCAATATGTTAGCGCCGTTAAACGTCAGGTGCGGGATGACGGCGATCTTTTCACGCAACGCCGCCAACGAGTGATCGGGTTTGCGTGAATAGGCCGTTTGCTCGTCAATATCCAACCGAATTAATAATAAGGGCTGATAAGACGCCATCCAGTGGTACAGACGTTGTTCGCGTTTTCTCAGCCAGCGTATCCAGCGATTGCCGCCGGCGGTTTTCGCCAGCTGCGGGCCATCGAAACGAAATCCCGCCACTTCGGCCTGCGGATAACGATCGGTAATCAGCAATGCGCCGCGGCGACTTTTCTTCAGCATGCGGCGGAATTTAAAAACGCGCCAATAGGAAAGTAAAAAGATCACCAACGCCGTGGCATTATCAGGCGGCGTAGCAGGGCGATCGTGCACGCGCTGCGATTTCTTCAGCAAATAACGCCCGAAGGGTGCGCCAATAATCGGCAGCGAACTGATCCATTCGCCGATACGCCCGGAAGACTGGCCGAGATAAAGCAGTTCGGCAGGTTCTTGCGCCGATAAGGCCTCGACCAGACTGGCGGCCAGGGTGGATTTTCCCGAGCCGTCACAGCCGGTTATCGCTATTACGCGCACGGGCGAGCGATCAGATGAAGGTCTTATCTGCTGACTCACAATAATTAATCCAATGCGAAAAAAACTATTGTATTCCAATACGCCTTGGGTTCAAGATATTTATTGTGCTTTGCCGCGATAAAATAATGGGTTCGGTATTCCTGTTGGTTATTTGAATTGATATTTATGGCGTTCGTTCTTGTTATTTTGTGCTAATTGGCCGGGCGTGAGTCGGTTTCGCTTTTTATGTTAACTTTCGGCCTGGCTGACGGCGAAAAAAGAGCAGAGGTTTTCCATTTTCGCTTAATCTTTTGTGCGGTTTGGCGCGGCGTCATGGCAATTATCTTCGCGCTGCCGTCGCGGCCGTGAGCGATATTTCGTTTCAAATAGGGCATGCCGTTTCTGGTGTATTGAAAGAGAGTCTGATTATGAATGCAAAATTTCCGCCGCTGATTGCGGTTATCGGCAGCGACGGATCGGGTAAGTCCACCGTTTGTGAACATCTGATCGAATATGTGAAACATTATGGCCCGGCGGTGCAGGTGCATCTGGGCAAACAGGCGGGCAACGTCGGGCGCGCGGCGGCGAAACTGCCGCTGCTCGGGCGCTCGGTGGGCAAGGCTATCGAAAGCAATACCAAAAAAGTCAAAGCGAAGAAATCCCGCATCGGCCTGTTGCCGTCGGCGGTGATCATCGCCTTCGTGGGGCGGCGGCTGCTGCGGTTTCGCCGCATGCTGGCGTTTCGGCGGCAGGGGTTCATCGTGCTGACCGACCGTTTTCCGCAGGCGCAAATCCCCGGCGCTTATGATGGCACGGTATTTCCCGTCGATGTCGAAGGCAGCCGTTTCGTCCGTTGGCTGGCGGCGCGGGAGCGGGCGGCGTTTCAGTGGATGGCGAAGCAAAAACCGGATCTGGTGCTCAAGCTGAATGTCAGTCTGGACGTGGCCTGCGCCCGTAAACCCGATCACCGCAAAGCGGCGCTGGAGAAGAAGATCGCCGTCACGCCGTTATTGACCTTCGAAGGCGCCGACATCGTGGATCTCGATGCCGATCGGCCGATCGAGGAGGTGCTTTCGGCGGCGGAAAAAGCCATCGCGGAATTTATGGTGGTGCAGGGGTATCGCTATTCGGCTGATGGGGCATCAACGGCTGCGCACTGAGGTGCGCATCGGTTCGGCAGGGCGGCGTGGCCATTTTCGGCACCGCCGCCGCGGCCGAGAGGGAAAGCTTTATTTTTTCAGCGCCGCAAAGGCGCGCACGATGGTGTCGATTTCTTCATCGCTGTGCGCGGCATTGACGCTGCAGCGCAGCAAGGTCACGCCCGCCGGCGCGGCCGGCGGCAGCACCAGGTTCACATAGACGCCGTGGGCGATCAGCTCGCGCCAGAAACGCAACCCTTCTTCTTTTGAACCGATCATGACCGGCACCACCGGGCTGATGCGCGGCCCCAGGGTATAGCCCAGTTCGGCGAGGCCGTGGTACAGGCGGTGCGCATTGCTCCACAGTTTTTCCCGCAGCTCGGGATGGCGGGCGATTTTTTGCAGCGCCGTGCGCACCGAAGCGATGCTGGACGGCGACGGCGAAGCGGTAAAGATATACGGCCGGCTGCTGTAGCGCAGCACGTCCATCCCCTTGCCGCCGACGGCGAAGCCGCCGATCGAAGCCAGGCTTTTGCTGAAGGTGCCCAGGATGATATCCACGTCTTGCTCGACGCCCAGCGCTTCGGCCAGGCCGCGGCCGTGTTCGCCCATCACGCCGAAGGAATGCGCTTCGTCGACCAGCAGATACCCGCCCAATCGCCGCTTGATGTCGACGATTTCCACCAGCGGGGCGACGTCGCCCAGCATGCTGTAGATGCCTTCCACGATAATGATCGCTTCGCGCGCGCGTTCGCCCAGGCGCACCATGCGGCGCTCCAGATCGGCGGCGTCATTGTGGCGGAAGCGAATAATCTCCGCGCCGCCGAGGGCGCAGGCGTCGTAAATGCTCGCGTGGCTGTCCGCGTCGATCAGCACCACGGATCCCGGCCCCGCCAGCGTGCTGATGACGCCCAGGTTGGAGGTATAGCCGGTGGAGAACACGATGGCGCTCGGGCGATCGAAGAATTCCGCCAGCTCCCGTTCCAGCGTCAGGTGCGATCCGTAACTGCCGTTCGCCATGCGCGAGCCGGTGGTGCCGGTGCCGAGCGCGGCCAGAGCAGCCTGGCCGGCGGCGATCGCCTGCGCATCGAACGTCAGGCCAAGGTAATTATTGGTGCCGGCGAGGACAATCTTTTGATCGCCGATGCGCCCCTGGGTGGCGGAATACACTTCGTCGATACAGGTGCCGAACGGATTCAGACCGGACGTTTGAAATTGTTCACGGTCATTGGCGAGCCGCGCAAACTTATCATACAGTCCCATGGTTTTTCTCCAGATAAGGGCGCAGCGCGTCAAGCAGTTGCTCAGGCGTTCTGACATCAAGCAATATATTGATAGGAATGGAGATATCTAATTCATCTTCCAGCATCATCAGCAGATCCAAGACTCTGATGGATTCCAGGCCAAGATCATTGACGAGATCGCTATCAGGTTTTATTTCCACTCCGCCTTCGACGATACCTTGCAAACACGTCAGGATATAATCCATTACAGCATCGCGATTTAGCATAAGAACGTTGACACACCTCTACTTGGAATAATTAAAACAGCCCTTCACGCAGCGCGCGTTCCAAACTCACCTGTGGAAACCAATTAATCTGTTGCGACAGCGCCTGATTGTTGGCGGACCAGTCTTGATGGGTTAATTCGCGTATTTTGCTGCGCGTCAGCATCGGCTCCTGTTTTATCAGGCGGTTCCACACCACGCTGATATCCGCCAGGGCTTTCAGCAGCGGCAGCGGAATGCCCACCAGCCGCACCGGCCCGTGACGCACGGCGGCGCCGATGTCCCGCAGGCGCAGCCAGTCATAACCATCGGCCACGCCGTCGCACAGTTCGTAAATATTCGGCTGCGCGGGCTGCGCCAATAACCATTGGCCGACCGCCTTCGCCAAATCGCTCACGTGCAGAAAAGAGAGTCTGGCGTCAGGCGCGCCCAGCCGGGGCAGCACGCCGCGCAGCAGGCCGTTGAACAGCGGTTTCAGCTCTTTATCGCCCGGCCCGTAAACCGCCGTCGGGCGGAAAATCCCCAGCGCGATCTCGCCCGAAGCGGCGATCAATTGCTGCTCGGCGGCCTGTTTTGAATGGGCGTACCAGGACAGCGCCGGATGGCGCGCCGCCAGCGACGACATGAACAAGAAGCGATTGCAGCGGCCGTTCTGTTTGGCCGCCTGCATCAAATTCAGGCTGCCGGTGACGTTGCAGCGGGTGAACACCGCTTCCGCATGCCCGCGCACCTGGCCCGCACAATGCACGACGCACTCCGCGCCGCGCACCAGTTCGGTGAGCGAGGGCCGATCTTCCAGCGCGCCGGGGATCCACTGCAGGTTGTCTGCGGCGGCTTTGTCGGCTTGCCGCGTCAGGGCGCGCACGCTAAACCCCTGCGCCAGCAGTTCCCGGACGATATGCCGGCCGATAAAGCCGGTCGCGCCCGTCACCGCCACGGTGCCGCTCATTGCGCGAAACCGGCCAACTGCGGCATTTGCGGGTAGAGCGAAGCGCTCAGCCAGCGTTTCTTGGCTTCGGCGCGGGCGGGTTTGCCCGACGACGTGCGGGGAATGCTGTGCGGCGGCAGCAGCTCGATGTCCACCGCGATGCCGAATTCGCTTTGAATGCGCGCGCTCAGGGAATGCACGATCTGCTCCCGGCGCTCTTCCGAACTGACTCGGCATTGGATCTGCAAAATGATCCTGGCCGCTTCGTCGTGTTCTTCGGTCACGAAGGCGATCGCATCGCCGGAACGGATTTCCGGTTCGGATTCCGCGACGTACTCGATATCCTGCGGCCAGATATTGCGGCCGCGAATGATGATCAAATCCTTCTTGCGGCCGGTGACGTACAGATAGCCGTCCAGCAGGTAGCCCAGATCGCCGGTATCCATCCAGCCGGTCACCTGAATTTGCTGCTGGGACTCAGCATCGCAGAAATAGCCGTTCATCAGGCTGGGGCCGGAAATCGTGATATGGCCGACCTGGCGCTCCGGCAGCGGTTGCCCGGTTTCGCTGCGGATCTCGATGCGGTGGCCGGGCAGCGCACGGCCGCAGTTGACGAAGGTCGAGACGGCGCGGGTTTTTTTGCCCGGCGCGACCGCTTTACCCTCGTACTCCAAAATATCGCGGTCGACCGCGTTGGTTTGCGGGCCGGAGCAAGGATCGGAAAAGCTCACCGCCAGGGTGTTCTCGGCCAGCCCGTAGCACGGCATGAAGGCTTTGCTGTCGAAGTTGATGCTGCTGAAGTGTTCGCCAAACTGGCTGAGCAGCTCGGCCGGGATCGGCTCGGCGCCCACGCCGGCGACCCGCCAGCTGGAAAGATCCAGATCGGCCAGCTCTTTGGCGTTGCTGCGGCGCAGACACAGATCGTAGCCGAACGGCGGGGCGACGGACACCGTGCCGCGATTCTTGGCGATCAGTTTCAGCCACTGCATCGGGCGCATGGCGAAATCTTGCGTGCGCAGATAATCGACGGACAGCTGGGTCGCCACCGGCGTCAGCAGGAAACCGACCAGGCCCATATCGTGATAGAAGGGCAGCCACGACACGCAGCGATCGCCCGCGCGCAGCTTGATGCCGTCGCGACTGATCGCATTCAGGTTCGCCATCGCCGCCCGCTGGGTGATGATCACGCCGCGCGGGAAGCGGGTGCTGCCCGAAGTGTATTGGAGATAGGCGATATCGTCGGGCGAAGGCGCCGGCAGCGCGATCTCCGGCTCCGACAATGCGTTGAAATCCGCGTCGCTGAGAATGTGCATCGCTGACGCGTTTTCCGTGGCGGAGGCGATGAGCGGCGTCCACTCTTCGCTGCTGATGATAGCCGCCGGGTTGCAGCTGGCGATCAGCCCTTTCAGTTTGGCGGTGTAGGAGTCGCGCTGGCCCACGCCCATCGGGATCGCCAACGGCACCGCCACCAGGCCGGCATATTGGCAAGCGAAAAAGGCTTCGACGAACCCCGCGCTGGTTTCGGCGATAAGCGCCACGCGATCGCCTTTCTTGAGCTTCAGGGACAATAAACGCCGCGCGCCCGAGATCGCTTTTTGCTGCAGCGTGCGATAATCGAGAACGGTCACGAGTTGATTGCGCCGATCGTAAAAATTCATTCCCGTATTACCGAGCGCCGCGTAATCCAACGCGTCCACTAAAGTGGGGAAGTCCGCATAGCGCATGGGAAGAGAATGAACGGAACTTGTTTCAGACATAGACAAACTTAGCCATAGATTAAAAATCACCAAAAGAGTTAAATCACTCTTGGCGAGGTAATTGATGTTTTACTATGAATAGGTTTTGAATAAGTTTGTTATTCAACCATCTTCATTCCGCGAATTGCGTATATTGCCGTACTTGAGCGGCACGCCGGTTATTAACCCGGTAGCGCGTGAGCGGCCTGCATTATCAGCCTTGAGCGGCGACCTGGAGATATACGAGAGGTGATTGTAATACCCGAGGTTCGCCGTTCTTTAGTCTGCATCTGTCGGGCAGGAAATACCTGTCTGCTCATAGGTTATGACCTCATGCATGGCTATCTTCGAACTTAAACACTTCCTAAACAGTATGCCGCAAGAAATCAAAAAGTGAATGCCTCATTTAAGTTGATTCTTAAAAAGAGCATTAAGTGGTAAAAATGGCGGCGCGCCTCCTGATTAAAGTCGGTACACTTAAAGCGGCGGGTTTCTTTCGCCCAAATAGCACTAAATAATAAAAGAGCACGCATAGCGTAGCATGTCAGCGCCGCGTTGGGCTTTCCTTTTTTTGTTTAATCACGCCGCCTCAGTGCGCGTGATAGGCAAATAATGCGCTGGTTCACAGGGGGAAATATTCGGTTTTTCTTATCGTTGAACCGGAGGCGATACACAATCCAATAAAAGAGAACAGCATAAAAAATGCTAAAGGCGTTGTCGCGCTCATATTTAATTATTTTATTAAAACGTAAGGCTATTTATGATCCGTATTGAGAAAGTTCTGGATAAACGCGAACTTAAAGAATTTATTGCTTTCCCTTCGTTACTGTTTCGTGATGACCCGAACTGGATTGAGCCGCTGTATTTAGAGCGCGAAGAGCACCTGTCAAAGAAGAATCCCGGCACCGATCATATCGAATGGCAGGCGTGGGTGGCGAAAAAGCAGGGGAAGGTCGTCGGGCGCATCACCGCGCAAATCGATTCTCTGCACCGGGCGCTGCACGGAGAAGATTCCGGTCACTTCGGCATGATCGACGCCGTTGACGATCCCGCCGTGTTCAGCGCGTTATTCACGGCGGCGGAGGAGTGGTTGCGGTCCAAGGGCACGCGGAAAATCACCGGGCCGTTCAGCCTCAATATCAATCAGGAAAGCGGCCTGCTGGTCGAAGGGTTCGACACGCCGCCGTCGGCCCTGATGACCCATGCCAGACCTTACTACGCGGCCCAGATAGCGCAGCAAGGGTATAGCGAAGGGATTGATTTGCTTGCTTATTGGATGAAAAGAACCGACCTGCATTTTTCGCCGTCGCTGACCCGGATTATGGATCAGGTGCGCAAAAAGGTGACCGTTCGCCGCCTCAACCGCAAGCGCTTTCGCGAGGAGATGCAGGTGCTGCGCGAGGTATTCAACTCGGGGTGGCAGCATAACTGGGGGTTTGTTCCGTTCACCGAGCATGAGTTCGCCACCATGGGGGATCAGCTGAAGTTCCTGGTGCCCGACGATATGATCCATATCGCCGAGGTGGATGGCGCGCCCTGCGCCTTTATCGTCGGGTTGCCGAACATTAATGAGGCGATTGCCGATCTGCAGGGGCGGTTATTGCCGTTCGGTTGGGCGAAGTTATTGTGGCGGCTGAAAGTCAGCGGCGTTCGCACCGCGCGCGTGCCGCTGATGGGCGTTCGCCAGGAATATCAATTCAGCCGCATCGGGCCGATTATTGCATTGCTGTTGATTGAGGCGCTGCGCGAGCCGTTCGCCAAGCGCAATATCGACGCGCTGGAAATGTCCTGGATCCTGGAAACCAATACCGGCATGCGGACGATTTTAGAACGTATCGGCGCGGTGCCTTATAAGCGCTACCGTTTGTACGAAAAGACGCTTTAATCGACTGATATCGCATCGCCTTTTAACGCCATCAGGATAATAAGCGCATTGCGTGCGGCGCCGTTCGTTTTGGGGGACTGAGCGTGAGTGAAAGCATTGTCCCCAGAGTGGAACGGTTAAGGCCGTTAATTAATAAACCCGAGATAAATTCACGGCGCGTGATTTATTGAACCACGATCGCCGTGATGCTGAAGAGAGCAGAATGCATGCCTGTGGAAAAGAAAAAGGGAATAAGCCGATTAACCTACAGCATAAGGAACTCCTGGGCCGGCTTTATTGATGCCGCGCTGACCGAAAATGCGTTTCGTGAATTATTGGTTATTAACGCCATTTTACTGGTTGTTACATTTACTCTGGATATTACAAAAATGGAGCGGCTGTTATTAATCGCCTGCAGTTTCCTGCTGCTGGTGGTTGAGCTGCTTAATACGGCGATTGAAACCGTGGTCGATCGCATTTCGCTGGCGTTGCATCCGTTATCCAAACGCGCCAAAGATCTGGGCGGCGCAGCGCAGCTGGTGGCGGTGATAATGACCATCATTATTTGGGGGACGGTGCTGCTGGGAGGATAACGGCGAGGCGCGCTACGGCGTTAAACCGGTTGCTGCGGCTAAATAAGCGGCTATTATCGTTGCTTTACGCCTTTGGCGCCATGGTAAGGATAGGTTGCCGTTATGCCCGTGAATTTTGATCTCAACGATCTTTATGCGTTTCGCGCGCTGGTGGAGTACGGCAATTTTCGGCTGGCCGCAGAGTCCATCTGCCTGTCGCAGTCGGCATTGAGCCGCAGGATTGAGAAGCTGGAAAACGCGCTGGGCATCAAACTGTTCGATCGCACCACCCGGCGCGTGACCTTGACGCTGTACGGGCAGGCCTTCGCCGAACGTTCGGAGCAGTTGCTGATGAACGTCGAAGCGGTGATGGCTGATATCGATAAGGTCAGCCAAGAGCGGGTGGGGCTGGTCACCGTCGCCACGGTGCCGTCGGCGGCCTACTATTTCATGCCCGACGTGATACGCCGTTTCCGGCTTCGCTATCCGCGCGTGCGCGTTAAGCTGATCGACGGCAGCGCAGGCAATGTCATCGAGGCGGTCACCGGCGGCCAGGCCGATTTCGGCATCTGCTTCGCCGGGCGGCTGCAGCCTAATCTTGAGTTTGTGCCGTTGGTGGGGGACGTCTACGTGGCCGCCTGCCGGCGAGACCATCCGCTCGCCGGTAAAAAGAGCCTCAGCTGGCGGGAGTTTTATCAGCAGGATTACGTGTCGCTGGATAAAACCTCCGGCAATCGCAATCTGCTCGATCAGCGCCTGGAACACCTCGTGCCGGAACGCCCCAGCGTGTGTGAAACTCGCCATGTGACGACCATGCTGGGCATGGTTGAGGCGGGCATCGGCATTGCCGCCGTGCCCGCCATGTCGATGCCCGCTTCAGAGCACTCGGTGTTGACGTCGGTGCCGCTGGTCGATCCGGTGGTGAAACGCACCGTAGGCCTCATCAGACGCGGCGGCCGCATGCAGTCTTTCGTCGCCGCCGAGCTGGAAAAGCTGATTACTGAACAGTATCACTCTGCCTGACCGGCTGCGGCGCCGGCACGGTTCGCATGCCGGTCGCGCGAATGGTCGGCTGCGCCTGAGAGGAGGCGAGGAAGTCCAGCAGCGCTTTGCCTTCGCGGCGGTGTTCCGCCTTGGCGGTTACCGCGCCCGCGAAGCGGGTGATGTACTGCACGTTTTCAGGCAGCTCGCCGATAAAGGTCACGCCCGCCACGGGCAGCAATTCGCTGACCTGCTGGAAGCCCAGCGCGTATTTCCCCTGCGCCACTTCAGAGGCCACCGGGATGCGCTCAACCTTATGCGCTTTCCCTTTCACCTGTTCCTCGATGCCCAGCTTTTTGAACAGTTGGCCGCTGACATAGCGGCCGCTGGCGCTGTCGGAATAGGCGAAAGAGTCCGCCTGCAGCAAGACATTGCGCAGGTCGGCATCCGTTTTTATCACAGGCTTGGGCGCACCCTGTTTGACCACCATACCGATCGGCGAATCGGCCAGCTCCACGCGCGAACCCGGCTGGGTCCAGCCCTCTTTTTCCAGTTGGGTGAGCGCGTCGCCCACCATGATCAGCACATCGGCTTGCTCTCCGCGCGCCAGCCGCGCGGGGATCGCCTGCGGCGTTTTGCCCATCGAGGGGCCGGACACCAGAATGATTTTGTCGCCGCTTTGGGCTTCATATTCCGGGGCCAGCTTCTCCAGCGCGGCTTTGAAGCCGCCGGAGATCATGACGGTCACGTCTTTGGCCAGCGCCGCCGTACTGCAGGAGGCGCACACCAGCGCGGCGAGGATCGAACGAGTGAGTTTTTGCATGGCATCATTCCTTTTGAGATGGCGGCTTAGCGCGCGGTTTGCAGCGGCATGGCGATGCGGCGATACATATACAGCGTCGCCAGCAGGGCGCACAGCGCGGCGAAGCTCATCCAGTAACCCGGTGAAGCCTTGTCGCCGGTGTATTCGATCAACGCGGTGGAGACTACCGGCGTAAAGCCGCCGAATACCGCCGTCGCCAGGCTGTAGGCCAGCGAGAACCCGGCCACCCGCACTTCCGTTGGCATGATCTCCGTCAAGGCCGGGATCATGGCGCCGTTGTAGAGGCCGTAAATGAAGGACAGCCACATCAGCACGGCCAGCATCATGCTGAAGCTGGGCGCGGCGGCGAGCAGGCTCAGCGCCGGGTAGGCGGTGGCCAACGTCAGCAACGTCATGGCGACCAGCACCGGTTTGCGGCCGAAACGGTCCGACAGCGCGCCGCCGATGGGCAGCCAGATGAAGTTGGAGATCGCCACCAGCAGGGTGACCAGCAAGCTGTCGGAAGCGCTGAGCAGCAGCACCTTTTTGCCGAAGGTCGGCGCATAGACGGTGATCAGGTAAAACGCGGTGGTGGTCATGGCGACCATCAGCATGCCGGCGATCACCACCGGCCAGTTTTTCAGCAGGGTTTTAAACACGTCGCGCATCGCCAGGTGGTGACGGCGAGCGGTAAATTCCTGCGTCTCTTCCAGCTTGCGGCGCAGGAAGAAGATGAAGGGAACGATCAGGCAGCCGAACAGGAAAGGCAGGCGCCAGCCCCATTCGCGAATGGCGCTTTCTTCCAGCGCCGCATTGAGCGCGAAGCCCATGGCCGCCGCCACCATGATAGCCACCTGCTGGCTGCCGGACTGCCAGCTGGTGTAGAAGCCTTTACGGCCCGGCGTGGCGATTTCAGCCAGATAGACGGACACGCCGCCCAGCTCCGCGCCCGCCGAGAAGCCTTGCAACAGACGCCCGCACAGCACTAGCAGCGGCGCCCAAAGCCCGATGCTTTGGTAAGAGGGGATCAGCACGATCAGGAAGGTGCCCGCGGCCATGATCGACAGGGTCACGATCAACCCTTTGCGGCGGCCAACTTTATCTATGTAAGCGCCCAGCACGATGGCGCCGATCGGGCGCATCAGAAAACCTGCGCCGAATACCGCGAAGGTCATCATCAGCGAGGCGAACTCGCTGCTGGCCGGGAAAAAGGTGTGTGCGATGTAGGTAGCGTAAAAGCCGAACAGGAAAAAATCGAACTGCTCTAAAAAGTTGCCGGAGGTGACGCGCAGTATCGCGCCGGTTCTGGCCCGGGTGGTCATGGGTGAGGTAGAGGAATGCATCTTTATCTCCAGTTTGTTATTGGCGCTTGACGCTGCGCCTGTTGCTGAAGACTCGCTCAGGAAAATAAAGTAAATAAGCGCAATAAACTCATGGCGTGATGCGTTTGACGCATCAATCGGCGTTAACAATGTTGCCTAACCCGATGTAACGTGGCGTTAACAAGTTTGTCACTCATCGCCCGCTGCGCAGAACGCCGAAAACGTTATGCGCTTTTTGTGACAGGGTTCATAAAGGGGCGGCGGGGAAGCGCCCCGTGCCTCTGAACGATTGTTCGATACCGTGCGTAAAAAGGTGAATGCCTCGCACTGCGTTTGCAAAATACGTGGATGTACGTTCAGCCTTGCAGTATCCACGTATGCCTTTGCATGCTATCCCAGCGCCTCTCTGCTATAGCTTTACATCTATATAGTTACTGATCTATATTTTAGGGAGGTCCCGTGTGGGAAATTAAAACAACGGATGCATTTGATCATTGGTTCAGATCGCTTAGCGATGCCGATCGGGCCGGCGTACTTGCCGCATTGATGGTCCTGCGGGAAAAGGGGCCGGGGCTGCCCAGACCCTATGCCGATACGGTTAAAGGCTCACGTTACAGCAATATGAAAGAGTTGCGCATTCAGTGCCGGGGCGAACCGTTGCGGGCATTCTTCGCTTTCGATCCGTACCGTATTGGCATTGTGCTTTGCGCGGGCAATAAAGCCGGTAATGAAAAGCGTTTTTACGATCGGATGATCCAGGTTGCCGATCGGGAATTCACGAACTGGCTGAACACATTAAACGAGAAGGAGTGACGCGATGGGCAGAACGTTGGAACAGCTTATTGCGGATGAAAAGCCCGAGGTCGTGGCCAAAGCGCAGGCGCTGGCGGCGGACATCATGCTGAACATTCACCTTGCCGAGCTGCGTGAAAAAGTACAGAAAACGCAGGTTGAAATGGCGCAGGCGCTGGGGATCAGGCAGCCGACCGTTGCCGTGATGGAAAAACCGGGCCGCGATCTGAAACTGTCTTCGCTTAAACGCTATGTTGAGGCGGCCGGCGGCAAACTGCGCCTGGACATCGAACTGCCGGACGGCTCTCACTACGAGTTTGTGCTGTAAGCGCTAACGGCAGAAAGGCACAAAGCCCGCTCAGGTTCCCCGGAGCGGGCTTTGTGCACCAGGGAACCGTTGACACAAGCAGGCGGCCGTGAAAGCAACGAGGCTCAAGACGGGCAGGCTGTCTGAGCACTTTCGTTTGGGCCGGAAAGCGTTAAACAAGCCACCCGCACTCCCTTCGCGATGTCTTGCTTGCCCGTAACTGTCTCTTTGCTCCTTAGCTGAAACGATACAAATTATGTTGATAAATAGCTCGTTTCATGTGCAAAAACTCAACGTATTTCATTAAAACTGCGATGAAATTCGTATTTTTATCGCGCTATTTCTTCAAATACTCACCCGGTGAAGCTCATCACATTTCTTTAACCTGCTTAACAGTAGATTTTCCTTGTTTAGAAAAAAATCGATTCAGCTAAAGGGGAAGGGAAATGAAAAAGACATGGGTTGTGGCGGTGTTTTCGGCCCTGATTTCAGGGCAGGCGGCGGCGCAGAGTTGGGTGCTGACCAGCGCTGAAGATGGCGTGGAGAAAGGAAACTGGAAGATTTCGAGCGAGGCGCTGAAGGTGAAGGATAAAACGTTCAGCATTGAGCAGAAAGTGTTGCACGGCGGCAAGCAAGAAGGCAGCAAAGTCGTCATTATCCGCAGCGAGGATGGCCTGACCATCACGCTGAGCCCCACCCGCGGCATGAACCTCCTGCGGGCAGAAGGCTTTGGCGCGAAAATGGGATGGGATTCCCCGGTCAAAGAGGTGGTCAACCCCGCCTTTATCAACCTGGAAAGCCGCAATGGGCTCGGCTGGCTGGAAGGTTTCAATGAGATGATGGTGCGTTGTGGCTATGAGTGGACCGGGCATCCGGTGACCGACGCAGGGCAAATTTACACGTTGCACGGCAAAGCGGGCAATACGCCGGCCTCGCGGGTTGAGGTTGAGGTAGCGGATACGGCGCCGTATGAAATTCGTATTCGCGGCCTGATCAAAGAGAGCACATTCAAAAAAGCCGATCTGCAAACCCTGACCGAATTGCGCTATGTGCCCGGCAGCAACAGTTTCAGCCTGCATGATGTGTTAACCAACCGGGCGGACTATCCCCATGACTACCAGATTATTTATCACAGCAATTTCGGCGCGCCGATTCTGGAAAATGGCGCCCGCTTCCTGGCGCCGATGGCCAGCATCAGCCCGTTTAACGATTATGCCAAAGCCGGGCTGAAGACCTGGGGAACCTATGCCGGGCCAACCAAAGGGTTCGATGAAATGGTCTTTAACATTAAGCCATTATCGGATCCGAATCATCAAACGCTGGCGGCGCTGGTCAATAACGCAGGCGACAAAGGGGTGGCTATTCAGTTCGATACCCGCCAGTTGCCCGTTCTGACGCTGTGGAAGAATACCGATACGTTAAAACAGGGGTATGTGACGGGGATTGAGCCGGGCACCAGCTATGCCTACCCGGTCACTATTGAGCGCGAACAAAAACGCGTTAAGCAGCTGCAGCCTGGCGCCAGTGCGCAGTTTGATCTGACCTATACCTTGCTGCACAGCAAAGCGCAGGTGGCGGATCTGGAGAAGAAGATTGCGGATATTCAGGGCAAGGTAAAAATTGAAGAGAATGACGCGCCGATAGCCAAGGAGTAACGCTGCCTGTCCATGCATTCAGCGTTAAAGCAAAAAGCCCGCTTAAGTTTCCTTAAGCGGGCTTCTCTAAATATGGCTCCTCTGACTGGACTCGAACCAGTGACATACGGATTAACAGTCCGCCGTTCTACCGACTGAACTACAGAGGAATCGTTGGAACGGGGCGAATAATAGCGGGGCATCCGGGGTTTGTCAAAGCGCTAAACTGCAAAAAAAGCGCGTTTGCTGAGGGAATGAGCACCTTGCGCTGTTTTTCGGCATTTTCCATCGCTATGCGTTGATTTTTGCATCCCAAATCGTTTTGACGCCGCTTGCACACGCCTTTGCACGGCGATGGTGCAGGGCCGTTCTCCCACCCATACTTCCACTCGCGCTAACCGTATTGGCCAGACCCTGGTTAACGGCGCCACACGCCGCGCCGCAACTGATATGTAGGATGAATAAGCAAACAATATGTATTCGTCGTCACAATGGCTGGATTTTTGCTTACCCATTTTTGGGGAATGCGACTGCGCTCTCAAGAAAATTATTTTCCCCGTCTACACATAAAGTGACTGATCCGCGCCCCAGGGCGTTTCGCTACAACAGTGCTGAGGAAGATAACAATGTCATCGAAATTGATAAAAAGTCCGCTCGCTGCTTTGCTCATCGGTTGTTTAGGTACGGCGTTTTCCGCGCAGGCCGATATCGTCATCGGCGTCGCCGGGCCGTTCTCCGGGCCGAACGCCACCTACGGCGATCAGTATTGGCGCGGTGCTTCGCAGGCGGCGGCGGACATCAACGCCGCCGGCGGCATCAAAGGGGAAAAAATCAAGCTGGTGCAGGGGGATGACGCCTGCGAACCGAAACAGGCGGTCGCGGTCGCCAACCGGCTGGTGGATCAGGACAAGGTGTCGGCGGTGGTCGGCCACTTCTGTTCCTCTTCCACCATGCCGGCCTCCGAGGTGTATGACGAGGCCGGCATCATCGCCATCACCCCCGGCTCCACCAACCCGCATATCACCGAGCGCGGCATGAAGACCATGTTCCGCATGTGCGGGCGCGACGATCAGCAGGGGGTGATCGCCACCAACTACATGCTGGATACCCTGAAGGCCAAACGCATCGCGGTGATCCACGATAAAGACACCTACGGCCAGGGGCTGGCGGACGCCGCCAAGGCGGCAATGAACAAGCGCGGGGTTAAAGAGGTGCTGTATGAGGGGCTGTCGCGCGGCGAGAAAGACTTCAACGCCCTGGTGACCAAGATCGCCTCGGTCAAGCCGGACGTGGTCTACTTCGGCGGTTGCCATCCCGAAGCCGGGCCGCTGGTGCGCCAGATGCGCGAGCAGGGCGTGACCGCCAAGTTCTTCTCCGGCGACTGCGTGGTGACCGAAGAGCTGGTGACCGCTGCCGGCGGGCCGCAGTACACCAACGGCGTGCTGATGACCTTCGGCAACGATCCGCGCCAGATCGCGGAAGGCAAGGCGGTGATCGCCAAGTTCCGCGCCAGCGGCTTTGAGCCGGAAGGGTACACCCTTTACTCCTACGCTTCGATCCAGGCGATCGCCGCCGCCTTCAACGCCACCGGCGGCAAAGACAGCGCCAAGGCCGCCGAATGGCTGAAGTCGCACGATGTTGACACCGTGATGGGTAAAAAAGCCTGGGATCAGAAGGGCGATCTGAAGGTCTCGGATTACGTGGTCTATCAATGGGATGACAAGGGCAAATATCACCAACTGTAAACGGCCGAACATTGAGGGTGTGACCCTATGACCGACGGGCCGCCGCCTTGGCGCGCCCGTTCCGCGACTACCTTTGGGCCGCGTCGGACTGCGTTGGCGGCCTTACCAGGCGAGACTGCTCATTATGGATGTATTCTTTCTGCAACAGCTGATCAACGGCCTGACCCTTGGCGCGGTGTATGGCCTGATCGCCATCGGCTACACCATGGTTTACGGCATCATCGGCATGATCAACTTCGCCCACGGCGAGGTGTACATGATCTCCGCCTACCTGTGCGCCATCGGTCTGGCGCTGCTGTCGTTCTTCGGGCTGCAATCGTTCCCGCTGCTGATCCTCGGCACGCTGGTGTTCACCATCGTCATCACCGGGGTGTACGGCTGGGTGATCGAGCGTATCGCCTACAGGCCGCTGCGCAACTCCACCCGCCTGGCGCCGCTGATCTCCGCCATCGGCATGTCGTTAATCCTGCAAAACTATGCGCAGATAAGCCAGGGGCCGCGCCAGCAGGGCATCCCGACGCTGCTGAGCGGCGTGTTCCGCCTGGAATTCGACGGCGGCGTGGTGCAGATCACCTACACCAAGGTGTTCATTCTGGTGGCGTCGCTGCTCGGCATGGCGATCCTCACCTACATCATTCAGCGCACCCGGCTGGGGCGCATCTGCCGCGCCACCCAGCAGGATCGCAAAATGGCCTCGATTCTCGGCATCAATACCGATCGGGTGATCTCGCTGGTGTTCGTGATCGGCGCCGCCATGGCCGGGCTGGCCGGGGTACTGATCACCATGAACTATGGCACCTTCGATTTTTACGTCGGCTTTATCATCGGCATCAAGGCCTTCACCGCCGCGGTGTTGGGCGGCATCGGCTCGCTGCCGGGCGCGATGCTGGGCGGGCTGCTGCTCGGCGTGGCGGAGGCGCAGTTCGCCGGCATGGTGAATTCGGATTACAAGGACGTGTTCTCCTTCGGGTTGCTGGTGGCGATCCTGATCTTCCGCCCGCAGGGCCTGCTCGGCCGGCCGCTGGTCGCCAAGGTTTAAGGAGAACGCCATGTCGCAATCCGCAATCAACGGCGGGCTGAACGTCAAACGCAGCCTGCTGGATGCCGTTTTGGCCGGGCTGATCGCCCTGATCGTGTTCGGGCCGATCGTCGGCATCGTGCTGAACGGCTACAGCTTTAACTTCGAGCCGCACCGGCTGGTGTGGATCATCGTCGCGGTGATGGCCGGGCGGCTGCTGCTGAGCCTGTTCCTGCAAACCGCGCCGGGCCGCAAGGTGTTGGCGCGCTTCGACGGCGGCAACGACGGCGTTTACGTGCGTCCGCTGGGCTATAAATCCAATCTGCGCTGGTTCCTGCCGCTGATGGCGGCGATCGCGCTGCTGTTCCCGTTCGTCGCCACCAAATACCTGCTGACGGTGGCGATCCTCGGCCTGATCTACGTGCTGCTCGGACTGGGGCTGAACATTGTGGTCGGGTTGGCGGGGCTGCTCGATCTGGGGTACGTGGCGTTTTACGCCATCGGCGCCTACGGGCTGGCGTTGGGCTACCAGTATCTCGGGCTCGGTTTTTGGGCGATGCTGCCGCTCGGGGCGCTGATGGCGGCGTTGGCGGGCGCGCTGCTGGGCTTTCCGGTGCTGCGCATGCACGGCGACTATCTCGCCATCGTCACGCTCGGGTTCGGCGAGATCATCCGGCTGGTGCTGAACAACTGGATGTCGCTCACCGGCGGGCCGAACGGCATTTCGGTGCCGGCGCCGACAGTGTTCGGCCTGGAGTTCGGCCGGCGCGCTAAAGACGGCGGGGTGCCGATCCACGAGTTTCTCGGCATCGATTACAATCCTAATCTCAAGTTCATCTTCATCTACGCGATGCTGTTTTTGGTGGTGCTGCTGGTGCTGTACATCAAGCACCGGCTGACGCGCATGCCGATCGGCCGCGCCTGGGAGGCGCTGCGCGAGGACGAGATCGCCTGCCGCTCCCTCGGGCTGAACCACGTGCTGGTGAAGCTGTCGGCGTTTATGTTGGGCGCCTCCACCGCCGGGCTGGCGGGGGTGTTTTTCGCCACTTATCAGGGGTTCGTCAACCCGACTTCGTTCACCTTCTTCGAGTCGGCCCTGATCCTGGCGATCGTGGTGCTGGGCGGCATGGGCTCCACCCTCGGCGTGGTGTTGGCGGCCTTTGTGCTGACGGTGGCGCCGGAGCTGCTGCGCAGCTTCGCCGAATACCGGGTGCTGCTGTTTGGCGTGCTGATGGTGGCGATGATGATCTGGCGGCCGCGCGGGCTGGTGCGCATCAGCCGCGCCAGCTTTGCGGAACGCAAGGGGGTGGCGCCATGAGCGACGCCATTTTGCGGGTGGAACACCTGATGATGCGCTTTGGCGGCATCAAGGCGCTGAACGACGTCAATCTGGAGGTGGAGCGCGGTTCCATCACCGCCCTGATCGGCCCCAACGGCGCCGGCAAGACCACGGTGTTCAACTGCCTGACCGGTTTCTATCGCGCCACCGGCGGCGCGATCCTGCTCAATACCCACAAGCGGCCGACCGATGTGATCCAGGTGCTGGGGCAGAAGTTCCGCGCCGGCGACTGGATACGCCCGAAGCGGCTCGGTTCACGCCTCTATTACAAGATGTTCGGCGGCACCCACCTGGTCAACCGCGCCGGGCTGGCGCGCACCTTCCAGAATATCCGCCTGTTCCGCGAAATGTCGGTGGTGGAGAACCTGCTGGTGGCGCAGCACATGCAGAGCAACCGCAATCTGATCGCCGGGGTGCTGAATACGCCAGGCTACCGCCGGGCGGAAAGCGCCGCGCTCGATCACGCCTTCTACTGGCTGGAGGTGGTGGATCTGGCGGACTGCGCCAACCGGCTGGCGGGGGAGATGTCCTACGGCCAGCAGCGGCGGCTGGAGATCGCGCGCGCCATGTGCACCGCGCCGGAGATGATCTGCCTCGACGAACCGGCCGCCGGGCTGAACCCGGTGGAGACGGCCGCGCTGAGCCGCATCATCCGCTTCCTGCGCCGGGATCACGGCATCACGGTGCTGCTGATCGAGCATGACATGGGCATGGTAATGGAGATCTCCGATCGGGTGATCGTGCTCGATCACGGCGATGTGATCGCCCGCGGCACGCCGCAGGAGATTCAGCACAACGAGGCGGTGATCGCCGCTTACCTGGGCGCGGACGAAGAGGAGCTGGCGGGATGAGCGAAGCGATGTTGGAATTTCGCGAGGTCGATGTGTTTTACGGGCCGATCCAGGCGCTGCGCCAGGTGTCGCTACAGGTGAACGACGGGGAGACGGTGGCGCTGATCGGCGCCAACGGCGCGGGCAAGTCCACGCTGTTGATGTCGATCTTCGGTCAGCCGCGCATCGCCGGCGGGCAGATCCTGTTTCGCGGCGAGGACATCAGCCGCCGCTCCACGCACTTTGTTGCCAGCAGCGGCATCGCGCAGGCGCCGGAGGGGCGGCGCATCTTTCCGGACATGAGCGTGGAGGAGAACCTGCTGATGGGCACCATCACTGTCGGCAATCGCTACCTGGAAGAGGATTTACCGCGCATGTTCGAGCTGTTTCCGCGCCTGAAAGAGCGGCGCAACCAGCGGGCGATGACCATGTCCGGCGGCGAACAGCAGATGCTGGCGATCGCCCGTGCGCTGATGAGCCGGCCGAAGCTGTTGCTGCTGGATGAGCCGAGCCTGGGGCTGGCGCCGATCGTGGTGCGGCAGATCTTCGGGGTGCTGCGCGAACTGACCCGCAGCGGCATGACGCTGTTTCTGGTGGAGCAGAACGCCAACCATGCGCTGAAACTGTCCGATCGCGGCTATGTGATGGTCAACGGCCAGATCCGCCTCACCGGCAGCGGGGAAGAACTGTTGAACGATCCGCAGGTGAGAAAGGCGTATCTGGGCGGCGGCTGACAGCCGCCTGCGGGCAGGGAAGCCCGCGTTCATTTTTCGGCGTCGCGCTCTTGGCCATCGTAGTGCGAGCGGGCTGCCCTGAAGGCGTCGGCGGAGGAGATAATCCACGACCAGAGCGGCAGCATGTTGAGCAGCATTTCTTCCCCCGCCTCGGTGATGGTGTAAACCACGCGGGGCAGTTTTTCCTGATAATCGCAGCGCGATATCAACCCATCCCGCTCGAGATGGCGCAGCGTCCGCGTCAGCATTCTCTGCGTCACGCCCGCTAATTGGCGGCCTAGTTCGCCGTGGCGCAGCGGCCCGTGGGTGCCCAGGAGATGCAATACGCCCAGCGACCAACGGTTGCCCGCATGCGCGAGGATCTCGCGCTTCAACCCTTCATCGTCGTTGCTCAATGCTTCACAGAACGCTTGCGAAAATTGCAGCAGCGCTTCCCGATCGCTCGTCATATTCCTCCCCGGTATCATGCGTGTACCTAATTGAACCCGTTTTTGTCAGCTGTCAGGATGACGCAGTGTCAAGACAGGAGGCAAGCATGAAATCCACAAATCCATCCATCAATACCGTGCTCATACTCGGCGCCGGCGAACTGGGGCTGCCGGTACTGCGAGCGATGAGCCGGCAGGCTCAGTTATCTCCATCTTTAAAAATCAGCGTACTGCTCCGGCCGGAGGCCGCCCGCGCCGTGAGCGGCCCGCTCCGGGCGCGGCGGGATGAGCTGGCGCGGCTCGGGATCGCCGTGGTGGAAGGCGATCTGCAGCAAAGCGGGGTGGATGCGCTGAGCGTGCTGCTGCGTGGCTTTGATGCGGTAATCAACTGCAGCGGCTTCGTCGGCGGGGCGGGCACGCAGATAAAGATCACCCAGGCCGTTTTGCAGGCCGGCGTGGCGCGCTACTTCCCGTGGCAGTTCGGCGTGGACTACGATGTCGTCGGTAAAGGCAGCGGGCAGCCGGTGTGGGATGAACAGCTCGAGGTGCGTCACCTGCTGCGCGCGCAGAGCGCAACGGAGTGGGTGATTGTTTCCACGGGCATTTTCACCAGCTACCTGTTTGACTCGGGTTTTGGCGTGGTGGATGCGGAACGCAAAACCGTGCGCGCGCTGGGCGATTGGCAGTATGCGGTGACGCTGACCACTCCCGAGGACATTGGCCGGCTGACGGCCGCGATTTTTTTCCATCGGCCCGCGTTTCGCAACCAGGTGGTCTATATCGCCGGGGATACGCTGACCTACCGTGAGCTTGCCGATCTTATGCAGGCGCACTGGGGCGTGGAGGTCAACAGAGTCCTATTGGACAAAGAGCGGCTGCAGGCGGAGGTGCGGAATCATCCGCATGACGTCGGCGCGAAATACCGGTTGGCTTTCGCCCGACCCGACGGCGTGGCCTGGGATAAGGCGAACACCTTCAATGCGCGCCAGGGCATGGCCGCCACCACCGCCGGCCAGTGGCTGGCTTCTCAGGGTGGTTAATCGCCTGTGCGCCGCAGTCAGAACTGGCGCTGCATCCAGCGCACGTTCAGCCGCACCAGCGCGATGATGGCTCTGGAGAGCAGCCGCAGCCCGCCGGGCATGTCGCGGCGGCGAATGTCCAGCAGCAGCACGGTGCGCACCTGCGGGCTGTCGTTCCATACCTCGTGTTCGAAGGTATCGTCCCACAGCATGAACTCCCCTTCGCGCAGCCGGTATTCGCGGCCATCCACCTTCAGCACCGCCGCCGGCGCGCCGTCGGCGCGTTTGGGCATGTCCAGCACCAGATAGCCGCGCAGAATGCCGCGGAACGGGCCGCGATGGGGCGGCACCTGTTTGCCGGGCGCCAGGAAGGAGAGCGACGCGGACAGCACGTCCGGCGAGGAGGCGATCAGCGCCGCCAGCGTCGGGCAGCGTGCCAGGTTGCGGGGGATGGGCTGGCCATAGGCCTTCATGATGAACATGCGCCAGTCGCGCGCGTCGTTGGCGGAGATGGACGCCTGCTGGCTCATGATCTCGTGGAAGCGCGGGATATTGTGCAGATCGTGGGCGACCGTCAGCGCCTCTTCGCGGATCTGCCGCCATTGGGCGGTAAAGCGTTCGGCGTCGGGGAAGAGGGCCGCGCTGTCGAGCACCGGCTGGCCCTGGATGCGGCGATCGTAAACATTGCGCAGGGCAAGTACGGACCAATCATAAATCGCGGACATCATAATGACCTCGCCTCAGGAAACGCCAAAGGGACACTGCGCGGGTCTTCGGCGCGGCGCGTGGACGGCCGGGGAAGAGCGGCAGGAAAAATTGGTACGCTTCAATAGATTAGCACAGCATTTTGGCAACCGTGCGTCGGTGAGCGTGTCGATGGGCGGTGAAAAAAACCACACAATTAAAATGTGACGCGTATCGCATTTAGCGGGCCGGTTGGTTAAAATATCGCGACTTGCCCGCACCTGTCCGGATTTTTTTTACCATGGAACACGCTCCCGTTTCCCGCTCAACCGCCTGGTTGCGCGTGGTCATCCTCGCCGTCTCGGCCTTTATATTCAACACCACCGAGTTTATTCCGGTCGGTCTGCTGAGCGATATCGCCGCCAGCTTTTCGATGCAAACCGAACAGGTCGGCTTGATCATTACCATTTACGCCTGGATCGTCGCCGCCGCCTCGCTGGCGTGCATGCTGCTGACCAGCAAGATCGAGCGCCGCAAACTGTTGATCGGCGTGTTCATGCTGTTTATCGCCAGCCACATACTGACCGCCGTGGCCTGGAACTTTACCACGCTGGTTATCTCGCGCGCCGGCGTGGCGCTGGCGCACTCGGTGTTCTGGTCGATCACCGCCTCGCTGGCGATCCGCGTGGCGCCGCCGGGCAAGAAAGCCCAGGCGCTGAGCCTGCTGGCGGGCGGCACCGCGCTGGCGATGGTGCTCGGGTTGCCGCTCGGGCGGGTGGTGGGGCAGTTGCTCGGCTGGCGCATGACCTTTATCGGCATCGCGGTGTGCGCCACCCTGGCGCTGGTGCTGCTGTGGCGCCTGTTGCCGGTGCTGAAAAGCGAGCACTCCGGTTCGCTGGCCAGCGTGCCGCTGCTGTTCAAGCGCCCGGCGCTGGTGGCGCTTTACATGCTGACCATCATTGTGGTGACGGCGCACTTCACCGCCTACAGCTACATCGAGCCGTTTATCCAGACCGTGGCCGGGCTGTCGGAGAACTTCACCACGCTGATGCTGTTGCTGTTCGGCGCCGCCGGCATCGTCGGCAGCCTGCTGTTCAGCCGCTACAGCGAGCGTTTTCCTTCCGGCTTCTTTATCGGCGCCATTACGCTGCTGGCCCTGAGCCTGCTGCTGCTGTTGCCGGCCGCCGGCAGCGAAAGCCATCTGACGGTGCTGTGCATCTTCTGGGGCATGGCGATCATGGCGATCGGCCTGTCGATGCAGGCCAGGGTCTTGAGCCTGGCGCCGGACGCCACCGACGTGGCGATGGCGATCTTCTCCGGCCTGTACAACTTCGGCATCGGCAGCGGCGCGCTGCTGGGCAACCAGGTGAGCCTGCATCTGGGCATGGGCAACATCGGCTTCGTCGCCGCGCCGCTGGCGCTGATCGCCCTCGGCTGGTGCTTGCTGAGCGCCTACCGCAGCGAACGGCTGCAGCACCACCACAGCCGTTAACCTGCCGATTCGGGATGCCGCTGCGGCATCCCGCGCTACATTTTCCTGCTATAAAACAGGCTGCTGCAGCGTTTTATGCTTAACTTTTTTTCATAGTCTGCTAATTAAAAATTTAACTCCGACGCCGCTTCGCTAGCATAGAAAGTCATCAAAAATGTTAATGCGAGGTTAATGGTGAGTGAATCTGTAGCGGCGTCGCCGATCCATGCGCGGGATTTGGCGGCCAGAATCGACGCCTTGCCCGCGTCGGCCGGCCTGTGGCGCTTTATCATTCTGCTGTCGCTGGGCGGCTTTTTCGAACTCTACGATCTGTTCCAGACCGGCTATATCAGCACTGGCCTTATCGCCGACGGCATTTTCCACACCGGTGCGCAGGGCGTTTTCGGCGTGTCGGATCAGGCGGCCTTTGCCTCCGCCACCTTTCTCGGCCTGTTCGTCGGTGCCAGCCTGCTGAGCCCGTACGCCGATCGCTTCGGCCGGCGCGCCACCTTTATGTTCGCCCTGATCTGGTATGGCGCCTTCTCGCTGCTGTTGGCGTTTCAACAGCAGGCGGAATGGGTGATCTTTCTGCGTTTTCTGGTGGGCGTCGGGCTCGGCATCGAGTTGGTGACCATCGATACCTACCTGACGGAGTGGGTGCCCGCGCACTTGCGCACCCGGGCTTTCGCCTTCGCGTTCTTCGTGCAGTTTCTGTCGGTGCCGGCGGTGGCGCTGATGTCCTGGTGGCTGGTGCCGCAGACGATTTGGGGGCTGAGCGGCTGGCGCTATGTGGTGATCGCCGGCGCGCTGGCTTCGCTGGTGATTTGGCTGGTGCGCAAGGGGCTGCCGGAGTCGCCGCGTTGGCTGGTGCAACAGCGGCGCTATGCGCAGGCCCGGCAGGTAATGCGGGACATGGAACGGCGCTGCGGCGTGGCGGCCGCGGACTTCCCGTCGCGCCCGGTGGACGATGCCGAGGGAGCGCCGCTGCGCGGCCGCTTTCGCGACATCTGGGCGCCGCAATATCGCGATCGCACGCTGATGCTGGTAGTGATGAATTTCTTTCAGGCCATCGGCTTCTTCGGCTTCGGCAACTGGCTGCCGGCGCTGCTGTCGGGCAAGGGCGCGTCGGTCACCCACAGCCTGCTGTACGCTTTCTTTATCACGCTGGCCTACCCGCTGGGCTCGCTGCTGTGCAGCTTCTACGCCGACAAGATGGAGAACAAGTGGCAGATCGTGTTGTCCTGCCTGGTGACGGTGATCTTCGGCTCGCTGTTCGCACTGCAGAACAACCCGCTGTGGCTGATCCTGTGCGGTTTCTTCATCACCTGGTCCAACGCCTGGCTGACCTACAGCTACCACTCGTATCAATCCGAGATCTTCCCGACCCATATCCGCGCCCGCGCCGTCGGTTTCTGCTACTCCTTCAGCCGGCTGTCGACGGTGTTCAGCAGCATCATCATCGGCATTATCTTGCAGTACGGCGGTTCGCTGGGGGTGATCGCGTTTATCGTCGCCAGCATGCTGATCGTGATGCTGGTGATCGGGCTATTCGGCCCAAAAACGCGCGGTATCGATCTGGAAAACATCTGACGTTTTGCGCCGGCGGCGACGCCGGCTTCTTCAGCAAAAAAACTCGCGATCATGCGAAAATTATTCCGTTATCACTGCCTTTGCGCCTGCCGTACTGTTAACCCGTCCAAAATCCAATTCGATACCGAGCGGGGAACACGTCATGAGCACTCTTACCGCGCCCGATGGCGCACGCATTTTCTATAAGGATTGGGGCCGCGGCCAGCCGATCCTGTTCTCGCACGGTTGGCCGCTGTCCGCCGATGCCTGGGACAACCAGATGCTGTTTTTCGGCCAGAGCGGGTTCCGCGTGATCGCCCACGATCGCCGCGGCCACGGCCGTTCTGATCAAACCTGGCACGGCAACGACATCAACCAATACGCCGACGATCTGGCCCTGCTGATCGAAACGCTGGATCTGCGCGATCTGATCCTGGTCGGCCATTCCACCGGCGGCGGCGAAGTGGCGCGCTACATCGGCCGTCACGGCAGCGATCGGGTGGCGAAGGTGGTGCTGGTCGGCGCCGTGCCGCCGCTGATGCTGCAGACGCCGGTCAACCCAGAGGGCACGCCGATGGCGGCGTTCGACGGCATTCGCAGCGGCGTGGCGGGCAACCGCTCGCAGTTCTTCAAAGAGCTGGCGGTGCCGTTCTATGGCTTCCACTGCGACGAGGTGGAGAGCAACGCGGGGCTGATCGACAGCTTCTGGCTGATGGGCATGCAGGGCGGCGTGAAAGGGCAGTACGACTGCGTGCGCGCGTTCTCCGAAGTGGATTACACCGCCGATCTGCTGGCGATCGACAAGCCGACGCTGCTGGTGCACGGCGACGCCGATCAGATCGTGCCGATCGGCGCCTCGGCGCTGAAAGCCGCTAAGCTTATGCAACAGGCGGAGCTGAATGTTTACGCTGGCGGCTCTCACGGTTTGGCGCAGGCCGATCCCGATCGCTTCAACGCCGATCTGCTGGCCTTCATCCAGAATTCACCGTTTTAAGGGGGCGCGATGAACCTGACTGTTATCGCCGCCCGCTGCGCGCAGCGGCTGCACGCGCCTGCGGTGCGCTGGGTGCTGCTGCTCGCGATCTGCGCCGCCTATATTCAGGGCGGGCTGGTCAAGGCGCTGAACGTTGAGGGCGCCATCGCCGAGATGGCCCACTTCGGCCTGCAGCCGGCGGCGCTGTTCGCCGTGCTGGTGACGCTGCTGGAACTGGCGGCGTCGGCGCTGATCCTGAGCGGTTTTTATCGCTGGCTCGGCGCGTTGGCGCTGGCCGGTTTTACCCTGATGGCGACGCTGATGGCCAATCCGTTCTGGCAGTTCGACGGGGCGGAGCGCGACCTGATGATGAACGGATTTTTTGAACACCTCGGGCTGGCCGGCGCGCTGTTGCTGGTGGCATTTAACGATTTGAAGGAGCGAACGGATGGCTGAACAGACGGAAAACAAGGCGGCGGCGGGCGGCTTCGCGCCGCTGAAAATTCCATTATTTGCGGTGCTGTGGGGCGCCACGGTGCTCGGCAACGTCGGCAGTTTTATGCGCGACGTCGCCAGCTCGTGGCTGATCACCGACCTGTCGAGCAACCCTTCGGCGGTGGCGTTGATGCAAACCGCCGCCACGCTGCCGGTGTTCCTGCTGGCCATCCCGGCCGGGGTGCTGTCGGACATTCTCGATCGGCGACGCTTTCTGATCTTCGTGCAAATTCTGCTGGCCTGCGTCAGCGGCAGCCTGTTGCTGCTGTCGCAGACCGGCGCGCTGACGGTGGAATACCTGCTGGCGCTGACCTTCGTCGGCGGTATCGGCGCGGCGCTGATGGGGCCGACCTGGCAGGCGATCGTGCCGGAGCTGGTGCCGCGCGCCGAGCTGAAAAACGCCGTGGCGCTGAACTCGCTGGGCATCAACATCGCCCGCTCCATCGGCCCGGCGGCCGGCGGTTTGCTGCTGGCCAGCTTCGGTGCCGGCGCGGCCTACGGCGCGGACGTGATGAGCTATGTGCTGGTGATCGCGGCGCTGCTGTGGTGGAAGCGGCCGAAGGTTGAGGACAGCGGCCTGTCGGAACACTTCTTCGGCGCCTTCCGCGCCGGGCTGCGCTATGCCCGTTCCAGCCGCGAGCTGCACGTGGTGCTGCTGCGGGCGGCGGTGTTCTTCGCCTTCTCCAGCTCGGTTTGGGCGCTGCTGCCGCTGGTGGCGCGCCGCATGCTGGGCGGCAGCGCCGGTTTTTACGGTGTCTTGCTGGGGGCGGTGGGCGCCGGGGCGATCCTTGGGGCTATTGTGCTGCCGCGTCTGCGCCAGCGGCTGAACGCCGACGGGCTGGTGTTGCTGGCGGCGGTGCTGACGGCGGCGGTAATGGCGGCCCTGTCGCTGGCGCCGCCGCAGTGGTTGGCGGTGGTGCTGCTGCTGGTGCTGGGCGCCGGCTGGATTATTGCGCTGACCACGCTCAACGGCGCGGCGCAGGGCGTGCTGCCTAACTGGGTGCGCGGCCGCGGCCTGGCCATCTATCTGATGGTGTTCAACGGCGCGATGGCGGCGGGCAGCCTGTTGTGGGGGCTGGTGGCGCAGGAGCTGGGCGTGGCCGCCACGCTGCTGGTCGGCGGCGTCGGCCTGTTGGCGGCGGGGCTGCTGTTCCACCGCCTGCGTCTGCCGACCGGTGAGGCCGATCTGCAGCCGTCGAACCATTGGCCGGAGCCGTTGGTTAACACGCCGGTCGAGAACGATCGCGGCCCGGTGATGATTCAGGTGGAGTACCGCATTCGCGAGCAGGATCGGCCGCAGTTCTTGCGTACGCTGCTGATGCTGGAGCGGGCGCGTCGCCGCGATGGCGCTTACGCCTGGGGCATCACCGAGCACACCGGCGATCCGGAATGCATCATGGAGTGGTTCCTGGTGGAGTCCTGGGCAGAGCATCTGCGGCAGCACCAGCGGGTATCGCACGCCGACGCCGATCTGCAGCAGGAGGCGCTGCGCTTCCATATCGGCCCTGAGAAACCGGTGGTGCATCACTTCCTGTCGCTCGACCGGCGTCAGGTGAAGCATTAACTGCACGGCCAGGCGGTGAGAAGGTGCTATGCTTTTGGTCGGTTCGGCGGCGCGGCCGCCGTAAGACGAATGTAGTCAGCACAGGGAGACATATTGATGACGGCACCTTCTGCTTTTGCCCGCGAGCTTGGGCTGCGCTATCCGATCGTTCAGGGGCCGATGAACGGCGCGTCGCCGCCGGCGCTGGCGGTGGCGGTGAGCAACGCCGGGGCGCTGGGATCGTGCGCGGCGGCGCTGTTTTCCCCAGCGGTGATCCTCGAGCGCGTGCAGCAGATCCGCGCGCAGACCGCCGCGCCGTTCAACATCAACCTGTTTCTGCTCGATGAGCAGCACCCGGATCTCGCCGAGCTCAAGCGCGCCCAACACCTGCTGCGGCCGTTCCGTGAAGCGCTGGGGCTGAGTGAGCCGCCCATGCCAACCCAATTCGCCGAAAACAACCGCGACCAGATCGCGGCCCTGCTGGAGGCTGCGCCGCCGGTGGTCAGCTTCACCTTCGGCGTGCTGCCGCGCGCGACGGTCACGCAGTTCAAGAAGGCCGGCTCGCGGGTGATCGGCACCGCCACCACGGTGGCGGAAGCCCGCGCCTGGGAAGAGGCGGGCGCCGACTTCGTCTGCGTCTCGGGCGCGGAGGCGGGGGGGCATCGCCCGACCTTCCTTGGCGATATCGAACAGTCCTGCGTCGGCCTGATGGCCCTGTTGCCGCAGGTGGCGGCGGCGGTGAAGATCCCGGCGATCGCCGCAGGCGGCATCATGAACGGGCGCGGCATCGCGGCGGCGCAATTGCTGGGCGCGCAGGCGGCGCAGCTGGGCACCGCATTCCTGTGCAGCCCGGAGTCGGGCATCGCCGAAGCCTGGCGAGCGGCGCTGCGCAACGCTGGCGATGACAGCACGCGCCTGACGCGCGCCTTCAGCGGCCGCCCGGCGCGCGGCATCGTCAATGATTTCATGCGGCAGATGCGCGCGGAAGAGGCGCAGATCCTGCCTTATCCGGTGCAGAACGCGCTCACCGGCGATATCCGCCAGGCGGCGGCCAAGGCCGGACGCGCGGAGTTTATGTCGCTGTGGGCCGGGCAGGGCGTAGGCCTGGCGCGGCCGATGCCGGCGGCGGAGCTGGTCGCCACCCTGGCGGCGGAGCTGGAAGCGGTGTGACCTCGTCGGCGCGATTTATTGCTGTGGCAATGTAAAAAGACGCCGGGGTGAGGCCTGAGAGAGATAAACAGTCCGGCGTGAAGGCCGGACTGCGGGTTTGCCTTGGCTAGACGAGAATATCGGCGGAAGCGTCGACATGCCCAACGATTTTGACAAGGAAATCAGGCAATTGATTGCCGGAGAGATTGATGGCCAGATCGGTGACATTCTGCTGCGCGTCATAATTCAGCGCCGCTTCATACAACGAGCCGCTTAAACTATCCACGAAGTGCAATTCGCTCCCTTCGGCCTTAGCCGTCTGGTTGAGCCACGACAGGTCGATTTTATCCACCGCCGTCTGGAAATCGCGGATCCAATCCGGCGCGGCGGCTTGGCTGTCGCCGGCTTCGCGGAAGACGAAGGTGTCCGCGCCTGCATTGCCCCAGAGCTGATCGGCGCCGCCGGCACCGTAAATGATGTCGTTGCCTGCACCGCCTTTTAACGTATTGTTCAGCGCGTTGCCCACAAGAATGTCGGCGCCGCTGCCGCCGATGATATTTTCAATCTGCGCGCCGTAGGCGATGGCGATATTCGCCTTCAAGCCGCCGACATCAGAGAATGCGCCTTCGTTAATGTTGATGCGCTGATCCTGGCTGTAGCCTGAAAAATCCAGCGTGTCATTGCCGCCGGCATCCCAGATAGCCGCCACGATTTTGTCCGTGGACGCCTTAACGCTCAAAAAGTCTCGGTCCGTATTCGAGTTGAAACCATAGGTGGTATCGCCGGTGCGCGTGGTGGTATTCGCGCCGTAAAGCTTCTGTATGGCGGTAATATCATCCAGCTGCGGCCCCGATGGCCAAACGCCTTTATAGTCAGCGCTGGTGTATTGTTCGTTAAAATAGCTCATCAAAGAATATTGATGGTCGTCTTCATAATACTTCGCCGAGTTGGCGTAGGTGGGGTAGGTGGCATTTGACGCATCATAATTGCCGGGATGAGAAAGCCCCAACGCATGCCCTATTTCATGGGTGAGTGTATCCCTGGCGTAGTTATTGGTTTGCGGATTGGAGGCGTCGTAGCCGTTATTGCCGCTGATCCAAATGGTGCTTTTTAGATTGCTCTGCGTACTTTCATACGAGGTGTAATTGCCCCCGCTGGCCGCCTTATAAAAACCAAACTTGATATCTGCATTTTTCGCGTCGTTGCCTTTAACCTCGGTGAACGTGATGTTGGCCACATCCGACCAGGATTGCAATGAAAGCTTGGTTTGGGCTTGCTGGGCGGCGGTAAGCTGCGCGGCGCCCGTCTTGTCGCTGCCCGTATAGACGGGGAAAGAGTAGGTCAAGGTAGCCGCATGGTCGGTCACGCCTTTGCCATTGGCGGAATAATGGCTCCTCAGCAGCAGATCTGAAACCTCTTGCGTGGTATATGACGGTTTACTGCTCCCCGCGTGATCGCCTCTTTCATAACGGGTTAAATAATCGGAAATCTTATCGGTCGCTAATGACATATCAAACTCCTTTGGACGTTGACAATATTGCACCTAACGCTCTATATGCTCGTACACAGGTTTGAAAATCAGGGGTAATTAAAGTGATATCATTGGCTTGCCTCCTTGGTCCGGCTTGAATGTTGCGTTCAAGCGGAATATATCCTTATCATTAATCACGGTGAGGAATTAATTGTGCACTGTGATTGAGTTAAAGCAGTATAAACACAATTATTTTATTAATGAGTTATTCTTATATGAATCTTTTACATAAGATATGAGTAAAAGACGTGTTTAAATAACTCGTTGGAATTAAATCTTTATTTAATATTTCTCTGTAATCGGCGCGCGGCGTTTGCGTCGCTGATTTATCTTTCTGCTTTTCCAGCTTTTTATCTGTGAAATGCGGTGAGTAGCCGCCATTGCCGTAACGCATAGAGGCGGCCGCACGCCGGCTGTCGTCATTAATCGGATACGGGATTATTGAGGGCGCCCGCGTACACCGATTAACTTGCCTGATACTTAAAAACTGTAGGTGCCCTGCGCCAGGACGAAGTTCATGTTTTTTAGCCCGGCATGGTGCTGCAGGCTGTTGCTGACGTCGAAGTAGACATAGGCCACCTTGAACTGAAGATCGCTGCGCGGTGTCCAGGTTGTTTCGACCTGATACTGGTTGCCGATAAAGCGCGAGCCTTGCGCGCTGCCTTTCACCGGGCGCATCGGCCCGAGGTAGAAGGCATCCTCGCGGCGTTGCCGCCATAGCGCGTCCCAGCTGAAGTCGATGGACAGAGTTTGCCACGGCGTGATCGTGACCGAAGGATGAATGGCGATCAGGTTCGCCGGCGCCACCAGCCCGTTCTCGGTCAGGTAGGGCAGCTTGGGGTACATGGCGTTAAAGGTATTGAGCTGCCCGTCGTGACCGTTTTTATCGCCGCTGGCGATGCCGATTTTGCCGCCAAAGCGCGGCCGCCAGCGCCAGTCGTTCGCCGTATAGCCGGCGTGCGCCGACGCCGACCAGGCGCGGATGTCGCGCTGTTCCGCGCTGCCGAACTGCCAGGCGGCCTCATTGTCCCAGTCGAAGCCCTGCGCCGCGCCGAAAATGCGCGCGCCGACGGTGTAGCGCCGCTCTTGCCCGCTGAGCTGCGCGTAGTGGGCGTCGTTATCTTCAAAGCCGAAGGTATAAAGATCGAGCGAGGAAGCCAGCGGCGTCAGCGGTGTGGTGCCGTACAGCCCCCATACCTTTTGGCTGTTGTCGGTATCGTCGTCGAAACTGCCGGTTTTGAGCGTAATGGGGTGGCCGATAAAGGCGTCGAGGCGGTTTTTGTCCTTGACCCAACTGGCGCGGATAGCGTCGAAGGAGCGGCGCACGTTGGGGCCGTCGCGGGTGCCCAGCAGGTGCAGCGAGCCCAGCGCAATCTCCTGGCGGCCGATCCGCAGGGTGCCGAGGCCGTAGGCGGTGGGCAGTTTCATATCCACATAGTCCTGGCCGAGGTAGGCATGATCTTCGTCGGTCGGCTTGCGCCCGCGGTCGCGCGGCGTGGCCAGCGACGATCCCACCTGCACATAGGCGCCGACATAGTCGCCGTAGTCGAGGCGCGCGCCAACCAGCAAGCGCTGCATGAAGGTGTCGTCGCGTCCGCCGTTCAGATCCCGCTGATCCGTCCATTCATAGCGCTCGCGCAGTGAACCGTCGAAAGACAACGTGGCCGCATCGCCCAACGGGATGTTTTTCCAGGGGGAAGCGGCGGGCTCCGCCGCCAGCGCGGGGAGCGTGGAGAACAGCAACAGTGCGGGTAGCGTGCGTTTCATCATGGATATCCGAAGAAAAAAGCGCGCCGCAGCGCGCCTTGGGTTTATTTAGCCGTCTGGTGAATTTCGGCGATATAGCCGCCGGGGAAGCTCACCAGCGCCGAGGCGCGGCGTTCCGCCGCCGTCGAATGCCACAGCACCTGCGCGCCGCTGGCCGTCGCTTTGGCCAGCGTGGCCGACAGATCGTCGACGCCATAGCCGGTGCGCTCATGGCCGAACGGATAAGGCAGATGTCCGTCGGTGACGAAAATGCGCGTTTTGCCGAAGCGGGAGTCCAGTTCGATCTGGCGGATCTTGCCGTTGCCGTTACGGCCGATCGCCGCATCGCTGACTTGCGCGTCGCTCGCCACCTTGGCGTGCGAGAATGCCCGATAGCTGTTAAGGAAGTCGTCGACGCGATAGGCGGAGAGGTACAGGCGGTTTTCCGGCACGCTCAGCAGCGGCTTGTAGTTGGGCGCTTTGGTGTGCCAATAAAGCTGCATGTTGACGCCGCCGGGCCACTGGATCACCGCGTCGCGGCCAATCGGATCGTCGAAGGGTTCGACCTGCACATCGGCGCCGGCGGCCTTGGCTTGCTGAATGGCGGCGTCCATATCCCTGACCAGAAAACCGTTGCGCTCAGCGCCAAACGGATGCGGGATCGGCGTTTTGAAATCGAACACCGAGAAGCTGCCGGCCGGCGTAAGTATCAGCTGGGAGTAGGTTTCGCTGGGCGTGGGCGTGACGTTGACCAGCACGCGTTCGGTGCTGGTGCCGCCGAAGGTTTTCAGGATGCTGTCGACAAAGGCATCCATCTTGCCGCGTTCGACGTAGACATGGGTGGTGTCATACTGCGGCCCTACGGCGACAGACGCCGTATCGGCCGCCCATGACATCGCCGGGAGCAGCAGAGCAAGGGCCGATATTCTCAGCCGACGAGAAGAAATGCCGATAATATGTTGCATGTTGACCTCCAGGTAGCGGTTATATTCCTGAGTGAAGCGTAATTTTCCATGAGCTTTCCCGTCGGCTGAAAAATAAAAACCAAAAGCGCAATGCGCGCCGTGAAACATTAACGAAGGGCAAACGTCAGGCGCCCAGGCGAATATCGCGCAGGTGCAGAACATCTATTTTTATGGCGTAAAACGATGGGGCGCCTTTGCCGGCCAAACCCACTGCCGCTAAGGGACGGCGATGATGAGACCCGCCTCGCCGCGTGTTGAGGTGTATCGAGGATAATCCATAACGGTCATCTCCTTGATGGGATATATCGCATTAACGATGTGAGTTTACGCTCTTCATTGCCCTCTAAATATAAATACAGCATTAAAAGAATTGCCGCCCATCAAATTTTTATATGACTTGTTGAGTAAATACGAATAAGCGGGAAAAGAGAATATCGCGGCGCCTGACAGGGCTGACGGAGAGGGGGAGGCGGTGTTTATCTCGGGAGAGAAAACGGCCTGCCGAAGCAGGCCGTTGGAAGGCGTTACGCCAGATCGAAACGATCGAGGTTCATCACTTTGTTCCAGGCGGCGACGAAGTCGTGGGCGAACTTCTCTTGCCCGTCGGCGCTGCCGTAGACTTCGGCCAGCGCGCGCAGCTGCGCGTGCGAACCGAACACCAGATCGACGCGGGTGCCGGTCCATTTAACCGCGCCGCTGCGGCGATCGCGGCCTTCGAACAGGCCGTCTTCACCGACCGGGTGCCAGGTGGTGCCCATGTCGAGCAGGTTGACGAAGAAGTCGTTGGTCAGCGCCTGCGGGCGGTGGGTGAACACGCCGTGCTGCGTGCCGCCGACGTTGGCGCCGAGCACGCGCAGCCCGCCGACCAGCACCGTCATTTCCGGCGCGGTCAGGGTCAACAGCTGCGCCTTGTCGACCAGCAGCGTTTCGGCCGGCACGCGGTATTTGCCCTTCAGGAAGTTGCGGAAACCGTCGGCGAGCGGCTCCATCGCCTCGAAGGAGTCCACGTCGGTCTGTTCCTGCGAGGCGTCCATGCGGCCCGGGGCGAACGGCATCGTCAGGGTGAAACCGGCGTTCTTCGCCGCCTGTTCCACGCCCGCCGCGCCGGCCAGCACGATCAGATCCGCCAGCGAGACGCGTTTGCCGCCGGTCTGCGCATCGTTGAAGGCGCGTTGGATACTCTCCAGCTTGGCCAGCGTCGCGGCGAGCTGCGCAGGTTGGTTGACCGCCCAGTCCTTTTGCGGCGCCAGGCGAATGCGCGCGCCGTTGGCGCCGCCGCGCTTGTCTGAGCCGCGGAAGCTGGAAGCGGAAGCCCAGGCGGTGGAGACCAGCGCCGACACCGACAGGCCGGAAGCCAGCACGGCGTTTTTCAGCGCGGCGATGTCCTGCTCATCGATCAGCGGATGATCGACCGCCGGGATCGGATCCTGCCAAATCAACGCTTCCTGCGGCACTTCCGGGCCGAGGTAGCGCGCGCGCGGCCCCATGTCGCGGTGGGTCAGCTTGAACCAGGCGCGGGCGAAGGCGTCGGCCAGCTCCTCCGGGTGCTCATAGAAGCGGCGCGAAATCTTCTCGTAGGCCGGATCGAAGCGCAGCGACAGGTCGGTGGTCAGCATGGTCGGGCGGCGCTTCTTGTTCGGGTCGAAGGCGTCGGGAATGGTTTCGCCGATGTCTTTCGCCACCCACTGGTGCGCGCCGGCCGGGCTTTGGCTCAGCTCCCATTCGTATTCGAACAGGTGGCGGAAGAAGTCATGGTTCCACTGGGTCGGGGTGGTGGTCCAGGTCACTTCCAGGCCGCTGGTGATGGCGTCTTTGCCGACGCCGGTGCCGAAGGTGCTGTGCCAGCCGAGGCCCTGCGCTTCCAGTCCGGCCGCTTCCGGATCGGCGCCGACGTGAGACGCCGGGCCGGCGCCGTGGGTCTTGCCGAAGGTGTGGCCGCCGGCGATCAGCGCCACGGTTTCTTCGTCGTTCATCGCCATGCGGGCGAAGGTTTCACGGATGTCGCGCGCGGCGGCCACCGGATCAGGGTTGCCGTCCGGGCCTTCCGGGTTGACGTAGATCAGGCCCATCTGCACCGCCGCCAGCGGGTTTTCCAGATCGCGGTCGCCCGAGTAGCGGCTGTTCGGCCCGCCGCTCAGTTCCAGCCAGATCTTCTCAGACCCCCAGTAGACGTCGTCCGGCTCCCAGGTGTCGGCGCGGCCGCCGGCGTAGCCGAAGGTTTTGAAGCCCATCGATTCCAGCGCCACGTTGCCGGTCAGGATAATCAGATCGGCCCAGGAGATGTTGCGGCCATATTTCTGCTTGATTGGCCACAGCAGGCGGCGCGCCTTGTCGAGACTGACGTTGTCCGGCCAGCTGTTGAGCGGGGCGAAGCGCTGTTGGCCTTCGCCCGCGCCGCCGCGGCCGTCGCCGATGCGGTAGGTGCCGGCGCTGTGCCAGGCCATGCGGATGAACAGGCCGCCGTAGTGGCCGAAGTCCGCCGGCCACCATTCCTGCGAATCGGTCATCAGGGCGTGCAGATCCTGTTTGACCGCCGCCAGATCGAGGCTGTTGAAGGCATCGGCGTAGTTGAAGTCTTTATCCATCGGATCGGACAGGGGGGAGTGCTGGTGCAGCGGTTTCAGGCTGAGCTGATTAGGCCACCAATCCTGATTGGTGGGGCCGTTCTGCGGTGCGGGCTGCTTGCCGCCCGAAAACGGGCATTTGCTTTCAGTTGTCATAATGCGCTCTCTGCTTCCGTAAAGATGCTCCAGCCGCCGGGCGTGGAGCGGTTAACAAGGCATGCGGGTAAGGCTTGCGTCGGGTGTTGCGCTAAATAACTGAACTCAATCGATTGACGTCTCCCTCGCCGCCAACGGGCAAAGGGGGACATAGGGCTAAGCTTAGTCAGCGGCGGCGGAGAGATAAAATAGGAATGAGTGAATATTGTGATAGCTTGCGGCGATTTATGGGTGTGCTATTGATAGTCAACACGCCGCGTTATCGGCGCCGCAACATGAACGCGAGCACTGCGTCCGCCAGCTTGCCGAACGGCGCGCGCAGCAGGTCGGTAAAGCGCCAGCGGCTCTGGATGAAAACGCCTTTGGCGTGGCTCAGCGCCCGAAATCCTTCGATGCCGTGACAGGCTCCCATGCCGCTGGGGCCGATGCCGCCGAACGGCAGGTCGTCCTGGGCGAAGTGCAGCAGGGTGGCGTTGATGCTGACGTTGCCGGAGGCGGTGCGCGCCAGCAGCCGGTCCCGATCCTCGCCCGGCGGGCCGAAGTAGTAGAGCGCGAGCGGGCGGGGCGCGGCGTTGATAACGTCGATCGTTTCATCAAAGGCGGCGTAGGTGCGCACCGGCAGCAGCGGCCCGAAGATCTCTTCTTGCATGATCGCGCTGTCATCGGGGGCGCCGACGATAAGCGTAGGGGCCAGCGTGTTCGGCCGTTCAGACGCCGAGTCCGGGCGGTGGCCGACCGGATGGATTTTCGCGCCGCGCGCCTGGGCGTCGGCAAGCAGCGCTTGCAAGCGGCGATAGTGCCTGTTGTTGATGATGGCACCGTAGTCGTCGCCGGTTGGCCCGTCGGGATAAAAGCTTTTAACCGCCGCGTCATAGAGCGCCATGAAGCTTGCCAGATCGTCCTGATGAATCAGCAGGTAATCGGGCGCGATACAGGTTTGGCCCGCGTTCGACAGCTTGCCGAACGCCACGCTCTTGACGTTTCTGGCGTTAACCGCGCCGCGCGCCATAACGGCAGGGCTTTTGCCGCCCAGTTCGAGCGTTAACGGCACCAGATGTTTGCCGGCCGCCTGCATGACCTGACGGCCGATCGCCGTGCTGCCGGTGAACACCAGATGGTCGAACGCCAGCTCGCTGAATCTGGCCCCGACGTCCGGCCCGCCGGTCACGACGGCGACCTCATCGGCGGGAAACAGCGCCGCCAGCATCGTTTCGATCAGGCGGCTGGTATGCGGCGTGAGCTCCGAAGGTTTCAGCATCACGCGGTTGCCGGCGGCCAGGGCGGTGGCCAGCGGGATGAAGGTCAACGAGAAGGGATAGTTCCACGGCGCCATGATGCCAATCACGCCCTTGGGCTGATATTGCACATAGGCGCGTGCGGCCTGATACGGCAGGGCGACGTGGCGGCGCTCCGGCTTCATGAAGCGTTTCAGGTTGCGCAGCAGGTAATCGATCGCCTGAACGGTGACCAGAATCTCCAGAATGTCGGTTTCGTAAGGCGAACGGTGGCCGAAGTCCGCGCTGACGGCCGCCGCCAGCGCGGCGCGCTGGGCCAGAATGGCGCTCCGCAAGCGGCGCAGGGCGGCCTTGCGCTGTTGCATCGTCGGCGCGCCGTCGCGCAGGAAGGCGTGGCGCTGGGCGGCAAGCCGCGGCTCCATCGTCATGAGGATGTCATCTCCCTGCACTTGAATTCTCCTGATGCCGAGTGAAAGCGGGAATGCGGTTTGCCGAATTGTGTTTGACCTTAAAGTGAACTTTAAACCTATACTCGTTAAACGATCAACGCAAGATCGTCGGCCAACCGGGATGAGGGAGCCAGAGATCCCGGCGCCGTGCGCAGTATAAACCTTCTTTTTTAACCAGAGTGTAAATGGGAGAAACGACATGGGTTATGTAACGACCAGCGATGGCGTCGAGATTTTCTACAAGGATTGGGGCCCAAAAAACGGCAAGGTTATCTACTTCCACCACGGCTGGCCGCTGTCCAGCGATGACTGGGATGCCCAGATGCTGTTCTTCGTGAACAAAGGGTTCCGCGTGGTTGCGCACGATCGCCGCGGCCACGGCCGCTCCAGCCAGGTGTGGGAAGGGCACGACATGGATCACTACGCCGATGATGTCGCCGCGGTGGTAAAACACCTCGGCGTACAGGGCGCCATGCACGTGGGCCACTCGACCGGCGGCGGCGAGGTGGTGCGCTACATCGTGCGCCACGGCGAGGACAAGGTGTCCAAAGCGGTGCTGATCAGCGCGGTGCCGCCGCTGATGGTGAAAACGGACAGTAACCCGCAGGGCACCCCAAAATCGGTATTCGATGATTTCCAGGCGCAGCTGGCCGCCAACCGGGCGCAATTCTATTACGACGTGCCCGCCGGCCCGTTCTACGGCTATAACCGTCCGGGCGCCAAACCGTCGGAGGCCATTATCTGGAACTGGTGGCGGCAGGGCATGATGGGCGGCGCCAAGGCGCACTATGACGGCATCGTCGCCTTCTCGCAGACCGATTTCACCGAAGATCTCAAGAAGATTGCCATTCCGGTGCTGGTGATCCACGGCGACGACGACCAGGTGGTGCCTTATCAGGATTCCGGCGCGCTGTCGGCCAAGCTGGTGCAAAACGGCACGCTCCATACCTATAAGGGCGCGCCGCACGGCATACCGACTACCCATGCCGATCAGGTCAACGCCGATCTGCTGGCGTTCGTGAACAGTTAAGCGCGAACAAGCACTTTTGCTCCGCCCTGAGTGGGCGGAGTTTTTTTCATTGCGATGAGGAACGCCAATGCAAACGATCCTGGGCGCCAGTGGCCAGATCGCCCAAGAGCTGGCGCGTGAACTGAAGCGCGCGTACACCGATGATTTAAGATTGGTCAGCCGCAACCCGAGGAAGGTCAACGACAGCGATACGCTGGTCGCGGCCGACCTGCTCGATGCACAGCAGACCCTGGCGGCGGTGAAGGGCAGCGACGTGGTGTATTTCGCCGCCGGCCTGCCGCCGGATTCGGCGCTGTGGGAGCGGCAATTTCCGACCATGCTGCAGAATGCGTTGGACGCCAGCCGTACCGCGGGCGTGCCCTTTGTTTATTTCGACAATACCTATATGTATCCGCAGAACGGCGAGCCGCAGACGGAATCGACGCCGTTCGCGCCTCGGGGGCGCAAGGGACGGGTGCGCGCTCTGATGACCGAGAAGGTGCTCGACGAGATGGAGCGCAAGCAGATCCCCGTGCTGATCGGTCGTGCGCCCGAGTTTTATGGGCCGGGAAAAACGCAGAGCTTCACCAATGCGCTGATCGTCGACAGGCTGAAAGCGGGGGAAAAACCGCGCGTGCCGGTTCGCGACGACAGGCTGCGCACGCTGATCTGGACGCCCGACGCCAGCCGTGGGTTAGCCCGGCTCGGCAATACGCCCGACGCGTTCGGCCAGACGTGGCATCTCCCGTGCTGCGACGAGCGGCTCACCTATGCGCAGTTCGCCGCGTTGGCCTGCGAGGTGTTTGGGAAGGAGATTTCATATTCCGTTATCGGCAAATGGGCGTTGATCGCCGCGGGGTTGGTTTCGTCCGGGGCGCGAGAGATGCGCGAGCTGCTGCCGCGCTACGAGCACGATAACCTGTTCGACTCGACCAAGTTCAAACAGCGTTTTCCCGACTTCGCCGTCACGACGTATCGCGCCGGGCTGGAAACGATTTGGCGGGAGTGGAAAAACGCGCAAGCGCCGCGCTGAGGCGTCCGTCGCGCCATGAGCAGGCGCATTCGGCACCCTGTCATCACTCTGCCCTCATGATCCTCTCGCACCGTCTCGATCGGCGCGAGCGAGCCTCGCCCTTCACCGGGCGGGGCTTTTTATTGGCTGCGGCAGCGCGTCACCAGTGATAGCTGATGCCCATATCGAGTTTGTCCGACGCATCGACGCCGGGAGCGTGCCGAGAAAGGTTATTGAATTCATAGTTAATAAACACCTGCATGTTGCTATTGAGCAACCAGGTCACGCCCAACTCCTCGTAGTTCAATAAGTCGGTGTTGCGGCCTGCCCGGGCCTGTATCAAACGGGTATAGCCGATGTTGGGTTGGATGTGGTCCGTCAGCCGGTATTTGGCGAGCGCTTCATAACTGGACGCCGAGCCGCGGTTAGCGGTTTGTTGCGGGCTGATGGCGTTGTCGCTTTGGGTGAACACGGCCGCGAGATAGATTTTTTTCGACGCATAGAGAACCCCCTCGGCCAGCGTATCGATGCGCCGACGATAGCCGGCGGCGCGTTGCTGCCGCTGCGTGGTTTGAGACGCCGAAGCGGCGGCGATGAGGCTGAGCGTCGGCGTCAGCGCATAGCGGAAGGAGGCGCCGAACCCGTTGCCGTTTTGTTTGCCCAGCGCCTGTCGATCGTCGCCGTCTTTGAACTGATACTGCAGCGCGAGGGCGGCGTGCCGCTGAAACAGGCTGAAAGGTTTGCGGTAAGTGAGCAGGTTGTGCGCCCGGCCGCGCATAAAGTTGTCGATGTAGTTGTAGGCCATTTCTCTGAACAGCGGGGAGCGATCGGTCAGGGCGGTCACATCATAGAGCACGCCCCAGTTGCGGCCGATATCGAGGCTGCCCAGGGCGGCGTTCTGCACGCCGAGGTAGGCGAGCCGGGTGCTGTTTCGGGTGGCGTCGGCGAAGCTGACGGTATATTCCCAATGGGCGTAGGCCCGCCAGCGCGGCGCGATCTTTTTTTTGCCGATCAGGCCGAAATAGAGATAGCTGCGGTCGCCGTCGTCGCGTTCGCTTTGGCCGCTGTAGCGTCTGGCGATAATCGTGCCGTAGAAATTCAGGCTGCTGTGTTGCGATACCGTCAGCGGCACGGCGAAGGCGCTGCGCGGCAACAGGGCCAGCAGCGGGAGCCACAGGCTCGCCGAAAAAGCGCGAGGATTGCATTTTATCATGATGACGCCGTCCCTGTGCGCGGCAAGCCGGCCGGCTTGCCGTCCTGGTGAAGCTTAAGCGTGCGTGACGTGTTTAAAGTAGCTGACGATCCCCTGCGTGATGGCGGTGGCGATTTTATTTCGGAATGCAGGGGTACCCAGCAGCCTTTCTTCCTCGGGGTTGGTGATGAACGAGGTTTCCACCAATACCGAAGGAATGTACGGGGATTTCAACACCACGAAGGCCGCCTGTTCGGTATTTTTGGCATGCAAATGATGGATGGGCGCAATATGTTGGATCAGGTGCGAGCCCAGCGTCAGGCTTTCTTTGATGGTTTCCGTTTGTTCCAAATCAAACAGTATCTTCTGCAAATAGCGATCTTTCTTGATGACGTGGGGGCCGGCGAGATCGTCCGCCGCGTTTTCACTGTTCGATAAGTATTTCGCCATCGCGCTGCTGGCGCCCTTAGTGGAAAGCGCAAAGACCGAAGCGCCGCAGGCGCTGGGGCAGGTAAAGCCGTCGGCGTGAATCGACATGAAAAGATCCGCGCCGTGCCGGTGCGCGATCTCCACCCGATCGTACAGCGGAATAAAAACGTCGCTGTCGCGCGTCAGGCGGGCATCGATGCCGTGTCGATCGAGCTGCGCCCGCACGTTTCTGGCGATCGCCAGAACGACATGTTTTTCCAGCGAACCGGTGTGGCCAATGGCGCCGGAGTCGATGCCGCCATGGCCGGGATCCAACATGACCAGGAATCGTTTTCGCGCACCCTGAGGGCCCGCCTGTTTTTTGGGGCGTGGCAAGCCGTGGGCGCTAGCCAGCGGAGAAACGGCGCTATTGAGCGCCAGAGCCGCCAGCCCGGCCAGCATCATTCTGCGGCGGGACAAGCGCGTGTTCAAAAGGTCCTTCTTAGCCATAAGGTTAACCCGCATAAAGGGAAGGTCGTTGTGTTATAACATAACAACTTATGCTGGCATCATCGTCGTCTGTTAGCGCCTGTTACTTTTAATGTCATTCTATAAATCAACTGGTTTTTTATACTGAGTATATTTATTTAATTGGGTGTTTATATTGTGACTTATTTGTATTTCATTTGTTAATTCTTATTTTGAAACACTATGCAATCCAATATTTCAAATGAGATTTATTACCATCCAATAATGATATGTTATAACGTAATTACAAAAATTGATAAAAACGGCGTCTTTGCCGCCGGCATGCCGGCATAAAGACACCCACGTTTTTGGAGCGTTAACATGACTTTTAAACACCAGGAAAAAGAGACGCTAAATCTATTCGCGGTTCTCGCCGTCTCGTTAAGCACGGTCATCGCCATGCTCGACAGCACCATCGCTAACGTAGCGCTGCCGGTGATCGCGAAAGATTTCGCCGTTTCCGAATCGGCCTCCATCATGATTATCAATGCCTACCAGTTTGCCGTCGTCGCGTCGTTGATGCCCTTTGCGGCGCTGGGCAGAGCGGTGGGCAATAAAAAAATCTTTATGGCCGGGGTGGTGCTGTTTGCTTTCTCCTCGTTGGGCTGCGCGCTTTCCGACACGCTGGCGATGCTGACGGCGTTCCGAGTGATACAGGGCTTCGGCGCCGCGGCGGTGCTCAGCGTCAATGCGGCGCTGATTAAGGAGATCTACCCGGCAAGGCTGCTGGGGCGCGGCCTGGGGATTAACGTGATGGTGGTGTCGGTTTCCGCCGCCGCCGGGCCGTCCATCGCCTCGGCGATACTTTCTCAAACGAGCTGGAACTGGCTGTTCACCATCAATGTTCCCATCGCCTGCCTGTCGCTGCTGCTGAGCGTGATATTTCTGGGCTCCCGCGAGCGGCGCAGCGTTGGCTTCGACAGCGGGGGCGCCCTGTTGGTGTTTGTGCTGTTTATCGCTTTCTCGCTCAGCACGATGAGCATGACCACCCGCCATCTGCCGGCGGCGGCGCTGAGCTTTGCGGTATTCGCCGGACTGGCCGGGTGGCTGTACATCAATCAGAAAAGAAAGGCCAACGCCGCGCTGATCCCGGTCGCGATGCTGCATAACCCGACGCTGTCATTGTCTTTGCTGATGTCGATGCTGTCTTACAGCACCCAGCTTTTGGCTTTTGTATCGCTGCCTTTTTATTTCCACAATGTCCTGCAAAGAAACGTGGTGGAAATCGGTCTGCTGCTGACCGCCTGGCCGCTGGCCACCATGGTTTCGTCGTTGATTTCCGGCGATTTGACCAAGAAATACGATCCCAATCTCGTCGCCCTGTCAGGCCTCGCCTGCTTGTTGGCCGGCATGCTGCTGATGGCCAACCTGCCGGCCGATCCGTCGAATGGGGCGATCGTATGGCGTGTGGCGCTGTGCGGCATCGGTTTCGGCCTGTTTCAATCACCGAACAACCTGCTGATCATGACTTCGGTCTCTCATGAAAACAGCAGCATCGCCAGCGGTCTGTTGGGCAGTTCCCGGTTGATCGGGCAAATCGTCGGTTCGGCGTTAGTAGCGATTTTCTTCAATATGCGCGGCGCGCAAGCGACGACTATCAGCTTAATGGCGGGGGCGGCGTTCTCGTTTCTCTCTCTGGCCGTGAGCTATATGCGCTTCAAGTCCGCCGTTACGTTAAAAACCAGCAAATAAGCACGTTCGAGGTTTCCCATGCGATTCACACACCTGGTGCCGCTCATTATCGGGATGGCGGCGTTTTCCCTCAGCGGCTGCTCGACCTACCACGACGTGGCGCTGCAACAAAAAGAGGCGGGGCTCAATAGCCCGTATTATCTGTTGCAGCCGCCGGTGTATGTCGGCGATCGGCTGAAATACGGCCTGAAGGACGGCAGCGGCGGCGAGCTGACGGTAGCGAAGGTTGAACCGAAAGACATCGTTGCCGACAGCGGAAAAATCATTCCCCTGTCGCAACTCTCTTTCCTGCAGCGAAAAGACATTTCCGAAGGAAAAACCGCCGCGTTGGTCGGCGGCGGCGCGGTCGCCACCGCGGCGATCGTTTTCGTTGCCGGGATCACCATCATGGCCGCCGGCATCGCCGCCTCGGCCTGACACCGCTCATCGACGCGCGCCATTGCGCGTGCGCGCAGGAGGCCTCATGGCCGTAAAACTGACATTCATCGCCACCGCCTTGCTGGCGATAGCCGCTTTGCCGATGCTGCCTTGCGCCGGCGCCAGCCAGCCGGAAGCGGCCGCGCTGCCGCAGAGCGCGGCGGCGCAAACGCTGCCCGGCAGCTACCCGCGGATCGTCATCACCGGCAACTGCCCCTTCGGCGTGATCCTGGCCAACGAGGCGGCCTATCGGCACGTCGTCGGCGTCGGCCCCTGGGCATTCATGCATGCCGATATGCATGTGTTGAAAGACATGAAGCCTGACATCGGCAGGATCACGTCCGATTTCATCAATAAGGACTATCGGGTCAACATGGAGTCGTTAATGAATCTGCGGCCCGACATCATTTATTACTACGGCAAAAGCCAGGACGATCGGCTGGAAAGGGCGGGCGTGATGACGGTCGATCTGGACGCCGGCGGGAAGACCAAATACCAGCCGATGGTCACCCAGGTGTATTGGGAAAATACCTTCGCCGACACCCTTGGCCTGCCGCGCACGCATAAATTCAAAGACGCCTGGGAAAGGACCCTGAAGCAGATCCGCCCCTATGCCGCAGCCATCCGCGCGCAACACGTCAGGGCGTTATATCTGGAAGAAAGCGACGGCAGGCAGCTGAAGGTGAGCGGCCCGCACACCTACGGCGACACCTATCTGAAAATGGCCGGCATGGATAATGTCGCCGGAGATTTGCCGGTGAAGGGCGATGCCGGCAGGTACATCAACGTGTCGATGGAGCAGATCATGGCCTGGGATCCGGATGTGATTTTCGTGGTGTTCGGCAGCGCCAAAGCGCTGCTGCACGGGGGGATCCCCGGCCAGGCGTGGGAGACGCTCAGGGCGGTAAAAAACGGCAAGGTTTTCTCGACGCCGGTGGGCATTCATAACTGGGGGGGCCTGTCGGCGGAAACATCACTGCTGCCGCTGTTTATGATCAACCGGTATGCCCCTGAAGACATTAGCGACAAAACGCTGCGGGAGGAGACGCGCCGTTATTATCAGACGATGTTCTCTTATGCGATCCCGGACCGGTTGCTGGATGAGGTGCTGGCACAGCGCTAGTGCCACGGTTAAATAGCGTGAGTTCGTTGGAGGAGCTTGGAGATGCCGGGCAGAGGAAAATATGTGGCGATCATGGCGGGATTGTTTATTTCGCTCTGTGTGGTCGCCTTCGCATCACTGTTTGCCGGCCGCTATGCCTTGTCGGCCCACGATGTGGTGCAGATTTTATGGCAGGGGAACATGTCGGGGGAAAACCAGGCCCGCTATTCGGTGATTTTTAACCTGCGCGCGCCGCGGGTGGTGGCGGTGATGCTGGTGGGCGGCGGGTTGGCGGTCGCCGGCGCGACCTTTCAGGCGGTGCTGAAAAACGCGTTGGCCAGTCCGGACGTGCTGGGCACCTCTTCCGCCTCCGCCTTTGGCGCGGCGCTGGGCATTCTATTGAGTTTGCCCTTTGCCCTGAGTTCCCTGCTGTCGTTTCTTTTCGGCGTGGTGAGTTTGTTGCTGGTGCTGGGCATTTGCCGCCTCAAACGCCGGCAGGATGCGCTCACCACGATTTTGTCCGGCATGATTATCGCGTCGCTGTTTATCGCGTTTGTCTCGGTCATAAAATATGTCGCCGATCCGCAGGATACCTTGCCGGCGATCGTCTTCTGGCTAATGGGCAGCTTCGCTTCGGTGGCGAAAGCGCAGGTTTATTGGCTGATCCCGCTGTTTGCGGCGTGTTACCTGACTATCTACCGGCTCAGGTGGAACATGAACATTCTCTCGCTGGGGGACGACGAGGCGCGCATCGCCGGCCTGAATCCACCCCGGCTGAAGATCCTGCTGCTGATCGCCGCCTCCCTGCTGGTTTCCGCCTCGGTGAGCTTGGCCGGCGTGGTGGGGTGGGTCGGCTTGGTGATCCCGCATTTGGTGAGAAGCGTGCTGGGATATAACCACGGCCGCCTGATCCCGGCTTCGGCGCTGAGCGGGGCGCTGTTTTTGCTGGCGATCGACAATATCGCCAGAGGTGCCACCTATGCTGAAATCCCGATCGGCATCCTGACCGCACTGATCGGCGCGCCGCTTTTCGCTCTCCTTTTTATTATGAGCAGCAAACATGATCACAGTTAACCAGCTGACCCTGGGTTTCAAGGGGCGAGAACCCCTTCTTGACAACGTCAGTTTTCATCTGGCGCGGGGCGAGATCCTCAGCGTGCTCGGGCCGAACGGCGCCGGTAAAACCACGTTGCTGAGACACATCGCGGGCCTGTGCCGGCCCCTGTCTGGCGGGTGCAAGATCGGCCTGGTCGACAATCGGCCCGCCCGGTTGGCCTATGTGCCGCAGGCGAAAACGCCGCATTTCGCTTATGGGGTACTCGATTTTGTCACTTTCGGCTGTGCTCGCCAGGCGGGATGGTTCGCCAGGCCGCGGCGGCAAGATGTCGCCAGGGCGCAGGCGGTGTTGCATGCGCTGGAGATCGCGCCGCTGGCGCAGAAAAACATCAATCAGATCAGCGGCGGGGAACTGCAGATGTGTTATTTCGCCAAGGCGCTGGCGGCGGATCCCGACGTCATGATCCTCGACGAACCGGAGTCGAACCTGGATTTTTACAATCAGGCTAAAATGATCGAGATGCTCTGGCGCCTCGCCAAAGAGCGGCAGATGACGATCGTGCTGAATACGCATTTTCTGCATTACGCCGATCGCATCTCCGACAAGTGCCTGCTGATGAATAAGCGACAGTGCATGTTTGGCGATAAAAACGCCTTGCTGCAAGAGGATATCCTGGAGCGCTACTTCCAGGTGCCGGTGAGAAAGTGCCGGTACGAATATGCCGGCGTCAGCGAAGAAACGTTCATTGTCGCGCTACGGCACCCCGCTTGAGCGCCGCCAGTGCGAGGACGATTGAGGGATATCCCTCATTGCGGCCCCGCCGGCGGTTATTTAAGCTGAAAGAGAAATGCAACGGTGAATATGGAGATAATCATGACTGATTCAGTATCCAACGATCGTAATCCCACCCCGGATGTGGCGGAAGACAACGCGTTCTTCCCATCGCCTTACTCCCTCAGCCAGTACACCTCGTCCAAAACCGACTTCACGGGCGCCAGCTACCCGAACGCCTATCGCGGCGGTAAGTGGAAGGTGCTGATGATCGCCTCGCAAGAGCGCTACCTGCTGATGCAAAACGGCAAGTTCTTCTCTACCGGCAACCACCCGGTCGAGATGCTGTTGCCGATGTATCACCTGGATCTGGCCGGTTTCGAGATCGACATCGCCACGCCGTCCGGCGATCCGGTGAAGCTGGAGATGTGGGCGTTCCCGCATGAAGATGAAGCAGTCAAGGCCACCTACGAGAAGTACCGCAGCCAGCTCAAGCAGCCGAAAAAGTTGACGGAAGTGGTGAAGGATCTGGATGGCGGCAACTACCTCGGCGTTTTCATCCCCGGCGGCCACGGCGTGCTCAATGATATCCCGTTCAGCGAAGAGGTGAAAAAGACCCTGCACTGGGCGCATGACAACGATCGCTATGTGATTTCGCTGTGCCACGGGCCGGCCGGTTTGCTGGCGGCGGGCATTGGCGAGAGCAAAGAGGATTTCCTCTATCGCGGCTATGAGATGTGCGTGTTCCCGGACTCGCTCGATACCGGCGCCAACATCGACATCGGCTATATCCCCGGCCCGATGCCTTGGCTGGTGGGCGAACGCCTGCGCGAGCGGGGCGTTAAGATCGTCAACGCCGACATCACCGGCAAGGTGCATAAAGATCGGCGCTTGCTGACCGGCGACAGCCCGCTGGCTTCCAACAACCTCGGCAAACTGGCGGCAGAGACGCTGCTGGCCGACGTCGCCACGCGATGAGCGACGAGATCGCGCAGCGCGCTTTCCAGACGGCGCTGGCGATGGACCACGAGCGAACCCTGTCCGCCATTCAGGGGCGGGTTCGCGCCTTCGCCGCGCCGTTCGGTTTCGATCGCTTTGTGCTGTTTTCCGCTTCCGCCACGGCGGAGGCGGGGATCGAGCATATCTACTGGGTCGAGGGCGACTGGTTCGGCGACGGCGAGGCGGTCGATGCGTTGACCTACGTGCGGCACTGCCCGGTGACCCGGCACATGCTGCGGGCCAGCGAGCCGTTCTTCTGGACTAAAACCCGGGCGCAGCAGGGCGAGCGCTACCGGATTGTGCGCACGCCGCGCGGCGCCGGCCTGCACGGCGTGCAGATCCCGGTGTTTGGCCCGGCCGGTTTGGAGGGTGCCGTCAGCCTGGGGGGCGAGCGCATCGACGCTTCGCCGCCGGTGCGGCTGGCGCTGGCGCTGGTGGGTACGGCGGCCTTTCTGGCGGCGCGGCGGCTGTTCGCACCGGCGGCCGGCGAGGGAGAGGGCCGGCTGTCGGCGCGCGAGCGCGAGGTGCTGAGCTGGACCGCCATCGGCCGGCGGCAGGCGGATATCGCTGCGATGCTCGGCCTGTCTGAACGCACGGTGGAAAACCACCTGCGCCGCATTCGCCAACGCCTCGGCGCCGCCACCACCGCGCAGGCGATCAGCGTGGCGATCCGCCTGGGGGAGATCGCCCCCGAGAGCCGTTAGCCCGCCGCCATTTGCCGCAGCAGCCACTCGCGCAGCGCAATGATATCGGGGCGCTGCGCGGTCTCTTCGGTGGCCATCAGATAGTAGTTGGCGCCGGGTAACGCCATCTCGAACGGCGCGGCCAGCACGCCGCGCTGCAACAAATCGCGCGCCAGCAGCCGGCTGGCGATCACCACCCCCTGGCCCGCCACCGCCGCCTGCAGCGCATGGGTTTCGTCGCTGAAGGTCAGCCCGGCTTCCACGTTCAACCCTTCCGGCCCGTAGCGCCGCCGCCAGTTTTCCCAGGTCGGCGCGTCGGCGGGCACCTGCCGATGTTCCACGTGAAACAGCGTCACCCGCTGCAAATCTTCGATGCGCTCCAGCGCCAGCGCCGGGCTGGCCACCACGATAAAACGATCCTCATGCAGCAGGGTGCAGTGCAGATCGCTTTCCGGCGTTTCGCGGTAGCGAATGGCGACGTCCACGGTGCGCTGGCTGAGATCGACGCGCTCGACGCTGGTGTGCAGGCGCAGATCGATGGTGGGAAACTCCGCCTTGAAATCCGCCAGGCGCGGTACCAGCCAGTGGGTGAGAAAATTGGAGGTGGTGGTGACGGTCAGCGCCGGCGGCTGCTGGGCGCGGGTGATTTGGGCGACGGACTGCTCCAGAGCGGCGAAGGCGCGCTGGGTGCCGGCATACAGGATCTCGCCGGTCTCGGTCAGGCTGACGCCCTGCGCGCTGCGCTCGCACACCCGGCATTCCAGCACCGATTCCAGCAGCTTGATCTGATGGCTGACCGCCGTTGCGCTGACGCCCAACTCTTCGGCGGCATGTTTAAAGCTGCGACAGCCGGCCACGGCGTGGAAGGCGCGCAGCGCGCCCAGCGGCGGCAAACGGGGTTTTCTCATGGCTGAGTTATTCTCATCTAAGGCTGAAAACTATGAGTTTGTCTGACCGATTATACAAGAGATAGGCTACTGACATGTGAACAGGGAAATGAATTTATTTCATCATTTCCATCATGTCGGGAGTGAACGATGAGCCTTTATATCAACAACGGCGCCCTGGGCGCCATGGAACACACGGGAACGGCGGCGAGCGCCCTGGCGCTCAGCGTGCCGATCGCGGCGGGCGCTTTGCTGCTGGAGGCGGAGAGCCTGCTGGGCATCGGCGCAACGCTGATGCTGCTAACGGCATTGGCGCTGGCGTTTCTCGGCGCCGCCGCGCTGGCCCGCTGGCAGCCGCTGCGGAATCGGCCTGCGCTGGCTATGCTCCGCTACGGTTTTTTGCTGGCGGCGGCGGGATGGCTATTGACGCTGCTGATGCTGTTAGGCGGCCATGATTGGCCGGCCCTGCTGGCGGGTATCGCCCTCGGCGGCCTGGGCCAAGGCATAGCCTACCGCACGGCAGTGGGAGAGAAAGCGGCGTTCGCCGTGGCGTGCAGGCTGACGACGGTGGTGGCTAGCGTGGCCGTAGTGGTTGCCGCTTCGCTGGTGCAAACCTACGCCGCGCCGGGGATAAAGGGAGCCTGTTTCGCGCTGGCATTGCTGGTCGATCTGGCCTTATTGGGGGCGTTGATGGCGCGGATTGCGGAGCGGGACAGGGAGTGAGTCACCACGTTGAAGATAAACAGCCCGCCCGGTAAACCCGGCGGGCTTCGCTTAGGCGGCCGCCAGCTCTTGCGGCGTAACGGTTTGCAAGCCGACGAGCTGAATGGCCGGCTGCTCCAGCGTGATGCCGAAGTCGCCTTGATCCCAATTGTAGATATTGACGACGTGCTGATTGAGCGCGCTTTCGCCCTGCATGAATATCGACAGATCCTGCGTATGGGTTTGCGCGTTGTAGTTCAGCGAGAAGCTGCTGTTTGAGCCTTCGGCGCCGAAGGCCAGCAGGTGGTTATCGATAGACAGGGAAGAGGCCTGTAAAAAGCCCAGCTCGAAGCTGTCGTCGATGTAGATATTGTGGGTCTGCTTCACGGGAATATTCAGCAGGCTGTTGGGGAAGGGAACATCGTTGGACAACATGCTCAGGTTCACGCCGAGATAATCCTGCGGCGCGCTCCCACCCGGCGCAGTGGTATAACCGTGCTCGAAGCGAATCTCGCTGGAGCCTTTGCCCAGGTTAACCTCCAGGCCGTTGGCCGGCGTCAGCACCCGATCGTTAAAGGTGACGTTATCCTTAAAGTCCGTCAGCTTCACCGCCTCAATGTTGTACAGCCCGTCCTTAAAACCGTACAGCCCGATGCCGTTTTTCTCGACCACTCCGCGCCCGCCGTAGCTGCCCTGGGCGTCAAACTTCAGGTTTACCCCGTGCGACAGGCTGGAATAATCGACCGTATCATGGCCGCTGCCGCCGTCGATCACCGTCCAGCCGTAGTTGCCGGCGTTGTTTTGCCAGCCGTGCGGCACGCTGATGGTGTCGTCGCCGCTGCCGGTGTTAACGGCGATATTGCCGAACGCCAGCGTGAAATCGTCGTCATGCAGCGTACCGACGCGGTACAGATTCGGCGTGGACAGCACGTCGGCAATGTCGTTGAAAATCGCCGAGCCGATATCCAGCTTGCCGGGAATGAGGCTGCCGCCGCCGGTCACGCTGCTGCCGTAGGATTCGGTGTAGAAATCACGCGCCGCTTCGGCGGCGAGGCGGATGGTCTCGTGGCCAATGCCCAGGGTGGTCAAATAGGTGGGCACTTCGCCCGCCAGCAGCGTTTCAACCACGTAACTGAGGTTTTTCATCTGCATGGAGACCTGCGCCGCGGCAATCAGATCGTAAGTCCCGCCTTCCACCTTAAAGGCCGAGGTATCGTTGGTCGCCACCCATTCGGTAAAGAACGAGGTATCGCCTAAATAAGAGAACAATGTGGTGCCGGCCCAGGGGGAATAGTTGGGGGCGCCGGTCGAGGAGGCGTCGGTGAACACTTCGGACGCCGCCGCGCCGGCGTCGATCAGGCCGACCTCGTGAATGTCCGGCACTTTGGCGCTGCTGGGCGGGGCATCCGGCAGCGGCGCGTTGGGATCGCTGCTCAGATCGACGCCAAACAGCGTTTTGGCGAAGTTTTTGGCGATGTTGTCGGAGGCATTCTGAATGCGCGCCTCCCAGTCATCGGGCACATGCCCGGTGCGCAGCTCATACTGCAGCTTGGTTTGGTCGCGAATGTAATGGGCAAACGCCCCCTGATTCGAGTTCACGCCATAGGCGCCTTTGATCCAGGTATACACCGCGATATCCACGCCCTCAATGGGTTGGTTGGCATGGTTGGGATCGGTGAGCGCATCGACGGAGGCGGCATACACGGCCGGCCAGTCGCCGGCTTTGGCGGCCTCCCAAATCGCTTGCAGTTTTTCTCGGTCGGTAATGACGTAAGCCATATAAACACTCCTTGTTGCTGAGAGATTGCTGTGAAATTCAACATGATGAATGGAAGCGCGCGATGGAATAAAACCGAAACCCGAACAGCCAGAAACGCGCATGTCGCGATCTGCAGCGAACGATGGGCGGCAGGCGCCCATAGCGAAAGGATAGACGCAACTTGCTGAGCGAGAGAGATTGGCTTATCGATTGTTTTTACAGAATTATTGTTGTAAATCGGCGGGTAAATCCGCGTATTGGCGTCAGGAAGGCATTTCCGTCAGCTCGGTTAGGAATCTTCTTAGATAAAAGAGTGGGTTTCGCTGGTGGGGATTGGCTAAACGTTGGCGTTATGGCGGTGATTGTGGTTGCCGCGTTGCGGATTCACACCGACGGCAACGCCGGGGGCGGTTTCTCTCTGGCGCTGCCGGAGTGTGGAATGGTGTGGGCGTGGAATGGGTGGGGAAATGCTGGAGTGGTTAATCTGACAGTCGGCTTTGTGCCACAAGCGGACGTTGCGCGGTATGTTAGTTATGATACGAAATGTTTGCGTAAAATTTTTTCTAATAGTGAAAAAATTACCGTAACCCTTTTTGGAGTAATCGTCTGATAAGGTCGATATAAATAAAATTGCCATTTCTCCTGTCGCAGTTCTGGCAGAGGTTTTATGAGTTGACCATTTGCTAAGTACTCTCTACAGATAAAATCGCTGGACTGTACAACCGTTTTGCCAGCCAAAGCGGCCTGAATTTCTACGTATGGGTCCGTAGTATAAAATTCAATATGACGAGGAGAAAAAGTATTCACCGCGTCACTCATAAATTCAAAGATTTTTCCCGTTTCAGGATTAAGTAAACCGCTGAATGGATAACGTTGCCGAAGATCTTCTAAATCCGTTGGTGCTCCTAGGCGCGCAACGAGTTCTGGGGATGCAACCAAAATATGTTCCACCTGCGTGATATTTTTAATGATAAAGTTTGGATTAGGTTCTCGCCCGACGCGTATACCTATATCGATACGATGCTCGACAGTATCAAGTTTCCTTATATCTAAACGCCAGTCGATAAATAATTCAGGATATGGGCGTAGCGCAGTCAATAGTTCATATAACACTTGTTCATGCTTTGGAAATCGAAGAGACGTGATACGGACAATGCCCTTCATTTCATTATCATCTTTCGCCGTCTGAAATAGTTTTTCCGAATCCTCTAGCAGTCGCCTGGCTTGAGGTAAAAAATGCTCGCCAAAACTTGTGAGAAAGATCGAGCGAGTATTGCGTCTGAAAAGAGGTTCATCAAGCTGTTTCTCCAGCTCAGCGATTGTTCGTGTTACAACCGATGGTGAAACCGAAAGCTTTATAGAGGCTTCGCGGAAGTTGAGGGTCTCAGCGGCGATGATAAAAAACTTCAGAGCATCAAGTTTGTTCATGATTGTTGTGAAAATTGCAGTAATGTTTTTTGATATTAGCAATTAATTTGCAATTATTCCAGGCATATAATCAAATTATCAAACAAGTAACCTATCGTATCTTTTTATCAGAACTTAGAAGAGTAACTTATGGCAATACAACCCGTAGAATTAGACAAAGCCTATCGTTTATTGCAGGTCGGGCCAACGACGATGATATCGGCTAAAAATAATGGTATTGAAAATGTCATGGCAGCTGCCTGGGTGGGATTAGTAGGCAATAACAAAGTGATGGCCTTTATAGGCCCACAGGCATTTACACGCGGCCTTGTCGAAAGAAGTGGATATTACGTTGTCCAGATCCCAGTAGTAAATCAGATGGAAATGGTTTTATATGCTGGCGGTCACAGTTATTCTGATACACCCGATAAAAATAATAAAATCCCACTTTTTTATCAGAAAGAGTTCGATCTGCCTTTAGTTGAAGGTTGCGCTGGCTGGCTAGTCTGTAAGGTTATACCCAATGAAGAAAATGAAAAGCAGCACAACTTGTTCATGGGTGAAATTGTCGGAGCATGGAGTGATGACCGCGTTTTCAGGAATGGGCACTGGATTTTTGATGATGCGCCTGATGAATTACGTACTGTCCATTACGTGGCTGGCGGACAGTTTTACGCCATTGGAAATGGTACAAAATTTAATTATGGTCCGGGAAAAGACTAATCCTTACTTCTGTATAAGTGTAGCCATATAACATGGCTACATAGAGGTGGGAGCATAAAAATCAACCAGCTTAAGATGTCCGCTCCTCGCTCAAAGCAGACCTTCAGCTCAGTTAGCCTGCCCACTCCGTGCCAGGATCGGACGTTGGCATTTATCATAGCGGCTAAATATAAAAGTCAGTTACTCAATGGCAATTGCTGACTTTAAGGGTCTATCAACGGGGAGCAGTTCATACTGATTCTATGCCGCCTCTGGTTGCTCACATAGCGCGCCTCCCTTCGCATGACCGACTTCTCAGGTTCTCTCTCGTGCCAGAAGATAAGACATTATCATCCTCGTCGCTTCTCTCTTTATCACTGGCGACATGAGTTCATTCCGGCGAGAGGCGGAATGAACGATGCCCTCCAACGCATCTGCGAGAATGCGGGCCGCGACTAAGTGGTCCGTTTCAGTATCGTCTGACGGGGCCGCCGCACGGATGAGGTCTTCATAGCGACGATGATACTCACGCTCAAAAGCGTCATAGAATTCCCTCGGCGCGAGCGGAACCTCATCGATCAGAACACGATGCAGATCTTGGTTAGTCGCATGAAGCGTGACAACCGCATCAATCAATCGGCCAATATGTTCCTCGAGCGGAACCCTTTCGCCTTGTGTCTTGATATCAGGAAGCACTTTCAGGATTTCATCGAGATGCCGTTTCCGAATAGCCTCGGCAATTGCCAGATTATTTGGGAAATACTGATACAGCGATCCGATGCTGACGCCGGCAGTGTGCGCCACCTCGTTAGTCGTGAAGTTTGCCCAACCTCTCTGCGCCAAAACGCGAGCACCTGCCTCGACGATACTATCCACCGTGTTCTGGGAACGCTGCTGTTTAGGGCGTTTCCGCATCGCGCGGTGTTCTGTAGGAATGCGAGTAGCCATAAACAACCCCCATTATTAATATGAGCAAGTGCTCATATTTTGGATTTTACCAGAAAGAGCGAAATGAGTCTTATGGAGCGACCATTATGTCTGCAGGTTTATCAAACAACCGCGAAGTTAAACTTATCCGCCATGTGCAGGGAGAAATTCACCCCGAAGATTTCGCCATCATGGAAACGACCATTCCTGCGCCTGGACCGTATGAAGCCGTAGTCCGTAACCGTTGGTTCCGTGTATCCATCTCGACACGGTTGATGGCGCAGGAGGATGCAAAGGCCGCCGAAGGTATTCCGTTCCCGCCTCTCAACCCTGGAGACACTCTGGCGGACGGCGCGATCGGAGAAGTGGTCCAGACCGGATCGGGCTGCAGCCTTCCTGTAGGTAGCCTTGTCATGCATCCGTTCGGTTGGCGGGAATATGCTGTGATCCCCGAACACGACGGCAAGCTCATCGATTGCCGCGAACCTGACCCAGCGGCTTATCTCGGCCATGGCTGGACGGCCTATGCCGCGTTGACCCGAGGCGTTCAGGTGAAGAAAGGTGACACCGTGTTCGTTTCCAGCGGCGCGGGGGCCATTGGCTCGATGGCTGGACAGATCGCACGGCTCCTCGGCGCGACACGCGTGATTGGTAGCACGAGCAGAGCCAGCAAGGCCCGCTGGATGCAAGAGGAACTGGGCTATGATGCCGTCGTCACCCGAGACGGCGGCCCCATGAACGAGCAACTGGCGAAAGCCGCACCTGAAGGCATTGATGTCATCGTAGACATGGTGGGGGGTGAACAGCTCGCTGCGGCGATTAAGTTGGCAAGGGATGGTGCCCGTGGCGTTCTGCTCGGTGCGCTCACCGCTGAGCTGAACGCAGAAAAGGCGTCTTTGCAGGCTCCGGTTACATTGGACAGCTTTCAAATCATCTTCAAAGGTATGACATTACGCGGCTTCAGCGCGGATCATTCGCCCGATGCGTTTGGATTCTGGTTACGCGATCTGAAGACATGGAAGCGTGACGGACGCATTCATCTTACGTCCACGACCTTCAAGGGAATTGAAAGCTCGATATCTGCATTGCAGGAAGCCTGTGCCGGTCGCCTCAAAGGCGTGGTCCTGATCGAGCTATAAAACGGACGTCGTCATCTGGCATCGCGGTTAGGATGACTTACCCGCCATTCCTAAGCCTTATCGGTTAAATCGTCGTGTGATGGCGCAATGGCGTCTACGGAAAGTTCGCGTCACGCAGGCTGAAAACCACATTTTTCTCACATTGGAGTCAATATGACTAACACATATCATCGCGTGGGCAACGGACCCCACCCCGTTCTCGTTCTTCACGGTTGGTTCGGTGACGCGCACTCGTTCGAAGAGATTGAACCCTGGTTGAATGTCCACGCGTTCAACTATGTGTTCATGGATTATCGCGGCTATGGGGGCATGCAGGAAACGCGCGGCGCATACACGATCGATGAGATTGCCTCCGATGCGCTGGCGCTTATTGACGCTCTCGGCTTTCACGACTTCAGCCTGATAGGTCATTCGATGGGGGGGATGGTGATTGAGCGGATTGCAACGCGCGCGCCCAATCGAGTGCGGGCACTCGTTGCCGTTGCACCCGTTCCTTGCGGCGGCATTTCGTACGATGCTACGACGCGCCGCCTGCTTGAAGATGCTGCTGAGCAACTGGACAATCGAAAAGCCATCATAGACCGCAGTACTGGCGGACGGTTGCCCTTATCCTGGGTCGAATGGAAAGCAGCGTATTCGGTATCGCATTCCTCTCAGGAAGCATTTTCTGCGTATTTTCATGCATGGGCCGATACCGATTTCAGCGATGAGATTGTCGGTTCGCATCCGATAAAGGTGCTTGTGGGTGAGCACGATCCAACATTCAATGCCGGGTTAATGGCCAAAACCTATCTTCAACGCTATCCCCATGCAACGGTTGAGATTCTGGAAAACGCCGGCCACTATCCGATGAACGAGACACCGCTCGCGCTTGTCAGGGCTATCGAATCCTTCCTTGCCGAAACAGCCACTGTCGGACATATCCCCTCGTCCGCTCGGTGACGAGGGTAAGAGGCACAGAGGGCCTTAACTTGTCGGCATCTTTCATTCCAGCGGTGACTGGAATCGTTCGCGTTCTTATGCGCCAGAAGCGGGCACTCCATACCTCAAGGTAGAGTTTGCCATACCGAATAAGCCTCAGTGCGATGAAACAAATACCGACGCAGGCTGTGCGGGCGGAATGGCGAAGTGACGCTGCATGCGTTTTATCTCCTCTGCCGGTGGCAGGCCAAACAGACGCTTGAATTCGCGGTTAAATTGCGATGGGCTTTCATAGCCAACGGCGTAACTCGCGGCGGCGGCGGTGATTTGTTGGCGTACCATCAGCATCCGTGCCTGGTGCAGGCGTACCGATTTCACATACTGCATTGGCGGCATCTGCGTTATCGTTTTGAAATGGCTATGAAAGGTCGGCACGCTCATGCCGGCCATCATCGCCAGCTGCGTCAGCGTTAACGGCTCCGCATAAGCGGCATGGATGTGCTGCAACGCTTTACCGATTTTGCCAAACTGCCCCTGCAAGGCCAGCGCGGCACGCATTGCGTTGCCCTGTGCGCCTGTCAGCACGCGAAAATAAAGCTCACGCACCCGCGCCGGGCCGAGGATCGCCGCCTCAAGCGGGTTAGTCAGGACGTCAAGTAAGCGAAGTACGGCCATTTTTACCGCGCTGTCCATGGGGCTCGACATCATGCTTTGCGGCGCGACGGGAGGATGCGGGGCGCCATGCTGTTCAATCTGCAACATCAGTTCCGCGGCAAGCTGAAAATCCAGATGCATATAAATCGCCAGCAGCGGATGTGCTGCCGACGCGTCGGTTTCCATCACAAACGGCACCGGCACCGAAACCGCCAGGTAGTGCTGCTCATCATATAAATAGGTCTGTTGACCGAAATAGCCGCGTTTGCTGCCCTGGCAGACGATCACGATCCCCGGATCGTAAAGCACCGGCGTTCTGGCAAGCGGGCGATCGGAACGCAAAATTCGCACATCAGGTAGGGCAGTGAGGTTGTATCCCTCTTGCACCGCAAGTCTATTCATCAGGGCAATCATGTCGGACATCCCACCACCTCATAAAATCAGGCAAGAAAAAGAGAAAATACGGCCTAAAAATACGGCAGGGAAGAGAATACCATGCAACCTTCATGGTTCATGGGAGTTCTTTTTATGGCATCTGCAAAAACGATTTTAATTACCGGCGTCAGCAGTGGCTTTGGTCAGGCGCTGGCGCGGGAAGCCCTCGCCGTAGGGCATCGGGTTGTAGGGACGGTGCGCAACAGCGAAGCACTGCAGGCTTTCGCCGCGCTCGATACGCAGCGGGCTTTTGGCTATCTGCTTGATGTCACGGACGATGAACGTATTGATGAGGTGGTTGGAGAGATAGAGTCCGCCGTCGGTCCGATAGATGTGCTGGTGAACAATGCCGGTTACGGCCATGAAGGCATTCTGGAAGAATCCCCGCTTGCAGAGCTGCGCCGTCAGTTTGACGTCAATGTGTTTGGTGCGGTGGCAATGATCAAAGCCGTGCTACCGGGCATGCGCCAGCGCCGTCGGGGCCACATTATCAATATCACCTCAATGGGCAGTTTCATTACCTTGCCCGGTATCAGCTATTACTGCGGCAGCAAATTTGCACTGGAAGGAATATCAGAAACCTTAAGTAAAGAGCTTGCCCCGTTCAACCTACACGTGACCGCCGTGGCGCCTGGCTCGTTTCGGACGGACTGGGCCGGGCGTTCAATGGTGCGCAGCCCTCGTCGTCTTCCGGACTATGACGCGTTATTTGAACCTGTTCGTCAGGCGCGCCAGGAAAAAAGCGGCAAGCAACTCGGCGATCCGGTTAAGGCGGCTCACGCCATGCTGGCATTGATCGAGAGCGGGAACCCGCCTACGCATCTGTTGTTAGGCAGTGACGCATTAAGTTTGGTGCGGCAAAAGCTCGAGGCGTTAGGTCAGGAAATTGAACAATGGGAGAAACTCACCCGTTCAACGGATGGCTGAACGGTGTCGGGTAGCGAGAGCGTAGGGGATCGCCGATTATGATCCGCCCAACAGCAAAAATCCCGCTCAGGTTTCCCTGAGCGGGCTTCTCTAAATATGGCTCCTCTGACTGGACTCGAACCAGTGACATACGGATTAACAGTCCGCCGTTCTACCGACTGAACTACAGAGGAATCGTGTGAACGGGGCGAATAATAGCGAGGCGCCGTCGGCATGTCAAAGGCGGATTACACATTCTGTGACTGTTTGCTTACAGAATGCGCAACCCGTTGAGTTTTTTGGCAGATTTAGCCCTCGGGCGCTCGCTGCAAGCGCAGCTGATAGCGGTAAACACCGGCGGTGAGCAGGTAATCCCGGTGCACGCTCGGGCTCCAGGAGTCGTCGCCGCCCACCCCCATATGGAAACCGTCCAGATGCAGCCAGGTGCCTGCTTCCGGCTGCAGCAGATGCTGGTGGCTGCAGGCCATCAGCTGTTGCAGGCCGTAGCGGCTGAGCGAGAAGTGGAAGCGGCCGTCGATGCGCCAGCCGCCGTAGCGCAGGCTGCGGGTGTCGCAGCGCAGGCCGTTCTCGCCGGGGAAAATATATGGCGTGTGCAGATCCGCCAGCGGCAGGCGCCAGCGCCCGTGCTGCGCGGCCAGGCGGCGATCCGGGTAGTTCTCGTGCGGGCCCAGGCCCAGCCATTCCACCTGCGGTTGCACCGTCGCCAGTTGGCAGTGCAGGCCGATGCGCGCCGGCGGCGGCAGGGCGTCGGCCACCTCGACCTCCACGTTCACGCTCACCGCGCCCAGCGCGTCGAACAGCCACTGCTTGCGGCTAATCAGCAAAATCTGCCCGTCCACGCCGAACTGGTGTTCGCTCACCACCCGCACGCCGTTTTGCAGCGCATCGGCCTGCAACTGCGTGCAGCGCTCCTCCAGCCGGTACAGGCCCGCCAGCTTCCAGCGTTCGACCCAGGCGTTGGGATCGATATGGTCCGCCTCGCTGACGCCGATGTCGTTATCGATCGGCGCGCGCGCAAAGCCGTCGCGCAGCGGCGTCAGCAGCTGCGGCTGCTCATTCTGCCACCACTGCGTCAGGTGGCCGCTGCTGCGCTCGAAGCGCCAGCGCTGGTCGCCGTGGGTGAGCGTCAGCCCCTGATCGTCTTCAGCCAGCGTGGGCGGCACGCCCTGCGCCGGCGGCGGCGCGGGATGCAGCGCGCGCGGCACTCGCCACTGCTCCCAGGCGCAGCGGTGGTGCGCTTCGGACCAGTCGGTGGCCTGCGGCTGCACCACCTCCACGTTCAGCCACAGCTCGCCGGGCTGATGCAGCATCGGCAGGCGATCGAGCAGGGTGAAGCGAGTGCTGCCCTGCGGCGGCAGCGCCAGATCGAAGCTGCCGCTGGCGCGCTCCACGCCGTCCAGCTCCAGCCGCCAGTTGAGCTGCTCGTTGTCGGTGTGGCGGAACAGGTAATCGCTGGTGACGGTCAGCGTCAGCGAGGCGGCGTCGAAGGCGAAGCGGAACAGCTGCTGCGCCCGTTGCGCTTCAAACAGCGCCGGGTGCGGGGTGCGATCCGCGAACACCAGCCCGTTCAGGCAGAACTGGCGATCGTTGGGGGTGTCGCCGAAGTCGCCGCCGTAGGCCCAGAACTCTTCGCCGCGCTCGTCGCGTTTGATCAGCGCCTGATCGACCCAGTCCCAGACAAAGCCGCCCTGCAGGCGCGGATGTGCGTGGAACGCGCGCCAGTAGCGCTCGAAACCGCCAAAACTGTTGCCCATCGCGTGGGCGTATTCGCACAGGATCAGCGGGCGCGGCTCCTCCGGCAGGCCGATCCACTTGCCGATCGCCCATTTGGGCACCGCCGGGAACGGCTGATCCTGATCCACTCGCGCATACATCGGGCAGATGATGTCGGTGGCGGCGGTGTCGGCGCCGCCGCCTTCATATTGCACCGGGCGGGTCGGATCCTGGCTTTTCACCCAGCGGTACAGCGCGTCGTGGTTTGCGCCGTGGCCGGACTCGTTGCCCAGCGACCAGATAATGATGCAAGGGTGATTGCGATCGCGTTGCACCATGCGGGTGACGCGCTCGCTCATCGCCGGCAGCCACAGCGGATCGTCAGCCAGGCGGTTCATCGGCTGCATGCCGTGGGTCTCGATATTGGCTTCGTCCACCACGTACAGCCCGTAGCGATCGCACAGCCGATACCACAGCGGGTGGTTGGGGTAATGCGAGCAGCGCACCGCGTTGAAGTTGTGCTGCTTCATCAGCAGGATGTCGTGGCGCATCGTCGCCTCGTCCATCACCTGGCCGTGGCGCGGATGATGCTCGTGGCGGTTAACGCCGCGGATCAGCAGCGGCTGCCCGTTGAGCTTCAACAGCCCGCCGCTGATTTCCACCTGGCGGAAGCCGACGTCATAGGCCTCCACCTCGATAATCTCCCCTTCGGGCGAGAGCAGGGCGACGGTGGCGCGATACAGCGCGGGCGTTTCGGCGCTCCACAGCGCCGGGCGCTCCACCGGCAGCCGCAGGGTGACGCGATCGTCATAGGCGCCGCGCTCGTCCACGATCTCGCTGCCGAGGGGCTGGGTGCGTTCGGCCACCCGCGCGCCGTCGCGCCACAGCTGAACCTGCACCTGTAGCGGGCCGGGCCGGCTGGCGCGCGCCGTCACTACCAGTTCGCCGCGGGTAAAGCGGTCATGCAGCGGCGTGGTGATGCGCACATCGCTCAGGTGCGCGGCGGGTTTGTGCAGCAGGCTGACGTCGCGGAAGATGCCGCTCATGCGCCACATGTCCTGATCTTCCAGATAGCTGCCGTCGCACCAGCGCAGCACCATCACCGCCAGCCGGTTTTCACCCGGCCGCAGCCACGGGCTGAGATCGAACTCCGCCGGCAGGCGGCTGTCCTGCGAATAGCCGACCCAATGGCCGTTGCACCATAAATAGAACGCCGAGTTGACGCCGTCGAAGATGACGCGCGTCTGGCCGGCGGCCAGCCAGGCCGGATCGACGCTGAAGGCGCGCGAGTAGCAGCCGGTCGGGTTGTCTTCCGGCACGCGCGGCGGATCGACCGGGAACGGGTAGCGCACGTTGGTGTAGATCGGCGCGTCGTAGCCGGCAAGCTGCCAGTTGCCCGGCACCGCCAGCGGGGCGGCGTCCGGCAGATCCTGCTGCAGCCAGCTCTCCGGCGCGGCCTCTGGGCGCGGGAAATAGCTGAAGCGCCACTCGCCGTTCAGCGATCGGCGGCTGGCGCTGGGGGCGTCGTCGCGCGCGTCTTCCACCGTGCGCCAGCTGGCGAACGGCGGGTGGGCGTCCAGCCGGCGGTAGTGGGTGCAGGCGGGGTTTTGCCAGTCACGGCGGGCGAGGATCTCGGTCAGGGAAGCTAGGGGCGCAGCAGGCATCGGCGATCGTCCAGTCGGCTAGGTGATGCTCACCAAGATGCTGACCGGCGCATAAAAAGTAAAGCGGTTACACGCAACCTTGCAAGGGCGATCAAATAACCGTTAATGCGGCTCGCCGGCGCGATAGATCCGCTGTGGGCGGCCTACCTTGCCGTAAATGATCTCGGCGCGCAGCTGCTGCGCGGCGGTGCAAAACTCCAGATAACGGCGCGCGGTGGTGCGGCTGAGCCCCATTTTTTGCGCAACGCTTTCAGCGGTGTGCCGCGCGGCGGGTTCGGCGAACAGCGCGCGGACCTTGCCCAGCGTCAGCTCGTCGATGCCGGCGGGCAGCGCCGCCTGCTGCTCGCTGCGGGCGTAGGTATTGAACATCTCGTCGATGCGGCGCTGGTTGAGGCGCGCTTTGTCCTTCAACGCTTCGCGGCGCTGGCTGAAGCGCAGCAGCGTCTGGCTCAGCCGGTCATAGGCCAGCGGTTTGATCAGGTAGTCGAACACGCCGTAGCGCAACGCCTCGGCCACGGTGGCCATGTCGCTGGCGGCAGTGATGAACACGATGCCGCCGCGATACCCGCTCAGCGTCAGTTCGCGCAGCAGGGTGATGCCCTGGCCGTCCGGCAGAAAGTTGTCCAGCAGGATCAGATCCGGCTTGAAGCGTTCGGTCATGGCGCGCGCCTGCGCCAGCGTGCCGGCCAGCCAAATCTGGCGGCAGCCGCCGTTCTGGCGGATAAACTCCGCGTGCATCTCCGCCAGCGGCGTTTCGTCTTCAACGATCAGGATGTTCAGCCATTCCATAGTGCGACCCGTAATTGCAATAAAAATGCTAAGTGAATGTAAGTGAATTGCGGCGCCAAATAAAGATTATCTCAATAATAAACACCATAAGATTAATTAAGCAAATAAAGAACATTAAATAACTTATTAACCGGGATCGGTTTGTGAAATAGGTCAATAATCCGCGTTTTTTTTCTGCTTACCATGGGTTTATCGAACGAGAGGATGATTTTATCTTCATGGTTTTTAAGGTTTTAATTGCCATTTCTGATGTTAATTAAAATGCCTTTTTGTATTTCATTTGTTGTTTGCCAGTTAACCCAGAGAGCGTGTTATGTTAGGCGATGCCGTATTTAATCGGGTAAAGCGATCGGATCATAAAGCGATTTCGGAAATAAGCGCCTTCTTGCGCAGTAACGATCTGAATATCGACACCACGGTTGAAATATTTATTACCGTTACCCAGCACGACAAATTGGTCGCCTGCGGCGGCATCGCCGACAATATTATCAAATGCGTCGCCATCAGCCCGCTGATGCGCGGCGAAGGGTTGGCGCTGGCGCTGGCGACCGAGCTGGTGAACCTGGCCTACGAGCGCCACCACACCCAGCTGTTTATCTACACCAAGGTGCAGAACGAGCCGCTGTTCCGCCAGTGCGGTTTCTACCCGATCGCCACCGTGCCGGGCATCGTGGTGCTGATGGAAAACAGCCCGTGCCGCCTGAAGCGCTACGCCGCCCAGCTGGCGAGCCAGCGCCGGCCGGGCGACACCATCGGCAGTATCGTGATGAACGCCAACCCCTTTACCCGCGGGCACCAGTATCTGGTGCGTCAGGCGGCCAAGCGCTGCGACTGGCTGCACCTGTTTCTGGTGAAGGAAAACACCTCGCGCTTCAGCTATGAAGACCGGCGCCGGCTGGTGCTGGCCGGCACCGCCGATATCCCCAACCTCACGGTACACGAAGGCTCGCAGTACGTGATCTCGCGCGCCACTTTCCCCTGTTACTTCATCAAGGACCAGGGCGTGGCCGACGACTGTTACACCGAAATCGATCTGAAGATCTTCCGCCAGTATCTGGCGCCCGCGCTGGGCATCACCCACCGCTTCGTCGGCAACGAGCCGTTCTGCGCGGTGACCGCGAAATACAACCGCGACATGCGCTACTGGCTGGAAACGCCGGCGCTGCCCAGCCCGCCGATCGCGCTGGTGGAAATCGAGCGTTTGCAATATCAGGGCACGGCGATCTCCGCCTCCTGGGTGCGCAAGCTGCTGGCGGCGGGGGACTTCCACGCCGCCGCGCCGCTGGTGCCGCCGGACACCCTGTACTACCTGCAGGATCTGCAAACGCAGCGCCGGGCCAAGGCGGCCCCGCATCCTTTTGAGTCCGCACAATCAGGTGAATGATGAAAATTATCCGAGAAGCAATGGCCGGCACGCTGGAATCCAGCGATGTCATGGTGCGCATCGCGCCCGCCGAGGGGCCGCAGCACGATCTGTTGATCGCCAGCAGCGTGGAAAAACAGTTCGGCGCGGCGATCCGCCGCACCCTGCTGGAGGTGCTGCAGCGTTATGAGGTGGAGCCGGTGCAGGTGATCGTCGACGACAAAGGGGCGCTGGACTGCGTGCTGCGCGCCCGGCTGGAAACCGCGCTGATGCGCGCCTGCGAGGGCGGCCAACTGCCGTGGGAGGCGAAAGATGAAAACGCTGAATAAAACCCGGCTGCGCCGCAGCATGCTGTTCGTTCCCGGCGCTAACGCGGCGATGGTCAGCAACGCCTTTATCTATCAGGCTGATGCGCTGATGTTCGATCTGGAAGACTCGGTGATCCTGCGTGAAAAAGACGCGGCGCGCCGGCTGGTGTACCACGCGTTGCAGCATCCGCTGTACCAGGAGGTGGAAACCATCGTGCGCGTCAATGCGCTCGATTCCGCCTACGGCCTGGCGGACTTGCAGGCGGTGGTGCGCGGCGGCGCGGACATCGTGCGCCTGCCGAAGACCGACAGCGCGCAGGACGTTGTCGACATGGAGCGCGAGATCGCCGCCATCGAGGCGGCCTGCGGCCGGCCGGTAGGCAGCACCGGGCTGCTGGCGGCGATCGAATCGGCTCAGGGCATCACCAACGCGGTGGCGATCGCGCACGCTTCGCCGCGGCTTATCGGCATCGCGCTGGGGGCGGAAGACTATGTGCGCAACCTGCGCACCGAACGCTCGCCGGAGGGCATTGAGCTGCTGTTCGCCCGCTGCTCGCTGCTGCAGGCGGCGCGCGCCGCCGGCATTCAGGCGTTCGACACCGTCTACTCCGACGCCAACAACGAGACCGGCTTCCTGCAGGAAGCGGCGCTGATCAAACAGCTCGGCTTCGACGGCAAATCGCTGATCAACCCGCGCCAGATTGAGCTGCTGCACAACCTGTACGCGCCGACCGCCAAAGAGGTGGCGCACGCGCAGCGGGTGGTGGACGCCGCCGAAGCGGCGGAGCGGGAAGGGCGCGGCGTGGTGTCGCTCAACGGAAAAATGGTCGACAGCCCGGTGATTGAACGCGCCCGGCTGGTGCTGGAGCGCGCCGCGCTGTCCGGCTTACGGGAAGAACCGGCGCAGCACGGGGAGGAAGCATGATGAACCGCCAACAACGATTGATGACCTTCGCCAACCCGGCGGATCTGCCGGGCTATCAGGACGTGTCCAAAGCCAACCTGCAGGCGCGTAAACCGCGCGATCTCAAGCTGTGCGACTCCTTGCAGGAAGCGGTGCGCCGCAGCGGGCTGCAGGACGGCATGACCATCTCCTTCCACCATGCATTTCGCGGCGGCGATCTGGCGCTCAATCAGGTGATGGAGACGCTGGCGGCGATGGGGTTCCGCAACCTGACGCTGGCCTCCAGCTCGCTGACCGACTGCCATGCGCCGTTGGTTGAGCATATCCGCCACGGCGTGGTGAGCCGCATTTACACCTCCGGGCTGCGCGGCCCGCTGGCGGACGCCGTTTCGCGCGGCTTGCTGGCGGAGCCGGTGCAAATTCACTCGCACGGCGGCCGGGTCAATCTGATCGAATCCGGCGAGCTGAAGATAGACGTGGCCTTCCTCGGCGTGCCGGCCTGTGATGAGTTCGGCAACGCCAACGGCTACAGCGGTGAAGCCTGCTGCGGCTCGCTCGGCTATGCGCGGGTGGACGCCGAGGCGGCGGGTACCGTGGTGTTGCTGACCGAGCAGCTGGTGCCGTATCCGCATCATCCCGCCAGCCTGGCGCAGGATCGGGTGGATCTGATCGTGCAGTTGGAGCGGGTGGGCGACGCCGACAAGATCGGCGCCGACGCCACGCGCATGACCTCTAACCCGCGCGAGCTGTTGATCGCCCGCCGCGCCGCCGAGGTGATCGCCGGCTCCGGCTACTTCACTGAAGGGTTCTCGCTGCAAACCGGCACCGGCGGCGCCTCGCTGGCGGTGACCCGGTTCCTGGAGGACAAGATGCGCGCCCGCGGCATTCGCGCCGCGTTCGCCCTCGGCGGCATCACCTCGACCATGGTGGATCTGCACGAGAAGGGGTTGATCGGCAAGCTGCTGGACGTGCAGAGCTTCGATCGGGCGGCGGCGACCTCGCTGGCGCGCAACCCGCGCCATATCGAAATCAGCGCCAACCAGTACGCCAACTTCAGCTCCAAGGGCGCGTCGGTCGATCGGCTCGACGTGGTGGTGCTGAGCGCGCTGGAAATCGACACCGGCTTCAACGTTAACGTGCTGACCGGCTCCGACGGCGTGCTGCGCGGCGCGTCCGGCGGCCACTGCGACACCGCCGCCGCCGCGCGGCTGGCGATCATCGTCGCGCCGTTGGTGCGCGGGCGCATCCCGACGCTGGTGGAGCAGGTGACCACCTGCGTCACGCCGGGCTCCAGCATCGACATTCTGGTGACCGACCACGGCATCGCCGTCAACCCGGCGCGGCCGGAGCTGGCGCAGCGCCTGCGGGAGGCCGGGCTTGAGGTGGTGAGCATCGACTGGCTGCGCGCCCGCGCGCTGCAGCTGACCGGCGAACCGCAGCCGATCGCGTTTACCGACAAGGTGGTGGCGGTGGTGCGCTACCGCGACGGCTCGGTGATCGACGTGGTGCATCAGGTGGCGGAGTAAACGATGGCCGCCGTCGATCCTCAACTGGCCGCCGAACGTGCGGTCAGCCTGCCGGAGCTGCTCACCAGCCGCGAATGCCGTCAGGCGCGCCAGCAGGCGTGGCTGGCGCAGCACGAGTGCACGCTGCTGGTGCTGACGCTGGTGGTGCCCGGCCCGGTGAAGGACAGCGCGTTGACGCGCGGCATTTTCAACCTCGGGTGGGCGGCGCTGCTGCGGCTGTGCGCCGAACAGGGCTGGCCGAGCCCGCAGGCCGAGGCGCTGGCGCTCGCCACCGGCTGCGAAGGGTTTGTGGCGCTGCGCGCCGACGCCCAACGGGTAAAAGATTGCGCTATGCAGCTGGAGGTGAGCCGCCCGATCGGCCGGCTGTGGGATATCGACGTGCTGGATGCGCAGGGGCGAATCCTGTCGCGCCGCGACATCGGCCTGCCGGCGCGGCGCTGCCTGCTGTGCGGCCAACCGGCCAAGATCTGCGCCCGCCAGCGGCGGCATGGCAGCGAGCAGCTGCTGCAAGAAATGGAAAGGATGTTCAACGATGCGATCTCTGCCGATTAATCCACCCGCCCGCCGAGCCGAGCCGGCCTGCGACTTCGCCCGCGCCGCCTTTCGCGCGCTGTTGGTGGAGGTCAACCTCACGCCCAAACCGGGGCTGGTGGATCGCCATAACACCGGCGCCCATCGCGACATGGATCTTGGGCATTTCTACCGCAGCGCCCGCGCCATCGGCGTGTGGCTGCCGCGTTTTATCCAGCGCGGCCGCGAAGACGCCTGCCGGCCGGCGGAGCGGCAGTTGGCGCGGCTGCGGCCGCTCGGCCTGGCCTGCGAAAACCAGATGTTTCGCGCCACCGGCGGCATTAACACCCATAAGGGCAGCGTGTTCTCACTCGGGTTGCTGTGCGCCGCCTTCGGCCGCCTGCAGCAGCAGGGCCGGGCCATCAGTGCCGCATCGTTATGCGCCGAAGTGGCGGCGATGTGCCGAGGGCTGGTGGACAGCGAGCTGCGATGCAACAACGCCGGGCAGACCGCCGGCCAGCGCTTGTTCGCTGCGTATGGCCTCAGCGGCGCGCGCGGCGAGGCGGAATCCGGTTTTCGGTTGGTGCTTGACGGCGCGCTGCCGCTGTATCGGCAACGGCTGGCCGCCGGTGGCGACGAACAGCGGGCGCTGCTGGACAGCCTGCTGTGGCTGATGGCCCACAACGATGACACCAACGTCGCCTCGCGCGGCGGCCTGCGCGGGCTGCGCTGGCTGCGGCGCCGGGCGGCCTTGCTGCTGGCGCAGGGCGGCTCGGCGGGGGAAGCGGGCCTGGCGCGCCTGCGGCGCTTCGATGCCGACTGCATTGCCCGCAACCTCAGCCCCGGCGGCAGCGCCGACTTGTTGATAGTGACCTGGCTGCTGGCGCAGCTGGGTGCCCAAGAATAATAACCAAGCCTTCAGGAGAGTCCCTATGTCCCAAACCCAGGAAAAGATCTGGAAAGCGATAGCGCCGCTGGCGGTGCTCGCGATCCTGTTATTGATACCGGTGCCCGACGGCATGCCGCCGCAGGCGTGGCACTATTTCGCCATCTTTGTGGCGATGATCGTCGGCATGATTCTGGAGCCGATCCCGGCCACCGCCATCAGCTTTATCGCGGTGACCGTCAGCGTGCTGAGCGCCAACTGGGTGCTGTTCGGCGCGCAGGAACTGGCGGAGCCGGGCTTCAAGGCCGGTAAAGAGGCGCTGAAATGGGGGCTGGCAGGCTTCTCCAGCACCACCGTCTGGCTGGTGTTCGGCGCCTTTATCTTCGCGCTGGGCTACGAGGCCACCGGGCTGGGGCGGCGCATCGCGCTGTTCCTGGTGAAATTCATGGGCAAGCGCACGCTGACGCTGGGCTATGCGGTGGTGATCATCGATATCCTGCTGGCGCCGTTCACGCCGTCCAACACCGCGCGCACCGGCGGCACGGTGTTCCCGGTGGTGAAAAACCTGCCGCCGCTGTTCGATTCCTTCCCTAACGATCCCTCTTCGCGCCGCATCGGCGGCTACCTGATGTGGATGATGGTGGTCGGCACCAGCATCAGCTCTTCGATGTTCGTCACCGGCGCCGCGCCGAACGTGCTGGGCATCGAGTTCGTCGGCAAGATAGCCGGGGTGCACATCAGCTGGATGCAGTGGTTCCTGGCGTTCCTGCCAGTTGGCCTGCTGCTGCTGATCATCGCGCCGTTGATCTCCTACTACCTCTACAAACCGGGCGTGACCCACAGCAGCGAAGTGGCCGCCTGGGCGAATACCGCGCTGGGGGAAATGGGTAAGCTGACGCGCAAGGAGTACACCCTGATCGGCCTGGTGCTGCTCAGCCTGTGCCTGTGGGTGTTCGGCGGCAAGGTGCTGGACGCCACCGCGGTGTGCCTGTTGGCGGTGTCGCTGATGCTGGCGCTGCACGTGGTGTCGTGGAAAGACATTACCAAATACTCCAGCGCCTGGAATACGCTGGTTAACCTGGCGACGCTGGTGGTGATGGCCAACGGCCTGACGCGCTCCGGCTTTATCGACTGGTTCGCCCAAACCATGAGCACCCACCTGGACGGCTTCTCGCCGAACATGACGGTAGTGGCGCTGGTGCTGGTGTTCTACTTCGCCCACTACCTGTTCGCCAGCCTGTCGGCGCACACCGCCACCATGCTGCCGGTGATCCTGGCGGTCGGCAAAGGGTTGCCGGGCGTGCCGATGGAGCAGCTGTCGATGCTGCTGGTGCTGTCGATCGGCATCATGGGCGTGCTGACGCCGTATGCCACCGGGCCAGGGGTGATCATCTACGGCTGCGGCTATGTGAAGTCGAAAGACTACTGGCGCCTGGGGGGCATTCTCGGCGTGGTGTACATCGCCGCGCTGCTGCTGATCGGCTGGCCAATCATGAGCCTGTGGTACTGAGTTGACGCACAGCGGCCGCCGCCCGGTGGCCGCTGGTACGATCTTTTCCCGTGAACCCTGTCACACACTTGTCACACTAACCCCGCCATCATACGCAGGCAAACGCTAACACCTTAAAAATAATCATTTTCCGGGAGCCTCTGCGGATGAGAAAAAAAACGTTATTGCTGTGCCTGCCTTTGTTATTCACCGGGAACGCGCTGGCGGACGCCGGCGGTTATCAACTGGAACAGGTGCTGGTGATGAGCCGCCATAACCTGCGCGCGCCGCTGGCCAACAACGGCAGCGTGCTGGCGCAGTCCACGCCGAAGGCCTGGCCGGCCTGGGAAACGCCGGGCGGCCAGCTGACCACCAAGGGCGGGGTGCTGGAAGTGCATATGGGGCACTATTTCAACGCCTGGCTGAAGCAGACCGGCCTGTTGCCGCAAGAGGGCTGCCCGACCGCCGGCAGCGTGTACGTCTACGCCAACAGCCTGCAGCGCACGGTGGCCACCGCGCAGTTCTTCAGCAATGGCGCGTTCCCCGGCTGCGACGTCAGCGTGCACCATCAGGACAAGATGGGCGAGATGGATCCGACCTTCAACCCGATCATCACCGACACCAGCGAGGCCTTCAACCAGCAGGCGCTGGCGGCGATGAACGCCGCGCTGGGATCGCTGAAGCTGGACGCCTCTTATCAGCAGTTGGCGAAGATCATCGACTACAAGGATTCCGCCGCCTGCAAGACCGACAAACACTGCGACCTGACCAAAGAAGCCAGCGTGATGAGCGCGGTGCCGGGCAAAGAGCCGGGCGTCTCCGGCCCGCTGCGGGTGGGCAACTCGCTGGTGGACGCCTTTATGCTGCAGTACTACGAAGGTTTCCCGATGAAAGAGGTGGCCTGGGGCAAAATCGCCACGCCGCACCAGTGGCAGCAGCTGGCGCAGTTGAAAGACGGCTATCAGGATTCGCTGTTCACCTCGCCGGTGGTGGCGCAGAACGTCGCCAAGCCGCTGCTGACCTACATCAACAACGCGCTGCTGGGCGAGCGCAAACCGGACGCGCCGAAGCTGACGGTGCTGGTGGGCCACGACTCCAATATCGCCTCGCTGCTGTCGGCCATGCAGTTCCAGCCGTATCAGCTGCCGCAGCAGTACGAGAAAACGCCGATCGGCGGCAAACTGGTGTTCCAGCGCTGGCGCGACGCGCAGAACGACCGTGAATTGCTGAAGATCGAGTACGTCTATCAGTCCACCGAACAGCTGCGCAAGGCGACGCCGCTGACGCTGCAAACCCCGCCGCAGCGCGTGACGCTGGCGCTGAAAGGCTGCCCGATCGATAAAGACGGCTTCTGCGCCTGGAGCGATTTCGAGAAGACCATGAAAGGCATCTTGTAATGCCCGGCCTCTCTCCCGAATGCGGGGGAGAGGCCTTTTCCCACTTCGTCCAACGCGCCGCCGCGCGGGACTTAACGCCATTTATTTTGCCCAGGGTCATTGTTGCAGGCCGTTTCGGGGGCTAACATCATCAGCCTGCCTGCTTATCATGGATACCGCCGTTGCCCACTTTTATCCGCAATATCGAATTTTTCACGCCGGACGGCTATCCGGGCCAGGTGGCGCGCTGCCAGTTTGCGCTGGCGGAGTATCGCGACGACGGTTTTCCCGAGGCGGGATTTGCGCTGCCGGACCATCTGGCGCGCGCGGTGCCGAAACGCCGTGCGGAGTATCTGGCCGGGCGTGTGCTGGCGCGGCAGCTGCTGGCGCCGCTCGGTTTCGCCGATTTCACCCTGGCGCGCGGCGAAGATCGCGCGCCGCAGTGGCCGACGGGCATCGCCGGGGCGCTGAGCCATAATTCGCATACCGCGCTGTGTGCCGTACACCGAGAGAGCGGGCTGGGCGGCGTTGGGCTGGATGTGGAGACGCTGCTGTCCGTGGCGCGAGCGGAGGAGCTGTGGAGCGCGATCGTTTCACCGGCGGAGCGCGAGACGTTGCTGGGCGAAACGCTGCCGTTCAACGAGCTGCTGACGCTGACGTTTTCCGCCAAAGAGAGCCTGTTCAAAGCGCTGTACCCGCAGGTGCGCCGATATTTCGATTTTCTTGATGCGCGGATGGTGGCGGTGGATGCGCAGCGGCAGACGTTCGAATTGGCGCTGCTCACCACGTTGACGCCGCATTGCTGCGCCGGACGGCGTTTCGCCGGGCGGTTTTGGCGTGAAGGTGACGATGTCACGACTTTTATTTTTTGCTAAAACACAATAATAACAGTGTGTTATTTCTTGTTGTGGCGTAACGCGAATTTGCCGCGGCGTGCGGAAAGATTCATTCATCGGAGATTGACCGACGGTGGGGATCCGGTGTAATTTACCCACCCTTTACAGCTAATGATAATTATTCGCATAAACATTATCATTGGTGAGGCGCAACAAAGGAGTGGTCTTGTGGCGACACTGACGACAGAAAACCAAACCTTCTCCGGGTTTGAGTACGCCGAACAATCGACCTTTTTGTACCGGTCAGAATTCCGTTCCCTCTCCGCCCACGGCGTGTTTGAGCGTATCGAGACGCCGGCGTTCGGCGGCGAGCAGGAAGGCAGCGCGCTGGCGCAGCATATTCGCCAGGCGCTGGCGCGCGCCAAAGCCGCCGGCCAGGCGGCCCCGGTGGTGGTGGGCGCCATTCCGTTCGACACGCGCCGGCCTTCCTGCCTGTATATCCCTGAAGAAAGCCGATTCGTCGCCAACGACAGCTTTATCCGCGCCGCGCGCCCGATGCTGCAACAGCCGCATCGCCTGGTCGCCTGCACCAGTATTCCAGACGAACCGCGATTCAAACACGCGGTCGCGGAAGCGGTCAGCCGCTTTAAACAAGGCAAGCTGGACAAGGCGGTGCTGTCGCGCATCCTCGATATCGAGCTGGAACAACCGGTGGCCGGCCACCGGATCCTCAATAACCTGATGGTGCAGAACCCGACCGGTTACCACTTCTCCCTGCCGCTGGCCGATGGCAGCGTGTTGATCGGCGCCAGCCCTGAACTGCTGATCCGCAAGCAGGGCGGCGAGATCCACACCAATCCGCTGGCGGGCTCGGCGCGCCGACAGGACGATCCGCAGCAGGATCGCCTCGGCAGCGAGCGCCTGATGCGCTCGACCAAAGACAAATACGAACACAAGCTGGTGATCGACGATATTCGTCGGCATCTAGCGCCGCTGTGCGCCACCCTGAGCGTACCCAGCGGCCCGTCGCTGCTCAGCACCGGCACCATGTGGCACCTGTCCACCCGCATTCGCGGCGAGTTGCTGAATCCGGATCTCAACGTGATGCAGCTGGCCTGCCTGCTGCATCCGACGCCGGCGCTGTGCGGCTTCCCGACCGAAAGCGCCCGCCAGCTGATCGCCGCTCTGGAACCGCACGATCGCGGCTTGTTCAGCGGCATTGTCGGCTGGTGCGACGCCAACGGCGACGGCGAGTGGGCGATCGTCATCCGCAGCGGGCTGCTGCGCGGCAACCGGGTGCGGCTGTTCGCCGGCGCGGGCATCGTCGCCGCCTCGACGCCGCAGTCCGAGTGGATGGAAACCACCGCCAAACTGGGCACCATGCTCAACGCTTTCGGCCTGAACAGCGGCGCGCTGTAGGCCTCTTTGCGGCGCAGTGCGCGCCGCATCCTATCCTTTTCGCAGGAGACAACGATGAACAACAACATGACCCGGCGGTGCGCCCGGATGGCGGTGCGCGCATGAGCATTCAGATGGATTTCACCGGCAAACGCGTGTGGGTGACCGGCGCGGCGCGCGGCATCGGCGAGCAGATCGCCCGCCACTTTTTAACCCAGGGCGCCGAGGTGGTGGGGTTTGACCGAGAATTCGCCAATCCGGATCTGCCTTACCCCTGCGTGACGTTGGACATCAGCCGGCCGGAGCAGGTGGAGGCGGTGTGCCGCCAACAGCTGGCGGAGAACCCGCGACTGGACGTGTTGGTCAACGCCGCCGGCATTCTGCGCATGGGCAATACCGAAGATCTGAGCGTGGATGACTGGCACCAGTGCATCAACGTCAACGCCTCGGGGGCGTTTTACCTGTTCCGCGCCGTGCTGCCGCACTTCAAGGCGCAGCGCAGCGGGGCGATCGTCAGCATCGGCTCCAACGCCGCGCACGTGCCGCGCGCGCAGATGGCGGCCTACTGCGCCTCCAAGGCGGCGCTGACCAGCCTGAACCACTGCGTGGGGTTGGAGATGGCGCCGTTCGGCGTGCGGTGCAATCTGGTGTCGCCGGGCTCGACCGACACGCCGATGCAGCGCGGCATGTGGCAGACCGACGATGCGCAGCAACGCACCATTGCCGGCTTCCCCGAGATGTTCAAGCTGGGGATCCCGCTGGGTAAAATCGCGCGTCCGGACGAAATCGCCAACGCGGTGCTGTTCCTGGCCTCGGATTTGGCCAGCCACATCACCATGCAGGACATCGTGATCGACGGCGGCGCCACGCTGGCCGCCTGAGTCAGACCCGCTGGCGGCGCAGCAGGTGCTGCGCGCCTTCCGCCGCCAGCAGCAGCACCGCCAGCCAGATCGCCAGATAGGTTGGCCATTCGCTTTGGCTGATGCTCTCGCCGAGCAGCAGCGCGACAAGCACCAGCAGCACCGGTTCCACATAGCTCAGCAGGCCGAACAGGCTGAACGGCAGCATGCGGCTGGCGAGGATGTAACACACCAGTGCCACGGCGCTGATGACGCCGAGCAGCGGAATGCGCCAATACAGCTCGGCATTGATCTGCAGCGCCGCCGCGCCGCCGTCGCCGAAGGCGAACCAGGCCGCCGCCGGCAGCATCAGCGTCAGCTCGCACCACAGGCCGCCGAGATTGTCGGTGCCGAAACGCCGCCGCAAAATAAAGTAGAGCGGATACCCCAGCGCTACCACCAGCGTCGGCCACGATACGCCGCCCGCCTGATACAGCTCATTGCCCACCCCCGCCACGGCGCACGCCACCGCCAGTTTTTGCAGCAGCGACAGCCGATCGCGGTAGATCAAACGGCCCGCCAGCACCATGGTCAGCGGCAGCAGAAAATAGCCGAGCGACACGTCGAGCGCCTTGCCGTGCAGCGGCGCCCACAGGAACAGCCACAGCTGCACCCCCAGCAGCGCCGAGGTGAGCAGCAGGCCCAGCAGACGCGGCGGCCGTTGGCCTATCCCGACCAGCGTGTCGCTCACCTTGCGCCAATCGCCAGACAGCGCCATGAACAGCGTCAGGAACGGCAGCGTCAGCAGCGTGCGCCAGCCGTAGACCTGTTCGCCGTTCAGCGGGGTGAGGGTAGAGGTGAAGTAATACATCGCGCCGAACAAGATGGAGGCGACGACCGAAAGAGTGATGCCCTTAATCACACGCATTCCTGGTGAGTGATTGATTTTATGGCGGCTACTGTAGAGAAATTTGCCGCCAACGACAATGGCGCAGCCGGGCGCTGGACAATCGGCGGCGGCGGGTTACAATGGATACTGTGTATTCATACAGGTTTTGGCGATGACAATCGATCTTTTTGAAGACGCGCTACCGCCGCCGTGGCGTGAAGAGATCGCCCCCGGCGCGGTGGTGATGCACGGCTTTGTGCGCGATCACGGGCCGGCACTGCTGGCGGCGGTGCGGGGCGTGGTGGCGCAGGTGCCGTGGCAGCATTTGACCACCCCCGGCGGGCATGTGATGTCGGTGGCGATGAGCTGGTGCGGCAACGGCTGGACCAGCGACAGCCGCGGCTACCGTTACTCGGAACGCGACGCGCGCAGCGGCAAACGCTGGCCGCCGATCCCGCCTATTCTGATGGCGTTGGCGGACGAAGCCGCGCAGCAGGCGGGCTTTGGCCCCTTCGTGCCGGATTCCTGTTTGATGAACCGTTACGATCCGGGCAGCAAGCTGTCGCTGCATCAGGATAAAGACGAGCACGACTTCGGCGCGCCGATCGTCTCGGTGTCGCTCGGGTTGCCGGCGGTATTTCAGTTCGGCGGCCTGCAACGCAGCGATCGGGCGCGGCGCATCCCGCTGGCGCACGGCGACGTGGTGGTGTGGGGCGGCCCGTCGCGGCTCTGTTTCCACGGCATCCTGCCGGTCAAGGAAGGCTACCACTCGCTGGTGGGGCCGCACCGCATCAACATCACGCTACGCAAGGCGCTTTAGCTGCGGCTCCTGCGCCAGGCAGGCGACGAGATAGTCGATAAACACCCGCAGTTTGGGCGGCAGATACTGGTTGGGCGCGTAAAGCAACCACAGGCCGCCGTGATAGCTGCTGAGGAAATCCCATTCCGGCAGTACCTGCACGATCTCGCCCTCGTCGAGCGCCTGGCGGGCGGTAAAGTACGGTAGGCTGCCGATGCCGATATGCCGTTTCACCGCGTCCAGCCGCACGCCGGTGTGGTTGGCGGCGTAGCGGCCGCGCACGTTGACCGTCACCGTTTTGCCGCTGCGGCGGAACTTCCATTGCGCGTCGCTCGGCGTTTCTCCCAGATAGATGCAGCTGTGCGCCGCCAGATCGTGCGGGTGCTGTGGCGCGCGGTGCTGCGCCAGATAGTGCGGCGTGGCGCACAGCAGGTGGTCTATTCGCATCAGCTGACGGCCGATCAAGCCCGGCGACGGGCGATCGGTAATGCGTAGCGCCAGATCGACGCGGTCGTCGATCAGATCCATATAACGATCTTCCAGCCGCAGCCTCACGTCCACCTTCGGGTAACGTCGCAGGAACTCCGGCATGTGCGGATGCAGCACGAAACGGCCTACCGCCTTGGGCACGCTGACGCTGACCAGCCCTTCGGGCTCTGCGGCGCCGCGCCCGCCGATCGCCATCACCGCGTCGGCCGCCGCCAGCAGGGTGCGGCAGTGCGCAAACGCCTCTTCGCCGCTTTCGCTCAGCCGCAGTTTACGGGTGGTGCGATGCAGCAGCTGCAGCGCCAGCGCCTGTTCGAGCTTCGCCACGCTGCGGCTGACGGCGGAAGGTGAAGCGCCCAGTTTGCGGGCGGCGGCGGAAAAGCTGCCGCTCTCCACGACCTGGACGAAAACGGCCATTTCGGCCAACAGCGCGTAAGAAAGATTTGTGCTCATGACGCAAAGGTCCATTGTGATGGCGACGGATTATGCTCCGATTATGACATGAATATAATGGCTCTTCGAACCGAGGAGAAAAATGATGACCGAGCGACGTTATTACTACAGCGACGATTTACAGGGCCAGGCGCAGGTATTGAGCTGTGAGCCGGCCGAGGCGGGCGCTTACGCCGTGGAACTGGACGCCACGCTGTTTCACCCGCAGGGCGGCGGGCAGCCGGCCGACGTGGGAGCGTTGAACGGCGTCGCCGTGTTGCGGGTGCAGCAGCAGGGGGATAGGGTGTTGCACTATACCGCGGCGCCGCTGCCGATCGGGCCGGTCAATATGCAGGTCGACGAAGCGCAACGCCGGCTGCACGCCCGCTGGCACTCCGGCGGCCATCTGATCGGCTGGCTGGGGGAAACCCGCGGTTGGCGGCCGGTGAAAGCGCATCATTGGCCGGGAGAAGGGCGCATCACGTTCACGCCAGGGCCGGACGTACAGACGCTGGAGGCGGCGTTTTTACACGCGGAGCTGGCGCGCCTGATCGCCGCCGATTTGCCGCGTCGCCAACAGGCGGTGGACGGGATGCGCCAGATCGGTTTCGGCGATCTGCCCGCCTACGGCTGCGGCGGCACGCATGTCGCCACGTTGGGCGAGGTGGGCGCGATCGCGATTACCGGAGTAAAGATGAAGAAAGGGCAGCTGATCGTGCAGTATGCGCTGGAATAAAAGCGTCAGCGCCCGGCCTGCCGCAGCTGGGTGCAGAAGGCGCACTGGCATCCCGCCACCGGCACCGCCTCACAGCGGCCGATATTCACCGGCTGGGCATCCATAGCGTGAAAGCCGTAAAACAGATTTTCGATGTTCTGTTCCGCCGCACGCGCCTGTTCGGTGCGCGGCTCGGGCACTTTTGACTGAAACGCCGCAGCCTTGCCGGCCAACAGGCTGAGAAACAGCAGCGACAGCTGGATTTTCATCGTCGTCTTCCCTTTACTTTTTTTTGATACGTTATAACAAAACCAAAGCACCGCCAAGCGCCGCTCTCGCGCTCGGCGCCCGCCGGCGCGTGAGCCGGTGCGGTGAACGCCTGAGCTAAATTCGGATTAATCGTTGATTTTATTGAAATTGATGAAATAGTCAGATGCCATCATCCAGGGCATGACAGGGCAGCCAATATTCTAAATACTTAATTGAAGAGGCGCTCGGGGCAGGAGAAGCGCTTTGGGCGCGCGCTTTTGCAGGGCGCGCCCGCCGTTTTTGGCATGGACTGCATTTTCTCAGTGTCGTGGATTGTAAAATGGATTTTTGTAACCGGATTTCCGTGTGTTTATTGACGTTTAATTCATCGCGCCTGCTGCGTGACGTGTTGCAACCTGTGGCGGCGTTCGCCGATGAAATCATCGTGGTGGATTCGGGCAGTACTGACTGCACCTTGGCCATTTGCGACGACTTCAATATCAAGCCTCTTTATCACCCGTTTGAAACCCATGGCCGGCAAATGAATTACGCCATATCCCGCGCGCGACATGACTGGGTTTTGTGCCTGGACAGCGATGAGATCATGGATGATGAAGCGGTCGACGCGATGCGGCTTTTCAAGCGCACCCCAGGCCCCGACAAAAATAACGCCTATCGCATTCGTCGCGATTGGTTTGTGTTGGGACAGGCGGTCAGAACGCTTTATCCCGTCTCGTCACCGGATTACCCCATTCGCTTTTTTCATCGCCAGGTGGTGAAGTTCAATGATGCGCCGGTAGATGATGCGGCGGAAGGGGGCGCATCCACCTTGATACTGGCCGGGCACGTTAAACACGACACTTTTTTCTCAATCGAGGAAGTGTTTGCCAAGCTGAACAGCTATACGGCGCGTGTGGTGAAATACAAGGCGATAAGGCCATCGATTCTCCGAGGGGTGATTAGCGCCATCGGCGCATTTTTCAAGTGGTACATTTTCAGCGGCGCCTGGAAAGCGGGCCGGGTCGGGGCCGTGACCGGCGTTTACGCGGTGTCCTACAGCTTTTTGAAGTATTTCAAGGCGTGGTACCACAGATAGCCGAACGGCGGGCGTGGCGTGAGCTCCCGTTCGATTGCGGCGCGCGATTACGGCGTTGGGCCGGCAATCGCGCGCCGAAGGCGGGGGGCGAACCGCCTTCATCTCCTCGTTTAAACGCTGTCTTCAGCGATCAGCACCTCAGTAATATCAATGCGATGCAGCAGCTTTCTCTGTTTCTCATGGCTGATTTTCTTCATGCGGCGCAGCCGATACAGCTCTTCTCTTTCCGCGTGCAACGAGGCTAAGTACAGCTGCTTTTCCAGCCGCTTCAGCGCCACGATATTCTTAACGTCTTCTTTAGTCAGAATTTTACGTTGCAGCACGTCCAGCATCCGCCGCGTCGTTTCTTCAATCAGTTCCGGCGTGGCGTCGTCCGGCGGGGCGACGAGCAGCTTTTCCTTGGTTTCGTTGACGGCCTTGGTCGCCGCGCTCGCCAAGGCTTCTGAAACGGAGAAAGCCTCTTCCTGATCTTCTTCCGGCGGCAGATTGCCGCGCAACAGGAAGGGCAGCGTGACGATGCCGACGACGATCGACAGCAAGATGACTCCCGAGGCGATAAACACCAGCTGATACCGCCCCGGGAATGGCGAGCCATCCAATAGAAACAGCGGAATTGACAGCACGCCCGCCAGGGTCACCGCCCCTCGCACCCCGGCAAAGGCGGCGACGAACAGATCGCGCGTGCTGAATTTCGAAAATAACAGCGGATCTTTGCGCATCAGGGTCGCGCTGCCGACCTTCATCAGCCACAGCCAAATCAAACGCACGGCGATCAAACTAAAATAGATGATCACCACGTAAGCCAGCAGTGTCTCCAGGCTGATGGAATGATCGATACCGGTTTGCGCCACGGTGAAGTTCAAGATGCCCGGCAGCTGCAGCCCAAGCAGAATAAACACCATGCCGTTAAACACGAACTCGAGCATTTCCCAAATATTATTGGTGCGTAAACGCACCAGCGGCATGCTGCGATTCACTTTGGATTGGCCAATCATCATGCCGGCGCTGACGGCGGCCAGGATGCCGGATACGCCGATTCTTTCCGCAATCAGATAGCAGGAAAAGGGCAGTAACAGCGAGAAAATAATCTGGGTGGCGGAATCGTTATACATCCATTTATGGATGAACTTAACCATTTGATTATAGAGAAAGACAATAATGATGCCGCACAGCACCCCGCCAATCGATACCTGAAGAAAGGTCAGAAAGGCGCTCTCCAGGGTAAACGCCATCGCGCCGAGCGCGACAGCGATGGAGAAGTTGAGGGAAACCAACCCGGAGGCGTCGTTCATCAGCGCCTCCCCTTCAATTACGCTCATCACGGGTTTGGGCATGCGTCCTTTACCGACGATGCCGGACAGCGCCACGGCGTCCGTTGGCGACAGAACGGCGGCCAGGGCAAATGCGGCGGCGAGGGGGATTGACGGGAGCAGGAAGTGGATCAGATAACCCACCCCGACGACCGTGATGATCACCAGCACCAGGGCCAGACAAAGGATTTCTCTGCCGTAATGGATGAACTCTTGCGCCGGCGTTTTCCAACCGTCGGCGAACAGCAGCGGGGGAATAAACAGCATCAAGAAAAGCTCGGGATTGAAGTCGATATGCAACCCAAACTGCGGCCAGGCCAACACGGCGCCAACGATGATTTGCATCAGCGGAAGCGGGATTTGGAAGGGCAATATGCGCGTCACGACGCCGGACAACGAGACGGTGAGCAATAAGATCAATATGGTGAAGAATGTTTCCATCGTGAACCTTTTGTGGATTTAATTTTTCTCGCCGTTATCAAACGGTTTTTCTGCATGCCGCCCCTCTGGCGGGCTCGTCGGCCAAGGCTGAGCAGCGGCCACGGCGGCCGCTGTCGATAAAGAAAGCGCAGTTGAGCAAGGCCGGTCTTCGCCCCGCTGGCCTGTGTGATGGCGCAGGCAAACGGGGCAAAGGGTTAAGGCAGCGCAAACGCCATCACGTAATCGCCGGTTTCTGACGAATGCGCGGCGCCGCCGACCACAATAACAATGTATTGCTTGCCGGTTTTAGGCGAAACGTAGCTCATCGGCGTCGCGCTCGCGCCGACCGGCAGCGCATATTTCCAGACTTCTTTGCCGGTGCTGCTGTTATAGGCGCGCAGATAATAGTCCTGGAAGCCGGCGAAGAAGACCAGGCCGCCGGCGGTCGTCATGGTGCCCGCGTAGGTGGGCATGCCAACCGGCATCGGCAGGTGCGATCTGATGCCCAGCGGCCCCATTTTTTCGGCGGTGCCGGCCGGTATCTGCCAGGCGATCTTTTTGTTTTTGTAATCGACGGCGGTGATCGTGCCGTAAGGGGGTTGGTTGCAAGGCACTTCGAGCGGCGATATCCACATCAACGTGATCATGCCGTATGGCGTGCCGATCATGGGAGAAGGCCCGTGGCCATCGATCACTTTTTGCGGGTACTGCTTCGCGACGCGTTCATAGCTGTCGCGCGCCACTAACCAAAACACATTCGGGATGCGCACATCGTTCATGTAAGCCATATGGTTTACAGGATCAATCGACATGCTCCCCCAGTTGAGTCCGCCTAAATTGCCGGGCTGCTCGAGCGTTGGGCGGGTGCCGATCGGGGTCATGTCGCCCTGGTAATTCATCTGTTTGAACAGGATGCGGCAGGCCATCTGGTCAAACAGGGTGGTGCCCCACATTTTTTCTTCGGTCAGGCGCTCGGCGCCAATGGTCGGCATGCCGACGGAGAACGGCTGGGTTGGCGAGAGGCGCTCTTCCTCTGCGGCGCCTTGCGTCGGCACGGCTTTCTCTTCAACCTGCGCCAGCGGTTTGCCGGTCTCCCGGTTCAGGTAGAAAATCTGCCCGCGTTTGGTGCCGAGCAAAAGGGCGGGCACCGGGCGATGTTGCTCATCAAAACCGTCTACCAGCGCGGGTTGGGACGCGAGGTCATAATCCCAAATGTCGTGATGCGTGGTTTGGAATTTCCAGCGCTCACGGCCTGTTTCAATATCAATGGCGACCAGGGCAGAGTTGTACTCATCCGAATTTTCCGGGCGATTCATGCCGTAATAGTCGGGCGTTGCATTGCCAAGCGGCGCATACAACAAGCCTAATTTGTCGTCATAGGCGGCGGTGGTCCACATATTCGGCGTGCCGCGCGTATAGGTGCTTCCGGCCGGCGGCGCCTTGGTGATGCCCGGATTGCCTAAGTCCCACGCCCAGTCCAACTCGCCGGTTTTGGCGTCGAACGCCCTGATGACGCCGGAAGGCTCGCCTTTCATTACGTTATCGATAACCCAGCCGCCGACGATAATCTTCCTTCTGGCGATGGTCGGCGCCGAGGTTTGGAAGTAATAACCCGGTTTGACTTCCCCCATATGCTGGCCGAGATTCACCTCACCGTTTTGACCGAAGGCGGGGCATTTCTGGCCCGTTTTGGCATCCAGCGCAATGAGGCGGGCATCGATCGTGGTGTGAACGATCGTTTTCTCGCACAGAGCGCCTGGCGCAACATCCTCATTTTTGTAGTAGCCAAGCCCGCGGCAGCGTTGCCAAACGGGGGAGGTGGAATGCGAGTCAAATTTCCAGCGCGCTTTACCCGTATCGGCATCGATAGCGGTGATAAGACCGTTGGGCGTGCAGCTATACACCACATCATCAATCGCGAGCGGGGTATTTTGGTCCACGCCCGGCCGGAAATCGCCGGTGCGATACACCCAGGCGAGTTTCAGATCTTTGACGGTTGAACGGTTCACCTGATTGAACGGCGCGTAGCGCGTTCCTTCCGTCGTGCGGCCATAGGCGCTCCAATCGGCAGGCGCATTGTCGCTTTTGCTCTCGATAAACGTCACGTCGCCAGCAGGGGTAATTTCGCCATGGGGAAAGAAGGCGCCGATAAAGAAAGCGACAAAGGCCACGGATAATGCCGAACCGGCGATGTAAGCCTGCTTTTGACTCTTGGCGCCGTGCAGGTACGAGGGAAGTAAAAACGCGGCGATAATAGAGAGGCCGGCGGGCACCAGCAGACGAGGGAACAATGCCCAGTAGTTAAGCCCCGATTCCCAAAGCGCCCACAGCACCGTCATCAAAAACAGCAGGCCGGTTAAGTAACAAGCCGATTTGCTGCGCTTGAGGACCAGCACTGCGGCGGCGATGTAGCCTATCCCGGTAATGGCATAGTAGAACGATCCGCCGAGGGCGATCAGCCAAATTCCCCCCACGGTTAACGCGACGCCAGAAAAAACCAGCAAGCAAAAGAACGTGATTATTGCGGCTCTCTTACCAAACGATGTTCTAATCATATGTTTTCCTTTGACTTTTAAATCCACATTGGATCACCATCCCATCGCTGCCAACGCGTGAAAATGCCGGCGCGAAAGGCAAGGCATGTCCCGCCTTGAGACTTTTTATTCTTTAACGCTTTAGGGGCATTGAGTTGTCGTTTTGATATCCATTTCAACAGTGGCCATTGCGGCTTGGATCAGTCGCCAGACCAAGATAAGGGGTTTTTATTGGGCGATGACAGAACGCGCGCGATAAAAATAACCATCAACATTTTTATTTAATACCGGGTTGTAACCGTCTCGCAGAGATACGGTTTTGGGTGCGCTGGGCAATCCGATATTTTATTGCAGTGATAAGCGCATTGAATGAAAGAGCCTCTCTGGACTAATTATTTAGAGTGATGATGAATGCGAAATTGCTTTTAATCACGAGGTTGCGTAGAGGTTTACCCTGCGTTGAGTTCAGGGTGAAACATCATTCTTTATCAAGCCGGTGTCGATAGAAACGGCGAAAAAAATGATTTAATGCCATTCTTTCCCCATCGACATAGACAATATAACCTTTCCCGCGTTCGCCGACGGTGACTTTTTCAACATTAACATTAGGATAGTGTTTTTTTAGGTTTTTAGACCATACTTGAATACTCATAATTCTATTTTCCTGACGCGCTTTATTCTTGTTTAAGGCATATTGATAGCACCCGTAAAAATAAGTCTCGTAGAAATAAAATATCGTCACTACCTGGGGATGTCTACAAGCGTGCGGGCGGGATAAAGCGAAAAATGCCGGTTGCGCTCAGGCGGGGTATTTAGTGCAAATAGAATAAAAACAATAAGTTATCCAATCGGCCGCACAAAAAGCAAATGTGGGTAACACATTGATATTTAAGGTTTTGGTACGTAAGTCATATCGAAGTCAACGCTTAACGGATAAGCGGTAATTCCTTGTGGGGGCGAGAAGAACTCATCTTGGCGCGATCTTCATGGCGATATTGACGTGTTTTCCAATTAGATAAGTCTTAAAGTTGGCGCTTTGCAGCGAGTGGGTAATGAGTGGTTTTGAGCCTAAATTCAGCATAAATCTTTATTGTTTAATATAAATCATTACCCTTTTTAATAAATGGCAACGCCGATAGTGACAGGGTTACCGCGCTGGCCCTGGCGCTACCTCTTTCTCTCTGTGCTTGATAGGGAAGACAATGGGGATATAGGTCTTCATCTCTATTCTATCGCCGCCTTTGGGGGTGATAATTTCAATGAGAAAGCGATCGATCATGCCAACTTTATTTATCGGGAATGATTTGGTGTAGATACTTTGCGTGAATTTTTGCGCCTCATCGCTTGCGCCGTCATAACTGAACTCTGCATAAAGTTGCATGTCTTTTTTTCCCTGGGCGTCGGCCAGAGAGGCAAGCACGCTGCCAAGACAGTCTTCTTCAGAAATATAGAGGGTCTTCAAATAGATGCTGACGTAATTCTCTTTCTTGATGCTCGCGCCAAAATTGAAAAAGTTAATCACGCCGCTATCCGTTTTTTTCATGTTATCAATTGCCGCCAATCGCAGCGCGGAAACCGCAGGATGGAAGTGATCTATCTCTGCATCAACGCCATCCCCTGAATCGTCGAAAAATTTTGGCAGGTGCACATAGCGATGCTCGGGAATGCCGTCGAGAAACAGCAATGGGATGGCGGAGGACACGTCCCACGATTTACTTTTGCGATACTGCATCGGCGAGGTTCTGAATTGCTTGCGAAACGCCCGTTCAAAGGATTGATATGACTGAAAGTTCAGCGCTTTAACGATATCGGAAATAGAGAGATTCGTCGCTTTCAACATAAATGCGGCGCGAATGAGTTTTCTGCCCCTCACATAGCTCCCGAAAGTCATCCCTGTTTCATCTTTAAACGCTTTTTGGATATGCCCGCGTGAATATCCGCTTTTTTCTGACAGCATCTCAACGGTGAGCTTCTCATTGAACCCACTTTCTTCCACCCAGGCGAGCAGCTCCTCAATGACTTTGGTTATAAACATGCAGGAGCTCCCTTTTAGTTATCTGCCTAATGGTTGCGTTGGGTAAAATAACGCGTTATCGGTATTCAGCGATAAGCCCCCAATTTATCCGTTCTTTTAGGAAATATCCTGAGTATAGAACGCTTGCAATATTAACGCGGTAAATTAAAAAAAATGTACTTAAAAGTGTCATTTACCAAATAGCAGCGTATGGCGAAGAAGGAGAAAGTGCAGGGATACATTTTAAGTGTATTAATTTATTGATTTTTATGAGTTTGTATGAATGAATCAAGGCGGTTGGAGCACATTTTTTGCTCATTGATAGATAAAAACTCTATATGGCTGTCAATTTATTGACAGTAACATCTTTTCGAATCGAAATAATTAACTATTCTATGTTTAAGAGTGGGTGGTTAAGCGGCAAATAGGCCAGGCAGGGGATTGCGCAATTAAATAATGGTTAATCCAAGGGGGTATCAAGGATAATGACATTCAGGGAGGAGTATGAGGGGGGGATTTTCACGAGAAATAGCGTTTGCTATTTATCTTCTGGCTATGGCCTGCGTTTTTTGAGGCAGAATAAACGCTGAGCGTTGTTCTGTCTTGGCGTCCGTGGTTTATCAGCGTTTTTCCACACGACTTCTTTGTGAATCTCATCTTGTGCGAGAGGTGAATCGGCATCTTTCGCCCTGGAAATGATTTTTGTGCAACGTGATGCGTGGATATATTTGAACGGATATGGGAATGCCATTCTTCGAAAGAAAGCAAGCCGGACAGCTTTTGGTTCCGCAAGAAGAGAGATGCATTCAATAATAAAAATAGCAAGATGACAGGCTTTACTATGGATTGTTCTAACAAGTTCAGACGCAATATTTTAGATGAGATAATCGCTATCATTGAAAAAGCCATTGATACACAAAGCCATGTATCAATAAGGGCGCTATCCATTAAGTCAGGGTATTCCATCGGGCATTTACAGCGGATGTTCTATTTGTATGAAGGGATGAAGATAGGGACCTATATCAGAAAGCGCAGACTAAGCCGCGCGACGTTATTGCTGAAATGTACCGATATGAAGATCTATGAAATCGCGTTGCTCTCCGGGTTTAGTTCTCAGCAATCATTTAGCCGTGCGTTTTCAAATCAATTCGGTTGCCCGCCGAGAACATTCAGAACCCTGCGCGATTGGCCTTTTCTCAATTATCAACCGATTATTGGCTTCGATAAAGAGCCTTTCCCCAGCAGCATCGTGTACTTGAATTTGCATGAGTATTACGAGAATAAAAGGATCGTGCAACTGCTTTCGCCGGTAATCAGCCGGGGGCAGATGAAGGTAAACGTAAAGAATCCAATAACCTGTAGCCTGTACAACGCATCGGCAAAGTACATTGCGATCAGACGCAATGAAAAAAAGATGAGCGAAAATGAGTTCATCCTATCGCTCTATGAGGGGGTGTTGGCTTCCCTGGATATCTTCATCACGCAAAGCGTAATCTTTAAAATTCACGATCACTGCCCAGGTGAAAAGGAAAACGTCAGCATGTGGTATTTCATCCCGATAAAATGAGCTTTGTTTATCGCGCGCGGCAGCAGGTTGCCTGATCACAACGGAAAGCTTGGGTTATGCCATCGATATTTTGATGGCGCCCTCCCGTCAACGCCCCATAAGCCTGTTGCCGCCAACGGAACGGTTGATGAGGGAGAAAAAAAACCGACCGCGAGGGTCGGTAAGCATGGGGTATTCAATAGGTATGACAACACTACAATTAAATAATAGCGCGCGTTGAGGTTTTGTCTTTACCGAAAAGTGTTATCTCACGGAACAATAGACTCGGCATGCGCGCATCCTCTTTGGCAATAAGACGTGGGGCCTGCGACGCGCAGGCGTCATGAAATGAAGATAAAAAAAGCCGGCGATTAACGCCGGCCAATGAAACATCGACAATCTCTCTGAGATGCACGGCCCTACACGGGAAATAAGGCCATGCAGTTGCTATGTAATCCTACCTGGCGCGTTTTTTTTTACCAAAAAGCGATATTTTTTGTCAGGGGAGGTGGGAGAATAAAAAAGCCGGTCGTGACGACCGGCGAATGCGAAAATAACAGGGTAACGTTAATTGAAAGTGCACATAAAATGATAGCGAATTAATCCTAGCACTGACATCGGCGGTATATTTTACCTAAAAATGTCTTTGCGGCATTGGCATTACCGCCCGGCTCCGACGGCGGTATGAGTTTGTGCGCAGAGGAGAAAGGGCGGCCGATGCTGCGCCCTCCGAAACCAGGCTAAGATCCCAGCGGCCAAACCGCCTCGCGCACGGCGATCGCTTTGGGCAACAGCCCCAGGGCGTAGAAGCGGTCGGCGATGCTTTGCTGCTGGCGGATCACCTGCAAATCCATGGCGCGGATCTCGTGGCTGCGGCGCGACAGCGCGAGTTCCAGCGAGGCGCTCGCCAGCCCCAGTTCGTCGGAAAGGTGACGAGCGGCTTCTCTCGGCTGCGCGGCAATGTAGCGGCCGGTGTGCTGCAATGCTTGCATCAGCGGCTGCAACAGATCGCCCGAGCGTTCGGCGAACTCGCGGCGCGCCAGATAGAATTGCTGATTGAGCACCCGTTGGGTGCCGTCGGCGATCACGCGCAGTTCCCCGCTGCGCTGCGCGTCGCTGAGCAGCGGATCCCACATCATCCAGGCGTCCACCGCCTGCAGGTCGGTCGCCGACAGCGGATACTTCGGCGGCGCATAAACGATGCGCACATCGTTCAACGTCATTCCCTGTTCGTCCAACATCTGCAGCAATAAATAGTGCACGTTGGAGCCTTTGTTGAGTGCGATGCGTTTGCCGCGCAGATCGGCGGCGCTGCGTATCGGGCTGTCTTGCGGCACCACCATCGCCACGCTTTGCGGCGCCGGCGGCTCAAACCCGACATACACCAGCGCGTTGCCCTGCGCCTGCGCGAAGATCGGCGGCACTTCGCCGGTGGTGCCGAAGTCTATTTCATCGCCGTCGAGCGCGTGCAGCAGCTGCGGCCCGGCGGGAAACTCGCTCCACAGTACGCTGATGCGCTGTGCGGCGAAGTGCTGTTCCAGGCTTTGCCGCGCCTTGAGCACGCCGAGGTTGCCAAATTTTTGATAGCCGATGCGCAGTTCGCGTTCGGGCAGCGGCGCTGCGCTGATGGCCGGCGAATGCGCGGGCGCGCCGACGCTGCGGCGGCGCGGTTTGATCAGACCAAGATGCGCCAAATGGGTGCGCAGGGTATTGCGGCTGACGCCGAGCAAGGCCGCCGCCTGCAGCTGGTTGCCGCCGCTGCGTTCGAAGGCGTTGCGCACCAGCGCATCCAGCACCCGTTGGTAGAGCTGGGTACCGTCGCCTTGCAACTGCTGCTGCACGAAGCGATCGATGGCGTCGTCACCGCCGCCGCCGTGATCCGTCAGGCGTTGCGTGAGCCGCAGTTGCTGCGGGGCGATCGGCCCCTCCTGGCTCAGCAAGACCGCATTATGCAGCGTGTTCTCCAGCTCGCGCACGTTGCCGGGCCAGGGGTAGTCCAGCAGCGCCTGCTGCGCCTCCACCGTCAACTGCAGCGGCGGCCGTCCCAGCCGGCGGGCGTACAGCGAAAGAAAGTGTCTGGTCAGCGCCGGAATGTCCTCTGGCCGCTGGCGCAACGGGGGTAAGGTCACCGCCGCGACGTTCAGCCGGTAATAGAGGTCTTCGCGGAAGCGTCGTTGGCGGATTGCGCCGGCCAGATCGACGTGGGTGGCGGCGATGACCCGCACATCGATCTTCAGCGGTTTGCGCGAACCGACGCGGGTGATTTCCCGTTCCTGCAACACGCGCAGCAGCTTGACCTGCAGCGACAGGTTGAGTTCGCCGATCTCGTCCAGCAGCAGGGTGCCGCCTTCCGCCGCTTCGAACCAGCCCTGATGGGTGCCGACGGCGCCGGTGAAGGCGCCTTTCTCATGGCCGAACAATTCGGCTTCCGCCAGGCTTTCCGTCAGCGCGCCGCAGTTGACCGCCAAAAAAGGGCGATGGCGGCGCGCGCTGTGGTGGTGCAGATAGCGCGCCACCACCTCTTTGCCTGTGCCGGTTTCGCCGACGATCAGTACGGTGGCATCGGTGGGGGCCAGCCGATCGAGCACGCTTTGCAGAGCGAGCGACGCCGGATCGATCAGCACCGGTTTGTCGGCGGCGAACGGTTGGGGATCGTACATGGGCGTCTCCTGGCTGACGGCGAAGGGGGAAAAAATCTTATCCCAGCCCATGAGCGGCCGCGAGAGGGTAAAAGGCGCACGGTGCTGCATTGGCAACAGCTTTTCGCCGCCGCCTGCTGCCAATGCAGCAGCGCTCGGGCGGTAATGTCTTTTCAACGCATTGATATGTATTGCTTTTTAAAATCCGCCACTGTGGCATGCATCCTGCTTTTCGGTTTATAACCAAGCAAGATTTTTCTATCGATAAATATTGAGAATAGTTATATAGGAAAAGCATAAATGACTGAGTCAGCGAAAGAACGCATCAACGTTTTCTGGTTTCTACCGACCCACGGCGATGGCCGCTATCTGGGCACGGCGCAGGGCGGGCGCCCGGTAGACTTGCCTTACTTGCAGCAAGTGGCGCTGGCCGCCGATAACCTCGGCTATTACGGCGTGCTGATCCCAACCGGTAAAAGCTGCGAGGATTCCTGGTTGGTGGCGGCGGCGCTGGCACCGATCACCCGTCGGTTGCGCTATCTGGTGGCGGTGCGCCCCGGCCTGCAGCCGCCGAGTCTGGCGGCGCGCATGGCCGCGACGCTGGATCGGTTGTCGGACGGGCGCCTGCTGATCAACGTGGTGACCGGCGGCGATCCGGTGGAAAACAAAGGGGATGGCATCTTCCTCAGCCATGCCGAACGCTACGAGGTGACACAGGAATTTCTCACGGTGTATCAACGGCTGCTGCAAGGGGAGAAGGTGGATTTCAGCGGTAAGCATATTCGCGTCGAAGGCGCCGAACTGCTGTTCCCGCCGGTGCAGGAAAACGGCCCGCCGCTCTATTTCGGCGGCTCCTCGCCGGAAGCGATCGACATCGCCGCCGGGCAGATCGACACCTACCTGACCTGGGGCGAGCCGCTGGCTCAGGTGGCGGAAAAGCTGGCGGCGGTGCGCCAGCGCGCCGAGCGGCAGGGGCGTAAACTCAGCTACGGCATTCGCCTGCACGTTATCGTGCGCGAAACCGAAGACGAAGCCTGGGCGGCGGCTGAGCGCCTGATCGCGCATCTGGATGACGACACCATCGCGGCGGCGCAGCAGATCTTTGCGCGCATGGACTCCACCGGCCAGCGCCGCATGAGCGAGCTGCATGGCGGCTCGCGCGAGAGTCTGCGCATCGGCCCCAACCTGTGGGCCGGCGTCGGCCTGGTGCGCGGCGGCGCCGGCACCGCGTTGGTGGGCAATCCGCAGCAGGTGGCGGCGCGCATACGCGAGTATCAGGCGCTGGGCATCGACAATTTCATCCTTTCCGGCTATCCGCATCTGGAAGAGGCCCACCGCTTCGCCGAACTGGTGATGCCGCTGTTGCCGCTGGCGCAGCCGGCCCATCAGACGGCCCGCACGATCAATACCGGCCCGTTCGGCGAAACCATCGGCGGCGATCGTCGCCCCGGCCCGGCGCAGCGGGAGGGCTGATGGCGAAGCGTGCCCATATTATCGTTATCGGCGGCGGTTTCACCGGCGCGGCGCTGGCGATCCAGCTGGCGCGCGGAGCGGTGGATGTCACGGTGATCGAACCGCGCGCGGCGCCGGGCTATGGCGTGGCCTACTCGACCACTGAACCGACCCACCGCATCAACGTCCCGGCCGATCGGATGCAGCTGGCGGATGAACCGGCGGGGGATTTTGACCGCTGGTATCGCTTGGGCGGCGGATTGGTGGCCGATCCGCAGGCGTTGTGGCGCGACGGTAAAGCCTATCCGCAGCGCGGCGCCTTCGGCCGCTATGTCGAGGAACGTTTCCATCAGGCGGCGCAGTCGGGCCGGGCCCGCTTGCGGCACCTGCGCGATCGGGCGCTGCACCTACAGCCGCAGGCGCAGGGCGCGACCGTCATCACCGCCGGCGGCGAACGGCTGTGGGGCGACTATGTGGTGTTGGCGACCAGTCATCCGCCGCCCGCGCTGCCGCGGCAGATCGCCCCGGAGCTGGCGTGCGATGCGCGTCTGATCGCCAATCCCTGGGCGGCGGAGGCGCTGGACGAAGTTGAACCCGGTGAGGCGTTGGCGATCGTCGGCACTGGGCTGACGATGGCCGATACGGTGGCGGCGTTGCACCGCCGCGGGCATCGCGGGCCGATTATCGCGTTCTCTCGTCACGGCCTGTTGCCGCGTGCCAATGCCGAAGGGGAGTACCCGACGTGGTCGTTTACCCCGCCATCCGGACTGCGTGACGGGGTGCGGCAGGTGCGCCTTGAGGTGGCGCGCGCCGCTGGGCAACGGGTGCCGTGGCAGGCGGTGTTGGACGCGGTGCGCGCCCAGGGCCAGCGTCTGTGGCAAGCGTTGACGCTGACCGAACAGCAGCGCTTTCTGCGGCATCTGCGCGCCTATTGGGACGTGCACCGCTATCGCATTGCGCCGCAGGTGAGCACGCTGCTGGCGGAGCAACAGGCGGCGGGCACGCTGCAGGTTTTGGCCGCTCGTCTGCGGCGGGCGGAACCCTCGCCGCAGGGCGTGCGCTTGACGATTCTGCCGCGCCAGGGCGCAGAGCGGGCGCTGCAGGCGCAGCGGCTGCTGATCACCACGGGCCCGGCTCATGCCGGCCTGATCGCCGCCAGCCCGTTGCTCAGCTCGCTGGCTGAGCAGGGGGCGCTGCGCGCCGATCCGCTGGGATTGGGGCTGTGGGTCAATGCCGCCAGCCAGGCGATCGGCGGCGACGGCCTTGCCAACCCGCGGCTGCTGGTGGCCGGCCCGGCGGCGCGCGGCCGCTTCGGCGAACTGATGGGGCTGCCGCAGGTGGCGGAACACGCCGAAAGCGTCGCGCGTCATCTGCTGGCGGCGATCGCCGCCGGAGGGTGACAGTGCGATTTACCGGCAGACTCAAGCGTCAGTCCGCCCACACCTGCGTGCTGCGCGGGCTGTCCATCTGATAATCCGAGTAGGGGCGGGTGAAGAACTCGCGCCCCAACTCGCGGGCGGCCCGCAGCGGGTTGCGCGGATCGCGGGCGATCTCGCCGCGTTGGTTGCCGGCGCCGTGCACCAGCCCAACGAAGGCGGAATGGGTGTAGCGGCTGAACTCCTGGATCTGATGCACGATGCCCAGCGCCGCGCCGGGGTAGGCCTCTTCCGACGCCACCGCCAGCCCGATGCGCTTGCCGCTCATGCGTTGGTGCACGTCCGCCGCCTGAGGGTAGGCATTGGAATAGAAGCTGAACGAGCGATCGAAAAAGGCCTTGGTTTGCGCCGACATGCCGTACCAGTAAATCGGCGTGCAAAATACCGCGCCGTCGGCCGGCAGGAAGTGCTCCAGGAACAACTCGGCGTAGCGATCGGCCGGCGGCGGCGTATGGCGTTCATCGCTCAGAAAACCGCTCAGGTAATCGTCGAGAAAATGCAGGCTGGCGACGGTGCCGGCTTCGGCGGCGCCCGCCATGATCGCCTGTGCCAGCGTGGCGCTGTTGCCGTCGCGGCGCGGGCTGCCGACCAGCACCGCCAAACGCTTGGGTTGATGAGTTGCATTCATGTCATATTCCTCTGTGTGAAATGAATTCAGCCTTACTCTAGAAACAAACCCCGGCGGGCGACAAATGACGGCTTTTCTGCCAGGATGAATTCAACTCACTTGGAGAGGCTTCGCCATGTTCGCCACGCTGCCCGTCAACGCATTACGCACCTTCGAATCCGCCGCTCGCCTGCGCAGCTTCAAACTGGCGGCGGCCGAGCTGGCGGTGACGCCGACGGCGATATCACACCAGATCAAAGCGTTGGAGCAGCAGTTGGGGTTTGCGCTGTTCGAGCGGGTGCCGCGCGGCGTGCGGCTGACACCGAAGGGGGAAACGCTGTTTGCCGGGGTGCACGGCGCGCTGCTGGACGTCGCCGCCACGCTCGAAGGCCTGCGGCCGCAGCCCAGCGCAGGCTCGCTGTGCGTTTCGGTGACGCACTCGTTCGCGGCGCTGTGGCTGGTGCCGCGCCTGGGGCGCTTCTATCAGGCGTATCCGCACTATCTGGTGCGCCTGGAGGCCTGCGCCGAGGTGATCGATCTGCAGCAAGACGCCAGCGTGGACGTGGCGGTGCGCTACAGCTGCGCGCACTATCCCGCGCTGCATCAGGCGGCGCGGCTGGAGGAAAGCTTTGGCGTCTACGCCGCGCCGGGGCTGGCCGCCGCCGAGCCGGAAAATCCGGTGCTGATCACCGTCAAGTGGGGGGATTCGGCGCAGTACGACAGCGGCTGGCATGACTGGTGCCGGGCCGCCGGGGTCGATTGGTGGCGGCGCCATGCGGCGATGCGCAGCTATCACGAGGAGCATTACGCCCTGCAGGCGGCGGTGGCCGGGCAAGGGTGGGTGCTCGCCAGCTCGGTGATGGTGTCCGAGATGGTGGACAACGGCCTGCTGGCGGCGTACCGGCCCGAGGTGCGCGTACCGGGCGCCGCATACAGCGTGCTGTGCGCGCCGGGGCGCGAGCGGCATCCGCCGGTCAGGGCGTTTCTGGCCTGGCTGCAGCAGGAATTGCCGCAGGACAATGGCACGAAATAAAAGTTTTACCGTCCTAAGCTGTGGGAATATCAGCGAACTTTTGTTTTTACTTCACTGCGAGAACCTATCATGAGCCAGCCAAGAATCTCCGATTACCCGATTGATGCGCAATTTATCGAGCGCTGGTCGCCGCGCGCGATGACCAACGACGCCATCGACGATCAAACGCTGCTGAGCTTCTTTGAAGCGGCGCGCTGGTCGCCTTCGGCCTACAACATTCAGCCGTGGCGCTTTGCCTACAGCAAGCACGGCTCCGACAGCTGGGAGAACTACCTGGAGTTCCTGATCGACTTCAACCGCGGCTGGGCGCAACACGCTTCGGCGCTGGTGGTGATCGTCTCCAAAACCACCAGCCTGAACGGCGAGCGGCTGGTGGACAACCCGACCCACGCGTTCGACACCGGCGCCGCCTGGGCCAACCTGGCGCATCAGGCGCACCTGAAAGGCTGGCTGACCCACTGCATGAGCGGCATTCACCACGACAAGATTAAGGCGGCGCTGCAGCTGCCGGACGATTATGCGGTGCACGCCATGGTGGCGATCGGCAAACCGGGCGACAAATCCCGCCTGCCGGATTTCCTGCAGGAGAAAGAAGCGCCGTCGGGCCGCCTGCCGCTGGGCAACACCGTCAGCGAAGGGCTGAATTTCACGCTGTGATCGCGCCTTCTCGCCGAGGCCCGCTTGGCGGGCCTTTTTTATGCGGCGAGTAAAACTTTGGGAGTATGTTCGCGTTCGCCCATTCGCTGTATATTTTGTTATATAGCGATTGCGTGATAAGGAGGAACCGATGGGGGATCATTTTGGCAAAGGGCTGTTGGCGGGATTAAAAGCGGACAACCTGAAACCCGAGGCGGAGCTGTCGCGCTTTTGCTCCGACTACAAGCGCGGTTTCGTGCTCGGCTATGCGCACCATTTGGCGCAGCGCTGCGGCGACGAGAACCGGGCGGCGTTCGAGGCCGGGCAGCTCAGCCGCGCCTATGGGCTTGGCAGCGAGCCGATGAGCGAGTTCTTCTCCGGCGGCGACAGCCGGTTGGCGGAGAAGTTTTTCCGCGCCGGCTATAACCGCCCGGCGCAGGGTTAGGGCAGACGGCCGTCAGGCGGCGCTCAGCACTGCCACCATATACACGCACGGTTGGTCGCTCTGATTTTCAAATCGGCAGTCCGCTGGCGGGCCGAGCTCCAGGCAGTCTCCCTCGGCCATCTCATGGCGCGCGTCACCCTCGATAAAGACCAGTGCGCCGGATAAGACCCAGATCAGCTGACGTTTGAACGCGTACACCGAAGCCGGCATCGGGATCGCCGCGCCGGCCGGCAGTTCGATGCGCACCAGATCGAGCGGCAAATCGGTGCGGGGCGACACGTGGCGCCGCACGTAACCGCTCTCGGGATCGACCCAGACCGGCTGATCTTCCCGGCGCAGCAGCCGGCCTTCCTGCGTTTCCGCTCGGGCGATCAGCTTGGACATGCTGAGGCCGAACGCGCCCGCCAGTCTGCCCAACAGCATCGCCGTCGGGCTGCTCTCGCCGCGTTCGATCTTATGAACCATCGCCCGTGAGACGCCAGCCCGTTCGGCCAAATCGGACAGCGACCAGTGGCGCGCTTCGCGTTCAATGCGAATGCGTGCGCCGATCAGCTGATTTAGATTGTCTAATTTAATATTCATATCGTAGTATTATAGTGGACAATTGGCCGGGGTAAACCATGATTATACGAAATGCGACGTTCAACGATAGCGCGGCGATTGCCGCTATCTATAACGACGCGGTGTTGAACAGCACCGCCATCTGGAATGAACAAACCGTGGATGCGGCCAACCGCGCGGCGTGGATCGGCGAACGGCAGGCGGCGGGTTACCCGGTGCTGGTGGCGGTGAACGCCGAGGACGAGGCGATCGGCTACGCGTCGTTCGGCGACTGGCGCGCCTGGGACGGTTATCGCCACACCGTGGAACATTCGGTGTATGTCCATCAGGCGCATCGCGGCGCAGGGATTGGCAAGGCGCTGCTGCTGGCGCTGATCGCACGGGCGCGGGAAATCGGCAAACATGTGATGGTGGCCGGCATCGAATCCGGCAATCAGGCCTCGATTAAGCTGCATCTGGCGCTGGGGTTCCGCGACGTGGGGCGCATGGAACAGGTGGGCGCCAAATTCGGCCAATGGTTGGATCTGACGTTCCTGCAACTGAGGCTCGACGAACGGGTGACGCCGCCCGCGCGCTGATCCCGGGAGACAGGGCGATGAATATGCTGTTACTGCTGATCGCGGCCGGGATGGGGCTGGTGGTGCAGAATCTGCTGATGGTGCGCATCACCGAAAGCGTCTCGACCATCCTTATCACGCTGGTGATCAACTCCAGCGTCGGTTTGTTGCTGCTGGTAGGGTTGCTGCTGGCCAAAAACGGCCTCGGCGCGGTGACGGAAGTGACCGGCGCCGCCAGGTGGTGGATGCTGTTGCCGGGGCTGCTGGGATCGCTGTTCGTGTTCGCCGGCATCCTGGGCTACCAAAAACTGGGCGCGGCGGCCACCATTTCGATCCTGGTCGCCAGCCAGCTGTGCATGGGGCTGTTGGTGGACGTCTACCGCGCCGGCCCGGCGGCGCTGCGCGAGAATCTGCCGGCGCTGTTCGGCGCTCTGCTGCTGGTGGCGGGCGCCTATCTGGTGGCGAAACGCAGCTTTTGACGGCGGCTGAAAGGCAAAAAGCCCGCTCGGGTTTCCCTGAGCGGGCTTCTCTAAATATGGCTCCTCTGACTGGACTCGAACCAGTGACATACGGATTAACAGTCCGCCGTTCTACCGACTGAACTACAGAGGAATCGTGTGAACGGGGCGAATAATAGCGGGGCGGTTGCGGCTTGTAAAGCGCGAAAACGCCCGGCGCGCGCGTTTGCTGCAAGATTACCCAACCTGCTGCTTTTTCTCGCTTTTATCGCTTACCTCACGCGCAGCGCCGCCGGATTGCCCGCTGAGGCGGCGCCGTTGCCTGCCGGTGGTGCAACGCGTGCCCTGCGTTGTGGCGCGCCTCGCCCGATAAACGGCCATTTGTCGCCGTTTTTGGCCTTTTGACGACTCTGGCCTGGATCTTGCTGCGGTTGCATGACCGGATTTCGGCATTCTCAATTTAGCGGCTCGCTGGAGGCACTATGAATCTCAGACGTCTGAAGTACTTCGTGAAAATCGTCGATGTCGGCAGCCTGACCCAGGCGGCGGAGGTGTTGCATATCGCCCAGCCGGCGCTCAGCCAGCAGTTGGCGACGCTGGAGGGGGAGCTGAAGCAACAGCTGCTGATCCGCACCAAGCGCGGGGTGCAGCCGACCGAGGCCGGCAACATTCTGTATGCCCACGCGCAAACCATTTTGCGCCAGTGCGAGCAGGCGCAGAGCGCGGTCAACAGCGCCGGGCAGGCGATGAGCGGCCAGGTGTCTCTCGGGTTGGCGTCGGGGAGCACCGCAGCGCAGCTGGCGCTGCCGCTGCTGCAAACCCTGCGCGATCAGCAGCCGGGCATTTTGCTCAGCCTGCATGAAAACAGCGGCGCGGCGCTGGCCGGACAGGTGGCCAACCAGACGCTGGACATGGCGATGGTCTACGGCGCCAAAATGCCCGCCGGTCTGCACACCGTCGCGCTGATGCGGGAGGATCTCTATCTGGTGGCGACGCGCGCGGTGCCGCATCCCGGTAACAGCGTCGAGCTGCTGGACGTGGCGCGGCTGAACCTGTTCCTGCCGCGCGAGGGGGATGCGGTGCGCAACCAACTGGAGGAGGCGATGGCGCTGCGCAAGCTGGCTGTCAACGTGGTGGGGGAGATTGAATCCTCGGGTGCGCTGAGCGCCGCGATCGCCGGCGGGTTGGGGGCGACCGTATTGCCGGAGTCGGTGGCGCGCGCGATGATCGGCCCGGCCAAGGCCTGGATGGCGCGCATCAATGCGCCGACGATGTCGGTGCCGCTGTCGCTGTGCATGTCGGGCCAACAGTCGCTGTCCGCCCCGGCGCTGCTGGTGAAAGACCTGCTGCTGTCGATCGCCGGTGGCCGCAGCCAGGAGAAGCGCGCGCTGGCGCTGGTGCGTTGAGGAAAAAACGGCCCGCCGCAGCGGGCCTGAGCACCGTTATCGGAACGGCGGTTCGTTGAAGGTGCGCAGCTTGCGTGAGTGCAGGCGATCGCCCTCGGCGCGCAACAGATCGATGGCGCAGATGCCGATCTGCAGGTGTTCTGAGATTGCCCCTTCATAGAAGCGGTTGGCCTGGCCCGGCAGTTTTATTTCACCGTGCAGCGGTTTGTCGGAGACGCACAGCAGCGTGCCGTACGGCACCCGGAAGCGGTAACCCTGAGCGGCGATGGTGGCGCTCTCCATGTCGACCGCCACCGCGCGGCTGAGGTTGAAGCGCCGCGCCGAAGCGGAGTAACGCAGCTCCCAGTTGCGATCGTCGGTGGTGACCACGGTGCCGGTGCGCAAACGCTGTTTGACCTCTTCACCGGGCATGCCGCTGACCATCTTGGTGGCGTCGTACAGGGCGCGCTGCACCTCGGCGATGCTCGGGATCGGGATATCCGGCGGCAGCACCGCATCCAGCACGTGATCGTCGCGCAGATAGGCGTGGGCCAGCACGTAATCGCCGATCTTCTGGCTTTCGCGCAGGCCGCCGCAGTGGCCGATCATCAGCCAGGCGCTCGGGCGCAGCACCGCCAGGTGATCGCAGATGGTTTTGGCGTTGGACGGGCCGACGCCGATGTTGATCAGCGTGATGCCCTGGCCGGTGCGCGAGATCAGGTGATAGGCCGGCATCTGGTGGTTTTTCCACGCCAGATCGGACACCGCCTGTTCGGGCGCGCTGGTTTCCGGCGTGATGTAGGTACCGCCGGCGCTGGAGAGCGCGATGTACGGGCTGGCCGGATCGGCGATCTGCGCGCAGGCCCAGCGCACGAACTCGTCCACATAGCGGGTGTAGTTGGTGAACAGCACGAACGGCTGGAAATGCTCCACCGGGGTGCCGGTGTAGTGCCGCAGACGCGCCAGCGAGAAATCCGCGCGCAGCGCATCGAAATGCGACAGCGGGAAATGGTTGTCGGTGGTGTGGTACAGGCCGTCGGCGGTCTCGTCACCGATCTGCGCCAGCTCGGTGGTGGGGAAATGCTGCGCGATACCGGCGCTCATTGAGCGATCGAGCGCCAGGCTGGAGCCGTCGATCACATAAGGGAACGGGATCTCCTGCTGCGACGGCGCCACTTCGATATGGGCGGCGTAGTCGTGTTCCAGCATCGCCAGCTGTTCGGCCAGATAGTGGCGGAACAGCTGCGGCCGGGTCACGGTGGTGCTGTAGCTGCCGGGATGGGTAAAGCGGCCGAAGGCGCGGGTTTTGCTCGGGCCGGATTGCTGCCCGTCCCAGCTGACGCGCAGTTCGGGATACACGAACAGTCCGGCGGCGCGCGCTTGCGCATCCGGCAGGGTGCCGTGGCTGATAAAGTCACTGACCGCCTGCCGCAGCGCGTCTACCGCGGCGTCATACAGGGCTTCCAGTTGATCGAGTGCCTGATCGGCGCTGAGGCCGCTGCGAGGTGGGGCATAGCTCATACTTTCTCCTTCGATGTCCCGGCTCTGGCGGGATTGGCGGCGTTTCACCGTCACAGGTTAGCCGAAGAAGGGCGTAAAAGCTTGGTCGAAATGACGGGCGCGGCAAAGAAATTACCGCGCCCGTGAAGGCGGAGAGATCAGGAGGCGGGACTTGCCGCTTCGACCTTCAGCGACACCAGGCCGATGCCCAGCTTCTTCGGCGTGAAGCCGCCGCTGGCGTTCTCTTTCGGCTCGGTCGGCGCCGGCGGGGTAATGCTGATCTTCTGCGCGCCGCGCGGGTTATCGAAGCGCAGGGTGACGGTGCTGTCCTGTTCGCCGAGCGACACGAAGCGCTCTTCGTCGCCGACGCGCACTGAAATCGGTTCGCCGACGTTGTTGCCGTAGGCGCGGGCGCGCAGCACCAGATCGAAGCTTTTCGGCAGCGGGTCGACGTAATCGATGTCGACCGCCGGCGCCAGATTGGCGTCGGACCAGCGGCCCCATTCCTCGACGACGGAGACGCCGGTGATGGCCTTCACCTGTTCCGGCATGCCGGGCAGCATGAACTCGATGGCGTCCGCCCGGTATTTCACCGCCGCGTCGTCCACCTGCAGGCGGGCGACGGCGTTTTGGTAATCGGCGACGCTGTCCGCCGCCGGGCCGGTGAAGTTCACCTTGCCGTTGAAGCGTTCGCCGCTGGCCTGCGCGATCTGCGGCGGCGAGGCGAGGGTGCCGGAGGCCACGCAGATGTCAGTGCTCAGCGCCAACTGCGGCGCCCAGACCCGGCCGATCTCGTAGCATTTATCGACCCAGACGAATTTCTCCCCCGCCCCCAGCCCGGCCAGCTGCTTGCGCAGCGGGGTGGAGAGGTAGACGTTGAACATCGGTTCGATGCGGTTGTCGCCCACCCGCAGGATGAACGGCACCTTGTAGGTGACGCCGGAGAAGCTGAAGCTGCGCTGGCGCGTGTCCACGCTGTAGTCGCTGATGCGGTTCGGCAGGCCCCACTGATTGATCACCGCCGGTTTCCAGCCGTTGATTTTCTCTTCGATATTCAGGAACACCGTAGACAGCGACGGCGCCGACAGGCTGCTGCGGCCGAGGCCGATATAGTTGTCACCGCCCATCACGTCCAGCACCGTGGCGCCGTTATCCAGCGTGCTGCGTTTCTCGTTGCGCTGCTCCGCCTGCGGCCGGGTGCCGTCGATGATAAAGAACAGGTTGCGGCGCTTCTGTTTGGTCAGGATGTCGTAGGCGGTGTTGTTCATCGCCAGATGATCGGAGGACACCACGATCACGGTGTTGCTGAAATAGGGCGAGCGTTTGATTTTGTCGATCAGCGCGGCGATGTGTTGCTGGCTGCAGGCCACCGCGCTCAGCGAGCGGTTTTCCTTGTTCTGCCAGGCGTAGCTTTTCTTGCTGCAGCCGGCGGAGATAAAACCGTCCGGGTGATGGGTATCGACGGTCAGGGTAAACAGCGAGAACGGCTGGCGCTGTTTGGACAGCTCGACAAACTTGCCGTACACCACGTCCAGCACGCTGTCGTCGTACCAGCCCCAGTCGTTTTTGTAGCTCGGATCGGCGACCTGATCGCGCAGCTCTTTGAAACCGTAAACGTGGTCGAAGCCGTGGGATTTCAGGAAGGTGTCTTTACCGGCGAACGCCAGCTCGGCGCCCTGATAGAAAGAGTTGCTGTAGCCGGCGGCCTTCAGCACGTCGCCCAGGCAGACGTTCTCCGGGTAGAAGGTGGAGACCGCGCTGGAGGCGTTGCCGTCGAAGGGCGCGAACAGCGGAATGCCGCACTGTGAGGCGACCATGCCGGCGATGGTGTAACCGGTGCCCGGCAATTGCTGGGTGTTGCTGAAATCGATGCTGTCTGCGCGCAGGGCGTTCAGCTCGTCGGCCAGGCCGGGAAACAGCTCGGTATCGAGGTAGGTGCGCTCCAGGCTCTCGGCATAGATGTACACCAGATTCGGCCGTTTGCCCTGCACGGTCTTTTTCGGCGCCTTGTAGTAGGTGGTGAAATCGGCGGTATCGCCGACGATCTGGCTCTTGACCAGCAGCGAGATGTCCTGAAACGCCGGGGTGGTGCCGACCGAGAACAGCGCCAGCAGCACGGCGACGAGGCTGTAGGCCACGCTGCTGCCTTTGGCCTTGCGGCGCAGCAGGCTGCGGGCCAGCACCGCGAAGATAAGCCCCAGCGCCGCCAGCAGGCCGATGAACGGCAGCACGTATTTGCTGATGCCCGCGCCTTTGAGGCTGCTGGTGACGGTGTAGATCACCGCATCGGTGATGCCGTCGCCGGTGAAGTAGTTGCTGGCGATCAGAATGACGTTCAGCACCAGATAGCTGCCGAGCAGCGTTAGCAGAATGGCGAACCACCAGCGGTTGGCGGCGGCCCGGGTGCGATAAATCAAGATCGACGCCAAAAAAAGAACAAACGAAACGACTGCGAGAACCATCCGCCAAACCTTGTCTGATTGGAAAAAAACGTTGCTGCCCTGGTCTGCGCCGCCGACCGTGCCGCAGCGCGAAAAGTGAAGGGTATAGCCTATTGTCGGCGGCGGAACAACGCGCGATGTCCCGCTCCGGCCGACGGTCGGCGGCTATTGTACATTTTTATGACAATAGTGTGACGTTAATCACGTCGGCGGCGGCCGCGGCGGCGAAATCTTGCTGGTCGGAGGTTTCGCTCTACGCTTAATGAGCGCCACGACGGCGCGTCCATCAGTCATTCAGGAGGAAGTATGCAGACGATTCCCGCCGCGGTACTCGACGATCTGGCCCCGCAAGGCGTGTTGCGCGCGGCGATCAATCTCGGCAATCCGGTGCTGGCGCAGGCCGGGCCCGGCGGTAAACCGCAAGGCGCTTCGGTTGAGCTGGCTGCCGCGCTGGCTCGCGAACTGGACGTGGCGCTGGAGCTGGTGACCTATGACGCGGCCGGCAAGGTGTTCGCCGACCTGGACAGCGGCGCCTGGAACCTGGCGTTTATGGCCATCGAACCGGTGCGCGCGGCGCAAATTGCCTTCAGCGAACCCTACGTGATCATTGAGGGGACTTACCTGGTGGCGAACGACGCGCCTTACTTTGAGGTGGCGCAGCTCGACAGGCCGGAGGTGCGCATTGCGGTCGGCCAGGGCGCTGCGTACGATCTGTTTTTGTCGCGTACGCTGCAGCAGGCGCAGCTGGTGCGGGCGGCAACTTCCGCCGAGGCGATCGCGCTGTTTTTCGAACGCGGGCTGGAGGCGGCGGCCGGCGTGCGTCAACCGCTGCTGGCCGCCGCGGCCGCTCATCCCGGCTACCGAGTGCTGGATGGGCATTTCACCGCCATTCGCCAGGCGATGGCGGTGCCGAGGCAAAAAACGCAGGGCGCCGCCTACGTGAACGCGTTTATCGAACGCTGCAAGGCCAACGGGCTGGTGAAGGCGGCCTTGCAGCGCAGTGGCCAGGGCGAGGTGACGGTGGCGCCGCCGGCCGCCTCGGCGTGATCAGTTCAGCTCTACCGCGTACTGTTCCACCGGGGTGATTTTCTTGATCAGCTTGTTGTCGAACAGGAACTGTTCGTAAGCTTGGTAGCGCGCGCGATCCAACTTGGCCGGATCGCGGGCGAACAGCGGCAGGCTGGCTTGCCACGCCTGTTTGTTCAACTCGGTATTCAGCTCCGGGTGCGCCTTGGCGAACGCCAGCCAGGTGTCCTGCGGGTGCGCATGCAGGTAGTCGCTGCCTTGCTTCAACGCGGCGAGGAACTTGCGGATTTTCGGCTCGTTCACCGCATCGCGGTTGGCGACGATGATTAGCTCGTCGTAGGCCGGCACGCCGTAATCTTCGACGTTGAACACCACCGGCGTCTTGCCCTGCAGCTTCAGCTCCAGCGCTTCGATGTTGCGGTAGCCGCCGATCACCGCATCGACCTGGCCCGCCAGCAGGGCGCTGGTCAGCTGGAAGTTGACGTTGATAAGCTTGATGTCCTGCGGCTTGAGGTGTTCGTGTTCGACCATGGTGGCCAGCGTCGCTTGTTCGATGCCGCTGACCGAGTAACCCACCGTTTTGCCCTTGAGATCCGCCGGCGACGTGATGCTTTTATCCAGCGCGATCACCGTATTCAACGGCGTGTTGATCAGCGTGCCGACGCGCATCAGCGGCAGGCCCTGATCGGCGAAGAAATGCAGCTGCGGCTGATAGGTGATGGCGAGGTCGGCCTGTTTGGCGGCCACCAGCCGCGGCGGCAGCGCCGGATCGGACGGCGGCACGATCTTGACGTCCAGCCCTGCGGCCTTGAAGGCGCCGATCTGCTCGGCCACCATAATCGGCGCGTGATCGGGGTTGATGTACCAGTCGAGCACCAGCGTCAGCTTTTCGGCCGCGCCGGCCTGGCCGGTGATGGCGGCGCCCAGCAGCAGCCCGCAGAGGGTTTGTTTGATCATGGTCGTTCCTTTATCCCTGGTTATGATTGCAATCATCAGTCGTTTTCCGGCGCCCAGGCGATCAGGCGCCGCAGCAGCGCATCCACCGCGGCCCACAGCAGCACGGTCATCAGCACCAAAATAAACAGCGCGGCGAAGCAGACGTCGGTCTGCATGCGCGCGTTGGCGTTCAGCATCACGTAGCCCAGACCTTCGGCCGAGCCGACCCATTCGCCGATGATGGCGCCGATCGGCGCGACGGCGGCGGCCATGCGCAGGCCGGAGCCGAAGGCCGGCAGCGCCGCCATCAGCCGCACGTGCCGCAGCTGCGCCCAGCGCGAAGCGCGCATCGTGCGCGCCAGATCGAGATAGTCGTTGTTGACCCGGCGCAGCCCGTCGAAAAAGGCCGACACCACCGGGAAGAAAATCACCAGCACCGCCATCGCCACCTTGGCGCTCATGCCGAAGCCGAACCACAGCACCAGCAATGGGGCCAGGGCGAACACCGGTATCGCCTGGCTGGTGACCACCAGCGGCATCAGCCAGCGCTGCAGGCGCGGCGAGAAGATCATGCACAGCGCCAGCGCCGCGCCGAGCAGCACGCCGAGCGCGAGACCGCTGACGATCTCCGAAGCCGTGACCAGCGTGTGCCAGGCGAGATAGCCGCGTCCGTCCCACAGCGCCTGCGCCACCGCGCCCGGCGTGGGCAGCAGAAAGGCCGGAATGCCGCTTTGCGCCGCCAGCCACCACAGCAGCAGCAGGCCGATGAAGACCGTCAACCCACGCCGCAGACGGGTGAAGCCGCGCTCTTTGGCGATATTCATTGCGCTGCCCTCACCATTTGCAGCAGCAGCTCGGCCTGGCTTTTCAGCAGGTCGGCGTCATCCGGCGCGCGCGGCGGTTGCCCGCTGATGCGGTGGGTATCGTCGAGGCCCAGCGGCCAAGGCGACAGCACCAGCAGCCGGTGGCTCAGGCGGCAAGCCTCCATCGGATCGTGGGTGATCAGCAGCACGGTGTTTTGCGCCAGCAGCTCGGCGGCCAGGCTCTGGATCTCGGCGCGGGTAATGGCGTCCAGCGCGGAAAAGGGTTCGTCCATCAGCACGATTGGCTGGCGTTCGTAGAGCGTGCGGGCGATGGCGGCGCGCTGGCGCATGCCGCCGGACAGCGCGGCGGGCAGGCTGCGGCTATGCGCGGCCAGGCCTACGCGTTCGAGCAGGTGCGCCGTCCACGCCCGATCCGGCGCTTCGCCGCGCAGCCGCGAGCCGAGGGCGACATTGTCTTCGACGCTCAGCCACGGATAGAGCAGGTCTTTTTGCCCCATGTAGGCGATGCGCCCGGCGATCGGCAGGCCGTCGCTGCCGCTCACCGTGCCCGAGCTGGCCTGCGCCAGCCCGGCGATGATCTTCAGCAGGCTGGTTTTGCCGGCGCCGCTGGCGCCGAGCAGGGAGACGAAGCTGCCGCCGGCGATGTCGAAGCTCAGCCGCTCAAAGATCGTCTGTTGACCGAAGCGCAGAGTGAGATCCCGCACCTGGATGCCGGGCGGGAGGCGCGGGGAGGTCATGAGGCGTTCAGCCCCATTTGCCAAAATGCCGCTTCCAGCTGAGTGGCGGTGGTGAAAATCTGCGCCAGCTCGGTAAAGCGGCTTTGTGCGCCGCGCTGGTGGCCGACGGTTTCCAGCAGTTCGATGGCGGCGTGCACGCCGGCCAGATAGCCCTCGTCGCCGTAGTTGCGGATCCAGGAGGCGTAAGGATTGCCCTCCATTTGGGTGGCGGGATCGTGCAGCAGCCGCAGGCCGATTTCGGCATAACCGGCCACGCAGGGCAGCAGGCCGGCCAGCAGATCGAGGGCGTCGCCGGCATGGCCGATGTCCAGCACGTAGCGAGTGTAGTTCATGGTTTCCGCCGCCTCCGGCTGGGCGGCGATCTGCGCTTCATTCAGCCCCCATTCGGCGCAGTAGGCCACGTGCAGCGGCAGTTCGGCGACGATGCCGTTGAGCGAGGCGGTGGCGGCGCGCATCTCCGGCAGGGTGCGCAGCTTGCTGACCAGCAGCGCGTAGGCGCGGGCGAAGTGCAGCAGGAACAGGTAGTCCTGCGTCAGGTAGCGGCGAAAAGCGCGTTCAGGCAGGGTGCCGGCGGCCAGCTGCTGCAGAAACGGGTGATCGACGTAATTTTGCCAGTGGCTGCCGGCCTGTTGGCGCAGCCGGCCGTAAAGACCGCTTTCGAACAGGGTGGTGATGGACATGGGACCTCCTTGAGTCAGTGGAGATCCGGGCACGCTGAGGTATGAACAGGCAACGGGTGATCGCGCGGTTGCCTAACCGTCCCTTCGCTGGCATGACCCAGATCAGGTTCAAAGGGTTCGGCTTGCGCCATCTCAGCCCGTAACAGGACACCCCTCGGAGCTGCCTGTTATACGACATTTGTTTTTTGATTACAATCGCCGGGCGGCGCGGCGGCAATCGGTTCGTTTAGTGCGATCGGGGGCGATTTTGCTGGCGCAAAGCGCGCGATTTTTGTCACTGTAGGCCCATGTTTTGCCTTTGAGGACGATGCCCGATGAAAAAGATTGGTTTTCTCTCGTTTGGCCACTGGACGCCTTCCGCCCAGTCCGGTACCCGTTCCGCGGCGGATGCGCTGCTGCAGTCCATCGATTTGGCGGTCGCCGCCGAAGATCTGGGGGCGGACGGCGCCTATTTTCGCGTGCACCACTTCGCACGCCAGCTGGGGTCGCCGTTCCCGCTGCTGGCCGCCATTGGCGCCAAAACCCAACGCATCGAGATCGGCACCGGCGTGATCGACATGCGTTATGAAAATCCGCTGTACATGGTGGAAGACGCTGGCGCGGCGGATCTGATCGCCGGCGGGCGGCTGCAGCTCGGCATCAGCCGTGGCTCGCCGGAACAGGTGATCGACGGCTGGCGCTATTTCGGCTATGCCCCGGCCGACGGCGAGACCGACGCGGACATGGCCCGCCGCCATACCGAAGTGTTCCTGGAAGCGCTGCGCGGCGAAGGGTTCGCCGAACCCAATCCGCAGCCGATGTTCCCGAATCCGCCCGGGCTGCTGCGGCCAGAGCCGTTTTCCGCCGGGCTGCGCGATCGCATCTGGTGGGGCGCCGGTTCGAACGCCACCGCCGTCTGGGCGGCGAAGCTCGGCATGCACCTGCAAAGCTCGACGCTCAAGAACGACGAGACCGGCGAACCCTTCCACATCCAGCAGGCCAAGCAGATCCGCGCCTACCGCGCCGCCTGGCAAGAGGCCGGCCACGCGCATGAGCCGCGGGTTTCCGTGAGCCGCAGCATCTTCGCGCTGGTGGATCAGCGGGATCGCAACTACTTCGGCGGCGGTGGCAAGGAGGGCGATCAGCTCGGATATATCGACGCGCAGACCCGGGCGATCTTCGGCCGCAGCTATGCCGCCGAGCCGGACGCGCTGATCGAACAGCTGGCGCAGGACGAGGCCATCGCCGAAGCGGATACGTTGCTGCTGACCGTGCCTAATCAGCTGGGCGTGGATTACAATGCGCACGTCATCGAATCGATTTTAACCCATGTCGCGCCGGCGCTCGGCTGGCGCTAAACGGAGGAGTGGCATGTCACGCATTTTCATTACCGGTTCGGTCGATGGGCTGGGCCGCGCCGCCGCGCAAACGCTGTTGGACGAAGGGCATCAGGTGATTCTGCATGCGCGCGCACCCGGCCGTCTGGACGCGGTGCGCGATCTGCTGGATCGCGGTGCACAGGCGGCGATCGGCGATTTGTCCGATGTGCAGCAGATCCGGCAGCTTGCCGAGCAGGTCAATCGCCTCGGCCGCCCGGACGCGGTGATCCACAATGCCGGCATGTTTACCGGGCTGCAGGTGATGCCGGTGAACGTCATGGCGCCCTACCTGCTGACGGCCCTGATCGAACGCCCCAAGCGTGTCGTCTACCTGAGCAGCAGCATGCATTTTGACGGCGTGGCGGAACTGAACGGCGTGGATTGGCTTGGCGGCGCTGGCGGTTCTTATTCGGACAGCAAGCTGTTCGTCACCGCGCTGGCCGCCGCCGTGGCGCGCCTGTGGCCTGACGTGATCAGCAGCGCGGTCGATCCCGGTTGGGTGCCGACCAAAATGGGCGGCGCGGACGCGCCCGACGATCTGGCGCTGGGGCATGTGACGCAGGCGTGGTTGGTGACCAGCGATGAACCGCAGGCCCTGGCGTCCGGCGGCTATTGGCACCACCAGCAGCGGCTTGAACCTCACGCGGCGGTGCACGATGAGGCGTTTCAAACGGCGCTGTTGGCGCAATTGGCGCGCGCCGGCGGGGCGCACCTGCCGCAGGCTTGATGGCCGTTCCTTCCTGGCCCGCCGGTGATTATCGGCGGGCTTTTTTTATGCCCGCAGGGTGAACCGACGGGGCTTTTCTTATACAGTGGTCGCCTGGCCTGTTTTGATTGTTATTTATATTATCGCCATGCACTCATTCCTGATTATCGTCCCTGAAGGGGGCATGCTGTTCGAAGCGGCGGGCATCGCCGATATCCTGATGCAGGCTAATCGCCTGAGCCCTGCCGAGACGCCGCTGTATCAGATCGCGGTCGCCACCACGCAATCTCACCGGGTGGTGCACGGCCTGTCCGGGCTGAGCCTGTTGGCCGATCATCGCCTGGCGGATCTCGATCCGGCCCAGCCGCGCGATACCGTGATCGTCGCCGGCAAAGGGGCGAGCGAAGAAGAGGGCGCCCTGGTGGCGGCTTGGCTGCGCCGCGCGGCGCCGCAGACGCGCCGTATCGCCTCCGTTTGCGGCGGCGCACTGTTGCTGGCCGAAGCCGGGTTGCTGGACGGACGGCGGGCGACCACCCACTGGCGACTGGCGGAAACGCTGCAGGCGCGTTTCCCGCAGGTGCAGGTCGAAAACGGCCCGATCTACGTGCAGGACGGGCCGATTTGGACCTCCGGCGGCGTCAGCTCCGGCTTCGACCTGACGCTGGCGCTGGTGGAGGACGACTACGGCTTCGTGCAGGCGCGTGAAGTGGCGCAGGATCTGGTGATGTTTCTGCGCCGCCCCGGCGGGCAGGCGCAGTTCAGCCGCTACCCGCTCAACCAGGCCAAATCGCCGGGCCCGATCCGCGACCTGCAGTCCTGGATCCTGGAGAATCTCGCCGACGATCTCAGCGTTGAACGGTTGGCCGAACGCGTGGCGATGAGCCCGCGCAACTTTACCCGCGTGTTCACCCGCGAGACGGGCATTTCTCCCGCCAAATTCGTCGAAGAAGGGCGGTTGCATACCGCCAGACAGCGCCTGGAGCAGAGTGCGCAAGGCATCGAACAGATCGCCCTGGCCACCGGCTTTGGCAACGGCCTTAACCTGCGGCGGGTGTTTGAGCGAAAACTGCAGCTGACCCCGAGCGAATACCGCGAACGCTTTCATGCGCGCAATTTGGCGTAAATTGATCGGTAAACGTCATTTACGCCGCTTCGAGGCAGGGCTAGAGTTGAGGCAAAGCCCAAAACGAGGAGTGCATCATGGTGAGAGTAGGCATTAATGGATTTGGCAGGATCGGACGCAACGTGCTGCGCGCGGCGCTGGGGCGCAGCGATTTTGAAGTGGTGGCGATCAACGATCTGACGGACAGCAAAACGCTGGCGCACCTGCTGAAATACGACACGCTTTCCGGCACGCTGGCGGCCAGGGTGGAAGCCGGCGACAACCAGCTGCTGCTGGACGGCCGGCCGATTCAGGTGTTTTCGCAGCGCGATCCCGCCGAGATCCCCTGGAGCAGCGTGGGCGTTGACGTGGTGATCGAAGCGACGGGCTTCTTTACCGATAAAGCCAAGGCGGAAGTGCACATCACGCACGGCGGCGCCAAGCGGGTGATTATCTCGGCGCCGGCCAAGAACGACGACATCACCATCGTCATGGGGGTTAACGACCAGCTCTACGATCCGGCGCTGCATAAGGTGGTCAGCAACGGCAGCTGCACCACCAACGGGCTGGCGCCCGCCGCGCAGGTGCTGCATCAGGCGTTCGGCATCGAATACGGGCTGATGAACACCACTCACGCCTATACCAACAGCCAGGCGCTGCACGATCAGCCGGAAAAAGATCTGCGTGGCGCGCGGGCGGCGGCGGAGTCTATCGTGCCTTACTCCAGCGGTGCGGCCAAGGCGCTCGGCAAGGTGATCCCCGAGCTGGACGGCCGCCTGACCGGTTATTCACTGCGGGTGCCGGTGCCGGTGGTTTCCATTGTCGATCTGACGGTGACGCTGAAACGCCCGGCGACGGTGGAGGAGATCAACGCCGCTTTCCGCGCGGCGGCGGCGTCCGGCCCGCTGAAAGGGATCCTGGGGTACAGCGATGAACCGCTGGTGTCGAGCGACTATCGCGGCGATGCGCGTTCGTCGATCATCGACGGCCTGTCCACGCTGGTGATCGGCGGCAACCTGGTGAAAGTGCTCGCCTGGTATGACAACGAATGGGGCTTCTCCAACCGCTTGGTCGATCTGGCGCTGCTGATGGAACAACGCGGGCTGTAAACGCCCAACAGCAAAAAGCCCGCTTAAGTTTCCTTAAGCGGACTTCTCTAAATATGGCTCCTCTGACTGGACTCGAACCAGTGACATACGGATTAACAGTCCGCCGTTCTACCGACTGAACTACAGAGGAATCGTGTGAACGGGGCGCATCATATCCAGCGGCTCCGGGTGTGTCAACGCTAAATTGCCCCAGGCGGTGCGACTGCTCGGTATCTGAGCAATAAGCTCGTCAATCAGCCCATTGCGCGTCGTTTTCCGCCTGGTCTCGCAGCAGGCGCGCCAGCGGATCCTGGCGGTAGAAGCGGCAAAAGTGCTGATACAGCGCCGGGAAGCGTTCGGCCAGCAGTTCGGGAGCGCTGAAGAAATACTCCGACAGCACGGCGAAGCACTCGGCCGCATCGGTGGCGGCGTAGGCATCCATGCTGGCGGCCTCTTCGCCGACCATGTCGATCTCGTCCTGCAGGCTTTCCATCGCGGCGTGCAGATCATGTTCCCAGGCGGCCACCTCGCGCAGCGGGATCGGCGGCACGCCGGTGGCGACGCCGCCGTTGCGCATATCCAGTTTGTGTACCGCTTCGTGGATCACCAGATTAAAACCGGAAAGGTCGAAAGAGTCCTGCACGTCTTGCCAGTTGAGCACGATCGGCCCCTGTTCCCAGCTTTGGCCGGACTGCACCACCGGCCCCGAGTGCACCAGGCCGATCTCGTCCTGCCATTCGTCTTCCACCACGAATGGGGTGGGGTAGAGCAGAATTTCGTTGAAGCCGTCGAGGCACTCCGCGCCCAGCTCCAGCACCGGCAAGGCGAACAGCAGGGCGATGCGCGCCTGCATCTGCGAGGTGAGCTGCAGTCCCTGCAGCGGCACGATGCGCTTTTGCTGCAAAATCTGCCCGGCAACGGCCACCAGCCGCTGCTGCTCCTGCTCATTCAGCGGCGAGAGCAGCGGGATCGCCAGCGCGTCCCGCCACTGTGCCTGGGTATCCGCCTCGGGGTGAGAAGGTTGAGTCGCTTTCCACGGCCATTTAATCATCAGGTTGCTCGTAAAGTCGTCACTTGAACGTTCAGCGGTATGCTAATGCTGTAAAAATGCCGTAAAAGCGGGCATGATAGCAAGCGTTGTCAGGAGAGATGCCGGAGCGGCTGAACGGACCAGTCTCGAAAACTGGAGTAGGGGCAACTCTACCGGGGGTTCAAATCCCCCTCTCTCCGCCATTATTCAATCACTTACGAAAAAATCTTTCAACGATCCCCATCACAGTTAAAGCGCCCCGGCCCTGCAGGCCGACACGCCTTCCCCTTTGTTCTCGATTATTTCCCGACGCAATCAAACATCATTCGAACGCGCATCCAGATAGGCGGCATATTGATGCTCTGTCGCTTGACGCGCCTGATGACGCCGCTTGGCGACGATCATCGCCACCGTCAGCAGGGCGGGCAGCGCCAGGACGGCGAAAATGGTGCTGAAGCTCCAACCGAGCGCTAGCATTTCAGCCCCGGCCAGCGCGCTTAAGATAGCGCCCAAACGGCCGATGCCGTGCATCCAGCTGGAGCCGGTGGCTCGCGCTTCGGTGGGGTAAAAGCTGGCCGACAACGCGTTCATGCCGGTGTTGGCGCCCCCGATGCAGAACCCGATGGCCATCGCGCAGCCGCCCATCAGGAGGGGGTAACCCATCGCCATCCCCATCAGCAGAGTGAACAGCGCCCCCAACCCATAAATCGACGCCAACGCGCGATGCGGTTCGGATCTGTCCATCAACCACCCGGAAAATAGCGACCCTAATGTCCCGCCCGCCTGAAACAGCGCGGTGATGACCGCCGCTTGCGCGATGTTGAAACCGCTGTCTTTAATCAGCAGCGGCAGCCAACTGCCTAAGGTGTAGTACAGAAACAGCGCGCTAAAATACGCGCCCCACAGCATTAAACTGCCGAAGCGGTACCGTGCGCTCACCACCAGTTTAACCGGATGAGTGCAGACCTGGCCCGGCGGGGGCAGAACGACGGTAGAATGTCGAAAATCGCGATCGGGCGCCAGTTTCGCCAGAATGCGCTGAATGCCGCCCTGATCTGCCCGTTTCGCCACCAGGAAACACACCGACTCGGGTAACGCCGCCATCAGCACGGGCGCGAACAGCAGGGGCAAGATCCCGCCGAGCAGCAGCACGGCATGCCAGCCGAAGCGCGGCATCAGCCAGGACGCGGCGAATCCGCCCAAGGCGGCGCCAAAGGTGAAGCCGCAGAAAACCACGGTAATCAAGAAAGCGCGGCGTCGGGCGGGCGCGAACTCCGCCACCAGGGTGCCGACATTCGGCATGGCGGCGCCGAGCCCCAATCCGGTGAGCAGGCGAAATAACATCATCTGCTCCATATTTTGAGAAAACGCCGTCACCAGCGTCCAAACGCCAAAAAAGAACACGCTGTTGATGATGACGACTTTGCGGCCGAATCTGTCTGACAATGGCCCGGATAGCATCGCGCCCAGCGACAGGCCAATCAGCGCCGCGCTGATCACCAGCCCCAGTTCGCGGTTAGTGATTTGCCAATCCGCCTTAAGCTCTGGCGCAATAAATCCCATGATAACGATATCGAATCCATCCAGAGCAATGATGCAAAAGCCGAGCAGCACGATCATCTTTTGCCATTTGCCTAACGGGCGGTCGTCGATCAGCGCCCGAACATTGATTGCGTTGTTTCCCGACATGGAGGTGCCCCCGGTGCAGTAGTTGAGTGTCATCACTATAAGCAGCCCCTGGGTGGACGTTAAACGGCGATAATCGAAAAAATGTGCGTTTATCGGACAATTGAGCCGGCGGTGAGTGACGAGGCAGTGTTAACTTTATGTTATGAAAAGGGATTGCCGTGAGAATGGCGGCGCCGGAGGCCACTGAGAGTGTGAGCGCGATCATTAACCTTTTCAGTAAGATGGAAGAACAGGCGGGCCTTGATGGCCCGCGCGATTAACGCATGGCGGTGAGCCGAACCGGGGCGTTGGCGGCCCCAAAGCCGCGGTAGCCGCCTCGGCGCTCCAGAAGTTCGAAGAAGAAGCGGCCTTTTTCATAAGGAACGGTGTAGACATGCAGCAATTCACCGCCCTGATCGTCTCGATCGTAGAGCACATTGCCCGCTTGCAGCTGTGAGAGGAAAGCGGGGTCCAGATCGAAACGCGCTCTGAGATCGTGATAGTAGTTATCGGGAATACGCAGCGTTTTTAATCCGCGCGCCTGCGCCGCTTTCACCATGCTGAACAGCTCCTCGCAGCCAAAGGCGACGTGCTGCAAGCCTGCGCCCTGATAGGCGGTTAGCGCCTGGGCAATTTGCGTTTCCCGGCTCACCGACATATTCAGCGGCAGCCGGATGGCGTCGTTGGGGCTGCGCAAGACGCGGCTGCGAACCAAACCCAGCGGATCGGGCAATTCCCACTCGTTGTCCTGCACAAAACCCGGCACGCTGCGCAGGAACATGATCCAGTTGCCGCTCGATTCATCAGCCAGCGCAATCGCCAGGTGATCGATGCTTTGCAGCGCGGGCGGCGGCGCGCTGCGATGCGTCAGATGAAAATCAGCGTGATAAATATCGTTCTTGGGATCTTCGTCCGCTTCCACCAGATAAATCAGGCTGCCGTCCGGTGCGCACAGCGCGGGGATTTGCCGCTCGTTGGGGCCGGTTTCTCCTTGCCAGATGGCGTACCCGTAGTCTTGCGCCCGTTGCAGTAAACGCGCTACGCCGCGCACCCGCCACGCCACGGCGCACAGGGAAATGCCGTGCAGGTGATAATAGCCGCTGGCTTGGCTTTCCGGCTGGGCATTCAGAATGACATTCACTTTGCCGTTGCGATAGAGGGCGACGCTTTTGGAGCGGTGCTCGCCGGCGTGAACCAATCCCAGCTGCGTCAGCCATTGGCCCATCGCCAGCCCGTCGTTGTGCGAGACGGCAAATTCGATAAACTCCAGCGCCAGCAAGGGCGGATGCGGCTGCGAATGGAATAAGGAACGTTCCATGAGCGAGGCCATGGCGTTGGGCAGCAGAGGCTGTTTGGCCAACCAGTCATAGGTTTGCTCCTCCAGCCACAACAACGATCGGAAACCGTCCTGGGCCGTGGGGAGTACCGGCGAGGCGCGGAAACCATCGTTAAATATCTCCAGCGACCAGGTGCCGCGATAGCCATGCGCGGAAAGTTGGGTCATGAACTGGGTCAGATTCAGCTCCCCCTGGCCGGGGAAGCAGCGGAAATGGCGACTCCAGGCGAGCACATCCATCTTCAACAGCGGGGCGTCCGCCAGTTGGACAAACACGATTTTTTCGGGCGGCACGTCCTCGAGGCCATCGAGGTTATCGCCGCGCGACAGGATATGAAAACTATCGAGAATGATCCCCAACGCCGGATGATCTACGGCCTTCACGCGCGCCCAGGCGTCGCGCCACATATTCACGTGACGTCCCCAGGCCAGCGCTTCATAACCGACAGTAATATCATACTCGACGGCCAACTCCGCCAACGCGCGCAAATCGCTCACTTGCGTGGCCATGTCTTCGCTGCTGTCGGGCGAGACATTGCTGCAGAGCAGCATGCGAGAACAGCCCAGTTGCTGCATGACTTCGAACTTGCGCGCCGCGCGGGAAAGGTTCTGCGCCAGCGTTTCGCGCGGGCCTCCTTCGAAGTCCCGAAACGGTTGGAACAGTAAAATTTCCAGGCCCAGTTCGGCGCACAACTCACGGATTTCCGCCGGTGAGCCGGGGTAGTAGACCAGATCGTTATCGAAAATTTCGACGCCATCAAAGCCTGCGGCGGCGATAGCCCGCAGTTTTTCCGGCAGCGAACCCGATACCGAGACCGTCGCGATAGAACGTTTCATCATTGCCTCCAGTTAAGCGGTCATGGATGACCTGAAAGCGACCATTCAGCAGCGAGGCGGACCACCGACGGGAATTGAATCATGTTATGGACCAAATGAAATGTTTCGTCAATTCAGAACATTCCATTACTTTTGGTTATATAAAGCGATCGATTTTCTCACTTTACTTTTACATATTGCGCTTCCTACACTCTGACGACATGTACCCTCAAATAATAAGGATACCGGGATGAAAAGTGATTGGATGGCGCGAGAACTGGTGCATCGAGATTACAGTCATCACCCGCCGGCGCTGGCGCCGCTGTATAAAACCAGCGTGCTGCGGTCGCCGCGCAATGCATTAATTTCATTGCAAAACTCGCTGTCTGAACTGACCGCCCCCGTCTTCACGCCAACGGATATCGGCCCGCTGGATCACGATCTGATTCTGAATTACGCCAAAGACGGCTTACCGATCGGCGAGCGGATCATCGTGCATGGATTTGTGCGGGATGCCTTCGGGGCGCCGGTGCGCAACGCCCTGGTCGAGGTATGGCAGGCCAATGCGGGAGGGCGCTATCGTCACAAGAAAGATCAGTATCTGGCGCCTATCGATCCCAACTTTGGCGGCTGCGGCAGGATGCTGACCGACGACAACGGGTATTACTGTTTTCGTACGATCAAGCCGGGCCCGTATCCCTGGCGCAATCAGGTCAGCGACTGGCGTCCGGCGCATATTCACTTCTCGCTCTCCGGCGAGGCGTTCGCGCAGCGCTTGATCACGCAGATGTATTTTGAAGGCGATCCGTTGCTCGTTCGCTGCCCCATCTTGCAGTCGGTAGGCAGTGACGATGCGATGCGCACGCTGATTGCCGAGCTGGATATGCACGCCGCCGTGCCGCTGGACAGCCTGGCTTACCGCTTTGATCTGGTGCTGCGGGGCCATCGAGCCACGTGGTTTGAGAACCGTACACAGGGAGCCGCGTGATGAAAAAGTACTTGTCTGAAACGGCCTCGCAAACCGCCGGGCCTTATGTGCACATCGGTTTGGCGCCGCATGCCGCCGGCTTTGATATTTTCGAGCGTAATTTCACCCATGTGTTGACGCAACCGGAGACGCGCGGGGAGCGCATCGTGGTGGAAGGGCATGTCTATGACGGCTCCGGCACGCCGGTTCGAGACGCGCTGGTCGAAGTCTGGCAGGCCAATGCCGCCGGGCGATATCAGCACCCCGCCGACGGCCAGTTGGATAAACCCGACGATCCGGCGTTTCGCGGCTGGGGGCGAACCTGTTCGGATTTCACCAGCGGCCTGTGGCAATTCGAGACGATTAAACCGGGGCGCGTGACGGGGCGCGACGGCCGGTTGATGGCGCCCCATCTCAATCTGTGGATAGTGGCCCGCGGCATCAACATCGGGTTGAACACGCGTCTCTACTTTGCCGACGAACAGGCGGCCAATGCCGAAGATCCGGTGTTGAATCTCATCGAGTGGGAAAAACGGCGCAGCACGTTATTGGCGCAAAGGCGGCAGCGCGGGGATCAGACGGTGTACCATTTCGACATCTGGTTACAGGGCGAGAACGAAACCGTTTTTTTTGATATTTGATCCTCTGTTCGCCCTGACAATGAGCTTGCCGCGCCGGCGGCAAGTTAATACTATAAATCATGAACATGACTTCTCGCTTTAGCCAACGCATCCGCCTTCGTCATCTGCACGCCTTTGTCGCTACCGCGCAACAGGGGACGTTGGTGCGCGCCGCACAGCAATTGGGCATCACGCAGCCCGCGCTCTCTAAAACGCTCAACGAACTGGAAAGCCTGGCCGGCGAGCGCCTTTTTTCGCGCAATCGGCAGGGGGCGGAACTGACCGCCGCCGGAACGCGTTTCCTGCAGGATGCCAGTCGCGTTTTGGATGCGCTGAATGTGTTGGGGCGCACGCTTGCCTCGGACAGCGAGGCGCTGCCGGCGCCGCTGCATATCGGCGCGCTGCCCACCACGCTGGTGAGCCTGGTCGCGCCGGTCGTGGTGGGGTTGCAGCAGCAATCCCCCGGCTGGCGCATGCAGGTTACGACTCTGGCCAACGATGCGCTGATGATGGCGGTGAGATCGGGGCAATTAACGTTAGGCATCGGGCGCATGTCAGACCCCTCCCGCATGGAGGGGCTCAACTTCGAGCTGCTGTACCATGAAACGCTGCGGCTGGTGGTTGCGCCTCATCATCCGCTGTTGCATTCGGATGTCTCGCTGGCGGAGGCGTTGAGCTGGCCATTAGTGCTCTCCCCGCGGGGTACGGTGCCGCGTCAGAATGCGGAGGCGCTCATTGTCAGCCACGGGCTGGCGGTGCCGGAAGGGTGCGTCGAGACGTTGTCGGTCACGCTGGCGCGCTGCCTGACGCTACAGTATGGCTATGTGTGGCTGGTGCCTTACGGCGCGGTGCGTGACGACTTGTTCAGCAATCACCTGCGTGCGCTGCCGTTGCCTACCCAGGGCATGGCCGAGCCGCTGGGCATCATTACCCGGCAAGAGGCGCTCTCGTCCCCTGAGCAGCAGCGCCTGATTGCTGCGCTGCGCCAAAGGGTGCTGGATGTGCCGGTATAACCGCGTCTTCTAGTCGTCCGAGCGCCGCCCGGCGTCGTGTTCGGCAAAGACGGACTGCGCCAGATGAAAAGCGGCGTTCGAGGCGGGTAAGCCGCAGTAAAGCGCCGCATGCATCAGAACTTCTTTGATCTCTTCACGCGTGACGCCGTTATTGAAGGCGGCCCGGATATGCATTTTCAGCTCAGCTTCGCGATTCAAGGCGATCAGCATCGCGATGGTGATCAGGCTGCGGGTATGGCGCGACAAGCCCGGACGCGTCCATATTTCCCCCCAGGCGTAGCGAGTGATGAAATGCTGAAACTCCTCGTTGAGCGGCGACAGCGCCGCGAGGGTATTATCGACATGCTCATCGCCCAACACCGCTCTGCGCACCGTCAGGCCTTGCTGATAACGTTGCCGCTGCGTGAGCTGCTCATCCAAAAAGGCCCGGAACGCGCGGTTAAATGCCCGCCAGGCTTCGATGCTGGACAGGTGGGCGGCGGGCAGGATGACGCATTGCGCGTCGGGAATGCCTGCCGCCAAGGCTTTTGCATCGTCGACGGTCGTTACCGCATCCTCATGTCCGGCGATAACCAGCGTCGGAACGCGGATGCCTGCCAGCTCGGCCCGCAAATCGGCGGTCGCCAGCGCGTCGCAGCAAGCGGCATAGCCCTCGGGATCGCAGGCGGTGAGCTGTTGCACGACGGTTTGCACCTTGACGGGGGCGGATTGGCAAAATGCCGGGGTGAACCAGCGCGCTGCCGCGCCATCGCTGACGGCGGACATGCCGCACTGGCGCACCCGCGCGGCGCGTTCTCGCCAATGCTCCGTCACCCCGATTTTCGCGGCGCTATTGGCGATCGTCAGCGTCAGCAAGCGATCGGCATGAAAGCGCGCCAGCCATAACCCCGTCAGCCCCCCCATGGAGATGCCGCAGAAATGCACCCGATCAATCGCCAGAGTGTCCAGCAGGGACAGCACCTGTTCGCCCAGTCGCGCCAGCGAGCCGGGCCGTTCATCGGGCGCAGAGTCGCCGTGGCCGGCAACGTCGTAGCGCAGAATGCGATAGTGGGCGATGAACGCGTCGCGCTGCGGCTGCCACATTGCCAATGAGGTGCCCAGCGAGTTGCCAAACAGAATAACCGGGGCGTTTTCAGGCCCCTCAAGGACATAATTCAACATGATTGCTCCCTTTCGGCCATCGCCAGGACTTGTTGAATGAAACGCTGCGTGCTGCCGGTGGCATTGGCCGGATCGAGCAAGGTTTCCAGGGTTTCCCGGCTGAGTCGGGAAGAGACTTCCGCATCGGCGCACAGAAGGGTTAACAGGGGTTGCTGGGTGGCCAGGGCTTGCCGGCAGCACCGTTCTATATGATGGTGCGCCTGTTGACGGCCGAGGGTGGGGGCCAAGGCCAGGGTAACCGATTCAGCCATGATCAGCCCTTGCGTCAGCGCCAGATTGCGCCTCATCGCCGCTTCATGCACCTCCAGACCGTTAATGAGATCCAGGCTTTGCGCCAATGCCGCCCCGCTCAGCACCAGGAGCTGCGGCAGGCTTTGCCACTCGGCCTGCCAGCCGCCCAGCGCGCGTTCGTGCTCCTGCACCAGGCCGGCATACAATCCGGACATCAACGCAGGCAGACGGTTGGCCGCGCTGAGGATGGCAGCGCAAAGTACCGGATTGCGCTTATGCGGCATCGTGGAGGAGCCGCCGCGTCCGGGGGCCGACGGTTCGCTGATTTCAGCGACTTCGGTCTGCATCAACAAAGACATGTCGCGCGCCAGCTTGCCGAGTGAGCCCGTCAGGCCGGCATACCAACTCGCCAGCTCCAACAACCGATCGCGTTGGGTATGCCACGGCGTGGCGCTGCGCGGCAGAGCCAGCGCTTGCGCCAGCGCCCGCTCAACGCGCTCGCCCTGTTCGCCGAGCGAGGCGAGCGTGCCGGCCGCGCCGCCGAATTGCAACGCGAGCACGCGTGGCCGCATTTCAGCCAGACGAGCCCGATAGCGCAGCAAGGCGTCCAGCGTGCCGGCCAGCTTCAGCCCCAGCGTCGTTGGCAAAGCGTGTTGCAGCCAGGTGCGGCCCACCATTAACGTTGCGCTATGGCGCCGGCATTGCGCCGTCAGCGCCGCAATTAGCTGATTGAGCAGCGCGTCGGTTTTATCGAGCGCGCTGCGCAGTTGCAGCATCAGCCCGCTGTCAATCGCATCCTGACTGGTCGCCCCCCAGTGAACGAAACGCGCCGCTTCCGGTGAGGTTTGCGCCACCAACGTCGTCAATTGTTTGACGAGGGGAATGGCTAAATTGCCCGCCAATCCGGCGGACTGCGTCAGCGCGGCTGCGTCGAGCTTTTCCGCCTGGCAGTGGCTGCGTATGATCCGCACGGACGCGTCATCGATAATCCCTGCAGACGCCAGGGCCTGCGCCAGACCGGCTTCGAAATCAAGCATGCCCTGCAGCAGCGCCGTGTCGCTGAAGCAGGGCGTTAATGGCGAAGCCATAAACATTGCGCTATAGAGAGACATTCGTTATATCCGTTCCAGAATCAAGGCGACGCCTTGCCCGACACCGACGCACATGGTGCACAGGGCAAAACGCCCGCCGGTGCGCCGCAGTTGATAAGCGGCGGTCATGGCCAACCTGCCGCCGGATGCCCCCAGGGGATGCCCCAGCGCGATAGCGCCGCCGTTAGGGTTGACCTGTTCCGCGTCATCCGGCAGTCCCAGAGCGCGCGTCACGGCCAGCGCCTGGGCGGCAAAGGCTTCATTCAACTCGATGACGTCCATTTGCGCCAGGCTCAAACCGGTTTGCGCCAGCACTTTGCGGACTGCGGGAACCGGCCCGTAACCCATGATGCGCGGCTCTACGCCGCAGGCGGACATGCCGACCACACGCGCCAGCGGGGCGAGTCCATACTGCACCGCCGCGCGTTCGCTGGCAATGAGCAGGGCGCTGGCCCCGTCGTTGATGCCCGAGGCGTTGCCGGCGGTGACGCTCCCCTCGGGGCGCACGACGCCTTTCAGGGCGGACAGCGCGGCCAAAGAAGTGCTGCGGGGATGTTCGTCGCGAACCAGGCTGAGCGGCTCGCCTTTGCGTTGCGGAATGCTGACGGCGATCAGTTCCTCATCAAACAGGCCCAGCTCCTGAGCGCGGGCGGTGCGCTGTTGGCTGCGCAATGCAAAGGCGTCTTGATCGGCGCGGCTGACGGCGAAATCGCGAGCCACATTTTCGGCGGTTTCAGGCATGGTTTCGACACCGAACTGCGCGCGCATTTGCGGGTTGATAAAGCGCCATCCCATCGTCGTATCTTCCATTTTCAGCGATCGGCTGAAGGCGCTGTCCGCTTTGCCGGTGACAAAGGGCGCGCGCGACATGCTTTCCACGCCGCCCGCGATGATGACCTCCGCTTCGCCGCATTTAATGGCGCGCGCCGCCATGCCTACCGCGTCCAATCCCGAACCGCACAGGCGATTGAGGGTGGTGCCCGGCACGGTGTGGGGCAATCCGGCCAACAGCAGCGCCATTCGCGCCACGTTGCGGTTGTCTTCACCGGCCTGGTTGGCGCACCCCAGAATAACGTCATCAATGGCGTGGGGATCCAACTGCGGCAGTCGGGCAAGCAGCGCCTTCAGGGGCAGAGCGGCCAAATCGTCGGCGCGCAGCGCGGATAATGCGCCGCCGTAACGGCCGAATGGCGTACGAACGGCATCGCAGATAAAAGCCTGTTGCATGGCGATTTCCTCAAGCGGGGATCAAGTCAGATTGCAGTAAACGTATCGGGGTTAACGCTTGCAGCGCGTCAAAGGTGAGCCCCGGACACAGCTCCAGCACCTGCGGGCCGTCCGGGGTGATATCAATGATTGCCAAATCCGAATAAATGCGGCTGACGCAGGCCAATCCGGTCAGCGGGTAGCTGCACTGTTCCACCAGCTTGCATTCGCCGGTCTTGGTCAGATAGTCCATCATCACATAGACTTTGCGCGCGCCGATGGCCAGATCCATGGCGCCGCCCACCGCCGGGATCGCGTCTTCGGCGCCGGTGCTCCAGTTGGCCAGATCGCCGGCAGCCGAGACCTGATACGCCCCCATCACGCAGATATCGAGGTGGCCGCCGCGCATCATGGTAAAAGAGTCGGCGTGATGGAAATAACTGCCGCCGGGCAGCAAGGTCACCCGTTCTTTACCGGCGTTGATGAGTTCCGGATCTTCTTCGCCCGGCGCGGGTGACGGCCCCATGCCGAGCAGGCCGTTTTCGCTGTGCAGAATCACCTCTTTGTCGGCGGGCAGGTAGTTAGCGATGCGGGTCGGCAGCCCAATCCCGAGGTTGACGTAGGCGCCTTCCGGAATATCGCGCGCTACCCGTTGGGCTAATTGGTCGCGGGTTAATTTTTGCATGTTATGACTCCTCAGGCAGAGAGGGAAAAGGTCGCGGGGTGCGCCACCGCCACCAGGCGCTGGACGAAGATGCCCGGCGTTATCACGTTTTCCGGATCCAGTGCGCCAAGCGGCACCAATTCAGCGACCTGCGCTATCGTCGTGGCGGCGGCCATCGCCATCACCGGGCCAAAATTACGCGCCGCTTTGCGGTAAACCAGATTGCCCCAGCGGTCACCCCGATGGGCCTTTATCAAGGCGAAATCCGCCTTTAAGGGCGTTTCAAATACGTAATGCCGTCCGTCGATTTCACGCGTTTCTTTGCCTTGCGCCAGCGGCGTGCCAAAGGCGGTTGGGGTGAAAATGCCGCCCAACCCGCTGCCGGCGGCCTGCATGCGGGCGGCAAGGTTGCCCTGAGGCACCAGTTCCAGTTCGATCGCGCCGCGGCGATAGAGGTCGTCAAAGACCCACGAATCGGCCTGGCGCGGGAAGGAACAAATCATCTTTCGCACACAGCCGGTCTTGAGCAGCGCCGCGAGGCCGCTGTCGCCGTTGCCGGCGTTATTGCTGATTACCGTCAGCTCGCGGGCACCGTGTTCAATCAGCGCATCGATCAGTTCCAGCGGCTGTCCCGCGGGGCCAAAGCCGCCAATCATGATGCTCGCGCCGTCCGGAATGATGGACACGGCGTCTTCCAGGGTGGCCACACTTTTATCGATCATCTGTTGTTCCTTTCATTCGGCGCCCGCCGGGGGAGTGTTTATCGTCAATGGGAAAAGTAGATCGTCCCTTTCAGGCAAACAATACCGATTATCGAAAAAGTGTGCGATTATCGGCTATTCTTTGAGAGGCATTCGCAGGTTGTGATCGTCGGCACACCGATATTTCAGGCAGACAGCGGGGTAACGAGGATGGAAAAAGAACAGGAAATTACGCGCAGCAGCACCGATCCCTGGAAGGGGGATCCCGACTTTATGGCCTCTTTGGCGCGAGGATTGGAGGTCCTGCAGGCTTTTACGCCGCAGCGGCGGCTGATGTCGGTGTCGCAGATTAGCCAGCGTACCGGCATTCCGCGCGCGGCGGTGCGCCGCTGCCTTTACACCCTGAGTAAGCTGGGCTTTGTGTACGCGGAAGACGGCAAGAATTATGAGCTGCGCCCGCGCGTCTTGTCGCTGGGTCACAACTGGCTGGGGGCTTCGCCGTTGGCCAACGCCGCGCAGCCGGTGTTGAGGCAACTCAGCCAGACGCTCAATGAGTCCTGTTCCATGGCCATATTGGACGGCGATGACATTCTTTATATCGCCCGCGCATCAACTTCGCGGATCATGACCATCGATTTGCACGTCGGCAGCCGCTTACCCGCCAGCACGACGTCGATGGGGCGGGTGCTGCTCAGCGGGCTTGCCAGTGAGACGTTGAACGACTATTTGGCGCGATTGACTCAACTGCGTTACACCAGCCATACCCTGGTGAGCGTCAGCGCATTGCGGGAAGAGCTGGCGCGCGTGCGTCAGCAGGGATATGCCATCAACGATCAGGAGCTGGAGATTGGCCTGCGTTCACTGGCGGTGCCGCTCACCACGCCGGACGGCCGCATCGCCGCGGCGTTGAACGTCGGCGTGCATGCCGGTCAGGTTTCCGCAGAGCGTTTGCACCAGCACCACCTGCCTTTGTTGCGCTCGGCCGCCGAAGAGATATCGCTGTTGTTGCACGACTCACCTTGAGCGAGCGCGCAGGGGGCGTATGCGCCCGATTTTTCCGCATCTTGCGGCGCGATGCGGTGTTGTATTGTGGGCCGCGGGTAAGGTAATTTGCTGAGGGCATGATGACTGACGCGGGGGCCAACGGACATGAACGAAAGAATCGACTACCACATCGAGAAATACCATTTCGCGCCGCTGGATGAAGCCCCGCGGCTTGCGCGCCAGTGGAGCGAGGTGTTGAACGAGTGTCGCCAGACGCAGGCGGGCGCGGAAGAGCGCCTGCGCATTGCGTTGCTCAACGTGGACTATGTGACCAGTTTCGAATTGCCGTTTCGCTTATTGCTGGTGCGGGCGCCGCAGCTGATTGCCGGCCTGCGCGATGAGCTGTCGATCAGTCAAAAAAATGTGGTGTTCAACGGCAAGCGCTTTGGCTGCGTTTACAGCCTGAAGAGCGATTTAAGCGACGTGCCCGAGGCCTTCCAATACGGTCTGTCGACCCGCATTCACCGAACATCGGCGTCGGGCGTGGACGCGCTGCCTTACCGGGAAATCGCCAAGGCGCTCAAGGCGCCGCGTGAGCGGCTTAAGCTGGCGCTGGAGCAGGGGCTGCGCGTCACGGCGCTGGACGGACTGTTCTGGTTCGGCATACAGCGCATCGCCGCCGAAGTGCGCAGGCTAAGAAAAACCGGCATGACGATCGTGACGGCGGAAACGGAGATTTTCGACACCCTGACCGGCACGACGCGCAAGGTACCGGTTTACCGGCTGGCCGATCGTTAATGGCCGTTATAGATAAAGAGGAGGCTCAGACCAGAAACCTCCTTATTGATAGCGCGGTTTATCGATAGGCTTCATTGCGCGCGATGGCATACTTCCCGCTGCCCAGCAGCAGTATGGCGACCCCACCCATAAAGAACACCAGTTCGTTTTCAATGCCCCAGGCGCCGACGTCGGTGACGGTGAAGACCTTGCCGGTGCCTACCATCAAAAACGCCACCACCAGCGTGAGGGCGTAAACCCCTGCGGCGGGGCGGGTGAACAGCCCCAAAACGATCAGTATCGGCGCCAGGATCTCCCCAACATATACGCCATAGGCGATGAAGGCGGGCAGCCCTTGTTGTTGTAACGCATCGGCGATCCAGCCGACGCCATGCTGAACTTTCGCGACGCCGTGAAACAGCATCAGCCCGCCGAAGGTTAGCCTGAGCGCCAATTTGCCTGCGTCCGGGTGGTCAAAAAAGCGAGTGAATGCCGCATTGAGTGACTTAACCATGGCTTTTTCTCCTGAATAGGAATGATTTTCAATCAATATATCAGTCGGATGAATGCGAAAGCTGTTCTGGATCAGGAAAACGGTGGGCTTGGCGCTAAATCGCCGGACGAGGCCAGCGATGCTGCCTGATTTTTAGGCGGAATAACCTGTGCGCACGGGCCGAACCGGGGATGAGAAAAGTCATCGGCAGGGTTGGCCCGCCGCGTAGCCCATCTCTTTTCTGTATGTGTTGGCTACCTGATTTGCGTTTTCATCAATGATTGTCAAAGGACAGGCAACGTAAAGATTCATAAGGTTTTTTTGCAGCAATGAAAAGGTGCGCGTTTTCGCTTTAATAACCCAATAGAGTTACCTTTATTTTTATTTTGAACCGCTAAATCATTAACGCTTTTTTTCGGCCTTTTTATTGGGAATTATCTTGCTTATTTTGCCTTGCGAAAGTTGATCCTGTGGGACGCACGGCCAGTGGCGGGTTTTATTTTTATAGATTTTCTTATTTTTTGATGACAATTCAATGCCGAAGAGAATGAGTGAGATTGACTGAGGGGGTTATGAGTGGGTGTAAATTTCCATGAACTATTTTTCCTGGCGTAAAAGTAATCGATTCAGCGCTGTTTTAAGTTATTGAATTGTTTGTTTTATGTATATTGATTTGTTATTTTTTTATTAAAAAAATAATATTTTTTCTTGATATTGGGTTTGCCTTTGCTAGTATCAAATTAGTGGTCTTATCAGTTAGGGAAACATTTCTTGTATATGGAACAGATCGCTGGTCTTAACACGGTTACTGTCGTTGCAGCGCTTACGTGGTTATTTCGCGGTTATAGTAAATGATATCTCTAATGCCACTTTAGTCTGCGAGACCCTTTACTGCAGTGGTGCTTTTGCCGCGGTAAGCCGTATGAGAACACACATGAAGGGGAATTGAATCTTAAATTATTCTGATCATTACCCTGAGTTAACTATAAAAGAACGATACTTTATCCACCAGGCTGTTTGTGTACCAATAGGTATTCGGTGCACCACGGCGGAATGTTAATCTGTGCTTTAGCTTTAAAATTAATAATCAAAACTCTCGCCAAATTGTTTATTTTCACACCAGGTTTCGCATGTGTAAGTACTGAGTGCTGGAAATGAAAGTCACACTGCCATCGTCTTCTATTGATCATTGCGTGCTACCCGCTTGCAAGAAACGACTGGCTGTCATGGTTTTATGAAAAAATTTCACTATTTACTGTGGTTATCATTTGCTAATTAAATTATTTGTATCCAGTGGTATTACTGGAATTATCCTACCAAGGATGAAACGTTGTTTTTAGGGCAGTTTTTGATTTTTTTCCTATTCTTAGCTTGCATAATTATCGTTTGCAATTTATTGATTTTAAAAGGAAAAAATAAATATGTAAATGTAAAATAGTTTAAACCGATCACTGTGATTATATTGATAGGTTCAATCTATTATTGTTGTTAATATTAATACATCTAAACAATTTGCGAGCTTGGTGACGACTAACTTACGCTAAAAGGACTCTGGGAAAGACTGGCGAACGTAAAAGCCCGCTTTATTAGGCTTTATGTTTCTAGTGCTGATTGAAAAGGATATCAGGCCATGAATGAAGTCATCTCAACGGAAGTGAATGGCGTCGAATTTGATCCACGATACAGTGAAATTGAATTCACGCTTTCGGAATATGACAGCCAAACCGATCCGCTTAATGCCGTAGACAATGCGCGTGATATCAATTGGCACGCCATTCGCGAGCAGTCTGCCGCGTTGCTGGAACAGTGCTTCGATTTACATGTCGTGCTGTGGTTTATGCGCGCCAATCTTCATATCGACGGTTTTTCGGCCTTCTACCAGGGCATTAAGGATATTGACGCCAAATATGCCGAGGAGGGCGCCACCATTTTCCCTCAGGCGGATATGGAACCCTCATCGGACAGCTTTCATGCGGCCGCATTAGGGTGGCTCGCCACATCGTCCTGTCTGCACGAAATCAAGAACAGCAAGATTTTTCCCGACACGCCGTTAACCACCGACGAGCTGCTGAATATGCGGCTTGACGAGCAGGAAGGCAAAAGCCTGCATTTTTCGGAGGTGGTAAAGGTGCTGGGGCAAGCCGACAGTTATTTTGCCGGCAGAAATCTGCCTTCGCTGAAAGAGCAATTGGCGCTGGAAATCGATGCGCTGGAGCGCGTCGAGAATTACGCCAATCTGCAGGCTGAAGATTATCGTTTGGACTGCCGGCAGGTGCGCGACTATTTGAAACAGTTCAACCGCCAGCTGGCTTCACTGGAACAGCAGGAATTGCCGGCTGAACGGGATGACGCGGAGATTGACTCGCCGGATGCTGACGCGCCTGTCGCCATGCCCGGCAAATATATCCGTTCCCGGCAGGATGTCATCTTGCTGTTGGATCAGGTTTTGGACTATTTCCAAAACTATGAGCCCAGCCATCCGGCCCCCATTCTTATTCGACGTTCACAAAAAATGATCGGTATGGACTTCGCGACGATTGTTGAGGAGCTTTTGCCGGAATCTCTGGCCTCGTTAAATCAATTGTCCGGGAAGTAATTTTTATCACAAAGGAGTTTTCCAATGGCTAAGGACTCAAGCTCTCAGAAATTTATCGGTAAAAATAACGCGCCGCGCGTGCAAATTGAATATGACGTAGAGCTTTACGGTTCACAAAAGAAAGTGGAGTTGCCCTTTGTTACGGGGGTCATGTCCGATCTCTCTGGGCATCGGAAAAAGCCTTTGCTGCCGATCGAAGAGCGGAAATTCCTGACCTTTGATCAGGACAACTTCAACGATCGCATGCGCGCCATCAAGCCTCGTCTGCAATTTTACGTAGAGAACACCCTGAGCGAAGACGATGCGTTGCTGGACGTGGAATTGGAGTTTGAATCGATGGATGACTTCACGCCTGGCGCCATCGCCAAACGGGTTCCGCAGATGCAACGCCTGCTTGAAGCCCGGGAGCATCTCACGGAGCTGATCACCTATATGGATGGTAAATCCAGCGCGGAAGAAGTGGTGAAGAATCTGCTGGAGAAACCCGATTTTCTGCATCGTTTGGTGACGGATGCGCGTAAAACGGTCGCGGATGCGGAACAGGATGTGCAGGATTCCGGCAATAAAGGAGATGAGGAATGAGAGCGAGGCAACGACGCTATTCGGCTAAGCAGCAGGCTACGGCAGTCGCTGAAGTTGAAACGCAGGAAACGGAAAATGAGCTTGACGGTTTGCTCAAGCGTTCATTCCGGCCCAGAACGAACGAGGCTTCGGAAGCGGTTCGTCGGGCTATCGGCACGCTGTCCGAATATGCCAATAAAGGCAAGGTCAAGGTCAGCCAGGATGTCGTATTGACCATTGAATCGTTGATTGCCCAGATCGACGAACAGCTTTCGCAACAGATGAACAATATCTTGCACCACAAGGAGTTCCAGAAGCTGGAGTCCGCCTGGCAAGGTTTGAGTTATCTGGTCGATAACACCAACGTCAGCGAAACGCTCAAGATCCGGGTGTTGAACATCAGTCAGGATGAGCTGACGCGCAATTTGCGCCGCTATCGGGGCTCCGCCTGGGATCAAAGCCCGGTGTTCAAACAGATTTACGAACAGGAATATGGTCAGTTCGGCGGCGAGCCGTTCGGTTGCATCATCGGCGATTTTGAATTCGATCACAGCCCGATGAGCGTTACGCTGCTGACCGAGTTGGCGAAAATTTCCGCGGCGTCGCACTGTCCGTTCATTTCCGCCGCGTCGCCGTCGCTGCTGCAGATGAGCAAGTGGAACGAACTGGGCAACCCGCGGGATATCGGCAAGATTTTCACCACGCCGGAATATGCGTCCTGGCGCCGCCTGCGCGAAAGCAACGACTCGCGTTACCTGGTGTTGACGATGCCGCGTTTCCTGTCGCGTTTGCCTTATGGGGCGAAAACCAACCCGATCGAAGAGTTCGCTTTCGAGGAGTCCGTCAGGCCGGATGTGGATGATGATTTTTCCTGGGCCAACTCGGCGTATGCGATGGGCGTCAACATCAACCGCGCGTTCCATGAGTACGGCTGGTGTTCGAAGATTCGCGGCATCGAATCCGGCGGCTCGGTGGAAGAACTGCCCGCCTACGCGTTTCCTTCCGATGAGGGCGGATATGAACTGACGTGCCCGACGGAAGTGGCCATTTCCGATCGGCGCGAGCAAGAGCTTTCCGACGCCGGGTTCTTGCCCCTGGTCTATCGCAAGCATTCCGATTTCGCCGCTTTTATCGGTTCTTGCACCATGCACGCGCCGGCGAAATACGAGGATCCCGACGCGACGGCCAACGCCAAGCTGTCTTCGCGCTTGCCTTATATTTTCGCCACGTGCCGATTCGCGCACTATTTGAAATGCATCGTGCGCGACAAAATCGGTTCTTTTCGGTCCAGGGACGATATGCAGCTGTGGCTGAATGACTGGCTGATGAACTACGTCGATGGCGATCCTTCCGTATCGACCGAGGCGACCAAGGCGCGTCGTCCATTAGCCGCCGCCGAGGTGCGCGTTGAGGATGTGGAAGACGATCCGGGTTATTACCGCGCGCATTTCTATTTGCGCCCGCATTACCAGTTGGAAGGCATGACCGTGTCCTTGCGACTTGTATCAAAACTTCCGTCAGCCAAAAAAGATGGGAGCAGATAAGTTACGGCTGGTCATTGGTTTGGATATTGCCGACGTTAATTATTAAATGGCGTTGGTGGGAATTGATATTTCATTGAAATTTAGTGGCGCTGTTTTTTACGCTATTGCTATTTATTAATGGCTAATGGGTTCTCATTGTCGCTATTTCAATGATCGCGTAGGCAATATAACGACTTATCTGAATAGACTTTTCAATTAACGAAGTAGACCTATCAGTCAAGGAGACAAAAAATGAGCACGAAAGCTTTAGTAGACTATTTTTTGAAAATTGAGGGTGTTGATGGTGAATCACCCGACCAAACCTACCCTGGCTGGATTCAGCTGCAAGCCTGGCAATGGGCGGAAGAAAACGCCGGCCGTTGGGGGTTCGGGAGCGGCGGCGGTTCAGGCAAAGTCGAGATGAAAGACTTTGAGTTTCGCATGGTGAGCAATAAGGCTTCGCCGAAACTGTTCCTGATGTGCGCCACCGGCGAGCATATTCCTCAGGCAAAACTTGTTTGCCGTAAATCAGGCCAGGGTCAGCAAGACTTCATTGCCGTGACCTTCAGCAACTGCCTGGTTTCTTCATTCAAGACCGTGGGTAATATGCCGCTGAATTCCACCATCGGTACTGAAATCGATACCGTGCTGCCAACCGACGTTATCAAGCTGAATTTCGCACGTATCGAAGTTGAGTACAAAGAGCAAAACAATGATGGCTCCATGGGTGCGGTAATTAAGACGGGGTATGACCTCAAGCTTAATGCCCGTATCTGATCATTGATGTCACAACACTAATTGCAGGCTGTCTGCCCGCAGCGATTGCGGGCAGACATAAGCCTTATCGCGAGGTGTTAAATGAAAGCGTCATTGCCCATGCTATTCGATAAGCTCAGCGTGAGACATCAAAGCGCCAGCGCCGATAATTGGCGGCGTGTTTTGGTGCGTGATATCGAATTTTTACTGAATGACGCATCGCGCAGCGCTGATTTGAAACTTCATGATTATGCGCACAGCGAAAGTTCGGTATTGAATTATGGCCTGCCGTCGCTGAGCCAACGCATACCGATTAATACCGATCCGTTAACGCTGGCGAGACATATACAAAGAATCATTACTTCGTTTGAGCCGCGTCTGGATCCGAAAACGATTCGTGTGGTGCCTGTAGTGAATGAACGCCAATCGTATGTGCTGGCGATTTTATTCGATATTTATGGCACCTGCTCATTACCGGGTGACGAAATGCTGGTTAATTTGCGCATCGCTCTTGATTATTCCTGTGGCGCCGTACACGTATTTGATTAATAGGGGTGACTATGTTCAGTGAGCGCTTTCTCCAATTATATAATGATGAGCTGCGTTATTTTCGCGAGGCCGGTCGTCAGTTCGCCTCTTCTCATCCCCAGGTCGCCCAGCATTTAGGCATGCATATCGACGGCGTGCTGGATCCTTTCGTTGAGCGTCTGTTGGAGGGCTCCGCGTTCCTTTGCACCCGCATCCAGGAAAAGCTGAACAATGAGCAGCCGGAATTTGCCCTGCAAATGCTCTCACGCCTGGCGCCGCTGTGGTATACGCCGGTTCCCGCGATCGCTACCGTCGCGATTAAGCCCGATCTCTCTTTTCCCCAGTGGCACAGCCAGGTTGACCTGCCGCGCGGGAGCCGCATGACCCTCAACGATATCTCGCTGAACAACAAACCCGCCACGTTCACCACGGCGCGGCATATTAAAGTGCAGCCCGTTGAGATTTCACTGGCGGAATGTGAGATTTTGCCGCCGCACCATTTGCCTGACGGCGCCGCCAGACACATGCAGGATTGCTCGGCCTACGTCAGGATATGCCTGACGACGCACGGCGTGCTTCCCGTCTCGGAGCTGGATCTCGAGCCGCTGCACCTGACGCTGGCGGAAGATACGGTGCGGGCCAATCAACTGCTGGCCGCGTTGCTTAATCGCACCTTGCGCATCGTGCTATGGGCGAAAAGCGACGACCGGCCAATCGTCAAAGTCTTGCAGCCGGACAGCTTGCGCCTGGGCGGCGTCAGCGATGAAGAAGCCTTGTTGCCCACCGTGGTGGGGGAACTGCCCGGCAACCGGCTGATGCGCGAATACTTCGCCGCGCCAAGCCGCTTCTTCAGCCTGGAGCTGCATGGCGTGCAGGATTTTCTGCGACAATGTGAACGCGTTCACGAGTTCGAGATCTTGTTCGCGCTGGAGCAACGCCCACTCACTCTGATCGGTCGCGTCAACGCCAGGGATTTTCATCTTTTCGCGACCCCGGTCATCAACCTGTATCGCCGCCATTGCTCGCCGGTGCTGCTGACGGATGAGCGCACGGAGCACCAGCTGGTGGTCGATCGTTTGAACACCTCGCTGTATGAGATACACAGCGTAAAACAAGTGAAAGGCATGCTGCCCGACGGCAACCCGGTGATTTTCTCTTCGCTGCAGGCCGACGTGCAGTACGACTGCGAGCGGGAGCCGGCCGGTTATACGCTGCACCGTCGCCGGGAGCCGTCGCCCTCCAAGTACAATAATCCGCACCTGCCCAACGAAGATACCTTCATCGCCATCTCGCCGGGCAAAAGCGGCATCGACATCGACGACATCACGTCGCTCAGCGTCGAGGCGCTGGTATGCGAACGGCATCTGGTGCCGGCGCACCTTCAGCAGCCGCATTTCCAGCTGGAAACGGCGATGCCGATCCACCAGGTGGAGATCGTCCGCTACCCGAGCAACCCGGTCGCGGTGCCGAACATCAGCCAGGCGTGGCAGGCGATCCAGATGCTGGCCTCCAATCCTTTGCGCCATGCGCGCCCCGACGTTCAGGATTGTTCGGCGCTGTTGCGCGACTGGCTGTCGTTGTTCTGCCATCAGGATGACTCCAGCCAGCGCAAGCGCATCGCCAGCATTAAAAACGCCTGGGTGGAGCACCATTTCGAACGCAATCAGGGGCCGGGGCCGCTGGCCTGGATCCGCGGAGCCGAGATCGCCGTCAACTTAAGCGCCAACCATCATGCCGACCACGGCGCCTATCTGTTCGGCAAAATATTGCACCACGCGTTGAGCCAATACGGCGACCTGAACCAAACGTTAAGCATGAAGCTGTTGCTAGATGGGGAAACCCACGCCGACTGGGGGGCGCTCTACTATGGCTGATATGTCGTTGATGCGTGAAACGGCGCTCTCGTTGGAGCCGGCGCCGACGCCGGGGGCGCAAAGCGAAAGCGCGGGCCAGGCCGAAATCCGCGGGCTGTCCAATCGACAGGATTTTTTCGAGCTGCTCCGGCGTATCGAACGCGCGCAGCCGGATGCGCCGCGGCTCGGCGTCTCCAACGATCGCAGCCGCGAAAGGCTCTGCATTACCCAGCCGGCGGATATGGCGTTCGCTTCGCGTGAAATCGCCTCTATCGTGCAGCGCCCTAAGCAAGTGCTGATTCAGGCGCGGCATTTCGGCATGTTCGCCCCCTACGGCCCGCTGCCGATCCATGTGACCGAGCACGCGCGCACCGAAGTCATCGCCAGACGCAACCAGGCGTTCCAGCAGTTCGTCGGCATCGTCAGCCAGCGCTTCGCCGTATTGCACTACCGGGCCTGGGCGCAGCTGAAGGCGATGATCGGCCATGAGCATGACGATGACAAAAACCCGTTCTTGCGCCATTTGCGCCAGACGGTGGGCGTCGATACGGCGCTGACGGTGAACCCGCATATCCAGCGCCTGCGCGAGGCGTACCCCGGCACTTATCTGCCCGGTCGCCGCTCGCTGCGGCAGCTCAACAAGATGTTGGCGGCCTATTTCGCCGTTCCCATCACGATTACGCCGCGCTACGCCAAGTGGATCGACGACGGCAAGCAAAGCGGCAGCCAAAAGCTGGGCAAGTTGGGCAGCACGCGCATCGGCAGCCGCTTTTTCGATGCCCAGTACGGCGCGCATATTCAGATCGGCCCGCTGGGGGCCCCGCAGTATCAGCAGTATCAGCGCGGCAGCAGGCGGCTGCAGGCGTTGGTGAGCATCTGTCATGACTTTACGAGCCATCAGCTGATGCTGGATGTCAGCCTGCTGATTGCCACGGAGCCGGGCATGGCGGCGCAGCTGGGCGGCAAGTCGCTGAGTAAAGACAGCTGGCTGAAACCTAAGACAGGGACGTTTAGGCAGCTGGTTTATCAATCAACAACTTAATATAAGGAAATTTAAGGTGTATCAACGAGAACGTCTTTTTTCGCGATTGGGCCACTTTGCCTATCAGTCGTTCGTCGAAGCGACCAAGCTGTGCCGAACCTTCAGGCACGAATACGTGGAGCTGGAACACTGGCTGAAAGTCCTGGTGGACAAGGAACGCGGCGACTTGCCGATGATCCTGGCGCACTACGCCATCAACAGTCAGCGCATCAGCGATGCGTTGGATCGCATTCTTCATACCTTGCCTAACCGGACGAATGCGGTGGTGGACCTGTCGACGCAACTGGAAACGGTGGTGGAAAGAGGGCTGCTGATGAGCCAGCTCGCCGAAACGCCGTCCGGCGGGGTGCGCACCATTCATATCTTGGTCGGCATTCTGCAGGATCCCACGTTGCAGCGCAGCCTGTACCGGCTGAGCGACGAGTTCAAAAAACTGCCGATCCCGCAGCTGTTCGACGATTATCCGGCGATTCTGGCGGAGTCCGTCGAGAATGAGGAAGAGGAAGAAGAGGTCTACAGCGCCCACGGCGATGCGCCGGAGGCGTCCGAGACGGTCGATATTCTCGATAAATGGTGCGCCGATCTGACCCGCCAGGCGCGCGACGGTGAAATCGACCCGGTGATTGGCCGCGAAGCGGAGCTGCGCCAGGTGATCGACATCTTGCTGCGTCGCCGGCAGAACAACCCGATTTTGGTGGGTGAAGCCGGGGTCGGCAAAACGGCGGTGGCAGAAGCGCTGGCCTGCAAGATAGCCCAGGGGCAGGTGCCGCCGCTGCTGCAGGGCGCCCGGTTGCTGTCTTTGGATCTGGGGCGCATGCAGGCCGGGGCGAGCATGAGGGGCGAATTCGAATCGCGCCTGAAAGCGCTGATCGACGCCATCGCGCATTCGGCGGTGCCGGTGATCCTGTTTTGCGACGAGGCGCATACGCTGGTGGGCGCCGGCGGGCAGGCCGGCACCGGCGACGCCGTCAACCTGTTGAAACCGATGTTGGCCAGGGGGGCGCTGCGCATGGTGGCGGCGACGACCTGGTCGGAATACAAACAGTTCATCGAGCCGGACGCCGCGCTGACGCGCCGTTTCCAGTACGTGTTGGTTTCTGAACCTGACGAAGAGAATGCGGTGAACATGATGCGCGCCATCGCCCCGCATTTTGCGCAGCACCACAGCGTCAAGATCCGCGAGTCGGCGCTGCAGGCGGCGGTGCATTTGTCGCTGCGCCATCTGCCGTCGCGGCAACTGCCGGACAAAGCCATCAGCTTGCTGGACACCGCCTGCGCGCGGGTGGCGCTGAGCCAGCATGCGCTGCCTGAAAAAATCGAGTCACTCGAGGCCGGGTTGGCGGTGAAGCGCACCGAAATGAACGGCCTGCAGGAGGAAAGCAAATTCGACGATCTGGCGCTCACCCGCATCACTGAATTGCAGCAGACCCTCAGCGACATGGAAGGTGAACTGGATGCGCTGCGTCAGCGGCAGGCGCAGGAGCAACAGGCGGTCACCACCTTGCTCGACGCGGAGCGGCAGTCGCCGGAGCGCTTGCCGCAGTTGGCCTCCGAGCTGGGAGCCTTGCAAGACGGCGGCCTGCCGTTGGTGTATCCGTGGGTGGACGACCGCGTTGTGGCGGAGGTGTTGTCGGATTGGACCGGCATCCCCACCGGCCGCATGCTGCAAAGCGATCTGGACAATGCGCTCAATCTCAACCAACTGCTGAGCCGCCAGATATTCGGCCAGCAGACGGCGATCGATGAAATCGCGCAGGCGGTGCGCATCTCCCGCGCCGGCATTCAGGCGCACGATCGGCCATTGGGCGTTTTCATGCTGTCCGGCCCGAGCGGCGTCGGCAAAACGGAGACCGCGTTTGCGCTGGCGGAGGCGATGTACGGCGGCGCGCATAACCTGATCGTCTTCAATATGAGCGAGTTTCAGGAATCGCATACCGTTTCCACCCTGAAAGGGGCGCCGCCGGGCTATGTCGGCTACGGCAAGGGCGGCAAGTTGACGGAGGCGGTGCGCCGCAAACCTTATTCCATCGTCTTGCTCGACGAATTCGACAAGGCGCATCCCGATATCCACGAGGCGTTTTATCAAGTCTTCGACAAGGGCGTGATGGAAGACGGTGAGGGCCGCATGATCAGCTTCCGCCAGTGTTTCATTTTAATGACGAGCAATATCGGCGCCGGCGAAATAGAAGCGACGCTGGCGGAAACGCCGGATCTGAAAACCGAAGCGCTGCGGCCGATGCTGCACGACGTGCTGGCGCGCTTCTTCCCGGCGGCGCTGTTGGCGCGCATGAACGTCATTCCCTACGTGCCGCTTTCTACCGAAGCGATAACCCATATCGCCACCAAACAGATTTCACGTTTACAACAGCGTTTGCACAAAGAAGTGGGCGTGTCGCTGGTGCTGGAAGGCGACATTCCAGGCTGGATAGCCAAACGCATCAGCGCCCATCCTTCGCGCGGCAGAGCGGTCGAGTCGCTGCTGCAGCAGGCGATTTTGCCGCCCATCAGCAATGAAGTGCTGCAGCGCAAACGGACGGGACAGGAACTGCAGAATATCCAACTCATGGTCGAGAACGATAGTTTAAGTGTTTATTTCGACTGATTTTTAATTTGCCGCCGGCCCGCAAACGCGGGGCGGGGTTCGATATCGGATCAGAGAGGTTGTTATGCCTTTAATCGAAATTGATAACCCGGTGTTAGCCGAATTAAATGCGTTTCCACTCAGCTTCACCACCAAAGAAGGGTTGTCGAGCAACTCGCAATATACGCTCGAATTCGAATGTGAACAGGCGGACGTTGATTATGAATCTCTGCTGGGTCAAGGGATCAGCATTCAAATAGAAAGGCCGGATTTCGGCGCGCGGCCGTTTTACGCTTACGTGATCGGCGCCTCCGATTCGGGGCAGCATCAGGATAAGTTCGTCTATAAGCTGGAGCTGAGCACCTGGCTGTGGTTTTTGATGCAGAACCGCAACAGCCGCATTTTCCAGGATTTGAACGTGCTCGACATCATCGAGCAAATCTTCTCGCGCTACGGTTTTGCCGACTACCGTCTGGATATTCAAGGCACTTATCCGACGCGTGAATATTGCGTGCAGTTTTCTGAAACGGATTTCGCGTTTATCAGCCGCCTGCTTGAAGACGAAGGTATCTGGTATTACTTCGATCACGCCGAGGATAAACACACGCTGGTGATCACCGACCGGCAGAATTTCGACGATCTGGATTTCGGTTACGCCGTGTTGCCGTTCATGCCGGACAGCGAAGAAAACCGCGCCATCCGCGAAGGGATCCAGCGCATCCAGCGTTCACGCAAAGTGCGCCCGAATGAAATCGTGCTGCGCGACTTCGACTTCCAGAACCCGCGTAAAAACCTGCAAACCAAGGTGGAAGAGAGCCGCCTCGGCCTGCAGAACACCCCGTTGGAGTGGTACGACTACGCGGCGGGTTATGTGGATACCGAACGCGGTGAAAACCTGGCGCGGCTGCGCCTTGAAGAAATGCAAAGCGACGGCCATCTGCTGTTTGGCGAGAGCAACGCCGTCGGGTTGATGGCCGGCAAGGATTTCTCCTTGATTTTGCACCCGGACGCCAACCGCAACCGCCGCTTCAAGCTGACTCGCTGCGACTATGTGTTCGTGCAAGACGGCCCGGACAGCAGCAGCGACGGCCGCAACGTCACCTGCCGTTTCAATGCGTTGAACGACGACGTGCCGTTCCGCCCGCTGCGCGAAACGCCAAAGCCGCAGATGCCGGGCATCCAGAGCGCCACCGTGGTCGGCGCGCCCAACTCCGAAGTGCATACCGACAAATTTGCGCGCATCCGCGTGCATTTCCACTGGGATCGCTACAAAACCACCGAGGAAGACAGCTCTTGCTGGATCCGCGTGGTGCAGGCCTGGGCCGGGAAAGGCTGGGGCGTGATCGCCATGCCGCGCGTCGGTCAGGAAGTGCTGGTGACCTATGTCGACGGCGATCTCGATCGTCCGATGGTGACCGGGATTGTGTATAACGGCGACAACCCGCCGCCTTATCAGTTACCTGAATACATCAACTACTCGGGCATGGTGTCGCGTTCGCTGCGCTTCGGCAAGCCGCAGCATGCCAGCCAGTTGACCTTCGATGACAACCGCAACAACGAACGCGTCATGCTGCATGCCGAACGCGATCTGCAAACCACGGTGGAGCGCAACCAGGCCACCGAGGTGGGAATGGACAAGTTCGACATCATCCGCCGCACCTTTACCGACTGGTTCACCAACCACGTCTCTTACAAGGATTACGTCTTCAGCATTACCGGGTTTGACGCCTCGATTAAAGGCGTCAGCGCGTCGATGACCGGCGTCAGCCTCACCGCCACCGGCGTGAGCACCTCGTTTACCGGCGTCAGCACCTCGTTCACCGGCGTGAGCACGTCATTTACCGGCGTCAGCACTTCGTTCACCGGGCTGAGCACCTCGTTTACCGGGCAGAGCACCAGCTGCACCGGCGTATCAAACTCGATGACCGGCGAAAGCAACTCCTTCACCAGCATCAGCAACAGCATGACCGGCGAAAGCAACAGCTACACCACGGTCAGCACCAGCCAGACCGGCAGCAGCACCAGCTTTACCGGCGTCAGCGTCAGTACCACCGGCTCGTCGACCAGCACCACCGGCTGCAGCATCAGCACCACCGGATCGTCGACCAGCACCACCGGCTGCAGCATCAGCACCACCGGCAGCAGCGTGAGCACCACCGGCAGCAGCGTCGGCACCACCGGCAGCAGCGTCAGCAGCACCGGCAGCAGCGTCAGCAATACCGGCAGCAGCGTCAGCAATACCGGCAGCAGCACCAGCACGACAGGGGTGTCGATCAGCTATACCGGCGCGTCACTGTCCGAGACCGGCGTCGATTTGAAAAAAGTCGGGATGCAAAGCAAAAACTAACGAGGCGCGGCAATGAGAATCATACGGCCACAGCAATTGGTGGCGATTAAAGGAAGTTACCAGATCGGGACAGACAGCCGGCTCGGCATCAGCGTCGTGGCCGGATGCTACCTGTCCCGGCCTGAACACTTCGTGAACGAAGCCGAAATCTGGGAGGCGTGGAAGCGCGTGCCGCTCAGCCTGCCGATATTGGATGTTGCCGAGCCGAAGCCGTTCGCCGAATACCTGATCGCCGGCCATGCCGGCATCGGTCAGCCGGTGAAAACGCTGAATGTCAGCGCCGACATCGGCGGGCTGAAGCGCCGTTGGCGGGTCGAGGGCGAGGGACGGCGCGGCGCGATGGAGGTGGAACCCTTCCTCAGCGTGCCGCTGGATCACACCTCCGCCTGGGGCGGCAAAGACAACAAGGAGAACCCGTTTGGCCGCGGCTGCAATGACGGGCTGCGGCCGCTGCTGATGACGCTGTCCCCCGAGGGGACCGCGCAGGAGCGCTCTCCGCTGGCGGCGCCGGCGCCGGTGCCGCACGAGTTTGCGCTGCGCAAGGCGCACATCGATAAGGTGGCGGGCCAGATCGCCGGCAAAGCCTATCTCGAGACGGCATTCCCCGGGCTGCCGGCCAATATCGATCGGCGTTATTTTCAGATGGCGCCGCCGGCTCAGTGGTTGCCGGAAGCGGCGTGGCCGGATCGGGTGCCCTTCGAGTTGCAGGGCGTCGGCGCGCAAAGCGAGGCGATTCGCGGCGAGCTGCCGGCGGTGCGCGGACGGGCGTTCATCCGCCGTCACGATAGCGACAGCCTCGAGGAAATCGAGCTGCAGCGCAAAACGCTGTGGTTCCTGCCCGACAGCGACATCGCTTTGCTTATCTTCACCGGCAATGCGCCGTTGACGCATCTGCTGGACGAGTCCATCGAGTCCGTCATGCTGGCGTTGGATCGCTGCGATGCGCCGCGCTCGTTCGACTATTTCCAACAGGTATTCCGCAAGCGCAGCGACGATGACGCCTCGCCCTTTGAGTTTCTGTTCGATCCGGATCTGATGCCGGCGGAGATGGGGTTGAACGTCATCCAGGCGGTGTCGGATCACCCCAGCGATTTGCGTTACGATCCGTCGCCCACCTCTCTGGGCGATTCCGCCGTGTTCTATCAACGTATCCGCGAGGCGATCGCCTTGCACCAGCAACAAGCGGCGGCGGAGCCCGCTTCCGTGACGTTGCCCGACTTGCCGGATCTTCCCGCCGAAGACGGCAATGACGCGTTTTTCCCCGATAGCGCGACCGTGGAAGGGAAGACTTTCAGCGGTTTGCGCTGTGAGGCGCTGTCGGGCCGGCATTTTCTGCAGTGCCGCTTTGAGCGCTGCGATTTCTCGCAGGCTTCCCTCGACGGCTGCACCTTCGAAAACTGCGTTTTTGATGCGGTCAATTTGACGCAGGCGGCGCTGCGCCAGATCCGCATGATCTCGTGCACGCTGCAAAAGCCGTTGCTGGCGGAAAGCGTGTGGCAAGAGGCGGTCTTGGAACGGGTGACGCTGGCGGAGCCTCAGGGGCAAGGGCTGCGCGCCGACCACGTGAAGCTGGATAACTGCGTTTTCGAACGGGGCGATTTCACCGCGAGCCGCTTTGAACACGCGGCGATCGGCAACGGCATGTTTAATGGCGCGACGCTGATTCGTGCGCAGTTTCTGCAAGGCGAGCTGGACGCGTGCGTGTTTAACCGCTGCCTCGCCGAAGAGGCGGTTGCGCTGGAGATGACGCTCACCAAAAACTCGTTCCTTGGCGGCAACTGGCGCGGCGTGCGCTTCGAACGCTGCCGCGTCGAGAGCCTGACGGCGGGCATGCAGGCGAACTTTTCCCACGCTGTGTTCAGCGATAGCTGTTTCACCAAAGTGGGATTGAAAGCGGCGCGCATGGAGAGGTGCCAACTGCTGTACAGCGTTTTCACTGAATGCAACTTTGACGAGGCCGATCTGACGGCCTGCGCGATCGCCGGCTGCGATCTGGCCGGCGTGCGGTTTAAAGACAGCCTGTTGACGCACTCACGTTGGCAAAACAGCAGCGCTCAGCAAGGCCTGTTTTATAACGCCGATCTGCGCGATGCGGAATTTGACCAGTGCAATCTGGCGGCGGCGCATCTGGCGATGACCTGGCAGGACGCCGGCACGCGGTTCAGCGGTTGTCTGCTGGAGCGCGCGTGTTGGGTGCCGCGCAGAATCATTCATGGGGACTATGTGCATGAAAACTGAAAGCCGCGTGATTCAACAGGCGCTGCCTGACCGAGAGGCGATCGAACTGGAGGTCGCCCAGGCGGTGGCGCAGACGCCGCCCATGCCGCGGATCTTCAAGAAACGCCGGTTCCACGATCGCGAGCTGAAAGGGTTGACGCTGAGCGACTGCTTTTTCATCGACTGTCATTTCGAACGCGTCACGTTTGAAGGCTGTGATTTGCGGGCGGTGCGCTTTGAGGGCTGCACCCTGCAGCAGGTCAACGTGGTCGGCGGCAGCCTGATGCGCCTGTCGTTCAACGAATGCCGGTTTGAGAACCTGACGCTGCAACAGGGGCTGCTGTGCAATTTGGCGTGCAACGACACCACGCTGCAGGGGTGTTACGTCGGCGATTGTCTGCTGGATGACTGCGGTTTGATCCGGTGCGAGGTCAACGGCGCGGAAATTGAACGCAGCAGCCTGGGGCATCTGGCCGTGCAGTCCAGCACCCTGACCAACCTGATGTTTCACCAGGACGTGATACAGGACGCCAACTGGTACGCCTGCCAGCTCACGCAGTGCCTGTGGCAGGCGTCGACCCTCGAGCGCCACATCATGGGGAGTTGCCGGCTGGAGACGTGCAGCTGGCAGACGATCGCGGGGCAGGCGCGCATCTGGTTCACCTGCCGCCTGTCGGGCTGCACTTTGGCTCAGCTACAGCTGCAGGGCGCCAGTTTTCACCGCAGCGAGCTGGAGGGGTGTTCGTTCGCCGACAGCGATCTGACCTCGGCGATCTTCGCTGAAGCGCAGGCGCTGCGCTGCGATTTCGAGCGCGCGACGCTGATCCTGGCGCAGGGGCAGAAGGCCCGGTTCAGCGAATGTGCGATGGGCGGCGCCAACTGGGGGCGCGCCATCTTGCCGCAAGCGGAATTCAGGGCGTGCGATCTGGCGTTAGCCAATCTTGAGCAGGCCGAACTGCGGGAAGCGAACCTGATCGAACAGCCGTTGACCGCCGCTCAGCAACAGAGCGCTCGCCTGCATGGCGCGCAGCGTCATCGCGCCGAAAACGTGCCGCTTACCGCCGATCCGTTCTTGAGCGCGATCGACGCCTGGTATGCGCATCAACAACCGGGGCCGCGGCAACCGTCGTATCAACGGCCAACAGGAGTAAGCAGATATGTATAAATCCAGAAGAGAGCATCAGAAGGTCTATGCCAACGCCAGGGTGACGCCTTTGCAGTTGGTGCGCAGCGCTCCGCTTCCCGAACAAGGGGGGCGCAAGGTGGTGACGCTGGCGGCCGACGCCAACGGCGGTCTGTATGTCGATGGCATGCGCGCGCATTGTCTGGCGGTCGCCACCAGCTGCCTGGTTCAGCCGCTGGCGGGCGATCGCGTTTGCGTCATCGCCGACGGCGACAAGTTGGTCATCACCGAGATCCTGTCGCGGCAACAGGCGAACGCCGTCATGACGCTGGACAGCCGCTGCGCCAACTTGCGCATCGTGGCGCCGGAGATCGAGCTGCAGGGCGGCAAGCGGCTGACGCTGCGCAGCCCGCACTTCACGCTGCTGACGCGCAGCAGCCGTTGGGTTGCCGAAACGCTGCACCAAATCTCTCAACGCCTGTTTGTGCGCAGCAAGCACGCGAGCCGGCGGGTGGAGGAAACCGACGAGGTGCTGGCCAAGCACATCATTCAGGATGCGCGGCAATCCCTCGTCATCAACAGTGAAATTGGTTCCCTGAAGTCTTCGGCGGTGCTGAAGATCGACGGTGGCCAGATACATATGGGGTAAACCACCATGACTGCAGCCAATACCAACATGGGCGGGATCGGCTTTGCCGGCTGCGACCCGATGATACCGGCGCCGGGCCCGAACACCTCGCCCAACAACACCGGCATACCGAACGTGCCTAACATTTTCATTTCCGGCGGCAATGAACAAAACCTCGGCACCACTCGTGTGGCCACCGCCGATTCGGGCGGAGTGATCGGCGCTGCCTCGGGGACGCATTCGGCCCAGGCGCAGCCGGTGCAGGGATCGGGTAAGTATTTCTCCGGCGGCATGCCGGTCACGCGGCTAGGTGATTCCAGCACGACGAACAACAACAACATGGTCTGCACTCAGGTCGCGCCGAGCCAGACCAAATGTTTCGTTAATGCATAGGAGTTCAGCATGGTGAAAACGCTCCGGGGGATTGCGACAGGGGGACTGTTGGCGGTGGGGATGCTCGGCGGATGCAGCTGGTTTTCTCACGATGAGGCTGCGGATGCGGGGCGTCGGTTGCGGTTTATCGACGTCGAGGTGACCGCCAACGACAACGTGAACCCGAATGCCGCCGGGGAGGCGCAGCCGGTCAAGGTGTGCGTGATAGAAACCAATCGCTCGGGGTGGATGCCTGAGGGAATTGGCGACGGCGCCCCTTGCCGCGAGACGGCGCCGTCGGAAGGGGCGCTGAGCCGGCACCAGAGCATTTTGCAACCGAGGGAGACGTTGCGTTATCGCTTCGAGGTGCCGGCGGGGCAAGAGCGATGGGTCGTCGTCGGGGCGGAGTTTCAGCAAATCAGCGGCGTGTTGCCGCTCGCCGAGCAAAAGTCCCCTGCGCAGGCTGATTCGCAAATGAAGGTGATGGTGGGGATGACGTCACTCAGCATAGTGACTAACGACAAAATGGATGAATGACATGTTACCTAAACAACGCGTCGCCTGGGTAGAAGGCATGTTGATGGAACCGCAGCATTTCCAGCAGCAGGAACGTTTTTTCGAGCACTTGATTGAAGCGCGCTTGCGCAGCGTCGAAACCTTCACCTGGGGGTTCCTGACGCTGGAGATCGACAACGGGCTATTGGAACAGGGCAAGTTTGCGCTGAAGAAAGCCAAGGGCGTTTTCCCCGACGGCACGGCGTTCAGCATGCCTGAGGATATTCCGCTGCCGCCGCCGCTGGTGCTGGGAGAAGGCTGCCAGGGGAAAGTGGTGTGCCTGTCCGTGCTGATGGATATCGCCGGCAACGCCCAGATCGATCTTATCCAGGATGCGCGAAAAAGCAGCCGTTTTCGCACCATGGACGCCGAGGTGCCGGATCGCAACCACGGCGTCAGCCTGGAAGGGACCCCGCGCGTGTGCACGATGCAACTGGGCAGCCTGGTGACGCGGCTAAGCCTGGAGGACGCGGTCAGCAGCGCGGAAAGCGTGCTGCCGGTCGGTTTCGTGCGCGAGCTGACCAGCGATCGTCGGGTGCTGCTGGATGAGCGCGCCTTGCCGCCGATGCTGGATTTCCGCGCCATCGGCTGGCTGCCCGCGTTCACCACCGAATTGCTTGGGCTGATCAGCCAGCGTCTGGAGTCGGTTTTCCGCCCGGACGTGCATATGACGATCGGCGGGCTTTCCGAGCTGCTGGAACTGCTGCTGCTGCAAACCTTGAGCGAGTTCAATTTGCGCATCAGCCAACTGCTGGCCAGCCCGCAGGTACATCCTGAAACCCTGTTCGACACGTTGCTGAGCCTGCTGGGGCGGCTCAGCATCATTCCCGGCGGCGAACGCCTCTGGGATCGGGCCGATTTGGTGTATCTGCACGATGAACCGCACAACTGCTACTTCCAGCTGTTTGCCTCGATTCGCCGCGCGCTGTCGCTGGTGATCGAAGCGCCGGCGGTGGCGTTGCCGTTTATCGATCGCGGCGACAGCATTTATCTGTGCCCGAACGACTCGCAGCTGCGCCTGGAAAAACTGGTGTTCGCCGTCAGCTGCGGTTTGTCCATCGAGCATCTGCGCTCGTATTTCCCCGCGCAGGTCAAACTGGGGCCGGTCGAGAAAATCATTCAGCTGATCGATCTGCAATTACCGGGCGCTCGCTTGCTGCCGATGGCCTCGCCGCCGCGGCACATACCGTATTACCCGAACAGCATCTATTTCGAGGTTGATCATGCCGACCCGATTTATAAGGAAATGATGGCCGGCTCGGCGATGGCGCTCAGCATCGTGGGTGATTTCCCCGACCTGCGTTTTGACGTCTGGGGATTAAGGCAAGGGAGGGTGGGATGAACGAATTCGAGAGAAAAATACGCGAGGCGATGGCGGTAACGCGCAACAACGCGACGCCGCGCCTTCCCGCGTCCGGCTCGGTGGGCAAAACGACGGCGGAGATCGCCGCGCTGTCCTTCGGCGCGCGGGCGCTGGCCGCCAAGCTGCGGCCGGGAAGCGCCGGGGTGGCGACGCCCCCCGAACCCAAGCCTTATGAAGCGGAAAGCGTTGCGCCGGAAAGCAGCGAGCCCGCGCCGGGCGAGCGCCCGGCCGAGGCGGCGCCGACCTCGAGCGGGCTGTTCGGCCGCGCCGCGCTGAGCAAGCCCGGCGTGATGATGGGCCATTGGGACAACCCGCTGATCGCCGCCGCTATCCCGGTCCTGCTGCAGGTGGAGCGGGTGCGCGATCAGAAACAGCTGAATCCGGGCGCGGTACGCGCGCAGATCGTGCGCGAGATCCAACAATTTCAGCAGACGCTGCTGGCGGATCACATCGCGCCGAGCGATGTGGACAAGCTGGCCTATCTGCTGTGCTCCTACGTGGATGAGTGCTGCATGAGCACGCTCGAATCCGGCGAACTGAATCTCAGCCTGCTGGTGGAGTTTTATCGCGACGCCTGGGGCGGGGAAAAGTGCTTCGAGCACCTGCAGGCCTATCTGGCCGCCTCGCCGCGCAACAAGGAGATCCTGGCGTTTTACGATCTGATCCTGTCGCTGGGCTTCGAAGGGCAATACCACGTAATGGAACGCGGCGCGGTGCTGTTGGCCGACGTGCGCAACCGTCTTGACGGCTATCTGTACAGCCAGAACCCGACGCAGACGCTGGCCGATGCCGAGCCGAGCAACGTGGTGCGCAAGGCGACCCGCATCACGCCGCTGAAGCTGCTGTGCTACGGCCTGGCCATCGCGCTGCTGGCGTACGCCTCGGCCGCCTGGTATCTGCACGATCAGTCCCGCGCGCTGCGCAACGCCATTTTGGCCTGGACGCCGCCGCAGCCGCGCAAAATCAACATCATGGAGACGCTGCCGCAGCCGCTGCCGCAAATCCTCAGCGAAGGGTGGCTGGAGGTGCGCGCCGATCCGCGCGGCTGGCTGTTGATCTTCACCTCCGACGGCGCGTTCGCCACCGGGCAGTCGAAGCTGTCGGAAGAGTTTAAAAAGAAACGCAACATTGAGCGTTTGGGGGAAGCGCTGGCGCCGTGGCCGGGCGATCTGGAGGTCATCGGGCATACCGACAACAAACCGTATCGCAACACCTCCAACAACTCCAACCTGAAACTGTCCGAGGCTCGCGCGCAGACGGTCGCCGACAAGCTGCGCGAATCCTTGGCCAACAGTAAATACAACCGCACCGTGACATCGGTCGGCAAGGGCGATCAGGAGCCGCTGGACGACAACGCGACGGAAGAAGGGCGCCGCCGCAACCGCCGCGTGGACATCCTTTGGAAAATCGGCGAGAGGGAGATGGCTTCACCGTCTGCAACGTTAAATCAGGCAGGGGTAGCCGCCGAGGTCCCCGAGGATAACTAAGACATCCGCCGGCGTAGAGATAATAAGGAAATTATATGATACGTAGATCATTCATATTGGTGATTGCCTTGCTGCTGTGTGCGGTGGTGTGGTGGATTGGGCCGTTGATCGCCATCGGCACCTATCGGCCGCTGCTGTCGGTCTGGGTCAGGGGCATCATCATCGCGCTGATCCTGTGCTGGGCGCTCTGGCCGTTCGTGGCGACGTTCTTATCCTGGGTGTTCCGCCACGCGCGAGCGCCGGCCCCGGCCAAACGCAAGACCGCCCAGCGAGATCGCGTGACCTCGCGCTTTTACGACGCCTTGCGCACCTTGCAGTACGTCGGCACGGCGAAGCAGCGCACCCCTTGGCAGCGCTTCAAATACCGCCTGACGCGCCGTTACGTCAGCGAAAAGCCGTGGTTTCTGGTCATCGGGCCGCCGGGCAGCGGCAAAACCTCGCTGATCGGCGAAAGCGGCGAACGCTTCTTGCTGGCCGAGCACTATGGCCTGCAGCAGACGGTGGACGTCGGGCCGACCCAGGATTGCAACTGGTGGCTGGCGGAGAATTCGGTGTATGTCGACACCTCCGGCGAATGGCTGCAGTTGAACGGCCTGGGGGAAGAGGGCGCCAGGGCGCGCGACACTCTGTTCAAACTGATCCGCCGCCATCGCCGCCATCCGGGCATCGACGGCATCATGCTGTGTCTGGATGCGCGTTGGTTGCTGCACGCCTCGCTGACGGAGAGAAAGTCGGTCGCCGACGCACTGCGCGTTCGCCTGCTGGAGATGGCCTCGTGGTTCCGCAGCGAGCTGCCGGTCTATCTCACCATCAGCCACCTCGATCAACTGGTCGGCGGCGAGACCTTCCTGTCCATGCTGGGCGACGATCTGTTGCAAAAAGGCATGGGCTTCAGCCTGAACCGCGCCGAACAGGGAGAAACCCCCTTCGAGCAGTATGAAACCCTCTACCGGGAGATGGTGGCGCGCGTCAGCCATCACGTGCTCGAACTGTTGCACGATGCGCCGGACGGCCAAAACCGCCAACAGCTGCTGTTCTTCACCGAATCGCTGGGGTCGCTGGGCAACCCGCTGTATTCCCTGTTAGAGCAGATCTTCCCGCAAACGCCGGTGGGCTACGCCTGCCATCTGCAGCAGGTGTGGCTGGGCAGCACCATCGCCTTGCCGCCGCAGGGGGCGATCTACAACGCGGAAGCGGCGGATATCTATGAAGCTCGCCCGACCGGGCGCATTTACCATCCGGAGCTGGATTACGCCCGGCAAGAACGCGGGGTGATGCAGCAGTCTTCGCACGCCAGGCCGCTCGGCAGCCGCATGAGCTCCCTGGGCCGCTATGTGCTGGTGCTCATTCTGTTGGCGGTCTCGTTTAACCTGCTGGCGATGCGTTACCTGTGGGAGAGCGATTACATCTCCTACATTGCGGCGCGCTTCGATGAGACAAAGCGCATCGTGCGCGAAATTCCGGTGACTAACCGCGTCAGCGACGATGTCATTTCCGCCTATGAGCAGCTGGGGTACATGAACGCGCAATTGGGCGGCGAAGTGTCGCCGGTGCCGAATCCCTATTTCGAGCACAAGCTGATCAACAGCGCGGCGCAAAAAACCTACCAACGCCATTTGCTGCAGATCTTCTGGCCGGCGGTGGAAAACTATATCGCGGACGAACTCAAGAATGATGTCTCGGCGTCCAACAAGGACGTCTACGGCACCCTGAAAGTGTACCTGATGATGGGCGAACCTTCGCACCGCTCCGCCGAAGCCTTGGTCGACTGGTTCATGGCGCGCTGGGAAACCTTTATGCCGCAGGGTTACACCGACATGAACAAAGGCATCTTTGCTTACCATCTGCGGGAGATGTTCTCTTTGCCGGACGCGCCGGTCATGAAGATGAACGGCGATCTGCTGCGCCTGGCGCGGGTGAAAGCGATGAACATTCCGATGCAGGTGCGGGTGGTGCGCCGCATCGAAGAGAAACCGTTGCCGGCGGCGATCAACGATATTTCGTTAGCCGACGCCGCCGGGCCGAACGTCTCCTTGATGCTGCGCCGCAAGAGCCAGGCGACGGTCACCGATACCGCCGTGCCGGGGTTCTATACCCGCGCCAGCTATCGCGACGTTTTCCTGGCGCAGCTCGATGACGCCGCCAAGGACATGATCGAAGAAGAGTCCTGGGTGCTGCGCGACAGCGCGGAAGGGAAAAACGCGGTGAACTCGCTGGCCTCGGCGCAGAAGCTGGCCGACGAGGCGAGGAAGCTATACCTCATCGAGTATGCCGACAAATGGGATGCTTTCATGCGCGACGTGCGCGCCCGGCCGGTCAACGGGCTTGAGGATGCGGCGATCCTGGCGCGTCAACTGTCCGACCCTTCTTCCCCGCTGGCTAATCTGGTGCGCTTCGCCGCGCGCGAAACCAGCATGACCGGCACCAACCAGGGCGATGCGGCAAGCTGGTTCGATCGCCAGCGCAATCGCATCGAGCAGCAGCGGCGCGACATCCTCGGCGAGATTTCCGGCGAGCGCGCGCGTTTTCGTCTCACGCCGGAACGCGCGGTGGAAGATCGCTTCGAGCTGCTGCGCCGTCTGGGCTATCAGCTGTTACAGACCACCAACGCCAGCAACGATCCGCTGAGCCGCAGTTTCGAAGCGCTGTACAGCCAGTTGACCACCTTGTCCACCTCGCTGCGCGGCGGCCAGGTGGTGCCCGCCGGAGGCACGCTGAAGCGTCTGCAGTTGGATGCGGCGCGCCAGCCGGAACCGGTGCGCAGCGTGATGATGGATCTGTTGCAGGTCGGGGACAGCCAGACGATTCAGCAGAGCCAAAAGAACCTGAGCAAAGGCGCTTCGTCGCTGGCCTCCGGCTTGTGCAAGAGCAGCATCAGCGGGCGTTATCCGTTCTCGCGCAACGCCAGAGCGGAGGTCGGCATCGAGGACTTCTCGCGCATGTTTGGCCAAAGCGGCGCGATGCAGCAGTTCTTCGATGAGAACCTGGCCCCTTATGTGGACGTCAACGCGCAGAAATGGAATGCCAAACCGGGTTCAGAGGGGATCGTCAATGCCAGCACGCTGGGCGCGTTTGAAAATGCCCGCCTGATCCGCGATACCTTCTTCACCGCCGGCGACAAGCTGTCCTTCTCCATGTTCATCAGGCCGTTGTCCCTGACGCCGACCATTACGGAGGCGACCCTGGATATCGATGGGCAGGTTATTAACTACAGCCATGGCTTCAGCCAGCCTACCCGTATCGATTGGCCGGGCCCGAAAGGCGGCAGCTATGTTCGACTCACCTTCCGCACCGGCACCGGCCAGATCCAGGTCGCCAGTTTCGACGGGCCCTGGGCCTTGTTCCGGATGTTCGACGCCAGCAATCCCGTGCCGCTCGCCAGCGACAGGCGAGAGCTGACGATGTCGATGTCGTCGGTGGTGGGCGTGCTCAAACTGGAATTGCGCTCGACGATGAAAGATTTCCCACTTTGGTCACGGGCGTTGCGAGGATTCTCGTGCCCGAAAGCGATGTAAACACAACCGTAAAGAGGTGATAAACATGTTAGATCCAGCCAAAATTTTAGAAACCATGAAGGCCGGCGGCAATTTGGGCACCAATTCCCAATCGTCGCTGAGTCAACCGTTTATGCAAGGCGTCAGCAATATTCAAATGTCGGGGCCGGATGCGGCCAAGTCGGTCATGAGTAATGTGACAAAATCTTGCGATGATATGTTCGGCAATATGAAGGGCATTTTTAATGGTCTGCAATCGAATGTGAACGCACACCAAAAAATGCAAACGAGCGAGCAGCCGAAAGATTTTAATGTTTCCATGGACGATCTTCGTCCGGCGATTGCGAAAGGGTTCCCGCACGAAATGGCGGACTTCTTTTCCAAAGTGCCGAAACTGTAATCAAAAACTCGATGGATAAAATACCGGGAGGCGGAAATGCCTCCTGGTATTCACAAGGAGTGTTGCGATGATCTATGACTGGATGCTCAAAAACGCCAATAAACGCATGGGTTTTTTTATCATGGTGATACCCAGCCTGTTTTTTTGGATATTGGTTTTTCTGACCTTATCTATTTTTTGATTCTTTGATGTAAAAAAAAGCACCCGCGAAGGTGCTTAAAATGAAGCGAATTAAAAAATAGGAAGGGATGATTATGAGTTGTTATTACAGTTTAGAGATGATCTGCAATCCGCTGGAAATCAGCGCATCGACGGCCAGACCAATACCTTTACCGATGGTGCCGACAACAGTTTTGGCATCCGGGTTAACACCGGCAATCGCGGAAATGGTATCAATACCTGTACCTACCGCACTGCCAATCAGTGTGCCTACGTCACCAAAAAAACCAGCACCGTTAACTTGTTCAATTTCTACTGCGGATAGTTCTTTCATGATTGAAACTCCTTTTTCAGTTAGCCCTTTACTTCAGGCAATTTCATTATTGCAAATCAGGTCATTTTTTCAATAAAACTCGTGCTGTTTTTTTATACTATTGTGTTTTTTGTTAGATTGATTTTGCATCGTTAGATTATATATTGCCGAAACCTGGGTTTTTATATCTTACTCGCCTTGAACGGCGGCGGTTTTATGAGGTTATTATTTTAAATCGGAATGATATATACCAGAAGGGAGACCTTATGAAGGTATTGACGACGCCGGAAAGACCTTTCCGGTATGATGAGCTTGCGGATAAAATCATCCGGGAGGCCAGGAGCCGCTTGGGCTGCGCCGTTCTGCGGTTTTTAGACTGCATGATCCTGGGTTATGGCCCGCCGGTGATAGTCTTTGATATCTATAATAATCACGGTAAGTTGCAAACGTTCAAAGTCATTCTTCCTCTTGGGAGCGACAAGCAGCTAAAAAAAGATCACCTCGGGTTGGTTTCCTGCCTGGAGGCTAAAAAATTGATGAGGATAAAAAAAATATAAATCATCCCGCTCGTCAACGATGCCGCGTTATCTTTCTGCGCTGCGCATCACTCCTGAAAAATCTTTACTCCTACCAGGCATTTCTTGCGCGGGCGGCCGATGGGTTCGCCTTCTTCTTTTTTGTTGCCGTCTACATGAAAGGGCGGGAATCACTTACTGCCATAAAGTGTAGCTTTTTTTTATGCAATTTTTTTACAATAAAATGAATATGGTTATACTCTGTTTAATAGGGTCTGCGATGACCCCGCCGCCTCGTGCGAAAAAAGCATTATCCTGCCTTTATCATAAGTAAATTCCTAATGCATAAACGGATTCTCTTAACAATCAATGTCACGCAATGTTATGTTCTATATTATGTGTTTTTTCGATATTTATCTGGATATATTGCGCTCTTGGAGTAAAATTAACGTATCAGAGAAAAATCTTAGCACCGTGATGCTGATGGCAATGATGCCTTATAAATATATCTTACGATAACAATTTCCCTTGCGAAGCGCGGCCGCTTACCGCGTCTTGCTTTTGTATGCTCTCCAGGGCAGATGATTTATATAACCCTATATATAAAATGCACTTTTGCGAGGCAAGGTCTTTTTTGCTTCGCCTATAACGCTTTTTTATTAAAAAGCACGTTAAAACAAAAAATAATCACAGCAATGATATTGCAGTAAGGAGAGTGAGCAAGCGTAGTCAAAAGGGAGGTTTGTTAATGGAGCGCGTCAATATCGCTATTGTGGATAAAAATCAATTCTTCAAGCTGGGGTTGAGTCTTGCCTTGCAAGAAGGTTTTCTCACGAATGGCATTAAGGCCAAGATCACGGGAGAAGAACGTGCCAACATCATATTCAGGGCGCCGGACAAGCGGGTGTCCATAAATTTTTGTCATACCCAGCTTTTGCAGGGCAACTTTTCTTCTATTCCGCTCTATTTTTCAATATTGGAGCATAAAAAGACATTCCCTAAAATTCATTGCAATTTGGAAGCCGGAAGTATTACGCGCAAAGACAGCGTGGCGGCGATCGTGGACAAGGTCATGTTCTGCTATCGCAAGAAAAATAGTTTGGTTTCAAGCTATTGCCCGCGTTGTCGTACCCAGTTGACCTTTAGCGAGGGGAAAGTGTGCCGTTTAATCCATCTGGGCTATTCACAAAACCAAACGGCGATGTTGCTCGGCATCAGCCCGAAAACGGTGAGTATTCATAAACGTTCGGCTATGAGAAAACTGAACATCGATAATAATATTGAATTCTTGCGCTGGTTAAAAATGCACAGCGACTCTTGTTAATCAGGGAAAGGACGCGAACGGTCCGGCGCCGTATTATCAGCGGCGCTGAGCGGTCATCTTTTATTGATTTCCGCCCGGCATGGAATCGGTTTTATAGGGAGATAAAACATGGCTGTCTTTGTGAGAGAAGCGGTTTCTCATAATCATTTCAAATTATTGCAGGAGCTTTATGGCAGAGATTTGGGCGGGGAGCGTTTCCTGCACTGGAAGCATTTGCTCGATCCGCATTGTGGGGCGCCGATGGAAAAAACAGGCATATTTTACAAGGATCAAGAACGTTATCTCGGGATGTTTGTATCCAGTTTTTATCCTTTTAAAATCAATGAATTGTCTTTTAATGTTAATATGCTTGGCGATCTTGGGATCCACCGTCAGGTCAAATCTTCCACCGTCTTGAAAGATTTTTTCCTGCAGGCCAGGCGTTCGGATGTGGCGGCGGATATCTGCTTTTCCGATGACAGGAAGATCAGGGTTTATGAAAAGATTTTTAGAAAGTATTTAACGACCAATACGCAAATCTATCCCTTCGTCGAATTAACCTTAAAGCCTGATAAGTTTATGGCCTTTCGTTTTACCGAGGGCGGACAAGCGCGGCAGGCCAGCTTTATCAATAATCTGGGGCGAGAAAAAGATCATCGCGCATTTGAATATATTGAAAAACATCCTCTGTATCATAAAATTCATTATATCAATAAAGGCAATCTCTACGCTGTGATTGGCTGTTCCAGTGAGTGTGCCGAACTTTTGGATATTTCCAATCCTTCCAGGGAGTGTTTTTCCTGGGCCATCGGCGTTTGTCGGCACCTGCATAGCCGTTGCAAAGTGATGATCCCTATTGGTTTTTACAAGTCGATTTGCGCTCAGGCGGCGGAGGTCATTGCAGAAAAGCGCATCAACATGCTGATCGGTTATTACTCAGAAAAGATAAGCGAGCTGATGCCGAAAGAGGTTTGGGTATGCCGCATGGATCGCCGTTAAGCAGGGCACGTGTATTCTAAATGGAGTGTTTGTCATGGAAGAGATTCCTGTATCACCCTATTCAAAAGTTTTTATCGATGAATATGACCGCCATCCAGAGGGCTGTAATTACAACGTATTGGTGCTGCAGCGTATTGAGGGCGCGCTGGATCCCATCAGATTACAAGCTGCGCTGAATGCGCTGGTGCAAGATCATGTCCTGCTGAACAGCCATATTCATGAACGGAATGGCGAACTGTATTGGCGTCGCAATGACGCAATCCATCCTTTGCAGCATTACACGGACCGCACGCTGCTGACCCAAGTGATTCGCCAGCCCTTCGACATTTACCGCGGGCCGCTTTATCGTTGGGCGCTTTTCGCCGAGGGGCCGGGGCGCTATACCCTGGCGCTGGTGGGCCATCATCTGGTGATCGACGGCGCGTCTTCCGACGAGTTTTTCTCATTGGTGAGCCAGTACTATGGTCAACAGCGGCTATCGACCCGCCTCGAGGCGGCCGAGATTGCCGCCATCAACCGGCAGCTGCAGCGCGAGGTGGAACAACTGGCCGCCGATGGAGCGCTGGCCCACTGGCGGGCCGAAGCGGCAAATTTGGGCGCGATAGACGTGCCCTTTGAGAAAAGCGGCGCCGTGCGAAACGATGAGGCGGCCGAGCTGCGTTTCCAGGTGCCCAAAGCGCAATGGAAAGCGCTGAAGCAGAGCGCGGGAATACGGCGAATGAATGACTTTCTGGCGTTGCTGGTGCTGTGGGGCATCTTGATGGCGCGCAGCGGCAATCAGGAAACGGTCTATATCAGCTATCCGGTGTCGATAAAAAAGGGGCAAAGATTTGCGCTTGGCGGGCATGTCAACACCAGCGTGATGCCCCTCGCGCTGCGTGACGGCGAAGGCTTCGCCGCCGTTTATCAACGCGCGCTGGCGTTTATTACCGCCGCGGCGCCGCACTCGCGCCAACGGTTTAACCAACTGCCCACGCAACAGGTGGTGCAGGCGCTGGGTATCCGCGCGATGCCGATTTCCTTTGCCCAAACCAACCTGCGCGATGCGGCATTGGCGCTGGCCGATTGCGCCACTTCGCCGTTGTTTGAAGCCAACCACGATATGGCCAGCGCGTCGCTTTCCCTGGAATATGAGGATCGGGCCGACAGCGATGCCTTGCAGTTCCGGCTGCGTTTTCGTCAGGACATGTTTGACGAAGATGACATGCGCGACTGCGCGGAACATTTCATGCGCTTGATGCAAGCGGCGATGCGCGCGCCTGACGCGCCTTTACGCCACCTCGGCTTTTATCCCGCCGCCGATATGCCGCCAGATGACGACGCGGCCCCCGCGTTGCCGAGAGAAACCCTCAGCGCCCGGTTTGAGGCGATCGCGCTGCGTTATCCGGATAAGATTGCGCTGGAGTTTGAGGGGCTGCATGTCAGCTACCGTGAGCTGAACGGCATGGCGAATAGCCTGGCGCGCGAAATTACGTTCCGCTACCAAGCGCTGACCGGGGTCGCCCCTCAGGCGGACACGCTGATTGCGCTGTACAGCGAGAAAAGCCTGGAAATGGTGGTGGCGCTGCTGGCGGTGCTCAAAACCGGTGCGGCCTATGTGCCGCTCTCCTGCAATTATCCTCAGGCGCGCATTCGGCATATTCTCGAAGAAACGCGCGCGCCGGTGCTCATCGCCGGGGAAAGCCTGCAGTCGGCCGCCGAGGCGCTGGCGGCGATGATGCCGCACGCCGTGTCCGTCCTCACGCTGGGCGATCTGAACCGCCTGCCGCACGAGCGGCAGAATCTGCCGGCCATCACCGGCGCCGACCGGCTCGGCGCGGTGATCTATACCTCGGGATCGACGGGGATCCCGAAAGGCGTGATGCTCGAGCAACACGCGATGTGCGGGTTGGCGACCGCATCCGGCATCGCTGTCACGCCCGATGACGTGTTGCTCTTCCTCTCGAGCCCGGCGTTCGATGCGGCGACGTTCGAGGTGTGGGGCGCATTGCTCAACGGCGCCAAATTGGTCGTCGTGCGCGACACGGAGGATATCGCCGGCGATGTGCCGCAGCTGGAGGCCTTGCTGCGTCGGCAGCAGGTATCGATTCTGTGGGCGACGCGCAGCCTGTTCGATCATCTTTACCTCAGTCACCCCGACCTGTTCGCCGGGCTGCGCTGTCTGCTTGTGGGCGGGGAGGCGCTGACCGCCACGCTTATGCAGCGCCTGGTGCGGCAAGCCAACCGCCCGCAGCAGGTCATCAATGGCTATGGCCCGACGGAATGCACCACGTTCACCACGATGTACGCCATCGCGGCGGATGAAACCCGCAGCAGCATCCCGATTGGGCGAGCCATACCGGGGCGCGAACTTCATGTGCTGGATCGCTGGCTGCAGCCGTTGCCGCCAGGGCTGGCCGGCGAGCTGTATATCGGCGGAGACGCGCTGGCGCGCGGCTATCTCAACCAGCCGCAGCAGACGCAAGAGCGTTTCATTACGTTGAACGGGCGACGCTTGTATAAAAGCGGCGATCGGGTGCGAGAGTTGCGCGACGGCAATCTGGAGTATCTCGGCAGAAACGATTGCCAGGTGAAAATCCGCGGTTTCAGAATTGAACTCAGCGAAATAGAAAATACGATCAATGCGCTGGAGGGCGTCGAGAAATGCGTCGTGGTGGATGTCGTCCATCGCGATAGCAAGCGCCTTGCCGCGTATGTGCTGATGGCGCGGGGCGAGCCGCTGGATCCTGCCGATTTGCGCGCCCGGCTGGAGCGGATCCTGCCGGATTACATGGTGCCGTCCAGCTATGTCGCGCTCGACGAGATACCGCTGACGGTGAACGGCAAGCTGGATCGCACGGCGCTGCCCGCTCCGCAATTCGCGCAAAACGAGCGATATGCCGCGCCGCAGAATGCGCTGGAGGCGTTGATTTGCGCCCTGTGGGCGGAGATCCTCGGCGTTGAACGGGTTGGGGTGGATGACGACTTCTTTCGTCTGGGCGGCGATTCGATCCAAAGCATCGTGTTCACCAGCGAATTAAGCAAGTCGGGCTATCACAGCAACTCGCGTGCGGTGTTCGAAACCCGGAATGCGCGGGCGCTGGCCAAGCGCATCTTGCAGCAACGGGACGCGATTGCGCCGCTCAATGAACAGGGCGAGCTGCAGGGCGAATTCGAATTGCTGCCGATTCAGCGCTGGTACAACGAGCAGCCGCCGCAACATCGCGCTTTCTTCAACCAGACTTTTTTGGTGCGGGTGCCGCCGATGTCCGCCGAGCGCGTGGCCGATCTGGTCAACGGGCTGGCGTCGCGCCATGACATGCTGCGCGCGCGGTTTAGCGCCGACGATGCCGGCGCGCTGGTCGCGCAGCGCTATCTGTCGGTGGCCGACGGCGGCCCTTCATGGGGATACTATGACCTGGCGCTTTGTCGCCAAAGCCGCGCCGAACTTCTGCATCAATGGCAATCGGGGTTTGATCCGGTAGAAGGGCCGCTGTGCCGCTTCGTCTACATTTTCGACAGCAGCGCGCCCGGCTACGCGTTGATGTTCTGCGCATTCCATCATCTGATCATCGACGTGGTGTCCTGGCGCATCATCGTCAGAGACATGCGACGATTGCATCAGGGGGAATCGCTGTCGGCGAAAGGCACCAGCTACCGGCAGTGGGGCGAGACGTTAAGGCACTACGCGGCGAGCCGGCATGACCAATGCGCTTACTGGTTGGCGATGATCGCCGGGCAACCCGATTACGCCACGCTCAGCGAGGGGGCGCAGAGTCCGGCGTTTTGCCGCTTAGAGTGCGACGCGGCGTTGACGACGCTGTTGATGGACACCTGTCATCAGGCCTACCGCACCTCGACCCGCGAGGTGTTGCTGGCGGCGCTGGCGCCGGTGCTGCAGGCCTGGCATGGCCGTGCGGACAGTTACCTGACGCTCGAACACCATGGCCGCGATATCAATGACGATAAGATCCAGCTCGACGACACCGTCGGCTGGTTCACCGCCTTACTGCCTTTGCGCATCACCGCGCATCAGAGCCCAAAACACACGCTGCGCGCCACCAAGGACACATTAAGAAAGATGCCGGATCACGGCATCGGCTATTCGGCGCTGAAATACGGTTCAGCGTCGGACGACGAAGCGATAGCCTGTCTGCGGCGCCACCGCTTGCCGGCCATTTCATTCAACTATCTCGGCGTCTTTAACGAACAGACTGACGACGCCCTGTGGGCCTTGATCGACCAAACGGCGGATCTGGAAAACGGCGCGCTGCCGGCGAGCGACAATGTGCTGGATCTGGTGCTCTACGTGCACGGCGACCGGCTGAGCATCGTGATGTCGGGCTTATTGCCGCAGGCGACGCTGGCCCGGATCGGTTCGCACTATAGGGCGAGCGTGTCGGCGCTGGTCGAACACTGTTGCCACGAGGCGAGCCAGGGCGTTCGCCTCGCCAGCCCGGGGGACTTCCCCCATGCCGACGTCAGCCTCGCCGAGTTGGACCACTGGCAGCAACGTCATCGCATCGCCGCCGTTTTCGAGGCTACGGTTACGCAGCGGGAACTGATGTATTTCAACCGGCTTAACCGCGAGTATCAGATCGATCAGGCCGTTTATGAGGTGGCCGGCCCGCTGCAGCCGGAGGTGTTGAACCAGGCCTGGTCGCTGGCGCTGCAGCGATTTGAAATGCTGCGCGCCGGGTTTGGCGATCAAACCCGCCGTGGGCGGCCCAACGTCTTCATCTGCGAGACGCTGCAGGCGCCGATCGCGATCGAGGATTGGACCGATGCGCCGCCGTCCTCGCTGGAAGAAAGGATGGAAGCGCTGTTGGCCCGGGAACGAGAAACCTCGTTTGAGCTGGATGCGCCGCCGTTGATCCGCTGGCGCCTGATCAAGTTGAACGCCGATGAGCACTATCTGGTGCAGACCTTTAACCATATCTTGTTCGACGGTTGGTCCCTCGGCGTTCTGTTCGAACACTGGTTCAACGACTACCTCACCTTGCTGGAAGGGGGCGCGCCGACGCTGGAAATTAACCGATTTGAGCCGTTCGCCGCTTATGTGCGCGCGCACGGCGACGATCCCGAAGCGCAGGCGTTCTGGGCGGACTATTTGCGCGGAGCGCCGGTCAACCAACGTTTGCCGTTGAGCGCTTCGCCGGATGCCGCGCCGCAGGGGCGACGCATGCGGCAATATGGCGCGGAATTCACCGCGGAACAGGTGGCAAGCCTCACCGCGTTTTGCCGGCGCCAGGGGATCACGGTCAATCAACTGACGCAGCTGGCCTGGATGCTGGCGCTGGCCGAAGCGCTGGCCTGTGACGATATCGCGATCGGCACGACCATGAGCGAGCGCCCGGCGGACATTGAGCAGGTGCAGACGCTGTTTGGCCTGTGTGTCGCCAGCCCGGTGCTGCGCCTGCAGGCGATTCGCCGCCGGCCCATTTATGCGTTGCTGGCCGATATCGCGGATTCCCAGACGCTGAGGCAGAAGTACGCCTTTTCCGAACTGAACCGTTACGACGAACAATGGGTGCCCACTTCGCCGTTCGGCAGCCTGTTTGTGTTTGAAAACATGCCGCAACCGCAGAAGGATCCGCGCTTGCCGTTTACGTTCCGGGTGACGGATATCGTCAGCGGCAGCAACCACCAGACGGTGCTGTGCTTGTTCCCCGAAGCGGAACGGCTCGCCATTTCACTGTTTTATGATTCTCACGAGATAGCTCAGGAGACCATCGTTGCGGTAGGACGCCGTTTTCAGGCCATTGCGCTCGCGATCGCTCACCTTCCGCCCGACAGCGAAATCCGCGCCGAAGACGGGATTATCCAGACGGAGGAGGCGTGATATGTGGCTTGCTATCGACGGCAAAATAAAATACCGGGCGATCGTGAGCGATCTTGACGGAACCTTGCTGGATCCTGCCGGGAATCTGTCTGATCTGACGGTGGAAACGCTCAATATCCTGCATGCCCGCGGGCTGGAAATCGTCATCGCGACAGGCCGTTGCGATGCGGATGCGCGCGGGATTGTGGATGGCTTGGGGTTCTCGCCGGCGATCGTCTCCTGCAATGGCGCGATGGTCAATATCGAGGGGCGGCCGGTGGCGGATAAACGCTATTTCCTGCCTCGCGACAGCCAAATGATGTTGATGGATTACCTCTTCGCCTGTCCGCTCCACGTGACGTTGTTCACCCAGGAAGGATGGATGATGGCCGAAGAGAATCCGCATTTTGCCGACTATATCAAAACCTCGGGCGTCGCTTGCCGCTATGTCGAACCGGAGGCGATGAAACGGCAACCGATCCTGAAAGTGCTGCTGCAGGGTGAAGCGGCGCTGATCGAGCGGTTTTACGACGAGGTCAGTCAGGCTTTCGGAAAAACGCTGTCCATCTGTAAGTCCTCTGCGGAAACGATAGACATCATGGATAAGCATATTTCCAAGGCCAGAAGCGTGGCCGACTATCTGAGCGCCAAACAGATAGCGATGCGCGATTGCCTCTCTTTCGGCGATGCGATGAACGATTTGGACATGCTGCGCTGGGCCGGAACGGGGGTGGTGATGGGCAATGCCATGGGCGAATTGAAGCGCGCGCTGCCGTTTAACCCGATTGCGCTGCCCAACAGCCGCAATGGCGTCGCCGATTATCTCTGCCGTGAGTTCGGCCTGTTCTGACATTGTCACCGCCGCGCGGGTGAACGCATTGGCAACAGGGTCTTTCGTGGGCAGATAACAAGGAGGTGAACAAACAGTGAGGGTTTCATTTTTTCATTACTAAACATGTCGATAAATACAAAGGAGACAGTATGAAAGAACTGACTGAAGCAGAAGTCATGGCGGTTTCCGGCGCAGGCATCGCTTCCGATGCCGGCAAAATCCTGGGCAATGGCATTGGCGCCATCGTAGATGCCGGTACCGGTCTATTCGGGATCCACGCGGATGCGGCGGGCGCCGGCGCCAAACTCGGTGAGGGCATTGGCGCCGTCATCGATGCCGGGATTAGCGCCTTCTCGCAGCTGTTTGGCCGTAAATCGTCATAAGCCCGGCCCTTAATGAAAAGTGCCCGCAAGGGCACTTTTACCTCGCTCATGTCGGGAGCCGGAAGAACGGCAAAGGGAGAGTTCATGGCGAATAAAATCATCTTGATCATGGTCATCAATCTGTTCGTGGCGGTGGCGTTGGCGGTGTTTAACTTTATCTATATCCAAAAGAAGGTGGATATACGCGCCCCCAATGACGCCACGCCCTTTCAGGTGACCGAGAAAGCGCAGGGCAGGATCGTCTCCATGCAGCAGACTTCGGTATTTCTGAACAACAATCCTGTGGTGGCGTTTACCTTGGAAATCAACGCCAGGCGCAAACAGTTTACGATCGCTGACCATCGGGAGGTGGTGCTGTATATCGCCATGAGCCGTTATGAGGAAAACGGCGTTTACAGCCTATTGCTGGGCGAGAACGACAGAGACGTGGCGTTCGAAAAGGACAGCTTTGGCTATCCGATACGCTTTCATCAGGTGCTCTAGGCGCGCGGAAGGTTTCCTGCCGCCAGGCGGCGTACAAGGGATTTGCCACGGACAAAGGGGGAGGAAAAAATGCTGAAACGCATCGGATACATCGCGCTGATTTGCCTGGCCTTAATCGGCGGGCGGCAGGCCATGGCGGCAGAGGAAGACCGCTGCTTTGCGGACGAACATCCCGCCTTGCACACCGTTATTCCTTGTTATAACAATCAGTTGGCCATATTGCCTCTGTCATATTCGTTAAAGGGCGTGGATAACGGCCATGACGTGTCGATACGCCATTATCGGTTGATGTCGCAATCCTGGTCGCCGCAAGACGCCATCCGGCCGACGCAATGGTGGCACGATGTGGATATTTATATCCCCAACGGGGCGCTTGCCCGTAAAGCGTTGGTGCTGATGAGCGATGACTGCGCTTGCGCCGCCGCCGGGGCGAGCGGGCCAGGCAAGCAAAATGCGGCATTTTCCGTCGCTACGCCGGCGGCCTTGGCGGCGGAAAGTCACACCATCGTGATTGTCGTCAACCGGCTGCCTTATCCGTACCTGGAATATCAAAATGAGGGGCGGCGTCGTGCGGGGGAGGACAGCCAGGCCCGAGGCTGGCGATTGTTCCTGGACGATGCGGATGAGTACTTGATGATGCCGCTGGCGATCCCCATGACGGCGGCCTTGTCGCAAACCATGACGCTGGCGCAGCGCGAATTGAGCCGATGGGGGATAGATCAATTCATCGTGGCGGGCGCGGCGAGCGGCGCAACCGCGGCGTGGCTGGCGTCATTGTCGGATGAGCGCATCGATGCCGTCGTCGCCATGTTCCCGGATGGGGTCGCGGCGCGGCAGGTCTTGAAGCATACCTATCGTACGTATGGCGGCCGTTGGCCGTTGGCGTTTCATCCTTATTACCAACTCGGCATCGATCGGCGCATAGAGACGCCGGCGTTCGACAAACTGATGCAAATAGCGGATCCCACCGCTTATCCGCCGCCGACGGCGGGAGAGCGGCCAGCGGCGGCGAAATATGTCATCATCGCCAGCGGCGACGAACGTTATCCGCCGGACAGCACGCGATTCTATTTCAGCGCCTCACCGGGAGAGGCTTCGCTGCGCGTGATTGCCGACGGGGATCGCGCGGCAAGCCGGCCGGCCGCCGAACGCGCCATACTGGCGATGATCAAGCGCCGCCAGCGCGATATCGCGTTGCCGACGATCGAGGTGCAAGGCAGCGCCGCGGATGCTGCGGTGCGCACGCTGCGTTTTTCCGAACCGCCGGCCACCGTGCGGCGTTGGAGCGCGCACAACCGCACGGCCCGAGATTTTCGTTATTCGTGCGGCGTACGCTTTACCCCGGAGCCGTTGGCCGCAGCGGAGGCCGATCGCGGCGAGTTTCGTCTGGCCGCCCCGGCGCAAGGCTGGGAGGCCACCTTTATCGAGGCGGTGTTCAACGATGGGTTTATCGCGACCACGCCGGTCTTTATCACGCCTGACGATAACTATCCGTCCGTCGTTCCCGCGGGCGATGGCCTGGCGTGTGAAACCCTACCCGGCAGAGGGCTGGGGGAAGATTATCGCCATGACGATTAATTAGCGGCGCCGAAAAACAATAAGGCGGCAATGCGTTATTCTGCGCGACAGAGCGCATTGTTGCCTTGTTTTCGAAATAGTGAACGGCGTCAGACAGAATATTTCTGCGTAACGCCATTTTCTCGTTGTCACATGACCGCGCCGGTTTCACGAACGGCGAATGCTTTATTCTCCCTCCTGTTCGATAAACCGTTATCGCCATGCTTTTCCTATTCCTCTGCTCCTCTCGCTGCCGCCGCGTCGTGATGCCTTTCGTAATATAACTGTCATTTATTTCAGGGCGAGTTTTATCGCCCGGCTTTCATTTTACGGCGATGTCGCCCGATTTTCCGGCTGAGGGGGAAATGAGGAGGATCTGGCGAAAGCGCCTTCGAATAGCGCGAGAATAAATTCCCTGGCGGCCAGATGATTGAATCAAGAAACGCCGATTTGGCGGTTTTTTCAAAATAAAATTAAGAATGATGCTAATTCTATTTGGGGTAATTATCTTTTCTCATCTTTACATTGATTTTATGTATTGCTAAAGGGGGAAAGCTAAGCATAATTAACTGTGAAAGGAGCGGAGCTCCTATTCTCCCTGTCCGGGCTCTCCGTGGCGGGGATATTTTGAAGTCTGTCTAATCAAAAGGAGAAGTACCCATGATGGAAAAAAAAGTGATTATGTTGGCATTTGTCGCGGCAGCGTGTTCAAGCGCTTTACCTGCTCTGGCAGCAGATGGTCAGGTTAATTTTACCGGGAATATTGTCGATGCTGCGTGCAAGGTCACGAATGACTTGAGTAATCCATTAAATGTTGTTTTGGGTGATGTGGCCCGAACGGCATTTGCGGGTGGCAAGGGATCAACGTCCAGCGCGACAAAATTCACGCTGGAAGTCACCGATTGTCCGGATACGGTAAAAAGCGCCACCGTTAAGTTCGACGGCGCGGCCGATAACGGCGACAGCAACGTATTGCAGCTGACCCAGGAAACGGATGTCGCTACCGGCGTCGGTATCCAACTGTCTGATATTTCTAACAGTGTTCTGCCGCTTTACACGGCGTCGACGGCTTATCCGTTGGCTTCCGGCAGCGGCGTGAAAAATAACCTCGATTTTACCGCCCGCTATATTTCCACGCAGGCAGATGTTACCGCCGGTAAAGCTAATAGCGTCGCCACCTTTACGCTGAATTATAACTGATAATATTTTCTTGCCCGCTGGTTCACAGCGGGCTGTATTGCCTCGGAGATAATATTATGCGTTTTAATCGCTACGGCGCCTTAGCGGCTTTCATTATTTTATTGTTTGCGTCTACGGTTCACGCCGGCGTGGTGATTGGCGGGACGCGGGTGATATTCAACGGCGAAAAAAAAGAAGCGTCAATCAGCGTGGAGAATCCGGATAAAGAACCGTATTTGATTCAGTCCTGGCTGGAGAATCAACAAAGCGGGGTGGATAAAATCGCGTTTATCGTTACGCCGCCTTTATTTCGGCTGGACGGCAACCAGGAAAATATGCTGCGCATCGTGAAAGTGGGCGATGACTTACCGAAAGATAAAGAAAGCTTGTATTGGATGAATATTAAATCCATTCCTTCAACAACCCAGGCGGGTAAATCGAATACGCTGCAAATAGCGGTCAAGACCCGCATTAAATTGATTTATCGGCCGGCGCCGCTGCTCCGCCAGGTGCCCGAAGAAGTGACGCAGCAGCTGAAATGGCAGCGTGTCGGTTCAGAATTAAAACTCACCAACCCAACGCCTTATTATATGAACTTTCATTATGTCCGCATCGGGGGGCGGGAAATGAAAGAGGTGGCGTATATCGCGCCGATGAGCAGCGAAATGTTTGCATTGCCCGTGGCGGGCGCAACGTCGGTAAGCTGGAAATTAATTAATGATTATGGCGGCACAGGGAAAGAACATCAGTCAGGTATTTAATCTGTAAGGGAAGGCAGACAGAGGGATAAAACATTTCAATAATGGAGCTAATGAATGATAACTCAAAAGCGTATATTAGCGAAGCGGGATGCTTGGCTGAAACGCATAGCCTTATTCACGGCAACAACGGCGGTATGCGGCAACATGGCTAATCCCGCCTTCTCTCGTGACTATTTTAATCCGGCGTTGCTGGAAACCGGGCGCTCAGGTCAGCAGCACGTCGATCTGTCGATTTTTGAAAATGGCCAGCAGGTTCCCGGCACGTATCGGGTCGATATTTGGGTGAACGACATGCTGCTGGAAACGCGCGAGGTGTCGTTCGCTCGGCGGGCCGGCAGCGACGAGAAGGCCGATCTGCAGCCTTGTCTGACGCGGGAAGATCTGAAACGGCTTGGGGTGAAAGTTGAACTGTTTCCCGGTTTGGCCGGTGCCGATCGCTGCGCGAATTTGGCCGCGATCCCGCAGGCCTCGGCGCAATTTCAATTTAACCGCCAACGCCTGATGCTGAGTATCCCCCAGGCGGCGTTGGAAAATAAGGTGCGCGGATACGTTCCGCCGGAACAATGGGATGAAGGCCTGCCGGCGATGCTGCTGAACTATGGCTTCACCGGCAGCAACAGCAAGGGGCGCGATCGATTCACCCAGAGCGCAAGCAGTTATTACCTTAACCTGCGGCCGGGCTTCAACCTGGGCGCCTGGCGAGTGCGGAACTACACCACCTGGAGCTACAACAGCGCCGGCGGCGGGCGAGCGTCGGAGGATCGTTGGGACTCCGTCTATACCTACGCCCAGCGCAATATCATCCGCCTGAAAAGCTTGCTGACGCTCGGCGAAAGCAGCAGCCCGTCCGATGTGTTTGACAGCGTATCGTTTCGCGGCGCGCAGCTGGCTTCCGATGACGACATGTTGCCGGAAAGCCTGCGCGGTTATGCGCCGGTGGTGCGCGGCATCGCGCGCAGCAATGCGCAAGTGGTCATTCGCCAAAACGGCTATGTCATCTACCAGAGTTACGTTGCGCCGGGCGCGTTTGAAATTTCGGACATGTACCCGACCGGCGGCAGCGGCGATTTGGAGGTGACTATCAAGGAGGCGGACGGCAGCGAACAGCACCTGACCGTTCCCTTCGCCAGCCTGCCGGTGCTGCAACGCGAAGGGCGGCTGAAATATGCGCTGACCTCGGGGCAATACCGCACTTACGATCACAGCGTGGATAAAAAGATCTTCTCGCAGGCCAGCCTGATTTATGGCTTGCCCGCCGGTTTCACCCTGTATGGCGGCGGCCAATTCGCCGGGCCGTATCAATCGCTGGCATTGGGTCTGGGCAAGAACCTGGGCGAGTTCGGCGCCCTGTCGGCCGACGTCACCCAGGCGTGGGCAAAGCAGGAGCATCAACCGAAAAGCGATGGTCAGTCATGGCGCGTGCGGTACAGCAAAAATATCGTCGAGACGGGGACGAACTTCGCCATCGCCGGCTACCGCTATTCGACCAGCGGCTACTATGGGCTGCAGGAAGTGCTGGACACCTATCGCAGCGGCAACCGTTACGCCCCGATAGACCGCCGCAAGAATCGCGGCGAAATCACGCTGAACCAGAATTTATGGGAAGGGGCGGGGTCGCTTTCACTCAGCGCGGTCTCCGAAGACTATTGGGGCTCCGAGCGCAATATGCAGTCGCTGAGCGCGGGTTACAACAATAGCTGGAATGGCATCAGCTACGGTTTTAACTACAGCTATAGCCGGAATTCACAGGCTATTTACGGCGATTCGAACCGCGGGCGCATTTACGATCGCGATCAGATCTTCGCTTTCAACATCAGCGTGCCATTAGAGAAATGGCTGAGCAACACCTACGCCACCTACAACCTCAACACCAGCAAAAAAGGCAATACCAGCCATACGGCGGGCCTCAACGGCACGGCGCTGGCCGGCGGCAACCTCAGTTGGAGCGTACAGGAAGGGTATGGCAGCCAGGGCCAGGGCAACAGCGGCAACGCCAACGCCGACTGGCGCGCGACGTACGGCGAACTCACGGCGGGCTACGCCTACGATCGCAGTCAACAGCGCGTCAACTACGGGGTGAAGGGCGGGGTGATCGCCCATGAAGACGGCGTGACCTTCGGTCAACCGTTCGGCGAAACCGTCGCCCTGGTGCAGGCGGCCGGCGCGAGCGATGTGGCGGTCGGCAATCAGGTCGGGGTGAAAACCGACTGGCGCGGCTACGCGATCGTTCCTTACGCCACGCCTTATCGCAACAATTCGATTCGCCTCGATGTCGACAGCTTGCCGGATGATGTCGATCTCGAGTTGACGAACCAGTCGGTCACGCCGACTCGCGGCGCGGTGAGCCGGGCGAATTTCAAAGCCAACGTCGGCAGACGGATTTTGATGAAGGTGACGGACTCGCAGGGGGCCCCCCTGCCGCTGGGCGCCAGCCTGCGTCTTGCCGAGGGGGCGACTCAGCCGTTCCTGGTCGGCGGCGACGGCGTGGTCTATCTGAGCGGCATGGCGGAAAAGGGCCTGATCATCGCGCAGTGGGGCAGGAATGGCGAGAACCAATGCCGCATCCGTTACCAGTTGCCGGCGGAGCCGCCGTCAGCGGGTCTCCAAACCCTAAACGGCGTTTGCCAATAGATCTCGCTCTATTTCCATCATGACTTTTAAGTGAGAGTGAAAATGAACGTTTTTCTCAGGATATTCGGTTACGGCGCCCTGGTGTGGCTGGCGACGCTCACGACGGCGGTTTATGCCGGCACCTGTACCACCAACGCGAAAACCGCCCGTATGGGGTTGCTGACGCTGGCCGTGGATCCGCGCATTGAAGTCGGCGAGCAGTTGGCTGTTCGAACGGAGAACAGCATTAACGGCACGACGTTTTCTTTTCTTTGTTCCGGTTCGGTCGCCTATCGCTCCATGTCGCCGCTGACGCCGAGCGCGCTGCCCGGCGTATTTGAAACGGGCATCGAGGGCGTGGGGGTGACGATTTCAGACCTATGGCAGAGCAATAAGAACGTGCCCGTCAACACGGCGATTTCGCCCAACTTGCTGACGCCGTGGATCAATCGAAACGATGTTCGGCTGACGTTTATTAAAACCGGCCCGATCAAAACCGGCGGCGATATGGGCGGGAAAATTATCGCCAGATATTATCTGGATTCGACCTCCATTTTGGATATCAGTATTTCCGGCATGAAGGTCATTCAGAAAAGTTGCCTGGTTGATTTGAACTATAAAAATCAAACGGTAAATCTGGGCAGCCCTAAACGCAGCGAGTTTAACGGCGTCGGCAGCACGGCGGCGTCTTCCGAACGCAATTTTTCCGTGGTTCTGCAATGTCAGGAGGACAATATTCCGGTTCAGGTCACGTTCGAGGCGGCCGGAAATTCGCCTGGCGTGGGAATGATTGATATCGCCGACGGCGCCGATGCGGCGAAGGGCGTCGCCGTGGAAGTGTTGGATGAGAACCGTAATCCATTAACGTTTTCCAGACCGATCAATTACCACACCGCGGCTGAAAAAGAGATCAGGATCCCCTTGATGGCGCGCTATAAGCAAACGGGAGCCATTAGCCCCGGACAGGCCGACGCGGTGATGACATTCACCATTACGCAGAATTAAAGAGACCCCTATTAAAAATATAATGTCGTCTGTTCGCGCGACATTATTGGTGGCATCAGGCGCTGCAGGCCGATGCCAATGCAATGACAACACGCATGTATGGCAGTGTTTGTCCGTTTAAATATGGAGATTAACCAATGAAAGAACTGTCTGTTATCGAAATGAATGAAGTGTCAGGCGCTTATTCCTGGGATATGAGCAATGGACTGTCGGGGCTGATTGGCAGCGCCGTCTCCAATGCCGCGGAAGCCGTTTCATCCATCGCTCTGGGCGCCTCCGTGGGCAGCATGGCGGGCGCCGTCATCGGCGGTAAGCATGGCGGCGACGGCGGCGGCCTGCTGGGCGTCGGCTCGATTGGCCAGGGCGTCGGCATGGTCGCCGGCGGCATCCTGGGCGGCGTAGCCAGCGGCGTGGCCGCAGCCGTTATTGGCTGGGACACCACGCTGGAATACTCCAAAAAAGGCCTCGATGGGCTGATTAACGGCACCATCAGCTAAATCCATACGCGGTCCAAAGCCGCAGCGTTCTCGCTGCGGCTGTCTCCCGGTCAGGCAAGCGCAGGTTCTTCCTATGAGTGATAATAAGAGCAGGAATATTTTCCGCCAGGAGGCGGTCAATTATCAACGTCAAAGATGGACCGGCAGGGCGCTGTTAATTTCCGGCGCGTCGAGCCATGTGATTGCCGCCACCTGTTTCACTTTTATTCTGATCCTGGCGGGCGCACTCTATTTTTGCGAGTACACGCGCCGGGTCGATGTTGAAGGCGAGGTGATCAGCATCCCGCATTCCACCAATGTGTTTTCCTCCCAATACGGTTACGTGAGCCAGGCATTCCATAAAGCCGGTGACGTCGTGGAAAAGGACGAGCCGCTGTATGTGATTGATGTCTCGAGAAGCACCACGTCCGGCAATGTCAGCCATATCGCGGCCAGCGAAATAAGCAAACAGATTAGCAATCTGGATTCGATAATCAGCAAGCTGAATAAAAATAAAACCGCCATGCTGGATAATTTGCGCAAACAGATCAATAGCTATGAAAACGCCTATAAAGAAACCGAGAAACTGAACCTCAGCGCCAAAGAGGGGATGGATAAAATGCGCGATAGCCTGAAAAATTACGAACACTATTTGACGAAAGGCCTGATCACCAAAGATCAGTTAAATTATCAGCGCTCGCTCTTTCAACAACAGCAAAGCTCGTATCAGGCGCTCTACAGCCAAAAGATCCAGCAAAATATTCAACTGTCGCAGTTGCGCAGCGATTTGCTGATTCGCGCCGCCGATTACGACAATCAGATATCGCAAAGCGAATCGCAACGCAGTGATTTACAACGCCAGCTGGCGGAGTCCAATGCCGGCGGCCAGGTCATTATCAAAGCGCCGCTCAAGGGGAAAATCGAGTCGCTGAGCGTGACCGCCGGGCAGGTGGTCGAGAGCGGCAGCAGTCTGGCGCAAATCAAACCGATTGATAACATCAAATATTATCTGGTTTTATGGCTGCCGAATAACAGTTTGCCCTACGTGAAAATCGGCGATGGCATCAACATTCGCTATGAAGCCTTCCCGTCGGATAAATTCGGTCAGTTTCCGGGAAAAATAGAATCCATCTCGTCGGTCCCCGCCTCCCCGCAGGAAATGTCGGAATACAGCAGCGGAAATAAAAGGGAAAGGAACGCCTACTACAAAGTGCTGGCGTCAATCAGCGACACGCAATTCAGCGATAAAGGCAAATATCTCGAAATCAGCAGCGGGCTGCAGGCCAGGGTCATCGTCTTCCTGGATAAGAAACCGCTTTATCAGTGGGCGATCGCGCCTTTGTATGACATAAAAAACAGCGTCGTGGGGCGAGTCGATGAAGGACAATAATCTCTTTGAACGGATCAACGAGAAGTTAACATTCTCACTGCGCAAGCGGGTGCCGAGCATCTTGCAGTCGGAGTCATCGGAATGCGGCCTGGCGTGCCTCGCCATGATCGCCTCCTATTACGGGTTTAATGTGGATATGCTGAGCCTGCGGCAGCGATTCGGCATTTCCACCCAGGGCGCGACCCTGGGGACGATCTCTCAAATCGCGTCGCAAATCCAGCTGAAGACGCGCGCCTTGTCCTTGGACATCGACGAAATCAATCAGCTGAAAACGCCCTGCATACTGCACTGGAATATGAATCACTTCGTGGTGTTGGTTAAGGTGCAGCGCGCCGGTTTTGTCATTCACGATCCGGCCTTCGGGCGCAGAGTGATCGGGCTGCAGGAGATGTCGAATCACTTTACCGGCATCGCGTTGGAGCTGTGGCCCGACAGGGCCTTTCAAAAAGAGACCCTCAAGACCCGTTTGCGCCTGCTGGATTTGATGAAAAACATCGAGGGCCTGCCGGGGACGCTGCTCAAGATCTTTGCGTTATCGATAGTCATCGAATCGGTCAACCTGCTGCTGCCGGTGGGAACGCAACTGGTGACCGACCATGTCATTCAGGCGCATGACTACAGCCTGCTGACGGTCATCTGTTTGGGGCTGATCTTCTTCACCTTGTTCCGCGCGGTGGTCAGTATCGCCAGGGCCTGGATCTCCATCGTGCTCGGGACGCTGACCGATATTCAGTGGAAGACGACGCTGTTTGAACACCTGATGAAGCTGCCGCTGGATTTTTTCGAGAAACGGCACCTGGGGGACATTCAATCGCGCTTTTCCTCGCTGGATGCGATCAGAACCACCTTTACCAATAATATCGTCAGCGGGATCATCGACGGCATCATGACGGTCGGGCTGTTCGCGATGATGATGGTCTACGGCGGCTGGCTGGTCTGGGTCGTGGCGGGCTTCACTCTGATCTACATCCTCATCAGGATGATGACTTACAGAACCTACCGTCAATTCTCGGAGGAGCAGATCGTCAAGGCGGCCAAGGCCAACTCGCATTTCATGGAGACGCTGTACGGCATCTCGACCGTCAAGGCGCTGGGCATCAAGGAAACGCGCTCCAGCTATTGGCTCAATCTGAACGTCGACGCCGCCAATACCAATATCAAAATCACCCGATTCAATATGATGTTCGGCGGGATCAATACCTTTATCACGACGCTCGATCAGGTGGCGATCCTGTGGCTTGGCGCCATGATGGTCATCGACAATTCCATGACGCTCGGCATGTTCATGGCGTTCAATGCCTATCGCGGCCAGTTCTCTCAGCGGGCCTCGAGCCTGATCGACCTGGCGATCGGCTTGCGCATGCTGTCGCTGCACAATGAGAGGATATCCGACATCGTCTTTACCGATGCGGAGACGGAGTCCGCGCCGCGACAGGTCTTCCCCTCGGGCACGGGGATTGCCATTGAGGTAAAAAATCTTACGTATCAATATGACGCGCTGTCGCGGCCGATCTTCAAAGAGCTGAACATGCGCATTGCGGCCGGCGAAAGCGTGGCCGTCGTGGGCGCCTCCGGCGCGGGCAAGACCACCTTGCTGAAGGTGATGTGCGGTTTGCTCAGCCCCACTTCCGGCCAGGTTTTGGCCGACGCGATGGATATCCATAAAGTCGGGGTGAATAACTACCGTAACGCGATCGCCTGCGTGCTGCAGGACGACCGGCTGTTCTCCGGGTCCATTGCGGAAAACATCAGCGGGTTTGAGGTCAATGCCAATAAAGAGCTGATCATGGCCTGCGCGATACACAGCAATATCCACGATGAAATCATGCAGATGCCGATGGGCTACGAAACCCTGATCGGCGAGTTGGGCAACGGCATCTCCGGCGGGCAAAAGCAACGTTTGTTTATCGCGCGCGCCCTCTATCGCCGCCCGAGCGTGCTGTTTATGGATGAAGCGACCAGCCATCTGGACGTTGAGAATGAGTCGGCGATCAACCGGGCGATATCTTCGCTGAATATTACGCGCGTGATCGTCGCCCACAGAAAGTCGACCATCGACTCGGCCGACAGGGTAGTGGTGCTGGGGGCCGAGAGCGGCGCGCCGGCAGGCGGCGGTGAATAAAGGGCGCTTGCCGGCGCCGGGGCGAAGCCGGCAATGCAGGCTGTCCCCACGGCGAAAATCGCGGTAAAATGCAGCAGTTGACCCTATCGCATTCCATCAGGCCGTCGAACCCGCTATGAAAACGCGCAAACCGCGCCGCCCGCCCGGGCGGTGGATCTATTACATCCTGCATGAAGACATGCTGTGGCCTTGCCCGGTCAAATGGGAGTGGGAGAGCGGCTATAACGCCTGGCTGCCGTTTTACTATTCCCCCACGCTGGAATTCGTCGCCGGCAACCCCGCCCGCGCCACCAAGGTCAGCAGCGGCCGACGTTAAGCGGGCCGCGCGTGCTGCTCGCCTTGCCGCCCGACGTCCGCTCACCTAAGATCATCTCATCACCCACAGGTTTTCCCGGAGCCCCCATGTTGACTCTGTTTCGCACGTCTCTTTGCGGCGCGGTGGCATTGCTGCTGCTCGCCGGTTGTCAGCAGACGGCGCATAAACCGGCGCCGCCGCTGCAGGCGCAGCTGGATCACATCGCTTCGATGCTGGCCGGCGGACACTTCCTGCGCGTGGACTGCGGGCGCAGCGAGATACCGGACGATGTGAAGCTGCAGCGCACCGCAATGCGCGCGGCGCAGCGCCGCGGCTGGGACACGCAGGCGGCAGGGTATCGGCAGTTGCCGGCGCTTACCCAGGCGCGTTACCTGACCCTGCAACAGGACAATCAGCTGCTGACGGAAAAATGCGCTGCGCTCAGCCGCAGCACCGCCCGCTTTATCGCGGCGGCGCAGGCCGATCAGGAAGATTACATGGAGTAGCGCGCCGGCATGCCTTTCGGGCGCGCTTTATGGGCGCCCCAAAATTCTTTGCAGGATAACGATTTATCGATCATCATTTGAAATGATGTTTCACTTTTACCCATCGAGTCCATCTTGAACCTGTATGCCGCACTGCGTCAGCGCGTGGAAAATACGCGCTGGTACGCCAAACGGAAAAGCTACCGCGTGCTGTTCTGGCGCGAGATCACGCCACTGGCGGTGCCCATCTTTCTGGAGAACGCCTGTGTCCTGCTGATGGGGGTGCTGAGCACCTTTCTGGTGAGCTGGCTCGGCAAAGAGGCGATGGCCGGAGTGGGGCTGGCGGACAGTTTCAACATGGTGATCATCGCCTTTTTCGCCGCGGTGGATCTCGGCACCACCGTGGTGGTGGCCTTCAGCCTCGGCAAGCGCGATCGCCGGCGGGCGCGAGCGGCGGCGCGTCAGTCGCTGGTGCTGATGACCGGCGTGGCGCTGCTGTTGGCGGCGGGCATTCACCTGGCGGGCGAGCCTATCATTGATGTGATCGCCGGCGCGGCCTCGCCGGAGGTGAAAGCGCTGGCGCTCTCTTACCTGCAAACCACGGTGTGGAGCTACCCGGCGGCGGCGATTGCGTTGATCGGCAGCGGCGCCCTGCGCGGCGCGGGCAACACCAAGATCCCGCTGCTTATCAATGGCGGCATGAATATCCTCAATATCATCATCAGCAGCATCCTGATTTACGGCATGCTGGGCTGGCATGGCCTGGGGTTCGTCGGCGCCGGGCTGGGGCTGACGATTTCCCGCTATATCGGCGCCATCGCCATCCTCTACGTGCTGGCGATCGGCTTTAATCCGGCGCTGCACATCACGTTGAAAAGCTATTTCACGCCGCTCAAGATGAGCATCCTGTGGGAAGTGTTGGGGATCGGCATTCCCGCCAGCGTCGAGTCGGTACTGTTTAACGGCGGCAAGCTGTTGACGCAGATGTTTGTCGCCGGCATGGGCACCAACGTGATCGCCGGCAACTTTATCGCTTTCTCCATCGCTTCGTTGATCAACCTGCCGGGCAACGCGTTGGGATCGGCCTCGACCATTATCGTCGGCAGGCGGCTCGGCAAAGGCGAGATCGGCCAGGCGGAGCGGCAGCTGCGCCATATTTTCTGGCTGTCGACCCTTGGGCTGACCGCCATCGCCTGGGGCACCGCGCCGCTGGCCGGGGTGTTCGCCGCGTTTTATACCTCGCAGGATGATGTGAAAACGGTGGTGAAAACCCTGATCTGGCTCAACGCCGCCTTTATGCCGATCTGGGCCGCTTCCTGGGTCTTGCCCGCCGGGTTGAAAGGCGCGCGCGACGCCCGCTTCGCCATGTGGGTGACGATGCTCGGTATGTGGGGGTGCCGCGTGGTGGCCGGCTACGCGTTGGGCATCGAACTGGGCATGGGCGTGGTGGGCGTCTGGTTGGGGATGTTCCTCGATTGGGCGGTGCGCGGCGCCTTATTCTACTGGCGCATGGTCAGCGGGCGCTGGCTGTGGAAATATCCGCGAGCCAGGCGCTCGGACGCCGGGTGACGATCCGCCGCCGACAGCCGCGGCAAGGTCAATACAGCAGCGTCATCGCGCTGAAGAACAACAGCGTCAAGGCGATGATGATGAGGTTTTGCGTGGCTTTGCGCACCAGTTTGCTGGCGCTCAGGCGGCTGTCGATGACGTAGAGCAGCGGCACCATCAGCAGCACATAGGCGAACATCAGCATGGCGGTAAAGGGCTGCAGGTTCATTCATGTTCCTCCTGGGCGTCATCATGGCCGATCAGGTGTATCAGTACGGCTTGCGTCTGGCGGTGCTGGCCGATAAAGGGCGACGTGGCTGGCGATGCCGGCGCGAACGTCAGGCCGGCGCGTCGCGTTTTCACCGCCGCTTGCAGAATCTTCTTTCGATGCTTCCGAGTATGGTCGACCATGCGCCTCCGAATAGGGCCGCCCGAAGGCGGCCGATCGTTGTATTGCCCATTAAGCTGGAGAGGATCGCAGCCGCTGCCGGGGCCGCAGAGGTATAATATTGCGAATGATAACCATTATCAATAATGGAGATGAAAAAATTAAGGGTATTGCGAGGGGGCAGCCGGCGGGGCGGGAAAAGAAAAAGCACGCCTTGCGGCGTGCTTTGCGGGGTACTAACGGCGGTGGTTACTTCTGATCGGGCAGGGCGTAAGCGACCACGTAGTCGCCCAGCTTGGTGCCGAAGGAACCGTGGCCGCCGGCGTAGATCAGCACGTACTGCTTGCCGTTGACCTCATAGGTCATCGGCGTCGCCTGGCCGCCGGCCGGCAAGCGCGCTTCCCACAGTTTTTCACCGTTGGTCACGCTGAAGGCGCGCAGGTAGTTGTCCGCGGTGGCGCCGATGAAGAACACGTTACCGGCGGTGGTCACCGGGCCGCCCAGCATCGGCATGCCCATTTTGAACGGCAGCGGCAACGGTGAGCTGTCGCGCACGGTGCCGATGCGTTTTTTCCACACGATGTCGTTGGTTTTCAGATCCACGGCGGAAATGTAACCCCAGGCCGGCTGTTTGCACGGCAGGCCGAACGGCGACAGGAACGGGTTCAGGGTGACGCCGAACGGCACGCCATACTGCGGTTGTACGCCAGACTCGGTACCGCTGCCGCCTTTGTCGCCTTCCGGCGGCTCAATCGGGTTGCCTGGGCCGCGCGGGATCAGTTTGGAGACGAACGGCAGCGCGATCGGGTTGGCGATGGCGATTTCGCGATCGGTATCGACGGCCAGGCCGCCCCATTCGAACATGCCCAGGTTACCCGGGAACACCAGCGTGCCCTGCTCGGAAGGCGGGGTGAAGGTGCCTTCATAACGCAGGCTGTGGAACATCACGCGGCAGACCAGCTGATCATAGATGGTCGCGCCCCACATGTCGGCGCCGGTCAGTTTCTTCTCAGGACGGAAGGTCAACTCGGAGAACGGCTGGGTCGGTGACAGGCGATCGCCCTTGGCCGGGCCTTGCGGTACCGGTTTCTCCGGTGCCGGCACCACCAGTTCGCCGTTGGTACGGTTCAGCACGAAGATGTTGCCGGTTTTGGTCGGCACATAGATGACCGGCACTTTTTTACCGCTCTTGTCGGTAATGTCCGCCAGGGTCGGCTGCGCCGGCACGTCCATATCCCACAGGTCATGGTGGACCGTCTGATAGAACCAGGCCAGTTTGCCGGTGGAGGCGTTCAGCGCCAACAGGCCGCTGGCGTAGCGTTCCATTTCCGGGGTGCGATCGCCGCCCCAGATGTCCGGAGTGGAAACGCCCATCGGCAGGTAAACGATATCCAGCTTGGCGTCATAGGCGGCAGGCGCCCAGGAGTTCGGCGAGTTCGGCACGAAGTGGTGCTCGTCCGCCGGGATGGCGTTCGGATCTTTCGCGCCCGGATCGAAGGCCCACAGCAGCTTGCCGCTGTTGACGTCGAAGCCGCGGATCACGCCGGAAGGCTCGCGGTTGGAGTAGTTGTCGGTCACGGCACCGGCGACGACGATCACTTTATCGGTGATCACCGGCGGCGAGGTCGGCTCGTAGTGGCCCGGCGTCGCATACGGCATATTGCTCTGCAGGTTCAGCTCACCATTGTTGGCGAAGTCCGGGCAGGGTTTGCCGGTTTCGGCGTCCAGTGCGAACAGACGGCCGTCGTTGACCGGCAGAATGATGCGGCGTGCGCACATCGCCGGAGCGGCGTCGCCGGCGGCGCCTGCGGCTGCGGCGGTTTCGTGGTAAGACACGCCGCGACAGGTGATGTGCTGGAAGGTTGGGTTGTATTTCAGCTGCGGATCAAACTTCCATTTTTCTTTACCGGTGGCGGCATCCAGCGCGAACAGCTTCTGGTGCGGCGTACACATGTAAAGGGTATCGCGGATTTTGATCGGCGTGACTTCGTTGGTGATCTCACCCGGATCGTTGGCGGTCTTCAGATCGCCGGTCTGGAAACGCCAAACCTCTTGCAGCTGGCCAACGTTTTTGTCGTTGATCTGGCTCAGCGGCGAGTAACGGGTGCCTTCCTGGGTGCGGCCATAGGCCGGCCAGTCGGCGCCGGTGGCGTCTTTCGGTTGTACCTGGGCGGCGTCGAGGGTGCCGTTAATCTCTTGCGGATCGTTGAACACGGCATAGGCCAGCGCGATGACGGTGATCGCCAGCGCCGCGCTCAGCGCGCCGTAGGCGAATTTGCCGTTGGCCACCAGCTTGCGGTAGATAAACGGCAACACCAGCCACAGGCCGAAGAAGAAGGTGACGTCCAGGCGCGGCGTCAGCGCCCAGAAGTCCGGGCCCACTTCCCACAGGGCCCAAATCGTGGTGCCCAGCAGGAATACCGCGTACAGCAGCAGCGCGGTGGCGCGGCGGCGGAACAGCAGCCAGGAGGTCGCCAGCAGCACCAGCCCGGCGATGATGTAATACAGCGAACCGCCCAACTTGGCCAGCCAGATGCCGCCGCCGAGCAGATAAAGCCCGCTCAGCGCGGCAAACAGCGCCGTTATGACGATAAGCGGCGATAGTGACGCTTTATTTTGCATAGCAATACCCTTACCAAAAATGAAAGTCCCCGATTTAGAGATTAAGCCAAATCGGAAAAAACACGCGGTTTCTCCCTATTATTTCAGCGAGAAGCCGCTAGGGTGACGTAAAACCCATCCCGTTTTTTAACCTTAAGGTGCTTTGCCTTATTCAAAGCGATAAGACAAGGTGGCGCCGCCACCCCAGTTGCGCCCCGGCGCCGGCTCGAAGTAGCGGCCGTTGCCTTCGTTGACGATCACCGAACCGACGTATCGGCGATCGAAAACATTGTCCACCCGGCTGAACACGTCCAGCGCCCAGCGGTTCCAGGTAAAGCGATAACCGGCGTTTACGCCGGCCACGGTGTAAGAAGGAGCCTGCGCGCTGTTGGCGTCATTGGCCTGAATGTCGCTCATGTAGCGCAGCTCCGCGCCGGCGTGCCAGCCTTCCGGCGGGGCATAGGCCAGCGAGGCGTAGCCCATGTTGCGGGCGATGCCCGGCAGGCGATTGCCGGCGGGAATGGTTTGAGCCGGGGTACAAACGGCTTTGCCGCACATTTCGCTGCGATAGGTGGCGTCCAGCAGCGTCCAGGCCATATGCAGGCGCCAGTCCAGCGCGAACTCTTGATCCAGCGCCAGTTCCAGGCCGCGCCGCCGGGTTTTGCCGGCGTTGGCGTAGCTGGTGCGCCCACCGCTGCTTTCCGCCACCACCAGCTCGTTGTCGGTATCGGTCTGGAACAGGGCGGCGCTCACCAGGCCGTTGCCGAGGCGCAGTTTGCTGCCCAGTTCGACGGTGTCGCTGGTGGACGGCTGCAGACCGATGTTCAGGCCGGCTTGGCCGTCGGGGCGATAGGAGAGTTCGTTGATGGTCGGGGTTTCAAAGCCGCGGCCTGCGGAGAGATAAACGTTCCACGCCGGATTGATTTTATAGTTGAGCGAGCCCATCGGCAGCCACTGGTGGTAGCGTTTGCTGCCGCTGTCGTCGCCGTTGCGCGGCGTGATGTAGTAGTCGGTCGAGTCGAAGCTGACCGTGCTGTAGCGCAGGCCGGCGTCCAGCGTCCAGTGCGGCGTCAGTTGCCAGGAGGTTTGCAGGTAAGGATCCAGGTTCCAGATGCGGTTTTTCTCGTTGCGCCGCTGGTCGCCTTTCTCGCCGTAGTCCACTGTGCCGTCTCGCAGAATAAAGTTTTCAAACCCCTGCCGGCGTTCGGTCATGGTTTCATAATCCAGACCGCCGATCAGTGTTACCGGTAACGAGGCGAGAGTATCCTCATGCTTCCAGCGAGTGTCAATGCCCTGATATTTTCTTTCCAGCACGATCACCCCGCCGGCGTGGGTAGGGTTGAGCTGCGGCCCGCGTGGAATGGATTGGTACTGCGTGGTGTGGCGCTCGCCGTGGTAGGCGGTCAGCGTCAGTTCGTCGCGCTCGCTCATCTGGCGCTGATAGCGCAGGCCGGCCTGAGTCTGATCGAGCGACTTGCGGGTGTTGTATTGATCCGCGCGCGGCGCCTGGCGCGGGTTTTCCTTCCATTCCGCTTCGGTCAGGCCGCCCGGATCGCCGGCGTCAATGGAGACGCTGTTGAACATCAGCGTCAGGGTACTGACGTCGTCCAACCGCACGCCGAGCTTGCCGTTGCCGAGGTTTTTCCGCGCGGCGCTGTGATCGCGATAGCCCTGAGTGGTGAAGCGGGTGCCGGAGATAGCGTAGTTGACGTCGCCGGCCTGGGTGCCGTCGCCGGTGGCGCCGGTCGCTTTCACCCCGTAGCGCCAGGTGTTGTCGCTGCCGAAATAGCTGCCGGCCTCCAGCGTTGGCGGCTGGGCGCCGGTCTGTGTGTCAACGTTGATCACCCCGCCCGAAGCGTTGCCGTACAGCGCGGAATAGGGGCCGCGCAGCACCTCGATGCGCTCGACGGAGTTGATGTCGATGTTGGAGGTTTGTCCCTGGCCGTCGGGCATGGTGGCGGGGATGCCGTCGACGTACATGCGCACCCCGCGCACGCCGAACATCGATCGGCTGCCGAATCCGCGTATCGACAGCTGCAGATCCTGCGCATAGTTTTGTCGGTTTTGAAGCTGCAGGCCCGGCACGCTGCCAAGGTTTTCCGACAGGTTAATCTGCGGTGCGGCGTTGCGCAGGTCCTGGCCGTCGATCACGCTAACGGACACCGGCGATCCCAGCTCGGTCAATCCGATGGGTTGCGCCATTACCACCAGCGTATCGCTGTCTTTCTGATCCGCCGCCAGGGCCGAACCGATGCAGACCGGCTGCAGCAATAACAGGGTTGCCGGGGTCAAGACGGGACGTTTTTTATTCATCAGATAATTCTGCCAATAATGCTGAAAAAATTGCCCGCAAGTGGGCGAAAATAGCCATTTGTGACTCCCTGTACTGGCATTCAATGGGAGGGAAACTGCATCCTGCAACGAGTATAGGATATTCCGACACCGTACGCTTTGGAATAGCGCAACTGAAAGATGCGGGTTTTCATTTAAGAAGATTCTCTTTTTTATCGCTTTTCCTGCGATGCCTTTAAATTAGATCTATTTATATTAAATATATTCCTATCTTTGTTTTTAATTTATTTACAATAGTTATTTTATTTATGAATGAAAATCCGTGAATCATTTTTAAATGACAAATTATTTTTTATGTCATTGTTTTTGTTGGTTTTAGTTTATTTGTGTTTTTGTGGCTTTATTTTTTATAAAAATAAAATAATATTCGCTCTTATGTTTTTTAAGTTTTCGCCTAACAGCTCAATCGCATAACCATCACGGTATTTATGCCATGCATAAATATCTATTCATATATTATTGGAATATATTAAAAGGGAATTGATTCATGGGCGCGATCATCGCTTCACCCTATACCCACACGTTTTGGAATGAATACGTCCTCAATCCACACTCCTGCGAGTACAACCTGGTGCTGGATCAGACCATTGAGGGGGCGCTGGACGTCGATCGACTGCGCGCGGCGGTCGAGGGCGTGTGCCGGGACTATATTCTGTTTCACCATGTCCTCGACGACAGCTCGCCGCAATTACGCTGGGTAAAGACGGAGAAGAAAATTGCGTTGGAAACGCTTGATGCCGATTGCGATGTCGGCAAATTAATCAATACGCCGTTCGATCTCCGGGAGGGGCCGCTGTGCCGCTTCTACCTGATTGAGTTGGCGCCGCAGCGCTATAATTTGATCATTGTCGTTCATCACATCCTGATCGACGGCCTGTCCGGCCAGGAGTTCTACAACGCCGTTTCCGCCTATTACAATCGCGGGGCGGCCGTGGCGCCGCCGCAGGCGGATGAAACGGACATTTGTCGATTGTACCGGCGCTATGAGGCGGATATCGCGGCGTTGAAGCAGGACTTCGCTTCCGCGTCATTCTGGGGCGACCGGTTGGCCGAATGCGCCCCGCGCGTAGCGTTGCCTTATCTCCCCGGTGAAGCCCCCGAAGCCCCCGGCGCCGGCGAAGTGCGCTTTACGTTGCCGTTCGCCGAGTGGCAGGCGCTGAAGTCTGGCGTCAGATATGCCAACCCATTCCTGATATTCAAAACGCTGTGGGCGTTGCTGATCGCCCGGCAATCCGCGCAGGACACGGTGCATATCGGTTATCCCGTCGCGCCGGACGGCGGCGAGCCGCTGTTCTTCGGCGCCCAGGTCAACACCGCGGTGTTTCCCTTAACGCTCGCCCCGCAAGCCACGTTCAACCAGCTGTACCGCGCGACGCTGGCCTACAGCAAAGCGCTCAAGGCGACGGGCAAGCTGCGGCACAGCCAATTGCCGGTTTATGACATGCTGAACCTCAGCCCGGTGCGCGAGCTGAACGTCAATTTCACTCAGGCTTACCTGAAAGATGCGCCGCTGGCGCTTGACGGTTGCCGCATCGGCGTCAATCACCGTTACAACGTCGATCTGGCCGGTTCGGAACTGCTGCTGGAGTATCAGCCGACCGAGCAGGCCTTTGAGTTTCGCCTGCGTTATCGGCCCGATCTGTTCGACGCCACGCAAATGGCGGAGATGGCGGAGCAGTATCTCGGGCTATTGCAGCGTGCGCTAGCCGAACCGGACGCGCCGATAGCCGCGTGGCCGCAGCTCACGGCGCAGCAGGTTTTACGCTGCCGCGACGCCTGGGAGAGCGAGCCGGACACGGCCGACCCAGGAGCGACACTGCTCGACGGCGTGGCTCGCCAGGTGCGCCGTCATCCGGAACGCATCGCCGTAACCGATGCCAACGGTTCGCTCAGCTACCGCCAACTGGCGCAGCGCAGCGATCGCCTGGCAATACGGCTGAGGGAAGAATATCGCCGGTTGCGCGGCGCCGCCATGCCGCCAGAGACGCTGATCCCGCTGTATCTGCAGCGCAGCGCGGAAGCGGTGGTGGCGATGCTGGCCATCATGAAGGCGGGCGGTGCCTATGTGCCGCTGGATCCCGCGGCGCCGGCGCAGCGCCTGGAATATATTCTGCAAGAGGTGAACAGCCCCATCGTCCTGACGGAAAGCGCATTGCAAGGGGAGGTGCGGCGTCTGGCGCCGGACGGCGTTTGCCTGGCGGCGGATGAATCGCTTGCCGATGCGGATGCCGCGAGCCTGCCGAATGTCGAAGCCCGGCAATTGGCCTACGTGATTTACACCTCCGGCACCAGCGGGCGGCCGAAAGGTACGCTGTGCGAACACCGGGGCGCGGCCAACATGGTGCGGGGTCATACGCAGCGTTTGCTGCGCAATGAATCGGGCGCGCTCAACTGCCTGCAGTTCGCGTCGCTGGCCTTTGACGCGCACGTGTTTGAAGTGTTCATGGCCCTGAGCAACGGCCACCGGCTGTTCATCGCGGGCGAGGCGCAGCGGCGCGATCCGGCGCTGTTGTGCGGCCAAATGGCGGCCTGGGGCATCGAAGCCTGTTTCCTGCCGCCGGCGCTGCTTGGCACTTTGCCTGACCTGCCGGCTTCGGTGCGCTATCTCGCGACCGGCGGCGAGGCGACCGCGCAGGAGGCGCTCGACCATTACCTGGCCTGCGGCATGCAGGTTGCCAATCTGTACGGCCCGACCGAGGCTTCGGTCAGCGCCAGTCTGAATATTTATCGCCGCAACGGCGCGCGCAATATCGGCCACGCCATCGCCAATATGCGTTGTTATGTGGTTGACGAGCATGACAATCTAATGCCGCTGGGGGCGGAGGGCGAGCTGTGTCTGGCCGGCGCCGGCCTGGCGCGCGGATACCTGAACCTGCCGGCGCTGACGGAAGCCGCATTCGTCGCCAATCCTTTTGAACTGCGTGAGCCTTACCGGCGCCTGTATCGCACCGGCGACCGGGTACGGCGCTTGGCCGACGGCAGCCTGGACTATCTTGGGCGACACGACCAGCAGATCAAGATCAACGGCTATCGCATCGAGTTGGGCGAGATCGAAATGCAGCTGCGCGCGCTGCCCGAGGTGGCCGAGGCGGTGGTGACCCTGCGCCCCGGCACGACGGACCAACTGGCGGCCTGGTATGTGCCGAAGCCCGGCGCGACGCCGCAGGCCGGCGACATCTTGCAACGCCTGGCGGCGCAGCTGCCGCATTATATGTTGCCGTCGGCGCTGTCGGCGCTGTCGGCGCTGCCGCTGACGGTGAGCCGCAAGGTCGATTACCGGGCATTGCCGGAACCGCTGCCGGTCGAGCGGCAAACGGCGTTTCGCCAACCGGGCACGCCGCTGGAGACTCAGCTTTCTACACTGTTCAATCGGCTGCTGGGCGGCCATGTCGGCATGGACGACAACTTCTTCCGCCTCGGCGGCAACTCCATTATGGCCATCAGGCTGTGTCACGAAGTGAATAAATTGCCGGGGGCGAAGATCTCGGTGCTGACGTTGAATCAGCATCCGACGGTGGCCGCGCTGAGCGAGCATATCGCCGCTCAACGGCAGGCGCCGTCGGATGAGCCGCCCATCCTCCCCGGCGAGCTGCGGGAGGGGCCGCTGTCGCTTCAGCAGTCGCGATTGTGGTTTGTTCAGCAACTGTCGGCGGACGCCACGCACTATCTGTCGCCGGTGCTGCTGCGGCTGGCGCCGGACATCGATGACCAACGTTTTGCGGACTGTCTGCAGGCGATCGTCGAGCGCCACCAGATCCTGCGTAGCCTGATTCGCCAGAATGAGCGGGGCGAAGCCAGCCAGTGGGTCAGCGACGCCGTGCTGCCGGTGCCTTTGCTGACGGTGAGCAGCGCTGAGTTTGACATGGCGCTGGCGCAGGCCTGCAGCCGGCCGATGGATTTGACGCGCGATCTGCCGCTGCGCGCCACGCGCTATCGTTACCGCGATGCGGCGGGCGGGGAAACGGCCGTTTGTCTGTTGGTGTTCCATCACATCGTCTTTGACGGTTGGTCGCTTGAGGTGCTGCTGCAGGAGCTGGACGCGCGCTATCGGGGAAGGTGGCGTAAAGCGACAGAGCCGGCGCTGCAATACCTCGACTATGCGTGCTGGCAACAAGCGCCGGAAAATGTGCAGCGCCGGGCCGACGAATTGGCCTTTTGGCAACGAGAGCTGGCGGGCTGGCAGCCGCTCTCGCTGCCGGTGGATTTTTTGCGGCCGGCGGTCTTCGACGTACGCGGCGACAACAGCGAAGTGCCGCTGCCGGCGGCGCTGGTGAAGGCGCTGGAGGCGTTGGCGCGCCGAGAGGGCGTGACGCTGCATGCCGTGATGCTGGCGGGGTTCATGCTGTTGCTTGCCCGCTACAGCGGTCAGAACGATGTCATGGTGGGTACGCCGCTGGCGAACCGCAATCGCCCTGAGCTGGGGAATCTGATCGGGTTCTTTGTCAATACGCTGCCTTTACGCCGGCAGATCGACCCCCGTCAGGGCGTCGCCGAGTTTGTGCGAGAGGTTGCGGCCACGACGCTGCGGGCGCAGCAGCATCAGACGCTGTCGCTGGAGGCGCTGGTGGACGCTCTGGCGCTGCCGCGCGACTTTTCGCGGCATCCGCTGTTCCAGGTCATGTTCGCGCTGGAGGGCGAGAGCGGCGCGCAGGCGCGTCCGGACTGGCTGTCGGTGGTCGATCTGAGCGCGGATGAGCGCACTGCCAAGTTCGATCTGACGCTCACGCTGACGCCGCAGGGGGAGCAGATGCGCGCGCGCTTCAACTTCGCGTCGGCGCTGTTCAGCAAAGCGTCGATGGATCGGTTGGCCGGCTACTATCTCGCCCTATTGCAACAGATGGCGCGCCACGATGACTGGCCGCTGGAAAATATTCGTCTGCAGCCGCAGAGCCCGGCGCTGCCTGCGGCGCCGGCCTTTAGCTATGCGTTTGAACGTTGCCTGCAACAGGATTTCGTGCGGCATGCGCAGCGCAATCCGCAGGCCGTCGCGGTGATCGACGCGCAGGGGGAAATGACGTACGGCGAACTGCACGAGGCGGCGTTAACGCTGGCCACTCAACTGCGTGTGCAGGGCAAGATGACCGGCGACGCCATCGCCGTCGTCGCCGACAAGGGGCGCCGGCAGCCGATCGCCCTGTTGGCGGCGCTGATGTGCGGCAAGGCGTTTTTGCCGATGGAGGCGACATGGCCGCCGCAGCGGCGGCTGAAGGTGATGGCGCAGGCCGGCATCAATACGTTGCTCAGCGATGCGCCCTGGGCCTGCGACGAGATCAACCTGGTCGAACTGAATGCCGACGGGCTGGCGGCGCAGTTGCCGCTGCCGGAGAGGCGCCTGCCGGCGGTGGAGGCCGGTCCTGACAGCCTGGCCTATATCATTTTCACTTCGGGCTCGACCGGCACGCCCAAGGGCGTGGCGATCGAACATCGCAGCGCGGTGAACATGCTGGAAGGCGTTCGGCGGTATTTCGGGTTCAACGAGCGGGATCGCAGCCTGGCGCTTAGCGCGTTGAGCTTCGATCTGGCGATCTTCGATATTTTCAGCCCGTTGAGCGCGGGCGGCGCGGTTGTGATGCCGGCCGAGCGAGATCGGGTCAATCCGCAAGCCTGGTATCAGCTGATGATGACACATCGAGTGACGCAATGGTTGAGCGCACCGGCCCTGATGGAGCTGTTGCTGGACTATGTAAACGGCGCGGGGCTGGCGGCCGGGCCTGCGCCGGCGCTGCGGGCGGTGATGGTGGGGGGCGACTGGATCGCCACCTCGCTGCCGGAACGCTGCCTGGCCTGGGCGCCGCACGTCCGCTTCTGCAGCGCCGGCGGCGCTACGGAGGCGGCGATCTTCACCATGCTGTATGAGGTGCCGCGAGGCGAGAAAATTCGCTCGGTCAGCATCCCTTACGGTAAACCGTTGCCGCACCAGCGTTGCTACATTCTGGATGCCGGACGACGGCCCGCGGCGCCGGGCGTGCGCGGGGAGATCTATCTGGCCGGTGAAGGGTTGGCGCGCGAGTATTACGGCGATACGCAACGCACCGCCGAGAGTTTCTTCTGGCATGAGGAGCTGCAGGAGCGGGTGTATCGCACCGGCGACGCGGGCCGATGGCTCGAGGACGGCAATGTGGAGTTCCTGGGGCGTCTCGATCAGCAGGTCAAGCTGAACGGCTACCGTATCGAGCTGGGTGAAATAGAGCATGCCGCGCTTGCCTATCCGGGGGTGACCGCCTGTTGTTGCGTGCTCGTCACTGACCCTCAGCCCTGTCTGGCCGCTTACTTCGTTGCCGATGAGGCGATCGCCCCGCAGGATTTGGCGCAGCATTTGAGCAGCCAACTGCCTCCTTACATGGTGCCGCAGGCGCTGATGCAGCTAGCACAGCTGCCACTGACCGAAAACGGCAAGATAGCCCGACAGGCGTTGCCGCCGCCGAAAAGGACGGCGCGCGAGTTCGTCGCGGCGCAGAACGAGCGGGAGAACGCTTGCCTGGCGGTGTGGCGCGATCTGTTGCAGCGGCAGGATATCGGCGTGGAGGACAATTTCTTCTCGCTGGGCGGCAATTCCCTTCTGGCGATCCAGGCCTGTTACCAGATCGGTCAGCGGTTGGGGATCGAGGTGACGTTGAGCGAGCTGGGCCGGTTCCCGACGATCCGTTCATTGTGCCGTGCGTTGCTGCGGCAGGGGGAGGGCGCCGCGCCGATGTCGATCCCGCCGCTGCGGCAACGCGAGTATCCGCTCTCCGCCTCACAGCTGCAGCTGTGGTTTATCGAGAACCTGAACGGCGGCGGCAATCTTTATCATGTGTCGATGCTGTTCCGTCTCCACGACGATGTCTGTCTGACGGCTTACGAGCGCAGTCTGCAGGCGGTCGTCGCCCGGCATCAGGTGTTGCACAGCCTGATTGCCCAGAAGCCGTCCCAAATTGCCGTCGCCCGGGCCTGTGAACAAACGCTTTCGCTGGAGCGCGTGGCGCTGGAGGCGGCGCGCTGGCCGGACAGACTGCGGCAGGATATCGATCGGCCGTTTGCCCTGGAGGCGGAGTTGCCGATCAGAGCGAGCGTTTACCAGGTGGTGCAGCCTGATGGCGGGCGGGTGACTTACAGCCTGATCCTGGTGCACCACCTGGCGTTTGACGGCTGGTCGCAGTCGGTGCTGCTGCAGGAGTTGGATGCGCTGTATCAGGCGCAGCGGCAAGGGCGGGAGGCTGAGCTGGCGGCGTTGCCGTTGCAATATGGCGACTATGCCGTCTGGCAGCGGCGCTGGCTGGACTCCGCGCTGGCGGATGAGGCGAAAGCGTATTGGCGACAAGCGCTGGATGGGTGGCAGGCGCTGGAGATGCCGCTCGATTTCGTGCGGCCGGCGCGCTTCGATCATCGCGGCGCCAATCACGTCATCGCGCTGCCGGAGGCCCTGACGATGCAGGCGGCGCAGTTCGCCCGGCGGCAAGGCGTCACGCCGTTTGCGCTGTATCTTGCGGCCTTTAATCTGCTGCTCGGTTACTTCAGCGGCCAGCAAGACATTCTGGTCGGCACGCCGGTCGCTAACCGGCCGGTGGCGGAGACCCGCTCGGCGATCGGATTCTTCGTCAATACGCTGCCGTTGCGCTCGCAAATAGACGATGCGGCGTCGCTGAACGATTATGTGCATCGGGTCTTTGATGGCGTGCTGCAGGCGCAGCGGCATCAGAATTTACCGTTGGATCAGTTGATTGAGCTACTGCAGGTGCCGCGCGATCTGTCGCGCCATCCGCTGTTTCAGACGCTGTTCGCGCTGGAAGAGGCGGGTGAAGCGCCGGCCTGGCTGGCGCCGCAGGATCTGTTGACACACTATCAGGCGGCCAAATTCGATTTGACGCTGAGCATACAGTCGGCGCCGCAAGGCGGCAGGGCGATCTTCAACTATGCCACCGCCCTGTTTGCACCGGCGACGCTGGCGCTGTTGGGTGAGTATTATCTGACGATCCTCACGCAGATCGTCAATCACGGGGAGCAGCGCGTCAGTCAGTTGGCGCTGGTATCGGCGAGTGAAACGGCGCGGCAGCGCGCCTTCCGTCAATCCTGTCCGCCGGCCTACGATTTCGAACGCGCCATCCATCATGATTTTATCCGTCAGGCCGAGCGCGATCCGCAGCGGGTGGCGATTGTCGATGAATGGGGTGAGCTGAACTACGGTGAGCTGTATCGGCGTGCGTTGGCGCTGTCGTTGCAGCTGCGCGAGCATGCGGATATGCGCGCCGACACCATCGCGGTGATGGTGGACAAAGGGCGGGCGCAAATCATTGCGGTGCTGGCGATCCTGATGGCCGGCAAGGCCTATTTGCCGCTGGATGGCGCCTGGCCGGAACGCCGCCGCCTGGATATCGTCGCGCAGTCGCAGACCCGGGTTATTCTCAGCAGCCGCGAGTGGGCGGCCCACGGTAACGCCAGACTGTTGACGATCGATCCGCAAGGTGCGGTCAACGCGTTACCGCCGGCGGCGCCGGGTGAGCCGGTCTTGCCGGCGCCTTCCGCGCTGGCCTATGTGATCTTCACCTCCGGTTCTACCGGCACGCCGAAAGGGGTGGCGATAGAACATCGCGGCGCGGTGAACAGCATCATCGATACCTTACACCAGCTGGAACTCGGCGCGGACGATCGCGGGTTGGCGCTCAGCGCGCTGAGCTTCGACATTTCGGTGTTCGATATTTTCGGCCTGCTGTCGGTGGGCGGCGCCATCGTGATGCCGTCCGAAACCGAACGCTATCAGCCGGAGGCTTGGCATCGGTTGTTGATGACTCAGGGGGTGACCTTCTGGAATTCCGCGCCTTCGGTGATGACGCTGCTGGTGGAGCAGCTGGAGTCCGCCGCGTCGCAGGCGCAGTGGCCGCATTTGCGCAACGTGGTGCTGGTGGGCGAGGTGATCTCGCGTTCACTGCCGGCGCGCATTCGCCAATGGCGGCCAGGGTGCCGGGTAGTCAGCGCCGGGGGCGCGACCGAAAGCTCCATTTGGTCGATTTTGTACGACATTCCGAAAACGCCGATCCTGGCGCCCAGCGTGCCTTATGGCCGGGCGATGGCCCATCAGCGTTTCTATGTGCTGGATCGCCATCTGCGCGTGTTGCCGCCCTGCTTACCGGGGGAGCAGTACATCGGTGGGGCCGGCGTGGCGCGCGGCTATTACCGCAATCCGTCGCTGACCGAGGAAAAATTCATCTACCATCCGGAACTGGGGGAGCGGCTTTATCGCACCGGCGATGCCGGGCGCTATTTGCCGGACGGCAATCTGGAGTTCCTCGGCCGTATGGATTTTCAGGTGAAAATCAATGGCTACCGCGTCGAGCTGGGGGAGGTCGAGCAATGTGCGCTGGCGTTCGGCGCGATCAAATCCTGCTGCGCCGTGGTGCTGTCAGAGGCGCATCGGCAGCGTCTGGCGCTGTATTACGTCAGTGAGGCGCCGCTGGAGGAGTCGGCGCTGCTGGCCTTTATGAGCGGGCAATTGCCGCTATACATGCTGCCTGCGGCGCTGGTGCGGCTGGAAGCGTTGCCGTACAACTCCAGCGGCAAGCTGGATCGCAAGGCGTTGCCTGTGCCGGCGGTGAGGGAACCGCAGGCCTATGTCGCTCCCGCGAACGCGCTGGAGCAGCAGTTGTGCGCATTGTGGCAGGAGGCGCTGCAGTGCGAGCAGGTCGGCATGACGGACGATTTCTTCCTGCTGGGCGGCACTTCGATCAAGGCGATCTCCCTGTGCGTCGGCATGGGGGCGCTGATGGCCGCGCCGGTGCCGGTGGTGCAGCTGTTGCAAAGCCGCACCCTGAAAAATCTGCTGGCCGCCAACGAGCGCCGTTTGGTCATGCCGCTTAACCGCCGGACAGACGGCGTGCCCACTGTGTGGATGATCCACCCGGCACTGGTGGGCGCGGAGGCGTTTCATGCTTTCGCTCAGCCGTTGCAAGGGCGACTCAATTGCTATGGCGTCGATAACCATAATCTTTACCATCAACCGACCATCGACTCGCTCGGCGAGCTGGCCGAACGGTATTTGAACGACATGATTGCCGCCGGCCTGCTGCAAGACGCCGGGCCGGTGCGCATTCTCGGGTGGTCGCTGGGGGGCATCATCGCGCTGGAGATCGCCGCTCGCCTGGAGGCGCGCGGCTGCCGTAACGTGCAGCTGTATCTGCTGGACAGCTTCTATCGGCAGACCACGGCGGAGCTGCCGCTGGAGCAACTGCTGCCTGCGCTGGGCATCGAGGGCGAGGCGGCGACACGCGCCATGGCCGCCGGGCAGGCGGAGCGGCGGCTGTCAGAGGGAAGGCTGAGCCGCCGATTGCAGACCACGAAAGTGACGCTGTTTAAGGCGACGGAGGGTAACCCGCAGTTGCCGGAGGCGATAACGGCGCCGCTGCTGGCGCTGGAAGATAATGGGCTGGGCGCGGTTTGCGCGCAGCTCAAGATTATCCCGCTGGCCTGTCATCATCATAATATTTTGCAGTGTGAGGAGGCGATCGGCAACGTACTCAATCAGGACGCCTGATTGGCTCACCGGCTCCGTACAGGCAGGCGGAGCCGGCAAGCCAGGCATTGCGGCGCAGGGGCCGAGGAAGGCGAGGGCTAACGCGGTCGCTTTCCTCTGCGCGCGTCAGCGGCAGCCGATATGGATAGCGACCGCATCAGGCGCCCAGGCCGCCGAGGCACAGGTATTTGATCTCGAGATAGTCTTCGATGCCGTATTTTGAGCCTTCACGGCCCAAACCGGAGTGTTTCATGCCGCCGAACGGCGCCACTTCGGTGGAGATCAGCCCTTCGTTGATGCCGACAATGCCGTACTCCAGCGCTTCGGCCACGCGCATCACCCGGCCGATGTCGCGGCTGTAGAAGTAAGCGGCCAGGCCGAACGGCGTGTCGTTGGCCAGTTCGACGGCGTCGGCTTCCTGGCTGAAGCGGATCAGGGGCGCCACCGGGCCGAACGTCTCCTCGCGGAAGATTTTCGCCGTGCGCGGCACGTCGGTCAGGATGGTCGGGCTGAAGAAATTGCCGCCCAGCGCGTCAGGCTTGCCGCCCAGCAGCACCGAGGCGCCGTGCTCGACGGCGTCGGCGATGTGCTCGCGCACTTTCTCCACCGCGTCCGGGTTAATCAACGGGCCGATGGTGACGCCGTCATCCAGGCCGTTACCGACTTTCAGCTTGGCGACGGCGGCTTTCAGTTTGGCGGCGAAGGCATCGTATACGCCGTCTTGCACCAGAAAACGGTTGGTGCAGACGCAGGTCTGGCCGGCGTTGCGGTATTTCGAGGCGACCGCGCCGGCCACGGCGGCGTCCAGATCGGCGTCGTTGAACACGATAAACGGCGCGTTGCCGCCCAGCTCCATGCTGGTTTTCTTGATGGTGGGCGCACACTGGGCCAGCAGCTGCGCTCCCACTTCGGTGCTGCCGGTGAAGGAGAGTTTACGCACGTCCGGGTTGGCGGTGAGTTCGCCGCCGATGCCTTTGCTGGGGCCGGTTATCACGTTGCACACCCCGGCGGGCAACCCGGCGCGCTCCGCCAGCACGGCGATCGCCAGCGCCGAGAACGGCGTTTGGCTGGCGGGGCGGATCACCCCGGTGCAGCCGGCGGCCCAGCCGGGGCCTGCTTTACGGGTGATCATCGCCGCCGGGAAGTTCCACGGGGTGATGGCGGCGAACACGCCGATCGGCTCTTTTTGCACGATGATGCGGCGACCGGCCTGCGGTTGTGGAATGGTGTCGCCATACACCCGCTTGCCTTCCTCGGCGAACCATTCGATAAAGGAGGCGGCATAAGCGATTTCACCGCGGCTTTCGGCCAGCGGTTTGCCCTGTTCCGCCGTCATGATGCGCGCCAGATCTTCCTGATTTTCCATCATCAGCTCAAACAGCCGCCGCAGCTTGCCGGCGCGCTCTTTGGCGGTCAGCGCGCGCCAGGCGGGCAGCGCTTTTTTGGCGGCGGCGATGGCGCGAGCGGTTTCTTCGGCGCCGAAGGCCGGCACGTGGCCGATCCGCTCGCCGTTGGCGGGGTTATGAATGGCGATCGTGCGGCCTTCCTGGGCCGGCAACCATTGCCCGTCGATGTAATTGGCCTCGCGGAACAGCGTGGGATCCTTGAGGGTGGCGCGGATACTGATGCTCATGAGTCTCTTCCTTTGCTGAGTTCAACGGAGTGGTCTATTCCATACGGCTACCCTTTACCCTAGCAAACTTTGCCGCCGCCGTTTGCCAACGCGACGACAAGATGGCCGTTTTCTCACTGCGCATCTTCTGTACAAAAAATATCCGCCGTCGGGTCGATACTGAAAGAGCAGGCATATGACCCTTTTCGATGTGATTAAAAGGAGTGTGCGAATGATGAAATCAGTAGACAGACATCTCGCGGCCTACGGCAGCGAAATGGATTTTTTGGCGTCGAGCATCGCCCTGATGGAATGGCAAGGGCGGCAGATTGACGCCGGGCAGGTGGCCGGCAATATGTCGGAGCAGCAAAGCCGCCTGTTCTTTGCGCGGTTGAATTATTTTCGTCAGCTTTATCAGGCCGCATCGGCGGCCGAACACAGCCTGTAATTTCCGATCCAGCCCCGCCGCCGCGGGGCTTTTCATTTCAGCTCAGCGGCGCCACACCCCGGTCGCCAGCGTCGCCGGCGAATACTCCAGATTGCGCCCTCGCCACGGCAGCGCCGCCGCAAAACGCCAGGCGCGGCGCACGTCAAACCGCCAATAGCGTTCCGCCCCTTCGACGCCGGGATCCCCTTCCGCCTGCCAGAGGATTTGCGTTTCCCCCTGCAGATGCAGCACGTCGCCGCGATCGAAATCGATGAACAGCAGCGCCGCCCGCGGTTCGGCGAGCAGATTGCCCAACGTGTTCATGTAGCGGTTGCCGCGAAAGTCCGGCATCCACAGCGTGTCGCCTTCCAGATGGATAAAGCCGGGGCGGCCGCCGCGATGGGAAATATCCACGCCGCCCTGCGGCAGTGTCAGGTGCGCGCAGCTGGCGACGAAGCAGGTGTCCGCGGCGCGGATCAGCGCCTGCGCCGCCGCATCCAGCACGGCCAAATGCTCAACCGGCTGCGGCCGGCTGTCCACCGGGTAGAGTTCGCGGCGCTGAATGTACTGCGGGCAGTTGCCGAAGCTTTGCTGAACGAGGATTTCCACCCGGTTTTTGTCGGTGCGGCCGATGGCGCCGTTGGCGCGGTTGCGCCGCCGGTTGCTGAAATCCAGCCCCAGCGCGCCGACCGGCTTGCCGGGCAGCAACAGCGCCTGGGCGGGATCGTCGCCGCGGCGCGGCGCGCTGATGCGTAAATGCGTGTCGTCCGGCGTGCGTAAAAATCCGGGCGGGCCGGTGAACAGGGTGGCGATGGGCCAGCCTTGTTCATCCAGCGTGGCGACAAACAGGTAGGGCAGCGCGGCGAAAAACGCGCGGTGCTGATCCGGCATCGCGGGGTAGATGCCGCCGCCTACGCCGCCAAACCCGGCCAGCGTCTGTGCGCGCAGCTCATCGGGATGGAACAGTTGCGGGATCATGGCGTCAGCTCCCCGCCGGTTCCGGCAGGGCCGGCATGGCAAAGTAGCCGGGCAGTACAGCGATGCGCGCCGCCCAGCGACGTATCGCAGGGTAAGGCGACAGCGAAATGCCGCCTTCAGCCGCGACCGCCACGTAGCTGTGGCAGGCCAGATCGGCGATGGTGGGGTGTTCGGTGGCCAGGTAGTCCCGCTCGCTCAGATGCTGTTCCATCTGCGGCAGGAAACGATCGCTGACCGCCCGCGCCGCCTGATAGTCCTCCGGCACGGCGAATTGGGCGATCAGTCGGCAGGCCGCCGGGCCGTAGCGGACTTCACCGGCGGCTTTGGAAAGCCAGGCCTGCACTCGCGCCGCCGCGGCCGGCTGTTCCGGCAGCCAGTGGCTGTCCGGCGCATAGCGCTTCACCAGATAGACCAGAATGGCGTTGCTGTCGGCCAGCGTCAGATCGCCATCCTGCAAGACCGGGATCTGGCCGAACGGGTTGAGCCGGCGGAAGGCTGCGCTCTGCCGTACGTCCGCCGAGGCTTCGACCCATGCATAGGGCAGCGCCAGCATGCGCAGCAGCAACGCCACGCGATGAACGTGGCCGGAAAGCGGGGTGCCGTAGAGTGTGATGGTGGACATGGCGTTTCTCCTCAGTGCTTTTTGTCAGCATACTCTTGCGTTGAACGAGCGAAATCCGGCAATGTGGAAATTGATAATTTCACTTTTCGGAAGAATCTATGGATCGGTTAGACGAGTTGGCGATTTTCGTGGCGGTGGTGCAGCAAGGCAGCCTGGCGGCGGCCGGGCGCAAACTGCGGCGTTCGGCGCCGGCGATCACCCGGGCCATCGCCGCGCTGGAACAGCGTTTCGGCACCCGATTGGTGGAGCGCACGACCCGGCGGCTGGCGCCCACCGAGGCGGGTGCGCGGCTGTTGGAGCGCGCGCAACAGCTGCTGCAGGATTATCAGGCGGTGGTGCAGGATACCGCCGAAGCGCAGCTGAGCGGCTTGCTGCGCGTTACCTCGCCGGTGCAGTTCGGCCGCCGGTACGTGGCGCCGGTGGTGATGGCATTTCTCGATGATTACCCGCAGATGCAGATCGAAATGGTATTGAACGATCGCAATCTCGATCTGATTGACGAAGGGTTGGATATCGCGGTGCGCATCGGTCATCTGCAGGACTCTTCCCGCGTGGCGCGGCGGCTGGGGCAGGTCAGCCGGGTGACGGTCGCCAGCCCGGATTACCTGGCGCGCTGCGGTGAACCGCGATCGCCGGCGCAGCTGGCGAAGCACGCCACCATCGTCGGCACCCAGCGGCCGTCGCTGCGCGAATGGCGCTTCGGCCCGCAGGAAAACGGCGAGCGCGTGCGATTGACGCCCCGGCTGTTGCTCAACGACGTGGAAGCGCAACTGCTGGCGGTGCGCGCCGGCAAGGGCGTCGCCCGGTTGCTCTCGTATCAGGTGGCGGACGATTTGGCCGCCGGTACGCTGGTGCGGCTGTTGACGGATCATGAGCCGTTGCCGATGCCGGTACAGCTGGTGGCGCAGCAGGCGCAGCACATGCCGCTGAAGGTGCGCGCCTTTTGGGATTATGCATTTGAACGGCTCAGCGCCTTGCCGCAAATTCAGCTGGACGGGCGGGGGAAATAAACGCAAAAAGTTTCATGGGTTAAACTTTTTCATTATTCATCAGGTTTTATTTTACCGGGCGCGCATTGCTGATGCGCCCGTCTTGACAATAATGTTGTCGGTGCTAATAGTTAATTCACATCTTAAATAATAAACGAAGTTTAATATATGAAACCACTTGCGGGGAGTTATGACAACGGCGCCACGGTGGATAATGAAGCGGCTATTTTGACTTCATTTCAAACCCGCAGCGCGGCTGTTTATAAACAGACGCGCCATGAAAATAATATTGCTTATGGCAACGGCGAACGTGAAACATTTGATTGGCTCTATTCTGCAAAGCAGCATCAGGGGACGTTAATTTTTATTCACGGCGGCTATTGGCAATTTTGCGATAAGGCGGATTTCGCCTTTATCGCCGCCGGGCCGCTGGCGTTGGGTTTTGACGTGGTGTTGGTGGAATATGCGCTCGCACCGGCGGTGGATCTCAACGAAATATGCCGACAGATCGGAATGGCACTGGATGCCATTCAGCGCCGCCTGCCGCCGCACTACGCCCATCCGGTTTATCTGTGCGGCCATTCCGCCGGCGGGCAGCTGGCGGCGCTCTGGCAGCAGCATGCGTTGGTGGATGCCGTCTTTCCCATCAGCGGCCTGTTCGAGCTGGCGCCGCTGCAACAAAGTTATGTCAATCGGGCGCTGCAGTTGACCACGCGGCAAATTGAAACGCTCAGCCCGGCGCGCCGCCTGCCGACGCGCGGCAAGCCGCTTACGCTGTATTACGGCGCATTGGAGCTGCCGGAACTGAGAGGTCAGTCGCAACACTATCATGCGGCGCTGCGCCAACGCGGGCTGCCGGCTGAACTGGTCGCGGTGCCAGGCGCCAACCATTTCACCATCCTGGATGCGTTGTTCGCCGCCGACGGCGCGCTGCTTCGCCAACTTGACCACCACAGGAACCACTGACATGCGCGAGATTGTAGAGACCGGGCTGCCGGATATCGGCCAGCCTTTTTCCTGGGCCACCCGGGGCGGCGGCATGCTGTTTACCGCCCATGGCCCGGTGCGGGCGGACGGCAGCATCGACACCGGCGCGCCGGAGCGACAGATTGCGCTGACCTTCGATAACCTGGCGCAGACGCTGAAGGCGGCGGGCAGCCACAGCGATAAGGTGCTGCAGGTGATCGTGTATCTTACCGACGTTAACGACGTTAAATGGCTCGATGATATTTACCGGAAATACTTTAATTATCCTTATCCCAATCGCTCCACGGTTATCGTCGAGAAATTGGTGGTGCCCGGAATGAAAATAGAAATTACCGTCAGCGCCATCGCCTGATTTAATTTCTCCTTAAGCCTGTCTTCATATTAATTCAATAACGAGTTAAGGATGCGTCATGTTTAAACAGATTGCACCTTCCGCCGCCGATCCTATTCCATCGCTGATGGAAGCCTATTTGCAGGATCCCAATCCGAAAAAAGTGAATTTAGGCATTGGGCTGTATTACGATCGGCAGGGGAATATTCCGCTGATGCAGGCGGTTGAGGCGGCCGAGCAGCGGTTGCTGGCGCTGCGCCGCCCGCACGGTTATCCGCCGATCGAAGGTTCGCCGCAGTTCGCCCGCCAGGTGCAGGCGCTGCTGTTCGGTGAGCAACAGGCGGCCGAGATCGCCACGGTGCAGACCGTCGGCGGCTCCGGCGCGTTGAAGCTGGCGGCGGATTTTTTGCGCCACTTTCTGGCGCGCGGTGAAATCTGGGTGTCCGATCCTACCTGGGCCAATCATTGGGCGATTTTCGAAGGCGCCGGGCTGCGGGTGAATACCTATCCCTACTTTGATGAAGCGGCGGGCGGCCTGCGTTTCGCCGCCATGCTCGACGCGCTGGACAGCCTGCCGCCGGGCAGCGTGGTCTTGCTGCACCCTTGTTGCCACAACCCAACCGGCACCGATCTGACGGCGGAGCAGTGGCGCGCCACGCTCGCCGTGCTGCAACGACGCAGCCTGCTGCCGCTGTTCGACATCGCCTATCAGGGCTTCGGCGACGGGCTGGAGGAAGACTGCTTTGCATTGCGCGAAGCGCTGAAAACCGATCTGCCGTTTTTGGTCTGCAATTCGTTTTCCAAAAACGTCGCGCTGTACGGCCAGCGTCTGGGCGCGCTGTCGGTGCGCTGCGCCGACGCGGAAAATGCCGCCAACGTCAAAGGGGCGTTAAAAACGCTGATCCGCCGCAGCTACTCCTGCCCGCCGACGCACGGCAGCCAGATCGTGGAAACCCTGCTTGGCGACGCCGAACTCGGCGAGCTTTGGCGCGATGAGCTGGCGGAAATGCGCTCACGCATCAAGCAAATGCGTGAACAGCTGGCCGCCGGGCTGGCGCAGGGCGGCTCTTCGCTGGATCACCGGCGCATTCGCGAGCAGCGCGGCATGTTCAGCTATACCGGCCTGAACGAAGCGCAGCTGCAGACCCTGCGGCAGCGCTACGCCATCTATCTGGTCTCGCCCGGCCGCATGTGTCTGCCGGGGCTTAACCCCGGCAACATCGACTATGTGACCGCCGCCATTCTCGACGTCACCCGTACCGCCTAACTCCGCCCGGGAGCACAGCCATGCCACAGATGAATGATTTTGAGCATATCGCCCGCCGCCAGGGCGGGTTGAACAAGCATCTTACCGCCGGGCAGATGTCGATGCTGGCGATCGGCGGCGCCATCGGCACCGGGCTGTTTCTCGGCAGCGCCTACGCCATCCAGATGGCGGGGCCGTCGGTATTGCTGAGCTACCTGATCGGCGGCGTCATTGCGCTGCTGCTGATGGGCAGCCTGGCGGAAATGACCTCCGAACACCCGACGCCCGGCTCGTTCGGCGACTACGCCGAATTCTACCTCGGCCCGCTGTTCGGTTTTCTGGTGCGTTACTCTTACTGGTCCTGCGTGGTGCTGGCGGTGGGCACCGAAGTCACCGCCATCGGCATGTACATGCAGTTCTGGTTCCCGGCGACGCCGACCTGGCCGTGGGTGCTGCTGTTCTCGGCGGCGGTGATCGTTGTCAACGTGATCGGCGTGAAATCGTTCGGCCAGGTGGAATACGCGCTGTCCACCGTCAAAGTGACGGCGATCGTGGCGTTTATTCTGATCGGCATCGGCATTCTGGCGTTCTCGGGCAACCCGGCCTATGGTCTGCGCAACCTGACCGCCGGCGGCTTTATGCCGTTTGGCGTCAAGGGCATGTGGTTCGCGGTGATCGTGTCCATCTTCAGCTACCTGAGCATTGAAATGATCGCGGTGGCCGCCGGCGAGGCGAAGAATCCGGTGATTGCGGTGAAGGCGGCGTTCAAGGGCACCATCGTGCGGCTGTTCATCTTCTACATGCTGTCGATCGCCCTGATGCTGGCCATCGTGCCCTGGCGCCAGTCCGGCACCGGCGAAAGCCCGTTCCTGATGGCGATGAACGTGATCCATCTGCCCGCCGCCGCCGGTATTTTCAACTTTATCGTGCTGGTGGCGGCGCTGTCGGCAATGAACAGCCAGCTGTATATCACCACTCGCATGATGTTCTCGCTGTCGCGCGCCGGGCAGGCGCCGGCGGCGTTGGGGCGCGTCAGCCGGCGCGGTATTCCGGTCAATGCGCTGGCGATGTCGTGCATCGGTATCGTGGTGTCTATCGTGCTGAGCCTGGTGGCGCCGGAAACCTCGTTCGCCGCCATGATGTCTATCTCGGTGTATGGCGCCTGCTTTACCTGGCTGATGATTTTCGTCACCCACCTGTTCTTCCGCCGCCGGCATCGGCAGACCCACCTGAAATTTCGCATGTGGGGCTTTCCCTATACCACCTTGCTCGGCACCGGGCTGATGGCAGCGTTGATGATCTCGACGGCGTTTACCGAATTCTTCCGCATGACGCTGTGGTTCGGTATTCCGTTCACCTTGCTGCTGGTGGCGGCTTATCACTTCCAGAGCCGCCGCGCGGTTGCGCCGTCGCCACTCAAGGCGCCGGAAGTGGAGTAATAAGGGGAGGGGCTGAGGCGCATCTCAGCCCCTGAGACTAAAGCTGGCTTTTCGGGATCAGGTGGTCGCCGAAGCTCAGGCGCCGGCGGCCCGGTTCGATTTCGGTCAGTGGCGCCACTTCGTGCAGCGAGGATTTGCAGCGCTGCACCAAATCCTGATACTCGCGGGTGCCGGCGATCTTCCAGGCCAGCTCCTGTTCGGTCAGATCGCGCAGCACGCGCGCCGGGCTGCCGACCACCAGCTTGTTGGCTTCGATCACCGCCGCGGCTTTGACGAACGCCATCGCGCCGACGATGGTGTTCTCGCCGATCTCCGCACCGTCCATCACCACCGCGTTCATGCCCACCATCGCGTTGCGGCGAATGCGGCAGCCGTGCAGGATGGCGCCGTGGCCGATATGGCCGTCTTCTTCCACCACCGTGTCCTGCTGCGGGAAGCCGTGCATCACGCAGTTGTCCTGAATGTTGGCGCCGTCGCAGATCACCAGGCGGCCAAAATCGCCGCGCAGGCTGGCGTTCGGGCCGATATACACGTGTTTGCCGACGATCACGTCGCCGATCAGCACCGCCGTCGGGTGCACGTAACTGCTGGGGTCAACGACCGGCGTCAGGCCGTCAATCTGATACACAGGCATAGCGTGAGTTCCTTAACATGTAGGGTCGCGCGGCAGGCCGCCGAAGCGCCGATAGTAGCCGGCGGCCGGCGCGGGCAGGGCGCCGATGGTGGTCTCCGCCAGCGCGCTGACGTAGTCCGTCGCGGCGCGATCGACCTGCTGATAGAGATTGATGCACAGATTGCGGGCGATCTGGCCCTCCCACTGGGCGGGCAACAGCGCGTCCGGCAGCAGCGGATCTTTCAACACCACGCGACGGAAGAAGTGAATCAATAATAGCTTAATCTGGAAACAGCGCAGCGGCGTCAGCGCCGCCGGGTCGACTTCGCGCAGCAGCGCCATCAGCGGCCGGAAAGAGACGATAAACTCATGATAACCGGCCGCTACCTCGCTCAATGACCAGCAGTCGGCCACCAGTTTCTGCAGCGTTTGCTCGGAGCGATTGTAGGGGTAATCGGCGCGGAAGTAGATCACCTGCTCGCTGGCGTTCAATTCGCCGAGCAGCGCCGTCACGTCGGTTTGCGCATGGGTGGGGGCGGCCATCAGGTTGTTGGCGATCTGCCCGAACCCGAGCCAGCCCAGCTCTTTTTTCAGCCGCGCGCGCGCGTTTTTTTCGGCGCATTCCAGTAGCAACAGCTCCCATTTGCCGTCCCAGGCGGGCTGCTCGCGCAGATAGATCTTCGATTCGGCGTGGCGGAACTGGCGCATGCCCTGCTCGGTCACGCGGTAGAAGCTGCGGCGGCCGATTTTCTCCACCGCCAGCCACCCCTCTTTCTGCAGGCGGAACACCGAGGTGCGCACGAAGCGATCGCCGAAACCGAAGGCCTCCAGCAGCGCGCTCAGGCTGCCGAGCCACACTTCGCCGCCGCGGTGGCTGAGCGCGTCGCCGTACAGCGAAATGATCAGCGACGTGCCGCTGATCGGCTGGGCGTCGACGGCATGGCGAATGAACTCATCCAGTTTATGTTCCATATTTTTCCATGGGTTAGCCTTCGATGAGCCACAACATTACCATAATTTGATTTGGGGCGGCGTCATCCGTGACGCCGTGCGCCTCAGCGCGGCCGCAGATCGACCACGCGCTGCGCCTTGCCTTCCGAGCGCGGAATATCGCCGCAGTTGGCGATGCTGACGTCGGTGCTGACGCCCACGATCGATTTGATGTGGTGGCGCAGCTGGTGGCAGATATCGCAACGCTGCTGATGGCTGAGGCTGAGCGCCGATTCTTTCAGCTCGACGCGCACCGCCAGCGTGTCCAGATGCCCGCTGCGGCTGACCTGCAGTTGATAGTGCGGCGACAGCTGCTCGAACTGCATGATCTGTTCTTCCACCTGCGACGGGAAGACGTTGACGCCGCGGATGATCAGCATGTCGTCGGAGCGGCCGGTGATCTTGCCCATGCGGCGCATCTGGCGTGCGTCGCCCGGCAGCAGCCGGGTGAGATCGCGGGTGCGGTAGCGGATCACCGGCAGCGCCTCTTTGGTCAGGGTGGTGAACACCAGTTCGCCGTGCTCGCCGTCCGGCAGGGCGATACCGGTCTCCGGGCAGATGATCTCCGGCAGGAAGTGGTCTTCCCAAATGGTGGGGCCGCCGCCGCTTTCCAGACATTCCATCGCCACGCCCGGCCCCATCACCTCCGATAGGCCGTAAATATCCAGCGCCTTGATGCCCATGCGGGTTTCGATTTCGTGGCGCAGGGCTTCGGTCCAGGGTTCGGCGCCGAACACGCCGAGCCGCAGCGAGCAGCCGCGCGCGTCGCCGCCCATTTTGCGCTCCAGTTCATCGATCAGCGTCAGGCAGTAGGACGGCGTCACCATGATGATGTCGGGTTTGAAATCGAGGATCAGCTGCGCCTGGCGTTCCGTCTGCCCGCCGGACATCGGGATCACCGTGGCGCCGAGCCGCTCCGCGCCGTAGTGCGCCCCCAGTCCGCCGGTAAACAGGCCGTAACCGTAGGCGACGTGCACCTTGTCTTTGGCGGTGGCGCCGCCGGCGCGCAGGCAGCGGGCGACGATATCGGCCCAGTTATCGATGTCGCGCTGGGTGTAGCCCACCACCGTCGGGCGGCCGGTGGTGCCCGAGGAAGCGTGGATGCGCACCACCTGTTCCATCGGCACCGCGAAGGTGTCGAACGGGTAGTTGTCGCGCAGATCCTGCTTGGTGGTGTAGGGGAAGCGCGCCAGATCGCTCAGCTGCTTAAGATCGTCGGGGTGTACGCCCGCCTGATCGAACTTGCGCTTGTACATCGGTACATTGTCGTAGGCGTGGTGCAGCGTCCACTTCAAACGCGCCAACTGCAACGCTTCAATCTCATCGCGCGAGGCGAATTCGATCGTTTCGAGGGGCTGTGGATTTATTGTCATGGTTAGCCTCAGGGGTCAGACACGCTCAATGATCATGGCGATGCCTTGGCCCACGCCGATGCACATGGTGCACAGAGCGTAGCGGCCGGCTCGCCGTTCCAGTTCAAACAGGGCGGCCAGCGCCAGGCGCGCGCCGCTCATGCCCAGCGGGTGCCCCAGAGCGATCGCGCCGCCGTTGGGGTTGACCTGCGGGGCATCGTCCGGCAGGCCAAGCTGGCGCATCACCGCCAACGCCTGGGCGGCGAACGCTTCGTTCAGTTCGATGACGTCCATCTGCGCCAGGCTCAGCCCGGCGATCTCCAGCACCTTGCGGGTGGCCGGCAGCGGGCCGATGCCCATCAGCCGCGGCTCCACGCCGCAGGTGGCGGTGGCAAGGATGCGCGCGCGCGGCGTCAGGCCCTGGCGCGCCGCCATCGCTTCGGAGGCGACGATCAGCGCGGCCGCGCCGTCGTTCAGCCCCGAGGCGTTGCCGGCGGTGACGCTGCCGGGCTGACGGAACGGGGTTTTCAGCGCCTGCAGCTGATCGAAGGTGGTGTCGGCGCGCGGGTGTTCATCCTGGCTGAACAGGGTGACTGCGCCTTTTTTACCGGTGAGGCTGACCGGCGCTATCTCCTGCGCCAGGTATCCCAGCGCCTGCGCCCGGGCGGCGCGCTGCTGGCTGCGCAGCGCAAAGGCGTCCTGATCGGCGCGGCTGATGTTGAACTGCGCCGCGACGTTTTCGGCGGTCTCCGGCATCGAATCGGTGCCGAACTCGGCCTGCATGCGCGGGTTGACGAAGCGCCAGCCGAGGGTGGTGTCGTACAACTGCGCCTGGCGGCTGAAGGCGCTGTCGGCCTTGCCCATCACCAGCGGCGCTCGGGTCATCGATTCCGCGCCGCCGGCCAGCATCAGCCCGGCGTCGCCGGCTTTGATGCTGCGCGCCGCCATCGCCAGCGCGTCCAGACCCGAACCGCACAGGCGGTTCACCGTGGTGCCGGAAACGCCGACCGGCAATCCGGCCAGCAGCAGCGCCATGCGCGCCAGATTGCGGTTGTCTTCCCCGGCCTGGTTGGCGCAGCCGAGGATCACATCGTCCAGCTGCGCCCAATCCACCTGTGGATAGCGCTCCAGCAGCACGCGCAGCGGCAGGGCGGCGAGATCGTCGGCCCTCACCTGGGCCAGCGCGCCGCCATAGCGGCCGATCGGGGTGCGCACGCCGTCGCAGATAAATGCCTGATTCATGCCTGATCTCCTAAAATGCTGTGGCCGAGGCGGTGCGCGCGGCCGCGAAACCAGGCGACGGTTTTGCCCTGTTGATTGACGATTTCGACGTCATACAGCCCGGTGGCTTTGCCCTGATGGCGCATCTGCGCGCTGGCGGTGAGGCGATCGCCGGCCAGCGCCGGGCGGACGAAGTCGATGCTGCAGCCGGAAGCCACCGCCGCCAGCCCCTGGCTGTTACAGGCGTAGGCGAAGGCGGTATCCGCCAGGCTGAACAGCTGGCCGCCATGGCAAGTCTGGTGGCCATTGAGCATCTGCGGGCCGACGGTCATGCTGACCTGCGCGTACCCTACGTCGACGGCATCGATGTGCATCCCCATCGCCTGAGCGCAGGTATCTTGCTGGAACATCTGTTCGGCGCAGCGCTGAGCCAGCGCGCGCGGCGTATTGGCGTTCATTGTTCGGCTCCTGAGAAAGAGGCGGGGGAAGCGTAGCGGCGCAGCAGCGGCATCGGGCGATAGCGGGCCTCGCCGTAATAGCGTTGCAGGTTTTCCAGCGTCGTCAGGATGTGGCGCCAGCCGAGCGCGGCGCCCCAGGCGAGCGGGCCGCGCGGATAGTTGACCCCGCGCAGCATCGCCAGATCGGTATCCTCGGCGCTGGCGACGCCTTTGTTCACCACGTCGAGCGCTTCGTTGGCCAGCATGGCCAGGGTGCGCATCGTTAGCAGGCCGGGGTAATCCGGCAACGGGATGACGCGTTTGCCGAGGGACTGCAGCAGACGGATCGCTTTGGCATTGTGTTGCGCGCCGTTTTGCGCCGCGCAGCTGATGGCGATGGCGGAGGCATGCGCATAGTCGGCACAGAGATCGAACAGCACCACGGGCATTCCACGTTCGTCGGCCAGTTGGCCGGCGGTTTTACCATTGGTTAACATCAGTGTAACGTCGTCGATCGTGACGTGCGGGCTGGTCTGGCCAGGTTGTTTGATCGCCCCCGCATTTTCGCTTAACAGCTGCGCCAAATCGGCCAGCGAAGACCAGTCGCCGTGCAGCGTAACGCGCTGCGGCAGCGCGGCCTGCGCCGGTGGCGCAAAGGCGATCATCTCTGCGGTGGGGCGTTGCGCGTCGTAGCGGTAGAAGCCGCGGCCGGATTTGCGGCCGAGGCGCCCGGCGGCCACCAGCTCCTGCTGCACCAGCGAGGGGGTGAAGCGCGGATCCTGGTAGAAGGCCTGATACACCGAGTCGGTCACGGCGTAATTGACGTCCTGGCCGATCAGATCGGTCAACTGCAGCGGGCCCATGGCGAAACCGCCGGCGTCGCGCATTACCGCATCCAGGGTGGCGGCGTCGGCCACCCGTTCTTCCAGCGCGCGCAAGCTTTCGGCGTAGAACGGCCGCGCCACGCGGTTGACGATGAATCCCGGCGTCGAGCGGCACACGACGCTCTGCTTACCCCAGCGCTGCGCCAGGGCTTGCAGCGCGGCGAGGGTCTCGGCCCCGGTCTCCAGACCGCTGACGATCTCCACCAGCTTCATCAGCGGTGCCGGGTTGAAGAAGTGCAGCCCGGCCATGCGCTGCGGGTGTTGCAAGGCGCCGGCGATGGCGGTGATCGACAGCGAGGAAGTATTGCTGGCGAACAGCGCCGTGGGCGAGCAGACCGCTTCCAGATCGCGGAACAGGCTCTGCTTGATCGCCAGATTTTCCGCCACCGCTTCAATCACCAGCGCGCTGTCGGCCAGTTGCTCGAGCGAATCGGCGCGTTCGAGACGCGCCAGCAGCGCCTCGGTGGTGTTTGCGTCGGCCTTGCTGCCGTCGACCCGCTGCCGCAGGCGGCGAGCGAGTTCGTCGATCGCGCGCTGGGCGGCGGCGGGGGCGATATCGAACAGCCGCACCGGGTGACCGGCGGCGGCGGCCACCTGCGCAATGCCGATGCCCATGGTGCCGGCGCCGATCACTGCCACCTGGCCGTTAAGAAGGGGCGCGTTCATGGCTATTTCCCGCTGAAGTTTGGCGTGCGTTTGGCGAAGAACGCGCTGACGCCTTCGCGGTAGTCGTCGCTGCGGCCGCCCAATCGCTGCAGATCGCGCTCCAGATCGAGTTGTTGATCGAGGCTGTTGGTGGCCGAACTGTAGATGGCTTTCTTGATTAGCCCCAGACCGTAAGTCGGCTGGGTGGCCAGATGGCGCGCCAGCGTTTGCGTGCGGTCGGCCAATTCATCCGCCGGCACCACCTGCCAGATCATGCCCCACTCCAGCGCCTGTTGGGCGCTGATTTTGTCGCCCAGCATGGCCATGCCCATCGCGCGGGCGTGGCCGGCCAGCCGCGGCAGGAACCAGCTGCCGCCGGAATCCGGCACCAGCCCCAGGCGGCAGAACGACTGAATAAAGCCGGCGTTGTCGGCGGCGATCACGATGTCGCACGCCAGAGCCAGCGCGGCGCCGGCGCCGGCCGCCACGCCGTTGACCGCGCACACCACCGGTTTGGGCAGGGCGGTCAGGCGACGGATCAGGGGGTTGTAGAAACGTTCGACCGACAGGCCGAGGTCCGGCGCCTGTTGATCGGCGCTGACGTTGCGATCGTTGAGATCCTGCCCGGCGCAGAAACCGCGGCCGGCGCCGGCGATCAGCAGGCAGCGCACGTTGTCGTCGCGTTCGGCTTGCGTCAGCGCTTCGCTCAGTTGGCGATGCATCTCGTCGTTAAAGCTGTTGAGCCGATCCGGCCGGTTGAGGGTCAGCGTCAACACGCCGGCGTCGAGATGGCTGAGAATCAATGCGTTATCCATAAATCAGCGCCCCTGATAGTTTGGCGTACGTTTTTCGAAAAAGGCGGCGATGCCTTCGCGGCGATCGTCGGTGGCGGCCAGGGTGACAAATTGCTGACGCTCCATCGCCAGCCCCTGGCTAAGGCCGATTTCCTCGGCCTGTTTCAGCGCCTGTTTGGCGGCGCGCAGCGCCAGCGGCGCCTGGCGGCTGATGCGATCGGCAATCTGCTGCGTGCGCTCCAGCGTCAGGGCATCGACACATACTTCGCTGATCAGGCCGGCCTGCAGCGCGGTGCGGGCGTCGATGGCTTCGCCGGTCAGCACCATCTGGCTGGCGCGCGCCTTGCCGACGCAGCGGATCAGGCGCTGGGTGCCCCCGGCGCCCGGCATCAGGCCGAGGGTGATCTCCGGCAGGCCGAAGCGGGCGCTTTCGCCGCCGATGACGATGTCGCAGGCCAGCGCCAGCTCGCAGCCGGCGCCCAGGGCATAACCGTTCACCGCCGCCAGCAGCGGTTTGCTGAACTGCGTCAGCCGTTGCCACAGCTGCGGACGGCGATCCGCCAGCGTGGCCGGCAGATCCTGCTGTTGCAGTTCGCGCAGATCGGCGCCGGCGGCGAAGAAGCGCGCCGCGCCGGCGATCACCACGGCGCCCACGCCGCTGTCGGCGTCGGCCTGCTCCAGCTGGGCAACCAGCTGTTCCAGACACGGCGTGCTTAGGGCGTTACGCGCCTCCGGGCGATGCAGCGTCAGCGTGACCACGCGGTGTTGCTGCTGATGCAAAATAAACGGGGTATCCATCGCGGCTCCTAGACGTCGAAGTCCAACACCACGCCGTCGCCTTTCGGCCACGACTGGCAGCTCAATACGTAGCCCGCCGCCAGCTGATCCGGCTCCAGGCTGTAGTTGACGCCCATCTCCACCTGGCCGGCCTTCAGACGGCATTTGCAGGTGGCGCACACGCCGCCTTTGCAGGCGTAGGGCAGATCGGCGCCCTGGCGCAGCGCGGCATCGAGAATGCTGTCGTCCTGTTCGCCGACCTCGATATCCAACCGGCGGCCGTCGAGCAGGATCGCCACCCGGGTGGCGTTGCGATCGCCGCTGTGGCGCGGGCGGGTGACCAGGCCGCTGGTGTTGAAACGTTCGCTGTGGATGTGGTTGGCCGGTACGCCGGCCTGTTCCAGCACGGTCTGCGCGTCGTCCATCATCGATTCCGGCCCGCAGATGAAGGCGTGGTCATAGTCGCGGAAATCCAGCAGCGCGCCGCCGATCGCCGCCAGGCGCTCACGGTCGATGCGGCCGCTGAGCAGCGGGCTGTCGAGGCTCTCCTGGCTGAACAGGTACAGCGGCTGAAAACGCTGCGGATAGCGGTTTTTCAGATCCGACAGCGCCTCTTTGAACATCATTGAACGGCTGTTGCGGTTGCCGTAGATCAGGGTGAAGCTGCTGCCCGGCTCAAGCTGCAGCGTCGCTTTGATGATCGACAGCATCGGCGTGATGCCGGAGCCGGCGGCGATCGCCAGGTAATTGCCGCGGCGCTCCGCCTGCGGCTGATAGCCGAAGCGCCCCTGCGGCACCATCACTTCCAGCGCATCGCCGACTTTCAGCATACGGTTGACGAAGCCGGAGAAACGGCCCCGATCAATCGCTTTTACGCCGATCTGCAGCAGGCCTTCCTGCGGTGAACTGCAGATGGAATAGCAACGCCGCAGCTCTTCGCCGTTGACCCGCGCCTTGAGCGTCAGGTGCTGGCCGGGGGTGTAGCGGTATTGGTTTTGCAGCTCTTCGGGCACCCGCAGGGTGATGGCTACGGCGTCCGGCGTTTCGCGCTCGATGGCGGCGACGTTCAGGCGATGAAAGACCGTCATGGTGTCAGCGCTCCTATATGCATTTGAAGTAGTCGAACGGTTCCCGGCAGTCGCAGCAGCGGTACAGCGCTTTACAGGCGGTGGAGCCGAACTCGCTGATCTTCTCGCTGTGGGTGCTGCCGCAGCGCGGGCAGGCGACCGGGCCGTGGGCGTGCGGCCGATCGCAGGTGTGGCCCTGCGGGGGCGCTACGCCGTATTGCCGCAGCCGCTCGCGGGCGTCGGCGTTCATCCAGTCGGTGGTCCAGGCCGGGCTGAGGCGAATGTCCACCCGCACCGGGCTGAAGCCGGCGGCCGTCAGCCGCTGCTCGATGGCGTTGAGTAAAAATTCGGTGGCCGGGCAGCCGGAATAGGTTGGGGTGAAGGTCACGCGCCAGCCGCTGCCGTCGCGCACCACGTCGCGCACCATGCCCAAATCGGTGATCGACAGCACCGGCAGTTCGGGATCGCTGATCTGCTGCAGGCAGTGCCAAATCTGCGGGATTTCGGCGGGTTGCAAACGAGTGACGTTCATCGCGGCCTCCTACCACTGACTGTTTGGATAGGCGCGCTGCAGGAACTGCATCTCCGCCAGCAGCGGGCCGAGGTGTTCACTGTGTCGGCCTTGTTTGCCGCCGTGCCGGAACGCCTGCTCGGCGGGCAGCGTCAACGTCGCCTGGCGCAGCGTCTCCTCCACCTGCGCTTGCCAGGGAGCCTGCAGCTGGCGCGGATCGACGGCGATGCCCTGTTCCGCCAGCTCAAGCTCCAGCGCGTCGGCGTGGAACAGCTCAGCGGTGAAGCGCCACAGGTTATCCAGCGACTGCTGGATCTTGCGGTGGCTGATGTCGTTGCCGTCGCCGAGGCGGATCATCCAGCCGCGGCTGAAGCGCAGGTGGTAATCGGCCTCCTTCAATGACTTGGCGGCGATGGCGGCGATCTGCGCATCGCGGCTGCGGCTCAACGCCTGATGCAGCTGCACGTGGTAGACGTCGAGCAGGAACTGGCGCACCAACGTGTCGTTGAAACCGCCGTTCGGCTGTTCCGCCAGCAACAGGTTATGAAACTGGCGTTCGTCGCGGCCGAAGGCCAGGCTGTCTTCGCTGCAGGGCGGCCCGGCCAGTTCGGCGGCGTAGCTCAGGAAGTGGCGCGCCTGGCCGAGCAGATCGAGCCCGATGTTGGCCAACGCCAGATCGATTTCCAGCTCGGGCGCGTGGCCGCACCAGGCGCACAGACGCTGGGCGAGGATCAAAGGCGTGTCGCCCTGGCGGAGCAAATAGCTGATGCGCGGATCGTTAACCGTCATGGTCGCCTCTACATGTTCTTGATGCCGTCGGGAATGGTGTAAAACGTCGGATGACGGTAGATCTTGTCTTCGGACGGATCGAAGAACGCGCCGCGATCTTCCGGCTGCGAGGCGATCAGATGGCGGGATTGCACCACCCAAATCGAGCAGCCTTCGTTGCGGCGCGTGTAGGCGTCGCGGGCGTTTTCCAGCGCCATTTGGTCGTCTGCGGCGTGCAGGCTGCCGACGTGGCGATGCGCCAACCCTTGTTTGCTGCGGATAAACACTTCATACAGCGGCCATTCAACGTGGCTCATGATCTCGGTTCCTTATGTTGGCTATGCGGCGGAAGCGGCGTTTTTCGCGGCGTGGGCCATGGCGCCGTCGCGCACCCAGGCGCCGTCTTCCCAGGCGCGGCGTTTGGCCTGCAGGCGTTCGTGGTTGCATTGGCCGCGTCCTTTGATCACTTCATGCAGTTCGCTCCAGTCGATCTCGCCGAAGCGATAGTGGCCGGCGGCCTCGTCCCAGGTAAGACTCGGGTCCGGCGCCGTCATGCCCAGCGCCTCAAGCTGCGGCACGGTGTTGTCGACGAACTTTTGCCGCAGTTCATCGTTGCTGTGGCGTTTGATTTTCCAGGCCATGCTCTGGGCGCTGTGAGGGGAGTCGGCGTCGCTCGGGCCGAACATCATCAGCACCGGCCACCAGAAGCGATCGATGGCGTCCTGCAACATCGCGCGCTGCGCATCGCTGCCGTGGGCCATCGCCATCACCGCCTCGTAGCCCTGGCGCTGGTGGAAGCTTTCCTCTTTGCAGATTTTCACCATCGCCCGCGCGTAGGGGCCGAAGGACGCGCGGCACAGCGCCACCTGGTTGACGATGGCGGCGCCGTCGACCAGCCAGCCGATCACGCCGATATCCGCCCAGTTGAGCGTGGGGTAATTGAAGATCGAGGAGTACTTCATTTTGCCGTCGAGCATCTTTTGGTAGATGTCCTGGCGCGAACAGCCGAGGGTTTCGGCGGCGCTGTAGAGGTACAGGCCGTGGCCGGCCTCATCCTGCACTTTGGCCAGCAGCACCGCTTTGCGGCGCAGCGTGGGGGCGCGCGTCAACCAGTTGGCTTCCGGCAGCATGCCGATGACTTCCGAATGGGCGTGTTGGCCAATCTGCCGAATCAGGTTCTGACGGTAAGCGTCCGGCATCCAGTCTTTGGCTTCGATAGCGATATCCGCCGCGATCTTGGCGTCGAAATGCTGCTGATACTGTGCTTCAGTTGTCATGCTCGCCTCTTGGTGATTCGTATTTTTCACATTGAATATAAAAATGTGAATCACTTTAACTAACCATAAGGCTACAAACTGATAACAAAAAGATCAAACGAGATTCATGTGGTTTTGCGAGCGCACTCACAAGTGAATTGTTTATATTATTGATTTAATTTGATAAATAAAATCAATGACTCTGTGTTAACGACAGGGAAAGCGGCTTGAACGCGCTTCTTGTTCTCTTTTTGTTAAAATTGAGTTTGGCGTAAACTGGCATTTATGTGATACGTAATTAAGCTGTAGGGTGAAAATTTATGAATTTTGGAGGGTACATGCAGCAGTTACACAGTTATCTTTCTGGCGCCTGGGTGTATGGGCAGGGAGAGAGCCGCGAGATCCGCCACGCCGTGACCGGCGAGGCGCTGTACCAGGTCTGCTCCGACGGCCTGCCGTTAGCGGCGAGCCTGAGCTATGCCCGCCGCCACGGGGGGCCGGCGCTGGCGCAAATGACGTTCCAGCAGCGCGCCCAGATGCTCAAAGCGGTGGCGAAACACCTGCTGGCGCACAAAGAGGCGCTGTATCAGATTTCCTATCAAACCGGGGCGACGCGCAGCGACGGCTGGGTCGATATCGAAGGCGGCATCGCCACGCTGTTCGCCTATGCCGGCATGGCCGGCCGCGATCTGCCGGATGATACCCTGTGGCCGGAGGATGAGCTGATCCCGTTGTCGAAACAGGCGCAGTTCGCCGCTCGCCACGTATTGACCTCGCGCCCGGGCGTGGCGCTGCATATCAACGCCTTCAACTTCCCTTGCTGGGGCATGCTGGAAAAACTGGCGCCGACCTGGCTGGCGGGCATGCCGGCCATCATCAAGCCGGCCACCGCCACCGCGCAGCTGACGCAGGCGATGGTCAGGCTGATCGTCGACAGCGGGCTGGTGCCGGAAGGGGCGCTGCAGTTGGTATGCGGTGGCGTCGGCGACATGTTTGCGCACCTGGATTATCAGGATGCGGTGACGTTCACCGGTTCGGCGCAGACCGGGCAGCGGCTGCGCGCGCACCCGCGGCTGTTGGAGAAATCGATCGCCTTCACCATGGAGGCGGATTCGCTCAACTGCTGCGTGCTGGCGGAAGACGTAACGCCGGAGATGCCGGAGTTTGCGCTGTTTATCAAAGAGGTGTGCCGTGAAATGACCGCCAAGGCGGGGCAGAAATGCACGGCGATCCGCCGCATCATCGTGCCGGCGGCGCAGGTGGTTGCGGTGCGTCAGGCCTTGTTGCAGCGCCTGGCTGGGGTGACGGTGGGCGACCCGCAGCTGGAGCAGGTGCGCATGGGGGCGTTGGTCAGCCACGAGCAGCGTGATGATGTGCAAAGCAAGGTGGAGTTCCTGCTGCGCAACGGCTGCGAACCGCTGTGCGGCGCGTCGCTGGATAAGCTGGAAATCCTGGGCGACGGCGCGCGCGGCGGGGCGTTTTATCCGCCGACCCTGCTGTATTGCGCCGATCCGTTCACCCATCAGGCGGTGCACGGCACCGAGGCCTTTGGCCCGGTGGCGACGCTGATGCCGTATGCGGATACCGAGCAGGCGATCGCGTTGGCGTTGCTGGGGCAGGGCAGCCTGGCGGGGTCGCTGGTGACCGCCGATCCGGCATTGGCCAAGCGATTCATTCGCGCGGCGGCGTGCGCCCACGGCCGCATGTTGATTCTGGATGAACAGGCGGCGGCGGAGTCCACCGGCCACGGGTCGCCGCTGCCGATGTTGGTGCACGGCGGCCCGGGGCGCGCGGGCGGCGGTGAAGAGCTGGGTGGACTGCGCGCGGTGAAGCACTATATGCAGCGCACGGCGATCCAGGGCAGCCCGGCGATGCTGGCGGCCATCGGCGGCGAATGGGTGCGCGGCGCGCCGGTCGCCGAGCACCCGGTACATCCGTTCCGGAAATACTTCGAGCAGCTGCAGTTGGGCGACAGCCTGTTGACCGCGCGCCGTACCGTGACCGAAGCGGATATCGTCAACTTCGCTTGCCTGAGCGGCGATCATTTCTACGCGCACATGGACAAGATCGGCGCCGCCGATTCGCTGTTCGGCGAGCGGGTGGCTCACGGTTACTTTGTGGTGTCCGCTGCGGCCGGGCTGTTTGTCGATGCCGCCGTCGGGCCGGTGATCGCCAACTACGGCATGGAGAATCTGCGCTTTATCGAACCGGTGAAGATCGGCGACACCATTCAGGTGCGGTTGACCTGCAAGAAGAAGATCCGCAAGCCGCAGAAAACCGCCGAAGATCGGCCGCACGGCGTGGTGGTGTGGGATGTGCAAGTATTGAATCAGGAACAGCAGCCGGTGGCGCTGTACAGCATCCTGACGTTGGTGGCGCGCCAACAGGGGGACTTCGAGGCGTGATGCGCGCTTGCCGCCGCCGGAGCTGCCGGCGGCGGCAATCTATTCAGATCAGCGGCTGACCGCGCAGCTGTTCCAGCACTTTCAGCGGCGAGCGCTGCGGATCCTGCATCTTGTTCACCGGCAGCAAGAAGGTCTGTTCCAGCATAAACTGGCCGCCCATTGCGGCGTGCGGCGTTTGATCCGAGAAGCAAATCCAGCTGCTGCCCGGCGGAAACGTCAGCGCCAGCTGCGGCCCCTGTTGTTGATAATCGCCGTCGGCCTTCATGGCGTCATGCAACTGCAGCATCAGGTGGTCATAATGGCTGCGGCGGGTTTTGGTGATGCGTACCCGGTGCTGCAGCCAGCTGCTGAAGGCGGAGTAGCGCGCCAGACGCGGCATAAAGCGTTGCGCCAGCTCAGGGAACGGTTCGCCGACGCGCCATTGGCGATGTTCACCGTGCGGATTGATGTTGGTGAAAATGCGCAGAATGCGTTCGCCGTAGTTCGGGCGCGACGGGAAAGCGTCGACGTGCAGCCGGCTGTCGTCTTTGCGCCAGGAGCTGCTTGCGCGCCAGGCCGAAACCGGATGCAAACGCAGGCTGCCGGTCGGATGGTGCAGCGCCTCCTGATACTCGGGCAACAGCCCGGCGATCAGCTGGCGGCAAGATTGGTAATAACGTTCCAGCAGTTGCTGAACCTGCTGCCGGCGCTCCGCGACGGCGACGCCGGTCAGCTTGCCGGACAGCGGTTGATAGCTGATGTTTTTGCGCTTCGGATCGACCAGCGCCGGATCCAGCAGCGGCATTTCCTGCTCAGACAGGGTGAAGGCCAGTTCGGGCAGAAACAGCACCTTGCCCTGTTCCAGTTCGCTGACCGCGCTGGATGCTTCCGCTGCCGCCCATTGTCGCAACGGCAGCGTCAGGACGGCCTGTTCACGCATAATATCGCCAGTAGGCATGAGATCTCCTCGCAAATCTATATCGCTTTATTCCCGCCTTTCAGGTTGCCGCGTGGTTGGCTGCACTGGCTTGCGCCGTGGCTGGCTGGAGCGACGCCAAAAGTCTTTGCGTCGGTCGCCCAAATGCAACGTGAAATTTATGGGTTCTATTATGGATGTATCAGCAGGGCGCAGTGCGCCGAAGCGTGCGATGGCTTCCTGATATATAGAATAGTCTTGATAAGGGTATCACCGGCAATGCCAATGAAAAGTAAACGGAGGCTAAACGAGGCTCGGCGTAGGCACGAATAATCAAAAATGGCACGAATTGTTCGCTGAATAGCGCATTTTTTATCTTATTGAATTGTAATGGAAATAAATATGCTGCTTATTTATTGGCGTTATTTCATTCCGAGAACGGGGCAAATTGGGGAAATAATGTTTCGGCGGGAAATTATTTCATTTTTGTCGTGGGAATAAATCGGGCCGCCCAATTTTGGTGGCCCGATGAGTGATTAAGCGCCGTAAATGCAGTTTTTGCCTTTTTTCTTGGCCTGATACAGCGCGCTGTCCGCCTCATTGATAAAGCTGATCGGCGTATCGTTATACATATGCGGCACTTTGGCGCAGATGCCGATGCTGATGGTGACGATGCCGTGCGGGTTACCCTGATGCGGGATCTTCAGATCGCGCACCGCCTGGATGACGCGTTCGGCGAAAATCAGCGCGCCCTGCACGTCGGTATCCGGCAGGATAATCCCCATCTCTTCACCGCCGTAGCGCGCCAGAATATCGTTGCTGCGGCACGCCAACCCTTTCAGCGTCTGGCCGATCTGCTGCAGGCACTGGTCGCCGGCGACGTGGCCGTAGCTGTCGTTGTACTGCTTGAAGTAGTCGATATCCAGCATCAGCAGCGCCACGCTGCGGTAGTTGCGCGAGGCGCGCGCCAGCTCGTTCTTCAGCGCGATGTCAAACTGGCGGCGGTTGGCCAGGCCGGTCAGGCTGTCCAGCAGCGCCAGTTCTTCCAGCATCTGGTTGATGCTGGTCAGCTGATCGCGGGTGCGCATCAGCTCGGCTTCGGTTTGCATGCTGTGCTTGATTTGCCGCAGCAGCACCGCGCCCATCGCCAGCAGGATCATCAGCAGAGAGAGGCCGCCGGCGGCGAACAGGCCGGCGTCGGTGCGCCAGTCCGCCAGCGCGTCGCGTTTCGACAGCCCGGCGGCGATCACCAGCGGAAAGCGGTTGACCCGCGAATAGCCGTAGATGCGCTCCACTTTGTCGTACAGCGAGGTGATGGTGGCGTTGCCGAATTCCGAATGCGGCAATATTTCGCTGAACAACACGCCCTTGGCGATATTTTTACCGATCGAGGCCGCCGAGTAAGGGCGGCGGTAGAGGATGGTGCCGTCCGCCAGCAGCAGATTTAGCGAGGCGTCGGTGTTGAGGGCGAAACTGTCGTAAAACTGGCGAAAATAATCGACGTACAACGTCGCCAGCACCACGCCGCCAAAGCTGCCGTCCGGGTTGTTGAAGCGCCGCGAAACGGGGATGATCAGATCGCCGGTGGTGCGGCTGCGGATCACCTCGCCGATGTACAGACCGCCGCCATCGCGGTTTTGGTGATATTTGAAGTAATCGCGATCGGCGTTGTTGGCGTTCTTGATGAATTTGCCCGAGGAGGTCGCCAGCCAGCGGCCGCTCGCATCGTAGATAAACATCCCGTGCAGCTGCGGCAGGTTGCCGACCTGGGTTTGCATCACCCGTTGCAGCCGGGTCAATTGCGAGGGCCCCAGTCCGTCGTTCTGGAGACGTTCGGTCAGATCGAGCAGATTGCCGTCTACCTGCATGAAGGTATCGTCGGCATGCTGCGCCAGCGAACGGGCGAGGTTGGCGGATTCATGCTCGGCGCTGCGCAGATCGCGCTGGTGCGCGTTCCAGATTTGCCAGCTGTTAAAGAGGATCAGCGTGGCGGCAACGATGATGACAAACACGCCGGCCTGAAATAATAATGGGGAGCTTTTAACGCTGCGCGGCGGCACGGCATCCTGTATGGGTTGCTGCTGAGTCATGTCACCCTTGTTGTTTGATTACTATTCAATTTGAGTTAAGAGCAATCTTATATTTTATGCATAAATGCGCCAGACCTCTAGCCCTTAACGTGGCGATAGGGAGAAAGGCGCCTCGCACCCCGCATTTGCGGCGGCGTGAACGCGAAGGAGTAAAAGAGCCATGTCGGATTACATCATTATCGCTTTACTGACGCTGGCGGTGTATTACCCCCTCACGCTGGGGGCGCTGGCGGTGATGATGTTTTTCGCCTGGCGGCGGCGACGGTCGCCTTACTGGCGGTTGGGGCTGGCGCTGTTGACGGTGTTGTTCGCGCTGTTCGCCAAAGCGGCGTATGACTGGCACCGCTACAGCTAGCGGCGCCATGCGGGGTTATTCGACGTTGATCATCCAGTTGACGCCGAATTTGTCGGTCAGCATGCCGAAGCCTTTGGCCCAGAAGGTGGCTTGATAAGGCATCGTCACCTGGCCGCCCTGCGCCAGATTATCGAACAGTTTGCGTCCTTGTTCCGCGTCGCTGGGGTTCAGCGACAGCGAGAAGCCTTTGTGGGAAGCGCCGCCGCTGTCATCCTGCGGACAGCCGTCGGAGGCCATCAGCACGCCGTCGCCAATCAGCAGACGCGCATGCATGATCGCTTCAGGATTGACATCCTGCGGCCCGCCTTGGCGGGCTTCTTCGGGCATGTCTTTAAAGCGCATGACCATTTCAATTTTGGCATTCAACTGCTGTACATAGAAGTTAATCGCTTGCTCACAGTTACCGCTGAAGAACAAATAGGGTTGTACCAGCATGACATTGACCTCGGTTGTGGCCCGACAGGCAACGACCGGCCCTCGGGCGGGAAGAAATGATTGCTGGCGGCAATAATTGCCGTCGGTGACTTATTAGTGTAGTCCCCCTGACGTAGAATGCTCGTGCGAGGTGAGCGCCTTCGCCGCCGGCAGGGCGGGCGAAGGCGCGAAGGCGATTAATACAGCGAAGGTTCGCCGGGTGGGCGGGTTTTAAAGCGGCGGTGCAACCACATGTATTGATCGGGCGCCAGCAGCACCTGTTCTTCCACCACGCGGTTCATCATGGCCGCCGCGCGCGTTTCATCGTCCAGCGGGAAGTCCGTCAGCGGCGGCTGCACGATCAGCTCGTAGCCGCGGGCATTCGGCAGACGGCGCGGCACGAATGGCACGATCGACGGCCGCCCCATACGCGCCAGGATATAGGTGCCGGTCGTCGTGGCGGCGTTTTCCACGGCGAAGAACGGCGCGAACACGCTGCTTTGCGGGCCGTAATCGTGGTCCGGCGCGTACCACAGGATTTCACCCTGCTTCAGGTTGCGGATCATGCCTTTGATATCTTTACGATCGATCATGAATTTATTCGAGCGCAGCCGGCCCCAGGTCTGCACCCATTCCATCAGCTTGTTATTGTGCGGGCGGTGTACGCCGATGCCGGGGTTTTGCATGCCGAAGATGCGCGCGCCCAGCTCCAGAGTGAGGAAATGCAGGCCGATCAGCAGCACGCCTTTCCCGTCCTGACGCGCCAACTGCATGTTTTCCATGCCGCTCACCTTAAACCAACGGGCGATGCGCCAGTCAGGCCAGAACCAGGCCATGCCGACTTCGAACAGGCCCATGCCGACGGACTCAAAATTTTTGACAATCAGCGCCTCTCGTTCGGCGGCGGGCATCTCAGGGAAACAGAGTTCTAAATTACGGCGCGCTATTTTTACCCGGCGTTTCATCAGGGGCATGGCGATTCTGCCAAGGCCGTGTCCAAGCCGATAAATGAGCGGGTAGGGCAATAACACCAATAGATAGAGTATTCCCAGCCCTATCCACAGCAACCAATAACGAGGGCGCAAGAATTCGCGCTCAAAGCGTTGGTTTGAAATCATTTTTTCTGTTCTTCCTTTAATTTCGCAATGGGACCTTAACCCAAATTGTTATGTGCGAAATGATAGAGCATTTTTTGTGAGACCGGGTTTTCCATTCATGCTTTTTTTTACGCTTTATTTAAGCGCAGACGGGAAACGGAACGAAATGAGATTTTTACCGAGGGAAGGGCGGATATTCACCGCTATGTAACCTTAGAGAAACAGCAGCGCGGCGGAACCGTCCCAAACGGCAGCCAGCGCATACAGCAGCGCGAGAATCAGGACAAAAGGGGCATTGAACATCGGCGTTTCCTCCAGGAGGCTGTGTTTAAAGTTTAGCCTGCCCAGATGACAATGGGATGAAATGCGATCGCTTTTGAAGCGGTGAAATTCAGACGGACGGAAATGGGTAAACCGCTGATTTTTTACTATAGTCATAGTGTGATGTTGTGCGTTTGTCGCCGTACGCCCCGTCTTGAACGGCTGTGGGCAGAGTGTCCAGAGCAAGATCGCGGAACGGGCGGCGCCGGACGTGAAACAGGTGACGAAGTTCTCAGAGGGCGGGTCTGTAAGGATTTGACATGTCATATGAAAATGACGATCTAAGCGGTGTTGAGCAACCGAGCGACTACGTTAAAACCACCGCCTGCGAAGTGCGCAGCGGCGTAAAGGCAGCGCTCGAGCAATCATGTGCCTGCATCAAGGATAACCCTTGGGCAGGGGTAGGCGCCGGCGCCGTCGTGGGCCTGGTAATAGGATTTCTGTTAGGCAAAAGGCAATAGGGAGAGTAAAAATGGGCATCATTTCCTGGATCATTTTTGGTTTAATCGCCGGTATCCTGGCTAAATGGATTATGCCGGGCAAAGACGGCGGCGGCTTTATTGTTACCGTTATACTGGGGATCGTGGGCGCCGTCGTCGGCGGCTATATCAGCACCTTCTTCGGTATGGGGCGCGTTGACGGTTTTAACCTGGGCAGCTTCGTGGTGGCGGTCATCGGTGCCCTGGTGGTGCTTTTTGTCTACAGGAAGATCAAAGGCTAAGCAGCCGTTGCTCAACAGGGTCGCCGCGGCGGCCCTTTTTCGTGAAATCAATCCGGCTGTGCGGCACGGGCCGCAGCGGCTGAAAGGGGAATATCATGGGTCTGTTCGATAGCGTATTGGGTAACATTCTGGGCGGCGGCGCCAACGGCAAAGGCATCGACTACATCGCCATTATGCAGTGGGTCGAGCAACAAGGCGGCCTGCAGGCCATTTTGGACAAGTTCCGCCAGGGGCAGTTCGGCGATATCGTCGGTTCCTGGCTCGGTAACGGCGAAAACCAGCCGATTACCGGCGATCATGTGCAGCAGGCGTTGGGCAGCGATGCGATCAATCAATTGGCTGAAAAGCTGGGCGTCGATCCGGCCCAGGCGTCCAGCACCATTGCACAGTTCTTGCCGACGGTAGCGGATGCCGCTTCGCCAAACGGTGAAGTGCAGCAAGACAGCAATGAACTGGGCGACATGGTCGGCAAACTGTTCAAATAATGATTATGCTCCCGGCGTCTGGCCGGGGGCATTCACTCCGCTAATTCCCTCGATCGCCGTCAACGCCTGTTGCAAATGCGCCACCCAGGCGCGCACTTTCTGCGGAATAAAACGTAAAGCGGGATAGACCGCATGCAGCGCCATGGGCGGGTAGCGGTATTCCGGCAAGACGGGAACCAGCGCCCCCGTCGCCAGCTGTTCGCCGATCAGCGGCCGCTGAGCGCCACCGATGCCGGCCCCGGCCTCGATGGCCGCCAGCAGCGATAAGGTATTGTTGGCGCGAAACGTGGGTCGCAGCGCGACCATCTCGGCGCCGTGGGGGCCGAGCAGGGTGAGCGTATCGCCATCGTTTAGGCCGCTGTAGCGAATGTGCGCATGTTTCACCAGATCCGCCGGCGAACGAGGGGCGCCATGCCTGGCCAGATAGGCCGGCGACGCGACCAGCAGGCGTTGCAGCTCACCCAACCGTTTCGCCACCATGCCGGGCGCGTGCAATTCGCCGAAGCGCAGCGCCACGTCGATGCCTTCGCCGATGACGTCGGCGCGGCGATCGTCCAGCAGCAGCTCGATGGTGAGATCCGGATGACGTTTTTGGAACGCGATGGCCAAAGGGGTGATATGCCGTTGTCCGAATCCGGTCGGCGCATGCAGGCGCAAATTGCCCTGCAGCTGGTGGTGCTGGCCGTGCAACGCCTCTTCCGCTTCGTCGACCGCCGCCATAATCGGTTTGAGGCGCTGATAGTAATCATTGCCGGCCTCCGTCAGGGTGACCGCACGCGTGCTGCGAAACAGCAGCTGCACCCCCAACTGCTGTTCCAGACCGGCGATTTGCTGACTGACCGCCGGCTGCGTCAAACGCAGATCGCGCGCGGCGGCCGACAGGCTGCCCAGCTCCGCCACCCGCATAAAGGTTTTCATTGCGTTCAGCTTATCCATGTCGATTTTGCCTATAGATATTTCTTATTAGTGTTAGTGGAAACCCTCCTCTACCGCAAGCATCGCTAATCAATAACACTCAGGGTATCGATAATCCGAGGGGTGACAAAATGAACGCAAAGCGACAGGCGCTGGTGATCGGCGCCAATGGCGTGATTGGGCGCCGATTGATTGAGGAGCTGATTGACCAAGGTTGGCAAGTGGTGGGCGTTTCGCGCCGGGGCGGCGAAACGGCGCCTGGGGTGCGCCACCTGCAGGTTGACCTGCTGGATGCGGCGGCGACGCGGGACGCGCTGCGGCCGCTGAGCGCGATTAGCCACGTTTTCTATGCCGCCTATCAAGATGCTCCGGATTGGGCGGGGCTGGTGGCGCCGAACCTGCAAATGTTGCAACACGTTGTCGAAGGGCTGGAGCCGATTGCGCCGGCATTGGAACATATCAGCCTGATGCAGGGCTATAAAGTTTATGGCGCGCATTTGGGGCCGTTTAAAACGCCGGCGCGTGAAAGCGATGCCGGGCATATGCCGCCGGAGTTTAACGTGGCGCAGCAGCAGTATCTGGAGCAGCGCCAAACAGGCAAGCGCTGGCGTTGGAGCGCCATTCGCCCGAGCGTCGTGGGGGGCTTCTCGCTCGGCAACCCGATGAATCTGGCGTTAAGCATCGCGGTTTACGCCTCGATCAGTAAAGCGCTCGGGCTGCCGCTGCGCTTTCCCGGGAAGCCGGGCGCTTACCACAGCCTGTTGGAAATGACCGACGCCGGACTGCTGGCACGCGCCACGCTCTGGGCGGCGACCGAACCTGCGGCAGCCAATCAGGCGTTTAACATCAACAACGGCGATCTGTTTCGCTGGAGCGAAATGTGGCCGAAAATCGCCGCGTACTTCGGGCTGGAATGTGCGCCGCCGTTGCCGATGATGCTGGAAAACATGATGGCGGACAAAGCGCCGCTGTGGCGCGAGCTGGCGCAACGGCACTCCTTGACAGAGCCCGATTACCGGGCGGTGGCCGGCTGGCGTTTCGCCGATTTCGTCTTTTCCTGGGACTACGACATGTTCGCGGACGGCAGCAAGGCGCGGCGTTTCGGTTTCCATCAGTTTGTCGAAACCGAAGCCATGTTTTTCTCGCTGTTCGATGCATTTCGCCGTCGCCGCATCATTCCCTGAATGCGGCATAAATGTCCCCGCAGCCCCGCTGCGGGGAAAGGTCTCAGAACGTCAGCATGATTTTGCCGATGTGCTCGCTGGATTCCATCAGCGCATGCGCGGCGGCCGCTTCTTCAAGCGGGAAAGTTTTAAAGATTTGCGGTTTCAGCACGCCGCGCTCCAGCAGCGGCCAAACTTTCTCGTGCAGCTCGGCGGCAATCTGCGCTTTGTCCGCGACGCTGCGCGAACGCAGCGTCGAACCGGTATGGGTCAAGCGTTTCAAGAGCAGCGGCATCAGGTTGAGCTCTTTTACCACGCCGTTTTGCGTGCCGATTTGCACGATACGGCCTTCCATCGCTGCGGCCTGATAGTTCTTGGCCACATAGTCGCCGGCGATCAGATCGACGATCACGTCGGCGCCTTTGCCGTTAGTGGCGTCTTTGGTGCGGGCGACAAAGTCTTCGTTGCGGTAATTAATCGCCACGTCGGCGCCCAGCGCCAGGCTCGCCTGACGCTTCTCTTCTGAACCGACGGTGGTGATCACCTGGGCGCAGAAGGCTTTCGCCAGCATGGTGGCGACCGTGCCGATACCCGAGGTGCCGCCGTGGATCAACACGGTCTCGCCGGCTTTGAGGTGACCGCGCTGGAACACGTTGACCCAGACGGTAAAGAAGGTTTCCGGCAGCGCGGCGGCCTCGGTCAGGCTCAGGCCCGCCGGAACCGGCAGCGCATTGCTTTCATGCACGGCGCAGTATTGCGCATAGCCACCGCCGGCGATGAGGGCGCAAACCCGATCGCCGATCGCGAAGCGGGTCACGCCTTCACCGATGGCCACCACTTCGCCGGCAATTTCGAGGCCGGGAATATCCGAGGCGCCGGGCGGTGGCGCATAGTTCCCCTGACGTTGCAGCACGTCGGGGCGGTTAACGCCGGCGGCGGCGATTTTCACCAGAAGTTGGCCCGCTTGCGGAACCGGCACCGGACGTTCGGCGACGACCAGAACCTCGGGGGCGCCGGGTTGGCTGATCTCAATCGCTTTCATCGTGTCGGGCAGCGGTGCATTCGTTGACATGGTTACTCTCCTCATCGTGGCGGACGCGGTTATCAGGTGGCGCGTCCACAATAAAGTCTGCTGTTAGCTTAGCGAAATCGAATGAGGTGCGCGTGGTCGAATAGAGCGGTTTTGCGAGGAATGAGGAGGAGACGCCGCCGCGATGGGCGGCTGGGTATCAATCGTTAGGGGGGATGCGGAACCCTTTCAATGAAACGATAAAGTGTTCTTTTCCCTTGGAGATCTTGGCGCCTTTATCGCACCACAGGCTGGCAAGCTGGAAGAAATCGTCGCTGCCGATGTCGTAAGCCAGTTCAATTTTCTTGGCTGTGCCGGCGCGGATGAGCTTTTCTGCTTCCTGGTGGTTTGCAGCTTTAATTATGGTCATGGGCGAAATCCTTGGTGTTAAGCCAGAACGGATAATCGCTAATCATCATATGGCCATATTGTGACAGTTTTGTGATGAAAGGATGACGATAACCGCAGGCGCGGCGTGCGGCGTGCCGCGCCTTTGCGGTGAAAATGCGTTGTCGGTTACCGATCGTGCGGGCGAACGAATGCGCTTTTCTTCTGAGATTTGAAGTGTTTATAGAGCGCATAGCCCGCAATGCCGGCCAAGACGGCCAGGAGGGCAAGAGATCCTGTGGCCATGAACATCACCTCCGAATAAGAATGGCAAGGAGGCGTATTTGTGACATTCATCACTTTGCAGGGCAATGAGACCAATCTGTAATCGGGAAGGCGTGATGCGAGAAGGGCAAAAAAAAAGCGCCTATAGGGAGGCGCATAAAGATTTGCAACACAGCTTGTCATGTTCAACACCAGGAGGAGTGGTGAACTGACGCCATTCTAAGCGGCTGTGATTGCGGGAGGTATAGGCATTACTCCGAAAGCGTCATTACCACTCATAGCCTAACTGAATGTTGTAATCGGGATCCTGGTTGGTGGAATAAGGATCGGATTGGCGGCGGCGATCGGTTTTCTTCACCGGGCCGTCATACGCGGGATAAGGTTTGGTGCGCGGCTTGCTGCAGCCCGGATGATCGCACTCGATGTCGACGCGAAAACCGTTTTTATCTCGCGCCTCTGCCCAGGTGATCGGCGGTTTCTCGGCCTTGGGCGCGGGCCCAGGCGACGCCGGCGGCTTGGGCGCGGGGGCGACGCTGGGATCGGGGGCTTGATAATTCAGCTCCAGCGCGCCAAGCGGGGCGCTGTAAGCGGCAAAGGCCAGCAGGGCGGCGGCGCTGGCGGCCGGTAATGTGAGCCATCTCGGCATGGTGGGTCTCCCTGGATGATTACGCCGGGCAACTATAAAACAGTAAAACGAGAATTACTATCATTTGACTGCGGCGTAATGGGGATTCAGCTGGCGATCCCGTAGGCAGACGGGGTCAAATCCTGTGCGTTTAGCCGAGATTAACGCCCCTGCACGGCGAAAAAGGTTGCTATTGCCGCTCGCTCGTGAGTTAATGATGTCGGCCTGTGGTACAGACCTATTTATGCACGACATTTTGAGTAAAGTAGTTCAAATTTAAAGCGTTATCCCGGATAGCCCTTCTCTGACGAATTTCCTTTCCAGTGCCTCCATAAGTAACTGATGACCGGCTATCTCGCCCATGGCGGCTAACATTATTATTGAAGGAAATTAGACATGTCCAACATGATCAAAGGTCAAGTGAAGTGGTTCAACGAAGCTAAAGGTTTTGGTTTCATCACCCCAGCAGACGGCAGCAAAGACGTATTCGTACACTTCTCTGCTATCCAGGATCAAGGCTTCAAGACCCTGGCTGAAGGCCAGAACGTACAGTTCTCTATCGAGAACGGTGCGAAAGGTCCATCTGCGGCTAACGTTACCGCTATCTAATTGGCGTCTACCGCTGATTGAATAAAACCCGCCGAGGCGGGTTTTTTTATGCCTGCAATTTGACGGCGCATAAAAAAAGCCCGCAAGTCTGCGGGCAAAAGTTCCTTGTTACTTCTTCATTTGCAAGCGCTTCTCTGGGGGGGAAACGCCTGAAGACAGGTTACGCGAGGACGGCTTAAGATTCTGCGGTCAAACCGTTAAGAAAGTGAAAATCCAGGCGGCTGCTACGCTGATAGCAGAGACCGGCAGGGCTGGGGCGGTGTCCTTCACCCGGGGTTTTGTAATACACTGATGCCAATCGCAAAGAATGGGGAAGGGTATGCAGGTTAACGATCGAGTGACGGTAAAAACAGATGGCGGCCCACGGCGCGAAGGCGTCATTCTGGCCGTAGAGGTCTTCAACGAAGGTACCATGTATCTGGTGTCTCTTGAGGACTACCCGGCGGGCGTGTGGTTTTTTAATGAAATCGACAGCCGTGACGGCACTTTTGTGGAGCCTTGCGGCGCGCCCGGACAGTAACTTCGAATAATCTCATTAATTTGCTAACGAAACTGTCTATTTTGAGATTATTTCAATGCGGTAAGAATTTTTTTATCGACGACATAAAAATACCCGTTGCGCTAGCGGGGGATAACGCAGCAGGTATTCTTTTGGTTATCCCAGCGTTTGAGAACCGGATTACGTTATCACCGGATATTTAACGATGGGTAAACAAAGTGGGGGCGTTCTCTACGGTTCAGCGGCTATTGACGAATATTCCACTAGTCAATGTGTCGGTCAAACGGACAACGTGGTAAATGATCTGCTTGTTGTGCGTTTTTATTTTCCGCTTGATGTTTCCCTTGTGGGAAGAGACCGTTTTGGCCTTTATTTGCATCTGGTCTGATATCTGGATGGTGCCTTGCCCTGACATCCACATGCGTAACATGTTCGATTCAGTTTGGCTCAGCGTCACCGGCGTTTGATCCAGAGAGGATTTCTCCACCCGTAGGGATTTTTTCTCGAGATAATGACTAAGTAGCTGATTCATAGTCTCTGGTTTGATGGATTTTGACGATATGATGACGTTCTTGCGAACATATAAATAATCGTCGAAATGTACATTGGTAATAGCCATGAAGATGAAGAATAACGTATCCGGGTGCAGTGAAATCACCCGTTTTATTCGCTCCGTGGCGTTTGCTTCATGGATGAAGCAGTCCTCGTTAATAAACACCAGGCTAGGATTCAACTTACTGCATTTTTCATGCAGGCTGTCAATGTCCTCGATGGCATTAATATGGCGCTTCTTCACGCCATGCGAAGTCAGATAGTCGGTTAACCCCAATCTGGTATAGCTACATGAATCCATGATAATCGTTGGCATATCGCACCCCCACTTAAATCCGTTTTACTGCGGTAATATGAGAAAAAGCCTAAAAAGCCGAAAGGCAAAATGGAACAATAATTCAGTGTAGCGAGTGTTCTATCAATAAACACGACGGCACTCAATGATATTTTCATACTAAACTTATTAATCGCATGAATCTATAAGTTTGGCTTAAGTCAGAGCGATCCGCTACTCGCCCGGCGTCGGCATGATGGGCCTGATTCGCGCTTGGCGCCCGCGCCTGCCGGCATTGTCTGCTGATAATCTGTTCATCATGTCACGAAACAAAATTTTAGTTTGCTAGGAAAAGTCTTAAAAAAAATTCATGTGTCTTTTTTTTGAAGTCTTTTAGCGTGCTTTTTAAGTGCTCAAAAAGCACTCACTCCTGGGTTATTCTATTTTTAATCATAAAAATCATTGCGTTATGATTGTCTTGGCACCTTTCGCTAATGATAAGCGCTTCTGTTTTTATCATAACAACAAACAAAAGTTAACATTATTGCTGGAATGTGTAGCTTAATTGTTGCCATAAATCACCATTTTACAATAGGTTATGTGGATATTTATTTCATATGAAATCATTTGTGTGAATGTTTATCGGTGATTGAGTGATTTTTCTAAACTATCGTCTTGCCAGCCGGTCGGCAGGGGCGGCGGCAGGTCGGAGTTGTTTCTGACCCGTGCCGGTTTTAATTTGCTCTTGCACCTTTCAAAAACAGGATGTCGCGGTGAGACAAAATCAATATGGGCAGCCGATAGGCGATGCCCTCCCTCATTGGCAGCCGGCAGGCATGCCCGGGCAAGCGTTACTGTCAGGGCGGTTTTGCCGCCTGGAACCGCTGAACCTCGAACGCTGGGGCGACGAGCTTTATCAGGCTTATCAAACCGCCGAGGACGACCGCGACTGGACCTATCTGTTTTGGGCGCGGCCGCAGACGCGCGAGGATTTTCAGCATTACCTGCAGGCCCTGGCGTCCAGCGCCGACAGGCGCACGATGGTGGTGATCGATCAGGCGAACGGGCGCGCGGTAGGAACCTGCGCTTTTTTGCGCATCGATCCCGCCAACGGTGCGGCTGAACTGGGCACCATCAACTGGTCCCCGCTGATGAAGCGCAGTGCGCTCGGCAGCGAGGCCATTTTCCTGATGCTGCGCCATTTGTTTGACGATCTGGGTTACCGGCGCTGCGAATGGAAATGCGATAGCCTCAATCTGCCTTCGCGTCAGGCCGCCGAGCGTTTTGGCTTTCGCTATGAGGGCACGTTCCGTCAGGCGGTCGTCGTCAAAGGACGCACGCGCGACACCGACTGGCTGTCGATCATCGATGGAGAATGGCCGGCGCTGCGCTCGGCGTTTGCCGCCTGGCTGTCGCCGGATAACATCGGCGACGACGGGCGGCAAGAACGGCGTTTGCAGGCCTTCCAGCCCGGGTGACGCGCCAGGCGTTTAGGCCGTCTCCGCCAGGCAATGGCGCAGCGAGTCCAGCGTCAGGCGAATGTCCTGTTCCTCCGTCATCCAGTTGACCAGCGCGGCGCGGATCCCCGGCTGGCCGTTATAACGCGTAGGGGTGCAACGCGCCACCCCATGCCGGCTAAGGCGTTCGAGAAAGCGATCGCGCGCCGCTTCGCTGTCGCCCTGTGGATGACTGAGGGCAAAGCACACCACGTTCATATTCACGGGCGCCAACAGATGGAAACCGTCCTCGGCCGCTAACGCCGCTCCCAGCGCCTGCGCCAGTTCGACATTGCGCTCGACGATATCTCGTATGCCGCTGCGGCCATAGGCTTTCAGCGTCAGCCAAAGCGGCAGGGCGCGGAAGCGGCGCGAATTTTCCGGCGTCAGATGCAGATAGTTGTCTGGCCGCAGCGTCGGTGCTTCCAGGTAGGCCGAATGGTTCTGAAATACCTGCATCTGCAGATCCAGATGGCGGGTAAATTGGATCGCGCTGTCATAAGGCACGTTCAGCCATTTGTGCGCATCGACGGTGATGGAATCGGCATGCTGCCAGCCCTCGAGCCTTGGGGCGTAGAGCGGCGAGCAGGCCGCCACGCCGCCGAATGCCGCATCGACATGCAGCCAAAATGGATAACGCTCTCGCAGCGCCAGCAGTTGCGGCAGATCGTCGAAAGCGACGGTATTGACCGTGCCGGCACTGGCCAGTACCAACGTTGGCTGGCCTGCGCTAGCGGCCAGCTGCCGCTCCAGCGCCGCCATATCCATGGCTTCAGACTCCGGCAGGCTGGCGACGATCGTCAATGCCTCGCGGCCGATACCGAGCATGCTGAGCGCCTTCACGCTGCTGGAATGCGGATTGGCTCCAAGAACCCGGATCGGGCCCAGCGCCGCCAGGCCTTGTTGGGCGATATCCACGCCGCGCTGTTGCCCCAGCCACTGCCGACCAATGGCCAGCCCGGTGAAATTGGCCATGGTCGCGCCGCTGACCAGGCTGCCGCTGAACGTTTCCGGCAGGCCCAGCAGGGATTTCAATTGCGTCACGGCCGCCAGCTCGATCGTGGCTGCGATGGTATCATGGCTGAGCAGGCTATTTTGGTCTGTCACGCTAACCAGCCAGTCCGCTGCGACCGCCGCCGGGGTGCCGCCGCCGGTGACGAAGCCGAAATAACGCGGGCCGGCGCTGGCGGAAATGCCGGCCTGATAACGTTGCCAAAAGCGCTCCAGCGCCGCCAGGGCGCCTTCGCCGTTTTCGTCGAGCCGATCGTCGCCCGGTTGCAGCTGCTGATGCTCGAGCGGTGGGCAGACCGAGCGTTGCTGCAGCCCAGCCAGGAAATCTTCCGCCAGTTGGCGGGTGTGATCGAGGATCTGCGGAAACTGTGCGAGGTCCTGTTGTAAACGTGGGTGCATGGCGGCTCCGAAAGCGTCAGGGATGATGGGGTAAACATAGAACATTTGCCTGCCGGTCAAAATCGATGAAAAATAACCTTTTTGGATAGCCTGGTTAACCAATGATGAGTGAACGCATTCCCTTGCATGTCTTGCCGACCTTTGCGATCGCCGCCAGGTTGGAAAATTTGCGCGCTGCGGCGCAACAGGTGCATTTGACGCACGGCGCGGTCAGCCAGCAAATTCAGCTGTTGGAGCAGGCGGTCGGCTCTCCGCTGTTTGAACGGCGCGGGCGCGGTGTGCGCTTGAATGCCGCCGGGCGAGAGTTGCTGGCGGCGGTAGAGCCGGCGCTGCAGGCGCTGCAGCAGGGCGTCGCCCGCGCCCGGCGAGCGGCGGCAAGCCAGACGCTCCGCATCAGCGTGTTGCCGTCTTTTGCCCATTACTGGCTGCTGCCGCGTCTGTCGGCTTTTCATGAGGCCTGTGCCGATATTGCGCTGGATATCGATGCGTCGCTGGCGCTGCAGGATCTGTCGCAGCGGGGGTTCGATGCGGCGATCCGCATCGGCAGCGGTCAATGGGCGGGGCTGCAGGCGCAGCGCATCGCCTCGGGGGACGTGTTGCCTGTCGCTTCGCCGGATATGGCGCGAGAATGGGGGGCGGCTTTCGAGAACGGTGGCGATATTCCGTTGCTCGAGCACGACGTCAGTCCCTGGCGCGACTGGTTCAACGCGCAGGGGCGCCCGTTATGCGGGCGGCAACAGGCGTTGTTCAACGATGCCGGATTATTGATTCGCGCGGCGGAGCAAGGGTTTGGCATCGCGTTGGCGAAAAAGCTGCTGGTGCAGGATGCTCTCGACGCGGGGAGGCTGGTGGCCTTGGCCGCGCCCTGTCGCCTGAGCGATGACGACGTTTATCTGGCATGGCCGCAGACCGCCGGGTTGACGCCGGCGGTCACCCGCTTGCTGCAGTGGCTTCAGCAGCAGTTGGCGGCGATTTAGCGGCGTAGCCATTCCGGTTGCGAGGTGCCGAGCGTGGTCGCCGGCAGCGCCCATTGCAGCGCCGTGCCCTGCAGACTCAACGGCGCGCGCAGGCGTTGCGCGGCCCCCCAGTGAGTCAGTTCCGTTTCAGGGTTCTCGTCGGCGCTTCCGGCCGGTGTCAGCGGTTCCGGCCGATAATGCGTCGGGTAGGGATGCGCCAGCAGCAGCTGCGCCGTCCGCGCCAGCGACAAGCGCGCGCGATAGCCGGTGCCGCGGTACAGGCGCTGCGTCATACCGGTCAGCACCGCCGCCGCCATCAAATAGCCGGTGGCGTGATCCAGCGCCTGTACCGGCAGCGGCACAGGCAAACTGGCGCTGCGCCAAACCATGCCCGCCTCCGCCAGCCCGCAGCTCATCTGCACCAGACTGTCGAAACCGCGCCGGGTGCGCCACGGCCCGCTCCAGCCGTAGGCATTCAGGCAGACGTCGATCAGGCCCGGCGCCAGCGCGTGCCTTTCCTCCGCGCCATAGCCCAGTTTCTCCAGCGCGCCGGCGCGGTAGCCGTGCACGATCACGTCGGCGTTTCTCAGCAGGTGCTCAAACGTATGGCGATCGCGCGCATTGGTCAGATTGAGGCGCGCGCTGCGCTTGCCCAACATCACTTCGTGTTCGACCCCGGGCTCATCCCACCCGTAAGGGTCGATACGCAGCACGTCGGCGCCCAAGCCGGCGAGAAAACGCGTGGCGATCGGCCCGGCGAGAATGCGCGTCAGGTCCAGCACCCGCACGCCGTGCAGCGGCCGGGCGACGGGCAGCGTCCAGCCGGGCGATGGCGCTTCCGGCTGCAATGCGGTGTGGATCAGCGGTTCGAGCGCCACGCTTTTACCCTGAATATGTTGTCGCCACGCGGCCGCCGAACGCATTTGGGCTGCGCAGCCGCCGGCCGCGATCACCGCTTCCTCCAGCTCGCTTTTTTTCCAGGCCAGCACACGTTCCGCCAGCGCGCCTTTCTTCGATGCCGGGCCCAGCACCTGTTCCACCGCTCGCCGATGGTGTGGCGCATTGGTATGCAGGCGTATCCAGCCGTCCGCCGTGGCGTAGTCGCCGGCCAGCGCGTCCCAGGCGGCGGGCAGCGTCCAACCCAGCGGGCGTAGCGTCCAGCCGAACCAAAGCGAGGCCAGGCGTTGATCGACCCAAACCTGCTGCGCGGCGGTACCCTCGCGCCGCAGCAGCTCGGCGCAGGCTAAACCTGCAGCGCTCCAGGCGGCGGTGGCCAATTCGGTCACGGGAAAAGCCGAAGGCAATGCGCCGGTGCCGCTTACGGTGAGGCGATCGGCGGGGGCAGGGCATTGCCCGAGGCTTTGCCAAATCTCGTCGAGCAGAGTGTGGATCAGGGGAGTCATCGGCCGCTCCTTGTGGGTAAACGGAAATATAGCCTAGCGTAGCCCACTGTCGGCGGCCTTGCTAAGGTGCGACGTCGAGAGTGCGGCCGTCGGCCAGTTTGGCGCGTACGCTGTGGGGCGCCACGCCGCCGAAAGGTTGCGCGCTGAAATTGGCGGTCAGGGTCGATCCGTCGCTGAACGTCGTCTGTTGCACCCAGCCGTCCCGATCGAGCCAGCGGAAGTCGGTTAACGCTTTATCCCACAAGGCCTGATGCAGCGGCCGGAAGGCGGCATCGGCGCGTTTTATCGCCGGTAAGCGCGCCGCCAGAGTGGTGCGGCTCAGGTGGAACATCGGCGCGGTGTTGTACAGCTGGCTGAGCAGGCTGCGGGTGGTCTGAACGTCGCTGAATTTCAGATTGTCGTAATTCCAGTGGTGGCTGCTGACGATAGCATCGTGGAAAACGGCCTGGTACAGCGGCAGGCGGTAACGCGGATCGAATTCGACGGTACGGTAGGGCTGTTTCACTTTGGCGGGGCGGAAGAAAAACGCCGGTTGGGCGTTGGGCCACCAAGCGCCGAGATAATAGGGCGAGGATTTATCCTGATTCATCTGTTTATCTCCCCAGCCGAATCCCCAGGTTTCCATGCCGTGGGCGAACATCAGGCTGCGCGCGGTCACTGCGTTACCATCCTCTGAGCCCAGCGGTAACTTAAGGGTGGCGCTGAACCAGGCGAGCCGGGCGTTGCGGGCTTCGGCCATCTGCGCCGCGCCGGTTGGGTGGTCGGGCTGATAGTCGTCGGACACCATGCCGGTGCCGTCCACATCGAGAAACAGGCTGTTCAACCCGGCCAATTGCACCAGTTCGCGCATGCGCTGTTGAGAATAGGGCAGGACACAGCCTGGATTGAGGTAATAACCCTGTTTACCGAAGCCGGGTTTCCTGCTGCCGTCTGCACGCACGATGGCGCAGGATTCCCGCAGCGTCGTCGGCAACTGCGCGGTGAGCCAGCTGTCGTTGACGCCGCGCGCGATGGCGGTATCGTAGGAGTCGTAGCTGGCGATCAGATAACCGGCCGCTTTGGCGGCGGCTACCGCTTGCGGGTGCAGGAAGGCGGCGGTCCAGTTATCGGTGCCCAACCACAGGCGCGGCAAACCGGCCTGGCGCAGCGCGTCGATCAACGGTTTGGCCAACCCTTGCCCCCAACCGTCCGCTGGGGTTAACCAGCGTCCCAGCTCCCGTTGCGCCAGCGCCCGCACTGCGGCGGCCTGGCGCTGTTGCGCCTGCAGAAAGTTGGCGTCATCCGGCGTCGCGCCAAGCGCGAACTGCGCCGTCAACGCCCGGTTGATGCCGTCGATCAGGGGCTGTTGTTGCCAGCCCTCCGGCGTTTTTCCCGCCAGCCGCAGCAGCAAGCTTCTGCTCTCGGCGTCCATCTTCTGCCGCAGCGCTTCGGCGGCGGGAGAGGCGAAGTAGTGCAGTAATCCCGGCCAATCCTTGACATCTTCCGCCGCCAGCAATTGGTCGCCCCACAGATAGATATGGGTAGCGCCGATCAGCTTTTCGCCTTCGGGCGCCTGCTTGATCTTCTCGCGCAGGCTGCTGAACCGGCCGTTTTGTTGCAGATAGTCGCGGTAACGGCGGGCGCCGGACAGCGGGGCGTTGCCGACGTGCAGCAGCACCTCGAATGCCTGTTGTTGATTGAAGCGATTGAATTGGTGGCTGGCGCGCATCGCCAGCTTTTCCTGCGCGGTGGCGAAGGCTATCTGGTTACTGAACGGCGTCAACATCAGCCAGCTGTAGACCTTACCCTGGTGTTGCAGGCTCCACAGCGGCAGTTTCAGATCCCAGTTGGTATCCAGCGGCGTCATTTCCGTCGTCAGGTAATGACGCCAGACCGCGTTGTCCAGCGGGATGCGGCTGCCTTCGCCGATCGGCAACAGCAGCGTTTCCCCCTGCGGCATACGATACCAGTTCAGGGTTTGCGGCCGATCGCTGCTGAAGCTCAGGCGCAGATCGCCGCCTTCCAGACGGGCGCTGACGTTGATTGCGCGTTGCGGCCATCGCCAGCTGGCGCGTCGTGGCGTTGCGGTAAGATCCGTTACCTGCTGCGCAGGCTGCGCCAGATTGATCGGCACCGGGCCTGCGGCGATATGCAGCGTGGCAGGGTCGAGTTCAAATTGCACGTCGCCTTGCTGCAGCAGTAAGGCATCGGCGGGAAAACTGATGAGCAGCGCCAGCGCGAGCGGGGAAAACCGTTGTTTCATCAGGGGCGTCCTTGGAAGATGAAAGAGGGCAGTTTACCGATAAGCGCACTGTCGCCCAATGTCGCCATCTTCTATTTGTGACATCGAAATATAAACGCCGTATTCCAGTTTATTTTTCGTTTAATAAATTAGCCTTTACTTCATTACCCGACGTCACTATACTCAGCCAAAATTTCAGTGGAGAAACCCAATTGGACAGTTGTAGTTGTAATAAAACAAATAAGGCAAGCTGACCAATTCTCTTCTGATTTGTTGCTTGCCGTTATCGGCGGGCAGCACCCCTCTCCAGTTATTTCTGAGCTGTGCATACCCGAATAAGAAACGTTTCCTGATGCCTGACGGTTTCAGGTGAATTGAGTTGGACGTTATTATGGTATTCTGCAGCCACAGCCTTTTCCCTCCAGGCACAGCACGCTGATTCGCTGATTTATTTTCAGCGCGATTTCGCGTGTGCTAAACAGCACATGATTTTATCTCCTGCGGTTAATTAAGGGGACAGTCATGGCTATGACTCCTTTCGTTTTGAATTTATTGCTGGCGATGTGCCTGGGCGCGGTCATTGGCGCCGAACGCCAGTGGCGCCAACGCATGGCCGGCCTGCGCACCAATGCGCTGGTGGCGACCGGCGCGGCGGTCTTTATTCTCAGCTCCATGTCCACCGATCCGGCCAGCGCCGGCCGCGTGGCGGCGCAGATCGTATCCGGTATCGGCTTCCTCGGCGCCGGCGTGATCATGCGTGAAGGGCTTAATATTCGCGGCCTCAATACCGCCGCCACGCTGTGGTGTTCGGCGGGGATCGGCGTACTGTGCGGCCTGGGCCAGCATTGGGATGCGGTGGTCGCTACGCTGGTGATCCTGTGCGCCAATATCCTGCTGCGCGAAGCCGCGCAGCGCATCAATCTGCAGCCGCATCAGCAGGCGACCGATCTGGAACTGTGCTATCGCATTCAGGTGACCTGCGGCGAGCAGGACGAAATTCTGGTGCGCACCCTGATCCTGCAGGCGCTGAACGGCGTCGCCTTGCGGCTGCAATCCTTGCGCAGCGCCGATATTTCGAGCCCGGGGCAATTGGAAGTGTGCGCGGAAATTACCGCTACGCCGGCCGCGCAAAAAGAAATCGAAGGTATTGTCTGCCGCGTCAGTCTGGAAAAAAGCGTGAGTGCCGTTCGCTGGCGCGTCGCGTCCGAATTACCGGTCTGATTAATGATATAAATATTGATTAACTTGATTATATGTTCAGGTTTATTCATGCACGCCTTGAATAACGCTGAACATTAAGGAGGCGTTATGGACGATGACCCCGGAAGGAAAATGATCCCAGCGTGGCTGACAGGGTAATTCCGCCATTTAGTCACGCTAATAAAAAATTCCAAGCTGCGCATAGTCACCTGTTTATCGGGCGGGGCTTCGCTGTGCGCAGAACTAAAATAAGAGAATAGCGTTATGACTCAGATTAATGAAAGAACGCGTCGCCGTGATAAAGACGCGGTGACCTACGCCATTGCGCAAGAGGCCACCAACAGCATCGCTCAAACGCTGGCGAACCTGAAGTGCAACCGCAACGGCTTGACCCAGGACGACGCCGATGAGCGGCTGGAGCAGTTCGGCGCCAACCAGGTCGCCCATGACAAGGCGCCGCATGCCTTGATCCAGCTGATCAAGGCCTTCAACAACCCGTTTATCTTCGTGCTGATGGTGCTGGCTGCGATCAGTTTCTTTACCGATTATTGGCTGCCGCTCCAGAGCGGTGAAGAAACTGAACTCACCGGCGTCATTATCATCCTGACCATGGTCACGCTGAGCGGGCTGCTGCGTTTCTGGCAGGAATACCGCACCAACAAAGCGGCGGAAGCGCTGAAATCGATGGTGCGCACTACCGCCACGGTGCTGCGCCGCAGCAGCTACAGCGCGCATCCGCTGACGCTGGAAGTGCCGATCCGCGAACTGGTGCCGGGGGATATCATCCAGCTCTCCGCCGGTGACATGGTGCCGGCCGACGTGCGTCTTATCGCCTCGCGCGATCTGTTCATCAGCCAGGCGATTTTGACCGGCGAGGCGATCCCTATCGAGAAATACGATGCGATGGGCAACGTGGCGCAGAAGTCGAGCGAAGGGGAAGTGTCCAGCGAGAACGCGCTGCTTGAGCTCTCCAACATCTGTCTGATGGGCACCAACGTCGCCAGCGGTACCGCTACGGCGGTGGTGGTGGCGACCGGCGGGCGCACCTACTTCGGCTCGTTGGCCAAGTCGATCGTCGGGACACGGGCGCAGACTGCGTTCGATCGCGGGGTGAACAGCGTCAGCTGGCTGTTGATTCGCTTTATGCTGGTGATGGTGCCGGTGGTGTTGCTGATCAACGGCTTCACCAAAGGCGACTGGAGCGAAGCGGCGCTGTTCGCGCTGGCGGTGGCGGTCGGCCTGACGCCGGAAATGCTGCCGATGATCGTCAGCTCCAACCTGGCGAAAGGGGCGATCGCCATGTCGCGTCGTAAGGTGGTGGTGAAGCGTCTGAACGCCATTCAGAACTTTGGCGCCATGGACGTGCTTTGCACCGACAAGACCGGCACGCTGACCCAGGACCGCATCATTCTCGAGCATCACATCGACGTCAACGGCGCCAGAGATAACGAGGTGTTGCACCTGGCCTGGTTGAACAGCTTCCATCAGAGCGGCATGAAGAACCTGATGGATCAGGCGGTGATCCGCTTTGGCCGCGGCAAACCGGGGATTGAAGCCCTGGGGCGTTTCAGCAAGGTGGATGAGCTGCCGTTCGATTTCGTGCGCCGCCGTTTGTCGATCGTGGTGGCGGATGAGAATGGCTGCCAGCAGCTGATCTGTAAGGGCGCGGTGGAGGAGATGCTGGAGATCGCCACCCACGTGCGCGAAGGCGATCAGACGCTGGTGCTGGACGACGCGCGCCGTGCAGCGTTGCAGGCGCTGGCCCGAGAATATAACGAAGACGGTTTCCGCGTGCTGGTGCTGGCGACGCGCGAGCTGGATGCGCAGCGCCCGGCCGAACCGCTGAGCGTGGCCGACGAACGCGATATGGTGGTGCAAGGGCTGCTGACCTTCCTCGATCCGCCGAAGGAGAGCGCTCAGCAGGCGATCGCCGCGCTGCAGGAAAATGGCGTGACGGTGAAGGTGCTGACCGGCGACAACCCGGTGATCACCTGCAAGATTTGCCGCGACGTCGGGCTGGAGCCGGGCGAGCCGCTCTCCGGGCTGCGGATTGAACAGATGGATGACGAAGAACTGGCGCGCGAAGTGGAACAGCGCACGGTCTTCACCAAGCTGACGCCGCTGCAAAAATCGCGGGTGCTGAAAATGCTGCAGGCCAACGGCCATACCGTCGGTTTCCTCGGCGACGGCATCAACGATGCGCCGGCGCTGCGCGACGCCGACGTCGGCATCTCGGTCGACACCGGTACCGATATCGCCAAGGAGTCGGCGGACATCATCCTGTTGGAAAAGAACCTGATGGTGCTGGAAGAGGGGGTAATCAAAGGGCGCGAGACCTTCGGCAATATCATCAAGTACTTGAACATGACCGCCAGCTCCAACTTCGGCAACGTGTTCTCGGTGCTGGTGGCCAGCGCCTTCATCCCGTTCCTGCCGATGCTGGCGATCCACCTGTTGATTCAGAACCTGATGTACGACATTTCTCAGCTGTCGCTGCCGTGGGACAAGATGGACAAAGAGTTTCTGCGCAAACCGCGCAAGTGGGACTCCAAAAACATCGGGCGCTTTATGCTGTGGATTGGGCCGACCTCGTCAATCTTCGATATCACGACGTATGCGCTGATGTGGTACGTGTTCGCCGCCAACAGCGTGGAACACCAGGCGCTGTTCCAGTCCGGCTGGTTCATTGAGGGGCTGCTGTCGCAAACGCTGGTGGTGCATATGTTGCGCACCCAGAAGATCCCGTTCATTCAGAGCACGGCGGCGCTGCCGGTCTTGCTGACCACCGGGTTGGTGATGGCGCTCGGCATCTACATTCCGTTCTCGCCGCTCGGCGCCCTGGTTGGCTTGCAGCCGCTGCCGTGGGAATACTTCCCGTGGTTGGCCGCTACGCTGGTCAGCTACTGCGTGGTCGCACAGTTGATGAAGCGTTTCTATATCCGCCGCTTCGGCGAGTGGCTCTAAGCCGCCTCGGCGTTCACTTCGGGGGCGAAATTCTTCGCCCCCGCACCGCTACAGCAGTTTGTTGACCAGCAGGCCGAGCATGATGGTCAGCGTGAAGGAAAACAGCGTGCCGAGCAGCACATACTCGGTACGCATCTTATCGTCACTTTGGCGCAGATCGCCGAAACGGAAGATAGATTTGGCCGCCAGCAAAAAACCGATCGCCGGAATTTGCCCCAGCAGCACAAAGGTCAGGATCAGCGTTCTTTCCAGATAGCCAATCTGTTTGCCCGCGCGCAGCAGCGAATCGTTGTCGGCCTTGGCCGAAGGCGGCATTTGCGGCGTCCAGCGCGCCAGCAGTTGCCCAATCAGCAGGCTCATCGGCAGATAAATCAGGCTGTAGGCCACCAGCACCAGGCCGGTTTGCCAACTCCCCAGTTGCCGTCCCAACGCCGCGAGCAGTTCACCGGCATTCGGCGTCAGCCCCAGCCACAGCAAGGCGATCACCGCCAGATGCAATCCCTGATCGAGCAGAAAGCTGCGGGCCGGGCTCAGGCGGATCATGGCGGTGACTTTCAGCAAATCGATCAGGTAGTGGCTGACGGCGATAACCAGCAGGCTGACCAGCACCTGCAGTGAAGACAGTCCGCCGTGCAGCAGGCCGAAACCGGCCACCACCCAGGCGGCCAGCACCCCATGCAGCAACGCGTGCAACAGCAGAAAACGCGAACGCGCGCGATGTTGGATTTTATCTTCCACCCAACTCAGCGGCTGCAGCGGAAAATCCGCCAGCAGATGGACGATCAACAACCAGGCCAGTAAAGGCGCATAGGTCAGATCCATAGTCAGACGATCCTGTTAATGGCGTGAATAAACCGCATGATCTCCTCATAGGCCGCGCGTTTGAGCGTGGCGGAGACCGTGGAAGCGGCTTTTTGCAGCTGCTCGGCTACGGCCGCGCCGCTGTCGGCGAACATTCTCGCCTGGACGATGCGCGCTTCGGTCTGCGACAAGCGGCCAATGACATGATCTAACATCGGCAGCAGATCGCTGACAATGGCGTTTGTCCGATCCTTGTCGGTTTTCAGAGCCAGGCGGCAATTTTTCGTCATAGCGTCCAGCGCGCTGCCGGAGTTGATAAAGGCGCTGCCGTAACCGGCGGCGTCGGGCCGTTGGCTACCCAGCCCGACGGCGATGCGCGCATCCCAGTGAGCGGTGCCCATCGCCCGCAGCGCAGTGCGAATATACACTGCCAGCAACAGCCCGTCCTCCGGCGCGGCCTGCGCCTGGAAGGCATCGCCGCGAAAGATTTCCACCTGGCGCAGCCGCCCGTCGCGCTGCAGCCGATCGAGCAGGCTGTGCAGCCCGTTGAGGTAGTTGACGGTGTCTGACCGGCGAGAATCGACCAGATCGCCGCTGATTACGCTGATTGGCGTCGGCATGGTGTGATCCGTTGTGGATGGGGGATGACTATAAATTCGCACCTGAATACGAATATGTCAATAATTCGTCTCTAAAGGCGAATTTTTCGGGTGTTGGTCGGTGGAGGCGAAACGCCGGGGGCGAAGAGAAAGGGAGAGAGACGGCCGGGAATGCGCGGACCTGTCAGGCCCGCCACCGGCGGCGTAGACGGAAAGAGGCCGGCGACCGGCCGTTCAGAAGCTTTTGACCAGCACGTCACGCGGCATTTCACTGCCGTGTTTCAGCAGGTGCTCAAACGATCTTTCGCTGTTTTTCAGCTGCTGCAAAAACTCCTGCGGCGACAGATCGTGCTTTTTGCCGCTCATGTAAGCCAGCGCCAGTTCTTTTGCCTGATAGCGGGAGAAATTGTACATAGTGTCCTCGATGCGGTGAATGTCAGTGCTCACGATTGTAGCGAAAGAGCACATAATGAACAGCCGCTTTGGCGTATGGAATCGATAGCCGAAACTTAACTTGCCGGTTGCAACAGCTCATCGCACAGGCGTTTGATGACCTGGGTTTGCGGCAGGCCGTTGTGCAACATCTGGCGGATATGCTCCGCATCGCTGACGCCCCGGCGCACATGGCGCTCGACCGCCTGCAGCACGGCCCGATCCTCCTGCCGCTCGGCGAAGCCGCTCAGCGTGTCGAGGGTGTGCAGGATATGTGCAGTCAGGCTGCAGCGGCGCAGCGTGGCGGGATCGACGTATTCGGCGGCGAAACCGCTGCGATAGGCGTTGAGCTTGTTGTAGTTGGTGAAGGCATCGTACTCCGGCGCGATCGGCGTGCGGTGTTGCAACAGAAAATCGGCCAGCAGACGGCAGTAGCCGACCAGCAGCGTGGCGTGCGCGAGGCGCAGCGGCGTATCGCAGATGCGGATCTCTACCGTGCCCAGCTCCGGTTTCGGCCGCGCATCCCAGTAAATATCCTTGACGCTGTCGATGACGCCGGCGGCATGCAGCCGGTCATAGTAGGCGTTGAATTCGCGCCAGCTGTAGATGTGTTCCAGGCAGCCGTAATTGGGGAAAGAATTCTGTGCGCTGAAACGGGAGCTGGCAAAGCGCGTATCGACGCCCTGGTACAGCGGTGACGAAGCGCTGAGCGCGATCAGCTGCGGAAAATAGGGCGTCAGCGCATGGCACAGGTACATCGCCTCGTCTCCGTCGTTGACGCCGAGGTGGATGTGTTGGCCGAATACGCAGGCCAGCTTGGAGAGATAGCCAAAACGGCTGGCCAGCTGCCTGTAGCGCGCGTTGTCGCTGATGACCTGCTTGCGCCAGTCGTTGCTCAGGTGGCGGCCGCCGCCGCAGACGTCACAGCCCAGGCGCCGTGCGCTACGCCGGACGGTATCGGTCAGGGCGCGCAGCTCGGCGTGCAGCGCATCGAGATCGCGGTGCACCGAGCTGTTCAGTTCCACCATCGACTTGGTGAGCTCATGTTTGACGCGTCGGCGGTCACCGACCGCGCTGACCACCCGGTCAGCCCGATCCGTAAGATCGTAGTGCTCGTCATCGACCAGCTGCAGCTCTATTTCGGTGCCGATGGAGAGTCTTTCCGACGGTTTGAATGTGAGCGGCATGGCGCCTCCCCCTCAATAACGCAACGTTAATTCAGTATAAGTCGCGGGGGGAGGCATTGCCGCCGAAGAGGCGTTAGTGCAGTTCGGCGCCGCTGCGATCGGCCAGCGCTTCCAGCAGCGGGGCGGAAGGCACGAAGAACAGGGTGCCGGTCACCGCGTGGCTAAAATCGAGCAGCCGATCGTAGTTGCCGGCCGGGCGGCCGATAAACATGTTTTCCAGCATCTGCTCGATCGGCTGCGGGGAGCGCGCATAGCCGATAAAGTAGGTGCCGAACTCGCGCAGGCCGGGGCGGCCGAACGGCATGTTGTCGCGCAGAATTTTCACCTCGTTGCCTTGCTCGTCGGTGATGGTGGTCAACGAACTGTGCGACGACGACGGTTTGACCGCTTCATCCAGCTCGATGTTGGACTGTTTATGGCGGCCGATGATCTTCTCCTGCGTTTCCACGCTGAGCGAATTCCAGCCCTGCATATCGTGCAGGTATTTCTGCACCAGCACATAGCTGCCGCCGCTGAACGCCGCGTCTTCGTCGCCGATCACCGTGTAGTCGAAGGCTTCGTGCCCCTCCGGGTTCTCCGTACCGTCGACGAAGCCGATCATGGCGCGCTGATCGAAATAACGGAAGCCGTGCACCTCCTCGATCACCGTCACGGCGTCGCCGAGCTTGGCGGTCAACTGAGAGGCCAGTTCAAAACACAGATCCATTTCATCGGCGCGGATGTGCAGCAGGATGTCGCCAGGCGTGGCGACCGCAACGCGCTCCCCGCTGCCGATCGGGCTGAACGGATGCAGCTGGCGAGGGCGCGGCGCGCCGAACAGCGTATCCCAGGCCTCGGAGCCGAAGCCGCAGACGCAGGTGAGATTGCCCGCCGGCGCGCGTTTGCCGACCGAACGTACCACGGCGGCGATATCGCCGCACCAGGCGCGCACCGCCGCCAGATGGGCGGGAACGGGCGACAGGGTGGCGACGATGAAAATGGCATGGCGCGTGACCGGCGTGAATACGGCTTGCGGCGGGGTGTTATTTGCATTCATTGCATTCGGCTCCAGTGTGTTCGGGTGAAATAGATCAGATCAAATTAAAGTGCTCGTCGGGTTTCATCGGCGGTGGCAGCGGGCTTTGGTCGTTCATTTCCAGCAGGTTGCGCTCGATGGTGTTGCAAATGGCGTTTAACGGCAGATGGTTGGCCGACACGCCGAACGGATCCTCCAGCTCTTCGGCCAGTGAGTCCCAGGATAAGAAGGTATAGGAAATGAACACCGAAACAAACGGTGTCATGTAATGCAGATCGGTCACCAGGGCAAAAGGCAACAGGCTGCAGAACAGGTAAACGGTGCGCTGCAGGATCAGGGTATAGGCGAACGGCACCGGGGTGCTGGCGAGCCGTTCGCAGCCGCCGAGGGTGTGAGACAGTTCGCTCAGCTTATCGTCGATCAGCCCGAAGGTGATGTCGCTCAGCAGGCCCTGACGGCGCAATTTGCCGATTTCCTGGCCCAGCATCAGCAGGATGCGGTTGGTCGGCATCGGGCTGGCGATCACCTCGGCCAGCTCGTTGCCGGTGAGATTGTGGTACAGATCGGCGGTGGGGTCGGTGCCGCGCAGCTGATGCTTCAGGCTCCAGCTAAAGGCGATCAGCAGCTTGGCGACCTTTTGCTGCACCGCCGGTTCGTCCGGCAGCAGGCTTTTGATCTGGCGCAGCAGGGTGCGTTCGGTAATCAGCAGCGAGCCCCACAGGTTGCGCGCTTCGACAAAGCGGCTGTAGCCGGCGTTATTGCGAAAGCCGAGAAAAATGGCGATGGCGATGCCCAACAGGCTGAACGGCGCGATGGTCAAATGCACGCCGAGCTGTTCGTACCATTGGTAGCTGATCACCGCCACTATCGACATCAGCACGTTCAGCGACAGGCGAAAGGTAATTTTTGACAGCACGGAACCGTGCCAGGCGAACAGGCGAAAAAACCAGTTCTGGTGCGGGCGAATTATCATAACGTGGGTGCTTCCTGGTGTCCTGCTATTGAGAATAGTCGATTCTTATCCGGCGGCGCTATGCCGCCGTTGTCGATTGCCAGAGCCGTTGCGGGTGCGTATAGACGGTGGCGCGCCCCGGTTTGCTGAAGCCCACCAGCGTCAGGTTGCTGCGCTCGGCCACTTCCACCGCCAGACGGGTGGCGGCGGAGACGGCGAACAGGATCTCGACGCCGCACATGGCGGACTTTTGCACCATTTCATAGCTTGCGCGGCTCGAGACCAGCGCCGCCCCTTGCGACCAGGCCTGTTGGCTGCGGTAACCCAGCAGTTTGTCGAGCGCCACATGGCGGCCGACGTCTTCACATCCGCCGCTGAGTGCGCCGTCCGGCTGGATCCAGGCCGCCGCATGGGTGCAGCCGGTCAGTTTTCCCACCGTTTGCACTTCCTGCAGTTGAGCCAACGCCCGGTCGAGTTGGGCCAAATCGAAACGTTGGGTGAAGGGCAGCGGTGCGATGGGCTGAGCAACCTCCTGCAGCTGCTCGACCCCGCAGACGCCGCAGCCGGTGCGGCCGGCCAGGCTGCGGCGCTTCTCTTTCAGCTGCATAAAGCGGCGGCTCGAAAGCTCTACATGCACTTCAATGCCGTTGCAGGCCGGTTGTTGACGGATGTCGTAGATATCGTCGGGGGAGGTGATGATGCCTTCGGACAGCGAAAAACCGATGGCGAAGGCCGCCAGATCTTTTGGCGTCGCCATCATCACCACGTGGGAAATGCCGTTGTACACCAGGGCGACCGGCACTTCTTCCGCCAGCCAATCCTGCTGCGCCTGTGCCAGATCGTTGCGCTGCCAGACCGCGTGGCGCGACAGGCATTCCTGTTTGATATCGTCGGTTTCTGCGAAGAGCAGGTGCTTGTTCATAACGTTCTCGTGACCGTCGGTGACGAGGCGCCGACGAGGATGAATTCTTATTAGCAGGTGTGGGGATTATACAGGATTCTGATCCCGCTCGCGTAGGGAATCACGCCCTGCAGGTTATCCACAGTTTTGGTGGATAACGTGTGTGCAAGGGGCAGTGAAACACTTAGCAGGCGTAAAAAAAAATCGCTCAGAAAATTATTATATTACGCGACAAAGCGCGATCCGCAGGGGGATAGGGGGTTGCACGCGTTCGCGTTTTGTTTATGCTTTACTGTATAAATATACAGTTTGGTTATGATTATGCTGAGCAATTCAAGGTTGTATGCTTTTTCACCAGGTGAGCCCCTGACGTTACCGCTGTTTGCCGATCGCGTGGCCTGCGGTTTTCCCTCCTCGGCGCAGGACTATGTCGAGAGCCGGCTGGATATCGGCAAACTGCTGGTGCGGCATCCTAATGCCACTTATTCGTGCGCGCCAGCGGTGAGATGGAGCGAGCAGGATGGATCAGGCACTGAATTTTTCACTCAGCTATGCGCAGCTGATCCGGGAAGCAGAAGATGCGATTAAAAAATGCAATCTGAACCAGGGCGGGATGGGTTACACCCTAGAGTTGGGTAAGGCTTCTGTCATTCTGAGTTTCTGGTACGGTCTGGCGCTGCAGGGCTATCCGGGCACAATAATGGATGAACGTGTTGATGCCGACCGGCTGCGCCTGCATGTCCTCATCTATAAGAGAGAGGAGTGACATCGTGGCAACGGTTAACGTCCGCCGGCCGTCGCCGCTGTAGCGACGGATGCTGATTGTGCTGGCCGAACCTGCGCGCCCCCTGCCTGCTGCTGTGGCGCGCGGACGGAACGATCAAGTCGCCGCCAACGGCAAAAGCCGGGAATTGAACGGGCGCATACGTTGGGTAGATACCGGGGAAAGCAGGCAGATCAGGAACGACATCAGAAAGTCCTGTACTACCGACAGATTAAGAAACTGAGCATCCGAGAAACAGCAGACGCGACAGGCTACAGTACTTCCCAAGTTTGTCGCATTCAGGCCTTCTATAAAGAAGTTGAGACTGATTAAAAAGCAGCCTTAATGTACAATAATTTTCGATATCCAAACTGACCCCATGAACAATCAATGAGTTAGAGGTGAAAGATGATTTCATACAAAAAAATCATACCTGCTCTTGTCATATTCGCTTTATCTAATGCTGTGGCATATGCGAATGATTTCGACAAATCAAATGAAGCGATGGCAATTTCAGCAATAGGTTTTTCTGGCTCAAATGCTCGTGTTGCACATGATGTTTGTGGGGCAACCAATGAGAAAATTGATAAATATAAAAAACAAATAAAAGACTCATTAACTAGAACATTAAAGTATGAACAGTCAGGATTCGATACGCATTGGGATAATGGTTGGAAAAATGCTGATTTTTTGGTTAAGTCATTAAGTAATGATGAAGCCTATAAAAAAGAATATTGCCGAGAGGTTTTAGATGGAATTAATAATCCTGAAATGAATTAAGGATTATTCCTTATTCGGGGTTCTACGCCGGAACCCCAGATTTTTCCGTCCGCTAAAATTATCCCCGGTTGAGCAGCTTTATACCGTCAGCTCGCAGTGGACCATCAGGGGAAATGTGGCGGTACAGCGTTTGTCGGGTTATCCCAAGCTCCTGGCATAACGTACTGACTTTCGTCTCTGGCCGTCCCATTGATGCCATTGCCAGTCGCAATTTTATTGGCGTCATTTTGTAAGGCCGTCCGCCGTTCCTCCCGTGGGCTCTTGCTGAGGCAAGGCCTGCCGCTGTTCTTTGCGGCGCTGTACGCAGCAGAGACCGACGGCCGCGCGCGACTGGCTCGACACCCGCTTAGTCCCGCCCTCTGGTCAAATGCAGGCTGACGTGTACAGCCTGCAGGCAGAGGATTTCGTCTGGCAACCGGTATCGCCCGCCGTCGGCGCCGTTCGCAATGACAATCCCTCACTCATCCTGCCCATCGATACGCCAACGGTCTGAGTGCCGCATTATCCACAGTTTTGGTGGATATCATGTGTGCAAACACACGTGAAGAACGCCAAAAGCTGCAGGAAAAATCGCTCAGAAAATTATTATATTACGCGGGAAAGCGCGATCCGCAGGGGGATTGGGGGTTGCACGCGTTCGCGTTTTGTTTATGCTTAACTGTATAAATATACAGTTTGGTTATGATTATGCTGAGCAATTCAAGGTTGTATGCTTTTTCACCAGGTGAACCCCTAACGTTACCGCTGTTTGCCGATCGCGTGGCCTGCGGCTTTCCTTCCCCGGCGCAGGACTATGTCGAAGGCCGGCTGGACATCGGCAAGCTGCTGGTGCGGCACCCCAACGCCACCTATTTCGTGCGCGCCAGCGGCGAATCGATGATCGACGGCAACATTCGGGACGGCGATCTGCTGATTGTCGACAGCGCCCTGACGCCGGAGCATGGCAATATCGTGATCGCTGCGGTGGACGGTGAATTCACCGTCAAAAAGCTGCAGTGCCACCCCGACGTGCGGCTGTTGCCGATGAATCCCGCCTACGCGCCCATCGTGTTCGACGACGAAGCGCAGCTGGAGATTTTCGGCGTGGTGACCTTTATCGTCTACGCGGCGCTGTAGCCATGTTCGCCCTGGTAGACGTCAACAGCTTCTACGCTTCCTGCGAGACCATTTTCCGGCCCGACCTGCGGGGGCGGCCGGTGATTGTGTTGTCCAACAACGACGGCTGCGTGATCGCCCGCAGCGCCGAGGCGAAGGCGCTGGGCGTGCCGATGGGCGCGCCTTATTTCAAGATCAAAGAGGAGATGCGCCGTCGCAACGTCGCGGTGTTCTCCTCCAACTACGCGCTGTACGCCGATATGTCCCGCCGGGTGATGGACACGCTGGAGGAGATGGCGCCGGCGGTGGAGATCTATTCACTGGACGAAGCCTTTCTGCGGCTGGACGGCGTGGCGCGCTGCGAAGCGCTGGAACCGTTCGGCCAGCGGGTGCGCGATCGCATCCGGCGCGAGCTGCATTTGACGGTCGGGGTTGGCATTGCGCCGAGCAAAACGCTGGCCAAGCTGGCCAACTTCGCGGCCAAGAAATGGCGCGGCACCGGCGGCGTGGTGGATTTATCCGATCCGGCGCGCCAGCGCAAACTGCTGGCGTTGCTTCCGGTGGAAGAGGTGTGGGGCGTGGGGCGCCGCCTGACTCGCCAACTGCAGGCGATGGGTATTCACACCGCGCTGCAGCTGGCGGACTGCGATACCCGGCTGGCGCGTAAAACCTTCAGCGTGGTGCTGGAGCGCACGATACGTGAGCTGCGCGGCGAGTCATGCCTGCAATGGGAAGATGAGGCGGCGGCGAAAGAGCAGATCATCTGTTCCCGCTCGTTCGGCCAGCGGTTGACGCACTACCCGCACATGCGCGAGGCGATCTGCAGCTATGCCGAACGCGCCGCCGAAAAGCTGCGACAGGAAAAGCGCTATTGCCGCAACGTGTCGGTGTTTATCAAAACCAGCCCGCATTCGGCGGGCGAAGGCTATTACAGCAATATGGGCACCGCCCGGCTGCAAACGCCGAGCAACGACAGCCGCGACATCATCGCCATGGCGGTGCGCGCGCTGGAGAGCATTTGGCAGGAGGGGCGGCGTTATCTGAAGGGCGGCGTGATGCTGGGGGATTTCAGCGCCGCCGCCATGGCGCAGATCGACCTGTTCGACGACTGCCCGCCGCGCCGCAACAGCGAGCGCCTGATGGCGACCCTCGATCGCTTGAATCAGGAAGGGCGCGGGCGCGTGTGGTTCGCCGGGCAGGGGATCGTCAAGCCGTGGCAAATGAAGCGCGACATGCTGTCGCCGGCTTACACCACCCGGCTGGCGGACATTCCCGTGGTGCGGCTGGGGGAGCGGGCGCCGCGCGCTGCCGAATCGAAGGAAGAAAAACGCCGCGGGTGATAACCGGCGGCGTGGGTAGGCTATGCGTTACTTCGCCGCCGCCGGATCCGGCTTATTGGGGGCGATGCCGTACAGCGCCATGGCGCGGTTGACCTCGCTGCGGGCGATACGGCCTTCGTCTGCCAGCAGTTTCAACGCGGCGAGCGCGATGAAATGGCGGTTGACCTCGAAGAACTCACGCAGCGCCTCGCGGGTGTCCGAGCGGCCAAAGCCGTCGGTGCCCAAGGCGATAAAGGTGCGGTCGGGCAAGAACGGTTTGATCTGATCGCCGACGATCTTCATATAGTCCGTCGCTACCACCACCGGGCCGGGATGCGCCGCCAGCAGGCTTTGTATATAAGGGACTTTCGGCGGATCTTCCGGATGCAGCAGGTTCCAGCGTTCGGCCGCCATGCCGTTGCGGCGCAGCTCGCTCAGGCTGGTGGCGCTCCAGATATCGCTGGCGACGCCAAAGTCGACGGCCAACAGCTCCGCTGCCGCCAGCGCCTCGCGCATGATGGCGCCGCTGGCGACCAGCTGAGCGCGCGGGCTCTCTTGGGTTGTCGCTGCGCTCTGTTTGAGCAAATACGCCCCCTGGATAATCCCGTCCTCTACGCCCGCCGGCATCGGCGGCTGCGGGTATCCCTCATTGAGCAAGGTGATGTAGTAGTAAATATCCTCTTGCTCAACGAACATCCTGCGCATGCCGCTCTGAACGATCACTGCGAGTTCATAGGCATAGGTCGGATCGTAGGAGACGCAGCTGGGGATCACGGAAGACAGCACGTGGCTGTGGCCGTCGTCATGCTGCAAGCCTTCGCCCATCAGGGTGGTTCTGCCGGAGGTGGCGCCGAGCAGGAAACCCTTGGTGCGCGCGTCGGCCGCCGCCCAGGCGAGATCGCCCACCCGCTGCAGCCCGAACATGGAGTAGAAGATATAGAACGGGATCGTCGCGACATCGTGGTTGCTGTAGGCGGTGCCGGCGGCGATCCAGGTCGATATCGCGCCGGATTCGTTGATGCCTTCCTGCAAAATCTGGCCGTCTTTGGCCTCTTTATAGTAGCTGAGCTGCCCGGCATCCTGCGGGGTATACAGCTGGCCGAGCCAGGAATGGATGCCAATCTGGCGGAACAGGCCTTCCATGCCGAACGTGCGCGACTCGTCCGGCACGATGGGCACGATCAGTTTGCCGATGTTGGGGTCTTTGAGCAGCGCGCCGAGGATATTGACGAAGGCCATGGTGGTTGACATGTTGCGCTCGCCGCTGCCCTTAAGGAGACTGTCGAAGCGCGATAACGCCGGTATCGCCAGCGGGGCGGATTGGCCGAAGCGGGCGGGGATGTAGCCGCCCAGCGCGGTGCGCGTCGCGGTGATGTACTTCGCCGCCGCGCTGTCGGGCTCGGGCTTCAGATAAGGGATCGCTTCCAGCTGCGCATCGGGGAGCGTCAACCCCAAACGATCGCGGAAGGCTTTCACCGCATCCTGGCTCATTTTTTTCAGCTGATGGTTGATGTTCTGCCCTTCACCGGCTTCTCCCATGCCGAACCCTTTGACCGTTTTGGCCAATACCACCGTCGGCCTGCCCGGGGTATGCATCGCCTGATGGTAGGCGGCGTACACCTTTTGCGGATCGTGGCCGCCGCGGTGCAGCGCCCAGATCTCATCGTCGCTCAGATCGGCGACCAGCGCGAGCAACTCCGGGTACTTGCCGAAGAAATGCTCCCGCACATAGGCGCCGCTTTGCGACTTGAAGGTCTGGTAATCGCCGTCGACGCACTCCATCATGCGCTGCATCAGCAGCCCGGAGCGATCTTTTTGCAGGAGTTTGTCCCAGCCACTGCCCCAGATCACCTTGATCACCTGCCAGCCGGCGGCTTTGAAGGTGCCTTCCAGTTCCTGAATGATCTTGCCGTTGCCGCGCACGGGACCATCCAGCCGCTGCAGATTGCAGTTCACGACGAAGATCAGGTTATCGAGCTTTTCTCGCCCGCCCAGCGCAATTGCCGCCAGCGATTCCGGTTGATCCATCTCGCCGTCGCCGAGAAACGCCCACACCTTTCTCCCCTGATGCGGTTTCAACCCGCGGTATTCCAGATAGCGCATATAGCGTGCCTGATAGGCGGCGGTCAGCGGCCCCAGCCCCATCGAAACGGTGGGATATTGCCAGAAATCCGGCATCAGCCTGGGGTGCGGATAGGAAGAAAGGCCGCGGCGCGCGGATTCGCGGCGAAAGTTGTCGAGCAGCTCCTCGTCGATGCGGCCTTCGAGATAGGCGCGGCCGTAAATGCCGGGGGCGGAGTGACCCTGGATATACACCATGTCACCGGCAAACTCATCGGTGCGTCCGCGGAAAAAGTGCGTGAATCCCACGTCGTAAAGCACCGCGGCCGACTGGTAGGTGGCGATGTGTCCGCCGACGTTGGAATGTTTGCCGGCGCGCAGCACCATCGCCATGGCGTTCCAGCGAATAAACGCATTGATGCGCGCTTCCGCGGCCAGATCGCCGGGATACGTCGGCTGCTTATAGACCGGGATCGTATTCACGTACGGCGTGGTGACCATGCTGAAGAAATCGCCGTGTTTTCGCTGATCGGCTTCGGCCATTCTTTCCAACAAAAAATGCGCGCGTTCACGGCCGTCGATGTCGGCGACCCCTTCAAATGCCTCAAGCCATTCAGCCGTCTCTTGTGGGTCAAGATCTGCTTTTACCGCGGGTTGGTTCATAAAAGCTCCAAATGTACTTACCTGATAAGGCGCTGAGCGATACAGGAATTTATTGAATTGCATATGCAAGAGTTGCAAATGCAACAATGGCGAAAGCCACTCTATCCCTTTACAATTGCAATTGCAACTCACCGCTTTTGACGAGAAAACTGACATGACAGATAAACAACCCGACCTGTGGTTCTCCTTCGTGCGCGCGCACCGGGCAATCATCAAAAAGATAGAAACGCAATTGTCGGAGGCGGGGCTGCCGGCGTACGCCTGGTATGACGTGTTATGGGGATTGGAAAGCGGGGAAAACGGCACGCGCCGCATGCATGAACTGGCGGACGTGTTGGTGATTGAGCGTTATAACCTGACCCGCCTGATGGATCGCCTGGAAAAAGAGCGGCTGGTCACGCGTTTCCGTTCGGATGACGACCGTCGGGCCTCCTTCGCCACCATCACCGAGGAAGGTAAGGCCCTGCGGAAAAAAATGTGGGAGATCTACCGCGCGGTGGTCAAAACCCACTTTCTCAATCAGTTCAGCGAAGAAGAGATCGCACGCTTCTCCGACGCGTTGGACAACGCGATGCAGCTGGCCAGAGCGTGATCAGGCATCGGGCGTGATGTGCAGAACGCGCAGCGCATCGGCGATCAGCGTCGAGGGAATTTTCTGCTCGTCGGCCAGCAGTTTGAGGGCGCATAGCGCAATCCATTCCGCCTGCGGATAGTGAATTTCGCCCCGGGTGCGAGAATCCGAACCCACCGCGGCAAAGCGTGCGGGAATGAACCGCTTGAGCTGGTTGGCAATCAGGTGCGAGTAGTCGGTAACGGCGACGACGGGGGCATTCCCGGCGCCCAGACACGTTTTCAGATGGCATTCGCCGCCGCTGTCCTGGCGCTGCATGTCGGCGAGTTCAGCATCCTGCGCCAACCGCGTGTAGCTGGGGCAGCTCCAGATTTCGGCCGCGATGCCCCAATTTTTCAACACCTCAGCCGCCTGCTGAACGCGGGCGAGCGTTCTGCCTGCGCCGCACAGGCGAACCTGCAACGGCGAGTCCGCCGCCGCCGCGACACGATACATCCCCTTGAACGCCTGCTCTGCGACAAACGGCTCACCGGAAGCGGGGGCATCATTGTCTGCGTTGGTCGCGAGATACACCATCTTTCTCGTTCCCTCCAGATAGAGCGCGTGCAGGGCGTGATGGAGTATCGCGCCGGTTTCCCGGGCATTGGCCGGATCGAAAGGCAGCCAGTCCGGCATGGCGGTGAGCTGGAGCGGGAACCAGGCCTGCACGCCTTTCGGCAAGTCGGTACTGCCGGTATCCGCATCGCTGATGAAAATCCCCTTGCGATTGGTTTCCGGCTCAAGCCCGCGGAGCATGTCCACCGAAGGGGTGTTGACGACGTAAAACAACGGTTTCTCATAACGTTCTGATTGATGGCCAAACCAGAGCGGCCAGGCGGTGGCGTAGCGGGAGCTCGGCGGTTCGGCGCGCCTTCTGCCGTCGATGAGCCAGATGTTGCCACTGGCGTTTAGTTCGCTCAAGGCTTCCGCCGTCCAGGCGGTGGAAGAGGGAAGCGCCGCGCCGGCGTTCTGGCTGACGGAGGCCATCTTGCGGATACAGGCTTCGGCCAGGGTTCTGGTCCTGGCGGAGGCGGCAGGCATTGTTATACGTTGAGGCGACATGCGGAGCATTCCCTTTAAGTTGCAAGTGCGATGATTGTAATTGCAATTCATGGCGTGTGCCAATGACTTCTGAACAGGTCGCAGCCATCCAGGCGTGACCCGCGGCGATATATTCAGGTTATGCAGACGCGATCCTATTTGTTTCACCGACCAGACAGCCGCCATCCGTTGTCCTTATTTCTGCGGTTTTTTATAAATGACGGGCAGCTAAAAACGGTTTGCCGATAGGGATAATGCGCGTGTCAATCCGCGTTAAACGAGAATATCGGCATCTTAAAAATAAAACGAAATAAGGATGAAAGCATATGCCTGGATTTAATTATGGTGGTAAAGGAGATGGGACTAACTGGAGTTCTGAACGCGGTACGGGCCCTGAGCCGGGGGGCGGCGATAAAGGCCATTCCGGCGATCGCGATCGCGGCGGCGCCGGCGTTGGCAACAGCCCGGAACAGCAACAGATAGCGGCGATCCAAAACGATCCGGCGCTGCGCATGAAGCTGGAGGCGGTGATTAAGGCGGCGCGCAGAATTAACCCGGATGCGAAATTGCATATTGAAAGCGTCAGCCCATCCGGCACGCTGAGCCTTTCCGCCACCGGTTTGACGGCCGATCAGGCGAAGCACATTGGCCTGGGGGGGCTGGTGATGGGGGTCAACGCCAAGGGGGTGACAGTGGCGATCGGGGATATCGAAACCGGCCATGCGCGCAAACCCTCACCCCCTGGCAAAGGCGGCAACAATGGCCTGAATGCCGGGCAGATCGGCGCCTCTTCGTTAGGCAGTTTCGTGACAGACTCGCATCGCGATCGGCCCGTCAGCGGCTGGCATGGCAACGGCAAAACCGGCGAATTCTCGACGACCCGCACGACCGGGAGTTACTACGGTTTTCATCATTTGAAGGTGGAAAAGCAAGACGGAGTGGCGACCTACAACCTCTACTATAAGGCCAATAAGAACCGGCCCGCGTTTATCGCCGTGGTGAGAGGGGATAACCTGAATGCCATGGAGGTGAAATATGCCAACGGCAAGCCGGTAAAATCGCCCGGCTCGGTAAAAACGATCGTTAAGGAATTCGTCGAATATCAAAATGCGGAATTAAAAGCCATCAAGGATGGCGTCAGCCTGGCCGCAGGTATCAATAAAGATATCGCGGAAAAGATCGGCGCGAAATACGCCAAACTCGCCAAGGATTTGGAAGCGGGAATTCAAGGAAAATATATCCGCAACGTGCAAGATGCGGAGAAAACCTACGAGCAATTGACGAAGGGCCTGAATAAAAAGCTCAAGGCGCAGGACAAAGCGGCGATTGTCGCCTGGCTGAAAATGATCGATGCGGAACAGTATGCCCGCAATGCGCGGGTATTGGGCAAGGTCTTCACCGGGGTGGACTGGGCGCTCAAGGGCGCGGATCTGGTAAACGCCGCGATTGAAGGTTTCTCAACCGGCAACTGGAAAGCGTTCCGCAACCAGCTCGAAGCGCTCGGGTTGTCGATCGGTGCAGGGTATACGCTCTCCGCTATCGCCGCGTTTTTCGCGCCGACGCTGGTGTCGTCGACGGTGGGCATTTTCGCCTTCGCTTACCTGTTTGGCTGGGCCACCAGTTATATCGATGCGGAACGTGCGGGGGAGCTGGAGAAGTGGGTCGCTGACCTGTAACGGCATGAGGGGGCTGGCCCCCTCATTTTATCCCTCACACCCTCTACCTCTTTCACACCACCGGCGCCACCGTCAGCAGCAGATTGGCGAAGCGGCGCCGTTCGCCGGAGGCGATCACCAGCAGCGTCCGATCCGATTTGACCGCGGCGTAAAACGCCTCGCGCGGCAGGTGCTCGATCGGGCAATGTTCTGGCAGCAGTTGCCGGTATTCGGCTTCGATAGTGTTGGTGAAGTCCGGCGGGCAGGCTATCAGCGCCGCGCTTTCCACGTTGATGCAGGCCAGCAGTTTTTCCAGGATTGGCGGGGCGGCGAGCGTGCCGGGCGCCAGGTTCAGATAGACCACGGTGGCGTCTTTCGGCGCGTGCGTCACGCAGGCGTAATTGCCGTCGGCGATCAGCACCTGGGTTTTATGCCCGCATTGCGCCAGCGCGGCGAGCAGCGGCGGGTGAGTGATGGCGGATTTGATCATAAAGCGATTCCTGAATAGGGGGCGGCTGTGCCGCCCGCAGCTGAACTACATGCGGAAGATGCCGCCGTTGATGTCGAGAGTGGCGCCGGAGATGAAGCCGTCGTATTCCGCCGCCAGGAAGGCGATGGCGCGGGCCACGTCGTCCGGCGTGCCTGCGCGGCCCAGCGGGATGCTGCGAACGGTTTCCTCCGCCGATGCCTGGGTGGTATGGCGATTATGAAAGCGGGTGCCGAGGATCAGGCCGGGCGCCACCGCGTTCACCCGGATGCCGTGCTCGCCCAGCTCCGCCGCCAGCGAGCGCGTCCAGGTGAGCACCGCGCCCTTGGTGGCGGAATAGACCAGCGAGCCGGCGTGCCCGCCGGCGCGGCCGGCCAGCGAGGCCAGGTTGATGATGCTGGCGCCGTTCGGCGCCGCCTTCAGGTGCGGCAGCGCGCTCTGGGTCACGTTCAGCATGGTGGTCATGTTTACGTCGATCACGGTTTGCCAGAAGGCGCGATCGATCTCGCCCAGCCATTTGCGCCCGACGATGCCGCCGACGTTATTGATCAGAATATCGATGCCGCCGAGAAACTCGGCGCCGGCCGAGACGCAGCGCAGCGTTTCGTCGGTGTCGATGAGATCGGCGTAGCCGTAGGCGGCCTTTTGTCCGAGTGAATGGGCCAGTGCCACCAGCGCCTTGGGGCCGCTTTCGTCGCTGTGGTAGTGAAAATAGATGTCGCACCCGGCCTTGATCAGCCGCTCTGCGGTGGCGCGGCCGATGCCCTGTTCCGCCCCGGTGATAAAGACCTTTTTGCCCGCAAGATCGCCCATGATTGACTCCTTATTGGTTCGTTAAGAATTGATGACGCCTTCACGCTGTTTGGCGCAGTAAAAAATGCAGATCAAACCGGTCGCCAGCAGGCACGAGGCCAGGAAAAACAGCCCCGGCGCGCTGCTGCCGGTCAGATCGTTCAGCACGCCCACCGCATAGGGGGCGACAAAACCGCCGATATTGCCGATGCAGCTCACCACCGCCAGCCCGGCGGCCGCGGCCGCGCCGGTGGAGATATTGGCGGGCATGGATAAGAACGGCGGCACGGCGGTGTAGATGCCGATGGCGGCAATGCACAGGAATGACAGCGCGACGAACGGGTCGTATTTAAAAAATGTCACCGCGCCCATTAGGCCGATGGCGGCGATCACCATGCTGAGGCCGGCGAACACGCCGAGCTTTTTGGTTTTGCTGGCCCACAGGCTCCACGGATACACCAGCAGCGCGGCCAGGCCGTAGGGAATGAGCGCCAGCAGGCTGACGCGAAAGATATCGCTGCCGGAAATGGCGCTGATGATCGACGGCAGCCAGGTGCCGAAGCCGTAAATGCCGCATACCATGCCGAAGTTGAGCAGCGCGTAGAGCAGGTACTTTCTGTTTTTAATGCCCTTGAGGAAGTCGCCCAGCGTGATTTTTGAGCCGGATTTGGAGCGGCCGGCGTTGCTCATCAGCCAGGCTTTTTCCTCCACGTTCAGATAACCGACGTCCTTGGGCGAGTTCTTGATCAGGAAGGGGATCAGCAGGCCGATGACGATCGGCGGCAGCCCTTCGAGGATGAACAGCAGTTGCCAGGGGGCGAAGCCGAACCAGTCATGCTGAATATTGAGAATAAAGCCGGAAATCGGCGAGCCGACCGCGTTGGACAGCGGCTGGACGATGATGAACATGCCGAGAATTTTGGTGCGGTATTTTTCCGGGAAGAAGACCGTGAAATAATACACCACCGAGGGAAAGAAACCGGCTTCGCACACGCCCAGCATAAAACGGCAAATATACAGCTCCAGCGGCGTGCGCACAAAACCGAGCAGGGTTGCGAAGATGCCCCAGGAAATTAATATTCTGGCGAACCAGATGCGCGGACCGAATTTAATGGTGCCGGCGTTGCTGGGTATTTCAAACAGGAAATAGCCGATAAAGAAAATTCCGGAAGCGAAGCCGAAAGCCGAGGCGGTCAATCCCAGATTATCTTCCAACGCTTTGGCGGCGTAGGCCATATTGTTGCGGTCGAGAAAGGCCAGGAAATACAACAAGATCATGAGGGGGACAATATGCAGCGTCAATTTCCTGATGGCACTGCGTTCAATATCCTTTGGCATTGTTTTTTTCATCATGGTTTTTCCCATGTGGTTAATCGGAATAATAGCGGCCCGGCCCAAAGTCATGAGCGGCGTGCTGAATAACGACGTTGCGTGCATAAAGCGTCGCGCCGTTTATTTATTGCGACGACGCTGTTTTTTCTGATTTTGGCTGCGGCGAGCCGGACGATGCTATCTGCGCATCGCCTGGGTAAGCCGTTTTTACCGTATTAACCGGCGGTTTTGACGGAACGCCGGCTGATGACCGTCGGCGGGAAGAGAAACTCGCCGGGCGGTTGTGAATCATTGTTGATGCGGCCGATCAGGCGTTCGACCATCAGCTGCGCCATCTCGGCCAGCGGCGGGCCGATCGACGTCAACCCCGGTTCGGCCAGGCCGGCAAGCGCGATATTGTCGATGCCGACCACCGAAATCTCTGCTGGCACCTGGACGCCGGCGGCGCGCAGCCCCACCATCAGCCCGATGCCCAGCGCATCGTTAATCGCCACGATGCCGTCCGGGCGCGGCGTCAGCGCGAGGATGCGGGATGCCAGCGTCAGCCCCAATTCGAACATCTCCGTGTCGCCGTAGGCGCTGGTGGCTTTGCCTTCGATCACCCGTTGGCGTTCGCTCAAGTTGTGCCCCAGCGCACTCAGAAAACCGTCGATCTTGTGGCTGCGCCCCACGGTCAGCGCAGCTTCGGTGGCGAACACGATATGTCGGCAGCCGCGTTCGAGCAGGTGCTGCGCGGCCAGACGCCCGGCGGCGAGATTGTCCATCGACACGCTGTCGAACAACCGGCTGTCGGCGGCCATCGGCTCGGCGAACGGGCTGTCATAGCTGACGATCTTCATGCCCCGCTCGGCCGCCCGGACAAAATGGGTCTGGCGGATGTCGCTCGCCGCCACGATGATGCCGCGCACGCCATGCAGAAACATATCGTCGATAAACGCGGCTTCCTCCTGTTCCTGCCTGTAGGCGTTGCCGAGCAAGACGCGGTAGCGGTGAGCGCGCGCCGCGCTGTCGACGGCGTGCGCCAGCGCCGAAAAACTCGGGTTAACGATCGACGGCAGCAGCAGGCCGATGATCTTCGCCTGTGGCGCGAGGTTCACTGCGGTGCGCGCCGGACGATAGCCCAGGGTGTCCATCGCCTGTTCGATGCGCTGACGGGTCTGTGCACTCATCTGGTGGCTGCGATTATTCAGCAGGTTCGACACGCTGCTGATGGACACGCCGGCCAACCGCGCGACATCACGAATATTTGCCATTTGCCGATCCCTTGCTGCCTGCCGTTAGCCTGCAATCTATAAGGGAAGGCGGGCGCAGGCAAGCCGCAACCGGGGCGAAACCCGCACGGGATCGCGCATTTGTGAGAGTCGTCAGGCGCAGGGCTGGTTGTTTACTAAACAGCAAAGGGCGGCGGCCATGGGGTGACGCGGATGAGTGAGATCTGCGAAGCATCTCTCGTTTATCGCCCTTCGGGGCGGCGGGTTCTGTACTATTGTTTTCTCTTTGCGGCACGTTCCAGGCCGATGGGGCGCTGGGCGCAACGGAGATCACAGATGAACAAACGGGAATTAGAAAGCGCGATTGTCACCGATTTTTCCAAACGCATGAGCTATGGCGACTACCTGTGCCTGGACCAACTGCTGGACTGCCAGCACCCGCTCTCCAACCCGCCGCATCATGACGAAATGCTGTTCGTGATACAGCACCAAACCTCCGAACTGTGGATGAAGCTGATGCTGCACGAGCTACAGGCGGCGCTGCGGCTGGTGCAGCAGGACAAACTCAGCCACTGTTTTAAAATTCTCGCGCGCGTTAAACAGATCCAGCGGCTGCTGTTCGAACAGTGGGCGGTGCTGGAAACGCTGACGCCGTCGGAATACGTCGAGTTTCGCGATGTGTTGGGCAGTTCGTCGGGCTTCCAGTCGCATCAATACCGGTCGATCGAGTTTCTGCTCGGCAACAAGAACGCCGCCATGCTGGCGGTGTTCAGCAGCGATGCGGAAAAACACGCGGCGCTGAAGGCGATCCTCGAAGCGCCGAGCCTGTACGACGAATACTTGCTGTACCTGGCGCGCCACGGTTTGCCGATCCCGCAGGAGTGCCTCAAGCGCGACTGGACGCAGCCCTATCAGCGCAACCCGGATCTGCTGCCGGCGTTCAAAGTGATCTACGACAACCCGCAGACCTATTGGGAAGCGTATGAAATGGCGGAGAAGCTGGTGGATATCGAAGAGAGTTTCCATCTGTGGCGCTTCCGCCATATGAAAACGGTGGAGCGGATCATCGGCTTTAAGTCGGGCACCGGCGGTTCCAGCGGCGTCAGCTTCCTGAAAAAGGCGTTGGACCTGACCTTTTTCCCCGAACTGCTGGACGTGCGTACCGAAATCGGTGCCTGAGACACTGTGAGGGGGAAGGGCGATGAGCGTGAGGATTATCGATAAAGCGGCGGAGAAGGTGGTGGGTGTCAGAGTGGTGGGGCCGTATCCACAGACCATCCCGCAGGGCTCGCAGCAACTGCTGGCATGGCGGCAGCGCCACGACGTGCCGTTCGGCAAATGGCTGGTGTTGTACTGGGACGATCCGGCAGAAGTGGCGCCGGAAAAGCTGCGCGCCGACGTGGTGATGAGCGTGGCGGACGATTTCGCGCTGCCGACGGGCAGCGCGGGTATGACCGTGCAGACGCTGCCCGCTGGGCAGTACGCGGTTTACCGCGTACGCATCAGCGATGGCGATTTCGAACGGGTATGGGGCGAGTTTTACCAGAAGCTGCTGCCGGCCAGCGGCTATCAGCCGGTTGAGGGAGTGAGCTATGAACACTATCTCAACGACTGCGAGGCCGACGGCTATTTTGACCTCGAGATTTACCAGACGGTGAAGAAGTGGTGAAGGGGAAATGATAAAGAAGGCTGAATCGATAGGGGATATCGATTCAGCCTGTGATTGTCATTCCTGTTCGGTTTAGGAGCGGTGACAAGAGGAGGGAGTGTCACTCGCACTGACGTATAGGCCGTTTGATATCTATACAGTGTAGGTAGATAGGCCAAGTCTCACTTTAGCGCCTTGGAATCAAGTGCCTTGGAATCACTCGGTGGCGGTTGTGGTGGCTATTTCCCCCAAGTTCCTTTTTGATTCATTAATATCTTACCGTTCTTTATAACTGTCAGTGTGTTATCAATTTTACTGAGCATGTAGGTCGTCGATGCATTTTTAAACTCATAACTGATTATTGGGCATGGGGCTGTATTGCAATCAGCACGTGTCACTTTTCCCTGCAAAGTTACAGCAGCACCATCTTTTTTACGCTCTCCATAATAAGTAGCATCATTACAGTTTCCTTTACTGATGCAAACAGTCATGAGCTTGATAGAGAATGACTGTGTGTCAAAGTATTCTTCCTCAGTCCTCACCTTATTTCTTTTGCTGTCTGAGGAAAAATGCATGTCTTTGAAGCGTGCAGCCCAATGCAGAATATCATTATTAATAGGGGAATCTTTATCAGATGATTTGTAATTTATGATATCAGAATCAGGTACAACCCAGGCGGCATAAATTTTCCCATCGGGATTGATGACCAGAGCAGAGGCATTTTCCAGATAAAGATCTTTTAGCCACCCTTCAACAAATAACCCACCACCTGGGGTTGAATGAGGTTCACCGAACACATCAAAGTTGTTGATGTACTTTTCATAGTCTTGACCCAGTATGCTTTTAAGATTGTCAGTGACCGCTTTATCGTTGACCAGCCCGCTTACTGTGTTGGTTTTGTTATATTGTAACAGGTCTATCGCTGATGTGGATTCAATGGAGCCAAGCAAAGAAGCAGCAAACAATGTAGGTAATAAGATTTTTTTGAACATAAATCACTCGTTTGATAATTTTAAAAATTCTTCTGCTTCCCGGGCATACCGCTTTTGAAGGCCATTACCATAACGTGCCCACCAGTTGTACTGTTTACCACCCTGCGTCGTGATGGTATCTCCATATATTGCTCTATCGTATTCTACCCGAGCTTTAAGTAAATTATCCTGAAAGCTTTCCGCCGACATACTTTCAATTTTGGCTATTGCCTCCGACGTTAAGGTATCAGCCTTAACTATTCGTCCGGACTCCATGGAGTTCAGGATCGCTTGTGCGCCAGATGAGCCACGCATATGTGCCAATGAAGTTATTGCCCCTTGTTTTCCTGGATCAGAAAAGTTCAGTGCACCTGCAGACTTCGCTGATGCGCTCATTGCTTTGGATACTTCCTCAAACTCTTCAGCGCTGCCTTGGCCGTATTGGTTACGAGCAGCAAGGATTTTGTCATAAGCATTGCCATTTCCTTTTCTGAATCCGTATAACTCACGGCGCCCACCTTGTTCTCCAGCACTCCCTTCAGAGGCCATGACCGATTCAACAACCCGATTATCAATTCTGCCGGGTTTTGTTGTCGATTGAGCATTTTGCGTGATAGATGCCGGCGCCGCTGCCGCCGCCCGAGGGGCGGCGTTAACCGGCTTTCCCGGCGTACCACTCGCCTCCTCGTTCGGGAACAGCTGATCGACGGCGCTCTGGATTGCCGCCTGATGGCCACCGCCCGGTGCGGCGGTGCGCGCGGCGCCGCCAGGCTGGTTGAGATCCAGCTGGCCGCCGGTGTTGATCGCGCCATCCTCTTTTACCGTGATATTGAAACTGGTGCCGGTGATGTTGATTTGGCCGTCCGCCAGCAGTTCGATCACGCTTTCGCCGCACTCGAGCCGCAGCGATTCGCCGGAGCCGAGGGTAAAGGCATTGACCACGGCGTCGCTGCGCGTTTTGCCGGTCAGCGCGGAGGATTCACCTTTGACGCCGGTCGCCTGATTAAGCACCACCCGTTTGATCTGGTTACCGCCCACCAGATGCGTGTGGTCGTTAGCGATGGTGTGGCTTTCATCGTTTTTCACCTGGGTGTCCATGTTGCGCTCCGCCTGGATCCACACCTGTTCGGCGCCGGCCTTGTCTTCGAAACGCAGGGCGTTGGCGTTGTCGGCGGTGCCGTCCTTGGTGCGGCTCATAAAGCCCATCTGGGTGGCGGCGGCCGGCAGCGCCCACGGCGGCATGCTGGCTTCGTTATAGACGCGCCCGGTGACGATCGGCCGATCCGGATCGCCGTTGATAAAGTCCACCACCACTTCGTCGTTCACGCGCGGGATCTGCACGCCGCCGTAGCCTTGGCCGGCCCAGGCGCTGGAGACGCGCACCCAGCAGGAGCTGCCGTCGTCTTTCGGCCCGAAGCGATCCCAGTGGAACTTCACCTTGATGCGGCCGTATTTGTCGGTCCAAATCGATTCGCCGGCCGGGCCGACCACCCGGGCGGTCTGCGGTCCGTGGGTTTTCGGCCAGGTGGCCTGCTGCGGCGGGTGCCAGGGCACGTCCGCCGGCAGGACGATGAAGTCGATGCGGTGTTCGCTGCTCTGATCGTCGCCGCTGGCGTAGCGATTCTCTTTCAGATGGTAGCTGGCCTGCAGCGTCAGATATTCGCGATTGTCGTCGGCATGCGGGGCGTTATACAGCGTGAAGGTACTGCCGGGGGCGATGCCCATGGCGGTGGCGGTGCCTCGGATCTGCTGATGTTCGGCCTGCCAGGCTTCCTGGCGCACGCGGGCGTAGAACTCCCCCTGCTGATGCTCGGTATAGCGGCCCGGCCAGTCGTAAACGTCGATTTGCCCCGGCGTCGGCGAGACCGGGTTTTGCCGCGCCTGGAACAGCCAGGCGTTCGGTTTGCGGAAATCGTAGTCGTCCAGGCTGTAGATGCCCGGCGTGACGCGATCGGACAACGTCCACTGGCTGATGCCTTCCTCGCTGGTGCTGCCGCCCGACGGCGTCAGGTGGTAGGGGATCATCTCATAGCCGGGATAGGGCTGGTGATGGTGGGGGGCGTCCCCGAGCACCAGCGTGTGTTTGCCCATTTCGTGTTTGAAATAGTAATAGATGCCCTCCTGCTCCATCAGGCGGCTGATGAAGTTGAAGCTGCTTTCGTTGTACTGCACGCAGTAGCCCCACAGACGATAGTCGCCGGTCAGCTGATCTTCCAGCTGCACGTTGTGCTCCGCCAGCAGGGTCTTGACGATCTGCGGCACCGTCTGTTCCTGGAAGATGCGGAAATTACGGTCTTTGGTCATCGGCCACAGGTCCGGCTGCACGTGCAGGTTGTACACCGCGTAGCGCGTGCCGCCGATCTCTTCGCTGCTGACGGCGATGGCGGTGATCTTACCGTTCAGGTAACGCGGGGCGCTGAGAAAGCCCTGGGTCGGAATTTCCAGCGTCAGCGGTTGGCCGAGCAGCGCTTTGCGATCGAGGCGCGCGTCGGTGCTCAGCAATTCAATAGAGAAGTCGAAAGGAGTGGAAAGCGCTTCGATACCGTCCAGCGAGCGAAACAGCAGTTGCTCCTGGCCCAGCGGCGTGTGCGCAATAATGCGATCCAACATGAGAACGTCCTCTGTGATTGACGTCATGCCCTGCATACTCCGGCGTTGCAGCGGCCTTGCCGCGCGGCCAATGAGGGGGCAGTTGCTCGTCAGTCTCATGAAATAGGGGAAACCCCGCCGAGGCGGAGTTTCAGAACGGGATTAGCCGGCAGTGGCCGGGTTAACCAGCCAGGTGCCGGCGGTGTCGATGCTGAGCTGCTGGCGGCGGAGCCGATCGTTGTGACGGATCTCCAGCTGATAGCGGCCCGGCGCCAGGTTCAGGCTGGCGAAGCCGTTTTCGCCCGGCGTCACCTGCTGCGGCTTGCCGTCGAGGCTGACCTGCTCACCCGGTTGCAGTTTGAAGTACACCAACGCCACCGGTTGCGCCGGCGGCGCCGCTTTTTCAGGTTCCGCCGCCGCAGGCTGCGCGGTTTGCGGCGCGCTCGGCTGCTGCGTCAGGGTTTTCTGCGCCGGTGACGCCTCGCTGTTTTGAGCGACGGCCTGGGCATCGTCCTTGCCGCCGCTCAGCCAGGCGATCGCGCCGATCACCAGCAGCGCGGCGACGCCGGCGCCGGCCATCATCGGGCGCGAGAATTGGGTGCCGCGCGCGGTAACGGTGCCGGCTGCGGCCGCAGCGGCGGCCGGGTTGGCGGCGACCAGCAAGTTCTCCGGCGCGGCGGCCGGGGTGCTGATGATTTCGTTTTCATCGGCGATCGGCAGATGCAACAGCTCGGCCATTTCGTCGATGGTCTGCGGGCGGTCTTCCGGCTTCAGCGCCAGCGCGCGATCGACGGTGCGCAGCAGCTCCGGCGAGTAGCCGGCGGGGCGGCGCTCGGTCAGCGGCTGGTAGCTGTCTTCGATGCTGCGCACCACGCTGACCGGCGGCGGCGAACCGACGATCAGCGTGTGCAGCACGGCGCCGAGCGCGTAGATATCGGTCCACGGCCCTTGTTCGCCGTCGCTGTTCTCGGTGTACTGCTCGATCGGCGCGAAGCCCGGTTTGAGCATGATCTCCGTTTCGTCCGACAGGTTGCCGATCTCTTTGCGCGCCGACCCGAAGTCCAGCAGCACCGGCAGCTGGCTCTCCTGGATCTGGATGTTATCCAGCGAAATGTCGCGGTGCAGATAGCCTTCCTGATGGATGGTGTTGATGGCGCTGAACAGCGGCGGCAGCAGCCGACGGATCCACGCCTCGTCGATTTTCTCCGGCTGCTGCGCCTGCAGGTTTTTCAGCGTGGTCCCGCTGTAAAACTGGGTGCCCATATAGGCGGTGCCGTTCTCTTCCCAGAAGCGCAACACGTGCAGCAGACCGGGATGCGAGAAGCGCGCCAGCAGACGCGCCTCCTGGATAAAGCTGTTCAGCCCGGCCTGGAAAGTTTTGCCGAAGCGTTCGCCGCGCAGCCCGATGCTGAGATCGTCGTTGCGTTTCGCCAGCGAGGTTGGCATGTACTCCTTGATGGCGATGGTACGTTCCAGTTGGTGATCGTAGGCGCGGTAGACGATGCCGAAGCCGCCTTCGCCGATCGCTTCCTGGATCTCGAATTCATTGAATCGATAGCCGCTCGGCAGGCTGTTCGAATTCGGTTTGGTTATCCCGGTTCCCGACATAGTGATGACTCTCTGTGTTCAAAGGGCCGCCGTCTCGGCGGCCGCGGCGTTATGCCTGAAATTGACAAATGAATTCGTTGTTCTGCAGCGCGATATGCAACTGGCGATAGCGCTGGTCGTTGGCGCTGCCGGTCAGCAGGGTGTGGCTGATCTGCGGCAGCAGGGTGTTGGTCAGGATGGCGTCGACCATGCGGCCGCCGGACTCCACCTCGGTGCAGCGGCTGACGATCTGCTCGATGACCGCGTCGTCGAAGGTGCAGGCGATGTCGTGATTCTCCGCCAGGCGACGCTGGATGCGCCCCAGCTGCAGGCGCACGATGTTGCCCAGCGTGGCGTCGGTCAGCGGGTAATATGGCACCACCAGCAGGCGGCCGAGCAAGGCGGCCGGGAACACCGACAGCAGCGGTTGGCGCAGCGCGCCGCTCAGCGCCTCCGGCTCCGGCAGCAGCTCCGGATCGCTGCACAACCCGGCGATCAGATCGGTGCCGACGTTGGAGGTCAGGATGATGATGGTGTTGCGGAAATCGATATGACGGCCTTCGCCGTCCTCCATCCAGCCCTTGTCGAACACCTGGAAGAAGATTTCATGTACGTCCGGGTGCGCCTTTTCGATCTCGTCCAACAGCACCACGCTGTAAGGACGGCGGCGAACCGCCTCGGTCAACACGCCGCCCTCGCCGTAGCCGACATAGCCGGGCGGCGCGCCTTTCAGCGTCGAAACGGTGTGCGACTCCTGGAATTCGCTCATGTTGATGGTGATGACGTTCTGCTCGCCGCCGTACAGGGTTTCCGCCAGCGCCAGCGCGGTTTCGGTTTTGCCGACGCCGGAGGGCCCGGCCAGCAGGAATACCCCGACCGGTTTGTTCGGATCGTCCAGCCGCGCTCGTGAGGTGCGCACCCGGCGGGCGATCAGATCCAGCGCATGGCGTTGGCCGATGACGCGCTGATTCAGGGTGTCGGAGAGCTGCAGCACCGCTTCAATCTCGTTTTTCACCATGCGGCCCAGCGGGATGCCGGTCCAGTCGGCCACCACCGCCGCCACGATGTTGGCGTCGACGGCGGCGAAGATCAGCGGCGCTTCGCCCTGCAGCGCGCTCAGCTGCTGCTGCAGTTCGCCCAATTGGGCGCGCAGCGCGTCGGCATCAGGGCGCGTTTGCGTCTCTTCGTCGGTGCTCGCCTCTTCTTGGGCGTGCAGTTGGGCGCGCAGCGTGATGATCTGCTGGATCAGCGCCAGCTCCTGCTGCCAACGCTCGGTCAACTGTTCGAGTTCCTGGCGCAGCGCGGTCAATTGGGCTTCAATCTCCTGCGGGCGCAGGGGATCGCCGATGCCGACCTTGGCCTCGCGGCGGGCGATATCCAACTCTATCTGCAGCGCATCGATGCGGTGGCGGCAGTCTTCGACCTGGGCGGGCTCGGCATGTTGGCTGACCGCCACGCGCGCGCAGGCGGTATCCAGCAGCGCCACCGCCTTGTCCGGCAACTGGCGGGCCGGAATATAGCGATGGGACAGCCGCACCGCGGCGTCCACCGCTTCATCCAGCAGCAGCACGCGGTGGTGTTGCTCCAGCGGGCTGACGGTGCTGCGCAGCATCAGCAGCGCTTTGTCTTCGCTCGGTTCGTGCACCTGCACCACCTGGAAACGGCGGGTGAGCGCGGGATCCTTCTCGATGTATTTCTTGTATTCCGACCAGGTGGTGGCGCCGATGGTGCGCAGTTGGCCGCGCGCCAATGCCGGTTTCAGCAGGTTGGCGGCGTCGCCGGTGCCCTGGGCGCCGCCGGCGCCGATCAGGGTGTGAATTTCGTCGATAAACAGGATGATCGGCGTCGGGCTGGATTGCACTTCGTCGATCACCGCCTGCAGCCGTTTTTCAAACTCGCCCTTGACGCCGGCGCCGGCCTGCAGCATGCCGATGTCCAGCAGGCACAGCTTCACGTCGCGCAGCTGCGGCGGCACGTCGCCGGCCACGATGCGCAGCGCCAGGCCTTCCACCACGGCGGTTTTGCCGACGCCGGCCTCGCCGGTCAGCAGCGGGTTATTCTGGCGGCGGCGCATCAGAATATCGACGATTTGTCGGATCTCTTCATCGCGGCCGGCCACCGGGTCGATCTCGCCGTTGCGCGCTCTGGCGGTCAGATCCTGGGCATACTGCGCCAGCACGCTTTCACCGCTGCGCGCCGCGCCGGGCAGGGGCTCGGCGCTGCTTTGCGCCGCCGCGTCCTGGGCGTTTTCCGCCGAGTGAGCGGTAATGGCGGCGAACTGTTCCATCAGCAGATCGGCGTTGATGCGCTCGAACTGCGGGGAAATGGCCTTCAGCAGGTGGCGCAGGCTGTAGGTTTTCAGAATGCCGAGCAGCAGGTGGCCGCCGCGGATGCGCGCCGCGCCGAACTTCAATGAGCCATAGACCCAGGCGCGTTCTACCGCGCTGTCGATGTGCTCGGACAGATCGGAGATGGCGCTGGCGCCGCGCGGCAGGCGATCGAGCGCCTCGACGATGTCGCGCGCCAGCTGCGCCTCGTCCAGCGCGAAGTGGCGAACGATCTGCTGCAGATCGCCGTCCGGCGATTGCATCAGCTGATGCAGCCAGTGCGCCAGTTCGACGTAGGGGTTACCGCGCAGCTTGCAAAACGCCGTCGCACTTTCCAGAGAGGTGAATAACAGGCTATCCAGTTTGCCGAATAATACCGAGCGGCTGATTTCAGACATGGTTTTCCTCAGGTCTCAGAGTGGCCTAGCGCCGCAGGGCGCCGGCCGAAATAGGGTCAGAACGGGTTTTCCAGCGGTTCAGGGCTGAAGATCAGATCGTCGAGATCGCGCTGTCGCCGATGGTCGGCCAGCCAACTGCTCAGGCCCAATCGCTGCACGCCGCCGAGCTGGATGCCGTGCGCCTGTTCCTTCGCCAGGATCAGGCGCACTTCCCAGACGAACTCGATGCCCAGGTATTGGCGCACCCAGTCGCGCAGTTGCCGGCACAGATCGGCGCCGGGCAGAAAGCGGTCATAGTCCTGCTGCGGCATCGGCCCCAGTTCGATGCGGAACTTGTGCTGGATATCCCGCACCGCGATGCCGAGAAAGGCCGACTCGCCGAGCCGCGGCGCGCCGCGTCCGGCCTTGAGCCGCGCCTGCTCGCGCGGCTCCACCCGCAGCCAGTGCGGCACGTTTTCGACGATGCGCACCGGCACCTTGAAATACTGCTGCAAAATTTTGCTCAGGCCTTCCGGATCGCGGCTGTGGCGAATCAGATGACCGGCCATAAAATGTTTAGCGTGGGCGTTGATGCTGTCGCGCTCTTGCTGCGCCGGCTGGCCGATGCCGATCAGGCTCGACAGGTACTCGTCGAAGCGCCGGTTGTCCGGGCGATCCAGCGATACCGTCGGCTGCGCGTCGGCCCAGGCGCGGTAAAACAGCAGCGTCAGCCGGTGATGGAACAGATTGGTGAACGCCAGCAGGGTGGTGTCCTGATGGTGGTACACCCGTTCGCGCACGTATTCGGTCAGGTGCAGCGGCAGCGGTCCGTTGGGGCCGAACAGGCCGAAGCTGAAGATCGATACGTCGTGCAGCGGGCTGTTGGCGCGCGGCGTCACCTGCGCCAGCGTGGACGGCGCGAACGACAGCGAAGGTTCCTGGCCCAGGCGCAGCATCTCGTGGCGCGGCAGCGGCGCGCGCCCCAGCAGGTAGGGTTGGCCGCCCTGGGCGTCGATGCGCCGCAGCAGTTGAAACAGATCGTGCTTGTAAGGCGCGCTGCGCAGCCGCGGCCAGAAGTCGTCCGGCAGGCGATACAGCGCGTTGATCTGCGGCGGCGCCAGTTCGGTGGCGATCATCTCCGCGTTCATATCAGCGTCCTTTTGCCCATGCGCGCCTGCCAGTGGGCGATCTCGCCGCGCTGCTGGCTGGAGAGCGTCATCTCGGTGAAGGTGTTCATCGCCACCAGGCGCGAGAACAGGCGCTCCAGCACGCTGCCGAGCAGGTAAGGACTGTTGCCGGAGAACGCCTGCTCATCGACCGTCAGATCGATGGCGATGCCGCGCGCGAACACGATGGGGCCGGGTTCAGGCACTCGCCGATAGACCGGCCGCAGGTTGCAGTGGCGCACGCCCTGGATCTGTTTGGCGATCGCCGGCTCGCTCAGGTTGCCGTACAGCCCCAGCAGCTGGCGCAGGCTGGCAGCGCCCTGTTCCGGATCGCCGTCCATCATGCTGAGGTAATTCAGCTGCAGCTGACTGATCAACCGCCAGGTGATCATCCCTTCGGCCAGCGCCGGACGCGGCGGCGTAGGGCCTTTGCGCAGCGAGACCTGCTTGATCGGGATTGAATCGGGCATCACGAAATTGCCCTGATCCTGCTGCAACAGCATCAACGGCAGGTCGCGGCTGGTGCACAGCACGTCGGCGGTGAGGTATTTCAGATCGCTGTGCCACGGCGACTGCCGTTCGTCCACCAGCGATACGAACACTTCCGAACCGGCATAGCCGGTGCGGGTGCCGTAGCGGCGGGCGTGTTCCGACAGGGTGCGCTGTTCGCGCCGCAGCGAAAAGTAGGCGCCATAGTTGCCATCGTCCGCGCTCAGGGTGCTGTAAAACGGCCGAAACTCTTGCTCGTAGCGTTTTTCGCTGGCGCTGCCGCCGAGCCGCTGCACCGAAAACACTTCGTAATCCAGCGGCCGGATATTGTCGACCACCAGATGGTATTCGTGGTTCTTTTCGTTGATCGCGATGCGTTCGGCCACTTTCGGAAACAGGTTGATCACCGGCGTGCAGTGCAGCGCCAAATGGGCAACGTCGACCACCCGTTCCAGCGCGGCGTCGTGCCTATCGAGCAGCACCACGATTTCGAACTGGCGCAGCGCCTTTTTCCCTTCGCGCACGCTTTGCAACAGCGGGCGCAGGCCGTTGACGCTGAAGAACTGGAAGCGCGCCGGGAAGGCGAAATATTCTTGCAGCAGCCGGTAGCCTTCGAAGTTGCGCAGATCGTTGGGCAGCAGCGCCTGATCGGCGGCGAAGCCTTCCTGTCGCAGCCCATCCAACGCCAGCGCCCGCCGCTGCGGCTGAGCCTCCACCGTTTGGCAGACAAGCCCGACGCTGTGCTGCATCAGCAACTCCAGCAGCTGTTGCGCCTGCATGTCCGGCCCGGCCAGGTAAAACATCAATTGGTCCAGCTGCAGGTTGTTGAGCGTCACGCTTTCGTAGCACTCGAGCCGAATGCGCAGCGCGCTGACGCAGCCGCTGTGCTGCAGCCCCAGCGAGGCCAGCGGAATATCGGCCGGAATGCCGCCCAGCTCGACGCCGGCGATGCGCACCGGCTGCAGCGTGACGTCATGCGCCGTGGTGTAACTGCAGGTGATGCCGCTTTTCTTCAGCGTCTGGCTGTCCATCATGGTGCCGCGCGGCACCACGAAGCCGTTGCTGATATCGCCTTTACTGCTGTCCGGCTGCAGCTCGGCGATCGCCATCGACGGCGTCGGCGACAGGTAGTTGGGGTAGATGATCTCCAGCAAGCGCTGAGAAAAGCGCGGGAACTCGGCGTCCATTTTCAGCTGCACGCGCGAGGTGAGGAAGGCGAAGCCCTCCATCAGACGCTCGATATAAGGGTCCGCCACGTCGATGCCGCGCATGCCGAGACGGCCCGCGACCTTCGGGTACTGTTCGGCGAACTCGGCGCCCATCTCACGCAGATAGGCCAGTTCGCGGTTGTAATAATCTAACAGTTTACTGTCCATCGCCTTACCCTATGTCTTTCAGATCGAAGTGGCCGTTTTCCAGATCCACGTCGGTACGGAACAGAAACTCCAGCGGATAGGGCACGCACCACAGGCGGCCCTTGATTTCGATCGACAGCACGTTGTGCAGCTCCAGCGAGCCGGTGTCCGAAATGCAGCGCACCTGCAACCCGTCGGGCAGAATGCGCGGCTCGAAATGGAGGATGGAATCGGTCAGCGCGCGCTGAATGTCCAGCCATTCGATGTCCGACATGCGCTTGCCCGCCAGCGAGGCGATGCCGTAATTCAGGGTGGAACGCCGCACCTGCGGAAAATCGCCGAGATCCAGATTGGATTCGCTGTTGACGCAGTTGAACAGCCACTGCAAATCGCGCAATACCCGGCGGCGCAGCTCGCTGTGCGACACCAGGTTGCGCACCTGCGCCTCCTGCTTTTTCTGCGGTTCGTCGTCGGTCAGCATATCGAGCAGCACCGGCTGCATTTTGTCGCGTGAAGTCAGGCGTTCGCTGTCCTGACGAGAGCGATAGCCCTGGCGGCGCAGATCGCCGCCGTCATAGTGGGGGGGGCGCTTGTCGTTCATGGTCAGGCGCTCGCGTCGAAGCTCAACTGCCGCAGGCTGTGCAGCGGGAATTCGTCGCTTTCGCTGAGCCAGGTCTTCAGGCCCAGCCCCGCATAGTGGGCGCCGTCGCCCAGCGGTTGCCATTCGGTGCGTTTGCCGAGCAGCAGCGCGTCGTCGCTGCCTTCGGGCAGCGGGTAACGGGCGGGCAGTTGGCATACCTGTTCGCGGCCATCGGTCAGGCGCACCAGCGCATGGCTCCACACCAGATCGATGGCGCTCTGTGGCGCCTGGAACTGGATCGCGGCGATGTCGGCAAACGGCACCCAGTAGTAAACACCGTTGAGCGCCAGCTCGCACACCGGCCCGAGGCGGCCGTCACCGTCGGTCAGCCAGTCGAAACTCAGCTGCCGCTCTTGGTCGCCTTCGGCCAACATTAACCGCCCGGCGCCGGCCGGGGCGGCCTCCAGCGCCTCATCGCGCAGCGTCTGGGCCTGCTCGGCCGCCCCTTGCGCATCCTGATGCAGCGCCTGCACCATCAGTTTCAGCCAGGGATGCGCCTGCCGCAGCAGCGTCGGCGCGGCCGTGCCGGCGAATACTGCCTGGCGTTGCAGCTCGGCGTTGACCGACTGCATCAGCAGCAAGGTGGTTGGTTGGGCGATCGGTTTCAGCGCCTGCCAGGATTTCAACTGCGCGTTGGCGCGCGTCCAGTTGCCGCTCAGACACAGCAGTTGCACCAGCGCGGCGCGCAGGTCGGCATCCGCCGGTTTTGCCTTGATATCGTTCTCGACGGCGGTGATGGCCGCGGCGATCGACTGGCCTTGCAGCATGCTTGCTAATGATTTCACAGGCTTTCCTTATAATCAGTGAGTGGCGCCGTTAACCGACAGGTAGCTGCCGCTGGCGGGATCGACCCGGTCTGCGGCCAACTGTTCCACCAGCTTGAAGGTCAGCGGGGCGGCGGCGCTCAGCAGCGGCTGCCAGGCGGTTTGCGCCTGCTGCACGCGCTGTTTGATCTTGGTCTCGTCGGCGGCGTCGACACGCGGCATTTCAACGATCGCTTCACCGTTGAACGCCCAGGCGTGCAACTGCGGTTCGAAGGTCAGCAGCAGGAAGCTGCCCGGCGCCTGCGGGTTGCCGCCTAAAATGAGCCGTTGGGCGTTGGCGCTGACGACGGTCAGCGCACGATCGCCGTCGTTGATCTTCGCCAGCGGGTAACCTTGCAGGAACCACAGCGTCGGCGAGAGGGTTTGCCCGCCGTGTTGCAGCGTGACCGCGCCGCTGCCTTGCAGCCAGCCGTCCTCGCCGCAGCGCAGCGCGTCGCCGGCGGGAATGAACAGCGCGCCGCCGGTGGCTTCGTCACCCCAGAAGGTGCGGAAGTGGCAGCCCTGCGGCAGGCTAAAACGCTGTGGCGGTGCGGTGTCCGCCTGCGCAGAGGTGACGGCCACCGCCGCAGGAATGGTCGGCGGCGGCGGGGTTTGCGGCTGCTCGGCGGTCTCTTGTTTGACCACCGGTTTCCAGCCGCGCGCTTTGGCGGCTTCGCCGGTCGCCAGCTTCTCACCGCGCTTGTCGGTCAGCGTCCAGGGCAGATGACCGGCTTTTGGGCACTGCTTTTCCAGCAGATTGCCGACGCGGGGCAGAAAGTCGTTCAACACGGCCGGATCTTTGCCTTGCGCTGAGACGATGCGCAGCGGGATGCTTTTGCCGCACCAGCTTTCCGGATTGCTGTTCTTGACGTCATCAATAAACACTTCCAGCTTCTGGCTGGGGGAGTAAACCAGGCGATAGTTCATCGCCTGCGCGGTCGGTACCGCCATCAGGGCGACGAGCCCCGGCATCCAGTATTTCATAGTGAACCTTGCTGTGAATGTGCGCCGACTCAGTCGCGGATGAGAAACCGTTCCGCATCCGCCAGCGAATGCAGCAGGGTGGTTTCCTGCGGTGAGCCAATCCAGACGGCGATAGCGCTGTAGTTATCGCTGTTATTGTTTTTCTTCCATGCCTGCTGCATCAGGGCGATCCACTCGCTGGGGGAGTTGACCATGTGCAGCGACTGTTCCAGTTCGGCCTGGCTGAAGCTGTGCCAGAAGCCGTCGGTGCACAGCAGGAAAACGTCGCCGTCTTCCAGCTGCAGCACGTCGCTGTAGGTGGCGTCGCGCTCTTCGTTGAGCCCCAGCGCGAAATACAGCAGGTTGCTGTTGATGCCGTTGGTCTGATAACCGGCGTCCTGCATCTGTTGGATCAGGCTGTGGTCGGTGGTGACGGCATGCAGGTAGCCGCGGCGGAACAGGTACAGGCGGCTGTCGCCGGCGTGCGCCCAGTAGGCCAGCTGGTAATCGCGATCGATAAACAGACTGACCAGCGTGGTGCCCATCTTGCTGTATTCGTCCGACTGCCGCTGCTGCTGGTGGATGGCGGCATTGGCGCGCGTAATGTGCTGACGAATGCTCTGGGCGTTAAGGTGCTTTTCGCCGTCGAAGTTTTGCAAAATGGTGTCGCGCGCCAGTTTGGCGGCGATATCGCCGCCCGGAAAGCCGGCGATGCCGTCGCACACCACGAAGCAGGCGGCGCGGTTGCCGAGCACCTCGCCGGTCTGATCCTGGTTGGAGGCGCGGCCGCCCTGATTGGAGGTAGAGGCTATGGTGATATTCATTACGCGTCCGGTTTGGTCTGTGAGTCTTTGTATTGATTCACTTCAACGTCATAGGCGTGCAGGAAGGCTTCGCCGAACAGGGTGTGGAAATCGTCCTCGATCTCGCCGGAGGTTTGCTGATAGTTCTTCACAAAGTAGTCCCACAGCGCGGCCTTGCGGTTGGCGGGCAGCGACAGACGCGGCGCCACGCCTTCCTTGCGCGCTTCCTCTTCGAGGCGCTCCGGGTTGAACGACTGCAGCATGGCGGCGATGATGGCGCGAATGCCGGCGATCATCCCCAGCTGGTGCGCCTGCAGGTCGATCAGCGCATCGCGCACCGCCTGTTCCGGCGGCATAAAGCCCGGCATCTGGCTGCCGAACATCTGCATCAGCACCGTTTTCCCCGAAGGCAGCAGTTTGAACGGGTTGTTGGCCTCGTCGAGGATCATGGTCATCTCAGCCTTCACGCCGCGCTTGAGGATCGAGCGGGATGAGAGCAGGGCGACGGTGCCTTGCGAGAACAGGCTCAGCAGGCGGCCGGCCTGGCGGATCTGTTGTTCGTCGAAATGCGGCTGCGGCTGCAGATCGTCGAGACCGAGGCCTTGCAACAGCGCCGTCAGCAGCGGCCCCTCCAAGGTGTCGCCATTCGGCGCGGCGGCGTGCTGCCGCTGGGCGGACTGGTAGGCGACCGGATCGATGCCCAAGCGGTTGCCCTGGCGCGGGCGCGGAGGTTGCGCAGGCGGTTCCTGCTGGCTGAACTGCGGTGCGGGTTGGGGCTGCGGCTCGGGTCTCTGCACCGGCGGCGGCGTCGGTTGAGGGCGCGGCGCTTGCGGTTGTGCGGCGATCGGCGCCGGTGGTGGGGACGGCGGTTGTGCCGGTTCCTCCGGCTGAGCCAGCGGCACGGCGCCGCCCATCAACAGCCCCAGCGGGTCGTTGCTGTTTAACGTCTCTGGCGAAGCGGGCGCGGATGAACCGCCGAACAGCGCCAGCGGATCCAGCTCTTGTTCCGGTTGCTGCGCATTCTGGACGGGGGGAGCCGGGCGCGGTGGCGCAGCCTGCTCCGCCAGCAGCGCGCTGGGGGTGGTGTCGGCCAGGATATGCTCACGCTCAAAAGTGGAGTCGGTGTTGAATAGGGCGGCCGGATCGGTTTGCTGTTGCTGCAATTGGCGCAGATCGACATCGCCCGCCAGCTGCGCCAGCGGATCGGCCGGGTTCAGCTCGCGAGCGGGGGTATCCAGCAGCGGATGGCTGTCTGGATTGGCTACCGGCGGCGGTGTGACGGCGGCCGACGCATTCGGCGTAAATTCTTCCACCAGGCTGTCCCAGATTTCGTTGGGGATCGGCGCGGCGGATTTTTCTTTGGCGGCGGCTGCAGGGGCCGCAGCAGCGGCAACGGCCTTGGCCACCGGTTGAGCCTGCGGCGCGGCGTGCTGTTGCAGCGCGCTGACTTCAATCTGGTAATCGTCGATGCCGAGCACGTCGCCATCCTGCAGTTCAACCTGGCGGCCACGCTCCAGCGGAATATCGTTCAGCAGCACGCGGGTGACGTTGCCGCGATTGGTGATGCGGCATTCGCCGTCAGAGGAAATGTGCACGATCGCCTGCAGACGGGAAATGGCGCGCTCTTCGTCCGGCAGCACCAGGTTGTTGTCCACGCTACGGCCGATGGTGCCGCCCGGCGGCAGAAAATCGCAACTGCTTTGCGGCGGAACCTGGCCGCTTTTATTTTTTACAATGGAAAATCGCATAAGGCATTCCTGCTGATTAGATCTTATGGCCAGACAGTGAAACTCGATAACTGGATGAGTTTGACTTGATTTCTTTCCTAAGAGAGAGCTTTGAATGTGAGTGACTAAATTCTTTGGCTAACGCATTATATGGTCGAAAACTTCAATGTAATAACGTGAGGCTGTATATGTCAGGAGATGTCTTTGCTATTATTCGCATTATTCTTAGTCTTTCTTTTGTAATAGAGGTTAGTTGGTAATTGAGACAGGTAAGTAAGGGCGAATATAATACTGGCGTACCACACCTCATCATAGTCTTGAAATTTTATATTGAGAATTGGATCCAGTATCTCAGAACCATAGTTAAATACTAAACCTTGGATGATGCTTGCAAATAAATTTACTGTGGTAGCTATCACAAAAAGGGAATAGGATTTTCTATTGTTGGTTTTTTGTTTTAGGTGATAAAGCCCGACAAATACTAAGACTGACAGGAAAAAGTATAAAAACACAAATGAGTAAGAGTAGGTGGAAAGCGTGACGTCATCGATCACTGTTTTGTTTCCTCATCGATTAATTTGTAAATTCCATAGCCAGTTATGGCATTGGAAAAAACCTCTGCGCCTAATGGAACCGTGCCAAGTTTTTTCCATCCAATAATATAATCGCTGTTTATGTGTTTAAACAACCGCCAAGAGTCAGGTCTTAATGACTTGCTAAATATACCGTACCCGGATAGTGATATGTCAACGGAACTATAAACGATGTCAGCTTCATTTTTATTATAACCTAGATAGTTAGCCGCGTAGTGGTATGCCTCTCTTATACTGCCAACCTTATCTTTTCTGAAAAGTAAATAATAGCCACTTTCGTAAACATTATTTGCTCCTTGAGCCATTAACGGTACGCCAATGCCCCCGCAGGCCATGCCTGCAGAAAGTGCACAGGTTCCGATTCCGGCAAATATCTGAGAGCCGCCGCTGACAAAACCAACTTGTTTCATCACCAGGTTTGAAAATCTTTCTCTTTTTTCTTTTTTTATTGCGACAAAGAGCTTGGCTTTACCTGTATTAATGTTGAATTCTTGTTGTTTGAGGTTGTTGATTTCCTCTTCAATTATACTGATTGCCCCAGCGTAGGATGTGCAGTGTATACTGATATCCCTTTGTGCAAACTGAATAAGTTGGTCTATTTCCAGTGAGAAATTAGCTCTTGATTCGTTGGTGTATAGATACTGTCGTGAAAACGTTCTTGATAGTTTTTTTAGTTCATCGACAGATCTATCCAGATCTGCTTTTGTTTTGTATTGCATCAGGATTCCTTTCCTATTTTTCTAAACTAACATTTATTATATGTAAGGATGCGTATTTATTATCAGTTGTCGTCTTTCCCTTGGTACTTCTTGATGATGGCTTGCAACGCTTGGCTATGTACAAGATCGATGCACTTGGCCATCGTCATCGGCTCCCCAGACATGCTGTCATAGGGCTTTGCCAGAAATTCTTTTGCCAGCGCCCTGACGGCGGTATGCGCCTCCAGAGAATAATCGCCGAACTCCATGTAACCCCGAGCAGCGGCTGCGGCATCGTTTTTGACTTCTTTTGCTGAGTACCCCTCGGCGATACAGACGCTAAGCGCGTAGTTTTTGAGGTACTCAGCAGGGGAATAGTCAATTTCTGTCGCTGCATTGACGTTCAACGTTGCGGCGATGGCCACAGTCAGTGAGATTTTTTTCACTGGTTATTTCCGAGGAGGATTTTCATTTACTCTGTCCGGATTGTCTTTCACCCAATTATCATTAGGGCGCTGCACATAATCTTTCGCAAGTTTGTCAAGCTCTTTACTATGGTACATATCCATGCACTTCATTAAGTCTAAACGGCTTTTCCCATCCTTAGCATTGTAATTCTTTTGCAAATACTGCTTTGTCAGCTTGATGATAGGGGATTCTTCATCACGAATTGCATAGTATGACCAAGCATCGATACCATTCGATGAGGCAATTGCATCTTTGCTAGCCTCTGGTGATGTCTTATAAGCGACGGAAATGCAGTAGGTTAGAGCAATATCCTTGTAGTTTTGCAAATAGCTTCTGTATGCCGCTTGCGGCGGCCAATTTTCAATCGACTCTTCTTGATTTTTCTGCGCTATAGCACAAGTGGCATATAGACAAAAAAAGGAGATAAGGATTTTTTTCATCTCAACACTCCAAAATCCGTATGGTTTGTGCAGAGTAATACATAACCAGCGCATGAGTATCTCAATGCTTGATGGCTAATACCCAGTGAAAATAATTAATAAAACTCTAATTTTCTTAAGTTGATGGTTTTATAAAATTGCAACTTACAATATTAATTATTAATTAGAGTAACGTTCGAAGATGGCTTTAGCCTCACTGGAACTCTGCAGCGAAAGGCAATCTAAAGTATGATAACTTCCTTTAACTGATCCTTGACTATTTTTATTTGCGTACTGTTCAGCCAGTTTTTCGCCTTGTTCGAATGCATCCATGGGGAGTTTACTGAATTCTAAATAGGCGGAAGCGGAACGGAAGGCATCTTGCTTGGTTTTTTCTGAGTCAGTAGATTTCCCAATGCAGCGGCTAATCAGCCAATTTTCATAAATTTCGCTTTGAGGTAAGTTTTCTATTTTTATATCTTCCGCCAGCAACATAGGAGAAACGAGAAGAAGAGCAAGGGCGATGTGGGTAGTCTTCATTTTAATATCCAAAGTGATGCGACTTCAGGAACAAAAGATCCATTCTCAGGATCCCCCATGAAATGACAAGAGTCAGAGCAAATGTCACCGTTCCATAATGTGACATGTCCTCTGGCATTTCGCCAGCCATTTCCTTGTATAACCATTATCCCTTTTTTACCTGAGAATTTAGCTGGGGTAGGGGATTTCACCGTGATATCAGGCTTGCCGAAGTTCTTTTCTAAAAAGAGAATCATATCGTTAACACGATAAAGATACCATTTTTTATCTTTACCAGACACAGTCGCATAACCGGAGTTAGAGGGAATTGGTATGCCTGTATAGTTGAGTACATAACTCATTCGTATAGGACAAGCATTTTCAAAAATACCGTTTTCAATATTGCTTTCTACTTTTCCACCAATCAATGCACCCACTTTTTTTACATTGATATTGACTTCAGAAAAACGAATCCATGCGGGTCCAAATAGAGGTTTTTTCATCCTGACTCTCCATTGTATCCATGTTATGAACCCCCGGCCGTAGCCGGGGGCAGACAAATTAAGCTTCGCGGTTTTCCTTGATGTTCCAACCTGCGCTGCTTTCGGCGCCTTTGCCGCCTTTGTCGCTCTGCTCCCAGTACTGCTGTTTCACTTTCGCCGCCTGGAAGGAGTAGGTGACGCCCACGGTGTCTTCGCCGCCTGCACCGGTGTACTGCACGGCGGTGACCAGCACGTCTTCCAGGGTGATTTTTGCGTATTCAACCTGGGTGCCGCCCGCCTTGCAAACCGACAGCTCAATCTTGGTCAGGTGTTTGCCGCTTGAGCAGTGTTTCAGCAAGGCCGGGGTTGACTTGTCGATCAGCGCGTTGACGTGCAGATCGTTGAAGCACACTTTACCGGCGCCACCGCCGCCGCCAACGCCCATATTGCCTGGTTGAGAGGCGCCCCAGGAGAAAGAAGTAATGTCGGTCCAGCCTTTGTGATTCGAATCTTTGGATTCGCCGCTGGCACCTTCAACTTTCAGGAACATATCAATAGCCATAGTTTCTTCACTCTTTATTAAGGGTTAACAGTAGTATTAACGTTACGTTGAAAAACTCAGGTAATAGCAGCAGGAATTGCAAGTGTGGTAATGCATTACCAATTTATATCCTTGTGCCATGCACCTTCTTAAATACCGAAAACTATCGGTACGGGTTACCGAGCCACTATTAAGTGCTAATGGCTCAATGCTTAATTATTTCGCGTTATCTTGGTTCCACATGCGATCCGGGTTTTCTGCGATAGGCTGACGATGAGGTTAATGTATCAGCCAGGCCGCGCGATCGCGGCCTGACTCCAGTCCATCAGGACGCGTCGTTTTGCTTCAGCGAAGGCAGCTTCGACACCAGGCGCAGGGAGACGGTCAGGCCTTCCAGCTGGTAGTGCGGGCGCAGGAAGAACTTGGCGCTGTAGTAGCCCGGGTTGTCTTCGATCTCTTCCACCTGCACTTCCGCCGCGGCCAGCGGTTTGCGCGACTTGGTTTCCTGCGATGAGTTGGCCGGATCGCCGTCCACGTAGTTCATGATCCAGTCATTCAGCCAGCGCTCCATATCGTCGCGCTCGCGGAAGGAGCCAATTTTGTCACGCACGATGCACTTCAGATAGTGCGCGAAGCGGCAGCAGGCGAACAGGTATGGCAGGCGCGCGGAAAGCTGGGCGTTGGCAGAGGCGTCGGCGTCGTAGTATTCCGCCGGCTTCTGCAGCGACTGCGCGCCGATAAAGGCGGCGAAGTCGGAGTTTTTGCGGTGCACCAGCGGCATAAAGCCGTTTTTGGCCAGCTCGGCTTCGCGACGATCGCTGATGGCGATCTCGGTCGGGCACTTCATGTCCACGCCGCCGTCGTCGCTCGGGAAGGTATGGCACGGCAGGTTCTCCACCGCGCCGCCGGATTCCACTCCGCGAATGGCGGTGCACCAACCGAACTCTTTGAACGAACGGTTGATGTTGGCGGCCATGGCGTAGGCGGCGTTGGTCCAGGTGTAGTTGCCGTGGGTCGCGCCGTCGGTATCTTCTTCGAAGTCAAACTCGTCCACCGGATTGGTGCGGATGCCATACGGCAGGCGCGCCAGGAAGCGCGGCATCACCAGGCCCAGGTAGCGCGCGTCTTCCGATTCGCGCAGGCTGCGCCAGGCGGCGTATTCGGTGTTCTGGAAAATCTTGGTCAGATCGCGCGGGTTGGAGAGCTCCTGCCAGGACTCCATCTGCATCACGCTTGGCGCAGTGCCGGCGATGAACGGGCAGTGCGAGGCGGCGCCGATCTTGGCCATTTCACCCAGCAGCTCCACGTCCTGCGGGCTGTGATCGAAGTAGTAGTCGCCCACCAGGCAGCCGAAGGGCTCGCCGCCGAACTGGCCATACTCTTCTTCGTAGATTTTCTTGAAGATCGGGCTCTGATCCCAGCCGACGCCTTTATAACGCTTCAGCGTGCGGCCCAGCTCCTGCTTGGAAATGCTCATGAAACGGATCTTCAGCATCTCGTCGGTTTCAGAGTTGTTGACCAGGTAGTGCAGGCCGTGCCACGCGCCTTCCAGCTTCTGGAAATCGTCGTGGTGTATGATCTGGTTGATCTGCTGCGACAGCTTTTCGTCGATTTCCGCGATCAGCGCCTGGATGGTGCGGTAGGCGTCGGAAGAAACGGTGACGGTATTTTCCAGCGCCTGCTGCGCCAGAGTTTTCACCGCGTTCTCAACCGCTTCTTTGGCCTGATCGGTCTTCGGCCGGAACTCTTTGTTCAACAGCGCGCTGAACTCATCGCTGGAAAAAGTCTCGGTGGTTTGCAACGCATTCTGTTGCTGAGGCGAGTTGCTCATCGATTAATCCTCACGCTCGTTGTTGTCATCGTTAACCGCCGGCTTCGGCGCGTCGGTCAGGGATTTCAGCAGCGCCGGGTTTTGCAGGATCTTGGAGATCAGCTCCTCGGCGCCGTTTTTACCGTCCATGTAGGACAGCAGGTTGGAAAGCTGGGTGCGGGCGTCCAGCAGATTGTCCAGCGCGTCGACCTTGCGGGCGATAGCGGCGGGGGAGAAGTCTTCCATGCTTTCGAAGGTCAGATCGATGTTCAGCTTGCCTTCGCCGGTCAGGGTATTGTCAACCTGATAAGCGACGCGCGGCTTCAGCGATTTCATGCGCTCGTCGAAGTTGTCGACGTCGATTTCCATGAACTTGCGCTCCTCCACGCTGGCTTGCGGATCGACCGCTTTCCCCACCAGATCCGCCATCACGCCCATCACGAACGGCAGCTGGATTTTGCGCTCTGCGCCATAAATTTCGACATCGTATTCAATCTGTACGCGCGGCGCGCGGTTGCGGGCGATGAATTTCTGCCCGCTGCGGGATTTCGAGTTTGACATGATTTACTCCATCTAATGGCGATTGGGAACGCGCCTCGTCCGGCTGGGAGAGTCAGGTTCTGATTCGGGTCTGCGCAGGGGCAGACGGTATCGGGTGTCGTCAAGAGAACAAAAGTCGGCGGCTAGCTGTTCTCCTCGTTGTCGGGGCGACCGAGAATGGTCTCCAGTTGGTTAAGCCCATCGGGCGCCAAATCGCGGACGATTTGCATAAAGTCCAGCGTAATCAGTCGCTGTACCCGATCGATCATCAGCGGCGCCGGGTGGCTTGGCTCATGAAGACGAAAATAGTTTTTCACCTTGTCCAGCATCAGTTGGGCGTCATCGCGCGACTGGATCTGCGCGCTGCGCCAGTTGAGTGGGGCAGAGGCGCTTTGCACGGCGGCCGGTGGCTGCTCAGCGGCGGTTTCCTGTGTGGCGTCCGCTTCGGTGGCGGCCGGGGCCTCACTCTGGCCGGCAAGCGCCACCAGCGAAAAGACCTTGGTCAGCGCGCTCATTTCCGGCAGCGCGCTTTCACCCAGATGGCGGGTGACTTCGCTGCGAATGGCGGCCAGGGTGTTGGCGATATGCATCACCAGCGCGCCTTCGGGGCGATCCTGTTGCGCCAGCTCATCCTGCAGCCGTGCGCGGCCGCCGGGAAAGTTGGGGCACTCTTGCTTGCTGCCGTCGAGCAGGGCGCCGGCATCGCGCAGCGAGATTTCACCGGCGGCGCTTTTCAGCAGCGGCGCGGCGCGCACGCTGGCGGCCAGCGCGGCCTTGTCGCCAAGGTCGGCCAGCGCGTTGATGCGAAACAGCGGGTCGGCCTCACCGTCGAACTCCAGCGGCGGCTGCAGGGCATCCCAGTAGCGGAGTATCGCCTGGTGGATCAGCGTCAGCCCGTCGGCATAGCCCGGCAATCCGCGCAGCTGGGTCCAGGCGCGGGTGAGATACAGCATGACGCGCAGGTCTTTGGTGCGCGCCAGCAGCGAGCTTGCGAGACGCTCGACCTGCACCCAATCCGGCGCCTCTTCCGGAATGATGGTGCTGCCGAATTGCTGTTCGGCTTTGCCGGTGGCGGCGCGCGCCATGGCCAGAAAGTCGGCGTCGTATTCCAGGTTGTCGCCGCAGGGCGTGTCCGCGTCAACCGGGGCCAGCAGGGTATCGGTGTCGATAGCCATAAGATTTCCTTCAACGAGCGATGTTAATCAAACATTTGCGGGTACTGGCCGCCGCGGCCTGGGCGCGCCCAGCCGTTGGGTTCGAACAGCAATGAAAACAGCTGCACGGTGAGGTTGCCGCTGTGCACGTGGGTGTAGAGCGGGTGCCCGTCGGCCTGATTGGTCCACCAAAAGCTGGTGTACTGCGCCGGATCGAAACAGTCGGCGGCCTGCTGCCAGCCGAGGCCCGGTACGTCCGGATGCTGGAAACCGATAATCGACAAGATCTCGGAGTCCGCTTCCGCCGGCGGGCTGGGCAGCGCCGGGATCGCCTGCAGCGTGCGGTCGATCTGTTCGGCGGAGAAGCCGTTGCGCACGCCGTTCAGCAGGGTATGGCCGAGCTGTTGGTACCAGCTCGCCGCCATGTTCAGCTGTTGCGGGCGCCAATCCTGTTGGCTGAACAGGCGCAGCGCGCAGATGGGGTAACGCCGCCCGACGCGGTCGCGTGCCGGCAACAGGCAGCCCATCTGCACGTACTGGCTGCCGAGCGTGGCGGGGATCACGAAGTTCCACACCGGCGCGTTGCTGAACGGGTGATCGTTTGGCCCCTGCGCATCGCGCTGCAAATTCACCAGCCCGTTATGGAACCAGTGGGCCCAGTTGTTGACCACCGGGTCAGGCAAACGGCGTTGCAGGAAGTCACCGGCGGAAGGAAGTTTGCCGTACCAGCCGATGCTCGTCGGGGCGCTTGAATCAGTGCTCATGGTCATGTCCTTTCGGGGCTACGGGCACGAGAAGGCCGGCAGTTGGAACGGATTGCGAATGCTGTTGGGCGTGAACTCCAGCGTGACGCGGTGGCCGTCGAGATTGAACGTCGCCTGACGGCCGAGGCCGCCGGTGCCCGAAGACTGCGCCATATCCACCAGGCGGTTCAGCGCCCACGGCCCGCTGGTCACCAGACTGGCGGTGGTGCCGTTGGCCAGCGCCAGCTGCAGATGCACCTGGTTGGTATTGCGGGTGCCCGGCCAGCTGACCACCAGCGGCACCTGCGGGCCGTGGCTGTATTTGAACAGCTGCCCGTCGATATCCAGCGTCAGGTTGAGGATGTCGTTATCCATCCGCACCGGCCGCACGGTCACGCGGTAAGAGGGCGTCGCCGTGCCGTTGGCGAAAAAGGCGTCGCGGATGCGCTGCGCCTGCTGGAACGACCGCAGGATGCCTTCGCCGCCGGGCAGCGTCTTGCCGTCCACGCCGGGCGTGAAACGCCAGTTGGCGCGGGTGGTATCGACCTTGCCCTGCAGGTTGTCGCGGAAGAAGCTGTCCATCAGCCCGCTGTTCGGCGCGAACATGCGCGCCAAATCGTCCGGCGTCACTTCCTGGCGCGCCCGGGCCACCAACGGATAACGCCCGGCGATCGCCTGGCGGCAGAAGCTGCCGACCTCGAAGCTGATGCGCTTTTTCACGTTCTCCATCTCTTTGCGCTGGGTGTCGCTGCTGGCGCCGATCGCCAGCGACAGCAGCATCTGTTTGAACGGCACCGGCAAGCGGCCGGATTCGGCCTGCAGGCGCGGGATGATGTCGCTCGGCGGCGCCGACATGCCGCTGTTGGCCGCGCCTTGCACCGCCGTCAGGTAGCTGTACAGCTCATCGACCTGTTTCAGCACGCTGTCGAAAGGGATCGCCTTATTGCCTTCGCCCTGGCTTTGCGCCAGCTCAAGCAGCGGCGCGAAGTGCGCCATCACCAGCTGTTCCGGCTGGGCCGACACGTCGCCGTCGGCGTTGGCCGGCCGGTTGGTGAACAGCGCCTCCAGCGTGCGGTTGGCGTTTTGATTCAGCTTGTCTTCGGTTTTGGCCAGCAGCGAGCGGGAATCGGCGTCGCTTTTCTCGTCGCGCAGGGTGACGTTTTTGCTGACGTTAACCAGCAGATTGCGCATCGGCGACGGATTGCCGGACAGCAGGCGCGCGCTGCTGATGCGCTGGGTCAGGTTGCCGATGTTGGCCAGTTGGATATCGCCCAGCAGCTCATCCCAGGCGCTGATAAAGTCCTGCATGTACAGCTGGCGGATGGTCTTGGTCAGATCGGCGCTTTTCTGCTCCGGCGTCTGGCTGTTCAACACCCAGACGTCTTCCTTGCGCAGGGTATCGGTCACCGGATCGATGTTGTCGTTGAACGCTTTCCAATACCCCTGCGAGGTGAACAGGCCCGGCACGCCGTCGGTCACCGGTTTGCCGCTTTTGCGGCTGAACGCCAGTTCGGTCTGCGGACCGGCCAAATCGACCAGGCTGACCGGCTTGATGTCGGTCTGTTTCAGCAGCAGACGCTTAAGGCGGCCGTAGACGCGTTGCGACAGCGGCGCCCGATTGAGCGCGGCCTGCGCCTGCGCCACCAACGGCTCGTCTTTGGCGTAAGGCGAGGCCTGGATCTGCGTATCCAGCAGTTGGCTCAGGTGCCATTCGATCTGCTGCAGCTGTTTTTGGGTGCTGCCCTGCGGCAGGTTGCGCTGCAGGTTGAGCATCACCCAGGCGCGCAGGAATTTGCCGTCGTACTGCTTCGGCAGATACAGCATCTGGTAGGCCTTCAGCGCTTCATAGCTGAAGTCCGCGTCGCCGTGGTTATCGTTGCGCAGCGTGGCGGCGATCTGTTGTGCCACCTGCGGCAGCAGCAGTTCTTTCAGCGCTTTTTGGTACAGGGCATTGCCGGCGTCGCCGACCTGATCGCCGCGGAACAATCCCATGCGATAGGTGAACGGCGGATCGTCCAGCGAAAAGTTCTGGCTGTCCGGCAGATGCAGCAGGCTGTTGAGGAACGGCAGCAGCGAGAACATATCGCCGTTGCCCAACTGGGTCAGGCTTTGCCCCTGGCGCTCGACGCCGGGCACCTTGGCGGCCACTTCCGCCAGATAGGCCTTGTTGTTGCCGTAGCTGGTGAACCACAACATCGCCAGCACCGCCAGGATCACCGCCAGCGCGATGTACCCCGCCCAGTGCAGGGCGCGGTTGCGGTATTCCCACCAGCGGTTGCTGCCCGCCAGCCCGGACTCCTGGAAGACCACCGATTCCAGCGTCTCTTTCAGGAAGAAGCTCTGGCCTTTGGCTGCCGGGATCGGCGTTTCCTGGCCCACGCTGTCCCAGGCCGCGTTGGCCTGCGCCCCTGAATTGGCCGGCGGCAGCTGCAGGTAGCGGTTCAGTTCGCCCATCACCCGGTCAAACGGCAGACCTTCCTGAGTGCCGCTGGTGAAGTAGATGCCGCGTGGGGTAAAGCGGGTTTCAAAACTGGAGGTGGCGAACACCTGTTCCAGATATTGGCCGAGCAGCGGGCGCAGCGCGGCGAACTCCTGCGGGAACAGGTAGCTTTCGGCGCGTTGGCGCGCGTCGTGCTCCATCAGCAGCGTATCCGGCAGCGCCGCATCCAGCCGTTGTTGCAGCAGGGCGTATTGTTGTTCGAAGGCGGCGTTCAGGTTGAAGTCCGGCTGCCGCGAGCGCTCGTAAGGGAAGGTGAATCCCCAGATCTGGTCGCGCTGCGCTTTGTCGAAGCTGCCGAAATAGGCCATAAAGCCGTTGAGCAGGTCGGTTTTGGTCACCAGCACATAGACCGGGAAGTGAATGCCCAGCTGTTCGTGCAGTTCTATCAGGCGTTTGCGCAGCGCGCTGGCCTGCGCGGCGCGCGCTTCCGCGCTGTCGCTCAGCAGATCGGCGACGCTGATGGTGACCATCACGCCGTTGATCGGCTGGCGGGTGCGATATTTTTTCAGCAGCGCGACGAAGCTTTGCCATTCGCCGGCGTCTTCTTCGCGCTGGCTTTCCTGGGTGGTGTAGCGGCCGGCGGTGTCGAGCAGCACCGCGTCGTTGGTAAACCACCAGTCGCAGTTGCGGGTGCCGCCCACGCCGCGCAGCGCGGACTTGCCGAAGCGATCCGCCAGCGGAAAATGCAGGCCGGAGTTGACCAGCGCGGTAGTTTTACCGGCGCCGGGCGCGCCGATGATCACATACCACGGCAGCTGATACAGATATTGGCGGCTGAAGCGGGTCATCCAGCGATGTTTGCCGTCGCCCTGGCCCGGGGCGAAGCGCGCCTTTTTCAACAGCTGCGCCGCTTCGTCGAAACGCTGGGCCAGCGGATCGTCTGGTTTGATCTCGGGCTTGCCGTCTTCCGCCGGCACCGCTTCGGCGGCGCGCAGGTTGCTCAGCAGGCGGCTGTTGAACCAGGCGCTGTAGAGGCGCGGGATCAGGCGGCACAGGAACCAAATCAGGTAGATAGTGCCGATGGCGATCTGGCGGTTGAGTTCCGGCTCCAGCGGGCGATAGTCACCGATGGCGACCAGCGGGCCGATCGTCCAGATGATGAACGCCAGCGCGGTGATGCCGACAAAGCCCCACAGCAGGCGGCTGGTGATGATGGAGAATAACGTACTGAGCATTACTTTCCGGTTCCTTGCGGCAAGCCGTTGATTTCCGCCTGGGTGTTTTCCGGGGCGACCAACAGCGTAATTTCTACCCGGCGGTTCAACGCGCGGTTCACTTTGTTATCGTTCGGCGCGACGGGGTTGCTCTCGCCGCGGCCCTCGGCCTTGACCCGCTGCGGGTTGGCGAGGTGTTTTTGCAAGCGGGCGCTGACCGCTTCGGCGCGCGCCAGCGACAGCTCCCAGTTGGAGGCGAAGCGGGCGCTGCGGATCGGCACGTTGTCGCTGTAGCCGGTGACCAGGATTTTGCCGCTGACGCCGTTCATGGCGGCGGCGATGCGGTCGATGACCGGAATATAGTTGGCGCGCACCGTGGTGGCGGCGGAGTCGAACAGCCCGTCGCCTTTGAGGATCACCACGCTTTGCTGCGCTTCGTCGCGCACCACCACCAATCCTTCGGCGATCTCCTTGCGCAGGAAACTTTTCAGGCTCAGCGTCGGCGGCGCGGCCGGCGCCGGATTACCGATCGCCACCTGCGGCAGGTTGGTTTGGTAAATCGCCGCCAGCACCGGGCTGGTGTTGTCGCCCAGCCGCCAGTTGAGGGCGATAAACAGCAGCGAAGCCAGGAAGCCGGTCAGCGCCACGCAGGCCCACAGCGGCACCAGCGGACGCCACAGTTTCTGTTGTACCGGCAGATCCAACGCATGAGGCGACAGGGGCGGGGCGTAGCCGCCGCGCACCGACCGAATCAGCTGCAGCAGGCGCTGCTTCATGGTTTCCAACTGCGAGCGGCCGTTTTCCATCACCCGGTAGCGGCCTTCAAAGCCCAGCAGCAGGCAATAATTGATCAGCTCCAGCAGATTGATGTGCTCGCGCGGGCTCTGCGACAGCTTGGCCAGCAGCTGGAAGAACTTCTCGCCGCCCCAGGTTTCGTTATGGAAGGTCACCAGCAGCCCGCTGCCGGACCACACGCTGTTGCTGCCCCACGGGGTCAGCGCCGCCGCTTCATCCAGCGCGGTGCACAGACAATAACGCGCGCCGATGATCACTTCGTACGGCAGGTTGGCGCGTTGGCCGCGGATCTCGAAGCGGCGCATTTCGTCGATCAGCTGTTGGCGCAGCTGCGCCGGGTTGGCGTGCGTGGCCGATTGGCGGATCTGCGAAATGGCGTTCAGCAGCGGGTTGGCGGCGTCCACCAGCGGGTTGGCCGCCGGCGCCATGCTATTTTCCTGAGTCATAGGTTACCGGTCCGTATGGCTGCGAATCGCCCAAAATTCCATGTCCAGCCCCGGGAATTCGCCGGCCAGGTGCAGGGCGAAGGCGCTGGATTTTTCCATCTGTTTCCACAGGTCGCCGCCTTTTTCCAGCTCGAAATAGGTGTAGCCGGCGTGATAAGGGATCTGGCGCGGCGCGACGGGCATGGTGCGCAGACCGATGCCCGGCAGCTGCAGCTGCACCAGATCGCGGATGCGCGTGACCGGGGCGATCTTCATCTGCGCCGGGAAGTGGGTCAGCAACACCTCGGCGGCCACGTCGGCACGCACCGCCAGCACGAAGCCGAAGTCGCGCATCATTTTGGCGTCTTGCACGGTGGCGACGTTCAGCCCGTGGGAGCGCTCGACCAGCGTCAGCTGAATGGCGTTGTCCTCCAGCACCACCGACAGGCCCTGACGCAGCAACAGCATCAGCTTGCCGAAGCACAGCGCCAGATTGTCGTGGTCATACACCGGCAGGCGGCCTTCCGGGGTGCGCTGCGCCGAGAAGCTGGCGAGTTCGGTGGCGAATTGCAGCCAATCGGCGAACAGGCGCTCCGGGTGCAGATGGTCGAGGTGGTAGGCATGGCTCACCTGACCGAGATGGCGGTTGATCAGCTGCAGCAGCATGAAATCGACCATTTCGGAACTGCCGCCGCGGCCCGGTTGCAGCAGGCGTTGACTCATCTGCTGGCTGCGCTGTTGCAGCAACCCCTGCAGATCGTTGATGAAGGTCTTCAGTACCGGGTTGCCCTGACAGTTCAGCATCGGCGGGATTTGCGCCGTATCGAGACGCAGGCTGTTGTCGCCGCGCTTTTCCAGCACGCGGGTGACGCCGAGCGCCGTCCATTCGGCGTTCAGCTCGCTCTCCAGCATCAGCCGCAGGCGCAGGCGACCGAATTGCAAGGCCGCACTGCCCACCGAGACGGCGTTGAGATCGTCGACTTCGGTCTCATAAGCCAGATAGCGCGCCAGCGCTTCCGGGCTTTCCTGAAAGATCACGTCTTCACGCCCCGCGCGATAGGTCGGCAGAGCCAGCACCACGTTTTCACCGGTCTTGTTGTCGGCGATGGCCAGCGGCGCGGGCGCCTGCTGGGCGCCGGAGAAGCGAAACGGCGTGCCGTCGGGCATGATGCCGCTGGCGGCGTTGAGCGCGATCTTGCCCTGGCGCAGCAGCGTTTGGTCCAGATCCAGGGTGAGAAAGCCCCAGAAACAGCCGCTGTGGGCCTGGCCCCAGTTGCGCATATAGCCTTCGAGATAGTTTTCCGCCTGCTGGAAATGGTGAGGGCGCAAAAACATCCCCTCAGTCCAGACAACCTTATGAGCATCTTTCATCATCACACCTATAGTTACTTCGCTTCAGCGCAGCGGTAGGTCAGTCGACCTTTTTTACGGGGCGCAGGCCACTCACGCCCGCGACGATATGCGCTTCCAGCTCATCCGGCGAGAATTGCCATACCTTGTAGAAATTGGTTTCGGTGGGTTCCGGCAGCGGCAGTGAAATGCGCCAGGTCTTGCCGTCCAGATTTTGATATTCGGCGATCACGCCGATGTAACGTGCGTCCAATGTGCTTTGCCCACCGAGCTTTTTGCCGGTCTGGCCCGGCGTCAGGAAGAACTGATCGCTGTCCAGCAGGCTGTTGCCGAGCACGCTTTTGGCGTCGTTTTGCAGACTGAAAAAGTCGGCTTCCATGAATTCCGCATCCGAGCGCAGCAGCAGCACGCGAATTTTGATCGGCGCCGGTTGCGCGCCGGCGGCGGCGTTGACCTGGCGGTCAGCGTCGAAGACCAGGCTGTAACGCGCCGGCACGCTTTTCGCGGAAGACATGCAGCCGCCGAGCGCCAGCGCGCCCAGCAGCAGAAACAGCATCCCGCACCAGCGGGAAGCGATAGGGGTCGTCGTCATGGGAATCTCGTCGCCCGCAGGCGTGCTGACTACTGGAGGATCCAGGTGGCTGAGCCGGCGTTTTTGCACGCCTTGCTGTCGCCGCCGACTTTAACGCAGTCCTGCTTGGCGGCGCGCGCGCGGCGCGGCAGATCTTTGCGCAGCGTCGCTTTGTAGCGCGCTTCCGGCACGCCGGCGTTGGCCTGGATATACCCCACCAGATCGCCGCCGCGGATGGCGGAGATCGCCAGCCAGTTGTTTTCCACTTCGCCCAGCGCGTAGAACGCGGCGGCATTGTCCAGGCTACCGACGGCGGTGCCGGTATAATTCGGGCTGCTCATGATGCTGGCGGCGTACAGGCTGCGGTACTCCTCACCGATCGGTTTGAACTGTTTCGGTGCGCTCACCGCGGCGCGGTGCTTTAACGTGACGCCGTTGACTTCACTGCTGACGATGGCGTCGTTATTGAGCGCCGGCGGCGGTGGCAGTGGGGTGGAGCAACCGGCAAGCGTCAGGGCGGTCAACAACGTCAGGGTAATCCGTGTTTTCACAATGTCCTCTTTTTCTTGATTGAATGGCTGTGTAATAAAGCGCCGTCATCAGGGCGCAAGCAGCAACACTTTTAATTGGCTCGGCACGATGCGCATGCCGAGCGCGTTGGTGGAGTTCTGCAGGCTGAGGCTGGTCAGCCGGGTGGCCGGGGTGCCTTTGAGCAGCACGGTAAAGGCGCCGGTCAGGTGGCGGGACGGCCCCATCACCGTGCCGGAAGCGACGCCGGTGGCCACGCCGGGGTTGTCGCCGTTGGTCAGGGGCGTCACCGTCGCCATGTTGTGCGCCGGGGTGCCGACGAACAGAATGTTGAACGCGTTCGGGATGGCGGTCGGCGCCAGGGCGATATCCGGGTAGGGAATGGGCACCGGCGCCGGGCTTGGCGTCAGACAGACGTCGGGAAACGCCAGGTCCACGCCGATCATTTGGCTGTTGGCAAACATAAAAGGCCTCCGCAAGGTTATCCGACGTGGATCTGTTCCGAATCCAGCTTGGTGATGTCTTTCGAGGTAATCAGCGTGTTGCGAGCATGAATGCGGGCGTAATCTTCCGCCTGATAATCCAGCTGCCCGGCGCGCACGTGCTCGGTCTGGCGCACTTTGCGAAACAGCGAGTGGCTGATCTGGCTGACCGAATGCCACAGTGACTCGCAGCGTTTGCCGACCAGGCGGCTGATGCTGACGAAAGCCGAGAGCTCTTCGCCGCTGTATTTCATCTTGTCGACGTGGCAGTCGCCGCTGTTCGCTTGCAGGGTCATGGCGTCGCCGCTCAGGTTCAGCGCCTGCGCGCCGTGCAGCGACAGCGAGCCGTGCAGCGTTTCAATGTGCAGATCGCCTTCGACGCTCAGCCGCGCCGCGTTTTGCGGTTCCGCGCGCTCGAGGACGGCGATCGCCCACAGCTGGTGGCCGCAACCGGCGACCAGCACGCTATCGCCGAGGGCCGGCGTCAGCAGGCAGCTGGCCGCACGGCGGCAATGCCAGCCGCGGCCTTCACATTCCACCACCAGGCTGCCGTCCGGCAACAGGTTGACGACCTGGCCGGCGGCCTGTTGGGGCGGCGCGATGTTGACGGCGCGAGTAGTGTTGACAACGCTCATGGTGATCCCCTCGTGAAGTGGTCAATACGTTCAAATGCGGCTCTGGCGCTGTGCGCTCCAGATTTCGGCGGCGTACAGCTCTTCGTCGCGCTCGAGAATGCCGCTGCGGTCGCCCCAGCGCGTTTGCTGCTGGTGGGCGCGGTGCATGCGGGTGCGCATGAAGCGCGCACGCCGGAAATCGGCGGCGCCGATGTCGGCATAACAAAAATCGGCGTAGGTCAGGTCGCTGTCGCTGAAATCACAGCGCGCCGCGCGGCTGTGCTGGAACACGCCCTGATACAGACGCGCCTGGTTGAAGTTGGCGGCGTCCAGCGTCGCTTCGCTGAAAATCGCCTGATCGAACTGCCCGCTGCGGCACTGCGCCTGAGTCAGGTTGGCCTCCAGCCACAGCGACTGCTGCGCCTGCACGCCCGTCAGGTTGGCGCGCCGCAGCGAAGCGCCCTTGAAGTTGCTTTGGCGCAGCGTCGCCTGGCTGAAGTCGACGTCGTCCAATTGGTTATCGGTAAACTGGCAGGCGATCAGGCGCTGCCCGGCGTAACTTTTGCCGCGATGGTCGCATTCGAAAAACGTGACGCGGTCGAAATCTGCCCCTGCAAATTCTGTGTTACAGAGGGTTAAGCGAAAAAACGTGACAAGCGAAAGTCGGGCATGCTCCAACGTGGCGCCGTCGAGCGGGCTTTCGTAAAACGTGGTGCGATCGTGCTGAGTGGCGGAAAAGTTCGCGCCGGCCAATTGGCATGACATCCAGTGGCTTTGGGTGAGCGGCAGACGGCTGAAATCACCCTGTTCAAGCCGGCATTCGTTGAACATCGTCAGCTCGATATGACTCTCACTGAAGCGGCTGGCGGACATGGCGCACTGATTGAAGGCCGTTTGCTTGAGGTTCGCCCGAGTAAACAGAGCGTGCTCGAGCCGGCAATCGCTGAATACGCTGTCGCGCAGATCGCAATCGGAGAAGTCCACGCCGTTCAGGTTCAGGGCGTTGAACATTGCGCCGGCCAAATCCATACCCGCGAATGACAGGCCGTGCAAATCCTCACCGGAAATCGGTTCGCCGCGTTTCACACGCTGGCGTATCTGCTCTGGCGTTGAGGTCATACTTCTTTCCCGTTGTGGCGAGGCAATGTTTTCACTCTGGCGGTATAGGCATCGTCGAGCCGGGTCGCCTTGTCCACTTTCGACTGCGACAAATCGGCCCGGAACAGATTGGCGCCCTGCAGGTCGGCGCCTGACAGCACGCACTTTTGCAGGATCGCCGCAATAAAGTTGGCGTCGCGCAGGTTGGCGCGCGTCAGATCGCTGCGAATGAACAGGCTGCCGCTGCCGTTGGCCTGATTGAAGTCGGCCTCGTTCAGCCGCGTTTCCGACAGATCGCAATTGTTGAGGCGCGCGCGGCTGAAACTTGCCCGCTGCAACGGCATCTGACGCAAGTTGCACTGGTTCAGCGTCGCGTCGCTGAAATCCGCCTGGGGCAACAGCGTCTTTGCCGCAAAGGCGCAGGCCGTCAGGCGCGCGGCGCGGAAGCTGAGGTTTTGCGTTTCGGTATCAACCCAGGCGCAGCTTTCCAGCCGTGCCTGCTCGAATTTCACCGCCAGCAGCCGGCATTTGATGAAGCTGACTTTGTCGAGCCGGGCGTGACTGAATGTCAGTTGCTCCAGCTGCAGCTCCATCAGCGTAATGTTGGCCAACGTGGCGCGGCTAAAATCACACTGTCCGAGCAAGGTTTCGTACCCCAGCAAATCGCGTAAGGACGCCATCGTGAAGTCGCAGCGTTGAAACAACGTTTGTTGAATGTTGGTTTCATGCAGCTGCGCGCCGCCGAAATCCGTCGCTTCGCATTTCGCCAGGGCCAAAGAGGCGTGGCTCAGATCCGCCTGCTGCAAGACGGCACCGCAGAGATCGGCGCGCGCCAGCATTGCCTCGCGAAGGTCACAGCCCACCAACCGGGCTTGGCGCAGATTGGCGTTTTCCAGCAACGTGCCGCGCAAGGTGGCATGGCTGAGGTCCATGCCGGACAGATCGGCGCCGGTGAGGTCCAGGCCGCTGAGATCTTTATCGCGCTGCATGGCCGCGGTGACGCGTTGGCGAATGATCTGTGCCAGATCGCCGCTTAAACGCAGCGCCGGGCTTTGCGCCTGTGCCGACATTAAATACATTTGGTGCAGCGCGCGCTCGCTTTCCCCCAACTGCTTGTCGCTAAACGCGTCGGGGCGTTGACGCGCCTGTTGAAACAGCTGGTCGCGCTGCTGTTGGTAGCTTTCCGCGCCGGAAAGGTCGGCGGGGCCAGGGCCGTCAATATCAATGCCGTTTGCCTGCGCGTTATCGCGGATTTCACGGTAATGCGCTTCAGCGCGCTGTTCCATGCCCTCGACAAACTCGGCCAGCTGATCCAAAGCGGGCATCGGTTCAGCTGGCGGCGCGGCAAACATGTCGTCGATGTCTCGGCCTTCGCGCTGCAGACGTTGGCGGTGTTGTTCGCGTTGGTGATGCTCGTAGGCGGCGATGTTTTCCACCATCGGGCTTTGCTGCGTCGGCGTTTCCGTATCGAGCCAGGGGCCAATACAGCACTCCGGCAGCAAATCTTTTTCACGAAAAGCGTGCAGAGCGCCATGCTCTTTATCAAGCCGCCGATCGAGCACCTGCCGATAATGCGCGACGGTGCGGCTTTTACCCTCAATTTCCAGCGCCGGCATGAGCTGCATGACGTCTGCGGCATCGTCTTCATTGATGTGAAGGCTGCCCTGGTAGATCAACAGCATTTGTTCGCGATGGGGAAAGAACCACACGGTGGTGTGGCGCATCGCGACTTCCCCGAAATGCGCTTCGCCGCCGCGCAGCCGGTTAATGAAGCAGCGTGCGCGCCACGGCGGCAAACGGCCTTGCTGAACCGGCTCTGAAGGGTGCATGTTCCATATCCGGTAGGCAGCCTGAAGCGGCAAGCTGTCGCGTTGGGGAAACTGCTGATCGCTTTCCGCCATGTTGAACAGGCGCCAGTCGATATCGTTGGCGAAGCCGGGAAAACCGTGTTTCAACCAGTCGGCGTCGTAGTTTTTACCGATGCGTGAGAAGCGGCGCGGCCAGGTGATCTCCAACGCGTCAAAGCTTGCCGGCTGCGCGCTTTGCCGAGGAGACGCGAGGCGCTCCTGCAGCGGTTCAACATTGGGTAGGCGATGAATGCGGCCCTGCGGAAATGTTTCTGGAGTGGCGCCGATGCCGTGCGGATTATCGGCGAACTGAGCCCCGCCGTAAGCCCGGCGCCAGTCCAGACGCATTTCTGCAAAAGGGAGAGGAGAGGAGGGGCGATCGTTGATCCAATGACGATCGCCGAAAACCACCAGCGTTTTCTCCAGCGAATCAAGCTGGATCTTCACGGCGCAGGCGGTTTTGTCTTGTTGATGGTGGGTGTAAGCGTTGCCGGTGGCGAGAAACTCCGCACAGGCTTTCGGAATAGCCAAATCGAGCACGCCGCCGCTCAGCGTAAGTTCGTCGGCGGCCAACTGCCACAGCTCCGGTTCGGGGCGCAGGCGCGGGGAAGCCCCCATGTCGGCCAAGGCCAAAATGGAAACGCCCAGATGATTTTGCCCTTGCCAAGAGAAGGGGCGATGAAGCGCGCTGAGGCGCAGAGGTTTTACGACTTTCATTGTGTGTGTAAAGCTTCCTGTGGATATCAGCCGGCAGCCAGGCTGCTTGCTCAAAAACAATCCGTTTTTCGGTTTAATAGATATCAGGCTATGTCACAACAGATGAAGAAAACGATGCGGCGTCCAGAGCCGATCGCGAATGCGGGGAGCATTTCCTCGCGTCAAAGGGATTATCAAGAGGACAGTGCGTTGTCCTTCCCGCTTATTTTACGAGCCAGCAGTACGACGGCGACGGACAATGCCGCGGCGATCGCCTTGGCGGTAAATTGGCCTGTGCTCTCCAGATGATAGGGGGCAAAAAAGCCGACGCCGGCGGTGCCCAGAATCAGCAGCGCGGCGAGCGGGGCAAAACAGCACAGTTCTATCGCCAGCGCCAGTCTGCCGGGGGCCGCCGCACCCAGGTAACCCATCAAAAAACCGGGCAAAATCAGGAACCCGATCAGCTCCGCGGGCGCGTTCACCGCAGACATCACCTGCTGGTTGTACTTCAGGATCGCCAGCATCAGTGCGACAAAGATCAGCAACCGGACGGACAATGCCGCCGTTCTGCCCGCGGGTAAGACGGTCTTGCAAATGGCGGCGATCAATACGCCGCCAACCAGGATGCCTAAGAAGGTAAACAGGATTTGTCCCCAGAGGCTGTCCTGAGTCGAAAAGGCAATAAACGCGCCCATCGTGACACTTCCTTATGCAAGGTAATTTAGCGAGCTGATGGACGACAAGTCGTTTTCACAACGTTGAAATCGGATCGCGTTGATTGAAAAGGTTCTTTTCGCTCAAAGTCGGGATAACTCTTCGATCACCGCTTTTTTGGGGTTCTTGGGATCGTACTTTATCGCGGTGAAATGACCCGGCTGATAACGCGGCAGATCAACGACGCTGATCGGGCCTTTCGCGACGGCCGTATGGTTTTTTCCGTCTTGGGCGATGTATTTGACTTCCACTTCGCAGACCGGCCGATTCCCGTCCCACAGGTTGGTCTGGCGGATGCTGACGATTTGCCCGGAGGCGGAAACTCCGTTCTCCATCACGCTGAGAGAAGAACCGATGTGTTTGAAATAGCCCCAGATATCGACCGTGATGAATTTGAAAAAACCCACCAGGCTGAGAATAGGGGCCAATAAAATCAAACCGATTACGGTGAAGATATTTTTGGCTTTGGACATGGGCATCCCTACTTATAAAAAGATCGCCAGCGCCTTGCTGCTCAATCGCAACGAACCGTTGGTGATTAAGGCCCCAAGCTGCGTGAACGTCATGGGATCGTTGCTTAGCTTGAAATTGGTTTTGCTGATCGAAAGCGGGTTATGGGAAACATCGAACATCGTGTGCTTGACGCTCAGCCCCGTTAAGGCAAGGTTGGCGCCTATCGCGGTCCACTTATAGCCGTGGCAGTTATCTTTCCAGGTGGGCGCCGAAATAGACACGCCGTCCTCGCTGGTAATGCTGATGGTTTTTGCCGTGATGGTCAGCGAACCGCTAATGGTCGTTTGCTGATCGTTTTTGTAGGTTTCTTTGACATTCCCCGTGATGTCGGTGGTCTGGCCGCCGGCCTCCACCGTCAGCGTCTGACCGCCTGCGGTGACGGTAGTGGTTTGCCCGCCGGCGGTGATGGTGGTGTGCTGCCCGCCGGAGGTGATGTTGACCGTCTGCCCCTTGTTGATGGTGTTGGTCTGTTGCCCCTCGGTAATGTCGAGGGTCTGGTCGCCCTTCACCGTGACATGCTGGGTTTGCGTAATGTTTTGCGTCTGCGCGCCGTCAAGCTTGAAGGACTGATTACCGGTGATGTCAATCTTATCGCCGCCGTCGATAATCGTCAGGGCGCGGCCGCCTTTGATGTTCACCGTCTGGTGAGCGTTCAGGTTGGCGGTTTCCAGCCCATCGACGGTGGTGGTGCGTTTCGCTTTGTACAGGAACGTGGCGTCGCCGGTGACGGTATCGTTCTGCTGGCGACCGATGGTGGTGGTGCGACTGCCGTCAATATTGACGTTCTTGTCGTTTTCCACCGTCATGTTCATGTTGCGTTCGGCGTGCATGTCGAAAGATTCGTTGCCGGGCGAGTCTTCCAGGAACAGGAAGCTGGCATTGTCGACGCCGCCGCCTTTGCTGCGGCTCATAAAGCCCATTTTGGTGGCGTCGCCGGGCAGATCCCAAGGCGGCATGCTGTCTTCGTTGTAAACGCGGCCGGTGATGATGGGGCGATCCGGATCGCCGTTGATAAAGTCGACCACCACTTCCTCACCCACGCGCGGGATTTGGATCCCGCCGTATTTCCAGCCGGCCCAGGCGCTGGAGACGCGCACCCAGCAGGAGCTGGTTTCATTGCCGCTGCCGTGGCGATCCCAACGGAACTTGAGTTTCACCCGGCCATATTTATCGGTCCAGATGCTTTCGCCTTCCGGGCCAACCACTTCGGCGGTCTGCGGGCCATGGGTTTTCGGCCAGGGTGTGGTGCGCGCCGGGCGCCAGTTGATGTCCGCCGGCACCACCTGAAATTCGGTATGTTGTTCGCCAACGTCGTTATCGTTGCTGGCGTAGCTGTTTTCCTGCATGAAGTAACGCGCGCTGACCACCAGATAGGCGCGGTTGTCTTCCATGCGCGGCGCCTGGATCAGCTGAAAACGGTAGCCGGGCGCAATGCCCTGCGAACTGCCTTCGCCGCTCATCTGCTCATGCTGCGCTTCGAACTCCTGTTGGCGCACCTTGACGTAAAACTGGCCGTGGGCGTGATCGGTATAACGCCCGGGCCAGTCGAACACCTCGGCTTTGTCCTGTGCGAACGAGGCGGGATTCTGCCGGGCCTCCAGCAACCGTGCGCGCGGTTTGCGAAAATCGTAGTCATCCAGGCTATACAGGCTGGGCGTGATGGCGTCCGAGACGCTCCAGCTGTTGATGCTGTCCTTGTTTTCCACCAGACCGCCTTCCGCGAGCTGATAGGGGATGCTGGCATAGCCGGCGAGTTCCTGATGCGCCGCCGGCGCGTCGGCCAGCACCAGCGTATGGCCGTCCTGCTGGTGCGTGAAATAGTAATAGATGCCTTCATGTTCCATCAGACGACTGATGAAATCGAAATCGCTCTCCTGGTACTGCACGCAGTACCCCCAGATGCGGTAGTCGTAACTCAGACGGTTATCGATCTTCACCTGATACTGCCCCAGCACCTGGGTCAGGATGTCGGGAACGGTCTTTTCCTGATAGATGCGAAAATCGCGGTTTTGCGTCAGGTACCACAGCGTGGGGCGCAGCACGGCGCGGTAGATATAGTAGCGGTTGCCGCCGGCTTCTCGTCCGGAGAGGGTCATACGCGTGATATTGCCGTTGAGATAACGCGGGGCCATCGGGTTGCCCCGCAGCTCCAGCGTGATTTTTTGTCCCAGCAGCGATTTCAGATCGAGGCGATTGTCAGGGCTGAGCAGCTCGACGTCGAACTCGAACAGCCCGGCCAGTCTTTCCTCACCGGAAAGGCTTCTGAACAACAGCTGATGGGCGGGCAAAGGCGTGTGCGCAATGATAAGGCGATCCATACTATATCCCCGGTTTAGGCATAGCTACCGCACGAGATTTGACGCGCGATCCCGATGGCGTATCTGTCACGAATTGAGACAGGGGCTGACGAAAGATTTAACAAAGTTTACACAAAGGCACGATTTGTGCAGTCTACAATAGAGCTCTGCATTTGCAAAATAGCCTTGTGGATCAATGCTCAATTCGTTAACTCGCTCACGATCTGGTTTTTTATTATCTAAAACATATGGATACGAGAAGATCTTTTTTTATCCAAAATTATTGGGAAAATGGTAATACCAAATAATAAATCTGTAACACTTAAGTCAACGTGTTTATAAAACAACTCTTTTTTTCCGTGAAAAAAGTCACTGAGTATTTTTTATCCTTACCATTCGTTAGTTAAAGATGATCAAATATATAAATTTACCGAATGTTAATTCGGATGATTCCTATTTGGCCTGCGTGAAAAGCCCGCGGTGCGGGCCTCCGATGGTGAGTCTGAATGGTTGATAAAGCAGCAATTGATGCGGTTAGCGCGGAAGGGGATCGAGGGAAAGTCGGCTTATCAGGTCACAGAGCCAGATTAAGGCCGGGTCGCGTTGCGCCTGTCGGCCGGCGATCAGCTCAATGGGGAAAGGCGCGATGGCCAACTCCTCAGGCAGCGGGAGAATGCGTACGCGTTGCGGATCGGAAAAACGCCGGGCCACGCTGGCGGCCAGGGTGGCGATCAGATCGCTGTCGGCGACCACCGCCGGCAGGGCGACAATGTGTGAAAAGGTCACGGCGACGCGCCGCTGGCCGCCGATTTCCGCCAGGCGGCGGTCGACCAAGCCTCTGGCAGAGCCGTCGTCAGCCGGCGCGTACAGCCCGTGCGGCAGGCTGAGGTAGCGGGCCAGATCCCAGCGGCCATCTGCCAATTGCGGGTGTGAACGGCTGGCGATACAGACCAGATGCTCTTCAAACAACGTGCGCACATAGTGACTTTCTGCCCCGGAAAGATGCCCTCCCAGCGCGACATCCACCTCCCCGCTATCCAACTGACGGTAAATATTGCGGCGATCCAGACGCGAAACGCGAATATCGATGCCGGGTGCCGCCTGGCGCAAACGGCTGATGATGGCGGGCAGCAGCAAGATATCCGCATAGTCGCCGGCGGCCAGCGTAAAACGCCGCTGCCCGGCGGTGGCCGGATCGAAACGGGCAGGGGGCGCCAACGCCAGATGGATTTGCTCAAGCACCCGCTGTATCTGCGGCATAAGCTGGTGGGCGCGCGGCGTGGGCGCCATGCCGCCGCCGCCGCGGACAAACAGCGGATCGTTGAGCAGAATGCGCAGTCGCGCCAATGCATTGCTGACGGAAGGTTGCGCGCGGTTAAGACGCCGGCCTGCGGCGGTGACGTTACGAGTCTGATACAGCGCTTCAAACACCACCAGTAAATTGAGATCGACGTTGGCTAAATTCATTTTATGAATACTCTATATACAGATAATCCATTTCCAGAATCTTACAGCGTTCTCTAGGCTGGTAGCACACGTATTTAGCCTTCAATCAGGGGAAATGATGAACAAAGTGTTAATCACCGGCATTGAGCCGTTCGACGGTGACGCGGTGAACCCTTCCTGGCAGGTCGCGCAGGCATTGGCCGGAGAGCGTATCGCCGGCGCGGAGATCGCGGTGCTCGAGTTGCCGTGCGTATTGGGCGTGGCCAACCAGCAGTTGATCGCGGCGATTGAGGCATTGCAGCCGCTGGCGGTGATTTGTCTGGGGCTGGCCGGCGGTCGGGCCGAAATATCCCTGGAACGGGTAGCCATCAATTTGATCGATGCCCGCATTCCCGACAATGCCGGTAAACAGCCGATTGACGTGCCGGTGGTTGCCGGCGGGCCGGTGGGCTATTTCAGTACGCTGCCCGTCAAGGCCGCGGTGCAGCAACTGCGCCGACAGGGGATCCCGGCGGGCGTTTCTTACACGGCAGGCACCTATAACTGCAACCATATTTTTTATGGTCTGCGTCACTATCTGGAGACGCAGCATTCGCGGGCCAGGGGCGGATTCGTGCACATTCCGTACAGCCATGAACTGGCGGCGGTGCATCCGGGCAAGCCGAGTATGGCGCTGGCGACGATGGTGGAAGCGGTGCGCACTCTCGTGCAGGTGACGCTCACGGTAGAGGAAGATGTGCAATTCGGCGACGGTGCCGTGCATTGACAAGCAGGGCGTGGCGCGCCACGCCCTGATGCGCGTTATTCGTCAGCGACGCGGATCACCAGTTTGCCGAAGTTTTTGCCCTGCAGCAGGCCGATAAAGGCCTGCGGCGCCTGCTCCAGCCCATCGACGATGTCCTCGCGGAACTTGATCTTTCCTTGCTCGACCCAGCTGCTCATCTGTTGCAGGAATTCATCAAAGCGTGAACCGTAATCGTCGAAGATGATAAAGCCCTGCATACGGATACGTTTACGCAAGATCAGCCCTTCCAGCAGCGGTAAGCGGTCCGGCCCGGCGGGTAACCCGGTGGCATTGTAATGGGCGATGATGCCGCAGACCGGAATGCGCGCTTTGGCGTTCAACAGCGGCAACACGGCGTCGAATACGGCGCCGCCGACGTTCTCATAATAGATGTCGATGCCCTGCGGACAGGCGGCGGCCAGCTGTTCGGCAAAGTCGGGGGCGCGGTGATCGATACAGGCGTCGAAACCCAACTCTTCCACCACATAGCGGCATTTGTCCGCACCGCCGGCAACGCCGACGACGCGGCAGCCTTTCAGTTTGCCGATTTGGCCGACCACTGAACCGACCGCGCCGCTGGCGGCGGCGACCACCAGCGTTTCACCCGCCTGCGGTTGGCCGATATCGAGCAACCCCATGTAAGCGGTAAAACCGGGCATGCCCAGCACGCCGAGCAGGCGGGAAGGGTGCGGCAAGTGTGGGCCGAGATTGCGCAGGCCGCTGCCGTCGGACAGCGCGTAATCCTGCCAACCGTCATAGCCCAATACCCAATCGCCGACGTTGAAATCGGGATGCTGTGAGGCCGCCACGCGAGAGACCGTTCCGCCCACCATGACCTGACCGATCTCCACCGGTGGCGCGTAGGAGGGGGCATCGCTCATGCGTCCGCGCATATAAGGATCCAACGACAGATATACGGTACGCAGCAGCAGCTGGCCGGCCTCGGGTTGTGGCACGGCGACCGTGTCGAGGCGGAAATTCGCCGCCGTCGGTTCGCCGTGCGGACGCGAGGCCAGCAGAAAGCGGCGGTTCTGTTGAGAAGGGGGCATCGAAAGCTCCTTTGTGTTGCGACAAACAAGGTTCGTTAAGCCTAGTCCAGGGGCGCCAAGGCAACGTTACCGAATGTGCTTAGCCTCAGAGCGGAACGATCAGCACGTCGATATGGCTGATGTTGATGAAGCGGGCGGCGGAACAGGAGACTTTGTTCATCATACTGTCGCGGTGATTGCCGCAGAGCAGCAGGTCGAACGGCTGACGGCGGCTGGCGAATTCCAGGCTGTCGCCAAGCTCGCCATGCACGATAAGGGTATCGGCGATCGGGTAGCCGGCGCGTTGGCGCAGTTCCTCCATAAACAGCCGGGTTTCCTCTTCCATCAGCGTGCGCAAATCGGCCAGCATCGGCCCGGCGAAATTATTGTACATTTCCGGATTGGCGAGGGTGCTTAACAGGGTGATGTTGCCGCCGTAGGGGCGGACGATAGAGACGGCCTTTTCCACCAGACGATGGCTGTCAGGCGCGACGGCGACGGTAACCAGAACGTTTTGATACCCCATATTCCACTCCTTGTTGCATCCGTCGTGTTTCAGGCTGCCGCGTCGGGGCCTTGGATGAAATGCTGCGCTCGGATAAAGGGTAGAACCTGGCGGGGGGAATAAATGTGTTTCGCATCACGCGCGGCAATAAAAGCTGAGTTTGCTCCGGTTATATAGCAATAAAAGATAAAACCGTTGCCGCACGTAATTTCACTGAATTAAAGCACCTGCGCCCACAGCGTTTTCGGCACCTTGCCCAGATCGAACAATTTACCGGCAACCAGCTCGGCGCGACGGTGGTCGGCAGCGCGGTACATATTGCTCATTTCTGTATCGTTTTCAATGGAATAGTTCAGTTTGTCGTACACCTTCTCCAGGCTGTCCAAAGAGGAGCATTTACGGAATGTCAGCAGATATTCGAGCGTATCGGTCATGATTAAAATATAGCCTGTTAATAGTTAAAGCCGGGTGAATAACACATAGCGGCTCACGGCGACGCCGTCGAGGCAGCGATGTACGACCTGACAAAAATCATTTCAAGTGAATAAATTGCACTGGGTAATAATGTGACGCCGCCCGTGGCGGCGCTGGGATAAATCATAATATGCAAGTGCGGCATCAGCAATCTCATCCTGCTGATAAATGAAGAAATAGGGAAAGTCTCAGGGCGATGCGTCACGAACGAGGAGCTTAAGCGTTGACGTTTCCGCTGCGTGCAAGCGCGCGAAGCCGTGCTCGCTCTCCTTTGGCGGCGTTTTTTTCACCTGTCCGGAGGGCTGTCGCAGCACGAGGCGATGTATGTTGCCGCTGTCGGCATTGAAACTACGCCTGTTTGGCCTGCGCGATTATGGCAAGTAAAACAAAACTGCGTTTTATTTTATTGCAATGAAACGATGGGGCGCGGGAATTTTAATAACGTCTGGAACGGCGTGGTAATTAATGCGCCGGCAAAAAAGAAATAAAAAAACGCTAAAGCTTTAGGATGTGCTGCCGATATGTCGTTTTGGGGCAATTTAACGTTAAAAAACCATTCTTGCGCCGCGCTAATACGGAAACATATCGTTACGTCTATTGGCTTGTTCACTACGCCAGCGAATCATTGATAAGCCATAATCACCTGATGTTGAAAATTAGAACAACCCTCTGCGGAGGGTTTAAGTCAAATCCGATAGCTAATAACCTTATAGTTTACATTGGTTATTTTTCACCTCGGATATTTTTTAGCGGCTCAAATGGTTATTTATACTAAGATTGTTGCCTATATGCAGATTTTTGTTCTGTTATTTTGGTTTGGTGATGGTTTTGTTCGAATTGATCTAAAAAAGATAATTTTTTGGCTGATAAACATTGTTTTTAAGACGTTTTTTTACCTAAGGCGATTTTGTGAGCAAAATGCGGGTCATAAAATGTGCGAATTTAGGGGTATTTGGATTAATTATTTTTTATTTTTGTGATCTATGTCACATTGTATTTAAAATTGCCTCTCACTTACATTGTGTGTGCTAATGGTTCGGGGGTAGAGTTGCGCTGCTTTAGGAATAATCTTATTAAATTTGTAAAAATAGTTTCATGGTGACTAAACACTATCGAAGCAGAATGCTGTACATCCATACACGTTGGTTTACGCTCGTAGCAAATACTGAACAGTGGTCGAATTTAGCGATTGGCGAAAATTATAGCAGTCGTTTTTGAGAGATTAATTTGCCAACTTTGGGAAACAACCCAGGTCACGGGCGATAAAATTTATCACCCAGCGTATGTTTTTAAACATAGTCTGTCGGGATGGGGAATATGGGTACGTCTGAATTACTTAAGCATATTTATGACATCAATTTGTCATATTTACTTTTAGCACAGCGTTTGATCAACGATGAAAAAGCGTCCGCGATGTTCCGCCTTGGTATTGATGAGACCATGGCCGATGCGTTGGCGCAGCTGACTTTGCCGCAAATGGTCAAACTGGCCGAGACCAACCAGCTGGTTTGCCACTTCCGCTTTAACGATCACCAGACCATCGAACGCCTGACTAAAGAGTCGCGCGTCGACGATCTGCAACAAATCCATACCGGCATTTTGCTATCAAGCCATTTACTGCAAGAGCTATCGAGTAAAGACGCTAGCCCGACGAAGAAAAGAGCCTGATGATGGTTGAGAAAAGCATTGTTCAAGAAGCCAAGGACATTCAGCTCGCCATGGAGCTGATTTCGCTGGGGGCCCGTTTGCAGATGCTGGAGAGTGAAACCCAGCTCAGCCGCGGGCGCTTGATTAAACTTTACAAGGAGTTGCGCGGCAGCCCGCCGCCAAAAGGAATGTTGCCGTTCTCAACCGACTGGTTTATGACCTGGGAACAGAATATTCATTCCTCGATGTTTTATAACGCCTACCTGTTTCTGATGAAAAGCGGACAGTGCAGCGGGGTGGAAGCGGTGATCAAAGCCTATCGCCTCTACCTGGAGCAGTGCCCACAGCAGGCCGGTGAGGCGCCGTTGCTGGCGTTGACCCGCGCCTGGACGCTGGTGCGCTTTGTCGACAGCGGCATGTTGCAGCTCTCCGCCTGCAGCTGCTGCGGCGGCGCATTTATCACCCACGCGCACCAGCCGCTGAACGGTTTCATCTGCAGTTTATGCCAACCCCCATCCCGCGCTGTAAAAAGACGTAAACTTTCGCCGCAACTGGCCGATATTATTCCTCAACTGCTGGACGAGCAGGTCAAACGCGCCATTTGAGCCGCCACGTTGCCGGCTCTCGGCAATGAATACCGACGTGTGATACGCAGGGGCGGCATGCCGCCCCCAGACATGCAGCCTGGTCTGTCGCGCCAGGGCGCGTTTGCCCCACCTTCCATCCACATTGTTAATTTAAGGAATGCGTGTGCTAGTTATTTTGGGTTATCTCGTGGTATTGGGTGCGGTGTTTGGCGGCTACCTGATCGTGGGCGGTCATCTCGGTGCGCTCTATCAGCCGGCGGAGTTTCTGATTATCGGCGGGGCGGGGGTCGGCGCTTTCATCGTCGGCAACAACGGCAAGGCGATCAAAGCGACGCTGCGCGCCCTGCCGCGCCTGATGCGCCGTTCCAAATACAACAAAGATCTGTATATGGATCTGATGGCGTTGCTGTTCCGTCTGCTGGCCAAATCGCGTCAGCAGGGCATGCTGTCGCTCGAGTTCGATATCGATAATCCGCAAGAAAGTGAAATTTTCTCTAATTATCCGCGCATCCTTGCCGATAACACCCTGGTGGAGTTCATTACCGACTATTTACGGCTGATGGTGAGCGGCAATATGAATGCGTTCGAGATCGAAGCGCTGATGGACGAAGAGATCGAAACCTACGAGCAGGAAAGCGAAGTGCCCGCCGGCAGTCTGGCGATGGTGGGCGACTCCTTGCCGGCGTTCGGCATCGTCGCGGCGGTGATGGGGGTGGTGCACGCCCTGGCTTCGGCTGACCGTCCGGCCGCTGAACTGGGCGCGCTGATCGCTAACGCCATGGTCGGTACTTTCCTCGGCATTTTGTTGGCCTACGGGTTCATCTCGCCGCTGGCGACGTTGCTGCGTCAGAAGAGCGCCGAAAACGTCAAGATGATGCAGTGCATCAAAGTCACGCTGTTGTCGAGCCTGAACGGTTACGCGCCGCAGATCGCGGTCGAGTTCGGCCGTAAAACGCTGTATACCACCGAACGTCCTTCTTTCGTTGAGCTGGAAGAACACGTGCGCCGCGTGAAAGCGCCGGCGCAGCAGGCGACGGAAGAAGAAGAAGCATGAAACAGAATCATCCGGTCGTTTTGGTCAGAAAGCGCAAGTCGCATCATGCCGCCCATCACGGCGGCTCCTGGAAGATCGCTTATGCCGACTTTATGACGGCGATGATGGCGTTCTTCCTGGTGATGTGGCTGCTGGCGATCGCCAGCCCGCAGGAGCTGACGCAAATCGCCGAATACTTTCGCACGCCGCTCAAGGTTGCCCTGACCAGCGGCGACAAGAGCAGTTCCGAAAGCAGCCCCATTCCTGGCGGCGGCGACGATCCAACGCAACAGCATGGCCTGGTGAAAAAACAGGTCGATTCGCCGGACTCGCGCGCCGAAGAGCTGCGCCTGAACAAGCTGCGCGAAAAGCTGGATGAGTTGATTGAGTCCGATCCGCGCCTGAAGGCGCTGCGTCCACATCTGTTGATCAACATGATGGACGAAGGGCTGCGCATCCAGATTATCGATAGCCAGAACCGGCCGATGTTCAAAACCGGCAGCGCGCAGGTCGAGAGCTACATGCGCGATATTCTGCGCGCGATAGCGCCGATCCTTAACGACTTGCCGAACAAAATCAGCCTGTCCGGCCACACCGATGACATCCCTTACGCCACCGGCGAACGCGGCTACAGCAACTGGGAACTGTCGGCCGATCGCGCCAACGCGTCGCGACGCGAGCTGATCGCCGGCGGCCTGGCGGAAGGCAAAGTGCTGCGGGTGGTAGGCATGGCGGCCACCATGAGCCTGAAACAGCATGGCGCCGATGATGCGATTAACCGCCGCATCACCGTACTGGTGTTGAACAAGCAAACGCAAGAGGGCATCGAGCACGAAAATGCCGAAAGCAACGCGCTGGATATTGCCCAGCCGGACAGCCTGAAGCAGCTGGCGCCGTCGGCGACCGCGCCGGCCAGCCAAACGCCGGAATCTTCGACGACAGCCCCGGAACCCGCGGCACCAACGCCGAGCGCTCCACCGCAGGCGTCCCCGGCGATAGCCCCGGCCGACCAGGCGCCGGAACCACCGGCGGCCGCACCCGCACCGACTAACCGCGACTCACAGCCAGAGGTGACCCCGTGAGCATGGACATTAGCGATTTTTATCAGACCTTCTTTGATGAGGCGGACGAGTTGCTGGCCGACATGGAGCAACACCTGCTGGAGCTGGATCCGCTGGCCCCCGATATCGAGCCGTTGAACGCCATCTTCCGCGCGGCGCATTCGATCAAGGGCGGCGCGGCGACCTTTGGTTTTTCGGTGCTGCAGGAAACCACCCATCTGCTGGAGAACCTGCTGGACGGTGCAAGACGCCAGGAAATGAGCCTGAGCACCGAGATTATCAACCTGTTTCTGGAAACCAAAGACATTATGCAGGAGCAACTGGACGCCTATAAAACCTCGCAACAGCCTGACGCTGAAAGCTTTGAATACATTTGCCAGGCGCTGCGTCAGCTGGCGTTGGAAGCGCAACAGCAGCAGGAGGCGCCTGCGGCTCAACCCGCCGTTCAGCAGCCGGTCGCTCAGCCATCGGCCGCGCCGGCGGCGATCGAAGGCGGCATGCGCATCAGCCTGAACGGGCTGAAAGCCAGTGAAATCCCCTTGATGTTGGAAGAGCTGGGCAACCTCGGCGAAGTTAAAGACCCGCATCAGACGGAACACAGCCTCGACGTGACGTTGCTCACCTCCGCCAGCGAAGACGACATCAGCGCCGTGCTGTGCTTCGTGCTGGAACCGGAACAAATCAGCTTCTCGACGCCGACGCAAAGCGCGCCGGCCGTCGCGGAGGCGAACTTGCCGGAGACGGTCGCTGCGCCGGAACCGGCGCCAGCGCCGATCGCCAGCGCTGCGCCGCCTGCCGCCAAACCGGCGGCCGCAGCGGCGGAAGCGCCGAAAGCGCGCGCCAAGGCGAGCGAATCCACCAGCATTCGCGTAGCGGTGGAAAAGGTGGATCAGCTGATCAACCTGGTGGGCGAGCTGGTGATCACCCAGTCGATGCTGGCGCAACGTTCCGGCACGCTGGATCCGGTGAACCACGGCGATCTGCTGAACAGCATGAGCCAGCTGGAGCGTAACGCACGCGATCTCCAGGAGTCGGTGATGTCGATCCGCATGATGCCGATGGAATACGTCTTCAGCCGCTACCCGCGTCTGGTGCGCGATCTGGCCGGCAAGCTGAACAAACAGGTGGAGCTGACGCTGCAGGGCAGCTCGACCGAACTGGACAAGAGCCTGATCGAACGGATTATCGACCCGTTGACGCACCTGGTGCGCAACAGCCTCGATCACGGTATCGAAGAGCCGGCCACCCGCATCGCCGCCGGTAAATCGGCGGTGGGCAATCTGGTGCTGTCGGCCGAACACCAGGGTGGCAACATCTGTATTGAGGTCATCGACGACGGCGCCGGTCTGAACCGCGAAAAAATTCTCGCCAAGGCCGCTTCGCAAGGGCTGGCGGTGAGCGACAGCATGAGCGACGAAGAGGTCGGCATGCTGATCTTCGCGCCGGGCTTCTCCACCGCCGAGCAGGTGACCGACGTTTCCGGCCGCGGCGTCGGCATGGACGTGGTGAAAAGAAATATTCAGGAGATGGGCGGCCACGTCGAGATCCGTTCGCAGGCCGGTAAAGGCACCACCATCCGCATTCTGCTGCCGTTGACGCTGGCGATCCTCGACGGCATGTCGGTCAAAGTGAACGACGAAGTCTTTATTCTGCCGCTGAACGCGGTGATGGAATCGCTGCAGCCGCAGGCGGAAGACTTGCACCCGCTGGCCGGCGGCGAGCGCGTGCTGCAGGTGCGCGGCGAATACCTGCCGCTGGTGGAACTGTATCGGGTATTCGAAGTGGAAGGCGCCAAAACCGACGCCACCCAGGGCATTGTGGTGATCCTGCAAAGCGCCGGCCGCCGCTATGCGTTGCTGGTGGATCAGCTGATTGGCCAGCATCAGGTGGTGGTGAAGAATCTGGAAAGCAACTACCGCAAAGTGCCGGGCATTTCCGCCGCGACCATTTTGGGCGACGGCAGCGTGGCCTTGATCGTCGATGTCTCGGCGTTGCAAACCTTGAACCGTGAAAAGCGTCTGACGGACGCCGCCGCATAATAATGAGTTTATTGATTTAAAAGGTGAATGATATGGCAGGATTGGCAGCCGTCAGCAAATTGGCTGGCGAAACGGTAGGGCAAGAGTTTCTGATTTTTACCCTGGGCAACGAGGAGTACGGCATCGACATCCTCAAGGTGCAGGAAATTCGCGGCTACGATCAGGTGACCCGCATCGCCAACACCCCGGCGTTCATCAAGGGCGTCACCAACCTGCGCGGCGTGATTGTTCCCATCATCGATCTGCGGGTGAAATTCTCCCAGCAGAGCGTTTCCTACGATGAGAACACCGTGGTGATCGTGTTGAACTTTGGCCAGCGCGTGGTGGGCATCGTGGTTGACGGCGTCTCCGACGTGCTGTCATTGACCGCCGAGCAGATCCGTCCGGCGCCGGAGTTCGCGGTGACCCTGGCGACCGAATACCTCACTGGCCTCGGTTCGCTGGGCGAGCGCATGTTGATCCTGGTGGATATCGAAAAGCTGCTGAGCAGCGAAGAGATGTCGCTGGTCGACAGCGTGGCGAAAAGCGTCTGATCCAAGACTCAAGGGGGCAGGGCGCTGCCCCCTTCAACCTTCACGTTCCCTGACCTGTCGCGATGCCGCCCGCCGCGCCCGGAACCCCTACTAAAAATAGTTACTTTCCCGCATAAAGTTTTGCCGCGCTGCGCCGATAACTCTCACATTCAACGTCATCAGAGCCTGTCTGCGCGGGCTTCAACAAGGGAAATCATGTTAAATCGTATGAAGGTGGTCACCAGCCTGTTGCTGGTGTTGGTGCTGTTTGGCGCCTTGCAGTTGATTTCGGGCGGACTCTTTTTCTCCTCGCTGAAAAGCGATAAGGAAAACTTTACCGTCCTGCAAACTATTCGTCAGCAGCAGCTGCAGCTGAGCGAAAGCCGCGTTGACCTGCTGCAGGCGCGCAACTCCCTGAACCGTGCCGGTATTCGCTACATGATGGATACCAACAAGATCGGCAGCGGCGCCACCATTGATGAACTGCTGGCCAAGGCGAAGGAAGAGCTGGGCGAAGCGGAAAGACACTATGCCGCGTACGAGAAAATCCCTCAGGACCCGCGTCAGGATCCTCAGGCGGCGGAACGCCTCAAGCATCAGTACGATGTGCTGTACGGCGCGCTCTCCGAGCTGATCCAACTGCTGGGCGAAGGCAAAATCAACGCGTTCTTCGATCAACCTACGCAGAGTTACCAGGACAACTTTGAGCAGAGCTACAACGTTTACCTGGAGCAAAACGGCAAGCTGTACCAAATCGCGGTCGACGGCAGCAACAGCTCATACAACTCGGCCATCTGGACGCTGATCGTGATCCTGGTGGTGGTGCTGGCGGTGATCGTACTGGTCTGGACTGGTATCCATCACATCCTGGTACGCCCGCTGAACCGCATGATCGAGCACATCAAACAGATCGCCGCCGGCGACCTGACTCAGCAGATCGTCGTCAACAGCCGCAACGAAATGGGCGTGCTGGCGGCCAGCCTGAAACACATGCAAGGCGAACTGATTGAAACCGTCAGCGGCGTGCGCCAGGGCGCAGACGCCATCTACAGCGGCGCGTCCGAAATCGCCGCGGGCAACAACGATCTCTCTTCCCGCACCGAGCAGCAGGCCGCGTCGCTGGAAGAGACCGCCGCCAGCATGGAACAGCTGACCGCGACGGTGAAACAGAACGCCGAAAACGCGCGTCAGGCTTCGCAACTGGCGCTGAGCGCCTCTGAAACCGCGCAGAAAGGCGGCAAGGTCGTGGCTAACGTGGTGCAGACCATGCATGACATCGCCGGCAGCTCGCAGAAGATCGCCGATATCACCGGCGTGATCGACGGCATTGCCTTCCAGACTAACATCCTGGCGCTGAACGCCGCGGTGGAAGCGGCGCGCGCCGGCGAGCAGGGCCGTGGCTTCGCGGTGGTGGCCGGTGAAGTGCGTAACCTGGCGCAGCGCAGCGCACAGGCGGCGAAAGAGATCAAAGGCCTGATCGAAGATTCGGTCAGCCGCGTCGATATGGGTTCCGTGCTGGTCGAGAGCGCCGGGGAAACCATGGGCGACATCGTCAACGCCGTCACCCGCGTGACCGACATCATGGGCGAAATCGCCTCGGCGTCGGATGAGCAGAGCCGCGGCATCGATCAGGTTGGCCAGGCGGTGGCGGAAATGGACCGCGTCACCCAGCAGAACGCCTCGTTGGTGGAAGAATCCGCCTCGGCGGCGGCGGCGCTGGAAGAACAGGCCAGCATGCTGACCCAGTCGGTAGCGGTATTCCGTCTGAGGCAGGAAGGCCAGGAAGAATTTAAAGCGCCTGTCACCAGCAAGGCGACGGTAACACCGGTAATCAATCATAAGAAAATGAACGCCAGCGATCTGCAGGATAACTGGGAAACGTTCTGACCGGTATCGGGCCTCTCTCGCAGAGGCCCTTTTCCCTACGTAGGCCGGTCGCCGGCCGGCTGCAAGGAGGTTCAAGTGTTTAACCGAATCCGTATCTCTACCAGCTTATTCCTGTTGTTGATGACCTTCTGCATTCTGCAGTTGGCCAGCAGCGGCCTGTCGTATTCCGCGTTTCGCTCCGATAACCACAACCTCGACATCATCACCCTCGGCAGCCAGCAGCGCGATTCGCTCAGCCTGAGCTGGGTGTCGCTGTTGCAGGCGCGCAATACGCTGAACCGCGCCGGCACCCGCGCGGCGCTGAAACTGCCGCAGGAGCAGGTGAACGAGCTGATGAGCAACGCCCGCAGTTCGCTGCAGAAGGCCGATCTCTATTTCAATCAGTTTATGGCGGTTGAACGCAGCAGTGAACAGCAGAACCAGCAGACGGCCACCACCAAGGCCAGCTACGAGCGGCTGCGCGGCGCGCTGCGCGAGCTGATCGGTTTCCTGGAAAAGGGCGAGCTGCAGGCGTTTATGGATCAGCCGACGCAGAAAACCCAGGACCTGTTCGAGGCCGACTTCGTGCAGTACCTGCAGTTGGTGAACGGTGACATCAGCGAGGCCAGAGACGCTAATCAGTTCTCCTTCACGCTGGCGGGCCTGATGCTGGCGGGGGCGGTATTGATGCTGATCGTGGTGACCGGCAGCGCCATGTGGTGGTTGCGCACCATGCTGATACAGCCGCTGAACCAAATCCGCAGCCACTTTGAACGCATCGCCGCCGGCGATCTGGCGACGCCGATTCAGGTGTATGGCCGTAATGAAATCAGCATGCTGTTCGCCAGCCTGCAACGCACGCAGCAGTCGCTGATCGGCACCGTCGGCGCGGTGCGCGACGGGGCGGAGTCGATTCTGATCGGCCTGCAGGAGATCGCCGAAGGCAACAACGATCTCTCTTCCCGCACCGAGCAGCAGGCCGCGTCGCTGGAAGAAACCGCCGCCAGCATGGAACAGCTGACCGCGACGGTGAAACAGAACGCCGACAATGCGCGGCAGGCGTCTCAGCTGGCGCGCGACGCTTCGGCCACTGCGGCTAAGGGCGGCGAACTGGCCGGTGACGTGGTCACCACCATGCACGATATTGCCAACAGTTCGCAGAAAATCGGCGCCATCACCAGCGTGATCGACGGCATCGCCTTCCAGACCAACATTCTGGCGCTCAATGCGGCGGTGGAAGCGGCGCGCGCCGGCGAACAGGGGCGGGGTTTCGCGGTGGTCGCCGGTGAAGTGCGCAACCTGGCGAGCCGCAGCGCGCAGGCGGCGAAAGAGATCAAGGTGCTGATCGACGAATCGGTCAGCCGCGTCAAACACGGCTCGGTGCTGGTGGAAAACTCCGGCGCCACCATGCAGGACATTGTGCGTTCGGTAACTCGCGTGACCGACATCATGGGCGAGATCGCGTCGGCTTCGGATGAACAAAGCCGCGGCATCGAACAGGTGACGCAGGCGGTGACCCAGATGGACCAGGTTACCCAGCAGAACGCTGCGCTGGTGGAAGAGTCCGCTTCTGCCGCCACCGCGCTGGAAGAGCAGGCCATTACCCTGGCCGACGCGGTCGCGGTATTCCGTCTGGCGGACGATAACGTCGTCGCGCCAGGTAACAGTAACAACGCAGTTTCACCCGTGGTAAAGGAAGCCCAAGATTGTTAAACCGCATAAACAGCACGTTTTTCTCCGGTGAGGCGGCATGAAACAGGCACCGTCAACTTCTAACCGGGATACTGCGTCGATGTTGACGCAAATGGTGCAGCGCCTGCCGCTGTCGGACGTGCATTTTCGCCGTATCAGCCAGTTGATTTATCAACGCGCCGGCATCGTGCTGGCGGAGCATAAGCGCGAGATGGTTTACAACCGCCTGGTGCGCCGGTTGCGGCTGCTGGGATTGCACGATTTCGGCGACTATCTGGCGCTGCTGGAAAGCGATCCGAACAGCGCGGAGTGGCAGGCGTTCATCAACGCATTGACCACCAACCTGACGGCATTTTTCCGCGAGGCGCATCACTTCCCGATCCTGGCGGAGCATGCGCGCTCGCGGCCGAACGGCTACAGCGTCTGGAGCACTGCGGCCTCGACCGGCGAAGAGCCGTATTCGATCGCCATCACGCTGAGCGATGCCCTGGGGCAGCGGGCCGGCAGTTGCCAGGTCTGGGCCAGCGACATCGACACGCAGGTGTTGGAAAAAGCGGAAGCGGGCGTTTACCGCCAGGAAGATCTGCGCACCCTGACGCCGACCCAAATGCAGCGCTATTTTCTGCGCGGCACCGGGCCGCATCAGGGACTGGTGCGCGTGCGGCCGGAACTGGCGGCGCGGGTGAACTTCCAGCCGTTGAACCTGCTGGCGCCGGAATGGGCGCTGCCGGGGCAATTTGACGCCATTTTTTGCCGCAACGTCATGATCTATTTCGATAAGGCGACGCAGGAGCGCATCCTGCGCCGCTTCGTTCCCTTGCTTAAGCCGGGGGGGCTGATGTTCGCCGGCCACTCCGAGAACTTCAGCCAGATCAGCCGGGATTTCTACTTGCGTGGGCAGACCGTGTATGGGCTGACCAAGGAGAGGTAATGAGTAAAATCAGAGTGTTATGCGTAGACGATTCGGCACTGATGCGTCAGCTGATGACGGAAATCGTGAACGGCCACCCCGACATGGAAATGGTGGCGACCGCGCCGGATCCGCTGGTGGCGCGCGATCTGATCAAAAAATTTAATCCTCAGGTGCTGACGCTGGACGTCGAGATGCCACGCATGGACGGGCTGGATTTCCTCGAGAAGCTGATGCGCCTGCGGCCGATGCCGGTAGTGATGGTTTCTTCGCTGACCGGTAAAGGCTCGGAGATCACGCTGCGAGCGCTGGAGCTGGGCGCGGTGGATTTCGTCACCAAACCGCAGCTCGGCATTCGCGAGGGCATGTTGGCCTACAGCGAACTGATCGCCGAGAAGATCCGCACCGCCGCCAGAGCGCGCCTGCCGCAGCGATCCAGCAGCCCGGCGCCGGCGATCCTCAGCCATGCGCCGCTGCTGAGCAGTGAAAAACTGATCGCCATCGGTGCTTCCACCGGCGGCACCGAAGCGATCCGCCAGGTGCTACAGCCGCTGCCGGCCACCAGTCCGGCGCTGCTGATCACCCAGCACATGCCGCCGGGGTTCACCCGTTCGTTCGCCGAACGGCTGAACAAGCTGTGCCAGATCACGGTGAAAGAAGCGGAGGACGGCGAGCGCGTACTGCCGGGCCATGCTTACATCGCCCCGGGGGATCGCCACCTGGAGCTGGCGCGCAGCGGCGCCAACTATCAGGTGAAGCTGCATGACGGCCCGGCGGTCAACCGCCATCGTCCGTCGGTCGACGTGCTGTTCCGCTCGGTAGCGCAATATGCCGGCCGCAATGCGGTGGGGGTGATCCTCACCGGCATGGGGAACGACGGGGCGGCGGGGATGCTGGAGATGCACCGCGCCGGGGCCTATACCCTGGCGCAGAACGAGGCGAGCTGTGTGGTGTTCGGCATGCCACGCGAGGCGATCGCCGGCGGCGGCGTCAGCGAAGTGGTCGAGTTGGACAGGATGAGCCAGCGCATGCTGGCGCAGATTTCCGGCGGCCAGGCATTGCGCATTTGATTTCAGTCCGCAGGGTTTGCCCGGCGGCGATATGACCTACGGTCGCCGCGCGGCGGCCTGCGGTTTTGCATCATTAAACGGTTAACTATTTCAGGAGTAACAATGGCAGACAAGAACCTCAGATTTCTGGTTGTGGACGACTTCTCCACCATGCGCCGCATCGTCAGAAATTTGCTGAAAGAGCTGGGCTTCAACAACGTCGAAGAAGCTGAAGATGGCGCAGATGCGCTGAACAAGCTGCGCGCCGGCGGTTTCGACTTCGTGGTGTCCGACTGGAACATGCCGAACATGGACGGGCTCGAACTGTTGCAGACCATCCGCGCCGATAGCGCGCTGGCCGCGATGCCGGTGCTGATGGTGACGGCGGAAGCCAAGAAAGAAAATATCATCGCGGCGGCGCAGGCCGGCGCCAGCGGTTATGTAGTGAAACCTTTTACGGCGGCGACGCTGGAAGAAAAGCTCAACAAGATTTTTGAAAAATTGGGCATGTAAGGAGAGGGCGATGAGAGACATTCCAATGCCTGCCAGCGATGCAGCGACCGCGGGAGAGATCATCTCCCGCATCGGCCAACTGACCCGAATGCTGCGCGACAGCATGCGCGAACTGGGGCTCGATCAGGCGATTGCCCAGGCGGCAGAGGCGATCCCGGATGCGCGCGACCGTCTTGACTATGTCGTAACCATGACGGCGCAGGCGGCGGAACGGGCGTTGAACTGCGTGGAGGCGGCGCAACCGCGCCAGGCGGAGCTGGAGTCCGGCGCCAACGCGTTGAAAGGGCGCTGGGACGAGTGGTTCGCCAATCCCATCGAACTGGACGACGCGCGTTCTCTGGTCAACGACACGCGTCAGTATCTGGATCAGGTGCCGGGCCATACGGCCTTCACCAACGCTCAGCTGCTGGAAATCATGATGGCGCAGGACTTCCAGGATCTGACCGGTCAGGTGATCAAGCGCATGATGGACGTGGTGCAGGAGATCGAAAAGCAGCTGCTGATGGTGCTGATGGAAAACATGCCGGAGCAGCCGGTGAAGGAAAAACGGCCGAACGACAGCCTGCTGAACGGCCCGCAGCTCGACCAGAACGGCGTCGGCGTGATCGCCAACCAGGCGCAGGTCGACGATCTGCTCGACAGCCTCGGTTTCTGAGGCCTTTCGGGGCGCGCGACGGCGCGCCCCGACAACAAGCCACGCAGTTTTGGTCTCATCCCCTAAATAACCCGCCTTTTTCCCCGTTGTTCCGCCAATGACATCGCCAATTTTTTGGCATGCTGACCGCCATTCTTTACCCTCCCGACACAGGAACGGCGTTTCGTGGCTGAAGACAGCGATCTGGAAAAAAGCGAGGCCCCCACGCCCCACAGGCTGGAGAAGGCGCGTGAAGACGGCCAGATCCCGCGCTCCCGCGAGCTGACCTCGGTGCTGATGTTGCTCTCGGGCCTGGCGATCATCCTGATGTCCGGCAGCAACATGGCGCAACAGCTGGCGGCGATGCTCACGCAAGGGCTGAACTTTGACCACGGCATGGTCAGTAACGACAAGCAGATGCTTCGCCAACTGGGCATGTTGCTGCGTCAGGCGGTGCTGGCGCTGCTGCCGATCATGGCGGGGCTGGTGCTGGTAGCGCTCGCCGCGCCAATGCTGTTGGGGGGCATCTTGTTCAGCGGCAAGTCGATCAAGTTCGATATGAAGCGGCTAAACCCTCTGTCCGGGTTGAAACGCATCTTTTCCAGCCAGGTGTTGGCCGAGCTGCTGAAAGGGATCCTGAAAGCGACGTTGGTCGGCTGGGTCACCGGCCTCTATCTATGGCACAACTGGGCGGCGATGCTGCATCTGATGACCCAGCAGCCGCTCGATGCGCTGGGCAATGCGCTGCAGATGATCCTGTTCTGCGGTTTTCTGGTGGTGCTGGGGCTGACGCCGATGGTGGCGTTCGACGTGTTCTATCAGCTGTGGAGCCACTTCAAAAAGCTGAAGATGACCAAGCAGGATATTCGCGACGAATTCAAAGACCAGGAAGGGGACCCGCACGTCAAGGGGCGCATTCGCCAGCAGCAGCGGGCGATCGCCCGGCGCCGCATGATGGCCGACGTGCCTAAGGCGGACGTGATCGTCACCAACCCGACGCACTACGCCGTCGCGTTGCAGTACAACGACAAGAAAATGAGTGCGCCGAAGGTGCTGGCCAAGGGGGCCGGCGAAATCGCCTTGCGCATTCGTGAGCTCGGTGCGGAGCACCGCATTCCGATGCTGGAGGCGCCGCCGCTGGCGCGCGCGCTGTATCGGCACAGCGAGATTGGACAACACATTCCGGCCACCCTGTATGCCGCGGTCGCCGAAGTGCTGGCCTGGGTATACCAACTGCGCCGCTGGCGGCGCGAGGGCGGCCTGATCCCGAAAAAACCTGAACGTTTACCGGTGCCGGAAGCACTGGATTTTGCGAGAGAGAGTGACTCTGATGGCTAATTTGGCCTCCCTGCTTCGTTTGCCGGGCAATTTTAAAGATACGCAGTGGCAGGTGCTGGCCGGCCCGGTGCTGATCCTGCTGATTTTGTCGATGATGGTGTTGCCGCTGCCGGCGTTTATCCTCGACCTGCTGTTTACCTTCAACATCGCGCTGTCGATCATGGTGCTGCTGGTGGCGATGTTTACCCAGCGTACGCTCGAGTTCGCCGCTTTCCCGACCATTCTGCTGTTCTCCACATTGCTGCGTTTGTCGCTCAACGTCGCGTCGACGCGCATCATCTTGCTGGAGGGCCACACTGGTTCCGCCGCCGCCGGGCGCGTGGTGGAAGCCTTTGGCCACTTCCTGGTGGGGGGCAACTTCGCCATCGGCATCGTGGTGTTCATCATCCTGGTGCTGATCAACTTTATGGTAATTACCAAAGGTGCAGGGCGTATCGCCGAAGTGGGCGCGCGCTTCGTGCTGGACGGCATGCCGGGTAAACAGATGGCGATCGACGCCGATTTGAACGCCGGATTGATTGGCGAAGACGAAGCGAAGAAACGCCGCGCCGAAGTGACCCAGGAGGCCGATTTTTACGGCTCGATGGACGGCGCCAGTAAATTCGTGCGCGGCGACGCCATCGCCGGCCTGATGATCATGGTGCTGAACGTGGTCGGCGGCCTGTTGGTCGGCGTGGTGCAACACGGCATGGAACTGGGGGCGGCGGCGGAAAGCTATACGCTGCTGACCATCGGTGACGGCCTGGTGGCGCAGATCCCGGCATTGGTGATCTCCACCGCCGCCGGTGTCATCGTCACCCGCGTCGCGACCGATCAGGATGTCGGCGAGCAGATGGTGGGCCAGCTGTTCAACAATCCGCGCGTGATGCTGCTGAGCGCCGGGGTGCTGGGCCTGTTGGGACTGGTGCCGGGCATGCCGAACCTGGTGTTCCTGCTGTTTACCGCGGCTCTGCTGGGCCTCGCCTGGTGGCTGCGCGGCCGTGAACAACAGGCGCCGAAAACGGTGGAAGATCCGGTGATGCCGGAGAATCCGCAGGCCGCCGAGGCCAGCTGGGCCGACGTGCAGTTGGAAGATCCGCTGGGGATGGAAGTGGGCTACCGGTTGATTCCGATGGTCGATTTTCAACAGAACGGCGAGCTGCTTGGGCGTATCCGCGGGATCCGCAAGAAATTCGCCCAGGACATGGGTTATCTGCCGCCGGTGGTGCACATTCGCGACAACCTGGAACTGCCGCCAGCCAGCTATCGCATCCTGATGAAAGGCGTCGAGATCGGCAGCGGTGAAGCGCAGCCGGGCCGCTGGCTGGCGATCAACCCCGGCAATGCCGTGGGCGAGCTGGCGGGAGACAAAACCGTCGATCCCGCCTTCGGGCTGGAAGCGGTGTGGATAGACAGCGCCTTGCGCGAACAGGCGCAAATCCAGGGCTTTACCGTGGTGGAAGCCAGCACCGTGGTGGCGACGCACCTCAATCACCTGATAGGGCAGTTCGCCAGCGAGCTGTTCGGCCGCCAGGAGACCCAACAGCTGTTGGATCGCGTGTCGCAGGAGATGCCGAAGCTGACCGAAGACTTCGTGCCGGGCGTGGTGTCACTGACGACGCTGCACAAGGTGCTGCAAAATCTGCTCGCCGAGCGCGTGTCCATCCGCGATATGCGCACCATCGTCGAAACGCTGGCGGAACATGCCCCGGCGCAGAGCGATCCTTACGAATTGACCACCGTGGTGCGGGTGGCGCTGGGCCGGGCGATCACGCAGCAGTGGTTCCCGGGCAACGGCGAGATTCAGGTTATCGGCTTGGATACCCAGCTGGAGCGCCTGTTGCTGCAGGCGTTGCAGGGCGGCGGCGGTCTGGAGCCGGGGCTGGCTGACCGTCTGCTGGAGCAGGCGCGTCAGGCGCTGCAACGGCAAGAGATGCTCAGCGCGCCGCCGGTGCTGTTGGTTAACCATGCGCTGCGTCCTTTACTGGCGCGCTTCCTGCGTCGCAGCCTGCCGCAGCTCGTGGTGCTGTCCAACCTGGAGATCAACGACGATCGCCAGATTCGCATGACCTCGACCATTGGAGCCGCCTGATGAAACGCTGTCTGTCCTTGTTGTGTTTGCTGGCGCCGCTAGCCGCCGGCGCGGTGTCCGGCTCTTGGGTGGCTGAAGGGGCGGGGGTCACGCTGGAACAGGGCGGGATGCGCGATGAATCCGCCGGTTTGCGGCCGCCGAACGCGCTGCCGGACGCCAATGCGCGTATCACCAGCGTCAGTTGGCGCTACCGTTTGCTGGGGCCGGAGCCCGTGGGGCTGCAGGCCCAACTCTGCACGGTAAACCGCTGCATTCCGCTCGGCGGCGGCAGCGGCAGCAGCATCGGTCTGCAGGGCGAGCCGGCCAATGCGGAATTGCGCTTTGTCTATTACGTGCAGTCGCAAGGCGGGCTGAATCCGCCGCTGCGGGTGATTGGCAATCAGGTGATCGTCAATTATCAGTAAGATCAGGCCAGAATTTGCAGGCCGTTGCGTTCCACCAGCGTCAGCAGTTTCATCGCGGCGGAGTTCGGTTGCGCTTCGCCGCGCTCCCATTTCTGCACCGCCTTTTTGCTGACGTTGAGATACAGCGCAAACACCGGCTGACTGACGTTTTCCCGTTCGCGCAACGCGCGGATCTCGGCCGGCCCGAACTGCTTTACCGGCCGCAGGCACAGCATGTCGAAAGTGCGCATGGTCACGTCGTCGACGAAACCGGCGCGGTGCAGGCCCTGAACTTCCTGGTGGATCTCGGCAAGAATTTTACTCATCGCTTAGCCTCCGTAACTCCCTGTTGTTGACCAGCTGGTAGAGTCTGAATGGCGAATAATCCAGATACAGCGCAGCCAGATGTTTCAATCCCTGTAACTCATCCGCACTGATGTTTTCTCTCTCGCTTTTGGCAAAGCCGCGCATAAAAAACAGGCGGTCTTCATCGCGAAAAACGATCAGTATCCGATAGCCGCCACGTTTGCCCGCACCAGCCCGAGCGATGCGCTTTTTGTCTACGCAACCGCCAAGATTGGCGTCGTACAGCTGATGTTGCATCTCTCGCGCCGCTTTCACTATCGTGGCGTCGCTAATGCGCTCGCGTGCGGCAAAACCCTGAAAGGTTTTGGTGAGATAAATGTCGACCATTCGCTCTCCCTGCGAATCTATACCCGTTAAGGGTATATTTCAAGTGGTTTAAAAATAACCACAGGGTGACAAGCGGCCAAAGGGAAAGAAACAGCGAAATTCACGCCATGCGCAGCCTGGCGCAAAGCCTTAAGTGAATTCAAAGAGTAATAGGGTGAAAATGTGACGGGATGCGCAGAAGTCGGTTAACGCATGCCCGGTGATAGGCTCACCGGGCAAATGAGTCAGGTCAGACGCCGATTTTTCTGCCGAGCAGGCTGCCGGCGTGCGACTGGCCGTCCGGGCCATACAGCGATTTGTTGTTTTTGCTGAGGATGGCCAGCGCCTGAGCGTTATGGTCGATCTGCTGATTGAGCAGCAGGCCGTTGTGCTGGTTCTTTTCGCGCAGCGTTTGGCTCAGCAATTGAACGCGCTGCCAACGGTCGGCCAGGGGAGCGTGGCTGGCATAGGGCGCGCGTTGCCCGCAGGTTTTTTCCTGCCCCAGGCGCTGTTGCTCGAGGTAGGCGACCGTCGCCAGCAGTTGGCTTTTGGCATCGGTTACGCGCTGCAAGGCCACGCCCGGCAGCTGGCCGGAGCATAACAGATCGTGCTCTTCTTCCAGCACGCCATTGAGCGCCTGCAGCGTTTCCAACAGTTTGTCCAGCAGTTGTGCCAGCTTTTCCATAGTGATGACTTATCCTTTACCGCTACCCGCCGCCGCGTTGTCAGTCGCGTCCGGCGATCCATTGAACATCGCTCTGCGCGTCTTGCAGCAGTGCGTCGGCGATTTTGCCGGCGTCCATCTTCAGTTCACCGTTGCGGATCGCCTGCTTGATGGCCTCGACCCGGCCCATATCGATATCCTGGGTGCCCGGCTGCATCAGGCGCGCCTGCGCTTCGCTCAGTTTGACCTGCGTACCGCTGACGGCGGTTTCGGCCACGGCGGCCTTACGCGGCTGGAGCGGGTTGTCGGCCGGGGTTTCACGCGGTTGCACAGTGGAAACCGGCTGTAACCGCTGGGTGCGATCGATACTCATGGTCCATCTCCGTTTACGCCGTGACCGCTCTCGGGCGACGACGCTGCAATGAAAGTGTTGCGGCCCTGATGGCCAATAAAATGCTGCTTGATTTGTCTTATCGGCAAGGTTTGCGGAACCTTTACTTTTTTATAACGTAATGCGAATCGCGCCGTCGTCCCCGACCACGCCACTGACGATTTGCCCGGACGCCATGCGCACGCGCACGCTGTCTTCGGCGGCGGCGTTGTTCATCGCCTTGCCCGCGCCGCTAATGCTGAATCCTTCGCCCTGTGCATTGACCTGCACCGGTTGCCCGGCCTTGATAATCCAGGCCCGGCGCAGCATGGCGAGGGTCAGCGGCTGGCCGGGGCTGATGTTGCGCAGGCTGACGGCGCCTAACGCTTTGCCCGCTTCGGTCAGCGCGCGCGGCGGCAGGGTATCGAGCCGACCTTCTTTCAACGTCAGGTCCGCCGCCGTCAACCGGCTGCCGGCGGTGATGCCGCGCGCCGAAACGAGATAGCGGCCGAACACCTGCACCTGCGTCTGGATAAAACGCCGCTCCTGGCCACAGCGCGCCGAAATGCTGACGTTGCCGCCGATCCGCGCGTTGGGCGGCAGCGACAGCTGCGGCAGTTCGCAAGCGGGCCATTGGTTCGGCGGCGTGCGCACCCGCACTTTTACCTGTACCGGTTCGCCGCTGAACTTGCCTTGGATGAAGCTTTCGATTTGCGTCGCCAGATCGTCGGCGCGCGCGTTCAGACTGCACAGCAGGCCGATAAGCAGCAGCATTTTACCTTTCATCGTCATCTTCTCAAGCTTCATCGGGATACGCGTAAGTGTACCCGCAGCGCGCGCAGGCTAAGCAGATAAATAGCGCCCCATTTTGCGTTTATTCCCGCGATAGGGTAGCGCGGGGGGCGTTTATGCTGTCGACTCCAAATTCTAACCTCGCGGAGGGAGCATGCTCGACAAACTGGACGCGGCTCTGCGCTTTGGCCAAGAGGCGCTGAACTTGCGCGCCCAGCGGCAGGAAATTCTGGCCGCCAACATCGCCAACGCAGACACACCGGGTTATCAGGCGCGGGATATCGATTTCGCCAGCCAATTGAACAAAGTGATGGAGCAGGGGCGCGTCAGCGGCAACGGCATGGCGCTCAACCTGACGGCGGCGCGCCATATCCCGGCGCAGACCCTGCAGCCGCCGCAGCTCGATCTGCTGTTCCGGGTGCCGGATCAGCCGTCGATGGACGGCAACACGGTGGACATGGATCGCGAACGCACCAACTTTGCCGATAACAGCCTGAAATATCAGACCGACCTGACGCTGCTCAACGGTCAGATCAAAGGGATGATGTCCGTACTGCAACAAGGATAAGGCGCATGTCTTTACTGAATATTTTTGATATCTCCGGCTCGGCGTTATCGGCGCAATCCCAGCGCATGAACGTCAGCGCCAGCAACATGGCCAACGCCGACAGCGTGACCGGCCCGGACGGCGAACCTTACCGCGCCAAGCAGGTGGTGTTCCAGGTCGCAGCGGCGCCGGGACAGCCGACCGGCGGCGTGCGCGTTGCCCAGGTGGTGGACGATCCGGCGCCCGAGCGTTTGGTGTATCAGCCGGGCAACCCGCTGGCGGACGCCAAGGGGTATGTGCGCATGCCGAACGTTGACGTAGTGGGGGAAATGGTCAACACCATCTCCGCTTCCCGCAGCTATCAGGCCAACGTCGAGGTGCTCAACACCACCAAGTCGATGATGATGAAAACCCTGACGCTGGGTCAGTAACCGGAGGTTTCCATGGCTATCGCCCCAACCACGAACGAGTCGTTGGACAATACCGTCATCGGTAACAACAGCAAAAATACCAACAGCCAGGATCTGCACAACAGCTTCCTGACGCTGCTGGTGGCGCAGTTGAAAAACCAGGACCCGACCAATCCGATGCAGAACAACGAACTGACCTCGCAGCTGGCGCAGATCAACACCGTTCAGGGCATCGAAAAACTCAACACCACGCTGGGGTCGATCTCCGGTCAGATCAACAGCAATCAGTCGCTGCAGGCCACCGCGCTGATCGGCCACGGCGTGATGGTGCCGGGCAGCAACATTCTGGTCGGCAGCAAGGACGGCAAAGTCAGCACCACGCCGTTCGGCGTGGAACTGGAGCGCGCCGCCGATCAGGTAACCGCCACCATCACCAACGCCAGCGGGCAGGTGGTGCGCACCATCGAAATCGGCGGTCTGACCGCCGGCGTGCATGCCTTCACCTGGGACGGTTCGCTGGATGACGGCTCCACCGCGCCCGACGGCGCCTACAAAGTGGCGATTAACGCCAAAGGCAACGGCGAGCAGTTGGTGGCGCGCAGCCTGCACTTCGGCCTGGTGAACGGCGTGATCCGCGACGGCAACGGCGCCAAGCTGGATCTCGGTCTGGCGGGCAACGCCACCCTGGAAGACGTGCGACAGATCTTATAACCCTAAGCATCAGGCTCAATCGGACGATAGCCTGACCACTATTCGGAGAATAACATGGCCTTTTCTCAGGCAGTCAGCGGCTTGAACGCGGCAGCAACCAACCTGGACGTGATCGGTAACAACATCGCCAACTCCGCGACGGCGGGCTTCAAATCCGGCAGCGTCTCCTTTGCCGACATGTTCGCCGGTTCGCAGGTCGGTCTGGGCGTCAAAGTGTCCGGCATCACCCAGAACTTCAAGGGCGGCACCACCACCGGCACCAGCCGTTCATTGGATGTGGCCATCAACGGCAACGGCTTTTTCCGCATGCAGGATAAAGACGGCGGCATCTTCTATACCCGCAACGGCCAGTTCAAGCTGGACGAGAACCGCAATCTGACCAACATGCAGGGTCTGCAGCTGACCGGCTATCCGGCGGCCGGCTCCCCGCCGACCATTCAGCAGGGCGCCAACCCGGTGCCGTTGAGCATTCCTGAAGGCATGATGAACGCGAAAGCGTCCACTTCCGGCCAGATGGTCGCCAACCTGATGTCGACCCATAAGGTGCCGGAAAACAAGACCTTCGATCCGACCAAACAGGACAGCTACAACTATACCAATACCATCACCGCCTACGACTCGCTGGGTAACGCGCACAACATCAACGCTTACTTCGTGAAGACCGAAGACAATAAATGGCAGGTCTACACCCAGGACGGCAGCGCAGCGCCAGTGAACGCCGGCACCATGGAGTTCAGCACCAGCGGTACCCTGGTGAAAACCACCAGCACCAACGGCGCGCCGGGCGAGTTCAGCATGGTGATCCCGATGACCGCCAAAGACGGCGCGCCGGCGCAAAACTTCACCCTGAGCTTCGCCGGCAGCATGCAGCAGAACGTGAGCAGCGACTCGGTGAGCAAGGTATCGCAGGACGGTTATGCCGCCGGTGAATACACGGGCTATCAGATCAACAACGACGGCACCATCGTGGGCGTCTACTCCAACCAGCAAACCCAGCTGTTGGGCCAGATCGTCATGGCTAACTTCTCCAACCCGGAAGGACTGGCGTCGCAGGGCGATAACGTTTGGCAGGAAACCGGCGCGTCCGGCCAGCCGCGCGTCGGTCTTGCGGGCGGCGGCGGCTTAGGCAAGCTGACCAGCGGCGCGCTGGAGTCTTCCAACGTCGATCTGAGCCAGGAGCTGGTGAACATGATCGTCGCACAGCGTAACTATCAGTCCAACGCCCAGACCATCAAGACGCAGGACTCCATTCTGCAGACGTTGGTTAGCCTGCGCTAATAGGGTCGAGTTATGGATCACGCGATTTATACCGCGATGGGCGCGGCTCGCCAAACGCTGGAGCAGCAGTCCATTACCGCCAACAACCTGGCCAACGCGTCGACGCCGGGCTTTCGCGCCCAGCTCGCCGCGCTGCGCGCTGTGCCGGTTGACGGGCCGAGCCTGGCGACGCGCACCTTGGTGGCCGCGTCGACGCCGGGCGCCGACATGAGCCAGGGGGCGCTGAACTATACGGCGCGCCCGCTGGATGTGGCGCTGCAGCAGGACGGTTTCCTGGCGGTGAGCCTGCCGGGCGGCGGTGAAGCCTATACCCGCAACGGCAACATCCAGATCTCCTCCAACGGGCAGTTGACGGTGCAGGGGCTGCCGGTGATGGGCGACGGGGGGCCGATCGAGGTGCCGCCGTCGGCGGAGATCACCATCGCCGCCGACGGCACCATTTCGGCGCTGAACGCCGGCGATCCGCCGAACACCATCGCGCAGATCGGCCGCCTGAAGCTGGTGAAAGCCGACGCGCGTGAAGTGATGCGCGGTGACGACGGGCTGTTCCGCCTGACGCCGGAAACCCAACAGCTGCGCGGCAATCAGTTGCAAAACGATCCGCAGGTGCGGGTGATGCCCGGGGTGCTGGAAGGCAGCAACGTCAAGCCGATGGAGACCATGGTCGACATGATCGCCAACGCCCGCCGTTTTGAAATGCAAATGAAGGTCATCCACAGCGTGGATGAAAACGAACAGCGTGCCAACTCACTGCTCTCAGTGAGCTAAGCAGCAAGGAAATAACCGATGATTCCATCCTTATGGATTGCCAAAACCGGTCTGGACGCGCAGCAGACCAACATGGACGTGATCGCCAACAACCTGGCGAACGTCAGCACCAACGGCTTCAAACGCCAGCGTGCGGTATTTGAAGATCTGCTGTACCAGACCATGCGTCAGCCGGGGGCGCAGTCCTCCGAGCAGACCACGCTGCCTTCCGGTCTGCAGATCGGCACCGGCGTGCGTCCGGTGGCGACCGAGCGGCTGCACAGCCAGGGCAACCTGTCGCAGACCAACAACAGCAAAGACGTCGCCATCAAGGGGCAGGGGTTCTTCCAGGTGATGTTGCCGGACGGCACCCAGGCCTACACGCGCGACGGCTCGTTCCAGATCGATCAGAACGGCCAGTTGGTCACTTCCAGCGGTTTCCAGGTGCAGCCGGCGATCACCATTCCGGCTAACGCGCTGTCCATCACCGTCGGCCGCGACGGCATCGTCAGCGTCACCCAGCAGGGGCAAACCGCCGCCCAGCAGGTGGGTCAACTGACGCTGACGACCTTTGTCAACGACAGCGGTCTGGAGAGCGTGGGCGAGAATCTGTATCAGGAAACCGAAAGCTCGGGCGCGCCGAACGAAAGCACGCCGGGGCTGAACGGCGCCGGTCTGCTGTATCAGGGCTACGTGGAGACCTCCAACGTTAACGTGGCGGAAGAGCTGGTCAACATGATCCAGACTCAGCGCGCTTACGAGATCAACAGCAAAGCGGTATCGACTTCCGATCAGATGCTGCAAAAGCTGACGCAACTGTAATCTGTCATTGACGGGCCCGGCTTGCCGCGCCCGTCATTCTCTTTCGTGAAACAAAGGCGATACCCGTGGTAACCACATATTCGATGGCAATCCTGCCGCGGCAGGGACAACGCTGGCTGGCGGGAATGGTGATGCTGACGCTGAGCGGCTGCGCTTATATTCCGCATAAACCGCTGGTGGACGGTGCGACCACGGCGCAGCCCGCGCCGGCCAGCGCGCCGATGCCGAACGGCTCGATCTTCCAGACGGTGCAGCCGATGAACTACGGCTATCAGCCGCTGTTCGAAGACCGCCGTCCGCGCAACGTCGGCGACACCCTGACCATCGTGCTGCAGGAAAACGTCAGCGCCAGCAAGAGCTCCTCCGCCAATGCCAGCCGCAACGGCGCCAGCAAGTTCGGCGTCGCCACCTCGCCGCGCTACCTTGACGGCCTGTTGGGCAATGCGCGCGCCGATATGGACATTTCCGGCGACAGCACCTTCGGCGGCAAGGGCGGCGCCAACGCCAACAACACCTTCAACGGCACCATTACGGTGACGGTCAACCAGGTGCTGGCCAACGGCAACCTGCACGTGGTGGGGGAAAAGCAGATCGCCATCAACCAGGGCACCGAATTCATTCGTTTCTCCGGCGTCGTCAACCCGCGCACCATCAGCGGCAACAACTCGGTCACCTCGACGCAGGTGGCGGACGCGCGGATCGAATACGTCGGCAATGGCTATATCAACGAAGCGCAGACCATGGGCTGGCTGCAGCGCTTCTTCTTAAATGTTTCACCGTTCTAAGGATTGACTGATGCTGAAAAAATGGTTTATCGCGCTGTGCGTCGGGCTGGTGTGCTTGCCGGCGGCGGCGGAGCGCATCCGCGATCTGGTGACGGTGCAGGGCGTGCGAGACAACGCCCTGATCGGCTACGGCCTGGTGGTGGGGCTGGACGGCTCCGGCGACCAGACCATGCAGACGCCGTTCACCACCCAAAGCCTGAGCAACATGCTGTCGCAGCTGGGCATCACCGTGCCGCCGGGCACCAACATGCAGCTGAAAAACGTGGCGGCGGTGATGGTGACCGCCAAACTGCCGCCGTTCTCGCGCGCCGGGCAGAATATCGACGTGGTGGTCTCATCAATGGGCAACGCCAAGAGCCTGCGTGGCGGCACCTTGCTGATGACGCCGCTGAAAGGCGTGGATAACCAGGTCTATGCGCTGGCGCAGGGCAACGTGCTGGTCGGCGGCGCGGGCGCGGCGGCCGGCGGCAGCAGCGTGCAGGTCAACCAGCTGGCGGGCGGGCGCATCAGCAACGGCGCCACCATTGAGCGCGAGCTGCCGACCACCTTCGGCAGCGGCGGCGTACTCAACCTGCAGCTGAATGACGAAGACTTCACGCTGGCGCAGCAGATCAGCGACGCCATCAACCGCCAACGCGGCGGCGGCACCGCGACGCCGCTCGACGCCCGCACGATCCAGGTGCTGGTGCCGCAGGGCAACAGCTCTCAGGTGCGCTTCCTGGCGGAGATTCAAAACATCACCGTCAACGTCGGCGCGATGGACGCCAAAGTGATCATCAACTCGCGCACCGGGTCGGTGGTGATGAACCGCGATGTGATCCTCGATTCCTGCGCCGTCGCCCAGGGCAACCTGTCGGTGGTGGTCGATCGGCAAAATACCGTCAGCCAACCGACGACGCCGTTCGGCGGCGGCCAAACGGTGGTGACGCCAAACACCCAGATTTCGGTGCAACAGCAGGGCGGGTCGCTGCAGAAGGTGAACGCCAGCGCCAACCTGAACAACGTCATTCGCGCGCTGAACGCGCTGGGCGCCACGCCGATCGATCTGATGTCGATCCTGCAGGCGATGCAGAGCGCCGGCTGCCTGCGCGCCAAGCTGGAAATCATCTGATGGCGGGCGATCTGATGGCGATGTCGGGCGCGGCCTATGACGCCCAGGCGCTGAACGGCCTGAAGCGCGACGCGGCGGCCGACCCGCAGGGCAACCTCAAGCAGGTGGCCCAGCAGGTGGAAGGCATGTTCGTGCAGATGATGCTGAAAAGCATGCGTTCCGCCTTGCCGCAGGACGGGGTGTTGAGCAGCGATCAAACGCGGCTCTATACCTCGATGTACGATCAGCAAATCGCCCAGCAGATGTCGCAAAAAGGGCTGGGGCTGGCCGACATGATGGTCAAGCAGATGAGCAACGCCAACGCGGTGCCGAGCGAAACCGCGGGCATGTCGCCGATGGCGCTGGACAACGAGGTGCTGCAAACGCTGCCGAACCAGGCGCTGGAGCAGATGGTGCGCCGCGCGATGCCGAAAGCCCCGCCGGCCGCCGCGCCGCTGTCGCTCAACAACGGCAACTTCGTCGCTCGTCTGTCGATACCGGCGAAGGTCGCCAGCCAGCAGAGCGGCATTCCGCATCAGCTGATCGTCGCGCAGGCGGCGCTGGAATCCGGCTGGGGGCAGCGCGAGATCCCAACCTCAGACGGCACGCCGAGCTACAACCTGTTCGGCATCAAGGCCGGCGGCAGCTGGAGCGGGCCGGTGACGGAGATCACCACCACCGAGTTCGAACAGGGCGCGGCGAAGAAGGTGAAGGCGAAGTTCCGCGTTTACGGGTCGTACGTCGAAGCGATCGCCGATTACGTCAAACTGCTGACCAACAACCCGCGCTACGCCGACGTGGCCGCCGCGCGCAGCCCGGAGCAGGCGGCGCATGCGCTGCAGCGCGCCGGGTACGCCACCGATCCCCAGTACGCCAGCAAGTTGGTCAGCGTGATTCAGCAGATGAAGAGCGCGGGGGAACAGGCGGTGAAAGCTTACACCCACGATCTGAAAGATTTGTTCTAAATCCCCGTCATTCTTGACGCCGCTGCGGCGCCAATTATTTAGGGGGTAGGCGGCAATGGAGGCTCGCTGGATGCTGACCGCATTGCCGCTTTTTTTCCTCAAGTTCTTCTCATTTTTGCCGATAACCGAAACAGGCTGAGCGAACAGGCTCAGCAGCTCAATTAAGAACCCTGTGGGCCACCGGCGCCGCAGCATAAGGAATTCCGATGTCCAATAGCTTAATCAATACCGCGATGAGCGGGCTGAATGCGGCTCAGGTGGCGCTCAGTACCGTCAGCAACAACATCTCCAACTACAACGTGGCGGGCTACAACCGTCAGACCGCGATCCTGGCGCAGAACGGCGGCATGGCCACCATGAGCGGCTTTATCGGCAACGGCGTGACCGTCACCAGCGTTAACCGCGAGTACAACCAGTTCATCACCAACCAGCTGCGCGGCGCGCAAAGCGCGTTCGGGGCGCAAAACGCCTATTACGAGAAGATTTCGCAGATCGACAACCTGTTGGCGAGCAAGACCAACCCGCTGTCGACCAACATGCAGGATTTCTTTACCAACCTGCAGAACCTGGTGAGCAACGCCGGTGACGACGCCGCGCGCCAGACGGTGCTGGGCAAGGCCAACGGCCTGGTGAACCAGTTCAACAACACCGACAAATTCCTGCGCGACATGGACAACGGCGTCAATCAGCAGATCAGCGATACGGCGCAGCAGATCAACAGCTACGGCCAACAGATCGCCAAGCTGAACGACGAGATCACCCGTTTGCGCGGCAGCGCCGGCGGCGAACCGAATGCGTTGCTGGATCAGCGCGATCAGCTGGTCACCGAATTGAACCAGCTGGTGGGCGTACAGGTCACGCAACAGGACGGCGACGCCTATACCGTTTCCTTCGCCAACGGTTTAACCCTGGTGCAGGGCAGCAATACGTATCAGGTGGAAGCCGTGCCTTCCAGCAGCGATCCTTCCCGTCTGACCATCGGCTATAACCGCGGCAACGGCGCCAGCGAAGTGCCGGAAGGCCAGATCACCAGCGGCACGTTGAGCGGCGTGCTGAAATTCCGCAGCGAAACGCTGGACGGCGTGCGCAATCAGCTGGGCCAGTTGGCGCTGGCGATGGCGGACAGCTTTAACCAACAGCATCGCGCCGGCTTCGATCTGAACGGTGACGCGGGCGGCGACTTCTTCAGCTTCAGCGGCGGCCGGGTGGTGGATAACACCCGCAACACTGGCGACGCGTCGCTGTCGGTCTCTTACACCGATACCGGCAAGGTGAAGGCCAACGATTATCGCGTCGAGTTCGACGGCAGCAACTGGCAGGTCAGCCGCCTGCCGGACAACGTGAAAGTCAACGCGACGCCGGGCACCAGCGCCGACGGTAAACCGACGCTGAACTTCGACGGGTTGGAAGTGAGCATCGACGGCAATGCGCAGGCCAAAGACAGCTTCACCGTGAAACCGGTCAGCGACGTGGCGGGCAACCTGAAAGTGGCCATCACCGATTCGTCCAAGATCGCCGCCGCCGGTAAAGACGACAGCGGCCGCGGCGATAACGAGAACGCCAAGAAACTGCTGGATCTGCAAACCAAAAACCTGGTGGACGGCAAAGCGACCCTGAGCGGCGCTTACGCCGGCATCGTCAGCGGCGTCGGCAACCAGACCGCCGCCGCCAAGGCCATCGCCACGTCGCAGGCCAAAATCGTCACCCAGCTGGGCGCGCAACAGCAGTCGATGTCCGGCGTCAACCTTGACGAAGAGTACGGTGAACTGCTGCGTTTCCAGCAGTACTACATGGCCAACGCGCAGGTGATTCAGACCGCCAGCTCGCTGTTCGACGCGCTGCTGAACATTCGTTGATTTCATTGTTAATCGGCGCCGATAACGGCGCCGGTCGCTCAGAGTAAGGAACCCACAGCATGCGCATGAGTACCGGCATGATGTACCAACAAAACATGAACGGCATCACGGGCAACCAGTCGCTGTTCATGAAGGCCGCCGAGCAGCTTTCCTCCGGCAAGCGAGTGATCAACCCGTCCGACGATCCATTGGCGGCGTCGCGCGCGGTGATGCTGTCGCAGTCGCAGGCGGAAAACAGTCAATACACGCTGGCGCGCACCTTCGCCCGTCAGAACGTGTCGATGGAAGAAACGGTATTGGCCGGCGCGACCTCCACCATCGCGGACATGAAGGCGTTGATCGTCAACGCCGGCGGCACCGAAAGCGATAACGATCGCCAGTCGCTGGCCACCCAGCTGCAGGGGTTGAAAGATCAGCTGCTGAACCAGGCCAACAGCACCGACGGCAACGGCCGCTATATGTTCGGCGGGTATGTGAACGACAAGGCGCCGTTCGTCGACAACGGCGGCACCGTCAGTTACCAGGGCGGCGACAAGACGGTTGAGCAGAAAGTGGACGCTAACCGCACCATGACCATCGGCCATACCGGCAACGCGGTGTTCATGTCGTTGACCAGCAATCCGAAGCCCGAGCCGGACGGCAGCGCGCCGGTCAGCAACGTATTCGAGAGCATCGATATTGCGCTGAACGCGCTGAAAACCCCGCTGCAGGGCGCCGACGAGGCCACCAAGCAGCAGGTGAACGATGCGCTGGCGAAAGCCAACCGCGGTCTGGACAACTCCTACAACAACGTGCTGAGCGTGCGCGCCGAGCTGGGCAGCCAGCTGCAGGAGATGGATCAGTTGGACAGCATCGGTAAAGAGCGTGACATGACCAATCAGATCCAGATGAGCGCGCTGACGGATGCCGACCTGGCCGAGTCTATCTCGTCCTACTTCATGCAGCAGGCGGCGCTGCAGGCGTCGTACAAAACCTTCAGCGATATGCAGGGCATGTCGTTGTTCCAGATGAATCGTTAAGAGCAATACCCCGTTGCCTGACCGCGACGGGTTTCCCTTTAGTGCGCTTAGAAAACGCCTTCTCCGCCCCGCGGGGAGGGAGGCTTCTTGAAACCGGGCGCACTCGTTTGGCGCGTCGCTCGTTCTCCCACTACTGACTGAGTGACGCGCCTTTTTTTCATCAGGGAAGAAATAATACGATTGTCACCCCTGTTTAATGCGCGATGACATTATTGAAATCAGCGGTGGAAAAATCACGATGGATATTATTTCCCTGACGATAAATATCGGTGCTATTTCTTTTTCTTCACCACTTTCCATTTTTCACCGGCGGCCGTTTCGCTGATGGCAACTTTAAATTTGTTGCTTTTCCAGTGGGCCATGCCGAATAATCGGCGTGCTTTGCGGTTGCTTTTCGCTTTAATCATGATCTCGCTCCTGTAGTTAGCAAAGGTCGATGCTGCGCCCTGCAACCGGCAGGCTGCCGGACGCATTTATTCAGGGTGTAAGTTATCTGCCGCGCATTTAACTCTGCGTGGCTGCGTTATTTTATTTTTCTCTAACCAATAAGTTTATATTATCGCTGCGGGTGACTGATGGGGTGCGGGCGATATTTTCTACCGGGTCTATTTTAGGTTGGGGTTTTATTTATTCAAGCCGCCGGAGACATTTGAACCTTAATCCGGATAAAAGACGTTTCTCAGGCTTTTGTCCCAAGAAAGCGTTTTTATTGCCATTTTGTCTCAGGCGGAAGAGGGGGAAAGGAAGGAGCCGCAGGGGCTCAGAAGGTCATGCCGCCGATCACCGCCGCCAGTCGATCGAAGATTTCACCGAACAGGTGCTCACAGAACGGCGCCAACATCGGCATCATCATACCCAGCGTCATGATGCCGAAGGTCATGGTGACCGGGAAACCGATCACGAAGACCGACAGCTGTGGCGTCATGCGGTTGAGCAGGCCGAGCGCCATGTTGAGCGTCAACAGCAGGCAGATCAGCGGCAATGCCAGCATCATGCCGTTGATGAAGATCAGCGAGCCGACCTGAGTCAACACCAGGAAGCCGTTGCCGTTCAGCGGCTGCGTTTGGATCGGCAGGGTATGGAAGCTGTCCGCCAGCAGCGAAATCAGCCACAGATGGCCGTCAAAGCTGAGGAACAGCAACATCGCCAGCAGGTTGAGCAGGCGCGCCAGCACCGGCATGTTCGGGCCGCCGCTGGGATCGAAGAAAGTGGCGAACGACAGTCCCATCTGCATGCCGATCACTTCCCCCGCCAGGCGCACCGCCGCGAAGGCGAACTGCATGGTCAATCCGAGCGCCACGCCGATCAGAATCTGCTGAATCGCCAGCCACAGGCCGGCGGCGGAGAAGATGGGAATATTGCTGGCGGGCAGCGTCGGCGCAATCAGGATGACGATCAGCCCGCCAAGGCCGATTTTGACCTTTTTGCTGATTTGCTTTTCGCTGAATATCGGCGCGGTGCTTATCAGCGCCAGAATGCGCAGCAGCGGCCAAAAGTAGTGGCTGAGCCAGACGGTGAGCTGGGCGCTGTCGAAGGTGAGCACGGTCAGCCGATCAGGGTAGGCAGGTTGCTGAACAGGGTGCGCATGTAGTCCAGCAACAGATTCAACATCCAGGGGCCGGCGATGATGATGGTGGCCACCACCGCCAGAATTTTAGGGATGAACGACAGCGTCATTTCGTTGATCTGGGTGGCGGCCTGCAGCAGGCTGACGACCAGGCCGCTGATCAGCGCCGCCAGCAGCAGCGGGGCGGCCAGCGCCAGCGCGACTTTCATCGCCTCGGTGCCGAGCGCCATAACCGATTCAGGTGTCATCTCGCTTTCTCCGGTCAGGGGTTACGAATAGAAGCTCTGCGCCAGCGAGCCGAGCAGCAGCTGCCAGCCATCGACCAGCACGAACAGCATCAGCTTGAACGGCAGCGAGATGGTGGCGGGCGGCACCATCATCATCCCCAGCGCCATCAGCACGCTGGCGACCACCAGATCGATAATCAGGAACGGAATGAACACCGTAAAGCCGATCTGGAAGGCGGTTTTCAGTTCGCTGGTGACGTAGGCGGGCAGCAGGATGCGCATCGGCACCGCCTCCGGGCCGGCCAGCGGCGGCTGATTGGCCAGTCTGGCGTACAGCGCGAGATCGGTTTCGCGCGTTTGCCGCAGCATGAATTCGCGCAGCGGCTGCGCGCCTTTATCCAGCGCGACTTCCAGCCCGATTTTGTCCTGGCTGAACGGCAGATAGGCATCCTGATAAACCTTGTCGAACACCGGCGACATGATGAAGAAGGTCAGGAACAGCGCCAGCCCCAGCATCACCTGGTTCGGCGGCGCCGACGGCGTGCCCAGCGCGTTGCGCAGCAGGCCGAGCACGATGATGATGCGGGTGAAGCTGGTCATCATCAGCAGCATGGCCGGCAGGAAGGTCAGCGAGGTCAACAGCACCAGCGTCTGCACCGGCAGCGACCAGCTCTGGCCGCCGTTGGCCAGCGGCTGGCTGATCAGCCCCGGCAGTTGCGCGAAAGCCGCCGGGCTGATGAACAGCAGGGCGGCAGGGAGCCAAACCGCCGGGCGGCGGACGAGGGTATGAAGAGTCGAGGTCATGCCGATTTTTCCGGGCGTTTCAGAACTTTTTGCATCAGTTGGCGGAAGTCCGCCGGTGTCGCCGCGTCGGCCTCGCCTGCGTCTTTCGGCGGAGCGGGCAGGGTGTGCAGCGGGGTGATCTGCTGGGCGGTGACGCCCAAGACCAACAAGGTGTCGTCGACTTCCACCACCACCACGCGCTCGCGCTGCCCGACCTGGCAACTGGCGCGCAGGTTAAGCAGTTTGTTGTTGCGCGCCTGCGGGGCGAAACCCAGCCGACGGAACAGCCAACCGGCCAGCAGGATCAGCAGCAGAATGCCGCCGAGCGCGCTGCTGACCTGCATTAACACCGAACCGGCCGGCAGGGCCGGCGCGGCGGGGTGTTGGGTGCTTTGGACGGTAACGGGCGCCGCGGCGGTCATCAGCGGCTCAGTCGACGCATGCGTTCGGATGGGGTGATGATGTCGGTGATGCGCACGCCGAACTTGTCGGCCACCACCACCACTTCACCTTGCGCGATCAGGTAACCGTTGATCAGGATATCCAGCGGTTCGCCGGCCAGGCCGTCCAGCGCCACCACCGAGCCTTGCGACAGGCGCAGCAGCTCTTTAATGGTCATCTTGGTGCGCCCCAGTTCCACGGTCAGCTTGACCGGAATATCCAGGATCAGGTCGATATCCTGCAGGCTGCCGAGCGCATCCTGAGCTTCCAGCGACTTGAACACCCCTTCGGTGCTCGCGCCGGATTTCTCTGAAGACTGCTGCTCGTTAAACGCATCAGCCCACAGATCGTCTACGGATTCCTTTCCTTCGCCAGACGGTTGCTTAGGATCACTCATTGGGCTGTTCCTCACTCAGAGCATTCAAAATAGGGTTAATCAAATGTTCAACACGCAGGGCGTATTGCCCGTTTAACGTGCCGTATTGGCTGGTCAGAACCGGTACGCCGTCCACATGGGCGATCAGGCGTTCCGGCTTGTCTATCGGTAATACATCGCCCGGTTGCAGCTTCAGGACTTTCGACAGCCGCATCGGGATATCGACGAAGTTGGCGATCAGCTCCAGTTCGGAGTGCTGCACCTGCTTCACCAGCGTTTCGCGCCAGTGGCTGTCTTCCTGCCGCGAATTTTCCAGCGGCGGGTTGGTCAACAGTTCGCGCAGCGGTTCGATCATCGCGAATGGAATGCAGATGTTGAACTCGCCGGTCAGCGCGCCGATCTCCACCTGGAACGGCGTGGTGACCACGATGTCGTTCGGCGAGGTGGTGATGTTGGTGAACTTCACCTGCATTTCGGCGCGCACGTACTCCACGTCGATCTTGTAGATGGCGCTCCAGGCGTCGCCATAGGCGTCCAGCGCCAGGCGCAGCATGCGCTTGATCACCCGCTGTTCGGTCGGGGTGAACTCGCGGCCTTCGACCTTGGTCGGGAAGCGGCCGTCGCCGCCGAACAGGTTATCGACGGCGATGAACACCAGGCTCGGCGCGAACACGAACAGGGCAGTGCCGCGCAGCGGATTCAGGTGCACCAGGTTCAGGTTGGTCGGCACCGGCAGGTTGCGGGCGAACTCGTGATACGGCTGGATTTTGATCGGGCCGACGGTAATGTCCGGGCTGCGGCGCAGCAGGTTGAACAACCCCATGCGGAACTGCCGGGCAAAACGTTCGTTGATGATTTCCAGCGCGTGCAGTCGCTCGCGCACCACGCGGCGCTGGGTGTTCGGATCGTAAGGCTTGACCTCGCTCTCTTTGCCGACCACCGCTTCGGGTTCATCACCCGCGCTGTCGCCGTTGAGCAAGGCGTCGATCTCTGCCTGTGAAAGAATGCTATCGCCCATAGTGATTACCGCAGTATGAAGGCGGTGAACAGCACGTCGCTGACCACCTGCTTCGGTTGTCCCTTAACCAGCGGCGGGCTGAGCACGTCCTTAATCTGCGCCACCAGCTGTTGCTTCCCTTGTTCATTGGCCAACTGACTCGCTTCCTGACGGGAAAGCAGCATCAGCAAGCGGCTGCGCACCTCCGGCAGAAAATCGTTCAGCTGACGGCGGGTACTTTCGTCCGGCAGGCGCAGCGTGAGGCCGATATACAGCACGCGATCCGGGTTGTTGTCCGGCGTCACCAGGTTGACGGTAAAGGTGTCGAGCGGCATGAACACCGGCGCGGCCGGCGGTTGCTGTTTGACGGCGGCCGGTTCGGCGCCGTTTTTATGCTGTTGCAGCAGCCACCAGCTGTAGCCCGCGGCGCCACAGGCGACGACGCTGATCAATACCAGCAGGATGACCAGAAGGGGGCGTTTCGGTGCTGCCGGAAGGGAGTTCTGAGACATAGCCAAATCTAATTCCTGTTGTTCCACCCGCGGCCTGCGTGGCGGCGGGCATAGCGCGCGGCAAAGCCGCACGCATGACATGTAAAGGTATTATCGCGTCTATCGCGGCGTGCAATAGCCTGAATAGACGCGCAAATGGGTGCCAGCTTGGGCGTTTGCGGCGGCTCAGGCGAAAATATCGACGCCGTTGACCGCACTGGCCATGCGCTGCAACGCCACCGGCGCGCTGACGCCGTCGGCGGCCGCAGCCTCGCCGCCAGCGTGTTCAGCATAGCTGGAACGCCCCTGGCCATTGGAAGCCTGCTGCTGCGCCTGTTGCCATTGCGGGGTGGACTCGCCGCCCACGCTGCTCTGCCCCAGGTTGATGCCGCTCTCGGCCAGCGCGTGACGCAGCTGCGGCATCGCCGCTTCCACCGCCGCGCGCACCTGACCGTGGGCGGAGGCAATGTGCAATTGCGCCTGCTGATCGTCCAGTTTCAACGTGATCTGCAAGGCGCCCAGCTCCTGCGGGTGCAGGCGCAGCTCGGCGCTTTGCTGGCCGTTGCGGTGGAACATCAGCACCTGTTGGTTCAACGCCTGCTGCCATTCCGGGCTGCCCAGCTGCGCGTTTAACTGCGGCGTAGGCGGCGCCGTCACCAGCGCGCCGGCCGGGGCGGCCGTTTGCGTGGGGCTGGCGGCGGCCAGGGCGACGGCGTGATTGAGCGTCGTCGGCTGCTGCGTATCGCTCGCCGGCAGCGGTTGAGCGGCACTGGCGCGCTCGCCGCTGGTCGGCTGCGGGAGCGCCGCCGTGGCGCTATCGCCGTCCGGGGCCGGCGTTTTCGCGCCTGTCACTGCTGGAGCGGGGGATGCCGATGAACGCGCGGCGGTTTTATCACCGGCCGCCGCAATGTTCAGCAAGCCGTTGCCGGGCTGCAGTGCAGTCGCCTCGTCAGCGCTTTCCACCGGCAGCGAGCGTTGGCCTTCGGTCGGTTGCGCCTGGGCGACGATCGCGGCCGGCAGCATGGCGTACAGCGCCTGCAGCGTTGCGGCATCCAGCTCTTTGGCGGCGGCGATCGGCGGCTGCGCCGGTTTATCGCCGGCGACGGGCGCGTCGGCCTCGGGGCGTTCAGATGAAAGCGCATCGGCTGAGATTGCCGGGTTCTCCAGCAGGCCGCCGCGCTCGCCGAAGGCGGCCAGCAGTTGATTGAGCTGGTTGCGGCTCAGGGCCGGGGCGCGTTCATCGTCCGCGCTCAGCGTGACCGGCGGCTGTTTGCCATCGGCGGCGGGCGCGAAACGCGCGCCGAGCAGCTGGGCGAATGCCGTCGACAGTTGACTCTCATCCAGCGCCGACGTCAGTTCGGCCAGGCCGCCGGCATCGCCGGGTAAGGCCAGGCCGGGCAGGGCGTTCAGATTCATGGGTTGATATTCCTTTGTGCACTGCGTTGAGCGAACTCATCCATCAGTTTTTGATCCCGTTTATTCTCCTGCTGCTGCTCCGCATTTAAGGTGCGGGTATGCAGGGTCTCGAAAGCGTTCAACCGCTGTTGTTTGTCTTGCCATTGCTTCACCGCATGATCCACTTTCTGCCCCCACTGCAGCAGCTGCTGGCGGTGCTGGTCGATGGCCTGTTCCAGCGTGCCGATAAACTGCTGGTAGTTTTGCCAGCGTGAGCTGTCCATGCCGTCGCAGAGCGTATGATTCAGCTTCTGGCGGTATTCGTCCTGATAGTTGAGCAGCATCGACAGCTGTTGCTCCGCCGCCTGCTGCGCCTGCCGAACCTGGCCCAGCTGTTGCGCGGCTTGTTCTACCGCGTCCTGCGCCAGATCGCGCAGGGTAATCAGGGGTGACTGTGATTTCATCGCTCTGCGCCTCTGTGACGTTAAACAATCAACTGCTGCAGCTGTTGACAGGCTTCATCATAGCCGCTGCGTTCAAAGATGCCCTGTTGCAGGTACGCCTCCATCTGCGGGTACAGCGTCATCGCTTTGTCCAGCAACGGATCGCTGCCGGCCGCGTAAGCGCCGACGCTGATCAGATCGCGGTTGCGCTGATAGCTGGCCAGCATCTGTTTGAAGGTGCGAACCCGGCGATAATGCTCCTCGTCGATCAGCGACGTCATGGCGCGGCTGATTGACGCTTCGATGTCGATAGCCGGGTAGTGGCCGGCCTCCGCCAGGCGTCGGGACAGCACCACGTGGCCATCGAGGATGGCGCGCGCCGAGTCGGCGATCGGGTCTTGCTGATCGTCCCCCTCGGTCAACACGGTGTAGAAGGCGGTGATGGAACCGCCGCCGCTGATGCCGTTGCCCGCGCGTTCCACCAGCGCAGGCAGTTTGGCGAAGACCGAAGGCGGATAACCTTTGGTCGCCGGCGGTTCGCCGATAGCCAGGGCTATCTCACGCTGCGCCATGGCGTAGCGGGTGAGGGAATCCATGATCAGCAACACGTGCTGCCCGCGATCGCGGAAATCCTCGGCGATGCGGGTGGCGTAGGCCGCCCCCTGCATGCGCAGCAGCGGCGATACGTCCGCCGGCGCGGCGATCACCACCGAGCGCGCCCGGCCTTCGGCGCCGAGAATGTTCTCGATAAAGTCTTTGACCTCGCGGCCACGCTCGCCGATCAGGCCAACGACGATCACATCCGCCTGGGTGTAACGGGCCATCATGCCGAGCAGCACGCTCTTGCCGACGCCGGAACCGGCGAACAGGCCCATGCGCTGGCCGCGACCGACGGTCAGCAGACCGTTGATGGTGCGCACTCCCACGTCCAGCACCTGCTCGATCGGCGTGCGCTGCAACGGGTTGAACGGCGCGGTGATCAGCGGCGCGCGGTAACCGGTTTCCGGCGACGGCAGGCCGTCGAGCGGTTTGGCGCTGCCGTCCAGCACGCGCCCCAGCAGCGCCGGGCCGAGCGGCAACTGCTTGCCGGCGCTTTGGCCTTCCGGCGCGATGCGGGCGTAAACCCGCGCGCCCGGCACGATGCCTTCCACTTCTTCCAGCGGCATCAGGAACAGCCGCTGGCCGTTGAAGCCGACCACTTCGCTTTCCACTTCCTGCACTTCACCGGCGTCGTGCCGTTCGATGAGGCAGGTCGCCCCGAGCGGCAGCTGCAGCCCGGTGGCCTCCAGCACCAGCCCGGTGGCGCGGGTCAGGCGGCCGTAGCGGCGCACCGTCGGCGCGCGGGCGATACGTTTTTCCAACGTATCCAGAGAGCTCAGCCAGCGGCCGAGACGCGCGGTCATCAGACTTCTCCCGGTGCCGCCAGGCGACACAGTTCATGCCAGCGCGTCGCCAGACTGGCGTCGAGATCGCCTTCTTCGGCGCTGACCTTGCAGCCGCCCGGGTGCAGTTCGCCGTCCGCCAGCAGGCGCCAGCCGTGCAGGCTGAGGGTAACCCCCAGTTGCTGCTCGACGCGGGGGTAGTCGTCCGGGTGGACCCGCAGCTGCGGTTTGCCGTTGAACATCGGCTCCTGCTGGATCAGCTGTTGGATCTGCGCGAGCAGGGCGGTGCCGTCGCACACCGGCGGCTGGCCCAGCACCTGTTTGGCGGCGGTCAACGCCAGCTGCATCAGCCGGGAAGCGATCACGCTGTCGAGCGCGTCCAACGTGTGCTGGAATTCGGTGACCAACTGCTGCCAGTGGGCGGTCAGCGGCTGTTGCTGCTGCTGCGCTTCCAGCAGCCCTTGCTGACGGCCTTCTTCCAGACCGGACTGAAAACCGGCCTCATAGCCTTTTTGCTGGCCGTCGGCATAGCCCAATTGCTGGCCCTGTTGCTCGGCCTGCAGCCGCAGCGTCGCCAACTGCTGTTGCAATTCGGCCTGCGCGTCCGGCGACGGATCGCTGTGTTCGAGATCCGGCAGCGGCGGCAGTTCGAACGCCGGTTTCTGTTCGCCCAAATCGTTGAGCGACCAGGGCTGCCAGGGCAGGGTGTTAATGCGATCAGACATAGGTGTCCTCGCCGCCGCCGATGATCATTTCGCCGGTTTCCGCCAGGCGTCTCACCACCAACAGGATGGCTTTCTGCTCGTTCTCCACCTGCGACATGCGAACCGGGCCACGGTTGGCCAGATCGTCGCGCAGGATGTCGGCGGCGCGTTGCGACATGTTCTTGAGGAACTTCTCGCGCAGCGGCTGTTCGGCGCCTTTCAGCGCGATCAGCAGCGACTCGCCTTCCACTTCTTGCAGCAGGCGCTGGATGCTGCGATCGTCGACTTCCACCAGGTTTTCGAACAGGAACATCTCGTCGATGATCTTCTGCGCCAGCTCGCCGTCGTATTCGCGCATCGCGTCGATGACCGCTTCTTCCTGCTGGGTTTTCATCAGGTTGATGATCTCGGCGGCGGTGCGCACCCCGCCCATTTTGCTGCGTTTGAGGTTCTGACCGTCGAGCAGGTTGTTCAGCACCTCGGTCAGCTCCGCCAACGCCGCCGGCTGCACGCCGCCGAAAGTGGCGATACGCAGCATCACGTCGTTGCGCAGGCGTTCGTCGAACAGGGCCAGAATATCCGCCGCCTGGCCGCGTTTGAGGTGCACCAGAATGGTGGCGATGATCTGCGGGTGTTCGTCGCGGATCAGGTCGGCGGCGCTCTGCGGCTCCATAAAGTTGAGCGTTTCCATGCCGGTGGTGGTCTCGCGCGATTCGAGAATGTCTTCCAACAGGCTGGCGGCGCGCTCTTCGCCCAGCGCCTTGACCAGCACCGAACGCAGATAGTCGCTGGCGTTGACGCTCAGCGCCGCGTATTGCTCGGCGTCGTCTTCAAACTCGGTCAGTATTTCGCCGAGCTGTTTGTGCGACACCTGGCTCATGCCGGCCATGGTGCCGCTCAGCAGCTGTACTTCGCGCGAGGAGAGGTGCTTGAACACCTCCGCCGCGCGATCTTCACCCAGCGTCATCAGCAAGATGGCGCTTTTGTCGGTTCCGGTCAGGCTCATATCTCGTTACTCATCCATTGGCGGATTACCAGAGCGACCACGCGCGGGTCTTTGTCAGCCAGATCGCGGATCCGCTGGCTCTGGACTTCTGCGCTGACGCGCTGCTGCGATTTACGACGCTGCGCCAGCTCCTCGTTGCTCGGTTTGCTGCTGTCGACCGCTTTGGCGGCAGGCGCGTTGGCGGCGGCGATGGCGGCCTGTTGCGCCGCCTGGCGCTGTTGCAGCTGCGGCCGCACCAGTTTGCGCCACAGCAGCCAGGCAACCAGCAGCACCAGCAGATAGCGGCCCGCGTCGATCAGGCGATCGATAAACGACTGGCTCTGCCAGAACGGCAGTTCGCCACCGGTCACCTGAGCGTCGGTAAACGGCGTGTTGACCACGTTCAGGGTATCGCCACGGCTGCTGGAGTAGCCCATCGCTTCACGCACCAGCGCTTCGATCTGCGCCAGCTGTTCTTTGCTCATCGGTTGCGGTTTGCCGTCTTTATCCGCGCCGAGGTAGTTGACCACCACGGCGACCGACAGACGCTGCACGGTGCCGGCTTTTTGCTGGGTATGGCGGATGGTGCGATCGAGCTCGTAGTTGGTGGTCGCGTCGCGACGGGTATTTTGCGGCACGCCGCTGGCCGCCGCGCTGCGGGTGGTCGCGGCGTTTTGCGCGGTGGCGTTGGCGTTATTACCCGCCGCCGGCTTGGCGGTTTCAATCGGCGCCGTAGGCGGAGCGCTCGGTTGGTTGGACAGTGCGCCCGGCACACCGCCGACCTGCGGCCCGCCGATCTGCTCGCTCAGGCTGGTTTGCTGTGAGCGGATGGCGGCTTTATCCGGCTGCTGGTTAGGTTGGTACTGTTCATCGGTTTGTTCGCGCGTGGCGAAGTCGATCTGCGCCGTGACCTGCGCACGCACGTTGGCACTGCCGACCACCGGGGCGAGGATCGCTTCGATGCGGCGCTGGAAGCCGTTTTCGACTTCGTTGGCGTATTTCAGCTGCGAAGCATTGAGATCGCGCCCGGTCCCGTCGGACTGAGTCAGCAGGCGGCCGGCCTGATCGACCACGGTCACGTTGCCCGGCGGCAGACCGGCGACGCTGCTCGACACCATATAAACGATGGCGTTGATCTGGCCGTCGTCCAGCGCACGGCCGGGTTGCAGGGTCAGCGTTACCGAGGCGGAAGGGGATTTTTGTTCGCGCACGAACAGCGAAGGTTTAGGCAGCGCCAGGTGAACGCGGGCGTTTTGCACCGGCCCCAACGACTCGATAGTGCGCGACAGCTCGCCCTCGAGGGCGCGCTGATAGTTAATCTGCTCGCTGAACTGGCTGATGCCGAATTTTTCCTGATCCAGCAGTTCGAAGCCGACGGCGCCGCCTTTCGGCAGCCCCTGCTGCGCGAGGCGCAAACGGGTTTCATGCACCTTTTCCGCCGGGATCAGCAGCGCTGCGCCATTCTCGGCGAAGCGATAAGGGATATTCATCTGCGTCAGCTGGGTGACGATGGCGCCACCGTCGCGGTCGTTCAGATTGCTGTACAGCACGCGGTAGTCGGGGCTTTTCACCCACAACAGCAGTGCGACGACGATCGCGATCGCGGCGGAAGCGGCGACCAGCAACGGAATTTTCGGGTTGGCGCGCAGACGGTTCCAGATGGCCTGCAGGCCGTTGTCGCGGCTTTCGCCGGCGGTTATCGAAGCACTCATTTTAGGTCTCGTCCTTCAATGGCGCTCACGATCCCGTACGGGCCGCTGAGCAGCTCCCTGCCAGGCTGATGAACGGTATGGTTAGCGTTGTGTGACAAAACAGACTCCCTGATACACATATCTTCTAAATAGCGGCGCTCCCATTTCTGGGCAGGCCATTATTCGCCTTATCAGACAATTCCGATTGCCCGATAAGCCGGGTTTTTTGCAGTTAATTAACCGCTTTAGGTCCGAAAACGCTGTGCTAGGGTGTGCATCATTGGAGAAGTACAGGGTGAAAACGTCACCCGGCGAGACGAGAGGATTGAGGACCAGATGGCGATTCAGGGCATTGAAGGGGTACTGCAGCAGATGCAGACCATGGCGGTTCAGGCCGGCAAGATGGGGCAAAATGCGGCGCCGCAGGGCGTCAGCTTCGCCAGCGAACTGACCGCGGCGCTCGGCAAGATCAGCGACACCCAGCAGACGGCGCGCAAACAGGCGCAGGACTTTGAGCTGGGCGTGCAGGGCATCAGCCTGAATGATGTGATGGTCGATCTGCAGAAATCGTCGGTGTCTTTGCAACTGGGTGTCCAGGTGCGCAACAAGCTGGTGGCGGCCTACCAGGACATCATGAATATGCCGGTGTGATGAACGTGCCGTCCATTTTTCAGTGAAATTTGGCTCGGCGCTGTTAGCCTATGGCGATGGTTATAGGAGGGATAGGATAATGTGTAAATCGCTGTGCCTTGCTCTGGCCATGATGGCGTTATCTGGATGTGCCGGCCAGAATGATGACTATCCATCGGCGCAAAAAACGGCGCCTCATCAGGATGCCGGCAAAGAGTGGAAGGCGTTTGTCGCGCCGCTGTCGGTGAAGACACAGTCGCCCGGCGAGCGTGAAATGAAACGCGCCGCCCGGTAAGACTGAAGCCGTGACGCCAGTCGATGGACAAAAAAAGCCAGCTATCGAAATAGCTGGCTGAAGGTGCGATAAAACATTTATGTGATGTAGGAGCGCCGACGCACGTTCGAGGTGCATCAACGCGAACATCATATTTGTTATATTATAACAAATCAATGCTGCCGTGCGTTTGCCTCAGCCCGCTAACGCCACGATGCGCTGGTGGGCGCTTGCCAGCCCCTGGTCGCGGCCGTGCGGCTTCATGTCCAGCCCTTCGGCATAGATGAATTGCACGTCGCCGATCCCCATCAGCCCCAGCACCGAGCGCAGGTAGGGCGTTACGGCGTCGGTCGGATGCCCGGCGTGCATGCCGCCGCGTGAACTGAAGACCACCGCATTGACGCCTTCCACCAGCCCCACTGGGTAGGTGGCGGTATAGTTGAAGGTCATCCGGGCGCGGGCCACCAGATCGAACCAGTTTTTCAGCTGAGTCGGCACGTTGAGGTTGTACATCGGCGCCCCGATCAGCAACAGGTCGCTCTCTTTCAGTTCGGCAATCAGTTGATCGGAGAGCGCCACCGTGGCTTTGGCGCGCGGGCTGACATTTTCCGCACCGCGCAGCGCGCTGAACAGCTCGCCGTCCAACACCGGCAGATCCAGCGCCGTCAGATCGTGTTCGACGATCTGATCGTCGTATCCTTTCGCTTTGCGCGCCGCCAGATAGCGGTCAATCAGGTTATTGGTCTGCGAGTTATTTCCCATAATGCTGGATTTGAGAGCCAGTATTTTTTTCATGCTGCTGTCCTCTGACGGTAATCTGTGGTTTTCACCGGGGACTCCGGAATGACTGCAGGTTATCATTGCTTAAGGTTCACCAGTGGTGATAGGTTTTCACCTAATTGATTCCATATTGGCAACATTAAGATGAAAAGCGATCTGAGTGCGCTGCCGGCCTTTGTTGCCGTAGCGGAAGGCGGCAGTTTCGCCGCCGCCGCAGAGAAACTGCATCTGACGCGTTCTGCGGTCAGCAAAATCGTGTCGCGTCTGGAGGCGCGGCTGGGCGTGATGCTGTTTATGCGCACGACGCGCAGCCTGAGCCTGACGGACGAAGGCGCGCTGTACTATGAACACTGTCGACAGGCGTTGGCGAACGTTCAGGCGGCGGAAAACCAGCTCGACAGCGGCAAGATGCAGGTCAGCGGCCGGCTCAGAGTCTCGGTGCCGGTGCTGTTCGGCCACCTGTGCATTGCGCCCTTGTTGACGGCGCTGGCGAATGAGCATCCGTTACTGACGCTGGAAATCTCATTCAGCGACCGCAGGATCGATCTCGTCGACGAGGGATTCGATCTGGCAGTGCGCATCGGCGAACTGGCGGACAGCGGCAGTTTGGTTGCCCGACGTCTGGGCGAACATGGCATGCTCCTGTGCGCGTCGCCCGACTACGTGCGGCGCTGCGGCGAGCCGAGCACGGTGGAAGCGTTAAGCCGGCATCAGGCGGTGGGGTATCTGCACGCCGGCGCCGTGCTGCCGTGGCAGCTGCGTGGCGAAAACGGTGAGCTGCAATCGTTCAGCCCCCCGGCCAAGATGATGATGGATGATATGCAGGGGATCGTCGATGCGATATCCGCCGGCGCCGGCATTGCCTGGCTGCCGGAGTGGCTGGTGCGCGAGCGGCTGATGGCGGGGACGTTGGTGGAGATCATGCGCGGTGAGTCCAACCTCAGTTTCCCGGTCAACGTGGTGTGGCCCTATATGCCTTACCAGCCGCTCAAGGTGCGGCTGGCGGTGGACAAACTGGTGGCTGAGCTGCCCGCAAAATTGGCGCTTGTGCCGCCGCCGTTATCGCAGCGGTAATCACCGCGTCGCAACCGACAGGAAATGGGGGCAATGTCCCGAATAGAGGGGCGAACATTGTGCTGTCAGGCTTATTGAATGTGCCGGTGAGCGTTTATTATGGCCTTATTAGTAGGGTTATTATTCGAGGCAGGTCAATGAGCAGTAAAAGCGAATCCAGATGGCGCCTGATCAGTATTTTAATGCTGGCGGTGTTAGTCGCGTTAATTGGCGTGTTGGTCAAACTGGATTGAAGTCTGACCAGGCGATAAAAAACCTGGCCGTTTTATTGTGCGGCCAGTAAACGCATCATGTCTTCTTCATACAGTAAGGCTAACAGCCACACCCCCAACAACATTATTGCCAGAGAAAATAATCGCTTTTCATTGCGCATCGTTTAATTCGCTTTCGGCGGATAGACGTGGCTTAGCGTATCTCAGCGTTGTTACAACCGTTAGGGACTTGTGTTAAATAAAGCCATTTTGTTGCGCGTCTATTTATGTTTCTCCGGCGACCATCGCCTCAACGCCCTGAGAGCCGGGTTCCATAATCCTTTGGTGGCCGCGAATGGCGGTAGGCGCGAAACCGAAGCGTTTGCGAAAACGTTCGGCGAAACGCGACGCGCTTTCATAACCCACATGCTGCGCGATGGCGGAAATCGGCCAGTCGGTCGATTGCAGCAGGGCCAGTGCGCTGCTCATCCGGACGTCGATCATCAGGTTGCGCAACGCGGTGTTTTCCATCGACAGTTTGCGGCGCAACATCACCTCACTCATCGACAGGCTCTCCGCGACTTTGGCCGCCGTCCAAATGCTGTGCGGATCGGTCGCGAGGCAGCGACGCACCCGCTGCGTCAGATCCTTGGCTTCGTTGTGAATAAAGCGAATGCCGAATTGGGCCAGCCACAGCAGAATTTCCAGCATTTTGTGCCGCACGATGATGGTGGGAAAGCGTTGCCGCAGCGTCAGCGCCAGGCCGGTGGTTTCAAAACTGTGCTTTAGGGCGCAGGGCAGATTGCGCAGCGCTAGGACGGCATCGAACGGCATCGCCGCCGGCGTTTCCTCGGCCGGAGGTTGGACGGTGAGCAACAGGGGATCGCAGGTCAGCAGTTGGCAACTGAATACGCCGTCTTCGGACGGGCCGTTAATAATGTCCACCGTTTGCCCGCCGTCGATAATCAACAGCTCGCCGGGATGAGCGACCACTTCGTGTTGTTGCCAGCGTACGCGCTTATGGCCTTGTTGTATCAGATACAGATGTGGTTGCTCAAAATAGACTGAAGGGAATAATAATTCAGTATACTGAATGATGTGCGCTGAGGCGCCAATTCCAGGACAGAGATTAATTGTACGTTCCATCGATATTCATTTCGCAGCCATTATCTGGGAATATCTTTACGCTTTGATCCGCGCTGGAGCAACATTTTTCCATGGGCCGTGAAACACAGCGGCGAGTTTTATCTATCAAAAATCAATTTCCTGATGAACAGAAAACGTCCGTGTCGGGATGATGTTTATCCATTAAAGTGAGAGCCAGGCTCGAAGCGCGCATTTTACCAATTACCCATAAACTGAATAATTCAAATGCCATAGATTAATATCCTAACGTAACCCGAGGGTAATAGCGCATAGTGCTATTTAATCCATTTTCGTCAGTATTGTCGATCTTATCGGACCTGTGGCTCTCCCAGCAGCAGCGCGCGGTCATGAAACTGGCCGTAGGTGTTGTTGACCACGTTTTGGCGCGTTGACTGTTCAATAAGCGTTTTCAGCTCATCCATCCGTTGCTGCAACAGACGTTTGAGCTCGGTTTCGTTGTCGAGGATCTGTTGCAGCTTATTGCGCAACATCTCCTGCAACGCCATGGACGGGCCGGCTTGCCCGGTAAAGGCGGCGGTTTTTTCCACCGCCGTCACGTAGGCGAACTCAAGCTCGACGAGCTCTTCCCAGCGCCCGGTTTGCGCCAGCGCGATCATTTGGCTGCTCAGGGTGTAAATTTGTTGATAAGCGGCTAACAGCTGCTGTTGACGTTCCATTACACGGCGTCCTGCGAAGGTTGGTAGTTGGGGCCGATCTGGCGCCAGGCGTCGGCGATGTTTTCCAGCAGTTTGACCACCTCGGCAATCGCCGCTTCGTCGTTGTGCAGATTGGCCTGCATCAGGCGACGCTTCATATAGTCGTATAACGCCGCCAGGTTTTCGGCGATCTCGCCGCCCTGCTGAGGATCGAGGCCGCTTTTCAGGCCGTTGTCGATGATGTTGATGGCTTTGGAGAGCGCCATGCCTTTGCCAGCGATATCGCCCTGGTTCATCAGGATGCGTGCGCGAAGCAGGGCGCTGAGCGCCCCGTCGAACAACATCACGATTAACTGGTGCGGGCTGGCGCTCATGGCGCCGCTTTCCAGACTGACCTGTGCATAGGCCTGAGTGCCGCTACGGTTATACATGCTGTTTTCTTTGCCTTGTTAAAGGGTTACTTGAACTGTTGAGCCAAATAGTTACTGGTGCCGTTCATTTTCGACATCATGGTATCCAGCTGAACGAACTGTTGTTTATAACGATCGATGGTGTTTTGAATGCTGGCCGTGACCGTGGTGATCTGGCTGTTCAGGCGATCGAGGTTAGTGTTGATGCTTTTGGTCGAGTTCTCGATGATGCCGCCGGATTTGATGTAGCTCTGGATCTCGTTGTGGATCTCGGTGGCCATGCCGGTGTCTTTGCCGTTACCGACGAAGAAGTTGCTGACCTGATCCGGCTTCTCATCCATCGCTTTCTTCAGCTTGGCGCTGTCGATTTCCAACTTGCCGGTTTTGGTGTTGGTGGAAATGCCGAGGTTGCCCAGGCCTTTCAACTCCGGGTTGTCCTGGGCGGCGCTCAGCGCGCTTTTGATCGACGACTGAATGCCGCGCAGGGTGTTGTCGCCCAGCAGCGGGCCGTTGGTTGGGTTTGGCGCTTCGCCGGTTTTCACCGGGGTGAACTTGGACAGCGAGTTGAAGGTGTCCAGCAGCGAGTTATAGCTGTCGACCCACTCTTTGATCTTGTCGGTGGTGCCGGCGGTGTTGGTGCTGATCACCAGGTGTTGCGGTTCATCGGTTTTGGTTTTGGTTTTCAGATCGATGGTGACGCCCTGCAGGGCATCGCTGATCGAGTTGGTGCTGCGTTTGATGGCCGTGCCGTTCACCATCAGCTCCGCGTCCTGCGGCGCGACCGTCTGCTTCATGGCGGTGGTGGTGCCGCGGGTGGCGTTGTAGTTCAGGATATCGCCCAGTTTGTCGTCATTGTCGACCTGGAGGGAGATCTTGTTGTTTTCGCCGGTGGTGGAAGAGCTGATCGCCAGCTGGTAGTCGTTGTCGCCGACGCGCATGATGCTGGCGGTGACGCCGGCCTTGGCGCCGTTGATGGCGTCGCGCATCTCAACCAGCGAGGTTTGATCGTCGCTGAGCGGGATTTTGGTTTCTTTCGGCGGGTTGCCGGCGGTGATGGTCAGAGAGCGGTTGGTGATGCCTTCTTTACCTAATTTTTCGCCCTGGTCGCTGACTTTCGCCTGAGTGGTCAGGGTTTGCGCCTGCGCCAGGTTCTTCACTTCCACCACATAGTTGCCCGGCACCGCCTTGGCGTTGGTGGTGATCTTGAAGGCGTCATGTTCGGTGGCGGTGGTGGCCTTGAAGAAGTCCTCTTTCGCCATCTCTTTGCTGAGGTTGTCGAATTTTTCCAACGCGCCCTTCAGCGTGCCGTAACCGGTCAACTGGGCTTTATAGCTGGATTGTTTGGTGGTGTAAGGGGTCAGGCGCTGTTGTTCCGCTTTAGTCAGCTTGTCCAGCAGGCCATTGAGGTCGAGTCCTGAGCCGAGACCTAATGAACTGATCGTTGCCATGGGTAATTCTCCTTGATTATGACTTTATTCGCTCTACGCGTTATCGGCCCAGTGATGAAAAAGTTTACCGAAAAAAACAAAAAACCGATGGCGCAATAGAAGAGGGAAAAACCGCGTTATTTCCGCCATTGCGGCGGACGCAAAAAAAATTAAAAAAATTCTAAAGGTTGTTAGGGGAGGGCCGATACCTGAGGGGACGGTGGTTGACGCCGTGGGCAAACAAGCCCGAACCTTTTAACTGTGTTGCGAAGAACGCAACTGACTCGTAAGGAAAGCAAACAATGGCACAAGTAATCAACACTAACAGCCTGTCTCTGATGGCGCAGAACAACCTGAACAAATCTCAGTCTTCTCTGGGCACTGCGATTGAGCGTCTGTCTTCCGGTCTGCGTATCAACAGCGCGAAAGACGATGCTGCGGGTCAGGCGATCTCCAACCGTTTCACCGCTAACATCAAAGGCCTGACTCAGGCTTCCCGTAACGCCAACGACGGTATCTCTCTGGCGCAGACCACTGAAGGCGCACTGAACGAAGTTAACGACAACCTGCAGAACATCCGTCGTCTGACCGTACAGGCGCAGAACGGTTCTAACTCCACCAGCGACCTGAAATCCATCCAGGACGAAATCACTCAGCGCATGTCGGAAATCAACCGTATCTCCGAGCAGACTGACTTCAACGGCGTGAAAGTGCTGAGCAGCGATCAGAAACTGACTATCCAGGTTGGCGCTAACGACGGTGAAACCATCGATATCGACCTGCAGAAGATCGATTCTGGCAAACTGGGTCTGACTGGTTTCGATGTAACCGAAAAAGGCACCAAAATTGGCTCTGCAATTGCCGATAAAGCCATGGTTAAAGATGACACCGGTAAAGATGTTGCTTTCGACCTGGCTGAATCTTCCAAAACTGGTGGCGCTTTAGAGAAAGCGACTCTGGTTTCCGGTAAAGACAAAGACGGTAAAGAAGGTTACTACATTCAGACTACTGATGCAGCGACTGGCGCAAAAACCTACGCTACTGCGAAAATCGACGACAAAGGCGTTGTAACCAAGGGTGCTGACGTTACTGACGTTAAAGATCCACTGGCAACCCTGGACAAAGCGCTGGCACAGGTTGACGGCCTGCGTTCTTCTCTGGGTGCGGTACAGAACCGTTTCGATTCTGTTATCAACAACCTGAACAGCACCGTGAACAACCTGTCCGCTTCTCAGTCCCGTATTCAGGATGCTGACTACGCGACCGAAGTGTCCAACATGAGCCGTGCCAACATCCTGCAACAGGCTGGCACCTCTGTTCTGGCACAGGCTAACCAGTCTACTCAGAACGTTCTGTCCCTGCTGCGTTAATCGTCTCTCCCGATTAACTGTCGCAAAGAAACCCCGCTTCGGCGGGGTTTTTTTATGCTCGCGCACCGCGCGGTTATTACATGGCGCAAATAAAGCCCGTTTTGTGCGACTGTTCAGCCGATTGGCATTTCGCCCCCTACGCATAATAGCGCTGACTCTCTTATCCGCAGGTTTAAGACATAGTGAGCGATCTGTATACCGCCGAAGGCGTGATGGACAAAAATTCTCTCTGGCTGCGCTACGTCCCGTTAGTGCGCCACGAGGCGCTGCGCCTGCAGGTCAGGTTGCCCGCCAGCGTGGAGCTTGACGACTTGCTGCAGGCCGGGGGAATCGGGTTATTGAACGCCGTTGAGCGTTATGACGCCCTACAGGGAACCGCCTTTACCACCTATGCGGTGCAGCGCATTCGCGGCGCGATGCTCGACGAGCTGCGCAGCCGCGACTGGGTGCCGCGCAGCGTGCGGCGCCACGCGCGCGAGGTCGCGCAGGTGATGCGGCAACTGGAACAGCGTTATGGCCGGCCGGCGAGCGAGACGGAAGTGGCGCAGACGCTGAATATCTCGCTGGATGAGTACCGTCAAATTCTGTTGGACACCAATAACAGCCAGCTTTTCTCTTACGACGAATGGCGCGAGGAGCATGGCGAAAACGCGGAACCGATGCTGGAAGGGCATGAAGAGGCCAACCCGCTGCATCACCTGTTGGAAGGCAGCCTGCGCCAGCGAGTGATCGACGCCATCGAGGCGTTGCCGGAGCGCGAAAAAATGGTGCTGACGCTGTATTACCAGGAAGAGTTGAATCTCAAAGAGATCGGCGCCGTGCTGGACGTCGGGGAATCCCGCGTCAGTCAACTGCACAGTCAGGCGATCAAACGGCTGCGTGCGCGGCTGGCGAACGATACCTGACGGCGGGCTGCCGCCCCCTCAACTCGATGACTCATGCGACAATCGGACTGCCCCTTATGCCAGGAATACTGTTGAAGAAACGGCCGCTTAGCCGTTACCTGAAAGATTACAAGCACAGCCAGACCCATTGCTCCCAGTGCGGTAAATTGTTGGACCGCATGGCGCTGGTGTTTCGCGGCAAGATAATCAATAAAGAAGCCATCGCGCGCATGGACCAGCCGATCGACGATGCGGTCTGGCAAAACGTGCAGCATGAGCTGACCGCGCTGTGCCGCTTTTGCAGCGAGATTTCCTGCAACAGCCACCCGAGCTATTTCGACATCATGGCGTTCAAGCAGTATCTGTTCGAACAGACCGAGATGAGCCACAGCACCATTCGCGAGTACGTGGTGCGGCTGCGCCGGCTGGACGAAATGCTGGTGGCGCGTAATTACCCGGCGGACAAGTTCGCCAACTGCGCCAGCCATCAGCGCATTATCGACGATCTGCCTACCGCAGCGCACAACAACTACCGCATTGCGCTGCGCAAATACGATCAGTATCTCGCCTGGCAGCGCAGCTACTGAGATTTTCCCCGGCCGCTGGGCCGGGGTCTGCGGATCCCCCCGTGATAAAGGATGATTATTCAGTTCACATCTGCTAAATCTATCGGTTATCAGATGTTGATACTCGATTCCCTGGGGGGAAGTAGTGAACCTGCAACAACAACTGGCGCAATTTCCGCGTCTGGATCTGGTTGGCGTCGCCACGCCGCTGGAAAAACTGTCCCGTCTCTCCGATTATCTCGGCCGTGAAATCTACCTTAAACGTGACGATGTCACCCCTATGGCCCTGGGCGGCAACAAGCTGAGAAAGCTTGAGTTTCTGGCTGCCGATGCGCTGAGGCAAGGCGCCGATACGCTGGTTACCGCCGGCGCCATTCAATCCAATCACGTGCGCCAGACGGCGGCGGTGGCGGCGAAACTGGGCCTGCACTGTGTCGCGCTGCTGGAAAACCCTATCGATACCCGCGCGGAAAACTACCTGACCAACGGCAACCGCCTGTTGCTCGGCTTGTTCAACGCCGAAGTGGTGATGTGCGAAGCGCTGCACGATCCGCAGCAGCAACTGGCGGAGCTGGCGACGCGCCTCGAGGCGCAGGGCTTCCGGCCTTACGTGGTGCCGGTGGGCGGCTCCAATGCGCTGGGCGCGCTGGGATACGTGCAGTGCGCATTGGAAATCGCCGAACAGAGCCAACGCAGCAACGTGGCGTTCAGTTCGGTGGTGGTGGCGTCCGGCAGCGCAGGCACCCACGCCGGGCTGGCGGTGGGACTGCAACAGCTGCTGCCTGAAACCGAGTTGATCGGCGTGACGGTCTCGCGCACCGTGATCGATCAGTTGCCGAAGGTGGAACAAATCCAGAAAGCCCTGGCCTGTTCGCTGAATATCGACGAACTGGCGCCGATCGCGCTGTGGGACGATTACTTCGCGCCGCAGTACGGCATGCCGAATGAAGAAGGCATGGCGGCGGTGCAGCTGCTGGCGCAGCAAGAGGGGGTATTGCTGGATCCGGTATATACCGGCAAAGCGATGGCCGGTTTGATCGACGGCATCGCCCAGCGGCGTTTCCGCGACGAAGGGCCCATCCTGTTCGTTCACACCGGCGGTGCGCCGGCGCTGTTCGCCTACCATCCGCAGGTGTAAATGCCGCTTGTTATTCCATTTTGAACTATATTTATAAAGTTATATTCCTTTATGCGGGCGGTCGCACTGTTAAAGTGCTGATATCAAAAAAGATAAATAACACACAGGGGTGTTTATGATGTTTGCGAAAGTTCGTCGTCAATGGTTGTTGGGCGTGGTGGGTATTGCGTTGGCCGCCGGTGTGACGACGCAAACCTACGCCGCCGATAACCTGCTGCAGCAGGTGAAACAGCGTGGCACGCTGATCGTCGGGCTGGAAGGCACCTATCCGCCGTTCAGCTTCCAGGGTGAAGACGGCAAGCTGACCGGTTTTGAAGTGGATTTCGCCAACGCGCTGGCGGAACATCTGGGCGTGAAAGCCAAGCTGAACCCGACCAAGTGGGACGGCATGCTGGCGTCGTTGGACTCGAAACGTATCGACGTGGTTATCAACCAGGTCACGCTCTCCGATGAGCGCAAGAAGAAATATGACTTCTCCACCCCGTACACCGTTTCCGGTATTCAGGCGCTGGTGAAAAAAGGCAACGAAGGCACCATCACCAAGCCGGAAGACCTGAAGGGCAAGAAGGTTGGCGTGGGCCTGGGCACCAACTATGAGCAATGGCTGCGCGCGAACGTGCAGGGCGTGGACGTGCGCACCTACGACGATGACCCGACCAAGTATCAGGATCTGCGCGTTGGCCGCATCAACGCCATTCTGGTGGATCGCCTGGCGGCGCTGGATCTGGTGAAGAAAACCGGCGATACGCTGGCGGTAGCCGGCCCGGCGTTCTCTCGCCAGGAATCCGGCGTGGCGCTGCGCAAGAACAACCCAGAGCTGCTGGCAGCGATTGACCAGGCGATCGCCGAGATGCAAAAAGACGGCACGATGGCGAAGATCTCCGAGAAATGGTTTGGCGCGGACGTAACTAAATAATGCACGAAAGTATTCAACTGGCGCTGGATTCAGCGCCATTTTTATTGAAGGGCGCAATACTGACGCTTCAGCTCAGCCTGGGCGGTATGGCGTTGGGGTTGCTGCTCGGTTTTCTGCTGGCGCTGATGCGCCTTTCACCGCTTTGGCCGCTGTCGTGGCTGTCGCGTATCTACGTGTCGCTGTTCCGCGGTACGCCGTTGATCGCCCAGCTGTTTATGATCTATTACGGTCTGCCGCAGTTCGGCATCGAGTTCGATCCTTTCCCGGCGGCGCTGATTGGCCTGTCGCTCAATACCGCCGCCTACACCTCGGAAACGCTGCGTGCGGCGATTTCGTCGATCGACAAAGGGCAGTGGGAAGCCGCCGCCAGCATCGGCATGACCCGTTGGCAAACCCTGCGCCGAGTGATCCTGCCGCAGGCGGCGCGCACCGCCTTGCCGCCGCTGGGCAACAGCTTCATCGGCCTGGTGAAAGACACCTCGCTGGCCGCCACCATTCAGGTGCCGGAACTGTTCCGTCAGGCGCAGCTGATCACCTCGCGCACGCTGGAAGTGTTCACCATGTACCTGGCGGCATCGCTGATTTACTGGGTGATGGCGACCCTGCTTTCCGCACTGCAAAACCGTCTGGAAGCCCACGTTAATCGCCAGGATCAGGAGTAGCGCATGAGTGCCATTGAAGTTAAGCAATTGACCAAGCAGTTCAAGGGTCAGACGGTACTGCATGGGATCGATCTGGCGGTGGACGCCGGCGAAGTGGTGGCGATCATCGGGCCGAGCGGCTCGGGGAAAACCACCTTATTGCGCTGCATCAACCTGCTGGAGGAGCCGGATTCCGGCACCATTCGCGTCGGCGATATCCTGATCGACGGCAGCAAGCCGCTGAGCAAACAGAAAAATCAGGTACGAGCGCTGCGCCAGCAGGTCGGTTTCGTGTTCCAGAACTTCAACCTGTTCCCGCACCGTTCGGTGTTGGAAAACATCATCGAAGGGCCGGTGGTCGTCAAGGGCGAGGCGAAAGCCAGCGCGGAACAGCGCGCCCGCGCGTTGCTGGCCAAAGTGGGCCTGAGCGGCAAAGAGGCGGCTTATCCGCGTCGGCTGTCCGGCGGGCAGCAGCAGCGGGTGGCTATCGCGCGCGCGCTGGCGATGCAGCCGGAGGTGATTTTGTTCGACGAGCCGACGTCGGCGCTCGATCCCGAGCTGGTGGGGGAAGTGCTCAATACCATGCGCTCACTGGCGGAAGAGAAACGCACCATGGTGATCGTCACCCATGAGATGAGCTTCGCTCGCGACGTGGCCGATCGGGTTATCTTTATGGATCACGGCCGCATCGTCGAACAGGGCCCGGCGAAAGCGCTGTTCGCCAATCCGCAGCATCAACGCACCCAGCAATTCCTCGACAAGTTCCGGAATCAATAAGGCGGCGGGGGCGTTTCCCCCGACCGCATTCACTCCGCTTTCAACCATTCGTTTCGCGCGGCGGCGGCGAGAAATCCGCTGCGGCTGCCGTATCCCGGATATTACCGAACCCGAAAGCCAATGCGTTTCGTAGCGCTCTGACGCGGCTTTCAAGCAGAGTAATCCATCGTCCATGAGCGATGCCCCACCCTGTAAGGATAACAAGGCGCTAACGGCCGATCGGCCTGCGGACAATAAAAAACCCTGCACGAGGCAGGGTTTGCGTAGCGGTAAGCCCATCAGGCTGCAACGCGTGCAGCCTTGAGGATGCGTTAACCGATGGTCATCAGGCTGGCGTTACCGCCGGCGGCGGCGGTGTTGACGCTCAGGGAACGTTCGATCAGCAGGCGTTCCAACAGGATGTTGGTTTCACCGTGGGCGAAGCCCTGTACCGAGACGATGGCGCCGCCGCGCTGGGCGATCTGCTCGCACAGGGTGCGCAGCTGGTCGGCATCGCCGTGGTAGATGGCGGCGTCGAACTCGACCTTGTCCTGCTGCCAGTCTTTGCTGAAGGCGATGCGCGCCTGCACATCGTTCGGCAAGCGGCGGAACAGATTGCGTTGCAGTTCCGCTTCCGGCCACAGTGCGCAGCTGCCAACCGCCAGCACGGCGGCCAGCTGGATCAGCGCGTCGGTTTCGTTATCCGCCAGGCACAGCACGCGTTCACGCGGCAGCAGGGCATAGGTGTTGCGCTCGCCGGTCGGGCCCGGCAGCGGACGTACGGTGCCGCCCTGGCCCAGTTCCGCATAACGTTGCGCCAATGCCGCCAGTTCGCCTTGTTGGCTGGTGACCGCCCACTTCTCCAGCGATTGCAGCGCGCCCAGCAGCTGCGGCCGCGCGGTGGCTTCCATCGGGCGCTCTTCGTCCTGGCGGTGCAGCGTACGTTGCAGCGCGTCGTCCGGACGGTTGGCCAGCAGACGGTACAGGTACAGCGGGCCGCCGGCTTTCGGGCCGGTGCCCGACAGGCCTTCGCCGCCGAACGGCTGTACGCCGACCACCGCGCCGACCATGTTGCGGTTGACGTACAGGTTGCCGACCTTGGCGCGTTCGGTCACCCGGGCGATGGTTTCATCGATACGGGTGTGAATGCCCAGCGTCAGGCCATAACCGGCGGCGTTGATCTGATCGACCAGCGCGTCCAGATTGTTGCGCTGGAAGCGCACCACGTGCAGCACCGGGCCGAAGATCTCTTTCTGCAGCTCGTCGAAGCTGTCGAGCTCGATCAGCGTCGGCTTGATGAAGGTGCCGCGCGCCCACTCTTTCTCATCCTGCGCGCTGCCTTTGGCGGCCTGGTACACCTTGCGGCCTTTGGCGCGCATTGCCTGGATGTGGCGTTCGATGCCGGTTTTGGCTTCGGCGTCGATCACCGGGCCCACGTCGGTGGACAGGCGTTCCGGGTTGCCCATGCGGCATTCGGCCATCGCGCCGCGCAGCATTTGCAGCGTGTGCTCGGCCACGTCTTCCTGAATGCACAGGATACGCAGCGCGGAGCAACGCTGCCCGGCGCTGTCGAAGGCGGAGGCCACCACGTCGGTCACCACCTGTTCGGTCAGGGCGGAGGAGTCGACGATCATGGCGTTCAGGCCGCCGGTTTCGGCGATCAGCGGCGTCGGACGGCCTTGCGGATCCAGACGACCGGCGATGCTGCGCTGGAGAATGCCGGCGACGTCGGTGGAGCCGGTAAACATCACGCCGCGGACGCGGGCGTCGTTAACCAGCGTTGAGCCGACGGTTTCACCCTGGCCCGGCAGCAGCTGCAGCACGCCTTGCGGAATGCCGGCTTCCAGCAGGATACGCACCGCCTGCGCGGCCACCAGCGGCGTTTGCTCGGCCGGTTTGGCCAGCACGCTGTTGCCCGCCGCCAGCGCGGCGGCGATTTGGCCGGTGAAGATCGCCAGCGGGAAGTTCCACGGGCTGATACAGACCACCGGGCCCAGCGGGCGATGGCTGTCGTTGGCGAAATCGTCGCGTACCTGGCCGGCGTAGTAGTGCAGGAAATCGACCGCTTCACGCACTTCGGCGATGGCGTTGTTGAAGGTTTTACCCGCTTCGCGCACCAGAATGCCCAGCAGGCTTTGCAGCTGGCTTTCCATCAGCTCGGCGGCGCGTTCGAGGATCGCGGCGCGCTCCGTCGGCGGTGTGGCGAACCAGATTGGGCCGGCGGCCGCGGCGGCGTCGAGCGCGCGGCTGACTTCGCCTTCGGTGGCTTCACGCACGTAGCCGACCACATCGCCCGGTTCGGCCGGGTTGATCACCGGCTGTTCGACGCCCTGATCCAACTCGGCGTCGATGATCGGTTCCGCGCGCCATGGATGGCTGGCGCTGGTGAGCAGGGCGCTGGACAGCGAAGCCAGACGCTGTTCGTTGGACAGATCCAGACCGCTGGAGTTGGTGCGCTTCTCGCCGTACAGCTCGCGCGGCAGCGGGATGCGCGGATGCGGCAGGCCAATTTGACCTTCGCTGGCCGCCAGCGCTTCCACGGCGCTGACCGGATCGGCCACCAGCTCGTCGAGTGGCAGGGTGGCGTCGGCGATGCGGTTGACGAACGAGGTATTGGCGCCGTTTTCCAGCAGGCGGCGCACCAGGTAAGCCAGCAGCGTTTCATGGGTGCCGACCGGCGCGTAGATGCGGCAAGGGCGGTTCAGTTTGCCGTCGGCCACTTTGCCCACCACCTGTTCGTAGAGCGGTTCACCCATGCCGTGCAGGCACTGGAACTCATACTGACCAGGGTAGTAGTTGTTGCCGGCCAGGTGATAAATGGCGCTCAGCGTATGGGCGTTGTGGGTCGCGAACTGCGGATAGATAAGGTTCGGCACCGACAGCAGCTTGCGGGCGCAGGCCAGATAGGAAACGTCGGTGTACACCTTGCGGGTGTATACCGGGTAGCCTTCCAGGCCGTCCATCTGGGCGCGTTTGATTTCGCTGTCCCAGTAGGCGCCTTTCACCAGACGGATCATCAGGCGACGGCGGCTGCGTTGCGCCATGTCGATCACAGCGTCGATGGCGAACGGACAGCGTTTCTGGTAGGCCTGAATCACGAAGCCGATGCCGTTCCAGCCGGCCAACTGCGGTTCGAAGCACAGCTTCTCGAGCAGATCGAGCGAGATCTCCAGACGGTCGGCCTCTTCGGCGTCGATATTGATGCCGATATCGTACTGGCGTGCCTGCAGGGTCAGCGACAGCAGGCGCGGATAAAGCTCTTCCATCACGCGTTCGTACTGCGCGCGGCTGTAGCGCGGGTGCAGGGCGGACAGCTTGATGGAGATGCCGGGGCCTTCATAGATGCCGCGGCCGTTGGAGGCTTTGCCGATGGCGTGGATAGCCTGCTGATAGGAAACCAGGTAGGCCTGGGCGTCGGCTTCGGTCAGGGCGGCTTCCCCCAGCATGTCGTAGGAGTAGCGGAAGCCTTTTTCTTCCAGCTTGCGCGCGTTGGCCAGCGCCTCGGCGATGGTTTCGCCGGTCACGAACTGTTCGCCCATCAGGCGCATCGCCATATCCACGCCTTTGCGGATCAGCGGCTCGCCGCTCTTGCTGATAATGCGGTTCAACGAGCGGGACAGATTGGCTTCGTTATGGGTCGACACCAGCTTGCCGGTGAACAGCAGGCCCCAGGTGGCGGCGTTGACGAACAGCGACGGGCTGCGCCCCAGGTGCGAGTGCCAGTTGCCGTTGCTGATCTTGTCGCGGATCAGGGCATCGCGGGTCGGTTTGTCCGGAATGCGCAGCAGCGCTTCCGCCAGGCACATCAGCGCTACGCCTTCCTGCGAGGAGAGGGAGAACTCTTGCAGCAGGCCTTGCACCATGCCGGCGCGGCCGTTTGCACTTTTTTGGTTACGCAACTTCTCGGCGATGCCGTAGGCCATTTTGTGAGTAGCCTGTGCAAGATCGGCGGGTAATCGCGCCTGTTCGAGCAACATCGGCACCGCTTCGGTCTCCGGGCGGCGATACGCGGCGGTGATGGCGGCGCGGGTCACCGACTGCGGCAGAATTTGTTCGGCGAAATCGAGGAATGGCTGGTGTGACTCTTCCTGCGCTTGCGGCATAATGTCGTCCGCTTCAGGCTGGCCCGCTGCGGCCAGCGCTGGAATTTCAGGAATATCGGTACCGCTCTCGAGACGCTCGAGGTAATTAAAGATGGCCTGCTTGATGAGCCAGTGCGGCGTGCGATCGATGCGCTGCGCGGCGCTCTTGATCCGGTCGCGTGTTGCCTCGTCGAGTTTCACGCCCATTGTGGTAGTGCCCATGCCTGTCCAACTCCTGTGTTTAGAACCTATCCCATCAGGCTAGACAAACAGCAGGCCGGAAAGCCTGTTGGGATAGGTTCGTGAGATGTGTGGTGTCAAGAATGCAGACAATATCCTGCATGTTGCAACTTTGTGCAACCTTGTTAAATCAGGCGGATGAGCGAAGTGTGAGTTTCATCGATTTTTTAACACGGGCAGTTGGCACGAATGTTGCGTTATTGAGCGAACGCGGCGGGGTTAATGATGCCGCAGGCGCTTTACCTTGCGGTATATAAGGGTAATAGCAAGGTGCAACTCATTTTGCTTGTCGTGAGTGCAACCTTTGAGCCCGGTAAATGTGACGCAGGGTAAACTTTGTGTAACTTTGTTGTTAAATATCTTGTTGGTTGATGAAAGGCTCATCTAGGATAACCGACGGTCAACAATTACGGGCAGAAACTATTTTACCTGCACTTGCTCGCAGGCTGCGCCACGTTCCGGCGCGGCGGCCAGTGAAATGCATTGCGCGTGGGTTTACCGGCGCCGGCTTGGCCGGAGCGAAACGCGAATAATAATGAAAGTGGAGAATTAAATGACAATGAGCACACCTATGCTGGTGACCTTCCTGGTATACATTTTCGGGATGGTGCTGATCGGCCTGCTTGCCTACCGGGCAACCAATAACTTTGATGACTATATTCTCGGCGGCCGCAGTCTGGGCAGCGTGGTGACCGCGCTGTCCGCCGGCGCTTCCGACATGAGCGGCTGGCTGCTGATGGGCCTGCCGGGCGCCATCTTCCTCTCCGGCATCTCCGAAAGCTGGATCGCCATCGGCCTGACCATCGGCGCTTACCTGAACTGGAAGCTGGTGGCAGGAAGGCTGCGCGTGCATACCGAAGCCAACAACAATGCCCTGACGCTGCCGGATTATTTCACCAGCCGTTTTGAAGACAACAGCAAGCTGCTGCGGGTGATCTCGGCCATCGTCATCCTGGTGTTCTTCACCATTTACTGCGCCTCCGGCATCGTGGCCGGCGCGCGTCTGTTCGAAAGTACCTTCGGCATGAGCTACGAAACCGCCCTGTGGGCCGGCGCCGCGGCGACCATCCTGTATACCTTCATCGGCGGTTTCCTGGCGGTCAGCTGGACCGACACCGTGCAGGCCAGCCTGATGATTTTCGCGCTGATCCTGACCCCGGTGATCGTGATCTTCGCCGTCGGCGGCATCGATACCTCGATGCTGGTGATCCAGGCGCAGAACCCGGCCAACCTCGACATGCTGAAGGGGCTGAACTTCGTCGCCATCCTGTCGCTGCTGGGTTGGGGCCTGGGCTACTTCGGCCAGCCGCACATCCTGGCGCGTTTCATGGCGGCGGATTCTCACCGCACCATCCGCAGCGCGCGCCGCATCAGCATGACCTGGATGATCCTGTGCCTGGCCGGCACCATCGCCGTCGGTTTCTTCGGTATCGCTTACTTTGCCAATAACCCGGATCAGGCCGGCAACGTGTCGCAAAACGGCGAGCGCGTGTTCATCGAACTGGCGATGCTGCTGTTCAACCCATGGGTGGCGGGCGTGCTGCTGTCGGCGATTTTGGCGGCGGTTATGAGTACCCTGAGCTGCCAACTGCTGGTCTGTTCCAGCGCAATCACCGAAGACCTGTACAAAGCGTTCCTGCGCAAAGGCGCCAGCCAGCGTGAACTGGTGTGGGTCGGCCGCGTCATGGTGCTGGTGGTGGCGTTGGTCGCCATCGCGCTGGCGGCCAACCCGGAGAACCGCGTGCTGGGCCTGGTGAGCTACGCCTGGGCCGGTTTCGGCGCCGCCTTCGGCCCGGTAGTGCTGATCTCGGTGATGTGGTCGCGCATGACCCGCAACGGCGCGCTGGCCGGCATGTTGGTCGGCGCGGTGACGGTGATCGTCTGGAAACAGTACGAATGGCTGGGCCTGTACGAAATCATCCCGGGCTTCATCCTGGGCTGTCTGGCCATTGTGGTGGTGAGCCTGATGGGCCGCCAGCCGTCTTCCACCATGACCGAACGTTTCGATCAGGCGGAAGCCGAGTACAAAACGGTATAACGCCGTTCACTGTCAGTCAGCAAGGGGCGCTCAGAGCGCCCCTTCTTTTTGCCTGTTCGCCACTGTCATTCAGCTGTAACACCTGGCGACATTTGATTAGAAAAAATCACGCTTGCGCCTCTTGTATTTCTTTTTGGCAGAATGATAATCACTCTCGTTGTATTTTACGTTTCTTTACATACTCGCCGCGGCTCATTGCGAGCCGGTTTTCTCTGCCGCCGCGGTCTTTTCAGGGGTGATTAGTTATGTTCGTTCCCTTTCTTATCATGTTCCGTGAGGGGCTGGAGGCCGCGCTGATCGTCAGCCTGATCGCCAGCTACCTGAAGCGCACGCAGCGCAGCCAATGGCTGGGCGCGGTGTGGATCGGCGTGATTGTCGCGGCGGCGCTGTGTCTGGCGCTCGGCATCTTCATCAATGAGACCACCGGCGAGTTCCCGCAGAAACAGCAGGAGCTGTTCGAAGGCATCGTGGCGGTGGTGGCGGTGCTGATCCTCACCTATATGGTGTTCTGGATGCGCAAAGTCTCCAGGTCGGTCAAGGTACATCTGGAAGGGGCGATCGATCAGGCGCTCAGCGCCGGTAAAGGGCAGGGGTGGGCGCTGGTGGCGATGGTGTTCTTCGCCGTGGCGCGCGAAGGGTTGGAGTCGGTGTTCTTCCTGCTGGCGGCGTTTCAGCAAGACGTGGGCGCCGCAGCGCCGATCGGTGCGGTGCTCGGCCTGGTCGCCGCCATTGTGCTGGGCATGATGATTTACTGGGGCGGGGTGAAGCTGCATCTGGCCAAATTCTTCAAATGGACCAGCCTGTTCATTCTGTTCGTCGCCGCCGGGCTGGCCGCCGGGGCGATCCGCGCCTTCCACGAAGCCGGTCTGTGGAACCACTTTCAGGACATCGCCTTCGATTTCAGCAGCACCCTGTCGACCCATTCGCTGTTCGGCACCCTGCTGGAAGGCATCCTAGGTTATCAGGAAGCGCCGACGGTCAGCGAAGTGGCGGTCTACTTCCTGTATTTGATCCCGGCGCTGATTTTCTTCTTTCTGCCGCAACGCGCGGAGCCGGCAGCGGCCCCGGCACAACGTAAAATCAATCATTAATGTTTAATAGGGAATCTCGTATGTCTACTCCGTTATTTCGCCGCAAGGCGTTGCACGCAGCATTACTGGCTATCCCGGCGTTTGCGCTGAGCATCGACGCCTTGGCGGCGGACGTGCCGCAGGTCAAGGTCACGGTCAACGACAAGCAGTGCGAACCGATGCAGCTGACGGTGCCGGCCGGCAAGACGCAGTTTGTGGTGCACAACACCAGCCAGAAAAACGTCGAATGGGAAATCCTGAAAGGGGTGATGGTGGTGGAAGAGCGTGAGAACATCGCGCCGGGCTTTACCCAGAAAATGACCGCCACGCTGGAGGCGGGCGAATATGACATGACCTGCGGGCTGCTCAGCAACCCGAAAGGCAAACTGACTGTCACCGCAGCGGCCAACGGCGCCACCGACGGCAAGCCGAACGCGCTGGACCTGGTCGGCCCGATTGCCGAATACAAGGTTTACGTCACCAAAGAAGTCGATGGGTTGGTGAAACAGACCAAGCTGTTTACCGACGCGGTGAAGGCCGGCAACGTGGAACAAGCGCGCAAGCTGTATGCGCCGACCCGCCAGCACTATGAGCGCATCGAGCCGATCGCCGAGCTGTTCTCCGATCTGGACGGCAGCATCGACGCCCGCGAAGACGACTACGAGAAGAAATCGGCGGATCCGAACTTCACCGGTTTCCACCGTCTGGAGAAGGCGCTGTTTGCCGACAACTCCACCAAAGACATGGGTAAATATGCCGATCGCCTGTACCACGATACCGTAGAGCTGCAAAAGCGCGTGAGTGAACTGACCTTCCCGCCGAGCAAAGTGGTGGGCGGCGCCGCCGGGCTGATCGAAGAGGTGGCGGCAAGCAAGATCAGCGGTGAAGAAGATCGCTACAGCCGCACCGATTTGTGGGATTTCCAGGCCAACGTCGACGGCGCGCAGAAGATAGTCAATCTGCTGCGTCCTTTGCTGGTCAAGGCCAATAAGCCGCTGCTGGACAAGATCGACGCCAACTTCAAAACCGTGGACACCATCTTGGCGAAGTACCAAACCAAAGACGGCTATGAGTCCTATGAGAAGCTGACCGATGCCGATCGCAATGCGTTGAAAGGGCCGATCACCACGTTGGCGGAAGATCTTTCCCAACTGCGCGGCGTATTGGGTCTGGACTGAGGCATACGGTTATGAGCAACAAGGCAGACCCGAATAACGGGCCGCATCCGCACTCTCAGGGAGCGGCGTCGCCTTCGCGGCGCCGTTTGCTGCAAGGGCTGGGGCTGGGCGCGCTGGCGTTGGGCGGCAGCCGCCTGGCGCAGGCGGCGGGTAACGCGGCGGAGCCGTTGGCGACGCCGCAGGATGAGCGCTGGCAGAAACAGCCGTTTTATGGCCGCCATCAGGCCGGCGTGCTGACGCCGCAACAGGCGGCGATGATGCTGGTGGCGTTCGATGTGCTGGCGACCAGCAAAGCGGATCTGGAGCGCCTGTTCCGGCTGCTGACCGATCGCATCGCCTTCCTGACCCACGGCGGCAAGGCGCCGGAGGTGGACGCCAAGCTGCCGCCGCTCGATTCCGGCATCATGGGGCCGGAGATTTACCCGGACAACCTGACCATCACCGTCTCGGTCGGCGCATCGCTGTTTGATGAACGTTTTGGTCTGCAGGCGCACAAACCGCTGCGGTTGCAGAAGATGACGCGCTTCCCCAACGATGCACTGGACGCCGCGCTTTGCCACGGCGACCTGCTGCTGCAGATCTGCGCCAACACCAACGAAACCGCTCTCCACGCGCTGCGCGACATCATTAAGCATTCGCCGGATCTGCTCAGCGTGCGCTGGAAGCGGGAAGGGTTCATCTCCGCGCACGCGGCGCGCAGCAAAGGCAAAGAGACGCCGATCAACCTGTTGGGGTTCAAAGACGGCACCGCTAACCCGAAAACCGACGACAAGCCGCTGATGGATAAAGTGGTGTGGGTCGGCGACAGCGTCGGTGAACCGGCGTGGACGGCGGGCGGCAGCTATCAGGCAGCGCGCATTATTCGTTTCCGCGTCGAGTTTTGGGATCGCACGCCGCTGCAGGAGCAGGAAACCATTTTCGGCCGCGAGAAGCACAGCGGCGCGCCGCTGGGCATGAAGCATGAACATGACGAGCCGAATTACGCGAACGATCCCGACGGCAAGGTGATCCCGATGGACGCGCACATTCGCTTGGCTAACCCACGCACGCCGGAAAGCCAAAGCAATCTGATGCTGCGACGCGGCTACAGCTATTCACTGGGGGTATCCAATGCCGGCCAGCTGGAAATGGGGCTGCTGTTCGTCTGCTATCAGGCCGATCTGGAGAAAGGTTTCCTGACGGTGCAAAAAAGGCTGAACGGCGAAGCGCTGGAGGAATACATCAAGCCGATTGGCGGCGGGTATTTCTTCGTGCTGCCGGGCGTGAAAGAACGCGGCGATTATTTGGCCAGCGGTTTGCTCAAGGCCTGAGCGCGCAATGACGAGGCGGGCTCGCCTGCCTCGTTTTACTTTGTGTTGCCTGCCGTACGGAAGATTGAGCGTCGAAAGTCAATTCGACACCTGGCCTATGGATTAAAAAGCACACACCGCCCGCGTTTTTGGGCTGTGCAAAATTTAATCAGGAAACCAAAGTGTCATTCGCGGTTTTTAATTGTAATTCGTTGAAATTTATATGTTAAAAATTTTTATGGAATGACGTGTCGCGCGTGATATAGTGTTTTAGCGATAACTAAAAACAAAACATATAAAATTTTTTTACATTTTAGTAACGCGACAGGATTGAATGTCATTATACTGTAATCATCTGGCGGTAGTTTTCACACGGTGCACAGCTTGAAGCTGTAAATATCACTGCGGGGATCGCTAATGGTAAAGTCCTTGGTTGGGCTGGAAAGAAAAAATAACACATCTCCCCTGATTTCTCGTTGTAACGAGGGTTCTCTCTCCGACTCTCTTTTACCGGCAACTCCGCACTCTTATCGCTACCGAATCTCACCACTTTTTACTCCACGTTTATTGATGCAGTCCGCGTTGTCCCGTGAAGCAACGGCGCTTAAGCGTTGCCGTCAATTCACATTGTCCCTTGGCTCTTATTGGCTCGGAGGAGGCCAAAACCTAATACGTGTGTGAAACATAATCGCACGGCCTGGCCGTTGCGGTAGGTGAAACAAACTGTAAGGTGCCACTATGGGTAGACAGAAAGCAGTGATCAAAGCACGTCGTGAAGCGAAACGCGTTATTCGTCGTGACGCTCGTAGTCATCGCCAGCTGGAAGAAGAGTCTGTGACCTCGCTGGTGCAAATGGGGGGAGTCGAGTCTATCGGCATGGCGCGAGACAAGCGCGATAGCTCACCCATCGAGGCTAGAACCGAAGCTCAGGGTCATTACTTATCAGCCATAGAGAATAAGCAGCTGATCTTCGCCACCGGCGAAGCCGGCTGTGGCAAAACATTTATCAGCGCCGCCAAGGCGGCGGAGGCGCTGATCCATAAAGAGGTGGATCGGATTATCGTTACCCGTCCTGTTTTGCAGGCGGATGAAGACCTCGGTTTCTTGCCGGGGGATATCTCCGAGAAGTTCGCCCCTTATTTCCGCCCGGTGTATGACATTCTGGTACGTCGTTTAGGATCTTCCTTTATGCAGTACTGCCTGCGCCCGGAAATCGGCAAGGTGGAGATTGCGCCGTTCGCTTATATGCGCGGACGCACCTTCGAAAATGCGGTCGTTATCCTGGATGAAGCCCAGAACGTGACCGCCAGCCAGATGAAAATGTTCCTGACCCGCCTGGGGGAAAACGTGACGGTTATCGTTAACGGCGACGTGACCCAGTGCGACTTGCCGCGCGGCGTGAAATCCGGTCTCAGCGATGCCCTGGAGCGCTTCGAAGAGGACGAGATGATCGGCGTTATCCGCTTTGAAAAACAGGACTGCGTACGCTCCGCTTTGTGCCAGCGCACGCTCAACGCTTACAGTTAACCTATCCGCTAATGGAAAGGCCGCTTCGGCGGCCTTTTTTATCACCCCCCATTTCCGCTCTCGTTTCCGCTCTCGTTTAACCTTTGTGTAAATTATTGTGGTTTTCTGTATAGATTTTCGTTGAGTTAGCGTTAATGATTAATGGGTTCCAGATTGGCGCGCAGTTTGCCTGCGCCGCCAAAAGGACATTTTCTGGGGTGTGCGCCGCGCGGCGCATTGAGTGTGGGTTCCTTGCTGCGATTCAAACATGAAATACATCATTCTGATTTTGCTTATTTTATGCGTCGTCTATGTGCATTACCGCGGACGGGTGCGCTACAACGTTTGGCGGCAGCTGTCTGACCATTCCACCTTTACCGCACCGCTGAACGTCTTCATGTATCTGTTTTCTCGTGTGCCGACTACGCCGTACCTGAAGCCGGAGCAGTTCCCTGAGCTGGCGGTACTGCGGGAGAACTGGGAAACCATCCGCGACGAAGGACAGAAGCTGATGGAGATCCAGCAGATCAAAGCGTCCGATCAATTCAACGATGCCGGTTTCAACTCGTTCTTCAAGACCGGTTGGAAGCGCTTTTACCTGAAATGGTATGAAGACAGCCATCCTTCCGCCATGACCCTGTGCCCGCAGACCACGGAACTGCTGCGCAGCCTGCCTTCGGTCAAGGCGGCGATGTTCGCCGAACTGCCGGACGGCAGCCGTTTGCCGCGCCACCGCGATCCTTACGCCGGTTCGCTGCGTTATCACCTGGGGTTGATTACCCCCAACGATGACCGCTGCTTCATTGAGGTGGACGGTGAGCGCTACAGCTGGCGCGACGGTGAAGGGGTGATGTTCGATGAAACCTATCTGCACTACGCGGAAAACCAGAGCGGGCAGAATCGTCTGATCCTGTTCTGCGACATCGAACGGCCGATGCGCTACCGCTGGGCGCAGGCGGTGAATCACTGGCTGGGGCGCAACCTGATGAGCGCCGCCACCGCGCCGAATGAAGAGGGCGATCGCACCGGCGGCGTCAACAAGATGTTCAAATACATCTATGCGATACGCCGGGTGGGGAAACGCCTGAAGGCCTGGAACCGCACCGGTTATTACATCATCAAGTGGATTTTGTTCGGGGGGATCGCCGCGGCGATATTCTTCTCGGTATAACGAAGGCAGGGGCGCACAGAGTGCGCCCCTTTTTGATCAGGCGAAGATAGTCATCATGTAGGCGGCGAACAGCGCCAGGTGGGCGGTGCCGTTCAGCACGTTGGTGCGGCCGGTTGAGAACGACAGCTGGCACAGCAGCAACACCGTCAACATCACCACGATATGCGGCGTTTGCAGGCCGAAGATCAGCGTCTGCCCGGTCAGAGTAGCGATGATGGTCACCGCCGGCACCGTCAGGGAGATGGTCGCCAGCACCGAACCGAAGAACAGGTTCATGGCGCGTTGCACCTGATTGTTCAACACGGCGCGCAGCGCGCCCAGGCCTTCCGGCGACAGGATCAACAGCGCCACCAGGAAACCGGTGAACTGCGCCGGTGCATTCATCTTGGTTAGCAGGCCTTCCAGCGGATTGGCGTTGAACTTGGTGACGGCGATAACCGCGATCAGGTGCACGATGAGCCAGGCGGCGTGCCAGGCGCTGCTGTGGGAAGAGGGTTTGCCGTGGTGCGGGTCGCCATCGTCGTCTTCATGCTCGTACACGAACAGGCTCTGGTGGGTTTTGGTCTGGATCACCAGGAACACGCCATACATGGCGGCGGAGATCAACGCCACCAGCAGCGCTTGCCCGGTGCTGAAGTTGCCGCCTGGCAGCGCGCTCGGGAACACCAGCACGATCACCGCCAGCGGGAAAATCGCCATCAGATACTGTTTGATGCCGCCCAGGTTGACGTACTGGGTGGCGAACTTGCGCCCGCCGAGCAGCAGCGCAAAGCCGACCAGGCCGGCGGAAACGATCATGATGATGGAGTACAGCGTGTCGCGCATCAGCGCCGGCGCGGCGTCGCCGGTGGCCATCAGCGCGGAAATCAGGCTGACTTCGAGGATCACGACGGACAAACTGAGGATCAGCGAGCCGTAGGGTTCGCCCAATCGGTGAGCCAGCACGTCGGCGTGGCGCACCACGCTGAAGGCGCTGCTGAGGATCCCCACCAGCGCGAGAATATTGATGCCGACGATCAGCAGAAAGTTATCGGTGCTGCCCCATAGATTTAACACCACCAGCGCGGCGATAGGGAAGATCAGCGAGTATTCGGTGTGGCGAGATTTGGTGGATCGGCCAGGATCGTGTTGCGACTTCATGAGGGTGGCACTCCTTCTCAAACAGCGTAGCCCGTCAGCGCCGGTCGCCGTGATACGGCAACGTTGCGTTTCCAGTAGGTATTTTATATTAGGATACACCCGCGGCGCCGGTGTGATGTTGTTTTATCTGAGAAAGCAATTGCTTGCTTATGTGATCAGGGTAACAAAAAAACCGCACGGGGTGCGGTTTTATTTACTTACTTTTACGCAATAACGCCAATTTTTAGCGTTAGATTTGAGAAAAGTCGTGTTTACTTGTTTAGCTCGTGGTTAATCAAGGAAAATGAGACCGTCAGTCGTCAATGTTGTCCATGATTTCATGCCGTTTATTGTGGTAACCCTCTTCATTTAGCCCCTCACGCCAGTAAGGCACGGCATAAAGACGATTACGATCGCATTGACGTTCGCGACGCAGGTAGCGGCGCAGCTCTACCACCAGGCGATCTTCACCGGCGAGCCAGAAGTGGCTTTCGCCCTGCGGCAGGGACTGCGCGCGGAACCGAGCGACCAACTCGTCGGTCTTCTCCGTGCCGCCGACGACCCAATTGACCTCAACGTCGGCGGGTTTCTTCAGGTCAATGACGTCAGCGTTGCTGTCGACGCGGACGAAAGCGCGTCCGGCACTGTGTGGCGGCAGGTTTTCCAGCAGTGCGGCCAGCGCAGGCAGTGAGGAAGGATCGCCCGCCAGGCAGTAGAAGTCGGCGGCCGGCAGCATCGGCTTGGGGCCGCCCGGGTTGCTGATGCCGATTTTATCACCGGCTTTCGCCTGGCGTGCAAAGTCCACCGCCGGGCCCTGATGATCATGAATGGCGAACTCGATGTCCACTTCCGCCAGTTCCGGACGCACGGCGCGGATGGAATAGGTGCGCACGATCGGGCGCACGGCGTCCGCAGCCCAACGCGGGCCGTTTTCGGTCAGCGTCGGCAGGTCCGGCTGCGTCTGGCCGGCGAGCGGCAAAAAGACTTTGATGTGTGCAGCGGCGGCATTGGCCGGGTAGTAACGCAGATCGGGAGCGGTAAAGGTAATGCGGCGCAGGTGCGGCGTCATGTCCTGTACGCGGCTGACGGCGATCAGGTAGGGGGCGCGTGAGCGAGGGGCTTCGGTAGTCACGGGATTCTCCTTATAGTTCGTTTGGCGGTGAGTATAACATGTCGTTTGATAATGAGAATTGTTTGCTAATTGAGACGAAACCGCATGTGGGCTAGGCTTAAGGTTCACTCATCCTGAAAGGGGAGGCCATATGCCCTACCACAGCACGAACGACTTGCCGGACAACGTTAAGCATGTGCTGCCGGAACATGCGCAGGCGATCTATAAAGAAGCGTTCAACAGCGCCTGGCAACAATACCGGGATCCCGATGAGCGGCGCGGTGACGACAGCCGGGAAGAGACGGCGCATAAGGTGGCCTGGGCGGCGGTCAAGCAAAGCTATCGCAAGGGCGACGACGAACGCTGGCATAAAAAGTAACGAATTATCACGCAGTAAAATCGCGCAGACATTATGTGGAGCCCGGCAATTAATATTATTGCTGCTCAGTACAAATACTTTTTCACTTTAACGCCGCTTTGTAACTTGATTGCACGTCAGGAAAAGAATAAGGTCATTCTTATAAGGCGCGGTGATTGAATTAATAAAAATCCGCAGCCGAAAATAAAACATCAAAGGTTCAGCAGTGGCGAGGGAAGGCGAGAAATCGTATTCCCGGGAGGTAATATCAGTGTTAACGCGAGATTTTCTGCAAAAAGCGGATTGCAAAACTGCATTCGGCGCTATTGAGGAGTCGTTGTTGCTGACGCCTGAACAGCGTGCAGCCTCGTTGGATTGCACCTTATCGCGCCGGCCGGATCACAGCCCCGTATGGATATTCGGTTACGGTTCGCTGATGTGGAATCCAGTTTTCGAATCGGAAGAAGTGCGGCCGGCCACGCTGCAGGGCTGGCACCGGGCGTTCTGCATGCGCTTGACCGCCGGGCGCGGCACGCTGCATCAGCCGGGGCGCATGCTGGCGTTAAAAGCCGGCGGCCACACCACGGGCCTGGCGTTTCGTTTGCCGGAAAGCAAGTTGCGTGAAGAGTTGGAGCTGCTTTGGAAGCGTGAAATGGTGACCGATTGCTACGTGCCCACCTGGTGCGAGCTGCAGTTGGATGGCGGCGAGAAGGTTACTGCGTTGGTGTTCGTGATGAACCCGCAGCATCCGCTGTTTGAAGAAGACACCAGCTACCAGGTGATTGCGCCATTGATCGCCAGCGCCAGCGGCCCGCTGGGCACCAACGCGCAATATCTGTTTGCGCTGGATAACGAGTTGAAGCACCACGGCATGCAGGATGATTGCATCGGCGATCTGGTGCGCTGTGTACAGCAGTGGCTGCAGCAGAACCGCACCGGCGGCATCGGCAGCGAGGCCACCGCCTGAGGCTGCTGCGGGAATGCGAACGGTGAGGGGCTCAGCATGCTGAGCCCTTTTTTATATCTAATGCCTATATTTAATAACTTTAATTTGCGCAGCGATTGAAGGCATGCTTTTATTGTGGTTATCTATCCCGTTATTTTTAAAGTCATTAGCTGTTTTTTGTCAGTTTCCCACCCCACCTGCGAAGCAGAATGATCGACTTAGTATTAAATTGCATAAGTAAAGGTTATTTCTTATTTGTTCAGACTCGTCGGACTCCGTATCAATATGGCTAACGCTACTGGAAGAAACAGGGAGACGGGGATGAACTTTCAACAATTAAAAATTATTCGTGAATCGGCGCGCTGCAACTACAACCTGACTGAGGTCGCCAATACGTTATTTACCTCGCAGTCCGGCGTCAGTCGGCATATTCGCGAGCTGGAAGAAGAGCTGGGCATTGAAATATTCATTCGCCGCGGCAAACGGCTGCTGGGCATGACCGAACCCGGCAAAGAGCTGTTGGTGGTGGCGGAGCGCATTCTCAACGACGCCAACAACATCCGTCGCCTGGCGGACGTTTTCAGCAGCAACGACTCGGGGCAGCTGCATATCGCAACGACGCACACTCAGGCGCGTTACAGTCTGCCGGGGGTGATCAAAGAGTTTCGCGCGCTTTATCCGCGGGTGCGGGTGGTGCTCAATCAGGGCAGCCCTGAGGAGATCGTCTCGATGTTGGCCGCCGGAGAAGCCGATATCGGCATCGCCAGCGAACGGCTGATGAGTGACGAATCGCTGGCGGCGTTCCCTTACTACCGCTGGCATCACACCATCCTGGTGCCGGAAGGGCATGAGTTGACGCGTCAGCCGCAGGTGACGCTGGAGATGCTCAGCACCTTGCCGCTGATCACTTACCGCCAGGGCATTACCGGGCGCGCGAAGCTGGATGCGGCGTTCAAAGCGGCGGGCCTGACCCCGGACATCGCGCTCAGCGCGCAGGACTCCGACGTGATTAAAACCTACGTCGAGCTGGGGTTAGGCGTGGGCGTGCTGGCGGACATGTCGTATGAAAAAGAGCGCGATCGCGGCTTGGTCAGTCTCAACGCCGAGCATTTGTTTGAGCCTAATACGGTATGGCTGGGCCTGAAACGCAGCCAGCTGCAGCGCAACTATGCCTGGCGCTTTATCCAACTGTGCAACCCGACGCTGTCGCTGACCGAAATAAAGGACAAGGTCTTCTCGTCGCAGCTGGACGCGGTGATTGATTACCAGATTTAACAGCGCGTCATTGCCCTGCCGGACCGGATTGCTTGCGGGCTAATGCGGGATCAGTCGTCGGTACGTTCGATCAGATGACGTTTACTTTTTCTGAACGGGCCGATGGCTTCCCATTCCGGGAGTTCTTCGGGGGGGCGAGGGTTGGCCATCTCCCAGCGATGGTACTGACGTAGAATCTCTATGGCGATGCGTTTTTGCTCTTGAATGGAGAGCGTCGGGTCGGTCAGATCCTTATTTTTCATTTTTGCTTCCTTTTTGCGCGTTATTTGTACGCACCTTATCACATTTGGCACCGTATTTTTCCAGCGATTGTATGTACTTTTTCAGTGCGTTGAAGCTGGTTTTACATGTCATGGTACCGGGTATCACTTCAAAGGCGGCCTGACGGGTATACAGCGCCAACACGCGGTGATTAATGGCGTGGCTGATCAGCATGTCCGGCGGAGACGCCGGCGTCAGCCCCTGCTCTTGCAGGTTCAGGCCATACAGATACAGAGCCTGCAAGCAGTTGCGCAGCATATTGCCTTTCAGTGGATGTTGCGTTTCGCGCAAGGAGAAATTCTCCAGCGCGACAAGTTCGATAACGTTCTCGGCCTGGAGATAACGGCACAGACAAAAGCCTGCACGGCTCAGCGGGCTGGTTATTCGCCGGTAGACAAAAGCGAAACTTATGGGCATTTGGGCATGATATTTAAAGAGAGAGCGCCAATTTAACGTATGGCCGTTTTTCTGCCTTTTTGCCAGCGCCGGTCTTGTACCGTCAGACGAGTCATAAAGAGATCCGACTCAAGCAGCACGCTGTTCATATCTGCCAATGTTTGCTCTATCGCTCTCTCATGCCGGAGTGAGAAGCCATTTTCTGATGGATGGTTTTCCATTTGCCCGTCCTTTGGGTGACCGAGCTCACGTTAATCACCCGATGAAACAGACTCAAACCTCGACTTTCATCGCTGCGAATCGCGCCGCAAAGACAATGGGCAATTGCTGCGAGGTGCCGCGAGAGTGCGATCGGCCGCGCAATCCTCGCTCTAATAATCAAAACCCCATCTATATACATAAAAAGAATATCTATAGTGATTTAAGTACCTTCAGCTGCCGATCGCGCTCGCATACACTCGCGAAATTATTATAAATTCCATCCGCTTGGAGAGTTTCAGATGAAAGCGCTCGTTCCTTCTTTGCTGTTTTTGGCCGTGGCGGCCAGCGTTGACGTACAGGCGGCGACGCCGGCCAACACGTTGGTGATCGCGCAGTCTATCGATGACGTGGTCAGCTTTGACCCGGCTCAGGGATTTGAGTTAACCACGGTGCAGTCGTTCAACAGCCTGTATCAACGTCTGATCCAGTCCGATCCGCACAATCCCGTCGATCTCAAACCGACCCTGGCCAGCCGTTGGCAGGCCGGCGCCGATAACCGCAGCCTGACCTTCAGCCTGCGCCCGGACGCCAAATTCGCCAGCGGCAACCCGCTGCGGCCGGAGGACGTGATCTTTTCGCTTTCACGGGTGGTGAAACTCAATCTCGAACCGTCGTTTATCCTGACGCAGCTGGGCTGGAACGCGAAGAACGTGGATCAACACCTGACCAAGGTGGATGACCATACGGTAAAAATCAGCTGGGATGAAAACGTCAGCCCGGCCTTCGTGCTCAGCCTGCTGTCGGCGCCGGTATCCTCGATCGTCGACGCCAAAGAGGCGCTGGCGCACCAGCAGGGCGACGATCTGGGGCACCAATGGTTGAACAGCCACTCCGCCGGCAGCGGCCCTTACAAAATCCGCACCTATGTGCCGCACGAAGTGGTGGTGTTGGACGCGAACCCCGGCTCGCCGGAAGGGGCGCCGACGTTGAAAACCATCCTGATCAAAAACGTGCCCGATCCGGCCGCGCGCCGTTTGCTGATCGAGCAGGGCGATGCCGATATCGCCCGCAACCTGGGGGCGGACCAGATGGCGGCCCTGAAGGGCAAGGCGGGCGTCAAACCGTTGGCCATTCCTTACGCCTCGCTTTATTTCCTGCAGTTCAACGCCAAGGCATCGCCGGCGCTCGGCAACCCGGCGTTTTGGGAGGCGGCGCGCTGGCTGTTCGATTACCAAGGCATCGCCGACGATCTGCTGAAAGGGCAGTTCCAGAGCCATCAGGCATTCTTGCCGGACGGTTATCTGGGCGCGCTCAAGGATAGGCCGTACAGCTTCAATCCGCAGAAAGCCAAAGAAATACTGGCCAAAGCGGGGCTGAGCAACGTCAGTTTCCGTCTGGACGTCAACAACCAGCCGCCGTACCTGGATATCGCTCAGGCGCTGCAGGCCAGTTTTGCTCAGGGCGGCGTGAAGGTCGAACTGGTGCCGGGCATCAGCTCACAGGTCTCCACCAAGGTGAAAGCGCTTAACTACGATGCGACGCTGACCTCCTGGGGGCCGGATTACTTCGACCCCAACACCAACGCGGCCGCCTTTGCCTACAACCCGGAGGACGGCAGCAAGACGCTGGCCTGGCGAGCCAACTGGCAGATCCCGGCGCTGAGCAAGTTGACGCTGGCCGCCACCGCGGAAAACGACACCGCCAAACGAGTGGCCGACTATCAGCAACTGCAAAAACAGGTGCAGCAAAGCTCGCCGTTCGTTATCGGCCTGCAGGCGCGCAGCCTGATCGCGGTGCGTGACAACCTCAAGGGCTATGTGCAGGGCATCAACCCTGACATGGTGTTCTACAGCAAGGTCAGCAAGTAATGGCCGCTGAACTCTCCGCCTCCGCCGGGCTAGCCCGGCGGTATTGGCGCTGGGGCGGGCGGCTGCTCGGCGGCGCGCTGTCGCTGGCGTTAACGCTGCTCGGCCTGCTGCTGTTCACCTTTATGCTGTCGCACCTGGCGCCGATCGATCCGGCGCTGCAGGTGGCGGGCGATCACGCCAGCGAAGCCACCTATGCGCAGGTGCGTCATGACCTGGGGCTGGATCAGCCGCTGCCGGTACAATTTTGGCGCTATCTGGTGCACCTGGCGCAGGGCGATCTGGGCATTTCGCGCATTACCGCCCAGCCGGTGCTGACCGATCTGTTGCGTACCTTCCCGGCAACGGTGGAACTGGCCACCTGCGCCATTATTCTCGGCGCGTTAGGCGGCATTACGCTGGCGTTTCTGGCGGTGCTCAAACCGGGAAGCTGGCTGGATAATGCGGCGCGGTTGCTGTCGCTGGTGGGTTATTCGGTGCCGATTTTCTGGTTGAGCCTGCTGGGGCTGCTGCTGTTCTACGCCACGCTGCACTGGTCGGCGGGGCCGGGGCGCCTGGATGACATTTACTTGTACAGCATGGAGCCGCGTACGGGTTTCGTGTTGATTGACAGCTGGCTGTCCGGCGATCGCGAGATGTTCTACAACGCCATCAGCCACCTGTGGCTGCCGGTCGTGGCGCTGGCGCTGCTGTCGATGGCGGGCATCACCCGGCTGCTGCGCGCGGCGATGCTGGAAGAGTGCAATAAGGAATACGTGACGCTGGCGCGTTCCAAAGGCGCCGGCCGCCTGCGCATTCTGCTGCGCCACGTGTTTCCCAACGTGCTGGGGACGTTGATCACTGTACTGTCTCTCTCCTATGCCAGCCTGCTGGAGGGCGCGGTATTGACCGAAACGGTGTTCGCCTGGCCCGGCGTCGGGCGCTATCTGACCTCGGCGCTGTTTGCCGCCGACACCCCGGCGATCCTCGGCGCCACGCTGCTGATCGGCACCTGTTTCGTGCTGTTGAATACCCTGGCCGATGCCTTGACCTATCTAGTGGATCCGCGAACCCGATGAGCCAATATCTCTCTGAACACGAACCGCAAAGCGAGCCGGCCGTCGGCTATCGCACCGGTCAGCGGCTGACCACGCTGACGCTCGGCGCAGCGCTGGTGGCGATCCTGATCGTCACCGCACTGCTGGCCCCGTGGCTGGCGCCTTTCGATCCCAATTTGCAGCATATCGAGCTGCGGCTGCTGCCGCCTTCCGCCACGCATTGGTTGGGCACCGACGGTTTCGGCCGCGACTTGCTCTCCCGCGTGATTTACGGCGCGCGGCCGACGCTGATTCTGGTGTCGCTGATTCTGGTGCTGACCATTCCTATCGGTCTGCTGGTGGGCATCTGCGCCGGTTATCTCGGCGGCTGGGTAGAGCGTATTTTGATGCGTCTGACCGATATTTTCCTGTCGTTGCCGAGCCTGGTGATCGCGCTGGCGTTCGTGGCGGTGATGGGGCCGGGGCTGATGAACGGCGCGCTGGCGCTGGCACTGACCAGCTGGCCGGCCTTTGCCCGTCAGGCGCGGGCCGAAACGCTGGCGCTGCGCCGCAGCGATTATCTGGCGGCGGCGCGCATGCAGGGCATCAACGGGCTGCGGCTGATGGTCGGCCACATTTTACCTTTATGCCTGCCCAGCGCGGTGGTGCGCGCGGCGCTGAGCCTGGGCGGCATCATCCTGTCCGCCGCCGGTCTGGGGTTCCTCGGCATGGGCGTCGCGCCGCCGACCGCCGAATGGGGCTCGATGGTGGCCGAAGGCAGTAAAGTGATTTTCGATCAATGGTGGGTCGCCGCCGCACCGGGCGGGGCGATCCTGTTCGCCAGCCTGGCCTTTAACCTGCTGGGCGATGGCCTGCGCGATAAAATGGATCCTCGTCATGGGCACTGATAACACCTTATTGACCGTTGAACGTTTGGCGATCGGCGTGCCGGGGCCGCAGCCGGCGGCGCTGGTGAAGAATATTTCGTTCAGCATGGGGCGGGAGCGGCTGGCGCTGGTCGGTGAGTCCGGCTCCGGCAAATCGTTGACCGCGCGTGCGCTGATGGGGCTATTGCCGCCGCCGTTGCAGCTGCGGGCGCAGCGCCTGACGCTGGGCGACGAAGACTTGACGCGCCTGAGCGAGCGCCAGTGGAGCCGCCTGCGCGGCGACCGGGTGGCGATGGTGATGCAAGATCCCAAGCATGCGTTGAATCCCAATCAGCCGATTGGCCGTCAGGTGGAGGAGCCGCTGGTGTTGCATGCCAAGCTGAGCCGCGCCGAGCGGCGTGAAAAAGTGCTGGAGATGCTGGCGGCGGTGGGCTTGCCCGATCCGGCGGCGCTGTGTCGCCGCTATCCGCATCAGCTCTCCGGCGGGATGGGGCAGCGGGTGATGCTGGCCATCGCCCTGATCAACGATCCGCAGCTGCTGATTGCCGACGAACCCACCTCGGCGCTGGATCACCAGATGCGCGATCAGGTGCTGCAGCTGATAGAAAATCTGGTGGCGCAACGTAATATGGGGCTGATCCTGATCAGCCACGATCTGCAGCAGGTGGCGCACCACTGCGAGCGGGTACTGGTGATGTACAAAGGCGAGCTGTTGGATCAGCTGCCGGCAGCAGAGCTGGCGCAGGCCACGCACCCTTATACTCGCACGCTGTGGGCGTGTCGGCCGAGCCGCGAGACGCGCGGCAAGCCGCTGCCGGTGCTGGATCGCGCGCTGCTGGAGGCATTGAAATGAGCGTGATTGCACTGGAGAACCTCAGCGTCAGCCATCGCCAGGGCTATGAACAGCGCACCGTGGTGCACGACGTTAACCTGCGTATCGAACCGGGCGAGTGCTTCGGCCTGGTGGGGCCTTCCGGCTGCGGCAAGTCCTCGCTGCTGTGGGTGTTGGCCGGGCTGAACGACAGCTGGCGCGGCGGTTTTGAACTGCTCGGGCGGCGGCTGCAGCTGGGGCAGGCGTTCACCGGCGGACTGCGGCGTGAAGTGCAGATGGTGTTTCAGGATCCTTATGCTTCGCTTCACCCCAAGCACCGGCTGTTGCGCACGTTGTCGGAACCGCTCAAACTGCTGCAGGAAAGCGACATCGAACGCAAAATCAGCGCGGGCTTTCGCCAGGTAGGATTGGATCCGCGCCTGCTGGATCGCTATCCGCATCAGCTGTCGGGCGGCCAACGGCAGCGCGTGGCGATCGTGCGCGCCTTGCTGTTGCGGCCGAAGCTGCTGCTGCTGGATGAGCCGACCTCGGCATTGGACATGTCGGTGCAGGCGGAGATCCTCAACTTGCTCAACGAGCTGAAACAGGCGGGCGATCTGACTCTGGTGCTGGTCAGTCACGATGCGGATGTGATCGACCATATGTGCGATCGCGCGGTGGCGATGGCGCACGGCCGTCTCCTTGCCTGAGCCAATGCCCGTCAATGCGGCGGGCATATCCATCTTGGTAATAAATAAAGCAATTTATCGTCGTTCTTCTGTTAATTCTTACCCCCTACACTCGAAAAACAACGCAACCGCGTGATTGTGGAGAGTGTATCGATGAAACGGTTAATCCCAACCTTATTGTATGGCGCGCTGGCGACCGCTTTCGGCGCGCAGGCCGCCACCCCGCCGGATACCTTGGTGGTGGTCAGTTCGCTCGAGGGCATCATCAGCCTCGATCCGGCGGAGAGCTTTGAAACCGTCAGCTCGGCCAATCTGGTCAATCTCTATCAGCGCCTGGTGGCGCCGGATCGCGGTGCGCCGCAAAAGTTGGTGCCGGACGCCGCCGCCCGTTGGCAAGCGGGCGCCGATGGGCGCAGCCTGATCTTTACCCTGAAGCCGCAACAACGTTTCGCTTCCGGTAATCCGCTGCGTCCCGAGGACGTGATTTACTCACTGGTGCGTGCGGTGAAGCTGAACAAGGCGCCGTCCTTTATTCTCGCTGAGTTTGGCTGGACGCCGGATAACGTCGAGCAGCAGCTAAAGAAGATCGGGGATAACCAGGTGCAGCTCAGTTGGTCGGCCAACATCGGCAGCGAGCTGGCGCTGCGGCTGCTGACGGCGAACGTGGCTTCGATCGTGGATGAGAAGCTGTTGAGCGAACACGCGCAGCAGGGGGACTTCGGGAACGCCTGGCTGCGCAACCATTCGGCCGGCGGCGGCCCGTATCGGGTGAATAACTATGTGCCGCATGAGGCACTGCTGTTTGGCCGCAACGATTACGCGCCGTCGCCGGCCCGGTTGAAAACGGTGTTATTCAAGAACGTCAGCGATGCCGGCACCCGCCGTTTACTGTTGCTGAAGGGGGATGCCGACGTGGCCTACGATCTGGGCGCTGACCAGTTCGACTCGCTGCGCAAAGCGCCGGGCGTGCGCATTGAGCAGGCCGATGCGCCCAAGGTGTATTACCTCGGTTTCAATACCGGCAGCAAAGACAACCCGGCGCTGGGCAATCCGGCGCTGTGGCAGGCCGCGCGCTGGTTGGTGGATTATCAGAGCATCGCCGAACGGTTGCTGAAAGGGCAATATCGCGTGCATCAGGCCTTCTTGCCGCAGGGCTTGGACGGTGCGCTCGACGAGCGGCCGTTTAAGCTCGATGTGGGCAAGGCCAAACAGATCCTGCGCGATGCCGGCATCGCCGAGGGCACAAGCATCAGCCTGATCGTCATCAACCAGCCGCCGTATACCGACATCGCGCAGGCGCTGCAGGCCAGCTTTGCGCAGGCTGGGCTACGGCTGGACATTCATCCGGTGGTGGAGAGCGATCTGTGGGGCAAGATGCGCGGCCGCGATTTCCAGGCGATCTTCACCTATTGGGGCGCCGACTATCTGGATCCGAACACCAACGCCAGCGCCTTTGCCTACAATGTGCCGGGCGGGCCGAAGACCCTGGCCTGGCGCACCCAGTGGAGCATTCCCGCCATCAGCGCGGAAACGCGTGCGGCGGCTGCGGAAGGCGACAGCGCAGCGCGCAGCGCACGTTACGCCGCGCTGCAACGGGAACTGCAGGCCAGTTCGCCTTATGTGCTGGCGCTGCAGGGGCAAACGCTGGTGGCATTACGGGACAATGTTGAAGATGCCCGGGTGGATATCGCCAACAGCATGCTGTATTTGGATCGGGTGAATAAAACGCAGCCGTGAACGAAAAATGCCCCCTCGCCGCCGAGAGGAGAGGGGGCCTGGCCGGTGTTAACGCGGCGAGCTCACCACGGCGTGCCGGCGAGATTCAGCTTATTGAGGATTGTCGGCAGGCTGTCGGTCACCAGCGCCTGCAGATCGCCGTACCAAAACTGCTGCACGCCGACCTGGTTGATATACAGATAGGACGCGATGCCCAGAGAGAAGCACAGCAACGTTAGCAGCACCCGGCTTACCGCGTCTTTCAGATTGCCGCATACCATCACCATAAAGATCAGCACGAAGATCATCATGTTGAATGAATAACGGTTGGCCACCTCTTCAAAGCTGATGGTGGCGAAGAACACCGCGCAGTTATAAAGGAACATCAGGCGCACGGCATAGGCGGCTTGTACAAACTGAGGCGATGGCGCGCGGAACTTGTAGCGGGCGAATTGATACAGCGCCTCCACCACGCCGACGTACAGCAGCGTGATTTGGATTTTGCGCACCGGGTTATTACCGAAGTCGCCGCTGACGTAGGCTTCGGCGCGCGAGGCCAGAAAGTCGTTGCCGACGACGGCAATCAGTTTAGGCATCAGCACCGCGCCGCCGAGGTAACAGGCGGCGAACAGCGCCAGCACCGGCAGGGTGCCCACGGTGCGCCAGCGCGCGGGCAGCAGCAGATAGGGCAGAAACAGGAAAGCGGAAAAATGGCTGAAGGACGCCATCACGATCCAGAGCAGCATGCGGCCGCGGTGCTGCTCCGACACGGCCAGCACCAGGAAAGAGAGCGCCAGCCCCTGCCGCAACAGGTTGCCGTACAGCCCCTGGAAATTGTACTGGCAGCAGAACAAAAACAGGATCACGGCAAAGTAAGTGCGCGACAGGCGGTAAACGCCCAGCGCCAGCAGCGAAAAGCTGATAAGGAAGAAGGCGGCGAATGCGCCATTACCGACGCCAAACCAGGTGGCAGTCAGTTTAAACAACAGGTGCGAGACAAAGTCGGTGCCGGAAAACTGCGCCAACCAGTCCATCAGGCCGTAGCCGCTGTACTGCTGCATCTCAAGGTAGTAGTTCACCTTGTCGTTCATCACCGGCTCGAGGTTCTTCGTCGCCAGCGGCACCGCGGATATCACGGTCAGCAGCAGGAAGGCGGTGAGATTCAGCACGCGATCGGGTTGCTGGCGCAGCAGCATAAAGGCGGCGATCAAGCCGCTGCAAATCACCAACGATAAATAGGGGGCGAACCAAACGCCTGTGATGGCGACGGCGCCCAGCAGCAGCCATTGCACGGAAGAATGCGCCTGTTCGCTGTCGGGAAGGGCGGCGAGTGGCCTGACCGGGTTTTGCATGGGATGCTCCATGGCGTGATCCAGCTGGGGAACATAACACCGGGGCCTAAAGGGACACAGTGAGTTTTGGTGAAATAGGCAAAATTTCACCGGGTTATCATCCCTTGCCGGCAGCGGAAAAATGGCCGTCGGCGAGGCTGGGTAAAAACGGTGCGAAACGCGCAGAACCGCGTTCTGCCTTGATTTCATGTGGGGTTGATGCTGTGAAATAAATGAAATACCACTGCGGGCCAGGTGAGACGGGACCGGTCAGCAGGCATAGCCAGCCGGCCGCCGCTAACCCGATACCGAACGGTTGCGGCGTTCGCCAGGCACGGCGGTTGTGCAGGCCACGCGCCAACGCGACGCCCAATCCGAACGCCGCCGCCAGAAAGACCAGCAGCGGCAACATTGTCCAGCCGAGCCAGGCGCCCAGCGCCGCCAGCAGTTTGAAATCGCCCTGGCCGATGCCGTTGCGCCGCCGCGTCAGCCGGTAGAGCGCATTGAGCAGGCATAACGCGCCGTAACCGGCGACGGCACCCAGCACGGCGTCTTCCAGCGGCGCCCAGCGAGCGTCAAGGTTGCATAGCAGCCCACCCCACAGCAGCGGCTGAGTCAGTCGATCCGGCAGCCACCGATGGCGCCAGTCCAGCCAGGCCAGGGCGATCAGGAGCGCCGCGGCCGGCACTAACCCCCATCGAGGCGCTGCAGCCAGGCTCAGAGGCAACGTCGCCAACGCCAGCCCAAGTGCCGTCAGCAGCGGCCCCTGAAGGCGCAACCTCTGTGGGCGACCGTTGACGCCCTCCACGCGTTCCAGCCACGTAATGAGCGCGAAGGCGATCAGGCCCGCCGACAGCAGCGCGGTGAAAAACAGCGCGTGCCACAGTAAAGAAAGCAACATCCGGACTCCGCCAGTCGTAGAACAGACGGCTAAAATAACGGCAAAATGCGTATTTCATCAGGGGAAAACGCGGTTGGTTGTGAGGAATGCGCAGGCGTTCGCATCGCCACGCTGCGTATTGCAGGGGTGTACACTGCCCTGCGCGGTGGCGCGCAGCCACGGGGTACTGTGCTTTTTATCGGCAAAATCGGCGCTAAAATGCGGTGAATTCACCTGGCGGCCGGAATGGATCGGTAAAGGGTACAAGTGACGACGTCACTGGGGAGCGATTGGGGTTTATCCTATTGTTTCTGCTCGTCAAGCCGTTAGGCTATGAGGACATAGGCGCCCCCGCCGGGCTGGGGGGCGTGAGGTTTTTCAGCGCTGTCGCGGGAATGGCGGCGGCAAAGCAGTGGGTTGGCGTGCTCCAGGAAGGAGGGAAGCCAACGGTGTCATGAAAGACGTCATTCAGGCAGTACTCATCAAGACTAAAAAACGATTCTGGCGCCGACGCCAGACGGCGTGGCTGGCCGGGCCGCTGGTGTGGCTGGCCGGCGCGGCGCCCGCGTGCGCCGAATCCCCACCGGCGCCGGACAGCGTTATCTCTTCCGAACAGGCCGGCGCAGATCCGGCGGCGAACTTGCCCGAACTGGGCGGTGCGCCCGACGACGCCGCGCGCGAGAAGCAGTGGGCCGAGATGGCCAAACAGCTCGGCGAAAAAGATCTGAACAACGTTTCACGTCAGCAGATGCGCAGCCGCGCTGAAGACTATTTGCTGGGCCAGGCGACCGGCGCGCTGCAGCAACAGGCGCAAGAACTGCTGTCTCCGTTGGGAACTGCCCGGCTGTCGCTGAAGATGAACGGCGAGGGCGATTTTACCGGCAGCAACGGCCAGCTCTTCAGCCCGTTGTACGACGTCGACGGGTTGTTGACCTACAGCCAAATCGGCTGGCTGCAGCAAAGCGCCGGGGCGCTCGGCAATGTCGCGCTGGGGCAACGCTGGATCGCCGGTGACTGGCTGCTGGGTTACAACACGGCGCTCGACAGCGATTTCGCCCGGCAGCGCAATCGCGGCAGCGTGGGGGCGGAAGCCTGGGGGGACTACCTGCGTTTCTCCACCAACTATTACTATCCGCTGTCGGCGCTGTCGCAACAGCCCGGCGATGGGGTATTTTTCAGCCGTCCGGCGCGCGGTTACGACATCACGACGCAGGGCTATTTGCCGTTCTATCGCCAAATCGGCGGTTCGCTCAGCTATGAACAGTACCTGGGCGAGAATGTCGATCTGTTCGGCAGCGGCAAGAAACAGAACGATCCGCGCGCGATGCAGCTGGGGCTCAACTATACCCCGGTGCCGCTGGTGACGATGAAGGCGTTGCATAAGATTGGTGCGGGCGGGCAGAGCCAGGATCAGGTGGAATTGGCGCTGAGCTACCGGCTCGGGGTGCCGCTGGTCAAGCAGATTTCGCCGGAGTATGTGGCGCAGGCCAAGTCGCTACGCGGCAGCCGCTACGATCCTGTCGAACGTAAAAACGTGCCGGTGCTGGAGTTCCGCCAGCGCAAGACGCTGCAGGTGTTCCTGGCCACGCCGCCGTGGAGCCTGCAGGCGGGGGAAACCGTGCCGCTGGTGTTGGAAATCAAGGCGTTGCACGGGATTTCTCACGTCAGCTGGCAGGGGGATACGCAGGCGCTGAGCCTGACACCGCCGCACAATGCCAACGACCCGCAGGGCTGGACGGCGATCGTGCCGCCGTGGGATGACGCCCCGGGCGCCGCCAACAGCTATCGGCTGTCGGTCACGCTGGAGGACGACAAACAGCAGCGCGTGACGTCCAACTGGATAGAACTGAAAGTGGCGCCGCCGCTGACGGCGACCGCCGGTGATGAAGCGGATCAGCCGCCGATCCAAACCCTGACGCCGCCGCCGATCCCGGCGCAAACCGGGCCGCTGTACGGCGACGATTAACCGTTTTTACCCTGCAACACCCACACGGCGGCCTCGACGCGGGATTTCAGCTTCATCTTTTTCAGCAGGTGTTTGACGTGTACCTTGACGGTGCTTTCCGTGATGGTCAGGCGGCGGGCGATCAGCTTGTTCGGCAGCCCCTGGGCGATCAGCTTCAGGATATCCCGTTCGCGCGGCGTCAGTTGCTGAATATCGCGCTCGGCGCTCGGGCGGTTTTCCCGCAGGCTGGCGGCGAGGATCGGCGTCAGCGTTTCGCTGAGCACCATCTGCCCGGCCGCCGCCTGATGCAGCGCCTTAAGCAGATCCTCCGGCTCCATGTCTTTCAGCAGATAGCCATCGGCGCCCCGCTTGAGCGCGCTGACGACGTCGTCTTCATGGTTGGATACGCTGAACACCACGATGCGCCCCGACAGGTCGGTCTGGCGCAGGCGATCCAGCGTTTCCAGCCCGTTGATGCCGGGCATGTTCAGGTCGAGCAGGATCAGATCCGGATCGTGCTGCTCCGCCAGCGCGACCCCTTGTTCACCGTTGCTGGCCTCGGCGATGACCTGCAGGCGAGCGTCCATGCCGATCAGCTGTTTTACGCCGTTGCGCAGCATGGGGTGGTCGTCGATCAGTAAGATGGTGGCGGCGGTTTCTGTCGTCATGGTGTCTCCGTTAGTCGATGGCGTGGTTATCCGGCGTGAAGCTGACCCGCACCTCGGTGCCGCCGCCGCTGCGCGGTAAAATGTCGCAGCGGCCGTGCAGGCTCTTGGCGCGATCGCGCATGATGATCAAGCCGTAATGGTCGGGGCGAGAGGTCTCGGCCGGCAGGCCGCGTCCGTTGTCGCATACGCTCAGGGTCACTTCGCCGCGTTTATTGATGACCTGAATGCTTACCTCGCTGGCGGCGGCATGCTTAAGGATGTTGCTGAGCGCCTCGCGGGCGATCTGCAGCAGGTGTATGGCCTGATAGGCCGGCACCGTGCGCGGCCCCAGCTGATAATCGAGGCTGATGGTCAGGCCCAGTTTGGGGTTGAACTCCGCCACCGTCGATTGCAGCGCCGCCAGCAGACCCGGTTCGGTCAACTGCAGACGGAAGGTGGTCAGCAGTTCGCGCAGTTGGCGATAGGCGCCGTTCAGCTCTTCACGCATCTGTTGCACCAGCGCCTGGCTGGCGGCAGAGAGCGTTTCCCCCTGCATCTGCAGACAGGCGATCTGCATTTTCAGGCAGGAGAGCGATTGGGCGATGGAGTCGTGCAGCTCGCGGGCGATCGCCGCCCGCTCCTCCATCAGCATCAACTGCTGCTGGTGGTCGACCTGACGTTCGATGGCCAGCACGCTGGTCAGCTGTTCCACCAGGGTATTGATCAGTTGGCGATGTTCATCGTTCAGCGGTTGCTGCGGCGCATGTTGCGCCACGATCACGCCGTAGTCGCCGAGCTTGTCGCTCAGGCTCCAGCTCAGCGACGGATTGTTGGGATACTGGCGGTCGCTGTCGTTCAGGCAGGCGCTGCACACCGGGTTATGGCAATGCTCCGGCCTTAGCGGTTGGTTGCCGCTCAGCTGCAGCAGCGGTTCCCGGCTGTCGTTTTCATACAGCCGCACCTGAATGGCGCGCAGCGGCGTCAGGGTTTGCAATTGGTTGAGCAGCGGCGTCAGGCGACTGCACAGCGGCTCGCTGGCGTGCAGCTGGCGGCTGGCGCGATAGAGGAAGCTCAGCACCTGATTTTTCTGCTGCAGGTCGGCGGTCTTCTCGGCCACGCGCTGCTCCAGCCCGCTGTAGGTGGCCGACAGCTCGTCGGACATGGTGTTCAACGCGCCGCCGAGCGACGCCATTTCATCCTGATGGCCGCGCTGCGCAAAGCGGCGGCTAAAATCACCGCGGCCTACCGCCAGGGCCATCTCCACCAGTTGCCGCCAGGGATGCAGCAACCGGCGCCGCAGGTAGCAGGTGGTGCCGATCAACAGCAGCAGCGTCAGCGCAATAAAGCCGGCCTGCACCAGCGTCACCATCAGCAGGCGGCGTTCGGTTTGCCTGTCGATATCCGACACCAGCTTATCCAACAACCGCACGAAGTGCGCGACCTGGGGCGCGGCGTCGGCCGGCTGCTGCGCGCTGCGCAGGCGAGGTTGCAGCGTCTGTTGCCAATAGTCGCGCAGGGCGTTGAAAGGCTGCGTCAACCCTTCCTGCTCCACCGAACGCTGCAGGTCGGGGCTGTTTTCGTCGCGCTCCAGTTCCCGGATCAGCGCTTCGTGCCGTTCATCCAGCGGCACCTGCGCCAGCAGCCGGTAGCTTTGCATGCGCAGCGAGCCGGCCTTGTTGATGGCGTGCGCGTTGCCCTGAATGCTTTGCGACATCCAGGCGGAAATCCCCATGCCGGCCACGCCCAGCATGCCCGACAGCAACATCAGCAGGGCGACCTGATTCACGATCGAAAGCGGGGCCAACAGGCGTTTCATAAGTGCGGATTCCTGGCGTTTGGCGCCGCTGAAGCTCAGGGGCGAAGGCGGCGATGGGACTAAACAAGTCACGATTCAGCCGTATTTTTGATTATCCCTGCGCATAACCCCATACCTCGAATGAAGTACCCATTAGTTTCCAGGGGCGCGTCGAGACGGCAAGAAAACGAAAGTGATAGTGATTAGTTGATTGATTTAAATAGATTTAATTTTTGGTTAGGGCGTACCCCTAAGGGGATGAAGGCGCTATTTCCGCCGCCAACTACTTGCATGCGGGTTGATATACATCAACTTTGCCGCCGGGGCCGCCCCCTAGGGTGTGCGGAATGATCCCCCGTGTCTGAGGTTTTTATGTCGCAACTTGCAACGCCTTCATCAAAGAAAACCGGTGCGCTGATTCAGGACTGGCGCCCTGAAGACAGCGCTTTTTGGCAGCAGCGTGGCCAGCGCATCGCCACCCGCAACCTGTGGATTTCCATTCCCTGTCTGCTGCTGGCCTTCTGCGTCTGGATGCTGTTCAGCGCCGTCGCGGTCAACCTGAACAAGGTCGGCTTCAATTTTACCACTGACCAGCTGTTTCTCCTGACGGCGCTGCCGTCGGTCTCGGGCGCCATTTTGCGCGTACCGTATTCCTTCGTGATCCCGCTGTTTGGCGGCCGTCGCTGGACCGCCATCAGCACCTGTTTCCTGCTGGTGCCCTGCCTGTGGCTCGGGTTTGCGGTGCAGGACAGCAGTACGCCGTACAGCGTGTTCGTCATTATTTCCCTGCTGTGCGGTTTCGCCGGCGCCAACTTTGCCTCCAGCATGGCCAACATCAGCTTCTTCTTCCCGAAAGCGCGTCAGGGCGGGGCGTTGGGGCTCAACGGCGGGTTGGGCAATCTGGGCGTCAGCGTCATGCAGCTGGTCGCGCCGCTGGCGATTTCCTTCAGCCTGTTCGGCCTGTTTGGCGGCACGGCGCAAAACCAGGTGGAGGGAGGCCAGCTGTGGCTGGAAAACGCCGCCTGGATCTGGGTGCCGTTCCTGCTGGTCGGCACGTTGGCGGCCTGGTTCGGCATGAACGATCTGGCGGCGGCCAAGGCATCGCTGCGTCAGCAACTGCCGGTGCTCAAGCGTGGGCATCTGTGGATGCTGAGCCTGCTGTATCTCGCGACCTTTGGCTCTTTCATCGGTTTCTCCGCCGGCTTCGCCATGCTGTCGAAGACGCAGTTCCCCGACGTAGTGATCTTGCATTACGCGTTTTTCGGGCCGTTCCTGGGGGCGCTGGCGCGGCCGGTCGGCGGCGCGTTGTCTGACCGTTTCGGCGGTGTGCGGGTGACGTTGATCAACTTTGTGGTCATGGCCGTTTTTGCCGCGCTGTTGTTCCTGACCTTGCCGAGTGCGGGCGAGGGCGGGTCGTTCATCGCCTTCTACGGCATCTTTATGGTGCTGTTCCTCACGGCGGGGCTGGGCAGCGGATCGACTTTCCAAATGATCGCCGTTATTTTCCGCAAAATCACCGTCGATCGCGTTAAAGCGGCCGGCGGCAGCGATGAAAGCGCGCAGCGTGAGGCGGTAACCGATTCCGCCGCCGCGTTGGGCTTTATCTCGGCGATTGGCGCCGCCGGCGGCTTCTTCATTCCGCAGGCCTTTGGCACCTCACTGGCGCTGACCGGTTCACCTGCGGGCGCGATGAAAGTGTTCCTGGTATTTTACATTTTGTGCGTCGTGATCACCTGGGCGGTGTATGGCCGCAAGAAAAAAGCCTGAGTGTCAAACGACTTTCTCTATCCCTCCCGACAGGGGAGGGATATTTCGTTCATACCGAAACTTCTCTCTTCTCCTCCTCAGTGAAATTTTCTGCCTTTAGGTAAAATTCTCACCCCCGCTTGCCGTTTTTTTCTTTTTTTATAGTTATATCTCTCAATGTATGAATCCTTTCTCACAAAAGGTTTATATTATTCACGCGGTTTTTTCGTTTTGTTGAGCGTGTTCTTACTATTAAACAATTAATGCTTTTTCCTGCGTTTAAATGAAATTGCTTAGGAGAATACCTAATTGATGTGCGTATTATAAAATCAGCAATAGGGTTTTGTCTTAGATGCTGCGCCCGTTGGATGGAATGAACGCCGGAGTTAAATCAGATAACTCTCATTCTGTTTTTTCCGTCTTTTTGTAGTCTATCTGACGTTCAGATTAGGTGGAAAAACAGAATGAATTCAGGGCGAAGAATGAAATTTCACAATTTCATTCGATTAACAATCAAGCAACGCCGTTAGTTTTTTCTTTCTAAATCAAAGAGGTGCTAGTTTGAATTTTACGGTAGCCAGGAAAGAAATCCATGTTACCAACAGGGAAATAGAGTCGTTTGGATAAACGGAACATCCTGAATCAGGCTTAATGTAAAAAATGAAATCAGAAAATTTTTATAAAAGCCAATATCCGATGAATGCAACCTGTTGAGTTTACATTTAATTTCTTGAACATTTTTTGATATTTCTATACAAAGTGTGCAGGACAGGCACGCTAAGGAAATTAAAAGTGAATCTTGATAAAAGAATAAAGATTAGGAATCTCGATGTTCTGACTCCTGCCGGGGAGAAATTCCGTCTGCGTTGGAAGGAGTATCAAATTCTTTCGCTGCTTGTCGCCAGATCCCCCGAGCTGGTTACCCGAACGGAAATTATAGAAAATATCTGGAAAGGAACCTATTGTTCAGATTCAACGATAAATCAAACAATTAAATCCATTCGTCAGAAAATTAGCGATTCGGAACACACGCTTATCAGAACCATTCCACGCTTGGGTTACAAGGTGGAAAATCAAGCGGCTTTTCACTTTATATCTGAAGATGAAGACTACGCCGATGATGATATATTAAACGGTAACGATGATATTGACGTTGATATTCAAGCGGAACTTTCTGAAAGTGAAAATGAATCGCCTGTAGCCAACGACGAGAAAATAGTTAAGCCGCGTAAATCGACCCTCGTTTCTGCGCCTGTTGCGGCGATGGATTCCTCTCAAGATCCGGCGCATGAAAAAAAGTCGCTATCCGTGCGCCGCTTTTTCAGCATGCCTGCCAGTCGCGTGGTGAAATACCTGACGGTGTTCGCCTCGTTACTGGTTATTTCACATTTTTCATATGTCCTGGGCAACCAAACCCGTCCGCCGGTGATCAATGATATTCAGAACAACACGCGCGTGGTGTTGACGCTGACGCTGAATAATCCCCATACCAACAGCCCGCAAACGCTGTTCTGTCTGTACCAGGGAGAGAACATGGATCAGGCCACCATCGAATGTGTCGATCCTAAACAAGGCCAGCTGAAATTGCCGGTAAAATATGAGACCTCTTCCTCCACCGGTAAAGGTCGGATTAATCTCATATTGCCGAATAAAACCTTGCAATATCAAGTTGCTTACGATGTTAAAAATTAGCGCTGAATGAGGTTTTATCTATAGCGATAATTTTACATTTGATGAAATCTTTTATTTCATTATTTGTTATTTGAAAGCCAGGTTCGATTTGTCCAGTCTGGAACTCATTACCTAACGCGTATTAGCGCCTGTCCCAATCGGGTGACGGGAATAATGAGAACCTGCTGAGTGACAAATTATGGATAAGCGTAAAGTAGCTATTATCGGGGGTTCCGGTTTTATCGGAACACGCCTGGCGAAACGTCTCAGTAAGCGCGATGATCTGACATTGGTCATCGTCGATAAGCAACCCAGTGCACATTTTCCATCCCTTTATCAGTATGGCGATGTGACTCAACCTCAGACTTTGCAAGAACCGCTGGCGGGCTGTGACGCCATCATTAATCTGGCGGCGGAGCATCAGGACAATGTCGATCCCATTTCGCTCTATTATCAGGTCAATGTCGAAGGCGCACGTCATGTCTGCATGACCGCCTCTGCATTGAATATCCGCCAAATCATTTTCACCTCCTCGGTCGCCGTTTACGGGTTCGTCAAGCAGGAAACCGGCGAAGAAGGGCGTTTCGAACCTTTCAACCATTACGGCAAGTCCAAGCTCGAGGCGGAATATGTTTATGAGGCCTGGCGCAAGGCAGACGCCGCAAATAAATTGACCATCATCCGTCCGACGGTGGTGTTCGGCGAAGGCAACCGCGGCAACGTGTATAACCTGTTCCGCCAGATCGCCAGCGGCCGTTTCGTGATGATTGGCAGCGGCAATAATATGAAGTCGATGGCTTACGTCGAGAATATTGCTGCACGGCTGGAGCATGCGTTGGATCAGCAGTCCAGTTATCAGGTCAGTAACTATGTCGATAAACCGGACTTTACGATGAATCAGCTGGTCGACGTTATTTCCTCTTCATTGGGCAGGGAAAATAAGACGATTCGCATTCCTTACGCCTTGGGAATATGCGGCGCAACCGCATTGGATGTCGTGAGTAAAATAAGTCGCAAGAAATTTCCAATCAGTCGCGTCAGAGTGCAGAAATTCTGCGCCAGAACGCAATTTAAAAGCAATGTGCAGAATAATTTCGTGGCGCCGGTCGAACTTGATTCGGCAATCGAAAGAACCATTAAACATGAGTTTTCTGATAGATAACTTAATCGCACGCTGACGTTATTTCGATATTTTCGCTGACAAGCGGATAAATCTGCATTTTCAGGATTAGCGCATGCTGACTTATATCCTGGCCGGATCAATTTTGTTTTTGTTAATAGCGCATTGGGAGCTGTAACTCAAGGGCGGTAGCGTGCTTATTCGCTGGAGGAACGATGTTATATCAACTGAGCGTGATATTTGTGCTGGCGGTGGCGTGGGTGCTTATTGCCCGCCGCGCCGCCTTGGTGGTGGGGTTAGTGGATAAGCCCAATGCGCGCAAGCAACATCTGGGGCACATTCCGCTGGTCGGCGGCATCGCCGTGTACCTGACGCTGATGCTGATGACGCTGTGGCAACCCGCCTGGCTGCCCGAAAGCACGATCTACCTGCTGTGCATAACGGCGCTGGTGGTGTTGGGCGTGCTGGATGACCGCTTTGATCTGCCCGTGGCGCCGCGCGTCATGGTGCAGGGAGGGATCGCGCTGGCGATGATGCTGGCGGCAGGGATGCAACTCTCCTCGCTGGGTTATGTCTGGGGGCATCAGGAAGTGATGCTCGGCTATGGCGCGTTGCTGCTCACGCCGCTGGCGGTATGGGGAGCGATCAATGCCTACAACATGGTGGATGGCATCGACGGACAGTTGGGCGCTTTGTCCTGCGTCACCTTCGTCGCGCTGGCCATCGTGTTCGGGCTGGGCGGCCGGGAAGACCTGGCGCTGTGGTGTCTGGGCCTGATCGCCGCTCTGGCGGCTTATCTGCTGTTCAACCTGAGTCTGTTCGGTGCGCGTAGCAAGATCTTTATGGGGGATGCCGGCAGCATGGTGATTGGCTTCAGCGTGCTGTGGCTGGTGTTGCTGGCGACCCAGGGACCGCAGGCGGTGATGCGCCCGGTGACCGCGCTGTGGCTGATCGCCATTCCTCTGATGGACATGGTGACGGTGATGGTGCGCCGCCTGCTGCGCCGCCAAAGCCCATTCAAAGCGGGGCGCGATCATTTGCACCATATTCTGATGCGTCGCGGACTGAATGCGCGCCAGGCGCTGGCGATGAGCACCATGCTGGCGGTGACGCTGGCCTGCATCGGCATCTGCAGCGAAGTGCTGAAACTGCAAGAGAGTTTGATGCTGGTGGCGTTTCTACTCTGTTTTTGCGGCTATTTCGTCCTGTTGCGCGAGCCGCGTCAGGCGACGGTGTTCAGCGATAATCCGACCGTCGGCCGTTAATCCCCTCACGGGCTGCGGCGGCAGCCCGTTTATCACGGTACTTCCATGAATTTTCATTTGCCTCTTTTGATGCCGTTGGCCTTTACCTCCGCGCTGTTGAGCGGGTGTACGGTGATTCCCGGCTCACATTTACCTACCAGCGGAAAAGCCGTCGTCGTGCAGCAAGACGACGGTTTTGATTTGAATAACCAGGTGCAGGTCTACCGCATGTCGCCGATGTTGCTGCAGAAAATGCGGCGCGTAGAACCGGTCGCCCGGCCGAACCCGGCGCTGGATCAGCGGCTGCAGAACTATCAATACCGTATCGGCGTCGGCGACGTGTTGAACGTCACCGTCTGGGATCACCCTGAGCTGACTACGCCGGCCGGGCAGTACCGCAGCGCCAGCGACACCGGTAACTGGGTCCATGCCGATGGCACGATTTTTTATCCCTATATCGGGCGAGTGGCGGTGGTGGGCAAAACCGTCACCGAAGTGCGCAGCCTGATCGCCGGCCGTCTGGCGCAGTATGTGGAAAGCCCGCAGGTGGATGTCAGCATCGCCGCTTTCCGTTCGCAGAAGGCTTATGTGACCGGTGAGGTGAAAACCTCCGGCCAGCAGGCGATCACCAACGTGCCGCTGACCATCCTGGATGCGATCAACGCCGCCGGCGGCCTGACGGAGAACGCCGACTGGCGCAACGTGGTGCTGACCCATCAGGGCAAGGATCGGGCCATCTCGCTGCAGGCGCTGATGCAGCGCGGCGACATCAGTCAGAACGCGTTGCTGCAGCCGGGTGACATCCTTTACGTCCCGCGCAATGACGAACTGAAAGTGTTCGTGATGGGCGAAGTGGGCAAGCAAGCGACGCTGAAGATGGATCGCAGCGGCATGACGTTGACCGAGGCCCTCGGCTCTTCCGAAGGGATCAGCCAGACGGTCGCGGATGCGACCGGGGTATTCGTGATCCGGCCGAGCGGCGGCAAAACGCCGCAGCGGCTGGCGACGCTGTATCAGTTCGATCTTTCCGACGCCAGCGCGCTGGCGATGGGCGCTGAATTTCAGCTGCAACCTTACGACGTCGTGTACGTCACTGCGGCGCCGGTCGCGCGCTGGAACCGTTTGATCAGCCAGCTGGTGCCGACCATCAGCAGCTTTAACGATCTCAGCGAGGCTACCTTGCGCGTGCGCAACTGGTAAATCCGCAGGATGAATAAGGAACAGAAGATGAAGAACAATGCGCTGTCCGTGATGGTGGCCGAACAAGATGAAAAGCTGGAGTGGGAGCGTCTGGTAGGGCCGCTTTGGGATAACCGCTGGCGGATCGCCGTCGTAACCGGCGTGGCCGGCGCGCTGGGCGTCGCCTATGCCCTGTTGGCGACCCCGGTGTATCAGGCCACGGCGGTGGTGCAGGTGGAGAAACAGCTGTCCGGCGACTCGCTGCTGCGCGAAACGCTGGACAGCTCGATGGGGCAGAATTCGGCGACGCAGGATGAAGTGACGCTGGCCAAGTCGCGCTACGTGCTCGGCAAAACGGTGGATGCCCTTGGCCTGACGGTGCGCGTCGAGCCGGACTATTTCCCGGTATTCGGTAAAGGTTTTGCCCGACTGAGCGGCGAAAAGGCGCCGGTGCTGGATATCGCCACGTTAACGACGCCGCCGGAAATGGAGGGCGAAGCGCTGACGCTGACGGTGCGCGATGGGCAGCATTACGAGCTGAGCCATGACGGCGCCAAACTGTTCAGCGGCGCGGTCGGGCAGCCGGTGGCGCAGGGCGGATGGAACATGGCCGTCTCGGCACTGGACGCGGCGCCGGGCGCCAGCTTCACGGTGGTCAAAGTCGCGCGCCAGAAAGCGGTGGACGATCTGCGCAAAAATCTTGACGTAGTGCCGGGCGGTAAAGACAGCGGCATCATGACCTTTACGCTGCCGAGCGAAGATCCGCAGCGCGCCGAGGCGGTGCTGAAGAACATCACCGACAACTACCTGCAGCAGAACGTGGATCGCAAAACGGAAGAGGCGCAGCGAATGCTGGCGTTCCTGCAAGAGCAACTGCCGCAAACGCAAACCTCGCTCAACAACGCCGAAACCCAGCTCAATCAGTTCCGTCAGCAAAACGACTCGGTGGATCTGTCGCTGGAAGCCAAATCGGTGTTGGACACGCAGGTGCAGCTCGAAGCGCAGCTCAATGAACTGACCTTCAAGGAAGCGGAGATCTCCAAGCTCTATACCCGCGCGCACCCGGCTTACCGGGCGCTGCTGGAAAAGCGCGCCACGCTGGAAGCGGAAAAGGCGCGGCTGGGCAAACAGGTGCAGACGCTGCCGAAAATGCAGCAGGAGATCCTGCGTCTCACCCGAGACGTGCAGGTGGATCAGCAGGTTTACATGCAGCTGATGAACAAGCAGCAGGAGCTGAGCATCAGCAAGGCCGGCACGGTAGGCAACGTGCGCATCATCGATGAAGCGGAAACCGCCATTCGGCCGATCCAGCCGCAAAAGATGCTGATCGTGCTGTTGGCGCTGCTGCTGGGCGCCGGGGGCGCCGCCGCGGTGGTGCTGTTGCGCGCGGCCTTCCACCGCGGCATCAATGATATCGATACGCTGGAGAAACGGGGCATCAACGTCTACGCCACCGTGCCGCTGTCGCCGTGGCAGGTGAAGCGCAACCGCGAGCAGCGTCATCTGTTGCCCAAATCCGGCGGCCGGCGCCTGCCGATCCTGGCGGTGGCCGAGCCGACGGATCTGTCGGTGGAGGCAATCCGCAGCCTGCGCACCAGCCTGCATTTCGCCATGCTGGAAGCCAAAAACAATATTCTGATGGTCTCCGGCGCCAGCCCGGAAAGCGGCAAGAGCTTCACCAGCACCAACCTGGCGGTGGTAGTGGCGCAGGCCGGGCAGCGGGTGTTGCTGATCGACGCGGATATGCGCAAAGGCTTTCTGCATCGCTGGCTGGCCGAGGATGGACATCGCGGTTTGTCCGACATGCTGGTGGGCGACGTGATGGCGGAACAGGCGGTGCGAAAAACCGCCATCGCCAACCTGGACTTCGTGCCGCGCGGCCAGGTGCCGCCGAATCCGTCCGAACTGCTGATGCATCGCCGCTTCGCTGACTTCCTGCGCTGGGCCGGGCAACACTACGATCTGGTGCTGATCGATACGCCGCCGATTCTGGCGGTGACGGATGCGGCGATCGTCGGTCATCACGCCGGCACCTCGCTGCTGGTGGTGCGTTTTGAAGTGAACACCGTCAAGCAGATCGAAACCAGCATGCGCCGTTTCGAACAGAATGGGGTGGCGATCAAAGGCGTGATCCTCAACGGCATGGTGAAAAAATCCGCCGCCGATGCGGGTTACTACGCCTTTGCCTATCCGAGCCATCAGGAAGAAAAGGTGCCGTAAGCGCATGAAAGCGATGCTGATGAACTCTTTGTGGCTAATGCTGGAGCGGGTATCGCTGAGTCTGTCGGGGATTTTCGTTTCGGTGTACGTCGCGCGCTATCTCGGGCCGGCGCAATACGGTTTGATTAACTACTTGCTGTCGGTGATCGCCATCGCCGTGCCGCTGGTGCAGCTGGGGGCGGACGCGGTGCTGTTCAACCGCGTCGCCAAACGGCGCCGGAGCGGCATGCGGCTGATGCTGGCTTCGATGCGCATCCGCCGCCAGCTGTTTGCGCTGATCGCGCTGCCGCTGATGGCCTGGACGCTGTTGACGCAGGATCGCACCAACCAAATCATGATGCTGCTGATGTTGATCAGCGCGTATTTCTCCGTGCAGGACGTCTACAAAATCTATTACGACGCGCTGCTGAAGTCGAAGTTGAACACGTTGATCAACAACGTCGCGCTGTTGCTGTTGATCGTGATGCGGCTCGGCCTGGTGTACGCGCAATTGCCGCTGGTGTGGTTTGCGCTGCCCTATGTGCTGAGCAGCCTGCTGCCTTATGCGGTGCGCTGGGTGCTGTTCCGTCGCGAGCAGGCGCAGATGCCGGCGATCAGCGGCAGACACAAACGGCGCTACGGCCGCTACCTGTTCAGCGTCGGCTTGCCGCTGGCGATCTCCAGCCTGTCGATCGTCATTTATACGCGCATCGATCAGATCATGCTGGGCAACTATTTGGGAGAACACAGCGTCGGGCTTTACAGCGCCGCCATCACGCTGAGCCAGGGGTGGGTATTCGTGCCCATCGCGCTGATCATGTCGATGATGCCAGGCGTGGCGAATGCCGGTTCGGAGCAGGAACAAGAGGCGCGCATTCGCCAGCTGTATCTGATGGTGCTGGTGCTTTCGATGCCGGTGATAGCGGTGCTGTCGCTGTTTCCGCAGCAGATAGTCGCGCTGATGTTCGGCGAAAGTTACCGGCAAACGGCGACCATTTTGGCGCTGTGCTCGGTGACGTCGCTGTTCTCGGTGATGGGAACGGTGTCTTACCGCGCCATCGTGCTGTTCAGCGGCTATCGATTCATCGCCATCAAAATGCCGCTGGCGGCGTTGGCCAACGTGGTGATGAATTTCATCCTGATCCCGCGCTACGGGATCATGGGCGCGGCGATATCGACGTTGATCACGGAGTTTATTTCATTCTTTGTGCTCAACAGCTTTTTCAGAGGAGGAAAAATTACGCGTTTGCAGGTGACTTGCTATCGGTGTTTTCCGCAATTAATAGGGAAGGTACGAGAAATATATGTTAAATAATCTGGTGAAAGGGTTATACCGACGTATGCCCGATGCAATATATCATCAGTTAAAATACGCAATGTTTTTCCGCAAGGTGCCGCATCTGGCTCATCCGGTGGGGTACAGCGAAAAACTGATGCGTAGGAAAGTTTATCCACTGGCGATATATACGCAGCTATCTGATAAATATCGGGTGAGAGAGTATATCGAACAGCTATGGGGTAAAGAGTATTTGATCGATCTTTACGCGCACGGCAACGAATTTACGGAAGAGATGTATCAGCAGCTGCCCGAGTCGTTTGTGATTAAAGCCAACCATGGCAGCGGATATAACAAGCTGGTATTTGATAAAAGCCAAACCGGTTATAACGAACTGCGGGTGTTGACCAACAGTTGGCTGCGGCAAAGTTTTTATCAGGTTTATCGCGAGCGGCATTATAAAGATATTCCACCTTGCATCATGGTGGAAAGAATGCTGATCGACGAAGGGCAAATACCGAACGACATCAAGATCCACTGTTTTAATCTTGACGGTGAGGTGCGCTTCTTTATTCAGATCGATTATCAGCGCTTTATCGATCATCGCCGCGATTTCTTTGATGCGGACTGGAACCGCACCGAGATCCGCATGGGCGTGCCGAACAGCGACGTGCCGATGTCGCGCCCCAGCGGGCTAAAGGAGATGCTGCGGCTGGCGCGCCAGGTGGCGGAACAATTCTCGTACGTACGCGTCGATTTTTATCAGGTGCAGGATCGCATTTATTTTGGCGAGCTGACTTTCACCCCGGGGGCCGGATTACAACGGCTGATGCCAGAAACGATTGAACAAGAATGGGGAGGGTATTTTCATACGTAGCTGAAACAGGCCGTTGGCTGCGCGTACTCGACCCGAGGCGGGGGGATAACCGGGCAGGGATATGCTGCGATAACAAACTTTTTCTCTGGCATCAGGCTGCACTCGCCAGTTGATAATAGCTTTTGAGGTATTAAATGGACTTATCAATTGTTATTCCCGCTTTTAATAATTCAAACCATCTCGCCGCCACGCTGGCGCGCATGACCCATTATTGCGCCGGTTTTGATTATGAAATTATCGTGGTCGATTATTCATCGGAAGCCGGTGAGTCGGAAAAGATACACGGACTGTTGGCGGCGAATCATCGCGCCAGGCTGCATGAAAGCCGGGTGCGCGGCAATATCGCCGTCGCCTGCAATATCGGTTTTCGCCTGGCGCGTTCTGAGGTGGTTTTTTTTCTGGAACCGGAAGATATGTTTGGCACCAATTATATCATCCGGCGCTTGAGACGGCATGAGGACACGCGGATCGATATCGTGTTCGGCAATTACACCACGGTCAACGACAAGAATGTGCGCAGCTACGTGTTTAATTATCAAGAGGGCGTGGCCGGGGAAGATTTCTTATTTATCGAGATGGGGGATATTCGCACCTCGACCATCAGCGTGCGCAAGAAACAAGACCGGCGGTTTTTATTTCCGGAGTTTTTGGCCCGTTACCAGGACTGGGGGTTTTTGGTCAACGCCACCAACCTGGGCGCCCGGGTGGTTCACGATCAGGGCGGTGGGGTGTTCATCCGCTGCGGCGACGAGGATCTGAACCGCTGCCGATTGAACATCGACGCCAGCGAACGCTTTATCGATACCTATCTGCAGGCCAGCGGCCGTTACATCAGCGGCTTTGCCTGTAAACACCTGCTGGCTTCGCTGTACAGCGAAGATCTGCAGGCTTTCAACTACTACTCATCGCGCATGGAGCGCCACACCCTGAGCGGCAAATTCAAGGCGATCAAGCTGTATGGCGACTGTCTGGCCAGGCTGGGACTGTTTCCATTGGGGGGGAGGCTGCTGCGCACGGCCCGCGAGGGATTACGGAGGTGACATGCAACCGCGGAAAATTGCAATTGTAATCGAAGACATCGGCGGCAAAGGCGGCACCGAACGGGTGGCCAGCAGCCTGGCCAATGCGCTGACCACCCGCTTCGGCCACCAGGTCGAACTGATATCCATCTGCGGGGATCGGGCGTTCTATCCGCTGGAGCCGGCGGTGACGCTGCGCTTCATGCGCGGTAAGACGCTGCTCTGGCCGTGGCGCCTGGCGCTGTTCTTACGCCGCGGCCGCTATGACGCCATCATCACCGTCTCGATGGGGAAACTCTCGGTGATCATGGTGCCTTACCTGCGGCTGTTGTGTCCCGGCAGCCGCTTGGTGCTGAGTGAACATGTCAGTTTCCACCAGTATCCGTGGCCGATGAAGTGGCTGAAGGTGCTGATCTACCGGCTGGGCGATCGCACCGTGCTGCTGACGCAAAAAGATCTGGCGAATATCGGCCGCTGGGTGCCCGCCCGCAAATGTCGGGTGATTGAGAACGTGTCGCCGTTTCCGCTGAGGGCGCCGCATCCGGAACAGCAACAGCCGGTGGCGCTGGCGGTCGGCCGACTGTGCCACCAGAAAGGCTTCGACCGGCTGATCGCCGCCTGGCGGCAGGTGGCGCAGCAGGCGCCGGAGTGGCGGCTGCACATCGTCGGCGATGGCCCGGATCGGGCGGCGTTGCAACGGCAGATCGCCGATTACGGGCTCGACGATCGGGTGCAGCTGCTGCCGGCCACCGCCGATATCGCCGGGCATTACCGGCAGGCGAGCCTGTTGCTGATGACCTCTCGCTACGAAGGCCTGCCGATGGTGCTGATCGAAGCCATGAGCTTCGGCCTGCCGCTGGTGGCTTTCGACTGTCTGACCGGCCCGGCGGAGCTGATCGACGATCGCGAGAACGGTTATCTGGTGGCGGACGGCGACGTCGACACCTTCAGTCAGCGCGTCCTGGCGCTGCTCGGCGACGGCGAACTGCGTCGTCGCTTCTCCCACCGTGCGTTGGAAAAGGCGCAGCGGTTTGTGCCTGAACGTATTTACCCCCAGTGGCAAGAGCTCATCGTCTGAGGTAATCATCATGGAAAAAGTGTCCGTCATTATGCCGGCTTATAACGCCGCCGGTTTTATCCGCGAGTCGATCCTTGGCGTATTGAATCAAACTTATCAGGACTATCACCTGTATGTGATTGACGACGCCTCCACCGACAACACCGCCGAGGTGGTCAAGCCGTTCATTCACGATCGGCTGACCTACATCCGCAACAACGCCAATCAGGGGGTGGCCGAAACGCGCAATATCGCCATCGAGGCGGCGCGCGGTGACTACATCGCGTTTTGCGACAGCGACGATGTTTGGCACCCGAATAAGCTGGCCCGCCAGGTCGGCATCCTTAAAACCCAGCGTTACGACGTGGTCTGCTCGCACTATTACACCTTCGAGAATGACCTGGCGCAGGTGAAAAATTACCGCGGCGCCGGGGAGATCATCGCCTACCGCGACATGTTGAAAAGCAACTGGATCGGCAACCTGACCGGCATGTACAACCAGCGCCGGGTCGGCAAGGTCTACCAGCGCAAGGTCGGGCACGAAGACTACGTGATGTGGCTGTCTATTCTGGAGCGCGCGCGCAATCGCCTGGCGTACTGCATTCCGGAGCCGCTGGCGTTTTACCGGCTGTCCGCCAATTCGCTGTCCGGCAACAAGATCCGCGCGGCGGACTGGCAGTGGCAGATCTACCGTCGTCATCTGGGGCTCTCTTATCAAAAATCCTGCTATCTGTTCTTCTCCTACCTATACAGCGCGGTGATGAAAAGACAATGACCAGCAAAATCTTGAACGCAGCCTGCGTGCTGATCGGATGCGGGCTGGCGGCTCAGGCCGGGGCGGCGGGCTGCGAGACCAATCTGCTGACCAACCCCGGCTTTGAGCAGGGACAGACGGGCTGGTCGCTGCCGCCGGCCAAGGTGGTCTCCGGCGGCCGCAGCGGCCGTGCCAGCCTGTACTACAGCAATCCTGACCCGGCGGAGTATCACCAGATGCTGCAAACGCTGCAGGTGAAAGCGGGCCAGACGATCGCGTTCGGCGTGTGGGTGCGCGGCGATAACCTGCGCGGCAAAGGCGATCAGCCGGGCGCCGGGGTGTACGTCGAAAGCTATGACGCCAAGGGGCGCCACCTGGCCGGCAGCTACCCGCAAGGCCTGCTGGGCAGCAGCGGTTGGCAGCCGGTGGAAGGCAGCTTCACCGTGCCGGCAGAGGCCACCACCACCGTACTGGGGCTATATATGCGCAAGGGCACGACCGGCAACGCCTGGTTCGACGATGCCTACGTTTGCAGCCAGCCGACGGCGCCGGCGTTGTATCAGATGCGCGCCGGCGGGCAATCGGCCTCCAGCCTGATCGAAGTGCAGCAGCCTCAGGAAGTGCAGGTGGAAAGTACGCTGCTCGATAGCCAACGCACCGCCGTGCGGCAGGAGAGCCGCCGCTACCATGTCGCCGAGCGTCAGCGCGTAGAGTTCTCGCTGCCGGCCAACCTGGCCGCCGGCGAGTACCGCCTGCAGCAGCAGGTGACGGACGTGGCGTCGAAGCACAGCCGGAGCAGCGAAATGCCGGTCAGCATCGGCGAGGCGCCGCCGAAAGTGGCGTTGGACGAGCAGGGCTATACGCTGCGGCAGGGCAAGCGCTTCTTTCCGCTGGGCATCTACATGTACGGCAACATGGCGACCGATGAGCATCTGGCGCGCATCCGCGACGCCGGTTTCAACACCCTGCTGAATTACAACTACGGCGCAGGGCGCGACCCGTACGCCTATTTCCGCAAAACGCAGCAGTACGGGCTGCAGGTGATTTTCTCGCTGAAGGATTTCTACCCCGGCCTCGACTCTGCGCCGAAAACGCGCCTGAGCTACCCGCAGTTGACGGCGTCTTATGTGGAGAAGTTTAAAACTCAGCCGAACCTGCTCGCCTGGTACATCAACGATGAGCTGGCGCCGAAGTACGCGCCGCAGATAGAGCAGATGCATCTGCAGGTGAAGCAACAAGACCCTGACCATCTGACCTTTCAGGCGCTGAATCAGACCGGCGCGCTCAACGCCTATTTCAACAGTTCCGACGTGTTGGCCAGCGATCCTTATCCGGTCGGACGCGATGCCGACATGACGCGCACGCTGGAATACTCGCGCCTGACGGTGCAGGTGGCGCGCCAGGCGAAGGGCGCCTGGCTGGTGATGCAGATCATGGATCACGCCGCCTATGAGCCGCACCGCAAGCCGCGCCAGCCGAGCGAAGCGGAGATCCGCAACCAGGCCTGGCTGGGGCTGATCGGCGGCGTCAAAGGGCTGCTGTTCTACTCCTATACCGACCTGTTCTACAAGCGCCGCAGCGGCGATTTCAACCAACAGGAATTCGACGGTATCTGGCAAGGGGTTGCCCGCGTGGCGCAACAGATCGACAGCTTCACGCCGTACCTGCTCTCGGGCGAAAGTGCGACGCTGTCCGGCAACAACACCGCCGTACCGGCGCGGCTGTTTATCGACGGCGAGCGCGGCCTGGTGCTGATCGCCAACCCGTACTATCGGCCGATGGCCGCCCGTTTTGACCTGCCGCCCGGCTGGCGCTGGCAGGGGCAGCCGCAGATCGACGCCAAATTGCCCGCGGTGGGCAGCAGCGCGCTGTGGGTGCAACGAGACACTAGCAATCAATAAGGATACCCGTTCATGACTATCACGCTAAGCCTGATCGTCCCGGTGTATAAGGTGGAAGCCTACATCGAAGCGTGCCTGGACTCGGTGCTGAGTCAATTGCCCGACTGGGCGGAAGTGATCCTCGTCGATGACGGCAGCCCGGACGGCTCCATCGCCGTCGCGCAAGAGGTGCTGTGCCGTTATCCGGCATTGAAAACGCAGGTCAGCATCCTGCGCCAGGATAACCAGGGGTTGAGCGCCGCGCGCAACGCCGGGATCGCCCATGCCGAAGGCGAATATCTCGGTTTTCTGGACTCCGACGACGTGCTGCTGCCGGGCTATTTCAGCATTTTGGGGCGCCTGCTGGCGGATAACCCGCAGGTAGAGATCGTGGCGTTCAACGCCCAGCGTTTCTCGCGGCTGAAAAACGGCAAGATAGAACCGGATGGCCTGATGGCGATCGTGCCCGGCAACGCCGCGCCACAGGAGCGCGAGCCGCATATGGCGCTGCTGGCTGACAGTTTTAACCGCAGCCTGTGGTACGCCTGGGCGCGGATTTATCACCGTTCGCTGTTCAACGACGCCGCGTTTCCGGCGGGGCGCAACTTCGAGGATATCCAGCTGATCCCGCAGCTGTATCTGAAAGCGAACCGCATCGTGGTGTGCGACACGCCGTTGGTAGGATATCGCGCTAACCCCAACGGCATCACGCGCGCGCCGAAGCGGCGGGATTTGGACGATCTCGATTACGCCATCGAGCGCGCTGACAGCGGGCGTCGCCGCGAGGGGGGGAAGGGATTCCACTCGGTGCTGTTCGTCACCACGCTGAAGGCGCGCCTGCTGGTCGGGCTGGACTTCTTCGGCCTGCGTGACGCGCTGCGGGAAACCGCCGAGCTGAAACGGCGCTATGCCCGGCTGCGGGCGGAGGAGCGGCAAATGCTGAGCCGCAAGAACCGCCTGTTCTACCGCAGTCCGCTGGTCTACTACCTGATGGCCAGTCTCTACAACCGTTTCGGGTGAATCTGACCGTGCCCGAACGACGATAAACCCGTGTGGAAGCCCATTATGAGTATCAAAGTCAGCGTCATTATTCCGACCTATGGCCGCAGCGAACTGCTGGCGCGCGCCATCGACAGCGTCCTGGCGCAAACCCATCAGCCGGTGGAGATCGTGGTGGTGGACGATAATCCGCCGGACCATCCGCAGCGCCAGGCCACCCGCGAACGGCTGGCCGGCTATATTGCCGCCGGGCAGATCGTCTATTGCCCGCGCGCGCGCAACGGCGGCGGGGCGCGGGCGCGCAACAGCGGCATCCTGCGCGCCACCGGGGAATACCTCACTTTTCTGGACGACGACGATTACTACCACCCGGAGAAGATCGCCCGTCAGCTGGCCTTTATGCAGCGCGGCGATTACCCCGTCAGCCTGTGCGATATGGATATTCTGCAGGATGGCCAAATCAACGCCGAGCGCTATTACCGCGCCCGCTGCGACGGGCTGGAGGACTTCATGCTGGCCGGCGTCGCTTACACGCCGATGATCATGCTGCGCCGCGAGGCGGCGATCGCGGTGCGCGGGTTCTTCAATACCCCGCGTTATCAGGATCATATCTTCATTTATCGCCTGCTGGCGGCGGGCATGCGCATCGGCACGTTGCACGAGCGCCTGGCGGTGCATAACGATCACGACGGTGAGCGTATTACCTCCAGCCCGAAAGGCATCATCGGCTATCACAACAAAATGCAGTTCGAGCGCCGGTTGATGCCGCAGATTTCGCCGCGGGCGCGCAAGGTGATGCGGCTGCGCCACACCTGCATCACGTCGCGCATCATCACCGACAGCCGAAGCCGTCTCGGCGGCGTGCTGCACGGCATGAAGGGCATCATCTATGTCAACAGCGGGGTGATGGCCGGCGTTTACATGAAGAACATTCTGCGCAACGTCTTCTTCCGCGGCGTCCCTTTCTGAAACCTGACGCGGGGTTTTCCCCCGCGTCCTACCCCCAAATACCCCGTCTTGCCTCCCGCCCGTTCACCTTCATCTTGATATTCTGATTTATTCGTTTTAATTCAAACAATTAATCCTATTCCTCGCCCCTATACTTTGGTGGTATTTCCCGCCCGACGCACGCGTCGCCCGCCGCTTTCTCTTGATCGCAATCAATTTGCCGCCGGTTGGCCGTCAGTAGGCTGGCGGCAGATTGAGCATGTCTTCTTATAACGACAAGAGCCTTCAGGAGCATTCCGGATGAGCAAATTTTTAGACCGTTTCCGCTATTTCAAGCAGTTGGCGGAGCCTTTTTCTGGCGATCACGGCCAGACCTTGAACACCAACCGCGACTGGGAAGACGGCTACCGCAGCCGTTGGCAGCATGACAAAGTGGTGCGTTCCACCCACGGCGTGAACTGCACCGGTTCCTGCAGTTGGAAGATCTACGTGAAGAATGGTCTGGTGACCTGGGAAACCCAGCAAACCGACTATCCGCGCACTCGCCCCGATCTGCCCAACCATGAACCGCGCGGCTGCCCGCGCGGCGCCAGCTACTCCTGGTACCTGTACAGCGCCAACCGGCTGAAATACCCGCTGATGCGCAAGCGGCTGCTCAAACTGTGGCGCGAGGCGAAAGCGCAGCACAGCGATCCGGTCGAGGCCTGGGGATCGATCGTCGGCGATGCGGAAAAAGCCAAAAGCTACAAGGTGGCGCGCGGCCGCGGCGGTTTCGTCCGCTCCAGCTGGCAAGAGGTCAATGAACTGATCGCCGCCGCCAACGTCTATACCGCCAAAACCTTCGGCCCTGACCGCATTATCGGCTTCTCGCCGATCCCGGCGATGTCGATGGTGTCCTACGCCGCCGGCGCTCGGTACCTGTCGCTGATCGGCGGCGCCTGCCTGAGCTTCTACGACTGGTATTGCGATTTGCCGCCGGCTTCGCCGATGACCTGGGGCGAGCAGACCGACGTGCCGGAGTCCGCCGACTGGTACAACTCCTCCTACATCATCGCCTGGGGCTCCAACGTGCCGCAGACGCGCACCCCGGACGCCCACTTCTTTACCGAAGTGCGCTACAAGGGCACCAAAACCGTGGCGGTGACGCCGGACTACGCCGAAGTCGCCAAGCTGTGCGACCACTGGCTGAATCCGAAGCAGGGCACCGACAGCGCGATGGCGCTGGCGATGGGCCATGTGATGCTGAAAGAGTTCCATCTCGATCGCGAAGTCGGCTACTTCCGCGACTACGTGCGCCGCTATACCGACATGCCGATGCTGGTGCTGCTGGAGCCGCGTGAAGGCGGCCACTACGCCGCCGGCCGCCTGCTGCGCGCCGCCGATCTGGTGGACGGACTGGGCCAGGAAAACAATCCCGAGTGGAAAACCGTCGCTATCGACAGCCGCAGCGGCGAGCTGGTGGCGCCGCAGGGCTCCATCGGTTTCCGCTGGGGCGAGAAGGGCAAGTGGAACCTGGAGCAGCGCGAAGGCAAGTCGCAACAGGAAGTCGAGCTGCAGCTCAGTCTGCTGGGCATGCATGACGACGTTGCCGAGGTGGGCTTCCCGTACTTCGGCGGCGCCGACAGCGAGCATTTCAACAGCGTGGCGCTGGACGAAATCCTGCTGCACAAGCTGCCGGTGAAACGCCTGCGGCTGGCGGACGGCAGTGAAGCGCTGGTGACCAGCGTGTATGACCTGACGCTGGCCAACTACGGCCTGGAGCGCGGGCTGGGCGACGCCAACTGCGCCGCCGACTATGACGAGGTCAAGGCTTACAGCCCGGCCTGGGCCGAGCAGATCACCGGCGTGTCGCGCCACAACATCATCCGCATTGCCCGCGAGTTCGCGGAAAACGCCGAGAAGACCCACGGCCGTTCGATGATCATCGTCGGCGCCGGCGTCAACCACTGGTATCACATGGACATGACCTACCGCGGCCTGATCAATATGTTGATCTTCTGCGGTTGCGTCGGCCAGAGCGGCGGCGGCTGGGCGCACTACGTCGGCCAGGAAAAACTGCGGCCGCAAACCGGCTGGCTGCCGCTGGCGTTCGGCCTTGACTGGCAGCGCCCGCCGCGCCACATGAACAGCACCTCGTTCTTCTACAACCATTCCAGCCAATGGCGCTATGAAACCGTCGGCGCCGATGAGCTGCTGTCGCCGCTGGCGGACAAATCGCGTTTCGGCGGCAGCCTGATCGACTTCAACGTGCGCGCGGAGCGCATGGGCTGGCTGCCGTCGGCGCCGCAGTTGGGCGCCAATCCGCTGCGCCTGGCGGAGCAGGCCCGTGCTGCCGGCCAGTCGCCGGTTGAGTTCACCGTCGACAGCCTGAAGAGCGGCGCGCTGGGCTTTGCCGCCGAGCAGCCGGACAATCCGCAGAACTTCCCGCGCAACCTGTTCGTCTGGCGCTCCAACCTGCTGGGTTCTTCCGGCAAGGGCCATGAATACATGCTCAAATACCTGTTGGGCACCGAGAACGGTATCCAGGGGAAAGATCTCGGCCAGCAGGGCGGCGTGAAGCCGCAGGAAGTGGAATGGCGCGAGCAGGGCGGCGAAGGCAAACTGGATCTGGTGGTGACGCTCGATTTCCGCATGTCGAGCACCTGCCTGTATTCCGACGTGGTGCTGCCGACCGCCACCTGGTACGAAAAAGACGACATGAACACCTCCGACATGCATCCGTTCATTCATCCGCTGTCGGCGGCGGTCGATCCGGCCTGGGATTCGAAGAGCGACTGGGAAATCTACAAGGGCATCGCCAAAGCCTTCTCCGAGGTGTGCGTCGGCCATCTGGGCCAGGAAACCGACGTGGTGACCTTGCCTATTCAGCACGACTCCGCCGCCGAGCTGGCGCAGCCTTACGGCGTGCAGGATTGGAAGAAAGGCGAGTGCGAACTGATCCCCGGCAAAACCGCGCCGCACATCATCGCGGTGGAGCGCGATTATCCGGCCACCTACGAGCGTTTTACCGCCTTGGGGCCGTTGATGGACAAACTGGGCAACGGCGGCAAGGGCATCAACTGGAACACCCAGACCGAGGTCGATTTCCTCAAGCAGCTTAACTACGTCAAGGCCGACGGCCCGGCGGCGGGGCGGCCGAAGATCGAGAGCGCGATAGACGCGGCGGAAGTGATCCTGTCGCTGGCGCCGGAAACCAACGGCCAGGTGGCGGTGAAAGCCTGGGAAGCGCTGAGCAACGTCACCGGCCGCGATCACCGGCATCTGGCGCTGAACAAGGAAGACGAGAAAATTCGCTTCCGCGACATTCAGGCGCAGCCGCGCAAAATCATCTCCAGCCCAACCTGGTCCGGCCTGGAAGACGAGCACGTCTCCTATAACGCCTGCTACACCAACGTGCATGAGCTGATCCCGTGGCGCACCCTCAGCGGCCGTCAGCAGCTGTATCAGGATCACGAGTGGATGCGCGCCTTCGGCGAAAGCTTGCTGGCGTATAGGCCGCCGATCGACACCCGCGCCGCGCAGCCGCTGCTCAACAGCAAACCGAACGGCAACAAGGAGAAGGCGCTGAACTTCCTGACGCCGCACCAGAAGTGGGGCATCCACTCCACCTACAGCGACAACCTGCTGATGCTGACGCTGTCGCGCGGCGGCCCGATCGTCTGGCTGAGCGAAGACGACGCCAAAGATCTGGGCATCGCGGACAACGACTGGATTGAGGCCTTCAACGCCAACGGCGCGCTGACGGCGCGCGCGGTGGTCAGCCAGCGTATCCCGGCGGGGATGACTATGATGTACCACGCGCAGGAGCGCATCGTGAATCTGCCCGGCTCGGAGATCACACGCCAACGCGGCGGCATCCATAACTCGGTGACCCGCGCTTGCCCGAAACCGACCCACATGATCGGCGGCTATGCGCAGCTGGCCTACGGCTTCAACTACTACGGCACCGTCGGCTCTAACCGCGACGAGTTCGTGGTGGTGCGCAAGATGAACCGTATTGATTGGTTGGACGATGAAGGCAACGACTACGCGCAGGGCAGTCAGCAGGAGAACAACAAATGAAAATTCGTTCGCAAGTCGGCATGGTGCTGAATCTGGACAAGTGCATCGGTTGCCACACCTGTTCGGTCACCTGCAAGAACGTCTGGACCAGCCGCGAGGGGATGGAATACGCCTGGTTCAACAACGTGGAAAGCAAGCCCGGCGTCGGGTATCCGCACGCCTGGGAAGATCAGGAAAAATGGAAGGGCGGCTGGATCCGTAAAATCAACGGCAAGCTGGAGCCGCGCATGGGCAGCCGCGTCGGCGTGCTGGCGAAAATCTTCGCCAACCCGGACGTGCCGGCGCTGGATGACTACTACGAGCCGTTCGATTACGACTACCAGCACCTGCACACCGCCAAACAGGGCAAACACCAGCCGGTGGCGCGCCCGCGCTCGGTGATCACCGGCCGGCGCATGAACAAGATCGAAAACGGCCCGAACTGGGAAGAGATCCTCGGCGGAGAGTTCGAAAAACGTTCGCAGGACAAGAACTTCGACAACCTGCAGAAGGCGATGTACGGCCAGTTCGAAAACACCTTCATGATGTATTTGCCGCGCCTGTGCGAGCACTGCCTCAACCCGGCCTGCGTCGCCACCTGCCCGAGCGGGGCGATCTACAAGCGCGGCGAAGACGGCATCGTGCTGATCGATCAGGACAAGTGTCGCGGTTGGCGCATGTGTCTGACCGGCTGCCCGTACAAGAAAATCTACTTCAACTGGAAGAGCGGCAAGTCCGAGAAGTGCATCTTCTGCTACCCGCGCATCGAAGCCGGGCAGCCGACGGTCTGTTCGGAAACCTGCGTCGGCCGCATCCGCTACCTCGGCGTGCTGCTGTACGACGCCGATCGCATCGAACAGGCGGCGGCGGTGGAAAACGACAAGGATCTGTACCAGAGCCAGCTCGATATCTTCCTCGATCCGCATGACCCGAAGGTGATTGCTCAGGCGCTGGCGGACGGCGTGCCGCAGGGCGTCATTGAAGCCGCTCAGCAGTCGCCGGTGTACAAAATGGCGATGGACTGGAAACTGGCGCTGCCGCTGCACCCGGAATACCGCACGCTGCCGATGGTGTGGTACGTGCCGCCGTTGTCGCCGATTCAGTCGGCCGCCGACGCCGGCGAGCTGGCGCACAGCGGCGTATTGCCGGACGTCGAGAGCCTGCGCATTCCGGTGCAGTATCTGGCGAACCTGCTGACCGCCGGCGATACCGAGCCGGTGCTGCTGGCGCTGAAACGCATGCTGGCGATGCGCCACTACAAACGGGCGGAAACCGTCGACGGCGTGGTGGACATCAGCGCGCTGGAGCAGGTCGGTCTGAGCGAAGCGCAGGCGCAGGAGATGTATCGCTACCTGGCGATCGCCAACTATGAAGATCGCTTCGTGGTGCCGTCGAGCCACCGCGAGCTGGCGCGCGAAGCCTTCCCCGAAAGCAAAGGCTGCGGTTTCAGCTTCGGCGACGGCTGCCACGGCAGCGACGGCAAGTTCAATCTGTTCAACAGCCGTCGTATCGACGCCATCGACGTGACCGCGAAAACCGCGCGGTCGGAGGATGCCTCATGATCAGCCTGAAAGTGATCGCCCGCCTGCTGGATTACCCGGAGCAGGCGCTGTTTGACCATCAGCAGGCGCTGATTGAAGCGCTGGAACCGGCCAGCGAGCTGGATCTGCACCATAGCGCGTTGCTGATTCTGTTTATCCGCCGCCTGTGCGCGCGCCCGTTGCTGGACGCGCAGGCCGACTATTGCGAGCTGTTCGATCGCGGCCGCGCCACCTCGCTGCTGCTGTTTGAGCACGTGCACGGCGAGTCGCGCGATCGCGGCCAGGCGATGGTTGACCTGATGGCGCAGTACCGCGCCGCCGGGCTGGAGATCGACAGCCGTGAGCTGCCTGATTTCCTGCCGCTGTACCTGGAGTATTTAGCCAGCCGCAGCGCGGCACAGGCGCGGGAAGGGCTGCAGGACATTGCGCCGATCCTGGCGCTGCTGGGCGCGCGCTTGCAGCAGCGCGAAAGCCCGTACGCGGTGCTGTTCGATCTGCTGTTGGCGCTGTCCGGCAGCGATGCGCAGGCCCAGGCGCTGAAGACGCAGGTGGCGCAAGAGGCGCGCGACGATACGCCGCAGGCGCTGGATGCGGTATGGGAAGAGGAGCAGGTCAAATTTCTCGGCGAGCAGGGCTGCGCCTCCGCCCAGCAGACGGCGCACCAGCGGCGCTTCGCCGGCGCGGTGGCGCCACAGTATCTGGACCTGACGGATGCGTTAACCGGAACCAAAGGACGCTAATCATGCAATTTTTGAATCAGTTCTTCTTCGACATCTACCCTTATCTGGCCGGCGCGGTGTTCCTGATCGGCAGCTGGCTGCGCTACGACTACGGGCAGTACAGCTGGCGCGCCGGCTCCAGCCAGATGCTGGATAAAAAGGGCATGCGGCTGGCGTCCAACCTGTTCCACATCGGCATTATCGGCATCTTCGCGGGCCACTTCCTCGGCATGCTGACGCCGCACTGGATGTATGAGGCCTTCCTGCCGATCGACGTGAAGCAGAAGCTGGCGATGATCGCCGGCGGCGCCTGCGGCCTGATGACGCTGATCGGCGGCGCGCTGCTGTTGAAGCGCCGGTTGACCAACCCGCGGGTGCGCGCCACCAGCAGCGTCGCCGACATCCTGATCCTGACATTGCTGGTGGTGCAGGTGTGCCTGGGGTTGCTGACCATTCCGTTCTCCGCCCAGCATATGGACGGCAGCGAAATGATGAAGCTGGTGGCCTGGGCGCAGGCGGTCGTGACCTTCCACGCCGGCGCCTCTGCGCACCTGGAAGGCGTGGCGCTGATCTTCAAGCTGCATATGGTGCTGGGCATGACGCTGTTCGTGCTGTTCCCGTTCTGCCGCCTGGTGCATATCTGGAGTGCGCCGGTAGAGTACCTGACCCGCCGTTACCAGCTGGTGCGCAACCGCCGCTGAGCCTGACCCCGCCGCCGCCGCCGATCGCCAGCGGCGGCGCTATTCCGATAATTCCCCCGCCGTCTGCCCATTCTCGTCGCCTTGTCGTAAACTCACTATCTCAGTTATGTTACGTTTATGCTTCCGCCGACGGACGTCGGCCTGTGGTAGCCGATAACAAGAGATACCGCCTTGATGAAAGGCATTTTGGGACATAAAAACCGGGGATGATCCGTGTGGCCTTCGCGCCGTACGGGAGAATCGCTTTATGGATAGTCAGGTTAATCAATAACAATAATGACCACACAATTACGTTCACCCGAGCTGCTGCCTCTGAAAATCATCGCCACCGGGGCCGCGTTGCCGCCTAACCGCGTGGCGTCCTCTGCGCTCGACGCTCGGCTGGGGAAACCGGCCGGCTACGTTGAAAAACGCTCGGGCATCGTTTACCGCTATCACGCCGCCGACGATGCCAGCCAGGCCGAACTCGCCGCCGCCGCGCTGCAAGATGCGCTGGTTCGCCGCGCCATGCCGGCGGACTCGATCGATCTGCTGATCTCCGCCTCGGCGATTTCGGTGCAGGCGCTGCCGTGCACCGCCGCGCACATTCTCAAGGTGGCGGGGCTGGCGCCGGGCACGCCGGGCTTCGACATCAACAGCAGCTGCGTCAGCTTTATCTCTGCGCTGCAGGTGGCGGCAGGGCTGCTGAACGCCGGGACGTATCGACGCATCGCCATCATCTCGGCAGATCTCGCTTCACGCGGCATCGACTGGCAGCACGAAGAGTCGTCGCTGATCTTCGGCGACGGCGCGGCCTGCGCCATTGTGGAGCGCGGCGACGGCGCCAGCGGCATCCTCGCCAGCCTGGTGGAAACCTACCCCGCCGGCAGCGAACTGTGCGAGATCCGCGCCGGCGGCACGCGTCGCAACCCGCGCGCCGGCATGTGTGAGCAAGACTTCCTGTTTCATATGCAGGGCAAGCCGCTGTTCCGCCAGGCCTCGGCGCTGATTGAGGGTTACCTCGATCGGCTGTTGAGCGCCAGCGGCCTGACCCTGGCGCAGATCGCCACCGTGGTGCCGCATCAGGCCAGCCATCTGTCGCTCGAACATATGCGCAAACGGCTGCACGTCTCCAGCGAGGCGCTGGTCGATATCTACCGCCATCATGGTAATCAGGTGGCGGCGTCTATCCCGACGGCGCTGCATGCCGCCGTGACCACCGGGCGCTTCAATCCCGGTCAGCCGGTGATGCTGATCGGCACCGCCGCCGGGCTGGCGCTGGCCGGCATGGTGTTGCTGCCATGAGGGTGCTGCTCACCGGGGCGACCAGCGGGCTGGGACGCAACGCGGCGCAGTGGTTGCTGGAGGCCGGACATCAGGTGCGCGCCACCGGCCGCGATGAACGGGCCGGCGCAACGCTGCGTCAGCTGGGCGCCGAGTTTTGCGCGCTCGATCTGGCGCAGGCCACGCCGCAGCAGTGTCGGGAGCTGGTGACCGACTGCGAATGGGTCTGGCACTGCGCGGCCAAGTCTTCGCCCTGGGGCGGCAAAGCGGAGTTTCACCGCATCAACGCCGCGGCGACGGAGAAGCTGGCGGAGGCGGCCGGGCGCTGCGGCGTGCGGCGCTTCGTGCATATCTCCACGCCGGCAATCTACTTCGATTTTCAGCCGCATTACGATCTTGACGAGGGTTACCGCGCCCGGCGCTTCGCCAATCACTATGCCGCCAGCAAGTATGCGGCCGAGCAGCGCCTGTTGGCGCAGGCGAAGATCTATCCACAAACCACCTATATTATGCTGCGGCCGCGCGGCCTGTTTGGCCCGCACGATCGGGTGATCGTGCCGCGGCTGTTGCAGCAGCTCGAACGCGACCGCGGGGTATTGCGATTGCCCGGCGGCGGACAAGCGCTGCTGGATCTGACCTTCGCCCCCAACGTGGTGCACGCGATGGATCTGGCCAGCCGGCAGCGCGGATTGCCGTCCGGCGCCGTGTACAACATCACCAACCACCAACCGCAGCGGCTGGCGGAGATGCTGGATGCGTTGCTGCGTCAGGAACTGGGGCTGAGTTACCGGCTGCAGGCCGTGTCCTATCCGCTGCTGCATACGCTGGCCGGCGGCATGGAGCTGTGGGCGGCGCTGAGCGGCAAGGAACCGCTGTTGACGCGCTACAGCGTGGCGGCGGTGCATTTTGACATGACGCTGAGCCAGACCCGTGCGATCGAAGAGCTGGGTTACCGGCCGCGTTATTCGATGGAAGAGGGCATTCGTCTGACCGGCGAGTGGCTGCGGCGGCAAGGAGGCGGACAGCATGGCTAAGGTCACCGTGTTTGAAGTGGGCTATTGCACGCATATCGGCTGCATGGCGCTGCGCGGCGCCGGATTCCGGGTGTGCAAATTCCCGGCGCGCGCCTATCTGCTGGAGGTGGGGGAGCGCCGCTGGCTGTGGGATACCGGCTACGCGCGTTATTTTCAGCAGCACACGCAGTCGGGGCTGTTCAGCCTTTACCGCCGCATGACGCCGGTCTATTTCGATCCGGCCGAGTCGTTGGCGCATCAGCTGCGCGAAGCCGGTTATGCCGAGGGGGATATTCAGGCGCTGATCGTCTCGCATTTTCACGCCGATCACATCGCCGGGCTGCAGGATTTCAGCCAACTCGACTTTATTTGCTCCGGCGAGGGCTGGCAGCAAACCCGTGGGCTGCGCGGTTTCGCGGCGCTGAAGCGCGCCTTTATTCCCGGCCTGATCCCGGCGGATTTCGAGAGCCGTCTGCAGTTTATGGAGTCTTTTCCTGCGGTGGCGTTGCCCGCGCTGTTGGCGCCGTTCGATCGCGGTTACGCGCTGCCGGGCAGTGAAGGGCAGATCGTGCTGGTGCCGTTGCCGGGGCATGCGGCCGGCCATATCGGCGCCTTTATTCTCACCGACGCCGGCTGGACGCTGCTGGCCAGCGACGCCGCCTGGTCGCCGCAGAGTTACCAGACGCTGCGCGGGCCTTCGCGCCTGGCCAATCTGGTGATGGACGACGCGGCGGCTTACACCCGCACCCTGGAGCGGCTCAACCAGCTGTGGGCGGGCGGCCAGGTCAACATTTTGCTGTGCCACGAGGGGGACCTGTGATCCCCTTCATGACCCTTTGGCACTATTTCCGCGCCCGGCGCCTGCGCTTTGGCGATCGTGCGGCGCTGGAGGCGCATCAGGCCCGGCAGCTTGAGAGCTTTGCCCGCCGGGTGCTGAGCAAGAGCCCCTATTTTCAGCGTTTCAGCCGCCGGCCGTTCGCCGAATGGCCGCAGATGGACAAGGCGCTGATGATGGCGCAGTTCGACCGGATGAACACCGCCGGGCTGCAGCGCGATGCGGTGCTGGCCTGCGCGCAGCGCAGCGAGGCGGATCGCGATTTCACGCCGAAGATCGGGCGCTACAGCGTCGGATTGTCGTCCGGCACCTCCGGGCAGCGCGGCGTGTTTGTCGTCAGCCCGCGGGAACAGCAGGTGTGGGCCGGCGGCATGCTGGCGAAAATGCTGCCGGACGGGCTGTCGGCGGGCGAGCGCGTCGCACTGTTTCTGCGCGCGGACAATAATCTCTATCACAGCGTGAACAACCGTTGGCTGAGCCTGGCGTTTTACGATTTGCTCGCGCCGTTCAGCGGCCATTTGCCGGCATTGGAACGGCAGGCGCCCAGCATCATCGTAGCCCCGGCGCAGGTGCTGCGCGCATTGGCGTTGGCGGTGCTGGCCGGGCAGGTGACGCTGTCGGTCAAAAAAGTGATCTCGGTCGCCGAGGTGCTTGAAGAACAGGATCGCTGCCTGCTGCAGCAGGTGTTTCCGGCGGTCGGCGAAGTGTATCAGGCTACCGAGGGGTTCCTCGCCGCCACCTGCGCGCACGGCACCTTGCACCTGAACGAGGAGTTTTTGCATATCGAGCCGCAGTGGATCGACGAACTGCGCTTCACGCCGCTGATCACCGACTTTACCCGCAGTACGCAGCCGATCGTGCGTTATCGGCTGGACGATGTATTGGTGCTGCGCAAGGAACCCTGCCCATGCGGGCAACCGACGCGGGCGATAGCCCGTATCGAGGGGCGGCGCGACGATCAGCTGATGCTGCCCGATGCGCAGCGGCAACCGCAGGCGGTGTTCGCCGATGCCTGTAGCCGAACGATCGCCAATGCGTTGCCGCTGACCAGCGATTACCGCCTGATCCAGCATGGCGAACGGCGGTTGGAGCTGATTGCCGATTGTAGCCCGGCGGCGTTGGCGCACTGTCAGGCGCAGCTGATGGCGCTGTTCGCTCGTCAGGGCATCGCCACCGATCGCCTCGAATGGCGGTTGACGGCGCAAGCGGTGCTGCCGCAGTTCGATCGCAAGCGGCGGCGCATCGTGCGCCGGGCGGAGGCGGCATGAAAAGCGCACTGTTCAGGCTATGGCACATGCTGCTGGGATGGGGCACGGTCGGCGTGGTGTATAGCCTGACCGATCGCCTGCAGGGGGCGGGAACCCTGTTGCCGCCGTCGGCGCTTGATCGGGCGATCCCGTTCAGCCCCACGGCCATCTGGCTCTATCTGTCGTTCTTCCTCATCGTCCCGGCGGGCTATCTGCTGGCGCCGCTGCCGCGGATCAAATGGCTGACGCTGGCGATGCAGCTGACCGCGCTGGGCGCCGGGGCGGTTTATCTGCTGTGGCCGACCACCATGGCCTATCCGCAGAACGATGGCGTCGGGATCAGCGCGCAACTGCTGGCGGCGTTAACCCGGGTGGACTCGCCGCAAAACTGCCTGCCTTCGTTGCATATGGCGCTGACGGTGCTGGCGGTGTGGGCGCTGAGCGACGGCGAGCGCAAAGTGCGCACGGCGCTGTGGATGCTGTGGGGCGTGGCGATCGCGTTCTCGATTCTGCAACTGCGTCGGCATTTGTTTGTCGATTTGGCCGGCGGCGCGCTGCTGGCGCTGTTCGCCGGCTGGGTGGCCCTGCGCATGAAAACCCTGCGCAGGCGCGTCGTTAAAGGAGAAATGGGATGAGCGATCTGGCATTGCCGATAGTGTTCATGCTGTTCATCGTGGTGGCCGAGGCGGTGGCGCTGCAGTGGGGGCGTCGCGAGCCGGTCAACTGGCACGATCTGGTGTTCAACCTGAATTCCGGCCATATCATGCTGTGGTTGTTCCGCGGGTTGGAGATCACCTGCTACGGCTACGTGGCCGCGCATTTCAGCCTGGGGCTGCTGGATGCCTGGCCGCCGCTGCTGATGTGGCTGTTCGCCCTGCTGGCGTGGGACTTCGGTTTCTACTGGCTGCACCGTCTGCACCATCGTTTCCGCCTGCTGTGGGCGGTGCACGTGGTGCACCATCAGGGCGAGCACTTTAATCTGTCGCTGGGGGTGCGCAACTCCTGGTATTCGTCGCTGACGTCGATCCCGTTCTTTTTGCTGCTGGCGCTGGCGGGGGTGCCGCTGTCGGTGTTCGTTGCGGTCTCTATTTTTCATTACAGCATTCAGCTGTTTAACCACAATGCGCTGACGCCGAAGCTCGGCGTGCTGGAAAACATCCTGGTCACGCCGGCGCATCACCGGGTGCATCACGTCAAGGACATGGCGTATTCCAATAAGAACTTCGGCGGCAGCTTTATCTTCTGGGACAAGCTGTTCGGCACCTTTTGCCCGGCATTGCCGAGCACGCCGTTCAGCTATGGCGTCGGCGGCGACAGGCCGTCCGCCAACCCATTCTGGGCGAGCAATCTGCCGTTCCTGCGCTATTTGCGCCTGGCATGGCGCCCGGCGCCGGGCCGGCCACGCGACCGCCGTTCGGCGTTCAGCGTTTTCAGCGGCGCCATGCTGTTGTTCTCGCTGGTGGTCGGTTACGTCTACCAATACGGTTACGGCTATAGCGACATCAGCTGGCCGCAAATGGCGCTGTTGGCGCTGCTGGCGTTGGGATCGGTGGCGCTGGGCGGCATGACGGAAGGGCGGCGGTGGGCGAGCGCCCTCTGGCTGCTGATCGCGCTGGGCATGCCGCTGCTGTTTATCGGCTATCTCGGTTGGCCGCAGCGCTATTGGCATATCGCCATGGCCGCCGTGGCGTTGCATGCCCTGTGCGTCGCGTTGGGCTGGGGAAGAGTAGCCGCACCGGCCGCCGTGGAGGAACCGCATGGCTGAATCATTGCCGCCGCTGCGTTTTCCCGCCGATGGCGAACAGGCCTTCCACCGCGATCTTAAGCGCGCGGCCCACGCCTGTCTGGCGGGCGATCATCGCTATGCCGATGCCGCGCGATTGGCCAAGGCCGCGCTGTTGCTGGCGTTGTGCGTCGGGTTTTACGCGCTGAGCCTGCTGCAGCATCAGCCCTGGGCGTTTTTCCTCTGCTATTTCCTGTTCGTGACCATGGGCATGCTGCTCAATGTCAACGTCAACCACGATGCTTCGCATAACGCTTTCCTGCGTGCGCCCTGGGCCAATCGGCTGGTGGGGCGGTTGGTGACGCTGCCGCTGGGCGTCGATCCGGACTACTGGCGCACGCGGCATGTGGATTACCACCACGTTTACGCCAACGTCGAACATTACGATCTGGATACCGAAGAGAACGGCTTTTTCCGCCAGACACCGTTCCAGCGCTGGCGGCCCCATATGCGCTATCAGCATCTGTACTGGCCGCTGATCGCCGCGCTCTCGCTGCCCTATATCGCCTGGATTTTCGATTGGTCCGATCGGCTCGATAAAACGCCGCTGCGGGAAAAACGCGTGCTGGCGGGGCGCGGCGGTTGGGCGCTGTTCGTGCTGTGCAAGCTCGCGCATCTGGCGCTGGTGCTGGTGGCGCCGCTGGTCGTGGGCCACTTGCACGGCATCGGCTGGGGCTGGGTGTTGCTGGCTTACGCGCTCAGCCAGATGTGCGCTTCGCTGCTGGTGGTGTTCTTGCTGCTGGGCACCCATTGGGCGCAGGCCGAGTTTTACCCGGCGCCGACGGGCGACAGCATGCCGCAAGGCTGGTATCGGCACAATTTCGCCACCGCCTGCGACTGGCAGCCCGAACCGCGCTGGCTGGAGCATCTGACCGGCGGGCTGAACTATCACCTGACCCATCACCTGTTTCCCGGCTGGAATCATCGCCACTATCCGGCGCTGGCCGCCGTGGTGGCGGAGGTCGCGCAGCGGCACGGCATGGCGTACCGCTGCATCGGCTATCGCGAACTGCTGGCGCAACAACAGCGTTTCTTACGCCGGATGGGACAGCCATGAAACCGCTGCGTCCGTTAGCCTATCGGCGCGACGACAACGGGTTGCACCGCGCGCTGATGCAGGCCGCACAGCATTATCTGGCGGCCAACGGCGATCACCGCTTCGCCGACGGCGGCATGCTGGCGAAGGTCGCGCTGCTGCTGGCGCTGTGCGGCCTGTGTTACGGGTTGAGCCTGCAGCAGCATAACGGCTGGGCGTTTTTCGCTTGTTATTTCGGCTTTATCTTTATCGGCATGTTCCTGACGGTGAACGTGGTGCACGACGCCTCGCACAACGCGTTTTTCCGCCGCCCCTGGGCCAACCGCTGGCTGAACGCACTGGTGAGCGTGCCGCTGGGGCTGGATCCCGACTGTTGGCGCGTGCGGCATGTGTTGTTCCACCATGCCCATAACAACATCGAACATTACGACCCCGACATCGACGCCAATGGCGTGCTGCGGCAAACGCCGTTCCAGCGCTGGCGGCCCTTTATGCGCGCGCAGCGTTACTATTGGCCGTTGGTGGCGGCGCTGACTTTTCCGTACTACATCTGGCTGTTCGATTGGTTGGACAGGGCGGGCCGCACCCGCGTGGCGGCGCGCATGGCGCAGCAGGGCGTACGCGGCTGGAGCGGGTTTCTGGCGGGGAAGGCGGCGCACCTGCTGCTGGCGCTGGCGATCCCATGTTGGCTGTTGCCGCCGGCTATCGGCATCGGGCAAATTCTGCTGGTCTATTTGCTGAGCCAGATGCTTTCTTCATTGCTGTTCGTGATGTTGATCATCGGCACCCACTGGGCCAAGGCCAACTTTTATCAGGCGCCGGCGCAGGGCGCGATGCCGCACGGTTGGTATCACCATGTGTTCGCCACCACGTTCGACTGGCAGACTCGGCCGCGCTGGCTGGGTTATTGGCTGGGCGGGGCGAACCTGCATTTGACGCATCATCTGTTTCCGCACTGGAGCCACCGCCATTACCCGGCGCTCAGCCGCATCATCGGCGAGGTGGCGCCGCGCTTCGGCATCGACTACCGCCTGCTGGAGCTGGAGGAGCTGTTGCGTCTGCAGCAACGTTTCCTCAGCGCGATGGGCCGCAAGCCGCACTAGCGTTGCATGCGAATTGTGCGAGGCGTTACGCAGTTCACTAATTGAACGATATTTGCCCTTCCAGTAGACTTTCCCTCTGTGAATCAACGGCCACAGGAGGTGGACTATGCGCAGCTTGCCGATTCGGTTATCGAACAAAATTGATGATGATCTGAACGATATCGCCCGGCGTCACGGGATGGAAAAAACCGAGGTAATCAAAATGGCGTTTGCACTGATTACCCTTGCCGATAAGTACTGGATGAAACAGGATGGTACTTCTCTTGGCATTGTACGGGAGAAGGGTGAACAGCTTGAAGCGGTGGGGCGGGTCGTGGAGATCTTCCCATGAACATCGAAAGCCGTAATCTGCGCGATGAGGCCAGCCAGGTTTATCTGGAGCAGGTCTTGGTCTTCGACGAAATGGAGCGGCTGCGCCTGGCACGCCAGGTGCTGTGCGGGATATTCGCGGTCAGCGTGGGCGTATTCGCCGCCCACGCGTATTGGGAGAAAAACGAAGCGCTGAATCAGGTGTTTGAGCTGGTGAAGATCGGCGCCTTGCCGCTGGTCACGCTGGTGGTCTCTTTTTACTTTCCCAACAGCGCGTCCAGATAAGGCGCCGCGTCAATGCGACTTCATGCCCGCCGCAGTCATCAGCAGGCGGAACAGCGAGGCAACCACGAACAGCCCCAGCACGCTGGCGCTCCAGATGATCACCAGCCAACCGATGCGTTTCCACCAGGGCGCCGGAGCGGCGGCTGCCGTTTTATCTTGCATAGCGTCCTCCTTCCTCAGTGATAGCCGTGTTCATGGCTGATCTTGCCGCGGAACACGTAGTAGCTCCAGAAGGTGTAGACCAGAATGATTGGGATGATGAACAGCGCGCCCACCAGCATAAAGCCGAGGCTCTGCGGTGGTGCTGCGGCGTCCCATAGGCTGATGGCCGGCGGGATCAGGTGCGGCCAGATGCTGATGCCAAGCCCGCTCAGGCCGAGGAACACCAGCAGCAGCGTCAGCATAAACGGCGAGTAGTGCGCGCCGCGTTTCACTCCGCGTTGAATTCCCCAGGCGCTGAGCAGCACTAGCAGCGGTACCGGCAGCAGCCAGAACAGGTTAGGCAGCGTAAACCAGCGCGCGGCGATTTCGGGATGCGCGATCGGCGTCCAGATGCTGACCGCAGCCAGCACCAGCAGCAGGATCGCCAGCAGCGGCGTCGCCAGGTGATACATGCGCGCCTGCAGGTCACCGGCGGTTTTCATCACCAGCCAGGTACAGCCGAGCAGGGCGTAGGTCACCACCAGCCCCAGCCCGCAGAACAGCGCGAACGGCGTCAGCCAGTCCAGTGCGCCGCCGGCGTAGGTGCGGCCTTCTACCGGGAAGCCGTTGATCACGGCGCCCACCACCACACCCTGGCTGAAGGTGGCGAAGAGAGAGCCCCAGATGAACGCTTTATCCCAGATATGGCGCTTCTCCGGCGTCGCCTTGAAGCGAAACTCGAAGGCCACGCCGCGGAAAATCAGCCCGATCAGCATCAGCGTCAGCGGGATCGCCAGCGCGTCGAGGATCACCGAGTAGGCCAGCGGGAAGGCGCCGAACAGCGCCGCGCCGCCCAGCACCAGCCAGGTCTCATTGCCGTCCCACACCGGGGCGACGGTGTTCATCATCAGATCGCGGTCGCCGCTCGCCTTCACCCACGGAAACAGAATGCCGATGCCCAAATCGAAACCGTCCATCACCACGTACATCATGGTGCTGAACACGATGATGACAAACCAAATCAGCGGAAGATCGATACCCATGTTCAGCTCCTGTCGTCCAGAGTGTCGTTGACCGCGGACAGCGGACGCGCCGGGCGGCCCTCGGTATTGTCTTCTTGGTGTTCATGCGGCTGCGGCCCTTTGCGGATCAGGCGCATCATGTAGGAGTAGCCCACGCCGAACACCGAGCAGTAGACGATGATGAACGCCAGCAAGCTGATGCTCATGTGCAGATCGCCGTGCGCGGACACCGCATCCTTGGTGCGCAGCAGGCCGTACACCACCCACGGCTGGCGGCCTATCTCGGTGGTGAACCAGCCCGCCAGCAGCGCCAGCAGCCCGGAAGGGCCCATCCACAGGATGAAATACAGGAACGGACGCGACTGATACAGCCCGCCGCGCCAGCGCAGCCACAGGCTCCACACCCCGGCCAGGATCATCAGCATGCCCAGCCCGACCATGATGCGGAACGACCAGAACACCACGGTGGAGTTGGGGCGATCTTCCGGCGGGAACGATTTGAGCGCCGGCACCTGCTCGGTCAGGCTGTGCGTCAGGATCAGGCTGCCGAGGTAGGGCACTTCCAGCTTGAAGCGGGTCTCTTCACGCTGCATGTCCGGCCAACCGACCAGGATCAGCGGCGTGGCTTCGCCCGGCGGGTTTTCCCAGTGGCCTTCGATGGCGGCGATCTTCGCCGGCTGATGTTTCAGCGTATTCAGGCCGTGCGCATCGCCGATCAGCGCCTGCACCGGCGCGACGATCAGCGCCATCCACATCGCCATCGACAGCATCTTGCGCATCGCCGGCGTGTCGCGGCCGCGCAGCAGATGCCAGGCGGCGGACGCGCCGACGAAGAACGCCGAGGAGAGGAAGGCGGCGGTGGACATGTGCAGCAGGCGATACGGGAAGGACGGGTTGAAGATGACCTTCAGCCAGTCAACCGGCACCACCTGGCCATTGATGATTTCATGCCCTTGCGGGGTCTGCATCCAGCTGTTGGAGGCCAGGATCCAGAAGGTGGAGATCAGCGTGCCGAGCGCCACCATGCAGGTGGCGAAGAAGTGCAGGCCGGGGCCGACGCGGTTCCAGCCGAACAGCATCACGCCGAGGAAACCGGCTTCGAGGAAGAAGGCGGTCAGCACTTCATAAGTCAGCAGCGGCCCGGTAATGCTGCCGGCGAACTCGGAGAAGAAGCTCCAGTTGGTGCCGAACTGGTAAGCCATCACCAGCCCGGATACCACGCCCATGCCGAAGTTAACGGCGAAAATCTTTGACCAGAAGTGATAAAGCTCACGATAGGCTTCATTGTGCGTTTTCAACCATAATCCTTCCAGCACCGCCAGATAGCTGGCTAAACCGATGGTGATGGCGGGGAAAATGATATGGAAAGACACGGTGAAGGCGAACTGTATTCTGGCAAGTTCCAGTGCATCAAGACCCAGCATGGCGCCTCCTAGGGTTGAACATAAATTAACCTCTTGAGTATAGCTGTCATTTTTATGTGAAATGCTTGGCGTTAAGTTAAGCACGGAGTACAGTGCCTATAATAGTGACAGTTATTTTACTTTTTCATATAACAGTTAATGGTTATGACCCGATACGAGCAGCTTGCGCAGCAGATTAGAGAACAGATCCAGAACCGGGTGTGGCGGGCGGGCGACAAGCTGCCTTCGCTGCGTGAGAGCGGCAAACGCGCCGGATTGAGCCTGATGACGGTGGTGCAGTCTTATCAACTGCTGGAGAGCCAAGGGTGGATCGTCGCCCGGCCGCAGTCGGGCTACTATGTGGCGGCGCGTCCGCAGCCGCTGCCGCAGCCTTCGCGCGGCGAGAAACTGCTGCTGAGCGAGCAGGTGGACATCAACGCCTTTATTTTCGACGTGCTGCAGGCCTGCAAGGATCCGGACATCGTGCCTTTCGGTTCGGCGTTTCCCGACGCCACGCTGTTCGCCCAGCCGAAGCTGGCGCGGGCGCTGAGCAGCGTAGCGCGCAAGTTCACGCCGCACAGTTCGCTGGTCAACCTGCCGCCGGGCAACGACGCGCTGCGGCGGCACATTGCCCAACGCTATGCGCTGAGCGGCATGCAGGTCGCGCCGGACGAGATCGTCATCACCGCCGGGGCGATGGAGTCGCTCAGCCTCAGCCTGCAGGCGGTGACCCAACCGGGCGACTATGTGGCGATCGAGTCGCCGGCGTTTTACGGCGCGCTGCAGGCGCTGGAACGGCTGCGGCTGAAGGCGGTGGCGATCGCCACGCATCCGCAGGACGGTATCGATCTGGACGCGTTGCAGCAGGCGGTGGAGCAGTATCCGATCAAAGCCTGCTGGCTGATGACCCACTTCCAGAACCCGCAGGGCGCCACCCTGCCGGAGGCCAACAAGCAGCGTCTGGTGGCGCTGCTGCGCGAACGGCAGATCTCGCTGATCGAAGACGATGTCTATGGCGAGCTGTACTTCAGCGCCGAACGGCCGTTGCCGGCGAAGGCGCTCGACAGCGGCGGCCAGATCCTGCACTGCTCGTCATTTTCCAAATGTCTGGCGCCGGGCTTTCGCGTCGGCTGGGTGGCGGCGGGGCGTTATGCGCAACAGATCCAGCGTTTGCAGCTGATGAGCACCGTTTCCACCAGCGTGCCGACCCAGATGGCGCTGGCGGATTATCTGCTGCACGGCGGCTACGACACCCATCTGCGGCGGCTGCGACGTCTGCTGGCCCAGCGCCAAAGCGCAATGCGTCAGGCGATCGCCCACCATTTTCCGCCGACGGTGAAAGTCAGTCAGCCCGACGGCGGGTATTTCCTGTGGCTGGAACTCGACCCGGCGCTGTCGTCGATGGAGCTGTACCGGCGCGCACTCGCACGGGGCATCAGCATCGCGCCGGGGCGCATGTTCACCACCGGCGACCATTTCAACCACTGCTTCCGTCTCAACGCCTCATTTGAATGGAATGACCGCTTTGAAGAGGCGATAAAAACCTTAGCCAAACTTATCCGGGGGCTGGCGGCGGCCGGCTGAATCGCGTTTTTCCCGCCGCTTCGCCCCAGAAAAATTCATAATGCTTTTTTCGGCAATGGAATGCCGGTTTCGTTGTTAGACAGCCCTCCAGCCGCCCATTACTCTGCGATAAATTTTGTCACATTTTTATCAACGGGTAGACGAGGGGCAGTGGGTGAGTGGAATAAAAAATAAGCTAAACAAACTGTTGCGCTATCGGCTGACGCCGCTGGCGTTGGTCTGCGCGCTGGGATTGAGCACCGCCGCGCAGGCGGAAACGCTGGCCGAAGGCATTACGCCGGCCAGCGACGCCGCTCGGGTGCCGGCCGCCGCCAAACTGCGCAAAGATACCGTCGTGGCGGGCATCTCGGAGCCGCAGGGGATTTTCAACCCGTATCTGTTCACCAACGGCTGGGACGAGAACGTGACCGACGTAATCTTCAGCCGGCTGATCGGCCTGGACAGCCAGGGCAAACCGGAAGGGCGCCTGGCGGAGTCCTGGCAGGTCAGCCCCGATAATCTGACCTACACCATCAAGCTGCGGCCGAATCTGGTCTACAGCGACGGCTCGCCGCTGAAGGCCGACGATATCGCCTTTACCCTGACGCTGCTGCATGACCCGGCCTATGACGGCGATACCGATATCACGCCGGCGCACATTCAGGGCGGCGCCGAGTATAAAAACGGCACCGCGGCCGGCATCAGCGGGCTGAAGGTGATCGACGATCGCACCATTCAGATCGTCACCACCCAACCGGGCGCGACCACGTTGCAACTGATTGGCGGGCCGGTATTGTCGCGGGCTTACTACGGCAAAGACTATCAGCGCGGCAAGCTCGACGGCGTGCGCGCCTTGAACGGCAAGCCGCTCGGCAACGGCCCCTACATTTACGACAAGTACGTGCCGGGGCAGGAAATCCGCTTCCACGCCAACCCGAACTTCTACCTCGGCCCGCCGCCGATGGCGCGCTTTATCTATCGCGTCACCAACCCGGCCACCAACTTCCAGCTGTTCCAGACCGGTGAGACCGACTACGACGCCTTTACCGCCAAGCCGGACGATATCGAACAGCTCAAGCTGCTCGGTTTCGCCAATATCAACCTTTACAGCTCGAGCGATTACAGCCGGGTTGATTTCAACCTCAGACGCCCGGCGCTGCAGGACAAGCGGGTGCGTCAGGCGCTGATCTACGGCCTCGATCGGCAAAAACTGATCGCCGTGGTGTACCAAGGGTACGGCAAGGTCGCCAACCAGCCGATTTCGCCGATCTCCTGGGCTTACGACGCCAACGGCATCAATCCTTACGCTTACGATCTCGATAAGGCCAAAAAGCTGTTGGACGAGGCAGGCTGGCAGGTGGGCGCTGACGGCATCCGGCAGAAAGACGGTAAAAAGCTGGAGCTGACGCTACTGGTGACCAAAAAGCTGATCAACGACGCGCTGGTGCCGATCGCCAAGGATAACTACCGCCGGCTCGGCGTGGTGCTGAAACCGCAGGTATTGGATTTCAACGCGCTGCTGGCGCAGCGCAAGGCGGGCAATTACGACCTGGCGTCTCTCAGCACCAGCACGCTGAACGATCCGCACGACGGCGTACGCGACTTCATCAGCCGCGAGAGCGAGACCGGCTACCACAACCCGCAGGTGGACGCGCTGATCGCCAAAGCCAATGCCACGCTGGATATCGCGCAGCGTAAGCCGCTGTACCATCAGCTGTATCAGGTGCTGGCGGACGATCCGCCGGTGATCCTGCTCGGCAACCGCGAAATCTTGAGCGCCAGCAGCGCGCGCGTCACCGGCTTTAAACCGGATATCTACAACGGACTGGTCGGCAGCCTGCCGAACGTCAAACCGGCGCCGTAACGCCCCGATGCCGCCGCGCCATTCCGGGCGGCGGCGATGGAATTCGCGATGAGAAATTTTATCCTGCGCCGTTTGTTGCAGACTATCCCGATGCTGTTGCTGGCTTCATTGCTGATTTTTTGCATCTTCGCCCTGGCGCCCGGCGACTTTATCGACGGCAATATCAACCTGACCGCGCAACGCGCCGCCGAGCTGCGGGCGCTGTATGGGTTGGATCAGCCCTTGTTCAGCCGTTACCTGCATTGGCTTGGCCGGCTGTTGCAGGGCGATCTCGGCTTCTCGCTGCAGTATCAGATCCCGGTCAGCACGCTGCTGAATCAATACATCTGGAACTCGTTCCTGCTGGCGGCGGTGGCGATGGTGCTGTATTGGGGCATCGCGCTGGCGGTGGGAGTGATCTCGGCAATGAAGCCCTATTCGCTGTTCGATCATCTGATCACCGTGGCGGTGTTCGCCGCCATGTCGTTTCCGACGTTTTTCCTTTGCCTGTTGCTGATCAAATGGTTCGCCGTCGATCTGCACTGGTTGCCGGCGGGCGGCATGTTGCGCACCGGCAGCGAAGCGAGCGGGCTGGCCTGGGCGCTGGAGGTGGCGGCGCACCTGCTGTTGCCGGTGCTGGCGCTGGTGATGCTGCAGGCCGGCAGCCTGACGCGCTATTTTCGCGCCAGCATGCTGGAGGTGATCCGCATGGACTATATCCGCACCGCGCGCGCCAAAGGGCTAAGGGAGAAAACGGTGATCCTCAAACACGCGCTGCGCAATGCGCTGTTGCCGATCATCACCCTGCTGGGGTTCGAGCTGCCGGGATTGTTCTCCGGCGCGCTGATCACCGAAAAAATCTTCAACTGGCCGGGCGCCGGGCATATCCATATCGATTCGCTGGCGGCGCGCGATTATCCGGTATTGATGGGGTTCACGCTGTTTCTGGCGGCGCTGACCATTCTCGGCAATCTGCTGGCGGACATTCTGTACGCCTACGCCGATCCACGCATTCGCTTGAGGTAATACGATGTGGGTAACGCTGTTTTTCGGGCGCCGTCGCCGCTGGCGCCAGGCGCAGTTGCCGGCGCTGGCGCAGCTGTCTCCGCCGCCCGTCGCGCAGGCCTGGCGCCGTCTGCGCCGCCATCGACCGGCGATGATCTCGCTGGCGCTGCTGGTGCTGTTGGCGCTGCTGTGCCTGATTGGGCCGTCGCTGTCGCCGTGGCCTGACGACGCCGGCGATGTGCTGAACATCAATCAGGCGCCGAGCGGCGCGCATTGGTTGGGCACCGACTTTCTCGGCCGCGATATTTGCACCCGGCTGCTGCTGGCGGGGCGAATATCGCTGACCATCGGCCTGGTGTCGATGCTGCTGTCGGTGACGCTGGGCTATGTGCTGGGGGCGTTCGCCGGTTATCTGGGGGGCGTGGCGGATCGGCTGATCATGCGCTTCGCCGATCTGTTGATGACCATTCCCGGCCTGCCGCTGCTGATCATCATGGGGGCGATGCTGACCGAACTCGACGTGTCGCCGGACTACCGTATCTACATGGTGATGATCATGCTGAGTCTGCTGGGCTGGCCGTCGCTGGCGCGGCTGGTGCGCGGCCAGATCCTGTCGCTGCGCGAGCGGGATTTCATGTTGGCCACCGAAGTGCTGGGGCTCTCCACTCGGCGGCGCCTCTTCGGCCATCTGTTGCCCAATACCGTGCCGATTTTGGTGGTGGTCGCCACCATGGCGGTGGCCAACGCCATCCTCAGCGAGTCGGCGTTGAGCTACCTTGGGCTGGGCGTGGTGCCGCCGACGCCGTCGTGGGGCAACATGATGGACGCCGCCAATAGCCTGATCGACTTTCAGCGCCGCCCCTGGCTGTGGATGCCGCCGGGGCTGGCGATCTTCGTCACCGTGGTGGCGATCAACATCTTGGGCGACGGCCTGCGGGACGCGCTCGATCCGAAAATGAGCGGGGTAAAACGATGAGTCAACCGCTGGTGGCGTTCGACCGATTGTCGGTGTCGTTTCATGGCGAGCAGGGGCCGGTGCGGGCGGTGCAGCAGGTCAGCCTTGAACTGCAGGCCGGGCAAACGCTGGGGATCGTCGGCGAATCGGGCTGCGGCAAAAGCGTGACCGCCATGGCGCTGATGGGGCTGTTGCCGCAGCCGCTGGCGCAGGTAGACGGCGGTGAGATTCGCTTTGAAGGGCAAAACCTGCTGTCGCTGCGGGCATCCAAGATGGCCGATTTGCGCGGCAACCGGCTGGCGATGATCTTTCAGGAGCCGATGAGCGCGCTGAATCCGGTGTTGACCCTCGGCGAACAGCTGGTGGAGCCGCTGATTCGCCACCTGACCCTGTCGCCGAAAGCGGCCTGGCGCCAGGCGATTCAACTCTTGACGGAAGTGGGGTTGGCGCGCGCGGAGGCGCTGATGCGCTGCTATCCGCATCAGCTTTCCGGCGGCATGCTGCAGCGCGTGATGATCGCCATGGCGATCGGATGCCGGCCGGCGCTGCTGATCGCCGACGAACCGACCACGGCGCTCGACGTTACGGTGCAGGCGCAGATCCTGGCGTTGCTGCGTGAGCAGAGCCGGCGACACAACATGGCGATGATCTTGATCACCCACGATCTCGGGGTGATCGCCCAGATGGCCGATCGGCTGGCGGTGATGTACGCCGGGCGCGTCGTCGAGCAGGGAACGACCCGGGAAGTGCTGGACGAGCCGCGACATCCCTATACGCAGGGGCTGATCGCCTCGCGGCCGGTGCCGGGGCAGCGGCGACGCCGCTTGTACTCCATTCCCGGTCAGGTGCCGGATCTGGCGCGGCTGCCGGAGCATTGCGCTTTCGCCGAGCGCTGCGCGCAGGCCTCCGCTCGCTGCCGCGACGGCATTCCGCCGCTGTACGGCTCCCGTCAGCGTCAGTCCGCCTGTTTTCTCAATGCCGGAGGGCATCCGTATGTCGACTGAACCTTTGGTGGAGGTAAAGGGGTTAAAGAAATATTTTCCGCTGCGCGACGGGCTGTTCGGGCGCACCACCGGCCAACTGAAGGCGGTGGATGATGTCAGCTTCAGCATCCGCAAGGGGCGCGTTTTCGGGCTGGTGGGCGAGTCCGGCAGCGGCAAAACCACCGTTGGCCGCACGCTGCTCGGCCTGCACGACAAAACCGCCGGTGAGGTGCTGTTCAAAGGGCAGGCGTTGGACGGCCTGAGCAAGGACGCGTTGCGCGCCCTGCGGCCGAAAATGCAGCTGGTGTTTCAGGATCCTTACAGCTCGCTGAATCCGCGTCTGCGCGTGGGCGACGCCATTGGGGAAGCGCTGTTGCAACACGGCCTGGCGAGCAAGGCGGAACTGCGCGAACGGGTGCTCGATACCCTGGCGATCTGCGGGTTGTCCTCACAGCATTATGGGCGGTTTCCGCATGAGTTTTCCGGCGGCCAGCGGCAGCGTATCGGCATTGCGCGCGCGTTGATCCTGCAACCGGAATTTATCGTCGCCGATGAGCCAATATCGGCGCTCGACGTGTCGATTCAGGCGCAGATCATCAATCTGTTTTCCGATTTACAGGAGCGGCAGGGGGTGACGCTGCTGTTTATCTCGCACGATCTCGGCGTGGTGGAGCATCTGTGCCAGGATGTGGCGGTGATGTATCTGGGGCAGATCGTTGAGAGCGCCGATCGCGATTCGCTGTTCCGCCAACCGCTGCATCCCTACACGCAGGCCTTGTTGGCGGCGGTGCCGACGTTGGATGCGCAACGCGCGCCGGCGTGGGTGGCCGGCGGCGAGCCGCCGAACCCCGCCAACCCGCCGCGCGGCTGCCGTTTCCATCCCCGCTGCCCGCTGGCCACGGCGCAGTGCCGCGAACAGGCGCCGCAGCTGCGCAGCGTGGCGCCCGGTCATCAGGTGGCTTGCCACCTGGTCGGTTAGCGTCAGGACAGGTAGTGTTTCAACGCGCGCCCGGCCTGGTGGATCGCCGAATGCACCGCCGGGACGTGGGCGAGCGGGTTCAACAGGCCGTAGTCGTGGATTAGCCCGTTGTAGCGGGTAGAGGTGACCTCGACGCCGGCGGCGTCGAGCAGACGCGCGTAGGCTTCGCCCTCATCGCGCAGCACGTCCAGCTCGGCGGTTTGCACCAGCGCCGGCGGCAAGCCCCGCAGCTGTTCCGGCGTAGCGTTGAGCGGTGAGGCGTAGATGTCTTTGCGCTGCGCCTTATCGGGCGCATAGCTGTCCCAAAACCACTTCATCATATTGCGGGTCAGGAAATGGCCTTCGGCGAACTGATGATAGGAATCGGTATCAAAATGGGCGTGCGTAACGGGCCACAGCAGGATCTGGCAACGCAATGCCGGTAGGCCTTTCTCTTTGGCCATCAGGCTGACCACCGCCGCCATATTGCCGCCGACGCTGTTGCCGACCACCGCCAGCCGTGAACCGTCAACGTTGATTTTTTCGCCATATTCGGCCACCCATTCCGTGGCGGCGTAAGCCAGATTGATCGCCTGCGGATAGTGCGCTTCCGGTGAGCGGGGGTAGTTGACGAACACCGCCGCCGCGCCGGAGCTGTAAACCAGATCGCGCACCAGCCGTTCATGGGTGGGAAAATCGCCCAGCACCCAGCCGCCGCCGTGAAAGAACATGAATACCGGCAATGTCTCCTTGACCCTGGCCGGCCGCACCAGCTGCAGCAGAATATCCTGGCCTTCTACGTGAATGGTTTTCTCGCTGATCTCCACCTCGCGCAGCGGCACGTCTACGCTGCGCTGCGCCGCTTCCAAAACTCTGCGCGCCTCTTTGGGCTTCATTTGTTCCATAGGTTTACCGCCAGCGGCATTCAGCGTCTCGAGAAACGCGCGGATGTCGTGCTGGAGGAGAGGCCGGCTGAGATCGACGGTTCGTTTGGGCATGGTGACTCCTTGTGCGCAGAAGAAAAAGTGCGGTCAGAATCACAGTGTAGTCGTTGGCGCATAAAGCGGGAGCCGCGGCCGGCGGCGATCGGCGCGGTTCGTTTTCCGGGGCGCTGCCGATGGAATAGGCGCTTCGTCGCCGCATTGCCCGATCCTGGCGCAGCGCTGCACCGGGTTGGGGCAAAAAGTGTGATGGCGAGCAAATCGGATGAAATTATTTTTGCGAGCGCGATCAGAAATCCTGAAGTTTTTCGCAATTGAATAGGATTTCGCGAGCAATGATGATTTTAGGCCTTATTTTTTAAATTATGCATTGCAAATGCATATAAAATGAATAAATATGCATTATAAGCCGTTGTTTTAACGTAAAAAATAGCAAAATCCGGCAAAAATCCCGTTTTGGCACGATAGCTGCTCTACACTCTTTATCAAACGACATGTATTTTAACTGCTCGTTAACATTTACTCCCCGCTCAGGGACCGGATAAGCGCCATAAATAGTGAAAAACCGATTTTATGTAACAGATTTGTTTCTAAATCAGCGGTGAGAGACAGCATTTTCTCCGCCGGGAAAGTCGGTTTTGAACAGCGGTTTTTTTGCATTGTGGCGGCCTAGCCGGGCTTGCGCGGTCCTTACAGTCAAAATTCAGCCTTTGCTGAGATTATGAGGTCACTATGGAACAGCCAATCGCAGTTACCCGCCAGTCTTTTGATGACTGGATGGTCCCGGTTTATGCCCCTGCCGATTTTATTCTGGTGCGGGGTGAAGGATCGCAGGTGTGGGATCAACAGGGTAAGTCTTACATCGATTTCGCCGGCGGCATCGCGGTTAACGCGTTGGGCCATGCGCACCCGGCGGTCAAGGCGGCGCTGGTGGAGCAGGCGGGCAAACTGTGGCATCTGGGCAATGGCTATACCAACGAACCGGTGCTGCGCCTGGCCAAGAAACTGATCGATGCCACGTTCGCCGACAAGGTGTTTTTCTGTAACTCGGGCGCAGAAGCCAACGAAGCGGCGCTGAAACTGGCGCGCAAACATGCGCACGACCAGCACGGCGCCGGTAAAGATCAGATTGTGGCGTTCAACAACGCGTTCCACGGCCGTACGCTGTTTACCGTGTCCGCCGGCGGCCAGCCAAAATATTCGCAGGACTTTGCGCCGCTGCCGGGCGGCATCACCCATACGCCGTATAACGATCTGGCCGCAGCGGCCGAGCTTATCAACGATCGCACCTGCGCGGTGATCGTCGAGCCTATCCAGGGCGAAGGTGGCGTGCTGCCGGCGGAAGCCAGTTTCCTGCAGGGGCTGCGTGAACTGTGCGATCGCCATAACGCGCTGCTGATCTTCGACGAAGTGCAGACCGGCGTCGGCCGCACCGGCCATCTGTATGCCTATATGCAGTACGGCGTGGTGCCGGACGTGCTGACCACCGCGAAAGCGCTGGGCGGCGGCTTCCCGATCGGCGCCATGCTGACCACCGATGCGCTGGCGAAAACGCTGGGCGTCGGCACTCACGGCACCACCTACGGCGGCAACCCGCTGGCGACGGCGGTGGCGGGGGAAGTGTTCTCCATCATCAATACCCCGGAAGTGCTGGAAGGCGTCAAGCAGCGCCACCAGTGGTTCATCGACGGGTTGAACGACATCAACCGTCAGTATCCGATCTTCGCCGAGATTCGCGGCGGCGGTTTGCTGATCGGCTGCCAACTGAAGAAAGACTATGCCGGCAAAGCGAAGCAGATCACCCAACTGGCCAACGAAGAAGGCGTTATCGCGCTGATCGCCGGCCCGGACGTGGTGCGTTTCACGCCGTCGCTGATCATCCCTGAGCAGGATGTGAAAGAGGGGCTGGCGCGATTCGCGCGCGCCGTGGCGCGCATTTGCAGCTAATCAGCGGGCTGCGCCTTTATCGGCGCAGCCTGATTCAGAAGAGGTTCGCATTATGATGATTATTCGCCCTATAGAGCGCCGCGATTTGGCGGATTTGCTGACGCTTGCCGGCAAATCCGGTATCGGTCTCACGTCGCTGCCGCAAAATGAAGATACCCTGTCGGCACGCATTGAGCGGGCGTTAAAAACCTGGCAAGGCGAACTTCCGCAAAGTGACCAGTGTTATTTGTTCGTGTTGGAAGACAGCGAGCGCCGGCAGGCGGTGGGGGTCTGCGCGATCGAAGTGGCCGTCGGCCTGGCGGAACCCTGGTACAGCTTCCGCGTCGGCACGCAGGTGCACGCTTCCAAACAGCTGAACGTCTATAAATCGGTGCCGACGCTGTTCCTCAGCAACGACCATACCGGGCATTCGGAACTGTGCACGCTGTTCCTCGATCCGGACTATCGTCACGGCGAGAACGGCAAGCTGCTGTCGAAGGTGCGTTTCCTGTTTATCGCCGCGTTCCGTGAACGCTTCTCCCGCCGTCTGATCGCCGAGATGCGCGGCTTCTCAGATGAAAACGGCCGTTCGCCGTTCTGGGAGAGCGTCGGGCATCGTTTCTTCTCCATCGAGTTCGCCAAGGCGGACTACCTGAGCGGCACCGGACAAAAGGCGTTTATCGCCGAACTGATGCCGAAACATCCGCTGTATGTCGATTTCCTGGCCGAAGACGCGCAGAAGGTGATCGGTGAAGTGCACCCGCAAACCCTGCCGGCGCGCCGCCTGCTGGAGGCGGAAGGCCTGAGCTATCAGGGCTACGTCGATATCTTCGACGGCGGCCCGACGCTGGAAGCCGAAATCGACCACATCCGTGCGGTGAAGCAGAGCCGCTTGGTCAAAGTGGTGCTGGATGACACGCCGATGCGCGCCGATGCGCCGGTTCATCTGGTCGCCAACGACAACTATCAGAATTACCGCGCACTGTTGGTCAATGCCGATCTGTATGACGACCGCCTGCATATCAACGCCGCCACCGCTGCGGCGCTGGGCGTCGAGCAGGGCAGCCCGGTGCGGGTACTCCCCCTTATTGCACAGGAGAAAGCATGATGTCCCATCCTGCACTGTTGATTAACGGCGTCTGGCGGCAGGGCCGCGGCGCGGAGTTGGGCAAGGCCGATCCGGTCGGCAATCAGCCGCTGTGGCGCGCCAACGCCGCCGACGCCGATGACGTCGCCGCCGCCTGCGAAGCCGCGCGCGCCGCATTCCCCGGCTGGGCGCGTACGCCGTTCGAGCAGCGTGAACAGCTGGTGAAACGCTTCGCCGCTTTGCTGGAAGAACATAAACAGTCGCTGGCGGAAACCATCAGCCGTGAGACCGGCAAACCGCGCTGGGAAACCCTGACCGAAATTCAGGCGATGATCGGCAAGGTGGGCATTTCACTGCAGGCCTATCAGGCGCGCACCGGTTTTAGCCAGACGGCGATGGCCGACGGCGCTTCGGTGCTGCGCCATCGCCCGCACGGCGTGCTGGCGGTGTTCGGGCCTTACAACTTCCCCGGCCATCTGCCGAACGGCCATATCGTGCCGGCGCTGCTGGCCGGAAACTGCGTGGTGTTCAAGCCGAGCGAACTGACGCCGCTGACCGCCGAGGAGACCCTGAAGCTGTGGCTGAAGGCCGGTCTGCCGGACGGGGTGATCAATCTGGTGCAGGGCGGCCGGGAAACCGGCGAGGCGCTGGCGGCCAGTGCGGATATCGACGGCCTGTTGTTCACCGGCAGCGCCGGCACCGGTTACCACCTGCATCGCCAATTGGCGGGGCAGCCGGAGAAGATCCTGGCGCTGGAGATGGGCGGCAACAACGCGCTGATCGTCGATGGTTTCGAGGATCGCGACGCGGCGGTCAACCTGGCTATCCAGTCGGCGTTTATCTCCGCCGGCCAACGCTGCACCTGTTCACGCCGCATTTTGGTTAAGCAGGGGGCGGAAGGCGACGCGTTTATCGCGCGTTTGGTTCAGGTGGCGGGCGAGCTGCGCGTCGGCCGTTGGGATGCCGAACCGCAGCCGTTCATGGGCGGCGTAGTGTCGGCGGCCGCAGCGGAAAACATGCTGAAAGCGCAGCAGCGCTTGCTGGCGCTGGGCGGTAAATCGCTGCTGGCCATGCGTCTGCTGGAGCCGGGCAGTTCGCTGCTCAGCCCGGGCATCATCGAGCTGACCGGCGTGGCCGGCGTGCCGGACGAAGAGTACTTCGGGCCGTTGACCACGATCGTGCGTTACCGCGATTTCGACGAGGCCCTGCGGCTCGCCAACCAGACGCGCTACGGCCTGTCGGTGGGATTGGTCTCGCCGCAGCGCGAGCTGTTCGAGAGGCTGCTGCTGGAAGCGCGCGCCGGCATCGTCAACTGGAACAAGCCGTTGACCGGGGCGTCCAGCGCGGCGCCGTTCGGCGGCGTGGGGGCTTCCGGCAACCATCGCCCAAGCGCCTTCTATGCGGCGGACTATTGCGCCTGGCCGATGGCGTCGCTGGAAAGCGAAAGCCTGTCGCTGCCGGCGACGCTCTCGCCGGGCTTGTCGTTCCGTTAATCGTCTGCGGCGGCGTCATGGCGTCGCCGCAGGCCATCCCCAGGGGATAGCCATGTCAGGATATGAAGTCAATTTCGACGGTTTGGTGGGGCCGACGCACCACTATGCCGGGCTGTCGTTCGGTAACGAGGCCTCTACGCAGCATCAAAACAGCGTATCGAACCCGAAGCTGGCGGCGAAGCAGGGTCTGCTGAAAATGAAGGCGCTGGCCGATCTCGGTTTCCAGCAAGGGGTATTACCGCCGCAGGAGCGGCCGCATTTGCCGATGCTGCGTCGCCTGGGTTTCAGCGGCAGCGATGAGGCGGTGCTGGCGCAGGCGATGCGTCAATCGCCGCGTTTGCTGTCGGCGCTCAGCTCGGCGTCCTGCATGTGGACCGCCAATGCGGCCACGGTGTCCCCCTCGGCGGACAGTGCAGACGGCAAGGTGCATTTCACCGCCGCTAACCTGAACAATAAATTCCACCGCGCCATTGAAGCGGAAACGACCACCGATGTTTTGCGGGCGATGTTTAACGACGACCGGCATTTCGCCCACCATGAAGCGCTGCCGCAGGTGGCGTTGTTCGGGGACGAAGGGGCGGCCAACCATAACCGGCTGGGCGGCGATTACGCCAGGCGCAGCGTGCAGGTGTTCGTTTACGGTCGCCAGGAGTTTGGCGGTGAAACGGCGCCGGCGCGTTATCCCGCGCGCCAGACGCGCGAAGCCGGTGAGGCGATCGCTCGCCTGCACCAATTGGACGAGCAGCATACGGTCTTCGTACAGCAAAATCCGGCGGTGATCGACCAGGGCGTGTTCCATAACGACGTGATTGCGGTCAGCAACCAGAACGTGCTGTTCCACCACCAGCAGGCGTTTTACCGCCAGCAACAGGCGCTGGATGAAGTGCGCCGCAAGATGGCGACGCTGGACAGCGAGCTGGTGGCGATCGAAGTGCCGACGGAGCGCGTCTCGGTGGCGGACGCGGTGGCGACTTATCTGTTCAACAGCCAAATTCTCACCAAGCCGAACGGCAAGATGATGATCGTGGTGCCGGAAGAGTCGCGCCAGCATGCCGGCGTGTGGCGTTATCTGAACGAGATGGTCGGCAGCGGCGGCCCGATCGATGAAATCCGCGTGTTCGATCTGCGCGAAAGCATGCGCAACGGCGGCGGCCCGGCCTGCCTGAGGCTGCGGGTGGCGCTCAACGATCAAGAGCTGCGGGCGGTGAATCCGCGCGTCATGATGAACGATCGGCTGTTCGCGACGTTGAACGAGTGGGTGGATCGTCATTACCGCGATCGCCTGACGCAGGATGACCTGGCCGATCCGCTGCTGCTGCGCGAAGGGCGCGAGGCGTTGGATTCGCTGACGTCGATCCTCGGTCTCGGGTCCATCTATCCGTTCCAACGTTAAGGGAGGCTGCATGATCGATCTACTGCCCCTGACGCTGGAGGGGAAAGAACCCGCCGAATGGCAGGGCGAAACGCCGCAGCTGCGCTGGCGTTGGCTGGGGGAAGGGGTGTTGGAGCTCACGCCGCGGCAGCGTTATCGCCAGGCGTTGGTGGTGTCGGCGGGCGTACACGGCAACGAAACCGCGCCGATTGAACTGCTCAATCAGTTAATCGGCGATCTGTTGAGCGGCCGCTTGCCGCTGGCGGTGCGGCTGTTGGTGGTGCTGGGCAACCCGGCGGCGATGCGGGCGGGCAAGCGCTATCTGCACAGCGACATGAACCGCATGTTCGGCGGCCGCTACCGCAACTTCGCCGCCAGCGGGGAAACCGCGCGCGCCCAGCAGTTGGAGCGCACGCTCGCCGCCTTTTTTGATGGCGAACAGGCGGCGCGCTTCCATTACGATCTGCACACCGCCATTCGCGAGTCGCATTTGCCGCGCTTTGGCATTTTGCCCTTCCAGAAGCGCCCGTACAGCGAACCGATGCTAAAGCTGCTGGATGCCGCCGATCTGGATGCGCTGGTGGTACACAGCGCGCCGGGCGGGACTTTCAGCCACTATTCCAGCGAGCATCTCAATGCGGCGAGCTGTACGCTCGAGCTGGGTAAAGCGCGGCCGTTCGGCAGCAACGATCTGCAGCAGTTCGCCGCCATCGATCGCGCTCTGCGGGCGGCGGTCAGCGAGGTGCCGTTGCCGGAGCGCGCGGGCGAGGCGATCCGGGTATTCCGTGTGATGCACTCGTTGATCAAACACAGCGAGGATTTCAAGCTGCATCTGGATGATGACACCGCCAACTTCACCGAGTTGAAACCGGGGATGTTGCTGTGCGAGCAGCCGCAGGAGGAGTATCGCGTTGGCGAAGAGGGCGCGTGGATACTGTTTCCTAACCCCACTGTGGCGCTGGGCCTGCGCGCCGGCATGCTGTTGAGCGAAGTTTCCCGTTCTACGTTGTATTGATTTATCCACGGCGGCGCCGTCAGCGCGCTGCCGTTTATTCCTTTCATTATTTTAATCTGCTATTTCCCGCTATTTAAATGGCCATAAATCGAATTTTATTCGTCCTATAGGGATTTCTTTACGTGAATGAATAAAGGCCGTATTCAGCCGTTATCGGAAAGCCTTAATTGCCTGGTGACTTTGTTAAGATAAAAATGTGAAATAAGTAACGTTTTTAATAACCATGCTAATCTTGTTGTTACTTTTGAATCGCGCAGAAAGCACGCAAAACGAAACCAAAATGCACTAAATTGGTGCGTTGCACCGTTTTGGTTATAAGTTATGTGATAAAAATTTCTTATATTCAATGGGTTATGTATTCTCTTTTTTGAAATATATGGTTACAAATAAACATGCTTTCTCCTCGTTGTTTCATGAACTTTTTGATTTTAAGTTTTGATTCATGATGCTAATGTCACATCACCCCAGCATTAGGGGAGCTCATAAAATACCAAAAGATAAAATCACAGCCCAAATTATAAATTGGGCGTGACGGGCAGGGTTCTAATTATAATATCTAGGAAAATAAATGATGAAACGCAGTGTATTAGCCTTAGCTGTCGCCCTCGGGGCGGTCACCTCCTTCGCCAACGCGGCTGAAATCTACAATAAAGATGGCAATAAACTCGACCTGTACGGCCGCGTTTCGGCCAAACACGTTTTCAGTAAAGATAAAAGTGAAGACGGAGATAAAACGTACGTTCGTCTGGGCTTTAAAGGCGAAACCCAGATCAACGATCAGTTGACCGGTTACGGCCAGTGGGAATACAACGTTCAGGCCAACCACGATGAAGCACAGGGCACCACCGGCACCAAAACCCGTCTGGGCTTCGCCGGCCTGAAGTTCGCCAACTATGGCTCGTTCGACTACGGCCGTAACTACGGCGTGGTGTACGACGCCGAAGCTTATACCGACATGCTGCCGGAATTCGGCGGCGACTCCTACAGCTACACCGACAACTACATGACCGCGCGCTCCAACGGCCTGGCGACCTACCGCAACCGTGACTTCTTCGGTTTGGTGGAAGGCCTGAACCTGGCGTTGCAGTACCAGGGTAAAAACGACGGTGACGGCCGCAGCGTGACCAAGCAAAACGGCGACGGTTACGGCATGTCTCTGGACTATCAGGACATCGGCGGCACCGGCATCGGCGTCGCGGCGGCGTTCTCTGATTCCAACCGTACTAGCGACCAGAAAGCGCTGAAGTATGGTAAAGGGGATAAGGCCACCGCCTGGACCACCGCAATCAAATATGACGCCAACCAGGTCTATCTGGCGGCCATGTATGCCGATACCCGCAACATGACGCCGATCAGCGGCAATGGCGTCTCCGGCTTCGCCAACAAAACGCAGAACTTCGAAGTTGTGGCCCAGTACCAGTTCGAAAACGGTCTGCGTCCGTCTCTGGCCTACGTGCAGTCGAAAGGCAAGGATATTGAAGGGATTGGCGATGTCGATCTGGTGAAATACGTGGAAGTGGGCGCGACTTACTACTTCAACAAAAACATGTACACCTACGTCGACTACAAGATCAACCAGTTGAACGACGACAACAAACTGAAGCTGAGCACTGACGACATCGTTGCCGTCAACCTGACCTACCGCTTCTAAGCTGCAATTCCATTACCCTCATCCTGTGTCGGGATCGGTAATCAGGCAGGGCGCAAGCCCTGCCTTCGTTTGTATCGCGCGCTCAGCCTTTTGGCGCCAACCCCACCAACTCGATGGCCGAACGCAGCGCGGCAAACCGCTGCTGATCCTGCTCTCGCTCTATCTCTGTCACCAGCTGCGAAAGAATATTGCCGCCGGATACCTTTTTATGGTTTTTGATTAACTGCAACACTGCGTCGCCTAACGCCAGGCTGACGTTGCGCAGCAGAATTTCATATTGCTCGTTGGAATGAGCCGATGCTGACATGACCTTTCTCTGTCTTTCTTCTTCGGGAGCCGCAATTTAGCAAAACAGCGGCCTTATGCCTCGGAGGAAGATGCAGTTTCCGATGAAATCAGAAATTCCTCAGCATCAGGCGGGGAGGGGATCAAAAATCCGAGTATTCGCTGGCCGGCAACCAGAAGCCGTCAATAAATTCTTCCATGGGATAACAGCCGGCGTGACGCAGGTTCTGTTCCTTCATTGCCACCAGGCATTGCGGTTCGTCGCGCAATATGTCCACCACCATTTCACTGCAGCCGCCATCCAGATAACAGACAAACATCACCAATGCGTACATCTTGCAGCCTCCTTCGTCGAGCCGCCTTGTCTGCAACAGTGTAGGTAAAAAAGCGCGATTTTTCAGCATCATTGCGCGATAAAACGCCAATGAGGCGCCGCAGACGGCACTTTCGGAATTCTCTAGCCGTTTCTGGGGGCGAGAGCGGATGGCAGATCCTTTTGACGATGCTAAGCTTAACAAGCCTTACATCAACGCATTAGTGCAACCATCAAAAGGAGTGAATATGGGCTTGTTTAACTTTGTCAAAGAAGCGGGCGAAAAACTGTGGGACACAGTCACCGGCAATGCCTCCGCCGAAGATCAAAGCGCCAAACTCAAGGAGCATCTCGATAAGAGCGGCCTGCCGGGCACCGACAAAGTCGATGTGCAGGTGGTCGATGGGAAAGCGGTGGTGACCGGCGATGCCGTCAGCCAGGAGCTGAAAGAGAAGATTCTGGTGGCTATCGGCAACGTAGCGGGCATCAGCGGTGTGGAAGACAAGGTGGCGGTAGCGCAATCCGACGCCGAGAGCCGCTTCTATACCGTGAAGAAGGGCGATACGCTGAGCGCAATCTCCAAAGAGATGTACGGTAACGCCAATCTCTACAACAAAATTTTCGAAGCCAACAAGCCGATGCTGTCGAGCCCGGACAAGATCTATACGGGACAGGTGCTGCGTATCCCGCAATAACGCCTCTGTCTCCCCTGGCCCGGCGATGTGCCGGGCTTTTTTTTGCCTCCGCTATAAGCATCTCTTATTTCCCTTCCCTCTAAATAAAAGTTACACATACCGTGTGCCTGCGCTCGCCGGCCCGCGGCGGCGGTGTTGACCCTGGGGGGGAAAGTTGGTAGCGTCATGGCCCGGTTGCGGACTGAGCAGCCGAAGGGGGATTTCGCTCCCCCATTCTGAGGGGGTGTCTTGCCCCATCAAACAGCAATGCAGCAGTTGAACGAGTGAAAGCCGATTTAGTGAAACAGCAGCGTAACGCCTTGACGGATAAAAACTACAGAGAAACCTTGGGTGATGCGCAATTTGCGATCGTCGTTTTGGCGATTGCGTCCTGCTCACTGATCATTTTTACGTTGGCGGTCACGCTGTGGCTGACCTGACGTCATTAACTAGGGGAGAGAAAATGGAGCCCAATCTCCACGATGAAACCAAACTGTTGGCGATTATCGGCCTGTTGGTTTCTGTACTGCTGGTCGTGTCGATTCTCTTCGGAGTGACTTATTTCTCCGATCTCAGGCATGCCCACGACGATATCGATATTAAAAGCTGCTACATCAAAACACCTTAATCCGCGTGAGCGCGGCTGAGCGTCGTCGCTCTCCAGGGGGCGTTGTCCTGTGCTAAGCTCGGGCGATTATCCTTGGCGAATCGGCGCCATTCAGGAGGTCTTTGCGATGAGTCAGTCACGTCCTACGCGCTTTTCACCCTCACGCGAGTGCCCTGTCGTTGACGGCGCGCGCCAGATCCAGCGCATTGCCGTGCGCAATGCCGAAGTGGGCGGCATTCCTATCAACCGCGCGTTGCCAACCCGGGAGCGGCGCACCGTCGGCGCCTGGTGTTTTCTCGATCACGCCGGCCCGACGGTATTCAACGGCACCGCGCCCGGCATGGACGTAGGGCCGCATCCGCACACCGGTCTGCAAACCTTTACCTGGATGATCGAGGGTGAGGTGCTGCACCGCGATAGCCTCGGCAGCGAACAGTTGATCCGTCCGGGGCAGGTCAATCTGATGACCGCAGGGCATGGCATCGCGCATACGGAACAGTCGGTGGGCGAGGACCGACGGCTGCACGCCGCACAATTGTGGATTGCGTTGCCGGCCGAATATGCCGACATGGCGCCGCGATTCGATCATTATCCCGATTTGCCGCAGTGGCGGAATAACGGCGTGAATCACCGTTTGCTGGTCGGGGAATTTGGCGCTTATCGTTCACCGGTGTTTACTCTTTCGCCATTAATCGCCATTGATATGGAATGGCAAGAGGCGGCGACGGCGCAATTGCCGCTGCGCGATGATTATGAAATCGGCTTTTTGCCCCTGATTGGTGCATTTGAACTTAATGGTGAAACATTTTCACCTGACGCATTCGCCTATTTAGGCATGGGTAATAACTCTATTGAGTTAAATGCAGAGAAGGGCAGCCGGGGATTATTAATCGGTGGAGCGCCGTTAAATGAAGAGATCCTTATCTGGTGGAACTTCGTTGGCCATACCAAAGCGGAAATTATTCAGGCTCAGCGCGATTGGGAGCAGGAAACGGATCGTTTTCCGGCGGTCAGCGGTTATTCCGGTGAGCGCATGGCCGCGCCACGCCTGCCGTGGAGCGAAGTTTGATAGCGTTAGGATATAATCGCCGAGATTATTCGACTTATTTCGCTCTAATAACGCGCAATAAATGTGATCGCGGCTCCAGCTTCACGACAATATAAAGTTTCTCAACGAAATAGTGATCTGACGCATATAATGATAAACGGAAGAAGATTAGGATAATCCTCAGGAAGTCAGGTTGTCTCCCGTTAGTCTGATGTCAGTGAGGTCATTATGAGCCAAGTTCTTTATCGTGCAAGACTGTCCCATGTCGTGGTTGCCACGGCGCTGTTTTGGGTCTCTGTCGCGGCATTGTTGGTTGCCGTATTACACTAACCTCAAAAAATGACTCCTGCATAAACCCGCTTCGGCGGGTTTTTTTATCTTGGATGGTGAGCGATATTCACCCATCACTTATACTTGACGGCATCCCCATTTCGCTATTTGGATAATCATGAAGCTCATTGCCGACTTTGTTCTGCTGCTTATCGCGGCGCTCCACCTTTATATCCTGGTATTGGAAATGTTCCTGTGGCGCGCGCCGATCGGCAGGCGAGCATTCGGGACGACGGCGGAGTTCGCCGCAGCCACGCGGGTCTTGGCCGCCAACCAGGGACTGTACAACGGTTTTCTGGCGCTGGGCCTGGTATGGGGCTATTGGCGTGAAGATGTGGCGCTGCAGCTGTTCTTTCTCGGCTGCGTGCTGGCGGCCGGCGTGTTCGGCGGGCTGACCGCCAGCCGCAAGATCCTGTGGGTGCAGGCGTTGCCGGCCGCGATCGCGCTGCTGGCGGTCTGGGGCGCGCGTTAACCCGCCGGTTGGCGGCGGGCGAAAATCAGGCGGATTTTTGATGAATGACGTGCAGCGGCGGATCGATATGCAGATCGACGCTCAGATCCTGGCGGAAATCGTAAGGCGTGATATTAAAACGCTTTCTGAACATGTAGGTGAAGTGGGACTGTGAGCCGAAGCCAAAGTCCAGGGCGATATCGAAAATCGACGCTTCACTGCTGCGCAGTTGATAGACCGCGCCGGCCAGACGGCGTTCACGAATGTATTTGCCCAGCGAAATCCCTGTCGCTTCTTTGAACAGCTTCTGCATGTGCCACAGCGAGTAGCCGGAGTACTCGGCCAGCTCTTCGAGATGGATCACTCGTCCGAGGTGAGTTTCGACCCATTTGCTGAGGGCGCAGACCAATGAGAGATGGTGTTCTTGTATCATCAGTGCGTCAGTGTGAGATCTACATAGCGGTGAAGTATACACAACTTGCCGCCGCGGACAAAAAACGCCGCCGATGACGGGGCATGATTCGGAAAAACCGTTGAACCGCCGCTTGTCAGCCGAAAGGAAAAACGGCTAATCTGAGACTGTCGCCGCCGCGGTGGGTGACGCGGAGCAGACCGCAGCAAGAACCGCCAAAACAGAGTCAGCCGTAACAACTCAACGTTGATGGGGTGATCGCATGTTAATGACAGTGATTATTACTCTGGTTGTAATCGTGGGCGTCGGCGCTTTTATGGCGACGCCGGTGATGAGCATGAAAAATGCGGAAGGTGTGGGAGGTGAAGAACCGTGAGAGCAAGCAGAGATGCACGCCGCTGAGCGGGGTGAGCGCTAATCGGGAAAGCCTGGGCCAGAAACCCGGGCTTTTTGTTGCCTGGCGGCTTAAACGTTTTTACGCTCGACGGTTTCCTCTCCCCAATAAAGCTGGTCTGCGGTGGTTTTGGCAAAAGCCTTTTCCAGCGCTTCATCGCTGCCTTCTTCCCAGATCTTCTGCGCCAACACTTCATCGTTCCCTGCCAGTTCAAAAATAGCTTCGGCAATTTCCACCGAAGTTTCACGCACTGTTGCCCAGGATTTCACATTGTGATTCGCCATAACTATCTCCTGTTGGTTGTGGCTTAGGTTACGGATGTTTTTATCACCGTCATGCTGCAAGTATAGGCTAATCTGCCGCGGGCTTTTGCCCGGCGGTGCGCAGAATGGGGAAAAAGGCGGGGAGGGCGGGCAATGGCGCAGGCGGCATGCTATTCTGTGCGGCGTTTGAATCAAGAGGGAAAGTTATTATGTCTGACATGCTGAGCAACGAGCAGGAATTGGCTTCCGATCTGGTCGCTTGCCAACTGGTCATTAAACAGATTCTGGACGTTATCGACGTGATTGCGCCGACCGAAGTGCGCGACAAGATGGCGGGCCAGCTCAAAAGCATCGATTTCTCCACGCATCCCGCTGGCGCCGATCCGGTGACCCGCAGAGCGATTGACAAGGCGATTGCGCTGATCGAGTTGAAGTTTACCCGCGATTGAGGCGGAGCCGCCGCAGAGCGACGGCGTCGGGCGGTGGCGGTTAATCCACCACCGTTTCGATTTTCTTGAACAGCGGGCAGTCGGTCACGCCGATGAAACCGTTGTCGCCATTGACGTACTGGGCGATCGCCACGTTGCGCGCCGTCAGGTATTTGCACTGCAATCCCAATCCGCCGACGTTCTTGTTGCTGCCGATCAGCACGCCGTAGCCCGAGATCAAAAAGCCGCCGTAAATGACCGCCAATACCAGTACCCACTTAATCAGTCTGCTCATTGCGTTTCCTCGTTATCCCTGAGGGTTCATCTAGCCACGGCGCCAGCGCGAGGGCAAGGGTAACAGTCTGAAAATCGGGCGATAGCCAGAAATCTAAACGACAAGTTAAACTTCGTTTAACTTTGCTGTGATAACATGCGCGATAGACCATCCTGATAACAATGAGGCTGCTAAATTTGTTGCGAAAAAAAATCCTCGTGATAATGACGGCCGTCGCTGCCTGCCTGTTTTTCTACCTGTTGGCGCTGGACAGTTATTGCGACGATGGTGGAAATTTTGCGCTGGGCATCTGTTCGGTGACGCGCTTCGTACCCTGGTAAGCAATTTTTGGCAGGGATGTTCGCCCGGCCGCCGCGAGTGTTAAGATGGCGGCCTGAATTTCGCAGTAGATAGGGTTGTCCATGTACGATTTAGGTTTTGGCCAGAACGGCCTGTTGTCGTTGGCTCTCGCCGCCGTGGCGTTGCTGGTGGGGCTCTGGGTTTGGTTCCTTGTGAACCGCGCCAGCGTGCGCGCCAACGAGCAGATTCGCCTGCTGCAGGAAATTGCCGAGCAGCAACGTCAACAAACGGCGCTGTTGAAGCGTTTGGCGCACAGCGCTCGCGCCGACGGCGGCGATGCTGATGACGACGATCTCAGCCCCGCGCTGGATTTCAAAGGTTTTATCCCCGAACGTTGAACACCTTGCTCCGGCCGGCGCTGCGCCGCCGGGGCGCTTCAGTAAAATACCATGCCCTGATACGGTTTTTCCCGGCATGCCGCCAGGCGGCTGGCCAGATCGCCGGCATGGATCTCCAACTGATGCCCATCAGGATCGAGAAAATAGAGCGACTCGCCCTCGCTGCGATTGCTTTTCCACTCTTCTGCGCCGCTCTGGCGCAGCCGCTCCCTGACCCGTTCAATGTGTTCCGGCGCGACGCTGAAGGCGTAATGGGTGTAATCACGCGCCCGTGGTTGCGTGCGGGCCTCATCCAATGACAGGCACAGCCACAACGCCCCCAACGACAGATAGGCGCCGCCTTGCCAGCGGGCGTGAGGGGTAAACCCCAACAGATGACGGTAAAAATCGAAGCTGCGATCGAGATCGCTGACGGCGAGCGTCAGGTGGTTGAGGCCGGTCAACATGCGTGCGTTTCCTGGGCGCTAAACAGACGAAAAGTGTACGCAGAAGGGGAGAAAAGTTAAAGGGGGCGAAACATTAGTGCAGATAATGTGAAAACCGGCGACGCTGTCATAAAACTGTCTTACAGACATCGTAATGTAGCGCGAACCTTACAAAAGATGGATAAAGCCGATGATTAAATGGTACGAAGAAAGCGATGCCGAAGTGAACCGCAGCATTGCGCTGCTGACCGGGGAGAACCCGGACAAGTGGTATCCCTACGGCGGCGTGAAAGGTAAAGATTACTGCAAGAATCCCTCCGACGCCTGGCCGATCATTTGCGCCAACAAAATCAGTCTGAACCCCGACAACCACAGCGACAGCCCACAGTGGCAGGCGCGCATGAGCACCCAGGGCGGTGAATGGCAGGCCGACAGCGCCAGCCCGCTGCGCGCGGCGATGATCTGTTTTCTGATGAGCCGACAGGCTAACTGATTCGCAAAAATACCGGTGATTGGTAAGAGTTTCTCCTTTTTCTAATAACAGAGCTGTCGTTGGCGGAGGCTGTTTATGAAGCGCATTATCAAAGGTGATAAAAACTTGTCTCATCTGGTGATTGCCCATGCGGCGATCGATCGTCATGCCGAAAGCTTCGGCCAGCGCCGTCAGGGCTGGCCCTCGACCTATCTGATAAAATATCAAAACGATCGCGTGGCGGTGGAAGTGGTTACGCGTCGCCAATCTTATGTCGCCACGCTGATGATCGGCGCGCGCAACCTGACCAAACTGTGCGGTATGCCTGGCTGAACGCCGCCGTTACCCGCTCTCCCTCGGTTAAAAAATCGCGCTCCGGTCTGCCGTCTCGGGGCGCTACTCCTTGATGCTCACGGGGTTAAGTGTTAAAAAGCCGCCCGCAGATACATTTATTGATTGGTGAAATCTTAGCCGATAACGGCAAGGAGGTACGCCATATGAGGATAAGATGGGCGGTCAGCATCAGGATACCCCGCTAAAACGCGGATTAAAAAACAGACACATACAGCTTATTGCCCTCGGGGGCGCCATCGGCACCGGTTTATTTCTCGGCATTGCGCAAACCATTAAAATGGCCGGCCCCGCCGTGCTGTTGGGCTACGCCATCGGCGGTTTTATCGCGTTTTTGATCATGCGCCAGCTGGGCGAAATGGTGGTGGAGGAGCCGGTCGCCGGATCTTTCAGTCACTTTGCCTATAAATATTGGGGTGATTTCGCCGGTTTCCTTTCCGGCTGGAACTACTGGGCGATGTTCATTCTGGTCGGCATGGCGGAATTGACCGCCGTCGGCATCTACATTCAGTACTGGTGGCCAGAGATCCCCACCTGGGCGTCCGCCGCGCTGTTCTTTGTGTTGATCAATCTGATCAACCTGGTGAACGTGCGCCTGTACGGCGAAACCGAGTTTTGGTTCGCCATCATCAAGGTGGTGGCGATTGTCGGCATGATCGTGTTTGGCGCCTGGCTGTTGGCCAGCGGCAACGGCGGGCCGCAGGCCAGCATCACCAACCTGTGGCAGCAGGGCGGCTTTATGCCGCACGGCTTCTCGGGGCTGGTGATGGCGATGGCGGTGATCATGTTCTCGTTCGGCGGGCTGGAGATGGTGGGCATCACCGCGGCGGAAGCCGCGGATCCGCGTCGCAGCATTCCTAAAGCGACCAATCAGGTGGTGTACCGTATTCTGATTTTCTATATCGGTTCGCTGACCGTACTGCTCTCGCTTTATCCGTGGGGGCAAGTGGTGGAGGGCGGCAGCCCGTTCGTGCTGATCTTCCATGCGCTGAACAGCAATCTGGTGGCGACGGTGCTCAACGTGGTGGTGCTGACCGCCGCATTGTCGGTCTACAACAGCGGCGTTTATGCCAACAGCCGCATGTTGTTCGGGCTGGCCAGCCAGGGCAATGCGCCGAAAGCGCTGACGCGCGTCAACAAGCGCGGCGTGCCGGTGCTGTCCATCGCGCTGTCGGCGCTGATTACCTCGATCGGCGTGCTGATCAACTATCTGATGCCCGGCAAGGCGTTTGAGCTGCTGATGGCGCTGGTGGTGTCCACCCTGGTGATCAACTGGGTGATGATCTGCCTGGCGCACCTGAAATTCCGTGCGGCGAAGAACCGTCAGGGCGTCATTCCGAGCTTTAAGGCGCTGTGGTATCCGTTCGGCAACTATCTGTGCCTGGCGTTCCTCGGCCTGATTTTGGTGATTATGTATTTCAGCGAAGGGATCCGCATTTCGGTGCTGTTGATGCCGGTGTGGGTTGCAGTACTGTGGGGCGGATTCATGCTGACGCGCCGCAAAGGCGCCAAGCGTTAATCTGCGCGCGGAGGCATATTGCGCCTCCGCGCTCTTCTCGTCAGCTGCGCGGCATAAAGGCGCGCCCCTCACCGTCACTCCGTCCCAGCAGTTTCCGGCACAGCAGCAGCAGGGTGCTGATGACGTCGATGGTCACCACGCTGAGCATCAGCAGGGTCAGCATGAAGAACCCGAGCAGCGAACCGCCAAGCAGCACCAGCGGTGCAGGCACGCGCACGCGGCGCAGCTTCATGGCGAAATACATTTTCCAGTATTGCTTCTGCGCCAGCAGCGCGCTGCGAATACGGCGCCCCAGGCCTGCGCCTGATTTGTGGGATGTCGAACGACTCATAACTTCTCCTTTTCTGTATGCCCTACAAGTCAATCACAAAGTTCTTAAGAGAGTCTTAACGGGCTCTTGGCGGCCCTGGTTGTCTCACCGAAGTGAGACAACAGCATACGGCAAAAGCTCCCTCAATGCAGCGCACGGCTGACGAAGTGCGAGCTTCATCGGGTTTGTTACACTGAAAGTCATGCCCGTGCAGGGCGCTGAGGGTCGGGAGAAGACGCTGGATGAAAAGAATCAACCGTTATTACGACGCGGCCAAGGCGCATCACACGCCGGAGGGATTTCGCAACCCGGAACCTTCGCGGCGTCAGGAGGGGGATCTTCAACGTTGGCAAGATGAGCGCAAGCGCCAGGGGTTGCCCAAGCCGCCGCAGCAGGGCTACGCGCAATTTACCGAACGCTGGTGGCAGCCAGCCGATCTCAGCGGCAGTGGCGACAGCGTCTGGTGGTTGGGGCATGCCTCGATGCTGCTGCGATTGAGCGGGCGCTATATCCTGATCGATCCGGCGTTGTCCGAACGCGCATCGCCACTGAGCTTTTACGGCCCGAAGCGCAGAACGCCGCCGCCGCTGACGGTGGAGCAACTGCCGGCGGTGGATGCGGTGCTGATCTCCCATAACCATTATGACCACCTTGACAGGCGCACGGTGCGGCAATTGGCGCGGCGTTTCCCTCAGGCCGAGTTCATCGTGCCGCTCGGCTTGAAGCGCTGGTTCCGCCGTTATCGGCTGAAGGTGCATGAGCTGGACTGGTGGCAGAGTCTGCCGTTGGGCGAGCTGACGGTCTACGCCACGCCGGCGCGGCACTGGAGCATGCGCACGCTGTGGGATCGCAATCGCTCGCTGTGGTGCGGCTGGGTGATCCACCATCCGGCGCTGCGGTTTTATTTTTCCGGTGACAGCGGCTATTCGGAACGGTTGGCGGAGATCGGTCAACGGCTGGGGCCGTTCGACGTGGCGGCGCTGCCCATCGGCGCCTATGCGCCGCGCTGGTTTATGCAGGAACAGCATATGGATCCGCAGCAGTCGGTGACGCTGTACCGTCAACTGAATCAGCCGCGCGCCATTCCCATTCATTGGGGGGTGTTCGAATTGGCGGATGAATCGCTGGACGAGCCGCCGCAGCAGTTGAACCTGGCGTTGAGTGAAGCGGGGCTGGAGCAGCATCAATTCCATCCGCTGAAGATTGGCGAGCGCATCGCGTTGCAGGGCTCACCGTCTGCGTTACCTCATCACCCGGCGGCGCTGCGGGATGAATAAAACCAACGGTTTGAAAGCGCGGCTGTAATTAGCCGAATTGATAAGCGCGGGTGGTGATTCAAATAACCCCCTTGTTTTCAGGATTTAATTCAACGTTGAACTTTCGTTATTGATAAGACTATTCCGGCTATTGAGGTTAATGATATTCGGATTATTTATGATGAACCCACCGGCAAGCGGGAGAGGTGCCGGCGCTTTGCATGTTTATGCATCCGTTGTGCAGGGCGGATGTGTTACCGCTGGCCCGTGCGCCGTGCTCGCCCGCGCCGTTTGGCGGCAGGGCTGAAAGCCGATGATGAATGGGCTTTCCGGCGGTAAATGGTCGGAGGAGCGATGAATAAATTGGCCCCCGTTCATCGATATTCAAATGTTGCATATCAAATTCCATAAAGATTCAAATTTTTTAACGCTATAAGCGGCAAAAAAGCGGAAATGATGAGACAGATAGGCGTCAATACGATGAAAGTTTTGTTAAAACGCCAGCAGAATGCGGGGTCTGGCGCAGTGATTTTGGCAAGCAGAAAATAGCCGATGCTTCAACATCTTTTGGCCTATTTAAGCAAATGTGGCTCTCGACCGTTTCAAATATGTGCGACATGTCGTTCAGTGATTAAAAATGGCTTGCCATCGCATACAGAGTATGTGATAACGCATCTGGGTAAAACGAGGTACAGTTCTGTATATGTGTGGCATTTTCAGTAAAGAAGTTCTGAGTAAAGACGTTAGCGTTGAATACCGCTTCTCTGCCGATCCTTATCTTAGTGCCTCAAGCAGTAACGACTCTAGTTTGTCTATGTAACGCCTACGGGCGGTTTAAACAATCCAAAGGAAATACTCAAGATGGCAAAGATCAAAGGTCAAGTTAAGTGGTTCAACGAGTCTAAAGGTTTCGGTTTCATCACCCCGGCTGACGGCAGCAAAGACGTGTTCGTACACTTCTCTGCAATCCAGGGTAACGGCTTCAAAACCCTGGCTGAAGGCCAGAACGTTGAGTTCGAAATCCAAGATGGCCAGAAAGGCCCATCTGCAGTAAACGTTACTGCTATCTAATCAGCGTCAGCTGTACAAAAAGCCCGCCTTCGCGCGGGCTTTTTCGTTTCCGTCATTCGGCGACGATGACGATGCCGGCGTACTGGTTGCGGCCTTTAATGCCCGGATGCGTCGGATCCTGCGCGCGCCGATGGCTGTTGCGGCGATAGCTGGTGTATTTGAAGCGCTGCGGCCGCTGCGGATCGACGTCCGGCGTGCAGATAGTGCAACTGCCTGAGCGGTCAACGGCGGCGAAGCCGAGTGCCGTCAGCTTGTATTCGGCGATCGCGGCCAGATCCAGATGCCGATAGTGCGGGCTGATCAGCGTAGCGGGCAGCGGCAGACGCTGTTTAAAGTTTTCCACCAGCGCTTCGTCAACTTCGTAACAGCACGGGCCGGCGGCGGGACCGATGGAGGCCACCCAATCGGCGGTGTCGCCGTCCTGGCGAATGCGGGCCGCCATCTGTTCCAGAATACCGTCCAGCAACCCGCGCCAGCCGGCGTGCACCGCCGCGATGGCGCCGCCGTCACGACGGCTGAACAGCACCGGCAGGCAATCCGCCGTCAGCACGCTGAGCAGAATGCCGGGCTGGCGCGTGTAGAAGCCATCGGCCTCACCGCACGTCTGCGCCGGTTGCAGCACATCGACGATGCGGGTGCCATGCACCTGCTTCTTTTCCGGCAATGTGCCGCTGTAGGGCAGCAGATGCCCCGGCAGCAGCGCGAGTTTGCTGCCGAAGCCGTGCTGAATGTGGGGCACCGCATCGAGCAGCGCGGAATGATCGCTCATAAATTATTTTCACCTGCGTGAGAAAACAGACTCTCAGTGTAGCCAGCTTTTTCCCCGCTTGGCCAGGTGTTGTTGGCGATGAAAGCGAGCGGGGATGCGCCTTGCATCAAACCGGCGCCTTCTTTAGACTAGCCGCGCCCTGTCTCTCTGGAAGCCCATTCATGTCTTATCAATGTCCCCTGTGTCATCAGCCGCTGCATTTTTCGTCTCAACAATGGCGTTGCGACAGCAATCATCAGTTCGATCAGGCCAAAGAGGGCTACGTCAATCTGCTGCCGGTACAGCACAAGCGATCGAAACAGCCGGGAGACAGCGCGGAAATGATGCAGGCGCGGCGCGCGTTTCTTGACGGCGGATATTATCAGCCGCTGCAAGCGCAGGTGGCCGAGTGGCTGGATGTGGCGCTGGCGGCCGATGCTGGCGCGTTGTTGGACATAGGCTGTGGGGAAGGGTATTACACCGCCGCCGTGGCCTCACGGCTGGCCCTGGGGCGCAATATGGCGGTCTATGGGCTGGACGTCGCGAAGGTGGCGATCCGCTATGCCGCCAAACGTTATCCGGCGGTCTCGTTCTGCGTCGCCTCCAGCCACCGTTTGCCGTTCGCCGACGGGGCGCTGGATGCGGTCTTGCGCATCTACGCCCCTTGCAAGGCGCAGGAGCTGGCGCGGGTGGTGAAGCCGGGCGGCGTGGTAGTGACGGTTTCGCCGGGCCCGCGTCATCTGTACCAGCTGAAAGAGCGGGTGTACCAGCAGGTGCAGCTGCATGCCGAACAGGACGAACAGTTCGATGGGTTCGACTGCGAGCGCAAAGAGGCGCTGGCCTATACGATGACCTTGCCGGGCGCGCAGGCCGCCAACCTGCTGCAGATGACGCCGTTCGCCTGGCGCGCCACGCCGGAAGTGCAACAGCGGTTGGCCGAGGGCGGGGAGTTTGTGTGCGAGACGGATTTCGTCCTGGCGCTGTACCGACGTCGCGCTTAAAAGGCGCGGCGTCCAGAAACAAAAAAACCTGCCGCGGCAGGTTTTTTTGCAGTTCGGTCGCCTCAGGCCAGGTAGCCGAGGTGTTCCAGCAGGATGTTGACGCCGATACCTATCAGCACCACGCCGCCGAGGATCTCGGCGCGTTTGCCGAGCAGCGGGCCGATAAAGCGGCCGATCATCATGCCCAGCGTCGCCATGATCATGGTGGCGCAGCCGATGGCCATCGCGGTGTGCACGATATTCACCTGCAGGAAGGCCAGGCCGACGCCGATCGCCATGGCGTCGAGGCTGGTGGCGATGGCGGTGGCGACCAATAACCAGAAACCATGGCGTTTGACCTTCTCTTCTTCGTCGGGCCTGTTGCGCACCCCTTCGACGATCATGCGCATGCCGAGAATGAACAGCAGCGAGAAGGCGACCCAGTGGTCCCATTCCATGATGTATTGGCTGGCGAACAGGCCGATGGCCCAACCGATGAGCGGGGTGATCGCTTCCACCACGCCGAAGATCAGGCCGGTGCGGATCGCTTCGCGAAAACGGGGTTGATGCAGGCTGGCGCCTTTGCCGATTGAAGCGGCGAAAGCATCCATGGACATGCCGAAAGCGAGAATAAGCGTTGCTGAAAGGTTCATGTGAAATAGCCTCGGCCGGGTGGCTCCATATACACGTAACCCACCCCCAACCAAACGACGGAGTTACGTGTCTATGGTCTCGCCAACCTTACCTGGCTGCCCGCACCACGTTTCATACGGCGAAACGAGTATGTTGATACGGGCGTTTCTGGTTTTTATTCTCCAGAAACCGGCTACTCCCCAATGACGGCGCAACCATACCATATTATTTCAGCCATCGACAACCTTATTCTTTGGCAATATTGGTTCTTAATTGAGACTCGTTTTCATTAATCTGAGTTCATGCGGGAATATAATGTAGCCGGGGGTAACAATGTTGCGGAAATAATAGTCAGAAAGGAAATGGCGCTGCCGATTAATTGTCCACAAGCAGCGCGGGGTTTGAGCGATAACGGAATGGATTTATTTTTATTTATTGATTATCAACGAAAAAGTGATAAATCTTCTCCAGGTCGTCCAGGTGAGTTACCTGAACCAACAGCCGGCGCTGTTCCAGGTCGATGGCCAGAATGCCATCCTCCGATAAATTCATGGCTTTAATGCGGTTATATTCGACAAACACATTGGCGAAGAAAAAACCGTGCGCTTTAAACACCATTTTGGGCGAGCGAATATAAGCGATATAGATGGCGAGCAGCGCCAAAGAAATAAGCAGGTAAGTGGTTAATGCCGCGCCGTTGGTGGTGACGTTGCGGTAAATCAGAATGGCGATCAGGCCGACGAAAATCAGGCTGTCGAGCCGGTTGCGGCGTTTGAGCGGCACTTTGAGCCGCGTTTTGCCTTTCAGCAGATCCATGCCGAATTCGTCATACAGCGAATACAGCAACAGCAGGGCGATGAACAGCATCAGTACGGCGTCGGTCAGTGACATCTCTTGCTCCACACATAAAAAAGCCGGGGGTTGCCCCCCGGCCGTTTCGAACGATTACAGGCCCAGCAGGCCAATCCAATAGCCAAAGATACCGATGACGAAGAAGCCGATGATGATCCACAGCGCGTTGACTTTCTTGCGCAGCAGCCACATGCAGGCGAAGGTCAGCAGCAACGGCACCAGGCCCGGCATCAGCTGGTCGAGGATAGTCTGCACCGTGGTGACGTTGGTATGCCCGGTCTGGTCGGTTATCTTGGACACCACCAGCGGGATATTCACGTGCGTCCACTTGTTGACCAGCGCCCCCATCACAAACAGGCCGAGAATGGACGCTCCTTCCGTCAGTTTTTGCAGGAAACCGCCGCCCATGTCGTTGACGATATCCACCCCTTTACGGTAACCGTAGGCCACGCCGTAGTAGCGGGTCAGCAGGCGCACCAGGTTGAACAGCACGAAGAACAGGATCGGTCCGAGCAGGCTGCCGCTCATGGCGATGCCGGCGCCGAGCGCGGCGAACACCGGCCGCACGGTGCCCCAGAAGATCGGGTCACCGACGCCTGCCAACGGCCCCATCAAACCGACCTTGATGCCGTTGATCGCGCCGTCGTCGATCGGCGCGCCGTTGGCGCGTTGCTCTTCCATCGCCATGGTCACGCCGAGCACCGGCGCCGCCACGTAAGGGTGCGTGTTGAAGAACTCGAGGTGGCGTTTGATCGCCTGTTTGCGATCGTCATTGTTTTCCGGATACAGGCGACGGATCACCGGCACCATCGAGAAGCAAAAACCCAGCGCCTGCATGCGTTCGAAGTTCCATGACCCCTGGAACAGGTTAGAGCGCAGGAATACGCCGCGAATGTCGGCCGGCGTGAGTTTCTTTTGAGCAGTTGTATCAACCATTTCTCTCACCTATTCCTAGTCGAGTTCGTTATCGAGATCGTTCGCGTTAGCCGGGCCGGCCTGGACAACCTGAGATTTGTTGTATTTCGGGCTGAGCTGGATATACAGCACGGCCATCACCACGCCGATGACGCCGAGCGCCACCAGGTTGAAGTTGGTGAAGGCGGCGGTAACGAAACCGAGATAGAAGAACGGCATCAGGTAGCCGGCGCGCATCATGTTAATCACCATTGCGTAACCGACCACGACGATCATGCCGCCGGCGATGTTCAGGCCGCTGGTGACCACTTCCGGGATCGAGTTGAGCAGGGCGTGTACCCCGGCGGTGCCGACCGAGATGGCGACGATGACCGCAGGGATGGCGATACGCATCGCCTGCAGCAGCAGGGCGCCGATATGGATCCAGGTGATGGCGCGCAGGCTGCCGCGCTCCGCCGCGCTGTCCGCCGCGTGCTGGAAGGCCACGGTGAGGGTGCGCACGATGATGGTCAGCACCTGGCCGGCCGCCGCCAGCGGAATGGCCAGCGCGATACCGGCGCCGACGCTCTGCCCACCGGCGATGACCAGAATGGTCGAGATGATGGACGCCAGGGCGGCATCCGGCGCGACCGCCGCACCGATGTTCATCCAGCCGAGGGCGATCATTTCCAGCGTACCGCCGATGATGATGCCGGTTTTCATGTCGCCGAGGATGAAGCCGATCAGGGTACAGGCGACCAGCGGGCGGTGGAACTGGAACTCGTCGAGGACGGAACCCATCCCGGCGATACAGGCAACGATAAATATCAGCACAATCTGAAGAGTGATGATCTCCATTGCACTTCTCCTATGACCAAAAAAGCTCTGAGTAAAATAATCAGCGGCTGGCGCCACTAATTGAGTTTGTTAATCAGGTCCATCATTTTTAGCCGGCTGTCGGACGAGACCTTACGCACCTCCAGCTCGATACCGCGGTCGTTCAGCTTCTTAAACGCTTCGATATCTTTTTCATCGACGGAAACGGCGTTGTTCACCTGGGTTTTCCCCTGACGGAACGCCATGCCGCCGATATTGACGGATTTAATCTCCACGCCGCCTTCTACCAGACGCCAAACGTCGGTCGGGTTGGTGAATAACAGCATCACGCGATCGTTGGCGTATTTCGGGTTGTTCCAGACGCGGATGGCCTTCGCCACGTCCACCACGTGAGCGGTGACGCCCGGCGGGGCAACCTGGGTCAACAAGGTCTTGCGCACATGGTCGGCGGCGACCTCATCGCTGACGACGATGATGCGGCTGACGTTGGTCTCTTTGGTCCAGCGGGTGGCGACCTGGCCGTGGATTAAGCGATCGTCGATACGCGCCAGGCCGATTTTCATGTGATCGTTCGGCCCCAACGGCGCCTGAGGAGCAGCGGCTTTCGGGGCGGGTGCTGCGGGTTTTGCGGGTTCTTCTTGCGGTTTTTTCAGCGCTTTCACGCCTTCACGGCCGGTTTCCAATGCCAGCGCCACCAGTTCATCGAAAGCGGGGTTATCGTCCCGCGCCATGAAGGTTTCCACCAGCATCGGAATGTTGACCCCGGTGACGACCTCATAGTTGTCTTTATCGACCGCAATGCGGCTGGCGGCGTTGAACGGGCTGCCGCCCCAGGTATCCACCAGGAACAGCACGCCGCCGCTGGTATCCAATCCACTGATTTTTTCGTTGTACTTGACGATTAACGTTTCGGCATTCTCACCGGGAACGAAGTCTATAAAGGCGACGTTGTCCTGCTCGCCCAATAGCATCTCCGCCGTTTTCAGCAGTTGTTCCGCTGCAGCCCCGTGTGTGCCGATGATAATAGCTATTGCCACTCGCTACCTCCTCGTTGAACTCCAGGCACGGTGTGTATCGTTCTTCCGTGCCGTCTTGGCAGTCACTTCCGCGGTTCAGATACATTATGGTAGAAAAAAAGAAACGCACGCCTAACATTTCTCACGCAGTTTCAAATGCCTGTGCGCGATACTTCACGAACGCGTCATTTATTTTAGTGAGTGAAAAAATATTTTTTGTGACGCTGCTCCGCTATTGAATGCTCGGATAAATCTTAGCGGTCGTGGGCGAGATGACAGGGCGCAACCTTAAACCGCCGTTGAAAAAGCCGCTTTGTCCGCCAGAAAAATCCTGATACAGTAATTTCCTCTTTCATCACTAAGGAGTGAAGGGCCTCAGCCCTCCCTATGGACTGTCACCGAAGTTACTGTTTTTCCAGGTTTCACCCGCCACCTGCTGGCGTTACATATGCTGTTCGGCCGCTCGGCCACCACCCGGTAATCCCATCCCGTCACCTTGCTATTGTCGACTGCGCCCATGCAGCGGCGGCATCGTCACGTCTGAGCCTCCTGCGCTCGTTCCCACTTTTCTCTGGAGTCTGATATGGAATTTTTAATGGACCCCTCTATCTGGGCGGGGTTGCTTACGCTGGTGGTGCTGGAAATCGTGCTGGGCATCGACAACCTGGTGTTCATTGCCATTTTGGCCGACAAGCTGCCGCCGAAGCAGCGTGATAAAGCGCGCATCATCGGCCTGTCGCTGGCACTGCTGATGCGTTTGGGCCTGTTGTCGGTGATCTCCTGGATGGTGACGCTGACCACGCCGCTGTTCAGCGTCGGCGATTTCAGCTTCTCGGGCCGCGATCTTATCCTGCTGTTCGGCGGGGTGTTCCTGTTGTTCAAAGCCACCATGGAGCTGCATGAACGGCTGGAAGGGCAGACGCACCAGGACGGCGCCAACCGCGGTTACGCCAAGTTCTGGGCGGTGGTGGTGCAGATCGTCATCCTCGACGCGGTGTTCTCGCTCGATGCGGTGATTACCGCAGTGGGCATGGTGAACGATCTGCCGGTGATGATGGCGGCGGTGGTGATCGCGATGGCGGTGATGCTGTTGGCGTCCAAACCGTTGACTAACTTCGTTAACGCGCACCCGACCATTGTGGTGCTGTGCCTGAGCTTCCTGTTGATGATCGGCCTGAGCCTGATCGCCGAAGGCTTCGGCTTGCATATTCCTAAAGGTTATCTGTACGCCGCGATCGGCTTCTCGATCCTGATTGAATTGTTCAACCAGATCGCGCGTCGCAACTTCATCAAGCATCAGGCGCGTCGCCCGATGCGCGAGCGCACCGCGGAAGCGATCATGCGCCTGATGGGGCAGCAGCGCGCGCAGCAGACGGACGATGCGGTCGCCTTGCCGCGGGATGAAACCTTTGCGGAGGAAGAGCGTTATATGATCAGCGGCGTGCTGACGCTGGCCTCGCGCTCATTGCGCAGCGTGATGACGCCGCGCACCGAGATTTCCTGGGTCGATTGCGAGCGCTCTCGTGAAGAGGTGCGCGAACAGCTGCTGGACACGCCGCACAGTCTGTTCCCGGTGTGCCGCGATTCGGTGGATGAGATTGTCGGCGTGGTGCGCGCCAAGGATCTGCTGGTGGCGCTGGAGCAGGGTGAAGATATCGCCGAGTTCGCCGCCCGCACGCCGCCGATCGTGGTGCCGGAAACCATGGACGTCATCAAGCTGTTGGCGGTGCTGCGTCGCGCCAAAGGGCGTCTGGTGGTGGTCACCAACGAGTTCGGCGTCGTGCAAGGGCTGGTGACGCCGCTGGACGTGCTGGAAGCGATTGCCGGTGAATTCCCGGACGAAGATGAAACCCCGGACATTGTGGCGGAAGGCGACGGCTGGCTGGTGAAGGGCGGGACCGACCTGCACTCGCTGGAACAGGCGCTGGCCTGCGATGACCTGGTGAGCCCAACCGCGGACTACGCCACCCTGGCGGGGCTGCTGTTGGCCCACTACGGCCAGATGCCGGTGGTGGGGGATACTATCGAGCTGAACCACCTGCGTTTCGATATCGTCGACGTCTCCGAATACCGCATCGAACTGGTGCGTGTCACCCGCGTCGTCTTTGACGAGCCGACGCAGTCGTAACCCGTTCGCCGGAGGCTCAGGCCTCCGGCGGATCCTCTTGCGCATGTCTGACGCGCGATTCGTACTGCTGCAACCACAGCGGGAAAACGTGGATCGGCATCGGTTTGGCGAAATAATACCCCTGCAGGGCATTGACCTCGCGTGAGCGCAGATAGTCAGCCTGTTCCGCCGTTTCTACCCCTTCAGCCACCAACTTCAGCTTCAGCCGCTGCGCCAGCGTAATGATGGTGTCGGTCACCGTGGCGTTTACCGCGTCGGTGCCGATGGCCGCGGTAAACCCGCGGTCGATCTTCAACACGTCCGGGCTGAGGTTTTTCAGGTAGCTCAGCGAACTGTGGCCGGTGCCGAAATCGTCGATGGCCAGCATGATACCCATGTCTTTCAGCGTCCGGATCTGGTCATGCTGGATGGCCGACAGCGCGGTGCGCTCGGTCAGCTCCAGCATCAGTGACGGCATTGGGTGCGCCGGCAGCCAAATCTGGCGGATATCGTCGATGATGTTGAGCGTTTTAAAATGTTCGGCCGCGACGTTGATGCTGATGTAGAACGACGGCCGCGGCGGGAATAGCTGCAGATTTTCCGTCACGGTGTTCATCAGATAACGGGTCAGCGGAATGATCAGCTCATGCTGCTCGGCCAGCGGGATAAACACGTCGGGCGAGATCCACCCCTGCCGTTTCTTTTTCCAACGCAGCAGCATCTCGACGCCGGCGCAGCGGCCGGTATCGCTGTGAATGATCGGTTGGCAGTAAACGCGGAACTCCCGGTGGGTAATGGCATGACCGATGTGATAAGACAGGCTCATACGGTTAGCGGTGAGCAGGTAGACCACGTAGGCCGCCAGCAGGCTGATCAACAGCGCCAGAGGAATATGGCGCGGCAGTGCGGAAAACGCCAGCATGCCGACCTGCGGGCCGAACAGCGAAATCGAGAACGGGTACCGCTCGGAACCGGCGGTGTAACGCAGATCGTTGGTCAGGGTGTCGCGGCGCAGGATTTCACGGCGTCCGTATTCCAGGCTGCTGTCGGCTACGTTCAGCACCATTCGCTGAACATAAGGCTCCTGCGGTTCGAGTAAAAAGTTCGATAACAGCTCGATATTGAAGACGTGCAGAACGCCGCTGGTTCTATCGCCGGGGGAGGGTGTCCACATCACCAACGTGGGCAGTCCTTTGCTCACCGCCAACGAAGGGCGCAGCGCCAGCTTGACGTTGCTGTTGACGAAAATCGGCAGCACGGCGGCCAACTGATAATGACGGGCGCCAAACAGGCTGGAGCAGTAGATGACGCCATTTTTTACCAGCAGCATGGCGCGCAGCGCCTGATTTTGCGCAGCGCGAAAGCGTAGGGTCGATGAGACGTTCTCGCAGGGTTGTTCCAGCATGTCCATACTGCGTTCCGCCTGCAGCTGTGCGGGGGACAGCAGCTGGTCAATCTTGCCGACGGTGCGGGTGGCCAACGTTTGCTGGCTCTGCTCGATGCTTTTGACCTCTTGATAGTAACGGGTATACAGCGATACCAACAGAATAGCCGCGCCCACCGCTCCGGCCAGCAGCCAACGGTAGTAACGATATTGGGACGCGGCGAGGTGGGTCATCAACATCCGGTAAATCCTTGTTCGGTAATCCAGCTCCGAGTCACGGTCAGGCCATAGATCCTTAAGTTACGCTCGGCTAATTCTAGCCTGAGGTTATACAAGATTGATGGTAACTCAGTAAATTATTTCGATTTGGCAAAACAGAAGGTCAATTTGCAGGCTAACCGCCGGATCGATGAGAAAAATGCAGGATTTTTTCTGGTGACATTGTCACAAAAACGCTCAATGAATTGATTAACCATAAAAAACCCCGCCGGATGGCGGGGTTGTCGGTCAGTCGCATTGCACCTTGATAGCCAGGCCGCCGCGTGATGTTTCTCGATACTTGGCGTTCATGTCTTTGCCGGTTTCATACATGGTCTCGATCACCTTATCCAGCGAAACGCGCGGTTCGCTGGTGCGGCGCAGGGCCATGCGGGCGGCATTGATCGCCTTGACCGAGGCGATGGCGTTGCGCTCAATGCACGGCACCTGCACCTGGCCGGCGACCGGATCGCAGGTCAGACCCAGGTTGTGTTCCATGCCGATTTCCGCCGCCACGCATACCTGCTCAGGGCTGCCGCCCAGCAGTTCGGCCAGGCCGGCCGCCGCCATGGAGCAGGCAACGCCGACTTCACCCTGACAGCCGACTTCGGCGCCGGAAATGGAGGCGTTCATCTTGTACAGCGCGCCGATGGCGCCCGCCGCCATAAAGTAGCGGATATAGATGTCCGGGCTGACGGACTCGATGAAGTGATCGTAGTAAGCCAGCACGGCAGGCACGATGCCGCAGGCGCCGTTGGTCGGCGCGGTGACGACGCGGCCGCCGGCGGCGTTTTCTTCGTTAACCGCCAGCGCGAACATGTTGACCCAGTCGATCACGTTCATCGGATCGTTGGACAGTTTATCCGACGCCACCAGCATGCGGCGCAGCGCGGAGGCACGGCGCGGCACGCGCAGCGGGCCCGGCAGCACGCCTTCGGTGTTCAGACCGCGATCGATGCAGGCGCGCATGGTTTGCCAGACGTTACCGAAGTAGGTGTCGATCTCTTGCTTGCTGTGCAGCGCCAGTTCGTTCTGCATCACCATGCCGGACAGCGACAGCCCGGTATCGCGACAGTGGTCGAGCATTTCGCGCGCGGAATTGAACGGATAAGGCATTTGCAGTTCTTGCTCGGCGGCCTTGCCGAAGTTCTCTTCATCGACGATGAAGCCGCCGCCGATAGAATAATAGGTCTTGCTGTACACTTCTTTATCGCCGGCGAAGGCGTGGACCTGCATACCGTTTTCGTGCAGCGGCAGGTTGTCGCTGCGGAAGACCATGCCGCCGTCGCGCGGGAAATCGACTTCATGCAGGCCGTTGGCCAGCATCAGGCGTTGACGTTGTTCTACATCGCGAATAAAACCCGGAATGCTATCGATATCGACGGTGTCCGGCATGTTGCCGGCCAGGCCGAGAATGATAGCGATATCGGTATGGTGACCTTTGCCGGTCAATGAGAGTGAGCCGTAAACGTCTACGGCAACACGCGTGATAGAAGGCATCAGGCCTTTATTTACCAGATCGTCGACAAACTGTTTGCCGGCTTTCATCGGTCCAACCGTATGAGAGCTGGACGGGCCGATGCCGATCTTAAACATGTCGAAAACGCTAATCACGCTAAAACTCCTTAAAGAGACGTATTGTTATGGCTGCGGCGGTTAAAAACCGCGCAGGGAACAGCGATATTGTAAAAGGGCCGTGCGGGTTCGGCTGCCTTTTTCGCATGAAATTAAATAATCCGTGGTGTCGCTTTTTTTACTGATTACCCGGGGCGAACCCTTGTGCGGGGCATCCGCTTTCGCCCAAGCTCCATTAACGGTAATCGCGCCAGCTTTCCTTGCTGAACGCCGCCGGCTTAATCCCTGTTTCTACAGTGGTTTATCTCGGACGGTGGTATTTTACAGGTATTTCGTAAGGTTTAAGAGAGGGTTTACAGTTTTTTTAAAACCATTCAACCGGAACGGTAGTTGAAAAAGCGATCAAATGAAGTGATTTCGATCGCTTTACCCGCAGCGGAGGCCGGCAACCGTGCCAGATTGCGAGTCAGATCACGCAATGCCGGCTAAATACTGACTTGTTGCGCCAGGCGGCGAATGATGGCGGCGGTCAGCCCCCAGATAAACTGGCTGTGGTACCAGGAAAGGTAAATCCGGTGCGTATGGCCGGCGCGATGAATGTCCAGCGGGTAGTAACGCGACAGGGTCAGCGCCTCCCGCAAAGGCATTTCAAACACGTCAGCCACTTCGCCTTCGTTGGCGCGGAACTGCACGTCCGGCGAGACCAGGCCGACGATAGGCGTGACCTGAAATCCGGTGCTGCTGTCGAGCGGCGCCATTTGGCCGAGTATGGTAACCGCCTGCGGCGGTATCGCCACTTCTTCCTGCGCTTCTCGCAGCGCCGTCACGATCGCCGACCCGTCTTCAGCGTCGGTTTTACCGCCGGGGAAGGCCACCTGGCCGGCATGTTTGCGCAGCGAGTCGGCGCGGCGGGTCAACAGCAGCGTCGGCTCGGCGCGACAGACGATCGGGATCAGCACTGCGGCCGGGCGCACATTGTGCGAGATCTGCGCCGCCTGCGGCAGCTGCAGTTGGAAACGGCTGATAAAGGCGTGCAGTGAAGCCGGTGCATTTGGTGGGATCACGACTGGGCGCACTCCCCGAGCTGCGGCAGAATGCGGCCAACCTTGTCGAAGGTCTCCTGATATTCCGCCTGTTCCTGGCTGTCCGCCACGATGCCGCCGCCGGCGGAACAATGGATGCGGCCGTTTTCGGTGACGAGCGTGCGAATAGTGATGTTGGTGTCCATGGTGCCGCAGGCGCTCAGGTAACCGATGCTGCCGCAATAGGCGTTGCGACGCTGCGGCTCCAGTTCTTCGATGATTTCCATCGCCCGCACCTTGGGCGCGCCGGTGATCGAGCCGCCGGGAAAGCAGGCGCGCAGCAGTTCGGTCGCCGAGGCGGTGTCCGGCAGGGTTGCGGTGATGGTGCTCACCAGGTGGTGCACCGCCGGGAACGGCTCCACGACGAACAGCTCCGGCACGCGCACGCTGCCGGGCTGGGCGACGCGGCCGATATCGTTGCGCAGCAGATCGACAATCATCAGATTTTCAGCGCGGTCTTTGGGTGAACCAGCCAAACGACGAGCCTGTGCGGCGTCTTGTTCCGCGTCCGCCAGCCGCGGCAGCGTGCCCTTGATCGGGCGGGTTTGGATGCGCTGCTGCTCCAGCCACAGGAAGCGCTCGGGAGAAACGCTCAACACGCTGTTGTGCGGCAGACGCAAGAACGCGGAGAACGGCGCGCGGTTGCTGGCGCTCAATCGGCAAAACGCCTGCCATTCATCTCCCTGATAGTCTGCGGAGAATCGCTGCGCCAGATTGATTTGGTAACAGTCGCCGCTGCGCAGGTAGTGCTGAATGCGTTGGAACTTCTCGCCGTACTGCTGCCGGCTCATATTGGCGCGCCAATCGCTCAGCAGCGTGAAAGGGCGTGCCGCAGGCGCGGTTTGGCTATTGAGCCAGCGCCAGCGCTGTTCCACGTCGCCATAGCTGAGCAGCGTCAGCGTTTGCAGCCGGTGGTCGGCGATCAGCGCCCAGTCATAAATGCCCACCGCCATGTCCGGTAAGGCGAGGTCGGCTTCGGCCAACTGCGGCAAGCTTTCCACCCGCCGCCCAAGATCGTAGCCGAACAGCCCCAGGGCGCCGCCCTGAAACGGCAGATCCGGATTAAAGGCCGGTTGCCAACCTTGCGCCACCATCTGCTGTTGCAACAACTCAAACGGATCTTGTTGCGACCGTATTGTTACGTCGTCACTTGCGATTTCTGTGGTGGCGCCATGAGTCGTGAGAGTAATGCGCGGCTGTGCGACCAGAATATCGAAGCGGTTATGCGAGTGATCGGCAAAGCCCGAGTGCAGCAGCATCGCCCAAGGCTGCGATGAAAGCGGGGCAAAAAGCGTCATCAGGGCGCTGCGATGGTAGGGCAAAGACTTTATGTTTGGGGCGGTTACGCTCATGAACGTCAATAAACCTGGCTGTGAAGACGGCAATATCTGGCGGCTAGTGTGCCATAGACGGCCATGGCATGCATGTTTTGCCATGCGAGACATGCAGCACACCTCACATAAACGGCAGTTCAATAAACCTGAAATAAGGCATTTTTTGCGCCATTGTTTATACTTCGATATGTTAAAAATTTAACGTCAAAATAACTGGAAGCATTTTTCACCGAGGGCGCAAGACCCGAGAAATATAAAGACAACTCGTTAATTTCACACTTTTATTGTTGCTCGCTGTTATTAAGCGGGCGATGCGAAACGGCTTTGCCTGTGTTTTTTACGGTGGCCGTCTTGTGAAAGTTATCCCTTGTTGTGGAACGCTTTTCTTGTAGAAAGCATGAAAAGACAAACAAGATGAATCTTATTTAGCTCGCGGCGGAAATGTGAATGTTTGCGTCATATTTCGCTCGGGCGCTGAAGCGATTTCTATTTTTCAAAAAAATAAAATTATCATTTTGTTACATTATTATTGAAGAGCTGCCTATGTCGTTAATGCTGAGCGTCATCGTCCCGATGCACAATGCGGGAGAACTGTTAGAACCTTTCCTGGCTTCGTTGCTTGCTCAACGAGAACAGCGGTTGGAGGTGATCATCGTTAACGATGGTTCCACCGACGGTTCGGGGGCGGTCGCCCACCGCTATGCGGCGGCGCATCCGCATATTCGGGTTATCGATCAGGCGAACGCCGGCGTTTCCAATGCGCGTAATGCCGGGCTCGCCGTTGCCCGAGGAAAATACGTGGCGTTTCCCGACGCTGACGATCTGCTGGCGCCGGAAATGTATTCCACACTGCTCGAGCAGGCCGAACGGCACCAATTAGACGTGATGCAATGCAATGGCGAACGCTATTTTGCCAGCCAGGACGAATTGCAGCCGATTTTTCCTCAGGAGCGTTTACGCACCACTGATGTTATCACTGGCGTTCAATGGTTCGAACGCGCGTTGAAATCGCGAAAGTTTATTCACGTTGTGTGGTTGGCGATATATCGTCTCGATTTTATCCGCCAACATCGGCTCTATTTTGAACCGGGCTTACATCACCAGGATATTCCCTGGACGACGGAGGTCATGTTTAATGCCAAGCGGGTCAAATATTTAAGCACGCCGCTGTACCGCCAACGGGTGCACGACAAGTCGATCAGCAATCGCCGCCGCACCGGCAAGGCTAACGTGGATTATCAGCGCCACTATATGAAAATCGTCGAAATGCTGGAGCGGCTCAACCTGCGTTATGCGAGCACCATCGCCATTCGGCCGGCGTTCCATTGGCAGATCACCCGCGAAGCGCTGGGGATTTGCCACAGCATTCGCCGTGAGCCGGACCCGGCCGCTCAGAATCAGATTACCGAAGAGTTTTACCAACGTGGCATCGACAGAGCGATGCTCGCCAATGCGCGCGGCGTGAAGCAGGGGTGGCATGTCATGCTGTGGCGGCACCGTTTAAAGCAGTGGCGCAACGATAACGGCTGTTCACAGCCGGCCTGAGGCATAAGACGTTGGGATCCGCCGCGTTAGCGCGTATACTCCTTCTCCCTTTTGCCGGAGAGAACGACACATGCATGCAGGTATGCCATTACTGAGCCACGCGGAGCAGCAGGAAGCGGCGGATCGCATCCATCAGCTGATGGAACAGGGCATGAGCAGCGGTGAGGCCATTGCTCGCGTTGCGCAGGAAATTCGTGAGAAGCATCAGGGCGCTCATGTCGCGGTGCTGTTCGATGACGAAGACGAACAGCAGGATGCCGCGCCGGAGGCGTCGCGGGATGACGATGTTGAAGAAGACGAAGACTATTGATGTTATCGGGGCCGCGCAAGCGGCCCCGTCAGTTTTAGTGGTTGACCGCCACGGCGGCGGCGGCCTGTTTCGCCAGCTCCACCGCGAGTTCCGTGGTGTCCGCCGTCGCCAGCGCTACACCCAGGCGGCGCTGGCCGGCGATTTCCGGCTTGCCGAACAGACGCAGCTGGTTGTGCCCGCGCAGCGCGTTTTCCAATCCGCTGAAGCGCACATCGGTGCTGGTGAGCTGTGGCAGGATCACCGCTGAAGCGGAAGGGCCGAACTGGCGGATAGCGCCGATCGGCAAACCGAGAAAGGCGCGCACGTGCAGGGCGAACTCAGACAGATCCTGTGAAATCAACGTGACCATGCCGGTATCGTGCGGGCGTGGCGACACTTCGCTGAAGATCACGTCGTCGCCACAAACGAACAGCTCCACGCCGAACAGCCCGAAGCCCCCCAGGGCCTTCACCACTTTCTCGGCGATAGCCTGGGCCCGGCTCAGCGCCGTAGCCGACATGCGTTGCGGTTGCCAGGATTCGCGATAATCCCCATCCTCCTGACGGTGCCCGATCGGCTCACAGAAATGCACGCCATCCACGGCGCTGATGGTCAGCAGCGTAATTTCAAAATCAAATCTTACCAGCCCTTCGACGATCACCCGGCCACCGCCGGCACGGCCGCCCTGTTGGGCGTAATCCCAGGCGCTTTGCAGCTGTTCGGGCGTGCGGATCAGGCTCTGGCCTTTGCCGGAAGAGCTCATCACCGGTTTGACGATGCACGGGTAGCCGATATGCTCAACCGCCTGGCGGAAGGCGATTTCACTGTCGGCAAAGCGGTAGCTGGAGGTGGGAAGACCGAGCTCTTCCGCCGCCAGACGACGGATGCCTTCACGGTTCATGGTCAGGCGTGTGGCTTCGGCACAGGGCACTACGCGGTGGCCCTGGCGTTCAAGCTCGACCAACATGGCGGTGGCGATCGCTTCGATTTCGGGAACGATATAGTCCGGCCGCTCGTGTTCGATGACGGCTTTCAACGCGTCACCGTCCAGCATATTGATGACGTGGCTGCGGTGCGCCACATGCATGGCCGGCGCATCGGCGTAGCGATCGACGGCGATCACCTCCAGACCGAGGCGCTGGCATTCAATGGCGACTTCTTTACCCAGCTCGCCGGAGCCGAGCAACATGACGCGGGTGGCGGAAGGGCGCAGGGCGGTTCCAATCGTTAACATAGTTTCGTACCTGGATCGGTGAAAGTAAGCGGATTGATGATCGGCGGGCAGTATATACGAAAACGATTGCGCGCGCAGCCGCCGCGCCGGTTTTGTTGCTAACTGGCTGTTTTTATAACAAACAGAAATATTTGCCCTGTATGAGCGATTGTGCGTTAATAACCGACGGCGAAAGAAGACCTACTTATTTAAAGGTTTTCGCGTCTCGTGCCGTCAAGGCAGGTTTATCAAGTAAAGGAAACACAAATGAGCAAGATCACTGGTCACGTTAAATGGTTCAACGAAAGCAAAGGTTTCGGCTTTATCACCCCTGCCGACGGCTCTAAAGACGTTTTCGTTCATTTCTCCGCTATCGTCAGCGATGGTTTCAAGACCCTGGCTGAAGGCCAGCAGGTTGAGTTCTCCATCCAGGACAGCCAACGTGGCCCAGCCGCAGCCAACGTCGTTGCGATTTAACGACTGCGTTGCCAAGAAACCCGCCGCCGGCGGGTTTTTTTATGCCCGCACCCCGTAACGCCGCCCATCTCTGTTATCATTTACCGCTGATTCGGCGCTTACCTGCGGGCGCGCCGCCATTCCATTCGTCACATAAGAGTTATCGCCGTGAGCACAGTTTCTTTTTCTTCCCTGCCGCTGCCAGCCGAACAGTTGGCCAACCTCAACGAACTGGGGTACGCCGAAATGACGCCGGTACAGGCCGCCGCATTGCCCGCCATCCTGCAAGGGCGGGACGTGCGCGCCAAGGCGAAAACCGGCAGCGGTAAAACGGCGGCCTTCGGCATTGGTCTGCTGAACAGTATCGTCGTCGGTCAGGTCGCCACGCAGGCGCTGGTGCTCTGTCCCACCCGCGAGCTGGCCGATCAGGTGAGCAAAGAGCTGCGTCGCCTGGCGCGTTTTACGCAAAACATCAAGATCCTGACGCTGTGCGGCGGCCAGCCGATGGGGCCGCAGCTCGATTCGCTGGTGCATGCGCCGCACATCGTGGTGGGGACGCCGGGCCGTATCCAGGAACACCTGCGCAAGAAAACGCTGCAGCTGGACGAGCTGAAGGTGCTGGTGCTGGATGAGGCCGATCGCATGCTGGACATGGGGTTCGCCGACGACATCGACGATGTGATCAGCTATACGCCGCCGCAACGTCAGACGCTGCTGTTTTCCGCCACGTACCCGGCAGGCATCGAGCGCATCAGCGCGCGCGTTCAACGCCAGCCGCTGAGCGTCGAGGTGGACGATGGCGAAGCGCAGACCTCCATCGAACAACGCTTTTATGAGACCACGCGCGATCAGCGCCCAGCGCTGCTGGTGTCGGCCATTCGCTATCATCAACCCGCGTCCTGCGTGGTGTTCTGCAATACCAAGCGCGACTGTCAGACGGTGCTTGAGGCCCTGGAGGCCCGCGGCATCAGTGCGCTGGCGCTGCATGGCGATCTGGAACAGCGCGACCGCGACCAAGTGTTGGTGCGTTTCGCCAACCGCAGTTGCCGGGTATTGGTGGCGACCGACGTCGCCGCACGCGGGCTGGATATTAAAGAGCTGGAGCTGGTGGTCAACTACGAGCTGGCGTTCGATCCCGAAGTGCATGTGCACCGTATTGGCCGTACCGGCCGCGCCGGCATGAGCGGGTTGGCGATCAGCCTGTGCACGCCGCAGGAAATGGCGCGTGCGCACGCGATTGAAGACTATCTGCAGATGAGCGTCGACTGGTCGCCGGTGTCCGAGCTGAGCGGGGCGGCCAACGGCTCGCTGGAGGCGGAAATGGTGACGCTGTGCATCGACGGCGGCCGCAAGGCGAAGATCCGTCCCGGCGATATTCTCGGGGCGCTGACCGGTGATGCCGGGCTGACGGCGGCGGAAGTGGGCAAGATCGATATGTTCCCGGTGCATGCCTATGTCGCGATCCGCAAAGCCAGCGCGCGCAAGGCGCTGCAACAGTTGCAGCAGGGCAAAATCAAAGGCAAAAGCTGCAAGGTGCGGCTGCTGAAATAAGCCAAAGGCGGGCGGCGGTTTGCCTTCCCGCCACGATCTATTTATACTGTATATAATCACAGTAATTTGAGTATTTGAGGACGCACGCATGGCGGTTGAAGTTAAATATGTGGTGGTGAGAAACGGTGAGGAAAAAATGACTTTCGCGAGCAAGAAAGAAGCCGACGCCTACGACAAAATGCTGGATCTGGCGGACAACCTTGGGGAGTGGCTGCAGCACGCGCCGCTGAACCTGGATGACGAACAGCGCGAAGGGCTGAGCTTCTTCCTGGCGGAAAACAAGGATGCGCTGGGTCTGATTCTGCGCGGCGCATCGCCGGCGGAAACCCTCAAGAAACCAGCGGAAAGCAAAGCGAAAAAAGCGGCCTCTACCCCAAAAGAGGGATCTGCGTCAGAAAAGCAGGCGGCATAATGACTTATGTTGCGGTGTTGTGATGAAAAAGGATCTAAAATGAGCCGTGAAATAACTTTCTTCAGCCGCTTTGAGCAAGACATTCTGGCCGGGCGTAAAACCATCACCATTCGGGATGCCAGTGAATCGCATTTTGAACCGGGCGAGGTATTGCGCGTCAGCCGCAATGAGGACGGTGTATTTTTCTGCTTTATCGAAGTGCTGTCGGTAACGCCGGTGCGCCTGGATGCGCTGACCGAACGCCACGCACAGCAGGAGAACATGTCGCTCGGCGAACTGAAGCAGGTGATCAAGGAAATCTATCCGGGCCTGGATGCGCTGTTTGTCATTGAGTTCGTCAAACGGTAACCCTTTGCCGAAGCCCTGTTGTGAGCCAGGGATGGGCGCCCGGATAGCGCTAATCACAACGGGAGGACATATGAAAAAAACGGGTTTGGCTATCGCCTTGTTGGCCATGATGGGAGCATCGACGACGGTGTGGGCGCAGGATCACGAACAGCGCACCGCCAAGGTGGGGCAGTGTGCGGGCCTGCAGCCGGCGGATATCGCCGCCCAGGTCAAGCGCGACTTCTTGCAGAACCGCATTACGCGCTGGGAGTCGGACAAAAAGCTGCTGGGTACCGCAACGCCGATTGCCTGGGTTAGCCCGGATGCCATCAGCGGCAAGGATCAGGTATGGCAGGTGCCGTTGACGGTGCGTGGCACCAAGGCAGATAAAACCTACAACGTGACGCTCAACTGCAACACCGGCGAAATCGCCTACAGCGCCCCACAGTAACGCTTTCCCGGCAGTAAAAAGCCCGCCGAGCGGCGGGCTTGATGTTCTCAGGCGGCGTCAGTCGCTGAACGGAATCACCAATTCACCCGGTTTCACTTCCAACCCTTTCGCCAGTTTTTTCGCCAGCGCTTCGGTTTTGCTGTTGTCAGGATTCAGCACATAAGCCGGCTTTTGGTCGAAGTAGGATTTCAGCGACTGGTTCAGATACGGCGTCAGCGCTTTCATCACCGTCTGCATTTTTTCCGGCTGCACGCTGTAATCGGTCAGCTCCATGTCCTTCAGGAAAATGGCGCCCAGCGCCCGGTCATAAACCGGCTGCGCCTTCAGCGTCAGCTTCAGATCAGCGGTCTGCGGGCCGAGAATCGACGTGATGTTGACCTTGGCGTCGCCGGAAAGGGTGACTTTACCCGGTTCGCTGCGGCCGATCTGGCTTTGCAACTGAGTCAGCACGATGTTGGCGTCCAGCAGGCCGGGCACGCCGATTTGCTTCTGATAGTCGTTATGTTTCTGCAGGTAGTCATTCACTTCCTGCTCACTCAGGGTGTACTGGGTCAGTTGATTGCAACCGGCCAATACGCCGGCGAACAGCAGGGCGGCTGCGCCCATCAGGATCTTCTTCATTAATGCCTCATTGCGACTGCTGGCGAAAAGTGCTGCAGATAATTGATTAATCATTATAAACGCTCCGCCTGCGCGTGAAAACGGCAGGCGGCGGTATGGCGGGAATAGTGCGCGTAAAACAGGGCGAGACCTATCGGATAACGCCGAAAGCGTCAGCGCCGTAATCGCAGCGCCAAGAGGATCACGCCGGCCAGGCAGGCTGCGCCTCCCAACAGCGGGAACAGCGGAATGCCCCACAGCCGCAGCGACGAATGCATCAGATAAGGCGCCAGCCCCAGGGCAAAAGCGGCGGTGACGATGGCGATGGCCAGGGTGACGGCGCTGCGCTCCAGCGCTTTGCTCAACTGACCGAGGTTCTTGACGTTAATGTCGGCATTGAGCTGCCCGCGTTTCAGGCGGCGCACCAACAGCCGCAGGGTTTGCGGCAGCTCCTCTCCGGCGTCGAGCGCTTCCCCGCCCAGGGCCAAGAGTCGTTGGCGCACGGCGTCAGGGGCATAGCGTTGCAGCACCGTTTGTTGCAGCATCGGTTTGAGCGTGGCGACGATGTCAAAGGCCGGATCCAGCCGGTGCAGCACGCCGTCGGCGGTGATTAAGGCCTTGAACAGCAGCACCAGATCCGGCGGCAGCGCCAGCTGGTGCTCACGCGCCATCACCAACAGGTCAGTGAGGGCTTTGCCGAGCGTTAGGGAGGCGGCGGCCTGCTTGTCGAGAAAGTTTTGCGCCGCCAGCTCCAGGTCCATCAGATCCAGCGGTTCGCTGTCCGACCAGGCGATCAGCGTGTTGACGATGCCTTCGGACTGACGATCGGCGATGGCCTGCAGCAGCAGGAGCAACTGGTTGCGCCGCCGTTCGGACAGCTGGCCCACCATGCCGAAGTCGATGAAGCCGACGCGATCGCCGCTCAGCGCCATCACGTTGCCGGGGTGCGGATCGGCGTGATACAGCCGGTGCTCCAGCACCATGCTCATAAAGGCGCGAGCGCCGCGCCGCGCCAGCAGCGGGCCGTCAAATCCCGCTTCCGCCAACTGCCGGGGGTTCTCCGGCGCGGTGCCGGGCAAGTATTCCTGCACTAACAGACGCGGAGAAGACCATTGCCAATAGATTTTCGGCACGACCACGTCGGGTTCACGCGCAAACATGCCGGCGACGCGATCGCAGTTATGCCCTTCATGGGTCAAATCCAGTTCATGATTGAGCGCCGTCGCCAGCGCTCTGACCATCTGCCGTGGTCGATAGCGCGCCAGCGCCTGACTCTGCTGCTCCACGGTTTCCGCCAGCGAGGCCAGCAGCCGCAGATCGGCGTGAATGGTTTTTGCCAGGCCGGGGCGCAGCACTTTCACCACCACCTGTTCGCCGCTGTGCAGGCGTGCGCGGTAAATTTGCGCCATCGACGCCGCGGCCAGCGGTGTGCGATCGAATTCGGCAAACAGCTGCTCGGGATCATCGCCGAGATCGGCGATGATCTGCGGCGCCAGCATTTCCCATGGCAACACCGCCGCCTGGCTGTGCAGACGATCCAGTTCGTCGGTCCAGGCCGGATCCAGCAGGTCAGAACGCGTGGCCAGGATCTGGCCGAATTTGACGAAGGTTGGGCCGAGCGCCTCGAGCGCTTCGCGCAGCCGCTGAGGAAGGGGCTGCGCGCTCTGCCGTGCGGGCTCACTGCGGGCGCCACGCAGCAACGCCCCCAGGCCCAGCAGGCGCAGAACGTCTTGCAAACCATAACGAATCAGAACGGAAGTAATTTCCTTCAGCCGGGCCCGATCGCGAGCGGTGGCGAGCACCATTTTCAGCATCAGTACGCCATATCCTTTTTGTGACTGTCGAACGTTATTGTTCCATATCCAGCAGCAACGGCACTTCGCTGCGCTGCGCCATGCGGTTGCGGTAGGCTTCCACGTTGTCCGGCAGGGCAACCCCGGCGACGATCGACAATGAGCGCAGCAGCGGGAACAGATGAATATCGTCCTCAGAAAGCTCGCCGTTCACGGCGTCGGCGGAGACGATCAGCGGTGACAGCGTTTGCAGGTCGGCCTCCAGTTCGGCGATCAGATCGGCGCTGTTGGCGAGATGCTCGGTGAAATCACCGATTGACGCCTGCTTTTTATCGATAAAGTAACGGCGGGCGCTGTCAGTGGCAAATTCTTCGAAATCGGCATGCGCAATACGCGGCAACAGCAATTTGGCCGCATAACTGTCGACCCGGCGCAACCACTCGGCGATGGCCGGGTTGGTGCGGCCGGTCAGCACCGGTTTGCCGTCCAAGCCATCGACATAGCGCACGATATCCAGGCTTTCCGGCATTGCTTCGCCGTCGTCTTTGATCAGGATCGGCACCATTTTTTTGCCAATCAGATTGAACGGGGTCGTCTCATCGTCGTTGAGCAACGTGACCAGGCGGATCGGAAGATGTTTCAGTCCGAAAATCATGCGGGCTTTAACGCAGAATGGGCAATGATCGTAAATGAACAGTTTCATGCTTGCTCCGGGTTGTCAGGTTTTAACAGCAATAGTTACCACAGCTTATCGAGGCTGTCTTGAAACGCGTGTGTTGGATGGTGCGTTATTGCGATATTGCCCGCGCAACAGGCGCGGGCGAGGGGTGCTATTTCTTGACCGGTACCGAGTTGAGCACATCGATCAGGTGAATGCGGGCTTGTTCCAAATCGATCTGATCGCGTTCGTTGGCGGCGGTGACGACCTGCAGCTGTTTGATAATATCGTTTTTCAGGCCGGCGTCGCTGGCGAGGATATGCGCCAGCGCCTTTTCCACCAGGGTGGAGCGCGCATAAATCATGCGCAAGTTCAGTATCATATGTTCGAGTAGTTGCGGTAATTTGGCTTCTTCGCTCATGCCGACGGGCTCCTGTGGGTGTTTTTACTAACAGGATAGCAGCTGTTGCCGATTCGGCCGGATTTCTATGGCGTTAGCCGCCGCGCAGTATCACCGACGCGTTGCGCCGCGGGCTGAATTGCCAGTACAGCGCCAGCAGCGTGGCGAAGCCGACGGCGCCGAGCAGCAACCAGGGCAGCTCCGGCATGTTCATCATCCGCCCGGTATCGTACATCCAACCGCCGCCGGTATATCCCAACGCACCGCCCAACGCCAGCCCGAGGCGGCTGAAGCCCATGTAGCTGCCGCGCGCCCGCGGATCGGCCAGTGACGCGCTGAGCGTTTCGCGCGCCGGCTCGGCGATGATCGAACCCAGATAGAAACAGCAGATCAGCGTGAACACGCCTTGCAGGCTGCTGGCAAGGCCGATCGGCAGCAGGCTGAGCGTCATCAGCAGCAGGCCCGCCATCAGGCGTTGTTCAAGCCGAAAATGTTTTTCACCCCAACGCGCCAGCGGATAGAGCAGCGACAGCGACAGCGCCGCTTCGATCGCGTACATCCATTTCACCGCCGCCGGTGAGCCGGCAATTTCATTGACCACGATCGGCAGCATCAGCATCACCTGTACCGCCAGCATATAGTAGCCGGTCAGCGTCAGGACATAGGTGAGGAAGCGGCGATCGCGCACGACCCGCAACATGCCTTCTTTCATCGGCACGCGCACGGTGGAGATGCGATAAGCCGGCAGTAACCAGGCGTTCCAGCCGGCGGCCAGCACGAAGATCGCCGCCCCGACCCAGCAGACAAAGTGGAAATCGTATTGCAGCAGCCAACTGCCGATCAGCGCGCCGACTACCGCGCCGGCGCTGTCCTGCATCATCAACAGCGAGAAAAAGCGGCCGCGTTCGTGCGGACGGGTCAGTTTGATCACCAAAGCGGTGCGCGGCGGATCGAACAGCGTGCCGCCGAGGGCGGACAGCGCGCAGGAGAACCACAGGATCCACGGCGCATCGGCCATCGCCATGGTGGCGAAACCGGCGGCGCGCAGCAGCATGCCGGTGACGATCATCGGCTTGGCGCCAAAGCGGTCGGCGACCGCGCCGCCAAAGATGCCGAGCCCTTGTTGCAGCAACTGACGCAAACCCAGCGCGATGCCGACGATCAGCGCCGCCCATCCCAGCTGATCGACGAAGCGGATCGAAATAAGCGGGAACACGACAAAGAAGCCTAAAACCACCAGCAGGTTGTCGAGCAACAGAAAATATTTACCCAAGCTGCGCGCTTGCGACACCAGAGACATGCATCACCATGAGCAATTAAGAGAGAGGGGGAAGGCAACCCCACCATTCTCTACCCAATTGGCGGACGGCGACAGGGGCGGAGTAGATAATATTTTTTTATCGTCAAGGTGTTACCTGAACTGCAAAATTGGCGGAAAAACGCCGTAAAACGCGTATTCGGCGATTTACTGAGCGGCCGGTATTTTACCTCGGGGGCGGCCTACGGTTATATTGAATGCAAGGGAGCGCGGTTCTGAGGCGCTATTGGCAACATAAAGTCATGGCCTCAGATCGGCGTCGGATAATTATCCTCGACGCTTCCTAATAAATACTTCTTATCGAACCGTTTTGACCGCGGGGGAAATGATGTTCGGCTACCGCTCTGCATCGCCAAAAGTACGTCTTACTACCGACCGGATGGTGGTCCGTTTAGTGCATGAACGGGACGCCTATCGTCTGGCGGACTATTATGCCGAGAACCGGACCTTTCTCAAACCCTGGGAGCCGGTGCGCGATGAAAGCCATTGTTATCCGTCCGGCTGGCAGGCGCGCCTGGGGATGATCGCTGAAATGCAAAAGCAGGGCAGCGCCTACTATTTTATCCTGCTCGATCCGGAAGAGCAGGAAGTCCGCGGCGTGGCGAACTTCAGCAACGTGTTGCGCGGTTCGTTTCACGCCTGCTTCCTCGGTTATTCGCTGGGGGAGAAATGGCAGGGGCAGGGGTTGATGTTCGAAGCCTTGCAGTCCGCCATCCGCTATATGCTGCGCCAACAGCGCATGCACCGCATCATGGCCAACTATATGCCGCATAACCAGCGCAGCGGCGCATTGCTGACGCGTCTGGGATTCGAACGCGAAGGTTACGCCAAAGATTACCTGCTGATCGACGGCAAGTGGCAAGACCACGTTTTGACGGCATACACCAATAGAGAGTGGCTACCCCCACGTTGAGGCCAAACGATGAAATATGAATTGAACGCCAAAGAGGCCCGGGTCATCGGCTGCCTGTTGGAAAAACAGGTGACGACGCCGGACCAATACCCGCTTTCGCTTAACGCCATTACCCTGGCCTGTAACCAAAAGACCAACCGCGAGCCGGTGATGGATCTGAGCGAAAGCGAGGTGCAGCAACTCCTCGATCTCTTGCTGCGCAAACATTTCCTGCGCACCCTCAGCGGGTTCGGCAATCGGGTCGTGAAATACGAGCAGCGGTTTTGCAATTCCGAGTTTGGCCAGCTGAAGCTCTCTCCCGCCGAACTGGCGGTGATCGCCACCTTACTGCTGCGCGGCGCGCAAACGCCGGGCGAGCTGCGCACGCGCACCAACCGAATGCACGAGTTCAGCGATGTCAGCGAGGTCGAACAGGTGCTGCAGCAGTTGACCACGCGCGAAGACGGCCCGTTCGTGGTGCGCCTGGCGCGCGAGCCGGGCAAGCGCGAAAGCCGCTTCATGCATCTGTTCAGCGGGCCAATCGATGAGGCGCCGCCGGCGCTCGAGTCGGAGATCGACGGTGAATTGAGCGCCAGGGTCAGCGCGTTGGAAAACGACGTGGCGGAGCTGAAACGGCAGGTGCAGCAACTGTTGGCGAGGGAAACGCATGACTAAATTGCGCGTGGGCGTGGTGGGGCTGGGCAGCATCGCGCAGAAGGCCTACCTGCCGATCCTCAGTCAGGCGGCGGACTGGACGCTGGTGGGCGGCTTCTCGCCTAATCAACAGAAAGCGCAGCCGCTGTGCGACAGCTACCGCATGGCCTGTTTCCCTCGGCTGGACAGCTTGGCCAAACAGTGCGATGCGGTCTTTGTCCACAGCAGCACCGCCAGCCATTTTTCGGTCATTGGCGAGCTGCTTAACCGTGGTGTACATGTTTACGTCGATAAGCCGCTGGCGGAAACGCTGGAGCAGGGCGAGCAGTTGCTTGAGTTGGCCGAGCGGCGGGGCAAAACGCTGATGGTGGGGTTCAACCGCCGTTTCGCGCCGCTTTACCGCCAACTCAAGCAGCAAATGAATCAGCCCGCCTCCATTCGCATGGATAAACATCGGGCGGACAGCGTCGGCCCTCACGATCTGCGCTTTACCCTGCTGGATGACTATCTGCACGTGGTGGACACCGCCCTGTGGCTGGCGGGCGGTGGCGAGCAACTGCTGAGCGGCAGCGTGCGCGCCAACGCTGCAGGCGAAATGCTGTACGCCGAGCACCACTTCGCCTGTGGCGATACGCTGGTGACGACCAGTATGCATCGCCGCGGCGGCAGCCAGCGCGAAAGCGTGCAGGCGGTGACCGACGGCGCGCGGTATCAGTTGACCGATATGCGCCACTGGCTGCGCGAAGATGCGCAGGGCGAGTTGGAACAGCCGGTGCCGGGTTGGCAAAGCACGCTGGTGCAACGCGGTTTCGACGGGGCGGTGCGGCATTTCCTCTGCGCCGTCGCCAATCAGAGCGCGCCGGAAACCGGCGGCGAGCAGGCGCTGGTTGCGCAGCGGGTGGTCGAGCGTTTGTTACGCGATAACTCTATGTAACATATGGCGGTAGCTATTCTTTTCCGGATGCGTAAACTGAGCCGATTGTTTCACTGACGCCTGCTGTTGCAGGCGTTGATATTTACGGTACCTATCAGACAACCACATGAACCTACTCAAATCCTTGGCTGCGGTCAGCTCGATGACGATGTTTTCGCGGGTGTTGGGCTTTGCCCGCGATGCGATCGTCGCGCGCGTGTTCGGGGCCGGCATGGCAACGGACGCCTTCTTCGTGGCGTTCAAACTTCCTAACCTGCTGCGTCGTATCTTTGCCGAAGGCGCATTTTCGCAGGCTTTCGTGCCGATCCTGGCGGAATATAAGAGCCAGCAGGGCGAGGAAGCGACGCGCACCTTTATCGCCTATGTCTCCGGGCTGTTGACGTTGGTGCTGGCGGTAGTGACGGTGCTGGGGATGCTGGCCGCGCCCTGGGTGATCTATATCACTGCGCCGGGCTTTACCGATACGCCCGACAAGTTTGCGCTGACGTCGGCGCTGCTGCGCATTACCTTCCCCTATATTCTATTGATTTCGCTGGCCTCGCTGGTGGGGGCGATCCTCAATACCTGGAACCGTTTCTCGATCCCGGCCTTTGCGCCAACGCTGCTTAACGTCAGCATGATCGGCTTCGCGCTGTTCGCCGCGCCGTATTTCCACCCGCCGGTGCTGGCGCTGGCGTGGGCGGTGGTGGTCGGCGGCGTGCTGCAACTGGGCTATCAGCTGCCGCACCTGCGCAAGATCGGCATGCTGGTGCTGCCGCGCATCAAATTGGGTGACGCCGGGGTCTGGCGGGTGATGCGCCAGATGGGGCCGGCGATCCTTGGGGTGTCGGTCAGCCAGATCTCGCTGATCATCAACACGATCTTCGCATCGTTCCTGGTGTCCGGCTCGGTGTCCTGGATGTACTATGCCGACCGCCTGATGGAGTTTCCTTCCGGCGTGCTGGGCGTGGCATTGGGCACCATCCTGCTGCCGTCGCTGGCCAAAAGCTTCTCGAGCGGCAACCACGACGAGTATTCGCGCCTGATGGATTGGGGGCTGCGCCTGTGCTTCCTGCTGGCGCTGCCGAGCGCCATCGCGCTGGGTATTTTGGCCAAACCGTTGACCGTCTCGCTGTTCCAGTACGGCAAGTTCAGCGCCTTTGACGCGGCGATGACGCAACGCGCGCTGGTGGCTTACTCGGTGGGGCTGATGGGGCTGATCGTGGTTAAGGTGCTGGCGCCGGGCTTTTATTCGCGTCAGGACATCAAAACGCCGGTCAAGATCGCCATCATTACGCTGATCATGACGCAGGTGATGAACCTGGCGTTTATCGGTCCGCTGAAGCACGCCGGTCTGGCGCTGTCGATCGGTTTGGCGGCCTGCCTGAACGCCGCGCTGCTGTATTGGCAGCTGCGCAAGCAGAAAATCTTCCAGCCACAGCCGGGTTGGGCGCTGTTCCTCACTAAGCTGGTGATTGCCGTGCTGGTGATGTCGGCCGTGCTGATTGGCTTGATGTGGCTGATGCCGGCCTGGGATCAGGGCAACATGCTGGAGCGTTTGCTGCGCTTGGCGGCGGTGGTGGTGGCCGGTGTGGTAGCCTACTTCGGCGTGCTGGCCGGGTTGGGTTTCCGCCCGCGTGATTTCGCGCGCCGGGTCGTCTGAGCCGAGTGAAAGCGTAAAAAAAAGGTCGCCACGGCGACCTTTTTGCTTTTCTGCGCGGCGCGGTTTACATGCGCTCGACGGTTTCGATGCCCAGCGTATCCAGGCCGGTTTTCAGCGTTTTGGCGGTCAGCAGCGCCAGCTTCAGGCGGCTCTGACGGGCTTCTTCGCTGTCGGCGTTGAGGATCTGGCAGTGCTCGTAGAAGCCGGAGAACAAGCCGGCCAGATCGTACAGGTAGCTGCACATGACGTGCGGCGTGCCTTCACGCGCGACGGCGGTGAGCACCTCTTCGAACTGCAGCAGGCGAGTGGCCAGCGCAATTTCACGCTCTTCGGTCAGGATCAGCGGCAGCGTCAGGCTGCTTTCGTCGATCCCGGCGCGTTTGAATACCGATGCCACACGGGTATAGGCGTATTGCATGTAAGGCGCGGTATTGCCTTCGAAGGCCAACATGTTATCCCAGTCGAAAACATAGTCGGTGGTGCGGCTTTTCGACAGATCGGCGTATTTCACCGCGCCGATACCGACCACGCGAGCGATGGTCTTCATTTCGTCTTCCGGCATGTCCGGGTTTTTGCCGGCGATCAGCTGTTCGGCGCGTTCGATGGCTTCATCCAGCAGATCGGAGAGCTTCACGGTGCCGCCTGAGCGGGTTTTGAACGGCTTGCCGTCTTTGCCCAGCATCATGCCGAACATGTGATGTTCCAGCGAGACGGACTCCGGCACATAACCGGCTTTGCGCACGATGGTCCAGGCCTGCATCAGGTGCTGATGCTGGCGGGAATCGATGTAATACAGCACGCGATTGGCGCCCAGGGTCTCGTAGCGATACTTGGCGCAGGCGATATCGGTGGTGGTATAGAGGTAGCCGCCATCCTTTTTCTGGATGATGACGCCCATCGGGTCGCCGTCCTTGTTCTGGTATTCGTCGAGGAACACCACGGTGGCGCCTTCGCTTTCCACCGCCAGCCCTTTAGCTTTCAGATCGGCGACGATGCCCGGCAGCATCGCGTTATACAGGCTTTCGCCCATCACGTCGTCTTCGGTCAGCGTGACGTTCAGGCGGTTATAGGTCAGCTGGTTTTGCGCCATGGTGATGTCGACCAGCTTGCGCCACATTTTCAGGCAGTATTGATCGCCGCCCTGCAGCTTCACGACGTAAGCGCGTGCGCGCTCGGCGAACTCGGCGTCTTCATCGTAATGCTTCTTGGCTTCGCGGTAGAACTGCTCGAGATCGGACAAGCCCATATCGCTGGCGTTTTCATTCTGCATTTTTTCCAGGTAGGCAATCAGCATGCCGAACTGGGTGCCCCAGTCGCCGACGTGGTTGGCGCGGATCACTTTATGGCCCAGAAACTCCTGAGTACGCGCTGCGGCGTCGCCGATGATGGTGGAGCGCAGGTGGCCGACGTGCATTTCTTTCGCCACGTTCGGCGCGGAATAGTCGATAACGATGGTTTGCGGTTCAACCGGCGCAATGCCCAATTTCGGTGCGTTCAGCACCTGGTCGGCCTGGCGGGCGACCCAGTCGCTGTTCAGGAAGATATTGATAAAGCCGGGGCCGGCGATTTCCACTTTACTGGCGACGTCGCCGAGATCCAGCAGTTGCACCACTTTTTCCGCCAGCTGACGGGGCGGCATGCCCAGCTTTTTGGCGACTGACATCACGCCGTTGGCCTGGTAATCACCAAACTGCGCCTTGGCGGATGGGCGGACCTGCGCTTCGCAATCGGCTGGCGCGCCAGCGGCGATCAGCGCCTGGCTGACTTTATCTGAAAGAAGAACCTGAATATTCACCGGGTTACCTTAATGACGAACGAGGGGCCGAAACCAGCCCCCGAGGGATTCAACGGTGGTGGCCAACGGCGCGCGGGCGGCGGCGACCTCCACAAAACAGCCTGCAATTGTAACCGATCTGAGGGAGCCCGTCAGCAGTTGGCGCGACCGCAGCGATGAAACAGTTGCGGAGGCGCGCGTTATTGCCGTGGGGATAAAAGATGGACAACCGAGAGAAGATATACGGTGGAAAAAATGAGGGGCTAGCGTTTTTTATTGCGGCGACCGGAATCCAGCGTATTGGTGCTGCGAGATTTAAAATGACGGTAGATGGCGTATACGGCGATAATTATCAACACCAAGGATATCGTCAGCAATAACATAATGATCATCTCTAATTTAAATTTCCCCCAAAGTAGCCGAGTTGAGTGGGTGAATCAATTGCCCGGCATTAAATTAAGATAATCCTTAGTTTTCCATCATTTTTTTCGCGGCATTCTCTTTGTTTACAATTGGTTAAGCTTCATATTTTGTGTGACTTATATAAGTGGGTGAGGTTTGATTAAGCGAAAAAAATCAATCGATTTAGCCCGCAGGTGGCGGAGGGTTTTGTGCAAAATAACTTAAATCTTACTGTCATAAGGAAATGATATAATGGCCTGCGAAAAATCCTATTTTTTATTTAATCGCCGAATTAATAAGCTGTCATCTCAATAAGCGCTGGGTTTTTCGTCCCCCATCCAGAACCGAAAATTATGCTGTACTGCCGCTGAAAAATCTCGCCACTCTGGCGAGCGCCGTCGCCACCGTGTAAATTACGGCGTTTAACTTTGCGCTCGTTGTTTTGAGGTTTCTATGACCAATCCCTTGCAGGCCATTGCCGAGCTTGACGATCTGAGGCTCGACCTGCCGCGTTTCGAGCAGGCGTTGCAACAATTCGCCGCCAGATTGCAGCTTGACCTGTCCTCGTTTACCGCCGATCACATTTCCTTGCGCTGTCACCAGAACGCGACCGCCGAACGCTGGCGCCAGGGATTGATGCAGTGCGGGACACTGTTGTCCGAATCGATGATCAACGGGCGGCCTATCTGTCTGTTTGATTTACAGCAGCCGCTGGCCGTGGGGCCGTGGCGGATAGATTGCGTCGAGCTGCCGTATCCCGGGGAGAAACGGTATCCGCATGAAGGGTGGGAACATGTCGAGCTAGTGCTGAGCGGCGATCCGCAGACGTTGCACGCCCGCGCGCTGAGCCATCTCGCTGATGAAGCGTTGCTGGCGCCGGGGATCAAACTGAAGCAAAGCTCGCCAAAAGGCGAGGGCGAGCGGTTGCCGAACCCGACGCTGGCCATCACCGATGGAACGGTCACGATCAAGTTTCATCCTTACTCCATTCGGGACATTGTCGCCAGCGAGCAAGGCTAGTCGAACAGCGTGGCGCAGGCCCGCGCCATGCGATCGAGCGCTTCATCGAGCAGAGCCCGCCGGCAACCGAAGTTCAGTCGTACAAAGCGCCGATCGCCGAAATCCAAACCGGCGCTTAATCCAACGCCCGCGCGCTCGAAGAACTGATGCGGATTGTCCACCGGCAACGCGCCGCAGTCGATCCAGGCCAAATAGGTGGCTTCAATCGGCAACAACTTCAATCCCGGCATGGCGTTGATGCGTTCTGTCACCCGATCGCGATTGGCGCGCAGATAAATCAACTGCTCGTCCAGCCAGGGTTGCCCGTATTGATAGGCCGCCTGGGCGGCGACCAGCGCCAGCAGATTGACCTCCGGCACGATGCCGCTGCGCGCGCGTTTCAGCTTTTGTCGCAGCGCCTCATTAGGGACGATCGCCATCGAGGCGCCCAGCCCGGCGAGATTAAACGCCTTTGACGGCGACATCAGCGTCACGCTGCGCTGGGCCGCGTCTTCGTTCAGGGTAGCGAAAGGAATATGCCGTGCGCCGGGTTCAAGCAGCAATTCGCAGTGGATTTCATCCGAACAGACGATTAAATCGTGCTCGCGGGCGAACTGATGGTGCTGCGACAGCTCTTCTCGACGATAAACGGTGCCTCCGGGATTTTGCGGGTTGCACAGCAGCAGGAGCTTCTCATTGCCGCTGAGCTGCCCATGCAGCGCGGAAAAATCCAGCACCCAACGTTGGCCTGTTGCCGCCAGCGGTACCGAGAGGTGCTTGCGCCCGGCGAATTTGGCCGCTTTGCGAAATGGCGGATAAATGGGGCTGGGCGCGAGCGTGCTCTGATGGTCTTCGGTGAAGGCGCGCACGCACAGGTTCAGGCCGCACACCAGGCCGGGCAGGAAAAGGATCCATTCAGGCTTGATGTGCCAGCGGTAGCGCTCTACCATGCGGCGGGTAAAAACCTCAAGAAGATCGGGGGATGGGTGCGTGTAGCCGAACACGCCGTGCGCCACGCGCCGCTGCAAGGCGTCGATGACCGCCGGCGGGGAGGCGAAGTCGCTGTCGGCGACCCACAGCGGAATGATGTCGCTGTCGCGATATTTATCCCACTTAACGCTGTCACTGTGACTGCGGTCTACCCATTGATCAAAATTGAATGCCATAGTTACAACCCTGAGCCGGTTTATGCCTAAGCATGAGCCTACGTGAGAAATGAAGAAATGAACAATTGCCGCCGTATGTTGGCCGTTATCTGGGGGTGACAATGATAAAACTGGAAGTTTGTTGCTTTAGCGTCGACTGCGCGCTAACGGCCGAACGGGCGGGCGCCGATCGTATCGAGTTATGCGCCAGCCAGAGCGAGGGCGGATTGACGCCGAGTTATGGCACGCTGCGTTTGGCGCGGGAACGGGTTTCGATTCCGGTTCATCCGATCGTACGCCCTCGCGGTGGCGATTTCTGTTATGGCGCGGTGGATTTCGAGGTGATCAAGCAGGATATCCGCCAGATCCGCGAGTTGGGATTCCCCGGCGTGGTCGTCGGCATGCTGGACGAAGAAGGGCATATCGATCTGCCGCGCATGCGCGAGGTAATGGCGTTGTGCGAGGGGATGGCCGTCACGTTCCATCGCGCATTCGACATGTGCCAAAACCCGATGGTGGCGCTGGAGCAACTAACCGACCTGGGCGTGGCGCGCATTCTGACTTCCGGTCAACAGCAGAGCGCCGAACTGGGCCTGCCGCTGTTGCGTGATTTGCGTCAGGCCAGCCAGGGCCCGGTGATCATGGCGGGCGCCGGCGTGCGTCTGAGCAATTTGCACAAGTTTGTCGATATCGGCCTGCATGAATTGCACAGCTCTTCCGGCCATCTGGTGCCATCGACCATGCGTTATCGCAAGGCGGGGGTCACCATGTGTTCCGATAACGAGTTTGACGAATTTAGCCATTATTGCGTGGATGGCGAAATGGTGGAGGCGATGAAAAACGCGCTGGCCTTGGTTGACCCCTTGGCGCAAAGCGCATAAACACGCAGCTAACCGCGTTTGATAACCGGTTTCCGGGCCGTAAGACCCCTTTGCGTGTCACTGAGCCTTCGGCGATCACGCAAGTACCAGGCCCCGGCGTTTTGCCGGGGCTTTTTTTATGCCGCGAGAGACTATTGCAACGTGTCAGGCGAGAAGTCAAAGATTTCACCCGGGCTAATGCCGCAGGCTAAAATGCGCACTGTATTATTGCCGTTACCGGGATTGATCAGGATATCGTGGATGGTGCGGTTATTATTCATGACAAACCGCGCATAATAGAGGTTCCCGATGCGCATCCAGGGGATGGCATTATTGCTCTCGATCGTGTCAGTGTAGTCATCGTTGAATGAACGGGCCCAGATACCGGTCGAGGCTTGTGCGGTAGATTGTTCACCGATATAGGATGCGATGGCCCAGAATGTCCTTAATCCCATGCTCCGATGGATGCGCTGGCCCAAACCTTTATAAGCCGGGTTGTCGCCATTGGCCGTCAGGGTATTGCTATCCGCCGTCAGATTCCCATCAATAAACCAGCCTACAGGCTGTTTGTCAGCACCGATGGCGATCATATTGCTGTTCGTCAAACAATTTAGCGGAGCCGCATGTAGCTGATAGCTGCGTTGCGCAATGCTCAGTGTGCCTCTAAGAATGTTGTAACCCGCTTCATTGTTCAGACTGCCGTTCGTCCACATTGGCATGACGGTGTTGCTGAATGAAAGTTGATACCCGCCGTTCGCTTCGAAGCGAATGGCCTGAGGGGAGAGTGAACCCTTCGGTCCATTAGCGGTAGCGAAGTTAACATTGCTGATTTGCACTGGGGTGATATTTGATTGGCCAGTAGACTTTCTTAATACCAGGAACCCTCCAACGATATCACCATAGTCATTAATATAAGAACCGTTGGCGATTTGAATATTGGCGGAGGAATCCGAGTCGATATCAATTCCGGTACCATTTCTGTCTGCCATGAAATTGCTCAGGCTAAGGCCGCCTAAATAGGAGGTTCCTTGTGTTGTAGTTTTGATAAAGATCTTTTTGCCATAAGAGAACACATTCACCATAAACGTATTGTCGTGGCGATCGAGATTGAAAGCACAAGAACCGGCTACGGCGATAGAGGCAGTCACCGCGTTTTCTGTCGGGCGCACGACGTTGGCATTGACGTGAACATTGGTAAATCTGTTGATGTCCCTGCTTTCATAAACCCTGTAGTCGCAGCGTACTGCCCAACCGTAGATATTCTCAAAGCTGTTGGCTTCTCCACGAGCTTCAACAAAATCATAGGCGCCTACATAACGGCAGTTGGCAACTGACAGAGCGCCGGTTGCGGTAATGGTGGCTCCGTATGGAACAAACGCCTCCGGCTGGGTGGCAGTATATTTCTGATCTGGATAGAGGAACGACCAACCATCAAAGACAACGTTCTTATCGCAGGCGAAACAAACCGTACCTGCCGGCTTTTTGATGATGAAAGCACTATCGTCAGCAAGGCCTGCCCGATTAGGGCCATTGTTTGTAAGACTTGCAGGGCCTTGAGCAATACCGCGGCGGGATCCTCTGACTGTGACGCCATTTGCGACGTTGATAGGTTGAGTGCTGGTCAGCAGATATTGAGCATTTTCCGAAGCATAGACCACTTTGTTTTTTAAACTCGCGGCATAGTTTAATGTGGCGCTGATTGCCGCGTCAGAGGCGAAAGTGCCACTGGGATCGGCGCCGAAGTGATCGAAGGTAAGCTTAGTGTCCAGTCGTTTCCAGCGGGCTCCGTCTGCAGTAACCACTACGGTACCGTTATTGTCCGTACTGGTTGTATCCGTTTTCGCATAATAGAATTCGCCGCCGCCGGCGAAACGTCCGGTGGAGTGAGAAACTAAAAAGACAATCTGATCGTCTGTCGCGGGTGTCAGATTACGCAATTCACTGATGTTATTCACACTAATCATATTGCCCATGATATCTCTCCTGTTGATTGGCAACATGATTCTCAATCAGGGTGGACGTTTTAAAAAGCCGATGAGGTTTGTTGGGCGCTGATACAGTATGAAGGTCAGGCTGCGGTGTTTGGAGCATGGATTAGCTTGTTACTTTGTAAAGACACCGCGCCCGTTCCTGCGCTGTTTATCGGTCGGTCAGGCGCCATCTCTTCTCTTGCGCTCGTCATGCCCTGCTGATAAGTTTATGAGTTAAAATCATTTAAATATCATAATATTAAATGATTTTTTGGTATGTATTGGCGTGGTGAATGATTTGCGCTCTGCCGCTCATTATCGCGTCTGCATTTTATACCTGTTCACCGCCGGTTTTTATGGCCGGAACATCACAGCACCAATGAGGAGAGCCGTCGGCGCAGCCACAGAGCACATCGACGGCGGACTTTACAAGGAGATAACGATAATGACCCGAACGGCACACTGTTGGACCGCTGCGCTTTTGCTGACCTTGGCCCTGACCGGCTGCCAGACCACCAAGCGGCCTGTTTCTACCTTAAGTAAGCCCCCCAGCGCAGAAGAAATTGCGGAGCAAGACAAACGGCAACGTGAGGCCGAACGCATGCAGCAGTGCCAGCGCGAGCTGGATGCCATGCGCGGCATGGATAACGAAAAATACCAAAAATTCAAACGCGAATTCGATGCTTTGATGGGCGGCGCCGCGCAGTATGCCGGGGTGCGTCAGCGGGTCAACACGGGGACGCAGGAAACCGTTGACGCCCTGTATCGTTATCGCACCAGCCGTCTGTGCGCAGACATCAGTTCTGCCATGATGACCGGTCTGGCTGAGCGTGGAGAGCGCACCCAATGACCCCGCGTGCGAGAAAGGCGTTACTGAGCCTGATGATACCGTTGGCGTTTGCGCCGGCGGTGGCCGCTGCGGATGACGATGTGCCGGCGTTATTGCAGTTTGCCGAGCGCTACCAGCGGCAGGATGCACCGGCCGCGGAGGCTGATGCCGCCGTCACGCAACCCCAGGCCCCCCAGAAGTCGGCATCCCGCCAGGTTCAAACGCGTGAGGCGACGGCGAAGAAGCAGCAGCTGGCGCAGTGGCAAAAGGCGCTGCGCGAGAAAGATGCCCGACTGGAGCAACAGCAGGCTTCCATTCAATCACTGCAGCAGGAGCTGACCGCGTTGCGCGTCGCGTCTTCCCTGGCGGCTGCCGATAAACCGGCTCCGGCGCCCGATCTGAGCGCGTTGAGCGACTTTGCCAGCGGCGTGCGACAGGCGCTGAACCTGACGCCGCAGGAGCGTAAGGCTCAGGCGCAAATCACCGAGGCGCAAGCGGCGTTAGCGCGGCAAAAGCAGCAAACCGAGGAGCGGGATCGACGCATCGCATCGCTGGAGCAACGGTTGGCGGCGTTGCCAAAACAGTCTGATAACGCGCAGCAACAGGTTTGGCAGGAGAAACTGGCGGCGGCGCAGGCTGCCAACGATAAAGCGCGCCAGCGTTATGAACAGGACCGAAAAGCGGCCGCCGCTGAACTGGAACAGCAGAAGGCCGAAGCCGCCAAGGCGCTCGGCGTACTGCAACAACAATTGGCGCAGTTGCAAAAAGAGCAGGAAAGCCAACGCCAGCAGGGTGGGCAGCAAGAGAAAAACCTGAAGATGGCGCTCGAGCAGCAAAAGGCCGAGGCCGCCAAAACGGCGGGCGAACTTCAGCAGCAGTTGGCAGCGCTGCAAAAAGAGCGTGATGACCAACGCCAGCAGGCCGAGCAGCAAGAGAAAAACCTGAAGATGGCGCTGGAGCAACAAAAGATCGAGGCCGCCAAAGCGGCGGGTGAACTTCAGCTGCAGCTGGCGCAGCTGCAGGAAAAAAACAAGACGCAAACCGAACAAGCTAAAGCGTTGGAACAACGTTTGGCGGCGCTGACGGCGGAAAGCGCGCAGGCTGCGCAGCAACGGGATAAAGCGGCGCAACAGGCGGATAAAACGGCGACGGAGCTGGCGGCCGCGCATCAGGCGCAGCAAGCCTTGCGTGAGGAACTGGACGGGCTGAGATCGCGGGCCAAATGGCTGCCGGATAGGCAAGCGCTGAAGAAAAAGCCGGAGCAACAGAGCTATGCCGCCGGTGTCGCTTTGGGGCGCGATATTCAAACGATGCTGGCGGAACGTAAAAATTGGGGTATCACGCCCGACAAAACCGCGCTGCTGGCGGGCGTGATCGATACCTTCAACGGCCATTACCAGTTGAGCGATGCGCAGTTGACCAGCGCACTGGCGGAGTCGGAAAAAGCGGTGAACGACGCCAGAAACCAGGCGGCGAAGACGCAGGCCAGCAAAGGTGAGGCGTTCGTTGCCGAGTTCCAAAAGAAGAAGGGCACGCAGAAGTCGCCTTCCGGTTTCTGGTATCGCATCGATTATGCGGGTGATGAAGCCATTACGGAAAACGCGCGGGTGGATATCGTGGTGAAAGAAAGTTTAACCGACGGTCGCGTGATTCAGGATATGGATCGCAGTGGGAAGGTGATGTCCCAGCCGCTCTCCGCCTATCCGCCGTTGTTCCGCGAGGCTATCGGCCATCTGAAAAATCACGGCTCGCTCACGATGGTGGTGCCGCCGGCGTTGGCGTACGGTGAAACTGGCTATGCGCCGCAGATCCCGCCAAACGCGACGATGGTTTATGAACTGCGGATTGTCGATGTCAGTAACGGGTGACGGTGGGCCGGCGCAGGCCGGCCCGATTAGCGTGCGCTAGGGCTTTTTGGCGGTCAGCACGGCGCGCAGCGGCGCCGGATAGCCTTCGACCGTTTTACTGCGATCGTTCGGATCGAGGAATTCGGCCAACGATTCGCTGGTCATCCAGTCAGTGCGTCGCTGCTCTTCGAGGCTGGTGACGCACATATCGGCGATCTTCACGTCGACAAAGCCGCACTTCTCCAGCCAGCATTTCAGCGCTTCGGCGGAAGGGATGAAATACACGTTGCGCATCTGCGCATAACGATCGCCCGGCACCAGCACCTGGTGACGGTCGCCTTCCACCACCAGCGTTTCCAGCACCAGCTCACCTTCAGCCACCAGCTGATTTTTCAACTGATAGAGATGATCGAGCGGCGAGCGGCGATGATACAGCACCCCCATCGAGAACACGGTGTCGAACGCCGCCAGATCCGGCAACTGCTCGATGCCGAGCGGCAGCAGATGGGCGCGCTGATCGCCGCCCAACAGTTTGCGCACGGCTTCAAACTGGCACAGGAACAGCTGCATCGGATCGATACCCACGGCGAAGTGTGCGCCGGCGCCAATCATGCGCCACAGGTGATAGCCGCTGCCACAGCCGACGTCGAGAATGGTGCGGCCGGCCAGCGGAGAAATGTGCGGCAGTACGCGATCCCATTTCCAGTCGGAATGCCATTCGGTATCGATATCGATGCCATACAGCGAGAAGGGCCCTTTGCGCCACGGCATCAGGGTGCGCAGCATTTTCTCGATGCCTTCAAGCTGGCCCGGCGACAGCCCCGGCTCCATCTCGGCGCGCACGCCGTGCAGCAGATCGAGACGGGTGGGAGTCAGCGTCGGCAAATGCTCTACCGAGTTGAACCACTGCTTGAATTTGCCGTGCAGCGATTCGCGCTGCCAGGCGCTCAGCTGAGCGGGCAGCGTATCCAGCCAGTGGCTGAGGGGGCTCTTGGCAATCCGCTGATAGAAGTCACCAAACTCGATCATTGCGCATCCCCCGCTTTCAGAGCGATCAATGAACCGAAGTTGAAGCACTGGAACCACACTTCGGCATGCTCGAATCCGGCCTGTTGCAGACGCGCCTTGTGCGCTTCCACCGAGTCGGTCAGCATCACGTTTTCCAGCATGCTGCGTTTTTGGCTGATCTCCAGCTCGCTGTACCCGTTGGCGCGCTTGAAATCGTGGTGCATGTTAAACAGCAGCTCGCCGACTTCGGCGTCTTCAAAGCTGAACTTTTCCGACAGCACCAGTGCGCCGCCCGGGCGCAGGCCACGATAAATTTTTTCCAGTAGGCGCAGGCGATCGGCAGGTTCGAGGAACTGCAGCGTAAAGTTCAGCACCACCATCGAGGCGTCTTCGATGTCGATGTCGCGAATATCGGCTTCGATGACGTCTACCGGCGTGTCGGCGCGGAAGGCGTCGATATGGCGGCGGCAACGTTCCACCATCGCCGGCGAATTGTCGACGGCGACGATAGTGCAGCCGGGCACCCTGATATTCCGCCGCATCGACAGCGTCGCCGCGCCCAGCGAGCAGCCCAGGTCATACACCCGGCTGTCGGGTTGCACAAAACGTTCGGCCAGCATGCCGATCATCGAGATGATGTTGGAATAGCCGGGAACGGAGCGTTGGATCATGTCGGGAAACACTTCGGCGACGCGTTCGTCGAAGGTCCAGTCGCCCAGTTTGGCGATGGGGGCTGAGAAAAGAGTATCGCGGTTTGGCATAGCGGCAAATCAGTTCAGAATTCGAAGCTGCGTAGTCTAACAGAAAAGCGTAAAAAAGCGGAGCGGAAGCAGGCGGCGCGGCCGCCTGATGATAAAACGGGATCAATGCAGGCTGAAAATCAGATCCCAGGGCAGATAGAAGATATTTGCCAGAACCATCAACAACAAAGAGATGTAGGTCGCGGCCATGCCCGAACGACGCCAGCGAACCTCGCGGTTGCGCAAACCGTAGTAATGCACCAGTCGCCCGGCCATCAGCATCAGGCCGCAAAGGTGGATCATCCAGATTTCTGCGCCGTTCATTTCCATAATCACCAGCAATACAGCAGCGATAGGAATGTATTCAACGGCGTTGCCATGCACGCGGATGGCGGTCTGCAATTCGTAAAAACCGCCGTCGCCGTAGGCTACGCGGTACTGCATCCTTAATCTGACAACGTCATAAGAGAGTTTGATCAACAACAATGCGCCGAGCACCACATAAAGCGCGCTTACCATTTTTAACTCCGTTCCCTAACCAAAACTGGCAGCCAGCATCATAGCCGTCATTGTATTCACTGTCGCGGGGAAATATTTGATGTTATTGGTCAGATTAATAGGTCAAAACAGTGCATCTTGCTCTGGCCAGTCCGGCGGCGCAGGCAAATCGGGGATCGCCCGGCGAAGCTGCTGCCAAATTTTTTGCGCTTGCTGGGGCGAATCGCCGTTGTCCGGCGTATGAATAAACAGATACGGTTGATGCTGTTGCTGCCACAGCGGCAGTTTTTGCTGCCAGGCTTCGAACCAGCGCAGGTTGTCGGCCAATTGGTCGCCGCCGATAAAACGCACCAGCGGTTGGTCGGCGGTGACCAGCGCGTGCACCGGCAGCTTCGGTTTTTTCTGCTGGGCATCGCACACGGCGGCGGTATGGGGGGCGGCGTGATGCACCGGGCGGCTGTCGAGGATCACCCGATTGATGCCGCGCTGATGCAGCCCCTGATTCAACGCGCGCTCTTCCTCGCCTTTGGCGAAAAATGCCGGATGACGCACTTCGACGCCGTAAGTGAACTCCTGCGGCAGGCTTTCGAAGAACTGCCACATGCGCGGCAGCTCATCGGGGCCGAAGGCTGCGGGCAACTGCAGCCACAATTGCCCGATGCGTTGATGCACCGGGCTCAGGCAGTGGTAAAACGCCTGCAGCTCGGCGGCGCAGTTGCGCAGGGCGGCCTTATGGCTGATGTCCGACGGGAATTTGAAGCAAAAGCGAAAATCGTCGCCGGTCATGTCGCGCCAGCGCTGCACGATTTCCAGCTTCGGCAGCGCATAGAAGGTGGTGTTGCCCTCCACGCAGTTGAAGTAGCGGCTGTAATCCGCCAAGTCGCGCAGCCCGATACGGTTCCAGGCTGCATGTTGCCACTGTGGCAGTCCGATGTAGATCACGGCTCGTATTCCTTTACTTGTGCTTGGCTTATCAGGCTACAACTTAACGTTACCGGTCGAGCGCGGCAAGAATTTCGCCGGTGTCGCGCACCCGCGCCAAACGCGGGAAGATGTGTTCGAACGCGAAACGGTGCATTTCCGCGTTCTGCGCGCTGCAGACGTCTTCGGCGATCACCAGCTCATAGCCGTGTTCCCAGGCGGCGCGGGCGGTGGATTCCACGCCGATATTGGTGGATATGCCGCCCAAGACTACGGATTTGATGCCGCGACGGCGCAGCTGCAAGTCCAGATCGGTACCGTAGAAGGCGCCCCATTGGCGCTTGGTGATCAGAATATCGCTGTCGCAGACCGCCAGCGGCGTGGGGAACTCCCACCAGGTGGCCGGCAAACCGCCGGCGGGCGCGGGAGCCGGTTTATCCACCGGTTGTTTCAGCGCCTCGGCGAAGGAGTCTGACCAACCGACGCGCACCAACAGCACCGGCGCGCCCAGCATGCGAAAACGCGCGGCCAGCAGGGCGGCGTTCGCCACCACCTGGTCGGCGCCGTGCGGGCCGCCGGCGTAGGGCAGAATGCCGTTTTGCAAATCGATCAGCACCAGAGCGGTGGTTTGGGCGTCAAGTTTCAGCATGGATTTCATCTCGTTGCGAAGTGGATAAAAACTGTTCGGCGCGTCGGGCGAGCTGCGTTCGGCGCAAAACCGGGGGAGAATCAGGCTACGTGAAAAAACTGTCGCAGGTTAATGGGAAATTTGTTAACCGATGTGTTGATTCGAACAAAAACGCGCCATTTAGTGCAGTAACAATGCTGTGTTCGCACTTATCGGGCGGATGAATTTCCTTTATAATGACTCCCTTTTTTCAACACTCTTTAATCCAACGACCTATGCCGATTTATGAATATGCATGTGGTGCTTGCAGCCATCGGTTAGAGAAATTGCAAAAATTTTCCGATGCGCCGCTGGCAGACTGCCCGGCGTGTGGGCAGCCCGCGTTGACCAAGTTGATTTCATCTTCCGGTTTCCAGCTTAAGGGCACCGGCTGGTATGCGACGGATTTTAAACCGGGTAACAAGTAGAATTTATCAGATAACAGCCGCGCGACAGGGGCGCACTAGCCCGGCGCGGCATCGGCTGTGTAAAAGGATAGCGTATGCGTACTGAATATTGCGGGCAGTTGAATCTGTCCCACGTGGGCCAGGAAGTCACTCTGTGTGGTTGGGTCAATCGTCGTCGCGATCTCGGCGGCCTGATCTTTATTGATATGCGCGACCGCGAAGGCATCGTGCAGGTGTTCTTCGATCCGGACGAGAAAGTGGCGTTCGACAAGGCCTACGACCTGCGCAATGAGTTCTGCATCCAGATCGTCGGCACCGTGCGTGCGCGTCCGGACAGCCAGATCAATAAAGATATGGCCACCGGCGAAGTGGAAGTGTTTGCCCACGCGCTCGAGATCATCAACCGCTCCGAGCCACTGCCGCTGGACTCCAACCAGGTCAACAGCGAAGAAGCGCGCCTGAAATACCGCTACCTGGATCTGCGTCGCCCGGAAATGGCCGAGCGTCTGAAGACCCGCGCCAAAATCACCAGCTTCGTGCGCCGCTTCATGGACAGCCACGGCTTCCTCGACATCGAAACGCCGATGCTGACCAAAGCGACGCCGGAAGGCGCCCGCGATTACCTGGTGCCGAGCCGCGTGCACAAGGGCAAATTCTACGCGTTGCCGCAGTCTCCGCAGCTGTTTAAACAGCTGCTGATGATGTCCGGCTTCGATCGTTACTATCAGATCGTCAAATGCTTCCGTGACGAAGACCTGCGTGCGGACCGTCAGCCTGAATTTACCCAGATCGACGTCGAAACCTCCTTCATGACCGCCGACCAGGTGCGTGAAGTGATGGAGAAACTGGCGCGTGAACTGTGGCTGGACGTGAAGGGTGTGGATCTGGGCGATTTCCCGGTCATGACCTTCGCCGAAGCGATGCGTCGCTTTGGTTCCGATAAGCCGGACCTGCGTAACCCGCTGGAGCTGGTGGACGTGGCCGACCTGGTCAAGGACGTCGAGTTTAAAGTGTTCTCCGGCCCGGCCAACGACGCCAAAGGCCGCGTGGCGGCGATCCGCGTACCGGGCGGCGCACAGCTGACCCGCAAGCAGATCGATGAGTACGGCGCTTTCGTCAACATCTACGGCGCGAAAGGCCTGGCCTGGCTGAAGGTCAACGACCGCGCCGCCGGCATGGAAGGCGTGCAGAGCCCGATCGCCAAATTCCTCAGCGCGGAAGTGCTGGAAGCTGTCCTGGCGCGTACCGACGCGCAGACCGGTGACATCCTGTTCTTCGGCGCAGACAGCTTCAAGATTGTCACCGATGCGATGGGCGCACTGCGCCTGAAGCTGGGGCGCGATCTGGGGCTGACCCAACTCGACAGCTGGGCGCCGCTGTGGGTGGTCGACTTCCCGATGTTCGAAGAAGACGAAGAGGGCGGCCTGGCGGCGATGCACCACCCGTTCACCTCGCCGCGCGACATGAGCCCGGAAGAGCTGGCCGCAGCGCCGGTCAACGCTATCGCCAACGCTTATGACATGGTCATCAACGGTTACGAAGTGGGCGGCGGTTCGGTGCGTATTCACCGCAGCGAAATGCAGCAGACGGTATTCAGCATTCTGGGCATCGACGAACACGAACAGCGCGAGAAGTTCGGCTTCCTGCTGGACGCGCTGAAGTACGGCACGCCGCCGCACGCCGGCCTGGCCTTCGGCCTGGACCGTCTGGTGATGCTGCTGACCGGCACCGACAATATCCGCGACGTGATCGCCTTCCCGAAAACCACCGCGGCGGCCTGTCTGATGACCGACGCCCCGAGCTTCGCCAACCCGGCGTCGCTGCAGGAGCTGGCGATCAGCGTGGTAAAGAAAGCCGGTGCGGAACAAGAGAGCGAGTGATGAGTTATAAGCGCCCTGAATCTATCCTGGTAGTGATTTACGCGAAATCCAGTGGTCGGGTGCTGATGTTACAGCGGCGCGACGATACCGAGTTCTGGCAGTCGGTCACCGGCAGTCTGGAGCAGGATGAGTCGCCGCCGCATGCCGCGCGGCGTGAAGTCATGGAAGAAGTCGGCATCGATATCGAAGCAGAGCACCTGCCGTTGTTCGATTGCCAACGCTGCGTGGAGTTTGAACTCTTTGTCCATTTGCGACATCGCTATGCGCCGGGAACCACGCGCAATAAAGAGCACTGGTTCTGTCTGGCGTTGCCCGAGGAGCGTGATCCGGTGATTACCGAGCATCACGCTTACCAATGGCTTGAGGCGGCCGAGGCCGTGAAGTTGACCAAGTCGTGGAGCAATCAGCAGGCGATTGAAGAGTTCGTGATCAATTCAGTCCAGTAGTTTTTTTCGGAGATTTTTTATGGCAGGTCATAGTAAGTGGGCCAACACAAAGCACCGTAAAGCGGCGCAGGACGCCAAGCGCGGTAAAATTTTCACCAAGATTATTCGTGAGCTGGTCACTGCCGCGAAGCTGGGCGGCGGCGATCCGGATTCCAACCCGCGTCTGCGCGCGGCGATGGACAAGGCGCTGTCGAACAACATGACGCGCGACACCATGAACCGGGCGATCGCGCGTGGCGTGGGCGGCGATGATGATACCAACATGGAAACCATCATCTACGAAGGCTACGGCCCTGGCGGCACCGCCGTCATGATCGAATGCCTGAGTGACAACCGTAACCGCACCGTGGCGGAAGTGCGTCACGCCTTCACCAAATGCGGCGGCAACCTGGGTACCGACGGTTCCGTTGCCTACCTGTTCACCAAGAAGGGCGTAATCACTTACGCACCGGGCCTGGATGAAGACAGCGTGATGGAAGCGGCGCTGGAAGCCGGTGCGGAAGACATCGTGACCTATGACGATGGCGCCATCGACGTGTTCACCGCCTGGGAAAGCCTGGGCGCGGTGAAAGACGCGCTGACCGCGGCGGGCTTCGAAGCCGAAGCGGCGGAAGTGTCGATGATCCCATCGACCAAGGCCGACATGGACGCGGAAACGGCGCCTAAGCTGCTGCGCCTGATCGATATGCTGGAAGACTGCGACGACGTGCAGGAAGTTTACCATAACGGTGAGATCTCCGACGAAGTGGCGGCGACGCTGTAATCCGGTAAAACGGGCGCCGCCATCAGGCGGCGCCGTGCATGCAAGGTGGATGTAGATATGGCGATCATACTCGGTATCGATCCCGGCTCACGCGTCACCGGCTATGGCCTTATCCGCCAGCAAGGGCGCCAGTTGAGCTATATCGCCAGCGGCTGCATCCGCACGGTGGTGGACGACATGCCGACGCGGCTGAAGCTGATTTACGCCGGCGTCAGCGAGATCATCACCCAGTTTCAGCCAGACTTCTTCGCCATCGAACAGGTGTTTATGGCCAAGAACCCGGATTCGGCGCTCAAGCTCGGCCAGGCGCGCGGCGTCGCGATCGTCGCGGCGGTGAATCAGAATCTGGAAGTGTTCGAGTATGCGGCGCGGCAGGTCAAACAAACCGTGGTCGGCACCGGCGCAGCCGAAAAGGCGCAGGTGCAGCACATGGTGCGCTCGCTGCTCAAACTCTCGGCCAACCCGCAGGCCGACGCCGCCGACGCCCTGGCCATCGCCATCACCCACTGCCACCTCAGCCAGAACGTGCTGCGGATGAGCGAAGGTCGGCTTAACCTGGCGCGCGGGCGTTTGCGCTGACGCGAAGCGATGATTGCTCAGGCTGGATATTCATCCAGCCTTTTTTATGTTATAAGCTTTACCAGCAACGGCATGGCAGGGCGCCATGCCCGGTCATTCTGCAGGAGGGTAAATGATAGGTCGTCTCAGAGGAAATATTCTGGAAAAGCAGCCGCCGCTGGTGTTATTGGAGGCGAACGGCGTGGGCTATGAAGTGCACATGCCGATGACCTGCTTTTACGAGCTGCCGGAACTGGGGCAAGAGGCCATCGTGTTTACCCACTTCGTGGTGCGCGAAGACGCGCAGCTGCTGTACGGTTTCAACGATAAGCAAGAGCGCGCGCTGTTCCGCGAGCTGATCAAGGTCAACGGCGTCGGGCCGAAACTGGCGCTCGCCATCCTGTCCGGCATGTCCGCGCAGCAGTTCGTCAGCGCGGTGGAGCGTGAAGAGATCACCGCGCTGGTCAAGCTGCCGGGCGTGGGCAAGAAAACCGCCGAACGCCTGGTGGTAGAGATGAAAGACCGCTTCAAAGGGCTCAACGGCGATCTGTTCAACAGCAGCGAGATCAGCTTGCCGTCCGCCGCTGAGAAAGCGCCTGAGGCGGATGCGGAGGCCGAAGCGGTCTCGGCATTGGTGGCGCTGGGCTATAAGCCGCAGGAAGCCAGCCGCATGGTCAGCAAAATTGCCAAACCGGGTGCCGACTGCGAGACCCTGATCCGCGACGCGTTGCGCGCTGCTTTGTAAGGCCGCTAAGAGGTAGATAATGATTGAAGCCGATCGCCTGATCTCCGCCGAACCGCTCAACGAGGAAGAAGTCCTCGATCGTGCCATTCGTCCCAAGCTGTTGACCGAATACGTGGGCCAGCCGCACGTACGCGAGCAGATGGAGATTTTCATTCAGGCGGCCAAGCAGCGCGGCGACGCGCTCGACCACCTGCTGATCTTCGGTCCGCCGGGGCTGGGGAAAACCACCCTGGCCAACATCGTGGCCAACGAAATGGGCGTGAATTTGCGTACCACCTCCGGCCCGGTGCTGGAGAAGGCGGGCGATCTGGCGGCGATGCTGACCAACCTTGAACCGCATGACGTGTTGTTCATCGATGAGATTCACCGCCTGTCACCGGTGGTGGAAGAGGTGCTGTATCCGGCGATGGAAGACTATCAGCTGGATATCATGATCGGCGAAGGGCCGGCGGCGCGTTCGATTAAGCTCGATCTGCCGCCGTTTACCTTGGTGGGTGCAACCACCCGCGCCGGTTCGCTGACCTCACCGCTGCGCGATCGCTTCGGCATTGTACAGCGGCTGGAGTTTTATCAGGTGGCGGATCTGCAGCACATCGTCTCGCGCAGCGCCGGCTGCCTGGGGCTGGAGCTGTCCGACGAGGGCGCCCATGAGGTAGCCCGCCGCGCGCGCGGCACGCCGCGTATCGCCAACCGTCTGTTGCGCCGGGTGCGCGACTTCGCCGAAGTGCGCGCCAACGGCGTGATCAGCGGCGCGGTGGCGGCGCAGGCGCTCGATATGCTTAACGTCGATGCCGAAGGCTTCGACTATATGGATCGCAAACTGCTGTTGGCGATTATCGACAAGTTTACCGGCGGCCCGGTCGGGTTGGATAACCTGGCTGCGGCGATCGGCGAGGAGCGTGAGACCATCGAAGACGTGATCGAACCGTTCCTGATCCAGCAGGGCTTTATCCAGCGCACGCCGCGCGGCCGTCTGGCGACGCAGCACGCCTACCGGCATTTCGGCCTCGAACGCGAAGCGTAAGTTTTTAATCCGCCAATAAGAAAGGGCCGCAGATGCGGCCCTTGTCATATCCCGGTTTTAATCAAGCCTGCTGTTTTTTAAACAGGCTCAGCGTGAACAGCACGGCGGCGCAGAGCACCACCGAAGGGCCGGCAGGCGTATCGTAAAACGCCGAGAAGGTCAGGCCACCGGTAACCGCCACCATCCCGAGCAGCACCGCGATGCCCGCCATCTGCTCCGGCGTGCGCGCGAAGCGGCGAGCGGTGGCCGCCGGGATGATCAGCAGCGAGGTGATGATCAGCGCGCCGACGAATTTCATCGCCAGACCGATGGTCAAGGCGGTGACCAGCATCAGCACGGTGCGCGCCCGCGCCAGATTGACGCCGTCGACGTGCGCCAGCTCAGGGCTGATGGTCATCGACAGCAGATCGCGCCATTGCCACCACAACACCAATAGCACCACGGCGACGCCGCCGGCGATCATCACGATGTCGCTCAGCGTGACCGACAGCAGATCGCCGAACAGATAGGCCATCAGATCGACCCGCACGTTGGACATCAGCGCCACCACCACCAGCCCCAGCGACAGCGCGCTGTGGGCCAGAATGCCGAGCAGCGTATCCACCGAGAGCTGCGGGCGGCGCTCCAGCCACACCAGGGCCAGGGCCAGCAGCAGCGTAATGGCGATCACCGCATAGAAAGGATTGATGTCCAGCAGCAGACCGAAGGCGACGCCGAGCAGCGAGGCGTGCGCCAGGGTATCGCCGAAGTAGGACATGCGGCGCCAGACCACAAAGGAGCCCAGCGGCCCGGCGGCGCCGGCCAACAACACCCCGGCCAGCCAGCCGGGAAGTAACAATTCGATCATGCTTCGCGGCTCCCGGTCTTCTTCAAGACAATTCTTCCCTGCAGGTCGTGACGGTGGTTGTGATGGTGGCGATACACCGCCAGCTGCTCTGCGCCGCGGTTGCCGAACATGGCGATGAATTCGGGATGCATCGACACCACCTCCGGCGCGCCGGAGCAGCAGATGTGCTGATTGAGGCACAACACCTCGTCGGTTTTCGCCATCACCAGATGCAGATCGTGCGAGACCATCAGCACGGCGCACCCCAGCTCCTTGCGCAGTTGATCGATCAGATCGTACAGCGCCAGTTGGCCATTGACGTCCACCCCTTGCGTGGGTTCGTCCAGCACCAGCAGCTGCGGTTTATTCAGCAGCGCTCGCGCCAGCAGCACGCGCTGGTTTTCGCCGCCGGAGAGCTTTTGCATGGGCTGGTCGAGCAGGTGGGCGGCGTGCACGCGTTTGAGCGCCGGCAGAATGTCGGCTTTCTTTACGCCCGGTTTCAGGCGCATAAAGCGGCTGACGGTCAATGGCAGGGTAGCGTCGAGGTGCAGCTTTTGCGGCACGTAGCCGATGCGCAGATCGGGCTCACGCTCCAGCGTGCCGGCGGTCGGTTTTACCAATCCCAGCACTACGCGCACCAGCGTGGATTTACCCGCGCCGTTCGGGCCCAGCAGGGTAAGAATGCGGCCAGGCTGCAGGCTGAGGGAAATATTCGACAGCACCTTGCGGCTGCCGAAGGCGACGGAGATATTTTTTAGCGTTATCAGTGTAGACATCTCGAGATTACAGGTTGCAGAACGAAGCGAATGTTATAATATCACGCCTTGTTGATGAAAACGATGGGATTACTGATGATGGCACAGAAAAATAAATGGCTGCAGCGCACGCTGCTGGCCAGCGCACTCGTGATGGCCGGCCCGCTGAGCAGCGCTTCCGCGGCGGTGGTGACGACGATTCGTCCGCTGGGCTTTATCGCTTCGGCTATCGCCGACGGCGTGACGCCGACCGAGGTGCTGCTGCCGGATGGCGCTTCGCCGCACGACTTCGCGCTGCGGCCTTCCGATATTCAGCGTTTGCGTTCTGCCGACCTGGTGCTGTGGGTCGGACCGGACATGGAAGCGTTCCTGACCAAGGCGCTGGTGCCTATCTCGGCAACCCGCAAGCTCGCCATCAGCGAACTGCCCGCGGTGAAGCCGCTGCTGATGAAAGGCGAAGATGACGACGATCATGATCATGCAGGCGAGGCGCATAACCATGCTGATGACGATCATGGGCATCATCACGGCGAGTACAATATGCACGTTTGGCTGTCGCCGGAGGTGGCAAAAGTGACCGCGATCGCGATTCACGACAGATTGTTGGAACTTATGCCGCAAAATAAGGACAAATTAGACGCAAACCTGCGCCAGTTCGAGAATCTGCTGACGCAAACTGACAAAAATGTTGGTAACATGCTTACGCCTGTGCAAGGTAAGGGTTATTTTGTTTTTCATGATGCTTACGGCTACTTTGAGAAACACTACGGTTTGAGTCCGCTGGGCCATTTTACCGTCAATCCCGAAATTCAGCCTGGAGCACAGCGCCTACACCAAATTCGAACACAGTTGGTTGAGCAGAAAGCGGTATGCGTTTTTGCTGAGCCACAATTCAGGCCGGCCGTAATCAATGCCGTCGCCAAGGGTACCACTGTGCGTTCCGGAACGCTGGACCCGCTGGGCATCGGCATCGCGCTGGGGAAGGACAGCTACGGGAAATTCCTGACACAGTTGTCAAGCCAGTACGTGAGCTGCCTGAAGTAAGCTTATGAGGATAATATCGAGTGCAGCAGATAGTCCGAACTATCGCTCTGGCGTATAACAACCTGCCACGGCCCCACCGCGTCATGCTGGGGTCGCTGACAGTCGTCACATTGGCCGTCGCTGTTTGGCGGCCTTTTGTTTACCACCCAGAACACAATCCCATCGCCAAGAGCGTCGAGTTAGAATCCAGCCAGTTGCGGTCATTGCTCCCCGAAGCCAGTGAACCGATAGATGCCGACCAACCCACCCCCGATGACGAAATCCCGCAGGATGAGCTGGACCAGAAGGATGCCGGCGATGATGGCGTGCATGAATATGTGGTTTCCACCGGCGATACCCTCGGCAGCATTCTGACGCAGTACGGCATCGATATGTCGGATGTCACGCTGCTGGCTTCGCAAAACCGCGATCTGCGCAACCTGAAGATCGGCCAACAGCTGTCGTGGACCGTGAACGAAGCGGGCGATCTGCAGCAGTTGACCTGGGAAGTTTCTCGTCGAGAAACCCGCACCTACGATCGCGTCGGCAACAGCTTCAAAGAGTCGAAAGAGGCGCAGCAGGGCGAATGGCGCAACAACGTGATCAGCGGCCGCGTTAACGGCAGCTTCGTCAGCAGCGCCGGCGACGCCGGGTTGAGCCGTAACGAAATCAATGCGGTGATCAAGGCGCTGCAATGGCAGCTCGATTTCCGCAAACTGCGCAAGGGCGACCAGTTCTCCGTGCTGATGTCGCGCGAACATTTCGACGGCAAGAAATCACAAAGCCAACTGTTGGGCGTGCGTCTGCGCACGGGCGGCAAAGATTACTACGCGATCCGCGCCGAGGACGGCAAGTTCTACGATCGCCAGGGCTCTGGCCTGGCGCGCGGCTTCATGCGTTTCCCGACCATGAAACAGTTCCGCATCTCCTCCAACTTCAACCCGCGCCGGGTGAACCCGGTGACCGGCCGCGTGGCGCCGCACAAAGGCGTCGATTTTGCCATGCCGGTCGGCACACCGGTGCTGGCGGTCGGCGACGGCGAGGTGGTGATCGCCAAGCGCAGCGGCGCAGCCGGCAACTATGTGGCGATCCGCCACGGCCGCCAATACACCACGCGCTACATGCACCTGAAAAAGCTGCTGGTGAAACCGGGCCAGAAGGTGAAGCGTGGCGATCGCATAGCGCTCTCCGGCAACACCGGCCGTTCCACCGGGCCGCACCTGCACTTTGAACTGTGGACCGGTCAACAGGCGGTGAACCCGCTGACGGCCAAGCTGCCGCGTTCCGAAGGCCTGAGCGGCAAAGACCGCAGCGATTATCTGGCGCAGGTGAAGGAAGTGGTTCCTCAGCTGCAACTGGATTAACGTCCCCCTTATTCCGGCGCTCCGGCGCCGTTAATTTCATCGGCCTGATTGCGGGCCGATGCTGTTTTATCTGGGCGGTTCGCGGTTGTTAATTGCAAAATTGGTGATGGCAATTATGATTAGCCGAATTGCTAAGCGAAGAGCATGTGCATGCAAAACGAGAAGAAATCGAACGTAGAGTTCATCCCGCAGTTTCAAAAAGCCTTTTTATACCCGCGCTACTGGGGCGTGTGGCTGGGAACCGGCCTGATGGCCGGCGTTTCGTTGGTGCCTGCGCGCCTGCGCGATCCGGTGCTGGGGGCGATCGGCACACTGGCCGGCAAGCTGGCGAAAGGGGCGCGTCGTCGTGCCCGCATCAACCTGCTGTATTGCTTGCCGGAACTGCCGGAAAGCGAGCGTGAGCACATTATCGACCAGATGTTCGCCTGTGCGCCGCAGTCGATGGTGCTGATGGCGGAACTGGCCTGCACCAAACCGGAAAAAGTGCTCAAGCGCGTGCGTTGGCACGGTGAAGAGGTGTTGGACAAGATCCGCGCGGAAGGGCGCAACGTGATTTTCCTGGTGCCACATGGCTGGGCGGTGGATGTGCCGGCGATGTTGATGGCCGCGCGCGGTCAACCGATGGCGGCGATGTTCCACAATCAGCGCAATCAGCTGATCGACTACCTGTGGAATGCCGTGCGTCGTAAATTCGGCGGCCGCATGCACGCGCGTAATGACGGCATCAAACCGTTTATCAGTTCGGTTCGCCAGGGATATTGGGGTTACTATCTACCCGATCAGGATCACGGCGCTGAGCACAGTGAGTTTGTCGACTTCTTCGCCACCTATAAGGCGACGTTGCCGGCGGTCGGGCGGTTGATGAAAGTGTGTCGTGCGGCGATCGTGCCGTTGTTCCCGGTGTACGACGGCAAAACCAGCATGCTGGATATTTATATTCGCGAGCCGATGGACGATCTGGCCGAAGCGGACGATCCGCGCATTGCCCGCCGCATGAACGAAGAGGTGGAGAATCTGGTGGGCCCGAACCCGGAGCAGTACACCTGGATCCTCAAACTGTTGAAGACGCGCAAGGAAGGGGAGATTGAACCCTACTCGCGCGACGATCTGTATCGTTAATCCTATCTACCGCTAACGCCGGTCGGGCCGCACCCTGGCCGGCGTCACTTCAGATGTGCACCATACAGCCGCGCGCCCGCAGGATCTCAATGACGTTGGGCGTGTGGGTGAAATCATTCCAGCGTAGATCCAGCTTGCGCAGCCGGCTCAGTTCACCGAGGCTTTCCGGCAGATCGCTCAGGCGGTTGGCGCGCAGATCCAGACTTCTCAGCGCCGTGAGCTCACCGATATTTTCCGGCAGGCGCGTCAACTGATTAAAACGCAGGTTCAGCTCGCTCAATCGCGGCAGGCGGCAGAAGGCTGCCGGCAGTTCGGTGATGGCATTGTTGGCCGCATCGAGTATTTCAAGCTCGCCGAGCAGAGCCATTTCCGCCGGCAGCGTGGTCAGGGCATTTTTCATGATATGCAACTCGCGCAGCGCGCGCAGTTGCCCGATTTCGCCGGGCAGGCTGCGGATGCGATTGTTGTATAAACGCAGCTCCTGCAACGCCGCCAGCCTCGGTATTGCCTGCGGCAAGGCGGTCAGCTGGTTATCGGTCGCGTTGAGGTAAACCAACTGCTGCAGTTGCGCCAGCGCACGCGGCAGGTCGCTAAAGCCGTTATCGCTCAGGTAGAGGTATTTCAGCCGGTGCAGCTGCCCCAATGTTTCAGGCAGTTCGCTCGCGCGGTTGTGACCAAAATCGAACATCTCGAGCTGTTGCAACTGACCAATCTCCGGCGGCAGACGGTCGAGCTGATTGCAAGAGATGTTCAGCACCCGCAGATTCTGGTGCCGGAATAGGGGAGTAGGGAAGGCCGTCAGCTGATTGTTGTACAGGCTGACCTTGCGCAGCGCGTGGCCGGCAAACAGCGATTCGTCGAGCTGCGTCAGGCCGCGTCCATCGAGCTCGAGCTCATCATAGGTCGAGGCGGGATTGTGCTGGTGGAGCATGGCGTTCTCCGTCGTAATGGCAGTGTCAGAGCAAAAAAAATGCCGGCCTAGGTGGGCCGGCCGGCATTTCGTCTGCGGTGTGAATTACTCGACGCGCAGGATACGGCTGGTATTGGTGGTGCCGACGGTTTCCATCACGTCGCCCTGAGTGACGATCACCAGATCGCCGGAGACCAGGAAGCCTTTGTCGCGCAGGCGATTGACGGCTTCGTTGGCGGCGATGACGCCGTCTTTATGGCTGTCGAAATACACCGGCGTCACGCCGCGATACAGCGCGGTCAGGTTAAGCGTGTGCTCATGCCGCGACATGGCGAAGATCGGCAGGCCGGAGCTGATGCGTGACATCATCAGCGCGGTGCGGCCGGACTCGGTCATGGCGATCAGCGCGGTGACGCCTTTCAGGTGGTTGGCCGCATACATCGAAGACATGGCGATCGCCTCTTCGATATTGTCGAACTGCACGTCCAGACGGTGTTTGGAAACGTTGATGCTCGGGATCTTCTCGGCGCCCAGACAAACGCGCGCCATTGCCGCCACGGTTTCCGCCGGGTATTGGCCGGCAGCGGTTTCCGCCGACAGCATGACGGCGTCGGTGCCGTCCAGCACGGCGTTGGCCACGTCCATGACTTCGGCGCGGGTCGGCATCGGGTTGGTGATCATCGACTCCATCATCTGAGTCGCGGTGATCACCGCGCGGTTCAGAGTACGGGCGCGGCGGATCAGTTTCTTCTGGATCCCGACCAGTTCCGGATCGCCGATTTCGACGCCCAGATCGCCACGGGCGACCATCACCACGTCGGAGGCCAGAATGATGTCGTCCATCGCTTCGTCGCTGCAGACCGCTTCGGCGCGCTCGACCTTGGACACGATCTTGGCGTTGCAGCCTGCGTCGCGCGCCAGGCGGCGAGCATAGTTCAGATCTTCACCGGTGCGCGGGAAGGAGACCGCCAGGTAGTCGACGCCGATCTTGGCGGCGGTGACGATGTCCGCCTTGTCTTTTTCGGTCAGCGCTTCGGCCGACAGGCCGCCGCCGAGTTTGTTGATGCCCTTGTTATTGGACAACGGGCCGCCAACGGTGACTTCGGTAAATACTTTCATGCCCTGAACTTCGAGCACTTTCAGCTGAACGCGGCCGTCGTCGAGCAGCAAGACGTCGCCCGGCACGACGTCGGCAGGCAGGCCTTTATAGTCGATACCGACTTTTTCTTTATCGCCTTCGCCTTTTGACAGGTTGGCGTCCAGCAGGAATTTATCGCCCACGTTGAGGAAGATTTTGCCTTCCTTGAAGGTGGAAACGCGGATTTTCGGCCCTTGCAGATCGCCAAGGATAGCGACGTGACGTCCCAGTTTGGCAGCGATTTCGCGAACTTTGTCTGCGCGAGCTTGGTGATCTTCCGGGCTGCCGTGGGAGAAGTTAAGCCGAACTACGTTGGCGCCGGCGGCAATGATCTTTTCCAGATTATTGTCGCGGTCTGTAGCCGGACCCAGGGTGGTAACGATTTTGGTTCTTCTGAGCCGTCTGGACATGTATTACTCCGTTGACTGGTGAAGCAAATATTGGTGTTGCGATAACGTCGGATAACGAAACCAGGCGTGAAATGTAATTTTACAACACTGATATTTCACCCGGGTTACCCGCATGAGCGTATTAACAGGGTACAGCCTCTGATGTCGCCATTCAAATGTCTGTTGAACGGCGACTTTTTTCTTCGTCGGGTTACGAGTCAAAACTGTTGGGAATGACTACGCCTTTATCAAAGCGCGATTCTTTGAGCGCTTCTTTGACCCGCTTCAAGTTATCTCTGAATTTAGCCCCTCTGCGCAAGGTAAATCCGGTGGCGAGCACGTCAATGAGCGTTAATTGCGCGATCCGCGACACCATCGGCATGTAAACGTCGGTGTCTTCAGGCACGTCGAGCAGCAACGCGAGGGTCGCCGCCTGGGCGAGCGGGGTGTCGCGCGAGGTGATAGCCAGTACCGTGGCGTCGTTTTCTCGCGCCAGGTGGGCCATTTCCACCAGGTTCTTGGTGCGGCCGGTGTGAGAGATCAACACCACCACGTCGCCCTCGCCGGAGTTCATGCAGCTCATGCGCTGCATGACGATGTCATCGAAGTAGACCACCGGAATATTGAAGCGGAAAAATTTGTTCATCGCGTCGTGGGCCACGGCGGCGGAGGCGCCCAGACCGAAGAAAGAGATCTTTTTTGCCTGGGTGAGCAGGTCAACCGCACGATTGATTGCGGCAATATCCAAATTTGCCTTTACTGTATCCAGGCTGGCCATCACCGATTCGAAGATCTTGCTGGTGTAGGAATCGACGCTGTCATCCTCCTCGACGTTGCGGTTCACGTAGGGCGTGCCGTTAGCCAGGCTTTGGGCGAGATGCAGTTTGAAGTCGGGAAAGCCTTTGGTATCAAGGCGACGGCAAAAACGGTTGACGGTGGGTTCGCTGACGTCGGCCATGCGCGCCAGCGTGGCGATGCTGGAGTGAATGGCGGTCTGCGGGGAGGCCAGGATCACCTCGGCGACTTTCCTTTCAGATTTGCTCAGGAGCTCCAGATGGCTCTGGATTTTGTCCAGCGTATTCATATAACGAGAGTCACTCATGGTTTTATCCCTGTGGCTTTCAAGCAACAGCGCCGAATTTCGCCCGTGTTCGCCGTGCAAGCAGACGCCAAACGAGCGGCTGTAACCTGAAATCGATAGGGTATGTCGATTGCAAACAAAGGAGAAATCAATGCCAGTTTAGTGAAAATATACTACGTGCTGGTAACCGTTGGCAGTCTCGACAGGACGTATGCAGGCTTTTTTCACCAGAATATGACCTGTGTCTAACTTTCATAATGGTAACAGAGCGTCAAAAAAGACGAAAAATTACAGTTTTGCCCGCCTGTGAGGGCGCCGGCGCGCAGTGGCGCTACCACTGAGATCTTAACGTCTTTTTTCTGCTTCTGCGCCGGGTTTGCTGGCCGTAGTCAAACAGAGTACATTAGTAATGTAAGAAAATTACAAATATCCTGCAACGAGGAGATGAACATGGCGGTAACCTCTACAGCCCAGGCGTGTGACCTGGTTATTTTCGGCGCGAAAGGTGATTTGGCGCGCCGTAAGCTGCTGCCTTCCCTGTACCAGTTAGAGAAAGCCGGACACATCCACCCGGATACGCGGATCATCGGCGTCGGCCGCGCGGAGTGGGATAAAAAAGCCTATACCGAAGTGGTCAAGGAAGCGCTTGGCACCTTCATGAAGGAAAAGCTGGATGACGAACTCTGGGCCACGCTGAGCGCGCGCCTGGACTTCTGCAATCTGGACGTCAACGACAGCAAGAACTTTACCAAACTCGGTAAAATGCTGGATCAGAAGCATCGCACCACCATCAACTACTTCGCCATGCCGCCAAGCACCTTCGGCGCCATCTGCAAAGGGTTGGGCGAAGCCAAGCTGAACCATGAGCCGGCGCGCGTGGTGATGGAGAAACCGTTGGGCACCGATCTGGCGTCCTCCCGCGTGATCAACGATCAGGTGGCGGAGTTCTTCAACGAGTCCCAGGTCTACCGCATCGACCACTACCTCGGCAAAGAGACGGTGTTGAACCTGTTGGCGCTGCGTTTCGCCAACTCGCTGTTCGCGTCCAACTGGGACAACCGCACCATCGATTCGGTGCAGATCACCGTGGCGGAAGAGGTGGGCATCGAAGGGCGCTGGGGCTACTTCGATCAGGCCGGCCAGATGCGCGACATGATCCAGAACCACCTGCTGCAGATCCTGACCATGATCGCCATGTCGCCGCCGGCGGATCTGACCACCGACCGCATCCGCGACGAGAAGGTGAAGGTGCTGCGTTCGCTGCGCCGCATCGATCAGACCAATGTACGGGAAACCACCGTGCGCGGTCAGTACACCGCCGGTTTCGTTCAGGGTAAGAAAGTGCCGGGGTATCTGGAAGAAGAAGGGGCGAACAAGAGCAGCAGCACCGAGACCTTCGTTTCCATCCGCGTGGACATCGACAACTGGCAGTGGGCCGGGGTGCCGTTCTATCTGCGTACCGGTAAACGTCTGCCGACCAAATGCTCGGAAGTGGTGGTGTACTTCAAGAATCCGCCGCTTAACCTGTTCAGCGACTCTTATCAGCAGCTGCCGCAAAACAAGCTGACCATTCGTTTGCAACCGGACGAAGGCATCGAGATCCAGGTGTTGAACAAGGTGCCGGGGCTGGATCACAAGCACCGCCTGCAGACTACCAAGCTGGATCTGAGTTTCTCGGAAACCTTCAACCAGGAGCACGTGGCGGACGCCTACGAGCGCCTGCTGCTGGAGACCATGCGGGGCATTCAGGCGCTGTTCGTGCGCCGTGACGAAGTGGAAGAGGCCTGGAAGTGGGTCGACTCCATCATGGACGCGTGGAAAGCCGACAACGAAGCGCCTAAGCCTTATCAGGCGGGCACCTGGGGGCCGGTGGCCTCGGTGGCGATGATCACCCGCGACGGCCGTTCCTGGAACGAGTTCGAGTAATGCGCAATGCCGGCAGCCCGTCTGCCGGCTTTTTTTTGCCTGCGATCTGCGCGTGGGCCACATCACTTACGGTACGGCCGGACGTTCGCGCGTTTGCGCGGAGCCCTGTGGCAGGGGCGTGCCATTGTTAACCGCGAGTAATGGAGAAAGAATGATGAAAAACTGGAAAACCAGCGCTGAACAGATCCTGACGGCGGGGCCGGTGGTGCCTGTTATCGTGATCAACACGCTGGAACAGGCGGTGCCGCTGGCGAAAGCGTTGGTTGCCGGCGGCGTGCGGGTACTGGAGGTGACGCTGCGCACTGCCTGTGCGCTGGAGGCTATTCGCGCTATCGCCAAAGAGGTGCCGGAGGCGATCATCGGCGCCGGTACGGTGATCAATCCACAGCAGCTGCGGGAGGTGACCGAGGCCGGGGCGCAGTTCGCCATCAGCCCAGGGCTGACCGACGCTTTGCTGCAGGCGGCGACGGCGGGGTCAATCCCGTTGATCCCGGGCATCAGCACCGTCTCTGAACTGATGCTGGGCATGGATTACGGCCTGCGCGAATTCAAATTCTTCCCGGCGGAAGCCAACGGCGGCGTGAAGGCGCTGCAGGCGATCGGTGGCCCGTTCCCGCAGGTGCGCTTTTGCCCGACCGGCGGCATTACGCCGAACAATTACCGCGATTATCTGGCGCTAAAAAGCGTGCTGTGCATCGGCGGCTCCTGGCTGGTGCCGGCCGATGCGCTCGAAAGCGGCGACTACGCGCGCATCACTGAACTGGCGCGCAGCGCCGTCAGCGGCGCCGCGTTGTAACCCGCGCCAGGCCTGGGGTTGGCGCTTATTTGCTCACCCGCGGATATCGCAAGGCTCAACGCTCCGTTGGGCCTTTTTTAATTTTTATCGCGATTAACTTTCTTATTTTTAACCCGTTTTTTTCTGCTTTTTTATGAAAACGGCAGTTTGCTTTCTTATTTTGGCTGTGGTAAAAATATCTCAGTTGAAAATTTTACTTTTATGAGGATATTGGGCAAATCGCACGGTGTGCGGCTGATAATAGAGAACTATTATGATGACTATTAACGGAACTACCCTCAGAACCTCTACGTGCCAACTCTTCCTGTCTGCGATCCTTGCCAGTGAGCATCACTGGTGCAGCGAGCTATAGCGTCTTTCTCCCTTAACCGGTGCTGGTAGCGGGCTTACGCCTTCGCTCTACCGTTCAGCCGGGCAAACATTCTTTTTGCGTTTGGGTCAGTTTATCCCCAGGGATCTCTGCGTCTTGCGCGCCGTACTGCGGCCGTTCGACGAGATAAATCGGGATAAATATGCCTTGGCGCGCGTTATTCGCCGTTTGGGAGAAAAATTATGATTTATTGGATCTTTTTAGGTTTGGCCATCATGACCGAAATCATCGGCACCTTGTCGATGAAATACGCCAGCGTCAATGGCGGCATGATCGGGCATATCGTGATGTACGTGATGATCACCGCGTCTTATGTGTTGCTGTCAGTAGCGGTAAAACGCGTGGCGTTGGGCGTGGCTTATGCGCTGTGGGAAGGTATCGGCATTCTGTTCATTACCCTGTTCAGCGTGCTGTGGTTCGACGAGCCCATTTCGGCGCTGAAGGTACTGGGTCTGGCTACGCTGATCGCCGGTATCATGTTGGTGAAATCCGGTACCCGCAAAGAGCGAAAACAGGTCAGCCCGCGAGGTGACAACCATGCAACAGTTTGAGTTGTACCACATTGGGTTCCTGGGATTGGCCATCGTGCTGGAAATCATCGCCAACATCTTCCTGAAGATGTCGGACGGTTTCCGTAAAATTTGGCTGGGATTGCTGTCGCTGCTGTCGGTACTCGGTGCGTTCAGCGCCCTGGCGCAGGCGGTTAAGGGCATCGATCTGTCAATCGCTTACGCGTTGTGGGGCGGTTTCGGCATCGCCGCCACCATCGCCGCAGGCTGGATCATGTTCGGCCAGCGGTTGAACGCCAAAGGCTGGATTGGCCTGGCGCTGCTGTTGACGGGGATGGTGATCCTCAAACTGTCCTGATAGCGGGCAATAAAAAACCGCAGGCGTTGCCGTCTGCGGTTTTTTTTCGTCTGCGCGTGGCTTACAGCGCGGCGATGATTTTGATTTCCACCTTGTACTTCGGATTCATCAGCTGAGCCTGCACGGTGCAGCGCACCGGCGCGCTGCCGGCGACGACCCAGGCGTCCCAGGCGGCGTTCATCGCGGCGAAGTCGGCGGTATTGGCCAGGAAGATGGTGGCATCCAGAATACGGCTTTTGTCCGACCCTACGCGTTCCAGCAGCACGTCGATGGCGGCAAGAGCGTTGGCGGTCTGCGCGGTCGCGTCATCGTCCAGATTCTCCGGCACGCTGGTGTAGTAAACGGTCTCGTTGTGCACCACGGCTTCGGACCAGCGCTGATCGGGATCAATTCTTTCGATATTCATTTGCTTATCTCCATATCATAGTCCCGCTAAGGGTAGCACAGCCGGTGATGAAAAAGCGCGGCGATAAAGTGGGTGGTAGCCGGGCGGCAGGCTTGGCATAATCACCGCTGAATGACACCGGCAGAGAGACAGCGTGACAGACGATTTTGCAACAGACGGCGCATTGGCGCAGGCTATCAAGGGATTCAAACCGCGTGAGCCGCAGCGGCAGATGGCGCAAGCCGTTACCGAAGCGATCAATTTCAAGCAGGAACTGGTGGTGGAAGCCGGCACCGGCACCGGCAAAACCTTCGCTTATCTGGCGCCGGCGCTGCGTGCCGATCGCAAAGTGATCATCTCCACCGGTTCGAAAGCGCTGCAGGATCAGCTGTATGCGCGCGATCTGCCCACCGTCGCCAAGGCGCTGAAGTACAAAGGCAAGCTGGCGCTGCTGAAGGGGCGCTCCAACTACCTGTGTCTGGAGCGTCTTGAGCAACAGTCGATGGCCGGCGGGGAGCTGGCGGGGCAGACGTTGATCGATCTGGTGCAACTGCGCAAGTGGTCGTCGCAGACCAAAGAGGGTGATATCAGCACCTGCAGCGAAGTGGCGGAAGACAGCTTCGTCTGGCCATTGGTGACCAGCACCAATGACAACTGTCTCGGCAGCGACTGCCCACTGTATCAGGATTGTTTCGTGGTCAAAGCGCGCCGCCGCGCGATGGATGCGGATGTGGTGGTGGTGAACCATCACCTGTTCCTGGCGGATATGGTGGTGAAAGAGGGCGGTTTCGCCGAGCTGATCCCGGAGGCCGAGGTGATGATTTTCGATGAGGCGCACCAAATCCCCGACATCGCCAGCCAGTATTTCGGCCAGCAGCTCACCAGCCGCCAACTGCTGGATCTGGCGAAGGACATCACCATCGCCTACCGCACCGAGGTGCGCGATGCCGCCCAACTGCAAAAAAGCGCCGACCGTCTCAGCCTGAGCACGCAAGATTTCCGTCTGAATCTGGGGGAGCCGGGTTTTCGCGGCAACCTGCGGGATGTGCTCGGCGAACCGAACGTGCAGCGCGCTTTGTTGCTGCTCGATGACGCGCTGGAGCTGTGTTATGACGTCATGAAACTGTCGCTGGGGCGTTCGGCGCTGCTGGATGCCGCCTTTGAGCGCGCCACGCTGTACCGCGCGCGTCTCAAACGCCTCAAGGCGGTGACGGAACCGGGCTACAGCTATTGGTATGAGTGCAATTCGCGCCACTTCGTGTTGGCGCTGACGCCGCTGACGGTGGCCGATCGTTTCCGCGAAATGCTGGACGAGAAGCCGGGCAGCTGGATCTTTACCTCGGCCACGCTGTCGGTTAACGATCAGTTGGGTCACTTCACCGAACGGCTGGGGCTGACCAAGGCCAAAACGCTGCTGTTGCCGAGCCCGTTCGACTATGCCAAACAGGCGTTGCTGTGCGTGCCGCGCTTTCTGCCTTCGCCGAATCAGCCCGGCGGGGCGCGCCAGCTGGCGCGCATGCTGCGCCCATTAATCGAAGCCAACAACGGCCGCTGCTTCTTCTTGTGCACGTCACACCAGATGATGCGCGAGCTGGCGGAAGAGTTCCGCGCCACGATGACGCTGCCGGTCTTATTGCAAGGGGAAACCAGCAAAGGGCAGCTGTTGGCGCAGTTCGTCGCCGCCGGTAACGCGCTGTTGGTGGCGACCAGCAGCTTCTGGGAAGGGGTGGACGTGCGTGGCGATGCGCTGTCGTGCGTGATCATCGATAAGCTGCCGTTTACCTCACCGGACGATCCGCTGCTGAAGGCGCGCATTGAAGATTGTCGCCTGCGCGGCGGCGATCCGTTCAATGACGTGCAGTTGCCGGATGCGGTCATCACCCTGAAACAGGGGGTGGGCCGTTTGATCCGCGATACCGACGATCGCGGCGTGCTGGTGATCTGCGATAACCGTCTGGTGATGCGCCCTTATGGCGAGGTGTTCCTCAATAGCCTGCCGCCTACGCCGCGTACCCGCGATCTGAAGCAGGCGATCGCCTTCTTGCAGGCCGCTGATACGTCGGCCACGTGAAAGATGAAGGGCTTACGGGGCTGTGCTACAATGCGCGCCCTGTATGAAAAACCCAGTTTTATTCCCGCCAGAGGTTGGCATGTCCACGCGAATTTTAGCGATCGATACCGCGACGGAAGCCTGTTCCGTCGCCGTCTGGAATCAAGGCGAAATCCACGCCCTGTTTGAGCTGTGCCCACGCGAGCATACGCAACGTATTTTACCTATGGTGCAGCAGGTGCTGGCGGAATCCGGCCTGGCGCTCAACCAGCTCGATGCGCTGGCCTTCGGCCGCGGCCCCGGCAGTTTTACCGGGGTGCGCATCGGCATCGGCATCGCTCAGGGCCTGGCGCTGGGCGCCGATCTGCCGATGATCGGCGTTTCTACGCTGCAAACCATGGCGCAGGGCGCCTGGCGCGTCAGCGGCGCGGAGCGTGTGCTGGCGGCGATCGATGCGCGTATGGGCGAGGTCTACTGGGGGCAGTTCGAACGTCAGGCCGACGGCCGCTGGTTGGAAAGCGAAGGCGAGGCGGTGCTGTCGCCGGCGCAGGCGCTCGAGCGTGCACAGCGCCTGCAGGGCGAATGGGCCCACGTTGGAACCGGCTGGCAAACCTACCCCGATCTGGTCAACGGTTCCACGCTGAGCGTGCGCGACGGCCAGATGCTGTTGCCGCAGGCGGAAGACATGCTGCCGCTGGCGCTGCACGCCTGGCAACAGGGGCTGGCGGTGGCGGTGGAAAACGCCGAGCCGACCTACCTGCGCAATGAAGTGACCTGGAAAAAACTGCCGGGCCGCGAGTAATCGCGGCGTTATTGTGCTGATGTTGATGCCGGGCGATGAAGGCCTGCAACTTGAGCGCTGAAACGCGGTCAAAGTTACAGGCATTTCAGGAGATTGCGACCATGTTAATCCGCACTGCAAGTAAAAAGCTGTCGCTGCTGGCCGTCGCCTGCGGCGCGCTGGTTCTGACCGGGTGCGTCACCGTACCGGATGCGATCAAAGGCTCCAGCCCTTCGCCGGTGACTCAGCTTTCCTCGGTACAAAATGCACCGAACCTGTTTACCGGCGCGGAAGCCCGCTTCGGCGGCACCGTGGTGAACGTCGCCAACGAACAAGGGCGCACGCTGCTGGAGATCGCGGCGGTGCCGCTCGACAGCGGTGCGCGGCCGATACTGGGTGAACCGTCGAACGGCCGCTTGCTGGCCACGGTGAACGGCTTCCTCGAACCGGTCGATTTCAAAGGCCAACTGGTGACCGTCGTCGGCCCTATCACCGGCCTGAAAGAGGGGCGGATCGGCATGACGCCATATCGCTTCGTAACGATGAACGTGACCGGTTTCAAGCGCTGGCATCTGGTACAGCAGGTGGTGATGCCACCTGCGCCGATGGGCCCTTGGGGCTGGCGCGGTGGCCCGTGGGGACCCGGCTGGGGCGCCGGCTATGGCTGGTACAACCCCGGCCCGGCACAGGTGCAAACCATCGTAACCGAGTAACATACGCTTGATGTGAACAAATTTGACAGGGCGGCTCAGGCCGCCCTTTTGTTTTTTGGGATAAGGAATATCCGACAATTAGTGACGTACATCGCAACCTGAGTAATGTTTAAAACCCGAACTGGTCTGCTGAGTTAAAATATTGTTATGGTTAGGCTGCGAGTTTGAGGGCTGCGATGATAATTAGTAATGATTTCAGGAGTAATACCTTGGATAAGGTCTGGTTAAAACGGTATCCGGCAGATGTGCCCGCAGAGATTGATGCCGATCGCTATTCGTCGTTGATCGAAATGTTTGAGCATGCCGTGCAGCGCTATGCCGATCAGCCCGCCTTTATCAATATGGGCGAGGTGATGACCTTCCGCAAACTGGAAGAACGCAGCCGGGCTTTCGCGGCTTACCTGCAAAATGAGCTGGGCCTGAAGAAGGGCGACCGCGTCGCGCTGATGATGCCTAACCTGTTGCAATACCCCATTGCCCTGTTCGGCATTCTGCGTGCCGGCATGGTGGTGGTCAACGTCAACCCGCTGTATACCCCGCGCGAGCTGGAGCACCAGTTGAATGACAGCGGCGCCAGTGCCATCGTCATCGTCTCCAACTTTGCCCATACGCTGGAAAAAGTGGTGTTCAACACCCAGGTCAAACACGTGATCCTGACGCGCATGGGCGATCAGCTGTCGGCTGCCAAGGGCACGTTGGTCAACTTCGTGGTCAAATACGTTAAGCGTCTGGTGCCGAAATACAATCTGCCGGACGCCATTTCCTTCCGCAGCGCGCTGCAGCGCGGCCGCCGTTTACAATATGTAAAACCGGACATCATTAATGCCGATCTGGCTTTCCTGCAATACACCGGCGGCACCACCGGGGTGGCGAAGGGGGCGATGCTGACGCACCGCAACATGCAGGCCAACCTTGAGCAGGCCAAGGCTGCCTATTCGCCGCTGTTCCGTGAAGGGCAGGAGCTGGTGGTGACGGCGCTGCCGCTGTATCACATTTTCGCGCTGACGGTGAACTGCCTGCTGTTTATCGATCTGGGCGGGCGCAATTTGCTGATCACCAACCCGCGTGACATTCCGGGCCTGGTGAAAGAATTGGGCAAATACCCGTTCACCGCCATGAGCGGGGTGAATACGCTGTTCAATGCGTTGCTGAACAACGAAGACTTCCACAAGCTCGATTTCTCTACGCTGCGTTTCTCGGTCGGCGGCGGCATGTCGGTGCAAAAATCGGTGGCCGAGAAGTGGGAGAAAACCACCGGCAAACACCTGCTGGAAGGTTACGGCCTGACGGAGTGCGCGCCGCTGGTGGCCGGTAACCCTTACGATCTTAAACACTACAGCGGCAGCATCGGTCTGCCGGTGCCGTCGACGGACATTCGGTTGGTGGACGACAACGGCCATGACGTGCCGCCGGGTGAACCGGGCGAACTGTGGGTCAAAGGGCCGCAAGTTATGTTAGGCTATTGGCAGCGCCCGGATGCCACCGACGAAGTGCTGAAAGACGGCTGGCTGGCGACCGGTGATGTGGTGACCGTGGACGATCAGGGATTTGTGCGCATCGTCGACCGCAAGAAAGACATGATCCTGGTCTCGGGTTTCAACGTGTATCCGAACGAGATTGAAGATGTGGTCAGCCAGCACCCGAAAGTGCTGGAATGTGCGGCAATCGGCGTGCCCAGCGAGGCCTCCGGCGAAACGGTGAAGATCTGCGTGGTGAAGAAAGACGCCTCGCTGACCAAGGAAGAGCTGTTGACCCATTGCCGACGCCACCTGACCGGGTATAAAGTGCCTAAAATTGTTGAGTTCCGCGATGAACTGCCGAAGTCGAACGTCGGCAAGATTTTGCGGCGAGAATTGCGCGATGAGCAAAAAGCGCCTAAGCCGGCCGATGCCGCCTAGGTTTCGCTCTCGCGTCAGCCTATCAACAACGCCGGTGAATGCCGGCGTTGTTGTGTTTGAATCCTACAAGAGAATGATGTTTTGAATTATCAGTTGATCACTACCGATGCCGGATTGCAGCAGGTCTGCGAGCAGGCGAGAAAGCATGCCCAGGTTGCGCTGGACACCGAGTTTGTCAGAACGCGTACCTACTATCCGCAGCTGGGCCTGATCCAGCTTTACGACGGTGAACAACTCTCCCTTATCGATCCTCTGCCGATCAAGCACTGGCAACCGTTTGTCGAGCTGCTGGCCGACACCGCCGTGGTGAAGTTTCTGCATGCCGGCAGTGAAGATCTTGAAGTGTTTCTCAACGCCTTTAAAACGCTGCCGACGCCGATGATCGACACTCAGATCCTGGCGGCCTTTACCGGTCGGCCGCTCTCCTGCGGCTTTGCGACGCTGGTGGCGGAGTACATGAAGGTTGAACTGGACAAGAGCGAGTCGCGCACCGACTGGCTGGCGCGCCCGCTGACTGAAAGACAGTGCGTGTATGCGGCCGCCGACGTGTTCTACCTGCTGCCGATGGCCAAACAGCTGGTGCAGGAGACCGAAGAGGCCGGCTGGACCGCTGCGGCCAATAACGAGTGCTTGCTGCTGTGCCAACGCCGTAGCGAGGCGCTGGCGCCGGAAGTGGCCTATCGCGAAATCAGCAATGCCTGGCAGTTGCGCCCGCGTCAGCTTGGGTGTCTGCAGAAGTTGGCGGAATGGCGGTTGCGCCAGGCGCGCGAGCGCGATCTGGCGGTGAACTTCGTGGTTCGCGAGGAGAACCTGTGGCAGGTGGCGCGCTTTATGCCGTCTTCGCTGGGAGAACTGGATTCGCTGGGCCTGAGCGGGCCGGAGATCCGTTATCACGGCAAAACGCTGTTGGCGCTGGTGGCCGAAGCCGAAGCGCTGGAGGAGTCCGAGTTGCCGGCGCCGTTGGCTAACCTTATCGATCAGCCGGGCTACAAGAAGGTGTTTAAGGACATCAAGGCCGCTATCGCCACCGTCAGCGAGCAAAGCGGGTTGAGCAGCGAGCTGCTGGCATCCCGTCGCCAAATTAACCAATTGTTGAACTGGCATTGGAAACTGAAGGACGGCGAGAGTCGCCCTGAATTAATCAGCGGCTGGCGCGGCGATTTATTAATGGCGCCGTTGCAGGACATACTGAAAGATTATTAATCGCTGGTTATCACCAGGGCAGGGTAGGGAAACTCTGCTCGGGTGAATATAGGCAGGAAATAATGCGTTGAAGGTAAATCTGGCCAGAATTTACTTTAAACGAGGTGGCGGCAAAGTTAATTGGGAATTGTCCCAAAGGGAAAAATCGATTTTTTGCTGCCGATAATGCTTAATAACTGGATACACATACAGTTACCCCCTGCATAAAATATACAGGGGGTAATTAATGCGTCGCAATCATTTAGCTGCTTCTTCCGATTCCGGTAATGTCACGTTAAGTTCAAGTACCGAAATATCGTCCCCTTTCTGCTCGAACTGCACATGCAGCATTTCAGGATCGATCTGAATGTATTTGCAAATAACCGCCAGAATATCGCGTTTCAAATCAGGCAGATACGGGGGCTCACTGTCCCCGCGACGACGCTCTGCGACGATAATCTGCAGCCGTTCCTTGGCTATATTGGCTGTCTGTTTTTTGCGGGACAGAAAGAAGTCTAATAAGGCCATGGTTTATCCCCCAAAAAGGCGTTTCAGGAAACCCTTCTTCTCTTCTTCAATGAAGCGGAATGGGCGTTCTTCCCCCAACAAGCGGCAAACGGTATCGTCATACGCCTTACCGGCGTCTGACTCGGCATCCAGAATGACAGGCTCACCCTGGTTGGAAGCACGCAGTACGGACTGGTCTTCCGGGATCACACCCACCAGTGGAATGCGCAGGATTTCCAGCACGTCTTCCATGCTCAGCATGTCGCCACGGCTGACGCGGCCCGGGTTGTAACGGGTCAGCAGCAGGTGTTCCTTGATAGGCGATTCGCCTTTCTCGGCGCGGCGCGATTTGGAGGAAAGGATGCCCAGGATACGGTCGGAGTCGCGTACCGAAGAGACTTCCGGGTTGGTGGTGATGATAGCTTCGTCGGCGAAATACAGCGCCATCAGCGCACCGGTTTCGATACCGGCCGGTGAGTCGCAGACCACGAAGTCAAAATCCATCTCGCCGAGATCGTTGAGGACTTTTTCAACGCCTTCACGGGTTAACGCGTCTTTGTCGCGTGTCTGCGAAGCCGGCAGGATATAGAGGTTTTCAGTGCGTTTGTCTTTGATCAACGCCTGATTCAGCGTGGCGTCGCCCTGAATCACGTTCACGAAATCATAAACTACCCGACGTTCGCAGCCCATGATCAGGTCAAGATTACGCAGGCCGATATCGAAATCGATCACGACGGTTTTCTTGCCTTTCTGGGCCAGGCCGGTAGCGATGGCCGCGCTCGAAGTGGTCTTGCCAACGCCCCCTTTACCCGATGTAACAACAATAATGCGTGCCATGAAATGGATTCCTTGTCAAAAGGGCTTAATTTAAAGGTTGTATGGTTAAAGCGTTATCCAACAGGCTGAGTCGTACGGCCTGCCCGACGTAATCGGACGGGATTTGGTCGCTCAACCAGTACTGCCCTGCGATAGAGACTAGCTCAGCCGCCAGGTGGGTGCAAAAAATCTGACATTGCGTGTCGCCTGACGCGCCTGCCAGCGCGCGACCGCGCATCATGCCGTAGACATGAATGTTGCCGTCGGCAATCAGTTCGGCGCCGGCGCTGACGCTGCTGGTCACGATAAGATCGCAGTTGCGGGCGTAAATCTGTTGGCCGGAACGGACAGGGGTGCTGATGATACGCGTTTTGGCGGGGGCGTTGTCCGCCACCACGGGCGCAGGTGCAGGCTCCGGCGCCGCCATTTTCTGGCCTCTGCCTTCGCTCAGCAACGGCAGCCCGGCACGGGCTATCGCGCGCTTTTGACGCTCATCTCTGCAACCGCTGATACCCACAACGCGCAGACCTGCCGCCGCGACAGCCTGTTGAAGTTCTTTCCAGTTCGCGTCGCCATCCAGCGTTGCGACGTTGATAACAACAGGGGCGTTTTTCAGAAAAGCGGGCGCTTGCTCAACTTTTTCCTGTAACGCCTGGCGTATTACCTCGGGCTGCGAATTATGCAAATGAACAACCGATAGGGTAAAACTGCTGCCTTTTAGCTCAATTGGCGATTGTGACATCTATCCTGACTCAGTCTCAGCAACTTTAAATCCCCGGAATACCACTCGGGGTGCGATATTCCGATGTACTATAAGCATGTTATAGTCAGAGTTATATCCAGGCAAGACGCTCCCTCAATTAAATAGAGTTAAAAAAATGCTTTGTGTGATCTATAGAAGCCCGAAACGCGATCAAACTTATCTTTATGTCGAAAAAAAAGACGATTTCTCTCGTGTGCCGGAAGCGCTGATGAAAAGTTTCGGCGTACCGCAATTCGCCATGATGCTTTCACTCGATGAACGCAAGAAATTGGCCTCGGCGGATATCGAAAAGGTGAAACAGGCGCTGAAAGACGAAGGTTATTACCTGCAGTTCCCGCCGCCGGTGGAAAACCTGCTCAATCAGCATTTGGCGGGCGACAAGGCCTGAGACCGCCGCCACGGTCAGGGGAGGCATGATGACACGTTCGGCGAGAAGTACCGCGTTGGCCGTTTGGCTGGCGCTGGGCGGTGCGATGATGCCGGGCGCACCGCAGGCGGCGCAGGAGACGACGCTGGCGACCAGCGGGCGCGATCCGGCGCAGTTCCCGGCGTATGTCGAGCAACTGAAGCGCCGGGCGCGGGAACAGGGCATCAGTCAGGCCACCCTTGACCGCGCCTTTGCGCAAATCCATTTCGTCGATCGGGTGATCAAGGCCGATCGCAATCAGCCGGAGCAGAAGATCACTTTGGACGATTACCTGCGGCGGGTGATGTCGCCCGCCAAGGTGCGGCAGGGGCGCGAACTGTACCGGCAGCGCCATGCGCAATGGCTGCGGGCCAGCGAACGCTATCGGGTGCCGGGGCGCTATATCATCGCGCTGTGGGGCATGGAGAGCGCCTATGGCAAGATCCAGGGGCGGGAGGACGTGGTGTCCGCGCTGGCGACGCTGGCGTTCGAAGGGCGCCGCGAGGCCTTTTTCAGCCGGGAGCTGCTGGCGGCGTTGCAGATAGTCGAACAGGGGCACGTTGGCGATACGTCGCTCAAAGGGTCCTGGGCCGGCGCGATGGGGCAATGTCAGTTTATGCCAAGCTCCTTCCTGCGCTATGCGGCGGACGGCGACGGTGACGGGCGCATCGATATCTGGAATAACATTGACGACGTTTTCGCGTCCACGGCCAGCTACCTGTCCAAAGAGGGCTGGCAGCCCGGCATCGGTTGGGGGCGCGAGGTCAAACTGCCCGCCGGCTTCAATCGAGCCGAACTGGGCCTGAAAGACGCGCAGGCGCGCAGCGTCAACGACTGGCAGAAACGCGGCGTGCGCCGTGCGGATGGCCGCGCGTTGCCGCACGCCGTGCAGCGCGGCTGGATCATCGCGCCGGATGATCTGCAGGGGCGGACCTTCCTGGTCTATGATAATTTCCGCACCCTGATGCACTGGAATCGCTCTTACTATTTCGCTATCGCCGTGGGTATGATGGCAGACGCGATCGGGCATTGATCCGGCACACCAATAATCGGCTTGGCGCGCCAAGCCTCTACAGTTTGGGAGAAGCGGTATGTATCAACACAGAGACTGGCAGGGTTCGCTGCTCGATTTCCCGGTGAACAAGGTGGTCTGCGTCGGCAGCAACTACGCCGATCACATCAAGGAAATGGGCAGTGCGGTGTCCGTCGAGCCGGTGGTGTTTATCAAACCGGAGACGGCGTTATGCGATATCCGCCAGCCGGTGGCCATCCCTAAAGAGTTCGGTGCGGTGCATCATGAGGTAGAGCTGGCGGTACTGATCGGCACGCCGTTGAAGCAGGCCAACGAAGATCGCGTGGCGCGTGCGATTGCCGGTTACGGCGTGGCGCTTGATCTGACGCTGCGCGATCTGCAAGCCGGTTTTAAAAAGGCCGGTCAGCCCTGGGAGAAGGCCAAGGCCTTCGACGGGTCTTGTCCGATGTCGGGGTTTATCCCGGTGGCGGAATTCGGCGATCCGCAAAACGCCGAGCTGTCGTTGACGGTCAACGATCAACTGCGCCAGCAGGGCAATACGCGTGACATGATCACGCCGATCCTGCCGCTAATCAGCTACATGAGCCGTTTCTTCACGCTGCGCGCCGGCGACATCATCCTGACCGGCACGCCGCAGGGCGTAGGCCCGATGGCTTCCGGCGACATGCTGAAAATCAGTCTGAACGGTAAAGCGCTCAGCACCCGGGTGATCTGATCGCTGTTCGCCGCCGGCATCGTCGGCGGCAAAACTTGCATCTCGCGGCTAAAATGTCTATATAGTCCCCCCTCGAACCTGTGCGCAGGTGAGTTATCCATTTACCGAAACCGGACGCTAACATGTCACAACTCGCTTTTTGGCAACAGAAAACGCTGGCGGAAATGTCAGAACAAGAGTGGGAATCGCTGTGCGACGGGTGCGGGCAATGCTGTTTGAATAAGCTGATCGACGAAGATACCGACGAGATTTATTTTACCAACGTAGCCTGCAACCAGCTCAACATCAAATCCTGCCAATGCCGTAACTACGAGCGGCGCTTCGAGCTGGAAGAGGACTGCATCAAATTGACGCGCGAAAACCTCACCACCTTCGATTGGTTGCCGCCGACCTGCGCCTATCGCCTGATCGGCGAAGGCAAGCCGCTGTTCCCCTGGCACCCGTTGCTGAGCGGCTCCAAGGCGGCGATGCACGGTGAGCGCATCACGGTGCGGCATATCGCGGTGCGCGAGAGCGAAGTGGTGGACTGGCAGGACCATATCCTCAACAAGCCGGACTGGGCCAGATAACGCCGGCCCCCTTGCGCAGCAAGGCGCGTTTTCATGCAAGAGGGCGGCGTGTCAGGACACGCCGCCCTCTGCAATTGCGCTAACCGGCAGGCGTGAGGTTATGGCATAAGCCGTCACTTCACTCCTTTTTGTCGCGGCGGCGCCAGTTGGCCAGATTTTTCAGCGGCTGCTTCACGTAAGGGCTGGCTTTAATCAGGCTGAACAGCAGTTTATTTACCGCCGTCCCCACTTTGTCCATCGGCCGGTCGATATCGAGAAACAGCACCGCACGCAGTTCGTCGGTATCATTGCGCACCTCGTGTTCATAAGAGTCATCAAACAAAATGACCTTGCCTTCATCCCAGTGCAGGATCTGATCGTCGACGCGGATCCAGAGCTTTTCCCGATCCTTTGGCACGATCAATCCCAAATGCGCGCGCACCACGGCACGAGTCGGGCCTTTGTGGGGGACGATGTGATAGTGCGGCTTAAGAATCGAGAACATGGCGGTGCGCATGCCGGGGATCTCGCTGACCGCCTGTGCGGTGTGCGGACAAATGGCGCAGTTCTCATCAACGCGCTGCCCGTAGACAAATAGCCCGAAGGTTTTCCAATTATCCCCTTTGGAGATGCGTTTCTGATCCGGTGATATTTGGTGGAACGCGGGGATGTCCTCCGGATGCTCCAGTAACCGATCCAACTCCTGGCGAATGGCAGGCCAACGGGCTTCCAGCGCCGTCACCCAATTAAATTCATGATTACCGATCCGCGGCGTGGTGGAGATGAGCGAATGGCGAGTCTGAAATTCGCCGTTCCAGCGCAGGAATTTTTTCCCTGCTTTGAGCAGCATGCGCCGCAGGAACGGGCGCTGAGACGTGGGGGGAAAGGTGCTATCCGGCATAAATCGTGTCCTTGATATCATTGGCCTACTGCATTCAGCATAAGGAAAGAATCACGGACGATTTTAATCATTAGTGCGCGAACGTTGGCCGATGAGTGATACCGCGCAGAGTTAAATTTGAATGATTTATTTAAAGGCAGCGGGGACTGACGGTTGGGGGAGAAGGAAAAAAGCCCCTGCAAAGATGAGGGGCAAGACACACAACAACACCAGGGAAATCGGTAGTACTCACTTTGCCGATACTATAAGGATTTTATGGGCAAACTTCACCAAAATATTGTGCTCTGAATGTGACAAAGACGCAGTCGTTCATAAATAACGGTAATTTATTGATGCCCGCAGGCCGTGAGGAAAGTGCCTGCACAGCATGTGTTGGCCCGCTGGCAACGCAGAAGTTTAATGTTATGTAAATTACGCGCTTAATCGAGCCAGGATGCTTCTTTTTAAACGATAAGTTGGGTAATTTGGCCGCTCTCCCGCAAGTTCGAGAGCATAACAATGAAAATGGTCCGTCTGTTTGCCGTAGCTGGGGCACTGATCGTGCTCGTTTACTTCCTTACACATACCTGAAATGGGGTTATCTCTGAATTCAACAGTAATACCCTAAAAAAACGGCGCCCTGAGGCGCCGTTTTTTGTTTGTTGGCCTATCAGCGGCCGAACAAATCGCGGCGGCGTGGGCGAACAAATTGCGCGATCAGCACAATCAGCGCCACCAGCAGATAGGCACCGAAGATACCCACCAGCCACTGTGGCATTTCCAGCGTCAGGAACTGCCATTGACGCACGGAACAGTCACCGGAAGCGTGGAACACCGCAGGCAGCCATTTATCCAGCGGCAGCCAGGACGGGAAGCTGACGAAGAAATCGCAGGTATTGAACGGCGAGGGGTGCAGTTGGATCATGGTGTGTTTCCACGCCAGCTGTACGCCTTCCCAGGCGCTGTAGATCCACAGCAGGATCGCCACATAGCGCAGCGGCGTTTTCGGCGCGATGGCGCCCACCAGTGAGGCGCCGAGGATGCCGAACAGCGCGCAACGCTCGTAAATGCACATGACGCAGGGCTGCAGCAGCATAACGTGCTGGAAATAGAGCGCGACCAGTTCCAACACCAACGCTGTCAGGGCCATCAGCAGCCAGGCGCCGCGTCCTTGTGAACAGCGGTTAAAGAATTGCAACATATCTAGATTCTTCCATGCAGTAAGCAATTGAACCGGCAGTGTAAACCAATTCCCCCTCGCTGCCAGCCACCTGGGCCGGTTTCAGCGTAAAAATAGTCGGTTTACCCTGCCGGCGCCGCATCAGTGGCCGATGGCGTCGACAGGCGGCAGCGTCAGCCAGTGCCACTGTGTCAACAGTTCGGTCGCCGGCTCCAGCGTGAACTGTACGCACAGCAGGCCGACCACGGTCAATACGATCGTATAAGGCAGGGCCATCCACACCATGCGGCCATACGACAGACGCACCAGCGGCGCCAAGGCCGACGTCAAAAGGAACAGGAACGCCGCCTGGCCGTTAGGGGTCGCGACCGAAGGCAGGTTGGTGCCGGTATTGATGGCGACCGCCAACAGTTCGAACTGTTTCAGCGCAATGGCGCCGGTTTCCAGCGCGGTGCGCGCTTCGTTGATGTAAACCGTGCCGACGAATACGTTGTCGGAAACCGACGACAGCAGACCGTTGAACAGGTAGAACAGCGAAAGCTGAGAAGCGGGCTCGGCGCGCAGTACAAACTGGATCACCGGGCTGAACAGGTGTTGCTCAATGATCACGGCCACCACGGTGAAAAATACCGTCAGCAGGGCGGTGAACGGCAGCGCCTCTTGGAACGCTTTGCCGATGGCGTGTTCGTCGTTCACGCCGCACAGCGATGTGGCGAGAATGATGACCGACAGGCCGATCAGCCCAACTTCCGCCAGGTGGAAGGCCAGCGCCAGCACCAGCCAAACGCCGATCAGCGCCTGCATCACCAGCTTGAGCCTTTCTTGCTTGCTGCGGCCTGCGGTGGCCTTGCGATCATACTCTTTCAGCACCTCACGCACCGCTTCCGGCAGTGGCGTGCCGTAGCCAAACAGGCGAAAACGCTCTACCAGCCAGCAGACCAGCAGGCCGCATGCCAGCACCGGCAAAGTGACCGGCGCCATCCGCAGGAAGAAGTCGATAAAGCCCCAGCCCGCGCTTTTGGCGATGATCAGGTTCTGTGGCTCGCCCACCATGGTCATGACTCCGCCGAGCGCGGTGCCGACGCCGGCGTGCATCAGCAGGCTGCGCAGAAAGGCGCGGAATTGCTCCAGCGTCTGCTTGCGCTCTTCGCCGGTGAAATCGCTGTCATCGCCGATGTCGCCGTCGGAGCGGTTCGACGTCACATTGTGATAGATGGAATAGAACCCCGTGGCGACGCTGATCACTACCGCGACGACCGTTAGCGCATCGAGGAAGGCGGAAAGGAAGGCGGCCGCCAGGCAGAACGCCAGCGACAGCAGCGTTTTCGAGCGGATATTGAGCAGCAGTTTGGTGAACACGAACAGCAGCAGTTGCTTCATAAAGTAGATGCCGGCCACCATAAAGACCAGCAGCAGCAGCACTTCCAGATTGTGTTCGATTTCTTGCGAAACCTGCGCCGGGCTGGTCATGCCGATGGCCACGGCCTCCAGCGCCAGCAGGCCGCCCGGCAGCAGCGGGTAACATTTCAACGCCATCGCCAGGGTAAAGATGAACTCGATCACCAACAGCCAACCCGCGAGAAACGGGCTGGCGAAAAAGAACACCAGCGGGTTGATCGCCAGGAAAATGAGAATGGTCAGTTTGTACCAGTCGGGAGATTGCCCCAGGAAGTTTTTGAGCAGGGCGCTGCGCAGGGTTGTTTCCATTGTCCTTTATGCATCCTTAAATCAGTCGTAGCACGTACCCTAACAACGCGGCGGGGGCGGGCGCAACCGGAGCTTGTTTTACGGCGGCAAATTTCTCAGGGCCGGTGTTTTTGCGCGTTTTTTGCCACTTTATGCACACTTTCGTTTATTGTTTTTCGCTCACGCTATGTCATGTCTGTGTGATCTGGTATGATGAGCTGATTACTTTTACTGATTTTATCGTCGCAACGGAACGTCAAACACATGGTCATAAAGGCGCAGAGTCCTGCCGGTTTCGCGGAAGAGTACATTATTGAGAGTATTTGGAATAATCGCTTCCCCCCTGGCTCTATTTTGCCCGCGGAGCGTGAGCTTTCGGAGTTGATTGGCGTCACGCGCACCACGTTACGTGAAGTGTTGCAACGTCTGGCCCGCGATGGCTGGTTGACCATACAGCATGGTAAACCGACCAAAGTGAACAATTTCTGGGAAACGTCCGGCCTCAATATCCTTGAGACCGTGGCTCGTCTCGATCACAAAAGCGTCCCGCAGCTGATCGATAACCTGCTGTCCGTGCGTACCAATATCGCGTCGATCTTTATTCGCGCTGCGGTGCGCAATCATCCTGAGCAGGCGCAGGAAGTGCTGGCGAAAGCCGCCGAGGTGGAAGATCAGGCGGATGCCTTCAATGTCCTGGACTATGAGATCTTCCGTGGTCTGGCGTTCGCTTCCGGCAACCCGATCTATGGCCTGATTTTCAACGGCCTGAAAGGGCTGTACACCCGCGTGGGCCGTTACTACTTCTCCAACCCGGAAGCGCGCAAGCTGGCGCTGACCTTCTACAGCAAGCTGTCTACGCTTTGCCATGAGAAGCTGTACGACCAGGTGATGGACACCGTGCGCAACTACGGTAAAGACAGCGGGGCGATTTGGCAGAGCATGCAGGGCACCATGCCGAGCGATCTGACCGAAGCGCGCCGCTGATGCCGTGCGAATGACATAATAAGGGCGCCGTGTTGGCGCCCTTTGTCGTTATGGCGGTTACAGCGGCGTAGGCCGCGGCGGGCAGCGGTCGAGCAATTCCACGCTGCCGTCTTCGTTTTGCTGCTCGAGGATCACGTCGAAGCCCCACAGGCGATGCAGGTGCTTCAACACGTCGCGGCGGCTCTTATCGAGCGGCGCGCGCTCCTGCGGGATGTAGCGCAGCGTCAGCGAACGGTCGCCGCGCAGGTCTACGTTCCAGATCTGAATGTTCGGCTCGTGGTTGCTCAGATTGTATTGAGCCGACAGCTCCTGGCGGATTGCCCGGTAGCCCGCTTCGTTATGGATCGCGGCAATTTCCAGGTAGTTGTTGCGATCGTCGTCCAGCACGGTAAACAAGCGGAAGTCGCGCATCACTTTGGGCGACAGGAACTGGCTGATAAAGCTCTCATCCTTAAAGTCGCGCATGGCGAAGTGCAACGTGTCCAACCAGTCTTTACCGGCGATGTCCGGGAACCAGTAGCGATCTTCCTCGGTCGGCGATTGGCAGATGCGCTTGATGTCCTGGAACATGGCGAAGCCCAGCGCGTAGGGGTTGATGCCGTTATAGTATGGGCTGTTGTACGGCGGCTGATAAACCACGTTGGTGTGGCTGTGCAAAAACTCCAGCATGAACCGCTCGGTCACCCGGCCTTCGTCGTAAAGATGGTTAAGGATGGTGTAGTGCCAGAAGGTCGCCCACCCCTCGTTCATTACCTGGGTCTGTTTTTGCGGGTAGAAATATTGGCTGACTTTGCGCACGATGCGCAGCACCTCACGCTGCCACGGTTCCAGCAGCGGCGCATTCTTCTCGATAAAATAGAGGATATTTTCCTGCGGTTCGCTCGGATATCGGCGCGCCTGCTCAGGCGACTCTTCGCGCTCGACGCGTGGCAGGGTCTTCCACAGCGTATTCACCTGGCTTTGCAGATACTCTTCGCGGCTTTTCTGGCGCGCTTTTTCTTCCACCAAAGAGATTTTTTGCGGGCGTTTGTACCTGTCGACCCCGTAGTTCATCAGCGCATGGCAGGAGTCCAGCAGCCGTTCCACTTCTTCGACGCCGTAGCGTTCTTCGCACTGGCTGATGTAGTGGCGAGCAAACAGCAGGTAATCGACGATGGAGCTGGCGTCGGTCCAACTGCGGAACAGGTAGTTATTCTTGAAGAACGAGTTGTGGCCATAGCAGGCGTGCGCCATCACCAGCGCCTGCATGGTGATGGTGTTCTCCTCCATCAGGTAGGCGATGCAGGGATTGGAGTTGATGACGATTTCATACGCCAGCCCTTGCTGGCCCTGTTTGTAGCGCTGCTCGGTTTCGATGAATTTTTTGCCGAAGGACCAATGGGTATAGTTGATCGGCATGCCGACGCTCGAATAGGCGTCCATCATCTGTTCTGAGGTGATCACCTCGATCTGATGGGGGTAGGTGTCGAGCCGGTAATGCTTGGCGACGCGGTCGATCTGCTCCAAATACACCTGCAGCAGTTCGAACGTCCAGTCCGGTCCATCGCTCAGACGTTTATCATCCTTAACCTTGTCATGTGTTGAAGTAGTCATCAGCGCACCCTCATTATTCACGGGCCTTGCTCAAACGGCAGACCCTGTAACAAGCATAGTTCAAGTCATAATTAACCATTGCAAATCAGTGAAATAAAAATGCCGGTACGCAAAGGGGCGAACGGCGGTCGATCCGGCGCCCGTCCCGGCAGAAGGCGGTGCAACACCGCGCATCTTCTCCGAGTATAGCCCTGCGGCAGGGGCGTGCAACACATTGCCTGCTGTGCGACAGGGATTGAAAACTGTTATGTTATATTGTAACTTTTCATTTTTCTCAATAACGGACAAGGAGCGCGTTTTGACGAGGCATTTGGGCAAATTGGCAGTGGCGCTGGCGGCGCTGTTCATCAGTGGGCAAACGTTGGCTCACGGGCATCATTCACATGGTAAGCCGCTGACGGAAGTGGAAAAAAAGGCGGAGGGAGGCGTGTTCGACGATAAAGACGTCAAAGATCGCGACCTGGCGGATTGGGAGGGCGTATGGCAATCCGTGTATCCGTATCTGATCAATGGGGATCTTGACCCGGTGTTCAAGAAGAAAGCGGCGCAGGATAAGAGCAAAACCTTCGCAGAGGTGAAGGCGTATTACCGCAAAGGTTACGCCACCGATGTGGATACCATTGGCATTGAGAACGGTATCATGGAATTTCACCGTGGCGACCAATCCAGCGCCTGTCAGTACAAGTACGCCGGGCATAAGATCCTAACGTATGTCTCCGGTAAGAAAGGCGTGCGTTATCTGTTCGAGTGCCAGGATGCCGACAGCCAGGCGCCGAAATTCGTACAGTTCAGCGATCACATTATCGGGCCGCGCAAATCGGCGCATTTCCATATCTTTATGGGCAACACGTCGCAGGAGGCGTTGCTGAAAGAGATGGATAACTGGCCGACCTACTACCCATTCCAGCTGCAGACCAAAGAAGTCGTGGACGAGATGCTGCATCATTGATGCTTCTCTCTTCTGCCACCACAAGCCCGCACGCGTGGGCTTGTGGTCAGTCGAACGACCTGATTTGCAGGTAATCGTCCGTGACGTCCATTTCAAATAGCGTTTCATCCGCCAATAAAGTGGCGCGCATACGATCCCGAGCCGCTCGGTACCGTTCATCCAGCTGAATATCACCGGCGTTTTCCCATGCCGAGCGGCTTGGCCACTGCGCATAGCCGATATATTTGCCGTTCACCTCCCGATGCAGGCGCGAGCCCAGGCTGCCGCGTTGCTGATAGATGCCCTGCGTCAATTCAAGCCAGGCCTGGCGAAAAGCGTGTTCGTGTCCGGTTTTGACTGAGAACTGATAGAGAGCGATGAACATGCGAGGTTCTCCTGAATAGCGACAGTATGAACTCTGGGCGCGGCTGGGGGCTTGAACGTTCATATCGTGCTGCAGCGAAAACAAGATGGCGCCACAGTGAACGCCGCTTTATTCCAACAGTAAAAATAAGGCTATTAAGGGCTGAAAATTTACGCGATTTTTCTGCTGCAGCGGGTGGTGCCGTTATTTGCCAGTTGTTTTGGTATTTTTTGTTTTTGTGGTTTTTTATTCTATTTATAGGTTAGCTGATATTTTTATATTCTGTTAAATCCATGTTGCTTATCACGCCAATTTTCCATGACATCAATGATAGCAATGCTAGCGAATCAGGGGTGACCTCGCGCCATAAACCCCCTTAAACCGTATCTTATCGCTATTTTCTGGCGGCTATTGCAAATGCGCGGGCCATCGACGATAAATTAATTGTGAATATTGTCACGTTTGATGACGAAGTTGTTGGACGGATTTTTTCACTGAGTTAATTTCCTGTTAGCAGAAGATTGTGCTTTGTGAAGCCTTGGGCTGGAGTCAGCGATGCGAGTGGTAATTTTAGGTAGTGGAGTGGTGGGCGTAGCCAGTGCCTGGTATTTGGCGAAGGCTGGGCATGAGGTGACGGTGATCGATCGTCAGCCTGGCCCGGCACTGGAAACCAGCGCGGCGAACGCCGGGCAGATTTCACCGGGCTATGCCGCTCCCTGGGCGGCGCCGGGCGTGCCGCTGAAGGCCATTAAGTGGATGTTCCAACGCCATGCGCCGCTGGCGATCCGTCTCGACGGCAGCAGCTTCCAGCTGAACTGGATGTGGCAGATGCTGAAAAACTGCAACACCGAACACTACATGACCAACAAAGGCCGCATGGTGCGCCTGGCGGAATACAGCCGCGACTGCATCAAGGCGCTGCGGCAGGAAACCGGCATCCAGTACGAAGGCCGTCAGGGCGGCACGCTGCAGCTGTTCCGCACCCAACAACAGTTCGAAAACGCCGCGAAAGATATTGCGGTATTGGAAGATGCCGGAGTGCCTTACCGATTGCTGGAGGCCGGCCAACTCGGCAGCGTTGAGCCTGCGCTGGCGCAGGTGGCGCACAAGCTGACCGGCGGCCTGCAGTTGCCGAACGACGAAACCGGCGATTGCCAACTGTTTACGCAACAGTTGGCGAAGATGGCTGAGCAGGCGGGCGTGACCTTCCTGTTCAACCGCAGCGTAGACCGTCTGTTGGTGGAGGGGGACAAGATCGCCGGCGTACAGTGCGGCGAGGAAGTGTTCAAAGCCGATAGCTATGTGGTGGCGTTCGGTTCGTACTCCACGGCGCTGCTGCGCGGCCTGGTGTCTATTCCGGTTTACCCGCTCAAGGGCTATTCGCTGACGATCCCTATCGTCGATGAGGCGGCGGCGCCATTCTCTACGGTACTGGATGAGACGTATAAAATCGCCATCACGCGCTTCGACCAGCGCATTCGCGTCGGCGGCATGGCGGAGATCGTCGGTTTCAATACTCAGCTGGAGCAAAAGCGGCGAGAAACGCTGGAGATGGTGGTGCGCGATCTCTACCCGAACGGCGGCAGAGTGGAAGAGGCGACGTTCTGGACCGGCTTGCGCCCGATGACGCCGGACGGCACGCCGATCGTCGGCCGCACCTCGTTGAAAAACCTGTACCTCAACACCGGGCATGGCACGCTCGGCTGGACCATGGCCTGCGGTTCCGGGCAGTTGTTGTCCGATCTGATGTCCGGCATTACGCCGGCAATCCCTTCCGATGACCTGGCGGTGGCGCGTTACAGCGCCGGATTTCGCCAGCAACACGCGGTTCCGCTGAACGACGTGCATCCCGCACGTTAATCGTCGACGCTGTCATAGACTTTTTCGGCCACGCGCAGGCGCGCGTGGCCGCTGTACGCTGCCCCAAGGAGAAGCGATGCCCCGTCCGATAACCGCCACGATGCATCTCGGTGCAATTGAAAACAACCTGCAGGTGGTGCGCCGTTTCGCCCCCGGCGCCAAAGTCTGGGCGGTGGTCAAGGCCAACGCCTATGGCCACGGCATCAAACACGTTTGGCGCAGCATGGCGCACACCGACGGCTTCGCCATGCTGGATCTGGCCGAAGCGGTGTTGCTGCGCGAGTCCGGTTGGCAGGGGCCGATCCTGTTGTTGGAAGGCTTCTTCCAGCGACAGGATCTGGCCTTGCTCGATCGTTATCGCCTGACGACGGCGGTGCACAGCGACTGGCAACTGGCGGCGATCGCCGACGCAAAGCTGAGTGCGCCGCTTGATGTCTATCTGAAAGTGAACAGCGGCATGAATCGGCTGGGGTTTGCGCCCGAGCGCCTGCATGAGGTGTGGCGCAGGGCGCAGGCTGTCGCCAATATTGCCGAGCTTACGCTGATGAGTCACTTCGCCACCGCCGACGGGCCGGAAGGCGTAACTCAACAGATGGCCACCATCGAGGCGGCGGCGGCCGATGTACCGCTGCCGCGTTGCCTGGCCAACTCGGCCGCTACGCTGTGGCATCCTGCGACCCACGGCAGCTGGGTGCGCCCTGGGATCATTCTCTATGGCGCTTCGCCGAGCGGATGCTGGAACGATATCGCATCGACGGGGTTGCAGCCGGCGATGACGCTGAGCAGCGAGATCATCGGCATTCAGCAGCTGAAGTCTGGAGATCGCGTGGGCTACGGTGGCCGTTACAGCGCCGCCGGCGCGCAGCGTATCGGCGTGGTGGCCTGCGGTTATGCCGACGGCTATCCGCGTCATGCGCCGACCGGAACGCCGGTATGGGTCGATGGCGTGCTGACACGCACCCTGGGAACGGTATCGATGGATATGCTGGCGGTGGATTTGACGCCCTGTCCCCACGTTGAACTGGGCGCCGAGGTGGAGCTGTGGGGAAAACGCCTGCCGGTGGACGAGGTGGCCACGGCGGCAGGGACGTTAGGCTATGAACTGTTGTCGGCGTTGGCGGCACGGGTGCCGGTCGTTACCGAAGCCTGAGCCGCGGCTCAGGCGACTTTTCTGATCTGTCCTTTAATCTGCTTGCTGAGCCGCCGCGCGTGCAGCGCCAGCAGGCAGCCCGCCAGCATGACCAAAGCCAGCGACAGCTTCGGTTGCAGCGGCAGCGCCATCGCCAGCAGCCCCAGCGCGGCGCCCCCGGCCATCTGTACGAAACCGACCAGTGCGGACGCGACGCCGGCCTCATTGGAGTACGGTTCCAGCGCATAGCTGGTGGCCGGGCCCATCACGAACGCCAACCCGGCGCAGGCGCTGGCGACCGGCAGCATATACGCCAGCCAGTGCGCTTGCGCCGCCGCGGGAAGCCACATGACGCCCAGCAGCAGGCCCAGGCAGCCCAACCCCATCAAAATGCCGCCGGTCGCCAGACAAACCGGGCGGCCGACTTTGTGGATGATGCGGTTAGCGAAGAAGCTGACCAACATGATCCAGAAGCCGTTGGCGCCGAACACCAACGAGAATTGCAGCGGAGTCAGGCCCGCAGTGCCCATCAGCACGTTAGGCGCCAGAGAAACGTAGGTCAGTGCCATGCCCATCGCCCCGGAGTTCACCACCGCGAAAGAGAGGAAACGCCGTTCGCTGAGGATGCGCGCGTATTGGCGCACCGGCAGCCCTTTGACCGGCACGGTGTCGGCGGGGCGAGTTTCCGGCAGGCGCAGCGCGATGAGCACCAACACCAGCAGCGCGTAACTGGCCAGGAACCAAAAGGGCGCGCGCCAGCCGAAGGCTTCGGCGAGCAGGCCGCCGAGCAGCGGCGCCAATGCCGGGATGATGTTCAGCGTGCCGTTGAGAAAGCCGAAGGCGCGGGCGGCGTCGTCGCCATTCAGCCGATCGCGCACGCCGCTGAAGGCGACGACGGCGGTGCAACAGACCGCAACCCCTTGCAACAGGCGCGACGCGATGAAGATCGTCGGGCTGGTGGCCAGTGCCGCCATTGCCGCGCCGATCGTGTAGAGAATAATGCCGGCCAGCGCCACCGGTTTGCGGCCATAGTTATCCACCAACGGACCGGCGATGATTTGACCGAGGCCGAGCACCAGAATAAACAGCGAAATGGTGGATTGGATCAGCGCTTCACTGCTGCCCAGGCCGGCGGCGATGGCGGGAATGGTGGGCAGATAGAGATCGATGCCCAATGGGCCGAGCAGCACCAGGCTGAGAAGCAGAAACAGGAACTTTTGCATAGCAGGAAAGGCACGTCCGAGTGACAAAGAGGGCTAGAGTAGAGATTCTGGCGGCAAATGAAAAGGGGCAAAGCGGGTCAGCTCTGCGCTCCCGGGCGGAGATAAAGCGCCGAGACGGTATCGGCCACATAACGGGCCTGATGGCGAGCGTCATCCAACGCGCGATGCGGCATGCCTTCGAACGGACGGGTCTTTTTCGGGTTAAAGCCGTGCAGTTCCGCCAGCGTTATCACCGTGCGCACATCCTGGGTATCCCAGAATTTCCACGGACAGGGCATCTCCAACTGCTGGAAGGCGTGTTCGAGGATCGCGCAGTCGAACTCTTTACCGTTACCCCAGACCTTTACCGTATCGGTGCTGTTCATATGGATAAAACGGCTGAGACTGCTCAGCACGCGCTTGAGGCTCTCGGTGCCGCCGAAGGCCAGCTTGCGCGCTTCATCGGATTGTTTCGCCCACCAGGCAACCGTGTCCAGGCTTATGGTTCGCCCCGGCTGATCTTTCTGGCTGCTGACGGCGGCCTCGAATTCGGCGCCAAGTTCCCCGGTGCGGGGATCGAAAAACACCGCCGCGACCACCAAAATCACGGCGCTGGGTTTTATATCCAGGGTTTCAATGTCTAACATCAGATGGTGCATCGGCGTTTCCGGTGGTTGGCGTGGTGGCTTAATGTTACTACAGAACGTGCGACGATGCGGCCAGTGCGCACATGAAATCCTTTTAAAGCGCCTCGTTCAGGTTATGATGCTGGAGATACTCTTGTCAGGTTGGTCGCTATCGGTGAGAACGCTTATCTTTATTTTGTGCATGGTTGGCTACTTGCTGCTGCTGGGCTACCTTAGCGTGTTCGTCACGGACAAGATCTGTGAGAAGGCAGGCAACTACACCAAAATATGCCGCATCGTAGACATTTCAGAGCCCCATATCCCCAGATAGCACCGCGTTTAGCCGAGGTAATCGGTGGTGATCAGCGGGGTCAGGATCGCTGCCAGCGCCGCGAGCGTCGTCCATTGCCGCCAGCCTAGGCGAGCCAGCCAGTCATGCCGCTGTGGCGGCGTGGCCAGCTGCCCGACGGCCACGGTGCCGGTCAGCAGCAGCGTCAGAATCAGCAGCACTAGGCCACGGCTCACCAACGTGAACTCAATGTGCAGCACATTGGCGTAATACAGGCGCATCAGAATAAAATAGCCCAACAAGATCCAGGCGAAAACGACGTTTTTCTTGAGCACCTGTTGCAACATCAGCGCGAGAAACAGGCTGTGAAACAGCGATAGCAGCGGGGCTTCGATCGGATGCCGAACGCAGACGTTGTAGACCGCCATGTAAATGTTGAAAACCAGCAGGATATAGATCACGTAAATATACCAGCCGTAGATCACTTTGAGTTTTTTGGCGCTCGGCGGCAGGGAGAGTGCGTCCGGTTTCATTAGGGCCTCCTGATGACGCCACGCAAACGCTGCAGTTGAAGGCGGCGCGTCGGCATCGTAATTTATAATCCACAGGGTATATATCACCCGAGCGCTAAATGAGAATTAAACGCTGAACCGGCTTTATTCCTACGTTTGCGCGGAACTATTTTTGGCCCGCAGGGTCGATTGGCGAGCGATCGCCAGGCGATTCTCGCACTGAGATGAAGCAAGCAATACGCTGATATGAAAGATTATAAAAACACGCATGGCACCAGGCTGCTGCTGATATTCACCCTGGCGTTTTACATCCTGTTGCCGCCTGTGCTGACCGCCTGCGTCTTCATCCGTTTCAATCTTAATCCCTTCGCGATCGTCAAATTCTTGCACTTTAATCCGTTCTTCGCCGATCGGGGCATACCCGGTTATCAGACTTTCCTCTACCTGCTGATGCTTTGGTTGGGGGGGAATATTTTACTATGGCTGATGGTATGGGGCTTGGGGCGGCTGTACCGCCGTTGGCGATCGCGGCGCGGCGAATAGTCTACCCCCCAAGTAAAACATTACGCGGGGAAATGGCCTTTCATTTAACAATGCGCCGTATCGTCACTTGTTTCGCCGGTGAGGGGGCAGCGTCGTCGGCTGACCCATTCCATTAGCGCGGCTGTTTAAAAGCATCCGTGGCGGCACAGCCGGTTAGGGCGTTAGAACAGCGAAAACAGCAAGACGACCGGCAGACTCAACGGCCAGGTTAACCCGATGGTCAGCGCGCTGATGCAACGAATTTTGACGGTGTCCCTGCTTACCAGGTAGGTGAAAATCATTGAAACTAACAGACCAATAAAATAACAGTATTGCGTTGCAACCCACAGCGACGACATGAAACTCGATCCCAGTTGTATTTTTACGCGCGAATTTTAGGAGCTTGGCGGGCGATAATCAATGACCGAAGGCCGTTAATTCATGCCTTTATCCATAAGAATGCATAATTTATTTCTATAAAGAATGTAAGGTTATTAACGGCTTTATGCTTATTACGAAAAGAAATCAACAACATAGTTACCGGTAACATTTTAAGGTTGTCAGCCTGATTTCAGGCGGGAACGGTGTGAAGAAGGAAAATAGTCATTCAGACGTCCGGAAACGCGACGAGGTTATAACTCATAAATATTATTGATGTTTTAGTGGGCGAGCAGACGAAGGCGAGATCGCGTTGCGCCGGCGAGCTTTGGGGGGCTTTTTAGCTGTCGGCGGGCGAATGATGGGATAGAAACATGCGGGGAGAGGGGGTTTTTAGCGCATCGTCCGGATGCGCTGCCGGTCAGCCAGGAAGGGGGGTTTGGTGTTGCTGTAGGTTTAATGAATGTTAAGACCGTAGACGAACAGCCACGAAAACAGCAGCGCCAGCAGGCATGTCATCAATACGATGGAGATCATTTCCTTCACAACTTCATTCCTTTTCCCAGTGAACCAAATTTACTTGTCTTTGTTTTTGCGTGGGATTTTAGATCGGTATGGGTAAAAATCCTAGTTTTAATCCCGTTTGTTGCACTGCCGCCACGGCGTACGCTGCCTCGGCAAGTCATGACGACGCCTGTAAACCGAGCGCCTTAACCCGTCGTAGCTATTGCCGAATGCCGCAGTGATAACTATATAAATGGAGATCGCGCGACGTCGCCGGTTGCAAGGCGCGTCCCTGTAGGGCCGCTGTTGATCTGTCTACAGCGCCTCCAAATGAGATGAAGAGGTCGGCAAATGAGCACAAAACCAACCATCGTGCTGGTGCACGGATTCTGGGGCGGCGCCGCGCACTGGAGTAAGGTGATTATCGAGTTGTCGCGCAGGGGCTATTCGGCGATTCATGCGGTGGAAATGCCGCTGACCTCACTGGCTGAGGATGCGGAACGGGCGCGCAAGATGGTCGCGCAGCAAGCGGGACCGGTATTGTTGGTGGGGCACTCTTACGGTGGCGCGGTGATCACGGAAATGGGCAACCAGCCTAACGTGGTCGGCCTGGTCTACATTGCCGCGTTTGCGCCGGATGCCGGTGAAAGCCCCGGTGGCATTACGCAAGCGCATCCTCCTGCGGCAGTCGCGAATCTGATTCCTGACAGCGATGGTTATCTGTGGATCAAGAACGACAAGTTTCACGAAAGCTTTTGCCAGGATCTTACCGCCGACGAGGCTCTGGTGATGGCGGCGACGCAGAAGGCGCCATTGGCCGATACCTTCGGCAACCCCCTCGGTGAGCCCGCCTGGAAACATAAACCGTCGTGGTATCAACTCTCCAGCGACGACCGCATGATAGCGCCGGAGAACCAACGGCGTATGGCGCAGCGGCTGCAGGCTAAGAAAGTCATGGTGCTGAAGGCCAGTCATGCCTCGCTGGTTTCCCATGCCGATGACGTGGCGGGATTGATTGACGAAGCGGCCGGTTCAAAATAAAACCCGGGCAGAAACGCGCTTCGGGCCAAAAAAGAGGCACCTTGCGGCAAAGGAGTGCTGCGCTTCACATTAGGGATAAGCGCTGATATCGCTGCCGGAGTTCATTATTAACAGCATAATCAACACCACGACGGCGGCAATAATGGCGTAGATTTCCGCCTTGCGCATATCGATCTAGCGCCCGTTAACGCCGATCATTTCTATTGCCGCGCGATGCAATTTTTGAAAATACTCGTCGTGCTGTTGTTCAACTTCCTGAATAAGACTGGCCAGCAGATTCTGTTTGGTGATCGGTTTGTTGGCGATGAGCACCAGCAGCACGCTTTTGCCGAGCAGGCAGCAGATTTGCTTATGGTATTCATCAACATCATTCTTGTTGAGGCCATAGAGGGTGTAATCGATCATGGTGTCTAACCTGCTGACAGGTAAATTGCCCGCCGAAGCGGGCTGAGAAGCCATAGAAAATAAAATGAGTCAAATTTCGCTTAGGGTGGAACCCGATGCGTGTGTTAACGATAACTGAATGGGAATATTCCCATCAAGACGCATGAGGGAGGATGTGAAGGTTTAGGAATAACCTCAGAAGAAATAATAATAGAGGTCGTCATTCGGGATAATGCGGCTTATTATTTTGCCGGTGAAGGTCAAAATTTATGTGTGAGGGATATATCAGGGTGAAAAAGAAACAGCCGGAAAACGGGTTCTCCGGCTGCTATGATTACCGCGATATTATTCACGCGGTCTGTTTGCGGAACAGTTCGCGGAATACCGGATAGATATCGTCCGGTTCGCGGATATGCTGCATGGCGAAGTTGTCGAATTTCGCTTGCAGATCTTCGTATTCGCGCCACAGCGTTTGGTGAGCGCGGCGAGTGATTTCGATGTAGCTGTAGTACCGCACCATTGGCAGGATCTTCTTCGCCAACAGCTCGTGACACAGCGGTGAATCGTCGGCCCAGTTGTCTCCGTCCGACGCCTGCGCGGCGTAGATATTCCATTGCGCCGGATCGTAACGCTCTTCGACCACGTCGTTCATCAGTTTCAATGCGCTGGAGACGATGGTGCCGCCGGTTTCCTGCGAATAGAAGAACTCCTGCTCGTCCACCTCTTTCGCCTGGGTGTGATGGCGAATATAGACCACCTCGACGTTTTTGTAGGTTCGGCTCAGGAACAGATAAAGCAGAATGTAAAAACGTTTGGCCATGTCTTTGGTGGCCTGATCCATCGAACCGGATACGTCCATCAGGCAGAACATCACCGCCTGGCTGGAGGGCTCCGGCCGACGCTCGTAGTTTTTGTAACGCAGATCGAAGGTGTCGATAAACGGCACGCTTTCGATTTTCTTGCGCAGTTCGGCAATCTCTTTGCGCAGCCGCTCTTCTTCCAGCAGTTGCACCGGCTCGGTGTTTTCCAACTGGGTCAGCGCGTCTTCCAGTTCGTGCAACGCGCGCCTTTTACCGGCGGTCATGGCGGTACGCCGCGCCAGCGAGTTTTGCAGCGAACGCACGACGCTGATGTTGGCCGGCACGCCGTTAGCGGTATAGCCGGCGCGGTGGGTTTTGAACTCGGTCAGCTGCTTGTACTGATTCTTTTTCAGGTTGGGCAGGGCGAGATCCTCGAACAAAAGATCGAGGTACTCGTCTTTGGATATCTGGAAGACGAACTCATCCTGGCCTTCACCGTCCTGGCTGGCGTTGCCCTGGCCGCCGCCACCGCCTGCGCCGCCCTGAGGCCGTTCGACGCGATCGTTCTGCACGAAGTGGTCATTGCCCGGGTGAACGCGATGGCGCGTGCCGCCGCGCCCCTGATGAAACATCGGTTCGTTGATATCGTCAGTGGGGATAGAGACTGACTCCCCGCTGTCTACGTCGGTGACCGAACGCTTGTTGATGGCTTCGGCAATCGACTGTTTGATTTGCGACTTGTAACGGCGCAAGAAGCGCTGGCGGTTCACCGTGCTCTTGTTTTTGCCGTTCAGCCGCCGGTCAATGAAATAGGCCATACTTCCCCCAAACGACGTTGCCAACTCTTCATGTCCCGGCCGCGGCAGCGCAATGTGTCAGCCCCTCCGTGGGCTGCGCTGCAACGTCCATGACTATGGACATGGCCCTGATAATGCCGCTTACCTGAGGCGTTATGAGGATTTTCTGACCCGCAGATACCATTCACACAGCAGGCGCACCTGCTTGCGGGTATAGCCTTTCTCCATCATGCGATCGACGAAGTCGTCGTGTTTTTTCTGCTCGTCCGTCGATGTTTTGGCGTTGAACGAAATCACCGGCAACAGTTCTTCGGTATTGGAGAACATCTTTTTCTCAATCACGGTGCGCAGCTTCTCGTAGCTGGTCCAGTTCGGGTTGCGGCCGTTGTTGTTGGCGCGGGCGCGCAGCACGAAGTTCACGATTTCGTTGCGGAAATCTTTCGGGTTGCTGATCCCGGCCGGTTTTTCAATTTTCTCCAGTTCGGCGTTCAGGGACTCGCGGTCGAACAGCTGGCCGGTGTCGGGATCGCGATACTCCTGATCCTGGATCCAGAAGTCGGCATAGGTGACGTAGCGGTCAAAAATGTTCTGTCCGTATTCCGAGTAGGATTCCAGATAGGCGGTCTGGATCTCTTTGCCGATAAACTCGGCGTATTTCGGGATCAGATAGCCTTTCAGGTGCTCCAGGTATTTCTCCGCCAAATCCTGCGGGAACTGTTCGCGCTCGATCTGCTGTTCCAGCACATAGAACAGGTGCACCGGGTTGGCTGCCACCTCGGCGTGATCGAAGTTGAATACCCGCGAGAGGATTTTAAAGGCGAAACGGGTGGAGAGGCCGTTCATGCCTTCGTCAACCCCGGCGTAGTCGCGGTATTCCTGATAGGACTTGGCTTTCGGGTCGGTATCTTTGAGACTTTCACCGTCATACACGCGCATTTTCGAGTAGATGCTCGAGTTTTCGGGCTCTTTCAGCCGCGACAGCACGCTAAAGCGCGCCAGCGTTTCCAGCGTGCCCGGCGCGCAGGGCGCATGGGTCAGCTCACTGTGATCCAGAAGCTTGTCGTAAATTTTGATCTCTTCCGACACGCGCAGGCAGTAAGGCACCTTGACGATATACACGCGGTCGAGGAACGCTTCGTTGTTCTTGTTGTTACGGAAGGTCACCCACTCGGATTCGTTGGAGTGCGCCAGAATAATGCCGCTGAACGGCAGGGCGGAGATGCCTTCGGTGCCGTTGTAGTTGCCTTCCTGGGTTGCGGTCAGCAGCGGATGCAGCACCTTGATCGGCGCTTTGAACATCTCGACGAATTCCATAATCCCCTGGTTGGCGCGGCACAGGGCGCCGGAATAGCCGTAGGCGTCCGGATCGTTCTGCGCGTGGTTCTCCAGTTTACGGATGTCCACTTTACCGACCAGTGCCGAGATGTCCTGGTTGTTCTCATCGCCCGGCTCGGTTTTGGCGATGGCGATCTGTTCCAGAATGGAAGGGCGCACTTTCACGACTTTAAACTTAGTGATATCGCCACCAAACTCATGCAGGCGCTTCGCCGCCCACGGCGACATGATGGTGCCGAGATAGCGACTTGGGATATTGAACTCTTTTTCCAGGATCGTGGCATCTTCCTGCGGATTGAACAGGCACAGCGGATGATCGTTGACCGGGCTGCGTTCGCCGTTGGCGCTGAGGGTGTAGATGGGCACGCGCTGCATCAGCGCTTTCAGACGTTCCGCCAGCGAGGACTTGCCGCCGCCCACCGGGCCCAGCAGGTAAAGGATCTGTTTCTTCTCTTCCAGGCCCTGAGCGGCGTGTTTCAGGTAAGATACGATCTGTTCGATGGCCTCTTCCATGCCGTAGAACTCTTCGAAGGCCGGATAGCGTGCGATCACGCGGTTGGAGAACAGGCGCGACAGGCGTGATTCTAGCGCAGTGTCGACCATCACAGGTTCACCGATAGCCATCAGCAGACGTTCGGCCGCGTTGGCATAGGCACTGCGATCTTGCCGGCAAATGGTAAGAAATTCCTGCAGTGTGAACTCTTCGTCCTTGGCAGCTTCGTAGCGCTGGCGATAGTGGTCAAATATGTTCATGATGCCCGTCCTTTCGTTATTAGCACAGGTTAAAGAGAGCGTGTGATAGTGTTCTGGCTCCCGAAAGATGAGAATACGCCTGAGTACAGCAACCCGTATGCCAACTTGGTGCGCTTATTATCGCGAGTTGCGCTGTATGCCACTGGGCCCAGGATAAATTCACCTTCTGATTTAAGCTTAGTTTGCTTGCCGGAAAATTTCCTGCCGTAGAAAAAGCTTTTTTTAAGTCATATCAATGACTCAGTTATTGCCGGGATAACCAAATGCCTTGTCTGGCGCGGCCTGCGGCATGAATCGTCATCGTTCCGCCATGATTAATTCATAATTCCGCTATAAGTTATTCGATCTTGGTCGTTTTCTATTGTAAAGATTAGGCGCGTAACTAAATTTTCACATAAACTATTGCGGCTATTAACCCTGTAATTTATGGAAAAAGAACCAGTGAAGATTTCAAAACTCAAAACGCTAGCAATTATCGCTTCCGCAATGGTTTGTGCGCAAAGTGCCCAGGCGGGAACCTGGTCACTGGGTGCTGCCGCGCTGGTTAGCCCGGACCCGTATCGCGGTTATCAGGATCGCGTTTATCCGGTGCCCGTCATCGACTATGAAGGTGACGACTTCTACTTCCGTACTCTGACCGCCGGTTACTACCTGTGGAAAGATCAAGAAAATCAGCTGAGCATCATGGGGTATTACACGCCATGGGGCTACCGTCCGGGCGACAGCGACGACGATCGCATGAAGCGTCTCGACAAGCGTCGCGGCACGCTGATGGCCGGCCTGGCCTATTCACACAACGCAGAGTGGGGCACCATTCGCACCACCTTCACCGGCGACACGCTGAACTACAGCAACGGGCTGGTGGGCGATGTGGCTTATCTGTACAAGTTTGATCTGGACGCGTTGACGCTGGTTCCGGGCGTAGGCGTGATGTGGAACAGCAAAAACCAGAACAAATATTACTATGGCGTCAGCGCCAATGAATCGCGCCGCAGCGGTCTGGACAGCTACACCCCGAGCGATAGCTGGGCGCCGTATCTCGAGCTGAGCGCCAATTACCAGATCAACAAGAGCTGGAACGCCTTCTTCCTCGGCCGCTATGTGAAGTTGTCGGATGAAGTGAAAGACAGCCCGATGGTGGATAAATCTTACACCGGTTTGCTGATGACGGGTGTGAGCTATACCTTCTAATCGCGCATTGCACGATAAGTGTGCATGGTGTGCATCAAAAAGGGGCGCGAGCGCCCCTTTTGCACATCCGTAGTGCGCTGACGCGCACGGGGTTTCAGGCCTTTTTACGGCTGCGGAAGGTCACACCCAAACGGGCGGGTTGTTCGCCGGCGGCGACCAGCGGTTTGCTGACGCGCCCGGTCTCAACGCAGACCATGGTCTTGTAACCGTCGTTCGGCATGTCTCCCATGCTGCAGGACAGCTCTACGCCGGGGTTCCAGGCGATAACGTCGCTCATATGATGGTGATGAACCTCGATGGTGCGTGCGAGCGCCGGATCGCGGATCAGGCTGAAGGCCTCCGGACGGGTATAGACGCGGTCAGTTTGGCCGACGAAGGTCACTTCGCCCGTCTGACGCGCTTCGACGCCGCCCGCCACCTTATCAATATAAGGTTCGCCCAGGCCCGCCACGCTGACCCGATCGATATCGCCAACCTGGAAGTAGCTGTGCAGCGCCGCCGTGGCTTGATAATCGCCGTGCGATTCCAGTTCGATCTCGCACTCTTCACCCAGCTTGAAGCGAGCAATCAGCGTGAAGGCGTGCGGCCACAGCTTGCGGGTCTGCTCATTGTCTTTCAGCGTAAAGGTCAGGATGACGCCGTTGTCATCTTCATCGTGCGCCGTCAGGCTCCAGGGCTGGTTGCGGGCGAACCCGTGGGAGGGTTGCGCCACCGGGCCGAACCACGGCCAGCAGATCGGCACGCCGCCGCGGATGGCCTTGCCTTTGGCGAAAGGCGTGTTGTTGCTGAGCCAAATCACCGGCTGCTCACCGCTGGGCTGCCAGGCCAGCAAATGGGCGCCCTGCAGCGCGACCGCCGCGCGCACTTTCGGGTGCGACACGACCACCACGCCCAGCTCATCGAGTTGGCGCTGGCTGATGTAAGGAGAAATCTGTTCGGAAACGGGCAGGGTGAAAATTTTCTCGTTCATTTCATAACCTATTGTTTGCCGGAAATAGAAATGGACCCTATTAGCTTTCGGGTCACAACCAGGCCCTCAGGCGCATGCTTAGACAGTGACTGAGGTGAGTGTGTGCAGCGAACAACGCTGTGACTCGAAAGATGACGGGTAAAAAAAGGGCGACAAAAAAATGTCGCCCTCATTATCAGCTTAACATCATGCCATTACTTGGAGATGTGAGCGATCAGATCCAGAACCTTGTTGGAGTAGCCGGTTTCGTTGTCGTACCAGGAAACCAGTTTCACGAAGTTGTCGTTCAGTGCGATACCGGCTTTGGCATCGAACACGGAAGTCAGCACTTCGCCGTTGAAGTCGGTGGAAACCACGTCGTCTTCAACATAGCCCAGAACGCCTTTCATAGAGCCTTCAGCGGCGTCTTTGATGGCTTTCTTGATTTCTTCGTAGGTAGCCGCTTTTTCCAGACGCACGGTCAGGTCAACAACGGACACGTTAGGGGTCGGTACGCGGAACGCCATGCCGGTCAGTTTGCCTTTCAGCTCTGGCAGAACCACGCCAACCGCTTTCGCTGCGCCGGTAGAAGAAGGGATGATGTTCTGGGATGCGCCGCGGCCGCCGCGCCAGTCTTTGTGAGACGGGCCATCAACGGTTTTCTGAGTCGCGGTGGTGGCGTGAACGGTGGTCATCAGGCCTTCAACGATACCGAAGTTGTCGTTGATGACTTTAGCCAGCGGCGCCAGGCAGTTGGTGGTGCAAGAGGCGTTGGACACGATGTCCTGGCCGGCATATTTGTCAAAGTTGGCGCCGCGAACGAACATTGGGGTCGCATCTTTGGATGGGCCAGTCAGAACCACTTTTTTAGCGCCGGCGGTGATGTGTTTACGTGCGGTTTCGTCGGTCAGGAAGATACCGGTCGCTTCAGCAACCACATCAACGCCCACTTCGTTCCACTTCAGGTTAGCCGGGTCTTTCTCTGCGGTAACACGGATGGTTTTGCCGTTAACAACCAGGTGGCCGTCTTTAACTTCTACCGTACCGTTGAAACGGCCGTGAGTAGAGTCATACTTCAGCATGTAAGCCATGTACTCTGCGTCCAACAGGTCGTTGATTGCAACGATCTCGATGTCAGAACGCTCTTGAGCAGCACGGAAAACAATGCGACCGATACGGCCAAAACCGTTGATACCTACTTTGATAGTCATATATTCCACCAGCTATTTGTTAGTGAATAAAAGGTTGGTTGTAAAATTACAAAAACCTTACCCAGCGTCAAGCGGAATCGTGTCAATACTTGCGGCAAGTCAAACCGGAAGGGTGGTTTTGCACGCTTATTGCACAGTCCATTTGCGCTCGGCCTCATCCGTTATATGGGGACAAGCCGCCAAGTATAAAGTCAGCATACGCAAGATGTGTGATCGCTATCACATATCATCGTGACGTGGCCTTTATGGGCTACAGTTTAGGCCAAAAACCCCTGCAGCGGTGTTAATTTTTTGTTATTATTAATCATTGTTTTCGTTGACATTATCCACATTCAGAGATAAGCACAAATGGCTAAAGAGACAACCCCCGCTCATCCGGTCACGGAACTGAATGAAATCCAACGTTATGTCACGCAACAGCGTGGCACCGAAGCGCCGTTTAGCGGCAAATTGCTGCATAACAAGCGTGAGGGCGTGTACCATTGTCTGTGCTGTAACCAGCCGCTGTTCTATTCCGAAACCAAATACGATTCCGGCTGCGGCTGGCCCAGCTTTTACGAGCCGGTTTCCGCCGATGCAATCCGTTATCTTGATGATAATTCACATAATATGCATCGTGTTGAAATCCGCTGTGGCCACTGCGACGCGCACCTGGGGCATGTATTCCCCGATGGCCCGCAGCCGACCGGTGACCGTTACTGCGTCAATTCCGCCTCGCTGAGTTTCACCGATGGCGAAAATGGCGATCAAACGGCCGGTTAAGCGGTAATTTAACCAACAAAATCGATTCAGCTAATTATTCTTCCGTAAGCGAGAAGGGCCCTGATGGACGTGAAAGATCTGATTGCGGCGATGACGCCCGAGATATACCAACGCCTGGTGCAGGCGGTTGAACTGGGCAAATGGCCGGACGGCGTGGCGCTGACGCCGGAGCAAAAGGAAAACAGCCTGCAGGCGGTGATGCTGTGGCAGTCGATGAACAACGTCGATCCGCAGCATATGAGCATCGGCACCGACGGGCAGATCGTGATGAAGAGCAAACAAGAGCTGAAGCAGCAGTTCGTTGCCGAGCCGCTGGTGAAACTCAAGCCGCAGTAAGGCTCCCCCCCTAAAGCGGGGCGATGTCGCCATCGCCCCGTCGATTCAACGTTTCTCGCCCTTTATGCCCAGCGATTCCGCCAGCTGCTGCGCCAGCCGGTTGTTGTCGTCTGCGCCGTATTCCCAGAACATCGCACCGCCCAATCCCTGGCTTTTAATGTAATCGGCCTTGATGGCCACCGAACGCGGGTTCTCGTACGAGATGGCGAACAGCGGCTTGCCTTCGGCGGATTGCAGCGTCAGGTATGGCACTTTGGCGTCGTCATCCCAGTGCTCGCGGAAACGCTGCTGCGGATCGTTGAGCAATTTGTTGACGATATCGCGGTATTTAAAATAAGTGTCTTTGCTGAGATCCAATCCCAGCGTGCGGAACAGGGCGATTTCTCGCGCGCTGAAGTAAGGCTGCGTCACCGGATGCTTGGCGGCGTCCGGCTTGTCCCAGTCGATGCCCGCCTCGGTCGCCCGTTTCGGTACCCGGCCGTAGAAACCGATACCCAGGTTCATCTGCGCCGGTTTCAGACCGGCGGCCAGATAATGCTTTACCACGTTATCGGCGCTGTAGCGATCGGCGGCGGCTACGGTTGGCCAACGCGTTGAATCGTACAGGTTGGCATTGAAGTACTGCGTGCCGTAAGCCATGTCGTAGGTCATCAGATTGATGTAATTGAGGTAGGGCGCAATATTTTTTACATCGACCCATTCACGTGGGCTTTTGACGTTGGCCCCGACGGCGATGGTCAACAGCTTGCCTTTACCCAGCGCCTGATGAAGCTCTTTCAGCAGCAGGGTAAAGTTGTCGCGGTCTGCCGGTTGGCTTTCCACCAAACCCCAGGCGCCGTTTACCGGGTATTCCCAGTCCAGATCGATCCCATCCAGCCGGTACTGCTCGATCACCTGCAACGCGGAGCGAATGAAAATCGCCCGGTTTTCCGCGGTGGCGGCGGCGCCGGAGAAACCGCGTGCGCCCCAGCCTCCGACCGACAACAGCACTTTCAGCTCGGGGTTCTGTTTGCGCAGCACCGGCAGACGTTGCAGATCGGCCGTGACTTTCGGCGACAGGTAGATCTGGTGGCGGCGAGCGGGGTCTTTCAGCGCCGCATTGGTTTCGTCTTTCTCGTCGTTGTAGATCAGGCCAAACGAATAGTTGAGGTGGGTGATTTGCGTCACGTCCAGCTTGTTGATGTCACCACCGGGGCCGGCGGTGACGTCGCCGCCGCCGTTGAAGTAGCCGACGGAGAGATAGGCCGCCTGAGCCGCGCTGATACCGGCGATAGCCAACTGCACCGCTGCCAGCAAAGGCAGCAGTTTTCGGGTTATTTTCATGTTTGTCTCCTTGGGATCGGCAAGGCCGACCGTACCGCCAGTAGCGGTCACAATAAAGCCGGGCTCAGCGGGCCCCGGATGCGTATAACCGATTGACGCCAAAAGCGTCGCTGCCATAACAGCAAAAGCGCCTGCCGGTCACAAGCGGCTGGAGGAGAAGAAGAACAGCATTGTGAGCGGCGTCGATATTTTCGCCGCCGCCCAGAGAGGGCGCCGATAGCGCCCGGCAGGATTTAATTGGCGAGAAATTGTGACAGGGTAACCAGTTGAGCGCCGGCGCGCGCCATCTCCTGCAGCGCCCGCTCACTGTCGTCCGGCTGCAGATTCACGCCGCGGCAGCCGTCGACGATCACCTGCGTCGGATAGCCGGCAGCCAGCGCATCCAGCACGCTGAACTTCACGCAGTAGTCGGTCGCCAGGCCCATGACAGCCAACCGCCGGACGCCCTGCGATTGCAGCCAGCCGTGGAGTTCGGTTTGCGCACGGTGGCCGTTATCGAAGAACGCGCTGTAGCTGTCGATGTTCGTATCTTGCCCTTTGCGAAAGACGGCATTGATGTGTTGCCGCTGTAACTGGGGATGAAAATCGGCGCCGAGGCTCCCTTGTACGCAGTGCACCGGCCACCATACCTGCGGCAGGCCTTCCAGCTCACCGAGGGTGCCGACCTGCGCATCGGAGTTCACCGCAAAGCTGCGGTGATTGGCGGGATGCCAGTCCTGGCTGGCCACCACCGGTTCGCCGCGCGCCAGGCAGGCGGCGATCGCCTGATTGGCGACCGGGATGACGGCGTCGCCCTCCGCGACCGCCAGCGCGCCGCCGGGGCAGAAGTCGTTTTGCAGATCAATCAACAACAGGGCCGTTTTCATCGCCGCTCCAGAGTTCAGTCGATTAACCGTTGATGCTCAGCTCGCCGCGCAGATCTTGCTGCATCAGGGCGCGGATTTGTTCCGGCGTCAGCGGCTGGCTCAACAGATAGTGCAGCTTGGTCAGAGCGGCTTCCACCGTCATGTCGAAACCGCTTATCACCCCGGCGTGCGCCAGCGCGTTGCCGGTGGCGTAGCCTTCCATATTGACGCGCCCGGAGATGCACTGCGTCAGGTTGACCACTACGATGCCGCGTTCGGAAGCCGCGCGCAACTCGTCGATCAGCTCGGCCTTCTGCGGCGCGTTGCCGACGCCGTAGGAGCGTAAGATCAGCGCCTTGACCGGCTGCAGCAGGAAGTTGCGCACCACCGCGCCGGAAATGCCCGGATAGATGGTGACGACGCCGATCGGTTGCGGCGTGATGTCATGTACCTGCAGCGCACCGTTGCAAACCGGGCTGTCGATGCCGTGCTGGCGACGAATGTGGATACCGGCTTCCAGCAGCGGCGGCAGATTCGGGGAGGCGAAGGCGTCGAAGCCGTCGGCGTGCGCTTTGGTGGTGCGGTTGCCGCGGAACAGCTTGTTGTTGAAGAACAGGCTGACTTCGTTCACCGGATGGTTGGCCGCCAGATACAGTGCATTCAGCAGATTGGTTTGGCCATCGGAGCGCAGCTCCGCCAGCGGAATCTGCGAGCCGGTGACGATCACCGGTTTGGCCAGGTTCTCCAGCATGAAGGAGAGCGCCGAGGCGGTGAACGCCATGGTATCGGTGCCGTGCAGGATCACGAAGCCGTCGTAGCGATCGTAGTTCTGTTTGATGTCGTCGGCGATGTGCTGCCAGTCTTCCGGCGTCATGTCCGAGGAATCGATGAGCGGCGCGTATTCATGAATGGTGAAATCCGGCATCTCCGGCCGATGGAATTCCGGCATCAGCGCCAGCTGACGCTGCAGGTGGCCGGAAACCGGAATATAGCCGTGCTCGGAACGCTGCATGCCGATGGTGCCGCCGGTGTAGGCGACGTAAATGGATTTCTTTTGCATGGTTATGATTTTAACAAAGATAAGATGGGCTGAATTATAGGGACATGGCGGCAGAAAAAAAGCCCGGCGGAGGCCGGGCTGCAGAATTATTTGTTAGCGGACTTCTCCGCAGGTCAGACAGATCGCGTAGCGGTTCTGCGGATCGTTCAAGTTATTGAACAAACCCGGCTGCTCTTTCACCGCATTGGCGACCGAGGCCAGCGGGGCAGGCAGCATGGCCTGAATCGCCGCCGGCAGCATGGCGTGAATGGAAACGCCGAACTGGCTGAGCACCATATCGCTCAGGCTCGGGGTGTCGACGAACCAGTCGAGCTGCCACTGTTGCAGTTTCGCCAGCTCAGCGGCTTTCTTCACCGCGTCGTCGAAATCGCCCAACTGATCGACCAGGCCGTTGGCCTTGGCGTCGCTGCCGAGCCACACGTGGCCCTGCGCGATTTGGTCAACCTGCTGCGGGGTCATCTTGCGTGATTTGGCGACCAGATCGAGGAAGTTCTTATACCCGTTTTCGATATTCAGCTGCATCATCTGCGAGAACTCCTGCGGCAACGCCTTGGTGACCGCGATATCGGCCAGCGGCGATGTCGCCACGCCGTCGGTGTGCACGCCCAGCGTATCCAGGGTTTTCTCGTAGGTATTGATGATGCCAAAAATACCGATGGAGCCGGTCAGCGTGCTCGGGCTGGCGATGATGTAGTCGGCCGGCGTTGAGACCCAGTAACCGCCCGACGCGGCCATGCCGCCCATCGACACCACCACCGGTTTGCCGGCGGCGCGCACGGCGGCCAGCTCGGAGCGGATCACTTCGGACGCGCTGACGCTGCCGCCAGGGCTATTGACGCGGAACACCACGGCTTTGACGGCCGGATCCAGACGGGCCTGACGCAGCTCGGCGGCGGTGGTGTCGCCCCCGACGTTGCCCGGCGTCTGCGGGCCGTCCATGATGGCGCCGTTGGCGAACACCACGGCGATCTTGCCACCCTGGTTGGCGTCCGGCTTCGGCTGGTAGTCGTAGATGCTGATGGCGTTAAAATCGTTCGCCTGTTTGTCCCAGCCGAAGGTTTTGACCAGCTGATTTTCGATCGCGGTGCGCGACGCCAGCTCGTCCACCAGCTTATTGTCCAGCGCATAGCGTGCGGTGTCGCCGCCTGCCGCCTGCAGGCCGCTCAGCACGCCGGCGGCGCCGGGGAACAGCTGCTGCGGCGTCAGCTGCCGGTTGGCCGCCACGGTTTCCAGATAGTTCTGCCACAGACCGCCAATCCAGCGGCTGTCCGCTTCGCGCGCCGCCGGGGACATGTCGTCGCGGATCAGCGGTTCGACCGCCGATTTATAGGTGCCGACGCGGAAGATATTGGTGGTGACCTTGAGCATGTCCAGCAACGACTTGTAATACAGGTTGTTGGTGGCGAAACCGTGCAGATCGACCGCGCCCTGAGGCGACAGGTAGACCTTGTTGGCGTAGCTGGCCAGGTAGTATTGCGTTTGATTGTAACTGTCCCCGATGGCGAAGATCGGTTTGCCGCTGTCGCGGAACTCGCGCAGCGCTTTGCCGATATAGCGCAGCGAGGGCTGATCGGCGCCGGCGAAGTCATTCAGCTGCAACACCATGCCGGTAATGTTTTTGTCGTCTTTGGCCTTGCGGATGCTGTCCACCACGTCGAACAGCGAATTCTCCTGCAGGCGGCTGCTGGAGGCGCCCAACAGTTCACGCCCCCATTGCCGCACCCGGTTGTTTACCGAAGGCTGATCGACCACCACACCGCTTAAATCGACCAACAGCGCGCCGCGCGCCGGGGCCGTCGAGGTGGAGGAACTTTGGAAGGACAGATAGATGCCGACCCCAACCAGGATCAGCAGGACCAGGAACAGGTTAAGGATCAGTTCCCTGATAAAATTCAGCAGACGCCATGTCCACCGGAAAATGCCGGCAATAATTTGCCACAATGTGCGCATGTGCTCTCCAACAAGAGTCGAGAATGTTCCGCTATCCTAATGAGCGGCCGGGTAAATGTCAGCTTTAAATCGTGGCACACAGACGCTATCGCCGAGGCTGTAACTCGCCGTTTAGCTATGTTAACGTGGCCGGAATGAAAATTGTTATCAGGAGTTTACGATGGATGCTCTGGATCTTTTATTGAATCGTCGCTCGGCTTCGCGCCTGGCGGAACCGGCGCCGGCGGGGGAAGTGCGCCAAAACATCATCAACGCGGGCCTGCGTGCGCCCGATCACGGCGCGCTGCAGCCGTGGCGTTTCGTGATGATCGAGAATCAGGGCCTGGAGCGTTTCAGTCAGCTGCTGCAGGCGGCGGCGAAGCAGGATCAGTTGGATGAAGCGGCGATCGAAAAAGCCACCAAGGCGCCGTTCCGCGCACCGCTGATCATCACCGTCATCGCGCATTGCACTGAAGAGACCAAGGTGCCGCGCTGGGAGCAGGTGGTTTCCGCCGGTTGCGCCGTGCAGGCGATGCAGATGGCGGCGCTGGCGCAGGGCTTTAACGGCATCTGGCGCACCGGCGCCTGGACCGAGCATGCGCTGGTGCGCGAAGCCTTCGGCTGCCGCGAGCAGGACGAGATCGTCGGTTTCCTCTATCTGGGCACGCCGCAGCTGAAGGCCGCCACCAAAGTGACGCCGCCGGACAGCACGCCTTTCGTCAGCTATTTCTAAGTATTATCCGACGGGGCGCGGCGAAAATGCGCCAAACCCCGCAAAATTGCATGGTTTCTGAGCAGGCCGTTCGCTTATCGGCGGCACGCTCTTATCAATCCCCTCGGCAAGCGCTACCCTATGTTATCTTGAGTGCCGTTATCGAAGGGAGTGGACTATGACATCGCCAGCGATCCGTTTAACCCAGTACAGCCATGGCGCTGGCTGCGGCTGCAAAATCTCACCGAAAGTTCTCGAAACCATCCTGCACAGCGAGCGGGAGAAATTTGTCGATCCGCGTCTGCTGGTCGGCAATGAAACCCGCGACGACGCGGCGGTATATGACATCGGCAACGGCGTCGGCATTATCAGCACCACCGACTTCTTCATGCCGATCGTCGACGATCCGTTCGATTTCGGCCGCATCGCCGCCGCCAACGCCATCAGCGACGTGTACGCCATGGGCGGCAAACCGATCATGGCGATCGCCATTCTCGGCTGGCCGATCGCCAAACTGCCGCCGGAGGTGGCGCAGCAGGTGATCGACGGTGGGCGTTTCGCCTGCCAGCAGGCGGGGATCGCGCTGGCCGGCGGCCACTCCATCGATGCGCCTGAACCTATCTTCGGCCTGGCGGTCACCGGCGTGGTCAATACCGAGCGGGTGAAGAAGAACAGCGCCGCGCAGGCCGGGGCTAAACTCTATCTGACCAAGCCGCTGGGCATCGGCGTGCTGACGACCGCCGAGAAGCAAAGCAAGCTGCGCCCCGAACATCAGGGGCTGGCGACGGACGTGATGTGCCGCCTTAACAAGCCGGGCGCCGACTTTGCCGAGGTGGCGGGCGTCACGGCGATGACCGACATCACCGGTTTTGGCCTGCTGGGCCACCTGAGCGAGGTATGTCAGGGTTCCGGCCTGCAGGCGACGGTCTGGTTCGATCGGGTGCCGAAGCTGCCGGACGTCGAGGCGTATATTGCCGAAGGCTGCGTGCCGGGCGGTACCGGGCGCAACTTCGACAGCTATGGCCATCTGGTGGGCGAGATGAGCGATCTGCAGCGCCAGTTGCTGTGCGATCCTCAGACCTCCGGCGGTTTGCTGTTGGCGGTATTGCCGGAGGCGGAAGCGCAGGTGCTGGCGATTGCCGAACAGCATGGCATTACGCTCAACGCCATCGGCGAGCTGCATGTGGCATCGGCCGATAAGCCGCTGATCGAGGTCGTGTAGTGTCCAACATGCAAGGAAGGCCGGACAGCGATGATTACCAACGCATTTTCCTGCAGGACGTGCCGCTGATTGACGTGCGCGCGCCGATCGAGTTTCAGCAGGGCGCCTTCGCTCAGGCGCTGAACCTGCCGCTGATGATCGACAGCGAGCGGCAGGCGGTGGGCACCTGCTATAAACAGCATGGGCAGCAAGCGGCGATAGCGCTTGGCCACAGCCTGGTGAACGGCAAACTGCGCGAACAGCGCACCGCCGCCTGGCTGGCGGCCTGTGCGCAGCGGCCCGAAGGCTATCTCTATTGCTTCCGCGGCGGTCTGCGCTCGCAGCTGGTGCAGCAATGGCTGCATGAGGCCGGCGTCGAGTACCCGCGTATCATTGGCGGTTATAAGGCGCTGCGCAATTATTTGCTCGGCGTGCTGGCGCAAAGCGCAGCATTGCCGATGGCCCTGGTGGGCGGCAATACCGGCAGCGGCAAGACGTTGCTGGTCAACGAACTGGCCGACGGCGTCGATCTGGAAGGTGCGGCGCGCCATCGCGGTTCATCTTTTGGTCGAACGCTGGCGGGCCAGAGCTCGCAGATCGATTTTGAGAATCGTCTGGCTGTGTTATTGCTGAAAAAACAGCATGGTGGCAGCCGCCGTTGGGTGCTGGAAGACGAAGGGCGGATCATCGGCAGCAACAATTTGCCGCTGCCGTTGTTCAATGGGATGCAGCAGGCGCCGGTGGCGGTGATCGACGATCCGTTCGACATTCGCCTGGCGCGTTTGCAGGCGGAATATATCGACGGCATGCGCGAACAGTTCGAACAGGCCTATGGCATGGAAGAGGGCTGGCGACAGTACGACGACTATCTGCACCACGGCCTGTTCGCCATACGCCGCCGCCTGGGGCTGGAACGCTTCCAGCTGCTGACGCAACGACTGGAAGCGGCGCTGCGGACACAGCGGCTCAGCGGCCAGGGCGAGGCGCACCGCGAGTGGCTGGCGCCCCTGTTGCAGCAGTACTACGATCCGATGTATTGCTATCAGTTGGAAAAGAAAGCCCAGCGGATTGTCTTCCGTGGGAACTATGCAGAAGTAAGAGAATTCTTGATGACGTTCAGCCAGAAAAACGGTGAATAATGCGACTGTTCATAGCCGAGAAACCGAGTTTGGCGCGCGCCATTGCCGACGTATTGCCCAAGCCGCATCGCCGCGGCGACGGGTATATCGCCTGCGGCAACAACGATGTGGTGACTTGGTGCGTCGGCCACCTGTTGGAGCAGGCTCAGCCTGACGCTTATGACAGCCGCTATGCGCGCTGGTCATTGGCGGATCTGCCGATCATTCCCGAAAAATGGCGGTTGCAGCCGCGGCCTTCGGTCAGTAAACAGCTCAACGCCATTAAAAAGTTGCTGCTTGAAGCCGATGAAGTAGTTCACGCCGGCGACCCGGATCGCGAAGGGCAACTGCTGGTGGATGAGGTGCTGGACTACCTGGATCTGACGCCGGAAAAACGCCAGAACGTGCGCCGCTGTCTGATCAACGATCTCAACCCGCAGGCGGTGGAGCGCGCGGTTGAACGCCTGCGCGACAACCGTGACTTCATCCCGCTGTGCGTGTCCGCCCTTGCGCGCTCACGCGCCGACTGGCTGTACGGCATCAATATGACCCGCGCTTATACGCTGCTGGGCCGCAACGCCGGTTATGACGGCGTGTTGTCGGTGGGCAGGGTGCAGACGCCGGTGCTGGGGTTGGTGGTGCGGCGCGATGAAGAGATCGAAAACTTCGTGCCGAAAGACTTCTTTGAGGTCAAGGCGCACATCGTTACGCCGAAAGAAGAGCGTTTCGTGGCGCTGTGGCAGCCCAGCGAGTCGTGCGAGCCTTATCAGGACGAAGAGGGGCGCTTGCTGCACCGGCCGTTGGCGGAGCACGTGGTCAAGCGCATCGAGGGCCAGCCGGCGCTGGTCACGTCCTATAACGATAAACGGGAATCAGATACCGCGCCGCTGCCGTTTTCGCTCTCCACGCTGCAAATCGAAGCGGCCCGGCGTTATAACCTCAGCGCCCAACAGGTGCTGGACGTTTGCCAGCGGTTGTACGAAACCCATAAATTAATCACCTATCCGCGTTCCGACTGCCGCTACCTGCCGGAAGAACATTTCGCCGGCCGTCACGCGGTGCTGAACGCCATCAGCGTGCACCAGCCTGAGCTGTATCCGCAGCCGGTGATCGACAGCGATCGCCGCAACCGCTGCTGGGACGATAAAAAAGTCGATGCGCACCACGCTATCATTCCCACCGCCCGTGCCGGCAAGATTAATTTGACGCAGGATGAACGGAACGTGTATGGGCTGGTGGCGCGCCAGTATCTGATGCAGTTTTGTCCGGATGCGGTATTCCGCAAATGCGTGATTGAGCTGGATATCGCCGGCGGCAAATTTATCGCCAAGGCGCGTTTCCTGGCGGAAGCCGGTTGGCGTACGCTGCTGGGGAGCAAGGAACGCGACGAAGAAAACGAAGGCGCACCGCTGCCGGTGGTGGCTAAAGATGATGAGCTGCTGTGTGAGCGCGGTGAGGTGGTGGAGCGTCAGACGCAGCCCCCGCGGCCGTTTACCGACGCCAGTCTGTTGTCGGCCATGACCGGCATCGCGCGCTTTGTACAAGATAAAGCGCTAAAGAAAATCCTGCGGGCGACCGATGGTTTAGGTACGGAAGCGACGCGAGCGGGGATCATCGAATTGCTGTTCAAACGGGCGTTTCTGTACAAGAAGGGACGCTATATTCACTCCAGCGAAACCGGGCGCGCGTTGATTCACTCGCTGCCGGATCTTGCTGCGCGTCCTGATATGACGGCCAACTGGGAGGCAACGCTGACGCAAATCAGCGAGAAATCCTGCCGTTATCAGGACTTTATGCAGCCGTTGGTCGGCACGCTGCAAGAGCTGATTTATCAGGCTAAGCAGAGCCGGGCGAGCATGGCGTTTCGTGGGTTGCCGCCGCCGCCTTCCAGCGGAGGCAAAAAACGCAGGAAAAGCGCCGGTAAGGCGCAGGAGAAGAGTGAATGAAGCACGGACTCAATGGGGTGCTGGCTGCCGCTGCCCTGGCGTACTGCGGCCTGGCGGCCGCCAACCGGGGCGATGTGGACGTGGTGTTGCCGGTTTCGCCGGAGATTTGGGGCACGGCGAAAAACGGCGCCAATTCGCCACCGGCGCAACCCTGCAACCGCTGTTGCGTCTACCAGAATCAAAACTATTCCGAAGGCGCGGTGCTCAAAGTCGAAGGAGAAGTGCTGCAGTGCGTGCGTGAGCCTAACACCATCGGCACCAACCCCTTGATTTGGGTGCGATTGAAGAAGTGACCATGTAACCTATCGCCGCGCTCAGCGTGCATCGCCTTGCGCGGCGATATAGTCCGCCAGCAGTGGAACGTCGGCCGGGGCCAGGGTATATTCCTGCGCCTGTTGCGGCGTGACCCACACCAGCGCTGAGTGACAATGCAGCTGCAATTCACCGGAGAACTCCGCGACTCGCCAGGCGTGTAGCCGGATGAGGCGTTCGCCTTGCTGCCACTGATTGCAGCCCACATAGTTGCCGATACGGGCGCAAATCCCCAATTCTTCATCCAGTTCGCGCGCCAGCGCCTGCGGTTGGCTTTCACCCGGCTCAACTTTGCCGCCGGGAAACTCCCACAGACCGGCCTGATCGCTGTCTGCGCCGCGCTGGGCCAGCAAAATGCGGCCATTTTTTTCCAGAATGGCGGCTACCACGTCGATAATTTTCATTGGCTTCACAGAGTAAAACCCCGGCGGACGCCGGGGTGATGGGGTTACAGCGTAAATTCCGCCCAGACCGGCGCATGGTCGGAAGGTTTCTCCATGCCGCGGGTTTGGTAATCGATGCCGGTGGCGATGCAGCGCGAAGCCAGCGGGGTGCTGGCCAGCAGCAGATCGATACGCAGGCCGCGGTTGTCGTCGAACCCTTTGGAGCGGTAGTCGAACCATGAGAACTCGTCGTTGCGCCCCGGGTTGGCGTGGCGGTAGGTATCGACCAGGCCCCAGTTCAGCAGGCGATCCATCCATTCGCGCTCTTCCGGCAGGAAGGAGCATTTACCGGTGCGCAGCCAGCGTTTGCGGTTGTCTTCGCCGATGCCGATATCGTAATCGCTGGGGCTGATATTCATGTCGCCCATGATCAGCACCGGGGATTCCGCCGACAGCTGCTGCTCCAGGTAGTTTTGCAGATCCTGATAAAAGCGTGTTTTAGCCGGGAATTTGATCGGGTGGTCGCGGCTTTCACCTTGCGGGAAGTAGCCGTTGATCACCGTCAGCGTGCCCTGCGGCGTAGCCAGATCGGCCATGATGATGCGACGCTGCGCGTCTTCTTCATCGGTCGGGAAGCCGCGGCGCACGGCCAGGGGCTCCGCTTTGGTCAGCAGCGCCACGCCGTAATGGCCTTTTTGCCCGTGATAGAACACGTGATAGCCGTGCTGGCTGACTTCTTCCAATGGGAACATGTCATCGTGAACTTTGGTTTCCTGCAGACCGATCACGTCGGGCTGGTGCTGTTCGATAATTGCCGCCAGCTGATGCGGACGCGCGCGCAGTCCATTGATATTAAAAGAGACAAACTTCATGAGCGGTGCCGTTTTCACGAGAAAAATGTGCTGTGATAGTAGCAGAGTTTGGCGGGAAATGTAACGCAGACAGCGGCGAGCCCGCTGACTGCGCAGCCGGCATTATTTCGCCCAGCGGTCGTAATTTTTGGGTTGATAGTCGTCAAACTGTTGCAGCAGCGTTTGCGCCGATTCGCTGATGTGCAGCGTACCGAGATAGTCGTGGCGCATGAAGCCCTGATCGGCGACGTGTTCGAGGAACTGGCTCAGTGGGCGGTAGAAACCGTTGACGTTCAGCAGGCCGACCGGTTTGTTGTGATACCCGATTTGCCCCCAGGTCCAGATTTCAAACAGCTCTTCCAGCGTGCCGATGCCGCCGGGCAGGGCGATAAAACTGTCCGCCAGCGCCGCCATACGGGCTTTGCGCGTATGCATGTCTGGCACCACTTCCAATTCAGTCAGGCCGCGATGCGCCGTTTCCGCTTCAACCAGGCGCTCGGGGATAATGCCGACAGCTTCACCGCCCGCCGCCAACACCGCGTCCGCCACAATCCCCATCAGTCCTTTTTTGCCGCCGCCGTAGATTAAACGGCGTCCCTGTGCGGCCAGCAATTGCCCCAGTTGGCGAGCCTGCTCGGCATAAGCGGGATTGACGCCTTCGCTGGCGCCACAAAAAACGCAAATATTGTTTCGCATCCACCTGTTCCTTACTGCACTAAAGAAGCCAGTGGTATAGCGAATTGTCGGCCGGAGTTCAAGTTACTGCTGGGAGTGAGGAGATAAAACATCAAGGTGAAAGCGGCGATAAGGGGAGATAAATTGAGTTTATTGATGCGAGGGCTATTTAATTAGATTTTTGGAGGGGCAAGAGATGGTGGTGGGGGAAGGATTCGAACCTTCGAAGTCAGTGACGGCAGATTTACAGTCTGCTCCCTTTGGCCGCTCGGGAACCCCACCATGGTATTCATGGATTTGCTGATTTTTTAAGGAATGGGCTAAATTCCTATTGTGTGCTTCTAAGGATGACCGCGCTAAAGCGCGTTGTCTCGCTGCGCTCGGCTCGAACCTTGTCGAAGCTTCTCATCCTCCCCCTCGGCGTTTAATGATATTTCAGCTTTCGCTTCAAGTTCATCAACAGAGAGAAGATGGTGGTGGGGGAAGGATTCGAACCTTCGAAGTCAGTGACGGCAGATTTACAGTCTGCTCCCTTTGGCCGCTCGGGAACCCCACCATATACATGGCTATTTAACTGGCCTTGCTTGCGAGAGCGCTGTCTCGGTAAGCGGGGCGCATCATATCAAATGAAGCGGATGTGTAAAGCATTGAAATGCAGAAAATGAATCGTTTGCCGTTTTTTTATTCTTGGCGGTGCATCCCTGAACGAAATGCACCGATTTATTGAGCGATTACAGAATAACGGTGCGATTGCCGTAGACGAAGACGCGCTGCGCCAACACCTGATACAGGGCTCGGCTGAGCACGTTTTTCTCTACGTCGCGGCCGGCGCGCATCATATCCTCGGCGGAATAGGTGTGATCGACGTGGATCACGTCCTGCATGATGATCGGGCCTTCGTCGAGATTGTCGTTAACGTAGTGAGCCGTGGCGCCGATGATTTTCACGCCGCGTTCGTAGGCCTGGTGATAAGGCCGCGCGCCGATAAACGCCGGCAGGAACGAATGGTGAATGTTGATCACCTGATTCGGATAATGTTGCACGAAGGCCGGCGTCAGCACGCGCATATATTTGGCCAACACCACGTAATCCGGCTGATATTGATCGATCTTGGCCGTCATTTCGCGGTCGTGCTGTTCGCGCGTCAATCCTTCGTGGCTCACCAGATGGAAAGGAATATCGAAACGCTCCACCAGCGTTTGCAGCGTGTCGTGGTTGCCGATTACGGCGGCGATCTCAACGTCGAGGCCGCCATAGGCGCTTTTCATCAACAGATCGCCCAGGCAGTGTGCCTCTTTGGTGACCAGCACCACGATGCGCCGACGTCCGGTGCTGTGCAACTCACGCAGCGAACCTTCCGGCAGGGCGCTGTCCAGATCGGCCAGCAGCGTGTTGTCGTTGAAAATGCCTTCCAGCTCGGTGCGCATGAAGAAACGCCCGGTGCGGTGATCGACGAACTCATTATTCTGGACGATATTGAGCTCGTGTTTGTAACAGATGTTGGTGATCTTGGCGATCAGCCCTTTGGCGTCCGGGCAGATGGTGCGTAACACTTTTCGTTGTACATTTTGGTGTGGCATGGGTTTGAGGATCCTGTCTGATACTGAACGGCCTGTCTGCGCAGGCGTTAACGTGAAGCGCTGGCCGGCTAGCGCCCGCAGCACTTCTTATATTTTTTCCCTGAGCCGCAGGGACATATCGCATTTCGGCCGGGCTGGGGCTTGCTGCCGTCGATATAATACCAACGTTGATCGCGACGAAGGAAGCGTGAGCGCTCATGCATCGCCTGGGGCTCGCCGCTTTCGCCATCGGTGAAGCGGGCGATGAATTCGACGAAGCCTTCGTCCGGCTCATGGCCGGTTTGCTCCTCGACGATCGTCAAGCCCAGCCATTCGGTGTTTTTGAAGCTGTCGACGATCGCATTGCGCCATGCTTCGGCGCCGCAGTCGGGGTGCCAGGTGGCGATCAGATAGTCGACGTTATGATTCACGTAGGCGGTGAAGCGTGAACGCATCAGTTGGCCGGGCGTCGGCGCCGGCTGACTGCCGCTGATAAAAGGGGCGCAGCACGCGTTATACGCCAGTCCGCTGCCGCATGGGCATGATTCGGGCAAAATAACTCCTGAGAAAACGAGGCTGAAAATGAATTTAGCGCATATGTTACCTAACAATATTCGTCAGTGACAATCTACCCTGAAAGCAGAGAACACCTTTTACCGAGAGGATGGCGCTATGCGGCAAATCAAGATCGGACTGGCGCTGGGGGCGGGCTCGGCTAAAGGCTGGGCGCACATCGGCGTGATCAATGCGTTAAAGAAACTGGGGATTGAGGTCGATATCGTTGCCGGCTGCTCTGTCGGTGCGTTGGTGGGGGCGGCATTCGCCAGTCACCGTTTGCCGGTGATGGAGCAGTGGGTGCGGTCGTTCAGCTATTGGGACGTCATTCGTCTGATGGATTTTTCCTGGCAGCGCGGCGGTTTGTTGCGCGGCGATCGGGTGTTCACTGCCGTCGGGCAACTGTTGAAGGTCAATGATATTGCCGAATGTACGCTGAAGTTCGGCGCCGTGACGACCAATCTCAGCACCGGCCGCGAACTGTGGCTGACCGAAGGCGATATTCATCAGGCGGTGCGCGCTTCTTGCAGCATGCCAGGCCTATTGGCGCCAGTGTGGGCCGACGGCTATTGGCTGGTGGACGGCGCGGTGGTCAATCCGGTACCGGTGTCGCTCTGCCGGGCGCTGGGCGCCGATATTGTCATTGCGGTCGATCTGCAGCATGACGCGCATTTGATGCAGCAGGATCTGTTCTCGATACGCGGCGAGGACGAACGCCCAGACGATACGCCTGCGGAGACCTGGCGCGGGCGCCTGCGGGATCGCGTCGGCAGAATGCGCAAGCGCAAACCGACGACGGCGCCGACGGCGATGGAGATTATGAGCACGTCGATTCAAATGCTGGAAAATCGCCTGAAGCGCAACCGGATGGCGAGCGATCCGCCGGACGTTTTGATCCAGCCTTTTTGCCCGCAGATCTCAACGCTGGATTTCCACCGCGCCGATGAAGCGATCGAGGCGGGGTTGCTGGCGGTTGAAAAACAACTGGATCGGTTGTTGCCGTTGATAAAAAATAGATAATTATCGGTTCTTGGTTGGCAATGCGCGGTTGGTCTGTTTCAGACGAGCATAAGTGACCTTTTTGAGCCACTATTACACTATGGAAAGGGACGAGGCTCGGCTGATGGCATTACCACTCACTCACAAGCGTATCTTGATCGTTGAGGACGAACAGGTTTTTCGTTCCGTGCTGGTCGGTTATCTGACCTCGCTGGGCGCTGAAACCGGCGAGGCGACCAACGGTTTACAGGCGCTGAGTGCCGTCGATGACTTCAAGCCGGATCTGATTCTGTGCGATCTCGCGATGCCGGAAATGGGCGGCATCGAATTCGTTGAACACCTGCGTCTGCAGGGGCTGCAGATCCCGGTGCTGGTGATCTCCGCTACCGACAAGATGGCGGACATCGCCAAGGTGCTGCGTTTGGGCGTACAGGATGTGCTGCTGAAGCCGCTGACCGATCTCAATCGCCTGCGTGAGGCGGTGCTGGCGTGTTTATACCCCAATATGTTTACCTCCCAGGCGATTGAAGAGGTTGAGCTGTTTCAGGATTGGGACGCGCTGAGCAAGAATCCTTCCGAAGCCGTCAAACTGCTTAAGCAATTGCAGCCGCCGGTGCAGCAAACCATTGCGCATTGCCGGATCAACTATCGCCAGTTAACCACGGGCGAAAATCCCGGGCTGGTGCTGGATATCGCGGCATTGTCAGAAAAAGACCTGGCGTTCTATTGCCTGGACGTCACGCGCGCCGGTGATAATGGCGTATTGGCGGCGCTGCTGTTACGCGCATTATTTAATGGGTTGCTGCAAGACCATCTGGCTAATCAACAACATCGCCTGCCGCAAATGTCGGCATTGTTAAAGCAGGTTAATCAATTATTGCGGCAGGGGAAATTAGACGGTCAATTCCCGCTGTTGCTGGGATATTATCACGCCGAAAATAAAAACCTGATTCTGGTTTCCGCCGGGCTGCATGCCAACGTCAATACCGGCGACAATCAAATTCAGCTGAGCAACGGCGTGCCGCTGGGCACGCTGGGCGCCACCTACATGAACCAGATCAGTCAACGCTGTACGGCCTGGCAATGTCAGGTATGGGGCAGCGGCGGCCGATTGCGGCTGATGCTCAGCGCTGAATAATGGGCGTTGATCGGCGATATCTTAAGCTATTCACTTATCGGTAATTAAACCGTCTATTTCTTCTCCCGATTATCAGAACGGGTAATAGTCCTAAATGTTTTCTATTTGTGTTCTGGTTAATGCCAGGCGCGCATAAGCTGGTATACTCCGAAGGTTTTTTTATATCGAGCCCAAGCTCATAAAATGAGCGCTTCAGCTTTAAGAGAGGAAATAATGCCTGCTGTAAATCGCAAAGTCAGAAAAGCCGTGATCCCGGTTGCAGGCTTGGGTACGCGGATGTTGCCGGCCACCAAAGCCATTCCGAAAGAAATGCTGCCGCTGGTTGATAAACCGCTGATCCAATACGTCGTCAATGAGTGCATTGCAGCAGGGATTAACGAGATTGTGCTGGTCACCCACTCCTCCAAGAACTCGATCGAAAACCATTTTGATACCAGTTTCGAACTGGAAGCGATGCTGGAAAAACGCGTCAAGCGTCAACTGCTCGATGAAGTGCAGTCAATCTGCCCGAAGGGCGTTACCGTGATGCAAGTCCGCCAGGGGAATGCCAAAGGCTTGGGGCATGCGATTATGTGCGCCTACCCGATGGTGGGCGATGAGCCGGTCGCGGTGGTGTTGCCGGACGTGATCCTTGACGAATACAGCGCCGATCCGAAAAAAGACAACTTGCACGACATGCTGCAGCGCTTCGAAACCACCGGCATCAGCCAGATCATGGTTGAACCTGTGCCGCATAAAGATGTTGGCAACTACGGCGTAGCCGACTGTAAGGGCGTCGAATTGCATCCGGGCGAAAGCGCGCCGATGGTCAGCGTGGTCGAGAAGCCGTCGCCGGAGAAAGCGCCTTCCAACCTGGCGATTGTCGGTCGTTATGTCCTCTCCGCCGATATCTGGCCGCTGTTGGCGAAAACGCCTCCGGGCGCCGGCGACGAAATTCAGCTGACTGACAGTATCGAAATGCTGATGCAGCAGGAAACGGTGGAAGCGTATCACCTGAAAGGCGTGAGCCATGACTGCGGTAACAAACTCGGTTACATGCAGGCCTTCGTGGAATACGGCATGCGCCATGCCAGCCTGGGCAAAGAATTTTCTCAGTGGCTGCAACAGGTTGTTGCCGCTGACAAGAAGTAATTGAGTGATCTTTCGTCTTAATTTGAAAAACTAGGATTTTCACATGAAAGTAACAGTTTTTGGTATTGGTTATGTGGGTCTGGTGCAGGCCGCCGTACTGGCTGAAGTAGGCCATGACGTTATGTGTATTGACGTCGATGAGCGAAAAGTCGAAAACCTGAAAAAAGGGAATATCCCGATTTTCGAACCGGGTCTGACGCCGCTGGTGCAGCAAAACTATGAGGCCGGCCGTCTGCATTTCACCACCGATGCCAAAGCGGGCGTGGCGCACGGGACTATCCAGTTCATCGCCGTCGGCACGCCGCCGGATGAAGACGGTTCCGCCGATCTGAAGTACGTCACCGCGGTGGCGCGCACTATCGCCGAGCACATGACCGATCGCAAAGTGGTGATCGACAAATCCACCGTGCCGGTCGGTACGGCGGACAAGGTGCGTCAGGTGATGGCTGAAACGCTGGCGAAACGCGGCAGCAACGTGCCGTTTGACGTGGTATCCAACCCGGAGTTCCTGAAGGAAGGCGCGGCGGTGGCAGACTGCATGCGTCCTGAGCGCATCGTGATCGGTACCGACAATAAAGATGTGATCGAGCCTATTCGCGAGCTGTACGAACCGTTTAACCGCAATCACGATCGTATGATCATGATGGATATCCGCAGCGCGGAGCTGACCAAATATGCCGCTAACTGCATGCTGGCGACCAAGATCAGCTTTATGAACGAAATGTCCAACCTGGCGGAAATGCTGGGCGCGGACATTGAGAAAGTGCGTCAGGGTATCGGTTCCGACTCACGCATCGGCTATCACTTCATCTACCCGGGTTGCGGCTACGGCGGCTCTTGCTTCCCGAAAGATGTCCAGGCGCTGATCCGTACGGCGGAGCAGATCGGTTACCAACCGAAGCTGTTGCAGGCGGTAGAGCAGGTCAACTATCAGCAGAAAGACAAGCTGAACAGCTTTATCAACGACTACTTCGGCGGCGATCTGAAGGGCAAAACCTTCGCGCTGTGGGGGCTGGCGTTCAAGCCGAATACCGATGACATGCGTGAAGCTTCCAGCCGCGTGCTGATGGAACAGCTGTGGGCCGCAGGCGCCATCGTTCAAGCCTACGATCCGGAGGCGATGAACGAAGTTCAGCGCATCTATGGCCAGCGTGACGATTTGAAGCTGGTGGGCACCAAAGAGGCTGCATTGCACGGCGCCGATGCGCTGGTGATCTGCACCGAATGGCAGAACTTCCGCGCGCCGGACTTCGATGTGATCAAGGGCGCGTTGAAGCAGCCGGTGATCTTCGATGGCCGTAACCTGTACGATCCGGAGCGTTTGGAAAATCGCGGCTTTACCTATTACGCAATTGGCCGCGGCGCCTCGATTAAACCGGTTATTTAAGGAGTGAGCATGAAATTCCTGGTTACAGGCGCCGCAGGGTTTATTGGCTATCACGTTGCAGAGCGTTTGTTGACCGCCGGTCATCAGGTTGTCGGCATTGATAACCTGAATGATTATTATGACGTGGGCCTGAAAATGGCCCGTCTGGATCGACTGGCGGATAAGCCGGGATTCCGCTTTATCAAGCTGGATTTGGCCGATCGTGAAGGCATGGCGGCATTGTTTGCCGAGCATCAGTTCCAGCGAGTCATTCATTTGGGGGCTCAAGCCGGCGTACGTTATTCGCTGGTCAATCCGTTGGCTTATGCCGATGCCAACCTGATCGGTCATTTAAACGTTTTGGAAGGCTGCCGTCATAATAAGGTTGAGCATTTACTTTACGCCTCTTCCAGCTCGGTATATGGCCTGAATCGCAAGCTGCCGTTCGCCACCGAAGATTCTGTCGATCATCCGGTGTCACTGTATGCGGCGACTAAAAAAGCCAACGAGCTGATGTCACACAGCTATTCCCATTTATACGGTCTCCCGACGACCGGACTGCGGTTCTTTACGGTATATGGTCCCTGGGGGCGCCCGGATATGGCGCTGTTCAAGTTTACCAAAGCCATATTGGCCGGGGAGAGCATCGACGTATATAACCACGGTGAAATGCACCGAGATTTTACTTACATCGATGACATCGCCGAGGCGATAGTGCGGTTGCAGGCGGTTATTCCGCAGGCGGATCCGTCATGGACCGTTGAACAGGGATCGCCGGCAACCAGTTCTGCGCCGTATCACGTTTATAATATCGGCAATAACACCCCCGTTAAACTGATGGAATATATCAGTGCGTTGGAGAAGGCATTGGGGGTGACGGCCCGTAAGAATATGCTGCCGATGCAACCGGGTGATGTGATGGATACCAGCGCGGATACGGAAGAGCTTTATCGTGACATTGGCTTTAAACCGGAAACCAGCGTTGAAGAGGGCGTGAAGCGCTTTGTTGACTGGTATAAGGCATTCTATCAGGTTCAATAATTGAACGCGGATAAATGCGACAGAAGGGGCCTTTGGGTCCCTTTTTTTTCGCTGCGATCTCATGTACGGCGCAAAAGCGAATTAGGATATTTACTAAAAGGAGAGAGGAATGACGGGATCAGGGTTATACGCTTTAAAAATGAAAAGGCCCCCCGCAGGGAGCCTTTCAGATACGGACTGAATCGCTATTACAGCAGGAAATCATCCAGAGATTTACCTTGCTCTTCGATTGCTTTCTTAATCACCGCAGGAGTACGGCCTTGGCCGGTCCAGGTTTTCAGTTCGCCGTTTTCGTCTTTATATTGGTATTTAGCTGGACGTGCTGCACGTTTTGCTTTGCCGGCAGCCTTGTTGGCAGCCATGGTTTGCAGCAGTTCATTTGGATCGATACCGTCAGCAATCAGCATTTCGCGGTATTGCTGCAGTTTACGAGTGCGTTCTTCGATTTCTGCTTGAGCCTGGCTGTCTTCTTCGCGACGTTCGTTCACAACAACTTCCAGTTTCTCGAGCATTTCTTCCAGCGTTTCCAGTGTGCATTCTCTTGCCTGGGCGCGCAGAGTGCGGATGTTGTTCAAAATCTTTAATGCTTCGCTCATTGTCCTAGTCTCAAATTATATTGGTGGGGGGCGTCTCGATAATAATAGAGTGCTCTTTTCTTTTCTGCAATAGCCAAATTGGCTTGAATACTCAAATTTACCTTTAAAAAAACCGTTAATCGGATCAGTCCGACTAATAATAGGAAGGGCTGTTAACTATTACCCTTGGCACGCTTAAGTCAAAATTTCAGCAGACAGGCTTTAAAAGGCGCGTATCACAAGGCTTTCATCGATAAGTTATCGTAGTAATTTATATCAATATTACAATGAGTTCTGTGGGCTTAATCACGCCACGGCAGGCCAGACATTGTAAACAATAGGGGTATATAGGTAAAGATTGCGTCAGTAAACCTTGGCGCGTCGGCGCAGGTGATTAAATGCCCGGTATTGGGCTCGCGTATAATAGACGGGGGCTCCGCCGCGGCTGCAGCGCCAGCGAGAGGGAATGGGCAAGTCGGCATTAATGGGCAAATCACCGGGCTTAACCATTAGCAAGAATTAATAGTGATGACAGGCATACATTATCCTGTAAATAGCTGTAAAAAGAACAGGCCGACAGAACGATATGTTTCGCTTGAAAGCGCATTATTACGGCGAACGCAATATTCGTTCGCTTTGGGCTGGGGCGGGGGGCAGGTTATGGTACACTTACCGTCCTAATCAACATTTTGAATATTTCTTATACCATCGGAGTTGCGGGGCCATGGCTCAACTTTATTTTTATTACTCTGCGATGAATGCCGGCAAGTCCACCGCGCTGCTACAGTCTTCATATAACTATCAAGAGCGCGGTATGCGCACGCTGGTGTTCACTGCGGAGATCGATCACCGCTTTGGCGTAGGCAAAGTCAGTTCGCGCATTGGTTTATCCTCGCAGGCGCAGCTCTATAACAACGACTCGATGCTGTACGCCATGATCCAGCAAGAGCATCAACAGCAGCCGGTGCATTGTGTGCTGCTGGATGAAAGCCAATTCCTGACCAAAGCGCAGGTTGAGCAATTATGCGATGTGGTGGACCAACTGGACATTCCCGTATTGTGTTACGGCTTGCGTACCGATTTTCTCGGCGAGTTGTTTACCGGCAGCCAATATTTGCTGGCCTGGGCCGATAAACTGGTGGAATTGAAAACCATCTGTCACTGCGGGCGTAAAGCCAACATGGTGTTGCGGTTGGATGAGAATGGCAAGGCGATGCACGCCGGCGAGCAGGTGGTGATTGGCGGTAACGAGAGCTATGTCTCCGTCTGTCGCAAGCATTATAAAGAGGCGATTCACTCCCTGGAGTAGGGGCGAAAATGCCGCCAGCGCCCGCTGAGGCGTTTTGGCGGCGGGATAAGAAAAACCGCGCGCTAGGCGCAATAAAAAACCCGCCATTCGGCGGGTTTTTTCATCGGTTCACGGAACCGTTATTTCTTGGGCTTCTTTACCGCGGTTTTGGCTGCGACCGGTGCAGCCGCTTCCTCTTCCACCGTTTCGCTGAACTCGCGGCCATAGAAGGTATCCAGCATGATTTGCTTGAGTTCGGCAATCAGCGGATAGCGTGGGTTGGCGCCGGTGCATTGGTCGTCGAAAGCGTCTTCCGACAGCTTGTCGACTTTCGCCAGGAAGTCGGCTTCCTGCACACCCGCCTCACGGATGGAAGCTGGGATGCCCAACTCGGTTTTCAGCTCGTCCAGCCAGGCCAGCAACTTCTCAATCTTCTGCGCGGTGCGGTCGCCCGGCGCGCTCAGGCCGAGGTGGTCGGCGATTTCAGCGTAGCGGCGGCGCGCCTGAGGGCGGTCGTACTGGCTGAAGGCCGTCTGCTTGGTTGGGTTGTCGTTCGCGTTGTAACGAATGACGTTGGAAATCAGCATCGCGTTCGCCAGGCCGTGCGGAATGTGGAACTCCGAACCCAGTTTGTGCGCCATGGAGTGACAAACCCCGAGGAAGGCGTTGGCGAAAGCGATACCGGCGATGGTGGCGGCGTTGTGCACGCGTTCACGGGCAACCGGGTTCTTCGCGCCTTCTTTATAGCTGGCCGGCAGATACTCTTTCAACAGTTTCAACGCTTGCAGCGCCTGGCCGTCAGAGTATTCGTTCGCCAGCACCGACACGTAGGCTTCCAGCGCGTGGGTCACCGCATCCAGGCCGCCGAAGGCGCACAGGGATTTCGGCATGTTCATCACCAGGTTGGCGTCGACAATCGCCATGTCCGGGGTCAGCGCATAGTCGGCCAGCGGGTATTTCTGCCCGGTGGCGTCGTCGGTCACGACGGCGAATGGCGTGACTTCCGAACCGGTGCCTGACGTCGTGGTGATGGCGATCATCTTCGCTTTGACGCCCATTTTCGGGAACTTGTAGATACGCTTGCGAATGTCCATGAAGCGCAGCGCCAGATCCTCGAAGTGGGTTTCAGGATGTTCGTACAGCACCCACATGATTTTCGCGGCGTCCATCGGCGAGCCGCCGCCCAGCGCGATGATGACGTCCGGTTTGAAGGAGTTCATCTGCTCGGCGCCTTTACGCACGATGCTCAGCGTCGGATCGGCTTCCACTTCGAAGAACACTTCGGTTTCGATGCCGTGTGTCTTGAGAACCTTGGTGATCTGGTCAGCATAGCCGTTGTTGAACAGGAAACGGTCGGTCACGATGAAGGCGCGTTTCGCCCCGTCGGTCGCCACTTCTTCCAGCGCGATTGGCAGTGAGCCACGGCGGAAGTAGATCGATTTCGGAAGTTTATGCCACAACATGTTTTCTGCTCGCTTCGCTACAGTTTTCTTGTTGATCAGGTGCTTAGGTCCGACGTTTTCAGAGATGGAGTTACCACCCCAGGAACCGCAACCCAGCGTCAGCGAAGGCGCGAGTTTGAAGTTATACAGGTCGCCGATACCGCCCTGAGAAGCCGGGGTGTTGATCAGGATGCGAGCCGTTTTCATTTTATCGCCGAAGTAGGCGATGCGAGCCGTTTGGTTATCCTGGTCGGTATACAGGCAAGAGGTGTGCCCGATACCGCCCATGGCGACCAATTTTTCGGCTTTGGCGACGGCGTCTTCGAAGTCTTTGGCGCGGTACATCGCCAGCGTCGGCGACAGTTTTTCATGGGCGAAAGGTTCGGACTCGTCGACCAGCTTCACTTCGCCGATCAACACTTTGGTGTTGGCCGGCACTTTAATGCCCGCCATCTCGGCGATTTTCGGCGCGGATTGCCCGACGATGGCCGCGTTCAGGCCGCCGTTTTTCAGGATGATGTCCTGCACCGCCTTCAGTTCTTTGCCCTGCAGCAGATAGCCGCCGTGGGAAGCGAAGCGCTCGCGTACCGCATCATAGATAGCGTCAACGACGATGACCGACTGTTCGGAAGCGCAGATAACGCCGCTGTCGAAGGTTTTGGACATCAGGATAGAGGCGACCACGCGTTTGATGTCTGCGGTCTCGTCCACCACGACCGGCGTGTTACCGGCGCCTACGCCGATTGCCGGTTTGCCGGAGCTGTAGGCGGCTTTCACCATGCCCGGGCCACCGGTGGCCAGGATCAGGTTGATGTCAGGGTGGTGCATCAGCTGGTTGGACAGCTCGACGGTAGGTTGGTCGATCCAACCGATGATGTCTTTCGGCGCGCCGGCGGCGATAGCGGCTTGCAGCACGATGTCGGCGGCTTTGTTGGTGGCATTCTTCGCACGCGGGTGCGGCGAGAAGATGATGCCGTTGCGGGTTTTCAGGCTGATCAGCGCTTTGAAGATCGCGGTAGAAGTTGGGTTGGTGGTAGGAACGATACCGCAAATCAGGCCGATAGGTTCGGCGATGGTGATGGTACCGAAAGTGTCATCTTCAGACAGGATGCCACAGGTTTTTTCATCTTTATAGGCGTTGTAGATGTACTCGGAAGCGAAGTGGTTTTTGATCACTTTGTCTTCGACGATACCCATTCCGGATTCTTCCACGGCCATTTTGGCCAACGGGATACGGGCATCAGCAGCGGCGAGGGCGGCAGCGCGGAAGATTTTATCCACTTGCTCTTGAGTGAAGTTGGCATATTCGCGCTGGGCTTTTTTGACACGTGCGACAAGCTCGTTCAGTTCAGCGACATTCGTTACAGCCATAATGCTCTCCTGATAATGTTAAACTCTTTCAGTAAATAAGCCGTGCGAGCCACTAGTATAGTCGTAACGGGGATAAGCGGTGATGAGAATACCGGGGTCTTCCCGCGTTATTTCTTCGCATGCTGCTGATTTGCTTAAAGAGCTTTACCCTACGCCAACCGGAGGGGCAGGCAGTGAGGAGAACGGAACCGGCGATGCTGCGGCCTACTTTGTTCTACTCCCTGACTACGACTAAGAGCTTACCCACTGTTGGGTAGTTGATTTGTGATCTAAATCATGAAAAGTGCAAGCTGACACCTTTCAGCTTGGTGTTTTTGAGAGTGATTCTCAATAACTGTGATCGGTGACTCTTTTTTCAACATAAAAAATCAAAAGGCCATACATCACTTTAACAAAGGGCATTTGTTTTGTTGCCTAACTTGCTGGTAGTCAAAAATGCTGCTCTGGCCGGATGGATTACCCGCGGCAATTCCATTACATTAGCGCGCATAGTCAGCACACCTTTACAGCAATTAACGCGGAGCCATCTGTGGGCCAATCTCTGTTGGATCTTTCCGGCTTTATCAAGTTCTTTGTCGGTCTGTTTGCGCTGGTCAACCCGGTGGGCATCTTGCCGGTGTTTATCAGTATGACCAGTTACCAGGCGGAAGCGGGGCGCAATAAAACCAACCTGACCGCCAACCTGTCGGTTGCCATCATTCTATGGACATCGCTGTTCCTGGGTGAAGGGATATTGCGGATGTTCGGTATCTCCATCGATTCGTTCCGCATCGCTGGCGGTATTTTGGTGGTGACCATCGCCATGTCGATGATCAGCGGCAAGCTGGGTGAAGATAAGCAGAACAAACAGGAGAAATCGGAGAGCGCGATCCGCGAAAGCATCGGCGTGGTGCCGTTAGCGCTGCCATTGATGGCGGGGCCGGGGGCGATCAGTTCCACCATCGTGTGGAGTTCCCGTTATCACAATTGGCAAAGCCTGCTCGGCTTTACGGTGGCGATCGCCTTATTCGCTTTTTGCTGCTGGTTATTGTTCCGCGCCGCGCCGCTGTTGGTGCGTTTGCTTGGGCAGACCGGCATCAACGTGATCACCCGTATCATGGGCCTGTTGCTGATGGCGCTCGGGATCGAATTTATCGTTACCGGCATTAAGGCGATATTCCCCGGCCTGTTGTAATCGCTCTCGCTTGGCCGCGCCTCTGACCTTGAGCGCGGCTAAAATTAATTTTAAAAGTTAAATTATTTATTGGTTCGCATTATTATAGTGCACAAGATGAATAAAATTTATGCCATTGCACTCTTATGTTGCATAAATCTCATGTTGCTGCTTAAAAAAAACGCTAAGCGTTATTTCAGACACTTTTCTTTCCCCATTTCCGCGCGTTTTCTCCTCGTTAAACGGTAAAGCTGTTGTTAAATTAATCACATCATTCTGTGGGGCTTGTCTCACTTTCATCCAGGTGTTATTAGTGATTAACCGCCTGTAGGCAGGTGTTTGTTCTTTGAATGGCTGGTTTGTTAACTGAATGTTTCTTTGTGCGGCAATGGTATTGCGTCGACAGTTTCAAATGAAACTAATTTTGAGTTTTCTCCTTTAAAATCAAAGTTTTTTTCATGTCTTCCTTTGCCCTTCATCACAAGGGCCGGATCGGGCTTGGTGCGATAAAAGAGAATTGCTTAACATTTTTGTAAAATTTATTGGCTATGGAATTTGGCTTCTGCTAATTTCCGAGCAACTTTCCCGTGGTCAATTAACTGAAATGCGCCATAAAAACGGGAATGATTTTTGCTGGTATCCGTTTATTTAGAATTCTTATAAACACTTCACAAACTTCGATAAGCGATGCTTGTCGGTGAAAAGGAGCCTCGATTATGCAGCAAACCCTGAAGCGCACTTCTTTGACCTTGTTGATTAGCGGCGCGTTGAGCGTCATTGCCGTAAATAGCAGTTTGGCGGCGGAGGTTCCGGCCGGCGTCCAATTGGCGCAGCAGCAGAATATTGTCATCAACAACGGCAGCGAAGTGGCTTCATTGGATCCGCATAAGGTCGAGGGCGTGCCCGAAAGCAATATCATTCTTAACCTGCTGGAAGGGCTGGTGAGCACCGACGCCAACGGGCATGTGGTACCGGCGGCGGCGGCGAGCTGGGAAAACCAGGATTATCGGCAGTGGACCTTCCACCTGCGCCCCGGCGCGGTATGGAGCGACGGCAGCCCGGTCACTGCGCAAGACTTCGTCTACAGTTGGCAGCGCCTGGCCGATCCGAAAATCGCTTCTCCCTACGCCAGTTACCTGCAGTACACCAAAGTCGAGAATATCGACGACATCCTGACCGGCAAAAAGAGCCCGCAGACTCTCGGCGTCAAGGCGCTGGACGATCAAACGCTGCAGGTGACCCTGAGCGAACCGGTGCCGTATTTCATCAGCATGCTGAGCCACACGTCGCTCAAACCGGTCAAACGCGCGGTGGTGGAGAAATTCGGCGATAAATGGACGCTGCCCGCTAACTATGTCGGCAACGGCGCTTACCGCCTGAAAGAGTGGGTGGTGAACGAGCGCATTGTGGTGGAGCGCAGCCCGAGCTACTGGAATAACAAGCAGACGGTGATCAACCAGGCGACCTTCCTGCCGATCGCTTCTGAAGTCAGCGACGTCAATCGCTTCCGCAGCGGCGAGATCGATATCACCAACAGCGCCATTCCGCCGTACCTGTACGTCAAAATGAAGCGCGAGGTGCCCGATCAACTGCACGTTAACCCTTATCTGTGCACTTTCTATTACGAACTCAATAACCAGCGGGCGCCGTTCACCGATCCGCGGGTGCGTGCGGCGGTGAAGATGACGCTGGATCGCGACATTATCGCCAACAAAATCATGGGCCAGGGGCAGATCCCGGCCTACAGCTTCACGCCGACCTTCACCGAAGGCGCCAACTTCACGCAGCCCGCGTGGGCCGGCTGGAGCCAGGAACAGCGCAACGCCGAAGCCAAAAAACTGCTGGCGGAAGCGGGTTACAGCGCCGCCAAGCCGCTGAAGTTCTCGCTGCTGTACAACACCTCCGATCAAAACAAACAGCAGGCGATCGCCGCCGCATCGATGTGGAAGAAGAACCTCGGCGCCGACGTCACGCTGCGCAACCAGGAGTGGAAGACCTCGCTGGAAAGCCGCCATCAGGGGCAGTACGACGTGGCGCGCGCCACCTGGTGCGGGGATTACAACGAGCCGAGCGCCTTCCTGAACCTGGTGCTGTCCAACAGCAGCATCAACACCGTGTTTTACAAGAGCCCGGCGTTCGACGCCATCATGGCCGCCACGCTGAAGGCGCCGGATGAAGCCGCGCGCGCCGCGCTCTACCAACAGGCGGAAACGCAGTTGGACAAAGACTCCGCATTGATTCCGGTGTATTACCGCGTCAGTGCGCGTTTGATCAAACCGACGGTAGGCGGGTTCACCGGCAAAGATCCGCTGGACTATACCGACGTTAAAAATCTGTACATCATCAAGCAGTAAAAGGGGTATTCCTCACGCTGAACCGCAGGGGAATATGGGGAAGGCCCGCCGCCGCATTCGTTCCGCAGCGGCGGGAAAACAGAGTCCGCTTACGGGCAACGCAGGTTCCACGAAGAGCCTGTGATAATAAAAAACTGGAGTCGATAAGTATGACCAACATCACGAAGAAAACCCTCATTGCCGCCGGCGTCATCGCCGCACTCGGCATCACAGCAACCACCTCCGCCTTCGCGGCCGACGTTCCTGCAGGCGTGCAACTGGCCGACAAGCAAGAAATCGTCAAAAACAACGGTTCCGAAGTGCAGTCGCTTGACCCGCATAAAATCGAGGGCGTGCCGGAAAACAACGTGACCCGCGATCTGATGGAAGGCCTGGCGAACAACAGCCCGGACGGTTCCATCGTGCCGGGCGTCGCGGAAAGCTGGGATAACAAGGATTTCAAAGTCTGGACCTTCCACCTGCGTAAAGACGCCAAATGGTCCAACGGCAAGCCGGTGACGGCGCAAGATTTCGTTTACAGCTGGCAGCGCGTGGTGGATCCGAAAACCGCGTCGCCTTACGCCAGCTACCTGCAGTACGCCCACGTAGAAAATGTCGATGACATCATCGCCGGTAAAAAAGACAAGTCGACGCTGGGCGTGAAGGCCATCGACGACCACACCTTCCAGGTGACCCTGAGCGAGCCGGTGCCTTATCTGGTTGAAATGACCCCACACTACGCCATGAAACCGGTCTATAAGGACGCGGTAGAGAAGTTTGGCGAGAAGTGGACGCTGCCGGCCAACTACGTCAGCAACGGCGCCTACAAACTGAAAGACTGGGTTGTCAACGAACGCATCGTACTGGAACGTAACCCGGAATACTGGGATAACGCCAAAACCATCATCAATAAAGTGACGTTCCTGCCTATTTCGTCGGAAGTGACCGACGTTAACCGCTACCGCACCGGTGAAATCGACATGACCTACAACAACATGCCGATCGAACTGTTCCAGAAGTTGAAGAAAGAGATCCCGAAAGAGGTGCACGTCGATCCTTATCTGTGCACCTACTATTACGAAATCAACAACCAGAAGGCGCCGTTCACCGATGCGCGCGTGCGTGAAGCGCTGAAGCTGGGCATGGACCGCGACATCATCGTCAACAAGGTGAAAAACCAGGGCGATCTGCCGGCCTACAGCTTTACGCCGCCATACACCGACGGCGCCAAGCTGACCCCGCCGGAGTGGTTCGGCTGGACGCAGGAAAAACGCAACGAAGTGGCGAAGAAACTGCTGGCGGACGCCGGCTACGGCCCGGGTAAACCGCTGACCTTCTCCCTGCTGTACAACACCTCCGACTTGCACAAGAAGCTGGCGATCGCCGCCGCCTCCATCTGGAAGAAAAACCTGGGCGTGGACGTGAAGCTGGTGAACCAGGAGTGGAAAACCTTCCTGGATACCCGCCATCAGGGCACCTATGACGTATCGCGCGCCGGCTGGTGCGCCGACTACAACGAACCGAGTTCGTTCCTGAACATGATGCTGTCCGACAGCAGCAGTAACACCCCGCACTACAAGAGCGCCGAGTTCGACAAGCTGATGGCCAACGTGTTGACCGCGAAGACCAAAGACGAGCGCGCCGATCTGTATCAGAAAGCGGAAGTTCAGCTGGATAAAGATTCCGCCATCGTTCCGCTGTATTACTACGTGAACGCCCGTTTGGTGAAACCTTACGTCGGTGGCTACACCGGCAAAGACCCGCTTGATAACGTGTACGACAAAAACCTGTACATCATCAAGCATTGATACGGTAAGAGCCGGCGGCGTAGGCCGCCGGCCCATGTTGAGAATAATAAGCCGTCATCAGGCTGTCGCACAGGGTTAGGGCAATGCTGAAATTTATACTTCGTCGCTTGTTGGAAGCGATCCCGACACTATTTATCCTTATTACCATCTCATTCTTCATGATGCGCCTCGCGCCCGGCAGTCCATTTACCGGGGAACGCGCATTGCCGCCGGAAGTCATGGCGAATATCGAAGCCAAATACCATTTGAACGACCCGATCTGGAAACAGTACGGTCATTATCTGGCGCAGCTTGCGCAGGGAGACTTCGGCCCGTCCTTTAAATACAAGGACTATTCGGTCAACGATTTGGTGGCCAGTTCTTTCCCGGTGTCCGCCAAGCTCGGTCTGGCCGCGTTTCTGTTGGCGGTGGTGCTGGGCGTTAGCGCCGGCGTGATCGCGGCGTTGAATCAAAACACCAAATGGGACTATACGGTGATGGGGTTCGCCATGACCGGGGTGGTGATACCCAGTTTCGTGGTGGCGCCGCTCTTGGTGCTGATCTTCGCGATTACGTTGAAATGGCTGCCGGGCGGCGGCTGGAACGGCGGCGCGCCTAAGTTCATCATCTTGCCGATGGTGGCGCTGTCGCTGGCCTATATCGCCAGCATCGCCCGTATCACGCGCGGCTCGATGATTGAAGTGCTGCACTCCAACTTCATTCGCACCGCGCGCGCCAAAGGTTTGCCGATGCGTCGGATCATTTTCCGCCACGCGCTGAAGCCGGCGCTGCTGCCGGTACTGTCCTACATGGGCCCGGCGTTCGTCGGGATCATCACCGGTTCGATGGTGATCGAAACCATCTACGGTCTGCCGGGGATCGGCCAGCTGTTCGTTAACGGCGCGCTGAACCGCGACTACTCCCTAGTGTTGAGCCTGACCATTCTGGTTGGCGCTCTGACCATTCTGTTCAACGCGATCGTCGATGTGCTGTATGCGGTCATCGATCCGAAAATCCGTTATTAATCTGGAGCACGCGAATGATGTTGACTAAAAAGAACAGCGAAGCTCTGGAGCACTTCAGCGAGAAGCTGGAAGTGGAAGGGCGCAGCCTGTGGCAAGACGCGCGTCGGCGCTTTATGCACAACCGCGCGGCGGTCGGCAGCCTGTTCATTCTGGCGCTGATCACGCTGTTTGTGGTGCTGGCGCCGATGCTGTCGCAATTTGCCTACGACGATACGGATTGGGCGATGATGTCCGCCGCGCCGAGCATGGAATCGGGGCACTACTTCGGCACCGACTCCTCCGGGCGTGATCTGCTGGTGCGCGTGGCGATCGGCGGGCGCATCTCGCTGATGGTCGGCGTGGCCGCCGCGCTGGTGGCGGTAGTGGTGGGCACCCTGTACGGCGCGATGTCCGGCTATCTGGGCGGTAAGGTCGACTCGGTGATGATGCGCCTGTTGGAGATCCTCAACTCCTTCCCGTTCATGTTCTTCGTTATCCTGCTGGTGACCTTCTTTGGTCAGAATATCCTGCTGATCTTCGTGGCGATCGGCATGGTGTCGTGGCTGGATATGGCGCGTATCGTGCGCGGGCAAACCCTTGGCCTGAAGCGCAAGGAGTTCATCGAAGCGGCGCTGGTGTGCGGCGTCTCCACGCGCAACATCGTGCTGCGGCATATCGTGCCTAACGTGCTCGGCGTGGTGGTGGTGTATGCCTCGCTGCTGGTGCCGAGCATGATCCTGTTCGAGTCCTTCCTCAGCTTCCTGGGGCTGGGCACGCAGGAACCGTTGAGCAGCTGGGGCGCATTGCTCAGCGACGGCGCCAACTCAATGGAAGTTTCACCGTGGTTGCTGCTGTTCCCGGCGGGTTTCCTGGTCGTCACTCTGTTCTGTTTCAACTTTATCGGCGATGGCCTGCGTGACGCCCTCGACCCGAAAGATCGTTAAGGAGTGCAACCATGAGCACCATTGAACATCCTCAACTGCAAACCGCCGTCGGCGTTAAAGCGTCGCCGCTGCTGGACGTGAAAGACCTGCGTGTCACGTTTTCCACCCCGGACGGCGACGTGACGGCGGTGAACGATCTGAACTTCGATCTGCGCGCCGGTGAAACGCTGGGCATCGTCGGTGAATCCGGCTCCGGCAAATCGCAGACCGCGTTCGCGCTGATGGGGCTGCTGGCCAGCAATGGCCGCATCGGCGGCTCGGCCAAATTCAACGGCCGTGAAATCCTCAACCTGCCGGAAAATCAGCTCAACAAGCTGCGGGCCGAGGAAATCTCGATGATCTTCCAGGACCCGATGACCTCGCTGAACCCTTATATGCGCGTTGGCGAACAGCTGATGGAAGTGCTGATGCTGCATAAGAAAATGAGTAAAAGCGAAGCCTTCGAAGAGTCGGTGCGCATGCTCGACGCGGTGAAAATGCCGGAAGCGCGCAAGCGCATGCGCATGTACCCGCACGAGTTTTCCGGCGGCATGCGCCAGCGCGTGATGATCGCCATGGCGCTGCTGTGCCGGCCGAAGCTGCTGATCGCCGATGAACCGACCACCGCGCTGGACGTGACCGTCCAGGCGCAGATCATGACGTTGCTCAACGAGCTGAAGCGCGAGTTCAACACCGCCATCATCATGATCACCCACGATCTGGGCGTGGTGGCCGGCATCTGCAACAAGGTGCTGGTGATGTACGCCGGGCGTACCATGGAATACGGCAGCGCGCGCGAGGTGTTCTACCAGCCGAGCCACCCGTATTCCATCGGTCTGTTGAACGCGGTGCCGCGTCTCGACGCCGAAGGCGAGGCGTTGCTGACTATTCCCGGCAACCCGCCGAACCTGCTGCGGTTGCCGAAAGGCTGCCCGTTCCAGCCGCGCTGCCCGTACGCCATGGAACAGTGCGCGAGCGCTCCGCCGTTGGAGCAATTTGGGGAAGGGCGCCTGCGCGCCTGCTTTAAACCGGTGGAGGCGTTGGTATGACAGCGGTAACCGACAAGAAAGTGCTGCTCGAAGTGGCCGATCTGAAAGTGCACTTCGACATTCATGACGACAAGCAGTGGTTCTGGCAGCCGCCGAAAACCCTGAAGGCGGTCGACGGCGTTACGCTGCGGCTGTTCGAAGGGGAAACCCTGGGCGTGGTCGGCGAATCCGGCTGCGGCAAATCCACCTTCGCGCGCGCCATCATCGGCCTGGTGAAGGCCACCAGCGGGCGCGTCGCCTGGCTGGGTAAAGATCTGCTGGGCATGAGCGACGCCGACTGGCGCAAAACCCGCAGCGATATCCAGATGATCTTCCAGGATCCGCTGGCTTCGCTCAACCCGCGCATGACCATCGGCGAAATCATCGCCGAGCCGCTGCGCACCTACTACCCGAAAATGCCGCGTCAGGAAGTGAAGGACAAGGTCAAGGCGATGATGCTGAAGGTCGGCCTGCTGCCTAATCTGATCAACCGTTATCCGCACGAGTTCTCCGGCGGCCAGTGCCAGCGTATCGGCATCGCGCGCGCGCTGATCCTCGAACCGAAGCTGGTGATCTGCGACGAGCCGGTCTCCGCGTTGGACGTGTCGATTCAGGCGCAGGTGGTGAACCTGCTGCAGCAGCTGCAGCGCGAAATGGGGCTGTCATTGATCTTTATCGCCCACGATTTGGCGGTGGTGAAGCACATTTCCGATCGCGTGCTGGTGATGTATCTGGGCCATGCGGTGGAGCTGGGCACCTATGACGAGGTGTACCACAATCCGCAGCACCCTTACACCAAGGCGCTGATGTCGGCGGTGCCGATCCCGGATCCGGACAAGGAGAAGGAAAAGCAGATCCAGCTGTTGGAAGGGGAGCTGCCTTCGCCGATCAACCCGCCGTCCGGCTGCGTGTTCCGCACCCGCTGCCCGATCGCCGGGCCGGAGTGCGCCAAGACGCGCCCGCTGCTGGAGGGCAGTTTCCGCCATGCGGTTTCGTGCCTGAAGGTCGATCCGCTGTAATGCGCCGCTAGCCGGCAACAAAAAGCCCCGCTTATTCAGCGGGGCTTTTTTTATCCGAAACGTTAGCGGTGAATCACTCTTTCCACAGAATGTGGCACAGCTTGTGGTCTTTCTCGCGGCAGATCAGCACGCGGGCGAACACGTCGTTGATCGGCTCGCCGTCGCTGTCCGCCAGACCGATCACCACTTCGGCGAAGAAGTCCGGGTTCAGGTCGTAATCCACGTGCTCGCTCCAGTCTTCGGAGGGGTCGTACAGTTCTGCGCCGCCGCGCTCTTCAAACTGCAGATTGAACAGCAGAATATCCGCCGGATCCAGATTGTCGCCGGCCAATTCGAGGAAGATGTCGTAGGCCTGTTCCAGCGTTTCGTCTTCGGTAAGGCGGTTATTCAAATCCATAAAAAAATCCTGATAACAAATGATTTGGCGCTATTAAAGCACGCTCGCCGCGGCTTTTACAGCAACGGGCTGAAAAAGTAGAACAGGCGCTCGACCAGGCGGTGCCAGAACGGCCGCTTCAGCCACTCTTTGGCGTTCAGCAGCTTGGAGCGAGCGATGTAATCTTCCTGCACGCAGGCCAGATCGCTGCCGAAGCCGTCGTCGTCGATCACCAGGGTGATTTCGAAATTCAGCCACAGGCTGCGCATATCCAGATTGACGGTGCCGACCAGGCTGAGCTGGCCGTCGACCAGCACGCTCTTGGTGTGCAGCAGGCCGCCTTCGAACTGATAGATTTTCACGCCGGCTTCCAGCAGCTCGGAGAAGAACGCGCGGCTGGCCCAGCGCACCATCATCGAATCGTTGTCGCGCGGCACGATGATGCTGACCTCGACGCCGCGCAGAGCGGCGGTGCAGATGGCGTGCAGCAGATCGTCGCTCGGCACGAAGTACGGCGTGGTCATGATCAGCTGTTCGCGCGCGGAATAAACCGCGGTCAGCAGTGCCTGGTGGATCATTTCCTCGGGGAAGCCGGGGCCGGAGGCGATCACCTGAATGGTGTGGCCGCTTTCCTGCTCGAACGGCATGATGTTGACGTCCGGCGGCGGCGGCAAAATGCGCTTGCCGGTTTCAATTTCCCAGTCGCAGGCATAGACGATGCCCATGGTGGTGGCCACCGGGCCTTCCATGCGCGCCATCAGATCGATCCATTGACCGACGCCCGCATCCTGTTTGAAATAGCGTGGATCGACCATGTTCATGCTGCCGGTATAGGCGATGTAGTTGTCGATCAGCACCACCTTGCGGTGCTGACGCAGATCCATGCGGCGCAGGAATACGCGCAGCAGGTTGACCTTCAGCGCTTCGACCACTTCGATGCCGGCGTTGCGCATCATCGCCGGGTAGGGGCTGCGGAAAAATTGCAGGCTGCCGGCGGAGTCCAGCATCAGACGGCAGTGTACGCCGCGCCGCGCGGCGGCCATCAGCGATTCGGCCACCTGATCGACCAGGCCGCCGGGCTGCCAGATATAGAACACCATTTCGATGTTGTGGCGCGCCAGCTCGATGTCGCGGATCAGCGCTTTCAGCGTGTCGTCGGTGGTGGTGAGCAACTGCAGCTGGTTGCCCTTGACGCCGTCGATGCCCTGGCGGCGGTTGCACAGCTGGAACAGCGGTTCGGCGACTTTACTGTATTCGGTGGCGAAGATGCGGCGACTCTCTTTCAGCTCTTTCAGCCAGCGCGCGGTCGACGGCCACATGGCCTTGGCGCGCTCGGCCCGGCGCTTGCCCAGATGCAGCTCGCCGAACGATAAATAGGCGACGATGCCGAACAGCGGCAGAATATAGATAACCAGCAACCAGGCCATGGCAGAGGGAACCGCACGGCGTTTCATCAAAATGCGCATCGTCACGCCGGCGATCAGCAGCCAGTAGCCGAACACCATGAGCCAACTGATTACGGTATAAAATGTTGTCATAAAGGCGAAAAATCCCGTTCGCAAACCACCAATGATGAGTGTACGCACAGATCGGTCAAGGCGAAACCTTTTATCGGCGCTTATGTTACATAAATATGATGAAGTTAAGGCACTTGCCGAAACCGAAAGGGCGGCTTTTAGCGGCGCGGCACCTGCGATGTCGCCGATAACGGCGACTTGGATCGCGGGCTGAAAGGGCTATAATGCCCGCGGTTGGCATTAGACGAACGAGTGACGGAATTATGAGACGCAGTAGAAATGAAGTGGGCCGTTGGCGAATGTTACGGCAGAGCCAACGCCGTCGGCATCGTTGGCTGGAGCGCCAGTCTTGCAGCAATCGCCATATTATCCGGGTGCGCCGTCGCCTGGACGATCAGCATCGGCGCGCGCTGCTGTTTGCGGTATCCTGCGAGTGGTAAAACGAAAACAGTCCCGTGAGGGACTGTTTTGTTATGGCGCCTGGGTTTATTTGCCGAGGTAGGCGTTAAGCATCCAGACCTGTTTTTCCTGCTCTTTGATGTAATCGCTCATCAGCGACGCGGTGCCTTCGTCGCCGGCGTCCGCCGCGACCGTCAGCAGTTCACGCTGCTGTTGCAGCAAGATTGAATACCCTTCCAACAGGCCGCGCAGCGTGCCCTTATCATCGGTCACATTGGTGTGTTCCTTGATATCGGCGGTTTTCAGATAGTCGCTGTAAGCGTGGCGCGGCTGCGAGCCCAGCGTCAGAATGCGTTCCGCCAGCTCATCCACCTTGGTCAGCAGATCGTTGTAAGTTTCTTCGAATTTCGCGTGCAGCTCAAAGAATTGCGGGCCGGTAATATTCCAGTGATAGCCGCGCACATTCATATACAGCACCTGATAATTCGCCAACAGCGCATTTAGCGCTTCGGCGAGTTTTGCCGATTGTTTACTGTCGAGGCCGATATGGGTTTTCGCTGCTTTCTTCGCCGTTGCCATAATAATCTTCTCCTGATTATTCGTTCCAAGGGTAGACAGAATCAATTTCCATAGCTGTTACAGTAACCGGATTTATCGCAGGGTTAAACACGATAACAGGCATCATTGCCATCGCTCAAACCGATGACGATAAATCCGTCGAGCAAATTGCCGAATCAGTTTACGCAGGATCCGCAGGCGAAAAAAGCCGCTTTTATCGGTTACTTGCGCAGCGCCAGTTTTACCACGCCGGCGCCCAGCGCCATTAACAGCGCGGCGGCGATCAGTACCATGATAAACGCGCGATCGAAGGCCAAACGCGCCAACTGCGTCAGCTGCTGCGCGCGATCGGCCGCCATCCCGGCCGCCAGGCGCAACGCCTCGTCGATGCTGTCGTAGGCCAACTCGCTGACCGGCAGCTCCGCCGGCAGCGCCAGACTATGGCTGTAGACCGCCGTCATCAGCCCGCCGAGCAACGTCACGCCCAGTACGCCGCCCAGCTCGTAGGAGACGTCTTCGATAGAGGCCGCCATACCGGATTTCTCCTCCGGCGCGTTCAGCATGATGGCGGTGGACGCGGCGGTGATCACGCCGCCGAGACCAAAGCCCACCAACGCCAGGCTCACCAGCTGCAGCGCTATGCTGCTTTGATACAACAGGGCGAGGCCGGCGATGCCGAAGGCGGTCAGGGCGAAACCGCCGAGGATGATGCTGCGTTCGCCATAGCGCGGCAACAGTAAACCGGCCATCGGCCCCGCCAGCGCCGAGGCCAGCGGGATCGGCAAGATGAACAGCGCCGCCTGCAGCGGACTGAGGCCGAGCACCAGCTGCAGGCGTTGGCTGAGCACCAGCTCGACGCCGATCAGGGCCACCATCGACAGCAGCGCCACGCCGATGCCGCCGGCGAACAGCCGGTTGCGGAACAGGGAGAAATCGATCATCGGGTGGGCGCTGCGCTGCTGGCGACGCACGAACAGCGCCAGGAACAGGATGCCGATCAGGGCCGCTGCGAGCAACGCGCTGACGTCAGGCGTCGGCTTACTCAGTTCCTTCAGCGCATAGATAGCGCCGACCAGACCGATCATGATTTGCACCGAGCCGACGATATCGGCGGGGCGCGGGTTATCGCCGCCGCAGCGGGGGATCAGTTTCCACGCCAGCGGCCAGACCAGCAACACCACCGGTACGTTGATCAGGAACACCGATCCCCACCAGAAATACTCCAGCAGCAGGCCGCCGACCACCGGGCCGATGGCCGCGCCGCCCGAGGCCACTGAAGCCCAGATGCCGATCGCCAGCGCGCGTTCGCGTTCGTCGGTAAAGACGTGGCGCACGATGGACAACGTGGCGGGCATCATCATTGCCGCGCCAACGGCGAGGAACACCCGTGCGGCGATCAGCCATTCGGCGGTTGGCGAAAAGGCGGCGCACAGCGACGCGACGGCAAACACCGGCAGCCCGGCGAGGAACAGCCGCTTATGGCCGACGCGATCGCTCAGCATGCCGGCGCCGGGCAGCAGCCCGGCGACCACCAGCGGGTAGGCGTTGACGATCCAGAGTTTTTGCGAGGCGCTGGCGTCCAGCGCCTGGGTTAAACGTGGCAGAGCGGTATAGAGCACCGTCATGTCGATAACAATCAGGAAAAGGGCGCTGGCGACCATCGTCAGGATCAACCAGCGGTTCTTGGCGTACATAAGTCATAATCCAGTTTACGTGGGCGGCGCGAAGGCGCCGCCATTGCGGTAACCCTCCGGCGATGCCGGGTGGTATACTGGTGATAATATATATCCATACGTTCGTATTGAAAAGAAGGGTTTCTTAATGGGACGTCAACGCAGCATCGATCGCGACAAGGTTTTGGACACCGCCGAAGAGATCGTCGCCACCCAGGGCGCCGCCGGTTTAACCATCGACGCCGTCGCCAAAGCGATGGGGATCTCCAAGGGCGGGGTGCAGTATTGCTTCGGCAGCAAAGACGCCCTGATTGACGCGATGTTCGATCGCTGGGGCAGTGCCTACGAGACGCTGTTCGCCGCTATCGCCGGCGACGATCCTTCGCCGCAGACCAGCGTGCGGGCGCATATGTTGGCTACCCAAAGTTCGGATCAGACCGCCAGCGCCAAGGCCGCCGGGTTGATGGCGACGCTGATTCAAACGCCGGAGCATCTGGCGAGCACGCGCGAATGGTATCGCAGCCGCATCGCCGGGCTGGATTTGACTACCGAAGAGGGTAAGCGCGCGCGGCTGGCGTTTCTGGCCACCGAAGGCGCCTTTATGCTGCGTTATTTCGGTTTGATGGATATCGGCCAGGCGGAATGGGAAACGATGTTCGCCGATATGCAGGCGTTGATTTTAACGGGCAGCGCCTATCGCACTGATAGCTAGTAAAGCGTGCGGCGAAAGGCGTATGTTTATCGCACAAGATATTCCCTCGAAGAACTTTTTAGCCAGCCCCTCCGTGCTGGCTTTTTTTTGCCTGCGGCAAGCTTCGGAGCAAAGGCCCCCTGAGTGCAGGGGGCGCCGGACATTACTTGCGCGCGTCCAACAGTTGCTGGGCATTCTCTGCGGTGACGACGGTCCACGGAATATAATAATGCTTCTGCGTGCCGCCTTCCCATTTCAGATCTTTGGCGTACTGTTTCCAGATATCCGACTGTGGTTGATAACTTTCCCCTTTCACGGCGCGCAGCGCGACGTCGATGGAACCCTGCATCTGGCCTTTGGCATCTTGCAGGATAGAGACCATTTCACCGGCCTGCACCGCATGAATCGCGTCGGAAACGCCGTCAACGCCGGCAATCGCGAAGTCCTTCACATTCAGGCCGGCCCCTTTAATCGCTTCGATGGCGCCCAGCGCCATCTCGTCGTTCTGGCCAATCACGCCGTTGATTTTGCCCCGGTGTTTCTGCAGCCAGTTTTCCATCAGCGGCTGCGCTTCAGCGCGTGACCAGTTGGCCGTTTTACGTTCAAGCACGGTCACCTGGCCGGCGCCGCACTCGGCAATCGCTTTATCATTGCCCTTGCCGCGCTGGATCTCGCCGCTGCCGCCTTTCGGGCCTTCGATAATCACCACGTTCACCTTCTGGTTCTTGCAGTCGAGTTTGTCCAGTACGGCTTTGGCTTCCAGATACCCGCCCAGCTCGTCATTAGACACCACTTCAGACGTCATCGCGTCCGTGTTCAGGCGCGCGTTGGTGACCACCACCGGGATTTTGGCTTCGTTGGCATTGGTGACGATATCGATATTGGCCTCAAAATCCATCGGGTTGACGATAATGGCATCGGCGCGCGTCTGGATAGCGGTGGCGGCCTGATCGTTTTGCACCGATGCATCATAACGCCCATCGTAGAAAGTCAGTACGGCTTCGCCGCTTTTCACCGCCGGGTGTTCCTTGCCGAACCTTTCCATCAATTGCACGAACTCGGCTTTGTTGCCGTACATCAATACCGCGATTTTAACCGGGGTGGCCTGAGCCGCCGACAGGCTGCCGAACAGCATGGCAGAGGCAAACAACGCTATCTTGGTCTTATTCATGGTTTTCTCCTGGTAGAGTTGGGTCTGATGTTATTAATCGCGCTGTTGCTTACGCGATGGGTCGAGCAAGACGGCAAGAACGATCAATGCGCCTTTGATAATTTGTTGGTAGTACGATTGCACGCCGAGCAGATCGAGGCCGTTATTCATCACCCCGATAATCAGCACGCCGAAGAAGGTGCCGACCAGCGTACCGACGCCGCCGGCCATGCTGGTGCCGCCGATCACCACCGCCGCGATGGCGTCCAGCTCATACCCAGCGCCGGCGTTGGTTTGCGCCGAACCGGTGCGCGCGGTGAGGATCAGGCCGGCGATGCCGGCCAGCGCGCCGCACAGCGTATACACCAGTATTTTGATGCGCGTGACGTTAATCCCCGAGGTGCGCGCGCTTTTCGGGTTGCCGCCGACGGCGTAGATGTAGCGCCCGAAGAGGGTTTTATTCAGCACGAGCCAGGCGAGGGCGAACAGCACGATGAAGATGATGACCGGCACCGGAACGCCGCCGAGGTAGCCATTGCCTAACCAGCGGAAATCGCTGTTCAATTGCGATACCGGATTGCCGTTGGTGGTCAACATGGTTAACCCGCGCGCCGCGGAGAGCATGCCCATGGTGACGATAAACGGCTGCAGCCGGTAGCGAGCCAACACTGTGCCGTTCACCAGGCCGCAGACGATGCCGATCCCCAGCGCCACGATCAGCGGCGCCATAACGGCGGTCGCGGTATCGCCGATAGCCAATCCGCTGTTGTTAGTGGCGAAGCGGGCGGCGACGATGCCGCTTAACGCCAGCACCGAGCCGACGGAGAGATCGACGCCTGCCGTGATGATGACGAAGGTCATGCCTATCGCCAGAATGCCGTTGATCGAGACCTGGCGCAGTACGATCAGGGTGTTTTCATTGCTGAGAAAATAATTGCTGCTCCAGGCCCCCTGGGCGACCTGATATTCGCCAATCAGCGCCACGATCAGGCACAGCGCGAAGAAGGCGATGATAATGCCGTATTTGTGCATACGGCGCTTATTGCGGGTGAAAAATGACATTCCTGGTGATAAGGAGTGGGCGCTGCTCATTTGTTTTTCTCTCTCTGTTAAACCGCAAGTTTCATCAGTGCTGCCTGAGTCGCATCGGCTGCCGAAAGCTCGCCGGCCAACTGCCCGTCACGAAACACCAGGATGCGATCGCTCATGCCGATAATTTCCGAAAGCTCGGAGGAAACCATGATGATCCCTTTGTTTTGCAAGGCGAACTCCGACATAAATCGATAGATCTCTTTCTTGGCGCCGACGTCGATACCGCGCGTCGGCTCGTCGAGCAACAACACCTCCGGATCCAACAGCGCCCAGCGGCCCAGCACCACTTTTTGCTGGTTGCCGCCGCTCAGGTTGCCCACGGGCTGTTCGCCATCGTGGGTTTTAACGTTAAAGCGCTGGATCATGTCGCGGGTTCGCGCCTGCTCCCGTTTCTCGCTGACGAACCCCATTCGGCTGATGCCGGCAAAAGAGGCGATATTGATGTTCTCACTGACGGAACGGCACAGCACCAGGCCGGTTTCCTTGCGATCTTCCGTCACGTAGGCAATGCCGCTATCGATGGCCTCTCGCGGGGAATGGCGGTTCAGCGTCTTGTCGCCCAAGCGAATCGTGCCGGCGTCGGCATGCTGAATGCCGAAGATAAGATCGAGAAACTCGCTGCGGCCTGATCCCACCAGGCCGTAGATGCCCAGGATCTCACCGTGCTTCAGTTGCAGGCTGATATCCTTTATCTTGCTGCGCCAACACAGGCCGTTGACCTCCAGCAAGACCTCTTCGCCGGGTTGATTGAACTTGGCGAACTCGCTGTCGTACTCGCCGCCGATAATGTGTTCGATCAACTGCTCGCGGGTAATGTCGGCGATATAGCCCTCATGGATATAGGCGCCGTCGCGGAAAATGGTGTAGCTGTCCGCGATTTGGAATATCTCGGACAAACGGTGGGAGACGTAGATAATGCCTTTACCTTTCGCCGCCAGTTGCTGAAGTGTATGAAAGATTTTTTGCGCATCCTCTTCGCCAATCGCCGAGGTGGGTTCATCCATGATGATGATGTCGGCATTGGCGTGCGACAGCGCTTTGGCGATCTCGACCAGTTGCTGCTCGGCGACGCTCAGGTTGCGCATTTTTTCTCGCGCGTCGATCTTGAAATCAAGTTCCTCGAGCAGACGGGTGGTGCGTTGGTTGAGCGTCGCAAAGTCGACGAAACCCAGGCGTCTCGGCTCGCGGCCCAGCCAAATGTTTTCTGCCACCGTCAGGTCCGGGATCGCGCTCAGCTCCTGCTGCACGATGGCGATGCCGGCATTGAGGGCTTCCCGGGGATGATGAAATTCACAGCGTTGACCATTGATAAAAATGTCGCCGCCATCGGGTTGAATAAAGCCCATCAGAATGCTGAGAAAGGTGGATTTCCCCGCGCCGTTGCCGCCGCACAGGGCATGGATGGATCCGCGCCGCAGGCAAAACTCGGCGTTCTTGAGCGCCACGACCGGGCCAAAGGCTTTCCTGACGCCGCTGACTTCCAGCAGATAGGCAGGGGCTTGCGTATAGGGATCTCGCGTCACGATTGAACCTCCGGGTATGTCCGCTGCAAACGCTGCAGGTACCGTTGATAAAGCGTCTCGTATTGCGTTTGCCTGTCGGCGTTTGGCGTCGTGCGCGTGGCTTCATCCAGGGAAACGAAGCGTTGGCACAGTTCAGCCAAGAGCCCGGCGGCGTTCTGGTGCGGGCGATCGGCCAACGACGTCGCCCACATCGCTTGAATGGCGCCGCCCAGCGCGGCGGTCTCTTTGACGTTCAGGCAGACCACCGGGCACCCCATCACGTTCGCGACGATTTGTCGCCAGGCGGTGCTGCGGGCGCCGCCGCCGGTGAGGCGGATCTCGCGCGTTTCGATGCCCTGGCGGCGAAACAGCTCGATGCCATAGCGCAGGCCGTAGGTGGCGCTTTCAACCACCGCCAGGCAGAGATTGGCGCGAGTAAAATTGTCGCTATCGAGGTTATGCAGGCTGGCGCGCGCGTGGGGCAGCGGGGGAACGCGTTCGCCGTTGAAGAACGGCAGCATCTCGACGCCGCCGGCACCCGGCGCCGCCTGCGCCAATAAGCGGTTAAAGCCGTCAAGATCTTCGTCCAGCAGCGTCTGCATGGCCGTGGTGGCCGAGGTGACATTCATGGTGCATATCAAGGGCAGCCACCCGTTGGTGCTGGAGCAGAAACTGGCAATCATGTCGGATTCCGCCACGACGGGCGCGGCGGACCAGGCGAATAGCGTGCCGGAGGTGCCCAGGCTTAGGGTAACGGTGCCGGCCTCGATGTTGCCGGAACCGATGGCCGCCATCATGTTGTCGCCGCCGCCGGTCGAGACCCGAACTGCCGGGCCAAGGCCGAGCTTTTCCGCCGCGAAGGGGCGCACCGTGCCGATGCAGCATTCCGCGCTTTTGAGCGGCGGCAGGGCATGCCATAAACGGCCGCTGTCATCGATAAGATTGACGGCGGCTTGACTCCAGCTACGGGCGCGCACATCGAACAGCCCGGTGCCGGAAGCATCGCCATATTCCGCTACACGCTCCCCGGTCAGCCAGAAGTTCAAATAATCATGCGGCAACAGCACGGTGTGCAGTTTTGCCCAGAGCGCCGGATGGTGCGTCTTGAACCAAAGGATTTTTGACGCGGTATAACCGGTGGCGAGCCGCAGGCCGAGCTTGTCCAGCGAGCCCTTGGCGCCGCCGAGCCGCTGCAGCAGTAGTTCGTTTTCCTCCGCGGTTTCGGTATCGCACCACAGCTTGACGCTGTGCAGCACGTTGCCGTCTGCGTCCAGCGGCACAAATCCATGCTGTTGGCCCGAGACCCCCAGAGCGTTAATTTCCCCGGCATCAATACCGGCGTTAGTCACGGCTTGGCGAAACGCGGTGACCAACGCCTCAATCCACCAGTCGGCCTCTTGTTCGCGCCGGCCATTGGCTTGGCTGATGAGGCGGTGAGGGGCGCTGCCCTCACCGAGGATCACGCCCTGTGTGCTGTCGACAATCACGACTTTCGTGCCTTGCGTACCGCAGTCTATGCCAGCATAGAGCGCCATAGGATCACTCCATTTCCAGCATGATTTTGATGTCCGAGGCATGTCCCGCCGCCGCGCGCTCGAAGGCGGCCACGCTGTCGGAGAATTTGTAGGTTTGGCTTATCAACGGTTGGACGCGCAATTTGCCGCTGCTCAACAACCGCAGCGTGCGCGGATACATGTTGGCGTAGCGGAAAATGGTCTTGAAGGTGATTTCCTTGGCCTGCGCGGCGACGATATCCATCGGCGCGGCGTCGATCGGCATGCCGACCAGCACGGCGGTCGCCCCTGGCGCCGCATGTTCGGCCAGCGTAGCGATAGCCGGTTTTGCGCCGCTGCATTCAAACACGATATCGACGCCATTGCCGCTGGTGAGCGCAGCCACTTTCCCCGCCAGGTCGCCGGTTTTGATATTGACGGCGTGCAGCCCTTCATAGCTGGCCGCCACGGCGAGTTTCTCGTCAAACAGGTCGCAGATAATGACGTCCGAGCAGCCACCCGCCAGCGCCGCGAGGGCGGTGACCACGCCGATCGGCCCAGCGCCGATCACCAGCGCGATATCGCCGGGTTTGATCCCGGCTTTGGTGGCCGCTTGCATGCCGATGGCCAGGGGTTCAACCATGGCGCCTTCAGCGAAACTGACGTTGTCCGGCAGTTTGAACGTGAATGCGGCGGGGTGGATGACGGTTTCGCGCAAACAGCCGTGCACCGGCGGCGTCGCCCAGAAGCGAACGGCGGGGTCCAGGTTGTAAATCCCGGCGCGCGTCTGCGCCGAGTTGAGGTCGGGAATGCCGGGCTCCATGCAAACGCGATCGCCGACGCTGAGGTGAGTGACGTTTTCACCTGTCGCGAGCACCACGCCGGCGGCCTCATGGCCGAGCACCATCGGGGCTTTGACCACAAACGGGCCAATGCGGCCATGCTGGTAATAGTGCACATCGCTGCCGCAGATGCCCACGGAATGAATTTTTATCTTTACATCGTCGGGCCCCAGCGTTTCGGCCAGTTGGACGTCCTCGATAGCGATTTCCCCCGCTTTGGCCAGCACTAATGCTTTCATATTGCCTCCTGGTGAATCATTTTTATGGTAACGGTATCATTTCAATGCGGCGATAGTGAGCTAATGCGGGTGGTTAAACTGTGATCAATGTTGGAATTACTCGACGAGAGTTAATTTTGCTGGCGGGTTGTTATTCAATATAGCGATGGTGGTCACAAAATCGGCGTGGCAATGACGGTTTTAATATCGGCCTGTTGATATCGATACCGTTACTTTGCCGGGGGAATGATGAACAAACAACAAAGCGCCAGAGCCGCTACGCTGGAGTATTTGCGCCAGGCGGACATTATCTTGACCGAAGAAGAACAGCAACGCATTGAAATTGCGACGTTTGGTCTGGCCGACTATCCCGCGTCCGGGTTGCAGCTGCTGACCTACGTCAACTCACCTCGGTATTGCGCGAAAGAGCTGGTGCTGTTTCCTGGGCAGACTTGCCCGGAACATTTACACCCTCCCTTTGCCGGCACGCCCGGCAAGCAAGAGACGTTCCGTTGCCGTTGGGGAGAGGTGTTTTTGTTTGTCGATGATGAAAATCTGACGCCCAACGATCGCGGCGGCCAACCGGTATGCCGGGTGCCAGAGGGCGCGGAGCAGTGGTATACCTGTCATCGCTATATCCTCTTGCGGCCGGGGGAACAATACACCATTGCGCCCAATACCCGTCACTGGTTTCAGGCGGGGAAGCAGGGCGCGGTGGTGTCCGAGTTCTCTTCCGAGAGCCGTGACGAGCTGGATATTTTTACCGATCCGCGAATTAACCGTCTTGCCGGCGTAAACCATTAGCGCCAAGAACAAAGTTCTGTCATGATGCCGGGAATGATACAAAATGATACCTTCAAGCTAAGGAGCTGCATTTGGCCGTGGGTCGAGGACGGAAAGCGACGCTGGCTAGCGTCGCCGCACAGGCGAACGTCAGCAAAATAACCGCTTCGCGGGCATTTTCACAGCCGGACAAGGTCCATCCGGAAACGTTGAGGAGAATTCGGGAGACCGCCGCCGAACTCGGTTACGTGGTCAATGCCGCGGCGCGCAATCTGCGGGCGAAAAGCAGCAGAACCATTGGCATCGTCAACCCCGACATGGCCAACCCATTCTTTGGCGGCCTGACGCGCCTGATGACGCTTGAAGCGCAAAAGATGGGGTACGACACGCTGGTGTTCGACTCCTATGAGTCTCAGGAAAGCGAAGACAGGATCATCGACAAACTCATTGGCTACAACGTCGATGCGATCATTCTCTCGGTCATTTCCAACGATCATCTGTACCGGCCTTCCTACCTCAAACGTCTGGAAACGCTTAATATACCGGTGGTGTTGATCGATCGGGAATTGGAGAGTCACCACTGCAGCGGGGTGTATATTGATAATCTGGATTGCGGCCTTCAGGCGGGGCGTTGGCTTCTGGAACAGCAGGCGCAGCGGGTGGTGGTGATCTCCGGGCCGGAGAATTCCAACGTTGCGCGTGACAGGGTCACTGGCTTGCAGGCGGCATTGCAAGGGAAGGTGGCTTCGCTCGACGTGCGGTATGCCGATTTCTTTATGGATGTCGCCTGGCAAGAGACGAGCCGCTGGCTGGCCAATAACCCCGCCCCCGATTTTTTCGTCGGCTGCAATAACCAGATCTCGCTGGGCATCATCAAGGCCTGTATCGAACATCGGTTGCCGTTGATGCAGGACGTGTCGTTGTTCAGCATCGATGAGGTTTCACATGCCGAGATCTACGGTTTCCATTTCCCCTGTGTGTCACACGACTTGCAAGAGATCGCCTGGCAAGCGTTGAATCTGGCGATCCGCCGTATTGCCGATCCTGAGATAAAGCCGGGCAAGGTGGTGGTGCGGGGAAAACTCGTCGTGTAACGGTGCCGGCAACGTGTAGCCGACATCTCCGTTAACCTTATCTGCCATTATTCATTTCAGCGCGTTCAGTCCGGCCCCTCATCGGGGGGCGGATAAGCAGCCACAAGCCGCTCCCCGCCGTTGCTGCGCCCAGCAGCATGGGCCAGGAAAGGGGCTCATCGAACATTAACCATGCCCAGCAGAAGGTGACGAAGGGGCTGAGGAACAGCAGGCTCGTCACACGCAATGCAGAGGTATGCCTAAGGCAGAACCAATACAAACCGTAACCGGCCAGGGTGGCCAAAAGCGCGGTCCAAAGCACGCCGATAACCAACCCTGTCGTCATGGTTGGCAGCAGCGGGCTTTCTGCGCCTGCCAGTGGGGCAAAAGCCAGCGCTGAAATCGCGCTTTGTATCCCCAACCTGGCGGGCAGGCTCACCGCTTGCGCTTGCGCTTGCGCCTGCGGCAGCCGTTGCTGCCACAGCGTCGCCAGTGCCAGTGACAGCATCCCCGCCAGCGGCAACAGGTAGCTCCACAATGGCGCACTTCCCCAGGAAATAGCACCGCCCGTCGCCAATATCACCCCGAGAGAGCCTAATGCCAGGCCGAGCCAGACGCGGCCATCGGGCAGCCGGCGTAGAAACAGCATGTTCAAGAGTGCGGTGCCGAGAGGGAGCAAATCGGCGATGAGCGCGGCCAACCCGGTCGGCACGCCGTACTCGATGCCTTTACTGACGCCGGTCAGGTATCCGGTCATGGCAAGCAGCCCGATCCCGGCATGAGCGGCTACCGACTGCGGCGAGGAGCGCCTGATGGCGCGAAGGCTAAACGGCATCAGCAGTAAAGCGACCACGACACAGCGCCAGAACGCCACCAGCAACACCGGCGCGTAATCGGCGGCGAAACGGATGCCGACAAAGCCCGAGCTCCAGGCGACGATCAGCAGGACTTCCGCTGCCGGCAACCAGACGGCGGCTTTGTCGCCCACCTTATCGCGGCAGGAAGGTGGACGAAATTCTGACAGGGGCATGGTGATCTTCTCCTTTTTCCCCAAGGGTAGTGAGCCGCTATAATTTAATAAATCGAATAATTTTCGTTCAGTTGTTTAATGGAGTTAAACCATGCGGCCAACCCTGGACATTAATCTTTTGCGCACTTTTCACGCTATCGCCCGTTTGGGGCAATTTCGTGCGGCGGCGACCTTTGTTCATCGCAGCCCAGCCGCGGTGAGCGTTCATATTCAGCGTCTGGAACAGGTCGTGGGCGGCCGCTTGCTGGAGCGCGACAATCAGTCCGTCGTGTTGACGCCCTTAGGCGACAAACTGCTGGCCTCGACGCTCGGGCTGTTGAATGCCCACGACGATATTCTGCGTGAGCTGCAGGGCGCACCGCTGAGTGGACACATCAAGCTGGGAGTGCCTGATGAATACGCATCACATGTCATGCGCGATGTGCTGCCGGCGTTTGCCACCCGTTTTCCTGCGGTGATGCTGGAGGTGTCTACGGCCGCCAGCCAGGCGTTGGTTGAACAGATCGGACGCAACCGGCTACAGCTGGCGTTAGCGGTGCTGCCGATGGGGGGACTGCGCCAGATGCCGCTTGCGGTGACTGCGCCGGTTTGGGTTGGCGGCCGCCGGTTGGCGCTGGATATGGCCCAACCGATACCATTGGCGTTGCATGCCGCCGATTGCCCTTACCGAGAGGCTATGATCGATGCATTGAGCGGGGCGGGAAGGCATTGGCGAGTGGTTGTGAGCAGCCCATCGGCCAGCGTGGTGGCTGCCGCCGTCGAGGCAGGATTGGCCGTCACGCTGCTCGACCGCGCACGCGTGACGGCGGCGATGCGGATCCTCGACGAATTGCCGTCGGTCGCTCCGCACGAAGTGCAGCTGCTGCGCTCTGCCGCTGCCGCCGGTCAATCGGCGGTGGCGATGCTGGAAAGCGTTATCGGTGAGTATTTCCGGGGCGGAACATGAATATCGACCGCGTGGGGAAGACGACCCGAGCGCGACGGTCAAGCAGAGGTGTGGCTAGCGCCGGAAACGCCGTATAGCGGGGCGTTCCCGGTATTCGGAGGGCTGGAGATCAGAACACCTGTTTGAACGGCTTCACCGTCACGTCGGCGTAGACGCCGGCGGCGACGTACGGATCCTGCTGCGCCCAGGCCTGGGCTTCCGCCAGTGAGGCGAACTCGGCGATCACCGTTGAACCGGTGAAGCCGGCGGCGCCGGGATCGTTGCTGTCGATGGCCGGGTTAGGGCCGGCGACCACCAGACGGCCGGCGTCACGCAGCGCCTGCAGGCGCGCCAGATGTGCCGGGCGCACCGCCAGACGGTTTTCCAGTGAGTGGGGAACGTCTTGCGCGTAGATCAGATAAAGCATATTTCACCTGTAAAATCATGGCTATAAAACGGTGCTACCAAGGTAGCGCAAAAGGCGCGGCAGGGGAACGGCGCGCGGTGAATTTATGGGGGGGATTGGCGCTTATGCCTTGAAGCCGCTACTTTTTATTCGTATAGTGCGGCGCGCTTAAACAGATATGCCATTGAGGTGAGGACATGACGGAACTGGTAAGGGAAAAACTCGATTTGCCTGCGGGCAAAAGCAAACTGCTGCTGCATTCTTGCTGTGCGCCCTGTTCCGGCGAGGTGATGGAAGCGATCCAGGCGTCCGGCATCGAGTACGCTATTTTCTTCTATAACCCCAACATTCACCCGCAAAAAGAGTATTTGCTGCGTAAGGAAGAGAACATCCGTTTCGCCGAAAAGCACGGGGTGCCGATCATCGATGCCGATTATGACACCGACAACTGGTTCGAACGCGCCAAGGGCATGGAACATGAGCCGGAGCGCGGCATTCGCTGCACCATGTGCTTCGACATGCGTTTTGAGCGCACGGCGCTGTATGCGCATGAGCACGGTTACGACACCATCTCCAGCTCGCTCGGCATCTCGCGCTGGAAGAACATGCAGCAGATTACCGACTGTGGCATTCGGGCGGCGGAAAAGTATCCCGATCTGGTGTATTGGGATTACAACTGGCGCAAGAAGGGCGGCGCGGCCCGCATGATAGAGATCAGCAAGCGCGAACGCTTCTATCAGCAGGAATACTGCGGCTGCGTCTATTCGCTGCGCGACACCAACCTGCACCGCAAAGCGCAAGGGCGGCCGCTGATCAAACTGGGCGTGCTCTACTATGGTGATGAAGAATAACGCTTAATCACCGCAATCCACCCGCTACGGCGGGTTTTTTATTTTTTAGCGCTGTCTGAACGTTAACGAAGCGTGTTGATTCGGCGGTAAAAAAGCAACGTTCAGGTTAATATCCTTATGAGTTTGCTGGTTTTCGCCGCGGAGACTGACGATTAAAGCGATAGTTTGTCTTTCGTTATTGAATATGATTGCTATTTGCATTTAAACTTGGCGAACCAGAGGAAACAGAATCATTATGCCGCTAAAAAAGATGTTCCTTAATCGCCGTATATCCGTGCCTTTCGTCTTGTCCGTAGGCCTGCACAGCGCCCTGGTGGCGGGACTGCTTTACGCTTCGGTAAAAGAAGTGGTTGAGCTGCCAAAGCCTGAAGAGGCGCCGATCAGCGTCATGATGGTCAACACCGCCGCGATGGCTGAACCGCCGCCGCCTGCTCCGGCAGAACCGGAGCCGCCGCAGGTGGAACCTGAGCCGGAACCTGAACCAGAACCTATTGTGGAGCCGCCGCCGAAGGCGATTGTGAAACCGGAGCCGGTCAAGCCGAAACCGAAGCCCAAGCCAAAGCCGAAGGTAGAAAAACCGGTGAAACCGGAGCCGAAGAAGGTCGAGCCGCGCGAGCCTTCGCCGTTCAATAACGACTCGCCGGCCAAACCGATCGATAAAGCGCCGGTGAAACAAGCGCCCGCCGCGCCGGTACAGGGCAACTCGCGCGAGGTCGGGCCAAAACCGATCAGCCGTGCGGAACCGATTTATCCGCCGCGCGCCAGAGCCTTGCAGATCGAAGGCAACGTGCGGGTGCAGTTCGACGTCGACAGCGATGGCCGCGTGACCAACGTGCGCATCTTGTCGGCTGAGCCGCGCAACATGTTCGAGCGTGAAGTGAAACAGGCGCTGCGCAAATGGCGGTATCAAGCCAAAGAAGCGAAGGATCTTATCGTCAATATTCGTTTCAAGCTGAACGGCACCACCGAAATGAACTGATTTCGGTTTGCGCCAAGAAAAAAAGGGTCGCCTCGGCGACCCTTTTTGCATTTGCGGCGCAGCCGCAGGCTTACTCTTCGAAGCCGACGCGGAAATTCATTTTACCCTCAGGCAGCGCGCGCGAGTTGCCTTCCGCATCGACCGCCACGTAGGTGAACACCGCTTCGGTCGCCCGGTAGCGTTGGCCGATTGGGGCGGAGGAGACTTTCTTTACCCACACTTCGATATTGATGGTGATCGAGCTGCGCCCGGTGCGGATGCAGTGCGCATAGCAGCAAACCACGTCGCCTACCGCCACCGGTTTCAGGAAGGTCATGCCGTCTACGCGTACCGTCACTACGCGCCCCTCGGCGATCTCTTTTGCCTGGATGGCGCCGCCGATGTCCATTTGCGACATCAGCCAGCCGCCGAAAATATCGCCGTTGGCATTGGTATCGGCCGGCATCGCCAGCGTGCGCAGCACCAGCTCGCCGCTGGGTAAAGGTCGTTGTTGTGTCATAGCAGTCTGCTTTTAAAAGGAGGGAATCACATCATACTGCCCGCGGCAAGCGCCGCAGGCATTAACAAATTTGTAACTATTTTTTCTGTTCTGCCGGCATGTGCCGGTAAATATAGATGCCGCTGAGCAGGGTGAATACCAGCGTCAGCACCGTCAGGCCAAAGACTTTGAAATTGACCCAGACGCTTTGCGGCAGCCAGAAGGCGACATAGATGTTCGCCAGGCCGCAGGCCAGGAAGAAGAGCGCCCAGGCCAGGTTGAGATTGCTCCACACTTTGTCCGGCAGCGTCAGCTCTTTGCCCAGCATGCGCTGAACCAGCGGCTTTTTGAGCACCCACTGGCTGATCAGCAGCGCCAGCGCGAACAGCGCGTAAATCACCGTCACTTTCCACTTGATGAATAAATCGTTGTGGAACACCAGCGTCAGGGTGCCGAACACCAGCACCATCAGGAAGGTGATCAGCGTCATCTTCTCGACCTTGCGGTATTTCACCCAGGTGAACACCAGCGCCAGCGCGGTGGCGACGATCAATGCGCCGGAAGCGACGTAAATGTCGTACAGCTTGTAAAAAGCGAAAAAGACAATTAACGGGAGGAAATCAAGAAACTGCTTCATAAATCAATCCATCATCTGTTCATCGGCCGACTATACCGGATTCGGCGAGTTCTGTGTACCGCCGGGCGCTGCCGATTATCGGCGTTTGGCCGGCGGATTTCTGCCGCGAAAGCAGGAATTTGCATAAACTTACGCAAGAAAGCACGGGCGCATTGCCAGCGCTGGCCGCAGATCGCATAGTAAGTGCCATAATAACCAGATAATTTACCGCGGAAAACAGCATGCAGTGGAAATCTCTCCAGGCCCTGACGCCTGGTTTGACGCATTTATTGGGCTATCAACGCAGTTGGCTCAAACCGGATATGCGCGCCGGTCTTTCCGTCGCCGCCGTCGCCTTGCCGGTGGCCATCGCCTATGCCGAACTGGCCGGGGTTAGCCCGGTGGTGGGGCTTTATTCCTGTATCTTGCCGATGGTGGCCTATGCGCTGTTCGGTTCGTCACGCCAGCTGATCGTCGGGCCCGATGCCGCCACCTGTGCGGTGATCGCCGCGGTGGTGACGCCGCTGGCGGCGGGCAATATGGAACGCCATTGGCAGTTGACCATCATGATGACCGCGATGATGGGCGGCTGGTGCCTGTTGGCCAGCCGGTTCAAGCTGGGGGCGCTGGCGGATCTGCTGTCGCGGCCGATCCTCAGCGGGCTGCTGAACGGCGTGGCGCTGACCATTATCGTCGATCAGATCGGCAAGGTGTTGGGGTTCACAGTGCGCCCGGCGCAGCTGATCGAGCGCATCTACGCGCTGCCTGCCAACCTGTTGCACAGCGACTGGCTGACGATGGCGGTGTCCTTGTTGACGCTGGTGACGCTGCTCGGATTTAAAAAATGGCGGCCTAACTGGCCGGCGCCGCTGTTCGCCATCGTGCTGGCGGCGTTCGTCACCTGGGCGGGCGGATTGCAGCAGTATGGCGTGGTGACGGTGGGCGGTTTCAGCGGCGTGTTGCCGATCGTCCAGTGGCCGGACTTTCAGCCCGGGCTGCTGCGCGACATGGTGATCCCGGCGCTCAACCTGGCGGTCGTGAGCTTTGTCAGCATGATGCTGACCGCCCGCAGTTTCGCGGCCAAAAATGGCTATGAGGTCAACGCTGACGCTGAGTTTCGCGCGCTGGGGATGGTGAATATCGTCTCCGCATTGTCGCAAGGCTTCGCCATCAGCGGGGCGGATTCGCGCACCGCGGTGAATGACGCCAACGGCGGCAAGAGCCAGCTCGTGTCGATCATCGCCGCCGCGGTGATCGCTTTCGTCTTGCTGTTCCTGATGGCGCCGCTGCAGTTTATTCCGGTGGCGGGATTGGGCGTGGTGCTGATGTATGCGGCCTGGTCGCTGCTGGATTTTCGCGGCATCTGGATCTTGCGCCGTCGCAACGCACAGGCTTTCCGCCTGGCGATATTTACCTTCCTCAGCGTCTTGTTGGTCGGGGTGATCAGCGGCATCGGGCTGGCGGTATTGCTGGGGCTGATGCAGTTTCTGCACACCGTCTTTCGGCCGACGGAACAGCTGCTGGGCGTTAACGACGAAGGCATGATCCATTCCATGGGCAACAACAATGGGGTGAAGGCGGTGCCCGGCGTCATGATGTATCGCTTCAATTCGCCGCTGACCTACTTCAACGTGGCCTACTTCAAACGCCGCATTCTCAATTTGGTCGACAGTACGCCATTCCAGCCGCGCTGGGTGGTGGTGGACGCGGTGGCCAGCTTTACCCATGCCGATATCAGCGTGCTGGCGGCCATCGACGAACTGAAACGCGATCTGTTGCAGCGTAACGTCAAACTGGTGCTGGCCGGGCGCCGCACTGAACTGACGCGCTGGTTCCGCATCAATCGGTTGGGGCGGGACAAGGAGCTGATTTTGGTGCCGGATCTCTATCTGGCGCTGAAGCTGATTCAGAGTAAGGAACAGGCGGAAGCCGCCACGGTGGGGTAAACAAAAAGGGGCGCGCCGAAGCGTGCCCCTGGGCATTTGTTGCGCCGGCGTCAGCCGCGCAGCAGCATATACAAACGGAACAGATAGATCAGCAGCAGGGCGGAGACCAGGTTGCTTAACGCGGTCAGCACGACGCTGGCCACGTTCGGCGTCAGCACTGACAGATGGCTCACTAAAAACAGCACCAGTAGCTTGGCCGCCAACCACAGCATCATCGCCGGCACAATCACGCGCGCATTGGCGAAGGCCAATTTGCTGCTCAGCTTGAGCGAAGCGAAGACGCCTTTCTTGTCGACGGAGGCGATCACTGGCGCCAACGCGAAGGCGATAGCCATGATCACGCCCGGCACCACGAACAGCGTCAGGCCGAGCTGGATCAGCAAGGTGCAGATAAACAGCAGCAGCAGCAGGCGCGGCAGATCGGGCGCCGAGGCGCCGAGCGCGCGCAGGGCGCTGGTGCGTTGCCCCTGAGACACCAGACGGATCAACGTCAGCATCCCACCGACCAGCAGCACGTTGCCGACCAGCGCGGAGAACGTGGCGGCGGCCGACACTTTCAGCAACACCATCTGCTGTTCCGGCGTCATCTGCTGGATCACGTCCTGAATGCCCATGCCGGTCGACGACGCAAAATCGCTGGTGGAGGCGGCCAGCGTCGCCAACTGTTCGGCATCGGGGCTGAAAGCTTGGTTCAGCAGCACCGAGATAAACGCCGTCAACAGCGCCAGCATCAGGATGCTGGCCAGTTGATTGCGTAAAAAGTTAAAACTGTCACGGTACAAAGCGTTGGCCGTGATAGGCATGCAGACTCCTTGGCGTCGAGAAAACAGAGATAAATCAGTGGGTGATTGTACCCTGTTCCACGCCGCTGTGGCACCCCGCGAATTGCACTACGTCTATTTCTTCAACGATCGTCGTCTCAGGCAACGACAGCGGCAAGGGCACCGGCAAGGGGGGCAGGCCGTAGCGTTCGCGAGCGCGATCGCAGGCTTCGTTGCGCAGGCCGTTTTCACCGGACTGATCGAACTCTCTGCACGGGCTTGGCCGATTAAGATAAATCGAGCACGACACGGCTTTGCCAATCTCGCCGTCCAGCGCGGTGCAGCGCGGAGACTTGCTGTTGGTCCCCTGCATGCAGCGCAGGAACGGGGTCAGAGGCTCCGTCAGGGAAAGGGGAACGGTGCCGCCGCCGTCTTCGGCTTCGGCCCAATAGAATGACACTCGAAAATAACCGCAGCATGCGCCGCAGCTGACACAGGGATTAAGGATTTCGCTCATCTTGATTGCCCGCCGACTCCTCACGGCACCAACCAAAACCAACACGGAAGATGAAATTACCTCAGCCGTATTTTTTTCCGCAACTGAAATTTGAACATGTAGATAATTTGCAACAAAATCGTTTTTTTGATGCAGATCAATCCTTGATTTATTAAGCGGTTAGGTAACCTTGTTTTTGGTGGGATTTTAAAATTTTACACATAAGATGTGATCTCGATGGGATCACAAATACCCGAAAGTAGGTATATTCCCCCTCGAGAGATTAACCACACAAATGGAATGGATAATGAAAAAGACAACTCTGGTGGTATTGGCGACGATGATGGCGCCTATGTTGGCAAGTGCGCATCAGGCCGGTGATTTCCTGTTCCGTGCGGGCACCGCGACGGTGCGTCCAAATGCGGGCTCGGACAACGTATTGGGTTTGGGATCGCTGGATGCGAAAAACAATACCCAGCTCGGTTTGACCTTCGGTTATATGGTGACGGACAACATCGGCGTTGAGTTGTTGGCCGCGACACCGTTCCGCCACAAGGTTACCTTGGGCGGCACCGATCTGGCGACCGTTCATCAACTGCCGCCTACGCTGATGGCGCAATACTACTTCGGCGACAAGCAGGACAAACTGCGTCCTTATCTGGGCGTCGGCGTTAACTACACCACTTTCTTCGACGAGAAGTTCAACGACTACGGCAAAAGCGCCGGGTTGAGCAACCTCGATCTGAAAGACTCCTGGGGCGTGGCGGCACAGGCCGGTCTGGATTACAACCTGGATGAGCACTGGATGCTGAACATGTCGGTGTGGTGGATGAACATCGAAACCAAAACGCGTTTCAACGACGCGAACGGTGGGCACCACAGCTTCGATACGCGATTGGATCCGTGGGTGTTTATGTTTGGGGCGGGTTATCGCTTCTGATGAAGGCCGCAAACAGGGAGGCATTGCGCCTCCCTGTGTCGGTATTATTTAACCTGCATGACGTTCTCAACAGATTTCACGCCGGCCACGCCGCGTGTGACCTGCACCGCACGATTGGCGTCATCGCTTGACGTCACGAAGCCGCTCAACTGCACGCGTCCTTTAAAGGTTTCCACGCTGATTTCGCGCGACTTGATGTTTTTATCCGCCAGCAGCGCCGATTTCACTTTGGTGGTGACCACGGTGTCATCGATATAACCGCCTGTTCCCTCCGATTTCGCCGTCGGTGCGCAAGCGCTCACCGCGACCGCCACAACGGCTGCCATGCACAAGGCCGAAAGGGTTTTAAACAGCTTCATAAATTACTCTCCATGCAATGTTATGGTTGAAATTCGATGCGGTTTTTTCGCCGCAGCGAGCGCATTCCCCAAATCAAATGAAGAAATGCATAGCGAACAATGTTTATTGTGAGACAAGACGCGGGTTTGTTCAAATTTTTGCTGTAAATAAATAGAACAAACTTTGAGGGGAAACAAGCTGTTAAAGCGAGCGCCGGCAAGGCGCTCGCCGAAGGGGATCACGCGCGGGTCGCGTGCTTCATCGCGCTGACGAAGGCCGCCAGCTTGGTCAGCATTTCCGCCGGGTTGGCATGGTGCCGTTCGATGATTTTGACGATTGCCGATCCGGAGATGGCGCCGGCGGCGCCGGCCTGCAGCGCAGCCTTCACCTGCTCGGGCTCGGAGATGCCGAAGCCCTGCAGCGGCGGCGCGGCGTGATACTCGCGCAGCTTGTTCACCAGGTGATGCAGCGGCAACTGCGCCCGGCTTTCGGTGCCGGTGACGCCGGAACGCGACAGCAGATAGGTGTAGCCGCGACCGTGCGACGCGATTTCACGCAGCAGATCGTCATCGGCGTTCGGCGGGCAAATGAAGATGGGCGCGATACCGTGGCGCACGGCCGCGGCGCGGAACGGCGCCGATTCTTCAAACGGCACGTCGGCGACCAACACCGAATCCACGCCCACTTCGGCGCAGCGCTGGTAAAACGCATCGATGCCTTTATGGAACACCAGGTTGGCGTACATCAGCAGGCCGATGGGAATGGTCGGGTGCTTCTGGCGGATGGCCGCCAACATCTCGAAGCACTGGGTCGGCGTGACGCCGGCGGCGAAGGCGCGCAGCGTCGCGCTTTGGATGGTCGGGCCATCCGCCAGCGGATCGGAGAAGGGAATGCCCAGCTCCAGCGCGTCCGCACCGGCTTCGATCAGGGTGTCGATAATCTGCAGCGACAGCGCCGGGTTAGGATCACCCAGCGTCACGAACGGGACGAAGGCGCCTTCCTTGCTGCTTTCCAGACGCGTGAACAGTTGCTGATAACGTTCCATCAGATTTCTCCCCGTGCTTTCAAAATGTCGTGAACGGTAAATATGTCTTTGTCGCCGCGGCCGGATAGGTTGACCACCAGGATTTGCTCTTTTTGCGGCGTTTCACGGATCATTTTCAGCGCGTGCGCCAGGGCGTGTGAAGATTCCAGCGCCGGGATGATGCCTTCATGGCGCGACAGCGCTTTGAACGCCTCCAACGCTTCGTCGTCGGTGATCGACACGTATTCGGCGCGACCGGTGCTGTTCAGGTAGGCGTGTTGCGGCCCGACGGACGGGAAGTCCAGCCCGGCGGAGATTGAATAGGATTCTTCAATCTGGCCTTCGGCGGTCTGCATCATCGGCGCCTTCATGCCGAAATAGATGCCGACGTGGCCATGCTTGAGCGGCGCGCCGTGCTGACCGGTTTCGATGCCCAGACCGGCGGGTTCCACGCCGATCAGCCCAACGTCGGCGTCATCGATAAAATCGGCGAACATGCCGATGGCGTTGGAGCCGCCGCCGACGCAGGCGATGACCGCATCCGGCAGGCGGCCTTCGCGCTCCAGCACCTGCGCTTTGGTCTCTTCGCCAATCATGCGCTGGAATTCACGCACGATGGTGGGGTACGGGTGCGGGCCGGCCGCGGTGCCGAGCATATAGTGCGCGGTTTCATAACTGCCGGACCAGTCGCGCAACGCTTCGTTGCAGGCGTCTTTCAGGGTGGCGGAGCCGCTGTGCACCGGGATCACTTCCGCGCCCATCAGCCGCATGCGGAACACGTTCGGCGACTGACGCTCAACGTCTTTGGCGCCCATATAGATACGGCATTTCAGGCCGAGCAGCGCGCAGGCCAGCGCCGACGCGACGCCGTGTTGGCCGGCGCCGGTTTCCGCGATGATCTCGGTTTTGCCCATGCGCTTGGCCAGCAGGGCCTGGCCCAGCACCTGGTTGGTCTTGTGCGCGCCGCCGTGCAGCAGATCTTCCCGCTTCAGATAGAGTTTGGTGTTGCTGCCGGCGGTGAGATTTTTGCACAGCGTCAGCGCCGTAGGGCGGCCCGCGTAGTTCTTCAACAGATCGATGAATTCCGCCTGAAACGCCGGATCGCGCTGAGCGCTGACAAAGGCTTCTTCGAGTTGTTTCAGGGCCGGCATCAGAATTTGCGGCACGTATTGACCACCAAATTCGCCGAAGTAGGGGTTAAGCAGCGTCATGAGAGTTCCCGTCATTATCCGTTATTAATGTAGAGCCGTATTCAGTAAGCGCGCAGGGTTTGGAAGACCGAGGCCAGGCGCGCGGGATCTTTGATGCCCGGTTCGCTTTCCACGCCGGAATTGAAGTCCAGACCGGCGCAGCCGAGCTTGGCCGCTTCGACGCAGTTGTCGGCGCGCAGACCGCCCGCCAGCATCACGTTAGTCAGATCTTCGCCTTGCAATACCGACCAGTCGAAGCGTTGGCCGGTGCCGCCTGCGCCGTTGTCCAGCAGATAGCGATCGACATGCTGCAGATCGCGCGCCGGCACCCGTTCTTTCACGCTCAGCGCTTTCCAGATGCGGCAATCGGCCGGCAAGCGGGCGCGCAGGGCGCTGATATAGGCCTGGTCCTCCGCGCCGTGCAGTTGCACCGCCTGCAGACCGAGGCGCTCTACGGTCAGCGCCACGGTATCGAGCTGGGCGTCGCAGAAGACGCCGACGTACTTCAGCGGCGCGCCGGAAATGACTTCGCGGGCGCGGACGATATCCACATAGCGCGGCGAGCGGCCGACGAAAATCAATCCGCCGTAGATGGCGCCGGCCTGATACGCGGCGGCGGCGTCCTGTGGGCGAGTCAGGCCGCACACTTTATTGTCGCCCAGGATCACACGGCGCACGGCGGCGCGCAGATCGGGTTCCGACATCAGCGCGCTGCCGATCAGGAAACCGTTGGCGTAGTGGCTGAGCTCGCGGATCTGCCCGTAGTTGTTGATGCCCGACTCGCTGATCACCGTCACCCCATGCGGCACGCGCGGCGCCAACTGCCGGGTGCGGTCCAGATCGATGCTCAGATCGCGCAGATCGCGGTTATTGATGCCGACCACGCGGGCTTCCAGCGCGATCGCCCGCTGCAGCTCTTCTTCACTGATCACTTCGGTCAGCACGCCCATATTGAGGCTGTGGGCCACCGCCGCCAGCTGGCGGTATTGTTCGTCGGTCAACACCGACAGCATCAGCAGGATAGCGTCGGCCTGGTAGTAGCGCGCCAGGTAAATCTGATACGGGTCGATGATAAAGTCTTTGCACAACACCGGTTGGCTGACGGTTTTGCTCACCAGCGGCAGGAAATCAAAGCTGCCCTGGAAGTATTTCTCGTCGGTCAGCACCGAGATCGCCGAGGCGAAATCTTTATAGACCGTGGCGATCTCCACCGGATCAAAGTTTTCGCGAATCAGCCCCTTGGAAGGCGAGGCCTTCTTGCATTCGAGAATGAAAGCCGTACGGGTGCCCTGCAGCGCGTGGTAGAAGCTGCGTTCGCTCGGTACGATGTCATTCTGAAAGCCGGCCAGGGGCTGTTGCTGTTGTCGCGCCGCGATCCATTGCGCTTTGTCGCGGACAATCTTGTGTAGCACGGTTTCCTGCATCATTTATCCTCTTGCCGCCAGTGCGATGACACGCTCATAGGCCTGCCCGCTGTTGATCATATCCAGTGCCTGCCGCGCATTTTGGCGCAGGTCTTCATGTCCGAATAACTTCAGAAGCAACGCGACGTTGGCCGCGACCGCCGCAGCGTGCGCCGGCTCGCCTTTACCTTGTAACAGCCGCGCCAAAATGTCACGGTTTTCTTCCGGCGTGCCGCCCAGCAAGGCCTCCAGCGGATAGGTTTCCAATCCGAAGGACTGCGGGGTAAGCTGATAACTGCAGATTTCGCCGTTGTTCAATTCCGCCACGTGCGTCGGGGCGTGGATCGCCACCTCGTCCATGCCGCCGCCGTGAACCACCGCCGCGCGCTGATAGCCCAACACGCGCAGGGTTTCGGCGATCGGCAGCACCAGTTCCGGGCTGTAAACGCCGATCAGCGCCAGCGGCGGACGCGCCGGGTTGATCAGCGGGCCCAGCACGTTGAACAGCGTGCGGGTCTTCAACTGCTGGCGTACCGGCATGGCGTGACGGAAGCCGGTGTGGTACTGCGGCGCAAACAGGAAGCACACGCCAAGATCGTCCAACGCCTTGCGCGCCTCTTCCGCCGGCAGATCCAGACGGATACCGAATGCCGCCAGCAGATCCGAAGAGCCGGAGCGGCTGGAGACGCTGCGGTTGCCGTGTTTGGCGATTTTCGCGCCGCACGCCGCCGCCACAAAGGCGCTGGCGGTGGAAATATTGATGCTGTTGGTGCCGTCGCCGCCGGTGCCGACGATATCGGCAAACAGATAGTCAGGGCGCGGGAACGGTTGAGCATCTTCCAGCAGCGCTTTGGCGGCGCCGGCGATCTCTTCCGGGCGCTCGCCGCGGACTTTCATGCTGATCAGCGCCGCAGCCAGTTGGCTCGGCTCCAGTTCGCCGCGCACGATGGCGCTGAACAGCTGCTGGCTTTCCTGCTGGCTCATCGATTCAGCGCGGTACAGTTTCTCAAGGATAGGTTGCATCGTCGTGTTCCTTTTATGACTTCGCCAGCGCCCAGGCCAGGGTCTGCTCAAGCAGGCGCGCGCCATGGGTGGTCAGAATCGATTCCGGGTGGAACTGGAAGCCGCATACGCGGCGGCGATCGTCGCGTACCGCCATCACCATCTCGCCGAACCGGGCGTTGACGGTCAGATCGGCCGGGATGTTGCTGCCGACCAGCGAGTGGTAACGCGCCACCGGCAGCGGGTTGGCCATGCCGGCGAACATGCCTTCACCGTCGTGAACGATCGCCGAGGCTTTGCCGTGCAGGATTTCCCCCGCCTGGCCGACCTGGCCGCCATAGGCTTCGACGATCGCCTGGTGGCCGAGGCAGATGCCGATGATCGGCAGCCGGCCGCGCAGGCGTTGCAGCAGTTCCGGCATGCAGCCCGCTTCGGAAGGGGCGCCGGGGCCCGGCGACAGCATCAGCACCGGCTGTTCCATCTGCGCCAGACGCTCGATGATCACCTCGGCGGCGATCTGGTTACGGTAAATCACCACCTGGTGGCCGCTGGCGCGCAGCTGATCGACCAGGTTGTAGGTAAAGGAGTCGACGTTGTCGAGCAGCAGGATATCGGCCATCAGAACACCTCCTTGGCATGGTGCGCAGTGGCGATGGCGCGCAGCACGGCACGGGCTTTATTACGGGTTTCGTCGGCTTCCGCCTGCGGGATGGAGTCCAGCACGACGCCGGCGCCGGCCTGCACGGTGGCGATGCCGTCTTCGACGTAGGCTGAGCGAATGACGATGCAGGTATCCAGATCGCCGGTGGCGGTAAAGTAGCCTACCGCGCCGCCGTAGCTGCCGCGGCGCGTGCCTTCGGAGGCGGCGATCAGCTGCATCGCCCGCACTTTGGGCGCGCCGCTCAGGGTGCCCATATTCATGCAGGCCTGGTAGGCGTGCAGCACGTCGAGATCGGCGCGCAGGGTGCCCACCACGCGGGAAACCAGGTGCATGACGAACGAATAGCGATCCACTTTGGTCAGGTCGGCCACGTAGCGGCTGCCGGCCTGGCAGATGCGCGCCAGATCGTTGCGCGCCAGATCGACCAGCATCAGGTGCTCGGCCAGCTCTTTGTGGTCGGTGCGCATTTCCAGCTCGATGCGGCTGTCGAGATCCAGATCCAGTGAACCATCGGCTCGGCGGCCGCGCGGGCGGGTGCCGGCGATCGGGTAGATTTCGATCTGGCGATTGCCCGCGTCGTATTTCAGCGCGCTCTCCGGCGAAGCGCCGAACAGGGTGAACTCGTCATCTTGCATGAAGAACATGTACGGGCTGGGGTTGTTGTCTTTCAACGTCTGGTAGGCCGCCAGCGGCGCCGGGCACGGCAGGGAGAAGCGGCGCGACGGCACCACCTGGAAAATCTCGCCGTGACGGATCGCTTCCTGCAGCCCGCTGACCACCGCGCCGTACTCTTCGTCGCTCTGGTTGCAGCTCAGCTGCATGTTTTCCAGCTTTTGGTGCGGGATTGGCTGCGGGGTTTGTTTCAATTCGGTCTGCAATTGCGCCAGACGCTGCTGCAGGCGTTGTATTTCACTCGCTTGCTCGCTGAAGACGCTGGCCTGCAATCGGGCGGAACCGCGTTGATGATCCAGCACCAGCAGGGTTTCCGCCAGATAGAAGCAGAAGTCCGGGCAACGTTGATCCTGGCGCAGCGTCGGCAGGTTTTCGAAACCGGCGACCAGATCGTAGGCGAACAGGCCGCCCAGCATCACGGCTTCACGCTCGTCCGCCGGGGAGTCGACCAGGGTCAGCAGCGTGCGCAGCGCGTCGAATACCGACAGGGAGCGCAGGCGCGCGTCTTCGTCCTGCACCTCGTCGATCGCCGGGAAGGTCAGCTCGCGGCCGTTTGGGCGCGCCTGAATGCTGACCTCGGGCGGCAGCGCTTCGTCCAGCAGCGGCAGCAGCGCCGCGCCATTGGCGGTGAGCGCCTGCACGCTGACGGTGTGACCCAGCGCGGTGATGCGCAGCGCGCTGTCGATCACCAGCAGGCTCTGCAGATTCTGTTTACTGTTGATTTCCGCCGACTCCAGCAGCAGGGTGGCCGGCCGGGCGCCGCACAGCTGGTGGAAAAGGGTGGTGGGATCGCCCCGGTAACTGGCCTGCGCCTTCAGTAATGTCAATTGTGGTTTGATGTTCATCATCGGTGGTTCCAGTGAATTCTGTCCATAAAAAAGCCCGCATCAGGTGCGGGCTCAGGAAATCTGCATTGTCAGATGACAGCTATGCGCGATTACACCGCCCGCAAGAGGGAGGTACGCCACCAACCGTGAAGAGAAATGTATGTGTTCATTTGCAGACTCTCTTTGTTAACTCTCATCCGACACGGCCACTGCCGTGAACTTGTGTACTAGTTAACTGGTTCGCGAGGGCAAAGTCAACCCCCTTTTTGTACAATGTTTTAGCGGTCAGCGTGAATTCTGTTCATCATCCCGCCCGCGCGCCCAGCCGGGGCAGAATAGATTTCCGTCCGGCCGCCGATCGCAGGTATGATAGAAAACCAAGCCATTGCCGGATAGCCGTTTTGACAGACAGTAACCCTCAATCCACCGCTTTTACCCTGTACGATCTCCACAGCCATACGACCGCCTCCGACGGCTACCTGACGCCGACGCAGCTGGTGCAGCGGGCGGTAGAGATGCGCGTGGGGGTGTTGGCGATCACCGATCACGACACGACCGCCGGGCTGGCCGAGGCCGCCGCCGCCATCGCGGAGCAGGCGTTGCCGTTGCGGTTGGTCAATGGAGTGGAAATCTCGACGCTGTGGGAAAATCATGAAATCCATATTGTTGGGTTGGGTATGGACGTCGCGCATCCGGCGCTGGTGGCGCTGTTGGCGGAACAAACCGAACGCCGCAACCGGCGGGCGCAGGAGATCGGCGTGCGGCTGGGCAAGGCGCGTATTCCCGACGCCTATGCCGGCGCCCAGCGCCTGGCCGGAGCCGGCGCGGTGACCCGCGGCCATTTCGCCCGTTACCTGGTGGAGATCGGTGTGGCGGACAATATGGCTCAGGTGTTCAAGAAATACCTGGCCAAGGGGAAAACCGGCTATGTACCGCCGCAGTGGTGTACAATAGAACAAGCCATTGATGCGATTCATCAATCGGGCGGCCAGGCGGTGATGGCGCACCCGGGCCGTTACGATTTGACCGCGAAATGGCTGAAACGCTTGCTGGCGCATTTCGCCGAACACGGCGGCGACGCCATGGAAGTGGCGCAGTGTCAGCAGGCGCCGCATGAGCGCACTCAGCTGGCGAAATACGCGCAAGACTACCGCCTGTTGGCCTCGCAAGGCTCTGATTTCCATCAACCTTGCTCGTGGATCGAACTGGGGCGCAAGCTGTGGCTGCCGGGCGGCGTCGAGCCGGTGTGGCGCGATTGGCCGCAGCCGGGCCAGGCGGTCTGATTTTACGCGCGTGGCAACGCGCGCGGGCATTATTTTAGGAGCAAGTCATGAGTCAGCTTTTTTATATTCACCCGGACAACCCGCAGCCGCGCCTGATCAACCAGGCGGTAGAGGTGCTGCGCAAAGGGGGGGTGATCGTCTATCCCACCGATTCCGGCTATGCGCTGGGCTGCATGCTGGAAGAGAAGGCGGCGATGGAGCGCATTTGCCGCATCCGTCAGCTGGACGGCAACCACAACTTTACCCTGATGTGCCGCGATCTGTCCGAGTTGTCGACCTATGCTCACGTCGATAATACGGCGTTCCGTCTGATCAAAAACAATACGCCGGGCAACTACACGTTCATTCTGAAAGCGACCAAAGAAGTGCCGCGCCGCCTGATGAATGAAAAGCGCAAAACCATCGGCCTGCGCGTGCCGTCGAACCCGATCGCGCTGGCGCTGTTGGAGGCGTTGAACGAACCGATGATGTCCACCACGCTGATGCTGCCGGGCAATGATTTCGCCGAGTCCGATCCGGAAGAGATCAGCGATCATTTGGGCAAGGTGGTCGATCTGGTGATCCACGGCGGCTTCCTCGGCCAACAGCCGACCACGGTTATCGATCTGACCGAATCCTCGCCGGAAGTGGTGCGCGAAGGCGCCGGCGACGCGGCGCCTTTCCGCTGATGTAAAATATTGCCACCTTGCCCATTGTCTGAAAAACGGCTGAAGCGACGCTATTTCGCGTGAAAGCCGCTATTCTTGAAGACTTCAGAATTGATAATGGGCAGGATGCGCAGCAATGATTAAACAGGTTTCTTTTTTAGCGGCCTTATTATTTTCCTCAATGGCGAATGCGGGTTTTTATTCGGGCAGCGGTTTGCTGGCGGAATCCGGCGGTTACGTAAAAAATAAAAGCGGTGAAGCCACCGTGGCCGAAGCGCTGAATGGCGGCATGTTTATGGGATACGTCGCCGGCGTATTCGATACCTATTCCATGCAGGGCAATCGCAATATCTGCCCAGAGGCCGGAATGAGCATCGGCGTAGCCGCCGACGCGGTAATGCAGTACTTGAACGAACATCCCGAGCAACTGCATTATTCCGCACCGTCGGTGATTATGCTGGCGTTGAGCGCCGCCTATCCCTGCGTGCGCCATTAAATTCCCATTCCAATAAGTGCGCATTTTTTCATAAGGTGCGCTCGGGTCTTTTCCGCACGAACTTCAATAGATCATGACCTGCTGCGCTGTCACCCTTAGCCCGTCGGTAATTCCCGAACGGGTCGGGGAGAGACGCGCAGGAGGTAATATGACCGCATTTCACAGTGCCAACATGACGCTCGATTATCAGGATATCGGCTCAGGGCCGCTCACGTTGGTGTTGCTGCCCGGCTGGTGCGAACCGAAAACCGTGTTTGAGCCGTTCATCGCGCTGGCGGCCGACGGTTATCGGACGATCAGCATCGATTGGCGTGGCCACGGCCTGTCGTCAAAAGCGGCGGAGATGTCGCTGACGGCGGACGATTTGCTGGAGGATGTGCGCCAATTGCTGACGGCGCTGCGTTTGGACAACGTGATCACCCTGTCGGTGGCGCACGCCAGTTGGTTGGCGGTGGCGTTGGCCGAGGCGTTGCCGCAGCAGGTGCAGGGCATGGTGTTTCTCGATTGGATCATGACGCAGCCGGAGCCGGCGTTCTTTGCGGCGGTGAGCCGCATGCAGCAGCCGCAGCAGTGGCTGGCGGCGCGCGACGCCTTGTTCGACTTCTGGCAGGGCGGCATCTGCCACGGTCGGGTCAAACGCCATCTGGAGGTCGAGATGGCGCAGGAAGATGACCGGCTCTGGCGCGCCGCCGGCGTGGCCATCGAACAGGCCTACCGGCAGTTCGGCTCGCCGCTGCAACGCCTGGCGGGAATGAGCGCGCCGCCGCCGTGCCGGCATATTTACTCGCTGGATCGCCGCGATGACTATCTGCGGCAACAGCAGGCATTTGCCGCCGAGCGGCCGTTTTTCTCCGTGGCGCGTTTAGAAGAGGCCCGCACTCACCTCGGCATTCTGGAACGGCCCGACGCGGTGCTGAGGGCGGTGGAGGACTTCTTGGCGCCGTGAACGCCGCTTGGGGGCACCGCCGATAAAGTGGGTTTCAACACCTTAGAAAGCCTGTATAATGCGCGGTTCGATCTTGATAAACGTATTATTACCGTTGCGGCGATTGGCCGCGGCGGTTATCCCCCCGACGCCTGTGAAGGCGACATTAGAGGTTGCTCAATGAGCGAAAAGTTACAGAAAGTATTAGCGCGCGCCGGGCACGGCTCGCGTCGTGAAATCGAAACCATGATTGAAGCCGGGCGCGTCAGCGTCGACGGCAAGGTCGCCAAGCTGGGCGATCGCGTTGAAGTGACCCCGGCGATGAAAATTCGTCTGGATGGTCATGTCCTGTCGATCAAAGAGTCCGAAGAGGTGGTCTGCCGCGTGCTGGCTTACTACAAACCGGAAGGTGAGCTGTGTACCCGCAGCGATCCTGAAGGCCGCCCGACGGTGTTCGATCGCTTGCCGAAGCTGCGCGGTTCGCGCTGGGTGGCGGTAGGGCGACTGGACGTCAACACTTCTGGTCTGCTGCTGTTCACCACCGATGGCGAACTGGCCAACCGTCTGATGCACCCAAGCCGTGAAGTGGAACGCGAGTACGCGGTGCGCGTGTTTGGCCAGGTCGACGATGCGAAAGTGAAGCAGCTGAGCAAAGGCGTGCAACTGGAAGACGGCCCGGCCGCGTTCCGCACCATCAGCTTCCAGGGCGGTGAAGGCCTCAACCAATGGTACAACGTGACCCTGACCGAAGGCCGCAACCGTGAAGTGCGTCGCCTGTGGGAAGCGGTGGGCGTGCAGGTGAGCCGCCTGATCCGCGTACGCTACGGCGATATCGATCTGCCGAAAGGCCTGCCGCGCGGCGGCTGGGCCGAGCTGGATCTGCCGGCGATCAACTACCTGCGCGAGCTGGTTGAATTGAAACCGGAAACGGTCAGCAAGATGCCGGTGGAGCGTGAGCGCCGCCGCGTGAAGGCTAACCAAATCCGTCGCGCGGTCAAGCGTCACTCGCAGGTGGCCGGCAGCGGCCGTCGCAGTGCGCCGGGCAGCAAACCGAGTAAATCGGGCAAACCGAGCAAACGCAGCTAATCCCGTCATTCTGGCCCCGTTCGGGGCCAGAACGTTTTGTTACCAATCGATCCCCTGTTGCGCCTTGATGCCCGCGTCGAACGCGTGTTTCACCGGCCGCATCTCCGTAACCGTATCCGCCATTTCCAGCAGCTCGCGATGGCAACCGCGCCCGGTCAGTATCACCGTTTGGTGCGCAGGGCGCTGCCGCAGCGCTTCTTTGAGCTCTTCCAGCTCCAGATAGCCGTAGGTCAACATGTAGGTCACTTCGTCCAGCAGCACCAGATCCAGGCCGCTGTCGGCCAGCATGCGTTTGCCGTGCTGCCACACCGCCTGGCAGGCGGCGGTGTCGCCTGCCTTGTTCTGCGTCTCCCAGGTGAAGCCGGTAGCCATCACCTGAAATTCAACGCCATGTTGCTGCAGCAGATTCTTTTCGCCATTGGGCCACTCGCCCTTGATGAACTGGATCACCCCGGCGCGCATGCCGTGACCGACCGCGCGGGTGACGGTGCCGAAGGCGGCGGTGGTTTTGCCTTTGCCGTTGCCGGTAAACACCAGCAGCAGGCCGCGGGTGTCCTGCGCCGCGGCGATGCGTGCATCGACCTGTTCTTTCAGGCGCTGCTGGCGCTGTTGATGACGATCTTCCGCCATGAAACGCTCCTTATTATTCGGCCGCGCCGGGTTTGCGGTTCGGCTGGGCGTCGAAGCTCATGCCGGTTTTTCGCCGGCTGTCCTCGCCCATCAGATACAGGTACAGCGGCATGATGTCAGCCGGGGTTTTCAGCTTGTTTTTGTCTTCGTGCGGGAAGGCGGATGCGCGCATTTTGGTGCGAGTTCCGCCCGGATTGATGCAGTTTACCCGCAAATTACGATTTTTGTATTCATCGGCCAATACCTGCATCATGCCTTCGGTGGCGAACTTCGACACCGCATAAGCGCCCCAGTCGGCGCGGCCGGTGCGCCCGACGCTGGAACTGGTGAACACCAGCGACCCGGCGTGGGATTTCAGCAGCAGCGGCAGCAGCGCCTGAGTCAGCATAAAGGTGGCGTTGACGTTAACCTGCATCACCTCTTGCCACATGGTTATCGACAGGTCGGCCATCGGCGCAATGTCGCCCAGCAGGCCGGCGTTGTGCAGCACGCCGTCCAGGCGCGGAATTTGGCGCGCCAGATCGTCGGCTATCTGCCGGCATTGCTCCGGCGTGGCGTGCAGCAAGTCGAGCGTGACCACCAGGGCCGGGGCGCCGCCCTGGGCCGCGATCTCTTGTTGTACCGCCAGCAGTTTGCTCTCGGTGCGTCCCAGCAGCACTAACTGGGCGCCGAAGCGAGCGTAGGTCAGCGCCGCTTCGCGGCCGATGCCGTCTCCGGCGCCGGTGACCAAAATAATGCGTTGTTCGAGTAGATCTTGTTTGGGTTGGTAATGCACGATAAATCCTCGCCTGGGTGGCTGTTCTCCCGCGTATCGTGGGGAGCAAGGGTGAAACGCGCGGCCAGGGCGGGAGCGAGAGCTCGACCTTCTGCGGGCCGCGCAGCGAATCTGTCTCATCATATTGATGAATAATGGGTGTTATATGCCTTAATCCGTACGCATTTTCAATGCGTAGCAGGCTGAAATGACATTCTTTTGTAACAAAAGCGGCGCGGCGGCGGCTTGGTTCGGCCTTGAATCGTCCCCATAGTGACGTGCAGAACGCAATGAATTTTCATTTAGCCGCGACAGCAGGCGCTGCGGTTGGCTAAAATGGAAAGAATCATACTAACAACCTGTAAATAAAGGCGGAATCTGTGGAGTTTATATCTGTTTATGGCCTGTTTCTGGCCAAGGTCGCCACGGTGGTGCTCGCCATCGCCGCGTTGGCCATCCTGGCGGTCAGTCTGGGGCAACGCAAGAGCCGTCAGAAAGGGGAGCTGCAGTTGACCGATCTCGGTGAGCAGTATCGCGAAATGCAGCGCGATATGCGCCTGGCGCGTATGGATACTGCCGAGCAAAAGGTTTGGCTGAAACAGTTCAAGAAGCAGACCAAATCTGATGACAAATTGAAGAAGCAGCGCGCCAAATCCGGCGCGGTGGAAGTGGCCAAGCCGTGCCTGTACGTGTTGGACTTCAAGGGCAGCATGGATGCGCACGAGGTGACGTCGCTGCGCGAAGAGATCTCCGCGGTGCTGGCGGTGGCCTCGGCGCAGGATGAAGTCCTGCTGCGTCTGGAAAGCCCGGGCGGGGTGGTGCACGGCTACGGCCTGGCGGCTTCGCAGCTGGAGCGCTTGCGCAAAGGCGGCATCCGCCTGACGGTGGCGGTGGATAAAGTGGCGGCCAGCGGCGGCTACATGATGGCCTGCGTCGCGGATCGCATCGTGGCGGCGCCGTTCGCCATCATCGGTTCCATCGGCGTGGTGGCGCAGATCCCGAATTTCCACCGCCTGCTGAAGAAGAACGACATCGACGTGGAGCTGCATACCGCCGGGCAGTTTAAACGTACGCTGACGCTGTTCGGTGAAAATACCGAGCAGGGGCGCGAGAAGTTCCGCGAAGATCTGAACGAAACGCACGAGCTGTTCAAACGCTTCGTGCACGAGCAGCGCCCGTCGCTGGACATCGACAGCGTCGCCACCGGTGAGCACTGGTTCGGGACCCAGGCCAAAGAGAAAGGCCTGATCGACGCCATCGGCACCAGCGACGATTTGTTGATCGCCGAGTTGGATAACCACGAAGTGATCGCCGTGCGCTATGCGCGTCGTAAACGTTTGATGGATCGTTTCACCGGCAGCGCGGCGGAAAGCGTCGATCGTTTGCTGTTGCGCTGGTGGCAGCGCGGGGAAAAGCCGTTGTTGTAAGGCGAGAAGAGCAGGAATCAACGGGGGCCAGGCGCCCCCGTTTTGTTTTCTCAATCGACCAAATGGTATTTTTCCGAAAGCAGGTGAGCCAAATGTTTAAACATATTAAATACGGCGGTGGTTTTGGCGGTGGGCAATCCATCGGCATCTAAAAAGTATTCGCCGCGAAAAACTAAAACGCCGCTTTTTTGTTCAACGTCGGTGGCGATCATGCCGTGCAGATAATCTTCGTGTTGGCGGATGATGTTATTTGCTTCCGCCAGCAGGGCCTCGCGGCCGATAGGTGCAGTATTCTTGTGCATTTATTAGACTCCAAACAAAAAACGCTGCGCATATTCTAACGCCGGTTCGCTTTTATCCGCAAACCGACTAAGGTTTATTTGCCGTCTGGATGGCCATGGGCGGCGGCCGGTTGGCGAAATCTGCCTTTCCGTGCTAATTAGGTTGCGTGACGCTTTTTATCAGGTACAGTGTGGGATTTTGCGGCGTCGGGTGGAAGGTTTTGTTTACGCCATGAATAAAAATCACGCAGCCATACTTCTGGGGCATGGGTGAATAGCAGGCAGGATCAACAACTTGCGTTCAGGTTGAGCAGTTGGGCAACCAAAAGAAAAAAATCTGTTGATCTCTTGCCAGACTGCCGCAATATAAAAAAAGAGACACGAATTGCCGCGGCACGGCGAGATAAAAGACTTCTTTTTAGAAGAAATAAATTAGGTAAAGGTAAATATGGGTAAAGCTCTCGTAATAGTTGAGTCCCCGGCAAAAGCCAAAACTATTAATAAATATTTAGGAAGTGACTACGTGGTGAAGTCCAGCGTCGGTCATATCCGTGATTTGCCGACCAGTGGCTCAGCCAGCAAAAAGAGCGCTGACTCAACCGAAGACAAAGCCAAGAAAAAAGTTAAAAAAGATGAGAAGGCGGCGCTGGTAAATCGCATGGGCGTCGACCCTTACCACGGCTGGAAAGCGCATTATGAAATCCTGCCGGGTAAAGAAAAAGTGGTCGCCGAGTTAAAATCGTTGGCGGAAAACGCCGACCACATTTATCTCGCAACCGACCTTGACCGCGAAGGGGAAGCCATCGCCTGGCACCTGCGGGAAGTGATCGGTGGGGATGACAAACGCTTTAGCCGCGTGGTGTTTAACGAAATCACCAAAAACGCGATCCAACAGGCGTTCAAACAGCCGGGCGAGCTGAACATTGACCGCGTTAACGCGCAGCAGGCGCGCCGGTTTATGGACCGCGTGGTGGGCTATATGGTCTCGCCGCTGCTGTGGAAAAAAATCGCCCGCGGCCTGTCCGCCGGCCGCGTACAGTCGGTGGCGGTGCGTCTGGTGGTTGAGCGCGAACGCGACATCAAGGCGTTCGTGCCGGAAGAGTACTGGGAGCTGCATGCCGATCTGCTGGCGAAGGGTGAAACCGCGCTGCAGATGGAAGTGACCCATGCGCACGACAAACCGTTCAAGCCGGTCAACCGCGAGCAGACGCACGCCGCGGTCAAGCTGCTGGAAAAAGCCCGCTACACGGTGCTGGATCGCGAAGACAAACCGACCAGTAGCAAGCCGGGCGCGCCTTTCATTACCTCCACGCTGCAACAGGCCGCCAGCACCCGCCTGAGCTTCGGCGTGAAGAAAACCATGATGATGGCGCAACGGCTGTATGAAGCCGGCCATATTACCTATATGCGTACCGACTCCACCAACCTGAGCCAGGATGCGCTCAACATGGTGCGTGGCTACATCGGCGACAACTTCGGCGATAAATACCTGCCGAAAGCGCCGAATCAGTACAGCAGCAAAGAGAATTCGCAGGAAGCGCACGAAGCGATCCGTCCTTCGGACGTGAACGTGCTCGCCGAGCAGTTGAAAGACATGGAAGCGGACGCGCAGAAGCTGTATCAGCTGATCTGGCGCCAGTTCGTTGCCTGCCAGATGACGCCGGCGCAATACGATTCCACCACGCTGACGGTGAAAGCCGGCGATTATCAACTGCGCGCCAAGGGCCGTACGCTGCGCTTTGACGGCTGGACCAAGGTGATGCCGGCTCTGCGCAAAGGCGATGAAGATCGCACGTTGCCGTTCGTCGAAATCGGCAGCGAGCTGGATCTGCAGAAACTGATCCCGAGCCAGCACTTCACCAAGCCGCCGGCGCGCTACAGCGAAGCCTCGCTGGTGAAAGAGCTGGAGAAACGCGGCATCGGGCGTCCGTCCACTTACGCCTCCATCATCTCGACCATTCAGGATCGCGGTTATGTGCGGGTGGAAAGCCGCCGTTTCTATGCCGAGAAAATGGGTGAGATCGTCACCGATCGCCTGGAAGAAAACTTCCGCGAGCTGATGAACTATGACTTCACCGCCCGCATGGAAGACGGCCTCGATGAGGTCGCCAACAACCAGGCCGAGTGGAAAGCGGTGCTGGACGAATTCTTCGTTGATTTCAGCGAGCAGCTTGAAACGGCGGAGAAGGATCCGGAAGAAGGCGGCATGCGGCCTAACCAGATGGTGATGACCAGCATCGACTGCCCGACCTGCGGCCGCAAGATGGGCATCCGTACCGCCAGCACCGGGGTCTTCCTCGGCTGTTCCGGCTACGCGCTGCCGCCGAAGGAACGTTGCAAAACCACCATCAACCTGGTGCCGGAAGCGGAAGTGCTCAACATCCTCGAAGGCGACGACGCGGAAACCAACGCGCTGCGCGCCCGCCGCCGCTGCCAGAAATGCGGTACGGCGATGGACAGCTATCTGATCGACAACCAGCGCAAGCTGCACGTCTGCGGTAACAACCCGGCGTGTGACGGCTATGAGATCGAAGAGGGCGAGTTCCGTCTGAAAGGCTATGATGGCCCGGTGGTGGAGTGCGACAAGTGCGGCTCGGAAATGCACCTGAAAATGGGGCGTTTCGGCAAGTACATGGGCTGCACCAACGAGAACTGCAAAAACACCCGCAAGATCCTGCGTAACGGCGATGTCGCGCCGCCGAAGGAAGATCCGGTGCCGTTGCCGGAGCTGCCGTGCGAGAAGTCCGACGCCTATTTCGTGCTGCGTGACGGCGCTGCCGGCGTGTTCCTGGCGGCCAACACCTTCCCTAAATCGCGCGAGACCCGCGCGCCGCTGGTGGAAGAACTGGCTCGCTTCAAGGATCGTCTGCCGGAGAAACTGCGCTACCTGGCCGATGCGCCGGTGGCGGATGCCGAAGGCAACAAAACGCTGGTGCGTTTCAGCCGTAAAACCAAGCAGCAGTACGTCTCCTCTGAAAAAGACGGCAAGGCGACCGGTTGGTCCGCGTTCTACGTGGACGGCAAGTGGGTCGAAGGCAAGAAGTAAGGCCGATGTCCTGCCCGCAAGATGAAAAACCAGCCCTGGCGGCTGGTTTTTTTATTGGTGAAAAGGGGCAAACGGATCTATCCTTTGCTGTTTTTATCCCTCCGACACCGCCGTTTCACGTTGATACCCATGCAAAATAATCGTTATCATAGTGTGACGCGGATCTATACTTGAAGCTGCATCGTGGTATAGTGGTTATATAAAAAGTTTTTTTATTATTAAAGCTTATTAACAACGGCGTTTTCTTCACCATCAGGGTAGAACACGGGGTTTATGGCTTGTGAGTTTCAGCATACCGGGGCGACACCGATATACCTGGCTGCGGGTAAGCCGCAGTGTTTAACCTAGGATGGTATAAGATATGAAATTGCAGCAGCTTCGTTACATTGTGGAAGTGGTTAACCACAACCTGAATGTCTCCTCGACGGCAGAAGGGCTCTATACCTCTCAACCCGGCATCAGCAAACAGGTGCGCATGCTCGAAGATGAGCTGGGCATCCAGATTTTCGCCCGCAGCGGCAAGCACCTGACCCAGGTCACCCCGGCCGGCCAGGAAATCATTCGCATCGCGCGTGAAGTGCTGTCCAAGGTAGACGCCATCAAGGCCGTCGCCGGTGAACACACCTACCCGGACAAAGGCTCGCTGTACGTCGCCACCACGCATACCCAGGCTCGTTACGCCTTGCCTAACGTGATCAAAGGCTTCATTGAGCGTTACCCGCGTGTCTCGCTGCACATGCATCAGGGCTCGCCGACGCAGATCGCCGAAGCGGTCTCCAAGGGCACCGCAGATTTCGCCATCGCCACCGAAGCGCTGCACCTGTATGACGATCTTATCATGCTGCCGTGCTACCACTGGAACCGTGCGGTGGTGGTGAAGCCCGATCATCCTTTGGCGGGCAAAAGCAGCATCAGCATTGAAGAACTGGCGGCTTACCCGATCGTCACTTACACCTTCGGCTTTACCGGTCGCTCGGAGCTGGACACCGCCTTCAACCGCGCCGGCCTGACGCCGCGCATCGTCTTTACCGCCACTGACGCCGACGTGATTAAAACCTATGTGCGTTTGGGATTGGGGGTAGGGGTGATCGCCAGCATGGCGGTGGATCCGGTGCAGGATCCGGATCTGGTGACGGTGGATGCGCGCGATATCTTCACCTACAGCACCACTAAAATCGGCTTCCGCCGCAGCACCTTCCTGCGCAGCTACATGTACGACTTCATTCAGCGCTTCGCGCCGCACCTGACGCGCGACGTGGTCGACAGCGCAGTGGCGCTGCGCTCCAACGAAGAAATTGAAGCGATGTTCAAGGACATCAAGCTGCCGATTAAGTAATCGTTGACGATATCAAATCAAACCCGGTTAGGCGCCTGCTAAACCGGGTTTTTTTAGCCCGGAAACCCGCACCTTCCTTGTTTCTCAGGATCATCCTGAAAAGCCGCCGTCCTCTTTTCAACCCGTTAGCCTCTAAGTAGACTGCAAAACGTTCGGATAATTGAGTATGGAAATTCAACGTTATGCAGATATGCAGGCTTAACTACGCTGATTTATCGAGTGATTTCCAGATCCTTCGGGATGCGCTGCTAAGGCGTAGAAAGGTGAGAGTGCCTGGAGGTCGAGGGCTGATGGCGTACGGTCGTATAGATGTTCAAGGCGAGCCTGATTACAGTAAATGCGTGGTATCACAATGAAAAAAAGTCTCTGGATTGTTCTGTTCTTGTTGCTAACCTTTTTGTTGTTGCGCTACCTGCCAGACGGAATTTTCGACAGCTTCGTTTCCAACAACATAGAAATTAGCGGTGATGGTGAAATAGGGATGAATAGTTTCGACTCGGCTGTCATTGCCATTAAATTGGGTGTCTCTGCTATCATTGCTGCAGTTGTGCTCACAGTATGTCGCCGCCTGGTGCGCAAACCCCGCTAAAGCCGCGAGATTTTCGCTGCCAAAACGCCGCCTCGTTGCGGCGTTTTCGTTGACGCGTGGCCTAACCCCTTGGCTGCGCTCGCACTTCCTTCTTCTTGATTGTTCTCACCTATCGCTGTGATCAAATCGTGTTGTTATCAAAACGTTAACTTATCTTTGTGGTATCTTTAAACAAGACCTCACTGATTACCCTGTTTTAATCACAATAAGAAATGGAGGAGCTATGTCGTCCGATCTTCGTGAAACAAGTCTGGATAAGCTGGTTGCGCTGAATAGCGAATATTACTACTACAGTCTGCCGCTGGCGGCGAAGCAGCTGGGTGATATCGACCGGTTGCCGAAATCAATGAAAGTGCTGTTGGAGAACCTGCTGCGCCATGTGGATGGCGATACCGTGCAGGTTGACGACCTCAAGGCCATCGTCGCCTGGTTACAAACCGGCCATGCTGACCGTGAGATCGCCTACCGTCCGGCGCGCGTGCTGATGCAGGATTTTACCGGCGTTCCGGCGGTGGTGGATCTGGCGGCGATGCGTGAAGCGGTGCGGCGGCTGGGCGGCAATGTCGACCAGGTGAACCCGCTGTCGCCGGTGGATCTGGTGATTGACCACTCGGTTACCGTCGATGAATTCGGCGATGACAACGCCTTCGAAGACAACGTGCGTATCGAAATGCAGCGCAACCACGAGCGCTACACCTTCCTGCGCTGGGGGCAGAAAGCCTTCAACCGTTTCCGCGTGGTGCCGCCGGGCACCGGCATCTGCCACCAGGTCAACCTCGAATACCTCGGCCAAACGGTGTGGCACAGTGACGAAAGCGGTCGCCGCGTGGCCTATCCGGATACGCTGGTGGGCACCGATTCCCACACCACCATGATCAACGGCCTGGGCATTCTCGGCTGGGGCGTCGGCGGTATCGAAGCGGAAGCGGCGATGCTGGGCCAGCCGGTGTCGATGCTGATCCCGGACGTCGTCGGCTTTAAGCTGACCGGCAAGCTCCGCGAGGGCATTACCGCCACCGACCTGGTGCTGACGGTCACCCAAATGCTGCGTAAGCACGGCGTTGTCGGCAAGTTCGTCGAGTTTTACGGCGACGGCCTGGCCGATCTGCCGTTGGCGGACCGGGCGACCATCGCCAACATGTCGCCGGAGTTCGGCGCCACCTGCGGTTTCTTCCCGGTAGATGACGTCACGCTCGGCTACATGAAACTCAGCGGCCGCAGCGCCGAACAAATCGCGCTGGTGGAAGCCTACGCCAAGGCGCAGGGCATGTGGCGCAACCCGGGGGATGAGCCGGTATTCACCAGCTCGCTGGCGCTGGATATGTCGACGGTCGAGGCCAGCCTCGCCGGGCCGAAACGCCCGCAGGATCGCGTCGCGCTGCCGAATGTGCCGCAGGCGTTCAAGGCCGCGACCGAGCTGGATATCGGCGGCCACAAGACCAAGGCAGACAGCAAACCCTTTACGCTGGATGGGCAGCAGCACGAACTGCGCGACGGCGCGGTGGTGATCGCGGCGATCACCTCCTGCACCAACACCTCCAACCCGAGCGTGATGATGGCGGCCGGCCTGCTGGCGAAAAACGCCGTCAAGAAAGGGCTGAGCAGCAAGCCTTGGGTAAAAACGTCGTTGGCGCCGGGTTCCAAAGTGGTGACCGACTACTTCGACAGCGCCAAGCTCACCGCTTATCTGGAAGAACTGGGGTTCAACCTGGTGGGATATGGCTGTACCACCTGTATCGGCAACTCCGGGCCGCTGCCGGATCCTATCGAGCAGGCGATCAAAGAGGGCGATCTGACCGTGGGCGCGGTGCTGTCGGGCAACCGTAACTTCGAAGGGCGCATCCACCCGCTGGTGAAAACCAACTGGCTGGCTTCACCGCCGCTGGTCGTGGCGTATGCGTTGGCGGGCAGCATGAAGATCGATCTGACCAAAGAGCCGCTGGGCGAGGGCAATGACGGTCAACCGGTCTACCTGAAGGACATCTGGCCGAGCAGCCAGGACATTGCTCAGGCGGTGGAAGAAGTGCGCACCGAGATGTTCCACAAAGAATACGGCGAAGTGTTCGATGGCGACGCCAACTGGCAGGCGATCCAGGTGACCGGTTCGGCGACCTATCAATGGCAGGAGGATTCTACCTATATCCGCCATCCTCCGTTTTTCAGCACCATGAAGGTGAAGCCGGATCCGGTGCAGGACATCAAGGACGCGCGCATTCTGGCGATTCTGGCCGATTCGGTGACCACCGACCACATCTCGCCGGCGGGCAACATCAAGCGCGACAGCCCGGCGGGGCGTTACCTGAGCGAGCACGGCGTGGCGCCGCAGGATTTTAACTCCTACGGTTCGCGCCGCGGTAACCACGAAGTGATGATGCGCGGCACCTTTGCCAACATCCGCATCCGCAACGAAATGGTGCCGGGCGTGGAGGGGGGCTATACCCGCCATATTCCGTCGCAGCAGCAACTGTCTATCTACGACGCCGCCATGCAGTACCAGCAGGAGCAAGTGCCGCTGGCGGTGATCGCCGGTAAAGAGTACGGTTCCGGCTCCAGCCGCGACTGGGCGGCGAAAGGGCCGCGCCTGCTGGGCGTGCGGGTGGTGATCGCCGAATCCTTCGAGCGTATTCACCGCTCCAACCTGATAGGCATGGGCATTTTGCCGCTGGAGTTCCCGCAGGGCGTGACGCGCAAAACGCTGGGGCTGACCGGGGACGAGCAGATCAGCGTCGGCGGCCTGCAACAGCTGCAGCCGGGCCAGACGGTGCCGGTACATATCACCTATGCCGACGGGCGCAAGGAGGTGATCGACACTCGTTGCCGCATCGATACCGGCAATGAGCTGACCTACTACGAAAACGACGGCATCCTGCACTACGTAATCAGGAAAATGCTGTAAATCGGGCAGTAAAAAGGGCGCCGCAAGGCGCCCTGATTGTTTTCACCGTGGCGGCGATCACTTCTGGTCGAGCAAATGGTCCATTTTGGCGGCCTTGGTGGCCAGATAGTGTTCGTTCTTCGGATTGCGGCCGACGATCAGCGGCACGCGCTCGCTGATATTGATACCGGCTTCGGTCAGGATCTCGACCTTTTTCGGGTTGTTGGTCAGCAAGCGCACCGCGTCGACGCCCAGCAGTTTGAACATGTCGGCGCACAGGGTGAAGTCGCGTTCGTCGGCGGCGAAGCCGAGCTGATGGTTGGCTTCCACGGTGTCTGCGCCCTTATCCTGCAGGGCATAGGCGCGGATCTTGTTCAACAGGCCGATATTGCGGCCCTCCTGGCGATGATAAAGCAGGATGCCGCGGCCTTCTTCGGCGATCTGCTCCAGCGCGGCTTCCAGCTGAAAACCGCAGTCGCAGCGCAGGCTGAACAACGCGTCGCCGGTCAGACATTCGGAATGCACGCGTGCGAGCACCGGCGCTTCACCGGAAATATCACCGAATACCAGCGCCAGATGATCGTGCCCGGTCGCCAGTTCTTCGAATCCTACCATCAGGAAATCGCCCCAAGGTGTCGGCAGTTTAGCCTCTGCCACCCGTTTAAGCTGCATGTCACTCTCCACAAAAACCTACGATTCAATCATTGTCGCGCATCCTAAGTCCGGTCAGTGCATTGACCAAGACTAAAACGTGCTACGCCGATCTCTATTTCGTTAATTATCGGCTATTTTGCCACAACTTCTTGCCGGGCGGTGCTCAGCAAACCAGCAGATGGCGTTTTCTGGCCACCTATTATTGCGATAGGTTGTCTATCTGTTTAATTTTTCGCGTGTTATCAATATTGCACTCTTGTTACACTGCAGCCTGATTCACGCAGAGGAAAACGGGAATGTATGAGATAGCAAAACGCACGGCGGGCGGCGCGTTGCTGCTGCTGTTGATGCCGCTGGCGGTCTGGGTATCCGGCTGGCACTGGCAACCCGGCGGCAATGACCGGCTGCTGAAAGCGCTGTACTGGGTGACCGAAACCGTGACCTCGCCGTGGGGCATTCTGACCAGCGCGATCCTCTGCGGTTGGTTTTTGTGGTGCCTGCGCTTTCGGCTGAAGCCGGCCATCGGTCTGGCGATGCTGCTTTTCGCCGCGCTGTTGATTGGGCAGGGCGTGAAGTCGTTGATCAAGGATCGGGTGCAAGAGCCGCGTCCTTTCGTGGTGTGGTTGGAGCAAACCCACGGCGTGGACGGCAAGTATTTCTACTCGCTGCAGCGCAAAGAGCGCAGCGCGCTGGTGCGCGAGCAACTGCAAGACCAGACGCTGGTGCCGGGCTGGCTGCGCAAGCACTGGCAGTTTGAAACCGGCTTTGCTTTTCCGTCGGGGCACACCATGTTCGCCGCCACCTGGGCGCTATTGGGCGTAGGGCTGCTGTGGCCGCGCCGCCATTACAAAACCGTCGCGATCCTGATGGTGTGGGCGGCCGGGGTAATGGGCAGCCGCTTGCTGCTGGGCATGCACTGGCCGCGCGATCTGGCAATGGCCACGTTGATCAGTTGGTTGCTGGTGGTGATCACCTGCTGGCTGGCGCAGCGCTGGTTCGGTCCTCTGACGCCGCCGCCGCAAGAGCAGCAGGAAATCGCGGCGCGCAAGCCGGAATAATCACTTCTTTCACAGGCGCCGTTCAGGCGCCTGCCACCAAGACCTTAACGCCTACCTTTTCAAATGCCTGCATGGCGGCATCGCTAATTCCGTTGTCGGTAATCAAATAGTCGATATGCTGCCAGTCACAAGGCAGCGCAAACATTGAAACTTTATCGATCTTGCTGGAGTCGGCCACCACATACACCGTGTTGGCTGCATTGATCATCGCCATTTTCAGTTTGATGTCGGTTTCGCTTGGGAAACTGAGCCCGTGGCGGGGCGAGATGCAGGCCGTCGCGAGGAACAGTTTTTGCGCCAGCACGTTTTCGAAGAAATTGGCGGCTTTGTCCCCGGAGGTGGAGAGCGTCGGAAATTTGAATGAGCCCCCGGTCAGCAAAATATTCACGCCCGGTTCGCCGCCCAGCTGCAGCGCAATATTGACGCCGGTGGTGATAACGGACAGTTTCTTTATGTGATTCAGGTGATTGGCGATAGCCGTGGTGGTGGTGCCCGAATCAAGAATGATGGTGTCGCCGGGTTCGATAAAACCGGCGGCGAGTTTGCCGATGCGATCTTTGGCGGTCAGGTTAACCTGGCGTTCCAGTAGCATGGCATGAGTATTTTGCTTGCCATCAACCAGGGTTGCACCGCCGTGGAAGCGCTGCACATAGCCTTGCTGCTGCAGGACGCGCAGATCGGTGCGAATGGTCGCCTCGGTCAGCTTGAAGGTATCGGTAAGCATTTTGACCGTCGCCGAGCCGTCTTCGCGGATCATGTCGAGGATCTTTTCGCGCCGTTGCTGCATTTCCGCCAACTGCTCGCTTTTGCTTTTCAATCGAAAGACTCCTGCACCTGTCAGTTCCCGCCGCGCGGTTTGCCACGGCCACTCCTTATTGATGCGCTGAATTTTAGCTCGCGATTATTGATAAAGCCACGGATAAACCCAGTTAAGCAGCATTGATTTTTATTCGAAAATCATTGGCATCCGATGAAATCAACGGTAAAAACTAAATTAAAGCAGCTGGATTATTTTTATCGTGTTGTTATTTGTTGGTTTTTATCGGTATGAGTGTTGTCTGGTAAGCGCTTTTGTTTGAAATTTGATCTTGCCCACATTAATTATCGTTTTTGCTGCATATGATTTCCATTCGAAAATCAATGATGGGTTAACGGATCGTTTTTGATGCGATAACGATAATCAAGGCGCTTAAGTAGAGGTGACGATGGACTTTCAGGCGATTAAAAATACGGCACGCCAGGCGCGCCGACATGTGGTGACCATGAACCATAAGGCAGGCAAGGGTCATACCGGCGCCGATCTGTCGGAAATCGACATCATCTGCACTTTGTATATGGCAGTGATGGATCGCAGCAATGCCCGGCCCGATCAGGATCGGTTCATTTTGTCTAAAGGGCACGGCGCCGGCGGTTTTTACTGCAGCTGTGCGGCAATGGGCTTGCTCGATCCGGCGGTGCTCGATCAGTTCATGGGCGACGACACCTTGTTGGCCGGGCATCCGGTGCGGCAGAAGTTGCCGGAGCTGGTGGAGATTAACTCCGGCGGTTTGGGGCATGGGCTGCCGATCGCCGTGGGGTTGGCGCTGGGCAATAAGCTGGCAGGGCGTGGGCATCGCCGCGCTTTCGTACTGCTGGGCGACGGCGAGCTGGCGGAGGGATCCAACTGGGAGGCGGCAATGGCGGCCAGCAAATTCAAGCTGGATAACCTGATCGCCATCGTCGATCGCAACCGGCTGCAGCTGGCGGGCAAGACGGAGGAGATCATGCCGCTGGAACCGCTGGCGGAAAAATGGCGCGCTTTCGGTTTCGAAACCGTGGAATGTGACGGGCACGATCCGGCGGCGCTGGTGGCGGCGATCCAACTTCCGAGCCAGGACAAACCGCGAGTGATTTTGGCCAATACCGAAAAGGGGCACGGCGTGTCGTTTATGGCTAACGTTGCCGCCTGGCATCACGCGGTACCGGACGAACAACAGCTGGCGCAGGCGCTGGCGGAACTGGAGGGGTAAACATGCAGGACTTACGCGATGCGGTGGTGACGGCGTTGATCGAACAGCAACGGGCGGGTGCAGATCTGAGCGTGATGGTGGCGGATTCCACGTCCACGTCAAAAATCGCGCCCTTTGAGCAGGCTTATCCGGAGCGGGTAGTGAACGTCGGTATCGCCGAACAGAACATGGTTGGCATGGCTGCCGGCATGGCGCTCAGCGGCCGTACGGTCTTTACCGCCAACGCGGCACCTTTCCTGTTCGCTCGTTCAAACGAACAGATGAAAAACGATGTTTGCTACACGGAGACCAACGTGAAAATGCTTGGCCTGAATGCCGGATTTGGTTACGGGCCACTGGGGGCGACGCACCACTGCATGAACGATATCGCCATCGCCCGTACGTTGGGCAATCTCAGCGTCTATGCGCCGGCGGATGCACGGCAAGCGGCAGAGATTGTCCGTCATGTCATCGCGCAACCCGGTCCGGCCTATATCCGCATGGACAGTGACAAGCTGCCGGTGTTGAACGCGGATTACCAATTCCGTCCGGGAGAGCCGGAGGTGTTGCACCAGGGGGAAGATAGCCTGGTGTTCTGTTTGGGCACGGTGGCTCATGAGGCGATGAAGGTGCTGGCATTGGGCGATAACCCGACCATTGTCTCTCTCCCTTCGCTCTGGCCGCTCAATGAGGAGGCGGTGGTGGCGTTGATGCGCTCGCACCGCCGGGTGCTGACTATGGAGGAGCATGCGCTCAGCGGTGGTTTAGGCACCATCATCGGTGAATTGTTGCTGCGGTATCAGCTGCCGCGGCCGTTTACCGCGCTGGGCGTGCCGGCTTACGAATTTACCCACAGCAGCAGCCGGGCGGCGCTGCGGCGGCAATATGCCATCGACGCTGCAGGATTGCATGCTCAGTTAACTCAATAGGGGGAAGCGATGGAGCGGAACGAGTATGACGTTAATTTACGCTACGGAGTAGATAGCGGACTGTCGCTGACGGGGAAGGTTGCGGTGATTACCGGCGGTTTGGGCGGCATCGCGATGGCCGCCAATCGCTTGCTGTTGGAAAAAGGCGCGCGTTTGGTGTTGATGTACCCGGCTTTTGAACAAGACAAGGCGACGGCGGCGCTGCGGGAATTAGGTGAAGAGCAGGTACTTTGCCAGGTTTGCGACGTGACGGATCCTGACTCGGTGGCCGCCGCTTTCACTGCGGCTCAACGGCGCTTTGGCCGCCTCGATATTTTGGTCAACTGCGCTGGCTACGTCAATCTGCAGCCGGCGACGGAGGTCACGCTCGAGGAGTGGCAGCGTCATTTGGCGGTCAACCTCACCGGACCTTTTCTATGCTCGCAGGCGTTGGCGCGTCGCGCGATAGCCGCCGGTCACGGAGGGAAAATCATCAACATCGCGTCGCAGGCGGCCTCTATCGCCATTGACGAACACTGTGCCTATACCTCCGCCAAGGCGGGGCTGCTGGGCATGACCAAGGTGATGGCCAAAGAATGGGCGCCGCATGGCATTACGGTCAACACGTTATCGCCCACCGTGGTGCTGACGCCTATGGGAGAGAAAGCCTGGCGCGGCGAGAAGGGCGAGGCGATGAAAAAGCTGATCCCGCTGGGGCGTTTTGCTTATACCGACGAAATTGCGGCGGCGATCCTGTTTTTTGCCAGCAACGGCAGCGACATGATTACCGGCGCGGACCTGATGATCGACGGCGGTTTTACCATTTGGTAAGCGGCAACCGCGGCGATCGCCAACACCAGACGATGTTCAACACAACGATAAGAGAACACCATCATGAAAAAAATAGCCACTTACCTCACTTTGCTTACCGGTTTTGCCTGCGCCACTGCCATGGCGGCGGAAAAAGGCACAATCGCCATTCTCGTCAACTCGCTGGATAACCCTTATTACTCCGCGGAAGCCAAGGGAGCCGAGGCCAAAGCCAAGTCTCTCGGCTACCAGACGCTGGTGCTGTCGCACGGCGAAGACGTCAAGCGCCAGGGGGAGCTCATCAGCCTGGTTATCGGCCGCAAGGTTCAGGGCATCATTTTGGATAACGCCGATTCCCAGGCCAGCGTCGCCGCCGTGCAGCAGGCGAAAAACGCCGGCATTCCGGTGGTGCTGATCAACCGTGAGATCCCGGTCGATGGCGTAGCGCTGGCGCAGATCACCCATAACAACTTCCAGGCCGGATCGGACGTCGCCAATCAGTTTGTGGAAAAAATGGGGGAGACCGGTAAATACGCCGAACTGACCTGTAACCTGGCGGACAATAACTGCGTCACACGTTCGCAATCGTTCCATAACGTGATCGACCAATACCCGGAGATGGTCAGCGTGGCGCGCCAAGACGCCAAGGGCAATCTGCTGGAAGGGAAGCGCATTATGGACAGCATCCTGCAGGCGCATCCGGACATTAAAGGCGTGATCTGCGGCAATGGTCCGGTCGCGCTGGGCGCAGTGGCGGCGCTGAAGGCCGCCGGCAGACAGGATGTCACCGTGGTGGGGATCGACGGCAGCAACGATGAGCGCGATGCCATTCTTAACGGCAGCCTCTACGCCAGCGTGATGCTGCAGGCGCAGGCGATTGCCGCGCAGGGCGTCGAGATCCTGGATGGCTACTTCCAATCCGGCAGCTATACCGGCAAGGAGCGCGTGATGTTCCGCGGCATCCTGATAGGCAAAGACAATGCGCAGCGAGTCAATGACTTCAACTTTAAACAGTAATCCGCGCTGAGCGGCGTCTTTCACCACCCCGTCCTGGCGGCGGGGTGCGATCGGAGGTGTTGTTATGTCGATGCGTATTGCGTTGACCGTCATCGTCGTTCTGGCGTTGAGCGGTTGCCGTATCGTCTCGGAGAAAAAGCTGGCGGCGCTTCGCTCCCCGGTGAATCCACATGTGGCGCAGGCGGCGGAGATTTACCGCAGCAAAATCGCCCCGCAAGCGGTCAAAACGGCGCAGCCGCTGGGTGAACTGCTCGCCCGGATCGCCCAGGCCAAGGATTTCAACAGCGCTTGCGGCCTGCTTGGGTACCGTGCTCAACCGGAGTTTCCTTGTTACTTCAACGTTAAGGTCAGCGGTGAAGTCGCGGCGGTCAACACCCGTTCACGCAGCGGAAAATTAACGCTCAAACTGACCGATGCGCCGCTCAGCAGCGTGGAGGTGCAGATCGGGCCGGTCTACCGCGGTACGGCGTTACGCGACAGCTATCGCGGCCTGAGCTACAGCGATTTCAATGACCAAGCGCTGTTCGGCGATTTTGCCAGGGCGATTAACCAGGCTTCGATCGACGAACTGGCCGGATCCCAGCCCAAGGTGGGTGACCACATTACCGTGTATGGCGTATTCAGCAGCTGGCAGGCACCTGCCGAGCCGCTGTTGATCACGCCGGTGCGCATTCAACCTTAAGGGGGCGTGATGAGCGATCCGATCATTATTCAAACGCGCAACGTTTCGCGCCTCTATCCGGGCGTCACCGCGTTGGATAGCGTGAGTTATCAAGTGTTTCGCAATCAGGTCAACGTACTGATCGGCGAGAATGGCGCCGGCAAGTCGACCATGATGAAGCTGCTGGCGGGGGTGGAAACCCCGTCCTCCGGCACTATCGAGCTGGAGGGGAAAGCGGTGACGTTAACCTCCACGCAGCAGGCGGAGCGGCTCGGGATCAGCATTATTTTTCAGGAGCTGAACCTGTTCCCCAACATGTCGGTCATGGACAACATTTTTATGGCCAACGAGTTCTTCCAGCGCGGCCGTATCAATGTGGACTATCAGTATCAGCTGGCCAAGTCCTTGCTGCAGCGGCTGGAGTTGGATATCGATCCGCATACGCCGTTGGGCAGCCTCGGTATCGGTCATCAGCAACTGGTTGAAATTGCCCGTGCCCTGGCGAAGGACACCCGGGTGCTGATCATGGATGAGCCGACGTCGGCGCTGAGTCAGGCCGAAGTGCGCACGCTGTTTCGGGTGATCGCCGATCTGAAAAAACGCGGCGTCACCATCATCTACATTTCTCACCGACTGGAAGAGCTGATGGAGATTGGCGACCGCATCACGGTGTTTCGCGACGGGCGTTTTGTTGCCGCCGAACCGGTCAGTAACGTCAGCATTCCGTGGATCATCGAAAAGATGGTGGGTGAAAAGAGCAAGCACTTCGATTATTGCGCGGCAGAACAAGGGGATGAAGTGCTGAAGGTCGAACAGCTGACGCTGCCGCGTGAAAACGGCGGCTATTGCCTTAACGACGTCAGTTTTTCACTGCGCAAAGGGGAAGTGATCGGCATTTATGGCCTGTTGGGGGCCGGCCGTACCGAACTGTTCAAAGTGCTCAACGGCGTGATGCGCCAGACGGCAGGTCGCATTTTGCTCAACGGCAAAAGCGTGGAGCGGCTGGGATTCCGTCAACGCATGGCGTTGGGCATGGCGCTGGTGCCGGAAGACAGGCAGGCGGAGGGGTTGGTGCAGATGATGTCGATCAAGGCCAACATGACCCTGGCCAGCCTGGGACGTAATGCGCTACGGCCGTTGGCATCGGCCGGGGAGTGTACGTTGGTCGATGGCATGATCGAAAAACTGGCGATCAAGGTCAGTGACCGGGAGCTGCCAATTACCAGCCTGAGCGGCGGCAATCAGCAGAAAGTGGTGTTGGGCAAGGCGCTGCTGACCGGGCCGCAGGTGGTGTTTCTTGATGAGCCGACGCGCGGAATTGACGTCGGTGCCAAAACGGACGTTTACCACCTGATTGGCGCGATGGCGCGCCAGGGGCTGGCGGTGATGTTCTCTTCGTCGGAGCTGGATGAGGTGGTCTCGCTGGCCGACCGGGTGATGGTGATGGCGGACGGGCAGCTGACAGCCGATCTGCCGCGCGAACGGGCCGATCGCGAAACGCTGATCCGCGCCTCAACCCCTCATGCATAAGGATAAGGCAATGCAAACCAAGTATCGGTTGTATATGTATTTGCTGCAGGCGCGCACCTTCATCGCCCTGTTGCTGGTGGTGCTGTTCTTCAGCAGCATGGTGCCGAATTTTCTGACCGTCTCTAATCTGCTGATCATGACGCAGCACGTGGCGATTACCGGGCTGCTGGCGGTTGGCATGACGCTGGTGATCCTCACCGGCGGCATCGACTTGTCGGTCGGCGCGGTGGCGGGTTTGTGCGGGATGATTGCCGGTGCGCTATTGACCGTCGGTATCCCGCTGTGGGATGGCAATCGGCTGTTTCTCAACGTTTTTGAAGTGATCGGCGCGGTGGCGCTGTTGGGCGTGTTGTTGGGGTTGATCAACGGCACGCTGATCACGCGGCTCGGCGTTGCGCCATTCATCTGCACCCTGGGGGCGATGTACGTGGCGCGTGGGGCGGCGTTGCTGACGGCGGACGGCAAAACCTATCCCAATCTGGTGGGCATGGAGGCGTTGGGCAACACCGGTTTCGCTGCCCTGGGGTCTGGCACCTTCCTGGGAATTTACAACCCGATTTGGCTGATGTTAGCCATCGTGTTGTTGGGGATCTATCTCACCAAGAAAACGCCGCTGGGCCGTTATATCTATGCCATTGGCGGCAATGAGCCGGCGGCGCGGCTGTCGGGGGTGCCGATTGTCAAAGTGAAAATGTTCGTCTATGCGTTTTCCGGGCTGTGTGCGGCGCTGGTGGGGCTGGTCATCGCTTCTCAATTGCAGACCGCGCACCCGATGACCGGCAATATGTTCGAAATGGACGCCATCGGCGCGACGGTGCTGGGCGGTACGGCGCTCAGCGGTGGTCGCGGCAGGGTATTCGGTTCGATCATCGGCGCCTTTGTGATCGTTTTTCTGGCGGACGGCTTGGTGATGATGGGCGTCAGCGAGTTCTGGCAAATGGTGATTAAAGGGCTGGTGATCGTCACCGCCGTGGTGATTGACCAGTTCCAGCAGCGTTTGCAAAGCAAGGTCATTCTGATGCAGCGCCAGGAAAAAAAAGCGGTGCAGCCGCTGGCTGAGGTGAGCCATGGTTAAAGCGGACTGCATTGTCGCGTTGGACGAGGGCACCAGCAACGCCAAGGCCGTGGTGGTGGATGCACAGGGTACGATCGTCGCCAGGGCCAGCAGGCCACTGACGTTGCAGACGCCGCAGCCCGGTTGGGTGGAGCAACGGGGCGAGACCTTGCTGGCGGCCTCTCTGGCGGTATTGCGGGAGGCTATTGCGTTGGCCGGAGCATCCCGCATTGCCGGTATCGCCATCAGCAACCAGCGTGAAACCGCCATCGGCTGGCGTCGCGCTGACGGCCAACCGATCGGCCCGGCTCTGACCTGGCAATGCGCGCGTTCCACCGATTTCTGCGAACGGCTGCGCCGCGATCGGCAGGAGGAAGCGGTGCGCCGCGCCACCGGTTTGCCGCTTTCACCGTTGTTCTCGGCGTCGAAAATGCGCTGGTTGCTCGATCACTGCGAAGAGGGACAGCGGTTGGCGGAGAACGGCGAACTGTGCCTGGGCACCATCGATGCCTGGTTGTTGTGGCAGTTGAGTGGGGGGCGGGCATTCGGCTGTGATGTCTCCAATGCCGCCCGAACTCAACTGCTGAATCTCGCTTCCGGGGAGTGGGACGAAGAGATGCTGGCGCTGTTCAATATTCCCCGTCAGGCGCTGCCGACAATCCATCCTTCCAGCCATCTGTTCGGCACGACGTTGGGATTGGAAGGCATTGCCGACGGCATTCCAATTGCTGCGATGGTAGGGGATTCCCATGCGGCGCTTTATGGCCATGCGCTGGGTCAGGCTGGGCAGGTCAAAGCCACCTATGGCACAGGATCATCGGTGATGGCGCCAATCGCCGAAGCGCAATGCGATACGAGCGCTCTGGCAACGACCATCGCCTGGCATGACGGTGGACGCATGCAGTACGCACTGGAGGGCAATATTCCCCACACCGGCGACGCTATCGCCTGGATGCTGGATGTCGCCGCCATACCGTCGGAGGGCGAAGCGCCGTTGAGTGAACTGCCTGTTCGCGTGCCCGACAGCGGTGGCGTCTATTTTGTACCGGCGCTGACCGGTGCCGGCGCACCCTGGTGGGATGAGCAAGCGCGCGGCGTGATTTGCGGGCTCAGCCGCGGCACGCGGCGAGAACATTTGGTGCGGGCCGCTTTTGAATCGGTGGCTTATCAAATCGCCGATGTGATCGGCGTACTGCGGCAACAACCGGGTTTTGCGCTGCAGGGGCTGATGGCAGACGGCGGCCCCAGCCGCAATGACTGGCTGATGCAGTTTCAGGCCGATCTGCTGGGTTGCCCGGTGTGGCGCAGCAACACGGCGGAACTGTCGGCCCTGGGGGCGGCTTTGATGGCGATGCGCAGCCTGTGGGGAGCTACCGATCGGCAACTGGCGGCACTGTTGCCTCAACATGATGAGTTTAAACCCGATATGCAGCGCCACCGGCAGCTGCAGGAAAACTACAGCGCGTGGCGGCAGGCGGTACAGCGCACCTTATGGCGGCCGCAGACGGCCTCATTGATGACAGGAGAACAATCATGAATCGTGACTTCACGGGGAAAACCGTGGTGATTACCGGCGCATGCCGCGGCATTGGGGCCGGTATCGCCGAGCGTTTCGCCAGTTTGGGCGCCAATTTGGCGATCGCGTCGAATGCAGAGCGCATTCTGACCACGGCGGAAACGCTGCGCCAGCGTTATCGGGCTGAGGTGATGCCGGTCATCCTCGACGTAACCGATGAAGCACAGGTGGTTGATTTTTATCGTCAGGTCTGGGAGCGATTTGGCGCGATCGACGTTTCCATTCAGAACGCCGGGGTGATCACTATCGATCGTTTTGACCAGATGCCCAAAAGCGATTTTGAGAAAGTGCTGGCGGTAAATACCACGGCGGTCTGGCTCTGCTGCCGGGAGGCGGCTAAATATATGGTCGGCCAGCGCAAGGGGCGCCTGATCAACACCTCTTCCGGTCAGGGGCGTAACGGGTTTATTTATACGCCGCATTACGCCGCCAGCAAAATGGGGGTGATCGGCATTACGCAGAGTTTAGCGCTTGAGCTGGCGCCACATGGCATCACGGTCAATGCATTCTGCCCCGGTATCATTGAAAGCGAGATGTGGGAATATAACGACCGCGTTTGGGGAGAAATTCTCAGCGGCCCGGAAAAAGCTTACGGCAAAGGGGAGTTGATGGCCGAGTGGGTGGCGGGCATTCCGCTCAAGCGTGCCGGTCAGCCCGAGGATGTGGCGGGTCTGGTGGCCTTCCTTGCTTCGGACGATGCCGATTATATCACCGGCCAAACCATCAATGTGGATGGCGGGTTAATCATGTCATAGCGTGACGATGTCACAAAAAGCGCGGCGCCAGATCGGCGCCGCATTAACCGCTTACATTTTCCCGCCATTGCAATCCGCGCCGTCGCCCCCATATCCTTATAAATTCGACGTTTTGAGAAGCTTTCTCATCAATTTGTTCGTTAAAGCCGTTTACTGCCGAATATGCCAGCAGATATGTGGTTTTATCGTGCCGCAGGGTTTCCCTGCCGCAACGGGAAATGCTAACTTAAGGGTCAGGGACGCCACGTTTTGGCATCGTTCATCCGATTCACTCGGCATCGCGGGAAAGAATGTGAAATATTTGCTGATTTTTTTGTTGGTTCTGGTGATCTTCGTGATTTCCGTCACCTTGGGTGCGCATAACGATCAGGTGGTCAATTTTAACTATCTGGTTGCGCAGGGCGATTATCGCGTATCGACCCTGTTGGCCACGCTGTTTGGCGCCGGTTTCATTCTCGGCTGGATCATTTGCGGTCTGTTCTATCTGCGTACGCGCATTGCGCTGGGCCGCGCCGAGCGCAAGATCAAAAGGCTGGAGCTGCAGCTTGAGCAGCCCGCTGAACCGGCGGCTCAGGCCGTTGTCAGCAAGGAATAACCCTCTATGTTAGAACTGCTGTTTCTGTTGCTGCCCGTGGCTGCCGCGTACGGTTGGTACATGGGGCGCAGAAGCGCTCAGCAGGATAAACAGCAAGAAGCCAACCGCCTGTCGCGTGAATACGTGGCAGGGGTGAACTTTCTGCTTTCAAACCAGCAGGATAAGGCGGTCGATCTGTTCCTCGACATGTTGAAAGAGGACAGCAACACCGTTGAGGCCCACCTGACGTTGGGCAACCTGTTCCGCTCGCGCGGCGAAGTCGATCGCGCTATCCGCATCCATCAGGCCTTGATGGAAAGCGCTTCCCTGACCTTTGAGCAGCGCCTGTTGGCGGTGCAGCAGCTGGGCCGTGACTATATGGCCGCCGGGCTTTACGACCGCGCGGAAGACATGTTCAGCCAGTTGACTGACGAAGCGGATTTCCGCGTCTCGGCGCTGCAGCAACTGCTGGTGATCCATCAGGCGACCAGCGACTGGCAGAAAGCGATCGACGTGGCGGAAAAGTTGGTCAAGCTGGGCAAAGAGAAACAACGCGTCGAGATCGCGCACTTTTATTGTGAACTGGCGCTGCAGGCGATGGGCAGCGACGATCTCGATCGGGCGATGAGCCTGCTCAAGCGTGCGGACGCGGCCGATAAACAGTGCGCGCGCGTGTCCATCATGTTCGGGCGCATTTACATGGCGCAAAACGACTACGCCAAAGCGGCAGAGTCGCTGCAGCGCGTACTGAGCCAGGATAAAGAGCTGGTCAGCGAAACGCTGCCGATGCTGCAGGAATGCTACCGGCACCTGCCGGAACAGCAGCACAACTGGGCTGATTTCCTGAAGCGCTGCGTGGAAGAGAACACCGGCGCAACCGCCGATCTGATGCTGGCCGAAATCATCGAGCAGCACGAAGGGCGCGACGTGGTGCAGGTCTATATCAACCGTCAGCTGCAGCGTCACCCCACTATGCGGGTGTTTTATCGGCTGATGGATTATCACCTGGCGGACGCTGAAGACGGCCGTGCGAAAGAGAGTCTGCTGTTGTTGCGCGATATGGTCGGTGAGCAAATTCGCACCAAGCCGCGTTACCGCTGCCACAAATGTGGCTTCACGGCGCACTCGCTCTATTGGCATTGTCCGTCGTGTCGCGCCTGGTCATCGGTTAAACCGATCCGCGGTCTGGACGGACAATAGCGCGGCGGTGAGACAAAATAAAACGGGGCGATTGATCGCCCCGTTTTTCTATGTTCATCGCTTACTTTTTCTTGCCGCCTTTAGCGCCGGTTTTCAACAGCTGACGCAGCTTCTTCAGCTCTTTCTGGCTCAGAGGCTGTTCGATTTCTTCTTCGGTGCTTTGATTGTCGATCTCGCCGTGGTGCAGGTCGTCCGCTTTCTTGGCCGGTTTTTCTGCCTTGACGACGGGCGCGTTGAAGCTGCTTTCCAGGCGCTGGCACACTTCCACGCTCAATGAAAATTCGTTTTCAGCGGCGGCGGCTCGGATTTTCTCCTTCAGTGCCAGAGGAATTTTAATGGTAAGTGTCGATATCTCGCTCATTTTGAAAGCCTTTCTGCAGGAAGATGCCTTCAAGCTAAGCCACTGGCGATCGGGTGTCTAGTGTGTAATAAAAATTTAATATTTCTGTAACAATAAAGGGCGGGGTAAATGCGGAGTTTTCAAGCGGGAAACAGAGGCAGGGCCCGAAATCTCGGGCCCTGTACCGGAAACCTTATTTGTAGATGATTGCGGTGCCGCTCAACATGTTGTTACCGCCGGCGGAGATAATGCGGTAGCTGCTGGCGCCCTGAGCATCTGCTTTAGCGGCCAGTTTTTTCTCCAGGCTGCTGAGGGTGGTTGCGTGGCCTGCGGAAACGACGCCGGTCGCGGTCAGGCTATCGGCCTGCTGGCTGTTGATCGGCTCAGCGGCCAAAGTGGCGAAAGAGGTCAGTGCGATAGCGGCAGCGGCTGCAAAATATTTGATGGTTTTCATGGGTGACTCCAGTCTGTTTATTTAGGAAGGAAGCCATTCGCTTCCGATGTGGTGAATAATAAAGCATCTGGGCCGATTGAAAATCTGATAATGCTGAGCAAGTGGTTCAAAATATTTGATTGATAATTTACGCATCTTTACGGCGTTTTACGCTGCGTGGTTTATTGCTGACGCGCCATGACAAAGACGCAAGGTAACATGACAGAGCGCCGGTGCGCGCTGCGGCTGGGATTTCTGGCCCCTGGCATGTAGAATGCGGCGGTCAGTTTCGCGGGTGAGTCCCTGATTATCTCCATTTTACAGAAGGTAGAAGAAATGAAGTCTGAAAATAACACTAATAACAATGACTTAAAATCATCTCCAATCGTTGTGGCGTTGGATTACGCCGATAAGAACGCTGCGCTGGCGTTCGCCGACCGTATCGATCCGCAAGACTGCCGGCTGAAAGTGGGCAAGGAAATGTTCACGCTGTTTGGGCCGCAGCTGGTGCGCGATCTGCACGGGCGCGGCTTCGACGTATTTCTTGACCTGAAATTCCACGATATTCCCAATACCACGGCGCATGCGGTAGCCGCAGCGGCCGAGCTGGGCGTTTGGATGGTCAATGTGCATGCCAGCGGCGGCGCGCGCATGATGACTGCCGCTAAAGAAGCGCTGGTGTCATACGGGGCGGATGCGCCGCTGCTGATCGCCGTCACGGTGCTGACCAGCATGGAAGCGGAAGACCTTCGCGGCATCGGCATCGAGGCCAGTCCGGCAGAACACGCCGAGCGCCTGGCGCGCCTGACCCGCGACTGCGGGCTGGACGGCGTGGTATGTTCGGCACACGAAGCGCAGCGCCTGAAGGCTGCCTGCGGGCAGGCTTTCCAACTGGTGACGCCGGGGATCCGCCCTGAAGGCAGCGCGGCGGGCGATCAGCGTCGTATTATGACGCCGGTGCAGGCGCAGGCCGCCGGCGTGGACTATATGGTGATTGGGCGTCCGATCACCCAATCTGCGGATCCGGCCGCGACGCTGCGCGCGATCCGCGCCTCTTTGGCCTGAGGAAGCGATGATGAATGACGATAACAGCCGTCTGGTGTATTCCACGGACACCGGTCGCATCAAGCAGGAAGAGGTTAAACCGCAACGCGCCAAAGGCGATGGCGTTGTGCGCATCCAGCGCCAGACCAGCGGCCGCAAGGGGAAGGGCGTGTGCCTGATTACCGGCGTCGATCTGGATGATGCCGCGCTCGACAAACTGGCGGCCGAACTGAAAAAGAAATGCGGCTGCGGCGGCTCGGTGAAAGAGGGAGTCATCGAGATCCAGGGCGATAAACGCGATCTGCTCAAACAGCTGCTGGAAGCCAAAGGCATGAAGGTCAAACTGGCGGGCGGTTGAGGCGAATCGCCATGCCGCAGTGCAATGCTGCGGCATGGCTAGAGGTTGTTGCTGCCGGGGGTTAACCCGTTAACGGCGAAAGAACTATAGACTTAAAGTAAAACAGACCTGAAATCATCGTTATTGGTTAATACGTCAAAGCGCCGAGGCGCTTTTGCCCGCCCGTCGGCGGAGGAGCATCGGGCAGGTTATTTGCCAACCTGGTGACCGATGATGCCGCCCACCGCAGCCCCACCCAGCGTGCCCAAAGCGCTGCCGTTGGTCAGCACTGCACCGCCGACTGCACCGGCGCCGGCGCCGATAGCGGTGTTGCGATCGCGTTTGGACATGTTGGAACAGGCGCTCAGTGAAAACGCCAGAGTCAGAGCCAGAGCGGCGGTGGCGAAACGTTTATTGATAATCATCATAATGACTTCTCCTTAGCATTGGCTATATGGAAGTGCCCTATAAGTATAGGCGTTAACCATAAATCAGGCCTGCTGTTGATTCCCATACGGTATCGATATAAAAAATGGCATTTTTTGTTAACGGCCGAATAATTAGCGGGTTACGGCCCAAAAGTTACCGAAGCTGAGTATAGGTTTCTCGGGAAGGATAAACAGGTAAATAGTCTTAAAATCCCGCTGCGCAAGGGAAACGGCGGGCGGCGTGGCCCGCGCGGCGCGTTATTCGTTGACCAGCTCCACCTGTACGCCCTGACGTTTCAGCTGATGCTGATACTCCAGCGCCAAACGTGAATCGGTGATCACCCGGCTGATTTGCCCCGGCTGCGCCAGCGGGTTAGGCTGGATCTGGCCGAATTTGCTGGAATCCGTCAGCACGATATTCTCCACGCCCTTGGCCAGCACCGCGCTGACCACATCGGCGCGCATCATGTCGCGGCCGGTAAAGCCGGTTTCGGCCTGAAAGCCGTCAATGCCGATAAACGCTTTGTTGAAATGCACCTGCTGAATGCACAGCCGTGTGAGCGGGCCGACCACGGTCTCGCTTTTCTTCTGGTACATGCCGCCCAACACAATCACGTCGCAGTCGGTTTCTTTGAGTAGGTTGGCGATGTAGTGGCTGACGGTGATCAGCGTAATGCGCTTGCGTTCGGCGATGTAGCGCGCCAGCAGGGCATTGGCGCTGCCGCTCTCGATAAAAATCGTCTCGCCGTCGTTGACCTGCGCGGCGGCGTACTGCGCCAATCGTTGCTTAAGGGTGAAATTGGACATCATGCGGGCGTCGACGTCGTCGCTTTCCAACGCCACGGCGGAGCCGTGCACCCGCTTCAGATAACTGCGTTTTTCCAGCAGGTTGAGATCCTGCCGGATGGTGACTTCCGAGACGCCCGAAGCGCGCGCCAGCTCATTGACGCTGATCCGGCGGCGATCGTTAACCAACTGCAATATGGTCTGTTGTCGTAAATTCATATCGGCCTGATGATGCGGCCGCCAAGGTGCGGCCACTAAGAGTCAAAGGTTTAAAGAGTATGTTCTGTGCGCGCAATAATATCATCCTGCGCCTCAGGGGATAATGCGGTAAAGAAGGCGGAATAGCCAGCTACGCGAACCACTAAATCACGATATTGGTCAGGGTGTTGCTTCGCCGCCAGCAGCGTTTCGCGCGACACGATGTTGTACTGCACATGCCAGCCGCGATAGCTCTCGAAGAAGGTGCGCAACATCAGCATCAGCTTCTCCCGATCGCGCGGGTTGTCCAGCGTCGCCGGGTTCAGCTTTTGGTTGAGCAGCACGCCGCCGAGGATCGCCTCGGTCGGCAACTTGGCGAGCGAATTAAACACCGCCGTCGGCCCCAGGTGGTCGGTGCCGGACGCCGGGCTGGCGCCTTCCGCCAGCGGCGCGTGCGCCTTGCGGCCATCCGGCGTGGCCAGGGTGGCAGCGCCGAAGGGCACGTTGGCCGAAATCGACGAGGTGCCGGCGTAATAGCCGCCGCCGATCGGCCCACGGCCGAAGCGGGTGTTGCGATACTGCTTCAGTTCTTCGATGTAGGTTCGGTAGGCGCGCACCAGCAGCCGATCGACCTCGTCCACATCGTTGCCGTATTTGGGCGCAGCGTTAAGCAGCCGCTGACGCAGCTGCTCGCCATCCAGCCCGGCGAAGTCTTCGGCCAGCGCCGTCGCCAACTGCTGCTGGCCGATCGCCCCTTGGTCGAACACCAGTTTTCGCACCGCCGCGAGGCTGTTGCCCAGGTTGGCGATGCCGACCTGCAGACCGGACACCCAATCGTATTTGGCGCCGCCTTGTTTGATGCTTTTGCCGCGTTCAATGCAGTCATCCACCAGCGCGGAGCAGAGGATATCGTGGGCGTTCTCCTCCAGCACGCTGTCCACCACGCACTCGATCTCAATTGACTTGCGCGTGTAGTAGCGGATTTGCCGATCCCAGGCGGTTAATACCTGCTCGAAATCGGCGAAGTTTCCTTTGGACAGCGCCTGTTCCTGCGGCAGGAAAATCTGCCCGGACGTGGCGTCGCGGCCTTGTTCCAGCGCCGCCAGCAGCACGCGGGCGAAGTTGATGAAGCTCATGCCGGTGCAGCGATAGCCCCATTTGCCGCCGACGGCGGTCTCGATACAGCCGATGGCGGCGTAGTCGTAAGCGTCCTGCGGTTCGACCCCCAGCTTGATGAACTCGGGAATGACGATTTCGTCGTTATTGAATGCCGGCATGCCGAAACCGCAGCGGATCACCTGTACGCAGGCGTCGAGGAAATCGGCGCTCATCCCGGCGTGGTAACGCACGCTGAGGTTGGGCTGGGTGGAGCGCAGGCGGCCGCAGGATTCGAGAATGGCGTAGGACAGCGGATTGACCGCGTCGCACGGCCGGCCATCGACCAGTTTTTGGCCGCCGATGGTGACGTTCTGGTACAGCGGGCTGCCGGCGGAGGCCTTGGAGTGCGAGCCGGAGCGGATCTTGTTGACCTCCAGCAGCTTCAGCCAGCAGCTGTGCAGCAGCTCGATGGCGTTTTCCCGCGTCAGGTTTTGCTCCAGCTCCACGTCGCGCCGATACCAGGGATAGAGATACTGATCGAGGCGGCCAAAGGAAACCGAATGGCCGTTGGATTCGATCTGCAACGTCAGCTGGATGAAATAGCACAGCTGCAGCGCCTGCCAGAAGGTTTGCGGCGGGCGATGGGCGATCCGGTCGCAGTTGTCTGCGATAGCCAGCAGCTCGGCGCGCCGCCAGTCGCGGGCTTCGTTTTGCGCCATGTCGCGCGCCAGGCGAGCGAAGCGCAGGATGTGTTCGCTCAGCGCCGTCAGCACAATATCGATAGCGTTGAGAAACTGCGCCTTGTGCAGATCTTCCCACTCGGTCAGACGCAGGCGGCTGCGGCGCGCGCGCACCTTTTCACGCAGGCCATCGAGGCCTAACTCCAGCAGCAGCGGGAAGTTGACCGCCAGATGGGCGTCGCCGGAGGTCATATTGCCCTCGGCCTTGATGATGCCGGTGGCCAGCAACGCCTTTTGTTCGTCGGTGAACATGCCGTAGCAGCGATCCTGCACCGTTTGGCCGCGCCACCAGGGGCACAGACGATGCAAAATTGCCTTGTTCTCGTCGCTGACCGAAAAACCGGCGCCCGGCCGGTCGGCCAACTGGTCTATTTCGTTTTCTATCCAGCCGACGGTGTATTCGGGGAAGATCGGCGCGGCGCGCAGCTCGCTGGCCTGGTTGCCGACGATCAGCTCGTCGTTGGCGATCCAGATGCTGCGTTTCGCCAGATGGTTGGCCAACGCCAGGGCGCGGCGCACCGGCAGCGGCTTGTCCTGATGCTGCTGATAGGCCTCGGTATAGTGCTGCGCGCGTTCGGTGCACACCGGCGGTTTGACGATGTGAATCAGCGCATTCTTATGCGCCTGGATACGGGCGCTCAGGGTAGTCAAATCCAACGTGGTCATGGTGTTATCCTCGCAAAATGGCGGTCAGGCCCTTGGCGCCGGCATACTCTTCGGCGAAGGCCAGCAGGTCGGGTGCGTCCAGTGGCGTGCGGGCGGCACGGTAGGGTTCGCCGAGCAGGTGGTACTTGTTGATGCCGAGCGTGTGGTACGGCAGAAAGTGGATCTCCGACACGCCGATCTCGTCGGCGGCGAAGTCGACGATGGTACGGACAGAGCGGCGATCGGCGTTGAAATCGGGGATCAGCGGCACGCGTACGGTCATTGGTACGCCGTGCGCCGCCAGCCGACGAAAATTGCTCATCACCCGGCGGGCGGAACCGCCGGTCCAGGCTCTGAAGCGCGCTTCGTCGGTGTGTTTGAGATCGGCCAGCAGCAGATCCAGCCACGGCAGCGAAGGGGCGATATAACGCCATGGGACGTGCAGGCAGGATTCGACGGCGGTGTGGATGCCGGCCTCGCGGCCGCGCCGCAGCAGGTCCGCCGTGATGTCCGGCTGCATAAAGGGTTCACCGCCGGACAGCGTTAAACCGCCGCCGCTGCGCAGGTAGAAAGGCTTATCCCGCATCACCTCGGCCATGATATCGTCGGGGTTGATCGGGCTGCCGCACAGGCTGAGTGCGCCGGTCGGGCAGGCGGCGGCCAGGGCGGCATAATCGTCTGCGCTAATCAGCTCGCGTTGCAGCGTCAGCGGCCCGTCGGTGCGTTGCAGCCCTTGCGGACAACGCTCGGCGCACAGCGTGCAGCCGCTCAGGCACAGACGTTCGTCAAACAGCAGGTCTGCGTGGCGCGAGCGGCTTTCCGGGTTCTGACACCACCGGCAGCTCAGCGGGCAGCCTTTTAAAAAGACCACGCTGCGGATGCCCGGGCCGTCATGGGTCGAGTAGCGCTGCACATTGAAGATCATGAGTCACCCGTTTGGCGTTGCTGTATCTTTCGCCATTAAAGATGTTTCGAATGAAAGTTGAATTGATTTTGATCAAAAGTTAGCGCGGTTTTTGCCCTATGATGATCAGAGTTTGAATCCGCCTACAGAACATGACACAGGAGTCCGTGATGGAGCTTTATCTCGATACCGCCGATGTGACCGCGGTAAAACGCCTGGCGCGCATTCTGCCGCTGCACGGCGTCACCACCAACCCGAGCATCGTGGCGAAGGAAGGCAAGCCGATCTGGGAAGTGCTGCCCGCGCTGCGCGACGCCCTCGGCGGCACCGGCAAGCTGTTCGCACAGGTGATGGCGACCGATGCGGAACGTATGGTGGCGGAGGCGGCGCTGCTCAGCCAGCGGGTACCGGGGCTGGTGGTGAAAATCCCGGCGACCGCCGAAGGGCTGGCGGCGATTAAGAAGCTTAAAACGATGTCCATTCCGACGTTGGGCACCGCGGTGTACGGCGCTGCACAGGGGCTGTTGGCGGCCTTGGCCGGGGCGGAATATGTGGCGCCTTACGTCAACCGGGTGGACGCGCAGGGCGGCGACGGCATCGAAATGGTGCACGAGCTGCAGCAGCTGTTGAGCCTGCATGCGCCGTCGGCGCAGGTGCTGGCCGCCAGTTTCAAAACGCCGCGCCAGGCGCTGGAGTGCCTGTTGGCGGGCTGCCAGGCCATCACGCTGCCGGTGGACGTCGCGGAGCAGTTCCTGAATGCGCCGGCAGTGCAGGCCGCAGTCGAGAAATTCGAACAGGATTGGCAAGGGGCGTTCGGCAGCAATTTGTTGAGCTGATAACGGCCTGATGTGTTAATTTTCTTCCCGATCGACAATTAATTTTAAAGGATGACGCATCATGGCGTCATCCTTCCGCAGTTTCGCCATTCTTCTCATGCCGCCGTCTCCCTTATGGTTTTGTGAACCGCAGTGCCATAAAGCTGTTGATTTTTCTCCCTCGAAGCTCATAGGTAGCCGAAGAGCGTGTCGACGCTGAAAATGAGCGCTATAAGCAGCAAAACTGTGCCGGAATGAGCGCGGAAGCGTGCTCGGTGAAGATGTATACTGAGCGCCGGGAAGAGCTGAAAGATATCCTGTCGACAGGTGCCGATTTTGTACCGGTGGTTGGAGATATCAAGAGCTTTGCGGAAGCGCAGAGTGCGCTGGATTATCTGGTAGCGGCGATAGGGATTATCCCAGGTGCTGGTGATGCGGCCGGTAAGGCGATCAAGGCGGCAGAGGCGGCGCTGAAGAAGGGGGATGTCGCTGAAGCGTCCAGGTTGATTAATAAGGCCAGTGATGAGGTATCGGCAACGATCCCTATGGGAAGCAAGCGTAATCCGATGAATCAACCAAGTAATCCATCTTATCAACCCGTCAGGAATCAACCAAGTACAATCGGAAACCGAGAGTATTCAGGTCATGCCTTAGATAGGATGCAGGATCGAGGAATAACTCCTTCTGTTGTTGAGAATACAATTAAAAATGGAAAGTCGACTCCTAGCCGCGGCGGAACAACAGTCCATTTTGATCCTGAAAGCAAAGTGTCAGTGGTAACGAACGAATCAGGAAGGGTGGTAACGGTTAAATATGGCGACAAATAAGAAGGATGCTATTCGTGAGTGTGCGTTTAGTTCTCTAAATAACGTTGTTAGCTTTGCTAAGTTCGTAAGCTATGCAGAGGATTTGGCTCAATTAAATGAGTTATTTGAGGATGAAAAAAGCAGAGATAATTACCTGAGAATCTGGTTTGAACTGGAAATCATCAATGCACTTGCTCTATCAGAATGGGAGGATGAAGGACGCCCAGTAGATTGGAAAACTCAGTGGGAATCAAGCTATAAAGAAGATGCTTCCGAACTAATGAATGAGCTAATGAAGATGCTGAAGTAAATATCAACAGCCTCTGCTAGGGCACTGATGCCGCTCAGCTGTTTCCGGGCAATACCGGGAAACAGCAGCAGGATGTGGCGCAGCTAAACCGGGATACCGAGCATGCCAACGACGGCAGCATCAGCCCGATATTCAACAAGGAGAAGGAACAGAACCGGCTGAAGCAGGCGCAGTTGATTGGGGAGATTGGCGGCCAGGCAATGGACGTCATCCGCACGCAGGGTGAGATTGCCGGGCTGAAGGCGCAGAAAGACCCGGCGGCGCTGGCGCAGGCCAGGGAGCAGCTTGAGAAGAGCGGGAAACCGACGAACGATGCGGCGGTGATGAAGCAGGCGTACGACAACGCGATGCGGCAATACGGCACCGGCAGCGACCTGCAGAAGGCGGCGCAGGCGGTAACGGGGGCGCTGACGGCGCTGGCGGGCAATAATCTGGCGGGCGCGCTGGCGAGCGGTGCATCGCCGTACCTGGCGACGGAAATTAAAAAGCGGGTCGGTGAAGACAATATTCTCGGGGGCGACATCTTCAAACAAATAACGGCTGGCCTCTGAACAGTACGCTGAGAGGCCGGCCGTTTCTCCTAACGGCGAGACTCAGCTGCGGCCGGCCTCTTCCCTCAGCGCGGCGCCGACCTCGTGCGCCGTAGGCTGTTCGGTGCGCAGCGCCCGGCGGATCGCGAAGAAGGCGGCGATCAGCATGGTCACCGCCACCAGCATAAAGAACCCGCACAGCGCGGCGTTGATCTGGTTGCTGAACACGATGGTTTCCATGTCTTTCAACGATTTGGCCGGCGCAATGATCGTGCCTTGCTCGATGCCGGTGGAGAACTTCTTCGCCTGCGCCAGGAAGCCGATGCTCGGTTTTTCGTGGAAGATCTTCTGCCAGCCGGCGGTCATGGAGGTCACGAACAGCCAGGCGGTCGGCAGAATAGTCACCCAGGCGTAGCGCTGCTTTTTCATCTTGAACAGCACCACGGTGCCGAGGATCAGCGCCATCGACGCCAGCATCTGGTTGCCGATACCGAACAGCGGCCACAGGGTATTGATGCCGCCGAGCGGATCGACCACGCCCTGATACACGAAGAAACCCCAACCGGCCACCGCCACCGTGGTGCCCGCCAGGTTGCCGAACCAGGAGCGGTTATTGGCCAGCTGCGGCACCGCCACGCCCACCAGGTCCTGCACCATAAAGCGGCAGGCGCGGGTGCCGGCGTCGACGGCGGTCAGGATGAACAGCGCTTCGAACAGAATGGCGAAGTGATACCAGAACGCCATCATCGCCCGGCTGTTGAACACCTCACTGATGATGTGCGCCATGCCCACGGCGAAGGTCGGGGCGCCGCCGGCGCGCGACAGGATGGCGTTCTCGCCCACCTCTTTGGCGATCAGCGCCAGCGTCTCCGGCGTGACGATAAAGCCCCAGCTGTTAATGACCTGCGAAGCATTTTCCACCGTGGTGCCGATCAGCGCCGCCGGTGAGTTCATGGCGAAGTAGACGCCCGGATCCAGCACCGAGGCGCAGATCAGCGCCATGATGGCGACGAAAGACTCCATCAGCATGGCGCCGTAACCGATAAAGCGGATGTGGCTTTCGCGCTCCACCAGCTTCGGCGTGGTGCCGCTGGAGACCAGCGCGTGGAAGCCGGAAATGGCGCCGCAGGCGATGGTGATGAACAGGAACGGGAACAGGGCACCGGCGAACACCGGGCCGCTGCCGTCGATAAAGCGCGAGACCGCCGGCATTTTCATCTCCGGCATGGCGAAGACGATGCCGATGGCCAGGCCGATGATGACGCCGATTTTCATAAAGGTGGAAAGGTAATCGCGCGGCGCCAGCAGCAGCCACACCGGCAGCACCGAGGCGACGAAGCCGTAGATCACCAGCACCCAGGTCAGGGTGGTGCCGTGCAGCGTGAAGAACGGCCCCCAATAGGGATCTTGTGCCACGTTGCCGCCGTAAACGATCGCCAGCAGCATCAGCACGAAGCCAATCACCGAAATTTCAGCGATCTTGCCCGGCCGGATAAAGCGCATGTAGATGCCCATGAACAGGGCGATCGGGATGGTGGCGGCGATGGTGAACAGCCCCCACGGGCTGTCGGCCAACGCTTTCACTACCACCAACGCCAGCGCCGACAGGATGATGATCATCACCCCCAGCGCGCCGAGCATGGTGATCACCCCGGCGAACGCCCCCAGCTCTTGCTTGGCCATTTCCCCCAGTGAACGCCCGTCGCGGCGCGTGGAGATGAACAGCACCAGAAAATCCTGCACCGCGCCGGCCAACATAACGCCGACCAGGATCCAGATGGTTCCCGGCAGGAAGCCCATCTGCGCGGCCAGGATCGGCCCCACCAGCGGCCCGGCGCCGGCGATGGCGGCGAAGTGGTGGCCGAACAGCACCCATTTGTTGGTGGGCACGTAGTCCAGGCCGTCGTTGTGGCGTTCGGCCGGGGTCAGACGGCGGTCATCCAGTTCAAAGACCTTGTCGGCGATGAACCGGCTGTAGAAGCGGTAGGCGATGCTGTAGCAGGCGACGGCGGCGACCACCAGCCAGACGGCGTTGACGTGCTCGCCGCGGCTGAGCGCCAGCATGGCGAAGGCGAAGGCGCCGACCAACGCCACCAGCAGCCAGATAAATCCGGACCTGATGTTTCTCATGAAATAACTCCTTGGCGTGCAGAGGTAAAATCGACGTTGTTATTAGGAATGACGTTTTAACAGTAGAAGTTTTGCCGCCGAACCGCGGCAGGTCGGATGAGAAATGTGAAGCAGGTAGGGTTTTAGTGTAAAAACAACGTGATGAAACACCGCTGGCGCAGGCTGCGGCCCATGCGCTTTCCGGCAGAAGTTCATTCTGCACTTTCACTTCGCATACAGCGAATCATCGCCGTTTTTTATCTGAGCACGGCGTCTGGCGGCCTATTATTTTATCTGGCGAGGCGCGCCGAAATAAAATTACTCATGCCGTGTTATACCTTTATTTCAATTCGCAATTTTATTCATTCATTAAATAAATAATAAAGCTACGAAAGGAATTTAATTATGATAAATAAAGTCATTGAAGGGTATTTACCGCAGCTTACGGCCATCCGGCATGATATTCACCAGCATCCCGAGTTGGGTTTTGAAGAATTTCGCACCAGCGATCTGGTGGCGGATTATCTAAGCTCGTGGGGCTATGAGGTACACCGCGGATTGGCGGGCACCGGCGTGGTGGGGAGGCTGCGGGTGGGCGACGGCGTTAAACGCCTCGGCCTGCGCGCCGATATGGACGCCTTGCCGATCGAGGAAAACAACGGCAAACCCTGGAGCAGCAGCGTGGCCAACCGCATGCACGCCTGCGGCCATGACGGCCATACCACCATGCTGCTCGGCGCCGCGCGTTACCTGGCGCAAACGCGCAATTTCAACGGCACGCTGCACCTGATTTTCCAACCGGCGGAAGAGATGCTGAACGGCGGCGCGCGCATGGTCGAACAGGGGCTGTTCGAGCGCTTCCCCTGCGACGCCATCTTCGCCATGCACAACATGCCGGGGATGCCGCTCGGCGAGTTCTTCTTCCAGCACGGCCCGTTTATGGCCTCGATGGATCAGTTCAACGTGCGGGTGCAGGGGCGCGGCGGCCACGGTGCCATTCCGCAACTGACGGTCGATCCGGTGGTGGTGGCTTCGCATATCACCGTCGCGCTGCAGAGCATCGTTTCGCGCAATATCGATCCGCTGGAAGCGGCGGTGATCACCGTTGGCAGCATCAAGGCCGGCGAGGCGGCCAACGTGATCCCGGACAGCGCGGAGATGAAGCTCAGCGTACGCTCGCTGGATCGCCAGGCGCGCGCTACGCTGCTGGCGCGCATTCCGGCGCTGATCGAAGCGCAGGCGGCAAGCTTCGGCGCCCACGCGACGGTGGAACACGTTAACGGCACGCCGGTGTTGGTCAACGACGAAGCGATGACCCGTTTCGCCCATCGCGTGGCGCAGCAGCAGTTCGGCGCCGCCCGCGCACACTACGGCGCCAGGCCGCTGATGGGCAGCGAAGACTTCGCCTTTATGCTTGATGCGCATCCGCAAGGCTGCTACCTGATCATCGGCAACGGCGACGGCGAAGGGAGCTGCATGGTGCATAACCCGGGATATGACTTTAACGATGGGTGTCTGGCGGCCGGCAGCCAGTATTGGGGAGCGTTGGCGGAAGCGTATTTAAAATAAATTCGAAGAATAATAACAGGGAAGATAATGATGAGTGAAAATACGGCGGCGACGCAACCAACAATAAACGCGCCTGCGAGGGTAGGCGGCAAGAAAGTGATATTTGCCGCCTCCTTCGGCAATGCGCTGGAGTTTTTCGATTTCGGAATCTATAACTTCTTCGTTATTTATATCAGCGTATTGTTTTTTCCCCCCTCGAGCGATCCCAATTTGGCGTTGCTGTTGGCGTTCGCCACGTTTGGCGTCAGTTTTTTCATGCGGCCGCTGGGCGGCATTCTGATCGGCGCCTATGCCGATCGCCATGGCCGCAAGCCGGCGATGATCCTGACGATTTCACTGATGAGCCTCGGCACGGCGATGATCGGCTTTGCGCCGACCTACGCCAGCGCCGGTTATTGGGGAACCGTCACGCTGGTGGCGGCGCGTTTGATCCAGGGCGTGGCGGCGGGCGGCGAGGTGGGCGCATCGATGTCGTTGCTGGTGGAGTCGGCGCCAGCTAACCGGCGAGGCTTCTATTCCAGCTGGTCGCTGGCGACACAGGGCATCGCCACCGTGGTCGGCGGCGTCACCGCGCTGGCGCTCAGCACGGCGTTGCCGGCGATCTCCGGCGAGCCGAATGCCATGGCCGAGTGGGGATGGCGCATTCCGTTCTTTATCGGTGTGGCGCTGGCGCCGCTCGGTTGCTGGCTGCGTCTCGGATTGGAAAGCGACCGGCTGCCGGTGTCGCGGGCCCATGAACCGCCGGCGCAGCTGCGACGGCACTCGCGGGCGGTGGTGCTCGGCGTGATGCTGACCATTGGCGCCACCGTCGCCACTTACATCTCGATGTATTATCTCGGCACTTACGCGGTGAAATACTTAGGCATGCCGCAGGCCTACGGCTATGCCGCGATGCTGCTGGCGGGGCTGGTGACCTTCGGCGGCAGCCTGTTGGTTGGGCACTGGTGCGATCGCTATGGCCGCTTGCCACTGATACGAGGCTCGCGCATCGCTATCTTGATCGTGGCCTTGCCGGCGTTTTGGTGGCTGAGCGCCGCGCCGCATCCGGCGGTGCTGCTGCTGATTGTCGCGATATTGGTCGGATTGACCACGCTCGGCTCGGTGCCGACCATGCTGATGATTTCGGAGCTGTTTCCGCAGCGCATTCGCGCATTGGGGTTTGCGTTGGTCTACAGCCTCGGCGTGGCGATTTTCGGCGGCTTCGCCCAATATATCGCCTCGCAGTCGATCGCGTTGAGCGGCTCGCTGCTGGCGCCCGCCGTCTACCTGATGCTGGCGACGCTGGCTTCGTTGGCGGTGCTGCCATTGCTGCGTGAAACCGGCGGTAACCCATTGCGTTAGCGAGCGCGGACGAAAAAAAACGCCGGCGGTTTTCACCGTCGGCGTTTGGCGTCGCTACCGTTTCAGGCTGGCGTTCAGGCCGCCGGCCGGGCGATCACGCTGCGGGTTTCCATGCGCACTTCGGCGATGGTGACCTGCAAGGTATCGCTTTGGCGATAAACTACTTCGCCTTTGATCTGCACGGTGCCGGTTTCCTGGCTGCACTGCATCTCGTCACGCACCGCGTGAATAAACGGCGCCGGGATGAAGGCAACCGCGCCGTTGTCCAGCAGGCGTACGCGCAGGCCGCCGCGTGTCACGTCGATGATCTCGGCGTTGAAGCGGGTATCGGTACCGGCCTTGTCCTGCAGGAAGCGGGCGTACAGCCAGTCGCCGACGTCGCGTTCCGCCATGCGGTTCAGGCGGCGGCGTTCCGCCAGCTGCACCGTCACGTCATCCTGCGGTTTTTCCGCCGGCTGCTGGTTGATGATCGCCTTCAGCAGGCGGTGGTTGACCATATCGCCGTATTTACGGATCGGCGATGTCCAGGTGGCGTAAGCCTCCAGCCCCAGACCGAAGTGTGGCCCCGGCGTAGTGCTGATCTCGGCGAAGGTCTGGAAGCGGCGGATGCGGCTGTCGAGGAACTGGGTCGGCTGCGCATCCAGGTGGCGGCGCAGTTCGCAGAAACCGTCGAGGGTCAGCAGCTTCTCGGCTTCGGCTTCGACGCCGTTGGCCTGCAGTACGGTGACCGCTTGCTCAACCAGCGCAGGATCGAAACCGGTGTGCACGTTGTACACGCCGAAGCCCAGGCGATCGCGCAGCACGATGGCGGCGCAGACGTTGGCGGCGATCATGCACTCTTCAACGATGCGGTTGGCGCTGCGGCGCTGCTCGGTAACGATCTCCAGTACGTCGCCTTTTTCACCCAGCACGAAGCGGTAGTCCGGGCGATCTTTGAATACCAGCGCATGCTGGTGGCGCCAGGCGTTGCGCGCGTCGCAAACGCGTTTCAGCAGGGTGATCTGTTGCGCGATGGCGTCGCTCGGCGGTTGCCAGCCGGCAATGCCGTCCAGCCAGTCGGAGACTTCGTCGTACACCAGTTTGGCTTTGGATTCGATCTCGGCGGCGAAGAACTGAATATCTTCGCCCAGCGCGCCGTCGGCGGCGATGGTCACGCGGCAAGCCAGCACCTGACGGCGCTCGTTAGGGCGCAGCGAGCACAGGTTGTCCGACAGATCGCGCGGCAGCATCGGGATGTTGAAGCCCGGCAGATAGTTGGTGAAGGCGCGCACGCGGGCGATATCGTCCAGCTTGCTGCCTTGTTCTACGTAGGCAGTAGGATCGGCGATGGCGATGGTCAACTGCAGCGAACCGTCACCGTTGTCGGTCACGTACAGCGCATCGTCCATGTCTTCGGTGCTGGCGCTGTCGATGGTGACGAATTCTAGCGCGGTCAGATCTTCACGCACCAGCTCAGAGTCCGGCTCGCTGAGGGCCTGCATCTCCGGCGCCTCTTTTTCCAGGTTGTGACGCGCCAGCGTCACCCACCACGGGGCGAAATGGTCTTCACCGTCGGTGATAAACTGGGTCAGGTCGGCGTTGAAGCCGCGATCGCCTTTCAGCGGATGGCGGCGCATTTCCGCCACCGCCCAGTCGCCGGCCTGGAAGTTGTGGGTCAGTTCACGCACCGGGCGGCACGGAATCGCGTCTTTCAGCAACGGATGATCGGGCACGATGGACAGACGATCGTCGCGCTTTTGCACGCGGCCGACAAAGCGCGACAGGAATGGCTCGACCAGGGTTTCCGGCTCGGCGATTTCGCGCTCTTTCTCGGTGTGCAGGGTGGCGATAATGCGATCCCCGTGCATGACTTTCTTCATGTACGGCGGCGGAATGAAGTAGCTTTTTTGACCGTCTACTTCAAGAAAGCCAAAGCCTTTCTCAGTCCCTTTCACTACGCCTTCAACGCGCGGGGTCTGAGAGTGAAGTTGCTGTTTTAGCTGCGCCAGCAGCGGGTTATCTTGAAACATATCGTCCAGTGAATGGGTTGTGAGTGGCAAGATTTGCGGCTGACAGTTTTACGCGAATCACCCGCTGCGAGCAAGCCTAACGTCACGGAACCCCGCGTTGCCGCGCGATTTTGCGCAAGATTGGTCAATCGGAGGGCGAACGATGAAAAACCCCGGCGCGCAGGCCGGGGTGAAGGAGGGGGCAATCAGTCCTGCAGCGGCGTCGGCTGCAGGATTTCAATCCAGTAATCGTCCGGATCGCGAATGAACGCGACGTAGTTCATGCGGCCTTCATGCAGGCGTTTCTGGAAGGTGACGCCCAGGCGCTCAAAACGCTCGCAGGCGGCGCGCACGTCCGGCACCGTGACGCACAGGTGGCCAAAGCCGCGCGGCTCGCCGTTGCCGTTGTGGTAATGGAAATCCGCCTGATTTTCGGTGCCGTGGTTATGGGTCAGCTCGAGAATGCCCGGTTGGCTCAGCGCCCAGCGTTTGCGTTCGTCGTCATCCTGCGGGATCTGCTCGCGCGGGCTGCGCGTCAGGTAGCAGATGGTGAAGGCGGCCTCTTTGAATTCTTCCAGATAGACCGGGGTAAAACCCAGTACGCGAGTGTAGAAATCCAGCGCTTTGGTCAGGTCTTTCACGCGGATCATGGTGTGGTTGAACACGTAACCGTCGGTTACCGCGTCCGGTTGGGCCGCCACGCCGGGCAGCGTCAGTAAATCATTCAGTGGCATCAGTGATCCTCCTCAGGGTGTCGACAGACTGTAGGTGAAATCGATGCTAATCTAAAGTGATTGTTTTTAACTAAAACGCTAACTAAAAGTGAATGATAGATGAAGCTGAGCCAGCTGAAGTTTTTCTGCACCGTGGTGGAACACAAAACCATCGCCGCCGCCGCCCGTGAGCTGCACTGCGTGCCTTCCAACGTTACGCTGCGGCTGCGCGAGCTGGAAGAGACGTTGGGCGGCGAGCTGTTTTTCCGCGATAAAAACCGGCTGTACGTCAATCCCAAAGGCCGGCTGTTCTACCAACAGGCGCGCGACATCGTGGCGCAGGCGGAGCGCAGCAAGCAGCTGTTCGCCGGAGAACATCAGCATGGGCTGCTGAACCTCGGGGCGCTGGATTTCTCGCTGGTCAGCCATTTGCCGGCGCGCATCGCCCGGCTGCGCCGTTTACAACCCCATCTGCAGATCAACGTGCTCAGCCGCGATTCATTGGTGCTGGAGCGCATGCTGATCGACAGTGCCCTCGATCTGGCGATCACCGACGGCCCGATTGAACATCCGTTGCTGGCCAGCCAAAAGGCGTTTGACGAACAGCTGGTGATGCTGATGCCGGCCGATGCCGGGCAGCCCGATGCCGCCACGCTGGCGGCGCTGGAATTTTACACGTTCAGCCGCGAATGTTCGTTTCGCCTGAAGGTGGATCACTGGCTGGCCTCGCGCGGGCTGAAACCGCGCATGACGCTGGAAATGGAGTCTTATGCCGCGATGGCGGCCTGCGTGCAGGCAGGTTGCGGCGTCGCTTGCGTGCCGGGTTCTTTGCTGCCGCAGATTTTGCCCGCTCCGGGGCTGAAGGTGGTGGAAATGGGCGAGGAGGGCGTGAGCGATCTGTACTTCGTCTGGCGACGGCATCAGCTGTCCGACGAATTACAGACCATCCTGGAAATATTGGCGCGCCCGGCGTGAACCGGGCGCGCGTTTTCAGGCAATGCGCAGCGAGGGTTGCTGTTCGCTGCGGCGAATCGCCACCGGGATCGACTTCGACGTCGGGGTGCCGGTGCCGTCGCCGAAGCTGGCCAGCGGCACCAGCGGGTTGGTTTCCGGGTAGTAGGCCGCCAGGTTGCCACGCGGAATGTCGTAACTCACCAGCTTGAATCCGTCCACTTTACGCACCACGCCATCGTTCCACAGGGTCTCTATCTCAACCCGTTCGCCATCCTGCAGGCCCAGCGCCGCCAGATCTTCCGGATGGATGAACAACACTTCGCGCTGGCCGTAAACGCCGCGGTAGCGGTCATCCAGGCCATAGATAGTGGTGTTGTACTGATCGTGCGAGCGCAGCGTTTGCAGGGTAAACGGCGCTTGCACGTCGCCCAGTTGCGGGAACAGGGTCGCTGGCAGCGCGGCGGCGCTGAATTCCGCCTTGCCGCTCGGCGTGGCGAAGCGCAGTTCGGCGGCGGCATTGCCCAGGTAGAATCCGCCGGGCTGCTCGCAGCGACGGTTGAAATCCTCAAAGCCGGGAATGGTGGCGGCGATATGATCGCGGATCAGCGAGTAGTCGTCGGCCAACTCCAGCCAGTCCAGCTGCTGCGTGCCCAGCACCGCGTCGGCGATGCCGCAGACGATCGCCGTTTCCGAACGTTGGGTATCCGCCAGCGGTTTGCCGATGCCTTCCGAAGCGTGAACCATGCTGAAAGAATCTTCGACCGTGATGTACTGCGAGCCGCTGGCCTGCATGTCCAATTCGGTGCGGCCCAGCGTCGGCAGGATCAACGCGTCTTTGCCGGTCACCAGGTGGCTGCGGTTAAGTTTGGTGCTGATGTGTACCGTCAAATCGCAGTTGCGCAGGGCGCGGGCGGTGCGCTCGGTGTCCGGCGCCGCGGCGGCCAGATTGCCGCCCAGCGCGATCAGCACTTTCACTTCGCCGCGCAACATCGCTTCGATCGCTTCCACCGTGTTGTGGCCCACCGCGCGATTGGCGGTGAAGTTAAAGTGGCGTTCCAGGCTGTCGAGCAGCGCCTTGGGCGACTTCTCGTCAATTCCCATGGTGCGGTTGCCCTGGACGTTGCTGTGGCCGCGCACCGGACACAGACCGGCGCCCGGTTTGCCCAGTTGCCCGAACAGCAGCTGCAGGTTGGTGATTTCACGCACCGTCGCAATCGAGTGCTTATGCTGAGTCACGCCCATCGCCCAGGTGCAGATCACCCGCTCGGCGCCCTGGTAAGTGGCCGCCGCCTGGCGCAATTGCGCCTCGCTCAGGCCCGACTGCGCGGTAATGGTCTGCCACTCGGTCGCATCCACCTGCGCCAGGTATGCCTCTACGCCGACGCTGTGCCGTTCGATAAACGCCAGGTCGAACAGGGGTGGCTCACCGGCGGCCAGCCGCTGGCGGTGGGTTTCCAGCAGCGCTTTCACCATGCCGCGCACCGCCGCCATATCGCCGCCCAGATTCGGTTGGTAATAGGAGGAACTGATCGGCGAGGATTTTGGCGTCAGCATCTGCACCGGATCCTGCGGATCGGCGAATCTTTCCAGCCCGCGCTCGCGCAGGGTGTTGAAACTGACGATGCGCGCGCCGCGTCGGGCGGCGTTTTTCAGGCTGTGAAGCATGCGCGGGTGGTTGGTGCCGGGGTTTTGACCGAACACGAAGATGGCGTCGGCTTTTTCGAAGTCATCGATGCGGATGGTGCCTTTGCCGACGCCGATGCTTTGCTTCAGCCCGACGCCGCTCGCCTCGTGACACATGTTGGAGCAGTCGGGGAAATTGCTGGTGCCGAGCATGCGGCCGAACAGTTGATAAAGGTACGACGCTTCGTTGCTGGCGCGGCCCGAGGTATACAGCTCGATTTGGTTCGGGTTGTCCATTGCGTTGATGTGCCTGGCGATCAGCGCCAGCGCGTCCGGCCAATGAATAGGCTCATAGTGGTCGGTTTCGGCGTTGTAGCGCATCGGATGCGTGAGGCGCCCCTGATATTCGAGGAAATAGTCGCTCTGCTGCTGTAGGGTGCTGACGCTGTGCGCGGCGAAGAACTCAGGCTCGACGGCGCTGCGCGTCGCTTCCCAACTGACCGCCTTGGCGCCGTTTTCACAGAAGCTGAAGGTGCTGTGGTTGTCGTCGCCCCAGGCGCAACCGGGGCAGTCGAAGCCGCGCGCCTTGTTGACGCGCATCAGGTTGCGCATGTTTTTTAGGGTTTGTTTACTGTCGAGGACAAAGCGGGTGGTGGCTTCAAGCGAACCCCAGCCGCCCGCTGGGCCGGTATAAGGCTTGATTGACGGTTTGAATTTCATGGTGACACTTCGCAGGTGGTTGTAGCTAAAAAGTAAACGCTTTTTTATGCGTCTTGCGTATTTATGTCACAAGTTTAGGGGCGCGGCAGGCAGGCGTCTAATCGAATGGGGCAATGGCGGCATAGAGCATATCTATCGCAGGCGGACGCTGACCTAAACAAATGGTTGCATAAAGACACCCGCTGCAAAAGAGTAATGGTTTCGCCTGAAAGTGAATTCATGCAGTCTATCTCGCGGATTATATTGGCATTTTATTTAGCCTGAGGGCCTGAGGAACACAGCGTGAAGCGTTCAGTATCAGTGGTGATCGGCGGTATCTTACTGCCTTTAGCGGCGCAGGCGGCGGAAACGGCGTCCCATTTTCCCACCATGACCCCACCGGCGATAGACGCCGCCTCTTACGTATTGATGGATTACACCACCGGCCAGGTGCTGGCTGCCGGCAATGCCGACGAGCGGCGCAATCCGGCCAGCCTGACCAAACTGATGACCGGTTTGGTGATCGATCATGCGCTCGATGAGCATAAGATTAGCCTCGACGATGTCGTCACCGTGGGGAAAGACGCCTGGGCGCAGGGCAACCCGGTGTTCAAAGGCTCCTCGCTGATGTTCCTGAAGCCTGGTGACAGGGTCACGGTACGCGATCTCAGCCGCGGCATCATCATCGATTCCGGCAACGACGCCTGCGTGGCGATGGCGGACTATGTGGCGGGCAGCCAGGCCAACTTCGTCAAGCTGATGAACGAGAAGAGCGCGCAGCTGGGCCTGCAGAACACCCATTTCGAAACGGTACACGGGCTGGATGCGCCGGGGCAGTTCACCACCGCCGGCGATCTGGCGGTGATTGCGCGCGCTATCATCATGAGCGAGCCGGCGGAATACCATATGTACAGCGAGAAATCGCTGACCTGGAACGGCATCACGCAGCAGAACCGCAACGGCCTGCTGTGGGACAAGACCCTGCACGTCGACGGCCTGAAAACCGGGCACACCGCCTCGGCCGGCTTCAACATCATCGCCTCCGCCACCGAAGGAGATCGCCGCCTGATCGCCGTGGTGATGGGCGGCAAAAGTTCAAAAGGCCGCGAGGAACAGGCGCGCAAGCTGCTGAGCTGGGGGCTGCGCGACTTTAGCACGGTACACCTGTTCAGCGCCGGCCAGAGCCTGGGGGAAGAGCCGATCTGGTATGGTGAAAGCCACCGCTTGCCGGTCGGCAGCGCGCAGGACCAGTCGCTCAGCCTGCCGAAAAACGAGGCGGACAAGCTGAAGGCGCAGTACGTGCTCAACGTTGCGCGGCTGGAAGCGCCGATCAACAAAGGACAAATCGTCGGCGAGATCCGCATCAGCGACAATGGTCAGGTGGTGAAAACCCTGCCACTGGTGGCGCTGCGGGCGGTGCCGCAGGGCGGGGTGTTCTCCCGCCTGGCGGATTACGTGAAGCTCAAACTCTGACTCACCGGGCGGGCGACGGCGCCCGGTGGTATACTGGTGCGAATGCCGATCATTGAGCCGCGCTATGGATATTAAACAACTGATTTATCTGTGTAATTTAGAACGGGAGCGCCACTTCGGCCGGGCGGCGGAAGCCAGCTTCGTCAGCCAGCCGACGCTGTCCATGCGATTGAAAAATCTGGAAAAAGAACTGGGCGTTTCGCTGATTAACCGCGGCAACCATTTCGGCGGCTTTACCGCCGAGGGCGAACGGGTGTTGGCGTGGGCGCGCGAGATCGTCTCGGTCTACCAAGGGCTGAAACTGGAGGTGGAGTCGCTCAAGCACGGCTTGCACGGCACGTTGCGCCTCGGCGTGGTGCCGCAGTGCAGCATCTCGGTGGCGGAAATGCTCAAGGCGGTCAGCGAACGTTATCCCCATCTTGATTATCGGTTGGCGGTGCTGAGCGCCGATCAGCTGCTGGAGGCGCTGACGGCGCACACCGTAGATATCGGCATCGGCTTTTTCGAGCTGTCGACCTTGAAAGAACTGCATTTCCAATCGCAGCCGCTGGTGGAAACCGGCGTCGAGCTGGTGTTTCATCCGCAGCATTTCCCTAAGCTGGTGGGGGATGCGCCGTTGCCGCTGGAGGCGGTGGCCGCCTTGCCGCTGTGTCTGGCCGAGCCGACGCGTTATTTCCGCCGCTATCTCGATCAGCATTTCCGTGACGCTGGATTGACGCTGCACCCGCGGCTGGAAACTACCTCTATCTTCCAACTGCTGGAGGGGATTTTCGTCGGGTTGGGCTGCGGGTTGTTCCCGCGCGGCCAACTGCAATCGCCGCTGATGCCGGCATTGCAGCGGCGTCCGGTGGCCATCGCCGCCATGCCGCGTCATGCGGCGGTGGTGGTCGATATGTCGGAGCGCGCCACGCCGTTGGCGCAGAAGTTTTTCGATGCCGCCAGCGAGTGGTTGCGGCGGCAAAATGGATAGAAAAATTTAAGTTTATCCCGTGCCCGGCAATGATTATGGCCCCTAGGGGCCATAATCATTTCTCTTCTAATGGTTGCTGAAATACGTGTTAATTGCCGACGGTAATAGTCGGATCCCAATAGAAGTAACCTAATAGTTTTTGGTCTCCGCCGTTTGGTCGATAATAAAGGCCAAATTGAATGCAATAGTTTTCCGTGCCGGTATTGGTAATGTCAGCCTGTATGAACCAATAGGTTTGGTTGGTGAAAGTGACGGGGAATACGGTATTTTGCGCAGGCATCATCGAGCTGCGCGTGTACATTTTGAATGTCGGGTTGGAGAAAACCTGGGTGCCGCTGCCAAACTGCGGCAGCCCATAGATCAGGACGCCGGCATCGAAATTTGCCGATTCGGAAGTGCCGGTCCAACGGATGACGTCGCCGACATTGGCTTTAAAATTCAGGTCCGCCGTGCCGGAGCCGCCGATCACCTGTTCGGAAGTGACGACCATATAGGCATATTGGTGGCCGATGCCCGTCGGGCTGCCGGCATCCTGACTGGGGTTTTTATTCTCGAATGCTTCTATCAGCGCATCGGTATCGATGACGACAATAACGTTAACGATATTGTTGCTGGATTTAAGTTCTTGTTCAGACATAAGTTAGCCTCACAATATTTTTTGCTGTGATAGAAAGTGAAAATAATGGGGTTGATGGCAGCCGTTTATTGAATGGATATTTAAAATGAGGAGTGGCAACGGCGCTATCGGCTTAATCATAGAGACTAAATAACAAGGCAGCCACCGGTGAAAATGTAGAGAAATTAATCGGTGCCTCTATTAATTAGCAGGGTTAAAACCTTGTTTTGATGATTCTGAGATAAATGCAGTTACAGAATGAGAGGCGAGCACGAACTGCCTATTATCCTGTTTACAGTGATAATTTTCTCGAAGTGCGACGGGAGAATAAAATAGAGAAAAATGGAGTTTAATACTAATTTAATTAAATTATTTGGTTTTAAATTTGAAATTTAAATGATTATTGATATTTATCTCTCAAAAGGACGGGCGATGAGTTAGCGGCAAAATGGGCCGCCAACTCATTGATAGATTACAGGGCAGTCTGTGCCGGTTCCGCATCGCCCAGCGTTTGGCGCAGGCGGTTTTCCCAGGCGTAGAGCGCGACGGTGAGGATCACCTCCAGCGCCTGCGCTTGATCGAGGCCGCTGTTGAACAGCGGCTGCACGCTCTGCGGGGTGAACTTCTCAGGTGCGCGAGTCAGCTCGGCGGCGGTGCGCATCACTGCGAGTTTTACCGAATCTTCGGTATACGCCAGCCCCTGAGGCAGCCCGGCGAACAGCGCCTGAACCAATCCCTCATCCTGCAATTCTTGCGCGACGGTGGCCGCGCAGTAACGGCTGCCGTTGATGCGCGAGACCGCCAGCGTCGCCAGCGCCTTGAGGCGACTCGATAACCCATATCCTTCGGCATTGATGCCGTTGAACACCCCGTTGCGCTCGCGCAGGGTGGCGGCGTCGTGGGCTAACAGCAAATAATAAGATTCGGCGCGCGCCTGCGGGTGACTTTGATCCAATACATCAAGCTGTTCGGCGGCGGCGGTTTCCGCGTCGATCGGTGGCAGGCGGGCAGACCAATTCAGTTCGTCGGCGCTGAAAGCGATGCCATCGGCGTCTTCGACGTTAGGAAAGCCGGGCACTACCACCGCCGGGCGGCCGGCCAACGCCGCGACGCCGGCGACCACGCGCGCTTGATAGCTGACAAAACCGATCACCTGCGAAAAGGTGACAATATCCGCCGGGCTCAGCCCGACGTCGGCGAGTTGTTGCAGCGCCTTGCGGCAAATCAGCGTGGGCTGGCTGGCAAGCTGGCGGGCATATTGGGTGATCTGAGCAAGGCGGATATTGCTTTCCCGGGAGGCGTCCGGGCTGTGCAGCGGGGCGAGGCGGGCGGCGTAGTGGCTACAAAGCGATTGCACGCCCGTCACCTGAGCGACGGTCAACGCGGTGCTGAGGCGATCGTAGGGTGACAATGTCACGTATCGTGACAGCGGCACCTGGTCGGGAAACAGCGCGTGGTAACCGGCCAACGAGGCGCTGAACACCCCGGCGCGAGCGCTGAGCGCATTGTTTAAGGCTTCATCGGCGAAGGCGCCCAGCCCCAGCAGAAAGCGATCGCGAAGGGTGGCCGCCTGGGGTTCCAGCGGCGCATCGCCCCGCACGCTGCTTTGGGTTTCGTGATACCACTGGGCATTATGTTGTCGACGGAGTCGTTCCATAGGTCAATCCTTAATCATGATCAACAGCCGCCGCTGCGCGCGGCAGCGTCGGCTGGACAAAGAGGCAACATGCCCGCAGGCGGGGCGAAAGGCGGTTTTAGCGCAGCTCATCACAGCAGAGGGCGTGGCCGTAAACAGAAAAACCGGCTGCCAGCGTGAGCAGAAACTGCGTAAGGCGGCGATGGCGAATGCTGTTCATCAGTGCGATATCCTGTCGTATGAGAAGTGCAACGTAGGGGATATCCTCACCGATCGCCCTGGCGAGATAAAATAATGTTACGGACTAATCAATAACTGAAAGGAATAAAATATAAGGATATATAACAAGAATGTAATTTGCATGTGCACTTTCTTGCTAAGCGGCAGGCGCGCAAGGCGATAAAAAACCCGCCGCAGCGGGTTTGAGGTGAAGGCGTGACTCAGAAGCGGCCGCCGTCGCGCCGCCAGGCATCGGCGGTCAACGCTTCGCCGAAGTGGCTGGCGATAAGGCGTTTGGTCAATTCGTGCAGCGGCGCCGCCAACACCTCCGCGGTGCTGCCGCGCTCGACGATTTCCCCTTCGTGCATCACCAGCACCTGGTCGCTGATATGTTTCATCATGCCGAGGTGCTGGGTGACATAAATATAGGAAATGCCGTGTTTTTCCTGCAGCTCCAGCATCAGATTGATGATTTGCGAGCGCATCGACATGTCCAGCGACGCCAGCGCCTCATCGGCGACGATCACCTTCGGTTGCAGGATCAGTGCGCGGGCCAGCGCGACGCGCTGTTTTTGCCCGGAAGCCAGCATGTGCGGATAGTAGTAGGCGTGATCCGGCAGCATGCCGACCTGGCGCAGCGTTTGGTTGATGCGCTGCTCGCGCTCGGCGGGCTCAAGATCGGTGTTCAGCCGCAGCGGCGCATCCAGCAGCTGGCCGATGCGCTGGCGCGGGTTGAGCGAGGTGCTCGGATCCTGAAAAATCATGCGAATACGCTGGCTGCGGTAACGATAATCGCCGAACGCCAGCGGATGATCGTCGATCAGCAGCTCGCCAGCGGTGGGTTCCACCATGCCGGAGAGCATCTTCGCCAGCGTGGATTTGCCGGAGCCGTTCTCGCCGATCACCGCCAGCGTCTGGCCTTCGCGCAGGGTAAAGCTGACTGATTTCACCGCCTCGACGTGCTGGCGGCGGAACAGCCCGGTGCGGTAGCGGTAGGTTTTGCTCAGGTTGCGCACTTCCAACAGCGTTTCCATGTTATTGCTCCTCCATGTTCAGCGGGAAGTGGCAGGCGAAGAAGTGGTTTTTGACCGGGCGCAGGCGCGGCGTTTCGATGCACTTCTTCTGCGCGTAAGGGCAGCGCGGCCCCAGGCGACAGCCGATCGGCAGGTGTTCCAGCGAAGGAATGGCGCCCGGCAGCGTATTCAACCGGCTTTTGTGCGGCAGCGAGCGGCCGAAGTCCGGCATGGCGCGGATCAGCGCCTGGGTGTAAGGGTGGTGCGGCGCCGCCAGCAACTCTTCGCACTGGGCGCTCTCCACCGTTTGCCCGCAGTACAGCACGTTCACTCGATCGGCCCACTTGCTCATCATCTGCAGGTCGTGGCTGATCAGCAGAATGGTGGTGTTGTTGTTCTGGTTGAGGCGCGCCAACAGACGGAAAATCTGCGCCTGCGTAGTCGGTTCCATGGCGTTGGTCGGCTCATCGGCGATCAGCAGGCGCGGTTGGTTGGCCAGCGCGATGGCGATCATCACTTTCTGGCACTCGCCTTCCGTCAGCTCGTACGGGAAGCTGCCCATGATGTCGTCATGATCCTTGATGCCGACGCGGTGCAGCAATTCGATGGCGCGGCGTTTGCGCCAGTTGAAGCGCTGCCACCAGTGGCCCTTATAGGTCCAGCCTGGGATGGCCTGCGCAAGCTGACGGCCGATGCTCTCGGAAGGATCGAGACAGGACTGCGGCTCCTGGAAGATCATTGAGACGTTGTGGCCCACCAGCTTGCGCCGCTCGCGCGGGCTCAGCTGCAGCAGATCGATGTCGTCGAAACGAAAGCGATCGGCGGTAACGCGCCAGTTGTCTTTGGTCACGCCGCAGATGGCCTTGGCGATCAGGCTCTTGCCGGAGCCCGATTCGCCCACCAGCCCGCGCACTTCGCCCTCGGTCAGCGTCATGCTGACGCGATCGACCGCCTTGACCGGCCCTTCGGCGGTCATAAATTCAATCGTCAAATTGCGGATATCGAGTAACGGCATTATTCCACCCCGGCATTGATTGCGCGGCGCATACCGTCGCCTAACAGGTTAACCAGCAGCACGCTGACGAGAATGGCCGCGCCGGGCAGCATCACCGTCCAGGGCGCGACGTACACCAGCTCGAGCGAATCGCCGAGCATCGCTCCCCATTCCGGCGAAGGCAATTGCGCGCCGAGATCGAGGAAGCCGAGCGCGGCGATGTCCAAAATGGCCATCGACAGCGCGCGGGTGAACTCGGTCACCAGCACCGCCGCGATGTTCGGCATGACCGCGTACCACAGGATCTGCAGCGTGGAAGCGCCGTCAAGCCGGGCCGCCACCACGTACTCTTTCTCCAGTTCGTCGTGCACCGCGCTGTAGATGGTGCGCACCATGCGCGGCAACAAGGCGAGCCACACCGCCAGCATGGCGTGTTCAAGTTTGGGGCCGATAAACGCCACCACCACGATCGCCAGCAGCAGCGACGGAATCGACAGCAGGGTATCGAGGATGTGGTTGAGCACCGCCGAGCGTAGCCCGTGGGTGACGCCGGCGAACACGCCGAGGATCACGCCGCAGAACGCCGCGGCCAGCGTCACCGCCAGCGCGGAACCGAAGGTGGCGGCGGTGCCGGTCAACAGGCGGCTGAGGATGTCGCGCCCGAGATCGTCGGTGCCGAGGAAGAACGACACGTTGCCGTAGCGCGACCAGGACGGCGGCAGCAGTTGATAGCCGAGGAACTGCTGATCCAGCGCGTAGGGCGCCAGCAGGCTGCCGAACAGCGACAACAGCAACAGGGCGATCACGCCGTAAAAACCGATCATCGCCAGCGCGTCGCCGTAGAAAATCCGCCAGGTGTAGCGCAGCGGGCTCGGCATCTTTTTCTCGCGGTATACGTTATCGAAGGGCATACCATTCCTTATGTTTCAGCGGGTTGGTTGCCGCACCCAGAATGTCGGCCAGAACGTTAATGGTGATCACCAGCGTGCCGACCACCATCACGCCGGCGGAGATCGCCGCATAGTCCTGTTGGCGAATGGCGTTGATCAGCCACCGGCCGAGGCCCGGCCAGCTGAACACCACTTCGGTGATCATCGCCAGCGTGAGCATGGTGGAGAACTGCAGCCCCAGTTTTGGCACGATCGGCGGCAGCGCGTTGTGCAACACGTGGCGACGAATGATGGTGAAGCGCGACAGGCCGCGGGTGGCGGCGGCCTTGATGTAGTTTTGGCTCAGCACGTCGTCGGTGCTGATGCGCATCAGCCGCACCACTTCGGTGGTGGGCGCCACCGCCAGCGCGGCGATCGGCAGGATCATGTGACGCAGGGCGCTGCCGATCATCTCGGCGCGATACGGCGAGTCCGACAGCCAGGCGTCGATCAGCGCGAAACCGGTGATGGGCTTCACCTGATACAGCAGATCGAAACGGCCGGAAACCGGCAGCCAGCCGAGATGCAGCGAGAAGAACAGCATCAGCAGCAGCGCCAGCCAGAACACCGGCATCGAAAAGCCCAGCAGCGCGAAGGTGCTGATGGCGGTGTCCTGCCACTTGCCGCGCAGCACGCCGGCGATGATGCCCAGCGGAATGCCGATAAACAGCGCCAGGGCGAAGGCCAGCAGGCACAGTTCCATGGTGGCCGGGAACACTTCGCGCAGCTGTTCGCTGATCGCCTGGCCGTTGATGCTGGAGACGCCGAAGTCCCAGTGCAGCAGGCTGACGAAGTAGAATTGATAGGCGTCCAGCAGGGCGGCGCCGTTCAGCGGCGCGCGCGGCGTGAAATAGCTCAGACTGAAGCTGACCAGCGTCAGGAAGAACAGCGTGATCAGCAGCAGCAGAATGCGGCGCAGGGTAAAGATAATCACTTTTTCACCTCCGGCGCGGATTCACGGTACACCCCGGCGAACGAGGCGTTGCCGAACGGGCTCAGCACCAATCCCTTGATGTCGTAACGATAGGCCTGCAGGCGCAGGGAAGACGCCAACGGCAGCACCGGCAATTGCTGCTCGAGGATTTTCTGCGCCTTGCGGTAGTTGTCGATGCGCTGAGACAGCTGCTGCGACAGCAGCGCGTTCTGCAGCACTTCGTCGAAGCTCGGGTCACACCAGTGAGCATAGTTGGTTTGCGAACGGATTGCCGCGCAGCTCAGCAGCGGCCGGAAGAAGCTGTCCGGATCGTTGCTGTCGGTGGCCCAGCCGGTCAGGGTCAGATCGTGGTTCATTTCCATCAGGCGCGCTTCCTGGAAGCGGCCCTCCACCGGCACGATGGTGACGTTGATGCCCACCTGGCCGAGGTCGGCCTGGATCAGCTCGGCGGTTTTCAGCGGGCTCGGGTTGTAAGACTGCGAGGCGGTAGGCACCCACAGCTTCAGGTTTAGCTGGCCGACGCCGGCCTGCCGCAGCATCTCGCGAGATTTGGCCGGATCGTACTCGGTGACGTGCGCGTCGTTGTCATAGGCCCAGGAGGCGCGCGGCAAGATCGAGGCGGCGGTTTCCGCCGTGCCGTAATAGATAGACTGCATCAACCGCTGGTTGTTGATCGCCAGCGAGATCGCCTGGCGCACATTGAGGTTGTCGAGCGGCGGTTTGCGGGTGTTGAACGCCAGATAGGCGATGTTCATCCCCGGACGCAGCGTCAGGCGCAGGCGCGGATCGTCGCGCAGGATAGACAGCTGGCTGGCCGCCGGATAAGCCAGCACGTCGCATTCGCCGGTCAGCAGTTTGGAGAGGCGGCCGGTACCGCCGGCGCCCAGATCGATCACCACCTGCGGCATGCGCGGCAGCCCTTTCCAGTAGGCGGCGTTGCGCGCCAGGCGAATATATTGCCCCGAGCGGTATTCGTTGAGCAGGAACGGGCCGCTGCCGACCGGCTCGCGGTCGATCAGCTCCTGATGGCCCTCACGCGTCAGCAGATCGGCGTACTCGGCGGACAGCACCGGCGCGTAGTGGGTCGCCAGATGCCACAGGAACGAGGCGTCCGGCGACTGCAGGCGAATCTCCACCGTATAGTCGTCGAGCTTTCTCACGCTCTGCACCGAATCGCCGAACTGCAGGCTGTCGAAATAGGGGTATTCGCCGCCGTTCACGTCGTGATACGGGTGTTTCTGATCGAATACGCGGGCGAAGCTGAATACCACGTCGTCGGCGTTCATCTTGCGGGTGGGCGTGAACCAGGCGGTGGTCTGAAACGGCACGTCCTTGCGCAGATGGAAGCGGTAGGTGGCGCCGTTGTCCAGCACCTCCCAGCTCTGCGCCAGCTCGGGGATCAGGCGATAGGTGTAGGGGTCGACGTCCAGCAGGCGATCGTACAGCTGGGCGGCCAGGGTATCCACCGTCAGGCCACTGCTGGCCATTTGCGGGTTGAAGGTATTCAGTATGCCGCTGACGCAATAAACAAAGCCGCTCTGGCGAATGTCCGGCAGCGGCGCCGCGCTGGGCGCGGGCGGTGTTGTCGCGGCCAGGGCAGAGCCCGTCAGGCACAACGACAGTATCCAAAAGGGTAAACCACGCATAGAGGCTCATGGGTTAATCAGCAATAGCGTTAGTGTATCGCACTCTGACCAGCAGCCCAATCCATTGAGCAAAATCGCTGAGTTTTCTGCGACTTGATTGATCAGCCCGTTCAGCGGCAAGAAAAAAGTTTTCCATGTTATGTTATAATATAACAAAATCATGTTACCGTTCCCCGGCAAAGTCACAATAACGCAAGGGGATGTATGAACGAAGTTGCACTTCCACCACGCCGTTCGCTGCCGGATGCTCAGGCATGGCGCGGCGAAATGAGTGATGTCGGGCTCGATTGGGTCGGGATGCAAGGGATCGCGCTGCCGCTGGAGCTGGCCGGCAAGCCATTGATGGCGAAGGTCGACGCCGGTATCAACCTGCGCGCCGAAGCGGCGGGCGAGCGCGGCATTCACATGTCGCGGCTGTATCTGGCGCTGGACGAGTTGACGCAGGGCGAGCTGACGCCGCAGCGCATCGGCCGAACGCTGCAGGCCTTTTTGGCTTCGCAGCCGGAACACAGCGATCGCGCCAGCTTGTCGATCGGCGGCGAGCTGTTGCTGTCACGCCCGGCGCTGCTGTCGCCGCAGCGCGGCTGGAAAGCCTATCCGCTGCGCATCGAGGCCACTCTGACGGATACGCTGACGCTGGCGCTGACCGTCGGCGTGCCTTATTCCTCCACCTGCCCGAGTTCGGCGGCGCTCAGCCGTCAGTTGGCGCAGCAACAGTTCCAGTTTGATTTTGAACAGGCGGCGGAGCGGGTCAGCCAACGGCAGGTGAGCGAGTGGCTGCTGGAGCAAGGGATGCCGGCCACCCCCCACAGCCAGCGCAGCTGGGCCTGGATCACCGTGACGCCCGAGAATGAACGGGCGTTTGAGCCGGTGAAACTGATTGATCGCATCGAACACGCGCTGGGCACGCCGGTGCAAACGCTGGTGAAACGCCGCGACGAACAGGCCTTCGCATTGGCCAACGGTCAGAATCTGATGTTTTGCGAGGACGCGGCGCGCCGTCTGTATCGCATGCTGCGCAGCCAGTGCGACTACCGCGCTTTTTCGCTGCGCGTCGAGCATCAGGAGAGCCTGCATGCCCACAATGCGGTGGCGGAGCTGAGCTGGCGGGGAGAACACCATGCTGCGTAAAAACCCCAGTGGCCATCTGCCGCAGGTCTCGCCGCTGGCCTACATCGATCCCACCGCCATTATTTGCGGCCGGGTGATCGTCGAAGACTTCGTTTACGTCGGCCCTTATGCGGTAATTCGCGCCGACGAGTTGAACGCCGTCGGCGACATGGAGCCGATCGTTATCGGCTCGCACTCCAATATTCAGGACGGCGTGGTGATCCATTCCAAGAGCGGGGCGGCGGTGACTATTGGCCGTTACAGCTCGATCGCCCACCGCGCCATTGTGCACGGCCCGTGCCGCATCGACGATCGGGTGTTTATCGGCTTCAACAGCGTGCTGTTCAACTGCCACGTTCAGTCCGGCTGCGTGGTGCGCTACAACGCGGTCGTGGACGGCGTGACGCTGCCGGAAAACCGCTATATCCCCTCGACCGAGCGCGTGGGGCCGGACAGCGACCTGTCGCGCTATCGCCAGGTCGATCGCAGCGCGCTGCAGTTTTCGGAAGAAGTGGCCGCCACCAACGTCGAACTGGTGCGCGGTTACCAGGCATTACGCAATGAATTTTAATGAGGTCCCCATGAAACAACTTCCCGTGACCGTGCTTTCCGGCTTTCTCGGCGCCGGCAAGACTACGGTGCTGAACCACATCCTGAACAACCGGCAGGGCATGCGCGTGGCGGTGATCGTCAACGACATGAGCGAGGTGAATATCGACGCTGCGCTGGTGGAGAATGAAGTGCGCCTCGATCGCCAGCAGGAGAAGCTGGTGGAGATGAGCAACGGCTGCATCTGCTGCACGCTGCGCGAAGACCTGCTGGTGTCGGTGCGCGAGCTGGCGCAGGACGGGCGCTTCGATTATCTGTTGATCGAATCGAGCGGCATCTCCGAACCGCTGCCGGTGGCGGAAACCTTTACCTTTGAGGATGAACAAGGGGAAAGCCTGTCGCAGTTCGCCCGGCTGGATACCCTGGTGACGGTGGTCGACGGGGTGAATTTCATCCGGCAATACCAGCAGGCGCAAAGCCTGCAGGAAGCTGGCCAAAGCCTGGGCGAGGACGATCTGCGCAGCGTGGCGGACCTGTTGATTGAGCAAATTGAATTTTGCGACGTGATCCTGGTCAGCAAGACCGATCTGTTGACGCCAACGCAGCAGGGCGAAGTGATGGCGCTGCTGGCCAGCCTGAATCCCGACGCCCGCATTGTGCCGATCGCGCCGGGCAAACTGCCGCTGGAGGCGGTGCTGAATACCGGCAGCTTCAGCTTTGAAAAGGCGCAGCAGGCGCCCGGCTGGCTGAAAGAGCTGCGCGGCGAACACGTGCCGGAAACGGAAAGCTACGGCATCAGCAGCTTTGTCTATCAGGCGCGACGGCCGTTTGCGCCGGACAAGTTCTACCGCGTGATCAACGGCGACTGGGGCGGCGGCAAGCTGCTGCGTTCGAAAGGCTTCTTCTGGCTGGCGACGCGGCCGCGGCAGGCCGGGCAGTGGAGCCAGGCCGGCGGCATCGCCCATTACGGCCTGGCGGGCACCTTTTGGCGCGCGATCCCGCAAGACAATTGGCCGCAGGATCCGCAAACGCGGGCGCATATACAGGAGAAATGGGTGGAGCCGTTCGGCGACATGCGCCAGGAGCTGGTGTTTATCGGCCAGCACTTGCAACAGGCGGCGATCGTGCGTCTGCTGGACGACTGCCTGCTGAGCGACGACGAAATGGCCGCCGGCGTGGACTATTGGCTGGAGATGGCAGACCCGTTCCCTGAGTGGTAATTGCGCAATCTTCGTGTGGTAATGAGAAAAATTCTCAACAAAGTGCTTTACAGACGATACTGATAACTATTATCATCGCCTGGCAGTTCACGGAAGGCCACAGTTTGCGGCTCTGATGTGGAAGGCACGACATTGCTCACATTGCTTCCAGTGTTTTTTAAGCCAGCTCGGGTGCTGGCTTTTTTTTTGCCTGTTTCAGACCGGAAACCTCGCCTGGCGAGCCGCCATGCCCCACTTTCTTCTTTTTTGCCGTGTAACCTGGACGATCTCGACAGAAGTTCGGGGTTTCATGCATTCACAGTCCCGTGACGGAATTTCATACTCCTTCTCATCGACGCGCCGGCTGCGTTTGGCCGGCCACTGTTAACCGTGAGGAGAATGCCTGTGATTACCCAACAAACCCCCATCAAGTCAGGATTCGGGCCCAAAACGACCGCCGGCGAGGTGCTCGCGGGCCAGGATCTGTCAGGCACGCTGGCCATCGTCACCGGTGGCCATTCAGGCCTCGGTCTGGAGACGACGCTGGCGCTGGCCGACGCCGGCGCACGGGTTATCGTCGCTTGCCGGGCACCGGCGGCAGCCAAAGCGGTGTTAGGGCTGAGCGCCGGCGTCGAGATCGCCGAACTCGATCTCGCCGATTTGAACAGCGTGCGTCGTTTCGCTGCAGACTTTACCGCATCGAGCCTACGGGCGGATATCGTCATTAACAACGCCGGGGTGATGGCATGCCCGGAGGCGCGGGTAGGGCACGGTTGGGAAAGGCAGTTCGCCACCAACCATCTCGGCCACTATGCGCTGACCAATTTACTGTGGCCGACCATTGCCGATGGCGGGCGGGTGGTCACCGTCTCCTCCGCCGGGCATCACCATTCGGCGATCCGCTGGGAAGATGTGCAGTTCGAGCGCGGTTACGACAAGTGGCTGGCGTACGGTCAGTCGAAGACGGCGAATGCCCTGTTCGCCGTCTGGTTGGATCTTCTGGGCCGCTCGCGGGGGATCCGCGCATTTAGCCTGCATCCGGGCAGCATCGCCACGCCGCTGCAGCGGCACATATCGAGAGCAGAGATGATAGCCCTGGGCTGGATGGACGAAGAGGGCAATCCGGCCGATCCCGATGCCCTTAAAACGCCTCAGCAGGGGGCTGCTACGCAGGTCTGGGCCGCCACCTCACCGCAGTTGCAGGGATTAGGGGGCCTCTACTGTGAGGATGGCGATATTGCCGGCATCGCCGTCCACGACAGTCAGGCGCTGGTTGGCGTGAAGGAATACGCGATCGACCCGGAACAGGCGCAGCGTCTGTGGGCGCTTTCGGCATCGCTGACCGGCATTGATGCCTTCGCCTGACCAGGCCGCTAATCGGATAAGGGGGAGCCCATGATGTCGATGATGAAAGAAAAAAATCTGGCGATATCCAGCATGTTTTTCATGCTGGGGCTGTGTTTCGGCAGTTTGAGTTCAAGGATGGCGACGATCAAGGGAGGGCTTGCGTTGTCTGACGGCGTATTCGGCACCGTCCTGTTCGCCATGTCGGCCGGCGTGGTCGTGTCGCTGCCGATATCGGGATGGGCGATCGCCAAACTCGGCAGCAGGGTGGTCGGCGTCGCGGCTATTCTGTTCAACGCCACGCTTTTGCTTCTGGTGCCCTTCGCCGCGACGGTCCTGCAACTGGCGGTGCTGCTGTTTTTATGCGGGTTCGCTTACAGCGCGGTCAATGTCTCGAACAACATGCAGGCCAGTATCGCCGAGGCGGTCAGCGGTAAAACGAGGCTGCCGTTCTTTCACGGTATATGGGGCGTGGCGGGGTTCGTCGGCGCAGGGATCGGGGCGTTAATGATCGGTCGGGATGTCGCCTTGCCGCTGCACTTTGCGGGCATAGCGGCGGTGGCTCTGATGTCCGCCTTGCTGTGTCGGCGGGCATTGTTCGACAAACCGGAACTGGAACAGACCGGGCGCGCTTTCGCCATCCCGGACCGCTCGCTGTTCAACTATGGCCTGATCGTTTTCTGCTCGATGGCTTGTGAGGGCATTATGTATGACTGGAGCGTCGTTTATTTTCAGGACGTCGTCTCGGTCGATCGAAAATACATCGGCCTGGGTTTTACGGTATTTATGGCGGCCATGACGATCGGCCGGCTCATGCTGAACCGGTTCGTGGATCGGATCGGAGTGAGAAGAACGTTGCAATGGGGCGGGATGCTGGCATTCACCGGCATGACGCTAACGACCTGGTTACCGGGTTTGGTGACGTCGATAATCGGTTTTTTCCTGGTTGGGCTTGGCATTTGCGCCATTATTCCGCTGGTTGCGGGGGCGGCCGCAAGGTCTTCTTCCATGGCGCCAAGCGCTGCCATCGCGGCAGTGCTGACCATCGGTTTTCTGGGGACGCTGATCGGGCCGCCGTTAATCGGGTTCTTATCCGAAACTGTCGGTTTGCGCTATGCCTTTCTGGTCTGCGTCGCGTTGTCGCTCGGCGTTATTTATCGGGCAGGAAAAATACCGCTGTGATCTTACAAGAAGGTGATTCATCGGCGGGTTATTCGCAGATAGACGTGACCGTCGAGAAAGGCCGACCTCTCCAGGCGGCCGTTCTCAGGCCACATCTCTCAACCTGGGGCTAATAGCTGACGGCCGGGAAAGACCGGCACCCAATCCCCGCGTTGCTAATCCTCGTCTTGCTCGCCGTTTTGCAGCAGCGCATGCTTTTTCAGCATGCCGCGCAACTGGTGGTAAGTGAGTCCCAGCAGCTGCGCCGCCTTGCGCTGGTTGAATCGCCCTTGCTGCAGCGCTGCTTCGATCAGCGCCTTCTCTTGCTCCAACTGCCAGTTTTTCAGCTCGAGCGGCAGCGCCGGCAACGCGCCGGCGCCTTCAGGGGCAGGCGTAAGCGGCGTGGCCTCGCGTGGCGCAAACGGGTTGATGACGATCTCATCCAGCGGGTTGTCGCTGTCGCCGTGACGATAGACCGAACGTTCCACCACGTTTTTCAGTTCGCGCACGTTGCCCGGCCAGCCGTAGTTGAGCAACGTCTGCCTGGCGCGTTCGGTAAAGCCGGGAAACAGCGGCAGCGCCAGCTCGCGGCACATTTGAATGGCGAAGTGCTCGGCCAGCAGCATGATGTCGGGCCGGCGTTGGCGCAGCGGCGGCAGCTGCACCACGTCGAACGCCAGCCGATCCAGCAGATCGGCGCGGAACTTGCCCGCCGCCGCCAGCGCCGGCAGATCGTCGTTGGTGGCGCACACCAGTCGCACATCTACCCGCAGCGGCTGGCTGCCGCCCACGCGTTCCAGTTGGCCGTATTCGATCACCCGCAGCAATTTCTCCTGCACCAGCATTGGCGCGGTCGCCAGCTCATCGAGGAACAGCGTGCCGCCGTCGGCGCGCTCGAAGCGGCCCAGATGACGTTTCTGCGCACCGGTAAAGGCGCCGGCCTCGTGGCCGAACAGCTCGGAATCCAGCAGGTTTTCATTCAGCGCCGCACAGTTGAGCGAGATGAACGGCCCTTGCCAACGGTTGGAGAGGTAGTGCAGACGATGGGCGATCAGCTCTTTACCGGTGCCGCGCTCGCCGATCACCAGCACCGGTTTGTTCAGCTTTGCCACCTGGGAGACTTGCTCCAATACTTCGACAAAGGCGTTTGCTTCGCCCAACAAATTCTCTGGCTGTTCGTTCATGATGAAATTCGCCAATGTTTGGTGAAAATAATCACTCTACAGCAAGCGCGCAGAGAGTCAAAAATAAAGAGTTGTTGTTTTTCAATTAGATAAAAGTTGGCACGGGTTTTGATTATCTCTTTGGGCAAGCTGTACGACTTAACGCGGCGCTTCAGACGCCATCAGAACCAAGAGGAAGTGAATTATGGGTATTTTTTCTCGTTTTGCCGACATCGTGAACGCCAACATCAACACCCTGCTGGACAAGGCGGAAGATCCGCAGAAGCTGGTGCGGTTGATGATCCAAGAGATGGAAGACACGCTGGTTGAAGTCCGTTCTACGTCGGCGCGCGCGCTGGCGGAGAAAAAGCAGTTGCTGCGTCGCATCGAGCAGGGTGAAAGCCAGGTAAGCGACTGGCAGGAAAAAGCCGAGCTGGCGCTGCGCAAAGATAAAGAAGACTTGGCCCGCGCGGCGCTGATCGAAAAACAAAAGGTTGCCGACCTGATCGCCACGCTGACGCAGGAAGTGGCGACCGTAGAAGAAACGCTGGCGCGCATGAAGAGCGAAATCGGTGAGCTGGAAAACAAGCTGACCGAAACCCGCGCGCGGCAGCAGGCGCTGGCGCTGCGCCATCAGGCCGCATCTTCCTCGCGCGAGGTGCGCCGTCAGCTCGACAGCGGCAAGCTGGATGAGGCGATGGCGCGTTTCGAACAGTTCGAACGTCGCATCGACCATATGGAAGCCGAAGCGGAAAGCATCGGTATCGGTAAAAAGAAGTCGCTGGACCAGGAGTTTGCCGAGCTGAAAGCCGATGACGCCATCAGTGAGCAACTGGCGGCGCTGAAAGCCAAGATGAACCGCTCCGAGTAAGGCGAACCGCGGCCACACGCCGGAGGTGGCCGCCTATCCAGGATCCGATAAGAAGGAATAACAATGAGTGCTTTATTACTTGCCATTCCGCTGACAATTTTCGTGCTGTTTGTCGCGCCGATTTGGCTTTGGCTGCATTACAGCAATCGGCAACAGACCGGCATCCAGCTGAGTCAGCAAGAAATGCAGCGCCTGGCGCAGCTGGCGGAAGACGCCAAACGCATGCGTGAACGCATTCAGGCGCTGGAAGAGATCCTCGATGCGGAACACCCGAACTGGAGACAGTCCTGATGAACATGACGCTGGGCAGTAAAAAGCTTTATCGCGTACCCGAAGAAGGCATGGTAAAAGGCGTCTGCGCCGGTCTGGCTCACTATTTCGACGTGCCGGTGCGCCTGATCCGCGTGATGGTGGTGCTGTCGCTGTTCTTTGGGCTGTTTTTCTTCACGCTGGTGGCCTATATCGCGCTGGTGTTCGTGTTGGACGAAGCGCCGGCCAGCCGTTTCGAGGGCGAGCATCAGAAGACGCCGCGCCAGCTGCTCGATCAGCTGGAATATGAGCTGGGCAGCGGCGAACAGCAGCTGCGTCAGGTCGAGCGTTACGTGACGTCCGACACCTTCGGCGTTCAGAGCCGCTTCCGCAAGCTGTAACTCTTCTTGCGATATCCGGCCTGTGCAGGCCGGATATCTCGCCGCCGTCATCCCGTTGAAGGTCATCTTAATCGTCTTGTGCCGGAGGGCATTGTCATGAATAAAATTGATGTCGCGAACGCCACCAGAACGGGTGGATTTAAATCAGGAGCGGCGGCAATGTTGAAGACATTGGCTAAAGTCATCATCATAGCGTTATTGAACTATGGCCCGGCGGGCGCCGCCGGCTGGCTGTTGAAGACCGTCGGCCGCAAACCGGTGCGCTTCGTGCTGGCGCTGGTGCTGGAACCGCTGTTCCGTAAAGGCCTGAACAAGGCATTCGGGCGTTACGTGGCGGGAGAGAAGATGCCACCCAAGTAGGGCGGCATGATATCGTTCATTCAATTCGCTGCGGTGACTTTTGTCCCCGGGGTTGCCAAATAGACCCAATTCGAACCGTTGCTTATGATTGCCTGTGCCGATGGATTTGCTGCGGTATTGGTGCAAAAAATAGCGGTGCCTTTGCAAACATTCGCAGCAGGAAGTTGAGCAAACGTCATGGAAGATAAGCTCGTGCCGAAACGACTGATGCGACTGGAGGGGCGCCACCCGGTAGTCGTTTTCACCCAGCTATAGATGGCACCTTCTTCGTCACCGGCCACAGCAGTATTGAACCATTCGGAACCAATGGGGCGCATTACGCCGCCGAGCTCTTTGGGGCCGTCGGCGATCCGTACTGCGGTATAGTTGGATTTTCCAGGCTGATATGAACAGCCGTAACTGGTGCTGATGGTCGTGTTGCCTTCAACGTCAACGTCAATGACCGAGCCAGCCCCCGATCGTGAGACATAGTAAAAATCTCCCGAGCAACGCCCGCCGAGGAAACGTAGATTGCTGGTATTGCTTTTCACGCTGCCATACTGGCAGTCGACCAAATCGATACGTGGGTTGGCTCCATCTTCTGTCAGAGCAACGTTGCCGGAAAAGTGGGTGTCCGAAATAGTACTTGGATAAGCAGGGTATCGCCAGGTCAAACTGGCTAGTCGGCAATTGCTGATCATGGCTTTTACACTGGATGAAAAGTCCATATCCTGAAGCCAGCACCCATTCATGAACACATTGAATTTTTTGCCTGATGCTGCGTGAGTAATATTCCCTCCTCGATTAATATTTGTAGCATATAAAACACCGTATCCAGAGCTATAGACTAAGTGTTTTATCTCTGATGCCTGAACTTCATTGAGGTAAACTTCGCCAGAATTATTCATATATAATAGACAGCTGGCATTGGGATTGTTGCCGATCAATTTTTGAAGCGGGCCGGTTCGATGTTCCATATGTAGGTTTTTAAACCAAAGTCCTATTCCACCGTTAACATAGATAGTCGGGCTTATCAAATTGGCTTCCCATTGACAATCTTCGAATCGTAACATGTTGCAGTGGTCATTTTGCATTGTTGATGTTAAATGAATGGGGGCAAGAAGCATCTTATTGAAGTCAGTGATGTCCAGGTAGTTATCATAATCTCCCGACGTTCTGCCGCAGCCTTGAACCTCGACGAATTTGAAGTAACTATCCTGAACCTTATCTAAATAAAGACCGGCTCCCCGACAGTAAAGAATGCTTACATTCTGGGCGTGCACATAGCTTGCGTATTTTATACTCAGTCCGCAAATCGTCTTGTTATTTCCCCTTAGCTGGAAGTTTCTGAAACTGACACCGCTATAGGTTATTTCTCCCTGAGCGGCGTCGATGGTTATAATCCCTGTTATATCAGTCTGTTCTGCCAAGTCTTGTCCGTTGTAGACGAACACGGCACGACCGTTGTAACTGCTTTCACCGTAAAGGGAAATTCCACTGTTGGCTGGAAAGACGACCGGTGTTTTAATATTCCAATAGCCGCTTGGAATCTTTACGGAGCGTTCACCTCTGATCAGTGCAATGTTTTGAATCAGGGGGCCATTATCGTCAAGAGTAAGATCACATCCCCCGTCGTATAAAGAAAGCTGGGTTAAGTCATTACGATACCACGCTGCTGGGGATTGATTGACTTTAAGCGTCGAATAGCCACCGTCGTCAATGGCATTTACCGCGTTGGTATGTCCTGTAAATACACCGCCACCTTTACCCTTTCCTTGATAATACTCGGTTAAGATTATGCGTTGACCGTCATATTCTGGTTGGGTGTTTTTAAGTGTTGCCATCGAATTTATAATGGTCAGGTCGCGCTCGAAATTAATTGTGCTCATCGGATTCTCCGGTTAGTATTCGTATTGACATAAACGTTTTGATGAAGGGGTTGTATCGTTAGTACGAGTGATTGTGATTATTCCTGTGGGGGTAATACTATCTCGTCTTTGTATAGGGGGCGATATTAGGTTGCTCGGCTATGTCTTACACAAAGCGTTGTCGGTTAAGTTGAGAAGGTGGCAATTTTCATCTGTGGCAAATCTCACTCTGCTTGTGGCTATAATAGTGAGCATAGGCCATGTGGTTAGCGAAGTGTTACCGTGTAACTGCATGTTTTAGTGAATAAAAGGATGCGACTCCAGGCAAAATGAAACGACTGCAAAATGAGTTAACCTCGCTGGTCAACCGCGGAATGGATCGCCATCTGCGCCTGGCGGTGACCGGCCTGAGCCGCAGCGGCAAAACCGCCTTTATCACCGCCTTCGTCAATCAACTGCTGCATGTGCACAGCGGCGCGCGCATGCCGCTGTTTTCACCGGTGCGCGAAGAACGCCTGCTGGGCGTCAAGCGCATCCCGCAGCGCGATCTCGGCATCCAACGTTTCACCTACGACGAAGGGCTGGCGCAGCTGTACGGCGCGCCGCCGGCCTGGCCGACGCCGACGCGCGGCGTCAGCGAAATCCGACTGGCGCTGCGCTACCGCTCCAACGACTCGTTGCTGCGCCATTTCAAAGACACCTCCACGCTGTACCTGGAGATCGTCGATTATCCGGGCGAATGGTTGCTGGATCTGCCGATGCTCGAGCAGGATTACCTGGCCTGGTCGCGGCAGATGACCGGGCTGCTGCAGGGGGAACGCGCCGAATGGGCCAAGCCCTGGCTTGACCTGTGTAAAACCTGCGATCCGCTGGCCCCGGCCGACGAAAATCGCCTGGCGGCGATCGCCCAGGCCTACACCGATTATCTGTTGCGCTGCAAAAGCGAAGGTCTGCACTTCATTCAGCCGGGCCGTTTTGTGCTGCCGGGCGACATGGCCGGCGCGCCGGCGCTGCAGTTTTTCCCGTGGCCCGATGTTGCCGCGGCGGGCGAGTCGAAACTGGCGCAGGCCGACAAACACACCAATATCGGCATGCTGCGCGCTCGGTTCAATTATTACTGTCAGTCGATCGTCAAAAACTTCTATAAAGAGCATTTTGTCCGTTTCGATCGGCAAATCGTGCTGGTTGACTGCCTGCAGCCGCTCAACAGCGGCCCGCAGGCGTTCAACGACATGCGCCTGGCGCTGACCCAACTGATGCAGAGTTTCCATTACGGCAAACGCACGCTGTTTCGCCGCTTGTTCTCGCCGACCATCGACAAACTGATGTTCGCCGCCACCAAGGCGGACCACATCACCGCCGATCAGCACGCCAATCTGGTGTCGTTGCTGCAACAGCTGGTGCAAGAGGCGTGGCAGAACGCGGCGTTCGAAGGCATCAGCATGGATTGCGTCGGCCTGGCCTCGGTGCAGGCGACCGAGAGCGGCATTGTCGATCATCAGGGGCAGCGTATTCCGGCGCTGAAGGGCAATCGCCTCAGCGACGGCGCGCCGCTGACGGTGTTCCCCGGCGAAGTGCCGGCCCGTTTGCCGGGGCCGACGTTCTGGCAGAGCCAGGGATTTCACTTCGATGAGTTTCGCCCGCGTGCCATGAGCGTGGACAGCCCGTTGCCGCATATCCGTCTGGATGCGGTGATGGAATTTTTACTGGGAGACAAATTGCGATGAGCGAGCCGATCAAACCGCGTATCGATTTTGACGAGCCGTTGCAGCCGCCGCAGGAACCGACGTTGCGCGCCGGCGTCGCTTTCGACGCCGAGCAGGCGGAGAGCTTCTTTCCGGCGGCGCCGGAGCTGCAGCAGGAGGAGGAAGAAGGGCGCGCCGAGGGCATCATCAACGCTGCGCTGAAGCCGAAACGCAGCCTGTGGCGCAAAATGGTCACCGCCGGGCTGGCGCTGTTCGGCGTCAGCGTGGTGGCGCAGGGCGTGCAGTGGGTGCATACCGCCTGGGTGCAGCAGGACTGGATCGCCATGGGTGGCGGCGTGGCCGGCGGCCTGATCGTGTTCGCCGGCGTCGGTTCGGTGGTCACCGAATGGCGGCGTTTGTATCGGCTGCGCCAGCGCGCGGAAGAGCGCGACGTGGCGCGCGAGCTGTTGCACAGCCACGGACTGGGGCAAGGGCGCGAATTCTGCGAGAAGCTGGCGCGCCAGGCCGGGCTGGATCAGGGGCATCCGGCGCTGCAGCGTTGGCAGGCCTCGCTGCATGAAACCCAAAATGACCGTGAAGTGGTGGAGCTGTACGCCAAACTGGTGCAGCCGGTGCTCGACAACCAAGCGCGGCGCGAAATCAGCCGCTCCGCCGCCGAATCGACGCTGATGATTGCCGTCAGCCCGTTGGCGCTGGTGGATATGGCGTTTATCGCCTGGCGCAACATCCGTTTGATTAACCGCATCGCCGCGCTGTACGGCATTGAACTGGGCTACTTCAGCCGCATTCGTTTGTTCCGGCTGGTGCTGCTCAACATCGCCTTCGCCGGCGCTTCCGAACTGGTGCGCGAAGTGGGCATGGACTGGATGTCGCAGGATCTGGCGGCGCGGCTGTCGGCGCGCGCGGCGCAGGGCATCGGCGCCGGGTTGTTGACCGCGCGGCTGGGCATCAAGGCGATGGAACTGTGTCGCCCGTTGCCGTGGCTGGAAGGGGAAAAACCGAAGCTTGGCGATTTCCGCAGCCAGCTGATCGGCCAGTTGAAAGACACGCTGAAAAAGAGCGACGACAAGGCCAAATAACCCCGCGACGGCGCTCCTGGCAGCGCCGTTATTTCACCGGCGCCAACGCCGGACGTAATCGAGACTTGACGATAGTCGATCCCCCTGCGCTTGCGTGATAAATATCTGCAAAATTAATTCTGTTTGTGATAACTCTCTGTTTGTGGGCTAAAATGACGCCGATGCTGTTATTCGCTTGCGTTTAAAATCAGCAACCACGGCAATAAATCAGAGTTCTGTCAACTTTTGCTGACAGATCGCTTCTACCGCCCGGTGCGAGGGAGTATCATCATCGCTAACGATCCCCGCACCTGCAGAGATAAGGCCAACACTGATGCGTTTGGAAGTATTTTGCGAAGACCGCCTCGGTCTCACTCGAGAATTACTCGATCTTTTGGTATCGCGCAGCATTGACTTACGTGGCATCGAGATCGATCCCATCGGCCGCATTTACCTCAATTTCTCCCAGCTGGACTTCGATACTTTCCGCGCGCTGATGGCGGAGATCCGCCGCATCGCCGGCGTGACCGACGTGCGCACCGTCAGCTTTATGCCTTCCGAACGCGAGCATCGCGCGCTGCGTGCGCTGCTGGAGTCGATGCCGGAGCCGGTGTTCTCTATCGACATGAAGGGCAAGGTCGAGCTGGCCAATCCGGCGGCGCTGGCGTTGTTCAGCCTGAACGAAGACAAGATCCGCAACCAGACCGCCGGGGCGCTGATCGGCGGCTATAACTTCAGCCGCTGGCTGGAGAGTGAGCATACGGCGCCGCACTCAGAACGGGTGGTGATCCGCAGCCAGGACTTCCTGATGGACATTACGCCTATCTATCTGGAGGACGAACAGCAACAGCCGGCTGCGGTCGGCGCGGTGGTGATGTTGAAGTCCACCGCGCGCATGGGTCGCCAACTGCAAAATCTGTCGGTGAACGACGATACCGAATTCGATCACATCGTCGCGGTGAGCGCCAAGATGCGTCACGTGCTGGAGCAGGCGCGCAAACTGGCGATGCTCGATGCGCCGCTGCTGATCGTGGGCGATACCGGCACCGGCAAGGATATTCTGGCTCGCGCCTGCCACCTGCGCAGCCCGCGCGGCAAACAGCCGTTCCTGGCGCTGAACTGCGCCGCGCTGCCGGATGACGTGGTGGAGAGCGAGCTGTTCGGCCATGCGCCGGGCGCTTATCCCAACGCGCTGGAAGGCAAAAAGGGCTTCTTCGAGCAGGCCAACGGCGGTTCGGTGCTGCTGGATGAGATTGGCGAAATGTCGCCGCGCATGCAGACCAAACTGTTGCGTTTTCTCAATGACGGCACGTTCCGCCGGGTCGGCGAAGAGCATGAGGTGCACGTTGACGTGCGCGTGATCTGCGCCACCCAGAAGAACCTGACCGAGCTGGTGCAGCGCGGCGAATTCCGCGAAGACCTCTATTATCGCCTCAACGTGCTGACCATCACCATTCCGCCGCTGCGCGAACGTCCGCAGGACATCATGCCGCTGACCGAGCTGTTCGTGGCGCGCTTCGCCGATGAGCAGGGCGTGGCGCGGCCCAAGCTGGCGAACGATCTGGGTAGCTTCCTCAGCAAATACGGCTGGCCGGGCAACGTGCGCCAGCTGAAAAACGCCATCTACCGCGCACTGACGCAAACCGAAGGCTACGAACTGCGGCCGCAGGATATCGTGTTGCCGGAGTTCGAGGTGGAGATGTCGCTGGGCGACGAGGTGCTGGACGGTTCGCTGGACGACATCAGCAAGCGTTTCGAGCGCTCGGTGCTGACGCGCCTGTATCGCACCTATCCCAGCACCCGCAAGCTGGCGAAGCGGTTGGGCGTTTCCCATACCGCCATCGCCAACAAGCTGCGCGAATATGGCCTGAGCAGCCGCAAAGGCGGCGCTGAGGGCGAAGAATAAAAAAGGCGCCTTGCGGCGCCTTCCCGTGTATCCAAAGCCGGCGTTCGCCGGCTTTATTATTTCAGCGCTGCCAGCGCCGCGTCGTAATCCGGCTCGGTGGTGATTTCGTTCACCAGCTCGCTGTACAGCACGTTGTCCTGGCCATCCAGCACCACGACCGCACGCGCGGTCAGGCCCGCCAATGGACCTTCGGCGATTTCAACGCCGTACGCCTGTTTGAACTCGGCGCCGCGCAGGGTGGACAGCGTGACCACGTTGCTCAGGCCTTCCGCGCCGCAGAAACGAGACTGGGCGAACGGCAGATCGGCGGAGATGCACAGCACCACGGTGTTATCCAGGCCGCTGGCCAACTGGTTGAATTTACGCACCGACGTCGCGCAGACGCCGGTATCGATGCTTGGGAAGATGTTCAGGACTTTGCGTTTACCCGCGAAGCTGCTCAGCGCTACGTCTGACAGGTCTTTGGCAACCAGCGAGAAGGCCTTGGCCTGTTCGCCCTGCTGTGGCAGTTTGCCCGCTACGCTGACCGGATTGCCTTGAAAATGTACTGTCTGAGTCATTGCTAGATTCCTTTTACAGGTGTTTATACAAAGGGTATGAACCTGATGAAACGGCGCGCCGGCGGCGGCTGTTAACATCAGGTTCACACCCTGACGCCAGTTTATGACAAGCGGGGCGGATTGGATATCAAAGTTTGCTAAATAGTTGTATATATTAGGCTGTTCTATAAAACATCACCGGCGCATCAGCCTGCCTGGATGCGCAGTTTTCGCTCAGGAGCCGTTATGAGAGACATGCGTTTTTACCCGGAAGCCTGGCCGCTGCACACCGCCTTCGTGATCGCGCGCGGCAGCCGCACCGAAGCCAGGGTGGTGGTGGTCGAAATCGAACAGCAGGGCGTGCGCGGCGTCGGCGAATGCACGCCGTATCCGCGCTATGGCGAGAGCGAGGAATCGGTGATGACGCAGCTGGCTGAGATGGCGCCGGCGATCGCGCAAGGCATCACCCGCGAACAGCTACTGACGCGGATGCCGGCGGGCGCGGCCCGCAACGCGCTGGACTCGGCGCTGTGGGATTTGGAGTGTGGTCTGCACGGGCAGAGCCTGTGGCAGCGCAGCGGCGTGACGGCGCCGGCGCAGATCCGTATGGCGCAGACCGTCAGCATCGGAACGCCGGAAGCGATGGCCTTCGCCGCGCGTGAGCTGGAGCGGCAGGGCGCCACGCTGCTGAAGATCAAACTCGACGATCACTATATCAGCGAGCGGCTGGTGGCGATCCGCGCCGCGGTGCCGCAGGCGACGCTGATTGTCGATGCCAATGAATCCTGGCAGGCGGAAGGGCTGGCGGCACGCTGCCAGCTGTTGGCCGATCTCGGCGTAGCGATGCTGGAGCAGCCGCTGCCGGCCGGTGACGACGCCGCATTGGAACACTTTATTCATCCGCTGCCGATCTGCGCCGATGAGAGCTGCCACACCCGCGCCGATCTGCCGCGGCTGGCGCAACGCTATCAGATGGTCAACATCAAACTGGACAAAACCGGCGGCTTGACCGAGGCGCTGGCGCTGGCGCAGGCCGCGCGCGAACAGGGATTCGCCATCATGCTCGGCTGCATGTTGTGTACGTCGCGCGCGATATCCGCCGCCTTGCCGCTGGCGCCGGCGGCGCGTTTCGTCGATCTGGACGGCCCGACCTGGCTGGCGCGGGACGTCGAACCGGGTCTGGCGTTCGAATGCGGGGCGATCGTCGATCTCGCCCCGTAGGGATTAATTCGGGTAGGTCAGCAGTTCGGTCATGGCGTCGATGTAGCGCTCGCTGGCGGCATCGGCGGAGATCGGCGGGAATTCGGCGGTGATGCACGGCAGGGACAGATCCGCGCACCAGCTGCCGAACGAACCGGGCGTTTCATAGCCGACGCTGGTCACCAGCGGGAGTTCGAACTTGTGCGACAGCCAAACGCCGAGCCGCGAGCTGGCGGGATCTTCGATGCAGGCCAGCGGCTCATGGAACGACACCACCCAATGCGGCTTCAGGCGATGGATCAGATGACACAGCGCCTGGGTTTCCGGTTCGGAGCCGGGGCGCCCGCCGGTGGAGAGCCTGACGTCGCGCACCGGCGCCGCGCTGTTCCAGCGATAGACGGTGTCCCCGGAGCGCCAGTTGGCGGCCGGGAAGTTGCGGTTCAGATCGACGCCGTTGGCATTGGCGCGCAGCCCCAGCTGACAGCCGTCGGGGTTGACCGCCAGCACCACGTGGTGGCGCAACTGTTCGGGGGCGATGCTGCGCAGCGCGCAGGACAGGGTTACGATGGCGGCGCTCTCATCGCCGTGGGTGCCGGCGATGATCAGCCCGGTTTCCGGGCCGCTGACCGCCGCCGGGAAATAGAGCAGCGGCGCGCCCAGCAGCGAGCTGCCGTAGTTCTCTCCTGCGACGGCCAACTGGCCACGTTCACTGCGCGGTCGATGTTCGGTCATGGTGTTGTCCCTGAGTTAAAGGCCGAGAGTCATTGTCATTTTATTCAGTGTATTACGCTTTGAGACATCTTTCCCATCGCAATTGTGCGGCGTTTGCGCGATCTGTGATGCGGTAGCGGCGAAAACGCCAATTAAACCGCACCTGGCCTGAGGCTGTTGTTATACTAACGGCAGAGCTAAGCCAATCACCCGCAAGAGGATTTAACATGCCAGTAGCCAGAATCATCGCCAGCTATAGCGAAAATGAAAATGACACCATCACGCTGCTGTGCGGCGTAGACGCTGAAAACCAGATCCGTCAGGGGGAATGGTTCGGCGTGGTGAAAAATGACGACGGGCGCGGGGACGAATCGAACTATCCGTTCACCCTGCATATCGATTACCAGAAAGATGCCTTCTATCTCGATTACGGCTACGACGACGCGGATGCACGTCAGCTGCAAAAAACCGATATCTCGGCCCGTCCGCTGGCTGAGAAAGGCTTTTTCACCGTGTTCGATGAAGAAGAGGGTGAAGAGTTCAGCTACCGCATCAACAGCATCCACCTGTACGACTGACGGTCGCTGCCGCAATCCCACCCGTGCCGCCCTGCGCCGCACGGGTTTTTTATCGCCTGAATCGCACTTTTTGCAACTTCTCGCCCGCGGGCTCTAGGCCGGATGGATCTTGTGCTATATGATAAAAAATTCAGATGGTTAACGGGGGACAAATCATAATGACGGGAAAAAAAATGCAACGGGGTTTTCGTTTGGCGCTCTGCGCGGCGGCGATCGGCGCCTGTATGAGCAGCGCCATGGCGGCGCAGGTTCCCCCGGGCACCGCGCTGGCGGACAAACAGGAAATCGTGCGCCACATTAAAGACGAACCGGCCTCGCTCGATCCGATCAAAGCGGTTGGCTTGCCGGAGGCTCAGCTGGCGCGCGATCTGTTCGAAGGGCTGGTCAATCAGGACGCCAACGGGAAAGTGATCCCCGGCGTCGCCACCCGCTGGCAGACCAGCGACAATCAGACTTATATTTTCCATCTGCGTAAAGACGCGCGTTGGTCAAACGGTGACCCTGTCACGGCAAAAGACTTCGTTTACAGCTGGCAGCGGCTGGTAGAACCGAAAAATCTGTCGCCGTTCGCCTGGTTCGCGCAACTGGCGGGGATCCAGAACGCCGAGCAGATCATCAGCGGCAAACTGCCGGCCGATCGCTTGGGCGTATCGGCGCCGGATGACTACACGCTCAAGGTGCAGTTGGACAAGCCGGTGCCGTACTTCGTCAGCCTGACGGCCAACTTCAGCCTGTTCCCGGTGAACAAGGCGGTGGTGGAAAAATACGGCAATGACTGGACCAAGGTCGGCAATCTGGTGGGCAACGGCGCGTTCAAACTGCAGGAGCGGGTGGTGAACGAGAAGCTGGTGCTGACGCCTAATGACCATTACTGGGATCATGCGCGCACCGTGCTGACCAAAGTGACCTTCGTGCCGATCAACCAGGAATCCAACGCCACCAAGCGTTACCTGGCGGGTGACATCGACATCACCGAATCCTTCCCGAAAAACATGTATCAGAAGCTGCTGAAAGACATCCCGGGGCAGGTGTACACCCCGGATCAGCTCGGCACCTATTATTACGCGTTCAACACCCAGCGTGCGCCGACCAACGACGTGCGGGTGCGTCAGGCCTTGTCCTACGCCATCGATCGCAAGATTATCGCGGAGAAAGTGTTGGGCACCGGTGAAAAACCGGCTTATCACTTCACGCCGGACGTCACCGCCGGGTTCAAACCCGAGGCGAGTTTGCTGCAACAGCAGCCGCAGGCGGAGCTGGACGCGCAGGCCAAGGCATTGCTGCAGGCGGCCGGCTACGGCCCGAACAACCCGCTGAAGCTGACGCTGCTGTATAACACCTCGGAGAGCCACCAGAAGATCGCCATCGCCGTGGCCTCGATGTGGAAGAAAAAGCTGGGGATTGACGTCAAGTTGCAAAACCAAGAGTGGAAAACCTACATCGACAGCCGCAATACCGGCAATTTCGATGTGATCCGCGCCTCCTGGGTGGGTGACTATAACGAGGCGTCGACCTTCCTGTCGCTGCTGACCTCCACCCACAGCGGCAATATCGCCAAGTTCAAGAATGCGGACTACGACAAGCTGCTGGCGCAGGCGGGGCGGGAAACCAACCCGGCGGCGGTGACCGCCGATTACAACAAGATGGAACAGATCATTGCCGATCAGGCGCCAATCGCGCCGATATACCAATACACCAACGGCCGCCTGATCAAACCGTGGGTAAAAGGCTACCCGATCACCAATCCGGAAGATGTGGCCTATAGCCAAACGATGTATATCATCAAACACTGAATGGGTTTATTTATCGCCCCCGCGCAATGCGGGGGCGTTATTTTCTCGGCGGCGAAACCACGCGGCTAATTAATTTTTCCATGCGATAAACCCCGTTTAATAATAAACAGGGTTGCCATCATCACATTAATATTGTCTATTTCAGAGAGCGGTTACGCTTACAGACAGTCCCGCATGGCGTCCACCACTACGCGGCCGCTCATATCGGTCTGAGTAATGCGGTAGCTGGTGGGATAAGAACGACGGGTACTGAAACGATCGTGGACGGAGACCTTGCCAATCTGCAGACCGGCGGCGTTTTTCACCACAAACTCACTGATCTCTTCCTGGCCCTGGTTTTGCAAATGGATATTGCTGATTTTTTCCAGCGTATCGCTGGCGTTTATTTTTAAATGGTCGCGTAACATAACTACCTCCTCGTAGTGAGAAAAGTATATGCCCCTAAAATTTGCGCTGAAACAGCTTTGTGTTGATTTATTATTATCATTTTGAATTAAAATTGATAGCAATATGTTAAGTCATAATAATAACGGTATTACCAGCGCTTTATCGGCGATATTGTCTGATTTATCGGCAATGGTTTATTTCAATGCCGTTATTATTAGTCTGCATTAATGGAGAACAGCGCTTGCCTGGCCGCCGGCGCGGGAAAGACGCAGGCGACGTTGTGTCCGCAGCCGGGAACGAGGGTTAACCGATGCGGCTTCTCCGGCGCCAGATAGCGCCGGTCATAGTCGGCATAGGCCAGGGCGCGCTGCAACCGGTAGGGACCCTGCAGCTGGGCGGCGCAGGATTTGTCGAGTATCCGATAGTAGGCCCCCGGCGCGGTGCCGGTATCACCGTCTGCGGCCAGGTAGGTGATATCCGCCGCCGCATAGCGCCGGCGGGCTGCGTCGGCGGTGCGCTGCAGGTGAACGGGAAGCGCTTCCGTACCATATTTCCACTGGTTAGCCTGTGGGCACTGGCCGGCGTCCAGCGTTTGCCAGCGGAAGCGACAGGTTTTTTCACTGCCACAGAGCTCCGGGTGAAGGGGCTGGGGACGCAGGTTGTCAAAATAGAGCCAGCTGCCCGGATCGGCGACGACATAGCGCAGACGCACTCCGTCCGGCGGGTTGGCGAAGCCGACATAATGCTGCACGAATTGGGCGCCGGCGGAGAAACCGGCGACGGTGATCGACTGCAACGACGGCCAGCGCCGTTTCAGATCGGCCAGCAGGTTATCCATGGCGTTGAACGAGCCGGTTTTCCCGCCATTATCCAAACCGCCTTCGATCCAGGAGCCGCAGCGCCACAGGGCGTCCCCCTCTTGCGGCGCCGGCAGCCCGGCGGAACGGCAGCGGGCGGCAAGCGTCTCCGGTACCTGGAACAGCGGGGCGACCAGCAAGCTGTTGTCTCCCGCTCCCTGCGCGGCGTCGATCGCCGCTTGCAATGTCTTGGCGACATCGCGCGGGTGGCCGTGCATCACCACCAGCGCGGTGCGCGGCTGGGGGGAGTGAGCGTGCGCGACAAAATAAGGCAGTGAACCCGCCGCCGTCGGCGCGTGATAGGGTGTGGCGAGGCGTTCTAACACCGGCTCTGCACGAGCCGATTGGCCGAACAGCAGCAGGGCGGCCATTGCGATGCAGCGCAGGCGGCGCATTCTCGTCAGGTTCGGCGCAGCGCAGCGCGCAGTTGTCTCAGGACTTCCCGGCATCGTTGTTCCTCACGCGCTCGTTGATAGTAGCGATAAAAGGCGCGTTCCGAACTGAGGTTACCCGCGCGTGCCAGCTGCCTGAAGGTCAGGTATGCCAGGCTGAACATAATGATAATAAACAATAAGCCGGGGAACAGCAGCTGCCAGCCGTCGGTGATGCGCGCATTAGGCAGATAGCGGAGTGAATAGGGCGTAATCAATACCCCTAACTGCTGCAGCCCCCATTGAGTCAACGCAGGGAACAGCACCAGCAACGTAACGAACACCAAATACAGCAAGAAATAGCGACAGGAAAGCAAGAAACGCTTGAACGCGTTATTGGCGCTTGGCCGCAAAACGAAGCCTGCGGGCGTGGCGCGCAAGATTTGCTGACGGCCACCGGTGAAACGATAGCGTTCCAGCGCCGCTACGCTATCCGGCAATGCCAGCAGCAGCTGCAGCGCAACAAGGCCGGCGCTGCGGTTGCCGATATAGTCGCGAAACCGCAACAGACGTATGGGGGCGCTTTGGGGCTTCTCGACGGATTCGAGCAGGTTTAACAGCTTATCGTGGTTTTCCCGCCGAATGCGAAAAGGCGTTTTGACCACGGCGATAAACAGCGTAATGACGGTCGGTAGGACGATTTTCAAGATATCTGCGGTGCTGATTTGTAACATGCGAGTTTCCTCTCGGGCTGTCTTGCGTTCCTGGCAGCAGAAGTATAGACCACGCTTATGGGACAACATGAAAACTGGCGTTACAGCTTGGTCTTTGATCTCCAAGGCGTTAACGCTAGACTCAGCAACATAAGCAAGACTGAGGGGATAAATGAATGGATGTGATTGAGGGGAGCGAGCTGCAGGTCGCCGACGCGGTCTACGCCTACCAGCTGGATGGCAAGGGCGGCGTCACGCCGATCGAGCGGGATGACAAGATCACCTGCGACGCGCCTTGCTGGCTGCATCTTGATTACGCGCACCCGGCCAGCGCCGAATGGCTGAGCACCACGCCGCTGCTGCCGGACTCGGTGCGCGAAGCGCTCTCCGGCGAAAGCTCACGGCCGCGCGTCAGCCGCCAGGGCGAAGGCACCATGATCACGCTGCGCAGCATCAACTTTAACGCCAACTCACGGCCGGACCAGTTGGTCACCATTCGCGTGTACATCACCGATAAACTGATTATCTCCACGCGGCACCGCAAGGTGTATTCCATCGATCAGGTGGTGAACGATTTGCAAAGCGGCGCCGGGCCGACCAACAGCGGCAACTGGCTGGTGGAGATTTCCGATGCGTTGACCGATCACACCAGCGAATTCATTGAGGATCTGCACGACAAGATTATCGATCTGGAGGACGCCTTGCTGGAACAGCAGGTGCCGGAGCGTGGCCAGCTGGCGTTGATCCGTAAACAGCTTATCGTGCTGCGCCGTTACATGGCGCCGCAGCGTGACGTTTTCGCACGGCTGGCCAGCGACCGCCTGCCGTGGATGAGCGACGACGATCGCCGCCGCATGCAGGACATCGCGGATCGCCTGGGGCGCGGGTTGGACGATCTGGACGGCAGCATCGCGCGCACCGCCATCTTGTCCGACGAAATTACCACGGTGATGGCCGACGCGATGAACCGCCGCACTTACACCATGTCGCTGTTGGCGATGGTATTTCTGCCGACCACCTTCCTGACTGGGCTGTTTGGCGTCAACCTTGGCGGCATACCGGGCGGCGGCAACCCCTTCGGTTTCGCGGCATTTTGCCTGATGCTGGTCGGGTTGGTGCTTGGCGTCGCCTGGTGGCTGAAGCGCAGCCGCTGGCTGTAGGCGAAAATGACGAAAACCCGGTTAACATTGAGCAAAATCAACATTTAGCCGGGGGAAATGGGGCATGATCTCTCTCGCAGGTGAATGCAACGTCAAGCGATGGGCGTTGCGCTCCATAATTGTCTTACTTTCTTATTTTTGAATTACTGCATAGCACATTTGATTCGTACAATGCCGGTTTAATCACCGGCATTTTTTTATTCGATTTCTCTCTTCCTCAGGCCGCGCTTTCATCCCAGAAGCTGGCTTCAATCTTGTGCCCATCCAAATCGCGGACAAAGCAGCCGTAGTAAGCCTCACCGTAGTGCGGCCGCGAACCGGGCGCGCCTTCATCGACGGCGCCGGCCAACAGCGCCTGGCGATGGAATTCATCCACCTGCTGCTTGCTGGTCGCGAAAAAACCGACGTGCGTGCCATTGCCGGGTGAAGCGGGCTGGCCGTCGATCGGCACCTGCAGCCAGAACTCCGGGTAGTCGCGGCCATAACCGATCGCGCCGGGATGCTCCAGCACCCGTCGGCAACCCAAGGCGGCCAGCGTGCGATCGTAAAAGGCCGCGGCGGCGACGAAATCGTTCGAGCCCAGCGAGACGTGGGACAGGCAGGGGGTGATATTCATTGCGCGATCTCCATATAACTGTATAAATGCACAGTATAGGGTAAAAACGGCATCGCCCAGCAAATTATGCGCAAACTGTGAACAGGATCGAGATCGTCGAGAGAGGGAAAAGGTCGCCGCTCGCAGGGTGGCGAGCGGCGAGGGGACTTATTTGATTTCCAGCACGTCCAAACGCGCCGGCGCAGGCGCCGCGTCGTCCGAATCTTCCGGCTGCCAGCCGACCGGCTGCATCGGAATGTCTTCGCGATCGAAGGCCAAATCGCCGCCGTCCACCACCGCGCTGCCGTGGTGAATGCCTTTGAAATCAAACAGATTGATATCGCTCAGGTGCGAAGGCACCACGTTTTGCATGGCGCTGAACATGGTTTCCAGCCGGCCTGGGTAACGTTTGTCCCAGTCGCGCAGCATGTCGCCGATCACCTGGCGCTGCAAATTAGGCTGAGAGCCGCACAGATTGCATGGAATGATCGGGAACGCTTTGGCGATCGAGAAACGCTCGATGTCTTTCTCGCGGCAATAGGCCAGCGGGCGAATGACCACGTGCTTGCCGTCGTCGCTCATCAGTTTGGGCGGCATGCCTTTCATCTTGCCGCCGTAGAACATGTTGAGGAACAGCGTCTGCAGAATATCGTCGCGGTGGTGGCCCAGCGCGATCTTGGTGGCGCCCAGTTCGGTGGCGGTGCGATACAGAATGCCGCGGCGCAGGCGCGAGCACAGTGAACAGGTGGTTTTACCTTCCGGGATCTTGTCTTTAACGATGCTGTAGGTGTTTTCTTCGACGATCTTGTACTCCACCCCCAAGCCTTCCAGGTAAGCAGGCAGAATATGCTCAGGGAAGCCGGGCTGTTTCTGGTCGAGATTCACCGCCACCAGCGAGAAATTGATCGGCGCGCTCTGCTGCAGATTGCGCAGGATCTCCAGCATGGTGTAGCTGTCTTTGCCGCCGGACAGACAGACCATGATGCGGTCGCCTTCTTCAATCATATTGAAATCGGCGATCGCTTCGCCCACGTTGCGGCGCAGGCGTTTTTGCAATTTGTTCAGGTTGTACTGCTCTTTTTGGCTAACGGATTGCTTTTCTGACATTTAAATCGTGCTCATTCTCAATGGGGGGCACTAGGGGCATGGCGTTGTAGACCGCGAGTTTACCATTCAACCGGCCGATTTTGATCATTATTCATCATCCAGCTTCCACGCGCCCGACGCGAGGCCTGTATGGTACGGATTGCGCGCAGGAATGCCAGCAGGTTTTATTGCTACGCCTTACGTCAACGGTAAAAGATCAGGGCGCGAATCGCTCGTGCCCTGAGGGAGGTTACTCAGCGGCGGACTTTTCCGCCTTGCCGGCCAGCAGGCTGAGGAAATCGTATTTCTCCTTCAGCTCTTTCTCGGCGGCCTGATACAGCGCGCTGGCTACCTCCGGCTGCTGCGCGTTCAGGCGACGGAAACGCTGTTCTTTCAGCAGCGTTTCCGACAGGTTGCTGTTCGGCGGCCGCGAATCCAGCGCCAATGCGGCCTTGCCCTCGGCGCTGCGGCGCGGATCGAAGCGGTACAGCGGCCAGAAGCCGGTGGCGGTCAGCTGTTTCATCTGATCGTGGCTGAGCGCCAGATCGTAGCCGTGCTCTTCGCACGGGCTGTAAGCGATGATCAGCGACGGCCCCGGATAGGCCTCGGCCTCCTGAATCGCTTTCACCGTCTGGTTGAGCTGCGCCCCCAGCGAGATCTGCGCAACGTAAACATGGCCGTACATCATCATGCTGACGCCCAGATCCTTGCGCGCCTTGCGCTTGCCGTGCTCGCCGAATTTGGTCACCGCGCCGAGCGGCGTGGCCTTCGACTGCTGGCCGCCGGTGTTGGAGTAGCACTGGGTGTCGAGCACCAGCACGTTGACGTTCTCCGTCAGGCTGAGGACGTGATCCAAACCGCCGAAGCCGATGTCGTAGGCCCAGCCGTCACCGCCGATCAGCCAGATGGATTTATCCACCAGATAGTCGGCGTCGGTCGCCAGCTGGCGCGCATCTTCACCTTCAATACTCGCCAGCAGCGCGCGCAGTTCGGCGATTTGCTTGCGGCGCGGCTCCGGCGCCACGTCTTCCATCTGCAGGGCATTGACCAACTGCTCCGGCAGCTGCGGCGCCAGCGAATTCAGCAGGCGCAGCACCCGCGCGCGATGTTGATCGACCGTCAAACGGAAGCCCAGGCCGAATTCGGCGTTGTCTTCGAACAGCGAGTTGGCCCATGCCGGCCCGCGCCCTTCGGCGTTGGTGGTGTACGGCGTGGTCGGCAGGTTGCCGCCGTAGATCGACGAACAGCCGGTGGCGTTGGCGATCAGCAAACGGTCGCCATAGAGCTGGGTCAACAGCTTGATGTACGGCGTTTCGCCGCAGCCGGAGCAGGCGCCGGAGTACTCGAACAGCGGCGTGATCAGCTGCGAGGTGCGAATGTCGATGCGTTCCAGCTGCGCCGTATCGATTTCCGGCAGCTGCAGGAAGAAATCGTAGTTGTCTTTTTCCGCCGTCAGATTATCGAGGCGTGAGGCCATATTGATGGCCTTGATCTCCGGGTTCTGGCGATCTTTCGCCGGGCAGACCTCGACGCACAGGTTACAGCCGGTGCAATCCTCCGGCGCCACTTGCAGCACGTATTTTTGCCCGCGCATATCGCGCGCTTTGACATCCAGCGACTGCAGGGAGGCGGGGGCGTGTTCCATCTCCGCCGGCTGCACGACCTTGGCGCGAATGGCGGAGTGCGGACAGGCGGCGACGCAATGGTTGCACTGGGTGCACAGGTCGGGCTGCCAGACCGGGATCGCTTCGGCGATGTTGCGCTTTTCCCACTGGGTGGTGCCCACCGGCCAGGTGCCGTCCGGCGGGAAGGCGGAAACCGGCAGCGCATCGCCCAGTCCGGCCAGCATCGCGGCGGTAACGGTTTTGACGAAGTCAGGCGCGGCGTCCGAGACCACCGGCGGGCGCATCGGGCTGCTGTCGTCGACCGGCTGCAGCGGGATTTCAATCAGCGCGCCGCGGGTGGCGCCCAGCGCCTGCCAGTTGCGCTCGACGATCTCCTGGCCTTTGCTGCTGTAGCTGCGGGCGATGGCGTCCTGCAGCTGTTGCAGCGCCACGTCGCTCGGCAGGATCTGCGTCAGATGGAAAAACGCCATCTGCATGACGGTGTTGATGCGCGCGCCGAGCCGGCATTCACGCGCCAGCTTGGCGGCGTTGATGATGTAGAAACGCGCCTGGCGTTGATGCAACAGCGCCTGTACCTCCTGCGGCAGGCGCGACCAGACTTCGTCGGCGCCGTAAGGGGTATTGAGCAGGAAGGTGCCGCCGGGTTTGAGGCGCTCAACCATCTGGTACTTATCGATAAACTGCAGCTGGTGGCAGCCGACGAAATCCGCCTGGCTGACCAGATAGGCCGAATTGATCGGCTGCTCGCTGACGCGCAGGTGCGAGACCGTCAGGCCGCCGGCCTTTTTGGAGTCGTAGACGAAATAGCCCTGCGCATACAGCGGCGTGGCGTTGCCGATGATTTTGATGTTGTTCTTGGTGGCCGAGACCGAGCCGTCGCTGCCCAAACCGTAGAACAGCGCTTCCAGCGAGGCGCGCTGCGGCAGGATTTCGTCGCTCAGCGGCAGCGAAAGGCCGGTGACGTCATCGAAGATGCCGACGGTGAAGCGCGGGCGCGGCTGCGGCTGGGCCAGCTCGCGAAACACCGCCAGCGCGCAGTCCGGGCCGAACTCCTTCGACGACAGGCCGTAACGGCCGCCGATCACTCGCGGCAGCGTGGCGCGCTCGCCCCGGCTGTAGGCTTCCGCCAGCGCGGTCATAACGTCCAGATACAGCGGCTCGGCCAGCGCGCCTGGTTCTTTGGTGCGATCGAGCACCGCGACGCTGCGCACGCTGTCCGGCAGCGCGCCGAGCAGGTGTTTGGCGGAGAACGGCCGGAACAGCCGCACTTTCAGCACGCCGACTTTTTCGCCGCGGGTCAGCAGGGTGTCGATCACTTCTTCGCAGGTGCCGGCGGCGGAGCCCATCACCACCACCACGCGTTCGGCCTGCGGGTGGCCATAATAGTCGAACGGCCGGTAGTGGCGGCCGGTGAGGGCGGCGAAGGCCTCCATGGCGTCGATCACGTGCTGGTCGGCGGCGTCATACCAAGGGTTGGTGGCCTCGCGCGACTGGAAATAGGTGTCAGGGTTGGCGGAAGTGCCGCGCACCACCGGATGATCCGGCGACAGCGCCCGGCGGCGGTGGGCGTCGATCGCCGCCTGCGGCAGCATGTGCCGCAACGTATCGTCGCTGAGCGGTACGATTTTATTGATCTCGTGCGAGGTGCGGAACCCGTCGAAAAAGTGGATGAACGGCAGGCGCGCGTTGAGGCTGGCGGTCTGCGAGATCAGCGCGAAATCCTGCGCTTCCTGCACGCTGCCGGCGCACAGCATGGCGCAGCCGGTCTGGCGCACCGCCATCACGTCAGAGTGATCGCCGAAGATTGACAGCGCGTGCGTGGCCACGGTGCGCGCGGCGACGTGCAGCACAAACGGCGTCAGCTCGCCGGCCAGTTTGTACAGCGTCGGGATCATCAGCAGCAGACCCTGCGATGAGGTGAACGAGGTGGACAGCGCGCCGGTCTGCAAGGCGCCGTGCACGGTGGCGATCGCGCCGCCCTCCGACTGCATTTCCACCACTCGCGGGATATCACCCCAGATGTTTTGCCGGCCATCGCCGGACCAGGCGTCCGCCTGCTCCGCCATGGTGGAACTTGGCGTGATAGGGTAGATGGCAATCACTTCGTTGGTGCGATAGGCCACGGAAGCGACTGCATTATTACCATCTGTAGTTATCATCGACATTACCTTTTCATTGCTCACAAAGCCGCGAAAGCGCACTTTCGCAGTAATGGAAAAAAGTCTAACAGAGGGTTTGAACGCGGCTTTATCGCGTTTGTGTGGCGGGCGATAAATCGGCAAGCGTATCCGGCATCGCTATTTGCATCGCCGGTTGAGGTCCTTCAATAAATTGTTTTCGCCGTTTAAAGACAATTTATTTCCGGCGCGTCATAATTGCGCATCGGTAAACTGACAGAAGAAAACCATGAGCGGATTTATGTATTTGACGATGGCGATAGTCGCGGAAGTGATCGCCACCACCATGTTGAAAGCCTCCGAGGGCTTTACCCGTCTGTGGCCGTCGCTGCTGGTGGTGCTGGGCTACGGCGTAGCGTTTTGGGGGCTGTCGATGGTGGTCAAGAGCATGCCGCTGGGCATTGTGTATGCGATTTGGTCGGGCATGGGGATCGTGCTGGTGTCGGTCGCGGCGGTATTCGTTTATCAGCAAAAATTGGATTGGCCGGCGATTGTCGGCATGGGATTAATTATTGCCGGCGTGCTGGTAATAAATTTACTGTCGAAAGCCTCTGTGCACTGAATGTTATTTTGATGTAAAAAAAGCCGGCGTGACAGCAAGTCGCGCCGGTTGAAGAATTCAGCCATCATTCACTGAAAATAGTGGAATGCTAATTAGTTAGCGCCGTCAGCATAGACGCAAATATCATCCTCTCCGGTAGCAAAAAATGCGCCGTCACGCCGAAAGCACGCGGGGTTAATTAATACCGATATCATGCGAAGAAACCCCGTCGCCGGCAACGGTGACGTTATCACTTTCTCTCTGCGGCCGGGGCGGGCGGTGGGGGCCGCTGTCACGTTTAACCTCCCGCAATGGGGGCGGAAATATTCTGCAAACAAAATAAATGTCCGGCCGGCGCAAAAAAACCACAAATAATGGCCGGAATATATTTTCATTATTTATATATCGAGCTAGATTAAACAAGTTTGCATCAAAGATAGCGAAACGTGTCCGCCAAGTGACGCGCGTTATCGGCAATGGCGATTTTACACAGCGCAGTTCCGGGTTCAGGAGTGGGATAATGACGACATCAAAATGGCTGCTTGCCAGCGCCGTGCTGCTTTTAGCCGCCTGCAGCAGCAACAACGAAGAGCCAGTACAGCAGGGCAACAGTGCCAGAATCAATACGTTGCAGACCAGCGCCGGTTGCGCGGCGGTCGGCGGCGTCACCACCATCGCGCACAACTTGAACGGTGAAGCGTTGCGCATGTGCCAGATGCCGAACGGCAAACAGTGTGAGGAACGCACGCTGGGCCTGGGCAGCTGCGCCGGGTAAGCCCACGGCGCCAGGCCTGGCGTCCAGAATCAATATACCCAGTCGCGCAGGGCATAAACCAGCGTGTGGCCGCTGCCGTTGAGCGTCAGCTGCTGCGCGCTCAGCGTCACTTCGGCGCCGTTTTCCAGCACGGCGCCGATCACCCGATCCCAGCGATTGCGCTGCTCATCAGGGCACAGCCTGCGCGTCGAGGCCAACGGTTTTACCGTCAGTACGCCGTCGCGTAATTGCCCCTGGCCGAAAAAGCGGTTGCACATCGCGCCGGACACATGCAGGTTCTCGCCGAACTCCAGATTGAGCAGGACGCCGCCCGTTGGAGATTTTGCCGCTTCGCCATCGACGCTCTGCAACACGAAATTATGATGCATCAGATCGCCGGGCGTAACGGTCGCGGGTGGTTTCATGCTGCATCCCCCCAAGACCAGCGCCGCAAAGGCGGCCATCGTTGTTCTCATCGTCGCGCTCTCAAATAAACAGGGCGCCGCAAGGGGCGCCCTGAGATGCCGTTCACGCGTTCAACTGGTTCGGGCAGGCTTCGCCGCGATCCAATTGGCTGATGTTCTGCAGCGTGGTTTGCGAAATGCTGGTCAGCGCCTCTTCGGTCAGGAAAGCCTGATGGCCGGTGAACAGCACGTTGTGACAGGCCGACAGGCGGCGGAACACGTCATCCTGAATCACGTCGTTAGACTTGTCTTCAAAGAACAGATCGCGTTCGTTCTCGTAGACGTCCATCCCGAGCGCGCCGATTTTTTGCTGCTTCAACGCGTCGATGGCGGCGGTAGAGTCGATCAGCGCGCCGCGGCTGGTGTTGATCACCATTACGCCGTTTTTCATCATCGCGAAGGCGTCGGCATTCAGCAGATGGTGGTTTTCCGGCGTCAGCGGGCAGTGCAGGGTGATTACGTCGGATTGCGCGTACAGCGTTTTCAGGTCGACATACTCTGCGCCCAGTTCCAGCGCCTGTTCGCTGGGGAACGGATCGTAAGCCAGCAGCTTCATGCCGAAGCCTTTGAGAATGCGCATCGTCGCCACGCCGATTTTACCGGTGCCGATCACGCCGGCGGTGCGATTGTGCATGTTAAAGCCGATCAGCCCTTCGAGAGAGAAATTGGCGTCGCGGGTGCGTTGATATGCGCGGTGAATACGGCGGTTCAGGCACATCATCATGCCTACCGCGTGTTCCGCCACGGCTTCCGGCGAGTAGGCCGGCACGCGCACTACCTTGATGCCCAGCGCTTTGGCGGCGTCCAGATCGACGTTATTAAAACCGGCGCAGCGCAGGGCGAGAATTTCGACGCCCAGCGCCGCCAGTTCTTCGAGCACTTCACGGCTGCCGTCGTCGTTGACGAAGATACACACCGCCTTGCAACCGGCGGCCGTTTTGGCGGTTTTTTTACTGAGTAAAAAGTCGAAGAATTCCAGCTCATAGCCAAACTGCTGATTCACCAGTTCGAGATATTTACGGTCATACTGTTTGGTGCTGTATATCGCCAATTTCATCGTGGTTTCTCCACCGTGATTTTGTGATCAATTTAACAGATTTTAGTAAATTCGACAATTGGTTAGCCACGCTGCAAGGCTGCTGTGGGCTGGCGACGGTGAAGGGAAGGCGACGGTGAGGCGGGCGACAAAAAAATCCCCACGGGGGTGTGGGGAATGGCTTCTCTAGTACACAGTTAGCTAGCAGCTAAACTTTTATTAGAATGCTTGCAAGACTATTAATCATCAACGGTAACAACAATAACAAAAGTCTGAAAACTGTCCTATTTATGTGATGTATATGTAACGAAAATCTACAACTCCGCGCGCGCTTGCGCCAAAAGGGTGCAAATCGCCTCTGCGACCGCGCTCAGCTTCACCCTATGTCAAATTCGTGCCATCATTATTGTCAATTCAGGCATAGACTTAACCAATGCCTAACACAGGAACGAAGCAATCATTTAATGACCAGGCGATTGAAAGTATTCATAGGGACGGTGGCGGGCTGCGCAATCCTGGTGCTGGCGTTGTGGCAAACCTTGCCGCGCTGGCTGCCGGGGGTGTTATCGCATTGGTTGCCGGCGGGAAGCCGACTGGAGTTGCAGGGCAAATTGCATTGGCGCCAGGGCGGCCTGACGTTGGCGGGGGCGCGTTTCACCGCGCAAGATTGTCTGCTGGCCAGCGTCGGGCCGACGCGGCTGGCTTATCGGCAAGGCCGCTGGCAGCTGTCGAGCGATAAGGTCAGCGTCGATAGCGCCTGTTTGTCAAAACTGCCGGGCGGCGACGCCAACAGCGCGCCGCTTGCGCTCGATCAACTGCAGCGGCAGCTGCCGCCGCTGGATCTCACCATTCATGACCTCACGCTCATTCCCTGGCAGCGTTATGCCGGGAAGCTGCAGCTTTCCTCCGGCTCTGACGGGCAACGTCTGCATTATCGGGGGCCGAATCTCAGCGCCGAGGCGCAGCTGGATGAAAAACAACAGCTGACGTTGCACAGCCTGACCGTCATTCCGCCCAACAGCGCGCAACCGCTGCGCCTCGCCGGCAAGATAACCATTCCGCTGGATCTGGCCAGCCTGCCGACGCAGGGCGCGCTGCAGGGTGAAATGCAGACGGCCTATCTGGAAAAACCGGTTTTGCTGGATATGCGCTGGCAACAGCAGCAGGGCGTGTTGACGGTGAGCGAGAAAGGCGACGATCGGCCGCTGGCGGTGCTGCCGTGGGAAGTGACCCCGCAGCGGGTCAGCATCAAGCAGGGCGAGTGGCGTTGGCCCTACAGCGGACAGCCGTTGAACGGCGGCCTCAGCATCGCGCTGCACGACTGGAGCAAGGGACTGGATGAAACGGAGATCAGCGCGCGGCTGAACGTGATCACGGCCGGCCACAACGGCAAGGGCAATGCGGTGCTGACGCTTGGGCCGGGCAAGGTGGGGCTGACCGACAGCGATCTGCGGTTCCAACTGACCGGCCAGGCCAATCTGGCCGACTTCTCCGCTACCGCGTCGATCCCGGGCGTGCTCGGCGGCAGCATTCTCAACCCGACGCTGGTTCTGCAGCCGGGTTCGTTGCTGCGCCTGTGGGGCAAGGTGACGCCGGAAATGACGCTGGAAGAGGCGCGTTTGCCGCTGGCGGGCGTGAAGGTGACCGCTGCCGGTATTACCGGCCGCCTGCAGGCGATTTTGAGCGCCAGCGACAGTTACTGGGGCCGCTTCAAGCTGCATCTAGACGGCCAGGCGCAGGATTTCTGGCCGGACAAGGGCCACTGGCAATGGCGCTACTGGGGCAATGGCCGCTTGCCGCCGCTGCAGGCCGCCTGGGACGTGGCCGGCAGCGGCAGCTGGCGCGACAGCGAGTTGGTGCTCGATAAACTCTCCACCGGCTTCGATAAGTTGAAGTACGGCCTGGTGACGGTCGCCGCGCCGCGCTTGAGCCTCAACCAGCCGCTGCGCTGGCGGCGTGATGAACAAAGCCCGCAGTTCAACGGTGAGCTGCAGCTGGCGGCGGATAAGGTCAGCTTCAGCGATGGCGGTTATCTGCCGGCGCCGGTGCTGGCGCTGCAGGTGAACGGCCGTTCGCCGGACAGTTTCCAGATGCAGGGCAAGCTGCAGGCGCAACAGATCGGTCCGATCGCGCTGCGCGGCCGTTGGGACGGCGAACGTCTGCGCGGCGAAGGCTGGTGGCCGAAACAGTCGCTGAAGGTCTTCCAACCGCTGCTGGCGCCGGATCTCAATCTCACGCTGCGCGACGGCGAGTTTTACGCGCAGTCGGCGTTTTCCGCCGCCCGCGAACAAGGGTTCGAGGCCGGTGGCCACTGGGTGGTGAAAAACGGCGGCATGTGGCTGAAGGACGGGGAGATGAGCGGCCTGGATTTCATCCTGTCGTACCGGTTCAAGCAGCATCACTGGCAATTGGGAGCTAAACAGCCGGTATCGCTGCGCATCAAGTCTTTCACCAACCTGTTCGAGATGCAGAACATTTCCGCCGATTTGCAGGGCACCTATCCTTATAGCGAAGGGCAGCCACTGACGTTGAGCAACGTCGGCGTGGACATGCTCAACGGGCATATCAGCCTGTCGGCGCTGCGGTTGCCGCAGCATGACGCCGCAGTGCTGAAGCTGGACAAGGTCGATCTCAGCGCGCTGTTTACCGCCCTGAAACCGAAGCAGTTCGCCATGTCCGGCCGCGTCGACGGCGAGTTGCCGCTGTTCCTGAACCATCCGAAGTGGCTGGTGCAAAACGGCTGGATCGCCAACGCCGGCACGTTGACGCTGCGCCTGGACAAAGACATGGCCGACGCCATCGGCAGCAACAACCTGGCGACCGGCGCGGCGATCGACTGGCTGCGCTACATGGAAATCAACCGTTCGCATGCCCGGGTCGATCTCGACAACCTGGGCGAGCTGACGCTGAGCGCACGCATCGACGGCATCAACCCGCAGAAAAGCGCCAAGCGCGAGGTGATCCTGAACTATCGCCATCAGGAAAACGTGTTTCAGCTGTGGCGCAGTTTGCGCTTCGGCGACAATTTACAGGAGTGGCTGGAGCAGGCCCTCTCACAACCTGGGGAGCAACAATGAAAATCATGAGTGTGTCGACGCTGGCAGCGGTGCTGTGCGTTTCGCTGCTGAGCGGCTGCGTGCCGCGCATCGAGGTGGCGACGCCTAAGGATCCGATCACCATCAATATGAACGTCAAGATCGAACATGAAATTCATATCAAGGTGGATAAGGACGTCGAAAACCTGCTGAAAACCCAAAGCGGTCTGTTCTAGGAGCCGACATGAAAAAACGTTATTTGTGGCTGGCCGGCGCCGCCTGGCTGTTCAGCGGCCTGGCGATGGCGCTGACGCTGGATGAGGCGAAGCAGCAAGGGCGGGTGGGGGAAACCCTGAGCGGCTACATCGCGCCGGTGCAGCAGGACGCCGAAACTTTGGCGCTGGTGAAGCGCATCAACGCCGGCCGCGCCGAGAAGTATCAGGAAGTGGCGGACGGCAACCATATCGCCGTTGATGAAGTGGCGCGCATGGCCGGCCAGAAGCTGGTGACGCGGGCGCAGAGCGGCGAGTATGTGCGCGGCATCAACGGCCAGTGGCTGAAGAAGTAAAAAAAAGCGCGCCGTCTGGCGCGCTGAATGATACGGATAGATGATTATTATGAGGGTAGTGCAGGTTTGACAAGGCTTGCCTCTTGTCCGGCAGGGGCATGACGCCCCTGCGCAGTCTCTTACGCGGCAACCACCTGAGACAGGGCCGCTTTGGCGTCTTCCTGTGCTTTGGTCGCCACTTCCGGACCGTAGGCGATGCCTTCCGCGAAGACGAACTCTACGTCGGTGATGCCGATGAAGCCCAGGAACAGACGCAGGTAAGGTTCCACCAGGTCGGTTGGGGTGCCTTTATGAATGCCGCCGCGGCTGGTCAGGATCACGGCGCGTTTGTTTTTCACCAGGCCTTCCGGACCGTTTTCGGTGTAACGGAAAGTCACGCCGGCGCGGGCGACCAGATCGAAATAGTTTTTCAGCTGGGTCGGGATGTTGAAGTTGTACATCGGTGCGGCGATCACGATGACGTCATTGGCCTGCAGCTCGGCGATCAGTTCGTCCGACAGGGCCAGCGCTTCTTGTTGACGCGGAGTCAACGGAGCATCGGAAGGACGCAGCGCGCCAACCAGCTCGCCGTCCAGCACCGGGATTGGCTGTGCGGCCAGATCGCGCACGGTGATGGTGTCGCCGCTGTGGGCGTTGCTCCATTGCTCTACGAAGAAATCGGCCAGTTGGTTAGACTGAGAGTAGGTCGCCAGGATGCTTGATTTCAGAACCAATACGTTGCTCATCGATAATTCCTTACGTTGTGACAGTGACATCAGGACTCAGCGTCCCTTGCATGAACTACATGCTATTCACATTCCCCCAACAGTGATAGCGCAATATTTCGAGATCTTCGTTCGATTTTATTGAATAACATGCCGAGGCTTTACTCGCGAAAGTAGGGGGAAAAAGCCGTTTGTGATAGGCTGTGCGGCTAAAGCAAAAAAATCGCTAAAAAAACATTAAACCGTTGCTAAGCCTGGTCTTGGCCACGATGAAACAAGGAACACCGAACGTGAAATCTCCGCTTGAGGCACTGCCGGCCCAACTGGGCGAGCTGATGCTCCGCGATCAACAACGCCTGCGTCGTCGCCTGCAGGGCGCACGAAAAATCAAAAATCCCGATGCCCAGCTGGCGGTCGCCGCCGAAGTGGAAAGCGACATCGCGACGGCGCGGCAAAAAGTGCAGGCGCGCGCCGCGTCTTGCCCGCGCATTACCTATCCGGAAAGCCTGCCGGTCAGCCAGAAAAAGCAGGACATCTTAAACGCTGTCCGCGACCACCAGGTGGTGATCGTCGCCGGGGAGACCGGCTCGGGGAAAACCACCCAGTTGCCGAAGATTTGTCTGGAGCTGGGGCGTGGGGTGAAAGGGCTGATCGGCCATACCCAGCCGCGCCGCCTGGCGGCGCGCACCGTCGCCAACCGCATCGCCGACGAGCTGGAAACCCCGCTCGGCGGCAGCGTGGGCTACAAGGTGCGCTTCAACGATCAGGTAGGGGAAAACACCCTGGTCAAGCTGATGACCGACGGCATTTTGCTGGCGGAGATTCAGCAGGATCGCCTGCTGATGCAGTACGACACGCTGATCATCGATGAAGCGCACGAGCGCAGCCTGAATATCGACTTTATTCTCGGTTACCTGCGCGAACTGCTGCCGAAGCGCCCGGATCTCAAGGTGATCATCACCTCGGCGACCATCGATCCGCAGCGTTTCTCGCGCCACTTCAACAATGCGCCGATCATCGAGGTTTCCGGCCGCACCTACCCGGTGGAGGTGCGCTACCGCCCGGTGGTCGACGACGGCGACGATACCGACCGCGACCAGCTGCAGGCGATTTTCGATGCGGTAGATGAGCTTGGGCGCGAAGGGCCGGGTGACATTCTGATCTTCATGAGCGGCGAGCGCGAGATCCGCGATACCGCCGACGCTTTGAACCGCCTCAATTTGCCGCACACCGAGGTGCTGCCGCTGTATGCGCGCCTGTCGAACAGCGAGCAGAACCGGGTGTTCCAGTCGCACCACGGCCGCCGCATCGTGCTGGCCACCAACGTGGCGGAAACCTCGCTGACGGTGCCGGGCATCAAATACGTCATCGATCCGGGCACCGCGCGCATCAGCCGCTACAGCTTCCGCACCAAGGTGCAGCGCCTGCCGATCGAGCCGGTGTCACAGGCCTCCGCCAATCAGCGTAAAGGGCGCTGCGGCCGCGTGTCGGAGGGGGTGTGCATCCGTCTGTACTCCGAACAGGATTTCCTCTCGCGGCCGGCGTTTACCGATCCGGAAATTCTGCGCACCAACCTGGCGTCGGTCATTCTGCAGATGACCTCGCTGGGGCTGGGCGACATCGCCGCGTTTCCGTTCGTCGAGGCGCCGGACAAACGCAACATTCAAGATGGCGTGCGCCTGCTGGAAGAGCTGGGGGCGATCACCACCGCCGATAACGGCCACTATCAGCTGACGCCGCAGGGCCGGCAGCTGGCGCAGTTGCCGATCGACCCGCGTCTGGCGCGCATGGTGCTGGAAGCTCAGAAGAGCGGCAGCGTGCGCGAGGTGATGATCATCACCGCCGCGCTGTCGATTCAGGATCCGCGCGAGCGCCCGATGGACAAGCAGCAGGCCTCGGATGAAAAACACCGCCGCTTCGCCGACAAGGACTCGGACTTCCTGGCGTTCGTCAACCTGTGGGATTATCTGCAGGAGCAGCAAAAGGCGAACTCCTCCAGCCAGTTCCGCCGGCTGTGCCGCAACGATTTTCTCAACTACCTGCGGGTGCGCGAGTGGCAGGATATCTATACCCAGCTGCGCCAGGTGGTGAAAGAGCTGGGGCTGCCGATCAACAGCACGCCTTCCGACTACCGCAGCGTCCACACCGCGCTGCTGACCGGCCTGTTGTCGCACATCGGCCAGAAGGATGCGGACAAGCAGGAATACACCGGCGCGCGCAACGCCCGCTTCTCGATCTTCCCCGGCTCCGGCCTGTTCAAGAAGCCGCCGAAGTGGACCATGGTGGCCGAACTGGTGGAAACCAGCCGCCTGTGGGGGCGCATCGCCGCGCGCATCGAACCGGAATGGATCGAGCCGCTGGCTCAGCACCTGGTGAAACACAGCTACAGCGAACCGCACTGGTCGAAGTCGCAGGGGGCGGTGATGGCCAGCGAAAAGGTCACGTTGTTCGGTCTGCCGATCGTCGCGGCGCGCCAGGTCAATTACGGCGCCATCGATCCGCTGCTGTGCCGCGAGCTGTTTATCCGCCATGCGCTGGTGGAGGGCGACTGGCAGACGCGCCATGCTTTCTTCCGCGAAAACCAAAAGCTGCGCGCCGAAGTGGAAGAGCTGGAGCATAAATCGCGTCGCCGCGATATTCTGGTAGACGACGAAACGCTGTTCGGCTTCTACGATCGCCGTCTCCCCAACGATGTGGTGTCCGGCCGTCATTTCGACAGCTGGTGGAAGACCGCCGCCAAACAGCAGCCCGACCTGCTGAACTTCGAAAAAGAGATGCTGATCAAGGATGGCGCCAACAAGATCAGCGCGCTCGACTACCCGAACTTCTGGCATCAGGGTAACCTCAAACTGCGGCTGAGCTATCAGTTCGAACCAGGCACTGACGCCGACGGCGTGACGGTGCACATCCCGCTGCCGATCCTCAATCAGGTGGAGGAGCAGGGGTTCGAATGGCAGATCCCCGGCATCCGCCGTGAGCTAGTGATCGCGCTGATCAAATCGTTGCCGAAACCGGTGCGTCGCAACTTCGTGCCGGCGCCGAACTACGCCGAAGCGTTCCTTGGCCGCGTAACGGCGCTGGAATTGCCGCTGCTTGACGCGCTGGAGCGCGAGCTGCGGCGCATGACTGGCGTGACCGTGTCACGTGATGACTGGCAGTGGGATCAGGTGCCCGATCACCTGAAAATGACTTTCCGCGTGGTGGGCGAGAAAAACCAGACGCTGCGCGAAGGCAAAGATCTGGCCGCCCTGCGCCTGCAGTTGAAAGAGAAGGTGCAGGAGACGCTGTCGGCGGTGGCCGATGACGGACTGGAGCAGAGCAACCTGCATGTCTGGAGCTTTGGCCAATTGCCGGCGTTCTACGAGCAGAAGCGCGGCGGCTATTCGATGAAAGCCTATCCGGCGCTGGTGGATGAAAAGGACAGCGTGGCAATCCGCCTGTTCGACAGCGAAAGCGAACAGCAACAGGCGATGTGGCAGGGCACGCGCCGCCTGCTGTTGTTGAATATTCCTTCGCCGATCAAATATCTGCATGAAAAGCTGCCGAACAAGGCCAAGCTGGGGCTTTATTTCAACCCGTACGGCAAGGTGCTGGAGCTGATCGACGACTGCATTTCGTGCGGCATCGACAAACTGATCGCCGAACACGGCGGCCCGGTTTGGCAGGAGGAAGACTTTGCACGGTTGCAGGAGCAGATCCGCGCCGAGCTGAACGACACGGTCGTTGAGGTGGCCAAGCAGGTTGAACAGATCCTGACGGCGGTCTTCAACATCAACAAACGGCTGAAAGGCCGGGTGGACATGTCGTTGGCGCTGGCGCTGTCGGACATCAAGACCCAGCTCGGCGGGCTGGTCTACCGCGGCTTCGTCACCGGCAACGGATGGAAACGGCTGCCGGACACGCTGCGCTACCTGCAGGCGATCGAACGCCGATTGGAGAAACTGGCTATCGATCCGCACCGCGATCGCGCGCAGATGCTGCGGGTGGAGCAGGTGCAGCAGGCGTGGCAGCAGTGGCTGAACAAGCTGCCGCCGAAGCGACAGCAGGAGGAAGAGGTGAAAGCGGTGCGCTGGATGATTGAAGAACTGCGTGTCAGCCTGTTCGCGCAGCAGCTGGGCACACCTTACCCGATCTCCGACAAGCGCATTCTGCAAACCATCGAACAGCTTTCGGGCTAAGTTCAGGCGCGCCGGCCGGCAAACGGCCGGCGCAGCGCAAGTTGAAATTCAGGGAACAGAGAAACAGCAACGGCGCTTGATGCGCCGTTGCGAGAGCTACTTGCCTGCCGCCAGGGCGTCCAACGCGTCGCGGATGCCGGGCACTGCCAGAGCGCGGTTATCGGCGCGGTAACGATCTTTCGCCGCCGGTGCCGAACTCTGGATGGCGATCAGCTGCCAGCCGTCGGCGGTTTTCAGCAGCAGCGGTGAGCCGCTGTCGCCGGGCAGGGTATCACACTGGTGCGACAGCACCCCTTGCTGGGCCCAGCCGGTCACCTTGCAGTTTTGGTGGCTGTAGAGGTCATCAAGATGGTCCTCCGGGTAGCCCGCCTGGGTGATCAGCCGTTTGGCCTGTTTCAGGGCCTGAGTCAACGCCTTGCTGTCGCCTTGCCACAGCGGCAGCGGGGCGATCGGCAGCGGCGTTTTGTCTTTCAGCCGGATCAGCGCAAAGTCATAAGCGGCGGCGGCGGGCGGCACGATCCAGCCGTCGCCGTCCGCTTTCAGCTTTTTGCCCAGTTTGCTGTCGACCAGAGTTTCAATATTGTCGGTTTGATACTGCCATGATTTATCGCCCGCCACGAAGCGCAGGGCGACGGCTTTATCCAATTGTCCCGGCGGCGCCAGCACGCAATGGCCGGCGGTCAGCGCCAGGTGTGGGGAGATCAGCGTGGCGGTACACAGATTGCCGCTGGCGGTTTCGACCTGGCCGATGGCTTGCCACGGCTGGGCGGCGGTATCCGTGACCTTGATTCGTTCATCTTTGCCGAAAAACAGACGCGTTTGCTCGGCCTTGGACGGGCCGTCGGCGCGTGCCGCCTGGGAGGCGATGAGCGGGAGTGAGCACAGCAACAGTAAAACGGATATGCGCATAGATCTCTTGCCTGACAAATACGGATCATCCATAAACACACTGAATGCTAACTATAGACTGATTTAGCAGCCATGTGGATGGGCAATAACTGATTTTTCAATAATTTCCCGCCGGCGAGGCGACAGGCTACAGATAAAAAAAGACGGCGATCAGTCCACAGAGGATCAGGGCGGTCAGAATGATCTCGAACAGGTAGCGGCGCAGCATCAATGAGAACCCCCCGGATGAAAAAACACCCGGTGAACCGGGTGTCGTGCACGTCAAGCCTGAAGCGGTGAGGGGAACCTCACGACATTACGCTTTTTTGTGGCTGGCTTTCTTGTGGTGCTTTTTAGCCGCCTGGGCTTTTTGCGCCGGGGCTTTTTTGCCGGCTTTCTTGTGATGCTTTTTGGCCGCCTGAGCTTTCTGTACCGGGGCTTTCTTGCCGTGGTGTTTCACCTGAGCTTTAGCCGGCGCAGCGGTGGCGGTGGTTGCGGTAGCCGCAGGTGCGGTAGTGGTGGCAGCCTCGGCAGCGAAAGCCACGGAAGACAGACCCATTGCAGCGGCAACAACCAGAGCTAATACTTTTTTCATCGCAGAATCCTCAACATGACTTTTGGGTATCAACCCCACTGCGGGGCCGTTGAGATGATAGTAGGCAAACGGCGTCTGGCTTTCCGTGAGTGATTGGTTTCGGCTTGTAACCTAATGTACAGGGCGGCGGCGGCAGGAGGGATTGCTGCTATAATGACCGTCAGGCTCGATAAAAGGGATTTAAAATGAACGAGATAACGGTTCGTTGTGGCGTGACGGAACAGGGTGAGGTGCCGCTGGCCTATGAAGACTGGGGCGATGAGGCGCATCCGCCGCTGTTGTTAATCATGGGCATCGGCGCGCAGCTTTTGCTGTGGCCTGACGATTTCTGCCGCGCTCTGGTCGCCAAGGGATTTCGGGTGATCCGCTACGACAACCGCGACGTCGGCCTTTCCGGTAAAACGCGGGCGCAGCGCAAGACGCCGCTGTGGCTGTTGATGTTGCGTGCCCAGCTCGGCTGGCAAACGCCGGTGCCTTATACTCTGGCGGATATGGCGACGGACGCGGCGCATCTGCTCGATCATTTACGCATTCCTCAGGCTCATGTCCTTGGTGCCTCGATGGGGGGGATGATCGCCCAAGTGTTGGCCGCCGAATACCCGCAGCGCGTCGCCTCGTTATGCATCTTGTTTTCCAGCACCAATCAACCGCTGTTACCGCCGCCGGCGCCTTCGCTGCTGTGGTTGCTGGTGCGCCGGCCTGCCGCCGATATGACGCTTCAGCAGCGCCAGGAAGGGATGAAGGCCTTTCTGCGCGCGCTTGGCACCGCGACTTATCCGCCGGAGGAGGCGGAGCTGGATGCCCTGGTGAAGCGGTTGCTGAAGCGGGGCGTGGATCCGGAGGGCATGCAGCGGCAACTTTCCGCGCTGCTCGGCAGCGGCGATCTGCGGCGTTACAGTCGGCGCATCGCCGCGCCGACGCTGGTGATTCACGGCGATCGCGATCGGCTGGTGCGCAAGGCCGGCGGGGTGGCGATCGCTCGGGCCGTCGCCAACGCCAGATTGCAGATTATGCCGGGCATGGGGCATGATCTGCCCGCCGCGTTGAGACCACAATTGGTGACGATGATCGCCCGTCATGCGCTGGGATGAGAGGCAGATAGGGGCGCGGCTGTTTATGGTATTAGTTACAACATACTATTGGTAGGTAACAACCCGCCACCCTGTAGCCAAGGCGTTGCCGGCAAGGAAAGCGCGCTATGTAGCATTATTAGGTCAAGCAGGGGAAAAAGGGCGCGGCCGTGGCCGCGCACGGGGAGAGATTACAGGTAGCGGTTTTCCAAATGCTGGCGGAAGTAGCGCGGATTGAGCGCTTCACCGGTTGCATTGGCGATCAGCGTGTCGGTCGGGAAACGGCTGCCGTGGCGCCAGATGTTATGCTGCAACCAGTGGAACAACGGCTGCAGATTGCCGGCGGCGATGTCCTCGTTCAGCGAAGGCAGGGCCTGACGCACGCTGTGGAACAGCTGCGCGGCGTACATCGCGCCGAGAGTATAAGTCGGGAAGTAGCCGAAGGCGCCGTCGGTCCAGTGGATATCCTGCATGCAACCGTTGCGGTAGTTGCCGATGGTATCGAGGCCCAGGTAAGCGTGCATCTTTTCATTCCACAGCGCCGGAATGTCCTCCACTTCGATCTCGCCTTCGATCAGCGCTTTTTCAATTTCGTAGCGCAGGATGACGTGGGCAGGATAGCTCACCTCGTCGGCGTCGACGCGGATCAGGCCCGGTTTCACCCGCTGGTTGAGGCGAATGAAGTTGGCTTCTTCCAGCGCCGGCTGTTCGCCAAACTGCGCGGTAACCAGCGGACGCAAGATTTTCAGGAATTCATTGCCGCGCGCCAGCTGCATTTCGAACAGCAGGCTCTGCGATTCGTGGATGGCTGTGGAGCGAGCCAGGGCGACCGGCTGGCCGAGCAGATCGCGCGGCAGGTTCTGTTCGTAACGGGCGTGGCCAGTCTCGTGTACGATCCCGAGCAGCGCGGTCAGGAACTCTTTCTCGTTGTAACGCGTGGTGATGCGCACATCCTCCGGCACGCCGCCGCAGAACGGGTGGGCGCTGACGTCGACGCGGCCGTTGTCGAAGTTGAAACCGAGCAGCTTCATCACGCTCAGGCTTAGCTGGCGCTGGGTGTCCACATTGAACGGGCCCTGCGGCGCCAGGCAGGGTTCATTGGCCTGTTTGGCCACCACGCGCTGCAGCAAATCCGGCAGCCAGGTTTTCAAATCGCCGAAGATGCGATCGAGATCGCTGCTGCGCATGCCCGGCTCATACAGGTTGAGCAGGGCATCGTAACGGCTGGTGCCGGCCGCCTGCGCGCGGATCTGCGCCTCTTCCCGGCTGAGTTTGACCACGTCGCGCAGATTCTCCGCGAAGCCATCCCAGTCGTTGGCCGGGCGCTGGGCGCGCCAGGCGTGTTCACAGCGGGCGCCGGCCAGCGATTTGGCTTCGACCAGCGACGCCGGCAGCAGCACCGCGTCTTCATACTGGCGGCGCATTTCGCGCAGGTTGGCGCGGTCGATCTCGTCCAGCGTCTCTTGCTGCGCACGATCCAACAGCGCGCCGGTGCTTTGTGCCGTTAAAATCTGGTGCTGCAGCACGCTCAATTCGGCCAGGGCTTCGGAGCGCGCCTTGCTGCCGCCCGGCGGCATCATGGTTTGCATGTCCCAACCGGCGATGGCGGACAGGTGGCCGAAACGCGACAGCCGGCTAAAAAGCGCGCGCAGGTGATCGTAAGCAGACGTGTTGGAAGGTGCAGATGTCATTATTATTCGGCTCCAATGAGAAGGGTCCGGCGGTATTACGCCAGATCGGCTTTTAAACTGAATGTCGGCTTCACCGGCCAGCAGAAACGGAAGCTGGCGCCGCCGAGCGAACTGCCTTCGACGAACACCTGTCCCTGGTAGGCGACGGCGATGGAATGGACGATGGCCAGCCCCAGCCCGCAGCCGCCGGTGGCGCGATCGCGGCTGGGATCGAGGCGAACGAAAGGCTCGAACACCCGCTCGCGCTCTTCCGGCGGGATACCCGGCCCGTCGTCCTCGACCTGCAAACAGGCGAGATCGCCGTCGAACCACAACCCAACGCGCAGGCGCTGCTCGGAATAGCGCAGCGCGTTGTTGACCAGGTTATCGAGCACGCGCTCCATCAGGCGCAGATCGACGCCGCCGAAGTCGCCGACGTGCGGGATGTCGAGCTGGATGTCGCGTTCCTGATGGATAAGGCGGATATCATCGACCTTGTCCTCCAGCCACTTTGGCAGATCGATGGGTTCAATGTTTAACGCAACCTGCGGCCGGTCCAGGCGGGCATAGGTCAGCAGCTCGTCGATCAGCGACTCCAGTTGGCCGATATCGCGGTTCAGCGCCTGCTGCTCGCCTTCGGACAGGTTATCGCTCATCTCGAGCCGATAGCGCAGGCGCACCAGCGGCGTGCGCAGCTCGTGGGCGATGCCGTCGATCAGCTGTTTCTTGCTGGCGATCAGGGTGTTGACGTTGTCGGCCATCTGGTTGAACGCCACGCCGAGCCGGCTCAGGCTGGAAGTGGGATCGAAGTGGGTGCGTTCATCCAGATGCCCGGCGCCGAGCCGCTGAGCGGCGTTTTCCAGTTTGAGCAGGTCTTGCCAGTGCGGCCGCATCCACAGAAACACCGGCAGCGCCAGCGACATGCCGATAAACACCAGCAACACCAGATCCAGCAGACGCATCTGGTGCAGATAGAACAGATAAGGAATGGGGCCGACCACCAACACATAGTGGCTGCGCGGAATGCGTTGCATAAAGGTGTACTGATCGTCGAGGGCGATGATTTCACCCAGCCGCAGCCGCTTTTTCAGATCCTCGCTCAGTTCCTGTTTGCCGAGCGGTTCGATATGAAGCTTGAACGACAGATTGAGATCCAGCGTGGCGATAGTCTTGTTCCAGTCCTTCAGCGGGATTTCGCGCAGCTCGCTGCGCATCAGGTACAGCGAGCTTTTCATCAAATCGTCCATCGACTGGCGGCCGGCGCGCTCGGCGGTCACCTTGTACACCAGGCCGACCAGCATTGCCATCACCAGAAAACAGACGAACAGCAACAGAAAGAACTGGACGAAAAGTTTTCTCATTGTTGCACCGATGCCCAGGCGTTAGGGGCGAACAGATAGCCCTTGTTGCGCACCGTCTTGATACGGAAAGGCTCCAGCGCGTTGTCGTACAGTTTGCGGCGCAGGCGGGAGATCGCCACGTCGATGCTGCGGTCCATGCCGTCGTAGCTCACGCCGCGCAGGTTTTGCAGCAGCGCCTCGCGATCCATGATCTGCCCGGCGTGGGTCGCCAGCTCCCACAGCAGATCGAAATCCGAGGTGGACAGGGTGATGGTTTCCTCGCCCAGCGTAACCTGACGGTTGACCGGATCGATGCACAGCAGCCCGAAATGCAGCGCGTTATGCTGGGTAAGCGGCTGAGCCGACTCTTCTTTCGGCTGCTGGCTGTGTTGACGCAGATGCAAACGCAGGCGCGCCAGCAACACCGCCGGCGGCGTGGTTTTCAGGATATAGTCGTTGGCGCCCATCTCCAGCGACAGGATATGGTTCATGTCGCTGTCGAGCGAGGTCAGCAGCACGATCGGGCCGGGGAAGGTGGGGCGCAGATCGCGGCACAGCGTCATGCCGTCTTTGCCGGGCAACATGATGTCCAGCAGCACCAGATCGGGTTGCTCGCGCTCGATGCGCGCTTGCGCGCTGTCGCCGCGCGGTTCGATCAGCACCTCGATATCGTGTTTACCCAGATAGGCGGCGATCAGTTTGCCGACCTCAGGATCGTCTTCCACAAAAACAATTTTATGCATATGCCCGTGTTTTAATAAGAAAAGCGGATTTCAGCATAGCGCGGCCCGCGAGGTTGCGCCAAGCGGATCTTTGCGTCAGCGCAGCGGCCGCCCGCCGTCGACGCCGTGGGTGCGGCCGGTGACGTAGCGGCTCTCCAGCAGGTAGTTCACCAGATTGACCACTTCGCTCTCGCCCGGCGCGACCTTCATCAGCGACTTCGCCAGCGCCTGCCGACGATAAGCTTCGTCGTCGCCCGGATTGAAGATGATCAGCGCCGGCGCGATGGCGTTGACTTTGACTTCGGGCGCCAATTTGCGGGCGAACGACCGGGTCATGTTGTCCAGCGCGGCTTTGCTGGCGGCGTAGGCGATATGCTTGTCGCTGCCTTTTTCCACCACATAGTCGGTCAGATGGATAATGTCGGCGCCGGCCTGGCCCTGGCCGGTCAGGCAGGACTCGAGCAGTTGATTGAGCAAATAGGGCGTGTAGACGTGAATTTGCAGCATCGCCGCCATGACCTGTTCCGGCGGCACCTCCGGTGACTCCGCCTGCCAGGCGCTGGCGTTGTGGATCACCGCGCGCAGCTTGGGCGCGGCCTGCCGCACCTGTTCGGCGAAACGATAAATGCCTTCATGGGTGGAAAAATCGCCCTGAATGCAGCAGGCGCCCAAGGCTTTCAACTCGGCCATCGCCGGATATTCGCTGCGGTAGGCGATGATGACCGGAACGCCGCGCTGGAGAAACGCTCTGGCGAGCGCCAGCCCTATGCGCCGTGCGCCGCCGGTAATCAGCACCGGGGCGGAGTTGTGGTGTTCCATTGATTAAAGCTCCTGGACAGACTGGCAAACAATAGGGGAATTATGCCATCATACGGCGGAAAGTCGTTAAAGCTTCGCATGATTATCCATTTCTGGATATAAGATCCCCAATGCATTTCAGGTTGCCCCCGGCGGCGGCTTGAAAGACCACGGGTTAACACTGGCCATGAGAGGAATGAGGGGATGAACAGCAATCACCTTGCATCCATCGCGCGCAGTGAGAAAATCTGTTTCGACTATATGGATTTTCTGTCCGCATCGTGCAGGAAGCACTGGCGCTTTGTTGATGCTATTTATGGTGTGATGCCGATCTTCGGCATGGTGTTGAAATCGCGCGTGACCACGTCGCAAACGCGCAAAGAGCAGTTAAAAGAGTTGGCGCTGCAGGTGGTGTCGACGCAGGTCAGCGATGAAACCAACATCGTGCGCCTGATTGACCTGGCGCAGCAGCAGGGCCTGGCGGTGTTTGATATTCAGTTGCCTTATGCGCTGGAGGCTCAACAACTGGCGGCCATTCAGAAAGAGTGTGCGGAAGGCATTGCGATTACTCTGGTGGGTGAACGCATGACCGTCGCGATCCCTCCCAAAAGCTGACCGGGCATCAACCCGGCCGCCCGTTCATGGTTAGGCAATTGACTCGTCGCGATGGCCTAACCATGAACGTGATGTCTCACGCCGCATGACGGCCGGCGTCTAGAGCTGGGTCCCGGCATTCGGGCCGGAGCGCAGGGTATAAATACTGTCTATATGAATTAACACCGCGTACTTCGGCGGCTTCATTCCGTTTTTTTCCGCAAACGTCAACGCATCGTCAAACGGCTTGCCCGCCAGAAACAGTTCGGGCGTGCCAACGAAGCGGTAACCGTCCAGCGCCTCGCGATCGATGACCACAACGGCCATTTTCGAGCCGGCCTTGATGTTTTTCAGCGTTTGGCCACCGGTATTTTCGTTGTAAATCAGCGTACGGTCATCATAGAGGCGCAAAGAGCGCTTGGGGCCGATATCGGGAACGCCGTTCGGGCTGCTGGTCGCCTGCACAGGCAGCTGTTTAGCCAGCATCTTCTTCATCTCGTCATTCAATTCATTCATTACAGATGACCCTCAGATTGGTGTGTCACTTTTAATGCAAGGTAGCGGAAGCGTTGGCCGCCGGCGCGCAGACGCTGGTTTCCGGCAACCGGTGTTCGCGCAGCAAGTGCAGGGTTTCAATCCTGAAGCGCAGCAGGTGCCGTTCGGCGATCTGCTGCATCTGTTCGCACAGCGACGTATCGTCCAACAGTTGCTCGATAGCGACTCGGGCCTGATGAACATGCAGCTCGACGCCGCGCAGAGGCTTCTGCCGCAGGCGCAGATGGGTAATGTTGTTGAACGTGACGATCAGCGCGGCAAGGGCAGACTCGAAAATATTCAGCGCTTCAAATCTGGCGGTATATTCCGCATTCAGCCAGGGCTTCTCGGCGATGATCGCCTGAGCCCCCTCCAGCGCCTGTTGATAGCGCGCCATCGCCTGGCGATCGTGCCGCTGATTAAACGCCATGTTGCCCTCGGCGATCAGCGCCTCCCAGGCGGTAAACAAAGGTAATGCGTGCAGCAGTTTCTCAGCCATGAAATGCCTTCCATTTTCAGCCTGTCTTCATCCGCCGCCTGACGCCTCTCGCCAGGGGCACTCGCGTCTTACCACTAATCAATAAATGATAATGATAATTAATTGCATTTGAGATCGCAAGCGAGACGCATGGCTGACTGTGCAAAGGGGGGGGAACGCGGTAGCAGGGGAAAAAGAGGAAGCAAAATGCGGCTGACGGGCAGCCGCATTGACGGGACACTTTAGTGCAGCATAAACCAGCCGGCGGGTAGCGTGGCCACCAGCAGCAGTAAGATGCTGCCTTTTTCCAGGCGATTCAGCAGATTGATATCCTGATGGCCGCGGCGGGCGTACATGAACACCAACAGGCCCGGTGCATACAGCAGCACCGACATCAGCAAGTGCATCAGCCCGGAAGCGTACAGCAGCCATAAACCATAGACGCAGGCGCCGGTGGCGGCGAAGATCAGGCGCTTGTCGCGGCGACGGTAAGCCACCTTGAACAGAAATGCGCCGACCAGGAAGTAAGGCACCAGGATCATTTCCGACGCGATGGTCAACAGCGAGTTGTAGTTGCTGCCGGTCAACCAGATCAGCACCAACGCCAGCTGCACCGCGATGTTGGTCAGCCACAGCGAAGACGATGGGGCGTGATGGCGGTTCTGTTTGCCGAACACGCGTGGAAATGCGCCGTGCTGTGCGGCCAGCAGGGGGACTTCCGCCGCCATGATGGTCCAGCTGAGGTAGGCGCCGCACACGGAAATGATAAGACCGGCGGCGATGATCACGTCTCCCCACGGGCCAATCAGTTCCACCATCAGCACTGCCATCGACGGGTTGCGCATGTCGGCCAGTTCGCTGCGCGGCACCACGCCCAGCGACAGCAAGGTGACCATCAGATACACCGCCAGCGCCGACAGTACCGCCAACATGGTCGCGCGGCCCACGTCCTTCTTATTGCGCGCGCGCGCGGAAACCACCACGGCGCCTTCCACGCCGATAAACACCCACAGGGTGATCAGCATGGTGTCCTTGACCTGTTCCCATACCGGCTTGCCGAGGGCGATCCCCTGGAAGTCCAGCGTGAACACGTCCATTTTAAAGGCGATCGCCGCCAGAACGGCGAACATCCCCAGCGGCAGCAACTTGGCGAGAGTGGCCGCAAGATTGATGCTGGCGGCGGTTTGCACGCCGCGCAGCACCAGCGCGTGCACGATCCACAGCAGGGCGGATTCGGCGATCAGCGCCTGCCAGGTATTGCCGTCACCGAGAATAACGTTGCCGCCGCGATCGGTGAAAATGCTCAATGCCGCGAACACGATCACCAGATACGAGACGTTGGCGATTACGGCGCACAGCCAGTAACCCCAGGCAGAGCAGAAGCCCATCAGCTCGCCGAATCCCTCTTTGGCGTAGGTGAAGATGCCGCCGTCCAGATCCGGGCGCAGACGCGTAAGCAACAGCATGGCAAACGCCAAAAACAGAATGCCGACGCCGGTGATCCCCCAACCCAGCAGCAGCGCGGCGGGGCTGGCGACCTGCGCCATGTTTTGCGGCAGACTGAACACGCCGGCGCCCAGCATCGAGCTGAGCACCAAAGCGGTTAGCGCGGTAAGACCGAGTTTTTTTTCCAATGACGGATCCTGAACGCAGAATAAACAACTGGAAGGGAACTGCTTGGCGGCAACAATGTGTTAACAACCATTGCGCTAATAGACAATAGCCCTAAAAATTGGCGCAAATTCTACGGAGGGATGATTAGAGATGCAATGATTGAATATGCGGAATTTACAAAAAACTATTCAACGAGCGGCGAAAAGAGCGGCAATAAAAACGGGCAGCTCAAGGGCTGCCCGATGGTAAACCGAAAAGCGGGTTTTATTTGAACAGATCGGCGCTGACGGTCAGGTTGCCGCCGCTCTTGTTCTGCCACTGGCGAGTGACGTGGTAGTACTTGGCGCCTTTCTCGGCCGCGCGTTTCGCCACTTCGGTGGACACGTCGGTCATGCTGTTGAAGTGGCCGGTGAAGGTGACGGAATCGAATGGCACCATCTGCGCGGCGGTCACGTTGTTCACTTCCTGAATCTTGGTGCCGTTAGGCAGCGTGACGGTATAGCGTTGGCCGGTAGAGGACTGGGTTTCGAAGAAACGGCCTACTTCGCGGCTTGGCGAACCGGAAGACGCGACGCCAGGGATTTCGACTTTCGCGGCTGCGGCACCGCCGGCGGCCAGCGCGGCGCGGCCGGCGTCAGAATCGGCCGGGATGGCGTCCGGGCTCTGCACGCGGCGTTTCGGCGCATCGGCCTTATAGATGTAGGCGGTGACGAACTGGTTGCCGCCGGAGTTGGCGTCAACCTGGCGCACGATGAAGAATGAGGCGGCGCCTTTTTTCTGCGCTTCTTTGGAGATGGCGTCGTTAATGTCCGGCTGGCTGCGGTAGAAACCGCTGACGCTCACGGTATCGTAAGGCTCCAGCAGGTAGGCTTCCTCTTTAGGCAGTTCATTCACGCCGTTAAATACGCGGTATTTTGGTGTTTTGCTCACTTCTGGCGCATCTTTATGATAAAGGTCTGCGGTGACGCGCCAGTTGCCGCCGTTGTTGCTGTTGTTGCTGTCCTGGATATAGAAGGAATCGGCACCCAGTTTGTCTGCACGGCGGGATACGGCGTCGACGGCTTCATTGATCGCATTGAAGCGGCCGGTAATCGTGATGCGATCAAACGGCTTCAGCGCCGCTGCTTTCTCAGGAGTTAACTCTTGCGCCGCATGAGCGGACAGCGCGGTGAGTGATAACAAGGCTGACGCGATGATCGTGGTCTTCAGCTTCATAAAAAATCCTTTCGCCTAGCGCATTAACGTTTATAACGTACTGAACTGTTTAAGTGTAATTCAGCCGTCGATTATTACATGTAATTCTGAAAACTGTCTCAGCATTTTATGTTATCCCGTGCGACAAATCCTTGACGGTGACGCGGGTCGCACGGATGGCGCCGCCGCCATAAGTTTCCATAATAAAGGCTTTGGTGTCATTAGTGTTAATTATTCACAAAATGATAACTTTTATGCTTATCCGCCCCGCATGGCGATAAATCGTTACGCCGGGCGCAAACCTCTAACCATGCAGAATGTGCTGTTCTGTATGCATTTTTTCACTGTAAATTGCGATTTGTCATATCGCGCCCGGCGTTTTTATGTAAAAACAGGGCTGAATGCGTAAGCAATTATGGATCATCGACCTTATTTTCAGTAGGTTATAGTTGGCGTCTGAAATCAGTGCGGGCAAGTTGACGCCTCGCTCGCCGATGGCGCCGTTCTATGGGCAGGAAAATAATAAACATCATCCAAGACAGGTGAGAAGGGAACATTATGCGTATTGGTGTACCAAGAGAGCGGTTGGCCAATGAAGCCCGGGTCGCAGCCACGCCGAAAACGGTGGAACAACTGCTGAAGCTGGGTTTTACCGTCGCGATTGAACGCGGGGCGGGCAAACTGGCCAGTTTTGACGACGTCGCCTACGAAGCCGCCGGCGCGGCGCTGGTCGACGAAAACGAAGTGTGGCAGTCGGATCTGATCCTGAAAGTCAACGCGCCGCAAGACGACGAGATCGCCTTGATGCGCGAAGGCAGCACGCTGGTCAGCTTTATCTGGCCGGCGCAAAACCCCGAGCTGATGGCCAAGCTGGCGGCGCGCAACGTCACCGCGCTGGCGATGGACTCGGTGCCGCGCATCTCGCGCGCCCAGTCGATGGATGCGCTGAGCTCGATGGCCAACATCGCCGGCTACCGCGCCATCGTCGAGGCGGCGCATGAGTTCGGCCGCTTCTTCACCGGCCAGATCACCGCCGCCGGCAAAGTGCCGCCGGCCAAGGTGATGATCATCGGCGCCGGCGTGGCCGGCCTGGCGGCGATCGGCGCTGCGGGCAGCCTCGGCGCCATCGTGCGCGCCTTCGACACCCGCCCGGAAGTGAAAGAGCAGGTGCAGAGCATGGGCGCGGAATTCCTCGAGCTGGATTTTGAAGAGGAAGCGGGCAGCGGCGACGGTTACGCCAAAGTGATGTCCGAAGCCTTTATCAAGGCAGAGATGGCGCTGTTCGCCGCACAGGCGGCGGAGGTTGACATCATCGTCACCACCGCGCTGATCCCGGGTAAACCGGCGCCGAAGCTGATCACCAAAGAGATGGTGGCGTCGATGAAGCCGGGCAGCGTGATCGTCGATCTGGCGGCGCAAACTGGCGGCAACTGCGAACTGACCGTGGCCGACACCATTACCGTGACCGACAACGGCGTGAAAATCATCGGCTATACCGATCTGCCGAGCCGCTTGCCGACACAATCTTCGCAGCTGTACGGCACCAACCTGGTCAACCTGCTGAAGCTGCTGTCGAAAGAGAAGAACGGCGAGATCGATATCGATTTCGACGATACGGTGATCCGCGGCGTTACCGTGGTGCGCAGCGGTGAAATCACCTGGCCGGCGCCGCCGATCCAGGTTTCCGCCCAGCCGAAAGCGGCGCCCGCCGCCGCACCGGTCGCCAAACCTGAAGCCAAGCCGACCTCGCCGTGGCTGAAGTACGGCCTGATGGCTCTGGCGATCCTGCTGTTCGGCTGGCTGGCGGACGCAGCCCCGAAAGAGTTCCTGTCGCACTTTACCGTGTTCGCGCTGGCCTGCGTGGTCGGGTACTACGTGGTCTGGAACGTCAGCCATGCGCTGCATACCCCGTTGATGTCGGTCACCAACGCGATCTCAGGGATTATCGTGGTCGGTGCGCTGCTGCAAATTGGCCACGGCGGCTGGGTGAGTTTCCTCTCCTTTATCGCCGTGCTGATCGCCAGCATCAATATTTTCGGTGGGTTCACCGTCACTCAGCGCATGCTGAAGATGTTCCGCAAGAACTAAGGGGTAACAAATGTCTGGAGGATTGGTTACAGCTGCATACATTGTTGCCGCTATTTTGTTTATTTTCAGCCTGGCGGGCCTGTCGCGTCATGAAACGTCGAAGCAGGGCAACCTGTTCGGCGTCGCCGGCATGGCGATAGCGCTGATCGCGACCATTCTGGGGCCGGATTCCGGCAACGTCGGCTGGATCATCATCGCCATGATCATCGGCGGCTCGATCGGCGTCTATCTGGCGAAGAAGGTCGAGATGACCGAAATGCCGGAGCTGGTGGCGGTGCTGCACAGCTTCGTTGGCCTGGCCGCGGTGCTGGTCGGTTTCAACAGCTATCTGGATCACGGTGCGCCGATGGAACCGGTGATGGCGAATATCCATCTGACCGAAGTGTTCCTCGGCATCTTTATCGGTGCGGTGACCTTCACCGGGTCGATCGTCGCCTTCGGCAAACTGCGCGGCATCATTTCTTCCAAGCCGTTGATGCTGCCGAATCGCCACAAGTTGAACCTGGCGGCGCTGGTGATCTCGTTCCTGCTGCTGGTGGCGTTCGTGCGCACCGACAGCGTGGGCTGGCAGGTGGTGACGCTGCTGCTGATGACGGCGATCGCGCTGGCGTTCGGCTGGCATCTGGTCGCCTCGATCGGCGGCGCCGACATGCCGGTGGTGGTGTCGATGCTCAACTCCTACTCGGGGTGGGCGGCGGCCGCGGCGGGCTTCATGCTGAGCAACGATCTGCTGATCGTCACCGGCGCGCTGGTGGGCTCTTCGGGGGCGATCCTGTCTTACATCATGTGCAAGGCGATGAACCGCTCGTTTATCAGCGTGATCGCCGGCGGTTTCGGCAGCGACGGTTCATCCACCGGCGATGCCGAAGAGATGGGCGAATACCGTGAAACCACGGCGGAAGAGGTGGCCGAGCAGTTGAAAAACTCCACCTCGGTGATCATCACCCCGGGCTACGGCATGGCGGTGGCGCAGGCGCAGTATCCGGTGGCGGAAATCACCGAAAAACTGCGGGCGCGCGGCGTGAAAGTGCGCTTCGGCATTCACCCGGTCGCGGGGCGCTTGCCGGGCCACATGAACGTGCTGCTGGCAGAGGCGAAGGTGCCGTACGACGTGGTGCTGGAGATGGATGAAATCAACGACGATTTCCCGGATACCGACACCGTGCTGGTGATCGGCGCCAACGATACGGTGAACCCGGCGGCGCTGGAAGATCCGCGCAGCCCGATCGCCGGCATGCCGGTATTGGAAGTGTGGAAAGCGCAGAACGTGATCGCGTTCAAACGGTCGATGAACACCGGCTACGCCGGCGTGCAGAACCCGCTGTTCTTCAAGGAGAACACCCAAATGCTGTTCGGCGACGCCAAAGACAGCGTGGAAGCGATTTTGCGGGCGTTGCAGAAGTAAAATTGGGCAACCAAAGAAAAACGGGCCGCTTTTCAGCGGCCCGTTTCTTTATGTGCGAAGCCTAATCTTCGTCGTCGTGTTCGTCGTCTTCATCCGCCTCGATCGGGCAGTTGAAGTTTTCCGGTTTAATCACCAGCAGGTCGCATTTCAGATGATCGATCACATGTTCCGCCGTGTTGCCGATAAAGGCGGCTGAAATACCGGTGCGGCCCAGGGTGCCCAGCACCACCACGCCGGCCTGCAGGTGTTCGGCCAAATCGGGGATCACCTCTTCCGGCAGGCCTTTTTCCACGTGGGTGAACTCTTCCTTAATGCAGAATTTTTGCCGCAGCGCCTTCATGGCGATCAGATGCTGGCCGCGAATGGCGTCGTTGTAGACGCTCGGGTCGAAGTCGGGCAATTCGATGGCGATGTTGATCGGGGTAACGGGATAGGCGCCGACCAGGTGAACCTCGGTCTGGTTGACGTTTTGCGCCAGTTCGACGGTTTCTTGCACCAGTTTGATATTGAGCGGGTCGTGATAGGGTTCTTCGCTGGCCAGATTGACCGCCACCAGCGCCTTGCCGCCTTCCGGCCAGGGCTGGTCTTTCACCATCCACACCGGGCAAGGGCATTTGCGCAGCAGGTGCCAGTCGGTGGGGGTAAAGATCACCGACTCCAACCGGTCGTGTTGGTGCGCCATTTTCAGCAGCAGGTCATGTTGGCCGGAAAGCACTTCCTGAATGATGGCTTCGAAGGGGCGGTTATGCCAGACCACTTTGATTTCGATCGGCACGCCGTCGTTGAGATAGAAGCGGCACTGCTCGTTGATCCAGGCGGCGCGTTGGCTGATCACACCTTGCCGCATCGCCGTTCTTTCATCCGGGGAGAGCAGGGTCGTCATTTCGTAAGAGAAGTCATAGATGGGCAGGAAGGCCTTGATGCGCCCGCCGTTCCGTTTTACCAGGTACACGGCGCGGCGCAATGCCGGCTGATCGTCCTGATTGGGGTCAATAGCCACCAGAAGATTCTGATACTTCGCCATAGGGCCTCCTTACAGCTGAAATCAACAGTCTGTTAATTTACAGAGTAACCCAACATTGAAAAACAGAACAACAACAGAAGCGTGCCGGATCAACAATTTCGGGGAAATGGTGATCCGGCAGGAGAATCAGGCGTTGACGGTCACGTTGATACGCGGCGTACCGGCCAGCACCGACAGGGCGTCGGCGTTTTCGATGGTGATGTATTTGCCTTTCACGCTGAGGATTTCGCTTTTCTGGAAGCGGCCCAGCAGCCGGCTGATGGTTTCCACCGTCAGGCCGAGATAGTTGCCGATATCGCCGCGGGTCATGGTCAAACGGAACTCGCGCGGAGAGAAACCGCGCTCCGCAAAGCGGCGCGACAGGTTGTAAACGAACGCCGCCAGGCGCTCTTCGGCGTTTTTCTTCGACAACAGCAGGATCATGTCCTGGTCGCCTTTGATCTCGCCGCTCATCAACCGCATGATCTGCTGACGCAGGTTTGGCATTTTGCCGGACAGATCGTCGAGGGTCTCGAACGGAATTTCGCACACCATCGAGGTTTCCAGCGCCTGGGCGAAGCTTGGGTGCTTCAGGCCACCGATGGCGTCAAAGCCCACCAGGTCACCCGCCAGGTGGAAGCCGGTGATCTGCTCGTCGCCTTGCTCGGTGATGGTGTAGCTCTTGATGGTCCCGGAACGGATCGCGTACAGCGATTTCAGCTCGTCGCCGGCCTTGAACAGGGTCTGGCCTTTCTGAATAGGCTTTTTCCTCTCGATAATGTTGTCGAGCTGATCCAGCTCGTGGGCATTAAGGGTGAAAGGAATGCACAGCTGGCTGATGCTGCAGTCCTGGCAATGGATCGCACAACCACCAGACTGGATACGACGAATCACGCGTTTTTCCGGGATCATAGATTACGCTCATTCAATAATTGATATGAGTCAATTTTAACATCTTTTGCCGCAGCTGATAAGGGTAGCATTAGTCTGAATAGGGGCATTGTGTGCGAATTTTACGCACACATGCCGCCGATTATTCTGTAGGGGACTGAAGTTATGAGTATTATTTGTGACTTATGCGTTTTATTCACACAAGTTATTCATGGGGCCCAGCGGCCTGCGAGCGTGGCGTTGAGCAATGGGCTTTATTAAGCGTCGCCAAACAATGGCGCCGGATAATCGCCTGGCGCGGCTACAGCAGGCTTTTAGGCAGGTAGCCTTCGTGCTGCAGCAGCCATTGTTTGCGCTGTACGCCACCGGCATAGCCGGTCAGTGCGCCTTGCGAACCGATCACTCGGTGGCAGGGCACGACGATGCTGATCGGATTTGAACCGTTGGCCATGCCGACTGCGCGCGAGGCGGTCGGACGGCCGATGCGTTGCGCGAGCTGGCCGTAGGTCAGGATCTCGCCGCAGGGGATTTGGCGCAGCTGTTGCCAGACGGTGCGTTGGAACTCGGTGCCGGCGGTCATCACCGGCAACCGATCGATAATGCTCAGTTCACCGGCGAAATAGCGCTGCATGGCGTCGGTCAGCCCGCTGGGATCGCGCTGTTCGCGCAGGGTGAACCGATCGGCGCGGTAGTGGGTATTCAGCAGCTTCATCAGGCGCGCTTCGTGATCGGTCCAGTCAATCGCCCGCAGGCGCCCCTGTTCATCGGCAATCAGCACCAGTTCTCCCACCGGCGTGGCGGTACGATCAATCAAAAAAGTCTGCATCTGGATCACTCCTCGGTTTGGTAGGGCGATTATCGCATGAAACGCAAGGGAGCGATGGCGGATTTCGGACATGCTGATGGGCGACCGCAGGGTCGCCCGAATAGCCGGCTTACGGTAAGGCGGGGAGTTATTGTGCGATAAATTTATAAAATAAATTTATAAGTAATCAAGACAAGTTGTGTCTTGTTTATTATTTCAGCAGGCAGTAACGCTTTGTGGTTACTTATAGCTGATGGTCACGCGTTTTAAATGGGGATCGTTATTCACCATCTCACTGCTGACGGCAGAAACTAATTCTTTTGGCATCGCTTTTAACGAAGAGGATATATACCCGTTCTGATATTCCGTCACTTTACCGAAGCAGCTGGAGATAAGCTTTTCATCCTGATGTTTGACGGTGCATGCAGGCGTGGTAATGGCGCCGGTGAAGCGGACGACGCCAGAGGCGACCTGGCTGCCGGAAAGCGGTTTTGCTTGCAGAGCGAAGGGCAGAATGACCAATGCGCTTAATACGGCTAAGTAATGGTTCATACGCTGTTCCTTTCAGAGTAAAAACACTGCCAATTAAAAAACAAGCGCGCTTGTTTTCATCAAATAAGCTATTTCGCTTGGCGAAATAAAAACGAATGGGCAAAAATCCTACTGCCTGCATTCAATGAATTTGATAATAGAGAGGTAGGATGAGTAAAACCATGATTTGGATCATAGTGAAGACCGGTTAATGGTTTCAGGCGCGGGCGGGATAACAGGCTGTGATCGTTCTCTCAGGAAAGCGGAAAATGGCGGGATGTTTTCGCCCCCGTGGTGCAGCCACTGAAACCGGGGGCGGGCGTGGGGTTACAGCATGCCGCTGCTGCCGCAGATGCGGATCTTTTCCGCCACCACTTCTTTCATCGCCAGCTTGCCGGGGACGATGTATTTGCGCGGATCGTTGGCATCCGGGTGCTGTGAAAAGTAGCTTTTTACCGCATCGGCGAAGGCGATTTTCAGTTCGGTGGCGACGTTGACCTTGCAAACGCCGAGCGAGATCGCGCGCTTGACCATTGCTTCCGGAATGCCGGAGGCGCCATGCAGCACCAACGGCACGTCCACCTGTTCGCGGATCAGCGCCAGGCGTTCGAAGTCCAGCTTCGGTTCGCCGTGATACAGGCCGTGGGCGGAACCGATCGCCACCGCCAGCGAATCGATGCCGGTGGCGGCGACAAACTCGCGTGCCGCCACCGGGTCGGTATAGAAGCTGTCCGCCGTATCGACGATCAGATCGTCCTCTTGCCCGCCCAGGCGGCCCAGCTCCGCTTCCACGCTGGCGCCGTAGCGATGGCACAGGGCCACTGCGGCGGCCACCTTGGCGATATTCTGCTCGAACGGCAAATGGGAGCCGTCGATCATGACCGAGCGGATGCCGCTTTTCACCTTGTGCTCGATGTCATCGAGCTCTTCGTGATGATCCAGATGCAGCGCCAGCGGCAGATCGTAGCGGTGCGCGGCCGCCTGACATATACCGATCAGGTAGTCGGTGCCGGCATAGCTGAAGGTGCCGGGCGTGCCGGCCATGATCACCGGCGAGCGCAGCTCGGCGGCGGTCTCCGCCACCACCTGCACGGTTTCCAGATTGTGAACGTTAAACGCCGGAACGGCGTAACCCTGGCGCTGCGCCTTGAGCAGCATGTCTCGGTTGGCTATCAGATACATGGGATCTCCTTACTGCACGGGGGAAGGAAAACGGTAAATCGTCACGCCTTTCACCACCCGGTTAACCTCGCCGGTCGGGCAGGGGTTATCCGGGGTCAGCCCCAGCGCCAGCGAACTCTCGAAGGCCAGCATCTGGGTGAACAGCAGATACGGGAACAGCAGCCAGATATCGTCTGCCGCATCGTGCATATGCAGCAGGGTATCGGCGAGGGGTTGGCGCCCGCCGGTCAATCCGACCAGCTGCATCGCCTGCCCATCGCGCTGCAGCTCGTTCCACAGATCGCGGTCATACTGGCGGGCGTAGTCGTCGCGCGAGAACATCAACACCACCAGCGTCTGGCCGTCGACCATGAATTTCGGACCATGACGCAGGCCGAGCGGCGAGTCGTAGCGCGTAACGATGCGCCCGGCGGTCAGCTCCAGCATCTTGAGCGAGGCCTCTTCGGCAAGGCCGGTAAAGCAGCTGCCGCCAAGGGTGATGTAGCGGCGGAAGCCGCCGGCGGCCAGCGCCTTCACCTGCGGCTGCAGCGTTTCTCGCAGTGCGCGGCAGCGCTGCACCATGGCGTGCAGCGGCGCCTGGGCGACCTCGAGCGACAGGGGGCCGAGCAGCAGCGCGGCGCTCAGCATCATGCAGCTGAAGCTGGAGGTCATGGCGAAGCTCTGATCGTTAGAACCTTGCGGCATCACCAGCGAACAGACGTTGTCGCGCTGATGTGCATACTGCGCCAGCTTGCTGTCCGGGTTGCACACCAGCATCAGGTGGTAGCTTTCCGGCAGCAGTTGGTCGGCCAGCTCCACCGTCGCCACGCTCTCCGGGCTGTTGCCCGAGCGGGCGAAGGAGACCAGCAGCGTCGGCCGCTCAGGGTCGAGATACTGCAGCGGGTTGGCGACGATATCGGTAGTGCCGTAGGCCACCACGTCGCGGCCGGTGCGTTCGCGCAGCCAGGGGGCCAGGGCGCGGCCGGCGAACGCCGAGCTGCCGGCGCCGCACAGCACGATCTGCAGGCGCGGATTGACCAGCAGCGGCGCCAGAAACGGCTGCCATTGCGCCTGTTGATCCTGCAGCTGCCGGTGCAGCGCCGCCCACAGATCCGGCTGTTGCCAAATTTCTGCGGCGGTGTGCCAGGCGTTGCGCTGCTTCAGCCAATTCGCCTCGTAAGAGAAATACGCGTTCATGATGACAGCTCCTTAAAAATCCTCGGTTAACGGTCGGCGATAATCACGTCGATCCCTAAAGGGTGCAGCGCCTGCAGACAGTGTTCCGGAATGCGGCTGTCGGTGACCAGGCGGTGGATCTGGCCGATGTCGCGATCGTGCAAAAACTTGTGCGGCCGAATTTGCTGGCGTCGGCGAGGGTGTGTTTGACGTCGCGATTGATGTGGATGGTGACGCTGGAGACCGAAAGCAGCTGGCTGAGCGGTTCCACGCGCGACGCGCCTTCGCGGCACAGCGGGTCGATAATTAATTCCCGGCGTTTTGCGGTAGTGATCATTAACGCAGACTCCTGATTTACCTGTAGCCGTGCCCGACCGCGGCTTAATAAGCCGCAGCGATACCGACCGGAGCGCTTTCAGTTGTTCGTGGCGAATTACAGCAAACGAAACACTGAAATGCAATCGATTAATTTTAAAATATCTATATCTATCAGTTGGTTATATTTGATTTTGCTTTCGTTTGAGCGCCAACCGAAAGCAGCGTCAACGCAAAGTGAAAACGGCAAATTCGTTATTTTTCAGTCGACAATTCCCGGCATTTAATTATTCAGTCCGTCGAGGCCGAAAGCCGCAGCGATAATTCGGCAGCCGCCGGGCTTTCACTGTTTTTTTATGCCGGCGCGTGTAATAGCGCCGCATTGCAGCGGGTGAGGGTGAACGACAGCGGCCATGCGTTTCCCTCCGGCGATCCGTTCGTGGCCCATCCCGGCGAGGATCTGCAGCCGATAGCGCCTGCGTGAGGCGGTGAACCGCCGCATTGAAGCATTGCTGGCGCCGATGTGAGGGGAAGTGGGGGCGAAAATGCGTCTTTCGCTCCCAAATCGCCATTACTTTGCTATACCTGATAGTCGATGGATTCATTTTATTGTCATGTGACTGACATGTCAGAGTCATGGCTCTGGCTTAAGTTTGCAGCGACTACGTCAGGAGATAACGCGATGTTCAGCCTGGATTCTCTGTTGCAAGATGCATTTCCACACCGCAATACCCCTGCCTGGCAGCGCAGCCTGCTAAGAACCCTTCTCTTCGAAAAAGAATTCAAACAGTTCGCCGCCGACTATCCCCACCTGAAAGGGCTCGATCTGATCGAGCAGGTGGTGGACTACTTTAACCTCAGCTGCGAGCTGGTGGACGGCGATCTGGAAAACATCCCCAGCCAGGGGCCGGTGGTGCTCGTGGCCAATCACCCGATCGGCTCGCTCGACGGACTGGTGCTGTTGCGCGCCGTCGCGGCGGTGCGTCCGGATGTGAAAGTGGTGGCCAGCCAACTGCTGACTTACATCGAACCGCTGCGCAACCTGTTCGTGCCGGTGGATAACGTCGCTTATAAAACCAGCCGCAAACAGATAGAAGGCATGCAGCAGCAGCTGGACAATCAGGGCGCGCTGATCCTGTTCCCGGCCGGCGAAGTGTCGCGCATGAGCCCGAAAGGCATCCGCGACGGCCACTGGCATACCGGTTTTCTGCGTCTGGCCGCCAAGGCGCGCGCGCCGATCGTGCCGATTCATATCAGCGCGCGCAACAGCAACCTGTTCTACTTTACCTCGCTGGTCTACCGTCCGCTGTCGACGCTGCTGCTGGTGCGTGAAATGTTCCAGCAGCGGGGCGGGCGCATCAGGATCCGCATCGGCGGCCGCGTGCCGTTCGCCAACTGGCACGATGGCCACACCAGCGCCAAGGATCTGGCGGAGCGCTTTCGCCGCCACGTGTATCGCCTAGGCCAGGGCAAACCGGGGCTGTTCGCCAGCGAATCGCCGATCGCGTTGCCGGAAGAGCGTCTGGAGCTGAAAAAGGCGCTGGCGAACTGCGAAAGACTGGGGGTGACGCCGGACGGCAAAACCATCTATCTCTATCGCCGACATGATGAAGCGCGCACGCCGATCCTGCGCGAGCTGGGGCGCCTGCGCGAGATCGCTTTCCGCGCGGTGGGGGAAGGATCCGGCCGCCGCCGCGATCTGGACAGCTACGACGACGATTATTATCACCTGGTGCTGTGGGATGAAGAGGAGCTGGAGATCGTCGGCGCCTATCGTTTTATCCCCACCGCCGAACAAATCGCGCGTAAGGGCCTGGAGAGCATCTACAGCAACAGCCTGTTCCACTATGATCGCGATATGGAACCGATCCTGGCGCAGGGCATCGAACTGGGGCGCAGCTTCATTCAGCCGGCCTATTGGGGCAAGCGCGGGCTGGACTATTTGTGGCTGGGCATCGGCGCCTATCTGTCGAAATACCCGCAGTATCGCTATCTGTTCGGCCCGGTATCCATTTCCGGCGGCATGCCGCTGGCGGCGCGGGATCTGTTGATCGCCTTCTATCGACTCTATTTCTCGCCGGACCACGCCTTCGCGCAGTCGCGTCGTCCTTATCCGGCGTCGTTGCCGCAGGTGCTGGCGCAGTTTGCCGGGGATAACTACCAGGAAGATCTGGTGCGGCTGAAGAGCCTGCTCAGCAACATCGGCTGCTCGATCCCGACACTGTATAAACAGTACACCGAGCTGTGCGAACCGGGCGGGGTGCAGTTTATCGACTTTGGCACCGATCCGGCCTTCAACAACTGCATCGACGGCCTGGTGCTGGTGGATACCTCGCGGCTCAAGCCGTCGCGTTATCAACGTTATATTGCGGTGCATCAGCCGCAGGAAGCCGAGACGGCATGATCGGCGTCTGACTCATGCCTTTTTGATCTAAGCACGACCTTGGGGCCGGCGACGGGATAGCGCTACGATAAACGTTTTGCTTTCCACCGCCGGAGCCTTTCATGCCTCATTCGTTTATCCCGCCGTTATTGTCCGCCGATGAACCGCCCGCCGCCGCCGTTGAAACCCCGCGCGGCAAAGCGCCATTTTTGCTGCTGTGCGATCACGCCGGCAAGGCGATACCGCAATCCCTCGGGGATCTCGGCTTACCGCCGGGGGAGATCGAGCGCCACATCGGCTGGGATATCGGCGCGCTGGGCGTATCGCGCCATCTGAGCCGCCAACTGGACGCCACGCTGATTCATCAGCGTTACTCACGGTTGGTGATCGACTGCAACCGGGCGCCCGGCATCGCCAGCTCGATCCCGCATTTGTCTGAACTGACGCCCATCCCCGGCAATATCGGCATCGACGCCGAACACGCGCTGGCGCGTGAGCGCGAGGTATTTTTGCCGTATCACCACGCCATCGACGAGCATCTGGGGCAACGCCAACTGCGCGAACTGCCGACGGCGGTGATCGCCATGCACAGCTTCACGCCGGTGTTCAAGGGGCAATCGCGCCCCTGGCAGGTGGGGCTGCTGTTTAACCGCTACCCGGAATTTGCGCTGCTGTTGGCTGAACTGCTGCGTGAAGAGGGGGATCTGCAGGTGGGTATTAACGAACCTTATGCGATGACGGACGCCACCGATTACACGTTGCCGGTGCACGCGGAGCGCCGCGGTTTGCCTTACGTCGGCATCGAAATTCGCCAGGATTTGGTCGCTGACGAACGCGGGCAACAGGCATGGGCGAAACGTTTCGCGCGCCTGCTGCCGCAGGCCTGGCAACGCTGGCAAATTTGACTTTAGGAATATTCCCAGAGATGATAACCGTAAGGAATACGTAAGACGTCATTAGAAAAAAAGTCAGGAGACACGTGTGGAGCACAGCGATAACGGACTGTTTATCAAACGGGAGCGTTTTGAAGTTCTGGCGATTCTGCGAGAAATTTGCAAACAACGCACGCCGCTGCGCGTAGAAAATCAGCAGCACCGGTTTCAAAGTCTGTTATTGAGCGTCGGGCCGGACAATATCGTGTTTAGCGGTGAGGAAGCCTCGAGCGCCATCGACGGCGCTTGCACCATCGTGATTGAAAGCAACGACGCCAAAATCGAGTTTTCCGTCCCCCAGGCGGAGCTGACCGAACATCAGGGCGTACAGGCCTGTTCGACCCGGCTGCCGCAGGAGCTGGTCTATATCCAGCGTCGCCGTCAATTCCGCATCACTACGCCGCACTGGCGCCAATTCTTTTGTACCGGCGAATACCCGGACGGCACGCCGTACGAGCTGCGGATCCACGATCTCTCCGCCGGCGGCGTCGGTTTACGCTTCGACGGCCCGCTGCCGGATTTCTTCCAGCCAGGCTTGCAGTTCAAGAAAGCGGAGCTGGATCTGGGCAGCTACGGCAGCTTCAAGGTCAACATGGAGCTGGTGGTGGTCAACGACGATCAGGAAACCGACGATAACGACCAGGTGGTGCACTTCTCGCGCCTGTCATGCCGCTTTCTTAAGCTCGGATTGGCGATGGAGCGCAAAATTCAGAGCGCCGTGTTCGCCTTCGAGCTGGATTTCAACAAAAAGAAAAAACGCTGATAGTTATCAGGGGCAGTGCGCTGCCCCTCTGACTCGCCCGCGGCCTTAGGGGTTAAGCGCCCGCAGGCTGCCGATCTCTTCCCAACCGAAATGCGCCGCTTCGGCCAGTACGCCGCACACTTCATCGCCGGCGGCAACCACTGCCGCGTCGAGCGCAGCGCCCTGCAGCAGATGGCTGACCAGCAACGCGGTGAACAAATCGCCGGTGCCTTTGACCGCCGATTTGACCTTCGGATGAGTAAAGCACTGCGTTTCCTGCCGGGTGACCAGCATCAATCCCACTTCGTCTTCGTGTTGCGCTACGCCCGGTGCGCTGGTGACCAACACCCATTCGGTGGTGTCGTTCAACAGCGCCTGCGCGGCGTGTTGCGTCTGCTCGCGGCTGCTCAGTTGCCGGCCGCACAGCTGCTCCAGTTCGAAACCGTTCGGCGTCAGGCCGTTGGCCAGCCGCAGGAACGGCGAGCGATAGCAGTTGACGATACGTTCATCCACGTAGATCCCTTCACCGTAATCGCCCATCACCGGATCGATATAGATTTTTATCTGCGGATTGAGCGAGCGCACCCGCTGTAGCCAGTTGGCCAGAATATGGCACTGCATCACGTCGCCCAGGTAGCCGACGATCACCGCCCGTGTGCGCTTCATGACGCCGCGGGCGATCAGGTCGTCGAGAAAACCGCCGAACCAATCGCCGGAGATGACGCCGCCGTGCGGTTTGCCGTAATAGGGCGGGCAGCCGAACAGCACGCTGGGCACCTGCAGCGCCTCCAGTCCCTTTTTCAGCAGAGCGCGGTAGGCGATGCCGTTGCCGACGCTGCCGTAGACCACCTGAGATTGAATGCTGATCACGTCAATAGACGGTGACCGCAAAGGTGAAGCCTGTTGCATGAGTTACTTCCTTGGTTCGTTGTTATCCAGCCAGCGCGCGAACACCTGCCGCGCGCGCTGTTCCAGCTGCGCGCCGTGGCGCGCGGCCTGGTCGCGCAGGGTCTGGGGCGCGATGCCGGCCAGTTCCAGCTCGCAGGCATGGCCAATCAGCCAGCGTTCGATATCGCGATAATCCGCCTCCAAATGGAACTGCAGGCCGAGCGCGAACCCCTGATAGTCGAAGGCCTGATGCGGGCATACCGCCGTGCCGGCCAGGCAGCGGGCGCCGTCCGGGATCATGAACATATCCCCGTGCCAGTGCAGTACCGGCGTGTCGGCCAGCGGCGCCAGCACCGACTCCTCTTCCGCCGGCGGCGTGGTCAGCGGGGCGAAGCCTATCTCTTTCACGCCGAGCGAAATAACCTCAGCGCCCAGCGCCTGGGCGATCACTTGCGCGCCGAGGCAAACCCCGAGGGTCGGCCGCCGCTGCGCCAGGCGCTGTTTGACCAGCGCGAATTCATGGTCGAGAAAATCATACCGCTGCTCGCCGGAAAAGTGCTGAGCGGCGCTGATCGGCCCGCCGAGCACCACCAACAGATCGGTCTCTTCATTATTGATAGCACGAATATCATCGCGGCCGGCATCGTAATAATCGATCTGATAGCCGCGCAGTGACAGCAGGGAACCGAGGATGCCCAGGTTTTCAAAGTTGACGTGCCGAATGGCGACGGCTTTTTTCATTGTTTAACCTCGCTAGCGTGAGTGAAGGGGATCAGCGCCAGCGACTCGCCCAGCACCGTGATGCCTTGCGCGCCGCTCTGGTAGACGATGCGGCGTTCGCTGACCTGGCTGAGCTGCACCTGATAACCCTGTGCGGCCGGGAACAGCGCGCAGGCCTGCTCCAGCTGATCGGCTGCCCACGGGGTGAACAGCTGCAGGCGGGCAAAGGCTTTTCCTGCATACTGAATGTCGAGCACGTAATGTTTATCCATGGAACCCCTTACTTTTGGCCGCAGAAGCTGCTAATCTTATTTGAACTAGTACAAAAGGATTTATGTATGACTTCATTGTATGCAAAAGGCGGCGGCGCTGTCCAGATTGCCGAGCAGATCGCAGCACGCATCAAAAACGGCGCGCTGCGGCCGGGCGAACTGTTGCCGCCGGTACGCCAGCTGGCGGCGGAGCTGGAGGTCAATCCGAATACCGTGGCTAGTGCATACGCCAGATTGCGCGATGCCGGCCTGGTGGCGACGCGCGGGCGGGCGGGTACGGTGGTGCTGGAGCCGCCGCTGGCGGCGGTGAGTGCGGCCTATGCGCCGCGCCAGGTGCCGGCGGGGATGTGCGATCTGGCCAGCGGCAACCTGGATGCCGCTTTGCTGCCGGCGCTGAGGCTTGGCGCGGCGGAGGTGTTCCCTCAGCAAAACGGCTATGACATCAGCGGCGACCTGCCGGTATTGACCGGTCTCGGGCGTGAGTGGCTCGGGCGCCAGGGCGTGGCCCTGGGGGAACCGGCGGTGTTTTCCGGCGCGTTGGACGCGATGGAAAAGGCGCTGCGCTGTCATGCCCAGCCTGGGGCGGCGGTGTGGGTGGAAGATCCCTGCTGGCCGCCGCTATTGACGCTGCTGCGTCACCTGCGCCTGCGGCCGTTGCCGCTGGCGGTGGATGAACAGGGCTGTCGGCTGCCGGAGAGTGGCGCGGCCGACGCGGTGATCCTGACGCCGCGCGCCCATAATCCGACCGGCGCTTCGCTTTCAGCGCAACGTGCGCAGCAGTGGCGAGGTTTTCTGCGCGGCCATCCGCAGTGTCTGGCGATCGTCGACGATTTCTGGGGGCCGTTGTCGCAACAGCCGCTGCATCTGCCGTTCGACGGCGATCGCGGCCTGTACGTGCTGTCGCTCAGCAAGTTTCTCAGCCCGGATCTGCGCATCGCGTTGGCCTGCGGCAGCCCGACCTTGCTGCAGGCGATGCGCGCCGATCAGTACATCAGCGAACGCTGGGTCAGCCATATCTTGCAGCAGATCGCCGCCAGACTGTGGGAACAAGCCTTGCAGGAAGGGCAATTGCAGCGGGCGCAACAGGCGTATCAGGCCAGACGGGACGAGCTGGTCCAGCGGCTCAATGCGTTGAATCACACGGCGCTGGCGGTAGGTGAAGGGCTGCATCTGTGGGTGCCGGTGCGTTCGGAAACCGCCGCCGCGCAGCTGATGGCGCAGCGGGGATGGCTGGTGCAGGGCGGTGAACCTTTCCGCCTGAAGGGCGGCCCAGCGCTCCGCGTCAGCCTGGCGAACGTCACGCCGTCGCAGTTGGCGCCGCTGGCGCAGGATCTGTCCGAAGCCATGCGGGCGGCGGCGGCGATCAACTAAGCCGGCGTCAAACTCTCCTCCGCCAGTAACTGCAGCGAGGCTAACCGGGCGGCCGGTTCGGCGATCGGCGTGTCGATGATGAACTCTTCCACGCCGTACTGTTGCTGCAGCTGCGCCAGTTGCTGATGCACCTGCTGCGCGGTGCCGAGCAGAATATGGCTTTCCCGCGGCTCGATGCGGTAGTCGGTGGCGCCGGCCTGCTGCACGAAACTCTCCGCCTGCGCCAGGCTGCCGACGGTCACACTCTGCTCACCGGCAATGTGCACGCGGTATTGCCGAATGTCGGCCGCCAATGCCGCGGCCTGTTCCTCGCTGGGGGCCACGATCGCCGCCACCGCCAGCAGCGCCTTGCGGCCGCCGCTGTGTGCGGCGTAGTGCTCCAGCGCGTCGCGGATATCCTGCGGATTGCCGTTCAAATGCGCGGCGAACACGAAGGCCCAGCCGGACTCGGCCGCCAGCGTCGCGCTTTCTTTACTGGCGCCGAGCAGAAAACGCTGCGCGCCCTGCGGCGGCAGCGGTGTGGCGCTCAGGCCGGGCTCGGCGTCGTCGTTCAGATAGGCGGTCAACTGCGACAGCTGCTGAGGAAAGTCCGGCTTGCGTTGCCGATCGTGGGCCGCCTGCAGCGCCTGGGTTGCGAGCGGCAGCCCGCCGGGCGCTTTGCCCACCCCGAGATCGACGCGTCCCGGCGCCAGCGCCGCCAGCAGGTTGAAGTTTTCGGCCACCTTGTAGGCGCTGTAGTGCTGCAGCATCACGCCGCCGGAGCCGATGCGAATGCGCGTCGTCTGGCCGAGCAGGTAGCCGATCAGCACTTCCGGCGACGGGCAGGCGAGCTGCGGCGTGTTGTGGTGCTCGGCCAGCCAGAAACGCCGATACCCCCAGCGTTCCGCCCGTTGCGCCAGCTGCAGCGTGCGCGCCAGCGCCTGCGCGGCGCTTTCCCCGTCGGCGATCGGACTTTTTTCCAATATGCTCAAGGCATAAGCCATTTTTCCCGCTCCTTTCATCATCAGATATGCCTGACAAATACCATGCGGGCGGCGCGCGGCTTAATACTGATTGGCGATAGGATATTCCATTGATCCAAAACGGATTTGGATATGCGCAGAACGGTAAAGCGCCGCGATTTTACCGCTCCAGCCAGGCCTTCAGACGAATGGCGTCACGGTAGTGGCCGTAGCGCGGCTGCGCGCCAAGCAAGATCATCACCACCGGCTGCCCTTTGATGGTGGTGCGCATCACCAGGCAGTGACCGGCCTCGTCGGTAAAGCCGGTTTTCTGCAGCTGGATCTTCCAGGCCGGGTTGTTGATCAGACCGTTGGAACTGCGATAGACCAGCTGGCCGCGGCCAGGACGCACGATCTGCTGCTTGTCGGTGCTGAAGCGGCGAATCAATGGATAGCGATAGGCGTGATTGACCATTTTCAGCAGATCGCTGGCGGTGGCTACGTTGCGCGGCGTTAGCCCGGTCGGATCGTAGAAACGGGCGCGTTTCATGCCGATGGCGCGCGCTTTCTGATTCATTTTCGCCACGAAGGCCTTGCGCCCGCCGGGATAACTGCGGCTCAGCGCCGCGGCGGCGCGGTTTTCCGAAGACATCAGGGCGATGTGCAGCATGTCGCGGCGGCTGAGCACCGAGCCGATGGTCAGCCGCGAATGGGTTTTTTTCAGCAGATCGCGATCGGCGGCGGTGACTTTGAGTTGACTGCCCATGGGGCGTTTGCTGTCCAGGGCGACCATGGCGGTCATCAGCTTGGACAGAGACGCGATCGGCAGCACGCGGTTCGGTTGCTTCTGATAGAGCGTTTTTCCGGTACGCTGATTGACGACCAGCACCGATTTGGCATTCAACACCAATGGCGGCGCGGCGGCATGGGCGGGTGCCAAAACGAACAGCAGGCTGAACAGGGCGGCGGCGCCGAAGCGCCGGACGGACAGACGGAGAACAGGGAGAAATAAAAGCATAGCGACGGCAATAGTGACCCTAAGTGATTAAAAAATATCAAAAGAGTCTGCCCGGCAAATGTGAAGGAAATAGGGTGATAATCGCTCAAACTGTTACAGCAATCCCTTTTGCCGCAGCGTGAAGCGGGTGGCTTCGTTCAGATCGTAGTCCGCCAGGCGTTCGCGCGGCACCCAGGCGTAGTCGTCGAATTCATCGTTGATCGTCACGTCGCGGTTGGCGGCGTGGCAGTCGAAAATCAAGTAAATCATGTAGATTTGTTCCCGGCTGCCGTCGGCGTAGGTTTTGATGCGCACGTCGTCGCGGAAGGTCCAGGGCGTGATGCGCTCGAGGATCAGTGCGGGGCCCAGCTCTTCGCGCACTTCGCGCCGCAGCGCTTGCTCTATCCGCTCACCCGGCTCGACGCCGCCGCCGGACAGCGCCCACTGGCCGGGAAATACGCCCTTGTGCGCGGCCATTTTGCACAGCAGGAAGGCGTTATCGTTTTCAATCAGCGGGCAGACAATGATGCGTTGGCGCATGGAGGACTCCTGTCAGAAAGCAAAGCCGCAGGATAGCAGATTTGGCGGCGCAGGGCGGGAAGGTCGATGGCATTCTGTGCGGCGGCGGGAAATCCGGTCGGCATTTGTCATGGGGTTGCCTCCGGCTTTGTTTTCTTCAACGGGAAATCAATCGCAGGTGTTATTAAGTATCAATTCGAATAATTTCGCGTCAGGATAAAGCAGGGATTTTAACCTATCATGGAGTTGATAACGTATGCCTAATGGAATAAAACCGCTGTGCCTGATGACTCTGCTGCTGCTGTCGGCCTGCCACAGCGCGCCGGTCAGCCAGCCCCCTCAAGACGCCACGGCGACAGCCCCTATCGATGCCACCAAATCGTTGTTCCCGCTGGGGAACTATTCGCAGTCTGTCGATAAATGGTTGCCGCCTGGTCCGCAGCAGCGGATGCCTGTGATGGATGCCGCCACGCAGCAACGTCATTTTTCCGCCCTCAAATCTCACTATTTTGGCATGGGGCCGAACGATGAATCCCCCTGGAATCCGCATTACATCGCTGCCGTCCTGAACCGCGAAGCGGAAAGCCACCGTGATGCCGCAATGGATAAATACCTTGGCCGTGGAAGTGTCTCCTGGGGGGAAAACTTCAGGACTCACACCGACCGCTGGAAACAGCAAGTCAGAGATAACGCGTCTACGGACATTAGCCAGGTTTATCATTCTTCGGCCCGAGGCATTGCGGTCAGGGAGACGCTGGTCAGGATCCTGCCGACGGACGATCCGGCTTATGACGATCCTCGCCTGGCTGGGCAAGGTTATCCCTTTGATAATTTGCAGGATTCGTCTATCCGCCCCGGCACTCCGGTATACGTTATTACGCAAAGCCGCGATAAACGCTGGAAATACGTCATGTCGCCTACGGTGATCGGTTGGGTGCATAGCGAAGACATCGCGGCGGCGGATCAGCGGTTTGTCTCAGAATGGCTGGCGCTGGCGGGGAAAAATCTGGGGGCATTCATTAAACAGCCGGTTTCGGTGCAAACGGGCGGCCAGTTTTATTTTACGGCGCGCCACGGCACGATTCTGCCATTTTACCACCATCGACAGGGCCTTTTTGTGGTCGCCGTGCCGGTACGCCGAGAGGATGGCGGCGCACAGATGCGCCGGGTCGTTGTCAAGAAGGGGGAATTTGCCGCCATGCCGTGGAAAATGACGCCCGAACATCTTGCCGTACTGATGCGGTCAATGAGCGGCAGGCCTTATGGCTGGGGGAACTATAACTTCAATAATGACTGCTCCGCCGAACTGCGCAGTCTGTTGATGCCTTTTGGCCTCTTTCTTCCCAGAAATTCCGCCGCGCAGATACAGGCGGCCACCCGGGTGGTTGATCTTGCTCAAGCGAACACCAGTGAACGGCTGCGCTATCTCAAAGATCACGGCAAACCCTTCACCACGCTGGTTTACATTCCGGGCCATATCATGCTGTATATCGGTAATGCGCTCATTGACGGCCAGGTTGTGCCGATGACGTACCAGAATATCTGGGGGCTGCGCCCGGCAGATTCAAAGCGCCGCAGCATTATCGGCGGCGCAGTATTTTTCCCGCTGCTGGCGACCTATCCTGAAGATGCCAGCCTGATGTCGCTGGCGGGCAAGGCGCAGTTTAAACTGGGATTTATTGAATAGCCCTTTCTTTAGCTGATAAAGCGACCGCGAATGCGGCCGCTTGTTGTGCGGCGACAAATCGAACTGCGCTAATTACCTAGCCGGCGCTGGATAATTTTATCGTGCTCATCCGTCAGGTTAGCGTAATTCCAAATAAATAATCCGCCAAGGTTAAAGTCCAAAACCTGATCGATAAAGTAATTTAAATTCCAGTCGGTCAATCCTTTGGTCGTCAGGGCCAGAATGCATTTTTTATTTTCGACCCCGTTCGCCAACGATTGTTTTAATGCCGGGATCACATTAGCGAGAATATCGTCATTGCTCCACATCGCTGCCGCATAACAGTAATGGATAAAGCGGTCGCATTGGTCTGATTGAATGATTTTTCTGACTTTCTCGTTGAGCTTGTTGCCATTTTCCGTATTGGGGTGGTTGTAAGAATAACCGGCAATAAAACCAAAGCTGGTCTCTTTCCCGGCCTCTTTTAGCCGTTTCATGGCTTCGATGACCCGTTCGGTGTTCATATTGCATTCGTCATCAAAATCGACGCCATCCCAGCCCCGATCGACCGTGGCCGCGACGATCCTCAACACTTCATCCTCATTGGCCGGCTTTTGCTGCGGGGAGCATCCGCCGCCGCCGTAAACCCATAGCGTCTTTCCGTTAAAGCCGGGAAGCGTATCGGGTTTGTTTTGTTTTTCCGGACTCCATCCTGGCTGGGCTGAGGTGCCTGTGGTTAATCCATCAAGGTTGGTTACCATGCCGTACATCATGACATCGAACGCTTTATGCGGTTGGCCAGCCAGAGACTGGCTCCATCCGCCCGTAATAAACTTGTTCATTGTCGTTGTCTCCTTATTGAGCGTGTTCCTTAAGTGAATGTGTCTTGCATGATGGAGGGTATCAGCCGCTATATTCATTTAGCCATTGTGCGGTTGCTGAACGGGCAAGGGATGAAAACTTTTTAAAATGAAATGACGTTTTTATGACGGAAATATTAATGAGCAAGAGCGTTGAAAATCATTAACGCCGAGCGATAAAGATTGTTATAACAGCGTGGACGATCTGGGCTAACGGCAATAGGCAGGATAAGGCGTTATGGTGCAAAGGGCAGCGGAAAAGATGCACAAGCTGGATTTTGATGATGAAGTGACCGGGCTGATCTACGGCCATGCGTTTCGCTCCGGCGAGCCGCCGGCGCGCCTGAACTCGCAGCAGGTTTGCCTGGCTTACCAAACGTTGTCGCCCGGCGACGGTTTTATCTGGCTGCACCTCAATCTCAACCACGCGGCGGCGGAGAAGTGGCTGAAAAACCATTTCGCCATTTCCGATTTTTTCTTTCACGAAATTCGCCACGGTTCCCACACTACTCGCATCGAGCGGCAGGGCGACGATCTGTTCGCCGTGCTCAACGACGTGATCTTCCACCCTGAAGACAACAACCCGGAAACGGCGACGCTGTGGCTGTATTGCCGCCGTGGGCTGGTGGTGACCGTGCGTCATAAACCGGTGCGATTGATCGAGCGGTTGCTGGGCCGCCTGACGGCGCTGCAGCTGGCGTCGTCCACCGAACTGCTGGCGCACCTGCTGGAAGAGCAGGAGGATGTGCTGGAGCAGGTGGTGCGGCAGGCCAACCAGTATGTCGATACCATCGAGGATCGTCTGCTGACGAGCCGCGTTAAACGCAACCGCGCCGAGCTGGGGCGCATGCGCCGCATGCTATTGCGCTTTCAGCGCCTGTTGGCGCCGGAGCCGGCCGCGCTGTTTCGCCTGTTGAACCGGCCGCCGAGCTGGCTGAGCCGTGAGGTGGTGCAGGATCTGCGGCAGTTTACCGAAGAGTTCACCGTGGTGTTGAACGATCTCGCCAGCCTGACCGAACGCATTCGGCTGCTGCAGGAAGAGCTGGGCGCCAAACTGATGGAGCAGAATAACCGCACGCTTTACACCCTGACGGTGATCACCGTGCTGGCGTTGCCTATCAACATCGTCGCCGGTTTTTTCGGCATGAACGTCGGAGGCATACCGCTGGCCAGCAATCACCACGGTTTTATCCTGCTGGTGTTGCTGGTCGGCAGTTTCACGCTGATCGCCGGTTATCTGGCGTTCAGGCGCAGGGACGAGTCGTAATTACAGGCGGGCGCGGTACTCTTCTTCCAGCCGGGCATGGGTGCTCCAGAACGGCTGCGGCGCCCGATCGTGCAGGCGATCCAGCAGAATATCCAGATGGGTATGCCAGCCGCCGGCGACGCTGAGCATCTCGTCGCGGTTAGCCAGGCGCCGGTGGGTGACCGTCAGCAGCACCGCGTTTCCCTGTTCCGTCAACTCGAAGGTCACTTCGGAAGGGCGCCCCTGATCCTGTTCGGCCCAGGTAAAGCTCAGCAGGCGCGGCGAGAACAGGCAGGTGATGTGGCCGCGGTTGCTGACGCAGCCGCCGTGCTGTTTGTACTTGGCCGGCGGTTGCTCGTGCTCGCCCGCCAGATCGGAGTTGCGAAACTCCAGCTCCAGCGGCGCGCCGTTTTCCAACTTCATGGCGCCGGCCGCCAGCCAGGTGGCGCGCTTGTCGGATTCGGTCAGGTAAGCCCACACCCGCTCGATGGGGCCGGGCAGCAACCGCTGGATGCGCAGCGTACCGGGTTCGATAATCATGCCGTAATCATTCATGGTTCACTCCTTGGGAGGAAGCTGTTCGGGCTGCAGCAGCGCCTGTTCGAGCGCATCCAGCCGTTCAGTCCAGAAATGTTCATAGGTTTGCAGCCAGTGCATGGCCTGCGCCATAGGCTCGGGTTCGAGCCGGCAGATATGGTTTCTTCCTTGCACGGTGCGTTGCACCAGGCCCGCATGTTCCAGTGCTTTCACGTGCTTGGAGGCGCCGGCGAACGACATCTGCAACGGCGCGGCCAGTTCGCCGATGCTGCGTTCACCGCCGGCCAGCGCGCGTAACATCGAGCGGCGGGTCGGATCGGCCAGCGCATGAAAAATGGCGTCCAGCTGTGAGGAAGATAATTCAACCATATGGTTGAATATAGATCAGGCGGGCTAATATTCAACCGTTTTGTTGAATATTTTTTGCCCCGGCGCCAAACCGGGGCGAGGATCAGGCGTCGGCGTGTGCCAGCAGGGCGTTGAGCAACACGTCGGCGCCGGCGGCGGCCCAGGCGGGAGTGATATCTTCCCGTTCGTTGTGGCTGATGCCGTCCACGCAGGGAATGAAAATCATGGCGGTCGGGGCGACGCGGTTAAGGTAACAGGCGTCGTGGCCGGCGCCGGAAATCATGTCGCGATGGCGATAGCCCAATGCCTGCGCGGCGTGACGCACGCTGCCAATACACCCCGGATCGAAGGCGATCGGGGGATACTGGAAGATGCGCTCGGCCCGGGCGGCCAGGCCGCCGCCGTTGACCTCGTTTACCGCCGCCAGTAGGCGCTGCTCCATCTGCGCCAGAATAGCCTCCTGCGGATGGCGGAATTCGACGCTGAAAAAGACGCGCCCCGGCACCACGTTGCGCGAATTGGGGGTGATTTGCGCCATGCCCACCGTGGCGCGCGCGTCGGGCGCGAAATCCCAACCGATGCGGTTGACCGCCGTGACCAGCGCCGCAAAGCCGAGCAGGGCGTCGCGGCGCCGATCCATCGGCGTGGTGCCGGCATGGGCGCTGAAGCCGACGACCTCCAGTTCATACCAGCGCTGCCCTTGTGCGGCGGTGACTACGCCGATGTCGAGATGCTCCGCTTCCAGAATCGGCCCCTGTTCGATGTGCAACTCGAAGGCGGCATGGATCGGCGTACCGCCCACCGGATACTCGCCGGCGTAGCCGATGCGCTCCAGCGCGTCGCCGAGGCTGACGCCGTGCTCGTCGCGGCGCGTCAGGCCGTATTCCAGGTCGAATACCCCGGCGAACACGCCCGAGGCGATCATCGCCGGCGCGAAGCGCGCGCCTTCTTCGTTGGTCCAGTTGATCACTTCAATCGGGCGTTCGGTGACGATCTGCCGATCGTTAAGGGTACGAATAACCTCTAATCCGGCCAGCACGCCGTAGATGCCGTCGAAACGGCCGCCGCGGGGCTGCGAATCACCGTGCGAGCCGGTGACGACCGGCGCCAGCTCGGGGCGAGCGCCTTCACGCCGCAGGAACATGTTGCCCATTTTGTCGACGCGTACGGTGCAACCCGCCTCCAGCGCCCAGGCACGCAGCTGATCGCGCGCTTGCCGATCTTCTTCACTCAGCGCCAGCCGGGTGACGCCGTTATTGGCGATGGCGCCGAACTGCGCCATCGTCTGCAGGCTTTGCCACAGGCGCTCGCCGTTGACTCGATACGTCATTGATCTTCTCCCGGCGTTTTAGCGGTGTAGCGGAAATCGCAGCAGGGGGCGCCGGACATGATGGTCTGGCTGCGCTGCAGGTCGACGTCAGGGGCATAGCCAACGATAAACTGACTGTCGCGAGCGCAGGAGAGCAGGTGGCCGATCTCCCCCAGCCCCATCTCGTGATACATCTCGGCGTAGCGGCAGCGGGTGACGTTATAGTCGAAGTGCTGCGCGTCCTGATTGATCACCTCGACGCGCAGCGCATCGTCTTTTTCCCACAGGTACTGCAAGGCGGCGAAGCTGCGCAGATCCGCGCCGTTCGGTTCCTGGGCGGCGAACTGTTTGCCCGCCTCGATGGCGGCATTCTCGATGGCTTCGCCGATTACCGCCTGAGCGCGCGCCTTGCCGATTTCACGCACCAGAATCTGGTAGATCGGCTTGATGATCTCCGCCTCGATCTTTCTGCGGGCCAAAATGCCCAATTCGTTTTTTGCACAGCTCATCGCCTTGCTCCTCTTGATTTATTGTGACTTGGCGCCGCCCAACACGGTTTGCGGCTGCCATTTGCCGTCAACCACCCGGTACAGGGTGAAGCTCGGCTGTTGCAGGTTGCCTTGCGCATCGAAGGCGATGTCGCCGGTGACGCCCTGGTAATGTATGGCGCGCAGTTTCGGCAGATAATCGGCCGGATTGGCCGAATCGGCTTGCTCAATGGCGGCGATCAGCACCCGGGTGGCGTCGTAGGCGAAGGGCGCATGCAGTTCGATGTGGGTGTGATAACGATCGCGGTAGGCTTGTTCAAACGCCTTGCCGCCCGGCATCTGTTCCAGCGGCAGCCCCGGCTCCAGCGCGACGACGCCTTCGCCTTCCCGCTGCGCCAGCGTCAGGAAGGTTTGGCTGACGAAGCCGCCGGCGCCCATCAGCTGCGCGTTCATGCCCAGCTGTTTCAGTTTGCGCGCCAGCGGCGCCGCCTGCGAATCCACGCCGCCGAAGAAGATCAGATCGGCGTTTTTACTGCGGACGGTGGTCAGTACGGCGCTGAAATCAACGGTCTTGTCATCCACATACTCACGGGTGACCGGCTGCACGCCCTGGGCCTGCAGCGATTTGATAAACTCGTCCGCCAGCCCCTGGCCGAAAGCGGTGCGATCGTCTATCACTGCGATGCGCTTGGCTTTCAGCGTCTTCACCGCATATTGCCCGGCGTAGTTGCCGCCGTCGTCGTCGTGGCCCATCACGCGAAAGCTGGTGTCAAAACCTTGCTGCGTGTAGCCGTGACCGGTCGCCACCGGCGCCACCTGAGCGATGCCGGCGTCGTGATAGATGCGCGCCGCCGGGATGCTGGTGCCGGTGTTCCAGTGGCCGACCACGCCGGCGACGCCTTCGTCGACCAAACGCTGCGCCACGGCCACGGCGGTGCGCGGGTCGGACTGATCGTCCTCGGACACCAGCTTGAAGGTGACCGGTTTGCCGTTCAGCGTCGGTTTCTGTGCGTTAGCGTCGGCGATCGCCAGCCGTGCGCCGTTTTCGAGATCTTTGCCGATGCGCGCGGAAGGGCCGGTCAGCGGCCCGGCAAGACCGATCAACACGGTGTCGTCCGCCAGCGCCGGGAGGCTCAGGATCATTGTCATGGCGGCCAGCGCCAACGGCTTGATGCGAATGTTCTGCTGCATGTCATACTCCTGGTGCGGTTAAAGGTAACAACGGTTATTCACCCAAATAGATCCGTTTGATTTTTTCATCGTCCAGCATGTCGGCGGAGCGGCCGCTGTGGCTCAGGCTGCCGCTGTCCAATACGTAGGCGCGATCGGTGGACGCCAGCGCCAGGCGGGCGTTCTGCTCGACCAACAGCAGCGTGACGCCGTCACGGGCTAACTGCTTGATGACCGAGAAAATGGCCTCCACCACAATCGGCGCCAGCCCCATCGACGGTTCATCCAAGATCAGCAGCCGCGGGCGGCTGAGCAGCGCGCGGCCCATCGCCACCATCTGTTGTTCACCGCCGGAAAGCAGCCCGGCCGGTTGATGCAGGCGCTCGCTCAGCCGTGGGAAGGTGGCGCACACGCGTTCAAAATCTTGCCGCACCGCCGATGCGTCACGCCGCGCATAGGCACCCAGTTGCAGGTTTTCTCGCACCGTCAGGCGGGTGAAAATGCCGCGTCCCTCCGGCACCATCACCAGCCCTTGTTGCAGCAAGCGGTGCGGCGGCATGCCGCGAATCGAACGGCCGTCGAACAGGATGTCGCCCTCGAACGGCTGCAGGCCGGTCAGCGCCCGCAGGCTGGAGGTTTTGCCCGCGCCATTGGCGCCGATCAGCGTCACCTGTTCGCCGGCGCTCACCGTGAAATCGATGCCTTTGACCGCATGAATGCCGCCATAAGACACTTTGAGTCGTTTAACGCTCAGCAGGGCTTCAGACATGCGCGCCGCCTCCCAGATAGGCTTGAATGACCGCCGGCTCGCGCCGCACCTGAGCCGGTTCGCCTTCGGCGATCGCTTTGCCGTAATCCAGCACCGTCAGCCGATCGCACAGACCCATCACCAGCTTGACGTCGTGTTCGATCAGCAGCAGCGTTTTGCCGCTGTCGCGGATGCGCAGCAGCAGTTCGCGCAGCGCCACTTTTTCTCCGGCGTTCATGCCGGCCGCCGGTTCGTCCAGCGCCAGCAACCGGGGCTCGGTCGCCAGCGCGCGGGCGATCTCCAGCCGCCGCTGATGGCCGTAGGCGAGATCGCCGGCGCGGTAATGGGCGAATTGGCTGATGCCGACGTACTCCAGCAGCGCATGAGATTTATCGCGCACCGCCTGTTCCTCCTCCCTGGCGCGACGGTGCCGGGCGATCGCCGCCCACAGGCCGTTGCGGGTGCGCACGTGGCAGCCGACCATCACGTTTTCCAGCACGCTCATTTCATTGAACAACCGCAGGTTTTGGAAGGTGCGGGCAATGCCGGCCTGCGCCACTTTGTCGATCGCCTGGGGCTTATAGCGCTGGCCCGCCAGGCGGAACTTGCCCGCGTCGGCGCGATACAGGCCGGTGATCAGGTTGAAGCAGGTGGTCTTACCGGCGCCGTTCGGCCCAATCAGGCCGTAGATTTCCCCCTGGCGGATGCTCATGCTGACGTCATCCACCGCCGTCAGGCCGCCGAAGCGTTTGCTGATATGGTGTAAAGCGAGCAGCGGCGTCATGCGGGGTTCCCCCGTGCGTGGCGGGCCGGCCACAGGCCCGCCGGGCGATACAGCATCACCAGGATCAGCGCCAGGCCGTAAAACAGTTGGCGGATGATTTCCGGGTCGATCAGCACCTGGCCGAACAGCGCCTGCTGCAGCGGCCCCATGCTGCTGCGCAGCAGCTCCGGCAGGGCGGCCAGCAGCAGCGCGCCCAGGATCACGCCGGGGATGTGCCCCATGCCGCCGAGCACCACCATCGCCAGTACGGCGATCGATTCCTGCAGGGTGAACGATTCCGGCGACACGAAGCCCTGAAACGCGGCGAACAGCGCGCCGGCCACGCCGCCGAAGGTGGCGCCGATGGCGAAGGCCAGCAGCTTGAAGTTGCGGGTGTTGATGCCCATCGCCCGCGCGGCGTCCTCGTCTTCGCGGATCGCCGTCCACGCGCGGCCGATGCGCGAGTTCTGCAGCCGCAGGCTGATAAACAGGATCGCCAGCAGCAGGGCGGCGAACAGGTAGTAATACAGGTACAGGCCGGAAAAACGCACGCCGAACCACTCATGCATGCCGGAAAACTTCAGGCCGAACAGGCTGACCGGATCGATGCCGGAAATGCCTTTGGGGCCGTTGGTGAGGTTGACCGGGCGGTCGAGATTGCGCATCAAAATACGCACGATCTCGCCGAAACCGAGCGTGACGATCGCCAGATAATCGCCGCGCAGCCGCAGCGTCGGCGCGCCGAGCAGGATGCCGCACGCCGCCGCCAGCAGCGCCGCCAGCGGGATCAGCCCCAGCATCGACAGGTGCAGCCCGTCGGGGAACCACTGCAGCAGCAGCGGGAATTGCTGTGTCAGATGCGGTGACGACAGCAGCGCGGCCAAATAGGCGCCGACGGCGTAAAAGGCGATAAAGCCCATGTCCAGCAACCCGGTCATGCCCACCACGATGTTCAGCCCGAGCGCCAGCATCAGGTACAGCAGGGCGAAGTCGACGACCCGCACCCAGTAGTTGCCCCCGGCGGCGCCCGCCACCCAGGGCGCCAGCAGCAGCGCGAGAATGAACAGCGTCAGCCCCAGCCTGGCGCGGCGCGGCGTGGCCAGAGGAACGGGAGGAGTCAAAACGGTCATGGTGATGTCCTTATGCGCGCGTGGCGATGCGTTCGCCCAAGAGCCCGGAGGGGCGGAAGACCAGCACGGCGATCAGCACCAGAAACGCGAACACGTCCTGGTAGTTGCTGCCGAACACGCCGCCGGTCAGCTCGCCGAGATAGCCGGTGCCCAGCGATTCGAACAGGCCCAGCAGCAATCCGCCGAGCATCGCGCCGCGCAGGTTGCCGATGCCGCCAAGCACGGCAGCGGTAAACGCCTTGATGCCCGGCAGAAAGCCCATCGAGAAACCGGCGTTGCCGTAGTTGCTGGCCATCATGATGCCGGCCACCGCCGCCAGCGCGCCGCCGAGCGCGAAGGTCAGAACGATGATGCGGTCAGGACTGATGCCCATCAGGCCGGCGACCTGCGGGTTTTCCGCCGTGGCGCGCATGGCGCGGCCGAAACGGCTGTGTTCGACCAGCAGCCATAAGCCGGCCATGACCGCGACGGCCACCGCCAGCGTGACGATCGCCGTGCCGGTGATCACCGCCGGCGCATGCCCGCCGCTGCCTGCGGTCAGGGCGATGGGGGTCATTGGCAGCAGCTGCGGAAACATCAGGGGATTGCGTGACCAGATCAGCATCGCCAGGGTTTGCAGCAGCAGCGAGACGCCGATACCGCTGATCAGCGGGGCCAGGCGCGGTGCATTGCGCAACCGGCGGTAGGCGAGACGCTCGATCGCCATCGAGGTGATGGCGCAGACCGCCATGGCGAACAGGGCCGCCAGCAGCAGCGTGGCGTACGGTGGTAACGCGGGAAAGTGGTGTTGCAACACGCTTATCGCCGACAGCGCGCTCAGCGCACCGACCATCAGCACGTCGCCGTGCGCGAAATTGATGATGCGCAGGATGCCGTACACCATGGTGTAACCGAGCGCGATCAGCGCATAGATGCTGCCGAGCATCAAACCGTTGACGGTTTGCTGTACCAGCGTATCCATAGAGAGAGTCCGGAGATAATGAGTCAGGAGGGTCACAGTAGAGAATTTAAAAAAATTGTAAAATACGGAAAAATACTTTCTTATACAAAAAACGAGTGATTTTAATGCGTTGATTTTTATGTATATTGAATCCATTCCTTCAGTGTCGATTTCCCAAAAACAGTCAATATATGAAAAAAACAGAACAGTACGATGAGCCATTGCCGATGCTGCCGAACGATCCGCCGCTGCGCGCCGTGCGGGCGTTCGAAGCCATCGCGCGCCTGGGGGGCATCAGCGCGGCGGCTAACGAGCTGATGATTTCGCCTTCGGCGGTCAGTCATCAACTCAAAACGTTGGAGGCATTTTTGCAAATGCCGTTGACCGAACGGCAGGGGCGTAACCTGGTGCTGCGCAGCGAGGGGCGGGAGTATTACCGTTCGATTCGCTCGGCGTTCAACGTGCTGCGCCAGGCGACCGAACACGTGCGCGAGCAATCCGCGTCGCGGCAGGTGACCATCAGCCTGATCCCGCTGTTCGGCATGGGTTGGTTCATTCCGCGGCTGCGCGGTTTCCTGCGCGAAAATCCGGATATCGACATCAATGTGGTCTACGCCAACCACCGCAATTACCTGAGCGACGCCGCCGACCTGTCGATCCGCTTCGGGGTCGGGCAGTGGACCGGCTATCGCAGCGAGAAGCTGATGTCCGGCAAAATGGTGCCGGTGTGCAGCCGGGCATTCAGTAAACTGCATGGTTTGCTCGATACGCCGGAGCAGCTGGCGACGCTGCCGCTGCTGCACGACGAGGAGCGCAATACCTGGATGCAATGGTTTCAGCAGGCCGGCGTCAAGCGCCCGCTGCGCAGTATCGGCCCGATGTTTGAGGACGGATTGTTGACGTTGGCGGCGGTGCAGGCGGGGTTAGGGTGCGCGTTGATGCGTGAACCGTTAATCGCCCAGTACCTTGAAAGCGGTGAGTTGATCAAAATGTTCGATCTGCCGATCGACGACGGCCGCGATTATTACCTGTGCGCTCGACTGGATAGCGAGCTGTCGCAGGAAGGCGAAAATCTGCGGCAGTGGCTGCGCCGCGAAGCCGATGAGAGCCGGCTCGCGTAACGCCGGGCGGAAACAGGGGGGAGCCGGACGTTCATTTCACTTTCCCACGACGCACGCCACGCCAACAGGAAAGTAATAGGCCCTCCGGGGTGGGCGTTTTTAAACCGTTGCTCACCGGCGATGATTGCTGAAGCTTCAACGCGCGATGCTGTCACTGGCGAAGATGACGGCTATGCTTAACTTGCCGATCACGTGGCGCGACGGCCACAAAGTGACAATAATTCCCACTCTCAGCGCAACGTCAAGGAGCGAGCAGATGTCTGTCGGCAATGATACGGAAACCGTGAATAAGACGGGGCTGTCGCCGCTGGCGTTGGGCGCATTGGGCGTGGTGTTCGGCGATATCGGCACCAGCCCGCTGTACACCCTGAAAACCGTGCTGTTTCTCTCCGGCGATGCGCCTTCGGCGCCGGTGATCCTTGGCCTGCTGTCGCTGATATTCTGGACGCTGGTGATCGTCACTTCTCTCAAATACGCCATGTTCGCCATGCGCATCGGCAACCGCGGCGAGGGCGGCATCATGGCGCTGATGTCGCTGCTGGTCAGCAAGCGAAAATCCCGGCCGCTGGTGCTGTTCGCCGGCCTGTTCGGCGCCGCGCTCATTTACGGCGACGGCGCCATCACGCCGGCCATCTCGGTGCTCTCGGCCCTCGAAGGGCTGAACATCGTGCTGCCGGCGTCGCAGCCCTATATTCTGCCGGCGGCGGTGGTGATTTTGCTCAGTCTGTTCGCCATTCAGCCGCTGGGTACCGCGCGCATCGGCCGCGTGTTCGGGCCGATCATGGCGCTGTGGTTCCTGTCGATCGCTGCGTTGGGCGTGTGGGGCATCATCCAGCATCCGGCGGTATTGCTGGCGCTGAACCCGCTCTACGGCATTCACTTTCTGTTCTCCAACGGACTGACCAGCTTCCTGGTGCTGGGCGGCGTGTTTTTGTGCGTCACCGGCGCCGAAGCGCTGTATGCCGATATGGGGCATTTCGGCAAACGGCCGATTTGGCTGGCCTGGTTCGGCATCGTTTTTCCCAGCCTGTTGCTTAACTACGCCGGTCAGGCCGCGCTGATCCTGAGCGGCGCCGATGTCACGCAGAACATCTTCTTCCGTTTATGCCCGCCGGCGCTGCTGATCCCGCTGGTGATCCTGGCCACGCTGGCGACGATCATCGCCAGCCAGGCGATCATCAGCGGTGCGTTTTCCATGACCCGGCAGGCGATCCAACTGGGGTGGCTGCCGCGGCTGCGGGTCAGGCAAACCACCGAGGAAAGTTACGGGCAGATCTACATTGGCGCCATCAACTGGCTGCTGATGGTGGTGACGCTGTTCCTGACCGTGTTCTTTAAATCGTCGGACAATCTGGCCGCCGCCTACGGCATCGCCGTCTCGTTGACCATGATCATGACCACCGGCCTGCTGTTCGTCGCCATGCGCGAGGTGTGGCGCTGGGGGCCGATCGCCAGCCTGTTGGCGGCGGGCGGTTTCTTCGTGGTCGATTTGAGCTTCCTGACGGCCAACATGACTAAAGTACTGCAGGGCGGTTATATCCCGCTGCTGTTGGCCGCCGCGGTCTATACCGTGATGCTGATCTGGCATCGCGGGGTGCTGGCGGCCGCGCGCACCCTCGGTGAAACGACAGTGCCGGTAGAGGATTTCCTGGAGAAAATCCGCCGCGAATCCGTGCCGCGCGTGCCGGGCACCGCGGTATTCCTGACTCGCAGCCTGCAAGGGACGCCGCCGGTGATGAAATGGCAGGTCAAGCGTAACGGTTCGCTGCACGCCAACGTGCTGGCGCTCACCATTGCCATCGTCAATGAGCCGCGGGTCTCGAATGCTGAACGTTTGGTGATGCGCGAGCTGTCGCCGGGCTTTTGGTGCGGCGTGGCCAGCTATGGCTTTATGGAGCGGCCTAACATCCCGCAGCTGTTGCAGCACGTCGAGGCGCAGAAATCCGGTCTGAACTTCGACGAGGCGACCTACTATCTCGGGCACGAGACCGTGGTGCGCCGCGAAGCGAACGACCGGTTGCCATCCTGGCAGCGCAACTTGTTCGCGCTGATGGTGCGCAACGGCATGCACGTCACGGATTATTACTACCTGCCCAGCGATCAGGTGGTGGAGATTAGCCGCCGCGTGCCGGTATAGGGCGCGAAAAAGGCATCGCCGCAATTGCGGCTTGCATCACACAACGCGGTTTGCATTTCATTCCTGGCCGCCATAACCTGACAAGAAACGGATTGTTACTGACGCGATCAGGCAAAACCTAACTTCTCTCCCGGCATCGAACATGGCCGGATGGGCGGTTAGGTTTTTTTTTTTGCAAAAGGAGAAGGGAATGAAACTTGTCGTCGCTAATGACTACCAGGAAATGAGTGAGCTGGCCGCCAGCCTGTTGTTGAGTTACATGCTGCGCCCGCAGCGCGTCAATCTGGCTATCACCGCCGGCTCGACGCCTAAACGGATGTATGAGTTGTTGGCTCCGCGCGTCAAGGGCCACGCGGAATTCGCCAACGCGCATTACTATAATTTCGATGAAATTCCTTACGCCGGCCGATCGGGCTATGGCGTCACCATGGAGAATCTGCACCGTATGTTCTTTGGCCCGGCGGCGATCCCCGAGCGGCAACTGCACGTCTTGAATTCGGACAACTACCTGCAGCACGATCGGCGTATCGCCGAAGATGGCGGGCTGGATGCGATCGTGATGGGCGTCGGGGCGGACGGGCATTTCTGCGGCAATCTGCCGGGCACCACCGCCTTCGAAGACCGCACCTGTCGGGTGCCGGTTTCCGCCAGGCCGGATCTGGCGGACATTTTGCTCAAAGAGGTGGGCGGCCGCACTGAATGGCTGCCCGATCATTACGTCACCCTGGGGCCTGCAAGCGTGATGGCCGCCAAAAAGCTGGTGCTGCTCGTCAACGGTTCGCACAAAGCGGACATTTTGCGGCGCATTGTCAGCGGGCCGGTGGAGAGCGGGGTGCCCGCCAGCATTTTGATGCTGCATCCGGACCTGTTGATTATCGCCGATCGGGAGGCCGCGGCGCTGCTGCCTTAAGCGTTCATCCGGCGCATCTCGCCTCAGAACCAACGGTCATAACCTGCAACCAAAGCGTCTTTCCCTGCGGCGCAGAATCGGGCTAGAGTGCTTTTTTTCATGCGCCTGGGGGATTCCGATGCTGTTCGATTTAAACCAGCAGGCGGCCGAACTGCCTGAGGCCTGGCGCTCTGCCGTGCTGGGCCGCGTCGGTGCGGCCAATATCAAAGTGCTGCGCATGGACGCGCGCAGCATTGCGGATGAAGTGCATGATTACAGCGAAGGGTTGCTGGTGATCAGCGGCCACCTGCGGCTGCAGGTGGCGGGGGAAGAAGTGGTGGTGCGGGCCGGTCAGCTGTATCAGGCCGCGGCCGGCGTGCCGCACCGCGTGTTGCCGGGCAGCGAAGGCACGCTGGTGATTGTCGATTTGCCGGAAGATCAAGTGCCGTCGTTGGGCTGAGGCTGCGCCAGAAATCTGACAACGCCCTGGAGAAAGCGTTGTCTGCCGGCGTTATCTCTATCGAGATGGACAAAATGTGTCGCTTCAGGAATGACCAGCTTTTCGGCTGAAGGGGCATCTTTCATGATGGCGTCAACATCCTCGGGCCGGCTCCAGAAATCCCGCCCCGAGCGAACAACCAATACGGGAACGGTTGTTAAGGCTGTTGCGGACCACTGTTTTCTGCCCATCGCCAGTTCAAAGCTGTCAGCCATTGCACCGGTCGGTGCGCGGAAGCTGTGTGGCGTTCTGCGCTGCGAGGTATTGTCCGATGCCAGTGCGGCATCACCGTAAGCGCGTTTAACTGTTTCATCACGCCACTGTGTTTTATCCGCCACGGGAATGCTGTTATCCCAGGCGACAAACAGACTGTCTCGCGTGTTGAGGCTCCAGCCGCCAAATTTGGCGGCTTTGAAGTGCCCGGGATTTTGAGGATCGTCCAGCGGCGATCCCTGGCCCAGCAGCGGGTGGTGGGCGGTTCCGCCATAAAGCGTGTTATAGAGCACCAGCCGTTCCACATTCTGTGGATATTGGGTTGCATAAGCGCCCGCCCAGTGCCCTCCCGTCGCCCATCCCAGGATATTAATGCGGGGCGCTCGACTCCATGCCTGAATAGCCTGCACGGCGCGATCGATATCGGTTATGGCGTCCGCAGTGCGGATCAACGGCGCTGACTGGTTAGGAGGGCTGTCCATCGCGGCCGGCCGGCTGGATAACCCATATCCCCGCAGATCGAGGATATATACCCGAAAACCGGCTAACGCCAGATCTGCAGCCAAAGAGCCGCCCTTGACGGGCAAATCAAAAGAGGCCAGGCCGGGAACCCGTGCGCCATGAATCAGCAGTACAGGTTTGCCCTCAGATTTCAGGCTGACTTCCCTGACGTGCAGTTGCTCTCCGCCCGCAAGCAAAATGTATCTGTCTGTTCGATTTACCGGTGTGGGGATTTCATTTTCTTTTGATGCAGCCAGCGTTGACGACGCTGACATGATAAGGAGGGCTAGCAACGTATTTAGGTTTCGATAAGTCAGTGACAACGATCTGAGTATGTTCATTGTTATTTCTGCTCCACGAATATATACAGGAAGCATCTTCATGTGCTCCCCTTGACGTGTCTAATACTATTGTGGCGCTTTCTTAATATATTTTAGGTATCACGACATGCTTACTCTGCGTCAGCTCCGCCAATTTCTTGTGGTCGCGGAAACAATGAATGTCCGGAAAGCGGCCGAGCGTTTGCATATGGCTCAACCCCCGCTGACAAAAGCGATCCGTCAAATGGAAGAGGTTTTGGGCACCCGGCTTTTTGAGCGAACCAATCGAATAACGGCATTGACTCCCGCAGGGGCAGTGTTGCAGAAGGAAGCGGTTACGACGCTCATGCAGATGGAACGGTCGATGTTACTGACACGACGCGCTGGCCAGGGAATGACGGGGGCTTTGCGCATCGGTTTTGTCGCTTCCGCCGTCAGACATCTGCTTCCCGAAATGGTCGCCCGTTTTCACTTTTCCTGTCCGCAGGTTGTTCTTGAATTGAAAGAAATGACGACGGCGCGACAGGTTGCGAGCCTTTTGGAAGACACGATTGATATTGGCATTGCGGTTTTACCTGTTCCTGAATACGCCATACCGAAACTGTCTTGCCATCCATTTTTTAGCTGCCCGCTGATTGCCGTTTTGCCGAGTAAACATCCTGCCGGAACAAGCGGCGTTCTTTCGCTTTCTGCCTTGGCCACGGAGCCGTGGGTATTGTTTCCTGGGCAAGAAGGGCCAGGTCTCTATCGCGCTATCATTGAGGCCTGCGAAAAGGCAGGATTTGCTCCTGAGGTTGTTCAGCGAGCCGTGCAGATGGAAACGATAGTCGGCCTTGTTGCTTCGGGATTAGGAGTCAGTCTGGTCCCTGAATTCATGCAAAAAAGCGGCTGGGCAAACGTTTCTTTTTGTCGGCTTAGTGGAGAACAGATCCCGTATCAGGTTGCTCTGATTCACAAGGCGGAAAATATCAATCCCCACGTCGCGGATTTTGTCAAAAACGCAGTTCCTCCACAGCCATAGGTAAAACGCGCCTGAGTTTGAACCGCATTCAAGAATCGATTAGGCGCGGTCGCCCAAGGCCGTCAGCGCCACGTTTACCGCCGCCAATAACCGCGCCTCGGTGACGCCGTCACGCGCCTGAATCGACAGGCCGTGCAAGAAGACGGCGAAATAGTCACCCAGGCTGTCGGCGTCGGTGTCGGCCGGCAATTCGCCGGTTTGCACCGCCTGCCGCAGCCGTTCGACGATCTGCTGCGTGCGCTGCAGCCGATGCTCTGCCAGCCAGGCTTTGAGCCCGTCGTTTTCCGCGCTGACGCTGGCGGCGGCGGAGACCACCATGCAGCCTTGCGGCAGATCGGGCCGGCTATAGAGCCGCACGGCGTCTTCCAGCAGGCGTTTGAGCGCCGGGCGAATGCCGCTTTCCGTCGCGAAGGCGCGATCGGCGAAGCCCCCTTCGGCGGTTTCATAACAGGCAATCGCCTCGCGAAACAGCTGCTCTTTGGAGCCGAACGCTTTGTAGATGCGTGCGGAAGCGATGCCCAACTCCGCCACCAGATCCGACATCGAAGTGCCTTCGTAACCTTGCCGCCAGAATAAGTTTCGCGCCTTCAATAGCGCCTGTTCGCGATCGAACTCGCGCGGTCTGCCTGCCATTCGCTGCTCCAATTTACCTGCCATTCAGCGACATAGGATCGCTTAAATCGACGGGAATACCAATGCCTTTATAAATTTCGCTTGCGGTCGCCGCGCTTTGCTCCTATTGTTTGTCAATCGACAACCAATAGGAGTTTACGATGAAAACCCTCAAAGGTCCAAGCCTGCATCTCGCGCAATTCAGCGATGACGCGGCGCCGTTCAACAGCTTGCCCGCCATTGCCGAGTGGGCGGCGCGGACTGGTTTTACCGCCTTGCAGATCCCGGCCTGGGATCGGCGTTTATTCGACGTGGCCACCGCTGCGGAAAGCCAAACCTACTGCGACGATTTGACCGGCATGTTGGCGGAGCAGGGGTTGGTGGTCAGCGAACTGACCAGCCATATCTTCGGCCAGCTGATGGCGGTGCACCCGGCTTACGATGCGCTGTGCGACAGCTTTGCGCCACCGGCGCTGCAGGGCGATCCCAAGGCTCGCGGCGAGTGGGCGCGGCAGCAAATGCTGTTGGCGGTGAAGGCGTCGGCGCGGCTGGGGCTCAGCGAACTGGGCACCTTTTCCGGTTCGCTGGCCTGGCCCTATCTGTTCCCGTTCCCGCAGCGCCCTGAAGGATTGATTGACACCGCGTTCAACGAGCTCGCCAAACGCTGGCTGCCGGTGCTCGACGCCTGCGAGGAGCAGGGCATCAATCTGTGTTATGAAATTCACCCGAGTGAGGATCTGCACGACGGCGTGACGTTTGAGATGTTTCTGCAGCGCGTCGGCAACCATCCGCGTTGCCGGGTGTTGTTCGATCCGAGCCACATGGTGCTGCAGCAGCTTAACTATCTGGAGTTTATCGATATCTATAAGGACGTTATCGGCATGTTCCACGTTAAGGACGCCGAGTTCAATCCGACCGGTCGTCAGGGCATATACGGCGGTTATCAGTCCTGGATCGATCGCGCCGGCCGTTTCCGCTCGCTGGGCGACGGCCAGGTCGATTTCAACGGCATTTTCTCCCGTTTGACGCAGTATGGCTATCCGGGCTGGGCGACGCTGGAGTGGGAGTGCTGCCTGAAAAATCCACAGGACGGCGCTCGCGAAGGCGCGGCCTTCATTCGCGATCGCATTATCCGTGTCACCGACAAAGTGTTTGATGACTTCGCCGGTGCACCGGTCAATCCTCAGCAGATCAATGCATTGCTCGGCATTCGCTGAGCCTGACCCCACAGGGAGTTAACCCCATGAAACACAGTCAAAACGAGATCCTGTTGCAGGATCTCGCGGCGGAACACGTCTATACCCAGGTCAACGGCCGGCGCCTTCACTGCGTGGTGGCCGGCGAAGGGCGGCCGGTGCTGCTGATCCCCGGCTGGCCGCAAACCTGGTACACCTGGCGTTATGTGATGCGCGCCTTGGCGGCGGCCGGTTTTCAGGCGATCGCCGTCGATCCGCCGGGCATCGGCGACTCTGACAAGCCCGCGGGCGGCTACGACACCGGCAGCATCGGTGCGGCGCTGCACGCGATGATGGCGCAGCTGGGCCATCAACGTTACCAACTGGTCGGCCACGACATCGGCATGTGGATCGGTTACGCCATGGCGAGCGATTTCCCGCAGGCGGTGGAGCGTCTGGTACTGACGGAGGCGGTGATCCCCGGTCTGGCGCCGCCGCCGCCGATTTTCGTCGCGCCGGAGGAGAATATCTTCCTGTGGCATTTCATGTTCAACCAGCTGGCGGATTTGCCGGAGACCCTGACCCAGGGGCGCGAGCGGGAGTATCTTGGCTATATCTTCAACCGCTGGTCTTATCGGCGCGATCGGGTGGCGGCTGAGGTCTATATCGCCGCCTATTCGGCGCCGGGCGGCCTGCGCGCCGGATTCGACTATTACCGGGCGATCCCGGAGACCGTTCGCCAGAACCGGCTGCGCGCCGCCACGCCGTTGACGATGCCGGTGTTGACGGTGGGAGCGGAGCACGCCACCGGCGACGCGCCGCTGACGACGCTGCAGGGCAATGCGCACGATCTGCGGGGCGAAACGGTCGCCAGCTGCGGCCATTTCATCACCGAGGAGTGTCATGAGGCGTTTATCGCGCTGATTGCGCCGTTCCTGGCGGGAGAGCAACATGCCGCTTGATGAACGCATCGCCGCCTTTTTGGCGGCCTCGGCCGACGCGCCGCCACCCGCGTCGTTGGCGGACATGCGGGCGGCCACGGAAAGCGGTTTGCGTCTGCTGCAGGGCGCACCGCAACCGAGCGGCGGCGTCAGGGATTTTACGCTGGTCGCCACCGATGGGCACCGGATTGCGCTGCGCGCCTATCTACCGGCGGGGGAAAGGTGCGCTGCCGCACAACCGGCGATGCTGTTCGCCCACGGCGGCGGCTGGTGCCTCGGTTCGCTGTCGCTGTATGACCAGCCCTGTCAGGCGCTGGCTAACGCCACCGATCGGATAATCCTGTCGGTCGATTATCGACTGGCGCCGGAGTTTCCTTTTCCACAGCCGCTGGAAGATGTCTATCAGGCGCTCTGTTGGGCGGCGCAACAGGCGCCGCAGTTAGGGATTGACGCTGACCGTCTGGCGGTGGGCGGCGACAGCGCCGGGGGCAATCTGGCGGCGGCGGTCGCGCTGTTGGCGCGGGATCGCGGCGGCCCGCACATTGAACGTCAACTGCTGCTGTACCCGGCGCTCAGCCGCGAAATGGCGACGAAGAGCTATCGCGAATTCGCCGAGGGGCATTTTTTGACGCGCGACGCGATGGTGTTTTGTTGGCAGCAGTACCTGGCCCAGCGACGCGATCCGAGCGCCGAGCCGCTGCACGCCGTCACGCTGCGCGGATTGCCGCCGGCCACTATCCTGAGCTGCGAATATGATCCGCTGCGCGATGAGGCCGAACTGTATGCGCAGCGGCTGCGTGAGGCGGGTGTGGCGGTACGCTGTGAACGGTTGCCGGGCATGGTGCATGCATGCATTCACATGTTGGGGCTGACCCCGGCGGCGCGGCGCCTGTTCGAGCTGGCTCGCGAGTAAAAAGTTCACGCTAAGACGCGATGAACCATTCTTATCCCATTCGTTTGATGTTGTGTTATGAAAGGCAATGAAAATAGTGAGATAAGCAGGGTGTTGGGCGCCCTTGAAGACGCCGAACGCAGGCATAGCGCATTAGGAGAAACCGCCATGGACGGCGGTTTCAGGTGAGACAGGCAGGGACGCCTGTCGCAACCGGCCTCAATGCGGTATGGCGGAGAGAGGGAAGTTGGCAAAGCCAACCGTCTGATAGGGCAAAGGCGCGGGTTGCCAGGGGCCGCGCCTTCGGCCCCTGGCTCGGTCGAAGCGTATGAGCTTCATGGCGCATCTCACCTTTATCGACCGAAAACTGCACAAATACGTTCAGAAAAACGCTAACTAACCAGGATTACCCGCATTGCGGGGCTTCTGGCTATTCATCCGACGTGCGATTAACGGCCGGCGACGGTGACAAAGCGCGTTTCCAGGTAGGATTCGATCGCTTCGCTGCCGCCTTCGGTGCCGTGGCCGGAGTCCTTCACGCCGCCAAACGGCGTTTCCGGCAGGCCGAAACCGATGTGGTTGATGCTCAGCATGCCGCTCTCCACGTCGCGCCCCAGCGCATTGACGGTGGCGATGTTGTGGCTGTAAGCGTAGGCGGCCAGCCCGTACGGCAGGCGATTGGCTTCGGCGATCGCCTCGTCGTAGGTGGCGAACGGGCGTAGCAGGGCGACCGGGCCAAACGGCTCTTCCGACATGGCGCGCGCGCTCAGCGGCACGTCACGCAGCACCGTCGGCTCGAAGAAGTTGCCTTTGCCCGCCACGCGTTTGCCGCCGGTGCTGGCCTTCGCCCCGTGGGCGATAGCGTCCTGCACCAGCGCCTCGATATTGTCGACGCTGCGGCCCAGCACCATCGGCCCCATCGTCACGCCGTCTTCCAGCCCGTTGCCGAGCTTGAGTTCACGCACCGCGGCGGTGAATTTCTCCACGAAGGCCTCATAAACGCCTTGCTGGATCAGGAAGCGGGTCGGGGCGATACAGACCTGGCCGGCGTTGCGGAACTTGGATTGCGCCAGCTCTTTGGCCGCCGCGTCGAGATCGGCGTCGTCGAAGATCAGCACCGGCGCGTGGCCGCCCAGCTCCATGGTGGCCTTTTTCATATGCTGGCCGGCCAGCGCAGCCAGATGTTTGCCCACGCGGGTGGAGCCGGTGAAGGAGATCTTGCGAATGGTCGGATGCGGGATCAGGTATTCCGAGATTTCCGCCGGGGTGCCGTACACCAGCGCGATCACCCCGGCCGGAATGCCGGCGTCGGCGAAGGCTTTGATCAGCTCAGCCGGTGAGGCCGGCGTTTCTTCCGGGCCTTTGACGATGATTGAACAACCCGCCGCCAGCGCGGCGGACAGCTTGCGCACGATCTGGTTGATCGGGAAGTTCCACGGCGTGAAGGCGGCCACCGGGCCGACCGGCAGTTTCAGGGTTTGCTGCTGCACGTCGCGAGCGCGGGACGGAATAATCTGCCCGTAGGTGCGGGTGGCTTCGCCGGCGAACCACTCGATAACGTCGGCGGCGTTGAGAATTTCGATTTTGGCCTGCGCCACCGGCTTACCCTGTTCCTGCGTCATGATGGCGGCGATGGCGTCGGCGCGTTCGCGCAGCAGCGCAGCGGCTTTGCGCATCAGGTTGGCGCGCTGGTGTGCGGCGGTGTTGCGCCAAACGTTAAACCCGCGTTCGGTGGCGGCCAGCGCCAGATCGAGATCCTCTGCGGCGGCGTGCGCCACTTGACCGATGATCTCGTCGGTAGCGGGGTTGGAGACCGGCAGGGTTTTTCCGGCCAGCGCGCTGCGCCATTGTCCATCGATATACAGTTGAGTATCCGGATACATTGTTGCCTCTTGTTTGCGGAGTGTCAGGGGCCGATGAGCTTCGCGATGCGGCCCGTCTGAAAGGGACAGGGACCTTAACCCTACGCCGAATGGCGCCGATCGTCCAGGCGAGGGGCACGAAAGGACCAGGGCGGCTACTCAACCGGCGATGTTTTGGCTATGCTGAGCAGATTGTCAGCACGGATGAGGAGGTCGGGTGCAAGGGGTTCCACAACAGTTTCCGTTCGAGAAGGACTGCGCGCAGTTCCGGCATTTGTCGCATCTGCCCGGCGTCGAACTCTATCAGGCGCATATCGAACGCTATGCCTTCGAGCCGCATACCCACGACGCCTTCGCCATCGGCACCGTGGACACCGGGGCGGAGCGCTTCCGCTATCGCGGGGCGCAGCACCTGGCGGCGCCGGGCGCGCTGGTGCTGATGAATCCTGACGAGCTGCATACCGGCGAAGCCGAAACGCCGGGCGGCTGGTGTTACCGCATGCTCTATCTGGCGCCCGAGGCGCTGGAGCAGCTGTCCGGCGATCGGAGCCAGTGGTTCACCGATGCGGTGCGCCACGATCCGCGGGCGGCGCAGCGCCTGTCCGCCATTCTCGCCGCGCTGTGGCAAACCGACGATCCGCTTATGCTCGACGGCCTGCTGTTGGAAGCGGTGGCGTTGCTGCAACCGCACATCCGCACCGGGCGCCGGGAGAAAGCCGAGGCGGCGCACCGTTTCGAGGTGGTGAAAAGCTACCTGCACGATAACTTCGCCGAGGCCATAACGCTCCACCAACTGGCCGAGCTGGTGTCGCTCAGCCCGTACCATTTCCTGCGCAAGTTCAAGGCCGAATATCACGTCTCGCCGCAGCAGATGCTGATGGCGATCCGGCTGTCGCAGGCCAAACGCATGCTGGAGCGCGGCATGCCCGCCGCACAGGTGGCGGCGGCGGCGGGGCTGACCGATCAGGCGCACCTGACGCGCGCCTTCGCCAACCGTTACGGCGTCACGCCAGTGCGTTTCCAGAAACAGGTGAAATTGGGCTAAAACAGCAACCTGCTACAATAATTCCTCCCCGCGTTTTCGTTACTCTGCCGCTGTCTTGTCGGGCGGGTTGGCCGCACCGGCCGTTTGTCGGAGTTGTTATGTTCATTGGCGTTGTGTTTGCCCTGGCCGCCGGGCTGATGTGGGGATTGATTTTCGTCGGTCCGTTGCTGGTACCGGACTATCCCGCCGCGCTGCAGTCCACCGGGCGCTATCTGGCCTTCGGGCTGATCGCCTTGCCGCTGGCGTGGTTCGATCGTCGCCGCCTGCGTAAGCTGCAGCGCCAGGATTGGTGGGAAGCGCTCAAGCTGACGGCTATCGGCAATCTGCTGTACTACCTGTGCCTGGCCAGCGCCATTCAGCGCACCGGTGCGCCGGTGTCGACCATGATCATTGGCACCTTGCCGGTCGTGATCGCCATTTGCGCCAATCTGTTTTACGGCCGGCACGACGGGCGCCTGGCCTGGGGCAAACTGGCGCCCGCACTGCTGTTGATCGTCTGTGGATTGGCGTGTGTGAACGTCGCCGAGCTGCGCGGCAATGCGGTGCCGATCGACGGCTGGCGCTATCTCAGCGGTCTTGGGCTGGCCGTGTTGGCGGTGGCGTGCTGGACCTGGTTCCCGCTGCGCAATTCACGCTGGCTGCGGGAGAATCCGACGCAGCGTCCGGCCACCTGGGCCACGGCCCAAGGGCTGGTGACGCTGCCGCTGGCGCTGCTGGGCTATCTGGCGGTCTGCGGTCAGTTGGCGCTGAGCGAGCCGGCGTTCGCCTTGCCGTTCGGCCCGCGCCCTGAGGTGTTTATCCCTCTGATGCTGATCATCGGCGTGTTCTGCTCCTGGCTGGGGGCGCTGTGCTGGAACGAAGCCAGCCAGCGGCTGCCGACGGTGTTGGTGGGGCCGCTCATCGTGTTCGAAATTCTGGCGGGGTTGGCGTATACCTTTCTGTTGCGCCAGGCCTGGCCGCCGCTGCTGACGCTGGCGGGCATCGTCTGTCTGATGGCCGGCGTGGTGTACGCCATGCGCATCAAACCGCAGCCAGTGGTGGTGGCGCTGGAGGACAAGCCGAGGTGACGCCCGCCGTGGCGGCGGGCGTGAGGGTTAACGCTTGCTGTGGTGAATGATCTCTTCGGCCACGTTGCGCGGCGCTTCGGCGTAGTGGCTGAATTCCATGGTGTAGGTGGCGCGGCCCTGCGACATCGAACGCAGGGTGGTCGAGTAGCCGAACATCTCGGACAGCGGCACCTTGGCGCGAATTTCCTTGCCGCCGCCGCCCGGGATATCTTCCATACCCTGCACCAGACCGCGGCGTGAGGAGAGATCGCCCATCACGTTGCCGGCATAATCCTCCGGCGTTTCTACTTCCACCGACATGATCGGCTCGAGGATCACCGGATCCGCCAGGCGGCAGGCGTCCTTGAAGCCGAAGATCGCCGCCATGCGGAACGCCTGTTCCGACGAGTCGACGTCATGGTAAGAACCGAAGGTCAGGTGCACCTTGACGTCCACCACCTGATAACCGGCCAGCACGCCGTTATTCAGCGCCTCGAGCACGCCTTTTTTCACCGCCGGGATAAACTCGCCGGGAATGACGCCGCCCTTGATCTCATCGAAGAACTCGAAGCCTTTGCCGGGTTCGTTCGGCTCGACGGTCAGCACCACGTGGCCGTATTGCCCTTTACCGCCGGATTGGCGCACGAACTTGCCTTCCACGTCGGCCACCCGTTTGCGGATGGTTTCGCGGTAAGACACCTGCGGTTTGCCGGTGGTGGTCTCCACCCCGAACTCGCGGCGCATGCGATCGACGATAATCTCCAGGTGCAGCTCGCCCATGCCGTAGATAATGGTTTGGCCGGATTCTTCATCGGTGCGCACGCGGAACGACGGATCTTCCGAAGAGAGCCGCTGCAGCGCGATGCCCATTTTCTCCTGATCGCCCTTGGTCTTCGGCTCGATCGCCTGGGCGATCACCGGTTCGGGGAAGGTCATGCGCTCCAGCGTAATGATGGCGCCGGGATCGCACAGCGTATCGCCGGTGGTGACGTCCTTCAGGCCGACGCAGGCGGCAATGTCGCCGGCGTGCAGTTCGTCGATGTCCTTACGATCGTTGGCGTGCATCTGCACGATGCGGCCGATACGCTCCTTTTTGCCCTTGATTGGGTTATAAACGCTGCTGCCTTTGGCCAGCACCCCGGAATAGACGCGCACGAAGGTGAGTTGGCCGACGAACGGGTCGGTCATCAGCTTAAACGCCAGCGCCGAGAATTTTTCGTTGTCGTCGGCTTTGCGAGTGATGATTTCATCGTGTTCGCCGTGGCCCTCCATCGGCGGCACGTCGAGCGGCGAGGGCATCAGCTCGATCACCGCGTCCAGCATGCGCTGCACGCCTTTGTTGCGGAACGCCGATCCGCACAGCATCGGTTGGATTTCGCCGGCGACGGTGCGCACCCGCAGCCCGTGAACGATCTCCTCTTCGCTCAGCGGCACCTGATTGAGGTATTTCTCCATCAGTTCTTCCGACGCTTCGGCGGCCGCTTCAATCATGTTTTCACGCCACTCCTGCGCCGATTCGCGCAGGTCGGCCGGGATCTCTTCGAAGCTGAAGTTCATGCCCTGCGAGGCTTCGTCCCACAGAATGGCTTTCATCCGCACCAGATCCACCACGCCGCTGAAGCGGTCTTCGGCGCCGATAGGAATAACGATCGGCACCGGGTTGGCTTTGAGGCGTTCGATCATCATTTTGCGCACGCGGAAAAAGTCCGCGCCGATGCGGTCCATCTTGTTGACGAACGCCAGCCGCGGCACTTTGTATTTGTTGGCCTGGCGCCAGACGGTTTCCGACTGCGGCTGGACGCCGCCCACCGAGTCATAGACCATGACGGCGCCGTCCAGCACGCGCATTGAGCGCTCCACTTCAATGGTGAAATCGACGTGCCCGGGGGTGTCGATGATATTGATGCGGTGCTGCGGATAATTATGCTGCATGCCGTTCCAGAAGCAGGTAGTGGCCGCCGAGGTGATGGTGATGCCGCGCTCTTGTTCCTGCGCCATCCAGTCCATGGTCGCCGCGCCGTCATGCACTTCGCCCAGCTTGTGGCTGACCCCGGTGTAAAACAGAATCCGCTCGGTGGTGGTGGTTTTGCCGGCATCGATATGCGCGGAGATGCCGATATTGCGGTAACGTTCGATAGGGGTGGTGCGAGCCATAATCAACCTTTCTTAGCCGCGTGAAGGAGAGCGGCTTAAACAGCATGGATAATGATGATAATCCTCATAGGGTTATCCGCCGGATCGCAGAGCCTTGCTCTGGTCACAAACTAATCGTAGTTGAAGGCGTTGGTTTTTTTAAGCGATGGTTGTGATAGATGAAAGTTTGCACGCACAACGGCGCCGGCGCAGAAAAGGGCGAAAAAAAAGGCCCGTAACGGGCCTATTGTCGTAGGGCGCATTCGCCGCTTATTTGCGTCCCAGCAGGAAGCCGAAAACGATGCCGACTGCCGCCGCAACGGCCACGCCGGCCAGCGGGTTGGCTTCCACCTGCGTTCTTACGCTGTCCGCTGCGTCACGGGCGGCATAGCTGGCCTGGGAGGCGTACTTGCGCGCCGCGCCGCGCACCTGATGCTCCGGCGAATCGACGGCTTTACCGAACGCTTCTTCTACCGCGCCTGCGGCTTCATTGGCTTTGTCTTCCGCTTTACCAAACATGCTGCTCTCCTGTTCCTTGTGGGTTAACGAACTCTAAGCCTAGCAGGTGAACGGCGTTTTTTGCAGCATTCTGTGCGTTATAAGATCAATCCGAGCAAAGAAAAGTCTTTCCATACGCACGGCGTCGGCTTCACCCGCGCGTTTTTTTATGTTCTATTGGCTAGCGGTTTAACCGAGTATCGTTACCCTTTGACCGATTCGTTGAGTTGAAAGGACTCCCCATGTCAGTACTGCGTATTCTGGCGCTGCTCGCCGCGACCGCCGCCGCGTTGCCCGCCCAGGCCAAACCTGCGGCTCACGGCGCGGCGCCCGAGAACGGCGTTCGTTGGCAATCTTGTCTCAACAGCGGCTTTCAGCGTTGGTTCGATGAAGCGCCGCAGGCGGGGCTGCGCTGCGGCTACCTCGACGTGCCGTTGGTTTACGCTACGCCTCCCGCCCATTCGGCGCAGGCGGGGGAACCGACCGTGCGTCTGGCGCTGACCCTGCTGCCCGCCACCGGGCCGAAAAAGGGCAGCGTCGTGGTGATCAGCGGCGGGCCGGGCCTGCCGGGGATCAATCCTTATCTCGGCAACGACGCCCACGTCGCCAAACTGCGTAAATCCTACGACATCATCGGTTACGATCCGCGCGGCGTCGGTCAATCGACGCCAAAAATTTCCTGCCAGGTGGCCGAAGGTGACGAACTCCCTGAACCGGACGACAACGACGTGGCCGGCGCGGAGAACCAGACGCGCACCCTGATCGCCGCCTGCATCAAACAGACCGGCGCGGACGTGCTGCAACACATCGGCACTGACGAGGCGGTCAACGATCTGAACGCGATCCGCCATGCGCTGGGCGAACCGGGGCTGACGGCGGTGGCGTACTCTTACGGCACCAAGGTGGCGGCGCTGTATGCCGAACGTTTTCCGAAGAAAACGCGCGCGCTGGTGCTGGACGGGGTGGTGGATCTGGCGGAGGACGATTTCACCCAGCGCCTGAATCAGGAGCGAGGCTTCCAGCAAAGCTTCCTGCGTTTCGCCGCCTATTGCGGAAAAACCGACAGCTGCCAGCTTGGCGGCGGCGCCAATCAGGCGCTTCAGCGTTATCACGCTTTGCTGCGCAAGCTGCATGAGCAGCCGTTCGTCACTGCGGCGGGCTATGAGATCTCCGCCGACGATGTGCTGACGGTGACGCGTTCGCTGCTGTTGTGGCCGGAGCGCTGGCATGAACTGGCCACCGTACTGCGCCAGCTCGATGCCGGCATCGCCGGGCAACAGGTTTCCGATCTGATCGACGAAAGCTATTCTCCGGATGCCGATGATGCCCTGAACGTCATCACCTGCGCCGACGTCGCCAACCCAACGGCCGATCCGCAGCTGTTGCGCAGGCAGCGGCAGGAGATTAATACCGCCGCTTTATATGCCCACTATCTGCCGCTGCACGAGTATCCGCTGGAAATGTGCGATCTGTGGCCGTACCGCGGCAAAGATCGGCCGCACATGCCGGTGGCGTCCGCCGCGCTGCCGCCGCTGCTGTTCGTCGCCCAGCGCTACGATCCAACCACGCCGTACCGCAATGCCCAGGTGATGGCCTCGGCCTTTAAAAGCCCACTGATCACCCGCGAACGCGACGGACATACGTTGGCGCTGAACGGCATCGACAGCTGCGTCGACGAAAGCGTGGTGGAGTATCTGCTGGCGCCGAAAAAGCCGCGCCGCGACAAGGTTTGCCGCTGAGGAGGCCGGGCGTTGGCCCGGCCTGACAGGCAAATCGCGCGTGTTTTAGAATTTCACCTCTTCCGCCAGCGCCAGCGTCACGAACGGCCCCGACAGGGTCTGGTTATGGTGACGGATAATGGCGTCGGCGCCGAGCGCCGCCGTGTCCGAACAGCTATGGGCATCGGCGGCCAACACCAGGTCAAATCCCAACTCCGCGCCGCGCCGACACGCGGTGTCTACGCAGTATTGCGTTTTCATTCCCGAAATCACCAACCGACCGATGCCGGCTTGCTTAAGCCGCTCCGCCAGGCCAGTCCGGTAAAAACAGCTGGGATGGGTTTTATCGATGAACCAGTCGGCTTGCGCATCGGTGTCGAGATCGGGGTGAACTTGCCACAGTGGACTGTTTGCGGCGATAGGTGAACCTGCCGGGCCGGTGTGGCGAATAAACACCACGAGCGCATTCGCCACGCGTGCGGCGCGTATCAACGCATGGGTCTTCGCCAGAAGGGTTTCGGCGGCGAACGGGGGATGGTCCGGCGAGGCGAACAGGCCGACTTGCATGTCGATAACCAGCAGGGCGCTGCGCGGTGCGGGGATAGTTGGCATAGGTCTTCTCCGTAATGAAATTGCCGGCGGGCACGGAGAAATAAAAAACCCCGGCCATGGCTGGCGGGGCTTGGGGATACGTCGTTAGCTGTTGCGCACCCGTGCAGCCCACCATTGCGTGGCGGTTGCGGTGGTGGTGAGGGCGTGCGCGATGCGATTCATGCCATTGATAATGCGCGGTGGTGAGGGGAACGTCAAGGGTCGCTCCCCACACTTTCAGCCGGTGAAAATATGCGCTTGCCCCATCACGTTGAGACTGACCTGCGCCCCGGGCCGCAGGCCTTCGCGGCTGACGGTTTTGATCTCGAGCTGCGCGCCGTCGGCGGCCATTTGCAGATTGAGGGTGGAGACGAAGCCGGCGAAATCGATGCCGGTGATCACCGCCTGGCCGCGCTGCGCCGGATCGGACAAACCGATTTGAATCTGCTCCGGACGCAGCATGATGCGCGCCGAGCCGCTGCGTTGGCGATCGTCGACGGCGATGCGCCCCAATGCGCAGTCGGCCCAGCCGTGCGCCAGCTCGGCGGTCAGCACCAGCGTTTCGCCAAGGAAACTGGCGGTCGGTTCATCGACCGGGCGCAGATAAAGATCCTGCGGCGCGCCCACCTGCGCCAGCCGACCGTTGCGCATGACCGCCACCTGATCGGCGAACGACAGCGCCTCGCTCTGATCGTGGGTGACCAGGATCGACGCGACTTTGGCCTCCGTCAGCAGTTCGGCCACCGCTTTGCGGGTGGCGGCGCGCAGGCCGGTATCCAGTGCCGAGAACGGCTCATCCAGTAACATCAGCCGCGGTTGCTGCGACAAGGCGCGCGCCAATGCGACCCGCTGTTGCTGTCCGCCGGACAGCTCGTGCGGCCACAGGGCGGCCAGGCGACGATCCAGCGCCACCATCTCCATCAGCGCCTCGATGCGACGCTGTTTCTCGCGCTTGCTGCCTTTGAGGCCAAAACCGATGTTGCCGGCGACGGTAAAGTGCGGGAACAGCGCGCCATCCTGCGGGACGAAGCCGATGCCGCGCAGGTGCGCCGGCACCCAGCCGCCGCCGTTGCCCATCGCTTGCCCCTGCAGCAGAATTTGTCCGCCGTCGGGGATTTCAAAACCGGCGATGATGCGCAGCAGGGTGGTTTTGCCGGAGCCGGAAGGGCCGACGATCGCCGTGCGGCTGCCGGCGGCAACCTGCAGGTCGATGTGTTCCAGCACCCTGATGGCATTGTAAGATTTTTCGATACCGTGCAGTTCGAGCGTGCTCATAGTCCCGCCGTACGTTTAGATTGAGAGTAAAGAAGCCAGGTGAGCGGCAGCGACAGCGCCACCATAATCAGCGCATAAGGCGCGGCGGCGACATAGTCTATCTCGCTGGTCAGCGCCCAAAATCCGGTGGCCAGCGTGCGGGTGCCGTTCGGCGCCAGCAACAGCGTGGCGGTCAGTTCATTGGCGATCGCCAGGAACACCAGCGCCGCGCCCGCCGCGGCGCCCGGTGCCGCCAGCCGCAACGTGGTGCTCCACAGCGCCTGCGCCGGCGATTTGCCCAGGCTGCGCGCCACGTTTTCCAACTCCACCGGCGCCTGCGCGATGCCGGCGCGCAGGTTGATCAATGCTCGCGGCATAAACATCAGCAGATACGCCAGCAGCAGGGTGATCTCGGTTTGGTAAATCGGCCGGAAGCTGTGAATGGTGATGGTCACCAGCGCCAGCGCCACCACGATGCCGGGCAGCGAACTGGTCACGTAGTTGCAGCCTTCCAGCACCCGGTACAGGCGGGCCGGATAGCGCACCGACAGCCAGGCCATCGGAATGGCGCACAGCGTAATCAGCAGCGCGCCAGAGGCGGACAGCGACAGCGTTTGCCACAGCGCGGGCCACAGATCGGCGTTGCGCCATACGTCGAGGCCGCCCAGCCATAGCCAGCGGGCCAGGGTGATGAAAGGCACGCCCAGCGCCAGCGCGGTCAGCGCGATCGGCAGCAGCAGCGCCAGCGCGGCGAGCGGCGCTGACAGGCGACGCGGCGTTTGGCTGCGGGCGCTGCCGGAGCCGACGCGGGCATAGCGCGCGCGGCCGCGGCTGAGAGCCTCAAGCAGCAGTAACCCGAGGCAGCACAATACCAATACGCCGGCCAGCATGTTGGCCGCCGGGCCGTTGAAGGTCGACTGGAACTGATCGAAGATCGCGGTGGTGAAGGTATCGAAGCGGATCATGGCATACAGGCCATACTCCGCCAGCAGGTGCAGCGCGATCAGCAGCGAACCGCCCCAGACCGCCAGCTTCAGCTGCGGCAACACCACGCGGAAAAACACCGCCGGCGGCCGGGAGCCGAGCGAGGTGGCGACGTCTTCGATACCGGGATCCAGACGGCGCAAGACCGCGGCGGCCGGCAGGTAGATAAACGGAAAATAGGCGAGCACCGAGATGAAAACGCCGGCGCCCAGGCCGTGCATCGACGGCACCAGACTGATCCAGGCATAGCTTTGCACAAAGGCCGGCACCGCCAGCGGCGCGGTCGCCAATACCGCCCAGAGACGGCGGCCCGGCAGCGTGGTGCGTTCGGTCAACCAGGCCAGGGCCACCCCCAGCACGGCACAGATCGGCAGCGTCAGCACTACCAACAGCAGGGTATTCAACAGCAGCTCTGCCACGCGCGGGCGGAAAACCAGAGCTTTGACCGTTTGCCAGCCGGTTTCAAACGCCACGCCGATAACGAATCCCAGCGGCAGCAGCGCCAGCAACGACAGCAACACGGCGCAGGCCACCACGATCGGCCCCGGCCGCGGGTGACGAGGGATAGCGGAATAACGCCGCGCGGTCTGCGCGGCGTGGGTACTCAGGTTTGACATAACGATCAAAAACTCTCGGTTTGCCGGCGGGCCTTACAGCAGGCCGGCCTCGGTCATCAGTTCGACAACTTTCTTACTGTTCAACTGCGCGGCGTCTACCTTCGGCGCGTCCAGATCTTTCAGTGGCACCAGTTTCGGGTTGGAGGCCGCACCGACGCCGACGGCGTATTCGAAGGCATTGTTGGTGCGCAGGATCTCCTGGCCCTGTTTGCCGGTGATCCACTTGATGAACGCCTGCGCCTGCTGCTGATGCTTGCTGGAAGCCAGCACGCCGCCGCCGGAGATGCTGACGAATGCGCCCGGATCCTGATGTTTGAAGTAGTACAGCTTGATGTTTTTGCTGTTCTCGCCGGTTTTAGCGCCGTCGACGAACGGGTAGTAATGATAGATCACGCCGCTGTCGATCTGGCCGGCATTGACCGCTTTCATCACCGTGCTGTTGCCTTTATAGGCGGTAAAGTTGGTTTTCATCGCTTTCAGCCAGTCCAGCGTTGCTTTCTCGCCTTTCAGCGCCAGCAGCGCGCTGACGATCGCCTGGAAATCGGCGCCCGATGGCGAAGCGGCCCAGCGGCCTTTCCATTCCGGCTTGGCCAGATCCAGCAGCGACTTCGGCAGCTGCGCGTCGGTCAGCTTGGCCGGGTTATAGACGAATACGGTAGAGCGGGCGGCGATGCCGATCCAGCGGCCGTGGCTTGGGCGATATTGCGGCTCTACCTGGGCCAGCGTGGCGGCGTCGAGCGGGGCGAACAGCTTGGCGTTATCCACCAACACCATCGCCGGGGAGTTTTCCGTCAGGAACACGTCGGCAGGCGAGGCGCTGCCTTCCTGCACCAGCTGATTGCCCAGTTCGCTGTCGCCGCCGTTGCGCAGCGTGACCTTGATGCCGGTGTCTTTGGTAAACCCGTCGACCCAGGATTTGACCAGGTTTTCATGTTGGGCGTTGTAAATGACGATGCCCTGATCGGCCGAGGCCGCCTGAGCGCCGAAGGCCAGCATCATCGAGGAGGCGAGCAGGGCGACGGGGCCGAGAGATGAAATACGCAGCTTCATGCAGTTATCCTTTTAGCGTTCGAATGAGGAAAACGAATATCGCCTGGCAAGCGCAAGCAGGCCGATTTTAGCCAAGAACATCAATAATGATAGTGAAAACGATTCGTATTAAATTATTTTTGACGATCGCTCACAAAATGAATTGCCCTAAGGATAAGTTAAGTTTCGGCTGGAATAATCTGTTTTGATTGTCTGAATAGAATTGGGGCGCGTTACCTCACAGTGAGCGGCCACCTGCCATCGCAGGCAGCCGCCCGTCAGGCTTGCTTCTTGTCACGCCAGCACAAACTCACCGTTGCCAACGCCGAAGAACTGCCCGTTGATGCTGCTCGCCCACTGCGGCGGATGAACCAAAGAGGCCAGCACCCGGCCATTCTCCAGCAGCGTCAGGACGATCGAACCGGGGTTGATGGCCAATTGTAGGGTTAACGGAACGCCGATCAGATTTTCGGCATCGGGTACGGTGCCTTGCAAATAAATCGTCGGGATGTTGATGTTACCGTCTGAGCCAGTGCCGGTGGCCTGGCCGACAAAACGCACCGATGTACCGTTTGATGGGGCATTGGGACCAATATTGGCAGGCTGCGCGGAAATTTGCACGGTCTCCGCATGTGGCGCGCAGCCACACCCACAGCCACAGCCCTGGAAGCTGAAGTAGCCGCAGATATTTTGTTGGCACCCGCATCCACACAAGGATTGCGGATGCACTTGCTGGTTGAACGCCGGTTTCAATTGCGGATGTTGGTTGAGCAGCGCCTGACGGCTCTGCACTTCCGCGTTATAAGCGTCACGTGATTGTTTATTCAATGCGTTAGCCTGTTCAGGCGTAATATCTTGCAGTGAAGGCATATGTAAACCCCTATGATTTTTGCTGAGTTAGTCTGAAATGCATATCACGCTGAATCCGGTTAGCCACCAGACAGGTAATTGCATCTGAATGGAAATAGTTATTGCCGTCGGCAGAAGAACGGTATGGCAACCAAACCGTTACATCCTATCCTTTCGGCACGCGTTTATATATTTGGATTTGTCTTCTGGTAATTATCTCTTATTAAATCATTCGCCAGTTATTGGTTTGATAACCAACGGCGGCCTCGTGTTAGTCTCGAAGCCATTTAAAGGTAGTTAGGTGTCACGGAGATATCAAGTGGGTTTCCTACTGTTATTTTTACATTGAAAAGCAACTTATTTGGCATGTCCATTATTTTGATTTTAACCTTTTTCGTAACCGATTAATTAATATAGGGTAAGTGAGGGTGTTTTTTAATTAATTGATTTTTATGAAGTTAAACTGTAGTTATCTTTTTTTGTGAATATTCTTAATATATTCATTGAGGTAACGGGTAAACGCGGGTTTGCATTTGACTTATATCAGTTCTTTGTCGAATCTGTAATGGTTATTAACCTGTTTCAATATTGACGACTTGTTATCCACTGGCGATCTTTTTCTTCAGTCTTTTCATGTCGTTCTTCAGCGTTTCGCACAGGCATTAATAACACGGGCCGCCAACGCGAATTAAGAATTATATTCACCAAAAAATAGTGAGAGAGGTGTCTATGTCTAATGGACCGTTTTATACCAATCCGATCGTGGTTATCGATGTAGCTAATGATTGCGTGCATGTGGAGATGGCGATCGATGGAGGACTATACGAAAACGTATTTCCGTTATCGGTAGCGGCTAATGAACCCTATCCGAAATTGCTGGTGAATCTGGCGATCCAGGCGCAAGCGAGCGGTAAATCATTAATGGTGTGGGGGGAGCCCGGCCCAGAACCGGTTAAAGGCCTGCCGCTGTTTGGTATCACGACCGTGAACATCAAGTAGGGGACGGCAACGCGCATTGTGTTGAAAGCGGGAAGCGCGGTGAGGGATATTCCTTTGATAATGAAAGAAATTCAACACCGCTTTTGGTTATGACTCATAGCGATTAATGATTTAATTTATTCCACTGCCACATTGCATATTGAACGCGATAAAACACTAATCAGGGATATCGACGTGAAATATTCATTTAATGGCAAGAAATTGGCTGGTTTAATCCTCCTGGCTTTAAACGCAACGATCGCTCAGGCGGCGGAGGTGCCAACGGGCGCTAAACTGGCGCCGGTACAGGAATTGGTGCGCGCCAACGGGTATGAACCGGCGACGCTGGATCCGAACCTGGCCGAGAGCAATGTGGAGTTCTACATCTTCAACGATCTGTTCGAAGGTCTGCTGCGAGTTGGAAAAGAGGGCGAAGTGATCCCGGCGCTGGCGCAGAAATGGGAGCACCAGGGCAACGTCTGGACTTTCCATCTGCGGCCGCAGGCCAAATGGTCGAACGGCGATCCAGTGACCGCCGACGATTTCGTTTACAGCTGGCGGCGCCTCACCGATCCGAAAACCGCGTCGCCTTACGGCAGCTATCTGGCCTCGGCCTATGTGCTGAATGCGGCGGCGATCAACGCCGGCAGCAAACCGCCGAGCGAGCTGGGCGTTAAAGCGCTGGACGCGCACACCTTGCAGGTGACGCTGTCTGAGCCCAACGCCTACCTGCTCAAACAACTGGTGCATTTTCCGGTTCTGCCGGTCAACCGTAAGGTGGTTGAGCAATACGGCAAAAACTGGACTCAACCGGCGCATTTTGTCGGCAACGGCGCGTTTCGTCTCAGCGAGTGGGTGGTGAACGAAAAAGTGGTGGTGGAACGCAATCCGCTGTATTGGGATAACGCCAACACCGTGCTCAACAAGGTGACCTTCCTGCCGATCCAGGGGTTCCCGGAGGTGGCGCGTTTCCGCGCCGGCGAGGTGGAGTTGGGCTATACCACGCCGCCGGAACTGTATCAGCAGCTGAAAAAAACGCTCGGGGATCAACAGCTGGTGACCTATCCGCTGCTCTCCACCAGCTATTTCGCCTTCAACAACCGCCAGACGCCGTTTAACGACGTGCGGGTGCGCCAGGCGCTGAACCTGGCGCTGGACAAAGAGATCATCGCCGGCAAGGTGCTGGGATACGGCCAGCAGCCGGCCTGGACCTTTACCCCAACGGGGGCGGGCGGCTATCGCCTGCAGGCCGGCGCCGCGGCCGGTTTGACGCCGGAACAACGCCACGCCCAGGCGAAACAGTTGTTGGCGGAGGCCGGTTTCAACGCCGAGCATCCGCTGCGCTTTACCGTGTTGTACAGCAATGACGCCACCATCAAGAAGATCGTCATCGCCGCCGCCGCCATGTGGAAAAAGAACCTCGGGGTGGAGGCCGGCTTGCAAAGCCAGGAGCGCAAAGTGACGCTGGATAATATCAACCGCGGCCAGTACAGCGTAGCCTTTACCCGCTGGCTGGCGGATTACGACGATCCTTCTACCTTCCTGAATGTGTTCCGCGCCGACAGCAGCGAGAACAGCCCCAAATACCGTAACCCGGAATACGATCGCATTCTGCATCAGGCGACGGCGGCGCCGACACCGCAGCAGGTGCAGCAGTATTTTCAGCAGGCCGAGGCGGTGCTGGCCGTCGATACGCCGGTCGCGCCGGTGTACTACGAAGCCAACGCCACGCTCATCAAACCCTACGTCAAGGGGATCGACTTCACCCGACAGGGCGCCCTATACGATAAAAACGTCTACATTCTCACGCACTGATAAATAAAAAAACGGCTGATTTATATCAGCCGTTTTTATAGATTCGCGTTTAATAAAAATATCCTAAATACTCCATAAACGACGGGCAATCTTTTCTTCCCGCCGGATAAAACAACGCCTATACTGCGCCGGTAGTTTATATGCAGTATCTCGTTTGGCGAGGCTCCTATACAAACACAGGTTACTGATCTGACGACATCGAGAGATGCCCAAGGTTAAGACAGGCTTTATCGGATTAAGGTTCAGCCCAAAGTAACTTCCGAGCAACAATTCGGATACGTTGTATAGTGCTAAAACCTGGACGCGGAGATAGGCAGTCTGCACTCCCTCTGTGGTTACGCCCCTATGCGATTCGCTGTTGAAGTTCACAACAGAAATAGGGACTGACAAAATGATCAAGTCACATCAATACTCTTCTTCTCCGGCGCTGCGCGCGACTGAAACTCTCGATGAAACTTCGGTCGCCGGTTATATGAACGCCGATTTTATTACCGTTCCCGCGACGATGACGGTCACGCATGCCCGGGAATATTTACTTTCACAGCTAAAAACGGACGAAATTCCCACCCGGGTCTTTATTACCGCAGACGATTATCATTTGCGCGGCACGCTGTCGGTGAAAAAACTGCTGCAGTGCGAAGAACAGGATAAAGCGGTCGGCGTAATGATGGATTACAGCTATTTCCAGGTTTCACCCGACGACGATCGCAACGACGTGGCGCATTTGCTGGGCAAAGGCGGTTTGGACGTGGTGCCGGTCGTGGCGAACAACACGCTGGTCGGCGTGCTGGGCGAGCGCGAGATCGCTCGGCTGGTTGAAGATGAAAACACCGAAGACGCGCAGCGTCAGGGCGCGAGCCTGCCGCTGGACAAGCCTTATCTGGAGACCAGCCCGTGGGCGCTGTGGCGCAAACGCTCGGTGTGGCTGCTGATGCTGTTCGTGGCCGAAGCTTACACCGGCAACGTGCTGAAAGCGTTTGAAGATCAGCTCGAAGCGGCGATTGCGCTGGCGTTCTTCATCCCGCTGCTGATCGGCACCGGCGGCAACAGCGGTACCCAGATCACCTCGACGCTGGTGCGCGCCATGGCGCTGGGCGAGGTCAGCCTGCGCAATCTGGGCGCGGTGATCCGCAAAGAGGTCACGACCTCGCTGCTGATCGCCGTCACCATTGGTCTGGCGGCCTGGGTGCGCGCCTGGATCATGGGCGTCGGCATGGAGGTGACGCTGGTGGTCAGCCTGTCGCTGGTGGCGATCACCGTATGGAGCGCCATTGTTTCGTCGATCATCCCGATGCTGCTGAAACGGCTCGGTATCGATCCGGCGGTGGTGTCGGCGCCGTTTATCGCCACCTTTATCGACGGCACCGGCCTGATTATCTATTTCAAAATTGCCCAGCACGTCCTGGGAATTTAAACGGGTCCCGCGCTTGAAAGTGCGGGAATGTTGAAAAAAAGAGGAGGACGTTAAAAAACCATGGACACCGACCAACCCCGATATTTAACGCAAGGGGATTTTATCGATAACATTTAACCTGAGGACAAAACAATGGGAAACATGACTATTTTTATGGGATTCCTGGCAATGATCAGCTCACTGGGCCTGTTGGCGGCCTATATGAGCACCAAATGGGATGATTGATGAACGCTAAAGATCCGCCTAGATGCATCCTCCCCGTAACCGCTATTTATTATGGGGAGGATTTAGCGGCGCGCTGAACGCGCGGCCTGATACGGGAGTTGATAATAATGACGATTCTTATTCTGGGATTGCTCTATGCCATTTTAATGATTTCGGTGGGGGTGAATGAGATTTATTTTTATTCCACCGGAAAATCCAATTTTCTTACTAGCCTCATGCTGACTTTCTCTGGCAGTATGCTGCTGATCGCCTTTGTCTGGCAATTATCCTCTAAAGTAAAAAAATAAATCACCGTCCGAATGTGAGCAGCATAATGCAAAATGAAAAACAGGCCGTGGCCAGAAACTCGATGATCGCCAGCGGGTTGCTGGCCACGGGCAAATTCGTCGCCGGCATTTTTACCGGCAGTATTGGCCTGATATCCGAAGGGATCCACTCTTTCACCGATTTTATCGCCACCAGCATCACCTGGCTGGCGGTGCGCATCAGCGATAAACCCGCCGATGACGATCACCACTTCGGCCACGGCAAGGTGGAAAACCTGGCGGCGCTGTTCGAGGTGTTGCTGTTGCTCGGCGCCGCCGGTTGGATCGTCTACGAGGCGGGCGGCAGCCTGCTTGGACAACCGCATGAGATAGTCGCGGCGCCGGTGGTGATCGCGGTGCTGCTGATTTCCATCTGCGTCGATTTTTTCCGCGTGCGGGCGCTCAGCCGCGTCGCCAAGGCGACCGACAGCGCGGCGCTGGAGGCGGATGCGCTGCATTTCTTCTCCGACATGCTTTCGTCCGGCGTGGTGCTGCTGGGCATGGTGTTTGTGCTGCTGGGCTTTGGCCGTGCGGACGCCATCGCCGCGCTGATCGTCGCCGGTTTTATCTTTGTCGCGGCAATCAAACTGGGTAAACGTTCCTTCGACTCGCTGATGGATGCCGCGCCCGCCGGGGCCACCGAGGCGATTCGCGCCACGCTGGACAGCTTCCCGGCGGTGCTGGCCTGCGACAGCGTGCGTATTCGCAACGCCGGCGCCGTACTGTTTGTCGAGATCACGGTGGCGGTGTGCCGCACCTTGCCGCTGGAGCGCATCGATGCGTTGAAGCGAGAAATCGTCGAACGGCTGCGGCAGCAGTATGCCAAGGCGGAGTTTACCGTCATCGCGGTGCCGCAGACCCGCAGCGACGAAGACATGGCGACGCGCATTCGGGCGATCGCCGCCAATCACGGCGCGCAGGTGCAGAACGTCACCTTGCAGCAGTTGCCGACGCACATGGCGATCGGCATGGATCTGGCGGTGCCGGCCAACGCCAGCGTGGCGCAGGCGCATGATATTGCCACGGAGATAGAAGGGATCCTGCGTCAGGCGATCGGCGAGGACACCGAGATAGAGACCCATCTGGAGCCGCAGACGCCGCACTGGCTGGCCAGCGAGGATGTTTCCGCCGCCGAGCTGGCCGATATCCGGCTGATTTTGCAGTCGGCGCTGGAGCAGGGGGATAAGGTGCAAGACGTGCACAACATCCGGGCGCGCAGAACCGACGGTGGCATCATCGTCAACTTCCACTGCCGGGTGTCGCCGGCGGTAACCATCGCCGCCGCGCACGATGCGGTCGATCGGGTCGAGCGGCGGCTGCGCGCACTTTATCCGGCCATCTCACGCGCGATAGGGCACGTCGAGCCGATCAAGCCCGGCGTTTGAATCAGCTCGGCCAATTGCGGATAGAGCGCCGCGTTGGCCAGCAGCAGCGGGTTGCCGCGTCGCAGCCCGTTGTGGTGCATAAAGTCATTCGCCACGCCGCCGGCTTCGCGCGTCAGCACCAGCCCAGGCAGGCTGTCCCAGGCATTCATGTGCGGTTCGTAATAGCCCAGCAGCCGACCGGCGGCCACCTGGGCGGTCATCAACGCGCCGGAGCCGCTGCGCACGAACATGCCGCCCGCCTGCAGCAGGCGACAGAGAAAACCGCTGAATTCCGCCGCCGAGGCGCGAGGTGATATCCCGACGCCCATCACGCCATCCGCGACGCTGCGCCCGGCATGCACGCCGATCGGTTCCCCGTTGAGGAAAGCGCCTTGGCCGCGGCAGGCGCGGAACATCTCGCGGTGATTGGGATCGTAAACCACGCCGATCGTCGGCTCACCGTCGATCACCACGCTTATCGCGATACACCAGGTATGCAGCCCGTTCAGGAAGCAGGCGGTGCCGTCGATCGGATCGACGACCCAAAGGCAGGCCGCGCTATTGTTGGTGCCGCCGCTCTCTTCGCCGAGAAACCCATCCAGGGGAAACCGCCGGTTAATCATGCGGCGGATCAGCGCCTCGACGCGGCGGTCGGCCTCGCTGACCACGTCCTGCAGGCCCCGTTTAAACTCGACGGCCAGGCTTTGCCGGCGTTGGTAAAAGCTGAAGGCGAGATCGGCGGCGGCGCGGGCGATCTCACGCGCGAAGCGGTAGCGCGCCTCGATGTCCCGTGGGGAAAGTAACGTCATGGCAGGCTCGATAACAAAGAACGAATCGATTTACTCTGCCATAAAAGAATGAACGTAATATGTCGTTCAACGCGGCGGATAATAAAAACGTAGCAGTATCAGGGCGTCGTGGGCTGAAAGCGGTTCGGTCTTGGCCCCGGCCGGTATTACCGAGCGCCAAAACGCCAGCCCGCGCGGATTATCCTGGCTGACTGACAGCGACCAACCGCCGGGATGCCGCGCGAACAAGGCGCGGGCAGCCCGTTGCCCCATCCCGTTGCGTCGCCATTCGGGCTTGATGTAGAACTCCGCCATTTCGACGGTGGCGCTATCGAGACGCCTGACCAACGCGAACCCGGCCGTTTGCCGATCGCTCAACATCAAATAGGGGTAGCGGCCGGCCTCGCGCCAGTAGAGCGGCAAATAGGGGTAATCCCCATCGACGCCCAGCTCGCGAAGGCAATCGGACAGCATGGCCGCCAGCAGCGGCCGCTGCGCGAGTGAGGCTTGCTCAAGGGAAAATGCCATGTCGCACTCCGTCAAAAAACAGGCCGCCGGATGGCGGCCTGTCAAGGTTAGCCCAGATGCAACCGGGCGGTGATGTCGGCAATCTCGCGGCGCCAGCGCGCCTGAAGCTCCGGTTTTTGATGCTTCGGTTTACGCGCCAGGTCGGCCTCCAGTTTGCTTTCGAGGGCAAACAGGGCGGTCAGCAACGCCTCTTCGCCTTCCAACTGCGGGTTTGGCGTCGGGGCGTCTGCGTTGGCCTCGTGCGCCGTCGGCAGCGCCGGCGTTTCACCCGCCAGACGCTGGTACACCGGCGCCAGATCGTGCCACTCCTCCAGTTTTTGTTGGTCTATCAGCCAAAAGCGGTTGCAGCTCTGTTCGATCAGCATCCGATCGTGGGTGACCAGCATGACGGCGCCAGGGAACTGACGCAGCGTTTCCGCCAGCTCCTCTTTGCCCGCCATATCCAGGTGGTTGGTGGGCTCGTCCAGCAGCAGCAACGAATGGTTGGCCAGCGTCAGGCCGACAAACAGCAGCCGTGAACGCTCGCCGCCGCTCAACGAACGGATCTGCTGATGGTGGCGCAGGTAAGGGAACCCGGCGCCGATCAGCGCCATTTTCCGCTGTTCCTCGGTCAGCGGCGCAAACTGCGCCAGCGCTTCGCTCAACGTGTCTTCATCGCGCAGCTGTTGCAGGCTCTGATCGTAATAGCCGATACGCACGCGCGGATGGAACAGCGCCGGGCGCTGCGTTTGTTGCTGATACTCGCGCCACAGCAGGCGCAACAGCGACGATTTTCCGCAGCCGTTGCGCCCGACGATGGCGATGCGATCGCCGCTTTTCACGCGCAGATGTTCCAGGCTGAACAGCACCGGCGCATCCGGCGCCGGGCGCACCGCCCAGTGCGGCAGCGCCAGCAGGCGATCGGCGTCCAGCGCTTCTCCCTGCAGCCGCAGCCGCCATGGACTGCCGGCGGTCAGGGTGGTCTGTTCTTCCTTCAACCGATCGACGCGCTTCTCCATTTGCTTGGCCTTGCGCGCCAGATCTTCGTTGTCGTAGACCTTGCCCCAGGTCGCCAGGCGCTTGGCGCTTTTTTCCACCCGGTCGATTTCCTTTTGCTCGGCGTGGCGCCGCTGTTCGTCCGCGGCGTCCTGTTCCGCCAGCGCGGTGCGCGCCGCAGAGCAGGGCAAACGGAAGAACTGCAGCGTTTTGTCGCGCAGGATCCAGGTGCAGTTGGTTACCTGGTCGAGCAGGTAGCGATCGTGCGACACCAGCACGAAGCTGCCGGTCCAGTTACGCAAGAACTGCTCCAGCCACAGCAGCGTGGGCAGGTCCAGGTGGTTGCTGGGTTCGTCGAGCAGCAGCAGATCGGGCTGGCGGATCAGCGCGCGCGCCAACAGCAGCCGCGTATGCTGGCCGCCGCTGAGGGTGCCGGCGGTCAGCATCCAGCTCGCCGGTTCAAACCCCAGCTCGGCCAGTAGCGCTTCGCAGCGCCAGCGTTCGCTGAGGTGTTGGCCCGCAGGCAGCCGCGCCAGAACCGCATCCAGCAGGGTGCTGGCGTGCAGTTCCGGCGGCAGGTGCTGCTCGATGCGCGCCATCAGACATTGATGTGACAATGTCACCGTTCCGGTGTGCGCAGGCAGGTCGCCGCTGAGAATTTGCAGCAGGGTGCTTTTGCCGCAGCCGTTATCGCCGATCAAACCGATGCGGTCGCCTTTTTTCAGGCTGAAGGAAATCTCGCTCAGCAGGACGCCGAACGCGTTGTCGTAACCGACAGATTGTGCAGACAGTAATGTGCTCATTGCTTACTCAAGAGTTACAGGCATAACAATGCCTATCGTCAAACATTGCTGACGATAACCCGGTAAGCCGGAGGGAAGATCCTGGATTTTAGTAAGCTTCGCTCAAGCTGGGTTATCGCAGCGCGATACCGGTAATGCTTGAGCGGCGACGATTACCAAAGAAGTGTGAGTGAAAAACCAATTCACACGTCAGCATAGTAAGTCTCCTTTTATTGGTTGCAGGTTAATCGGTGGCTGGATTATAGAGCGCTTCATGCCGTATCGCCAGTGTAAAAGCGCCTGAGTAATCAGCAAGCTAAGGCGAGCGCGGGCGCGTGGCACACAATGGGAATAATTACTGTATTTCGGCCGACATTAAGCAGCTATTATAATTAGCGTTTATGGTTAAGCGACGGTTCATCCGCCGCCTGTTCGTCTGTCTATCAGATAATGATGCTGAGCACTGAATTTATGTTAAAGCCTCGCCCGTTCCTGCTGTTGTTATTATTGCTGTTGGGTATGCAACTGACGCCGTTCGCCGCCGTCGCCGCCACCCAGGATGATCCCGCCGCCGAAAGCGCGCCCGATCCCGCTACGCAGTTGAAAGCCGCGCAAAAGCAGTTGGACAGCATGAAGCAGCTGGTTTCCAAAGCGACGACCGACACCCAGCTCAGCAAGCTGCGGTTGGCGACGGACGATCTGGTCGCCAGCATGGATAAATTGTCCGCCGATCTGCAGCCGGTGCAGGAAAAACTGCAGGCGCAGCTGGACGTGCTGGGGCCGGCCCCGGCGGCCGGCGCGCTGCCGGAAACCCCGGCCGTCGCCCAGCAGCGCAATGCGCTGAACAGCAGCAAGAAGCAGTTGGACGATGCGGTAAAACGCGCGCAGGCCATCAAGACCAGCGCCTTCGACCTGGGCCAGCAGATCAGCGATCTGCGTCGGGTGGCGTTCAAAACCCAGCTGGCGCTGAACACCGGCAGCATTTTGGGCGTCAAATTCTGGACGCCGGTCGTGCAGCCGTCAGCGGATGACGTGCAGCGGCTGGACCAGTTCAACGCCGAGATGAAAGCGGCCTGGGACGCCAGTTGGCAGGACGAATGGCGGTACGGCACGCTGGCGTTGCTGGCGCTGGCGGTGATCGTCTGGTCCTGGGGGCGCTATTTGTCCGAGCGTTTCCTCGCCTGGGTCAGCATTCGCTTCCTGCCGGACGGGCGCCTGCGCCGCAGCTTTATGGCCATCATCACCGTGGCGGTGACGGTGATCACCACCTCGATTGCGCTGAACCTGCTGTATTACGTCTTTATCCGCGTGCAGCCGCTGCCGGTCATGCTGGAAGACTTCGCCGAAGGCTTTAACCGTCTGGGGATTTTCTGCGCGCTGATCGCCGGGCTGGGGCGTGCGGCGCTGTCGCTGAATCGCCCGTCCTGGCGTTTGGCTTCGCTGGACAATGAAGTGGCCGCCGGGCTGCGTTACTTCTCGCCGCTGCTGGCCGGTCTGGCGCTGGCGTTCGGCACCGTGGAGCTGATCAACAACGTCGTCAGCGCCTCATTGGCCACCACCATCTTCGGCAACGGCCTGGTGGCGGGGCTGATCGGCATGGTGCTGCTGGCGGCGCCGCTGCGCGGCCAGCGCATTCGTCGCCGTCTGGAGCAGCAGGGCGCGCACCTGGAAAAACGCACGCTGGTCGGCGGGCTGGTGCATATCGTCACCCTGGTGTGTTCGGTGGTGATCCTGCTTTCACTGCTCGTGGGCTATATCGCTTTCGCCCGCTTCCTGACCTACCAGCTCATCTGGGTGGTGCTGGTGCTGATGGCGTTCTACTTCATGGTGCTGTTCGCCACTGACCTGTGCGCCGCGCTGTTTTCGCCGCAGACCGTCAGCGGCAAGATGCTGAAGAAAACGCTCAGCTTCAAGGATCGCCATCTGGAGCAGGTGGCGATCATCACCACCGCGCTGGCCAAATGTTCACTGTTGCTGTTGATGATCGTCGCGTTGTTCAACGGTTCGTTCGGCAGCACCACGCCGGGCTCGCTGATGGAGAAAATCGTCTCGATCCTGACCGGCGAAGGGTTGCAGCGTTTCAACATCGTGCCAGGCAACCTGCTCAACGCCGTGATCTGCCTGGCGATCGGCATCTACATCCTGCGCGCGGTGCGGCGCTGGCTGGGCTCTGAGCTGCTGCCGAAGACCATTTCGGACGTCGGCATTCGCGCCTCGCTGGTGACGCTGTTCAGCAATATCGGCTATGTGCTGGTCATTCTGATCACCCTGGCGGCGCTGGGCATCCAGTGGAGCAACCTGGCGTGGATCGTCAGCGCCCTGTCGGTCGGTATCGGTTTCGGTTTGCAGGAGATTGTGAAGAACTTTATTTCCGGCCTGATCCTGCTGACCGAACGCCCGGTGAAGGTCGGGGATATGATAGGCATCGGCGGCGTGGAAGGCGACGTGCGGCGCATCAACGTACGCGCCACCGAAATTCAGCTCAGCGACCGCTCCACCATGATCGTACCGAACTCGCAGCTGATCTCACAGAACGTACGTAACGCCACCATGGGCAACGCGCAAGGCGTGGTGACCATTGCGCTGACGTTCCCGACCTCGATCGATCCGGAGCAGGTGCGCAATATCCTGCTGAGCGCTTACAACGAGTACGAAACCATTCTGGAGACGCCGGCACCTTACGTGCGCTTCAGCCAGTTGGGGCCGGACGGCATTATCCTGAGCGTGACTGGCTATGTGCCGAGCCCGCGCATGGTCGGCGCCACCAAGAGTGAACTGCTGTTTAACATCCTCAAGCTGTTGCGCGCTCAGGAAGTGAGCCTGTCCAGCCCGCAGGAGGTGGTGTTCATGAAGCAGCAGGCGACGCGATATCAGGCTAACGAAGAGGAACACTCTTCCTAGTTCTGCCATGAGGCGGCGGGTCGTTCATCAACGGCCCGCCGAACGCGGCTAGTACATCGACGGCTCCACGGACTGCGAACAGTCGCTGTTGGCGCCGGAGTTGCTGCAGGTGTAGGGCTCATTCGGCGACGCCGGCGGCGCATTCGACGGGCCGCCGCCGCCGATACAGCCGCTCAGCAACAACGTCAAAAGCACCAGCGTTATCTTTTTCATCTCTCCGTCCTCCATTGCGATTCCTCCTTTAAGTATATGTCGGGAAAGCGAACGCTACCGCCCGCCAGTGCGATCTATACTCCTTGGATGCCGTTTCGCCGCACCGCGCCGGCGAACGAGGGGGGAAAGATGCACATCGACGACGATTTGACGCGTTTTGCCGCGTTAGGGGCGCCGCCCTTACCGCCGGGAGCCCGGCAGGGTTATATTGACCACGACGGCGCGCGTATTTGGTATGCCGCCTATGGCGACGGACCGGCGGTGATCCTGTTGCACGGCGGCCTGGGCCACAGCGGCAACTGGGGGTATCAGCTGCCGGCATTGCGGGCCGCCGGGTACGGGGTGTTGCTCATCGATAGCCGCGGGCACGGGCGCAGCACGCGCGACGCCCGGCCGTATCGTTACGATCGGATGGCCGATGATCTGTTGGCGGTGATGGCGGCGCTGCAAATACCCCACGCCGCGCTGGCGGGCTGGAGCGACGGCGCTTGCGTCGCGCTCATCGCCGCCCATCAGGCGCCCGGGCAGGTGGACGGCGTTTTTTTCTTCGGCTGCAATATGGACGCCAGCGGCGTTAAACCGTTGGCGCCCAGCCCGATCGTCGAGCGCTGTTTTGTGCGCCATGCGCAGGACTATGCCGCCTTGTCGCCGACGCCGGACGATTTCGAGGCGTTCGTCGCCGCCGTGAGCCTGATGATGAGCAGCCAGCCGGACTACCGCGCACAGGATTTGGCGGCCATTCGCGTGCCGGTGACGATCGTTCACAGCGAACACGATGAATTTATCCGCGCCGAACATGCCGCCTATCTTAGCCGCAGCATTCCCGGCGCCCGTTTGACGACGCTGCCGGGCGTCAGCCATTTCGCGCCGCTGCAGCGGCCCGCGCTGTTCAACCGCGCGTTGCTGGATTTTCTCGCCGATGTGATGTGCCGCGGCCGGCGCAAAGAAAACGGGCGCCAAACGGCGCCCAAGGCATGACAGGTTAGAAATCGACCGTCGCCTGCAGGCTCAGGCTGCGCGGTTCACCCTCAATCACGCGTAAATTACCGGCGCTGGAGGCATAGTACTCGCGGTTGAACAGGTTTTTCACATTCAGTTTCAGCTGGGTATGTTTCCCAAGCAGCTTGCTGTCCCAGGCGACAAAGGCATCCGCCACGGTATAGGCCGGCATGGTGAAACTGTTCTCCGGATCGCCGGCTCGGCGGCCGACGTAGCGCGCGCCGCCGCCAATGCGCACCTCGCCGGGCACCACCGGCAATGTCATGCGGCGGCTGAGGTACAGGCCGCCCATGTTGGTTGGGGCGTTGACCAGCCGATTGCCGACGTTGTCCGGGTTGAGGTTGTCTTCGACAATTTCGGTCTTGTCGTAGCTGTAGTTGGCGGTGAGATCCCAGTTGCGCGCCACTTCCCCGTTCAACTCCAGTTCGACGCCGGTGGAGCGCGCTTTGGGGATACTGCGGGTCACGCCGTTGATAAAGATCGACATGTTGCTTTCATCAATGCGATAGAGCGCCAGCGTGGCGTCAAACGCCGGGGTGATCTGCCATTTTCCGCCCACCTCATAGGTGGTGCCGGTTTCCGGCGTGGCGACGTTGCCATTGTCGTCGATGGCGGTGGACGGCGTGAACGAACGGCTGTAATTGCCGTACAGCGACAGGCTCGGCGTCAGCTTATACACCAACCCCGCCTGCGGCAAAAACTGGTCGTCTTTGTCATTGAGCGTATTTTTTGGTTTCTGGAAACCGTTGCTGTTGTTCTGGTAATACGACTGATAGCGCGCGCCCAGCACCGCGATCCATTGATCGGTAAGATGAATGCTGTCCTTGGCGTACAGCGAACGGCTGAACAGCGTGGCGCGCAGGTTGCTTGACGCGTCGCTGTAGGTGGTGCTGTCGGTGATCGGCGTTTCGCCATACACCGGGTCGTACATGTTGAAGGTCTTCGAGACCTTGCCGCGGTAGGAATAGGCCTTGTAGGTCTGATTTTTCTCGTAGTCCACGCCCAGCAGCAGATCGTGCTGCATGCCGAACAGCTGGGGCGAACCGGTCAGATCCCAGGAGTAATAGTGGGTTTGATGATTGAAACCGCGGTTGGCGTCGGCGCGGCGCGAGACGATGCCGGTCGTGGTGTCGACCGCGGTGGCGCGCACTTCGTTGCTGTCGTAACGGCGTTGCAGCCAGGCGTAGTTGAACCGGGTCGTCCAGATCGGATCGAGCGCGTACTCATAATGGGCGTTCAGACGTTTGTTCTTGCCCCAGGCATGGTTCGCGTAGTCATCCAAGCGGCGGTTATAGGGCACATCGACCGGTTTGCCGTCGATAAATGCGGTGCCGCGATCGTAAGGAATGTCGTACTTGTATTCGCTGTAGGCGATGTTAAAGGAAGCCTGGTCGCCGAACCAACTGAGCGAGGGGGCGATCAGCGTGTGTTCGTCGCTGCCGAAATTGCGCCAGTAATCTGCGTGCTGGCGTTCGGCGATCAGGCGAAAGGCGAAGCCGCCGCCCAGCGGGCCGGTCACATCGACGCTGCCGCTGCCGCCGCCAAAACTGTTGGTGGCGCCGCTGATGCGGGTGTTCCAGTCATACTGCGGTTTTTTGCTGATCAGATTGATGACGCCGCCGGGGCTGAGGATGCCATACAGCAGCGACGCGGAACCTTTCAGGACCTCGACGCGATCGGTGGTGGCGTCCATGCTCAGCCCTTGGTTGCTGCGCACGCCGTCGATGAAGACCGAGCCGTCGGAGTTAACCCCGAACCCGCGTTTGACGAAGCCATCCTCGGTGCCGCCGAGCGTGTTGCCCTGGGTGACGCCGCTGACGAATTTCATCGCGTCATTGACGCTTTTGACCTGGAAGTCGTCAATCACCTGTGAGGTGACGACGCTGACCGATTGCGGCAGTTCACCGATTGGCGTGGCGGTTTTGCTGCCGGTTGAGGCGGTATCGGCGCTATAGCTGCCGGCAGGCAGGGCGGTGGCGGTCACCGTGATGGCGTCTTCCTTTTTTGCGTCGGGCGCGGCGGCGATCGTCAGGGCGGGAAACAGGCCGGCGATCAGGGGCAGCGTGCGGAAAACGTGATTTTTTTTGTTTTTGTTGGGGCGGCGAAGAACTGACTGGTGCATATAATTCCATGAAAAAATAATAAATAGTAACAATTATCATTATAATTATCATTTATAGGTTTTGAATAGAGAGGAATACCGGTATCCCTTCATTGCACGATTTAATTTTGTCATTAGGGAAAAAGACGGCGATTTTGCCGGTAAAAATTCGGATGGATGGCAATAACGATCGCAGTGACGGGAGGGACGCGGCAGTTTGTTCGTCGGAAGGGTGATTCCTGTCAATATATTGATACACAAATATATTTTCCCTTGATGAATAAACAGGTGTCCGGGCAGGAAAAACTGGCAATAATAGGCGGGTCGGCCGTTTATCTTCTCCTCATCGTCGACGGTTGTGACACGCAAAGACTGTCACCTTACGCTAGCGGAAGTCTCTGGATCCAAGATGCAAACCACCTCGTTGTCCGATACCCGGAAAATCTGGCCCGCGCTCAGCTTTTTTTTGCTGGTGTTCGCGCTGTGTCTGCTGGGCATCGTGAGCCGGCCCGGCAGTTTTCTGGCGATATTCTGGCCGGCTAACGCCGTGCTGCTGGCCGTTTTGGTGCGCCGCTCACGGTGGGCGACGCGCGCCGGCTGGGGGATGGCGGTGTTGGGGTATCTGGCGGCGGATCTGCTGACCGGCAGCTCGCTGGAAAAGGCGCTGTTGTTGAACGCCGCCAATCTGGCCGGCGTGGTGGTAGGGTATCTGTTGTTCATGCGCCTGCCGCCGCCGGCGCGCACGCTGCAGCGTGGCGCTTCCAGCATGTATTTGTTCGGTATCTGCCTGGCCGCTGCCGCCGTTACCGGCGTTGTGGGCGCGGCGGCCTCGCAGTGGCTGTTCGGCCGACCCTATCTGACCTCGCTGGTGCTATGGTTCTCGTCTGAATTCACCAACTACGTCACGCTGATGCCATTCATTCTGGCGTTTCCCGTCGATTGGCGGCATCGGCTGCGCGCGGCCTGCAGTATGCTCTCGCAGCGCAGCCAGTGGCCAATTGCGGGGCGAAAACTGGCCGTGTTGGCACTGCTGGTGTTGGCGGCGGTGTGCAGCGTGCTGATTGGCGGCCCCGGCGCGGTGATCTTCCCGATGCCGGTGCTGCTGTGGCTGGCGATGTCCTTCTCACTGTTCTGCACCATGATCGCGGTGCTGGTTTACGTGCTGTGGTGCCATCTGGCGATCGATTTCGGGTTGCTTAGCACCACGCTCGACATGAAGGTGCTGCAGAACGCGGTATCCATGCGCCTGGGCATCGCGCTGCTGGCGTTGGGGCCGATCGCCGTCGCCAGCATGAACTATGCGCGCAACGCGTTGTTACGCACGCTGGAGCACGTGGCGAATCACGATGCGTTGACCCACGTGCTGACGCGCAATGCGTTTATGCAGCGCGGCGAGCGGGTGATCGATCAGAAAGGCGAGCTGGTGTGCGTCATGATGCTCGACATCGACTATTTCAAATCGATCAATGACCGTTTCGGCCACGCCGGTGGCGATCAGGCGCTGATGGCGTTTACCCGTGCGATCGCCGCCGATCTGAGCGTCGGTGACCTGTTCGGCCGCATGGGGGGCGAAGAGTTCGCCATCGTTTCGACGCTCGGCCAGCCGCAGCAGGGATGGCAATTGGCCGAACGCCTGCGGCAACGCATCGAAACGGAGTCTATCCTCATGCCGGCCGGGCATCCGCTGCAGATCACCGTCAGCATCGGCATGGTGACCTGCCCGGGTGGTTCCGGCCAAAGCCTGGCGGATCTGCTGAAGCTGGCGGATCTGGCGGTGTACAAAGCGAAAAACGCCGGCCGCAACCGGGTCGCCACACCGGAATCGTCTCCGCCGGCCTGTCACGGCCGCTGAACTTCCGATCCGCGCTGCGTGCCTGCGGTCTAAACTGGTAAGGGACGCGGGCATTTCCGCCTGCGCCGAACCGACTGTCCTTAATCAGACAAGAGGATGCCAGAATGAAATACGTAGACGGGTTTGTGGTGGCGGTGCCGGCCGCCAATAAGGAGGCTTATCACCGGTTGGCGGCGGCGGCAGCGCCGCTGTTCAAAGAGTTTGGCGCCACGCGCATCGTGGAGTGCTGGGGCGATGACGTGCCCGATGGCAAGCTCACCGACTTTCGCGGCGCGGTGAAAGCCCAGGAAGACGAAGTGGTGGTGTTCAGCTGGATAGAGTACCCCTCCAAAGCGGTGCGCGACGCCGCCAATGAGAAAATGATGAACGATCCGCGCATGAAAGCGCTGGGCGAGATGCCGTTCGACGGCAAACGCATGATCTTCGGCGGTTTCGCGCCGATCCTCGATGCGTAAAGGAGGCGCAGATGGCCAGAATTACGCAACATCTGTGGTTTGAAAAAGACATGGAAGCGGCGCTGAATTGCTATGTCGCGCTGATCCCCGGATCATCCGTGAACTGGTTTTCCGACCTGCCGGCGGATACGCCGAGCGGCCCGGCCGGCAGCGTGAAGCTGGCCTCCTTCACTCTGGGTGACCAGCGCTATGCGGCGATCGAGGCCGGGCCGTTGGATCCGTTCAATCACAGCTTTTCCGTGATGGTGGAATGCGACGATCAGGCGGAGGTTGACCGGCTGTGGGATGCGTTGAGCGAGGGCGGCGAAGCGGAGCAGTGCGGCTGGCTGCGCGATCGCTGGGGGCTGTGCTGGCAGATCGTGCCGCGGCGCCTGACCGAGCTGATGAACGACCCCGACGCCGCGCGCGTGCGGCGGGTCACGGAAGCGATGCTGCTGATGGGCAAAATCGACATCGCCGGCCTGGAAGCGGCGGCGCGGGACTAGCGGAAAGAGAACGTGGGAGAGAAAGGATGCATCGAGAGCGGCACAGTATTGAACGCATCGGCTGGCTGCGGGCGGCGGTGCTCGGCGCCAACGACGGCATCGTCTCAACGGCCAGTCTGCTGCTGGGCGTCGCGGCGGCCAGCGCCTCGCATTCCACGCTGATGATCGCCGGCGTCGCCGGGTGGGTGGCGGGCGCGATGTCGATGGCCACCGGCGAGTATGTGTCGGTCTCGTCGCAGGCGGATACCGAAAAGGCCGCGCTGGCGGAAGAGCAGGCGGAGCTGCTTGAAGACTACCCGGGGGAGTTTCGCGAACTGACGTCAATCTACGTGCATCGCGGTCTGGATCCGGCGCTGGCCCGGCAGGTGGCGGAAAAGCTGATGGCGCATGATGCGCTGGAGGCGCACGCGCGCGACGAACTGGGTATTTCCTCCGCCACCCGCGCCCGGCCGCTGCAGGCTGCGTTGGCGTCGGCCCTGAGTTTCTCCCTCGGCGCGCTGTTGCCGCTGCTGGTGGCGATGTGGGTACCGGTCGCCTGGACGCGGCCGGCGCTGGTGGCGTCGGCGCTGATTTCCCTCGGCGTTCTCGGCGGCATCGCCGCGAAAACCGGCGGGGCGCCGATCTTGCCGGGCGTGGCGCGCATCCTCGTCTGGAGCGCACTGGCGATGGCGGTTTCTTCCGGCGTCGGCCTGCTGTTTGGCGTGACGGCCGGCTAACGTCGCGCTTGCATCAATCTAGTGCACCTCAAGCTCAGAATTTATCATTTGTCAGCCGCCGGCGTTCGCGGCAAGGTGACGGCAACGCCAACATCAGTCAGGGACACTTATGCAGAAATCACAGATCCTATCGTGGGTCGCCCAGCATCCGCTGTTGCAACGCATGGTTGCGCTAGAGCCGATCACCTGGTTCAATCCGCGCGCGACAACGCTGGCCGCAGGGTTGCCCCACGTCGGGTTGACCGCCGCCGACGTCGCCGACGCGGAGCAGCGCCTGGCGCGTTTCGCGCCTTATCTTGCCGCGGCCTTCCCGGAAACCCAACCGACAAAGGGGATCATCGAATCCGAGCTGGTGGCGATCCCGGCCATGCAGCTCGCGTTGGATCGGCGCTATGGGCAGACGTTGGGCGGGCGCCTGCTGTTGAAAAAGGACAGCCATCTGCCGATTTCCGGCTCAATCAAGGCGCGCGGCGGCATCTATGAGGTGCTGACGCATGCGGAGAAACTGGCGCTGGAGGCGGGGCTGCTGCAGATCGGCGACGACTACGCCCGGCTGTTTTCCGACGAGTTCCGTCAATTCTTCAGCCAGTACCGCATCGCCGTCGGATCGACCGGCAATCTGGGATTATCCATCGGCATCATCAGCGCCCGGCTGGGGTTTGACGTCAGCGTGCACATGTCGGCGGATGCGCGGGCGTGGAAAAAACAGAAGCTGCGCGACAATGGCGTGACGGTGGTGGAATACGCCGACGATTACGGCGTGGCGGTCGAACAAGGGCGCAAACAGGCGGCGGACGATCCGAGTTGCTTCTTTATCGATGATGAAAACTCGCAAACCCTGTTCCTCGGCTACGCGGTGGCTGGCGGCCGCCTGAAGCGGCAGTTTGCCGAACAGGGTATCGTGGTGGACGCGCAGCATCCGCTGTTCGTTTATCTGCCGTGCGGCGTCGGCGGCGGGCCGGGCGGAGTCGCCTTTGGCCTCAAGCTGGCGTTCGGCGATCATGTTCACTGCATTTTCGCCGAACCGACCCATTCCCCTTGCATGCTGCTCGGCGTCTACAGCGGGTTGCATGACGGCATTGCGGTGCAAGATCTCGGCATCGACAACCGCACGGCGGCGGACGGACTGGCGGTGGGGCGCGCCTCCGGTTTTGTCGGCCGGGCGATGGAGCGCCTGCTGAGCGCGTTTTACACCCTGAGCGACGAAGAGATGTTCGCGCTGCTCGGGCTGTTGGACAGGCACGAGCATATCCAGCTGGAACCCTCCGCCCTGGCCGGCATGCCCGGGCCGTGGCGCGTTGCCGCTCACGCGCGGCAGCTCAGCGAGCAGGGCGTGAGCGCGGAGAGCCTGGCCCAGGCGACGCATCTGGTATGGGCGACCGGCGGCGGCATGGTGCCGACGGCGGAAATGGCGAAATACCTCGCCGCCGCGCAAACGGCGCCGTGAGTCAATAGCGCCGAGGCTTGCGCTCGTTTCCTGTTTTTAGGCGGCGAGCGCGGTTTGACAGGCGCCGGTTCCCTCCGGCCCAGGGTCAACGTCAGACCGGGCGCTCATGATGTTTTTAAAATGTTAACAAAATCACAACTCCCCACGCCGCAGTCACAGCTTAAATCTCCATATCCAATTAATAGTAAATAAAATTATTTTATTTACCGCTTTCTGATGTTCGTTTATCGCACGCTTATTTTTTTAACAATATTGAAGCATTCGCCGTGGGGTGGTTTGATTTGATTGTCGATTAACGAACTATATTCCGATAATCGCACAAATTAACCCTCTCGCCGGCTCGCAGCCGGCTGTTCCGTGCGGCGAGGTTTGCCGCACTCTCTGAGGAGCAAGCCATGCCGCATGATAACAACGTAGAAATTCGAGGGTTTATCGATAACCAGCCATTTTCTCGCTACCAGTGGTTGATACTGGCTTTGTGTTTTTTGGCGGTCGCGCTGGACGGTTTCGATACCGCCATTATCGGCTTCATCGCCACGTCGCTGGTGCAGGAGTGGGGAATAGACAAAACCGCGCTGGGGCCGGTAATGAGCGCCGCGCTGGTCGGTCTGGCGGTAGGCGCGTTGGCCGCCGGCCCGTTGGCGGATCGCATCGGCCGTAAGAAAGTGCTGGTGATTTCGCTGCTGCTGTTCGGCGGCTTCAGCCTGCTGACCGCCTTCGCCGGCTCGCTTTCGACGCTGACGCTGCTGCGTTTTTTGACCGGGCTGGGACTGGGGGCGGCCATGCCGAACGCCGCCACGCTGATGTCGGAATATGCCCCTCAGCGCTGCCGAGCCCTGATGGTGAATCTGATGTTTTGCGGTTTCCCTCTCGGTTCGTCGCTGGGCGGTTTTTCTTCCGCCTGGCTGATCCCGCATTTCGGCTGGCAGAGCGTGCTGGTGCTGGGCGGCGTTATGCCGTTGCTGCTGGCGCTGGTCCTGATCGCCACCTTGCCTGAATCCGTGCGCTTCATGGTCGCGCGTGGCTATGCCGCAGAGCGCATCGCCAAGGTGCTGAAGCGCATTGCGCCGATCCGAATGACGCCGTCGCCGCACTTCATGTTGCAGGAAGAGGGGCTGGTAAAGGCAGCGTCGCCGCTGGGCATGATCTTTTCGCGTCGCTATCTGCTGGGCACGTTGATGCTGTGTCTGACTTACTTCATGGGATTGATGATCTTCTATCTGCTGACCAGTTGGCTGCCGCTGCTGATCCGTGAAACCGGCGCCTCCGTTACGCAGGCGTCGCTGATCACCGCGCTGTTTCCGCTCGGCGGGGGGCTCGGCGTATTGATTATCGGTTGGTTGATGGATCGCATGAACCCGCACAAGGTGGTGGCCGTCGGCTATTTGCTGACCGGTTTGTTCGTCGGCATCATCGGCTATGTCTATACCTCTCCGCTGCTGATGGCGCTCACGGTGTTCATCGCCGGCACCTGCATGAACGGCGCCCAGTCATCCATGCCGGCCCTGGCGGCCGGGTTCTATCCCACCCAGAGCCGGGCGACCGGCGTGGCCTGGATGCTCGGTCTCGGGCGTTTTGGCGGCATTCTGGGGGCGATGAGCGGTGGCGTGCTGATGCAGATGCAGCTGTCGTTCAGCACCATTTTCACGCTGTTGGCCATCCCGGCGCTGATCGCGGCGCTGGCGCTGCTCGCCAAACACCTTTCCGGCGGCTACCCGGCGCTGCCGGCGCCGCTCAACAAAATGCTATGAGGGAGTCATGCTATGCGCACACAGGTTGTGATCATCGGCGCCGGTCCGGCCGGTTTGATGTTGTCCCATCTGCTGCACCTGCAAGGTGTGGAATCGGTGGTGTTGGAAACGCGCAGCCGGGAGGCGGTGGAATCGACCATTCGCGCCGGGGTGCTCGAACAGGGGACCGTCGATCTGCTCGAGCAGACCGGATTGGGGGAGCGGATGCGGCGGGAAGGGGCGCGGCATCAGGGGATCCGCTTGGCGTTCGGCGGCCGGCAGCACCGCATCGATCTGGCCGGATTGACCGAGCGCGCCGTCACCGTTTATGCCCAGCATGAAGTCTTGAAAGACCTGATCGCCGCGCGTCTGGCGGCGCAGGGGCATCTGTTTTTCGAGGTGGAGCAGGTTGAATTGAAGGCGCTGGACAGTGCGCAGCCCGAGGTTCACTACCGTCATGGCGACCAGCCGCGCCGGCTGCGCTGCGACTTTGTCATCGGATGCGACGGATTCCACGGCATCAGCCGCGCGGCGATGCCCGGCGGGCTGCGGCAGGATTACACCCGCACCTATCCGTTCGGCTGGTTCGGCATTCTGGTCGAAGCGCCGCCGTCCAGCGAAGAGCTGATCTACGCCTGCCATCCGCGCGGTTTTGCGTTGATCAGCACCCGTTCGCCCGGCGTGCAGCGCATGTATTTTCAGTGCGATCCTGCGGAACAGGTCGATCAATGGTCGGACGATCGTATCTGGCGCGAGTTGGAGCAGCGGCTGGAAAACCATGAAGGCTGGACGCTGAAAAAGGGCCGCATATTTCAGAAAAACGTGGTGGGCATGCGCAGCTTCGTTACCGAACCGATGCGCTACCGGCGCCTGCTGTTGGCGGGCGACGCGGCGCATATCGTGCCGCCGACCGGCGCCAAAGGGTTGAATCTGGCCATGGCCGATGTTTGCCTGTTGTCCCAGGCGCTGGAGACGTTTTACCGGCGAGGCGACTGGCAACGGCTGGACGATTACAGCGACACCGCCTTGCAGCGGGTCTGGCGCGCCGAGCATTTTTCCTGGTGGATGACCCACATGCTGCACACCCGGCGGGAAGACACGCCTTTCGAACACCGGCTGCAACTCTCAGAGCTGCAGTACACGGTGAAATCGCGCAGCGCCATGACGATGCTGGCGGAAAATTATGTCGGGGCGCCATTCCCGTCGATATAAGCGAAAACGCCCATGCCGGACGGCATGGGCGAGAAGGGGCGTCACCGCCCCTGAGCTGCGGCGGTTACAGCTGTTCGCCGTTGCTGGCGATCACCCGACGATACCAGTCGAAGCTTTTCTTGCGCGACCGTTCCAGCGTGCCGGTGCCGTCGTCGTGTTTATCGACGTAGATGAAGCCGTAACGCTTGCTGTACTCGCCGGTAGTGAACGACACGCAGTCGATGCAGCCCCACGGCGTATAGCCGATCAGGTCTACGCCGTCTTCAATCACCGCTTTTTTCATCTCTTCGATATGGGCGCGCAGATAGTCGATGCGATAGTCATCGTTGATCTGGCCATCCGCTTCCACCTTGTCGAAGGCGCCGAAGCCGTTTTCCACGATAAACAGCGGCTTCTGGTAACGTTCATACAGCACGTTCAGCGAATAGCGCAGCCCGATCGGATCGATCTGCCAGCCCCAGTCGGAGGCTTTGACGTGCGGGTTCGGCACGTTGCCCGGGAAGCCGAACATGCCGTCGCTGCCGTCCACCGCGTTGGCCTGCAGCGCATTGCTCATGTAATAGCTGAAGCCGATGTAATCGGTGCAGCCCTCGCGCAGGATCTGCGCATCCTGCGGCTGCATCTCGATCTTCAGCCCTTTGCGTTCCCAGTCACGCAGCAGGTAGCTGGGGTAGTAGCCGCGCATCTGCACGTCGGTATACAGATAGCGCTGGTGCATCGCTTCCACGGCGTACATCACGTCGTCCGGCTTGCAGGAATAAGGGTAGAACGGCACGCAGGCCAGCATGCAGCCGATCTTGAATTCCGGGTTGATCTGATGGCCGAGTTTGACCACCTGCGCGCTGGCGACGAATTGGTGGTGCAACACCTGGTACAGCGTCTGCTCGGGGTTGTCTTCCTGGGTATAGTCCACGCCGGAACAGCAGTAGCCGAACAGCGGGTAGCGGTAGTTGCTCTGGTTGTTGATTTCGTTGAAGGTCATCCAGTACTTCACTTTTTCGCGGTAGCGGCGCATCACCACTTCGCTAAAGCGCACGAAGAACTCCACCACCCGGCGATTTTTCCAGCCGCCGTAGGCTTTTACCAAATGGTAAGGCATTTCGAAGTGGGACAGGGTGATCACCGGCTGGATGCCGTATTTCAGCAATTCGTCGAACAGGTCGTCGTAAAACTGCAGGCCGGCTTCGTTCGGCGTTGCTTCGTCGCCGTTCGGGAAAATGCGCGTCCAGGCGATCGAGGTACGAAAACACTTGAAGCCCATCTCGGCGAACAGCGCCACGTCCTGCTTGTAGCGGCCGTAGAAGTCCACCGCTTCGTGGTTGGGGTAGCGATAGCCGTCGAGCACGCCGTCGGTCATCACGCGATCCACGCCGTGCGAACCGCCGGACAGCACGTCGGCGATGCTTGGCCCTTTGCCGCCCTGATCCCAACCGCCTTCAACCTGGTGCGCGGCGACCGCGCCTCCCCACAGAAAATCTTTCGGCAACTGTTTCATCGTCAATGTCTCATCTTATTTAATGAAGGGTAATAACGTTCGCGTTGCCAATAGAGTAACAAGACCGAAAGAAATGTCACGATATAACAAATCGCCGTAAAACGTGATTTGTCACAATAAAAAAACAGCCTGTTTTATTTTATCGCGTTCATTCTTCCCAGGCGCTTGCCGATGGTTTCAATAATATAAAGCACGGGAATTTGCGTAGTAATATTATGATGATCGCCGATCAAGTGTTGCGGGACGTGATAAGACAGATTGAAGTCCGCCAGCCGCGCCAGCGAAGAGGTTTCGTTGTTGGTGATGCTGATGATTTTACAGTGGTGCAGGCTGAACTGGCTGGCCAGCCGCAGGATTTCTTCGGTTTCGCCGGAAACCGACAACATGATCGCCACCGCGCTTTTATACATATCGCTGTTGACGGGATAATAAGGATCGTCGATATGAGTGCTGAATTTTCCGACGTTGGAAAAGAAACGCGCGCCATATTTCCCCAGGGCGCCGGAGGTGCTGATGCCGACGAAAATAATTCGCTCGGCGGCGGCGATATGCCGCACCGCTTCATCGAGCAGCTGATTAAATTCATCGTTGCTGACGCTTTTAAAAAAACTGAGAATTTCGCCGATGCCGGAATCGACCGGCGGCGCATCGGTTTGCTCCAGGTACAGTTTGAAACGGATGCGAAATTCCGAATAGCCGTCACACCCCATTTTTTTGCAAAATCGCAGCACGGTGGTGGTGGACACGCCGGCGGCCTCGGCCAGTTCGCGGATGGTCATGTACATCACTTGATTCTTGTGTTTGCTGACGTAGTTATAAACCATCAGCTCCAGGGCGTTGAGCGCGGCGATTGCTTTGTGGGTAAACATGAGTCGATCCGGCGGCTGAAAACGGGAAGCGTATCTGCGGGTTAACATAGCAAAATTCCCCGCCGCTGGCACTGCCGAACAAAAAAGAAAAGCCGCACCAGTCAGGGGCGGCCCAGGGTTCACGACGAACAAATAAAGCAAAACGTTCCGGAAGACATGCCATGAAAACGCGTTTCATCACACAGGGTTAGCATAGGTCAGCTTACTCCGGCGGCAAAATGCCGGTTTCTGCTTTCTAAAGCCAAAGCGCGGCAAAGGCTACGGCGCCTCGGGCTTATCTTCGGACCAGCGGGCGGCGTTGACGTCCACCTTACCCGGCAGCAGTCCGATGGCGGTGAATTTATCCGCCAACTGCTGCTGCTGTCTGAACACCTCCGGCGACATGCGCTGGCTGCCGAACGGCATGCGGGCGATGGCTCTGGCCCAAATCGCCTGATCCAGGCCGGTGCTCTGAGCGAGGATCGCCGCCGCTTCCTGCGGATGGCCGTTGGCCCAGTCGCTCAGCGCGCCGAGCTGTTGAATCACCTGCTTGGCGCTGTCCGGGTAGGTTTCGGCAAAGCGGCGGCTGGCGAGATAGAAGGTGTAGTGCGGCACCAGGCCTTCCGCGTCTTTCAGCCGGCGGGCGTTGGCATGGGTTTCCACCTCGGCGTAGTAGGGATCCCAAATCACCCAGGCGTCGACGCTGCCGCGCTGGAAGGCGGCGCGGGCATCGCTCGGCGGCAGATAGACCGGCGTGATGTCCTTGTAGCTCAAGCCGGCCTGTTCCAGCGCGCTCACCAGCAGGTAATTGACGTCCGACCCTTTGTTCAACGCCACGCGTTTGCCTTTCAGATCTGCCACGGAGCGGATCGCCGAATCCTGCGGCACCACGATGGCTTCGGTTTTCGGGCTGGGCGGCGAATGCGCCAAATAAACCAGATCGGCCTTGGCGGCTTGCGCGAAGGCCGGCGGGGCGTCGCCGGTCGCCGCCAGATCGATGCTGCCGACGTTCAACCCTTCCAACATCTGCGGGCCGGCGGGGAATTCTATCCAGCGAACCTTGACGCCCTGCGGCTCCAGGGTTTTCTCCAGCGTGCCGCGGTATTTCAGCAGCGCAAAAATGTTGGCTTTCTGGTAACCGATGGTGATTTGTTGCGGTTTCTCCTGCGCGCCGGCCGGCAGGCTAAACAGGCCGAGCAGCAGGGCGGCGATCAGCGGCGTTGTGAGTTTTCTCATCCTGATTTTCCGATAGGCGAAGTGAACGGTAGCGATGACGCGCTGGGCGTAACGCCATGAAACGGCATTTAAATTTTCCTGCGGCGGGATAAGGGCGATGATAATGAGCGGCGCAGTGGCGTGTAAAGCGCCCGCTTATGCTGAATAATGCCTTGCTTAGCCATAAATCAGCTTAAGCGGGAGAGGGTGAGCTCGACGTTATGCCGCGTCACGCTCGCGCGAACGCGCCAGCAACAGCGGAACCAACAGATAGAGGGCGGCGGCCAACGCCCAGACCAGGCCCGGCCAGACATCGCGCGTGGCAGCGTACAGCGCCGTCGCCACCAGTGGCCCCGCGACGCCGATCAGGCTGCCCATGCTGGCCAGCGTCCCTTGCAGCTCGCCCTGATGATCGTCGTCCACCTTTTGCGCCATTAACGCCTGCAGCGCGGGCAGCGCCATACCGCCCGCCGCGAAGAACGGCAGCAAGGCGAAAGGTGCCCAGCCGCGCGTGGCGATCGACAGCAGCGCCAGGCCCATTGCGTCGGCGGCCAGGCCGATCAGCAGCGCCTTGCGTTCGCCGAGCCGCGCGACCAGCGGGCCGATGGCGAAGGCCTGCGACAGCGCATGGCAGGCGCCGTAACCGGCCAGCGACAGGCCCGCCACCATCATGCTCCAGCCGAAACGATCCTGACCGTATAAAATCCACAATGTGGCCGGCGCCTGCGAAACCAGCGCCATGATCAGGTAAATGCCGACCAGCGGCAGCAGGCCAGGCTTGCCGTGCAGCCGTCGCAATGACGAAAAGGGATTGAGGCGGATTTTCTCGGCGGCGCGGGCGCGCGGTTTACGCGATTCCGGCAGCAGGAAAAACGCCATCGCCAGGTTGACGGCGTTCATCGCCGCCGCCGCCAGGAAGGGCGCATGCAGATGCCACTCGCCCAGCGAACCGCCGAGCAGCGGGCCGACGATAAAACCGACGCCGAATACCGCGCCCACCAGGCCGAAACGCCGCGCGCGTTGACCGGCCGGCGTAATGTCGGTGACGTAAGCGGTGGCGACCGCCATGTTGGCGCCGGTGATGCCCGCCAGCAACCGGCCCAGATAGAGCCAGGCCAGCGTCGGCGCGAACGCCATCAGCAGATAGTCGGCCGCCGCGCCGGCGAGCGAGATGAGCAGCACCGGCCGCCGGCCGAAACGATCGCTCAGCGCGCCGAGGATCGGCGAGAACAGAAATTGCATTAACGCATAGGCTGCCAGCAGGGCGCCGTAGTGCAGGCTGCCGGCGTCAAGACCGCCCAGCGAACGTAACAACGCCGGCAGAATCGGCATGATCAGACCGATGCCCACCGCATCCAGCAACACCGTCAACAAAATAACCAGCATGGGTTTTTTCAAAATTGTGACTCTAACAGTGATAGAGTATTGAGTATTCCACAGTTACCCTATCAGTGATAGAGAGATGAGCGAAAAAAATACTGCGACACGTTTAACGCGAGAAACCGTCCTGCGCGGGGCGCTGGCGTTGCTGAATGACATCGGCATCGATGCCCTGAGCACCCGCCGCCTGGCGCAACATTTGGGCGTGCAATCTCCCACGCTCTATTGGCATTTCAAGAACAAGGCCGAGCTGCTGAAGGCGATGGCGGAAACCATCATGCTGGATCACCGTGAAGAGGTGCCCGCCGACATGCCCTGGCAGGATTGGGTTGTCACCAATGCCGGCAACTTCCGTCGGGCGCTGCTGGCTTACCGCGACGGCGCGCGTCTGCACGCCGGCACCCGGCCGCAGGAGCCGCAATTCGCCGTCATTGAGGCCAAGGTGGCGCTGCTGTGCCGGGCGGGGTTGACGCCGGAGCGCGCGGTAAACCTGCTGTTCGCCGTCGGGCGTTTCGTGGTGGGCTGGGTGCTGGAGGAACAGCAAATGCAGCCTGACGATCCGCTCAATGACGCCGACCGCCGCCGTTATCCGCTGCTGTGCCAAGGCTGGGAAACATTGCAGGAGAAGGGCGCGGATGCGCTGTTCGAAGCCGGCGTGCGGCTGTTGGTCGACGGCGCCGAGGCCGGACTGGCGATCGACAATAATCACGGGTGGCAATCATAAAAATACGCTTATCTATCGGAAATTTATAGAAAATACCCACTTTTCGTTAAAGCCATGGCGGCTACATTCCCTTAACATCGTCAAGTCTTTTGATGATAATTATTAGCACGCTGCGCAATTATTCACCGCAGTGATGTTACGGATTAAATCCGTTTGTTTAAGGGATAGTTTCACCATGGAAATCAACGTTAATGGCCGGGTGGTTCCACTCGGCAATCTCGCGCCCGACACGCCGCTGCTGTACGTTTTACGCAACGATCTGCACTTGAATGGCCCCAAATATGGCTGCGGCCTGGGGGAGTGCGGCGCCTGCACGGTGCTGATCGACGGCGTCGCCGCGCGTTCTTGCTCAATGCCGCTGGCCGCCGTAGGAAGCAAGTCCGTCACCACGCTGGAAGGCCTGGGCACGCCGGAGGCGCTGCATCCGGTTCAGCAGGGGTTTATCGATGAGCAGGCGGCGCAGTGCGGTTACTGCGCCAACGGCATGATCATGACGCTGGTCGCGTTGTTCGAACGCGAGCCGGATGCAGATGAACAAACCATCAAGAAAGAGCTGGCCTACAACCTGTGCCGCTGCGGCACCCACCTTGAGATCTTGCGCGCCGCCGAGCGCGCCCGCGATCTGCTGGCTGCGCGGAGGCAAGCATGAGCCGCCTCGAACTGACCCGCCGACAGTTGTTGCAAGCCGGCGGTGTGGTGATGGTCAGCAGTCTGCTGTCCGCGCCGTTTAACGCCTTCGCCGCCGAGACGGTTGCATCGCCTGCCGATCTGCCGCTGGATCGGGTGGACAGCTTTATCAGCCTCACCGCCGACGGCCGGGTGACGGCCTTCAATGGCCATGTCGATCTCGGCACCGGCATTCGCACCGCGCTGGCGCAGATCGTCGCCGACGAAATTTGCGTGCCGTTCGAGCACGTCACGATGATCCTCGGCGATACGCAACGCACGCCGGATCAGGGGCCGACCATCGCCAGCGCCACCATACAGGTCACGTCGGTGCCGCTGCGGCAGGCGGCGGCGCAGGTGCGACATATGCTGACGGCGCTGGCGGCCAAAGCCTTCGAACTGCCGGCCGACCAGCTGACGGCGGCGGCGGGACAGGTGTTTGTGACCAAGCACCCGGGGCGTTCCTTGAGCTATGCGCAACTGGCGAGCGGGCAAAATCTGCATGTGACGCTGGATAAAAACGTGCCGCTGAACGGTGAACAGCAGGGCCGCTATGTCGGCCGCGCCGTCGCCCGGGTCGATATTCCGGCCAAGGTCAGCGGGGGGCTAACCTACGTGCACGACCTGCGCTTGCCCGGCATGCTGCATGGCCGGGTGGTGCGCCCGCCTTACGCAGGCGCCGACAGCAGCGCGCCGCTGGGCGGTGGCCTGTTGTCGGTGGATGAAAGTTCGATCGCGCACCTGCCGGGCATCGTGAAACTGGTGGTGATCAATGATTTCATCGGCATTGTGGCCGAGCGCGAAGAGCAGGCGATCGCCGCCATGCGCCGGCTGAAAACCGAATGGAAACCCTGGGCCGGCCTGCCGGACCTGTCGCCGGAGGCGCTGCCCGCCGCGCTGGAAGCCAACCCGAAAACCGACCGCGTGCTGCGCGATGATGCGGGCACGGACGAGGCGTTGGCATTGCTGCATACCGAAGTGCAGGCGGACTATGTCTGGCCTTACCATCAGCACGCCTCAATCGGCCCCTCCTGCGCGGTAGCGGAGGTCAAAGACGGGCGGGCGCAGGTGTGGTCCGGCACGCAAAACCCGCACGATCTGCGCAAAGATATCGCCAGGCTGCTCGAGCTGCCGTCTGAGCAGGTGCACATCACCCGCATGGAAGCCTCCGGCTGCTATGGCCGCAACTGCGCCGACGACGTCTCGGCGGACGCGGCACTGTTGGCGCGGGCCACCGGCCGCCCGGTGCGGGTGCAGCTGATGCGTGAACAGGAATCCGGCTGGGAGCCTAAGGGCACCGGCCAACTGATCCGGGTGCGCGGCGGCCTCGACGCGCAAAATCGGGTGGCGGCTTACGAGTTGAAAACCAGCTATCCCTCCAACAATGCGGTGACCTTGCCGCTGGTGTTGACCGGCAAGGTGGCCAACCGGGCCGACGTGCAACAAATGGGCGATCGCACCGCCATTCCGCAATACGCGTATCCGCACATGCGGGTGATCTGTCAGGACGCCGCGCCGATCGTGCGGGCGTCGTGGATGCGCGGCGTTTCGGCGCTGCCCAACGTGTTCGCCCATGAATCCTGGATCGACGAGCTGGCCTGGCGCGCCGGCGAGGATCCGATCGCGTTTCGCCTGCGTTACCTGAACGATCCGCGCGCGGTGGCCTTGATTGAGGCCCTGAAGCGCCAGGCTAACTGGCAAGACGGCCCGGCGCACCGCTCGCGCGCCGCCGGGGCCGAAGTGGTGAGTGGCCGCGGCTTCGCCTATGCGCGCTATTTCCACAGCAAATTCCCCGGCTTCGGCGCCGCCTGGGCGGCCTGGGTGTGCGATCTCAGCGTCAATCGCCTTTCCGGGCAGATCACGCTCAATAAAATCTTCGTGGCGCATGACTGCGGTCGCATGATCAACCCGGCCGGGGTGCGCCATCAGGTGCACGGCAACATTATTCAGTCCGCCAGCCGGGTGCTGAAAGAGTTTGTGACCTTTAACGAGACGGGGGTGACGTCATTGGACTGGGGAGGCTATCCGATCCTGCGCTTCGACGAATTGCCGCAGATCGATATCCAGCTGATTGACCGCCCGGACGAAGCGCCGATGGGCGCCGGAGAGTCCGCCTCGGTGCCGAGTGCGGCGGCGATCGGCAACGCGCTGTTTGACGCGCTCGGCGTGCGTCTGCGCGAGGTGCCGTTTACGCCGGCGCGGGTGCTCGCCGCGCTGCGCGCTCAGGCCGGCCATTAACCCCCCGTAACGAACAAGGACAGCAAAGATGAGTAAGATGAAAAAAATCGTCGGGTGGGGCGGCGTCACGGTGATCGCCGTTGCGGTCGCCGGCGTGGTCGCCAGTTGGCAGCCGGAAATCGCGCCGCTCGCCGCCGATGCGACCCACCGTTTCAGCGAGGCGCAGATCGCGCGTGGCAAAACGTTGGCCGATCTCGGCGACTGCGCCGTGTGCCACACCCGTGCGAGCGGCGAGCGCAACACCGGCGGGTTGGCGATGGAGATCCCCTTCGGCACCATTTACACCACCAACATCACGCCGGACGTGGAAACCGGCATCGGCAGCTGGAGCTACGCGGCGTTTGAACGCGCCATGCGGCACGGCGTTGATCGGCAGGGGCGCTACCTTTATCCGGCGTTTCCTTATACCGCCTTTACCCGCACGAGTGACGACGATCTGCAGGCGCTGTACGCCTACCTGATGTCGCAGCCGCCGGTCAAGTACCGGCCGCCGGCCACCGATCTGCACTTTCCGTTCAACATTCGCCAGGGCATCTTTGCCTGGAACCTGCTGTTCCTGACGCAGGGCGCGATGCCGGAACAGGCGACCCAAAGCGCCGACTGGAACCGCGGCGCGTACCTGGTCGAAGGGCTGGGGCACTGCAGCGCCTGCCACTCGCCGCGCAACGTGTTGTTCGGCGAGAAAACCGGCGGCGAGCACCTGGCCGGCGGCGTGGCGGAGGGATGGACGGCGCCGGCGTTGACCGGCCGCTCGCCCGCGCCGCTCGCGTGGACGCAGCAGGATCTGGTCGATTTCATGCGCACCGGCTACTCGGCCAACCACGGCGTCGCCGCCGGCCCGATGGCGCCGGTGATCGAAGAAGGGCTGTCGCGCTTGCCGCAGGCCGATCTGCAGGCGATCGCCGTCTATCTGCGCAGCTATCATCCTGAAACGGCGGCGGGCGCTACGGCGACAACGTTAAACGCTCAGGCGGAGCGCCAGGTGGAGCCTCTGAGTTCGGCAGGGGCGCGGCTGTTTTCCGGCGCCTGCATGGCTTGCCATGCGCAGGAAAAAGGCGCGCAGATGGCGGGGGTGCGGCCGTCTCTGGCGCTGAACACCAACCTGTTCGCCGACGCGCCGGACAACGCCATTCGCGTGGTGCTGGACGGCATACAGCGGCCGGCGAACGCCGAGCTGGGCTATATGCCGGGCTTTCGCCATAACCTGAATGACGCGCAGATCGCCATCCTGCTCAACTACCTGCGGCAGCATTACGCCGGTCAGGCGCCGTGGCCGGAATTGGCGGCGCAGGTCAGCCGTTTGCGCGCCGAAACCGCGCAGAAATAGCCGCCTGGGGCTGGACAGCCGCGCCGCGTTGACGACAATAGACCTTTTCACATGGACAGAGGCAGTAAAATGAATACGTTAGACGCGATCCGCCAACGCCGCGCCACCAAGCAGTTCGATACGCAGCACGTGATGACGCTCGAAGAGAAAAAAGCGCTGTTGAACATTGCGCTGCAGGGCGCTCCTAGCGCGTTTAACCTGCAGCACTGGCGCCCGCTGCTGATCGAAGATCGCTCGCAGCGCGAGAAAATTCGCGAGGCGGCGTGGGGGCAGGCGCAGGTGACCGACGCGTCGATGCTGGTCGTGCTGTGCGGCGATCTGTCGAGTTGGGAATCGAAGGTAAAAACCGTTTGGGCCGACGCGGCGGAGCCGGTGCAGCAGTTCATGATTCCGGCCGTCGATCAGTATTATCGCGGTAAACCGCAGGTGCAGCGCGACGAAGTGATGCGCAGCAGCGGCATCTTCGCCCAGACGTTGATGCTGGCGGCCAAGGCGCAGGGCTACGACTCTTGCCCGATGGACGGTTTTGATTTCGACGCGGTGGGAGAGATTATCAATAAGCCGGCGCATTATCAGATCGCGCTGATGGTCGCTATCGGCAAGGCGGCGGGGCAACCTTACCCGCGCATCGGCAAGCTGCCGTTCGACGAGGTGGTGAAAACCGATCGCTTCTGAGCTGAACGGTGAATGACAAAAGGGAAGGCTTGCGCCTTCCCTTATTTTTTTATGACGCACAGTTCGTTCCAGTAACTGAAACGGATGCGCCGTTGCAGGCGGTGATGCCACATAGAACACTCCTTCTACCCTACACGGTTTAAATAAATAGCACCGCGCCGAACACAAGGCGAATGCCTTATTGTGCATAGCTTGCCCGCCGGATGGGATTAGCGGTATTTATTGACGTTGGCCACGGCGGAATCTAAAGACGTTACCTTATATTTCCAATAGGTTATTTTATTGGCCTGCGCTGCGCCCACCGCACCGAAATAGGTTTGCCACGCCGTGGCGCTGGTCAACAAATCGCTAAACATCTGCCCCAGGTCGGTCACGCTCCAGACGGTACGGTAGCCTTTCACCGCAGAAGGCGCCGGCGGCGTATGTTGAACATAGCCGCCAACCGAATACCGGTTCTCGTAGGCCATAAATACGGTGTAAACCCGTCCGTGCGGCGCCGTATGCTGGTACCAGGGGATCACCACAAAATGGTGGACGGGCGGGCCAATCATGAAATGCCAAACGGCGGTTTCCGAGTTCGCCCCAGAGAACCCCAGCGCGATATTGATATTCTTTTGCATGTCACGGTTATTTTCGATCGTGGTTCCGGCCCCGCTATCGTCCTGCGTTTTGCCATAAACGGCCCGGCTCATTTGGGCGGGAACGCCAGGGCAATTATTTATTGCCATCAGAGAATTATTGCTGACGATGGCATTGATTAATGTCTCACCGGTATTGCTCATATTGATATTTCTCCACACGCAAGGTAAATATTCTAATTATTTTCATGCTTAATAATTAGAATGGATTAAATAGGCTGAGTGGCGGCATCGATAATAAGGTTAGACATAAAACGCCTTCGGCATTCGTTTATGCTCATTTATTTTTCTGTCTCACGACGGCAGGCTCGGCTGCTGTTGAGATTGAATGGCGTTTATAAAACATCATGCCCGCCGCGGCGCCCAGGATCGCCAGCGTGCCCAGCAGCTGCAACAGGCTGAGACGGTGCCCGAACGCCGCCCAGTCCACCACGATCGCCACTGCCGGGTAGATAAACGACAGCGCGCCAACCAGAGCGGTGGGGATTTTCTGGATAGCGCCATAGAGCAACGTGGACATCACCCCGGTATGCACCAGGCCGAGGGTCGCCAGCAGCAGCCAGTCGAGCGGTTCTGCGGGAAGGTGGGCCAGACCGGCGAACGGCGCCATCGCCACCGCGCCAACGGTCAGTTGAATCAACACGATGAGCTGCGGCGGCAACGCGGCCAGCTGTTTGACGATCGCTGCCGCCAGGGCGTACATCAGGGCCGCACCGAGCGCCAGCGCCACGCCCAGCAGATAGTCGCCATCGCCGCCACCGCTCTGCCGGCCGGTGACGATCAACACCATCCCGGCGAACGCCAGCAGAAGCCAGCCCAGCCGATTAGCCGTCAGTTTTTCGCCGAACAGCAGCGCTCCCAGCGCCACCAACATAAACGGTTGAACATGGTAGGTCACGGTGGCGACAGCGATCGAGGCATGCGCATAGGCGGCAAACAATAGCGTCCAGTTGAGCACCAGCGCGAGGCCCCCCAGGACGGCGAAAGCCAGCTGCCGCCGGTTGATGGCGCCTGATTTCAGTTGCCCAAGCGCGGCGCAGGTGGCCAGCATCGCCAGCGCGCCGAACGCGCAGCGCCAAAACACCACCGTGGCGGGCGGCTGCCCTAACACGATCACCGGCCAACCGACGGTGCCGGAGATCGTCATGGCGAGGATCATTTGCACTGCGCCGCGCGTTTTCGTTTTCATGTCGTTTCCCTCGCGGCCTGACCGTGCTTGTGGTGAAGTCGCTTAATCATTAAAATGAACAATCGAACATTATGATGAACATGGTTGACGGTGTTCGTCAAGTCGAACAAATGAATGGTATAACGAACAATGAGCGAGAGCCTAATGCAGAACATCACGCCGATCGGCCTCTTGTCGGCGGCAATCCGCCGTGAGCGGGAGCGATTGAACCTGTCCGTCACCGAACTGGCGAAGCGCGCGGGTATCGCCAAGTCCACGTTGTCGCAGCTCGAAGCCGGCAGCGGTAATCCCAGTCTGGAAACGCTGTGGGCGTTGGCGATGGCGCTGGATGTGCCGGTCAGCCGACTGATTTCGCAACCCAGCAGGCAGGTGCAAGTGATCCGCGCTCATGAGGGGACCGCGGCGGTGTCAGAGCAGGGCAACTACGCCGCCACGTTGCTGGCCACTTGTCCACCGGGCGCGCAGCGCGACATTTACCGGCTGCGGGTGCAGCCCGGCGAAGTCAAACTTTCCCGGCCGCATCCGCCGGGCACCGTCGAGCATGTGATCATCAGCAGTGGACGGGCGTGCCTTGGCCCGGCGGATCAGCCGCAGGTGCTGAGCGCCGGGGATTACATCAGTTACTCCGCCGATCGCGAGCACGTTTTCGAGGCCCTGGAGCCGGAGACCACCGCTGTGATGCTGATCGAGCAGGGCTAGCACGGCGTTGACGGTTCGTTTATTGAAAATGATTCTCAATTATATTAGTGTGCCCGCCTGTTTTGACGCCGGGGCAGACGCGTAGCCCGGCGTCGCCGTTTGTTGCCCTTCAAGGACCGAAGATGAAAATCGCTATTCCTTCCATACTGTTACTCGCCGGTTTGACGGCGACGCACCCGGCCACCGTGTTGGCCGCTGCACCGCCCGCCGCGGCGGATCAGGGCCAGAACGACACGGCCAACAACGATTTCAGCTTCGTGCGCTATCGCGCGGATTACCGCGTTAACGCCAACGCCACCAACGTGAAGACGGAAAGCTACGAAGTGCTGCTGAAAACCAAGGCGGCGGTCGAAAAATTCAGCCAGATCCGCCTGAGCTACAGCGAGAAAATGGAAACGCTGGAGGTGGTCGCCGCCTATACGCTGACCGCCGACGGCCAGCGCCACGATGTGGCGCCCGATCGCATTTATACCCAGGAAAGCTATTCCAGCGCCACGGCGCCGCTGTATGCCGATCGCAAGGTGCGCGTCATCGTGTTCTCCAACCTGGCGCCGGGCTCGCGCGTGGTGTACGAACTGCGCCGCACGCAGAACACCCCGTATTTCCCTGACTATTTCGGCCTGTGGGAGACGTTCAGCGTTTTCGATCAGTTCGACGACGCCGAAGTGACCCTGCAGGCGCCGGCCAAGCTGCCGATGCATATCTTCACGCGCGGCGTCGAGGGCGGGTACCAACCGCAAATCCGCAACGGCCAGGCGCACTGGCGCTGGCATTATTCGCGCAGCGCCCCGATGAAGGCGCAAAACTGGGCGGCGGACAGCTGGACCTTCAGCCCGACCATCATGGCCAGTACCTACCGCGAGTGGCCGCAGTTGGCCAAGGCCTACCAGCTGAAGGCCGGCGCGGCGGCGAAGGTGACGCCGGGCATTCAGGCGCTGGCGGACAATATCACCGCCGGTATCAGCGATCGGCGCGAGCAGGCGGAGGCCCTCTATCGCTGGGTGGCGCAAAACATTCGCTACGTGGCGGTGTACCTGGGCAACGGCGGGCTGGAGCCGAATTCGGCGCAGAGCATTCTCGATAACCATTACGGCGACTGTAAGGATCACGTGGTGATCCTGGAGGCGCTGCTCGCCGCCAAAGGCATTGAAAGCTCGCCGGTGCTGATCGGCATGGATGAAGGCCCGATCCTGCCTAAAGTGCCGCTGCTTGGCCGCTTCAATCACGCCATCACCTACGTGCCGGAATTCAAACTGTACCTCGATTCCACCAATCCCTGGGCGCGTTTCGGGCAACTGCCGGAGGGCGATTTGGGCGCGCCGGTGCTGCTGACGCGCGACGCCAGGCTGGCGCGCACGCCGGGCAGCGATGAGCAGCCGGTCAAGAGCGCGCTGAACGTCGATTTCGTGTTCGACAAGGCGGGCAATCTGCGCGGACAGACCGAGCGCCGGCTGAGCGAAGTGGAAGAAATTGACCTGCGGGGCTACTTCTCGCAGATCAACCGTCAGAATCGGGCGCAGGCCGAAGCGACGATCATGTCCGCTTCCGGCATCGACGGCAACGGCGAAGTGGCGATGAACAGCGATCCGCTGGATCTCAAAAAGCAGTTCGGCTATCGCTTCCGCTTCAAGGCGGACGACTACGTCGATTTCGGCGTGGTGGGCGGCATGACGTTGCCCAACCCGCCCGGCGGCAAATCGTTCCGCACGCTGTATACCACCACGGCGGCGCCGGGCAACGAAACACCGTTCTACTGCACCGCACAGCGCTACGACGAAACCTACCGTCTGCAGCTGCCGGCCAACGTGCCGATCATCGCCATTCCGAAAGATCGGCAATTCCGCAATGCGGCGGGCGACTATCGCGTCGAGTGGCGGCGCGACGGGCAGCAGGTGACCGTCAATCACCGCCTGCAGGTGAACGCCATTCGCGGCAAGGAAGCGCTGTGCCAGGCGCAGGATTACCCGGCATTCCGCGAGCTGTTCCAGCAGGTGCGGCGCGGTTTCCGCGGCCAGGTGGTGTACGGTGAATTGGCCAACGGCAAATAGGCCGCTGCCCCGCTGCGTCAAGCGGCGGGGCGCACGCCTCAGTTGAACTCGCTCGCGACCTCGGACCACAGGCTGACGCGGCAGCCGCGCGCCGCGAAAGCGTCCATCTCGCGTTTGATGCCGCCGCTCTCTTGCCAACCCGGCAAGTCGAGCACGATCAACTCATCCATCGCCGCCATGAACAGGGCGTCGATCGGCGCCCACAGCTTGCCGATGGCGGTTTTGTCTAGCTCTTGCAAACACTGGTTGATCGGATGCGACATGCTGACCTGACTAAAAACGGCGTTGCCGGCTCGCACGATAGCGGCGGCGACGTCGTTGCAGGCGATAAAGCGTTGCTGCACGACGTTGGCGTCGGTGTGGCTGTAGGGGCAGGCTAAAAATATTTTTCTCATTAGCGTTTGTTCTCTCAATAATTGTTGTCAGGGACGAAAAAAGGGCGCAGCTTCCCCGTGAGGCGGCGCCCCGTTTATTTTTATGGCTTAGGGGTAAATTTAACGAGCGGCGGCGGCGATGGCCGTCGATTGCCTTTGCGTCTGTTCTTTTTCCAGCAATTCAGCCTCCGGCACCGAAATTTTTATGGCGATCAGCACGGCGATCATGCCACCGAGGAATTTGCCCATCATGATCGGCAACACCAGCGAAGGTTGGAAGTTGGCGGTAAACGCCAGGTGATCGCCCAACGTGGCCTGTGCGCAGATGCCGAAGGCCACGCACAGCACCTTATCGCGGGCGCGCATGCCTTTGAACAGGTGATAAACGGCGATGATATTGGCCAATACCATAATAAAGCCCAGCGCGCCAGTATCCGATAAACCGAGCTTTTTACCGATGAAATGCATCGGCTTGCGGCAATAGCGCTGGAATAAATAACAAATGGGGAATGTGCCCGCCAACATAATGCCGATATAACCGGCGATCTCGATAGCGCGGAATAATTCGTCTTTGTCGGCAAATAACGGATCGAATACCCAGCCGCCGAACACCTTTTTAAACACGCCGGTGAAATGCTCGATGATGCACAGCGCCAACACCAGCTTGATAAAGGCATCCGCCGCCTTGCCGAAGATCAGGAATCCTTTCACCATCGCCGCCGGCCGCAGCTTCAGCCCCAACGCCAGCAGGAAGCACAGGGCGAACAGCGGGGACAGCAGCCGCAGCGCCTGCAGCAAGTCCAGCTGCAGATAGTGCGCGGCAGGTGACGTGGTGGAGATAATCTCCCTGACCGGCAGGTTATTGAAGGTGATGGTCACCAGGGCGATCAGCACGGCGAACGGAATGCTGATCAGGCCTGCCATGGCACCCAGCGCCAGATATTTATGGTCGTCGCGGTTCAGCATGATAAGCCCGACCGGGATCAGGTACACGATGCTGGCACCCGAGGTGTAGCCCACCAACATGGCGACGATCCACATATCGCGGTTGGCGGCAATGGCGTCGGCCAGCTGATAGCCGCCCATGTCCACGGCGATCACCGCCAGCGCCGCGATCGAGGCGTCGGAGCCGAGCGCCGAGAAGAAGGGGCCGATGCTGTACATGATCAGGTAAGAGATGATCGGGATTGCGGCCATGATGCCAGCCTGGGCGAGAAACACTGGGCCGATGGCGTGAATGCCGTTGACGAATTCGCGTCCCAGCTCGCCTTCCGGTTTGACGATCGACGCCAGCGCACCGATCAGAGTGCCGGCCATGATGATATAGATGATGAAATTACCGAACTCAGCCATGGTGTTCCTCCTGCGATGAACGTAAGCCGCGCGAGCGCGCGATGATTTCCTGATAGCGGGCAAACCAGACCGCCATATCGACCTCGGCGGGTTCCGTCACTTCATAGCGGTTGAGCACCTTGAGCGGATGTTCCACCCCCAGTCCTTTACGCGCCAACAGCGCAACGCCTTGGGCGGTGATCTCCTTATTGGTGGGAGAGACGATGCGCTTTTGGATCAGGTTGGCGAGAAACTGCGTGAAATAGCGGTTGGCGGACAGGCCGCCGTCCACCGAAATGCTGTCGCCGATCGGTTTCAGTTTATCCATGGCGTTGATCACCTCGGCGGAACGCATGGCGATGCCTTCGAGGATCGACTGCAGCAGATCCTTGCGCTCGGTCTCCAGCGACAGCCCGGCCCACATCCCGGCAGCGGAGCGGTCCCAGTACGGGCAGGCCAGTCCGGAGAGCGCGGGCACAAAGGCCAGGCCGCGCGCGATGGCCGGCTGAGAGGGGAAGTCGCCGAATTCATCGAAATCGTTGAACAGGCCGATCTTTCTCGCCCAGTTAATGGCGGAGGCGGCGTTATAAACGCCGCCGTCCAGGCCATACACCGGCTCGCTGTCGGGCAGCTTCCAGCACAGCGTGGGCAACAGGCCGGACTCGCCGGCATCGATCGGGCGCGGCCCGGTTATCGCCTGTAAAAAGGCGCCGGTACCGAAGGTGATCTTCATCTGCCCCGGTTGATGGCAGCCGTGGCCGTATGTACCGGCAAACTGGTCGACGATGCAGGCCGTCAGCGGCACCGGTTTGCCGTTGAGCGCGACGTCGCCGAAGTGGCCGATGTTGTCTCTGACCTCGGGCAGGCTGTCGATCGGCACGCCGAACAAACGGCACAGCTCCTCATCCCACTGCAGGGTATGAATGTTGAACAACGAGGTGCGCGAGGCCGAGTTATAGTCGGTAAGATGCCGGCCGCACAGGTGGAACAGGAAGAAGGCGTCCATGGTGCCGAGCCGCAGGCGGCCGCGTTGCGCCAATTGCCTGGCGCCCGGGGCGTTGTTCATCAGCCAGCCCATCTTGCTGGCTGAGAAGTAGGTATCGAGCGGCAGACCGGTTTTCGCCGTCACCAGCGGCTCAACGCCTTCGCGTTTCAGCCGCTGGATCTCCGGCTCGGTGCGCTGATCTTGCCAAACGATGGCGTTGTACAGCGGCAGGCCGCTGTCGACGTCCCAGGCCAGCAGGCTTTCGCCCTGATGCCCTAAACCGATGGCATCCACCATGTCGCACTGGCTGAGACAGCGGCGGATATTCGCCAAAATCTCCAGGGCGTCGTGTTCCACCCAGCCCGGATTGGGGGTGATCTGCTTGTGCGGCATGCTGGCCGGTGAATGGTGCCTGCCGTCTTCGCCGAACACCACGACCCGGGTGCCGGTGGTCCCCTGATCAATCGCGGCATAACGTTGATTCATCATTGCTTCGCTCTCTTATAGGTTTTGTTTTTTTATTGTGCCTGGTGTTGGTTGTATGACTGTTTTAATAATCTATCTTCAATTTCACACACAAAAGCAACATAAATCACAAGATAAAATAACCCCGCGTGATCGACCTCATACTTTTTGCTTATCACCGCCTTTTGCGGCTTTTTTTTGGGAGTTATGTTGTTTTTGTCATTTCAAATGCGGTTATTGTGTGGTTTTATTGTGGTTATCACATCAAAACGGGACATCAGCATGATGGAAGAACAAACGGGTTGGGACATTGTCGTGATTGGCGGCGGTGTGGTCGGGTGTGCGGTATTCCGCAAATTCTGCCTGATGGGCGCCCGTACGCTGCTGTTGGAAAAAGGGGGCGATATCCTGTCCGGCGCCAGCAAAGCCAACAGCGCGCTGCTGCATACCGGCTTCGATGCGCCCAGCGGCAGCCTGGAACTGCATTGCATGCAGGCCGGGTACCGGGAATTTATCGCCATCCGTGAACGAATGAATCTGCCGCTGTTGCCCACCGGCGCGCTGGTCGTGGCCTGGGACGAGCAGCAGTTGGCGGCGCTGCCCGCGATTGTGCAACAGGCGCACGACAACGGCGTGCTGGACGTGGCGCAGATCGACGCCGCCGAGCTGTATCGCCGTGAGCCGCAGCTGGCGCCCGGCGCGTTGGCGGCGGTAGAGGTGCCGGGCGAGAGCGTGATCGATCCCTGGAGCACGCCGCTGGCTTACCTGACGCAGGGCGTTAAACACGGCGGCGACTATCGCTTCAATACCGAGGTGACCGGCGCCGAACACTTGCCGACCGGCTGGCGGCTAACCAGCAACCGGGGCGAGTTTCACGGCAAAATCGTCATCAACTGCGCCGGTAATCAGGGCGACCGGGTAGAAAGTTTCTGCCACCAGCCCGAGTTTGAAATTCGCCCGCGCAAAGGGCAGTTCCTGGTGTTCGACAAGGCCGCCGCCGGGCAGGTCAACGCCATTATCTTGCCGGTACCGACGGCGATCACCAAAGGGGTGCTGCTGTCGAAAACCATCTTCGGCAATTTGCTGCTCGGGCCGACCGCCGAAGAACAGCAGGATCGCGAGACGGCGACGGTGGACGAAACCAAAATGCGCGAGCTGATCGAACAGGGGACGCGATTGCTGCCCACGCTGGCGAATTACAGCGTCACCGCCAGCTATGCCGGATTACGCCCGGCGACTGAACAGAAACACTACCGCATTCAGCACTATCCCGACCGGCAGTGGATCTGCGTGGCGGGCATTCGCTCCACCGGCCTGACGGCGGCGCTGGGCATCGCGCAATATGTGGAACAGCTCTATCACGACCACTTTACACCGTGCTTCACGCCAAAAACGCCGCAGACCGTGTATTGGCCGCAAATGCCGATGCTTGCCGACTACGCGCTGCGCGATTACGCGCGCCCGGACAACGGCGGCATCGTTTGCCACTGCGAGCTGGTGACCCAGCGGGAGATCGAGGCGGCGTTCGATTCCGCCGTGCCGCCAGAGTGCATCGGCGGGCTGCGGCGCCGCACGCGCGTGATGATGGGGCGCTGCAACGGTTTTTATTGCAGCAGCCGGGTGGCGGAAATGGTAGGCGATCGTTTTGGCCAGACGCTGGCCGTAGGGAGCATTGATGAAAACTGAGTATCAGGTGGCGATTGTCGGTGCCGGGCCGGCCGGGATCGCAGCGGCGACCGCGTTGCGGCAGGCGGGGATCGAGAATGTGGTGCTCCTGGAACGGGAACGGCAGGCGGGCGGTGTGCCCAGACACTGTCGGCACCCCACCTTTGGGCTGCAAACGTTTTATAGGCCGATGCTGGGATCCACCTATGTCGATAAAATACTGGCGCGCGCCGGGCAGGTGGAGATCCGTACCGGCGTGACGGTGCTCGCCATCAAGCCGGACGGCGAGCTGACCATCACGGACTGCCGCGGCGTCAGCACCTTGAAAGCGCAGCGGGTGATCCTGGCGACCGGCGTGCGCGAGACGCCGCGCCATCCGCGTCTGGTGAGCGGGCTGCGGCCGCAGGGCGTACTCACCGCCGGTGCACTGCAGCAGTTCGTCTATCTGCGCGGGCTGCAGCCGGGCAAGGCGCCGGTGGTGATCGGCACCGAGCTGGTCAGTTTCTCCGCGCTGTGGACGCTGCGTAACGCCGGCGTGCGCGCCGTCGCCATGATTGAAAGCGGCGGCAGACCCGTCGCCTGGCGTCTGAGCGCGCTCTATGCGCGTCTGATGGGAGTGCCGATCCACTACTATTCGCGTGTGACCGATATTGCCGGCCGCGATCGGGTTGAATCTATAGAAGTGGAAAATCGCCAGGGGGAGAAACGGCGCATCGCCTGCGACAGCCTGATCTTCACCGGCCGCTTCACTGGGGAGTATACGCTGATCCGCCAGAGCCACCTGGCGCAGCGGCCGGACAGCGGCTGTCCGTTGACCGATCAGTTCGGCCGCTGTTCCGACGCCGCCTATTTCGCCGTCGGCAACATGTTGCACCCGGCGGACATGGGCGACCAGTGTTATCAGGAAGGGCTGCGCGTCGGCGAGGCCGTTGCCCATTCGCTGCAGCGCACGCTGCCGCCGGCGCGGCAAATCCTGCCGGTGCGGCACGACGAACGGATACGTCTGACTGCGCCCGCCCGTGTGGCGCTGATCGGCAATCCCGCCACGGTCACGATCAATATGCGCGTGGAACAGGCGGTGTCCGGTTCGGTGGTGGTGCGGTTGGGGGAGAAAGTGCTGTACCGCAAAACGCATCGTTGCCTGCCTGAACGGCGGATCCTGCTGCGCAATATCGTCTTGCCAGCCGAGGCTGAGCGTGATGCGCTGCACATCAGCATAGAATCCGCCGGGTGAACGACGGCAACGGCTTGCGTCTAACGCCCTGAAACCCGTAGTATTCCGTCAGTTAACGCCGCAAGTCTCGGCGGAGGCAGTCACTCTTACTAAAGGCAGCGAGTGTAATGTGAATGGATATCTCTAATTCCGTGGAAAGGCGCAATGAAATACTGGCGCTGATCCAGGCCAACGGCCGGGTTTACGTGAATGAGCTGGCGGATAAATTCCAGGTTTCGCAGGAAACCATTCGGCGCGACCTGAACAAGCTGGAAGACTATCGGCTGATCAAGAAGATCCACGGCGGCGCGGTGAGCAGCCAGTTTAAATTCGAGCATGAATTCAACGAGCGGGCCAAAATCGCCGAGGCCGAGAAGCGCGCCATCGCGGAGAAAGCGGCGACGCTGCTCCAACCGGGCGATACGGTGTTCGTGGATTTCGGCTCCACCACGCTGGAGTTTGCCCGGCAGTTGGCGACGATCGATCAACTGACGGTCATCACCAACTCGCCGCTTATCGCCAACGTCTGTCTGGAAAATGACTCCATTGACGTGGTGCTGATCGGCGGGCAGTTCATCGACTCCAAAATGGCGTGCCTGGGCGCGATCGCATTGAATAATATCGAGGCGTTTTTCGCCGACTACGCCATCATCGGCGCCGGCGCGGTCAATCTGCAGACCGGCGTGATGGATCAGAACGTCAATGAAGCGGCCATCGCGCGCAAAATGATTGCCCAGAGCCGCAAGTGCATCGTGCTGGCCGACGAAAATAAGCTGCGCGGGCATGCGATGACGCTGGTGGCCAAATGGCCCGAGGTCGATTATCTGGTGACCTCCGACAGCGGTAACGCATTAGAAGGCTTGGTTTTCCCCGCCAACGTTAATGTGTTGGTGGCGCAGGTCTAAAGGGGGAGAAGCCTTTCTCCATGCGGAGAAAGGCTCAAACCGCTTCCGTCAGGCGATATCGACCGCGCGCACCTCTTTGGATCTCAACTTCACGCGGATCGGCACCGATTTATACGAAGGCGTGCCGCTCTCCTCATCGATGTAATGCAGCGGCACCAGCACGTTGGCCTCCGGGTAGTAGGCGCCGACCGAACCGGCTGAGATGTTGTAGGCGATCACCGTGATGCCTTCCAGGCGCTGGGTGCTGCCGGGCAGCGCCGTTTCCAGATCGACCACGTCGCCATGTTCCAGCCCCAAACGTTGCAGATCGCTGTCATTCATGAACAGCACGTCGCGCCGGCCGAAGACCCCGCGGTAGCGATCGTCCAGAGCATAGATGGTGGTGTTGTACTGATCGTGGCTGCGCAGCGTGATCAGCCGCAGCGTGTCTTTGTCTGCTGTTGTCTCGTCCTCATGCAGCCCGCTGAATACGGAAAACATCGCCTTGCCCGTCGCCGTCGGCCACTGGCGCTCAGTCGGCGGCAGCGGCATGCGGAAACCGCCGGGTTGGCGAATGCGCGCGTTGTAATCGTCGAAGCCGGGGATGGTTTTTTCGATCAAATCGCGGATCACGTCGTAATCTTCGATCAGTTCATCCCAGGGCACCTTGCTGGCGGGCATCACCGCTTTGGCCATGCCGGCCACAATGGCGGGTTCCGAACGCAACAGCTCCGACGCCGGTTTTAATTTGCCGGACGAGGCGTGAACCATCGACATCGAATCCTCCACCGTCACCGATTGTCGCCCGCCGGCCTGCATGTCCAGTTCGGTACGGCCCAGGCAGGGCAGAATGAGGGTTTCTTTCGCCACCAACAAATGGCTGCGGTTGAGTTTGGTGCCGATATGCACGCTTAATTCCAGCGCTTTCATCGCCGGGAAACTCTGCTCGGGGTCCGGCAGCGCCACGGCGAAGTTGCCGCCCAGGCAGATCAACGCCTTCGAGGCGCCGTCGATCATCGCCTGCATGCATTTCACGGCATCGTGACCGTGGGCTTTGGGCGGCGTGAAGCCAAACACCGTTTCCAGCTTCGCCAAAAAATCGGCCGAGGGTTTTTCGGTGATGCCGACGGTGCGGTTGCCCTGCACGTTGGAGTGGCCGCGCAGCGGGCAGATGCCGGCGCCCGGTTTGCCGATGTTGCCGCGCAGCAACAACAGATCGGCAATCAGGCGTACGTTGGCGGTGCCTTTATTGTGCTGCGTAATGCCCATGCCGTAGGTCACGATGGTGGCGTTGGATTTCGCGTAAGCGGCGGCGACCTGTTCCAGATCCCGGCGCGCCAGGCCACTCTCCGCCTCAATCGCATCCCAACCGGTGGTCTTCAGATCGGCGGCAAAATCCGCAAAACCTTCCGTGTGCTCGGCAATAAAGGCGTGGTCCAGCGCATTGCCATGTTCGTCATCCAACTGCAGCAGCGCTTTGGCGATGCCTTTGAGCGCTGCGGCGTCGCCGCCGGCTTTGACCTGATAGTAGGTGGAGGCGATAGGGGTCGAACTGTAGGTCGCCATTTCGATGACGTTTTGCGGATCGGTGAAACGCTCGAGCGCCCGCTCGCGCAGCGGATTGAACACGATAATCGGCACTTTTTTGCGCGCCAGTTCATGCAGCGTGCCCATCATGCGCGGGTGATTGGTGCCCGGATTGTGCCCGATGGAGATAATCAGCTCCGCGCTGTCAAAGTCGTCCAGCGACACGGTGCCTTTGCCGATGCCGATCGACTGAGGCAGGCCAACGCTGGTCGGCTCATGGCACATATTGGAACAGTCGGGGAAGTTATTGCTGCCAAATTCCCGCGCAAACAGCTGGAACAGATAGGCAGCCTCATTGGACGCCCGGCCGGAGGTATAAAACTCCACCTGCTCCGGCGGCAGCGTCTGCAAAACGGCGGCAATGCGTTGAAACGCCTCATCCCAGGCCAGCGGGCGCAGCGTGTCGGTCCCGGCGTCATAGAACAGGGGCGTGGTCAGGCGACCATAGTCCTCCAGTTCATAGTCGGTTTTCCGCAGCAGTGAGGTCACGGTATTTTGCGCCAGGAATTCGGCCGTCACGCGTTTGCTGGTCGCTTCCCAGGTCACGGCTTTGGCGCCGTTTTCGCAAAACTGGAAGGTGGATCGATGTTCTTTATCCGGCCATGCGCATCCCGGGCAATCAAACCCGTCGGGCTGATTGGTGCGCATCAGCGTTACCGGCGCCTCCAGGGTATCCATCTGTGTGCGCACGGCGATGGCCGTCGCTTTCAGCGCGCCCCAACCGCCGGCGGGCCCATCGTAGGGATGAACACCGGGCACTGCTCGTCTTTTCGCCATTATTGATTGCCTCCGACACCCCTTACGATAAATACAGGTGATTGATTTACTATGAATATTATCCTTATCGTCCAAGGCGGGCCGCAGGCGTCGCCGTCGTTGAACGCAGGCCTGTCGATTCAGTATAGATGAGTGAAAAAGGAGACAGCGGTCATCTGTGCGGGGAGAGCGGCGGCCCGTCTAATCGGAGGCGGGCCGCCGGAGGGTTACTTTTTCACCACCAGCCCCACGCCGCGGCCGCGCGGATCGGACGCGGTTTCCGGCGTGCGGCCATCGATGCGGATAGCCTGAATATCCCCCATGTTCCAGCCCTGGTCTTCGAGGGTGTAGCCCATGGCTTTCAGCTCGTCCGCCGGTTTGCCGGTCAGCGGCGCGAAGCTGTCGTAATAAACGGTGTCCTTCGGCAACAGTTGGTGATGCACGCGCTGGGCGGCCACCGCCTGCGCCAGCGGCAGATGGTAATCGTAGAGATTGTTGATCACCTGAAAGATCGAGGTGAAGATGCGCGATCCGCCCGGCGTGCCGATCACCAGGGTGACGTCGCCGTCGCGGGTGATGATGGTCGGGCTCATCGAGGAGAGCATGCGTTTGCCCGGCTCGATGGCGTTGGCGTCGCTGCCCACCACGCCGAAGGCGTTGGCGACGCCGGGTTTGGCGCTGAAGTCGTCCATCTCGTCGTTGAGCAGGAAGCCGGCGCCTTTGACCACCACGCCGCTGCCGAAGTCCCAGTTGAGCGTATAGGTGTTGCTGACCGCGTTGCCGGCCGCATCGACGATCGAGAAGTGGGTGGTTTGGTGGCTTTCCAGCCCCGGCCGCACCTGCTCGGTCGGTGAGATCGCCGTCGGGTTGATCTCGGCGGCGCGTTTTTGCAGGTAGTCGGGGGCGATCAGCTGCGCTTCCGGCACGTTAGTGAAATCCGGGTCGCCGAGGTAGTCGGCGCGATCGGCGAACACGCGTTTTTCGATTTCCGCCAGCAGGTGGATATAGCGCGCCGAGTTCAGCGGCACGCCCTTGAAGTCGGCGGCGCGATCTTCTTTTATCCCCAGCAGCTGCGCCAGCGCGATGCCGCCGGAGCTGGGCAGCGGGGCGGTATACACGGTGTTGCCGCGCCAGCTGATGCGCATCGGTTCACGCCATTTCACCCGATAGTCGGCCAAATCCGCCGCGCCGATCAGCCCGTTATCGCGCTGCATTTGCGCCACCAGCAGGCGGGCGGTTTCGCCGTGATAAAAATCGTCGGCGCCCGATTTGGCGATGCGCTCAAGGGTGGCGGCCAGCTCCGGCTGTTTGAACACCGTGCCGGGCTTCATGGCGCCGAAATAGTCGCCGAAGTTGGTTTTACCGGCAAACAGCTTGTTGGCGTCTTCGCGGTACTGATACTGCTGATCCGCCACGGTGAAACCTTGCCGGGCGTAGCCGATCGCCGGCGTCAGCAGCTCGGCCCAGGGCAGCTTGCCGAAGCGTTTATGGGCTTCCCACAATCCCAGCACGGTGCCCGGCACGCCGGCGGCGCGACTGCCCACCAGGCTGAGATTTTCGATCACTTCGCCTTTCTCGTTCAGGTACATAGTTTTGCCGGCGGCCTTGGGCGCCACTTCGCGGTAGTCGAGGAAATAGGGTTTGCCGTCGACGTACAGCGTCATAAAGCCGCCGCCGCCGATATTGCCGGCTTCAGGGTAGGTGACCGCCAGGGTAAAGGCGGTGGCGACCGCCGCATCAACCGCGTTGCCGCCGGCCTGCAGAATGTGCGCGGCGACTTTTGCGCCATACTGATCCGGAGCGGCGGCCGCGCCGGCGGTCAGATCGGCGGCAAAGGCGGCGGGAACGGTGCAGGCCAGGGTCACGCTCAGAGCTATCGTTTTCAATAAACCGGCAGACATAGAAGATCCTTTTAGCGATGTTCAGTTATCAGGTGAATTCAACTAATTATTTTTGAAACAGCGGGTTAGCGCGTTTTATTCGGGCTGTTGCGGCGCTTTATTGAAAGTAGCAGCGGCCAGGCGGGGCCGCCTGACCAGAGTAGCAAATCGTGATGTGGCGCGTTATGCGTCGGCCGGCAGCGTCGATTGCAGCCATTGGCAGAAGTGCCGGGCGAGCGGATTGTGTTCGCTGTCGCGATGCAGCAGCCACGCCCAGTTGGCGCCGCGCACGCGTTGCTCGGTTAACGGATGCAGCAACCCGGCGTCACGCGCTTGCTGCGCCAACAGCTGACTGACCAACGCGATGCCCAGCCCCTGGCAGGCGGCATCCAGCAGCAGGCCGGGATCGGAGAAATTCAGCCCGCTGTCGCGCTGGCCGACGTGCGCGCCGCCCGCCACCGTCCAGTGGCTCCAGTCCATTTCGCGTTCGCCGTGCAGCGTGACGCGCTGCTCCGCCGCCAGCGCCAATAGGCTGGGGTGGCAGGCGGGATAAAGCCGGTCGGTGCAGAGAACCTTAAAGGTGCAGTCCGCCTGCGCGCTGAGATCGTCGCGGATCGCCAAGTCGATGCTGTCCGTCGTCATATCCGGCGGTTCAAAGCTGGTGAAGAGCCACAGATCTATCTGCGGATGCCGTTGGTTGAACTCGCCCAGCCGCGGCGTCAGCCAGTGGCGGGCAAAGGCCGGCGTCGTGTTGACGATCAACTGATTGGGTTTGCGGTACTGGTCCAGACGACGAATGCCGACGGCCAATTGTTGCAGCATCACCTGCGCGGTGCTGAACAGATCGTGGCCGGCGTCGGTCAGCGTTACGCTGCGGCCGGTGCGGAAAAACAGCGGCTGTTCCAGAAAAGCCTCGAGGCTGCGGATCTGCTGGCTGATTGCCGACTGGGTAAGGTGCAGCTCTTCGGCGGCCTGATGAAAACTGCCCAGACGCGCCGCCGCTTCAAAACCGCGCAATGCGCTTAACGGGGGCCAGTGTTTTAACATTATCAATAAGCCTGTCTAATCAGATATCCACTAAATATATCGTTTGTCGCAGCGGCAGGGGAAGACTAGCATGAGATTCAATTTCCGGAGAGCGAAAAAACCGGTTAACCAGTTGAATTTAAATTAATTAAAAGAGGGCGTTTATGTCAACGCGTCGCACCTTTATCAAGCAGCTTTCGGCGGTGGCCGGCGTCGGCTTGACGGCATCATTGGGTATTTCGTTACGCGGTCACGCAAAAGCTGTGCTTAATCCGGCCTGGCGCTTGCCGGATGAAGGGGAACTGCAACAGCGGGCGTTTATCGCGTTCGGCGCGCAGCGCGCGATTTGGGGCGACTTCACGGCGGACGTGCGGGCGGCACAGGGGCATATCGCCCGCGCCATCGCCGAATTTCAGCCGTTGACGGTTTTTTGCCGCGAGCGTGAACGGCAATTGGCCGAGGCCATCTGCGGCAGTCACAACGTCAGCTATGTCGTCACCGAGCTGGATGATATCTGGATGCGCGACATCGGCGCTAATTTCGTCGTCAATGATGCCGGCGAACTGGGCGCGGTGGATTTCAACTTCAACGGCTGGGGCGATAAGCAGCAGCATGCCAGGGATGCGCGTCTGGCAGGGTTTGCCGCCAGGCGATACGGCATCGCTCAACCGCGCCGCAGCGCACTGGTAGGCGAAGGCGGTGGCATTGAAGTGGATGGGCGCGGCACCGGCATCATGACCGAGAGCAGTTGGGTGAATGCGAACCGCAACCCGGGCTGGAGCAGGGATCGGGTTGAGCAGGAGCTGAAGGCGATGCTCGGCCTGCGTAAAATTATCTGGCTGCCGGGCATTAAAGGCCGGGACATCACCGATGCCCACGTCGATTTTTACGCCCGTTTCGTGCGGCCGGGCGTGGTGGTGGCCAATCTGGACACCGACCCGGCCTCTTACGATCATGCGGTCACCCAGACGCATCTGGCGATCCTCAAGACGGCGACCGACGCCGACGGCCGCACGCTGCAGGTGCATACGCTCTCGCCGCCGCGGGCACCGCGCGACAGCCGTTTCAGCCGCCGCAATCCCGATTTCGCGGCGGGCTACATCAACTATTTCGTTATCAACGGCGCGGTGATCGCCCCGGAGTTTGGCGACCCGCAGGCGGACAAGGCGGCGTTTGAACTGCTGTCGGCGCTCTATCCGCAGCGCAAGGTGGTGCAGTTGGAGATCGACGCGATCGCCGCCGGCGGCGGCGGCATTCACTGCGTGACCAGCCAACTGCCGGCGCCTGGCAAACCAGACTAGTGAATGTTCAAAAAATGCGCACGCGGTTGTTTGTCGCCATAGGCTGTGGTTGGCTGAGTGGAAACAGAAGGAGGCCATAATGAACGACTCATCCTTGAGCATTCCCACCTGGTATCGCGATCCGCACGCAGAGCAGGCCATGGCCGAAGGCCATGCGCCCATCTGGCGGCATCTGCTGAGCCTGGTGCCGGAACGCGAACTGTCCGGCGTCAGGGTGCTGGACTTCGGCTGCAATCAGGGCGGTTTTTTGCGCCTGTTGCATCAAATTCGGCCATTTAGTGAGGGGATCGGCGTTGATATCGCCCGCCAATCCGTCGAACAAGCCAACCGCCTGAAAGGAAACCTGCCGATCGTTTATCAGACCGAAACGCGGTTGACGGGTTATGAGAACCACTTCGATATCGCCTTCAGTCATGAAGTCATCTACCTGATTGAAGATATCGCGCAGCATGCCGCCGATATGCTGCGGGTGCTGAAGCCGGGCGGCGTTTATTATGCGGTGACCGGTTGCCACACCGACAACCCGCTGTGGCCGCAATGGCGCGAAAGGGTGGCTGAACAGACGCATACCGTGGTGCAGGATCGTTCTCTGGAGGATTATGCGCGTATTTTCTCCGCCGCGGGGTTCCAGGTCTCTGCCCGCAGGCTGGGTTTTTCCGGCTTCGTTCCCTATGAGCCGGACGGCTGGATGCCGACTGTTTCGGCAGCGATCGACTACTATTGGCACACCAAAACGGTGTTTAGACTGGTTAAACCCTAAAAATCCCACGCGGCGCTCGGTACGCCGCCGCTGACGAGATAAGATGACGAAATTTATGATGGACCAAGACGCTAAAACAATGGACTTTCGTTTAATCAAACGGTTGTCCCTGCTTATGGGGGCGCTCTTGACGCCTGTTGGAGGGGCCACTGCGGCCATGCTTACGCTCGAGAATCAGGATCCGGCGGCGGTGTACCTTATTCAGGATGCGAAGCTGATTCAGGAGCGTGAGGGGGTGAAGATCGCCGAGCGCTCATACCGTTATTTCGAACTTAAGCTCGCCGACAATCTCCAGTATGAAGGTTATATCACCCGCTGCGCCGACGACTATGCCGATAAATTGAATGAACAAGATCGGCGTGAATTAAACCGCTGCACTGAGCAGGTGATCGACGACCTGGATCGGTTGATGGAAAAGACCGCCAACGTGACGTTCTACGATGGCGGCACGCAAAACGTTTATCGGGGCGAAGAACATTCAACGCCTTATTATTACTATTCGTTCGCCCGCGTGGCCAATTATTATCAAACCGACGATGGGCGCCATCCCCTGTATGGCCTGGTTTATCGCTGCAAGCAGCCGGCGAGCGATGCTCATCGGGAGCAAGAGCCTGATACAACTGAAGCGGCGCCGCCCCCGGCTGAAGTGGAACGCTTTATTGCATTGGCTAAAAACCGCTGCGGCAATGTGCTGAAACCGCGCTGAACGAGATTGCGCCACCGTTTTCCGCTTCGAAAAGATTTTACGCAATCCTTACGCAACCCTTTCAGAAGCGCATTCCGGCATTCGATATATTGAGAATAGTCATTCTCAATAGGATCGTATTGCAATGCAGAGGAAAACGCTTTTGGCGCTGGGGCTTTCGCTGTCGCTGGCCGCCTGCGATGGGCAAAACGCCGGCGCGCCGACGGGCGCAGGCGGTGAACGGGAGGTCGGCGTCGTCACGTTGCGCGGCCAGTCTGTAACCCTGAGCAGCGAGTTGACCGGTCGGGTTAACGCCACCATGACCTCCGACGTGCGGCCGCAGGTCGACGGCATCATCAAGCAGCGGCTGTTTACCGAAGGGGCCGAGGTGAAAGCCGGGCAGGTCTTGTATCAAATTGACCCCGCCAGCTATCAGGCCAGCTACGATCAGGCCGCCGCCCAGCTGAAAAACGCTCAGGCCACGGTGCAATCCACCCGGCTCAAATCGCAGCGCTATGCGGCGCTGGTGAAAGAGAACGGCGTTTCCAAACAGGACGCAGACGACGCCAAAGCCGCGTATCTGCAGGCCGTGGCGTCGGTGGCGCAGTATCAGGCGGCGCTGGAAACGGCGCGCATCAATCTCGCCTATACCCAGGTGCGGGCGCCGATCGCCGGCCGCATCGGCATTTCGTCGGTGACGCCGGGCGCGCTGGTCACCGCCGGCCAGACTGATGCGTTGGCCACCATCCGCGCGTTGGATCCGATCTATGTCGATCTGACCCAGTCCAGCGCCCAGTTGCTTAAACTGCGCCGTCAGCAGGCCGCTTTGCAGCGCGGTGCGGTCACGCCGGTCGCCATCAAGCTGGAGGACGGCACGCCTTATGCCCACGCCGGCAAGCTGGAGTTGACCGAGGTGGCGGTGGATGAGGCCACCGGTTCGGTCACGCTGCGCGCGGTGTTCCCCAACCCCGAACATGAGCTGTTGCCCGGCATGTACGTCCATGCCACGGTGGATAACGGCGTCGATCCTAAAGCCATCCTGGCGCCGCAGCAGGGCATCACCCGCAACGCCAAAGGGGAAGCCACCGCGTTGGTGGTAAACGCGCAAAACAAAGTGGCGCAACGCACCGTCAGCGCCGAACGGGTGGTGGGCAGCAACTGGCTGATCGACAGCGGGCTGAACGACGGCGATCGCCTGATCGTCGAAGGCACCAGCAAGGTGACGATCGGCGCCGCGGTGAAGCCGGTAGACGTCTCGGTCGACAAAACCCAACGCGGGGAGCAATGATATGGCGCAGTTCTTTATCCGGCGTCCGGTATTCGCCTGGGTGATCGCCATCATCATCATGCTGTGCGGTCTGATGTCGATCAATTCATTGCCCGTCTCGCAGTACCCGGACGTCTCACCGCCGCAGATCGCCATCTCCGCCACCTACCCGGGCGCGGACGCGGAAACGCTGGAAAACAGCGTCACCCAGGTGATTGAGCAGCAGCTCACCGGCCTGGACGGCCTGCTGTATTTCTCGTCGACCAGCAGCGCCAGCGGCTCGGTCAGCATCAACGTCACCTTTGAGCAGGGCACCGATCCGGATATCGCTCAGGTGCAGGTGCAAAACAAGGTGCAGCAGGCGGAAAGTCGTCTGCCGAGCGCCGTCACCGCGCAGGGCGTGACGGTCAAAAAATCCCAGAGCAGCTTTCTGCTGATCGTCGGGCTGTATGACGAAAGCGACAAGGCGACGATGGCCGATATCTCCGACTATCTGGTCAGCAACCTGCAGGATCCGCTGTCGCGCATCGAGGGCGTCGGGGACGTACAGGTGTTCGGCTCGGAATACGCGATGCGCATCTGGCTGGATCCGACCAAACTGGCGAGCTTTTCGCTGATGCCTTCCGACGTGCAGACGGCGATCGAGGCGCAAAACACCCAGGTGTCCGCCGGCAAGATAGGCGATCTGCCGGCCGCCGCCGACCAGCAGCTGACCGCCACGGTGAAGGCGCAGTCGCGGCTGCAAACGCCGGAACAGTTCCGCAATATCATCCTGAAAAGCGACAGCAGCGGGGCGCTGGTGCGGCTGGGCGACGTGGCGCGGGTTGAGCTGGGCAACGAAGACTACTCCGCCAGCGCGCACCTCAACGGCCACCCGGCGGCGGGGATCGCGGTCAAGCTGGCGGCGGGCGCCAACGCCCTGAGCACCGCCAAGCTGGTGAAGGCCAAGGTGGCGGAATACCAAAGCGCTATGCCGCAGGGCTACAAGGTGGCCTACCCGAAAGACAGCACCGACTTCATCAACATCTCGATCGAAGAGGTGGTGAAAACGCTGTTTGAAGCGGTGGCGTTAGTGGTGGTGGTGATGTTCGTGTTCCTGCAAAACCTGCGCACCACGCTGATCCCGACCATTACCGTGCCGGTGGTGTTGCTGGGCACCTTCGGCGTGCTGGCGGCGTTCGGCTATTCGATCAATACCCTGACGCTGTTCGGCATGGTGTTGGCGATCGGGCTATTGGTGGATGACGCCATTGTGGTGGTGGAAAACGTCGAACGGGTGATGCGCGAGGATAAGCTGCCGCCGCGCGAGGCGACGGAGAAATCGATGCGCGAAATCACCGGCGCGCTGGTCGGCATCGCGCTGGTGCTGTCGGCGGTGTTTCTGCCGATGGCGTTCTTCGGCGGCTCCACCGGGGTGATCTACCGCCAGTTTTCGATCACCGTCGTCTCCTCGATGGTGTTGTCGGTGGTGCTGGCGTTGACGCTGGCGCCGGCCTTGTGCGCCACGTTGCTGAAACCCGCGCACGACGCGCAGACTGACACCGGGCTGCTGGGCAAATTCAACCGCGGTTATGACCGGTTGCAGGCGAAGTACGCCGACAAGGTCGGCGCAGTGATCCACCGGCCAACGCGCTATCTGCTGCTGTACGGCCTGCTGTTGATCGCCGCCGCCGTAATGTATCTGCGTTTGCCGACCGGCTTCCTGCCCAACGAGGATCAGGGCTCGGTGATGGTGCAGTACACCTTGCCGGCCGGCGCTACCAACGCGCGCACCTCGGCGGTGAGCGAGGCGGTGACCGCCTATTTTCTCGACCAGGAAAAGGCCAACGTCAGCACCATTTTCACCATCAACGGTTTCGGCTTCAGCGGCAGCGGTCAAAACGCCGGCATGGCGTTCGTCAGCCTCAAAGACTGGAGCCAACGCCGCGGCAGCGAAAACACCGCCGACGCCATCGCCAAACGCGCCATGGCGCACTTCGCCTCGCTGCGCGACGCCCAGGTGTTCTCCATGAGCCCGCCGGCGATCGACGGCTTTGGTCAGTCCGACGGCTTCACCTTCGAGCTGCAGGCCAAAGGGGCGACCACACGCGCCGAGCTGCAGGCGATGCGCGACCAGATCGTCGCCGCCGCCGGCAACAATCCGGCATTGCTGGCGGTGCGCGCCAACACCTTGCCGGACACCCCGCAGCTGCAGGTGGCGATCGACAACGGCAAACTGCAGGCACTCGGCCTGAGCGCCGCGGACGTCAACAGCACCCTCAGCAGCGCGTTCGGCAGCACCTACATCAACGACTTTATCGATCGCAACCGGGTAAAAAAAGTCTATATGCAGGGCGACGTGCAGTACCGCGCCAAGCCGGAAGACCTCGACCGCTGGTTTGTGCGCGGCACCAATGCATCGGGCGCCAGCAGCATGACGCCGTTCTCCGCCTTTGCGTCTTCGCACTGGATCTACGGGCCGGAGAACCTGTCGCGCTATAACGGGCTGTCGTCGTTCGAGATCACCGGGCAGGGCGCCGCCGGTGTCAGTTCCGGTACGGCAATGAGCGAGATGGAGAAACTGGCGGCGAAATACTCCGCCGGCAGCAGCTACTCCTGGAGCGGGCTGTCCTATCAGGAACGGCTGACCAGCGGCCAGGCGTCGTCGCTGTACGCCATTTCGCTCATCGTGGTGTTCCTGTGCCTGGCGGCGCTGTATGAGAGCTGGTCGATTCCGTTCGCGGTGATGTTGGTGGTGCCGATGGGCGTGGTGGGCTCACTGCTGGCGATCACGCTGCGCGGGCTGGAAAACGACATCTACTTCCAGGTGGCGCTGCTCACCATCATCGGGCTGTCGGCAAAGAATGCCATTTTGATCGTCGAGTTCGCCGAGGAGATGCACCAGCGGGGGGAAACGCTGATTGGCGCGGCGGTCCACGCGGCGCGCATGCGCCTGCGGCCGATCCTGATGACCTCGCTGGCGTTCACCGCCGGGGTGCTGCCTCTGGCGGTATCCAGCGGCGCCGGCGCCAACAGCCGAATCGCCATCGGCACCGGCATTATCGGCGGCACGATCACCGCTACCGCCTTGGCGATCTTTTTCGTACCGCTGTTTTATGTGTTGGTGCGCCGCATGTTTACCCGTCGGCCCACCAACTCGCCGTCGCAGGCAGGAGAATAACGTGTTGCAACGAGTCATGATGTTAACTTTACCGCTGCTGCTGAGCGGGTGTCTGTCGCTGGATCCGCACTACCAGCGCCCGGCGGCGCCGGTGCCCGCCAACCTGCCGCAGGGCGAGGCCGCCGGCAAGCAGGCGTTGAGCTACCCGGACGTCGCCTGGCGCGACTATGTGCAGGACGCCAGGCTGCGGCAGGTGGTGGCGATGGGGCTGAACAGCAGCCGCGATCTTCGTGAGGCGATCGCCAATATCGCCTCGGCGCGCGCCCTGTACGGTGAGCAGCGCTCGGCGCTGTTCCCGACGATCAACGCCACCGCCGACGGCAGCCGCGGGCGTTCGCTGAGCGGCAACGGCAATGCCACCGCCATCAGCCAGAGCTACGAAGCGCAGGGCGGCGTCAGCGCGTTCGAGCTGGATCTGTTCGGCAAGAACGCCAGCCTGTCGCGGGCGGCGTTCGAAACCTATCTGGCCAACTCGGAAGCGGCGAAAAGCACCCGTCTGACGCTGATCGCCGATATCGTCACCGACTGGGTGGCGGTGGCGGCCGAGCGCAGCAATCTGGCGGTGGCGCAGCAGACGATGGAAAGCGCCAAACGTTCGCTGGACGTGACGCGCAACAATCAACAGCACGGCATTTCGTCGCTGGTCGACGTGGCATCGGCGGAAACCGTTTATCAACAGGCGCGTTCGGACGCCGCCAGCTACGCCACCCTCGCCGCGCAGGCGAAAAACGCGCTGGATTTGGCGGTGGGGCAAAGCGTGCCGGAAAACCTGCTGCCCGGCGGTATCGATGCGCTCGGCGAAATCATGCGCAATCTGCCGGCCGGGGTGTCTTCGCAGGTGCTGCTGACGCGGCCGGATGTGCTGCAGGCCGAGCATAACCTCAAATCCGCCAATGCCAACATCGGCTCGGCGCGTGCGGCATTCTTCCCGTCGATCAGCCTGACCGCCAGCGGCGGCGTGGGCAGCGGTGAACTCTCGTCGCTGTTCAGCCACGGCGCCGGCGTCTGGTCGTTCGCCCCGAGCATCAGCCTGCCGATCTTCAGCGGCGGCTACAACACGGCTCAGCTCAACTACACCCAGGCGCAGAAAGACCTGTATGTCGCCACCTATGAGAAAGCGGTGCAGACGGCATTTCAGGAAACCGCCGACGCGCTGGCGCGCAAAGCCACGCTGCAGGAACAGCTGGCGGCACAGACCGGCTATGTGGCGGCGGCGCAGCAATATTATCGCCTGGCCGAACTGCGTTACCGCCAGGGCGTGGACAGCTACCTGACGCTGCTGGACGCGCAGCGCACGCTGTATACGGCGCAGCAGTCGCTGATCGCCGCACAGCAGACCGCGTACGACAATCAGGCGACCCTGTATAAAGTGTTGGGCGGCGGGGTTGCCGCCGAGCGGCAGGGGGACGGCGTCATCGCCGATAAGGCGGCGCTCAGCCGCTAACCGTCGACCGCGCGCGCCAGAAGTGTGGCTGCGCGCGGTTTACTTATGGAAAGTGTAAAGAAACGGAAAACCCGCGCGGCGGCCCGAACTCGCCGCGGCGGGCAGAGTCAGACAGATAATTGCATTCACCTTTTCTTCATATCGGCTCGAGGTCGTCATGGCAGAAGACATTCAGCAACAGGTCATCGCGCTTATCGCCGCATTCAACGCACCAGGGCGGCAGAAGAAGGGGGCGGTCATCACCCCGGAAACCGAGATTAACACCGCGCTCAACCTGTCGTTCAGCGACTCCAACACGCTGATGCGCCGCTACTTCGATACCTTCGGCGTCGACAGCAGCAACTACAACCACGAGCTGTATTTCCAGCCGCCGAGCAATACCGGGCGCTGGTTTTCTCCCTCCGCCTGTAAAGAACACACCCGGCCGCTGTGCGTATCGATGCTGGTGCGCTCGGCGCGCGCCAAACGCTGGCTGTACGACATCCATTTTCTTATCGAGCAATTGCGCTAGCGCCAGGTTACTGCTCCAGCAGCTCGGCGAATTTCGCCAGCCACTGCGGATGCGCCGGCCAGGCCGGGGCGGTGACCAGATTGCCGTCGACATGCGCCTGATCGATGCCGATCTCCGCATAATGGCCGCCGCCGAGCCGCACCTCCGGGGCGCAAGCCGGGTAGGCGCTGCAGGTGCGGCCCTTCAACACCCCAGCCGCCGCCAGCAGCTGCGGGCCGTGGCAAACGGCAGCGATCGGTTTTTTGGCGGCGTCGAACGCCTGCACCAGCGCGATCACGTCGGGATTCAGCCGCAGGTATTCGGGCGCCCGACCGCCGGGGATCAACAACGCGTCATAGTGCTCTTCCTTGGCGGCGGCAAAGTCGGCGTTCAGGGTGAAACGATGACCGGGTTTCTCGCTGTAGGTCTGCGCGCCGTCAAAGTCGTGGATCGCGGTCTGGATGTAGTCGCCGACGGCTTTGTCGGGGCACACGGCATCCACCCAATGGCCAAGCATTTGCAATGCCTGAAACGGCACCATGGTTTCGTAATCTTCGGCGTAGTCGCCGATCAGCATCAGGATTTTTTTCTTGCTCATGATCACAACTCCAGCAGGAGGGGGAATGCCTAAGGTATAGCCCAGCGCCCCTGGGAATGCGAACCGCAAAGCGCCTATCTATACTCGTGATACTGCGGCGCTTTCTCGCCGCTCAACCCAGGGAGGATCCCCGATGCTGAATCTGGCTACCTTGCTTGAAGAAAGTGCGCGCACCTGGCCGGAACGGCCGGCGGTGATACAGGACGATATACCGCTCAGCTATCGGGCGCTGAATGAAATGGCCAACCGGGTGGCGAATTTACTGGTCGCGCGCGGCGTGCAGCCCGGTGAGCGAGTGGCGCTGGCCTGCCCCAATCGGCCGGAGTTTCCGGCTATCTATTACGGCATTCTCAAAAGCGGCGCGGTGGTGGTGCCGCTCAATATTCTGCTTAAGCGCGCAGAGTTCGACTATTACCTGGCGGACTCGGCGGCGGTGGCGTTGTTTTGCTTCGAAGGCAGCAACGGCCTGCCGTTGGGGGAAGAGGCGCTGCGGGCGGCGGCGAAGGCGGAGCAATGCCGTGAGGTGTTTATCATCGGCGATCGGCTGCCGCTCGAAGGCGAACGTTTCAGCACGGCGATAGCCGCACAGGCCACCGAGTTCGCTTCGGCCGCGACGCTCGAAAGCGACACGGCGGTGGTGCTGTATACCAGCGGCACCACCGGCCGGGCCAAAGGGGCTGAGTTGACCCACGCCAACCTGGTGCTTAACGCGCTGGGATCGGTGAGGCTGTTCGACGGCTCGGAAACGGATCCCGATCGCCATCTGGTGACGTTGCCGCTGTTCCACACGTTTGGTTCGACGGTGCAGATGAATGCCGGATTTTCCGCCGCCGCCACCCTGGTGCTGGTCGAACGCTTCGACGCCGCGCAGGCCATCGCGCTGATGCAGCGGCACGGCATTACCTTTTTTGCCGGCGTGCCGACCATGTATTGGGCGTTGTTGAATGCGCTGGATGAGCATACGGATATCGAGCGCCTGCGCAGCACGCTGCGTATGGCGGTGTCCGGCGGGGCCAGCCTGCCGGTGCAGATCCTGGAGGATTTCTCGCGCCGCTTCGGCGTCAACATTCTCGAAGGGTATGGGCTGTCGGAAACCAGCCCGGTCGCCACCTTTAACCATCCGCACCGCGTGACCAAACCCGGCTCTATCGGCCAACCGATCTGGGGCGTGGAGGTTCGCTTGCTCGACGTCACCGGGCAACCGATCGACGGTGTCGATCAGGTGGGAGAGATCGCGGTGCGCGGCTACAACATCATGAAAGGCTATCTGAACCGTCCCGAGGCGACGGCGGAAGTGCTGGAAAACGGCTGGTTCCGCACCGGCGATCTGGCGCGCCGCGATGCCGACGGCTTCTATTTCATCGTCGATCGGGCCAAGGACATGATCATTCGCGGCGGGTTCAACGTCTATCCGCGCGAGATTGAAGAGGCACTGATTCGCCATCCGGCGGTGTCGTTGGTGGCGGTGATCGGTGTCGAGCATCCTTCGCTGGGTGAAGAGATCAAAGCGGTGGTGGTGTTGAAAGAGACGGAGGAGCCGATCGAGGAAGAGGCGCTGATCGCCTGGAGCCGGGAGAGGCTGGCGGCGTTCAAGTATCCGCGTATCGTCGAGTTTGTCGAACGCTTGCCGATGACCAGTACCGGTAAGGTGTTGAAACGCTGTTTGCGCTGAGGAAAATCCGGCCTGCCGGGGCAGGCCGGGAAACGGGTATCAACCTGGGTAGATGCCACGCTCTTTACGTGCGGTCAGGATGCGCTCACAAGCCACGATATAAGCGGCGGTGCGCAGGCTGCACTCTTTCTCTGCGGCCTTGTTCCAGACGTGGACCATCGCGTCGGTCATGATCTTGTCCATACGCTCGTTGATCTCGGACTCGCTCCAGAAGTAACTCGCCATGTCCTGCACCCACTCGAAGTAACTGACCGTTACGCCGCCGGCGTTACAGATAACGTCCGGAACCACGGTGATGTTACGGGAACGCAGAATGTCGTCCGCTTCTGGGAAGGTTGGGCCGTTAGCCCCTTCCAACACCAGCTTGGCGCTGAGGATTTCGGCGCGCTGACGGGTGATCTGGCCTTCCAGCGCCGCAGGGATCAGGATGTCCATGTCAACCGACCAGAACGCTTCGCTTTCGATCTCGCTGGCGCCTGGGAAACCGGCGATCTGCTTGTGCTTGGCCTGGTATTCGGTCAGCGCGGCCAGATCGATGCCGTTGGCGTTGAACAGGGTTGCGGAGTGGTCCTGGATGGTGACGACGCGAGCGCCGACGCCGACGAACAGGCGAGCCGCTTCGCTGCCCACGTTACCGAAGCCTTGCACCGCCACTTTGGCGCCTTCGATCTGCACGCCCAGACGCTTGGCCACTTCGCTGCCGGTCACGAACACGCCGCGGCCGGTCGCTTTCTCACGGCCCAGGGAGCCGCCGAGGTGAATTGGCTTACCGGTTACCACGCCGGTGATGGTGGTGCCGTGGTTCATGGAGTAGGTATCCATCATCCAGGCCATCACTTTGGCGTTGGTGCCGACGTCCGGCGCAGGAATGTCTTTCTGTGGCCCGATGATGAAGCCGATTTCGCTGGTGTAGCGGCGGGTCAGTCGCTCCAGTTCACCTTCAGACAGTTTGAACGGATCGACGCGGATGCCGCCCTTGGCGCCGCCGTACGGCAGGTTGACCGCGGCGCACTTGATGGTCATCCAGGCGGACAGGGCCATCACTTCGTTCAGATCGACGTCAGGGTGGAAGCGGATACCGCCTTTACCCGGCCCGCGCGACAGGTTGTGCTGTACGCGGAAGCCTTCGAAGTGACGGATGGTGCCATCGTCCATCTGCAGCGGGATATCGACAATCAAAGCGCGTTTAGGGTGACGCAGCGTATCAACCCAGCGTGAGAGGTCGCCGAGGTAAGGGGCGACGCGATCGATTTGTTGCAGATATGTAGCCCAAGCGGTGGTGCTGCTGTCTGAAGCGTAGGATAGCTTTTCCATAACCAACCTTTATATTTTAGAGGTATTTATTTCGTTTAACCGTGGATTAGCAAGCGCATAACACTTTGCGCCGCTAAATTTACCACTAATTATGCCGGTTGTTAGCCCCCCGCTCATCGGGCCAGCGGACGGTTTTTCGCCGCCTGCAGGGCGGTAAATGAATAGTTAATTACTTTTCGCCGGCCGTTAGCGGGCGCATGCATACTTTATGCATATAAAACGCATAAAAACCCTTTATATCTATTTTTCAGAAGCTTGAATGTGATCAAAAAGTTTCATTTTATTTAACTGCTATGTTGACAATGGCGTTTCCCCTCGGCAGCGTTAAAATCCTGTTAAAACGCCGTCTGCCGCCGCGTTTTGCCTGGGCAGCGAGAAGCATGATTCGGGGTTGTTTTACGGTATTGCGGCAGAAGAGTGGGCTGAAAAGCGTGTTCACCTGAAACGGACGGGTGACCGCGAGCGGCCGGCCACCCGTTCTGGTTTGGCGAATCAGCGTTTAAAGAAGACCGCGCCGCGGTGGCGTGGTCATCCGATACGCATTAGGCGCCGGTATGCTGATAGCGTTGTAATTCCACCGGTTCAGCGCCGATACTCGCCAGATATTCTTTGACGGACGCCGGCGCGGAAGCTTGCGTAAATTGGTAGATGTTTTCATCCGCATCCAACAGCGTCTCCCATTTTACAATGTTCACCCAACGAGGCTCATTGTCTACGCTGATGCCCGAGTCACGCGAAATAAACCCGTTTTGGTTCGAGATAAATTCCTCTTCAACGCGCTTGTCCAATACGGCAAACGCTTCAGGGCTGAGTGAGGCCGGCAGTTTAAAACTTGAAATTTCAATAATGTAGCTGTTGGCGAAACAGTCCGCCTTGGATTCATAATTCATAATAAAAGTCCTTTAAATTAAATTGCTTATACAACTCAAATTAAGCTGCATCCTTATTGCAGTACTGCAGGTTAAATTTATTCCTGATGTCTGAAACAAATAATTAGGAATAATCTGAATTGGCGCTTTGCTTTATGCAAAACATGATGATTTGTATGAGATTTTTCTTGCATAAGGGAGTTTGCTAATCAACTCACCAACGGCCTGAAGCAATAATTCAATAACGGTGGTGCGGTTATTAATGTCATTGGCAAGGGGGCGGTTTTTAAATAAAAAACGGTAGGTGAACGGCGTGGTTAACCTATTTCCGTTTTCTCTTTGAAGGGGCGGGCGTTATTTCGCCGGCGACCGGCAATGGCCAATCATGCCCCCCCGTCGGGATAAAAGGTCACTTGCGGCGCAGCCGGTAGTGAGGGGGGAACCAACGCCATCCGCTCGGCAAGCGGCGGCAACTGCGGTATGCTAAGCGGCTGAACAACAAACCAAACCGGGCTATACGGAGACACCCCAGCGTGGCGAATTCTTCTTCTCAACTTGAACTGTTGCGGTCGGTCGCCGACGGCATCGCGGCCCTGTTTTTCCCGAATGCGGAAGTGGTGATCCACGATTTGGCCGCCAACAAGATAGCCTACCTGGCGAACAACCTGTCGAAGCGCAAACCGGGCGACGACGCGGGGCTGGAAGATTTCACGTTTGATGGCGGCGCCAACGTGACCGGCCCCTACGAAAAGCTGAACTGGGACGGCAAAAAGATGCGCTCGGTGAGCATCGCCGCGCGCAACGAGCAGGGTAACCCCAGCTATCTGCTGTGCATCAACCTGAGCACCGCGATGTTCGAGGACGCCCGCAACGCGCTGGATATGTTCCTGTCGGTCACGCGATTGCAGCCGCAGCCGCAACAGCTGTTCAAAGACGACTGGCAAGAGAAGATCAATACCTTCCTGCATGACTGGCTGCGGCGCGAGAACGCTGCGCTCGGCGCGCTGAGCCGCGAACAGAAACGGCGACTGGTCAGCGATCTCTATCATCAGGGGGCGTTCAAGGCCAAAAGCGCGGCGGACTATATCGCCAACGTGCTGTCGATGGGGCGCGCTACGGTGTACAAGCATCTGCGGGAATTGAAGCAAGAGTAAACGCGGCGGGAAAGGTGGAAGAAAGGGGCGGCGCTGGCCGCCCCTTTTCGTTACCAGCGGTAGTTCACCGAAGCGATGACGCTGCGGCCGCTGCCGTAGAAGCAGGCGTACTCGCCGCTGCAGGATGAAACGTATTTCTTGTCCGTCAGGTTCTGCACGTTGAGCTGCAGCGCCGCACCGCGCAGCGCCGGCGAGGCCTGGCCGAGATCATATTTCACCATGGCGTCGTACAGCGTGTAGTGCGGCACATCGTACTGGCCGGTGGCGTCGGCCGGCGCATCGCCGATGTAACGCACGCCGCTGCCGACGGTCAGGCCGTTGAGCGCGCCGCTCAGGAAGCTGTAGCTGCCCCAGGCGGACGCCGCGTGGCGCGGAATGCCCGCCGGGCTGTGGCCGATTTCGTCCGCCGAGTTGGAGTCTTTGGTCACCACGTCGGTGTAGGTGTAGGCGGCGATCAGCTTGATCTCCGGCGTCGGCTGAGCGTGCACTTCCGCCTCAATCCCTTTGGATTTCACCTCACCGATCTGCTCGTAGGCGGAGGTGAGACGGTTGTAAGACGCCACATTGCGTTGGGTGATGTCGAACCAGGAAAGGGTCAGCAGGGTGTTGCCGCCCGGGATCTGGTACTTCACGCCCACCTCGGTTTGTTTGCCGGTGGTCGGCTTGAGCGGGTCGGCGCCCGGCGCGCTCGGGTACAGGTTAGGATCGAACGAGGTGCTGTAGCTGACGTACGGCGAAATGCCGTTGTCGAAGGCGTAGAGCAGGCCCGCACGGCCGGTGAACTGGGCATCGTTGTAGGTCTGCTCTTTGCCGCCGCTGGTGCGATCGCGGGTGTTGACCTGCGACCAGTCCTGACGGCCGGACAGCAACAGATTCCAGTTATTCCACGCCAGCTGGTCCTGCAGATACACCCCGACCTGATTCAGCGTCTTCAAGTCGCTGGAAGCCAGCGCCAGCGTGCTGCCATCGATGCTGGGGCGAACCGGGTTGGCCCAGTCGATCGGGTAATCGTTGCCGCGATCGCGATACATCTTCGAATCGATATGGCTGTAGCGGTAATCCAATCCGCCCAGCACCGTGTGCTTCACCTCGCCGGTGTCGAACAGGCCCTTCAGCTGGTTATCCACACCAAACTCGTTGGTCATCTGCGTTTCATGTTGCGCCATGCGGGTGACGGTGTGGTCGTTGACCTTCGAGTTTACGTTATAAACCAGATATTTATAGTCCTCATCACGGTGGGTGAAACGCAGGTTCTGGGTAAACGACAGCGCATCGCTGAAGTTGTGCTCGAGGCTGTAGCCGATCGACGCCTGCTCGCGCCGCGACTTGTTGAAGCTGGGTTCGCTGATGTTGAAGTCATAGGGCACATAGCCCGCGCTGGTCGGGAACAGCGTGCCGGCGCGCGGCAGGAAGTTGCGCGATCCGGCTTTCGGATCGTTCTGGTAGCTGGTCAGCAGCGTAAAGCTGGTGTCTTCGTTCGGCAGCCAGGTGAAGGCCGGGGCAATGGCCACCCGTTGCTGCTTGCTGTCTTTGACAAACTCATGTTCGGTTCTGGCGATACCGTTCAGGCGATAGAACAGGGTGTTGTCGTCGTTGAGTTTGCCGCCGAAGTCGAACGCCGTTTCCGCCAGATGACGGTTGCCGGTGCTGAATTTAACTTCGTGAATGCTCTGGGCAGTAGGGCGTTTGCTGGTCATCACCACCACGCCGCCGGGGCTGACCTGGCCGTAAAGCACGCCGGCCGGGCCGTGCACCATTTCCACACGCTCCAGCAACCAGGGATCGATCTGCCCGGCGCCGCCGTTTTGGCTAGAGAGGCCAAAGTGCAGGCCGTCGAGCAGCTTGGGCGCGTAGCGGAAGCCGCGGCTGATCACTTCGTCATTGCGGTTGGAATTGCCGCGATAGGTGGTGACCACCCCGCTGGTGTAGTTCAAGGCGTCGGCGACCGACGCCGGTTCCTGGTCGTTCATTTGCTCGCGCGTCACCACCGAGATGGACTGCGGGGTTTTGCTCAGCGGGGCGGCGGTTTTGGTGCCGGCGGCGCTCTCTTTGGCGACGATCCCTTTGACGGGCGCGGTCACGCTGCTCTGCGCGTCGGCGGTCACCACCATCGTCTCGTCCGCCGCGGCAAAAGCGTTTTGCGCGAAGGGCAGTAGCGCCAGCGTCGCCCCCAGCAACAGCCGGTTGGCGGACATCGCCTCTGCGCTATCGTTTTCTATCCCTTTGTTTCTAATATTCATTATCTCTCCTGCATGCCTACTTTTGTGTGTAATGCCACCCTGATAAACCCCGCAATGCCGATGAATACGCTTTCCCTCGTCGACGCGGAGACGTCGCGTTTGCACGACGGCAAAAATCCGACAAATAGTATTGAAAATGATAATGAGTATCAATACGATTGTCAGGTTTTGTAAAAGTCACGCACGTTATGTAAGGGGCGCTATGGAGTTTTTGCCGGAAAAGAGGCCAGAACACGGCCATGAGGGATTGGCGGCGCACTGGCTGCGTGAGGCGGCGGCGGGGCAACCCGCATGGTGGCAGAAGGTTGCCGCTCATGGCACGCCTGTCGTCGACGCGCACGATGAACAGCACGTCAGAATGACCTGGCTATGGCGCGATCCTGCCGGCGACGAGCGGCTCTCGCCGATATGCCGCGTCTATGCCGATATCAACGGCATTACCGACCATCACAGCACGTCCCCCAGCAGCCTGAAAAGGCTCCCCGGCACCGACGTTTGGTACGGCGCGGCCGTTGTCGATCGCCGCTGGCGCGGCAGTTACAGCCTGATCCCGATTACGGCGCGAGATCTTCCTCCCGTCTTCAGCGACGACGAAACGTTGCGCGATCGCCAGCAGCGCGCCTGGTGGGTATCGCTGTTCCCGTTGGCGATCGCCGATCCGCTGAATCGCACCTCACTGGGGCCGGCTTATCGCCCGCGCGCCGTTTCCCTGGCTCAGGGGCCGGACGCGGACGACCAAAGCGCCTGGCAGGCCGCCGATCGGCCGTTGGATGAAGCGCGGCTACAGCTTTTTCACTGGCACAGCGAACGGCTGGGCACCCGGCGGCGCGTGTGGCTGTATGCCGGCGGCGAGGCGGCGGACAACGCGAACCGCCCGCTGGTGCTGCTGCTCGACGGCCAGAACTGGATCGAAAGGCACGCATTGCTGCCGGTGATTGAGAACGAGACCGCAAAAGGGCATCTGCCGCCCGCGTGCTGGCTGCTGATCGATGCGATCGATGGCGAACACCGGGAAAACGAACTTCCTTGCAACGCCGCCTTTTGGCAGGCGGTGATCGACGAACTGCTGCCGCAGGCGCAGCGGCGCGAACCGTTCAGCGAAGAGGGGGCGCGCACCGTGGTCGCCGGCCAGAGCTACGGCGGGCTGGCGGCGTTATACGCCGGCCTGCACTGGCCCGAGCGCTTCGGCCATGTGCTGAGCCAGTCCGGCTCCTTCTGGTGGCCTACGGTGCAATTCGTTACCCAGTTCGAAAAACGCCACGAGTTGGAGGAAGGCTGGTTGATACGCCAGGTTCGGCAGCGCGGCGCGACCGCGCCGACGCTCACCGTGATTCAGCAAGCCGGCGATCGGGAGGCGGACATCGAATTCGTCAATCGCCAGATGCACCAGGCGCTGACGGCGGCCGGGCATCGTGCCGACTACCGCGTGTATTCCGGCGGACATGACGCGCTCTGCTGGCGCGGCGGTCTGGTGGACGGCGTGCGCCGGCTGCTTTCCGCAATGAAGTAATCCCACATTTTGACAGACAGGTAAGGCAAATGACTCAGGAACAACAAAACCCGTTCGATGACGAAAGTCTCCGTTTCTCCGTGTTGGTCAACGCGCAACAGCAGTACTCGCTGTGGCCGCAGTTTGCCGATACGCCGCCGGGATGGCGCGTGTTGATGGGGCCGGCGTCGCGCGGTGAATGTATCGACTATATCGAAGCGCACTGGCAGGACATGCGGCCGGCGTCGTTGAAAGCGGCGGATGCGCCGCGTTAATCGCCGCACAGCCACATCGCTACATTCCGTTTGAGGAAAAGGACAGACACCATGTCAGAAACGCTTTCTTTGCCGGATACTCAGGTCGAGTATCGGGATTATCCGCTGGTTGCGGCGCAACCGGGGATCTGGATTGCCGACCAAATCGCGCTGCGGCGCAACAGCTTCGCCGTGGCGCACTACACCGAACTGCACGGTGATATCGATCGTTCGGCGCTGGAGCGCGCGATTCGCCAGGGACTGGCGGAGGCGGATACGGTTCAGGCGCGCTTCTTTGAGGCACAGGACGGCCAGCCGGTGCAACGTTTACCGCTGAACGCGGATCCCGCGCGGGTGCTGGCGCCGGAGTGGTTTGACTTCAGCGCGCGGCCAGACGCCGAGCAGGCGGCGCTGGCGCTGATGCACGACGATCTGGCGCAGGATCTGCCCGCGGACGACGAGCGCCCGCTCTATCGCCATGCGGTGATCCGCATCAGCGCCGATCGCTGGTTCTGGTACCAGCGCTTTCATCATCTGACCCTGGACGGCTTCAGCTTCGAGGCCATCACCCGCCGGATCGCCGATATCTACCGCGCGCTGCGCCACGGGCTGTCGCCGGCGGCCTCGCCGTTTACCCCGTTCGGCAAGGTGGTGGAAGAGTTTCAGCAATGGCAAACGTCGCCCGCACGCCAGCGGGCGGCCGAATTCTGGCGGCAGCATCTGCGCGATCTGCCGTCGCCGCTGTCATTGGCGACGGAAAACCGCGAGGTCGAACCGGGCGCTCGGCCGCTCAAACAGGCGCTGGTGCTGCCGGAGTCGCTGTTTGACGAAGCGCTGCGCGATGCAGCGCTGCAGTCGTTGCAACCGGCCGATATCGTCACGGCGGCGCTGGCGATGTATCTGGCGCGCATGAGCGGCGAAACCCGGCTCTCCATCGGTTTTCCTTTCATGCGCCGCATGGGCTCGCAGGCGCTGGCGGCGATCGGCCCGGTGGTTAACGTGCTGCCGCTGCTGCTGAACGTGACGCCGGAGATGTCGCTGGCGGACGTCTGCCAGGCCACCGCGGCGGAAATCAAACAGGTGCGGCGCCATCAACGCTATGAGGCGGAGCAGATCAAACGCGATCTCGGCCTGGTCGGCGGCCATCAGGAGCTGTACGGCCCGGTGGTCAACGTCAAGGTTTACCACAGCGCCTTGTCCTTCGACGGTCAAGCGGCCGTTACCCATACGCTGGCGATGGGGCCGGTCGACGACCTCGAGTTTGAGATCGGTTTTCGAAGCGGCGTGCTGACGCTGTCGTTGGTGGCCAACCCGGCCAAATACGCGCCGCGCACCTTGCAAGGCCATGCGGAGCGCATTGGCCATTGGCTGCAGCAACTGGCGCGGCGGCCGCATCAGCCGAACGGTCAACTGGCGCTGGTCAGCGAAGGGGAGCTGCGCCAACTCGCGGCCTGGGGGCGCGGCGCTGAGCTGACGCCGCCGGCGGGCATGGTGTCGATCATGGACGCTTTCCAGCGTCAGGTTGAGCGACAGCCCGAGGCGTTGGCGGTGACCTGCGGCGATGTGCGCCTCAGCTACCGTCAACTCAGTGAACGGGTGATGCAACTGGGGCGCGTGCTGATCGAAAGCGGCATCGGCGCCGAAGACGTGGTCGCCATCGGCATTCCGCGCTCGGTGGACACGCTGGTCGCGCTGTTTGGCGTGTTGGCCAGCGGCGCGGCCTATATGCCGCTCGATCTGGATTATCCGCGTGAACGTCTGGCGCTGATGTGCGACGACGCGCGGCCGGTGATGCTGCTGACCCACAGCGACACGCGGGCCAACATGCCGGATCTGCCGCAGATCATGTGCCTCGATGAGGCGCAATGCCGGGCGCGCTGCGCGGCCGCCGAGGCCGCGCCGATATCGGACGAAGAGCGGCGCGCGCCGCTGAACGAGGCGCATCTGGCCTACATGATTTACACCTCCGGTTCGACCGGCAAACCCAAAGGCGTGATGTCCACGCACCGCGGGCTGCTGAACCTGTTCTTGTCGCATCAGGCCTCGCTGTTCGGCCCGGCGATTGAAAAATTCCAGGCTCGCCGCGGGCGGCGTCTGCGCGCCGGGCATACCGCTTCGTTCTCTTTCGACTCCTCCTGGGAGCCGCTGTTCTGCATGATGATGGGCAGCGAACTGGTTATCTTCGATGAAGAGCTGCGCCGCGACCCCTGGGCGTTGCTCGAACAGACCCAACAGACCCCGATCGATCTGCTGGACATCACGCCGTCGTTCCTCTCGCAGTTGGTGGATTGCGGCCTGCTGAAGGGACAGTTTCCGCTGCCGGCGTTTGTGATGATCGGCGGCGAGGCGGCGACACCGACGCTGTGGAACCTGATGCGGCAGCATCCGGAAGTCGAGATCCATAACTATTACGGCCCGTCCGAATACACCGTCGATACCCTCGGCGCGCCGGTCACGGCCGCAGACCAGCCGGTGATCGGGCGCCCCCTGGCCAATACCGAAGTCTGGCTGCTCGACAGTCGCCTGCAGCCGGTGCCGATCGGCGCGGCGGGGGAACTGTACATTTCAGGCAAGGGCATCGCGCGCGGTTACCTGCGCCGCCCGGATCTGACGGCGGCGCGCTTTGTCGCCAATCCGTTCGCCGACGGCGAGGTGATGTACCGCAGCGGCGATCTGATGCGTTGGAGCGCGGACGGCCAGCTGGTGTTCATTGGCCGTACCGATCACCAAATCAAGGTGCGCGGCTTCCGCGTCGAGCTGGGTGAAGTGGAGAGCGCGCTGGCTGCCTTGCCGGACGTGGGGCGGGCGGTGGTGATCGCCGAGCCGATCGGCGCTACCTATCGCCTGATCGGTTACTGCTCGGTGCAGGATGACGCGCGGCGCGCCTCACCCGCGCTGCAGAGCGAGCTGCTGGGGCAGTTGGCGCAGCGTCTGCCGGATTACATGGTGCCGGCGATCCTGGTGGTGATGCCGGAGCTGCCGCTTAACGTTAACGGCAAGATTGACCGTCAGGCGCTGCCCAAACCGCAGGAGACGCTGGCGCAAAGCCTGCGCGAGCCGGCCACCGAGCAGGAAAGGCTGATTTGCCGCGCCATGGCGCAGCTGTTGGGGATGGAGCGCGTCGGTGCCGACGACGATTTCTTCGCGCTCGGCGGCGACAGCATCTCGGCGATGGGGCTGGGCACCGCCCTGCGGCGCAACGGGTATCTGCTGCGGCCGCGTGAGATCTTCGCGCTGCACACCCCCGCGCGCATGGCGCAGGCGATGCAGCCGCTGGCCGTTGGATCTCAGGCCGCGCGCAGCGTGCAGCAAGGCCCGATCGACGGGCTGCCGATCCTGCACTGGTTTGCCGAGACGGGCGACATGCATCGTCTCTTCGCGCACGGCGTTTTCCTGCGCGTGCCTGCCGAATTGCAACCGGCACAGCTGCGTTATGCGTTGGAACAGCTGCGTACGGCACACCCGGCGCTGGGCGCGCGGATCCGCGACGGCCAGTTGGTGGTTGAAACCGCCGCCGCCGGTGAATTGATGCAGCGTCATCCCGTATCCGGCGATCTGGAAACCGCGGCGGAACAGGCGTTTGATGCCGCGCTGGCGCGCCTCAATCCGGCCGAGGGCAGCATGATGCAGGCCATCTTGTTACAGCGTGACGGGCAGAGCCTCGGGCTGGTGCTGGCGATCCACCACCTGGTGGTTGACGGCGTTTCCTGGCGCATCCTGCTCGACGAACTGCGGCAAGCGGCCGACAGCGCCATGCAGGGGCAGCCGATCGCGCTGCCGCCGGAGGAAACCTCGCTCTATGAGTGGTCCGCGCGTTTACGGGCCGACGCCGAACGCCGGGAAACCGAGCTGCCGTTCTGGCGGCAGATGCTGGCGGACGGCGTGCCGCGCTTGGGGCGACGCGCGCTGGATCCGCAGACCGATCGTCTCGCTTCGGTGAGCGAACGGCGCACGCTGCTCGACAGCCGGCTGACCGCCGCGCTGCTGGGCGCCTTGCCGCAGGGATACCGCGCTCAGGTCGAAGAGATCATGCTGTGCGCGCTGGCGCTGGCCTGCCGGCGTCATTTCCAGGCCGCTTCGCTGCGTTTTTCGCTGGAGTCGCACGGCCGCGCCGAACTGGACGATAGCCTCGATCTGGCGCGCACCGTCGGGTGGCTGACGGCGGAGTACCCGCTGTGCATCGAACTGCATGACGCCGAACACCACGAGGCCGTGCGCGCGGTGAAACGGGTGACGCGCGCGGTGGCCGATCGCGGCATCGGCTATGGTCAACTGCGCTATTTGCATCCGCAGCGTGACGAACTGGCCGCGCTGGCGCAGCGCAATGCGCCGGAGATTTTGTTCAACTACCTCGGGCGCTTCGGCCAGGATGAGGGACACTGGACGCCGCAGCGCAGCCGGACCCGTTTCCGCGACGCCTTCGCAGTGGCGCAGGATACGCAGCAGGCGCTGTGTTACGGGCTGGAAGTGAACATCTTTGTCGAAGAGCGGCGCGACGGCGCGTGTCTGGCGATCAACTGGAGCTGGCTGGAGGCCATCTTCAGCGCGAGCGACATCGAGGCGCTGCATAGGGGCATCGAGCAGGCCGTGCGTGCGCTGTGCGAGTTTGCTGAACGGCATCCCGAACGCGCAGCGGCAACGTTGACGGCGGCCGAGATCGCCCAACCGAACGTCGACGATGAAACGCTGCGCGCCTGGGAGCGGGAGTATGGGCCGTTGGCCGATGCGCTACCGCTGTTGCCCTTGCAGCACGGCTTGCTGTTCCATGCCCAGACGGCGCAGCAGGGCGGCAGTTATAACTCGCTGACGCGCCTGAGCCTCTGCGGCGAACTGGACGCGCCACGGCTCCAGCAGGCGCTGGATGCGGTGATCCGCCGCCATCCGCAGCTGGCCGCCCGGTTCAACCGCGAGGGCGAACCGCTGCAGCTGATACCGCAGGAAAGCCATTGGCCGCTGGACAGCCACAGGCTGCCGCCGCTGTCCGCCGAACAAGAAATGCAGGCGCTGAATGAGCTGGAGCAGGAAGAACTGCGGCGCGATCTGTTTAATCAGCCGGGCGCAATGCTGCACGCGCGGCTGGTCAAACACGGCGACAGTGAACGCTACACGCTGTTCCTCAATGCCCACCACCTGATCGTCGATGGCTGGTCGACGCCGGTGGTGCTCAACGATCTGATGCTCGCATTGCGTGAAGGGATAACGGCGTTGCCGCCGCTGCGTTCGAACTATGCCGATATCGTGCGCCGCCTGGCCGCGCGGGATGCCGACGCCTCGCGCCGCATCTGGCGCGAGACGCTGCAGGACGTGCGGCCAACGCTGCTGTTTGGCGAGGCTCAGGACGACCGCGTGTTTGAGCTGGAAATGACGCTGCCGCCGGCGGAGGAACAGCGTTTGCTGACCCTGTGCCGCGAACGCGGGCTGACGCTCAATACCGTGATGCAGGGCATCTGGGCGCTGCAGCTGGCCGGCTGTTGCGGCCATCAGGACGTGGTGTTCGGCTCGCCGGTTTCCGGGCGGTTTGGCCAGATCGACGGCGTGGAAGAGCACGTTGGCCTGTTCAGCAACACGCTGCCGGTACGCGTACGGCTGGAAAACGGCCGGCCGTTGACGGAACAGCTGACCGCTCTGCAACACCGGCAGATTGAACTGCTGGAGCACGACGATTTGGGATTGGGTGAGATCCAGCACCTGGCCGGCGCGGGCACGCTGTTCGATACGCTGTTGGTGGTGGAGAACTACCCGGACAACGATGCCTTGCTCGGCGGCACAGGTTCCCTGCGCTGCGACGCCATCCGCAACAAAGGCTATACCCACTATCCGCTGACGTTGCTGGTGCTGCCTGGCGAGCGTCTGCGTCTGCTGATGGAGTACCGTGACTCGGTGCCGCAGCCTGAACGCTTCGCCGCGCGGCTGATGGCGCTGCTGCAACAATGGATTGCGCAACCGGATCTGCCGTTGCCGCGCTGGCAATTGCAAACCCCGCAGGAACAGGCGTTGATCGCGGCGGTCAACCGCACCGCACAGGCGGTAGCGGACACCACCTTGCATCAGGCGATCGCCGATCAAGCTCGGCGCACGCCGGAACGCATCGCGTTGCAGGATGCCGGGCACACCCTCAGCTACCGTGACATGCAGCGCCAGGCCGCGCTGTTGGCCGAACAGCTGACGGCGGCGGGCATTCAGCCGGGCGATATCGTCGCGGTGGCGTTGCCGCGTTCCGTGCGCCTCAGCCTGGCGCTGACGGCGATTGTGCAAACCGGCGCCGCCTGGCTGCCGCTGGATACCGGTTACCCGGATGAGCGTCTGGCCTACATGGTGGCAGACGCCAAGCCACGGCTGATTATCACCGAGAGCGCCTTGGATGCCCGTTTTGCCGCGCTGGCGCCGACGTTGCGGTTCGATGCGCTGGACGACAGCGGGCGCGAACCGATGCAGCGCGCACCGGCGGGGAACGGCGATTATCCCGCCTACGTCCTGTATACCTCGGGCTCTACCGGGCGGCCGAAAGGGGTGGTGGTGAACCACCGGGCGATCGTCAACCGTCTGTTCTGGATGCAGCATGAGTATTCGCTCGATGCGCAGGACGTGGTATTGCAGAAAACGCCGTGCAGCTTCGACGTTTCCGTCTGGGAGTTCTTCTGGCCGCTGATGGTCGGCGCGCGCCTGGTGATGGCGCCGCCGGAGGCGCACCGCGATCCGCAGGCGCTGACGACGTTGATCGACGACTATGGCGTAACCACGCTGCATTTCGTTCCGTCCATGTTGGCTATCTGGGTTGAGGCGCTGAACGAACGTGCGCCGCAGCGCGCCGCCGCCAGCCTGAAACGCGTGTTCTGCAGCGGTGAGGCGTTGTCGTGTGAACTGGCATCCCGCTACCAGGCGTTGGTCGCCGCGCCGCTGCATAACCTGTATGGCCCGACGGAGGCGGCGGTTGATGTCACCTATCAACCGGCGTCCGGCGAGGCATTGGCGGCGGTGAGCGGCGCCGGCGTGCCGATCGGCAAACCGGTCTGGAATACCCAACTGAGCATTCTCGACGCCATGCTGCGGCCGGTGCCCGTCGGCTGCGCCGGCGATCTCTACCTGCGCGGCATTCAGCTGGCCGACGGCTATCTGCATCGGCCGGGATTGACGGCGCAGCGGTTTGTCGCCGATCCCGCCGGCAACGGGGCGCGCATGTATCGCACCGGCGATATCGCCCGCTGGCTGGAAGACGGCAGCGTCGAGTATTTGGGGCGCAGCGACGATCAGCTGAAGATCCGCGGCCAGCGCATCGAACTGGGCGAAATCGAACAGGCGCTGCTGGCGCAGCCGGGAGTAGCGCAGGCGGCGGTGCACGCCATCGAACTGGGTGAGGGCGCGACGGGGCTGGGCGGCGCCGATATGCGGCAGTTGGTCGCCTGGCTGATCGCCCAGCCGGGCGTGACGCTGGATACCGCCGTCCTGCATCAGGCGCTGGAGGCGCGTTTGCCGGCGCACATGATGCCGGTCAGCTATGTCATGACCGACAGCTTCCCGCTCAGCGCCAGCGGCAAGCTGGATCGCAAAGCGTTGCCTCGGCCGCAGCTGAGCCCGCAGAGCGGCCGCGTGCCGCACGGCGACAGCGAGCGCCTGCTGGCGGCGCTGTTCAGCGAACTGCTGGGGCGCGAGACGGTGTATGCCGACGACGACTTCTTCGCGTTGGGCGGCCACTCGCTGCTGGCGATGCGCCTGGCGGCGGAGCTGCGTCGGCGCGTCACCCGGCCGTTGAGCGTCGGGCAGATCATGTTCGCCCGCAGTCTGGAGAAAATGGCGCACCTGCTCGATGATGCGCAGGCCGCCGGCTCGGCCGAGAGCCGCGGCGTCGGCGAGTGCCTGCAGCTGCGGGCGGGCCAAGGCCCGGCGCTGTTCTGCCTGCATCCGGCTTCCGGTTTCGCCTGGCAGTACTCGGGGCTGAGCCGGTATCTGCCGGGGAGTTACCCGATCATCGGTCTGCAGTCGCCAAGACCGGACGGCGTCATCGCCACCTGTGAGGACATTGAGCAGATGGTCGATCGTCATCTCGCCACTCTGCGCCGCCTGCAGCCGCAGGGGCCTTACTACCTGCTGGGCTATTCGCTCGGCGGCACGCTGGCGCATTCGATGGCCGCGCGTCTGCAGCAGCAGGGTGAAGAGGTGGCGTTCCTCGGCATGCTGGATACCTATCCGCCGGAAGGCCAGGACTGGACCGGCCCCACCGAGGAAGAGGCGCAGAAGGAGGTGGCGCAGGAACAGGCCGAGTTTATGGCGGAAGATCATGGCGATCCGACGCTGATGGCGGAGAAGGCGGCGATGTTCGACAGCATCGTCGCCAACTATCGTGACGCGGTGCGCCTTCTTTCTCAGGCGCGCAGTCAGCGTTTCCACGGCACGGCGACGCTGTTTGTCGCCGATCGGACGCTGCCGCCATTGATGGACATCAACGCCGTGTGGGCGCCGTATCTGGATCGGCTGATCTGTCATCACCAAGGTTGCGAGCACGCGGACATTCTGTCGCCGGCCTCGCTGGAGACGCTAGGGCCGCTATTGCATTCGCTGCTGACGCGGCAATACGGGTTGGTATAACGCAACCGGGCCGGGGCGTGCGCCACGGCCCGTACTAAAACATGATATGCAGGACACTATGGCCAGACCTTCTTTTTTTCTTGATTTCAGTTTGCTGAGAAGCAATGCGCATTTTCGTGCGATTTTCTGCGCCCGCATGCTGTCGGTGTTTTCACTCGGCATGCTGGCGGTGGGGGTGCCGATTCAGATCCAGGCGATGACCGGCTCCACGTTGCAGGTGGGCGTGGCGGTGGCGCTGGACGGCGTAGGCATGTTTATCGGCCTGATGTTGGGCGGGGTGCTCGCCGATCGCTACGATCGCCGCAAGCTGATCCTGTTCGCGCGCGGCACCTGCGGGCTGGGCTTTGTCGCCCTGAGTCTGAATGCCTTCGCGCCGGCCCCGTCGCTGTGGGCGCTCTATCTGCTGGCGGCGTGGGACGGGTTCTTCGGCGCGCTCGGCATGACGGCGCTGATGGCGGTGATCCCGCTGCTGGTCGGGCGCGAAAACCTGGCGGCGGCGGGGGCCTTGAGCATGGTGACGGTGCGCATCGGCGCGATCCTGGCGCCGGCGCTGGGGGGGATCATCATCGTGTTCGGCGGCGTCGGTCTCGCTTTCGCCGTCGCGGCGGCAGGGACGCTGGGCACCCTGGTCCCGCTGGTGCGCCTGCCGACGCTGCTGCCGCAGCAGCAGGAGCCGGAACACCCGCTGCGCGCGCTCGCCAGCGGCTTCCAGTTTGTCTGGCGCAATAAGGTGGTCGGCTCGGTGGTGTTGCTGGGGATGTTGATGAGCATCGTCGGCGCCGTCAGGGTACTGTTTCCGGCGCTGGCGCAGGACGCTTACCACGTCGGCGCGTCCTCTATTGGCCTGATGTACTCCGCAGTGCCGCTCGGTGCGATGCTGGGCGCGCTGACCAGCGGCTGGGTGGGGCGTTTCCCTCGCCCTGGGGTGCTGATCCTGATCGCCGCTATCGTCGCGTTCACCGCCATCGCGTCACTGGGGCTGTTCAGCCATCTGGCGCCGGCGCTGCTGGCGCTGGTGTGCTACGGCTACGCGAATGCCATCGCCTCGCTCTTGCAGTTCATGCTGATCCAGAGCAATACGCCGGATCATCTGCTGGGGCGGGTGAATAGCCTCGGCACCGCGCAGGACGTGACCGGCGATTCGATCGGCGCGCTGGGGCTCGGCGTACTGGGCAGGGTATTTACCCCGTTGATGAGCGTGCTGTCGTTTGGCGCATTCGCCGCCTTGCTGGGCGTGCTGGTGGCCTTCAGCGTGCGCACGCTGCGCCAGTGCCGGCCGGCGGACGCGTTGGTTGAGCACGATGAGCCGGCTCCGGCAACCTCAGCAGCGGCGGACAACTGACCCCTCACGGCGCCGGCTGTTCCGGCCGGTGCCGCTCCCCCCAGTCGCACATCATGTCGATCACCGGGATCAGCGAACGCCCGCGCTCGGACAGGCTGTACTCCACCTTGGGCGGGATCTGCGGATACTCCTTTCTCACCACCAGACGGTCTTTTTCCAGCTCTTTCAACGTCGAGCTCAGCGTCTTATACGAAATGGTGCCGATGCAGCGCTGCAGTTCGTTGAAGCGCAATACCGGCTTATACAACGCCAGCCAGTAGAGAATAATCATTTTGTATTTACCGTTGATCACCGACAGGGTGTAGCCATAACCGGTGTCTTCAAGGCTGATGCCCGTAGGGCTGCAGTGGGATTCGGCGGTCATTTACACTTTCTCCAGGGTAAGTATGTGTCGTGAGTGTGCGTATTTTACATTCTGTCAGCATACCCTAAGATGCGTCGAAACACCTGACTGGAGAGATCAGTATGAAAACGTTGGTGGTAGTGACACATCCCGATATGGCGAACTCGGTGGTCAACAAACGTTGGCTGGAGGAACTGCGGCGCTATCCGGCGCTGTATACCGTGCACGAACTGCATCAGGCCTATCCGGACTGGCAGATCGACGTCGCCAAAGAACAGCAGTTGATTGAAGCGCATGACAACATCGTGCTGCAGTTCCCGATTTACTGGTTCAGCAGCCCGCCGCTGCTGAAAAAATGGCTGGACGACGTGCTCACCTACGGCTGGGCCTACGGTTCTCGCAGTGGCTATAAGATGCAGAACAAGAAACTGGCGCTGGCGGTCACGGCGGGCGTGCGCGCAGAAGATTACGCGCGTGAAGGGCGTTATCGCTACTCGCTGGAGGAGATCTTCCGGCCGTTTGAAGTGACCGCCGATTATGTGCGGGCCGACTATGCTTCGTTCTTTGCCTTTTACGGCAAGGAAGCCGCTTCGGACGGGACGGCAGAGCAGGTTCAGCAACACGAGTTGGACAGCAGCGCGCAGGGCTATCGGGCATTTCTCGCCGCCCTGAATTAAGGGCACGCCCCGGATGCGCCCGGGCGTGCGCATCCGGCTACTCGATGTGAACGCCGAAACCGTCTTGCCCCGGCGCGAGATGCGCTTTCAGCGTCAGCTGCGGGATCAGATAGTCACCGGCGTTCTGCCGCCGGAAGCGGATTGGCTCGGCGTTCCACAGATTATCCAGCCGCTGCCCGAGCTGCTCGCACAGGGCGGCAAAGCGTGCCTCATCGGTTTTGCCGGCGCGGTAGGTGACGAACGGCGGCAGCACCTCGAACCCTGGGTAGTGCAGCATGCCGTGCTGGATCGGGAACAGGATATCGTCGATCGGCCCGTTGATGCCGCGCGGGGCGTAATGGGACTCCCAGCCGCCGGCGGTGACGATCAGCATCGCCCGTTTGCCCGCCAGCGTCCCCTCGCCGTAACGGTCACCCCAATGGGTGTCGGAATGCTCACCGACGCCGTAGGCAAAACCATAGGCATAGACACGCTCGAACCAGCCTTTGAGGATCGCCGGCATCGAGAACCACCACAGCGGAAACTGCAGCAGCACCACGTCCGCCCAGCGCAATTTTTGCTGCTCCCGTTCGATATCGGCGCTCTGCACGCCGTTAGCAAACGCGCGCTGCGAATCCAGCGAAGGATCGAAACGGGGCCCTGATGCGCCTTCCAGGCTGTCGTCGGCGTCAAGCGCCGCTTTCCACTTCATGGCGTACAGATCGGACACCTGTACCTGATGGCCGGCCTGCGCCAGGCGATCAACGGCGAAGTTTTTCAGTGAGCCGGTCAGCGACAGCGGCTCCGGGTGGGCGTAAACAATCAGCACATTCATAACAGCTCTCCTTGGTGTGAGAGCTGCAGGTTAGGGCGTTAGTCGGTATATTAGAAATGAATTACCGTTATCCCAGGTATAACCATGAATAATTTAAGGCGGCTGGATCTCAACCTGCTGGTGACGCTCGACGCGCTGCTGGCGGAGCACAACGTCACGCGCGCGGCGCAGCGGCTCAATTTCTCCCAGCCGGCGGTCAGCGTGCACCTCGCCAAACTGCGGGCGATCTTTGACGATCCGCTGCTGTTGCCCGGCCCGCGCGGCATGCGCCCGACCGCCAGAGCGGAGCAGCTGCGGGAACCGTTACGTCAGGCATTGGCGGCGCTCGAGTTGGCGGTGACGCCGGCGACGCCGTTCGATCCCGCCGTGGCGACCGATACCTGGCGCGTGGCCGCCTTCGACTACGGCGAATCCACCATCGTGCTGCCGGCGCTGAACGGTTTGCGCACGGCGGCGCCGGGCACCCGGCTGGCGGTGCTGGAAATCCCGCCGTCACGCATCGCCAAACGGGCGGAACAGGGGGAGATCGATCTGGCGTTTCACACCCGCGAAGGGGCGCCGCCCGGTCTGCGTCAGCGCACGCTGTTCAGTGAACGCTATGTGCTGGTGGGCCGGGTCGGCCACCCCAAGCTGCATGCCAGGCTGACGCCGGCGCAATTTTGCCAATTGGAGCAGGTGATGGTCTCGCCGGACGGCGGCGGGTTCTATGGCATGACCGACAGGGCGTTGGCGGACGTGGGGCTGACGCGGCGGGTGGTGCTTTCCGTGCCACATTTTCTGTTCGTTATCTCGGTGCTGACGCAGTCCGATTTGGTGGCGATGCTGCCGGAGCGGCTGGTGCGCAACCAGCCTTTATTACAACGGCTCGAGCCGCCGCTGGCGGTGCCGGGCTTTGAAATGACCATGCTGTGGCACGAACGATCGCACCGGGATCCCGCTCACCGGTGGCTGCGCGAACATATCGTGCGTTCAGTGTGAGCGGGTTGGCGGGTTAAAGGGAGAAGCGTTTTTTGACTCTGTCGATCGGCGTGCCATCGCTGAGCGGCACCTGCGGCAAACGGTCGTAATCGCGAAAGCCCATTTTGTGATAGTAGGCGAGGCCACCGACGTTATCCGCCCGAATGGTGGCGTTGATGTGCTTGAAACCGTGCGACTTCGCCGCCGCTAATGTGGCAGGGAACAACGCACTGCCGACGCCGCGCACCTTCGGCGACAGGCGGGAGAAGGTGGCAATATCTGCGGTATCGGGCGGCAGGGCATCATCTGCGCTCAGCGCCTGGAAGCCCACCAACAGCCCATCCACCTCCGCGACCTGGCAGCTCAGCGCATTGCTGCCGCTGATGAACCATTCGCTGAATTCGGCGGGGGTGAGGGGCGTTTCTATCGCCGTCGTGCCGCCGGCGCCGATCACGTCATTCAATAACTGCGTCAGGGCTTCAGCGTCTTGCGGGGTTACCGTTCTGATCTTCATTGCGTTGCTATCTCCTATGATGAATCGGCTGGAACCATCGAAAGAAGATAGACGCAGGCGTCCGATAATGAAATATCAGAACGTGCCGGACCAAAAGACAGTGAGAGGAATTACATGAACAGGAAGCGGTCGGCCAGCGGAACCCCACGTTCGAGGCGCGGCGGCAACGCGTCGTCGCGATCGTCAGGCCGAGCAGCCTGCGGCGCGGCGTCTTCGGCTTTTTCAATCATCAGCTCGCCGAGCAGGGCCAGAAAACGAGTGAGCTTTTGCATATTCCCTCCGGATCCTTGATTACATTGAGAGTGATACTAATCGCCGCTCAACCGAATGGGAAAAACTTAAAACTCATATCCTAAGAACCGGATCGCATATCGCCTGACCGGGCGACGGTTGCCCATCGCCCGGTGTACGGTTTAGAAGGTGACGTTAACCTTGGCCCACAGGGTGCGGCCCGGCTCATTCACCGCGCTGTTGGCCGAATACCCGAAGGCGCTGTTGCCCGCCAGGTTGAGGTGTTCGCTGTAGGTCTTGTTCAGGATGTTATCCAGACCGGCGCTCAGCTTGACGTTTTTATTCACCTTGTAGGCGGCGTTAGCGGAAAGCACGCCGAAGCCGGCGCTTTCGGCAAAGTCTTTGCCTACCACGTTGCCTTCGTTGATCGCCACGCGGTGTTGGCTGCTGACCAAACGCCACAGGCCGGTGCCGCTCCAGTCGCCGTACTCATAGGTGAGCCCCAGACGCGCCTCCAGCGGCGGGATCTGCGGCAGCGGCCGGCCGTCGCTGGTGTTTTTGCCCCAGGAGTAGGCCAGGCTGGCGTCGGTTTTCCAGTGCTCGCTCAGTTGATAACCCATGCCCATTTCGCCGCCCATGATGTTGGCGTTGACGTTATCGGCCTGGCTGAGACGCGCATTGTGCGGATCGTATTTGAACAGGATGAAATCATCGACGCGGCCCACATAAGCGGAGACCCAACCGTTGAAGCGCTTGCCGTTGTATTGCGCGCCGATGTCGAGCTGCGTGGTTTTCTCGCTCTTGACGTTGGAGAACGGATCCTTGCTGCCGTTCGGGCCTAGCTTCGGCGAGAACAGCTCCCAGTAATCCGGGAAGCGTTCGGTATAACCGACGCCGGCATATAGCATCAGCGGTAGCTCGGCCAGCGTATGCTCCAGGCGCATAAAGCCGCTCGGCAGGGTATCTGAACGTTCCACATCGCGGCCGCTGCGGAAGTTCTCCACCAGGGTGCGATCGAGACGCGCGCCGCCGATCAGCTTATCCTGATCGCTGGTGGACCACGTCAGCTCACCGAAGGCGCCGTAGCTGTTGAACTGGGCGTCTTTTTCCCAGCTACCGCGGCTCATGCTGCGGTGGGTATTGGTCTGCGTGTCCAGGCCGCTTTCAAGCTTCACGTCCTGCCACTGCCAGGTGCCCATCACGCGGCCGCCGACGGTGCGGCGATCGAGCTGCATCGTCATGCCGGAAGACATCATGTGCCCGCCGTGGCCCCCCATGTTCATGCCGCCATGCCCACCATGGCCGCCCATGCCGCCGCTGCCCGGCGAGCGCAGGGTCACGTTGTCCATCACGTGGTTGGCGTAGTTGTAGTAGACCTGCGCTTCCAACTTATCCAGCACCTCGCCGATGTTGGATTTCTCCACCCGCATGCCCAGGCTTTCGCGTTTGAACTGCGAACCGTCCATGCTGCGGCCGGCATAGCGCGCTTCGCCGTTGCCGCGCCCCATCGTCACTTCCAGCAGCGTGTCGGCATCCGGCGTCCAGCCGAGCGCCAGATCGCCGTTCCATTTGTCCCAGCGCGATGGCACGCGCGTATTCGTTCCGTCCTGGTAATCGTTGGCGCGCGACTTGTTGGCCATCACCCGCAGGTAACCTTGTTCGGCGCCGAGGCTGGCGTCGATATTCTCGTCCCAGCGGCCATTGGAGCCGGTCAGCACGCTGGCGTTGCCCTTGATGCCCGGCTTGTCGAAGCGCGGACGTTCACGTTCGAAACGCACCGTGCCCGCCGACGAACCCGGCCCCCACAGCACCGTCTGCGGCCCTTTGGTGATGGTCAGCAGATCGAAGCTTTCCGGCGAGATGTAAGAGGTGGGCGCATCCATTCTCGATGGGCAGGCGCCGAGCATCTCCGAACCGTCAGTGAGAATTTTCAGCCGCGAACCGAACATGCCGCGAAATACCGGATCGCCGTTGGTGCCGCCGTTGCGGATCTGCGAAAAACCGGGAATGGTTTTCAGATAGTCCGAACCATCGCTGGCGGGCACCGGCTGACGCGGGGTTTTCGGTGATGTCACGATGGTCAGCGGAGAGTAGAGCGGTGCGGTGACGGTGATCACGTCGCCATCATTAACCTGTGCGTCGGTAGGGTGCTGATGCGCCTGCGCCGCGTGGCCGGCCAGCAGGAACAGCGGCATGGCGGTGGTGATTGCGCGGGTGACGGCGTTCTTTTTATAAGCGGGTTTAAACATCATCTTTCCTTAAGCTAACTTTTTTCCATTATTCTCCGGCGATTTATTCAGGCGTGGGGATGCCTGGCGAAAATCACCATCGGAAAATACGGGGGTTAATTCCCTCAACGTGGAAATAACCGGGCTAATAATGTCGTCTCAATGCATAACCATTGGGCGTATTAATTCCGCCATGTTGAAACGATCAACGGCAATACAGAAACGGCAATGGGGTATTGTTAAATCAGAGGAAAGAGACGGGTGGCGCGCGCGGCTGTAATTCGGTATGAACGACGTGGGCAAACAGGGGAACGAGATAATGAGTCGGCGGCGGGCGCGAGGCCAGAGATTGAGACCAGAACAGCGGGGCGTGGCTCACGTCCAGCAGCGGCGCGTGCAGCAACAGCACGCAGTAGCCGCAGGCGCTGTCGTCCATCATCATCGCCATGTTGTGGTGGCCGCCGCCGTGCTGCATCATCGGCGATGCGGCCTTTTCCGGCGCGGCCGGCGGCGAATGCATATCATGATGCATCGGCTTCGGCATCGCCATGCCGCAGTCCGCCATGACGGTCGTTTCAGCACTTCCGGCGCGCGCATGCTCCAGGGATCGCGAGACCACCGGCGCAATGAACAACATCAGAATGGCGAACATCCCTAACCAGGCGGCGGCCCGGTTACGTGATGCAGGGGGCTGAATTAACGACACAATCAACCTAAAAAAGGGTTAACACAGGGGAAGGAATTGTACTGGTTTATGTCGAAATGTTAAAACCTTTTATTTCTGGTCAACGCTCTGTTGATGAATATATTATCGAATGAGCGCTTTAATTCTGACCAACGGCTATTTTTTTGCGCCAATAACGTGACGGGGACAATATTAATGACGGAAAAACTGGCGAGCACGATTATTCCGCTTTATGACGATCTGGCTGGCGCTGAGGAGTGAGTGACAATGTCACGGGCGAGTTCACCGGAACCCGCCCGTAACCTTACTTCGCGCTGACGCGCCAGACAGTGTTACCGACGTCATCCGCAACCAGCAAAGCGCCGGTCTTATCGATAGCCAACCCCACAGGGGCGCCATAGAGTTCCTTCTCATTATCGGAGACAAAACCTGTCACCACGGCCTTGAGCTTGCCGACCGGTTTGCCTTGCTCAAACGCCACATAGCTGACCCGATAGCCGTTCAGCGGCGAGCGATCCCAACTGCCGTGTTCGCTGATAAAGGCGCCGCCGTGATAGTCGGCCGGCAGAGCGCTCGCGGTGTAGAACAGCAGCCCCAGCGGCGCGACGTGCGAGCTGAGCGCGTAATCCGGCTTGATGGCTTTCGCCACCAGGTCCGGCCGCGGCGGCTGTACCCGCCGATCGACGTGCTGGCCGAAATAGCTGTAAGGCCAGCCGTAGAAACCGCCGTCTTGCACCGAGGTCAGGTAATCCGGCACCAGATCGGCGCCGATTTCGTCACGCTCGTTGACAATCGCCCACAGCTTGCCGCTTTGCGGCTCCCACTGCAGCCCGGTCGGGTTGCGCAGGCCGCTGGCGAAGATGCGGCTGGCGCCGGAGGCGGTGTCCACTTCCAGCACGGCGGCGCGCCGGTACTCTACGGCCAGGCCGTTTTCGGTGATGTTGCTGTTGGAACCGACGCCGACATACAGCTTTTTCCCGTCAGGGCTGGCCAGCAGGGCCTTGGTCCAGTGATGGTTGATGGTGTCCGGCAGGTCGGCCAGTTCTTTGCCCGGATCGCTGATGCGCGTTTCGCCTGGCTGATAGGCGTACTGCATGATATTGCCGGTATTGGCCACGTACAGCGTATTGCCAATCAACTGGACGCCGAACGGGGAATCGAGCCCCTCGAGGAAGACGTGCTTTTCCCAGTTGCCGCCGGCGGTCGGGCGCAGCAGGGTGATGCGATTGCCCCCTTTGCCGCCTTTACCGGATTGGCCTTTCACCAGGCCGGCGATCAGCTGCTTGGGCGTGCTCACCGCTTCCGTGCCCGGCCCGTTGGCCTCCACGACCAACACATCGCCATTGGGCAGCGTGAGCAACTGACGCGGATGAAGCAAATCGTCTGCCACCTTATCGATTTTCAAGCCTTCCGCCACTTTCGGCGTCTGATCTTGTTGCCAGCCAACGCCCTTAGGCACCTGCATCGGCGGCATCAGAAAGTCTTGCGCCGCCGGCAACGTCGGATCCGGGCCCATTTGTTGCTCTGGCGAAATGACGGCGCTGTTATCGCAGCCGGCCAAGGCCAAAACGGCGGAAAGGGTGAGCGCCAGAGATGAGAGCTTCATGAAAACCTCCTTATTTTGCGCGGGCGCCAAGGGCCAGCAGAATATTCGCCAGGCTGAGCAGCGCGACCACGATCGCAGACAGCACCAGGCCTTGGGGCACCACGGCATACGCATCCCGGCTATGCACGAAAGCGTTGATAATGGCGAGAACGATGGCCAGCAAATTCAGCCAGAAATGGAGTTTGACCGACGATCCCCGCAGCCGAGCGCTGCCGAACCATACCTGTACCAGGTTAATCAGGCGGGGAATGATGGCAAAAATCAGGCCGATGGCAATTAGCCAACTTGCGCCATTGACCCACTGAATATTAGCGGTACAGGCATAAATGATGTCGAAAATCAGCGCCGCGGTGAAAAATCCGTAAGGTATCGGGTTGAGCCATTCATAGACGGCCACTGCGGCCGCTGAGGGCCTTGCTGTCGTTTGCGTGGTCATGCAGGCATCTCCATGAAAAATGATGGGTAAAAAGGCCATTGGCCCCTTAAAGCTTTGTTCAGATCCAGCGATTTGAACAATTTTGATTCTCATTTTTAGCATGCGATGTTAAAACCGAAACCATCACTTCGGCATTATCAATGGTTTAGCAATATCAGGAGGCAGGGCATGAGCATAGAACGCGTTCAGCGTTTTCTGGCCGAGCACGCACCGGAGACGACGGTGACGGTGCTGGCAAAGAACACCGCAACGGTGGCGCTGGCGGCAGAAGCCTTTGGCGTGGAGAGCGGGCAGATCGCCAAGACGCTTTCGTTTCGCGTTAACGGCGATGTGGTGCTGCTGGTGATGGCGGGAACTGCCAGAATCGACAACAAGAAGTATAAGCAATTCTTCGGCGTGAAGGCGCGTATGCTGCCGGCGGAAGAGGTTGAAGCATTAACCGGCTATCCGCCCGGCGGCGTTTGTCCCTTTGCCGCACCGGAGGCGGTGAGGATCTACTGCGATCATAGCCTGCGCGCTTTCGATGAAGTGCTTCCGGCAGGCGGCAGCGATAACTCTGGCGTGAGAATTGCGCCACAGCGGCTGGCCGGCATCACGGGAGCGGAGTGGATTGACGTGACGGGGTAACCAATAGTGACGTTGTCACAATACGTTATGTTAAATACAGAATCTTTTCTCTGTATAATTATTTGTTTTAAATGGAAAACTAGGCTATCGCATTGTGGCAAACCGCCTCGATATTATGACCATCCGGACCAATGACAAACGCCGCATAGTAGTGGGCATGATAATTGGGGCGTAAACCGGGCGCGCCATTGTCTTTGCCGCCGGCGCTTAACGCGGCGTGATAGAACGCATCGACCTGTTCACGGCTGCTTGCGGTAAATGCCAGGTGCAGATGCGCCGGTTTTTCATCGGTCTGAAACAGGCATAATGACACGTTACCCCGATCGGGACACAGCTCAACGCCATAATCGGGTTCACCTTCGGCAACGATCTTTACGCCCAGTGGCGCCAGCGCATTAAGGAAAAACGCTTTGCTCAGAGCAAAGTCGCTGACGCCAAATTTCACATGGTCAAACATGGGGATGTCCTGGAGTGTGGAAGAATGTTCCCATTCAGTATAGCCAACGCCATGAAGGCCACCGGAAACGGTGAAGACGAACGCCAGTACGCATTTGGCAGGCAGAAGTTGTTCATTTTTATGGCGCGTTTTGGTGAAATCTGCAGTATCGCAGTAGCCATGTTTTATCAGATTTCACGTAGCGCGATCAAAAAAGCGGGGAGATTTTGCCTCAATATCCGCAGAGATGTGTCGCTATAAGCATGCCCGGTCATCATTAATGGCAGAACGCATTTATCTATGATCCTCAGTGGGTGGAACGTGATAAAGCTGAAACTTCGCGAGATATTGGCTGGCGTGTTAACGGCAGTCCATCACATCGGCAGAGTTGGCTGACGGCCAAACCAACGATTGATAATTTTGCTGGGAGGTTAAGCGGCGTTGGAATGCCAAGTGCCGAAATCCTGGGAAGCGGCAAGCGCACGCCTCACATGCATGCATTTACTGCAGGAAGTGAACAGGCGACAGGCATTGGGTGTTCAGAGATTTTTGCGCAAACATCATGGTGTCGCTCAGCAATAAGCGGCAATGGCAATGAAGCCTGCAGCGAAAACTCGACGGCTTAAGACCAGCTGAAAAACGAATTCGTTCAACGGCATGAGCAACGGGCGTTGAAATGGTTGGCCACAGGAGAAAACCCATGATCAAGCCAGGACGCCAGAATCCACGTATAACCACATGGGTGCGCATAATGTATATTATGTTAAATTGTATTATTGGATACGCACCGCCGTTAGCCTGGCCGTCCTTTCTCACCTCACCTTCAAGCCTTATCAGGCTGCTAACCTTTTTTATGTTTAAGCCCATCATCAGCCCGTTCAGTTTCAGCACCTCAGTTTAATCCTCGGTCGGTGTGCCCTGATGAAACCGCATCTGCCAACCGGCCTTTTCCGTCAGCATCCAAATCGACGACCGTTCTGTGCAACGAATGGTGTTGCCCTGCGCGTTGCGTTGAAAACTCTTATACGTCAGCAACACGGCGCCTTCACTGATTTTCGCCAGCGTAAAACCTTCGGCAACAATCTGCGGATGCTCAGTTTCCATTTCCAGCGCCGCAACGGTCTGGCGTTTGTCATAACGCAGACCTGAGCGACCAATCTCTTCAAAGTCTTCATGCAACAATGCCGCGACGCGCTGCGGATCGCGGCGCACCGATGGCTGATGCAGTTCAACCTCAAGCGTCTGGATTTGGCTAAACAACTTTGCAGAATGCGTCAAAATGCCCTCCTTTTTGATCGCGCTACGTGAAATCTGGCAAACTTCGGCAGTCAATCTACACCAGAATGACTCTCGTGAAACCTGACTTTGCCATGGCGCCCCCAGCGGTACTCGCCACCGCTGGCTATGGGGCATCTGAAGGTAACACTTTCTCTTCTATAGAGTTTTTTTTATCGCGACGAGTTCTCATTAAACCTCCAAAGTGACGCCGTCACCAAAAGGAAAAACCTCACGCCTGTTTCTCTCCCAGGTGCGACCGCCGAACCCGCAATTCCCCATGCCGCCAGGCACCGTCTGCCGTGGTGCGATTATCGAGCAGGCGATTCAAGGCTTCTTCGACCAGCCGGTCGATGCGTTGGCTGTAGCTGGTCAGCGCCCAGTTGGCTGATCCGGCCTCGTCGATATCGTCGAAACCTACCACGGCCATTGCAGACGACGGTGCCACTTGCCTGAGCGCTTCGAGCGCCCCCAGCGCCAACACGTCGTTCTCGCAGAACAGCGCCTCAACCCGCTCGCTTTCCGGCGTTGCCTGCAGGTATTCGCTCATCAGCTGGAAACCGCGTTGGCGATCGTAGTGGCCAGCCGTGAGCACCCGATCCAGCTGAAAGCCAGAGGTTATCAGCCTATCGCGGTAGCCTTCCATGCGCAGCAAATGGCTACTTTGCGTGTCTGGCCCCTTCATGTAGCCAAAGCGCCGATGCCCTTGTTCTATCAGCAACCCAGCGATCTCTTCGCCGGCGCGGTAGCCGTCGATATTGACCACATCAATGTGTTCGCTTTCCGTATTGCGGCACACCTGCACCAGCGGGATCTGATGCAGATCTTGCGCGATCGCCGCCCACTCTTGGGTTAACACCGTCGCCAGGAACAAAATGCCATCGACCTGCAGCTGATCGGCCATCGCCATCACCGCCCGGTAGTTTTCCCCCGCGGTGATGTTCAACAGCAGCGCCATATAGCCGCGGGTTTGCAGTTGTTTGGTGACCATATCGAGCATCATCATCGAATGCGGGTTCTTCATTTCGTCGATGGCCACGCCGATGATGTGCGTGCGTTTTTGCGACAGGCTGCGCGCCAGCAGATTGGGTCGATAGCCCAGCTCGGCCGCCGCCGCCAGTACGCTTTCACGCGCGCTGTCTGAGATCGACGCACCGGGCGTAAAGGCGCGCGATACCGTCCATTTAGAGACGCCGGCCTTTTCGGCGACGTCGCTGGCGGTGGCTTTGTGGTGTTTCGTCATGGTTGCGTCGATCCCTGCTTCGGTGAAGTCACACTATACCCTGCTCGCTCAGATCCCCTAAGCGCCTGCCGGCATACCTGCTGCGATTATGTCCCGTTTTTGCACCCGATTGCAATTTGTTATGCAACCGGGTGCAAAACATAAAGAGTTTGTGATCGTCCGCGCTGTTTTCACCTTTCCCCTGTTGACCAAATTTTATCCATGGCCGACATTCACGGTGGCATTCAGAGACTCATCGCCGTTTTGTCTCCTGCTTTGCACCCGGTTGCAAAACACTGTTTTTACATAACACCTCTCTTCTCAACAGGATACCGTAATGAAAAAAACCAGACTGTTGTTGATGTTAGCCTGCTCGCTGTTTGTCGTGACCGCCCAGGCCAAGACCTACCAGGTCGGCGTGGCGCTGGCCAACTTCGATCTCAACTTCGTCTCTATCCTGCGCAGCCAAATGGCGCGGGAACTGGTTGCGCAGCAGCTGCAAGGCCAGTTCGTTGATGCCAAAGGCGATGTCGCCCTGCAGGTGCAGCAGGTAGACGATCTGATTAATCAGGGCGTGGACGCCATTATCCTCAACCCGGTCGATACGCAAGGCGTTCAGCCGATGATAGCGGCCGCCCAACGCGCCGCTATCCCCCTTATCTTCGTCAACCGCAAACCCGAAGTGCCGCTGAGCGGCGCGACGGCCTACGTCGGCTCCGATTCGGCGCTCAGCGGTCGCCTGCAGATGGAGGCTCTGGCGAAAAAAATGAATTACCGCGGCAACGTGGCGATCCTGATGGGCGCCCTCTCCAACGAAGAAACCCGCGAGCGCACCCGCGCGGTGGAGGCGGTGATCGCCAAACACAAAGAGCTGAAAGTGGTAGAGAAACAGACTGCGAAATGGCAACGCAATGAAGCGGTCGACGTGGTCTCCGGCTGGTTGCTGAACGGCGTACCGATCGATGCGATCGCCGCCAACAACGATGAGATGGCCATCGGCGCGATCATGGCGCTGAAGCAGGCCAAAAAGAACGGCGTACTGGTTGCCGGTATCGATGGCACGCCCGACGGCCTGCAATTTATCAAAAACGGCGACCTGGCGGTGACCATTTTCCAGGATGCCAAAGCCCAGGCGATCGGCGCGGTGCAAGTGACCCGAGCGATGTTGGATCACGCCAAAACCGAGTCTTACAACTGGGTGCCTTATGCCACCGTGACGCGAGAAAACTACCCGCAATTTGCGCAAATGAACCAGAAATAAACCGTTGCCACTCTCTTTTTCAACCCACTTTGCACTCGAGTGCAAAACCACAGTATCAGGAGTCAGCATGTTAAATGGTGAAAGAAGCATCCCTCGCCCGCTGCGTTGGGCGATGATCGGCGGCGGCCGCCTCAGTCAGGTGGGCTACAAGCACCGTTCCGGCGCACTGCGCGACAATACCGCCTATCGGCTGGTTGCCGGCGCTTTTGATATCGACGCGGCGCGCGGGCGTGAGTTTGGCGTCAATCTCGGCGTGCCCGCTGAACGCTGCTATGACGACTATCAGCAGTTGCTGAAACAAGAGGCCAACCGCGAAGATGGTGTTGAGGTGGTGACCATCGCCACCCCTAACGGCACCCACTATGAAATCACGCGCGCCGCGCTGAATGCCGGCCTGCATGTCATCTGCGAAAAACCGCTGTTCTTCACTACGGCGGAGGCGAGAGAAATCAAGGCGCTGGCGGCGGAGAAAGGCCTGATCGTCGGCGTAACCTACGGCTTCTCCGGGCATCCGCTGCTGATGCAGATGCGCGCCATGATCGCGAACGGCGACATCGGCGAAATACGCATGGTCGAATTGCAGTACACCCATGGCTTCAACGCCAACGAAAGCGCGGACACGTTCGAGGCGCAAAAGTGGCGCGTCGATCCGAAAATCGCCGGCCCCTCCTTTGTTCTGGGCGATATTTCTACCCACACCTTCTACATCTCACAGCTGGTGATGCCCGACATGAAAATTGCCTCCCTGCTGTGCGATCGCCAGAGCTTTATCCCTTCCCGCGCCCCGCTGGAAGACAATGCCATGGTGCTGATGCACTACGAAAACGGCGCCGTCGGCCGCATGTGGGCCTCCGCCATCAACGCGGGCGCGATGGACAGCCAAAGCATTCGCGTGGTGGGCGCACGCGCCAGCCTGCAATGGAGCGATTCCACGCCCGGCGAATTGCGCTATGAGATCCAGGGGCGGCCCAACCAAACGCTGCACCACGGCATGCCCTATCTGGACGACAGCGCGCTGGCCGAAGAGCGGCTCGGCGCGCTGCATACCGAAGGGCTGGCCGAATCCTGGGCCAATATTTACCTCAAGTTCGCCATCGCCATCAGCGCCAGCCAGCACGGCGATCGGCAAACGCTGGCCACGCTGATCTATCCGGATATCGATGCCGGGTTAGAAGGCGTGCGCTGGATTGAAAACTGCGTTCGTTCCGCCGACAACGGCGCCACCTGGGTCAATTACCGATAAGGAAAGCATCATGAAACTTTCATTCTGTACCGACAGCCTGGGCCATTTGCCCTTCGAGCCGATGCTGGATCGGTTGCTGGAGCTGGGGGTGCGCGGCGTGGAAATGACCACCGGCGGCTGGTCTCCGGCGCCCCATCTGGATACCGACGATCTGCTGGCCAACCCGGCCAAACGCCGGCAGCTGCAGCAGGCCCTGGCCAGCCGCGGCATGGAGATCGCCGCGCTCAATGTCTCCGGCAATCCGCTCGATCCGGGCGAGCTGGGGCAGCGCCATCTGCGCCAAACCGACAATACGCTGGAGCTGGCCGGCCTGCTGGGGGTGAAGAAGATCGTCATGATGAGCGGCCTGCCCCCGGCCAGCCCGCATGACACCATCCCCAACTGGATCACCTATACCGTCAGCTGGCCCCCTACGGTGAAAAACTGTCTGGACTATCAATGGAATGAGGTGGCGATCCCCTATTGGCAGGCGCTGGTCGCCCGAGCCAAAGCGTGCGGCGTCGAGCGCTTTGCGCTGGAAAACTTCAGCGCCATGCTGGTGTGGAACCCGGAAACGCTGTTCCGGCTGCGAGAGGCCGTTGGCCCGATGGTGGGTCTGAACCTCGATCCCAGCCACTTGATCTGGATGGGCGCAGATCCCATCGCGGTGGCCCGCGCCCTTGGGCCCGCCATTCACCATGTGCACGGCAAAGACGTACGCCTTGAGCGCGGCGTCGTCGAGGTTAACGGGCTGCTGGAGACCAAACCGATCGACGAGGTGGCCGGCCGGGCCTGGAACTATGTCGCCGTCGGCTGCGGCCGGGATCTGCAGTGGTGGAAGGAATTCTTCTCGGTGGTGCGCATGATGGGTTACAACGACTGGGTGTCACTGGAAATGGAAGACTTGACCATGTCGGTCGATGCCGGCATCACCTCTTCCGTTCAGGCGCTGCAGCAAACCCTCAGCCAATAAATATCCTGCGCAGCGGCCACGGCCGCTGCGCCACCCAGTGAATTGCCAACCGCTTACAAACACCATACCGGCCGGGCGCCCACCGTCGCACTGGCATGCCCAGCGCCATGGCTCAGGCACAGCGTTCTCAGCCCGGCACCCGCACCGGAATACCAGGCGCCGCCTCGCATCAGCATGCGTTCGCCGTAGTTGCGCAGATAAACCTGATCGCCGTCCGCACACCGGTGATGCGGTACAACGCCGAGGATTTTCAATATATCCGGCACCGACTCTCCACTTGCCGCACCAATACGCCCGAACTCATCATCCATCAAACCTGGCGGATACCCATTGTCATGCGGATCGCCGTTGAAATGCCGGATACGGTCCGAAATGCGCGGCGTGCCGGCATTGCCGGTAAGACTCGGCGATGAAGCATCGAATTTTGCGGTTCCCGGGCTGCCGGGAGGTAGCCACTCGCCTGTTGCCAGGTCGACCGCGCGCCAGCGTTCGTCTTCATTATCGGTCATCGGCATCGCGGCGTCATTGTCCGGTAAAAGCAGGATTTCCCCCGCGACCAATTTCAGCCCGTGTTGCCATTCCCAAAGGTTGCCGCAGAGATCGCCAATACCGTGCGGCGTACCGTCATGATACCAGGCAGCCGGACCGGATGCGGTAAACGTTGTCGGATCGCCCTGCTCATCGCCCACGACACCGCCGTCACATCGCTTGCCATACTGGCGTCGATCGCGATGCGATCGCCCACTCTCGGTATTGCCTAACTCCGGCCAGCCATGATGACGGCACCAGAACATCAACGCGGCCCATTCGGCGTTGGTGCCAATGTGCCAGCCGCGTCCATTGCGAGCCGCCGCCTGTCGAAATGCGGCCAGGTCATGCCAGCTGGCCGGGGCCGTCTCAGGTTGACTGACCAGTTCGCCATGGATCAGCGTGCCGGGGTAACAGCCGTAGAAGAAAGCCTCTTTTCGCTGACCGTTGACGATAAACGCAGGATGAACCGCCTCGCCTAACCCTGATGTGACCTCTTGCAGCGTAAAACGAGGTATCACATGCATATAGCTGGGCTGCCCACTTGCGGTGTAAAGCACGGTGCGACGCCCTTGCGATTCGGCCTCTACTTTGCAACGCAAAGCGTCTTTTACAATAATCATGGAGTTATGTGCCCGTTAAAAATGCCGAGGCCGGGAAAGCGCAGGCTCCCCGGCCCATTTCTTACGCCACCATGGCGGCGGATTTGATCGGTTGCAACAATTGTCCAATATCGCAATTGAGCAGTTGAGCGCGCTGCAGCAACTCCTCCGTCTTGGCGCCAATCACGGAGTGAACATAGGCGTTGACCTGCTCCTGGTTCATTTGGTTATAACGGTCGGTAAACGCCATTTCGATGCTGTCGCAGATCACTGCGCCGGCGTTGCTGACGTAGTCCGGCAGATAGTGAATACCGCGCGCCAACAGCCGCTGTTCAGCCTGTGGCGTATTAAACGGTGAGTTGGCGCTGCTCACCACCCAGCGGGTATTCAGCTGTTCAATATTCTGTGCATTCAATACGTTGGACATCGACGCGATGCACAGCACCTCGCTGGGTTGCGCCCAAAGTTCCTCTTCGCTCACGCGGCGCACCCCCGCAGGAAATTGCGCTGCGGGGTTGATGTCATAGGCCGTCACCTCACAACCGAACAGCAGGCTTTGTTTCGCCACTTCAGTGCCGACCTTGCCCATACCGTGAATGGCAATGCGCGCGCGAGGCAAATGATTGAGCCTCAGCGTCAACACTTTTTTCATCGAACTCCAGACGCCGTAGCCGGTTGCCACCGATGTATCGACTTGTGGGCTGTCCATGGCATTCAGGATCCACGGCGTAAACTGCCGCAGATAGTCCATCTCTCGATTGCCGGTATTGATATCGCATCCCGTAAACATGGTGCCGCCATAGCGATTGAGCAGAGCGCCTATCGCTTCAAGCACTGCCGGTTGCTCTTGGGGAGAACGTTTGCTGTTCACCACGATTTTGCCGCCGCTGAAGCCGGTATTGTACAGCCCGTGCTTCAGCGACATGCGCTGCGCCAGCATGATCGCCTCCTCTTCCTGCTGCTGCCGGGACGCATAGTTTCGCCAACGGATACCGCCATTGGCCGGTAGCAGCTTGATCTGCGACGAGTAAGCCAGGGTGAATGACGTTTCGTCATCGATTACGACCGTTTCTATCTGGTATTGGTTATGTGTATTCAGCAATTCATTGTTAACTGACATAATTTGCCATCCTGTTTTAATGAGAATCTTGCTCGAATGCTCCAGCCTGGTCCAACTGTTGTTTAATGCCCCACGGCGTAGGCCGCTTAAGAAAATCGGCCATCCCTATTGCCTTGCCAAACTCTTGCTCCAACATCGCCAGCAGGCGCAGCGCCATCAGCGACTGCCCGCCGGCGTCAAAAAAGTCACAGTGGTTAGAATCGGGGTTCACGCCGGTCACATCCCCCCAAACGCGCCAGATACGCGCCATCTGGGGATCTGACTGGCTTGTTGCCGCCGGCGTTCGCTCGGCTTGCGGCCCCTGCCTGTCCCGTTCGCCCAACCACCAGTGCGCCGGATCGAAGGGATACATCGGCAATGCGATGCGCGAAGGCGGCAGTTGCCACAGGCGGCGCCAGTTAACGTTGACGCTGGCGCGCCAGATTTTTTGCAGCGCCTGGATCCATACGGCACCTTCATTCTGCGCTTCGTCGCGACGCGGCAAGGTTCGCACCGCGGTCACAGAACCGGCGGATTTCAGCTGTGCAACCAACGCCGTGAGCGTCGAACCCGGCCCAACTTCGATAAACAACGTCTTGCCGCGCTGCGGTAGCTGCTGCAAGGCGCGGTGGTAATTGACCGGTTCACGGGCATGACGCGCCCAATAGCGGCCGTCAAGCGCCGAACATTCGACTTCGGTCGCCAGCAAGGCGGAGACGTAACGTACCCCCGTCGCCGATTCACCCGGCGGCGGCGCAATATCGGCCAGCTCGTCAAGAATGGGATCCATCAGGGTCGAATGAAACGCATGTGAAACATTCAAGGCTTTGCATCGCACGCCTCGGTCTCGCATCTGGCGTTCGCAAGCGCGAATGGCTTCAGCGGTGCCGGACAGCACGCAGCCGTCATCACTGTTTTCTGCCGCCAGCGATAGCTGATGACTCAACCAGGGCTGAACCTGTTGAACGCTCAGCTCTACCGCCAACATCATCCCGGACGGCAACCCGGCCATCAGACGCCCACGATGAGCGGCGAAAACCAGCGCCTCTTGCACCGAGAACACCCCAGCGGCCCAGGCCGCCGCAATTTCGCCGAGGCTGTGCCCAATGACCCAATCCGGCTCGACGCCGTAATGCATCAGCAGTTCGGCCACGGAGATTTCGACGGCGATCAGCGCGGGCTGCGTCAACGCGGTATCGTTAATCGACTCGGGTGCGGCCTCTCCGGTAAATAACGCCGAGAGATCCAGTGCGGCTTGCGTTTGCACTATCTGCAGTTTGTCGTTCATCAGTTTTCTGAAGGTCGCATCCTGTGCCATCAAATCGCTGGCCATACCGATAAACTGGCTTCCCTGGCCAGGGAATTGGAAAACTACCGACAAGCGCCCTTTCCCCGTATCCATCATGTTTTCTTTCACGCTCAACGCGCCCCGATCGTCTATCTGCAAGGTGCCGCGATAGCGCAGCGACTTTCTTCCGCTTTGCGCGCTCCAGGCCAAGCGTTCGTCGTTTTCGCCGTGCGGTCGCTGCAGATAGCGTTTTACCAGCCGATGCCAGGCCTGTTCTGACTGTGCGCTGATCGGTACGACGGTGGAGGACAATGAGGCCGCTGTTCGCGCCGGCGGCATGACAGGCGGCCTCGCCAGTACGACATGCGCATTCGTACCGCCAATACCGAATGCGCTGACGCCGATGGCCTGGCGCGGATCCTCGCGATCCCACCGTTGAGCGGAACAGATAAACTCAAACGGACTCTCCGCCAATGCCATTTCCGGATTCGGTGAGCCAACGTTGATCTGCGGCGTGAGCCAGCCATGCTGAATTTGCAGGGCGGCCTTAATCAATCCCGCCATGCCGGCGCAGGTTTCCAGGTGCCCGACGTTAGCCTTGACTGCGCCGATGGCGCAGAACCCCCGTCGTGTCGTATGCTCTCGGAAAACACCGTTCAGCGCCTCGAATTCGATGGGATCGCCGGCCAGAGTGCCCGTACCGTGGGCTTCGATGGCGCGAAAATCCTCAGGCGTCAACCGGGCATCGTCCATCGCCTGGCGCAGCAGGCGTTGCTGGCCATGTAAACTGGTGGTGGTAAAACTGACTTTGCGCGCGCCGTCATTATTCATCGCCACGCCTTTGATCACCGCGACGACGTTATCGCCGGCCGCCAGCGCATCACTCAGGCGCTTCAACACCACCACACCGACGCCGCTGCCGAATACCGTACCGCTGGCATCTGCGGAAAATGGCCGGCAGTGCCCATCGGTGGAAAACACCATGCCTTGCTGCGCAAAATAGCCGTCGTTTTGCGGGATCCTTAGGGTACAAGCGCCTGCTAACGCCAGGTTGCAACGGCCGCTGCGCAAGGCGTGGACCGCTTCGTATACCGCCACCAGCGAAGTGGCGCAGGCGGCTTGCACGTTGCACACCGGCCCCCCGATGCCCAGATGCCAGGCCACCCTGCTGGTGAGGTAATCTTTATCGCTCATTATTTGCCGCTCGAACGGCGAAGGATTGAGTTTATCGAGTAGCTCGGATCCTTGCGCCTGACGTAAATAGTCAGAGCTGCTACAGCCGGCGAACAGCCCGGTATCCTCAAGTTCCCCCGGTGTCACACCGGCGCTTTCCAGCGCGTGCCAGGCGCATTCCAAAAAGAGCCGCTGCTGGGGATCCATCAGCAGCGCATCGCGCGCGCTAATACCGAAGAATCCTGCATCAAAGCGAGATATGTCGCCGGCCACAGGCGCGGCGACGGGAATATATCCCTTGTCGACGGCATCATCCCGATCGTTATCGACGCGAACCAGGGATTCGACACCGTTGATCAAATTATGCCACCAGCTTTCGATGTCCTCGGCACCCGGGAAACGGCAGGCCATGCCAACCAGGGCGATATCCCGTTCATTGCTGTTCACCTGCTGCATGAAGGTTCTCCGCTCAGAAACGCAATGCGCTGATGTCCCAACGGGGCTCTCGTTCCGCCAGCAGATCGGCGCAAATTTGCCCCATCAGAGGCGTAAATTTGAACGCCCATCCCCCTGCCGAGACCACCAGATGTTCGCCGCCGTGGCAGCGGCCCTTGGCGCTGTCGAGATAGAATTGGCGCGCCGGATCGGTGGGCAACACGGCCAGACAGCTTGCAGCGGAATGCTGTTTATCCGGTTCGAGGAACGGCATATGCCGGCGGGCAAACTCCAACGCGCGCTCCACGTGCTGCGGGTTTGCCCTATAGCCAGGCGCATTGGCTTCGGTGATCGGATCCACTTCGAAATCGGTCCCCAGCCGATCAAACCCATTGACGGACCAAGGGTTAGGCGGGAAGCCATAAAACAGGTTGCTGTCGCTCTCCACCGGCGGTTGGAAAGCAAACCAGAAGGGATCGTTGGCTCCCAGGCGCTGGCTGCGCAGCATGCTGATGCAGGCCATCTCATAGGTAGAAAGCGCAAGTTCAATATCCAACTGGCGCAGCAGTTTCTTGCTGCCCGGCCCACTGGCAACCAGGACTTTACGGGCGCGATAACGGTTTTGCGTCGTCAGCACCGTTGCGCCCCGAGCATCGGGCTCCACGGCCTTCACGCATTGCTGGAACTGGAACTCCACGCCGGCTTCGCTGGCCAGCGAGTAAAGCGACGCCAGGGTGCCTTTAACGTCGATCACGCCGCCGTCTTGCTGCAAGAAACCTTCATAGTTGCTGTCCAAGCCGGTGAAACCATAGCGCCGTTCGATTTCACGCATCGTCAGACGTTCATAAGGCAACCTCATTTCATCCATTGAAAGCATGGTTTGGCGGATTTGCCCCTCATTGGTCCAGACATCCGCATCGCCGAACCATAGGCTGCCAATGCGGTGGATCAGTTTTCTGTCCGCCTGTTGTTCCAGCTGCCGCCACAATTTGTCGGCCTCCAGGGTAAGGCGGAATATTTCCAGCTCCGAATATTGCAAACGCCAATGGCGCTCCTCCCCGCTGGTGCCGGCCAGTTGCGTAAATAACGCATGTTGTTCCAGGACCAAAACCTTATGGTCGCGATGCTCTCGCGCATAATTCCATGCGGCGGCCAGCCCGATGGGGCCAGCGCCGATAATAATGACATCCCAGTGTACCGACGTGTGCATACCTATCCCTCGTAATGGATATTGTGTGTGTTTGATAAAATTATTTTTTAATTAAGCTTTTAATTTGATCCAGCGGCAACAGGACGATCAGCGTCAGATATTTTTCTCGCGGAATATCCTGATAGAGCTGACGAACGCCGATCTTCCCCATGACATCCCCGCTAACGCCGGCGGCGAACAACGATTGCCATTGCCCCGCCCAAATCGCACTGGAATTCCAAATGCCGGCGGTTTCGATTCGCCCCAGCGGCGTCTCGGCCGTCTCGTGGTACCAGGAAACCACGCTGTCGTCCGGCAGTGAGGCGATTTTCCACCCCTGGCCCTTCATCGTGCCGATATCATGCCCCTGCTTATCCACCAACCGATCGATATGTGAATTGGCATCGCCAACGTTAGGGACATTATCTGCTTTTGCTTTAAAGGTAATATTTGCCATTTCGATAACGGAAAGCACGGTGGCATTGTTATAGCCGTCTTTCGTCGCCAAAATATGCTCAATATCGTTGGCCTCTTTACCTGAACTTATTAACTGGCGAACATAATCGCCAAGCGCGATCAGCTCAGACAATACATTATTATTGCCCTGTATAATTTCCATGAAATATTCCTTTTAGACGTTATTAAACGGTCAAGGCTTCAGATTGTTTGAACCACTCGCGCCCTTTTTCTCGATCGATATCGGAACCGGCGTCGGCAAAGAGTGTGACAACCCGTTGATCCGCACTCAGCGTTTCTGCCAGCTTACAGGCCGTTTTCCAGTTGGCGGCGGAAGATGCGCCGATTTTAACGCCGGTCAACTGATGGAATTCGTGCATCGCGCTGAGCGCTTCCCGATAGGAAACCGGATTGAAAGGCGGTTCCTGCGGCATCAACTTACTGATGAAAGGCTGACGGAAACCGAAGCCCAGCCCGCCGGCTCCGGCAAATTTAGGTTCACCGTTCGGCGCAGACAGCGTACCGTAAGGCAATTCGCGCGGCGTGCTGCCCCATACGATCAGTTGTGGGTTATCCTGACGCAACGCGGCGGCCACCCCCGACAAGGTCCCGCCGGTCCCTACCGCCGATACCCAACCGTCGATGCGCTCACCCTCCAGCTGCCGGCGAATCTCTGCGCCCGTCGCATGCTGATGTACGGCGGTGTTGACCAGGTTAAGATGCTGAGAAAGCAGCGTCCAACTGCCATCTTCATGCGCAATCTGCTGGCTGCGTGCAATGACGCCGAGCAGGAACTGATTGCGATCGACCAGAGTAACGATGGCTTTATCGGCTTTTAACGTGTCGATAAGCGGTTGCGGAGACGAATCCGGGATCACCACTTGCACCGCTATCCCGCACATATTGCCGAGTTTGGCCAGGGCTTTCGCCATATTGCCCCCCGAGGAATCGAGCAACTTCAATTCACCGGCGGCGAAGTCGTGTTGATTGATGGCATCGCAAAACAGACCGAACGCGGTGCGGTCTTTCACCGAGCCAAACGGATTCTCAAACTCAAACTTGGCGTAAATCGACGCCTTTCCCTTTGGCGACGGCACTTCAACCAGCGGGGTATTGCCTAACGTCGCATAGAATTTTTTCAACTGGGGGAACAGAGCGAAGGCTTTCTCCGTATCCGGTGCGCAATCCTGTGGGTTAAACAGCTCAAAATTCATCAGAGGTTCCTTTAAAGCCATACGTTGACAAATAAGCCAGCGTTACCGGAGCAGCTGGCGGAGAAACGCAGCGGTGTCCTGCGCGAAATAAAAGTGATCGCCCGCGAGGAATTGCACCCGGCTGCCGGGGAGTTCTTTTTCCCACAGCGACAGCGCGGCGCGGCTAACCAACGGATCGTTATCGCCGCCCAAAATGCGTGGCTGCATGTCGGGCAAAGGTTCTGCGCTGAGCGCGCCCAACAGCTGTAGATCTTGCTGTATCAAGCGGGTGACAAGCGGGCGAGTGATCTCATCCAGCGACAGTGCGCCGCTGCTTTCACTGAATGTCAGGATGTCGCCCAACACCTCTTGCCGCAGGCTTTCCTGTTGAAGTATTTTCAGTTCAGAGGGGGCGCGCTGGGCCGACAACACGGCGTCGATGTTAAAACGCGACGCTTGTAACGCCGCGGCAACCTGCAGGGCAAACAGCGCGCCCATGCTATGACCGAAAATCACCACCGGCGCGATGCCCAGAGAAGAATGCAGCGCATCAACGCAGCGCGTAATGGCTCGCTGCGCCGTTTCCCAAGCCGGCGCGTCTTGCGCGTCTTCTCGGCCGGGGTACTGCACGATGAACAGATCCACCTCGTCCGGCAGCAGATCACGCCAGTGCTGGTAGAACGCAACGCCGCCGCCGGCATGTGGAAATACGACCAATTGTTTGCTGACCGGTGAACTGCATGGGCGGCTGAGCCTCACCACGCAACCGAGAGACGTGCGCAATGGCGTCATGAGTTCAACCCCGCCGTATTTTTGACCGTCTGTTCCTGGCGCAGCATGTCGCGCAACGTCACGCGATCTATCTTGCCGATCCCTTTCATCGGAATGGTATCGATGACAATCAGCCGCTCCGGCGCCTTGAACGCCGCCAGCCCTTCTTTCTCAAAGAAGCGGCGCAATGCGCTGAGAGTCAGAGTGGTATCTGTGCTGGTGACAAACAGACAAGGCACCTCACCGTAGAGATCGTCCGGCATACCAACGCAGGCGGCTCGCACCACGGCAGGATGCTGTTCAGCCAACTCCTCTATCTCATTGGGACTGAATTTCTCTCCCCCGCGGTTGATCGAGTCGTTTACGCGGCCGTCGATGAAAATGTTGCCCGCGGCATCGACGTGCGCCAGGTCGCCGGTACGGTAGAAGCCGTCCGCCGTAAACGCGCTACGATTAGCCTGGGGATTTTGGTAATACTCGGTGAGCGTATAAGGGCCGCGGGTGATCAGTTCGCCTGATTTGCCCACGGGCAAAGGACGGCCGTTTTCGTCGACGATCAGCACTTCATCATGCGGGCTCAACGGCCGGCCCTGAGAGCTGAATCGCAGAGTGTCATCATCGTCAATCGAGTTAAAACACAGCAGCCCTTCGCTCATGCCATAGCACTGCTGCAGGGTAATGCCGAGGTTGCGGGAGGCGGAGGCCGCTAGCTCAGGCGTCACCCTGGCGCCACCCACCTGAACATGCCACAAAGACGTCAGGTCGCGCGGCGTTTGCCGCTGCAGTTCGCTCCATTGAGACAGCAACGCAGGCACCAGCGTGGTGTGCGTCACGCCGCATTGCTCGATCACGTCCAACGCCGTTTCCGCCGACGGGGCGTCGGCGAGCGCAACGGCGCCGCCGCGAGAAAGCGTACCGAGTATACCGGGGCAATTGATGACAAACCCATGCGAAACCGGCATCGCGGCGAAATAGACCGAATGGCTGTCTAAAGCAAACACGTCACAGCCGCACTCGATCATATAGCTGTAGCCGCCATTTTTACGGGCAATCGCTTTAGGTAAACCGGTGGTGCCGCTCGAGAGCAACATGACGGCGGTATCCGGCGGCGTCATGGTGGCGGCGTGAAGTGGCGGCGCGGGCGTCAAAGGCGAACAGAAATGTTGCAGGTTTAGGTAACGAGTGTCGTGCCCGGCGTCATCGTAGTCTTCGACCAATATCACATCGATATTGAGACCTTCGGCCAACAGCGTCTGCAAAGCGGCAAGTGGGTTATAGCGACGGGAACCTCGCTGCAGGGCAAATACTTTTGGCGCCGTCAGATGCAGAATGTGCCTCAGCTCTTTTTCTCGATAAGAGGGTAATATCGGCACCGGGATCGCACCGAGCATCAACGAAGAGAGCATGATGACAACCGCTTCACGGGTGTTGCGCAATTGATAGGCGATCCGATCGCCCTTCACCACGCCCAATTGACACAGCTTCAAAGCGGCTGAAGCCACCGCACCGTTCAGCCAGTCGTAAGTGTAAACCTCCCCGTGTTCAAAAAGCGCCGGGCGCTGTCCATGTTGTTGAAGGGCCAGCAATAAACGTTGGTTGATCGAATCCTCAACACTAACCATAGCGACTCCATAATGAGTTAACTCACTGTTTGACTGTTATCTTTCTCAATCACAATTCGTTAAACAAACAGCTTTCGGCACCTCGGTCAGGCGGCGCCATCACTTCTGTATTGGCTCAGAATGAAAAGCAAAACGGACTCAAAAACACTTCATTTTCTGGCCGACATCAAACACCATGACCGACCGTCAGTCAATTACCTTGGCGTTAATTATTTGTAGATCTTATGTTTCACCCCTATCATGTCGTTTTAATCTCCTTTATAAACAACACATTATAAATAATACTTTTTTTATACTTGCTTATGACATTTCAGAAATAAGCTGTTCTAATGAATAGTCTCGCCCTCCCCACAGCGATGGCGCGTTAACACAGCGGGCTTTCAGCAGGGCTTGCAATGCCACCGTTTCCGCCGAGCTGAGTGCTAAATCTTGACGCAACTGCCAGCTGCCATCCGCCTCTTGCAGCACATCTTCAGGTACCCCCACCTCAGCCAACAGCGCCAACAAATCATCCAGAGTCTTCATAATGTTATCCAATCGTTAAATGGTATTGATAATTATTCATATTGACCGTCAGTCGGTCAATGAGTATTTTAACGCTTGCCTGAGATGACCAGACTCCCGCCCTCGCAGCGAGACTCTTACTTAAAGAGGGATTTTTTTTGAATAAATTCAACGGACTTCGCCTGCGTAAGGCTTATCTTTGCCCGTTGTTGCTGGGCATGATGCCCTGCCTGACCCTGGCGGCCGATGAAGAGTCGATCTGGGTGGTCGCAGAGGGTTCATCCTCAGACAATGCCCCACAAGGTTATGCCGCACAGCAAGCGACTGTGGCGACCAAAACCCGGTCACCGTTGGTCGATGTGCCGCAATTTGTCTCGGTGGTCAATCGCCAGCAAATGGATGTGCAGTCGGCCGACACGGTTAGCCAGGCGTTGCGCTACAGCGCCGGCGTTGCCGTGGAACGTTTCGGCGCCTTTTCCAGCGGCGTGGACTTCGCCAAAGTGCGCGGTTTTGAGGCCGACTACTACCTGGATGGATTGCGCGTCATCGGCAATAGCGGCATTTGGGGACCGCAAATTGAAACCTGGGGAGTGCAAAGCGTTGAAGTCTTGCATGGCCCTTCATCCTCGTTATACGGCCAGGGGGGCGCCGGCGGCGTAATTAATATGATTTCCCGACGCCCTTCCACCGCCGAGTCGAATCAGCTTAAATGGGATGTCGGCAATGACCGCTCGCACTCCCTCAGCCTCGATTCCATCGGCGCGCTGACCGATGACGAACGGTGGGTGTACCGCTTCGATGGTCTGGCGGCCACGCGCGGTTCGCAGATCGAAGACACCAGGCAAAAGCGCATCTTTCTGGCGCCCGCAATCACCTGGCAACCCAATGATCGCACGCGCTGGACCGTGTTGGCTCACTATCTTCGCGAACCCCAATCAGGCTATTACAACACCCTTCCCGCCCAGGTTTTGGGGCTGTTGCCCAATCCGCACGGCAAGATAGATACCGATAGAAATTACAGCGATCCCGCGCACGAGCACTCGAGCCGTACGCAATACGATATGACCTCGCTGCTTGAATTCGAATTGAACGATCGCTGGCGCCTAAAGCAAAACCTGCGCTATTCCCACGTAGACTCGACGGTGCGACGCGATTTTACGCGCGCCATCACGCCGGACGAGAGACTTTTGACGGCGGTTTATCAGGACGCACCGAGTCAGGCGGACAGCATCGTGATGGATAACCAGGCCGAGACGACATTCGTTACCGGCGCCATCGTCCATCAGGGATTGGCCGGGATCGACTTTCAGGCCGGTAAATTGGATAAAGACTGGTGGGGATCGCAAACCGTGACGTTTGATCCCTGGTCCGAACAGTACCGCCCTTCATTCGAACCTATCCCGGTTTCACGCACGTCGACAACGCAACGCTTCCAGCGCACGGGCTTATACGGACAGGACGAAGCCAGCTGGCGCGGATGGCATTTGTTGTTGGGCGGCCGTCATGACTGGTCACGCATGCGTACCAGTGACAATCTGGCCCATACTCAAACGCAAACCAATGACGCAGCCTGGAGCTATCGCGCCGGGTTGAGCTACCCGTTCGACAATGGCCTGGCGCCGTGGGCCAGCGTCTCTACCGCCTTCGATCCGTTGACCGGCACAAACGCTCAAGGCACGCCGTTCAAGCCAACCCATTCCACTCAGTATGAGATGGGGATGAAACTGCAGCCTCCCGGCAGCGCAACGATGACCAGCCTGGCGGTCTACCAACTGACGCAGCGCGATGTGAACACCATCGATCCCCTTAATCCCAGTTATTACACCCAAACGGGTGAAGTGCGTTCTCGCGGCGTGGAGCTGGAATCACGGGCGGCGGTGACCGATAACCTTAATCTGATGCTGTCCTATGCCTGGGTCAACAACGTCGTGACTGAGGCTAACGATAGCACGCAGGGGAAACATCCGGTGGGGGTTCCGGCGCAGACCGGCTCGATGTGGCTGGACTATCGCTTTACTAAAGGGCCGCTGCAGGGGCTGCTGATCGGTGGCGGTACCCGCTACCTGGGGGCCAGTTGGGGAGATGGCGCCAACACCTTCAAAGTGCCCGCCGTTTGGCTCGGCGATATGACCGTCCGCTATACGCCGGGTGCCTGGGATCCTCGTCTGTATAATCTGGAGCTGGGACTGACGGTCAACAACCTGACCAACAAATCTTACATCGCCAGTTGCACCAGTGCGCCTTACTGCAGCATCGGCATCGAACGCCGCATCATCGGTTCGATAAGCTGGTATTTCTGATGCACAGACGACGTTTTCTTCAGGCGGCCGCTTTGCTGGCACTTTCTTCGCCTTCACGCTCTCTGCGCGCCCAGGCTGATACACAGATCGTGACCGATATCGTCGGGCGTACGGTGACTTTACGCTATCCTCTGCGGCGTATTTTCCTGGCGGAAGGCAACCTGTTTTATACCGTTGCGGCGCTCAACCCACGCGCGCCGATGGAAAAACTGGTGGGTTGGCGAGACAATTTCCGCACCGCCGACCTGGACAGCTACCGGCTGTATCTGCGCTATTTTCCCGAACTGGCCAAGCTGCCGGCCTTCGCCGGCGTGCAGCAAATGCAATTCGATCTGGAAAGGTTGATCGCTTTGCGGCCCGAAGCCATGTTGCTCAACGCGAATACGCGTTCTGTGCTGGAAACGAGCGGCCTGATGGCTAAGCTTACGGCGGCGAACATCCCCGTGGTGTTTGTCGATATGAGCATCGGCCTGATGAACAACAGCGCCAGAAGCATCGCCATCATGGGGCAGCTGTTTGATAATCCGCAAAGTGCACATAGCCTGATTCGCTTCCGCCAGCGTCATCTCGATACGATCCGCGACACGCTGATGAAACGGGCTCCGCCGCGCCCACGCATAATGATGGAGCGCGCCGCCGGATTATACGAGGATTGCTGCCTGTCTTGGGGCAATGGCAACTACGGCGAGATGGTGGATAGCGCAGGAGGATTCAATTTGGCTCAGACGCATATTCACGGCGTTTACGGCGCATTGAGTCAGGAAACGGTGATCGCTTCCCAGCCCGATAAGATCGTCGTGACCGGCAGCAACTGGAGTCATTACTCGCCCCACGGTGACTGGATCAACCTTGGGCCAGGCGCAGATTTGACGCTGGCAAAAACGCGGCTGGAAAAATTGATGCGACGCCCGGCTTATCGCACCCTGGCCGCGGCAAAGAACGGACAGGCGTACGCCATCTGGCACCCGTTTTACGATCACCCTTTTAATTTCGTCGCGATCGAACGTCTGGCCAGTTGGTTCCATCCGTCGCTGTTCGCCGGCGTTGATCCCGAAGCGACTTTTGCTGAACTCTTCGCCCGCTTTCTTCCCATTCCGTATCAGCCCGGTTACTGGGTGTCGCTCAAGGCGGCGCCGTAAACGATCAGCGACATCCCAGCAAACGCATGAATTCCTGCGCCAGCGCAGGCCCCAGCCCTTGGCGGTCGGCGTCGGGGTTGACCATGACGTCATCCACGGCACCATGCATGCCGTGATACATCAAGATGGCGGTCAGATGCGGATTCTCCAGACGCCAGGCGCCCGCCGCTGCGCCATCGTTTAAAATCGTCAGGATCTGCTCCAGCACGGCATCACGATCCTGATTGCCTCGGGTATGATAATGATGATCGTGATACAACGCATCGTGCAGTTCCATGCCTTCAAAATAGGTCGCCACGCCGGCATCACACCAGGCTCTCAGACGCGCCAACCAGTCATCCGGCGCACACTCATCGATAGCCAGCTGAATTTTCTCGATAAAGTGATTGGTGAAACGTATACGTAAAGCGGACAACATTTCATTTTTGGACGGGAAATAGTGGTAGAAGGTCCCTTTGGCGACGTTGGCGTCGCGGACGATATCGCTGATGGTGGTCGCTTCAAACCCTTTTTCGATAAACAGCTTCTGCGCCGCATCCATCAATTCATCCAAGCGCACTTCCGCCGGTTTGGTTCGAGGCTGTGTTTCTTTCATCTTCTCTTTTGTCTTCATATCAACATCCACTAGGAGTCCAGCGGCCATCGTAACCAATGTTGTTGCCATTGACCAGCCGGCCTATCTCAGTGAAATCAATATTTACGCTCCATTGACCGACGGTCAGTCATAATATAGGATGAGAATAGTTTTCACTATCACCCCCATCTCAATAAGGAGCCCCACTATGTCCGGTATGCGCAGGATTTCGCTCGTTGCCGCCATCTGTCTGGGTACATTTATGGCGTCGCTTGATATCAGCATTGTCAATGTGGCGCTGCCCACGATGCTGGAATCGCTGCAAACCGACATGTCGGGCCTGCAGTGGGTCGTTGACGCCTATGCCCTTTGCCTTTCCGCGTTAATCCTTTCCTCCGGTCCGCTGGGCGACAGATTTGGCCGTAAGCGTATTTGGCTGTACGGCGTTGCATTGTTTACCGTCGGTTCGATCGTTTGCGCATTCGCCTCCTCTCTCGGCATGCTGCTGACGGGCCGGGTGATACAAGGGATCGCCGGCGCAGCCGTTATCCCTGGGGCATTGTCGTTATTGACTCATGCTTTTCCGGAGGAGCAGTTGCGCACCCGCGCGATCGGGATCTGGTCTTCGGTCAATGCCCTTTCGCTGGTGATTGGCCCGGTTTTGGGCGGCTTGCTGGTGCATACCACCGGTTGGCCAGGCATATTCTGGATCAACATTCCGGTCGGGATCGTCGCGTTGATATTGGGCGGTTGGGGGCTGCGAGAAAGCTCGCATCCTGAGCACGCTGCGCTTGACCCGCTGGGGCAAGGGTTGAGCATCTTGTGGCTTGGCGCGCTGACCTACGGGCTGATTGCCGCCGGAGAATTCGGTTGGCACAGTGTGCAATCGCGTTTTCCGTTGTACGCCGCCCTGGCGCTGTTTGCGCTATTTCTCTGGGTGGAAACGCGGGTCAAACGCCCCTTGCTGCAGCTGAGCCTGTTTCGCAACGCCGATTTTAGCGGCTATAACCTCGCCTCTTTTGTACTCGGTTTTTCCGCTTACAGCAGCGTCTTCTTCGTCTCGCTATTCCTGCAACAAGCCCAGGGCTGGAGCCCCGCCGACACCGGTTGGCGCATGGCGCCGGAATTTCTCGCCATGGCGCTGGCCGCTTCCGGTTTTGGCCGCCTGTCCGCCAAACTGAGCGTGAACTCGCTGATGATCGTCGGTTATGGCCTGATGGGCGTTGCCCTGTTGTTGCTGACGCAGCTGCACGCCGATTCGCCTTACGCTCTGGTGGCGCTCTATTTGGCCCTGCTCGGTTTCGGCATGGGGCTGTCCATGCCGGCGACAAGCGCCTTGGTGATGCGCACCGTTGCGCCGCAACGTTCCGGGATGGCGTCGGCAACGATGAACGCGCTGCGACAAACCGGCATGACGCTGGGCATCGCCTTGTTGGGCACGCTGATGAGCATGAAAGCGGTGACTACCTTGACTGCGGCTTTGCAAACGCAAGGCGTGGAACAGGCCGCCGCAATCGCCCGGACGGCGGTCATCGAACAACAGCAAACGGCCGTTGATGCATTGAGCGCGAGCCGCATGCAAGCGCTGACGCACAGCGCCTTCGCCGATGGTTTCGGGATCGCCATGCTGTGTGCCGGATTACTCAGCATCGTGATGACCGTGTGGCTGCTGATCATGCTACATCCGCGTTTCCGTCTGCATCCTCAGGCCGGAAACGCCGTGCTGAACAAGTCACCTGAACGACTGAACGAGGAATGAACATGACAAAATTATCGGTCGACCCGATCGAAGAATTGATCGCTTTCGCTTCGCAGGTAGATGCGTGCATGATTCCCCCCGCCGTCCTGGCATTCCAGTGTAAACGGCTCATGGATAATCTTGGCTGTCTCGCCGCCGGCTACGATCAAAGCGGCGTTGACGCGGCGCTGTCGCTGGCCAGACGCTGGAGCGGCAGCGCCGAAGCCAGCATTATCGGCAGCGAAGAACGGCTCGCCGCGCCGCAGGCGGCGTTTGTCAACGCCGTACGCGCTCGCGCGCTCGATTATTGCGACGTGCTTTCTCCTGGCTGGCACCCCAGCTCCTCGGATATTCCTGTGGCCTTGGCGGCTGCGGAACTGTCGGGTGCTTCCGGCCTCGACACCTTGGCTGCGTTGGCCGTTGGGCAAGACTTCGCTCAACGCATCAACCTCGCCGCGCAGGCGAACGGCTTTTTCTACCGCGGGTTCGACTCGAACATCCTCGGCCTGTTTTCCGGCGCAGCGATCGCCGCCCGCCTGTTGCGCCTGGACCTGCACGCCTTTACCGACGCTATCGGCCTGGCTTTCGATTTTGGCATCGGCACCTTCCAACACTACCAGGACAAGACGCTGGCGGTACGTATCAGCCAGGGATTGGTGGCTCGCCATGCGCTGGAAGCGGTTTTAATGGCGCAGGCTGGAATAAGTGGCCCTAAACGCGTCCTGAGCGGCGAGAACGGATTTTTCAATCTCTATGCCCCGGGCGAACCCGACCTGGGATTGCTGACCCACCAATTGGGCTCCGCCTTTCTGGGTGAAGAAGCGACCTGTTTCAAACTCTACCCGCACTGCAGCATTCTGCTGGCGCTGACCGAAGCGCTGTTGAACGACGGCCCGCATCGGCAGTTGTCCGATCCCGCACGGGCGAAGATCACTCTGCATGCCTCGCCGACCATGCGCATGGTCTGCGGCGCGCCATACGAGCCGCAGAAAACGGCCGAAATCGATGCGCAGTTCAGCGCGCGTTACATCATCGCCAACGCGCTGCTGCGCGGCCAGGCCAGCGCACGTGAATTCAGCGCGGCTTCAGCGACAGAACCTACGGTCGTTGCTCTGGCGCAGCGTATCGAAGTTCATGAACAACATGCCTTCGATAGGTTTGACCGCTTCGAACTACACATCACGCCGGAGCAGGGTGATACGCTGCGGCTCAAGGCCGAGTTTGGCCGCGGCTGGCCGGAGAATCCGGCCGATATGCAGGATATTCGTGAGAAATTTCTTCACTGCTGTGCGCAATCACCCAGTGAGGGATTACGCCTTAATGCGCGAAAACTGATGGCCTGCATCGAGAATCTGGTCGAAGCGCCTTCGTTACAAGCCTTGTTGGCCGCAACGCGAGAAGTGCGCTAGTCCCGACGCACTTCGCCTGCCCCCTCACTTCGGCGCGTAAATCTCTCTGAGCGTGGCGATCACTTTCGCCACGTTTGGGTCATCGATGCGGTAAAACAGGGTTTGCGCTTCGCGTCGGTACGTTACCAGACCTTCATTGCGCATTTTCGCCAGGTGCTGCGACAGCGCCGATTGGCTGAGCGGCACCAACTGTTGAAGCTCCCCCACGGCAATCTCATCGTGTTTCAATAGCAGGCAAAGCACCAGCAAACGGTGTTCGTTGCCTATCGCTTTCAACAGCCTGGCGGCCTCAATCGCCCCTTCATTCAAAAAGGGATCCTGCTTAGCTTTTGCATTCATGGTCAGTCACGGCCCCGTCATCATTCAGCCGCATTATAGCGGCTTTCAGGCGCCGGCACAGCATTACATTAGCACCCATTAAATTAGGTATTGCTAATTTATATAATTCTAATATAACCTTATATTCAAGCCGAGCAGCTCTCCCTGAGGCCGCAGGCTCTTTCCCAAGACAAGTGAGAATGCGTTATGAATATGCCAACCCTGGTGTTGCTGGCGTTTGCCGGCTGGACATTATTGATTCTATTCGGCACCGTCGGCGTTTATCGCTGGTCCCGAATTTTAACCGGCCGCGCCACGGTCAGCGAATGGCAAGCGAATAAACCGCAGGGCAGCGATGGCTACCAGCGCGCCATTGCGGCGCATCGCAACTGCATTGAAAATTTGCCGGTTTATACCGCCCTCGTTGTAGCGATAGCCGTATTTCAGGTGGAAAGCACGACGCTGAATGTCTTGTCTCTGGCCCTGCTCGGCGCGCGCATGGCGCAGAGTCTGGTTCACATCGGTTTCGAGCAGACGGAGAAAGTCGCCACCTGGCGCTTCGCTTTCTTTTTCACGCAAATCGTCACGATGATTTGGATGGGGATAGAGATCGTCAGGAGCCTGCCATGACGATCACGAACCTGGCAGAGCCCCATGAGGTGACCCGTTTCCTCTATGACGCAGACAAACCCGAGGGGCAGCGGGCCATCCTCTACTTTTCCGCCTCCTGGTGCCGCCCTTGTCAGAATATGCAGGGGATCGTTGAACAGCTGCACCGTCACGCCAACGAGATCGCCTTCGGCCGCATTGACGTCGCGCAGGCGCCGACGGTCGCCCCTGCGTTCGGCATCAAATCCGTGCCCTCCCTCGCCCTGTTTGAGGATGCGCGCCTCATCGCAATCATCGCGGGCGAGGTTCCCTTGCAACGGCTGTTACACCGGGTGGCGACGGCCTTCGCCGGCGTTACAGCATCCACTCGATAGGCAGCCAGCCGGCCACGGTAAGAACGATGCGTTTTACCCAGCCGGCGCCGGGTTCTTGCTGGTGCACCTCGGTGTGGCCGTCTTCGAAGGCTTCTTTCCACACCATTTTGCCTTCGGGCGTCAATACCGGCCGATAGGCGGCGTATTCGAGCGGGCCATCAAACAGTTGGCGGGTGTCGGCCGCCAGCGACGGGCTATCGATCAAGAATCCCATTTCGCAGTTCAGGTGCGCCGAGCGCGGATCGAAATTGAACGAGCCGATAAACACCCGTTTGTCATCGATGGCGAAGGTTTTAGCATGCAGCGCCGCACCGGACAGCCCCAGCGGCTTGAGTTCCTTGCGCCCCGTCGGTTGCCCGGCGCGCAGCTTCAGCTCGAACAGCTCGACGCCCGCCTGCAGCAGCTCACGCCGGTATTTGGCGTAGCCGGCGTGAACCACCAGCACGTCGGTGGTGTTCATTGCGTTGGTCAGCACGCGGATGGATTTTCCCTGTTTGGCAAGCGATTCAAAGAAGGTTGCCCCTTCCCGCCCCGGCACGAAATAGGCGGAGACCAGATCCAATTGCCGGCTGACGCCGCCGATGATCTTGCCCAGCTGCGTCACCATCAAGCGATCGCGCGACGCTTTGCCCAATCCCTTCGCCGGATCGTCGGCCACCAGCTCTACCTGGGTGAATTCCGGCTGCACGGCGCCATCACGAAAGCGCACCGCACTGGTTTCCAGCTGCACCGCCAATTTACGGGCGCGCTCGCTGGTTTCGGTTGCGGCGGCCTGCGTCAGGAATGCCGAGAGGTTGCCCTGGCCCCGGATAATTTGCTCAACGCCGAATACCGAGGCGCTGTTCCAGTAGCGATCGAAGACATCGGCGGTCTCCGCCACCACGCTGCCGACGCTCAACACGTCGAGATCGAGGAAATAGTTCTCGTCGCCGACCTGGAAATACTCATCGCCAATGTTGCGGCCGCCGATGATCGCCACGGCGCCGTCGACGATGTAGGACTTGTTATGCATGCGCCGGTTCATGCGCATAAAGTCGAAGGCGTAACCGGCCAGCTTCGGCGTACGCACGGTAGACGGGTTGAACAGACGGATCTCGACGTTTTTCTGCGCGTTCAGCGCCGCCAGCGTCTCATCCATGGCGACGCCGTTATCGTCCAGCAGCAGCCGCACACGCACGCCGCGTTGGGCCGCGTCATACAGGGTTTTCAGCAGGATCTGCCCGGAGGTGTCGTTATGCCAGATATAGTACTGGGCATCGATCGACCTTTCCGCCATCCGCGCCAACGCCAGGCGGCTGGCGAACGCATCGTGGCCGCTGACCAGCGGCACCACGCCGCTCAGGCCGGGGTGTGCCGCCATCTGTTCGGCGGCCCGCGCCGGCAATAGCGCGGCAGGATCCGCCGGCAAGGCCGCCTGCGGCAGACGCTGCGAAATATCCGGCAAACGAAAGATGACTCTTGCCGCAATAATGGCGATCGTCACGGCGATAATCAGGTACACGACAATTTTTATCACGGGAAGCGGCCTCGGAGGTTGACTGCTTTGCTTTATACGTCATTAGGTTGCTTCAATCTATAGGAGAAGCGCGCTCTGCAATACGGCTATAGCGTAAAGCGCGAAGGCGAAACGCCAAACAGTTTTTTAAACGCCACCGAATAGGCGCTGTGGCTCTCATAACCGCTTTCGAAAGCGGCGTGTATGATGGAGTGGCCGGCCAACAGCAGCGGAATGGACGACAGCAGCCGCAGACGCTGTTTCCACTGGCCAAAGGTGATGCCGGTTTGTTGAGTAAAGTGACGCTGGAAGGTTTTCGCGCTGATCGACAGTGAATCCGCCCAGATCTCAATGCCGCGATCGTCGGCCGGCGTGATGACCAACTGCCGGCAAATGGCGGCCATTCTCGCTTCCATCGGCCAAGGGAGATGCAGCGCCAGCTGTGGCTGCAGGCTCAGTTCCTCGAGGAACAGCGCTCTGAGCAGCGCGTGGCGTTTGGTTTCCTCGCCCTCGGGTGCCAGCGTCGCCAGTTGGGCGATCAGCTCCCGCAGCAGCGGTGACACCTGCAAAACGCCGTCGCGCAACGGCAACCGCGCGGCGGTGAATTCATCGACAAAAATCCCGTAAACGCAGATATTGCTCTGCATGACCAGTTGATGCTCCACCCCCGGCCGCAGCCAGACTGCGGTGGTTGGCGGCACGATCCAACGCCCGCTGCCCGCCTCGACCGCCATCACTCCCTGTTGCGAATAGAGCAAATGGCAACGTTTATGCGAGTGGAAAGGAACGACAAAGCCTGCCGGATAGTGTTTCACCAGCCCTGTCACCTCGAACGAGGAATTCTCGTGGCTGCTGAGGTTGATGCGTTTCGTTTCGGCGTTGTCGACTTCGAATCCCATGGTCGTTTGTCCCTTTTGATAACGCGAATGTCTTTTATTTGATAGAGAGGCCGCATGATCCTCCATATAGTGACGTTCTCGCAAGCCACACCAGGGGCCTTATGCGAATAAACTCACTATGACACCCACATTTCATCGTTCTGCGTGGTAACGGGGCGATGACATTGTGCATGCGCTGCACAATGGCGGCAACGTTGCGGGGGCGACGGAGGCCGAAAGTGATGGAAAGGGAAAGCGCGGTGGATTGAATCAGGAGGTTTATGCCTAGTCAGCAGGTAGCTTAGCCTGGGGGGCGGCTCAATGCTGAAGGGATAGGGAGAGCGCCTAGGCTCTCCGCTATCCCTTCTTGTCAATACGTCAACGGGCCAGTTCGGCGCCGTCCAGCTCGGAAATCGCCAGACAAATCACTTCCGTTATGGCCTCTACCGTATAGGCGGTATTGGCAGGAATGATTAACATCTCATGAGGTTGCAGCGTCTGATCGTCAACCTTCAGTTCACCGCTCAGCACCATCAGTTTCACCCATCCCGGATGAAAACGCGCCGGTTGTCGGCTGCCCGCATCCAGCTTCAGCAACGCCGTATGGCCCGGCGTCTCCCGTTTCAAAATATGAAAGCGCACCCCATCGTAAGGCATGTTTTCGTAATGCAGTGACGCCAGTGTTCTCTTATGCATGGTAAGTGTCCTCGTGACCTGTGAGTAGCTGCTCCGCCTTCGGTCGCCGTAAAAACGTTTGGCGGCTGTCCCTACCGAAAGCACCGTCTCGCAGCCTCTTGGCGAACGGATTAACTGTCGTGCTTGCAGCGGCCTGTACGGCCTCCACTTCATGCCTAACCTGCCTCAGGCATGCTAATAAATATATAAGAGCCTCGCCAACGGCGCAAAAAACCACTGCAACGTTGAGCGCATTACGGTGTTAATCCGTAGTCGGAAAGATTATCCAGCAGCCCGATCAGAGAGAAGAACAGCGCCGTTTGCCGAGGATCGCGCCAGCCATCAGCAAAGTCCGCCATCAGCCACAGGACTTCGTCGAGAAACAGATGCTCTACCGCCTGATGCCAGCTTTGCACTTCGCCGGCCGTCAACGCGACAGACTCACCGTACCCCGTCAAAAACAGCCGCCATTCCCGTACGGTGAACACGCGGTCGGGCGCCGAGTCCAGTGCGTTGTGGAACAGCAGCAGGACCAGCGCCAGATCGAACACGCGCGGCAAAAACAGCGCGTTATCGGGGTCGATCAGCACTGGCCTATCCTGCGCGACATAAATCAGATTATCGGCTTTAAAGTCATAGGGCGTTTCCACGCAAGGGAGATCCCGTGCGCTAAGCGCCGTCTGCCGCCCGGCAATCTGCAGCATACGCGTTTTTAGCGCCTCGATGTCGAGCGTCAGCCCCTGGCTTGCCGCATGACTGGCGATCTCGTCCAGATCCGCTGAGATATCGTCTTCAGTCAGTGCATACTCGTCATAAACCGCCAGCCCGGCGTTATTGTCTGCCGAAGATAACGCGTGGATCCTTCCCAACAGCCTGCCCGCCGCGATAATCTGCTCATCGCGGCCCGCATATTTTTCTCCCGCCACAAAGGGATAAACCACCCACATACTGCCCGCTATCTCTTGCGGACAGGCCGTCGGCGCCACGACGTCAACGCCCTGACGATGCAACGCGGTGAGATACGCCGCCAGCGCCTGGGCTTCGCCCGACGTCGGACGGGTGCGCTTCAGGATGTGCTCCCCTATCTTATAAACCGGCGCATAGGGATAAAGACTGAGCGGCGGCTGCGCGGTATCCAGCGCGAACCGACCGGCAATCGCGATGATATCCCCCCCTTCACCCCCATCATCAATAAATCGCGCCGGGCGGTAACCGTGAGGAATGGCGGGATTAACGCCGTGCAACAGCTCGTCGCTGACCAGCCGACCCAACGTCGGAGCGCACATCACGGCCGGATGCATCACCGCCACATAGAGACAGGTGGCGCCCAGCGGCCCGAGGATGGGATAACCGTCGCGCGGCCTGGGGCGCAGCCCCACCGAACACGCCTGCAGTTGCAATGGCGCCGAGCCGTGCAGGCGGTTTTGAATCGCCGATCGCGCGTCCTCTTCCACGCGTTTGACATCGCCGCCCGCAGGATAATCCTCCGCCGCGAGCAGATCGCCATTTTGCGCATGACGCGCTTCGATGTCGTCGCCCGCAATCAGCGTGTTCACCGCCTGCGCCGCCGCGTGATAGCGCAACAAAATTGCCGGCGACGCCTCGATCGGCAACGAGAATTCGCTGCCGTCCAGCAGCGCCGAGATCCCCGTACCGCAGGCGAGCACTACCCGTTCGGCGGCGATCGCGCCCTCCTCGGTAACGATGCCGGTTATCTGACCACCGGCCTCGCGCAGAAATCCGCTGACCGCACGTCCCAGAAGCAACTCGCCGCCCAACGCGCCTACCCGTTCGAGCAACCGCTGTGTCACTTCTTGCGGATCGACCGCGCCATCGCGCGCCGCAAAATAGGCCTGGCTATCGGGCAGCCCGAGTGCCGGCTCCAGCGCCATCACCTCGGCGGAGGACAGACGCCGATTGTCGGGGTTTTGCGTCGCCGGCGCCTGACCATAGCTGAGCGCGCCGGACCAATTCACCCACAATTCCGGGATCTCCTGCGTCAGCCGCACCCAGTCAGCCACGATCTCGCGCCGCAGAAACGCGTCGGGAGCGCCCTCTGGCACGCCTTCGCTGATCCAGCCGAACGAGCTGCCTGTGGCCCCCGCCGCGGGATGCGCCTGCTCAACGACGATAACGCGCTGCCCCTGACGCGCGAGATGATAGGCGATCGATGCCCCGACAATCCCGGCGCCCACGATAACAATGCGTGATGATGTTCCATTCATTTAATGATGTCCGTACCTCATTTCAAATGTTGTCGCCAAAGCAAGCAGGCCGCCAGACAGGCTACCCCGCCGCCGCAGGCCAATACGGCATAAGACGCGCCCCAACTGTGGGTGGTATCCATCACCACGCCAAAGGAGAAAGGGGCGAACGAACCGATGCCGAACCCCAGCAACGATCGCCAGCCCATCACGCTGCCGAGCTGTTGCGGCGGTACGTTGTCCGCCATCGCGGCCGACAGCACGCCGGAGTCGCCGAGAATAAAGAAACTGCCGATGCTGACGAGCAGCAGCGTCCAGCCCGGCCCCCAGTTCGCCGACCCTCCCATCAGCAGCGAACCCAACGCGCCGGCGGCGCCCATAAACATCAGCACCGACGCGCGATTGAAATAGTCGGAAACGGTGCCGACAATCAGCGTGGCGATCATGCCGGCCAGGTGGATCACCGCCGCGACGATCAATCCGGCGCTGAGCGGATCCAGAGAGAAACCGCTCAACGCCTCGCTGACCAGGCTGGGCGCCCAGGCCCAGTTGCCGAGCAGCTCCCAGCTGTGGGCGATATACCCGATCAGCAACAGCAGGGTCGCATAGGTGATAGCATAGCTCTCACGTTTCGTCTTCCTCCCCAGCGTGCGCGGCTGCGGTTCCCGATAACCGACCAGGGCCAACGATCCCGCCAACGATCCCAGTAACGCACCGGCGGCGCACAGAGAAAACGCCACGCCGGCGCCCCAGCGCATGGCGCTCCAACCGGCGATGAAAACCGACAGAAAATACCCCAACGAACTGGCCGCCAGCACCATGCCGATGGCATAACCGCGCCGCGCCGGACCGTTCATCCCCATCGCCAACAGCAGCGCCGGCGTATAAGCCCCGCCCTGCGTCAAACCGACGAAGGCCATCAACACCAACGCGCTGAGATAAGAATGGGCAAATACGGCGAACAGCATCAACGCAGCGGCGCCCAGCCAGGAGAACAGCAGATAAACCCGGCGGGCGCCCAACGAATCACACCACCAGGAGGCCACCAGCAACGCCAGGGCGTTGGTCAGGCTGAACACCGTCTGCACCGTGCCGGCCGAAGCGGCGTCGAGCTGCCACTCGCTCCTGATGGTCGGCAGCGCGCCGGCGAACATCATGGTGCCCAGACACAGACCCGCCCGGCTCACGCAAAGCAGATAAAAAGCCCGCATTTCAGCGCCACCTCCCTGCCAACCGCAGGGGGAGAATAACGCCATTAACACGCATGACCGATAGCCAAAAGATCCGCATCATAAACTCAGCAATCAGAAGGAGATGCCTCATCATAGTGAGCAAAATCAAAGGCTGACAAACGATCTTTCTTCCCCCATTTGGTTGAGCTAGACTCAACCTATGAAAAAAATCCACTCCCTGCCGCACCTGTCCGCTTTCGAAGCCGCCGCCCGTCTCGGCAGCTTCAGCGCTGCTGCGGATGAGCTGTTTCTCACCACCGGCGCGGTCAGCCGCCATATTCGCAGTCTCGAAGCACAGCTGGGGATCACGCTGTTTTATCGCGGACACAAATCCGTGCGGCTGACGCAGGCCGGTGAGAACTTTTCCCGCACCGCGTCCCGGGTCATCGGCGAACTGTTTGCTGCGGAGAGCGCGCTGAAAGCGAGCGCCGGCCAGCAGCGGCTGGTGGTGCACAGCCTGCCGACGTTCACCATGCACTGGCTGATGCCGAAACTGGCGGCATTCAATGAGCGTCATCCGGGGGTCGCGATTGATATCACCACCGGCATCGGCGCCGTCGATCGCAATACGCCGTTTGACGTGGCGATCCGGCGCGATCCCGCGCACTTCTCCGGGCTGAAAGCGATCCCTTTCCTGCAGGAAGACAGCCTGCTGGTCTGCAGCCAGAGCTATCTGCACGCCAGACCGGTCATTGCGCCGGACACGCTTGGCGAGCATACCGCCATCCGCATCCGTGCACGGGAAGATTTGTGGCGCAGCTGGCTGAATGCTTATCCGACGGCGCTGGACGCTTCGCCGCCGCCGCTCACGCTCGATCATACCTTCGCCGCCATTCAGGCGGCTGAAGACGGCCTGGGGCTGGCCGTTGTGCCTTATTTGTTCTGCGCCAAACACCTGTCGTCCGGCCGACTGGTGTCGCCTTTCCCGACGCTGACCATCCGAACCGGCGTCTATTCTCTGCTGCTGCGCGACCGGGACGATGACGTCGTGAGAACATTCGCCGCCTGGCTGCGCACTTACCAGGCCTGACCGGGTGACGACATTGACGGACAGTCATGGCCTGCGCCTGGGTGAGAATCGCCGGCGATTTCCGGTTGGCGCGCCATGAGCGGCGCTGCCTCAGGCATTTCGCCGCTGCTGCCCGTGAATGTCGACGAGCGCGCACAGCTTTTCCAACGTCACCGCCGGTGAAAAATAGAAGCCCTGTACGACATCGCACCGATACTCGGTCAGGTAGTGGAGTGACTCCAGGTCTTCCACCCCTTCCGCCAAGACTTCATAGTTGAGTTTATGCAGCATATCGATGATGCTTTGCACGATGATGCGGCTTTCCGCATCGCTCTTCAGCAGTCTTATCAGGGAGGCGTCCAGTTTGACGACGTCGGCGGGGATATGGCGCAGATAGTTTAAATTGCTGTAGCCGGCGCCGAAATCATCCAGCGCGATGCGATGCCCGTTGGCCTTGAGCGCATGCAGACAGGCCAACGCCGCGCTGCTTTCCTGAATGCGTTGCGACTCCAGGCACTCTATCTCAATGTCCCCCGCCTGCAGCCCGCGCCGGGTGATGGCTTCATTCAACCGCGCCGCAAAGTGCCGCTCGGCCAGATTGCCGGCCGTCACGTTGATCGAGATGGGAAACGCGATCCCCGCTTCACGCATCAACAACAACTGTTCAATCGACTGCGCGATGACAAACTCGGTCAACGGTTTGATCAGCGAGGTATTTTCCACCAGCGGAATGAACTCCCCCGCCGGGATCGCCCCCCAACGTTCATGCAGCCAACGCAGCAATGCTTCCGCGCCGACGATCCTGCCGCTCGCCAAATCAATCTGCGGTTGGTATTCCAAAAATAGCCCGCGATTATTTTCCTTCAGACTCTGCGCCAACTCATTAAAAATATTGAAATTATGCTTGCGCGCCGCATCCTTCGGCTCGCTATAGAGGGAGACGGCTCGCCCCTCGTCGATCGAATCATGCAGCGCGCTGGTCGCCTGGCGCAAAATCTCGGGAGGATCGGCATGCGGCGCGGAAAACAACGCATAACCGGCATTAAGCTCCAGGCGCAGCGGCACGGCGCCTCTCACTTCGTGATGCAAACGGTCGGCGCAACGCAACAGATCGCGCTTCGCCTGCGGCATGTGCTGCGCCTCGATAATGACGGCGAAACGTCCGGGCGCGATGCTGTACAGCATGCGCTCACTGAGAAACGTCTCTTTCAGGAAATGGCTGATATCCCCCAGCAGTAACTCTACCGTAGACAGGCCGAAAGAACGCGCCATCTCGTAGGCGTATTGGATATCTATCGTATCGAACAGCAATAACGCGTATTTGCCCGTGTCCGGTAAATTGCCGAGTTCCCCCATCAGCCGCTGTCGATTGGGCAAGCGAGTGATGGCATCGACCAGGCCGATCTCACTCTGCGCTTCGATCAGCTCGCCGACGATGGTGGCCATGCTGCGCAGCAGTTCGACCTGACGGCGAGTCAGATGCTTTGGCTGCGAACCCACGAGGCAGAACGCGCCGATCGTATAGCCTTCGCGGGTGCACAGCGGGATGGCGGCGCAGTGGCGGATCGCCGCGGCGCCGTTGACCATGGGATCCGAGGCAAAGCGTTCATCCGCATGGGTGTCCGGACAAATCAACGCCTCGCCGCTCAGACGAACGAAATTGAACAAGGGGCTGACGAAATCGATCTCCTCGAACCCGACGTCAATGTGCTCGCGGATCCAAATCTTGCGCGTTCCGTGCAGGTAAATGAGGCAGCCCTCGGCCTGTAACAGCTTGCGGGTGATCGTCAGCACCTGATGGATCGCGTCGTCATGGCCGGCGCCCAACCCCGCCAGCGCATCGATGGCCGCCAGGCGCTCGTCTTCGTTCTTACTGAGATGTCGTAACATTGGCTCATAGCTCACAGATGGCGTAAGTGCCTTTGCCGGCGGATTTCGCCTGATACATCGCGCCGTCGGCGCTGGCCAGCAGCATTTCCGGCGTCACGTCCCCACTCGCAGAGATAGCGGCGCCAATGCTGGCGGACAGGCAGACCTTCTGCTGACCGATCTGCGAAATACCGGCCAGCTCCGCCAACACCTTTTCGCAAAACGCGCTGACCTCAGGCCGCGGCGCTGTCAGCGGCCACAGGATCACCGTGAACTCGTCGCCGGCCAGGCGCGAGACGCTGTGCCGTTCGTCGGCGCAAGCGCTGAGCAATTTGGCGAACGTCTTCAGGATCAGATCGCCGAAGTCATGGCCGTAACTGTCGTTCATGCCCTTAAAACCATCGAGATCGATGAACAACAGGGCCATCTGCCGCTGATGACAGCAGACTTGCAACGTGCCCGACAACCGGCGCAGAAATGCGCGTCGGTTGGTCAACCCGGTCAGCATGTCGTGCGTGGCGTCATATTCCAATCGTTGCTGCAGCCGCTTCAACTCGGTGATATCCATGGAGAGAATGTAAAAGCCCTGAGCCTCGCACGGCACCAGCGTGGTATGGATCATCAGCAGCCCCTGCTGGGTCTGCAATTCGTTTTCGAAGCTGACCATTTCGCCCGCCAAAGCCCGCGCGATCATCGGCCGGGCCATCTGATACACGCTTTCCCCCATGAACTCGCGCACCGTCATGCCCTGCAGGCTGGCCTCTTCCAGACCAAACCAGGTCTTATAGGCGCTATTGGCGAACAGGTAGCGTTCATTGGCGTCGATTTGGCTGATTAACGCCGGCATATTGTCGGTAATGGCGCGCAGGCGTTCTTTTTCCGCACTGAGCTGAGATTCGGCGAGCACCCGGGTTTCTATCTCTTCGTTAAGCTGTTTGACCACCACGTTAAGCTCATGCGTACGAATTTCGACGCGTTCTTCCAGCTCATGCTGCAAGGCATACAGGTCGGCCTCCGCCGCCTTGCGCTCGCTGATATCGACGATGACCGAGATGAAATGATCCGGCTTGCCGTTCGGCAGCCGATTCAGCGCCACCGTCAGTTCCACCCATACGATCGTGCCATCGGCGCGGAAATAGCGTTTCTCCAGCGAGTAGGTGTCGATCTCGTTTCTCAGCAACTGCTGCAGTTTTTCCAGATCGGTGTTGAGATCGAGCGGATAGGTAATGTCCTGAAAGGTGCGATCCATCAGCTCGCGCTCGGAGTATTGCAGCATTTCACAGATGCGCGGATTGACCCGCAGCCAATACCCCTGCAGCGAAACCAGCGCCATGCCCACCGCCGCCTGAGAGAAAGTCTGTTCGAATAACGCCTCCGTGCGCTGCAGATCGGATTTCAGGTTTTCGGTATAGACGTTGCGTTCGATGCTCTGCAGATACTCTTCCACCACCGCGGCGAAGTCACGCAGGTCGGCCAGTTTATCTTGAGGAAACGACTGCGGGTGGCTGTCGATAATGCATAGCGTGCCGAGCGGCAACCCGTCGAGGGACAGCAGCTGTTGCCCGACGTAGAAGCCGATGCGCGGGCCACCGACCACCAGTGGGTTATCGAAAAAGCGCGGATCCTGCGCGGTATCGGGCACCACCAGCGCTTCGCGTTGCAGGATGGCATGGCCGCAGAACGAGATGTTGCGCGGCGTTTCCCGGACATCCAGGCCATAACGTGATAAAAACCATTGACGATCGCGGTCGATCAGTGACACCAGCGCAATGGTGACGCCGAAATATTTCGCAGCCAGCCGCGTGATGCGATCCAGCTTTTCTACTGAGTTCGAATCCAGCACGTTCAGCGAATCCAATACCGACAGGCGTTCGGCTTCGTTTTCGGGGAAGCATGGCTCGAGCATGTTGACTCCCATTGTGACACCCACGGATCCGATGCAGCCGGCCGGCGTGATTCCGTTCAGCCTATCCGTCGGTTAGCGGCAAATATCCTTGTCCATCATAGACTCACTCAGTATCAATCCGATTATGCATTCTCGCCAGCTTTGCCGGGCGTTGCGTTTGCCACCGCGCTGCGCTACAGTCGTTCACAAGGTGATGGTGTTCCACCTTTCCCAACCGCCGCGTTCGCTCGAACCGGATGATGACGCCTGATATACAACTTCGCTTTATTTTTTAGGCAGGTATGTCAGGAGTCGCTATGAATGAAATCTCACGTATTACCCCTTTTCCGTCCCAGCCTGATCTCGCCGTGCGGGAAATGCCGCTGTACGTTTTCGGCCATAAAAATCCCGACAGCGACAGTATCTGCAGCGCGCTGGTGGTCGCGGACTGGCTCAATCACCTCGGCAAACCGGCCGTCGCTTTCCGCCTTGGCGAATTGACGCCGGAAACCCGCTACATACTGGCCGCCGCCGGCGTACAAGCGCCTGCGCTGCTGACAGACGATCTCCGTGACCGCAAAGTCTGGCTGGTGGATTTTACCGACGTCGAACAAGGGCCGGCCTCATTGCCCGACAGCGATGTGGTCGGCGTTATCGATCATCACCGGCTGGGCACCTTGATCACCCGCAACCCGCCCGATGTCTGGATCCGCGCTGTTGGCTGTTGCGCCACCGTGATCCTGTCCATACTGACGTCAGATACGCCGATGCCGCTTTCTTCCGCCCAGGCCACGCTGCTGCTGGGCGCGATTTTGAGCGATACCGTTGCGCTGAGCGCACCGACCACCACCGAACAGGATCGGTTGGCGGTCGCGCGGTTATGCGCAATCTCTCACGTTGACTATGACGCCTTCACCGCCGGGCTGCTGGCTGCCAAAACCGATCTTTCGGGGCAATCCGCCCCGCAGTTGCTGCACCGCGACGCCAAGAATTACCGCATCCATAGCGTCTCGCTGCTGCTGTCGCAGATAGAAGTGCGGGCCATGAGCGATATCGATCCGTTGTTGCCCTCGCTGCAACAGGCGCTCGAGCAGGCTAAGCAGGAGGCCGGGCTGGAGATGGCCGCGCTGCTGGTGACCGATATCACCCGCCGCCGCTCCACCCTGTATTTCTCGTCGAACCGGGTGCTCGCCATTCGGCAGGTGTCGTTGCCCGGTATGACGAGCCGGAAAAAAGAGGTTTTACCGTGGTTAACCCTACAGATTGCTAACGCAGGGAGATAAGTCATGTCGCTCTATCAACATGCTTTACTGCTGGTGCAGGATGAACGCGACGGCCGGCTGCTGTTACGCCATGCCGAACGCCTCAATCAGCAGATGAATACGCGCATTACCGTGGCGCACATCAGCGCCGACTATGCCGAGCTGGACTACCTCAGCGATGCACAAACCAAAGATCGCCAGTCCAGCGAGGTGATCGCCGCCAAAGCCATGCTCAGCCGCCTGGTGGAAGACTGCTCAATCCCCCTGGAGGTGCGCGCAATGGTCAGCATCCATCGCTTCAAAGACGTTGAAACCCTGATTGCCCGTGAAGGCGTCGATCTGTTGCTGCTTGGCCATCAGAACCGACCATTCGGCGTCTTTGCCTCCTTCGGCTTCGAGTTCGTTAACCATTTGTCGATCGACGTGCTGATAAAGCACGTGCCTACTCCCTAGAATGAGGTGATCATCCATGAGCTATGAAATTGAAAACGTAACCGCCAGAGAGATTCTGGATTCGCGCGGCAATCCCACCGTCGAAGTTGAAATGACTGCGGCGGGCGTCGTGGCACAGGCTCCGGTTCCCTCCGGCGCCAGCACCGGTTCACGCGAGGCGGTGGAACACCGCGACGGCGATCCGCACCGTTACGGCGGCAGAGGCGTACTGGAGGCGGTGCAAAGCGTCAAAACGGCGATCAATGAAGCGCTGCGCGGGGTAGATGTACGCCAACAAGGGGAGATTGACCGCCGGTTGATCGCACTGGACGGCAGCGAGAACAAGAGCCGATTGGGGGCCAACGCCCTGCTCGGTGTTTCTCTGGCCGCCGCCCGCCTCGCGGCGCAATTGTCGCAGCTGCCGCTGTATCGTTATCTGGGCGGTCTCGGCGCCAACCTGCTGCCGGTGCCCTGCATGAATATCATCAACGGCGGCGTGCATGCCCGCTGGCAAGGTGCGGACTTTCAGGAATTTATGATAGCGCCGCTGGGCGCGCCGTCGCTGCGCGAGGCCGTGCGCTGGGGCAGTGAAGTTTATCAGGCGCTGCGCCAAATTCTGTTGGAGAAAGGCCTGTCGGTCGGCGTTGGCGACGAAGGCGGTTTTGCGCCGGCGGTTGCCTCGAACCGGCAACCGCTGGAGCTGATCGTGCAAGCGATAGAGAAAGCCGGTTATCAACCGGGAGACGATATCGCCATTTGCATGGACCCGGCCTCGAGTGAATTCTATGCCAACGGCAAATACCGCCTGCGCAGCGAAAACGCTGAGCTGGATGCCGAACAGATGACGGCCTATTACCAGCGGCTGGTGCAAGATTTTCCCATCGTGCTGATTGAAGACGGTTTGGCCGAGGACGACTGGGCGGGCTGGCGCATTCTCAGCGACGCCCTGGGCGATCAGGTGGAACTGGTCGGTGACGATCTGTTCGTCACCAACGTGAAATACATCCAGCGCGGGATTGATGAAAGATTGGCCAATGCGGCGCTGATCAAGCTGAACCAGATTGGCACGCTGAGCGAAACTTTCGCCGCCGTGCAGCTTTGCCAGGCAAATGGCTGGGGCGCCTTTATCTCACACCGCAGCGGCGAAACCGTCGACAGCTTTATCGCCGATATGACGGTTGCGATGCGAGCTGGCCATGTGAAAACCGGCGCGCCGTGCCGCGGCGAGCGGATCGAAAAATACAATCAGCTGATGCGCATCGAAGACCAATTGGGCAGCGCGGCGGTATATGCCGGACGCGCCGCCTTTAAACACCGTTAATCTTTGCAGGCCGGCCACGCACCGGCCTGTTTTTCATTTTTTGCGCGGCATAATCCCGCCACGCCGGATTCCAACAGAATACGCCGCGTCGCCATCAACGTCTCACGCTGCTCGTTCAGCGTCGCCATCATCCGTTCGATTTCCGCCAGCCGGCTGTCGACGCCTTGCATCAACCCATCCTGATAGGCGCTGCCCTGCAGCGCCAATACCCCGCGGATCGCCTGCAGCGAGAACCCCAGATTCTGGCCGATTTGGATCAGGTGCAGCCGCTCCAGCGCGCTTTCGCTATACACCCGATATCCGTTAACGCCGCGCAACGCTTTGGGCAGCAGACCCTGCTGTTCGTAGTAACGTATCGCCGAGGCGGCCATGCCGGCGCGTTCCGCCAACTCTCCGATTTTCATGCCCTATTGACCTTAAAGTTAACTTTAAACCTAGTATAGCGCCATTCCCCCTGCGACAGGAACGTACCCGATGTTTACCCCGCTGATTCTGCCCAACGGCAGCCGCTTACCCAACCGTTTGGCCAAAGCCGCGTTGGAAGAAAATCTGGCCGATGAAGGCCAACTGCCCGGCCCCGCACTATGGCGTCTGTATCGCCACTGGGGTATCGGCGGCGCCGGCCTCATCATCACCGGCAACGTGATGATCGACGGACGCGCCATGACCGGCCCCGGCGGCGTGGTGCTGGAACAGGATACGCCGCTCGAGGCGTTCAAAACCTGGGCGGCGGCCTCGCGCCAGGAAGGCGCGCAGGTATGGATGCAGCTCAGCCACCCGGGCCGTCAGGTGATGGCCAACATGGGCGGCAACGCCTGGGCGCCCTCCGCCATTCCGATGGCGATGGGCAAGTACAGCAAGGCGTTCGCGCAGCCGGAAGCCATGAGCGAAGCGCAGATTGCCGAGGTGATCGCCCGCTTCGCCGCCAGCGCGCACGCCGCCGAAAAGGCCGGGTTTACCGGCGTGCAGATCCACGCGGCGCACGGCTACCTGATCTCCCAGTTCTTGTCGCCGTTGGCCAACCGGCGTAGCGATCGTTGGGGGGGCGAACTGGCGAATCGCGCCCGTCTGCTGCTGGAGGTGGTGCGCGCGGTGCGCCAGCGTGTCTCGCCAGATTTTTGCGTGGCGGTGAAGCTCAATTCAGCCGATTTTCAGCGCGGCGGCTTTTCGCCGGACGAGGCCCGACAGGTGTTGTTGATGCTCAACGAACTGCCGGTCGATCTGGTGGAGTTGTCGGGCGGGAGTTATGAAAGCCCGGCGATGCAGGGGGAAGCCGCAGACGACAGCACCCTGGCGCGCGAAGCCTATTTTCTGACCTTCGCCCGCGATCTCGCCGCAGTAGCGCGCATGCCGGTGATGACCACCGGCGGCATCGCCCGCCCGTCGGTGGCGCAACGGGTGCTGAACAGCGGCGTCGCGGTGGTCGGCATCGCCACCGCCATGGCGGAAATTCCCGATCTGCCGCGCCGCTGGCAAACCGGCGAAGCCCCTCATGCGCTGCCCGCACCGGTAAAATGGCGCGACAAAACGCTGACGCTGCTCGCCCGCATGGCGCTGATCAAGCGCCGCATGCACGCCCTGAGCCGCGATCGGACGCGCTACGTGCGCTACTCCCCGCTGTGGTCGCTGCTCATCGATCGATGGCGCACCCGCCGCACTCTGCGGCGCTATCATGCCTGGTTACGGCAACGTTAATGACCGAGGCGCCGGCAGACACGCCGGCGCCGCACAAAAATCCCGCTATTTTGATCGCGCTACGTAAAATCTGCAAGAAATCACCACTCTGGATACTGCGCTTTTAACGCTCGACTGCTTATATTCATCACAAATTTTGTGTATATAACCGCTATAGGACTTAAGGTGGTGAATAGATGAAAATAAGCCGCTATTTTCTATTTATGTTATTAATCGGAAATTCACCTTAATAATAAATGCATTAAAGAAGCAGCCAAAGGAAAGCAGAAAAGGATTTTTACGCAATGTTAAAGAAATGTTGTTTTTTGCCGGCAAAACCAACGGTCAACAAATCAACAACATATTGATGAGCCTAAGAAAAAACTAAACAATTCAAAACAAAATCGGCTATTGAGTCCCAGGCGAAAAAGCCATATATTGGTCGCGCTTTTCACAAGGCAGTTACTTTTCTAATTCATTAATTCAATCGTTGCGTCTTGAGACCTTCGGTTGTAGGAGAGATATGATGACGGATAAAGTCCGTATTGATACTTTAGTTGCAAACTCATTAAACGGAAACAATGAAACCTATTTGGCGCGTCAAGCCGAATTTGAGTCGAATGTTAGGAGTTATCCGCGCAAATTGCCGTTGGCAATTGCGAAAGCCCAGGGCGTTTGGATCACTGATGTTGAGAATAATCAATATCTTGATTGCCTGGCCGGGGCGGGAACGTTGGCTCTTGGACATAATCACCCCGACGTCCTGCAAAGCATCCAAAATGTCATTACCAGCGGCTTGCCGTTACATACTCTCGATCTCACGACCCCGTTGAAAGATCGTTTCTCCGACTACCTGCTCTCTCTGTTGCCGGGCGAAGGCAAAGGGTACTGCCTGCAGTTCTGCGGCCCGTCCGGCGCCGATGCGGTGGAAGCCGCGCTGAAGCTGGCGAAAAAACACACCGGCCGTTCCGGCGTGATCAGCTTCTCCGGCGGCTACCACGGCATGACCCACGGCGCGCTGTCGGTCACCGGCAACCTGTCGCCGAAAGCGGCCATCAACGGCATGATGCCGGAAGTGCAATTCATGCCTTACCCGCATGAATACCGCTGCCCGCTGGGCATCGGCGGCGAAGCCGGCGTCAAGGCGCTGACCTACTACTTCGATAATCTGATTAACGACGTGGAAAGCGGCGTGCGTAAACCGGCGGCGGTGATCCTGGAAGCCGTTCAGGGCGAAGGCGGGGTTAACCCGGCCCCGGCCGAGTGGCTGCAGCGCATTCGCAAAGTGACGCAGGAACATGGCATTCTGCTGATCATCGACGAAGTTCAGGCCGGTTTCGCCCGTACGGGCAAGCTGTTCGCCTTCGAACACGCCGGCATCGAGCCGGACATCATCGTGATGTCGAAAGCGGTCGGCGGCGGCTTGCCGCTCGCGGTGCTGGGCATCAAAAAAGAGTTCGATGCCTGGGAACCGGGCCACCACACCGGCACCTTCCGCGGCAACCAGCTGGCGATGGCCACCGGCCTGACCACCCTGCAGTACCTGAAGGAGCATAAGGTCGCCGACAAAGTGGCCGCTCAGGGCGAATGGCTCAAAGGCAAGCTGGCCGAGCTGCAGAAACGTTATCCGGTGATCGGGCACGTCCGCGGTCTGGGCCTGATGATCGGCATCGAGATCGTCAAGCCGAACGAAGCGCAGGATCACATGGGCTGCTACCCGGCCGATGGCGAGCTGTCCGCGCTGCTGCAGAAAAAATGCTTCGAATCCGGCTTGATCCTGGAGCGCGGCGGGCGCAACGGCTGTGTGCTGCGCCTGTTGCCTTCCCTGCTGATCACCAATGATGAGCTGGGTATTTTCCTGGATAAATTTGAGCAGGCGCTGTTGGCCGCCGGCGTCAAGCCAGTCTGATTGGAGCGAATGACCGCGATGTCCAAGTTAAACCCGATTCTGGCTTCCTCGGCGCACAGCGCCGAGGCTTACCGCCAGGCGATCGCACAGAGCAGTGAAGCCGTCGTGCAGTGGCTGCAACAGCCCGAGATGTATCAGGGCAAAAGCGTTGCCGAACTGCGCGAGCGCATCCAGCTCGACTTTACCCCGCAAGGCCTGGGCAACCAGGCGGCGATCGAGCGCGCCATCGAGTACTTTTTGAAAGACAGCCTGTCGGTGCACCACCCGCAGTGCGTGGCGCACCTGCACTGCCCGAGCCTGGTGATTAGCCAGGCCGCTGAAGTGCTGATCAACGCCACCAACCAGAGCATGGACTCCTGGGATCAGAGCCCGTCGGCCACGCTGATCGAAATGAAGCTGATCGAGTGGCTGCGCGCCCAGGTCGGTTACCAGCCCGGCGACGCCGGGGTGTTCACTAGCGGCGGCACCCAGAGCAACCTGATGGGGCTGATGCTGGCGCGCGATGCATTCTTCGCGCGTCAGGGCCACTCCGTGCAACAGGACGGTCTGGTGGGCGATCTGCGCAAGCTGAAAGTGTTCTGTTCTGAAAACGCCCACTTCTCGGTGCAGAAGAACATGGCGCTGATGGGCCTCGGCTACCAGTCCGTCACGCTGGTGAAAACCGATCGCTTCGCCCGCATGGACGTGAACGATCTGGCGGAAAAACTGGCGCAGGCCAAGGCTAACGGCGAGCAGGTGATGGCGATCGTCGCCACCGCCGGCACCACCGATGCCGGCGCGATCGACCCGCTGCGCGATATCGCGCGGCTGGCGGCGGAGCAGAAAATTTGGGTGCACGTGGATGCGGCCTGGGGCGGCGCGCTGCTGCTCTCCGAGCAGTACCGCGACTACCTGGACGGCCTGGAGCTGGTGGACTCCATCACTCTGGACTTCCATAAGCAGTTCTTCCAGACCATCAGCTGCGGCGCCTTCCTGCTGAAAGACGAGCGCCACTACGAGCTGATGCGCTATCAGGCTGCCTACCTGAACTCCGAATTCGACGAAGCGCAAGGCGTGCCGAATCTGGTCTCCAAATCGCTGCAGACCACCCGCCGCTTCGATGCGTTGAAGCTGTGGATGGGGCTGGAAGCGCTGGGGCAGAAGCAGTATGCCGAGATCATCGATCATGGCGTCTCGCTGGCGCAACAGGTGGCGCGTTACATCGCCGATCAGGAATCGCTGGAACTGGTGATGCAGCCGCAGCTGGCCAGCGTGCTGTTCCGCTACCGTCCGGCGCCGCTGGCGGCGAAAGGCGACGCGGCCGTCGCGCTGTTCAACCAGCGCATCGGTGACGCCTTGCTGGAGTCGGGCCGCGCCAACGTCGGCGTGACCGAGGTCGATGGCGTGACCTGCCTGAAGATGACGCTGCTGAACCCGATCGTGACGCTGGAAGACATCAAGCTGCTGCTGGCGCTGGTCGAGAAAACCGCGCAGCAGCTGCCGGCGTAACCCTCCGCCACTGCGCATTAAAAGCCGATAACCCCCAGGTTATCGGCTTTTTTATTGCCCATCAGAGAGCAAGTGACACAGCGCTTACGCTGATATACTGCAGTAAACGCCTTCTCTTATTTCCGGCGCCACAGGATAAACGCATGACCGACCCTGATTTCAACCTCCTGACCGCGCTCGACGCGCTGCTGTCGACGGGCAGCGTTGCCGGCGCGGCGCGACGTCTCGGTTTAAGCGCCTCGGCGATGAGCCGCACACTCAGCCGACTGCGCACGGCCACCGGCGATCCGCTGTTGGTGCGCGCCGGGCGTCATATGGTGCTGACGCCTTATGCCGAAACGCTGCGCGAACGGGCGCGAAACGCGGCATTCGAAGCTCGGGCGCTGCTGCGTCCGACGCCGAACGCGCTGGATCCCGCCACGCTCGACCGGACCTTTACGCTGCGCGCCAACGACGGCTTCGTCGAGGCCTTCGGCCCGGCGCTGATCGCCGCCGCTGCGCAACAGGCGCCACGGGCGCGGCTGCGCTTTGCGCCCAAGCCGGAGAAAAGCGACCGCCCCCTGCGTGAAGGCCTGGTCGATCTGGAGATTGGCGTGCTGGGCGAAATGGGGCCGGAAATCCGCCTGCAGGCGCTGTTTCGCGACCGCTTCGTCGGCGTGATGAGAAGCGCGCACCCGCTGGCGCAGCGGCCCAAGATAGGCGCCGCCGAGTACGCCGCCTGCGGCCACGTGGTGGCCTCGCGCAGCGGGCGCATTCTCGGGCCGGTAGACGCCGCGTTGGCGGAGCTGGGGCTGACGCGCCAGATTGCCGCCGTGGTGCCGAGCTTTCCGGCCGCGCTGGCGGTGGCGCAAGCCTCAGACCTGCTGGCGCTGTTGCCCGCCTCCTTTGTGCATGCTCATCCGGACGACGGCCCGCTGCGCATGTTCGAGCTGCCGGTGAAAACGCCGCCCATTACCGTCTCGCAAATGTGGCACCCGCGCCTGGACGCTGAAGCGGAGCACCGCTGGCTGCGGCAGTTGGTGTTGGCCGTCTGCCGCCAACGGGCGTAGGCACCGCGCACCTCAAGTGACAATGTCACCAAACATTCCCTTACGGCGCCGCTCGCCCGTTTAAATCGGCCAGATAGGCGCAAAACATGTCCGCCATCGCGTCGGCATAAGCCACAATTTCCGCATCGCTGCGCGGCGTTTCGGAGAATTGCTTGCCCGCCGCCCCCAGCGTGCCGACGATCAGCTCGCCTGCCAACTTACGGACGCCTTCCGCCGCATCGGGCAACGCTTCGCCCATAAACACCTGCACGATGTCTTTGCCGGTGGCCTTCGCCGCCTGCGCCTCCGGCGCATCGCGGTACAACGGCGCCGCATCGTTCAGCGCCACGCGCATCTGCGCCTCTTCACATTCCGAACGGATAAATGTCTGCACCAACAACCGCAAACGCTCGAACGGCGCAGTCTCTCGATCGGCCAGAATGCCGCTCAGCATGGCGGTGGTCTGCCGCCATTCGTCGCTTTGCAAACGGAACAGGATCGCCGTTTTGTTGGGAAAATACTGATAAAGCGAACCGATACTGACGCCGGCGCGTTCAGCCACTCTGGCGGTAGTGAAACGCGCGGCGCCCTCCTGCGCCAAAACCTGAATAGCGGCGGTCAAAATGGCGGAGACCAATTCGGCGGATCGCGCCTGTTGCGGTTGTTTTCTCGAGGAAATTTGCTTACTGCGGCGTTCAGTCATAGCGGGCGGCCAATGCGAATAGTGAAATGCGAATAGTTCGTCATATTATAGCGGCACGCGCTTTCGCGCTCACTTTTTCTACGGGAGTTTTGCCATGAGTACCCTGACCACCGCGCCGTTGGCGCCGCTGCTAAGCACCCTGTTCCAGCAGGCCGCCGGCCGTTCACCGGCGCTCGCCGCCCTGTTCCGCGACGTGCCTGACGAAGAGCAAAATCGACTGATGCAGAGTAAAACTGACTATCGTGAACTCTACCATCGCCTGAAGGATTTCCCCCTGGCGGTGTCGCCGGAAACCGGCGCATTGCTGTACATGCTGGCGCGCGGTTGTCGGGCGCAAAACATCGTCGAATTCGGCACGTCGTTCGGTATTTCAACGCTGCACCTGGCCGCCGCGCTGCGCGACAACGGCGGCGGCCGGTTGATCACCTGCGAATTTGAACCGAGCAAAGCGGCGCAGGCGCGCCACAACCTGACCGAAGGCGGCGTCGTCGATCTGGTGGAGATCCGCGTGGGCGATGCCCTGGAAACGCTGCGCGACGATCTGCCGGCCACTGTCGACCTGCTGTTGCTGGACGGCGCCAAGGGGCTTTACCCCGATATCCTCGCGCTGCTGGAAAATCGTCTGCGCCCCGGCGCGCTGATCGTCGCCGACAACGCCGATTACAGCCCAGATTATCTGGCGCGCGTGCGTTCTCCGGCGTCGGGTTATCTCTCCACGCCGTTCGCGGATGACGTCGAGCTGTCGATACGCCTTTAAATCCCTCATCGCGCGGGGGTTGTTCCCCCTCGCGCGATCGTACAACATAGCGTGCATGATGCCTGACACAGTGAAACGCCCATGACGCTTCCCCCCCTTTGGCCGGTGTTCGACGGCCATAACGACCTGCTGCTCAACCTGTGGCTGCAGCACGATGATGATCCGGTCACCGCCTTTTATTCGCACGTCACGCCGGGCCACCTCGACTTTCCACGCATGCGGCGCGGCGGATTCTGCGGCGGGCTGTTCGCGGTGTTTATTCCTCCGGTCAGCTATATCGCCCAGATGCGTAATCAAACGCTGGAGGACGCGCAGGCCGCGTTCGATCCGCTGGCGATAGCCGAACGGCAGATAGCCATCCTGCACCAGTTGGAACGCGCCTCTCAGGGGCAGTTGCGCCTCTGCCGCACGGCTACCGAGATAGAACAGTGCCGCCTCGGCGGGCAAATCGCCGCGGTGCTGCATATTGAAGGCGCCGGCATGATCGATGCGGAGCTGACGCAGCTGGCGGCCTTCTACCGGCTGGGCGTGCGCAGCATCGGGCCCTTCTGGAATCTGCCGAACGCCTTCGGCACCGGCGTCAGCGGGCCGTTCCCCGGATCACCCGATACCGGCCCCGGCCTGACGCCGGCCGGTGAAGCGCTGATCCGCGCCTGCAACCAGCGCCGCATCATGATTGACGTCTCGCACATGAACGAGAAAACCTTCTGGCAAACCGCCGCGTTGAGCACCGCACCGCTGGTCGCCACCCATTCCAATGCCCACGCCCTCTGCCCGCAGCCGCGCAACCTGACCGACGCGCAGCTGGACGCTATCGCCCAGAGCGACGGTATGGTCGGCGTCAATTTCGGCACCGCCTTCCTGCGGGCTGACGGAAAACGTGACAGTGCAACGACCGGCTTAACAGAAATTGTTAAACACGTTGAGTATTTGATCGCTAAACTTGGTGAAGATCGCGTGGGATTTGGCTCTGATTTTGACGGGGTTAACGTACCGCAACCGTTGGAGGACGCCGCAGGCCTGCCGCGCCTGACGCAAGCGCTCAAGCAGGCGGGGTTTGACGACCGGCTGCTGGAGAAGCTGACCTGGCGCAACTGGCTGAACGTGCTCTCCGCCACCTGGGGTGAATAACCCGGTTACGCTTTAACGGTTGCGATCTCCGTCACATTTCGTCAACATTGAGCCAGCCGAATGCGAATTTTTCTCATTGGCTTCGAACTATCACGATGCATGCAAAGGAGCACCGCTATGACTACCTGGACCAAACCTGAGTTTGTTGACCTGCGTCTGGGGCTGGAAGTGACGCTGTACATTTCCAACCGTTAATCGCCTGTCTGCCCGCCTTTCGCGCGGGCATTTCTTTCCTTCTTTTTCTGGTTCAGACATGCAGATAAAAGTTCTCGGCTCGGCAGCGGGCGGCGGCTTTCCCCAGTGGAATTGCAACTGCGACAACTGCCGGGGCGTTCGCAGCCACAGCATCAACGCCACGCGCCGCACGCAGTCTTCCATCGCCGTCAGCGACGACGGTAAAAACTGGGTGCTGTGCAACGTTTCCCCGGACATTTGCCATCAGCTGCTGGCCTCGCCCGAATTGAACAATCCCGACGTGCTGCGCGGCACCGGCATCGGCGCGATCGTGCTGACCGACAGCCAGATCGATCACAGCGCGGGCTTGCTCAATTTGCGTGAGGGCTGCCCGCATCAGGTCTGGTGCACCCCCGAAGTGCACGACGATCTCAGCACCGGTTTCCCTGTGTTTCCCATGCTCTCTCACTGGAACGGCGGGTTAATCCATCACCCTGTGACGCCCGGCGAACCGTTCCACACGGCGGTCTGCCCAAACGTGCGCTTCACCGCCATTCCGCTGCTCAGCAACGCGCCGCCCTATTCGCCGTACCGCGATCGCCCGCTGCCGGGCCACAACGTGGCGCTGTTTATCGAAGATACCGCGCGCGGGGTCGGTCTGCTGTACGCGCCGGGCCTGGGTGAGCCGGACGAGGCTTTGATGCCCTGGCTGCGCCGGGCGGATTGCCTGCTGATCGACGGCACGCTCTGGCGCGACAACGAGCTGGCCAACGCCGGCGTGGGGCGCAATACCGGCAAAGACATGGGGCACCTGGCACTGGCGGAAGAGCACGGGCTGGCGGCCCTGCTCAGCACCTTGCCCGCCAAACGCAAGATCTTGATCCACATTAACAATACCAACCCGATCCTCAATGAAGACTCCGCGGAACGGCAGAGCCTGAGCGCCGCCGGCATCGAAGTGAGCTGGGACGGCATGAATATCGAACTGTAGGGAATCGCCATGACGCAACCACTCCCCCTGACTCCGCAGGCATTTGAAGCGGCGCTGCGCGCCAAAGGCGCTTATTATCATATCCACCACCCGTATCACATCGCGATGCACAACGGCGAAGCGACCCGTGAGCAGATCCAGGGCTGGGTGGCCAACCGTTTCTACTATCAGACCAGCATTCCGATCAAGGATGCGGCGATCATGGCCAACTGCCCGCAGCCGGAAACCCGTCGCAAATGGGTGCAGCGCATTCTGGATCACGACGGTTACGGCGGCAGCGAAGGCGGCATCGAGGCCTGGCTGCGCCTCGGCGAGGCGGTTGGGCTGCAGCGCGACGCCCTGCTATCCGAGCAACTGGTGCTGCCCGGCGTGCGTTTCGCGGTGGATGCCTACGTCAACTTCGCGCGCCGCGCCTGTTGGCAGGAAGCGGCCTGCAGCTCGCTGACCGAATTGTTTGCGCCGCAGATCCACCAGTCGCGCCTCGACAGCTGGCCGCAGCACTACCCGTGGATCGACGCCGCCGGCTACGACTATTTCCGCAGTCGCCTCGGCCAGGCCAACCGCGACGTGGAGCACGGGCTGGCGCTGGCGCTGGACTATTGCGATACCGTTGAAAAACAGCAGCGCATGCTGGAAATCCTGCAGTTCAAGCTGGATATTTTGTGGAGCATGCTGGACGCCATGAGCATGGCCTATACCCTGAACCGCCCGCCTTACCACAGCGTGACCGCCGCGCGGGTCTGGCACAATCAGAGGCTGGTGTAATGACACTGAATCCTGAACACACCCCCGTCTTCCGCCGCGGCTACCGCCTGCAATGGGAGCAGGTGCAAAACAGCCACGTGATCCTCTACCCGGAAGGCATGGCCAAACTGAACGACAGCGCCGCCGCCATCCTGCAGCTGGTTGACGGCAACACCACGCTGAACGGCATCATCGCGCAGCTGAACGCCCGCTTCCCCGGCGCCGAGGGGCTGGCGGACGATGTGCTGGCGTTTTTCCAGCGCGCCTACGAACAAAAATGGGTGACTTTCCGTGACTGAGCCACGCGCGCCGGCGGTAAATCCGCCGCTCTGGCTGCTGGCGGAGCTGACCTATCGCTGCCCGCTGCAGTGCCCCTATTGCTCCAACCCGCTCGACTTTGCCGCGCAGGAAAAAGAGCTGACGACCGAGCAATGGATCGCGGTGTTTCGCCAGGCGCGGGCGATGGGCAGCGTACAGCTCGGTTTCTCCGGCGGCGAGCCGTTGGTGCGTAAAGACCTGCCCGAGCTGATCGCCGCCGCGCGCGATCTCGGGTTTTACACCAACCTGATCACCTCCGGCATCGGCCTGACCGAGAAAAAGCTGCAGACCTTCGCCGACGCCGGGCTGGATCATATTCAGATCAGTTTTCAGGCCAGCGATGAAACGTTGAACGCTGCACTGGCGGGCTCCGCCAAGGCGTTTCAGCAGAAGCTGGCGATGGCCAAGGCGGTCAAGGCGCTCGGCTATCCGATGGTGCTCAACTTCGTCTTGCATCGCCATAATATCGGCCAGATCGACCGCATCATCGAACTGGCGATCCAGCTGGATGCCGACGACGTCGAGCTGGCGACCTGCCAGTTCTACGGCTGGGCGCACCTGAACCGTGAAGGCCTGCTGCCGACCCGCGAACAGATCGCCGATGCGGAAGCCGTGGTGAAACGCTATCGCGAACGCATGGCTGCCGACGGCAAGCTGGCCAACCTGCTGTTCGTCACGCCGGATTACTATGAGGAACGCCCCAAAGGCTGCATGGGCGGTTGGGGGGCTATTTTCATGAGCGTGACGCCGGAAGGCATGGCGTTACCCTGTCACAGCGCCCGTCAGTTACCGATCGCCTTTCCGTCGGTGCTGGAGCACGATCTGCAGCATATTTGGTATCACTCCTTCGGCTTTAACCGCTATCGCGGCTATGACTGGATGCCGGAGCCCTGCCGTTCCTGTTCGGAGAAAGAGAAAGACTACGGCGGCTGCCGCTGCCAGGCGTTCATGCTGACCGGCGACGCCGACAACGCCGATCCGGTGTGCGGCAAGTCGCCGCACCATGGCACCATTCTGGCGGCGCGTGAAGCGGCGAATCGCTCGCAGATCGGCATCGATCAGCTGCGTTTTCGCAATCAGACCAACTCCCGACTGATCTTCAAGGGCTGACGATGACACTCGCCGCCTCGTGGCAGCTCGATAACGGTTTGGCCGTCAGGGCGATAAGCACGCCTGACGCCGAGGCCGCCGCCGCGCTGGTGCGCATCGAGGCGGGCAGCTTTCAGGCGCCTGCCGCCTGGCCGGGCCTGGCGCATCTGCTGGAGCATATGCTGTTTCGCGGCAGCGTGAACTTTAGCGCACAGGATGGGCTGATGGGCTGGACGCCGGCGGTCGGCGGCCGGTTAAACGCCACGACCCAGGCCACGCAAACCGCGTTTTTCTTTGAGGTGGGCGCCGAACAGCTGGCGGAGGGGTTGGCCAGGCTGATCGATATGCTCGCCGTCCCACAGCTGGCGGCTGAGGCAATCGCCCAGGAGATCGAGGTCATCGACGCCGAATATCGCCTGCTGCGCGCCGACGGTGAAACCCGCTGCGAAGCGGCGCAGCGGCAGATGTTCAGCGGCATTGACGCGTTGCACCGCTTTCATATCGGCAGCCGCGCCGCTTTCGGCAGCGATATTCCCGCGTTGCAGCGGGTGCTGCGGCAGTTTCACCACCACTATTACCGCGCGTCGAACATCACGCTGTGGCTGCAAGGCCCGCAATCGCTCGAGCAGTTGCATGCGCTGGCGCAGCGCTACGGCGGCGCCTTGCCGCCGGGCAGCGTCGCGCCGCCCGAGGCATTGCCGCCGCTGGCCGCCGGGCAAGATTACACGCTGTCTCTGCCCGGCGCGCCGCAGCTGCGGTTGGTGTTTGCCCTGCCGCACTCCCGTTCACGCGGCTGGCTGCGGCGGCTGGAGCGTTTATTGCTGGACGAAGCCCCTGGCGGGCTGCTGGCACGGCTGCGCGCTCACGCGTGGGCCGACGCCGTTAGGCTGGATTACGCCCGCTGCGCTGAAAACAGCGCCCTGCTGAGTTTTATTTTTACCGTCAATCACGGCTCGGCGTCTGAAGCCGCCCACATCGAAAGCGCCTTGCTGGCCTGGTTGCAGGCGCTGATCGCGCTGACACCGGCTCAGCTTGCGCATTTCGGGCAACTGGCAAACCGCGATTTCCACCGTTTGGCGCCGCTCGATCAGTTGCGCGCCCGAGCATTTGGGCTGCCGCCGGTGGAGCCGAACGACGATTGGCCACGGCATATTTCGGCGCTGATTAGCGCGCCGCATCGCCGTCTGGCCGTGCTGCCTGAGGGAGGCGGTGAAACGCGTGAAATTCAAGGGCTGCCGTTGGCGCTCGCGCCCTTCGTTCGCACCGTGCCGACGCCCACGATAGATCCTTTCCGCTTTTTCTCCACCTCGGCGGCGCTGCCGATCCCGCCCCTGCCGGCCGGCCAGGCGCCGCTGCGGCATCTGCACCCCGACGAAGCGCAGCCGGTGCTGCTGCTGCGCCCATCGCCGCATGGCGCTCTCAGCGAAGAACAGGCCTGTGGTTTGCAGGCGGCATTGCGCCCTGGAGCGGCCGAGTTAGCCCATCGGGAGGGACATTTAAGCTTCGAGCGCCACCAGGGCGTGTGGTTGTTACAGCTGGCGGGCAGCGCAGCGCTGATCTGCCACGGTCTGAACGTCGTGAATCGAGCCCTGGCGGCGCTGCCGCCGGCCGTCATCAACGAGGCGGCGAGAAACCTGCGCCACGCGCAGCTCAAAGCGCAAAACGATATCGCCATTCGCCGCCTGTTAGCCCAATTGCCGGCGGCGTTGAGCGTATCAACGGCAACGGCCCCACTCTGGCATGCCACCTTGGTCGGCGGCGACGGCGAGTTAAAACGGCGGCTGTCGCATTTGCTGTATGACTTTCCTTTTCCCATAACCGACGAGGCTCAGCGGCCGACGCCTCTGCATCACCACCCCGTCACCCTGACGGAAAGCGGCGCAGAACACGCCTTGCTGCAATTTTACCCGCTGCCAAACGACCAAGCCGAAGGCCGCTGGGCGCTGCGCGTGCTGGCCCGGCTTTACGCGCCGCGTTACTTCCAGCAGTTGCGCGTCGAGCGCAACGTGGGTTACGTGGTGCAATGCGCCTTTCATCGCAGCGCCGATGCCGAAGGCCTGCTGTTTGCGCTGCAATCCCCGACGTTCGCCGTTGAGCAGCTGCGGCAGTTAACCGACGAATTCTTGCTGCAGATGCGCCATGAACTGGCGCACCTCGGCGCCGGCGAACTGGAGCTGGCGCAACAGGCGCTGCGACAAAGCGTGCAGCGCCTCAGCGCCGAGCCGTTGCAACGCGCCCGGGAAATCGCCCTGGAAAATCGCCACCGGGTGGCGCAGGTTGCCTCTCTGCCTGCCGCGCAGCTCGTACACTGGCAGAAACGGATATTCCTCTAAGCCAAACCGAGGTTGTGCCGATAACGTCGGCTTTTCCCTCATAAAAACAGTTACATATCCTTAACAAGCGCACCTCCATCAATGTTACAATAGTCGCCAATAACGACCTATTCACCTTTAATAATCAGTATGTTATTGGAGATTATTCAATGTCAGATGCCAATGCACGTTCGGGCATAAAACTTACGCTATGGTGTTGCCTGTTGGGCATCATCCTGGCCGCCACCGGCCTGTTCTTCACTGTCGCCGGCGGCAAACTGCTCTCGCTGGGCGGCAGCGTCTACTTCCTGATTGCCGGCCTCGTCATCCTGCTGTCGGCCATTCAGTTTTTCCGCCGCAAGTCCTCAGCGGTTTGGCTGTTCCTGGCGGTGTTCATCGGCACCGTCATTTGGGCGCCGTTGGACGCCGGTTTTGATTTTTGGCCGTTGATTTCCCGCCTGATGGTGCCGACCGGCCTGATGCTGCTGGCCTTCCTCACCTGGCCGGCGCTGCGTAAGCGCGAAGGCAAAGCGCCGTTGGCCAAGCCGGCTTACCTGCTCTCCGCCTTGCTGGCGGTCGGCATGGTCGGCGCCTTTGTCCAAATGTTCCAGCCGCATCCCACCGTTGCCTTCAGCGGCCAGCCGCTGCCGCTGATCCCGGTTGATAAAGCGCAACAGCAGAAAGATTGGGATAACTACGGCAATACGCCGGGCGGCAGCCGTTTCGTCGCGCTGGATCAGATCACCCGCGATAACGTGCGGGAGCTGAAAGTCGCCTGGACGTTCCATACGGGTGACATCCCTATCAGCCCTGATGGCAACGGCGCGGAAGATCAGCAAACGCCGCTGCAGATCGGCAACCGCATTTTCCTGTGCACGCCGCATAACAATGTGATCGCCGTCGACGCCGACAGCGGCAAAGAAATTTGGCGGCGAGAAGTCAACGCCAAGTCGCAGGTATGGAACCGCTGTCGCGGCCTGGCCTACTTCGACGTCAACAAGCCGTTGCCCGCGCCGAGCGTGCCGGGTTCAACCCCCGCCGCGCCCGTCGCGCTGGCGGCCGGTGACAGCTGCCAACGGCGCATATTGATGAACACCATCGACGCGCGCCTGATGGCGATTAACGCCGACAACGGCGAATTCTGCCAACACTTCGGCAACCAGGGCGTGGTAGACCTGAAGGCCGGTCTCGGCGACGCCACCGATCCGAAATATCAACTGACGTCGGCGCCGACGCTGGCCGGCACCACCGTGGTGGTCGGCGGGCGCGTTGCCGATAACGTGCAAACCGATATGCCCGGCGGCGTGCTGCGCGGCTTCAACGTGATCACCGGCGAAATGCGCTGGGCGTTTGACCCGGGCAATCCGCAGCCGAACGCTGCCCTGAAACCGGATCAACACTTCGTGCGCAGCACCCCGAACTCCTGGGCGCCGATGTCGTACGATCCGGCGATGAACACGGTCTTCCTGCCGATGGGCAGCTCCTCCGTCGATCTGTGGGGCGCCAACCGCAACGCGCTGGATCACCGATACGGCGCCTCGGTGCTGGCGCTCGACGCGACCACCGGCAAAGAGAAATGGGTCTATCAGACCGTGCATAACGATCTGTGGGACTTCGATCTGCCGATGCAGCCCAGCCTGCTCGACTTCCCGATGCAGGACGGCACCACCCGCCCTGCGCTGGTTATCGGCACCAAAAGCGGGCAGATCTTCGTGCTGGATCGCCATACCGGCAAACCGCTGACCGAAGTGAAGGAACTGCCGGTGAAGACCCGCACCATTCCGGGCGAGCAATATTCCGCCACGCAGCCGTTCTCCGTCGGCATGCCGCAGATTGGCGCGCAGAAGCTCAGCGAGTCCGACATGTGGGGCGCTACGCCATTCGATCAATTGATGTGCCGCATCAGCTTTAAATCGATGCGTTATGACGGCCTGTTCACCGCGCCGGACACCGACGTTTCCCTCAGCTTCCCCGGCTCGCTGGGCGGCATGAACTGGGGCGGTCTCTCTACCGATCCGAACAACCGTTATATTTTCGCCAACGATATGCGTCTGGGCCTGTGGGTGCAGATGATCCCGCAGAAAGCCGACGCAGGCGCGCCGGCCGGCAACGGCGGTGAAGCCGTGAATACCGGCATGGGCGCGGTCCCGCTCAAAGGCACGCCATATGCCGTCAATAAGAATCGCTTCATGTCGCCGCTGGGCATTCCTTGCCAAAAACCGCCGTTCGGCACCCTCTCCGCCATCGATTTGCAGACGCGCAAAGTGGTGTGGCAGGTTCCGGTAGGAACGGTGCAGGATACCGGGCCGTTCGGCATCAAAATGCGCGCGCAGATGCCGATAGGCATGCCGACGCTGGGCGGCACGCTGGCGACTCAAGGCGGCCTGGTGTTTATCGCCGGTACGCAGGATTATTATCTGCGCGCCTTTGATTCGTCCACCGGGCAAGAGCTGTGGAAAGCGCGCTTGCCGGTCGGCAGCGGCGGCACGCCGATGAGTTACGTCTCGCCGACCACCGGTAAGCAGTATGTCGTCATTTCCGCCGGCGGCGCACGTCAGTCGCCGGATCGCGGTGATTACGTCATCGCCTACGCGCTGGATAAATAATCGCCGGAACGCCGGTTAAATAAAGCGGCGCACCGCGCTCAATGGGCATTTAGAGGGAGACGTTGCATGACGTCTCTTTTTTTTGGGTTTATTGCCTGAACAGCAGAATATTAACCATCCGTTTCATTTTCATGCCTTTTCTTCTATTTCTCTTACGGCGATACAGCACGCGCCACCGGCGCCGGTGATACTCACAGGCAATTGATATGTATAAGGTAAAAAATAATAAAATGAAGAGAAATTCCATGTTTCGGCCTAAATCCTTTTAGTCATTTCAGATGATTATCATCAATTTTTCTAACCAAAAGAATTAGAAACATCCTGTTCTAACGCGCCTTTATCCTGTGAAGACACCGCCGCCCGGCCTGTCGCTTCCGCGCGCCCCATAAAAAACCCCCATCGTTGCGATGGGGGCTGAGTAGCGTGAAACGGATCAACGGCTATCAGAAGCGCCAGGTCAGACCGGCATTGACGCTGTTGTCCTGATGGTTGGACGACAATTGCCCGCCGTAACCGAGGGACAACACGGCGTTTTTGTTAACCCAAACATCGACGCCCGCCTTCAGAACCGCCCCGTCACGGGAAACGGGGACGCTGTTCACGTCGAACGCCGCATCGCTGCGTTTGAACATCAGCTGTGTTTTACGCTCCAGCTTGCCGTACTGATGTTGCCAACCCAGCTCGCCGCGCAACGCGATCGCCACGCTGTCGGTCTGCCATTGCGTATCGGCGCGCAGGCCCAGCGTCGAAGCGGTGGCGGACTGACTTTGCTTATCGCCGCGCAGCGCCGCCGCCCCGCCTTGCTCGTTGATCCCCTCGTTGCGATAGTGGGTGTACGCCAGGTTGGCGAACGGCTCAAGATTGACCACGTCGTTGCTCCAATCGTAACCGCTTTCGATAAACAGCTGACCGGTGCGCGCGTTATAGCGGGCCTTTTCGCGATCCGCCTGCGCGCCGTAGTTTACCGAGCGCGACGTGTCGATGCGATGCCAGGTATAGGTGCCGCCCGCTCGCAGCGCCAACGCGCCGAAACGTTTGTCGCCGTACAGCCCCAGATGGTAGTTGTCGCTGTGAGCATCTGACTGATAGCCGCCATCCAGCGACGTGCGGGTATACCCGGTCATCACGCCCAGCCGGCCGTCGTCAAACAGTTCGCTGTCCAGACCCAACAGCACGCCATAGGTGGATGTCTGGTAACCGGTGGCGTTGTTGTTGCCGGAAGCATGCCCCCAATTGCCCAGCAGTTTCGCCCAGGCGCCATTATCATCCGCTTTGATATCGGAAGCGGTGCGGCGGCCTTCAGCCTGGCGCAAGCGCTCGGTGGCGGTATCGCGCAGATTACGGCTTTCGTTGATCTGGGCGGAAGCCATATCCGCGTGGATCTGGCCGGACAGTTGACGGGTCGCCTGCTGCAATTCTCTGGCCGAAGTGAAGCCGAGGAAGCTTTCATAAACCGGATGGCCGGCCACGGGGCTCGTCGCTTCGGTAACGGCTGTCGCCTCGCCTTCAACGCCCTGCAGTGCGGTTAGCGCTTCAGCGGTAGGCGCCGCGACGCTGCGTTTGGCCGTTTCCGTGACCGGTTCCGTGGCGTTGAGCGTTTCCACCGCGCGGGCGACCGCTTTCTCGTTTTCGGTGCTGGCCAGGCTGTCAAAACGGGCGGCGGTGCGCGTGATCCCAAGGCCGACGTCATTGCCCTGATAGTCCAGCGTCACGTTGACAAACGGATACGAAGGATTGGCGTTTTCGAAGCGGCCGGTCACGCCATCCGTCGTCGTCAGGATGGTGTATTTGTTGCCCAGCAGGCTTTGCGCCTCATTTTGCGACAGCAGGTTTTTGCTGTGCTCCAGGCTGACGTTCACACTGCCGCCGTAGAGGAAAGCGCGCCGCGCTTCGATTTTATCGCTGCGGCCATTGTCTGCGACCTCGACGTTATACTGCGAGCCGCGATCAAACACGGCGTCATGCAACACGTGCAGCGTACCGATGCCATTTCCCGGCGTCACGCTGCCGCCCCGAACCGCTCTGAATGCCCCCACCGTGCCGTCGCCGGCCAGCGTGCCGCTATTTTCGATATAGACATTGGACGCCACCGAACCGTTGATCGCCAGCACGCCCTGTTTCACCCAGGTGTCACCGCTGTAAGTATTATTGCCCAACAGCGCCAGCGTACCGGCGCCCGTTTTGGTCAACCCGCCGTGGCCGCGGATGTCATTGCTCCACGAATCGAAGTCGCATTCGCCCGACGTGCAACGCCGCTCAACCGGGGTTCCGGCTTCGACGATATTCCCCAGACCGGGGATATTCACCACGAACTGTTTTTCACTGTAGGAACCCGGTACATAGAATTCCTGCGGAATATCCTCTTGGGTGATAAACATCTTCGGCCCGTTGATCGCATCGCGTAAATTGACGCGGCCCCAGCCGAATAAATGATCAATGCCGGCCTCGCCTAAATCGGTGGCGGTGGTTTTGATGACCGCGGATATTTGAGCGGCGCTCATATAAGGGAAGCGCTGCATCAATACGGCGGCAAATCCGGTGACGTGCGGCGCCGCCATTGAGGTGCCCGACATATTTCCGTAATCGGGTTTAACCGTCAGCTCGCCCTTATTATAGGCTTCGCGGTTCACCGCCCCGCCGGTATTGGAAACCAGCTCCCCTACGCTGCTGTAAATACTGCTGCCCGGCGCTGACACGCAAAAACTGGCCGTATGTCCGCAGCTGGTTGAGGAAACGCTTAACTTATCGTTATTACTCAGATTGGTCACGATCAGATAATTGTTTAATACCTCAGGGAAAGCATAGGGAAGTGACTTTTGCGCCTCAGGAATATTGTAGTTATTGTAATTTCCTGCCGAGAAAACGATCAGCTTGCCATGCTTGGCGGCGCGCAGCAGCGTCGCCATGGCGCTGTGCCCGCCGGTGGGCACGGGTTGCTCGCTGCCCCATTCCAGGTTGGACTTATTGCGCATCACTTCATTGATGACGTCGGTTTTCACCCACGCCACATAGTCAGGCCGCCCGTTCGGCAGCCAAATGGTGTTGCCATTGGCATCCTTTCTGACCGCCGGTGGGATCCCCCAGCTGTTATTGATAACCCGGGCTGGGCTCTGGATCAGTTCTTCGCGGCCGTTGCGATTGCCGAAGTCGTTCAACTTGGCGCCGATAATGTCCGCGTCGTAGGCGACGCCATGCATACCGGAGCCGTCTCTTTTGGCGGCTGCAATACCGGCGACATGCGTGCCATGCGTACCGAATGACATATTATCTTGTTTATCATACGAGAAATTATAGCTGCCGTTATCCAGCCGCGTCAGTTTACCGGCGAATTCCGGATGAGAGAGAATGGCATCATCAATAACGCCAATCGTCACGCCCTTTCCGGTATAGCCTCTGGCATAGGCGAACTCGGCAGAAATAGCCTCAAGCCCCCATTGGCGATTAAATTCTGCGGTTTTCCAACTGTCGGGCGAACCTAATTGTCCTGGTTCCCGATAAGCGGCAAGAGATGAATGAAGAGATAAGCCATAACAACCCAGAAACACGCAATACGCTAACTTCAATTTTTTATTAAGTATCATTTTACGCTCCATGTTTATTTATACCCAGAAGAAAACTGACGTTTTAACTGCGCTGAAACCTCCTATGATCGTGAAACGACAGATAACGCATGCCTGCCCGACGCGGGCCGCATAAAACAGGCTGAGTGATAAAAATTCGGGCGTGCGGACATGAAGATGTCACCACGCCATACGCTTAGGGCGTAGAAGTGCAGACAGGTGGCGAATGTACGTTTGCCGGCGATAAACCCGGCGCCGTTATACCGGCACGGCTCGGCCATCCGGCCGAAGCGCGAGAATCAGGCTGTGGGTGCATCTCGCTTAATTATCCAGTTTTGTTAATGATTTTCATTCGCGAGGCTATCTTATACGTAAGTAAAGTGTCAACAGATGAAACAAAACATTTCTTGATTTGCATCATAACTTTCACCGCAAACGTCGGCGACAGGTGCGTCGGCCACCGCTGAACCGGGCATAACATGGCGCTTTTTACCGCCCGGCATGCGGATTTTGTCAGTCATGATGCATAAGAGAGGCGGTATGACGAGTGAAAGAGCAGCAGAAAGACTGAACATTTCCTCAAAAAGAAACATCAGGTTTGATTACTTTTTTGCGGTTATTAAACCGCCTGGTCGGAGCACTTATTTTTCGATGCAATATAAGAGGGGCTTATAAATAACAGGAGTATTCCTAATGCGTTCTTGCGTAATCTATTTCATGCTATCAGGCCGATTTTTAGCCGCGCCCGCTGGCTATTCCCATTTTCATTGGCAAGACTATATTGAAAGAGGCTCTGCTATAGAGCAAGAATATGGGTAATTTTCCGAGGAAATACCGCATGAGCCTGTTGCCCGAGCAGACCAATAACAAAAATCCGATCGACCTCTACAGCGAAATCGTAGACGACTTGCCGGGTCTGATCTGCTTCGGCAACCGCCTTGGCGGTTACTTCAACAAGCAGTGGCGCGACTATACCGGCGCAATCGCCGGTGAGCACGGCGCCGCAGACTGGCTCGAGGCCCTGCACCCTGACGATCGCGAACGCCTGGCCGCGCAATGGCGCCAGGCCATCGTTGCCCTCTCCTCGTTCGCCGGCGAAGCCCGTCTGCGCGAGCGCAGCGGCGCCTACCGGTGGTTTATGCTGGCGTTTAACGCCCGCCAGGACGGCAAGGCGCTGGAGCCCAGCTGGTACCTCACCGCCACCGACATCCATCCGCAAATGCTGCAACGCCAGCAAAACGTTCAGGCGCTCTCTATCCAGCAAGACATGCTGGACGCCAGCGTTGACTGCATCAAAGTGATCAATCGCGACGGCACGCTGCGCCACATGAACCGCTCCGGCAGCCTGGCGCTCGGCCTCGATCCGGCGCAAAAAGAGTTTGGCATGCCCTGGCTGGGGCTGTTGTCGCCCGAAGTTCGCCGCCGCGGCAGCAAAGCGTTGCGCAGCGTCAAAGCCGGTAAGAATGCGCGCTTCGCGGGATTGAGCGTGACGCCGCAGGGCAAAAAACAGCATTGGGACAACATCCTCTCTCCCGTCAGCGATGAGCACGGGGTCGTGGCCGAGATCTTGTGCGTCTCACGGGATGTGACGTCGCAGCGCGTGATGGAGCAACGCCTGCTGCTTGCCAGCGAGTATGACGAACTGACCGGCCTGCCCAACCGGCGCCTCTTCAAGAAAAAGCTGAAGCAAGAGATGAAGCGCGCCCTGCACGGCAACAAGTCGCTCGGGCTGATGCTGCTGGATCTTGACCATTTCAAACTGGTGAACGATACGCTGGGCCACGCGGCGGGCGATCATCTGCTGCGGGTGCTGGGCAAAAGGCTCAGCGCCTGCATGAATACCCATTCGTTCGTCTCTCGCCTCGGCGGCGACGAGTTCGCCGTCGTGATCAGCGACGTCGAAAACGAGCAGGATATTTTCCGCATCGCCAACAAGTTTCTGCTGCAGCTGGAGACGCCGATCACCCACGGCGGCAAGACGTTGCATTGCGGCATGAGCATCGGTGGCGCCATCTATCCCAAAGATGCCCGCGATGCGTCAGAGCTGATGAAGTGCGCCGATACCGCGCTGTATGAACTGAAAGAAGGCGGCCGCGGCGGCGTCTACATGTTCGACAGCAAGATGATGGACAAAGCCCGCGCCCGCGCCAGTCAGCTCAACTACGCGCGCCAGATCGTGCGCGATAATTGCATTCGCCCCAACTACCAGCCGAAGGTCAGCCTCGCCGATGGCAGCATCGTCGGCTTCGAAGCGCTGCTGCGCTGGCATTGCCCGCAAAACGGCATACAGCTGCCGGCGACGGTCAGCGAGGCCTTCAACGACTATGAACTGGCGACCAAAATCAGCGAAGCCATGCAGCTGAAAGTCTTCGCCGATATCGCCCGCTGGCGCGCGGCCGGCGTGGCAGTGCGGCCCGTTTCGCTGAACGTGTCGCCGATCGAGTTTTTACGCGACAACTACGCCGAAACCTTCCTGCAACGCCTGCTGAAGTTCCACATTCCCCACCACCTGATCGAACTGGAAGTGACCGAACACGCGTTCAACAAGCACGGTTCGAAATACGTACTGCGCGCGCTGCACATGCTCAAAGAGATGGGTATCCGTATCGCGCTGGACGACTTCGGCACCGGCCACTCCTCGTTCAGCCATATCATGGACTACCCGCTGGACTGCATTAAGCTGGACTGCGACTTCATTCAACGCATGAACACCGAACCGGCGATCCTGGCGATCGTGGAAAGCATCGGCATTCTCGGTCAAAAGCTGTCGATCGATATCATCGCCGAAGGCGTGGAAACCGAGCAGCAGCGCCAAACGCTGTGCGAAGCCGGTTTCCATATCGGCCAGGGGTTTTTGTTCAGCCCGGCGGTGGGATCCCAGCAGGTGCCGACGCTGCTGCAGGCGATACTTCAGCCTGCCGAAGGCGGCACGGCGAATCGTTAAATCGGCATCGCATGCCCCACATTCGGGGGGCTTGATCCCCCCTCTTTTCCTCTGCTTGTTTCACGCCTCCCGCACCGGAATATTTGTGAGAGCCCTCACAAAGCATAAACGTATCTTTACATTTTTGAACGGTTAAGCTTCCGTTCTGTCAGATTTGAGTGTATTCCAGAGCGTCAAAACGATTCTTTTTCCACTCAATTGGGAACGTTACCGGAGACTTGTTAAGAAATAGTTAATTTAAATCAATGCACTACAAATAATAGCAGGAGGTACTGCGATGCACGAAAGGCAAGAGAAGAATGCAATGTTCATTTCGTTCGATGCCGTCTCGGTCTCGGGGATCACGGTGGAAGCAATGAAGATTGCCAAACGACTGCAAGCCTGTGGATTTCGCTCTTATCTTGATTTGGGATACGACATCAAGATTGATAAGGGAAACTTTAATAAACCCTATCAGCATGAGCATGACATCTACCGCGATGTCTTTACGCTGGTCCGCCTGGATGACATCACGTCGATTCCAGATTACCACCCCGCCTTTCTCGAGTACGCGCACGCGGCGTTGATCGGCCAGAAAACGCCCATTGACGAGCAAGAAAAAGCCGCTTTGTTGCATACCATCGCGTTGACGGCGCGGCAGCTGGCGGATCGCCTCATCGCCCAATGGGAAGCGCTCGCAATCAGCCATGTGGTGGTGGAAAACGGCACGCTGCCGGAAAACATCATCTATACCAAAGCGCTGTATCTGGCGATCGAAGATTATGGCCGACGTTATCGACTGACGCGTTTCGTCATCTGGCGCGATCATGACCTGATGTGGAACAGCGAAAAAAAGGTGCTCAAATACGGCCCGCCACCTTATTCTCACGCCATCAAACCTATCCCTTCAAAATACATTACCTATGTCACGCTCAATCACGATCTGAAGCAAAAGCTGGAGGCCTGGTGCAATCATGATGTCCATGTCGAGGTAAAGAAAAATACCTATGACTTCTCGGACAGTCACGAAAGAACGAATGTCAGAAAGCAGATGAATATTCGCGACAATGATCTTCTCATTGCCAGAACCACCCGCATCATCCCTCAGAAAAGATTGGATCGCGATATTGTGCTTATCAGCCGGCTTAACGATTTATTTATCCGCGACCACAACACGCGACGCGCCTATTTGGCGATCGCCGGCAATGAATATGAAAATCCGTCATGTTATCTGCAACTCGCCAAATTGGCGCAGGAACTGAATGTTCTCCCCTATGTCAAATTCGTCGGCATGCTTCCCCATGTCGATATGCGCTCGGAAAACGACGCGTTTTGCATAGAGGACCTCTATCACTCTTGCGACCTGGTCTCTTTTCTCACCTCGTATGATTATGATAGCTATGGCAATCCTATCGGCGAAGCGATCAGTTGCCGCCGTTGCTATATCACCACTCGCTACGAATATTATCACGAAGTCTACGGCCGGCATGGGTTTGAAGCGCCCGTCATGCCGATCTCCGAGTTACAGGATGGGCCGCCGAACGACGAATTCATCCAGCAAGTCTACCGGTTCATTAATAACAAAGAGAAGATGAAACGCGTGGCGGAAAAAAATTACGCGCTGGGCAAGCGGATTTTATCCAACAACGTCATGGAGTTCTTAAATATCAGCTAATCATCGAATGACGTGAAATTTAACTTTCAGACAAGCCATTTCTAACTGTGGACTTTCATTAGCCCTTGGAGGATCTATGCGTGATACTGTTTTTGTGTCTGTCGTACTGCCCGTTTATAATGAAAGCGACCGTATTGAGGCGGTTTTACTTTCGCTGTTCAATCAGCACACCAAGAATGAATTAATCACCCACGACACTTACGAACTGATTGTCGTTGATAACAACTCCACCGATGATTCCGTCGCTAAAATAAACGCGTTTAGTGAAAGGCATCCGGCTATGGCCATTCATGTTATCGCCGAAACGGTGCAGGGTGTCTCCTCGGCCAGAAAACGCGGCATGGACTATGCGTCGCTGCGTTCTAAAGCCCGCGACAGCCGGCTGGGAAATAAACGCAAGCACTATATCGTTTCCGCCGATGCCGATTGCACCGTGGATGCATTTTGGCTTTACGAGCTGGTGAATACCATGATCGAGCAACAAGGCGACCTGGGCACCTGCAACTATTACTACCCTCCCGCAGAGTTTGAGCACCGCCCCAACCTGTTCCGCGAGATCCAAAAAACGCTGCGTCTGCGCGAATTTTCGTTCTCCCTGTTCGGCGGCTTCCCCGACGGCAAAGGGTTCGGGGTGGAGCGCAGCCTGTATGACGCGGTAGGCGGCATCGAAATCTTCTACCAGCTCAACCATGGCCGCTTTGTCGAACACCTGTCCGACGACTGGGACTTCGGCATTAAGGTCATCGCCTACGGCGGCAAGCCGGTTTACGCTCGCCATGCTTACGTTGAGATCAACAGCCGCCGGGTGGACACCATTCTCGATGAGGTGATCAACGGCATCGCCTACGGCAAGGACGGCATCATTATCATGAAGGACGTTCGGCCGGACGTTGAGCGACAGAAAACCGCGCTGGCGGACGCCACGCCGGCGGAGGCGAAACTGGCCTGGGACTACTCGGTCAAGGACTACACGCCAAAGAATATCTTACTGCCGGTGCTGCTCAATCCGTATCTGCTGTTGGAAAACAGCGAAGTGCGCGATTTCTTCTCCGGCCCGCTGGCCGACAGCCTCTACCGCCGCATTCATGAGCTGAAACACGAGATGCGCATCATCGATTTCAAACCGATCCATGCCTACAAAACCCCCGCCTATCGGCTCTACCTCGAATTTCGCGATGCGCTGTTTGCCGCCATGCGGCGCGCCGTCGGTGACGATATCGGCTTCCCGCCCGCATTGCCGGCCTGCTTCGATACGGTCAAAGACGAGGATTTCACCCGCTTTGTTTATTACTTCTGTGAAGACCGCGAGTCCGGCGAAGCCCACAACTATTTCGGCAACGGGGGGGTCTTCTGATGAACGACGAAGCCTTGCACTCATTGCTGGATATCGATGAAAACTATCCCACGCCGCGGGTGAACGCGTTCCTGGCGCAACCGGAAAACCGGGCCTTTCTGGAGTACGTCCATAAGGATCCGTTCGGCTGTCACGTGTTCCCCGGCGATCTCGTCGACTACCCGCTGGCCGCGTTTTTTGCCGATATGGAGGCTGACATTCGCCAGGCGGGCAAAATCCACCTCTGGGCCTATATCCCGACCTGCCGCTATCGCTGCCATTTTTGTCAGTACCCCACGGTGATCCTCAATCCCAAGGCGCCCGCCTCTCAGGCGGTATTCCGCGATTTGGTCGATTTCAACATCAAGGAGGCGCAAATGTGGCTGGCGCGCGTGCCCAGCCTGGCCGAAGTGGAAATCGGTGAATTCAACGTCTTTGGCGGCACGCCGTCCTTGCTGCCGGAGCCGGAACTGCGCCGCATGATGGCCTTCTACTTCAGCCACTTTAACTTCACCAACGCCACCCTGCGCTTCGAAGGGGAGCCCGGCACCCTGAACAAAGCCTATCTGGCGCTGCTGAAAGAGCTCGGCTTCAGCAAAATCAGTTTCGGCACCCAATCCTTCAATGACGACATCATCACCGCCTGCGGGCGCATGCACTCGGCCGAAGAGTGCGTGGAGACCATTCATCATGCGCGCGCGCTCGGCATTGATTGGGTCAGCGTGGATCTCATTTACGGCATGCTGGGCCAAAGCGTGGACGACGTGAAATACGACATGGAAAAAACCCTCGAGCTGAATCTGTCGCACGTCGTCTGCACCAAGCTGCACATGGATGAGTTTATTAAAAATCGCACCGGCGTCTCGGGCGAGCGCGAAAGCCTGTGGCAGAAAAAGGGGCTGATCAGCATCAACAACCTGCGCTTCCCTGGGCTGGGCAAGCAGTACCAAATGCGCGAGCTGGTCGAGAACTACCTGAATGGCGGCTATACCGAACACCCCACCATGTACTTTCACCGCAATGATCAACAGCCGGAAAAGTGGAAATCGCTCATCACCGATCTCGACAAGCAGTATCCGGAAGTGGCGATCGGTTTGGGCGGCAGCTCCAAATCGACGCGATCCGAAGCCATCAACATCACCGGTTACAAGAAGTACAAGGAGGCGCTCAACCAAGACCGCCTGCCCATCGAGGAAAGCCGCGGTTTCTCCCCGATCCAGCGTGAAGTGAACGCCTTCAAAATGGCGCTCTCCACCTTGCTGCCGGTGGACGATCGGGTGTTTAAACGGCGCTTTGACGGCAACAGCCTGTTTGCTAACCCGGTCATCCGCCGCACGTTGAAAACCCTGGTGGATAAAGCGCTGGTCACCGTCGATGGTCCGTGCGTGACGCTCACGCCCATCGGCGTCACGCTGGTCGAAGCCATTATCAATACCCAATTTTCCGCCGCATTCGTCAATCAGGAGTGAAAGATGACGACGACAGTCCCCGATCCCAAACCGGTATTCAGCTTCTATTACATCGGCATCGATACCGAAGCCGGCGTCACGCCACAACAGTTTGAAACCTTCGTGCGCGAACAAGGCGTGCATATCCCCTGTTATCCCGGCTGGCGCTGGACGTTGCTGCGCGGCCTACGCGGCGAACGCGTCGGGCAATACCTGATGCTGTACGAGATTGACAGCGCCGAGCAGCGCGATCGTTACGTCACCGCCACCGGGCAGCGAACGGCGCACGCGCACGAATTCTGGCGGCGGCATGCCGCCGCGCAGGAAATCCTCGCCGAGTGGCGAAAACTGGGCACCTACAGCCTGCTGCCGACGCTGTTCAGCGATTATCGCCTGCTGGCTGAGAACAGAAAAAGCGACGTGCCGCCCGGCCCGCGCTACCGGGAACGGCCGGGCGAACCGCCCGAGGCGCGCATTATCGGCATCCACAATCTGGCGCTGCGCGAAGGCGTGACCCCGGCGCAATTCGAACGCTTTATCGCCGAAAATCACCATCGCATTGAGGATTATCCGGGCTGGAAGTTTCACTTGCTGAAGGGAGAGCGCGGCAATCGGCTCGATCAGTACGCGGTGATGATGGAAATCGTCAGCCTGGCGGCGCTGGACGTGTTCTATCCGGAGCCCGATATCGCCACCGCCGAAGCGGCAACCTTCGCCAAAGCGCATCGCGACACCAAGCAAATGTATGAAGAGTGGAAGCAACTGGCGTCATTTTCCGGTTCACCGCAGATTTATACCGATTATCTGTCCGTCGCGCAGAGCCGATCGTCATGATGCTACCTTGGCTAACCGGCGAGGCCGCAGAGAATCATCGCCGGCAAATCGCCACCCGAGCGATCTTCTTCCTCGCCGGGTTGGGCATGGCCGCCTGGGCGCCGTTGATCCCTTTCGTGAAAGCGCGATTGGGCATCGATGACGGCGCGCTCGGTTTGCTGCTGTTTTGCCTCGCCGCCGGCTCCATGGCGATCATGCCCTTCGCCGGGTATCTGATCGCCAAACTGGGGTGCCGCGCCGTGTTGCTGGGCGCTGGCGCCTTGCTGTGCATCGACTTGCCGCTGTTGGCGTTACTCGATGCTCCGCTGTTGATGGGGGCGGCATTGGGGGTATTTGGCGCCGTCAACGGCATCATGGATGTGGCGATGAACTCACAGGCGATAATCGTCGAGCGGGAGAGCGGCCAGGCGAAAATGTCCGGTTTTCATGGTTTCTACAGCCTTGGCGGCATTGCCGGCGCCGGCGGCGTCAGTCTGTTGCTGCTGGCGGGCCTCGCCCCGACCCAGGCCATCGGCCTGATCGCCCTCCTCATCGCGATCCTGCTGCTGATCGTCGCCGGCGATTTACTGGCGCACGGCGGCATCGGCGAGCGGCGACGGGGCGGCGCGCGGTGGGCGCTGGCCCACGGCAAGATCCTGTTTATCGCCCTGCTCTGTTTCTTCGTGTTCCTGACCGAGGGGGCGATGCTCGACTGGTCGGCATTATTCCTGCATGCCGAGCGCGGCGTGGCCAAATCGCAGGCGGGGATCGGGTTCACGCTGTACGCCGTCGCCGTGGCCTGCGGGCGGCTGTATGGCGACAGGCTGATCGGCGCAATCGGGCGCTACCGCACTCTGTTGCTCGGCAGCCTGTGCGCCGCGGCGGGCGTGCTGTTGACCGTCACCGTCCCTCTGGTATCGGCCGCCTTTGGCGGGTTGATGCTCGCCGGCCTGGGCATCGCCAACATCGTTCCCATTCTGTTCAACGCCGTCGGCAATCAAAAACAGGTGCCGCCCGGCCAGGCGTTTCCGGCCGTGACGCTGGTCGGCTATCTCGGCTTATTAACCGGCCCGGCGCTGATCGGTTTTATCGCCAATTACACCAGCCTGGCCCTGGCGTTCGGCTGCACGTTGCTGTGCCTGTTGCTGGTCAGCATCAGCGCCAAAGCCGTGACGAACACATCTCACTAACTTAACTTGCGAGGATCGTTTAATGCATGCATCAAGCACGCCGGTTTTCTCCCTGCACTACGTGGGAATCAACCTGAAACGGGGCGTCGCCTCGGATCGTTTCGAAGCGTTCGTTCGCCGTAAAGGCGTCGCCATCCCGGCCTATCCCGGCTGGCGATGGACGCTGCTGCGCGGCCTGCGCGGCGAGCGTGAAAATCAGTACCTGATGGTTTATCAGGCTAAAGACGCCGCCACCTACGCGCGCTATATCGACGGCAACGGCGAGCTGACCGACGAGGCGCACGCCTTTTGGCGGCAGCGTCCGGAGGCCGCCGCGCTGATTGAGGAGTGGAAAACCTTCGCGACCTTCGCCGAACTGCCGACCCTTTACACCTGTTACCGTCTGGTGGCCGAGAATAGCCGCAGTTCATTGCCGCCCGGCCCCAATTACCGCAGCGAACCAGGGAAGGAAAGCATTCAGCGTGTCATCGGCATTCATAACCTGGCGCTTAAAGCGGGCGTCTCGCCCGAGCGGTTTGAACGGTTCATTACCGACAACATCCACCGCGTGGAAGACTACCCGGGCTGGAAGTTTCACCTGCTGAAGGGCCAGAGCGGCAATCGGCTGGACCAATACGCGGTGATGCTGATCATTGAAAGTCTGGCGTCGCTCAACGCGTTCCATCCGGAGCTCGATGTCTCAACCGAGCAAGCGCTCAGGTTCGTGGCCGAGCATCAGGACACCGAACGCATGTACGACGAGTGGAAAACACTGGCGTCGTTCTCCGGCGCGCCGCAAATCTACACGGATTACCTGGCGATTGGCGGCAACGAGAATGACGCCCATCGGGCGTAAACCGCGCGGCGGCGTTCAGCGCCGCCGCTTTCACGGCCGCCGTTCGCCGAACGGCGCCAGCTTCATGCCGATAAGCGTCACCACGCAGATGAGCGCCCCGGCGTAGAAGGTGGAGGCGGAACCGAACAGCTCCCACAGGGTTCCGGCCCCGAGACTCGCCAGCAGCAGCGCCACGCCGCTGATCAGATTGAACATGCCGAACGCGGTGCCGCGCAGGTGCGCCGGCGCGGTATGTGCCACCATCGCCGCCAGTAGCCCCTGGGTCATGCCCATGTGCACGCCCCACAGCGCGACGCCAAAAAGCACCCCGCCCCAATGATCGCTCTGCGCCAATACCAGGTCAGCGGCGATCAGCACCAGCAACCCGGCTTTCAGCAATCCTTCATGGCTCATGCGGTCGGACAGTTTTCCGAACGGATAGGCCGAGCAGGCGTAGACCAGATTCATGGCGACCATCACCAGCGGGATCAGCGCCAGCGGCGTGCCGCCCTGCTGCGCCTTCAACACCAGGAACGCTTCACTGAAGCGCGCCAGCGTGAAGATCGCGCCGATGCTCACCACCCACCAATAGCTGCGCCCCAGCAGCCGCAGGTTGGCGCGAGTGATCGGGTTGGTGCGCTTGTGGGTTATCGTGGCGGCCGGCTCTTTCAGGCCGAAAAACAGCAGCGCAATCGCCAGCGCCGCCGGGATCGCCGCCACCCAGAAGATGGCGCGAAAATCGTTGTGCCACAGCAGCATCAGACCGACGGCCAGCAGCGGCCCTAAAAAGGCGCCGACGGTATCCAGCGACTGGCGCAGCCCGAAAGCCGCGCCGCGAATTTCCGGCGGCGTCACGTCGGCCACCAGGGCATCACGCGGCGCCCCGCGAATGCCTTTGCCCACGCGATCCAGCAGGCGCGCGCTCATCACCATGCCGGACGACGACGCGATGGCGAAAAACGGTTTGCTGATGGCGCCCAACCCGTAGCCCAGCAGCGCCAGCCCTTTACGTTTGCCGAGGTAATCGCTGAGCACGCCGGAGAACACCTTGACGATCAACGCCGTCGCCTCCGCCAGCCCTTCGATCAGACCGATGACAATCACGCTGGCGCCGAGCGTCGTCGCCATAAACAGCGGCAACAGGCTATGGATCATTTCCGAGGAAACGTCCATCAGCAGGCTCACGCCACCCAATACCCACACGCCGCGCGGTATGCGGCCCAACGTAGCGAAACGCGACGGCATGGTTCATCCTCGATCGATTCAGCGCCGCCAGAGGCGCCTCATGATTTTTCCAAGATTGGTTAGTTGATTTTGTTCGTTCACAGATCTGCAGCCTTTAGAGATAGTGCAACGACCGTGTGACATCCATAATAATGAAGGTAATTAACATAATGATATATAGCAAAAAGATGATAGTGATTGCGGCGCTGCTGAGTTTTTCCGCCGCCGCACCGGGCGTGGATCTCGTCGCCAACGAAACGCCGATCCACACGGTGAAGAGCGCCGAAGCCGTGGCCAAAATCCCCGCCGGCTTCCGGTTCGTGGAACCCGGCACGCTGACGGTGGCCATTTCCCTGCTGGGCAGCGGCCCGCCGTTCGGCCTGTACGCCCGCGACAATAAAACGGTGATCGGCAGCGAGGCGGACATCGCGCGCCTGGTGGCCGATGGTTTGGGGCTGAAACTCAGGCTGGTGCCCACGTCGTGGGAAGACTGGCCGCTGGGGGTGGCCTCCGGCAAATATGACGCCGCGGTTTACAACATCACCGTGACCAACGAACGCAAGACTAAATTCGATTTCGCCACCTATCGGCAGGATACGCTGGGCTTCTACGTCAAGTCCGACAGTAAAATCATCCAGATCAAAACGGCGCCGGATATCGCCGGTAAAAAGATCATCGTCGATTCCGGCACCAATCAGGAAGCGGTACTGCTGGCCTGGGACAAGGAGAACCGCGCCAAGGGATTAGCGCCGCTGCAGCCGGTGTACGTCACCGATAAGGCCGCCTCCACGCTGGCCATTCAGTCCGGCCGCGCCGACGCCACCTTCGGGCCCAACGTCTCCGGCGCTTATCAGGCGCGGCTGACCGGTAAAACCCGGCTGGTGGGCATCGTGCCCGGCGGCTGGCCGAAGACCGCCAACATCGCCGTCACGCTGAAGAAAGGCAACGGCCTGGTGGACGCGGTGCAGGCTTCGCTCAACAGCGCCATCGCCAACGGCAGTTATCTGCAGGTGTTGGATCGCTGGGCGGAGAGCGACGAGAAGATTGCCCACTCCGAGATTAACCCGCCGGGACTGGGGGATTGAGAGAGCAACAAACAGGCCCCGCGCAGCGGGGCCTTATCGCCCGTCAATCGATAAGCGTCATTCCTCTGCCGCTCTTCGCCTCCCCAGCTTGCGGTACAGCGTGCTGCGCGAAACGCCGAGCGCCTTCGCCGCCCGGCTGAGATTGCCGCCCGCCCTGTCGATCGCCGCCTGCAGATCCTCGCCGCCGGCGTCGGCGCATGCCTGGCGCGGCGACAGTACCGCGATCGACTGCGGCAGATCGTCCAGGGTGATCACCGCGCGATCGTCCGCCAGCGCCAGCAGCACCTTGAGCGTACTTAACAATTGCCGCACGTTGCCGGGCCACGGATAGCGCGCCAGCATCGCCAGCACCTCCGGCAACAGGCGAATGTCGCGCCGTTCGCCGCCCAGCTCCCGCCACAGCTGCAGAATGAACGCCTCCAATTGCGCCCGCTCTCTGAGCGGCGGGATGCGCAGGCTGTATTCCTGTATGCGATACAATAAATCTTCGCGAAACGCCCCCGTTTGCACCTGCCGATGCAGATCGTGGTGCGTCGCGCAAACCAGCGCGAAATCGACCGCATAGGCGCTGCGGCTGCCGAGCGGCGTGACCGTTTTCTCCTGCAACACCCGCAGCAGGCGCGTTTGAAGGCCCGCCGGCATGTCGCCGATTTCATCGAGGAACAGCACGCCGCCGTCCGCCTCGCGGATCTTGCCGATATAGCCTTTGGGGTTGGCACCGGTAAACGCCCCCGGCGCATAGCCGAACAGTTCGGACTCGATCAGCGGTTCCGGCAGCGCCGCGCAGTTGATCGCCACAAAGTTGCCGTTGCGCCAGCGACTTTCCTGAAACAGGCGGCGGCTGAAGTGCTCCTTGCCGCAGCCGGTTTCGCCGGTCACGCACAGAGAAAGGCCGGCGTTGAGAATGCGCAACGCTTTCTGATGCTGCTCGTCGTGCCGTTCCGCCGGCGGCGTCGAACGCAGAGCGCTAACGCGGCGTTGGGGCGCCTCGAGCAGCGAATAATAGTGCCGTTGATTGCCGGCCAGCGTCTGGCGCGGCGCGCCGGAGGGTTGCCGCAACAGATCGGGGAACAGCTGAGCGAATTCAAGCGAGCCGAATGCGGCCGGCGAGAGTTGGAACTCGACCATCGCCAGCCGATTGGCGGCGATCAGCACTTCGTCGTGAAACACCAGCAGCAGTTCCTGCGCGCTGCCCAGGCGCCCAGCGTCGGCGTGCAGGCGCAGCGTCCAGTGACGATCGGCGATCGCGCTTCTGACCCAGCGGTGTTCGATATGGCGCACCGCCTGCATGATCAGACGCTGCGCATCAGGATACGGGCGCTGGGCCGGGGCAGAGAGATCCAGTATGCCGGCAATATGGCCATCCGGCCGGTAGATCGGCGCGGCGGTGCAGTTCAATCCGGCGTTTTGGTTGAGAAAATGCTGATCGCCGCGCACTTCGCAGAAAGCGCCCAGCGCCAGCGCAGTGCCGATGGCGTTAGTGCCCCGCTCCGCTTCTCCCCACTGGTTGCCCGGCGCCAGCGCAAAGCGCGACGCCTTGTGCAGAAAATCGTGATTGCCACGGGTTTCCAACACCAGCCCGTCGGCGTCGGCGATCACCACGATGGCCGGTTGACGCGTAATTTGCGCGCCCAACTGTTCGATCAGCGGCTGTACCCGTTGCGGCACCCAGTCGTTGCGGCTGCGCAGTTCTTCGAGCAGACCTGCTTTGATAAACGGGATATGTTGATCGGCGCGCGTCAGGCCGTAACTGCGGCTGCGCTGCCAGGATTCCGCCAGCGGGTGGGTCAGCAAACTGGCGCTCTCAGTGAGCAAGCGATCGTCAGGCAACATGCGTTTCTCCCCCGGCTGCAAGTGTTGCAAATATGTATCATAGATGTGTATCAGGCGTTGCGACACGGAACACAAAAAATCATCGGCGGCAGCGGCACCGCTCGATTGGCCTACCCTCATCAATGCTTAACGTTTTAATAAATAGCCATTTTTTAATAACGCTACGTCCGTCGCTAATCTGGCACGGGGCGTGCTTCTCTGTGCTGCGGCGACAGGCCGCACTCACAGGCGCAGCGCAATAGCGCCGGTTATCATCTGCAGAGAGGTGCTTCACATGAAATATGTTCACCCCGGTTTGCCTGGCTCGCTGGTTTCGTTCCGTCAACGCTATGGCAACTACATTGGCGGCAAATTTGTCGAACCGGTATCCGGCAACTACTTCACCAACACCTCGCCGGTGACCGGCCAGCCGATCGCCGAATTCCCGCGTTCCGATGCCAAAGACATCGAACTGGCGCTAGACGCGGCGCATGCGGCGGCGGACGCCTGGGGTAAAACCAGCGTGCAGGAACGCGCCAATGTGCTGTTGGCCATCGCCGATCGCATCGAGTCGCGGCTGGAGATGCTGGCGCTGACCGAAACCTGGGACAACGGCAAACCGATCCGCGAAACCCTGAATGCCGATCTGCCGCTGGCGGTCGACCATTTCCGCTACTTCGCCGGCTGCCTGCGCGCGCAGGAAGGCACCGCGGCGGAGATCGACCAAAATACCGTGGCCTACCATATCTATGAACCGCTGGGTGTGGTCGGCCAGATTATCCCGTGGAACTTCCCGCTGCTGATGGCCGCCTGGAAACTGGCGCCGGCGCTGGCGGGCGGTAACTGCGTGGTGCTGAAACCGGCGGAACAGACGCCGCTCGGCATCAGCGTGCTGATGGAAGAGATCGGCGATCTGCTGCCGCCGGGGGTGCTCAACGTGGTGCAAGGTTTCGGCGCCGAGGCCGGCGAAGCGCTGGCGCGCAGCAAACGCATCGAAAAAATCGCCTTCACCGGCTCCACGCCGGTCGGCCGCCACATTCTCGCCTGTGCGGCGGAGAACATCATCCCCAGCACCGTCGAGCTGGGCGGCAAATCGCCGAACATTTATTTTGAAGACATCATGCAGGCGGAGCCGGCGTTTATCGACAAGGCGGTTGAGGGGCTGGTGCTGGGCTTTTTCAACCAGGGAGAGGTTTGCACCTGCCCTTCACGCGCGCTGATCCAGGAGTCCATCTACCCGCAGTTCATGGAGAAAGTGCTGGCGCGTATCGCCACCATCCGCCAGGGCGATCCCTTCGACACCGAGACCATGATCGGCGCCCAGGCGTCAAAACAGCAGTACGACAAGATCCTGTCCTACATCGACATCGCTAAAAACGAGGGCGGCAAAATCGTTGCGGGCGGCGAGCCCGCTCAGCGCGGCGACGAAGTGCAAAACGGTTTCTACCTGCAGCCGACGCTGATCACCGGCGACAACAGCATGCGTTTCTTCCGCGAGGAGATCTTCGGGCCGGTGATTGGCGTCACCACCTTCAAGGATGAGGCCGAAGCCCTGGCGCTGGCCAACGACACCGAGTTCGGGCTGGGCGCCGGGCTGTGGACCCGCGACATCAACCGCGCCTACCGCATGGGACGTGCGATCAAGGCCGGCCGCGTATGGACCAACTGCTACCACCTGTACCCGGCGCACGCCGCGTTCGGCGGCTACAAAAACTCCGGCATCGGGCGCGAGACCCACAAGGCGGCGCTGTCGCACTATCAGCAGGTGAAAAACCTGCTGGTCAGCTACGACGCCAAACCGCTGGGCCTGTTCTGAAGCCGGCGTAATGAGATAACAAGAAGGCCACCCGCAGGTGGCCTTCTTTTTTCGCGTGGCCTACTTCGCCATGCCGAGATCGATCACCATGCGACCGCGAATGGTGCCCGCCTTCATCTCCTCGAAGATGGCGTTGATATCGCCCAATGGCCGTTTGGTCACTTTCGGCGTCACTTTGCCTTCGGCGGCGAACTGGAACGCCTCTTTCAGATCTTCGCGCGTGCCCACCAGCGAACCCACCACCTGAATGCCGTCCAGCACCAGGCGCGGAATGCTCAGATCCATACTCTCCGGCGGCAGCCCCACGGCCACCACTTTACCGCCGGCGCGCACCGCATTGACCGCCGAGTTGAAGGCGGCTTTCGCCACCGCCGTCACCACCGCCGCGTGAGCGCCGCCGGTTTGCTGCTGAATGATCTCCTCCGCGTTTTGCGTTTTGGAGTTGATAGTCAGATCGGCGCCGATCTGTTTGGCGAACTCCAGCTGGCCATCATTGACGTCGATGGCGATCACTTTGGCGTTAAACACGTTCTTGGCGTACTGCAACGCCAGGTTGCCCAGCCCGCCCAGGCCATAGATGGCGATCCACTGCCCCGGCTTGATATCGGAAATCTTCACCGCCTTGTAGGTGGTGACGCCGGCGCAGGTGATGCTGCTGGCGGCGAAAGAATCGAGCCCGTCCGGCACTTTCACCGCGTAGTCCGCCACCACGATGCACTCTTCCGCCATGCCGCCGTCAACGCTGTAGCCGGCGTTTTTCACCGAGCGGCACAGGGTCTCGTTGCCGCTGACGCAGTATTCGCAGTGGCCGCAACCCTGGTAAAACCAGGCGACGCTGGCGCGGTCACCCACTTTTAACGAGGTGACGCCCTCACCGACGGCGGAGACCACGCCGATGCCCTCATGCCCCAACGTAATGCCCGGCACCTCGCCGAAATCGCCGTTTTTCACGTGCAAATCGGTGTGGCACACCCCGCAACACTCCATTTTCAACGCCGCTTCGCCGTGCTTCAGCGGGCGCAGCACTTTATCCTGAATGTCTACGGTATGGTTTTTCGTCACTACGGCAGCTTTCATGGTGTTTTCCTTAGCAGTGTGGGAAGTACAGTTGTTAATGTAGTGACTGTATTCGGCGAGGGCAAGCGCCGCGTGTTTTGTGTAAAAACAAATAATTAAATATGAATCAGTCTGATTATTTCATAAAAAACCATTAACAGACGGCGCGATCGCCTTGAGATTGGCAGCCGTGAACAATCGCGCCTCTCTGGCTTGATTTACCCCTTGAAGCGATTAACAGGGATTTTGAGGTAGTGCCGCCCATCATCTTCGCAATCAGGCAGAACGCCGCCGCGAATGTTGACCTGCAGCGCCATCAGCATCAATTCCGGATGCGGCAACGTGGCGTCTCGCTGCTTTCTTTGCGCGATAAATTGGGCTTTATCCATGTTGGCCACCCAGGGGTTGTTCTCGCGCTGCTCTCGCACGGTGCTTTCCCAGCGGGCCTCACGCCCCGCCGGGCGATAATCGTGGCCGGTAAACAGGCGGGTATCCGCTGGCAGGCTCAAGATCCGCTGCAACGAATCCCACAGGGCTTCCGCATTTCCGCCGGGGAAATCGGCCCTTGCGGTGCCGCTGTCAGGCATGAAAAACGTATCGTGAATAAACGCCGCATCGGCAATGTGATACGTGACGGAAGCCAGGGTGTGGCCAGGAGACAGCAAGACTTCAGCGCGCAGGTTGCCGATAAAAAAGACGTCCCCATCCGCAAACAGCGCATCCCACACGGTCTCGGCGGGAGGCAGTTCCTTCAAATTATAGATGTCTTGCCACAGCCCCTGCACGGCGGTGATTTTTTCGCCTATGCCGCTGAGGGCGCCGGTTTTCTGCGCCAGCCAGGTTGCGGCAGAAAAATGGTCGGCATGCGGGTGCGTATCCAGCACCCAGGCCACGCCCCATCCTTGCTGCCGGATAAAGCTCAAAATGGTGTGCGCCTGCTGATGCGATACCGTGCCCGATCGGCGGTCAAAATCCAGTACCGGGTCGATGATGGCGCAGCGACGCGCCTCGGGATCGGCGACGACATACTGCAGGCTGCCGCTTTCCGGCTCATAAAATGCGTGCACTTGCGCATGAGACTGAACGGACTGATGCCGGCGATACCAGCTGAGCGCCTTATCGGCATCCGCGCCATATTCTTCGCATTGGCTGCGGAATCGCGCTTCATCGATCCGCCCTTCGCGCAGCGCATGCAGCAGAGCAAGGCAGGCTGAGCGCGCCCCGCTCCGGCAGTGCGCCAGGGTCTTCTTGCCTCGCCGCAACAGGTAATGGAAGGTATAAACGGTCTCCCAGGTCAGCGTGTCGAACGTGTAAGGAAGATAGACGTAGTCTATGCCCATGCCTTCAGCCAGCGTTTTCTCTTGCTGATGGGATAGATGCTCCCCCGGTTCTTCATCTGGCCGGTTGTTGACGATAAGCCGGTAGCCTTGTTGATGCAGGGTAGCGAAATCACTCGCTGCGGGCGCCCCCGAAAAGGAGAGCTGATGATGGTATGTACGGATGCGCATATTTTTTCCTTCTGTCTTATAAGCTTTTAAAAAGCATATAAAGGGCCAGCACCAAGAGCATGGCGGCGTAGAGCACACGGATAATGTCCTCGCGTTTCTTCAGGCGTTCGGTGAGCGCAACCCCCACGACGCCCCCCAGAACACCGCCGACGATCAGCCAGCACGTGATGACGAGCGACACCTTGCCGGACAAGGCATAGCTTGCGCTCGTCGATAAACCCATGGCAGAAACCACCACCAGCGAGGTGGCCACCGCTTCAAGCAGCGAAAAGCGGAAAAACCAGAGCAGCGCCGGCACCACTAAAAATCCGCCGCCGATACCCAGAAAGCCGGCCACCGCGCCGAGCGCCAACACGCTGAGCCACACGATGGCGGGATGAAAGGTTGCATCCGGGGAAGCCAACCCGTTGCCGGCCCGGTGATTTTTTTTCAGCGTTAATCCGGCGACAATCAGCATCAGCAAAGCGAAAGGCAGGGTTAGATAGCGCCCGTCCGTGATTTTTCCCATCTGTGAACCTGCCAGCGTTCCTGCCACCGCGACCAGCGACACGACAATGCCGGTTCGCCACCGGACGTTTCCTTTGGCGGCGTGCGCAAAAAGGTTGAGCAGCGCACTGACGGCGACGGACATGGCGCTGGTGCCTATCACCAAATGCGTATCCGGGATTTGCACCATATACAGCAGCAGCGGCACACAAACGATGGAGCCGCCTCCGCCTGTCAGGGCCAAGAGAAATCCGACTATTCCTCCGGTTATCACCAATAACATCAGGGTATAAAAAGTAAAATGGAAAAAATCCAATGCGTTAATTCCTGAACGGTGTTTGTGGCATTTATTAACGATCAGTTCGCATTGATTGTCAAATAACTTATTACATTTAGCTATTACATATAGCTAAATCGAATATGTGATTTTCAATATAACCATAAGTTCTATGAATTCCCTTTTAATCTGGGCATTAACCCCCTACTTTCTTATGAAAGGAGGCCTGCATGAAACCGGAAAAAATAAACACCCAGAAAAAAGTTGTTGTTATTGGCGGTGGTTCATCTGGAATAAGCGTCGTGGCAAGCATAAGGAAGCGAGTTAAAGGCATTGATATAACGGTAATTGAACCTGGCGACTGTCATTATTATCAACCGGCATGGACCCTGGTGGGCGGCGGGCTTTTTGATATCAATGAAACGCGGCGTTCCATGCGCGCCGTCATCCCCCCAGGAACCGCATGGATTCAGGATAGCGTGGTCAGAGTGGAGCCCGGCCCAAAATATGTCGAGACCCGCCAAGGGCAGAAAATAAACTACGACTTCCTTATTGTTGCCTGCGGCCTCGTTTTACGTTGGGATAAAATAGAGGGTCTTGAAGAAACGTTGGGAATGAATGGCGTCACCTCTAATTATCGTTTTGATCTTGCGGAATACACCTGGAAACTGGTTCGTGAAATGCAAGGCGGCGAGGCGATATTTTCTCAACCACCAATTCCGATAAAATGCGCCGGCGCGCCGCAAAAAGCCTTATACCTTTCATGCGATCACTGGCGGCGACAAGGTGTCCTTAATAATATTAACGTCAATTTTTGCCTGGCGGGCGCGGCGGTATTCGGCGTGCCGCAATTTGTTCCTCCGCTGACCCATTACTTGAAAAAATACCGCGCACAGGTCAACTTCCGGCATAATTTAGTTCGCGTTGATGGGCAGCGTCGGCAAGCGACCTTTTCTCTGGACGGTGATGAAGAAGGCAAACGCGAAGTGACACTGCCCTTCGATATGCTGCACGTAGTGCCGCCGCAATCTGCGCCGGCGTTCATTTCGCAAAGTGGGTTGTCTGACGAGTCAGGTTGGTGCGACGTGGATAAATTCACCCTACGGCATAAGCAGTGGCAGACGATTTTTGCGGTTGGCGACTGTTGCGCCACGCCAAATGCCAAAACCCTGGCGGCGGCTCGCAAACAGGTGGTGGTGGTGGCAGAGAACATCGCGGCGCAGCTTAACGGCGCTCCTGATGCGGCACGGTATGATGGTTATGGCTCCTGCCCATTGACGGTAGAGAAAGGCAAGGTTGTTCTGGCGGAGTTTGGTTACGACAGTAAATTGCTCCCCACCTTTCCTCTGTTCGACAACACGCATCCCAGCCGTATGGCATGGTGGCTGAAGGCCTGGTTTTTACCCAAATTTTACTGGGCGGGCATGTTGCGCGGGGTCGAATGGTTTGCCAAAAGCAAGCCATAGCGACCGTCATCGTTATCCGCGCCTCGCGGCTTCCGCAGGCGCTTGACTATTTGGCGATACACAGCCACCATCGCTTGCGAGCCATCAGGCTGATTGCAAGCCGTCACCACTAACCGGTCGATCAACGATGAAAAATGCCCCCGCCGTTACGATTCACTACTGTTCACAATGCAATTGGTTGCTGCGCGCCGGCTGGATGGCGCAAGAGCTGCTCAATACCTTCGGCGACGATCTCGCCTCCGTCACCCTGATGCCGGGCACCGGCGGGGTGTATCAAATCAGCGTCGATGGCGTGATGATTTGGGATCGCAAAATTGACGGCGGCTTCCCCGATGCGGCGCAGTTAAAGCAGCGGCTGCGCGATCACAGCTTTCCCGAGCGTTCCCTCGGCCACAACGACGGCAAAAAAGCCCGGCACTGAACGGCGTCAGCCCGCCGCCGGCGGCCGCGCGCCGAGAATGCGCGGCATCACTTCTTTCATCATTTCCATGAACTTGCGCAGGCGAGCCGGGTAATAGCTGGCGTAGGGATATAGCAGGTAGATAGGCAGCGGCGCGGCGCGCCAGGCCGGCAACACGGTTTGCAGCGCCCCGTCGGCCACATCGTCCCGCACCAGCCAGGAGGAGACAATCGCGACGCCCAGCCCCTCCAGCGCCGCCTTGCGTACCGCGTACAGGCTGTCGGTGCTCAACCTCGGCGTGATATCGAACCGCCCCTGCTCGCCGCGCTCAGCATGGGTCAGCACCACTTCATTGCGATAAAAACTGTTCAACGCCAGCCACGGCAACCGCGCCAAATCGTCAAGACAGCGAACCGGTTCTCGGCTCGTCAGCAGCGCCGGCGACGCTACCGTGCTGCGCGGCACCTCCGCCAGCAACACCGCCACGACCGACGGATCGGTCACCGCACCGACGTGAATGGCGCAATCCACGCCTTCGGGAATAAAGTCCGGAGAATGATCGTTCAGCGTCCACTCAACGTAAGTTTGCGGGTAGCGCCGCAGGTACTCGCCCAACGGACCGATCAGCTGATCCTGGCCGAAAGCGTGCGGCGCCCGCACGCGCAACACCCCGACCGGTTCGTCGCGCGCGCCGCCCAGCCCTTCTTCCAGGCTTTGCCATTGCTCGATCAGCCCCCGCGCCTGGCGGTAACAGCGCTCGCCGTCGTCGGTCAGTTTGAGGGCGTGAGTCGTCCGCTGGATCAGTTTGGCGCCCAGCAGCTGCTCCAACGCCTGCAGACGCCGACTGATCGTCGGTTGTGAGGTGCCCAGCTGCTGCGCCGCCGCCGACAGGCTGCCGCTTTCGACGATGCGCACCAGCGTATGCAGCAAAGTTATGCGGTCGCCGTTGGGTAAATTAATTTTATTCATACGTTAAGTGTATAACAGTTTTACCTGCGAGGGGGCTACAGCGGAATGAAGCAAGCGGTAAAAATGGCCGCACATTCACTTTGCAGGGATCTTTGCCATGAGCACCACCGCCACTAACGGCGCCCCGTCCGCCAACGTCGTGTTTCTGCTGGCCGCCGGCGCCGGTCTCAGCGTCGCTTCAATCTATTACAGCCAGCCCATGCTCGGCATGATGGGCGCCGATTTCCACGCCGGCGTCGCCGATGCCGGCATGGTGCCGACGCTGACCCAGTTGGGTTATGCGCTGGGCATTTTACTGTTGGCGCCGCTGGGCGACCGGTACGATCGCCGGCGGATCATTCTGATCAAAGGCGCGCTGCTGACGCTGACGCTGCTGCTTTGCGCGTTTGCCGCCTCATTCCCGCTGTTGTTGCTCAGCAGCCTGGCGATAGGCCTGACCGCCACCGTCGCCCAGGACATTATCCCCGCCGCCGCCACGCTGGCGCCGGAGGCCAGCCGCGGCAAAACCGTCGGCGCGGTGATGACCGGGCTATTGGCCGGTATTCTGCTGTCGCGCGTGTTCAGCGGCGCGCTCGCCGAGTTCGCCGGCTGGCGCAGCGTTTACGCGCTGGCGGCGCTGGGCGTTTTGCCGATCACGCTGGCTATCTGGCGCATGTTGCCGCGTCTTCGCCCCCATAACGCGCTGAGTTACCCCGCGCTACTGCGCTCGCTGGGGCATCTGTGGGCCGCGTATCCCGAGCTGCGGCGTGCAACGCTGGCGCAAGGCTTTCTGTCATTGGGCTTCAGCGCTTTCTGGTCAACGCTGGCGTTGATGCTGGCGGAGCGCTACCAGATCGGCAGCGCGGCGGCCGGCGCGTTTGGTCTGGCGGGGGCGGCGGGTGCGCTGGCGGCGCCGTTGGCGGGAAGCCTGGCCGATCGGCACGGCCCTGACGCCGTGACCCGCATCGGCGCGGCACTGGTCCTGGCCGCCTTCGCCCTGATGTTTCTGCTTCCGCTGTTGCCGCTCCCGGCGCAGCTGGCGCTCATTGCGCTGAGCACCGTCGGATTTGATCTGGGCATCCAGGCGACGCTGATCGCACACCAGACCATCGTCTACGGTCTTGATCCGGCGGCCCGCAGCCGCTTGAACGCCCTCTTGTTCACCGGCGTATTCATCGGCATGGCGACCGGCGCCGCCCTCGGCAGCCGCATTCTGGCAAGCGCGGGCTGGCCGGGCGTCGTGGCGCTGGCGACGGCGGCGGGGGCCGTGGCGCTGTGGATCCGCTGCGGGCGCAAAACGGCACGCGTAGCGGCCTGATATCGCCCTCTACTGGCGCAAGCGGTTGATTTCACCCAGGCCTCTTGCGCTATACTGAGCGCCCTTTTTGCTACGCATTCAAAACAATTTTATGATGGAACGCTTGCTAGAAAACGCGATGTACGCCTCCCGCTGGCTGCTCGCGCCGGTTTATTTCGGCCTTTCACTGGCCCTGGTCGCCCTGTCTATCAAATTTTTTCAGGAGATCCTGCACGTCCTGCCCAACATTTTCTCCGTCGCTGAAGCCGATCTGATCCTGACCCTGCTGTCGTTGGTCGACATGGCGCTGGTCGGCGGGCTGCTGGTGATGGTGATGTTCTCCGGGTACGAAAATTTCGTCTCGCAGTTGGATATCACCGAAGGAAAAGAAAAGCTGAGCTGGCTGGGCAAAATGGACGCCACCTCGCTGAAAAACAAAGTCGCCGCGTCTATCGTCGCCATCTCGTCCATCCATCTGCTGCGGGTGTTTATGGACGCCAAGAACGTGCCAGACAACAAGCTGATGTGGTATGTGATCATTCACCTCACCTTCGTGCTCTCCGCCTTCGTGATGGGTTATTTGGACAAGGTGACCCGCTCCAAGCACTAAACGCGCCGCCACGCCCGATCGTCAGGATCGGGTGTCTTCCCCTCCTTCGCTGTTTCCCAACCGTCGCCGCCATCATGTCTTTCATCTGGCACATCTGATGATAATTTTATTATAATGTCATTACACTCATTATGGACCGAACGCCGGCCATCGCGCCGGATTCGCCGCAGACAGGATCACGCTCCCCCATGCCATTACATGGTCACCCCCTGCAATTCCACGATATTCAGGCGATTCTGCCTCATCGCTATCCCTGTCTGTTGGTCGATCGCGTGCTGCCCGCCGGCACCTGCATCGCCGAAGGGCGGCTGAGCGCCATCAAGAACATCACCGCCAATGAGCCGACGTTCTGGAGCGGCCATGCGCGCTTCGCCGGTTTTCCTGGCGTGCTGTTGGTGGAAGCGCTGGCGCAAAGCACCGGTCTGCTGGCGCATTACTATCTCGGGGCGCTTAACGAAGGGGAACATTACTACTTCGCTTCCATTCAGCGGGCGCGGTTTTATCGCGCCGCCCGTCCCGGCGACCAGGTGTTGATGGAGGTCGCCTTTGTACGCCGGCGCGGCGCGATCGCCCGCTTCACCGGCCGTGCCAGCATCGATGGCCGGCGCATTTGCACCGCCGATTTCATGTGCGCCCGTAAGTAAACAGGCCGCTTGCCAAAGGAGCCCTGCGAATACCATGTCTCTGGTTGACAGCTTACTCAGAACCCTCGATTTCTCCCCGCGTGGCCAGGTGATCGCTCGCGAAGCCGACGCCTGGGGCGAAATCATCGTTTCCGATCACAAGGACTACCGCACGCTGCGGTTTGACGGCATCTGCGAGCAAAGCAAGATGAGCCTCAGCAACCCCGCGCAGCCGATCCACAACTACATCAAAGCGATGCTGATGGCGGTGGCCTGGCAGCCGCCGACATCGGCGTTGATCCTGGGGTTAGGCGGCGGCAGCCTGCTGCGTGCGCTGCACGCGCTCGATCCGGCTATGCGCCTGGAGGTCGTCGAGCTGCGCGCCGCGGTGATCGCGGTCGCGCGCCGCTATTTTACGCTGCCGGCCACCGACACCATCAGCCTGCGCACCGCCGACGCCATGGACTTCGTGCGCCCGCCCGCCGAAACGCGTTACGATCTGATTTTCTCCGATCTTTATTCGGCGTTCGCCATGGATCCGCAGCAAGGCACCCAGACATTCCTGGAGAACTGCGCCGCGCGGCTGAATGACGGGGGCTGGCTGGTGCTGAATTACCACGATCTGCCCGACGAAAACAGCCTGCTGTACCACAGCCTGCACCGGATATTCGCCACCGTGCTGTTTTGCATCGCCCCCAGCGGCAACGTGATCATTTATGCTACGCCGGCCCAGGTGTCGCTGCCGCTCAGCACGCTGCGCACGCTGGCCGCCGGCAGCGGCGAGCTGTTCAACTGCGAACTCGGCTACCTGTCACGCAAGATAGAGCGGCTGCATTTCCGCTAAAGACGAGCGGCGGCGCGGTCTGGCTGGCCGCTTCGCTCACATGGTATTATCATTCAGTCATCATTCTCTGGAGGATCCTGATGGAAAAGAAAACGGCGCGGCTAACGGTGCTGATTGACCCGGACAAAAAGAAAGCCCTGGAAGAGCTGTGCCTGCAGCAGGACGTCACCCCTTCCCAGGTGGTGCGCCAGCTGATACGCGATTATCTGCACAAGCATCAGGTGGATTATCCCAGCCAGCCGACCCACGCCAATCCTCGCGTCGAGAGCAATTGAGGCGGCCCGCCCCACAAACCGTGAAGCGCGCTTTGCCCCCCTGCGCGCGTCCCTAATCCGAATCCTCCACCGCGGTCTGTCCATCCTGCGCTATCGCTGCTACTGTTTTATCCGTTCATTATTCTCTCTTGGGAAAGGAAACGCGCCATGTTCAGCCATATTACCGTCGGCGTCAGCGATCTGGACGCCGCCGCCGCGTTCTACGACGCCATTTTGTTGCCATTGGGTTTACAACGGCGGGAAGTGACGCCGGACGGCGGCCCCGCCGCCCGCTGCTGGGTGATGCCGGGCCAAACGCTGCCGCGGTTTTATGCCTACCAACCCTTCGACAGACAGCCCGCCAGCGCCGGCAACGGCAGCATGTTGGCCTTTCTCGCCGCCGACGAGCTGGCGGTTAAACGCGCCTACGCCGCCGGCCTGCTGGCGGGTGGCAGCAGTGAAGGCGAACCCGGCGAGCGCGCGCACTACGGCAAAGGCTATTTCGGCGCTTACCTGCGCGATCCCGACGGCAACAAGGTTCATGTGGTTTACCGCGGAGATCTCGCCTGATGAAATGCTCGGTTTACATCGCCACCAGCGTAGACGGATTCATTGCCGGCCCCGACGGCGACATCGATTGGCTGCTGCGGCCCGAGTACGCGGTGTCGTTGCTCAATGGCCTGAGTTTTGAAGCGTTTATCGCCGACATCGACGCGCTGGTGATGGGCCGCCATACCTATGAAAAAGTCCGCGCCTTTCCCGAATGGCCCTATGGAGAACTGCCGGTGGTGGTACTGTCGACGCAATCCGCACCGCACGGCGCAGAGCCTGTCCGCTGGATGAGCGGCGAACCGGCCAGCGTCGTGGCGCGGTTGGCCGAGGCCGGCTGCCGTCACCTGTATATCGACGGCGGCCAGACCGTGCAGCGTTTCCTGCAGGCCGGGTTGATCGACGAATTGACGATTACGCGCGTGCCGCTGCTGCTGGGCGGCGGCATTCCCTTGTTCGGCGCCGATGCCCCTGAGCAGCGCCTGCGTCTGCTCGCCGTCACCCAGTCGGACAACGGTTTCGTGCAAGAACGCTACGCCGTTCAGCGCGCGTCATAACGCAGCGCCAGTCGGCGGCCGCCGAAGGCGATAAGCAATGCCGCCAACGCCAGCAACGCCGCCGCGCCGTAGGTGACGCGCATGCCGTAAGCCGCGGCCGCCGCGGCGCCCGCCACCCGCTGCGAGGCCAGATAAAACAGCGCCCCCATCGCCGACGCGCCGGTGATCGCCCCCAGATTGCGCGCCAGATTGACCATGCCGGCGATCAACCCGCGTCGTTCGGGAAACAGATCCTTCATCAGCACCGTATTGTTGGCCACCTGAAACAGCGCATAACCGGCGGTCAACAGCGCGATCGGCGCGACATAGCCGAGTACGCCCCAGCGGCCCAGCAGCGACAGCAATCCCGCCCCGGCGGCCACTGCCGCCAGCCCAAGCTGGGCGATGCGTTGCGATCCAAAGCGATCCACCAGATAACCCGCCGGAATACCGGTCAGGATCGCCACCGCCGGCCCCGCCGACATCACCAGCCCCACCTGCGCGGCGCTTAACCCCAGCGCGCGCGACAGATAAAACGGCCCGACCACCAGCGTGGCGGTCATCACCGTCATGACCAACGCGCTGGCCGCCAGCCCCGCCGTCAGGGCCGGATGGCGAAACATCGTCGGCGCCAACAGCGGCGACACGGCGCGGCGTTCCACGCGGATAAACAACCCTGCCGCCAACAGAGCGCCCAACATCAACGCCAGGTTAAGCGCGCCGAAATCACCGCGTCCCAGAGTCATCGCCAGCGAGTAGCAAAGCAATGCGCCGCCCAGCAGCAGCGTGCCAGCGCGGTCGAACGGTTCAGGGCGCGTCGCCGCCCGCGCCCCATCCGGCAAGTATCGCCAGGCGAGCCACAGCGCCAGCAGCCCCAGCGGCAGGTTGATCAGGAATATCGTTCGCCAGCCGAAGCCGGCGATCAGCGCGCCGCCCAACGACGGCCCCAGCGCGGTGCCCACGGCCGACATAGTGCCGAGCAGCCCCATCGCGCGGCCGATCTTTTCCGTGCCCAGCGCCTCGCCCGCCAGCGCCATGGTGATTGACATCATGACTGCGCCCCCCAGCCCCTGCGCCAGGCGCGCCGCCAGCAGCAGCCACAGCTGCGGAGCCAACGCACAAGCCAGCGAAGCGGCGGTAAACAGCGCGATGCCCGCCAGCAGCAGGCGGCGGCGATTGAGGCTGTCACCCAAGCGGCCGATGCCGATGATGCAGGTGGTGACGGCCAGCAAATAGCAGAGCAGCACCCACTGCACTGCCTGGAACGAGGCATGGAATGCGGTGGCGAGCGCCGGCAGCCCGACGTTGGCGATGCTGATGCCGAGCGATGACAGCAGCATACACAGAGAAAGTGCGGCCAGTATGCCGCGGACGCCCTGCGGCGAGGGATGGGATAACATGATAAGCACTCCTGACATAGACTGAGGCTTAGCCTATGTCAGGGGCTGGGATGGCGGAAGACGCATGCGATGCACTGTATCAATGCATCTGACGCCTTATCTGGCGCGATGCGTTACCAGGCGGCGATCTCCGCCTCGGTGAGCGGCAGCGTTTGGGTTACGCCGGTTTCCGCCGCCAGCGTGGCCGCTTCCAGCACCGCCATCACCGCCAGCGCCTGCGAAGCGGTGACCGGATTGGCGCCGGCGCCGCGCAGCGCGTCACGCACCTGGACGTAATATTGGCGCTGATCGCCATCCGGCGTCGGCAGCGTGCGCACCGGTTCCGTGCCGATAAACAAGCTCATCGCGTCGTCGTCTTTACCCCACTCAGCCGAACCCGGCGTTACGCCGGTCAGCAGTTGGCTCTCCTGCCCGTCGGCGCGCGCTTTGACCACGCTGCCTTTATCGCCGTGCACGGTAAAGCGCGCGACGCCGCCCGCCACCAGCATGCTGCCATGCAAAATCACGCGGTGCGTCGGGTAGTTCAGCACCACATGCGCCCAGTCATTGATCTGCGCATTGGCGCGCAGCGTGGCGATGTTGGCCTGCACGCTGTGCGGCAAACCGAACAGCTGCAGCGCCTGATCGACCATGTGCGGCCCCAGATCGAACCACAGCCCGCTGCCCGGCAGATTCTGCTCGCGCCAGCGCACCCGCACTTCGGGGCGGTAACGATCGATGTGCGACTCAAAGTGCGTTACCTTGCCGATCAGTCCCTGCTCGATCACCTGCTTCACGCCCAGGAAATCGCTGTCCCAGCGGCGATTCTGGAATACCGACAGCAGACGGCCGTGTTTCTCCGCCGCGGCAATCAGCGTGCGCGCCTGCGCCAAATCCAGCGTAAACGGCTTATCCACCACCACGTGCTTGCCCGCTTCCAGCGCAGCCAGCGCCAGCGGCGCATGGGTGGCGTTCGGCGAAGCAATCACCACCAGGTCCACTTCCGGCAAGCGGATCGCCTCCAGCGGATCGGCGATCACGCGCACGTGCGGCAGATCGGCATGGACTTTGGCGGCATCGCGCGAAGCCACCACGCTCAGCACCAGACCCGGCACCGCGTTAATCAGCGGCGCATGAAACGCCTTGCCGACAAAGCCGTAACCAATCAGCGCCACCTGCAACGGTTGAGCGTTATCGTTCATCAGGGTTCTCCTCTAGCGGTCGTCGGCGACGACACAAAGTTCAATCATTGATTGCTCGTCCAGGTTATCCCACGGGCGATCGGTAAACAGGCGTTGGATCTGCGCCAGATCCGCCACGTGATGCGGCTCGCAGCGATCCAGCTTCATATGGTCGGCCACCAGCCAGCGCTCGCCGCTGTTGGCCAGCATGGCGCGTTTAACCTCTGCATCAGCCTCTTCGCCGGCGCTCAGCCCCAGCTGAGAATGCACCGCGCAGGCGCCCAGCAAAGCGATGTCCGCGCGGTAGCGTTCCAGCAACGCCAGCGTCGCGCTGCCGGCGAACAGCCGTTGGCGCGCGTCCCACTGGCCGCCGAGCAGGATCAGTTGGATCTCCGGCTTATCGCTCAGGCACTGCGCGATATCCAGCGAGGCGGTGATCACCGTCGCCGGGCCGCGCAACGCTTGCGCCACCGCCAACAGCGTACTGCCCGCATCCAGCATCAGGGTACTGCCGGGCGGGATCTGCGCGGCCACCGCGCGGCCGAGCCGCTGCTTGACCAGCGGCAACAGCGCCGCGCGCGCCTGGCGCGGCATGCCGGACGGTTCGAGCGCTATCGCGCCGCCGTGATGTTTCTGCGCCAACCCCTGCCGCTCAAGATCGGCCAAGTCGCGGCGCACGGTATCGACCGAAACACCGATGGCGCTGGCCAATTCCGCCACCGCCGCCTGACCGCGTTCGCTGAGCAAATCCAGTAAATGGCGCTGTCGTGCCGCTTTGTGCATGGGATTATTCCGCATTAAAAAAGCATAAAACGGCAATATACAGCAGATAACAGCATTGGAGAAGCCGCAATTGTGCGCACCGGAGATCAAACATCTTTTCCCCTGCGGGACGATGATGAAGACATAACGCATAACAATCCGGAGAAACGCATGAACATCGATCTGACGTTTGAAGACCTGAGCGCCCGCGCCGCGCAATACAACGCCCGCGCTTCGGTGGAGGATTTTGACGCCTGCATGGCGGACTATGCCGCGCTGGCTCAGCGCGCCAAAGCGCAGACGCCGGGCATTTACGATCTGCGCTACGGCATGAGCGCCGCCGAGCGTCTCGATCTGTTCCCGGCCAGCGCACAGCCCGCCCCGCTGCTGATCTTTATCCATGGCGGCTACTGGCATTCGCAGCGCAAAGAGGAAGCCTGCTCGATGGCCGCCGCGTTCGCCCGCCGCGGTGTGGCGGTCGCCACGCTGGAATATACGCTGGCGCCGGAAGCGACGCTGGCGGAGATCGTGCATGAGGTGCGCAGCGCCATCGCCTGGCTTTATCATCACGGGGCACCGTTCGGCATCGATCCGGCGCGCATTTTCGTCAGCGGCAGTTCGGCCGGCGGCCACCTGTGCGGCATGCTGATCGCCGACGGCTGGCAGCAACGCTATCGCCTGCCGCCCGATGCAATCAAAGGCGCGCTGGCGCTGAGCGGCCTCTACGATCTGCGCCCGCTGTGCGATATCTACATCAACGACTGGCTGCACCTGACGCCCGAACAGGCGCAAACTCTCAGCCCGCTGTTTTTGCTGCCGGCGAAAGCGCATGCGCCGCAGATCCTGCTCGACGTCGGCCACCGCGAAACCCAAGGCTTCAAAAACCAGACGCAGGCCTATTATGACGCCTGCCTGGCGCGCGGCCTCGACGTCCACCTGCTGGCCGACCGCCACTGCAATCACTTTACGCTGGTCAACGAGCTGGCGGATGCGGAAAGCGCGATGTTTCGGCAGGTGATGGCGATGATCGACGCAACGGCGCGTTCATAGAGAGAAAGGGGGAAATAAGGGAGTTATAGCCGGGGGCCGATAGCCCCCAAGCATACAGATTCAGCCGTTTTTGCGGCCGATAGCGGAAAAGACGTTGAACACTTCACCCAGGCCGTAAATCGCGCCGAGCAAGACGGCCACCATTACCGGCACCAGGACCACCACGGTGGCCAAGCTTTCAATCATTTCTAACATCGTTCTCTCCTGGTTTATAAGCACAGCGAATCTGCGCCGGAAGAAAAGGTTTCCGGCCAAACGGTCGATTATCGTGGGGAGGCAGTCTAAAACGTGAGCTACATCACACTTGATGCGAGCTAATGTAACTTACACAATTACATTAACGCAATGCAAAAAATGCTCTGCGCGGAACGGGGTTTGGCGTGATTTTTTATTGCGTATCTGCTTGATATTGCGGTGAACAAGGGACGAAGGGATAGCCGGCGCGCAGCTCAACCTGCCCGGCCATTTCGGCGATGCTGGTCTGTGCCAGGCTGGCTTCCAGCGCGTGGCCGACGCGCGCAAACTCTTGCTCCAGCACCGGGGTAATGGCGTGGCCGATATAGCACGCCTCGTTAGGCCGGGTGCGATGCAGCGTGAAATAAGGTTGATCCTCCACCGCGCGATACACGTCCAGCAAAGAAATCGCTTCCGCCGGCCGCGCCAACAGCGCCCCGCCGCCTTGCCCCATCTGCGAATAGGTCAGCCCCGCCTCCGCCAACGCCCCGAGAATGCGCCGCACCACCGTCGGATTGGTGTTGACGCTGCGGGCGATATCTTCGGAACGCACCGTCTGGCCGCGACACAGCGTGATGTTGGTCAGAATATGGATGGCAACGGCAAATCGCGTAGAGGTAGACACCTTGGCACCTGCTCAGAGTTTCGCTTATGTCGGATTGAAACATAAGGAAAGCGTATCAATTTCCGGTAATACACATAATGAGTAGGGATAAGTGGAATGTCAACCTGCCCCCGCCCGAAGGCGGCGGCGGCTCAGGCTTCGGTACGGATCGCCGTGACTTTGTCGGGATAAAATGCCAGATGATCCTTGATCGCCACCACGGCGTTGTAAGGCATTTCATAGCTCCAGGCCGCATTGTCCCCCTGCGGGCCGTTCAGCGTGAGGGAGAAATAACTGCAGTCGCCCTTATAAGGGCAGTAGCTCACGTGCGTGCTTTTATGCAACAGCGCCATATTCACATCCTCACGCGGAAAGTAAAACACCGGCGGATAGTTGGCTTCCTGCAAGATGAGCACATGACGGCTGTCGGCCAGGATTTGGCCGGCGCCGCGCACCACGACCCGCGTCGGATGGCGGGTCAGCGTAATCGGATGGTCCGGGCCGGGAATTTTCACCGGTTTGCCGGATGCGGAAACGAGCTCGGACATGGCGGCCTCCAGCGTGTGCGCCCCGCCCCTCGTGAGGCGTCTTCCCAGTATAGCCGAACGGTTTTGCCGACGGCCGCACATTCGGCGAGCGATCGCTTTTCACCGCGCCAAAATTAAGAATTTTTACCTGTTCGATTTTCTTTCGGAGGAATACATTCATCCCAACTTCTACCGGCGAGTTAATCGGATTATTTTTAATCCATTAATTAGCCAATTTACCAGGAACTCATTATGAATATTAAACGTGCCGCGGGTGTGTTGGTGGTGGTAATGGCGACGCTTTCCGTTACCGCATGTGGGCATATGTCCAATCGCGATCGCAACACGGCGATCGGTGCGGGCGTCGGCGCCGTGGGCGGCGCGGTATTGACCGACGGCAGCACGCTGGGCACCCTCGGCGGCGCAGCGCTGGGCGGCATCATCGGCCACCAGACCAGCCGTTAATTCTCCCGCCAAAAATAACCTCCGCAGGCCGACGCTTTTTTAATCCACACGCGCCGGCCTGCTTTATTTACTCCGCTGAAATTCCTCAGGGAGCGAACCTAAATAAATAACGTTAAGCGCGGCTTTATTATTCATTAACCTGCGCCAGGGTTATTTATTGCGCCGGCAGCCTGAAACGCGCCATCGCTTTTTCCAATCGTTCCGATTCGCCCTGCAGCAACTGCGAAGCCTCGGTCACCGCGTTCACCACGGCGCCGGTTTGCCGCGCCACCTGATTCAGCCCGGCGATGCGCGCCGTCACGTCCTGAATGCTCTCCCCCTGATTGAGCGACGCCAGCGAGATCTCCCCCATCAGTGCGCTAAACGTGTTCACCAGATCGATAATTTGACGCAAATTGCCCGCCAGCAGATCCACCGCTTGCGACCCCTGATCGATTTGCTGCAACGAGCGGTTGATCAGCTGCTGAATATCGCGCGTAGAATGGCTGCTCTTCTGCGCCAGCAGGCCCACTTCTTTAGCGACAATGGCGAAACCGCGGCCGTGAACGCCGGCGTGCGCGGCCTCGATCGCCGCATTCAGCGCCAGAATATTGGTCTGAAACGCCACGCTGTCGATCAGCGCCACAATGCCGCGCATCTCGGCCGATTGGTTGACGATCCCTTGCATCGAGACGTTGACGGTTTGCATCATCTTTTCACCGGCGCCGGCGCACTGCCTGGCCTGTTCGGTGCGTTGATTGGCCAGCTGCGCGTATTGGCCGTTTTCTTCCACCCGCGCCGCCAACTGCTGCACGTGCTCGGTCGCCAACTGCAATTCGCCGTCCTGCTTCGCCGACTGCGCCGTCAACTGTCGATTGCCGTCCGCCAGCCGCCCGACGCCGTTCAGGATCCCGCTCGCCGCATCGCGCACCTCACTCACCAGCCGCTGCAGGCCGTTTTGCATGTGGCCAATGCTGGTTTGCAACTGACGCATTTCGCGGTTAACCGCCCGTTCAGGCGGCAACGGCCGCGAAAGATCGCCGGCGGCCAGCACGTTGAGATGGGCGATCGCCCTTTGCAACGGTGCGATCACCCAACGAGCAACGCCGAACCACACGCCCAAGGCGATCAGCGCCAACGCCGCGAGCGCGCCAAGCGCATAGGTTTTGGCCTGCTCCAGCGCCGCCAATTGCCGCACGTTGACGTCATCGCCGCGTCGTTCGTTCAGCGCCTGATAAGCGAGATACTTCTCGTTTAAATCTGCCTGAAAAGCCTGGATCGGCACGGCGAAAAACGCATCGATGCTGTCGCTGCGTTGCAGCCCTTGCGCCTGCTCCTTCAGACCGTCATAGAACAGGCGATAACTGCCTTTCAGGGCGTCAGCGGCCTCGGGCGCCGTCGCGCTCAGGCGCTCAAACCGGGCGAAGGCCTGCTCTGAAGCCTGCAACGCCGCCAGCGATTCATCCAGCAGGCTATGCCAGCTGCCGTCGGAGCCGGTGGCTTTATCCTGCAGATAGTAAATGCCCGCACGGTTCAGGGTATCGCTGGCCGTCAGCAGCGACAGCCTGGCGCGATCCATCGCCGCCTGCTGGCGATGCAAGGCGTCGCCCGTCACCAGGTTAATCTTGGCGTCGCGCAGAATATTGGAAATAAATACGGTGGAAAACAATTGCAGCAGAGAAAATAGCGCGATAACGCAAATTACGCCGCTTAATAACCCCATGCTTTTGCCGAAGCCAAACGCGCGCGGCAGCGCGGGCGCAGGTTTTGCCCCGCGGCCAAGTGTCAGTTTTATGTTCATGATTTTTAGTCGGTAATACCAGGATGCCGCGAGTCTAACGAGCATTGATGACACGACGATTACAGCCCCCATAGACGGGTGTTGCCGGGTTCGGAATGCGTTGAAATCATGTTAAGGCGTGAACGAAAGAGGGAATTGTCTTGGTGAGAAAATAAGCTTCTCTGCGAATCGCCAAATAAGAAATATTATTTTAGAAACAGAGAAATTCATTCAAGTCGAATATCAATCAATATTTCAAGGCATATCCATAATAAATACTGCCGTAGGTTAAACTCGTTGTATTGAAGCGTGGGTCAGACATTTTCTGACCCACTCACTTCCCGCTTAAATCCTCACCCTTTAACCGACGACACCACATTGAGCGGCTGGGCATCCGGCAGGATATTCATGTGCTCCAGCACCTGGGCCATGATCTTGCCGAACACCGGCCCGGCTACCGAGCCGCCGAAGTGCTTGCCGGCTTTCGGGTTGTTGACCATCACCACCAGCGCTACCTGCGGATCGCTGGCCGGCGCCACGCCGGCGGTATAGTTGATATAGCCGCCGTCGTATTTGCCGCTGGGGCCCATTTTCTCGGCGGTACCGGTTTTGATCGCCAAACGGTAGCCGGGCACCGCAGCGCTCACCCCACTGCCGCCCGGCAAGGCGTCGCTTTCCATCATATGCACCACGGACCTGACCGTATCGGCCGGCAAAATGCGTTGCCCCATCACCGGCGGCGTCACCTTAGTGATCGACAGCGGCCGATAAATGCCGAAGGAACCGATCGCGGCATACTCGCGCGCCATTTGCAGCGGCGTCACGCGCAGCCCATAGCCGAAGGAGAACGTAGCGCGTTCGATATCGGCCCAGCGCTCGCGATGCTGCGGCAGGTAGCCGCTGCTCTCGTTGCCGATGCCAAGCTCGGTCGGCCGCCCCAGGCCAAAGCTGCGGTAGACCGCCGGCAGCACCGTGGCCGGCAGCGCCAGCGCAATGTGCGATACCGCGATGTCGCTCGATTTTTGCAGCACGCCGGTGATGGTCAGCTTCGACCAGTGGCCGACGTCCTTAATCAGGTGACCGTTCACCCGATACGGCGTGGTGTCCAACACGGTATCCGGCCGAATCAGCTTATGTTCCAGCCCCACCATCACCACGACCGGTTTCACCGTCGAACCCGGTTCGAAGCTGTCGCTGCTGCACACGTTGCGGATATCTTTCGCCGGCGTGCTGCCATAGTTGTTCGGGTTGAACGACGGGTAGCTGGCCATGCCGAGGATTTCGCCGGTGTCGATTTTCACCAGCACCGCGCAGCCGGAGTCGGCCTGGTTAGCCACCACGCCGTCGCGGATCTGCGCATAGAGCACGTACTGGATAAATTTGTCGATGCTGAGCGTCACATTCGGCGGTGGAACCGGATCCACGCTTTTAATCACGCCGATCACCGCACCGCTGCCGTCCTTCTGGTAGACCCGCAGGCCGTTTTTACCCTGCAGCAACGGGTTGAAGCCCAGCTCGATGCCCTCCAGCCCCTGATTGTCCTGGCCGACGATGCCGATCAGGCCGGCCGCATCCTGGCCCATCGGATAGAAGCGGCTGAAATCCTGCTCGGTGCTGACGCCGGTCAGGTGCAGTTTGCTGATATAAGCGGCGTTGTCGTCCTCCACCTTGCGCGCCAGGTAGACAAAGCGTTTGTGCGCGTTGCTCTGGATCAGATGCTGCACGTCCGCCAGCGGGATCTTCAGCACGTTGGCCATGCTCTGCCAGCGTTCGTTGCCGGTATCAGTCTGGGTATCGAGAATATGCTTCGGATCCAGCACGATGTCTTTCGACGACACGCTGACCGCCAGCGCCTCATTGTTGCGATCGGTGATCATGGCGCGGTTGGTCGGCACTACCTGGGTGCGAATCGAGCGCTGATCTGCCTGGTTCGCCAACTGCTGGTGTTCCAGCAGTTGCAGGTAACCGACCCTGAACGCCAACAGAAAAAAACAGACCAGCATGCCGGCGCAAATCCAGCCGAAACGAACTGTGGAATAGGTTTTACCGCTCTTTTTGGTCGATGGCGCCACTGTTGTGTTAACCCTGCGTTTTTATTCGGTTTATCGTGTTATTTCAGTCTACCTTGCCGGAAATGGTCAGGAGATTGCAGTTTGTAAGAAAGTAAAAACAAACCGCATCACCGTTGCACATCCGCACTGTCGTTTAACTGCGGTTTAGTTTGCGCCGCGTCGCCGGGCTGGGGCGCGTTGGCCGGATCGAAAATGTGGTCGAGGATCGCGCGCGCGGTCGGCCCCGCCACCACGCCGTCGCCGCCGCCGTTTTCCAGGATCAGCGCCATCGCCACCCGGGGGTTTTTGTAGGGGGCGAACAGCGTATAAAAGATGTGATCGCGCAGCCGCACCGGAATCATTTTGGCGTTGTAAGTCTGGTTTTGCTTCAGGCTGAACACCTGCGAGGTGCCGGATTTAGCGGCAATCTGGTACGGCGCGGTATGGAACAGCTTGTATCCGGTGCCGTTCGGCAGGTTGGCCATGCCATACATGCCGTTGCGCACAATGCCCCAGTAAGGCGAACGGGGATCGCCAATCTGCAGCGCCTGCGTCGGCGGCTGATAACGCGTGACCCGGTTGCCCTGCTGCAGCGAATACAGCAGGTGCGGCGTTTTCACCTTACCGTTGTTGATCAGCGTAGTCAGCGCTTTCACCATCTGAATAGGCGTCGCCACCCAATATCCCTGGCCGATGCCGACCGATACCGTATCCCCCTGATACCAGACTTTTTTGTGCACCTTCAGCTTCCAGTCGCGGCTTGGCAGCACGCCGCGGTACTCTTCGTTCAGATCGATGCCGGTCGACTGGCCGTAACCAAACTGGCTCAGCCAATGGTGAATGCGATCGATGCCCATCTCATACGCCACCTGATAAAAGAAGGTATCGGCGGACTCTTCTATCGCTTTGGTGACGTTGAGCATGCCGTGACCGGTCTTCAGCCAGTCGCGATAGCGCCGCTCGGTGCCGGGCAGCGTCCAGGTCGGCGCGCCGAAAAAGGTGGTGGTGGGCGTGATCACCCCGGCAAACAGCGCCGAAACCGCCATGTAGGGCTTCACCGTCGACGCCGGCGGGTACAGCCCCTGGGTGACGCGGTTGATGAGTGGCAAATCCGGGTTGCGGAGCAGCGCCTTATAGGCCTGATAGCCGATGCCTTTGACGAAGGGATTGGGATCGTAACTGGGGCTGGAGACCATCGCCAGAATGCCGCCGTCGCGCGGATCTTCCACCACCACCGCGGCGCGTTGCCCCTTCAGCACCGATTCGATGTACTGCTGCAGCGGCAGATCCAGCGTCAGGTAGATGTTTTTGCCGGCCTGCGGCGGCTGCTCCTTCAGCAAGCGGATCACCCGCCCGTGGTTATCCACCTCCACCTCCTGATAGCCGGTGGTGCCGTGCAGCTCGGACTCGTAATAGGCCTCGATGCCCTGTTTGCCGATGTTGCGATCGGCGGCATAGTTCTCGCTCAACCCGGCCTTGTCCAGGCGCTTGAGATCGCTGTCGTTGATCTTCGACACGTAGCCCAGCACGTGCGCCAGCTGCGCGCCGTAAGGATATTCGCGCTGCTGATAGGTATCGATAGTCACCCCGTCGAAACGGTATTGATTGACGGCGAAACGCGCCACCTCGGTGTCGTTCAGCCCCGCTTTTAGCGTTATCGGCTTGTAGCGGCTGTTGTGGTGCATGTCGTCGCGAAACGCGCTGATATCTTCCGGCGTCAGATCGACGATCGGCGTCAACGCCTGCAGCAGCGCCGATATATCGGTGATTTTGCTGGGCGTGATCTCGATGCGATACAGTGTCACGTTTCGTACCAGCGGAATGCCGTTGCGATCGAAGATCAGCCCGCGGCTTGGGGCGATCGGCAACATCTTGATGTCATTCTGGTTGGAGCGCGTCTGGTAAAAGCCGTGCTGGCGAATTTGCAGCCGGTAGAGGTTGACGACCAGCGCGCCGAAACAGACCACCACCAGCGCCAGCGCCACGGCCGCCCGGCGGATAAACAGCATCTCTTCCGCGGAGTGGTCGCGAATTTTTTCTTTTAACAGGGCCATGCGGAGCCGATACCTTTTGCGTCACATTTCCCCGCAAAATCAGGGAACTGAAAAGCCGGCAAGCATAGCGTTATCGGGCGCGACGCCCCATGAAAAGGTTGCTAATGAAATGGCATAACTGTTTCAGCATATTGGAATGTTACCGGCGGCGATTTTTTCACCGCGCGCCCCATTGAGCCGCCGTTCCTCTCAATGCTACAATGTGATCCTTATCACACTATTACCGTTATTCTCCTCCGCATTTTCCTGTCGGCGCCCTGCCGGATGCGGCTTTTTGTTACATAGGATCGAGTTCGATGAGTACCATTGCCACCGGTTTAATCATGATGCGCTGGGAGTTGCTGAGCGCCGTGATGATGTTCTTCGCCAGCCAGTTAAACGTCGTTTGCCGTAAAACCAGCCGCAATGGCATGGCGTTCATGTTCAGCAGCCTGGGCCTGTTTACCGCCTGCTGGTTCGTGATGGGCCTGATGGGCATTCACTTCACCCTCGAAGCCTTCACCCAATTCTGGTCATCGGCCTGGGATCGCTACGTGGACGTGGTCAGCACCATGCCGGTCGATTGGCCGATGCCGTAATCTCGCCGCTGGGGGGCAACTCAGGCCGCCCCTGCAATCAGTTCGCTTCCGCAGACGGCGCCGCCGCCAGCCGCGCCATCAGCGCCCCCGCTTCGAGCAACAGCGCCTGCTCCCGCTCGGACAGACAGCTTTCCATCGCCGCCAACAACCACGCCTCGCGTCGGGCGCGGCTTTGCTGCAGCAAACCCAGCCCGGCGGACGTCAGCCGCACCCGCACCCGGCGTTTGTCTTCGGCATCCGGCGTGCGCACCAGCAGCCCATCGGCTTCCAGCTCGCGCAACGCGGCCGCCAGGTTTGAGGAGCGCATACGCTCCGACTCCGCCAGCAACGACGGCGTCGCCTCGCCGCCATGGCGATCGATAGCCCCCAACAGCATCAACTGGGCCCAGGATTTTTCGTCGCTGCGCGACTCGCGCCGCATGCGGCGCACCAGCGACATTAACTGCGTGCGCAGCAGCGTCACGTCTTCAGGATGATCTTTTTTCATTGGCATCAATAGATAACGATAGATTCAATCGTACTTTCACACCGGGGGCAGGAACGGTCAACCGAAATTGGCGCGAGAGAAACCCCAGGCCGCTATTTGCGCGCGCCGGGACTGGCCAGCAACGCGCCATCCATCAGGAAAGCGAACAGCAAACCGATACCGCCGCCGAGCAGCACATTAAACGCCCTTTCCGCCGCGATTTCCGGCGCTTTTCCGGCGATAATCAATGCACAGGCGATGCAGGCGCAACGCACGCCAAAGCCTAAGGCATAACGATGAAAAGAGACCAATGTCAGCATCGTGGCCACGGTAAGCAGTTCGTAGCCCATATCGCTATGCGGTATGAGATACCCCAGCAAAATGCCGGCGGGAACCCCCATCAACGCACCTGACGCCCGCTGACGAAGCTTATTGCGCGTGGTCGCCATATCGCCGGTGATCACGCTGACGGCCGACCAGATCACCCATTGACCATAATCGAGCTGCCGCCATTCGACGAGCGCGGCAGACAGCCCGACGGCAAAAATCACGGCCAACAGCGCTTCACCGCAGGCGACCCGGGCGCCAAATCCTTCGCTGCGGTGCAGTTTAAGGTAATGACGCCATGCATTTTCAAACGGCAGATAAGCCCGTTGCCGGTGCTCTATCAGCGCGAGCGCCAACACCGGCAAAGCGGCCACCCAGAGATAGGGAAACAGTGCCCAGGCGCGTTGGATCATTGGCGCGTGCGTGCCGCCTTCTGCAATCTCGCACGCCAGATAAAGGGCCGGGATAAAGATAAAATTACCCAAGGATCGCAATTTGCCGCCGCAGGCGGATATCCCCACCGCCGCCGCCGCCGCAAAAACGCATGCCAAAATGAAGGTCGCCGGCGCCCGCATGGCGTACAGCAACGTCATGAAAACCGACAGCAGCGCAGCCGCATGCAGCATGACGCCGAGCGGCGCCAACTCAACCCTTTCGAACACGATAAACAGCGATATGGTAACCACCGAAGCCTTCAGCCAGTCGACGTTTCCGGTCGCCAGAGTCAGCGCCAGCAGCGGCGCCAACATCCACGCGCCCCGCAGCAGCAGCCGCAGGTTGATTTCGGCACGCAGCTGCATCAACGTTCGCCCAGCTGTTCCAGCGTGACGATATCGGCGATCGTCGCGAGCGTTTCCATGGAGATCCGGTGTTCTTGCGCGGTGGCTGCGGCGCAGGCCTCTTCCAGCACCCACACCTGATAATCACGATCGTGCGCGTCACGCGCCGTCGCCTGTACCGCCCAGGTGCTGCTGACCCCGCAAATTACCAGCCGCTCGATGCGGCGGGCGCGCAGTATCGCGTCCAGATTGGTGCCATAAAAAGCGCTGACGCGCGGTTTTACGATCGTTAATTCGCCCAGCTCTGACGCCAAATCGGGATGAAAAGCCGTCCCGGGTTGATCCAATGCGATAGCGCCAAATTGATGTGCCTGGCCGAACATCCGGGATTGTTTGGGCTGATCGATATAACCGGCGGCGAACCCGACTTTGACCAAAATACGCAGCCAATCCTTGCGCCGCGCGAGCGCTAATGCGCTGTTTGCCCACACGATGACGTCGCGCTCAATGACCTGCTGCGCAGAACGCGCGATTTTTCCCTCAGGATGGGTGATATCAACGATGTAATCCAAAGCGATCAATGCGGTATTCATAGAGAGCTTCTCCTTGCCGCCGACACGACGATATGGGTAGAAGATGGGGCCGCCGAGCGGCCAGGAGGAGTAGCTTAAAATAAATACCTATGATAATATAGCTATTAATTTATAGCAAAATGTAACGACACGGCTGGCTTTACGTCTGCTCACGCAATTCTTCCGCGCCAGCCCATTCGCAGTGTTATTATTAACGTGCTTAATATCCCCTCCAAATTCAACGTGGTACGACAAATCAATGGAAGCGTGGAAAATCAATCTAATCTCGGTCTGGCTCGGGTGTTTCTTCACCGGGCTGGCGATGAGCCAAATCCTCCCTTTTCTGCCGCTGTACGTCGAACAACTCGGCGTCAGCGATCATCAATCCCTCAGCCTGTGGTCCGGGCTGGTATTCAGCGGCACCTTTTTGGTCTCTGCGGTGGTGTCGCCGCTGTGGGGCAGCCTGGCCGACCGTAAAGGCCGTAAGCTGATGCTGCTGCGCGCTTCGCTGGGCATGGCGATCGTCATCGCGCTGCAGGGGCTGGCCACTAACGTGTGGCAGCTGTTCGCGCTGCGCGCCCTGATGGGGCTGACGTCCGGCTATATTCCCAACGCCATGGCGCTGGTCGCCTCGCAGGCGCCGCGCGATAAAAGCGGCTGGGCGCTGGGCACGCTCTCGACCGGGCAGATCTCCGGCGTGATCGCCGGGCCGCTGCTGGGCGGGCTGATGGCCGACCATCTGGGGCTGCGGGTGGTGTTTTTCGTCACCTCCGGGCTGATGTTCGTCAGTTTCCTGGTGACGCTGTTCCTGATTAAAGAGCGGCGCATCACGGTGAAAAAAGCGGATCAGCTGAGCGGCAAGGCGGTATTCCGGTCGCTGCCCTATCCGGCGCTGATCGTCACCCTGTTCGTTTGCACCCTGATGATCCAGCTGGCCAACTCCTCCATCAGCCCGATCCTGACGCTGTTCATTCGCGAACTGTCGGGCAACGTCAGCAATATCGCCTTCGTCAGCGGCATGATCGCCGCCGTGCCCGGCATCGCGGCGCTGATCTCCGCGCCGCGCCTCGGGCGGCTCGGCGATCGCATCGGCACCGCGCGCATTCTGATCGCCGCGCTGCTGTTCACCACCGGCCTGTTCGCCGTGATGGCCTGGGTGAATACGCCGCTGCAGCTGGGCATTCTGCGCTTTCTGCTGGGCTTCGCCGATGGCGCGCTGATGCCGGCGGTGCAGGCGCTGCTGCTGAAGTATTCCTCCGATCAGGTGACCGGGCGCATCTTCGGCTATAACCAGTCATTTATGTATCTGGGCAACGTGGTCGGCCCGCTGCTGGGTTCGGGCATTTCGGCGATGATGGGGTTCCGTTGGGTGTTCGCCGTGACGGCGGTATTGGTGCTGTTCAATGCGCTGCAGCTGCGCCATCAGTTCAAAAAAGTGCAGCCTAAACGCGCGGGATAGCGGGGAATGCGAGGGAAGCGCCTCAAGCAGTGGCGGGACAATGACGCCCATCAACCGTGCCGCCACTGCCAAAGGCGGCCGTAGCCTACTCGACGCGATGAACGTTTGGTATTTATGTAAGTAAATAAAGTGTTGCAGGCGCGTAGAGGGCCGCCGCAGCGGCCCTTTTGCATCAGAACATGGTGTTGTCGTTGGCCGATTTTTCCGGCACATCCTGATTGACGTCCCAATGCTCGGTGATTTTCCCCTGATCGTTCACCCGATAAATATCCACGCTGGCAGTGCCGCGATCCTGCGGGTTATTTTGATATTTGACGTGAACGTAGACCAGATCGCCGTTGACCGCGCTGCGGTATATTTTAGCGCTGTACTGCGGGTTGTCTTTGAAGGTCTGGCTGAAGAAATCGAGGAACGGCTTGATGCCGTCGCCGACGAACGGGTTATGCTGCTTGTAGTTTTCCACAATCAGCTTCCGCGCCACGCCGATGTCATGGCGGTTGAAGAAGCCCGCGTACAGATCTTCCACCACCTTCAGCTTTTGCTGAGCATGATGATAACCGCCCTTGCCGGCCGATTTGTAAGACGCCGCCTGATCCGTTGACAGCGCCGGGTAACTCGCCAGCAGGCCGCCGACGATCGCACAGGTGATCAATGCCTTTTTCATAACTGCTCCTTAGTTTCCTGAGTGACCTACAATTTTCAGCTGCCCTTTCAGATGGGTGAAGCTGCCGTCCTTGGCGGCGATGTTGGTGTACACCTCGCCGCGCTCGAAGTCCTCGATATGCGTCACGTTGTCACCGGACTGCGGCTCATGCCAGTAGACCATGTAGACCTTCGGCCGAATTTCCACCGCGGTGTACTGCACGGTATCGGTGATGCCCTGCGACGCCTCGCCGATGCCGGTGAAGGTCATGGTCTTGTCATCGGTAAAATCCAGCTTGAAGGCGAAATCGCCAAAGGTCACCTGCACCACTTTACCAACCGCAATAAACTGCCCGTGTTTTTCCGTCATCGTCGCCGCCTTACTGTTTGTCAGGGAGGTTTGCGCCGCCGTAGCGGCAGGCAATGCCAGGGGGAAAGTCAGGGCTATCGCCAGCGCGATACCCGTTCGCTTCACTGTTTTCATCGTTCCTTCTCCTTTCCGTGGTTGAAAACGAGAATCATTATTATTTCTTAACGGTTAGCGGAAATATAAGAATAATCTCTATTCCCATCAGGCACCTGACGACGCCAAAAGAGGGTGAAAAATCGCCGTGAAATGGCGTGGCAATAGCGCGTTCTGACCCTTGGTTTTTACGCAATGAACGGGATTACTGTTTTCAGGATGAGGAATAGCTCGGGGATTCGGTAGGTCTATAGCGCAGATAGCTTTAAGCTAATGCGAATTTGTTCTTAATCCGCCCGCCGCAGGGAAACGGCGGCGAACGGCGCGGCGTTTAACGCAGCCAGGGCGTATAGGTGACGCCAACCAGCAATCCTTCCGGGCTGAGCAACCGGGTAACGCTTTGCCCCCACGGCTCTTCACGGTTGGCGGCCAGCAGCCGATAACCGCGATCGATTAGCCCTTGGGTGGCTATCGCCATGTCGGCCACGTCAAATTCGATCCACGCCTGCGGCGCCGCGAGATCCGCCGGCCAGCGATCGTCGCCAAAACAGGACTGCGCCGCCTGCGCCAGCGGCCACAGGGCGAAGTGTTTCACCCCGTCCAGCGCGCCCTGCTCGGCCAGCAGATAGCTCTCATTGCCCGGCATCGGCTTAAGCGGCAACCCCAGCGCCTCGACATAAAACGCCTTGCTCGCGTCGCTCTCACGCGTGATGGGCCCGAATCCGGCGACGAACAACACGCCCAGGCCCGCAAATTGTTGATCCATGCTTGCACTCCCATCCGGTTAGCGCCCCTGCCGCACCTGCAGCGGAGCAAATCCATAGGCCGCCTTGAAGCGGTTGCTGAAATGGCTGGCGGAGCTGAAGCCGCACGCCAGCGCGATCTCGGTGATCGGCTGTTGGCTATGCCGCAACAGCTGTTCCGCCCGTTGCAGCCGCGCGCGCATCACGAACTGATGCGGCGCCAGGCCGGTGGCGTGCTTGAACATGCGGGCGAAGTGGTACTCGCTCAATCCGGCCTGCGCCGCCAGATCGGCCAGCAGCAGCGGCCGATCGAGATGGCTTGCGATATATTCCCGCACCCGCCTGGCTACCGCGGGGGCCAGGCCGCCGCGCGCCTGCGGCAGCGTCCACTGCAGCTGGCTGTAGCGTTGGATCAGGTGCGACATCAGCAGGTTCGACGCGCTGCTGAGCGCCAGCAGATTGGCGCTGTCCCGCCAGTCGCAGTTAAGCAAAAACTGGCGATACAGCAGCGTAATTTGCGGATCTTCGCCAAAGCTGCGCGGCTCTACGTTGATCGCCGCCGGGCTGCGATCCCAGGTTTGCTCCGCCAGCCGGCGCAAATGCCCGTCGGTGCAATACAGATGCACGAACGACAGATCGCTGCGCACATCCCAGGTAGATGCATACTGGCGCGGCATGATGCAGAACCGATCCGGCCCGCCGCCGTTGCGCCAGCCGCCCGGCACCTGCTGGTAGCACTCATAGCCGTCGGCGACGTACAGGCTCAGGGTATGGTGGTCGGCGCTCTCCTGCGTGACGCGATCGTTACAGTTGGACCAGGCCGCCAGCTCCACGCCGGTGCCCAGCAGCACGCGGCCGTGCAACCGCGCTTTATGCTCACGCAGTGTTTCAAACGCCTGATAGTTGGACATCGCCGGCCCCGTTGTTCGACATGCCGACAGTGTAAAGAGTGGCGCCTCGGCATGCCAGCGGCCGCCCCGCGCTTTTGGCAAAAAAAGCGCAAGAATATGCAACTGGGCGCAAGGCGCTGCAAGCGCGGCCGCACGCCAAAGCGGATACTGCGCCATCGGTTTTTTCGGAGTGAATAGAATGAATGCGCTGTTGTACCTCGCCGTGGTGCTGATTTGGGGCACCACCTGGATTGCGATCACCCTGCAACAAGAAGGCCCGGTGGCTATTCCCGTCTCGATCGCTTACCGCTTCGCCATTTCCGCCGCGGTGATGTTCGCCGTGCTGTTGCTAACGCGCCGCCTGCGCCGCATCGCCCCGCGCGATCATTTGTTCTGCGTGTTGCAGGGCTGCTGCGTGTTCGGTTTCAACTTCTTCTGCTTTTACCACGCGGCGGCTTATATCAGCAGCGGGCTGGAATCGGTGATCTTCTCGATGGCGGTGCTGTTCAATGCCCTCAACAGCCTGCTGTTTTTCCGCCAGCGCCCCAGCCCCAACCTGCTGCCGGCGGCGCTGCTGGGGTTGACCGGCATCGTGGCGCTGTTCTGGCAAGATCTGGCCGCCACCCGCATGGCGCCGGAGCTGCTCAAAGGCATCGGTCTGAGCGCGCTCGGCACCTACGGCTTCTCGCTGGGCAATATGATCAGCACGCGTCATCAGCGCCGCGGGCTGGATATCTTTTCCACCAACACCTACGCCATGACCTACGGCGCGATGCTGATGGCGCTGATCGCCCTGGCGCAGGGCGCATCGTTCCAGATCGAATTCAGCAGCCGCTATATCGGCTCCCTGCTGTACCTGGCTGTCTTCGGATCGGTGATCGCCTTCGCCGCCTACTTCAGCCTGCTCGGCCGCATCGGCGCCGGCGCGGCGGCTTACAGCACCCTGCTGTTCCCGCTGGTGGCGCTGACCATCTCGACGATCTACGAAGGCTACCAGTGGCACTTCAACGCCGTGCTGGGGCTGTGCCTGATTCTGCTGGGCAACCTGGTGATGTTCGCCAAGCCGGGGCTGAGGTGGCGACGGGCAGGTATGCCAAAACAAAATTCAACCCTTTGAAGCCATTGGCGAATATCGTTATCATCAGGTTTTGTTGATAACGGATGATGGCCAATGCTCAGAAGCGATGATGTGACACCCCGCGCCTACAAACAGGTGGACGTTTTCACCGCCACGCCGCTGCTCGGCAATCCTGTGGCGGTGGTGCTGGAAGCCGAAGGGCTGAACGACGCGCAGATGCTGGCATTGGCCCGTTGGACCAACCTTTCGGAAACCACCTTTGTGCTTAAACCGACGCACCCGGCGGCGGATTATAAGGTGCGCATCTTCACTACCGAAAAGGAGCTGCCCTTCGCCGGCCACCCGACGCTGGGCACCGCACACGCCCTGCTGGAAGCCGGATTGGCGCCTAAACGCCCCGGAACGGTGATGCAGGAATGCGGCGTCGGCCTGGTGGCAATCAATATCCTGCCGGAAGGCGCATTGGCGTTCGCCGCGCCCGAAGTCAGTTTTCGCGCGATGGCGGTTGAGGAAACAGAACGGCTGATGGCCGCTTTACAGCCGGCGGTGATTGAAGCCGATACCCTGCCGGTTATTGTCGACATGGGCATCCGCTGGCTGATGATACGCCTGCCGGATGCGCAATCTTGCCTGGCGGTGATGCCGGATCAGGCCATGATCGAACGGTTGCAAACCGCCTGTGATGTGGATGGCGTAGTGATTTATGGCGCCTGTTCTGCGGCCGAACCGGCCGATTACGAAATGCGCGCATTTATGGTGGAATGTGGCGCCTTGATCGAAGATCCGGTAACGGGCAGCGCCAACGCCTGCCTGGCGCGCTTGCTGAAAGCCAACCGCTTCCCCGACGGCGACCGAACCGCGCAGGGCTACCTGGTGCGCCAGGGCACCCAACTGAAGCGAGATGGCCGCGTGAGCGTGCGCTTTATTGACGGCGAGCCCTGGATCGGCGGGCAGTGCTGCACCCTGATTAACGGCACACTGGGTATTTAGTTTTGGGGAGGAATAAGAGGATGGTGAGCATCTTTTGGGAACGTCAATTAGCAACTCTCAAAGCCTATGTTTAGCTGTTCTTCATTACATAGGTCAACAAACTGCTGAGAGACAATTATCTTTTCACAATAGATGCTATCCCTAGCAATAAAGAACTCCCTGTCACACTTGTAAGCAGGCACATCAATGAGCTTGCTTCCATCTCCAAGCTCTCTGAACGTCGAGGCTTCCTCATCAATAATTGAAAAATAATTATTCACTTTACAAAGAAACATCGTCTCAGTTACGTTTTCTACCGCACATTCATAGAATAACATTTCAGACGAAACCTTGCGTTCAAATACAGCCTTAGCTCTTTTTGAAAAAATTTGAATTCCAAGACTGGCAGGGAAATAGTCATGCAAATTAAAAATGTCGCTACTCAAAGCACTTGACATTTCCCCTTTTGGCAGTGAGTAGGATAGGAACTTACCATCACCTTCATTCCAAATAAAAAAGCTGGACAATCTTGATTTCGGATCGGGAAAACAAATCAAGTTATCGCCAAATGTAAAGCTACTGAGAGTATAGAAGTTCATGTCACCCTCATTCAACCTAATTGTAGCTATTAGTCTTGTTGCAACATCGCCATTAAACTCAGTATAGATCTTCCCTTCGCCAGAGATGAGTTTACATGTGCCTTTATAATAATTATTATTGGATTCCACAGTTCTTTCCTCCTCCCACAGCAAATAGAATAAGTTATTTAAAACAATTAATTACCATTTTATTTAACAATCTCGAAATCCTTTGAGCTATGAAATAAGAAAGCCGAAAAAATTATTTGGTTCTAAAGTCAATAACCGCTCATCGTCACCCTCCTTATATTCTAAGAAAACCCCTGAGAACGGTACGTCACTATGATTTACTCCAACTATCCTAACCTCTTGCTCAGTTTTAAATGATTGCGAATAAATTGACATCATGGAAAATTTATCATCCTCATCCACCTCAAACCACGGAGCGATGTTTTCAACTAGATGTGAGTTAACAACCCCATCATCATTGATGTAAAGTTCAAATATAGCCTCATCTGATATAAAGTAAACTCTGTCATACATAGGATGAAACACTGGTGGTGTTTCTCCATCTATATAACCTGTGACAATTATATCACTGACACTACTCCTAATTACATGCTCAATAAATTCTTTCATATACGCTCACTATGGTGAAAAAATAATCCCAAGATCCATGCCTTTGCCAGACTCAATAAGAGTTACAAACTCCTCCCTACCATCAGACAGTTTTTTAGAAATATAGGTCATCCCTTCCCCTCTATATATCTCCATCACAGGTTGACCTTTTTTAATTGTCCCTTGTCCTACATGGACCAATTTCCCGCTATCTCGTAACTTTTCAACATCTCTCAAGAACTCAGCACCTTCATCCACTTTCCATTTTGGATATTTTTTCCCTAAATAGCCTTCTAGTATACCTTTATGCCGAATAAAGTGATCTTTAAAGTTTTTGCCAGGTTGAATGCTACAACCAGTAAGGCCTAACGGGTCAACCCAAATGAGCGGATTTTTCGCGTATGCATATAAATTCAACCCGCCTTCCAACCCTATCGGATCCTGCGTGGTGAAACGCCCCACCTCGGGTTCGTAGTAGCGGAACAGGTTGTAGTGCAGGCCACTTTCGTCGTCCTGATATTGCCCGGCGTAACGCAACGGCTGCTGATATTGCGCGCCCTGCCGCTTCGCCGCGCCGGCCACCGTCTGGCCCTGCAGCTTGCCGAAGGTGTCGTATTGCCCGGACCAGCACAGGTTGCCCGCCGCGTCGGTCACCTCCAGCGGCGCGCTGTTCAGATCGGTGTGATACCAGTAAATATCCGCCGAGCGGCTGTCGCCCGCCTGCTCCAGCGCCGCCAGCGGGCTCCACGGGCTGGCCGGATCGTAGCTCCAGCTGCGGCGGCTGCCGTCGTCGCGCTGCTCCTGCAGCAATCGATAACCCTGCCACAGGAAATGGGTCGTCTGTTCGGTTTTGCCCTTGTAGTGCACCGCTTTGCGGCTGCGGCGGCCCAGCGCGTCGTAATGATACTGTGCCTCGAATTCGCCCTGCGGGCCGCGGCCGTGCGCCTGCACCAGCCGGTTGTCGGCGTCGTAGCAGTAGTGCTGTTCGTACAGACCGTTGCGCCGGCTGATCAGGTTGCCCCAGGCGTCGTAACGGTAAAACAGTTTTTGCCAGTGCGTCAGCCGGTTGTCGGCGATCGGCGCCAGCGGCAGGTGCGCGTCGATGTCGCTCTGCGGGCTGCGCTCGCCCAGCAGGTTATCCGCCAGATCGTACACCAGCCGCGCGCCCGGTTTGCCCTGATTGGGTTCGCGGTGTTGCAGCAGGCGGCCTTCGGCGTCGTAACCGTAGTGCACTTCGCCGCGCAGCGCGTCGCTCACCCCGGCCAGCTCGCCGCGGCCGGTGTAGCGATAAGCGCGCCACAGCACGCCGTCTTCCGGCCGGGTCAGTTTGTCGTGGCCGAAGGCGCTGCTCTGCCAGCTGCGGCGGCCCATGGCGTCGTAACGCCGCTGCTGCTGCAGCGCGCCCTGGCTGCGGCCGGTTTCCCGGTGCAGGCGATCGCGGGTGAACTCGCTCACCACCTGCTGGTTGAATTTGATGGCGCTGGCGTGGCCGGAACCGTAATACAGCCACTGCAGGCGATCGCCCTGGGGCAGCGTCAGCGCCTGCAGGTTGGCCAGCGCATCCCATTGGTATTGCAGTTCGCCATTCACGCCCTGCTCGCCGAGCAGCCGCCCGGCGGCGTCATAGCGCATCTGCACGCTGTCCGGCTCGATGCCCAGCGCCGCGCCGCTCGCCGTCGGCAGGCGGTTCAGCTCGCGCAGCCGCCCCATGGCGTCGAAACGGTAATGCCATTCCGCGCTGGCGTTGCCGCGCCAGACCAGTTGCCCGGCCTCGTCGAAGCGGAAGCGCTGTTCGCGCTGCGTCAGCTCGCCCGCGCCGCCCGGCAGGCCGACCTCACGGTGCTCTTCCAGCAGCCCGGCCGCGCCGTAGCGATAATAGTGGCGGGTGTCGTCCGGGCGCTCTTCGGCCAGCACTCGGCCCACCGCATCGTAGCTGAAGCGGTAGTCGCCGCCGTTGCCGTTCTCCAGCCGCGTCAGCCAGCCCTGCGGGCTGTAGTGATAGCGCCGGGTGCGGTTGATGCGATCGGTGATGCTGACCGGCAGCCCCAGGGCGTTGTACTGCCAGCGGGTCAGGCTGCCCAGCGCGTCCTGATGTTCGGCCAGTTGGCCGTGCGCGTTCCAGTTAAAGCGCTCTTCGCCGCCGTCCGGGTGGATCAGGGTATGCAGGCGGCCGCCGTTATCCCACAGGTAGCGCGTCTGGTGGCCTTCGGCATCGGTCTGCGCCGTCAGTTGCCCCAGCGCATCGTAGGTATAAGCCGTGACGCTGCCGGAACAGTCGGTGTAGCGCGTCAGCTGGCCGCGGGCGTCCCACTCCAGCTTCACTTCCCCGCCCAGCGCGTCGATCACGCTGGCCGGCAGGCTCTCTTCGTCATCCGGATAGCGGTACAGCGTGGCATTGCCCAGCGCATCGACATAACGCGTCGGGCGCCCCAGCGTGTCCCAGTGCTGCGCCTCGCTGCTGCCGTCCGGGTACGCGACGGCGAACAGCCGGCCGCTGTTGCGCGAATATTGATAGCGCGTCACGCGGCCGAGCGGGTCGGTCTCCGACAGCAGGCGGCCGTAAGGGTCCCATTCGCTCTGGCGCTGCGCGCCGCCGGGCAGCAGCACGCTGCACAGCTCGCCGCGTTGGTAGATAAAACCGTAGCGGCGCTGGTCGAAATCGGTGTACTGCGCCACGTTGTCGTCGTCATCCAGCCGCCACTCCGCGCGCTTGCCGTCGCCGCGCACCGCGCTGCGGCGCCCGCCGGCGAAGTCATAGCCGAACTCAAGGGATTCTCCGGCGCTGTTGCGATAGGCCGTCACGCGCGGCACGCCGTCGATCTCTTGCCATTGGTATTCGTTCAGCAGCCCGGCGGCGTCCTGGTGGCTGATCATCAGGCCGTCGCGCCAGCCAAAGCGGCGCGTTACCTCACCGGCGCGGTTGCTCACCGTCGTCAGTTGGCCCTGCTCATCGTAACCGTAGCGCGCCAGCGTCCGTTCGCCTTCGGCGGTTTGCAACGCCACTTCGCGCAGGCGGCCCTGCGCATAGCGGCACATCAGGCGCTGCCCGGCGCTGTCCACCAGTTCGCTCAGCAGCCCCTCGTCGTCGTAAAACAGCGAGGTGGCGTTGCCGATGGCGTCGGTGATCATGCTGAGCCGGCTCGGCTGCTCGCCCGCCAGCGGCGGGTAGTGGAAAATCTGTTCGCCGACGTCAAACAGCTGCCAGCTGCCGTCGTCGTTGTGCATCAGCCAGCATTTTTCGGCTTCGCAATAGGTTTTGTGGCCGCGCGGCACCCTAGGGAAAGCGACGAAGTCGCCGGAAGGCGCGCGCCACACCAGGCCGTCCTGATACGGCTGCAGGCTGCTCTCCCAGAACAGGTTCCAGCCGCGGCCCAGCACGCCGTCGCCGGGGTTACCGCTGCGCCAATAGCGCTGCCAGGCGACCGGCAGGCGCGATGGCAGCACGAAATCGAGATCGTCTTCGCCGTCGAGGAATTTCTGGCCGCTGACGATATCCACCGGCCGGGCGATAATGCCGACCGCGGCGGTCGCGGTCATCAGGGTGCCGGCGCGGCAGGCGATGCGCGCCAGTTTGTTGATGCCGGGCAGTTTGCCCAGCAGTTTGCCGAGCGCCCCCAGCTTGCCGGCGGCGCCGCCCACGCCGCCCACCAGGCCGGCGAACAGCAGCGTCAGATCGGAGACCTTATACAGCCAATCCGGCACTTCGGGCTTGATCGGCAAGGTGGTGACGGTGCCGCCGCCGATAAACACGTTGGGCGAACCTTCCATCACCTGCGCGTCGCAGTTGGTTTTGTCACCCACGCGCGAGGCGGGCTGGCCGTTGATACTGACCTTGTCGGAGCCCTGCGCCATCTGCATGCTCGGGCCGTCGTCACTGCAGGCCACCTGGCTGTTGGTGGCGAGCGCGGCGGGTTTGCCGTTGATGAAGACGTTGGGGGAGCCGGTGACGATAGTGCCTTTGGGGGTCAGGCTACCGGCACCGGCGTCGGCAATGCCGTCGCGCGCCGCGGTGGCCGCCTCCCCGGTGAGATACCCCACCGCCAGGCTGGCGCCAATGAGCAGCACGCCGACGCCGATACAGGAAGCCGCCAGGCCGGCGACGAACAGCGCACCCGCCGCCAATGCGCCTGCGGCGGCGATCAGGCCGCCGACAAGGGTGCCGGCAATCATGCCGGCCAGGGCATGGGAGTGCCCGATGGTATCGCCGACGCGGGCCGCTTCGGTCATCGTAAGTTCCTTTTACGCAAAGAGTTCATCGTTAGGCCGCCCGGTAGCTGTTCAGCACCTGCTGCAGCAGCGCGTCATCTTGCGGCGTCAGCTTGCGCGCCATCGCCAGGGTGAACACCAGCACCCGGCCTTCCGCCAGCGCAAACACCGCCTGGTTCTGCCAGATGCGTTTGCCGTCGCGCAGGTAGCTGGCGCGTACCCACTCACCGGCGGCCAGCCCATCGCCCAGCGACGCCGGCTCGCGGCTTTTGAACGCCCAACCTTTCAGCCCTTGCGCCAGCGCATCAAGCTGGCGAGTGACGTAGCTTTCCAGATTCTCCGCCGGCTGCAGCGCATCGCGGGAAATATTGACTGAGGGGGAAACATCATCGCCGGCCAACAGCACGTTGACGGTGCGATCGGCATAGCCTTCCGGCAAAGCGACGCTGCCTTCGCTGAAAGCGCAGCGGGATAAAGCGGACATGCGAGGATCCTTTTGCATAAATAATGCTTAAGCATCGCATAACTTAGCCTTGAAATAAAACCATCAGATACTGCGAATGTTGCACGGCGTGACCCCGTTCACTGTGAAAAAGACCGTTGTCGGAATCTTGCCGGGAATCAAACCGTAATATTACAGAATTATCTGAAACCACTGGCGCGCCAGCGCGCCGATTGTGGCTATACTCGGCTATCGCCCTTTTCAGGAGATCAGGATGCTGAGATTAACCCGCCGCGCGCTGTTGTGCGCCACGTTGGCCGCGTTCACCGCCGGCGCTACCGAAACGCCGAAATTCGGCCCGGAGCTGCAGGGCTTTCACTACCCCTACCCGTTGCAACAATTCAGCTTCACCTCGCAGGGGCAGCCGTTAAAAATGGGCTATATGGACGTGCCGCCGGAAGGCGCCGCCAACGGCCGCACCGCGCTGCTGCTGCACGGTAAAAACTTCTGCGCCGCCACCTGGCAGGACACCATCAAGGCGCTGAGCAAGGCCGGTTACCGCGTCATCGCGCCCGATCAAATCGGCTTTTGCTCCTCCACCAAGCCGGCGCATTACCAGTACAGCTTCCAACAGCTGGCGCAAAATACCCACGGCCTGCTGCAGAATCTGAACATCAGCAAGGCCATCGTCATCGGCCACTCCACCGGCGGCATGCTGGCCACGCGCTATAGCCTGATGTATCCGCAGGCGGTGGAACGGCTGGTGATGGTCAACCCGATCGGCCTTGAGGACTGGAAGGCGAAAGGCGTACCGTGGCGCAACGTCGATCGGTGGTTCGAGCGCGAGCTGAACACCACCGCCGAGGGCATCCGCAACTATGAGCAGCGCACCTACTACGGCGGCCGCTGGAAGCCGGAGTACGATCGCTGGGTGGATATGCTGGCCGGGCTGAACAACGGGCCGGGCCACCGCCTGGTGGCGTGGAACTCGGCGCTGATCTACGACATGATCTTCACCCAGCCGGTGTATTACGAGTTCAAGGATCTGCAAACGCCCACCACGCTGATGATCGGCACCGCCGACACCACCGCCATCGGCAGCGATATCGCCCCGCCGGCAGTCAAGGCCAAGATCGGGCACTACGCGGTGCTGGGCAAGCAGGCGGCGAAACTGATCCCGCACGCCACGCTGATCGAATTCGCCGGGCTGGGCCATGCGCCGCAAATGGAGGAGCCGGCGCGCTTCCATCAGGCGTTGCTCAAGGCGCTGCAACCCTGAGCGGCCGGTTGGCGCAGCCGGCGCGCGGCGGCTAAACTTTCAGCTGGCACTCAATTGCAGGAGACAGCCATGCGACAGATTATTGCCAGCGCGTTCGTCAGCCTCGACGGCGTGATGCAGGCGCCCGGCGGGCAGGACGAAGACCGCAGCGGCGGCTTTCGCTTCGGCGGTTGGACCGCCCCCTACTGGGATGACGCCGTCGCGGAAACGATGGGCGAACTTTTCTCTGCGCCTTTCGATCTGCTGCTCGGGCGGCGCACCTACGATATCTTCGCCGGCTACTGGCCGCATATCACCGACGAGGCCGACCCGTTTTCCGCCGACATCGCCCGCGTGTTCAATCAGGCCACCAAGTACGTCGCCACCCACCACGGCGAGACGCTGACGTGGGAGAACAGCCAGTGGCTGGGGCAAGACATCCTCGCCCGGCTGCGTGAGCTGAAGCGCACCCAGGGGCCGGTGCTGCTGGTGCAGGGCAGCAGCACGCTGATGCAACAGCTGCTGGCCAACGATCTGGTGGATGAACTGCGCTTGCTCACCTACCCGGTGCTGCTCGGCGGCGGCAAGCGGCTGTTCGATGACAACGCGGCGCCGGCGGCCTTCACGCTGACCCACTCGGTGGTCTCGCCCGGCGGCGTCATTGTGGCTCACTACCGCCGCGCCGGCGCGGTGAAAACCGGCTCTTTCGTGGCGGAAAGCGCCGCGGCGGCCCAGTCGTAAAAAAAGGGCCGGTCGGCCCTTTTCTCTTCCCCTTCCTCACCTCAGGCAAACAAAATATCGCTCTGCTCCACCTGCCCGACCACGTGGATCTTGAAGTCGGCGGCATAGCTGTTGCTCTGGGTGTTCATCAACAGATCGGTGGTGCCGTTGAAGGCGTCGAAGTTGAGCTGGATCTCGCCTTTCTGGCCGCTGAAGGCGCTGCCGCTGTCGATAAAGCGCAGCTCGCTCAGGCTATTGTTGAAGCGCAGGCCGGAGAGATCGATCTTGTCGATGCCGTGCTCGAAGTCTTCAATCACGTCGAACGCCGCCACCGTCGACTCTTTGGCGTTGAGATAGACGAAATAGTCGGTGAAGTTGTTGGCGTCTTTGCCGCCCCACAGATGGTCCGCCCCCCGCCCGCCGTACAGAATGTCTGAACCGGCGTTGCCCGCCAGCAGGTTGTCCTGATCGTTGCCGATGATCAGATCGCGCCCGCTGCCGCCGATGGCATTCTCGATGATCGCCCCGCGCGCGATGGCGACGTTCTGCGTGCCGCCGCCGACGCTGGAGAACGCGCCGTCGTTCAGGTTGATCATCTGCTGCTGGCTGTAGCCGGAGAAGTCCAGCGTGTCGTTGCCGCCGGCGTCCCACACCGCGAAGTTGACCGGTTTGCCGTTGTCCGCCGTGGCGGTCAGGAAATCACGGCCGGTGTTGGAGTTGAAGCCGTACACCGTGTCGCCGGTGCGGGTGTTCATGTTGGCGCCGTACAGCTTCTGGATCGCGGCGATGTCATCCACCATCGGCCCATAGCCATACACCCCTTTGGTGTCGGCGCCGGTGTAACCGGCGTTGAAATAGCTCATGATCGAGTATTGCAGCGAATCCTGATAATAAGCCGCGTCGTTCTGGTAACTCGGGTTGCCTAACGATGCGTCATAAGATCCCGGATGCGCCAGCCCCAGGGCATGCCCCAGTTCGTGGGTGAAGGTCTGGCTGCTGAAGTCGCCGCTAACCGGCGCCTTATGGGTGGCGAAATTTTTGTTGAACCACACCGTGCCCGCAAAGGCGTTATCGCTGCCCGATTTGGAACTCGGCGGGTAATAGGCGTAAGCGTTGATGGCATTCGGGCCGCTGCCGGCGGCGGTGCTGCCGTCGGCGCGCTGCGTGAAGTAGGCGAAGGTGATATCCGCGCGGTGGTTGATATCGGTGGACGCCGCCTCGGTGAAAGTTACGTTCGCCACGTCGGCCCACGCCTGCATCGATTTCAGCGCCTGAGCCTGCGCCGCCTGGGTCAACGGCTGCAGCCCCTTGTCGCCGTCACCGGTCTGGCCGATGCGGTTCAGCGCGCTTTGCGTCAGGAAGGAATAGGTCAGCGCGACCGGCTGGTGATACACCTGGTCGCCGTTGTGCGTCAGGCCCGGCCGCGTCAACTGATCGGCGGCGCGATCGAAGCTGAAGTTATCGCGGATTTTACCCAAATTATTAATCGCCGCCCCGCCGCGCTGGTTACTGTACAGGTTAGCGTTGTCCAGCGTGAACAGCGCGCCGTAGCCCAATCCGTCATAGGGGCTGCCGGGCTGGTGATAGTAAAACTGATAGTTATGATCGTTGGGGGATGTGGCGGCCAGGCTGGTGAACTCATCGTCATCTTGCAAAATGTCGTTGTGGCGACTGCTCATTGCATTCTCCTTTTACACACTAGGAATCCACTCGATTTGTAAGACTATTCATCAGTCGTTCTTATCTAAGCCGAGGCTTAGGATTGACCAGTATAGTGACTCACTCCGGCGACGCGAGCCCGCCCAGCCTGGCTTCACCGCGCCGGGCGTTAAGAAGGAGATAACCATAACAATTTGTATTCTCACTATATTAATGAGAAAAATAAGCGCAATAACAGGTTAATCACTCGTCTTTTTGCGCGTTTTAGCGACGGTTAGATCAGAATAATCGAGGATTAAAAAACCTAATCCTTGCCTCATCATCCCACCGGGAACGTGCTAAGGTGTGAACGGACAGCCGAAAGGAGTGACCCGATGCCAACCCATTTCCTTATGCGCGCCTTGCGCCGCGCCAGCCTGACAGGAGTCGTTATGAGCGTATTGTGCAGCAGTGCCCTGGGCAGTTCACTGCCGTTGCTGGAACCCGCCGCGCTGAAGGGCGACTGGCAGCTCGCCGCCATCGGCGACGGTAAAGCCGTCTGCGAGGTGCAGCTGAGCGATGAAGCGGTAGCCAACACCAACGCTTTCCGCTTCAGCGCCTCCGCCGAGTGCCTGCAGCCGCTGGCGCTGCAAACGTTGCCGGTCGCCTGGCGGCCGACGCCGGACGGCATGACGCTGACCGACGCCGAAGGGAGCATGGTGGCGTTTCTGGCCCTGACCGCGCCGAAGCGCTATGAACTGATCGACCGCAACGGCCCTTCACGCTTTGTGCTGATCCCGCGCTAATCCTTCAGGCAAACAGCAGGCCGAGCAACGCGCCGCCCGCCAGCACCCACAGCGGATGGAGGCGCTTGCTCATGCTCAATCCCGTCGCCAGCGCCACGATCGCCGCCAGCCGCCAATTGGGCGCGGAAGCCTCGGCGATCAAAAGGCCGCTGGCCACCACCAGCCCCACGGTCAGCGGCACCAGCCCGGCCTGCACGATGCGGCGCCACGGACGATCCTTAAAGCGCCGCCAGGCGCCCATCACCAATAGCGTAACGATGGAAGACGGCCCGAACTTGGCGATCGAAGACACCAGCAGCCCCGCCCAGCCGGCCACGTGCCAACCGACCAGCGGCACGATCATCATGTTCGGCCCCGGCGCGGCCTGCGCCATGGCGAACAGCGCGCTGAACTCCTGGGCGCTCATCCACTGATGCACCTCTACCACCTGCCGCTGCATCTCCGGCAGAATGGTCATGCCGCCGCCGAACGCCAATAAAGAGAGCTCGGTGAAGATCAGCGCCAACGCCATCAACACCCCGCTCATGACGGCCACCGCCACATCAGCAGAATGCTCAGCGGCGCCAGCACCAGCATGGTCGGCAACAGCGGCAGGCGCAGCCAGGCAATGGCGATCAGCGCCAGCGCGACGATCGCCAGCGCCGGCCATTTGCCGCGCAGCGGCAGCAGCATCTTGATCCCGGTCGAGAGCAGCAGCCCGGCGGCGGCGGCGGCCAGCCCGGCGAACACATGCTGCACATGGGGATCGTTTTGGAAGCGGGCGTACACCACGCCCAGCCCCACCACGATCGCCGTCGGCGCGCTGATGAGGCCCAGCAAGGCGCACAGCGCGCCGCGCAGCCCGCGAAATTCCATCCCCACCGCCACCGACAGGTTGATCACATTGCCGCCGGGCAAAAACTGGCACAGGCCGAGCAGCTCGGTGAACTGTTCCGCGTTCAGCCAGCGCCGGCGTTCCACCAACATGCTGCGCGCCATCGGCAGTACGCCGCCGAAGCCGATCAGCCCCAGCCACAGAAAGCCCAAAAACAGCGCCGCGTTGCCCGGCGCTGCCGCCGGGTGCGGTTTTAACGTATTGATATCTGACATGACATTGCCGTTCCACATCGCTTGTTTTGATGTCTGGTATCATGCGCGCCGCCGTGCCATGATGTCTAATGCATTCCGGAACAACGAAAGATACCTTTGAGGTATGGCTATGATTGAACTGCGTCGCCTGCGGGCGTTCGTCACCGTGGTGGAAGAAGGCAACATCACCCGCGCCGCCGAGCGGCTGTTTATCCAGCAGCCGCCGCTGACCCGCCTGTTGCAGGGGTTGGAAGACGAATTGGGCGTGAAGTTGTTACAGCGATTGCCGCGCGGCGTGCGCGTCACCGAAGCGGGCGGCGTGCTGTTCGAAGAAGCCCGCGCCCTGCTGGCGCGCGCCGAACGCCTGCGCGAAGCGGTGCAGCGCGCCGCCCGCGGCGAGCAGGGCCACATCGCCATCGGTTTCACCAGTTCCGCCGCGCTGCACCCGTTCGTGCCCAACCTGCTGCGCCGCTACCGCGACATCCTGCCGGGCATCACCACTCAACTGGAAGAAGCCGGCAGCGGCGAACTGATGGATGCGTTGCTGGAACAGCGCCTCGACGCCGCCTTCGTGCGCTCGCCGGCCAGCGGCATTCCCGGCCTGAGCGTGGAGCCGGTGCTCAGCGAACCGATGATCGTCGCCCTGCCGCTGGGCCACCGGCTGGCGCAACAAACGCAGCAGCCGCTGCCGCTGGCTGAACTGGCGCACGAGGCGTTTATTCTCTATCGCCGCCCGGCCGGCCAGGGGCTGTACGACGCCATCCTGGCCGCCTGCCACCGCGCCGGCTTCAGCCCGCGCATCGTACAGGAAGCGCCGCGCCTGCCGGCCACCCTCAGCCTGGTCGGCGCCGGGCTGGGGCTGTCAGTGGTGCCCGGCTCAATGCGGCGGCTGGGCGGCGACGGCATCGTCTACCGCACCCTCGCCGAAGAGGCACAGCTCAGCGCCCCGCTTTACCTGGCGCTGCGCCGCAGCCCGGCTTCGCCGATCGTCGAGCGCTTTCGTCAGTTGGTGCTGGAGACCGTGGGGCAGTCATAAAAAGCCCGAACGGCCAATAAAAAATGACGTTCGTTTATTATTTATTTAAGCCTGTGAGCGGTGAAAATTAATTCCAATCCATGACTATTCAACTTCCGGTTAATTAATTAAACCCGCTCTCACTTAGTAACAAACGCAAACAAATAAGCGCCTATGCAATACATTCCAGCCGCTAGGATTTAAGGGTCACAGCCTATTCCCGCCGATGACAAAAAATCATTTCAATGGCGATCGCGCCTTCCCTGTCGCCTGCTGCTGCAGGCGCACGGTTTTATATTGGAGAACACGCTATGCTATCACGTCGTGATATATTGAAAGTCTCCGCCGTCAGCGCGGCCGCCGCCGGCATGATCGGCGGCATCGCCAAAAATGCCGCTGCCGACGACCATCGCAATATCGTGCCCCCCAGCAGCTATCAGCCGCCTGCCGATGCGCAGCATCTCTATAAATACAAATTCACCGACAGCAAAAAGCGCAGCCTGCCCAACGGCTGGGCGCGCGAAGCCACCGTCGAGCAATTCCCGATCTCCGAAGGCGTGGCGGGCGTCGACATGACGCTGGAGCCGGGCGGCGTGCGCGAACTGCACTGGCACGCCATCGCCGCCGAATGGGCGTTTATGCTGGAAGGCCATGCGCGCATCACCATCCTCGATCCCGAGGGAAAATGTGAGGTGGCGGACTTCGGCCCCGGCGACGTCTGGTATTTCCCGAAAGGCTATGGCCATTCCATTCAGGCGCTGGCGGACGGCGCGCATTTTATTCTGGCGTTTGATAACGGCCACTTCTCCGAATTCGGCACCTTCAGCATTACCGATTGGGTGGCGCATATGCCGAAAGAAGTATTGGAAAAAAGCGTCGACATGCCGGCGGCGGTATTTTCCAAGGCCAAACAGGGCGAGGCTTATATTGTCGGCGGCGCCGTTCCGCCCACATTGCCATTGCCGAAAAGCGACGGCGGATTAAATAACGCCCCGCTGACCCACCGCTATGAATTAATGAAGCAAAAGCCGTTCTTTGAAAATGACGCCGGCAGCGTCCATTTGGTGTCGTCGAAAGAATTTCCCATTTCCACCACCATGACCGGCATCATCGAGATCGTGAAACCCGGCGCAATCCGGGAATTGCACTGGCACCCCAATGCCAACGAATGGCAATACTATATTGCCGGCAAAGGCCGCATGACGGTGTTCAGTTCGCACGGCCACGCGCAGACGGAAGAGTACGCCCCTTCGGACGTCGGTTACGTGCCGCAGGGCTTCGGCCATTACATCGAGAACATCGGCGATGAGGATTTGAAGGTACTGATCGTGATGGACAACGGCATTTATCAGGATATTTCGTTGTCCGACTGGCTGGCGAAAACCCCGGCCTACCTGCTGGCGGACAACTTCAATAATCAGGTTGAGGACTGGCAGGATAGACCGAAAGACAAACGGGTGATGTCGCGCCGCAGCCGCTGACGCCGCGGCGAGGGAGAATCTCCCTCGCCGCTTTCTTTACTGCTTGCGCTGCTCCGCCACCTGTTTGGCGGTGACCTTGCCCTGCTTGTCGCCGAAATGGCCAACCACAAAGTTGGCGACCGCCGCCACTTCCTCGTCGGAATACGCGTTGCCGAACGCCGGCATCATCTCATGCCGCTCGCCGACGCTGATGCTCGTCCCCTTCAGGATGGCCTGCACCACGCTGCGCCCCTGCGGATCGTTCACCGCCGTGCTGCCGACCAGCGACGCATACTCGCTCTGGCGGCCCGGCCCGTTCCACTGGTGGCAGCCGCTGCAGTCGTTGGCGAACACCCGGCGCCCGAGCGAGCTGTCTTGCCCGCCCGGCAGGATCGGCGTGGAAGCCCCCGCGCCCTTCGGCTGCAAGTTCACCGCTGCGGCGCCGTCGCCGGCGATCGGCTCGATATCGCGCAGGTATTTCACCAGCGCCAGATTATCTTCCGGCGTCAGGAACTGCAGGCTGTTCTCCACCGCTTCCGCCATCGGGCCGCCGGCGCTGCTGCGCCCCGGCGCATGACCGGTGGCCAGATATTGCGACAGCTGCTGGTCGCTCCAGCCGCCGATGCCGGTCTGTTTGTCCGGCGTGATGTTGGCGGCGAACCAGCCCTGCACCACTTCACCGCTCAGGTGCTTGCTCTGGTTAAGACCGAACCCCAGATTGCGCGGCGTATGGCACTCGCCGCAGTGGCCGAGCGCCGTCGCCAGATAGGCGCCGCGATTCCACTGTTCATCCTTGTTGAGATCCGGCGCGAAGCGCTGCTCCTGGAAGAACGCCAGGTTCCAGAATTTCATGCCCCAACGCTGGTTGAACGGGAACGACAGATCGTTTTGCGGGTTGGCCTGTTTCACCGGCGGCAGGCTGAACAGATAATCCTTGATCGCCAGCACGTCGTCGCGGCTCAGCCCGGTGTACGAGGTGTACGGCATCGCCGGGTACAGGTTGCCCTGCGGGCCGATGCCCTCACGCACCGCGCGCACGAACTGATCGTCGCTCCAGTTGCCGATGCCGGTTTCCTTGTCGGCGGTGATGTTGGTGCCGTAAATGGTGCCGAACGGCAGTTTAAAGGCGAAGCCGCCCGCATAAGGCGCGCCGCCCGGCGCGGTATGGCACGCCACGCAGTCGGCGGCGCGCGCCAGGTACTCGCCGCGCGCCAGTTTATCGGTCATGCCGGCCGGCGCCCCGGCGATCGGCGCCGCAGGCTCCGCGCCGGCAGGCCGCAGCAGGGTATACAGCGCGTATCCTCCCGCCAACACCACCACGGCGATAATCAGCCATAACAGCCCTTTCAAGGCGTTGCTCATCACGTCTCTCCCTAACCCAACGCCTTGGCGGCCTGGTGGATGGCGGCGCGAATGCGCACATAGGTGGCGCAGCGGCAGACGTTGCCGCCCATCGCCGCGTCAATGTCCGCATCGCTCGGGTTTTTGCTCTGGGCCAGCAGCGCGCTGGCGCTCATGATCTGGCCGGACTGGCAGTAACCGCACTGCACCACGTCCAGGTTGAGCCAGGCTTCCTGCACCGCCTTGCCTTCCGGCGTGGCGCCGACGGCTTCGATGGTGGTGATTTTCTTGCCGGCGGCGGCGGAGACCGGCGTCATGCACGAACGCACCGGCACGCCGTCCAGATGCACGGTACAGGCGCCGCACATGGCGATGCCGCAGCCGAACTTGGTGCCGGTCAGGCCGGCTTCGTCACGCAAAAACCACAGCAGCGGCATGTGCGGATCGCCCTCGAAGGTCAGCGGCTGCTCGTTTACGGTTAAATGAATCATCAGGTTCTCTCCTTGTCAGACGCCGGATTCGCAGTGGGATTATGCAGCGGCAGGCTCAGCGAGGCGCGCGGCCGCCCGAGCAGCGCCAGCGCGTTGCCGACCGCCGGAGCGATGGTCGGCACCCCCAGTTCGCCCACGCCGGTCGGTTTCTCGGTCGAGGGCACAATGATCACCTCAACCTCCGGCATCTCATTGATGCGCAGCGGGCGGAAATTATTGAAGTTGGACTGTTCAACCACGCCGTCTTTCAGCGTGATATTGCCATACAGCGCCAGGTTCAGGCCGTAGCCGATGCCGCCTTCGATCTGCGCGCGGATCACGTCGGGGTTCACCGCCACGCCGCAGTCCACCGCGCACCACACCTTGTGCACTTTCGGGATGCCGCCTTCGCCGATCGATACCTCGGCCACCTGCGCCACATAGGTATCGAACGCCTTGGCGACGCCCACGCCGCGCGCGCGTCCGTCCACCACCTTGGCGCCCTGCCAATCAGCGGCTTTGGCCACCGCCCGCAACACGCCCGCCGCGCGCGGCGCGTCGCCCATCAGCGCCAGCCGCCCTTCCACCGGATCCTGCCCGGTTTCCTGCAGCAGTTGATCGATAAAGCTCTCCACCGCGTGGCCGGTGTGGGTGCTGGCGACCGACCGCAGCGAGGTGGTCGGCACCTTGCCGGGCACGATATGCGCATCGCAGCGGAAGGCTTCGAAGGTATAAGGCACCTCGCTGGCGCCCTCGACCATCATCTGATCGAGGCCGTTGACCACCAGCGCATCCATCGCGCTGTGGCGCGTCCAGGAGTGGCCGACTACGGTATCGGTCCAGCCCACCACCTTGCCGCCGCGAATGGCGCCGCGCAGGCGATGCAGGATCATCGGGCGATACCAGCCGTTGCGGATGTCGTCCTCGCGCGTCCATACCACCTTCACGCCGTGGCCGGGGCCGATGCCCTTGGCGGCCGCCGCCATGTCGGCCGCCAGATCCGGCCCCAGCGTCGGGTTGCCCAGATCGATACGCCGGCCGAAGCTGCCGCCTGCCAGAATGGTTTCAATCTGCACCTTCTCCGGCGGCAGCTCGAACAGATCGCACAGCTGCTTGTGGTCGAGCGTCTGGATTTGGCAGCCGTAGCGCGCCTTGACGCTTTCGCCGTCCCAGAACAGATAGCCGTCCAGCGGCTCCATCGGCGCGTGAGCGACGTAGGGGAAGGTGTATTCGGCCTCGATCACCTTATCGGCCTTGTCGAACACCTCGTCCGGCTTACCGAGACTCTTCGCCACTACGCCGGTTTTCTGCGCCACCTGGCGGAATTCGGCGTAGATTTCCTCGGTGTTGCGTCGCTCCGCCTGCGCATCGTCCCAGGTGACCCTAAGCCGATCCCGTCCCTGGATCGCCGCCCAGGTATTTTTGGCGTAAACCGCCACGCCGGTGGCAACCTGTTTCACCGCCACCACGCCCGGCACCGCCAACGCACGGTCGGCGTCAAACGTCGCCACCTTGCCGCCGAAGCGCGGCGGTTTCTTGATGGTGACGGTCAGCATGTCCGGCTCGTGGATATCCTGCGAGAACTGCGCGCTGCCGTTGGTTTTCGCCAGTGAATCGACGCGGTGTAGACCGCGCGTTTTGCCGATCAGGGTGAAATTGGCCGGATCCTTCAGCGCCAGGCTGGCGGGATCGGGCGGCGGCAGCGTGGCGGCCAACTCGGCGAACTCGCCGAAACCCGCTTCGCGCCCGCTGGCAGCATGGCGGATCTTGCCCGCCTGCACGGTGATTTCCTGCGCGGAGGTTTTCCAACTCTGCGCGGCGGCCTGCACCAGCAGCGCGCGCGCCATGGCGCCCATGCGCCGCATCTGTTCATAGGCGTTGGCCACCGAACTGGATCCGCCGGTACCCTGGAAGCCGAACGCCAGGTTCTTGTAGACGGCGGTATCCACCGGCGCGGCCACGACCCGCACCTGCGCCCAGTCGGCGTCGAGCTCTTCGGCGACCAACGTCGCCATGCCGGTATAGACCCCCTGGCCCACTTCGGTGTGTTTACTGATGACGGTGACGATGCCGTCGGCGCCGATCTGGACGAAGGCGTTGGCGTCAAACGCCGTCGCGCCGGCGGCGGCCGGGGCGTTCGAGCGCGCCAGCGCGCCGGTGGACGGCAGATAGGCGCCGATCACCAACGCCCCGGCGCCGACGATAAACCGCCGCCGCGAAAGCGGAACTTGGGATATGCTCATTGCTCATGACTCCAAAAAAACCGAAGGCGTCACTGCCTTCGGCGAAACAGCGCTAATTATGGGAATGGCTTGCCGCGCCGGTCAGGTGACATAGCACAACAGAGCAATAATTAGCGTAGCCTATTATCCAGTAGGCTTAATGTTGAAGAGGGATTTTCTATTGGAGAATCGTGCGGTTCAACGGTGTGCTGTTATCGGATCGCCGTCTGGCCAAAAATCTGAGCGACGCCGTGCATGGCTTCTGTGCTCGTCGAACAACAATTCGTTGCATTGCCTTCAGGTTTACGCTCCCGGCATTGGAATAGGATATACTCCCGACCAAAATACATCGTCACCATTTGGTTCATTTTGGATGTTTTTCATGCAGCAATCCGCCATATCAAAAAAAAATCATGATATCGAAGTATTAAGAACCGTCGCGATCGTTTTCGTCATTCTGGCGCATGTCGCGGGGATACTCAGCCCGGATTCGCTCTACTGGCGAATTTTGGACTATGCACGCTTCGGCAGCGGCGTCGATCTCTTCTTCTGCGTATCGGGCTTTATTATCACCTCGTCAATTTTGTCAACGGTGCCAAAAGACAAAAGCCTCAGTGCTTTTGCCAACTTTACCGTGCCATTCTGGAAAAAACGGTTTTGGCGACTCATGCCTTCGGCTATTTTTTGGATCTTTATCGTTCTGTTGCTGGCTTTTATTTGGGGCGGGAAAGGCCAGATTATTCCCTTTGAGAACATGTTCACTTCGGCGTTGCATGCCCTTACTCAAACGCAGAACTTTTACTTTATCGAGTGTCGGCCCGCAGGCACCTGCGGCGAACTAGGCATTTACTGGAGCCTGTCTTTAGAAAATCAGTTTTATCTGCTCTTACCCCTTCTCGCCTTCTTCTTGACTGACAGGAAGCTTGCGCTCTTTTTCTTCGTCGTTTTTATCATCCAAGTTTTCTTGCCGAGAACATTGAACGCGGCAACGCCAGTCATGTGGCCGTTAAGAACGGATGCGGTCGCACTGGGGGTCATTATTGCAATCTTTGCACATAACGCCCCCTCGTCACGTCCCTATCCCAGACTGCTTGAGAGCAAAGCCTTCTGCGCCGGGGCTTTCATGATCGCGTTGCTCTTGCTGGCTTTGCTTTCCAGCCCTCAACCGTTCCTCAGTTTTTCGGTCGGTATCACCGCCGTGGTTTCCGGCTTTTTAGTGTTACTCGCCAGCTATAACCGCGGTTGCTTTTCAAGTCATCCCACCGTGCGCGTGTTTTGCGATTACATCGGTTCCCGCTCGTACTCTATCTACTTAACTCATGTGGTCGCACTGTCCCTCACCAAAATCCTCTTCTTTTCCGCCGCTACCCGCTACGACGGCCTGCACACCGCCCTGTACCTGGCGTTTTTCTTGGTCGCAACGCTGCTGATGTCGGAATTCAATTACAGAATCATTGAAATGCCGTTAAGAGCGCTTGGCAGGAAGAATAAGCTGAAAAAACCGGTGGCGCCCTTCATTTAGCGCACACCAAGCGTCAGCCCTGCCGTCAGGTTATGCCGCCCGCTGCCAGCCGATCGAGCAGCGGGCCCAGCGCCACGCGCGCATGCTGCTCGAAGCCGCTAACGCCTTCGGCGCTGAGCAACGCATCCAGCACCGCGTATTCGGTGGCGTCCGCCGCCGCGGCGAACAGCGGCTCCAGCCGTTCGTCCGGCAGCGTCGCCCCCAGCAACCGAGTGGAAAACGCCAGCGCGATGTCGCCGGAGCCGTGCCCCCAATGGCTGCCCACCCGCCCCAGGCCCGCGCCCGCGCGGCGGGCGATGCGGTTCAGCTGGCGGCTGTCCAGCGCCCGATCGCAGGCGATGATGATGATGACCGAACCGGCGTCCACCTGCGGCGGCGGATCCGCCAACAGCTTACCCAGCGCCTGGCCGACGCGCACGCCGCTCAGCGTCAGCGAGTCTAGAGTGCCGAAGTTGGCCAACACCAGCACGCCGAGCGTGGTGCCGAGCCCCGGGCAATAGCGCGAGGCGGTGCCGATGCCCCCTTTCAAGCCGAAACTGCTCATGCCGCGCCCGGCGCCGACGCTGCCGCGCGCAAAACGGGTGGAATGGTTATCCAGCGCGCTGAAGACGTGTTCCTCACGCACCGCCATCGCCTGAATATCGTTGAGGTAGCCGTCGTTGCACTCCAGCACCAGCGGGTTGATGGTGGCGCTGCCGCGGCCGATCTGCGGGTAGCGCCGGCAGCTGCGCCGCACCATGGCGTTGAACAGCGTGCCGACCGCGAAGGTGTTGCTCAGCAGGATCGGCGTTTGCAGCACCCCCAGTTCGTTCAGCTGCACCAGCCCCAGCGGCTTGGCGAAGCCGTTGAGCACCGCGCTGCCGCACGGCAGCGGCTGGTTGAACAGATCGCCCGGCGGCACGATGGCGGTGACGCCGGTCTGACATTCGCCGTCGGCCAGCGTGTGATGCCCGACGCTGACGCCCGGCACGTCGCACAGGGTGTCGGTCGGGCCGGCCGGATAACGCGCGCCCGGCAGGCGGCGGTGGCGCCGCCAATAGCTCAGCAGATTATCGAGGCTTTGTTGTTCAAATGCCTGGCTGTCTGTCATGGTTCCCTCATCCGCCGTTAGCCCATCAGAAAACCAGAATATCGCGCAATGCGCCGCGCCGTAAATTGAAAGCGGAAGCGAGCAGCAAAAATAGCCTTGCCCCATCGCCACTTATTGGGTTTTTAGGGAGAAAAGCAATGTAAATGGCTTGTGGCGCGGGTGATATCCCCCCTTATCCAAGATGGATAACCCGATCTGCCGACGCAATGGTCGTTTCACGGTGGGCAATGATCAGCTTAGTGATATTGAGTCTCTTAATTGCCTGATTCACGGCAGCTTCGCTCTCCTTATCCAGTGCACTGGTGGCCTCATCCAGGAACAAAATAGCCGGTTTCTTGTAGATTGCCCGGGCTATGAATAGCCGTTGTTTTTGCCCGCCGGACAATCCTTCCCCCAACTCGCCGATCGGGGTTTCATACCCCATCGGCATGCGCATGATCACCTCATGCAGATAGCTGGCACGGGCACAGGCTTCCATCCAGGCATCATCCATCTTGTCCGCGAACCCACAGATATTTTCCCGGATCGAGCCGGAGAACAGTTTGTCGTCCTGCATCACGCAGGCAATCATTTTGTGGTAGTTGTTGATGCCGAGCTGCCGGATATCAACGCCGTTCACCTCAACCCGCCCTGAAGCCGGGGTAAACAGTCCGCACAACACCTTCATCAGCGTGGTTTTGCCGGCGCCGGACGGGCCCACGATGGCCACGCTTTCGCCTGGCGCAACATTGATGTTCAGGGCATCGAAGACCGCCGGTGACTGACTGTCGTAACGATAGCTCAGGGCATGGGTCGTCAATCCCAAAGGTTGCATTCCCCCCGCGTAGGGAAGGTCGGGTTTACGATTCTCACGTGGGTGCAGGGCGATATCGGCAATGCGCTCGTTGTGCAGGCTCATCATGCGCAGTTGCAGCAAAAACTCCGTCAGCGACCCGATACGGTCAGAAAACTGCCCCCGAAAGGCCCCGAAGGCGACGAACATGCCGATGGTCATCTGGTTGTCGATCACCAGACTGGTCCCCAGCCACAGTATGACGACCTGGTCACAGGCGGCAATCAAGGTGTTGATCCCGCCAAACAGCATGTCCATTTTGGTGATCCGGATACCGGTATTGATGGTGTCGATTTCCAGGTTGAGCCAGTGGGCGATGCGGCGTTCCGCCATGCCCTGCATCTTGACCGTGGCAATACCGTACAGCGTTTCCATAAAATACGAGCCGGCCCGAGCCTCTCTCACCAGCGCCTCCTCGGACAGCTGACGGTAATAGCCGTAGGTCAGCAATCGCATCAACACATAAAGCGCGGTGAAAGTGAGCACAACCCAGGTCAGCCAGCCGCCATACAGCGCCATCATCACCAGCACACCGATCACCATGATGCCGTCCATGATGGCGCCGACGATGCTGGTGGTGAAAGTGCTGCGCAGCGTATCCAGTGAACCGAAGCGTGACTGAATGTCCCCCAGCTTGCGCCGTTCAAAGTAACCGAGCGGCAGGCGCAGCAGATGGGTAAACAATCCTGATTGCCATTGCACGTTGATGAGCGTCGACATAACCAGTCCGGACCAGGCGCGCACCATGCCAATGGCGGCCCGCAACAGGATGAACAACATCAGCCCAACGCAGATGAGCGTCAGTAGCCCGCGATCCCCGGCAGGAATGGCGTGATCCATCACCAGCTGCGTGCCGATGGGCATCACCAGGTTGATGGTTTCGAACACCAGAGACAGGCAAAAGATTTTACCGAGCGCCCCTTTAAGGCCATGTACGCTGCCAATCAGCGTGCGCAGGTGAATGCGGTGTCGGATGTTGTCAGCGGTGAAGGCGCTGCCGGGCCAGGCCTCAAGGGCCACGCCGGTGAAACTGCGCGACAGCTCTGTCAGGCTGACGGTCCGGCGCCCGCGCGCCGGATCATGCAGCACTGCGCGGTGGCCTTTGACGCTGACCAGCACCACAAAATGGTTGAATTCCCAGTGCAGAATGCAGGGCAGTTTTAGCGCGCCGAGTTCGTCCAGATCCAGAGACAGGGGGCGGGAGCTCAACCCCAACTGTTCGGCGATCGCGGTCACCCCGGCCAACGTTGTCCCACGAGCCGACAGATTGAATTGCCGACGCAGCGCAATCAGGTCGATGTTTTTGCCGTAGTAGCCGCATATCATCGCCAGACAGGCCAGCCCGCATTCCGACGACTCGGTCTGGTGCACCATCGGAACCCGGTGACGCAGCCGCAGATCCAGCTGGCTGACCAGTTGTTTGAATGCAGGCTTACTCATTGACCGGCCCCGTTGCGCTGTGTTTCATGTCGTAGAACGGCGACAGCATCCATTGATAAATCTTCCTTTTTTCCAGAAACAGGGTGCTTTGCGCTTTCATGCCGTTTTCCAGGCTCAGACGTTTACCGTCATAGGCAATGGTCTGTTTCTCCGGCATGACGATCACTTTGTAGTACGGCACGGCGGCGGTCAGCGCCGCTTTGGGCGCTCCCTGATAGGTCAGCATTTCCTGCGGCGAGGCCGGGGCTTTGGAGATGACGGCCACCGTACCGGCAAACTGGCCAAATTTCTCCGCCGGAAAAGCGTCATAGCGCACATTGACCTTATCGCCGGCGACGATGTAGGGGATAGCGTCGTTGGGCACCCACAGTACCAGGGCATAGCGATCGATGTTTTGCGGGATAATCTGCAGCAGACTGTCGCCGACGTTGACCATTTGGCCAACCGTGACGCTCAGCGAATCGATACGGCCGCCGGCCAGCGCGCGAACGATAATATCGCCAGTGGCATCTATGTTTTGCCGCTCCTTTTGCAGCTCGTAGCGCTGCAGCTCCATCTGGTAAATCTGGTTGTCGAATTCGGCAGCCTGGATATGGATCTGGCTTTCCAGCGCGGTGATCTGCAGCGCATTCTGTTCGTTCTGGCCGGACAGGCCCAGCAGGTTGTTCTGCTGCTGGTAATACAGCGCCACCTGGTTGGTGAGCTGATCCTTATTGATCAGCCCTTTGGTCTGATAGTGCCGGTAGTTCTCCATGTTTTCCTTCATGATGCGAATCCCTTCCTGGGCGCGTTTGAGGATATCGGTGGAACGGGTGAATGCGGCGGTGTATTGCGCCTTCTGTTGTTCCAGCATGATAAGCGTGGCCTGCTTGCTGCTTTCCAGTCGGTTGATGATTTGCGCAATGCGTGCCAGCTGGCCATCGATATCCCGGCGCTGGTTGTCGCTGATCACACCGCTACGGGTACTCTTGCTGACGTCGATCTGGTAAATGGGGGCACCAGCGGCAATCACCTGCCCTTCGGTGACGAATTGCTTGACCACTATCCCCTGGACGGCGGAATAAACGTTGGCGGCGCGCGGATAAGTGCTGATCTCGCCGGTCACATTGACCCGCCGGGTATAGGTACCGGCGATCGCGAAGGTGAGAAAGGCGATGAAGAAAAACAGGCAGAGCCCTGTCGTGCCCCAAACGGGAATACCGGGTAGCAGGAGCGCCCTGCCACGCCATTTCATTTTCTGATTCTCGATCGCTTCCTGGCGAAACATGAGCAGCGTCCCTTAGTGAAATATAATGACAAAACTCACACGCTATTAGATTGGCAATAATCCATCGAAACTTAAACCACCTTGCGTCCAAAGCTATTTTTTATTTTCTCCATGTGGAATAGACGCCATCAGGTGTATCTATGTTGTGTTGAAATAATGCAATTCCAAAATCAGCATTTTGCATGTACTCGGCTATAACATGTGGCTCAACTGAATATTCAATATTGAATACTTTATAAGCCAACCCCAATAAAACCTCGACAATCAATCCCGGACCAGTTAAGACCTGAGTCACACAATAGTCCCTTGTTGTTAACTCGGTTCTCCATGTTAAAAGTCTGGTCAGATAACACTTGGGCTTGTCATCAACGTAGCAATCAAATATGCAATTGCTTTTTTCCAAAAAGCGATACCTTTTCTTCATGGTTCTAAGGATGATCCTTATCGCTTTTGATTTTTGATGAGAAGACATGAAATTATTAAAATAAACACCTTTAAATCTTCTGAGTGATCCTAACGCCAATAAATTTTTATGAACGTATGTTTCACCCAATGGCAGTATCATCTCCAAAGAAAAACCAGAGAGGTCCTGTTCGACAAGCTGTTTTATTTTTTCAAATCCAACAGCATCTACTCCTAACTCATTTTCATCGCAGCCGATCACTGCTGCAGGCCATAGCTCTTCTGAATTTGTCTTTTTTAAAAAACACACGGTCTTAAATAATAGAAACGAGTTACTCTCGATAATGCCCTCATCTTCTATATGTTTATTTAATCCATGATATATGCTGTCAGTATATGGGAGTGTATCAACATCTACATAAGTCCCGCCATATTGGTAGATAATTAAAAGCCGGACTATGTCGCTTGCACTGGCAAGATTACACCTTAATATAATCTCATAATAATAATATCTCATGAAATCATCGAAACCATTGCAAAAAAGCTCCGTTATACATTTTTTTGTAAAACCTCTACTTTCAAACCATGCGTCTTCAATCGCTTTTGGCGGTTTCTGATAAGGAATTTCATTTTTAATTAAGAATTCAACAACCAGTTCATCAAAAGAAAAGCCCTCCATTATCTTTGGGTATATATAATTAAAGGCGTGATTTTTTATTTTCAATTCAACCTTAAATTTATTTTTTTCGGCGTTGACTAAATCGCGTATGGCATTGTTTAGCAAATGACACAGTGAAGCGTCTTTGTCATACCAAAAGAATATCTGCTTATCTTTATTCGTCTTTTTCCATATATCGACATAATGAGTATTTACTTCATTTAAGTCACCAATCCATATAAAGTGCAAGATATTTGGAACGGATGGCTTTTCTGTCTTTGATAAATCCACACCCAATATCTGATGGCTCATTTAAATCACCACGCAAAATATAGTATAAAAAATCCGAATGATTCAACTCTGGATTATGGGTCAGTTAAACAAATAAACCATGACCATAACAATGACACAAATAGAACAAAACAATAAATCACCAGAAAAATTTCTCAATGAGTCTAGGTAGTCATTGCTGTTCTTATTTAATTTGTTAATAGCATCGTTTTCGTTCTCAGCTTCTACTTCAACATGATGCTTTCTGAACCCCTTCCGCTTCATGTCTTTAATTATTTCTCGTGTAACCACTTCCTTTCTCAGTACCCTTGACTCATCGCTCTTTATAAAAACAACATATTTATTCATCATATACCCCATAAAAGCACAGAATGTTACTTCTGTGCTGGGATTGCAGCTGTTAATTAGCGTTTGGTTCCGGATTCTCTGGTTTCTCTCGGCCCAGTGCCATTGCCGCCATAACCATTTCCTGTAGAGCTGCCATTCCCCCAGAAACCACTGGCGCCGGAACCACTGCCATAAGGGCTGTTTTTTGACAAGAATGACTGAGGCCCGCGGTCACCGCCGTTATTTCCACCACGATCTGAAGCACCAGAGCCTCCGTTATCAGACGATCTTTTGCCGCTCCCATCTCGATCCTGCCATCCACCTGACACCGCATCGAATTGGCTACTTAAAATTTCCTTCATAAATACTCTCCTATGGGTTTACTGGTTTTACAGTCATTAAAAACAGCTGTAGTGGCAAATGTAAAACACACTAATAACAATCCATAACCACCCTGTATTCCATGAAAAAAACCAATAAGAAAAGTGTGTTCTAAACATTGCAACTCATCATATTAAAATAAACCCCAGAATAATATATCGAACCTAATTACACGCGCATGCTATCGATTCAATTAATTGAATCGCCAAATAATCTCAACGCCCAAGATTAATAACCCAATAAAGAAGAGGCGGCGGAACAGCTGCGGGCGACAATGACGACGCACCCTCTCCCCCAGCCACATGCCGCCCAACGCCGGCAACAGCGCCAACAGCGAACCGCCGAGCAGCGTGGCGGGCAGCGCCTGATGCCAGGCTAAACCGGCGGCCAGCGCCAGCGTCGAGACGGTGAACGACAGCCCCAGCGCCTGCACCAGATCGTCGCGCGCCAGGCCCAACGCATTCAGGTAAGGCACCGCCGGAATGACGAACACTCCGGTGGCGCCGGTCAGCGCACCGGTCACCAGGCCGCACAGCGGCCCCAACCAGGGTTCCGCCGCAGCGGAAACGCGCCAGTCGAAACGGGTAAAACCCAGCAGCGCATAACCGATCAGACACACGCCCAGCGCCAGCGGCGCCAGGCGGCCGTCGCCGGCAGTGAGCGCCCCCGCGCTCAACACCGTGCCAAGCGTGACGCACAGCATCATCGGCCAGAGCCGGCGGCACAGCGCCCCCAGCCGCGCCCCGCGCAGCAACTGCCACAGGTTGGTGATCAGCGAAGGCAGCAACAGCAACGCGGCGGCCTGACCCGGCGGCATCATCAGGCTGAGCAGCCCCATCGACACGGTCGGCAGCCCCAGACCGATCGCTCCTTTGACCGTGCCGGCCAGTGTAAAAATGCCCGTCAGGGCGATAATCTCGAGTAGCGTCAGCGACATGCGTCTATCCTTATGGCGAATCAACGGCTCGATTGTGGCCGGCGGTATGGCGCGGCACAATGCGGCAATGGCAGAGCCTGCCTGCGGCAAAGACAGAGGGAAAACGCATGCATTTTGACTTTATCGATCTGCGGCTGTTGGCGGCGGTGCTCGAGACCGGCAGCATCACCGCCGGCGCCGAGCGCGTTGGGCTGTCGCTGGCCGCCGCCAGCGCCCGCATGCGTGGGCTAGAGCAACAGGCCGGCGTAGCGCTGCTGACGCGCAATCCGCGCGGCGTCCAGGCGACGCCCGCCGGTGAGCGCCTGTTGCATCACGCGCGAGTGCTCTTACAGCAGCGTGAGCGGTTGCGCGGCGACCTGGCCGAGTTCGCGCCGGGCCAGCGCAGCCGACTGCGCATCGTCGCCAATACCGTCGCCGCCGACGCTTTTCTGCCGGAGCTGTTGGCGGATTTTCTGGTGCTGCACCCGCATACCGATATTGTACTGGAGGAGCTGCCCAGCCCGGCCATCGCGCAGGCGATCGCTGAACAGGCGGCGGATATCGGCATCGCGGCGGATCACGCCGATCTGCGTGGGCTGGCAAGCTACCCTTTTCGCCAGGATCGTCTGGTGCTGGCGTTGCCGCCGGGGCATGCGCTCAGCGGCCGCCGCACGCTCAGCTTTGCGGACGCCCTGCCTTTTGATTTCATCGGCCTGCCGGAAGAGAGTGCGCTGCAACAGCATCTGGAACAGCTGGCGATACGCAGCGGCGGCCCGATGCGGCTGCGGGCGCGCGCGGCTCATTTCGACGCCATCTGCCGCATGGTGCTGCGCGGTGCCGGGCTGGCGGTGGTGCCGGAAGAGAGCGCCCAACGCCATCCGCAAATTCGGCACAGCGCACTGACGTTGACAGACGAGTGGGCGACCCGGCGCCTGTCGATCGCGGTGCGTGACCTGGCGCAGCTGCCGCTGCCGGCGCAGCGGCTGGTGGCATTCCTGCGCCAAGCCTGAGGCGGCTCAGTGCGTGCCCGGCTCTGCGCGCAGCCGCGCCACCTGAGCCTCCACGTCGCGCCAGGCCGGTTTGTCGCCGGCATAGCGATGGCGCAGATAATTCACCAGCGCCGTCACCTGCCGATCGGAAAAGCTGTCCTTAAAGCCCGGCATAAAGCCCAATTCGGCGGTGGCCGGTTTGGAGATCCCTTGCAGGATCACCTTGATCAGGTTATCGGGACGATCGCTGAAGATATTGGTGTTATTGGCCAGGTCCGGGCTGACGCCGAACAGCTGCGGCCCGCCGGCGGCGGCGCTGTGACAGGCCTGGCAAGCGCCCTGAAACAACCGCTCGCCCGCCAGTTGACCCGCAGGCAACGCGCGGGCCGCCAACTGCGCCTGCGGTTCCACATTCAGCGTCGCCTTGGCGCTCAGCGACATCACATAGTTGGCCATCGCCCGCAGATCGCTCTGCGGCAACGTCGCCAGTTCGCTGACCACCGGCCCCATCGGCCCGGCCGCCACGCCGTGCTCGGCGGAATGCCCGCTGCGGAAGTACTGAAACAGCTGTTCCTCGGTCCAGGGTTTGTCCGCGTTGGCCAATTGATTCAGCGCCGGCGCTTCCCACCCGTCCACCATCCCCCCCGCCAGGAAAGCCGCGCCGCCCTTTTCCGCCCCCAGCAGATTGCGCGGCGAATGGCAGGCGGCGCAGTGGCCGAGCCCGTTGACCAGATAGGCGCCGCGATTCCACTGCGCGCTTTGTTGCGGATCGGGTTGAAATTCCCCCTGGCGCAGGAACAGCGCGTTCCAGCCCGCCATCAGCGGCCGCAGGTTAAACGGGAAGCGCATCTGATTGGCCGGGTTGCTCTGGCGCACCGCCGGTTGCGACATCAGATAAGCGTACAGCGCCTGCATGTCGCCGTCGGTCATTTTGCTGAAGGCGGTGTAAGGAAATGCCGGATACAGATGGCGACCGTCGCGGGCGATGCCTTGGCGCATCGCCCGATCGAATGCGGTAAATGACCAGTTGCCGATGCCGGTTGCCACGTCCGGGGTAATGTTGGTGCTGTAGAGCGTGCCGAACGGCGTCGCCATCGCCAGCCCGCCGGCGTTGGTCGCCCCTTCCGACGCGGTATGGCAAACCGCGCAGTCTCCGGCGGCGGCCAATTGACGGCCGCGCTCCAGCGTGGCGGCCGACCAGGTGCCGGCGCCGGGCGTCGCCACCGGCGCGATCTCCGCCCGCCACGGCAAGGCGCTGCCGGCGATGCCCAGCACGGCGCCGAACAGCCCCGCCGCGCCGCCGAACCACCATTTGCCGCGCTTCTTTTTCTTGGGCGGCGCGGCCTGCCGCTCGGCGTCCGGCCCGTTCAGCGCCTCTCGCAGCTTGTCCGAGGTGATCGGCAGCTCGCGAAAACGAATGCCGGTGGCGTCGAACACCGCGTTGGCGATGGCCGCCGCGCTGGGCACCGACGCCGACTCCCCGGCGCCCAGCGGCGGATCGTAAGGGCGCGGCATCATCACCACGTCCACCTCCGGCACCTCCGGGAAGGTCAGGATCGGGTAAGCCCCCCACTCTTTGGCGGAGACCGTCGATTCCTCAAAGGTCACGCGCTCTTTCAACACCCGACTGGTCGATTGCAATACGTTGCCGTGAATTTGGTGGCGCACGCCGTCCGGGTTAACCATCATGCCCGCGTCGTGGCCGACCACGATGCGCGTCACCGCCACTTCGCCGCTGGCTTTGTCGATCGCCACGTCGGCCACCCAGGCGGCCCAGGCCGCGCCAAAGCCGGGAAACTTGCTGTGGATGTAACGGGCATAAGCAAAGCCGCGCCCGCGCAGCACGCCGTCTTCCGCCGGGGTCTGCATCGGTTCGGTGTGCGGCGTCCAGTCGGCGCGTTCTGCGGTGCTGCGCATCAGTTCACTGGCGCGTTCGTCATGGATATAGCGCAGCCGATATTCCAGCGGATCGACGCCGGCGGCGTGGGCCAGCTCATCGATATAAGATTCGTGGGCGAAGGTGTTCGGCAAGGCGGAAACGCCGCGCATCCAGGAGGCGCGCACGATCGGCGCCATGTCCTCGATGCTGACGCGCAGCGCCGGATACTCATAAGGTGGCACCGAGGTGCGGTCGCCCATTTCATAGGCCACCGGCAGCGGTTCGACCCGGCCGGTCAGCAGCAGCGCCAGCGTCGGCGCGCCGTTGGAAGGATAATAGGTGCGAAAATCGTAGGCGACCGGGTGCCCGGCGGCGTCCAGCCCGCCGTCCACCTCCATCAGCTGCGCCGTGCCCTTCGGTTCCCACACATGTTCTTGTTCGCGGGTCAGCTGCACCCGCACCGGCCGGCCCACCGCCCGCGACAGCAACGCCGCGTCGGCGCAGACGTCATCGGCGCAATTGCGGCCATAGCAACCGGCCGCCTCCATGCGAACGATCTCGATCTGCGCTTCCGGGTACTCCAGCAGCCAGGCCAGATCGGCGCGCAGCAGGTGCGGGTTCTGGCTGCCTGACCAGACCTGCAGGCGCTCCGGCCGGTAGTCCGCCAGCGCGCAGGAAGGGCCGATCGAGGCATGCAGCTGATACGGCCACAGGTAGCTGCGGGTGAAACGCCTGTCGGCCGCCGCCAGCGCCGCGTCCACATCGCCGGTATCGTGCACCACCCGGGTCGAGTGCGGATTGTCGCGCAGCGCCTGCGCCACGTCGGTCATCTGCGGCAAATTGCGGCGCCAGTCTTTCCAACTGACCTGCAGCGCCTGCGCCGCCTTGATCGCCTGCTCTTCGCGCTCGGCGACAATGCCGATGAAATCGCCGATCACCACCAGTTTGACGATGCCGGGAATATGCGCGATCGAGGTTTCGTCCACCGCCAGCAGGCTGGTGCCGACAAATTCGCCGCTGTCGTACCCGGCATAGGGCGGCCGCACCACCCGGCCATGCAGCATGTTCGGCAGGCGCATATCGTGTACGTAGGTGGTTTCGCCGGTCGCCTTGGCCGGAATATCGACGCGCGCGGCGCTGGTGCCCACCAGGCGATATTCCGCCTGCGGTTTCAGCGGCGCGTCGCCGGAAATCGACAGCTCGACATGACCGCCGGCCACCAGCTCGGCGTAGCTGAGCGCCTGCCCCTGCGGGCTGCGGATCACGCCCTCCTCCAGCGTCAGCTGTTCCACCGGCGCATCGAAGCGCTGCGCCGCCTGGCGCAACAGCCAACGGCGCGCTTCGGCGGCGGCGTTGCGCAGCGGCACGGCGGAGATCTGCAGCGTGGCGCTGGCGATGGTGGCGCCCTGATTCGGCGCGCGTTCGGTATCGCCCAACACCATTTGCACCTGATCCATGCGCAGGTACAGCTCTTCGGCGACGATCTGCCCGAGCGCGGTGCGCACGCCGGTGCCAAGATCGACATGGCCGTTAAAGGCATAGATTTCGCCGCTGCCGCACAGGGCGATAAACAGCCCCTGCTCTTTGGGCTTCAGTACCGGCGTTTGCCCTTTGGGCACCGGCCCCGAAGGCGGTTGCACGCTGTCGACGATCAGCAGCACGCCGTCGCGCTGCAGCAAGTCGGCCTGGCTCGGCGATGGGACACGGGAATCAGTCATGGGCGTGGGCGTCCTCATCGCGGCAGAGAATGATGGCGCGCTGAACCGCACGCAGGATTTCGAGATGGGTGCCGCAGCGGCACAGGTTGCCGGACAGCGCCTGACGGATCTCCGCCTCGCTCGGGGCGGGATTGCGATCCAACAGGGCTTTGGTGGTCATGATCATGCCATTGAGGCAGTAGCCGCATTGCGCCGCCTGCTCTTCGATAAAGGCACGCTGCACTGGGTGCAGGCGCTGGCGATCGCCAAGGCCTTCCAGGGTCACAATCGCCCGTCCGGACACGCCGAGCGCCGGGATCACGCAGGAGCGCGCCGCCACGCCGTCGATCAACACGGTACACGCGCCGCATTCGCCCAGGCCGCAGCCGTATTTCGGGCCGTTGAGCGCCAGATCGTTGCGCAGTACCAGCAAGAGCGGCGTATCCGCCATCACCTGCGCATGAAGCTGTTCGCCGTTCACCGACAGCATCAGCGGATGCTCCGTCAGCGTGGTTTTCGCGCCGTCCCTGGGCGATTGCACTTCAGATATCGCCATTGTTCGCGTCTCCGCCTGCACGTGATGATCTTATGGGCTGGCCTCTCGCCGCCGACCACCAGGCAACCGACGTTGCGCGGGCGAATCAGCCGGTGGCAGGTTCTTCCAGCATTTTATTCAGCAGGAATATCAGCGCTATCCGTTCGGCCGGGTTCAGCGTACCGAACGTCAGTTCTGTGATTTTCGCCGCCTGCGGCACCGTTTCCGCCAGCAGCGCGCCGCCGGCGTCGGTGAGGCCGACCACCACCTTGCGCCGATCGATCGGATCCGGCGTTACCGTGATCAGATCGCGCGCCTTCAGCCGTTCGACGATGCCGCGGATGGTGGCCTGATCCACCGCCGTCACCTGCACCAGCTCGGTCAGCGAGCTCGGCCCCATATCGCGCACCGCGCACAGGGTGATGAACTGCACCGCCGTCAGCTGCGAATCGCCGACGTTTTGCTGGAAAATCGCCACGTGGCGCTGATAAACCTTGCGCAGCAGGTGCCCGACTTGCTCGGTAAAATGATAATTTTCGGGTTGGCCGCTCACGGCTGACGGGTATTCGGGGGGCGTCATTGCGTTACTCTCACCATCTATGGAATCCACGAGAATAGTACAAACCCCCGCCGTTGGCAGCAACGATTACGCCCGGCGCACGCGCGACGCCTCCGGCGCCACCACTTCACCGTCCGCCACCACCGTTTGCCCGTCGAGGCGAATGTCGCAGCGGCGCAGCGCGATATCCATATGGCAAGGCGTTTTGCGCGTGCCGCCCACTTCGGTGTTCGGCCCGGTGGAGAACAGGAAGTTGCCGTAGAACGCGCGCGCGTCCATGCACATACCGTCGTTCTTGTCGTGCAGGCCCATCGCCGTCCACTGGGCGCGCGGCTGCAGGCCCCAGCCGATGTGCGAGATGCCGTACACCTCCGGATCGTCGAAGTATTTCATATATTCGCGCAGGTATTCCGCCTCGAAGCCGCCGTGAATGCGGGTGACGAACCCTTTTTCGATCTCCAGCGTGATGCGTTCGCGCGCATAGCTTTTGAACGGCAGCAAAATATCGCCGACCTCCAGCACCAGCACCCCTTCCGCCTGCTCCTCATTTGGCCAGGTGAACAGGAAACCGCTCGGCCAGTGATCCCAGCGCCCCGGTTCATCGGCATAGCCGTACTCGGTCACCGTCGGGTATTGCCCCAGCGGCGCGCGGAAATCGCTGCCGGCGGCGGAGGTTACCTGCATCAGCTTCGCCTGCTCCAGCACGGCGGCGGCGGCCAGCACCCGCGCCTTGTCCTCCGCGTTGGGCAACATGCGCGCCAGCACCTCCGGCGGCTCCACCGCCAGCAGGATGCGGGTGCCGGTTTTCAGGATCTGTTCCTGCTCCGGCGAATGCAGCAGCATCATGGTATCGACGATCAGGTCGGCGGCCTCCAGCGCACGCTGCGCCGCCAGATTGCCGGTCAGCGCGGTATCGCCGCAATAGGCGGTCATGTCGTTGCCCATCGCTCGCGGATGGTTGAACGCCGGCAGTTCGACGGCATACACCTTGGCGCCCAGCCGCAGCGCCGCGTCGGTCGCGGCGCGCACCGTGCGCGCATCGGAATAATGGCTTTTCAAAATCGCCACGCTCTGCGAAGCATCGACCTTCGACAGCGTAAGCACCTGCTCGAACAGCTGTACCAACTGGGTTTCATTGACCGCCATGGCCTGTCTCCTGTCTCGTCAAGGGTGACCGACGCCCGCAAGGCGGCGGTTATTTTTCAAACAATTTAAAGTGAGCACACTCGTTTTATCTAAGTCAAAAAAGCAAAGGAAAGCAAGCTGCGAATATCCACCATAAGAAAGTCCTATTTCATCCCGCGTCAATCCTGTGATTAACATGAGTTTAACAGTAATACGCCGTCAATTAGCGTGAGCAAGATCTGATTTAACACTTTTGCAACTTTGCGTTATCTAGCGTGTGCACTATAAATCGATCGTCCAGCCATGCGTTGGACCTACGCTGAAAAAAGCCAACAGACAGGGGAAACATGATGAGCAAACAACCACGCATCGCCGTCGTCGGCGCCGGGCTGGGGGGCGCCGCTGCCGCCGGGCTGCTGCAAAAAGCCGGCTTTACCGTCGATCTGTATGAACAGAGCCCGGCGTTCTCACGCCTCGGCGCGGGCATTCACATGGGGCCGAACGTACTGAAGATTTTCCGCCGCCTCGGTATTGAGCAGCGGTTGGAGCAGATGGCGTCTCATCCCGATTTCTGGTTCAGCCGCGACGCCGAAAGCGGCGACTACCTGTCGCGCATCGAACTGGGCGCCTTCGCCCGCCGGGAGTACGGCGCCGCCTATGTGACGGTACACCGCGGCGATTTGCAGGCGTTGCAGCTCTCCGCGCTGCAGCCCGGCACCCTGCACTTCGGCAAATGCCTGAGCAAAATTGAAGATCGCGGTGACGAGGTGGTGCTGAACTTCGTCGACGGCACCTCGGCCCACGCCGACATCGTGATCGGCGCCGACGGCATCAATTCGCGCATTCGTGAGCACCTGCTGGGCGCTGAAGCGCCGACCTACAGCGGCTGGGTGGCCCACCGCGCGCTGATCCGCGGCGAGAAGCTGGCGAAATACAATCTGACGTTCGAAGACTGCGTAAAGTGGTGGTCGGCGGATCGCCATCTGATGGTCTACTACACCACCCAACGGCGCGACGAGTATTACTACGTCAGCGGCGTCCCGCACCCGGCCTGGGATTTCCAGGGCAGCTTCATCGACAGCAGCCGCGAAGAGATGTTCGAGACCTTCGCCGGCTACCACCCGATCGTGCAGGCGCTGATCGAATCCAGCGAGCAGGTCACCAAATGGCCATTGCTGAACCGCAAACCGCTGCCGCTGTGGAGCGAAGGCCGCCTGGTGCTGCTCGGCGATGCCTGCCATCCGATGAAACCGCACATGGCGCAGGGCGCGGCGATGGCGATCGAAGACGCCGCCATGCTGACCCGCTGTCTGCAGGAAACCGGCCTCGGCGACTACCGCACCGCCTTCCAGCTGTATGAAGCCAACCGCAAGGAGCGCGCATCAAGGGTGCAGGCGGTGTCCAACGCCAACACCTTCCTGCGCACCCAGGAAGATCCGGCCTGGGTCTACGGCTATGACCTGTACGCGCAAGCGCTGAAATCGGAGAACGCCGCATGAGCACCTTCCTCTACGGCGCCCACGTTCACGCCAACGACATTCGCCAACATTACCTGCGCTACGGCGGCCACGGCCCGGCGCTGATCCTGGTCCCCGGCATCACCAGCCCAGCGATCACCTGGGGCTTCGTCGCCGAGCGACTGGGGGAAAAATACGACGTCTACGTGCTCGACGTGCGCGGCCGCGGTTTGTCGTCCAGCGGCCCGGAGTTGGCTTATGACGCAGAGACCTGCGCACAGGACGTCAACGCCTTCGCCGCCGCGCTGAACCTGGGCAGTTACGCCCTGCTCGGCCATTCGATGGGCGCCCGCTTCGCCCTGCGCGCCGCCGCTTTGCAGCCCGACGGCGTGCGACGGCTGGTGCTGGTCGATCCGCCGGTTTCCGGCCCCGGCCGCCGCGCCTATCCCGGCCAATGGCCGTGGTACGCCGACTCCATCCGGCAGTCGCTGCCGGGCATGAGCGCCGAGCAGATGCGCGCCTTTTGCCCAACCTGGAGCGAAGAACAGCGCCAGCTGCGCGCCGAGTGGCTGCACACCTGCTACGAGCCGGCGATCCAACGCGCCTACGACGATTTTCATCAGGTGGACAGCCACCGCGACTACCCGCAGCTGACCATGCCGACGCTGCTGATGGCCGCGGGCAAAGGCGGCGTCATTCAGCCCGAAGACCGGGCGGAGATCCGCGCGCTGCAGCCGGAGATCGCCATCGTCGAGGTCGAGAACGCCGGACACATGATCCCGTGGGACGATTTCGACGGCTTCTTCCGCGCCCTGGGCGATTTTCTGGATTAACTGAGGAACACCGACATGAGCAACCACTACCGCATCGGCCAGATCGTGCCCAGCTCCAACACCACGATGGAAACCGAGATCCCGGCAATGCTGGGCGCGCGCCAACTGATACGCCCGGAGCGTTTCACCTTTCACTCCAGCCGCATGCGCATGAAACACGTCAATAAAGAAGAATTGGCGGCGATGGACGCCGAGTCCGATCGCTGCGCGCTGGAGCTGTCCGACGCGCGGGTCGACGTGCTCGGCTACGCCTGCCTGGTGGCCATCATGGCGATGGGGCTGGGTTACCACCGCGAATCGCAGGCCCGGCTGGCGCAGGTGACGAAAGACAATCAGGCCGCCGCGCCGGTCATCAGCAGCGCCGGCGCGCTGGTCAACGGCCTGAAGGTGATCGGCGCCAAACGCATCGCGCTGGTGGCGCCCTACATGAAACCGCTGACCCAGCTGGTGGTGGACTACATCCAGCACGAAGGCATCGAGGTCAAAGTATGGCGCGCGCTGGAGATCCCGGACAACCTCGACGTCGGCCGGCACGATCCGGCCAGGCTGCCGGGGATCGTCGCCGAGATGGACTTACGCGAGGTCGATGCTATCGTGCTGTCCGCCTGCGTGCAGATGCCTTCGCTGCCGGCCGTCCCGACGGTGGAGGCCCAAACCGGCAAACCGGTGATCACCGCCGCCATCGCCACCACTTACGCGATGCTGACCGCGCTGGAGCTGGAACCGATCGTTCCCGGCGCCGGCGCCCTGCTGTCCGGCGCTTATTGAGGAGGCAGAATGAACGACACCCTCAGCGACAACTATCGCGGCGTCTGGGGCCAGCGCATCGGCTTCGGCCGGCGCCCGGCGCTGCTGGCGATCGACTTTATGCAGGCCTACACCACCGAAGGCGCGCCGCTGTTCGCGCCGGGCGTGGTGAGCGCGGTCGAGGAAAGCCGCGAGCTGCTGGCCTGCGCGCGCCGAACGGGAATTCCGGTGATCCACACCCATATCCGCTATCATGCAGGCCATTTTGCCGATGGCGGCTTGTGGGTGAAGAAAGCGCCGGTGATGAAAGACATGGTGGCGGGCAACCCGCTGGCGGCGTTCTGCCCGCCGGTGGCGCCGCTGGCCGATGAGGTGGTGCTGAGCAAGCAATACGCCAGCGCCTTCTTCGGCACCGCGCTGGCGCCGCTGCTGGTGGCGCAAGGGATCGACACGCTGCTGATGATCGGCTGCTCCACCAGCGGCTGCATCCGCGCCAGCGCGGTGGATGCGGTGCAGCACGGCTTTCGCGCCATGGTGGTGCGCGAGTGCGTCGGCGATCGTCACCCCGGCCCGCACGAAGCCAACCTGTTCGACATCGACAGCAAATACGGCGATGTGGTGCACAAACGGGAGGCGCTCGACTACCTGAACCGGTTATGAGTCAACGATTCACCTGCAACGACAATAACGAAGGCGCAAACAGCGCCTCACGCGACCGCCCGAAACAGGGCGGCGCCCATGCAACGCAAACACAACAGGCGCCTCCTGCGGAGGCCAACACGCACCACCTGGAGACAACATCATGGCCATTGTCGACACCCCGCTGGCGGGGAAAGCGGACGCAGAATCGCTGCTGCTGTACCGCAAAATCACCTGGAAACTGATCCCGTTTCTTTGCCTGTGCTACCTGGCGGCCTACCTCGATCGCATCAACGTCGGGCTGGCCAAGCTGCAGATGGCCGACGCGCTGCAGCTGAGCGAAGCGGCCTTTGGTCTGGGCGCCGGGCTGTTCTTCGTCGGCTATATTCTGTTCGAGGTGCCGAGCAACCTGATCCTGCAGCGCGTCGGCGCCAAGATGTGGATCGCCCGCATCATGATCACCTGGGGGCTGCTGTCCACCGCCACCATGTTCGTCACCACGCCGACCCAGTTCTACGTCATTCGCTTTTTGCTCGGCGTGGCGGAGGCCGGTTTCCTGCCCGGCGTGCTCTTTTACCTGACGCTGTGGTTCCCGACCTATCGCCGCGGCCGCATCATCGCGCTGTTCATGATCGGCCTGCCGCTCTCCAGCGTGATCGGCGGGCCGCTCTCCGGCTGGATCATGGGCCATTTCGACATGCGCCACGGGCTGCACGGCTGGCAGTGGTTGTTTTTGCTGGAGGGCATTCCCAGCGTGCTGTTGGGCGTGCTGACCTTCTGGCTGTTGCCTAACACTTATCAGCAGGCCAAGTGGCTGACGCCCGAGGAAAAACAGCGCATCGCCGACGATTTGGCGCGTGACGACGCCGAGGCCGATCACGGCAAGCACAGCTTCCGCGACGGCTTCTTCAACCTGAAAGTGTGGATGCTCGGCGGCATCGACTTCGCTATTCTGCTCAGCGCCTACGCCATGGGCTTTTGGATGCCGACCTTCATCAAAACCGCCGGCGTCACCGACATCACCACCATCGGCTACCTGACGGCGATCCCCAGCGTCGCCGCCCTGCTCGGCATGCTGCTGATCGGCAGCAGTTCGGACCGGCTGCGCGAACGGCGCTGGCATATCATCGTGCCGTTTATCATCGGCGCGCTGGCGATGGCCGGCAGCACCTTCTTCACCCACAATGCGTTGGCCACGGTGCTGCTGTTTTCCATCGCCCAAGCGGCGATCATCGGCGCGGTGCCGGTGTTCTTCAGCCTGCCGGCCACCTTCCTGCGCGGCACGGCGGCGGCGACCGGCTTCGCGCTGGCCTGTTCGCTGGCCAACATCGCCGGGCTGGTTAGCAATTCGCTGATGGGGTTGGCGCTGGATCTGACCGGCAAGAGCGGCGGCGCGCTCTGGGCCTTCGCCGGCTGCCTGCTGCTAAGCTCGCTGCTGGTGGTGGCCCTGCCGGCCAAGGTGGTGAACCGCTGAGCGTCGGCCACGCCAAAAAGACGAAGGGCGCATAATGCGCCCTTCTGTTTGCTTACCGGGAATGGACGAACTTACTCGTCCTTCAGCCCGCGGTTGATCAGCATCGGCTCGATGCTCGGCTCTTTGCCGCGCCAGTCGATGTACAGCTTCTCCAGATCCTGACTGTTGCCGCGCGACAGGATCATGTCGCGGAAGCGCTGGCCGTTCTCGGCGGTCAGGCCACCGTGTTCGGTGAACCACTGGAAGGCGTCGTCCGCCAGCATTTCCGTCCACAGATAGGCGTAATAGCCCGCGGCGTAGCCGTTACCCCAGATGTGCTGGAAGTAGCTGGAACGGTAACGCGGCGGCACGTAGCTGAGATCCACCTTGTCTTTTTGCAGCGACTCGGCCTCGAACTTGTCCACATCCTGCTGCGGCTGATCGGCGGTCAGCATGTGCCAGTGCATATCCAGCAGCGCGGCGGACAGCAGCTCGGTCATGCTGTAGCCCTTGTTGAACTTGTCGGCCTTCTTGATCTTGTCGACCAGTTCCTGCGGCATCGCCTCGCCGGTCTGGTAGTGCTTGGCGAAGTGGCTGAACACTTTCGGATCGCTGACCCAGTGCTCGTTGAACTGCGACGGGAACTCGACGAAGTCGCGCGCGGTGTTGGTGCCCGACAGGCTCGGGTATTCCTGATCGGCGAACATGCCGTGCAGCGCATGGCCGAACTCGTGGAACATGGTGATCACGTCGTCATACGACAGCAGCGCCGGCTGCCCCGGCGCCGGTTTGGTGAAGTTGGCGACGTTGTAGATCACCGGCTTGGTGCCATTGAGCTTCGACTGATCGACGAAGTTGCTCATCCAGGCGCCGCCGCCCTTGTTGTCGCGCTTGAAGTAGTCGGTATAGAACAGCGCCAGCGATTTGCCGTCCTTGTCGAACACTTCATACACCTTGACGTCCGGCTGGTAGACCGGAATGTCCTTGCGCTCTTTGAAGCTGATGCCGTACAGCAGGTTGGCGGCGTAGAACACGCCGTTGTTCAGCACGTTGTTCAGCTCGAAGTAAGGTTTGATCTGCGACTCGTCCAGATCGTACTTGGCCTTGCGCACCTGTTCGGCGTAGAACTGCCAGTCCCAGGCCTGCACCTTGAAATCGCCTTTCTGCTGGTCGATCACCGCCTGAATATCTTTGGCTTCACGTTCGGCGCGCGCGGTGGCCGCTGGCACGATGTTGCGCATAAAGCTCAGCGCGGCATCCGGCGTCTTGGCCATCTGGTTTTGCAGTTTCCAGGCGGCGTAGTTCGGGTAACCCAACAGCCTGGCCTGCTCGGCGCGCACCTTGGCCAGTCGGGAAATGGTCTGGCGGGTATCGTTGCCGTCGCCCTTCTCCGCCCGCGTCCAGGAGGCGTCGAACAGCGCTTTGCGGGTATCGCGATCTTTCAGGCTCTGCAGCAGCGGCTGCTGGGTGGTGTTCTGCAGCACCAACAGCCACTGTTTCTCCAGCTTGCGCTCGGCGGCCGCCTGCGCTGCCGCGGCCAGCTCACCTTCGGACAGACCGTCCAGCTTCGCCTGGTCGGTTATCGCCAGCGCGCCGTTTTTGCTCGCCGCCAGCAGTTTGTTGGTGAACTGGGTGCTCAGCGTCGCCGCTTCCTGGTTCAGCGCCTTCAGCTTGGCCTTGTCGGCGTCCGACAGGTTGGCGCCCGCCAGCTCGAAGTTCTTATAGGTGACTTCCACCAGCCGACGTGACTCCGGATCCAGCTTTAGCGCATCGCGATCTTGATAGATGGCCTTGATGCGCGCGAACAGCTTGCCGTTGAGCATGATGTCGTCGTTCAGCGCCGCCAGCTTCGGCGAGGTTTCTTCATCCAGCTTCTGCAGCGCATCGCTGGTATTGGCCGAGGTCATGGCGCCGAACACGTTCATCACCCGCGTCAGCAGCGAACCGGCCTGCTCCAGCGCCACGAAGGTATTCTTGAAGTTGGGCTTGGCCGGGTTGTTGGCAATCTTCTCCACCTCTTCCCGCTTTTGCTTGATGCCCGCGTCGATCGCCGGCGCGTAGTCGCTTTCCTTGATCAGGTTGAACGGCGGCGCCTGGAACGGCAGACGGCTTTGATAGAAGAACGGATTTTGGGTCTTTTGCTTGTCGTGCTGATTGGCTTCACCGGTCACGGTAGCCTCCTTCGCCTGGCCGCTGGGCAGCGCGCTATGGTCGGCGTGAGGTTGGGTTTCTGCTGCCTGTGCCTGCGAGCCCAGCGCCATGCCGATCGCCAGCACCAATGTGGATAAACGCATCAAATCGAAACTCCTCCATGTTCACGGAATAAGGTCTCGGGGAATGGCTCCCTCTGAGTCACCTCCTAGCTTAGGCGCAGTTGGCAGTTTGAGCAAAAACAAGTGATTAGAAGTGAGCCGCCTCGCCGATCTGCTGTATCAGAAAGGTCAGCAGCGCGCGCGTTTTGGCCGGAAGATAGCGGCGGCCGGGATAAACGGCATACAGCTGCAGCGGCGCCGGCGGCAAGGCCAGCGGTATCTCAACCAAACGTCCGTCGGCCAGAAACGGCCGGCAGCCGAGCTCGGAGAGTATGGCGAACCCCACGCCGGCCAAGGCCGCCTTCAGCGCCATCTCCCCGCTATTGACGCGATAGCGCGCATTGACCGGGACGGTAACGAACTTGCCGTCCGGACGGACGAATTGCCACGGCATGCCCTTCAGCGCATCCACCGTACTGATACAGGGCAATTGCGTGAATTGCTCAATCTCCGACGTCGGCGGCCACTGCGCCACCAGCGCCGGCGCAGCCACCACAATGCAGGGAAAGGTCGCCAGCGGCTGCGCGACATAGTCGCTGTCGTCCAACAGGCCCCGGCTGACCATGACCGCCAGATCGACATCGTCAAGCAGCGACGCCATGCCCGCCAGATTGGTGACGCAGCTGATTTCGATCTGCGGATGCTGCAGGGCGAAGGCCGCCAACGGATCGCCCAACAGATATGGCCCCACTTCATTCGGCACGCACAGGCGCAGCGGCCCGCGCAGCTGTTGCTGCCGTTCGCTGAGCGGGTGCTGCGCTCGATTAAGCGCTGGTCGAGCTGGCGCTCCAGCTGCGAGATAGCACGGCTGACGTTGGAGGTCGGCATCGCCAGCGCCCGAGCGGCCCCGACGAAGCTGCCTTGCTCCACCACCGCCACGAAAATGCGTAACAGGTTTAAATCCAATTTGGCGCGCATGATTATCCCATATTTGATAACAAACCATGCCATTTCTACCACCTAATCCCGCGCAACGCCACGCGCTACACTGCCGGCCTGACTCTGCAACCGATGGATGCTTATGACACCCACGAGAAAGCTGACGGCGATAGCGCTGCTCATCGCCTTTATTCAATTCACCAATGCCCTGGAATACATGGTGTTCAACCCGATATTTCTCTATATGGCCGCCGACTTTTCCGTGCCCGTCAGCTACGCCGGTTATGTCAGCGCGGCCTATACGCTGGCGGCGGTGATTTCCGGCATCGGCGCGTTCTATTGGATCGGCGGCGTTGAAAAACGGCGTTTTCTGCTGCTCAACGTCGCGCTGCTGGGGGTGACGACCTTACTGATCGCCGCAACCCAGCAGTTTTATTGGCTGTTGGCGCTGCGGCTGCTGGCCGGTCTGCTGGGCGGCACCACGATGGGCGTGGGGATCGGCTTGCTGCTCAACGCCGCGCCGGCCGCGCTGCACGGCCGAATGTTGGCGACGGTGATCGCGTCTTTTTCGCTGGTGAGCATCGTCGGCATGCCGGGCATGCTGTACCTGTGCGAGGTGGCGAACTGGCGCGTTGCGCTGGCGGCTATCGGCGGGCTGTGTCTGCTGGCGGCGGTGTTGGTGGCGCGGTTTATTCCCAGAGATGCGCCGCAGCCACAGGCTGCCGCGCCCGCCGCGCTCGATCGCCGGCTGTTGCTGTTCGCCTCCGCCGCCGGTCTGACGCAGTTCAGCCCGATGCTGCTGATCCCGGTGCTGGCGCCGCTGCTCACCCAGCGGCTACAGGCAGCCAATGCGCATTTGCCCTGGCTGTTTCTCATTGGCGGCGTGGCCGGCTATCTGGCGACCGTGCTGGCGGGCCGCTGGCTGCAACGCTTTGGCGCCGTGACGCTGACGGTGAGCGCCACGCTGTTGCTGCTGGGCAGCCTGTGGCTGGCGGCGCGCGGTGGCGATCGCGCTGAACTGTTTATGGTGACGTTTCTCGCGGCGGCCTACGCGCGACTGGTGGCGATCTCTTCCCTGAGCATGCGCTGGCCGGACAATCAGCAACGCGCCGCCTTCGGCACGCTGCAAACCGCCCTGATACACCTGAGCGCCACGGTGGCCTTCTTGCTCTCTTCCGCGCTGCTGAGCGGCGGCCTCACCCCGCGCAGTTTGCAACGCCTGCTGTGGTTATGCGCACTGAGCGCCGTCGCCGTCTCGCCGCTCAGCGTTTGGCTGCAGGCGCGGCTGCGTCAGCGCGGCGCCTGATAAACCACCTTACCGTCCACATAGGTGCGATAAATGTTGCGATCGTCCCCCAGGGTCATCAGCACAAACCCTTGCTCCATCAGCGTGGCGCTGTTGGCGTGACGCAGCTGCTGCAGCGGCGTCACCGCCGGATCGAGCACCACGAAATCCGCCTCTTTGCCGACGTTGAAGTTGCCGATTTTGTCGTCCAGCGCCAGCGCGCGCGCGCCGCCCAGGGTGGCATGATAGAACGCTTCTACGGCCGAGAGCCGGTAATGCTGCAGCTGGCCGACCTTGTACGCCTCGCCTAACGTGCGCAGCATATTGAAGGTGGTGCCGGCCCCCACGTCGGTGCCGATGCCGAGCTTCACCCGCTTACGCCAGGCCTGCTGCAGGTCAAACAGCCCGCTGCCGAGAAACAGGTTGGAGGTGGGACAAAAGGCGATCGCCGAGCGGGTATCGCACAGGCAGTCCCACTCCTGCTCCTCCAGATGCAGGCAATGGGCGAATACGCTTTTATCGCCGGTCATGCCGTAGCGGTGGTAAACATCCAGATAGCTGCGGTGTTGCGGGAACAACGCTTTTACCCAGGCCACTTCCTGCGGGTTCTCGCTCAGGTGCGTCTGCAGCCAAACGTCGGGATATTCTTCGCGCAGCCGCTGCACCTGCGCCAGCAGCGCCGGCGTACTGGTGGGCGCAAAGCGCGGCGTAATGGCGTAACCGAGGCGGCCTTTGCCGTGCCAGCGTTCGATCAGTTCGCGCGTCTGGCGATAACTCTGCTCCGGCGTTTCCAGCAGCGCCTCCGGCGCATGGCGATCCATCATGACCTTGCCGGCGATCAGGCGCATGTTCAGCGCTGCCGCCTGGCTGAACAGCGCATCGACCGACTGTGGATGCACGGTGCCGAACACCAGCGCGGTGGTGGTGCCGTTACTCAGCAACTGCTGCAGAAAGAAAGCCGACATCGCGTCGGTGTGCTGCTCACAGTCGTAACGGCTTTCGGTCGGGAAGGTGTAATTGTTTAACCAGTCCAGCAGTTGATCGCCATAGGCGCCAATCATTTCGGTTTGCGGATAATGGATATGGGTATCGATAAAACCCGGCACGATCAGCTTGTCGCGATACTCCGTGACCGCGAAGCCCGGCGGCAGCAGCGCCTCGCCCTGCCGCCAGCTGCCGAACCAGACGATGACGCCGTCGTTCAGCAGCAGCAAACCGTCGGGAACATGCCGCAGGCGTTCTTCGAGCTGTTGCGGCGCCTCCACACAGGCTGCGATATCAAAAAAATTGCCACGAATAGCCGTGGTGAATTGCAGTGCCATTATTTTCTTCCTTGTGACGACCGGCCAAGCCCACCCGCATAATAAATTGCGATGATGAAACAAGGCCCTTTTTACCCAAACGCAAAGACCGGATTAAGCATAGCAAGCCGTGTGCCAACAGGCGGCGATAAAATACATTTTTAAATAAAAACAATTGATTGGTAATTAACCTAAAAGCATAGGCCGGCGAAAGAGAATAAGACCCACGCTCAGTCTTCGACGGCGGATAAATAGCAACCGTTTGCTTGCCGAAATAACACCGCGCCGCTGCACCTTTAATGGGCAAACGACGCTCTTTACGGCCGTCCGCTTTATTTCAACGCCGCGTCCGGGGGCGGAGCCCCAGCCTGGAGGCAACGGCCAAACTTGAAACGATAACTATTCTCAATTATCATCCGCGCATCTTTTTGACCAGCAATGCGAAAACCATGTCCGCCACCGCCTCTGCCCCGCACGCCGCGCTGTCGCGCCTTTACGCCACCCACCACGCCTGGTTGCAGGGATGGTTGCGTCGGCGGCTGGGCTGCGCTTTCGACGCGGACGATGTGGCGCAGGACACCTTTATGCGCCTGCTGAAAAGCGACGCCGCGGCGACCCTGCGCGAGCCGAAAGATTTTCTGGTCACCGTCGCCAAGCGGGTGATGGTCGATCTGTTCCGCCGCAGAACGCTGGAGCGCGCCTATCTTGAGATGCTGGCGCTGATCCCGGAAGGCTACGCCCCGTCGCCGGAGCAGCGCCAGAGCCTGCTGGAAAGCCTGCAGCAGATCGACGCCATGCTCGACGGCCTGGGGCCGAAGGTAAAACAGGCCTTTCTGTTGTCGCAGCTCGAAGGCCTGGGCTATGCGGACATCGCCGCGCGCCTCGGCGTGTCGGTCAGTTCGGTTAAAAAATACATGGCCAAAGCCACCGAGCATTGCCTGCTGTTCAGCCTCGAAAACGACGTTTATTCATGAGCAACGCCATCACCCCCGAGCAGCGCCAGGCGCTGAAAATGGCCGCACACTGGTATGCCCTGCTGTGCGACGAGCACGTCACCGAACGCCAGCGCCAACAGTGGCAAGCCTGGCACCAGCAGCATGACGATCACCGCTGGGCCTGGCAGCGCGTCGAAGCGTTGCAGAGCCAGCTGCAGGGCGTGCCGGGCAAATTCAGCTATCGCGCGCTCGATCGCGCCGGCCGTCAATCGGCGATCGATCGCCGCACCCTGCTGAAAAGCCTGCTGCTGTTGCTCGGCGTGGGCGGCGGCGGCTTCTTCTACCGGTCGCCGCTCGGCCAGGAGCTGCGCGCCGACTACCGCACCGCCACCGGCGAAATCAAACCCATTGTGTTAAGCGACGGCACCCAGCTGGTGCTGAACACCGCCAGCGCGGTGGACGTGCATTACGACGATCGCCAACGGCTGATCCGCTTGCACGCCGGGGAAATCAGCCTGGTTACCGGACGCGATGCCCGGCCGCTGTGGGTGCAGAGCCCGCAAGGGGCGATGCGCGCGCTCGGCACCCGTTTTTTGGTGCGCGAGAGCGACGGCGAAACGCGCCTGACGGTGCTGGAGCACGCGGTCGAGGCGCAGCTGGCGCAAGACGCGCAACAAAAACGCCGGGTGAACGCCGGCGAACAGATAAGCTTCAGCGCGGCGGCCTTCAGCGACAAGCAACCGGCTACGGCGGAAGACGGCTGGCTGCACGGCGTGCTGAGCGTCAGCCAGTGGCGGCTGGACCGGGTGATCGCCGAACTGGCACGCTATCGGCGCGGCCACCTGAGCTGCGATCCGGCCGTTGCCGGCCTGCGCGTCAGCGGCAGTTTCCCGCTCAACGATACCGATCGCGCCCTCGCCCTGCTCAGCCAGACGCTGCCGGTACGCCTGCAAAGCTTTACCCGCTATTGGTTGCAAATCGTCCCCGCCTGAATTTTTTAAATGAAAATGATAAAAAATCGCATTCTTGATTGTCCCTTTTGCTTCGCTCATCCGACTCCCAGGAAAACACTGCAGCAATAAATAAAAAATGATTCAGGAGAAGGTATGAACAACGCTTGGGGAAAGGTCGCTCCGGCTTCGCTTTGGGGAAAACGTGCCACGCCGCTGGCCGTGGCCATTGGCCTGGTCTTCGCTGCACCGCAGATGGCGAGCGCCGCCAGTGCCGCTGCCGCCTATCACATTCCGGCCGGTGAGCTGGACGGCGCGCTGAACGCTTTCGCCGCGCGCGCCAGCATCGCGCTCTCGGTAGACGGCGCGCTGACCGCCGGTAAACGTTCGCCGGGCCTGAGCGGCAGCTACGGCGTCGATGACGGCCTGAACGCCCTGCTGGCGGGCAGCGGCCTGCAGGCTAAAGCGCTCGGCAACAACGGCTACACGCTGGCCAAACTGCCGCAGCCGCAGAAAGAAGAGGACATCACCGTGGTCGGCGACTGGCTGGCGGAAGGCCGTCAGGCAGACGTGTTCGAACATCCCGGCGCGCGCGACGTCGTGCGCCGCGAAGACTTCGTCAAAACCGGCACCACCACCGTGCGTGAAGCGTTGAACCGCGTGCCGGGCGTGGTGGCCCCGGAAAACAACGGCACCGGCAGCCACGATATGGCGCTGAACTTCGGCATACGCGGCCTCAACCCGCGCCTCGCCAGCCGCTCTACCGTGCTGATGGACGGCATTCCGGTGCCCTTCGCCCCTTACGGCCAGCCGCAGTTGTCGCTGGCGCCGGTCTCGCTCGGCAATATGGATGCGATTGACGTGGTGCGCGGCGGCGGCGCGGTGCGCTATGGGCCGCAGAGCGTCGGCGGCGTCGTCAACTTCGTTACCCGCGCCATCCCGAAAACCTTCGGCCTGGAGGCCGGCATGCAGGGGCAGCTCAGCCCGACCTCGCGCCAGGATCACCCCAAAGGCACCGGCAACCTGATGATCGGCGGCACCGCCGACAACGGCTTCGGTGCGGCGCTGCTTTACTCCGGCACCCGCGGCAGCGACTGGCGCGAGCACAGCGCGACCAAGATAGACGACGTGATGCTGAAAAGCCGCTACGCCCCGAACGAGGTGCACACCTTCAACAGCCTGCTGCAATACTACGAAGGCGAAGCGAACATGCCGGGCGGCCTGAGCCGGGCGGACTACAACGCCAACCCGTTCCAGTCTACGCGCCCGTACGACAAGTTCTGGGGCCGCCGCCAGTTGGCGAACTTCGGCTACCAATATCAGCCTGATCAGCAGCACAAGTTCGACGTGCAGAGCTTCTACACCTACACCCTGCGCAGCGGCTATCTGGATCAGGGCAAGAACCTGACGCTGTCGCCGCGCGAATACTGGGTGCGCGGCGTAGAACCGCGCTACAGCCAGAGTTTCCGCTGGGGAGATTCTGCCCATGAGGTCGGCGTCGGCTACCGTTACGTCAGTGAATCCACCCATGAGCTGCGCTACACCAGCAAGGCCAGCACCGGCAGGCTGCCGTCCACCGCCAGCCCGTACGATCGCGACACCCAGTCCGGCACCGAGGCGCACGCCTTCTATCTCGACGATCGCATCGACATCGGCGACTGGACCATCACGCCGGGCATGCGCTACGAGTACATCAAGTCGTATCAGAACAACTACATCAAGAATAACCGCCTCGACGTCAGCTATAACGCGCCGCTGCCGGCGTTGAACGTGATGTATCACCTGAACGAATACTGGAACCTGTACGCCAACACCGAAGGCTCCTTCGGCACCGTACAATACAGCCAGATGGGCAAAGCGGTCGACAGCGGCAAGATTGAACCGGAGAAGGCGCGCACCTGGGAACTGGGCACCCGCTACGCCGGCGATGCGCTGACCGGCGAGATCGGGCTGTTCCTGATCAACTTCAACAACCAGTACGATTCCAACCAGGTGACCGACAGCGTGACCGCGCGCGGCAAAACCCGCCACGCCGGGCTGGAAGGCAGCCTGCGTTACGATCTGTCGCAGCTGACGCCGAAACTGGACGACCTGACCGCCTACGCCAGCTACGCCTACGTCAACGCCACCATCCGCGAAGACGGCGGCTACAAGGGCAACCAGGTGCCGTTCTCGCCGAAGCATAAAGGCACCCTGGGGCTGGACTACACGCCGGGCAACTGGGCGTTTAACCTTAACGGCGAGTTCCAATCCAACCAGTTCGCCGACAACGCCAACACCGTGGCGGAAAGCACCGACGGCAGCACCGGCCGCATTCCCGGCTATATGCTGTGGGGCGTGCGCGCCGCCTATGATTTCGGCCCGGAAATGGCCGGCCTGAATCTGGGCGTCGGCGTGAAAAACCTGTTCAACCACGAGTATTTCACCCGCGCCTATGACGACAACAACAAAGGTCTGTACATCGGCCAGCCGCGCACGATCTATCTGCAAGGTTCGGTGAAGTTCTGATCCTCAACGGCGGGCGCGGTTAACCGTGCCCGCCGCCTTTCCCGTCGACGTGACGACGTCACATAAAACCGTTCCTCCGCGTCGCCGCAGCGGCGAAAAATAAGTCGCTTCTGACGCCAATACGCGTAATATCGACGATCCGCCCCGATTTATGTGCGCGGATTTTTTGCCGTTATGGCCTGAAAAGCGAGGAAATAAAATGAATCACAATGACCTTTCTCAGTGCCGCGTTGACACCGACCGTTTGTTGATTGCCCCCTTTACCGCAGCAGACGCCGACGATGTTTACCAGGCGATCACCCCCACGCTGACGCGCTTTATGACCTTTGAGCCGGAGGCGTCGCCGGAGGCGTCGCCGGAAGATTTCGCCAACGTTTGGCAAAGCTGGCTGCCGCTGATGCGCGAAGGCGAAGAAGTGATCTTCGTCGCCCGCCGGCGCGAAGACCGGCAGTTTGTCGGCGTCGGCGGCGCGCACAACCTGCGCAGCCCCACCCCGGAGCTGGGCATCTGGGTGAAAGAGAGCCTGCATGGCCAGGGCTACGGCCGCGAAATCGTGCAGGGCATCGCGCGCTGGGCCAGCGAGCGCTTTCAGCCGCCGCACTTTCTCTACCCAGTGGCCGAGCAGAATACCGCCAGCCGCCGCCTCGTCGAGTCGCTGGGCGGCGTGCTGGCAGGCCGTTGCGAACGCATCAAGTATGACGCCGTGGTCTACCACCTGCCGCCTCAGCGCTAATCAGCATCGGGCCGCCGGCCCGGTGTGACCTTTTTTCCTTTCCGCCGTGATAACCGCTGCCACTGCCTGCGGGTTTGTGCTAATGATAGAAGCATGTAGGGTAAAAACAGTTGAGGAACAGCAACATGATTATATTTGTTACCGGCGCCACCTCCGGTTTCGGCGAGGCCATTGCGCGCCGTTTTATCCGTGAAGGCCACCAGGTGATCGCCGCCGGGCGCCGCCTTGAGCGTCTCGAAGCGCTGCAGGAAGAATTGGGGGAAGCGCTGCACATCGTGCGGCTCGACGTGCGCAACCGCGCCGCCATTCAGCAGGTGATAGAAGCGCTGTCGGCCGAGCTGCGCCAGATCGACGTGCTGGTGAACAACGCCGGGCTGGCGCTGGGGCTGGAGCCGGCGCACAAGGCCAACGCCGATGACTGGGAAACCATGATCGACACCAACGCCAAAGGGCTGGTGAACATGACCCGCGCGCTGCTGCCCGCCATGGTCGAGCGCAACGTCGGCCACGTGATCAACATCGGTTCCACCGCCGCCAACTGGCCCTATGCCGGCGGCAACGTGTACGGCGCCACCAAGGCGTTCGTCAAGCAGTTCAGTCTGGGCCTGCGCGCCGATCTGCACGGCACGCGCATCCGCGTGACCGATATCGAGCCGGGCCTGGTGGGCGGCACCGAATTCTCCAACGTGCGCTTCAAGGGCGATGACGGCAAGGTCAATAAAACCTACGAAGGCGCCGATGCGCTGACGCCGGAAGACATCGCCGAGTCGGTATTCTGGGTCGCCACGTTGCCGGCGCGCGTCAACATCAACACGCTGGAAATGATGCCGGTCAGCCAGTCCTTCGCCGGGCTGAACATCCACCGCGGCGCCTGAGCCCTGTCGGCGGGAGGCGACTCCCGCCGTGTTTCCTCAGGCCGCGCGCCAGCCGGAAACAATAATCAGCATGCCCGCCAGCGCCACCCCGGCGCCGACCCAATCCAGCGTAGACAGCTTCACGCCGTCCACCACTCGCAGCCACAGCAGCGCCGTCGCCACATACACGCCGCCATAGGCCGCGTAGACCCGCCCGCTGGCCGCAGGATGCAGCGTCAACAGCCAGACGAACAGCATCAGGCTCAAGGCCGCCGGCAGCAGCAGCCAGGCGCTGCCCTGCTTCTTGAGCCACAGGTAAGGCAGGAAACAGCCGATAATTTCAGCGAGCGCAGTGGCGAAAAACAACAGCGTAGTTTTTAACATCGGTCGCAGTTTTCTCTCGATAAAGTAAACGAATCGGCGCTTGGCTGGTGAATTCCAGGAGCGCAGTGGTATATTTGTCACCACGCCTGCGGGCGAGGTAACGCCAGTGCCGCCTTCATCAGGCGCACTCACTCATAAGGATGAAACGATGAAAACATTTTCGACCCAACGACTGCTGCGCGGGATGCTGCCGGTCGCCATGCTGGCCGTAATGGGCGCCTGGCAGGCGCCGGCGCTGGCTGCCACCTGCACTCAGGGCAGTACCTGCGTCACCGTCGATGGCAAAGGCAGCGGCGCGATGAGCACCGAAGAAGCGCGCCAGAGCAAAGAGCAGTGGAATGATACCAAATCCCTGCGCCACAAGGTTAACACCCGCGTCGAGAAAGAATTCGACAAGATCGATCGCGCGGCGGATGACGAAGATCGCTGCAACGACAGCAACAACGTCAACGCCTACTGGGAGCCGGACACCCGTAAATGTCTGGATCGCCAGACCGGGCGTCGGATTAATCCTTAATCCGCCTGCGGCGGGCGGGCAAGCGTGAAACCCGGCCGCCGTTGCTGCTATCCTGTTACAGGAAGTCCATTGTCTAAAAGGATGACGTGATGAAAAAAACGCTGATATTAACCGCTGTGTTGCTGGCCGGCGCGCCGATAGCGGCCCTGGCCTCCTGCGAAAGCGTGAAAGCGGACATTTCGCAAAAAATCGTCAATAACGGCGTGCCGGAGTCCGGCTTCAAACTGGAGATCGTGCCAAACGATCAGGCCGATCAAGCGGGCGGCCAGGTGGTCGGCCACTGCGAAAACGACACCCAGAAGATCGTCTACACCCGCCTGAACAACGGCGACGATCGCGGTGATGCGGCGCAGACCGGCACCAGCCAGGATACCTCCAACACGCAGTAAGCCGCACCGGCTACCAGGGCGCTCTGCAGCAGCGCCCGCTCCTTCTTTCCTTACGCCTGTTCCGCCTCTTCCTCTTCGCCCTGCGGCCGACAACGCGCCGGGATCAGCATCGCCGCCGCCAGCGCCAGCAACGACACCAGCGCCGAAACCAGAAACACCCAATGCAGCGAAGCCGCCACTTGCTGGGTCAGCTGCGCCAACGCCTCGCTCCCCATGCTCTGGCGCACCGCCGGTTCCATCAGCCGCTGCACCGGATCGTCAATCTCCGGCAAACGCCACTGCAGGTTGAGATTCAGCGTCGCGCCCAAAATCGCGGTGCCGATGGCCGAGCCCACCATGCGGGTAAACACCGTACAGGCGGTGGCGATGCCGCGAATGCTGTAATGCGCCGCGTTCTGCACCGAAACCAGAAACGTAGTATTGCACAGCCCCATGCCGGCGCCGACCATAAACGCCGCCACCCGCCCCCACAGCAAGCCGCCCTCCGGCTGCAGCAGCAGCAAGATCAGGCCGCCCGCCACCAACAACAGCGCGCCCAGCAGCGCCGTGGCGCGGTACGAGGTCATCAGCATCAAGCGGCCGCTCAGCGTGCTGGCCAGCGGCCACCCGATCGACATCAGCGCCAGCGTGGTGCCCGCCTCCAGCGGCGAGCCCCCCATCACGCCCTGAATGAAGGTCGGCAGAAAGGCGCTGATGCCCATCATCGCCGCGCCGATCACCAGCCCGCCGATGTTACCGGCTACGATCACCCGGCTTTGCCACAGCGCCAACGGGAACAGCGGTTCGACCGCGCGCCGCTCCTGGCGGACAAGCAGCGCCAGCGCCGCCGCCGCCAGCGCAAACAGCGGCACCACCCACCAGCCCAGGCTTTCCATCTGCAACAGCGCCAGCAGCAGCGCCGAAACGAACAGCGTCAGCCAGGCGGTGCCGGCCAGATCCAGCGCGTGCTGGCGCAATGGCTGATGCGCCGGCAGATAGCGCCAGAGGAAGAACATCGCCAACAGGCCGATCGGCAGGTTGACCCAGAACACCAACGCCCACGGCAAATGTTGCACGATAAACGCCCCCAACAGCGGGCCGATGATCGCCGACACGCCCCACACGCTCGACAGGTATCCCATCACCTTCGGCCGTTCGGTGGCGCTGTAGATATCGCCGATGATGGTAGAGGCGATCGGCATGATGGCGCCGGCGCCCAGCCCCTGCAGCAGACGAAAGCCGATCAGCCAATACATGTCGGGGGCGAAACCGCACAGTACCGATCCCAACAGGAACAGCGTGGCGCCGAAGAAGAACACCCGTTTGCGGCCGTAGAGATCCGCCAGCCGCCCGTAGATGGGAATGGTGATCGCCTGCGACAGCAAATAGACCGCGAACACCCAGCCCAGCAGCGAGAAACCGCCGAGATCGCCGATGATGGTCGGCATGGCGGTGGCGACGATGGTGGCTTCGATCGCCGACATGAACATCGCCAGCATGCAGGCGATCAGAATCAGCGGGCGGTGAGCGATGGGTGCGGGTGAAACGTTATTTGTCATGGCGTTATGCAGGTTTCCTGGCGTTTTTGTTTTCCCTGAGTATATCAGCAAGCGCCTACACCGAGTCTATCCGCCCTCACATCCCGTCTTCGCCGACGGCGGATCGCACCATTTGGACTTGTTGTTACGGCGTAACGTTATGCGGCGGATTTTTTTCACTTTCCCCCCATCCCAGCGCTGACGCGGGCTGACACGCCGATTGGCGCAAACTCAATCACCTGATTTTGTTCATAAAACTTGGCACGGTCAACGACAGAGTGCTATACCTTCCCTAGCCGGGGTCGTTGGGCTTCGTGCTTTCTCGGGTTTAAATATCAGTATCTTATGCTGATTAACTCACGTATTGAGCCTACGTTCAGCACGCTGTGCCGAACGCACCCTTCGCTCAATGTCGCTAACCTCATGCGAAACGCCCGTTTTGTACCGCCACGCCCGCCGGGCCGTGGGTAACAATCAGAGCGGAATGCGCCGTCTCGTCGGCCGCTCCGCGCAACGGAGGACGCAACATCATGCACAAGTCAGCGCCATACCGGCGCCTGCTCCTCGGGAGCCTGTTGTTTATCGCCGTCATCGCACTGCTGGTTTACGGCATCGGTTGGGACACCCTCAAGTCGCGCCGGGAAGATTTGATCTACCTCGGCCAACAACACATGTTCCTGGTGGCCTGCTCCATGCTGCTGTCGCTGCTGGTCGGTATTCCCAGCGGTATCTTGCTGAGCCGCCCTTTCGCCCGCCGCTGGGCGGAACACGTGATGCAAATCTTCAACGTCGGCAACACCCTGCCGCCGCTGGCGGTGCTGGCGCTGGCGATGGTGATCATCGGCATCGGCGATCGGCCGGCGGTGGTGGCGCTGTTCCTCGCCTCGCTGCTGCCCATCGTGCGCAATACCTATGCCGGCCTGCGTTCGGTGCCGCCGGCGCTGGTCGAGGCCGCCAACGGTATTGGCATGACCGCCGGGCAGCGGCTGCGCCAGGTCGAACTCCCCAACGCCCTGCCAGTGATCTTCGCCGGGATACGCATCGCGATGGCGATTAACGTCGGCACCGCGCCGCTGGCGTTTTTAATCGGCGCCAGCAGCTACGGCGAGCTGATTTTCCCCGGCATCTACCTGAACGACTTCCCGACGCTGATCCTCGGCGCCGCCGCCACCGCGCTGATCGCCCTGCTGCTCGATCTGGCGCTGGCCGGTCTCGACCGCCGGCTCAGCCCGCACACCGCATCCTGATGGGAGAAACGCGATGACTCGATGGTTACAACGACTCCGCCACGCGCTGCTGTTCTCCTTGCTGATGACCGGCGCGGCCGCCTGGGCCGCCCCGCTGACGCTGGCGAGCAAGAACTTTACCGAACAGCGCATTCTGTCGGCGATCACCGTGCAATACCTGCGGGCCAAAGGTTTTCAGGTCGAACCCAAGACCAACCTGGCCACGGTGATCACCCGCAACGCCATGATCAACAAGCAGATCGACATGACCTGGGAATACACCGGCACCTCGCTGATCATCTTTAACCACATCAATAAGCGCATGACGCCGCAGGAAACCTACGACACGGTGAAAAAGCTCGACGCCAAACTCGGCCTGGTGTGGCTGCAGCCGGCGGACATGAACAACACCTACGCCTTCGCCATGCAGCGCCGGCGCGCGGAAAAAGAGCAGATCCGCACGATGTCGCAGCTGGTGGCCAAAGTGGAACAGGTGCGTAAAACGGACCCTAAACACAACTGGCTGCTGGGGTTGGATCTGGAGTTTGCCGGCCGCTCGGACGGCCTGAAACCGATGCAGGCGCTGTACGACATGCCGCTCGATCGCCCGCAAATTCGCCAGATGGATCCCGGCCTGGTCTACAACGCCATCCGCGACGGCTTCGTCGACGCCGGGCTGGTGTACACCACCGATGGCCGGGTGAAAGGGTTCGATCTGCAGGTGCTGGAAGACGACAAGGGCTATTTCCCGAGCTACGCGGTCACGCCGGTAGTGCGCGCCGACGTATTGCAAAACACGCCGGGGCTGGAAGCGGCGCTGAACACGCTGTCGAAACAGTTCAACAATCAGGTGATCACCGAGCTTAACGCCAAGGTGGATATCGACTACCAGACGCCGCAACAGGTCGCCGACGCGTTCCTCAAGCAGCGCGGCCTGATTTAAGGAGGCATGATGAATACCTTACTCTACGCCTGGCAAAACTGGGCCTATATCGCCGGGTTGACGCTGGAACACCTGCTGCTGGTCGGCGTCGCCGTGGGTCTGGCGATCCTGATCGGCGTGCCGCTTGGCGTGCTGATCGTCCGCCACAAATGGCTGGCGACGCCGGTGCTGAGCCTGGCCACGCTGGTGCTGACCGTGCCCTCCATCGCCCTGTTCGGGCTGATGATCCCGCTGTTTTCATTGATTGGCCACGGCATCGGCTACGTGCCGGCGATCACCGCGGTGTTCCTCTACTCGCTGCTGCCGATCGTGCGCAATACCCACACCGCGCTCGACAATCTGCCCGGCGGGCTGCGCGAAGCCGGCCGCGGCATCGGCATGACCTTCTGGCAACGGCTGCGCTGGGTGGAAATCCCGGTGGCGCTGCCGGTGATTTTCGGCGGCATCCGCACCGCCGTGGTGATGAATATCGGCGTGATGGCAATCGCCGCGGTGATCGGCGCCGGCGGCCTCGGCCTGCTGCTGCTCAACGGCATCAGCAGCAGCGACATTCGCCAGTTGATTACCGGCGCCGTGATGATCAGCCTGCTGGCGATCGTCCTCGATTGGTTATTGCACCGCTTGCAAATTGCGCTAACGCCCAAGGGGATCCGCTCATGATTAAATTGGAAAATCTGACCAAACAGTTCATGCAAAAGAACGGCACGCCGTTCAACGCCGTCGACAACATCAATCTGGACGTGCCGGAAGGCGAAATCTGCGTGCTGCTCGGCCCTTCCGGCTGCGGCAAAACCACCACGCTGAAGATGATCAACCGCCTGATCGAACCCACCGGCGGCACCATTCTGATCAACGGCGAAGACACCAGCGCGCTGGATACCGTCAGCCTGCGCCGTAAAATCGGCTACGTCATCCAACAGATCGGTCTGTTCCCCAACATGACCATCGAGGAGAACATCACCGTGGTGCCGCGCATGCTGGGCTGGGACAAAAAACGCTGCCACGCCCGCGCCGAAGAGCTGATGAGCATGGTGGCGCTGGATCCCAAGCGCTTTTTGCACCGCTACCCGAAAGAGATGTCGGGCGGGCAGCAACAGCGCATCGGCGTGATCCGCGCGCTGGCGGCCGATCCGCCTGTGCTGCTGATGGATGAACCCTTCGGCGCGGTAGATCCGATCAACCGCGAAACCATCCAGAACGAGTTTCTCGACATGCAGCGCCAGCTGAAAAAGACCGTGATGCTGGTCAGCCACGACATCGACGAAGCGCTGAAGCTCGGCGATCGCATTGCGGTGTTCCGCCAGGGTAAAATCGTGCAGAACGCCAGCGCCGATGAGCTGCTGGCGCGGCCGGCGAACGAGTTCGTCGCCTCCTTTGTCGGCCAGGATCGCACGCTGAAGCGCCTGCTGCTGGTGCAGGCCGGAGACGTGGCAGGCCAACAAGAGACGGTGACGGTGCGCCGGGAAACGCCGCTGGTGGAGGCGTTCGGGCTGATGGACGATATCGACGCCCGTTCAGTGACGGTAGTGGACGCCGACGGCAAGCCGCTGGGCTACGTCAAACGCCGTGAGGCGCGCGGCGCGCCGGGGGTGTGCGCCGACAGCCTGCACCGTTTCCGCGTCACCGCCCGCGCGGAAGAGAACCTGCGCGTGGTGCTGTCGAAGCTGTACGAACACAACACTTCCTGGATGCCGATCGTCGATGAAGACGGCCGCTACAGCGGCGAAATCTCGCAGGATTATATCGCCGACTACCTCAGTTCCGGCCGCACACGCCGGGTGTTGACGCCGCAATAACCCACGCCGGGGCGCTCGCCGCCCCGCCCATGCCGCAGTTTGCTAAAGATTCACTGGTCATCGGCCGGAGCGCCAAGCACAATGCGCTGATGACCCTTTGATTTTTCTCACGACGCCGCCCACGCATGAAAAGATTGGTCCACCTGCACCACTATCGCGCCCTACTGCGCAGCCTGCTTATCGCCGTATTTATCGGCGTCGCCGCCGCCCTGGCGGTGTGGCTGTTTCACCGTTCGATGATTGGCCTCGAGTGGCTGCTGCTCGGCAATGCCGACGGCAGCCTGGTAGCCGCCGCCGCCGCGCTGCCCGGCTGGCGACGCGCGCTGACGCCCGCGCTGGGCGGTCTGGCGGCGGGCCTGCTGCTGTACATTCACCAGCGCTACCGCCACCAGCGCCCGGCGGCGCCCACCGACTATATGGAAGCGATTGAGACCGGCAACGGCAAGCTGGATACCGGCGCCAGCCTGGTGAAGTGTCTGGCGTCGCTGCTGGTGGTGTCGAGCGGCAGCGCCATCGGCCGTGAAGGCGCGATGATCCTGCTGGCGGCGCTGGTGGGCTCGCTCTTCGCCCAGCGTTTTACGCACGAGAAAGAATGGAAACTGTGGGTGGCCTGCGCCGCCGCCGCCGGGATGGCCAGCGCTTACCATGCGCCGTTGGCGGGCAGCCTGTTTATCGCCGAGATCCTGTTCGGCACCCTGATGCTGGCCTCGCTCGGCCCGGTGGTGATCGCCGCAGTGAGCGCTCTGCTGATGACCAACCTGCTCAACGGCGGCCAGGCGCCGCTCTACCTGGTGACGCCGCTCTCCGCTCCCTTGCCGACGCAATACCTGCTGATGGCGCTGGTCGGCGTGGTGGCCGGCGCCGGCGGGCCGCTGTTTTTGTGGTTGATGACCGCCAGCGGTCGCGCCTTCCGATCGCTGCGCCTGAAGCCGCCATTGCAGCTGGCGTTGGGCGGCCTGATCGTCGGGCTGCTTTCGCTGCTGTTTCCGCAAGTGTGGGGCAATGGCTACAGCGTGGTGCAGGCGCTGCTGATCGCGCCGCCGGGGGTGTTGCTGCTGGGCGCGATCCTGGTGTGTAAACTGTTGGCAATCCTCGCCAGCAGCGGCTCGGGCGCGCCCGGCGGGGTCTTCACCCCGACGCTGTTCGTCGGCGCCGCGCTCGGATCGATAATCGGTCAGCTGTTCGGCCTGTGGCCGGGCATGGATGCGGCGGTGCCGCTGCTGCTGGCGCTGACCGGCATGGCCACCCTGCTGGCCGCCACCACCCATGCGCCGATCATGGCGGCGCTGATGGTGTTTGAAATGACCGGCGAATACGCGCTGCTGCCCGGCATTCTGCTCGCCTGCGTGATCGCCACCACCGTGTCGCACGGCCTGCGGCCGATCTCGGTGTACCACACGGCGCCGCTGCCCAAGCGCGAGGTTTAGAACTCACCCTGCTGCAATATTTTCCTGAACTGCGGGCACTGCAGGTGCTCGGGTTCAGGGCAATCAACCATGTGCCGCAGCCCGTCGCGCACCTGTATCAGGCGCTGGATATGGCGATCCAACTCATCCGCCCGCGCCGCCAGCAACACGCGATCGAGCGCGATTTTGCCCCGTTCGTCAAACAAGGCGCTCATCTCATCCAACGTAAAACCGGCCAGGCGCGCGAGGGCGATCAACCGCAGTTGATCGAGCACCCCGGCGGCGTATTGACGGCGCAAACCGTGGCGGCCTATCGACGCGATCAGCCCCTTTTTCTCGTAATGCCGCAGCGCAGAAGGCGCGACTCCGCTCAGGCGCGCCACCGCGCCGATATCCAGTTCTTTTGCCATTGACTTGAAGCCGGCTTTAAGTTGCACACTGTGCGCACCTTATCACGTCACTGAGCCAAGGACACCCCTATGACCCCCGATTTGTTATTGCGCATTCTGTTAACCGGCGCCGGCGCCACCCTCTGCATGGATTTGTGGGCGTTGCTGCTGAAGCGGCGCTTCGGCATCCCTTCCCTCGATTACGCGCTGGTGGGCCGCTGGTTTCTCGGCATGTTCGACGGCCGCTGGTTTCACGCCACCATCGTCACGGCGCCGCCGCGCCAGGGTGAGAGAAAAATCGGCTGGATACTGCACTACGCCATCGGCTTGGCGTTCGCCTTTATCCCGCTCGGTTTGGCGGGCATCGAGTGGTATGCGGCGCCGGAACCGCGCATCGCGCTGTTGAGCGGCTGGCTGAGCCTGGCGGCGCCGTTTCTGGTGATGCAGCCCGCGCTGGGCTTTGGCGTGGCGGCGGCGAAAACCGCCAATCCGCGCAGAGCGCGGCTCCTCAGCCTGCTCACCCACACGGTGTATGGGCTGGGCCTGCTGATCGCCGCCCGGTTGTTGGCGACGTTCTGCGCCTGAATGGGCTACAGCAACGTGGAAATATCGAGGTAGTGCGCCAGTTCGCGCTGCTCCGCGCGCGGCAGATACGGAATTTCACCCAGCAGCGGCGCGGAAATGCGCTGCTGCAGCGCCGTGATGGTTTCGGCATAGTGCGCCAACCCCGGATTGATGCGGTTGGCCACCCAGCCCAGCAGCGGCAGGCCGTCGTTGATGATCGACTGCGCGGTCAGCAGCGCGTGGCTGACGCAGCCCAGCTTGATACCCACCACCAACACCACTGGCAGTTGCTCCTGCACCACCCATTCGGCGTACGGCCGCAGATCGTTCATCAGCACGCGCCAGCCGCCGCTGCCCTCCACCACCACCGTATCGGCTTTGGCGGACAGATCGCGCAGGCCGCTGCTCATCAGGCCGTAGTTGATGTCCTCGGTGGCATGCGCATGAAACACCTCATCCAGACAGGTGATGGGATTGATCTCCTCATAGCACAGCGGCAAGGTGGAAGATGCCTGCAACACCAAAGCGTCTTTATTGCGGATGCCCTCGCTGGTTTCCTGGCAGCGCGCGGCGATCGGCTTGTAGCCCGCGACCGAGCGGCCATCGGCGGCCAGCGCCTGCATCAACCCGCGGGAAACCACGGTTTTACCGACGTCGGTATCCGTGCCTGTCACAAATAAACGCTTCAACATGAATAAAATGCCCCAGAATGCCCCGTTAACAATGTATCGCCGCACCGGCGGCGAAGAAGTCTTGCGGAAAAATTCTAGGGGATGCCGCCACGTAGGGGCTTGAGGTAGCTCAATCTTTTGCAGGATTAATAAGAAGTTCTGATGTTAGCCTTGCAGCAGCTGCACCAGCAATGAACCGTTATACAGCGCCTCTTTCACCAGCGCCGCGCCGGGCATGGTGCCCTGATTGAAGAACTGCGTGGATTCAACCTTGACCTGCTCGCTGTAGGCCGGCAGCGCCTGCTGGCGAATGCAGGAGGCGATGGCCGGGTGCAGGATCTCCGCCGCGCGGTTGAGCGGCGAACCCACCAGGATCTTCTCCGGATTGAACAGGTTGACCATGATAGCCAGAATGCGCCCCACGCTGTGGCCGACGCCGAGGATGATGTCCCGCGCCAGTTGATCGCCCGCCAGCGCGGCGTCGCACAGCGATTCAACGGTCAGCGGCGCGCCGTGCAGGCTGGAGCTCATCGAGCCGCTCAGCCGCTGCTGGGCGATCTCCAGCATGTTCTCGATGCTGGCCACGGTCTCGAGGCAGCCGTGGTTGCCGCAGTAGCAGCGTTTGCCGTAAGGATCGACCTGGGTGTGGCCGATCTCCACCACGCTGTGGCTGCCGGCATGCAGCACGTGGCCGCCGGTGATCACGCCGGCGCCGACGTTGTGGTCGATCACCACCTGAATCACGTTCTGGCTGCCGCGCGAGGCGCCGTACAACGCCTCGGCCATGGTCCAGGCGCTGATGTCGTGTTGCAAATAGACGGGCAGACCGGTCCGGGTTTCCAGCGCCGGGCCGAGCGGCATCTCCAGCACGTCGTAAAACGGCATGCGGTGCACCACGCCGGACTGCACGTCGATAATGCCCGGCAGCGTAATGGCGATCGCCGTCAACCGTTCCAGCTTGCTTTGGTGGCGAATAAAGAATTGATCGACTTCGGTCAGGATGCGTTTCAGCAGCGGTTCGGGATCTTCGGCCGCCAGCGGCAGCAGCTCTTCCACCACCAGTTTGCTGCTCAGATCGCGCAGCGCCAGCGTGATGCTGCCGCGGCTGATGCGGGCGGACAGGTAGTGCCAGGCCTCGGTGTCCAGCACCAGCCCCACCGCCGGGCGGCCCCGGCTGCCGATTTCCTGGTACTCGGTTTCCTTGACCAGATGGGCTTCCAGCAGTTCGCGCACGATCTTGGTGATGCTGGCGGGCGCCAGCTGTGCGCGTTTTGACAGTTCGATGCGCGAAATCGGGCCCAGTTGATCGATTAGCCGATAAACCGCCCCCGCATTGGTCTGTTTGATTTGATCAATATGCCCAGGCTGCCCAACCGCAATCACAAACCGGCTCCTACTATTTTTCGCGCTTCTAAATAAAGACTAGGGGTTATGGTGGGGCTTTTGTCATACAGCGTCAACTATTTGATTCGTTATGTGATTTGCTGCACAAATTCCTCGCAATTTCAGCGCGAATTGATTTTTATTTGCCCAATCTCAACGTCATTTCAGCATCAACGCCATCAGCGCCTGCGCCGCGGCGGTCAGCGGCCGTCGGCGGTGATGCACCAGCCACACTTCGGTCGTGGCGTCCGGCTCCGCCAGCGGCAAATAACGCACGCCGTCCACCCGCACCCGGGCGAAAGATGCCGGCAGAATCGAGACCCCCAATCCGGCGGAGACCAAACCGATGATGGTCATCGCTTCCCCCACTTCCTGAGTGATATACGGGGTAATGCCGGCCTTGCCGAGCAGCAGCAGAATTTCGTCATACAGCGCCGTGCCCACTTCGCGCGAGAAGAACACGAACGGCTCCTGCGCCAGGTGTTGAAAACGCAGCGCGCCGCCGGGCGTTTCCGCCAGCGGATGCCCCTCCGGCACCACCGCCACCAGCGGTTCGCGCAGCAGCAGCTGATAGTGCAGCGCTTCCGGCAGCCGCGTGTTGCGCATTACCCCCAGATCCAGCTCACCGTTCAGCAGCGGTTCGATCTGCTGTTTGGTGTTGATTTCGCGCATCTTGATGTGCACCTGCGGAGAATGCTGACGGAAAGCGCGCAGGCTGCGCGCCACCACGCCGATAAACGGTGCGGAAGAGGTAAAGCCGATGGTCATTTCCCCCAGTTCGCCGCGATCCAGGCGCGCCGCCTTTTCCGCCGCGCGGCCGACCTGATCGAGCACCTGATAGGCTTCTTTGAGGAACATCTCCCCGGCCTGCGTCAAGCTGACGTTGCGATTGTTGCGCGCCAGCAGCCGCGCGCCGACCATATCCTCCAGCGCCTGGATTTGCTGGCTGAGCGGCGGCTGGGAGATACGCAGCCGCTCCGCGGCGCGGCCAAAATGCAGCTCTTCCGCCACGGCGATAAAGTAACGCAGGTGTCTCAACTCGATATTCATATTTAAAAAGTCTTAATTGTAATTATTAATATATTAGACAAAAAAATCGCCGCTCCCTATCATTTTGTTATCTGCAAAGTGTCTGTTTATCTCCCCGAAGTTCGGTAAGGAAACGCTGTGACAACCCCTGTGCGTTCTGCGGCCGTGATGCCGTCGACGCTGGCCGCCAACGATGACGCGGCCGCTGCGCCAAAAGTAAAACGCTCCACCCTCAACAACAAACTCCCCTATATCGAACGCGGCACGCCGCAGTTTATGCGCGTAACGCTGGCGCTGTTTTCCGCCGGGCTGGCGACCTTCGCGTTGCTTTACTGCGTGCAGCCGATCCTGCCGGTGCTGTCGCAAGATTTCGGCGTCTCGCCGGCCGAAAGCAGCCTGTCGCTCTCGGTCTCTACCGGCCTGCTGGCGATCGGCCTGATGTTCACCGGGCCGCTGTCCGACGCCATCGGCCGTAAGTCGGTGATGGTGGTGGCGCTGTTGCTGGCGGCAGTCTGCACGCTGATTTGCGCCTTTATGACCAGTTGGCACGGCATTTTGCTGATGCGCGCGCTGATCGGCCTGTCGCTGAGCGGCGTGGCGGCGGTCGGCATGACCTATCTCAGCGAAGAGATCCATCCCAGCTTCGTCGCCTTCTCGATGGGGTTGTACATCAGCGGCAATTCGATCGGCGGCATGAGCGGCCGCCTGGTGACCGGGGTGTTGACCGACTTCTTCTCCTGGCGCGTCTCGCTCGGGGTCATCGGTTTGTTCGCCCTCGCCGCCGCCTTCATGTTCTGGCGCATTCTGCCCGCTTCGCGGCATTTTCGCGCCAGCTCGCTGCGCCCTCGCACGCTGCTGATCAACTTCAAACTGCATTGGCACGATAAGGGGCTGCCGCTGCTGTTCGCAGAAGGCTTTCTGCTGATGGGCAGCTTCGTCACCCTGTTCAACTACATCGGTTATCGCCTGCTGGCGGATCCTTATCATCTGAGCCAGGCGATCGTCGGCCTGCTGTCGGTGGTCTACCTCACCGGTTCCTACAGCTCGCCCAAGGCCGGGGCGCTCACCTCGCGCTTCGGGCGCGGCCCGGTGCTGCTGGCGTCGATCGTGATTATGCTGATCGGGATTCTGATTACCGCGTTGCCGCAGGTGCCGGCGATCTTTATCGGCATGATGCTGTTCACCGCCGGTTTCTTCGCCGCCCACTCGGTGGCCAGCAGCTGGATCGGCCGCCGTGCGCGCCGCGCCAAAGGCCAGGCGTCGTCACTGTATCTGTTCTGTTATTACGTCGGCTCGAGCGTGGCCGGGACCCTCGGCGGCGTGTTCTGGCACAGTTTCGGCTGGAATGGCGTGGCGGCGTTCATCAGCCTGATGCTGTTGCTGGCGCTGCTGGTGGTGCATTACCTGAAGCGCCTGCCGGAAGCGGCGCGCCTGTGAATAAAAAAGCCGCGGTGGATTACCGCGGCTCGCTATGCCAATGCCGGTGATTATTGACCGGTTTTCCAGCGGGTGCGCAGGTACTCCACGGCCTTATCCGTTTGCGGCTCGGTCAGATAACGTTGCCGGAACAGGATGGTTCCCCCCATCCCCGGCAAGCTCTCGTTGAGATCCAACTGCCTTTTCAGCTCAGGAACGCCGCCGTCGACGGTCCATGCCGGTTCGCTCGCCGATGGCGTGCCCACTTTATACAGCGCCACCCCGGCATAAAGCCGAACCGGCGTGTCTTTCACCACCTCGGCCCACCAGTTGGCCAGCACGTCGTAGCGAACTATTTCACGATCGAAAGGCCAGTACAGCTGCGGTGCGATGTAGTCGAGCAGCCCCAGTTTGACCCACTGGCGCGTATCGGCATAGGCCGCATCGTACGATGGCGCGCCGGCCTGAGTCGCCGAGCCGGCGGGATCGTCCGCTTTGTTTCGCCAGACGCCCGCCGGGCTGATGCCAAACGCGACAGCGGGCTTTAGCGCCCTGACGGTGGCTGAAACCTGTTTTATCAATTGCAGCGTATTGTCTCTTCGCCAACTGGCCTTGTCTGCAAACCCTTTGCCGTATTCGCGATACGTCTTTTCATCATCCAGCGGCGATTGCGGCGTCTCATAATAGAAATAATCGTCAAATTGAATGCCGTCGACGTCATAGTTTTTGACGACTTCAGCCACCACGCCGGTGATCCAGTTGCGCACGTCGGGTAAGCCAGGATCGAGCGCAAAGCGGTCGTTGGCCGTACGTATCCAGTCGGGATGCAGCGCATAGACGCTGGCCGGCGGAGACTGCAGCGTTTGATTAAGGGCATCAATCGTTTGCTGCCGGGTATTCATGGAAACCCGATAAGGATTCAGCCAGGCGTGCACTTTGATGCCGCGCCGGTGCGCTTCTTTCAGCATAAAGGCCAGCGGATCGTAACCCGGATCCTGGCCCACGGTGCCGGTCAAGACCTCCGACCAGGGCAAGATGTCAGAACGCCACAGGGCCGTTCCGTCCGGTTTAACCTGAAAATACACCGTGTTAATCCCGGTTTTCACCATGTCGTCCAGTGCGTCCGTCAGCGCCTGCTGCTGCAGGCGAATTCGCTCTGGCGCGGTTTCCGCTTTCAGGGAGGCCGCCGGCGGCCAGTCCAGCCCCATGACGGTGGCCAGCCAGATGCCCCGCATCGGTGTGACCGGCGGTGCAGGCTGCGGAGGCTTTTCCGGCTCAGGGGGTTTGGCGCATCCGCTCACGCCCAGCATGGCGGCCATCAACAGCCATCCGCCTAGTTTTGTTGCGCCTGTCGGCATAAATGTTCTCCTTCCGTGAGTGACGGTTATCCCATGTCGTATCGTGCAGAGCAAGAAACCGCCCGCTTTATCAACGCTATCCCGCGACCGGCGTCGCCCTTTCTGACGACGCCGGTACTTGTCCCATTACCAGCTCAGCCCCGTCCCGCGAGGGAACGCCACCTTGCCCGTATTGGTTTCCTCATCGTAGTCATGCCAGGTGTTGACCGGCAGTTTGCCCTGCGGTTTGATTTTCCCCGTCAGCACCTGTGCCAGAGATATCATCGAGGGACCGCGCCATACGCCGCTGTCATACCCGTAGTAAGAATAGGTGGCGACGGCAGCATCCACGTCTGCGGCATAGTTCACGATATCGTAAGGCGCGCGCAATGAGAGGTGAACGCGTTTTTTCCCCTGCTCGGCGGCGTATTTCAACCAGCCCGGATAAGGACTGGTATCATTAGCCGCCCCGGTTGCGGAGGTCACGACCCCATCCTGCTCGGCAGGCGTAAAGCGAGTCGAAAGCGTGCCGAGCAGGAACACGTCGCAATCGGCAATATGCGCCCTGATTTGGGCATCGCTCAGTTCCGTTTCCTTCGCGGCAACGACGTTCTGGTAGCCCTCCTGCGCCATCACGTTAGCGATGCCTTTGGCCTGCTCACCCCACGGGGTCAGGATAAAATAGCGCAGCGCCTTGTCTTTCAACGGCAGCAGGCTGTGGCGGTTAATGACCACGGTAATGGAGCGATCGGCGATGCGTTTTTCCAGCTTATGCGCTGAGGACGAAACGCTGCTGGAACAAGGGGCCTCGCGATGCCCCATCAGGTGATGGCGTAATTTGAGGCGCAAAATGCGCTCGACCGAAGCATCGATATCGGCCTCGTTGAGATGCCCTGTTTTCACCCGGTCCGCAAGGTAACGAATCAGGTCCGGCAGCAGGTTAGCCTGGGCCGGCGAAGCGATGCTGACAGGCATCAGGGCGATATCCACCCCGGCGGCAAAGACGTTTTCAGCCGCCCCTTGCTGGCTGAAATGCTCAGCAATCGCCCCCATATCCAGCGCATCTGAAATCGTTACGCCGGCATAACCCAGCTCATCGCGCAGGATGCGGGTCTGAATTTCATGCGACATGGTGGCCGGCACCGTGATTTTTTCGCCGCTGCGGGTGTCGATCTGGCGGTTATCCAGCGCGGGGTACTGAATATGCGCGGTCATGACCATGTCCGGCGCCGCACAGCGGTCAATGGCCTGTTTGTAAGGCGCGATATCGATGGCAAACGCCTCTTCCCGCGTACGGTCGACGCGCGGCAAACCGGTATGCGAGTCGGTGGAGGTGCTGCCATGGCCAGGGAAGTGTTTGTAAGCGGTGATAAGCCCTTGCTGCTTCATCCCCGCCACCATTTTCTCGGCCAGGTGGGAAACGGCGTTCTTATCATCGCTGAAGGCGCGAACGTTAATCACCGGGTTGAACGGGTTGGTGTTGACGTCCACAACCGGTGCAAAGTTGGTATTGATATGCAACGCGCGCATATCCTGGGCCATCAGTTCGCCCTGTTCAACGGCGAGCTGTTTATCCGCGCCGCCCTCAATCGCCGCGGCGAGCGCCATATTGCCGGGGAATGAGGCATAGTCGCCGCGCGGCAGCCGGAAAACGTTACCGCCCTCGTTATCCGTGCCAATGAACAGGCGGATGCCGGCGTGGGTTTTCATCGCGGCATACCAGGCCGTTAACGTATTGATCTGCTGCTTATCTTTCAGATTATTGGCAAACAGGATCACCCCGCCCACATGGTTATCGGTGATCAGCTTGCCAATGGCTTCATCGGGAACGGTCATATCCTGATTGCTGCTACCGTTCCGATCCCAGTAGCGAAAATCCAGCATGATTTTTTGCCCGATCTTCTCTTCCAGCGTCATGTTTTTGACTTTCTGTTTAATATCCACAGTAAACCTCCTGTTAAAGCACCCGTTAATGACAGAAGAAAAGATAACCCCAAGGGCTCATAGCGTCCTGCCATTCTGTTTGTTCCAGCGTTTGGACAACGGCAAACGGGAAATGGATTAAACAGAAGACAAACGAACAGGAAAAAATCCATCAATGAATCAAAACCATAAGAAGAGCAGGTTTATTTTCGACAATCACACTTGCCCGCATGCGTAGCAGACGAGCGAGAGAATTCCCCCTGCTGCCCGCCCTATTTCCCCCTGGTAAGCCGGGTGGGCAGTTAAGCCGAGTATTGTCCCATTGCCGATGTTGCCCCCAGTCCGCTACTCCCCTATAGTATGTTGTAACTAAAATAGGGGCATATGATGAGCAAATACGATGTGATTGGCCGGATGAACGCCTGCTTTGCCGAACTGGAGCAAGCCCTCGGCGCATTGCAGCAGCAGATAACCCCGCTGCGGCTGCTGGCGGCGCGGGTGTTCAGCCTGCCGGAGGTAGAAAAAGGCCAGGAACATCAGGCCATTTCGCATATCGCGGTCGAGCAGCATGTGGGGCAAGCGGCGCGCGATCTGGCGCTGGAACACTATCAGCGGCTCTTCATCCACCATAACCGTGAGAATGTCAGCAGCAAGGCCGCCGTGCGCCTGCCCGGCGTCATCTGTCTGGCGGTGGAGCAACCGGAGTATCAGGCGCTGCAGGCGCAGCTGGCGCTGATCAACCGCCTGAAAGGCGAACTGGAGCAGATTATCACCGTCGATTCCGGCCTGGCGCCGGAGCAGCGTTTCGAATTCGTGCACACCCATTTGCACGGGCTGATTACCCTCAGCGCCTACCGCACCCTCACCGCCCTGACCAATCCCGACTCGGTGCGCTTCGGCTGGGCCAACAAGCACATCATCAAAAACGTCAAACGGGACGACATCCTGGCGCAGCTGGAGAAAAGTCTGAAAGCCGGCCGCGCGGTGCCGCCGCACAGCCGTGAACAGTGGGCCGCCCTGGTCAGCCGCGAAATAGACGATGTCAGCCGTCTGCCGCAGCATGCGACGTTGAAAATCAAGCGGCCGGTCAAAGTGCAGCCGATCGCCCGCGTGTGGTATCAGCAGCAGCAAAAGCAGGTGCAACACCCCTGCCCGCTGCCGCTGATCGCCCTGTGTCAGGTTGAAAGCGGCGCTGCGGTGCCGAAGATCGGCGAACTGCTCAACTACGACGCCGACGCAGTAAAGCATCGCTACAAACCCGACGCCAGGCCGCTGCGGCTGCTGGTGCCGCGCCTGCACCTGTATACCGACGGCACTACTCGCTGAGGGCATATACCCGCAGGCGATGACCGTCCGGATCCCGCGCCACAAAGGTGTAGCCGAATTCCATTTCGGTTGGCGTTTGCTCGATAGGCAGCCCGAGCTCGCGCCACTGGTTATAGCGCGCCTCCACCTCTTGCGGATCCTGGCATAAAAAGCCCAGTTCACCGCCGCCGCCGGTCAGCGTGGCGGCGGGTTTTACCCCCTGTTTGGCCCACATCCCGAGCTTGAAGCCGTTGTTGAGCACGAACAGGGCAAAGCCGGGAGAAAGCTCTACCGGCGCCTGCCCCAGCAGGCGTTGATAAAAGGCGGCGCTGTTGAGCGGGTTATCGACGTAAAGCAGGGTCATGCTGGGAAGGGTCATCGGTCTGTCCTCTGGGTGATGGGAACCGGTTGGTTCCCGATAGGCACAGACTAAAGGAGGCGACTGACAGTTTATGGCAGCAGCGTGTCGTTATTGTTCCGCAATGCCTTCGCTCAACCGCCACTCTTTCAACAGTCGCCGCCGGCCATGCGGATAACGCTGTTCAAGCGGCGTGGCGGCCTGAATGCGATCGAGGCGAAAATGACGAAAGGCCTGACGCAACTCACACCAGGCAACCAGCATCTGGAACTGGTCGAAAAAGCCCAGCGCAAAGGGCCACAGCAGGCGTTCGCTGCGCTGCCCCGCCAGGTCGAGATAGTCGATATGCAGCTTGCGCTCGCGGCGGATGCTGTCACGGATTAACACCCGCATCTCATCCGCCACCGGCGGCGACTGAGCCGGTGCGATAAGCAGCGTGTTGGCCTCCAGCTCCTCCCGCAGCGCCGTCGGCAGCACCGCGGCGATCTTGGCGAGCGCCTGGCCCGCGGCGCTCGCCAACTGGCTGTCGCCGCGGCGGCTGACCCAGCGCATGCCCAGCACCAGCGCTTCTATTTCCGCTTGCGAGAACATCAGCGGCGGCAGCATAAAACCGGGGCGCAGCACATAGCCGAGCCCCGCTTCGCCGACGATCTCCGCTCCCTGCTGCTGCAGCGTGGCGATATCGCGGTAAAGCGTACGCATGCTGATGCCCAGCGTCTGCGCCAACGCATGGCCCGCCACCGGATAGCGGTGGCTGCGCAACAGCTGCATCAGATCGAGTAAACGTTGTGCGCGCAACATCTTAATTTCTCCATAAAAAAGGGGCTTACCTCAGTAAGCCCCCGGTTGCCTCACAGATCAATTATTTCTGCATGCTGCCGACCATCGCCTCCGGGCGCACCCATTCATCGAACTGCGCTTCGGTCAGATAGCCGAGCTTCAGCGCCGCGGCTTTCAACGTCAGCCCTTCCTTGTGCGCTTTCTTGGCGATTTCCGCCGCTTTGTCATAACCGATATGGGTGTTGAGCGCCGTCACCAGCATCAGCGATTCATTCAGCAACTGGGTGATGCGATCGCGGTTCGGTTCGATGCCCACCGCGCAGTGCTCGTTGAAGCCCTGCATACCGTCGGCCAGCAGGCGGATCGACTGCAGGTAGTTGTGGATCACCATCGGGCGGAACACGTTCAGCTCGAAGTTGCCGGAAGCGCCGCCGATATTCACCGCCACGTCGTTGCCCAGCACCTGCGCGCACAGCATGGTCATCGCTTCGCACTGGGTCGGGTTGACCTTGCCCGGCATGATGGAGCTGCCCGGCTCGTTCTCCGGGATCGAGATCTCGCCGATGCCGCAGCGCGGGCCGGACGCTAGCCAGCGCACGTCGTTGGCGATCTTCATCAGCGAAGCCGCCAGCCCTTTCAGCGCGCCGTGCCCCTGCACCAGCGCATCGCAGGTCGCCAACGCTTCGAACTTGTTCGGCGCGGTGACGAACGGCTGATGGGTCAACTCCGCCAGCGCTTTAGCGACGCGCACGGCGTACTCCGGATGGGTGTTCAGGCCGGTGCCGACCGCCGTGCCGCCCAGCGCCAGCTCGGCGATGTGCGGGATGCTGTCTTCGATGTGTTTCAGATTGTGCGCCAGCATCGCCGCCCAGCCGGAGATTTCCTGGCCCAGGGTCAGCGGCGTGGCGTCCTGCAGGTGGGTGCGGCCGATTTTGACGATGCCGCGGTAGGCTTCGGCCTTGTCGCTCAGCGTCTTGTGCAGCACTTTCAGCTCGGGGATCAGGTGCTCGCGCAGCGCAATCACCGCCGCCACGTGCATCGCGGTGGGAAACACGTCGTTGGAGCTCTGACTTTTATTGACGTCGTCGTTCGGATGCACCTTGCGCTCTTCACCGCGCACGCCGCCCAGCAGCTCGCTGGCTCGGTTGGCCAACACTTCGTTCATGTTCATGTTGGTCTGAGTGCCGGAGCCGGTTTGCCAGATGGACAGCGGGAACTGGTCGGCATGGCTGCCCGCCAGCACTTCGTCGGCAGCGTTGATGATGGCGGCGCCCCGCTCGGCCGGCAGCAGCCCCAGGTCCACGTTCACCTGCGCGGCGGCGCGCTTGGTCAACGCCAGCGCATGGATCAGCGCGGTCGGCATCTTTTCGGAGGAAATGCGGAAATGCGCCAATGAGCGCTGGGTCTGTGCGCCCCACAGCTTGTCGGCCGGTACTTCGATGGGGCCCATGGAGTCTTTTTCGATACGAACGCCTGCCATCATTGTCTCCTTAGCATAATTCCTAAAATTGTAGGGTTAGGCCGACGCGCTACCCCCCGTCGGCACGCATTCCCAGTATAGTGACATAATAACTATTCGCATTAAGAGAGTTATCTCACAGCACGATTCATCTCTTTTACCCATTCATGACGCGGTTATTTGCCGTCGGTTAACCCGTGCCGAAATAAAGGCGAAGAAAGTACCGGGATAATAAACGCGGAGATGAAATTAACGCACGTGACGCGAATTAAAATTATTGATGCGCTGCGTCTGTAAGTGATTGAGTTCATCGATCCGCTGCTGTTGCAAATGATTGATCTCATCGTAGGCATCCTGCCGTTCATTATGGCGATACGCCCCGGTCGCCACCGCGCCGGCGGTGAGCGCCAGCGGATGCGCCACGGGTGCAGTCACGGCGGGAAGCGCGACCGGTGCGGGCGCAACGACGATCGGCGCCGGCGTTATCACCACGGCGCGCGGGGCCACGTAGGGATAGGTGACGATCACCGCCCCCTGGGCCGCCCCGGTGCAAAGCCCCAACAACAGCAACCATTTTTTCATGCATCAGACCTCTCATTTCGTTAAATCGACTCGTTAACGGCTACGGTAAAGCGGTCTGTCGTTCAGGTTTAAGCTCGGCGTGTGATCGCCCGACTTGGCGCAAAAATAATAATAAGGGAATGGCTCAGAAGGTAAAAAATAAATTCCGCCGACATACTTTGACATGCCGATAAATAAATAATGACGTAGAAATCCTGCGCTGTCGGCAATAATTTCTTTCCCTCCCATCAACGATCGATTGGCGGATTTATCGGGCCCTCTTGAGGCCGGTGAGCCATTTGAGACGCCGATCGTTATCACGCTATACTCTGGCCGCGTGGCCGGACGCAACCTTATCCGGCGTTGTTTTGATCGCGCCCATGAGGGTTCCTGCCGACGCGGGCGTATGATGGTTGTCGGCACAGATGAAGCGAATCGTATAAAATCAGTAAGTTATTGCCATTAGTGCGGCAATGACGCAAAGGACGTTTATCGACATGCAAAAAATGACCAACGCGGTACAGAATTACGCCTGGGGCAGCCACGATGCGCTGACCCGTCTTTACGGCATCGCCAACCCGGATAATCAGCCGATGGCCGAACTGTGGATGGGCGCCCATCCCAAGAGCCCTTCCCGCGTGCCCGGCGCCGATGGCGCACTGCGTTCGCTGCGCTGTCTTATCGATGAAGACCAGCCAAAGCAGCTGGGCGCTGACGTCGCCAGCCGCTTTGGCGAGTTGCCGTTCCTGTTTAAAGTGCTCTGCGCCGATCAACCGCTGTCTATCCAGGTCCACCCGAGCAAAGCGGCGGCCGAGATCGGCTTCGCGAAAGAGAACGCCGCCGGCATCCCGCTGAGCGCCGCCGAACGCAACTATAAAGATCCCAATCACAAGCCCGAGCTGGTCTTCGCCCTGACGCCGTTCCTGGCGATGAACGGCTTTCGCGAACTGACCGATATCGTCTCCCTGCTGCAGCCGATCGCCGGCGCGCACCACGATATCGCCACCTTCCTGCAGCAGCCGGACACCGCCCATCTGTCTACCCTGTTCGCCAGCCTGTTGACGATGAGCGGCGAGCAAAAGTCGCTGGCGCTCGGCGTGCTGAAAGCCGCGCTCAACAACCAGCAGGGTGAACCCTGGGATACCGTGCGCTTCATCGCCGGTTTCTATCCGGACGACAGCGGTCTGTTCTCACCGCTGCTGCTGAACGTGGTGCAGCTCGCGCCGGGCGAGGCGATGTTCCTGTATGCCGAAACGCCGCACGCCTATCTGAAAGGCGTGGCGCTGGAGGTGATGGCCAACTCGGACAACGTGCTGCGCGCCGGCCTGACGCCGAAATTTATCGACGTGCCCGAGCTGCTGGCCAACCTGCAGTTCCGCCCGCAGCCGGCGTCCGGCCTGCTGACCCAACCGGAGCGGCGCGGCAACGAACTGTTCTTCCCGATCCCGGTGGAAGATTTCGCCTTCTCGCTGCACGATTTGACCGCCGCGCCGCAGGCGCTCGCGCAACGGAGCGCGGCTATCGTGTTCTGCGTCAGCGGCGAAGCGACGCTGGAAAAATCCGGGCAGCGCCTGACGCTCAAACCGGGTGAATCCTGCTTTATCGGCGCCTTCGAATCGCCGGTCAACGTCAGCGGCAGCGGCCGCATCGCCCGGGTTTATAACCAACTGGCCTAACCGTTGATAAATTTCAGCAAATTGCTTGCTGAAAGCGAGAGCTGCCCCCACAATTAAACGCCTGCGGGCGTTTTTTGTCGGCCCACATTTGCCCCCTCCCTCGCAACGGAGGGTTATAAGAAAAAAGGATGAAACAGAGCTATGAAAAAATCGTTAGTCGCTGTCAGCGTCATTGTCGTTCTTGGCGCAGCATGGACCGGGGCATCCTGGTACACCGGGAAACAGATCGAGCAGCACATGGGCGAAGTCGTCGACAACGCCAACGGCCAACTGAAAGCCTACCTGCCGAAAGCCGGCGTCAAGCTGAGCTATGAAAATTACCAGCGCGGCCTGTTCAGCAGTAAAGTGCGTTATGTGCTGCGTTCCGACGGCACGGATACCAGCGAAAACGCGGCGCTGAAAGCCGGTGAAGAAGTGGCGTTCCTGGAAACCATCGATCACGGTCCGTTCCCGTTCGCGCAGCTGAAAAAATTCAACCTGCTGCCGAGCATGGCGTCGGTGCATACCGAGCTGGAAAACACCCCGGCGGTGAAAGGCCTGTTTGAAACCACCAAAGGCAAATCGCTGTTTACCGCCGATTCGCGCATCTCCTACAGCGGCGATACCGCGTCCACCATCGACTTTATCCCACTGGACTACCAGAAGGATAAGTCTTCGCTGAAATTCAGCGGCGCCACCATTGACGCCGACGTGTCCCGCGATCTGAAAAAAATCGCGCTGGACGCCAATAGCGACACTATCGTGTTCGCCAGCCCGAACGAATTCGGCCAAAACGAGCAGATCACCTTCCAGGGCTTCAACCTGAAAGGCAACAGCAACGAAAGCAAGTTCGGCGTGAAGCTCGGCGATCAAACGATGACCCTGAAGCAGTTCAAACTGACGATCGACGGTAAAGACACCGTGGCGTTGGACGGTTTCAATCTGGTGAGCAAGTTCGGCGAGCAAGGCAGCAGCAATATCGGCGGCCAGATCGATTACACCATGGACGCGCTCAAGGTGCAGGGCAACGACTTCGGCGCCGGTAAACTGACGCTGAAAATCGACAACGTCGACGGCAAGGCGCTGAAAGACTTCTCCGACAGCTACAACCGCCAAACCATGGCGCTGCTGCAGCAGGGCGAGAACCTGGATCCGGACGTCTACGAACAGCAGACCTCCGAGATGCTGCAAAAGAACCTGCCGCTGCTGCTGAAAGGCAACCCAAGCCTCAGCATCGCCCCGCTGAGCTGGAAAAACAGCAAGGGTGAGAGCATCTTCACGCTGGATCTGGCGATGACCGATCCGAGCAAGGCCGCCTCCCCGGCACAGTCGCCGGATCAAGTGATCGCTCAGGCGGTTAAAAAGCTGGATCTCAGCCTGACCATTCCGGAAGCGATGGCCACCGAAGTGACCGCGAAGACCGCCTTGTTGCAGGGTTACAATGAGGAAGACGCGCAGAAACTGGCGCAGCAGCAAGTGCAGGGCCTGGCGGCCATGGGTCAGATGTTCAAGCTGACCACCCAGAAAGACGGCGTGATCGCGAGCAAGTTCCACTACGCTGACAATCAGGTTGACCTGAACGGCAACAAAATGTCGCTGCAGGAGTTCATCAGCCAGTTCGCCATGCTGGGCGCCCCGGCGGAAGACGCTGAACCGGCGCAGGAAGCGGAACCCGCTCCGGCACCGGCGCAGTAATCGCCTGAAAGCCTGAACAAGGGCCCCCTGTGGGGCCCTTTTTATTTACGCCGCATAAACCGCATCGCGGATCTGCTGCGGGTAGCGGCCGCACATGCCCTCAAATGCGGTATTGGTCAAGACGACTACGCTCAGCTGCGCCTCTGGATCAAAGAACCAGCTGTGGCCGTAAACGCCGCCCCAGGTCAGGGTACCGGCATGCTGCGGCGTCTGCGCAGCGTCTGGATCCACCAGCAGCGCGCCGCCAAAGCCGAAGCCCCAGCCCGGCCCTTGCGTTTGCGCCTCGGCGCCGACGTGCGGGTGACGCAGCAACGCCACCGTATCCGGTTGCAAAATGCCCTGCCCGCCGCTGCGCAGCGCCTCCACCAGCCGCAGCACGTCGTCGGCATCACCGACCATGCCCGCGCCGCCGGAGGGATAGGCTCCGACGTTAAGCGCGCGCGCCGGCGAGAACGTCACTTCTCCCCCCGCCATGCCTTCCGGCAAGGCGATCCGCACGCCTTCCGGCATGCGCCGCGGCCCCTGCGGCGTATTGTAATAAGGCGTCGCCAGGTTAGCGGCATGGGTCGCATGGAACGCGGTATTGCCGAGCCCCAGCGGCCGCGCCACCCATTCGACAAACAGCTGCGGCAGCGGCATGCCCGTCACTCGCTCCAGCACCGCGCCGAGCACGTCGATCGCCAGCGAATAGTTGAAGCGCGCGCCCGGTTCCGACAGCAACGGCGCCTGCGCCAACAGCCGCAGGTTTTGCTCCAGCGTCAGCGTCGACAGCTCCACGCCGTCCTGTATCCCCAACTGATGGTAAACGCCTGCTGGCGGTTGGTTCAGCCGATAGTCGAGCCCGGCGGTATGACTCAGCAAATGACGAATCTTGATCGTCGGGCGCCGGCCGTCGGCCAGCGCCGGGGTAAACCACGGCAGCCAATCGCTGACCGCATCGTCGAGGCTCAGCTTGCCTCGTTCAATCAAACGCAGCGCCGCCAGCGTGGTATAGGGTTTGGAAACCGACGACAGCCGAAACTGCGTTTCTCGCCGCATCGGTTGCCGCGCTTCGCGATCGGCATAACCGGCCGCACCGGCGTAGCAAATTTCACCCCGCCGCGCCACCAGCACCACGCTGCCCACGATGCGCCCTTCGGCCATCGCCTGTTGATCGATCGCCGCGATCCGTTCTGTTAACGCCCGTTGTTCTGCCGACATGATTTTTATCTCGCTGAGGGAAAGTAAAAATCAGTCTAAAACGTTCGTCATAAATTAAAATAAGGCATAATTTAATGAATCATTAAGCACAGGTTATTGATAGATGAGTTCACTCCTGCAGCTGCTGCCCTATTTCGAAGCCGTCGCGCGGCTGGGCAACTTCACCCGCGCGGCCAACCAGCTGGGCGTCACGCCGCCGGCGGTGTCGCAAAACATTCAGGCGCTGGAGAATCAGCTGGGGGTGCGCTTATTCCACCGCACCAGCCGCTCGGTACGTCTCAGCGACGAGGGCCGACTGTTTTACCAGAAGGTCTCGCCGGCGATGAACCAGATAGACGTGGCGGCGGACGACGTGCGCGCCCTGGGCGCGCAGCCGGCGGGCCTGCTGCGCATCACGTTGCCGCAGTTGGCCGCTTCGCTGCTGGTGATGCCGCACCTGGCGGAGTTTCAGCGGCGCTATCCCGAAGTGCAGCTGGAGCTGTTTACCGAAGACCGCTTTTCCGATCTGGTGCTGGGCAGTTTCGATGCCGGCATTCGCATGCACGCCATGCTGCAAAAGGACATGATCGCCGTGCCGATCGACAACGGCCAGCGCCGGGTGCTGGTCGCCTCACCCGATTATCTGACGCGTTGCGGCGCGCCGGCCACGCCGGACGATCTGCTCGCGCACCATTGCCTGCGCTACCGTTTTCCCGGCAGCGGCAAATTGGAGCCCTGGTATTTCAGTCGGCACGGCGATGAGCGGGCGCTGGACGTCAGCGGCAGTTTGATCTTTAACGAAGATCGGCTGATCAAGGATGCGGCGTTGGCGGGCCTGGGGATCGCGCAACGTTTTCAGGGCACGGTGGTGCAGGAACTGGCGCAGGGCGATCTGGTGGAGGTGCTGCCGGAGTATGCCAGCGAGGCATCGGGATTTTTCATCTACTTTCCCGCCGGCAGGCATCTGCCGCTCAAGCTGCGCGCTTTTATCGATTTCATGCGCGAACGGCGAGAGCGACAGCACCGGTAACAGGGGCGCCCCGACGGCGCCCCCCACGATCAGCGCTTATCCAGCGCTTGCACGATGCGGTAAGCCGCCTCGACCCGATCGTCGTTCGGGAACCATTTGTTGGCCAGCATCACCACGGCGATATTTTTCGCCGGGATAAACACCGCGTAGGTGGAGAAACCGCCGGTCGAACCGGTTTTGTTATACCAACCGGCGCGCAGCTCCGGCTGCGGCGGTGTGATGGCGGTGGCCGGCGTGCCGTTCATGATCATCCCGGCGTTGTTGCCCTCGATCAGCCGCGACAGTTTCACCGGGTACGCGTAGTTCTCCCACATCAGATCCTGCGTGAACACGCCCGCTTTATAATAGCCGACGTGCGTGGCGGCCAGCGCCTCGCGCCACGGCTGCGCGACCTTCGCCTGCTGCAGGTTGGCGTCCAGGTAACGAATCAGATCGCGGGCGTTGGATTTGATGCCGTAAGATTCGGCGTCCAGCGGGCCGGGATTGACGCGCACCGGCTTATCGTCCTTGTTGTAACCTTGGGCATAGTTGGCCATCTGCGCCGCCGGCACCTGAATGTAGGTGTGGCTCATGCCCAGCGCCGGCAGCATGCCCTGCTCCATGGCCTGGATAAACGGCCGATCGAGGCTCTTGGCGGCGATCATGCCCAGCATGCCGATACCGAGGTTGGAATAGACGCGGTAGCTGCCCGCCGGGTGCTTCGGCTGCCAGGCCCGGTAGTAAGCCATCAGTTGGGCGTTGTCGGTCACGTCGTCCGGCACGAACAGCGGCAGGCCGGATGTGTGGGTCGCCAGATTCAGCAGGCTGACGCCGTCGAAGGCGCTGCCGCGCAGCTCAGGCAGATAATGGCTGGCCGGATCGCTGAACGACAGCTTGCCCTGCTGCTGCGCATAGACCGCCAGCGTCGCGGTGAAGGTTTTGCTCAGCGACCCCACCTCGAACAGCGTCTGCTCGGTGATCGGTTTGCCGGTCTGTTTCGAGGCGACGCCATACGGGTAAATCTGCTGTTTGCCATCGACCGATACGGCGATCGCCATGCCCGGCACGCCGTATTTTTTCATCAGCGGCTGAATAACGGCGTCGATATCCTGCTGCTGCGCGGCGTGCGCGGTCGGCAAGATCAGTGCGGCGATCAGCGCGGCCGCCAGGCGGTTCATTTTCGTCATGATAGAGGCTCTTCGGTTGCAGGGCATCGGCCGCGGCCAAAAGTTTTTATTGGCGTTGCGCACGGCGCACTCCCTGATGGATGATGTCATTCCTTTACGGGCTCCGCCAATTTTGCGGCAGCCGCGCCAAATATCGGTTTTTGCCGCCGGGTTGACAAGCGATAATAATTTCAGCCAGCATAAAGAAAAACTTATGGCTATCAACAATGCGCAACCGACTTCCCCTCAACGCCCTGCGGGCGTTCGAATCCTCCGCCCGCCACCTGAACTTCACCCGCGCCGGTCTGGAGCTGCGCGTCACTCAGGCCGCCGTCAGCCAGCAGGTGCGCATGCTGGAAGAACAGCTGGGCATTCAGCTGTTCCGCCGCCTGCCGCGCGGGTTGGATCTGACCGAAGAGGGCCAGGCGCTGCTGCCGGTGTTGAGCGATGCTTTCGATCGCATCGAGGCGGTGTTGCAGCAGTTCGAAGGCGGGCATTTCCACGAAGTGCTGACGGTGGCGGTGGTCGGCACCTTCGCGGTCGGCTGGCTGATGCCGCGGCTGGCGGCGTTCCGCGCGGCGCATCCGTTCATCGATCTGCGGGTGCTGACCCACAACAACCTGGTCAATCTGTCGGCCGACGGCATGGATTTCGCCATCCGTTTCGGCGAAGGTTTATGGCCCGCCACCCGCAATATCAAGCTGTTCGACGCGCCGCTGACGGTGCTCTGCTCGCCGGCGGTCGCCGCGCGGCTGCATACGCCGCAGGATCTGCAGCACGAACTGCTGATGCGCACTTACCGCCAGGATGAATGGGAACGCTGGTTCACGGCTGCGCAGGTGACGCCGTGGCGAATCAACGGCCCGGTGTTCGACTCATCGAGGCTGATGGTAGAAGGCGCGCTCCAGTGCGACGGCGTGGCGCTGGCGCCGGTCAGCATGTTCCGCCGCGAACTGGCCGCCGGCGCGCTGCAGCGGCCGTTCGCCGCCGAGGCCGCGCTCGGCGCCTACTGGCTGACCCATTTGAAATCGCGGGATCTGACGCCGGCGATGAAGGCTTTTATCGGCTGGATTTGCCGCGAAGCGGAAGAGGAACAGCGGCGGGATTAGGCGGAGCCGCGCCGGATCAGCGTCGGCGGCAAAATGACGTTCTGCGCCGGCAGATCGGCGTCATTGATGCGCTGCAGCAGGCGCGCGGCGGCGCTGCGCCCCACTTCCCGCGCCGAGCTGGAGACAAAGGTCAGCGGCGGTTCGGTCAGCTCGGCCTCCGGCACGTCGCCGAAACCGATCAGCGCCACCTGCCGGCCGTAGTAGGCGTCAACCCCGTCCGAACCGATGCTGCGGCCGCTGCGCGTCAGGCCAAAATAGGCGCCAAGCGCCACCGACGCCTTGTGGCAAACGACAGCGGTGATATTCGGGTAGTGGCGCAGCAGCTGTTCCGCCGCTTCCGCCGCCTCACGCTGCCGGCAATCGCACTCGACGATCCATTCGCTGCGAAACGGCAGGCCGTACTGCAACAGCGTGGCGCAAAATCCGCCCAACCTTTCGGCGCGCGTCAACGAGTCGCTCTGGCCGCCGAGATAAGCAATCTGGCTGTGGCCGCGTTTGATCAAAAATTCGGTGGCCAGCTTGGCGGCCTGCATATTGTCCGGCCGCACCACGTCCACGCCCTCAAGACCGCTGGAGCGCGCCACGCATACCAGCGGCACGCCCTGCTCGGCCGCCTTTTCCTTCAGCCCGGCCGCCGCGCGGATGCCGCCCGCCAGCACGATGCCGTCGACGCCCTGCGCCAGCAGCGCGTCAAACGCCCGCTGCAGCCCCTGACCATCGCGCCCGCTCTGGGTTAAAAACAGCAGTTTGTCGTGCGCCTCCAGCGCTTCGCTCAGCCCGGCGGTCATTTCGGCATAGAAAGGTTCGCAAATGTCGCGCAGGATCAGGCCGATTACCCCGGATTCGCCGCCGCGCAGCGTCGCCGCCTGGCGATTGCGCACGTAGCCCAACTGCTCTATCGCCTGATTGACCTTCTCGACGGTGGTCGGCGAAATCCGCCCCTTGCCGCTCAATACCAGAGAAACCGTGGTGACCGAAACGCCCGCCTGTTGCGCCACATCGGTAATGGTGATCTTTTTGATGCTCATAGTCTCTGCGAACCCGTTCCTGGGCAACCCGCGCCGTAGTGATCAAGGGTATACCGAATCCGTCAATGCAGTAAAACGTTTTACTGCCCGCCGCATTGTCGCCAAAAACCGGGCGACAGATTTGTGATTGGCGGCGCATTTTTGCTAGGTAAAACGTTTTATCTTCTTTTTACCTAATCAGAAGTCCCCTTTTTGCTCGTCTTTTCGCCAGGAGAAGTCGGTTATGTCAGCAGCCAATAAACCCAAAATCACCCTCTGGGAGTTCTTCCAGAGCCTGGGCAAAACATTCATGTTGCCCGTCGCCTTGCTCTCTTTCTGCGGCATCATGCTGGGGATCGGCAGCTCGCTGAGCAGCCGCGACGTGATCACCCTGATGCCGTTTATCGGCCATCCGATCTTCCAGCTGATCTTCACCTGGATGAGCAAGATAGGCTCCTTCGCCTTCAGCTTCCTGCCGGTGATGTTCGCCATCGCCATTCCGCTGGGCATGGCGCGCGACAACAAGGGCGTCGCCGCCTTCTCCGGCTTCGTCGGCTTCGCCGTGCTGAATCTGGCCACCAACTTCTACCTGACCGCCGCCGGCGTGCTGCCTACCAGCGATCCGCTGGTGCTGAAAGCCAACAATATCCAGAACATTCTCGGCATTCAGTCGATCGACACCGGCATCCTCGGCGCAGTGATCGTCGGCATCATCGTGTATCTGCTGCATGAACGTTTCCACACCATCCGGCTGCCGGATGCGCTGGCCTTCTTCGGCGGCACCCGTTTCGTGCCGATTGTCACCACCGTGACGCTGGGCCTGTGCGGCCTGCTCATCCCCCTGATCTGGCCATGGTTCGCCGCCGGCATCAATGGCCTGGGGCGCATGATCAATGGCGCCGGCATTTTCGGGCCGATGATTTTCGGCACCGGCGAACGCCTGCTGTTGCCGTTCGGTCTGCATCACATACTGGTGGCGCTGATCCGCTTTACCGAGGCGGGCGGCACGATGGAGGTGTGCGGCCACAGCGTCAGCGGCGCCCTGACCATCTTCCAGGCGCAGCTCTCCTGCCCGACCACCACCGGTTTCGCCGAAAGCGCCACCCGCTTCCTGTCGCAGGGTAAAATGCCGGCGTTCCTCGGCGGCCTGCCGGGCGCGGCGCTGGCGATGTACCACTGCGCCAAACCGGAGAACCGCCATAAAATCAAGGGGCTGTTGATTTCCGGCGTGGTGGCCTGCGTCGTCGGCGGCACCACCGAGCCGATCGAGTTTCTGTTTCTGTTCGTCGCGCCGTTCCTTTATCTGATCCATGCGCTGCTCACCGGGTTGGGCTTTACCGTCATGGCGCTGCTGGGCGTGACCATCGGCAACACCGACGGCAACATTATCGACTTCGTGGTATTCGGCATTCTGCACGGCACCGCCACCAAGTGGTATCTGGTGCCGGTGGTGGCCGCCATCTGGTTCGTCGGCTATTACGCCATTTTCCGCTTCGCCATCCAGCGCTTTAACATCAAAACGCCGGGCCGCGAGAGCGACGGCGCCGTCAGCCAAAGCGCGCCAAGCGGCGCAGTGGGCAAATCCGGCTACAATGTGCCGGCGATTTTGGCGGCGCTCGGCGGCCCGGACAACATCATTACGCTGGACAACTGCATCACCCGCCTGCGCCTGTCGGTCAACGACATGAGCCAGGTGGACGACGCGGCGCTGAAGGCCAACCGCGCCATCGGCGTAGTGCATCTCAACGATCATAATCTGCAGGTAGTGATCGGCCCGCAGGTGCAATCGGTGAAGGATGAATTAGACTCACTGATAGCCACGGCGCACCCTGCCGCGGCGCTGCAGGGAGCCACCCATGTTTGATTTCTCTACCCCGATCGACCGCCACGGCACCTGGTGCACCCAGTGGGATTACATCGCCGATCGCTTCGGCAGCGCCGACCTGCTGCCGTTCACCATCTCCGATATGGATTTCGCCACCGCACCGTGCATTCTCGAGGCGCTGCAACAGCGCCTGCAGCACGGCGTGCTGGGCTACAGCCGTTGGCAGCATGAGGATTTTCTCGGCGCGCTGCGCCACTGGTATCAACAACGTTTCAACACCGCTATCGACACCACAACGGCGGTGTACGGCCCTTCCGTTATCTACATGGCGGCGCAGCTGATCCGCCAATGGTCCGTGCCGGGCGACTACGTGGTGACCCATACCCCGGCCTACGACGCCTTCTATAAGGTGATCCTCGCCAACCAGCGCCAGCTGCTGGCCTGCCCGCTGCACAAGGCCGCAGATGACTGGCGCTGCGACATGGCGCACCTCGAAGCGCTGCTGGCGCGGCCGCAGACCAAGATCCTGCTACTGTGCAGCCCGCATAATCCCACTGGCAAAGTGTGGCGCCGCGAAGAGCTGCAGCAGATGGCCGAACTGTGCGAACGCCACGACGTGCGCGTGATCAGCGATGAAATCCACATGGACATGGTCTGGGGCGCACACCGCCATACGCCCTGGAGCCAGGTGGCGACCGGCCCCTGGGCCTTACTGACCTCCGGCTCCAAGAGTTTTAACATTCCGGCGTTAACCGGCGCCTACGGCTTTATCAGCGACGACGCCAGCCGCGAAGCCTATTTCCAGCAGCTCAAATCCCGTGACGGCCTCTCCTCGCCGGCAGTGCTGGCGGTGGCGGCGCACGTAGCCGCCTATCGGCGCGGTGAACCCTGGCTGGACGCCCTGCGCGACTATCTGCAGGATAACCTGACCTACGTCGCCGAACGGCTGGCGGAGGCGTTTCCCGCGCTGGGCTGGCGCCCGCCGCAGGCCACCTATCTGGCCTGGATCGATCTGCGGCCGCTGGCCGTGGACGATCGGGCGCTGCAGCAGGTGCTTATCGAGCGTGAAAAGGTGGCGATCATGCCGGGCTTTACCTACGGCGAAGAAGGCCGCGGGTTCCTGCGCCTCAACGTCGGCTGCCCGCGCAGCAAGCTGGAAGCCGGCATGGACAAACTGCTCGCCGGGTTGAAGTTTGTGCTGGACGAGAAATAACGCGAGGGGGCGAGCCTCTGCCCGCCCCTCGGTTACGCCTGAACAGACGGAATTTCCTCCAGATGACGATAGACCGTCAATCCCCATTCGTTAGCCAACCGCACGTCGTTATCGGCCCCCGCAGACGCCCCTTCGATGCGATACACCGCCTGACACTGCGCAATCAGTCGGTGAGCCACCGGGTAAAGAAACGCCTCGCTGACCGCATCGCCAACCTGAGTGGAACCGGCCGCGGCCGCCAAAGGCAGCGCCAGCCATTCGCCGATCACCGGCACGTGCCCCCGTTGGTAGACCGCCAGCGCCGCCTGTTCGAGGCGCGCCAGATTGGCGGCGATACGCTGCGGATCGCCATCGGTGCCGCTGCGATAAGGGCCGGCGATCAAGATTTGTTGGGCTTTCATCGTTGTTCCTCCAACGTCCGATTCAAGGCGACAAACTGCAGCAGCATGATAGTTTTGGCGTCAACGATCGTACCCTGACGAACCGCCTGCAGGGCCTGCGCCAGCGGCAGCTCGATCACCTCCAAATCTTCCCCCTCCGCCGCCAGCCCGCCGCCCTCGTTGAGGCGGTCGCCCGCCTGATATTCACCGACGAAAAAGTGCAGCTTTTCGGTGACCGAGCCAGGGCTCATGTACGCCTCAAACACTTTCTCCACGTTCTGCACGAAGTAGCCGGTTTCCTCTTCAACTTCGGCGCGGATGCGCGCCTCCGGCGACGCGTCGTCCAACAGCCCGGCGGCGGCCTCAATCAGCATGCCGTCATGACCGTTGACGAACACCGGAAAGCGGAACTGGCGCGTCAGGATCACCGTTTGCGCCTGCCGGTTGAACAGTAAAATGGTGGCGCCGTCGCCGCGATCGTAAGTCTCACGGCTTTGCCGCTGCCAGACGCCGTCGCGCCGCAGAAAATCAAAGGTGGTTTTTTTCAGCAGGTACCAGTCATCGGACAACACCCGGGTTTCGACAATGCGAACCCTGTCTTTGGTGGCTATCATCGGTTTACTCCGCCAGAGGAAGGAAATGGATACTATCGTGCAGTTTCGTGTATGATCAAGATATTTCGTGCATAGGAAATTTGAGAGGAAATGGCCATGTTGACCAGCCAACGCAAGAAGATCATTTTGGAAAAACTGGCCCAGGAGGGTCAGGTCTTGGCCAAACAGCTCAGCGAGATGTTCGGGCTGTCGGAAGATACGGTCCGGCGCGATCTGCGCGAACTGGACGCCGAGGGGTTGCTGCAACGGGTGCATGGCGGCGCCCTGCCGGTTTCTTCCGCCATCGCCAGCTTCGCCGAACGCAATCAATTGGAATCCGGCGCCAAACGCGCGATCGCCAAAGCGGCGGCGGCGCTGATCGCCCCCGGCCAGGTGGTGATCATCGACGGCGGCACCACCTCCGCAGAGCTGATCAGGCAACTGCCGGCCAACCTCAACGCCACCATCGTCACCCACAGCCCCAGCGTCGCCGTGGGCCTGGTCGATCACCCCACCGTCGAGGTGATCCTGATCGGCGGCCGACTGTATAAGCATTCGATCGTCAGCGTCGGCGCCGCTGCCGTAGAAGCGATGTCGCATATTCGCGCCGATATCTATTTTATGGGCGTGACCGGCGTGCACCCCACTGCGGGGTTGAGCACCGGCGATCTGGAAGAAGCCTACATCAAGCGCGCGCTGGCGGCCCGTGCGGCGGAAACCGTGGTGCTGGCTTCCGCCGCCAAGCTTAATGCCGCCTCGCAGTATGCGATCGGCGATATTACGCTGGCGCACACCATCATCGTTGAGCGGGCTACCGATGACGCGCTGATCGCGCCGTTGCAGCAGGCGGGCGTCAGCGTGTTGAAAGCCTGATTCACGACGAAAATGCGATACACCTCGCATTATTTGTGATGTAAGTCACTTTTTTATGCAACGCGATGGCAAGTTTCATCCATTTGTTTTTATACTGTTCTGCACTTTACCTACGATAATTAGCGAGTGCCCAGCATGATCGATCCCCGCCTACCGCTTACCGATATTCACCGCCATCTCGACGGCAACATCCGCGCGCAGACCATTCTCGACCTCGGCCGCCAGTTCAATCTCGCCCTGCCGGCCAACGATTTGGAGAGCCTGCGCCCGCACGTGCAGATCACCCATGCCGAACCGGATCTGGTCAGCTTCCTGCAGAAACTGGACTGGGGCGTGGCGGTGCTGGGCGATCTGGACGCCTGCCGCCGGGTGGCATACGAAAACGTCGAGGACGCCGCCAACGCCGGCCTGCACTATGCCGAGCTGCGTTTCTCCCCTTACTACATGGCGATGAAGCATCAACTGCCGGTCGCCGGCGTGGTGGAAGCGGTGATCGACGGGATCCGTTCGGGCTGCCGCGATCGTGATATCGACATTCGCCTGATCGGCATCATGAGCCGCACCTTCGGCGAGGCCGCCTGTCTGCAGGAACTGGAAGGATTGCTGGCGCACCGCGACGGCATTACCGCGCTGGATTTGGCGGGCGATGAGCTGGGCTTCCCCGGCAGCCTGTTCCTCAGCCACTTCAACCGCGCCCGCGACGCCGGCCTGCGCATCACCGTGCACGCGGGCGAAGCCGCCGGCCCGGAAAGCATCTGGCAGGCGATCCGCGAGCTGGGCGCCGAACGTATCGGCCACGGGGTGAAAGCGGTCGAAGATCCGGCACTGATGGACTTCCTGGCGGAACACGGCATCGGTATCGAATCCTGCCTGACCTCCAACATCCAAACCAGCACCGTGCCGTCGCTGGCGCAGCATCCGCTGGCCACCTTCCTGCGCCACGGCGTGCTGGCGTCGATCAACACCGACGATCCGGCGGTTCAGGGCATCGAGATCGAGCATGAATACCGCGTCGCCGCGCCGCAGGCCGGGCTGACGCCGGAAGAAATCCGCACCGCGCAGGAAAACGGCCTGAAGCTGGCCTTCCTCAGCGAGCAGGAAAAACAGGCGCTGCGCGCCAAAGTTCAGGGCTAAATCCCCCCAGGCGCCAAACGGCGCCTTCTTCTCATCCCTCTCCCCGCAGTCTTCTTCCGACTGCTCGTCTTTATCGCTGTGTTACCCCATGACTCTGCCGCAAAAGAGGAATTTCGCATGTCTGACAAAACACGCCGCATCGTGCTGACCGGCGGCCCGGGTTCGGGCAAAAGCACGCTCATCGACGTTCTTCATCGCCGCGGCTTTCCGCACTCGCAGGAAGCCGGCCGGGCGATTATTCAGGATCAGGTGAGTATCGGCGGCCATGCGCTGCCGTGGGGCGATCGCCAGGCCTTCGCCGAGCGGATGCTCGATTGGGAACTGCGCTCATGGCGCGAAGCAACGGGGGAAACATGCTGGTTCTTCGATCGCGGGCTGCCGGATATCGCCGGGTATCTCACGCTGTGCGGACTGCCGATCCCCGCGCATTTGACGGCGGCGATCGGCGTCTTTCGCTATGCCGAAAGGGTGTTCATCGCCCCGCCGTGGCAAGCGATCTACGCGCAGGACAGCGAAAGAAAACAATCTTTCGCCGAAGCCGAGCTGACCTACCGGGCGATGGTAGCCGTCTATCGCCGTTATGGCTATCGGCTGCAAGAGCTGCCGCGCGCCTCACCGGACGAGCGCGCCGACTTTCTGCTCGACGCGCTGGGCCACCGTTAGCGGCCTGCGGCCTATTTGGCCGCCAGCGCCTCCGCCTCGGCCCGCTGTTTAGCGGTTTTACGCGCATAGCGCTGCGCCAGCACCGCGCACACCATCAGCTGAACCTGGTGGAAAATCATCAGCGGCAGCACCATGGCGCCCACCGCCGCGGCTGGGAACAGCACATTGGCCATCGGGATGCCGTTCGCCAGGCTCTTTTTCGATCCGCAGAAGACGATGGTGATTTCATCGGCGGTGTTAAAGCCCAGCCAGCGCGCCGCGTAGGTGTTGATCACCAGCACCACCGTCAGCAGCACCAGCGACATCACCAGGATGGTCAGCAGCGACCAGCCGTCGATGCGATGCCAAATCCCTTCCACCACCGCCGCGCTGAACGCGGTATACACCACCAGCAGGATCGACGAACGGTCGGTCAGATTGATCAATTTGCGATGGCGATCGATCCACTTGCCGATCAATGGCCGCGCCAGGTGACCGATCACGAACGGCACCATCAATTGCAAAATGATTGAACCGATGGCGTGCAGCACGTCGGTATTACCGCCCTGAGTATGCATCAACGCCCCCACCAGCAGCGGCGACAGGAACACACCGAGAATGCTCGACGCCGAGGCGCTGCAGATCGCCGCCGCCACGTTGCCGCCCGCCGCCGACGTAAAGGCGATGGCCGACTGCACCGTGGCCGGTAGCGCGCACAGATAGAGGAAGCCGAGATAGACCGTCGGCGTCATGATGCCCGGCACCAACAGGTTCATCGCCAGCCCGAGCAGCGGGAACAGCGCAAAGGTGCTGAGGAACACCAGCAGATGCAGCTTCCAGTGACTCATGCCGGCGATGATCGCCTCGCGCGACAGCTTGGCGCCGTGCATAAAGAACAGCAGCGCGATGGCGGCGGTGGTCAGGTGTTCAAAGAAGGTTTTCCAGATGCCTTCGCAGGGGAACAGCGAGGCGACGATCACCACCAAAATCAGAACCAGCAAAAATTTGTCAATGCGCAAACGCTGCAACCAGGACATGAAACGGATTTCCTTGCACGTAGAGTCGTAAAAAGGCCCGACGTTGCGCCGGGCCACAGAAAAGTGGGCGGGATCAGACCACCGGCAGCGCCTGCTGCAGCCGGGCCGATTCCAGCCCCAGTTCGATCAATGCCATCACCGCGATGGCGTCGGCGGCCGGCACCGGATTTTCGCCTATGCCGGCAATCGCGTCGCGCACCGCCGCGTAATAAGCCGGGTAGTTGCCGGGAATATTGAGCAGCGGCTGTTCCGCCAGCAGGTCGCCGCGTGACAGCGTCACCACACCCTCGCGCATGTCATAGCCCCAGTCGGCCTGCGGCAAGCGTTCGCCGGCCTTCAGCCGGTCTTCCTGCGGATCCAGGCCGTATTTGACATAGCTGCCGCGGGTGCCGTGCACCACATAGCGCGGGCTCTCCGCCGCCGCCAGCATGCTGGCGTGCAGCACCACACGGCGATTGCCATAGCTCAGCAGCGCGTGGAAATAGTCCACCGCCTGCGCCCCCGGCCGCAGCTCACCCAGATCGACAAACAGCCGCTCGGGTTTGCCGAAGAGTTGCAGCGCCTGATCGAGCAGATGCGGCCCCAAATCGAACCAGATGCCGCTGCCGACGCCGCCCTGTTCGCGCCAGCGCTGACGCACCTGTGGCCGGTAACGATCGAAGTGCGACTCGAAGTACACCACCTCGCCCAGCGAACCGTCGTTCAGCAGCGCTTTGAGGGTCAGGAAATCGCTGTCCCAGCGACGGTTGTGGAACACCGACAACAGCAAACCGCTCTGCTGCGCCTGTTGCTGCAGCGCCTGAGCTTGTGACAATGTCACGGTAAACGGTTTGTCCACGACCACGTGCTTGCCGGCGGCCAGCGCCTGTTGCGCCAGCGGGAAATGGGTATCGTTGGGGGTAGGAATCACGATCAGATCGAGGGCCGGATCGGCGAACAGCGCCTGCGCATCGCCCACCACCGTCATCGACGGCCAGTCCGCGCGCACTTTGCCGGCATCGCTGCTGGAAACGGCGGCCAGCTCCAGCCCGGGCGTACCGGCGATCAGCGGCGCATGAAAGGTTTTGCCGGCGTAGCCGTAACCGACCAGCCCGACACGAATTTTCTCAGCCATGGGATTTCCTCTTGCAGGCTCACGACAGACCCTTTCGATTTGACACCATGCGGACGGCTGGAACAAGAAGTAAATGAGATGTTAATTCGAAGCGGGGTCGGCACGGCGCCGGAGTAGCCAAACGTGCGGCCCGAGCCCGCGACGCCGAGCTATCCGGTTGATAGGGATGACGAAGCCTATATTACCCGCTAAGCTATGCCGCCTGTGATCCCCGATTCAATCAGGAAGCCGTTTTATGTCTCAAGCTGAATACTCTCGTATCGGCGGTTGGTTGCTGGCCCCGCTGGCCTATCTGATCGTCACCCTGCTCAGCGCCAGCCTGATGCTGCTCCTGTACGCCATGGCGATCTTCATGCCCGAGTCGCGCGACTATCTGTTGACCAACGCCCAGGCGTTTACCCTGCAATGGTACTTTTCGGTGTTGACCACGCTCTTGATGTGGGGCTTCACCCTGTGGCTGGTATTTCTGTTTTGCCAGCGGTCGCAGCGCTTCCCCAAGCTGTTCTTGTTATGGCTGCTGATCACGGTGATCCTGGCGGTGAAAGCCTTCGCCTTCGCGCCGGTGCCGGATGAAGTGGCGGTGCGCAGCCTCGGCTGGCCGCTGCTGATGGCGGCGCTGCTGGTGCCTTACATCAAGCGTTCGCAGCGGGTCAAAGGGACCTTTACCGAACGTTAAAGGCGATTGCAGCACGTTTTATTGGGTGATTTGTGTAAATTTTCACCAAAAAAGGCAATACCCCTGCGATTCATATGTTGTCGTCCGGCCGCCGATTCCCGATAATAGGCGGCTTTTATTTTTTTAGGCATCGCAATGACCGAATACCTGCTCCTGTTTGTCGGCACCGTACTGGTGAACAACTTCGTTCTGGTGAAGTTTCTTGGCCTGTGCCCGTTCCTCGGCGTTTCCAAGAAGCTGGAAAGCGCCATCGGCATGGGAATGGCCACCACCTTCGTCATGACGCTGGCCTCCGTCAGCGCCTGGGTGATCAACACCTTTATTCTGGTTCCGCTGGATCTGGTGTATCTGCGCACGCTCTCCTTCATTCTGGTGATCGCCGTGGTGGTGCAGTTCACCGAGATGGTGGTGCGCAAGACCAGCCCGGCGCTCTATCGCCTGCTGGGCATCTTCCTGCCGCTGATCACCACCAACTGCGCGGTGCTGGGCGTGGCGTTGCTTAACGTCAACCTCGGTTATAACTTCCTGCAGTCCGCCGTTTACGGTTTCAGCGCCGCCGCCGGTTTCTCGCTGGTGATGGTGCTGTTCGCCGCCATTCGCGAACGTCTGGCGGTGGCCGACGTGCCGGCGCCGTTCCGCGGCTCCTCGATCGCACTGATCACCGCCGGGCTGATGTCGCTGGCCTTTATGGGCTTTACCGGGCTGGTGAAATTCTAATGACTGCGTTGTGGATAGCTATCGCGGCTTTGAGCGCGCTCGGGCTGCTGTTCGGACTGGTGCTGGGCTACGCCGCGCGCCGTTTTGAGGTGGAAGAGGATCCGGTCGCCGAGCAGGTCGACGCGATCCTGCCGCAGAGCCAGTGCGGCCAGTGCGGCTACCCCGGCTGTCGCCCCTATGCCGAGGCGGTGGCCAACGGCGAGATGATCAACAAATGCGCGCCGGGCGGCGAACAGGTGATGCTGAAACTGGCGGAGCTGCTCAACGTGGAGCCGCAGCCGCTGGGCAGCGAAGCCGCCGCCGAGCCGGAGCGTAAAGTGGCCTATATCGACGAGGCCAACTGCATCGGCTGCACCAAGTGCATTCAGGCTTGCCCGGTTGACGCCATCGTCGGCGCCACCCGCGCCATGCATACCGTCATTACCGACCTCTGTACCGGCTGCGATCTGTGCGTCGCCCCTTGCCCTACCGACTGTATTGAAATGAGACCGGTCGCCACCACCACCGCCAACTGGAAGTGGGACATGAAGACGATCCCGGTGCAAGTGATCCACGTGGAGCAACATGCTTAATCTGTTCGCCGCCTTTAAAAAAGACCGGATCTGGGATTTCGACGGCGGGATCCATCCACCGGAAATGAAGACTCAGTCGAGCGGCGCGCCGCTGCGTGTCGCCCCTCTGCCCAAGACCTTTATCATTCCGCTGCAGCAGCATCTGGGACCGGAAGGCGAACTGTGCGTCAACGCCGGCGATCGGGTGTTGAAAGGCCAGCCGCTGACCGTCGGCCGCGGGCGCACCGTGCCGGTGCACGCCCCGACCTCGGGCACCGTTAGCGCCATCACGCCGCACATCACCGCTCACCCTTCCGGGCTGTCGGAGCTGTGCGTGATTATCGAGGCAGACGGCGAAGACCGCTGGTGCGAGCGCGAGCCGGTGGCGGATTACCGCCAATCGCCCGCCGCGGAGCTGATTCAACGTATTCATCAGGCCGGCATCGCCGGTCTGGGCGGCGCCGGTTTCCCGACCGCCAGTAAACTGCAAGGCGGCATGAGCGGCGTGGAAACGCTGATCCTCAACGCCGCCGAGTGCGAGCCTTACATCACCGCCGACGATCGCCTGATGCAGGAACATGCCGATCAGATCGTTGAAGGCACGCAGATCCTGCAACACATTCTGCAGCCCAAGGTCACGCTGATCGGCATTGAAGACAACAAGCCAGAGGCGATCGCGGCGCTGAAACAGGCGTTGCGCGGCCAGACCGGCATTGCCCTGCGCGTCATCCCCACCAAATACCCGTCCGGCGGCGCCAAGCAGCTGACCAAGATTTTGACCGGCAAGGAAGTGCCGCACGGCAAGCACTCCTCCGCTATCGGCGTGCTGATGCAAAACGTCGGCACCGCCTTCGCCATCAAGCGGGCGATCGTCGACGGCGAACCGTTGATTGAGCGCGTGGTGACCCTGACCGGCGAGGCGGTCGAGCGCCCTGGCAACCTGTGGGCACGCATCGGCACGCCGGTGCAGCACCTGCTTGATTTCGTCGGTTTCCGTCCGCAGGCGCAGCAGATGGTGGTGATGGGCGGCCCGCTGATGGGCTTTACCCTGCCCGCGCTGAACGTGCCGATCGTCAAGATCAGCAACTGCATTCTGGCGCCGACGGTGGATGAAATGACGCCGCAGGAACCCGAGCAATCCTGCATCCGCTGCGGCCTGTGCGTGGACGCTTGCCCTGCCGGGCTGTTGCCGCAACAGCTGTACTGGTTCAGCCGCGGGCAGGAGCACGACAAGGCGCGCAACCACAACCTGTTCGATTGCATCGAATGCGGCGCCTGCGCGTTCGTCTGCCCCAGCAACATTCCGCTGGTGCAGTACTACCGGCAGGAAAAGGCCGAAATCAAGGCTATCGATTTGGAAGCGGCGCGCACCGCCGAGGCCAAGGCGCGTTACGAGGCCAAGCTGGCGCGTCTGGAGCGCGAGAAACTGGCGCGCGAAGAGCGGCACAAAAAGGCCGCCGTCAAACTGACCGACGACGATCAGGGGGCGGTACAGGCCGCACTGGCGCGCGTACGCAGCAAGAATGCCGAAGCGGCGGTTACGCCGGTCGACGGCCAGCAGCCGGACAACAGCGAGATGATCGCCGCCCGCGAAGCGCGTAAAGCGCAGGCGCGTGAACGGCGCGCCCAGTTGGCGGCCGAAGCGGAACAAGCCTCGCCGGCAACCTCAGGCGACGACGCGCGTAAGGCCGCCGTGGCCGCGGCGCTGGCCCGCGTGAAGGCGCGCAAAGAGGCACCGGCCGCAGACATCACCGCCCATGCCGCGACAGAGGACGATCCGCGTAAAGCGGCAGTCGCCGCCGCCCTGGCTCGCGTGAAGGCCAAGAGAACGGCGCAGCAGGCGGACGCTCCCGCTGAGACAGAACCGGCTCCGGCTGCCGCCGAAGAAGATCCGCGTAAAGCGGCAGTCGCCGCCGCCCTGGCTCGCGTGAAGGCCAAGAAAGCGGTGCAGCAGGCGGACGCTCCGGCCGAGACAGAACCGGCTCCGGCTACCGCCGAAGAAGATCCGCGTAAAGCGGCAGTCGCCGCCGCCCTGGCTCGCGTGAAGGCCAAGAAAGCGGCGCAGCAGGCGGACGCTCCGGCCGAGACAGAACCGGCTCCGGCTACCGCCGAAGAAGATCCGCGCAAAGCGGCGGTCGCGGCGGCTATCGCCCGCGCCAAAGCCAAAAAAGCGGCGCAGCAGGCGGACGCTCCGGCTGAGACAGAACCGGCTCCGGCTGACGCCGAAGAAGATCCGCGCAAGGCGGCGGTCGCGGCGGCTATCGCCCGCGCCAAAGCCAAAAAAGCCGCCAGAGAATCGCTGGCGGCGGAAACGGAAGACAAATGATGACGGCGGCGCCTGGCCTACGCCGGGCGCCGTTTAATCGATAGAGATCAGATAGGTGTAGTCCACTTCAATCTGACGCAGTTTGGACTCCGGGTTCCACTCTTTGGTTTGAATGATCTCCATTTCCATACTGCCGCGCACCTTATCCTTCAGCCCCGGCATCACATGCGACACCAGATAACCGAAAAACTGCAGACACTCCTTCGCCGTGCCCTTATGGTTGATGGAGATAAACTCGCGGCTCGGCAGATGGATGGTGTCTATCTGATGATTGGAAAGAATGTCCTTTTTATGTTCAGGATCGACCGCCATCACCAGCGTGGACGACAGCTCGTCGCCTTTCCCGGCCTGCGGGCAATAAATGCTGTAAATTCGCCGGCAGTCGACGTGCAACCCCTTGAAGAAGTCATTGAAAATCTCGTCCTTCATCGCCATGCAGGACGCGTACTCCAGCTCTTGTTCGGAGGCGAAATCCAGCCGGCGCGAGAAGCCGACCAGCTGCATCTCGGGCAGCGTCAGCCGCTTCACTTCCGGATAATATCCCGCGCCGTAGCTGGCTTCGAAGTTAAAGCGCGGCATCAGGTTTTTCACGTCCCAGTGCTCCATCGAGCGGTAGCGATTGGGCGTGGTGCCGAAGCGCTGCTTGAACATGCGAGTAAAGGTCTGCTGCGAGTCGAAGCCCAGCTCATCGGAGATGTCGATGATGGAGCGACGGGTGATGCGCAGCGCCACCGCGGCGCGCGTCAAGATGCGCGAGCGGATATAGGTGGCGAGTTGAATGCCGGTAATACGCTTGAATTTACGCTGCAGATGCCACTTGGAGTAGCCCGAAATACGCGCAACTTCATCCAGGTTTGGCCGTTTCTCCAGATGTATCTCCACCCACTCAATTAGCTCTTCAATAAAAAAAATGTCTTCATTTGTCATTATTATGGATTCACTGACTCAATAATGTTCGCGATAGTAACCTACACGTATTATGTGAAAGTTGTTATTTTGTGCGGAAATCTGGACAAAAATGATATTTCATTCATACGGTTACCCCATTTCTCAGGGGCGATGGCGGCACAAGTTCCACAGACAATTCCTCACGTTAGCCCATTTTCCGGCCAAAAAAAAATCAAATCGCGCCACGCCGATCTCAACGGGTGCGAAAAGCCGAATACCCCTATCATTAAGGCGTATTACCCTCGCATCGAATCAGGTAGAATGCTCGGCTATTATTTTTGCCGCGCCCGCAATTCGGCGCATCGAAACTGCCGCAGGCGCGGCGCAGAAGGTATCGTTACTCTATGAAGTTCAGGCCGGTATCACCCACAGCCGCCAAAGGCTTACACATCGCCAGCTCGCCGTTCACCCACAACCAGCAAAGCACCAGCCGCATTATGCTGTGGGTGATGTTGGCCTGCATTCCCGGCATCGCAGCACAGATTTGGTTCTTCGGTTATGGCGTGCTGATTCAGGTGGCGCTGGCGGCGAGCGTCGCGCTGGCCGCAGAAGGCGCGATCCTCAGGCTGCGCAAGCTGCCGGTGCGCAGCCGGCTGGCGGACAACTCCGCCCTGCTGACCGCGCTGCTGCTCGGCATCAGCCTGCCGCCGCTGGCCCCGTGGTGGATGATCGTCATCGGCACCTTCTTCGCCATCGTCATCGCCAAACAGCTGTACGGCGGCCTTGGGCAGAACCCGTTCAATCCGGCGATGGTCGGTTACGTGGTGCTGCTGATCTCCTTCCCGGTGCAGATGACCAGCTGGTTGCCGCCGGATGAGCTGCGCGCCACCGCACTGTCGTTCCACGACACGCTGCTGGCGATTTTCAGCGGCCATACCGCTCAGGGCGCGACGCTGCACGAATTGCAGATGGGCGTTGACGGCATCAGCCAGGCTACACCGCTCGACGGCTTCAAAACCGGTTTGCGCAGCGGCCACAGCGTTGAACAAGTGTTGCAGCAGCCGCTGTTCGGCGGCGCGCTGGCGGGCATCGGCTGGCAGTGGGTCAACCTCGGCTTTCTGGCCGGCGGCCTGTTTATGCTGGCGCGCCGCCTGATCCACTGGCAGATCCCCTTCAGCATGTTGGCCGCCATCGCCTTCTGCTCCGGTCTGGCCTGGTGGCTCGATCCGGCGCATCAGGCTTCGCCGCTGATCCACCTGTTCTCCGGCGCCAGCATGCTGGGCGCGTTCTTTATCGCCACCGACCCGGTCAGCGCCTCCACCACGCCGAAGGGCCGTTTAATCTACGGCGCGCTGATCGGCGTGCTGGTCTGGCTGATCCGCGTTTATGGCGGCTACCCTGACGGCGTGGCCTTTGCTGTGCTGCTCGCCAACATCACCGTCCCGTTAATCGACCACTACACGCAGCCGCGCGTGTACGGCCATCGCTAAGGAGCCGCCATGCTGAATTCCATGAGAAAGCACGGCACCACGCTGGCGGTGTTTGCGGCGGTCACCACCGGCCTCACCGCCGTGGTCTACGCCCTGACGAAAACCACCATCGCGCATCAGGCGGCGCTGCAGCAAAAAGCCCTGCTCGATCAGGTGGTGCCGCCGGAAAATTACGACAACGTCATGCAGAACGAATGCTTCCTGGTCAGCGATCCGGCGCTGGGCGACGGCGCGCCACACCGTTTATACCTGGCGCGCAAAAACGGGCAACCGACCGCCGCCGCGCTGGAAACCACCGCGCCGGACGGTTACTCCGGCGCCATCAAGCTGCTGGTCGGTGCCGATTTCAACGGCACGGTACTCGGCACCCGGGTGATTGAACACCATGAAACCCCGGGGCTGGGCGACAAGATCGAACTGCGCATTTCCGACTGGATTTCCTTCTTCAGCGGCAAGAAAATCGAAGGCCCGGACGACAAACGCTGGGCGGTGAAGAAAGATGGCGGCATGTTCGACCAATTCACCGGCGCCACCATCACCCCGCGTGCGGTGGTCAATGCGGTGCGCCGCACGGCGTTGTATATGGAAACGCTGCCGCCTAAACTTGAAAGCTTACCTGCGTGTGGAGCCAGCGAATGAGTGAAGCCAAAGAATTGATCGTCCAGGGGTTGTGGAAGAACAACTCCGCCCTGGTGCAGCTGCTGGGCATGTGCCCGCTGCTGGCGGTGACCTCCACCGTCACCAACGCGCTGGGCCTGGGGCTGGCCACCACGCTGGTGCTGACGCTCACCAACGCCTCCATCTCCGCGGTGCGTCGCTGGGTGCCAAGCGAAGTGCGTATTCCAATCTACGTCATGATCATCGCCGCGGTGGTGAGCATCGTGCAGATGCTGATCAACGCCTATGCCTTCGGTCTGTATCAGTCGCTCGGCATTTTTATTCCGTTGATCGTGACCAACTGCATCGTCGTGGGCCGCGCCGAAGCGGTGGCCGCCAAGAAACCGGTCGGCCTCTCGGCGCTGGACGGCATGGCCATCGGCCTCGGCGCCACCGGCGTCATGGTGACGCTGGGTTCAATGCGCGAGCTGCTGGGCAACGGCACGCTGTTCGACGGCGCCGATCAACTGCTGGGCGGCTGGGCCAAATCGCTGCGCATCGAAGTGGTGCACTTCGACAGCCCGTTCCTGCTGGCCATGCTGCCGCCAGGCGCCTTTATCGGCCTGGGCCTGCTGTTGGCGGTCAAGTATCTGATCGACGAAAGAATGAAGGCGCGCAAAGCCCGCGCCGTGGCGGCGGAACCGCTGCTGGAACAAGGACGTGCTGAGAAGGCCTGATGAACAAGCAGAAGCGACTGGAAATTCTGACCCGGCTGCGCGACAACAACCCGCATCCGACCACCGAGCTGGTGTACACCACGCCGTTTGAGCTGCTGATCGCGGTATTGCTGTCTGCGCAGGCCACCGACGTGAGCGTTAACAAGGCGACCGCCAAACTCTATCCGGTCGCCAACACCCCCGCCGCCATGCTGGCGCTGGGGGTTGATGGCGTCAAGGAGTACATCAAGACCATCGGTCTGTTCAACAGCAAGGCCGAAAACGTGATCAAGACCTGCCGCATGCTGCTGGAGCTGCACGGCGGCGAAGTGCCGGAAGATCGCGCCGCGCTGGAGGCGCTGCCGGGCGTTGGCCGCAAAACCGCCAACGTGGTGCTCAACACCGCCTTCGGCTGGGCAACCATCGCCGTGGACACCCATATCTTCCGGGTGTGCAACCGCACCCACTTTGCGCCGGGCAAGAACGTCGATCAGGTGGAGGAGAAACTGTTGAAGGTGGTGCCCGCCGAATTCAAGGTCGATTGCCATCACTGGTTGATCCTGCACGGACGCTACACCTGCATCGCGCGCAAACCGCGCTGCGGCTCCTGCATCATCGAAGACCTGTGCGAATATAAAGAAAAGGTTTATCCGGAATCCTGAGTCAGTTGGGTGCGGCAAACCGCACCCGCCGCGTCCTCTTCCCTCGCCAACGCCGCTTTTTTATCAAAAATGTGATATCGCGCAGCAGTAACCCCGGCGTTATCACGGTTTTCAGTAAGAAACCCATCGCTGCGTTATTTTCAAGCAAAAAATTAGTCGAAAATTGCGGTGAACGTCACGCTTTCAGGATCACAAGGCGTTCACAAATGCCAGCCCCGTTTTCCTAAATTTCTATAATTTTACAAATCGCGCCATATACACAACATTCCAACGGATTAATAACCTCACGTACACTGATGCGCTAAAAAATAGCAATTCAGCAGAATATATCCCTGTTTAAAATTCGTATAGCTTTTAATCAAAACAAAAAATCGATAAACCACTAAAAGCCGAAAGTTAATACTGCATAACATTTGCAACATCGCGGCATAATCCTGCCGGCGTTAAATGTAACAGAATATGACAAACTGCTTGCCACGTTGACAAAGATAGTGAACATTAACCGCCGTCCCCATCCTATAACAACGCAAAAGGATGCCGTTCCGCATCAACTTTTGTACTTTCCCGTCCCCTAAAGACGGGCTGCGAAAAAACAGAGGTACCCGTGTCAACAGCAAACAACCAACACCAGGAGAGCGTGAGCCTTAACGCGTTCAAACAACCGAAAGCATTCTATCTGATCTTCTCGATCGAACTGTGGGAGCGCTTCGGCTATTACGGCCTGCAAGGCATCATGGCGGTTTATCTGGTCAAGATGCTCGGTCTGAGCGAAGCCGACTCCATCACCCTGTTCTCTTCTTTCAGCGCCCTGGTATACGGCTTCGTCGCCATTGGTGGCTGGCTGGGCGACAAGGTGCTGGGCGCCAAACGCGTGATCGTGCTCGGCGCGCTGGTGCTGGCCGCCGGTTACGCCATGGTGGCCTACTCCGGCCACGACATCTTCTGGGTCTACCTGGGCATGGCGACCATCGCCGTGGGCAGCGGCCTGTTCAAGGCCAACCCGTCCTCCCTGCTCTCCACCTGCTATGAGAAAGACGACCCGCGTATCGACGGCGCCTTCACCATGTACTACATGTCGGTGAACATCGGTTCCTTCTTCTCCATGCTGGCTACCCCGTGGCTGGCGGCGAAGTACGGCTGGAGCGTGGCGTTCTCCCTGAGCGTGGTCGGCATGCTGATCACCCTGGTCAACTTTATGATGTGCCACAAGTGGGTGAAGAAAAACGGCTCCAGGCCTGACTTCAAGCCGCTGCATCTGCCGAAACTGCTGATGGTGCTGGTCGGCATCGTGGCGCTGGTCGCCGTGTCCAGCTGGCTGCTGCACAACCAGGTGATCGCGCGCTGGGCGCTGGCCTTCATCTCTGCCGGGATCGTGATCGTGTTCGCCAAGGAAGCCTTCGCCCTGCATGGCGCCGCACGCCGCAAAATGATCGTCGCCTTCCTGCTGATGCTGGAAGCGGTGGTATTCTTCGTGCTGTACAGCCAGATGCCGACCTCGCTGAACTTCTTCGCCATCCACAACGTGGAGCACAGCATCTTCGGCGTCGCCTTCGAGCCGGAGCAGTACCAGGCGCTGAACCCGTTCTGGATCATGCTCGCCAGCCCGATTCTGGCCGCGTTGTATAACAAGATGGGCGATCGCCTGCCGATGCCGCACAAGTTCGCTTTCGGCATGATCCTGTGTTCCTGCGCCTTCCTGGTGCTGCCATGGGGCGCCAGCTTCGCCAACGAACAGGGCATCGTGTCGGTCAACTGGCTGATCCTGAGCTACGCGCTGCAGAGCATCGGCGAGCTGATGATTTCCGGTCTGGGTCTGGCGATGGTGGCGCAGCTGGTGCCGCAGCGTCTGATGGGCTTCATCATGGGTTCCTGGTTCCTGACCACCGCCGCCGCGGCGCTGATCGCCGGTAAAGTCGCCGGTCTGACCGCCGTCCCCAGCGACATCAACGACGCGCACGCTTCACTGGCCATCTACAGCCATGTGTTTATGCAAATCGGCATCGCCACCGCCGTCATCGCCATCCTGATGATGCTGACCGCGCCGAAACTGTACCGCATGACGCTGGACACCAGCGAAGACCTGAATCAGAAAGCGCAGGAAGCCACGGCGGCTCACTGATCGCCTGTGGATTGAGCGTAAATAGAAACGCCGGGGTTAACCCCCGGCGTTTTTTTATGCCCGCAAGAAACGTGTTTACGCTGGCTTGCGCTTGCCGCTCAGGTTGGCCCACATGAATTCGCTCACCAGCGCGCTGTGGAACGCCGCCTGTTGCTTGTCGGCGGCGGCACTGTGCCCACCCTCGGTATTTTCGTAGAAGTAAGCCTGCTGATACCCCATCGCCTGCATGCGCGCCGCCATTTTGCGCGCGTGGGCCGGGTTGACCCGATCGTCGCTGGTGGCGGTATAGAACAGCACCGGCGGATAGGCCGTTTTCGCCTGAATATTGTGGTACGGCGAGAAGGTTTTGATATAGGCCCACTGCTCCGGCTTGCTCGGATCGCCGTATTCCGCGATCCACGACGCGCCGGCGGAGAGTTGGGTATAGCGCTGCATGTCCAACAGCGGCACTTCGCAGACGATGCAGCCGAACAGCTGCGGATACAGCGTCAGCATATTGCCTACCAGCAGACCGCCGTTGCTGCCGCCGCGCGCGCCGAGATGCGGCGCGGAAGTCACCTTGCGCGCGAACAGGTCTTCGGCCACGGCGGCGAAATCCTCATAGGCACGATGACGATTCTGCTTGAGCGCCGCCTGATGCCAGGCCGGACCATATTCACCGCCGCCCCGAATGTTGGCCACCACGTATACCCCGCCGCGCTCCAGCCAGGCCGGCGCTTTGCCGCCCAGATAGCCCGGCAGCAGCGGCACTTCAAACCCGCCGTAGCCGTACAGCAGCGTCGGCGTGCTGCCGTCCAGCTTGAGATCTTTGGCGGCGATCTGGAAATACGGCACACGGGTGCCGTCCTTGGAGCGCGCGAAATGCTGGCTGACCTGATAGCCAGCGGCGTCAAAGTCCTGCGGCGCCTGTTTCAGCAGCGTCGCTTCCCCGCCGTCGAGGTTGCCCATATACAGCGAGGTCGGCTGCAGGAACCCGCTGACCGTCAGGAAATAGGCGTTGCTCTCGTCGTCGATGCCGCCGGCGGAAAGGGTGCTGATGGCGCCGGGATTGCCCAGCGGGCGACGTTGCCAGCTGCCGCCCTGCGGCGTCAGCACTTCCAGTCGGTTGACCACGTTATCCATGATGCTGAGGATCAGGTGATCGCGAGTGCCGCTGTAGCCGCTCAGCGCCTGCTCCGCCGTCGGGGTAAACAGCGGCTGCAGCTCGCGCTTGCCCGCCAGATAGTCGTCGAAATTGGCCGCCAACAGCGAGCCGGACGGATAGCGCTTGCCGCCCACGTCCCAATCGCTGCTCGGCTTGATCAGCAGCCATTCCCGATGCGTATCCAGCTCGGCGTCGGCGGGGATGTCGATTTTTTTCTGCCGGCCGTCCTGAGTCAGCAAGAAATAGTCGCGGCGGTAGAAATCCAGGCTGCGGCCGACGAAATCGCGCTCAAAGCCCGGCGTGCGGTCGTGATAGGCGAAGACCGCCATGTCCTCGGGCTGCGCTTCGTACAGCGTTTCGGCGGCGCTCAGCGGCGTGCCGCGCCGCCAGCGTTTGGCGATGCGCGCGTAGCCGGACTGGGTCATCGAGCCGGGGCCGAAATCGGTGGCGATGAACAGCGTGTCCCGATCGACCCAGGAAACCCGGCTTTTCGCCACCGGTACGTTAAAGCCGTCTTTGACGAAGCGTTTGGCCACCAGATCGAATTCGCGGATTTCGGTGGCGTCGCCGCCGTCCGGCGACAGCTGCATCAGGCAATAACGGTATTCCGGCGCCAGCGGCTGCGAGCCCTGATAAACCCAATCCTTGCCCTCCGCCTTGCCCAGCGCATCGATATCCAGCACCGTCTCCCAGGCCGGTTTGGCCTTGCGGTACTCGTCCAGCGTGGCGCGTCGCAGCAGGCCACGCGGGTTGGCCTGATCCTGCCAGAAGTTGTAATAGTACTCGCCGCGTTTGCTCACCCACGGGATCTGGGTGTCTTTATTGAGGATATCCAGGACTTCGCGCTCAATGCGCTGAAAGTCTTCGCCCTGGCCGAAACGTGCCACGGTGCGCTGATTTTCCTGCTGCACCCATTGCAGCGCTTTTTTACCCTGCAGCTCTTCCAGCCACAGGAATTCATCGCCGGCGGCCGCGCCGCCCTCCGCCGCCATCGCCAGGCGGATACTGTTGGGTAATGAAGTCATCGCGAATACGGCTCCTGCGGTTTGCGCACTGAGTTTAATAAACTGACGTCGATTGGTGACCGGCAAAATCAAGCTCCTTTTGAGTCGGCTGCAACGCCGCCCCGTCATGGGCGACAGCCTGTGAAATAAGAGTCATTTTCAACAAGGTAGGCGTTTGGCGGCGCGGAGTCAAAGCCCGCGGCCGCCGCGTTGAGTCAGGATTGAGGATAGTGGATCAGATCGTGAATGCGCACCGTGTGTGAACCGGCGTTGCGGTAGGCATGCGGCCGATCGGCCTGAAAGCGCATCGCCTCGCCGGCCGCCAGGCTGTGCCACTCGCCGTCTATCGCCAATTCCAACCGGCCGCTGATCACGATCACATGCTCAATCACGCCCGGCTCATGCGGCGACGATTCGCTGAGCGCGCCCGGCGCGAGATCGATGACGAACATGTCGAAACCCAGCTGGCGATCGTAGGGAAACAGCGGCACCACGCGCATATCGGCGTTGTCCTGATCGTACACCGGCAGTTCGCCGTAGCGGTGCAGCGTCGCCTGCTGCTGCGCGGGCGACGCCTCAAGAAAGGCGGAGAACGCCACGTTGAAACCGGTGGCGATCTTCCACAGCGTCGCCACCGTCGGGCTGGATTCGCCGCGCTCAATCTGCCCGAGCATCGCCTTGCTGACGCCGGTGTATTCCGCCGCCTGCGTCAGGCTCCAGCCGCGCTGCACGCGCAGCGTGCGAAGGGTGTGCGCCAAATGGGCGGCAAGTTCCTGCATCCTGTTCTCCTCTGCGTATCGCGCTCGATTATACCCGCTTGTGCGCTATAGCGCACGGTGCTATGCTGATTTCTTACCGTGCGTTATAACGCACACTCACCGATTGGAGCTCCTCATGCGCCCAGCCCTCTCCTTGCGCCATCTGACCCTGCCCTCCGTCATGGCCGGCTTTGTCGCCGTTCTGGTCGGCTACACCAGCTCTGCCGCCATCATTTTCCAGGCCGCCGCCGCCGCAGGCGCCACGCCGGCGCAGATCGGCGGCTGGCTGAGCACGCTTGGGATCGCGATGGGCGTCACCTCGCTGGGGCTTTCGCTGTACTATCGCACCCCGATCCTCACCGCGTGGTCGACGCCAGGAGCGGCGCTGCTGGTCACCAGCCTGCCCGGCACGCCGATCAATGAGGCGATCGGGGTGTTCATCTTCGCGTCGGGCCTGATCCTGCTCTGCGGCGTCACCGGGCTGTTCGCCCGCCTGATGGATTATATTCCGCAGGCGATTTCTGCCGCGATGTTGGCGGGGATCCTGCTGCGTTTCGGGCTGGACGCCTTCGCTTCACTGCAGCTCGATTTCCTCCTCAGCGCCGGTATGGGGCTGGCCTATCTGCTCAGCCGCCGTTACCTGCCGCGCTACGCCATCGTACTGACGCTGGCGATTGGGCTGGCGATCGCCGCGCTACAGGGCGATATCCATCTGGCGCAACAGGCGCCGGCGGTCGCCGTGCCGGAATTTATCGCGCCGCATTTCAGCTGGCCGACGCTGCTCGGCATCGGGGTGCCCTTCTTCGTGGTCACCATGGCTTCACAGAACGCCCCCGGGATCGCTACGCTGCAGGCGGCGGGCTACCGTGTTCCCACCTCACCGCTGATCGCCTGGACGGCGCTGACCGCGCTGCTGCTGGCGCCATTCGGCGGTTTCTCGGTGTGCATCGCCGCCATTACCGCCGCCATTTGCATGGGGCCGGACGTGCATCCCGATCCACAGCGGCGCTATATGGGCGCGGTGGCCGCCGGCGGCTTCTATTTATTGGCCGGGTTGTTCGGCGGCGCCATCGGCCTGCTGTTCAGCGCGTTGCCGGTCGCCTTGATCCACACCATCGCCGGGCTGGCGCTGCTCGGCACCATCGGCGGCAGCCTGCAACGCGCGCTGCATGATGAAAAACAGCGCGACGCGGCGCTGATCGCCTTCCTCATCACCGCCTCCGGCGTCACGTTGCTCGGCATCGGTTCGGCATTCTGGGGCATTGTCGGCGGCGCCATCGCGCATCTGCTGCTGTCGCTGCCGCGGCGAAACACCGTGACGTAACGGGCGGTCTACATTGACAAGCGGCGCCGTGGCGCCTTCACTTTCTCTGTCGTCTGAATGTCAATTCACATAATAAGTGACGCCGTCACCAAGGAAGCTTATGACCGAGAAAGCCGCGCTGTTAGCCCAGCGCTTGATACGCAATGTCGAACAGGTAGAGATGAAGCATGACCGGCGGCCGCCGCTGTATGACAGCGTCGGCGCTCGTCTCGGCACCGGCACCGCCGCCGACAAGCTGGGCGCCTCCTTCGATTGTGTGGCGCCGGGCATGCGTTCCTGCCCCTATCATTTTCACTACGCTCAGGAGGAAATGTTCATCATTCTGGAAGGCAGCGGAACGCTGCGGGTAGCCGGAGAAATGCTGCCGATCGTCAGCGGAGATGTCATTTTCATTCCGCCTGGCCCGGAATACCCGCACCAGATCATCAACACCTCCGATGCGCCGCTGAAGTATCTGTCCGTCAGCACGCGCGAACAGCCGGAAGTGGTGATGTATCCGGACTCAGGTAAATACCAGGCGATGGCGCGCGGCAATGACGGCGAGCAGGTGCGTTACCTGCAGCGCCCTTCAGCCTCGCTCGATTACTGGCAGGATGAACCCTGAATCGCCGTCCGGCAACGTGAGATCCAGCGCGCGTGCCGCCAGTTCAGCGACGCGAAAATCAATGTCCGCCGCCTGCCCGTCTTCCATGAACCAGGCGGCGGAAAGCCCCGACCAGGCCAGGATCCATTGCAGCAGACGACGGCGATCCAGCCCGGCCAACCGGCACACCTGTTCCACGCGGCGATGAAAAATGGCCGGATCGGTGGCGACGCCGTAGTTAGGATTGCAGAAGATGTTGGCGTAATCGAAGCCCCGTTCACCGTACAAACGCTTGGGATCGATCGCCAGCCAACCGCGTGCACCAAAGTCCAGCACATTGTCATGGTGGATATCCCCGTGCAACACGCTTTCTTCTCGCGGGCTGCTCAACAGCTCCGCCGCCGCCGTGGCGCTGAGACGCAGCATGCCGCCGTGCGCCTGGGCCGCCGGCCACAGCGAGCTGAACCACTCCTGCAACGGGATAAGCTCAGGCAACGGCGCCGCCCGCGGCGCATGCAAGGCGGCGATCGCCCGGCACAGAATCTGCGTGGCTTGTTCATCGTCGCCGTCACGCACCAGCTGCGCCAACGACCCTTCGCCCTGCGCGCGCTCCAGCAAAATGCCGTCGTCGTGCCACGCCAGCACCTGCGCGGCACCTTCTCCACGCCACCAGCACATCAGCTGCCCGCCGAAGCGCTCCTCCTGCTCGCGGGCGATCTTCAGCATGGCCGCCGCGCCCCGGTAACGCACCGGCATCAATAGACTGCTGTGGGTTTCGAAGGCTTTGCCGTCCTGCTCCAGCCGCCAGCGCTGCAGGTAAGGCGTAAAAAGCGGGTTCATCGTCTCTGCGTCCTTGTTGCCGATCTGCGCCGCACTGTCACATTCGCGTGAGAGACGGCGTATAACATAAAGGGGGATGATTCTCTCAGATATCATCGGCGTGCGGCGCTTTGCCGCGTTTTCTCCAGTATCCTAACCAAGTTTGTCGATTTTATTAACCGGTCTTGCGCGGGGTTTGACCATGACATCATTAAAACGCATTAATTATCCGCAATTGCCTACGCCGGGTGGCCCTTATGTGCACGCCGTGCGCCACGGCGATCGCCTGTACGTATCTGGCTTGACGGCCTTCGCCACCGACGCGCAGGGCTTGAGCGCGCCGCAGCAAACGCAGGAGATCCTTGAGCAATTGGCGACCATCGCCGCCAGCGAAGGCGTCAATCTCAAGGCATTGATTAAAATCAGCGTGTTCCTGACCAACATCGCCGCTCTGGCGAGCGTGCGCCCGGTGCTGTTTGACTATTTCGACGGCGCGCTGCCGGCCTGTTCTTTGATGGCGGTCAGCGCGTTGTTCTCACCCGCAGTGTGCGTAGAGATAGAGGCGGTGATGGCGTTGCAATAAGGCGCGGCTAGAGCGCGCCTTCGTCCGGCACGCAGGGGCCGATCTTGAACCAGGCTTTGGCGATCCGCCCCTGTTCCACTTCGTAAATGGCGATGACATCCATTTTGCCGCGCCCCTGCGGGAAGTTGCGCGTCACCACCTCCTGATCGACCACCATATTCCCCACCGCCATGCGTTTTATTCGTTCGCCGTACAGGCTCGGCTCGCGAAAGCGCGCCAGATGCCGTTCGCGGATCGCCGCCTTGCCGCTGGCCAGCAGCGTGTCGGGGTGTTCGTAATACTGCGCGTCATCCGCCCAGCAGGCCATAAAGGCCTCAATATCGCGGGCGTTATAGGCGTCAAGCTGTTGTTGAACCACATCCTGCGGGCGTGCCGTCTTATCGTTCATCATATTCTCCTGCCGAAGTTAACCGCCGCATGCGTCGAACCCATCACGTTAACCGCCCAGTACTACGGCTTGATGACACAGCGCTGATTGAATAAAAACCCATAAATAGCGAATAAATAACCTATCACACCCGATAAACAATACCAGCGTCTGCGCATAAATTTTCAGCGTGCCCCGGGGAACGCTGAAAACCGCCTGACGGCGTGCGTTAATCTTTGCGGCAGTTGGCAGGATTCTGCTAATTTAGCGTGAACAGCCTGATGATAACGAAACGCTATGCAGCAAAAACCGGTGTTGGACGAAGCCAGACAGTTAAAACGACTCAACGCCGCCACGCGGCGCCAATCCCATATGTACAAATGGATCGCGCTGATTGCTGCGCTGGATGCGCTGTTGGTGTTTTGGTATGACCGGGATATGCGCAACGTCACCTTCTCGGGAGCGGTTGCGCTGGTGTGCGGCTATTTGTGGATCCGCGATCGCAACAAGGCTCGGGGTTACCGGCGCGAGTTTGACCGCAAATTCGGCAAGCACAGCGGCGATTAAGGCTGCATCGCTTCCAGCACTTTAGCGCTGTCGACAATCTGCACGAACTTCACGATCTTGCCGGCGCGCACCGTATAAATATGCGCAAAGGAGGCGCTGAAGGCTTTGCCGGTGGCCCGGTAAGTGCCGTGATAAAAACCCTGAGCAATCACGTTGTCGCCGGCGTCGTAAAAGTGATCGACATCGGCGCGGTAACCTTGCCATTCGCTGCCCAAACGCTGATGCACGTTCTTGATGATATTCTCCGGGCCGATATAGGTACCGGCGTAAGGGAAACCGGCGGCTTCGGTCCACTCGGCATCGGGGGCCAGCGCCGCCAGCAGATTACGGCCGTTTTCTTCGGAACTGCCTTCGTAAGTCGCGCGCACTATCTCAAGAGGGGTTGGCATGTCTCTTCTCCCATGGCTGATAAGGATATTCCGACCATCTCCGCGGACACAGGCTCTCACCAGGCGGAGACGGCGGAATGCGGCTATTCTAGGTTGCTTGTTTCGCTGCAAAAACCGCAGTTGTGACAATAGTAGGTTGCACTTTAGTAAACAATAGTCGTCTTCTGTCATTCCCTCGACCTCCGACGCGACTATGCTGATTGCCCGATTTCCCCCAACAGGAGCTGAACGTGTCTTTACCCTCGCTGACGCAAGAGCTGTTACAACCGTTTTCCCCCTACCAGACGCTGGCGCAAACGCTGCTGCCGCTCACCCTCGAATCGGACGATGGCTCGCACGATGTGGCGCACCTGCACCGAGTCTGGAAGAACTGCCGCCGCATCAGCAAGCTGGAAGGCGGCGACCGGCGCATTCTCTGCGCGGCGGTGCTGCTGCATGACGCCGTGGCGGTGGAAAAGAATTCGCCGCAGCGTCACCTGGCTTCGCGCATGGCGGCGCAGCAAGCCACGCTGACGCTGACCCGGCTCGAATGGGCGCCGGCGGACATCGCGGCGGTGGCCCACGCTATCGAAGCGCACAGTTTTTCCGCCGGCATCCCTCCGCAAACGCTGGAAGCGAAGATCCTGCAGGACGCCGATCGTCTCGACGCCATTGGCCTGATTGGCGTAGCCCGCTGCTTCTATATCGGCGGCCGCATGCGCAGCGCGCTGTATGACGCTGCGGACCCGCGGGCCGAACATCGTCAATACGATGACAAGCGTTTCAGCCTGGATCACTTCGAAACCAAGCTCTTCAAGCTGCAAGACGGCTTCCAGACCGCCGCCGGGCGACAGATGGCCGAGCAGCGCACCGAACGGATGCGGCGCTTTGTCGACGATCTGCTGGAAGAGGTGTAACCTGGGCTTACGGGGCATTTTCGTTATGCCCATAACATTTTCGGTCACATAACACCGTTAAACTGAAAGCCAACTTCACCGAACGGGCGGCAAAGATGAAAAAGTTGACGTTGAAAGAGATGACGGAAAGCGAGCAACGAGAAGTCAAAACCGAGCTGGACAAAGCGCGTAAAAGCCACGGCCGGCCGCTGACCAACGCCGAACAGCACAAGGTCAAAGATGAAGTGGTGGCGCGCATCATGGCCGCCAGAGCGAAGCTCGCCAAGGCAGAGCGCGCGGAACGCAAGGCCAACCGCTACCGGCCAAGCGGCGACACCTTCAGCTGGTCCGCCACCATCGGTACCCGCCCGCCGCGCTGAATCAGCCAAACAATCCCCGCCGCCGCGGGGATTGTCGTTTATTAGCCAAACTCATCTGCCCTCACCCATCATGAATAACAATGTTATCAATCTGTTGTAAATTGACAGCCTGATGAAGAATATTCATTATCACCTCCACATCCTCTTTTCACGAGACTGCCATGGCCTATCCGCGCAACGTTAATACACCGATTCTCCCGGCGTTGCCCGTTGGCGGTTTGGCGGCGGTTACATCGAAGAAACAGACGCTCATTTGACCGGGGCGAGCTGTCCCGTCAGATGAGCTGACTGGATGGCCTGCAACGCCCCGCCTTCAATTTTCTCATCTGGCTTCTCTGTCGGTCACACAGAAGGAATATTTTATGGCCTCATTTTCGGGTATTTGGGTGGCGATGGTTACCCCTTTCAATCAAGATGCCGTCGATCTGCCGGCGGTTAAACGCCTGGCGCGGCACCTGCTCGACGCCGGCATCGACGGCCTGGTGGTCTGCGGCTCTACCGGTGAAGCCGCCGCGCTGAGCAAGGAAGAACAGCTGGCGGTGCTCGACGCCGTGCTGGAGGTGGCGCCCGCCCATCAGGTGGTGATGGGCCTTTCCGGCAATAACATGGCCGCCACGCTGCAGATGCAGCAAGCCATTCAACTGCGCGACATCGCCGGCGTGCTGATCCCGGCGCCTTACTACATCCGCCCTTCGCAATGCGGCCTGATAGACTATTTCACCCAGTTGGCCGACGCCTCCACCGTGCCGGTGATCCTGTACAACATTCCGCAGCGCACCGGCATCGCCATGGAGCTGGCCACGCTGCGTCGGCTCGCACGTCACCCGCGCATCACCGCCATCAAGGATTGCGGCGGCAACCCTGACGCCACCATGGCGCTGATCGCCGACGGCGAAATCGATGTGATGACCGGGGAAGACAATCTGATCCTCACCACGCTGTGCCTCGGCGGCACCGGCGCCATCTCCGCCGCCGCGCATGTTCACCCTGAACGTTTCGTCCAGCTGGTGCAGCAAGTCGCCGCCGGCGATCTGGCCGCGGCGCGCAGCAACTTCTATGAGCTTTTGCCGATGATCCACCAGATGTTCAGCTTCCCGAATCCGGCGCCGGTCAAGACCGTGCTGGCCCAACAGGGGCTGATCGCCAACGAACTGCGCTCGCCGATGCAGGTGGCGCCGCAGGCGCTGCAGCAGCAGATCGCCGCGACGCTGGCGCAGCTGCAGCCCGCTGAGGCGATCGTCGGTTAAATTTGTTAGCTAAGCCGCTGTAATTTTGGCGCTGTGGGACTACGATGAGAGGTTAAGCATGCCCGTCATTCGTCATCAACAAGGAGCTTCCGATGAAACTGTTCTATAAAGCCGGCGCCTGTTCGCTGTCCCCGCATATCGTGCTGCGTGAGGCAGGGCTGGATTTTACGGCGGAGAAGGTCGATCTGGCGCAGAAGAAAACCGAGAGCGGTGCCGATTACCTCGCCATCAACCCCAAGGGACAGGTACCGGCGCTGCTGCTGGATGACGGCAGCCTGCTGACCGAAGGCGTGGCGATCGTGCAATACCTGGCGGACCGCGTGCCGGACCGCAACCTGATCCCGGCGGCGGGCACCCTGTCGCGCTACCACGCGATCGAATGGCTGAACTACATCGCCACCGAGCTGCACAAAGGGTTCAGCCCGCTGTTCAACCCGAAGACGCCCGAGGAATATAAAACCATCGCGCGCGCCAGGCTGGAGCAGCAGTTCAGCTATCTGGATTCGGTACTGGCGAAGCAGCACTTCCTGTTGGGAAGCCGTTTCAGCGTGGCCGACGCCTACCTGTTCACCGTGCTGCGCTGGGCATTCGCCCTGCAGTTCGATGTGCGCAAGCACGCCCATCTGGCGGCCTGGTTCGATCGCGTTGCGGCGCGCCCGGCGGTAGATGCGGCGCTGAACGCCGAAGGATTGAAGTAAGGTTCAGCCCCGGCGGCTCTCGCCGGGGCCCGATGCCGCTTACAGTTTTACCGCTCTGAACTCGCTGCGCGGCTGCACGATCCGATCCTGCGCCGCCACCACCTGTAATTCATACTCGCCCATCGCCTGCGTGGTCAGCATCACTTCATACACGGCGGCGGTCACATGCTCCAGCGCTTTATCCAGCGCCTCGCCCTTCAGCAGATCCACCAGCAGCAGACCACTGGTCAAATCGCCGACGCCGACCGGCTGACGCGCCCCGAAGTCCACCAGCGGCCGGCTGATGTGCCAGGCTTCGTCCGCCGTCACCAGCAGCATTTCGAAACAGTCGGTGTGATAGCCGGCACGGGCCAGGTGCTTGACCAGCACCAATCGCGGCCCCTTGGCGATCAGCGAACGAGCGGCCTGCACCGCGTCGTCCACGTTGGCGACGGCCATCTGGCTCAGCATTTCCAGCTCCAGCAGGTTCGGCGCCACCATGTCGCTGCACGGCAAAGCCTGACGGCAGTGAAACTCGGCCACCCCCGGCGCCACGATGCATCCCTTTTCCGGATGTCCCATCACCGGATCGCAGAAATACCAGGCATTCGGATTCGCCTGCTTAACCTGACGCACGATCGCCAGAATATGGTCGCCCTGCTCCGGCGAACCGATATAACCGCTCAACACCGCATCACAGCGTTTCAGCTGATCGATATTGGCGATGCCCTGCGCGATCTCGGTCAGGTGGCTGGCCGGCATGACGCAGCCGGTCCACTGACCGTATTGCGTATGGTTGGAGAACTGCACCGTGTTCAGCGGCCAGACGTTGACGCCCATGCGGCGCATCGGAAACTCCGCCGCACTGTTGCCGGCGTGACCAAACACCACGTGCGACTGGATAGAAAGAATGTTTTTCATCGACAGAACTCGTTGGGAATGCGGCAGCCAGCCTGGCGGCTGCCCAAAAAGAAAGGGGCCGCCTGGGCCCCTTACCATCATTATACGCTTACTGCCAGTCCACCAGGCAGTAGTGTTTCTTGCCGCGGCGCAGCAGCGTGTAACGGCCAAACAGACGGTCCGCATCGCTGAAGCGGTATTCGGCATCCGACTGTTTCTCGCCGTTGATGGTCACCGCGTTGGAACCGATCATGGTGCGCGCCTGGCCACGTGACGGCACCAGTTCAGCATTCACCAGCGCCTGCTGCAGATCGGCGTCGCGCTCAAGTTTGATGGTCGGCATGCCGTCCTGCGCCAGCTGGGCGAAGTCCGCTTCGGTCATGTCATGCAGCGCGCCGGAGAACAGGCTCTGGGTGATGCGCTTGGCAGCCGCCAGGCCTTCCGCACCGTGCACCATGCCGGTCACTTCTTCCGCCAGCACGTACTGGGCGCGCGGCGCCTTGCCGCTGTTCTTGTCTTCTTCTTCCAGCGCGTTGATCTCTTCCAGGCTCATGAAGGTGAAGAACTTCAGGAAGCGGTAAACGTCGGCGTCGGCGGTGTTGATCCAGAACTGGTAGAACTTGTACGGGCTGGTTTTTTCCGGCGCCAGCCAGACCGCGCCGCCTTCGGTTTTACCGAACTTGGTGCCGTCTGCCTTGGTGATCAATGGCACGGTCAGGCCGAACACCTGCTTCTGATGCTGACGACGCGTCAGATCGATGCCCGAGGTGATGTTGCCCCACTGATCGGAACCGCCGATCTGCAGCTCCACCTGGTGGCGGTTGTACAGCTCGGAGAAATCGAAGCCCTGCAGCAGGTTGTAGGAGAACTCGGTGAAGGAGATGCCGGAGTCGTCGCGATTCAGGCGCTGCTTGACCGCTTCCTTGTTGATCATCTGGTTGACGGAGAAGTGCTTGCCGATATCACGCAGGAAGGTCAGCACGTTCATGCCGCCGAACCAATCGTAGTTGTTGGCCGCGATAGCGCTGTTGCTGCCGCAGTCGAAATCGAGGAACGGGGAAACCTGTTTGCGGATCTTCTCAACCCACTCGTTCACCGTATCGGTGGTGTTCAGCTTGCGCTCCGCCGCTTTGAAGCTCGGATCGCCGATGAGGCCAGTGGCGCCGCCCACCAGCGCTACCGGTTTGTGGCCGGCCAGCTGGAAGCGCTTCAGGCACAACAGAGGAACCAGATGGCCCAAATGCAAGCTGTCAGCGGTCGGATCGAAACCGCAATACAGTGCAATTGGCCCTTGCGCCAGTCGCTCCGCTAACGCTTCCTCATCCGTAACCTGGGCAACGAGGCCCCGCTCTTGCAGTTGTTTAATCAAGTTGCTGCTTGCCATCAATGACTCCATGTATAAACGAATGCACCTTTGCCGGTACACGGCCTTTCGCCCAGTGGCGAAATAAAAATTCAGGGTAGCGCATAGAATAAAGCGCCGGCGGCGTCAGCACCAGCGCTTAGAGGGGGATTTTACGTCTTCAAGGTGCCAGTCGGTCAATTTTCCAGTCATTCCCGTCCCGCTGATACAGGAAACGGTCATGCAGGCGGTGGGCGCCGCCCTGCCAGAACTCGACGGAGTCAAATTTCACGCGGAATCCGCCCCAGAAACTCGGCAACGGCACCTCGCCCTGCTGGAACTTCTGCTTCAGCTCGAGGAATTTGCTTTCCAGCACGCCGCGCGCGGAAATGCGTGACGACTGCTGCGACACCCAGGCGCCGATTTGGCTGTCCTTCGGCCGGCTATGGAAATACTTCAGCACTTCGAGGGTCGACAGGCGCTCCGCCTGACCGAGGAAAATCACCTGACGATCGAGCATGTGCCAGGGGAACAGCAGGCTGATATGCGGGTTTTGCGCCAGCTGCTGCGCCTTGCGGCTGCCGAGGTTGGTGTAGAACACCAACCCCTGCTCATCGAAATGCTTGAGCAGCACGATGCGCTGATACGGCTGGCCGCGTTCGTCGACGGTAGCGACGCACATGGCGGTCGGATCGGCCAGGCGCGCGTCGCAGGCCTGTTTCAGCCAACGCTCGAACAGCTCGAGCGGATTGGCGGTCAGATCGTTGCGGCGCAGGCCGCCTCGGGTATATTCACGGCGCAGGTCCGCAACATCAAACTCATTCTTTTCAATCATCTGGGTTATCGACCAACTGAAAAATCCGTCGTTACATTCTGCGCCTGCGGCGCCAGGAACTCAATCGCTCCGACGCCACCGCTGACCGTCACTCCGTCAACACGCAGTCGCTCATGACTACCTTGCCGTTGCGCTCAAGATAGGCATTGCGGTCTTTCGACCAAAAAGTGTATTTGCCGTCGCTGTATTTAGCGCCGGTCAACGCCAGCACCTGCTTGAGATGCAGCTGTTCGCCATCCATCAGCAGGCTGACTTCGCTCGCCTTGCCGTCGAGCGCCACCGTCAACGGCGTGGTGCCGCACTGGTAGTGCATCGTCTGGCTGCTCTGCGGCAGGATGTAGCTGCAGCCGGACAGCGCCAGCGCGCCGGCGACGAAAATGACTTTTTTCATGCTGTTGCTCCTTAGAAAAATCCTTCACAGGCTATCCTAACAGAGCTAGCGCCCCCCGAATGGCAAAACCGGATAAATCCCACCCAGCACCGTTTCACGGCTGGCGCCGGTCACCGAAGGCAGGTTGCCGGCCTGGCCGGACAGCGTGCGAAACGCCAGCCAGGCAAAGGCCAAGGCCTCCATATCGTCGCCGCTGACGCCGAAATCGTCGGTCAGCCCAACTTCCGTCCCCGGCAGCAGCGCAGACAGACGCGCCATCAGCAGCGTGTTGCGCGCCCCGCCGCCGCACACCAGCAAACGCTCGCACCCGCCGGCCAGCAACACCTGTTCGCTGATGCTGACGGCGGTCAGCTCCGTCAGCGTGGCCTGCACGTCGACCGGCGCAATCGCCGGTAATCCGGCCAGCTGACGCTCCAGCCAGGCGATGTTGAAATACTCGCGGCCGGTGCTTTTCGGCGCAGGCAGCGCGAAGTAAGGGTCCGCCAGCATCTGCTGCAACAGCGGCAAACAGACGCGCCCCTGCATAGCCCAGCCGCCGTCCTGATCGTAAGGTTGCGCGCGGTGGCGCCAGATCCAGGCGTCCATCAGCATGTTGCCTGGCCCGGTGTCAAAACCGCGCACCGGCGCACCGGGCAACAGCAGAGAGAGGTTGGCGATGCCGCCGATGTTCAGCACCATACGCCGCTCGACGGGATGCCCCAGCAGCGCCTGATGAAACGCCGGCACCAGCGGCGCGCCCTGCCCGCCGTAAGCCATGTCGCGCCGGCGGAAATCGCCGACGGTGGTGATATTGGTCAGTGCGGCGATGCGGTTGTTGTCGCCGAGCTGCATGGAGAAACGCGCGTCGCCTTCCGGTTCGTGCCATACCGTCTGGCCGTGGCAGCCGATGGCGGTGATATGATCCGCGTCGATACCGGTTTGCTTCAGCAGGCCGAGCACCGCCTCGCCAAACAGCGTGCCCAGCTGTACGTCCAACCGGCCGACCGCGGCCAGCGTGGTTTGCTGCCCCTGGCACATCCCCAGGATCTCTTTTTTCAGCGCGATCGGCATCGGATGGCTATAGCTGGCCTGCTGCGCCACCATGCGATCGTCAATCGCGGCCAATACCACATCGATTCCGTCCAGACTAGTGCCGGACATGACGCCTATATAGCGGCCTGACTTCATAGCAACATCCTCTAACCCGCACGGTAAGCAAATTTTATCCTGACAAATAAACCAGAATTGACGAATTAACGCCATGAATTATGATGCTTTTTTTACGCGCCGTGAGCCAGGTGCGTCGCTGTGGCACATTTTATGTGTTAAACCGTGCGTTAACCGGCAACGGAATGTCGGTGAGGCTGTCATAAAGGTAAACCGCGGTTTATTATTGGTTGAACAGAGAAAAGTTAAGCTGCGTGCAGCGATGAGGCATGGCGCTGTATCAACTTTCAGCCATACTTTGTCTATCATTTTCACTGAATCTTGCCTGGTGAGCATTGCCAGGTTATGGACTACTACCATCAGGAGTTTTATATGATCAAGCGTCTTCTCGTCGTTGCCGTCGCCGCCGTTACGTTGGCTGGGTGTGCCAATGAATCCATGTCCGGCGATGTCTACTCGTCCTCGCAGGCCAAGCAGGTGCAGAACGTCACTTACGGGACGCTGGTTTCCGTGCGTCCGGTTAAAATTCAGGGCGGCGAAGGCTCCAACGCCTTGGGGATGATCGGCGGCGCGGTAATTGGTGGGCTGTTGGGCAACACCGTTGGCGGCGGCACCGGCCGTACGCTGGCTACCGCGGCGGGCGCTATCGCCGGCGGCGCGGCGGGCAACAGCATCGGTGAAGTGGCCGGTCGTACCTCAGGCTACGAGCTGGAAATCAAAACCGACCAGAAAGAGAACATCGTCGTGGTGCAGAAAGCAGGCGACACCAAGTTCAGCCCGGGTCAGCGCGTGCGCATGGCGCGCATGGGCGACACCATCACCGTCTCTCCGCTGTAAGTCAGCAGGCGGCATACGGCAAACCGGAGGCAATCGCCTCCGGTTTTATTTCTGATGCTGTGAAACTGTAATCGTAGAAAAATAAGAATATTATTATTTGTTCTGCAGTTCGGTGATATTTTGTTCTAACTTGCCAATCAGCCCTACCAACAGATGCACTTCGTCGGCGGTAATGCCGCTTAAAATCTCACTGCGCGTAGACGTGATCACACTGTCGACTTCCCTGATGATCGGATCGGCCGCTTCGGTCAGCTTGATGCGCTTCGCGCGGCGATCGTTGGCACAGGTGTGACGCGTGATAAGCCCCTTCTCCTCCAGTTGGTCCAGCGTGCGAACCAGTGACGGTTGCTCGATACCGATCGCCTTGGCCAGCTGGATTTGCGACTGCTCCGGCGGCAAGCGATTGATATTGTGCAACGTAACCCAATGCGTTTGGGTCAGCTCCAACGGCTTGAGCCGATGATCGATGAGCGCTCGCCAAACACGAACCAATCGTGCTAAATCTGAACCTAATGTTGACTCCACTTACCCCTCCTTATAATTAGCATGCTAACATTACCTCCCAGAGCTTAGACTATTTTGGGTAACTCACATTAAAAACACAAATGTATATAATGTATATTGTGGAAATAACCACTATTTTTAACCGCTATTGTTTAATCGTTATGCAAATATTCAACATATTCACCCGTAGGGATTGTTAATGTGAATACATCATGGTTACACGCCTCATCGCCCTTACCCGATTTGGTCCTGGGGGCATCGCTTTATTTTCCACCCATATTTAAAGCTTTTTTGCTAGGACTGGTCTTATGGTTGCTGATTCATCAGCTGCTCAGGGACTGGATGTATTCCGGTGAAATCTGGCACCCCATGTTGATGGACCTGTCCATTTTCGTCCTGACCGTCAGCGGTTCCTTATGGATTTTAGCGAGTTGGTAACCCATGCAGCATAAAACATTAAAATACTTTTCTACGGTGATCGTCTGCGCCATTGCCGTCTGCGCCGGTTGGTGGCTCTGGAATTATTATATGCAATCCCCATGGACCCGTGACGGAAAAGTGCGCGCAGAACTCGTCAATATCACCCCTGAGGTTTCTGGAAGATTAGAGAAAATAAGTGCGAATGACAATCAATTCGTACCTGCGGGAAGTCTGATTTTTACCCTCGACCCGGTGCCTTATCAGATCGCGCTGGACAATGCCGAGGCCGCGGTGGCAAAAGCGCAATCGGATCTGGCCAAGGCGGACCATGAAGCCGCCCGACGCCGCGGGTTGCCGCGCAACGTTATTTCCGCTGAAGATTTGGATGAGTCCAATTTAGCCGCTCAGGCAATGAAGGCCGCCTATAAAGCCGCCCTGGCCAACCTGGAACAGGCCAAATGGAATTTGAGCAAAACTAAAATTTACGCGCCGACCGACGGTTATATCACCAATCTGCAGGCGCGGGTCGGGAACTACGCCAACGCCGGCACGCCTTTGGTCGCACTGGTGGATGTCCATTCGTTTTATGTACTCGGTTATTTCGAAGAAACCAAGCTGAAACATATAAAAGAAGGCAATAAAGCCGATATTGTCTTATATAACGGCAACACCCCGCTGCAGGGGGAAGTAGAGAGTATCGGCCGCGCCATTTACGATCAGAGCGTTGACAGCAACAACGATCTATTAATGGATGTTAAGCCCAATGTTCCCTGGGTGCGTTTGGCTCAGCGCGTGCCGGTGCGGATAAAATTGCTCAACGTGCCCGCCGATTTGACGCTGGTTGCCGGCACCACCTGCACCATTTCGATTCATCAGCGGAACTAAAGTGTGAACCTGCCCTTTCTGGAGTGGAGCCGTACCCCCTGGGGTAAGGCGACCGGCGGCCAATGGCGCTATGCGCTGCGCAACTCGCTGGCGATGTGTCTGGCGCTGTGGGTGGCGTTCGTGCTCGAGCTCGACGAACCCTATTGGGCGCTCACCTCCGCCGCGGTGGTCAGCTTCCCCACCATCGGCGGCGTGATCAGCAAAAGCATCGGCCGCATCTTCGGCAGCCTGGTGGGCGCCGCCGCCTCGGTGGCGATCGCCGGCCACTGCCTGAACGATCCCTGGCTGTTCACGCTGTTCATCGCCGCCTGGATCGGGCTATGCACCTATATCTCCAACCATTACCAAAACAACGTCTCTTACGCGTTCGCGCTGGCGGGCTATACCGCCGCCATCATCGCCTTCGGTACGGTCAACGTCACCGATACCCAGCAGATCTTCGATATCGCCCAGGCGCGGGTTTGCGAAGTGATCACCGGCATTCTGTGCGGCGGGCTGATGATGATGATCCTGCCCAGCACCTCCGACGGCGAAGCCTTGCTGACTTCGCTGCGGCGCATGCAGCAGCGGCTGCTGGAGCACGCCGCCATGCTGTGGCAGCCGGAGGTCACCGCGCAGATGCGCACCTCGCACGAAGGGGTCATCGGCCAGATCCTGACCATGAACCTGCTGCGCATTCAGGCGTTTTGGAGCCACTACCGCCTGCGGCGGCAAAATAACCTGCTCAACTATCTGCTGCACCAGCAGCTGCGCATTACCAGCGTCATTTCCAGCCTGCGCCGCATGCTGCTGAACTGGCCGGATCGTCCCGCCAATCTGATGCCGGTGCTGACGCAACTGCTGGATGAATTGCGCGATCCCGCCACCGATAAATATCGCTTGGCGCGCCTGCTCCAGCAGATCGCCCCGCAAGATGCAGCGGACTACCGCCATCGCGCCTTCTGGCTGCGTTTGCGTGATTTCTGCTGGCTTTACCTGCGCTGCAACCGCTGGCTGCAGCGATTGGAAAGCGCCACGGCGGTCAGCGATCTCCAGCCGCCGCGCGTCACCTCGCTGGCGCGCCATACCGACAGCTACGAAGCCGCCTATAACGGCCTGCGCACCTTTTTATGCATCGTGATCGGCTGCGCCTACTGGATCAACACGCAGTGGGACGCCGGCAGCGCGGCGCTGACGCTCACCGCCATCAGCTGCGTGCTCTACTCCTCCACGCCTTCGCCGATCAACAGCGTCAGCACCTTGCTCAAGGCGGTGCTGCTGCTCTCGGTCGCCTGCTTCGTGGTGAAATTCGGTTTGATGATCCAGATTGACGATTTCTGGGTGTTCTGCGCCTTCCTGTTCCCGATCCTGGTGACCATGCAGATGCTCAAGCTGCAGAATCCGCCTTATGCCGCGCTTTGGGGGCAGTTGATCGTCTTTATGGGCTCATTTCTGACCGTCAGCAATCCGCCGAGCTATGACTACCAGTCCTTTATCAATGACAACATCGGTAAAATTGTCGGTGTGCTGCTGGCCGGGCTGGCGTTTCAGATCCTGCGCCCCAGCTCGGACAAGCGAAAGAGCCGCCGTATTATCCGCGCGCTGCGCCGCGACTTTATCGATCAGTTGAGCAAAAAGCCGCAGCAGAGCGAAAGCCAGTTTGAATCGCTGATCTACCATCGCATCAGCCAGCTCAATCAAAGTCAGGATCAGGAGGCGCGCACCTGGTTGCTGCGCTGGGGCGTGGTGCTGCTCAACTGCAGCCATATCGTCTGGCAGCTGCGCGACTGGCAAACCCGCTCAGATCCGCTGTCGGCGGTGCGCAACGTCTGTATCCACTGCCTGCGCGGCATCATGACGGAGAAAGGCGTACAGCACAGTTCGCTGGACGCCACGCTGCAAGAACTGCTGCGCATGAGCAACGCCCTGGCGCACCACCCGGAACAGGCGGCGCGCGATCTGGCCGGCCTGATTTGGCGGCTCTACTGCTCGCTGCAGCAACTGCAACAGGCCATTGGCCAGCCCGCCGCCACTGCGGCCGTCAGCGGCGGATGATCACTTGATCACGCCGCAGGCGAAGCGCTCACCGCCGCCGCCGAGCGGCAGCGGATGATCCGAGTGATTATCGCCGCCGGCGTGCACCATCAGCGCCTTGCCCTCAATTTCACTGATTTTTTTCAGCCGCGGCGCCAACACCGGGTCGTTCGCCATGCCGTCGGCGGTCACATAGATGGCCGGCAAATCGCCCAGATGCCCGTCGGCATACGGCCCGAGGTGTTTCCCGGTTTTTTGCGGATCAAAATGCCCGCCGGCCGCCAGCGCCGCCACCGCCTTACCGTCCTTCATGCCCGGCTCGCAGCTGCCTTTCTCATGCACATGGAAACCGTGCACCCCGGCCGGCAAGGCTTTCAGGCTCGGCGTGAACAGTAAGCCGTAAGGCGTTTCGCTGATGGCCACTTTGCCGATATCCTGACCGATGCCCTGCCCGGTCACCAAGTTCATCTCAACGTCGACCGTCGCCGCCTGAGCGGCCCCGCAGGCCATCAGGCCAAGCGCCGCATACCAATAACGTTTCATCAATCAGTCTCCTTAATGACTCTATCGAGTTATCAGTATAGGAGAGCCAGCGCCAGCACTGTTAACCAACGCACAATCTCGCCAATTTGATTCGCGGGCCTAATATTTAGCACCAATAATAATTCTACCGATGTTGGTCCTCTGACCAGCTGTCGTTCGGCTAACGTTGTTTCCCTGTTTCCACCGCCGACGCGCGAGAGTTCACTTCCCGGCCAGGCGGCATACTTCATAAGGAACTGATATGGGCATCTTTAGCTATAAGGATCTGGACGAAAACGCGTCAAAGGCGCTGTTTTCCGACGCCTTGGCCATCTCTACCTACGCTTACCACAATATCGATAACGGCTTCGATGAAGGCTATCACCAGACCGGTTTCGGCCTCGGTCTGCCGCTGACGCTGATCACGGCGCTCATCGGCAGCACCCAGTCGCAGGGCGGCCTGCCCGGTCTTCCCTGGAACCCCGACTCCGAACAGGCCGCGCAGGACGCAGTGAACAATGCCGGCTGGTCAGTGATCGACGCCGCGCAGTTGGGTTACGCCGGCAAAACCGATGCGCGCGGCACCTACTACGGCGAAACCGCCGGTTACACCACTGCTCAGGCCGAGGTGCTGGGCAAATATGACAGCGAAGGCAATCTCACCGCCATTGGCATCTCATTTCGCGGTACCAGCGGCCCGCGCGAGTCACTGATCGGCGATACCATCGGCGATGTGATTAACGATCTGTTGGCCGGGTTCGGGCCGAAAGGCTATGCCGACGGCTATACGCTGAAGGCCTTCGGCAATTTGCTGGGGGACGTGGCGAAATTCGCGCAGGCACACGGGCTGAGCGGCGAAGACGTGGTGATCAGCGGTCACAGCCTCGGCGGGCTGGCGGTCAACAGCATGGCGGCGCAGAGCGACGCCAACTGGGGCGGCTTCTACGCGCAGTCCAACTATGTCGCCTTCGCCTCGCCGACCCAGTACGAAGCCGGCGGCAAGGTGATCAACATCGGCTATGAGAACGATCCGGTGTTTCGCGCGCTCGACGGCACCTCGCTGACCCTGCCGTCATTGGGCGTTCACGATGCGCCGCATACCTCCGCCACCAACAATATCGTCAACTTCAACGACCACTACGCGTCGGACGCCTGGAATCTGTTGCCGTTCTCCATTCTCAACATTCCGACCTGGCTATCCCACCTGCCGTTCTTCTATCAGGATGGCCTGATGCGGGTGCTGAACTCCGAGTTTTATTCGCTGACCGACAAAGACTCGACCATTATCGTCTCCAACCTGTCGAACGTCACGCGCGGCAGTACCTGGGTGGAAGATCTGAACCGCAACGCGGAAACGCACAGCGGGCCGACGTTTATCATCGGCAGCGACGGCAATGATTTGATCAAGGGCGGCAAAGGCAACGACTATCTCGAGGGCCGCGACGGTGACGATATCTTCCGCGACGCCGGCGGCTATAACCTGATCGCCGGCGGCAAAGGCCACAATATCTTCGATACCCAGCAGGCGTTGAAAAACACCGAGGTCGCCTACGACGGCAATACGCTTTACCTGCGCGACGCCAAAGGCGGCATTACGCTGGCGGACGACATCAGCACCCTGCGCAGCAAAGAAACCTCCTGGCTGATTTTCAGCAAAGAGGTGGATCATCAGGTGACCGCCGCCGGATTGAAATCGGATTCGGGCCTCAAAGCCTATGCGGCCGCCACCACCGGCGGCGACGGCGATGACGTCCTGCAGGCTCGCAGCCACGACGCCTGGCTGTTCGGCAACGCCGGCAACGACACGCTTATCGGCCATGCCGGCGGCAACCTGACCTTCGTCGGCGGCAGCGGCGATGACATCCTGAAGGGGGTCGGCAACGGCAATACCTTCCTGTTCAGCGGCGATTTCGGCCGCGACCAGCTGTATGGCTTCAACGCCACCGACAAACTGGTATTTATCGGCACCGAGGGCGCCAGCGGGAATATCCGCGACTATGCCACGCAGCAAAACGACGATCTGGTGCTGGCCTTCGGCCACAGCCAGGTCACGCTGATCGGCGTCTCGCTCGATCATTTCAACCCCGATCAGGTGGTGTTGGCCTAAAGACCGACGTAAAAAAAGCCGGGCGCTTTCGCCGCCCGGCTTTCCTCTTTCTACCCCGTCTCAGGGCACGTCATACCCCAACGCAGCCTTGCGAATGCGGAACCACTGCTGGCGGTTCAGCGCCAGTTTCTGCGCCTTCAACGCCGAACGCACCCGCTCGATCTTGCCGGAGCCGATAATCGGCAGCGGCGAAGACGGCAGGCGCATCACCCAGGCGTAAACCACCTGTTCAATGGTCTCGGCGCCGATCTCTTGCGCCACCCGCTGCAGCTCGTCGCGCAGCGGCTGGAACTCGGCGTCGTTGAACAAGCGGCCGCCACCCAGGCAGGACCAGGCCATCGGTTTGATGCGCAGCTGCTGGCACTGGTCGAGCGTGCCGTCCAGGATCGCCGGTTGGTGAATCGGCGAAATTTCCACCTGATTGGTGACCAGAGAGAACGGCAGACGCGACTGCAGCAGTTGGAACTGCGCGGGCGTAAAGTTAGAGACGCCGAAATGGCGCACCTTGCCGCTTTTGTGCAGCGCGACAAAGGCTTCGGCCACGTCGTCAGCGTCCATCAACGGATCCGGGCGGTGGATCAGCAACAGGTCGAGGTAGTCGGTATGCAGATAGCGCAGCGAGTGTTCCGCGCTCTGTACGATATGATCGCGATCGGTGATGTAGTGGCCGATCGGGTTGCCGGGCTTGGCGGTGGTGGCGATGCCGCACTTGCTCACCAGCTCCAGCGACTGCCGCAACGCGGGCTTCAGGCGCAGCGCGTCGCCGAATGCCTGCTCGCAGGCATAACCACCATAGATATCTGCGTGATCGACGGTGGTGACGCCCAGTTCGACGTGCTGTTCGATAAACGTCAGCAGCTGCTGCGGCGACATGCCCCACTCCATCAACCGCCAGTAACCGCAAATCATGCGGGAAAATTCAGGCCCCTGCGGCGCGAGACGAATGCGTTCTACCATTGCGAAAACCTCATGACATTAGTTGTCAGCCAGCATACACAAGCCGGTGAGGCGCAGGGAAGCGCAAAGGCGCATGAACGTGCGGCAGATCAGGAAAGGGTCAAAACAGCGAAGGCTGTTCCGGCAGCGGCTCGTCGGGGGCTTTGTTGGCGCGCTGCAGGCGCAGGAAACGTTGGCGACACAGACGCAGCACTTCGCGCTTTTGCGCGTCGCTCATGCTCATCCAGCCGAACCGCTCCTCGCGGCTGCGCAGGCAGCCACGGCAGAAACCGCGATCGTCGGCCTGGCAAATGCCGCGACACGGGCTGGGGATGTCGAAAAATTCAAGCTGCTGTGCCACGGGCCCTCCTGCATTCTCCTGCTAATTGAAGACGTCATCGCCGCCGCTGGCAAGTCCCTTTTCGCCATTGCGGCGAAAATAGTCGCGCAAATAGCGCAGCGCCTGGCGGCTTTTCTCCGGCATAGTGCGTTCCAGCGTCAGCGCGTGCAGCCGCAGCGGCGCCGGCCGCCACTCCGGCAACAGCAGCAACAGCTCGCCGCGCTGCAGCTCGTCGCCAATTTCATACAGCGGCTGAACGGAAATGCCCAGACCGGCGCGGGTAAAGGCGCGCATCACGTTCATGCTCTCGCTGACGATCTGCCCCTCCGCCAGCCGCAGCTTGACCTGCTGGCCGGATTGATGCAGCAAATCCAGATGGGCCCCGCTGTAGCCGCTGGAGATCCAGCGGTGCTGCACCAAATCCTGCGGCTTTTCCGGCACCCCATGCTGGCTGAGGTAACGCGGCGCCGCGCACAGCACCATCGGCCACGCCGTCAGCGGGTGAGCGATCATATTGGCGTCCGCCAGTTGACGATTGGCGCGCAGCGCAATGTCGACCCGCTGTTCTATCATGTCGACGATGCGATCGTCTGCCAGCACCCGCAGCGTCAGCTTGGGATGCGCCTGCAACAGCGGCGCCAGCGCCTCCGCCAACGAGCGGCCGCCGATGCCAACCGGAGTGGCGATGCGCAGCTCGCCCACCAGCGTGTCCCGCAGTTCCGCCAGCCGCTGCTCCGCCTGCTGCGCCTGTTGCAACATCGCCTCGCAGCCGGGATAAAACGCCGCCCCCGCCTCGGTCAACGCCAGACGGCGGGTGGAGCGGTGCAACAGCGGCACCCCGAGCGCCTTCTCCAGCGAGCGCATATGCTGACTGACCGCCGACGGCGTCATGCCCAGCCGCCGCGCCGCACCGGCCAACGATCCCTCCGCCACTACGGTGGCGAACACCGCCATTCGATTGAGTTTATCCACGATTATGAAGTTTTACTTAATCAAGAAAGCATGAATATGGCACTAATCACGGCTATTGTTAAGGACTAGAGTAGATCCCACGCAGCAGGCACATCGGCCTGCCTTACGATACTGACCCATCCCTGAAGGAGCATACAGATGAAAGTAGCCATTATTGGAGCAACCGGTTTTGTTGGCCGCCGTGTGGTGGATGAAGCGCTGGCTCGCGGCATTCAGGTAACGGCGATCGCCCGTCAGAAAAAAGATTTGCCGGACCACGCCAATCTGACCGTCGCGCTGGGCGACGTCGCCGATACCGCCTGGCTGGCGGGGCAATTGCACGGTCAGGATGCGGTGATCAGCGCCTACAATCCCGGCTGGGGCGAAGACAACCTGTATGAGAAGACTACGCGCGGCGCCCAGCAGATCCTTACCGCGGTCGAGCAGGCAGGCGTCAAGCGCCTGTTGGTGGTGGGCGGCGCAGGCAGCCTGGAAGTGGCGCCGGGCGTTGAACTGGTGGATACGCCGCAATTCCCGGAAAATATCCGCCCCGGCGCGCAGGCGGTGCGCGATCTGCGCAATAAACTGCGCAACGAATCAGCGCTCGACTGGACCTATCTCTCTCCGGCCGCCCTGCTGGAACCGGGCAAACGCACCGGCCAGTTCCGCCTCGGCACCACGCAGCTGCTGATGAACGGCGACGCGCCGGCCAGCATTTCGGTGGAAGATCTGGCGGTGGCTATCGTCGATGAGATTGAAAAACCTCAGTTTATTCGCGCCCAATTCACCGCCGCCTACTAATTCCCCTCACCGCCAGGCCACCGGCCTGGCGTTTTCCCGCGTTCGCCGCCGCCAGTATTCTGAATTTCTAAGGTTTTCTTAAGTTTCATCCGGTAGATTTCAAGGCATTATCTACTCTCAGGATCCAGATTTGGCAATGTGGTTACGTCAACGCTTACAGTGCAACAGCCTCGGTTTTATCCTCGCCACCGCCCTGTTCTTCACTCTGTTCCAAAACGCGTTATTCCTGCATCGCGCCTGGTCGTATATCACCTTCGATAGCGTCCACAGCGTGATATTCGCCGCCAGCATGCCGGTGGTGATCTTCTGTGCGCTGAATATTATCTTCAGCGTGTTGACCGTGCCCTACCTGCGCAAACCACTGATCGTCTTTTTCTTGCTCGGCAGCGCCGCAGCCAACTATTTCATGTACAGCTATGGCGTGGTGATCGACGGCAACATGATGCAAAACGCCTTTGAAACCAACACCCACGAAGCGACGGCGTTGCTGACGCCGCGCATGGGGCTGTGGCTGGCGCTGCTCGGCGTCCTGCCGGCGGCGGCGGTTTGCTTCACCCATATTCGCCAGACCCGCCCCTGGTGGTACATGGTTGGGCTGCGCGCCGCCAACGTCATGCTGTCATTGGTGGTGATCCTGATCATCGCCGCGCTGTTCTACAAAGACTACGCTTCGCTGATCCGCAACAATAAAAGCGTGGTGAAGATGTTGACGCCTTCCAACTTCGTCGCCGGCACCATCAAGTTTACCGAGCAGCGCTACTTCACGCGCAATCTGCCGCTGGTGAAGATCGGTGAAGACGCGCGCAAAGGGCCGCTGATCGCCGGACAGGCCAAGAAAACGCTGGTGATCCTGGTGGTGGGCGAAACCGCCCGCGCCGAAAACTTCTCTCTCGGGGGCTACGATCGCGAGACCAACCCGCGCCTCAAGCAGGACAACGTGGTCTATTTCAAGAACGCCAGCTCTTGCGGCACCGAAACGGCGATCTCCGTCCCCTGCATGTTCTCCAACATGCCGCGCAAAGCGTACGACGCAACTCAGGCGACGCACCAGGAAGGCATGCTCGACGTGCTGGCGCATGCCGGCGTCAACGTGCTGTGGCGCGATAACGACGGCGGCTGCAAAGGCGCCTGCGATCGGGTGCCGCACATCGACATGACCAAACTGAAACTGCCGCAGGACTGTGACGGCGAAGTTTGCATGGACAATGTGCTGTTGTACAAACTGAACGACTACATCAATAGCCTGAAAGACGACGGCGTGATCGTGTTGCACCAGATGGGCAGTCACGGCCCGGCTTATTACCGCCGCAGCACGCCGCAGTTCCAGACGTTTTCGCCGACCTGCAACAGCAATCAGATCCAGGATTGCAGCCATGAACAGCTGGTGAACACCTACGACAACTCGATCCTGTATACCGACGCGATGCTCGATGCCACCATCAAGCTGCTGCAGCAGTATGACGACCGGTTCAATACCGCGTTGGTCTACCTGTCCGATCACGGCGAATCGCTGGGAGAAAACGGCATGTATCTGCACGGCACGCCTTATGTCTTCGCGCCGAGCCAGCAAACTCACGTGCCATTCCTGATGTGGATGTCGGCCGACTATCAGCGCAATTTCGGCATCGATCGCCAGTGCCTGAGCGCGCTGGCGGAAAAGGACGACGTGTCGCAGGACAATCTGTTCCACACCCTGCTGGGCATGCTGAATGTGCAGACGCGTGAATATCAATCCCAGTTGGATATTCTGCAACGCTGCCGCAACGCGGCGTAAGCGCTTAACTTCCGCGTGCCGCTGAGGCACAATGCTTGAGACCAACCGGCGTTTTGTGCGCCGGTTTTTTTATTCCCATTGACCTAGACCAATCGGTCTATTATGCTCGGCGCCATGATGACCAAATCAACGCATTGCAACGTGGATACACGTGAACATCTGCTCGCCACCGGCGAAACCCTCAGCCTGCGCCTGGGCTTTACCGGCATGGGGCTGAGCGAACTGCTGGCCACGGCGGGCGTGCCGAAAGGATCGTTCTACCACTATTTCCGCTCGAAGGAAGCCTTCGGCGAAGCGATGCTGCAACGCTATTTCGCGCACTATGATGCGCAAATGCAAAAGCTGTTTGCCGACGAGCATACCGATGCCCGCCACCAGCTCTTGGGGTATTACGCCCAGGCCATCAGTTACCACTGCCGCAGCGAATGTCATAACGCCTGTCTGGCGGTGAAACTCTCCGCCGAGGTGAGCGACCTGTCGGAGCCGATGCGCCATGCGCTGGAAACCGGGACCGCCCGGGTGATCGGCCACCTGCAGGCGGCCATTGAGCGCGGCATCGCCGAGGGATCGCTGTCGGTAGCCATGAGCCCGGCGGCAACCGCAGAGACGCTGTATGCCCTGTGGCTCGGCGCCTCGCTGCGCGCCAAGATCCGGCGATCGTTGGCCCCGTTGACCAGCGCGCTGGAAAGCATCGAGTTGCTGCTGCGCCCGCCGCAGCCGTAACGCCACCGTCTTTTTTCGTGAAAATGCAGTTCGTGTTTTTTATCGCCCATAACTAGACGACCGGTCTATTAAATACAGGATGCACTATGAAGACTGAAAAATTGCTCTCTCCGCTGAAAGTTGGCGCAGTCACCCTGCCCAACCGCGTGTTTATGGCTCCGCTGACGCGTCTGCGCAGCATCGAACCGGGCGACATTCCCACGCCGCTGATGGCGGAGTATTATGCGCAGCGCGCCGGCGCCGGTCTGATCGTGACCGAAGCGACGCAGATTTCCTTCCAGGCGAAAGGCTACGCCGGTGCGCCGGGCCTGCATACCCCGGAGCAGATCGCCGCTTGGAAACACATCACGCAGGCGGTACACGACAAAAACGGCCACATCGCCGTGCAGCTGTGGCACGTAGGCCGCATCTCCCACACCAGCCTCCAGCCGGGCGGACAAGCGCCGGTCGCCCCTTCGGCGATCAACGCAGACACCCGCACCACCGTGCGTGACGAAACCGGCGCCTGGGTGCGCGTACCGACCTCTACGCCGCGCGCGCTGGAAACCAGCGAGATCCCGGGCATCGTCAACGATTTCCGCCAGGCGACCGCCAACGCGCGTGAAGCCGGCTTCGACTTTATCGAGCTGCATGCGGCTCACGGCTATCTGCTGCACCAGTTCATGTCTCCGGCGTCTAACCAGCGTACCGATCAATACGGCGGCAGCATCGAGAATCGCACCCGCCTGACGCTGGAAGTGGTCGACGCCGCCATCGCAGAATGGGGCTCCGAGCACATCGGCATCCGCATCTCGCCGCTGGGGCCGTTCAACGGCCTGGACAACGGTGAAGATCAGGAAGAAGCGGCGCTGTACCTGGTGGAAGAGCTGAACAAACGCAACATCGCCTATCTGCACATCTCCGAACCGGACTGGGCCGGCGGCAAACCGTATTCCGACGCCTTCCGTGACTCGGTGCGCGCCCACTTTAAAGGGGTGATCGTCGGCGCCGGCGCCTACACCGCTGAAAAAGCCGAAGCGTTGATCGAAAAAGGCTTCATCGACGCGGTGGCCTTTGGCCGTAGCTACATCGCCAATCCGGATTTGGTCGAGCGTTTCCGTCAGCACGCCCCGCTCAACGAACCTAAGCCGGAAACCTTCTACGGCGGTGGCGCCGAAGGTTATACCGACTATCCGTTTCTGACGAAGTAACCCGTCCTGACCCTAAACGGCCACGCAACCGCCTGGCCGTTTTTTTATGCACGCAAAAAGGCCCGCACAAGGCGGGCCGACGTTCCCTGGTGTTGTTATCTGCTACAGGTCAATTTCTACACGGTTACGCGCGGAATTGATAATTGATTGTGCAGATCAATTACTTCGTATCGATCGGTACACTCGATCAATATTTAAACACCCATGGCGAGGGGGCAAAAAGTGACATCGTCACCAACTCGTCACGTTGAATTCCCTTGCGGGACAAGGCTATACTCGCTTGTGCTTCAATCCACCCGCCGTCTGCCACGGCACAGTCAATTCAGAGGAATTATGCGCTTACTCCATACCATGATCCGCGTCGGTGATCTGCAACGCTCCATCGACTTCTACACCAAGGTATTAGGCATGCGCCTGCTGCGCACCAGCGAAAACCCGGAGTACAAATACTCGCTGGCTTTTGTCGGCTATACGGAAGAGAGCGAAGGCGCGGTTATCGAACTGACCTATAACTGGGGCACCGACAGCTACGACATGGGCACCGCCTTCGGCCACCTGGCGCTGGGCGTGGACGACGTCGCCGCCACCTGCGACAACATCCGCCGCGCCGGCGGCAACGTCACCCGTGAGGCCGGCCCGGTGAAAGGCGGCACCACGGTGATCGCGTTCGTCGAAGATCCGGACGGTTATAAAATCGAGCTGATCGAAAACAAACACGCCGGCCAAGGCCTCGGCCACTAAGCCTCTCTCGGGGCGCGCCTGCGCCCCGCTGATTCTCCGCGCGATAGCGCCTGCAACCGGGCGCAAAATTTGCCATAATGCGCGCTGCATTCGATGAAGATAAGAAACTGATGGCCGAAAAAAGTGATCTTAACGCCCTGAGTGGTCGTTTTCGTGGGTTTTATCCCGTAGTAATAGATGTTGAAACCGCCGGCTTCAACGCCAATACCGATGCGCTGCTGGAAATCGCCGCCGTGACGCTGAAAATGGATGAAGACGGCTGGCTGCAGCGCGACGAAACCCTACACTTCCACGTGGAGCCTTTCGAGGGCGCCAACCTGCAACCGGAAGCGCTGGCGTTTAACGGCATCGATCCGCACAACCCGCTGCGCGGTGCGGTCAGCGAATACGACGCGCTGCACGCCATTTTCAAAGCAGTGCGCAAAGGGCTCAAGGATCGCGGTTGCAACCGGGCCATTATCGTCGCGCACAACGCCAACTTCGATCACAGCTTCCTGATGGCCGCGGCCGAACGCGCCGGTTTGAAGCGTAATCCGTTCCATCCGTTCGCCACCTTCGACACCGCTGCGCTGAGCGGCCTGGTGCTGGGGCAAACGGTGCTGGCCAAAGCCTGCATCGCTGCCGGCATGCCGTTCGACAGCAGCCAGGCGCACTCCGCGCTGTACGACACCGAACAAACCGCCCTGCTGTTTTGTGAGCTGGTTAACCGCTGGAAGCGTCTCGGCGGCTGGCCGCTGCCCGCCGGCGATCTCGCCGAATAGGCCCAATAAAAAAGGCGGCCCAGTTTGCACTGGCGCCGCCCGTTACGCGATAACCGCACGTCTGTCGATTAAGACTGCTGGTCTTCCTGCGCTTTATACTTTTCTGCCGTTTCTTTGATCAGCTGCTGCAATTCGCCGCGCTGATACATTTCGATGATGATATCGCAACCGCCGACCAGTTCACCGTCTACCCACAGCTGCGGGAAAGTCGGCCAGTTGGCGTATTTTGGCAACTCGGCGCGGATGTCCGGGTTTTGCAGAATATCCACATAGGCGAAACGCTCGCCGCAGGCGGACAGCGCTTGCACAGCCTGCGCAGAGAAGCCGCAGCTCGGCAGCTTTGGCGAACCCTTCATGTACAGCAGAATCGGGTTTTCAGCGATCTGGTGCTGAATTTTTTCAAGTGTCGTCGTCATTTATTGCTTCCTCAAGCCACATTTCATGGCTACAACATGCATCACGCGGGCTATTGTAGCGGCTGGAACAGTCGCAAGAAAACGCCATCTTTTGCAAGGATATTCGCCCGCCGCCGATCGCGTTTCACCGGCCACGTCATTCCGGTCAAAACATACGTTGAGAATAACATTTTTAATCCGACCATTTCACTAATATATTGCGCCGCGATGACGGCGCGGCTTAATTATATCCACCGCCGCCGCCTGGCGCTTTTTTATACATCAACAGGCTGATTTTAAACCAAAAAAAATGTCATTAACGTTTTCTCACAATATGGATTATTATTTATGAGTTCTTCGCTGTTTTATATGGCGAAATTCGGGAATACTGTAACTCTTTCGATATCCGTTTCGGGGCCAAGGTTGGTGACGTCGACATGCGTTTAATTCTTACGCTCTTTGCGCTGCTGTTTACGCAGCTCTTCTTCAATTTGGCGCACGCTGCGCCACAGGCGCGTGTTGCCGCCGAGCAGCGTAAAAGCCATGCCAATGAAGCGCGGCCCGATGACCGCAGAAAAAAGAAAGCGGATAAAGCCGCCAAAAAAGCCAAAGTGACGGCCCCCGAGAAAAAAACCAAGACCGCCAAGGTCAAAAGCGAGAAAAGCGCGAAAAAGATCGTCAGCGCCAAACCCAAGGCCAAAGCGCAGAAAACCGCCAAAATTAAAGTCACCCCGCCGAAAAAGGGCTACAAAAAAGGCTATGGCCGCCACCGCGAAGCCGGTATGGCCACCGCCAAGCTGGCGCGTGATGAAAAACCGTTGAAACTCAGCCCGGCGCACAAAAAGCGTTACCAGCACGCCAAGCAGACCGCGATGGCCAAGCTGATGGATCAGATGGGCAAGCCTTACCGCTGGGGCGGCAGCTCGCCGCGCACCGGCTTCGACTGCAGCGGCCTCATCTATTACGCCTATAAAGACGTGGTGAAAATCAAGATGCCGCGCACCGCCAACGAAATGTATCACCTGCGCGACGCGGCGCCGATCAAGAAAAGCGAACTGGAAAGCGGCGATCTGGTGTTCTTCCGCATTAACAACCGCGGCGTGGCGGATCATGTCGGCGTCTACCTCGGCAACGGCAAATTCATCCAGTCGCCGCGCACTGGCGAAGAGATCCGCATCAGCCAGCTCGACAACGACTATTGGCAGAACCACTACATCGGCGCTCGCCGCGTAGTGACGCCGAAAACCATCCGTTAATTCCCTGCTCTGCGCGGTTGCGGCCTCGGCCGCAACCGCCTGCTCAAGCTATCGCCCATCGCACTCCCCCACGCGCATTTCTCGCTTTTCCTCCTGTTTTTTATGATGAAAATTGTTAAGATTGAATGACCACAATAAAAAACGGCCCATCCGGCGTTCGCCCCGGCGAGAAGCTGAATGGCGCTGTAAAGGAGGAAGCAATGTCGTTTGAATTACCTGCATTACCGTATGAGAAAAACGCGCTCGAGCCGCACATCTCCGCCGAGACCCTGGAATACCACTACGGCAAACACCACAACACCTACGTGGTTAACCTGAACAACCTGGTGAAAGGCAGCGAGTTCGAAGGCAAATCGCTCGAAGAGATCATCAAGACCTCTAACGGCGGCGTGTTCAACAATGCCGCGCAGGTGTGGAACCACACCTTCTACTGGCACTGCCTGTCGCCACAGGGCGGCGGTGAACCGCAGGGCGAACTGGCGGCGGCGATCGTCAAATCCTTCGGCTCTTTCGCTGCGTTCAAAGAGCAGTTCACCGATGCCGCCGTGAAAAACTTCGGTGCCGGCTGGACCTGGCTGGTGAAAAAACCGGACGGCGCGCTGGCAATCGTCAACACTTCCAACGCGGCAACCCCGCTGACCGGCGAAGACAAACCGCTGCTGACCGTTGACGTGTGGGAACACGCGTATTACATCGATTACCGCAATGCGCGTCCAAAATACCTGGAAAACTTCTGGGCGTTGGTCAACTGGACCTTCGCGGCGGAAAACCTGGCGTAAGCGCAGGCCTTGCCTAAGTGATGAGGCGCAGCTTGGCTGCGCCTTTTTTAAAACTGGCGGGAAATCAGTTCAACGCGGCGACAAAGCTGAAAGCGATGATCATCGCCAATGCGCAAACGGTGGTGAACAGCGACATCTTCAGATCGGTATCCATGACAACTCCTTTAAAATGGGCTTTCCTAAGGATAAAAGGCGCACAATTAGTACGTCAAATCATTTTCCCACAGTTCGCCGATAAAATCTTGTTATCATTTCCCGGTTTATAATCTCGATTACCTCTTCCACTTTTGTTCAATATGCGACAAAATTCGCAGTTCACAACTGCGTACCGGCATTCATGCCCCTCCTGATTAAGCGCTGACGACTTCAACACTAAAAACTCAGTTTTCGCTTCTCTGGAGAAGGATCTACGTAGGCAAACGATTAACATCACACTTACATGCTGTAAACATGTGAGTTCAGGAGTCATTCCTTACATGGCAACGATTAAAGATGTGGCCAAACGCGCGGGCGTTTCCACCACCACCGTTTCGCACGTCATCAATAAGACTCGTTTCGTCGCCGAAGAGACCAAAGCGGCCGTGTGGGCCGCCATCAAAGAGCTGCACTACTCGCCGAGCGCCGTGGCGCGCAGCCTGAAAGTCAATCACACCAAGTCTATCGGTCTGCTAGCCACCTCGAGCGAAGCGCCCTACTTTGCCGAAGTGATCGAGGCGGTGGAAAACAGCTGCTACAGCAAAGGCTATACCCTGATCCTGTGCAACTCGCACAACAATCTGGACAAACAGCGCGCCTACCTGGCGATGCTGGCGCAAAAGCGCGTCGACGGCCTGCTGGTCATGTGTTCCGAATACCCGGATCAGCTGCTGGGCATGCTGGAAGACTACCGCAACATCCCGATGGTGGTAATGGACTGGGGCGCCGCGCGCGGCGACTTCACCGACACCATCATCGATAACGCGTTCGAGGGCGGCTATCTGGCCGGGCGTTATCTGATCGAACGCGGCCACCGCGATATCGGCGCTATCCCGGGCCAACTGTCGCGCAACACCGGCGGCGGTCGGCATCAGGGCTTCATGAAGGCGCTGCAGGAAGCGCATATCGATATTCGCGAAGAGTGGATAGTCCAGGGTGACTTCGAGCCGGAGTCCGGTTACAAGGCGATGCATCAAATTCTGTCGCAAAAACAGCGACCGACCGCAGTATTCTGCGGCGGCGACATCATGGCGATGGGCGCCATCTGCGCCGCCGACGAACTGGGGCTGCGGGTGCCGCAGGATATTTCCGTGATCGGCTACGACAACGTGCGCAACGCCCGCTACTTCACCCCGGCGCTGACCACCATTCATCAGCCGAAAGAGCGTCTGGGCGAAATGGCCTTCACCATGCTGCTGGATCGCATCATCAGCAAGCGCGAAGAATCGCAGGTGATCGAAGTGCATCCGAAGCTGGTCGAACGCCGTTCGGTCGCCGACGGTCCGTTCATCGACTACCGCCGCTGATCGTCCTCCCTACCGGAAGCCGGCGCGGCTTCCGGTGCCGCCTCACTCAGCCACTCCTGATTCAGCGTCTCGCCATCGCCCAAATACGCCAGCAGCCAGCTCATCGCCGGTGACGGTTTATCCTGTTGCCAGGTCAGGCAGCAGGGGCTGGCGGGAAACGGCTGCTGCAACTGCAACGCCTTCAGCTCACCGCGCTGCACCCGCGGCAGCGCCAGATGCGCCGGCATCATGCCGACGCACAATCCGGCGCACAAACAGTCGAGCGCCGAGGTCCAGTCCGGCACCACCAGCCGCCGCTGGTTATCCAGCGTCCAGGTGACGCGCTTGGGCAGATTGCGCGAGGTGTCTTCCAGACAAAGCGCAGGGTACGGCCTCAACCGATCGTCATTCAACGGCCCTGCCAGCTGCGCCAACGGGTGCTGTGGGCTGACTACGCACAGCCAGTTCATATCCCCCATGTCGCGGAAAGCGAAGCCGCCGCCGACCGGCACCGCGCGGGTGGCGCCAATCGCCATGTCCGCCCTGCCGTCCACCAACGCATCCCACACGCCATTAAACACCTCGGGTTGCAGCATCAACTCGACGTCGGGGAAATGGCGGTAGAAATCCAGCACCAGCTGGCGGCTGCGCTGCGGTTTGACGATGATGTCCACCGCGATATTCAGCTGACCGCGCCAACCGTTGGCCACCTGTTGACAGTGGCGGCGGGTGTCGAGCATTTTTTTGATAACAGCTCGCGCATCCTTGATAAACAGCGCGCCGGCCGGCGTCAGTTCCACATCTCGGTGACGCCGCTCAAACAGCGGCACCGCCAGCCATTGCTCCAGCTGCCGCACGGTATAACTTACCGCCGACGGCACCCGGTGCAGCTCCTGCGCCGCCGCGCTGAAACTGCCGGTGCGCGCCACCGCATCAACGACCTCGAGAGAATATTCAGACCACATCGCTTTGCCTTCAATTTTTTTAACAGCACTTTGCAAATATTACCGTTTCACAAGCAGAGATCCAGCCGGATACACTGGCCGGCGCTAAAAACCTGCGACACTAAAATATTAACGAGAAATACCATGCGAAATTCCTTTGGTTTTATGTTCTACCTCGCCGGCCTGAGCATGCTGGGTTATCTGGCGACCGATATGTACCTGCCCGCCTTCGGCGCCATGCGGGAGGAACTGCAAATTTCCGCCGGCGCGGTCAGCGCCAGCCTGAGCATCTTTTTGGCCGGCTTCGCCTTCGCGCAGCTGCTGTGGGGGCCGCTCTCCGACCGTCTGGGACGCAAACCGGTATTGTTGATTGGCCTGACGCTGTTCGCGCTCGGCTGCCTGGGCATGCTGTGGGTGGAAAATGCCGCGCAGCTCTGGATACTGCGCTTTATTCAGGCCGTAGGTGTCTGTTCCGCCGCCGCCATCTGGCAAGCGCTGGTGGTCGACCGCTATCGTGAAGGCCAGGCCAACCGCGTATTCGCCACCATCATGCCGCTGGTGGCGCTATCGCCGGCGCTGGCGCCGCTGTTGGGCGCCTGGCTGCTGAACCACGCCAGCTGGCGCGCGATCTTCGCCGTGCTGCTGGCCATCACCGCCTTGTTGCTGTTGCCGACGCTGCTGCTCAAAGAGAACGCCAGGCCAAAACCCGCCGTCGACGCGCCAAAAAGCAGCGTCAGTTTTTGGCAATTATTGAAATCCCCGGTATTCAGCGGCAATGTCGCCATGTACGCCGCCTGTTCGGCCGGTTTCTTCGCCTGGCTGACCGGCTCGCCGTTTATCCTCGGTGATATGGGCTACGGCCCGAGCGACATCGGCCTGAGCTATGTGCCGCAGACGCTGGCCTTCCTGCTGGGCGGTTACGGGTGCCGCGCCGCGCTCAAGCGCATCAATGGCAAAACCCTGCTGCCGTGGCTGCTGGTAGCTTATGCTGTCAGCATGGTGGCCCTGTATCTGGTGGCAACCCTGACCAATCCGACGCTCACCACGCTCCTGATCCCGTTCTGCGTGATGGCGCTGGTCAACGGCGCCGGCTATCCGATCATGGTGGCCAACGCGCTGATGCCGTTCCCGGACAGCAGCGGCAAAGCCGCCGCGCTGCAAAATACGCTGCAGTTGGGGCTGTGTTTCGTGGCGAGCATGCTGGTATCGACGTTTATTGCGCAGCCGCTGTTGGCGACGGTGACGGTGATGGTGTCCACGGTGATACTGGCCGCGCTGGGGTATTTCCTGCAGCGGGGAAAAGCGGCCAAGGCGCCGCAAGAAACGCCGCGCGAACATGCTAACTCAGCGTCATAATTGCCAAGCTAAATAATCACTTAAAGAATATGCGTGCCGAGTGCGATTTACAGTTGAGTCAATGCCTCGGCGCGCCTATACTCAAAAACAACCTTGTAAAGTAACACCTTATAATCTCTATATCTCAATTAGCTGTTGTGTACGCGTCTTGCGTCACACTCTTTTTTTGAAGAGGCGTTTATCCTGCGCCGTTTGCGTCGGGTCGCTTCTTTAAATTTCCTCTGTTCATAGTCGGATATCAGACGCCGCGGGCTTATTTCCCGTCGGTATACGTATGCACCCGCAGAAATTGTCTAAGCTGTTTCCTAACGGGTCATCAGTCAGAAGAAGGTGATGGAGAAGCTATGAGTTCATCGTGTATAGAAGATCTGAGCATCCAGGATAACCAGTGGTACCGTATCGCGCACGAAATGCTCGGTCTGGCCGGTATCGAAATTAACGGATCGCGCCCTTTCGATATTCAGGTTAAAAACCCCGAATTCTTTAAACGCGTTTTGCAGCAAGGCTCCCTGGGTCTAGGCGAGAGCTATATGGATGGTTGGTGGGAATGCGAGCGGCTGGATATATTCTTCCAGCGCGTGGTCAGCGCCGGGCTGGAGAAGAAGCTCCCCCACCACCTGAAAGATACCCTGCGTATCGCCGCGGCGCGCCTGACCAATCTGCAATCGAAAAAGCGCGCCTGGATCGTCGGCAAAGAGCATTACGATCTTGGCAACGATCTGTTTACGCTGATGCTCGATCCTTACATGCAGTACTCCTGCGGCTACTGGAAAGACGCCGCCACGCTGGAGGAAGCGCAAGAAGCGAAACTGCGGATGATCTGCGAAAAACTGCAGCTGCAGCCGGGCATGCGCTTGCTGGACATCGGCTGCGGCTGGGGCGGCCTCTCCGCCTATGCGGCGAAAAATTACGGCGTGTCGGTGGTCGGCGTGACCATTTCCGCCGAGCAGCAGAAACTGGCTCAGGCGCGCTGCGCCGGGCTGGATGTGCAGATCCTGCTGCAGGACTATCGTGATCTGCATCAGCAGTTCGATCGCATCGTCTCGGTCGGCATGTTCGAGCACGTCGGGCCGAAAAACTATCGCACCTATTTCAACGTGGTAGAGCGCAATCTGGCGCCGCACGGCCTGTTCCTGCTGCACACCATCGGTTCCAACAAGACCGACATGAACGTCGATCCGTGGATCAACAAATATATCTTCCCGAACGGCTGCCTGCCCTCGGTGAGGCATATCGCCGAGGCCAGCGAAGGCCATTTCGTGATGGAAGACTGGCACAACATCGGCGCCGACTACGATCGCACGCTGATGGCCTGGTTCGAGCGCTTCAAGCAGGCGTGGCCGCAGCTTGCTCCACGTTATTCCGAGCGCTTCGAGCGGATGTTCAGCTATTACCTGAACGCCTGCGCCGGCGCGTTTCGGGCGCGCGATCTGCAGCTGTGGCAGGTGGTGTTCAGCCCGAAAGGCGTTGAAGGCGGCATCCGCGTCGCACGCTGAACGCTCCCCTAATAAAAAAAGCCCCGGCAACCTCATCGCCGGGGCTTTTTTTGCTCTTTCGAACCAGGCGGCTTAGCCGCAGTAAACGCGGATGATTTTATCGTTGCTATCGCCGAGGAAGTTCAGACGGCGCAGGTTGAAATCCATGGTGACGGCAGAGTTGTACGGAATGGCGCGCACCTTGGATTCGATCCGCACGCCTTCCAGCGACGTCATCGGCTTGCCGACGTAGTTTTGATACTGCGAAGCGCCGCAGGTATCGTCCGCATCGGCCACTTGCGCGCCGCCGCCCTGCTCAGGTGAACTGCTGCAGGCGCTCAGCGCCAGCAACGCGGTTAACAACAACGTTTTCCCATAAAACTTCACGCGTTTCTCCTCTCTGCTTATGATTCGACTCCGGCGGCAACGCCCGAATCGCTGTCAGTCTTTGTGCGCCGGCGCCACCGCCGCCGCCAGCGTCGCTTCCCGATTGGCCAGCACGCGTTCGACGGTGTCCACTACCGCCTGCGTCTGCGGATCGATCTCGATGTTCACCTTATCGCCCAGGCGTTTTTTACCCAGCGTAGTGCGCTCCAGGGTTTCCGGGATCAGATGCACGCAGAAACGGTTATTCACCACTTCGCCGATGGTCAGGCTAATGCCGTCGATGCCGATGAAACCTTTGTGCAGCACATATTTCATCAATTCCGCATTCGGCATGCGCAGCCATACCTGACGGTTATTTTCCGAGGTATAAATTTTGGCCACTTCCGCCGTGCAGATAATATGGCCGGACATCAAATGACCGCCAATTTCATCATTGAATTTCGCCGCGCGCTCGATATTGACGATGTCGCCCAACGCCAGATCACCGAGGTTGGTCAGGCGCAACGTTTCCTTGATCAAATCGAAGCTGACGCGGTTGCCTTCCACCGCGGTGACGGTCAGGCAGCAGCCGTTATGGGCCACCGACGCGCCCAGCTCCAGCCCCGGCAGCAGTTCTGCAGGCATCTCGATCACATGGGTGCGGAAATTGGGTTTCTCATCAATGGCGACCAGCGGCGCGGTGCCTTGTACGATACCGGTGAACATATGTGCCTCTTCTTACTCAATAGATTAAAACGCTTCCGGCAGTTTGCCCCAGTTGGCGCTGAAAACCAAATCCGCGACGGCAAAAAACGCGTCCCTGCGCATTTAATAACTATTTATCTGCGGCGTTTGCTTAACGACGCCGAGCAGGTACAATATTTTTGACAAAATTCCGCTATTTTAATTGTTGTCCTCTCGCGGCAGCCCTCCCTCCCACATATATAAAATAGAAAGGTGTATGCGTGCAGAAGTACTTAATTGAAGCGCGTAGTTTATTGGCTCTCGCTATCCCGGTGATCATCGCGCAAATCTCGCAAACCGCCATGGGCGTGGTGGATACCATCATGGCCGGCGCTTACAGCGCCACCGATATGGCGGCGGTGGCGGTCGGCACCTCTATCTGGCTGCCGGCCATCCTGTTCGGTCACGGCCTGCTGCTGGCGCTGACCCCAGTGATCGCCCAGTTAAACGGCGCCGGCCGTCGCGATCGCATCGCCCATCAGGTGCGTCAGGGCTTCTGGCTGGCCTCCGGCGTTTCCGTACTGTTGATCGTCGTGCTGTATAACTGCAAATTCGTCATCGACATGATGCACAACATCGATCCGCAGCTGGCGGATAAAGCCGTCGGTTATCTGCACGCCATCATGTGGGGCGCGCCGGGCTATCTGTTCTTCCAGGTGATGCGCAACCAGTGCGAAGGGCTGTCCAAAACCAAGCCCGGCATGGTGATCGGCTTCCTCGGCCTGCTGGTGAATATCCCGATCAACTACATCTTTATCTACGGCAAGTTCGGCATGCCGGAACTGGGCGGCGTGGGCTGCGGCGTCGCCACCGGCAGCGTCTACTGGATCATGTTCCTGATGATGCGCTGGTACGTGAAGCGCGCGCCGTCGCAGCGCGACATCAAGCGCCAGACAGGCGATCTCGGCGGCCCGGACTGGGCGGCGCTGAAGCGCCTGATCGGCATCGGTATGCCGGTGGCGCTGGCGCTGTTCTTCGAAGTCACCCTGTTCGCCGTGGTGGCGTTGCTGGTGTCGCCGCTCGGGATCGTCGCGGTCGCCGGCCACCAGATCGCACTTAACTTCAGCGCGCTGATGTTCGTGTTGCCGCTGTCGCTGGGCGTCGGCGCCACCATTCGCGTCGGTTATCGTCTGGGAGAAGGGTCGGTAGAAGGCGCGCGCGTCGCCGCATACTCCGCCATCGGCGTCGGCATCACCATGGCCGTCTGCACTGCGCTGTTTACCGCCACCTTCCGCGAACCGATCGCCCTGCTGTACAACGACAGCCCGGCGGTGGTGGCGATGGCCTCGCAGCTGATGCTGCTGGCGGCGCTGTATCAAATCTCGGATTCAATCCAGGTGATCGGCAGCGGCGTGCTGCGCGGTTATAAAGATACTCGCGCGATCTTCTTCATCACCTTCATCGCTTACTGGGTGTTGGGCCTGCCGAGCGGCTATCTGCTGGCGCTGACCGATGCGGTGGTGCCGGCGATGGGGCCGAGCGGTTTCTGGATCGGCTTTATCATCGGCCTGACCTTCGCCGCCATCATGATGGCGCTGCGCATGCGCTGGCTGCAGAAACAGCCGACCACCGTCATCCTGCAGCGTTCTACCCGCTGAGTCCGTTCCCGGCCGGTTTTCTCCCCGGCCGGGCAGCGGGTTGCGGAAAAAAACGCCTGTCTGCGCACAACCTCAGCAATCGCGTGAAATACCGAATAAAATTGCGTTTTTCCCCTTGCCAGCACGCGGGTAGCTCGTTAATATTCGTCCCCGCTGTCAGCCATGACAGACAGGAAAAGATGCGTCCGTAGCTCAGTTGGTTAGAGCACCACCTTGACATGGTGGGGGTCGGTGGTTCGAGTCCACTCGGACGCACCAAATTCCAGAAGCAGTACAGTGCGTCCGTAGCTCAGTTGGTTAGAGCACCACCTTGACATGGTGGGGGTCGGTGGTTCGAGTCCACTCGGACGCACCAAATTTCAGAAGCAGTGCAGTGCGTCCGTAGCTCAGTTGGTTAGAGCACCACCTTGACATGGTGGGGGTCGGTGGTTCGAGTCCACTCGGACGCACCATATTGCTGATTCACCTCTCCCCCTATCGCGTTATAATTCTCGCTGTTTCGTCTCTGCCCGACCGCTCGATTTTTCATGTCGATTGCGCCGAACTACCGCCATCAGCCATCAGGAACGCCACATGACCACCTTCACCGCCAACACCCCCTTTTTACCGCTCGACAATGGCCTTGCCCGTCGTGAAGGCGTGATGAGCGACGGTTCGCCGGCAGCGGAAGTGCGTTTCGAGACCGGGGCCTTCGGCCAGCTGCAAAAGCCCGCGCACGCGCTGCAAACCCGGGTGATATCGGGTGAATTCGAGTTCACCCTCGGCGGCGACACGCGGATAGTGCGGACCGGCGAGAGCCTGACCCTGCCGGCCAACGTCGCCAGCGGCTGCTTCTGCCTGAGCGCCGGTGTGCTGCTGGAAATCCCGCAAACGCGCTAAGCCGCATTTACAGCAAGGTTATTTGCGCAACAAGCCGTACGCAACGCGTTGCATTTGCGCCACATTTGCCCTCGTTTTGACATATCCGCCGCACCGCCGCGGTTTTTTATTTTGTTTCCCGCCGCTTAGCCTTTATAATGCGCAACGTCTATCAGTTGAATGGTTTCAGCCCTTGATCTGCGAAAACGCAATAACAACACGATTTAATCTCACCCCGTTGCGCAGCATCCCCGCGCCCCCGCGCGGGCTGAATTTTTCCGCCCCACATCAACTGTCGTCACCTATCCTTAACTATGTTTTTCACCACCAGGCACGGCTCAAATTCCCTATCGGCGTAAACAACGCCGGTCAAATTCGTTTTTTTATCCATCACAACTTGTAGAAAACTCCGCCATGAAAAAGACCAAAATTGTTTGTACCATCGGTCCAAAAACCGAATCGGAAGAAATGCTGACCAACCTGCTCAATGCGGGCATGAACGTGATGCGTCTCAACTTCTCTCACGGCGACTATGAAGAGCACGGCAACCGCATCAAGAACATGCGCGCCGTGATGGCGAAAACCGGTATCAACGCCGGCATCCTGCTGGATACCAAAGGCCCGGAAATTCGCACCATGAAACTGGAAGGCGGCAAAGACGCCTCTCTGGTCGCCGGCCAAACCTTCACCTTCACCACCGACCAGAGCGTGATCGGCAACAGCGAACGCGTGGCGGTGACCTACGCCGGCTTCGCCGCCGACCTGAAGATCGGCAACACCGTGCTGGTTGACGACGGCCTGATCGGCATGGAAGTCACCAACGTGACCGAGAACGAAGTCGTTTGCAAGGTGCTGAACAACGGCGACCTGGGCGAGAACAAAGGCGTCAACCTGCCGGGCGTGTCCATCCAGCTGCCTGCGCTGGCCGAGAAAGACAAACGCGACCTGATCTTCGGCTGCGAGCAAGGCGTCGACTTCGTGGCGGCGTCCTTCATCCGTAAACGCTCCGACGTGCTGGAGATCCGCGAGCACCTGAAAGCGCACGGCGGCGAGCAGATCCAGATCATCTCCAAGATCGAGAACCAGGAAGGCCTGAACAACTTCGACGAAATTCTCGAAGCGTCCGACGGCATCATGGTTGCCCGCGGCGATCTGGGCGTTGAAATCCCGGTAGAAGAAGTGATCTTCGCCCAGAAGATGATGATCGAAAAATGCAACCGTGCGCGTAAAGTGGTGATCACCGCCACCCAGATGCTCGATTCCATGATCAAGAACCCGCGCCCTACCCGTGCGGAAGCCGGTGACGTCGCCAACGCCATTCTGGACGGCACCGACGCCGTCATGCTGTCCGGCGAAAGCGCCAAGGGCAAATACCCGCTGGAAGCGGTCAACATCATGGCGACCATCTGCGAACGCACCGATCGCGTGATGCCAAGCCGCATCGATACCCTGAACGATCGCCGCAAGCTGCGCATCACCGAAGCGGTATGCCGCGGCGCGGTTGAAACCGCCGAAAAACTGGATGCGCCGCTGATCGTCGTCGCCACCAGCGGCGGCAAGTCAGCGAAATCCGTGCGTAAATACTTCCCGAACGCCGTGATCCTGGCGCTGACCACCAACCAGACCACCGCGCATCAGCTGGTGCTGAGCAAGGGCGTTATCCCGCAGATGGTCAAAGAAATCGCCTCCACCGATGACTTCTACCGCATTGGTAAAGAAGCCGCGCTGGCCAGCGGCCTGGCGCAAAAAGGCGACGTCGTGGTGATGGTTTCCGGCGCGCTGGTGCCGAGCGGCACCACCAACACCGCCTCGGTACACGTGCTGTAATATAAAACGTGACATAATTATCTTGATCAAAACGCCGCTTTGCGGCGTTTTTTTTATCGGCAGTAAACTATTTTTCTCAAAACGCAACCGCGATCTGCTCATTATTTAGCTAATAACAAATCGGAGTAGTCCCATGGAAGCCGGCTGTTTTCCCTCGTTTTTTTAACTAATTTGTAAAACCAGATGCAAGTTTGAGCGAACGATCAAAATAAAGCACCTCAACACTAAAAAATTATTCTCTTTCGAAAAAAGTTTGTGTAATACTTGTAACGCTACATGGAGATTAACTCAATCTAGAGGGTGTTATAATGAATCGTACTAAACTGGTACTGGGCGCGGTAATCCTGGGTTCCACTCTGCTGGCTGGCTGCTCTAGCAACGCTAAAATCGATCAACTGTCTTCTGACGTTCAGACTCTGAACGCTAAAGTTGATCAGCTGAGCAACGACGTGAACGCAATGCGTTCTGACGTTCAAGCGGCTAAAGACGACGCAGCACGCGCTAACCAGCGTCTGGACAACCAAGCTCACGCTTACAAAAAGTAAGATAGCTTTGGTTATTGAAAACGGCGCACATTGTGCGCCGTTTTTTTTGTCTGTTTGTCGCCTGGGCTTTCCAGCGCGGCAGGCAAAAAAAAGAGGTTCAGCACGCTGAACCCCTCTTTGACCGCTCAATCTGGCAAACTTAGTTCACCGAGCTGATTGGCGCTGCCTTGAATGGGCTCTTATTCGCCGCAGGAGCCGCTGCAGGCGTTAAACTCACCTCAGACGGGCTCTCCCCTACGTTGACCAGCACCGGCATGCCAGAGCGGCGGACAACCGCGCTATCGAACACGGCGCGATCGGTTTGCCCATCGGCAGCAAAGGCTTTCTCCGCTTTAGACAACGCGATCGGCATGGTCTGCGGATCGTCGCTTTCCACCCGCGACAGCGGCTGGTGCACTTCCACATAGCGTTTGCCGTCCGGCTCGACCGAAATCTTCACCGGATCGTTGATCACCTGCACCCGCGTACCGCGCGGCACCATGTTGAACAGCGCCTCGATATCCGTCGGACGCAGGCGAATACAGCCGGAGCTGACGCGCATGCCGATACCGAAGTTGGCGTTGGTACCGTGGATCAGGTATTCACCGCGCCCCATCGCCAGACGCAGGGCGAACAGCCCCATCGGGTTCTCAGGGCCGGCCGGCACCACCGCAGGCAGCGTCACGCCCTGGGATTGATAGCGCTTGCGGATGTTGGCGGTGGGCGTCCAGGTCGGGTTAGGGATCTTTTGGCTGATGGAAGTCACCTCCAGCGGCGTGTGCATCCCGGTCTGGCCGATACCGATCGGATAGACGATCACTTTATTCTCGCCTTTCGGATAGTAGTAAAGGCGCAGCTCGGCCAGGTTGACGATGATCCCTTCACGCTTGGTGTCAGGCAGCAGCATTTGGGTCGGAATGGTCAGCACCGTACCCGGCTTGGGCAGGAACGGGTCGGTGCCGGGGTTGGCTTCCAGCATGCCCAGCAGGCCAATCTTGTAGTCGGCGGCGATCGCCTCCAGCGGACGGCCGTCGTTTGGCACGGTATAAGTGGTGTTTTCGCCGATCAGACGGCTGTCCGGCGGCGGCAGCGGGTATTCGGTCGCACTGGCGGCCTGCGTGCCGGCCAGTACGGTAGCGAAGACCATGCCCATTAAACTCAACGCACGTTTCATTATCATCCCTATATTTTTTATGACGGTTCGCCCCCAAGGCTAACGAGCGCCTGGCGGTGGGTAAATCAGACAATACCTGATTAATACTAGCAACGCTGGCATCAAAGGCAATAAGTTCTCTAAAAATCAACACGTTATAACGTAATCACCGTCGTTGATTGTCAACGAAACGTCAATGGGTAAGCTGCTGAAATATCACTAAATTGGGGGATGATTCCTGGGGAAAACGGCGGATTGTAAAGACTCATTGACAAAGCGAATATATCAATGAGCCTTTAAAGAGCAGTGGCGTTAAGGATCAGGCCAGCTGAGCGGCTTTACTGCGAATAGCGCGGATCATCGCCTCCAGCCCCTGTGAGCGCGAAGGCGTCAGATGTTGGCTGAGCGCCAGCTCGGAGAAAAACGGCCGCACGTCGAGCTCGACGATTTGCTGTGGCGTCAATTGACGATAAAGAATAAACACCACCGCCAGCAGCCCTTTGACGATCGCCGCGTCGCTATCGCCATGGAATTCGACCTGCCCTTGCTCATCGCGACGCATCACGATCCACACCTGGCTCTGGCAGCCGGAAATCAGGTTCTCGGCCTGCCGCTCGGCCTCGTCCAGCGGCGGCAATTTGGCGCCGAGTTCAATCACGTACAGGTATTTCTCCTCCCAGTTCAAACAGCGGGAGAAATTACGCACCAATTTGTCTTTGTCCGGCAAATTCGCCATGGGGATCCTTTTGTACCGCCGAGGACGCGCCCCGGCTAGCCTAACAACTGATGAATGCGTTGCAGCCCGGCCACCAACCGGTCCACCTCTTCGCGGGTATTATATAACGCCAGCGACGCGCGGCACATGCTCGGCACCTGATAAAACGCCATCAGCGGCATGGCGCAATGGTGGCCGGTGCGAATAGCGATGCCGTACTGATCGAGGAAGCTGCCGACGTCATAGGCGTGGTGTTCCCCCAAATTGAAGGCAATCACCCCGGCCCGATGCGCCGGACCATAGATTTTCAGCGTCGGCACCTGCTTGAGCGCCTCAAGCGCGTAATGCATCAGCGACTGTTCATAATCGCGGATCGCATTCAGCCCCAGGGCTTCGACGTAATCGAACGCCGCGCCCAGCCCCATGATGCCGGCGGTATTCGGCGAACCGGCCTCGAAGCGCCAGGGCGGATCGGCGAAGGTGGTGTCCGCCGTCAGGCTGACCTGACGGATCATCGAACCGCCCCCTTCCCACGGCGGCATCTGCTGCAGGAGCGCCTGGCGCCCATACAGCATGCCGATACCGGAAGGGCCATACAGCTTATGGCCGGAAAACACGTAGAAATCGCAGTCCAGCGCCTGAACATCGACGCGCTGGTGCATCACCGCCTGCGCGCCGTCCACCAGCACCGTCAGATCCGGCGCCAGGGCTCTGGCGCGGGCGATGATGTCGCGCACCGGGTTGACGGTGCCCAGCACGTTGGAGACCTCGGTCAGCGCCAGCAGTTTGCAGGACGCGTCGACCAGTTCCGGCAACCGCGCCAGATCCAGCGTGCCGTCGGGCTGCAGCGGCCAAACCCGCAGCTGCAGCCCACGCTCCTGCGCCAGCATCTGCCAGGGCACGATGTTGGCGTGGTGCTCCATCTCGGTGATGAGAATCGCGTCGCCCGGCTGCAGCCGGTGGCGGCCAAAGCTGTTGGCCACCAGGTTGATGCCTTCGGTGGTGCCCTTGACGAACACCATCTCTTCCGCCGAGGCGGCGTTGATAAAGCGCGCCGCCTGTTCCCGCACCGCTTCCATCTGCTGAGTCGCCTCGGCGCTCAGGGTGTGGATGCCGCGATGCACTGCGGCATAGCCGTGGCGATAGAAATCCAGTTCGCGGTCGATCACCGCCTGCGGTTTCTGCGCGCTGGCGGCGCTGTCGAGGTAGGCCAGCGGTTGGCCGTTCACCTCGCGCGCCAGCAGCGGGAAGTCGCCGCGCACGCGTTCAATCGGATAACTCATGCAGCCTCCCCCGGCAGGCGCTGGGCGATGCGCGCCAGCACCCGTTCCCGGATGGTGTCGTTGGCGATGCCTTCGGTCAGCTCGGCGGCGAAGGCGAAGATAATCATCTGCTGCGCCGCGCGTTTGTCGATGCCGCGCGACTGCAGATAAAACAGCTGTTCTTCATCGATACGCCCCACGGTGGCACCGTGGCTGCACTTAACGTCGTCAGCGTAGATCTCCAGCTGCGGCTTGGTATCCACTTCCGCCACTTTCCCCAACAACAGATTGTGGTTGGTCATCTGCCCGTCGGTTTTGATGGCGTGTTTGGCCACTTTGATCATGCCGTTGAACACCGCTTTGCCGCGATCGCTGACCACGGTTTTATGCAGCTGGCGGCTTTCGCAGTAGCCCTTGTTGTGTTCCAGATAGGTGCGGGTATCGCAGATCTCCTTGCCCACCGGCAGCACCAGGCTGTTGATCACCAGATTGGCGCCTTCGCCGTTCAGCTGCGCGCTGGTGTTGTGGCGCGTCAGGCCGGCGCCCAACAGGAAGCTGTCGCTTTTCACCCGCGCGTCGCGGCCGATGACCAGATCGTTATGGGCAAAGTGGTAGCTCGGCCGGCTTTCAAACGCCAGCTTGCAGTGCAATAGCCCGGCGTTGTCCGCCACGTTGGCGGTCAGGCGCGCGCCGGTAAAGTGCGCGGCCTCGCTCAGGCTGACATAGTGTTCGATCACTTCCGCCTCGGCCCCGCGCCCGATCTCCAGATGATGACGATGATGCACGGTATTCACTTCCCCCGTCACGCCGCGGCCGCTGCTGATATGCAGCAGGTACAGCGGCCGTGTGGGGGCTTTACCGGCCGGCAGACGGATCAGGCTGGTTTCCTGCGCCAGGCTTTCGGTCAGATGCAGGAAGACTTCGGGCTGAATGGGCTCCGGCAGCGCCTGCGGCGTGCCGTAGGCGGTCAGCTCGAACTGGTAGTCGCCCAGATCGCCATCGCTGAGCGCGGCACTGTAGCGGCCATCGATAAACACCAGCCGACAGGCATCGATGCCGAGCGCCAGCGCCTCAAGCTGCTCTGCGCTCACCGGCGCGGGCTGCGGCTCAAGGAATTGCTGCTCCAGCAGCCCCTCGAGCGGCGTGTATTTCCAGTTCTCATGTTTGCGCGTCGGCCAGCCGAGGCGCAGCGCCTGCTGCCAGTGCGCCAGCGCATGGGGCGAACGCTCGCCGCCGCGGCCTTCGAACAGGCGATACAGCTGCTGCAACGCGTTGGCGTTACTGTTGGTCGGTAAGCCAGCCATAGCCCTGCTCCTCCAACTGTTTCACCAGCGAGAAATCGCCGGATTTGACGATGCGCCCCTGGGACAGCACGTGTACGTAATCCGGCTGGATGTAGTCCAAAATGCGCTGGTAGTGTGTGACGATGATAAAGGCGCGCTTGCCGTCCCGCAGCGAGTTGACGCCGTTGGCGACGATTTTCAGCGCGTCGATATCCAGACCGGAGTCGGTTTCATCGAGAATGCACAGATCCGGCTCCAGCGCCGCCATCTGCAGAATGTCGTTGCGCTTTTTCTCGCCGCCGGAGAAACCGACGTTGACCGAACGGGTCAGCAGATCGGCCGGCATATCCAGCAGTGCGATCTTCTCTTCGATGAAATCGGCGAAGTCAAAGCGATCCAGCGGCTCCTGTTCGCGGTATTTGCGCACCGCGTTGACCGACGTCTGCAGGAAAAAGTGGTTGCTGACGCCGGGGATCTCCACCGGGTACTGGAACGCCAGAAACACGCCTTCGCCCGCGCGATCTTCCGGATCCAACTCCAGCAGGTCCTTGCCCTTGAAGGTGACTTCCCCTTCGGTCACTTCGTACTCTTCACGCCCGGCCAGTGTGGCGGACAGCGTGCTCTTGCCCGAGCCGTTCGGCCCCATGATGGCGTGCACTTCGCCCGGTTTGATCTCCAGATCCAATCCCTTGAGGATCTCGTTGCCTTCCACGCTCACTTTCAAATTCTTGATGCTTAACATGCTGTGTCCTCAGATAGCGCCGACGGCGCTAAAAATGCGGCGATTAGCCCACGCTGTGTTCCAGGCTGATGGCCAAAAGTTTCTGCGCCTCGACGGCGAACTCCAGCGGCAGCTCGGAGAAAACGTCCTTGCAGAAACCGTTGACGATCATCGAAATGGCGTCATCCTCGCTGATGCCCCGCTGCAAGCAGTAGAACAGCTGGTCGTCGCCAATCTTCGAGGTGGTGGCTTCGTGCTCCAGCTGCGCGCTGTTGTTGCGCGCTTCAACGTAAGGGAACGTATGGGCGCCGCTGTCCGGCCCGATCAGCATCGAGTCGCACTGGGTAAAGTTACGGGCGTTTTCCGCCCCCGGCAGGATTTTCACCAGGCCGCGATAGGTGTTCTCGCTGTGCCCGGCGGAAATGCCTTTGGCGATGATGGTCGACCTGGTGTTTTTGCCGATGTGGATCATCTTGGTGCCGGTGTCCGCCTGCTGATGGCCGCTGGTCAGCGCCACCGAGAAGAATTCGCCGATCGAATTGTCGCCCTGCAGGATCACGCTCGGGTATTTCCAGGTGATGGCCGAGCCGGTTTCCGACTGGGTCCAGGACATTTTCGAGCCGGCGCCTTCGCACAGCGCGCGCTTGGTGACGAAGTTGAGGATGCCGCCCTTGCTCTCGCCGCCGGAGAACCAGTTCTGCACCGTCGAGTATTTCACTTCGGCGTCTTTATGCAGGATCACTTCCACCACCGCCGCGTGCAGCTGATAGCTGTCGCGCACCGGGGCGGAACAGCCTTCGATGTAGCTGACATAGCTGCCTTCGTCGGCGATCAGAATGGTGCGCTCGAACTGGCCGGTTTTGGCGGCATTAATGCGGAAGTAGGTCGACAGCTCCATCGGACAGCGCACACCCTTCGGCACGTAGACAAAGGTGCCGTCGGAGGCCACCGCGGCGTTCAGCGCGGCGAAGAAGTTATCGTTGGACGGCACCACGCGCCCCAGATACTGGCGCACCAGCTCCGGGTATTCCTGGATCGCTTCGCCGAACGAGCAGAAGATCACCCCGCTTTCCGCCAGTTTTTCACGGTAAGTGGTAGCGACCGAGACCGAGTCGAAGATAGCGTCCACCGCCACCTCGCTGCCCTCACGCACCGGCACGCCGAGCTGGTTAAACGCCAGCTCCACTTCGCTGGTCAGGTAATCTTTTTCCGTCGCCGCGCCCGGTTGCTGCTCGGCGCCGGGCTGCGAACCGCAGGCGTCGTCGCAGCTGCCGCAGGACGGCGCCGAATAGTAACTGTAGTCCTGGTAGTTAAGGCGTTCGTAATTGGCCTTCAGCCAGTGGGGCTCTTCCATCTGCAGCCAGGCGCGGTAGGCCTCGAGGCGGAATTCCAGCATCCACTCGGGTTCGTTGCGCTTGGCCGAGATAGCGCGCACCACCTCTTCGTTGATGCCCTTGGCCAACTCATCGGTTGCCAGCTGGGTGAAGAAACCTTCTTTGTAGCGACCTTCGCTGACCCAAGCCTGCACTTCATTAGGCATTTCTACATTGCTTCGTGTCATGTTGATTGCATCGCTCAAACGCCAAAACTCTCGCCGCACCCGCAGGCATGCTGAGCTTTAGGGTTATTGAATTTGAATATCTGATTCAGCCCTTCGCGGACATAATCTACCGTGGTGCCGTCAATAAACGGCATCGCCTTCAGCGGCACATAGAGTTTGGCGCCGTCGCGCTCAAACAGCAGATCGTCATCGGCGGGTTCGCGGGTCAGATCCAGCACATAGGCAAAGCCGGCGCAGCCGGATTGTTTTACCCCTAGCTGCAGCCCTTTCACCTGCGGATCCTGCTGCATCAGTTTCGTTATTTGTCGTACGGCGCTGTCGCTGAGCGAAATGCCTTGCCAGACATTCTCGTCCAAAGAAAAAGTGCCGACATTTTCCGTTTGCATAGGGTCTACCTCACACTCGTGTTTGGCCACAGCCAATCTGGGTTACTTATATGTTAGTGATAACGATTATCACTTCAACCGTTTGTTTTGCGGGGGTATCCGCCGCGAGCGCGGTTTTTCGCTGCGGCGTGCGGCAAGCCAGCGGGACATCCGTGGCGGCTTGCGGCGTGTGGCGGCAAGGCGTGCATGCTATCCCTATGAATTTGTTCTTTATCCTGCATCACCGTACCGCACTCCCCGGTGGCCCGTCAGCGTTACAGCGCCGCGGTGCGTTGCCGATCTAAACATTCATAGAAAATACCTATTTCTGCATTCTGTCTGTCGTAAATGTGCGTTTATCGGCATTTTGCGCCGCGGCGCAAGGCGCAGCCTTTAAGTTAAAGTTTAGTCGCTCTGGGTTAAGTTGGGCCGTCGATGGCCTTTTACCCCCATGGAATGAAAAAACGCCGCCACGGGGATTGATCGGCAACGCGGCAGTTTATATGATAATGATTATCATTCAATTTGAATTTGAGCGCGAAGCCAATGACTCTTTCGATCAACGCATGGTTACTGGGCAAGATTGATGACTACAAATTCAGCGTGCGCGACGCCACGGTGGACTTTTATATGGCCGAAGCGGCGCTGCGCCGCCCGGAATGCAATATTGATCATCTGAAGCGGTACAACAGCGTCAGCCTCACCATGGCCAATCTGTGCCTGGAGAACGGCGATGATGACAGCTATCTGCACGCGCTCAGCAAGCTGCACAACCGGCTGATCGTCGAGATCAACAATCCGCAGCGCTGCCAGCTGTTTCGGGTGCAAAGCTACCACTTCGCCCGCCACACGCTGACGCTGATCTGCCAAAAATATGCGATGGAAGGCACCTGGGAGAAGGCGAACGCGTTTCAGAAGGACTTCGTCAAACGCGTGCCGTTTCAGCTGTAAAACGAAGCGCTCCGCAGGCCGATCGCCTGCGGAAACCGGCGGGGATCAGTCGATGACCGCCGTGGTCAGACGCGAGGTGCAGCACAGCCGATCGCGCGCGTCGAAGATCTCTATCTGCCACACCTGATGACGGCGGCCAACGTGCAGTGCGCGGCACACCCCGCGCACCTGGCCATCGAACACCGCCCGCAGGTGGTTGGCGTTGATCTCCAGCCCTACCACCTTCTGTTCGCCTTCGCTGCACAGGTAGCCGGCCATCGAGCCCATCGATTCCGCCAGCACCACCGACGCCCCGCCGTGCAACAGCCCGAACGGCTGCCGGGTGCGGCCGTCCACCGGCATGGTGGCTTCCAGGAAATCCTCGCCCAGCTGAGTAAACTCGATGCCCACATGGCTGACCATGCAGCCGTCGCCGGCGCGGTTCAGCTGCTCCAGCGATGTTTCACGTTTCCACAATTTCACTCAATCATCTCCAGAAGTGCCTGTAATGGGTGGCGCACGCCATTGCCCTCAATGCGTTTCACCTGGCTGCGGCAGGAATAGCCGGTCGCCAGGCAGCGCTGACGCGGCAAACGCTGCAGCGTCGGATGCCATGATAGCTCATAAATACCGAGCGAGTTTTGCAGGTTCTTGGCTTCATGGCCGTAAGTGCCGGCCATGCCGCAGCAGCCGACGCTGACGTTCTCCAGTTTGGCGCCGAAGCGGGCGAAGATCGCCGCCCACTGTTGGCCGCTGGCCGGCAGCGCGGTGGTTTCAGTGCAGTGACCGAACAGATACCAGGGTTCGCCGGTCGCCGGCTGTTCGGCGCGATCCGCGATCCGCTGCTGCAGCCATTCATGCACCAGCTGCACCTGAAAATCGCCGCGCTCGGGGCCGAGGATCTCGCGGTATTCGTCGCGATAGCACAGCACCAGCGCCGGATCGACGCCCACCAGCGGCATGCCGAGCTGCGCCACGCGGTTGAGGAAATCGGCGGTTTTGCGCGCGGTGCGGGCGAACCGCGTCAGGAAGCCCTTCACATGCTGCGCCTTGCCGTTCGGCGAGAACGGCAGCAGCACCGGTTTATAGCCGAGCTTTTCCACCAGCCGAACGAAATCCGCCACCACTTTGGCGTCGTAATAGCTGGTGAACGGATCCTGAACAATCAGCACGTGTTCTTCGCGTTGCTCGGCGTTCAACCCTTCCAACTGTTCCAGCGTCAGCGTGGTCGCCCGGTGGCCTGACAGCTGCTGACGCAGCGTCGGGCTGGACAACAGCGGCAGATCGACCATGCCGACGGCGTTGCGGCTCATCTCCCGCAGCCACGGCTGGCGGAAGAAGAAGTTGAACACCTTCGGCGCGCGGGCCATCAACGGGGTATAGCTCTCTACGCCGGCGACCATGTAGTCGCTCACCGGGCGCAGGTAGCGGGTATGGTAAAGCTGCAGGAAGCGCGAACGGAACCCCGGCACGTCAATTTTGATCGGGCACTGGGTGGAACAGGCCTTGCAGGCCAGACAGCCGGACATCGCCTCTTTCACTTCGTGCGAAAAGTCGTACTCGCCCTTGCCGGCATGCCAGCTGTTGCGGGTTTTCTCGATTAGACCGCGCAAGCTGAGGCGCTGCTGCGGCAGCTGTTTCTCCAGCGCCAACGGATCGACGCCCTGCTCGGCCAACAGACGCAGCCACTCGCGCACCAGCGTCGCCCGCCCTTTCGGCGAATGGATGCGGTTGCCGCTGATCTTCATCGACGGGCACATCGGGCTGCGCACGTCGAAGTTGAAGCACAGACCGTTGCCGTTACACTCCAGCGCGCCGCGGAACGAGGTGCGCACCTCGACCGGTATCTGGCGATCGAAGGTGCCGCGTTTGACCGCATCCACCTGCATCATCGGCGCATCCACCGCCAGCGGCGCACAGATCTTGCCCGGGTTAAGACGGTTATCCGGATCGAACGCCGTCTTGATGCGGCGCAGCTCCTCGTACAGCGTTTCCCCGAAGAATTCAGGGCTGTACTCGGCGCGGAACCCCTTGCCGTGCTCGCCCCACAGCAGGCCGCCGTATTTGGCGGTGAGCGCCACCACCCGATCGGAGATCTGCTTCATCAGCACTTCCTGCTGGGGGTCGCACATGTCGAGCGCCGGACGCACGTGCAGCACCCCGGCATCGACGTGGCCGAACATGCCATAGCTCAGCTTGTGGTCGTCGAGCAGTTGGCGGAACTCGACGATATAGTCCGCCAGGTGCTGCGGCGGCACGCAAGTATCCTCGGCGAACGGGATCGGCTTGGCGCGCCCTTTGGCGTTGCCCAGCAGCCCGACCGCCTTCTTGCGCATGTTGTAAATGCGCTCGATGCCCGCCAGGTCGCCGCAGATCTGGTACCCGATCACGCCGGCCTGCCGCTGGGCGATCAGTTCATCCAGCCGTTGGCACAGGGTCTCCATCTGGCCGTCGATCAGCGCGCGATCGTCGCCGGCGAATTCGACGATGTTCAGCCCAAGCATCTCTTTGTCCGGCACGTCGGCGATCAGTTCGCTTACCGAATGCCAAACGATATCTTCACGCGCCAGATTCAGCACCTTGGAGTCGATGGTTTCCACCGACAGCGCCTTGGCCTCGACCATAAAGGGCGCATTACGCAGCGCCGAGTCGAAGGAGTCGTATTTCACGTTAACCAGACGACGCACCTTCGGCAGCGGCGTGATGTCCAGCCGCGCTTCGGTGATAAAGGCCAGCGTGCCTTCCGCACCGGTGAGGATGCGCGTCAGATCGAAGGTTTGCAGATCGTCGCTCAGCACGTGGCGCAGATCGTAACCGGTGAGGAAGCGGTTGAGTTTGGGGAATTTTTCCAGGATCAGCGCGCGCTGCTCGCGGCAGCGATTCAGCACCGTGCGGTAGATGCGCCCTTCGGCTGTCTCTTCCAGGGCAATCGTTTCCGCCAGCGCCGTCGGCATGGCGCGGGTGTCGATCATCTCGCCGCCCAGCAGCACCGCCCGCAGGCCCAACACGTGATCGGAGGTTTTGCCGTATACCAGCGAGCCCTGGCCGGAGGCGTCGGTATTGATCATGCCGCCCAAGGTGGCGCGGTTGCTGGTGGACAGTTCCGGCGAGAAGAAGTAGCCGAACGGCCGCAAATATTGATTCAGCTGATCCTTGATGACCCCGGCTTCGACTTTCACCCAGCCCTGTTCGACGTTGATCTCCAGAATGCGGTTCATATGACGCGACATATCGACCACGATGCCGGTATTGAGCGACTGACCGTTGGTGCCGGTGCCGCCGCCGCGCGGGCTGAAGGTCAGCGTATTGAAACGCTCTTCCCCCGCCAGGCGGGCGATCAGCGCCACGTCGGCGGTGGAACGGGGAAACACCACCGCATCGGGCAACAGCTGGTAAATGCTGTTGTCGGTGGCCATCGTCAGCCGGTCGGCGTAGCTGGTGGCGGTATCGCCGTTGAATCCGTTTTGCTTCAGTGCTTCCAAAAAGTCGAGCACCCGTTGAACGAGGCCGGGCGCCTGAGAAATCTGTGGGATCATTCGCTTTTTTGACCCTGTCCGTCTATTTTTTATGCGCTGATGTACGCTGAATCGGGCCTTTAATTCAGACCCACCCTATTTTTTAGTGACACTAAAAACTAACATACTCGTTTAGTGAAGGCATTCACATTATTACCGCCCTGCGAGCGCCGCCACAGGCGGCCGCCCGGCGGTGATAAACCGACCGACAGGCACCCCGATTCGCCGGTGCCAGGGATTTAATTGACCAGGATGAGAACCCACTGATGCCACTCCCGCAATCGCGTTACGACTTACCGCGAATTATTTTCGGCGTGCTGTTTATCGCCATCATGATCGTCGCCTGTTTCTGGGTGATCCAACCGTTTATTCTCGGCTTCGCCTGGGCGGGCATGGTGGTCATCGCCACCTGGCCGCTGCTACTCAAACTGCAAAAGCTGCTGTGGGGACGCCGCTCGCTGGCGGTGCTGGTCATGACCCTGCTGTTGATCCTGCTGTTCATTCTGCCCATCTCCCTGCTGATCAGCAGCGTGGTGGATAACAGCGCGCCGTTGATCGCCTGGGCCAGCTCGCCAGGCAAGTTGCATATTCCCGACCTCGCCTGGCTGCAATCCGTCCCGATGATCGGCGACAAGCTCTATACCAGCTACCATACGCTGGTTAACGCCGGCGGCGCCGCGCTGCTGGCGAAGGTACAGCCATACTTCGGCCAGACCGCCACCTGGTTCGTGGCGCAGGCGGCGCATATCGGCCGCCTGCTGCTGCACTGCGCACTGATGCTGCTGTTCAGCGCCTTGTTGTACGCGCGCGGCGAACAGGTCGCGCTGGGTATCCGTCACTTTGCGGTACGCCTCGGTTCCGCGCGCGGCGATGCGGCGGTGCTGCTGGGCGGCCAGGCGATCCGCGCGGTCGCGCTGGGCGTGGTAGTGACGGCGCTGGTGCAGTCGGTGCTGGGCGGCATCGGTCTGGCGGTAAGCGGCATTCCGGCCGCCACCCTGTTGACGATGCTGATCTTCATCTGCTGTGTGGCGCAATTGGGGCCGCTGTTGGTGCTGGTGCCGGCCATCATTTGGCTGTACTGGCACGGCGACACCACCTGGGGCACCGTGCTGCTGGTCTGGAGCTGCGTGGTGGCCACGCTGGATAACGTGCTGCGCCCGGTGCTGATCCGCATGGGCGCCGATCTGCCGCTGCTGCTGATCCTGTCCGGCGTTATCGGCGGTTTGCTGGCCTTCGGCATGATCGGCCTGTTCATCGGCCCGGTGGTGTTGGCGGTGTCTTATCGCCTGCTGACCGCCTGGATGGATGAAGCGCCGGAGCCGACCACCGCGCCGGAGCAAGTGATCGAAGAACTGGAAAAACGTTAATCGCCCTCCCTTCCGCCCGCATCGCCGGGCGGAAGAGTTTCCCCTCTCACTACGCCTACCTCATTCGGGTAATATCTTCGCCAAATATAATGCCGTTGTTTATTGATTAAGGCGCGGCAAATGGAAAGGTGCAATGTAAATCCGTGTTTGCTGCAAAATGCAAAAAGAGATAACGCCCGCAAATAAATGGTGATACCGCTATCGATTAGGATGATTCTTAATGACTAGTCGCGTTCAAATATCTAGTATTATGGCCATCTATTGCTTCAAATCACTGATTTTAAAGCAACCTTTCTGAACAATGTAATGCCATACATGTGAATTGCTGTGTGTAGTCTTTGCCCATCTCCTACGATGGGCTTTTTTTTATTCTTTTTTCGCCAAATTGATTATTTAACGCGCCGTTATTTACATTCAGAAATAAAAAGGCCGCAGCGTAAACTGCGGCCGGGTATTAATGCCTTAGCAACGCCGAAGCCTTATTTCTTTTTCGACAAGTTGATCCAGGTCTGCACTACGGTATCCGGATTGAGCGACAGGCTATCGATGCCCTGCTCCATCAACCACTCGGCGAAGTCTTCATGGTCGGACGGCCCCTGGCCGCAGATACCGACGTATTTGCCGTGGCGTTTGGCCGCCTGGATCGCCATCGACAGCAGCGCTTTCACCGCGTCGTTGCGTTCGTCGAACAGTTCCGACACCACGCCGGAGTCGCGATCCAGCCCCAGCGCCAGCTGGGTCATGTCGTTGGAGCCGATGGAGAAGCCGTCGAAGTGCTCAAGGAACTGATCCGCGAGCAGCGCATTGGACGGGATCTCGCACATCATGATCACTTTCAGCCCGTTTTCGCCGCGCTTCAGCCCCTGACGCGCCAGCTCGGCCACCACCGCTTCCGCCTGCGCCACGGTGCGCACGAACGGCACCATGATTTCGACGTTGGTCAGCCCCATTTCGTTACGCACGCGTTTCACCGCTTCGCACTCCAGCGCGAAGCAATCGCGGAAGCTGTCGGCCACGTAGCGGCCGGCCCCGCGGAAGCCCAACATCGGGTTCTCTTCGTGCGGTTCATACTTGTCGCCGCCCACCAGGTTGGCGTACTCGTTGGATTTGAAGTCGGACAGACGCACGATCACGCGCTTCGGCCAGAAGGCGGCGCCCAGCGTCGCGATCCCTTCGGTCAAACGACCGACGTAGAACTCGACCGGGTGGTCATAGCCCTGCATCAACGCGCGAATTTCGTTTTGCAACGCCGGCGTTTGCTGATCGAACTCCAGCAGCGCGCGCGGGTGCACGCCAATCATGCGGTTGATGATGAATTCCAGCCGCGCCAGGCCCACGCCTTCGTTCGGCAAACGCGCGAAGTCGAAAGCGCGATCCGGGTTGCCGACGTTCATCATGATCTTCAGCGGCAGATCCGGCAGTTCGGTCACTTCGGAGCTCTGCACGCTGAAGTCCAGCATGTCGCTGTAAACGAAGCCGGTGTCGCCTTCCGCACAGGATACGGTGACTTTCTGGCCGTCTTTCAGCACGTCGGTGGCGTGGCCACAGCCCACTACCGCCGGAATGCCCAGCTCACGGGCGATGATCGCCGCGTGGCAGGTGCGCCCGCCGCGGTTGGTGACGATCGCAGCGGCCTTCTTCATGATCGGCTCCCAGTCCGGATCGGTCATGTCGGTCACCAGCACGTCGCCCGGCTGGATGCGATCCATTTCGCTGATATCGTGAATCACTTTCACTGGACCGGCGCCGATGCGATGACCGATGGCGCGGCCTTCCACCAGCACCGGGCTGGAGCCGTTCAGCTGATAGCGTTCCATGGTCTGTTCGTTGGAGCGAACGGTCTCCGGGCGCGCCTGCACGATCAGCAGTTTGCCGGTGTGGCCGTCTTTCGCCCACTCGATATCCATCGGGCGGCCGTAATGTTTTTCGATCAGGATCGCTTGATGCGCCAGCGCCTGCACTTCGTCATCGGTCAGCGAGAACCGGCTGCGCTGCGCTTCCGGCACGTCTTCGATGCGCACCTGCTTGCCGTGATCCTGCGACGGCGCGTACACCATGCGGATTTTTTTCGAGCCCAGGTTGCGGCGCACGATCGCCGGCTTGCCTTTTTGCAACGTCGGCTTGTGCACATAGAACTCATCCGGGTTCACCGCGCCCTGCACCACCATCTCACCCAGACCGAAGGCGGAGGTGATGAACACCACCTGATCAAAGCCGGACTCGGTGTCGATGGTGAACATCACGCCCGAGGAGGCCAGATCGGAGCGCACCATGCGCTGTACGCCCGCCGACAGCGCGACGCCGCGGTGGTCGTAACCCTGGTGCACGCGATAAGAGATGGCGCGGTCATTGAACAGCGACGCGAACACGTGCTTGATCGCCACCATCACGGCGTCGATGCCCTGCACGTTGAGGAAGGTTTCCTGCTGGCCGGCGAAGGAAGCGTCCGGCATGTCTTCCGCCGTGGCGGAGGAGCGCACCGCAAAGGAGGCTTCCGGTTCGCCGTCGGCGAGCTGTTGGTAAGCCTGATGAATTTCACGCTCGAACTCGGCGTGGAACGGCGTGTCGATCACCCATTGGCGGATCTGGGCACCGGCCTTGGCCAGTTGTGCAACGTCGTCAACGTCAGTCTGATCCAGTAACTGATAGATGCGCTGGTTAACACCGCTTTGTTCGAGGAAATCGTTAAACGCCTGCGCGGTGGTGGCAAAACCGTTCGGCACGGCCACGCCCAAATCGGAAAGATTGGTGATCATTTCACCGAGGGAAGCGTTTTTGCCGCCGACACGGTCAACGTCGTGCATGCCAAGCTGGTTGTACCAAAGCACATTACGCAAGTCTGGGCCATTGTTGGACATCGAGACAATCCTTATTGCTATCAGTAGGGTAAAGACGGATTTAATTCGCTTGCTTTACGGCGCCGCTAAACGCGGAGCCGAATCAGACTAGCACACTGATCCGGGGAAAATGGAAAGGTGAATCGATCAACCCACTGAAGAAAGTGGTTTTTAAGAGAATGTCCTAACCGGCTGATTTGCCTGGGAACCGTTCCCAAACGCACGAAAAGCTTAGTTCTCAACAAATTACGTTCTTTTTAAACTTCTGTTTTAATGACCGCGCAAACGCTACCGTTTTTGGTGAAAATAACGGCAAACTCGCGCTTCAGGTGGAAAAGCGCCGCTGGGCCGCACTTTTTATGGCCGCTAATCGCGCTTTCCGCCAGCGCCGCCGCATGGCGGTTTATCGCCCCGCCGTCACAATTTTTTCTCTCGCCCCTTTACCGACGGATCGTCTGCGGCCCATGATATTGACAGTGATGACAGCAGGAACACCGTTTTCAGGTAAGGAGCCTCGGGTGGAAAGAAGCGTTTTTTATATTTCGGATGGTACGGCGATCACCGCCGAAGTGCTGGGACACGCGGTGCTGTCGCAGTTCCCGGTCACGGCGACCACCTATACCCTGCCGTTTGTCGAAACCGAGGCCCGCGCGCGCGCAGTTCGCCAGCAAATCGATGATATTTACCATGAAACCGGCGTGCGCCCGTTGGTGTTTTACTCCATTATCTCGCCGGAAGTGCGCGATGTGATCGTCCAGAGCCAGGGCTTCTGCCAGGATATCGTGCAGGCGCTGGTCGGCCCGCTGCAGGGCGAGCTGGATGTGGAACCGACGCCGGTGCCGAACCGCACCCACGGCCTGACCGCCAGCAATCTCGGCAAGTACGACGCCCGCATCGCCGCCATCGACTATACCCTGGCGCACGATGATGGCATTTCGCTGCGCAACCTCGATCAGGCGCAGGTGATCCTGCTCGGCGTCTCGCGCTGCGGCAAAACCCCCACCAGCCTCTATCTGGCGATGCAGTTCGGCATCCGCGCCGCCAACTACCCGTTTATCGCCGACGATATGGACAATTTGCATCTGCCGGCCTCGCTGAAACCGTTTCAGCATAAATTATTCGGCCTGACCATCGATCCGGAGCGCCTGGCGGCGATCCGTGAAGAGCGGCGCGAAAACAGCCGTTACGCCTCCTTGCGCCAGTGCCGCATGGAAATCGCCGAGGTCGAGGCGCTGTTCCGCAAAAACCAGATCCGCTACCTCAACACCACCAACTATTCGGTCGAAGAGATCTCCACCAAAATCCTCGATATCCTCGGCATGAGCCGCCGCATGTTCTGATCTTTCCCCGCGGGGCCATCGCGCCCCGCCGCCTGCCGTTTATTTCAGCAGCAGCTGATTTTTTTGTGCTTTTTTTCGCGGCTTTGATCAACAGAACGCAATCTCTACGGTTGAATTCAGCGCTTTTTGCGTTATTGTGATCGCCATCACTTCCCGGCGCTCCTGCCGCAGAGAAGAACAGTTTCCAGGGAACAACATGCACAAAACAGATGAACTGCGGACCGCGCGCATCGACAGCCTCGTCACGCCGCAAGCGTTGGCGGATAAGCTGCCGATCTCGGCGGCCGTCGCCGATAACGTGACAGCGTCACGTAAACGCATTGAAAAAATCCTTACCGGTGAAGACCGCCGCCTGCTGGTGGTGATCGGCCCCTGCTCCATCCACGATCTCGACGCCGCCGTCGATTACGCCGGCCGGCTGAACGCCCTGCGCGAACGCTACCAGGATCGCCTGGAGATCGTGATGCGCACCTACTTCGAAAAACCGCGCACCGTTGTCGGCTGGAAAGGCCTGATCTCCGATCCGGCACTGGACGGCACCTTCCAGGTCAACCGCGGCATCGAAATGGCGCGCCGCCTGCTGCTGGAGGTGAACCAGCTCGGCCTGCCGACCGCCACCGAATTCCTGGACATGGTCGTCGGCCAATACATCGCCGATCTGATCAGCTGGGGCGCCATCGGTGCGCGCACCACCGAAAGCCAGATCCACCGTGAAATGGCCTCGGCGCTCTCCTGCCCGGTCGGCTTCAAAAACGGCACCGACGGCAACACCCGCATCGCCATCGACGCCATTCGCGCGGCGCGTGCCGGGCACATGTTCCTGTCGCCGGACAAACATGGTCAGATGACCATCTACCAGACCAGCGGCAACCCGTACGGCCACATCATCATGCGCGGCGGCAAAACGCCGAACTACCACGCCAGCGATATCGCCGCCGCCTGTGACAGCCTGCGTGAATTCGATCTGCCGGAGCACCTGGTGATCGACTTCAGCCACGGCAACTGCCAGAAGATGCATCGCCGTCAGTTGGAAGTGGCCGACAATGTCTGCCAGCAGATCCGCGCCGGCTCTGCCGCCATCACCGGCGTGATGGCGGAAAGCTTCCTGGTGGAAGGCACGCAGAAAATCGTCGCCGGCCAGCCGCTGACCTATGGCCAGTCGATCACCGATCCTTGCCTGAGCTGGTCCGACAGCGAACAACTGCTGGCGATGCTGGCGGATGCCATCGATAGCCGCTTCTAGCCTATCGTAGGCCGGGGCCACGCCCCGGCTTTATCTCCCCTGTTTCGCTCATCTATACTGATCGCAATCCTTTAACACCCGCCGCAACGCACTGGGAGCCCCGGCATGATTCACTCTCTGTTATCCATCCCCTGCGTCACGCTGCAGGGCGAGCAAAAAACGCTGGGCGATTTCCCGGCGCGCGCTTACCTGGTGGTCAACACCGCCAGCAAGTGCGGCTTCACCCCGCAATACCGCGGGCTGGAAAATTTGTGGCAATACTATCGCGAACGCGGGTTGATGGTGCTCGGCTTCCCTTGCAACCAGTTTGGTTCTCAGGAGCCGGGCAGTCCGCTTGAGATCGCCAATTTTTGCAGCCTCAACTACGGCGTCAGTTTCCCGCTGTTCAACAAAATAGAGGTCAACGGCCCCGGCGCCCATCCGCTGTTCAACGAACTGAAACGCCTGGCGCCCGGCATTCTGGGCAGCCGCCGCATCAAATGGAATTTCACCAAATTCCTGCTCACCGCCGATGGTCAACGTGTCACGCGCTTTGCGCCGATCACCAAACCTGAGCGTCTGTTCGACCGTATCGAAACCCTGCTGAAATAATCCCCTCTTTTTTACGGGCCGAGCGCGTTCGGCCCGTCGCCGGATGTCCGTTCGGCAAAAAGGTTCCATCGGTAAGAAAATTTTCCTTGATGTAACCTTTCCATCACATGATAATGATTCTCAATTTGATATTAATTACCATTTAATGGTCTGTTTTATAAGCACAAAGATGATGGATACTGCCAACACGCCAACTCCCGCCGCCGCGGCCCCGACCGAGCACAGCGCAAACGCGCCGCCCAGCTACGACAGCGCACAGCTGCTCGGCGCCGACGGCATCGCGTTCATTACCCATCAGGGCCAGCGCTATCAACTGCGGCAGACCAAGGCAGGGAAATTGATCCTGACCAAATAACCACAGAATCCTCAAACGCCAGCCACCCCGATCTTGTGATCCAGGCAGCCAGCAAATCTATTGATATGTTTCATTACATACGGAGAGTTGCACCATGCCTCTGACATTTTCCACCCGGCTGCGTTTTTCCGCGTTGAGTCTGGCGATTGCCTGCGCTCTGCCTACGGTGGCCTTGGCACAAAACACCAGCACGACACCCTCTTCTTCCCCCGCGACGCCGGCCAAAAAAGCCAAAGCCGCTGACGAAACCATGACCGTGGTCGCCACCGGCAATCAGCGCAGCAGCTTTGAAGCGCCGATGATGGTGACGGTCATCGAAGGCAGTTCGCCGGAAAGCCAAACTGCGGGGACCGCTGCCGATATGCTGCGCCGCGTGCCGGGTATTACCGTCACGGGCTCCGGCCGCAGCAATGGGCAGGATCTCATGATGCGCGGTTACGACCGACGCGGCGTGCTGACGCTGGTCGACGGCATCCGCCAGGGCACCGATACCGGCCATATTAACGGCACATTTTTAGATCCTGCGTTGGTGAAGCGCATCGAAATCGTGCGCGGCCCTTCTGCCCTGCTGTACGGCAGCGGCGCGTTGGGTGGCGTAGTGTCTTATGAAACTGTCGACGCCGCCGACCTGCTGTTGCCAGGCCACGACAGCGGGTTCCGCGTCTACGGCACCGCCGGCAGCGGCGATCACAGCTTGGGCATGGGCGCCAGCGCCTACGGCAAGACCGATAACCTCGACGGCCTGCTGTCGTTCGGCACCCGCGACGTCGGCAATCTGCGCCAGGGCAATGGCTTCGATGCCCCCAACGACGAAACCATCAACAACGTGCTGGCCAAAGGCACCTGGAAGATCGACGACAACCAGTCGCTGGGCGGCAACCTTCGTTACTACAACAACAGCGCCCAAGAGCCGAAAAACCCACAAACGCCAGCCAGCTCCGCTGGAAACTTAATGACCGATCGTTCGACGATCCAACGCGACGCGGCTCTGAGTTACAAACTGAAGCCGGTCGGCCAGGATTGGCTGGATGCTGAAGCGAAAGTGTATTACTCGGACGTGAAAATTAACGCGCACGCCAGCGGCAGCGAAGATGAAGCGCGCAAACAAACCACTAAAGGCGCCAAACTCGAAAACCGCACACGCCTGTTTGCAGATACTTTCGCTTCGCACCTGTTGACCTACGGCACCGAGGCTTACAAACAGGAGCAAACGCCGGGCGGAGCGACCGAAAGTTTCCCGCACGCAAAAATCAACTTCGCTTCAGGCTGGCTGCAGGACGAAATCACGCTGCGCGATCTGCCCGTCACCCTGCTCGCCGGCACCCGCTATGACAATTACAAGGGCTCAAGTGACGGCTATGCCGATGTGGATGCGAACAAATGGTCCTCACGCGGCGCAGTCAGCATTACCCCCACCGACTGGCTGATGCTGTTCGGCTCCTATTCTCAGGCGTTCCGCGCACCGACGATGGGTGAGATGTACAACGACTCCAAACACTTCTCCATCCCAATGGGGCCTACCACCATCACCAACTATTGGGTGCCGAACCCTAATTTGAAACCGGAAACCAATGAAACTCAAGAGTACGGATTTGGCCTGCGTTTCGACGATCTGCTGCTCGCCGATGATAGCTTGCAGTTCAAAGCGAGCTATTTCGATACCAAAGCCAAGGATTACATCACAACCGACGTCACCATGGAGCTGGGACGCGGCCCGCGCGGCCCTTACTGCATCAGTTGCACCACCTTCTCGACCAATATCGATCGCGCAAAAATCTGGGGATGGGACGCTACGCTCAGCTATAAAACCTCTTGGTTCGGCTGGGATTTGGCTTATAACCGCACCCGCGGCAAAAATGAAGCGACCGGTGACTGGTTGAGCAGCATCAATCCGGACACCGTCACCAGCTCGCTGGATGTGCCGCTGGGCGAAACCGGTCTGTCCGCCGGTTGGGTCGCCACCTTCGCCGAACGCGCCACCCGCGTGCAGACGGGGACGCCGGAGCAAGGCGGCTACGGGGTTAACGACTTCTATCTGAGCTACAAAGGCCGCGACCGTCTGCAGGGCGTCACCACCACCGTGGTGCTGGGCAACGCCTTCGACAAAGAGTACTACTCGCCGCAGGGCGTCCCGCAGGATGGCCGCAACGCCAAACTGCTGGTCAGCTACCAGTGGTGATCATTTGACTATCTGGCGGACATCCGGTGTGTCCGCCATTCGCATCACAGCGCAGGAGAATCCCGCATGAGCAACACCCTGTACGAACGTTACCAACAGGCTAAAATCGACCATCCCGGCAAATACGCCCGCGATCTGGCGGCGATCCTTGGCGTCAGCGAAGCGGAGCTGACGCACGCCCGCGTTGGCCACGACGCACGCCGCCTGCAGGCCGACGCCCGCACATTGCTGACCGAACTCGAGCAAGTGGGCGTCACCAAGTCCATCACCCGCAACAGCTATGCGGTGCATGAGCAGATGGGCCGCTACCGCAACCAGCACCTCAACGGCCACGCCGGGCTGATCCTCAACCCGCGCGAGCTGGATCTGCGCCTGTTCCTCAACCACTGGACCAGCGTCTTCGCCATGAGCGAAACCAACAAGCGCGGCGTGCGCCACAGCATTCAGTTCTTTGACCCGCAGGGCGATGCGCTGCACAAGGTCTACACCACCGAGGAAACCGATCTGCCGGCCTGGATGGCGCTGGTGGAACGCCACCTGAGCGAAGAAAACCCGGCGCTGGCGCTGCAGCCCGCCGAGGCGGCCACCTCCGATGAAGCCACGCAGGATCAGGCCAAAATCGACGCTGAATGGCGCGCGATGACCGACGTGCACCAGTTCTTCCAGCTGCTGAGCCGCAATAAGCTGACGCGCCAGCAGGCCTTCCGCGCCGTCGGCGACGATCTGGCCTATCAGGTGGACAACAGCGCGCTGTCGCAACTGCTGGAGGCAGCGCAGCAACAGCAAAATGAGATCATGATCTTCGTCGGCAACCGTGGCTGCGTGCAGATCTTCACCGGCCAGATCGAACGCTTGATGCCGCAGGAAGGCTGGATCAACGTGTTCAACCGCCGCTTCACGCTGCACCTGATTGAAAACGCCATCGCCGAAAGCTGGATCACCCGCAAACCGACCAAAGACGGCATCGTCACCAGCCTGGAGCTGTTCGCCGCAGATGGCACGCAGATCGCGCAGCTGTATGGCCAGCGCACCGAAGGCCAACCGGAACAAACCCAGTGGCGCGAGCAGGTCGCCGCGCTCGCCGCCAAGGACATCGCCGCATGAAATCCTCCTTGATCCGCCGCCTGGCGTTGATGGTGACGCTGACGCTGCCGCTCACCGCCGCCGCCGCGCAGCGCATCGTCTCGATCGGCGGCGACGTGACGGAAATCGCCTTTGCGCTCGGCGCCGGCGACGACGTGATCGCCCGCGACAGCACCAGCCTGCATCCGGAAGCGGTGAAAAAGCTGCCGGACGTCGGCTACATGCGCCAGCTGAACGCCGAAGGCATTCTGGCGCTGAAACCGACGCTGGTGCTGACGACCGAGCTGGCGCAGCCGGCGCTGGTGCTCAAACAACTGGCGGACAGCGGCGTCAAGGTCGTCAGCGTGCCGGGTGACACCACCCTGCAGGCGGTGCCGCAAAAAATCGCCGCGATCGCCGCCGCGCTGCAGCGTGATGAGCAAGGCAAGCAGTTGAGCGAGCGCTATCAACAGCAGCTGGCGGCGGTCGATACCACTCCGCTGCCGGTCAAGGTGCTGTTTGTGATGAGCCACGGCGGCATTACGCCGATGGCGGCCGGGCAACACACCGCCGCCGACGCGGTGATCGCCGCCGCCGGACTGAAAAACGCCATGCAGGGTTTTGACCGCTACCGTCCGCTGTCGCAGGAAGGCGTCATCGCCAGCGCGCCGGACCTGTTGCTGGTCACCACCGACGGCGTGCGCACCCTCGGCGGCGAACAGCAACTGTGGACGTTGCCGGGTCTGGCGTTGACGCCGGCAGGTAAGCAGCGTCGCGTGCTGATCGTCGATGACATGGCGCTGCTGGGCTTCGGTCTGGAAACGCCGGCGGCGCTGGCCAAACTGCGCCACGCGGCGGAGCAAAAGTAATGCGCTGCCGCACCTCGCCTCAGTTAGCCATCATCGGCCTGCTGGTGCTGCTGACGCTGCTGGCGCTGGTCGCCGCTAACCTGGGCGCGCTGACGCTGTCGTTTGGCACCCTGTGGCGCGAACCCTTCAGCGACGCCGCCTGGCACATCTGGCTGAACATCCGCCTGCCGCGCGTGCTGTTGGCGGTGGTGATCGGCTGTGCGCTGGCGGTATCCGGCGCGGTAATGCAGGGGCTGTTCCGCAATCCGCTGGCGGATCCGAGCCTGCTGGGCATCAGCAGCGGCGGCGCGCTGTTTGTCGCGCTGTTCATCGTGATGCCGCTGGCGTTGCCGGTGACGATCGCGTTGTATGGCCACATGCTGGCGGCGTTCCTCGGCAGCCTGCTGGTATCGCTGTTGATCTACGGCATCAGCCGCAGCGGGCACGGCAATCTGTCGCGGCTGCTGCTGGCGGGCATCGCGATCAACGCCCTGTGTATGGCTGCCATCGGCGTGCTCTCCTACATCAGCAGCGATCAACAGCTGCGCCAATTCTCGCTGTGGATGATGGGCAGCCTCAGCCAGTCGCAATGGCCGACGCTGGCCGTTTCCGCCTCGCTGATCCTGCCCACGGCACTGCTGACGCTGCTGCAGGCGCGTCGTCTGAACCTGTTACAGCTGGGGGACGAAGAGGCACACTACCTCGGGGTGAACGTTCAGCGCGCCAAGCTGCAGCTGCTGCTGTTGAGCGCCCTGTTGATCGGCGCGGCGGTGGCGATGAGCGGCGTGATCGGCTTCGTCGGTCTGGTGGTGCCGCATCTGGTGCGCATGCGCCTCGGCGGGGATCACCGCTGGCTGCTGCCCTGCTCTGCTCTGGGCGGCGCCTGCCTGCTACTGGTCAGCGACACGCTGGCGCGCACGCTGGTGGCGCCGGCCGAAATGCCGGTGGGATTGATGACCAGCCTGATCGGCGGCCCTTACTTCTTGTGGCTGGTGATGCGCCAGCGGGAGCGAACCAGTGGATAACGCCGCCAACCTCACGGCCCGGGAGTTGCGCTACAGCCTCGGTACGCGCCGCTTGATCAACGATGTTTCGCTCAGCCTCGCCGGCGGTGAAATGGTGGCGATTATCGGCCCTAACGGCGCCGGCAAATCGACGCTGCTGCGTTTGCTGACCGGCTATTTGACGCCGGACTGTGGCGAATGCCGGCTGCTTGGCCGCCCGCTGGAACACTGGGCGCCGCAGCAGTTGGCCAAAGTCCGAGCCGTGATGCGTCAATACAGCGATCTGGCGTTCCCCTTCAGCGTGGAAGAAGTGGTCAGCATGGGACGCGCGCCGCACGGCAAACGCGACGAGCACCAGGCGATCCAACAGGTTATGGCGCAGACCGATTGCCTGGCGCTGGCGCAGCGCGACTATCGTCAGCTGTCCGGCGGCGAACAGCAGCGGGTGCAACTGGCGCGGGTATTGGCACAGCTGTGGCAGCCGCAGCCGTCCCCCGCCTGGCTGTTCCTCGACGAGCCGACTTCGGCGTTGGATCTTTACCACCAGCAGCATACCCTGCGCCTGCTGCGCTCGTTGACGCGCCAACAGCCGCTGGGCGTCTGCTGTGTGCTGCACGATCTCAATCTGGCGGCGCTGTACGCCGACCGCATCCTGCTGTTGCATCAGGGGCGCCTGGTGGCGAGCGGCACACCGCAGGAAGTGTTGCAGACGGAAATCCTCACCCGCTGGTACCAGGCCGATCTCGGCGTGATTCATCATCCCGAAGTGTCGTTGCCGCAGGTCTATCTGCGCCAATGAAACGTTCAAGGGCGCCATGAGGCGCCCTTTTTTCATCTCAGCTGGAGCAGGAAATCTCCAGATGTTTGCCCCAGTCCGGCGGCAGCGCGGCGAGATCGTCATACTCCGGCGCATCGTCGAACGGCCGCAGCAAGGCCTGATGCAACCGCTGCAAACGGCCGACGTCGTCTTTCTCCGCATCCTCAATCGCTTGCTGGGCCAGGTAGTTGCGCAGGATCAGCCGTGGGTTCACCGCCTTCATCGCCCGTTGCCGCTCCGCGTCGCTGACCTGCTCCTGCTGCAAACGCTGACGATATTGCTGATACCAGGCGTCGAAGGCCGCGCGGTCGATAAACTCATCGCGCAGCGGCGACTGCGCCTGTTGCTGTTCGGTTTCGCTCAACAGGCGGAACGTGCGGGTATAGTCCCGCCCTTCCTGGGCCATCAGGCTCAACAGGCCGGTCAGCACGTCGTTATCCTGCGCCGTCGGCGTGAAGAAGCCCAGTTTGGCGCGCATCTGTTCGCCATAGGCGCGCATCAACGCCGGTTCATACGCCGCCAACGCCTGCTGCAGCTGTTCGGCAGTCATCAGCCCCGACAAGGTTTGCGCCAGGCGATGCAGGTTCCATAACGCCACCGCCGGCTGATTATCAAAGGCGTAACGCCCTTGATGGTCGGAATGGTTACAGATATAGCCGGGCTGATAGTCATCGAGGAAGCCGTAAGGGCCGTAATCGATGGTGATGCCGAGAATCGACATGTTGTCGGTGTTCATCACGCCGTGGGCGAATCCGACGGTTTGCCAATGGGCGATCAGGCGCGCCGTGCGTTCGACCACGTCGGTAAACCACAACAGGTAACGATCGGCCTGATCCTGCAACTGCGGCCAGTGACGGGCGATGACGAAATCCGCCAGCTGCCGCACCTGCTCCGGCTGTTTGCGGTAATAAAAGTGTTCGAAGTGACCGAAGCGCACATGGCTTTCCGCCACCCGCAGCAGCATCGCGCCGCGTTCCGGCTGCTCGCGGTATACCGGTTGTTGACTGGTGACAATAGTTAACGCACGCGTGGTGGGGATCCCCAGATGGTGCAACGCCTCAGAGGCCAGAAACTCGCGGACAACCGAACGCAGCACCGCGCGGCCATCCCCCATGCGTGAATACGGCGTCAGCCCGGCGCCCTTCAGGTGCCAGTCACGGTGACTGCCGTCCGCCAGGACTTGTTCGCCCAGCAAAATGCCGCGCCCATCGCCCAGTTGCCCGGCCCAGACGCCGAACTGGTGGCCACTGTACACCTGTGCCAACGGCTGCATGCCCGGCAGCAGCGTTTCCCCCGCCCAAATCGGGGTTTTATCCTGAGTAAACCAACTGTCATCCAGCCCCAGCTCGCGCGCCAGCGGCTCACTGTGGTACAGCAGGCGCGCATCCTTAAGCGGCGTCGGGTTCAGGGCGGTGTAGAAACCGGGTAATTGTTGGTAGTAAGCGTTATCGAATTGCGGCATAGGCCCTCCGTTTCAGCGTAGTGTAGAGCCTGAACGGGAGGATTAACACCGAAGGAATGCAGGGAGAACGCATCCGCCTGTCACCAGTACGGATGCGGGAGGTTTCGCGTGAGGAAACGCGCTGAACGTCGGCTGACAAACGCGGTTATCAGCAAAACGTGGGGGAATAACGGCGACTGAATCACGCTAAACATCACCCCGTCGCTTATTTACCTCATTGTGTGTAGTTTTTTTGTATCACTTCTTAATTATTGAACTCGCTGGGCATCGCCAGCAAAGCTTGCAGATTATCCACACCAACGCTGGGCCATAAAAAACCTTGCAGGCCTAAAACACCGGCGTATCTGAGTTTATTAAAGTACTCTTTTTTCTCTATTCCTCCGACGATCACGCCTTTACACAACAGGTTGATATTCTTTAACAACGAGTCGATGACCACGTCATACCCCTGATGGGTAAACAGCTGCCAGTAAAAACGCTTGTCTATCTTTACGTAGTCAAACAAACCATCGTACAACGCGGTCAGCGTGGCTTTACCGGAACCGAAATCATCGAGCCACAGCGTAAACAATTCGCTTAATCGCCGCACGCTTGTATTGTTCTTTCCGGCAGAAAGATTCGGAAAACTCTCACTCATTTCAAATGCAATAAAAGGATATTGCCGGATCCTCTGGCACAAGGCCGGATCGGAAAGAATAAGCTCGACGATGGTTTCTTCGATATTGATGGTCAACTGCACGCTGTTACCGGTAAACCAGGCAGCATGCTGCTCCGCCAGTCTCAATTGCTCATTAAATAACTCAATCCTTTGTTCAGGCGCCAATAAATTAATCCCAATTTCGGCTGGCATGGCTAAATCACCGTCGAGACTGTTGAAACGGCTCAACATTTCCACCGCCAACAGCCCGCCCTCCATTGAGTAAACAGGTTGAAAAACATAGCTACTAATAAAGTCAGCTTCGAGTTGGATGTTCATTTTAATGCCACAGGATGAATGGCTAGCGTATCATCGTATATCAATATATTTTATCGATCAATCCTTCTGGGATTAATCGGAAATATCAATGCAAATGCTCGTAAAATATCATTTAATTGATAGATTAAAGCTATACGACAATCGCGAACGGCGCAAAGAAAAGCAGCCGCACTTATGCCAGTTTTCTCGTTCGGCGCGTGATGCGAAAAGATATTTGGCTTAAGTGGAATGGATTTGAGGTCAAATTTGACTTATCTCCTTTGTTTTAATTAAGAAAAATCCTAAATAAAGTAAAATAATCTTTCTGACTTAACGCCAATTTTTCCGGCCGTTAACGATGACTGATTAAATTTAATAACGCATCAATTCCGCCCGTTATTCGCAGCATTGAAAACCTGAAAAAATGCCCACCTTGATTTTCAGAAAATCTGCGCTACGCCCAGCGAAACGTCGCTTTCAGCGATAAAAAAAGGGATGAGCACGCTCATCCCCTCGCAGCCAGACCGCCCGGCTAGCGGATGGTATCGCTCAGCCATTGCCGCAGCTCGGTCAATTCAGCCGCCTGTTGCGGATAGGCCGCCACCAGGCGGTCGCAGCAGGCGGCGACGGGCTCACTGCGGTACGCGCAGCCCACCAGCATGTCCGCCAACCGCTGTAGCGGAGCCGGATTCAGGCTGTCGGTGAATACCTGCGCACGAACAATTGTCCCCTTCTCGACATCGAAGAACAGGTCCACGCCGCCCCAGACGAAGCGTTCATTTAGCAGATGGCTGAACGCCGGCGCCTTGCCGAAATTCCATTCCCAACTGCTCTGTTTGGCGAACTGCGCGGCAAAATCGGGCAGATCGGGGAATACATCCGGCGAAATGATCTCCGGCTCGGCCGTCTCGCCATAGTGGGCGAAGAAGGCCTGCACGATCGCCTCACACACCTGCTCATGGCTGATGCCCGGCAAAAACTCCGCCAGGTTGGCGACGCGCGAACGCACCGAGGTGATGCCCTTGGCCTGCAGTTTTTTGGGATCCGGATTGAGGTAGTCCGCCAGCCGCTCCAGATCGGCATTCAGCAACAGCGTGCCGTGGTGGAAACCGCGATCCTGCGTTTCGCGATAGGCGGAGCCGGATATTTTGCGCGGCCCATCGGCAGTTTCCATCACCAGGTCATTGCGACCCGATGCGCCGGCCGTTACGCCCAACTGCCGCAGCGCTTGCAGAATGATGTTCGTGGAGACGCTTTTATCGTACCCCGGCTTGCCGGCCATAAAGGTGAAGCAGGTGTTGCCCAAATCGTGGAATACCGCCCCGCCGCCGCTGCTGCGCCGCGCCAGCCGAATGCCATCCTGTTCCATACGCCGGGTGTTGCACTCTTTCCAGGGGTTCTGCGACTGGCCGATCACCACCGTTTCGGCATTGCGCCACAGGAAGAGGATTTTTTGCGTGGTCATTTCGCGGAAGATGCACTCTTCCACCGCCAGGTTGAACCAGGGATCGTAGGAGTCGGAGATCAGTAAACGCAAACTGTTCATGGCAGGCACCGTTCAAAACACGTGATGCCGCCATGATACACCAAATCAACGGGTTAAGGCTAAATGCGCCGCGCCTGCCAGTACACCCGTTTCCAGTAAACGTTATCGAGCGAGGAGCGGATCACCCCGCGGCTGGTCGAAGCGTGGATAAATTGGTCGTTGGTATCGTAAATGCCGACGTGCAGACCGTTCTCACCGCCGCCGGTTTTGAAAAACACCAGATCGCCCGGCATCAGTTCGTCGCGCGAGACCTTGGTGCCCAGCGAGGTTTGCTCTTCGGTCGAACGGGGCAGCTGCATATCGAAGCGATCGCGGAACGTGCGGTAAACAAAGCCGGAGCAATCGACGCCGCCGCGATCCAGGCCGCCGTAACGGTATGGCGTGCCGTACCACTGGCGCAGTTGTTCATTGAGCTGAGCCACCACCACGATAGAATCCGCCAGGCGGCCGCTGGGTGGCGGCGCATGGCTGCTGCAACCGGCGAGGATTAAACTGGCTAATAAAAACCACACACGCATCCGCATAATATCCCTTCATTGAACACGTTGCCGCATTATGCCATTCGGTACACCACTACACTGCCTGCGAGGCAAAGCCGGCACCACGTAAGGAAAGCGCTATTTCGCGTTAATTTATCTCCCGCACGGGGAAAAAGGCAAGCGCCATGAGGGAGATAATAGCAGGATCGCCGGTTTTGGCCCTATTGCGGCGATTTGGTCTCGGATTTGCTGTTAATCAGCCAGACGCCGAACAGAATAAACAGCGTGCCCAACGTTTTCAGCAGCGTAGCGGATTCGTTAAACCACGGCAGGATCACCGCCGCCAGATAGACCAGCGCATAGCTGACGCTCAGCAGAGGATAAGCGCGGTTTAACGGCAGATGGCGCAGCGCAAAGAACCAACACAGCATCGACAGCGCATAGCCAAAGATGCCGCCGCCCACCGCCAGCAGCGGCAGCCAGTAGTCGCCGATCAGCGTCAGCGAGACATCGGCGAACGACATCAGCGGGATCTGAACCATGCCCCACTTCATCAGCAACTGCGCCAGCGTCACCAGCAGTACGCTGGCGGCGCCCCAGGCATAGCCCTTCATGAATGCACGCTCATCAGCAGGATCCCCAGCATAATCGACGCCACGCCACACCAATGGCGCGCGGTCGTCGGCTCATGAAACAGCCAGCGCGCGGCCAGCGTCACCATCACGAAGTTAAGGCTGAGCATCGGGTAAGCCAGGCTGAGCGGCAGGCGTTGCAGCACATTGAGCCACACCGCCATGCCCAGCCCCAGCAACAGCACCGCCAGCGCCAGCCAACGCAGCGTCTGCTTGAGCCGCGCCTCGTCCGCCCGTTCCCAGCAGTGCGCCGCCTGCTTCTGGCACAGCTGCCCACCACAGGTGAGCAGACTGACCACTATCACCAACAGAAAACCGATCATGGTTGCTGTTTATACCACATCAGCACCAGACGGTTCATGCGATCCACCTTGTCTGCGGTAGGCAGTTCCTGCGGCAGCGCTTCGCCGCGGGAGAGCTGCAACACCAGCGACACATTCCCCTGCTTGCGCGCCTGCGCCAGCCACTGCGGGAAGTCGGCGTCGCTGATCAGGTGCCCTTTGGCGTCCGGATACTCCAGACCATAGGCCACCTCGCCTTTCTGGCTGTACATCAGCACGTCGCTGCGCTTGAGTTCCCAGGCCAGGCCGGCCGCCAGCCCAACGCTGTCGCTTAGCACGTAACGGCTGTCGCCCAGCTCTGCCATCGTGGCGCGGGCAAAGTTCTGCGGCAGTTTTGAATCGATCACCTGCTGCGGAATCGCGTAACCGATCACCAGGCACAGCAACACCGGGCAAGCGGCCGCCCAGCGCCATTGGCGGCCGTTATCGCGCGCGGAGACCAGCGCGAACAGCAGCCAACCGCCGAACGCGATCAGGCCGAGAACCACTTTCGGCCACTCCTGCGGAGTAAACAGATGCGCTTTCGGCAGCAAACCGGCGCTCAACACCACCAGCGCCACGATGCCAATCAGCCCGAACAGGCCGTTCAGCCAGGCGTTGGCCTTAAACAGCCTGGCGCGCAGCGTGGCGGCATAGTCTTCCGCATAGGCGGTCATCAGCAGCGCCAGCGGCGCCATGCACGGCAGAATATAGGTCGGCAGCTTGCCTTTGGCGATGCTGAAGAAGATCAGCGGCATCATCGCCCAGCTCAGCAGGAAGAACAGCTCCGGGCGCTGCACGCGTTCGCGCCAACCTTTGAGCAGCGCGCCGGGCAGCAGCGCCAGCCACGGCAACACCGCCGCCAGCAGGATCGGCAGGTAATACCAGAATGGCGCCTTGTGCTGGGCGTTATCTTCGGCGAAGCGCTGAATGTGTTCGACCCAGAAGAAGTAATTCCAGAAATCGGGCTCACGTTGCGCGATCGCCAGCGCCCACGGCAGGCTGAGCAATGTGGCGGTCACGATCGCCACCGGGCCGTAGCACAGCAGATCCTTGATGCGACGTTGCTGAATGACAATCGGGATCACCGCGATCACCGGCACCGCCAGCGCCAGGAAGCCCTTGGTCATAAAGCCCATGCCGCAGGCCAAGCCCAGCAAGGCGTAGGCGCCCAGCTTGCCTTTGACCGAGGTGGCTTTCAGCGTCAGGTAATAGCTGACCATCGCCGCCGCCAGCCACAGCGAAATCATCGGATCCAGCACGCTGTAGGTGCCGATGCTGAACACCAGCACCATCGACAGGAACATCAGCATCGCCAGGCTGGCGCGACGCGCATTGCGCCACATCAGCATCGCCAGCGCGAACACCAGCAGCGCGGTCATGCCGGTGCTGAACACCGAGCCGAACCGCACCGCAAAGTTGTTTTCGCCAAACAGCCACTGGCTGATGTTATTAAACCAGTATCCCGCTACCGGCTTCTCGAAATAGCGCAGCCCCAGCAGGTGCGGCACCACCCAATCGCCGCGTTGCAGCATTTCACGGCTGATCTCGGCATAACGCGTTTCATCCGGCTGCCACAGCAGGCGACCGTTAAGCGGGATCAGATAGACCAGAGCAAAAAAAACGGCCAGCAGAATGGCCCAGGATCCTTTTAGCGCCTTCATGTAACGTCCTTCACATCGGTTTGACAGCCCAGCCAACCTTCGCGGCCGGGGAAAGGAGCGCGCTTGATGCGGCCCAACGGCAGTGACGCCAAATCTTGCGGTAACAGCGCGCTCAGCGGGCAGAATTCGATGCCCTGCTGCCGTGCGCGTTGCAATAACTGTTCGAACATCGCCGCTTGCGACATGCCTTCCACTTCGGTGTGAATGGTGTACACCGGTACGCCGCGATCGTTCTCGATGGCGCGCAGAATGTAGTCGTTGAAGTCGGCCATGCTGACTTCGCTGCCGATCACTTCGTCGAAGGTCGGCAACGTCACCGGGATCTGCACCGTACCGTGACGCCCGTCGCTCAGCACCGGACGGAACGGATGGGTGCCGCGGCAATCGCTGTTGTAATGGAAGCCGAAGCGCTGCTTGACCTCCAGCACGCGCGTGTCGGCACGCCACCCTGCTACGGCGGAGCATTTCACCGGCTGGCCGGTGCTGGCGCTCAGGGCATCGACGCCCCGCTGCACCTGTTCGGTCAGCTGCGCCTCGCTCCACTTGCCGACGTTGGCCTGCCATCCCTGGTGATCCCAGGCATGCAGCCCGACTTCATGGCCGGCTTCGGCGGTGCGCTTCATCAGCGGCCCCAGCGCGCGTGAAATGTTGCGCCCCGGCCACGCGGTGCCGGCCAGCAGAATATCCAGGCCGTACAGCGAAGCGGCGTTCGATCGCAGCATTTTCCACAGAAATTTCGGACGCAAAAGGCGCCAAAGATGGCGCCCCATGTTGTCCGGTCCCACGCTGAAGAAGAAGCTGGCCTGAATGTCGTACTTTTCGAACAGGTCCAGCAACTGCGGCACCCCTTCACGGGTGCCGCTGAAGGTATCTACATCAACCCGCAGACCGACTTTCTTCATGCATCGTTCCCTTCCTGAACGGTAGTGCGCAGGAAGTAGTCCAGCGTATCGGCGACGGTTTGCTTCATCTCGATGGTCGGCTGCCAGCCCAGCAGGCGGCGCGCGTTCTTGATGCTCGGCGTGCGGTGCTCGACGTCCTGGTAACCTTTACCGTAGTAGCTGCTGCTCTCCACGTCCTTGAAGCCGGCAAACGGCGGGAAGCGGTCGCGCAGCGGGTGGTTGTTGAAGCTTTCCAGCAGCATTTCCGCCAGCTCACGAATGCTCGCTTCGTTGGTCGGGTTGCCGATGTTGACGATCTGGCCGTCACACAGGCCGTCGCGGTTCTCAATGATGCGGAACAGCGCTTCGATGCCGTCGTTGATGTCGGTGAAGCAACGCTTCTGTGCGCCGCCGTCCATCAGTTTGATCGGCGAACCTTCTACCAGGTTGAGGATCAGCTGGGTGATGGCGCGGGAAGAACCGATGCGCGCGGCGTCCAGGTTATCCAGACGCGGCCCCATCCAGTTGAACGGACGGAACAGCGTGAACTTCAGGCCTTCTTTGGCGCCGTAAGCCCAGATCACCCGATCCAGCAGCTGTTTGGAGACCGAGTAGATCCAGCGTTGTTTGTTGATTGGCCCGACGATCAGACGCGAATGGTCTTCATCGAACTCTTTGTCGTCGCACATGCCGTACACTTCGGAGGTGGACGGGAAGATGATGCGCTTGTTGTATTTCACGCAGTCGCGAACGATCTTCAGGTTCTCTTCGAAGTCCAGCTCGAACACGCGCAGCGGGTTACGGGTGTATTCGATCGGCGTCGCGATCGCCACCAGCGGCAGCACCACGTCGCATTTCTTGATGTGATACTCGATCCACTCGGAGTGGATGCTGATGTCGCCTTCCACGAAGTGGAAACGCGGGTTGTCGAGGAAGCGGCTGATGGCGTCAGAGCCGATATCCAGACCGTAGATGTCGTAACGATCGTCGCGCAGCAGACGCTCGGTCAGGTGGTTGCCGATGAAACCGTTGACCCCGAGGATCAGCACGCGAGTGCGGCGTTTCATCACGGCGTTAGGCTTGGCGGCCAGACGCACGTCGGTGACGATGCCCATTTCCTGCACCAGGCGGCTGCCCTGCACGTACAGGCCACTTTCGTTCTGCCCGGCGACGATTTCCAGCGCGCCTTCGCCACAGGCGATGACCAGCGGGGCGGTGCTCAGCACGGTGCCCGGTTGTTTATCGTGTTGGGTATCCAGCACGCGGGAACGCCAGACGATCAGCTTGCGCTGGCCGAGGTAGCTGAATGCCCCCGGGTACGGTTCAGTGACGGCGCGCACCAGGTTGTTGATCTCTTTGGCGGATTTGTGCCACAAGATCTCGCCGTCCGCCGCGGTGCGGCGCCCGAAGTAGCTGGCCTGAGACTCATCCTGCTTGGTGAAGGTGGCGGTGCCGTTCTTCAGCTTCGGCAGCTGCTCTTTCAACACGGCCTGCGCGGCTTCCAGCACTTTTTTGTGCAGCGTCAGCGCGGTGTCGTTGTCGGCGATAGCCACTTTCTGCTGGCCCACAATGTCGCCGGCGTCAGGGCGTTTCACCATTTTGTGCAGGGTGGCGCCGGTTTCGGTTTCGCCATTCACCAACGCCCAGTTCACCGGCGCGCGGCCACGGTAGCGCGGCAGCAGCGAACCATGCAGGTTGAAACCGCCCAACGGGGCCAGCGACAAGATCTCGTCGCTCAGCATGTGACGGTAGTAGAACGAGAAGATCACGTCCGGCTGCAGTTCGCGAATGCGATCAACCCACAGCGGGTGGTTCACGTCTTCCGGCGCATAGACCGGCAGATCCAATTCGGCGCCCAAACGGGCCACGGAGGAGAAGAAGTTGTTCTCACCTGGGTCGTCGGTGTGCGTGAACACAGCCTGCACGTCATAACCCGCCTCAGTCAGCGCTTTCAGACCTGCGCAGCCAATATCATGGTAAGCAAATACAATAGCTTTCATCATTCTTCTTCCTGAGTATTGTGGTCTTGCTGTACGCCGACCACTTTCTGAACAAAATAGCGAGGACGTGCGCGCACGTCGGTATAGATGCGGCCGATGTATTCACCCAGCAGCCCCATGCCGACAAACTGGGCGCCGATAAAGGTGAACAGGACGGCGAAAAGCGTGAACACGCCGCCGGCGGCCCATTCAGGACCGAGCAGCAGACGCAGCGCGATCAGCACCAGCGCCAACACGAACCCGGACAGCGCCACGATGCTGCCGACCACGCTGAGCAAACGCAGCGGCGTAGTGGTCAGACAGGTGATCAGGTCATACATCAGGTTGATCAGCTTCATCAGGCTGTATTTGGAGTCGCCGAACTCGCGCTCGGCGTGACGCACGTCGATTTCGGTCGTGCGACGGGCGAAGGTATTCGCCAGGATCGGGATGAAGGTGCTGCGCTCATGACAGTGCAGCATCGCCTCAACGATATGACGACGGTAGGCGCGCAGCATGCAGCCGTAGTCCCCCATCGATTTGCCGGTAGCGCGTTGAATCATCATGTTGATTACGCGCGAAGCGCTTTTGCGGAACCAGGAGTCCTGACGGTTGGCGCGCACGGTGCCCACCACGTCATAGCCCTCTTCCGCCACGCTGACCAGCCGAGGGATTTCCTCCGGCGGGTTCTGCAGATCGGCGTCAAGGGTAATCACCAGATCGCCGGTCACCTGATTGAAACCGGCCATGATCGCCGAATGTTGGCCATAGTTGCGGTTAAGCAGGACGGCAATCACGTGACTGTCCGGCTTTTCGGCCGCCGCGGTCAGCATGTCAGCGGAGTTGTCGCTGCTGCCATCGTCGACGAGAATGATTTCATAAGGTTGGGATAACTGCTTACAGGCGGCGGTAGTGCGCTCCAGCAACGCAGGCAGGCTTTCCTGCTCGTTGTATACCGGGATGACTATCGACACTTTTTTGATCGGTTCAACGCGAGACACGTAAAGACTCCACAACAGAAGACAAGGCATTGACCACGCGATCCACATCGGCGTCGGTCATATCAGGGAATAGCGGTAAGGTGCACAGCCGCGCCGAGTTCCATTCGGTATTCGGCAACGACAGCTGCGGATAGCGCTCACGGTAGAATTTCTGGGTGTGCGCCGCACGGAAATGCAGCCCGGTGCCGATGCCAACCTCTTTCAGGCGCTCCATCAGCTGGTCGCGATCGAGGCCGCAGCGCTCGGGATCGACGCGCACCATAAACAGGTGCCAGGCGTGGTCATGCGGATAATCCGGCACGCCCAACGGCTGGAACGGCGAGCCTTCCAGCGCGCTCAGGTAGCGCTGCGCCAGCGCCTTACGGCGCGTGTTCAGCTCGGCGAAGCGCGACAGTTGCACCACAGCGATCGCCGCGTGAATGTCTGACAGGTTGTATTTGTACCCCGGCTCCACCACTTCGGCCTGGGGTTTGCGGCCCAGCTGCTGGCGATCGAAGGCATCGACGGCCAGGCCGTGGAACTTCAGGCAACGCAGGCGATCCACCAGCGCATCGTCGTCGGTGGCGATCAGGCCGCCTTCGGCGCAGGTCACGTTCTTAATCGCGTGGAACGAGAAAATCGCCGTGCCGCGCGCGCCGACCCATTCGCCGTTGTAGCGCGTGCCAACCGCGTGGGCGGCGTCTTCGATCAGCGGCAGACCATGGCGTTCGGCCACGGCGCGCAAAGCGTCCATCTGCAGGGGGGCGCCGGCATAATGCACCGGAACAATCGCTTTGGTTTTCGGGGTGATGGCAGCCTCAACGTCGGCGGCGCTGACCATCAAGGTCTCACGGTCAACGTCGATCATTACCGGCGTAGCGCCCAGCAGTTCGATCATGTTGAGGGTGGAAACCCAGGTTTGGGAAGGGGTGATGACTTCATCGCCGGGCCCCACGCCCAGCGCCATCAAAGTGATGTGCATGCCCGCTGTGGCGGAACTGACGGCGATGGCGTGCTTACAGCCGAAGGTGGAACAGAAGTCGCTTTCCAGTTGCTGATTTTGCGGGCCGGTGGTGATCCAACCGGAACGCAACACTTTCTCTACCGCGGCGATTTCTTCGTCGCCGATGGCTGGACGAGAGAAAGGTAAAAATTGATCCATAGTTAACCCCAAACGTATCGGACTGCTTTTGATGACACTGTAAATCCCTTTCGTTTAACGAATATTAAACGCCAGAGAAGAATCGTTTCCGTGGATTAACTGCCAATGTAAGGCCGCAAGCTTAACTAAACCTTAAGACGAGACTTGTCATCAGTGGGAGAACTGATAGGAAGGTGCCGTCATCATTAATATAATTTTATTATGTAAATCAAATTCTTATATTTTTTAATAATTACTTACGTATTTTATTTTTGCCGAATCAAGCGTAGCACGTCATCGACGTTTTTCAAGAAAATCGGTATGAAAATGAGAGACCGCACAATATTCGTCGGTCCTTACCCCGCTATTTATATTCACTGTGTTTAGTTTCCGTTTACGTTGCGCCCCGCCGACTGGGTTAATTAAGCCGTGCGGGTCATGATCCAACGCTGGTCCCCTACCCATTGCAGCTGGAAATCCACTTCATAAATCTGCGACAGCAGCGCGGGCGCCATCACTTCACGCGTGACGCCCTGCGCCACAAGCCGGCCGGCATGCAGCAACCAAACCCGATCGGCCTGCTGTAGGGTGTGATTCAGATCGTGCGCGCATACCAGCGCGCTGCGCCCGCTCTGGCAGAATTCGCGCAGCAGGCGATCCAGCGCGACTTTCTGCGCCACATCCAGGCTGTTGGTCGGCTCATCCAGCAACAACAGGCGGCTGTGCGGATTGACGCTGGGCCACACCTGCAGCAAGACCGCCGCCAGCCGCACCCGTTGCCATTCGCCTCCAGAAAGCTGCGTCAGCATGCGTGACAGCTTATCCACCAGCTTCAACCGCCGGCACAGATAGAGGATGGCGTGCTCCACATCGGTTTGCGTTGCCGCCGCAGGCCGGTGCAGCGCCAAATACTGAAACACCGGCATCAGCGACACCGGCGGCTGTTGCTGGCTGAGGTAACCGCGCCGGGATGCCAGTTCGCTCCCCGGATAATCGGAGAGCGCGCGTCCGTCCAGACGAACCTCGCCCAGCCCCGGCAGCATGCCCGCCACCCGCGCCAGCAGAGTGCTCTTCCCGGCGCCGTTTGGGCCGATCAGGTGAACCTGCAACCCGCCGTCAATCTGTGCCGAAAAAGGCGCCAGGCGCCCCGCCACCCCAACCTCAACGAGTTGCAGCATCCGTCTTACCCTGCCAGCGCTTGTTTCACCGCCGCCACCAGCGCCGGATCTTCCGGCGTGGTGTCAGGCGAGAAGCGCTGGCTCACCGTGCCGTCGCGCGCGATGAGGAATTTCTCGAAGTTCCACAAAATATCGCCGGCGTGCTTCGGCGCACGCCCTTTGCTGGTCATCCGCGCCAGGAATTCGCTGCCCTGCGGCGCGACAGCAGCCGGCTGCGCGGCAATCAGCGCCTGATACAGCGGATGACGGTGTTCGCCGTTCACCTCAATCTTGGCGAACATCGGGAATTGCACGCCGAAAGTGCCGCGGCAAAACGCCAGGATCTCTTCGTTGCTGCCCGGCTCCTGCCCCAGGAATTCATTGGACGGGAACCCCAGCACTTCCAGCCCCCGATCGCGATAGGTTTCGTACAGCGCTTCCAGCCCTTCATATTGCTTTGTCAGGCCGCACTCCGAGGCCACGTTGACCACCAGCAGCACCTTGCCCTGATGGGCTCCCAGCGTGGTAGCCTGATTTTCGATGGTCTGTAACGGCAGGTTATAAATTGGATTGCTCATCGGTTGTCATCCTGTAGTTTTTTAATGGCAGGTGAATGAAGAAAACTACCTTACGCCTTTTGCCCGGGTCAGTAACCAGATAAATAGCGGCGCTCCCAGCGTAGCGGTCACCACGCCGATCGGCAGTTCGGCCGCCAGCAGCGCAACGCGGGCGATCACATCGGCCACCAGCAACACGCCGGCCCCCGCCAGCGCGCAGGCCGGCAACAGATAACGTTGGTCGGTCAGGCCGGTGAGCCGCAAAATATGCGGGATCACCAGCCCGACGAAGCCGATCACCCCGGCGAGCGCCACGCTGACGCCCACCAGCCAGCCGATCGCCAGCACCAGCAGGTTGCGCCACAGATGCAGCGACAGCCCGAGCTGCCGCGCCTGCACCTCGCCCAGCGCCATCAGGTTAAGCGCTCGCCCCTGGCCGCACAGCCACAGCAGCACCGGCAGCAGCGCCAACACCAGCCACTTTTGACGCCAGTCGACGCCGCCGAAGCCCCCCATCATCCAGTACATCAACTGCCGCAGATCGAGGCTGGTGCTGAAATAGACCGCCCAGGTCATCAGTGCGCTGCACACGATGCCCAGCGCCACTCCCACCAGCAACAGCCGCGCATTGGTCAGGCGGCGCCGGCGAGCGAAGCCCAGCAGTAAGAACGTCATCGCCAGCGCGCCTGCTATCGCGGCGGCGCTCATCAGCGCTACCGGCAGCAGACCGTGGCCCAGCAGCACCGTCAGCACCAGCGCGACGCCGGCGCCGTTCGCCACCCCCAGCAGGCCAGGTTCCGCCAACGGGTTTTCAAACAGCGCCTGCATCACCGCCCCGGCTACCGCCAGGGCTGCGCCGACCAACATCACCGCCAGCGCACGCGGCAATCGCAGTTGCCAGACGAACAGCTGCGCCCGATCGCTGAACCATTCTGACGGCCATATCCATCGATCGCCGGCGCAAAGGCTAAACAGCAATGCCAGCACCACACCCAGCGCCAACAGAATGACCTGGCGTTTATCGCGGTAACGTTGATGTTGCAACAGTAAGGTGAAGGTACGGCTGGTTGGCATGGCGCGGCGATTCCCTGCCGGCCGCTGTCGTGGCCGGATAATTGACGTCTGAGTCAAATATTAGGGGGTTAACGCCGCAAGGGGAAGCCTTGCGTAAGCGATGGCGCAGGAAAGCAGCGGCTGGCCCTGCCCGTCATCGCCAGGATGATGGCAAAACCAGCCGCCGATACACTCAGGGGTTAACGGTGCTGACCGGGGTTGCCCTGCGGATAAGGCCAGCCGCGGCCGTCATCGCGCCGGTCATGGTCGCCGCGATCGTCATGATCACGATTATCGCGATCGCCGTGGAAAGGATCGCCGCTGCGCGCCGGCTCGCGATGCTCATAGCCGCGCGGCGGCGAAGGCTGCCAGCGCCCGCCATCCCAGTACAGGCCGCGCGCATTGCGCTCCCCCAAACCGCGACCCTGGTGTGCATGCCACCATTGCGGGGGACGCCAGTCGTAGCCATCCCAGTAGTAGCCGCGACGGTCCTGATCCCCCAAATGCAGGAAAACGCCCGGCACGTTGATATCGACAGAGACATCGGCCTGTGCCGCCAGCGGCAGCAACAGCGGAAAACACACCAGCAACAGGATCTTTTTCATTTTGCCTTCTCACTCTATTTTTCTTGCTGCAGTGGTTATATCAGCGTGCTTATTTAACGACTATCTCATCGATGCCTATTTTCAGATCGTTTTCGACGGCCTTACACAATCCCGACACTGTTTGCCGACGTCTTTAATTATTATTGCCTCTGCCAAGGCTTAACGAATAACTGACATCGCTTAAGCGGCGCGACAATGATAATTAAACGGATCCCCACCGGAGGATAATAAGATGATTAAACGACTCGGTATGCTGCTGGCCGTGGTCGCCCTGGCCTCAACCCTTAGCGCCTGTTGCTGGGGCCCTCACGGAGGCGGCGGCCACCGTGGCGATGGCCCTGGCCATTATTACGGCCGTTATTGAAGTGAGAAATAAAAGCCACGCATTACATGAAATAAGATATAAGAATATTCCGCAATTAATGGCAATAATTTTCGCCGTGCCGACTTAACGGCTCAATGGAGTCATGTCTTATCGATTAGGAATAAACTGAATTTTGTCCCAGAAAAGAAAAAGGCCGCGCAAGCGGCCTTTTTTGATGTCACGTCACTCACCCTTTCGGGCTGGCGTTTTCTACCCGGCTTTTCAGCTTCTGCCCCGGACGGAAGGTCACCACGCGGCGCGCCGTAATCGGAATGTCTTCGCCGGTCTTCGGGTTACGCCCCGGACGTTGGTTCTTGTCACGCAGATCAAAGTTGCCAAAACCCGACAGTTTTACCTGTTCGCCATTCTCAAGGGCCCGACGGACCTCTTCAAAGAACAGTTCCACCAGGTCTTTGGCGTCCCGTTTGCTAAGCCCAAGCTTCTCAAACAGGTGTTCTGACATTTCAGCTTTAGTAAGCGCCATAGGTTCAATCCCTCAAGGATGCTTGGAATCGCTGTTTTAGAGCCTCTACGCATTTTGCAACGGTAGCGGCTATCTCCTCTTCTTCCAGTGTACGAGCGGTATCCTGCAATACCAGACTGATAGCCAGGCTCTTGTCACCTTCTGCCACGCCCTTGCCACGGTACACGTCAAACAAGTTTACGCCAACTACCTGATTTGCGCCAACTTTCTTACACTCGGCCAAAATATCTTCTGCGGGGACGTTTTCAGCCACCACAATGGCGATATCACGGCGGTTTGCCGGGAAGCGCGAAATCTCCCGCGCCTGAGGCACGGCGCGGCTCGCAAGCTTGTTCCACTCCAGTTCAAACACCACAGTGCGGCCGTTAAGATCCAGTTTACGTTCAAGTTCCGGGTGAACCACACCGATGAAACCAACGCGTTCGCCGTGCAAATAAATCGCCGCACTTTGCCCTGGATGCAGGGCCGGATTGGCTTCCGCCCGGAACTGAATTTCGGATAATTTACCGGTCAGCTCGAGGACAGACTCCAGATCCCCTTTTAAATCATAGAAGTCGACGGGCTTGCGCGCCAGATCCCAATGTTCATCGTGCGTATGGCCGGCGATCACGCCCGCCAGCATGACGTCCTGACGGATACCCAGATCTGCCGCACTATCAGGCACAAAGCGCAGGCCACTTTCGAACAGGCGCAGGCGCGTCTGCTGGCGGTTCTGGTTATACACCACCGCAGACAGCAGGCCGGTCCACAGCGACAGACGCATCGCCGACATTTCGACCGAAATCGGGCTCGGCAGGATCAGCGCTTCTTCATTCGGGTGCAGCAGCGCCTGCACTTTCGGATCGACGAAGCTGTAGGTGATCGCTTCCTGATAACCGTGATCGACCAGCATGGTCTTCACGCGCTTGAGCGTCAGATCGGCTTCGCGATGCTGGGTCATCACCAAATCGGCGCGCACCGGTACATCCGGAATGTTGTCGTAGCCGTAAACGCGCGCCACTTCTTCCACCAGATCCTCTTCGATCTCCATATCGAAACGCCAGCTCGGCGCGACCGCTTGCCAGCTGTCGCCCTGTTCGGTCACCTGGCAACCCAGGCGGCGCAGAATGTCGCTGACCTGCTCGCTCGGCACCACGTGGCCGATCAGGCGATCCAGCTTCTCGCGGCGCAGCGTGATGGTGGCGCGTTTCGGCAGTTCATTCTCGTGAGTCACGTCGATAATCGGGCCTGCCTGGCCGCCGCAGATGTCGAGCAGCAGGCGCGTGGCGCGCTCCATGGCTTTGTACTGCAGCGCCGGATCGACGCCGCGCTCATAGCGGTGAGAAGCATCGGTGTGCAGGCCGTGACGGCGCGCGCGACCGGTGATCGACAGCGGGCTGAAGAAAGCGCACTCCAGCAGCACGTCCTGGGTTTCGCCGTTGACGCCGGAATGCTCGCCACCGAAGATGCCGCCCATCGCCAATGCTTTTTGATGATCGGCGATCACTAAGGTGTCGGCGTTCAGTTTGGCTTCGTTGCCGTCCAGCAGCGTCAAGGTTTCCCCTTCTTCCGCCATGCGCACCACGATGCCGCCGTCGATGCGACTCAGATCGAAAGCGTGCATCGGCTGGCCAAGTTCCAACAGCACATAGTTGGTGACATCGACGACGGCATCGATAGAACGGATACCGCAACGACGCAGTTTTTCACGCATCCACAGCGGGCTTGGCGCCTTCACGTTGATGCCTTTCACCACGCGGCCCAGATAACGCGGGCACGCCTGCGGCGCATCAACGCGGATCGGCAGCGTGGCGTCAATCGTCGCGGGCACCGGGCTCATGTCCGGCTCGGTCAGCGCAACCTGGTTCAGTACGCCCACGTCACGCGCGACGCCGATGATGCCCAGGCAGTCTGCGCGGTTCGGGGTGACGCTGATCTCGATGGTGTTGTCGTTCAGTTTCAGATAGTCACGGATGTCGGTGCCGATCGGCGCATCCAGCGGCAGTTCGATAATGCCGTCATGATCGTCAGAAATGCCCAGCTCGGAGAACGAACACAGCATGCCTTCCGAAGGTTCGCCGCGCAGTTTGGCGGCCTTGATTTTGAAATCGCCCGGCAACACCGCGCCCACGGTGGCGACCGCCACTTTCAGGCCGGTGCGGCAGTTCGGCGCGCCGCAGACGATGTCGAGCAAGCGATCGCCGCCCACGTTAACTTTAGTGACGCGCAGTTTATCGGCGTTCGGGTGCTGACCGCACTCGACAACCTCACCCACCACGACGCCGTTAAACGCGCCGGCAACCGGATCCACGCCGTCCACTTCCAAACCGGCCATGGTGATTTGATCGGATAATGCTTCGCTGCTGATGGCCGGGTTTACCCACTCGCGCAACCAGAGTTCACTGAATTTCATGTGATATTCCCGCCTTACTTAAACTGTTTGAGGAAACGCAGATCGTTTTCGAAGAATGCGCGCAGGTCGGTGACGCCGTAACGCAGCATCGTCAGGCGCTCCATGCCCATACCGAAGGCGAAGCCGGAGTAAACTTCCGGATCGATGCCCACGTTGCGCAGCACGTTCGGATGCACCATGCCGCAGCCCAGCACTTCCAGCCATTTACCGTTTTTGCCCATCACGTCCACTTCGGCGGACGGCTCGGTGAACGGGAAGTAGGACGGACGGAAACGAACCTGCAGGTCTTCTTCAAAGAAGTTATTCAGGAAATCGTGCAGCGTGCCCTTCAGGTTGGTGAAGCTGATGTCTTTATCAACGATCAGCCCTTCCATCTGGTGGAACATCGGGGTGTGAGTCTGATCGTAGTCGTTACGATAAACGCGGCCCGGCGCAATGATGCGGATCGGCGGCTGCTGGTTCTTCATGGTGCGGATCTGCACGCCGGAGGTCTGAGTGCGCAGCAGGCGCGTAGCGTCGAACCAGAAAGTATCGTGGTCGGCGCGCGCCGGGTGATGCCCTGGAATGTTCAGCGCGTCGAAGTTATGGTAATCGTCTTCAATCTCCGGGCCGGTAGCGACGGAGAAGCCCAGCTCGCCGAAGAAGGTTTCGATGCGGTCGATGGTGCGGGTCACCGGGTGCAGGCCGCCGTTTTCCATGCGACGGCCCGGCAGGGAGACATCGATGGTTTCAGCCGACAGGCGCGCGTTCAGCGCGGCGCTTTCCAGCGCGTTCTTGCGCGCGTTCAGGGCGTCTTGCACCTCTTGCTTGGCCTGGTTGATCACCGCGCCGGCCGCCGGGCGGTCTTCCGCCGGTACGTCGCGCAGAGACTGCATCTGCAAGGTGAAATGACCTTTCTTGCCAAAATATTCGACGCGCACCAAATCTAACGCGGCAACATCCTGGGCATCTTCTACGGCTGCCTTGGCATTGGCAACCAGCTCTGCGAGATGTGGCATTGCTTTCCTCTTCCTCTGGCCGGGATGGCCCTAAGTAATTGTTATCTATTATTCGAACACGCCTTTGAGCAATCTTCAAAGACTTTTCAATGCGTTGCTGGCCAGGCGGCTCGCCTGCGCGGCGCAGGGCCGGCTGAGTACCCGCCGTTCTCACCGCAACGCTTTGCAAGGCGAGACGATGGCCAAAAACAAAAAAGCCTCCACGAGGGAGGCTTAGGCGCTACTTTTCGTTTCTTTTCTTACGCGCAAAGCCTCCTGAAGTCAGGCGCTAAAGTAAAAAAAGAAACGAAAAATAGCTGCGTGCATGATTGCGGTACCTTGTCGATGATTGTCCACCAGTGATATAGCGGCGGCCAATAAAAGTCAATATTTGTCGCTGAAAACAAAGATTAAAAGAGGGAGCAAGCTCCCTCTTCTACTGACTTACGCCAGAGCTGCTTTCGCTTTCTCAACCAGTGCGCCGAAGGCCACTTTGTCGAAGACTGCGATGTCAGCCAGGATCTTACGGTCAATTTCGATCGAGGCTTTTTTCAGGCCGTTGATGAACTTGCTGTAAGACAGACCGTTCTGACGAGCAGCTGCGTTGATACGTGCAATCCACAGCTGACGGAACTGACGCTTACGTTGACGACGGTCACGGTAAGCATACTGACCTGCTTTGATTACTGCCTGGAAGGCAACACGATATACGCGCGAACGGGCACCGTAGTAACCTTTCGCCTGCTTCATGATTTTCTTGTGACGTGCGCGTGCAATTACACCACGTTTTACGCGAGCCATATGCTCTCTCCTAAAGTCTTATTCTAAATTCAAAAAAAATGGCTTATGCGTACGGCAGGCACGCGGTAACCAGGACCAGATCGTTTTTAGACACCATGCCTTTCGGACGCAGGTGACGTTTACGCTTGGTTGCTTTTTTGGTCAGAATATGACGCAGGTTGGCATGTTTACGCTTAAAACCACCGCTGCCGGTTTTTTTGAAGCGCTTGGCTGCACCACGTACAGTTTTAATCTTTGGCATTTTAATTAAATCCACTTCGCATTGTTAAACAACGAATCAGTTGGGCGAATAAAACCCACACAGCGCAAGCGCCGCGCGGGTTCCATTACTTGTAAGCCTTACTGTTTCTTCTTAGGAGCGAGCACCATAATCATCTGGCGGCCTTCGATCTTCGTAGGGAAGGATTCGACCACTGCCAGATCCATATCTTCACACAGGTCTTTACGGACGCGGTTAAGCACTTCCATGCCGATCTGCTGGTGCGCCATCTCACGCCCGCGGAAACGCAGGGTGATTTTGGCTTTATCGCCATCTTCCAGAAAGCGAATCAGGTTGCGTAGTTTGACCTGATAGTCGCCATCATCGGTGCCAGGACGGAATTTGATTTCCTTAACCTGGATAACTTTTTGCTTCTTCTTCTGTTCTTTCGTCGACTTGCTCTTCTCGTAGAGGAATTTGCCGTAATCCATGATTCGGCAAACTGGCGGTTCGGCATTTGGGCTGATTTCTACTAAATCAACGCCCGCTTCCTCAGCTTTTTCAAGAGCTTCATTCAGACTGACAATACCAATCTGCTCGCCATCGACGCCGGTTAGGCGAACTTCTTGCGCGCGAATTTCTCTGTTAATGCGATTAGGACGCGCCGGTTGAACTCGTTTTCCGCCTTTAATACTTTATTCCTCCAGTTGATGAAGACTACGGCTGCGAATCTCTTTCAGCAGCTTGTCTACGACTTCGTTTACGTCCAGGCTTCCCAAGTCTTTGCCACGGCGGGTACGAACGGCAACTTTGCCTGCTTCGACCTCTTTGTCACCGCACACCAACATGTAAGGGACTCGACGTAAAGTATGTTCGCGAATTTTAAAGCCAATCTTCTCATTTCTCAAGTCCGCTTTCACGCGAATACCTGCATCCTGCAGTTTTTTGGTCAATTGCTGGACGTAATCAGACTGGCTGTCGGTGATATTCATCACCACCACCTGCACCGGAGCGATCCAGGTCGGGTAGAACCCGGCATATTCTTCGGTAAGGATACCGATGAAGCGTTCCATGGAGCCCAAAATGGCGCGGTGAATCATTACCGGCACGACGCGATCGTTGTTTTCGCCAACGTACGATGCGCCCAAACGGCCCGGCAAGAAGAAATCGAGCTGCACGGTACCACATTGCCATGCGCGATCCAAACAATCATGCAGGGTAAATTCAATTTTCGGTCCGTAGAAGGCGCCCTCGCCCGGCTGGTACTCGAACGGAATGCCGTTCTCGGTCAGCGCGGCGGCCAGGTCTTCTTCCGCACGGGTCCACATGTCGTCGGTGCCGATGCGTTTTTCCGGGCGCGTGGACAGCTTGACGGCGATCTTGTCGAAGCCGAAAGTGCCGTACACGTCATAGACCATGCGAATGCATTCGTTCACTTCGGCGCGCACCTGCTCTTCGGTACAGAAGATGTGGGCGTCATCCTGCGTGAAGCCACGCACGCGCATCAGGCCGTGCAGGGAACCCGAAGGCTCGTTGCGGTGGCAGCTGCCGAATTCGCCCATGCGCAGCGGCAAATCGCGGTACGACTTCAGGCCCTGGTTGAAGATCTGCACGTGACCCGGGCAGTTCATCGGCTTGATGCAGTATTCGCGGTTTTCCGACGCGGTGGTGAACATGGCGTCTTTGTAGTTTTCCCAGTGGCCGGTTTTTTCCCACAGCACGCGGTCCATCATGAACGGACCTTTCACTTCCTGGTACTGGTACTCTTTGAGCTTCATGCGCACGAAGGCTTCCAGCTCGCGGAAGATAGTCCAACCGTCGTTGTGCCAGAACACCATGCCCGGCGCTTCTTCCTGCATATGATACAGGTCGAGCTGTTTGCCGATCTTGCGGTGATCGCGCTTGGCCGCTTCTTCCAGGCGTTGCAGGTAGGCGTTCAGCTGCTTCTTGTCTGCCCAGGCGGTACCGTAGATACGCTGCAGCATTTTGTTTTTGCTGTCGCCGCGCCAGTAAGCGCCGGAGGTTTTCTGCAGTTTGAAATGGTGGCAGAAACGCATGTTCGGCACGTGCGGACCGCGGCACATGTCGACGTATTCTTCGTGGTGATACAGGCCCGGACGATCGTCATGGCTGATGTTCTCATCCAGGATCGCCACTTTATAGATTTCGCCGCGCTCAGCGAAGGTGTCGCGGGCTTCTTGCCAGCTGACCTTCTTCTTGATGACGTCGTAATCCTTATCGGCCAACTCGTGCATCCGCTTTTCCAGCAGATCCAGGTCTTCCTGCGTCAGGGTGCGGTCGATATCCACGTCATAATAGAAACCGTTGTCGATCACCGGACCGATCGCCATTTTGGTATCCGGCCACAGCTGCTTGATCGCATGACCCAGCAGGTGCGCGCAGGAGTGGCGCATGATTTCCAGACCGTCTTCGTCTTTGATGGTGATGATGGCCAGCTGCGCATCTGATTCGATCAGATCGCCGGCGTCGACCAGCTCGCCGTTGACGCGGCCGGCGATACAGGCTTTCGCCAGGCCAGGGCCGATATCGCGCGCGACATCCATCGGGGAAACGGGGTGATCGAAATGACGCTGACTTCCGTCAGGAAGGGTAATAACAGGCATTAATAATTCCTTATCTACAGTGGTGACCCACACGACAGATCACATGCAGTACGAAAATTGGATTTTGGGTTTGGTCAGCCAGGTTTCAGATCTCGCCCACAATTGCCAGATTGAAACCTCACTGGGTATACAGAATGGAACGCATACCTTCTCAGCCGCATTCGGCTAAGCGAATAGTATCACTAAAATTGTTCCGGATAAATAAAGCGCCGCCGCCCTCACGCTTTCGCTCTGTCCGGCGCAAACACGCCTTTCAGGTAGCTAAGGGTGGCCAGCAGGCACAGGCCGTAGCCCAGCAGTTCGCATCCCTCTTCCACCATGTTTTTCACCACCCGGTTGTAACCGTCCAGCATCAGCGTTTGCCACAGCGCGCTCATGCCGAACAGGCGTGAAAACACCAGGATGCACAGCAGGCCGGCGCACATCATGCCGTAGCCGGGGTGCGACACGATATAGACCAGGCCGCGCGCCGTCGCCGCAATATGCCTTGCGGCATGCCACAGACAGCCCAAGGCGACCGCCAGCGCGAACCACACCCAGGCGCCGTGCCACAACGCATCGAAAGCGAAGTCCATCTCGCGGATCAGCATGCAGAGAAAGAAGCCGCCAACCAGCAGCCAGGCGGAACGACGCTCGGCCTGTCGCCGAGCCGCGGTGAAGAAACCGCCGGAGATGGCGAGCAGCAACAGTTCCTGCGCCGCTTCGGTCAACGAGGTTTCATGCACGAAGTTATGCAGCCAGTGCACATCGATAAACACCAGGCCGACCAATGCCGCCATGAAGGCGGCGGAAAGCGCGAATGCGCCGATTTTCCCCAGTAAAATATGCAGTTCTTGTTTCATAATCACACTCATTATTATTTACAGCGCATCTATGGTATCCACCTGTTCTCAGGGATCGTGGCAATTGATGCCTAATGCCCTGCGCCGCGCGAAAGGTGGTCGTTAATTACGCCGAAACAATAAAAAACCCCGGCACCTGGGCCGGGGTAAGGCCAGTCTTTCCTGGCAGTCACTTCATCGTCGTCAGTATTCCAGGCTCTCATCCCTATATCATCGAGACGCGCAAAGGAGCTTGAAGATTACGCCTGCGCAGGTGATACCGCGATACGGCGGACATTGGTGTTAACGCCCCACAAGCCGGCCAACGCACTGACCACTGCGCCAATCAACAGCGCAAAGAACGACCACAATGCGGCCCGCGACAATTCGTCCGCAGCAGCGGCAGCCTGTTCGCGCGCCTTCTGTTTCAGCTCCACATACTCCTGTTTTGCCTGATTGATTTTTGCTTCGGCGTCATCCAAACGCTGATTAACCAGCTGCGCAGTTTTATTTTTGGCTTCGACCAAATTCTTCACCGTCTGGTCCACTTCCTGCGGCGTCATATCGGTATTTTCCGCCAAGGCCTTTTTCAGGGCGTCTTGATCCACATCTTGCGAGATGGCCTCACCCTGTTTTTTAAGCTTGGCGACCAGTTGATTAATAATGGCGTCGCTATTGTCAGGCTGAAGTGCCAGAGCTTTTACTGCGTCCGCCAAATCAGTTTTGGCCGCATTCAACTGCTGTTGCATGAATTCAGGCTGCAATGACGGGATACCGCTTTTTTTAAGCGCCGTAACCACATCGCCTTGCAGCTGTTCAGGTTCCAAGGTTGTGTCAATGCCCAACTTGTCAAACACTTTACCGCCGGCGTCAGCCAATCCGGATGCCCCTTTGCCAATCGCTGAACCGGCGCCGGAGAGCAAGCTGCCGGAGGTCGAAGCGATAGCGCCCAGCGCATTGCCGGTCGCCTTCACGGCAGACCCGACCAGCATCCCCCCCAGCACCGCCGCCACAATCAGTGAGGTCGCCCATACCAGGAAGCCATGAATAAGTCCGTCATTAGCAGCCAAACGCCCGGCAATAAAAGCGCCGGCGGCCAAACTAATAATGATTGAAACAGCGGACCAAATCACTACGGTGGTACCGGCGCCGTTTATCGGATCGTCTGATGTCGGATCCACGATGGAGAATCCAAGACTGGTGCCTAACGTCGACAGCAACAGTGAAACAGCCAATACGGTGATCACGCCGCCGATGACGCTGCCCCAGGAGATTTTTTTCGCCGCTACCCATTCTTTTGCCACTTCCATAGTAAAACTCCTTTTAAGTTTTCGATTATAAAGAAATGCCAGAAAGCCTTACCATTATAGACTCGCTTCATCAATCAGGCGGTTAAAGGGTGAAAACAGTTAAAAATAATTAATGATAGTAACTTCAGACGTGCGTTTATTTTCAGCGGCGCTACGCTGACAGACCGCCTTAGCGTCACTATTCTTACGCTATCCACCAATGAACAAGGTCTTAGCGCACAACATGAACCGGTTACTCGCAGCCCTCATCGTGGCGTGCGCGGCATTGGCGACGTTATATGGGCTGGTGCATTTTGGCGCACGTTCGGTGCCGCGCGCGATTGCGGTCAACGAGGCGCCGCTGGGGTGTGAGGATGAACCTGAGCTCGCCGGCGAGTGCGGCGATGACGATGAGTCTCGCGCCGACGAATTTCGCCGGCCGGCGACGCTGACCGCCCGGGCCGACGGTTAATTAACGTTACGAGCTATCCCCATTGCCGCCAGGCGTACGGCAGGCTAGGCTGTTCAGCTCATGGGCCGCCGTTTGGCGGCTTGAACGTTGCACAGGGAGTCTATTTTATGACGGGTATTTTGCAGTTATTCCAGGCCATCGGACTGGGTTTGGTGCTGCTGTTGCCGCTGGCCAACCCGCTGACCACGGTGGCGTTGCTGCTCGGGTTGTCCGGCAATATGACGCGCGAAGAGCGTAATCAGCAGTCGCTGATGGCCTCGGTTTATGTGTTCTGCATCATGACGGTGGCGTTTTACGCCGGGCAGGTGGTGATGAACACCTTCGGCATTTCGATCCCCGGCCTGCGCATCGCCGGCGGCCTGATCGTCGCCTTCATCGGTTTTCGCATGCTGTTCCCGCAGCAGAGCCCCGAAGACGCGCCGGAGGTGGAGAGCAAGTCGCACGAGCTGCGCCACAAGACGTCGGCCAACATCGCCTTCGTGCCGCTGGCCATGCCGAGCACCGCCGGGCCGGGTACCATCGCGATGATCATCAGCTCGGCGTCGAGCGTCAAAGCGAACTCGCTGGGTTTTGAACCCTGGGTGTTGGCCGTGGCGCCGGTCGCCATCTTCCTGACGGTCGCGGTGATCCTGTGGGCCTGCCTGCTCAGTTCCGGCGCCATCATGCGGTTGGTCGGGAAAAGCGGCATCGAGGCGATCTCGCGCCTGATGGGGTTCCTGCTGGTGTGCATGGGCGTTCAGTTCATCATCAACGGCGTGCTGGAGATCATCTCCACCTATACACCGGCCGCCGCCTGACCATGAAAAACGGGCGCGACACCGCGCCCGTTGCCGTTATTTCCCCGCCGGCGCCTGCGCGCCCAAAATGCCCTTGCCTTCCGGCACTTCGGTAAAGCGACTGAGGATCTCGCTGTAGGTCTTGGCCGGATCCAAATCCGGGAACTGCGCCGGATAGATAAACTTCGCCAGATACTCTAGCCCGACGATGTTGTACGGGTGGTTGTAGAAGTTATGGTAGATGCCGTAGAACCGCCCTTCCTTCACCGCCGACACCTGCGAGAACCCCGGGCGCTGCTTCATGCGGTTGAAGGCCTCATCCACCTGCTGCTGCGTCACGCCATAGCCGAACGGCACCGCGGCGTTGGTCTTGCTGGCCCACTGTGAGCCGGAAACGATATACGCATCCGGTTTCATGCTGATCACTTTTTCCAGCGCCACGTCGCCGGTCGCACCTGGCAGCAGCGCAGAACCGATGTTGCGCGCGCCGACCGCTTCGACCAACGCGCCCCAGCCGACGTGCGCATGGGTGAAGCAGCAGGATTCCAGGCCATTCAGACCGGCCTTGGCTTCAAAGAACACCAACGGTTTAGGTTCCACCGCCTGCGTTTTGGCCAGAATGGCCTGATAATGCTGCTGATAATAATCGGTATATTGCTTGGCTTCGCTTTCACGGTTGAGGGTTTCCCCCAGCAGCGTCACGCTTTTCGGCGTGTTTTCCACCGGCTTGAGCATGGTATCGATAAACAACACCGGCACGTTCAGCGCCTTCAGCTTATCCAGCACGCCGGTTTGGCTCAGCGAAGGCTTGGAGCGCAGCTGGGCGATCATCAGATCGGGGCGCTTGGCGATCACGCTCTCCAGATTCACTTCGCCTTTATCGCTGAATCCCATGTCGATGATGTTTTTCGCCGCCGGCCATTTGCTCTGCAAGATTTCCCAGGTCGCAGCGTCGCTTTTCTTCAGCAGGTTATTCCAGGCCACCAGCCGGCCGAACGGGTTGGCGCGATCGAGCAGCGCCAGCGTGAGAATGTCGCGCCCGTCCTGCACCACGATGCGTTTCGGCTCCTGCGGGAGGGTGACCGTCTGGCCGGAGGTGTCGGTCAGGGTCAACGGATAGGTAGTGGCCATCGCCGGAGAGGCGAGTAAGGCGGCGCAAACCAGCGCCGGCAAAGTGATTCGACGGTGCACGAAAGACTCCTTAGTCATGAATACATTCAGGAAATACTAATGAGAATGGCTTGCATTATCAAAGATAACGCCCGGCATGCCTGCGATTAATTGCAAAGGGATGTGTAAAGGAAGGATAAGAGGCGCGCCGGAGCCGGCGCGCCCAGGGGATCATATCAGGCCGTAGATCAGCGCCGAGAGCGCGATCAGCCCCATCACCAGCACGAAGACGTTGCTCGCCGCGCGATATTGGCGCATGGCCGGCACCGCACGCACGGCGTACATCGGCAGGATGAACAGGATCGCCGCAATCAGCGGGCCGCTGATGGTTTCGATGATATGCAGCGCGCTGGGGTTCCACACCGTCGCCGCCCAGGTGAGCAGGAACAGCGACACCGCCGAGATGCGGTGCGTCATGCGCGAGCTGAGCGGCTTGCCGACCGCGCGCGTGACGCCGTCGATCAGGCTGGTCGCCCCTTCCGTCACCCCCAGCGAGGTGCCGAGATAGGATTTGGCCATCGCTAGCATCGCCATCACCGGGCCAAGGTAGGCGATCAGCGGGTTGGAGAACTTGTTGGCCAGCGTGGTCAGCACCGTGATGTTCTGCTCTTTCGCCTGCAGCATGTCTTCATGAGACAGGCTCAGCACGCAGCTGAACACGAAGAACAGCACGGTAACGCAGATCAGCACATAGCTGTAGCGCATGATGCGCGCGCAGCGGCGTTCCGCCTTGTCACCGTACAGGCTCTTCTGGGTCGAGGCGAAGGAAGAGATGATCGGCGCATGGCTGAAGGAAAACACCATCACCGGCACGGCCAGCCACAGTGAATGCCACAACCCCGGCGTGTCGAAGCGGGTGGCGGCCAGGCCATGCACGAAGTTGGCGGTATTCCAGCTCGGCATCAGATAGAGCGAAATGCCCATCAGGAACACCAGCAGTGGGAACACCAGCATGCCCATCGCCGCCACGATGCTGTCTTTGCCGCGCAGCAGCACCAGATTGAGCACCACCACCACGGCCAGGCTCAGCCACAGGCGCGGCAGCGGCGCCACGTGAAACTGATGGATCAGGAAGCTGTCCAGCGCGTTGGTGATCGAAATGCTGTACACCAGCACGATCGGGAAGAACGCCATCAGATACAGCACCATGATGATTTTGCCGGCCAGCACGCCGAAGTGTTCCACCACCACATCGTGAATGTTGCCGTCGCGGCTGGAACCGGAAAGCACGAAGCGGCTGAGCGCGCGGTGCGGCAAATAGGTCAGCGGGAAAGCGAACAGCGCCATCAACAGCAGCACCAGCGGGCCGTTCAGGCCGGCGTTGATCGGCAAGAACAACGTACCTGCGCCCACCGCAGTCGCATAGAGACCGAACATCCAGACGGTGTCGGTTTTGTTCCATTTGGCAGTCTGAGCGGCCGTCAGCGTGCCTGAATCGGGAGAAATCGTACTCATGAGACAGTCTACCTTAATCTGCGGCGACAACGATTGCGCCTAACGGGATATCCTTCTCCGCGAGTTTTTTAATAATAATCAGTGAATTAAAGCGATATTTCATACTTACGCCTGATGAAAGGACGGCAAAGGATAATGAAAAATCCGCTGCGGGTCTATGTTTTATCGGCTGAACGGACGATTTGCGAACACAATCTGCTGAAAAAGCAGGCGGCAGCAGAAAAACTAAGGGCCCCTTGCGGAGCCCTTAAACGGTTTACTTCTTCGCGTCCGGATGGTCCGGCACCTCGGCGCTGCCCATCTCCTTCTCATCGCGGATCATCGAGCGGTCTTTACGCACGTCGGCCACGTCGGAGGCGCTCACCGGTTTGGCGCTGTTGCCCCAGCTGGAGCGGATGAAGTTCACCACGTCCGCCACCTGCTGATCGTTCAAACGCCAGCCAAACGGCGGCATGGTGATGTTGGACACCGCGCCCTGCACCGCCGGCGTGGTGTTGCCGGTCAGCACGATGTGGATCAGCGAGGTCGCGTCCTCGGTCTGCACCACCGGATTGCCCTTCAGCGACGGGAAGGCGCGCTTGTAGCCCACGCCGTCGGTGCGGTGGCAGGCCGCGCAGTTATCAACATACAGGGCCGCGCCGGGCTTGCTGTCATTCCCGCGCCACAGATCCTTGGCCACGCTGTCTTCGACCGGCGCCGCCTGCTGCTTGCCGTCTTTCGGCGGCAGCGATTTCAGGTAGCGCGCGATGGCGGTCAGATCGTCGTCGCTCAGGTATTGCAGGCTGTGCTCCACGACGTCGCTCATGCCGCCGAACACGATGGCTTTGTCGTTACGGCCGGTTTTCAGGAACTCGGTCAGCTCGGCTTCGCTCCAGCTGCCCAGGCCGTCCTTGCGGTCGCCGCGCAGGCTGGAAGCCACCCACCCGTCGATCGGCGCGTTGCTCCCGGACAGGTAGTCGTCGCTTTCGCTGTTGCTCAACGCTTTCTCCTGCATGGTGATGCTGCGCGGGGTATGGCAGGCGCCGCAGTGGCCCAGGCCTTCCACCAGGTAGCGGCCGCGCTCAATCACCGGATCGGCCTTGGCGTCGGCGACAAAATCCGCCGGCGACGGCGCAAACATGCCGCGCCAGATGCTCAGCGGCCAGCGCATCGACAGCGGCCACGGGATGTCGGAGTCCTTGTTGGCCTGCTCCACCGGCTGCACGCCGTGCATGAAATAGGCATACATGGCGCGCATGTCGTCCTCTTTCACCAGCGCGAACGACGGGTACGGCATCGCCGGGTACAGGGTGCTGCCGTTTTTGGCTACGCCCTTACGCACCGCGTTGTCGAAATCCTCGAAGCTGTAATCGCCAATGCCGGTTTTCTTGTCCGGCGTGATGTTGGTCGAGTAGATGGTGCCGATTGGCGTCTCCATCGCCAGGCCGCCGGCGAAGGTCTTGCCGTTCTTGCCATCGGTATGGCAGGCCACGCAGTCACCGGCGCGCGCCAGGTACTCGCCGCGCTTGATCAGCTCGCTGCTGACGGTGGCGTCCTGCGCCCAAACGGAGAAACTCACTGCACTGAGAACCAGTGCCGGTACAAATGCTTTCATCGTTCGCCGTCCTTATGCCTGCACCAATGGGCCTGGGTTTTTCAGATACTGCTCGCGAATGGCGCGGGCAGACCAATAAGCCAGCGCCGCCACGGTGCCGGTCGGGTTGTAGCCCAGCCCTTGCGGGAAGGCCGATGCGCCGATCGAGAACACGTTGTGCACATCCCAGCTCTGCAGATAGCGGTTGACCGCGCTGGTCTTCGGATCTTCCCCCATCACCGCACCGCCGTTCATGTGGGTGGTCTGGTAGCTGGTGGTATCGAAGTGGCTGTTGGCGTTTTTCGGGCTGCCGGCGATCAGTTTCGGGTTCATCGCCTTGGCGATCGGCGCCATCTTGTCGTACATGAACTGCGCCATCTTGATGTCGTTTTCCTGCCAGTCGAACGTCATGCGCAGCAGCGGCTGGCCGAACACGTTCTTGTAGTTGGGATCGAGATCCAGATAGTTGTTGCGGTACGACTGGTGCGCGCCGTGGGCGTCCATCGAGACGTGGTGGGTGTAGGCATCCGCCACCGCCGCTTTCCACTTGCTGCCCCAGGCCGGGGTACCCGGCGGGGTCGGCAGGCCGGAGATCGGCTTGGTGCCCGCCTGGTTGACCCAGAACGGCGAACCGCCGACGAAGCCTTCTTTGGCGTGATCGAAGTTGTCGGCGTTGAAGTCATCCACGCCCACGCCGTTGCCGCCGGCGCCGATGAACGGGTTGGTGAAGACGTCTTTATCAAAGAACGCCTTGATGGTGGTCATGTTCTGGTAGGCGAAGTTGCGCCCGACCACGCCTTCGCCGGTCACCGGATCGTAAGGCTTGCCGATGCCGGACAGCAGCATCAGGTGCACGTTGTGGAACTGGAACGCGCCCAGGATCACCAGGTCGGCCGGCTGTTCAATCTCACGGCCCTGCGCATCGACGTAGTTCACGCCGGTGGCGCGGGACTTGTCATCGGTCAGGTTGACCTTCAGCACGTTGGCGTTGGTGCGCAGCTCGAAGCGTTTCTCCATGCGCAGCGCCGGCAAGATGTTGACGTTCGGCGAGGCTTTGGAATACATGTAGCAGGCGTAGCCGCTGCAGAAACCGCAGAAGTTGCATGGGCCCATCTGCGCGCCGTACGGGTTGGTGTAAGAGTCCGAGGTGTTGGCGGACGGCAGGTTGTAAGGGTGGTAACCCACCTCCAGCGCCGCTTTCTCGAACAGCTGGGCGGAGTAGGTGTTTTTCTGCGCCGGCAGCGGGAAGTCGTCGGAGCGATCCGGCGCAAAGCGGTTGCCGCCCTTCTGCGCCACTTTCTGCCCCTTGATGGTCCAGGCGGTGCCGGAGGTGCCGAACACTTTCTCCGCTTTGTCGAAGAACGGTTCCAGCTCGTCGTAGGTCACGCCGAAGTCCTGGATGGTCATGTCCTTCGGAATGAAGTTTTTGCCGTAGCGCTCTTCATAATGGCTGCGCATGCGCAGTTCGATCGGATCGACGCGGAAATGCACGCCCGACCAGTGCAGACCGGCGCCGCCGACGCCGGTGCCCGGCAGGAACGCCGCCAGCTGGCGGTAAGGCACCGCGGTCTGGCTGCTGTTGTGGCGAATGGTGACGGTGCTTTTCGACAGATCCTGGAACAGCTTGCGTCGAATGTTATAGGTCAGCTCGTCGATCACCTGCGGATAAGAACCGTCCGGGTAGGTGTCGCGCATCGGGCCGCGCTCCAGCGCCACCACGTTGAGGCCGGCCTCGGTCAGCTCTTTGGCCATGATCGCGCCCACCCAGCCGAAGCCGACGATCACCGCGTCTACTTTTTTCATTACCGTTGCCATGGTTAGCCCCTCTCCCCACGAATCGAGACCGGCGGGAAGGGATAACGCTCCCCTCGCTCAACCCAGTCCATAAAATCGGCGCGCGCGCCCGGAAAATTAATCAGCTTCCAGCCAACCATGTCTTTGTTGCCGCCATGGATCGGATCGCTGAAGAAACCTTCACGGGTGTTTTGCAGCAGATAGGAGAAGAACAGTTTCGACGGCAGTTGCTGGAACTCCGCCTCGCCGGACTCGAACTTTTGCAGCAGGGCGTCTTGCTGCGCGCCATCCAGTTCGGCGAAAGGCTTGCCGGCGGTTTTCTTGCTGTAGGCGTCGGCGTCATGGATGCCGAGGTTGTAGATTTGCTTGGGCACCAGCGGCAGCTGGTAGCCCATCTCCTTCGGCACATCGGGGTTGAACGGCCCCTGCATGTACCAGATGGAACCGGTGGCGTACGGCGTGTTCATCTGGCGATCGATAAACTCCGGCACGCCGGCTTCCAGCGCGCCAGGGCCGCGTTCGTCGGCCGGGATCAGGCGCGCGACGGCGGCCTTGATGAAGGCCCACTCTTCCGGGGTGAAAAAGGTCGGTTGGTAATCGTTCTGCGTTGAAGTGTTCGAGGCAGCGACCGCTGGTGCTGGGGCCGTCAGCGCGCCAACGCCGCTGCCACCAATTACCGCCGCAGGAATTAAGGTCATCGATTTCAACAAGAAATCGCGCCGCGAATTGTTGGTTTTATGATTCGACATGTCACATTCCATCCAAAGATAGTCACAACTATTTAACCGCAACCTTGCGATCGATACGGGTTTTTAAAATAATTTGTTACTTATTTGTCTATTTATTGAAGGTCAGAATGCGAGCAAAAGCAAAAATGTTACCGGTAACTTATTGAATGAACGTAAAGATTTATCTGCTAACGTAAATTTAACTTTTTGTGCGGTTTTTCTGATAAGCGATGAGGAAATAACGAAAAATGAGAGGCGGGTCGCGCTAAAAACTGACGCCGAAAACAAAATCGGCCGCGTTCGGCGGCCGATTCAAAGGATGGGATTACTGCGACATCGCCTGATAAGCGGTGGTCACTTTCCATAAATAGCGCGGCGCCTGCGGTGCCGGGTGCTTTTTCTGGATGTGCTGATAAAACTCATCCGGACTCATCTGATTGATGCGATTAACCGCCACGCGCTTGTCCGAGGAGAAAGTGCGCAACATGGCGCCCGCCCCGTTCACATACGAAACGATGGTGGCGTAACGCAAAGTCTGTGGGTTGTTGATCCCGGCTAGCTGCTGGCTTTGAAGAATATTGATATAGGCCGTTCCCAGATCAATATTGACCGCCGGATCCTTCAGCTCACGCGAGCTGGGTTGCCCGCTTCGTCCTTTCATGCGATAGGCGTCGCGGCCGGCGGTAGAAGCCTTCAGCTGCATCAATCCCACTGCGTTCGAGGTGCTGACCACGTTCGGGTTAAACCCGGACTCCACCTGAATAATCGCTTTAATCAGCGTTTCGTCGACGCCGTAGTTGCTGGCGGCCTGACGAATGTAATCGTTATAAGCAACCGGGGTGCCTGTGCGGTTTACCGGTGCCTGCGGAGGGGGTTTTAACCAACCGCCGCGCGTTGTGCCACTGCCTGAAATATTGCTCGCCGTTTGCGGGTCTTTGGCGCACCCCGACAAAAGCAAAATTGCCGTAAGGCAACCTATTTTTGTTTTCACAGAATCCCTCACTCCTTTCAATGAGTTGCGTAGCATATACAACTTGTAAGGACACCTGCAGTAATTTTTTGGACTAATCTCAAGCTATCCATATACCAAGAGGTGATTTATGAGTCAATCTGCAACAAGCTGCTTTGTGGTGACTTTTCGCTATCAGGAAGCGGGACTGACCGACCTGGCCAAGCTGACCGGGCAATTGACCCGTGAAGGTTTTGTCACGTCGGTGACAGACGAAAATGGCGTTCATCATGAGCTCGGCAGCAACAGTTTTGCGTTCATAACCGTTCTGGATCAAGAGGATGTGCAGCGACTTGCGCAGGGGTTCGGGCAGTTGGCGTTGGGAAAACAGCCGGAGGTGGCGATCTGCACCTGTAAGGACTACCTTCAGCGGTTACATACTGATACATAAAATGCTATAACTCCCCGGACGGAATTATTTTTCAGTTGGAGAAATAGCCCCGCCGGCGGTGGGCAAGTGACGCTTGACTTCGCTTCAATTGATATTGATAATCATTTTCATTTGAACCAGGAGACGTCATCATGCCATTGATAACTTGCGCTTTTCGTCGCAGTCGCCCTCCCCGCGCTGCCGCACTGTTACGCCCCTTCACGCTCGCCTGTTTGCTGCTCGGCGCCGCTCTGGTCAGCCAACCCGCGCTGGCAGAAAAAAAGCTGCGCGTGGTGACCACTTTCACCATCATTCAGGATATCGCCCAGAACGTGGCGGGTGACGCCGCCGTCGTGGAATCCATCACCAAACCGGGCGCCGAGATCCACGATTACCAGCCCACCCCGCGCGATATCGTCAAAGCGCAGCACGCCGACCTGATCCTGTGGAACGGCATGAACCTGGAACGCTGGTTCCAGCGCTTCTTCGAGAACATCAAGCAGGTGCCGGCGGCGGTCGTGACCGAAGGCATCACCCCGCTGCCGATCCGTGAAGGGCCCTATAACGGCAACCCGAACCCGCATGCCTGGATGTCACCGAGCAACGCGCTGGTATATATCGAAAACATCCGCAAAGCGCTGGTGGCGCACGATCCGGCCAATGCGGAAACCTACAACCGCAACGCCAAGGCCTACGCAGAGAAAATCGGCGCGCTGGACGCCCCGCTGCGCGAACGCCTGGCGCGCATTCCGGCCGCGCAGCGTTGGCTGGTGACCAGTGAAGGCGCCTTCAGCTACCTGGCGCAGGACTATCAGCTGAAAGAAGTCTATCTGTGGCCGATCAACGCCGATGAGCAAGGCTCGCCGCAACAGGTCCGCCGGGTGATCGACGCGGTGCGCGCCCATCATATTCCGGTGGTGTTCAGCGAGAGCACCATTTCCGACAAGCCGGCCAGACAGGTGGCGAAAGAGACCGGCGCCAAATACGGCGGCGTGTTGTACGTGGACTCGCTGTCCACCCGCGATGGCCCGGTGCCGACCTATATCGATCTGCTTAACACCACCGTGCAAACCATCGCCAAAGGATTCGATCAATGACCCATGAGCTGTTTGTCCGCCCTGAATTGAGCGTGGACGACGTCACCGTGACCTACAACAACGGGCACACCGCCATTCATAACGCCAGTTTTACCCTGAGCGGCGGTTCTATCTGCGCGCTGGTGGGCGTTAACGGCAGCGGTAAATCGACGCTGTTCAAAAGCATCATGGGGCTGGTCAAGCCCACCAGCGGCCGGGTGTCGCTGAGCGACAAACCGGTAGCGGACGCGCTGAAAAAGAACCTGATCGCCTACGTGCCGCAAACCGAAGACGTCGACTGGAACTTCCCGGTGCTGGTGGAAGACGTGGTGATGATGGGCCGCTACGGCAAGATGAATTTCCTGCGCATTCCGTCGCGCGAGGATCGCTTGCGGGTCGACAAGGCGCTGGAGCGCGTCGGCCTCAGCGAGCTGCGCGGCCGGCAGATCGGCGAACTCTCCGGCGGTCAGAAAAAGCGCGTGTTTCTGGCGCGCGCCCTGGCGCAGCAGGGCACGGTGCTGCTGCTGGATGAGCCTTTCACCGGCGTGGATGTGAAAACCGAGAATGCCATTATCGATCTGCTGCGCTCGCTGCGCGACGAGGGGCATCTGATCCTGGTTTCCACCCATAACCTCGGCAGCGTGCCGGAGTTCTGCGATCGAGTGATCCTCATCAACCGCACGGTGTTGGCCGCCGGCCCGACCGAAACCACCTTCACCCAGAGCAATCTGGAGCTGGCGTTCGGCGGCGTGCTGCGCCATATCAACCTCTCCGGCCCGGATCTGCACGACGACAACGATCCGCGCACCGTCACGGTGTTGACCGACGATGAACGCCCGGCGGTGTTCTATGGCCACACCAAGAGCGATCCGCCTGCCAACAGTCAGGCCAGGGAGAAACAATCCTGATGCTGGACCTTCTGCTGCAACCTTTCAGTTATAACTACATGGTGAAGGCCATCTGGGTCAGCGCCATCGTCGGCGCCGCCTGCGCGTTTCTGTCCGCCTACCTGATGCTGAAAGGGTGGTCGCTGATGGGCGATGCGCTGTCGCACTCGGTGGTGCCCGGCGTGGCCGGCGCCTATGCCCTCGGCCTGCCCTACGCCGCCGGCGCCTTCTTCACCGGCATGCTGGCGGCGCTGGCGATGACGCTGGTGCGCCACATCACCCGGCTGCGCGAAGACGCCATCATCGGCTTTATCTTCTCCACCTTCTTTGCCGTCGGCCTGCTGATCGTGTCGCTCAACCCCACCTCGGTCAACGTACAGTCGATCATCTTCGGCAATATCCTCGGCATCGCCGACGAAGACGTGCTGCAGGTGGAAATCATCATCGGCGTTTCGCTGCTGATCCTGTGCCTGGTGTGGAAAGATCTGCTGGCGGTGTTCTTTGACGAAAGCCACGCGGTGTCGATCGGCCTGTCGCCGCTGAAGCTGAAGATCCTGTTCTTCACCCTGCTCAGCGCCTGCACCGTCGCCGCACTGCAAACCGTCGGCGCCATTTTGGTGATCGCCATGGTGATCACGCCGGGCGCCACCGCCTATCTGCTGACCGACCGCTTCAGCCGGCTGGTGATCATCGCCATCATCATCGGCGCATTGACCAGCGGCATCGGCGCCTACCTGAGTTTCTTCCTCGACGGCGCCACCGGCGGGGTGATCGTCACCCTGCAAACGCTGGTGTTCCTGGCGGCGTTCTGCTTCGCGCCGAAACACGGCCTGCTGGCGGCAAAACGTCGCGTAGCACAGTCACCAACCGGAGGCCGCTGATGGACACGCTCTACCAACTGCTCAGCGAACCCTTCGCCTACCCGTTCATGCAGCGGGCGATCGTCGCCGCCATCGTCACCGGCGTGGTATGCGCCGTGCTCTCCTGCTATCTGGTGCTCAAGGGCTGGTCGCTGATGGGCGACGCCATCTCGCACGCCGTCTTGCCCGGCATCGTAGTGGCGTTCGTCATCGGCATTCCGCTGGCGATCGGCGCCTTCCTCTCCGGCATCTTCTGCGCGGTGGCCACCGGCTACCTGAAAGAGAACAGCCGGGTGAAAGAAGACACGGTGATGGGCATCGTTTTCTCCGGCATGTTCGCCTTCGGCCTGGTGCTGTTCTCGCGCATCGACACCGACCAGCACCTGAGCCACATTCTGTTCGGCAACATGCTGGGCATCACCGACGGCGAGCTGAAGCAAACCCTGCTGATCGCCGGCTTCACCCTGGCGGTGGTGTTGCTTAAACGCAAAGACTTCATGCTCTACTGTTTCGATCCGCACCATGCGCGGGTGATTGGCCTGCCGGTCAAGCTGCTGCACTACGGGCTGCTGTGTCTGCTGGCGATGACCATCGTCGCCTCGCTGCAGGCTGTGGGGGTGATCCTGGTGATCGCCATGCTGATCGCCCCCGGCATCATCGCCTTTATGCTGTGCCGCCGCTTCGATCGCATGCTGATGGTGGCGACGGTGGTGTCGGTGTTCTCTTGCGTGCTCGGCACGCTGATCAGTTTCCACATCGACGGCGCAACCGGGCCCTGCATCGTCATTGTACAGGCCGTGCTGTTCGTTATCGCCTTACTGTACGGTAAACTGCGTCCGTTACAGCGTAACCAAACCGCCCTGGGCGACAGTTAAACGCCCTCCTCTGATGCGGCGGCGCTCTCCGCCGCATCCTGTTTCCTCTGCCCCCTTATCCGTTGTCATCAAGTTGCAACCGGTATTGCGCTTAAATTAATCAATAGGGTATATACTGTGAGCTGGCGGGATGCTGAAAAAATCGCCGCCTTTGACGCCGGCTGTGCGCCGCGTCGTGTTTTCACCACGGGAAAGACGCTAACCTAATGAATTATCAGGCAGCACAGAGGGGGAAATACCATGTGGCAAGCCGTTAGCCGTCTGTTAAGTGAACATCTTGGCAGCGCAGAGATACGCGAAAGGATTGAACTGCCCGGGGGCGACATTCACCCGGCGTGGCGCGTGAGTTACGGTGACAACGAGGTGTTCGTGAAATGCGACGCCCGTGAACAACTGCCGATATTCACCGCCGAGGCCGATCAGCTGGCGCTGCTGGCGCGCAGCAAAAGCGTGCGGGTGCCGGAAGTGTACGGCGTCGGCAGCGATCGCGACTACAGCTTCCTGCTGCTGGAGTATCAGCAGTTGAAACCCCTCGACGCCCATGGCGCCTACTGCCTGGGGCAACAACTGGCGCATCTGCACCAGTGGAGCGAGCAACCGCAGTTCGGTCTCGACTTCGACAGCGATCTGACCACCACCCCGCAACCCAACGCCTGGCAACGCCGCTGGTCGGAATTCTTCGCCGAGCAGCGCATCGGCTGGCAGCTGCAGCTGGCGGCGGAAAAAGGCATGACCTTCGGCGACATCGACGACATCGTCGATCGGGTGTATCTGCGCTTGCAGCACCACCAGCCGCAGCCTTCCCTGCTGCACGGCAACCTGTGGCCGGGCAACTGCGCGATGACCGCCAACGGGCCGATACTGTTCGATCCGGCCAGCTACTGGGGCGACAGAGAGTGCGATTTGGCGATGCTGCCGCTGTATCCGGAGCTGCCGCCGCAGATCTACGACGGCTATCAGAGCGTGTGGCCGCTGGGGGCCGGATTTATCGAACGCCAGCCGCTGTATCAGCTGTACTACCTGCTCAACCGCAGCAATCTGTTCGGCGGCCAGCATTTGGTGGCTGCCCAACGCGCGGTGGAGGCGCTGTTGCAGCCCGAAGCGTCATAACGTTCCGGGGCGCCGAGCGGCGCCCCGTTCATGGTTCAGGCCGCGCCGGCCAACTGCCCCAACAGGCGGATCACGAACCAGGCGATCACCGCAATCACGATCGGCAGGATGTACAGCGGGAAGTACTGCAGGAAGATGGTGTGGTGCGGCAGCGTAATGCGCTCCTCAAGCTGTTGGCGCGTGTGCCCTTCGCTGCCCTTGGCCTGCTCCAGGATCATCTGGTCTTCCAACCCTTCGCGGATGAACTTGACCTGACGCGACATGCGCGCGCCGGAAGCCTGCAGCGCCAGCCCGACGAAGATCAGAATATAGATGATGATGAACATCAGATTGGCGCCGCTGAACAGGCTTTTATCCACGTCGGGCACCGGTGAGTTGTACCAGAAAAGGTTCAGGAACGGCGTGTTGAAACGCACCATGTCCACCATCACGTGGACGAAATCCAGCATCACCGCGTTGATGCCCTTGGTTTTTTCACTGTGCTGATAGATAAAACCCAGCACGGAAATCAGCGTCGACAGCAACGCCGGGATAAAAACCACCCATCCGAGAATGCGTTTCAAAATGGCGAGACGCCCGGCCTGTTGATACGTCATGTGTTCCCCTTGTTAGCGACGTAACCGAATCGGCTAAGTCTACCTGCTGTTGGCGAAACTCGCCCACCGTTTTCTTCACTCCCGCTGTGCTACAAGCTTAGCCGAATTAGTCGAAATCAAAAACTTAACCGCGCCGGCACACTATCATTGAAGAGATAACGTTATCCATTCGGGCAGAGGCCGCCATGATTCGACTGATTATCTTATTGCTGGGCGCGCAGGCGCTGCACGGTCAGCGCCGTCTGCTGGTGCTGTTCGGTTGGCTGTGGATAGCCGCAGGGGCGCTGATGCTGTTCGACATCCTGCAGGATGGCCGGTCGGTGCTGGCGCTGGATGCGCTGGCGGTCATCCTGGCGCTGGAGGGGTTGGTGGCGGTATCCGCCGCGCTGGTGATCGGCTCTTCGGCCAGCAGGCCGGTGCTGCTGAAAGGATTGGGTTTTGTCTTTATGGCCTTTTTAATGCTGGACGTGCCCGCAGACGATAACATCGTCGCCACCGTGGTGTTTGGCAGCGCGCTGCTGCTTGACGGCGCCGTGCGCATCGCCTCCTCCACGGTGATTCAACACAGTCGATGGAAAGGCGTGGCGCTGGCGGGCAGCGGCGAGATCCTGCTTTCGTTGATGATTTTTGTCGGCTGGCCGGCGCCGCATCGGATGACGGTGCCCTTTTGCCTCGGCGTGATGATGGTGCTTTCCGGCTGGGCCTTATTGCGTATCGCCCGGAGACTGACAAGCTTCTCTCTGAATCAGCACCCCGCGCGGCAGCCACCGCACCCGGAGGATGAGACTGCGCCGCTCACGGTGTATGTCTGGACACCGATTGGTGCGGCTAAAGATCCGCGCCGGCGTTACATCGTCGACCGATACATCGCGGCGGTCGACGGCGGCGGCAATATCTCCACCGGTCACGCCGCCCTGGCGCTCGCGCCGGATGTGTATATCAGTCACTACCCGCTCAACGACATCAGCCATTCCGTTCAGGATTTCCGCCAGTTGTTGCATGCCGGCGAACAGAACAACGTCGACGGGCGTTTCCTGCCCGACCTGGCGGGCGAGATCGCCGCCTGGTGCCCCCCGGACAAGAAAATTCAATTCTACCGCTATAACCCGGCGGCGCTGCGCGCATTCTGGCTGCGTTATCGGCAGGACGCCACCTACAATCTGACCCGGCGCAACTGCTCCACCACGGTCATCGGCGCGCTCGACAGCGCGTTGGAAGGCGTGCTGGGCGATAAACATCTGTGGCGCCGCTTTCTGTTGCTGGTGCTCGATCCCAACCTGTGGATGCTGGCGGTACTGCGCAGCCGCGGCGAAAGCATGACCTGGACGCCGGGTTTGGTGCTGGACTACGCACGCATGTTGCAACAGGTCACCGAGCGTCAACACCAGCGCTGGTGGCTAAAATTGCGCGAGGTGTGGAATATCCTGCGTTTTGGCAAAAGCCAAACGCGCAGGCAAAGGTTTTAGTCTCGTCACCGGCGATGATAAAGTGTCGGGCACATTCACCCGCGCCGGCAGGAGTTAACCGTTAATGGCTTATTCGCAACGCATTGAAACCGCAATTTTTGATATGGACGGCTTGTTGATCGACTCGGAACCGCTGTGGCTGCAGGCTGAGTTGGATATCTTCGGCGCGCTGGGTTTGGATCTGTCCGACCGTCACAAGCTGCCGGACACGCTGGGGCTGCGCATCGATCTGGTGGTGAAGATGTGGTATCAGGCGATGCCGTGGCAAGGGGTTTCGCTTGATGAGGTGTCGGCGCGGATTATCGAGCGCGCCATCGAGCTGGTGCACGAGACGCGCCCGCTGCTGCCGGGCGTTCAGCAGGCGCTGGAGCTGTGCCGCCGCCAGGGGCTGAACATCGGTCTCGCCTCCGCCTCGCCGCTGCACATGCAACGGCAGGTGCTGAAGATGTTCGAGCTTGAGGATTACTTCGATCAGCTGGTTTCCGCCGAATACCTGCCGTACAGCAAGCCGCACCCGGAGGTCTACCTGATCGCCGCCGAACGCCTGGGCAGCGATCCGCTGCGCTGCATCACGCTGGAAGACTCGTTTAACGGCATGATCGCCACCAAGGCCGCACGCATGCGTTCCATCGTGATCCCGGCAGCCGAATACCGTCACGATCCGCGCTGGGCGCTGGCGGACCACAAGCTGGACACCCTGGAACAGCTCACCCCCGCCCACTTTGCCTGACCTGCGACGCCGGCCATCGGCGCCCTGGGTTTGCCGCTCTGCGTCATAAAAGGGATCCGCACCGCAAAATAAACGAAACACCGTTTCATTTTATTGAATTGGCATGACGTTCTCATTATGCTGCATGGCAGGGAAAGCGACGGCCCGCGGCGCGTTGTCACTGCCACGCAGCGCGGTTCAAGGCCGCCGCTTCCTCCCGCCACACGCCGAGCAACCGTCTTTTTTCTCACCGCCATACGTCCCCCATCGCCCGCTTTTTGTTCTCGCCCGTCAAAATCGATGCTTTGTTACCCATTGCCGTAACAAGCCGTTGTAAAACAGGGGAAAATAAACAATTGGTTACAGGGTAACTGCTTCCACTACTGGGAATTTTCCCATATACTGGATAAATTAACAGTTTACCAGTCGGAATCGCAACAGCATGACCGCGGAAGGACACCTTATATTCTCTGTCGCTTGCGCGATCTTCGCCAAGAAGGCGGAAGTGACGCCAGAGCTGGCTACCGGCGACTGGTGGCACATCATACCCGCCGCGCTGCTGACCTCACTGCTGCCGGACATAGATCACCCCAAGTCGGTGCTGGGCCAGCGTCTGCGCTGGATCGCCATTCCCATCGCCCGCGCCTTCGGCCACCGCGGTTTCACCCACAGCCTGCTGGCGATCGCCGGCGGCATGGCGCTGTTTCAGCTTGATGTGCCGCGCAGTTGGCCGATCCCGGCCGACGCGCTGCACGCCATGATCATCGGTTACTTCAGCCATCTGCTGGCCGACATGCTCACGCCCGCCGGCGTACCGCTGCTGTGGCCGTGCCGCTGGCGTTTTCGCCTGCCGCTGCTCAACTCGCAAAAAGGCAATCAGTTGGAGCGCGTGCTGTGCCTCTGCCTGGTGGCGTTTGCCATCTGCTGGCAAGGTGATTTCACCCTCCCGGTGCAATCCTACGTAGAGCAAATCAGAAATATTAGACTCTGATCACAAAAAATCGCTCAACCCATCACCCATGTGTATATAAAACGAACAAAGTCACACAAAAAGCTATATTAAATTCCATTTGGATATAAGTAGGCCCCTCGGCAAACTGTTACGATATTTACATCGCGACACACCTAATGGTGCGTAGTCGTTTTTATATAAGAAAGATTATTGGAGATATTGGGGATGAATCTTCCGCTCGTGATTAACGTGCTGGTGTTTGTCGCGCTCCTTTTGCTGCTGGCGCAAACCCGCCACAAGCAATGGAGCCTGGCGAAAAAAGTGCTGGTCGGCCTGGTGGTCGGCGTGGTGTTCGGTCTGGGGCTGCAGCTGGTGTACGGCGCCGACAACCCGGTACTGAAAGAATCCATCAGTTGGTTCAACATCGTCGGCAACGGCTATGTGCAACTGCTGCAAATGATCGTCATGCCGCTGGTCTTCGCCTCTATCCTGAGCGCGGTCGCCAAATTGCATAACGCCTCTTCGCTGGGCAAAATCAGCGTTCTGACTATCGGCACATTGCTGTTCACCACGCTGATCTCGGCGCTGGTGGGCGTGCTGGTCACCAACCTGTTCGGCCTGACCGCCGAAGGCCTGGTGCAGGGGGCGCAGGAAAGCGCGCGCCTGACGGCGATCCAGACCAACTACGTAGGCAAACTGGCCGATCTGACCGTGCCGCAGATGGTGCTGTCGTTCATCCCGAAAAACCCGTTCGCCGATCTGACCGGCGCCAGCCCGACCTCAATCATCAGCGTGGTGATTTTCGCCACCTTCCTCGGCGTGGCGGCGCTGCAGCTGCTGAAAGACGACAAGCCGAAAGGCGAGCGCGTGCTGGTGGCTATCGATACCCTGCAGGCCTGGGTGATGAAGCTGGTGCGTCTGGTCATGAAGCTGACGCCGTACGGCGTGCTGGCGCTGATGACCAAAGTGGTCGCCGGCTCCAACATTCATGACATCGTCAAGCTCGGCAGCTTCGTGGTGGCCTCCTATATCGGTCTCGCCATCATGTTCGTGGTACACGCCATCCTGCTGGCCTTCACCGGCGTGAACCCGATGAAGTTCTTCCGCAAGGTGTGGCCGGTAATCACCTTCGCCTTCACCAGCCGCTCGAGCGCCGCCAGCATTCCATTGAACGTGGAAGCGCAGACTCGCCGCCTGGGCGTGCCGGAATCCATCGCCAGCTTCTCGGCGTCGTTCGGCGCCACCATCGGCCAGAACGGCTGTGCGGGCCTCTACCCGGCGATGCTGGCGGTGATGGTTGCGCCGACCGTCGGCATCAACCCGCTGGATCCGGTGTGGATCGCCACCCTGGTCGGCATCGTCACCCTCAGCTCCGCCGGTGTGGCGGGCGTGGGCGGCGGCGCCACCTTCGCCGCGCTGATCGTGCTGCCGGCGATGGGCCTGCCGGTGACGCTGGTCGCGCTGCTGATCTCGGTCGAACCGCTGATCGACATGGGCCGTACCGCGCTGAACGTCAACGGTTCCATGGCGGCGGGCACCATCACCAGCCAACTGATGAAGCAAACCGATAAAGCCGTGATGGACAGCGAAGACGAAGTCGAATTGGCTCACCGTTAACGCCTTCCGCGAACGAAAAAACCGGGGATGATCCCCGGTTTTTTTATGCCCTGCGTTCGGTCGTTACGGCCGCTCGCCGTTCGCCAGCCGCCGGTTGATATCGGCGATCACACCCGGCAATTGCGCCAGCGTATCTATCACATAGTGCGCGCCCGCCGCGTACAGCTTGTCGGCGGCGGCCGTGCGGCGGCGCTCGATCTCCCCTTGCGGCATTTGGCGATACTCCTGCCAGGTCGCGCCAAACTCGTTGCCGGACAGCGCCAGCCCGACGCTCCACATCCCGGCGTTCAGCCCTTCGGCAATGCCCGGCACCGCGTCATCCACCTTCACGCAATGCGTCACCGCATCGATGCCCAGCGCAATCACGTTTTGCAACGCCATCCACGGCCCCGGTCGCCCGCCGGCCGCGAGATCGTCGGTGGCGACCCAGTAATCCGGCGCGTAGCCGCGCTGCGCTGCGGCAGGCGCCAGCACCGCCATCACCGCGCGCGGATAACCGGAGCAGGAGCCGATTTTGATGCCCTGTTCACGCAGAGCGGCAATCACCTGCGGCACGCCCTCGATGGGATCGGCGAAGTCGACCACTTTGGCGATTTGCAGCGGCATAAACGCTTGATACAGCGCGTCGATATCCTGGTGGCTCATCGAGCGGCCCAGCTTCTGCCGCCAGCGCGCGTCAACCGCCGGCAACTTGCCCAGCGCCTCGATGTGTTGCCATTTGCCGAGCCCCATCGGAATGCGCGCTTCCGCCAGGCTGATGTCGATATCGAAAGTGCGTTTGAACGCCTCGACGAAAATCTGCGTCGGCGCAAAGGAGCCGAAGTCCACCGTGGTGCCGGCCCAGTCGAGGATCACTGCCTTGATCTGTTTCATGGTCAATCCTTATTGATTCCAGTACATCGCCTGCCCGACGGCCGCCAGCAAACGTTCGATATCCTGCGGATAAATTTCGCCGATGTTGCCGATGCGGAAGCAGTCGCTCTGCGACACTTTGCCGGGATAAATCACGAAGCCCTGCTGCTTCAGGCGCTGATAAAACTCGGCGAAGCGGTAAGTGTCGGCCTTCGGCGAATAGAACGCCGTGATGATCGGCGAATGCAGCGCATCGTCCAGCAGGGTCTCAAAGCCCAGTTCACGCATGCCCGCCACCAGCCGACGCTGATTGGCGTGATAGCGGTCGTGACGCGCGGCAATGCCGCCCTCTTGTTCCAGCTCTTTCAGCGCCTGCGCGAAGGCCAGTACGGTGTGAGTGGGCGACGTAAAGCGCCATTTGCCGGCCTGGTCTTCCATACAGCGCCACTGGGCATACAAATCCAGTGACAGCGAGCGCGAACGGCCGGCGCATTTCTCCAGTTCGCTGCGGCGGGCGATGACGAAAGCGAAGCCCGGCACGCCCTGAATGCATTTGTTGGCGGAGCTGATCAGAAAATCGATGCCCAGCGCGTCCACATCCAGCGGAATGCCGCCGAAGCTGCTCATGGCGTCGACGATAAAGGTCTTGCCGTTGCGCGCCGCCAGGCCGGCGACTTTCTGCAGCGGGTTGAGCATGCCGGTGGTGGTTTCGCAGTGCACCATGGCGATATGGCTGATGCGCGCATCGCTTTTCAGCACCGCCTCCATCACCGCCACGTCCGGCTCATTGACCTCGCCGCAGTCGAAAGCGTGGTGGTCGATATCCATCAGCCGCGCCATTTCGATCATCCGTGCCCCGTAGGCGCCGTTGTTGACGATCAGCAGCTTGTCCTGCGGGCCGATGACCGTGCCCAGCACGCCTTCCACCGCAAAGCTGCCGCTGCCCTGCAGCAACACCGAGGTGTAACCGGCGGACGGCGTCGCCAGCGCCACCAACTGCTGGCGGATGCGCTGCACCACGCCGAGGTTGTAATCTTCATCCCAGGTGCAGCTGTCAAACAGCATCGCCTCTTTTACCGTTTTCGACGTGGTCAATGGGCCGGGGGTCAACAGCAGGTAGTTACGATCGGACATGTTATTCACCTATTTGGTCTATACCAGATTGCAATCATTGTGGCGGCAAATTCCTTCCCCGGTCAAACGACAAAGCGCGGTGAAACAAAAAATTCATCTGGCTATGTATAATAAGCGCGTGCCGGAATGTCGGGCCGATGCCATAGCGAGATGAAATGAAAGAACATCAGGGCGATATGCCCCACTACCTGCAGATCAAGGATCAGCTTCAGGCGCGTATCACCCGCGGCGCGCTGCAGGCGGGCGACAAGCTGCCTTCGGAGCGCGAGCTGTGCGCCATCTTCTCCACCACCCGCGTTACCATTCGCGAGAGCCTGGCGCAGTTGGAGGCCACCGGCGCCATCTACCGCGCCGATCGCCGCGGTTGGTTCGTCACGCCGGAGCGGCTGTGGCTGGACCCGACGCAGAACACCAACTTCCACCGCCTCTGCCAGGAGCAGGGGCGCGCGCCGCGCACCGCGCTGCTGTCCGGCGAAAAAACCACGGTGCCGCTCGACGTGATGCAGCCGCTGGCGCTCGAACCGTTCGATCAGGTGTATCTGCTACGCCGCGTGCGTTACGCCGACGGCCGCGCCATCTGCTATTGCGAAAACCACTGCCTGCCGCAGCGGGTGCCGGAACTGCTCAGCCACGATCTCAACGGCAGCCTGACCGAGGTTTATCAGCAGCATTACGATTTGATTTACAGCAACATGCACCTGTCGTTCTACCCGACTGCCCTGCCTTATCGCGCCGCCAACGCGCTGGGTGCCATGGTCGGCCTGCCCGCGTTGCTGCTGCGCCGCTTGAATTACGATCAGCACGGCCGCATTCTCGATTTCGATATCGAATACTGGCGCCACGACAGCCTGCGCATCGAAGTCGATACGCTTTAACCCCCTGCCCAACGGGGCCTGCGCACGCAGGCCCGCCTTTCTCTCCCGCGTCGTCCTCCCCGTTTCCGGCAATGATATTTTGCTGATTTCATTTGTTTGTCATATTCGCCGATTAGCGTGGCCGCATATCTGGTGTATACCAGTTTCGCATTAACCCGTAACAGTGAGGCTGAAGCTATGAAACTTTCTCGACTGGTCGTGATGACCGCCATCGCACTCGGCTCCGCGCCGCTCTGGGCCGCCGAGGCGGTGGTGACCGTCTACTCCGCCGATGGTTTGCACGACGGCGATCACAGCTGGTATCAAACGCAGTTCGACGCCTTCACCCAGGCGACCGGCGTCAAGGTGCAGTACGTCGAAGGTGGCTCCGGCGCCATCGTGGAACGCCTGTCGAAAGAGCGCAGCAACCCGCAGGCCGACGTGCTCGTGACGCTGCCGCCGTTCATTCAACGCGCGGCGGCGGAAAAACTGCTGCAGGACTTTACCCCGCAGGCGGCCGCGCAGATCGCCAACGCCCAGCCGCAGTTCGTGCCGCTGGTGAACAACTACCTGAGCTTCATCTATAACGCCAAACTGCTGCCGCAGGCGCCCGCCAGCTACCAACAGCTGCTGGACGCGCAGTTCCGCAATAAGCTGCAGTACTCCACGCCGGGCCAGGCGGGCGACGGCACTGCGGTGATGCTGCAAGCGTTCCACAGCTTCGGCGGCAAAGACGCCGGTTTCGACTACCTCGGCAAGCTGCAAAGCAACAACGTCGGCCCTTCCGCCTCCACCGGCAAGCTGACCGCGCTGGTCAATAAAGGGGAGCTGCTGGTGGCCAACGGCGATCTGCAGATGAACCTGGCGCAGATGCGCAGCAACCCGAACGTGAAGGTGTTCTGGCCGGCCGGGCCGGACGGCAAGCGCAGCACGCTGGTGCTGCCTTACTACATCGGCCTGGTGCAAGGCGCGCCGCAAAGCGCCAACGGCAAAAAGCTGATCGATTTCCTGCTGAGCAAAGAGGCGCAGAGCAGCGTCAGCGCCATTTCCTACGGCATGCCGGTGCGTAAAGACGTGACCCCGGCCGACGATAACTTCAGGCAGTCGCAGGCTGCGCTGCAGGGCGTGGATATCTGGGCGCCGGACTGGAATCAGGTGGTGAGCAGCCTGCCCGCCGACATTTCCCGCTGGCACAAGGTGACAGAATGACGCTGACCATGCATTCCCTTCTCGCTTCCCGCGCCGAGGCGCGGGATAACAGCCAGGACATCGCCGGGCCGTCGGGCATTCAGCTCGACCGCGTCAGCGTGTCGTACCGCGGCACCGAAGTGCTGAAACCCCTGACGCTCACCATCGCGCCCGGCGAAGTGCTGGCGCTGATCGGCCCCTCCGGCTCGGGCAAAACCACCGTACTGCGAGCGATTGCCGGTTTCGTGCAGCCGTCCGCCGGACGCATCGCCATCGGCGATATCGATGTCACCGACGTGCCGCCCTATGAACGCGGCCTGGGCATGGTGGTGCAGAACTATGCGCTGTTTCCGCATATGCGCGTCGAGGACAATGTGGCGTTCGGCCTGCGCGCCCAGGGCAAGCCGCGCGGCCTGACCGCCGAGCGCGTCGAAGAAGCGTTGGCCATCGTCGGCATGTCCGCCTACGCCAGGCGCTATCCCAGCCAGCTTTCCGGCGGCCAGCAACAGCGGGTGGCGATCGCCCGCGCCATTGCGGTGCGCCCCAAAGTGCTGTTGCTGGATGAACCGCTGTCGGCGCTGGACGCGCAAATCCGCCACAGCATGGTGGAAGAGATCGCCCGCCTGCACCGCGAGCTGCCGGATCTGACCATCCTGTACGTCACCCACGATCAGGGCGAAGCGCTGACGCTGGCGGACAAGATCGGCATCATGCGCGACGGCCACCTGATCGCCCACGGCGAAACCCGCGCGTTGTACCACCATCCGACGAACCGCTTCGCCGCCGAGTTTCTCGGCCGCGCCAACCTGCTGCCGGCCACCGCGCTGGAGACCACCACCGGGCAAGGCATGACCACCGTCAGCTGCGCCGGCAAAGTGATCGGCTGTTTCACCTACGGCGCACAACGCGGCTTCGACAAGCTGCTGTGCATCCGGCCGCAGCATATTGCGCTCGATGCCGACGCTCAGCGCAGCAACTGCCTTATCGGCACGCTACGCGATATTCATTGGCAGGGTGAACTGACGCACCTGCAGTTCGACGCGCAAGGCCACCCGCTGCGCGTGGTCACCACCCATCGCAGCCGGATGCCGCAGATCGGCGAACGGGTGCCGCTCTATTTCGCCCCCGACGATGCGGTACTGATCGAGGACTGACATGACCGACTCTACGCTTACTCGCCCGGCCCAGCGGCTGCGTTTGTCGCGCCGCCTGTGGATCCTGTTGCCGCTGCTGGCGCTGGCGACGCTGTTTTTCTACCCGCTGGCGTTGATCGTCAAACAGGCATTTACCGACGACCAAGGGCTGTTCAGCGCCGCTGCGCTGCAGCAGGCGTTCGAATCACGCCGCTTTGTCGGCGCCCTTCTCAACACGCTGCAGATCGCGCTGCTGGCGACGCTGGGCTGCCTGGTGCTCGGCACCCTGCTGTCGCTGTTGCTGGTGTTCACGCCGTTCCCCGGCAGCCGTCTGATCGCCCGGGTGATCGATACCTTTATCGCCATGCCGACCTTCCTCATCACGCTGGCCTTCACGTTCATCTACGGTTCCGCCGGCCTGCTGAACGGCACGCTGATGGCGACCTTTGGTTTCACCTTGCCGCCGGTGGATTTTCTTTACTCCATCTGGGGGGTGATCCTGGCGGAAATCACCGTGTTTACCCCGCTGGTGATGCGCCCGCTGATGGCGGCGCTGTCGCAGATCGATCGTAGCCAGCTCGAGGCCGCCAGCATCCTCGGCGCCCGGCCGGGACGGGTGGTGCGCCAGGTGATTTTACCGGCCGCGCTGCCGGCCTTGCTGGCCGGCGGCAGCCTGTGTTTGTTGTTGACCACCAATGAGTTCGGCATCGTGCTGTTTATCGGCGCCAAGGGCGTCACCACGCTGCCGATGATGGTCTACGCCAAAGCGATTTTGGAATCGGACTACGCCGTCGCCTGCGCGATCGCCGTCGTGAATATCGCGCTGTCGCTCGGGCTGTTCTCCCTTTACCGCTACGCCGCGGCGCGCGCCGGGCTGAGGAACTGACGATGTTGATTTGGTCTCGCACCGGACGCACCCTGACCTGCACACTGGCGGTCACGCTGTTCGCCCTGTTCTTCTGCCTGCCGCTGGCGGTGATCCTGATGTCCAGCCTCAGTGAACAGTGGAGCGGCGTGCTGCCGAGCGGCTTCACCCTCAGCCACTTCCGCCAGGCGTTCAGCGGCGCCTCCTGGGACGCGCTGATCGCCAGTCTGGCTATCGGTTTCAGCGCCAGCCTGTTCGCGTTGTTGTGCGGCACCTGGGCGGCGTTGGCGCTGCGCCACGTGCCTGAACGCGGCCGACGGCTGCTGGGCACGCTGTTTTTCATTCCCAGCGCGGTGCCTTCGGTCTCTATCGGTTTGGGGATGCTGGTGGCGTTCAGCCAGGGGCCGCTGCAGATGAACGGCACCTTCCTGATCGTGCCCGCCGCCCACTTCGTGCTGATTTCCGCCTTTACCTTCGGCAACGTCATGGCCGGGCTGACCCGGCTGCCTGACGACTACGAGAACGTCGCCGCCAGCCTGGGCGCTTCGCCGCTGTTTCGCCTGCGCCACGTCACCCTGCCGATGATCGCCCCCTACATGATCTCCGCCTTCGCGCTCAGCCTGTCGCTGTCGATGGGGGAGCTGGGCGCGACCATGATGATCTACCCGCCGAGCTGGGCGACGCTGCCGGTCACCATTTTTAGTCTGACCGATCGCGGCAGCATCGCCAATGGCGCAACGCTGACCATGATCCTGGTGGCGGCCACGCTGTTGCTGATGTTGGTGCTGGAGCGGATTTCTCAGCGGCTGACGCCCGGCGCAAAATAACAGCAAGGCGCCGTCATGGCGGCGCCTTGCTCATCGAAACGCAGGTCAGAACGGGTAGTCGTGATAGCCCTGCTGTTCGGAAATGCGTCGGGCGGCGACGTGCAGCAACGCCACATACTCCTCCCGCGCCGCTTCGGAAAAGCGCAGCGTCGGGAAAGAGATGCTCAGCCCGGCGATCGCCACCCCGAACCTGTCAAAGACCGGTACCGCGATGCAGCGGATCCCCGCTTCTTGCTCTTCGGCATCTTCGCCGTATCCCTGCGCACGCACCCGATCCAGCACCGGCAACAGTTCGGCGGCGCTGGTCAGGGTATGCTCGGTGCTGCGGGTAAATTCAATCTGCGACAGGATCCGCGCCACCTCATCCCGCTCGCGCCAGGCCAGCAGCACCTTGCCGATGGCGGTGCTGTGCAGCGGGTTGCGGCGGCCGATGCGCGAATACATGCGCAGGTTGTACATCGCGTCGATCTTGTGGATGTAGACGATGCCATCCTCGTCCAGGGCGCCGAGGTGGATGGTTTCACGGGTATGATTCGACAGCTCGCGCATCTGCACGTCGGCGCTGCGGATCAGATCGACGTTCTGCAACGATTTGGCGCCCAGTTCGAACAGCTTGAGCGTCAGCGCATACTTTTCCGTCTCGCCCTCCTGTGAAACGTAACCCAGCGCTTTCATGGTCTGCAGAAACCGGTAGACGGTGCTTTTAGACATCATCACCCGCTGGGACAGTTCGGTAATGCCGATCTCGCGCTCATCGCCGAGCGCCTGCAAAATGCCGAACACTTTCATCACGGATGAGACGGCATCCGGTTGCTTGTCTGAATCTGCGTTAGCCATGGCGAATACCCTACTTAACGGTTTTGTTTCAGGAAATTTAAACAAGGGTTTCAGTATAATCGGAACAGATCGCGACGCGCAACGCAGCTGAAGGCTAAGCGATTGAAGCCAAATGAATAACCGCCTGCCGCTCACCGCCGTTTACAATTAAGCGGACAAGGGGCATGCAATCGCAGGCGAATATGATTAGCATGATAATACTCTCCTGAATAAATACCGCTGAGACCTGCATGCGTCCTTGTTCCGACGGCCTCCCCGTCCCGCAACGCTATGGGGCGATCCTCGCCATCGCCCTCGGCATTACCGTATCCGTGCTCGACGGCGCGATAGCCAACGTGGCGCTGCCCACCATCGCGCGCGATCTCAACGCCAGTCCGGCCAGTTCCATCTGGGTGGTTAACGCCTATCAACTGGCGATCACCGTCTCTTTGCTGTCGCTGGCGTCGCTCGGCGATCTGGTCGGCTATCGCCGCATCTATCAAGCTGGATTGCTGGTGTTCAGCATCACCTCACTGTTCTGCGCCCTGTCCGACTCGCTGCTCACCCTGACCATCGCCCGCGTGCTGCAGGGCTTTGGCGCCGCCGCCATCATGAGCGTCAACACCGCGCTGATCCGCATCATCTACCCGCAGCGTTTTCTCGGCCGCGGCATGGGCATCAACTCGCTGATCGTCGCCTGCTCCTCGGCGGCCGGGCCGACGGTGGCGGCCGCTATCCTGTCGGTCGCGTCCTGGCAATGGCTGTTCGCCATCAACCTGCCGATCGGCATCGTCGCGCTGCTGCTGGGGATGAAATTCCTGCCGGCCAACGGCCAAAAAAGCGATAACCGCCGTTTCGATCCCACCAGCGCCGTGCTGAACGCGCTGACCTTCGGCCTGCTGATCACCGCCATCAGCGGCTTCGCCCAGGGCCAGAGCCTGACGCTGATCTTCAGCGAGATCGCCGCGCTGCTGGCGATTGGCGCGCTGTTCGTGCGCCGCCAGCTGCGCCAGGAATTTCCGTTGCTGCCGGTCGATCTGCTGCGCATTCCGATCTTCGCCCTGTCGATGGGCACCTCAATCTGCTCGTTTGCCGCGCAAATGCTGGCGATGGTGTCGCTGCCGTTCTTCTTGCAAAGCGCATTGGGCCGCGACGAGGTGGCGACCGGGCTGCTGCTGACGCCGTGGCCGCTGGCGATCGTGGTGATGGCCCCGATCGCCGGCCGGTTGGTGGAACGCGTGCATGCCGGCCTGCTGGGCTGCATCGGGCTGGCGGTGTTCGCGCTCGGGCTGTTCTCGCTGGCGCTGCTGCCCGCGGCGCCGTCGAATATGGACATCATCTGGCGCATGGTGCTGTGCGGCGCCGGTTTCGGCCTGTTTCAGTCGCCCAACAACCACACCATCATCTCCGCCGCACCGCGCAACCGCAGCGGCGGCGCCAGCGGCATGCTGGGCACTGCCCGTCTGCTGGGACAAACCTCGGGAGCCGCCCTGGTGGCGCTGATGTTCAACCTGTTCCCAGCCTCCGGCACCCACGCTTCACTGATCCTGGCTGGGGTGTTCGCCACCCTGGCGGCGGCCGTCAGCAGCCTGCGCATCACTCAACCGACGACGCAAACGGCGCAGCCCAGCCGCGAGGTGAAATAGCGCACATAAAAGAGCCGAGCCCTCATCGATTGTAAAACCGACGGGGCCAGCACTGGCGGCCGGGCCGCGTCGGGTGCGGTGCCGGGAGCATGGCAGGCCAGGCGTCAGTCGCCGCACCTCAACGGGCTGCGGCCTTGTCGTAAACAGGCTAAATAGGCGTCGTCATCCGGATACCAGCCAACAAGGCGTTGGCCGTCGTTATCCATCCCCTCGAAGGCCTTGAGCAGGCCGGGGGCGAACATGCGCTTTATCAGATCTTCGGACTGCGCGCTGTCGATGCGGCAGTCGCAGCGCGTTTCTCCGTCAACCTGAACGAAGTTCTGCAACGAAGCGAGACATCGCGCGTCGAGATCGCCATGAACATGGATAAACTCCCCCGTTTCTACCAGGGTGAGCGCGGTCAGGTCTCCCCCCACCACGAACGCGCCGTCGTTTCCTGAGCTGCAATAGGCATGGCGTATGCGGACATCGTCACGCACGACCAGCCCGCCCCAGCAAATCAGCGTATCCGCCTGCAGCCGCCCCAGCACGACAATGCCGCCGTCCTCTCGCTGCGGTGACACCGCCAGGCATCCCTCCACGATCACATCGCCGTCCACGATCAGGTAATCGTAATCGTGGCCGTCGTGCTCGTCGGGGAAAAACGCCGGCTGGCGCAGATCGCCTGAATGCCAGCGAATAACCGGTGGCTCATCATCGTCATCATGCCGGTTCAACAATTCCGCAACCGCATCGGCGACACCGCCAGCCAATGCGGCCAGGCGCGCCGACACCTCATCACCGTTGAGTAAGGGAAGGTGGTTGATTTTCATAGGGCCTCAGGGACAAATGTCATTGTGCCAAAGCATATAACATGCGCTTCCAAAGCCAAACAGGCGGTCGTGACCGGGCCCGATGCGGCTTGCCCTCTCACCGGGTGATCTGGCACCGCGCCAGCCCAGGCTGAGAGGCCGAAAGACGCGGTTTGCAGGTGGGATTCAGGGACTTCGGGCGCTGCTGCACGGCATTTACGCCCGCAAACTTTGGTGAAGCGCTCACCCCATTCATTGCCGAATTTCATTGTTGAATCCGTCGCCGCCGCTGAAAAAGCGGTTCAGGCATGCCATAAAAAAACCCCGGCAAGCCGGGGTTTTTCATTTCATTCAGCCGATTACTTCAGGTACTGACCGGTGCGCAGCGCTTCGATGCGCTTGTCGAGCGGCGGGTGCGACATGAACAGCTCGCTGAACGACTTGGATTTGCCGTTGATGCAGAACGCCATCATGCTACCCGCTTCCTGCGGTTCATAGCTGGTTTTCAGACGCTGCAAGGCGGCGATCATCTTCTCGCGGCCCACCAGTTTGGCGGAACCGGCGTCGGCATAGAATTCGCGGTGACGCGAGAACCACATGGTGATGATGCTCGCCAGGATGCCGAACACCAGTTCCAGCACCATCGACACGGCGAAGTAAATCATCGGGTTGCCGTTGCCTTCCCCTTCACCGTCGCGGTTGCCCAGGAAGCCGGCGGCAACCTGTGCGATCAGGCGCGAAATGAAGATGACGAAGGTGTTCACGATCCCTTGGATCAGGGTCATGGTCACCATATCGCCGTTGGCGACGTGGCTGATTTCGTGCGCAATAACCGCTTCCGCTTCGTCGCGGCTCATGCTCTGCAGCAGGCCGGTGCTGACGGCGACCAGCGAAGCGTCGCGCCGTGCGCCGGTGGCGAAGGCGTTGATGTCCGGCGCGTGGTAGATAGCGACCTGCGGCATGGCGATGCCCGCCTGCTGCGATTGACGGCGCACCGTTTCCAGCAGCCAGTTTTCGGTTTCGTTACGCGGCTGTTCAATCACTTCCCCGCCCACGGAGCGCAGCGCCATCCATTTGGACATCAGCAACGACACGAAAGCGCCGCCGAAGCCGAACAGACCGGCCATGATCATCAGGCCCTGAACGCTACTGGATTGGATTCCTGTCAGGCTGAGCACCAGCCCGAAAACCAACATCACCGCCAGGTTGGTGAGCAGGAACAGAGCTATACGCATCATAAAATGTTTACTTCCTCATAAATGTTAACAAAACACTGTCCAGATACCCTGGATCGTATGGGCATTCGTCACAGTTTCAAGAGTTGCGCGCCATTAACCTACTAAAAATACGAAACTTTACAAAAACGACGCGCGACCGGGATTTGGCAAATTGTAAACGATTGTTGCGCAAGGCGGAGGGATTTTGCAGAAAAATTTCTTTGCCCGCACGCCATGACAACGAGAACCGTTATCCTCACGCTTTATAGGCCAATATCCGCTCAGCGCGTTTCATCATACCCCGCCTGATTCAGCGGCGATGAAAGTTTGAATCTCGCGATTAATTGTTACATTATAACATCACAATTAATCGTAAAGGGATGTCAATCATGTTATCGCGTATCGTCTGGATGCTGGCGACGTGGCTGCTTTTCTGCCAGGTCGCGCACGCTGAAATTCACCTCACCGACGTTGAAGGACGCCAGGTTACCCTGGCCGCCCCCGCACAGCGCGCCTATATCGGCTTTTACTACGAAGATTTTCTGGCGGTGAACGGCCCGGAGAGTTATCAACAGGTCGTCGCCTTCTCCAAAAGCGACTGGGCGTTGCGCGCCAGCCAATGGACGCGCTATCAGGCGGCGCTGCCACGGCTCGCTCAACTGGTCGATGTCGGTTCGCTCTATAACCAGAGCTTCGATTTTGAACGCCTGCTGACCACGCGGCCAGACCTGCTGATCCTGGCGAAGTGGCAGCTCGACGGCTTCGCCAACTACCTGCCGGTGCTGCAACAGCTCAACATTCCTTACATCGTCGTCGACTTCAATCAGGGCGTTGAAGTCAAGCTCGCCAGCATCCGGTTAATGGGCCAGGCGATGGGCCACGCCGAGCGAGCGGAACGGCTGGCCGACGAATATCGCCAAAGTCTCGAGGATACCCGGCGGCGCATCCGCCAGGCGCAGCTGCCGCCGCCGGTCACCTACATTGAGCTGGGGGACAAGGGCCCCGGCGAGTACGGCAGCAGCTATGGCGCATCGATCTGGGGGCCGCTGCTGCAGCTGGCCGGCGCCGACAATATCGCCGCCGGCGTCGTCGGCAGCCCTTCCCCCTTGCGCGCCGACTATGTCCTGACCCAACGGCCCGAGGTGATTTTTCTCGCCGGTGGCGACTGGGAAAACATGCCGAACGCCGTGCCGATGGGTTACGGCACGCAGGCAGCCCCCCTACAGACGCGCCTGACGCAATACGCCCGGCGGGCGGGATGGCCGCAACTGCCGGCGGTAAAAAATCAGCGTCTTTATGCGCTTTACCATGGCGGCGCGCGCACGATTTACGATTTTATCTTTGTCCAGTATCTGGCGAAAGCGCTCTATCCCGCCGCGTTTGCCGATGTTGATCCCGCGCGCAATCTGGCGCAGTTCTACCATCAATATTTGCCGATAGAGGCGGACGGCGTCTTCTTGCAACGCTGGCAAGGAGAATAACCGTGGCCCACACAGGACGTGCGTTTTTGCGACGGCGCAGGCTGCGCCGCGGGCTATTGACGCTGGCGCTGCTCGGCGCGCTGCTGGCGGCGACCGCCATCGATCTCACCGTCGGCGCCGCGCAACTTGGCCTCACGGATATCGTGCGGATGCTTTGGCCCGGCTCTGCACCTGGCAACGCACTGCATCAGGCGGTTTTCTGGTCGATTCGCTTGCCGATGACGCTCACCGCCTTGGTGGTCGGCGCCAGCCTGGCGCTGGCGGGCCTGCTGATGCAGACCGTGCTGGCCAATCCCCTCGCCAGCCCCTATACGCTGGGGATCTCTGCCGCGGCGGGGTTCGGCGCGGCGCTGGCGATCCTCACCGGCTTCAGCCTGGGCGGCGCGTTGGCGCTGGGCACGCCGTTGCTGGCTTCGCTGATGGCGCTGTTGGCTTGCGTGCCTATCTATCTGCTGGGACAACGCCGCGGCATGACGCCGCAAATATTAGTGTTGAGCGGCATCGTGGTGCTGTTTTTCTTTCAGTCGCTGCAATCGCTGCTGCTGTTTCTGGCCTCGCCGGAAGCCATGCAGCAAATTGTCTTTTGGCTGTTCGGCAGCCTGCTCAAAGCCAATATGCACGGCGTGGCGATCACCGGCGTCGTGTTGCTGTGCGCGCTGTTCGTCAGTCTGCGGCTCGCCTGGCGGCTGACGGCGCTGTCCGCCGGCGAAGAGCAGGCCCAGGGGCTGGGCATCAATGTCAGCGCCTTGCGCAAGCTGGCCTTTCTGCTGGCGACCTTGCTGACGGCCGCCTCGGTCTCGTTTGTCGGCACCATCGGGTTCGTCGGGCTGATCGCCCCGCATTTCGCCCGCTTTCTAGTGGGTGAGGATCAGCGCTACCTGATCTGCATTTCCGCCCTCTGCGGCAGCCTGCTGCTGCTGTGCGCCTCGATCGTCGCCAAGCTGGTGATGCCGAACGGCGTGGTGCCCATCGGCATCGTTATCGCCCTGATCGGCGTGCCGGTGCTGTTTTACTTCGTCACTCGACAGGTTAAACGCCCATGACTCAACTGACCCTCACCCGCGTCGGCGTCTCGCTGCATCGCCGCTCGCTATTGGCAGACGTTTCATTGAGCTGGCCGGAGGCGCAGCTCGGCGGCATCATCGGCCCCAACGGCGCCGGCAAATCGACGCTGCTGAAAGCGATTAACCGCATGGTGCCGTGCAGCGGCGAGATCGCTTACCGCGAGCGCCCTCTCGATCCGAAAACCAGCCGTATCGCCTATGTGCCGCAGCTTAATCGCTGCGATTCGGCATTGACCGCTTTTGACATGGTGCTGCTGGGCAAGGTACGCCAGTTGAGCTGGCGCGTCAGCGCCGCCCAGGCCGATGCGGTCGAGCAGGCGCTTACGGAATGCGGCATTTCCGCGCTCGCCGATCGCCCCTTCAACCGTCTCAGCGGCGGCCAGCGACAGTTGGTGATGCTGGCTCAGGCCTTCGTCTCTCAGCCGCAGATCATTTTGCTCGACGAACCCACCAGCGCGCTGGATATCCACCACCAGCTGCGCGTGCTCAATCAGATCGCCGACTACGGCCGGCGCCACCGCTGCATCACGCTGCTGGTGATCCACGATCTGGGATTGGCGCTGCGCTATTGCCACTCACTCACGCTGCTCGCGCACGGACGCGTCGTTTGCCACGGCGATACCCATCAGATGATGGGACATCCGATGGTGTCTCGCGTATTTGGCGTCGGCATCGAAAACGGCGTCAGCCCGCAGGGCTACCCCTATCTGCTGCCGACACAGCTGTTACACGCACACGGAGAATCCCCATGTACACTCTGACCAAGGCGGACATGCTGGCGCAACTCGCCGGCTTGCAACAGGAAATTCACCAGCTTCACCGCTCCGCCCGGCAAGACAGGCGCCATTTTTCCCTGCTGGAACGTCGTTTCAGCCGCCTGCAGGCCTTTAACGACGAACCGCAGCTGCAGGCCTATCGTCAAAAGCTGGAAAACGACCGTTTGATAACGGCGCAGATCACCCAACTGCGGGCGACGGCCAACGCCGCGTTGTGCGACTACGAGAAGCATCGCGTCTCGGCGCTGTGCCGGGAACCGGCGCAAACCAACGCCTACCTGAACAGTTTCGACCGCGCGCTGCAGCTGGAGATCGCGGCCGCCGACATTAAACCCGGCGAACGGGTGCTGCTGGTGGGCAGCGGCGCATTGCCCACCACGGCGCTGGCGCTGGTCGCCAGGCTCTCCGCCACCGTCATTTGCTACGATTGCGATCCGGCGGCCCAGCGTTTTGCCCGCCGGCTTACGCGCCACCTGGGGCTGGTGCAGCAGATGCCCTGCATCGACAAGCTGAACGGCCTGACGCGCAACGATATCGATCACATCATCATCGCCTCCCTGGTGGCGGACAAGCAGGGTTTGCTGAAGGCGCTGCGGCCTTTGCTGCCCCAGTGCGGCAAATTGCTGGTGCGCTATGGCAATGGCCTCAAGTCGATCTTCAACTGCCCTTACCACCACCAGGCCGCCGGCTCGCCCTGGCGCGTCAGCGGTAAACCGCTCAGCACCCCGCTGTACGATCTCTTGATTTTGGAGCCTCACCGCCATGAATAATGCCTTTCCCACCCTGATCCTCGGCGCCGGCCCGGCGGCGATCCAACTGGCGGCGGACATCAAGGCCGCGGGCAATGCGCGCATCGGCCTGTACAACCGCCCCAGCGAAAAAGGGCGCCGCCTGAAGCAACATCTGGCGCACACGCCCAGCCTGTGGCTGACAGGCGCCGGTAAGGCGCAGCGCACCCAAGACGATGCGCAGGTGACGATTGATCGCTATTGCGATGATCTGGCGCTCGTCGGCGGCGACTGGCGCAGACTGATCCTTGCCGTCCCCGCCGATCAATACCATGACGTGCTGCAACAGGTGCCATGGGCGGCGTTGCCCCAACTGCGCTCACTGATCCTGCTCTCTCCCTCCATCGGCTCCGGCTTGATGGTGCAAAGCCTGCTGCAGGAGGCCGGGCAATCCCACGTCGAGGTCATCAGCCTGTCGAGCTACTACGCCGACACCAAATACCAGAACGCCGAACAGCCTTACCGCGCCTACACCAAGGCGTTCAAGCAGCGGATTTATCTGGCCGGCGCAGGCGCAAGGTCAGACTGCGCCGAACTCGACTGGCTTTGCTCGCTGCTGGCGCGTCACGGCATTGACGCCCAACGCTGCGACAGCCTGCTCGCCGCCGAGCGCTTCAGCATCACCAATTATGTTCATCCTCCGCTGGCGCTGGCCGAAACCACGCTGCAGGCGATATTCCAGCCGCAGGCGCCGATCCAGTACCTGTATAAAACCCACCCTGAGGGCCCCATCTGTCCCGAGGCGATCGCCGACATGCTGGCGCTCTCGCAGGATTACCAGCAGTTGCTCAACCGGCTCGGCATCGAGGCCATTAACCTGCTGCGCTTTTTGAATGACGACAACTACCCGGTTCCGCCCCGTATGGTGAGCCGCCGCTGGATTGACCAATTCCCGCAGCTCGCGCCGACGGAGCAATGCTATGCGCTGTTTACGCGTTATACCGCGCTGCTGGTCGACCCCTATTCCGAGCCGGACGCGCAGGGCCGCTACTATGATTTTTCCGCCGTCAGGGTCGCCCGCGTCTTCCAGGATGCCCAGGGGCGCTGGCGCCTGCCGCGCGTGCCGCAAGAGGACGTGCGCAAACTGCGCGTCCTGGTCTTGCTGGCGCAGCGGCTTGACGTCGAGATGCCCGCCGCCCAGCGTCTGTTGGCCCGCTTTCAGCAGGCGCTGCAGCACTTCGTCACCCGGATCGGCGCCGAGCATTGCCATCGCTCGTTGCTGGACGATACCTGCGACGAGCAGGCGGACATCATTTACCGACAATGGCGGAGGCAAGCATGAATCAGGGTGCGCTACTGGCCATTTTTGCCTCATTGATTTTCAGCGTCATGAACGCGCTGGTTAAAACTATCTCCGATGCTATTCCCACCGGTGAAATCGTGTTCTTTCGCAGCAGCATCGGCTGTGTGCTGGTTCTGCTGCTGATGTACCGCCACCGCATCGCCTTCAGCCGCGTAGACCGGCCGCTGCTGGTGTTGCGCGGCACCATGGGCGGGCTGTATCTCATTTGTTATTTTTACAGCATCGCCCATCTGACGCTGGCCGACGCCAGCATGCTGGCCTATCTGTCGCCGTTTTTCTCCATTTTGCTCTCCTTGCTGGTGCTGCGTGAACGGGTCAGCGCCTGCACCGCGTTTTGGCTGGCGATGGTCATCATCGGCGCCGTGCTGCTGGTGCGGCCGTGGCACTTCTCGGCCTATACCCTGGCGTCGCTGGTCGGCGTGATGAGCGCGGTGTTCGCCTCGATCGCCTATCTGTCGGTCAACAAACTCAGCAAGCGCCACCACAACTACGAGATCGTGTTCTACTTCCTGTTCATCGCAACGCTGATCTCGCTGCCGCTGATGTGGAACGCGTTCGTTTGGCCCAACGCCTATCAGTTCGCCATTCTGCTCGCCATCGCTCTGGTGTCGCTGTTGGGGCAGGTCGTCTTAACCCAGGCCTTCTCTTCCGATAACCTGATCGTGGTCTCGGTGGTGCGCTATATCGGCATCGTGTTCAACATCGCCTGGGGTTGGCTGTTCTGGCATGAGATCCCGCTGCTGCTGTCGCTGTTCGGCTGTCTGCTGGTGGTGGTTTCCTGCATTCAGCTCGGGCTGCGTCACCGTAAGAAACCGGCTTAAGCCGGGCTTGCCGCAACCAAAAAAAAACGCACCCGAGGGTGCGTTTTTCACAGGCAAAGCCGTGGCCTTATTTGGCCGGCGTCGGCTGCTGAGCAGGCTGATCCTTTTCCAGATGAGCCAGGTCCAGCGCGATATGCACGGTTTCATCCAGGTACGGATCCGGCTCCTGGTAATCCTTCGGCAGATCGTCGAGCGATTTCAGCGGCTTCTTGCCCGCACGTTCCAGACGCTCGTTGATGCGTTTCAGACGGGTCGCGTCGTCATCGTGATTCTCTTTCTCGCGTACCGCCAGATTGAGGGACACGATGTTGCGTTTATCCTTCAGCGCCTTGTAATGCGCGATATCCTGCGCGATGTACTGGAACTCCGGATTTTGCGCGATGCGCTGCTGGTGATCTTTCAGCAGCTCCGGCTCGAACGGCGCCATATCGCCGGTCTTGCTGTAGGTCGCCGCATTGATGCTGTCCCACGGCATGGCGTTGTCTTCAAACGCTTCGCCGGTTTCCGCCGGATCGACGCCGGTCGGCATCAGAATGTCCGGCGTCACGCCCTTGCGCTGGGTGCTGCCGCCATTGACGCGGTAGAACTTCTGAATGGTGTACTGCACGGAACCGAGCGCCGGCCACTCAGGGCGCAGCATCTGATCGTAGATACGGTTCAGCGAACGGTACTGCTGCACGGTGCCTTTACCGAAGGTTGGCTCGCCGACAATCAGCGCGCGGCCGTAATCCTGCATCGCCGCCGCGAAAATTTCGGAGGCGGAGGCGCTGAAGCGATCGACCAGCACCACCAGCGGGCCTTTATAGTAAGTCACGCCGTCGGTGTCGGCGTCTTCGCGCACTTTACCGTTGTTGTCGCGCACCTGCACCACCGGGCCGCTCGGAATGAACAGGCCGGACAGCGACACCGCTTCGGTCAGCGCGCCGCCGCCGTTGGTGCGCAGATCGATGATCACGCTCTTGACGTTCTGCTTGGCCATCTTCTGCAGCTGCACTTTCACGTCATCGGTCAGACCGACATAGAAGCCGGGGATGTCGAACACCGCCACCTTCTCTTTGCCGACGGTCTTGATGGTCATTTTCACCGCGCGGTCTTCCAGACGGATGCGCTCGCGGGTCAAGGTGACCACGCGGGTTTTGGTGCCCTTGCCGGCCGGCAGGATCTCAAGGCGCACCTTGCTGCCCTTCGGCCCTTTGATCAACGACACCACGTCGTCCAGGCGCCAGCCGATCACGTCCACCATCGGTTTGCCGGCCTGGCCGACGCCGACGATGCGATCGCCCACGGTGATCGCTTTGCTCTTCGCCGCCGGACCACCCGGCACCATCGAGTTGATCAGGGTGTAGTCGTCATCCATCTGCAGCACCGCGCCGATGCCTTCCAGCGACAGGCTCATCTCGGTGTTGAACTGCTCGGTGTTGCGCGGAGACAGATAGTTGGTGTGCGGGTCGATTTCATGCGCAAAGGCATTCATCGCCAGCTGGAAGACGTCTTCGCTGTTGCTTTGCGTCAGGCGCTTGATGGCGAACTGATAGCGCTTGGTCAGCGTGTCGCGGATTTCTTTGTCGGTCTTGCCGGTCAGCTTGAGGTTCAGCTCGTCATACGTGACTTTCGCATCCCACAGGCTATCCAGCTCGGCCTTGTCTTTCGGCCACGGCGCTTTGCTGCGGTCGAGATCGATAGTGCCGTTGCCGGTGAAGTTCATCGGCTTGTCCAGCAACGACAACGCATAGGTGTAACGCTCAAAGCGGCGTTTCTGCGCCAGATTGAACAGCGCGTAGAAGGTGTCCAGCTTGCCGGTTTTCAGCTCTTCGCCAACCTGATTGCGTTTGCCGGCGAACTGCGCCACGTCGGAGGCCAGCAACACGTTATGGTTGTAGTCCAGCATGTTCAGGTAGCGATCGAAGATCTTGCCTGAAAATTCCGCATCGAGGGCGAACTGGCGGTAATGAGAGCGAGTGAAGCGCGAGGTGACGCGCTCACTCACCGTAGCGTGCTGGGGTTCCTGTTGCAGTTGGGGCAGTTGGCCGATGCGGATGTTGGCTGTTTCCGCGCCGTAACTGACACCCGCCCACAGCAGCCCTGCAATCGCTGTTAATCTGACGAATTTGTTCATGCCTGGGTTGGCCTCCGTATCAGAACTGCAAGTGTTCTGCGCGCACAATCATCGCCAGACCGGAAGAGAGCTGCACACGTACGCCATCTTTAGCGATTTCGAGTACGGTAGCATCCATCGCGCTCTTGCCTGCTCTGACTTTGATTTCCTGGCCAATTTGCAGTTTAGAGATATCCGTGACTGGCGCATAACGCGGCTGGCTTTCCTCTTTGGCTGCACGAGGTTGGCGAGCGGGCTGTGGGCGAGTTTGTGGGCGCGGCTTGCGGTTTTCCGGCGCGGCTCCGCCTTCGCGACGCGCAGCGGGCTTTTTACCGGCTGGGCGCGGACGGCGCGGAGCGGCATCGGCGGATTCGCCGGCGGCTTCACGTTTTTTGGCGTTTTGTTCGGCACGCTGTGCCTGAACGCGCGCTTTGGCTTCTTCAAGCTGCTGGCGAGCATGATCGACATGCTGCTGCTCCAGTTCACCGCACGGATTGCCGTCCAGATCGACGCGCTGCGCGCCAACCTTGACGCCGTACAGGTAACGCCAGCTTGAGGTGTATAGGCGCAGGGCAGAACGCAATTGCGTTTTGCTGAGATTCTCTTCCCCCTGCACGCGCTCTACCAAATCCTGAAAAATACCGATTTTCAGCGGACGAGCTTCGCCTTCGGCGCTAAAGCAGAGCGGAAAACGCTCGGCAAGAAAAGCAATGACTTCTTTACTAGAGTTCAACTTAGGTTGATTTTCCATGAAATTTCCTGATTACAACGGTATTGCCAACAAGCCACAGGCATGAACAGGCGTCATTATAATGACGCCATCGGTAATTGCCACGTTAACCGTCGATCAACTTGCCGCCACAGTCACATATTTCGCACTGTCACACTGTTCCAGTTGCTCACAAAGCCCCGCCACCACTGCTTTCAGGCCCACTTCGTCCTGTTCGTCGAAGCGTTGATAAACCGTGCTATCGATATCCAAAACGCCGATCGCTCGGCCGCCAACCGCCAGCGGCAGCACGATTTCCGCGTTACTGGCCGCATCGCAGGCGATATGGCCCGGAAACGCATGCACGTCGCCGACGCGCTGCACGCGATTTTCCGCCACCGCCGTGCCGCACACGCCCTTGCCCACCGGAATGCGCACGCAGGCGATCTTGCCCTGGAACGGCCCCAGCACCAGTTGGTCGCCATCCATCAGATAGAAACCGACCCAGTTCACGTCATCCAGACGCTCGTTGAGCAACGCGCTGGCGTTGGACAGCGCCGCGATAAAGTTGGTTTCCCCGCCGAGCAACGCGCTCAGGTCACGTTTTAATTCCGCGTAGAATTGTTCTTTTGTCATGTGTTAACCATTGAAACAGTGAAGATGGCCAGAAGCCCAAAGCTTAGGCCCTATAAAATAAGCATTAAATGCGTATAGCCACAAGGTTAATCATCTGTTGCTTCACAAAACCCCGTCGCTCGGGGTATGTTTGCCGCTCAGAATCCCGGTTTACCTCGTTTTACCGTCCGGCGCCCGATCGCCGGTGACGCGGCCGGTTTATTTTTCAGCTACGCTGACAGTTCCGGCGGGCTCAAGGGCAGCTACTTGTCAAAAATGAAAATACACGCGATCACCGCCCCCCTTTCCAAAGCGCGCCACCAACGCTGTTGCGAGTGCGACCTGCTGTTCGTGCTGCCGCCGCTCAGCGGCAATCAGGCCGCCTATTGCCCGCGCTGCAACGCCAAGGTGGTGAGCGGCCGCGACTGGTCGATGACGCGCCTGACCGCCATGGCGATCGCCATGCTGCTGCTGATGCCGTTCGCCTTCACCGAGCCGCTGATCAGCATCCGCCTGCTCGGCACGCGCATCGACGCCAGTTTGCTGGAGGGCATCTGGCAGATGAGCCGCCAGGGCGATCCGCTCACCGCCAGCATGGTAGCGTTTTGCACCATCGGCGCCCCGCTGACGCTGGTGCTGTCGCTGCTGTACCTGCGTTTCGGCCATGCGCTCGGCATGAACCTGCGCCCGGTGCTGCTGATGCTGGAGCGGCTCAAAGAGTGGGTGATGCTGGACATTTATCTGATCGGCATGGCGGTGGCGGCGATCAAAGTGCAGGATTACGCCGACATCCAGCCCGGCAGCGCGCTGATCGCTTACCTGTCGCTCACGGTGCTGAGCATCCTGACGCTGATCCACGCCAACCTGGAGCAGCTGTGGGAGCGCTACTATCCGCAGGAACAGCCGGAAGGCCCGCCGACGGCGCTGCACATTTGTCTGTCCTGCCACTATACCGGCTATCCCGACGCGCGCGGCCGCTGCCCGCGTTGCCATGTGCCGATGTGCCATCGCCAGCCCTACAGCCTGCAGAAAACCTGGGCGGCGCTGATCGCGGCGATGATCCTGCTGATACCGGCCAACCTGCTGCCGATTTCCATCATTTACGCCAACGGCACGCGGCTGGAAGACACCATTTTCTCCGGCGTGGTCTCATTGGCCACCTCCGGCAACGTGCCGATCGCCGCCATCGTGTTCATCGCCAGCGTGCTGGTGCCCTTCACCAAGGTGATCGTGCTGATCGTGCTGTTACTGAGCATCCACTTCAAAACCTCGCACAGCCTGAAGACGCGCATTCGTCTGCTGCGCCTGGTCACCTGGATCGGCCGTTGGTCGATGCTCGATCTGTTCGTTATCGCCTTGATGATGTCGCTGGTAAATCGCGATCAACTGTTATCTTTTACTATGGGACCGGCCGCGTTTTACTTTGGCTCGGCGGTCATTTTGACTATTCTTGCCGTTGAATGGCTCGATAGCCGATTGATTTGGGATGCACATGCAACAGGAAACGCCGACTACACCGACTGAAGCGCGGGTCAAGAACAAACGCCGCATTTCACCGTTCTGGTTACTGCCGTTCATCGCCCTGCTGATCGCCGGGTGGCTGGTCTATAACAATTTCCAGGAGCGCGGCACCACCGTCACCATCGATTTCCAATCGGCGGCGGGCATCGTCGCCGGCCGCACGCCGGTGCGCTACCAGGGCGTTGAGGTCGGCACGGTGCAAAAAATCAGCCTGAGCAAAGATCTGCGCAGCATCGTGGTGGAAGCCAGCATCAAAAGCGATCTGGAAGACTCGCTGCGCGAAGGCACCCAGTTCTGGCTGGTGACGCCCAAGGCCTCGCTGGCCGGGGTTTCCGGGCTCGATGCGCTGGTCGGCGGCAACTATATCGGCATGATGCCCGGCAGCGGCAAGGAGCAAACCCACTTCACCGCGCTCGATACCCAGCCGAAGTACCGCCTGAACACCGGCGAGCTGATGATTCACCTGCACGCCGACGATCTGGGTTCGCTCAACAGCGGCTCGCTGGTCTATTACCGTAAAATCCCGGTCGGCAAGGTGTATGACTACACCATCAGCGAAGGCAACAAGGGCGTAACCATCGACGTGCTGATCGACCGCCGCTTCGCCAACCTGGTGAAGAGCAACAGCCGCTTCTGGAATGTCTCCGGCTTCAAGGGCGATTTCAGCCTGTCCGGCGCCACGGTGCAGATGGAGAGCCTGGCGGCGTTGGTCAACGGCGCCATCGCCTTCGATTCGCCGGCCGATGGCCAGCAGGCCAAGGGCGATCAGAACTATACCCTTTACCCGGACCTGGCCCACAGCCAGCGCGGCGTCAATATTCTGCTGGATCTGCCGAGCGGCAACAATTTGAGTGAAAACCGCACGCCGCTGATGTACCAGGGGCTGCAGGTCGGCACCCTGACCAAGCTGACGTTGCAACAGGACAGCAAAGTCATCGGTGAACTGACCATCGATCCTTCGGTGGTCGATCTGATGCGCAGCGGCACCCGCATCGTGATGCGCAGCCCGCGCATCAGCCTCAACGACGCCAAGCTCAGCCAACTGCTGACCGGCACCACGCTGGAACTGGTGCCGGGTGAAGGCGAACCGCAGCAGCGCTTCAACGTGCTGGACAGCAGCGAAACGCTGTTGCAACAGCCGGGCGTGTTGACCGTCACGCTGACGGCGCCGCAAAGCTACGGCATCGACGTCGGGCAACCGCTGGTGGTGCACGGCGTGAAAGTCGGCCAAATCCTGAGCCGCACCTTGACCGCCGGCGGCGTGGTGTTCACCGCCGCCGTTGATGCGCAATATCGCGGCCTGCTGCACAAAGACAGCAAATTCGTGGTCAACAGCCGCCTCGACGTCAAGCTGGGAATAGACGGCATGGAAGTGCTCGGCGCCAGCGCGCAGGAGTGGGTAGACGGCGGCGTGCGCATTATCCCCGGCAGCAAAGGGGAGCCTGGCGGCCAGTATCCGCTGTACGCCAACAGCGAAAAAGCCGAGGAAGGCATCGTCGGCAACGCCCCTTCCACCACCCTGACCCTCAGCGCCACCAGCCTGCCGGACGTGCAGGCCGGCTCAGTGGTGCTGTATCGTAAATTCCAGGTGGGCGAGATCGTTAACGTTCGGCCGAAGGCCAACGAGTTTGAGGTGGATGTCTACATAAGCCCGGAATACCGTAAGTTGCTGACCCGTGAAAGCATCTTCTGGGCCGAAGGCGGCGCCAAGGTGCAGCTCAACGGCAGCGGCCTGACGGTGCAGGCTTCGCCGCTCAACCGCGCGCTGAAAGGCGCCATCAGCTTCGACAACCTGCAGGGCGTGACGCTGAACAAAGGCGCCAACCGCGTACTGTACGCCAGCGAAACCGCCGCCCGCGCGGTGGGCAGCCAAATCACGCTGAAAACCTATGACGCCAGCAAGCTGTCGGCGGGCATGCCGCTGCGTTACCTCGGCATCGACGTCGGCCAGGTGGAGTCGCTGCAGCTGGCGCCGGAGCGCAACGAAGTGTTGGCCAAAGCGGTGCTGTATCCGGAATACGTGCAGACCTTCGCGCGCCTCGGCAGCCGCTTCTCGATCGTGTCGCCGGAGATCTCCGCCGCCGGCGTCAGCAACCTCGATACCCTGCTCCAGCCTTATATCAACGTGGAGCCGGGCCGCGGGCGCGAGCTGCGCACCTTCGAACTGCAGCAGGCCAGCATCACCGATTCGCGCTATCTCGATGGGCTGAGCGTCGTGCTCGACGCCGCCGAAACCGGCTCGTTGCAGATCGGCACGCCGGTGCTGTTCCGCGGCGTGGAGGTCGGCACTATCACCGGTTTCTACCTCGGCGCCATGTCCGATCGGGTGCACGTCGCGCTGCGCATCAGCAAGAAGTACCAGCATCTGGTGCGCAACAACAGCGTGTTCTGGCTGGCGTCGGGTTACAACCTGCAGTTCGGCCTGACCGGCGGCGTGATCAAGAGCGGCACCTTCCAGCAGTTCATCCGCGGCGGCATCGCCTTCGCCACGCCGCCAACCATTCCGCTGGCGCCGAAAGCCACGCCGAACAAGCACTTCCTGCTGAATCCGGAAGAGCCGAAGGACTGGAAAACCTGGGGCACCGCCATTCCGCGCGATTAACTTTCGCGTTTCCCTCAGGGCCCGGCAATGCCGGGCCCTGTTTTTTTCCGCTTTGTGATAAACTCTCGCCCTTGTCTTTATTGCACCCTGAGAGTTCGCCCCGTGGCCAAATCCACCGCCGTTTTTCTGCCCCCCGCTTTCCTTGACGCCACCCGCGCCATCATGCCCGCCGAGCTGGCGATGGACGATTTTATCGCCGCCTGCCAGCGCCCGCTGCGCCGCAGCCTGCGCGTCAACACGCTGAAAATCAGCGTCACCGACTTCCTGGCGCTGGTGTGGGACTACGACTGGCGATTGGAACCCATTCCCTGGTGCGCGGAAGGGTTCTGGATCGAGCGCGACGATGAAGAGCTGCGATTGGGCAGCGCCGCCGAACATTTGAGCGGCCTGTTCTATATTCAGGAGGCCAGCTCGATGCTGCCGGTCAGCGCGCTGTTCGCCGGCGGTGCAGCGCCCCATCGGGTGCTGGACGTGGCGGCCGCGCCGGGCTCCAAAACCACCCAGATCGCCGCGTTGATGGATAATCAGGGCGGCATCGTCGCCAACGAATACTCCGCCAGCCGGGTGAAAGTGCTGCACGCCAATATCAGCCGCTGCGGCGTGAAGAATACGGCGCTGACCCACTTCGATGGCCGGGTGTTCGGCGCCGCGCTGCCGGAGAGTTTTGACGCCATTCTGCTCGACGCCCCCTGCTCCGGCGAAGGCGTGGTGCGCAAAGATCCGGACGCCATGAGCAACTGGTCGCCGGAAAGCGTCGCCGAGATCGCCGCCACCCAGCGCGAGCTGATCGACAGCGCGTTTCATGCGCTGGCGCCGGGCGGCGTGATGGTTTATTCCACCTGTACCCTCAATGCGCAGGAAAATCAGCAGGTGGTGCGCTGGCTGCTGGACACCTATGGCGACGCGGTCAGCATCGAGCCGCTGGGTGAGCTGTTCCCCGGCGCCGACAAGGCGTTGACCGCCGAGGGCTTCCTGCACGTCTTCCCGCAGATTTACGACAGCGAAGGGTTTTTCGTCGCCCGCCTGCGTAAAAAACACGCCGTGGCGCCGTTAGCAAAGCCGACCTATAAAGTCGGTAAATTCCCATTCAGCCCGCTGTCCGGCAAAGAGGCGGCGCTGGTCGCCCAAGCCGCCGCGGCATCCGGCTTAACCTGGGGCGATGACAGCCGGCTGTGGGAGCGCGACAAGGAAATCTGGCTCTTCCCGGCCGCGCTGGAGCCGCTGTTCGGCAAAGTGCGCTTCTCGCGTATCGGCCTCAAGCTGGCGGAGCGCTTCCCGAAAGGTTTCCGTTGGCAGCACGAAGCGGCGATCGCCCTCGCGGGCGCCGACGGCAAACAGCATTTCGAGCTGGACGCCACGCTGGCCCAGGAGTGGTATCACGGCCGCGATCTCTACCCTGAGCAGCCGCCGGCGGGCGACGAGTGCGTCGTCACCTATCAGGGGCAACCGCTGGGCATCGCCAAACGCATCGGCAGCCGCATCAAGAACAACCTGCCGCGCGAGCTGGTGCGCGACGGCGCGCTGGATTTTCACCTGTAATCGCCCTGGCGCCGGGGAGCCGCTTTCCCCGGCGATAAATAAAGATAATAATATTCCCATCGTCATTCGTTATTATTCTAATCATTTCACCATCACGTTATTTCACCCACGCACGCTTGCCCTGTGCCAATTAAAAAGTTTTGACCTTTGATAAAGACAATTTCACGTTCTTATCCTATTAATTTAAATGTAAGTAAATAAATGCGTGCAACTCAGCTCTGGGTGGCGTTTTTGCGGACTTTCTCTGACATGGCAAGGAATCATGATGAAAAAAACTCTGCTGGTTTTGCTCTCGTTAACACCTCTGCTGTGCATCAGTGGCGCAGCCAACGCAGCGGGCACCATTCAGGGCACGCTGGGCGTGACAATGACCATCGGCGCCGGGTGCGTGGTCACCGGCGGCAACAGTTCCGGCACCACCAACGACTTTGGTTCCATCAGTTTCGGCACCTACTCGTCGCTGGCTAACGTCATCACCGCCAGCGCCACCGGCAGCGGCGGCACCGGCACCTTGGGGCTGAACTGCACCACCGGCACCAACTACACCGTGGCGCTGGACAACGGCCTCAACGCCTCCGGCAGCCAGCGGCGCATGGCCAGCGGCGTGCCCGCCTACATCAGCTATAACCTCTACCAGGACAGCGCCCACGCCGTGCCGTGGAACAGCACTACCGGCGTGCTGACCGGCACCGGCACCGGCTCGGCGGTCCCGCTGATCGTCTACGGTCTGGTGCCCGCTGCGGGCACCACCCCGGCCGCCGGCGTGTACAACGATACCGTCACCATGACCGTAACCTGGTGATGCCTGCCGACACGGGGCGCCACCACGGCGCTCCGTTATTCATTAATATAATAATATTCCTATCAATCCTTTCGTTATCTCAAACACGATTCCCCTGATGTGTTTACGCTGCACGCAACCTGCGATCTCGCTTAAAAATAAATAAATTTTTTAATCTTTAGGCAAGACATTCCCCCGTTCTTATTCTATTAATTAATCTGTAAATAGATTAATGCATTTGACTCATTTTTCGGGCTTTTTGGCAGGCTTCTCTACTACGGCAAGGAACCATGATGAAAAAGACTCTGGCGGCATTAACCTCGGCAGCGGCCCTGCTGTGCACCTCTGGCGCCGCCTTTGCGGCAGGCACCATTCAGGGCACGCTGGGCGTCACTTTAACCATCGGCGCCGGCTGCGTCGTTACCGGCGGCAACAGCTCCGGCACCACCAACAACTTCGGCTCCATCAGCTTCGGCACCTACTCGTCGCTGGCTAACGTCATCACCGCCAGCGCCACCGGCAGCGGCGGCACCGGTACCTTGGGGCTGAACTGCACCACCGGCACCAACTACACCGTGGCGCTGGACAACGGCCTCAACGCCTCCGGCAGCCAGCGGCGCATGGCCAGCAGCGTGCCCGCTTACATCAGCTATAACCTCTACCAGGACAGCGCCCACGCCGTGCCGTGGAACAGCACCACCGGTGTGCTGACCGGCACCGGCACCGGCTCGGCGGTCCCGTTGATCGTCTATGGTCTGGTGCCCGCCGCGGGCACCACCCCGGCGGCAGGCGCGTACAGCGATACCGTCACCATGACCGTCACCTGGTAAGCATGACGCGCCTGGCCGTCACCTGCATGCTGCTGTCGTTGGCAGGCGCTTGCCGCGCCGACGTCAGCACTGCGACGGTCGGCGTCAGCGCCACCTTGGTCAAATCCTGTGTCGCAGGCACCACCAGCGGCGGCAACACCACGTTCGGCACCTTTAACTTCGGCACGGTTTACTTCCTCAATACGGCAATAAAAGTGACCGGCCAGGCGAACGCCGGTGCACTGCAGATCAACTGCAACAACGGCACCAGTTACACGGTGCTGCTCAGCGGCGGACAGAGCGGCAATACCGCTTCGCGCTATCTGCAAAGCGCGGCGGGCGCCCGCGTGAACTACAACCTGTATACCAGCGCCAGCTACGCCACCGTCTGGGATAACGTCACCGGCGTGACGCAGACCGCCACCGGTCAAAGCGTCTGGCTGCCGGTGTACGGCATGATTCCGGTGCAGGCGACGCCGGCGACGGGCACTTATACGGACACGGTACAGGTGACGATAAATTGGTGATTAACGGAACGCTGCGCACCCTGCTGCTGACGGCGCTGTTTGGCGCTCCGGCGGCACATGCCGATACCGTCAGCCAGGGCTTCACAGTCAATGCTTCGATCATCAAAGGCTGCGTGCTCGGCAGCGGCGTCACCAACGTTACCTCGTTCGGCAGCATGAGCTTCGGCCAGGTGGCGTCTTTAAGCAGCCCGATAAAAATTGTCTCGAGCGCCGGCGCCGGCTCAATCCTTATCCGCTGCAACCCCGGGCTCAGCGTCACCCTGGGATTGAACGTCGGCAATAACGTGACCGGCTCCATCGCCGGCGGACGCAAGCTGTTGAACTCGGTCACCTCGGAAACGCTGATTTACCAGCTCTACCAGGATGCCAACTACGCCGTTTTGTGGGGAGACGGCGGCAACGGCGGCGCCGCCCAAACCGTCTCCTCCACCGGCAGTACGCAGGAAATAAAAATCTACGCCAGTTTAATGGCGAGCAGCACCTTGCCCACCAGCGGCACCTACAACGATACGGTCTTAGTGACGGTGAGTTATTGAGCTTTTAAAAGGATCACATTATGCGTACTACTCTGCTTCGCCTGCCTCTGCTGGCAGGATTGTTGTTAGCCGGCCAGCCGCAGGCCTTCGCCGCCGCCTCCATTCTGATTTGGCCCATCGATCCGGTTATTGAAGACAACCAGCAGGCGACGGCCCTGTGGCTGGAAAACCGCGACAGCAAGCCGGTTTACATGCAAATTCGCGTGCTGGGCTGGCAACAAACCGGCGGTAAGGACGATTACCGCAACCAGAGCGAGGTGCTCGCCAGCCCGCCGGTCGCCACCATTCTCCCCGGCAAACGCCAACTGATTCGCCTGATCAAGCAGACGCCGGCCGCCGCCGGACAAGAGCGGGCTTACCGCATCCTGGTCGATGAAGTGCCGATCAAAGATAAAGATGGCGCAGCGCCCGACAAAGGCGCGCAGATGGGGCTGAAATTCCAGATGCGTTATTCGGTGCCGCTGTTCGTCAGCGGCAAAGGCGTCTGGACCAAGCAAGACTTCGAACACCCGCGCGACTACGCCACCGCCAACCAGCCGAAGCTCAGCTACCGGCTGCTGCAACAAAACAGCCAGCGCTGGCTCGACGTGCGCAATGACGGCATCGTGCATGCTCGCCTGTCGCAGGTCAGCATTCAGGGCAAGCCGCTCAACAACGGGCTGCTGGGCTATGTGCTGCCGGGTTCGCAAATGCGTTTCGCCCTGCCGCCGTCGGGCAGTTTTGCCGCCGGCAAGCTGCAGGCGATGGTCAACGACAATAAACAGCCCGTAACCCTCCCGTCTTACTGAGCCCGAGGCGCAGGTGATGCGGATGTCGCCATCGCCCTCACGCGGCATGCAGCTCAAGCCGCTGGCCCTGGCCGTACTCTGTATGGCGGTAGAACTGTGCCCGCCGCCTGCCGCCGCCGACGATTTGCCACCGCCGCCCCGCGCCGTCAGCATGCCGGATACCACGCTGTATCTGGAGCCGGTGGTGAACGGCCGCCCGACCGGCAAAGTCGTGCCGGTCGCCTACCGCGGCGGCCATTACTATTTAACGCCTCAGCAGCTGATCGATGCCGGCCTGCCGGTGACGGACAAACAGGTGAAAGAGATCGCCGTCGATCAACTGGATAAGGTCGACGTCACCTACAGCGGCGAAACGCAGCAGTTGCTGATCTCGGTGCCCAACGATTGGCTCCCCAGGCAAACCCTCGGCGACGCCAACCCGGAGCAGCGGCTGCCGGCGCAAAGCAGCCTGGGCTTCTTGCTGAATTACGACGCCTACGTCAGCCAAAGCGGCGGGCGCGGCAATCCGGGCTATTTTTCCGCCTGGAGCGAACAGCGCCTGTTCGACGGCTTCGGCGTTATCGCCAACACCGGCATTTTCCGCAGCAGCTTCAACGGCGAGACCGCCGCGCAGCAGAACAATCGCTATATCCGCTACGACAGCAGTTGGCGCTACAGCGACGACGACACCATGCTCAGCTACACCGCCGGCGATCTCACGACCGGCTCGCTGCCCTGGACCAGTTCGGTGCGCGTCGGCGGTCTGCAGGTAGCGCGTAATTTCGCCACGCGGCCGGATCTCATTACCTACCCGCTGCCGCAGTTCTCCGGCCAGGCCGCCGTGCCGAGCAGCGTCGATCTGTACATCAACAGCTATAAAAACACCTCCGCCAACGTGAATCCCGGCCCGTTCACCCTGAATACCGTGCCCTACATCAACGGCGCCGGTCAGGCGACGGTGGTGACGACCGATGCGCTCGGCCGCCAGATCAGCACGACGGTGCCGTTCTATGTCGCCAGTTCGCTGCTGCAGGCCGGGTTGAGCGATTTCAGCCTGTCGGCAGGCGCGCTGCGCCAAAACTACGGTTACCGATCCGCGGACTACGGCCAGTGGGTGGCCAGCGGCAGCGGGCGTTACGGCGTCACGGACTGGCTCACGATCGAAGGGCGGGCGGAAGGTGCGGCGGAGTTGGCGGTCACCGGCGCCGGCGCCGGCATGCGCATCGGGCAGTTAGGGGTGCTCAACGCCTCCTACAGCTACAGCCAGGCGGGCCGCGACGCTTTCAACGCCCCTCCGGTCACGCCGCGGTATTACGATCCGGTCACCGGCCAACCGGTGCAGCAACCGGATGCCGGTCCGGTCTATCAGTACGCCGGCCGCCACGGCGATCAAACCAGCCTGAGCTACACCTACAGCAATCAGTATTTCAGCCTCAACGCTCAACGGGTGCTGCGCAGCGCGGACTTTGGCGATCTTTCCACCTATAAGAGCAGCTATCGGCTGAGCCGCCGCACCGATCAGCTGACCGGCAGCATCGGCCTGAGCCGCTTCGGCAGCCTGGGCGCCGGTTATTTCGACGTGCGCGACGCCATCGGCCAGCGCACTCGCCTGGTCAACCTGTCGTACAGCCTGACGCTGTGGCGCAACATCAGCCTGTACGCCTCGGCAAACCGCGAGATTGGCGGCGACGGTTACAGCTCTCAGCTGCAGATCAGCATTCCGTTCGATACCTGGGGCACCGCCAACGTCAGCACCGCCCGCGACGCCGGCAACCGCTGGAGCGAACGCGTGGCTTACAGCCGCGCCGCGCCGACCGACGGCGGTTTCGGTTGGAATCTGGCCTATGCCGGCGGCCAGGGCAGCAACAGCGATTATCGTCAGGCGGATGTGACCTGGCGCACCTCGCTGTTGGAAACCCGCGCCGGGCTGTATGGCAACCGTAACGACTACACCCGCTGGGGCGAAGTCAGCGGTTCGCTGGTGGCGATGAACGGCGGCGTTTATGCCACCAACACCATCAACGATGCCTTCGCGCTGGTATCGACCGACGGCTACGCCGGCATTCCGGTCAGCTACGAGAACCAGCGCATCGGCGTCACCAACGACAAAGGTTATCTGCTGGTGCCCACCGTCACCTCGTATTACCACGCCAAGTTCCAAATCGACCCGCTCAATTTACCGGCGGACGTTAACCTGCCGGCGGTCGAAAAAACCGTCGCCATCCGCGATCACAGCGGCTACCTGGTCGAATTCCCCGTCCAGCGCCTGTCCGCCGCCGACGTGGAGCTGGTCGATGCGCAAGGCAAACCGCTGGCCAACGGCAGCCAGGTGGCGGTGCTCGGCGGCAATCAACAAAGCTACGTCGGGTGGGATGGCATGACCTATATCGATCCGGTGCAGCAACACAACCGGTTAAGCGTAATCCCGGCCGACGGCGGCCCGCCGTGCCAGGTCAGTTTCAGCCTGGCCAACCCGCAGGGGTTGCAACGCGTCGGCCCTCTCGTCTGCCAGTAACACACGGAGAAGAAGAATGATGTCTCGGCAAGTGAAAATCTTTTTGGCGGCGCTGCTGTTGATGTGTGGACAACGCGCGCTGGCGGACTGCGCCACCACCAACGGCACGGTTACCCTGCCCAGCAGCAACTCCTTCGCCGTCTACAACGGCCAGATAAGCGCCCAAGGCACCGCGGGGCTGAACTGCACCGGGCTCGGGCTCAATTTGCTGACGCAAAACACCGTCACGGTCAAGATCGCTTCCACCACTAACAACATGGCCCTGCTGAACGGCAACGGCTCAGGCGATAAAATTTCTTATTTGATCTACCCGGATTCGAACTACCAGTATCCGTATAGCGTCGGCCAGACCATCGATTACAGCTCGCTGAATCTGCTGTCGCTGATCCTGATCTCTTCCAACGTCAACTTTCCGGTGTATATCAAAACCGTCGTCGGCGCGAACGTCAGCGCCGGCACCTATACCGATACCATCAACCTGGTGTGGAACTACCATATCTGCGGCCTGGGCCTGATAGGGCTTTGCATCTGGTGGGACGGCACCAATCAACCCAGCACCGTGACCGTCACCGCGGTCATCACCAAGAGTTGCCTGATCAATACCGCCAACAACGTTAACTTCGGCAGCATGGCCTTAGTGGGGCAATTCAATCCGATCAACCAAAACATCACGCTGACCTGCACCAAATCCCAGTCTTACAGCTCCTACTTCACCAACGGCAACAACCCGATCACCGGCTGGCGGCGAATGATCAGCGGCACCAGCAACTTCCTGCAGTATCAGATCTATTTGCCCAATACCAGTACCGTGTGGAGCAGCACCAACGCGCAAAGCGGCACCGGCACAGGCCTGGCGCAAAGCATCCCCTTTACCGCCGCCGTCAATCCGGCGCAGACCGAAGTGCCGGTCGGCACCTATCAGGATAACGTCAGCTATGTCGTGACTTACTAGCGCAGCCGCTAGCCGCCCGGCCAAATGTTGCCAGAATGTATTTTTTATGTGGCATTTTTTGCTCATTTGGCTATGCTCATACCGATGACCTGACTGGTCTAACCTCCTACCACATCATTGAGCAAGGAGTTCCCATGAGCAAAACCGTCGTAAAAATTGGCAGCTTCGAGGTCGATGACGCGCATCTTCACGCCACCGCCGACCGTGCAGGCACCCTGAGCATCCCCTGCAAGTCCGATCCGGATCTGTGCATGCAGCTCGACGGCTGGGATGAACACACCAGCATTCCGGCCATCCTCAACGGTAAGCAGTCGCTGCTGTACAAGCAACACTACGATCGACAGACGGACGCCTGGGTGATGCGGGTGGCATGAAAATGTATCCAGTCGGCTGACGACGCGCTGCTTTCATCAGAAACAGCGCGTTTTTTTATGCGATGGCGATGCCGCGGCCGGCAAAGAAGTGGGCGAAGCGGTTGAGTGACAGCTGTACTCGCTCGCGCGTCGCCGGGCTGTCGCCCGAAGGATTATGGAAGGTCACGCTTTGCGCATCGGCGGCGGTGATCAACACCAGATGCCCGCCCCGCTGCGGCGGTATGCTCTCGGGCCGGCGAATGGCGGGATGCACCGAGGCGATAAAGTAGCGGCATTCATGAAGCAGCGCCGGCACATCGGCGGCCGCCAGCCCCACCTTCACCTCCGCCTGCAGCGCGAACTGCTCGCGCACGTACTCGACGAACGGCGCGTAAATCAGTCCTTTTATCCGCTCGTTCTCACGCACATAGGCGCCATAAGGCAGGCTGCGGCGCGCCAGTTCCAACAGCGGCGGCGCTTCGCCATCGCGGTGGCCCAGCACCATTTTCAGGCAGGCCATACCGCACACGTGGTTGGCCCACTCGACGTACTCCGCCCGATCGCGGGCGCCGCTGCGCGCCCAATGCTCGTCTTGCGCCAGCGTCGCGCGGCCGGCGATCAGATCGGCGGCCATCTCCGGGCTCGCCCACTGGCACTCGTAGGGAACGGCGCGCATCAGTTTAGAACTTGTCGACGACTTTGAAATTCATCAGCACCAGCGTCATGTCCGGCGAGAACAGATCGTACTCTTCGAAGAAGCGTTGTAGCTCTCTGCGCCAATGCGCCAGCGAACGATCGCCCTCGCCTTCGGCAAAGGCGTGCGCTTCATCGACCTGATCGTACGTTTTCATTTCCACCGCGGTCAGCTCAACCGCGCAGACCGGCTCTCCCTTGCCGTCCACCACCAGGAACCGATCGCCGGCCTGTGGGATGCCCTCGCCGTCCAGGTTGGAGCAGGTCGCCGTTTTGGTGCCGTTCAAAATCAATTGCACCACTTCATCGGCCTGCTGTTCGGTATCGCCGAACGCCCAGCGCTCAAGGTGCTCGTATTTCTGTGGAATTGCCGTCGCCATGATTATACCTTTTGGAAAAATGCCTCAATGCAGACAGGATAGTACAACGTATTGGCGGCCGTCTGCATCCGTCACAAGCACGACTGCGCGTTACGCCAGCGCCGTCTTTACGAGTTTTTACCGTTCTTCGCTGTGCCTTCAGCGCTACGGGGCGCATACTGTGAACATTATTCACTCAATGGCAACGCCAGGCGGCAACATGCGGCAAGACGATTTCGATGCTGACGATACCTTCAGCGATTTACTCAACAGCGTCGCGTTGGCGACGCTGTTGCTCATCGCCATCGCCGGCGGATGGTATTTCAGTTAAGAGAGGGCGACGTGGCGACAAAACGCATGGGCAACAAGCTCAGTAAAATGGTGGTGGTGCTGCTGCTGATCTGCCTGGCGTTGCTGCTGTTGCGTTGGGCAGCGATAGCGTTCGGTTAATCCCATAAAACGACGCCGGCCAACCGCCGGCGCCCTGCTCACCGCCGCGGCGCCGCGGTCGGTTCCAGTAACTCGCGCAAATAGGCAAGACGCGCTTCCCCCTGTGGCAACCAGCGACGGCACAGCCAATGTTGCGTTTCACCCGTGCGGCTGAGGCGGTAGTACTCCGCCAAGGTTTCGACCCAGTTCATGTTGTGTTCTCCTGCTTTTCGACATTGCCAGTATTGAGCGCAAAAACCAGAAGAAATACTGATGGCTTGTTTTTTATGCTTCCTGTTTTTGGCCGTCGGTAGCGAAGCCGCAGTTCAACTGCTACATTGGGCGAAAATCAACCCACCGAGGTGTAGGCCATGACGTTCTCGGAACAGGAGATTAAACCCGTATGGGATGAAGTCGCGCGGCTGATCGGCGACAGCGTGATGCAACTGCGCCATCGCGGCGAGGCGCTGTCGGTAGAAACGCTGGAGAAACATCTGGCGCGGCAGCTGGCCGAGAGCAACGACATCGAACGGCGTATCCTGCTCGGCGCCGCCATCAACATGCTGAAAGGCGGAAAATGAATCGCCAACCGAAAAGGTTGGCGATCCGACAGAAGCCCGAGGTATGCAAGCCCGGCCTTCTGCGCGCTACTATGTCACGCTAATATGACGTAATTAATAGGAATTGTCGGGTTTTTGCCCAAAACGCCCTATTTTTGTTGCCTGAATTACGCCAACACGAAATCGCCGGCATCCAGCGGCTGCCCCACCACTTTCACCAGGAAATCGTTGCCGTCAAAGGCGCCGCCCAGGTTGATCGCCACATCGCTGACGTGATTTTGCGCATCGTAGCTCAGCTTCGCCTCGCCCGCCTTGCCGCTGAACTGATCGACGAAGCGGATGCCGTCGGCGCTGCCGGTGTTGAACAGCGTCAGATCGATCTTGTCCTCGCCGCGCACGAAGTCGCGGATCCAATCCGGCGCCGCCGCCGTCGACTCATCCGCCGCGAAGTAGACGAAGGTGTCCTTGCCGGCGCCGCCCCACAGCTGATCCGCCCCTTTGCCGCCGTACAACACATCATCGCCCGCGCCGCCCTTGAGCACGTTATCGGCGGCGTTCCCGACCAGCACATCGTTACCCGACCCGCCGATGGCGTTTTCAATCGTTACGCCCGCCGCGATCGACACGTTGCCTTTCAGGCCGCCGACGTCCGAGAACGCCTTTTCATTCAGGTTGATGCGCTGATTTTGGCCGAAGCCGGAGAAGTCGAAGGTGTCGTTGCCGCCGGCATCCCAGGCGGTGAAGATTATCTTGTCCTGCGCGCCGGTGGCGGTGAGGAAGTCGCGATCGGTGTTGGAATTGAAACCGTAAACCGTGTCGCCGGTGCGGGTGTTCATGTTGGCGCCGTAGAAATGCTGGATCGCCGTGATGTCATTGAGCAACGGCCCGGAAGAGTACGCGCCTTTAAAGTCCTGCCCGGTGTTGCTTTCGCTGAAATAGCTCATCAGGCTGTGGGCGCGGCTGTCTTCGAAGTAGGTCGCGTCTTTAGCGTAGGTGATGCTGACGCCCGGCGCGGCGTTATAGTCGCCCGGGTGCTGCAACCCCAGCGCATGACCGATCTCATGGGTGAAGGTCTGGCGGCCGTACTCGTTTTCATGGATCTGGTTGTTGACGAAGGTGTGGTTCTTGGCGTTATACCAGGTTTGACCGGCGACCGAAGGCGATGAATCCGGGTTATACGCAAAGGCATAGGAGCCGCGCGAGCTGTAATCGAACAGACCGAATTTGATGTTGGCGGCGGCGGTGTTGCTGGTCTCGGTGAAGGTGATGTTGGCCACGTCGGACCATGACTGCAGCGCCAGTTTGGCCTGCTCGCGCTGTTCCGCGTTAAAGCTGCTGAAGCCGCTGATGCTCATGCTCGACATATTGCCCGGCGCCTTTTCCCAGAAGCTGTAGGTCAGGGAGACCGGCTTTTCGGTCACGCCCTTGTCGTGCCAACTGCGATCGCCGCGCACCAGTTCCAGGCCGGCATTCTCGAACGTTTTCGACGGATGAAGCACGGTAATGGTGTCGTCTTCATCGGGTTTATAAGCGCCCAGCAGGGCTAATACGCCTTCGGCCTTAACGGAAGCATTGCTTGATGACATAACCTTATCTCCATATTCGTCAATTCAATCGGGGTGATGCCCCAACTGGCGGATTGCCTGAACGGCAGCGGCCCGGTGTTGAATCAATACGGGGATATCGGTAATGCGCTGGCGCCTTCCATCGGCACTCTGAATGAGAACGATAATCCCTTAAGAGAAGAGAATAGACACATTTTACCGAGAACAGATTTTTCTTATCAAAAGTGTGACAGGGATTTTCCGCCATGTGAATGATTTTCAAGGTAATAATCAGCATTATCACGATGTCGAAAAAAGTATAAAAAAACCGGGGCAATCCAACCCCGGCTATCCATAACACACTCTGGACTCAGACTAACCAACCGAGCAACAGCGTCGCGCCAATGACCGTGGAAGCGCCGCCGATGCGCGTAGCGATTTGGGCGAACGGCATCAGCCCCATGCGGTTGGACGCCGACAGGATCGCCACGTCGCCGGTGCCGCCCAGGCCGCTGTGACAGCAGGTGACGATCGCCGCTTCCACCGGGAACATCTTCAGGTAAGGCGCAATCAGGAAACTGACCAACCCCATCGACAGCACCACCGAGCCGCAGACCACCACATAGCCGACCGAGAACACCGCAACCACGCTTTCCAGCGGCACGTACAGCATGCCCAGACCGATCATCAGCGGCCACACCAACGCGGTGGAGACGAACTTATAGAAACTGTGCGCGCCGGTCTCCATCGAGGCCGGGATCACCCGGCAGTATTTGCACAGCACCGCGAACAGGATCATCAGCACCGGGCCAGGGATATGCACGATATGCTCGAACAGGCCGCCGACGATAAAGAAGGCGCAGATCACCAGCAGCCCGCCGCCCATAAGTTGGAAATCGACGTTGCCGCTTTGTTCCTTGATGGCGAACATCGCGTTCTCCTGCGCCGAACGGATCAGCATGCCGTCGCCGCTCAGCGCCTTGCGCTGCATGCCGATGCGCGCCAGCACCCCGGCGGTCACGATGGCGAAGATATTACCCAGCACCGCCGCCGGCGCCAGCTGCGCGACGTAGACGTCCGGTGTCGATCCCAGGATCGCCGAATAGGCCAGCGACAGCGGTAAAATGCCCTCGCCGATGCCGCCGCCGATGATCGGCACGATGATAAAGAAGAAGGTGTGATAGAAGGTGAAGCCGAACAGTTTCCCCACCAGCAGCCCGGTGATCACCGCCGTGACCGTGCCCACCACCAGCGGCACGAACATGCGAATCATCCCCTGGATCAGGATCACCCGGTTCATGCCGAGAATGCTGCCGACCACCAGACTGGCGATGACGAAATAAAGCAGGTTGGCGTCTTTCATCAGCAGATGGACGGTGCCCATGACGTTGGGCTGGAACACGTTGAAGTAGACCAGCACCGACGGCACCATCAAACACAGAATGGCCGGCCCGCCGATATCGCGCAGCACGGGAATGCTTTTACCCAACTGCGCCAACGCAAAGCCCAGCGTCATTATCACCGCCAGGCCGCCGATCATATTCTTCGGCAGGAAGTTGGCGTAGGCGGAAATCGCCACGATGGCGCAAATCGTGATAAACAACGCGATCGGCACCGCACCGATATCTATTTGACGAAGTTGATTAATTAATCCTGATGATTCGGACGATGCCGTATTTTTATCACAGGCTATTTCTGCATTTATCTGTTTCATTATTCACCCTGCTGACAAGCGTACAGTACGGTTAGATTCACCTGGCGCAATAATCCCGCCATAGCCAAGTGAAAACAACTAATTACAAAAATCCTATTGCGGATTTCGCTTTTTCTAATAAGAAATAAAACAGTAGACAGCACTGACAATATGATAAAAAATAAAAATGCAAAACTAAATTACGCTGAGGGAATTCAATATTGTGACCCTCCGCCAAGGTTGGTTTTAATTAATTATCGTCAGCATTTTGTAATTAAAGTAATCAGGCTTAAATTCGCTGCTATGCTATAGGAGGGCGAAAAAGCCCCCTGCTTTATTAATAAAGAACCGGAAACGCCATTAGCTGAATCCGGTCAGCTTGATCCGAACCTTAATCCTGCGCGCGGCACCGCACGGGAAAAAGGCATAATATGACTCATAAGGAAGTAGAATATGTCTTCACGCGCTGTTACCCCACAAACCCTCGCTCGCTACGGCATCCATCAGGCCGCCGACATCGTCTATAACCCCAGCTATGAATTGCTGTTCGCCGAAGAGACCCGCGCCGACCTGCCGCCGCTGGAACGCGGCACCCTCACCCAACTGGGGGCGGTCAACGTCGCGACCGGCGAATTTACCGGCCGTTCGCCGAAAGACAAATACATCGTGCGCGACGACACCACGCGCGACACCGTCTGGTGGTCCGACAACGGTACCGGCAAGAACGACAACCAGCCGCTGTCGCCGGAAGTCTGGCAGCATCTGAAGACGCTGGTGGGCAACCAGCTCTCCGGCAAGCGTCTGTTCGTGGTGGATGCCTTCTGCGGCGCCAACGCCGATACGCGCCTGAAGGTGCGCTTCATCACCGAGGTGGCCTGGCAGGCGCACTTCGTGAAAAACATGTTTATCCGCCCAAGCGACGCCGAGCTGGCGGACTTTGAGCCGGACTTCGTGGTGTTGAACGGCGCCAAATGCACCAACCCGGACTGGCAACAGCAAGGGCTGCACTCGGAAAACTTCGTCGCTTTCAACCTGACCGAGCGCATGCAGCTGATCGGCGGCACCTGGTACGGCGGCGAGATGAAGAAAGGCCTGTTCTCGATCATGAACTATCTGCTGCCGCTGAAGGGCATCGCCTCGATGCACTGCTCGGCCAACGTCGGCGAGCAAGGCGACGTCGCGGTGTTCTTTGGCCTGTCCGGCACCGGCAAAACTACCCTCTCCACCGATCCGAAACGCCAGCTGATCGGCGATGACGAGCACGGCTGGGACGACGACGGCGTGTTCAACTTCGAAGGCGGCTGCTACGCCAAAACCATCAAGCTGTCGCCGCAGGCGGAGCCGGAAATCTATCAGGCGATCCGCCGCGATGCGCTGCTCGAAAACGTCACCGTGCGGGCCGACGGCAGCATCGACTTCGACGACGCCAGCAAAACCGAGAACACCCGCGTCTCTTACCCGATTTATCACATCGAGAACATCGTCAAACCGGTGTCCAAAGCCGGCCACGCGCGCAAGATCATCTTCCTGACCGCCGACGCCTTCGGCGTGCTGCCGCCGGTGTCGCGCCTGACGCCGGAGCAGACCCAATACCACTTCCTGTCCGGCTTCACCGCCAAGCTGGCCGGCACCGAGCGCGGCATCACCGCCCCGACGCCGACCTTCTCCGCCTGCTTCGGTGCCGCGTTCCTGACGCTGCACCCGACGCAATACGCTGAAGTGCTGGTGAAACGCATGGAGGCCGCCGGCGCCCAGGCTTACCTGGTCAACACCGGCTGGAACGGCAGCGGCAAGCGTATCTCGATCAAAGATACGCGCGGCATCATCGACGCCATCTTGAATGGCGACATTGAGCAGGCCGACACCTTCACGCTGCCGATCTTCGGGCTGGCAGTGCCGACCGCGCTGCCGGGCGTCGATCCGTCGATCCTCGATCCGCGCAAAACCTACGCCGACGAATCGCTGTGGCAGGAGAAAGCGCAGGATCTGGCGCAGCGCTTTATCGATAACTTCGCCAAATATACCGTCACCCAGGCGGGCGAAAAGCTGGTGAACGCCGGGCCGAAGCTGTAACGCAGACGTTTAGCATCCTGCTGTTTAAGGGCCGAACTTTCGGCCCTTTCTTGTTTTCATCCTTCCGCCAGCAAACCCGGCATCACCAGCGCCACCGCCGCCGCGATGCGCTCGTCGATCGCGCTGCCGGGCGGCAACAGCCCCAGCGTCATCTGCCGCAGCGGTTCGGCGATGGCCATCGCCAACAGCAGATCGCTGGTTTGCGCCCAGTCGCGCTCACGCAGCCACCCGCACTGCTGCTGGCGCCGCAGCCAGTCCGCCACCGTCGCCCGTCCGCGCAGAATGCCGTTGCGCTGATAGCTGTCCAGCAGCGCCTCGCGCCCCGGAAACTCGCTTTGCAGCAGCCGAAACATCCCCACCGCTTCGGCGCTCAATACCTGCTGCGCCACCGCCTTCAGCCCTTTTTCCAACAGCGGCGCCACCGCCTCCCACCGCCCGGCATCCTGGGCGAAGGCCGGCTGAAACGCATCGGTCCAGCCGCTCACCGCCTGCGCCACCAGTTCGTCGCGATTGGCCGCAAAGCGATACAGGGTTTTTTTAGCCACCCCGGCGCGTTTCGCCACCGCATCCACCGTTGCCGCGGCATAGCCGCCGTCGAGCAACAGCGCCAGCGTCGCCTGCGCCAGCGCGGCGCGCAGCGCCGTTTCCGGCGTGGCCGGCCGGCCGCGAGCACGCAGCGGTTCTTCATTCGGGTTCGCCATATTTATTCCTCACAAGCATTGACAGACTCAGCATAGCGGCATAACTTTATTTTGGAAACACGATTCGTTTCCAAAATAAAACAGGAACCCATTATGACACATCCTTCCCTGCTGGCGCCGTGGGGCGTTAACGATATCAACGAGTTGCTCAAACCTGAACCGCTGCGGCTGGAGATGGGGCTGAGTCGCAGCGCCGACGGTTTGCTGACCGTCGCGGTCCGTACCGATCTGCACGGCTGCAAGGGGCGCATGCTGGACTGGTGGTTCACCTTCTTTGAGAACACGCAGCACATCAACTGGTGGCACCCGCACGATCACGTCGAACATCGCGGCTGGGACCGCCATTGGAAAAAAGGGGAAAGCTACGTCGGCGCCAGCATCGAAGCGGTCGAATGGCTGGCGGAGCTGCCGCCGGTCGCGGCGCGCCTCAAATTCCACGCCGCCGAGGACTTCTTCGCGCCGCAACCGCTGCGCCAGGCGCGTGACGCGCAGGCGCTCTCCGCCGCCGTGTGCGCGCGCATCGGCTTCGGCGACCAGGTGGCGTTGGATGACAACGGCGATCCCTGCGACGGCGAAATGCTGCATCTGGCGCGCGATACGCCCTACGGGTGCGTGCTGCGCAGCCGTTTCCTGCTGGGTAAAGCCTGCGCCAACGCCCACGACGAACTGTCGGACGACATCGGGTTTAACCTGATGCGCCACTGCTACAACGAGTTCAGCTATCTGGCGCAGTTCCTGCCGTCGCTGTACTACGCCGAAAACGGCCGCGAGCCGGCGCCGTTGCTCTGGTAATGCATCAGCGGGGACCTGTTAATTTTTCGCGATATCGCTATAGTGATTTTCATCGTTTTCCCCTGCGCTCATGACGGAGACATCATGGAAAATCCCTGCTATAGCGGCGGCTGCCTGTGCGGGCATATTCGCTTTCAGGCACGCGGCCTGCCTGGCAATCCGCACAGCTGTTCCTGCGATTTTTGCCGCCGCCACTCCGGCGCGCCGACGCTCTGCTGGGTCGAATTTCCGCGTCAGGCCATCGAGTGGAACGGCCCGGGCGGCATGCCCACACTCTACCGTTCTTCACCCTATTCCAGCCGCGCCTTTTGCCCGCGCTGCGGCAGCACGCTGGGGGCGATCGACGACGAGCCGACGGTGGCGCTGGCCACCGGCAGCTTCGATCGGGCCAATCTGCCGGAGCTGCGCCCGACCTCACATGCGTTCGCCGATGTTTGCCCCGAATGGTGGCGTATCGACGGCATGCGCTGAGCGCCTCACAGTTCCCGCTGAAATCAATTGATTGTTTTGTCGTATAAATTTAGAACTGACGAACAATAATTCAAATGTATGGGAACGGGGATGAATCAACAGACTCTCGACGCGCGCCGGTCGCGTCAGGCGTTGCTGGCCGGCTCGGTCGGCAACTTTATCGAATGGTATGAGTTCGGGGTATACGGTTTTCTGGCCACCGTCATCGCCGCCAATTTTTTCACGCTGCAGGGTGAAAATGAAATCACCAGCCTGATCCTCACCTACGCCGCCTTCGCGCTGGCATTTTTCTGCCGGCCGATCGGCGCGGTGATCTTCGGCCGTATCGGCGATCGCATCGGCCGTCGTCCGACGCTGATTACGGTCCTGCTGCTGATGACGCTGGCGACGGCGTTGATCGGCGTCATGCCGACTTATGCCTCGATCGGCGTCGCCGCCCCGCTGCTGCTGACGCTGCTGCGTATGTTCCAGGGGCTGTTCGCCGGCGGCGAATTCGGCGGCGCCGTGTCGCTGATGACCGAGTTCGCCCCAAAGGGCAAGCGCGGGCTGTTCGGCGCATGGCAATCGCTGACCGTCGCGCTCGGCCTGTTGGCCGGCGCCGGGCTGGTGGCGCTGCTGGCCGCGCTGCTGAGCGTGCAGCAGTTGCATGACTGGGGCTGGCGCATTCCCTTCCTGCTGGCGCTGCCGATGGGCGCCGTGGCGCTGTGGCTGCGGCTCAAGCTTGAGGAAACGCCGACGTTTACTCAGGCGCAGCAACATGCGGAACACGCTATCACCCCACCGGAAGTGAAGCTGGGCGGCGTGGTGAAAACCATTCTGGTCGGCATCGGCCGCATGATGGGCTGGTCGGCCGCCGGCTATACCTTCCTGGTGGTGATGCCTTCCTATTTGCAAACCTCGCTGCACGCCACCTTCCAGCAAGCGCTGGTGGCGACGGTGCTGGCCAACGTCGGTTTCGCCCTGACCATCCTGCCGGCGGGCATCATCAGCGACAGGCTGGGACGAAAAACGGTGATGCTGACGGCGGTGGCGGCGGTGATCCTGTTCACCTTCCCGCTGCTGCACCTGTTGCAGGATGCGCAGAGCTCACTGTGGATCAAAGGGCTGGCAGTCATGATCGCCGGCGCCGTGGTCGGCCTGCTGGCCGGTCCCGGCCCGGCGATGCTGGCGGAGATGTTCCCGACCCGGGTGCGCTATACCGGCCTGGGGCTGGCTTACTCGCTGTCCAATGCGGTGTTTTCCGGCTCGGCCGGGCTGATTATCACCGGCCTCATCAAACAGACCGGCAATATCGACATTCCCGCCTACTATGTGGTCGCCACGTCGGTGGTCAGCCTGTTTGCGCTGATGACGCTACGCCGCGACGATCATCTGCGCTCGCTGAACGAACGTTAATCCTCCGGGGGCGCATCGCCCCCATTCCAACTCGTGATAATGATCACAACACAAAAATGTTAACGTTAACTTTTGTGATTAACATCGCATGAGTGATAACTGACAGCTTCATCCATCCGCGAGTTAACGTTAACAATAGAGCTAACTTCACTCACCGGGGCCCTACCCATGAACCGCGAAACGAAAAAATATTACGTGCTGCTCAGCGGCCTGCTGTTCTTCTTTTTCTTCACCTGGTCTTCCAGCTTTTCGCTGATCTCGCTATGGCTGAATCAAAAGATCGGGCTGAAAGGCGCCGAGACCGGCCTGATCTTCTCCGCCATCTCGCTGGTAGCGCTGTGCGCACAGCCGTTGTACGGCTTTATTCAGGACAAACTTGGGCTGCGCAAACACCTGCTGCAGTTTCTCGGCGTGATGCTGCTGCTGACCGGTCCGTTCTTTATCTACGTTTATGCCCCGCTGCTGGCGAGCAGCCTGCCGCTCGGCGCTTTGGTCGGCGGGGTGTTCATCGGCGCGACCTTCTTCGCCGGCATCGGCGCGCTGGAGTCTTATACCGAGCGCGTCAGCCGCATCAGCGGTTTCGAGTTCGGCCGCGCCCGCATGTGGGGCTCGCTCGGCTGGGCCAGCGCCACCTTTGTGGCCGGTTTTATCTTCAATATCAATCCGAACATCAATTTCTGGCTGGCCTCCGCCGCCGCCGTGGTGTTCCTGTTGCTGCTCAGCCAGGTACGCGAGCTGAAGCCGAACGCCATGGCCGGCCTGGCGTTCGGCAAACCGGAGAACCTGCGGCTGCAGGACGCGCTGGCGCTGCTGCGCATGCCGGGCTTCTGGGCGCTGGTGGTGTTTGTGCTGGGGATCAGCGTATACAACGTTTTCGATCAGCAATTTTCTGTCTACTTCGCTTCACAGTTCGCTTCTCGCGCACAGGGCAACGAGATGTACGGTTTTCTCAACTCGCTGCAGGTCTTCCTCGAAGCCGGCGGCATGTTCCTGGCCCCGCTGCTGGTGAACCGTATCGGCGCCAAGCAGGGGCTGTTGCTGGCGGGCAGCGTGATGGCGCTGCGCATGTTCGGTTCCGGGTTGGTCAGCGGCGCCCTGATGATCTCCGCCATGAAACTGCTGCACGCCGTAGAATTGCCAATCCTGCTGATCGCTATCTTCAAATACATCGCCAGCCGCTTCGACAGCCGACTCTCCTCCACGCTGTACCTGGTAGGCTTCCAGTTCATCACCCAGGTGATGGCCAGCTTCCTGTCGCCGCTGGCGGGCTACGGTTATGACCGCATCGGCTTTGCCGACACTTATCTGCTGATGGGCTGCGCGGTCGCCGCCACCACGCTTGTCTCCTGTTTCTTGCTGCGCGGCGAACGCTCCGCCACGGCAACGCCCTTTCCATCCGCCATTAAATCAAGTGAGTCTGTCCAATGAACACTGCTTTAGCTCAAGCCGACCATGCGGTCGAAGCCCTGTGCGCAGAGCGCCGAGACGATTATTATCCGCAGTTCCATCTCGCACCGGCCGCCGGCTGGATCAACGATCCCAACGGCCTGATCTGTATTGACGGCGTCTATCATGCGTTCTTCCAACATCATCCCCATAGCGAGCACTGGGGGCCCATGCACTGGGGGCATGCGACCAGCCGCGATCTGATACGCTGGCAGCGCCAGCCCATCGCCCTGGCGCCCGATGCGCCCTATGACAAAGACGGTTGTTTTTCCGGCTGCGCCGTGGATGACAACGGCGTGCTGACGCTGCTTTACACCGGCCACGTGTGGTTGGGCGAACCCGGTGACGACAGCCTGGTGCGGGAAGTGCAATGTCTGGCCACCAGCGAGGACGGCATACGCTTCGTCAAGCACGGACCGGTACTGGCCCCGCCGGACGGCATTCAGCATTTTCGCGATCCGAAAGTCTGGCGCGAAAACGGCGAATGGTGGCTGGTGGTCGGCGCCAAAGAAAACGGCCTGGGCCAGGTGCGCCTGTACCGCTCTGCCGACCTGCGCGCCTGGCGCTTCGATCGGGTGCTGGCCGGCGCGCAAACGGCGCATCAGGGCTATATGTGGGAATGCCCGGATTTCTTTCAGCTGGGGGAGCAACACCTGCTGCTGTTTTCGCCGCAGGGGCTGGCGGCGCAGGGCTACCGCTACCGCAATCGCTTCCAGAGCGGCTATCTGCTCGGCCATTGGCGGCCGGACGGCGACTTTACGGTAACGCAGCCCTTCTGCGAGCTGGATGCCGGCCACGATTTCTATGCGCCGCAGACCTTCACCGCCGCCGACGGCCGTCGGCTGCTGTTTGCCTGGATGGATATGTGGGAATCACCGATGCCCAGCAAAGCGCACCGCTGGGCCGGCGCCCTCACCCTGCCACGCGAGCTGACGCTGGCCGCCGACGGCAGCGTCCGCATGAATCCGGCGCGTGAACTGGCGGCGTTGCGCCGAGGATCGCAGACGTTGTCGGCGCAGACGCTGACCAATCAGCATCTGCCGCTGACGAACGATATGCAGGAGCTCATCCTGACGTTGAGACCGGCCGACAGCGACGCCGAGCGGTACGGTCTGGCCATTGGGAGTGCGGCGCGGCTGTTCGTCGACAATCAGTCACACCGATTGGTGCTGGAGCGTTTTAATGAACACCCGGCGCTGTGCACCTGCCGCAGTGTGCCGCTGCCGGAGGGTGACATTCTGTCGCTGCGGATCTTTATCGATCGCTCCTCACTGGAGATCTTCGTTAATCAGGGGCAGGCCTGCCTGACCAGCCGCATCTATCCGACGGCGGGCGATCGCCGCCTCAGCCTGTTCGCCGAAGGGGGACGGGCGCTGTTCGAGCCCATCACGGGATGGCAGTTGGCAAGCATCTGGGGGTAATGGGAATGAGCACCGGGCGCGTAGCGACGCCCCCGGTGCGTTTACAGCGAACCACGTTCCAGCAGCGGGCAAGGCACTTTCACCGTATCACGCTGTTCCCGCCGCTCAATCACATGCAGCGCCGCAAGGCGACCCAGTTCATAATGCGGCAGCTGCACCGTCGTCAATGCCGGCAGGAACAGCTCGCCGGTGCCGACCATATTGTCGTAGCCCAGCACCGCCACCTGCTGCGGTATCCGCCAACCTTGCGCCAGCAATACCTGATACGCCAGAAACGCTATCCGATCGTTCCCACACACCACGACATCGCAATCGCGCCGGCCGGCGGAAAAATGCCGCTCCAGCAACGCTACGCAGTCGCGATAGCTTTGATCGCCGGCGCTCAGATCGAGATGATACTGCCGCAGCTGTTCAACATCGCGCCCCGCTTCGCGCCAGGCGCGTTCCAGACCGCGGCGGCGCAGCCCCGCCGCCAGCGTATCCGCCGGTAAATGAATGCACAAAGGCGCGCGATAGCCTTTGGCGATCAGCGTGCGCGCCGCGTCATACTGCCCTTGCTCATCATCAGGAATGTAGCTGGCGATCGAATGCGCCGGGCTGACGCAGTTGGCCAACACCAGCTTTTTGTCCAGCAGTTTGGCCGGCAGCGTCACCTCACGCAGTCCCATCGTGGTGAAGATCACCCCATCCGGCCGATGCGCCAGCAGCAGATCGACGGTCTGTTCGGCGTTGTCGTCGGCGAACAGGTTGACGACGAAGCTGTTCCAGCCGCGCTCGCGCGCGGTTTTCTCAATCGACAGGATCATTTCCACCGAGAACGGCGTCGTGGCGGTGTCCAGCGCCAGCACGCCGAGCGTCTGCACGCGATTTCCGTCACCGCGAATACGCCGCGCCGACAGATCCGGCACATAGTCCAACCGATCGATAGCTTGTTTGACGCGGCGGTAGGTTTCCGGCCGCAGCTTGCCGGGATCATTGATGGCGCGGGACACCGTCATCAACGAGACTCCGGCAAGTTTTGCGACGTCTTTCAGCGAAGCCATGCGCCCTTCTTTATGATTAATGGGAAAAAGTGAATAATCCCATAACCGAGCGCAGGACTCTACTCTGCGTTAACGGGGTGTGATGTCCGCCCACAGGATAGCGCTGTCGGCCCTTAACGGCGCCACGTCGCCCCCCGCCGCCGATGCCGTCCACCAGACGCCCTCGCGCGCGCTCAGTTCGCCGCCCCCCGGCAGCGACCAGAGCCCGCTCAGCACATACAGCACCCCCGCCCGCCCCGGCGGCAAGGTTAGCGGCTCGGCGCTGCGTTGCACCTGCGCCGCTAGCCGGCCGCGGCGCGTCATGATGTTGAAATCCTGACTGGCGCCGCCCAGCAGCGTCGCTTCCAGCGCCACGTCGCCGGAAAAGGCGAACGGCTCCCCGATACGCGCCAACTGATGGTCGATATGCCCGGCGCTGAACAGCCGCACGCCGTCGCCTTCCAGCAGCGTGATCGAACGGTCAATGCCCGCAAAGGCGGAAAACGGCCCGTCCTGCGCGATGGTGGCGATGCTGGCGCGCCAGTCGAAATCCGGCTCGCCCGGCGGCCAACTGACGATTTCACGGGTTTCCCCGCCGCCGTTGCGCCACGGGCTGACCGGCAGCCCAGCGAAATTAAAACGGGTCAGGCTCATCACGCCTCCTGCTGAAAGGTTTTCAGCACCTGCAGGAACTCGGCGCTGCTCTGCTGCTGCAGCGCGTGCCGCCCCTGCTCGATCACCTGTCGGCCGCCGACGAACACGTCGCGAATTTGCTCTTTGCCGCCGGCGAACAGCCAGCGGTTGAGGATCGAGGCATCCGGCGCCGCCGCCAAATACGGATCGTCGCCGTCCAGCACCAGCCAGTCGGCGCGATAGCCGCTCTGCAAGCGGCCGATCGGCGCGCCACACGCCTGCGCGCCGCCTTGCAGCGCCTGGTGATACAGCACATCGCCCACCGCCGATTGCTGCGGTGTCGTCAGGCGATTGCGGCGCTGATCGCGCAGCCGCTGCCCATATTCAAACCAGCGCAGCTCTTCCACCACGTTGAGCGAAACGTGGCTGTCGGAGCCGATGCCCCAACGCCCCTGCTGCTGCAGATAGGCGTCGCCGGGGAAAATGCCGTCGCCGAGGTTGGCTTCGGTGGTCGGGCACAGGCCGGCCACCGCGCGACTGCGCGCCAGCGCTTCCAGCTCATCGCGATCCAGATGGGTGGCGTGCACCAGGCACCAGCGCTGATCCACCGGCAGATGGTCATACAGCCAGGCCACCGGTCGCTGCCCGCTCCACGCCAGGCAGTCGTTCACCTCTTTTTGCTGCTCGGCGATATGAATATGCACCGGCAAGGTGCGATCCGACGCGGCCAAAATCTGTTGCATCTGGCCAAGTTCCACCGCGCGCAGCGAATGGAAACACAGACCGTGATTCTGCAACGGGCGATCCGCCAGTTGGCGAGCAATCACCTGCTGCTGTTGCAGATAGCTTTCGGCATCCTGGATAAACCGTTTCTGCCCCGGCTGGGCCGGCTGGGCGCCGAAACCGGCGTAGCTGTACAGTACCGGCAGCATCGTCATGCCGATGCCGGCCTGATGCGCGGCCGCGCTGAGGCGGCCGGTCATTTCACCGCGATCGGCGTAAGGCTTGCCGTCGGCGTCGTGATGCAGGTAGTGGAATTCGGCCACCTGGGTATATCCGCCCTTGAGCATTTCGATATACAGTTGACGGGCGACCACCTCCACCTGCTCCGGCGTCAGGCGCTGCACCAGCCGATACATCAGATCGCGCCAGGTCCAGAAGCTGTCCTGCGGGTTGCCCGCCACTTCCGCCAACCCGGCCATCGCGCGCTGAAAGGCGTGGGAGTGCAGGTTCGGCATGCCCGGCACCGCATCGCCGTGCAGCCGGGTGCAGCCTTGCGGTTCAGCGTTGGCGGTAACTTGAGTCAGATAACCTTGCGCATCGACGTCCAGCCGGACGTTATGCGCCCAGCCCTCAGGGAGCAAAGCGCGTGGGGCAAAATAAGCAGGCATGGCAGTATTCCACGGTTGATGTAACGGCGAATGAGGCGCGGCGATGGCGCGCATTCAGGAATTTTTGGCGGTCGCCGGCAAGTTTCTGGCGCGACGGCCACTAGTTGTATATACATATACATACGCCGACATCAACAGTAAACTGGTGTTATTATTTTTTTATTTGACGAGGTTAACGTCGTGGCTGAACAACAGACCGTGTTACAACTGGCGGCTGCAATGAGCGATGCCCCCGCCCCGATCTACCAACGGGTCAAACAGGCGATCGTGAATCAAATTCGTGCGGGGCATTGGCAACCGCACCAGCGCGTGCCCTCCGAAAGTGAACTGGTGGCGGAACTGGGCGTCAGCCGCATGACCATCAACCGCGCGCTGCGCGAGCTGACCAGCGAAGGTTTTCTGATCCGCATGCAAGGCGTCGGCACCTTCGTCGCCGAAGCCAAGGCGCACACCGCGCTGCTTGAAGTGCACAACATCGCCGATGAGATCGCCGCGCGCGGTCATCGCCACAGCAGCAAGATCCTCGAGCTGAAGGCCCGCCCGGCCAGCGAGGAAGAGGCGACGGCGCTCGGCATTCACCCCGGGCAACGGCTGTTCTACTCCCAGATCGTGCATTACGAAAACGACGTGCCGGTGCAGGTGGAAGACCGCTGCGTCAACCCGCTGGTGGCGCCGGATTACCTGAAGCAGGATTTCGACCGCGTCACGCCTTACACCTATCTGACGCAGGCCGCGCCGCTGACCGCCGGCGAACACATCGTCGAAGCGGTGATCCCGACCCGACGTGAACGCGAGCTGCTGCAGCTGGAAGACCACGAACCCGGCCTGCTGATCCACCGCCGCACCTGGTCCGGCAAAACCGTGGTGACCTCGGCCCGGCTGCTGTACCCCGGCAGCCGCTATCAACTGTTCGGCCGCTTCACCAGCGAAGTCTGATCCCCGTCGGGCGCGCCCTGCGCCCGCATCTCCGCTGTCGATCACATCCTGATAACAAAATCTCTCCCGCCTCTTGTGACATCCCGGTGAATGCGTTAGGTTGTTTTTAATTGTATATACAACCATGTGGGAGCTGCGGCTCCGGCGGAGGAAAGCAATGACGTCTGAGATTCACTGTGACAGCCTGTGGCACGGCGCCGATATCGTCACCATGCGCGACGGCAAATATCACACCCTGACCGACGGCGCGATCGCCGTACGCGACGGCAAGATCGTCTGGATTGGCGAACATGCGGCGCTGCCGCCCGGCCTGATCGCGGACGAAACGGTGAAATTCGACGGCGGCATCATCACCCCCGGCTTTGTTGATTGCCACACGCACCTGGTGTTCGGCGGCAACCGCAGCGGCGAATTCGAACAGCGGCTGAACGGCGTAAGCTACGCCGACATCGCCGCGCAGGGCGGCGGCATCATCTCCACCGTGAAAGCCACCCGCGAAGCCGACGAAGCGCTGCTGCTGGAACAGGCGCTGTTCCGCCTGCGTCCGCTGCTGGCGGAAGGCGTCACCTGCGTGGAAATCAAATCCGGCTACGGTCTCAGCCCGGAAAGCGAGCTGAAAATGCTGCGGGTGGCGCGCAAACTGGGCGAGCTGCTGCCGGTCGAGGTGAAAACCACCTGTCTGGCGGCCCATGCGCTGCCGCCGGAATACGCCAACCGCGCCGACGACTACATCAATCTGGTCTGCGATACCATCATCCCGCAGGCCGCCGCCGCCGGCCTGGCGGATGCGGTTGACGCCTTCTGCGAACATCTGGCGTTCTCACCGGCGCAGGTGGAGCGAGTCTTCGCCGCCGCCGAAGCCGCCGGTTTGCCGGTCAAACTGCACGCCGAACAGCTCTCCGCCCTCGGCGGCAGCACGCTGGCGGCGCGCCATCACGCGCTCTCCGCCGACCATCTCGAATACGCCACCGAGCAAGATGCCCGCGCCATGGGCGACGCCGGCACCGTGGCGGTGCTGCTGCCGGGCGCCTACTACCTGCTGCGTGAAACCCAATGCCCGCCGGTAGAGCTGTTCCGCAAACACAACGTGGCGATGGCGCTCGCCAGCGACGCCAATCCCGGCACGTCGCCGGCGCTGTCGCTGCGCCTGATGATCAACATGGCCTGCACGCTGTTCCGCCTGACGCCGGAAGAAGCGCTGGCGGGCGTCACGACCCACGCCGCCAAAGCGTTGGGGCTGCAACACAGCCACGGCACGCTGGAAACCGGCAAGGTGGCGGACTTCGTTCACTGGCCGCTGTCGCGGCCGGCGGAACTGGCTTATTGGTTGGGCGGCCAGCTGCCCTGTACGGTGATTTTCCGAGGAGAAGTACGTCAATGACCATTCGCGATCCTTTTAGCTTCCAGACCGGCAGCCTGCCGCTGCTGATCAGCATCCCGCACGCCGGCACGCAACTGACGCCGGCGGTCGAGGCCGGGCTGACCGACGACGCCCGCCCGCTGCCCGATACCGACTGGCACATTCCGCAGCTGTACGACTTCGCCCGGGCGATGGGCGCCAGCGTGCTGGTCGGCAACTATTCGCGCTTCGTCATCGATCTGAACCGCCCGGCGGATGACAAACCGCTGTACACCACCGCCACCACCGGTCTGTATCCCGACGTGCTGTTCGACGGCCGCCCTAGCTTCCTGCCGGGCAAAGCGCCGACGGACACAGAACGCGCCGGCTATCTGCAGCAAATTTGGCAACCTTATCATCAGCAGCTGCAGAACGAGCTGGCGCGCCTCAAAGCGCGGCACGGCTATGCGTTGCTGTTCGACGCGCACTCCATCGCCTCGGTGATCCCGCGGCTGTTCGACGGCAAACTGCCGGATCTCAACCTCGGCACCAACGGCGGCGAAAGCTGCGCCCCGGCGCTGAGCGATCGGCTGGTCGCCTGCTGCAAGCAGCAACAGCAGTACACCCACGTGCTGAACGGCCGCTTCAAGGGCGGTTACATCACCCGTGCCTACGGTCAACCGCAGCAGCAACAGCATGCGATCCAGCTCGAGCTGGCGCAGGTCAACTACATGTCCGAACAGTATCCTTTCGCGTTCGAACCGCAGCGCGCCGCCTCGCTGCAGCGCCTGCTCAAGCAGATGGTTGAAAGCCTGTTGGACGGTGCCGCCAGGCTGAACTGATCCCCCTTTACAGGCGCCGCCGGGCGCCTGTTTTTCTCCTGCCTTTAACCGCAACGCCAGCGGCAATCTGCGCGCTATATCAAAGTTTCGCGTGATTCCCCGCTAACTGGTCCAAACAGCGCACAAAACAGCGGCCGACGAAAAACGCACTGCGCCACAATCAGCCCAAAAGCCCGTGTTCATCGTCAGCACCGGGCGGCCTGTGGCCAACTGGCCCGTTTCGAATATCTCTCTGGAGGCCCTATGTCTGTAACACCGTTAAACTGGCGCGCTGCCGGCGCCGTCGCCGAACAACTGCTGGCCGGCTGGCAACGGCGTGGCGAACCCGGCGGCGCCATCACCCTGTTTGACGCCGAACAACTCCGCGCCACCGCCTGCGCCGGCCTGGCCGATCTGGCGCAGAACACCCCCTTCACCGCCGACAGCGTGGTGCGCTACGCCTCAGTGACCAAGCATATCTTCGCCGCGCTGGCGCTGAACGCCACCGATCGCGCCGTTCGGCTGGAACAACGCCTGGGTGAACTGCTGCCCGCCCTGCAGCCTGCGCTGGCGGACGTCACCGTCGGCCAGGCGCTGGACATGACCGGCGGCCTGCCTGACGTGCGCGAGACGCTCGGCCTGCTCGGCATCTCGCTGCATGCCGTCAGCGAGGCGCAGCCGGTGATGCAGTTTGTCGAGGGGCTGGAAAGGTTGAACTATGAGGCCGGCAGCGAGATCGCCTACAGCAATACCGGCTATCGGCTGCTGGAGGCCGCGCTGCGCAGCAAAGGGTATGATTTCGACCAGTTGGTGCAACGGCATATCGCCCAGCCGCTGCAGGTGCAGATGCGGGCGCCGGAAAGCTGGTTCGACGTGGTGCCGGGGTTGGTGCCGGGTTACTGGCGGGCGCCGCAGGGCTGGCAACACGCCAGCGCCGGCCTGCACCTTTCCGCCTCCGGCTGCCTGACCGGCAGCGTCAACGCCCTCACCCGCTGGCTGCAAACGCTGTTGGCGGACCAAGGCCCCGGTCAGGGCGTGCTGGCGCAACTCAGCGCGCCGCGCCGCCTCAATCAGGGCCAACTCAGCGCCTATGGCCTGGGGCTGGCGCGCACGCCGCTGGGCCGCCGCAGCCTGCTGGGCCACGGCGGCTCCCACGCCGGTTACAAAACCTATTTCCTGCTGGCGCCCGACCGTCAGGCCGGCGTCGCGCTGGTGGCCAACCGCGAAGATTGCGACAGTTTCGGCATGGCTTTGCAGGTGATGGCAGCGCTGCTGGGCGAACCTTTGCCGCAGCGCAGCACGGCGATCCCCGACGGTCTCTACGCCACGCTGGCGGAGCCGCACTGGCTGGAGGTCAAAGACGGCAACCTGGCCTATCTGGGCAGCGATGAACCGCTGTATCAAGGGGAGGACGGGTACGCGGTGTCGCTGTCCGCCCATATGCCAATCAAATTGAAGTGGACCGGCGAAGCGGTCGAGGGCGAGGTCGGGCATGTGGCGCGCCGTTTCCTGCCGGTCACGGCCAACGGCGACTGCCTGAAGCATGTGCAGGGGCTGTGGTACCACCCGCACTATCGCACCGCCTTTGAAATTAGCGGCAATCGGGTGCATATCGGCGTCGGCCCGGCGGCGCAGACCGGCACGCTCAGCCCGCTGGGCCAGGGCCGCATGCTGGTGGAGTGCCAGGACGGCCCGTGGTTGAAACGCTTTTGCCTCTATTTCCGCGGTTACAACGTGGATCTCATCGCCAACCGCAGCCGGATGCTGACCTTCCGCCGCAGCACCGTCGGCCGCGACTGACGATCAGCGCGCGCTGTCGGCTTTGACCGCCAGCAGCGCATCCGCCAGCCGCCGCTTGTCGGCGGCGCTGAGATTCACCTGTTCCACGGACGCCATAAACGCCGCCCGATCCGCCGCGTCAAGCGGGCCGGCGCGCAGCCGCGCCGCCAAACGCTGCAGTATCCGGCTGCTTAATTGCCCGATCTGCACCCGCACCTGCGCCAGCGGGCGCGGCTGCCAATCGCTTTCCGGGCTCGCCAACCAGTCGGCGCGATAGCGGTACTGAATCGCCTTGGCGGCGTCCATCTGCGCGGTGATAAAAGGCCGTACCGACGCCGGCTCCAGCCCCAAACGCCCCGCTTCCGCCTGCGCGTTGGCCAACACCTTCGCCTCCTGCGCCAGATCTTCGATCGGCAAATGCTGCTGCGCCTTGTAACCGGCCACGTCTTTCATCAACGACAGCCGTTGGTTCACCAGCTCGCCGATAGCGGCGCCACCGTCCGCCAACGCCGGAAAACTGGTCAGGCAACACGCTATCAATAACGCCCTGAACATGGCGCCTCCCTTATGATGCAGTGAAAAGGTCAGGCGCCAAGTTCACCACGTCAGCCCCGCGCCGGCAAATAAAAAAGGCCCCGCCGCAGCGAGGCCCGATGAGACCCAACCGGCGTTAATCGAACACGCCGTTGATGACGGAAGCCACAATCGCGGTGCTGAGCGCGACCAGCACCAGATCGTCGCCGGCGATGCGCCATTCATAACCCGGATACTGCGGCAGTTCACGCAGCATCGAAGACGGCACCATTTTTTTGGCGATGCCCGGCGGCAGCGGTTTGCCGCGCGCCAGATTCTTGGCGATGCCCGGCGGCAACGAGCGGTAGCCGGTCAGCCCGTAGGTGTGCGCCAGCGAACGGGCGCGGTCGCGCGAGAGGCTGACGGAAACCAGATTGTCGTCGTTTCTATAGTCTCTATAGTCGCCTTTATCTTTGTTGCCGTGATTGCCGTTGTTGCCGTTGTTGCCGTGGTTACCGTTATTGCCGTGATTGCCGCTGTTGCCATGCCCGTTGCCGTTGCCGTTACCATTGCCGCCTTTGTCGGCCATGGCCGGGGCGGATGACAACCCCAGCGATGCAATCAGTGCCAACACCGTGAGAGTCGTACGACGTTTGTTCATGTTGTGTATTCCTGCGTGGGGGACTCTGTTTACTATAGTTGGCCTTTTCCGGGCAAAGTATAAGGAAAACTCCGAGATGACAGTGCGGTTTTACGGCATTCGCGCCACTCTCTTGTTTTAGCGCAAAACGCCTCGAGAATTCCGAAATCTACCCCCGATTTTTCTTGAAGAAAAATAAGCCTTCCGCTAGCGTGGGACGGTAACAAAAAAGAGTTAGCGTGCTCTTTTTCGTCGCACCTCAAATCTTATTCTTATCATCCAGAATGATAATATCGAACACTTCCCGCCTTTCCGTGCGGGATTCTTTTTCCCACCGGCGTCGCTCCTATTTGGTGCTTTATGTTGAGATTTCGTTGCCGATAATTTACATTCGCTGTCTGAGAAACCTTAACCTCCCGCGGTGGCCAGGCTGGCAACGGGTGGGCGTTCAGGAGCAAAAGACGTGCAAATGACCCTCATGGAATACATCACTCGGCACTTTAACGGCGATCTTCATCGTTACGCGCAGTCGGAAGGCGTCAGCCGTGAACAAATCATTAGTTGGATAAATAATGAATGTCACGTGATCAAAGGCAGGCTGTTTATGCCGGTGAGGCATCTCCCGGTAGAACAAGCCCAGTGATGACGAAAAAAAACCCCGCCAGGCGGGGTTTTCTGTTTCTGATAACACGGAAAATCAGAAGTTATAGCCGACCACCAGGTAGTAACCCCAACCGGTAGACTTGATCGGGCCCTGCGGCGTGCCGATCTCCGCGCCATCCTGCCACTGGCCGCCGTTATGGAAGTAACGCGCCACGAAAGAATAGTGCCAGTGATCGTAGTTCAGCGCCAAAATATGGCTGGAGGCGATAGAATTGCCGGTGCGCACCTGTTTGCCGGTGCCGTCAACCCAATGGCTGTCCTTGCCAAGATCGGAACCGAAGTCGAAGTTGGTGAAGCCGATGTAGCTCAGATTGCCGCCCCACACCTGGGTCAGCGGCACGAAGTATTTCACCTTAAAGCGGTAACCGTCCCAGCTGTTCTCGTTGGCAGCCTGGTAGTTTTCCCACTGGTATTTGGCATAGATGTTCATCGACAGGCTCATCGGCAGGCCGGTGTCGATATCGGTACCCAGGCCCATGTACCAGGTGTTCTGACGGCCGTCGGCGTTATGGCCCAGGTCATAGATGTAGTTGTTGGCGAAGTACCACTCTTTGAACGGACCGAAGCTCAGATCGGTGCCGGTCAGCTTGTCGATGGAGAAGCGCGGTTCAATCTCCATAAACAGCGGGGAGCCTTTGTCCCAGATGCCGCGGTCCGGGGTATTGCCCACGCCGAAGAACTTCGGCACGTCAACGTAGCCGTAGAAATCGAACCAGTCTTTCTTGGCGAAGGCTTCGTATTCGAGATACACGTCGTTATTCAGTTGCGGCCCGAAACGGGTGTGGTAGCTGCCCACCACGTTAACGCTCTGGTGCCACCAGTCGGAGACATATTGACTGTCTTTGCTATCAGCCATTGATGATGCACTGTAAGACGCTGCGAGCAGTACACCTGCTGCGAGAGCTATTTTTTTCATTTTATTACCACATGCTTAAAGGGCCATTTCCTGCCCGTTTAGAAAAGATGACAATGAGTCTGTCGACACCTGGCGTTGTCTTCACACAGAAACTCGGATGACGCGCGCATTATAGAAACCACTGACTGTAAGAATCTGTGATCCAGTTACGCATTTCGCGAATAGGTAATCGATTGCGTTCACATTTGTCAAATTATGTTTCATGCAAATTCACATTCGCTGTGATTTTTGTCATGTGTCGCGTTTTTTAGCGCAGTTTTTAAGCCAAATGACATCAGGGCGTCATCACGAGGTGGAAAAGAAAAAGCCGACGCGCAAGCGTCGGCCTTCATCAGCATCAGGAGAAAGTGCGGAACGTGAAATCAGCTTACCGCCGGCACCGCTTTGGCGATGTTTTCCTGGCGGAACGCCACCTCTTCACCGTTTTTGACCTCCCAGCTGGCGACCGGAATATCGGTTTTGGGCGCCGCCGCGACGACCGAACCGTAAATCAGCTTGTCATCGCGGCGCAAAATATAAACATCGAGCTGATATTCATGCCGCAAATTCGCCGTGGTCAGGCGCACGGTATCGCCGCGCTCATAATGATGCACGTCGATTTCAGGCTGCTGAATAAATTGAATGTCACTTCTCATTGTCGTCGTTCCTTCAGGCAACATGGCTAGTTAAATTCTAGTTCAACATTGCGGCGATGGCGGATAATTTCCGTTAATTTCCGCGAGTTGCCCGCCAACAGATCAGCGAACCCAGGGTAACCATCGCCACGCCCTGCCAGAAATTGACGGTCAGCGAGGTGTGCAGCACCAGCGCGGCGAACACCGCCGACAGCACCGGGGTAAAATAGGAGACGGTCGCCAGCAGCGTCATGTTGCCGTGCAGAATGCCGACGTTCCAGGCGGCATACCCCGCCCCCATCGCCACCCCGGCGCACAGCAGCGTCACGGTCACGCCGACGCTGAACTGCATGCCGCTTTCCGCGCTGAAGGCGTACTTCAGCCACAGCGCCAGCGCGGTCAGCACGATAAACAGCACCACACCGTTGCTGCCCTGGGCGATCTTCTTGGTCAGGTTGCAATACAGCGCCCAGATCACCGCGCCGCTGAACGCCAGCGTATAGCTGAGCGGATTGCTGCGCACGTTGGCCAGCATCTGCGCCGGTGACCAGCCGCCCTCGCCGCTCATGATCCAGCCGATGCCGAACAGCGACAGCAACAGCCCCGGCAGCAGCCACCATTTCGCCTTTTGGCCGTTGAGCGCCAGCGCCATCAGCACGGTGAAACAGGGCCACAGGTAGTTGATCATGCCCACTTCTATCGCCTGCAGGCGGGTATTGGCGTAGCCGAGCGACAGCGACAGGCAGATCTCGTAGCTGACGAACAGCAGGCTGCCGACGATCAGGTAAGGCCGCGGAAAGCTGCGCCATTTCGGCACGCCAAGCGCCACCAGCAAAAACACCGCGCTGACGCTGTAGATCATCGCCGCGCCGCCGACAGGCCCCAGCCCTTCGCTGACGCTTCTGATCAGGCCAACGACGCTGCTCCACAGCACGATGGCCAACAAACCGAACAGCGTGGCACGGGTACGCGAGGGCAAAGCGGGCATAAGGCAGGTCCAATAGGTTATTTTTTATCAGGTTTTTCACTCTACTGCCGCACGTGCCAAAAAGAAAGGCGGGAAACTCCCGCCTGTGAATTTATTGCTGCGGTTGCCGCTCCAACTGCGGCGGCGGCTGGCGAAAGCGTCGGGTCAGCCAGGCCAAATAGCCGAAGCCCAGCGTCGCCCAGATAAGCCCCATGGTCAGCGAGCTTTTCTCCAGGTTCAGCCACAGCACCCCCACCGTCAGCGCCCCCACCAACGGCAGGAACAGGAAGTTGAAGCGATCCTTCCAGCTTTTGTTGCGCCCTTCGCGAATAAAGAAGTGGCTGATCACCGACAGGTTAACGAAGGTAAAGGCCACCAGCGCGCCGAAGTTGATCAGCGCCGTGGCGGTCACCAGATCGAATGACAGCGCCGACAACGCCACCAACCCGACCATCAGTACGTTCAGCGCCGGCGTACGCCATTTGGGGTGGATATAGCCGAAGAATTTCTCCGGGAACACGTTGTCACGCCCCATCACGTACAGCAGGCGCGACACGCTGGCGTGCGACGCCAGGCCGGAGGCCAGCGTGTTGATAAAGGTCACGCACAGGAAGATCGATTGGAACAGCTTGCCGCCGACGTACAGCGCAATCTCCGGCAGTGCGGCGTCGGGCTGATGAAAGCGTTGAATGGACGGGAAAAACAGCTGAATGAAGAACGACACGCTGATAAAGATCACCCCGCCGTACAGCGCGGTCAGGAAGATGGCGCGCGGGATCACCTTGGCGGCGTCGGGCGTCTCTTCACACAGCGTGGTGACTGCGTCAAAGCCGAGGAACGAGAAGCACAGGATAGTCGCGCCGGTAATGATCGGCAGCAGGTGCGCATTCTCGCTGAGGAACGGCCGCAGGCTCCACACCGTGCCCATCCCCTCGCCGTTGTGCAGGCCGCGTACCACCAGGTAGATAAATACCAGAATGATCGCCACCTGCGCCAGTACGAACAGGGTATTGAAGTTGGCCACCAGATTGACGCTTTTCAGGTTGATGGCGGTGATCAGAATCACGAAGCCCACCACCCACACCCAGGGCGGCACCTCCGGGAACAGCGCGGTCAGGTAGATCTTGGCCAGCAGCGTGTTGATCATCGGCAAGAACAGATAGTCCAGCAGCGACGACCATCCCACCAGGAAACCGACGTGCGGGTTGATCGCCTTCTGCGCATAGGTGTAGGCGGATCCGGCGGTGGGAAACTGGCGCACCAGTTTGCCGTAGCTGATGGCGGTGAACAGCACGCCGGCCAGCGCCAGCAGGTAGGAGGTCGGCACATGGCCGTCGGTGAGGCCGGAGACGATGCCGAAGGTGTCAAACACCGTCATCGGCGTCAGATAGGCCAGGCCCATCATCACCACCTGCCACAGCTTGAGGGATTTGCGCAGCTGCGGTTTGCCCGCCTGGCCGCCGTCGATGGCTTTAGTCGTCATGGCATTTCCCCTTTTGGTCCTCTGCTGTCAACCGTGCAACGTCATTCAGAGAGGCCGCAGGGAAACTGCTGCTCAGGCGGCGGTAAAAACGGGTTGGGATCGCTGTCGGGCGGCCGGCGACCGGCCCGTCGGCACTGCGGCACAGGCAAACGTCTGCGCAGGGGGATGACTGAGTCATGGTTATTTCCTCGTCGGCGTCCTGTACGCCGTGATAGAAGAAATTCTGTACCGCAGCGCGCAGCCTCGCCGGCCACAGGAGAGCCGATGAAATGCGCCGGACGCGCGCGGTAGTCACAGGGTGAGCGGGATCAGGCGTTTTTCAGCATCCACTCGATCTCGGTTTCGGTGATCAGGCGCTCAAACTGCACCAGCTCATCGGTTTTGCAGGCCAGGTAGACATGGCTGAAGCGTTCGCCCAACAATGCATTGAGCACCGGCTGATGTTCGAACTCGTACAGGGCGTCGCTCTGGCGGATCGGGAACGGCAGCCCGTCCTGCTCCAGCCCGTTGCCGGTCACCGGCTCAGGCAGCGGCAATGCGGTTTCCAGGCCGTAGACGATGCCGGCCAGAATGGTCGCCATCACCAGATACGGGTTGGCGTCGGCGCCCGCCACGCGATACTCCACCCGGTGGTTATCGCGATCGCCGCAGGGAATGCGCAGCGCCACGGTGCGGTTGTTATGCCCCCAGGAGGCCTGGGTCGGCACATACATGCCGGGCTGGAAGCGGCGGTAGGCGTTGACGTTCGGCGCCAGCAGCGCCATCGAGGACGGCATCAGGGCGATCATGCCCGCCAGCGCCTGTTTCAGCAGCGCCGAATCTTCGCCGTCGTCATCGGCGAACACGTTGTCGCCTTGCGCATTCAGCATGCTGATGTGCACGTGCATGCCGCTGCCGGCGTGCTCCTCATACGGCTTGGCCATAAAGGTCGCCTGCATATTGTGGTTCTCGGCCACCATGCGCACCAAGCGCTTCAACGCCAGCGCATGGTCGCAGGCCTGCAGCACATCATCGGTATGGTGCAGGTTGACCTCGAACTGCCCCGGCGACGCCTCCGCCACCGCGCCGTCCGCCGGAATGCCCTGCAAGCGCGCCAGTTCGTCGATCTCGCTCAGCACGTCGGCGAAATGATTCAGGTTATCGACGGAGTACACCTGGCTTTGGGTGTTGCGCTCCTGGGTCCCCGGTGCGCACGGCGGCTGCAGATACCCCTCCGCATCGCGTTGACGATCGATGAGATAGAACTCCAACTCTACCGCTACCACGGGGGAGAGCCCGCGCTGACGCAAACGCTGCCACACTCGGTTCAGCACATTGCGCGGTTCAACGTCAAAGGGAGTGCCATCTTCATCCAACATGGTGAGCAGCACCTGCGCGATATATTGCGGATCCGCCGCCGATGGCGTCAGCGTGCCCGGTACCGGCACGCACACGTGATCCGGCTCGCCCAGCTCCTGCCCCAACCCGGCTTCTTCCACCACGTTGCCGAGAATATCCATCGCAAATACCGACGCCGGGAAGTAACAGCCTTTTTCCAGCTTATTCAGACCGCCGACCGGGATGCGTTTGCCGCGGAAGCTGCCGTTCAGATCGGTCAACAGGACGTCGACATGTTGGGTTAACGGATAACGTTCCAGGTACTTCTTCACTTCGCGCTGGAACGCGCTACTTCGTCTCTCTTCACTGTGCTGAACAAAGTTTTCCACTTCTACGATGTTGGTCTGCATGGTTCACCCGCCGTTTGTGTTTTGCTGTCGTCGATGTTTATTGACCGTATTGTTCAATATAATGCCCACAATTGAAACGTAGATGAAACAAATTTGTTTTGCAAGTGTTACTTTTGGTTTGAATATTGGCCAATCGACTGCTAGATTTATAGAATATTGAACGAAATCGGCGGTGGAGAAGCTTATCGTTCATAATTTCGAACGTACCAAGGGGATAGCATGGACAATATATTTAACAGACCAGTCATTGGCGTCGTCATGTGCAGGTATAGGTTAAACGGGCACCTCACACAGACCTTGCAAGAAAAGTACCTGAATGCCGTTATCACCGCCGGCGGCTTGCCGATCGCCCTGCCGCACGCGCTGGCGGAGCCGGAAATGCTGGCAGAACTGCTGCCGCGCCTCGACGGCATTTTGCTGCCGGGCAGCCCCAGTAATGTGCAGCCGCACCTTTATGGTGAAAACGGCGATGAGCCTGACGCCGATCCTGGCCGAGACGCGTTGAGCCTGGCGCTGATCCGCCAGGCATTCGACAGGCGCATTCCCCTTTTCGCCATTTGCCGCGGCATGCAGGAGATGGTGGTCGCCACCCAAGGCACCCTGCATCGCCGCCTGTACGAACTGCCCGAGCTGCTGGAGCATCGTGAAGATCACGACCTGCCGCTGGAACAGCAATACGCCCCCGCCCACGAAGTCATCGTTCAGGAAGGGGGGCTGCTTTCGCAACTGATACCGGATTGCAACAGATTCTGGGTGAACTCGCTGCACGGCCAGGGCGCCAAAACCCTGGGCGCGAGCGTTCGCATCGAGGCGCACGCCGCCGACGGGCTGGTGGAGGCGATCAGCGTGCGCGATCAGCCCTTCGCGCTCGGCGTGCAGTGGCACCCGGAGTGGAACAGCGACGAGTATGCCCTATCGCGCCTGTTGTTTGATGGTTTCATTACCGCCTGTCGGAACTATCAAAAGGAAAAACGCCCATGAGCGACGTCAGCTTGGCACCGGGAAAACGTCTGTCGCAGATCCGTCAACAATTAGGGTTGTCGCAGCGCCGGGTCGCCGAACTGTCTGGGTTAACCCACAGCGCCATCAGTACTATCGAGCAAGACAAGGTCAGCCCGGCCATCAGCACGCTGCAAAAGCTGCTGACGGTATACGGTCTGTCGCTGTCGGCGTTTTTCGCCGAACCGGAAAAACCGGCTGAGCCGCAGATCGTGATAGACAGCGACGACCTGATCGAGATCGGCAGCCAGGGCGTATCGATGAAGCTGATCCATAACGGCGATCCGAATCGCACGCTGGCAATGATGATCGAGACCTACGAACCGGGCACCACCACCGGCGAGCGCATCAAACACCAAGGGGAAGAGATCGGCACGCTGCTGGAAGGCGAAGTGGTGCTGCAGGTCAACGGCCAGAGCTATCACCTGCAGGCCGGGCAGAGCTACGCCATCAATACCGGCATTCCCCACAGTTTCAGCAACACGTCGGCGCGCATTTGCCGGATTATCAGCGCCCATACGCCGACGACATTCTGATCAACGGAGCCAGGCATGAACTTTCACCATTTGCAGTATTGGCAACAACGGGCGCAGGCCCTGAAGATTGAGCACCAGCTGTTTATCGACGGCCGCTACCAGCCGGCCGCCGCGGGGAAACGTTTCGCCGTCGAAGATCCCGCCGGTCGCCGTGAGCTGGCGCAGGTCGCGCGCGGCGAAGCCGCCGACATCGATCGGGCGGTCAGCGCGGCGCGCGCCGCCTTTGAACGCGGCGACTGGGCCCAGGCCGTGCCGGCGCAGCGCAAAGCCACGCTGCTGCGCTTCGCCGAGCTGATGGAACAGCATCACGAAGAGCTGGCGCTGCTGGAAACGCTGGACACCGGCAAACCGATTCGTCACAGCCTGCGCGACGACGTGCCGGGCGCTATCCGCTGCATCCGCTGGTACGCCGAAGCGATCGACAAGGTGTACGGCGAAATCGCCCCTACCGGTCGCGAGGCGCTGGCGCTGATCGAACGCGAGCCGATCGGCGTGGTCGGCGCCATCGTGCCCTGGAACTTTCCGTTGCTGCTGGCCTGCTGGAAGCTCGGCCCGGCGCTGGCCGCCGGCAACAGCGTGGTGCTCAAACCCTCCGAAAAATCGCCGCTGAGCGCCATCCTGCTCGGCAAACTGGCGCAACAGGCCGGGCTGCCGGACGGCGTGCTGAACGTGGTGCCCGGCTACGGCCACGACGCCGGCAAGGCGCTGGCGCTGCACCGCGACGTCGACGCCCTCACCTTTACCGGCTCTACGCTGGTGGCGAAACAGCTGATGATTTACGCCGGCGAATCAAACATGAAGCGTGTCTGGCTGGAGGCCGGCGGCAAAAGCGCCAACATCGTCTTCGCCGACTGCCCGGATCTGGATCAGGCCGCCCGCAGCGCCGCCGCCGGCATCTTCTACAATCAGGGGCAGGTGTGCATCGCCGGCACTCGCCTGCTGGTCGAAGCGAGCATAGAGCAAGCGTTCCTGCAGGCGCTGCGCAAACACGCGGCGGCTTTCGTGCCCGGCGATCCGCTCGATCCCGACACGGTGATGGGAACGCTGATCGACAGCGGCCACTGCGAGAAAGTGGCCGGCTATATCGATCGGGGGCTGAGCCAGGGCGCCGCGCTGTTCCTCGACGGGCGCGACCATCCGCAGGGCGACCACGCCGGTTATCTGGGGCCGACCATCCTCACCCAGGTGGACAATGCCATGAGCGTGGCGCGCGATGAAATCTTCGGCCCGGTGCTGGCGGTGACGGCGTTCGACGACGAGCAACAGGCGCTGCAGCTGGCCAACGACAGCGACTACGGCCTCGGTGCCGCGGTCTGGACCCGCGATCTGGCGCGCGCGCACCGCATGGCGCGCCAACTGAAGGCCGGTACGGTGTTCGTCAACAACTACAACGACGGCGACATGACCGTGCCGTTCGGCGGTTACAAGCAAAGCGGCAACGGCCGCGACAAATCGCTGCATGCGCTGGACAAATTCACCGAATTGAAAACCACCTGGATATCGCTGGAATAAGGGCTTACATCATGACTGAACACGTAAAAAGCTATTATGCGGCCACGGCCAACGCACATCAGCCCTATCCGCAACTGAATGAATCGATCGAATGCGACGTCTGCGTGATCGGCGGCGGCTATACCGGCCTCTCCTCCGCGCTGTTCCTGGTGGAAGCCGGTTACAACGTGGTGGTGCTGGAAGCGGCGCGCATCGGTTTCGGCGCCAGCGGCCGCAACGGCGGTCAGTTGGTCAACTCTTACAGCCGCGACATCGATGTGATTGAAGAGCGTTACGGCGCGGAAAGCGCCCGCCTGCTCGGCAGCATGATGTTCGAAGGCGCGGAGATCATTCGCAGCCGCATCAACCGCTACGCCATCGACTGCGACTACCGCCCCGGCGGCATCTTCGCCGCCCTGAACAACAAGCAGTTCCATGCACTGATCGAGCAAAAACGCAACTGGGAGCGCTACGGCAATACCCAGCTTGAGCTGCTCGACGCGGACCGGGTGCGCCAGGAGATCGCCAGCGATCGTTACGTCGGCGCGCTGCTCGATCACAGCGGCGGCCACATCCATCCGCTCAATCTGGCGCTGGGCGAGGCCGAGGCGATTCGCCTGCAGGGCGGGCGCATCTTCGAGCAATCGGCGGTGACGAACATTCGCCACGGCGAACCGGCGCTCATCAGCACCGCCAATGGCCAGGTGAAGGCGCGCTTCGTCATCGTCGCCGGCAACGCCTATCTGGGCGATAAGCTGGAGCCGCGGCTGGCCAAGCGCAGCATGCCGTGCGGTACCCAGGTGGTGACCACCGAACCGCTGGCGCCGGAGATAGCGCAGGCGCTGATCCCGCAGAATTACTGCGTGGAGGACTGCAACTACCTGCTGGATTACTACCGCATCACCGCCGATCATCGTCTGCTGTACGGCGGCGGCGTGGTGTACGGCGCGCGCGATCCGGACGACATCGATAACCTGATCCGGCCGAAGCTGCTGAAGACCTTCCCGCAGTTGAAAGGGGTGCGTATCGACTATCGCTGGACCGGCAACTTCCTGCTGACGCTGTCGCGCATGCCGCAGTTCGGCCGGCTGGAGAATAACGTGTACTACATGCAGGGATACAGCGGCCACGGCGTGACCTGTACCCATCTGGCGGGCAAGCTGATCGCCGAGCTGATGCGCGGCGACGCCGAACGCTTCGACGCCTTCGCCAAGCTGCCGCACCTGCCGTTCTTCGGCGGACGCAATCTGCAGATCCCGTTCACCGCCATCGGCGCGGCCTACTACACGCTGCGCGATCGCATCGGCGTCTAAAACAACAGGCCCAGTCATGATGGCCGGGCCTGCGCATTAACGCTTAGACGATCTTCGGTTGGCCGTCCGAGGCGGTCGCCCCGCCATCGACCGGAATGTTGGCGCCATTGATAAAGCTGGCGTCGTCGCTGGCCAGAAACGCCATCACCGCCGCCACTTCTTCCGGCTCCGCCGCACGCCCCAGCGCGATGCGCTCATTGAACTTGTCGCGGATCTCCTGCGGCCAGCCGTTGGTCATGTTGGTTTTGACCAGGCTCGGGCAGACCGAGTTGATGCGCACGCCGTCACCGCCGTGATCCAGCGCCATGGCGCGCGTCAGGTTAACCACCGCGCCTTTCGCCGCGCAGTAATAGGCCGCGCCCCAGTCACCGCCCAGGCCGGACACCGATGCGGTATTGACGATGCAGCCTTTGGTTTTCAGCAAGTGCGGCAAGGCGAATTTGGAACAGAACACCACGCCGTCGATATCGACCCCGGCGATGCGACGCCAGTCGTCGATGCTGGTTTCCAGCACGCTGCCCGCCACGTGTACGCCGGCGTTGTTCAGCAGGACGTCGATGCGGCCCAGTTTTTCCGCCACCTCGTTCATCATTTTTTCAACCGCCACGTGATCGGAAACGTCGATATGCACCGCCATCGCGCGGCCCTTCGGCAGCGAAGCGGCGACCTTGTCTACCGCTTCCTTGGCCCAGTCGGCCAGCACCACAATGGCGCCCTCGGCGGAGAAACGCCGCGCCGCCGCTTCCCCCATGCCATTGCCCGCACCGGTGATAACCACGACTTTATTGTCAAAACGCATGAGACCTCCTCCATGTAAACGCATTTATATAAGTCATACAAATCTCATTGCCCCGAGGATAAGACGCAGGCTCCCTGAGAGCCAGTCAAAACGTGCGGTTTATTAACCAAAAGGAGGTATGCGAGTCATTTCAATGCGCTGGGTTAATCTTTATCGGATTTTGGCCAACATATTGATGGAGATAATAAAATTGCGGCCAGTCACTATTTTCCTGGCGGATTGTCAGCAAGCGGGATTATTGCGGATAGACGGTTATGGCCGCTCAGAGATAAGCGATGCGAATGAAAAAAGCAGCCGCCCGCCGGCGGCCGCGACTATTTTTTCTCGATGGGGATCACCAGCAGATCGACGTTCAACTCATTGATCGCCTGACGCGCCGAAGAAACCAGCCGGCTCCAGACATCGTGGTGATGGCCGAAGATCACCAGATCGAACCCTTTTTCCTTCGCCACCCGATTCAGCTCTTCCGTCAATGCGCCACGGCTGACGATCACCTCTTCCACCGGATAGGAAGACTGCCCTTTGATCGCATTGAGCATATTCTTCACCCGCTCCGAAAACGTGCGATCGGTGTAGTTGTAATCTCCCACGCCCAGATCGACATAATAACCGGCGCGGTGAATATCGATATAAATCAGTGAAAGTTTGGCCTGGAGCGCGGCGGCCAGCCTGGCGCCCTTGCCCAACAGGAACTCGGCGTCTTCGCTGAGATCCGTGGCGACAACGATATGCTGATAAGCCATGACGGCGGCCCTCCGCGTCAAACCCATGAACAGGATGGCGTTCCTTGCCGCATGTTTCTCATGCACCTTAAGTTTAGCCCAGCGCCGGCCCCCTCGCCTGCTGCAGTGTCGTTCTATTAATGGAACGATGCATCCCGGCTTTAGGCTCTACCGGATTTATCTCCTCTCTCTACACTGTAGGCAAGTGCTGAGTTTCAGCCTTATCAATCAAAGAAGATACCCACTGACCTCACGACGAGAAAAGGAAAATACCATGAGCACTCCAGCCAACTTCAACGGCCAGCGTCCTGTTATTGATGCTAATGACGCGGTCATGCTCCTGATCGACCACCAGAGCGGTCTGTTTCAGACCGTCGCCGATATGCCGATGACCGAACTGCGCGCTCGCGCCGCCGCCCTCGCCAGCATCGCCACCCTCAGCAAACTGCCAGTGATCACCACCGCCTCGGTGCCGCAGGGCCCCAACGGCCCGCTGATCCCGGAGATTCACCAGAATGCGCCGCACGCGCAATACGTCGCCCGTAAAGGGGAAATCAACGCCTGGGACAACCCGGACTTCGTGGCGGCGGTCAAAGCCACCGGCCGCAAAACCCTGATCATCGCCGGCACCATCACCAGCGTCTGCATGGCCTTTCCGTCCATCAGCGCGGTGGCCGAAGGCTATAAGGTCTTCGCGGTGATCGACGCCTCCGGCACCTACTCGAAAATGGCGCAGGAAATTACCCTGGCGCGCGTGGTACAGGCGGGCGTGGTGCCGATCGACACCGCCGGCGTCGCCTCCGAGCTGCAGGGCAGCTGGAACCGCGCCGACGCTCAGCAGTGGGCCGAGGTCTACACCAAAATCTTCCCGGCCTATCAGCTGCTGATCGAGAGCTACCTCAAGGCGCAGGACGTGGTGAAAAATAACGAACTGCTGGACTCGCAGCGTTAAGATCGCGGGCATAAAAAACCCCGGCCAAGGCCGGGGCTATTAATCGTGTGCCGGTGACTTTCCCGGCTGTCATGTTATGGCGTAAGCGTCCATCCCACACTCCAACATTACGCAGCCTAAGCGCGACTTTTTCACAACAGAAAAATAGACTGAAACGCGGCGTTATTAATTCTGCGGCAATCTGTTTTTCTGTTGCCAATAATCATTAATTATTGGAACGTCATCGAGGAATCGAACCCCAGTCCGCCAACGAATAATTTCGCTGCCGCTCTTCCTGCTGAGCTAATGACGTATCGAGAAAGACTCCGGGCGAACCCGGAGTTTATTCAGGCTGAGGATTTCATTGCTTAACTGCTCCGGCTTAAACCATCATCGCTGTCGTAAGAAATTGCACCTCGGCCGAAAATTATAACGCGACTACGTTGCCGGCAGAAGGCCCCTTCATGCCATTTTCGATAGTGAACTCAACCTGTTGGCCTTCGTCCAGCGTTTTGAAATCGTTGCTCTGGATAGCGGAGAAGTGTACGAACACATCTTTGCCGCCGTCTGCCGGGGTGATAAAGCCAAAGCCTTTACCTGCATCAAACCATTTTACCAAACCCGTCATTTTATTGGACATAGAGATATTTCCTTTATATTTTTGCGACGCCATAGGGCGATAGAGGTCTGTTTTTATTGGAAACTTATGGGGCACTAGAGAAGAGAATTCGCGGAAGAAGAGGTATCTGAGGGATATCGCTAATACTGAGAACTGCTTTACTAAAACTGCTTTCATAAGGTCTGTACTACAAACCGATGACGCTATTTACACACAGCTAAATTATTTAAGCAAGATATATTTTAAATTATATTCATCTGCCTCATAAATTTATTACCGCAAAGCACCGCCTGCATCTGCCGCTAACGGCCTATGAAAAAATTTTTTCGCACTGCTGGATCATACCGGCGATTCATTATAGAACTAGGTTCCCCCTTCTTACAGGCCGTTAACCGATGATTGATATGCCAGCCGTGCTCGCCGTCTTCACCGTGTATATTGTCGGCGTGGTGATCCCCGGCCCCAACTTTGTCGCCGTTGCACACAAAGCCGTTTCCGCGCGCCGCAGCGAGGCTTTCGCTCTGGTGGCAGGTATTGTCTTGGTCAACCTGTTCTGGGCGAGCAGCGCCCTGCTCGGCGTCGGCATGATTTTCACCCTGTTCCCTTGGCTGGCGCTGGCGGTAAAAGTGGCCGGCGCAGGTTATTTGATTTGGTTCGGTTATCGGCTGATCGCCCATGCAGCTCCCGGCTCAGGGGTTGTCGGCGCGGCGGGTGGGGTGAACTCCGGCTTCAGATCGGCATTCTTGCAAGGGGTCGCCACCAACATCGCCAACCCCAAATCCGTCGCCTTTTACGCCGCGGTGTTTTCGTCGGCGGCGCCTGCCCATGTCTCCATGCCCACCTTCGCCGCCATGCTGCTGGAGGTCGCGGTAGTCGCTAGCCTGTGGTATGGCCTGGTGGCGCTGGTGCTGTCGCACGCGCCGATCGCCAGCGCCTACCGACGCAGTAAAGCCTGGATCGATCGCGCCTGCGGCGTTCTGATCATCAGCCTGGGCATCAGGCAGCTCTTCAGCCGATGATTGCGATCCCCAGCCGCTCCAGCAGTTGAGCGGCCTGGTGACTGTCCATTTTAACGCCCTGCAGATCGGTGGCGCGCAAATCCAACTCGCCCAGTTCCGCGTTGCTCAGATCGCACTGGGTGACATCGGCGGCGCGCCAGTCAAAACCGGAGAATTCGCCGCCGGACAGATCGGAGCCGCTGAAGCTGGCGCCGAGCACCTGCGCGCCGTGCCAACGGTTTTCCCACAGCTCGCATTTCTCCAACACCACTTTGGCAAAATTGGCGTAGCTCAGGTTGCTCTTGGTGATATAGGCGCTGCAAAACCAGGTGCGGCTGGTGATCATATTCATAAAGCTGGCGCCGCGAAAATCTGCTCCCTGCGCGCGACATTCGCGGATCTCCAACCCCAATGCGTCAACGTGGCGGAAATCGGCCATCGATAAATCGCAGCTTCTAAAACTCGCGTCTTTCAGGATTGCGCGGCTGAAGTTACCGCCCTGTCGGCTCTCGCGATCGTAAAATTGACAGCCGATAAATTCGGTGCCGGTCAGATCGGCGCCCGAAAAATCACACAGCATAAAGCTGCCGTTTTCAATTTTTTCGCCGGTAAAGCGGTTACGCGCGATCTTCTCACCCTTCAGCGCCAGGCTCATTGCAACACCCCTGTTTATTTATACAGTCAGTGCGGCATTTAATCCTATTCCGGCGCGGTTGGCAACCGCCGTCGCTCAGCGGCCATCCGCTGCGGGCGGTGCGAACGCCACCTTGACGATGCTGAAGCGCTTGACGCTTTCCGCCTGAGCGACGTCGGCAAAAAGTTTGGGGTAACGCGAGTTGACCACCCACACCTCGCCATCGCGCAGCGCGGCGCCGGTCGGCCCATCCAGCCCCGGCGGCGCGGCGACGGCGACGATATGCGTGCTGGCCCAGCCGTCCGTCGAGGAGAGCAGCGACACGTCACCGGACATGCCCCCTGTTCTCCCCGGATAAGACTGTACGATCACCAATTCGTTGGCGTTTTTGAGCCGCAGCCCGTCCGGCCCTTTCAGCCGATGCGGCAGCCTGATTTCACTTATCGCAGGCGTGTTATCCAGCGTCACCTTCCACAGCAGCCCGCGGGTGTAGTCCGACGCAATCAGGTAGCCATCCGGGTGATACACGATGCCGTTGAGATAAGGTTGCGTGCCCTGCGCAGCCGCAGGCGCGTCGGCGGGCAGCAGAAGCGATGAGCGCACCAGGATCGACACCTGGCGCGTTGCCCGGTCGATCTTGTAAATCTGCGGCTGGAAGCTGTCGGTGACGTAGATATTGCCCTGCGCATCGAGCGCCAGATCGTTGGCGAGCGTCGGCCCACGGCTTAACGAAGACAGATCGTACACCTGCTGCAGCGCACCGGTATCGAGACGAAATTCCAACACCTGCGCCACGCGATTGCGCGTGCCGGGCGAAGAGTGGAGGGACACCCCTACGTCTTCATTGCACACCAGCACCCGGTTGCGCTCGGTGTCCACCAGCATGCCGGAGGTGGTAATCAGTCCCTTGCCGGTGGAAAAACGCCGATAGCGGCCATCGGGATAAACCAGGCCAAGTTGCCCGCCGCGCAGGGAAGACACCAAAAACGCGCCGGCGCGCGCATTCCAGGCGACGCCCTCTGGGTAAGCGCCGGCGGGATCCGGCGAAAAGTCGATGCGTTGCGTCGCGTGCGCCTGCACAACGCCGCCGATGAACAGTGCGATGCCGGCCAGCCGGGCAGCGCACCGACGTTGCGGCAATAACAAAGAGAATACGCGGAAGGGAAACATGGGCGTGCACCTGATGAGGAGTCGGATCGCTAGGGTAGCGTCGCGCCGCCGGCGGCACCAGCCGGGAAAAAGGCAATACGCCGCTAAAAAAATCGCAGTAATCGGCGCAAAAAAAACCGCCCGATATGGGCGGTTGACGTGACGGCGAACCGTTACTTCAGGGCTTCCTGAATAGCGTCGGCCATCGGGCCGATGTGCTTCTCCGCCGCCTTCAGCTGGAAATCCACGCCGTTGCCATCGTTGGTGTCTGACAGCGTAGCCTTGATAAGCTCCAGCGCCGCCTGCACCGCCACCAGCCGCTTGTGCTGTTCGTCCGTGACCGGTTCGGCGCCCATGTTTGCCGGATAGTAATGCTCTAACATCGCGATCTCCTTTTGATGACGTTAAACCTTAACCTACCAGAAAACCGCGCATTTATTAAGGAAACCGCGCCCGGCGCGGCCGAATGGCGATAAATTGCACTATACTGGGCAAACCCGCCCTCCTGCCACAGGATCACCGCCATGTCATTCCAGGGAAGCTGCCACTGCGGCGCCGTCACCTTCTCCGTAGACGCCGAACTGCCGACCGAAGCCCTCAGCTGCAACTGTTCGATTTGCCGCCGCAAGGGGCTGCTGCTGTCGTTCTTCCCCATCAGCGCTTTCACGCTCAACAGCGGTCAGGACCAGCTCAGCACTTACACTTTCAATCACCACAAGATCCGCCATCAGTTCTGCCGGACCTGCGGAGCCCAGCCCTTCGCCTACGGCACCGCGCCGGACGGCGCCGCGATGTGCGCCGTTAACCTGCGCTGCGTGCCTGACGTCGCGCTGGATGCGTTACAGATCCACGCCTATGACGGCGCCAGCGTCTGAGATTCCGCGTTTTCAGCGGTAGACGGAGAACTTCTTGGTAAGCGGTTTAAGCTGTTCGGTGTCGCCGTAGAGCGCCACCGCCACGAAATCCAGCTGCTCGTAAGGGGTGTTGGCGGTGTCGGCGATCTGTTGTTCGGCGGAGTGCGACAGCATGGTGGTAGTGAAGAAGTTGGCCAACACGCCCTCTTCCTTACACTTCAGAATCAGGTTGCTAAGCTGGCTGCTGTTCTTGGCCTGCAGGATCACGATCGGGTAGTGGCTCATATTGGCGCTGACGCCGTCGAGGCTGCTCGGATAGTGGTGAAACTCGCGCTGCTCGATAAGATCGGTGATGCCCGCCGTCAGATGGCAGGAGGCGTTAAACAGGGTGGCCGGTTCGTGGTTGCGGTTGAGGATGATGTAGAATTTTTTCTCGTTGTCGCTGTACATACTCTTCTCCTTGAATAGGCAGCCAGTTTTACCCAAGCTGCACACGGTTTCAAGGCGTGAAAAGGGGCCGCGTTCGGCCCCCATGATAACGCTGCCGGCTCAGACGGCGCCTTCACCTGGGCCGAGCGGTTGCGCCACCTGATGCAGCACGGTGATGTTCTGCAGGATAGTGCCGCCGTCGATCGGTTTCATCTGGCCATCGCGATCTTTATAGTGCGTCGGTTTGGCACCGTGGAAGAACAGCCCGGCGTTGACCTGCACACCCAGATAGCCTGCGCTGGCCGGCAGGCGCTGCACGTCGGTCCAGGGATTGGAAACCGGCACATACTGGAATCCCTCGCTCGTCCTGGCGTATAGCGGGCGCAGCAGCGTGACAAAGGCCATCATCGGCGACAGCGCGTCTTTAAAGATCTGCACCGGCCGGTCAACCGTCATCAAGAAACCCTGCGGCTGCTCCTCGACCGTGTCGAGACTCAGGCTGCTGCTGATATCGTCACCCCGGCCGCCATAGCTCCATTCAATGGCCGGCGCCCCACTCTCGTTCATCATCTCTGACATACACTGCTCCTTATAAAATGAATTCAACACGCCTGCTGCGTGCCGGAACAGTAAACCGCCGCAGGGGGACCCGCGTCCACGCCGGGCGGCACGCTGGCGAACCAAACAACGAAGGCGCGCAATCAATAAAGCTCGAAATGAATAATTTCCCCGCGTGATAGCGCAGCATTTGAACGACCTCAGCCGTTGCAAGGGCACATAGTGATGGCGTTACCGCCACTGGAGAGTGTTATGACCACGATTAAACCGGACGCCATCGACCGCGTTTCCCCTACCGCCACGCCCTGGCTAGCCGTCATCAACGTACTGTTCGCCGGCATCGCCGCGGCGCTGCACGTGGGTAAGGCCACCATCGCGCTGCCGGCGCTACAGGCCGAATTCGGCCGTTCGCTCGAGGCGCTGAGCTGGGTCATCTCGGCCTTTCCTTTCGTCGGGGTATTCGGCGGCATCGCCGCCGGGTTGCTGGTGCGCCGCTGGGGCGACCGGCGCCTGCTGGCGGTGGGGTTACTGATCATCAGCGCCGCCAGCTTTACCGGCGCCACGCTGCACGACTTCAGCGGATTGATCGTTAGCCGCTTTGTCGAAGGCCTCGGCTTCGTGATCGTGGTGGTCGCCTCACCGGCGGTGCTGAACCGCATCGTCGCCCCGGCGCAGCGCAGCCTGGTGTTCGGCATCTGGAGCACCTTCATGCCGGCGGGCATCGCCATTTCACTGTTTTTCGGCCCCCATCTCGCCGACTGGCAACAGAGTTGGCAGGCCGGTGCGGCGCTGACGCTGCTGGCCGCCCTGCTGTTGCCGCTGACCACGTCCCGCAACGCCGCCAAGGCGCACGCTCCGCCGTTGCAGCTGCGGCAAGCGCTGGGCGTGCTGCTGCGGGCGCGGCAACCGCTGTTGCTGGCGCTGATGTTCACCACTTACAACCTGCAGTTTTTCTCGGTGATGACCTTCCTGCCGATCTTCCTGATGCAGCGCATCGGCCTGTCGCTGGCGGTCGCCGGCGGCATCAGCGCAGCGGCGGTGGCGGCGAACATCATCGGCAACCTCGCCGCCGGGTTCTTGCTGTCGCGCGGTCTGCGGGCCGGTAGCCTGCTCGCGGCCACCAGCCTGGTCATCGGCATCTTCGGCATCGGCATTTTCCTGCCGATGACGCCCAATGGCCTGCTGATCCCGCTGTGCTTCCTGTTCTGCGCCATCGCCGGCATGCTGCCCGCCACCATTCTGGCCGCCACGCCGGCGGCGACGCCGGAGCCCACGCTGCTGCCGCTGAGTCTGGGGTTGGTGATGCAGGGGAACTACCTCGGCCAGGTGATCGGCCCGGTCGCGCTGAGCGCCATCGTGGCCGCGGCCGGTTGGGCGGCGCCGGCGTGGCTGGTGCTGGCGGCGGCGGTGTCAGGGGCGGGCTTGGCGCTGATTTTTCGCCGCGAGCCGCGCAATGCGGCGTAATGGCGCAATAATGAGAAAGGAGGTTCTATTTATTATTAGCGGTGCTGAATATTCCCTGGTGCGGGCGCGTGCTTATCGTGAAGGATAAGGCCAGTGATGATCCAGGCCCGACAATGACAAGGCGCCGGTCGCAACAAGATAAATCAGCAGACCGGCGAAAGCGATCAGCAATGCCTTTTCGATAACGGCAAGTCGTTTGTGTTCTGTCATTTGCATACTCCTGCGTGGTATCGGGCGAACGGCCGCCCTCATCAACACTAGGAAAGTCTGGCGCAGGCGGCAAGCGCAACACACAAAATGAAACACAATCAATAAATTTTGTTAACTATTTAGCGTTCTTTCTTTCCTTGCGCCGCCGCCTGAGCCTCGCGCGGCGCCCTCCTTTCCCCTTAGTAACCCTATGGAATACGCCGTTAAAAATCCCCTACCGGATAAGCAAAGGTAATGATAGTGTTGTTTTCATTCAGTTCATCTATGCTGAAAATTCATCTTTTGAGGGACGACTATGATGTCTAAAGGCATTTCCAAGGGATTCTTTATTCTGATCCTGTTCATCGTTACCGCCGCCTTTCTCGACGTGCTGGGGCCTTATTACTCCTCGGTGCTGTGGGCGGTTATTCTGGCGGTGATTTTCCATCCGGTGAAAAAGAAGTTGAAACAGTACGTCGGCGAACGCAACGGCGTGGTGTCGCTGCTGACGGTGGCGCTGATCTGCCTGATCGTGTTCACGCCGTTAGCGATCATCGCCTCATCGCTGGCGATGGAATTCAACATGATTTACACCAAGCTGCAGACCAACAACAGCCAATTGCCGACCATGCTGGCGGACTTCATGCGTCATCTGCCCGGCTGGGCGCAGCGCTTCCTGGCGGAACATAACCTCAACAGCGCCGCCGAGATCCAAAAACAACTTTCCGAGGTGGCGCTCAAGGGCGGGCAATACCTGGCGGGCAGCGTGTTCCTGATCGGCAAAGGCACCTTCAACTTCGTCGTCGGCTTCGGCGTGATGCTCTACCTGCTATTCTTCCTGCTGAAAGACGGCCCGTACCTGGTGAACCTGGCGCTCGAAGCGCTGCCGCTCTCACAGCACGTGAAGCACCACCTGTTCGTGAAGTTCGCCGCCGTCTCCCGCGCCACCGTCAAGGGCACGGTGGTGGTCGCCGTGGTGCAAGGCGCGCTCGGCGGGCTGGCGTTTTACTTTACCGGCATCGACGGCAGCTTGCTGTGGGGCGCGCTGATGGCGTTCCTGTCGATCATCCCCGCCGTGGGCTCCGCCATCATCTGGGTGCCGGCGGTGATCTACTTCTTCGCCACCGGCATGCTGTGGAAAGGCATCTTCCTGGTGGTGTTCTTCGTGGTCGTAATCGGCCTGGTGGACAACATTCTGCGCCCGCTGCTGGTAGGCAAAGACACCAAAATGCCGGACTACCTGATCCTGATCTCCACCCTGGGTGGCATGGAGATTTACGGCATTAACGGCTTCGTCATCGGGCCATTGATCGCCGCGCTGTTCATCGCCTGCTGGAACATCCTGTCCGGCCGCGACAGCAAGGAAAACATCGAAGAGATCGACGAAGAATTCATCGAAGAAGGCAAGAATCATCCCGACGTGGCGGAGTAAACCTCTCGCGCCGTATCGCACCGGGGCCCGTTTGGGCCCCTTTTTTGTCTGTGGTATCCTTGCCGCGCTAACAAGGAAGAACGGGTTTCGTTATGCTTATTCTCTACGCCACGCTGGCCATCGCCTTCACCCTGCTGTGCCTGCTGGCCTTTATCTCTTGCGCTTACCAGCTTTCGAAGCAGGGCGACGTCAAATTTTTGGCCTCGCTTTCCGTGCTGATCTTCGCGCTGCTGGCCTTCTATGCCGCTTATGGCTACGTCAGCACCTGGCTGCAACAGCAGGCGGTGGATGTCCGGCTGTATTAGCGCAGCGGGATGAAAAAGACCTGCTCCGGATCGCCGTCATCGAGATTGTCAATTTGGCCGCTGGCGACAAACCCGGCGTTCAATAGCAGCCGCTGCATCGGCAGGTTGGAATGATTGGTGGAGGTGAACAGCTTCGGGTGCCGGCAGTGCAACTTAAGCGCCGCAATCAGCGCCTGCCCGACGCCCCGGCGGCGATAGCGCTCGCCGACCATCAGCATCTCCACAAAGCCGCAGCCGAAGAAGTGATAGTGCAGCACACCGTATCCCATCGCCATGCCCTGCTCCTCGGCAAGATAACAGACGCCCTGCCCGCACCAGGCGCGGATCTGCGCCGCGCGCTGCGGCTCGTATTCGGCGACGCTGTCGAGGGCGATCAGGGCTGAGGCATCGCTGTCGGTGGCCTGGCGAACAAACATGTTTTAATCCTCATGCTGATGGATAACGGCGATACCGCATCAACGAAACGGCAACCGCGGCGGGATAGTTTTTACATCCCGGTCGAATTTTGTAATCCTATTATAGAGTTACCAAAACACACGCCAAGGAAGGAAAGCATTTCCCGATGAGAATACCGCAAATCTCCGCCGCCCTGCTGTTTACCCTGCTGCTGGCCGGCTGCCAGTTCCACAAAACCGTGTTCCCGCCGCCGTATATCGGCACCCCGCAAGAGATCGGCACCTACGAAGTGAAAGGGCTGACGTTCGTCACCACCGTCACCTTCAGCGGCCTGTTCGCCGAAGATCTGGTGCGCGAATACGCACAGAAACACCACTATCGCTACTATGTGGTAACGATGCGCAGCAACGGTTTTAAAGACCGAAGCGAGCGCGTAAGCGCGATGATGTATCGGTAGAGAGTGGCGCCACATGCCGTGAAATAATGCCGAAAAAACGGGCTTTAGCATGAGGAAGCGCTATACGAAATATTGCACAACCCAATACTCACAGGCCGCATGAAAATACGGCCTGTGACTTTGGTTTAATTGTCTGACATCGCAGTTTCCGCCCTGCATTTTCACTGCGGACGAAATTCCAATACGCTGCTTTTGACCGCTTCGTAAGCCGCGGCCGTTGGCGGTTTAGGCAAACGTGCATTGACGATTGCTTTTATCGCGGCCTGGCAAAGTTCCGGATCCCCTTGAACAGCCCGAATGCTGATCAGCAGGCCATCCGGCGCCAGCTTGATGCTTAATGTACAACTTCTGCCTGAGTAGGTTTCGGCGTCTTTAAAATGGCGTTGGATCTCCGCTTGCACCTGAGACAGGTAATGTAATTCCTCTTTTCCCGGCGCCTTTGGGTTGCCAAGGTTGGCGAAAAGATCGTCAACCTCTTTATTTGCCGGATCGGTTTGGCTGAGGGCAGTACTCTTGGCACACCCGGTTAACGCCAGTGCGAACATTCCCGCCAATAATGTGGCGGCGCCGGTTTTAAAGCCTGAATGCGTGATTTTCATATCCCTGTCCTTATGGATGACTATCAGCCAAAATCAACGTGGTATTCGACAAGATCCCCGGCGCATACTTATACAGAATTAACGCCAAACCGCCAGAGACATTGCGAGTATCAAGCATCGGCATGCGGAGAATCGTGGGCCGATGATGACATGAAGCCATAGCTCCCCAGGCGGGGCGTACAGCTGAAAACCCTGACCTATCGATAACCTTGTTATCCGAACGAGTAATCACTCCATCAATAAATTAAGTTATTCTTAATTTTTTATCCCATTAGAAGCGCTTTCAACCCTGGCAATCTGGAAAATCTGCCTATACTTACTTTCCTGATATTAAATTTGTTTAAGTAACCAGGATGGTAGGTATGAAAAGCAAACGCCCCTTTGCCGCGCTGCTGGCGGCAACAGCATTGATGTCCCTGGTGGGCTGCGCTTCCAATCAGGCGATCAAAACGACGGACGGTAAAACCATTGTTACCGACGGCAAGCCCCAGATCGATAAAGATACCGGATTGGTCTCCTATCGAAATGCTGAAACGGGCAAAACGGAACAGATCAATCGAGACCAGATTGCAAACATGAGTGAGTTGAATAACTAAAAGGAGCTACAAATGAAAAAAGCGCTTGTTCTTCCCGCGATCGCCCTGGTTGCCATCGCCGCACTGTCAGGCTGCACACGCACCAGCTACGCTATTCATACCCACGATGGCCGAACGATCATCAGTGACGGCAAACCGAAAGAGACTTCTGCCGGGTTGATCGGGTATACCGACGCCAATGGCGTCAAACAGCAAATCAACAAGACGGAAGTCAAAGAGGTGTCGGAAATCCCGCATTAAGGTTCCGATCATCTCAGCCAGCTAAAACCAAGGGAGCCGATGGCTCCCTTTCTATTCAAACACCAAGCGTGCCTTGCCGCGTTTAACGAGAACGTCGATAACCACCTGACATTTCAGCACCAACATTCTCAGGTTTGCCATAGGGATCTCTCCTTTCCCTGCATCAAGCAGCTATAATCCAGAAAGTGGAGTTATTTGATAATGATAAGGAGGGAGTATGTATAAAACTATCTTGGTTCCCGTGGATATTACCGAGCCGGAATTAACACAGCAGGTCATCCCGCATGTCAACGCGCTCGCCAGGCTCGAAGACTCCCACGTCCATTTCCTGGCGGTGATCCCGTCACGCGCCACCTACGCCGCTTTCGGCTTTGCCGCCACAGCGGCGATAGAAACCAAAGATGAAACCATTGCGCTAGCGAGCGAGGGGCTGGCAAAAGCGGCAAAACAATTCAGCGTGCCTGAAGATAGAGTGACCACGCATGTCGCCGTCGGCGATCCTAAAGATCAGATCCTGGAACTCGCCGATGCGCTTAACGCGGAGATTATCGTGATGGGTTCCAACCGCCCTTCTGCGATCACTTATCTCCTTGGCTCCAATGCCACCGCCGTCGTCCGCCACGCCAATTGCCCGGTGCTGGTCGTACGTGAATCGGCTAACGCCGCTCAGTGAGCCTGTTCGATAATACCTCACTCATCTTTGAACAATAAAAAACGGGAGCCCTAAGGCTCCCGCTCTCATTCAAGCGCCAAACACGCTTACATGTGTTTAACGATAGCGTCGCCAAACTCTGAACATTTCAGCAGCTTAGCGCCGTCCATCAGGCGCTCGAAGTCATAGGTCACGGTCTTGGCGGCGATGGCGCCTTCCATGCCTTTAACGATCAGGTCAGCCGCTTCGAACCACCCCATGTGACGCAGCATCATCTCTGCGGACAGGATGATGGAGCCTGGGTTCACCTTGTCCTGGCCGGCGTACTTCGGCGCGGTGCCGTGAGTCGCTTCGAACAGCGCGCAGTCGGAGCCGATGTTGGCGCCCGGCGCAATGCCGATACCGCCTACCTGGGCCGCCAGGGCGTCGGAGATGTAGTCGCCGTTCAGGTTCATACAGGCAATCACGTCGTATTCCGCCGGGCGCAGCAGGATTTGCTGCAGGAAGGCGTCGGCGATCACGTCTTTAACCACGATCTCTTTGCCGGTGTTCGGGTTCTTGATCTTCAGCCATGGGCCGCCGTCGATCAGCTCGCCGCCGAACTCTTCGCGCGCCAGCTCATAGCCCCAATCCTTGAAGGCACCTTCGGTGAACTTCATGATGTTGCCTTTGTGAACCAGGGTCACGGAGTCACGGTCGTTGGTGATGGCGTATTCGATCGCCGCACGCACCAGACGCTTGGTCCCTTCCTCGGAGCATGGCTTCACGCCGATACCGCACTGCTCTGGGAAGCGGATTTTCTTCACGCCCATTTCGTCGCGCAGGAATTTGATCACTTTGTCCGCTTCGGCGGAGCCGGCTTTCCACTCGATGCCGGCGTAGATGTCTTCGGCGTTTTCGCGGAAGATCACCATGTCGGTCAGCTCAGGCTGTTTCACCGGGCTTGGAGTGCCCTGGTAGTAACGCACCGGGCGCAGGCACACGTACAGGTCCAGCTGCTGGCGCAGGGCCACGTTCAGAGAACGGATGCCGCCGCCGACCGGGGTGGTCAGGGGGCCTTTGATGGCGACGCGGTAGTCGCGGATCAGGTCCAGAGTTTCGTCCGGCAGCCACACGTCTTTACCGTAAACGTGGGTAGATTTTTCGCCGGTGTAGATTTCCATCCAGGAGATTTTACGTTCGCCGTGGTAAGCCTTTTTAACGGCCGCATCAACCACGTGGATCATGGCAGGAGTCACGTCAACGCCGATGCCGTCGCCTTCGATGAACGGGATGATCGGGTTATGAGGAACAACCAGTTTACCCTGGGCGTCAACCGTGATTTTTTTACCTTCTGCCGGAACAACTACTTTGCTTTCCATCAACCTCTCCTTCAAGCGCAATTTTGTTAATGCTTTGTAAGATGCGTGTAGATACTACTTGAATATTCGGTCCGCGCCAATCCGAAACGGATTCGGTTATAATGCGCTTATCATCCGTAATCTCAACTGTTATGAAAAAATTCTCTGTTAGAAATCACAACGTTAAACGATTCAGCAAGCCGAATGCCGCCAAACCCGCCGCGCCGAAGGGGCCACGTCGAATTGTGTTATTCAACAAGCCCTTCGACGTGTTGCCGCAGTTCACCGACGAAGCCGGCCGCGCCACGCTGAAAGAGTACATCCCCTTCCCCGACGTTTACGCCGCCGGGCGCCTGGATCGCGACAGCGAAGGGCTGCTGGTGCTGACCAACGACGGCCAGCTGCAGGCGCAGCTCACCCAGCCGGGCAAGCGCACCGGCAAAATCTATTATGTGCAGGTCGAGGGCGCGCCGCAGGAAAGCGATCTGGCGCCATTGCGCTGCGGCGTTACGCTGAAAGACGGCCCCACGCTGCCCGCCGGGGTGGAGCTGGTAGCCGAGCCGCAGTGGCTGTGGCCGCGCAACCCGCCGATCCGCGAGCGTAAATCCATCCCCACCAGTTGGCTGAAAATCACCCTGTTCGAAGGGCGAAACCGCCAGGTGCGTCGCATGACGGCGCATATCGGGTTCCCTACCCTGCGCCTGATTCGCTACAGTATGGGTAATCTTTCGCTGGGCTCACTGCAGCCTGGTGAATGGAAAAGCATCGATTCTCTGTAGACCGATAACTGATGGAGGCGCCATGAAATCCACGCCGATCGCGCTGCTGCTCGCCGCTCTGGCGGCCCCGTTTGCCGCCCAGGCCGCCAGCTTCGACTGCGCCAAGGCGGCAAGCCGCGATGAGCAAGCCATCTGCGCCAACCGCACGCTGAACGATTTGGATGTGCAAATGGCCACCCAATACCAATTGCTGCGCGGCCTGTTCGCCATGGGCGCGCGCGGCGCGATGCAGGACAGCCAGCAGGCCTGGCTGGCAAAACGCCAGCAGTGCGGCGGCGACACCGCCTGTCTGCTCAAAAGCTACCGCACCCGCATCGCCGAGCTGGACGATATCTATCGGCGCATCGACAAACCGCTGTAAGGAGACCGCATGTTCAAACCGCACGTCACCGTGGCCTGCGTGGTGCACGCCGCCGGCAAATTTTTAATTGTCGAAGAGACCATCAACGGCAAAGCGCTGTGGAATCAGCCGGCCGGCCACCTGGAGGCCGACGAGACGCTGGTGCAGGCCGCCGAGCGCGAGCTGTGGGAAGAGACCGGCATCCGCGCCACCCCGCAGGCGTTTTTACGTCTGCACCAATGGATTGCGCCGGATCGCACGCCGTTCCTGCGTTTTTGCTTCGTCATCGAGCTGGAACAGCCGCTGCCGACCGAGCCGCACGACAGCGATATTGATCGCTGCCTGTGGTTGAGCGCCGACGAGATTTTGCAGGCGCCCAACCTGCGTTCCGCGCTGGTGGCCGAGAGCATTCGCAGCTACCAGCAGCCGGAGCGCTACCCGCTGTCGCTGGTCGGCAGCTTCGCCTGGCCGCATTGAGGGCGCCGGGCAGCACAAGATGAACAGTGCGCCGGCGCGGGCAACGTGGTAAAATCCTGCGCTTGTTTTTATCAGCACGGTTCGTGTTCAAGTTCGTGAGATCCCCATGTCAGACAACAGCCAGAAAAAAGTAATCGTCGGTATGTCCGGCGGCGTCGACTCTTCCGTTACCGCCTATCTGTTACAGCAACAGGGCTATCAGGTCGCTGGGCTGTTCATGAAAAACTGGGAAGAAGACGACGACGAAGAGTACTGCTCCGCCGCGACCGATCTGGCCGACGCGCAAGCGGTCTGCGACAAGCTGGGCATCGAACTGCACACGGTGAACTTTGCGGCGGAATACTGGGACAACGTGTTTGAGCTGTTCCTGGAAGAATACAAGGCCGGCCGCACGCCGAACCCGGACATCCTGTGCAATAAAGAAATCAAATTCAAAGCCTTCCTGGAGTTCGCCGCCGAAGACCTGGGGGCCGATTTCATCGCCACCGGCCATTACGTGCGCCGCCAGGACGTGGACGGCAAAAGCCGCCTGCTGCGCGGCGTCGACGGCAACAAAGATCAGAGCTACTTCCTCTATACCCTGAGCCACGAGCAGGTGGCGCAAAGCCTGTTCCCGGTTGGGGAACTGGAGAAGCCGGAGGTGCGCCGCATCGCCGAGCAACTGGAGCTGGTCACCGCCAAGAAGAAAGACTCCACCGGCATCTGCTTTATCGGCGAGCGCAAATTCCGCGACTTCCTCGGCCGCTACCTGCCGGCGCAGCCGGGCCCGATCGTCAGCGTCGACGGCCAGACCGTCGGTGAACACCAGGGCCTGATGTATCACACCCTGGGCCAGCGCAAAGGGTTAGGCATCGGCGGCCTGAAAGACAGCAGCGAAGATCCGTGGTACGTGGTGGATAAAGACGTGGCCAATAACGTGCTGGTGGTCGCGCAAGGGCACGATCACCCGCGCCTGATGTCAGTCGGCCTTATCGCGCAGCAGCTGCACTGGGTTGATCGCCTGCCGCTGACCGGCCCGTTCCGCTGTACGGTGAAGACCCGCTATCGCCAGCAGGACATCCCTTGCACCGTGACCCCGCTCGACGACGAACGCATCGAAGTGCGTTTCGACGAGCCGGTCTCTGCCGTCACCCCCGGCCAGTCGGCGGTGTTCTACCAGGGCGAAATCTGCCTCGGCGGCGGCATCATCGAACAGCGCCTGGCGTAGTTCGCCTGCCGCCCAAGAAAAACGCTGCGTTTACCGCAGCGTTTTTTTATTCAGAATTCCACCTGCGCCCCCAGTTCGATCACCCGGTTTGGCGGGATTTCGAACAGATCCGGCGCCCGCAGCGCGTTGCGCTGCAACAGCTGGAACACCTTGCCGCGTACGCGCAGATACCAGGGGCGCTTGCCCAATACCAGCGTATCGCGCGACATGAAGAACGAGGTCTCGTTCATGGTGAAACTCATCCCCTCCAGGCCGCAGCGATAAAGGATATCCGTCACGTTGGGCGTTTCGCGCCAGCCGTAGCTCGCCACCACCCGCCAAAAGCTCGTCGACAGCTGTTCGATCGCCACCCGCTGCACGTTGTGCACATACGGCATGTCGGTAGTCACGATAGTCAGCAGCACCACGCGCTCATGCAACACCTTGTTGTGCTTCAGGTTATGCAGCAGCACCAGCGGCACCGCATGCGGCGTGCGCTCCATAAACACCGCGGTGCCCGGCACCCGCTTCGGCGGCGCCTTCTCCAGCGACTCGATCAGCGCGGTCAGCCCTTCCTGGTTGTCGCGCAGCCGGCGGATCAGGCGCGAGCGCTCGGTCTTCCAGGTCAGCATGATCAGCAGAATGATCAACCCCAGCGCCACCGGCAGCCAGCCGCCGGTCGCCAGTTTGATCAGGTTGGCGCCGAACAGCGGCACGTCGATGCACAGCATGGCAAGCAGCATCAGCCCACCCAGATAGCGCGGCCAGCCCCAGTTTTTCACCGCCACGATGCTCAGCAAAATCGACGACAGCAGCATGGTGCCGGTCACCACGATGCCGTAAGCCGAGGCCAGGTTGCTGGAGTGTTTAAAACTGATAATCACGATCAACACCGCCGCGAACAACAGCCAGTTCACCACCGGAATGTAGATCTGCCCGGACTCCTGATCGGAGGTATAGATGATGCGCATCGGCGGCAGGTAGCCCAGCCGCACCGCCTGGCGCGTCAGGGAGAAGACGCCGGAGATCACCGCCTGCGAGGCGATCACCGTCGCCAACGTGGCGATCACCAGCAGCGGGATCAGCGCCCAGGTGGGCGCCAGCAGGAAGAACGGGTTATTGATCGCCGCCGGGTTGGCCAACAGCAGCGCCCCCTGGCCGAAGTAGTTCAGCACCAGCGCCGGCGCCACCAGCGTAAACCACGCCAGGCGGATCGGTTTTTTGCCGAAGTGGCCCATGTCGGCGTACAGCGCTTCGGCGCCGGTGACCGACAGCACCACCATGCCCAGCGCGAAGAACGACACTGCCTTGTACTCGAGGAAGAAATTCACCGCCCAGTAAGGGTTCAGCGCCCGCAGCACGCAGGGGTGATGCAAAATGCCGCCGATGCCGAGCAGCGCCAGCGTCAGGAACCAGATGACCATCGCCGGGGCGAACAGTTTGCCGACGCTGCCGGTGCCGTGTTTCTGGATCGCGAACAGCGCGGTCAACACCAGCAGCGACAGCGGCACGATAAAGCTGTCCAGCTCGGGGGCAATAATCTGCAGGCCTTCGATAGCCGAGAGCACCGAAATGGCCGGGGTAATCACCCCATCGCCATAAAAGAAGCTGCCGCCCACCAGCCCGACCAGCACCGCCGCCGGCACCCAGCGCGCATCCAGCTTGCGGATCGCCAGCGACATCAGCGTCAGAATTCCCCCTTCACCGTCGTTGTCGGCGCGCATCACGAAGCAGACGTATTTGATCGACACCACCAGCGTCAACAGCCAGAAAATCAATGACAGAAAGCCGTAGATCGACGTCGGCGTCAGGGTGATCCCTTCTTCCGCCGTCAGGCATTCGCGCAGGGTATACAGCGGGCTGGTGCCGATATCGCCGTACACCACGCCGATGGCCGCCAGCGTCACCGCCGGCAGCGGCTGCTTGTTTTTTACGTGCATATAAAGGTCTTTATTTGAGGGGTCACGTTGGCAGTATAGATGCAGCCGCCGCACTTTATTTGCCGCCGCAACAATAAGTTCGTGCCGCGCCACCGGCGATTTTCGCCGTCTATTTGCGCAGTTCTGCGCCGCACGGCGCATCCGCCTCGCCACAGGCGTATTAGACGCTGGGTTTACCCTCAATTTTATGGCATGATCCGCGGCATTCGTTGTCATCGTTGTTACAGCCACGCCCGATCGTTACCGTTCGCGGCCGCCGCCGTTACCCTGGCGATACGCACAACCTTATACAGTAAGCCATGTACCGTTCACCGCGTTTACAGGAGTCATCGTGGCGAAGAATTATTATGACATCACGCTGGCCATGGCGGGTATCAGCCAGTCGGCGCGTTTGGTTCAGCAATTGGCCCATGAAGGGCAATGCGACCGCGAAGCGTTTCACACCTCGCTGAAAAGCCTGCTGCAGATGGACCCACCCTCTACGCTGGCGGTGTTCGGCGGCGAGGAGCGCAATTTGATGGTCGGCCTCGAAACCCTGATGGGCGTGCTTAACGCCAACAACAAAGGGCCGGGCGCGGAACTGACCCGCTACACCATCAGCCTGATGGTGCTGGAGCGCAAGCTCAACGCCAACAAACAGGCGATGAACACGCTCGGCGAACGCCTCGGCCAACTCGAGCGCCAGCTGGCGCACTTCGATCTTGAGTCGGACACCATCATCAGCGCGCTGGCCGGCATTTATGTCGACGTGGTCAGCCCGCTCGGGCCGCGCATCCAGGTGACCGGCTCACCGGCGATCTTGCAGAACCCGCAGGTGCAGGCCAAAGTTCGCGCCACGCTGCTGGCCGGCATTCGCGCCGCCGTGCTGTGGCAACAGGTCGGCGGCAGCCGCCTGCAGTTAATGTTTTCCCGTAATCGTCTGTTCAAGCAGGCGCAAAATATCGTTGCTCATTGTTAATCGATCCCAGGAGTTGCTACCGATGGAATTATCCTCACTGACCGCCGTTTCCCCCGTTGATGGACGCTACGGTGATAAAGTCAGCGCACTGCGCCCCATTTTCAGCGAATACGGTCTGCTGAAATTCCGCGTACAGGTTGAAGTACGTTGGCTGCAAAAACTGGCCGCCTGCGCAGAAATCAAGGAAGTTCCCGCTTTTGACGCCGACGCAAACGCTTTCCTCGACAAAATCGTCGCTGAATTCAACGAAGAAGACGCTCAGCGCATCAAAACCATCGAGCGCACCACCAACCACGACGTGAAAGCGGTCGAGTATTTCCTGAAGGAAAAAGTGGCGGCGGTGCCTGCGCTGCACGCGGTGTCCGAGTTCATCCACTTCGCCTGCACCTCCGAAGACATTAACAACCTGTCGCACGCGCTGATGCTGCAAAGCGCTCGTCAGGACGTGGTGCTGCCTTACTGGCGTAAAATCATCGATGCGCTGAAAGGGCTGGCGCTGGAATACCGCGATATCCCGCTGCTGTCGCGCACCCACGGCCAGCCGGCTACGCCGTCGACCGTCGGCAAAGAGTTCGCCAACGTGGCTTACCGCATGGAGCGCCAGTACCGCCAGCTGGAGCGCGTGGAGATCATGGGTAAAATCAACGGCGCGGTCGGCAACTACAACGCCCACATCGTCGCCTACCCGGAAGTGGACTGGCATCAGTTCAGCGAAGCGTTCGTGACCTCGCTCGGCATCACCTGGAACCCGTACACCACCCAGATCGAACCACACGACTACATCGCCGAGCTGTTCGACTGCGTAGCGCGTTTCAACACCATTCTGATCGACTTCGACCGCGACATCTGGGGCTACATCGCCCTGAACCACTTCAAGCAGAAGACCATCGCCGGGGAAATCGGCTCCTCCACCATGCCGCACAAGGTCAACCCGATCGACTTCGAAAACTCCGAAGGCAACCTGGGCCTGGCCAACGCCGTGCTGGGCCACCTGGCGGGCAAACTGCCGGTGTCCCGCTGGCAGCGCGACCTGACCGACTCCACCGTGCTGCGTAACCTGGGCGTGGGCCTAGGCTATGCGCTGATCGCCTATCAGGCCACCCTGAAGGGCATCAGCAAGCTGGAAGTGAACCAGGCGCACCTGCTGGACGAACTGGATCACAACTGGGAAGTGCTGGCCGAACCGATCCAGACCGTGATGCGCCGTTACGGCATCGAGAAGCCTTACGAGAAGCTGAAAGAGCTGACCCGCGGCAAGCGCGTGGATGCTGCCGGCATGCAGGCGTTCATCGACGGTCTGGCGCTGCCGGAAGAAGAGAAAACCCGTCTGAAGGCGATGACCCCGGCCAACTACATCGGCCGCGCCACCACCCTGGTCGACGAGCTGAAGTAAGCGCGTTAGACCCACAACGACAAGGCGGCCCGCGGGCCGCCTTGTTGCTTATTATTCGCCGCGCAACACCTGCAGCCGGGCTATCTGCCGCCCCTGCGCATCGAAGTTCTCGGCACTCAGCCAACGCGCCAGCGCCTGCCGCACCGTCGGCCAACGGTCAGCGGTGATGGCGAACCAGTCGGTATCCCGGCTGCGCCCCTTGACGATCACCGCAAAGCGGAAGTTGCCCTCGTAACGGAAACCAAAGCGCAGCGCGGCCTGGCGCGACGGCGCGTTGTGGCTGTCGCACTTCCATTCGCAGCGGCGGTAGCCCAGCGTATCAAAGGCGTAGCGCAGCAGCAGCGCGATGGCTTCGGTGGCGCTGGAGCGCTGTTTCATCAACGGCGACCAGCTGACGTGGCCGATCTCCAGCACGCCGTTGGCCTCGTCGATGCGCATCAGCGCCACCGTCCCCACCGGCGCGTCACTGGCGGCGTCGAACACCGTCAGATTGACCAGCCCCGGGTTGGCCTGCAGCGTCTCGAGATGCTGCAGCATCGCCGCCGGCGTATCGGGCCGTTCGATAGACAGATAGGTCCAGTCGCGGCCGTCCGGCGCCAGCTGGAAAGCATCGTACAGCGCGGCGTAATCCCGCTGCGGCTCGAGCGGCGCCAGTGAACAGAAACGCCCGCCGAGCGTTGCGCCGCCCGGGCGGCGAGCCGGCTGCCAATCCGGCATCGGTTCGCCAATCGGCTGACCATAACGATTCATTGCCATACGCGCCTCCTGCGGTTAACGGGTATAAACGATAAACGAGCTTCTTCTGCCGATTTTGTCGTACAGCGAACGCGCCGGCGCGTTGTACTCCTGAGTCATCCAATAGACCCGATCGCTGCCGCGCGCCTCCGCCAGCCGATACGCCTGTTCGAACAGTTTTTCCGACACTTTATGGCCGCGCGCCTGCGGCGACACATAAAGATCTTCGATATAACAATAGCCCACCGCGCTCCAGGTGGACGGATGGAATACCAGGTTCATCAGCCCCAGCAGCCGGCCGTCGGCATCCTCCGCCACCAGCCCGTACACCTGTTCATCCTGCCCCAACCGTTCGAAGGTGCGATCGGTCACCTGCGGCGCCACGTCGGCGCGGTAGAAGTCGAGATAGCCCTGCCACAACGCCAGCCATTGCGCTCTGTCGTCGCCATTGATTCTGCGGATAGTCACTTTAGGGTTTGATGGGTTCATAGCGCCTCACGGAGTAAGATATTATTTCCATTAGGGAAATAACCGAATGACGGCAGGATACACCGCGCGGCGACGGCGCAATACGGACCAATTAAAAACGCCGAGCAGACCAATTTTAGCCGTCGCTCTCCGCCGGCAGCGCGTTGAACACCTGCGCCAGCGTGGCGATAAAGCGCACGATCTCGTCCGGCGCATAGGCCGAGAAACCGAGCACCAGCGCCCCACGCTGCGGCGCGCCGGTGTAGAAATCCGTCAGGCCGTACAGCCGTATCCCCCTTTCGGCGGCGGCCGCCACCAGCCGCCGTTCCGTTGCCGCATCCGCCAACGGGCACACCAGCTGCAGCCCGCCCTGCGGCAACGCCGGGCGCGTCCAGGCCGCAAGGTGACGATGCACCGCGTCGTACAGCACGTCCAGCCGCGCCTTGTACAGCGTGCGCATATTGCGCAGATGCTCGGCGTATCCGCCCTCGTGCAGGAAGTGGAACAGCGTCATCTGCGCCAGCGCCGACGTGTAGCCGTCCTGAAACTGCCGGGCGGCGACCAATGGCCGCACCAGCTGCGGCGGCGCGATCATGAAACCGATGCGCAACCCCGGAAACAGCGTCTTGCTGAAGGTGCCGATGTACAGCGTGCGCCCGCTGCTGTCCAGCCCCTGCAACGCCGCCTTGGTTTGCCGGTCGTAGTTGAACTCGGCGTCGTAATCGTCTTCGATGATCCAGGCCCGCCGACGCTGGGCCCACTGCAACAGCGCCAGCCGCCGCTCGAGGCTCAGCGAATATCCCAGCGGGTAGTGATGAGACGGCGTGATGTAAACGCCCCGTCCGCTGCCCGAAGCCTGCATCAGTTGCCCGACGTCCAGCCCTTGCTCGTCGATGCCGATCGGCCGCGCCTGCAGCCCCGCCGACTGCACCAGCTTTTTTGCCCCCTGGTAGCCCGGCTCTTCGACGAAGACCGCATCGCCGGGATCGAACAGCACCTGCGTACACAGCGCCAGCGCCTGCTGAGAGCTGGTCACCACGATCACATGTTCCGCCGTCGCCTTGACGCCCCGCTCCCGCTGTAGATAATGCGCGATCTCCGCGCGCAGCTCCGGCAGCCCTTGCGGATCGGCATACCCCAACAATCGTTCGCCGTGCCGCCGCAGCGCCTGCTTTTCCTGCTGCAGCCATTGCTCGATGGGGAACGCCCGCAGGTCCGCCAGCGAAGGCGTCAGCGACGCCTGACGGCTGGTGTGCGGCGTATGGCTGACCGCCAGCAGCGCCCGGCCGCGATCGCTCAGCTCGCGCTCCGCCAGCCGCGCCTCTTGCCCCGTCGCCGCCGTCAGTAGTTCACGGCCGAGCAGCGTGTCACTGCGATAACGCACAAAGCTGCCGCGCCCCACCGTTCGACTGATGAATCCCTCAGCCTCCAGCCGCGCGTAGGTCTGTTCCACCGTGTCGCGCGCCACCGTCAGCCGGGCCGCCAACGCACGGCTCGGCGGCAGCTTCGTCCGCCAGGGCAGTTCTCCGGCGGCGATCAGTTGCAACAGGGCCTGGTGCAGCGCCGAACGCCGGGTCAGACCTTGCCGGCGCTGCTGCGCGAAGGCGGTCAGGATAGCTGCATCGTCCGCGTAGGATGGGTGAACACTCATGGGCAGTCTGTTTCTCCGAACTTAGGGCGATTGCACACTACTCTACTCCATTTCTCCCCTTGGCGGCGGCAGTTGCGCTGCCCGGCGAAATCCCCTTAAATAAGCCATCGCATTGCGGCTACAGGACTTCCGTCGGCTATGAGCAAGGAGACCAACCAGCGTCTGCTGGACAAACTGCAGCAGGATCTGGCCAGCGCGGGCGCGATGCCGCTGTATTTGCGCTTCAACGCCTCGGTGCGCCAGGCTATCGATCAAGGAGTGTTGAATGCGGGGGATTTTTTGCCCAGCGAGCGCCTGTTCACCGAACAACTCGGCATCTCGCGCATCACGGTGCGCAAAGCGCTGGCCTGCCTTGAGCAAGACGGCATCATCGGCCGTTCGCGCGGCTACGGCACCTTTATCCAGGCGCAACGGCCCGCGCCGAAGCTGCGCTATTCATTAGCGGACGTCAAAGGGTTCTCGCGCGAGGTGATGCAACAAGGGCGCCGGCCGGACACGCAATGGCTCAGCCGTGAACGGGTACCGGCCAGCGCCGAACTGGCGGAAAAGCTCCAGCTGGCGATCGGAACGCCGATCTATCAACTCAAACGTATCCACTTTCTCGATCGGCAGCCGATGTCGGTGGCGGTGTCCTACGTGGTGGCGGCGGCGATTGCCAACGTCGACGAGATTGGCATCTCGCTCTATGACTACTTCCGCCGAAATAACGTGGAGATGGGATCGCTGCGCAGCCAGGTCAGCGCGGCCATGGCCGATGACGACATCCGCCGGGCGCTGCAATTATCAGAACCGATGCCGCTGCTGATCGTGCGCCAGACGCTGTTCGACCACCGCAAGAAACCTATCGAATACAGCGAAAGCTTCTGCCGCAGCGACATGTACGAATTTACCAGCGAAAGCTGATCCGTTACGCCTCGCCCTGCCGACGGCGGCGAAAACGCACGAACGCCTGGGCATACGCCTCGACGTCCAGTGGATTCACCCGCTGCAACTGCGCCAGCAGCGCAGGATCCATCGCTTCGGCGCCGTGCAGCGCGCCGCAGACAGCGGTGGCCATCGCGCCGATGGTGTCGGTATCGCCCCCCAGGTTGGCGCACAGCACGGCGCAACGGGTAGGATCGGTTTGCGCCAGCTGCACCATCGCCAGCGCCGCCGGCACCGACTCGATGGTGCTCACCCCGGCGCCAATCAGTTGATATATCCGCTCGGATGCCTGTTCGGGATCGGCCGCCTCATCCACCACCTGAAACGCCAACTCGATGCGCGCCGCCAGCGAAGGGCTGAACGTCGTCACCTGACGGCGCTGGGCATACTCCGCCACGCCCGGCAACGCCAGACGAATCGAGGCCCAGTCCGCCCCCTCCACCGCACGCGAAACCGCCCAGGCGATCGCCACGGCACCGGCGACGGCGATGTCGGATTTGTGCGTCGGGCTGGAGGCCAGCCACACCTGCTGACAGAACCCCTCCAGCGGCGCAGACGGCAGCACGCAACCCAAAGGCGAAATGCGCATCGCCGCGCCGTTGGTGATGCCGTTGTTTTCCAACGCGGCGATCGGCGTGCCCGCTTTCTGCTCGCTCAACGCCAGTTTGGAACTGGGGCCGAGAATGTTCTTGTTGAAGGCGTCAAAACTGTCCACCCAGCGGATCACGTTGCGGGCGATCAGTTCTGGCACCACCTCGCCTTCCGCTTCCAGCAGCGCATCGGCCAGCGCCAACGCCATCGAGGTATCGTCGGTATATTGCCCGGCCTTGAAGTAACAGGCGGCTGAGTTCTCCGCCGGCCCATCGAGGAAGCCGTCTATCCAGCCGAAGTGGCGCTTAACCCGCTCGCGCGGCCACAGCTCGGAAGGCATGCCGAGCGCGTCGCCCAGCATCTGTCCGTAAAATACGCCCGCTATGCGTTCTGCCTGGGTTAATTGCTTCATCCATCGCTCCTGAGAAAATATGCCGATACCTCAATAATACCTTATTAGTACCTTTAAAGCTTATCAAGCGCTCCGGTTCACACTTTCCTTTCGCGGCAATGCCCGACGCGTTTAAGTTGCGTTTAACGTTGCCCCGCCGCTGTTTATCCGACGTTTATCAGAGCTTGTCGATAATGTCGGCGAACAAATTGATAACGCTTATTTTAATACATTGCTTCGGCTCTCTTGCGGGCCGGGCGGGTTATACCTACCATAACCTCAGCATTTTTTGCCAAAATGGTTCAGGTGGCCGCGTTATCCCCTGACACGCCGCAGAGCGTGTTCCCTTTTATCGCGTGGGTGACAGGACATTCACCCGCACAGTCACAGGAGTTCGCCATGCGAGTACTGGTTGTTGAAGATAATGGTTTGCTGCGCCACCACCTTTCCGTTCAGATGCGCGAGATGGGCCATCAGGTCGATGCGGCTGAAGACGCCAAGGAAGCCGATTATTTCCTGCAGGAGCATGCGCCGGATATCGCCATCGTCGATCTCGGCCTGCCGGGCGAAGACGGCCTGAGCCTGATCCGCCGTTGGCGCGCGCACCAGACCAAGCTGCCGATCCTGGTGCTGACCGCCCGCGAAAGCTGGCAGGACAAAGTGGCGGTGCTGGAAGCCGGCGCCGACGACTATGTCACCAAGCCGTTCCACCTGGAAGAAGTGATCGCCCGCATGCAGGCTTTGATGCGCCGCAACAGCGGCCTGGCATCGCAGGTGATCGTGCTGCCGCCGTTCCAGATCGATCTGTCGCGCCGCGAACTGAGCGTCAACGATCAACAGATCAAGTTGACCGCCTTTGAATACACCATCATCGAGACCCTGATCCGCAACGCCGGCAAGGTGGTGAGCAAGGATTCGTTGATGCTGCAGCTTTACCCGGACGCCGAACTGCGCGAAAGCCACACCATCGACGTGCTGATGGGCCGCTTGCGCAAGAAGGTGCAGGCGGAATACCCGCATGAAGTGATCACCACGGTACGTGGCCAGGGCTATCGTTTTGACGCGAAGTGAACATGATGTTCAACAAGAATAAAAAACCGTTTTCGCTGCGCGCCCGCTTCCTGATGGCGACCGCCGGGGTGATCCTGGCGCTGTCGCTCTCTTACGGTTTGGTGGCGGTCGTCGGCTACATCGTCAGCTTCGACAAGACCGCCTTCCGCCTGCTGCGCGGCGAAAGCAACCTGTTCTTCAGCCTGGCGCAGTGGAAAGACAACAAGCTCACCATCGCCATTCCTCCCGATATCGATCTCAATTTTCCCACGCTGGTGTTTATCTACGACGATAAAGGCAACCTGCTGTGGAGCCAGCGCAAGGTGCCGGAGCTGGAGAAGCTGATCAACAAGGAATGGCTGGAGGAGTCCGGCTTCTACGAAATTGACACCGATACCCGCATCAGTAGCGAAGTGCTGGGGGACAACCCCAAAGCGCAGGATCAGCTGAAGAATTATGACGATACCGATCAGAACGCGCTGACGCACTCGGTGGCGGTCAATACCTATGCCGCCACGGCGCGGCTGCCGGCGTTGACCATCGTGGTGGTCGACAGCATTCCGCAGGAGCTGCAGCGCTCAGACGTAGTGTGGGAGTGGTTCAGCTACGTGCTGCTGGCCAACCTGCTGCTGGTGGTGCCGCTGCTGTGGCTGGCGGCCTACTGGAGCCTGCGGCCGATCAAGGCGCTGGTCAATCAGGTGGGCGAGCTGGAGAACGGCGAACGCGATCAGTTGGATGAGAACCCGCCCAGCGAACTGCGCGGCCTGGTGCGCAATTTGAACATTCTGGTGCGCAACGAACGCCAGCGCTACACCAAATACCGCACCACCCTGTCGGATCTGACCCACAGCCTGAAAACGCCGCTGGCGGTGCTGCAAAGCACCCTGCGCTCGCTGCGCAGCGGCAAGCAGACCACTATCGAAGAAGCCGAGCCGATCATGCTGGATCAGATCGGGCGCATCTCTCAGCAGATCGGTTACTACCTGCATCGGGCCAGCATCAACTCCGGCCAGACGGTGCTGACGCGCGAGATCCACTCGGTGCCGGCGCTGCTCGACAGCCTGGTGGTGGCGCTGAACAAGGTTTATCAGCGCAAAGGGGTGGTGATCACGCTGGACATCTCGCCGGAAGTGACCTTTATGGGCGAGAAGAACGACTTTATGGAAGTGATGGGCAACGTGTTGGAAAACGCCTGCAAATACTGCCTCGAGTTCGTGGAAATCACCTCGCTGCACTCCGATAAAAACCTCATCCTCGTCATCGACGACGACGGCCCGGGCATCCCGGAAAGCAAGCGCCAGCTGATCTTCCAGCGCGGCCAGCGGGTGGATACCCTGCGTCCCGGTCAGGGCCTTGGCCTGTCGGTGGCGGCGGAGATCATCGAGCAATACGACGGCGAAATCGTCATCAGCGACAGCCCGCTCGGCGGCGCGCGCATGCAGGTCACCTTCGCCCGCCAGCACGATACCCACCACAACGAGTAAATTATGCCTCTGCGGCCCCGATCCACGGGGCCAAACTTCCGTTATAATCGCACTCAGGCTCACTCCTCTATCCTGGAATAGAACATGGATTATCAATTAGACCTGGACTGGAACGATTTTTTGCAACGTTATTGGCAAAAACGTCCGGTGATTCTGAAGCGCGGCTTCAAAAACTTTATCGATCCGATCTCCCCGGATGAGCTGGCCGGGCTGGCGATGGAAAACGAAGTGGACAGCCGCCTGGTCAGCCACCAGGACGGCCGTTGGCAGGTCGCGCACGGCCCCTTCGAGAGCTTCGATCACCTGAGCGAAAACAACTGGTCGCTGCTGGTGCAGGCGGTGGACCACTGGCATGAGCCTTCCGCAGCGCTGATGCGCCCGTTCCGCCAACTGCCGGACTGGCGGATGGATGACCTGATGATCTCCTTCTCGGTGCCGGGCGGCGGCGTCGGCCCGCACCTCGATCAGTACGACGTGTTCATCATTCAGGGCACTGGCCGCCGCCGCTGGCGAGTCGGGGAAAAAACGCCGCTGAAACAGCACTGCCCGCATCCGGATCTGCTGCAGGTAGAGCCGTTCGACGCCATCATCGACGAAGAGATGGAGCCGGGCGACATTCTCTACATTCCGCCGGGCTTCCCGCACGAAGGCTACGCGCTGGAAAACGCGCTCAACTACTCGGTGGGCTTCCGCGCGCCGAACGGCCGCGAGCTGGTGAGCGGCTTCGCCGATTACGTGCTGGCGCGCGAGCTGGGCAGCAAACGCTACGGCGATCCGGACGTTAAACTGCGCGAACACCCGGCGGAGATCCTGCCGCAGGAAGTGGACGCCTTACGGCAGATGATGCTGGATCTGGTGCAACAGCCGGAACACTTCCAGCACTGGTTCGGCGAGTTTATCTCCCAATCGCGCCACGAGCTGGATCTGGCGCCGCCGGAGCCGCCGTATCAGGCCGGGGAAATCTACGAACTGCTGCAACAGGGTGAAGCGCTGCAGCGCCTGGGCGGGTTGCGCGTGCTGCGCGTCGGCGATCGCTGCTTCGTCAACGGCGAACTGATCGACACCGACCAGCTGCAGGCCGCAGACGCCCTGTGCCAGCACTTCAGCGTCGACGCTGCCCTGCTCGGCGACGCGGTGGACGATCCGTCATTCCTGGCGCTGCTGACCGCGCTGGTCAACAGCGGCTATTGGTACTTTAACGACTGATTGCGAGTACGCGAACAAGCCACCCTATCGGGTGGCTTTTTTTATGCCTGCCGCGCCTGCGCGCGAAAACCGGCCAGCGCTTCATTCGCCATGCCCGCCTGCTCCGCCGCCGTGCAAATCTGCCGCCAGGTATTGGCGTCTATCGGTATGCCCTGCTCCAGCCGCGCCGCGCGGTTGGCCTCTTCCCATTCTCCCGGCACCGCGATCGGTTGTTCGCCGCTCGGCGGCGACGCCTTCACCCAGCCGATAAACGCTTCGGCCTCGGCCTGCATTTGCGGGGCGTCGAAGGCCTGAGGATCGAGGATCAGGGTCGTCATGCAGTTGAAGATGGCGTCGCTGTCGGCTTTCAGCGTGGCGTCGTGGGTGGTGCGGCCACCGGAGAGCGCGCCGCCGAGGATCTCGCACATCGCCGCCAGCGCATAGCCTTTGTGCAAGCCGAACGGCAACAGTGACCCGAACGGCGCTTCGTGCATCACCTTCGGTTCGGTGGTGGGTTGCCCGTGTTCGTCGATCAGATAGCCCGGCGCCACCGACAAGCCTTTGTTATAGGCCACCCGAGTCTTGCCGAAGGCGATGCCGCTGGTGGCGAAATCCAACAGCAGCGGCGTGCGGCCCGGCCGCGGGAAAATGGCGCAGAACGGGTTGGTGCCGAAGCGGCGATCGCTGCCGCCGAACGGCGCCACCATCGGATCACCTACCACGTTGACGAAGTGAATCGAGATAAAACCGGCGCGGGCGCACTGTTCCGCCCAATGGCCGATGCGGCCGATATGGTGCGCGTTGTGCAGCGCCACCGCCGCCAGGCCCAGTTTGCCGGCGCGCTCAATGCCCAGCGCCATCGCTTCGCTGGCCACCACCTGGCCGAAGCCGCGCGCACCGTCGAGCGTCAGCACCGCGCCGGCGTCGCGCACCACCTCGGCATGTTGATTAAGCTGCAATTGCCCTTGCGCCAACGATGCCATGTAACTGGGGATCATGCCGACGCCGTGCGAATCGTGCCCGGCCAGATTAGCCTGCACCAGGTGATCGGCCACCAGCTCGGCTTCGCGCGCCGTGCTGCCGGCCTGGCGCCAAATCGCCTGAACGAACTGCGTCAAATGCGAGCCGGCGATGCGGAATTCGGTGCTCATCATGCGGTCCTTATGCGTGGGGAATGGACTTCCACACTATGAGCAACGCCTTGTTGCGGCAAGCGATTATGATAATCGCAAGCGTCCCGTTTTACCGCGCCCGCTCGGCGGTCAGCGCCGCGATGCGCATGATCACCGCCACCGCTTGCTCCATGCCTTCCAGCGTCACGAATTCGTGCTTGCCGTGGTAGTTGTAGCCGCCGGTGAACAGGTTCGGGCACGGCAGGCCGCGGAACGACAGCTGCGCGCCGTCGGTGCCGCCGCGGATCGGTTTCATCACCGGTTCAATGTCGCAGTCGCGCATTGCCTGCTGCGCCAGCGCGATCGCGTGCGGATGCTCCGCCACCTGTTCGCGCATGTTGTAATAACTGTCTTCGATGCTGACTTCAATATAACAATCGCGCGGCAGGCCTTTGCCGACCTCGCGGGCGATGTCCACCATCTTGCGTTTGCGCGCCTCGAATCCCTCGCGCTCGAAGTCGCGCAGGATGTAGTGCATTTCGGCGCGTTCCACGCTGCCCTTGATGCTGCTGAGGTGGTAAAAGCCCTGGTAACCCTCGGTGGTCTCCGGCGTTTCGTCCGCCGGCAGCGCCTGATGAATGCGGGTAGCCAGCGACAGCGCGTTGACCATCACGCCCTTGGCGCTGCCGGGGTGCACGCTGTTGCCGAGGATTTTGATCGTCACCGAGGCGGCATTGAAGTTTTCGCACTCCAGCTCACCGACGCCGCCGCCGTCCACCGTGTAAGCCCATTCGGCATTGAAGGCCGCCACGTCGAACAGCTGTGCCCCCTTGCCCACCTCTTCATCCGGGGTGAAGGCCACGCGGATGTCGCCGTGCGGGATTTTGCGCGCGCGCAGGCGCGCCATGGCGGTGAGGATCTCGGCGATGCCGGCCTTGTCGTCGGCGCCCAGCAGCGTTTTGCCGTCGGTGGTGATCAGGGTCTGCCCCAACATCTGGTGCAGGATCGGGAACATCACCGGCGACAGCACTTCATCGCCAATGCCGAGCGCAATATCGCCGCCGCGATAGTTCTCGACGATCTGCGGATTGACGTGTTTGCCGCTGAAATCCGGCGAAGTATCCAGATGGGCGATAAAACCGACCGCCGGCACCGGCCAGGCGACGTTACCCGGCCAGGTGCCCATCACGCAGCCGTGCTCGCTGAGCGACACCCGCTCGAAGCCGAGCGCGATCATTTCCTGCTGCAACGCACGCGCCAGCTTCAACTGCCCGTCGGTACTCGGCACATGCTTTACGTTCGCTTTGGACTGGGTGTCAAAAGAGACGTAGTTGAAAAAGCGGTCAAGTAATTTATCCATGGTAGCGGCCCCTCAGAATATCGCGTTTCATTATGCTGAACCGATCAGGATCAAATATTGCGTCAGGTCATTTTTAACCAGAATTCGCCAATATCATTAATCTTTGTGATGATTTCAGAGGGAAATAACGCTGTCATCACAGGGTCATTTGTCGCTATCATGATGAAAAACGCGGCATCTGGGCCGGATCGGCTTTCAATTCCGGCATTCAGCGTCTATCATGCGCGCTCGAAAAATTTCCATTGGCGCAACTGGTTTGAGCTTCTTTTGAATCGCGGGCATGCCCGCAAGCTCCGGCAGTCTTTTCCAGTTGCGGTTCTATCTGCATTAGCCCACGGGATAGAGTAAGACGATAAATGACTGAGACATCCTCTCGAGCCCCCCTTGTTGAACTGCATGCCCTGAGCAAAGCGTTCGATGGCAAAACCATCATTGCCGATCTGGATCTGACGATTAATCACGGCGAATTCCTCACCATTCTTGGCCCCTCCGGCTGTGGCAAAACCACGGTGCTGCGCCTGATTGCCGGTCTGGAAGACGCCGATCGGGGCCGCATCGCGCTCGACGGCCAGGACATCACCGCCATTGCGGCCGAGCATCGCCACGTCAACACCGTGTTTCAGAGCTATGCCCTGTTTCCGCACATGTCGGTGTTCGACAACGTCGCTTTCGGCCTGCGCATGCAAAAGGTGCCGGCGGCCGAACTGACGCCGCGCGTCGAAGAGGCGCTGCGCATGGTGCAGTTGGATGCCTTCGCCAAGCGGCGGCCGGGCCAGCTCTCCGGTGGCCAACAGCAGCGTGTGGCCATCGCCCGCGCGGTGGTCAACAAGCCGAAAGTGCTGCTGCTGGACGAATCGCTGTCGGCGCTGGACTACAAGTTGCGCAAGCAGATGCAGAACGAACTGAAAGCGCTGCAGCGCAAGCTGGGCATCACCTTCGTGTTCGTCACCCACGATCAGGAAGAAGCGTTGACCATGTCGGATCGCATCGTGGTGATGCGCGAAGGCCGCATCGAGCAAGACGGCACGCCGCGTGAGATCTATGAAGAGCCGAAAAACCTGTTCGTCGCCAGCTTCATCGGCGAGATCAACATCTTCGACGCGGTGGTCCTGCAACGCCTCGATCCGCAGCGGGTGCGCGCCAATGTGGAAGGCCGCGAGTGCGACATCTATGCCGATCTGCCGGTAGAACCGGGCCAAAAGCTCAAGGTGCTGCTGCGCCCGGAGGATCTGCGGGTGGAAGAAGTGAACGACAGCGCGCAGCACGACGGGCTGATCGGTTACGTGCGTGAGCGCAACTACAAAGGCATGACGCTGGAATCGGTGGTCGAGCTGGAGAACGGCAAAACGGTGATGGTCAGCGAGTTCTTCAACGAAGACGATCCGGACGTCGATCACTCGCTCAATCAGAAGATGGCGGTGACCTGGGTCGAAAGCTGGGAGGTGGTGCTGGCCGATGAAGAAATCGCGTAAAGTCTTCCAGAATGTGGTGATCGTCGGCGTCGTCGCCTGGCTGTTGCTGTTCGTGTTCATGCCGAACCTGATGATCATCGGCGCCAGCTTCCTGACCCGTGATGACGCCAACCTGGTGCAGATGGTGTTCACGCTGGATAACTACCGGCGCTTGTTCGATCCGCTGTATGCCCAGGTGCTGCTGCACTCGCTGAACATGGCGCTGATCGCCACCCTGTGCTGCCTGGTGATCGGCTATCCGTTCGCCTTTATTCTGGCGCGCTTGCCGCAGAAGGTGCGGCCGCTGCTGCTGTTTCTGCTGATCGTGCCCTTCTGGACCAACTCGCTGATCCGCATCTACGGCCTGAAGCTGTTTCTCAGCACCCGCGGCTATCTCAACGACGCGCTGCTGTGGATCGGCGTTATCGACAAGCCGCTGCGCATCATGTACACCTCGGAAGCGGTGATCCTCGGCCTGGTATATATCCTGCTGCCGTTTATGGTGATGCCGCTCTACTCCAGCATCGAAAAGCTCGATAAATCCTGCCTGGAGGCGGCGCGCGATCTCGGCGCCAGCAAGCTCCAAACCTTTATCCGCATCATCGTGCCGCTGACCATGCCGGGCATTATCGCCGGCTGCCTGCTGGTGGTGCTGCCGGCGATGGGGCTGTTCTTCGTCGCCGATCTGATGGGCGGAGCCAAAAACCTGCTGATCGGCAACGTGATTAAAAGCCAGTTCCTCAATATCCGCGACTGGCCGTTCGGCGCGGCCACCAGCATCTGCCTGACGCTGGTGATGGGGCTGTTGCTGCTGGTCTATTACCGGGCCGCCCGCCTGCTGAACAAGAAAGAGGATCTGGCATGATCGGACGTCTGCTGCGCGGCGGCTTTATGACGCTGGTATACGCCTATCTGTATATCCCGATCGTCATCCTGATCGTCAACTCCTTCAACGCCTCGCGCTTCGGCATCAACTGGCAAGGGTTCACCACCAAGTGGTACAGCACGCTGCTCAACAACGACAGCCTGTTGCAGGCGGCGGGCCACTCGCTGACCATGGCGGTGCTCTCCGCCACCTTCGCCACGCTGATCGGCTCGCTGACCGCGGTGGCGCTGTACCGCTACCGCTTCCGCGGCAAACCGTTCGTCGGCGGCATGCTGTTTGTGGTGATGATGTCGCCGGACATCGTGATGGCCATCTCGCTGCTGGTGCTGTTCATGTTGCTGGGCATTTCGCTCGGCTTCTGGTCGCTGCTGTTCTCGCACATCACCTTCTGCCTGCCGTTCGTGGTCGTGACCGTCTACGCGCGCCTGAAAGGCTTCGACGTGAAGATGCTGGAAGCCGCGCGCGATCTCGGCGCAAGCGAGTTCACCATCCTGCGCAAAATCATTCTGCCGCTGGCGATGCCGGCGGTGGCGGCCGGTTGGCTGCTGAGCTTCACCCTGTCGATGGACGACGTGGTCGTCTCCTCCTTCGTCACCGGGCCGAGCTACGAGATTTTGCCGCTGAAGATCTATTCGATGGTGAAAGTCGGCGTCTCGCCTGAGGTTAACGCGCTGGCCACCATTTTGCTGCTGCTGTCGCTGACGCTGGTGATCGCCAGCCAGTGGGTGATGCGCGATCGCTCGCCCAAGGCCGAGTAATCCTTCCCGCCGGGCGCTGCGGCGCCCGTCTCTTTCATTGACCACAATGATATGAAAGCGGCCTTTGGTGATGGCCCTGACTCGGTTAACCCGCTGATTTGCCGCTGGGATAACCGCCTTTACCCACCCCGCCCCGGCCCCTATAATGGCCCCTTTCTGGGGTATGGCGCGGCCGAAAACGGCGGCTCATACGGGTTCGGCTCACTACTGCTGAAGGATACGCTGCATGAAAAAGTGGTCACATCTGCTCGCAGCCGGGATGATGGCGCTGAGTTTCTGCTCTGCAAACGCCTCTGACGGCAAAACGCTGTATTTCTATAACTGGACTGAATACGTCCCGCCGGGGCTGCTGGAGCAGTTCACCAAAGAAACCGGCATCAAGGTGATTTATTCCACCTATGAATCCAACGAAAGCATGTACGCCAAGCTGAAGACCTACAAGGACGGCGCGTACGATCTGGTGGTGCCTTCCACTTACTTCATCGCCAAGATGAGCAAGGAAGGCATGCTGCAAAAAATCGACAAGAGCAAGCTCAGCCACTTCAAGGATCTCGATCCTACCCTGCTGAACAAGCCGTTCGATCCCAACAACGACTACTCCATCCCTTACATCTGGGGCGCCACCGCCATCGGCGTTAACAGCGACGCGCAGGATCCGTCCACCGTCACCTCCTGGGCCGATCTGTGGCAGCCGCAGTACAAAGGCCGTCTGCTGCTGACCGACGATGCGCGCGAAGTGTTCCAGATGGCGCTGCTCAAGCTGGGCTATTCGGGCAACACCACCGATCCGAAAGAGATCGAAGCCGCCTACCGCGAACTGCAAAAATTGATGCCGAACGTGCTGGCCTTCAACTCCGACAACCCGGGCAACCCGTTTATGGAAGGGGAAGTCAACGTCGGCATGGTGTGGAACGGTTCGGCCTTCGTGGCGCGCCAGGCCGGCACGCCGCTGGAGATCGTCTGGCCGAAGGAAGGCGGGATCTTCTGGATGGACAGCCTGGCCATTCCGGCCAACGCGCGCAACGTCGAGGGGGCGCTGAAGCTGATCGACTTCCTGCTGCGGCCGGAAATCGCGGTGCAGGTGGCGGAAACCATCGGTTACCCGACGCCGAACCTGGCGGCGAAGAAGCTGCTGTCGCCGGAGATCGCCAACGATCCGTCTCTCTACCCGGATAAAACTGTGATTGAGCACGGCGAGTGGCAAAACGACGTCGGCGACGCCAGCACGCTGTACGAAAGCTACTTCCAAAAGCTGAAAGCCGGGCGCTAACACGCCCGCCATCCCATCAGGGCGCGCATTGCGCCCTGATGTCTTTAGGGCTTATCGGCCCGCGCCACCTTGCCCACCAGGAATTTGTGCACAAAACGCGGCACCACTTCGCTGGCCAGGCCGTAGTGTTTCTCGTCGAACTGGCTTTCCACCTGACTCGGCTCCAGGTTCAGCTCCATCGCGTAGGCGCCGCCCAGCCGCGCCTCATGCACGAACCCGGCCGCCGGATAGACATGGCCGGAGGTGCCGATGGCGACGAAGAAATCGGCCTTGCTCAGCGCCTGGTAGATGTCGTCCATGCCCAGCGGCATCTCGCCGAACCACACCACGTGCGGCCGCAACGGCGCCGGGAACTGGCAGCAGTGGCAACGCTCATCGACGCTGAGATCGCCGGGCCACTCGAACACCTGGCCCGACTGGGTGCAGCGCACCTTCAGCAATTCGCCGTGCATGTGCAGCACCCGCTTGCTGCCGGCGCGCTCATGCAGGTTATCGATGTTTTGCGTGACCAGCAGGAAGTTGTCCCCCAGCCACTCTTCCAGATCCGCCAGCGCGCGGTGCGCGGCGTTCGGGGCGATGTCCTCGGTCTGCAGCTGGCGGCGACGTTCATTGTAAAACGCCTGCACCAGCGCCGGATCGCGCTGAAAACCTTCCGGCGTGGCGACGTCCTCCACCCGGTGCTCTTCCCACAGCCCATCCGCGGCGCGGAAGGTGCGAATGCCCGACTCGGCCGAAATGCCGGCCCCGGTCAACACCACCACAAACGGCTTTTTCAGCTCGGCCGCCGCCATGGTGTCACGGTGAAAAATGCGTGAACGAAAGCGCTGATGCAGCACATGCTTACTCTTGCGAAACTGACACAGCCGATGGCGAGTGTGCATTAACTCTCTCCTTACTTTTCCCTGTTTACCCTTCTTACTGAACGTTGCGGCGTTGTTGGCTGTATACATTCACGCCTGGCCGCAACGCCCATTACGTTGGGCGAGTCAAATTGAGAAACGCTGCGCCGCGCACGCCGCCGGCGTCGCCATAGCGCGCCTTCTCGATGCGCGGCAGCCGAGCCACCCGCAGCAGGTGCGCCGGTAGCCGCTGCGGCAACGCCTGGTAAATGGCGTCGAAGTTCGACAGCCCGCCGCCGATCACCACCAGGTGCGGATCCAGCACCGTCAGCAGGTTACCCAGGCAGATCGCCAGCACGTCCATAAAGCGATCGACATGCGCCACGGCCTGCGGCTCACCCGCCTGATAATGCGCAATGATCTCGGTGGCAGGCAAGCGCCGGCCATAAAAATGGGCGTACATCCATTCGAAACCGCGGCCCGATATGTAATTTTCAATGCAACCCTGATGGCCGCACCCGCAGGCGACGCGAGGCACATCACGCCCCAGCACCTCGAGCGCGTCCACCGGCAGGCGCAAATGGCCGAACTCGCCGGCGATATAGTTGCGCCCGGGCACCGTCTTGCCCTCGACGATCAGGCCGCCGCCTACGCCGGTGCCGAGGATGATGCCCAGCACCGTCGGGTAGCGGCGGAACTCGTCGTCCCAGGCCTCCGACAGCGCAAAGCAGTTGGCGTCGTTATCGACCCGCACCTCGCGCCCGATCAGCGCCGCCAGATCGCGCGGCAGCGGCCGCCCCATCGCCGCCGGCACATTGGCGGTAAACAGCGTGCCGTCATCGTCGTTGGGCAGGCCCGGAATGCCGATGCCGACGCTGCCGCGCCGGCCGCAAAACGCATCCGCCTCAAGGGTCAGCTCGCACAGCGTAGCCAGCAGTTGCCGATAATCGTCGCGCGGCGTCGGCATCCGCTTTTGCCAAATGCGCTGCAGGCTGTCGTCGAACACCCCCAGCTCAATCTTGGTGCCGCCCATATCGAAACCGTAGTACATAACCCATCCCCAGGCTAAAAAAACGGGGCGGCATCGCTGCCTCCCCGTGGGTTTTATTGTCCGCTCAGCACCCGCGCCGGATCGATGCGGCTGGCGCGCCTCGCCGGATACCAACTGGCCAACAGACTCAGCACGATAGCGGTCGCCAGCACGATCAGCACGTCCAGCCAGTGCAGCTCGGAAGGCAGGAAGTCGATGAAGTAGATATCGCCCGACAGGAAGGAGTGGCCGACCAGTTTCTCGATGCCCCGGATGATGTTGGTCAGCTGCAGCGAGGCGATCACCCCGATCACCACGCCGCTCAGGCTGCCCAGCAGCCCGGCCAGCAGCCCATACCAGATGAAAATGGCGCGGATAAAGCCGTCTTTGGCGCCCAGGGTGCGCAGCACCGCGATGTCGGCGCTTTTGTCTTTCACCGCCATCACCAGCGTGGAAACGATGTTGAAGCAGGCCACGCCGATCACCAGCACCATCGCCAGGTACATGATGGCGCGGATCATCTGGATGTCGCGGTACATGTAGCCGTACTTGCCGATCCAGCTCTTGATATAGATGTAAGCGTTGGTCACTTCGCCGGCGTCGCGCACCAGCTTGTTGGCGGCGAACACGTCGTTCATCTTGAGAGCGATACCCGTGACGCTGTCACCCATGTCGAGATACTGCTGCGCATCGGCCAGCGGCACCAGCGCCAGGCTGTGATCGAGCTGGCCGCTGAGCTGCAAAATGCCGGTCACGTGCAGGCGAATACGCTTCGGCTGCAGCAGCTTCATCTCAGGGTCGCTGTTGGGGATCATCACCGTGACATAGGCGCCCTGCTTGACGCCCAGCGCGTCGGCCACGCCCTTGCCGAGGATCACCTGCTGCTCGCCGGGCTTGAAGTTGGCCCAGGCGTCGCCCTGCACATACTGCGGCAACGCGCTCAGTCGGCTCTCCTGCTGCGGATCCACACCTTTGACTTCCACCGCGCGCAGCTGAGCACCGTTTTCCATCAGGCCGGTAAAGTTGATGTACGGCGCGGCGGCCACAATGCCCGGCACCTTTTCCACCCGCTGCAGAATCGACGGCCAGCCGCTGAACGGCTGATTGACCGGCTCGAGCTCGCCGTGCGGCACCACCGCCAGAATGCGGTTCTTCAGCTCGCGCTCAAAGCCGTTCATCGCGCTCAGACCGACGATCAGCACCGCCACCCCCAGCGCGATGCCAATGGTGGAGATGACCGAGATCAGCGACACCATGCCGCCGCGTTTACGGCCGCGGCTGAAACGCAGGGCCGTCAGGAAGGACAGTGAGGCTCCCGCCATTACTCGGCCCCCATCAGGGTCAGCTGCGCCTGCAGGTGACCGTCGGCCATTTCCAACTGGCGGCTCAAGCGCTTGGCCAGCTGCAGATCGTGCGTTACCACCAGGAAAGCGGTGCCCTGACGCACGTTCAGCTCACCGAGCAGATCGAAGATGCTGTCCGCGGTGCGCTTGTCGAGGTTGCCGGTCGGTTCGTCCGCCAGCACCAGCGCCGGGTTATTAACCAGCGCGCGCGCGATCGCCACGCGCTGACGCTCGCCGCCGGAAAGCTCGGACGGACGGTGTTTGCTGCGCTTTTCCAGCCCGACCGCCGCCAGCATCTCCCGCGCTTTCTCCTGCGCCTGAGCCGGTTTGGCGCCACCGATCAAGAGCGGCATGGCGGCGTTTTCCAGCGCGGTGAAGTCCGGCAACAGGTGGTGGAACTGATAGATGAAGCCCAGCTGGCGGTTGCGCAGCTCAGCCTTGGCCGCCGAAGACATGGCGTTCAGCGATTCGCCCTTGAAAATCACCTCGCCGGAGGTCGGCGAGTCCAGCCCGCCCAGCAGGTGCAGCAGGGTGCTCTTGCCGGAACCCGAGCTGCCGACGATCGCCATCATCTCGCCCTGCTGCATGGCAAAGCTGACGTTGCGCAGCACGTCGGTGTGCAGGTTGCCTTCCTGATAGGTCTTGCACAGGTTGTCACACTGCAGCAAAAGATGGTTACTCATAACGTAAAGCCTCAGCGGGTTGTACGGCGGCAGCGCGCCATGAAGGATAGAGCGTGGACAACAGGGAAACCGCCATCGCCACCACGGCGATGATCGTCACCTGCAGCGGATCGACCGCCACCGGCAGCGAAGCGCCGTCGATCAATGCGCCGAGGATCGGCATCAGGTTATTCAGGTTGGTGGCCAGCAGCACGCCGAGCAGCGTGCCGAGCAGCGAACCGATGATACCGGCGCTGGCGCCCTGCACCATAAACACCGACATGATCTGGCGGCGAGTCAGCCCCTGGGTCTGCAGAATGGCGACCTCGCCCTGCTTTTCCATCACCAGCAGGCCGAGCGACGTAATGATGTTAAACGCCGCCACCGCCACGATCAGGCTGAGCAGCAGCCCCATCATGTTTTTCTCCATGCGCACCGCCTGGAACAGCTCGCCCTTGCGATCGCGCCAGTCTTTCCAGACCGTGCCCGCCGGTAGCGCCTGTTGGCTGAGGGTATCGACCGCCAGCGGCTGCTGCAGGAACAGGCGCCAGCCGGTGATGTTGCCGGCCGGGTAGCGCATCAGGCGCGAAGCGTCCTGTTGGTTGACCAGCAGTTGATAGCCGTCCACCTCGCTGTTGGCGTGGAAGGTGCCGATAAGGGTGAACAGGCGCTGGCTGGGAATGCGGCCCATCGGTGTGAACTGGCTGGCGCTCGGCACCATCACGCGCAGCGAATCGCCGCGCTTGACGCCGAGTTGCCCCGCCAGCTGTTCGCCGATGATGATGTTGTATTGGCCCGGCTGCAGCTGTTGCTGCTTGACGTTGACCAGATACGGGGTCAGCGGATCGGCTTCGTCGGGATTGACGCCGAGCATCACCCCGACCGCCACGCTGCGGGCGCTTTGCAGCACCACGTCACCGGTGGTCAGCGGTGCGACGCGCGTGACGCCCTGCAGCTTCTGCACCTCGGAGGCCGGCAGCTGCTGCGGGTTGACCGATCCTTGCGGACTGGTAACCAACGCCTGCGGCATCAGGCCGAGGATGTTGTTCTCCAGATCCTTTTCGAAACCGTTCATCACCGACAGCACGGTGACCAACGCCATCACCCCCAGCGTAATGCCGATGGTGGAAAGCCAGGAAACAAACCGCCCGAAGCGGTCTGAGGCTCGCCCGCGCATGTAGCGCAGGCCAATGAATAACGCGACAGGTTGATACATGAAATCCGTTTGATAGCCGTGGCTTAAGCAAAGTGATCATGGATAATAAAGGCTCTCCCTCGTTTAGGGAACACCCGAGGGCCTTTTATTGCGTGGCGGCGAAGAGGGAGACGGCGGCAGCTTCGCGCGTTATTTATCCTCAGCCGCAAAAAACAGACGACATTAACCGGTTAAATAACCGGCAGAAAATTGATGGGCAGCGCTTTTTGCTGTGTCAGTTTGCCGGCCGCTGGGCTACTATAAACAGCATAAAGGCGCTGGGTTATCCGTGCCGGAACGCCCTCTAACACATTGATTAAAGATACCTGAATGAGCACTTCCGATAGCCGTAACCGTTCCTCATCCCCCCGTTATTCTCTGCCCGATCGCGCGGGCGATCTGCGCCAGCTGGGGCAACTGACCGGCGCGGCCTGCGCCGTGGAGTGCGCCGAGATCGTCGAACGCCACCCTGGCCCGGTGATGCTGATCGCGCCGGACATGCAAAACGCCCTGCGGCTGCGCGACGAGATCCAGCAGTTCACCGATCAGATGGTGACCACGCTGTCCGACTGGGAAACCCTGCCGTACGACAGCTTCTCGCCGCATCAGGAAATCATCTCGGATCGTTTGTCGAGCCTGTATCACCTGCCGACCATGGCGCGCGGCGTGATTATTCTGCCGGTCAACACCCTGATGCAGCGCGTCTGCCCGCACGAGTTCCTGCACGGACACGCGCTGGTGATGAAGAAAGGCCAGCGCCTGTCGCGCGACAAGCTGCGCGCGCAGCTGGAACAGGCCGGTTACCGCAGCGTCGATCAGGTGATGGAGCACGGCGAATTCGCCACCCGCGGCGCGTTGCTCGACCTGTATCCAATGGGCAGCGATGAGCCTTACCGCATCGACTTCTTCGATGACGAAATCGACAGCCTGCGCATCTTCGACGTCGACACCCAGCGCACGCTGAGCGAAGTCGAGGCCATCAATCTGTTGCCGGCCCACGAGTTCCCTACCGACAAAAACGCCATCGAGCTGTTCCGCAGCCAGTGGCGCGAGCAGTTTGAGGTGCGTCGCGACGCCGAGCACATCTATCAGCAGGTCAGCAAAAGCGCCTGGCCCGCCGGCATCGAATACTGGCAGCCGCTGTTCTTCAGCCAGCCGCTGCCGTCGCTGTTCAGCTACCTGCCGGCCAATACGCTGATCGTCAACACCGGCGATCTGGAGGGCGCCGCCGAGCGCTTTTGGCAGGACGTCAACCAGCGTTTCGAAAGCCGCCGCGTCGATCCGATGCGCCCGCTGCTGGCGCCGGATACGCTGTGGCTGCGCGTTGACGCACTGTTCGGCGAGCTGAAAGCCTGGCCGCGCATCGCGCTGAAAACCGATGAGCTGCCGGCCAAAGCGGGCAATACCAATCTGGACTACCATGCCCTGCCCGATCTGGCGGTGCAGGCGCAGCATAAATCCCCGCTGGATAATCTGCGCCGCTTTATTGAAAGTTTTGACGGCAGCGTGATCTTCTCCGTCGAGAGCGAGGGGCGGCGTGAAACGCTGCAGGATCTGCTCGGCCGCATCAAGCTGGCGCCTGCCTTGATCCAACGACTAGATCAGGCGGAAACCGCGGGCCGTTACATGATGGTCGGCGCCGCCGAACACGGCTTCCTCGACGGCCTGCGCCGGCGGGCGCTGATCTGCGAAAGCGATCTGCTCGGCGAGCGCGTCAGCCGTCGCCGGCAGGACAACCGGCGCACCATCAATACCGATACCCTGATCCGCAACCTGGCGGAGCTGCATCCCGGCCAGCCGGTGGTGCACCTGGAGCACGGTGTGGGCCGCTATGTCGGCCTGACCACGCTGGAGGCCGGCGGCATCAAGGCCGAATACCTGATCCTCTCCTACGCCGGTGAGGACAAGCTGTACGTGCCGGTGTCATCGCTGCACCTGATCAGCCGCTACGCCGGCGGCGCGGACGAAAACGCTCCGCTGCACAAACTGGGCGGCGACGCCTGGACGCGCGCGCGGCAGAAAGCGGCCGAGCGGGTGCGCGACGTAGCGGCCGAGCTGCTGGATATCTACGCCCAGCGCGCCGCCAAGGCCGGTTTCGCCTTCAAACACAACCGCGAGCAGTACCAGCTGTTCTGCCAGAGCTTCCCGTTCGAAACCACGCCGGATCAGGAACAGGCGATCAACGCGGTGCTGAGCGACATGTGCCAGCCGCTGGCGATGGACCGCCTGGTCTGCGGCGACGTCGGCTTCGGCAAAACCGAAGTGGCGATGCGCGCCGCCTTCCTGGCGGTGGAAAACGGCAAGCAGGTGGCAGTATTGGTGCCGACGACGCTGCTGGCGCAGCAGCACTTCGACAACTTCCGCGATCGCTTCGCCACCTGGCCGATCCGCATCGAGATGATGTCGCGCTTCCGCAGCGCCAAAGAGCAGCAACAGGTACTGGACGACGCGGCCGAAGGCAAAGTGGACATCATCATCGGCACCCACAAACTGCTGCAAAGCGATCTGCGCTGGAAGGATTTGGGGCTGCTGATCGTCGATGAAGAGCACCGCTTTGGCGTGCGCCACAAGGAGCGCATCAAGGCGATGCGCGCCGATGTCGATATCCTGACGCTGACCGCCACGCCAATCCCGCGGACGCTGAACATGGCGATGAGCGGCATGCGCGATCTGTCTATCATTGCCACCCCACCGGCGCGCCGGCTGGCGGTGAAGACCTTCGTGCGCGAATACGACAGCCTGGTGGTGCGCGAGGCGATCCTGCGCGAAGTGCTGCGCGGCGGCCAGGTTTACTACCTTTACAACGACGTGGAAAACATCGAGAAAGCGGCGCAGCGTCTGGCTGAGCTGGTGCCGGAAGCGCGCATCGCCATCGGCCACGGCCAGATGCGCGAACGCGATCTGGAACGGGTGATGAACGATTTCCACCACCAGCGCTTCAACGTACTGGTGTGCACCACCATCATTGAAACCGGCATCGATATCCCCAGCGCCAACACCATCATCATCGAGCGGGCCGATCGCTTCGGCCTGGCGCAGCTGCATCAATTGCGCGGCCGCGTCGGGCGTTCGCACCACCAGGCTTACGCCTATCTGCTGACGCCAAACCCGAAAGCCATGGGCACCGACGCCCATAAACGGCTCGAGGCCATCGCCTCGCTGGAAGACCTCGGCGCCGGTTTTGCGCTGGCGACCCACGATCTGGAGATCCGCGGCGCCGGTGAGCTGCTGGGCGAAGACCAGAGCGGCCAGATGACCACCGTCGGCTTCTCGCTCTACATGGAACTGCTGGAAAGCGCCGTCGACGCGTTGAAAAACGGCCGCGAACCGTCGCTGGAAGATCTCACCAACAGCCAGACCGAGGTGGAGCTGCGCATGCCGGCGCTGCTGCCGGAAGATTTCATTCCCGACGTCAATACCCGCCTGTCGCTGTATAAGCGCATCGCCAGCGCGAAGAACGACGGTGAATTGGATGAGCTGAAGGTCGAACTGATCGACCGCTTCGGTCAACTGCCGGACGCGGCGCGTAACCTGTTGCAGTGCGCAGCGCTGCGGCTACATGCGCAGAAGCTGGGGATCAAACGCATCGAGAGCAACGAGCGCGGCGGCTTTATCGAGTTCGGCGACAATAACCGCGTCGACCCGGGTTATCTGATCGGCCTGTTGCAGGGCAATCCGCAGGTTTACCGCCTGGATGGCCCGAGCAAGCTGAAGTTCACGCTCGATCTGGCCGATCGCCAGAAACGCCTGACGTTCACCGAAGAGCTGCTGAACGCGTTCCGCGAACACACGCTGGCGGCCTGAGCCAACGCCCCCGCCGTGGCGGCGGGGGCGGCTTACTCGCGCGGAAAACCGGCCCCCAGCGGCGCCAGCTGCATCACGCGGCTGGTCACCACCCGGTTTTTGCCGCTGCGCTTCGCCTCATACAACGCTTCGTCGGTCATGGCGATCGCCTTGTCCAGCGTCATGCCGGGCAGATACAGCGACACGCCGATCGACAGCGTGATGTGCGCTTCGTCGTGCGCATTCAGCAAAAACGTCGAGCTTTCCACCGCGCTGCGAATGCGCTCCGCCACTCCGCCGATGATCTGCGGATCGTAGCTGGCGGTGATCACCATAAACTCCTCGCCACCGTAGCGCCCGACGAAGTCCTCGTTACGCACGCTGTTTTGCAGCAGCCGCCCCACGCTGGCCAGCAGCACGTCACCGGCCGGGTGACCGTAAGTGTCGTTGATGTTTTTGAAGTTATCCAAATCGAGGATCATCAGCCCGCACGGGCGACGTTCGGCGCGCTGCAGCATCAGGTGATAATCGACGCTGGCGCGGTTGTTGATATGGGTCACGCTGTCGGTCGTGGCGCGCGCGCGCATCGCGAAATAGGCGTAGATGTGGCGCTCTTTGAAATTCAGCGCATGATAGCAAATCGCCAGACAGAGCGCCGAAGCCGCCTGGTACAGCAACACATCCGGCCACAGCCCGCTCAGGTCCACCAACAGCCACACCACAACGATGCGATACAGCGCGATGACGCCGATCGTCAGGTAAAACACCCGATGGGATTTCTTCAGCCACACCCGCGACAGCAGCAGCGGCGCGACAATCGAGGCGATGAACAGGTTATCGACGGTGAAGCCACCGGTCAGTGCCATAGCGAACAGAAAGCTCACCAGCCCACTGACGCCGCCGCCGAAGAACGTCACCAAAATCATCGGGATCATCGCAAAGCTGTAGTGAACCTTATCGGTCAGCTCCAGGCGGTCCTGGCTTAAGTACAGCGCTGCCACGCCGGCCAGCAGGCCGAAAACGATGCGCTTCCACCGTGCGGATTGATAAGAAAACGGGGCATTCTTGCTGAGCAGGAAATAGCTTATCGACAGCGTGGCGTAGGTGATGCAGGCGTCGCTGTAAAGGGTGGAAATGGACGCAATGTAAGTCATAAATAGTCAGCGCGCTCCTCGGGATCGCCAGGGGTAATGTAAAGACGTTGAATAACGCATCCCTGTCGTCTCCGCTTCGGCGGCGGCCATTTTACACAGTCTATTAATAGAGTAGCAGTTCTATCTTATCGCCAAGCCGTCTATCTCACGATGCTCGCTTCAGGCTACTCTGTCCTTTGTATATCGGGGGAGAAACGCATGAATATCGACGATGAACTGCAGGCGCTCAGCGAACAGGAAGCGACGCTGGCCTTTACCCATTTTGACGCCACCACCGCCTGGGAGCTGGGCGCGGCGCTGAAAACCGCCGCCGAGCGACGCGGCCTGAGCATCGCCATCGAAATCCAACTGGCCGGGCAGACGCTGTTTTATTACGCCATGCCGGGCGCCACGCCGGACATCGCCGACTGGGTGCGGCGCAAGCGCAATCTGGTAAACCATTTTCACAAAAGTTCTTACGCCATCGGCCTGCGTCTGCAGCAGCGGCAAACGTCGCTGGAGGAGCGCTACGGGCTGAGCGTACGCGACTATTCGGTGCACGGCGGCGCCTTCCCGCTCACCCTGACCGGCCTCGGCTGCGTCGGCAGCATCAGCATTTCCGGCGCGCCGCAGAAGGAAGATCACCAGCTGTTGGTAAGCACTTTAGCCCACTTTCTCGGCTTATCCCTACCCGCTCTGCACTAACCGCCAAAACCTTGATTATTCCTTTCTTTTTCAGCCGCAGAATCTGCGGCTTACTTACCTGTTAACGGCATTTAGCGCCGGATAAAACGACGACACTCTGATTTCCTGTGCCAAATTGACGCAGGTCTGGTAATCCGCTGAACAAAAGGCGTATGGTATCTGTCACGTGACAAGACGGACCTCATCGGGCCCGCCATTCCTTTCACTTTTGAAGATTTGGTACGCACCGTAGATGAAAACCCATGAAATAAACAAAATTCGCCCCTTCAGCGCGCTGATAGACGCCTGCTGGCGGGAACCTTATAGCCTGGCGCGGTTGCTGAAAGACGCCATCGCCGGGGTGACGGTCGGCATTATCGCCATTCCGCTGGCGATGGCGCTGGCGATCGCCAGCGGCGTGCCGCCGCAGTATGGCCTGTATACCGCCGCCATCGCCGGCATCGTCATCGCCGTCAGCGGCGGTTCGCGCTACAGCGTCTCCGGCCCCACCGCCGCCTTCGTGGTGATCCTCTATCCGGTCTCGCAGCAGTTCGGCCTGGCCGGCCTGCTGGTCGCCACGTTGATCTCCGGGGTATTTCTGCTGCTGATGGGGCTGGCGCGCTTTGGCCGGCTGATCGAGTACATTCCGCTGCCGGTGACGCTCGGTTTTACCTCCGGTATCGCCATCACCATCGCCACCATGCAGATTAAGGACTTTTTCGGTCTGCAGCTGACGCACACGCCGGAAAACTACGTCGGCAAGCTGTACGCCCTGCTGCAGGCGCTGCCGACGTTGGATCTCGGCGATACCCTGATCGGCGCGGTGACGCTCTTGATCCTGATCTTCTGGCCCAAACTCGGCCTGCGCGTGCCCGGCCACCTGCCGGCGCTGCTGGCAGGCACTGCGCTGATGGGGCTGCTGACGCTGTTTGACCACCCGGTGGCGACCATCGGCTCTCGTTTCAGCTACCTGCTGGCCGACGGCAGCAGCGGCCAGGGCATCCCGCCTATCTTGCCGCAGCTGCTGCTGCCCTGGGATCTGCCGGGCGGCGGCGGGCAGCCGTTCAGCCTCAGTTGGCAAACCGTCTCCGCCCTGCTGCCGGCGGCGTTTTCGATGGCGATGCTCGGGGCGATCGAATCGCTGCTGTGCGCGGTGGTGCTCGACGGCATGACCGGCAAGAAGCATAACTCGAACAGCGAACTGATCGGCCAGGGCGCGGGCAACATCATCGCGCCGTTCTTCGGCGGCATCACCGCGACCGCCGCGATTGCCCGTTCGGCCGCCAACGTGCGCGCCGGCGCCACCTCGCCGGTATCCGCCATCATCCACGCGCTGCTGGTGCTGCTGGCGCTGCTGGTCCTGGCGCCGTGGCTCTCTTATCTGCCGCTGGCGGCGATGGCGGCGCTGCTGTTGATGGTCGCCTGGAACATGAGTGAGGCCCACAAGGTGGTTTACCTGCTGCGCCGGGCGCCGAAGGACGATATTTTGGTGCTGCTGCTGTGCATGTCGCTGACGGTGCTGTTCGACATGGTGATCGCCATTACCGTGGGCATCGTGCTGGCGTCGCTGCTGTTTATGCGCCGTATCGCCCGCATGACGCGGCTGAGCGAACTGAGCGCCGACGATGGCCGCCTGGTGCTGCGAGTGAACGGCCCGCTGTTCTTCGCCGCCGCCGAGCGCATCTTTACCGAACTGTTGGCGCGCAGCGAGGGCTATCGGACGATCGTGCTGCAATGGGATGCGGTGCCGGTGCTCGACGCCGGCGGCCTGAGCGCCCTGCGTCGCTTTATCGACGTGCTGCCGGCGGATAAAAAGCTGGTGATCACCGACGTGCCGTTCCAGCCGCTGAAAACCCTGGCGCGCGCGCGGGTGCAGCCGATCGAGGGCCGGCTGCAGTTCTACCCGACGCTGCCGGAAGCGCTGGCGGACACCGGCGCCTAAACGTAAAAAAGCCCGACGAGTCGGGCTTTTTTTTTGGCGATGAGCGCTTAGTTGCTGGTATCCAGCTCCGGGAAGCTCTTCACCAGGTCGTCGATGGCTTTCATCTGCGCCAGGAACGGCTCCAGCTTGTCCAGCGGCAGCGCGGACGGGCCGTCGCACTTGGCGTTGTTCGGATCCGGGTGCGCTTCGAGGAACAGCCCTGCCAGGCCAACCGCCATGCCGGCGCGCGCCAGCTCGGCCACCTGAGCGCGACGGCCGCCGGACGCGGCGCCGAACGGATCGCGGGTCTGCAGCGCGTGGGTCACGTCGAAGATTACCGGATGGCCGCCGGTCACGTTCTTCATCACGTTGATGCCCAGCATGTCGACCACCAGGTTGTCATAACCAAAGTTGCTGCCGCGATCGCACAGGATCACCTGGTCGTTGCCACCTTCTTTGAATTTGTCGACGATGTTGCCCATCTGTCCCGGGCTGACGAACTGTGGCTTCTTGACGTTGATTACCGCGCCGGTTTTCGCCATCGCTTCCACCAGATCGGTCTGACGCGCCAGGAAGGCCGGCAGTTGGATCACGTCAACCACTTCGGAAACCGGCTGCGCCTGCGCCGCTTCGTGAACGTCGGTGATGATTTTCACGCCGAAGGTTTTCTTCAGCTCTTCGAAGATCTTCATCCCTTCTTCCAGGCCCGGACCGCGGTACGAGTGGATGGAAGAACGGTTGGCTTTGTCGAAAGAGGCTTTGAAAACGTAAGGAATGCCCAGTTTTTGCGTCACGGTGACGTAGTGCTCGCAGATGCTCATCGCCAGATCGCGCGATTCCAGCACGTTCATACCGCCAAACAGCACAAACGGCAGGTCGTTTGCTACGTCGATGTCGCCAATGCTAACCACTTTCTGTTTCATGCTTTCGCCTTTGTTAAGGTTGTAACCGTCGCCTTGCAAACTGCACGGAGTCATTGAATTAATGCAGCGTCACCTGTTTCGGCTCAATCGAATGGATCTGTACTTTGATCACTTCGCTGACCGGGTCTTCAGGACACTGCTCGACAAAATAGTTGAGATCGGAAATCGCGATATGGTTGCACTCCAGCTGGGCGTAAATCAGCCCACGATCGCGGATCTCGTACGGATCTTCCGGATCGAAGCACAGCACCGTCTCGCTGGTGCGCAGCGCCATTTCCAGCTGCTTTTCTTCCATCAGGGCGGCCTTCAGCGTATCCAGCATCTTGCGCACCACCATGATGTTCTCGGATTCGTCGAGATCGTCGTCTTCCAGCTCGGCGCCCAGCCCCAGGTTGCCCTTGATCCACACTTCCAGCTGGTGTTCGCTCAGGGTTTCGCCGTTCAGCGGGTTGATCAGCCACAGCTCTTCATCCAGCCAATCGGCGCGCAGGATCAGCTGAGTGGGGAAAATCACCGGCAGCAGCGGCAAATCCAGCGCGTTGGCGATATGCAGGAAGATGGTGCCGAGCGAAACCGGCGTGCCCTGCCGCCCCTCCAGCACCTTATCCAGCCAGATGGCGTCCGACAGGCGATAGACGCCGCTGGCGCCGCCGAATCCCCAGGTTTTGTAGAACAGTTCGATGAGCGCATCCAGTTGCTGCTCCTGTGTGATGTCGGCCGGCACCGCCGCGCGCGCTTCGTCCACCAGCTGTTGCAGCTTGCGCTCCACGTCGGCGGCGGGGAAATCACGCCTTACCGACTGCGACACCAGGATCACCCCTTCGCTCAGCGGCGAGGTGTTAAATTCAAAATCAGCAATGCTACTCATAGGTATCCCATCAGAAACGGTATTTTCGTCGTGGCAAGTTTAATTATCAGATACAGACAGCCCAACGCCAGCACGAACGCCACGGTTCGCAGCCGCTGACTTTTGGTCTTCTTGCCCAATGCGACGTAGCCAAGCAGGATATAGATAATAACGCCAAACAGCTTCTCGGTCAGCCATGAGTCCATACCCAGCAGCGGATAAAACCCGAACGTCACCACCAGCGCGATGCCGCTGACGAACAGCAGCGTGTCGTTCAGGTGCGGCGCTATCTTGACCCAGCGGCGCCCCACGATCGGCGAGCGGCGCCACTGCCAGTAAAAACGCAGCACAAACAAGGTAATACTGATGGCGACCGTCAGCAAATGGAAATGTTTCAACGCGGTGTATGCAGTCATGATGCTCCCTTAGATGGCCCGGACGTCGTTATTATGAGGGGCGCTTATCCCGGCCATTGGCCGAGCGTCACACGATCGTTGTCGCCGTAATCACGGTGGGTGGCGACAGCGGAAAATCCGGCGGCCTGCAGCAGCGCGCGCACGCTCTCACCCTGCTGCCAGCCATGTTCCAACAGCAGCCAGCCCTGTGGCTGCAGATAGTGCGGCGCCTGGCGCACGATGGCGGCCAGATCGGCCAGCCCGTGCTCGGCGGCCACCAGCGCGCTGCCCGGCTCGAAGCGCACGTCGCCCTGCGACAAATGCGGATCGGCGGCGTCGATATAGGGCGGATTGCTGGCGATCAGCGCAAAGCGTTGCCCGGCCACGGGCGCAAACCAGCTGCCCTGTAAAAATCGAACGTTGTCGATCTTCAGCTTGTGCGCATTGTGCTGCGCCAGCGCGACCGCGTCCGGCTGCACATCGACGCCGATTGCCGAACAATCCGGGCGCTCGCTGGCCAGCGCCAGCGCGATGGCGCCGGTGCCGGTGCCGAGATCGAGGAAGTGGCAGGGTTGCGGCGGCAGGCGCGCCAGCGCCAGTTCCACCAGGCATTCGGTATCCGGGCGTGGGATCAGCGTCGCGGGCGAAACCGACAGCGGCAGCGACCAAAACTCGCGCTCGCCCACCAGATAGGCCACCGGTTCACCGCGTTCGCGGCGCGCCAGCAGCGTCTCCAGCTGCTGTTGCTGCGGCGGCGTCAGCGTGGTTTCGCCGAACGCCATCAGGAAGGTTCTGGCCTTGCCGGTCACGAAACCCAACAGGATTTCCGCGTCGCGCCGGGCGCTGTCGCTGTGGGTCAAACGCGCGGCGGCGGCTTTCAGCCAGTGTTGATAATCCATCACTCTTGCTCGGCGGACAGCGCAGCCAGCTGATCGGCCTGATACTCCTGCACGATCGGCTGGATCAGCATGTCCAGTTTGCCTTCCATCACTTCGTCCAGGCGGTAAAGCGTCAGGTTGATGCGGTGGTCGGTCACCCGCCCCTGCGGGAAGTTGTAGGTGCGGTTGCGATCGGAACGATCGCCGCTGCCAAGCAGGTTGCGGCGAGTGGACGCCTCGGCCTGCTGGCGCTTGGCCATCTCGGCGGCGCGAATGCGCGCGCCCAGCACCGACATCGCCTTGGCTTTGTTTTTGTGCTGTGAACGTTCGTCCTGACACTCCACCACGATGCCGGTCGGCAGGTGGGTAATGCGGATCGCCGAGTCGGTGGTGTTAACGTGCTGGCCGCCGGCGCCGGAAGAGCGGAAGGTGTCGATTTTCAGATCGCCCGGGTTGATGTCCGGCAGCTCGGCTTCCGGCACTTCCGGCATCACCGCCACGGTGCAGGCGGAGGTGTGGATGCGCCCCTGGGATTCGGTTTCCGGCACGCGCTGCACGCGATGGCCGCCGGATTCAAACTTCAGCTGGCCGTACACGCCGTCGCCGGAAACTTTGGCGATCACTTCTTTGAAGCCGCCGTGCTCGCCTTCGTTGGCGCTCATCACCTCGACGCGCCAGCGGCGGCTTTCGGCGTAACGGCTGTACATGCGGAACAGATCGCCGGCGAAGATCGCCGCCTCATCGCCGCCGGTGCCGGCGCGCACTTCGAGGAAGCAGCTGCGCTCATCGTCCGGATCTTTCGGCAGCAACAACACCTGCAGTTGCTGTTCCAGCTCTTCGCTGGTCGCCCGCGCCTGTTTCAGCTCTTCCTGCGCCATCTCGCGCATTTCCGGATCGTCCAGCATCATTTCCGCCGTCTCCAGATCCTCCTGCACCTGACGCCATTCCAGGAAGCAGCGGCTGACGTCGGTCAGCTGCGCGTATTCTCGCGACAGCGCGCGGAACCGGTCTTGCTCGGCGATGACGCCGGCATCACCGAGCAGCGCCTGCACTTCTTCATGGCGCTCTTGTAACGCTTCCAGTTTGGCAACAATAGAAGGCTTCATGCGTGGTAATAAACCCTGTTAATAGAGAAAACTAATGCTGATCCAGCCCGAGGCTGTCGCGTAATAACTGCAACCGCTCCACGTCGCCGTCGCCGGCGGCCTGCTGGAGGGATTTGGTAGGGGCATGAATAAGACGGTTGGTCAGTTTATGGGCCAGCTCGTGAATAACCTGCTCCACGTTGGCGCCCTGCGCGATGGCGGCCAGCGCTTTGGCCTCCATCTCTGCGCGAATTTGGTCGGCCTGCGAACGGTAGTCGCGGATGGTTTCCACCGCGCCCTGCGAGCGCAGCCAGGCCATAAAGTTGGTGCTTTCCTGCTGCACGATCGACTCCGCCTGCACCGCCGCCGCTTTGCGCTGCGCCAGGTTGCTTTGAATGATGGCGTGCAGATCGTCCACGCTGTACAAATAGGCGTTGGCCAGTTTGCCGACCTCCGGCTCGATATCGCGCGGTACGGCGATATCCACCAGCAGCATCGGCTGGTTGCGGCGCGCCTTCAGCGCGCGCTCCACCATCCCCTTGCCGATGATCGGCAGCGGGCTGGCGGTGGAACTGATGATAATGTCGGCGTCCGCCAGGCGTTCGTCGATCTCCGGCAGGGTGATCACTTCCGCACCCACCTCGTCCGCCAGCAGCTGCGCGCGCTCGCGGGTGCGGTTGGCGATGATCATGTGCCGCACTTTGTGTTCGCGCAGGTGGCGCGCCACCAGCTCGATGGTTTCACCGGCGCCCACCAGCAAGACGTTGAGATCGGCCAGCGATTCGAAGATCTGCCGCGCCAGCGTACAGGCGGCGAAAGCCACGGAGACCGCGCTGGCGCCGATTTCGGTTTCGGTGCGCACGCGCTTGGCGACGGAGAAGGATTTCTGGAACAGCCGCTCCAGCTCGCCGGACAGCGACTGGCCGCGTTGCGACTCGGCGAAGGCCTTTTTCACCTGGCCGAGGATCTGCGGTTCGCCCAGCACCAGAGAGTCCAACCCGCTGGCCACCCGCATCAGATGGCTGACCGCGTCGTTGCCCTGATGCCAGTACAGGCTTTTCTTCACCTCTTCCGGGCGCAGGTTGTGATACGCGCACAGCCAGGCGACCAGCTGCTCGTGCATGTGTTCCTGTTGCTCTACGCTGAGGTACAGCTCGGTGCGGTTGCAGGTGGACAACACGACGCCGCCCTGCACCAACGGTTGTTGGAGCAAGCTGGTTAGCGCCTCATCGATGGACTCTGGCGAGAAGGTCACCCTTTCACGCAGAGAAACCGGAGCGGTTTTGTGATTTATACCTAACGCCAGCAGGGTCATTGCTTCGAGTAATACTTATCTTGGTACGGGTTCTCGTTGAACGGCATTCTACTTGATGCGCGGGATCAATAAAAGTAACAACCGCATCTTCCGTTCAATCGCTGTCATAGATGACATCAATCGATGAAAATCAATAAATTCATAATGTTGTCAAAATAGTGAACGCTTTACCTTCGCTGCTCGCTGGTGACGCCACGCGAATCGCAGACAGAACGGCATGCCATAGCAAAATTATGAGCTAAAAACCCGCTATGCGGGCTTAAAAATACGTTCTACCAGGCGGTAGTCGAGCCCTCCGCAGAGCGGCCCGACGCACGTCGTGGATTACTCAATTCTCCTGACCATCCGCAGCCCAGTGATTTTATTGTACACGCGCTTCGAGAAGTTGATGGAAAAATCATCCACCGGTACCACAAAGCGCGCTAACAATACGGTACCTACCAGAGAAATGGCCGATACGGTCAACATGCTGGCAACCGACGTCGTAGCCAAATCACGAGTTAAATAGATTGTAAGCATGATCACCGGAATATGAATGACATAGATAGGGAAAGAAAGTTTCCCCAGATAAACCAACAGATTATTCTCCAAAGCCCGACTAATTAAATTACTGGTAAGTACACCATAAACAATCATTATACCAGAAATAAAATTGAAGAGTAGATATGAACGTCCTTTAACCAAATTGGTTAACCAACGATAACTTTCACTATCGTTATGAACCCCAGCCAAATACAACCCAATAATAACCAACATAATACCCAGCAGATTATTTTTGTAATTTATATTAAATGCTGAATAAATAAACCCGCAAAAGAAACAAACCATACTTAAAGCAATGAGAGTACTAAACGGTAAGATTGCCATTGATAAAACAAAAAAAACAGCAAGCGATAAAATTTTACTTCTTTTAAAAAGCACACAGGCGACATAGACAAATAATGAACCAATCAACTCAATTTTCATAGTCCATAACACAGGATTATATATGTGCCCACTCCAAACAGGTGGGCCTATAAAGGCACCCACCGCACCATACGAAAAGGCATCAATCAAAGATGGATACTTAATAAAGAATGGTTCAAGCCAGCCTGAAATCCCAGGAATGTGCTGATCACTAGCAGAAATAAAAAACAATACAACAAACATCAACAAACATGAAAAAGTGGCGGGTATAGCCAATCTGAAATACCGTGTAAATGATGTTATGAAGTAATATTCATCACTTCTTTTTTCAATCCCCCGGGATAAAACGATCCCACTCATGACAAAAAAGACAAAAACGGCAGATGTTCCAGAGTAGAGAAAACCAAAAATAGAGTGATGAAGAAACTTTTGGACAGGAAAGTCTTCAGGTATATCTTCCCCAATAAAGTTATGCAGATAGACAAAGTAAATCAATGACAAATGGGAAAGCACAACAGCCACACTGGCAAGGCCTCTGACAGAATCAAGACATTTAAGCTTTGTAGTTTTCTGAGTGGGTAAAGTATTCACAGAAAAATCTCTATTAATGCGCTAAAGATTGAAAATAGTAGCATTTTTTTAGTGTTTTGCAATAAGTTAACCAATACCCGCATCGAGTTCAAAAGATATTTTTTACAAAAACTATGCAATTACTGCCACTTAGCGTTTTAGAAAGACACCGCTACAAACCTTGGCAAATGTTGCCTTCATAACATTCTTCCTTTTTAATCATATCGCAGTAGGCTTCGTCGGAAACATTGAGAGTATGTTTTTCAGAATTCCCCTAACGTTCACGTTCTTCTCTTACCATCGCAAGGAAAAAGCCTTTTTAATGAACAACAACATCAAAGTTAAACAACAGGTCTGGCGTTATCCCACCAGCATTACGTATTCTTAGTAGACATTGACGCGTCGCCGCCGCCCCGTTAGCGTGAGCGCTGAATCCGGGTTTCGTCGCGCATGCCCGCAAGGACAAAAGGACAAGAGAAAGTTATGCCAATACGCAAAGTTAGTTTGCTCCGTCTGATCCCGCTGGCCAGCCTGGTGCTGGCCGCCTGTACCACCACCAAGCCGACCGGCCCGGCCACCAGCCCAACCTCACCGCAGTGGCGCGCCCATGAGCAGGCGGTGCAACAGCTCAGCACCTATCAGACCCGCGGCTCCTTCGCCTACTTGTCTGATCAGAAAAAAGTCTACGCCCGCTTCTTCTGGCAGCAGTTCTCGCCGGAGCGCTACCGCCTGCTGCTGACCAACCCGCTGGGCAGCACGGAAATGGATCTCAACGTGCAGAAAAACGTGGTGCAGCTGACCGACAACCAGGGCAAACGCTACGTCAGCGACAACCCGGAAGAGATGATCCGCAAGCTGACCGGCATGGCGATCCCGCTGAACAACCTGCGCCAGTGGATGCTCGGCCTGCCGGGCGAAGCCAGCGATTTTGCGCTGGATGACCAATATCGTCTGAGCAAACTGACCTACCAGCAAGGCGGCCAGACCTGGAAAGTGGATTACCAGGGCTACAGCAACGAAGTGCAGCCGACGCTGCCGAACCGCCTGGAGCTGCAGCAGGGCGACCAGCGCATCAAGCTGAAGATGGATAACTGGACGCTCAAATGATCCGCCAGTGGCCCTCCCCCGCGAAACTCAACCTGTTTCTGTACATCACCGGCCGTCGTGAAGACGGCTATCACCTACTGCAAACGCTGTTCCAGTTTTTGGACTACGGCGACACCCTGACCATCGACCCACGCCAGGACGACCGCATTCACCTGCTGACGCCGGTCGAGGGCGTGCCGGACGAGCAGAACCTGATCGTGCGCGCCGCCCGCATGCTGCAACGCTATTGCAATGAACGCGGCCTGCAGACCGCGCCGCGTGGCGCCGACATCAGCATCGACAAACGCCTGCCGATGGGCGGCGGTTTGGGCGGCGGTTCCTCCAACGCCGCCACCGTGCTGGTGGCGCTGAACGAATTGTGGCGCTGCGGTCTTGGCGACGACCAACTGGCAGAGCTGGGGCTCAGCCTCGGCGCCGACGTGCCGGTGTTCGTGCGCGGCCACGCCGCCTTCGCCGAAGGCATCGGCGAGCGCCTGCAGCCGGCCGAGCCGCAGGAAAAATGGTATCTGGTGGCGCATCCCGGCGTCGGCATCCCGACGCCGGTTATCTTCGGCGACGCCGAATTGAAAAGAAACACCCCGGTTCGCTCCTTAAGTGAGCTGTTGCAGGCGCCGTACGCAAATGATTGCGAACCGATCGCAAGAAAACGTTTTCGCGAGGTTGAACAGCTTCTTTCATGGCTGTTAGAATACGCCCCGTCACGCCTGACTGGCACAGGTGCTTGTGTGTTTGCTGAATTCGACACAGAAATCGCCGCCCGTCAGGTGTTAAATCAAGCCCCGGAGTGGTTGTGTGGTTTTGTAGCGCGCGGCGTTAACGTCTCCCCACTACATCGCATCCGTTCCGGGCGGTTTGAGTCGTAGCTCAACGTTTCGCTGCGCAGGGTCATGCACACCTGGCCCTGTTATCCCTGCGCTGCCTGCGGTCTCAATTTTAGTTTTACATACCCGTATGTATATTGCGCCGGCGTCGCCGACTGCCCCTTGGCGATGTCGCATGACAATATCTTCTCTGGACGCAAGCCTGAGGTTCTTCTCGTGCCTGATATGAAGCTTTTTGCTGGTAACGCCACCCCGGAACTAGCACAACGTATTGCCAACCGTTTGTACACCAGCCTTGGTGACGCCGCTGTAGGTCGTTTTAGCGACGGCGAAGTGAGCGTGCAAATCAACGAAAATGTACGCGGCGGTGATATTTTCATCATCCAGTCCACCTGTGCCCCGACCAACGACAACCTGATGGAACTGGTTGTGATGGTCGACGCCCTGCGTCGCGCCTCCGCAGGTCGTATTACCGCCGTTATCCCTTACTTCGGCTATGCCCGCCAGGATCGCCGCGTGCGTTCCGCGCGTGTGCCAATCACCGCCAAGGTTGTCGCCGATTTCCTCTCCAGCGTAGGGGTTGACCGCGTTCTGACGGTGGATCTGCATGCTGAGCAGATTCAAGGCTTCTTCGACGTACCGGTAGACAACGTGTTCGGCAGCCCGATCCTGCTGGAAGACATGCTGCAGCAAAATCTGGAAAACCCGATCGTGGTTTCTCCGGATATCGGCGGCGTGGTGCGTGCCCGCGCTATCGCCAAACTGCTGAACGACACCGACATGGCCATCATCGACAAACGTCGCCCGCGCGCGAACGTTTCTCAGGTGATGCACATCATCGGTGACGTGGCAGGCCGCGATTGCGTGCTGGTCGACGACATGATCGACACCGGCGGCACCTTGTGTAAAGCGGCTGAAGCGTTGAAAGAACGCGGTGCCAAGCGCGTATTCGCCTACGCGACGCACCCGATCTTCTCCGGCAACGCCGTGGACAACATCAAGAACTCGGTGATTGATGAAGTGATCGTCTGCGACACCATTCCGCTGTCGCCGGAAATCAAGGCACTGAAAAACGTTCGCACTCTGACCCTGTCCGGCATGCTGGCTGAAGCCATCCGCCGCATCAGCAACGAAGAGTCGATCTCTGCGATGTTCGAGCATTGATTCGTCGTCTTTCCGGTGCGGCGCCCACTGCGCCGGAAAGATAGCGAGCCCGACAGCAGAAAAAGAAAAACCCGTTGGTGCGCGAGCAACAACGGGTTTTCTACTTGTAGTCCGACATGACCTCAAACCTTAATGCACGGCAGATGTTCCCTTGCCCTGCTCTTGCTTCCCTTCTGCTTTTTTAATCAATGCGACGAACGATGTTGATCGTTGCGGCACCGTTTATCAAAGTGTTTTACCCACCAGTAACGATCCGCCACCTGCTCGCGGCCGCCGATACGCGCGCCCACCAGCCACAACAGCGCGCCGACGAAGATGCTCATGATGGCGCCGTGGGCGAAAAATTGCGGTAAATTGAACTGCGATACTTCAGCAAGAATGGAGTATCCGACGCCGCCGATCATCACGACCAGGCCCAGCCCCATAAAAAAGTTGCCCATTCTGTCCGCGTTTCTACGTTTCATATGCCACCTCCATGATTGCCATGTGCCAACCGGGATAACGCTGCAACTTGTTAACCCACTTTGATAAGTTAAGTATAGCCCTTGCTGCGGCAAGGGGATTGCGGAGGCGATCACAAATGGTAAAGAATTATTGACACTTCTTAACACACGGCTGAAAATTAGCGGACAAATTGAATTATTCAGCTAATGAATCATTCGTCTTTGTTACCTGCGACGACGGCGGAGATCGGATTTTGTCATTCGCCGCCCCGACAGGTAGACTAACTCCCTTTCCATTACCCTGATCATAGCGAATCACTCAGTGAGCAGTATTAAATTGATAGTCGGCCTGGCTAACCCGGGCGCGGAATACGCCCAGACGCGCCACAACGCCGGCGCCTGGTACGTCGATCTGCTGGCCCAGCGCCACAATCAGCAGCTGAAAGAAGAGAGCAAGTTCTTCGGTTATACCGCCCGTTTGAACCTGGCGGGCAACGACGTGCGCCTGCTGGTGCCGACCACCTTCATGAACCTGAGCGGCAAAGCGGTGCTGGCGATGGCCAACTTCTATCGCATCGAACCAAGCGAGATCCTGGTGGCGCACGACGAGCTGGATCTGCCGCCCGGCGTAGCCAAAATCAAGCTCGGCGGCGGCAACGGCGGCCACAACGGCCTGAAAGACATCCAAAACAAGTTCGGCAACAACCCGAACTTCTATCGCCTGCGCATCGGCATCGGCCATCCGGGCGACAAGAACAAGGTGGTGGGCTTCGTGCTCGGCAAGCCGCCGGCCGGCGAGCAGAAGATGATCGACGAAGCGATCGACGAATCGCTGCGCTGCACCGAGATGCTGATGAAGGACGGGCTGGAAAAAACCGTTCAGCGCCTGCACAGCTTCAAGGCGCAAGCCTGAACCTTGCCGCAGCGGGCGCCCTGCCCGCTGCCGGCTTTTAGCCACGCGGGTGGAAGGTCTCCTCGCCCACGCGGCGGTCATCGGCGGCGAATCCCTCTTCCGCCACGTAATACTGCGGATCGTCCAGCTCATGGCTGCAAAACGGCCCGGCGCGCTTGAGCAGGCGCACGCAGTCACCGCTCAGGTGGCGCAGCCGAATGCTTTTTCCCGCCGCCAGATAACGCGCCGTCAGCTTATCGATAGCCTCTACGCCGCTGGAATCCATCACCCGGGTGCCGGCAAAATCCAGCACCACGTTCTGCGGATCGCTTTGCGGCTCGAACAGCTCGGCGAAAGCCGCGGCAGAGCCGAAGAACAGCGGGCCATCCAGTTGATACACCGCCACGTCGCCCGTCACCTGCCGCTGGCGCACGCGGATGCGCGCCTGCTGCCAGGCGAACACCAGCGCCGAGATAATCACCCCGCTAATCACCGCCACCGCCAGATCGGTAAAGATGGTGATCAACGTGACGGCGACCATCACCAGCGCGTCTGCCTTCGGCATACGGCGCAAACGGCGCAGCGAACTCCATTCGAAGGTGTTGTAACACACCACCAGCATGACCCCGGCCAGCGCCGCCACCGGCAGCAGGCCGATATAGCGCGACAGGCTGACCACGAACAAAATCAGCAGGATGGCGCCCACCGTGCCGGAGAGGCGCCCGCGCCCACCCGAGGTAAAGTTGATGATCGACTGGCCGATCATCGCGCAGCCGGCGAAACAGCCGAACAGGCCGCACACCGCGTTACCGGCGCCCTGCGCGATGCTTTCGCGGTTACCGTTCCCCTTCTTGCCGCCCATTTCATCCAGCACCGTCATGGTCAACAGCGATTCGATCAAACCGACCAAGGCAATCACCACCGCATAGGGCAACACCACCCGCACCATCTCCAGGGTAAACGGCGCCGTCGGCAAACTGAAGTGCGGCAGCGCGCCGGAAATGTCCGCCAGATCGCCCACCCGCAGCGTGTGCAGGTTGAGGCCGATCGCCAATGCCGAGACCACCAGCAGCGCCGCCAGCGAAGACGGAATGGCTTTGGTCAGGCGCGGGAACAGCACCACCACCGCAATCGCCAGCGCTACCAGGCCGTACATCAGCGGCCCCTGCCCGGCGATCATCTTCAGCTGCGCCAGCATGATGACGATCGCCAGGCCGTTGACGAAGCCGTGGATCGCCGGCAGCGGCACCAGACGAATGAACTTGCCCAGCCGGAAGGCGCCGATCAGGATTTGGATCCCCCCGGCAAACAGCGTGGCCCACAGCACGTAACCCATGCCGTACTGCGCCGCCAGGCTCATCAGCACCACCACAATGGAACCTGCGGCGCCGGAAACCATGCCCGGCTTGCCGCCGAACAGCGCCGTGACCAGGCCGATAATAAACGCGGTATGCAAACCGACGATCGGCGAAAGACCGGCGACCAGCGAAAAGCCGACCGCCTCGGGGATCATCGAAACCGCCACCACAAAGCCCGCCAGGACTTCATTTTTAACGTCCGCGATCCTGACGTTACTCAGGTTAAACATGCATTATTCACTTATGACAGATGACATCATCTCCCCGCGTAGCGGGTATGGGGTACCGCAAGGCGCGGCAGACTGCAGGCGGGCACAGCTCAGGGTGGCGTAGGCAAGAAATACATCCGGCGCGTTTCCTGTCGGTTAATCGGAACGGCCAGTATGGGTAAATGTGATCCAAATCTCAATCAAAAACCGGTCGCCCGCACGGCACTCGCCCCGGCCAAGCAAGTCTGATCGAGATAAACGCCCATTACGTGTATAATGGCGGCATTATTTTGCCCTTTATGCAGCCGGTTAAACCTAACCAGCTGATAGTTAAGATATTTAAGGTGATTACAACATGGGATTCAAATGCGGTATCGTCGGCCTGCCTAACGTAGGCAAATCCACCCTGTTCAACGCGTTGACCAAAGCGGGCATTGAAGCAGCCAACTTCCCGTTCTGCACCATTGAACCGAACACCGGTGTGGTGCCGATGCCCGATCCGCGTCTGGATAAGCTGGCCGAGATCGTCAAGCCGCAACGCATTCTGCCGACCACTATGGAATTCGTCGACATCGCCGGCCTGGTGAAAGGCGCGTCCAAGGGTGAAGGCCTGGGCAACCAGTTCCTGACCAACATCCGTGAAACCGAAGCCATCGGCCACGTAGTGCGCTGCTTTGAAAACGACAACATCATCCACGTCAACAACAAGGTCGATCCGGCCGAAGACATCGACGTGATCAACACCGAGCTGGCGCTGTCCGACCTGGACACCTGCGAGCGCGCTATCCACCGCGTGCAGAAGAAAGCCAAAGGCGGTGACAAAGACGCCAAGGCCGAGCTGGCGGCGCTGGAGAAATGCCTGCCGCACCTGGAAAACGCCGGCATGCTGCGCGCACTGGATCTGACCGATGAAGACAAGGCGGCGATCAAATACCTGAGCTTCCTGACGCTGAAGCCGACCATGTACATCGCCAACGTCAACGAAGACGGCTTCGAGAACAACCCGTACCTGGACACCGTGCGTAAAATCGCCGACGCCGAAGGCTCCGTGGTGGTTGCCGTGTGCGCCGCCGTGGAATCCGACATCGCCGAGCTGGAAGACGAAGAGCGCGACGAGTTCATGGCCGAACTGGGCCTGGAAGAGCCGGGTCTGAACCGCGTGATCCGCGCCGGTTATGAACTGCTGAACCTGCAAACCTACTTCACCGCCGGCGTGAAAGAAGTGCGCGCCTGGACCATCCCGGTGGGTGCCACCGCCCCGCAGGCGGCCGGCAAGATCCACACCGACTTCGAGAAAGGCTTTATCCGCGCCCAAACCATCTCCTATGACGACTTCATCACCTACAAAGGTGAGCAAGGCGCCAAAGAAGCCGGCAAAATGCGCTCCGAAGGTAAAGACTACATCGTCAAAGACGGCGACGTAATGAACTTCTTGTTCAACGTCTAAGCCTCTCTCCGCAGCGCTTTTCTCCGCTGCCGGAAACGGAAAAATCCACGCTTCGGCGTGGATTTTTTTGTCCTGAGTATCCCCAGTCTCACCCTATTTCCCCCTCCCACGCCGAAGGCCGGTTCTCGCTGCGCCACTTCTCGCCCGCCGCCGTCCCCGGCGCCGGCGGTTTCAATCCGTCAATCGTCCACAGCGAGAACGGCGTTTCGTCGACGTGCAGTTCCCAGCGCTGCCCGCGGGCGGCGATGTAGGGGTGCAAGATGCGGGTGCAGGCCGCCAGGAATTGCTGCTGCTCTGCGTCGTTGTCCATGGCGCGCGCGATATGGTCGATGGTCACCCGCACGAAATCATCGGCCGGTTCGCCGCCGAGATAGGCCGAACCTGGCGGCAGCGCGTGGAAGAACACGTTGACGTAAAAGCGCGGCAAAAAGTCCTGGTACAGGGCGGTGACCTTCTGCGCAATCGCGCGTTTATCGGCGGCGCTGAAGGCCGGCTCAGGGTGGTAAATCTGCCACAGTGGCATCGCGTTGTCTCCTAGGGTTTCCGGCCGGCGTTCAGGCCATCAGCCGCTGTTAATGATAAACTCCAATAATAAGAGTAATAACTCCAATTATTGAAGTTATCAAGCCGAGGCGATAACATTCTCGGCAATCAGGCGGCAAGCGGAGGTAAAGCAACGTGAAAGCAAAAGGGTTTGAAGGCATGACGTGCTCGGTGGCGCACGTGCTGTCGGCATTGGGCGATCGCTGGGGCGCTATTCTCATGCGCGATCTGCTGCTGGGGCTCTCGCGCTATGACGATCTGCGCCACTCGACCGGCATCACCAACAATACGCTGGCCGACCGGCTCAAGGCCCTGGAAAGCCACGGCCTTATCGAAAAGCGGCAATACCAAACGCGCCCCGCTCGTTATGAGTATCTGCCGACGGAGAAAGGAAAAGATCTCGGGCTGCTGGTGATGGCGATGATTCAGATTGGCGACAAATGGAATCTGTCCGAGCTGGCCGGGCCGCCGCTGCGCGTGGTTGACCGCGTAACCGGCCACCCTGCCACCCTGCGCGCGGTGGATGCCGTGACCGGCGAATCGCTGCCGGCGCAAAACCTCGCGCTGGCGGCCGGGCCGGGCGCCGACGAAATGACGCAATGGCGGCTGGCCGTCGGCCAAGCCCGTTCGTTGTGATCTACAGCAGCGCAATCATCTTCAGCAATTCCACCCGATTGCGGATGCCGAACTTCTTGCCTGCATTGTTGAGGTGCGAATAAACGGTTTTCGGGTGCAAATTCAGCCGCCGCGCGGTCAGGCGGATATCTTCCGTACGGGCCGTTTCACACAGCACCGCCGCCTCACCGGGCGTGATCGCCGCCGCCCGATGCCTGTTCAGCGCGCGCCGTTCGCCCGCCTTTTCCCGGCGACTCAGCGCCGCGCAGGTCTCCCGCACCACCTGTAGCGCTTCCCGTTTGTGCAAAATCGCATCCGGCTGCGCCGCCGCGATAAACGCCAGGATCAGCGGCGAAGTCTTATCGACGAAGAACAGTATCCGGACGCCTTCATATTCAGCACGTGAGGCGTGAATAAATCGCAAATACGCTTCGAACCGATAAATTTCATGGGGAAAATCCATGATAATTAAATCAGGCGCAGGGCTTATATTTTTAATAATATTAATATTAGGCGAGGATAAGGTTATCACTCCTTCTCCCAATAATGTTTTCATCCCCAAACGGCACAGCGGTGAACCGTCGATATAAATCACTCTCACTTTAATTCTCCTTATCAGCGTAAAAGTATGCTTCCACACCTCAGGCGGCTTGTCGCTGCTCTTTTTTGGGGTAATTCGCCTGCAAAGCACACCGATATAAAACATCTTGATAACATGTTTTTCAAATAATCACGCAACAGCCAGCGCTTTGATTAATACGCAAAAAAGGCATGAATGTTTCAAATTATTTCATTCACAAAAACTGACAATTCAATAAAAATGCAACGCAATGATATAGATCTATTTTCTATTTTGTATGATATAAGCGAAAATGAAAGAAAATGTAACAACAGGAGCCATCGCCTTATTGCCTTATTCAAAATATCTATAGGGAAAATTCTTAGTTTGTTAGGATGAAAATCCATGTTTGCCGACGCGTTTAAAAAACAATTGCGCAACATGATTAATCAACAACCGCACGTCAGTAAATTATTACTGTCAGGAAAGCTTTTCTCTAAAGTAAATTAAAGGGCATTTCACATGAATGTTAAATTAGTCGCATTATCCATGCTGGCTCTCTCCGGCGCCTGTGCGGCCGCCTCGTCCAATACGGTGCAATTTAAAGGCGAAGTCAGCACGCAAACCTGTTCGGTGAATATTAACGGCAACCAATCCAACCCGGTTGTTCTGCTGCCGACCGTCGCCGCCAGCCAGCTCGCCACCAAAGGCGCCACCGCCGGCGACACCACCTTTACCGTTAACGTCACGGGCTGTGCGGCGGCAACCAGCGATACGGCGATCAAAACCGTGCTGGCGGGCAACAACCCGACAGTTAACGGCAACCTGGGCAACGCGGGCGATGCGGCCAAGGTTTCCATTCAACTGCTGGACAGCGACGCCACTACGCCGTTGTCATTCGCCAGCGGCTCTACCGTCACCACGTCGGCGATGACGCTGGCGAAAGACGCCACGTCCACCTCGCAGAACCTGGTGGCTCGCTACTACGCGGAAGATACCGGCGTAGCGGCCGGTTCGGTGATCGCCACCGCACAGTTCGCCATTACCTACAGATAAGCCGGCGTCAGGCGCCATACCTGTTGATGACAGCGCCGTTCCTTAGCGGACGGCGCTGAATGACTCGCTCCCTTTATCGGTTCACGTTTATGCAGCAGATAACCCGTTACGCCCGCCGTTGGGCCGCCCTATCGTTTTGCCTGATGAGTTTTGCCGCCAGCTACGCGTCGGCCAGCGTCACGCTGCTCGGCAATCGCGTGATCTACCCCGCCGAGGCGCGGGAAAAAACGCTGCAATTCACCAATGACGACGGCGCCCCGGCGCTGATGCAGATCTGGCTCGATATCAATAACCCCAAGTCCACGCCGGAAAACGCCGACGCGCCTTTTGTCGCCTCGCCGCAAATCTTCCGCATGAATCCGCACAGCGGGCAGATGGTGCGGCTGTCGTTCGTCGGCCAGCCGCTGCCGCGCGATCGCGAATCGCTGTTCTACCTCAACTTCCTGCAGGTGCCCGCCGTGCGTCAGACGGACAGCGACAAGAACAAACTGCTGCTGGTGGTCACCAATCGCCTGAAAGTGTTCTATCGCCCGGCCGGGCTGGCCGGCGACGCCAATCACGTCATCGATAAGCTCAGCCTGCGCCAGGTCGGCAACGCGCTGCGCGTCGACAACCCGACCGGCTACTACGCCAACGTCAGCCAGGCCGCGATCCTCAGCGGCGCAAAACGCACCGCGATCCCGCAGGCGGACCTGATCCCGCCGTTTTCGCAGGCCAGCTGGCCGGTGAACGGTGAGGTGCAGCAGATCGCGCTGCGCGTCATCAATGACTATGGGGTGGAAATCACACGCACCCTGAACGTCGCGCGCTGAAACCAGACAGGGAGGTTTTCATGTTCGATGCTCGCAAGGCGACGCCGCTTCCCGCACGCTGGTGTTGCGCGCTGCTGGCGCTGCCGCTGGGCTGCGCCGCCGCCGATGGCTACACCTTCGATCCCGCGCTGCTGCGCGGCAGCGTGCTGAGCAACAGTGCCCTGAGTCAATTCAACCAACAGGACGCCGTCGCCCCCGGCAGCTATCAGATCGATCTGTACCTCAACGGCCAGTTTCTCGAGCGCGATCAAATTCGTTTCGTGCGCGATGGCAAGCAGGTACTGCCCTGTTTCGATCGCGCGCAGCTGACGCGCTTCGGGCTGAAAAATCCGCCGGCGGCCGAAACGGCATGCCTGCTGCCCGGCCGGGATCTGAAGGACATCACGGTGAACGCCGATATCTCGCGGCTGCGCCTGGATCTGAGCATTCCGCAGGCGCTGTTGAACGGCCAGCCGCGCGGCAGCGTCAATCCCGCCAGCCTGGACGGCGGCGAATCGATGGTCTTCGTCAATTACAACCTCAACCAGTACCACGTCAGCTACCGACAGGGGCAAACCCGCGACCTCGACTCGACCTACGCCAACCTGAACGGCGGGTTCAACCTCGGGCTCTGGCGCTACCGCCAGCAATCCAGCTACCGCTACGATCGGGAGTTCGGCGGCCACCTGGACACCAGCCGCCGCTACGTGCAGCGCGCGATCTTGCCCTGGCGCAGCGAAATGCTGCTGGGCGAAGGCTTTACCGACGGGCACTTCTTTTCCGGCCTGGGCTTTCGCGGCATTCAGCTCAGCTCGGACGATCGCATGCTGCCGGATTCACAGCGCGGCTATGCGCCGGTGGTGCGCGGCGTGGCGAAAAGCAACGCGCGCGTGACGGTGCTGCAGGGTAAAAGCACGCTGTACGAAACCACCGTGGCGCCGGGGCCGTTCGCCATCAACGATCTGTACGCCACCAACTACGCCGGCGATCTGACCGTGGTGGTGACCGAGGCCGACGGCAGCGTCAGCACCTTCACCGTGCCGTTCGCCGCGGTGCCGGAATCCATCCGCCCCGGCCAGTCGCGCTACTCCGCCATCGTCGGCCGTTCCCGCTACGTCGGCGATAACGACCTGTTCAGCGAACTGACCTGGCAACACGGCCTGACCAACGCCCTGACCTTCAACGTCGGCAACCAGCTGGCGGACGGCTATCAGGCGATGATGCTGGGCGGCGTGTACAGCAGCGAACTGGGCGCCTTCGGCATGGACACCACCTATTCCCACGCCAGCCTGCCGGACGGCGGCGCCTCAGGCTGGATGCTGCATCTCTCTTACAGCCGAACCTTCAGCCCGACGGACACCACCTTATCCATCGCCGGCTACCGTTACTCCACCGAAGGCTTCCGCGATCTCAGCGACGTGCTCGGCGTGCGGCGCGCCGCCGTCACCGGCCAACGCTGGCAGTCCGATTCCTACCGCCAGCGTTCGCGTTTCGAGGTGGCCGTCAATCAGGGCATGGGCGCGTTCGGCAGCTTGACGATGTCCGGCTCGACCCAGGACTACCGCGATCAGCGCGGCCGCGACAATCAGCTCCAGCTGGGCTGGGGGAAAACCTTCGGCAACGGCGTGGCGCTTAACCTCTCCGTCACCCGCACCCGCAGTCTGGGCTACAGCAACGGCGACTATCGCGGCTACGGGCCGTTGGATAACGTCTACAGCGCGCCGCTGGCGCAGAACACGCAAACCGTCACTGCCCTGTCGCTCAGCTTCCCGCTCGGGCGTTCGTCATCCGCCCCCAGCGTCTCGCTGCTGGCCAACCACAGCCAGGGTCAGGGCGGCAACTATCAGGCTGCGCTGTCGGGCAGCGTCGGCGACGAACAGCCGGTCAGCTACGGTCTGAACTTCACCACCGACGACGATCGCCAACAAAGCATCTGGGGCGGCAACCTGCAAACCCGCCTGCCTTACGCCAACGTCACCGGCTCGTTCTCCACCGCGCGCCAGTATCGACAAGGCTCACTGTCGCTGCAGGGCGCGGTGGTGGCGCACCGCGGCGGCGTGACATTAGGGCCGTATGTCGGTGATACCTTCGCCCTGATAGAGGCGCCCGGCGCCAACGGCGCGCAGGTGATGGGCGGCCAAGGCGCGCGCGTCGATCGCTTCGGCTATGCGCTGGCACCGGCGCTGGTGCCCTATCACTACAACACCGTCGCGCTGAACCCCGAGGGCATGAATGATAAAGCGGAACTGGAGGACGGCCAGCAACGCGTCGCCCCGTACGCCGGCGCCACGGTGCGCCTGCGCTTCAACACCGTGCGCGGCCAGGCGCTGCTGATTACCGCACAGCGTCCCGACAACGCGCCGATCCCGATGGGCGCCAACGTGTTGGACAACGCGGGCAACAGCGTAGGCATGGTTGGCCAGGCCAATCAGGTGTATCTGCGCAGCGACCGGAATGCCGGCACGCTGACGCTGAACTGGGGCGACGCGCCCGGCCAGCAGTGCACGCTGCACTATCGCCTGCCCGCCGCGGAAGACAGCCCGATTCAGCGGCTCAGCGCTCCGTGCCGCTAACCCGTTTAACTTATCTCAGGAGAGACGATGAAACGCATTTCTTATCTGGTCGCCGCCCCGGCGCTGTTCGCCATGTCGCTGTTCGGCGCGCCCGCGGCGCTGGCGCAATGCACGCGCGTCGCCCCCTGGATCGACTCCGGCTGCGATCCTTGCGGGGTGGGCACGGCGCTGGGTCGGGTCAACCTGACCAGCACCTATCTGCAGCCCGTCGGCACGCCGCTGGGCACCAGCGTGTTCGATCTGACCTCCGGCACCCGCTATCCCGACCCAAACAAGGTGCTGTATGAATGCGATGCCGGCGATGTTGGGCAAATTTATGAAGTCTTCGCAACCAACGGCGACGATCGCGTCGGCGGCTATTACGATCTGGGCGCCAGGGACGGCAACCCCAACTATTACGCCACCTACTTCCCTTACGTCGGCATTCGTTTGACCCATCTGGATTCCGGCAAGGTTTTTACCCGTTACTGGCAGTCGGCGCCGATTACCCGCTACGCCACCGTCGGCAACAAAATCCAGATCCGGGTGAAAGACTTCAGCGCCATCCGCGCCGATCTGATCCGCATCAGCTCGCTGCCGGGCGCGGGCGCCAGCAACTACTGCGGCTACAGCGCCGGCAACCCGCTGGTGGGCATGGCGTCGACCACCGGCAATTCGAACTATACCTGCACGCAGCCGAACGGCTATGTCACCTTTCAGGGGCCCGGCATCGCCTCGGATCCTATCGGCAGCGACTCCGCCACCAACTACGCCACCTGGGGCACCGGGCGCTGGAACGCGATGGGCATGGGCACCGCACCGATCTCCTCCTTGACCTATACCGCCACCTGCGTGGCGCGCAACGTCACGCCGCTGGTGATCCTGCCGACCCTCTCCGTCAGCCAGTTGACCGCCGGGCAAACCTCGCAGGCGCAGTTCACCCTCAATATCGAATGCGACAACGCCGCCGTGTCCGGCGTCAGCAGCAACAATACCGCCCTCGGCCTGCAGGTGCCGTATGAAAGCTATGTCGCGGCGCAGCGGCTCGGGTTGGTCAGCGCCAACGGCGGCGTAAGTTACCTGCTCTCCAGCGGCTACGGCACCGACAGCAGCGTCGCCACCGGCGTGGGCATCGCGCTCGCCAACGCCGGCAACGGCGCGCCGATGAACTTCGTCGGCTGGGCGCGCTGCAGCGCCGGGCAATGCCCGCAGGGTAGCGACGCCGGCTGGTATCCGGTGCTCAACGGCGCCAGCGGCGGCGGCAGCACCGCAGCGGGGTTTACCCACTACACCACCCAGCTCACCGCCACGCTCGCCCGGCTGCCTGGCCAGACCGTCACCGCCGGCAAGGTGGATGCCAGGGCCTACGTCTGGGTTAAGGTGCAATGATGAGAAAGAAATACCTGATTATGGGATGCGCCCTGCTGCTGGCGCTGACCTCCATCGGCGCGCAGGCGGGCATCATCGCCTCCGCCACGCGGGTGATCTTTCACGAGGGCGAGACGGAAAAAACCCTGATGCTGCTCAACACCAACGGCTACCCGATCGTGGCGCAAACCTGGGTCGATAACGGTGACGTCAACGCCGCCCCCGAACTGTCTCGCGCGCCGTTTGTCGCCCTGCCCAGCGTATTCGCGCTGCAGCCTTCGGCGCTGAAAGGGCTGCGGATCCTGTTTGCCGGCGCGAACCTGCCCGCCGACAGAGAGTCGGTGTTCTGGCTTAACCTGTATGAGATCCCGCCCACCCGGCCGGCCACGCCGCCGCTGGTGTCGCGCGTAACGCTGGCGATGAACACCCAGATGAAAATCTTCTACCGGCCCAGGGCGCTGAAGGGAAAAGCCGAAAACGCGGCCGAGGCCGTCTCATTCACGCTGCAAAAATCGCCGGACGGTTATCTGCTGCGCTGTCAAAACCGATCGGCGTTTTATCTCTCGTTCGCGCGCATCGCCGTGCACGCCGACAGGCGCGATTACCCGGTGCGGCAAGAAAGCGACATGATGACCGCGCCATTCAGCTCGCGGGATTATCACCTCGACGGCGTTTCGGCATCCGCGCTCCCCTCTCGGGCCACCGTTCAGGCCACCCTCATCAACGACCAGGGCCAGCAGATCGTCAAGCCATACACAGCAAACCCATAACGATAAAAAGCAGCGCATTTTTTTAAGTACAGGAAATAGGGAAAATGAGTCTAAGCAGATTCCAGCTACAGTTTCATCTGGAGAAACAGGCCAACAACATCAGGCAGTCAGCGGCGTTTCACACCGCCATCGTCAAACACGGGGAATTATTGAGGGAGACCTACAAGAAGCATCCGCTGTTTTACAAAATCATTTTCAGGAACAGCCGGTTCATCATCTGCTCCACCATCCTGTCCATTTATTACCACCAGCCCGCCGCCGCGCTGAAAGACATCAAAGCCTTTTTCAAAGGGAAGAATATGATCAGCGAGAACTCCCTGGATTCCTTTCTGTTCTTTTTACGGGTCGGGCGCCGGCTGGAGGTCAAACCCTGCGAGCATGACAAACGCCAGTTGCGCTATAAGCCTACGCCGCACGCGCTGGCGGAAACCCAGGCGCTGATCGCCTCAATGGCGCGGCCTTATCAGGCGCTGGCGCCACAGATGCCCATCGCGGCGCTGCTGGCGGCGCCCGACTTTCTGCCCACCTTTTTCGCCGCCTACGGGCAACTGATGCTCAAGGAGATCTACCTGATCGACCTGGTGCCACAGTCCGGGCTGTTTATCAGCAAAGACGCCGGCCACATGGTGTTGTTGATGCTGTTTATCGAAAGCATCCGACAGGACTCCCCCTTTCTGCTGCTCTCCTCGGCGAAAATCGCCAAGTCGTGTTCCGTCTCTCGCGCTCACGTGAACCGCATTCTGCAGGCGGCGGAAAAATCCGGCCTGCTGGCCACCACCAATAATGTGGTGATCGAACTCAACAGTTCGTTTTTCATCATGGCGGAGCGTTATTTCAGTCTCTATTTCGCGATGGTCGAATTCGGGCTTGAACACGTTTGGCAAAACTGGCAAGAAGGCCAGACAGCAAAACCGTAAGTTGACGCCAAGACTAAATCGTCACATGCCCAGAGGTGAAATACTCACAAGACAGGCAATACGGTGTAAAAATCATCCTATAGAGAAATAGCGGTTCTACCCGATAAGAACCGCTATAAAGCCTCAATATGCTCTTATTCTCAAAGCATCGGCAGTTTCAATCCAAACCTTTTCGCGGCAGCAACGGCTTGCTCATAGCCAGCATCGGCATGGCGCATCACGCCGGAACCGCAGTCGTTGACCAACACCCGAGCAAGCCGCCGGTCAGCCTCCTCACTGCCATCGCACACGATCACCATTCCCGAATGCTGCGAATATCCCATCCCCACACCGCCACCATGATGCAAACTCACCCAGGTAGCGCCGCCCGCAGTATTGAGCAATGCATTCAGCAACGGCCAATCGGAAACGGCATCGGTTCCATCCTTCATGCTTTCGGTTTCACGATTGGGGCTGGCGACAGAGCCAGTATCCAGATGATCTCGGCCGATAACAACCGGTGCGCTAAGCTCCCCTCTACGCACCATCTCGTTGAAAGCCAGGCCTGCCAGATGACGCTCGCCCAACCCCAACCAACAGATACGCGCCGGCAATCCCTGGAAAGCAATGCGCTCACGCGCCATATCCAGCCAACGATGGATATGCTGGTTTTCAGGAAACAGCGCTTTAACCTTGGCGTCCGTTTTGTAGATATCTTCCGGATCGCCAGATAACGCCACCCAGCGAAACGGCCCTTTGCCCTCGCAAAACAGGGGGCGAATATAAGCCGGCACGAAGCCAGGAAAATCGAAAGCATTTTCCACGCCCATATCGCGTGCGACCTGGCGAATATTGTTACCGTAATCAACAGCCGGCACACCCATGTCAACGAAATCAAGCATTGCCTGCACATGAATGGCGCAGCTAGCAGCTGCGGCGTCAGCCAACCTGGCATGCTGCCCCGGATCGCGTTGCGCTGCTTTCCACTGCGCCACGCTCCATCCCACCGGCAAATAACCGTGGATCAGGTCGTGCGCAGACGTCTGATCGGTAACCAGATCGGGTCGGATACCGCCTGCATGCGCGCGTTTAACCAGTTCAGGCAACACCTCTGCGGCATTGCCCAGCAGGCCTATAGAAACCGCCTGTCCGGCCGCCGTGTGCTCCTTGATCAAGGCGATAGCTTCATCCAGATCTTTTGCCTGTTTATCGAGATAGCGCGTACGCAAACGAAAATCCAGGCTACTCTGCTGACACTCTATATTCAACGAAACCGCGCCGGCCAATGTCGCCGCTAACGGCTGCGCCCCGCCCATCCCCCCCAGCCCGGCGGTGAGGATCCAGCGTCCGGTCAGATCCCCGCCATAGTGCTGGCGGCCTGCTTCGGCAAATGTTTCAAACGTACCCTGCACAATGCCCTGACTGCCGATGTAGATCCAACTACCGGCAGTCATCTGCCCGTACATGAACAATCCCTTGCGATCAAGCTCGCTGAAATGTTCCCAATTGGCCCACTGTGGAACCAAATTAGAATTGGCGATTAACACTCGGGGAGCATCGGTATGGGTGCGGAATACACCAACCGGTTTTCCGGATTGAACCAACAGAGTTTCGTCTTCATTGAGCGCTTTAAGTGAGGCCAAAATCTGATCGTAACATTGCCAATTGCGCGCAGCGCGACCGATACCGCCATACACAACCAACCCTTGCGGGTTTTCGGCGACGTCGGGATCCAGATTATTTTGAATCATGCGATAGGCCGCCTCGGTCAGCCAATTTTTGCAGGTCAATTGATTGCCCCTGGGAGCACAAATAGTCCGGGTGGAATCGAAACGAGGATCGAGAGTATTCGTCATGGCTTGTCTCCTTCAACATGACAGACATCATGGTTCGCCAGCCTGGTCAGGCAGGCTACAGAAAGGCGTACCGCACATTAAAACGCCCGTTGAAAACGCCGCCGAGAGCTAAAAGGAACCGTACAATCAACGACGCATTTATTGACGAGCCCATTCGCATCACTCCCGCCATAGAGCGGCAATTGCGAGGGATCAAGGGAAGTGCCGGGCAGCAAAGCGCTGACATGAATATCGCGTTCAAGTCGGGCGCGCGTACTCATAGCCCAGAGGACATCACGCTCCGAATAAGGGTCAACATCCTCATCCACCAGTAACACATTTTTGAGTGACGGCACCTCACCGAGCAATCTCTTGGCTGCGTCGATAACGCGCAGGTCATCACTGCAAGCGCGTTTAACGACTTGCAATACGGTAAGCAAGTGACCGCCGCCGGAAGGCAGAGCCGCGACGCGACAAAACAGCCTCTCAAGCCCCTCTGTTTTTAGTCGGGCGAGCAGCGAACACTCTTGGCCTAAACCAAGCAGAATGGATTGCTCCACACCAGGACCCGACAGCGTCTGATATATCGCCCCGGCGCGGTGGCTTACCGCCTGAATCTGCAGTGTTGTGGCCATACCACATGGCGAGCGATAACCGAGATACTCAGGTAAGGAAAAACCGGCCACCTCCGCTGTCTCCGGTTCTTTTTCCGCCCCCAACATCCCTTCTATAACGATCTCGGCATGGGCGATATATCGCCCCGTATTGGCGTGACATGGCGCAATCTCCATCGCATTGCCGCGCAGGGCCCCCGCAACGCCTAACTCGTCGCTACCGTAAGAAAGACAAGGCCGAGTCAATGTCGAAGCCAGATAAATGGCCGGATCAAGCCCGATATTGACGGAAATCGGCAGTAGCTCTCCGCGCGCCAGATGTGTCGAAAGCATGTGTTGTAAGTGACCACGAGAGTCAATCGCCACCACCGCCGAATCCTCTTTGAAGGTAATTCGGTGGTAAGAACAATTCGCGGCTCCGGTTCGATTATCGTGCGCATAGATCAACCCCAACGTCACCGTCGGCCCAGGATCATCTTGCAGATAACGTAGAATCGGCAACAAAGCCAGGATTTCAGCAGGCTTACGCACGTTGTGAAAGTTGCGTTCCTCCCCGCCCAGTAATCTGGGCGCTATCGGCCTATTCGCCGCCTGCAACAACAACTGAGCATTTGATATGTCTGCGGAGTAACGTCCGAAGGGATCCAAAAACAGCCTGCAACGACGGCGATTACCAAACATCCCCATCAAAACGGGAAACTCGCCCCGCGTTGGTCGTCGATAAAGCCGTAACGGTTGCTCATCGGCAAACCAGGAACCGCCAGGCTGGCGATAGGCATCGAGAAAATCTTCAATCATCTCCACCTCGGGAGAAATCGATCTCTCCACCGGGGTAATCTCATCCCCTGCTTGCCGCAACAACGCCAAGGCAGAGCGCAAGTCATTAGGCAATAGCATTTGACTCCTCCCTCATCCCATCCGGGAAGTACAGCGAGAAGCCAAGACGATCCCCAACGCAGACAACAGCGCCGCCATGCCGGCCAACGCAATAGACAACGTGTAACTCTGATACAGGTCATACAGCCAACCGGCGGCGCTGCCCCCGCCAACGGCGGCGATCCCCACGGCGATATACAATGCCCCCAGAATGGCGCCCAGATTGGCGGTGCCGAACCATGTACTGGCCACTGCCGGGTACAGCGCAATACAGCCGCCGTTGGCCGCGCCGAACAACAGCGCGAAAATCGCCAGCGCGGTAAAGCTGTGCGCCACACTCCAAAAACCGCATAACAGGGCCAAACTCAACGTGACGATAACCAAAAAACGCCGCGCGCCCAGACGGTCGCCTATTCGTCCCAAAACCAGACGGCCGCCGATATTGCCCACGCCGATCAAACCGATGAGCAGATTGGCTTGTGTTACATGCAGCCCCTGTTGCTGCGCATAAGGATTGATATGAACCAACGCCAGGAACAGTCCGATAGAGCCGAAAAATATCGCGATAAAAAACCACCAAAATTGAGCTCGGCCAGCGGCCTCTCGCAGCGTGACGCTACCGCTGAAGCCTGGACGCTGCATTGAGGTCACCTCAACGGGACGAAGCCCATCGGGATATTCGCCCACGTCCTCTGGCCGGCCTCGTAAAATGAAGGCGGCAGCCAACCCCAACACGGCGATAGCGACGGCATACACTTGCAGAGTGCTTTGCCAGGACAAATGTCGCATCAGCCCACCGGCCACCATCGGCCCCACCAGCGTTCCCAAGCCGGTGCCAGCCAGCGCCAGGCCGGAAGCCGAGCTGCGATGAACGACGAACCAACGTTGGATGGTTGAAACAGCCGGCACGTAAACCAATCCGACGCCAACCCCTACCAACAGGCAAAACGTGAGCAAAAACGCCGTCAGTGACGACGCCAGCAGGCTACTGCCGAAGAATCCCAGCGAAAGCAGTAAAATACCAATGCCGGTTACCGTCCTTACCGAAGTACGATCGCTCCAGGCACCGGAAAATACCCCAACGGCATAGTAAATTAACGCCGTCAGCGAGAAGATTGAGGCGGTAGAAAAACGCCCTGCGTCAAAGTTCGTCTGTAATGCAGTAAAAAATGCCCCGAATGAGTAAGCAGCGCCAAAAATAACCGCCAGTAAAAGATGAACGGCACCGACCATGTACCAACCGCGGAATTTTCTTTCCTTGACCATCACAGCCTCCTTTTTATTTAATAATTAACGCCGACAACGACCGAATGCTCGCCGCTCACATCCACTTCAATAAGCGATTGCACCGAGATCCCCGTCGCCTCGAACACGCGCCTGGCTCCACCATAATTGCGTTTTTCCACCACACATAAGATGCCTGATACATCAGCCCCTGCTTTCCGCACTGCACAAACCAACCCCACCAATGTTCCGCCAGTGCTGATGAGATCGTCCACGATATAAACGTTATCGCCGGGCTCCACGCCGTTCAAAAAGAGGCTGCCGCCGGTATATTCGCAATCGAAATCAACCTTAACCTGTCCTTCAAGACCGGATGGGTACCAGCGGGCAATGCCGTATGACAGGCCTGAAAGCAGCGAAACGGCAGCCAATAAACCGCCTCCTTTGTCTTCCTCCCCCACCAGCTTGGTTCCCGGCGGAAATTGCGCCGCATCGCAGACTCGCCTGGCTGCTTCACGCAAGAGTTCAGCCGGGGTTGCCGGGATCTGTTCCGTCAGAGCATTCAACAAAAACCGCCGCCCCTGAATCTCCACCAAAGGCTGCCGATCAAAAGACGCCTTGAGGATGTCCTCTTGCCCACTCTCAGCCGGCGCCTGCACGCGAAGGCGATCGGCATAGGCGACAGCGTCAAAAAAGGTTTGGAGTCGCACAGGGTCCTTACGGCGCGCGGACCGAGAGACGCCAGAACAGACATCAATGGCCGTGGGGAAACAATGCTGAATCAGATGGCTGACATTGCCGGCATGCAGTCCACCCGCAACAATTACCGGCCGCGCAAATGTTTTGTTTTTCAACAAACTCCAATCGAATGGCTTTCCAGAACCGCCGCTCAGCCCCTCGACCTGTGTGTCCAATAGGTATGCACTAACCTGATAGTCGTTTATCCTGTCCAGAGCCAAAGTGCTTTCGAGATGGAAACTTTTAATGACCGGGACATCAAATGCCTGGCAATACTCATTCGTTTCGTCACCCTGAAGCTGAATCGCTGCCAGGCCGCAATAACATATAATGTTTTGCACCCATTCCCTGGGTTCATTGACAAACACGCCGACCACCTGAGTAAAAGGCGGCAATCGTTCAATGATCGAACGGGCTTCGTCGGGCGAAACCTGACGTGGACTTTGTGAAAAAATGAACCCCAATGCATTGGCCCCCGCGTTTAATGCCGCCAGAGCATCCTCAAGGTGCGTGATGCCGCAGACTTTCACTCTCGTTCTCATTCATCGTCTCCTTGAATCGTTTAAGAACCTGATACGCCCGCCCGTTATCCAATACTTGCCGCACGAGTTTCGCCGCCTCGCCAAAGGAGCGCGTCTTGCCGGCCAACACCAGCGCCGTCGCGGCGCTCACTATAGTCGCGTTGCGATAGGTCCCCCGCTCGCCGTTAAGCACTGCCAGGCAGATTTTCGCGTTACGCTCCGCAGCCCCCCCTCGCAGCGCCCGTAATTCACAGGCAGGGACCTCAAAATCATCCGGCTGCACGGAAAACCGACCTATACAGCCATCACTTACACACAGGACCTGGGTTTCTCCCAGGCAACTGACTTCATCCAAATCTCCGGCACCATGTACGATAAAAGCCGTCACCTTGCCCAACCTCACCAGCGCCTCAGCCATGGGATACAAAAGCGAAGCATGCGCAACGCCTATCAGTTGGTGCGTCACGTTAGTGGGATGAACCAACGGCCCACTCAGATTAAACAGGCTACGAACACCCAAAGCGCGCCGTACAGCAGTCAGCCGTTCAGGAAACGCATACCAAGACGAAGTAGAGAGAAACGCGAAGTTGCTCGTTGCCAACGATCGCCGCAGCCACGCTTCATCACCCTTGCGCGAAACATCAATGCCCAACGCCGACATCATGTCGCTGCTGCCGCTGACGCTGGTCACGCGACTATTGCCATGCTTGATCACTGGCACGCCAGCTGCGGCCACAACCAAGGCTGCCGTGGTGGAAATATTGAAGGTCCCGCTCCGGTCTCCTCCAGTACCACCGATATTCAACGTAAGCGGTAAACCGCTTACCAATGGCCGGCAACGTGCCGCTATTGCGTCAACCGCACCGGCGATCTCATCAGCGGACTCGCCCTTTTGTGCCATAGCGACGAGCAACGCGCCGATCTGCATATCATCCAATTGCTGTCCCAGCATGGCCTGGACCAGATCTCGGGTCTGTTCCCGGCTCAAGCTAAGCCGTTTTTCAACCAAGATTTGCAAGACGTTTCTGAATCGCTCTTCCAGCGGTTTTATCGACAGCGTTGCGTTCATGTTTCCTCCAATCCCACCCGCAAGAGATTCATAACCTCAGTCAAACTCTGAATACTGCCAAATACATAACCGATGTTCTCAAGCGCCGCCTCATGTCGCACTTGACGCGTCCCCGCGACGCACTCGCGCGGCACTATGACGCGATAATCTAATTGCATGGCGTCCTGAGCAGTCGCACGAACACAAACATCCGTGGCAACACCGGTCAGAACGACGGTATCTACTCCCATCCCACGCAGCAGAAGATCCAGGTCGGTGGCGAAGAACGCACTGTAACGGCGTTTGATTAATACCTGATCGCCAACCTGTGGAGATAAGTCTGCGATGATCTCAACGCCACGACTCCCTTCGAGGCAATGAAGTGTCTCGCCGTAGTCAAGCTCCCGGCCGAAGTCCACACGGTTGACGCGGTGACTTTCCTGGGTATAGATCACCGGGATGCCCGCACCGCGCGCAAAGCTCAACAAAACTTGAAGCGACGCGATAATCTCCCGCCCTCCTTCGCAAGGAACAGGACCATCTTCATCCAGAAAGTCGTATTGCATGTCGATCACCAAAACGGCAAATCGACGTGTCCGATTGGGGGGCTGAGTTGTTTTTTGACGTTGCATCTTTCTCTCCATGAATGACCGCACGGTGCCGATATTCGGTCTGGGTCAGGCGAAATACGTCGTGACGAGCTCTTGCAATGCGCGATGGCTTTCACGTACGGGTTTCAATTCATCCAAATGATCGAACCCCATGACATGCAACACACCGAATCCGCCAGACAGCGATTGCATTTCTTCTATGCGTTCACGTACCGTCTCCGGCGATCCAAGGAGCCAGCAATGCTTGGCGCAATACTCGACGGTGACTTCACTGTCGGGTACATCCGGGTGATGTTTGAACAAACCAAGCGCCTTGTTGCCGGCGTTCATCGGCAAGTAATCCTCACGAAAGTAACGTCCCATTTCGCCTTCGACAGCAAGCCGCCATGCTTGCGCATCTGTGTCGGCGATCAGAATAGGACGACTGACACGCCATGTATCCCTGGCCGGAGGAACCCTTCCATTCAATGCGGCGCCCTCTTCAACAACTTGCCAATGGGTATGGAGATACTGCGGCGTAAAACAAAAGCTGATAGGGATCCAGCCATTACGACCGGCAATCTTTAACGTCGAGGATGAAGGTGAAAGGCCGGTCACGCCTACTGGCGGATGGGGTGATTGATAGGGCTTGAGGTGATAACCGGAGGTTTTATCCCACTGATCCGCCGGCCGACGCGCTGTCCAATACTTACCTTTAAATTCGAATGGCCCATCGCTATTCCAAAATCGCATCATGATCGCTATCGATTCTGCCGTCATCTCCCGATGCACACCCGACTTATGATCTATGTCGAACATGTCGAGATCCAACGTGGTACCGCTGGCGCCAATTCCCACCATTAATCGCCCCTTCGATATATGATCCAGCCAACAAATGCGATGAGCCAACTCGGCTGGATGATGAAACGGCAGCATAAAGGCGCCCGGCGCCAATTTTATGCGCTCAGTCTGCAAAATGGCTTGAGCGATGAGCAAATCTGGAGAAGGGCACGGTTAAGCCGGCATCGTATAATGCTCGCCAATCCAAGCCTCATCAAAACCGATTTTGTCCAAAAACCTCAAGGTATCAAGATCGTGGTAATGCCCATCGTGCAACGAGCGATAACGCGGATGTGCCGGCATTAAAAATGCGCCAAGTTTCATGTTCGATTATCTCCTTGAAGCGTAAAATCCCGATTAGCACGTGATATACGGCAAATTGACATTCAACCCATCAATTTCATTCAAATTAAAAATGAATTAATGCTTAGACATTATTAAGTCGTAAAATTAAACACCTAAAAAAGTTAACCACGAAAAGTTAAGATGATTATTGAACATTACTTTCCCCTTAAGTATATAGTTGTATAGACAAGGCAATGGCAACACGAAATTGCTTAATTTGTGATCAATAACAAATTCATAACAATTAGCCATGAAGAAAAAAAGACATTACTGGTTCAAAAAAAGAGGCAACGTGAAGTGTGCAAAAGTGAGACAAAAAATGGCTAACCTTACTGTTAAATAAAGAAAAAATAAACATCCCCGCGTGAATGATTGTGAGAAAGATGAAACATTTCTCCCAACTTGGTTTATTAACATAAGGAAACAACCAAATACAATAATTAGAATGACACGCATTTGTAGTTATATTCCAAGTGAATAATTAAACATAAATGCATTTTTAAATATGATGGATTATATTTTCATTTACGCTTTACCCATTTTATTGAGAAAGGTATATTTACCAAACATCAATATAATAAATATCTCTGGAGAAATATCTTGCAAAATAAACTCACCATCCTCGCGGGCATAGCCACCATTATCGGCACCCTCTTCGCTGGTTATTCTGCCTTTTCATCTTCAACGGAAACACGCAGTCAGTTCGTTAATGGCAGCGCGAATACGACGATTGGTAGTAATAGCGGAAATATCACCATCACTAACACACCGGGTGAAAAGGCGCCTCAGCTAGTGCTGAAGCGGCCGATGCCTTTAATTGCTCAACCCAATATGGGTAACTTGTTGGAACCCACCAAACATATTTGCCAGCTCATCGCCGGCACACAGGTCGCATTGACAGGTAAAAGCGCTGCAATGGACATCGGCAATGCGGAATGGAAAGAAATCTCCATCATTACCGGCGAATGTGCCGGTCAGCGTGGCTGGATCACCTCAACGGCGCTCACCTACCAATAATCGAGTGATATTGCCCCCTTCATTCCGCTATCGGAGCCGACACTCACCGCGCCCGCAATACCCGATCGATCAATCCCCAGGCCGCCGCTTCGTCGGCGGTCATAAAGCGATCGCGATCCAACACCCGCTCCACTTCCTCTTCGTTCAGGCCGCAATGTTGGGCATACAGCCGGATCACCCGGTCTTTGGTGCGTTTCATTTCCTCTGCCTGGATCAGAATGTCGGACGCCTGCCCCTGAAAGCCGCCCAGCGGTTGGTGCACATGCAGGCTGGCGTTGGGCAGCGCCATGCGGTGCCCCGGTTCACCGGCCATCAGCAGGAACGACCCCATCGAGCGCGCGGTGCCCATGCACAGCGTATGCACCGGGGCGCGGATATACTGCATGGTGTCGTAAATCGCCAGCCCGCTGGTGATCGCCCCGCCCGGCGAGTTGATGTACAGGTGGACCGGTTTTTCCGGGTTTTCCGCTTCCAGAAACAGCAGCTGGGCGCACAGCATTTCGGCCACGTCGTCGTTGACTTCGCCGTTGAGGAACACGATCCGATCGCGCAGCAGGCGCGAGTAAATGTCAAAGGAACGTTCTCCCCGGCTGGTCTGCTCCACCACCATCGGGACGAGCATCATCTTCTCACGCATCGGTGAACTCCTGGGTTGGCAACAAAGAGAAAGGTGTTTAACGCGTCAGGCGGCGCGCATTACCGTCGTCGGGCCATCGTTGGCGGCGTCGAGCTGGTGGATAATCCGCAGCAGGCTGCCGCCGCCGGCGTCCGGCACGATCTGCAGGGTGACGACGCTTTCGATAAACGGCGGTTGGTCGTCGCGCAGGCGATAGCTCACCTCTTCGCCCGGCGTGGCGGCCAACGGTTCTGCCTGCGCCAGATCTCCCGTCGGCAGCCACTGCTCGCGCAATTCGGGCACGCTGAGCGCTCGCCACACTTTTTCCGGCGGCGCATCAAGCGAATATTCCAACACCAGCCGTTCATGCGGCGGCGGCTCGGCCTGTTTGTTCATTGATCCATGTCCTTCAGCAAGGTTTGCAGCGCGTCGATGCGCGCCGGCCAGTAAGCACGGTACTTCGCCAGCCACTGCGCGATCTGCGCCAGCCCCTCCGGGTCGACCTGGTAATTGACGAAGCGCCCCTGTTTCGCCTCGCGCACCAGTCCGGCATTGCGCAGCACCGCCAGGTGTTGCGACATCGCCGACTGGCTGATGGTCAGCCCTTCGCGCAGCGCGCTGGCGTTCATGCTGCCGGCGGCGAGTTTGTCGAAGATGCAGCGGCGGGTCGGATCGGCCAACGCCTTGAAGATGTCATTTTCGTTCATACAAACACATTAGTATTCACTTATGTATTATGCAACCGAGCAAGGCATTTTTTGCTGCAAAAGAAACTCCGCGCCGCAGCGCGGAGTGAATGGACGAGGCATGATCGCGCTTATGAACGGATCGGGATCACCAGCACGTCGATATTCAACTGGTTGATGGCGTTGCGGGTGGAAGAAAACAGATTGCTCCACAGATCGTGGTGATGGCCGAACACCAGCAGATCGATGTCTTTATCCACGATCGCCGTGCGCAGTTCGTCAACGAAGCCGCCGCGCCCGATAATCACTTCCGCGATCGGGTAATTGACGTTTTGCGTGGTGGGTTCCAGCTCTTTGCGGATCTTCTCTTCGAACGGCACGCCGTCGTCGCTGCGCTCAGAAAAGCCGATCGCCGCGTGGTAGGTGTCGTAATGAACGTCCACATAGATCAGCGAGAGTTTGGCCTTCAGCGCTTCCGCCAGCAGCGCCCCCTTTTCGACCAGCCGTTTGCCGTCATCGCTCAGATCGGTGGCGATGACAATATGGTGGTAACACATAGCGCCTCCTGTCATGGACTCGGTAGAGCCGAGGCTCCGATATCACGCCGGGGTCATATCGTTATGGTTAATTTTAGTTCAGAAATGGCGCTCGTGGCGGGAGGTGATGCGGTGGGAAAGCCCCGTTGCCGGGGCTGAAAGCAGAAATTACTTCTCGCGCTGCGCCTCAAACCAGACGTTGCACAACGACAGGATCAGCGTGTTGGCGTCTTTCACCAGCACGTTGTCGCCGGGCACCCCTTCGGTGCCTTGATCGGTGATGCCTTTGATGGCGGTATCGGCATGCTGAATGGCCACGCGCTCGACCGACGGCGTGCTGATGCCCAGCATCAGGAAATCGATGTAGGAACTGCTGCCGGCGTTGTCCTCGACAAACTCCTGCGCCTCTACGGTGCTGACGGTAGCCCCCTCGCTTTTCAGCGCCGTGCCGTTCCAGCTGAACGCATCCGCTTTATAGCTGATCTTGCCGCCGATCAGGCTCTGCGCCTGCTGCTGATCCCAGCAGCCGGTGGTTTGGGTCGGCACGATTTTGCTGACGCGCCAGTTGCCCAGCAGCTGTTTAGGGATCGGCCCGGTATCGCTCTCCGCCGCCCGAACCTGAGTCGCCGAGACGCAGGCCAACACCACCAGCGGCAGCAGCGCCTTGCTCCAAGTGTTCAATCGCATTGTCTTTTCCTTCGTTTCAGTACCCAGTCTGCCCTCGCGGGCCAGCGGCTATCATAATAAGCCCGCCGATTCGCCGTCAAAGCAATCCGCATCGCGCCGGGCGGCGGCTACTCATAGCCAATCGCTATTAGTCATAGTGAATCAGTATTTTGTTTTAGCTCAGCGATTACCTACAGTCACTGCCACTATTCTGCCCGCCTAAATTAGCAGGCAATGTTGACAAGGACCCTGGGAAAATGACATTTACGCTGAAAAACCTCACGCTGGCGCTGGCCGCCGCCGGCACGCTGTTGCTGACCGCCTGCGGCCCGACCGCACAGGACGATCACCACATCAAGGTCGGCATCAGCGCCGGCATCGATCAGTCGCTGTGGGCGGTGGTGCAGAAAGTGGCCAAGCAGAAATACGATCTGGACGTGGAGGTGGTGACCTTCAACGATTACGTGCTGCCGAACGAAGCGCTGAACAACGGCGATCTGGACGTCAACGCCTTCCAACACAAGCCGTATCTGGACAAACAGATGCAGGAGCGCGGCTACAAACTGGCGGCGGTAGGCAACACCTTCGTCTACCCGATCGCCGGCTATTCGAAGAAAATCACCGCGCTCAGCCAACTGCCGGACGGCGCGCAGGTGGCGGTGCCGAACGATCCGACCAACCTGGGCCGCTCGCTGCTGCTGTTGCAAAAACAGGGGCTGATTACGCTGAAAGACGGCGTCGGCCTGCTGCCGACCGCGCTGGACATCGTCAGCAACCCGAAAAAGCTGAAAATCGTCGAGATTGAAGCGCCGCAGCTGCCGCGCGCGCTGGACGACCAGCAGGTGACGCTGGCGATCATCAACACCAACTATTCCAGCCAGATCGGTCTGTCGCCGGCGAAGGACGGGCTGTTTGTCGAGGACAAAAACTCGCCTTACGTCAACATCTTCGCCAGCCGCATCGACAACAAAGACAGCGAGAAAGTGAAGGATCTGGTCAAGGCCTATCAGACCGATGAAGTGGCGGCCAGCGCCGCCGAAATCTACAAGGGCGACGCCGTCAAAGGCTGGTAACACCGCGCGTAGGGCCCGTGGCGCCTGGCCACGGGCGATGACAGCCTCAGCCGCGCTGGATGGAAACGCCGCCGTCCACCAGCATTGCGGTGCCGGTGACGAACGAGGAAGCGTCAGACGCCAAATACAGCGCCGCCTGCGCGATCTCCTCCGGCATCGCCAACCGCTTCAGCGCGTGCAGCTGGGCCACCTGCGCCAATGCTTCCGGGGTATTGCTCATCTGCCGCCCCATCGCCGTGTCGGTGCCCCCCGGCAGCAGCGCGTTCACCCGAATGCCGTGTCCGCCAAATTCCACCGCCAGCGCCTGCGTCAGGCCGATCAGCCCCGATTTGCTGGCCGCATAGGCCGCCGTACCGGGAAACGCCGCGGTGTGGCCGACGAACGTAGAGGTGAAGATCACCGAGCCCGCGCCGCGCGCCTGCATGGCGGGGATTTGATATTTGGCGCTGTAGTAAGCGCTGGACAGGTTGGTTTCCAGCACGTCGCGCCATTCTGACGCGCTGAGCGCCAGCGACGGCCCCAGCGGCCCCAACGTGCCGGCGTTGTTGAAGGCGATATCCAGCCCGCCGAATTCATCGATGGCCGTCGCGGTCAACCGTTCGGCGAAGGCTTCATCGCGCACGTCACCGGCTACCGCCAACGCCCGGCCGCCCTCGCGCCGAATGTCCCCCACCAGTTCAGCCAGTAGCCGCTCGCGCCGGGCGCCCAGCACCAGCGTCGCCCCCTGCCGGGCGAACAACAGCGCCGCCGCCCGCCCGATCCCCGAACTGGCGCCGCCAATCACCGCCACCTTACCGTTCAATGCGTTCATCTCTTATCCTCACACCGTAAAAGAGCCTCAGTGTGAGGCAAGATCCCGCGCCGCGCTGGCCGCAAGCGGACATGCAATTGGCGCCATGAAAAAGGCGCTGCAAGCAGCGCCCCGGCAACGCGGATCCGACGGCGAACTCACGGTTTGGCCGCGTATTTCTCCTGATTGGCCGGCGTCACCAACTCGAACGGGATCCAGTAATACGGCTCAAGCTTTTCGCCGTTGATCATGCGCTGCGCCACATCGACCGACGCCTTGCCCTGGCCGACCGCATCCTGGAACACCGTGACCTGCATCTTGCCGGAGGCCAGCGCCTTGAGGCCGTCGGGCGTGGCGTCGATGCCGCCGATCAGCACGTTCTTGTCCGCTTTGCCGGCCTGCTGCAGCGCCATGATCGCGCCGATCGCCATCTCGTCATTGTTGGCGGCGACGATGTCGATCGTTTCGCCGTTGGTCAGCCAGTTCATCATCAGGTCCATACCTTCACTGCGTGAATAGTTGGCGCTCTGTTTCTGCACCACCTTCATCTTCGGGTATTTGGCCACCACCTGCTCCACGTCTTTGGTGCGCTGCAGCGCGCCGGCGTCGGTCAGGTTGCCGATCATCACCGCCACATTGCCCTGATAGTTAGCCAGCCGCGCCAGTTCTTCCATCTGCAGCGTGCCGGACTCCCGCTCGTCGGAGCCGACGAACACCACCCCCTGCGGCAGCCTGGCGTCGCCCGGCGTGCGGTTCACGTATACCAGCGGCACGCCGGCGGCCTGCACCATTTTGGTCATCACCGGCGTGCTGGCCGAGTTGACCGGATCGACGATAATCGCGTCCACCCCGGCGCTGATAAAGCTCTGCACCTGATCGGTCTGGCGGCCGACGTCGCCGCGCGCGTCCTCAAACTGCACGGTAATGCCGCGCGCTTTGGCCTCCTTGTCGATCGCCTGGCGGATAATGGTGAGGAAGTTCTGGTCGAAATAGGCCATCGATACGCCGATGGTTTGCGCCCATGCCGGCGCGGAAGCGCACAGCGCCGCCGCCAGCCACAGCCCTTTCAGAAAGTTCATGATGTGTCCCCCCCGGGTAAAAAAACGCCGCCGGCCAACCTTGGCGCCGGCGGCAATTCACGGCAATCAGTGTTTTTTGCGGTTGCGACGCATGTCGATCGACACGGCGGCGACGATAATCACGCCTTTGATGATGTCCTGAATGTAAGAATCGACGCCGATAAAGGTGAAGCCGCTTTTGATAAGGCCGAGGATCACCGCGCCGATCAGCGTGCCGGTAATGCGCCCGACGCCGCCCATCAGGCTGCTGCCGCCGATCACCGCCGCGGCGATGGCGTCCAGCTCATAGGACATGCCCATGCTCGACTGGCCGCTGCTGACGCGCGCCGCCAGCACCACGCCCGCCAACCCCGCCAGGCCGCCGGCGATGGTGTAAACCGTCACCAGGTACTTATTGACGTTGATGCCGGAAACCCGCGCCGAGGTCATGTTGCCGCCGATGGCGTAGATGTATTTGCCGTAGCGGGTGTGCTTGAGTGCGATATGGAAGATCACCGCAATCACCAGGAAGATGATCACCGGCATCGCGCCCTGGCCGATTGACGTGAAGCCGTCCGACAGGAAGCTGACCGGGTTGCCCTTGGTGTAGTACTGCGCCAGGCCGCGCGCCGACACCATCATCCCCAGCGTAGCGATGAACGGTGGAATGCCGGTGCGGGTGATCAGGAAGCCGTTGATAAAGCCGCAGACGATGCCCACCCCGATCCCCGCGCCGATCGGGATCGCCGCCGGCAGATCGAGCAGCCCCGGATACATCGGCGAGATGCTGTCCGAGGTCTGCGCCAGGCTGGCCGCCACCACCGCAGTCAGCGCAATCAGCGAGCCTGAGGAGAGATCGATGCCGGTGGTGATGATCACCTGGGTGACGCCCACTGCGATGATGCCGATGATCGCCACCTGCAGCACGATCAGCAGCAGGCGGTTCGGGTTCAGCAGGAACGACTGATCGCGCATGTACCAGCCGAGGATTTCGAAGATCAGCGCGATGCCGATCATCACGATGAAGATGCCGGTATCCTTCGGCATTTTGCCGCTCAGCCCGGAGAACAGCGTTCCCTTGCCCGTTGAATCGGCGGAGAGCGGCTTCTCAATCTTTACGTTACTCATGATGTTCACCCTTCGTTATTCTGAGGCCAGCGCCAGGATCTTCTCCTGGTCCGCGTCGTCTTTGTCCAAAATGCCGGTGATGCGGCCGCCGTGCATCACCATCACCCGGTCGCTCATGCCGAGGATCTCCGGCAGCTCGGAGGAGACCAGAATGATGGCGACCCCGCGGTTGGCCAGCTCGCTGATCAGGCGGTAGATTTCCGCTTTCGCCCCCACGTCGATGCCGCGCGTCGGTTCGTCGAGGATCAGGATTTTCGGCTGCGCCAGCAGCCAGCGCGCGATCAGCACCTTCTGCTGGTTGCCGCCGCTGAGGTTATTGATGATCTGATCCATGGTCGGCGTTTTGATGTTGAGCTTTTTAATCTGATCCATGCAGTCTTTGGCCATCTGCACGTGGCTGACGAAACCGTTCTTGCCGATGTATTCCGACAGGTTGACGATGCTCATGTTCTCAACCACCGACAGCACCAGAAACAGGCCGGATTTCTTGCGGTCTTCGGTGAGGAACGCCAGCCCGCTCTCGATCGCCTTCGCCGGGGAATCCACTTTTACCGCCTGGCCTTCGATAAAGATCTCGCCGCCGTCCGCCGGGTGCATGCCGAACAGGCTCTCCATCACTTCGCTGCGCCCGGCGCCCACCAGCCCGGCAACGCCGAGGATCTCGCCGCGCTTGACGCTAAACGATACGTCATGGAACCAGCCGCTGCGGCGCAGCCCCGCCACCCGCAGCACTTCCTCGCCGATATTGTTGTTGAATTTGGGGAACATCTGCGTCAGTTCTCGCCCCACCATCATGGTGATCAGCGACTGTTTGGTCAGGTTTTCGGTTTTGTCGCAGGCGATGAAGGTGCCGTCGCGGAAAATGCTCACTTCATCGGTGATGGCGAAGATCTCGTCCATCTTGTGGCTGATATAGATGATGCCTTTGCCCTGCTCGCGCAGTTCGCGGATGATGGCGAACAGGTGCACCACTTCGCCTTCGGTCAGCGCCGAGGTCGGTTCGTCCATGATCAGCACGTCGGCGTTGTAGGATACCGCCTTGGCAATCTCCACCATCTGTTGGTTGGCGATGCTCAGCTCACCCACCAGCGTCTCCGGCTGCAGTTTGATGTTCAGCCGCGCCAGCAGTTCGCGGGTCTGTTCGTTCAGCTGTTCGTGGTTGACGAACCCCAGCCGCGCCGGCTCGCGCCCCAGCCAGATGTTTTCCGCCACCGTCATGTAGGGCACCAGGTTCAGCTCCTGGTGGATCATGGAAATGCCCGAATGCAGCGCCTGCAGCGTGTCGCTGAAGGTGACCGGCCGACCTTTGATTTTGATCGAGCCTTCGTCCGGGTGGTAGATGCCGATCAGGCATTTCATCAGCGTCGATTTACCCGCGCCGTTTTCCCCCATCAGCGCGTGCACGCTGCCGGGTTTGATTTTAATCGAGACCTTATCCAGCGCTTTGACGCCGGGGAACTGCTTGCTGATGCCTTCGGCCTCAAGAACATAAGGGTACATACCGCTTACCTCCGCACTGACCCACGTTTTCCGCCGCGCTCGCCCCACACCGGCGCCCGCGGCGGGCTTCACGGCTTATTTCTTGTTTTTATCGGCGAATTGCTGGTAATTGGCCTGGGTGATCAGCTGGTAAGGGATCAACACGTTGCTCTCCACTTTCTCGCCTTTCACCAGTTGAACGGCGGTTTGCACCGCGCCTTCGCCCTGGCCTTTGGCGTCCTGGAACACGCTCAACGCCAGATCGCCCTTCTTGATGAACTCCAGCGCGTCCGGCGTGCCGTCAACGCCGGCCACCAGCACGCCGGATTTCTTGGCCTGCTTCAGCGCCAAAATAGCGCCGATGGCCATTTCGTCGTTGTTGGAGGCGATGGCGTCTATCTGCTGGCCGGACAAAATCCAGTCGGTGGTAACGTCCACCGCCTCTTTGCGGAAGAACTTGGCGGTTTGCTTATCGACTATTTTGATGCCGGGATAGTTGGCCGCCACCTCTTCCACGCCGCGGGTGCGGTCGCGCGTGGCTTCACTCGACAGCTCGCCCATCAGGATCATCACGTTGCCCTTGCCGTTCATCAGCTTGGCCAGCGCTTCCATCTGCAGCTTGCCGGCCAGCTTGGAGTCGGAGCCGACGTAGGCCATGCCGGCCGGCAGCGCCACTTCCGGCTTGCGGTTGACGAACACCAGCGGGATCTTGGCCTTCTCGGCCAGCTTAATCATCGGCTTGACGCCCTGGGTATCCACCGGGTTGAGGATGATGGCGTCGACGCCCTGGCTGACGAAGTTTTCGATTTGTTGAATTTGCTGCGCGATGTCGCCCTTGGCGTCTTCGAACTGGCCGCTGACGTTGCCGTCGGCTTTCATTTTGTTTTGCATCGACTGGCGCAGAATAGTGAGGAAGTTGTCATCGAAGTAAGCCATGGAAACGCCGATCTTGATGTCTTTCGCCAACACGCTGGCCGGCAGCATGCACATCAGTACGGAGGCGGCGATCAGTTTCTTCAGCTTCATGTTCGTTACCCTTTAATCGTTAGAATGAAGTGGTCTGTTGATTGACAGCTAATGAAAGATATTTTTTACATTCAAACAACATTACGGTCGGTGTTATCCCTTTGATACGGCGAAATTACCGCGTTATCACCGTATTAAGGCCGTGAACAAAATGGTGATCGATATCTCAAAACAGATTAAAAACAATCAATTGAAATAAACCCCTGGCAGAGCAAGCCGCGTCTTCGCCGCTTTTTTAAATGTTTATTTCATAATTGAGATTATTGAAACTTTTTAACCCAAACAAGCGAAACATGCGTTTTGGAATGGCTTATTAACAAAAACATGACACGGATCTAACAAATGCAGTGAAAGCCATCGGGTAACGCGCCCCGCGCGTGCGCCACGCCGGGCGTCGGCAAAAACTGCGAGCGGGCGCGCAGTTTGCGGTTTCCGCGTTTCCCGACCATCCTTACTCGGCAATAATGGACATATCCCTATCTCAGGAGGACCTGACATGCAGCTCAGCAGTAAGGTGCGGATGAACCGCCTGTTCAATAACGGCAAGTGCCTGGATGTGGCGATCGATCACGGCATCGCCAACGAACCGGATTTCTTAATCGGTCTGGAAGATATCGAACGGGTGATGGGCAACCTGATCGCCGCGCGCCCCGACGCCATTCAGGTCAACTACGGCCAGGCGGAGCTGCTGCAGCGCGCGCCGCAGCGCGAAAAGCCGGCGCTGGTGATGCGCACCGACGTCGGCAACGCCTATAACGCAGCACGCCACCGTGAGATGTGGGCGGTGTTGCACAACCCGGAAGCGCCGATCCTCGCCGCGCTGCAAATGGACGCCGCCGCGGTGGTGGTCAATCTGTATATGATCCCGGATGAACCCGGCATTTTCCGTCAGTGCGTAGAGAACATCGGCCGCCTGCGCCACGCCTGCGATCGCTACGCCATGCCGCTGATGATCGAACCGCTGGTGATGGCCCCGGCCGGCCAGGGCGCCGCCTACGGGTCGCTCGGCGACGTGGAAAAGATCGTGCCGCTGGTGCGGCTGGCGCGCGAACTGGGTGCCGACATCATCAAGGCCGACCCGACCGAACGGGTGGAAGATTTCCACCGCGTGGTGGAAGCGGCGCGCTGCCCGACGCTGGTGCGCGGCGGCGGCAAGGGGGAGCTGGGCCCGGTGCTGGAGAAATCCGCGGCGTTGATGGCCCAGGGCGCGTCCGGCATGGTCTATGGCCGCAACGTGTATCAACACAGCAATCCGTCGCAGGTGGTGCGCGCCCTGATGGCGATCATCCATCAAGGCGCCAGCGGCCAACAGGCGCTGGAGATCTACCACCAGCAGTGACCCGCTTTTGTAACTAAAATAACCCCTTCGCGACCCGGCAGCATGCTATAACCTGCTGCCGGTAACTGCAGCTTGCCTCATTCCTCGCTAGAATACGCCGTGATATCGCCATTCGGAGAACCGCCATGCCAAAACAACGGGTGCCGCTCAAGCTGAGCACCTCCATCACGCTGATGGTGTCCGCCATCATCGCTTCGGTGCTGCTGGTGGTGTTCGCGCTGTTTTTCGTGCAGATGAGCCGCGAAGGGCAAGATCAGCTGCAGCAAAAAGCCATCGCTATCGCCAACACGCTGGCGCTCTCGAGCACCGTGATAGACGGCCTGCAGCGACGCGATCAAAGCGGCGCCGTGCAGCGCTTCGCCGAGCAGGTGCGCTATCAAAACGAGCTGCTGTTCGTGGTGGTGGTGGATATGCAGGGCATCCGCTATTCGCATCCCAAACCCTGGCTGATCGGCAAACATTTCATCGGCGAAGATCTGACGCCGGCGCTGCAGGGCAACGTCAACAGCGCCATCAACCGCGGCACGCTGGCCCCGGCGCTGCGGGTGTTCGTGCCGGTGTATGACGAGCAGCGGCGGCAAATCGGCGTGGTGGCGCTCGGCATCGCGCTGGACACCGTGCAGCGGGTGGTGGCGGAAAGCCGCTGGATCATCTATTGGACCATCGCCTTCGCCGCGCTGGTCGGCAGCCTGGGCACTTTTTTCCTGGTCTCCGCGCTCAAACGCATCATGCTGGGTTTCGAGCCTTACGAAATATCCAACCTGTTCGAGCAGCGCAACGCCATGCTGCAGTCGATTAAAGAAGGCGTGATCGCGGTCGATAATGATTCCCGCATCACCATCGTCAACGACGAGGCCAAGCGCCTGCTGCGCCAGAGCGGCCCGGTGGAAAACCTGCTGCTGGACGCCGCCAGCAAGCATTGGCCGGCACAGCTGCATCTGGCGGAAGTGCTGGCCAGCGGCAAGCCGCTGCGCGATCGACAGATCAGCTTCAACGGCAGCGAACTGCTGACCAATACCGTGCCGGTGATCGTCAACGGCCAGGTGACCGGCGCCATCGCCACCTTCCGCGACAAGACCGAGGTCAGCCGGCTGCTGCAGCGCCTGAGCGGCATGGCGCACTACGCCGATGCCCTGCGGGTGCAGTCGCACGAATTTATGAACAAGCTGCACGTGATACTCGGCATGCTGCACATGAAGGCTTATCAGCAGTTGGAAAACTACATCATCAATACCGCCAGCAACTACCAGGAAGAGATCGGCGCGCTGCTGCGCAAGATCCACTCGCCGGAAGTGGCGGGCTTCTTCATCGGCAAGATCAGCCGCGCCCACGAAGCCGGCATCGAACTGACCATCGAGGAAACCAGCCTGCTGCCGGAAACCGACGACGCGGAAACCACGCACGTGCTGATCAGCGTGCTCGGTAACCTGATCGAAAACGCCATCGACGCCATCGACGGCGTTGAAGGCCACGAGATCGGCCTGAGCTTCCATCACCACGACGATCAATTACACTGTATCGTCAGCGACGACGGCCCCGGCATCGATCCGGCGATCGCCGCGCACATCTTTGAACACGGATTTTCCACCAAGGGAACGGGACGCGGCATCGGCCTGGCGCTGATCCGCAGCCATCTGGAGAAACTGGGCGGCGGCATCGATGTCGAGTCCGAACCGGGCGAGCTGACCCAATTTTTCGTGCACCTTCCCTATCAGGCCAAGAGCGAAACCCATGATTAACGTACTGATTGTCGACGACGACCCGATGGTGGCGGAGCTGAACAAATATTACCTGAGCCAGATCGGCGGTTTTCACTGCCAGGCGACGGTCGCCACCCTGGGCCAGGCGCGCGCCCTGCTGGCCGACGCCAGCGTCAGCATCGATCTGGTGCTGCTGGATATCTACATGCAGCAGGAGAACGGGCTGGATCTGCTGCCCGGCCTGCGCGAGCTCGGCGAGAAGACCGATGTGATCATCATCTCTTCCGCCAGCGATGTAAACACAGTGCAAAAGGCGCTGCACTACGGCGTGGTGGATTACCTGATCAAGCCGTTCCAGTTCAGCCGCTTCAAAGAGGCGCTCAGCCACTATCGACAACAGTCGCAGCTGCTGGCGCAGCGCGAGTTTTCACAAGCCGACGTCGACAGCCTGCTGCGCCGCCAGCCCGGCGGCCAGGAGAGCAAAAAGCTGCCGAAGGGCCTGACCAGCATCACCCTGAGCACGGTCTGCGAGTGGATAGAACAGCAGCACGACAGCGAATTCTCCACCGACAACCTGGCCAACGCCATCGGCATTTCGCGGGTGTCCTGCCGCAAGTACCTCATCTATCTGGCGGAAAGCGGCATTCTCGGTACCCGCATTCTGTACGGCGCGACGGGCCGCCCAGTCTATCTGTATCAGCTGAAGCCGGATGCGATCGCCATGCTGAAAGAGCATTGCCGCCCGGCATAAACGACGCCGGGCGCTGCAAGCGCCCGGACGTTGAAAGCTAGAAGTTGTACATGTAACACCTCGCCTCGCGGTGAGGATCTTTCGAGTGTATCCGCAGGCAGCGCCGCTTTTTCTGCTGTTGCTCCAACTGACGCTGCTGCCGCTTGGCGGCTTCTGCGGCCTCGCGCTGCTGTTCGCGTGCAATCGCCTGCTCATTGGCCTGCGTCAGGCTGTCGACATTCCACACCTTGTGGCGCAGCGCGCTGCGTTTTTTCTGGTACTCCTCGGGGACTTTATTGTCCTTCGGCGGCGCCGCGTGGTATTCCAAATCCACCCGCGCCTGCGCAAAGCAGGCGCAACACAGGGCCACGCCGACCAACACTAGCCTTTTCATCGATAAACTCCTGACAAATCCCTGTTCTCATCTTTAGCAATTCAGCGGCCGGCCATTCAGCCAGGCGCGGCAATAAACGCCGACAAACGGTCGATGCGGCCCCGTCAGAGACGTCCGCCGCAGACGCAGCGACAGGCAACGGACGATATCGGCACCCTGCTCACAGGCCGATCGGGCGTTCTGATGCCCCTGCGCGGAAGGTCTCGCCGCTTCCTGCGTTTGCAACCGGATTTCCAACGCTTCCCGCTCCGCACGCAGCAGTGCCAGCTGCATGCGCTCCGCCTGAATCTGTTCAGCCAACCAAATATGCTGCAACAAGCCATCCAGCCGCGCCGGACACCCCGCCGCAGAGGGGCTTTCCGTCGAGGCGCCGGGCGAGGAATGGCGATCGATGAACGCCTGACTGCAAAATGAGGCCAGCAGCGCCAGCGCCGCAGCGATTAACGAAGGTAGTTTCAATACACAAGCTCCATGAATAAGCCGACTGGGGCGCGCCGCGAAAAACGACGCAGAGAACCGTTCAACAGCCGTTGAGTGAAGACACCTGAGGCTCCGCGGAATCGGGCGCATGTTGCCCTCCCGTCGCCGGCGCTTTCGCGTTTTCGGCATCGCATTCCGCCAGACGCGCCAAGGTTTCGGCCTCATTCTCCGTGGGCGGGGTCGGCTCAGCCATCTCTTGTCGCAGGCCATGCGCCAGCTCTTTCAATTTCTTCTGAAACAGCACGGGATAAATTCCCTCGCATTGCCGATCGTAACGGGCCGCATTTGCTTGCAGACTCAACAACGACATTATCAACATGGCGACAATACGCTTTGCCATTGAAAACTCCTGTAAGGATGTCTGGGTATGTTGATATATATTCAACAAGCAGAGATTCATCGTTTAAAGATAAATAACGCATCGGAAAAACAGAGTAGCGAATTAATAATAAACCGTTCCACAATATCTTTGAGATAACGTCTGCCGCCCCGCCGAATAAAGAGCGGCGGTTAGCGCCCCCCTATTTTCGACCAGTCCAGCGTACCGCCGATACCGACCCGGCCTTCATTCAGCACGGCAGCGGCGGATTCGCCGGCGATAATGCGCTGTTTCTGTTCTCGCGTTGCGGGCTGCGGTGTCCCCCAATTCCCCCAGTGAGTGGAGGAGGATGAGGATGAAACAGTGGGGTGAATGGCACTGCATCCGTTTAATACAAGACACAATGCCAGAAGAGAATTACGCCATGTCATACTATTTCCCTTAAAATAACGCTATTGGTAGTGACGGTAAATGAAAAACGAGTTTATTTAGTTTAATAACTTTCGCCGCATGCAATCGCCTGCGACAAAAAGAATACGCAAGTGTTAATCACCCGTTATTTTAATTAACCTGAATCAAACAAATATCGTTCAATAAGACAACGCTAATCGCAGAAATGGGCCAGCAGGCTCAGCGCACTTCCGAGTGCGCTGGGATCTTACTCTTCGCCGTCCGGCTGCCAGGCCAGCAGATCGCCAGGCTGGCAGTCAAGAATGCGGCAGATCTTGTCCAGCGTTTCCAGCCTGACTCCCTTGACCTTGCCGTTTTTCAACAGAGACAGGTTTTGCTCGGTGATCCCCACCTGCTCCGCCAGCTCCTTTGAACGCATCTTCCTTTTGGCCAACATGACATCAAGACTTACGATTATTGCCACTCTATTCTCACACGAAAGAAAGCTGTTCTTCATTCAGCCGCAACGCTTCCAGAAATACCCGGCTAAATACCAGGATTGCGCAGCCTACGATCAGCGAGCGCACCGACTCGCTATTGACGCCATAATAAAGGATAAACAGCATTTTTTCATCGGCGGTCAATACCATCACCTGCAGCAGACCGGCTAACGACGGGAACAACACATCGACGATCAGCAAGATGCCAATGATCTGCAACAGCACCATATTGTTGCGATGCCACACGTTGCCGCGGAAGAATTGATAAAATAGCCCGGCGCCGCACAGCAGCGCGCTGTAATAGGGCAAATAACCGAGCATGTCGATAACCAGCGTGGCGAACAGCGCCCAGCGTTGCTGCGGGATCGCGTAGGCGAGCAGCTCCGGGTAATATTCCCGGTAAGAGGCGACGATATCGCGATAGGCTACGCCCTGCAGCCAGTCCCGCACGATGATGAACATCTCAACGCCGGTGCTGACGATCAGCATCGCCATAATGAGCAAACACAGACAACGCACATACAGCGGCAGATGGATCCTTGGCGCAGCGCCCATAATTTTCTATCCCTTAATCAACAGCAATAAATTATCGTAAAACGATAATTTATTGCTGTCAATGATCAAGTGGACTGATGAGTCAGGCGGTGGTCGCCAACGCGCGGACAATAAAAAAGGCCGGGCTAACCCGACCTCGTTTGATCGCTCGACGCGCTTAGACCAGTTCGATCACCTCGAAGTTGGCTTCGCCGCTCAGATCGGCATCGTAATCAACGCCCTGCAGACCGAAGCCGAACAGGCGCAGGAATTCCGCCTTGTAGCCCTGGTAATCGGTCAGTTCGTTGATGTTGCTGTCGTTAAGCTGCTTCCAGATTTCACGGCAGGTTTCCTGCACTTCGTCACGCAGTTCCCAGTCATCCAGGCGCAGACGGTGTTTCTCGTCGGTATCCGGCGCCGCACCGCTGTACAGCTTGGTGGCGAACAGACGCTGGATCTGCTCGATGCAGCCTTCGTGAATGCCCTGCTCCTTCATGATCTTGAACACGATGGAGATATACAGCGGCATCACCGGAATGGCGGAAGAAGCCTGCGTCACCACCGACTTGAGCACCGCAACGTAAGCCGCGCCGCCTTTGGCCTGCAGCTTCTGGTTGATGGCGTGCGCCGCGCGATCCAGATCTTCTTTCGCCTTGCCCAGCGTACCGTGCCAATAGATTGGCCAGGTCAGATCGGTACCGATGTAGGAGTAAGCGACAGACTGCGCGTTATCCGCCAGCACGCCCGCTTCGTCCAGCGCGTCCATCCACAGCTGCCAGTCCTGGCCGCCCATCACCTTCACGGTGTCGGCGATTTCTTGCTCGTTGGCCGGCTCGACCACGGCCTCAACCAGCACGTCTTTGTTGGTGTCCAGCGCGACGGATTTGTACGGCTCGCCGATCGGCTTCAGTGCGGAACGCACCACTTCGCCGGTTTCCGGCATCTTACGCACCGGCGAAGCCAGCGAGTAAACCACCAGGTCAACCTGACCCAGGTCTTTCTTGATCAGATCGATAACGGTCTGACGGCACTCGTTGGAAAATGCGTCGCCGTTGATGCTTTTCGCGTACAGGCCTTCTTCTTTAGCTGCCTTGTCGAAACCGGCGGAGTTGTACCAACCGGCGGAACCGGTTTTGCCTTCGCTGCCAGGCTTCTCGAAAAATACGCCGATGGTGGCCGCACCGCTGCCGAAAGCGGCATTGATGCGCGAGGCCAGACCGTAACCGGTGGATGCACCAATGACCAGCACCTTTTTAGGCCCGTTTTTCAGTTCGCCGCGCGACTTAACGTAGGCGATTTGCTCACGGACGTTGGCTTCACAGCCTGCCGGGTGAGCGGTGGTGCAGATAAAACCACGAATTTTAGGTTTGATAATCATAGTAATTTTTTCTTGGTAGCTAAAAACCGAAGGACAATATACCTGATTTTCTCGATATACTTAAGAAAGTGCGAAAACAAGCGCAGTGAACAGACCAGTTTAGTCGAGGGATCAGGGTTGCCCAACTCCGCATCGTGATGCCTCCACGCGCCACGCTTCGCACCCTCAGCGCGTTCAAGCCTTCCCTCTTAAAATCAGCAAAAGTTGATCATGCTTCTGGCGTTGCGTTATGGTGTGGCTGTTTTTCGGTCGAAATCCAGGGAGGAACAAAGAAAAATGGATAATCCACTGTTACTAAAGGAACGTTTAAATACCTACTCGCAAACGATGGCTCGTCAACAAGGACGTATGCTTTTAGAACTCTCAGAGCGCGTTAATAGGGACTTTTTAAAAGATCGGACAGTCGGTAATGCCTTCAGACATGAGATGCACTGCTTTGTGAATGATAAATTGCAAAATGCCAACAAGTAGGTGAAGCGGCGAATGTTGCAATGAGAGAAATGAAGCAAGAATATCAATCGCTTTCTGAGCAAGAGCGCTTATTGCGAACTGACGCCGTGACACCTTATGCCGTAATGAGAAAGAAAGTCAGTCATGACGCCGTAGTGACCTACGTGTTAGCCGGCGTTGGCTTCCTCTCGGGAATAGCACAAATTTTACTCGGCGTGGGCTTGGATTGGACTGGCGTCGGAGCCATTCCAGGAACGTTACTTTTAATCAATGGCATCAATAATGTCTACGAAAACGGTTATACGCTGTTATTTGGCAAGAATACTATTGGTCCAGGCCGAATGATGTACCGTTCTGCGGCTTCAACGCTAGGCTATTCCCATTCAGCAGCAGACATGGCGTTAGGTGGCGTAGACTTACTGTTATCAGGCTATGGTTTACTAAAACTGTCGCTGAAACCAGAAGCCTGGCGATTATTTCGCTACATCAATACAGACTATATTCGCGGTTGGAGAAACATGGGAAGAACCAGCTTGATGCTTGAAGGTGGCGCAGATGTCTCAACCCTTAATTCCATTTATAAAGGCAGCCAGGAACAGTGATGGAACCAACTTTATATTATATTCTTTCTACTCTCGCTGCCGCGGCCTGTCTGGCCGTGAAATACGGCTTCAGACCGCCTCTGGGTTCCAAGGGTTATGTCGTTCTGGTTACGATATGTTTTTTAATCCTTTGCTGGCAATTTACCCTTTTTGCCAACGGCAACGCGATGTTTATTGCTGACTCTGAAACATGGACCAAAGAAAATTGGCCTCTACGCTACTGTGCGTTGGGGTTTGCTCTTGCACATGCCTTCGCCACTTTCGAATCCTCCAGAAGAAAGAAAAAAGACAAACTTTCCTGAAGTCGTCACCACCAAATGAAACGCCATTTGGTGGTGACAAGGTAGATCCATTACGCCTTGTTCTTTTCCAACTGCTCGATCAGCGTGTAACGCAGCGATGAGGCGTCGGCCGGTACGTTCTCCACCGGGGTGACGCGCACTTTCAGCCGATACTGATAGCCCGGTTCGAAGGTGAAACCCTCGATGCCGGTATAGAACAACTCCCACGGCTGCTGCGCGGAGCGGCGCACCTGCATGCACTTCATCGGGCCGACGCCCACGCAGTCCACCAGCGCGCTGTTGACCAACAACACTTCCGTTTGGCCTTCTTTCGCGTTTACGGGTTGATTCATCGAGGTTCCTTCCTGGCTGCAGCCGGCCAGCGCGGCCAACGCAACAAATAACAACGCTTTAATTTTCAATGTACTGTACCAATAGTCATCCAGGGGCGCCATGCTAACAAATTAACCGGCTCAAGAGAACGGATAGCGATACGGATCCACACGCCCAAAATATCATTCCTCGGTGCTCTATCAGTCTGGAAAATATCGCAAAATAAACCCCCTGTTCTTATCCGAACCGGTAATTACCCCCGCTATTTTTTCTGTTAAAAACAGCTGGCTTGCGCAAGCTTTACTGAATTTAACTGAATCGATAAAGAGGGAATTTTATGCAAGAGATCGATGCCAAACACTTTCACCTGATCGCCGGCGCCGGTAACTTTGCCGACAACCGCGGCAGCAATGGCCGCGTCAACAACAACGGCGGCAACAAGAACGGGGGCGGGTCATCCAATCAGGGATTCTACGGCAAGCACACCTCGCCGGATTGCGTTAACGGCGTGATCACCGGTTCTCTGGGCGGCCTTGGCGGCCTGGCGGTGGGCGCGCTCAACGGCGGCTGCTTCAAGGAAGGCAGCAAAGGCGGCGGCAACGTCGGCATGGGGAAAGGCGGCAACAAAAACAGCGGCAGCAACTGCAATAGCAATAAAGGCGGCAATACCTGTTCGCGCTAAGCGGTTTTAATTAATCAAAGCCCCGGCTGAGCCTCTCCGTTCGGTCGGTGCTTTCCGTATTTTTGGTGATAACCATGTTTAAACTGTTTCGTACCTTATGCCTGCTGCTCGGCTTCTGGATCGCCACCCTGCTGCTCAGCGGCGCGGGGGTCTCCTTTACCCACGGCTACGCCGCGCCTAAAAATCTGTCGCATTTCGTCGTCTCGCTGGTGGTGGTCGGCGCCATCCTGCTGTGGACCCATAAATTGCTGCGGTTCTTTTTTGCCGAGAAATTTGAGAAGAAACCGCGTTAAACCGTGTTCTTATTGGGAGCGCCGCCCGCAACGATAAAACCGGCATCGCGAATCGCCGCCTTAACCTGCCTGGCGTCCATCACGGCCGTTTTCACATAGCCAAAAAAGGCCACCCGTGCGCTGGGCAAACGGATTGGCGTCGCCAGTTGGGCCATAAGATCACGATTGCGCTGCGCCATCAGCTCGGCGCGCGCATGCCAAAACGCGGTGGCGTCGGCGCGTGTTTCAGTGGCGGAGTCGAACCGAGAGGCCAACTCGCTGAGCGCCTCCCACTCCGCCAACAGGGCGGCGATCACTTCAGGATTAGCCACCTGCTCCCAGTCAGAGGGTAAGGCCCCCTCACGCCACGCCTCGAGATAGCCGGGCAACATCATCTTTAATTGACTCAGTTGCTCGTTCACTGCGGGTTACCTTTTATAGCGCCTGATGCCGGGATATTTCCCATAATGACACTCTCGTTAAACCGTTGATGGGAGCAATGGTCGAAGCTTATCAGCGCCATAGATGACGTAATGACTTTTGGTGCGGCCAAATTAGCGATGTGTGCGGTTGGGGAGTGAGACGGGAGCTCGGGCTGATGGCTGTGACGCGAAAAGAGAAACGGGGATTGTTGCTGGCGTATTAGGTGAAATTTACTTATAAATCAATCACACAAAAAAAGACCGAATACGATTCCTATATTCGGTCTAGGGAAATGGCTCTTGGGAGAGAGCCGTGCGCTAAAAGTTGGCATTTAATGCAGGGCTTGTTCAGCCGTGCACTTTAAGAGTAGCCTACCGCGCCAGTTTTGCCAGCCGCCCGGCGGCCGCGTGATAGTTTCGTGACGAAATAACTATGCGGCAAATGCGCATCAATCTGCGCGCGCTGGGCAAGGCGTTGGCAAACAAGCGGTTAGTCAGCGCACAGCTTCTCGGCGCGTTCGATAAACGGCGCCATGCTCATTTTCTTCCCCGGTTCAGCGGGATCGTCCAGCAGGATCACGTCCAGCGGCTGTGCGCGCTGATGGCCCTTCTTCACCTGCTGCTCCGCCGCGTCGTTGAGCGGGTATTGCATCAGGGTGCTGTTATTCAGCACGAACAGCGCGCCGCCGCTGCGGCACTGCAGCGTCACCTCTTCCTTGGTGAACGCCCACTGTTTGCCGTACTCCAGTTTGGTGATGTTAACCAGTTTGTCTGCCGCCAGCGCGCCGGTCGCGGTTGCCAGCAGCGTAATGCCGAGTAATACCGATTTCATGTGATGGCCTTAAGGTTGCTATTCGCGTCGATTTTCCCGCAGCTTGCCGGCCTGCGGCAAGCTGAAATGTCAAACCGGCGCATAGGTTGCAAATAAACTGACCAGCAGCAGCACCGCCATCCCCAGCCCGACTTCGAGCCAGCAGGCCAGCACCACCCCGCGCTGCGCCAGCGCCGGTACGCGGCTCATCGCCGGCACGATGGCGTAGCGATTTGCCAGCGCCACCATCACCATCAGCGCCACCAGCGCGGTTTTGATCAGCAGCAGGCGCTGATAAGGCGAGCTGAGATTAAGCGGCCAACCGCCGAGTATGATCAGGCTGTTGACGATGCCGGTGACGATCACCGCCGCCACCGCCAGGTGCCCCCAGCGCGAGAAACGGATCAGCGTGGTGATGGCGTCGCTGCGCCACTGCGGCGGCTGCAGGTAGCGCAGGCAAACCAGCAGCGGCGCCAGACTGCCGAACCAGTAACCGGCGGCCAGCAGGTGCGCCGCATGGTTGGCGCGGTGCAGCGCGCCCAGCGCGCCTTCGTGCATCGCCGCGTGGCCGATGAACGCCAGGCTCACCAGCAGCAGCGCTGAGCACAGCGCCAACGCCTGCGCGCGCGGCCGTTTCGGCAGCAGCAGGCTCAGGATCGCCAGCAGCGACAGGCCCAGATGCCAGCGCCACACTTCGCCGAAGGTGGTGCCGAGCACCGCCCACCAAACCTCCAGCCGCCAGGTGTCTTGCCAACCGTCGCCCATCTGCCCGGCCTGAATGGCCAGCAGCGCCACGGCGGAAAGCCCGGCAATCCAGGTGCCGGCAAGCAGCAGCGGACGCACATCGCGGGAGAGGATCGGGGAAAGGCGCTGCGGTGCCAATAAGGCGGTGAACAGACTGATGCCAAACATCAGCATCACCGCCGCAAAGTGCACCAAGCGACACAGAACGAACAGGGTCGCCAAACTCACGATCAGTTTACGGTGAAGCTGTACTGGCCTTTGGTTTTATGCCCGTCGACCGACACCACATGCCAGCTGACGTTGTATTTGCCCGCGCTCAGCTCGCCTTCGATCGGCACGTTGACCTGGGTGTTGTTGTTCGGATCGAGCTGCAGCTTGCCGGTTTTCACCACGGCGTTATCCGGGCCGGTGATTTTCACGCCGCTGAAGTTCGGCTCGATGCCTTCGGAGAAGCTGAGAGTCAGCGCCTTCGGCGCCGGGCTGACGCTGGCGTCGGCCTTCGGCGTTTCCACTTTCAGGTGAGCGTGCGCCAAGGCTTGCTGTGAAGACAGGCCAACGAACAGGACGAAAACGGTGGAAAGCAGGCGACAGGAGTAACGAATTTTACCGATCACAGTGGTATCCCTTAACAATATAAAGAGGGTCATAAGGGTTAAGGCCACAGCCAAGGCGATGTATCAGCGGCCCCAACCCACCGCAAATGATTGCGCCACGGGTAAACAGAAAAACGGGTTGTATCGGCTAACCCGCTGTTTTGACTCTACCATCCCTGTAGCGTATCGCGGTAAATCATAACGAGCACGCCTCAGCAAGTCGAGCGCATCACTGGCATTTTGCGATCCGGCAGCACGTATCGCCGCATAACCGCGATAAACGCAGGGTAAAAAAAACCACGCGTCGGGTTTGCCCCGCGCGCGGTTTTTCAATGTTCAGTCAGGGATCAGGCCTGGCCGTTGCCGCCCTGGCCCATCGCGCCCATTTTCTTCAGGTCTTTGTCGATGAAGAACAGGCCTTTGCCGCTGGTGCCCACCAGTGCCAGCTTATCCAGCACGGATTTGAACAGTTTCTCTTCTTCGTGCTGCTCCGCCACGTACCATTGCAGGAAGTTGAAGGTGGAGTAATCGTGAGAGGACATTGCCGCGTGCGCCAGCTCGTTGATCTGACGGGTGATCAGCTTCTCGTGTTCGTAGGTCTGCTCGAACACGTCCGCCAGTGACTCAAACGCCACCGGCGGGGCCGCGATGGTGCCCAGCAGCGGCAGAGAGCCGGTGTCGCTCAGGTAGTCGAACAGACGTTGCATATGCTGCATCTCTTCCTGAGAGTGCTCTTTAAGAAATGCGGCGGCGCCTTCAAAGCCTTTGTCGCTACACCATGCGCTCATCTGCAGATACAGGTTGGCGGAGTAGAACTCCAGATTCAGTTGCTCATTCAGCTTATGAGTCATTTCTTGCGTCAGCATAATCATTCCTTTTATTTTGCAGGTCATGAATTTAATTTCCGCGCATTATGCCCTGTCGCCGTAAAAATAAAAACACCTTATTTACATTCAAATCATATTAATTACAAAAATCATAAATATCAATAAATTAAAATATCACCAATACATTGAGAATTAACATGAGAATTATTTAGATCTTTTATTTTAATCAAAAAGCGAATCATTCTTATTTAAAAGAATAAATAGATTGCATTACTCTTGGATAAATATCGCCCACCGCCGCGGCGCAACGGGCTTGCCAAGCGCCGCCGGGTGGATTACCTTCTGCGCAGATTCAATGCGGCAAAGTAAGGAGCATAAGGTGGGTTACAATCTGGCCGAGTTGTCCAAAGAAGAAATGGACAGGGTGAATGTGGATCTCGCCGCCTCAGGCGTGGCGTACAAAGAGCGTTACAACATGCCGGTGATCCCGGAAGTGGTGGAGCGCGAGCAGCCGGAGCCGCTACGCGACTATTTTCGCGAGCGCGTGGCGCACTACCGCGCGGAATCCCACAAGTTTTCGCGTCTGCCTTACGAACCGAAGGCCAAATAACAAAACCCGCCGTTACGGCGGGTTTTTCGTGTCACTTGCCGGCGAATCGGTCGGTGGCGATCATCAGCTGGTGCAAAATGCCCGGTTCATCAAACGAATGCCCCGCCCCTTCCACGATATGCAGCTCCGCCTCCGGCCAGGCCTTGGCCAGATCCCAGGCGTTTTGCACCTGGCAGGCCATGTCATAGCGGCCGTGGACGATCACCGCCGGGATATGGCGGATCAGCGGCACGTTGCGCAGCAGTTGGTCATCGCTCTCCAGGAACCCCAAATGCGTGAAGTAGTGGTTTTCAATGCGGGCGAACGCCAGCGCGAAATCATCCTCGCCGAACGAAGCGGATTCACGGCTTGGCAACAGCGTCACCGTTTCCCCTTCCCACACGCTCCACAGTTTGGCCGCTTCGAGCTGCACCTGCGGATCGGCTGAAGTCAGCCGCTGCCGATAGGCAGCAATCACGTCTTTGCGCTCGTCATCCGACAGAATGGACAGCACGCGCTCCCACTTGTCCGGGAAGAAGCGCGAAGCGCCGTCCTGGTAATACCAATGCAGCTCCTGCTTGCGCAGGGTAAAGATGCCGCGCAGCACCATTTCACTGACGCGCTCCGGGTGGGTCTGCGCATAGGCGAGCGCCAGCGTAGATCCCCAGGAGCCGCCGAACACCAGCCACTGCTCGACGCCGGCCATTTCGCGCAGCCGCTCGATATCGGCCACCAAATGCCAGGTGGTGTTGTTGTCCAGGCTGGCGTGCGGACGGGAGCGGCCACAGCCGCGCTGATCGAACAGCAATACCTTGTAGCGCTCGGGATCGAACAGCTGGCGATGATGCGCAGAGATGCCGCCGCCCGGCCCGCCATGAATGAAGACCGCCGGTTTACCGTTCGGGTTGCCGCTCAGCTCCCAGTAGATCCGGTGGCCATCCCCAGTGTCCAGCCAACCGCTGTCGTATGCCGCTAACGGCGGGTACAAACCTCGTAATTGTTCCATGGCGCTTTCCGTCTCTCTGTGAGTCATGCTTTCATCAAAGCGGAAGCCGCCCGGCAGGTCAACGGTAAAACCTGAAAACTCGAACGCGCGCCGGGAACTCGGCGCGCGTTTGCTCAAAATCGCAACGACCCGCCTGCAAAATGCCCACAGGCCCGATCAGTTCACGTCTTGTTACGCCTACACGCCTTTACGCATATGCGGCTCGCGCATCTCCTGTGCGGTTTTCGCCTCGATGCTCAGTTCCGCCGTCGGGCGCAGCAGCAGGCGTGCCAAGCCGATGGGTTCGCCGGTTTCCCGGCAGTAGCCGTATTCGCCGTTCTGCAACCGCGCCAGCGCCGCATCGATTTTCGGCAGCAGGCGGCTTTCGCGATCCAACTGGCGGAACAACAGGCGCAGCTCTTCTTCGCGCGCCGCCTTGTCGGCTTCATCACCCGTCGCTTCGCCGCTGTCGATCGCCTTCTTCAGCTCATCGATGTGCAACAGCAGTTTTTGCCGCTCATCCTGCAGCAGCTGGCGGAAAAAAGCCCGTTGAACCGAGTTCATGTAATCAGAATCCGGCATGGCCAGCAGTTGCTGCGCATCCGGTAATGTCATCACTGTCATTGCGTTCTCCGAACCCTAAAAGTGTAATACTATAACATAATAATTATTTTAAGCACCCGGTCATCCAAAAACAAAATTTCACGTGCAAACAGCCAGTTACATACTACTTGCACTTTGTCGCTTGCATCCTGTCGGCTTTAGGCGGTTAATGGCTGAGCAAGCCACCCAATCATAGGTAACGAGAGGCCATCATGAGTAAGGGAATGGATAGCAAAAAAAATGCGAAGAAGAAGCCGTTGAAAACCCCAGCCGAGAAACGTGCGGAGAAACGCGCTAAAAAAGCGCATCCGTCTGGTGAGTAAACGTCCTTCCATCCGTCATTAAACCCGCCAAGGCGGGTTTTTTATTGCCTCACTGGAGAGATGGCCAATGCCGTGCTTTACCCTCGCCGCAGCCCAATACCCCGCCGCTGCGGCCAATATCGCCTGCAACCTTGAACGTCACCTTGAATTTGTCGCGCAGGCAGCCGAACAGCAGGTGCAACTGCTGGTTTTTCCCGAACTGTCGCTAAGCGGCTATGAGCTGGCCGATGCCGCCGAACTGGCGCTGACGCTGGACGATCCGCGTCTGCAACCGCTCGCTGCGGCGGCGCAATCGCATCAGATGACGATCATCGTCGGCGCGCCCTTGCGCAGCGGCCAGGCGCTGCATATCGCCGCCTTGATCTTTCACCCCAACGGCGCGGTGGCCGCCTATACCAAGCAACATCTGCACGGCGCGGAACAACAACGGTTCTTGCCCGGTAATGGCGGCACGCTGCTGGAAATACATCGGCAACGCATCGCGCTGGCTATCTGCGCCGACACCTCGCAACCCGGCCACGCAAGCGCCGCCGCGCTGGCGGGTGCGCAGATTTATGCCGCCGGCGTGCTGGTATCTGAAGCCGGTTACGCGAAAGACAGCGCTGCGCTGGCAGGCTATGCCCGTCGTTATGGCATGGTCACGCTGATGGCCAACCATGCGGCGCCGACCGGAGGCTGGATCCCGGCAGGCCGCAGCGCCATCTGGGATGAAACGGGAGCGCTTTTGGTTGCCGCGCCGGATGACGCCCCTGGCCTTGTCATCGCCGACAGGACCCGCGACGGTTGGCACGGCCGCCTGTGCCGGTTAAGCTGAAGCCTGACGGCAACGCGGAGGAAAGCATGACGTTACGCGTAATAGATACCGAGACCTGCGGGCTGGACGGCGGCGTGGTGGAAGTGGCCTCCCTCGATCTGCTCGACGGCCAATTGACCAACCCGATGAGCGACCTGATCAGCCCGGACCGCCCCATCAGCCTCGACGCGATGGCGATTCATCACATCACCGAACAGATGGTGGAAGGCAAACCGCGCATTGCGGTGGCGATCGGCCGCTATCAGGGCAGCCCCTACTATGTGGCGCACAACGCCGCCTTTGATCGCGGGGTGTTGCCGGAGATGAACGGCGCCTGGATCTGCACCCTCAAGCTGGCGCGCACGCTGTATCCGGACATCAAGTACGGCAACCAGTATCTGCGCTACGCGCTGAATCTGGACGTGCAGCTGCCGGCAGACGCCACGCTGTACCCGCACCGCGCGCTGTATGACTGCTACGTCACCGCCGCACTGCTGCAACGCATCATCAAGGATTCGGGCTGGACGCCGGAGCAAATGGTGCAGATCACCGAACAGCCGGTGCTGCTGAAGAAGTTCAAGTTCGGCAAGTATCGCGGGCAGGAGATCGATCGCATCGCCCAGGAAGACCCCGGCTATCTGCGCTGGATGCTGAAATCCATCGACGATCTGAGCCCGGACATGAAACACACGCTGAAATACTATCTGATTGGCTAACACAGCGGGCGGCTCAGGCCGCCCGCCGCACGCCGTTATTCCGCCAGCGCCAGAATGAAGGCGTACTCCAACGCAATATCCTCATAGGCCTTGAAGCGGCCGGATTTGCCGCCGTGGCCGGCATCCATGTCGGTATACAGCAGCAGCTGCCGATCGTCGGTTTTCAGCTCGCGCAGCTTGGCCACCCACTTGGCCGGCTCCCAATATTGCACCTGCGAATCGTGCAGGCCGGTGGTCACCAGCAGATGCGGGTATGCCTGTGCCTTCACCTGATCGTACGGGCTGTACTGCTTGATGTAGTCGTAATAGGCCTGCTCGTTCGGGTTGCCCCACTCGTCGTATTCGCCGGTGGTCAGCGGGATGGACTCGTCCAGCATGGTGGTCACCACGTCGACGAACGGCACCTGCGCCACCACGCCGTGGAACAGCTGCGGCGCCTGGTTGATCACCGCCCCCATCAGCAGGCCGCCGGCGCTGCCGCCCATGGCGAACACCCGCTTGCCGTCGCCGTAGCCCTGGGCGACCAGCGTTTCGGTCACGTCGATAAAGTCGTTGAAGGTGTTTTGCTTGTTGAACAGCTTGCCGTCTTCATACCACAGCTGCCCCAGCTCACCGCCGCCGCGAATGTGCGCCAGCACGAACACGACACCGCGATCCAGCAGGCTCAGGCGGCTGGCGCTGAACGCCGGATCCATGCTGCTGCCGTAAGAGCCGTAGCCGTACACCATCAGCGGGTTGGCGCCGCGCTGGAAGCTGTCCTGGCGATACACCAGCGAGACCGGCACTTCGACGCCGTCGCGCGCCTTCACCCACACCCGCTCGCTGCGGTAGTTTTCCGGCGTGAAATTCTTCACTTCCTGCTGTTTGAGCATCGTCCGCTCGCCGCTGTCCATGTTCAGCTCGTACAGCGTGGTCGGGGTGGTCATCGACGAATAGCCGTAGCGCAGCAGCGCGGTTTCCGGATCCGGGTTATACGCCAGCCAGGTGGTGTAAGTCGGATCGTCGAAGGCGATGCGCTTCTCTTCGCCGCTTTGCCAGTGGATTTGGCGCAGCAACGTCAGGCCGGCATTGCGCTCTTCCACCACCAACCAATCACGGAACAGGCTGAAGCCCTCCAGCATCACGTCGGCGCGCGGGGCGATCAGCGTCTGCCACTGCGCTTCGTCCGCCTGCTCGCTTTGGTACAGGCCGAAGTTCTTGCCGTCCTTATTGGAGCGGATATAGAAATGCTGGTGATAGTGATCGATGGCGTACTCGTGATCCTTGCGGCGCGGCACGAACAGCTGCGGCTTGGCATCCGCCCGATCGGCGTCCAGCAGCAGGATCTCCGAGGTGGTGGTGCTGCTCAGGTGGATCAGAATAAAGCGCTCGGAGGTGGTCTTCTCCAGCCCGACGTAGAAAGTATCGTCCCGCTCTTCGTAAATCAGCTCGTCCTGCTGCGGATCGCTGCCGACTACGTGGCGATAGACCTGATACGGCAACAGCGTCTTGGCGTGCTTGCGCACGTAGTACACCGTCGAGGAATCGTTGGCCCACTCGAAGCTGCCGGAGGTGTTTTCCAGCACTTCGTCGGCCCAGCTGCCGTCGGCCAGGTTCTTGAAACGAATGTCATACTGGCGGCGCGACAGGAAATCCTCCGCCACCCCCAGACGCTGATTGTCGGGGCTGACGTCCAGCCCGCCCAGGGTGTAAAACTCGTGGTTCTCGGCGCGTTGGTTGCCGTCGATAAGCACATCCCACTGCTCGCTCTCGGCCTGCGGCTGGCGCACATAAATCGCGTATTCGTTGCCCGGCTCGTAGCGCGTCTGATAGCGATAGCCGTGGCGCACGTAAGGCACCGAATGTTCCTGCTGCGGGATGCGCGCCACCATCTCTTCGTACAGGGCTTCGCGCAGCGCCTGCTGCGGCTTCAACATCGCATCGGTGTAGGCGTTCTCCGCCTGCAGGTAGTCCAGCACCTGACGGTCTGCGCGCTCATCGTCGCGCAGCCAGTAGTAGTCATCCACGCGCGTATCGCCGTGGATAGTGATGGGATAAGGCCGTTTTTCCGCTTTCGGTGGGGTCATCATTGCTAAATCATCCGCTTACATAGATTGCGGCAAGAGTGACACGATTCCCCCCGGCTTGCCAAGCGGCGCTATGCCAGCTCGCGCTTTTTCTCGTTGACGTCGCTCTCGATGCCCTGCTTGACGTCCGCCGGGATCTTCAGCGCCTGCGCCAGCGCATCAAGATAGCCACGCTCCATAAAGTGATCGACGTCGATCACCAGACAACTCAGGTAATAAACCTCCAGCGCCTCGTCTTCGTTTTGCACGCTGCGGGCGATTAACGCCGGGTTGAGCGGCTGGTCGAGCGCTTCCTGCACCCAGCCCTGCGCCTCTTCCCCCACCTGCAGTTGCGCCAGGCTGTGATCGATGGCGCGCTGCTCGTCGGCATCGATATGGCCGTCGCTTTTGGCGGCGAACACCAGCGCCTGCACCAAACGCTTGGCGCGCAGATCCACCGGCGTGGTTTGCAAACCGAACTGCGGTTCGTCCTGATGGGTCTCTTTCACCCGCTGCTTGTACTTATTCCACAGCACCGCGCCCACCGCCGCGCTGCCGCCGATAATCAGCGCATTCTTGCCGAACTTACCCACCAGCTTGCGCGAAGATTTGTTGGCCAACAGCACGCCGACCAGGCCGCCCAGCGCCGTGGGCGCCAGCAGTTTGCCGATGCCTTCTGCCCCGCCCATCGCGCCGGCCTTCTGCCCGATCAACGTTTGAATCTGCTGCATCCAGTTACTTTTCATCATCTACCCCTTGCGTGAGAAAACGCGGCGCGCAGGCGCGGCCGAACCGACGGTAAACCGCCAGATTAGGGGATCTTTTGTCAATTTACGTCTGGGGGATGCAAACCTGTGTTTAGCGGGCCGGGCGGCCCGCCTGGATGGCTGCGACGTTACGCGTCTTCGTCGCCCGCTTCATCGTCCTGCTCGTACTCGGCCAGCTCGTCGCGCATCGCCTGGAGGGCATCGCGGGTCATCAGCGCCAGCGTGCGGTAGAAACCGGTGGTGGCGTGCGCTTCCACTTTGCCGAGGAAGCGGCCGCACCACGGCAGCAGGAACTCGTCGAACAGCGCGATCTGCGCCTGCGCTTCATCTTCCTGCGACTGATCTTCCAGCCAGGACGCCGCCAGCAGCAGCTGGCCGAAATGGTCGGCCGGCGCCTCCGCCAGCGGCATGCCGCGCTGCTGCAGGAAGGCGCGCACTTCAGCCTCGCTTGCGCCTTCGACATAGTCGGAGCGGAACGGCAGCACGCTGCATTCGCTGCCGACGAACATCGCATTGAAGTCGGTCGCCAGTTGGTTGACGTCACCGCCCTGCTGCAGGCGCTTCAGCAGGTCATCCTGCTCCAGCGGCCAGTGCTGCTGCAGCTTGCCCTCTTTAATCAGCGCGAACAGCGGCACCAACAGCGGATCCTGCGGCTGGCGGTAGAACAGCGTACCCAGCACGCGGCAAACAATCGAAAACTCATTCATGATAAAGCCTTATTCAATACGGAAAATTTTGCCGGGACGATGTCACAAATCGGCCAATTCCGCAATCGCCGGCTTGCCGCGCCGCTCGAGAAAATCCAGCAGCCGGCGCGGGCTGACGTTGAGAATGCGCTCCTGCGGGAAGCCCACCTCTTCGATAATGCGCTCGCAGTGCTCAAAGTTACCCAGCGAAAAGGCGACGTGCGAATCCGAGCCCAGCGCCAGCCAGCCGCCGGCGTCGCGCACCGCGGCGGCGATCGCCCGACAGTTGGCCTCGCTGCCCTTGCGGGAGTGGGTGAACGACGAGTTATTCAGCTCCAGCGCCACCTCGTATTTGGCCGCCGCCGCCGCGACGGCGGGAATGTCGATCGGATAACGCGGGTTGCCGGGGTGGCTGATGATATGCACGTCCCCCTGCGCCATCGCGGCGATCATCGCTTCAGTATTGGACGCTTTATCCTGCGGCGCAAACACCGGCTCATGGAAACCGGCGATGATCACGTCGGTGGCCGTCAGCATCGGGCCGGTGCAGTCGATATCGCCCTGCAGGTTTTTGATGTTGGCTTCGATACCGCGCAAAATGCCCACGCCGTTCACCCGGCGCGGCCAAACGTGCATGTTCATAAAGTGCCAGTAGTGCGGCGCATCGGCCATGTCCGGGCCGTGATCGGTGATGGCGAACAGCTGGATGCCCTTCTGCCGGGCTTCGGCGATGTAATCGTGCAGCGTGCTGTAAGCGTGCGTGCTGGCGACGGTGTGCATATGCAAATCAACGGGATACATTATTTCTCCTTCCAGAGGGCCTGCCCGCAGCGGTGCGGGCGGGCGCGATGACGGTGTCAGCTTATCAGTTACCGAACGGCGGCTGAAGGATCAGTACCCCCGTTGCCTGTCGACCACGCCGGCAGGGGTATGCCCCGCCTCCAGCGCGCGAATGTTGGCGGCGATCTGATCCATCGCCTGCTGCGGCAACGTGATGGCAGCAATATGCGGGGTAATGGTGACACGCGGATGACGCCAGAACGGGTGATCCTGCGGCAGCGGCTCGCGGGCGAACACGTCCAGCGTGGCGGCGGCCAGTTGCCCCTGTTCCAACGCCGCCAGCAGATCGGCTTCCACCAGGTGCGCGCCGCGCGCGATGTTGATGAGGTAGGCGCCCGCGCTCAACTGTGCGAACAGCTCGCGGTTGAGGATGCCAACGGTCTCCGGCGTATTGGGCAGCAGGTTGATCAGCAGTTTGACGCCGTCGAGGAAGGCCGCGCGCTGATCCTCCCCGGCGAAGCTTTGCACGCCGTCAATCTGTTTGGCGCTGCGGCTCCAGCAGCGCACGCTAAAGCCAAACTCGGTCAGCTTACGCGCCACGCTCTGCCCCAGCACGCCGGCGCCTAGGATGCCGATGGTGAAATCATCCAGCGAGTGCGGATCGAGCGGCTGCCACTCCTGCCGCTGCTGCAACGCCTGATACTCGTCGAAACGGCGGAAATAGCGCAGCACATAGCTCAGCGCATATTCCTGCATCTGCTGCGCCATGCCGGTATCCTCCAGCCGCAGCAGCGGCACGCCGGCGGGCAGCGTGCCGGGGTGTTTGCGCTCCTGATCGAGAATGGCGTCGACGCCGGCGCCGAGGGCGAACACCGCTTTCAGATCGCGGCGGTTGGCTAACATTTCGTGCGGCGGGCGCCATACCAGCGCGTAATCCGCCGGCCGTTCGTCGCCGCGCTGCCATTCGCGGATCTCGGCCTGCGGCAGGCGTTGCTTGATGCCGGTCAGCCATTCCTGGGCGTTAAATAAGGGATGGTAATAGATGATGTTCATACTGCGGGCTCCCGTTTGTTTTTATTGGTTTTCCTTCAGCCTTCCGCGATTCATCGCCGGATGCAAGCGTTAAAGCCCAAAATAAAAACAGCCCCGACCAGTGGGGCTGTTGTGCATGTGCACAAAATCAGGCGGCAGACGCGCCGTCGCGCCGGATAAGACGCCGCAACAGCGGAATTAAAATCAGCATCGCCACGCCGACGCCCGTCGCCCCCCAGCCCAGTGCGCTGAAGATTTCGCTGTAGCCGGGATTGGTTTGCAGCGGCGTGCTGCCGCTATTTTCCGGCATCAGGCCGGATACGTAGCCCGCCAACACCGAAGCGACGCCGGTCACCATCATCCAGCAGCCCATCATCACGCCCTGATAGCGCGGCGGCGCCAGCTTGCCGATCATCGCGTAACCGATCGGCGAGATCATCAATTCACCGACGCTTTGCAGCACATAGCTGATGACGATCCATTTAAACGCCACCAGCCCGTCGCCGCCCGCCATGCTGATGCCCAGCGGCAATACCAGCATGCCGAGCCCGATGCAAAACAGCGATCCGGAGAACTGCAGCGGAATGTCGATGTTGCAGCCGCGAGCGCGCAGGCGGTTGAACCACCAGGCCAGCAGCGGGCCGCCCACCACGATCACCAGCGTGTTGATGTTCTGGATCCACTGCGGCGCCACCTGAATGCCGTAAACGTTCAGATTGATGTTGTGCTCGGAGAACAGCATCAGCCCCATCGGCGCCAGCTGATACAGTGCCCAGAACACCAGCGACCCCAGCGCCAGGATCAGATAGGCCGCCATTCTGCGGCGCTCATCGCGCGGATGGTGGCGCAGCGTCACGACGCACAGCATCAGGAAGATCAGCGCGCCGAGCACGATCACGAAATGGCCGCTGAACTCGGCATGGGTCAGCATCACGCGGATAATCGGCACCAGCGCCACCAGCACCGCCAACCCGACCAGCATGCGCCAGCGGTATTGGCTGCGGCTGGCGTCGTGGAGCGGCGTATTGAGATCGGCCAGAATGCGCCAGCGACAGACGGCGACGATGATCGCCGCCGCGTTGCCCAGCGTGGCGAACAGGAACAGCGCGCGATAATTTTCCGTCAGTTGGAAATACCCGGCCACGGTAAAGCCAACGAAGAATCCGAGGTTCATGCCGGCGTAATTCCACAGGAACGCCGATTCGCGCCGATCATCGTCCGGTTTGAAACGCTGGGTGAGCATCATATTGATGCAGGTCACGTTGAGGCCGCTGCCGGTCAGGAACATCGCCAGCCCCCAGTACAACCCCCACACGCCCGCGACGGCAATCAGCGCGCAGCCGAACACCTGCAGCACCATACCGAGCACGAACAGGTTGCGGTTGCTGAGGAAACGGCCGCCGAGATAGCCGCCGAACATGTGCAGGCCATAGTTGAAGGCGCCGAACACGCCCATCATGGCATTGGCGCTGCTTTCGTTGAAACCCAATCGCTTGGTGGCGTACAGCACCAGCGTGGAATAGAGCACGGCGAAACCCAGCGTGGCGAAGATCTGGATGAAGAACAGCGCCCCCGCGCCGGGGGGAATGGCATGGCGCGCTTGCGGCGCCGGCATGGCATCTGAAGGAGTCAAAACGAACCTCTACTGCATTATTATGTAATGAGTCTGTCCCTGTCTGCGGTATCGCCGGCCTGTCACCCGGCAATCTGCGCGGCGACGTGATGTTCCTTGCCAAAAACGCCGCGCCGACATGATTCCATTTAGCGACACATCTGACTAATAATCCAGTATTAATGCATATAACAGCAAACAACCCAACCTCAATGGCGAGATATTGAGCTATCTGTACAGAAAAAAGTCAAACAATCGGCTTTCACGCATTTTGCTCGCTGCCGCCCTGTCCGCCGGCGGCCGAGAGTCAGGATATCGTTCGGTAAATCAGCAAATTGCTGCAAGTTTGGCTAAACAGTCATGAGAATGAAATAAGAGGGTTGACGCTGAGATCAGATTCTCCTACATTAGCGCCCGTCGACAGCGCAAGGCGTTATCGGCAACAAAACGGTGAGGTGTCTGAGTGGCTGAAGGAGCACGCCTGGAAAGTGTGTATACGCGAAAGTGTATCGAGGGTTCGAACCCCTCTCTCACCGCCAAATTCAAAGAGAAAGCCTGGATTCGCGTCCAGGCTTTTTTTTTGCATGGTGCACCGCCGAGAGGGGTGAGAAGCCTCGACAGGGTTCGACAAAACGCCCGCGTTTTGGACCGCCAACGGCGGCCCGTAGGGTGAGCGCAGCGAATCAAGCCCTCTCTCACCGCCAAATTCAAAGAGAAAGCCTGGATTCGCGTCCAGGCTTTTTTTTTGCATGGTGCATCGCCGAGAGGGGTGAGAAGCCTCGACAGGGTTCGACAAAACGCCCGCTCTTTGGACCGCCAACGGCGGCCCGCCGCGAACGCCTCCCGCCTTACGCTGCCGAGGTTCCCCTTTTTCTCGGTTCTCCTCGAACCGTCTCTCTGATTTTCTCGCCCTTTCATGACTTCTGACGTGTAGTTCGCCGCAGTTTTCAACAAAGTGAACACGGCTTGAGCGGACAAGCAAAAACACAGAAATTATTCTTGACCGGATCGGCCCCACTCCCTATAGTAGCGCCCCGTTGCAGCGATGATTTCGCAACAAAAAAATATGGTGAGGTGTCCGAGTGGCTGAAGGAGCACGCCTGGAAAGTGTGTATACGCGAAAGTGTATCGAGGGTTCGAATCCCTCCCTCACCGCCATATTCTAACGAGAAAGCCTGAGCGAAAGTTCAGGCTTTTTTGTTTGCATCGCGCATCAACCGGGAGGGTGAGAATCCTCGACAGGGTTCGACAAAACGCCCGCGTTTTGGACCGCCAACGGCGGCCCGCAGGGTGAGCGCAGCGAATCAATCCCTCCCTCACCGCCATATTCTACGAAGAAGCCTGAACTCGCGTTCAGGCTTTTTTGTTTGCATCGCGCACCGACCGGGAGGGTGAGAACCCTCGACAGGGTTCGACAAAACGCCCGCGTTTTGGACCGTCAACGTGGGCCGCAGGGTGAACGCAGCGAATCAATCCCTCCCTTACCGCCATACAAAAAAGCCCGAACGCAAATTCAGGCTTTTTTATTCCCACTGCCAAACCGCTCAGTGGTGCGTGCATCTCACCGCCGTCGGCTGCGCCAGTGCGCGGCGCCAGTCCCCCGGCGTTTGGCCGAACTGGCGTTTGAAGCTGCGGTTGAACGACTGCTGGGAGTCGAAGCCGAGCGAGATCGCCACGCTGACGATCGGTTCGCCGCTGTTGGCCAGGCGCTCCGCCGACACCTTCAGTTTTTGCATGCGGATATACTCCCCCAACGCATAGCCGGTCTGGCGCTTGAACATGCGCTGCAGATGCCATTTGGAGTAGCCCGCGCGGTCCGCTACGGTGTTGATATCCAGTTTTTCTTCCAGATTGTTGTCGATCCACGTCTTCAAATCGGTAATGAAACCCGTCGTGTTCATGCTGATGCTCCCATCATGTCGGCAGGGTCCCCCTCTGCCCAGTGCGCATACGTTGCAACAGTTTCGCTTTAAATGCAATTTTTATTATTGCATTTACCAGAAAGCCGCCTCTATACTCCACCCAATTAATGTAACCGATATTGATACATTAATGTGACACCAATATGTTTCAAAACCTAACGTTGCGCCATGACAAAGCGCGGCGCCCCTTCCGCCGAACGCCGGCATGAAGGGAAAAGCCCGGAAAACAGGGCTGGGTATGGGGCCAGACAGCGCTTACTTATCGGAATAAAAATAATGCCAAATCAACCAAACTCATCGTTCAACGCCGGCGGCCGCACGCGCGCCTTCGCTCTGGGCCAGCGGCTCTCCGGGGTGGCGCTGCTGGCCGCCCTGCTCGCCGGGTGTGACAACAGCGTCGCGCACAACGCCCCGCCACCGCCGCCGGTGGTCAGCGCCGCCAGCGTGGTGGTCAAACCGATCAGCCAGTGGGATGCGTTCAATGGCCGGGTCGAAGCAGTGCAAAGCGTACAGCTGCGCCCGCGGGTTTCCGGCTACATCGAGCGGGTCAACTACACCGAAGGCGACGAGGTGAAGAAAGGCCAGGTGCTGTTCATCATTGACGATCGCACCTACCGCGCCGCGCGCGAACAGGCGCAGGCGGAGCTGGTGCGGGCGCGCAATCAGGCAGCCCTCGCGCGCAGCGAATCTTCGCGAACCGAGAAACTGATCGGCACTCAGGCCATCTCGCAAGAGGTGTGGGAACAGCGCCGTTCGTCCGCCGCGCAGGCGCAAAGCAACGTGCTGGCGGCGCAGGCCCAGCTCGATATGGCGCAGCTTAATCTCGACTTTACCCGCGTCACCGCCCCGATCGACGGGCGCGCCAGCCGCGCGATGATCACCGCCGGCAACCTGGTCACCGCCGGCGACAGCGCCAGCGTGCTGACGACGCTGGTATCGCTCGATAAGGTTTACGTCTATTTCGACGTGGATGAGGCGACCTTCCTGCGCTATCAGCAGCAGGGCCGACACGACGCGCGCCTGCCGGTGAAGGTGGGCCTGGTGGGCGAAGACGGCACTCCGCATCAGGGGCTGGTGGACTTCACCGACAACCAGTTGAACGCCGGTACCGGCACCATCCGCATGCGCGCCCTTCTCGACAACCGCGATCGCCGCTTCACGCCGGGGCTGTTCGCCCGCGTGCAGATGCCCGGCAGCGCCGAGTTCAACGCCATGCTGATCGACGACAAAGCGGTGATGACCGATCAGAACCGCAAGTTCGTTTACATCGTCGATAAAGACGGCAAGGCGCAGCGCCGCGACATCGACGTGGGCCGGATGGCCGAAGGATTGCGCATTGTGCAAAAAGGCCTGGTGAACGGCGATCGGGTGATCGTCGACGGCATGCAGAAAGTGTTTATGCCGGGCATGCCGGTCGACGCGAAAAGCGTCGCCATGACCACCACCGCCTCCGCCCTTAACTAAGCTCCCAGCAGAGAATTCTGACCCATGGACTTTTCCCGTTTTTTCATCGACCGGCCGATCTTCGCCGCGGTGCTGTCGATACTGATTTTTGTCGCCGGGGTGATCGCCATTCCGCTGCTGCCGATCAGCGAGTACCCGGACGTGGTGCCACCCAGCGTGCAGGTGCGCGCCGAATACCCGGGCGCCAACCCGAAAGAGATCGCTGAAACGGTGGCGACGCCGCTGGAAGAAGCGATCAACGGCGTCGAAAACATGATGTACATGAAATCGGTCGCCGGCTCCGACGGCGTGCTGGTGACCACCGTCACCTTCCGCCCGGGCACCGATCCCGATCAGGCGCAGGTACAGGTGCAAAACCGCGTGGCGCAGGCCGAAGCGCGCCTGCCGGAAGATGTGCGCCGCCAGGGCATCACTACCCAGAAACAGTCTCCGGCGCTGACGCTGGTGGTGCATCTGGTATCGCCTTCCGGCAAGTACGACTCGCTGTACCTGCGCAACTACGCCACCCTGAAGGTCAAGGATGAACTGGCTCGCCTGCCGGGCGTCGGCCAGGTGCAGATCTTCGGCGCCGGCGAATACGCAATGCGCATCTGGCTCGATCCGAACAAGGTCGCCGCGCGCGGGCTGACCGCCTCCGACGTGGTGAGCGCCTTGCAGGAGCAGAACGTGCAGGTCTCCGCCGGCCAGCTCGGCGCGGAGCCGATGCCGACGCGCAGCGACTATCTGCTGTCGATCAACGCCCAGGGCCGCCTGCAAACCGAAGAAGAATTCGGCAACATCATTCTCAAGAGCGGCGATAACGGCGAGATCGTGCGGCTGCGCGACGTGGCGCGCATCGAAATGGGTTCCGGCAGCTACGCGCTGCGCGCCCAGCTCAATAACAAGGATGCGGTCGGCATCGGCATCTTCCAGTCGCCGGGCGCCAACGCCATAGAGCTGTCGGATGCGGTGCGCGGCAAGATGGCCGAGCTGGCGACCCGCTTCCCGGACGGCATGAGCTGGAAATCGCCGTACGATCCGACGGTGTTCGTGCGCGATTCGATCCGCGCGGTGGTGGATACCCTGCTGGAAGCGGTGATCCTGGTGGTGCTGGTGGTCATTCTGTTCCTGCAGACCTGGCGCGCCTCGATCATTCCGCTGTTGGCGGTACCGATCTCCGTGGTCGGCACCTTCGCCGCGCTGTATCTGCTCGGCTTCTCGCTCAACACCCTCAGCCTGTTCGGGCTGGTGCTGGCGATCGGCATCGTGGTGGATGACGCCATCGTGGTGGTGGAGAACGTCGAGCGCAACATCGAAGAGGGGCTGTCGCCGCTGGCGGCGGCCCACCAGGCGATGCGCGAGGTCTCCGGCCCGATCATCGCCATCGCCGTGGTGCTGTGCGCGGTGTTTGTGCCGATGGCGTTCCTCTCCGGCGTTACCGGCCAGTTCTACAAACAGTTCGCCGTCACCATCGCCATCTCGACGGTGATCTCCGCCATCAACTCGCTGACCCTGTCGCCGGCGTTGGCGGCGCGCTTGCTGAAGCCGCACGGCGCGCCGAAAGATCTGCCGTCGCGCCTGATCGACCGGCTGTTCGGCTGGCTGTTCCGGCCGTTCAACCGCTTCTTCGCCAGCGGCTCGCAGCGTTATCAGCACGGGGTATCCCGCGTGCTGGGCCGACGCGGCGCAGTGTTCGTCGTCTACCTGCTGCTGCTGGTCGCCGCCGGGGCGATGTTCAAGACCGTGCCCGGCGGCTTTATCCCGACGCAGGACAAGCTGTATCTGATTGGCGGCGTTAAGATGCCGGAAGGCGCCTCGCTGGAGCGCACCGATGCGGTGATCCGCAAGATGAGCGCCATCGGCCTGAGCGTGGACGGCGTCACCGATGCGGTGGCCTTCCCCGGCCTGAACGCGCTGCAGTTCACCAATACGCCGAATACCGGCACGGTATTCTTCGCGCTGGAGTCATTGAGCACCCGTACCCGCACCGCGGCGCAGATCAACGCCGAGATTAACGCGCGCATTTCGCAGATCCAGGAAGGTTTCGCCTTCTCGATCATGCCGCCGCCGATCCTCGGCATCGGCCAGGGTTCCGGCTATTCGCTGTACGTGCAGGATCGCGGCGGGCTGGGTTACGGCGCGCTGCAGACCGCGATCAACACGATGTCCGGCGCCATTATGCAAACGCCGGGCATGGGGTTCCCGATCTCCTCTTATCAGGCCAACGTGCCGCAGCTGGACGCCAAAATCGATCGCGACAAGGCCAAAGCTCAGGGGGTGCCGCTCAATGCGCTGTTCAGCACGCTGCAGACTTACCTCGGTTCGTCTTACATCAACGACTTTAACCGTTACGGCCGCACCTGGAAGGTGATGGCGCAGGCCGACGGCCAGTTCCGCGACAGCGTGGAAGACATCGCCAACCTGCGTACCCGCAACGACAAAGGCGAAATGGTGCCGATCGGCAGTATGGTCAGCATCGGCACGACCTACGGCCCGGATCCGGTGATCCGCTACAACGGTTTCCCGGCGGCGGACCTGATCGGCGACGCCGATCCGCGCGTCCTCTCCTCTACCCAGGCGATGAGCGCACTGACGCAAATGGCCGACAAGCTGTTGCCGAACGGCATGAACATCCAGTGGACCGATCTGAGCTACCAGCAATCGACCCAGGGCAACGCCGCGCTGGTGGTGTTCCCGGTCGCGGTGCTGCTGGCGTTCCTCGCGCTGGCGGCGCTGTATGAAAGCTGGACGCTGCCGCTGGCGGTGATCCTGATCGTGCCGATGACCATGCTGTCGGCGCTGTTCGGCGTATGGTTGACCGGCGGCGACAACAACGTGTTCGTGCAGGTCGGGTTGGTCGTTCTGATGGGGCTGGCCTGCAAGAACGCTATTCTGATCGTCGAGTTCGCCCGCGAGCTGGAAATGCAGGGCAAAGGCATCGTCGAGGCAGCGCTGGAAGCCTGTCGCCTGCGGTTGCGACCGATCGTGATGACCTCCATCGCCTTCATCGCCGGCACCATCCCGCTGATCCTCGGCCACGGCGCCGGCGCCGAAGTGCGCGGCGTCACCGGCATCACGGTGTTCTCCGGCATGCTGGGGGTCACGCTGTTCGGGCTGTTCCTGACGCCGGTGTTCTACGTCACCCTGCGTCGCCTGGTGGCACGCAAAACGCAGACGCAGACGGCGTAATCCTCGTCTTAACATGCAAAAAGGTCGGGCATTGCCCGACCTTTCTTTATGCATCAGAACTCGCGATTATTTATCGGCGGTTTCGGCCTCTTGCGCGGCGGCGTATTCCGCACAGGCGCGCTTGTCGCCCCGCTCCAGTTCGGCCAGCGAGTCAGCCACGGTGTGGCGCGCCAGCACCGCGAGCGAAGCCTGCTCGGCCTCGTTCACCACCGATTTGAAATACCAACAGGCGTTGGCGCTCACCAGGCAACGGGCCGGCACTTCAGGGCGTGAGGCCCAGATGCGCTTGTCGTCGATCACCGCCAGGTAGATATCCCGCAGGGTAATCTCTTCCGCCGGGCGGCCAAGGTGGATAGAGCCGTTTCGGCCCAGGGTGGAAACGATGATGCCGTCTTTGGTCAGCGGCACCATCAGTTTGCGGATAAAGCTCGGGTTAGCTTCCAGAGTGGCGGCGAGCGTGGCGCTCGTCGAACGCATGCCCTGCTTCTCAGCTACGGCGACGCTAAGGACCATTTGCAACGCTGTCGGAAAGCGAAAATCTAACATGTCGTTATCTCTGCGAGACGAAATACTCGGGTTTGGCCGGTGCGGCGATTAGCGCCGAACACACCGCTTAATCGCACAATAATATAACAAACGCGGGGGCTTTTTTGAAGTTTTGCCCAGTGATATCGCACGCAGACATTAGAACGATCGTCGAATTCGCGGGCAGACAAAAAGCAGAAACCCGCGTCAATGTTAACGCCGCTCGCTTAACCGAGTTAAACGATCAGAACTAACACTGCCCGCGGGTTTAATTCGAATGCGTCGATCAGGCTCTGTTCAGCACCAGCTGGCCGTTTTTGTCCAACGGGATTTGGGTGCCCGGATCGTGATCCATGCGGATCTTGCCCTGCTGATTGCCGATCTTGTAGGTCACGTCATAGCCCAGCATTTTCTGAGACTTGTCGTAGACCGTTTTGCAACGCTGCTGAACGCTGGTGGTGACGTCGTTATTCTGCATCGCCCCTTGCACCTGGTTACCGGCGTAGCCGCCGCCCAGAGCGCCCACCACGGTCGCCACGTCGCGTCCGCGACCGCCGCCGAACTGGTGGCCGATCACGCCGCCCGCCACTGCGCCCAGCACAGAACCGGCGATGCGGTTTTCATCCTGCACCGGTGCACGGTGCGTGACGGTGACGTTGCGGCATTCCTGACGCGGCGTTTTGATGGTTTCTTTAATCGGCGTTGCGGCGAGCACCTGCGCATATTGCGGACCGGCAGAAAAGACGTCCAGGCTGGCTACCGCGGCAATCCCCAGAGCGGCAGCGATGCCAATCCCAACACCGGCTAACATTGACTTGTTCACAGGAAACCTCCTGAAAGTGTTACCACGCATTTTTTCCGGGTCTGTTACCGGCATGGCACCGCGCTTATTATTTTGCGCATGGGCGGCTTGCGGTATCCCGGTTTACGGCGTGCGCGACGCGCCGTCTGTAAACGAGGTAAAGTCTGCACAATGATTTGAGGGCTCGCAATAAGACAAGGGGACCAAAAATGCGGGAAAACGGCCGTTTTGCCGTTGTTTAGGAGGAATCTTAAGAATTTTACCCATGTCGGCGACAGCTTATGCTGAAGAATCAAGCAACCGCCGCCGTTAGCCTCGCGCCGCCATAAAAAAACCCGCGCGGGCGAACCGGCGCGGGTTGATCGACAACGGCGGGATCAGTGCATCTTCAGGCGCGGGCGGATCACCCGGTTAATGCCGCCCACCAGCATCATCAGGCCGGTTTTGATGTAGCCGTGCAGCGCCACCTGGTGCATGCGGTACAGCGAGATATAGACGAAACGCGCAATGCGCCCTTCCACCATCATCGAGCCGCGCATCAGGTTGCCCATCAGGCTGCCGACGGTGCTGAAGCGCGACAGCGACACCAGCGAACCGTGGTCTTTGTACACGTAAGGCTTCAGCGTCTGGCCGTTCATCAGCGCCAGGATATTAGTGGCGCAGCGTGAGGCCATCTGGTGCGCCGACTGGGCGCGTGGCGGCACGAAACCGCCGCCCTCTTTCGGGCAAGAGGCGCAGTCGCCGATGGCGAAGATGTTCGGATCGCGCGTGGTCTGCAGCGTCGGCTCCACCACCAACTGGTTGATGCGGTTGGTTTCCAGGCCGCCGATGTCCTTCATAAAGTCCGGCGCTTTGATGCCCGCCGCCCACACCATCAGATCGGCGTCGATGAACTCGCCGCCCTTGGTATTCAGGCCTTTGGCGTCCGCGCTGGTCACCATGGTGTTGGTCAGCACGCGCACGCCCAACTTGATCAGCTCCTGGTGAGCCGCAGCGGAAATGCGCGGCGGCAGCGCCGGCAGAATGCGCTCGCCGGCTTCGACCAGCGTCACGTTGAGCGCGCTGTTGTCCAGGCCTTCAAAACCGTAGCTGTGCAGCTGTTTCACCGCGTTGTGCAGTTCGGCGGACAGTTCAACGCCGGTGGCGCCGCCGCCGACGATGGCGATGTTGACCCGCTCTTTTTGCCCCGGCTGCGCCGAGAACTTCAGGAACAGGTTAAGCATTTCGTTGTGGAAACGACGTGCCTGATGCGGGTTATCCAGGAAGATGCAGTGCTCTTTCACGCCCGGCGTACCGAAATCGTTTGAGGTGCTGCCCAGCGCCATCACCAGGATGTCGTACGGCAGTTCGCGCGCCGGCACCAGCTCGCCGCCCTGCTCGTCGCAGATCTGCGCCAGCTGCAGCGTTTGCGTCCCGCGGTTGATGTTGGTCAACGACCCCAGCTGGAAACTGAAATGGTGATTGCGCGCGTGCGCCAGGTAGCTGAGCGCATCCACGCCGTCATCGAGGGAGCCGGTCGCCACTTCGTGCAACAGCGGTTTCCACAAATGGCTGTGGTTGCGATCCACCAGCGTGATCTCGGCTTTGTTCTTACGGCCAAGTTTATGGCCCAGGCTGGTCGCCAGCTCCAGACCACCGGCGCCGCCGCCGACAATAACGATTTTCTTCTTTGGCGTTGTCAAAATAACCCCCTAAATGTGAACCATTTGTTATCCCAGGGTAAATAAATAATATCCTTAGAATACATAGGGTTCGCGTAAAATAAATCGGCTCTCTGCAGCCAGAATAGCATGTGAGGTTATTTGGTCATACCAAAATTGACGTACATCAATTTTTTTTGGTTAAAGGCTGGACGAGGGCATTTTTTGGGGATTGCGATTCAAATAGTTAGCGCTGAGTCACAGTTTTAAATTTTGCCGATTGCCACGCAAAATCTGGCTTTGGCGCACAAAAAAGCCGCACTTTCCGTCGGTGAAAAACGGGGAGCGCGGCTCGCGGCAGCGTTATGAAACTGTTAACCCAGCGCCTTGAACGCCTTGAGCCGCTGCAGATGCGGCGAGATGTTTTTGAACTTGTGCGTCTGCTGTTCATCCCACACGATCTCGTAGTAGTGATGCAGCAATTCGGCGCTGCGCCGGTTATCCAGCACCTCGTCGTGGCGCGACAGCACCACCAGACAGCGATCGCGGTTTTTCTCGCGGAAATCCTCCACGCACTTGGTGGCGATATCGCGATACTCTTCCGGCCGGTCTATCTTGCCGTGCATGTGCTCTTCCGGGTACAGGTTGGGATTGAACATCGCCTGGCGAATGCCGCACAGGAAGCCGATGCGCTCCGCCCAGAAGCCGCCGAGGCCGACCCCGCAGATCAACGGGTGCGCATCGCCGCCCTGCTGCACCGCCTTGTCCACCTCTTTCAACAGATGCTGCATGTCGTGACGCGGGTGCAGCGTGCTGTAGCTGATAAAGCGCACATCCGGATCGATAAACTGCAGCTGTAACACCTTTTCATGATTGCCGGGGCTGGTGGAATCGAAGCCGTGCAAATAGATAATCATGTGGATCCTCGCAACAAGCCAAGGGCCGCGGGCGCGGCCCTCATCATTTCCGCTCTGCGCCGCGATGCGGCGCCTGGATTCACCCTTGCGAACGCTGCTTGTGCTCCTCCCAGCGTTCGCTCAGCGCGCTGAGCGCCTTGTGCGCCTGCTGCCAGCGCTCGGAGTCGCGCAGTTCCTGACGGGTGAACTGACCGCGATGATATAACCGCTTCACCTTCTCTGCTTTGACCGGGGACAGGTTATCCAACACGCTGACCGCGCCTGCGCGGTGGTTGCACACCAGGATCATATCGCAACCGGCATCCAGCGCCGCCTGGCCGCGTTCGGCATAGCTGCCCATGATGGCGGCGCCTTCCATCGACAGATCGTCGGAGAAAATCACGCCGTCGAAGCCCAGTTCCTGACGCAGGATCTGCTGCAGCCAGTACGGCGAGCCGCTGGCCGGACGCGGGTCCGCTTCAGTATAGATGACGTGAGCCGGCATGACGGCGTCCAGCAATTGACGATTGATCAGCTCGCGGAAGATCGCCATGTCATGCTCGCGGATCTGCGCCAGCGGCCGCGGATCGCGCGGGGTTTCCTTGTGCGAATCGGCGCTGACGGCGCCGTGCCCCGGGAAGTGCTTACCGGTGGTTTTCATGCCGGCGCTGTGCATGCCGAGGATAAAGCGCTCCGCCATCACCAACGCCTGCTGCGGATCGCTGTGGAACGAACGCTCGCCAATCGCCGCGCTGGCATGGCCGATGTCCAGCACCGGCGCAAAGCTGATGTCGATATCCTGCGCGATCATCTCCGCCGCCATCAGCCAGCCGGCCTCCTGCGCCAGGCGACCGCCTTCTTGCGCATCGTTCAAGGCGGCGAACGATTGCGCCGCCGGCAAGCGGGTGAAGCCTTCGCGGAAACGCTGCACGCGTCCGCCCTCCTGATCCACGGCCACCACCAGCCGATCGTGCGAAGCGGCGCGGATCTGGCGCACCAGCTCACGCAGCTGCTCCGCATCGTGGAAATTGCGGGTAAACAGGATCAATCCGCCAACCAGCGGGTGTTTCAAAATCTCGCGTTCTTCTGCATCCAGCTCGTAGCCGGCGACATCTAGCATTACTGGGCCCACGGGCACCTCACTTCATATTGTTCGTTCAGAATTCGGATGATGATAAACAGAATTGCCGGCGCAGCGCCGCGCCCCAGCGCAAAAATTCAACGTCGCCGCTCTGCTGCCAGCGCACTTCAAACCACAGCAGCATCAGATAATCGACCCACGGCAGCCAACGGCGCACCTGCGCCTGCAGCCGGGCGACATCGTGATAGCCCTGACGCGCATAGTGCTGCAAAAAGCGCTGCTGCGGCTCAGCCGTCCAGCCGTTGCCGCGAAACAGCGCGGCGATATCCAACGCCACATCGCCGTCGGCGGCATACTCCCAGTCGATCAGCCGCAGCCCCTCGCCGGTCGCGAGCAAATTGCCCGGGTGGATGTCCATGTGCAGCGGCGCCAGGCGTAATGGCCGCGGCGGCGCGCAGCGTAAGAAATGACGCTGCCAACGCAGCCAGGCGGGGGTTAAACGCCGCGTATCCAGCTGCTGCCAGTAGCGGAGGAACTGCCGCCGCAGATCCAGCCGGTAACCGCTGAGCGGCCGCCGATGCAGCGTCGTCGCCATCGCCGCCAGCTCGCCGCGTTGATTCAGCATGTCAAACTCAGCTTCTGTGACAATGTCACCTTCGAGCCATTCGAGGACAAGCCACTGATTATTCTGCGCGAAAACCCGTGGCCCGAGCCCCGACGCGCAGCGACGCAAGACCTGTGCTTCCCGCCGTCTGCTCACGCCCAGCGCGCGTTTCTCCGCGCTGTTTTGCCGCGCCAGCAGCGTAATGCCCGATCCGTCGATGCGCCAGCTCTCGCCGGTCAGCCCCTGCACCGGGCTGAAATGACAACCGGCGGTATTCACCGCCGGCAGTCTGGTTTCCATCAATTGTCGCAGCGCGGCCTCAGCGTTTAACGGCGCCATTGCCCGACCAGACGATCTCGCCGGTTTGCACCAGCATCAGCTGCATATCCAACGCCGGCGACTTCACGTCGCCGCTGACGTCGCTGTACAACACGTACTGCGCGCCGACGATGCGCGCCAGGCCAATCGCCTTGCTGCGCGAGCCGAAGCTGTCATCCGCCGACAGGCCCAGCGTTTGTCTGGCGCTCGTCAGCTTCGCTTCCGGCACCACGCTGAAGGTGGGGTTAGATGCCAGCGCCTTATACAGCGCCGCGGTGGCTTTGCCCATCTGCAGCGAGCCGTTGGTGTTGTTCTTGACGCTGTCCAGCAGCAGCACGCTGCCGGCCGTGACGCCATCGGCCTTCAGCATCTGATTCACCAGCGGCTGAACGCTGCCCAGCCAGTCAAGCTGCTGGATTTTCGGCGGCTGCGGCACCGGCTCGGTGGTTGGCGGCTGCGGTTGCTCGACCGGCGGCGTCGGCTGTTCCGGTTCGACGGTGACCGGCGGCAACGGCTGATCCGGCTCAGGCGGGCGCGACAGACAGCCGCTCAGGGTGAATGCGGCCAGCGCCACTAAGACGTACTTTTTCATGCTTTTTCTCCAAACCTGGCAAGCGCTTACAGGTACAGATACAGACGCGCGCTTTTAGCTTCCAGATTACCGTTAATCGAGTAGATTTTGGCGTCCGAGTTAGGCGCCACGACGATCTCACGCGGTTTCTCGAAGGGGCGAATATCCAGCCCCTGCGCGTCGTACCAATAGAAACGATAATGCACGGTGACCGGCGTCGGTTGGCTGTTATTGAGCACCGAAGTCGCCATCACCCGCCCGGAAGCGTTCGAGACAGAGGGCGTATCGGCAAAAATGCCGGCGGTCAGCACCGAAGGATCCATCACCACCGTTTGCCCCCGGTTAACCGCGATGCCGGATGGCGAACTGCACCCCATCAGCAACGCGGCGGGCAGCGCCAACGCCATCAGACAACGCAGAGTTTTTTTACCGCGCATGATTTCCTCGCTTAACGTGACAGCAGCGGCCCCAGCGAGCGGCCACCGACCAGGTGCATATGAATATGATAGACCTCCTGACCGGCGTGGCGGTTGCAGTTGACGATCAGGCGGTAGCCGTCCTCGGCGATGCCTTCCTGTTCGGCGATTTTCGCCGCGGCGGTGATCATGCGGCCCAATGCGGCCTCATGCTCCACGGTCACGTCGTTGACGGTTGGGATCAGCACGTTGGGAACGATCAGCACATGGGTAGGCGCCTGGGGGGAGATGTCACGGAAAGCGGTGACCAGTTCATCCTGGTAAACCACATCAGCAGGGATTTCGCGGCGGATAATTTTACTGAAAATCGTTTCTTCGGCCATCTGGCGTTCCTTGTTTTACACAATTAGCTGTACGCAGTATGAGTGACAAATTCTACTGCTTTCAACCTGATTGCGCACTTTCCACGTCGAGTGCTGCAGATTCGCGCAGGCCGTCGCCCCGCTTGTGCATCTTTTCACTTTGGTTATTCACTATTGTTGCTTTACTTGCCCCGCACCGCCGCCAATAGTAACCCCATGATTAACAAAGGATAGAGGGCACTATGCCACTGAAGATTGCGGCGCTGTGCGCGCTGTTGCTGAGCGCTGCCGTGCAGGCGGCCACGACGGGCGGTATCGATCTGCAGGCTAACCGAGAGCCGATACACACAGAGAAAAATCCCGCCGCTATCGCGCTGATCCCGGCGAACTTTCACTTCGCGGTGCCCGGCAAGCTGACGGTGGCGGTAGCATTCGAGAACTCCCCGCCGCTGGCGCTGTTCGCCGAAGACAATAAAACGCTGATCGGCAGCGATCCGGACATCGCCCGCCTGGTGGCCGACAGCCTCGGGCTGGAGCTGAATCTGGTGCCCACCTCCTGGGAAGATTGGCCCTTGGGCATCAGCGCGGGCAAATACGATGCGGCGATCTTCAATATCGCCGTCACCAAACAGCGTAAAACCAAATTCGACTTCGCCACTTACCGGGTGGACACGCTGGGCTTTTACGTCAAATCCACCAGCCACATCACCGCGATCAATCGCCCGCAGGACGTGGCCGGGCTGCGGATCATCGTCGGATCCGGCACCAATCAGGAAAACATTCTGCTGGGATGGGATAAGCAGAATCGCGCCGCCGGGCTGCCGCCGGTACAGCCGATCTACGTGACCGACGACGCCGCCACCAACCTCAGCATTCAGTCCGGGCGCGCCGATGCGTTCTTCGGCCCCCACTCCACCGGCGCCTACAAGGCGGCGCTGACCGGCAAAACCAAAATGGTCGGCATCGGCCCCAACGTGGCCTACGTCGCGGTCACCACCAAAAAAGGCAACGGGTTGGTGAACGCCGTCAACGCCGCGATCAATGGCGCGATCGTCAGCGGCGAATACGCGCAGGTGCTGGAACGCTGGGGCGAAGGCGACGAAAAGGTCGAGCGTTCAACCATCAACCCGCCGGGCATCGGCGACTAACCGCCGATCAGCTGCGGGGCATGCCGACGCATCCACTCGGCCAACGAGTCCAGCGTCGGCCGCAGCGATTTGCCCAGCGCAGTGACCTGATACTCCACCCGCGGCGGCACTTCGGGATACACCTGCCGCGTCACCAGACCGCGTTGTTCGAACAGCCGCAGCTGGCGCGTCAGCTCTTTTTGCGCGATGGGCGCCACCGCCCGCTGCAGCTCGCTGAATCGCACCGGGCCATCGATTATGATCAGCCGGTACAGGATGGGTATCGCCCATTTGCCCGACACCAGATTGACGAAGTCCACCATCGGGCAGGGTTCGCCCGCCGTCGGCAGCGCCGACAAATTATTTTCCGCCGTTAAGGGCGCTTGCGTCGTCATTTCATCCCTCCTCGTCCTTTAGTATCCAAAAGGTGCCTACTATGCAAAAGGAACTATAGCGCAAATAATGCCGCAACAGACGCTAAAGAGGAATCGGTTATGTCACGACTGCAAGGCAAATACGCATTGATTACCGGCGGCACCAGCGGCATCGGGCTGGAAACCGCCCGCCAATTCATCGCCGAGGGCGCAACGGTGGCGATCACCGGCCGCAGCCAACGCGCCTTGGACGCGGCGGGCCAGGCATTGGCAGGCAACGCGCTGCTGCTGCTGAGCGACGCCGGCGACATCCCACAGCAGCGCGCGCTGGCGCAGCAGTTGGAGCAACGGTGGCCGCGGCTGGACGTGCTGTACGTTAACGCTGGCGACGTCACGCATCGCCCGCTGCAGGAGTGGGATGAGCAGAGCTACCAGCGGCTGATGGACATCAACCTGAAGGGGCCGTTCTTTCTGATCCAGGCGCTGCTGCCGCTGCTGGCCAACCCTTCTTCAGTGATCCTGTGCGGTTCGGTCAGCGCCCATATCGGCCTGCCGCAGAGCAGCGCCTACGCCGCCAGCAAAGCCGGTTTGTTGTCTTTGGCCAGAACGCTCTCCGGCGAGCTGCACGCGCGCGGCATTCGCGTCAACGGCCTCAGCCCCGGCCCGACCGAAACCCCGGCGCTGGGTAAGCTGGGGCTGGCGGAAGCGGATGAGCGGGCCTTGCGCGACGATATCCGCGCGCTGGTGCCGATCGGCCGCATGGGCAGCGCGTTGGAGCTGGCCAAAGCGGCGGTGTTTCTGGCGGCGGATGAGTCGGCCTTTATGGTCGGCGCGGAGCTGCAGATGGACGGCGGCGTGGGGAATCTTTAGCCGTCGCGCGACACAATAAGGCCGCTTGCGCGGCCTTTGTCAGTGTCACTCAACTCACCCCTTGAATCGGGTTGGTATTAAAGGTGTAGACCACGATCTTCCACTGGCCCTGCTGTTTCTCCAATACAAATACTTCACGGTTTAAATCGATCAAGGTGGCTCCGTCGCTTATTCGGGTTACCGTCGCGCCGCGATGATGGTGCGTGCGCACATAGGCCATATTCCCGTTCACACTGATGCTGTCATAAGCAAACTCGGTTTCAAATTTCTCGTTTTTAAATAAATTGTCATATTGTTGTCGGCGTTTTTCATTGCTGTCCGCCGTCGGTTTTTCGTTCCATTGCGAGTAACTTTCCGGGGCAAAAAGTGACAAAATTGTTTGCGTATCGCCGGCGTTAAGCGCTGCCTGGTAGCGGTTTATCAGGTTATACACCGCCTTCTGCTCGGCCGCGACGCCCGCCTCAGCGGAAACCCTGTAACTTTGCGATGCGGCCTCGCTGCTTGCGGCATAACTTTGGCCACACAAGCCCACGCCCGCCAATAACAATACGACAGTTAATTTTTTCATGTAAATATCCTCTCAGGCGTTATTTCATTATGGCAATACAGGATGCGATTTCAGATAAATAAAAACGCTGGAAATAAATTATCCAATGCCGCGTTAAATTGACAGCCGGCATATTTAAAAATACTCTTTTAATAATTTAAATAATGGAAGCCGTTAACATGAATGAACTGCACGCGCTGCGCGTATTCTGCCAGGTGGTGGAAATGGAGGGGTTCAGCCAGGCGGCAACCAAAATGGGGCTCTCCCCGGCCAGCGTCACATACAGCATCAATCAGCTTGAAAAACAGTTCGGGCAACGCCTGTTCAAGCGTTCAACCCGGCGCTTCTCGCTGACCAGCGCCGGGGAGCGTTGCTATCGCACCGCGCAAGAAATTCTGCAGCAGTTTGACCGGCTGAAAAACGACATGTCGTGCGATTTTGAACAACCACGAGGACCGCTGCGGGTCGAGATAGCCTCGATGCTCAGCAGCATGCATATCGCCCCGGCGCTCCCGGCTTTTTTGGCGCAATACCCAGAGTTGCAGCTCAGCGTGTCGGTCAGCGATCGCTTGGTCAATCCGGCGGAAGATCGCGCCGACGTGTTTATTCGCATCGGCGCCGGCAACATCCCCGAGATGGTCAGCCGCCCATTGCTGCAACCCCGTTATCTGTGCTGTGCGTCTCCCGATTATTTTGCGCGCCACGGCCGGCCGGAACACCCAGAGCAGTTGCAACGCCATCAGCGGCTGGGATTTATCCGTTCAGGCGCGGCGGCGGCGGACGACTGGCAGTTCATTCGTGGTGACGAGCGCTACCGTCTGGCGCCCAGCCCGCTGTTGAGCTTCAACCATTCACAATCGCTGTGTGAGGTGGCCAGGAACCATCTCGGCCTGGTTTACTTGCTGGACTGCACGCTGGAAAACTATCTGAAGGCGGGCGAACTGGAACCGATACTGCAGGAGTGGGCGCCCCCTGGGGCGCCGATCAATATTCTCTATCCGCGCCTGCGGGATCGCAGCCATAAAATTCGGGTTTTCGTCGACTTCATCAGCGAACTGTTCGCCGGTAAATCCGCCGGGCACTGATCGCGCAGCTCATCCCAACCCGGGGATATCGACGCCGAAAGTCTGCAGCAGCAACACCACGTTGAGCAGCACAATCACCACCGTGCCGACCACCGCCGCCAGGCTGGTCCAGCGACCGTTGGCGAACTCGCCCATGATGTCGCGGCGACGGGTGAACATTACCAGCGCAATCATCGGCGCCGGCAGCGCCAGACTCAACACCACCTGGCTGTAGACCAGCGCGTCGGTGGCGTTGACGCCCATCGCCACCACGATAAACGCCGGCACCATGGTGACCAGGCGGCGCACCCACACCGGGATGCGGAAACCGACGAAGCCCTGCATGATCATTTGCCCGGCCATGGTGCCCACCACCGAGCTGGAAATGCCGGAGGCGATCAGCGAAGCCAGGAAGATGCCGGCCGCCGCCGCGCCGAACAGCGGCGTCAGCGTATGGTAGGCGGTGCCAATTTCGGCCACGTCGCTGTTACCGGCGTGGAAGGCGCTCGAGGCCATGATCACCATCGCAATATTCACCAGCCCGGCCAGCGCCAGCGCGATCACCACTTCAATATTGGAAAAACGCAGCAGCTTGCGCCGCTCGCCGTTGTCGCTGGCCGGGCTGCGGTGCTGGGTCAGCCCCGAATGCAAGAAAATGGCGTGCGGCATCACGGTGGCGCCGATAATGCCGACGGCGATGGTCAGCGCTTGGGCATCCGGCAACTGCGGCGTCACCATACCGATGCCGGCCGCCTGCCAATCCACCGGCACGATGAACATTTCCACCAGGTAGCACAGCGCGATGATGCCCACCAGGCCGCCGATCATCAGCTCAACCGGACGAAAACCTTTTTTCTCCACCATCAGCAGCGCATAGGTGATCACCGCCGTCACCCCCATGCCCGCCAGCAGCGGCATGTGGAACAGCAGCGCCAGCGCGATCGCCCCGCCGAGAAACTCCGCCAGATCGGTGGCCATCGCCGCCACTTCGCTGAGTAGCCACATGCCGATCACCACCGGCCGTGAAAACTGATCGCGGCACATCTCCGCCAGATTGCGGTTGGTGACGATACCCAGCTTGGCCGACAGCGCCTGGAACAGCATGGCGATCAGGTTGGCCATCACCACCACCCACAGCAGGCTGTAACCGTATTTCGCCCCGGCCTGGATGTTGGTGGCGAAGTTGCCGGGATCCATATAGGCAATAGAGGCAATCACCGCTGGGCCGGCGAACAGCAACGGCGTAAAGGCGCCGCGCTTGCGTCCGGCAAGGGCGGCGCCAATCGCGATGTTGGTCCGTTCGGTCAACGATGGGGTGGTTGCCGCGTCACGCATGAAGTACCCTCAATCTTTTGCTGGTTATTTTTCCACCTATCATGCTGACAATGTAGCATCGGCTACACTTTATGCAACAGGCGAAATTCATTGGCTGTGTGTAAAGATGTTTCTAACTACCACAATGCGTGGCATCGAATTGATAATGTGTGCTATTTGGACTAACTTAGGGCAACCCTCCCCGCATTGCCGGGAGACGCCATTTTTATGCTTACAGGACGCCCCACGCTATGGTTACCCGCGCGCCAGATAACGCCGACCGCCACGCCCAGACCGACATGCCGGACGAGGCCGAGCACGCCCTGCGTTTTAGCCGCGCCCGCGAAGCGCAGTCCAATGCGCTGATCGAAGATTACGTTGAGCTGATCGCCGATTTGCTGCAAAGCACCCGCGAAGCCAGAACCACCGATATCGCGCGCCGCTTCGGCGTGTCTCATCCGACGGCGATCAAAAATATCGCGCGGCTGAAAAGCGCCGGGCTGGTGGAATCGCGCCCTTATCGCGGGGTATTTCTAACCGAGGAAGGCGAGCAGCTGGCGCAGAAGGTGCGCCGCCGTCACCGCATCGTGGTCGATCTGCTGATGTGCGTCGGGGTGCCGAGCGAAACCGCCGAGCTGGACAGCGAAGGGATTGAACACCATATCTCGGACGAAACGCTGGCGGTGTTCGAACATTACCTGCAAAAGCACGCCAAACCCTGACTCCCGGAGCGCCGATGAGCTACGCCGTGCGGCAAATCCATGATCTGCGCCTGGTGGTTTTCGCCGAAGCCGGGCCAATGTTGAAAGACGAGAACGACGTCAGCCTGTTTATCGCGCCCGCCTTTAAACACGATGCCGGGATGATTGCCCTTCCCATCAACCGCCTCGACGCCGCCTTCTTCCAGCTAAGAAGCGGCATTGCCGGCGCCGTATTGCAGAAATTCATCAACTACCGCCTGCGCGTGACGCTGCTGGGCGATATCACCCCCTGGCTGACGCAAAGCAACGCGCTGCAAGATTTTGTGCGCGAAGCCAATCGCGGCGAACAGGTCTGGTTCCTCTCATCTCTCACCGAACTCGAACAGCGCCTTGGCGCCTGACGACAGGCAACAAAAAAGGGAGGCTTTCGCCTCCCTTGATAACTCCCCTGCCTGAATCAGTGATTACGGATGTATTCGTCCATATCGGTTTTCAGGTTGTCGGACTTGGTGCCGAAGATGGCCTGCACGCCGGAGCCAGCGACGACTACACCGGCTGCGCCCAGTTTCTTCAGGCCCGCCTGGTCGACTTTGGACACGTCGGCCACGCTGACGCGCAGACGGGTGATGCAAGCATCCAGGTTAGTGATGTTTTCTTTACCACCGAAGGCCTGAACCAGCGCGGCGGACATTTCGGAACCGCCCTGCGCAGTCTGCTCGGCAGCGGTGTCTTCACGGCCCGGAGTTTTCAGATCCAACTTGGCGATCAGCACGCGGAAGATGGTGTAGTACACCAGACCGTAGACGATACCGACGATTGGGAACAGCCAGATTTTGCTGCTGTTGCCGCTCAGTACGATAAAGTCGATCAGGCCGTGCGAGAAGCTGGTGCCGTCACGCATGCCCAACAGGATGCAGATTGGGAACGCCAGGCCGGCCAGGATAGCGTGGATCACGTACAGGATCGGCGCAACGAACATGAAGGAGAACTCGATCGGCTCGGTGATACCGGTCAGGAACGAGGTCAGCGCGGCGGAGATCATGATGCCGCCGACTTTCGCGCGGTTTTCCGGCTTGGCCGAGTGCCAGATGGCGATGGCCGCAGCAGGCAGACCGTACATTTTGAACAGGAAGCCGCCGGACAGTTTGCCCGCGGTCGGGTCGCCCGCCATATAGCGAGGGATATCACCGTGGAATACCTGGCCCGCCGCGTTGGTGAACTCACCAATTTGCATTTGGAACGGGACGTTCCAGATGTGGTGCAGACCGAACGGCACCAGTGCACGCTCAACCACGCCGTAGATGCCGAAGGCCACGACCGGGTTCTGATAAGCCGCCCACTGCGAGAAGGTCTGGATAGCCGTACCGATCGGCGGCCAGATGAAGGACAGCACTACGCCCAGAACGATCGCCGCCAGACCGGAAATGATCGGCACGAAACGCTTACCGGCAAAGAAGCCCAGGTATTCCGGCAGTTGAATGCGGAAGAAGCGGTTAAACATATAGGCCGCGATGGCGCCGGAGATAATCCCCCCGAGCACACCGGTATCCGCCAGGTGTTTGGCCGCAATTTCTTCAGCCGGCAAGTGCAGCACCAGCGGCGCAACCACCGCCATGGTTTTCACCATGATGCCGTAAGCCACCACCGCCGCCAGCGCGGAAACGCCGTCGTTGTTGGTAAAGCCCAAGGCGACGCCGATGGCGAAAATCAGCGGCATGTTGGCGAAGACCGAACCGCCCGCTTCCGCCATCACGTGGGAGACTACCGCAGGTAGCCAGCTAAAGTTGGCGGAACCGACGCCCAGCAGGATACCTGCGATAGGCAACACGGACACCGGCAGCATTAGCGATTTACCTACTTTTTGCAGGTTTGCAAATGCGTTCTTGAACATAGTTGAGTGTGCTCCTGAGTAATAATGCTTTGCTACTTCTTGTCGCGATTGGTCGCGCTGCAAGGGGGGGAGAAAAACCCCTGCAATTCAGGGTGTCTGAGCACCCCTTGAATTTATTACGCAGAGTAAAATAAATAGTCTGCGCAATGTTTGATGACAATCACGTTTCGATGATCGAGCCGCGGCAACTTTGCATAAACCGGCGTTTTTTTGGCAAAACAGAGCAAAAAACGCGCACCAATCACCCTGAAACGGGAGCGAACCTTACCCGTTTCAGTGATTAATTACGAGCTTAAAAAAAATTACGCAGACAATGACCTACCGCTATAGCCTAGGTCAAAGATCACAGTTCGAGGTGAAATAAGCGTGAAAAGTTGGCGGTGGTCGCTTCGGCCAGTTGTTCCAGGCTGACGCCCTTCAATACCGCCATGTATTCAGCCACATCACGCACATAGGCGGGTTGGTTTTCTTTGCCGCGATGCGGCACCGGCGCCAGATAAGGCGAGTCGGTTTCCACCAGCATGCGATCCAGCGGCACGTAGCGTGCCACTTCGCGCAGCTGTTCGGCATTGCGGAAGGTGACGATGCCGGAGAAGGAGATGTAGAAGCCCAGATCCAGCAAGGCTTCGGCCGTGGCCAGATCTTCGGTGAAGCAGTGCAGCACGCCGCCGCAGTCTTGCGAGTTCTCTTCACGCAAGATCGCCAGCGTGTCCGCGCGCGCCTCGCGGGTGTGGACGATCACCGGCTTGTTCAGATCACGGCCAATGCGGATATGTTCGCGGAAAGAGTCCTGCTGCAGCTCAAGGTTGTCTTTCTGGTAGAAGTAATCGAGCCCGGTCTCTCCCAGCGCCACTACCCGCTCCGCCGCCGCCAGGCGACGCAGCTCGGCGTAATCATAGCCCTCTTCCAGATTAAGCGGATGCACCCCGCAGGAGAAAGCCACATCGTTGCGCTCGCCGATCAGTTCGGTCATGGAACGGTAACCCGGCAACGTGGTGGCGACCGCCAGCACATAGCCGACGTCGCGCGCCTTGGCCTTGGCCAGCGCGTCGTCCACATTCTGGTGCAGCGTTTGGTAATCCAGGCCGTCAAGGTGGCAATGAGAATCGACTAACAACATAATTTTTAACTCTTTTACTTTACAGCGAATGAGGTTGGGAATAGCCGGCGGCGCCAAGCATCTGTTCCCAGCGAAGTAACTGTTCGGTCAGCAGCAGCTCGCGGTTGACGCCCACCACGCTGAGCAGCTGGTGACGGCAGTTCAGCCACTGCTGCACAATCTGTTGCAGCGAGGCGCTGCTCAGCAGGCTGGCCAGCTGATGCACCAGCGGCTGCTGATCCTGATTCAATACATAGTGATGCGCGCCCTGTTGCCACTTCATTGCGTCCACCAATAACGCGCACAGCCAATGCAGGCGTTCGGCGACGTCTTCATGGTTTAGCACCGGCAACAGCGACAGCATATCGCGTTGCGGCAGCGCGGCGCTCAATGCGGCGCACAGGGCGCCGCGCTGTTGCCACTGCTGCGGTTGCAACAGCTGTTCGGCGGCCAGGGGCGCGCCGTCGTGCAGGCGCAGCGCCGTGACTCGGTCTGTCTGAGAGCCCGCCGCCTGCCGGCCCAACCACTGCAGGCTGAGCTGCTCATCCGGGCTGGCCAAATGCCAGTACAGGCAGCGGCTGCGCAGCGTCGCCATCAGCCGCGACGGCTCACGGCAACCCAACAGAAAATAGGTTTTCTCCGGCGGCTCCTCCAGCGTTTTCAACAGCGCGTTGGCCGCCGCCTCGGTCAGCTGTTCCGCCTGCGGCAGCCAAATCACCTTGGCGCCGCCCTGTTGCGCGTGGGCGTACAGCGTTTCAATCACCTGGCGGATCGGTTCGATGCCCAGGCTGCTCTTGCCCTTTTCCGGCGCCAACACGTGATAATCCGGGTGATTGCCCGCCAGCATCAACCGGCAGCTGTGGCACTCGCCGCAGCTTTTTTCGCCGTTGCGCTGTTGGCAGATCAACCAACGGCTCAGGCCGTAGGCCAACGCATCGTCACCATTGCCTGCCGCCGCATGCAGCAGCAGCGCATGATGGCCACGGCCGTCGGCGTACTGCCCAATCAGCTGGCGATAAGGGCCATTCAGCCACGGGTACCAGTTCATTATGCGCCTTCCTGCTGCCGCAGCCAGTGGCTGACGCAGCCGCGGATCGCCGCAGTCACCTGCTCCAGCGGCTGGGCGGCGTCGACAGTGACGATCGTTTCGTCCTGCGCCGCCAGTTCGAGATAGCGAGCGCGGGTGCGTTCGAAGAACGGCAGCGCCTCCTGCTCGATGCGATCCAGCTGACCGCGCGCCTGCGCGCGTTGCAGGCCGACCAGCGGAGGCAGATCGAGATAGACCGTCAGATCCGGGTGAAAATCCCCCAGCACGGTGTCGCGCAGCGAGGTCATCAGCTGCGGATCCACGCCACGGCCGCCGCCCTGATAGGCTTGTGAAGAGAGATCGTGGCGATCGCCCACCACCCAGGCGCCACGCGCCAGGGCGGGTTTGATCACGGTTTCCACCAACTGCACGCGCGCAGCGTACAGCATCAAGACTTCGGCCTTGATGGTCGGCAATTCGCCGTCTATGCCGCGCTTGAACAGGTCGCGCAGCTTCTCCGCCAACGGCGTGCCGCCGGGTTCACGGGTGAAGACGATGTCGTTGATGCCATGTTCACGCAGCACATTGACTACCGTGTCGCGCGCGGTGGTTTTGCCCGCGCCTTCCAGCCCTTCGATTACAACGAATTTACTTTTCATTCTTTTCCTTTAACGCCTGACGGTACACGCGCACCGCCTGGTTATGGCTCGCCAGATTGGTGGTGAAGGTATGCCCACCCTTGCCGTCGGCGACAAAATAGAGATAAGGCGTTTTGGCCGGATTGGCAGCCGCTTGCAGCGAGGCCTCACCCGGCATGGCGATCGGCGTTGGCGGCAGGCCGGCGATCACATAGGTGTTGTAAGGCGTCGGCGTCTCCAGATCCTTGCGCGTGATGTTGCCATTATAGCTCTCGCCCATGCCGTAGATCACCGTCGGATCGGTCTGCAGACGCATGCCGAGACGCAAACGGTTGACGAACACCGACGCCACCTTGCTGCGCTCTTCCGGCACGGCGGTCTCTTTCTCGACGATCGATGCCATGGTCAGCAGCTCTTCCGGCGTTTTGTACGGCAGACTGGTGTCGCGGCCGTCCCAGGCGGCCTGCAGCGCTTTGTTCATGCGGACGTGGGCGCGTTTGAGCAGCGCGATGTCGCTCATGCCGGCGGTATACTGGTAGGTATCCGGATACAGCCGCCCTTCCGGAGTTTCTCCTGCAGCAATGCCGAGCGCGGTGGCGATCTCCGCGTCACTTTTGCCCGCCAGGGTGTGTTTCAGGTATTTGGACTGCTGGAGCACCTGCTGCCAGTCACGCAGGCGTGAGCCTTCGATAAAGCGCGCGGTGAACTGCGCCTCTTTGCCGCTGGCCAACAGTTTCAGCATCTGGCGCACCGTCATGCCCGGCGTGAACCGGTAGGTTCCGGCCTTGAACTCCGCCAGCTCCGGTTCCAGTTTCAGCAGCCACTGGAACCAGTGGCCGCTGCGCACCAGTTTATCGCGCACCAGTAACCCTTCCAGCGCCACCCGGCCAGTGCCGGCAGGCAGTTTGAAGATAGTCTCTTGCTGGATAGCCAGCGGCGTATCGGCAAAGCGTTCGATCTTCTGGTAGCCCCAAAACAGCAGCGCCAATGCCAGAACAACAATAACAGACAGGACTTTCAGCTTTCTTTTCTTCATCAATCAGCCATGGTTAACAGTGTGGACGCAAAAAATCATACAGCTGGCGCGAATGATAACGCCATGATTGAGCAACGTTTACCGGCAGCAGCGGCATCAGCGCGTTGCTCACCAGGACTTCGTCGGCATCGGCCAGCGTCTCCAGCGGCTCGCTGACGCAGTGCAGACGGTATTCCGATCCCGCCAGCAGCGCGATCACCCGTCGCCGCATCAGGCCCGCGACGCCCGCCTGGCTCAGGTCAGGAGTAAACACCGCTTTTCCCTTACGCCAGAACAAATTAGCCGCACAGCATTCCACCAGCATACCGGCAGTGTCAAGCACCAGCGCCTCGTCGGCGGCCGTCTGGTCAAGATGCGCGCGGATCAGCACCTGCTCCAGGCGGTTCAAATGCTTCAACCCCGCCAGCAGCGGATTGCGCGCCAGCGCCACCGGGCTGAGCGCAAGCGTGATGCCCTGCTCGCGCCACTGCAAATAGTGCGCAGGGTAGCTGCTGCGGGCGACGATGCGCGTCGGGTTTTCGCACCCCGTCGGGCTGTAGCCTCGTCCACCGCTGCCGCGCGTCAGTATCGCTTTGACCACGCCGAGCGAAATTGATTCTGCCGCCTGCGCCATCTCGCGCTCGAAAGCCGGCCAATCGGTGGCGGGCAGCATCAGCCGTTGGGCCGCCTGCTGCAGCCGCTCCAGATGCCAGGGCAGCAGCTCGATTTTACCGTCGATAACCCGGGCGGTAGTAAAGCAGCCGTCGCCGAACTGCAGGCCACGATCGCTCGGCGCCAGCGCATCGTGGCGTTGTCCGTTAATCCAGTACATGCTTCCTCCTGTTGCCGGGTGATTTCATTACGCTCGCAGAATAGCAGGCGGCGAGGCAATACGCAGCCCTGCTGACGGCCGGACGCCAGGCGTAAAAAAGCCCGGTTAAAAAACCGGGCTTTTCATCAGCGAACAACCGCGCGAGTTACACTCGGCGGAAGATCAGCGAGCCATTGGTGCCGCCGAAGCCGAAAGAGTTACACAGGGTGTACTCCATATCGCTGACCTGGCGCGCTTCGTGAGGCACGAAGTCCAGATCGCAACCTTCATCCGGGTTATCCAGGTTGATGGTCGGCGGTACCGCCTGATCGCGCAGCACCAGCACGGTAAAGATGGACTCGATCGCGCCCGCCGCACCCAACAGGTGGCCGGTCATCGATTTGGTCGAACTCACCAGCACACGCTGGGCATCAGCGCCGAACACGGATTTCACCGCCTGCGCTTCCGCCTGGTCGCCCGCTGGCGTAGAGGTGCCGTGTGCGTTGATGTAACCGATTTGTGACGGGGTCACACCGGCGTCAAGCAGGGCATTTCCCATCGCCAACGCAGCGCCAGCGCCGTTTTCCGGTGGTGACGTCATGTGATAAGCATCGCTGCTCATCCCAAAGCCAACCACTTCGGCGTAGATTTTCGCGCCGCGTTTTTTCGCGTGTTCGTACTCTTCCAGCACCATCATGCCGGCGCCGTCGCCCAGCACGAAGCCGTCGCGGTCTTTATCCCACGGACGGCTCGCCGCCTGCGGGTTGTCATTACGGGTGGACAGGGCGCGCGCTGCGCCAAAGCCGCCGACGCCCAATGGGGTGCTGGCTTTCTCTGCCCCACCGGCCAGCATCACATCCGCATCATTGTAAGCAATGATACGCGCGGCATGGCCGATGTTGTGTACACCTGAAGTACAGGCGGTGGCGATGGAAATGCTTGGGCCACGCATGCCGTACATGATTGTCAGGTGACCTGCAATCATATTCACAATGGTGGAAGGCACGAAGAACGGACTGATTTTCCGTGGGCCACCGTTAACCAGTGAACTGTGGTTTTCTTCAATCAAACCCAGGCCGCCGATGCCGGAACCGATCGCGGCTCCAATGCGGCTGGCGTTAGCCTCGGTGATGTCCAGACCTGCATCCTGCATGGCTTGCATGCCGGCAGCGATACCGTACTGGATAAAGGCGTCCATCTTGCGCGCATCTTTGCGAGAGATGAAATCCTCAGAATTAAAATTCTTTACCAGGCCAGCAAACTTGGTCGCATAGGCAGTGGTATCGAAATGGTCGATCAGGCTGATGCCACTCTGACCGGCAAGAAGAGCGTTCCACGTGGACTCTACCGTATTGCCGACAGGAGACAACATGCCCAGTCCGGTCACAACTACTCGACGCTTAGACACGTTTGTCCTCCAGGGAGGGAAAAATATGACACTAGGGATAGAAAAAACTTAGGCGGTCGAACGACCGCCTAGATATGTTCTCTTACTGCTGGCTAGCGTTGATGAAATCAATAGCTGCCTGAACAGTAGTGATCTTCTCAGCTTCTTCGTCTGGAATCTCGGTGTCGAATTCTTCTTCCAGTGCCATTACCAGCTCAACGGTGTCAAGAGAATCAGCGCCCAGATCTTCAACGAAAGAAGCGTTGTTCAAAACTTCTTCCTGTTTAACACCCAGTTGCTCAACAATGATTTTCTTAACGCGTTCTTCGATAGTGCTCATACTCTTAAATTTCCTATCAAAACTCGCTTTCGCGATGGTTTTCGTAGTGTATAAAATGCTGAAAAAGATGCAACTAAATCCCGGCTGGTCAAACCACGATTTTACGCTATTTTGCGGTTTTTGCCTCAAATAACGCAAATGGTTTTCACATTTTTTAAATCATGTACATGCCGCCATTGACATGTAACGTTTCACCGGTGATATAGCCGGCCTCATCAGAGGCCAAAAATGCAACAGCGCTGGCGATTTCTTTAGCATCGCCCAGCCGGTTGGCTGGAACTGATGACAAAATGCCTGCGCGTTGATCATCTGTCAACGCCCGTGTCATGTCCGTCTCAATAAAGCCAGGTGCCACGACGTTGACCGTAATGCCACGAGAAGCAACTTCACGTGCCAAAGATTTGCTAAAACCAATCAGACCGGCTTTAGCCGCCGCGTAGTTCGCCTGCCCTGCGTTCCCCATGGTGCCGACAACGGAACCGATGGTGATGATACGGCCAAACCGCTTTTTCATCATAGCGCGCATTACCGCTTTTGACAGGCGGAATACGGAAGTCAGGTTAGTGTCGAGGATATCCTCCCACTCATCATCCTTCATACGCATCAGCAGGTTATCACGCGTAATGCCGGCATTATTCACTAAAATGTCGATTTCGCCAAATTCGGCGCGAATCGATGCCAGCACGCTGTCGATAGATTGCGCATCAACAACGTTCAACATAAACCCTTTGCCGTTTGCGCCCAGGTAGCCGCTGATCGCTTCAGCGCCGCTCTCGCTGGTCGCGGTGCCGATCACTTTGGCGCCGCGGGCCACAAACGTTTCTGCAATAGCTCGGCCAATACCGCGGCTCGCGCCGGTGACCAGAACGATTTTACCTTCGAAGCTCATCATTTTCCTCTTTATTGTTCAAGCGCCGCCGACAGGCTGGCGGTGTCGTTCACCGCCGCAGCCGTCAGGGTGTCAACAATACGTTTAGTGAGACCGGTCAGCACTTTGCCCGGCCCCACTTCCAGCAGCGACGTCACTCCCTGTGCTGCGATAAATTCTACGCTCTCGGTCCAACGCACCGGGCTGTACAGCTGACGCACCAGCGCACTGCGGATCGCTTCAGGATCGTTTTCGGTGCGTACGTCGACGTTGTTCACCACCGGCACCTGCGGCGCGTTAAAGGTGATGTCCTTCAGCGCCACGGCCAACTTGTCGGCGGCCGGTTTCATCAGCGCGCAGTGCGAAGGCACGCTCACCGGCAGCGGCAGTGCACGTTTGGCGCCCGCCGCTTTACAGGCGGCGCCTGCACGTTCAACCGCTTCTTTATTGCCGGCGATAACCACCTGGCCCGGCGAGTTGAAGTTGACCGGAGAAACCACCTGTCCCTGCGCGGACTCTTCGCACGCCTTGGCGATCGCGTCGTTGTCCAGGCCGATGATGGCGTACATAGCGCCGGTGCCTTCCGGCACCGCTTCCTGCATCAGCTTGCCGCGCAGCTCGACCAGGCGGATCGCCGCCTTGAAGTCCAGCACGCCGGCGCAGACCAGCGCCGAGTATTCGCCCAGGCTGTGGCCAGCCATCAATGCGGGCGCTTTACCGCCCTGCTGCTGCCACACGCGGAAAATCGCCACGGAAGCCGCCAGCAGAGCCGGTTGGGTCTGCCAGGTCTTGTTCAGCTCTTCCGCCGGGCCTTGCTGCACCAGCTGCCACAGATCGTAACCCAGCGCGGAAGAGGCCTCGCCGAAAGTCTCTTCGACGATCGAGAACTGTGCGGCCAATTCGGCCAGCATGCCAACGGCCTGTGACCCCTGGCCCGGGAAAACAAAAGCAAATTGCGTCATTTTTTATTCCTGTTCAAATCAGAAACGAACCAGCGCCGAGCCCCAGGTAAAGCCGCCGCCGAAGGCTTCCAGCAGCACCAGCTGGCCACGCTGAATTCGCCCGTCTCGCACGGCTTCGTCCAGTGCGGAAGGCACCGAGGCGGCAGAGGTGTTGCCGTGACGATCGAGCGTCACCACCACTTTGTCCATCCCCATGCCCAGTTTTTTCGCCGTTGCGCTGATGATGCGCAGGTTGGCCTGGTGCGGCACCAGCCAATCCAGCTCGCTGCGGTCCATGTTGTTGGCCTGCAACGTCTCATCGACGATGCGCGCCAGTTCGGTGACCGCAACCTTGAAGACTTCATTGCCCGCCATGGTGACATAGGCCGGCTTGTCTTGATTCTGACGATCCTTGTAAGGCAGCGTCAGCAGGCTGCCGTAGCTGCCGTCGGCATGCAGGTGGGTAGACAGAATGCCCTGCTCTTCAGAAGCCCCCAGCACCACCGCCCCTGCGCCATCACCAAACAGAATGATGGTGCCGCGATCTTCAGGATCCAGCGTGCGCGACAAGACGTCCGCGCCGATAACCAGCGCATGTTTGACCGCGCCGTTTTTCACGTACTGATCGGCCACGCTGAGCGCATAAGTAAAGCCGGCGCAGGCCGCAGCCAGATCGAACGCCGCGCAGTCTTTGATGCCCAACATTTGCTGCACCAGGCACGCCGCACTCGGGAACGCGTGAGTCGTCGTGGTGGTCGCCACGACGATAAGCCCGATGTCTTCTTTAGCCACACCTGCCATTTCCAGCGCTTTCTCAGCGGCCTGGAAGCTCATCGTCGCGACGGTTTCATCCGCAGCGGCGATGCGACGTTCGCGAATACCGGTACGCGTGACGATCCACTCGTCAGAGGTATCCACCATTTTTTCCAAATCAGCATTGGTGCGCACTTGTACGGGCAAATAACTCCCCGTACCGAGAATCTTTGTATACATGTACGATCAGTCACTCTTAGGTAATACAGCCTCAAGGCGCGCAGCAATCCTTTCCGGGACTTGCCGCTGCACCGCCTGCACAGCCTGTTCGATTGCGACTGCAAACGCGTGAGGGTTCGCAGCGCCGTGGCTCTTGACTACGGTGCTGCGCAATCCTAACAGACATGCGCCATTATACTGGTCGGGGTTCAGGTGGCCGAACCGCTTGACCACCCGTTTTTGCAACCAACGGCCCAACAATTTCAGCCACCAGGCTCGCTTGTTTCCATCGCCGGACGATTTCAGCAGCGATAAGAACACCCTGACCACCCCTTCCATGGTTTTCAGCGTGACGTTGCCCACGAAGCCGTCGCAGACCAACACATCGGTCTTGCCGGTGAGCAGTTCGTTTCCTTCCAGGTAACCAATATAGTTGATTGCCGGAGTATTTTTTAGCACAGCGGCCGCTTCGCGGATATTATCCAGGCCTTTGGTCTCTTCTTCGCCGATATTCAGCAGCGCCACCCGCGGTTGCGCAATGCCGATCACCTCTTCCGCCATCACCGCGCCCATCACGGCAAACTGCACCAGCATGGTGCTGTCGCACTCGACGTTGGCGCCCAGATCCAGCACCACGGTTTTGCTGCGCTGCTGGTTCGGGATCACCGTCATCAGCGCCGGGCGCTCAATGCCCTCCAACGGCTTGACCAACAGCTTCGCCAATCCCATCAGCGCGCCGGTATTGCCGGCGCTGACGCAGCCCTGCGCGTTGCCGCTGCTGAGCTGTTCGAGCGCAATGCGCATCGACGTGCCGCGGCTGGCGCGTATCGCTTGTGAGGGTTTGGCGTCGCCGGCGATCACAGACTCGGCGGGCACGACTTGCAGACGCTCCAGAAGAACCGGATCGGCGTGGGCAAGCAAAGGGGAGATGGCGTCGGGATTACCGACCAGCAAGAGATGAAGCTGTAAATTAGAGGCCAGTGCCTGCAACGAAGCAGGCACTGTGACGCAGGGACCGAAGTCCCCGCCCATTGCATCTAACGCCAGGGTTAGACGAGTCAAGGTATCGCTACTTAGCCGATAACCTTGCGACCGCGGTAGAAACCGTCGGCAGTGATGTGGTGACGACGGTGAGTTTCACCGGATACTTTGTCTACAGACAGAGTAGTCGTGGTCAGAGCATCGTGAGAACGACGCATGCCACGCTTGGAACGGGTTGGTTTATTCTGTTGTACGGCCATGGACCTTACTCCTCAATTACTTACGCTTTAAACTGGCTAATACGGCAAACGGATTCGGTTTCTCCGCCTCGGGAGGCAGTTGGCCAAATACCATGTCCGCTTCGGACACTTCACAGTGTTCAGATTCATGTACCGGAACGACAGGCAGTGAAAGAATAATTTCGTCTTCAATCATTGCCAACAGATCGACTTCGCCAAACTCGTCAACTTCGATCGGTTCGTACGCTTCCGGTAATGCCTCAGCCTGCTCATCATTGACGACCGGGCTAAAACAATATGTTGTGTGAACCTGATGTTCGAACGGGACTCCACAGCGTTGGCACATCAACGTTACCGTGACGTCCGCATGCCCTGTTATCACCGCGAGGCGTTGATTGTCGATATTAAACGACAACGACACCTCAACATCACTATCCACACTGACCACGGAGTCGGCAACACGAGTAACCTGCTCAGGCGCATAGACACCAGCATAGTCCAGGCGTTTCTGAGCGGTACGTACCGCATCAATGGTCAAGGGTAATTTTACCTTTTGCATAGGGCGCGCATATTAACTTTGTAACGACATAGAGTCAAAGAAAAAGGCCGTAAAACGGCTCCTTTCACCAATATTCGCTTCCACAGCGGCCGACAGTTTAAAATGCCGTACCCATTTACGCTACGGTTTGCGAAAAAAATTATGCAGAGATTGCTTTTAGCCTCCACCTCCCCCTATCGAAAAATGCTGCTGGAGAAACTGCAGCTGCCGTTCGACTGCGCCGCGCCGGAGGTGGATGAAACCCCGCTGCCGGGCGAAGGCGCGGAAGCGCTGGTGCTGCGCCTGGCGGCAGCGAAGGCTCAGGCGCTGGCCCTCGCCTACCCCGAGCATCTGATCATCGGTTCCGATCAGGTCTGCGTGATCGATGGCAGCATCACCGGCAAGCCCCATACCGAGGAAAACGCCCGCGCGCAGCTGCGCCAGGCAAGCGGCCAGGCCGTGACCTTCTATACCGGCCTGGCGCTATACAACGGCCGTAGCAAGCAGCTGCAGGCCCTGTGCGAGCCTTTCCACGTGCATTTTCGCGCGCTGAGCGAAGCGGAGATCGCCGCCTATGTGCGTCTGGAGCAACCGCTGAACTGCGCGGGCAGTTTCAAGAGCGAGGGGTTGGGGATCGCGTTGTTCGACAGACTGGAAGGCCGGGATCCGAACGCCCTGGTCGGCCTGCCGTTGATCGCGCTGTTGGAGATGTTGCGGGCTGAAGGCATCAACCCGCTGGTGTGACGCGGATTATTTGGCGGCCTGCCGGCGCAGCACTTGCAGGCAATGACGCAGTTCTTCGTCCATCGGCGCTTCGATACGCATCGTTTCGCCGGTGGCCGGATGCTCGAAGCGCAGCGCCGCAGCGTGCAGGAACAGACGCTTCAGGCCGGTACCCGCCAGTTGACGATCGAACTCGCGGTCGCCATAGCGATCGTCAAAGGCGATCGGATGCCCGGCATGCAGGGTGTGCACGCGGATCTGGTGGGTACGCCCGGTGATTGGGCTGGCCTTCACCAGGGTGGCGAATTCGTAACGCTCCTCCACCTTGAAGCGGGTTTCCGAAGGCTTGCCTTCGCTGTTGACGCGCACGATACGTTCGCCGCTTTGCAGAATGTTTTTCAGCAGCGGCGCCTGTACGGCCTTGCAGTGGGACTGCCACTGGCCGCGCACCAGCGCCAGATAATCCTTCTGCATGCCCTTCAGCCGCAGTTGCTCATGCAGCGAACGCAGCGCGGAACGCTTCTTGGCAACCAACAGCACGCCGGAGGTATCGCGATCGAGCCGATGCACCAGCTCCAGGAAACGGGCCTCAGGGCGCAGCGCCCGCAGCCCTTCAATCACGCCGAAGCTCAGGCCGCTGCCGCCGTGCACCGCGGTGCCGGAAGGCTTGTTGAGGATCAGCAGGTGGTCATCTTCATACAGAATGCAGTCGGCCAGCGCCGCCACCTTATCCAGCTTCGCCGACACCGGCGCCTCTTCGCGCTCGGCCACGCGCACCGGCGGCACGCGCACCACGTCGCCGGCCGCCAATTTGTATTCGACCTTGATGCGCCCTTTATTAACCCGCACCTCGCCTTTGCGCACGATGCGATAAATCATGCTCTTCGGCACGCCTTTCAGGCGAGCGAGCAGAAAGTTGTCGATTCTCTGACCGGCTTCGTCGTCGGAAATCGTGATGAATTGTACTGCTGGATTGTTCGTTTTCATGGTGCGGGATTCTAAATAGAGCGCGTGAATAGCGCCACATCTTTTTCTGTGCTTAACTGTCTCTCTGACGGCGGGCGAAACCCCAGCGGACAATAAGGCAGCAAGCCGATTTGAACGTTTGCGATTTCTTCCGCAGTTAAGGAAAAGTCACCTTGCTATAACGGCATCAGCAGTGGAATAATGCAGTCACTTTCCGCGTTGATTCTCGTTAAACAGGGAAAACGGTGGAATTATAAAATTTGTCTGATCGCGCAAAAACGCAGCAATGGCGTAAGACGTAATGCGAAATCAAACAATTAGCGGGCTGCGGGTTGCAGCTTGGCCGGCAAATGGAATCAGATCTGTCGACGTAAATCAGAGGCTATTCCCCTAGTAAAAGTGCTGTCTTTCACAAAGAAAAGCAGGCTTACCGAGATAATGCGCCCCTATGCAGGCGACAACCGTGAGGTTGACGGCTTTGCGAGAAGACACGGGGCTTTCGGTTTAACTCCGGCCATGAGGTTATTTTGCCCGCAGCTTTGTCGATAATGTAAAAATAACGAGTAAGTTAAGATGAAAAGAATGTTGATTAACGCAACTCAGCAGGAAGAGTTGCGTGTTGCCCTCGTAGATGGACAGCGGCTGTATGATTTGGATATCGAAAGTCCGGGTCATGAGCAGAAAAAAGCGAATATTTACAAAGGCAAAATCACCCGCATTGAACCAAGTCTTGAAGCAGCGTTCGTGGACTACGGCGCAGAACGACATGGTTTCCTCCCTCTTAAAGAAATCGCCCGCGAATACTTTCCTAGCAATTACTCTTCCCATGGCCGCCCGAACATCAAAGATGTCCTGCGCGAAGGCCAGGAAGTCATCGTTCAGGTAGACAAAGAAGAACGTGGCAACAAAGGCGCCGCCTTGACCACCTTCATCAGCCTGGCGGGCAGCTATCTGGTGCTGATGCCGAATAACCCGCGCGCCGGCGGTATTTCTCGCCGCATCGAGGGTGACGATCGCACCGAGCTGAAAGAAGCGCTCTCTTCGCTGCAACTGCCGGACGGCATGGGCCTGATCGTTCGCACCGCGGGCGTAGGCAAATCCGCCGATGCGCTGCAGTGGGATCTCTCCTTCCGCCTGAAGCACTGGGAAGCGATCAAAAAAGCCGCCGAAGGCCGCCCTGCGCCGTTCCTGATCCACCAGGAAAGCAACGTTATCGTGCGCGCCTTCCGCGATTACCTGCGCCCGGACATCGGCGAAATCCTGATCGACAACCCGAAAATTCTCGATCTGGCCAAAGAGCACATCGCCGCGCTGGGCCGCCCGGATTTCAGCAGCAAAATCAAACTGTACAGCGGTGAAATTCCTCTGTTCAGCCACTATCAGATCGAATCGCAGATCGAATCCGCCTTCCAGCGCGAAGTGCGCCTGCCGTCCGGCGGCTCGATCGTCATCGACAGCACCGAAGCGCTGACCGCCATCGACATCAACTCCGCACGCGCAACCCGCGGCGGCGACATCGAAGAGACGGCGTTCAACACCAACCTGGAAGCGGCGGACGAAATCGCTCGCCAGCTTCGCCTGCGCGATCTCGGCGGCCTGATCGTCATCGACTTCATCGACATGACGCCGGTACGCCACCAGCGCGAAGTGGAAAACCGCTTGCGCGACGCCGTGCGTCAAGACCGCGCGCGCATCCAAATCGGCCGCATCTCCCGCTTCGGCCTGCTGGAAATGTCGCGTCAGCGCCTCAGCCCGTCGCTGGGTGAATCCAGCCACCACGTGTGCCCACGCTGTAACGGCACCGGCACCATCCGCGACAACGAATCGCTGGCGCTGTCCATCCTGCGCCTGATCGAAGAAGAAGCGCTGAAGGAAAACACCAAAGAAGTTCACGCTATCGTACCGGTTCAGGTCGCTTCGTACCTGCTGAACGAAAAGCGTGAATCCGTCAGCGCGATCGAAAAACGTCAGGGTGGCGTGAAAGCCGTCATCGTGCCGAACGATGAAATGCAAACCCCGCACTACTCGGTGCTGCGCGTACGCAAGGGCGAGGAAACCTCTACCCTCAGCTACCTGCTGCCGAAACTGCACGAAGAAGATATGGAGCGTCCGCTGGAAGATGCGCCGATGGAACGCAAGCGTCCGGAGCAACCGGCCCTGGCTTCCTTCTCCCTGTCCGCCGATGTGCCGCCGCCGGCTGAAGAACCCGTCGCCGTTGCCAAACCTGTCGCTGCAGCCGCCAAGGCTAAAGCCGCAGCGCCGGCCGCCGCCAAGCCGGGCTTCCTGGGCCGCCTGTTCGGTGGTTTGAAGAGCCTGTTCGCCGGTGAAGAGCAACCTGCCGTCGAAGAAGCCAAACCGGCCGAAACGCCGAAGGCGGAAGGCAACGGTGAAAACCGTCGTCAGGATCGTCGCGGTCAGCGCCGTCAAGGCACCGGCCGTAAAGAGCGCGGTGAGCGTAGCGACCGTGGCGATCGTCCGGAACGCGGCGAACGTAAAGAGCGCGGTGAAGGCCGTGACAATCGCGAACGCGACAACCGTGAACCGCGTGAGAACCGTGAAGGCCGTGAATCGCGTGAATCCCGCGATGAACAGCGCCGTAACCGCCGCAACCAGCAGCAGAACGCGCCGGTAGCGGAGGAAACTGCCTCGGAAGAAAGCGCTAAAGCGCCGCGCGAAGATCAGCAGCAGCGCCGTGAACAGCGTGCTGAACGCCAGCGTCGTCGTCAGGAAGAGAAACGCCAGGCTCAGCAGGAAGTGAAAGCGCTGGAAAGCGTTGACGCGGTCGAGAGCACCGACGAAGAGCAGGAAGAACGCCAGCAGCAGAACATGCAGCGCCGTCAGCGCCGCCCTCTGACGCAGAAAGTGCGCATCCTGTCCGCGGAAGAAGAGCTGCAGCGCGCAGCGGAAGAGCTGTTGGCGCCGAAAGCGCCGGTAGCGAAAGCCGAAGATGCGCAGCCAACCGCCGACGACAGCGTGAAGCTGCTGCCGGAAACCGTTGCCGCTCAGGCGGAAGACGATGCCCAGGGCGAAAACCGCGGCAACGGCGAAGGCATGCCACGTCGTTCCCGTCGTTCACCGCGTCACCTGCGCGTCAGCGGCCAGCGTCGCCGTCGTTACCGCGACGAGCGTTACCCTCTGCAATCCCCAATGCCGTTGGTGGGCGCGTTCGCTTCCCCGGAAATGGCATCAGGCAAAGTCTGGGTAAGCTACCCGGTCGCTCAGGTTGAAGAAGCCGAAGTGCAAACCGAAGCCGTAGAGCAGGCGCCGGTTGTCGCCGCAGCGGTTGAACAGCACAGCGTTGCCGTGGAAGAAACTCAGGCCGCGGCCAGCGTCAACGAACCGGCACCAGAAGCCGCCGTTGAAACTGCCGCCGTCACCGTAACGGAAGAAGCGGCAGTCGTAGCGCCGGTTGTTGCCACCCCGGCCGAGGAAACCCCGGCGCCGGTGGAAACCGCCCCGGCAACGGTTGCGGTTGAAGAACCGAAAGCGGAAGAGACTGCCCCTGCAGTGGAAGCTCAGCCGGTAGCTGAAACCGTAGCGGCAGAGCCAGTGGTTGAAGCTAAGCCAGCGGAAGACGAGCCTGTGGTCGAAACTGCACCGGTAGAAGCCGCGCCGGCGGAAGAAGCGCCAGTGGTAGAAGCCGCACCTGCAGCGGCAGCCGCTCCGGTAGAAAAAGCGCCGGAACCAACGGCCGCCGAGCCTGCGCCTGCGGTTGCTCAACAGCCGGCGCCGGTGAAAGCCGTGCAGGACGCGCTGTACAAACACATCGCCACTGCGCCGATGACCAAAGCGCCTGCGCCGGCCTACGTGCCGGAAGAACGCAAGCACAGCGACTGGCAGCGCCCTTCCTTCAACTTTGAAGGCAAAGGTTCAGCCGGTGGTCACTCGGCAGTGAGCCAGGCCACCGCGCCGGCCACCAAGCCGCAGCCGGTTAACGAATAAGTTAATCTGCACACCTAAAAAAACCCGCCGACGGCGGGTTTTTTCTTGCCTGCAAAAAGCTCAGGCGATCTTTTTCAGTTTTTTGATGTCCAGAACATCCAACTTGCCGTCAAGTCGACTGACGAACTGCTGAAAATGCGCCGTCTCATTATGCTTATCCAGCGCTTCGCTGCTGGCCCAACGCTCAAAGAACACGAAGGTGCCCGGCTTTTCCAGATCGCGATGCAAATCATATTGCAGGTTGCCCAGCTCCTGGCGGCTCGGCTCGAGAATGTCGTGCACCGCTTCACTGACTGCGGCCTCAAATCCCGCTTTCGCTTGCAGGGTGGCGATAACGCGTACTTCCATTGTTTTCTCCCTTTCCACTTGATGAAAGTCGACGGTATTGGCGTCGGCATCGTTGAAATCATTGTCACTATGCGCCTGCTGCGCCGTTGATTTCAACTTGTCGCCAACAAACAGATGCATCTGCGGCACTTTCCGCTTATCCTTACACCCCGGCGTGAATAAACCCATTATTCGCTTTTCATTAGACGTATTTGACCGCCGGAGCCTAGCTAGATGACCGCACAACCTCAAGTTCTGAAAATCCGCCGCCCAGACGACTGGCATATCCACCTGCGTGACGATGAGATGCTGAAAACGGTGGTGCCCTATACCAGCCAGGTATTTGGCCGGGCGATCGTGATGCCGAACCTGGTTCCGCCCGTGACGACCGTGGCCGCCGCGCGCGCCTACCGCGATCGGATTCTGGCGGCGGTGCCGCAGGGTCACAACTTTACTCCGCTGATGACCTGTTACCTGACCAACTCTCTGGCGGCCAGTGAACTGGTCAGCGGTTTCGAACAAGGGGTGTTTACCGCCGCCAAGCTGTATCCGGCCAACGCCACCACCAACTCCAGCCACGGCGTCAGCGACGTGACCGGCATTTACCCGCTGTTCGAGCAAATGCAAAAAATCGGCATGCCGCTGCTGATCCACGGTGAAGTGACCGATCCTGCCGTCGATATTTTCGACCGCGAGGCGCGCTTTATCGAACAGGTGATGGAGCCTATCCGCCGTCACTTCCCGGAACTGAAAATCGTCTTCGAACACATCACCACCAAAGAAGCGGCGCAGTACGTGCAGGCAGGCAACCGTTTCCTCGGCGCCACCATCACCCCGCAGCACCTGATGTTCAACCGCAACCACATGCTGGTCGGCGGCATTCGCCCACACCTGTTCTGCCTGCCGATCCTCAAGCGCAACGTCCATCAGGAAGCGCTGCGTCAGGCGGTGGCCAGCGGCTCGGACCGTTTCTTCCTCGGCACCGACTCGGCGCCGCACCTCAAGCATCGCAAAGAGTCCAGCTGCGGCTGCGCCGGCTGCTTCAATGCGCCGAATGCGATCCCGGCTTACGCTGCCGTCTTCGAACAGCTCGGCGCGCTGGAGCACTTCGAGGCCTTCTGCTCGCTCAACGGCCCACGCTTCTATGGCCTGCCGCTCAACGAAGATTTCATCGAACTGCAGCGCGTGCCGACCACCCAGCCGGAAGAGATCGCCCTGGGCAATGAATCCGTGATCCCATTCCTGGCCGGCGAAACCCTGAACTGGTCGCTGAAAGGCTGATATTTTTGCTTCGCCCTCTTGCCCTCGCTTACGGTTAACTGTATAAATAAACAGTAAATCGCTTCGGGGGCAATTATGCGTGTTGAAGTCACTATAGATAAAACCCGGCCGCTGCCGTCGGGCGCCATTGAGGCGCTGACCGGCGAGCTGGGCAAACGGGTCAATCGCCAGTTTCCAGGCGCCGTCGTGCACGTCCGTTATGCCGGCGCCAACGGGCTCTCTGTGCTGGGGGGCGCCAAAACCGACCGGGATCTGATTGAGGAAATCCTTCAGGAAACCTGGGAAAGCGCGGACGAATGGTTCAGCGCAGAATAACACTGCAATGCTGTTTTTGCCGGGGGTCGCTCTCCGGCTTTTTTGTTTCTGGCGCCCTGCCCATTCATCGCTTACCCTTACTCTGGAACCAAATCCGCCTCAGCGCTGTATTTAACGCAAAGGAGTAAGCATGGCCCCGGACAAGGTGAAATCCGAAGACGCAATGACGTTTGGCGAATTGCTGGCGCTGATTGCCGATCAGAAAAGACGCTTGAACGTACTGGAAGTGGCCTTCTCTTACCTGGCCTTCAGCCTGGATGACAAAGCCAACCAACGGCTGATCCACAGCCTGAGGCTGGAATCGCAAAGCCAGAATCGCGACGCCGAAACGCAGAAACATTTCGCGCACTTGGCAGAAGAACTGGAAAAATGTCTGCACGGCTCCGCCCCACCCACCGGCGGCGCGGAATAACGCCACAGGCTTTACTCATCGCGCGTTCGCACCCGAATTTGTAGAATAATTGTTCAAATAAATATTTATTTTGCAATTTTAGGTGACAACCCCTCCACCGATGAAAGCGGATGCGTATACTGTAATTGCTCTCATGATGATGAGCCGCATTGATCCTCGTTAGTCACTCACGGTAGTTACTACTCAATAAGGGGTCTTTATGGACAGAAATGATGAAGTAATTCAGACGCACCCGCTTGTCGGTTGGGATATCAGTACTGTCGACGTTTACGACGCCATGATGATACGCCTTCATTACCTGTCTTCACTAGACCAAACGCCCGAAGAAGCCCAAGTAGACCGAACGCTTTGGCTGACCACAGATGTCGCCCGTCAATTAATCAATATCTTAGAGGCCGGCATCGCCAAGATTGAAGCTACGGATTACCAGGATCTTGATCGCAGAAAACATTGATTCATCGTCTCCTACCCCCTAAGGCGCCGCGACCTTTCCCGGCGCCTTTTCTTCGCCTTTCGCCGTTCAATCAGTGCATTGCGTCTGCCAACCTTTTATCATGGGGGCATAAGAAATCGCTATCAGAGAGGGTTGGCACGTGGAATATGATTTGATTGTGGTGGGCAGCGGTTCCGTCGGCGCGGCGGCAGGCTATTATGCCACGCGGGCCGGCTTGAAAGTGCTGATGATCGACAGCGCTATCCCTCCGCACCGAAACGGCAGCCATCACGGCGATACCCGCATTATCCGTCACGCATACGGCGAAGGCGAAAAGTACGTGCCGCTGGTGCTGCGCGCGCAGGCGCTGTGGAATGCGCTGATTCAACAATCCGGCGAGGAACTGTTCCAGTCGTGCGGCGTGCTCAACCTGGGGCCACAGCACTCCGAATTCATTCGCAATGCGCAGCTCAGCGCGCAAAAATTCCGCCTGAACGCGCAAACCCTCAGCGCCGAACAGATCAATCAGCGCTGGCCAGAATTCCGAGCACCGGAAGGTTATGTCGGCGTATTCGAGCCAGACGCGGGGTTCCTGCGTGCCGAGCTGGCGATAACCAGCCTGATCAAGCTGGCGAAAGAAGCCGGCTGCAGCCAGCTGTTCAACTGCCCGGTCAACGCGGTAGAACCCATCGATGGCGGCGTTGAGGTCATCACCGGCGAAGGGCGTTTCACGGCGCGAAAAGCGGTGATCACCGCCGGCACCTGGGTCAAAGCGCTGTTGCCGCAACTGCCGATCGCGCCACTGCGCAAAGTCTTCTCCTGGCATCAGGCAGATGGCCGCTACAGCGTGAACAATCGTTTCCCTGCCTTTACCGTCGAAGCGCAAGACGGCACGCACTATTACGGTTTTCCGGCGGATAACGACGGCCTGAAAGTGGGCAAACATGACGGCGGCCAGCCGATGGATGCCCCCGAGCAGCGCAAACCCTTCGGCAGCTACGCCAGCGACGGCACGGAAGTTTTCTCCTTCCTGCGGCAATTTTTGCCGGGTGTAGGCGTATGTTTACACGGTGAAGCCTGCAGCTATGATATGAGCCCCGACGAAGACTTTATTATCGATACCCTGCCGGATTGCGATCGCCTGATGGTCATCAGCGGATTGAGCGGCCACGGCTTCAAGTTCGCCAGCGCTCTGGGCGAGATCGCCGCGCTGTTCGCGCAGGACAAAGCGCCGCCGGTTGACGTCTCAAGCTTTGGTCTGAAACGATTTAGCTGAGCGAAGGATTTCGCTGTCCAAGTCCCCCTCAGGCACTGGACAGCGAAATTTGGCGGTTACAATTTGTTAACCTGCTAACTCTTTTAAATACCAAGTAAAAATCCTGATAACGGAAATTTCTTATATTCAGCAGTTGAATTTCCGAATTGAACACTTGCAGTGTAAGTCCTATTTTACAGAAGATATGCTCCATCGGCTTTCAACAAGGACGTCACCATGAAACTACTTGTCGTGGACGAATGCTGCTTCACCCGGGTCGGTATAGCCAGCTACTTTGCTGATAGTGGGATCACGACGATCAAGTGCTGCCACAGCATTGAATACGCTACATCGCTGTTGGCCAGCTTTCAGCCGAGCCACATTCTGGTGAACCTCAGCAACCAATGCCGCTATAACGAAGCGGACGCGCAACTGCAGGCCTTTATGGAAGCCAGCCAGTCCGCCTTGCTATTTATCTATCTCGACACACCTTACCCTTACAGCGAAGCGCCAATGCGCATCGCCGATAACGCTTTTCTGTTCAATAAAAGCATTCTGCCGCTCACCTTACGCACGCTGCGCGAGAATCCGCTGGCGCTGGCCGATGACGGCGAAGAGCGTTCCCTGTTCAGCCCGCAGGAGCTGACGGTAATGAAGTATTGGATGGCAGAGATGCCTAACTACCGCATTGCGAAAAAACTGCAGATCAGCTCCCATACGGTCTATGTGCACAAGCGTCACATCACGGAAAAGATCAACGCGCGCAACCGGCTGGAGTTCTACTCGCTGTATAACGTGCTGCGTTATTTCTACCCGCCCAGCGCACCAACGAATTCGACGCCGCTGGCGCTGCTGGCGGTGTAACATCAAGCCTGCGATAACGCAGGCTTTTTTATCGCCACTCTTCCAGCGCTCACGCGCGCCCCGCTATAAAAGGTGCCGAGAAAAGGACTATAATCAAAGGTCTCTTTCTTCAGGCGGCTGAAATGTTAAACCGAATACTGGCGGCTATCGTCAACAACGTGCGTGAGCACCTGGTGCTGTATCTTTGTCTGTGGCTGGTGCTGCTGGCGCTGGATGTCTATTTTTTCTTCGTGATGTAACCCATGCCGTCGTCATTTCCCCGATTGAGCTTCAGCCGCTTCGGCGATCCCGCCCAGGTGCTGGCGCTGCAGCAGACGAGCAGGCCGCCGCTGCGCCCCGGCCGGCTGCTGCTGCAGATGCGCTATGCCCCGATCAACCCTTCCGACCTGATCCCGATTCACGGCCAATACGCGCACCGCATCGCCCTGCCGCAGGTGCCTGGCTATGAAGGCGTAGGCGTCATCGTCGATCCGCAAAGCGGACGCTCGACCGGCCGACGCGCACTGGCGGTAGCGGGTGACGGCAGCTGGCAAACCTTCGTCACACTGCCTGAAGAACGGGTGGTCTGGGTACCGGACGACATCGACGACGCCAGTGCGGCGCAAATCTATATCAACCCGCTCACCTGCTGGGTGCTGCTGACGCAATGGCTGCCGCTCAACGCCGGCGACGTGCTGCTGCTCAACGGCGGCGGCTCCGCCGTTAGCCTGCTGCTGGCACAGATGACGGCGCTGCGCGGCATTCGTCTGGCGGTCGTGGCGCGCAACCCCGCTCATCGCCCGGCGCTGCTGGCCGCCGGCGCCTGGCGCGTTATCGAAGCGCCGCAGCTGGCGGAAATGACGAATTTTGGCGCCCGCGCGGCCATCGACTGCATCGGTGGAGAAGACGGCTTGCAGCTGGCGCGGGCGGTTCGCACCGGCGGCGACTTCGTGGCGCTGGGCCTTTTAGGTGGGCGTCAGGTGGACTGGCGGCGCGTGGTGGACGAGCTGAAGCTGCGCGCTTCGCTGTTTCACCTGCGCAAATGGAACGCACAGGCAGCACCGGCGCAGTGGCAGACGGCGTTTTATCAGCTCTTCCAGCTGCTGCGACGCGGGGAGCTGGCGCTGCGCCCACCCGCTGCGATTTATCCTCTTCACCAGTTCGCTGCGGCGCTGCGGCATGCCGCCCAGCCAGGCGTGAATGGCAAAATCTTCCTTACGCCGACGACATCGGAGACGATTGCGGTGGATGAACCCTTATTCAACGGGGTTCCCAATAAATAAAATCTAATGAAGGAAAAGGCGACTTTTCCGGTAGTGCTAACTTAATGAGTGGTGCGATGTCCTTTTATTAGCGCACCGGATATTATTATGCTATCAATCTCTAAATTTTGAGATAAGACACATCGTTACCCAAGAAATAACGACCGATAGTAAAATTAGCATGACAATTAGAGAGTCAAATGATGAACTCATTAAACCTAGTGGGTTTGAGATCTTCGCCACCTTTAAGTACGCATCCTCTGATAGCCCCCTGAAAACTACTTCAGTCAGTATTACAAAGTAGATCAGAGCCAATACGACATATGCAATTGCTCTCTTCATTGGTCATCCTTGCATTATTCACTGTTCAATATATGATCGCCCAATGGATTCTACATCAACGGAAGTGATAACACATGTCCTATCTCAAGTTAAAGATGCAAGCAAACCGAGCCATTGCTTTAAGTATTGAGATACAGTATTGGCGGTGTGAATTAAATCGCGTGGTGAGACGTACAGTATGTTAGTTTATCCGGTAGTACTAATACATCACTTTGAGTGCCACCCTTTATTAGTACACCGGAATTTATTATGCTATCAAAGAGGCTCTTACTTTTGCAATTCGTTGTTCAATGTCATCATAAACATCACCGGGTGCTACAATATTTTTTACTACTATTGGGTAGTTCTCCCCTTTAGTAATTACGTCCTCAAATGAAAACATAACGTTGTATTCACTTAGTTCCTTTTTAATTGCGTTCACAAACTCATCGGTTTTTTGTTTAGTACTGCTAGTGTGTATTGATAAATGAATAGTAGTCATAATCTTAATACCTTCTTGATGATATTTACCAGTACTGAAAGAATCCAAGCAATGATTAGAACAGTAAAGATACTTACGGCAAGGGAAACGTTGTCTGTCCCCCATTCGGTTACATTATCTACCCATCCAAGCCCTTCCGATGACATAAGGTGATATGAACGATCGGCAAGAGTTCCCACTATGTACCCTACTGGATGTACAAAGCGAATGATCAGTACTGCCACTACAACATAGATAATGATTTTAATTGCATTTTTCAAAACGAGATATCCCTCTTACGTCCACACGTCCGTATGCAAGCAGGCCATTTCTAGACCCTGGCACACGTGATTGCTTTGTGTTCATTAAACGGCTTCGGACTGTTTGAAAGTCTGACACACTGAAGAAAGTGATACATCCCCACGATTCACCTGAACCATTTGGCCGTAGTGGATGCAAACGAAAGCCACCACGTTGTACGCCATTAACGAACACATGATCACTCATAGTCTCTGAGTTGAACAATCCAAGCCATTCATTGTGATTTGTGCCGTTGATCAGATCGCCGCCAAAGTTCTTGATAGTGTTTCCAATGCTCGACGGTGGCCTATCAACAATGTAGTACTGTCCTACGGGAATAGCCCCATAATCGGGGATAGCTGTACAGTTGGGATTGTTGATGTAGCGTTCTCGCCCACTGAACACCTTGAAGGTTCCAAGGCCGTATACATGTAGAGTTGCCTTACCACTCATCAAGGCTAAGTCATCGTACTCCATTCGCATAATCTGCATTACATATCCTTATGATTAGTACAGTTTATGTACTGTAACATCTTTTCAAGAAGTGGTGTAACAGTTATCATGATTCTGTACTGACAGAAAGCCCCCTAACTGTTTCTTCTCCGTGGTTATGGGGGCTTTTCTTTGAGGATATAAAGGTGAAATGGACAAATAGAATTATTATCGGGCTAGTTATATCACTATTACTTGCAGTACTGATACTACTAATTACTATACTCTGTGGGTTTGATACGAAAATGATTACTGATTGGATTGTTGCTTTTTCAACCGCTGGAACTACTGCCATTGCCTATATGGCGTATCGTAAGGCTCCACATTGGTTCGAGTCAAAGCACAATGAAGCTCGCTATGACCAATCATCAAAGATAATGAGCCTGCTTGATGAGTCTCTGGATAAACTAATTACAGTGAGTTTTGATGTTATAGCAATTACAGATAGAGATAAATCCAATAAACAATGCTTCGAACTTGGTAGTTCTTTGATAAAGGTTAGAGAGTTTTTGAATGCCTGCCCTCGATATAATATCGTCCCTAAACAAGAATTAAAAGTGCTAGTTGATGATATGCTTAATCAAACATCAGATTATATCGGTTTTATCGTAGGAATTAAAAGCCTCACAGATCCATCAATTCAAGAAAAGCTTAACTCTATACGAGATAGACATCAAAAATTGTCAAGTACTGAATTGCGTACTCTATTCAAATTTGACTAATAGACACTAGGAAGTACTTTAGATGAAATTAGCAAATAGAATTATTATTGGACTTGTTATAGTACTGCTTATTCTGGTAGTACTATTATTGATCAGTACTCTCTACTACAGCACGGATAAGAAAATGGAACTAGGTTCATTAACAGATTGGATTAGTGCAGGTGCAAACATCTGTATGGCTGGGGCTGCTCTTTATGCCGGGGCTAAGGCTATTAACTTTTTTCAACAAAAAGCTTATGACCACGCACTTGAAATTATACAAGAAGTTAACAAAATACAAATATCGATAAACCATTTCAATGTTGAACTATTGATTAAAACATCTATTAAAGCAGGTACTTATACACCATCGAACTTGCCCCCTGATTATGAGAACAAAAATACTCCAAATGATTTCGACACACCAATTCATGAAATACAAGAATTTCACTCCAAGTTAAGTGTAATATCAGCTGATATAATGAATATTATAGTTTCATTGCGTAGTACAAAGCCATTTGGTTACGTAATGAATGATGATTACTTAGAGCCTTTATGCAAGGCATTATCTCAGTATTCAAATGACGCAATCGTCCATATCATTTTTTATAAAAATGATCATACCTACATATCTTCCGCACTAAACATTGACATGCCATTTATTAGCAGCGATAAACATGTATCACTGAATGAGTCATATGAAACTATAAAAAATATATCTTCAAAAATACGCACATCAAGTCTAGATGAAATTTTTAACTTCAATGTGAAGAGAAAATGATGAAAATAGAGATAGGTTCAATATCTGACTGGATAAGCTCTTTAAGTACTGCCGGTACTTTACTCGTTGCCTATATGGCATATCGTAAAGCCCCTCAATGGTTAAACCAAAGAATGCACGAAGATGCATTATCTATGGCAACTAATTTGATTTTTGATGACTACGCTAATCTTAATAGGAAAGTAATTCAAACTACAGCCATCATTGAACATATAAAAGTAATGAATGAAATTGTATCAGATAACTTTCGAGACTTTTTAACCGTAGAGGAATGTGAGAGATATCATTCTATCTTCAATGAAACTGATATAACGCCAACTAAAATAAATGACAAAATCAGCAACTTAAAAAAACTAGGCTGGTGCCTTAAAGAACCAGCAAGCAAAAACAATAATGAACTACTTAAGTCGTATAGAATGATACGCAAGAATTTTATGGTTCTATGTGTTTCACTTAAAAATCTAATTACTGAAGAAGACGAAAATAGTGCCAAAACTCATTATAATATATTTTTAAAAGGGATTGAGAAATTTGATGATAACACAATAAAATTTAAAACATTGTATGATGAGTTACAGAGCAAACACTCAAAGATACCTGATTATTTTATTGTTACCGAAAAATAGAGCCACCAACAGGTGGCTTATATCTTCATTAATTCTTTCAGTGCTTCAATACTAAGTACTTCATCACCTCTATGCACCATAGCATGACAGTTGGGACATAGGGGTATTAGATCCTCTTTAGGATCCAGTTCATAGCCCGCACCAAGAGTATGTATTGGTTTTATATGGTGTACGTGGATGAAGCCCTTTCCGTGTTCACCATAGACCTTCTCAAAATTGAAACCACAACCTTTGCACGTAGTACCATGACGATCAATGCAAACCTGTCGTGCTCTTGGATCACGTTCATAGGCATTCACGGTTATACGCTTCTTCGCACCTTCAATGTAGTTATCCTGTGTGTTCAAGTCATCAGGATATGGGTTAGCATCATAATATGCGTACCACGTTTGCCCTTCTTTCCGTAAGTATCTCCTCTTAAGCTCAGGAGTAAAACCTTCGATTACTGATACATTCGGGTTATCTTCTCTTTCCGAATGCACCATGTCAAAAGTATAAAGTTGATAACCCTGCTCTATTAGTTTTATATGGTCTAAAGCTTGAGTATAACCGGGTTGCCGCCTATCTTTTCCATTCGTCAGCACTGTTTCCCATTTCTCACGGAGTATTACTGACCTTTCCTGTTCATTCTCCACATCCCAAGCACCAAAAATGACTATCTTCTTGTCGTGATTAACGAATGACCAACTCCATGTCCAGTTATTACATGTTGCACCGTTACTGATTATGAATTGTTTTCTGTTCATTTAGTCTTCTCACATCTCAAATCAAAACTATCTAACCCATCTGGACTAGAGTACAAATTCCCATAGTAATAACCATCGTTTTCAGGATGGTTAACTATATTGATTTCAGAGTAGTACTTATGTTTTTCATCAGTTGCATACTTAAAAACTTCATAAGAAGTAGGTATTTGTTCAATACTCATGCGGGTATAGTATGACTCATCCGTTCGCCACGTACACCACGTATATAAGTACAGACGAAGTTAGATATGGTTGCCGCGTGAAGTACTGGAGAGATCATCACCAGTGCAAAAAGTATTCTTCTCATTCTCACTCTCTGACAAAAAAGAACATTAATCAACTTTTATATCGCTCGTGGTTGATTGTACTTTACATTTCGCTTTCAAAGTGTCTCGAACAAAATAATTTTCCGGTACTGGAGCTAACATACCATCTGGAGTGTCAGCTATATATGTCGCCATAATTCCATTACTCTGACATTTTTTCATTATGTACTTGTCATTGTATTGAGCTATGATTACCCGTCCATCCTTATCCTGATTATCCAGATAGCCCCAAACAGTGCAATGCTTTCCAGAATACGCGTGATCTGAGCGCCTGAAATCCCGAATGCGGTGGTAATTGTTAGACACTCCTTCGTGAAGTCGTCAACACAGGTCAGGCACTTTATCCTGCCAGGTGGCCAGTGCGTCCATGACGAAATACATCGGCCAGGTCAGGTTGGGCGCTGCCGAGCGGAGCAGCGGCAGACGTTCCATTGCCAGTCCTTTACGACGTCGTCTGCGTTTTACACCCAGCCCGCTGAGATGATAAATGTGGTACACACGCTTGTGATTAACCTGAAAGCCTTCACGTCGCAGTAACTTCCAGATGCGGCGGTAGCCAAAACACCTGCGCTCCAGTGCCAGCTCAATAATGCGCCCTGATAAATGCGCATCAGTCGCCGGACGCTGAGCTTCGTAGCGGCAGGTCGACAGAGACAAACCAGTAAGCCTGCAGGTGCGACGTTGCGACAGACCGGTCGCACCACACATAAACTCAACGGCTTCCCGCTTCTGGCCTGTCGTCAGTACTTCCGCCCCAGAGCCACCTGAAGTGCCTCCTTATCCAGCATTGCTTCGGCAAGCAACTTCTTGAGTCTTGCGTTCTCTTCCTCGAGCGACTTCCGACGTTTAACCTCAGGCTCATCCATACTTCTTACAGAAGGTGTAAAATTTGGCATCAGAAATAGCATGCTTGCGGCAGTGTTCACGGGCGGATACACCAGCTTCAAGCCAATCTGACACCTTTACGATAGATTTTTTTGGAATAAAATTAAATATTAGCATGCTAATTTGAAATTAAAAATACACAAAAAGTGCTGAAAACTGATTAATGTATTAACTATTAGCTGGGTAATCGATGAGAGTGGGAGGAGGGATATTGATTTATAAGAATTTTCATTAAATCCGAGACGGAATAACGCACCCCTAGGGGCTTTTAACTATTTTAAACACCCGAATGGAATTTTAATCTGTCTAAAGCAAGATTAATATACCACACCACAATAAAAAAGCAATACCTAATTCTTTACCAATCAATAGTCCGCCTTTATTATTGACCTCATCAACGAGAACTAAAAATTTATCGCTGATACTAAGTTAACTAAAATATATACGGGGGTAAACCATGAACAAACCAAGCAATAATGATTTGGATAGGTATCTTTCTAAAATAAAAGCAGTAAAGAAGCAAAAATTCAAAATAAGGTATAAATTTGGTGGTGATGAAGTTGAAGAGTTTATAAAGATTGATGCTTTATTGTATACTGATCCAACTACAGGCACAGAGTATAATGTAACTTACGTTGATCCTGACCAACTATGCTTTACTAACAAGGAAAATCCGAAAGAAGAACACGTTATCTATTCTAAGGATAAACTAGGTACTTGGCAGTGTGTTCCATAAATGAATAGAATGGAGGGGCATACCACATGCCCCTTGTTCTAAAGTGATACTTACACGACTGACGCGAAGCTATTGATTTTGTCTTTAACTCGATTGAATGAATCGTTCTAAACAACCACCGGAAATACAAGTGTTTATTCATTATTCCATTTAGCCGTTTATTGCGAAGTACTCGATGCATGGTAAGGGTTTTCCATTGCTTACCATTATTGAGCCAGCCTGACCTACCTCCAAACTCAGATACAACTGTTAGATAGAAGCGTTAAGCCACCGTTGGGTGGCTTATTCAAAACTCATTAACAACGCACGGCTCAACGTAGCCACAAGAAATTACCTCACTCCGGCGGCGCCGGAGGCTGACGCGGCGGGCGGCCGTCGCCCAGGATAACCGCAAGCCGATAACCGCCCTCGGTGGTTTCCAGCGCGATGCGCGCCACGATCGTCAGCGGCACTGACAGCAGCATGCCGACCGGGCCGAGCAGCCAGCCCCAAAAAATCAGCGACAGGAACACCACCAGCGTCGACAACCCCAGCCCGCGACCCATCACCCGCGGTTCGAGGATATTGCCGATCACCATGTTGATTGCGATAAAGCCGCCCGCCACCACCAGCGCATCACCCAATCCGTTGAACAGCAGCGCCTGAATCAGCGGCGGAATGGCGGCCAATACCGAGCCGATATTGGGAATATAGTTGAGCAGAAACGCCAGCAGCCCCCAGATAAAGGCGAAGCGTACGCCGACCGCCGCCAGGAAGATCCAGACGATCACCCCGGTGGCCAGGCTGATGATGGTTTTAATCACCAGATAACGCGTCACGCCGTCCAGCGCCCGCCGCATCGCGGCGAGGCCTTCATTCGGCTTATCCAGCGCCTGCTGCAGCTTGTAAGGCAGCAACTGCACTTCGAACAGCATAAACACCACGGTCATCAGCAGCAGGAAGACGTTGGTCATGGCGCCAGACAGGTGCCCCAACATGCGGGTGACCAGATTCATCGCCGCGCTGGGATCGACATACTGCAGCATCGCTTCGCTGGAAAGGCTGATATTGAAACGGTCGGCGTAATGCTGCAGCTCGCGCAGCTTCTCGATCATCATGCCGCGATACTGCGGCAGCGAACGGGCGAACTCGTTCAGCGAAGCCCCCAGCATGCCGATAAACAGCATCACGACCACGATCACCGCCGTCACCAGCAGCGTCACCCCGACGATACGCGGCACCCGTTTACGCTCCAGCATCGCCACCAGCGGATTCAGCACCATGGCGAGAAATACCGCCAGCAAAAACGGCACCACAATGTCGGCGGCGGCTTTCACCCCGGCCAAAATGATCACCAACATCGCCAGCAGGACGGCCAGACGCAGGCTGCTGTCGGTCACACGGGTTCGGCCCATGACGTTTCCTTGTTATTTCACTGGGTTAACCGGCGCCAGGGTGCCGGCTCTTGGCGCTAATGGTAGCAAAATCCGCCGCTGCACCGCAGGGGATTTAGCGCAACCGTTCGACAAAGTTAATCTTTCCGCCCTGCCCTGCGCCGCAATAAATAGGCATAACCTTTGCCAACAAATAATCTCGTCGGGCAACTCACGAGGGGTTTACGTAAAATGACAAAAGCTGACATTAATAGATAATAGCCCCATTTTTCAATGACTAGCATAAACCTCTCGTGAGCGAAATAATATTATCTCCAACGATTTATCTGATTAACTCCGAACATCTCGAACAAATTCACTGACTAATATTTCAAAGTAGTAACATAGTTAAATTTATTATTGATTTTATGTTTCCTAAAGTTTAATTATTGCAGCCAGCCAATCGGTAATCGAAGGAAACAGGATGCTCTGGAAAAATACCGCCGATCGTTTCGGCCATGTGTCAGTGTTGATCCACTGGCTGGTGGCGCTGACGGTGTACGGCATGTTCGCACTCGGCCTGTGGATGGTCACGCTGGGCTATTACGACGTCTGGTACCATCAGGCGCCGGAGCTCCACAAAAGCATCGGCACGCTGCTGTTCATCGTGATGGTGATCCGCGTGGTCTGGCGCTTTGTCTCACCGCCGCCCAAACCGCTGGCCAGCTATGGCCGCCTCACTCGCGTCAGCGCCATCCTCGCGCATCTGGCGCTGTACGCCGTGTTGTTCGGCATTCTGATCAGCGGCTATCTGATCTCCACCGCAGACGGCCAACCGATCAGCGTGTTCGGCTGGTTCAACGTGCCCGCCACCGTGACCGGCATGGCGGAACAGGCCGACACCGCCGGCGCCATACACCTTTACCTGGCCTGGGCCGTGGTAGTGCTCTCGGTACTGCACGGGCTGGCCGCGCTTAAACATCACTTTATCGATCGTGATGTCACTTTGAAACGGATGCTGGGTAGCAGCGCCGATTAACCTTTGGATTTATGGAGATTGCTATGTTGAAAAAGACCGTATTGGGCCTGACCGCAGGCGCCCTGCTGCTGAGCGCCGGTTCCGCACTGGCGGCAGACTACAAGATCGATAAACAAGGCCAACACGCCTTTATCGAATTCCGCATCCAGCACCTGGGCTACAGCTGGCTGTACGGCAGCTTTAAAGACTTCGACGGCGGCTTCACTTTCGACGAGAAAGATCCGTCCAAGGACAAGGTCAACGTGACCATCAATACCGCCAGCGTCGACACCAACCACGCCGAGCGCGACAAGCACCTGCGCAGCGCCGAGTTCCTCAACGTGGAGAAGAACAAGCAAGCCAAGTTTGAATCCACCGAAGTGAAGAAAAGCGGCGACGGTTACGCGGTGGTCGGCAACCTGACGCTGAACGGCGTCACCAAACCGGTTACGCTCGATGCCAAACTGATTGGCCAGGGCAACGATCCGTGGGGCGGCTACCGCGCTGGCTTTGAAGCCAACGGCAAGATCAAGCTGAAAGATTTTGGCATCACCACCGATCTGGGCCCGGCGTCGCAAGACGTTGAGCTGATCATCTCCGTAGAAGGCGTGCGCGAGAAATAAAAAAAAGCCCGGCTTGGCGGCCGGGCTTGTCGGTTCCTCAGGCTCAGCGGGCTGGGCCTTCTTCTTCCGGTGCCGGAATGTGCATCGTAGTCTGCAATAATCCTTTCGATTTATTGAAAATCTTGACGCCATTTTCGCGGCCGGCACGGCGCACGCGCTGCTCTTCGCGCGGCAGCTTCAGCTCTTCGCGGCAAATCTCACTGCAGCATCCTTCAAACTTGGCGGCGCAGCTCGGGCACTGAATGAACAGCAGATGGCAGCCGTCGTTCTTGCAGTTGGTATGGGTATCGCACGGCGCGCCGCACTGGTGGCAGTTGGCGATCACATCGTCGGAGATGCGCTCACCCATACGCTCATCGAACACGAAGTTTTTGCCGATAAACTTCAGCGGCAACCCCTGTTCTTTCGCTTTGCGGGTGTACTCGATAATCCCGCCTTCCACGTGGTAGATGTTTTTAAAGCCGTTGTGCAGCATATAGGCGCTGGCTTTTTCACAGCGAATGCCGCCGGTGCAGTACATGACGATATTCTTGTCTTTGCTGTCCTGCAGCATCTCCACCGCCATCGGCAGCTGATCGCGGAAGGTATCCGACGGCACCTCGATGGCGTTTTCGAAATGGCCGACTTCGTACTCATAGTGGTTGCGCATATCGACGAATACCGTATTCGGATCGTCGATCATCTGATTGACGCGATCGGCCTGCAGATACTCACCGACGTTGCTCGGATCGAAGCTCTCGTCATCGATGCCGTCAGCCACGATGCGCTCGCGCACCTTGAGGCGCAGCACCCAGAAGGATTTGCCGTCGTCTTCCAGCGCGATATTCAGGCGGACCTGATCCAACGCCGGGTGCGAGGCGAACAGCGCGGCTTTGAACGCGTCGAAGTTATGCTGCGGCACGCTGATCTGCGCGTTGATACCCTCTTTCGCCACGTAGATGCGGCCGAACACCTTCAGTTTTTCGAACTGAACGTACAGGCTGTCGCGAAACGCCTTGGGATCGTCGATGGAGAAGTATTTGTAAAAAGAAACTGTGGTGCGCGGCTCGGTTTCCGCCAGCATGCGCGCCTTCAGTTCCTCATTAGAAATTCGGTTATGTAACACTGGCATGGTGTACTTTCCTGTCTTTCGGGAGGTGACTGATTACCGCGCGCAGCCAGCCGGCCCGCGCGCGGCGCACATCATACCCGAAAAACCGCCGCCGCGCAGCCCTGGCGCTCGCGTGCGCATACCTGCATCGCGCACTCATCCCGGATGCCACCGTATTGACCTTCCTGATAAGGATATCGCCATGGGCTTTTGGCAGGAAATATTGTGGAAAAATTCGGCACTCGATGCATATTTAACGCCCAAAAGGGGATTTTAATGCGTTGTGTTTTCCCGGATCGTCAGAAAAATGCCACAATAGTCGCAAACAATCGGCAGAAACGAACCTAGCGACCGAGCCCACCCGGCCGTCAGACCATGCTATGACTCTGTCATTACACTTAAACAACCGTATTAAAACAGAGAACCCATGACTCAAGTTCCTACTTTCAATCGCTCCTTACTGCACCCGCGCTACTGGCTGACCTGGGTAGGCATCGGCTTGCTGTATCTGCTGGTGTTGCTGCCTTATCCCGTCATCTACTGGCTCGGCACCTCGATCGGGCGATTTTCCATGCGCTTTCTCAAGCGGCGCGTCGTTATCGCCCAACGTAACCTCGAACTCTGTTTTCCCGACATGCCGCAGGCTGAACGCGATGCGCTGGTGGTAAAGAATTTCGAATCGGTCGGCATGGGGTTGTTTGAAACCGGCATGGCGTGGTTCTGGCCGAACTGGCGCATCGAGCGCTGGTTCAAGGTCAGCGGCCTGGAGCACATTCAAAAAGCGCGCGACAACCATCAGGGCGTGTTGCTGATTGGCCTGCACTTTTTGACGCTGGAGCTGGGCGCGCGCATCTTCGGCATTCACAACCCGGGCATCGGCGTTTACCGCCCGCACGACAACAAGCTGATGGACTGGCTGCAAACCTGGGGCCGGATGCGTTCCAACAAATCGATGCTGGATCGTAAAGACGTCAAAGGCATGATCCGCGCCCTGAAACAGGGCGATATCATCTGGTATGCGCCGGATCACGACTACGGCCCGCGCAGCAGCGTTTTCGTGCCGCTGTTCGCGGTGGATAAAGCCGCCACCACCACCGGCAGCTACGTGCTGGTGCGGATGGGCAAACCGGCGATCATTCCGTTCACCCCGCGTCGCCTGCCGGACGGCAAAGGCTATGAGCTGATCATGCAGCCGGCGGTGGAAAACTTCCCGCTGGACAACGAACTCGACGCCGCCGCCTTTATGAATAAAGTGGTGGAAAAAGAGATCCTGATGGCGCCGGACCAATACATGTGGCTGCACCGCCGCTTCAAGACCCGCCCGGAAGGCGAGCCTTCGCTGTACTGATCACGCAAACCCGCCGGCGGCGGGTTTTTTATTGCGCGCCCCTTGAGAATCGCCGGCGAGGGTGGGATGGTAATGCTTTTGCCGCCACCCTTGGAGCCGCCATGTACATTGTCAGCCTGACCTACCATCGCCCGATCGCCGACGTCGACAGCCACCTTGACGGGCACATCGCCTGGCTTAAGAAATATTTTCAGGACGGCACCTTCGTCGCCTCCGGCCGCAAGAATCCCCGCACCGGCGGCGTGATCCTGGCCAAAGGCATTGAGCGTGCTCGGCTGGACGCCATCCTGGCCGAAGATCCGTTCAACGCCGTGGCCCACTACGAGGTCACCGACTTTAGCGCCACCACCACCGCCGCCGGTTTCGAGGCGCTGGCCGGACTATAAAACGCTGTAAATTCCGCGCGCCAAGCGCGGAATAAGGTTTAAACGCCATTTTTAAAACTTTATTTCATTTTTTGCCCTATCTGCGTCCCCTCGTTTGCCGTCGCCGCGCCTGCGGCGCATACTTACCACGCTAACTTTCACGTTTTGCCCCATCATCTCGCCACCGGCAAAACGCGTCACCTTTCGGCAGTGGACATTTATGGCTTCGGCAGCAGACCCCGTTAACTGGAAACGCAATCTTTTCGTCGCCTGGCTGGGATGTTTTCTCACCGGCGCCGCCTTCAGCCTGGTGATGCCGTTTCTGCCGCTGTACGTAGAGACGCTGGGCGTTACCGACCATCAGGCGCTCAACATGTGGTCCGGTCTGCTGTTCAGCATCACCTTCCTGTTTTCCGCTATCGCCGCGCCGTTCTGGGGCGCCCTGGCCGATCGACGCGGCCGCAAACTGATGCTGCTGCGTTCGGCGCTCGGTATGGCGATCGTCATGGCGCTGATGGGCATGGCGCAAACGGTCTGGCAGTTTCTCACGCTGCGTGCGGTGCTGGGGCTGCTCGGCGGGTTCATTCCCAACGCCAACGCGCTGATCGCCACCCAGGTGCCGCGCAACCGCAGCGGCTGGGCGCTCGGCACCCTGTCCACCGGCGGCGTCGGCGGTGCGCTGATCGGCCCGCTGCTCGGGGGGCTGCTGGCCGATTTATACGGCCTGCGCCCGGTGTTTTATATCACCGCCGCGGTGCTGTTCGTCTGCTTCGTGCTGACGCTGCTGTATGTCAAAGAACAATTCACCCCGGTGCAAAAGCGCGACATGCTGCACGCAAAACAGGTGTTCGCTTCGCTGAAAAACCCGAAGCTGGTGCTCAGCCTGTTCGTCACCACCATGATCATCCAGATCGCCACCGGCTCGATCGCGCCGATCCTGACGCTGTATGTGCGCGATTTGGCCGGCGCCACCCACAATCTGGCGTTTATCAGCGGGCTGATCGCCTCGGTGCCCGGTGTCGCGGCATTGATGAGCGCCCCGCGGCTGGGCAAGCTGGGCGATCGCATCGGCCCGGAACGCATACTGGTGTTCATGCTGATCGTTTCGGTGCTGCTGCTGATCCCGATGGCGTTCGTGCAAACGCCGTGGCAACTCGGGGTGCTGCGTTTTCTGCTGGGGGCGGCCGACGGCGCGTTGCTGCCGGCGGTACAGACGCTGTTGATTTATAACTGCACCAATCAGGTGGCCGGCCGTATTTTCAGCTATAACCAGTCGTTCCGCGACGTCGGCAACGTCAGCGGCCCGCTGCTCGGCGCCGCTGTCTCCGCCGGTTACGGTTTTCGCGCGGTCTTCGGCGTCACCGCGCTGGTGGTGCTGTTCAACGCCGGTTATTCCTGGTGGTGTCTGCGGCGGCGGCCGGGCTACATGCGGGAAGACACGCTGCAGGAAGAACAATAGCTGCATTTATCGCCAATTTCCGCCATTGGCCGGATCAACGCCGCGTTTCCCCTACTTTTAATAATGCTTCCTTCGGGCCTGCGAATTTTCGGCCCACTCGGAACATTATTACCTCAACATCTTGTTTATCAACAATTAATTAACTTTCAGCGCATAAAACCCGCTGTCAATCATATTCCCGCCACAACCAACAGAAAAACCAGAAAAGGAGATGCTTGTCGACTTTTCGTCTAAAAAATGGGATACAGGTACTAGACAAAACCAACGACCAGTTATCAAATGGTTAAATAATATCACGCCAGATGTGAACCATCGGCCAAGTGAAAAAAGGTCAGCACGCTTTCCACGGTTTATCAGCGTTGCAGCCACGGTTTTGTCGGGTAATCCGCATTGGGCGGATCGCCTTCATTAAATACACATACAACCACAGTACGGGCTGCAGCCATGCAGCGCCTTTTTATTGGGAAATCGTTATGCAATCCTCTGTCAATAAGTCAGAAAGCCGGACCTTCTTCGGCCATCCCTATCCGCTGGGTTCTCTGTTCTTCACCGAAATGTGGGAACGCTTTTCGTTCTACGGCATCCGTCCGCTGCTGATCCTGTTTATGGCCGCCACCGTGTACGACGGCGGCCTGGGTCTGGCGCGTGAGAACGCGTCGGCGATCGTCGGCATTTTCGCCGGCAGCATGTACCTGGCGGCACTGCCGGGCGGCTGGCTGGCGGACAATTGGCTCGGCCAACGCAAGGCCGTCTGGTACGGTTCGATTCTGATCGCCCTCGGCCACCTGTCGATCGCCCTGTCCGCGGTGATGGGCACCAACCTGTTCTTCATCGGCCTGATGTTCATCGTGCTCGGTTCCGGCCTGTTCAAGACCTGTATCTCGGTGATGGTCGGCACGCTGTACAAGAAAGGCGATGCGCGCCGCGACGGCGGTTTCTCGCTGTTCTACATGGGCATCAACATCGGTTCGTTCATCGCCCCGTTGATCTCCGGCTGGCTGATCAAATCACACGGCTGGCACTGGGGCTTCGGCATCGGCGGTATCGGGATGCTGGTGGCGCTGGTGATTTTCCGGGTGTTCGCCGTACCGGCGATGAAACGCTATGACCGCGAAGTGGGCCTGGATTCCACCTGGAACAGCCCGGTCGCGAAGAAAAAAGGCGTCGGCGCCTGGCTGCTGGCATTGGCGGTAGTCCTGGCTGCGGTCATCGTGCTGATCGCTCAGGGCACCATCGTCATCAACCCGGTTGAGGTAGCCAGCGTGCTGGTGTACGTCATCGCCGCGTCGGTCACCCTGTATTTCATCTACCTGTTCGCCTTTGCCGGCCTGAGCCGCAAAGAGCGTGCACGCCTGCTGGTGTGCTTCATCCTGCTGATCTCCGCCGCGTTCTTCTGGTCGGCGTTTGAACAGAAGCCAACCTCGTTCAACCTGTTCGCCAACGATTACACCAATCGCATGGTCGGCGGCTTCGAGATCCCGGCGGTGTGGTTCCAGTCGATCAACGCCCTGTTCATCATCCTGCTGGCGCCGGTGTTCAGCTGGGCCTGGCCTGCGCTGGCGCGCAATAACGTGCGTCCGAGCAGCATCACCAAGTTCGTGATCGGTATCCTGTGCGCCGCCGGCGGTTTCGGCCTGATGATGTTGGCCGCGCAGAATGTGCTCAGCAACGGCGGCGCCGGCGTATCGCCGATGTGGCTGGTGGGCAGTATCCTGATGCTGACGCTGGGTGAGCTGTGCCTGAGCCCGATCGGGCTGGCCACCATGACGCTGCTGGCGCCGGAGAGAATGCGCGGGCAAATGATGGGGCTGTGGTTCTGCGCCAGCGCGCTGGGCAACCTAGCCGCCGGCCTGATCGGCGGCCACGTCAAGGCCGACCAGCTGGATATGCTGCCGGATCTGTTCGCTCGCTGCTCAGTCGCGTTGCTGATCTGCGCCGCCGTGCTTATCGTGCTGATCGTGCCGATTCGCCGCATGCTGGAAAATACCCAGTCCAAGAGCGCGCAAAAACCGGCGACCAACGCCTGACGGATAGCCCGTTTTATCTCGCAAACCGGCGCTCGATGCGCCGGTTTTTTTATGCTTGCCAGGCCTGATGCTGCAATACCACTCGGTAGCCATCAGGATCTTCAAAGGTTTGCCCCGCCCGATCCCAATAGGGATTATAGGCGGCGACCGATAAGAATCCCGCCTCCCGCATCCGCTCACACGCGGCCCGCCATTCGTTCTCATCCGGCAGATAAAATACCAGCAGATGATCCTGCGTCGGCGCCTGCCCGACCCGTACCCCGCGATGCTGCGTGAACTCCAGATGGTAGGCATGCTGCGGATGCCCGATCATCATGCCGTCGAACCCCTGATGATCGACAAACTCGCCCAGCTTTTCGAACCCCAGCCCGCGGCAATACAGCGTAGCAATCTCTTGCAACCGATCGGTCGGGCGCGCGATGCGCAACACCGCTTTGGCTATCGACATGTCCTCCTCCTCCTCATGATAACGTCATACAGCGCCATGCCCGCCAGCATCGCCAGCAGGAACGGCCATACCCGGCTTATCTCCGCCCCGGCCAACACCCAGGCTGGACCGGGGCAAATACCCGCGATGCCCCAGCCGATGCCGAACAGCACGCTGCCCGCCAGCAAACGACGATCCAGACGCCCGGCGGCCGGGATCTGCAGCGTTTCCCCCAACAGGCTACGCTCTCGTCGCCTCGCCCACAGGAAGGCCGGCGCCGCCACCGCGATCGCACCAGCCATCACCAACGCCAGCGAGGGATCCCACGCGCCGGTAACATCGAGAAACGCCAATACTTTGGCCGGATTAGCCATGCCGGCGACGATCAGCCCCAGACCAAAAATGACGCCGCTCAGCAGCGCCAACAGCGTTTTAAGCATTCTCAACCTCCCACCAGGTGGCGCATCAACCACACGGTCATAAAGCCCAGCAGCATAAACACCGCCGTGGCGGCCAGCGAACGCGGCGCCAACCGTGCGACGCCGCACACGCCGTGCCCGCTGGTGCAACCGCTGCCCAATCGAGTGCCCAATCCCACCAACAGCCCTGCGGCCGCCAGCCCACCGTTGCCGACCGCGATCTCACCGGACGGCAAAGCCGCAGCGGCAGCATACAGCCAGGGAGAGAGCAGCAACCCGCCAATAAATGCGGCGCGCCAGCCCCGCTCCTGGCCACCGGCACTCAATACACCGCCGGTAATGCCGCTGATGCCGGCGATCCGGCCGTTGAACAGCAGCAGCAGCGCCACCGCGCCGCCGATAATGGCCCCGCCCGCCAGCGCGGAATAAGGCGTGAAGTGTTGCCAGTCAATGGTCATCGCGGTTCTCCGGTTGTGGGCAATAAAGCTGATACAGGGTATGGAGCAGCGCCAGCGCTTTGGCATCGGCCACCGCATAGTAAATCTGCTTGCCGGCGCGCCGGGTGGACACCAACCCTTCCTCCCGCAGCACGCCAAGCTGCTGGGACAGCGTCGGCTGGCGGATATCCAGCGCCTGCGCCAGCTCGCTTACCGCCATCTCGCCCTGACTGAGCCGGCACAGCAGCAGCAGCCGATCTTCGTTGCCCAGGGTGCGCAGCATCGCGCCGGCCTGCGCCGCCGCCTTACGCATCGCGTCAATATCCATTGCCCCTCCATCAATATATAAAATTATATAATATTATTTTATAAAGTATTCGCACACAAAGCCACAGGCTGGCGTGAAATAACGCCGCATGGCATGCTGTTTGGTCTTATCCTTTTGCCGCGCGGAGGGCGCCAGCGATGCTGTTTTTTCACGACGTTCTGCCGCCCGATCAGCCTGTCCGGCCGTTTGCCAGGGATTATCATCATGGCGACAGCGAGCCGGAGCACTACCATAACTGCGCGCAGCTGATCCACAGCCTGAGCGGCGTGGTGCAGGTCACTACCCGGCTCGGCAGTTGGGTGGTGCCGCCCGGCCGCGGCGTCTGGGTACCGGCGAAAGTGGTGCACAGTCTACGCATCACCGGCCAGGTAGCGGCCAGGACGTTGTTCATCGATCCGCTGGCGCGCGCCGATCTGCCGGCTCAGTGCCAGGTGGTGCAGGTGTCGCCGCTGCTGCGCGAGCTGATTATCAGCGCGATGGAGATTGCGCCCGGCTACCCCAGCGGCGGGCGCGACGAACGCATCATGGAATTGATTCTGGATGAATTACGGGTGCTGCCGAGCCTGCCGCTGCACCTGCCCGAACCGCGCGAGGCCTCGCTGCTCGCCCTGTGCCGCCATATTCAGGCCACGCTGGCGCAGCCCTGGACGCTGGAACAGGCGGCCGAACGCCTCAATGTCAGCGGACGCACCCTGTCGCGGCGCTTCCAGCGAGAAACCGGGCTGCGTTTTGGCGATTGGGTGCGACGCGCCCGTTTACTGGCGGCGCTGAACGCGCTGGCGATCGGACGTTCGGTGTTGGAAGTGGCGCTGGATCTCGGCTATGACAGCCCCAGCGCGTTCAGCGCCATGTTTCGCCGGGTGCTGGGGGTAGCGCCCAGCGACTATTTCAGCCGGGCCGCGCCGACGTTGACGCCAGATAGCGCCCGGCGACGTTGAACAACGCCTGCAGCGAAGCGCTGGCGGAGTCGACGTCGATGCCAACGCCGTAGCTCGCCTCGCCGTGCGGCAAAACGCAGCGAATGTAAGCCACCGCTCGGCTGTCGCTCTGATGCCCCAGCGTATGCTCGTGGTAATCTTCGATAGCCAACGGCAAACCGAAGCGTTGGCGCAGCGCATCCACCGCGCTGGAAAGCAGGCCGTTGCCGGCCCCCTGCAGCTGCAGAGGCTCCCCCTGCCAGGCGACTCGCGCGTTGAAACTGTACGCTTCCACGCCGTGACTTTCCGTTTGATAGCTCAACAGCTGCAAGCGCGGCTGCTCGACCAGCCCGTAAGTGTCGCGGAATAAGCGCCACAGCTGCGCGACGCTCATTTCCTTACCGCTGCCGTCGGTCGCCCGCTGGACCACCTGGCTGAAATCAATCTGCAAACCGCGCGGCAGCGCCAGCCCATGGTTCTGCTCCAACAGCCAGGCGGCGCCGCTTTTGCCGGACTGGCTGTTAACCCGGATCACCGCCTCATAGCTGCAGCCGACATCGGCGGGATCGAGCGGCAGGTAAGGCACCTGCCACCAGCCATCTTGCCGCTGCCGTTGCGCGGCGAAGCCTTTCTTGATCGCATCCTGATGCGATCCGGAGAAGGCGGTAAACACCAATTCGCCGGCATAAGGATGGCGAGGATGCACCGGCAGCTGATTGCACTGTTCCACCACCTCCACCACCTGCTTCAAGCGGCTGAAGTCCAGGCCCGGCGCCACGCCCTGGGTATAGAGATTCAACGCCAACGTGACCAGATCGACGTTGCCGGTACGCTCGCCGTTGCCGAACAGGCAGCCTTCGACCCGATCGGCGCCGGCCAGCAGCGCCAGCTCGGCGCAGGCGACGCCGGTGCCGCGATCGTTATGCGGGTGCACGCCGATCGTCACATCAGCGCGACGGCTGAAGTGGCGACAGAACCATTCGATCTGATCGGCATACACGTTGGGCGTACTCACTTCCACCGTCGCCGGCAGGTTGATGATCATCGGCCGCTGTGCCCCCGGTTGCCAAACATCCGCCACCGCTTCGCAGATCTCCAGCGCGAACGCCAATTCGGTAAAGCAGAAGGTTTCCGGCGAATACTCGAAACACCAGACGGTATCGGGCTGTGCTTCGCAATGCCGGCGAATGCGCCGCGCGCCGTTCACCGCCAGCGCCACGGTAGCCGCCTTATCCTGGCGGAACACGATGTCGCGAAACATCGGCGCCGTGGCGTTGTACAGATGCACGATAGCCCGCGGCGCTCCCTGCAGCGCCTCGAAGGTGCGGTCGATCAGATCGTCGCGCGACTGCGTCAGCACCTGAATGGTGACATCGTCCGGGATCAGCCGCTCGTCGATCAGGGCGCGCACAAAGTCGAAGTCCGTTTGCGACGCCGAAGGGAAAGCCACCTCAATCTCTTTGAAACCGCACTGCAACAGCAGCTGATAGAACTCGCGCTTGCGCGCGTTATCCATAGGCTCCGCCAGCGCCTGGTTGCCGTCGCGCAGATCGCTGGAGCACCAGCGCGGCGCCTGTCGCAGGGTACGCGAAGGCCACTGGCGATCCGGTAACGTCACCGGCGGGAACGGTCGGTATTTGCTTGAAGGGTCGATTAACATGGGCTTCTCCTGATGCCTGAGTGAACGATACCGTCATTATTTCCCGCCTCCGCGCCTGCTTCTCCCGCTTTGCGGACAACCGTCGTCGCAGAGCGGACAACAAAAAAATTTGCATCCTGCGCCAGTGAGACAACAATTAGTTTTGACGTTTTCCCCCACCGCGCCGGCAGCACGCCGGACGCTTTACTCTCATTGTCAACGGAGGCGAACATGAGCCTGTATGCAACCCTGGAAGAAGCCATCGAGGCCGCACGCGAAGAGTTTCTCGACACCGCCGAAGGCGGCGGCGGTGACGAACCGCCGGTGCCGCAGCAGTTCAATCTGCAAAAGTACGTGATGCAGGATGGCGACACGATGTGGCAGGCGGAGTTCTTCGAAGAAGAAGGCGAGGCGGTGGAATGCCTGACGCTGCGCAGCGGTGCGGCGGCGCAGGCGATCTTCGACGGTGACTACGACGAGGTGGAAATCACCGCCGAGTGGATAGACGAAAACACCCTGTACGAATGGGAGGAAGGCGACTTCCAGCTCGAGCCGCCGTTGGATACCGAAGAAGGCCAGGCCGCCGCCGATGAGTGGGATGAACGTTAACCCGCACGACGCTTTGAACGCCAAGGAGGCAGCATGAACATTCGCCAGGCCCGCCCCACCGACTACCCCGCCATTTTGCAGCTGCAGGCGGAAAACGTGCCGGAAGCGCTCGATGAGCGCCAAAAACGGCAGGGATTTATCGTATCGCGCATGAATGAGGCGCAGCTGACGGCGATCAACCGCGGCATCGGCATATGGGTGGCGGAACAGGAGGGCCAACTGGCGGGGTTCGTTTGCCTGATGCCCGCCGACGCGCAGCCGCGGCCGCCGGTGGTGGATGCGATGCTGGCGACGCTCGCCACGCACTCATTCGCCGGACGGCCGCTGCGTGAGCAGCGGGTATTTCTCTACGGCCCGGTCTGCCTCGGCATGGCCTGGCGCGGCAAAGGCGTATTAAAGCGCCTCTACGCCGCAGTCAAAGCGCACACCCGCCATGATTACGACGTGGGCGCACTGTTTATCGACGACGACAATCCGCATTCGTTGGCCGCTCACGTGCAAGGGCTGGGGATGACGGCGCTGGCGCCTTTCCATTGCGGGCAGAAAGGCTACCAGCTGGTGGTGTTCGCCACCCGCTGAGCAGGTTTATTCATAGGGGCCATGCTGCGCATCGAACGGCAGCATAAAGGTGTCCACCACCATCGACAGCGGCACATCTATCACCGTGACGTAACGCCAGGGCGTATCGCGCAAATCCCACTGCACGCCGGGATAGTACTGGTGGCCATGCCCCGCACCGGGCACGGTGCGGCTGATGATGCTGCCGCAACCGGTTAAGACCATCACGCTGGCCGCCACGCAGGCCAGCCGAAGGTAGGAAGAGAGCTTCACGACATTGACTCTGAGCAAAGGGTTGTTTCGCGAGTGAACAACGCATCGGCCGCAGTCTATCACAGTTCCCTTTTTTCACCGGTACCGGCGCGCGTAAGCAAAAGGTAAAAAAAACGGGGAACGCGCCATGCGCATTCCCCGTCTGAGCGTTACCGTTCAGCGATTAACGTCGGCCCGTTGGGTGTGCCAGCGGGTTGTGCGGCAACTGCTGATAGTGCTCACGCCAGGCGGCGCCTTCCGGCAGCAGCCAGACGCGCTGGTGCAGACGAGCCAGCGTGACCGGATCGCTCAGCAGTTCCAGACGCTTGCCCTTCACCAGCTTCTCCGGCCCCAGCTGCAACGCTTCGTTTACCCGCTCCTCGCGATTGCGATCGAGCGTCGCGCGCAGGTGGTGACGCGCCGTCGCCAGCGCCGTCGCCAACGCGTTGAAGGACGGGTTGACCACCGCGTGCATAAAGCCGTTGGTCAACGCGCGGTTGCGGTTGAGATGCAGGTACTCTTCCGTCGCCAGCAGCTCACGCGGCGGATTGTACTCTTCCGGGATCAGGAACAGCTTGGCGCGTTTGCTTTTCATGCCCAGCGTCGCGCGGCTCGACAGCACCGACACGAACGGCGACAGGATCAGCGAGAACACGATTGGCGACAGCCACCACAGGAAACGCAGATCCAGCCACGCCATGCCGCCGGCCCACACCAGGCCCAGCAACATCTGCGAGCCATGGCGGCGGAACGCTTCGCCCCACGGCGTGTCGTCGTCGTCACGCTGCGGCGAATTCCACACCACTTCCCAACCGAGGAAGGCGCTCACCACGAACACGGTATGGAACAGCATGCGCACCGGCGCCAACAGCACCGAGAACAGCATTTCCATCAGCATCGAAATGAACAAACGGAACGCGCCGCCATACTCTTTCGCCCCCTTGGCCCAGATCAGCACGATGCTGAGCAGCTTCGGCAGGAACAGCAGCACCAGCGTGGTGGAGAACAGCGCTATCGCCAGCTCGGGCCGCCACTGCGGCCAGACCGGGAACAGCTGCCGCGGCTGCAGGAAGTATTGCGGTTCCATCAGGGTATGCACCACCTGCAATGCGGTGGAGAGCGCCAGGAACATGAACCACAGCGGCGCCGACAGGTAGGACATCACGCCGGTGAGGAACACCGCGCGGTGCACCGGGTGCATGCCCTTCACCAGGAACAGGCGGAAGTTCATCAGGTTGCCGTGGCACCAGCGACGGTCGCGTTTCAGCTCGTCCAGCAGGTTCGGCGGCAGCTCTTCGTAACTGCCCGGCAGATCGTAAGCGATCCACACGCCCCAGCCGGCGCGGCGCATCAGCGCCGCTTCAACGAAGTCGTGCGACAAGATAGAACCGGCGAAGGAGCCCTCGCCCGGCAGCGGCGCCAGCGCACAGTGCTCGATAAACGGCTTCACGCGGATGATGGCGTTATGGCCCCAGTAGTGCGACTCGCCCAGCTGCCAGAAATGCAGACCGGCGGTAAACAGCGGCCCGTAAACGCGGGTAGCGAACTGCTGCACGCGCGCGTACAGGGTATCCATGCCGGACGCCTTCGGCGCGGACTGGATGATGCCGGCGTTCGGGTTGGCTTCCATCAGGCGAACCAGCCCGGTGAGGCATTCGCCGCTCATCACGCTGTCGGCATCCAGGATCACCATGTAGCTGTACTCACCGCCCCAGCGACGGCAGAAGTCGTCGATGTTGCCGCTCTTGCGTTTGACGCGGCGGCGGCGGCGGCGATAGAAGATGCGGCCGTGGCCGTCGACATCGCGGCACAGTTCCATCCACGCCTTTTGCTCGGCCACGCAGATGTCCGGATCGTAGCTGTCGCTCAGCACGTAGATATCGAAGTGTTCCAACTGACCGGTCGCGGCGACGGACTCATAGGTCGCGCGCAGGCCGGCGAACACGCGTTCGACGTCTTCGTTGCAGATCGGCATGATCAGCGCGGTGCGGTGCGCCGGGTTGATCGGCTCATCGCCCTTGATGGTGGAGGAAATGCTGTATTTGTCCTTGCCGATCAGCAGCTGCAGGAAGCCCATCAGCGCGGTCCAGAAACCGGCCGAGACCCAGCAGAACAGCACGGCGAACAGGATCAGAATGCCGGTTTGCAGCACATACGGCAGCAGCTGCAGCACCGACTGCATCAGATCTTGGTCCAGCATGGCGATAGGATCGATCAGCGCCCAGCCCTGGTAAGGCAAGATGGTTTTCATATACCAGGTGGCGATGCCGGTTTGCACCAGCATCAGCACCAGCAGCACATAGCGGCGCATGGAGCCGACGGTACGCCAGCGGTTCTCGGCCTCGGCCTCCTCTTTGGTGGCGTGCCGATTGTGCGGCGACCGCCCCAGCAGAGAATCCCAGAAGCGCGCCACCGGGTTGGTGCGCCAGGCTTCCGGGAACATGGTGGTGCGTTTGATCGGCGGCGTCGCCTTCAGAATGGCGCGCCCTTCGGCGTCGGTATCGAAGTCGTCATCGCTGACCGCATCCGGCCAGGCGCTTTCGATGCGCGGTTTGACCGAGGCCAGCGCCACGTCATCCGCCGACAGGCTATTGACGTTGGCGTCGGCGGCGCCCATCTGCCGATGTAGCGCCTCCAGAGCCTGAGCGTCATCCGCCGTTTTAGGGGTAAGCGCCTCCGACCGCTCGGCGGTCAGAGGCAGCGCCGCAAGATAATCCTGGGCGGGTTGAGTAGGCTTATTCATTGGCAGGTAGCTGATAGCTCCAGGTTTCCGACAGTGTCTTATCGCCATTGACCAGCGCCGCGCGCATTTCTACCGGCTTCTTGTCGTCTTTCACTTTCAGACGCACCGTCAGGCGCCAGCCTTTGGTCACTGGGTTATAGCGGACGTTGTTTTCTACCATTTCACCGTTGTCGCCGATGCTGATCTGAGAAGCGACCGGCGTATTGGCGTCCAGCGCTTTCAGCACCGGGCCGACGAAATCGACCAGGAAGGCGACGCTGCCGTCAGGCTCGCGGATCAGGTTGGACTGCTTCACGTCACCGGTCGAACGCATGGTCCGCGCCACATAGGCGATGTCTTGCGAATGCAGTTTGTCTTCATCGCGGGTGAAGTTCAGACGGTAGCTCAGCGTCAGCGGTTTTTTGGCTTCCGGCAAGGTATCCGGCGTCCAGAACGCGACGATGTTGTCGTTGGTTTCATCCGCCGTTGGGATCTCCACCAGCTCGACCTTGCCTTTGCCCCAGTCGCCTTTCGGTTCGATCCAGGCGCTCGGGCGCAGATCGTAACGATCGTCCAGATCTTCGTACTCTTTGAAGTTGCGACCGCGCTGCAGCAGACCGAAGCCTTTCGGATTCTCAACGGTATAGGTGCTGACGGACAGGTGTTTAGGATTGTTCAGCGGACGCCAGATCCACTCGCCGTTGCCGGCATGGATAGACAGACCGTTGGAATCGTGCAGCGCCGGGCGGTAGTTCAGCGTCGGCGACGGCTGGTTCGGGCCGAACAGGAACATGCTGGTCAGCGGCGCCAGGCCCAATTTGCCCACCTTATCGCGCAGGAACACTTTGGACTCGACGTCCACGGTGGTGTCACGGCCCGGGATCACCGTGAAACGGTAAGCGCCGGTGGCGCGCGGGGAATCCAGCAGCGCGTAGATCACCAGGTGTTTGTCGCCCTGCTTCGGACGCTCAACCCAGAATTCGCGGAAACGCGGGAACTCTTCGCCGGAAGGCAAAGCGGTATCGATAGCCAGGCCACGAGCGGAAAGCCCGTAAACCTGCCCTTTACCCACCACGCGGAAATAGCTCGCGCCCAGCAGGCTCATAATCTCATCGTTTTTGTCGGCGCTGTTGATCGGGTAGAGCACCTTGAAGCCGGCAAAGCCGAGGTTCTTCACTGATTCAGGATCGTGTTTGACCGAGCCGAAGTTGAAGTAATCCGGGCTGTACTTGATCTGTTTTACGCTGGTAGAGGTGACTTCGTTGATTTTCACCGGCGTATCGAAATACATCCCCTGATGATAAAACTCAAGCTTGAAAGGGGTTTTCAGCTTGCTCCAATAGGCTTTATCGTGATTGAACTGAATTTGCTGATAGTCTGCGAACTTCATCTCGCGGAACTGAGAAGGAAGGTTGCTCTTCGGGGCTTCGAAACCTTTCGCAGCCAGATCCTGCGCCTGCTTGGCCACATCATCAATAGAAAAGGCCCATGCCGGCGAACTGAACAGCGTGAACAATACGGTAGCACCTAACCAACGAACGCTCGCGGCGCGTGGTTGTCCGGATAATATATTAACTAGCACATCCCCCCCTATTCGTGTGCTCAAATCATTTAAATCCATATTAATGGATTACTCAGCTTTCCGACAACATGATAAATGGATGGTTCATGTTTACGGCTCATTGTTTAAGCAGCTGATGGAGCACCAGCGTAGCAAGCCGCGCAACAAGACGCTATGGAAAAATGCGAGGGGCTATAGTAGGGTTCCGGATAACAATTTAACGTTTGACGACTTATTAAGCGTGTTAATGAGCACCCGATTAAATCACCAGCGGTAATCTATGACTAAAGGCAGCAAACAGCGCGAGTTTTTCCTCGATTCGATCCGAGCCTATTTGATGCTGCTCGGCATTCCGTTTCACCTTTCCCTGATTTATTCCAGCCACGCCTGGGCGGTGAACAGCGCGTCGCCCTCCTTCTCACTCACGGTGCTGAACGACTTCATCCACGCCTTCCGCATGCAGGTGTTCTTCGTGATTTCCGGCTACTTCTCCTACATGCTCTACGAGCGTTACGAGCGCCATCAGTGGCTGAAGGTCAGGCTGGAGCGGGTGGCGATCCCGCTGTTGAGCTCCATCCCGCTAATTACGGTGCCGCAATTTTTCATGCTGAAATATTTCACCGATAAATTAAACGGCTGGGACGAGTTTTCTCTCTATCAGAAAATAAATGTAACAGTTTGGGAATTGGTGTCTCATCTGTGGTTCTTATTGACCCTGTCATTGTTAACCTTCGCCTGCTTTTATCTGTTCCGCAAAATCAAGCGTCAAACACGCGAGCCTATTCCAGCGTTAATCAACAGAATGCGTGGATTAGGAAACATCTCACTGTGTTTCTTTATTTATGCGGTATGCTATTCGGCCGCGCACCGTATTATTTTAATTTTCGCGCCACAGCTATTATCCAATGGCCTGTTCAATTTCGTGGTGATGGAGACGATGTTCTACCTGCCGTTCTTCATCCTCGGCGCCTATGCGTTTAAGTATGTGTGGCTTAAAGAGATTTTTCTGCGCCGTTCGCCGCTGGCGCTGCTCGGCTCGCTGCTGCTGTTTATCGCATATATGCTGAACCAGAAACTGTTGGCGCACAGCAGCTATATGTTCGAGCTGGAAGTGGTGATCAAAACCCTAATGGGGATCCTGATGACCAATGTGGTGTTCTCTTTCGGGCATAACCTGCTGAATTATCACTCGCCGCGCATCACCTATCTGGTCAACGCCTCGCTGTTTATATATCTGGTGCACCATCCGTTGACCCTGATATATGGCGCTTTCGTGACGCCTTATATCGGCAACAACCTGTTGGGGTTCTTGCTGGGCCTGCTGTTTGTGTTCTCGCTGGCCTTCGCTTTATATGAGCTGCACAAACGCATCCCGGTGCTGCGCTTCTTGTTCTCCGGCAAGCCGCAATAAACCTGGCCCCTGTAAACCTGAATGTTTGCAGGGGTTTTCTGTCATATTACCGCCGCGCAAAAAGCCTATACTGGTCGTTTGCACACAGAGCACACATTGTTCAGCTTGACGTCGTCCGTTAAGGCAAAGTGATACGGCGGCATAGATAACCTGGCCGTTATAACTGCAATGCATAAGTAGAAATCCGGATCCCTGCCTTACGGTAGTGATTGGGCTCAACCCCCGAAGGGCTGCGCGATCGCTTGATTGATTCGATGGCGTTACCTGTCTCTCCCTTCCGTCACGACAGAGAGGATTTTGAATGACCGATAAAAACACCCAGGCTCAGGAAGCCGTAGCGGAAAACGCCACCCTGCTGAAGATCCTCAGCAGGTTGCTGTCCGCGCTGGATGCTTCGATCAGCGGTAAAGAACGCAGCGTTTTGGTCGCTGAGCTCTCCAACTTCAATCTCGACGGCATTTCCGAAGCGGAACGCAAACTGGCCACCGAGCTGATCAAACGGTCGCTGGAATCGCTCGACCATTAACCCTACCGCGCCTGCAAACCATTAAGCCTGCCTGCGCGGGCTTAATGGTTTTTCCCGCCGTGCAAACCCGGCATTATTGCCAAAACCGAAATACAGCAGCCTGATAATGTTGGATAAAAGGCAGAACTTCACCTCTTCCCCTCACTTTCTTAGTTTAATCGCACCAAAGGGTAATAATTGATCGATTGTTTTCGCAATCAGCCTTGGCGTTTTACCCACTAAACACGTTATCATCGAAATACGCGCAGAGTCCCCTATCCCCCAGCCTCAGGAGAACGATATTTTGGATGCCAGCACCATTAACAGCTTGTTCGTCATCGGTGCCGTGCTGGTGGGGGCAAGCATTCTGCTCAGCTCATTTTCTTCCCGGCTCGGCATTCCGATCCTGGTGATCTTCCTGGCGATCGGCATGCTGGCCGGCGTTGACGGCCCCGGCGGCATCGTCTTCAGCAATTACCCGGTCGCTTATCTGGTCAGCAACCTCGCGTTGGCGGTGATCCTGCTCGACGGCGGCATGCGCACCCGGGTCAGCTCATTCCGCGTGGCGCTGTGGCCGGCACTGTCTCTCGCCACCGTCGGCGTGGTGATCACCGCCGGCCTGACCGGCATGGCCGCCGCCTGGCTGTTCAATCTCGATCTGTTGCAGGGGTTGCTGATCGGCGCCATCATCGGTTCTACCGACGCCGCCGCGGTATTTTCGCTGCTGGGCGGCAAAGGCCTGAACGAACGCGTCAGCGCCACGCTGGAGATCGAGTCCGGCAGCAACGATCCTATGGCGGTATTTCTCACCATCACGCTGATTGCTATGATCGCCGCCGGTGAAACCGCGCTGAGCTGGACCTTCCCGCTGCATCTGATGCAGCAGTTCGGCATGGGCATCGTCTTCGGTCTCGGCGGCGGCTGGCTGCTGCTGACGCTGATTAACCACATCAAGCTGGCGGACGGCCTCTACCCGCTGCTGGCGGTGAGCGGCGGCATTCTTATTTTCGCGCTGACCACGGCGCTGGACGGCAGCGGCATTCTGGCGGTGTACCTGTGCGGCCTGCTGCTGGGCAACCGTCCAATTCGCAACCGTCACGGCATCGTGCAAACCTTCGATGGCCTGGCATGGCTCAGCCAGATCGGCATGTTCCTGGTGCTCGGCCTGCTGCTCAACCCGCATGAGCTGCTGCCGATCGCCATCCCAGCCCTGCTGCTGTCGCTGTGGATGATCCTGTTCGCACGCCCGCTGTCGGTGTTTATCGGCCTGCTGCCGTTCCGCAGCTTTACCCTGCGCGAACGCGGCTTTATTTCCTGGGTTGGCCTGCGCGGCGCGGTACCGGTGATCCTGGCGGTGTTCCCGATGATGGCCGGGCTGCCCAACGCCCAGCTGTTCTTTAACGTGGCGTTTTTCGTGGTGCTGGTCTCCCTGCTGCTGCAAGGCACCACGCTGTCGTTCGCCGCCAAAAAGGCCAAGGTGATCGTGCCACCGGCGCTGACGCCGATCTCCCGCGTTGGGCTGGACGTGCACCCGGAAAACCAGTGGGAACAGTTTGTGTATCAACTTTCGGCGGAAAACTGGTGCGTCGGCGCCGCGCTGCGCGAGCTGAAAATGCCACCCAATACCCGCATCGCCGCCCTGTTCCGCGGCAAAGAGCTGCTGCACCCTAGCGGCAGTACCCGGCTGCGCGAGAACGATATCCTGTGCGTTATCGGCCATGAGCACGATCTGCCGATCCTCGGCAAACTGTTTAGCCAAGCGCCGGCCGTGACGCTCGACGAACGCTTCTTCGGCGACTTTATCCTGCAATCCGACGCCCGTTTAAGCGACATCTCGCAGGTTTATGGCCTCAATCTGCAAGATGATGTCGACGAGCAACAGACGCTGGGGCAGTTCGTCATTCAGCTGATCGGCGGTGAACCGGTGATCGGCGACCAGGTGGAATGGGACGGCCTGACCTGGACCATTGCCGAAATGGAGGGCAATCAGGTCAGCAAGATAGGCGTCAGGATCGTGACCGACTAACGCGGCCGCGCTATCAGATGAGGGAACTTCTGGCCTTAAGAACGTTCTTAATCACTATCATGATGCATGAAGTACGGCGTCGCTGAATTATATCCGTTTGATATAAAAAAAATTTAACAGCGGCGCCAACGGGGATTAGGGATGTGAACGGCAAGACTCGATTTCTTTCGGTGATGATGGTCATGGCGCTGGGCGTAGCGGCGCTCGATCTCAGCATCGCCGGTTTGGTCCATAGACTTTTAATTGGATAATTTCAACGTGACGCAGCGGGAACAAGAAAAAGACATTCTGGGGAAAATACTGGTGACGGTGTCCGCGCTTTGCCTGATTCTGGTGGCGGCGTTCCTCATCTGGGGATTCATGCTGGACTGATACCGAGGACGCTCAGAGATAAAAAAAACCGCCGCGGCGGTTTTTTTATGGGTCAGGCGATCAGATCTTGCAACCTTCGCAGTCCGCTTCGTCTTCGAGGAATTCAGGGACCTCTTTTACCTTCTGCGCCGCTTTTTCTTCGGCTTTCGCCAGTTCGGCATCGATATCAAAATCGAAAATATCATCACTCATCGCTTGGTCCTCATTCTGCTTCGCGTTCAAACGCTGAGTATAATCGACAAGCCGCTGGCCGGAAACCTTTCAGTTTGCCGCCGCCAGCTGCGATGGCTCATCCTGCGGCTTTTTTCCGTAGGCCATGTCGTACACGTCGTAGAAGTCGATTTCGCCCTTGTTGCCGATGATCACCCGCATCTTCTGTTTCAACGCGGCACCGATGGACGGCTCATCCAGCAGCTGTTGCACCGCATAAGGCGACAGCGCGCGGGTGAAGTACCACTCGCCGTTATAGCACACTCGCAGATCCAGCACCCCGATGTCTTCAAAGCGGTAGACCGGCCGGATCTCGATCAGCAGCATGGCGAACATGAACAGCACAAAGGCGGTGAAGCCGAGGAAGGCATACATCCCCATGTACGGCACCTGATACATCACGGCGATCACCGCGAAGTAACCGGCGAACATGGCAAGGCACAAATAGCGGTGAGTGCGGGCGAATTCGCTGTTGAAGCGCGGCTTGCCGTCGCGCCCTTCGCGCCGATTGATCTGTTCAATCTCTTTAACCAAGATGCTTTTAATCGCGTCCATCGTTACAACCTTATGCTGGAAACAGCATTGCCATCAAATCTCACCGCTAAAAGTAACACAAGTACAGTTTTGCCGGGTAGATCAGTTAACCAACTTAATGGCGGCAACTGTTATAGTTCGGCTTCAGCGCGGTTGAGCGGCTTTGCCTTGCGCAAACATGAACATGCGCTGGGCGACGTCGTCGGCCTGTTTGATTTTCTGCTTTTGCGGTTCGTTGCTGCGTTGAATGGCGCGGGCGTAGGCGATTTCATGGGCCTGATCGATCATCGCGATGATGCGATCACGTTCAGTCTTCTCCATATTGCCCAACATGGTGGTGATAATCGCCTGGTAAGCGTTGGACGCGGCGGTCAGCGCCTTCTCTCTCGCCTCGAGGGCGGCGACGCGTTGCAAGAGTTCCTGCAGTTGCTCGGAGTGGGACATATCGACCTCCTGTTGCCGGGCAGCAAGCCTGCCTGATTACAGTTTAGCAAAGGATCGAGAGAGAAAGAGGAAGGAAAGCCAGCGGTTACGGTAAAGCACACCCGAAAATCCCAACGAGGAGCCGATAGTGCAAATCAACCCGGGTGCGCTTTACGGTAAGCGCGATGAGATGAAGTGAAAGGAAGCTGGCGCGCTATGCAGGACTCGAACCCGCGTCTATCAATTTTCAAGCCAAAACAAGCCATTATAAAACCAATCACTCTGCCAACTGAGTTAATAGCGCGTTCCTTCGCTTCGGGGCGTTATTATCCATAACAATATTATGGACTCAAGCTTTTTTAGCATAATGCCCTGATTTTACGGATAAGTCTTAGGTTATCGCCAGCGTTATGGCCTTATGGCAGCTCAATAATCGGGTAATCGCCGGCGATAAGCGGCTTGCACAAAATCTTGTAGCCATCGCTGTCGAAATGGCTGGCCGCGCTCTGTAGCCGCTCCGCCTGCGCCAGATTGCCGACCGAGCCCAGATAAAACCAATTGTGGATCACATGGTACTGACGCAGCGTCTCGCCCTGCTCCTCCAGCGCCACGCGCCCGGCGAACGGCCAACAGGTGATGCGCAACTGCTCAAGCGCCGCGCTGAGCCGCAGCGCATGCTCCTGCGCCGACTCCACGCCACAACAGGCGCCCGCGCACTTGCGCAGGCTGTAGCGGAAACAGGCTCGCCCCGCCGGCAGCTTGTCGATCCCCAGCTTGCCGTAACATAAACGATGCTCGTCGGCGATGGCGCGCAGCTTTTCCAGCGCGGCGTGGCGATTGGCAAACAGCCCGTAGAGATGGGGCGTGACGGCGAAGTCGATCTCTTTGGCGTGAGCAATCGTCACCGCATCAGCCTGCAAGCGCAGCGCGCACAGCTGTTTCGAGCGCCGCAGACGTTTGTTGAACAGCGGCTGTTGTTGTTTGATCAACTGCGCCTCCAGCAGCAATGCGCCCAACTCACCGGCGGTCTCGATAAAGCTGATGCGTCGGGTTTGGCGCAGCATTTTAGCCTCGTCCTGCGCGCGGAAGTGCGCCATCACCCGGCTGCGTATATTGACGCTTTTACCGATGTAAAGCGGCAGGCTCTCGCTTTGACCGTGAAACACATACACGCCCGGCCCTTTAGGCAACGGCGCCAGGCAGGCGCGCAGGTGCTCCGGGTATTGATAAATGTCGAGTTCTGGCTCGAGGCGGTTTGGCATCATGGCGGTGGCATTATCCTGCTGATGAATGAATACTGGTTTTTTACCCAGTATAACGCCCAACGCAGCCGGTTGCACACCCGGCGGATAATAACTCACCGTGATCTTTAACGGGAAAGCCTTTACTATCCCCTTTCCAGCGGGAAAGCGCCTCACGTTTAGCGCCAGTTCAAGCTGGCGCTGCCATGATGGCAGACTGGAACCGCCGCTTTTATCGTTATGGAAAACCTGGGTATGTCATCACTGAAACTCCCCTCCCGCCGTCTGGCGTTGATCGCCGCCATCGTTTTCATCGCCGTCGCCGTCGCGCTGGCCATCTTTTGGCAACGCCCGCCGCAGCAGGATTACGTTACCGCGCCGGCCCGCCTGGGCGATATCGAAAACGCCGTGCTGGCCACCGGGCGGCTGGATGCCATCGAACGCGTCAACGTCGGCGCCCGCGTCTCCGGCGAAGTCAAATCGCTGAAGGTCAAGCTGGGCGATCGCGTCACCAAAGGGCAACCGATCGCCGACATCGACGATCTGCAACAGCGCAACGATCTGCGCAACGCCGAAGCGGCGCTGAACGTAGTCAAAGCCAATATGTTAGCCAAACAGGCCTTGCTGAAACAGGCGGAGTCGCGTTTCAAACGCCAGCGCCGCATGCTGAACGACGAAGCCAGTTCTCGGGAAGACTTCGAGACCGCCGAAGCCTCGCTCGCCACCACTCGCGCCGATCTGCAGGCGCTCAATGCGCAGTTGGTGCAATCGCAGATCGAAGTCGAGAAGAAAAAAATCGATCTGGGCTATACCCGCGTGGTTGCGCCGATGGACGGCATTGTTATCGCCGTGGTCACGCAGCAGGGACAAACGGTCAACTCCAGCCAAAGTGCGCCGACCATCGTCAAGCTGGCGCGGCTGGATATGATGACCATCAAGGCGCAGATCTCCGAAGCCGACATCACCCGCATTTCGCCGGGACAAAAGGCTTACTTCACTATTTTCTCCGATCCGGATAAACGCTACGACGCCACGCTGCGCACTATCGAGCTGGCACCGGAATCGGTGATGAAAGACGACTCGCTCGCCGGCACCAGCTCCGCTTCCGGCTCCGGCACCTCGAACGCCTCGGTCTATTACAACGCGCTGCTGGACGTGCCAAACCCGGAAAACCGCCTGCGCATCGCCATGACCGCGCAGGTGTCCTTGCTGCTCGGCGACGCGAAGAACACCCTGCTGGTGCCGATCCAGGCGGTGCATAAAATCGATGGCAAAGAGCAGCAGGTGCAGGTGCTGACCCAGGACCAGCGGTTGGAAACGCGCAAAGTGACCACCGGCATCACCAACAATGTCGACATTCAGATCCTCAGCGGCCTGAAAGCCGGTGAAACCGTGGTGCTGTCGCAGCCCGCCGCCAAATCGGCTGAGGATGGCATCTTCCTGTGAACGCGATCATCGAACTAAAAGGCATCAGCCGAACGTACACCAACGGCGGTCAAGCGTTAACGGTGTTGAAAGACATCGATCTGACCATCGCCGCCGGCGAGCTGGTGGCGATCATCGGCGCCTCCGGTTCCGGCAAATCGACGCTGATGAACATCATGGGCTGCCTCGACGTGCCGGATCGCGGCGATTACTACATCAGCGGCCAGAACGCCGCCCACCTGTCGCCGGACGAATTGGCCCGCCTGCGCCGCGAACATATCGGTTTTATCTTCCAGCGCTATCACCTGATGCCCGATCTCAGCGCGCTGGGCAACGTCGAAATACCGGCCATCTACGCCAACGCCCGGCGCGATCAGCGTCGGCAGCGGGCGGCGCAATTGCTGGCGCGGTTGGGGCTTGAGGGACGAGAAGATCACAAACCCGGCCAGCTTTCCGGCGGCCAACAGCAGCGCGTCAGCATCGCCCGCTCCCTGATCAACGGCGGTGAGATCATCCTGGCGGACGAACCGACCGGCGCGCTGGACACCCAATCCGGCCAGGAAGTGCTGGCGATCCTGAGCGAACTGAATCAGCGCGGCCATACCGTGGTGATCGTCACCCACGATATGAAAGTGGCGCAACATGCGCAGCGCGTCATCGAACTGCAAGACGGCAAGATCATCGCTGACAGCGGCCGCAAGTCGGCGTCCGGCCCATCGTTGCCGCCGCCGAACCGCAGCCGGCAAAGCGGCTGGCAACGCCTGATCGACCGCACCCGTGAATCGCTGCACATGGCGCTGAAAGCGATGAACGCTCATCGTCTGCGCACCGCGCTGACCATGACCGGCATCATCTTCGGCATCGCCGCCGTGGTCACGGTAGTGGCGCTGGGCGAAGGCGCCAAACAGCGCACGCTGGAAAACCTCAAAGATCTCGGCACTAACGTGGTAAGCATCTATCCGGGTCGCGATTTCTTCGACGACGCCATCGACAGCATCCGCACCCTGGTGCCGGCCGATGCCGACGCGCTGGCGCAGCAAAGCTTCGTCGACAGCGTCAGCCCGGAAGTAGACGCTTCCGACAGCATCCGTTTTCGCAGCAAATCCGCCACCGCCTCGATCACCGGCGTCGGGCGCGACTATTTCCGCGTTAACGGCGTCGAGCTGTTACAAGGCGTGACTTTCCGCGACGATCGTAATGCGCTGCAGGAAGTGATCATCGACGACAATGCGCGCCAGGCGCTGTTCGGCGATTTCGGCGTCGAGCCGCTCGGCCAGATCGTGTTTCTCGGCTCGGTGCCGGCCCGAGTGATCGGTGTGGCGAAAAGCAATCGCAACTACGCGCCCAATCGCATTACTGTTTGGATGCCCTACAGCACGGTGATGTATCGCATGGTAGGCAAACCGACGCTCAGCGGCATCACCGTTCGGCTAAAGGACAATGTCGCCAGCGAATCGGCCGTCACCGCTATCACACAGCTGTTGACCCAACGCCATGGCGTAAAAGATTTCCGTTTGTACAACTTCGATAAAATCCGAAAGTCCATCGAACGCACGTCAATGACTTTTAGCCTGCTGATCCTGATGGTGGCGTCCATCGCGCTGGTGATCGGCAGCCTGGGCGTGATGAACATCATGCTGGTCTCGGTGACCGAACGCACCCACGAAATCGGCGTGCGCATGGCGGTCGGCGCGCGGCGCAGCGACATCATGCAACAGTTCATGATAGAGGCGGTGCTGGTCTGTCTGATCGGCGGCGCTTTGGGCATCGCGCTGTCGTTCGCCGCCGGGTCGCTGTTCACCTCGCTGGCGGGCGGCATGTTCACCGCCATCTATTCCTGGCAAGCCGCCGCCACGGCATTTTTCTGTTCAACCTTAATCGGCATGATCTTCGGTTATCTCCCCGCCCGCAAAGCGGCAAGGATGGATCCGGTCGTTTCATTGGCCAGCGAGTAACCCATGAAAATTTTATCTCCCCTGGCGTTAAGCCTCGCCGCCCTGCTCACCGCCGGCTGCGGCAATGCCCTGAAAAGCGACTACCGGGCGCCGCAGGTCAACTATCCTGCGGGGTGGCAATACGCTGCCGACAACGCCGCGCCGACGCCGTTCGACTGGCGCGATTTCCACGATCCCGAGCTCGATCGTTGGCTGCAACAGGTGATGGCGAGCAATAACGATCTGGCCGCCGCCGCGTTGCGCGTTTACCGCGCGCGGCTCGAGGCGGAACGCGTCGGCATCAGCACCGCGCCCGGCGTCAGCGCCTCATTAGGCAGCAGCATTAATCGCCCGCTGTCCGAGTCCTCCGCGTGGAATAAAACCAGCAACGCGTCGCTCACCACCAGCTATGAGGTCGATCTGTGGGGCAAGCTGGCGCGCCAGCGCGACGCGGCCGAGTGGAGCAGCCAGGCTTCCGTGCAGGATCTGCAGGCGGCGCGCCTGAAGCTGTTGGCCGACGCCGCCACCAACTACTGGCGCATCGGTTTTCTCAATCAACAAATCAGCGTCAGCCAGGCGAGCATCGCCTATGCCAAAACGACGCTGCGGCTGGCCAACGCCCGTTATCAGGCCGGCAGCATCTCGGCGCTGGACGTAGTGAATGCGGAACAAAACTTGCTGACTCAGGAACGCAGCCTGGTGGCGTTACAACACGATCGTCAACAGGCGCTGAACGAACAGGCGGTGCTGCTGGGCGCGCCATCAGGCCAGGCCACCATCGCGCCCGCGCGCCTGCCGACGACGGCGATGCCGCAGATCAACACCGGCATTCCCGCCAGCGTCCTGAGCCGTCGCCCGGATCTCAGCGCTCAAGAGCTGCGGTTGCGCGCCGCCCTGGCCAACGTCGATGAAAAACGTCTGCAATACTATCCCGCGTTCAGCCTGACCGGTTCACTGGGCGCCAGCAGCAGCGCGCTGCTGGAATTCCTGCGCAACCCGACGGGCAGCCTCAGCGCCGGCCTGACGCTGCCGTTCCTGCAGTGGCGGCAAATGGGCGTGGAGATCAAGATCGCCCGCAACGACTATGAACAGCAAGTTCTGGCCTTCAAGCAGGCGCTGTACAAAGCGATGGGCGATGTGAACAACGCGCTGTCACTGCGCACGCAGCTGCTGGCGCAGGAGACGCAGTTGCGCGCCTCATTGGCGTTGGCGCGTAAATCGGAGCGGTTGAACGAGGTGCGTTACCGACAGGGCGCCGTCACCATTACCGACTGGCTGAACGCTCAGGAACAACGCCGTCAGGCGGAACTGGCGGTGGATGAGAACCGCTTCGCGCAGTACCAGAATCTGGCGAAAATCTATCTCGAATTCGGCGGTTCATCGGCGCCGTAATCTCACCGGCCTGGCCACCTGGCCAGGCGTTTTTTTAGCGGCGAACACATCAATTTTTCCTGTTTTATCTCCCGTATTCTCTATACTGGAAACACCATCAATCAGCCGAAAAATCGCCAGATCGCACAATTATCAGACCATTCTCGCACCAAATCGGTGCAAACACTTAAGTTAAACTGCTGGATTTGATCGCCGCAAGATATAACGTTAAGCTATAGATGCAAAATAATTAGTCACCTAAATGACATAACATCGGCATGAGCGACGCTATTTTGTGATCCACATCTCAACTTAAATGTGGATAATGAATCGTCTTGAACCGCGATTCGATTAGCCGATTTGATAACTCGAAAACAACAGTGAACGGAGATTACGCTTTCACGAACAACGAATAATTCATTAAGGGATGATTATATGAAGTTAAGAAAAAAACGACATAAACCGATGCACATTAACGACATCACCATCATCGATGACAGCAAACTCAAGAAGGCCATTACCGCCGCGGCCCTCGGCAACGCAATGGAGTGGTTCGACTTCGGCGTATACGGCTTTGTCGCCTATGCGCTTGGCCAGGTCTTCTTCCCCGGCGCCTCTCCCGGCGTGCAAATGATCGCCGCACTGGCGACCTTCTCCGTCCCCTTCCTGGTGCGTCCGCTCGGCGGTCTGTTCTTCGGCGCCATGGGCGACAAGTTCGGCCGTCAAAAAGTGCTCTCGGTCACCATTATCATCATGGCGGTCAGCACCTTCTGTATCGGCCTGATCCCGTCCTATGCGTCGATCGGCATCTGGGCGCCGATCTTGCTGCTGCTGGCCAAACTGGCGCAAGGCTTCTCCGTCGGCGGTGAATATTCCGGTGCGGCGATCTTCGTCGCCGAATACTCACCGGACCGCAAACGCGGCTTTATGGGCAGCTGGCTGGACTTCGGCTCCATCGCCGGCTTTGTGATGGGCGCAGGCGTAGTGGTGCTGATCTCCAGTATCGTCGGCGAAGCCAACTTCCTCGACTGGGGCTGGCGTATCCCGTTCTTCATCGCCGCGCCGCTGGGCCTGATCGGTCTCTACTTGCGCCATGCGCTGGAAGAAACCCCGGCGTTCCAGCAGCACGTGGACAAGATGGAGAAAGAGGATCGCAACGCCATCGAGAATCCGCCAAAGACCTCGTTCAAAGAGATCGCGGCCAAACACTGGAAAAGTTTGCTGGTGTGCGTCGGTATCGTGATTTCCACCAACGTGACCTATTACATGCTGCTGACTTACATGCCGAGCTACCTGTCGCATAACCTGCACTACTCGGAAGATCACGGCGTTCTGATCATCATCGCCATCATGATCGGCATGCTGTTCGTGCAGCCGGTGATCGGCCTGACCAGTGACCGCATCGGCCGTAAGCCGTTTATCATCGGCGGCAGCATCGGCCTGTTGGCGTTGGCGATCCCGTGCTTCATTCTGATCAACAGCAACGTCATCGGCCTGATTTTCGTCGGCCTGCTGGTGCTGGCGGTGCTGCTCAACTCCTTCACCGGGGTGATGGCCTCCATCCTGCCGGCGATGTTCCCGACGCACATCCGCTACAGCGCGCTGGCGATTTCGTTCAACATTTCGGTACTGATCGCCGGTGCGACGCCGACCGTTGCCGCCTGGCTGGTGGAAGCGACCGGCAACCTGTACATGCCGGCCTACTACCTGATGGTTGTTGCGGTGATCGGTCTTATCACCGGTCTGTACATGAAAGAAACCGCCAACAAGCCGCTACGCGGCGCGACGCCGGCCGCCTCTGACCGCTCCGAGGCAAAAGAGCTGCTGCAGGAAACCTACGACAACATCGAACAGAAAGTCGAGGACATCAACGCGCAGATCGCCGAACTGGAAAAGAAAAAACAGATCCTGATCGACCAGCACCCCAAACTGGACTGATTCGCACTGACAAGCAAAAACCACCCGCCCGGGTGGTTTTTTTTGCCTGGCGTGCACAGAGTGGTAACTTGACCCGGCGGATGCCGAAGGAGAGATGAATGAATCAGTTTCAGGAGATGGCGACCTATATCGCCGTGGTCGAGGCCGCCAACATCAGCGCCGCCGCCCGCCGCTTGGGCACCACCAAGTCGGTGGTCAGCAAACGCATCCAGCAGTTGGAGACGCGCCTTGGGACTGTGCTGTTCGAACGCGGGAAAACGCTTGGGCTGACCGACGCCGGCCATCTGTTCTATCAGCGCGCCGTTCTCATATTAAGCGAAGTGAGCGATGCCGAAGAGTCGGTGCGAACACTGCACGGCCAACTGCAGGGCCCACTGCGGTTAACCGCGCCGATGGCGTTCAGCATCCGCTATCTGGCGCCGCTGTTATCCGCCTTTATGGAACAATACCCGAACCTCAATCTGGACGTGGAGTACAGCGATCGCCTGGCCAATCTGAATCAGGAAAATTTCGACGTCGCCATCCGTATCGGCGCCTTGGCGGATTCCGACCTGATCGCGCAGCGCATCTGCGCCAACCGTCACTTGATTTGCGCCAGCCCAGCCTATCTTGCGCGTCAAGGCACGCCGACGCACCCGCAACACCTGCAACAGCATCAGGGGTTGCTGTATATTCACCGCGAGCCGACCGGCATGCTGCAACTCCCCATCGAAGGCGAGATCCGATCGTTTCGTATCGGCAAACGCCTGCGCACCGATAATGCTTTTCACCTGCTGGCGGCGGCGAAAGCTGGTTTGGGCCTCGCCATCCTGCCCGCATTTATCGCCGCCGACGCGATACGCGCAGGGGAACTGCGCATTGTGCTGGCCGCCTATTCACCCGACGGCGGCGACATTTCCGCCGTCTATCGCCGTTCAAAACGCGCATCCCCCAAGATCAAGGCGCTGGTGGACTTTCTGAGCGAGCACATTGGCCCTACGCCCAGCTGGGAAACCGCGCTGTCCCCTTTCCTGACGTCAACCTGAAAGGTTCGCAGAACGCGAACGGCAGGTTCGAATTTCGCCCGCTTGTCGCTTTTATCTCCGGGTTTTAGTCTGCAGAACACACCTTCCGCCCGCTCTGGAGACTACGCCATGAAAGACCTGTCACGCCGTCAGCTGATATCCCAAACGCTGGCCGTTTCAGCCGCCGCCACGCTCAGCGCTTGCGCATCGAGTTCCGCGTCGGCGGCGCAAACACAACCGGCCCAACGCGCCAGCGAGCCATCCACCTTCGACGTGATCATCGTCGGCGGCGGTTCCGCCGGCGCGGTGATGGCGGCTCGCCTCAGCGAAAACCCAACGCGCCGGGTCCTGCTGATAGAGGCCGGACACAGTTACGCGCCCTACGATTATCCGCGCCTCATCGCGAACAGCGACGTGCTCGGCGCCAATGGCGACCCGGAATTCGAATGGGGATACCGGACAGAACCCGGCTATGTCAGCCACGCGATCGGCGCCATCCGCGGTAAAGTCCTGGGCGGCAGTTCAGGCGTCAACGGTGCCGTGGCGATCCGCGCCCGCCCGGAAGATTTCAACCGCTGGGATCTGCCGGGATGGGGCTATCAGGACCTGCTGCCCGCCTTCAAAAAACTGGAGACTCGTCATGGCCTGCACGACCGCGCAATCCATGGCGATAGCGGCCCCTTTCCCGTCGTGCAACTCACATTGGATGACATCACGCCAATGCAACGCGCTTTCGTCGCCGCCACGCGCGCCAACGGCTATGACGCCATCGACGACTTTGACGGCCCTTCAGCCAATGGCGTCGGCCCCTACCCGATGAATATCATCAACGGCGTGCGCGTTAACACCGGCATGGCCTATCTGGATGAGAAAACCCGCGCCAGAGACAATCTCACCCTGCGTGCCGATACGCTGGTCGACCGCGTGATATTTGACGGGCAGCACGCGATCGGCGTGCGCCTGGCCAGCGGCGAAGAGATCCTTGCCGCTGAAGTGATTCTGAGCGCGGGAACCTACGGCAGCGCCGCCGTTTTGATGCGATCCGGCATCGCGCCTGCGCAACAGTCGAAGCGTCTGGGGATCCCCGTCGTCGCCGATTTGCCCGTCGGTGAAAACCTGGTCGATCACCCCTTTTATTACAATGCCTACGCAGCCCGCCCCGACGTCATCGGCAGCCAATCGCCGGTTATCGGCGCCAAGCTGTGGACCCGCAGCAGCCGGGCGGAACCGGAGGAGCTCGATCTGCACATTACCGCGACGCATCTGTTCCCACATGACCAAAGCCCCACCGGCGTCGGTTTTGTCCTGGCGGTGGCGCTGACTCGGCCGCAATCCACCGGACGCATCTGGCTGGAAAGCCGCGATCCGATGGCAGCCCCTCACATTGACCTTAACTTCCTGGCGCAAGAGAGTGACCGTGTTCGCTTGCTGGAGGGGGTTAAACTGGCGCGAAAAATAGGGCAAACCGCTCCGCTGTCTACGCTTATCCACAGCGAGCTTGCGCCTGCCGCAGACAGCGACGAGGCCATTCTGGCCTCGATGGCGGCGACGTTGGATACCTATCATCACCCGACCTCCTCCGCGCCAATGGGGAATGCCGGCGACCCGAAGGCGGTCGTTGACCTTCAGGGCCGCGTGCACGGCGTGCACGGGCTTCGGGTTGTCGACGCATCCATTTTCCCCGACGTGCCCTCCGTCGCCACTAATGTGACGACGATCGCCACCGCCGAGCATATCGCCCGCCACTATGCCTGATCGTTTGGCGGCAAGATAGGCTGTTGAAACCCGGCCGGTCACCCTGATGGCCGGCCTTCGCCATTCCACAGCGGCACAATCGAAATAACGGCGGCACATTTTATCCTGCCGGAAAACGGTGTTACCCTTGTGGCACCGTCACCTCTGCAAAACATTCTCATGGGCAAAATGGATCTTCCCGTCATCATCGGCATCCTGGTTATGCTAACCCTGTGGCTCGGCGTGCTCTTCAACATCGGCGATCTCAGCCTCACCATTTCGCGTCTGTTTCACTGGTTCGAAAGCCAGCGTGGATAACCTGGATTCGCGATAACGCAGTCGGCGAGCAAACATCGGCTATGATTGATAGACGTTACGTCATTTTCCGAGACTGTCGCTCGCGATAAAGAGGACCGCATCATGACCGACTATGTGTTCTACAATCAGATCCTGACCCGACTGGCCGCCAATCATCCCGGCACGCTGGATGAGAAAACTTACGAATTGTGGAAGCAGGACGCCACCAGCCCGCACGCCTTCGCGGATCCCTTCGCCTATCTCAAAACCAAGGGGCTGATACAGGCCTACGTGATGAGCGACATCGACGAGAACAACTATGATATCGATCCGCACCAAACGCGGATCACCGCCGCCGGTCTCGACTTCATCCGCAGCGGCGGGTTCAAATAAGACGCAAAAAACCGCCCAACGGCGGTTTTTTTACCCTAAAAAGCGTCCGGACCGTTTCAGGCGGGGAAAGGCCGATAAAAAATACGCAGCACTTCACTGTCGCCCTGGCGTAGAAAACCGCCTTCCGGCTGCCAGCGCAGATCGCGCGCCAGATTGAGATTCTCCCAGCCGACCGCGCCTCCCACGCCGATGCAAAGATTTTTATTGCCTGCGGCAAATCCCGCGCCGGTGCCGATCATGGCATGCAGCAATCGGGGCGAGGCCGCGTCGCGCATGGAGAATATCCCGATAAAACATCCCTGCGGCGCGCGCAGCATATCCGCCATGGTGCGGATCTCGGTATCGTCAGGGCTGACAAAATGTCTGTACTGCTTATCGAACACCGTCAGCCACAGTTGCTTGTATTTCGCCTTACTGAGCGCGCCGGAACGGTGGGCGCACAGCACCACCGCATCCCAACACATCTCCCCGCTGAGCGAAAGATACTCTTCCGTATTCTCCTGCGGCTTATCGGCATAATGCCGCGCAAATTCAGCGGCATTCAGATGCGGCGGCACGGCCTGTTTGGCGACGTCACTCTTGTAGCGCTTGAAATTCAACCAATGCATGGGAAGTCTCCTCTTCACCCGATAGATTAATAAATCCGCAGCCGTGAATAAGACGAGCCATCAAATCCAGCGCGTCGTCGGCAACGGCGGTGTCGTCGTCGTTCAGCCCCTGTTCCACCGCCCGCTCAATGGCGCTCATCACCGACGTCGCGCTGGTTTCTTCCCCTTGCGCTACCACGTCCAATACGGCTCTGCCGATCGCCAGACAAAGCTCATGATCAAACTCAACCTCTTTATACGGCTGCATACTCACCCCGATAAATTTTTACCCAAGAATACTAGACCACAATGACGCATCGCGCCTGCGGCCGTATCGCGGCGATCGGTGCAGCCGACAGAGAAATGCATCAGGCCCCGGATGGAAGAACCGGGGCCTGATAAATGGCAGTTTATTGCTGCGGCTGTTCGGTAGGGCGAATGATAAAGCAAGTGGCGGTTGCCGAAGCCAGCAGCTTCCCTTCCGCCGTTTTGAGCGTACCTTCCGCGAAAGCGACGTTTTTCGACGCATAGACCAGACGCCCCTCGGCGATCAGATCAATCTCCTTCGGCACCGGGCGCAACATTTTCACCTGCAGATCGACGGTGCCATAACCCGTCCCTGCGCCCAGCGTACTGTGCACCGCGCAACCGGTCACCGAGTCCAAAACCGTGGCGGCGAAGCCGCCATGAACGCCGCCCAGCGGGTTAAGGTGGCGTTCGTCGGCCCGCGCCACGATGCGGATATATCCCTCTTCAACCGCGGCCGGTTTCATGGGCACCGTTTCAGCGATCGAAGCCGGTGGAATTTTGCCGGCCATCGCTGCCTGTAATAACGCCAGCCCCGTCATTTTTGTCGGATCCATAACTCTCTCCTCTGGTGGTAAATCCGTCATATAGGAGAGGTCTGACCTCTTCACTTGCTTTTTCGTGCTGATGTCTTCAGCCGCCTGCTCTTCAGATTCTCTGAACGTGACCGTCATCACTCTTTAGAGTTAATAACCACAATTTTTTAGTGCCTTTAGATTTAAAACAACTTTCTGCTGTAAACGCCGCCGGAAACTGAACGTAGTTAAGTTCAACATTATTAAGGCGTATCTATCATGGATTTCTTTCTGCAATTAGCGGTTATATTGGCATGCCTGCTGTATGGGGCGCGTAAAGGCGGCATTGCGCTGGGGTTGCTGGGCGGTATCGGTTTGATGATCCTGGTGTTCGGTTTTCACCTGCAGCCCGGCAAACCGCCGGTAGACGTGATGCTGGTGATCATCGCGGTGGTGGCGGCCTCCGCCACCCTGCAGGCCTCAGGCGGGTTGGACGTCATGCTCCAGATCGCCGAGCGGATGCTGCGGCGAAACCCGCGTTATGTCTCGATCATCGCCCCCTTCGTCACCTGCATTCTCACTATCCTTTGCGGTACCGGGCACGTGGTGTATACCATTTTGCCGATCATCTATGACGTGGCGATCAAAAATAACATCCGCCCGGAACGGCCGATGGCGGCCAGCTCGATCGGCGCGCAGATGGGCATTATCGCCAGCCCGGTCTCGGTGGCTGTCGTTTCACTGGTGGCGATGCTCAGCAGCTACACCTTCAATGGCCGCCATCTGGAATTCCTCGATCTGCTGTCGATCACCATTCCTTCCACCCTGTGCGGCATTCTGGCGATCGGTATCTTCAGTTGGTTCCGCGGCAAAGACCTGGACAAAGATCCCGAGTTTCAGAAATTCATCTCGGTGCCGGAGAACCATCGCTACGTCTATGGCGACGCCGCCACCCTGCTGGACCGGGTATTGCCACGCAGCAACTGGATCGCCATGTGGATTTTCCTCGCCACGATCGCCCTGGTGGCGGTGCTGGGGGCTTTTTCCGACCTGCGGCCCAGCTTCGGTGGCAAGCCACTTTCCATGGTTCTGGTGATCCAGATGTGCATGCTGATGGCCGGGGCGCTGATCGTCATCATTACCCGCACCAACCCGGCGTCTATCTCTAAAAACGAGGTGTTCCGTTCCGGCATGATTGCCATCGTGGCGGTGTATGGCGTCGCCTGGATGGCGGAAACCATGTTCGGCGCGCACCTGACGCAGATAGAAGCCACGCTGGGCGTGCTGGTGAAAGAGTACCCCTGGGCCTATGCGCTGATCCTGCTGCTGGTGTCGAAATTCGTCAATTCGCAGGCCGCCGCGCTGGCGGCGCTGGTGCCGGTGGCGCTGGCGATCGGCGTCAACCCGGCCTATATCGTCGCTTCGGCGCCGGCCTGCTACGGTTATTATATTTTACCGACCTACCCCAGCGATTTGGCGGCAATTCAGTTCGACCGCTCCGGCACCACCCGCATCGGCCGCTTCGTGATCAATCACAGCTTCATTCTACCGGGCCTGATCGGCGTCAGCGTCTCCTGCGTCTTCGGCTGGATCCTCGCCGCGGCGTTCGGTTTCTTATGATCTGTAGTGTGGAGCCCTGCGGGGCTCCCTGCAGGCAGGGTGGCGGCATGACAAGAAAGGAAAAAAATGCAGGCGTAATGCGAATTTCAGACACAAAAAAACCGCCTCTCGGCGGTCTACGACATTACTACTTATTGCTTTGATTATTCGGTATTTTCGTTCCCTGGTACCCGGGGCGGGACTTGAACCCGCACAGCCATAAGCCGAGGGATTTTAAATCCCTTGTGTCTACCGATTTCACCACCCGGGCTCGGGAAAGTTGGAGGCGCGTTCCGGAGTCGAACCGGACTGGACGGATTTGCAATCCGCTACATAACCGCTTTGTTAACGCGCCTTTATTCTGTTTGCCTTTTCAGGCCAAAGCCGGTGATCCACCCACTTCGTTTTGTTCTTTTGAACCGCGATGTTGAAATCGCTTATCTTAATCATCTGATTCTTAAGTAATTTATTTCGTTACCGCCGAATCGATGGACTGCATTATGGACTAAACCCCCCACCTTGGCAACCCCCCGAAATAGCAAAAAGTTCTCTAACGCTTTCAACTGCTTATTTTGTGGGCGCACTGTTCACAATGCCAACGGAAAGGCAAGCGGAATGTTGATTTTATATGCATCGGCTCGGGGATTCACGGGCAAAACGGTTCTTTTTCTCGACAGGAATGGCCCTCCCCGGCTTTTTGCTTGCTTATGGCGAAGGGCTATCGTGCAAAACCTCATCAGTCGGGGCATCACGCAATCTCCGACGCCACCATAAAAACCCGGCGAACATTCCCGGTAAGACCGCGATCGCGCCAAAAATACGCTGATCGGCATTCAGCAAACCGGGGGCAATGGCGGACACCACCGCACACAACAGCAGAAACCACCGCAATTGGCGAATGCCTGAATGGGCGATACCGGCAATAGCCCCCGCCAAACATGCCGGCAAAAAACCGAGCGCATAAGAAAAAATGCCGATAAACCCCGCCATGCCCAGCAAGTCGCCGGCATCGAGAAGACTTATTCCCACCCACTCACCGCTGCCGAACGCCATCAGCAGAAACATGAGCACGCCCCCCAACGGCGGGGCGACCAGGCCGAAGAACAGCGCACATCCCGCCGCCGTTCTTATCAGATGCTTTAAAGCACCAGATTCCATACTACCTCCTGTACCCCGTTCCGTATGATACTGGCAATAGATATTTAACCTATGGATTGCAGTGCAAAAGTGCTCCCCCTATCCGACGGGCAACCGTAATTCATGGGCTCTCCTGCGAGATTTTTTCTTAGACGCAGGCCGCTGGGCATAAGTTAGCGGGATTAATTGGGAAAGCCAGGCGCTATCGCCCCCTCCTTTACCGAAAACGTATCCGACACAAAAATATTGCCGATGATAAACTCTTCCGTACTCGGTTTTGAGGCCATCAGGTTTCCTTATTCTTATTTGTTATCCATATCCACAGCCAACCAGGCACTTTAGCCCACCGCCAACAGATACCATAGCCCCCCTGCCATCATAGCGATATGCATCCCAAGCGTCTTACCTTTCCAGATCCGGGTTCTGCTCAACGGCACATACGCGTAACCGGGTAGCATTCATCTTATCGCCCTCGTTCTCCAGCAAGTTCGCCAGTTCCATCTGTGCCACCGGATCCCCTTGCCACGCCGCATGCCGGCGCAGGTCTTTGATGATCGCTTGACCAACTTCGGATGCACCATCGTATCCGGATGTCGCCGCCACCAACGTGCCAAGCTTGTTGTAACCGGCGGGAATATTCTGCTTCAGCAGCCATGCCACGATCACGCGCGCGGACTCAAAATCCTCGTCCGCCATCATCGCGTCGAACAACCCGGCAGCAGCGCGCCAGTTACCCCCCCCCCGAGCTGCTTGAACATATGCCGCAACCGCTTCTGGCCGACCAGCCATCATATCCCGACGCGGCAAGGTGCTTTGCGAGGGCACAGCGGCCAAAGCGCCTTTGAGCCGGCCGCAGAGAAATGCGGCCGAGTCTGCATGACCTGAGCTCAAGGCCAGCCAACGCTCATGCCTGGCAAACGCTGCTTCGAGGATACGTGGCACTTGTTCGAGACCGATCTGTTCGCTCGCCCAGGTCACTCGCCTCTCACGGTTCTGCTGGCGTACGGAGATCTCTTGGTCGATCGACTGCTCCACCTCACTCTGCCGTGTCGAGTTCTCTCGCGGGCCGATGTACACGCAGCTTTCGAACTGCGCCACCTGCAACTTCCAACAACGCGCTGGCACCCTCACCGAGAAACGGTCCCAGATCGTCTCCAGCACGTAATCCTCATGACCTTTGCGCTGAACCACCGCAACCCGTGCAGCCTGATCGCTCACCCCCTTGCGGAGAACTTCGCCGTCTGGCAACTGCCACTGGTAAGGCACCTCGACCATGCGTGTATCCAGCTGCAGATAAGGTTCGTCGGCAGCTATAGCGCCCCCCGCACCCGACAGCAGCAACATGTATCCCCAGCCTCTGCAACACATATAGTGCTGCCAGCCCCTATAATTCTTTTTCACAAAAGCTCCCTCATTGAGAAATGTTATCAACTGTAATAAAGCACCAATCCAGGGTCTCTATTAGTGGACGCCGAGCCACTTGAATTTTTCACCTAAGGCTTTTCGTTGGACCGTGGCTCCAGTTCAGTTGTCTCGCATGTTTCAGAACACACTGCTATCACTCATTTGCAAACGACATTCCGGATTTTGCAAAACTTGCCATACGGATCCGAGGATAGGGGCGTCAATTGCACTCTATCGACGAGCCGCAGCGCAGCTGATCAGGAATGTTGTTACTGTCGGTACCGTCGACCAGATTCGCAGGCACATCCCAAATAGTGAATTCGTTGCCCCCCACACCGCTAGAGTAGATCCAGAGCTTGTCGCCTTTCCATGAGAACGCCATGGCGCTGACGCTGTGGTTCTCGGACACTCGCAAATTGAGTACCGCTTGTCCTTTTTTCATGTCAATCACCGTCACCACCGCCTTGTCGCCGCTTCCACCGCCGATCGCCAGCAGACGACCATGCGCGCTGCGGGCTACGCTGGATGTGTAGTAGGCAGCAGGTGTCGCCACGTCGAAGCGAAGCTGGCCGGTAGCCGGATCGATGACACGGAATACCTGGCTGTCTTCTGCACCAGATGAGGGGGCCAGCGCCCAACCGCCCATGTGGCTGCCGAAAAATAGTTTGGCGGTTGAGGTCTTAATGCTGCCGCTGACGCGGGCCGTATCCGGGTCTATGCCATAGCCGTCGCGATCGGTGGCCCAGAACAAGCCGTCGCCGAAATGGACGGCCGGGCTGTAACTCCATGGCCGAGTCTGTTCTAACACGTCGCTGACGACACGTCGCAGCTTCGCATTCCACTGGTGCTGATTCCAGCGGCCTTGCGGCGTCAGCGTATACATCTGGTCGTCCAGACGCAGGGCAACACCGCCGGCACGTATCGTCCAATTGTTGATCCGCCAGGCCTACATGCCCGGCGCAGGTGCGTAGGAAACCGCCTTCTCCTCAGGCCGCCAGGCCAGCAGGCGGGGCGAGCCGTCCTCGTCCCTGGCCAGCCCCCAGACCTGGCCATCCAGACTGATTTTCAGGCCGCTCGTGCCGTTCAAACCGTCGACAGCCTGCCTCTGCACGCCATCGCCGTGTGGTACATAGAGGTACGCGGAAGCGCCCGAGGCCAGCAGGCTGCCGTCCGGCAGTGCAAGCAGGTGCCAGGGCTTGCATGCGCGAGGCGACGCCGTCCACATAACGCTTCAACACAGGGTCTAGGTGTTCGACGGTGCGGGTGTTCTGCTCGATATGTGGATCTGGGAAACAGGTTACTCCGGTCATGCAGCTCATTAGCGAAAACTTGCGCGTGTTCTTGGTGGCGGTGCCACCGTACCAGACCAGCGTCAATGGCGGCGTATCCACCAGCAACGAAAGATCCATGACAGTGCCGTAATCGATCTGTTGCGCTCGCGATTTACCTTGTAGACGATGGAAGGACCAGCGCGCGATGGATTGCGCCACGAAAGGCACAGTCTTGAGCGTATCTTTGGCATAATAAGCCTGCTGCGATGAGATCGCCTCGAGAAAGGCGGTATGTTCTTCACGCGCAATCACACCGGCCTTAAGCGCTTGCTCCAGCACAGGTGTCGCCTGCTTGACGGCCGCAGTGGCCAAGGCTTCGCGCAGCGCTGCAAGATAACGAGCGCCGACGCGCACCCAGTAGAACTCCATATCCAACAAGGCTGCGGTGTCATCGCGCAGCTGGAAACCACGCAGCCCAGGCTCGGTGGCGAAGCCCTGCTCCATACGGTCTTTTACCGCTATAAAAGGGTGCGGAATCAGGTAGTAGTGGCCCAGAATGTAGTCGGCGCCAGGCTTCGGCTGCATTAATATCCGGGCATCGCTGGTATCAGCAGTGGCATTAGCTGCTGCCAGCGTAAACACCAGGCCGACCACGCAGGTGACCCATGCGCATAAACCGCGAGCCTCAGCGCAGCGCAGGCATATCTATTCCCGATAGGCATAGGAGATTTTTTCTTCGCTTATTGGACTCTGAATTGAATCATCGAGATGCTTCCCGGCAAGAGATAAGGTCGTCTTGTTGCCGTCATCTCCCCGGTTTTTGCCCTTCAGTAACAGGCCACCTGTTTCTTTCTGCGGCGCTATCTTCTTGTTGTCCTTTCCGACGCAGTTCATTTCCAATAATGTATGTCCTTTTACTTACTCGGGTAACACGCGTCCATTTCCCAACTACTTCTGAAATGCCAGAACACGTATTCTATATAATCAAACTCATAACTCCATCAGCCATTTCTGAGGCGCCAGAAAAATTTCGTCTCAATCTGCAAAAATCGCCCCCCATCACCCCATATAGAAGTAAAATTCAACCGAACGCCTCTACCAAAAGTACCAGGCCACGTTACTGAGTCAGTCATCCCGGCATGACTTCACCGTTGTCAAAGTATCGCGTCGCTCGATTGTTTCTATCAGAAACATCAGGGCCAATCGGCGCTTTTGGTTTCGCTGTTTCTTAGGAATGAGGTGGTAGATACAACTCACAAGCGCAGGCACACCGGGTGCGAGCTTTCTTGTGGCTAGTTTCGGGGAGGGGGAGAGATGCCAAACAACTATCGCTTTTAGACCTTTCCCAAACGCAGAGGAAATGCCACCTTTTGTAACCGTTAGAGAAAGCGTCCAAGGGCAGACCGGTGGTATCGCTGATGGATAAGCCTTGCAACCCATTGCCTGGACTGGCAAGCAAAGGAAAAAAATCCATGTTTAACAACTGGATTGAAATTCAAGTACAAAAGGTGACATATCGCCTGCTGCCCACCAAAAAAACCGTGCGCTTCAGGCCTTCAACAGGGATGAGTTAAAAAATGTTGGTTGGTGCTGGATTCGTACAGGCTTATCCAGAAGATAAAAAAGGGGCCGAAGCCCCTTTCCCTTGCCAGCCGAATCATGGTGATTCAACAGGCTAATATTTGGAGCGGGAAACGAGTCTCCCACCTATGTTCCAACTTATTGATTCTAAATGACTTTTTTGCCACCCTGTTGAATCAATGGACTGCATTATGGACTAAATCCCCCACCTTGGCAACCCCCGTTGAAAAATTGCGCCAGCAACATGCCGCAAGAGCCATGTCTGGCGGGCCTTACCACAAGTGGGCGCTGGGTGCCAAGACAACGAAGGGTGAACGCTAGTTTTAGCCAGCTGGCGGACCATACAGACCAACAAGTACGGATGTTCATTCTACATGGTGCCCGCCAGACACCAGCCCCCTCACTGGCACTTATGGGTACCCACTACAGAACAGGGGTCTGACGCTCAGTGGAACGAAAACTCACGTTAAGCCATGGGAAAGTTCTAATATGACATCTTTCCCAATTCAGCCTCTTTTTCTTCAGGGTTTAATTAAGAAATTTTCGGGCGGTTCGATAAAGTGATCATCGTATTTATTCCAATATTCATCATAAGTTTGCTCTTTGCCATCGAAATTGAGTTGGTACATTCTAAATGAGACAAAAATATCTTTCGGTTGCCACTGTTCTTTAAAAGTATATTTGTAGCTCATCCCTATTTTTTGCATCACTTTACCACTGCCAGGGTTGTTAACATCGTGCGTTGCAGTAATATAATCCCAACCTTGCGATTTTAAAAAACTCACCACTTTTTCTGCTGCCTCAGTGACCAGACCGTCACCCCAAAATTCTTTGCGCAATCCATAACCAAGGTCATGATTAGGATCGCCGCAAACAGTAATATATCCGATAGGTATATCATCACTTTTCAGACAAATAGCGAAGTAATAACCAAATTTGTTTTCATATCTTGGTTGAATGCGTGAATGGAAAAAATCAAGAGCTTCTCCCTCATTTTTTATTGGAAGCCAAGGCAAATACTTATTTACCTCAATATCACTCATTATTTCACACAAGGCTGCAATATCTGATTTGGAGGTTTTAAACTCGCGAATGATTAATCTTTCAGTTATCAAAACATTTACCTTAATAGTTTGTTGTATTGCTATTTCGTTGTAATGTTGCTACCCAAAATTTTGTAAACAGTGGAGCGGGAAATACTGAGCTGACGAGCAATTTCTGTTGCTCCAGTGCCTTTCTGGTGAAGTGCCAGCACAGAGGCTCTGTCCACTGAGCGTCTGCGGCCAAACTTGATACCTTTCAGCTTAGCTGCCTGTCTGCCTTCATTTGTGCGCTCAAGTATCCTCCTGTGTTCTGCTTGCGCCACTGCCGACAAGCACGCAGCCGCCCGGCCTCGTCCCATTCGAGCTGCCGGGTGAGCTGCATGCTTGCCATGCTGGCATCCTGGTTCCACAGACGTCTGGTTTCGCGGTGCAGCGCATCGCGCTCGAAGTCCACGAGGCTGTCGTCCTCCCACAGGAGGCCGTGCAGGTGGCCCGAGCCATAGCGCAGGTAGCCGACTTCGCCCAGCCCCTGCAACTGGCTGGCAATGCGGTTGCCCAGCGCATCGAGCCGGTGGTGGATGCGGTGCTCGAATTCAATCTCTGCATCGGCCCGCGCAGCAGTGCCGCAGGCTGGCGGGGCTTTGAACAGGCGCTGCACTTCGCACGTCACCCGGCCCGCGCCGTCCCGCTCGATCAGCGCCTGACTGAGCATTGTGCAAAACTTCAATCACAACTCTCTGCAATAACCACTGCCGTTAAAGCACTTGTCCAAACGGACTTTCCTGCCGATACGGTTTATGTTCCTCCGCAGGGTGGTTTCATACATTGGATCGAATTTCCGGGCCATACCGACATGGTCGCACTGGAAAAATTGGCGAGCGAACGGGGTTGTCACGTTGTTGGCAGCAACATCTTTTACCCGGATGGGCGTACAACAGCAGAACTTCGCGTATGCCTCGGAACGGCACTATCGCCTGGAGTAATTGAAAGTTTGAAAACTCTTTCCTCCTGTGCTCACCAGGCTGGTAATACAAAAAACGCAGGCCTGGCAATCATCACCCCTCCTACCAAGAAATCTTATTAGCGTAACAGAGCGATATTCTCGTCAATTCGACGCTGGATATATCTTAGGGTGTCTTCGGTGATGACACCCTCATAGCCGCTCCTGGCGATGCTCGCAAACTGACTGGCCACATCACACATTCTGTCGATCATGTCGCCCGCAACGTGTGCGGAAACCTCCGCTTCCCCTGCAAGGCCAAGCAATGCCGCCCGGCCTATCTCAAGCGCTTCGCCCATCACATCCATTTGGTGGTAACCACCGGGTCCTTCGCAGAAGGTCACGTCGTAGGCGGGCGCCAACTTCCATTCGCCGGACGGCAGCATGACGTAGGCAAAGTTCTTGGGATGATCATCTCGATTATTGAACACGACATTGAAAACGGCCCGTTCGAATGCCCGCCCCATTTCGCGCACATCGTTGGTGCACATGCGAGTGGCGCGTAAGAAATTCACATAATCCAAAACCCCCGGGCTTCTGTAGTTGGCGCCGGTAAACGCGGCGAGGCTTTGCATGGGAACGCGCAGTTCGCTCTGTCGGTCAAACCGTCTGGAAGCGAATGCCGCCATTCCATTGGGCAAATCAAAATACAACGTGTCCGGTGTCTGAATGCCGCACTGGCGCAAACACTCGGCATAGACCATCTCAACGGCACACACCTCAGGGTGTTCTTCCCTGGCGGGAAACTTGATCAGCCAGGCTTCCGAGCCAGGCATGGCAGCTGTAGAAAAACCGCCCGTATTGCGATCACGATAGACCAAGGCTTTAGGTCTGGCCCCCTGCGGAGAACCGCCCACCTGCAACAGGTGTTCCAGGAATGCGCCCCCCTCACCGTTGAGGACATCCTGCACTTCGGCTGCGAGCAGATCGAGAGAGATATGTCCCTGCTGCTCCTGGAGCTCAGGCGCCACGGGTTCAAACGACATGGCTCCCATCGCGTTGCCCCCAATGTAAGCAAGACGTTCCAGCGGCCCGATTCGCGCTGCATTGAGACCACGGCGCTTGAACAAACGATCCATCAGCAGCATGCCCCAGCCATCAGGCAGCGAGTCATAGATGGGGCCTGGCAGTCCCAACTGGTGGGGCGGAAAGTCTCTGCGCAACTTTGGCCCATTCAAAGGGAGGGTGTACGACGACAGCTCCAAGCCTCTATTCTTCGCTTCATCGCTGTATTCAAAGACAACCAACGGGCGTCCCGTGATGGCCTTTGTAGAAACCATTGACCCCCACAGCCAGTGCTCCCCCCAGCCATCGTAGTAGACGTCTACTCGTTCAATCATTTTTCGATTTCCTCTTGGAACGCTGACGTTTAGCGCTATTCTCATAGCGAATGATGTCCTCCAGGCTGTCCAGTTTCGGCAGGAACAATCCTTCAAGTTCCTTGCTTCGCCCAAGAACCATGGCCACGCGAACCACGCTCTCCAGGCTCACATTACGCCCGGCCTCCAGGTTGGACACGGTATTGGCGCCGACGCCGGCGCGCGCGGCCACATCGGTTTGAGTCATCTGCAACGCCAGCCGCTCCGTGCGAAGACGCTCGCACAGCAGTTTGACGATTTCACTGGGTTTGCTAAAGCTTAAATCCAACATATTGTGTCTTCTTACCCTGTAAGCTCCATAATTCACAACATTATAGAGTTAACCGCTATAGCACTCAAGAGGCATAAATCTCGGTTGTTGCTTCTTAAGAGAGGATTTACCACTCTATCACCATCAAAGCTGAATTAGACCCAGGCACCTGATCACGTGCCGAATTCAACAGGCGGCCGGCATCTCGCCAGCCCACATCACCCAGACTATCCGGAGAGCAGACAACCCGGATTGTTGGCTGCCACACACTGGCTCTTTGATGACACTGGGCAGTACCCCTATTTCATCGGTATTGCCATCGTGAAGCTATGCCATCCACACCCCTTGCTGGACAAGGGACAACCGGTTCTCGCCAGGGGGCCGCTATGACGACCTGGCGCCAGCGCTTTCAACGCGCGCCAATGCGCGTCCAAGAACCCAGAGAGACAGATGCCTGGAGCAGGCATGTTCGAACGCTGGACGCGGCGGGGATCCCCGAACCTGGCAATACAGGATCATGCCCGCACGCTACGTTAAATGACGAACAGGCGCTCTACGACGTCGCCCCATCGTTTGTCGACATACTGCCCTGGGTCGAATACCTGCCTCAGTCGCAGAGCCTGCTGCTTGAGGACGGCGTCTCCGTAGCGGCATTCTTCGAGCTCGTCCCGGTGGGCACCGAGGGGCGCGAACTGCACTGGCTCGCACAGGTGCGCGACAGTCTCGAAAACGCGCTGCAGGACAGTTTCGACGAGCTCGACGAAAACCCCTGGGTGGTGCAACTTTATGCGCAGGATGAGACCGACTGGGACAGCTATCTGGAGACGCTGCACGGCTACATCCAGCCACGTGCGCGAGACACGGCCTTTAGCAATTTCTACGAACGCTTCTTCGCCCACCATTTGCGCGCGATCGCCGCCCCGGGTGGGCTGTTTGAGGACACCACGGTCACGCGCCTGCCCTGGCGTGGGCAGCAGCGACGCGTGCGAATGGTGGTCTATCGCCGCACCTCCGCAACCCCGGAGCGGCGCGGGCAATCCCCCGAGCATGCCCTGACAGTCATCTGCGATCGGCTGCTGGGCGGGCTGACCAACGCCGGTGTGCGTGCGCGGCGCCTGGCCGCGGCCGACGTGCACGACTGGCTGCTGCGTTGGTTCAACCCCAACCCCACGACGCTTGGTACAACGGCGGCCGACCGGGAACGCTTCTACGCCCTGACTGCGTACCCAGAAGAATCTGAACCCGGTGAAATTGAGCTGGCCAGTGGCACCGACTTCTCTCAACGCCTGTTCTTCGGCCAGCCGCATTCCGACATCGAGAACGGTGTCTGGCATTTCGATGGCATGCCGCACCGGGTCATGCCAGTGGACCGGCTGCGCATGCCACCTGGCATCGGACACCTGACCGGCGAAACGCGCAAGGGCGGCGACGCCATCAATGCCCTGTTCGACCAAATGCCCGAGGACACGGTGATGTGCCTGACGATCATCGCCACGCCGCAGGACGTGCTCGAGGCCCACCTCAACCACCTGAGCAAGAAAGCAGTCGGTGAGACGCTGGCATCCGAGCAGACCCGGCAAGACGTTCACGAAGCCCGCAGCATCATCGGCAGTTCGCACAAGCTCTATCGTGGAGCACTGGCGTTCTACCTGCGCGGGCGCGACCTGAGCGAACTCGACGCACGCGGTCTGCAGCTGGCAAACGTCATGCTCAACGCCGGCCTGCAACCGGTGCGCGAAGAAGACGAAGTCGCGCCGCTGAACAGCTACTTGCGCTGGCTTCCCTGCATGTTCGACCCGGCCAAGGACAAGCGCCAGTGGTACACGCAACTGATGTTCGCCCAGCACACCGCCAACCTGGCACCCGTCTGGGGCCGCAGCCAGGGCACCGGCCATCCGGGTATCACGATGTTCAACCGCGGTGGCGGCACCATCACTTTCGATCCGCTGAACCGGCTCGACCGGCAGATGAACGCTCACCTGTTCCTGTTCGGCCCTACCGGCTCGGGCAAGAGTGCAACACTCAACAACATCCTCAACCAGGTCACGGCCGTTTGCCACGCCCGCTCCATTGCGCCCCAGTCTTCGGATCACGATACTTGGCTCCGACCTGTGTCCCCTTAGCGGATGAAGTAGAACGGCGTCGCCCGAACAACTGCTCCGCAGTGATGCCGTATTCGGCGATTTGTGCGCGCATGGCGCCAATGATGCCATCCAGCTCAGCAAGTCGCGCTTCTTCCGCCTGCTGCGCCAGAGCTTCAGCCTGTGCTTTAAGTTCGAGATAGGTTGCCATATTTATGAGGGGTTTTGCCTTTGGGAAATAGACCTAGCCAAGCTGGAAGCGGTAGATTGCAGGCTATACGGTCATATTTTCTAGAGTCCGCTTCCACTTCTTTGAATATTAGCTGTTTTTCATTCTACGACATCCAGAACATCCTACTTTCCCCATTTACAATTCCTATCACGAAAGTTGCCACGAACCTACATTGCAACATCTAGGCAGGTTTGAGCGAGCTCTGCTGAAAACCGTAGAAGTTCCCCGCCCCCTACACTGACAGGAAAATCCCCCCAGACCGGTCATCTTATCAAGGGCGACATCGCCTAGAGCTTGGGCCCAATCCCCGTCCGATCCTGTCGACCGTACTGATACAGAAGCCGGATAGATCGCCTGTGAGACGTTCGAGCCCGGTCAATCGAATGGCAAAACCGACACGTTAAATAAAATATCGTGATGAGGGAATGAGGGAAGATCTGATATTGTGGTTTTCAGCACACTCTTTAAGTGCGCCCCCATCGCAAGGTTAGATGTGCCGCAGCCAGCCATTAATAGGTCGGTGTGTTGCATGAAACTTCCCCTGAATCCATTTTATTTATGATAAACTCCGCATTATTAATTGCGGATGATTACCACTCATTATTTCCGTAAAAAAATCTTCAGTTAACTATCATTAAATTCAATAACAACCACAGTCTATGTAGGCAATAAGACACCAGCACTCATAAAACTTACAAACGACACACAAAAGGCAAAAAACACCAACTTCAGGCTAACATTTTGAAGTGCATCCTCTAGGCAGAGATAATCTTTATGCATGAGCATATATTGGTTTTTAACCAAATAAAAAACAAGATTCACCAAATGAATTATTAAATGAATGCCACCCGAGTTTTTTAATAGAAACTAGCCCATGCAGAGAAAAAAACTTTGCTGTATAGTGATGGTTTGGCAGAGACAGCATCATCATATCAGCAGACTTATATCTGGTTATGATGACGAACGCGGACAACGAGGTGACGAAAATTATGTCAACAGTGATCGAAATACTTCAATATACGTTAAAACTTGGAACAGGTGTAGCATTTCACGATGTCATGAAAAATCAGAGTGTGCCATTACACCGAAAAAGCGGCGTGAACATATTACGATTTGGCAACTCTCTCCACGACCCCGAGCGATATTACTTGGTGCGTTCATTTATGAATATTTCAAAAATGGAAGAGCAACTCGCGCATTTTTATGCAGATCCTCGCTGGCGCGAAGGCCCTCGCAGTGCAATCATCAATATGATCAGCGACAGCCATCGAGTGCTCATACCGGGCGAGCCGTTTGCGGAGTGACTTCTCTGAACTAACGAGAATGACGGTTTTCTTTCGTTTGTAGAAATGCTTGCTCTGCACCACAGAAAACTACACGGTTAACGATATGCGTGACGTGATACAGGGAGTCATGGGACAGCACTTCAACAATACGATGCGGCCTGGCATACCCATCCAATGACTCTCGGGCAACGGCATAGCAGACAGAGTAGTGAAGACCATGGAGCGAAATTACGTGGACTTCATGCCCATGTCCGATGCCTACACGGCCATTGGCAATCTGGCCATCGTCTTCGAGCATTACAGCGAACACTATACGCACAGTGCATTGAGGTATTGCTCGCCGTAAGAACTCCGCCGAAAGGTCATGGCAGCCAGCTAAATTGAACGAGGATTCCTGCCTTCATATATGAGAATCACTCAAATACAAAGCGGGAGTGACCATAGATACCGTTTTCCTAACAACCACGGACCTCCTACTCCTAATAGTCATCCGGTTGTCGACATCGAGAGCCTGATCGTCGTGTGAGTACAGCCCCCATCCGGAATGGCCTTCGCGCCACTTTGGCTTCAATGCTTCTTCTTCCTTTCGCATGTAATCGGTAATTTCCTCCATATCATCATTCCCTGTTTCCGCCTCGCCTCCGCCCAACGTAAGAAAGAAAAAGAAGACCAAGATGATGAGGGCTGGGATAAGGGCAAAATAGAGTAGCGCCAGAGCGAGTGCGCAACGTATCGCCCACTTCAGAGTGAGAGCCAACCCAGATGGTATGCCCGCCGTTACCAGACGTTGGACAATCGCTGCCTCCAGGCGCACAAGAGGCTTCACCCACCGGCCAAGCTTATGGCCAGCGCGCTCAGCAAGCGTCATTTTTTTCACGTCGGTCATGGTGGCAATCTCCTTGCGCCCTCGCCGTTAAGTGAGCAACACCACGTTCAGGCCTTGAACACGTTGGAACATGGAATCCCCGGTCAAAAAAACATGCCGAGGCCCCAGTTGAAGACAACATGCCGCCTGTAACGCATCGGGTGTGCGCAGCCCGTGCCGCACACGAATAGCGGCCGCCAGTTCGACCACATCGCGATTCAACTCCAGCCAGACAAGATCTGGCCAGGCAAAGAAAGTGTCGTACAGGTTCAGGATCGCCGCATCGTTTGCTTTCATTGGACCTACACGACACTCCAGCCAAGAAAGCCGGTTCACTGCAGAGCCAACATCGGGATGAGCACGGTACACCGTCGCCAGTTCAGCCCGAACCCGGCTCGCGAAAGGCTCCTTGCCCTCGAGCAGATAGATCAGCGCGTTGGCATCGAAAAATGCGATCACCAGTTGCGCTCCTCTGCCGAAGCAGCGTCAATTTCAGCCTTGTCCCGCGTACCTGTACCCTTTTGGGACAGCAGCCATTGCATGGCCGTCAAACCCGAGATCGGCGAGCGCCCGCTGGTAAGGCGCTGGTACTCCTCCTCCGACAGCACTACAGCGGCTGGCCGGTTGCGTTTCAGGATATGGATCGGCCCGTGCTGCAAACCTTCCTCGATAGCAGCAAGGCCTCGCCGCTTGAGCTCGGCAACGGTAAGGGTGTTGTTCATAGCGCCCTCCTTCATTCAGTACAAAAATACGCCACAATAGTACTGCTTTCAGTACTTAAATCAAGCCTACCCGGCAGATGCCAAGAAGTGACCTGCATGGAGCGCAGATAATTTCTGACGCAAGAGCGAGTTATGAACGTTCAGCCGAAATCAGCATCTGAGTTACGGTCAACACTGCGGCGCTCATAGCACCGCGAGGGTTCGCAGAACCTCGCCAGCCAGCCAAAGCCGCGCTCCACCACCCGGCGCCTAACAGCACAACCCCTTTCCTGGCCTCGGGCAGCTTCACGGTCTGCAGGCTCATCACTATCCAGGGCGCATCTACCGTGTGACCATGGTGTTGCCGTTGCTCATACAGGGTACCTACCTTGCTCGTTGGCAAGCAGACAGCCCAGGGTATTGCAACATGCGCCTCTCAGCACCAGGCCGCCTTGGCCTTGCTGGTAGACCGCCTCCCATGTCAGCAAGTCATTGGGCTGCGGCCACTAAGACGCGCCTGCAGATTCAGAGTCGATAGAGGTCGTCTGCCCAGCCACCAGCACGTCACCCGTTTCGGCGTCAAGCACTAGGGAGCGGAGAGTCTCTAGCCCCCCACCGCCCAGATAGGTGCTTTGCCGCAATGTCTGTAGATCGCCGGACAGCCGTGCGACAAATCCATCAAAAGAACCGCCCCCGATCGGCTGCGCGCCGCCTATCGTGCCGGGGAAGCCGCTGCCTGCCCAGCCGCAAGAACATCACCTGTAGCAGCATCAATGGCAAGAGCGTAGATCTGGTCGCTACCATTCCCGCCCAAGTAGCTGCTCTGCCGCAGTATTTTGAGGTCGCCGGACATACGCGCCACAAAGGCATCGTCGCCTCCTCCATGAATGGACTGTGCACCGCCTTGAACGCCAGGGAAGTTGGCGGAGCCGGAAGCCCCGCCCACCAGCACGTCGCCCGTAGCGGCATCGATAGCAACGGCATAGACCCGGTCCAGCTCAATTCCGCCCAGATAGCTGCTCTGTTGCAACACTTTCAGATCACCTGACATGCGCGCAACGAAACCGTCATCGCCCCCGCCTCCTCTGGCCTGCGCGCCACCCGCCGATGCAGGGAAATTGGTGGAGTTTGTGAATCCTCCCACCACAACATCGCCCGTGTCTGCATCAATGGCAAGGGCCTGAATATAGTCATAGCCATCTCCTCCCAGATAGCTGGCTTGCCGCAGAGTCGTCAGATCGCCCGACAGGCGTGCCACAAAAGCATCTCTATAGCCGCCAAAGGCGGGCTGGGCACCACCTTCAACACCCGGGAAGCTAGCAGACTGAGTCTCTCCCCCCACCAGCACGTCACCTGAGGCTGCATCGATGGCAATGGCATGGACGGCATCAGTGCCTGTACCGCCCAGGTACGTACTCTGCAGCAGCGGATCGATCACCAGCGGCCGCGTGCGGTCGTACATGCCTAGCTCAAAGCCGTCGCCGTCGCCCGCCTCGTTGAGCACGTATTTCACCGGCACGTCAAGGTGCTTGCCTCCCACCATCTGGAAGGCCACCGGTGCTGTGTAGGCGATGTCGCCATGGCCGGTAGTGGCGATCAACTCGCCGGCTTCGCCCAGACGCAGCGATTCGGCACCAGCGAGCCTGACCTGGATACGATCCACATCCGCATGAGGCTTCACATGGAAGAGTTTTTCTACGTTGCTGCCACGGGCTGCCAGTTCCACCTCGATGCCCGGCCACGCCTGGCCCAGCATCACGTTGCGGTAGGTGGCGGCCTGGTAGCTCTTGGGGCCGGTGAAGCGGCTGACCTGCGTGGCAGCCTGCTCGCCACCGTAGGGGTTCAGCGCCCGAGCGTCCACCAGGGTTTCGCTCAGGCTCCAGCCGGGCATGCTGTAGACGATGCGGCCAGTGCGAGTAACGTACACCGGGCCTGCGAAGGTGCGGCCCATGAAGGCCACGCGCTTATCGAACTGGCCATTGTTGGCCTCGAAGGGGGTGGCAAGGCCCTGCAGGGCCTGCTGCACCTGTGCGGTGCCAGGCTTGGGCACTGCGCCGGCCCACAGGCCTGGCAGCAGGGCCAAGGCAAGGCCTGTGAGCATGCACTGCGAGGAACGAAAGTTCATTGTGTTTCCTTGTGTCCATAGTCTGGGCAGGAAGGGCCATGCAACACCCCGCCCGATCGCAGGGAGCGCTGCTGCGGCATGGCGTCGAAGGTGGCGGGGCGCGAAAGGCTATGCAGATGCACGCTGGCGCAGTCGGCCCAGGCCCAGGCCACCCGCCAACAGGCTCATCAGCGCCAGGCCGAAGGGACCCAGCGCGGGCACGGGGGTGGCATTCGCCGGGCCGGTGCCACCACCATTACCGTTGCCACCACCGTTGCCATTACCTGGCGCCAGCACGATGTTGGCCGCCACATCGGCAGCAGGCTCCCACTGCGCATTGCCGCCCTGGCTGGCCACCACTGTGCAAGTGCCGGCACTGACCATGGTGACCACGCTGCCCGCAACCGTGCACACGCCCGGCGTGCTGCTGGTATAGCTCACCGGCAGGCCCGAGCTGGCCGTGGCTGCCGGGTCGATGGCGAAAGTGCCACCCGCCACGAAGTCGCGGCCGGTCTGCAGCGGAAAGGTGACGGCCTGCGGCGAGACAGCCTTGAGGTCGCCCGTCAGGCGCGCAATGAAACCATCGCCTTCTGCCATCAACCCCATCCCTCCAGCGTAGGCTGGCTGGGCTCCGCCCGCCGTGCCCGGAAAGTCGTTGGAACTTGTACGGCCCGCCAGCACCACATCACCCGTGGCAGCGTCTATGGCCATGGCATTGATACGATCGGCCCCGCTTCCCCCCAGGGCAGAGCTTTGGTGCAGTGTCTTGAGGTCGCCCGACAGGCGCGCCAGAAAGGCATCTTCCGAATTCAGGCCCCCGCCGGCTCCACCCGCCATGCCGGGAAAATTGGAGGCATTCGTCTCACCAGCCACCAGCAGGTCGCCCGTGGCGGCATCCAGGAAGATTTGGTTGATGCGGCTGCTGGCGCGCTCACCCCCCCATGGGGTATTCATCTCACTGCCGCCCAGGTAGGTGGCTTGGCGCAGCGACTTGAGGTCGCCCGACAGGCGGGCCACGAAGCCATCCACGTTGCCCGCCAGCGCGGCCTGCACACCGCCTGCCGTGCCGGGAAAGTCGGTGGCGCCAGTGTAGCCCGCTGCCAGCACATCGCCCGTGGCGGCATCCAGCGTGATGGCCTGGACCAGTTCGACCCCGGCACTGACGCTACCGCTGTCGCTGCCGCCCAGGTAGGTGCTTTGGCGCAGCGTCTTTAGGTCGCCCGACAGCCGGCTCAGATAGCCGTCGTAATCGTTAGCAGGGGCTGGCTGCGCCCCCCCGCTGGCGCCGGCAAGCCCCGCACCGGACACCCGTCCGCCTGCCACCACGTCGCCGGACCGGGGGTCGATAACCAGTGCCCGCACCATGCCGCCCATATAGGTGCCCTGGCGCAGTGTCTTGAGGTCGCCCGACAGGCGGACCAGATAGCCGTCGCCGCCAGAAGCATTCGGCCGTTCCGGCAGGGCGCCGCCAGCGGTGCCTGGAACAGGGTCAGTGTCGAACATGCCGCTCACCACGATGTCGCCGTTGGCTGGGTCGATTGCGAGTACAGAGACTGCGTCAGAAACACCCCATCCGCTACCCAGGTAGGTGCTCTGCCGCAGGGTTTTGAGGTCGCCCGACAATTGGGACAGCACGCGCGCGGACGCGCCGTCACCCCCCTCGGGCAAGGCGCCGCCAGCCGTGCCGGGGTAGCCGGTGGCACCGCCGGTGACGCCTCCTACCACGACATTGCCCGTGGCCTCGTCAATGGCCAGCGCATAAAAACCCGCATAAGCCAAGTAGTTCCCGGCACCCGAACCATGATTATTCAGGTAGGTACTTTGCAGCAGGGTCTTGAGGTCGCCCGACAGCCGTGCCACAAAGCCGCTGTAGGCGCCGCCCATGGTCTGCGCCTGCGCCCCGCCGGCCGTCCCAGGAAAGTCACCTGAGCTCGTATAGCCAGCCACCAGCACATCGCCCGTCCTGGCGTCGATGGCCATGGCATTGATAACGTCCTCCCCCTCGCCCCCACCCAGGTATGTACTCTGCAGCAGCGGATCGATCACCAGCGGCCGCGTGCGGTCGTACATGCCCAGCGCAAAGCCGTAGCCATCGCCTGCCTCGTTGAGCACGTACTTCACCGGTACGTCGAGGCGCTTGCCACCGACCTGCTGGAAGGCCACCGGTGCTGTGTAGGCGATGTCGCCATGGCCGGTAGTGGCGATCAACTCGCCGGCTTCGCCCAGGCGCAATGATTCGGCGCCAGCGAGCCTGACCTGGATGCGATCCACATCGGCATGGGGCTTCACATGGAAGAGTTTTTCTACGTTGCTGCCGCGCGCGGCCAACTCCACCTCGATGCCCGGCCATGCCTGGCCCAACATCACGTTGCGGTAGGTGGCGGCCTGGTAGCTCTTGGGGCCGGTGAAGCGGCTGACCTGCGTGGCAGCCTGCTCGCCGCCGTAGGGGTTCAGCGCCCTGGCATCCACCAGGGTTTCGGTGAGGATCCAGGCTTGCCGGCCTTCTTTTGTTTCCGTAGCAGGCAAGCTGTAGACAATCTGCCCCTCACGGGTGACGAATACCGGCCCCGCGAAGGTGCGGCCCACGAAGGCCACGCGCTCGTCGAACTGGCCATTGTTGGCCTCGAAGGGGATGGCAAGACCCTGCAGGGCATGTTGGACCTGGGCGGTATCAGGTTTTGCCTTCGGCTGCTGATCGGCGGCATGGGCGCCGGATAACAGGCTGAGTGCAATGACAAAAAGGCTTGCCGGCGCATACCTGAAAGGCATGCGCAGAGAACGAATGTTCATAGGTAGGTCCTTTGTTCTGGAACTGGGCAAAAGGGCCCGCCAACGGCTCCGTCCAGTCCCTGGGGCCGTTGTTGGCGATTGGTGCATTGAGTGCGAACGAGTGATGCTCGCCCGTAGGGCGGCGGTCACGGCGGCCAGTGCAAGAGCCGGTTGCGAGGGTGTGCAGTCAAAGGCGAAGCGCCTAGCACATCACAAAAGATGTATATACAAATTATATCTATAAAAAACAAAAAAGTAGCCCGCTCAAATGCCTCAAATGCAAACATTTATGAATGACCAATTGTCGCCAAGCAGCCTCACCCACCCAGGCAAAGTATGTAACTCTGCGCAAGTGACTTCGTCTTGAACAGGGTTGCCAATACCTCAACTGCAAGATAGCGAGGACTGGTTCAGTATTAAATACGGTTTATTTTACGTGGTTGCAATTCCATTGCGCTCCGCGAGCTTCACAAGAGCCACCATGTTTCGGAGATTGAGTTTTCCCATCAGTCGAACTTTGTATGTGCTAATCGTCTTATGGCTGAGCATTAGAATTTCAGCAATTTCCTGATTATTCATACCTTTTGCCAGCAAGCCCAGGATAGTCATCTCACGATCAGTTAGGCTGGACAGTTCCGCTGCGGATTCATTTTCTACCTGGATGCGCCTGGCACCCACGCCTTGTTCGGCAAGGAATTCCACAACTACGCGCGGGAAATAGGTGTATCCGGACAGAATGGCTTTTACAGCATCCACCAACCCATCCTGCTTTTCATCTTTACAGATAAAACCAGATGCTCCGGCGAGCAGGCAACGCGCTCCGTAGTTCCGGACGTCACTAGAAGTGAGGACAAGAATACTCGCGGGCAATTTTGCATTTCGAAGCCGCCCCATGACAGAGAACCCGTCCAATTTGGGAATTCCCAAATCCAAAATAATCAAGTCCGGTTTCAGGTTACGAACTACCTGAACGCAATCTGCGCCGGTGTGGCATTCAGCGGCGACCTCATAACCCTCTCGCTCAAGTACTGCACGTATAGCCATCCTCATCAAAGGATGATCATCAACAATCACCACACGATGTGTCATTATTCCTCCCTCGGCTCAAACTCTGATGCTTTTATGTCTTCTCTTCAGCCAGTTCATTCTATCGGGGGGAACTTCAACGACGCCCCCCGATATCCACATCTCAAATACCAACCGAGCCGTGACGGCTTTCACCTAACTTTTGTTGGACTTCACTGCCCGGTTAGTCAGGCCAAAGCACTTATGCCGTCAGTTCTTCCAACACCTTTCCGGCTTCACTGAGCAACTTCTCGACTCCATACTCATGAACAGCCTCAATGGGACATTTCCCTCCCAGTTCATCCACCGGCGTGTTCAATACATGATAGACACGCCATGGATCGGCGCTACGAGCTTTCGACAGCACCAGCGATGTCAGTTCTCGGCACAACGGATCCAACTGCCAATCGGGGATCCTCTGCCCACGATTACCCATCGCAAGGGTCAGCAGCCGCCCAGCCTTGATGTCGCGATTGACCTGGTCTCGGGACTTGCCCGCAAGCTTGGCGAACGCAACGACTGGCAGATTGTGCGATGCCTCATACAACTCGAGCTTCTCGGCGTGCTCCCGCTGAAATTGGGAAAGCACTGGCTCTGCTGGCACCGGAGGCGCTTCCTGAACAGGCACGGCCGGCAGCCTGATAGATGCGGCAGCCGGAACAGGATTGATTAGTACCCCCCCTAGCCCACCAGGAGCCACCGATTGCATGCTGGACGATGGCTCTACAGCCATTGAGTTCGTCACCAGCGGCATCGAGTCAAACTGGACTGTAAGGTTCAAGTGCATGCTAGCCGCTTCAGAAAGCCCCTGCTCCCACATGTCGAGGCGATCTGCCCAATCTTGCATCATGCGGCGACGCTGCTCTACGTACTCGGCATGGTTGTAGGAAGAGCTGACCTTATCGGGGTCAGTGTGGGAAAGCTGGGCATCCACCCACACTTTGGGATAGCCGATCTCATTAAGGGCCGTTGATAAAGTCGCGCGGATTCCATGCCCAGTGAGCAACCGGGCATATCCCATACGCCGCAGCGCCGAATTCAGCGTGTTCTCGCTGATCCGCTCGGAAAGTTCACTCCGGTGAGCCAGCAAGTGCTTCTGTGCAGGACGACGCTGCTCAAGCAGATAGCGCACGATTTCTTGCGCCTGCATGGAAAGCGGGACAATGTAGGGAGGGATATCCGTGGGAAGCTTGCGATCCTTGCGCATCTCCACCTGCAACTGTTTGACGACTTCCGGCGGGATAATCCAGAGTCCGTTGTCGAGGTCGAACTGCTCAGGCGTAGCCAGACGAAGCTCCCCTGTCCGCACGCCCGTCAGGATCAGTAGCCGAATCCCGAGCTGGGTCTGCAATTTGCCCTTGTACTGGCGGAGACTCTGTAGCAATTCTGGCAATTCACCCATGCGAAGGAATGGGTTGTGAACGACAGGAGGCTTCGGTACGGCGACAACATCCAGGTCAGACGCTGGACTCAGTTCGAGGCCAGGAACCTTTACCAGCGCATAGCGGAACATCTGATACAGCCAGGTTCTGCATTTCTCGGCTGTTGTCAACGCACCACGCCGCTCAATCTTAGCGAGCACCTCAAGGAGGTCGACACGCTTGATCTCGTAGACCGATTGTGGACCAAGAGTTGGCAGCAGGTCCCGATGGAAGATTCGTTGAATCTGCGCTTGAGTGCTTTGGCGCCCAGCCTTCAGACTCAGCTTGCGGAACTCAAACCACTGCTCGAATACCTTCAGGAAGGTGTGCTCTTCAGCCAGGAGGGCTAGGTGTCGCTCTTGGTTGCGATGCTTCCGGGGATTGATGCTGCGGGCAACCAATTCGCGCGCTTCGTCGCGCCGGCTGCGGGCTTCTTTGAGAGAGACTTCGGGATATGTCCCAAGCGAGAGTCGCTTCTGAGCGTTATTCCAGCTGTAGCGAAAGTGCCAACTTTTGCCACCGTCGGCCGATACGGCTAACGACAGACCACAAGTATCGCCTAGGGTGTACGCCTTGCCGGTGCTCTTTGCTTGCCGGACGGCTGTATCTGAGAGTGCCATGTTCAACTCCTCTGTACCTGAATTCAGGAACAGATGGTCAACACATCACCCGCTACCAACCAGCAACAATGCGCTCCAGCACTCGTCCGTATTGATGGACTAAAAAATGGACTAAAAAGTGCTGGCTGGTGCTGGATTCCAGTGGAATTCGCTGGAATGAAAAAAGGAGCTTTCGCTCCTTTAATCAATGACTTACAGAACTCAGTGGAACTCTGCAGATCAAAATTTGGAGCGGGAAACGAGGCTCGAACTCGCGACCTCAACCTTGGCAAGGTTGCGCTCTACCAACTGAGCTATTCCCGCATTACCAGAACTGACTGATTTCTTTGCTATCTTTTGCAATTCATCGTTGTCGTCTGATGCGATGCATTCTACTTACCTGACGTGATGAGTCAATAAAATTGTTGGCCCACCACGATCGTTTGCCGCTTTTTGCAGCGTATCGATCACGGTTCCAGCAAATCGTTACGCGCCGCGTTCAAATATTGGAACATCGACCAGAAAGTCAGCACCGCCGCAATATACAGCAAGCCGATCGCCACATATTCCACAGAGCGATCCGGGCGCCACAGCAAGCCCACCAGCGACATCATCTGCGCCATGGTCTTCACTTTGCCGATCCAGGACACCGCCACGCTGCTGCGTTTGCCAATTTCCGCCATCCACTCGCGCAGCGACGAAATGATGATTTCGCGGGCGATCATGGTGGCCGCCGGCAGCGTGATCCACCAGCTGTGGTAGTGCTCCGCCACCAGCACCAGCGCTACCGCCACCATCACTTTGTCCGCGACCGGATCCAAAAACGCCCCGAAGCGCGTCGTTTGTTTCCAGCGGCGCGCCAGGAAACCGTCAAACCAGTCGGTGACAGCGGCAAACACAAAGATAACGGCGCAAACCATCGGAGCCCAGCTGAACGGCAGGTAAAACGCCAGCACAAAGAATGGGATCAGAACTACGCGAAACAGGGTAAGCCAAGTCGGTATATTCAATTGCATAATGCTACGGTAACTATCTGGCTAAAGTGGAAATTAAGAGTATGTTGCTACATTGCCCTCAGTGTTTCAATGCATTGTAGATCTTTTCTGCCAATGCTTGTGAAATACCCGGCACTTTTGCAATTTCCTCCACGCTGGCGTTCAACAAAGGTTGCAGTCCGCCCATATACTTCAACAGCACCTGGCGCCGTTTCGGCCCTACGCCCTCAATCAGTTCCAGTGCGCTGGTATTTCTGACTTTCTCCCTTCTCTGCCGGTGACCGGTAATCGCATGATTATGTGAATCATCGCGGATGTGTTGGATCACATGCAGCGCCGGCGAATCCGGCGGCAACGAAATCCCTTCGCCTTCCGGCACGAAGAACAACGTTTCTAACCCGGCCTTGCGATCGGCGCCTTTGGCGATGCCGATCAGCAACGGTTTATTCTTGTCCCAGGTGACGTTCAGCGAGTTGAACACGTCGATCGCCATGCCGAGCTGCCCTTTGCCGCCGTCGATGAAAATGACATCCGGGATTTTTTTCTCTTCCAGCGCTTTGCCGTAACGGCGTTTCAGCACCTGCGTCATCGCCGCGTAGTCATCGCCGGGGGTGATGCCGCTAATATTGTAGCGCCGATACTCCGAACGCACCGGGCCGTTTCCGTCGAACACCACGCACGAAGCTACGGTCTGTTCGCCCATGGTATGGCTGATATCGAAGCACTCCATACGATTGATTTCCGCCAGATTCAGCACCTTGGCCAATTCCGCCAGCCGCTGATGGATCGTCGACTGTTGCGAAAGCTTGGTGGTCAACGCCGTTGCCGCGTTGGTGCGGGCCAGCTTCAGATAACGGGCGCGGTCGCCGCGCGGCTTGCTTTGAATTTGGATCTTGCGCCCCGCCAACTCGGAGAGCGATTCTGCGAGCAGGTCCTTTTCCGGCAAGCTGAAATCCAACAGGATCTCGCCGGGCAACGTGCGCGCCTGGCTGCCCTGCAGGTAAAACTGGCCGACGAAAGTCTGCACCACTTCGCTCATATCCGTACCGCCCGGCACCTTAGGGAAATAGCTGCGGCTGCCCAACACCTTGCCCTGACGGATGAACAGCACGTGCAGGCATGCCATACCGGCGTCGAACGCCACGCCGATGACATCCAGATCGTCACTGTCGCCCGAGACGAACTGCCGCTCGGTAACGCGGCGCACGGCCTGAATTTGATCGCGTATGCGCGCCGCCTCTTCGAAATTGAGCAGCTTGCTGGCTTCTTCCATGCGGGCAATCAGCTGGTGCAACACCTGTTGATCTTTGCCCGAAAGAAACAGCCGCACATAGTCCACCTGTTGCCGGTACTCTTCTTCACTCACCAGGCCGGCGACGCAAGGGCCCAGACAGCGGCCGATCTGATACTGCAGACACGGGCGCGAGCGGTTGCGATACACGCTGTTTTCGCACTGGCGGATCGGGAACAGCTTCTGCAGCAGCGCCAGCGTTTCGCGCACGGCGTAAGAGTTGGGAAAAGGACCGAAATATTCGCCCTTGGCGTGTTTGGCGCCGCGATGCACCGCTAAACGGGGATGGGTATCGGCGCTGAGAAAAATCAGCGGATAAGATTTATCGTCTCGCAAAAGAACATTATATCGCGGTTGGTACAATTTAATGTAGTTATGTTCCAACAACAGCGCTTCTGTTTCGGTATGGGTAACCGTTACGTCTATTTGCGCGATATTTTTAACCAGCGTTTCGGTTTTACGGCTGCTGACCTGCTGCCGAAAATAGCTGGCGAGACGTTTTTTCAGGTCTTTGGCTTTACCGACGTAGATCACCGTGCCAGTGGCGTCATACATACGATAGACGCCAGGTTGGCTGGTGACGGTACTCAGGAAAGCTTTGGCATCAAAACGGTCATTCACTGCTTAACAACGTCTCCGCATTGAACAATCCATGTCGGATGGCCAGGTGGGTCAGTTCGACGTCGCCGCTGATATTCAATTTGCTGAACATACGGTAACGGTAACTGTTCACCGTTTTCGGGCTGAGACTCAGTTGCTCCGAGATCTCATTCACTTTTTTGCCTTTGGTGATCATCAACATGATCTGCAGCTCGCGCTCAGACAGGCAGCTGAACGGCGTTTCGGCCTGCGGCTCCAGCTGGCTCAGAGCCATTTGCTGGGCGATGTCAGACGCGATGTAGCGCTGCCCCGCATGCACGGAACGCAAGGCGTTAATCACTTCCTGCGGCGCGGCGCCCTTGCTCAGGTAGCCGGCGGCACCCGCCTGCATCACCTTCGCGGGCAAGGGATTTTCGGTATGGATAGTCAGCATGATGACTTTGACGTCGGGTGCATAACGCACAATCTTGCGCGTGGCTTCCAGCCCGCCAATGCCCGGCATATTCATGTCCATCAGCACGATATCGACAGCGTTGCCACGGCACCATTTTACGGCGTCTTCACCGCACTGGGCCTCACCGACAACTTTTATACCTTTGATATCTTCAAGAATGCGTCGTATCCCTGCGCGCACCAGTTCGTGGTCATCAACAAGAAGAACGCTAATCAAGGAAAATTCTCCAAAAAAAGGGAGTAACGCAATCAGCCTCTGTTTTCGCCAGAGATATTACTTGTTTTTCAGACAAGAATGAACACAGATTAATACATACTTCCGAATAACTTTGCGGAGCATAGCTGATTTTTCAATTTTAGCCGTCTATGCCGCCGATAAATCGTCACGTCGGAAAAGATCGAGCGACGAAAATAATTTCGTCGCGCTGCGTCAGACACAGGATAGCGCGACAATCATGCCGCGAGGGAGAAATCTGTGTAAGCAATCACGACATGAATAATATTAACACGGCTGTTGGCTGTTTGTAATCATTTGATATTTAAAGCCGCGGCCAACGCGAGCCTGACAGCCGGCGTACAAAACTATTATTACCGACCAACGCCGGCAAAATCAGTGCCACCCGCCCCTAATAATTATAATAACCCCGATTGTTCAACAATAACGAGCCGGGCAAATACTTGTTAACCGCCTCGAAATAACTGGCCGACAATGGATGACCCGGACGTGCAATGAGCAAACTTCACCCACCAGCGCCGCCAGAGCAAGCCCGGTGCAGATGGCTGACGCATGCTATGCTATACTCCGCGCCCAGTTAAATTCGCCGCCGTGCGTGGGCAACTTGCCTATAGTCCGCGCGCGGTGCGCTAAAGCAGCTTGTATCAGGCTACGGCCTCAAAAATCAGGAGAGAAAATGAGCAACGTTGATTTCACTACGTCTGCAAACCCGGAGATCTTGGCGACCGAGGTTGCCTGCCTCAAAGCCACGCTGACGCTGATCCTGAAGTCGATCGGCCAGGCCGATGCCGGGAAAGTCATCATCAACATGGAACGTTTCATCGCCCAGATTGAAGATCCGACTCAGGCGGAAATCTTCAAGAACAGCATTCAGCAAATCAAGCACGCTTACCGCCAGTAAACGTTGCCGCTCAGACCCGCGATTCATGCGGGTCTGTTTTTCCCCGCACTACGCAATACGCCATTGATTCTGCTCAGGCTTTCGGGCAGTGTGTTGGCTTTCCCCCGACACCCGAGACCGTTATGGGCATCTTTGTCAAAGCGCTGATAGGCGCGCTGGTCGTGGTTCTGATCGGCCTGCTGGCCAAAACGCGCAACTATTATATCGCCGGTTTAGTCCCGCTCTTCCCCACTTTCGCTTTGATTGCGCATTATGTTGTCGGCAGCGAACGTTCAATAGCGGCGCTGAAAACGACGCTGATTTTCGGCATGTGGGCGGTGTTGCCCTATCTGGTGTATTTGATTTCGCTGTATTTCCTGATTAACAGTCTGCGGCTGTCGTTAGCGCTGGGGGCGGCGGTACTGTGCTGGATTGCGGCGGCGTGGCTATTAATTACGCTGTGGGGATGGTGGCAAGGACGTTAACGCCCTTGCCTGGGCGGTTACGGCCGCCCTGCCTGCAAAACGAAGCCTCTCTGCCGATCGCCGGCGATACGCAGATAGCGGCTTTCACCGGCGCGCAGCGTCATCGGCACGCTGCCGCTGGTATCTCGCCAAATACACAGAGAGTTCTCTATCATATCTTGCCCGATGCTCACCGAAGTATTGCCCGGCGGCACGCGAAACTCCGCTTTTTCTTTCGCGCCCAGCGAAGCGGCGAACTCCCCATTCACATAAACGCCGGTGCGGCAGCTACCCGCCAGCATTCCACTGTCGCGCACCACCACCACCGTGGCGTATGGCGTATCCGGGATATTCTGATAAAGCATCAGACGGCTTGGGGGCGGTAATTCAGCCTGTTGCGGTGGTACGGCTTGGGTCGCACATCCCGTCAACAGTGCAGAGGCGAACAACAACGCGGCGTAATGCTTCATCCTTGGCTCCTGAAAAAAATAATGCTTATCGTAACAAGAGAATAGCTGCTGTCAGTAGCCTTCATGTCGCAAAGACGAAAAAATCGGATAACTTCCCACTTATCGCCCTGCGCGTCTTTCCGGATAAGAAGATTCTGTATTAAAGACCTTGAAATAAAGGCGATTTTTACAAATTTAAAACTTTACCATGCCGCGTTGGATATCTGCCGCAAACGCGTCACTGACGTAGCTGAAGCCATCCGGCGTGACGTAAACCCGGGTATGACCGGTCTCTGACAGCACTGCCACCATATATCCCAGACTGAGCATTTCATGCGAAGGAACATTCATCGGCGTTAGAAATCCGCGTCCGCGGCACCACTGATAAAAGCGAGTTCGCCCATATCCCAACACGGTGCCAACATCGGAAAGGTGCTTAAAATTATCATAATCCCCTGATGGTGAAGGCAAACCGCCATGGCTTTCAGGCGTTTTCTTTATCCCAGACAAAATAAACTCCTTTTTTGAACCTGTCGCTAACGGTTATCCCTCATCTGAGCTGAATTTAAAAAATCCAAATTTAAAATGCAAATGAATTCCCTGTAACTAAAAAGTATTTAATGGAAGAATTCCGAAAATAAAGGCACAATAAAAAAACAGAAATAAAAAAATAGAGCATTAATACCGTGCATTAAAACTTGGCCATGGGTAAATATCTTAATTCAAAATTCCATTTAAACAGGATAAGAAAATACTTAGCTTGCATACTGTTCTTCCCTCTCATAACGCTGAGATAATGACCAAGCCATGCAGCAAAAAGAGAAAAGATATAAAATCGCTCTGCCCACACACTCTCATCGTCAGATCTGCCCCTTGTAAGCCTCTCCCCTATCGCCGACGGCGCATTTCAGGGTGCCGTTGCCTCAATCACACCTAAACAATAACCATTATCATTTCCAATTGTGTCGTCAGTTGATTACACTTTTTCGCATCGCTGGTTGGGAAGATTCCTAGTCAGTGATCACCAGGATAGAGGAAGAGTTAGGGACACCATGAAGAATTACCGTTGTTTGATTGTTTTGCCGTTATTGATGATGACTGCCTGTACCCAATGGGAAAGACCCGGCGCAGTTGAGAGCACCCGAAATGCCGAATATGCCGAATGCCGCAGTCGGGGCTACGATCGCTTCCCGCCAGACGTCGTGCGGGACGTAGAGTTCAGCTACGAAAACAAATACATCCCTTGCGAGAAGAATAAGAAAGATTGTCCATCGGGATATCGCTATGACAAAGAGCCGTCGATCAAAACGGTACAGACCGATCGCAATCAGTCAGCCCGAAACGCCACCATCGAGGCTTGTATGTACGGCAAGGGCTGGCGAGAGAAAACCTACTATTGGCCGCAGTGGTGATGCAGCGAAATCGATTTGGACTGAAACGCCACTGCCGCGATGCCCCATCAATTATCGTCGTCGCTGCAATGCCTTCCCAGAGCAACCAGCGTTTCCGTCCGCACCGGCGTTAAAGGGACGCGTGGCGGCGGCAAAGGCCACCCCAGCAGGTGCCGCGCCGCCGTCGCGCAAACCTTGCCCTGACAGGCTCCCATACCACAGCGGCTGCTCAGCTTGGCCGTGTTCCAGTCAGGTTGATGGCATACCTGTTCCAGCGTGACGTCTTCGCAGCGGCACAGCAGCGTCTGCGGTTTGGCCAGATAACTCATGCGTTCATCAAGCGCAAAAGCGGCCGCTGTCGACGTGGCGAAACACCGCCATCGCCGCCGCTGCGCCGTCAGGGATTCGGCTTTTGCCTTTTGCCCGGTGGCGGCATAACCGGCGATGGCGCCGGTGGTGAGCGCCAGTTCACTGCCGCCGATACCGGTACACTCCCCGGCGGCATAAATTTGCGCCTGGCTGGTTTGCTGCCAATAATCCACCGCGACGGCGTCGTGTGCGATCCGGCATCCCAGCAGCATCGCCAGTTCAATATTCGCCACCAAACCGAAGCCGCAGGCCAGCCTGTCGCAGGCCACCGTACTTTCCCGCCCGCCGTTGCCGACGCGCACTGACGTCAAACGCTCTTGCCCCAATGCCGCCAATACTCGGCTATCGGCACGGTAATGAGGCTGAATCAGAGAAAACGACTGACGCAGCTTGGACGGCCAACGCCACAGGCCGCCGGCGAACGCCGCCAATCGCCGCAGCGCCGCCTGTTCCGCGACCAGCACGACCTCGCCACCGGCCTGTTTCACACTTTTCGCCACCGCCAACAGCAACGGACCGCTGCCGGCTATCACCACCCGCTCACCGCGGATCGCCAGCCCCTGCTTGATTTGCGCCTGTAGACCACCGGCGCCGCTCACTCCCGGCAACGTCCAGCCAGGAAACGGCAGCAGCAGCTCACGGGCGCCATTGCATAGAATCAGCTTTTGATAGCGAATCACGCCGCAGCCTTCGGCGTCTTCATACGCCAATCGGTTAGCGCCACACTGCGCCACCAGCTTGCAGCCGGAGTGCAGCACAATATTTTCCCGCGCCGCCATCGCCTGCCGATATCGTCTCGCCGCTTCAGGCAAAGCCACCTGCGGCCCATCACGCCAGATTTGCCCACCGGGGTGCGGATTATCATCGATCACCCGTATCTGCCCCTCGTTTTCCGCCGCCGCCAGCGCTGCCGCCATGCCGGCCGGCCCGGCGCCGACGATCAGCACCTCGCAATCGAAGTCACTCATCATCGCTCCTCTCAATCCGCATGCCGGATTGGCACAACGTCTGGCACGCCAGGCGGCGCAGACCGTTAATGGTTACCCGGCACTCCTGACAAACGCCCATGCCGCAAAATGGTGCGCGCGGCTGGCGTGAAATCGACAACCGGCAATGATCCCCGCCGCACAAACTGAGCGCCGCGGCAACGCTGATGCCAACCGGCACCCGGTAGGGTTTGCCATCGATGCTCAACGCGAGCGTGTTTTGCCTCTCTTTCATACGGGCAGCTCCTCGGCAGCAAACGCCCGCGCCGCCAAATACGGGGAATCATCAATCTCCGGCGCCTGCCGGCCGATCTGCGCAGCAAGCAGCGCGGCGCTGCCGAGGGCGGTCGTGACGCCCAGCCCCTCGTGCCCCAACGCCAACCACAACCAGGTATGCCGCGGATGTGCGCCCAACAGCGGCAATCCATCGGCAGAGGCGGCGCGCAGCCCGGTCCAACAGCGAATGATGTTCAGCTGCGCCAGTGTGGGCAAGAAATGCTGCGCGCGCATGAGCATCGCCGCCAGCAGCGGCATATCCAATGACGAATCGACGGAATCGAACTGGCGGGAAGAACCGATCAGCCATTGCCCGGTGGGCCGCGCCTGCACATTGAACGCCACGGAAGCGCCGTCGCTGGCATGCGCGCTGGCGCCATACCCCAGCTCCACCAACTGATGCCGCACCCGCGGCGGATAACGATCGGTGATCGCCAGGTGGCCCTTCTTGGCACGCAGCAACGGCTGCGATAACAAATCATTGGCCCGCAGGCCGCAGGCCAAGACGACCACCGGCGCCGCCAGCTCTCTGCCGTCCGCCAACCGCACAGCCGCCTCGTCCAGCGCGATCGCTTCACCCTGCACCACATCGATCGCCACGCCAGCGTCGGCCAACAGCCAACGCGCCGCCTGCGGCGCATACAAAATGCCGTCGCCCGGCACCCGCAGCCCACCAGCGAGCCCCTGCCGCAGCATCGGCTCCATGGCGGCAACCTGCTCCGCCGTCAGCAGTTCCGCCGCCACGCCCTGCTCCGCCAGCCGCGCCCGCTTTTGTTCGGCGATGGCCATTTCATTCGCTTGCTCCGCCAACCACAGCGTTCCGCAGCCGCGCCAGGCGCAGGCTTGCGGCATCCGGCCCGTCACTTCACGCCATAACCGCAGCGAATAAGCGCTCAACGCCAGCTCGGCCGGGTTGTCGTCCATGCATACCAGGTGCCCCATGCCGGCGGCGGTGGCGCCAGCGCGACAGTCGTCCACCACCGAGACGCGGTACCCCTCCCTCGCCAACCGCCAGGCGCAGGCGGCGCCGATGATGCCGGCACCCACCACGATGGCATCAACTCCCCGTCCGCTGCCCATCAGCGTATGCCCCAGACAAAAGGATCGCGTTCGTCGAGCAACAGTTGGCTATCGGCGCATACATAAGCCTGCCCACGAATAAAGGGGGTGATGCGCTCGCCGTTCCAGCGGTAATAAGCCTGGAATTCGCTGCCGATAACGCTGGCCTGGCGCCAGTGCATATCGGGCGCCAGTTTGCCGTCCGCCGCCAGACACGCCAGCTTGGCGCTGGTGCCGGTGCCGCACGGCGATCGATCGTAGGCTTTGCCGGGGCACAGCACGAAGCTGCGGCTGTCGGCCTGCGGATCGTCACCGAACAGCTCGATATGGTCGATCGCCCCGCCGTCTTCGCTACGAATGCCCGCCTGTTCAAGCGCCTGCCGGACCGCCCAGGTGAACGCGGTCAGCGCCTCCAGATTGTGTTTATCGATGGTCAACGGCGACTCGCCGATGAGAAAAAACCAGTTTCCCCCCCAGGCAATGTCCCCCGTCACCGGGCCGTAACCGGCCACCTCAACTCGCACCTGGTGGCGATAACGATAAGCCGCCACGTTCTCTACGGTAACGCTGCCGTCATCATGCAGCGTGGCGTTCACCGGGCCGACCGGGGTCTCGATCAGATGACGCCCGGCGCGGATGCGCCCGAGATGCGCCAACGAAGCAATCAGCCCGATAGTGCCGTGGCCGCACATGCCCAGATAGCCGGTGTTGTTGAAAAAGATCACCCCGGCGGTAGCCTGCGGCGAACAAGGCCGACACAGCAACGCCCCCACCAACACGTCATTGCCGCGGGGTTCGAGCATCACCGCGCAGCGCCAATCGTCATAATGTTGCGCGAAATGCGCCCGCCGTTCCGCCATGCTGCCTTCGCCAAGGTCGGGGAAGCCTTCGACGATCAGCCGGGTCGGCTCCCCGCCGGTATGAGAATCAATCGCCCGCAAAGCGGTGATATGCGCAGAAAGTGCCATCGGCGTCTCCAGGGTTAATGAGATGTTACCAATGACGTTAGCCTGAACGAATGCGCGCATGACGGCTTGATGCGTTTCGGCGTGGCGAATGAAGAAATCAGCACAATGACGACAGGCTAGCCTGGCCCATCACGGGCATACGTTTAACGCAACCATAACAATAACTTATTTATCATGACGTTACTTTCATGCTAAACCACCGCGTAGCGAGAAATGCCGCAGTTTTCAAGCAACCGGCGCGCGCCGTCCGGCAAAAGTATGCGGCGATCCGCATATTTGGTAGCCAGCCGGAAATAGCGCTTGATTCGTTACAAAAAAGTTAATATTGATGCGAAAGCGCCAACCTGGCCGCCTGTTTTTCCGGCTAACGACCGAAAAGGGACTGCTATGCGATCCATTTCAGACCATCAACATCAGATTTCTCTCTCGCCGCCTGCCCTGGTGGAGCTGCCGGATCAGGAGGACGTTTTCGCCGTCGAACATTTGTCGCGCCTGTGCGACGGGCTGGCACAGCAGCGTCCGAACAACCTGCGCGATCTGCTCAATACGCTGGCGCTGATCGCGCCGTTGCTGAACGCGATTCCCAATGTGGTGTTCTTTATCAAAGACGCCCAGGCGCGCTACCTGTTGGCCAACCTGACGCTGGCCAGGCGCTGCGGTTTCAAGACCGTCGCGCCGCTGCTGGGCAAGACGTCCGCCGACGTTTTCCCCGCGCAGCTCGGATCAGGCTACACCGAGCAAGATCTGCGGGTATTGCGCCACGGCGTGCTGATCCAGGATCAGCTGGAAATGCACCTGTACAACGGCCGTGAAACCGGCTGGTGCCTGACGCAAAAGCTGGCGCTGTACGACGCGCAGGGAAAAATCATCGGAATGGCGGGCATTTCACACGATCTGCAAGAGGCCAAAGCCAATCATCCGGCTTACCAACGGCTGGCCGCGATCGACGTATACATCCGCCGCCACTACGCCCGGCCGATCGCGCTCGAGGAGCTGACGGCGTTGACCGGGTTGTCGGTGGCGCAGATAGAACGCTACTGCAAACGTATCTTCCACCTCACTCCGCGCCAGATGATCCACAAAGTGCGGCTGGAAAAGGCCACGGAACTGCTGGCGGGCGATCTGCCGATCACCGACATCGCGCTGCAGTGCGGCTATACCGATCACAGCGCCTTCAGCCGTCAGTTCAAAGCGATGACCGGTTCCACACCGCGCGATTTCCGCCTGACGCTTTCCGCTTAATTCGCTGATTTACCGCATTAAAAGCATTCTTTATGGCGCACCGGCGCCCGATTTCTGCATGCCCGCTTTCCGGCGCCATTGTGCCAATTTCGTCGCAGCAATCGGCGAAAAGCGTCAAGCCTCCCTGTGCAATACCGGTCAATCTGTCGGTGAGCCTCACCAAAGATTCACTTTTTATTAACACTTTCGGACGACAGGACAAACACGATGAGCCATAAAACCCTAAGCTGGAGCGGCGTATTCCCGGCGGTGACGACCCAGTTCCGCAACGATTTTTCTCTGGACCTCGACGCCACGCATACGGTGATCAAAAACCTGGTGCGTGACGGCGTCTCCGGCCTGGTCGTCTGCGGCACCGTCGGTGAAAACACCTCGATGACGGTACAGGAAAAGCTGGCGGTGATCGAAGTGGCAAGGGACGCCGCCGACGGCCAAGTGCCGGTGATCGCCGGCATCGCCGAATTCACCACCGCCTTCGCGCAAAACATGGCGCGTGAAGCGCAAAAGGCCGGCGTCGACGGCATTATGGTGATGCCGGCGCTGGTCTACTCCGCCAAGCCGCACGAAACCGCCGCGCACTTTCGCAGCGTCGCCGGCGCTACCGATCTGCCGATCATGGTCTACAACAACCCTCCCATTTACAAAAATGACGTCACGCCCGACATCCTGACCTCACTGGTCGACTGCGAGAACATCGTGTGTTTCAAAGACTCGTCGGGCGACACCCGCCGCTTTATCGATCTGCGCAACGAAGTCGGCGATCGCTTCGTACTGTTCGCCGGATTGGATGATGTGGTGCTGGAGAGCATCGCCGTCGGCGCGCAAGGCTGGATCTCTGGCATGTCCAACGCTTTCCCGCGCGAAGGGGAAACCCTGTTCCGTCTGGCGAAGGAAAAACGCTATGAGGAAGCGCTGGCGCTGTACAGCTGGTTCATGCCGCTGCTGCATCTCGATGCCCGCCCCGATCTGGTGCAATGCATCAAGCTGTGCGAACAGCGGGTCGGCCGCGGCAGCGCCATCACTCGCCCGCCGCGTCTGGCGCTGCAGGGTGAAACGCTCTCCGAAATCAACGCCGTGATCGATAAAGCGCTGGCCACTCGTCCCGCGCTGCCGAACGTCGGCCTGTAACGCCTTCACCGCCCGGCCACGCCGGGCGTCGCACTTTCTCTACCGGGGGGACCCATGCCCAACGCTCGCGATGCCGCCATCAGCGGCCAACAATTTATCGGCGGCCAGCGCCGTGCTACGGGAGAAGCGGCGCTGCTCAGCCTGCGCGCCGACGACGGTCAGCCGACCGGCTACCGCTTCCACCAGGCTACGGCGGCAGAAACCGCCGCCGCCGCCGAAGCCGCCGCGGCGGCCTTTGATCCCTATTCGCAATGCAGCGCCGAACAACGCGCGAGTTTTCTCGACGCCATCGCCGAGGAGCTGGACGCGTTGGATGAGACCTTCTTCGCCTTCGCCATGCAGGAAACCGCCCTGCCGCCGGCGCGGTTAAGCGGCGAACGCGCCAGAACCAGCGGCCAGATGCGGCTGTTCGCCACGCTGCTGCGACGCGGCGACGTCGAGGGCGTACGCATCGACTGCGCGTTGCCGCTGCGTTCTCCTCTGCCGCGTCCCGATCTGCGTCAATATCGCACGGCGCTCGGTCCGGTGGCGGTGTTCGGCGCCAGCAACTTTCCGCTGGCGTTTTCCACCGCGGGCGGTGATACCGCCGCCGCGCTCGCCGCCGGCTGCCCGGTCGTGTTCAAGGCACACAGCGGCCATATGATCACCGCCGAGCTGACCGCTCAGGCGATCGAGCGCGCAAGGGAACGTATGGGCATGCCCGCCGGCGTCTTCAACATGATCTTCGGCAACCGTGTGGGAGCCGAGCTGGTGCAGCATCCGGCGATTCAGGCCGTGGGGTTTACCGGCTCACTGCAAGGCGGCCGGGCGCTGTTCGATCTGGCCGCGCAGCGTCCCCAGCCGATCCCGGTCTTCGCCGAGATGTCGAGCATTAACCCGGTCGTGATCCTGCCGCAGGCGTTGGCTCGGCGCGGGCAGCACATCGCGCAGGAACTGGTCTCCTCCTTCACGCTCGGCTGTGGCCAGTTTTGCACCAAGCCCGGCGTGATCGTCGCGCTGCGCGGCGTCGCCTTCGAACGGTTGGCCGCGACGATGAGCGCATTGGTCGACGCCGCCCCCCCACAGCCGATGCTGAATGCCGGCACGCTCGAACACTACCGGCGCGGGCTGGCCGCGCTCGATGCCCATCCGCACATACGGCATCTGGCGGGGGAGCGCGAGATTCTGCCCCACCGGGCAGCGGCGCAGCTTTATCAGGCGGAGGAAACATTGCTGCTGCAGGCCGATCCGCTGCTGCAAACAGAGGTCTTCGGCCCGGCCAGCGTGCTGGTGGCGGTAGATAACGAAGCGCAGCTGCATGCGGCGCTGGCGGCGTTGCAAGGCCAGCTGACCGTCACGCTGCTGGCGGAAGACGGCGATCTCGATATGGCCGCCGGGCTGACGGCATTGCTGACGCGCAAAGCCGGCCGGGTGCTGTTCAACGGGTATCCAACCGGGGTAGAGGTGTGCGACGCCATGGTACACGGGGGCCCTTATCCGGCGACCAGCGACGCACGCGGCACCTCGGTAGGCACGCTGGCCATCGAGCGTTTCCTGCGGCCGGTCTGCCTGCAAAACACCCCGGCGGCGCTGCTGCCGCCGCCGCTGCAGGACGCCAACCCGCTCAACCTGCTGCGGCTGGTGAACGGCGTTTACACCCGAGATCCCATAGTTTCACCTGCCCAACATTAGCCCGGCCGCATCTGCCTGCCACTCAATAACAAAAGGGTAATACCATGACAACCCAAGGCAAATTCAAGAAGCAGCTTACGCTCACCGATCTGACGTTCATCGGTCTGGGCGCCATATTCGGCTCAGGCTGGCTGTTCGCCGCCAGCCATGTCTCCTCCATCGCCGGCCCCGCCGGCATCTATTCCTGGCTGATCGGCGGCCTGGCGGTGCTGCTGCTGGGCATCGTCTACTGCGAGCTGGGCGCCGCCCTGCCGCGCGCCGGCGGCATCATTCGCTATCCGGTGTTCTCGCACGGCGAATTGATGGGCTATCTGCTGGGGTTTATCACGCTGATCGCCTTCTCCAGCCTGATCGCTATCGAGGTCGTCGCCGCCCGTCAGTACGCCGCCGCCTGGTTCCCGCTCCTCAGCCAGCCGGGTTCCGGCGATCCGACAGCGCTCGGCTGGCTGGTGCAGTTGGCGCTGCTGTGCTTTTTCTTCGCGCTCAACTACTACAGCGTCAAAACCTTCGCCAAATCCAATAATCTCATCAGCGTGCTGAAGTTTCTGGTACCGCTGTTGGTGATCGTGGTGCTGTTCAGCTTTTTCAAACCGGAAAACCTGCACAGCCAGGGCTTTGCCCCCTTCGGCTCCGCCGGGGTTGAAGCCGCCATTTCCGCCGGCGGCATCATCTTCGCCTACCTCGGCCTGACGCCGATCATTTCGGTCGCCAGCGAGGTGCAAAAACCGCAGCGCACCATTCCCATCGCGCTGATCCTGTCGGTAGTGCTGTCCACCATCATCTATGTGCTGCTGCAGATAGCGTTTCTCGGCAGTATCCCCAGCGAGATGCTGAGCGGTGGCTGGGCCGGCATCAGCCAACAGTTTTCCCTGCCTTTCCGCGATATCGCCATCACGCTCGGCATGGGATGGCTGGCGTTTCTGGTGGTCAGCGACGCGATCGTTTCGCCCAGCGGCACCGGCAACATCTACATGAACGCTACGCCTCGCGTGATCTACGGGTGGGCGCGCGCTGGCACCTTCTTCAAACTGTTCACCCGGGTGGATAGTGAATCCGGTATCCCGCGCCCGGCGTTGTGGCTCACCTTCGCCCTCTCGGTCTTCTGGACGCTGCCGTTCCCATCGTGGGAAAAGCTGATCGGCGTGGTGTCCGCCGCGCTGGTGCTGAGTTACGCCATCGCCCCGGTCACCGCCGCCGGGCTGCGGCGCAATGCGCCCGATATGCCGCGTCCGTTCCGGGTGCTCGGTTTCTGCGTGCTCGGCCCGCTGTCATTTATCATTTCGGCGCTAATCGTCTTCTGGTCCGGCTGGGACACCGTCTCCTGGCTGCTCGGCTTGCAGATACTGATGTTCTTCATCTACATCCTGTTCAAGAATCAGGTGCCGACCCACGCCGTTAGCCTCAGGCAGCAAATTTGGTCCTCGCTGTGGCTAATCGTCTTCTATGCGCTGACGATCGCGCTTTCCTACCTCAGCAGTTTCGGCGGCATCGGCGCTATTGCTCATCCGTGGGACACCCTCACCATGGCGGTGATTGCGCTGGCGATTTACTACTGGGGCGCCTATACCTGTTTACCCCAGGCCAATTTTATCGGCGATGAAGAAGAATGACCCAGGGAGGACATCGAAATGACAACCATGCACGTTTTGTCGCTGGAACACGCTTATCAACTGGCGCTACGCGCACTGCGCTGCAACGGCTTCAATCAGGCGCATGCCGAGACAGTGGCGCAAAATGTCATTCAGGGCGAGCGCGACGGCTGTGCTTCGCACGGGTTGTACCGGCTGTTGGGCTGCGTCCGCTCATTACGGGCGGGCAAAGTCTCTGCCGATGCGAAACCCAGGCTCTTCGACCAGGCGCCGGCCATCTTGCGCGCCGATGCCGGCGGCGCCTTTTCCCTGCTCGCCTACCGCACCGCTCTGCCGGCCTTTATCGATAAGGTGCGCGCCAACGGCATCGCCGCCCTGGCGATCAACCGCTGCGTGCATTTCTCCGCGCTGTGGGCCGACATCGAACCGCTGACCGAACAGGGTTTAGTGGCCTTAGCCTGCACGCCCAGCCACGCCTGGGTGACGCCGGCCGGCGGCTCACGCCCGCTATTCGGCACCAACCCCATCGCCTTCGGCTGGCCGCGCCCGGCTCGGCCGCCGTTTTTGTTCGACATGGCCACCAGCGCGGCGGCGCGCGGCGAAATCGAATTGCATCGCCGCGCCGGCACCCCGCTGCCGGAAGGCTGGGGCATTGATAAGGCAGGCAACCCCTCCACCGACGCCGCCAGCGTGTTGGAGGGCGCGATGCTGACTTTCGGCGGCCATAAAGGCTCGGCGCTGGCGGCCATGGTTGAATTGTTGGCTGGGCCGCTGATCGGCGACATGACCAGCAAAGAGTCGCTGGCCTATGACGACGGCACGGGTTCATCGCCCTACGGCGGTGAACTGATCATCGCGTTGGATCCCGAGCGTTTTCTCGGCGCGGATAAGGAGCGGTATTTCGCCAGCGCGGAGGCGATGTTTGCCGACATGCAAGCGCAAGGCGCACGCATTCCCGGCGAGCGGCGCTATCGGCAACGACGCCACAGCGAACAATACGGCGTGGAAATCCCTAGGACGCTGTACGACGAGATAGCGGCGCTGTGCGATTAGCGCCGAATTGATGCCCCCGCGCCGCCAATCCGGCGCGGGGCGAAGTTTAGCCTGCCTGAGCCAAGTCGCTGTGCAGGCGCTTGCGCCATACGGGTTTGCTGTCCCATTGGGCGAAATGTTTCGCCTCTTTACCAGGTTGCACTTTGTGCCACATGCCCTCTTGCCACCGGATCGGTTCCTTTCCGCGCAACGTTGGGCGGGTCTGTTTAATCGTTCGTTGCAAGACGCTCGCTTCTTCCGCAGTAATGTTCGGCGCCTGTCTGGCGGCGTCCAGCGCGCGGCTTCCCAGCGGCGCCATCACCTGATACAACACTTTGACCTGCTGCAGCGTCGCTTGCTGATTCGTGCTCATGCCTTTGCCGGACCAGTCGTCGAAATTTTCACCGGGATCGTCACCCTGCGCGCGATATTCGTTACCCGGACCCTCGACGATATTCCAGCCTTGCCAGGTCACCAGGGTATGTAACCCATCGCGATCCTGCAGATTTTCATTCTTGATCTGTTTGAGCACCTCGGCGCGGTTAGGCACACCGATCAGATTCATAAACTCGTCGAGCGCGTTCCAGTGCTCGCCAGCCACCAGACCATTCCAGACATTACGTAAACAGTTCCAGGGGATGGTGTGATGCCAGGTCAGCGTGACAAGCGGTTTGGTTGGCGTATGTTGCCAATGGCTCGGTTCACTGCCTCGATCGCCTCTGATGATCCCATCGACTTCTAATGGCATGGCTGCCCCTCTTCTGGCTGAAATAAAGAATATGCGCAAGGCCGCTGGCCCGGTCGGCATAAAAAACGTCAGCTAAAATCGTAGCAGCTCAGGCTGAGATGGCAATAAAGCAGCCTGCGTTCTGCGGCCGACCGGCGACCGCAGACGCGCATGAAAACGGCGGACTTAAAGGAGGATTATCGAACCACCATCACCGATATATTGGCATGGCGAACGATGGCGGCGGCGTTGGAGCCCAACAGATAAGTTTTCACGCTCGGGCGACGCGAACCGATGATGATCAGATCGGCGTCGATCTCTTCCGCCAGTTCCAGCGCCTGATCGCGCGCAGAGCCAAAGCTGACAGTGTAATTGAGGCGATCTAACGGCAGATCGATTTCCGACATGATTTTCTTCAGCTTCTCCACCGCCTTCACTTCCGCCTGATTCTCAAACTCCTTGAGACCGAACGAATAGGCAGTAACAAAAGCCGAGGCATCCGGCAGCGCATGGAAAAAATGCACTTTAGCGCCGGACATCTTCGCCAAATATTCCACATGCTTCAGCGCATGCTCGGTCAACAGATCCTCTTCAATATCTATCGGCACTAAAATAGTCTTGTACATATCACATCCTTTCTATGTAAACCGGGTGCCTACAGAGTACTGCCGCGCACGGGCGCGGTGAACCGCTTTATCACGCTTTTGTGATCGGAGGTAAATACTGATAAGGACAATGCTTAATTTAACAAAATATAAACATCGCGCCGCTAACTGATAGGCGATTAATTATTTATTTCTCGCAATTAAATCAGCTGTAAATAAACGGCTTTGGCGGTGGCTGCGGTCTTATTAGCGACCGAAAGTTTTTTAATCGAGTTACCGATATGGAAATTGATCGTACGTTCACTCACACCCATCAGCAGCGCGATCTCTTCCGCGGTTTTGCCTTCGCTGCACCAGCGCAAGATATCTTTCTCGCGCAGCGTCAGCACATCTTTTATCGCTTCGTCGTTCACCGATATCAACGCTTCACGCAGCGTTTTGTGGGCGGTTTGCGCCAGCCAAAGGAAAAAGAGTTCATTCACCGCGCCGGCCTGCGGCGTTTGCTGCGGCAGCGCCTTGCCGGCAAAAGTCAGGATCCCCAGGCGGCCATAGCAATCCTTGACCGATTGCGACCACCCGGTGTGCAGACCAAACTGCGACATGCGCTGCCAAAGCGCCGGCCGCTCGTGATAAAAACTTTCGTCCCACTGGAATTGCAGCGTGGAATGGTGGGCTCGCTCGATGACAGGATCCTGCAAATATGCCCGCTGCCGCCGATAATCCTCGAGATAGCGCGCTGGAAACGTTCCTTCAACCCGCATTTTTGGCCGGCTCGCCGGGTAACAGGAAAAAACGATGTAGGAGAAATAATCAAAACCCAGCGCCTCGACGCAGCGCCCCAGTTGGGTCAGAAAACGTTCGCGATCGGTCAAACTGCCAATCACCTCCGCCATGAGCCGTTGAGTGCGGGTATCCATAACGCAGGTTCTCCAAATAGCGATGTCGATTTATCGATAGGTCAGACTCACTATAGGATATCGCCGCCCGGCGCCAATAGTCGTTTCATATAATAAAAAATACGAACGCTATAACGAAAAAAGCTATTCCCCGGTTTATTTCCCTCAGAATAAGCCTTTTTATTGGGCTGAGCCGCAAAACTACGCGAATAGCATAACCCCGTCTGCAGGTAAACCTGTCATTTCTACCGTTAGACAGCCAAGACACCGCCAATTACTTTCCTCACAGGCACCCGGTGCCGCCGTAAATCCAAAGAGATAATAAGCATTTGCGAATTTCGCATGGCATACAGTGACGGGGATTTTCTATGGCAGAAAGTAATGCGGCAATTCAATCGGCTGCGATTATCGGCGCGGGAACGATGGGCAGAGGCATCGCTTATCTTTTTGCGCAAAAAAGCATTCGTACGGTGCTTTATAATCGCAACGGCAATACCCTCAATCAAGCTCGCGACGCTATCGTGCAAGACCTGAACAAAAAGGTGGAACAGGGCAAGCTCGCGCTGCAGGACAAAGACGCGGTGCTGGCTAATCTGACGTTCTCCGCAGAATTTGGGGTCATCGCCGACAGCGATCTGGTGATCGAAACCATCGCAGAACATGAGCAAGCCAAACTCGAGGTGCTGGCGGCCATCGCCGCGACGGTCAAGCCCGACACGCTGATCGCCACCAATACCTCCTCACTGTCGCTTAATAAGCTGGCGACGGCGGTGACGCACAGCGAACGCTTTATCGGTTTGCACTTTTTCAACCCCGCGCCGCTGATGAAGCTGATTGAAATCATTCCGGCCTATTTTACCGCACAGGTCACCACCGAACGTTGCCGTCAACTGGTGGCGGCGTTAGGGAAACGCGATGTCGTCTGTCAGGCCACGCCGGGATTTATCGTCAACCGTATGGCCCGCCCCTACTATCTGGAAGGGTTCCGCCTGTTGGAAGAACACGTGGCGCGTGCGCCGCAGATCGACCGCGCCCTCAAAGCCGGCGGACACTTTCGCATGGGGCCGCTCGAGCTGACCGATTTTATCGGTCAGGACATCAACTATCAGGTCAGCCGGCAAATTTGGCAGGACATGCAGTACGATCCGCGCTATACCCCGGGCCATCTGCAGCGCTCGCTGGTCGATGCCGGTCTGTTGGGCAAAAAGAACGGCCGCTCCTATTTTTCCGCCGAAGAATCTCCCCCGCCGCTTGCGGCCGCCGTCGATGCGGAAGTCGAGACGCTACGCATTTACGGTGAACATCCTCTCTTTACCCTGCTACAGCAGCGGGCCGCCCTGCAATGGCCGCGGCTGCGCGTGGAACAACGGCCGACATTACCGGGCCTGGGCGCCGCCATTCAGGTCAATGACGCTTTCACCGTCAGCGTTACCGATGGCCGCACGGCAAACCAGCTTGCCGAACAGACCGCGGCGGACGCCTTTGTCGTCGATGTCGCCCTGAACTACGGCGATACGGCGTACCTGGTGGCGGCACATAGCCGCCATGCCTCTGCGGCCAATAAGGCGCTGTTTTTACGCCTGCTGCACACCGCGATCCCGCAGGTGGAATTTATCAAGGATTCCCCGGCCTTGATCGTCGCCCGCGTGCTCAGCAGCCTGATCAACGAGTCGGTGATCATGGTGGAAAGCGGCGTCTGCAGCCGGGAAGACATTGATGTCGCCGCCGTCGCCGGCGTGAACTACGCCGACGGTATTTTCGGCTGGCTCACTCGCCTCGGGGAGGAAAATGTCAGGACGACGCTGAGCAACCTGGCGCAATTGCTGCACGCGGCGCGCTATGCGCCGCATTACACCCTTCTGCACGCCGCCCAACCGGCGCTGACCACCACGCCTTAAGGATCCATGATGAGCATTAAAGATGACGGTGTTTATCTGATCGACGGCACGCGCACGGCGATCGGCGCCTATGGCGGCAGCCTGGCGCATACCCGCCCCGATGATATGGCGGCGACGATTATTCGCAGCCTGCTTCAGCGCCATCCGGCGGCGCAGCAGGCTCTGGATGAAGTGGTGCTGGGCTGCGCCAACCAGTCCGGCGAAGACAACCGCAACGTCGCCCGCATGGCGACGCTGCTTTCCGGGTTGGATCAGTCGGTGCCGGCCATCACCCTCAACCGCCTTTGCGCCTCCGGGTTGGATGCGGTGATCTACGCCGCGGCGAAAATCCGCAGCGGCCTCAGCGAACTGATTCTGGCCGGCGGCGTGGAAAGCATGAGCCGCGCGCCCTATGTGCTGAGCAAGGGCGAAACGCCGTTCGACAAGGGGGTAAAGCTGTACGACACCACGCTGGGATGGCGCTTTGTCAACCCGCGCCTGGCGGAACGCTACGGCAGCGATCCGCTGGGCATCACGGCGGAAAACGTGGCCCAACAGCAGAGTATCTCGCGAGAGGAACAGGATCTGTTCGCGTTGGGCTCGCAGCAAAAAGCCCGCCGGGCGATCGACAGCGGTCGATTGGCGCGGGAAATCACGCCCGTGGATGTGCCGGCGGATCGTAAAACCACCCGCATATTCGCACAGGACGAATTCCCCCGGCTCAGCACGCTGCAGCAGTTGCAGGCGCTGAAACCGGCCTTCGCCGCCGGTGGTTCGGTCACCGCCGGCAACGCTTCCGGCATCAATGACGGCGCCGCCGCGCTGCTGCTGGCCTCCGGACGCTACGTGAAACGCCAGGGCTGGCAACCGCTGGCGGAGATCGGCGACAGCGCGGCCGCCGGCGTCGCGCCGGCGCTGATGGGGCTGGGGCCGATCGCTTCCACCGAGCGCTTACTGCAGCGCGGCGGGTTCACGCTGAATGATTTTGACATCATCGAGATTAACGAAGCCTTCGCCGCGCAGGTTCTGGCGGCGCTGAAACACTGGCGCATCGACGCCGGCGACGCGCGCGTCAACCCAAACGGCGGCGCCATCGCGCTCGGCCATCCGCTGGGAATGTCCGGCGCGCGCCTGGTGCTGTCGGCGGCGCTGGAATTACGCGATCGGCAGGCCGGCAACGCATTGGTCACAATGTGCGTCGGCGTCGGTCAGGGCCTGTCATTAAACCTTAAAGCCGTTTAACACAAGGAACATGCTATGAGCGTACTGAACATTCTTGAAGAAAAGTTGGCGGAAACCAAAAAACAGGGGCGTTTTCGCGAGTTCCTCAACCTTGAACGCGGCGTGCAGGACAAACCCTGGGCCACCAGCCACGGGCAGCAAGGCGAGCGCCGTCTCAACGTCTGGTGCTCAAACGACTATCTGGCCATGAGCCACCACCCCAAAGTGCTGCTGGCCACCACCGACGCGGTTAACCGAGTCGGGTTAGGCACCTGCGGCGCCCGCAGCATTTCCGGCACCTCGGTCTATCACACTGAACTGGAAACGCTGCTGGCCAGCGCCTACGGCAAAGAGTCGGCGCTGCTGTTCACCACCGGCTTCGGCGCCAACGACGCCACCTTGTCCACCCTGTGCGACGCCATTCCCGATCTGATCGTGTTCTCTGACGAACTGAATCACGCCTCGATGATTTACGGGATTCGCTACAGCAAGGCGGAGAAAAAAATCTTCCGCCATAACGACGTGGCGCACCTCGCCGAGCTGCTGCAGGCCGCCGATCCGGCGCGGCCAAAGCTGATCGCCTTTGAGTCGCTGTATTCCATGGACGGTGACTTTGCTCCTCTGGCGCAGATTGTGGCGCTGGCGGAACAGTATCAGGCGCTGACCTATCTCGACGAAATTCATTCGGCCGGCGTGTATGGCGAACGGGGGCTGGGCTATGCCGAACAGCTGGGCCTGTTGGATAAAATCACCATTATCCAGGGCGGGTTCGGCAAGTCTTACGGTGCGGCGGGCGGCTATATCGCCGCGCCCCGTTCGGTGGTGGAAGCCGTGCGCAGCTGGGCGCCGGCATTCGTCTTCAGCACCTCGTCGCCGGCGCCGGTGGTGGCCGCCGCGTTGGCCAGCTTTAAATACAACCTCGAGCACGACACCCAACGCAAGCACCTGCTGGCGATCGTCGATCACCTGAAGACCGGTCTGCGCGCCGCCGGCATCCCGCTGGTGTCGGCCGACAGCCATATCCTGCCGCTGCTGGTCGGCGATCCCCATCGCAACAAACACATCAGTAAAGTGCTGCTCGATGAGCACGACATTTACGTGCAACCGGTCAATGCCCCGACGGTGCCTGCGGGCAGCGAACGGCTGCGGGTAACGCCGACCTCGGCGCATTCCCATGCCGACGTGGAGACCTTCCTGGCGGCGTTGAGCCGGGTCTGGGCGGTAAACGATCTGCGGAGGGCGGGATGAAGTTAGCGGATTATAACGGCCATCTGGTCACGCTGTGTCTGATGGCGACCGGGACCTTCGCCATCGGCACCGACGCCTTTATCGTCGCCGGCGTGCTCAGCGACATTTCCGCGACATTTGCCGTCAGCCCCGCGCAAGCGGGGCAGTTGATATCGGTATTCGCGCTGGCCTACATGCTGTTTGCGCCTCTGACCGCCTGGCTGCTGGGCAACGTCAACCGCAAGCACATCCTGCAGTTGGCGCTGGTGCTGTTCATCGCCGGCAACCTGGCCTGCGCCTGGGCCACCAGCTACCTGCAGATATCGTTCGGCCGAGTGTTGGCGGCATTGGGCGCGGCCTGTTACACCCCGCAGGCCGCCGCCGCCGCGGTGGGGCTGGTGGCGGAAAAACGCCGCGGCCTGGCTATTTCCATCGTCTATGGCGGCATGACGCTGGCCATCGCGCTCGGCATTCCGTTCGGCACCTTTCTGGCCAAACTGATCGGCTGGCGCGACATCTTTCTGTTCATCGCCCTGCTGGGGGCGGTGGCGCTGCTCGGCCTGTCGCTGGCGCTGCGCGCCATTGCGGCGCCGGGCAAACATTCGTTGAAAGAACGGCTCGCCCCGCTGCGGCAAAAGGCGGTGCTGACCACGCTGCTGATCACCTTTTTCGCCGTGTGCTCGGAGCACATTGTTTACAGCTACGTCAGCGTGCTGTTGAAAGACACCCAGTTCGGCCCGGAAGCCATTCTGCCTTTGGCGCTGCTGGTGTTCGGCATTGGCGCGGTGATCGGCAATTTTGCCTCCGGCGCGCTGACCGACGCCCTAGGCAGCAAATTCGTGCTGCTGTTTTCGGTGGCGATCCAGACGCTGTCCCTGTTCCTGCTGGCCTTTTACGTCACCTCGCCGTGGTGGGTATTGGCCATCTTTCTTATCTGGGGCATTACCGGCTGGATGTATCTGGTGCCAATCCAACATCACCTGTTGTCGCTGTCGAAGCGTTTTGGGGCGCTGACCGTGTCGCTCAACAGCTCGGTGCTGTACGCCGGCATCGCGGCGGGCGGCATGCTGGGCGGCCTGACGCTCTACGCGTTGCCGGCCCACTATTTGCCGCTGTTCTCGCTACCGCTCGGCGCCATCGCCCTGCTGTTGACGCTGATCTTTTTCCGCGGGGAGGCCAGCGATGAGTGAATCACCGCCGGTGCTTTACGAACGTTATGGCGCGCAGGTTGCGGTCATCACCCTCAATCGGCCGGAGAAAAAGAACGCCATCAACCTGCAGATGGCCGAATTGATCCGCAGTTACCTGCGGCAGGCGGATAATGACGATACGATACGCGCGATCGTCCTGGCCGGTCAGCCGGCGGTATTTTCCGCCGGCATGGATGTCACCGCGTTCCGACAGGGCGAACTGCCCATCGTCACGCCGGAGGGATTCGGGGGACTGATCCATGCGCAGATCGCCAAGGTGATCATCGCCGCCGTTGACGGCATCGCTTACGGGGGCGGCTTTGAGCTCGCCCTGGCTTGCGATCTGATCGTCGCCGGCCAGAACGCGCGCTTCAGCTTTCCCGAAACCGGGCTCGGCTTGGTCGCCGCGCAAGGCGGATGCGCGCGCTTGCCGGCGCGAGTTTCTCCCTATGTCGCCCTCGACTGGCTGCTGACCGGCAGAACCGTCGGTGCGCGGGAGGCCCTGTCACACGGCGCCATTTCCCGCATCAGCGAGGGCTCGGCCCGGGAAGAAGCGCTGCGCATCGCCGAGCAGATCGCCGGGAAGGATCTCGCCGCCAGCCTGGCCGTGAAGGCCATCGTGCGCCAGGGGCTGACGCAGCGCGAGGCGCCATCGTTCGATTTTCAGCAGGCGCCGGTCGAACGCCTGCGTCAGGCGGCCGCTCGTCGTTAACCCCTTTATTGCTTGCCGGCTTGCCTGAGCCGGCATTTCCCGCTACGCCTCCCCGCCACAGCTCATTTTACGCAGCCCGCCTCTCGGCGCTGGGCTACACTGCCGGTAGCCCTCATGCGCTGATAAGGAAAAATAATGCGCCACTTGCCTCTGCTGACCCCCAGACTGATCTTGCGCCCGTTCACCGCCGACGATCTGCCCCACTTTACCGCCTACCGCAACCATCCTGACGTGGCGCGCTACCAGAGCTGGAGCGACTACAGCGCCGCCGAGGCACAGGCCTTTTTCGCACAGCAACGGCGGCTCGCGTTCAACCGTGATGACAGCTGGTTTCAACTGGCGGTCGAGCGCCGCGAGGACGGCGCGTTGCTGGGCGATGTCGCGGTGCATTTTTTCGATGAAGGGCGTCAGGCTGAACTGGGCGTGACCTTCGATCCGGTTCATCAGCGGCAAGGACAGGCGCGCGAGGCGCTAAGCGCCGTCATCGCCCTGCTGTTCGGGCCGCTGGCGAAACACCGCATTACCGCCGTGGTAGACGCGCGTAATCTTCGCGCCGCCGCGTTGTTCAGCAAGCTGGGCTTTCGCCGTGAGGCCTGTTGGCGGCAAAACGTGTTTTTCAAAGGCGCATGGGGTGATGAATTCGGTTTCGCCCTGCTGCAAAGTGAATGGCGGGAGCATGAACAACATGACGCTGTTGAATAAATATCTTGGGCAATACCAGTTCTCTGAGCGGCATACGATCGTCATCACCGCGCCGCAATCGCGGGTGCTGGACGCCGTGGCCGCTTACGATCCCAAGCGCGATCGTTTTTTCCGCAGCATGATAGCGCTGCGCGAATTGCCCGCGCGGCTGATGCCACGCGATAAGCCTCGTCCTCCGCCGTTTGGCCTGCATAACTTTTGCCTGCTTGAGCAGGATGAAACCGCGTTGGTCTATGGCCTGATCGGCCGGTTTTGGCAGGCCGAATACGGTTTGGTGAAGGTCGCTGACGGGGCGGACTTTCAGGCCTTCGCTCAGCCCGGCGTCGCCAAACTGGCGCTGGGGTATGCCGCGAGCCCGCTGGAGGGCGGGCGCTGCCGCCTGGTAACGGAAACGCGCATCTTCTGCCCCGACAGCGCCAGCCGGCGGCGGTTTACTCCCTACTGGTATGCGATTCGCCTGGTGAGTGGGTTGATAAGACGCCGCATGCTGCGCGCCATTAAAACCGCCAGCGAAAAGCAGACGGCGAATCATTCACCAGATTGATTAATTTAAGAGCATTCCTAGAGAATGAAAATCATTATCAGCCTATTTTTTAATCACAACAAGATAGTGTTGAGAAGCCATTGACCCCGCCCCCTGCGGGGATTTTTTCGCCTATTTATCGCCTGTTTCAGGGAACGCCTGCATAAACAGGAAGGTGCAAGGCTTGCGCTGATACTGATTGATCTGCGGCACCAGCCGGGTGAAATGCTCGGTCTGGCAATGCACTTCGAGAGCCGCGCGATCCGGCCAGCTTTCGATAAAAATAAAGTGCCCGGGATCCTGCTGGTCAATGCACAGTTCATAACTGATGCACAGCGGCTCCTGCCGGGTTTTCTCCACCAGCTCGCGATACCACGGCATAACGGTGTCAATGTGTTCCGGGTGAATGAAATCTTCAGCAATGACCTTCAGCATGTTGCGCTCCTGCGTTCTGTTGTGCCGTGCTTCACCTTATCGCCCTCCCTCGCGAGATGAAAGCGCCACTCTCCAGTGTCTGTCATCGGGTTCCCAATTCGGTGATAGCGCACACAGATCTCGATCAAAGCGCTTGAACGCCTCCTGGCCCTGTGTGAACTTTCAATTAACAAAAAGGCAACACACCATTCACCATGGTGATATGTGTACCGATATGCCGACGCAATACGCGGCGTTTTTTTCGCCCCTAAAGGCCTGACCATTAGTCCTTTAGACCTTTAAGGCTCACGCAGAAAAGCCATGTCATCGCCGCATGATGGGCCACGGCGCCAGGACGGTCTTTATGACCGACGTTTATCATTCTCAGAAGAGAGGTTACCGCCAGTGAATCACGCCACCTATGCCGCTCCAGCGCTCAACGCCGCCATCCGCAAAACCTGGCGCAGACTGGTGCCATTGATGTTCGCCATGTACTTCATTGCGTTTATCGACAGGGTCAACGTCGGCTTTGCCAAAGACGCGATGGCCATCGATATCGCGCTGTCGCAATCCGCCTTTGCGCTGGGCGCGGGGATATTCTTTGCCGCCTATGCGCTGTTCGGCATTCCGGCCAACCTGTTGATGAATCGCTGGGGCGCCAAACGCTGGCTCAGCGCCACCACCGCGCTGTGGGGGGCATTGTCGGCCTGTACCGGGCTGGTGGCCAACGAGCAGCAATTTATTGTCCTGCGCTTTCTGCTGGGGATCGCCGAAGCCGGCTTTTACCCCGGCATCCTGCTGCTGGCGTCGATCTATTTTCCCAATAAGGTGCGCGCCTCGGTCATTGGCATTTTCGTGCTTGGCGTACCGGCGGCCCTGACGCTCGGCTCACCGCTGTCGGGGGCCTTGCTGGAGATGCACGGCGTGTTGGGCAAGCCCGGCTGGTTCTGGATGTTCGTACTGGAAGGGTTGCCGGCCGTCGTCCTCGGCGTCTTCGCCTTTTTCTATCTCGACGATAGCCCAGGGCAGGCCCGCTTTCTCACCGAGGAAGAACGTAATGCGCTAGTCACACAGCTGGCCGCTGAACAGCAGCGCACCGAAACCAGCAGCGTTAAAGCGGCGATGAGAAGCGGCAAAGTTTGGCATCTGGCGTTGATCTACGGCACCCTGCAAATCGGCGTATACGGCCTGATGTTTTTTCTGCCGTCGCAGATCGCCTCGCTGATGGGCACCCATCTCGGCTTCAAGGCCTCGTTGGTGGCCGCCATTCCCTGGGCATGCTCCGCGCTTGGCGTCTATTTCCTGCCGCGCTATGCCGACAGAAAAACCGCCAGAAGATTGCCGATCGCCGTTGGCTGCATGGTCGCGGCAGCGCTGGGGTTGGTCGTCTCTTCCTATGCCGGCCCGTTGCTCGCTATCGTCGCCCTGAGCTGTTGCGCAGTCAGTTTTCTGGCGGTACAACCCATTTTCTGGACGTTTCCCGCTCAGCTGCTCACCGGTCCGGCGCTAGCGGCCGGCATCGGTTTTTGCACCACGCTCGGCGCCGCATTCAGCTTTTTAGCCCCGCTGATCCGCACTGAGGCGGAACAGCGTTTTCACAGCCCGCATGCCGGGCCGCTGGTACTGGCCGCCTTTTCGCTGCTGTGCGCCGTGCTGTTAGGGGCGCTCAGACATCGGCATGCTGAGGCACGCAAGCAAGACGCAGAGATAACCGGATAGCGACGCGTTATTTAGCCATTATTGAACCTGCGGATGGGACACTGACAGTCAGCCCTCTCGCCCACAGGTGTTAAATGGATGAATTGACGCACATTATCGCCAAATACAGCCCGGAACCGGAGATGTTGCTGCTGCTGATTTTCCTGTTCGCGTTGGGAAAATCCGTGATCGTGGTGTCCTCCGTCCTGCCGCCTGCCTCGGTGACGCTGCTGATGGGCATCCTTGCGGGCAAACATGCGCTGCCGATCGGCGCGGTTTGGGCGGCCATCGCCCTTGGCGCGGCGTTGGGCTCAATCCTGTCTTTCCACTGCGGCGCACTGCTCTGCCGTCGCGATCTTGGCCGCCGGCTGCCGGCACGCTTTCACGCCCCACTGCGCAAAGCGCAACGTTCCTTGCAAAAGCGCGGGCTGCCGCTGCTGTTCGCCTCGCGTTTTCTGGCGGTGATGCGTTACACCGTGCCGCTGATGGCCGGCATGCTGCAACTGCCGGCGAGGCACGTCTATGCCACCGCCGCACTCTCAGCCGCCGTTTGGGCACTGCTCTTGATGTCGGCCGCGCATGTGTTCCCCGTTTCTTGACCTGAAAGATTCTTGGGCAAATGCCCCATCCCTGCGCCGACGTTGCGCCAGCGCACAGCCTCCCTTGCCGTATAAAGTACGGTGCAACATCGCAGTTTGCGCCAGATCACCTTTCTGAACATCAGTCGAAAAATGCGAATTTTTTTGCAGAATACGCGCTTAAAACGGCGCCATGAGGGCACAATCAAAGAAATGTCTGAGCGTAACACGCTGATTTGGTTGGCGGGCCGTACAGGGGGCGAACCTCTGTCTCGTTGATTAGGCGTCAACGGCTCATCCGCCTGAGCTAACGGCCCAACGAGATAAATCGCCCTTCTTGTCAGCCTCGCTGTCGAACGCTTACACCCATTACTTTTTCTCATGCGAATTTTACAACCCTTTGTTTAATCAACGAGATAAGCCGCATAAGGTCTGTTAATCCCACCGTTTGAAGAGTAATCTTCCGCTCCCTGAACGTCCGATTTGCCTCCTCTCGTGTAAAGATTGATCGACTTTTATCCCGCGTATAAATGTTGTAAACATGTTGCACAAAGGTGGCGTTATTGCACTACCTTACTAAAGCCGGACCAACCGGATAAATGTATAAAAAAGAGCCACTTCAGAGCTCACGACTTCACTAATGACAGGTAAAACAGGACATCATCAGATGGTAGATCACTCTAAAATAGCGACTGACGCGACGCCCGCTTCAGAAGATCATCTAAGGCGAAACCTCACTAACCGACATATTCAACTGATCGCCATCGGCGGCGCCATCGGCACCGGTCTGTTTATGGGTTCCGGTAAAACCATCAGCCTGGCAGGCCCTTCGATCATCTTCGTGTACATGATCATCGGCTTTATGCTGTTCTTCGTGATGCGCGCCATGGGCGAGCTGCTGCTGTCCAACCTGGAATACAAATCGTTCAGCGATTTCGCCGCGGATCTGCTCGGCCCGTGGGCCGGCTTCTTCACCGGCTGGACCTACTGGTTCTGCTGGGTGGTCACCGGCATCGCCGACGTCGTGGCGATCACCGCCTACGCCCAGTTCTGGTTCCCTGAACTGTCGCAGTGGATCGCTTCGCTGCTGTGCGTGCTGTTGCTGCTCGGCCTTAATCTGGCGACGGTGAAGATGTTCGGCGAAATGGAGTTTTGGTTTGCGATGATCAAAATCGTCGCCATCGTCGGGCTGATTGTCGCCGGGTTGGTGATGATCGCCATGCAGTTCCAGTCGCCAACCGGTACCGTAGCCTCGTTCACCCATCTGTGGAATGACGGCGGCATGTTCCCGAAAGGCATCAGCGGTTTCTTCGCCGGCTTCCAGATCGCGGTATTCGCCTTCGTCGGCATTGAACTGGTGGGCACCACCGCGGCGGAAACCAAGGATCCGGAGAAGTCACTGCCACGCGCCATCAACTCGATTCCGATCCGCATCATCATGTTCTACGTGTTCGCCCTGATCGTCATCATGTCGGTGACGCCGTGGAGCTCCGTAGTGCCGGACAAGAGCCCGTTCGTTGAATTGTTCGTGCTGATTGGCCTGCCGGCCGCGGCCAGCGTGATCAACTTCGTGGTGCTGACCTCCGCCGCCTCCTCCGCCAACAGTGGGGTGTTCTCCACCAGCCGCATGCTGTTCGGGCTGGCGCAGGAAGGCGACGCGCCGAAATCGTTCGCCAACCTGTCCAAGCGCGCGGTGCCGGCCAACGGCCTCACCTTCTCCTGCATCTGCCTGCTGGGCGGCGTGGTGCTGATTTACCTGATCCCGAACGTGATGACGGTCTTCACCCTGGTGACCACCGTGTCGGCGATTCTGTTCATGTTCGTCTGGACCATCATCCTGTGTTCGTATCTGGTCTACCGCAAACGGCGCCCGGCGCTGCACCAGAAATCGATCTACAAAATGCCGGCCGGCAAACTGATGTGCTGGGTGTGCATGGCGTTCTTCGTGTTCGTGTTGGTGCTGTTGTCGCTGCGCGAAGACACCCGCCAGGCGCTGATCGTCACCCCGCTGTGGTTCATCCTGCTCGGCCTGTCTTACGTGTTCCTGCGCAAGAAGAAAACCGCGTGATGCAAAAAGGGGCGGATATCTCCGCCCCTTTGCTCTTTTTTGCCTCTGCGCTAATCCGCTTCCGTCGCCACCGCCGCTTTCCCCTTGCGCCGTACGCGCAGCTCGCTGACCACCACCCCGATCACAATCAACGCGCCCCCCAACAACGCGACGCCCGGCAAACGCTCACCGGCGAGCCGCCCGACGATGCCCGCCCAGACCGGTTCGCCGGCGTAGATCACCGTAGCACGCGTGGGTGAAACGCTGCGCTGCGCCCAGTTCATGGTCAGCTGAATCAACGCGCTGGCCAGCCCCAGCCCAATGGCGCTATACAGCAGGTAATCCGAATACGGCGGCGGCGATTCGCCGGTCGGCACCATCATCAAAAATGAGGCCAGCGAGGCGGTCGCCAGCTGCACAATGGTCACCCGGCGGATATTCACCTTGCCGGCGAAGGCGCCGATCAGAATGATCTCTGCCGCCATGCCCAGCGTGCCGGCCAGCGTCAGAATTTCGCCGAGGCTCAGCGACATGTCCGTGCTGCTCGGCGCCGCCAGCAGCATCAGGCCGGTAAAGGCCAGCAGAATACCGATCCACGACATGATGCCGGGGAACCGCCCCAGCACCAGCCATTGCAACAGCGGCACGATCGGCACGTACATGGCGGTGATGAACGCCGATTGGCTGCTGGTAATCGTCTGCAGACCGACGGTTTGCATGCTGTAGCCGAACATGATCGCCAGCCCGATAAGTACGCCCGCCTTCAGTTCATACAGGGTCAGGCCGCGCAGCACGCGCAGCGAAAACAGCGTCAACGCCAGCGTGGCGGTGGCGAAACGCAGACCGACGAAAAAGAACGGCCCGCTGACTTGCATCGCGTGATGCACGGCCAAAAAGGTGCCGCCCCAGATCATGGTGATGAAAATCAACACCGCTTCCGGCAACCTGATTTGCGGAACCACGGCGGAAATAAAGGATTTTTTTGCTACTGACACCGGCTTGCCCTTCCTGCTGAGTGCAATATAATGCACAGATCCTGCCAGTATGAGATAAAGTCCGGCGATGAGCAATACGGCGCATAACGCGAAAACCGATCCCCCCAAAGTGCTGCAGTACCTGAGCAGCAATCTGCGCGGCTACCGCCAACAGGCGGGCCTGAGCCAGATGGCGCTGGCCGAACTTTCCGGCGTCAGCCGCCGCATGCTGGCGGGCATCGAGGCCGGCGATCGCAACGTCAGTCTGGCGGTGCTCGACAAGATCGCCGCCGCCCTGGCGATTTCGTTCACCGATCTGATTCAGGCGCCAGAGGCTCGCGGCAGCCATCTGGTAGGCGAGTTGGCCTGGCAAGGCGCACAGCCGGGCAGCCAGGCGCTGTTTGCCGCCAGCGTACCGGCGCGCCAACGGGCCGAGCTGTGGGAATGGACGCTGATGCCGGGCGAGCGCTACGACTCGGCGCCGGACGCCGAAGGCTGGAGCGAAATCATCTACGTGATTGCCGGCACCCTGACGCTGGAACTGGAACAAGGCACGCTGACGCTCAGCGCCGGCGCCACGCAAGCCTTCAACAGCGATCAGCGCTACGCTTACGCCAACCACGGCGATCTCCCGCTGCGCTTTATCCGCAACGTCGCCTTCTGACTGCCCGCCGGCCCGCGCCGGCGGCGGATGTCGTGTCGCTGTCGTGCCGCTGTCGTGGCGCCGCTACCCCGCGCCTCCTACACTGGATGACAGTGACAGCGAACTCGGGAGTGCACCATGCAAAAGTACCGCATCAGACCATTACGCCTGGAAAAAGGCTGGTCGCAGGAGCAGTTGGCGACCATCGCCGGCCTCAGCACCCGCACCGTACAGCGGATTGAAAACGGCGAACAGGCCAGCCTGGAAACCTTGACCGCAATCGCCGCCGCACTGGGCGTGCAGGTCAGCGATCTCAACGCGCCGCCGCAGGCACCGCAGGAAGAGACGCCTGAGGCGCAGCGCCTTCGTCGCCAGGTTGCGGCAGAGGGTAAACTGCTGAGCATGGCGGTGCGTTTCGCCGTCATCGGCGCGATATTGCTCGCTGTCAACGTCTTTACCCACCCGCACTATCTCTGGGCGCTATGGGCGATCGGCGGCATGAGCCTCGCGCTGATCATGCGGGCGGTGCGCACCCTGCTGCTGCGCAACGTCTTCAGCCGTTGGCAGGAACAGCGGCTGGCGCAAAAACTCAGGCGCCTGCCGTGAGCGTTAGCCACTCGGCCAGCCGGGCCAACGCGCTGCCCGGCACGATAGGCTGCGGCGACAGCAGGTAATAGCCGCTGCCGTCGGGCGTAAAACCGAACGGCGCGCTCAACAAGCCGGCGGCCAGATCGTCTCGCACCTGCAGCCATGGGCCGATTGCGATACCAAGGCCGGCTACCGCGGCCTGCAGGCTGAAATAGAAATGGTCAAAGCGCTGTTCCGGATGCCCCGCCAATGTCACCCCCTGCTGATGCGCCCAGTGCCGCCAGGCATCCGGCCGGGTCGCGGCATGCAGCAGTTTGGCGCCCGGCCGCAAAAGCCGCCGTCCGTCCACAGAGACCGTCAGCCTCGTCAGCGCCTCGGGTTGGCACACCGGCCCGACCTTTTCATTGAACAGCGCCAGGCTATGCGCCTGCTTTCCCCAATCGAAGTCATTGCGCCGGATCGCCGCCGTGATGCCGTCATGGAACGAAAACGGACCGCCGCCCGCCACCAGCTGTAAGTTGATGTCCGGGTGCGCCCGCTGAAAAGCCGGCAAACGCGGGATCAGCCAACGCATCAATAAGGTCGGTTCACAGGACAAGATCAGCGGCGCATTGAGCGCCTGCTGGCGCAGCTCCAGCGCGGTATGGTCCAAAATGCCGAAGGCCTGCTGTGTCGCCTGAAACAGCTTGCGGCCCGCCGCCGTGAGCAGTACTCGCCTATGGCGGCGCTCAAACAACGCCACGCCCAATTCCTCTTCCAGCGCCCTCACCGCCCGGCTGATGGCGCCATGCGTCAAATTCAGCCCCTGCGCCGCCTGCGTGAAACTTTCCAGCCGCGCGGCGGCCTCGAAGCAGCGCAGCCCGCCCAACGGCAATGGCCTGGCTCTATTGCGTGAGTTTTTCTCACCGATATCGTCACTATTCATCGTTTGTCACCGAGAAAAATTACTCTTATAAATCAGTCACTCTATTGATAAACATCGCAAGGATAACTATGACTGAACTCATCGCTGTCGTCACCATTACTTTACTCGCTGTAATCAGCCCCGGGCCGGATTTCGCCATGGTCTCGCGCAACAGCCTGCTGCTCTCCCGCCGCGCCGGCATCTTCACCGCCTGCGGCATTGGCGCCGGCGTACTGATCCATGTCAGCTATACGCTGATTGGCGTCGGCGTGTTGATCCAACAGTCGCCCTGGTTGTTTAACCTGCTCAAAGGCATCGGCGCCGCCTACCTGATCTACCTCGGCTTTACGCTGCTGCGCAACGCAACCCATCACGACGCCGCGCCCACCACGACGCCGGCCGCCATCAGCGATCTCGCCGCCCTGAAAACCGGCTTTCTCACCAACGCGTTAAACCCGAAAACCACCATCTTCATCGTCAGTCTGTTCATGCAGGTGGTCTCTCCCCACACCGCGTTCGGCGTACAGATCGGCTATGGCCTCTTTATCGCCGCCGTCCATGTATTCTGGTTCGCCGCCGTCGCGCTGCTGTTTTCCGCGCCGGGCGTCAATGCGCGCTTTTTGCGTTTGCGCCGCGGCATCGATCGCACCTTTGGCGGGCTGCTGATTGTCTTTGGCGCCCTGTTGGCGATCGCCGGCATCAGGTAACGCCACGACGCCAAGTTCGTCATTCGCTTCTATGCTTATCAGGGGTTTTTGTTAATCATCTGAGCGGGAGTACGAAACATGACGAAACTGTTGGTGCTTTATTACTCAATGTACGGCCACATCGAACGCCTGGCGCAGGCGGTGGCCGAAGGGGCGAATCGGGTCGATAACGTGGACGTAACGGTCAAACGCGTGCCGGAAACCATGACGCCGGAAGCCTTCGCCAAGGCCGGGGGCAAACAACACCAGCAGGCGCCGGTCGCCACCCCGCAAGAGCTGGCGGACTATGATGGCATTATCTTCGGTACGCCAACCCGCTTCGGCAACATGGCCGGACAGATGCGCACCTTCCTCGATCAGACCGGCGGCCTGTGGGCTTCCGGCGCGCTGTACGGCAAGGTGGGCAGCGTCTTCTCCTCCACCGGCACCGGCGGCGGCCAGGAGCAAACCATCAGTTCGACCTGGACCACGCTGGCGCACCACGGCTTCATCATCGTGCCGATCGGCTATGCGACGCCGGAGCTGTTTGACGTTTCGCAGGTGCGCGGGGGCACCCCCTATGGCGCGACCACCATCGCCGGCGCCGACGGTTCGCGACAGCCGAGCAACGAAGAGCTGACCATTGCCCGCTATCAGGGCGAGCACGTGGCGAAAATCACCGCCAAGCTGAAAAGTTAATCGCCCTCCTGCACCCGTGATTCAAAGGGCCGCGCATTCGCACGGCCCCATCTTGTTGCCGACCCGCCGCAAGGTTAGAATGCCCCTCCCCCGGCCATTCAGCGTCTGAAGGCCAGGCCCGAATTCGTTCTGCCCGTCGCTCATCGGCTTTCAGCCCGAGGACGGGCGTTCTGTTTTTTGCGCACAGCGAAGGGAATAAGTCAGTGTCTAAAGATTTTGATGAACTAATAAGAGACATGGATCTTATTATTGAAAATGTAGACAGCTTCAAAGCTCTGGCTCCGCGCGCGCCCGAGCCGGCTCCGGCCCCGCCGCCGCCGGTTCATCACTACGACTCGTTCTGCGAAAACATCGCGTTGAAAGTGGTATTGAAGGTGCTGCTGTCTTCGGTGGACAAGATAGTTAAAGTGCAGATCGCCAATAAGGTCGAGCAAGAGATCGCCCAAATTGAGCAGCAGGTGGTGCGCGCCGGCGGCGGGCCGGTGTCAGCGGACGATCTGGCGCAGATGACGCACTACGTTCGCCGCACGGTCAACGACCTGCTGGAATAACCCCCTTTTGAAACGGCGTCTGTTGGACGCCGTTTTTATTTCTGCCGACTTTAACGTGCGGTATCGCTGTACCATGACTGACACATTCACAACATGAATGTGTTGCATTGTTGTATTCGTTTCACTGCGATAAGTTTAATTTACTGTAAATATATACAGTATTTTTTTGACTTATTGAGGATATGAATATGCGCTTTAACAACAAGATGTTGGCCCTGGCCGCCCTGCTGTTCGCCGCACAGGCGTCAGCCGAGACGCTCGAATCTATCGACAACTGCGCGGTTGGCTGCCCGACCGGCGGCAGCAGCAATGTGTCGATCGTGCGTCATGCTTATACGTTGAACAATAACAGCACCACCAAATTCGCCAACTGGGTAGCCTATCACATCACCAAAGACACGCCGGCCAGTGGCAAGACGCGCAACTGGAAAACCGACCCGGCGCTCAATCCGGCAGATACCCTGGCCCCTGCCGATTACACCGGCGCCAACGCGGCGCTGAAGGTCGATCGCGGCCATCAGGCGCCGCTGGCCTCGTTGGCCGGCGTTTCCGACTGGGAATCGCTGAACTACCTGTCCAACATCACGCCGCAAAAGTCCGACCTGAACCAGGGCGCCTGGGCGCGGCTGGAAGATCAGGAGCGCAAGCTGATCGAGCGCGCGGACATCTCTTCGGTCTATACCGTGACCGGGCCGCTGTATGAACGCGATATGGGCAAACTGCCGGGCACCCAGAAAGCGCACACCATCCCCAGCGCCTACTGGAAGGTGATTTTCATCAACAACAGCCCGGCCGTGAACCACTATGCCGCTTTCCTGTTCGATCAAAACACGCCGAAGGGCGCCGATTTTTGCCAATTCCGCGTGACGGTGGACGAGATCGAGAAACGCACCGGCCTGATCATCTGGGCTGGTCTGCCTGACGACGTACAGGCTTCGCTGAAGAACAAGCCCGGCGTTCTGCCGGAGTTGATGGGCTGCAAAAACTGACGGAAAAACCCGCTTCGGCGGGTTTACTTTTACTCTGGCATCAGACGGCGCTCACTCCGCCAACGGCATCACGCTTACACTCGCTCATCCGCCGCAACAATAAATTGGTGAAAACGTTCGATTTCCAATTTACGCATGGCGTTCATTTTATGCTGGCTGACGGTTTTCTCGGAAATGCCCAACGCCTTAGCGACGCCGGTATTCGGTTTTCCCGCCAGCAGCATGGCCAACACCGAAAGCTCGCGCGGCGACAGGCTCTGCCCTTTGCAGCTCGCGGTGAACATTTTTATTGCCTCAACGAACGTCGTAAGACCGATGTTTTTTTTCAGGCAGTTAAAATTCGCCAGTCGCGGCGTTTCCACGCCGGTTAAGACGATCGTATTGTCAGGCCTGTCGATAATATGCGATAAGAAATTCATAACCCGACAGATAGACGAGAAAGAGACGATGACCACTTCTGCATGACAATACATGGCATGTAATCCACGGCGTGCAGATGAATGCAGACCCATAACTTCAACGCCCTCCAACGACATTAAGATCTGCGATATGCCATAGAATAAATAGTAATCATCAGAAAATATAGCCACTCGCACAGGATCACCCCATTGCTATTTGTCATGGGCGCGTTTTTAACAACGCCCCCATGGCAGTCATGTCAATTAACTTTATTGGTCCGACTTACTTAAGTGAAGAACATAATGAGATCAGCAATGCGGACAGCGATGAAAGGTATTTTTCATCCAAACTCATAATGCCATCTTCACTGTATTTCACGTTATTATCTAGAATTTCATGAATACTCTCGACGGCGCATACGGCATCCTTCCAAACTACGCGCCGACCGAAAGGCGAAGCGCCGAGATATTGCGCGCTTTGGCGAAAACCAACGATAAAATCGTGCAATATATCGAGCACAATCAATACTTCCTCCCTGCTGACACACCGCTTCATTTGCACTTTATCCAGGAAAACGCTGAGCGTGCTTTGTAAGGAAAACAGGTTCTTGAACAACCCGCCGGCAATATCCTTCGGTGTTTTCACGCTGGTTGATATGACAAAAGGGAGCTCTCCATGCTGCGAGATATATTGATAAAGCCCATTTATCGCCGTCGTCGGCTTAATATCCAAACCGCGAAGAATGACGTCAACCTCATCTTTTAGCGATTTTTCCACTTTGACACCGATCTGGATTTGTTCCGTCATACAATTCATCCTCAACATAGAGATCCGGATTAAACACCAATATTATTCAAGCAAATAATATTCGCCACCAATTACCATGTTAAGATTTTTCTTATATGTGGCAACCTGTTTTTTATTATTAAAAATAACAAAAGAATTATTTATATATAATGTTAAGCGTAGCCGATGTGTTAATTCCCCCGCTGCTCATTGCGGTGGGGCTGTAAGGATAATAATAGGCCGCCATGCCGATGGAAAATTGCGCATCCAAAGCATTGCCGGTTCCCACGTGAAATAATGAAGTCGCCGCGCCTGGCGTCACGCTGGAAAGCGACAGCGTGACGGGATTATTCGGCGAAGCCGTCTTGACCAGCCGGATGCCAATGCCTTTTGCCGCCTCAGCGCTTTTATCAATCAAAACCGTATTATCCGAAGACAACAGATTATTGCTGGATAAAAACATATTGATATCCCGATCGGCCGTGCCGCCACTTTGCCGATTCTGGCAGCTGAAATTCAGCGTAAAGGGCGTCAGGCCATTTTGCGCCCCCTGAGTAATCTGCGATATCCCCAGCGTCGGCAACTTCACCGCCAGGCCGGCATTGTCGAAAGTGCAGGTCGTCATCTTGGGCGCATACTTGATGGTCATCGGCTGTCCGTACATATCGCGCTGATCGTAAGGCCAATTGAAACCGTTGAGCAGCCAGGTCAAAATCTTCACCAACTGCTTGGCGGGCCACAAAATGATCTCCAGCAAGGACATCCCGCTCAGATCGGTCACGAACATCACGTCCTTAAGGCTAACCGTGTCGCCGGGTATCGATGTGCCCGTCTTGCTGACCAGACTGAAACGAATATTCATCGGCTGATTCAATTCCGAAGCGGAGTGCGATCCCCAACCGCTAAGTTTTTTGTTGGCGATGTCGTTGGTTATTTCCGCGCGTATCCAATATTTACCGTTGTTGAATCCCAGAATGGTCGCCTTTGTGCTGTCGGTTGACAGGATGCGCGTATAGCCGAATTCGCTGCTCGAGGTTGAACAACTGAATGAACCGCTGTATTGCGTATAAAAACTGCCTTCCCAGACCGGCGTTTTATCGCTGAGCTTATCCGACAAATCGACGTAGATAGGCGGCGCATATTGGATGCCGTTGCCGTAGCATGAAGCGTAACTGTAACCGCTGAACAACAGGGACAGGGTCAGTGCGAGTATCCTGAGCATGGTGTAATTATCCTTTTATCGACATGTGTTGGCTGCGCTGTCCATCGAGATTTTCGGGCGTTCAATCTTGCAGACACCGTCATTCAGCCTGACCTCCAGTGACGTTGGCTGCTGCTCCACCCGCAGATACAGGACGCTGGCCTGCCCGACGAAGCCAATGGCATGCCCGCTTTGATCCGCCACCTCCGCACCAAATGGCAGGGGCTTATTGCCGGGCTTAAAGGCGCGCAGCGTATAAGGCCGACGCCGATCGGTTTCGAATCTCAAATAGTTGACGGCGCCGGCATAGGGCACGCTGTTGGCGATATTGCCGACGATCTCGGCGCCGGAACTGTTGCCGGTATCCGACAATGTTACGGAGTTTTGCCGGTAAGGCGTGGCGTAAGGCACCAAAGCCAGCCCTTCGTCGTTAGTGACGATGCTCTCGTCGCCGTTCACCATCAGCCCTTTGGCCTTGGGCGCGTCCACCACCATCATGGTGTTGCCCATTTCGTTGGACGCCAGCAAATGCCAAGGGATCGCCACCAGGCTGCCGCGGGCGCTCATGCCCAACTGTCGATAGTCTGATGATTCACTGTAGGAGCCGCCGACGGTCGTCGCGTTGGCGCGATAGGCGGCATTCACGCTCGCCATGCTGTTGCCGCCGCTTTGATTGCTGCCGGCAAGCGCATAACTCAGACGGTTTGATTCCAGCGCATTGCCGCTCAGGCTCAGCGAGCTTTGCTGATAGTGCGAATCGGTGGCGGATAAGCTGGTGCTGAGATAGGCATTGTTGTCGAACATCGACAACGGCACGCTCAGAGAGAGATAAAACCGCGTCTCTTCTTTGCGATCGGAATTTCTCACGCGACTCGCGGAAATGTTGTAACTGACCCGCGCGAAGGCATTTGAATACCCGAGCTGGTATTCCCGGCTTTTATTCGTATCCGACCAATAGTCGCGCTGGGTGCCGGAGAAATAGAGCGTGCCCCACCCGTCTGCGAGCCTCTGATTCAGGTTCAAATTGAAGGTATTGCGCGGACGAGCGGCGCGAACGGCATCCCAGGTATTCAAATCCAGCGGGGCAAGCTCATCGTCATCCCGATCGTTCCAATAATCGTGAAAGCGCTTGTCACGCTCGCGGTAGCCTTGATGGGTGTAGATGGCATCGTTGAAACTGTAATAACCTTTGGTCGAATAACGGTATGCCGCCAGCGTGAAGTTGGTTGCGGTAGCGTCCAAAAACTTGCTGTAGGCGATCCGAAAACTTTGCCCATTCTCGTTGCGATCCTGCAAATGCGTCGAGGCCTGAGTCACATCGACGGATACCGCGCCGAACGGCAGATTCCAGCCACTGCCCAGCAGCCAGGCGCGATAGTCCTCGCTGAGGATCGTACCGGCGTAACCGGTGACCAGATTATTGAAGCCGTACTGCAGCGTGCCCTGCACGAAAGCGGGCGCATAGTCGGTATCCGCCTGATTGACCTTACCGGCAACCAGGCCGTATTTGCTGACGCCCTGCTTCAACATGTTGGGAACGGCGGAAAACGGCACGGTAAAGGATTGTTCCCGCCCGTCGGCTTCCCTGACCACGACCAACAGATCCCCCGCAGAACCGGTCGGCAATATATTGTCCAGCGTAAAGGCGCCCGGCGGCACGTTCTCCTGATAGATGAGGTTGCCGTTTTGCAATACTTTCACCAGGGCATTGCTCTGCGCCACGCCCCGTACTATCGGCGAAAAGCCCTGCTGCGAATTGGGCCGCATGTTGATATCCGAGGCTAAAGCGCCGCCCCGCACCCGAATCGAGTCGAACAAATCACCCGGCGAATAGAAATCGCCCATCGTCAGGTTCGATTTGATGGCGGCGAAGCCACGCTGCACATAGCGAGTATTATTTTGCCAATCGCTGCCTTGCCGCGAACTGCTGCGGAAATTGCTGCTGTCTCTGAATTGCCAACCCGCCAGATTGACCCCCGATTCCAAACCGGTATAGAAATCGTCGTTTGACGCCTTGTCGCCCTGCAACGACTGCACGTGGTAATAGGTGGCGTTATAGGCCAGCAGCAACGCAGGCACGCCGCGATCCCAAAATTTGGCGTCAACATAGCCGGCCTCTGCGCGAATCACTCGCGACTGGGGCACCGTCAGCTTAAGGCTCAACGTCCCCACATCGAAGTCCGCCCTTCCTCCTTGCACCAACGTTTGGACGGGGATCGGCCCCTTGTCCACCCCGATGGACAAACTACTCATATCGATGCCCAACAGGGCGGCGTCACGATGGGCGATGCGAATATCGCCTTTATGTTCGCCGAACTGCAACGAGAACCGCCCTTTCCAACTCTGGTTGACATACACGTCGACCGTTTGCGTGCCTGCCGGCATGTCATTATTGAGGTAAAAACGCGACAGATCGGATTCGCTGGACGCACCGGCCAATAGAGAAGTGTCGAATTTCATCGCCGATGCTTTATTTAACGGTATGAATACAGATGCGGTCAGTATCGAAAGCAATTTTAGTTTAAGCTTCATGGCCGTTCTTCACGTTAGCGGGCTGTAATGGCTTTAGATTTATAAGCCCCCAGGTCGTCGATATAGAGCAGGGTGTAGGGAATATTCCGGCTCACGCCAACTTTGGTCGGGGCAAAGAGGCTGGAATATGGCCCGACCATCACTGAATCGACCAACAGATTCTTTTTGCCTTTCTGATCAACATTGGCCAACGTAAAATAGTAAGGGCCTTTGTTGATAACCTTAAATCCCTTCCCCGCCGCCTGGAGTTCAATGAAGTCGGTGATGTTATTGACACTGCCGGTTAACCCTGCCGGGCGATAAAATAGCTTGATGCGTGATTTGATGGCTAATTGCAGCGTATTGACGCCCTGCAAATTCTCCGGCGTAGGCGGGATATCCAGCACATTCAAATAAAATACCGACTCACGATCGCCGGGAAGCGCCGCGTTCATTTTTTGTATGCGTAATTGCTGGCCATTATTTCCGGCAACTTTCACAACCGGCGGGGATAACAAGAACGGCACGTTTGCCGTTTCAGGCGTCGAGTTTATATCACCGTCATCAATCCATGCCTGCACCAGTGCCGGATCGTCACCATTGTTGACTAACTGAACGATAACATCCTTGTTTTTTTCCGGATAAATAACGCGCGTTCCATTAATTACAATATTGGCATCGGCGCAAAAGCTGCTGAGAAACAATCCAGCAAAGATTAAGCACTGTTTCATAGTCACCCCAGAAGCCAGGCCTTTGCCTTGGGCGCAGGCCTGGCTTAATTGCAATTACAGGTAAGAAATGGTGTAAGTCACGTTGGAACTCAATTCCCCCACTTTTGCTTCCAACGCATTGGTCTTGTAGTAATAGGCGTCCAACGTCAGCGTTTCGGCATCCGGCGCCGTTTTATCGCCTTTGATCTTGGTGACATAAGGCACGTTCAACGGAATCGGCGTGGATGAACCCGGCTCAGCCAGAGAAAAACCGACGTTTTTCGCTACGGCGGCGTCGCTTTCATTCACGGAGCTGTTCAGCAGATATTTCCCGTCGGTAGAGATATTATTCGCCGAAGAGAAGTAGATCTTCAGCGGCGTACCGGCCGTTCCCGCCGCCGGCGTGCAGCCGGAGAACGTCAGCGAGAAAGATTTCTTGTTTTTGGTGATGGGGCCGACCACGGTGCCCGCATCAGTCACGGAAATCGGGCTGAGCGCAACGGTAAAATCGGCGCTTTTCCCGCCATTGATGGTACAAGTGGTATCCGTAACGGCACCGCTAAACGAAATAACGCCACCGGCGGAATTATCTGCCGCCGTTGCGCCCACAGATGTTAACGCGGCAGCCAATACCGCCAAAGAGATGCCTTGCTTAATCATAATAAACCCCATTACTTTCTTCGCTGAGAGAGCATATATAAAATGACCTACACCATTAAACCGTTTAGAGGCTAACGAAACTTAGGCAATAGCAGAGTATTGACAGCATCCTGCCATCTAAAAGTTTATATGCGACGGTATATATTTATATATATCCAAGTGTATTCTAAAAGGTATCCGACAATGGGAAAAATCTCATTCACCGCCAGATGCAGGACATATTAATTCCAAAGACAAAAAAATTGCAACATCGAATCAAATAATTTTCATGACAATAAAAAAAATGAATCGAGCAATGACCGGAAGGATGTGTGCCTTAAAAGAGTGAGTACGGCAGCCTGCTTACTGCGCGGGTTAAATGAGGGCCGCCATTTCCTCATAAAAGCGCTTGTGGCATAAAAAACAAAAAGCCATTGATATAAAAAGAAAAAACACACAAAGAAAAATCTTAGATTCCTTAACCCCCTTCATCCCCTCACGTAAGGTTTACTTTTCCCCTACCTTAAAAATTATCCGACCTACCGCTATAGGAGTAGCCCGGAAATGCGATACTCTCTGCACATGAATATTCAGACACACAAGAAACAGCGTCCGAATTTTTCTTTGCTCAGTCGATAAGGATGAATTTTTCAGAGAAAAATATATCTTTCCCTATCAATATAAAACCCACCTTTAAAGTATATTAAAAAATATACTGAAAGATAATTCATTTAAATAAATCGCTACAGGGGTCAAACAAGATAGGGGAAAAGGGATGCATCGCGAGTAACGGCGGGAATAAAAAACCCGAGCGCCACAGGCTCGGGTTGATAGCAACACAGACATTCGACGATCAGAGCGGCTTTTCAGTCCGTACGATGCCGTGATTCTTCATCACCTCTTCCATCGTAAGGCTATCGTCATACGGCGTCTCGTCGACCACGACGTCTTTCGGACGCTCATAGGGTTTGGTCGCACGTTTGAACATCCACCACCATACGAACACCAGGAAAGCGCCGGACTTGAGAAAAATCATGGTCCATAGGGCGACTTGATACCAGTTCATCTCTGTCTCCTAAGAGTATTAAGCAAAATCGATAAGGCGGCGTTAATTATCGTGCCGGTCACGCCTGACAGCAGCAGGCATCCGAGCAGCCTGCCTTGATGACCGCATAATCTCACCGATGCGTAGCCCTTATCAATAGCCGTTCGCGTTTCCTGCGGGCGACCGTCAAGTTCTCAGCACGCAAAAGCAAAAAACCCCGCGCTCTAAGAGCGCGGGGTCAGAATGTATGGCGGAGGAGCAGAGATTCGAACTCTGGAACGGTTTCCCGTCGACGGTTTTCAAGACCGTTGCCTTCAGCCACTCGGCCACCCCTCCGCAACGACGCGCACTATAAACAGAGCTTATTCGCTTGTAAAGCCCAGGCGCGTTCAACCGCGCGAAAAATCGACGGAATGATGCAAGCCGGCGAACAAACGCGTGGCCGCTCCCCCCGCTGTTGCAACAATGATAACTAAGGGTAAAGATTGGTAAACAAACTTTAATCAAGCGCTTGCGCTGCCTATCATCGGGATTATTTTGTGATGGCCTGATAAGAGAGATCATTATGGACCGCATTGTCGTCTCGTCTTCCTCGCGCGACTCCCTGCTCAGCACGCATAAAGTCCTGCGCAACACCTATTTCCTGTTATCCCTGACGCTGGCTTTCTCGGCGCTGACCGCAACCGCCAGTACCTTGCTGGGCCTGCCTGCGCCGGGCTTGCTGCTGATGCTGGTTGGCTTCTACGGCCTGATGTTCCTGACGCATAAACTGGCCAACAGCCCGGCAGGCATTCTGGCGGCGTTCGCGTTGACCGGTTTCATGGGATACGCCCTTGGCCCGATCCTCAGCTCGTTCCTGAACGCCGGCGCGGGCGATCTGATCATGCTGGCGCTGGGCGGCACCGCCGCGGTGTTCTTCTGCTGCTCGGCCTACGTGCTGACCACCCGTAAAGACATGTCGTTCCTGTCCGGCATGATGATGGCCGGTTTTGTGGTGCTGCTGGTGGCGGTGATCGCCAACCTGTTCCTGCAGATCCCTGCTCTGCACCTGGCGATCAGCGCGCTGTTCATTCTGTTCTCCGCCGGCGCGATCCTGTGGGAAACCAGCAACATCATTCACGGCGGCGAGACCAACTACATTCGCGCCACCGTCAGCCTGTACGTGTCGCTGTACAACATGTTCATCAGCCTGTTGAGCATTCTGGGCTTCGCCCGCAGCAACTGATCGCGTGTTACCCCGCCTTCCAGGCCCCGCTCCGGCGGGGCTTTATTTTTTGCGGCTGAAAAAATTTGCTAAACTGGCGGCCGTTCCGAATTATCCGTTATCGAGGCAGTATGTTGGAGTTTGAAGGTCGGGTTATCGACACTGACGCGCAGGGCTATCTGAAAAACAGCGCCGACTGGCATGAAGGCCTGGCGCCGCTGCTGGCCGCGCAGGAAGAGATCGTGCTCACCGAAGCACACTGGGAAGTGGTGCGCTTTGTGCGCGACTTCTATCAGGAATTCAATACCTCACCGGCTATTCGCATGCTGGTCAAAGCCATGGCGCAGAAATACGGTGAAGAAAAAGGCAACAGCCGCTATCTGTACCGCCTGTTCCCGAAAGGGCCGGCCAAACAGGCCACCAAGATCGCCGGATTGCCCAAACCGGTAAAATGCATCTGACCGCTCCGCCCGCAGCGCCGCTGCAGGCGAGCACTTAATAGCGAATGCCGAACCCGTCGTAGTCGGTCACGCCCTGCGGCTCCACCAGCACGCGTTCGACGCGCGCGCTGCGCGGGCCGCCCTGCTTCAGCCATGCGACCAGCGAGTCCACCTGCTCCTGTGTGCCGCAGGCCACCACCTGAACGCTGCCGTCATCAAGGTTGCGCGCATAGCCCGTCACCCCCAGCGCCTCAGCCTGCCGCTGAGTGGAATAGCGAAACCCTACCCCCTGCACCACGCCATACACATACGCAGCAATGCAAACTTGTGTCATAATCGCCCCCTTAATTCAGTTTTCGTTATGGCATTGCCGTGCCTTTGCACCGCCGTGTCACTCTTTCTATCCTAGCTGGCAGCATTATTAATTATGACCGTACGCCTGTTTCTCGCCAAAGGACGTGAAAAGTCCTTACTCCGTCGCCACCCTTGGGTGTTCTCCGGCGCCGTTCAACGCGTCGAGGGCAAAGCGCTCTCCGGTGAAACCATCGATATTCTCGACAGCCAGGGCAAATGGCTGGCTCGCGGCGCCTATTCGCCCGAGTCGCAGATCCGCGCACGCGTCTGGACTTTCCAGCAGGATGAAGAGATTAACATCGATTTCTTCATTCGCCGCCTGCAGCAAGCGCAAAGCTGGCGTGATTGGGTCGCGCAGCGCGACGGCCTGGACGGATACCGCCTGATCGCCGGCGAATCCGACGGCCTGCCGGGCATCACTATCGATCGCTTCCAGAATTTCCTGGTGCTGCAGCTGCTGTCCGCCGGCGCCGAATATCAGCGCCCGGCGCTGCTTTCCGCTCTGCAGCATTGTTACCCGGAATGTTCAATTTACGACCGTTCCGACGTGGCGGTGCGTAAAAAAGAAGGCCTGCCGCTGGCGCAGGGCCCGGTGCTGGGCGATCTGCCGCCGGAGCTGCTGCCGATCACCGAACACGGCATGAAACTGCTGGTGGACATTCAGCAAGGGCACAAGACCGGTTTCTATCTCGATCAGCGCGACAGCCGCCTGGCGGCGCGTAACTACTCTGCCGGCCGCCGGGTGCTGAACTGCTTCTCCTACACCGGCGCCTTCGCCGTTTCCGCTCTGATGGGCGGCTGCGCGCAGGTGATCAGTGTAGATACCTCGCAGGCGGCGCTGGATATCGCCAGACAGAACGTCGAGCTCAACAAGTTGGAGCTGAACAAGGCAGAGTTCGTTCGCGATGACGTGTTCCAACTGCTGCGCAACTACCGCGCCCAGGGCGAGAAATTCGATCTGATCATCATGGATCCGCCGAAGTTCGTCGAGAACAAAAACCAGCTGGCCAGCGCCTGCCGTGGCTACAAAGACATTAATATGCTGGCGCTGCAGCTGCTGAACCCGGGCGGCATTCTGCTCAGCTTCTCTTGCTCCGGGCTGATGCCGACCGATCTGTTCCAGAAAATTTTGGCCGACGCCGCTGTAGATGCCGGACGTGATGTACAATTTATAGAACAGTTCCGCCAGGCTGCCGATCACCCGGTGATCGCCACGTACCCTGAGGGGCTGTATCTGAAAGGCTTCGCTTGTCGGGTGATGTAACTTGAAATGCGCTGCCTTGCCCCCATATATGAGCAAGGCATTGTTTCTCAGGAGGTCATCATGATTGCCAGCAAATTCGGTATCGGACAACAGGTTAGGCATAAACTGCTGGGGTATTTGGGCGTCGTTATCGATATCGACCCTGAATACTCTTTGGAACAACCCAAAGCTGACGAGATAGCGGCGAACGATGAACTGCGTTCCGCTCCTTGGTACCACGTGGTGATGGAAGACGAGGAAGGCCAACCGGTGCATACCTATCTGGCGGAAGCGCAGCTGGATGGCGAGCCCCAGGAAGCGCATCCCGAGCAACCATCGCTGGATGAACTGGCGGAATCCATCCGTCACCAGTTACAGGCGCCACGCTTGCGCAATTGACCGCGCCAAGACCTGAGAAACCCTGAAAGAGCCCGGCAGCGCGCCGGGCTCTTTTTATTTAGCGCTCCAGCCCCAAACGCGGGATTTCGATTTTCGGGCAGCGATCCATCACCACCTGCAGCCCGGCCTGTTGCGCCAGCACTGCCGCCTGGTCATTAATCACGCCGATCTGCAACCACAGCGCCTTGGCACCGATCGCTATCGCCTCTTGCGCCACGCCGTAGGCTGCCTCCGAATTGCGAAAAACGTCGACCATATCGACCGGCTGCGGGATGGCGGCCAGCGTGGCATAAACCGGCTGCCCCAACAGCGTCTGCCCCGCCAGTTTTGGGCTCACCGGGATCACCTGATATCCCTGCGACAACAGATAAGCCATCACCCCATAGCTGGGCCGCGACGGGTTATCGCTGGCGCCCACCAGCGCGATGGTTTTCACCTGCTGCAATAACTCAACAATCTCTTGATCTTGCATCTTCAACTCCCGTTTATCACTGCGTCACTTTTCCGTTTCGAGTGTAACCGATCGGCATTCGCGCGGCTAAACGCTACGCGCAGGAAACTTCAGCGTAATCTTATGGTCTGAGGCTGTCGCGGTTCAGCCACGCACAGACGTGTCTAATTACAAATAAATATGTAAAAATGTAAATAAAATACCCGATTGAAAAATTTTGACACAACCTATGCCATGTTCAACACTTAGAGCTACGTCACTTTATAAGGAGATAATGATGAAATTTGGTCTGGTGGTTGCGGCGTTGCTCAGCATCAGCATGCCTGCCGCGGCTACGACCCTGAAACTCTCCCCGGACATCGATCTGCTAGTGGTCGACGGCAAGAAAATGACAGGTTCGTTGTTAAAAGGCGCCGACAGCCTTGAACTGGATGGCGGACAGCACCAGCTGCTGTTTAAAGTGACCAAAACCGTACGTTCCGGCCAGCATACGCAGGCCTATGCGTCCCTGCCGCTGGTTGCCACCTTCAATACGCAAAAGATCAGTCAGGTGGCGATCGAACTGCCGCGCATCGAGAACGATCGTGACACGCAACGCTTTGATAAAACGCTGAACTATCGGGTGGTGGATAAAGAGGGTAATGCCCTGCCGTTCCAGCATGATGTGCTGCATCCCGACAGTGTCACCTTCAATGCCGATTTGGAAAAGGTGATGACGGATTACAATCGCCAAAACCGCCCGGCTTCCGTCCCGCTTTTCGTCCAGCCGAACACAGGCAACACAATAGCCTCCCTGCCGGCCGGCGCACCGGTGAATGCCCCGACGGTGACGCTGAAAGGTGAAAACGTGTCGGAACAGATGCTGCAATACTGGTTCCAACAGGCGGACAAGGAAACCCAGAAGCGCTTCCTGCACTGGGCCAACAAACAACCGGTTCGCTGATCCCTCCCGGCGCCTTAGCCGCAAAGGCGCCTTTTCTTCGCATTTTCAGCTGCAAACGCTAGGCAGTGAAAAACAGTTTCAGTAATCTGTCGCACATCCCCGATTAGCGAAGGACACTGAGATGGAATTGACCACCCGCACTATCGCCGAGCGCAAACACATTGCGCTGGTGGCGCACGATCACCGCAAACAGGCCCTGCTGGAATGGGTTGAAAGCCACAAGACCATTCTGGCGCAGCACCAGTTGTACGCCACCGGTACCACCGGCAACCTGATCCAGCGTGCCAGCGGCATTCCCGTCACCAGCATGCTGAGCGGCCCAATGGGGGGCGATCAGCAAGTCGGCGCACTGATTGCGGAAGGCAAGATAGACATGCTGATCTTCTTCTGGGATCCGCTGAACGCGGTTCCGCACGATCCGGACGTGAAGGCGCTGCTGCGGCTGGCGACCGTCTGGAATATTCCGGTAGCGACCAACCGTTCGACCGCTGATTTTTTGATTGACTCTCCGCTGTTCAAAAGCGAGGTGGCGATCGCCATCCCCGACTATCAGCGTTACCTGCAAGACCGCCTGAAATAGTCCTTTCGGCCTGGCTGCCGCCAGGCCTGCTGCTTACGGTTTTTTCTGCACCGGAACGCCAAGCTCACGCAGGTGGTCGACGAACACCGAAGGACGTTCACGATCCTGCAACAGCCATACCTGATGTTTGGCGCGAGTCAACGCGACATACAGCAGACGGCGCTCTTCAGCATCCGGAAAGTCCTCCGGCTGCGGCAGTAACACCTCTTCCAACACCGACTCGCGCGCCACGGCGGGGAAGCCGTCACGCCCCTCATGCAAACCGGCGATGATGACGTATTCCGCCTGCTGCCCCTTGCTGGCGTGGATGGTCATAAACTCCAGATCCAGCTTTGGCCAGCGGGTGGCCGCTTTCGCCAGCGCTTCCGGTTTCAGATGGTGGTAACGCGCCAGCACCAGGATGCGCTCATCCGGCTTGGCGTAGCCGCTCAGCTTGTCCAGTAGCGGCTCCAACTGCTCGTGCGGCAGGATCGTCACCGACTTTTTATTGCCCTTGCTCAGGCTATTGAGCGGTTTTTTCAACTGGTGCGGGTTCTGCTGCACGAACCGGTTGGCCACCTCGCCGATGCGTTCATTGAAACGATAGGTGGTATCCAGCGCGCACTGCGCACCTTCGCCGAAGTTCGTGGCGAAGGCCGTGGTTAACGTCAGTTCTGCGCCGCTGAAGCGATAAATCGCCTGCCAGTCATCCCCTACAGCAAACAGGCAGGTCTGCTTGTTCTGTCGGCGCAATGCCGCCAGCAAGAGCGCACGCTGCGGTGAGATATCCTGAAACTCGTCGACCAGAATATGTTTCCACGGGCTGACGAAGCGCCCCTTGTCGAGAATGTTGACCGCCTGATGGATAAGGCCGGAGAAGTCCACCGCCCCTTCCTCTTTCAAGGCGCTTTTCCAGGCTTTCAGCAGCGGCGCCATCAGCCTGATGCGTTTTGAAAACAGATCGCGGATTTCTTCATCCGCCTGCTCGATCATTTCCGCCTGGCTGCCGCCATGCATGCGCATCAGCCCCAACCAGCGTTCCAACCGGCTTGCCAGGCGATCCGCCAGGCGCTTATCCTGCCAGAAGTCGCCTTCCGGCACTTCCCATTCCAGCTCTTCGGTCAACCATTGACGCCACCCCTTGGCCTGCGCTTTCTTCTCCGCGCACTGTTGGCGCCAATGGGTAATCAGCAGCTCTTTGCGCGCTTTGGCATCGGTTTCCAACCGGCTGATGGCCGGCGCTTTGCGGCTGCCTTGTTGAATGATTTGCAGCGCCAAGGCATGGAAGGTCTTGGCCTGAATACCGACATCACCCAAACGTTCTTTGATGCGGTCGTTCATCTCGCCGGCGGCCTGACGGCCGAACGCCAACAGCAAGATTTGACCCGGCTCAGCCTCCTGACGACGCAGCAGCCAGCCGGCGCGCGCCACCAGCACCGACGTTTTGCCGCTGCCGGCGCCGGCCAACACCAGCACGGAATCCTCGCCATTGACCACCGCCCGGCTCTGGGCGTCGTTGAGCGGCGAACTCTCGACGGTCTGGAAGAAATCATGGTGTTGATCCAGCATGCGCTCGGTCCACTGCCGGTTGCGTTGCTCGATACTGCGCTCCCCCTGCTGCAACCATTGCAAACACAGATGGTAATCAGCCCGGCAGTTATCGAATTCCTCCAGGCGCGCCACCGGCATCGGCAGCGCGGAGAAAGCCTCGCGAATTTGCTGCTGCAACTTGCCCAGCTCAGACTTTTTGAACCATTTATCTTGTTGTTCAATGCGCTTAATCTGCGCCACCTGCTGTTGCAACACGCCGGCGCTGACGTCGCTCATCTCGGCGCTCCACTGCTGCCACGCCTGCTGCAGAAAGTGATAAAAACGCTGCGTTTCCTGCCATTCGGTGCCGTGCAACCGCACTACTTTTTCGTCCGGTAATTCAAATTCCAGCTCGCCCCAGACGATGCCACGCTTGCACCTGACCTGAATCAGTTGATTGAAGGGGATCAGGTATTCATGTTTTTCCCCGCTCACCTCAACGCCGGCGTGCAGCAACCGCACGCGGTTATAAGGGTGCTGAGCCAGGTGTTTCCCCAGCGATGTCGCTTTAAGTTCCATATCGTCGCGCCATGACTATGTTGAGATTAAATAACGGATATCTGCCAGTTTACCTGCGATAAGCAGTGGCACTCTAGCGCTAAAAAAAGGGTAGAATAGATTTTGCGTTTTTATCGTGAATACGCCCGCATCGCGGTTTGGCTATCATTAGAGCAGAATGACGTCTATGCGTACTGTACTGAATATTCTTAATTTTGTGTTGGGCGGTTTCTTCACCACGCTAGGCTGGCTTATTGCTACAGTGTTCAGCGTACTGCTTGTCATCACACTGCCGCTTACCCGCTCCTGTTGGGAAATCACCAAGCTGTCGCTGGTGCCGTTCGGCAACGAAGCGATACACGTCGATGAACTGTATCCGGAAAAAAGCAATGCGCTGCTCTCCGCCGGCGGCTCACTGCTCAACATTATCTGGCTGGTGCTGTTCGGCTGGTGGCTGTGTCTGTCACACATCGCCGCCGGTATCGTGCAATGCGTTTCAATCATCGGCATTCCGGTCGGCATCGCCAATTTCAAAATAGCCGCCATCGCGCTGTGGCCGGTGGGACGCCGCGTCGTCTCGGTAGAAATGGCTCAGCAAGCCCGTATTGAGAATGCTCGCCGCCACTATCAACAGCGTTAATTTTTTCTCCGTTTGAGGAGTTTTTCGTGCTCTCTTTTGCACCCGCAGTTCGTCGTTATACTTACAACAGCAACCTGCTGTATCACTTGCGCATCCTCATTGCGCTGATCGGCACCACCGCCGTTCCCTGGTGGCTCGGCATTCCCAAGCTGACTATCCCGTTAACGCTGGGCGTGGTGGCAGCCGCCCTGACTGATTTGGACGACCGCCTGGCCGGCAGATTACGCAATCTGCTGATCACGTTGGTATGCTTCTTTATTGCTTCCGCCTCGATTGAGCTGCTGTTTCCCTACCCTTGGTTGTTCGCGCTTGGCTTAACCACCTCGACCTGCGGTTTTATCCTGCTGGGCGCCTTGGGGCAACGTTACGCCACCATCGCCTTCGGTGCGCTGCTGATCGCGGTTTACACCATGCTCGGCACTTCCATGTACGATGCCTGGTATCAGCAACCGCTGCTGCTGGTGATCGGTGCATTGTGGTACAACCTGCTGACGCTGGCGGGCCACCTGCTGTTCCCGATCCGACCGCTGCAAGAAAACCTGGCGCGCTGTTACGATCAACTGGCCAATTATCTGGACGCCAAAGCCAACCTGTTCGATCCCGACGCCGAACGCGACGCCGATCTGCCATGGATGGACGTCGCAATGGCCAACAGCGCGTTGGTCGCGTTGCTGAACCAGACCAAAGCCTCGTTATTGACACGCCTGAAAGGCGATCGCGGCCAGCGCGGCACCCGCCGCACCTTGCACTACTATTTTGTCGCGCAGGATATCCACGAACGCGCCAGCTCTTCCCACGTTCAGTACCACGCGCTCAGCCGGCAATTCCGTCACAGCGATATTTTATTCCGCTTCCAGCGTTTGCTGAGCATGCAGGCGCGCGCCTGCCGCCAGCTGGCACAATCGATCCTGCTGCGGCAAAAATACCAGCACAACCCGCGTTTTGAGCCGGCTTTCAGCCGCATTCAGGAGGCCTTGGCACGCATCGCCGAAACCCAGGGCAATAGCGAACAGACCAGGGCGCTGGCGCATCTGCTGAAAAACCTGCATGCGATAGATGCGCAGTTGGCCAATATCGAGTCCGAGCAAACGCTGGCGAGCGGACAAGCGGAAGAGAACAGCCTGGCCGACGATCGCTTAACCGGTTGGAGCGACATCCGGCTGCGCATCAGCCGCCATTTAACGCCGCAGTCGGCCCTGTTCCGCCATGCGATCCGCATGTCGGCGGTGCTGTGCGTCGGTTACGCCTTTATCCAGTTCACCGGTATGCAGCACGGTTACTGGATCCTGCTGACCAGCCTGTTCGTCTGCCAACCGAACTACAACGCCACCCGCCGGCGCCTGGCACTGCGCATCATCGGCACTCTGGCAGGTATCCTGATCGGCCTGCCAATCCTCTATTTCGTGCCTTCCGTAGAAGGGCAACTGGTGTTGATCGTCATCACCGGTGTCTTGTTCTTCGCTTTTCGCACCGTACAGTATGCCCATGCAACGATGTTCATCACGCTGCTTGTGTTGCTGTGCTTTAACCTGTTGGGTGAAGGTTTCGAAGTGGCCGCCCCGCGCGTTTACGATACCTTATTGGGTTGCGCCATCGCCTGGGCGGCGGTCAGCTTCATCTGGCCGGACTGGAAGTTCCGCCAACTGCCGGCGGTGGTGGATAAAACGCTGAATGCCAACTGCCGCTATCTGGACGCCATTTTGGTGCAATATCATCAAGGTAAGGATAACGGCCTCGCTTACCGCATTGCACGACGAGATGCCCATAACAGCGATGCGGAACTGGCTTCGGTCATCTCCAACATGTCAGCCGATCCCAAGGCCGACAAAGCGCTGCAGGAAGCCGCCTTCCGCTTGCTCTGTCTGAACCACACGCTCCTGAGCTATATCTCCGCATTGGGGGCGCACCGCGAGCGGCTTAACACCCCGGCCACGCTCGATCTGCTCAATGACGCCGTGTGTTACGTGGACGGCGCCCTGCATCAGGAAGAACGGAACAGCCAGCGCATTGCGCAGGCGTTGGAACAGCTGGCGGAGCGCATCAGCAAAGCCGTTCCGGAACCTGAAAGCAAAGAACAATTGGTCTTGCAGCAGGTGGGATTGGTGCTCGAGCTGCTGCCGGAGCTCACCGCGCTGCATGCCCAAATCAATAAGGCAGCCTAACTATTCAGGGCCCGATCGATGGGCCCTGAATAACCGGCTCATGCCCATGGCGGCGCATCGCCATCGTATGATCGAACCAACGCACTAACTCGCTGCGTAATTCGGCCGGCAACGCCGCCTGATGATAACCGGCTATCGCCCCGCCCAGCGACAGCAGCACTCGTAGCCCCAAATTAGTCTGCTGTTTCAATAAACGGAGATAGCTGCGTTTGGCGCCATGCAGCCGTAGGTCATACGCGTTGCGAATGCCCGCTCGCCACAGCAGACGTTCCATATTGACGTCAATATTCGGCAATGCCTTCAGTCGGCCATGATCGCCAGCCTTAAGCCGCTGCTCCCGGCGCGCCTCCCTGACAGCCTGCCAGGCCAGCCCCACCAGCTCGTTGCGTTCCCGCCACAGCGACTCGTCAACCCAGTAATAGCGCAAGGTAATGGGCACACCGCGTTTGGAATAGACCATATTGACCATTCCGCGGGCGCGAAAGGCGGGTTCCATGCTTGCCGTAGCCCGCAAATACAGCTCCCCCTCCGCTATCACCGCAAACATGACGCCCTCAGCCAGCAGACCGTAACCGCCGAACTGCGACCGAGTCGTGATGGCCCCCAATGCCGCAAAGCAATTTTTAGCCTGCGCGATTCTTCTCGTCGACATCCTTTTCATAGCGTTCCTCCTTTTTAGGTTCTGGCCTTTAGGTTCTGGCCTTTAGGTTCTGGCCGTATTATTTCTCTCATCAATGAAAAAAGTAACGTGAACAACTAATTAGAAAAATACGCACTATCCGCCCGCCTGCCAATCACAAAAACCATCGGTACAAAAAATGATCGCAATTATGCGAGCCGCTACGAAAATTTGGGTTGATCTTATCCTAAATCAGGGATACTGTATAAACATACAGTAACACGACGGGCGGGAACTTTATGCGTACTCAATCACTCTACCAACCTCATTTCGGCCATGGCTCTTATACAACGCGCAATGTTGCGAAGAACACGGATGTCGGCAAAGAGAATGGCTTGATCAGTGAACTTGTTTACAACGAGCGCCAGCCCGCAGTGGCTCAATTGCTGTTGCCCCTGCTGCAGCAACTGGGCAAGCAGTCTCGCTGGCTTCTGTGGCTCACGCCGCAGCAAAAATTAAGTAAACAGTGGCTGCAGCAATCCGGCCTGCCGGTGGATAAAGTGGTGCAATTGAGCCAGATCAGCCCGGTGAATACGGTTGAGGCAATGGAAAAAGCGCTGCAAACGGGGAATTACAGCGTGGTTCTCGGCTGGTTGCCCGAGCTAACAGAGGAGGATCGTCTAAAATTAAGACGAGCGGCAGAATTGGGTAACGCATACGGGTTTATCATGCGTCCACAACGTGACATTAGCCCGACTCACGGACAGTGTTCTACCCTAAAAATTCACTCTTCTTTGTATCATTAAGTAAATTTAGGATTTTTCCCATCATTTTCGCACCCCGTAAAGGGAACCTTTGCGGGATAAGGCAAAAAGCTAGTCCGGCCGCGGTTCGGCAAGGAAAAACGCCCTGTTGATCGCCGCTTTTTTGAGCGGAGAATGTTAGCAAATATGTACGATTCTGCGTTTTTTTTTAGAGCCTTATCACATCACACTTGTAACTTTCGCGCCACGTTGTAGACTTTACATCGCCAAGGTTGCTCTATAACGTCAGAAAAACTGGCGAGTAACAAACGAGGGCTTAAACCTTGGCGAAGGAATTTAACCAAGGGCTTAAACAGCTTTAAAGCTCATTGCCTATTTGGATGATAACGAGGCGCAAAATGAAAAAGACAGCTATCGCATTAGCAGTGGCACTGGCAGGTTTCGCTACCGTAGCGCAAGCCGCTCCAAAAGATAACACCTGGTACACCGGTGCTAAGCTGGGCTGGTCCCAGTACCATGACGTTGGCTTCTACGGCAACGGTTACCAGAACGGTATCGGCAACGGCCCAACCCACAAAGATCAGCTGGGTGCAGGCGCGTTCCTGGGCTACCAGGCAAACCAATACCTGGGCTTCGAACTGGGCTATGACTGGCTCGGCCGCATGCCTTACAAAGGCAGCGTGAACAACGGTGCTTTCAAAGCGCAGGGCGTTCAACTGGCCGCTAAACTGAGCTACCCAATTGCTGACGATCTGGACATCTACACTCGTCTGGGTGGTATGGTATGGCGCGCAGACTCTAAAGCTAGCTATGACAACGGCGCTCGTCGCCTGAGCGACCACGACACCGGCGTTTCTCCGCTGGCTGCTGTGGGTGTTGAATACGCACTGACCAAAAACTGGGCTACTCGCCTGGACTACCAGTTCGTAAGCAACATCGGTGACGCAGGTACCGTTGGCGCGCGTCCAGACAACACCATGCTGAGCCTGGGCGTTTCTTACCGCTTCGGTCAGGATGACGTAGTTGCTCCAGTTGCTCCAGCTCCAGCTCCGGCTCCAGTTGTTGAAACCAAGCGTTTCACTCTGAAGTCTGACGTGCTGTTCAACTTCAACAAGTCTACTCTGAAAGCAGAAGGCCAGCAGGCTCTGGATCAGCTGTACACCCAGCTGAGCTCCATGGATCCTAAAGACGGTTCCGTAGTGGTTCTGGGTTACACCGACGCCGTTGGTTCTGACCAGTACAACCAGAAACTGTCTGAAAAACGCGCACAGAGCGTTGTTGACTACCTGGTCTCCAAAGGCATCCCGTCAGACAAAATCTCTGCACGTGGTATGGGTGAAGCAGAGCCAGTTACAGGCAACACCTGTGGCTACAAATCTGGCCGCGCTACCAAAGCTCAGATCGCTTGCCTGGCACCAGATCGTCGCGTAGAGATCGAAGTTAAAGGTATCAAAGACGTTGTAACTCAGCCTCAGGGCTAAGTTTACTCGCCTAATAAAAAACCCCGCAATGCGGGGTTTTTTTTCGTCCTGTTTTTGTCAGAGCATTCAAGACCTGGTGCTACGAAGGCGCGCTGCTCCGTTTACTTAGGTTCTTTGCCGAGAATCGCCTTCAGGTCTTCTTTCAACGACGACATCTGATTCGCATACTTCTCTTTGCGCTCAGCATCTTCGATAAGCTGCACGACGGTTTCCGACAGCGTCACGCCGCGACGACGCGCCAGAGCAGCCAAACGTTGCCAAACCAAAAACTCCAGATCGATAGATTTTTTACGCGTATGCTGGTGTTCTGCGTTAAAATGACGTTTGCGGCGGGCGCGGATCGTTTGTTTCATCCGGTTATCCAGATCCGGATTCATATGAGCGGCAATCCATGCAAGTACCTTTACCGGCTCATTTTCCAGCTTCAGCAGCTCGTTAACCGCTTCCTGAGCAGCGCTGTTTTCAATGTAGCGGGTAATGAGTTCCCCTTCCCGGTGCTTCTTCACCAAGTACTTCCATTTCCAACCGCTCTCCAGATTTTCCAGTTGCTGATATTTCATCTTGAGCTCTTCAGTGACCGCGTAACTTCAAATAAGCATAACAGCTTTACGCCGAATTTCCCCGGCAATTAAGTCGTCTTTTAGACTGTTTTTTGCACAGTCATCGCGCGATGTCAAACTCCCTGATGCCAACTGGCACTCCACATGTATCAAGCTGCCGTTATTCTTGTATAATCGCCCTTTCCCTTTTTAACGATTGCATCTAACACTTTGACCAATAACCGACTTGAATGGCAATCTTTATTGCCGGACGTAACGCCTTATCAGGCGATATTTGATACCGCCGCTCAGTTGGCACCCGTGCCCTTTTCCGCCATTCAGCCTCGGCTGGAAAATGCCCTGACGCTATTTTGTCACCCCCAATCGCCACCGCGATTCATGCTGTTGAAAGCGCAAGAAACGCGAGAATACCTGGAACTGACCGCTAACGCCGTCAAACCACTGCTGCCGCAAAACACGGCATGCCGCGGCAGCCACTATGTCATTCAGGATGGCAAGGTCAGCGTAGAGCCTGCCAGCCATGGCGATGAACCTTTCGCTGCCGGCGGTGCTTGCGTGTTCCAAGAGTGGATTGAACCGGAGCAGCTGTTTGGTTGCGTACGGATCCACAATGGCGACATCACTCTGCAGCCCGGCCTGGTGCACCAGGCCAACGGCGGTATTCTGATCCTGTCAGCCCGGGCGCTGCTGGCCCAGCCGTTGCTATGGCTGCGGTTGAAGCAAATGATCGGCCAGCGTCAGTTCCATTGGGTTTCGCCTGACGAAACCCGCCCGCTGCCGGTCGCCATTCCGTCGATGCCGCTGGACCTGCGGCTGATTGTGGTCGGCGACCGCCACGGCCTGGCCGATTTCCACGATATCGAGCCAGAACTGAGTGAACAAGCGGTCTATGGCGAATATGAAGACGATCTGCAACTGACTGAAGTTGATGATATGGCGCAGTGGTGCGGCTACGTCAACAGTGTGATCGCCGAGCGGCAGTTACCGATGTTGGCGGCCGATGCCTGGCTGCCGCTGATCGTTCAGGCGGTGCGTTATAGTGGCGATCAGGGCATCCTGCCACTCTCGCCGGTTTGGCTTGGGCAGCAGTTGTCCGAAGCGGCACTATATGCCGAAGAAGACCGCATTACGGCCAAAGCGTTTGAAGCGGCATTGAATGCCCGCGAATGGCGTGAAAGCTATCTCGCCGAGCGTATGCAGGATGAGATCGAACTGGGTCAGATCCTGATCGAGACCGAGGGTGAAGTGGTTGGGCAAATCAACGGCCTGTCAGTCCTGGATTATCCCGGCCACCCACGCAGCTTCGGCGAACCGTCGCGCATCAGTTGCGTTGTGCATCTCGGCGACGGCGAATTTACCGACGTCGAACGCAAGGCCGAGCTAGGCGGCAACCTGCACGCTAAAGGTATGATGATCATGCAAGCGTTCGTGATCGCCGAACTGGACCTGGATCAGCAGCTGCCCTTCTCCGCCTCGATCGTCTTTGAACAATCTTACGGTGAAGTGGACGGCGACAGCGCCTCGCTGGCTGAACTGTGCGCCCTGATCAGCGCCCTGTCACAGCAGCCGATCACACAACAGATCGCCGTCACCGGCTCCGTTGACCAATTCGGCAACGTACAGCCGATAGGGGGCGTTAACGAAAAGGTCGAAGGTTTCTTCGAGGTTTGTTTACGCCGCGGCCTGACGGGCAAACAGGGCGTCATACTGCCCGTGACCAACGTGCGCCACCTGTGCCTGCGTCAGGATGTCGTTGACGCGGTGCGCGAGGGGCAATTCCACCTGTGGGCGGTAGAGAGCGCAGCGGAAGCCTTGCCTTTGCTCACCGGTTGCCTCTACTCTGACGAACAACAGCCGAATTTGTTGGCGGCCATTCAGGAACGGATTGCGCAGGTGAGCCTGCAGGAACGCCGCCGTCCATGGCCGCTACGCTGGCTCAACTGGTTCAACCACGGCTGATCGGACTTGTTCAGCGTACACGTGTTAGCTAACCTGCGTCCTTCATTAAAATAAGGCTTACTGAGAACATGGTAGATAAACGCGATTCCTATACGAAAGAAGACCTCGAAGCATCCGGCCGCGGCGAGCTGTTCGGCGCCGGTGGCCCGCCGTTGCCGGCGGGTAACATGTTGATGATGGACCGCGTGGTCAAAATGACCGAAGACGGCGGGACTCACAACAAAGGTTATGTGGAAGCGGAGCTGGATATTAATCCGGACCTATGGTTCTTCGGTTGCCACTTTATCGGCGATCCGGTCATGCCGGGCTGCCTGGGCCTGGATGCGATGTGGCAGCTGGTCGGTTTCTACCTCGGTTGGCTCGGTGGCGAAGGCAAAGGCCGCGCGCTGGGCGTCGGTGAAGTCAAGTTCACCGGCCAGGTGCTGCCGACCGCGAAAAAGGTAACCTATCGTATTAACTTCAAACGCGTCATCACCCGCAAGCTGATCATGGGCGTCGCCGATGGCGAAGTGCTGGTTGACGGTGAAGTGATCTATACCGCCACCGATCTGAAAGTGGGCCTGTTCAAAGATACCACCGCGTTCTAATCACGCTGACGAGAAGGCGGCCACTGCCTTCTCTCTAACGTTCTTCGCATGCCGTCATGTTCGACGTGATGGCATTTCTTTCTCTTATCCTTTCCCGGCCTTTCAAAGACTCCCGCCCCTCTTTTTAGCCGCCGTTAGCATCATCTTATTATTCAGTTCTCATCAAAGAGGATTAGGGCCGATAGCAAAGATGCGCTATCGGGCGATATGAAATATCGCATCACGCTGGCATTGACGCTGGGTGCTCCTTATTTCATCGCCCGACACCGAAATGCCTTCCCCCACCGCTCTCTGCCCTATGCTTACCCGAAGCGGCCAAAGCAACAGGCAGCCTGAAAGGCGGCCTCCCTCAATACCCGCATCAGTGCGATAGCGGTTTTTTTGCATCCGGTTATTCTCTTGCCCCTCAAGATCCTCTAACATGACTATTATAGTAACTACAATTATTGTACTTAGTGAGGAAGGTATGCAAAAAACCCGCTTTAGCGACGCGCCTTGCCCCGTAGCGCGTGCATTGGATCGCGTGGGGGAATGGTGGAGCATCCTGATCCTTCGCGATGCTTTTCAGGGGCTGTCCCGGTTCGACGAATTCCAACAAAGTCTGGGGATGTCACCCACGCTACTGGCGCGTCGCCTGAAGGATTTGGTGGCCCACGGCATTCTGTATAAAGAACGTTATCAAACGCGGCCGGTGCGCTATCACTACCTGCTTACTGAGCGCGGCAACGATTTTCTCCCGGTGTTGGCGGCGCTCTCACAATGGGGCAACAATCATCTGACCGACGGGGACGTCAGCGCCCTGTTGGTCGACGGACGCAACGATCGGCCGATCCAAGTCCAGTTGGTCAATCGTGATACCCAACAGCCGGTGCCGCCGCAGTTCATTACGCTAGCGCCAGGGCCGGCGGCAAGCGACGGCATACATCAACGCGCCGAACTGATGCGGCAGCGGCGCCTCGCCGACTTACCCGAATTTACCAAGGAGCCATCATGAGCAATCGTCGTATCGTCATTACCGGCATGGGCGCCGTTTCACCGCTAGGGTGCGGTGTTGAAGCCATCTGGCAACGTTTGTTAAAAGGAGAATCCGGCATTCGAGCGTTGCCTGACGAGATCGTTGCAGATTTACCGGTCAAGGTCGGAGGACAGGTCCCGGCGCTGGCGCAGGATGCTGAAGCGGGCTTCAACCCCGACGCCTCCGTCGCCCCCAAGGACCAAAAGAAAATGGACCGCTTTATCCTGTTTGCTATGGCGGCGGCGGACGAAGCCATTCGTCAGGCCGGCTGGATAGCCGATACGGACGAAAAACAAGAGCGCACAGCCACCGTCATTGCCTCGGGTATTGGCGGTTTCCCGGCGATTGCCCAGGCGGTGCGCACAACCGACAGCCGCGGCGCCAAGCGGCTGTCGCCGTTCACCATCCCCTCATTCCTGGTCAATCTGGCGGCCGGCCACGTTTCAATCAAACACCACTTCAAGGGGCCGATTGGCGCGCCGGTCACCGCCTGTGCCGCCGGCGTGCAAGCCATTGGCGACGCAGTGCGTATGATCCGCAATGATGAAGCCGATATCGCCGTGTGCGGCGGTACCGAAGCCGCTATAGATACCGTCAGCCTGGGCGGGTTCGCCGCCGCGCGCGCCATGTCCACCGCTCCAGCCGAATTGGCGCAACAGGCCTCTCGGCCCTTCGACAGCGCCCGGGACGGATTTGTCATGGGGGAAGGCGCCGGCATGCTGGTCATTGAAACGCTGGAACACGCGCTGGCGCGCGGCGCCACCCCGCTCGCGGAAATCGTCGGCTATGGCACCAGCGCCGACGCCTACCATATGACATCCGGCGCTGAAGACGGCAACGGCGCCTATCGGGCGATGAAAATCGCGTTGAAGCAGGCGAACGTCGTTCCCGAGGAGGTACAGCATTTAAATGCGCACGCGACGTCGACACCCGTAGGGGATTTGGGCGAAATCAACGCCATCAAACACCTGTTTGGCACGGCCGGGACTGTCGCCGTGACCTCAACAAAATCAGCGACGGGGCACCTGCTGGGCGCCGCCGGCGGGCTGGAAACCATCTTTACCGCCTTGGCTCTGCGCGATCAGATAGCCCCTGCCACGCTAAATCTGGATAACCCCGACCCGGCGGCGGCAGGTTTGCATCTGGTCGCGAAACAGGCAGAATCGATGAACATGACCTACGCCTTATCAAACGGCTTCGGCTTTGGCGGCGTGAATGCGAGTATTTTGTTGAAACGCTGGCGGGATGAATAAGCGCCTGAAACAAAAACCTCCGCCAGGGGGCGGAGGTTATTCCTTTTATTTGACAGGGAGCCGCTTAAGCGGTCACAGCCCTGTCTTCCATGGCTTCTCGCCAACCTCCCAGCCATTGAGACCGGGCGTCCACTGATGATTGGTAGGGACAATGTTCCCTGGAACGCCCTAAAATACCTGCCTGATACCCTCTCGAATGCGCCCTTTCCAGACGATCGCGTTTCTGTCTCTTCATGCCTCGTTTCCCTCATTTTGGTCTGGTGGAAAGAAAACAATGGCTGCTTTTTGCGCAGCCACGAGTAATCAATAGCGCTAAAAGAAGAGAAGATCAATGCGCAAAATTCACGCCAATGTCATATTTGTGAGCTACGCCCGAGGAAAATGCTAAGTGGCTGATCTGCAGAGGAAGGAGTTAACCAATTGAAATGAAAGAGAAATCCCTGCCAGCGAGAAAAAACGACTTTTCACGCCGACAGGGATTAGACGATTTTAGACCAAATTATGACTAAATGCCGCCCATCTGTGCTGCGATAGCCTGGGCTTCCTGCTGCCACCCCTGCGCCAGCGTGCGCACCAGGGCATCATAGCCGTCTTCACCCTGTTTCAGCTCCAGGCTGAAAGGCCTTTTGATCAAACGCCCCTGGCGGTTCAGCACCCACTCGCCGCGAATGATCGCTTTCCCGTCAAAGCGGCCGTGGAAGCCGCTGATGGTCACGTTCAGCACATCCTGATCGCTGCTCATCGGCTGCGAAGAGACCACCCACCCCGGCAGCGCGCTGCTCAGGTTGGTGACCAGCGTTTGCTGCAGCTGCTGATCGAGCGGGCTGGCCCACAGGTTGTTCTGGGCTATCACATACTGCACGTCGTTGGTCTGATACACCACGCCGCTCTGCGCCAGATAATCCGCCACGCTCACGTGCTCCAGCCACAGCTGGCGCGTGAAGGCGGCGCTGCTGCCGGCCACGGCCGGCGCGCCCAGCGCCGGCAACTGATAGTAAGTCTTCTGTGGCGAACTGCTGCAGGCGCTGAGCAACAGCGCCAGGGCTACCGGGATCCATTTCATCATTTCGTGGCCTTCTTCGGCTGAGGGTCATTGCTGCCGGCGGCTTCAAACACCAGCGCGTTGCTCTTCTCATTCAGGGTGCGCAACACCGGTTGCAGCTCACGCAAGACCTGATCGAGGCGCTGCATGTCGCCCACCATCTTGTTGTAAGCCGGTGAACCAGGCTGGAACCCTTTCATGCTGCGGTTCAGCTCCAGCAGCGTTTTCTGCATGTCCTGCGGCAGCGCCTGCATCTCTTTGCTGGCGATGATGTCGTTCAACGACTTCATGGTCTGCTGCGTCGACTTCATGGTTTTCTGGCTTTCCGCCAGCGTCTTGGTCGCTTCGCTGATCATCGGATTGATCGGCATCGAATTAATCTTATCCAACGTCTGCATCAGCTTCTGCTGGATCTGCGCCAGACCGCCGCTGGTGGTCGGCATCAGCGGATAACCGAACAGCTCGCGCGGCCCTTTCCACGGTTTCTCCTGCGGATAGAAGTCGAGATCGATGTACAGCGAACCGGTCAGCAGGTTGGCGGACTTCATCGAGGCGCGCATGCCGCGGGATTCCGCATCTTTCAAGTGCCCTTCAATATCGAAGTTGCCGCCCAGCTGTTTCTGGAAGCGATCCGGCTCGATGCGGATCAGCACCGGAATGCGGTAGTCGTTATCCAGACGCTGCGCCATGCCGTCTTTATAGAACGGCACCTGCGCCACCGTCCCCAGACGGATGCCGCGGAACTCGACCGGCGCGCCCGGCTGCAGGCCGCGTACCGAATCGGAGAAGAACAGCAGGTAGTCTTTATGCACGGTATACAGCGAATCCTGCGTGCTACGCTGGTTGTCGAACAACCGGTACTCCGCCTTTTCTTTCGCCTGTTCGCCGCGATCCCAGCCGTCCGGCACATCGAAGCTGACGCCGCCGCTGAACAGCGTGGTCAACGAGCCCATCTCCACCCGCATGCCCTGTGCCGACATGTCAAACGCCACGCCGCTGTCTTTCCAGAAGCGCACGTTGGTGGTGACCAACTGATCGTAAGGCGCAGTGATGAACAGCTGATAGCGCATGGCGCGCTCTTTAGGATCGAAGTAGCTGGTTTCCACCGACCCGACGCGATAGCCGCGGAACAGCACCGGATCGCCGGCGTTGAGCTGGCCTGACTTCTCGCTGTCCAGCACGATGCGCAACCCTTTGGCGTCCGGAGAGGCCAGCGGCGGCGCATCGAGCAGTTGATAGTTGTCTTTGCCGTCTTTGCCTTTGTTGCCCGGCTGCAGTTCGATATAGGCGCCGGAGAGCAGCGTGCCCAGCCCGGAGACGCCTTCACGGCCGATCTGCGGCTTCACCACCCAGAAGGCGGAATCCTGGCGCAGCAATTTCTCCATGCCGGAATTGAGACGCGCCTGCACCATCACCTTGCTCAGGTCATCGCTCAACGTGACGGTTTCCACCACGCCGACGTCAACGCTGCGGCTTTTGATTTTGGTTTTACCCGCTTCCAGCCCTTCCGCCGTCGTGGTCACCAGCGTCACCACCGGCCCCTGATGGCTGAAGTGGTAAAACAGGATCCAGGCGCCGATCAGCGCGGTCACGATGGGAATGATCCACACCGGCGACCAGCGTTTGATCTTCTCGACGTCCGCGACGCTATGATTATTTTCCGTCACCTTGCGGCTCCTTGTTTATTGTTTCACTTGCGCGATCCCAGGTCAGCCGGGGATCAAATGTCATGGCGGCGAACATGGTGAGGATCACCACCAGCGCGAACAGCACGGCGCCCGTCGCGGGATAAATGCTCATCAACTGCCCCATTCGCACCAACGCCGACAACACGGCGATCACAAACACGTCGATCATTGACCAACGACCAACGAATTCGACCACTTCATAAATCAGATGCATACGCTCGCTGTCGGCGCGCGGTTTCTTCCTGCCGTTCGCATCCCAGCACAGCCAACCGATCGCCAACATTTTCAGCGACGGCACCATGATACTGGCGATGAAAATCACCATCGCTACCGGATAAGAGCCGTCCCCCCACAGCAGGATCACCCCCGCCATGATGGTGGAATTCATCTTGTTACCCAGCGCCTCGGTCACCATGATGGGCATCAGGTTGGCCGGAATATACAGCATGACAGAGGTCACCAGCAGCGCCAGCGTCCACTGCAGGCTGTGGCGGCGACGCACGTAGCCCTTGGTGTGGCAGCGCGGGCAGCGCACCTGATCGGCCGGCAGGATCGCCGTGCAGCACGCGCAGGAGCGCACGCCCTGGCGCATGCCGGTGCGCCCCACCGTCAGCGGGCGATTAAGTCGCGGCGCCGGTTCGATATCCTGCCACAGCCAGCGCCGATCCACGCACTGGAAAGCGCGCACCTGCAGCAGGCAAAACAGGCAGTAAGGCACGAAGCTGCTGCCGATGCCGATGTCGCCGTAGGCCATCAGCTTGACGAAGCTGACCAGCACCCCGGCGAGGAAAATTTCCACCATGCACCAGGTCTTGAACTGGAACAGCACCCGGGCCATCCACTCTTTGAGACCCAGCGGCAAGCGCACCCTGGCGCACAGCAGGATGATCGCCACCATGCAAAACGCCGGGATCAGCTGCACGAACACCATAAACAAGGTGGCCATGCTGGCGTAGTCTTCCGCCACCATGACTTCCGGGATTTGGATCAGCCGGATTTCGTTGCCGAGGCCGGCGACGCGCATGTTGATAAACGGGAAAATGTTGGCCAGCACCAGCATGAACAAGGCGCTGAGCGCGTAACCGATCGGCCGCTTGCGCGGCTCGTCCCAGCGGGCGCTGAGCGTGGTTTTGCAGCGCGGGCATACCGCTTTGCTGCCATAGGCCAGCGGCGGCAGCGCCACCAGCATGTCGCACTGCGGGCACAGCATCAGGTTATCCTGCTGCGCCGCCGAGGGTGCGGAATGACTATGCTGCTGATGATTGTTGTGGGAACACACCATATTCCTCCTAAATAACGTTGCTCACCGGCACGTCGATACCGCCCGCAGCAGCGCGCGGGCGGTATCGCAACGGTCAGCCGTTTTTCATCGCTTCCAGCTCTTCCCAGCGGGCGAAGGCCTGCTCGAGCGCCTGCTCGGCGTTAGCCAACGCCGTCAGCACTTCTTGCGTTTCGCTGTGCGGCCGCGTGAAGAAGTCGGCATCGCTCATCTGCGCCTGCAGCGCTTCGATTTCCGCTTCCAGCTGTTCGAGCCGCTGCGGCAGCTGTTCCAGTTCGCGCAGCAGGTTGTAACTCAGCTTGGCCGTCGCTTTCTTCGGCTGTTCGGCCTTTTTCTCCGCCGCCGGTTTGCTCGCGCTCGGCGCCGCCTGACGAATCGGTTTCGCTGTCGCGCGCTGGTGATGCGCATCGTAGTAACCGCCGACGAAGGCGTTGATCACGCCATTGCCTTCGAAGATCCAGCACTCGGTCACCGAGTTGTCAACGAACTGACGATCGTGACTGACCAGCAACACAGTGCCCTGATAGCCGTCGATCAGCTCTTCCAGCAGCTCCAGCGTTTCGACGTCGAGATCGTTGGTTGGTTCATCGAGGATCAGCAGATTGCTCGGTTTCAGAAACAGCTTAGCCAACAGCAAGCGGTTACGCTCACCGCCCGACAGCGCCTTCACCGGCGTCATCGCGCGTTTCGGGTGGAACAGGAAGTCCTGCAGGTAGCCCAGCACGTGGCGAGGACGGCCGTTGACCATCACTTCCTGCTTGCCTTCCGCCAGGTTGTCCATCACCGTGCGCTCTGGATCGAGATCGGCGCGGTGCTGGTCGAAATAGGCCACTTCCAGCTTGGTGCCGCAGTGCACGCGGCCGCTGTCGGCTTTCAGCTGACCGAGCATCAGTTTCAGCAGCGTGGTTTTGCCGCAGCCGTTCGGCCCCACCAACGCAATCTTGTCGCCGCGCTGCACCTGGGCGGAGAAACCGCGTACCAGCACCTTTTCGCCAACCTGATAATTGACGTCTTCCAGCTCGAATACGATTTTGCCGGAGCGGGTCGCCTCTTCCACCTGCATCTTGGCGGTGCCCATCACTTCACGGCGCTCTGAACGCTCGACGCGCAGCGCCTTCAGCGCGCGCACGCGGCCCTCGTTGCGGGTGCGGCGCGCCTTGATGCCCTGACGGATCCAGACCTCTTCCTGCGCCAGCTTGCGGTCGAACTCGGCGTTTTGCAGCTCTTCCACCCGCAGCGCTTCTTCTTTGCTCTGCAGGTACAGATCGTAGTTACCCGGCCAGGAAACCAGCTTGCCGCGATCCAGATCGACGATGCGCGTCGCCATGTTGCGGATAAACGAACGGTCGTGCGAGATGAAGACGATGCTGCCGTCGAACTCTTTCAGGAAACCTTCCAGCCAGTCGATGGTTTCGATATCCAGGTGGTTGGTCGGTTCGTCGAGCAACAACACGCGCGGCGAGCTCACCAGCGCGCGGCCCAGCGCCGCTTTGCGCAGCCAGCCGCCGGACAGCGAGGAAAGCTCGGCGTCGCCGTTCAGCCCCAGCTGCAGCAGCACTTCGCTGATGCGGCTGTCGAGCTGCCACAGCCCCTGGTGATCGAGGATCTCCATGATTTGCGCCATGCGCGCCAGGTTTTTCTCGCTCGGATCGCTTTCCACCAGGTGAGAGATCGCGTGATAGGCCTTCAAGTGTTCCGCCTGCTCCGCGACGCCTTCCGCCACAAAGTCGAATACGCTGCCGCCGATATTGCGCGGCGGATCCTGTTGCAGACGCGCCACGATCAGATCCTGTTCGTAGATCACCCGGCCGTCATCCAGCGGGATCTCTTTGCCGAGGATCTTCAGCAGCGTGGATTTGCCGGCGCCGTTGCGCCCGACCAGACACACGCGCTCGTTGTCTTCGATATGAATTTCGGTGTTGTCTAACAATGGCGCATCGCTGAAAGAGAGCCAGGCGCCGGACATGCTGATTAACGACATAGTAATTATTTTCCTTCGCCGGCGTGAGTCACCAGCCAGCAGTTGTGGATCTGACGGTTACGGGCAAAATCCTGCGACAGCGTCTTGGCGGTGATCTCTTTCGCCTCCAGGCCCAGCGCACTCAACCCTGCCATATCCATTTGGAAACCGCGCTTGTTGTTCGAGAACATGATGGTCCCGTTGCGGCGCAGCAACCGTTTCAAATCTTTCATCAGCGCCAGGTGATCGCGCTGCACGTCAAAGGTGTTCTCCATCCGCTTGGAGTTGGAGAACGTCGGCGGATCAATGAAGATCACGTCGAACTGTTCATTGGCATTGCTCAGCCACGACAGGCAGTCGGCCTGGATCAGCCGATGCTGGCGGCCGGTCAGGCCGTTGGCGCGCAGGTTCTTCTCCGCCCATTCCAGGTAGGTGCGCGACATGTCCACCGTGGTGGTGCTGCGCGCGCCGCCCAGCCCGGCATGCACGCTGGCGGTGCCGGTATAGGCGAACAGGTTGAGGAAGTCCTTGCCGCCGCTCATCTCGCCCAGCATACGGCGCGCGATGCGGTGATCGAGGAACAGGCCGGTATCGAGATAGTCGGTCAGGTTGACCCACAGCTTGGCGTTATACTCTTCCACCAGCAAGAACTCGCCCTTCTGCGCCAGTTTCTCGTACTGGTTTTTGCCCTTCTGCCGCTCGCGGGTTTTCAGGATCAGCTGATTCGACGGCAATTCCAGCACCGCCAGCGTCGCGTTGATCACATCGAACAGGCGCTGACGCGCCTTCTGCGCATCGACGGTTTTCGGCGGCGCATACTCCTGCACCACCACCTTGCTGCCGTAACGGTCCACCGCGACGTTGTATTCTGGCAGATCGGCATCGTACAGGCGGTAGCATTCGATGCCTTGTTGCTTCGCCCACTTGTCGAGCTTCTTCAAATTCTTGCGCAGACGGTTGGCGAAATCTTCCGCCACCTGCACGCCGCCGGTAGCATTGCCGGCCGGGCTTGCCGCCAGCTGATAGTTTTTCTGCACGCACTCCAGCGGGCCGTTCTTCGCCTTAAACTGGCGCTCGGCGCGCAGCTGCAGGCAGCTCAACAGCTCCGGCGAGGCGCTGAACAGCGAAAGCTGCCAACCGCCAAAGGCGCTTTTCATCACGCGGCCCAGCATGTTGTGCAGCGCGATCAGCGCCGGTTCGCTTTCCAGACGCTCGCCGTACGGCGGGTTGCTGATCACCGTGCCGTGCGGGCCTTCCGGCAGCGGGTTGGTCAAGCGCGCGACGTCGCCGACGTTGAAGGTGATCAGCTCGGCGACGCCGGCGCGGCGGGCGTTGCCGCGCGCCATCTCAATCACCCGACGATCGATATCGGAACCGAAGAAGCGAGAGGTAGTTTCCTGCAGGCCGCGACGCGCGCGCACCTGCGCTTCGGTGGTGACTTCACGCCACAGTTCGGCGTTGTGACCATTCCAGGCGCTGAAGCCCCAGTGTTGACGGTGCAGGCCCGGCGCGCGATCGGCGGCGATCATCGCCGCTTCGATCAACAGCGTGCCGGAGCCGCACATCGGATCGAGCATCGGCGTGCCCGGCTGCCAGCCGGAACGCAACACGATGGCGGCCGCCAGGTTTTCCTTCAACGGCGCCTGGCCGGTGAGATCGCGGTAGCCGCGCTGGTGCAGGCCTTCGCCGCTCAGATCGAGCGCCACGCTGGCCATATCGCGTTGCAGGAAGACGTTAACGCGAATGTCCGGCTGCTGTTTGGCAACCGTCGGGCGTTGGTCGAGCTTACGGGTGAAGCTGTCAACGATGGCGTCTTTCACCTTCAGCGCGCCATACTGGCTGTTGCGGATCTCTTCGTTCACGCCGCTGAAATGCACGGCGAAGGTTTTATCCACGCCAAAAATGCTCGGCCAGTCAATCGCCTGCACGCCGAGGTACAGATCCAGGTCGCTGTGCACGCGGAATTCGTTCAGCGGCAACAAAATGCGCGAAGCCAGGCGGCTCCACAGCAGGCTTTGGTACAGAAGACGATCGTCACCCTGAAAATGTACCCCGCCCTGCACCACTTTGCAGTCGTGAGCGCCAAGCGTTTCCAGCTCGCTTTTTAACAGTTCTTCCAATCCACGCGCCGTGCTGGCAAACAGAGAGTTCATATCGTACTTATCACCAAAAAGAAAATTGTTGCGCATTATAGCTAATCCGCACCGCTTGTCATAAAGTTGCTCCCTTCTATTTAATCATCGCACGGAGATAAGGGTGATCACGCTTTCCAGACTCTACGTCCATCCGGTTAAATCACTGCGCGGCTTGCAGCTTTCCTACGCCCAGGTCGGCAGCAGCGGTCTGGCCTTTGACCGCAACTTTATGATCACCGAACCGGACGGCACCTTTATTACCGCGCGCCAATATCCGCAGATGGTGTTGTTCACGCCGGCGCTGTTGCCGGACGGGCTGTTTCTGACCGCGCCGGACGGTGAAAGCGCCGCCGTTCGCTTCAGCGACTTCGCAGCCACGCCGCAGCCGACCGAGGTGTGGGGCAACCATTTCACCGCGCTGATCGCGCCGGATGAGATCAACGGCTGGCTGAGCGGCTATTTCCAGCGCGACGTGCAGCTGCGCTGGCTGGGGCCGGAGCTGACCCGCCGGGTCAAGAAACACCCTGAAATCCCGCTGACGTTTGCCGACGGCTACCCTTATCTGCTGATTAACCAAGCCTCGTTCAACGACCTGCAGCAGCGTTGCCCCGGCAGCATCAAGCTGGAACAGTTCCGCCCCAATCTGGTGGTGAGCGGCGCTACCGCCTGGGCTGAAGACGGCTGGCAGGTGATCCGCGTCGGCGATGTGATGTTCGATCTGGTGAAACCCTGCAGCCGCTGCGTGCTCACCACCGTCAGCACCGAGCGTGGCCGCAAGCACCCGAGCGGCGAACCGCTCAGCACGCTGCAAAAATTCCGTTCCGCCGACAACGGCGACATCGATTTCGGCCAGAATATGACCGCGCGCAACAGCGGCATCATTCGCGTGGGCGATACGGTGGAAGTCTTGTCAACCAAGCCGCCGCGCCCTTATGGCGCAGGTAAAGTGGTGGAGAGCGTGCAGGCGCCGCAGGACAGCGCGCACAGCGTCACGATCGAATATGAAGGAAAGGTATTTACCGGCAATAACCAGCAGATCCTGCTCGAACAACTGGAACAGCAAGGCATTCGCGTGCCTTACTCGTGCCGCGCCGGGATTTGCGGCAGCTGCCGCATTACATTGCTGAGCGGTGAAGTCGCGCCCCTGAAGAAAAGCGCGCTGGGCGACAACGGCACCATCCTGTGCTGCAGCTGCATCCCGAAAACTGATTTGACGTTGGCGTAATCCGCCTTATACCGCCCTGTCGTAAGCCGGGGCGGCGCTTTCATCCTGCGCGCAAGGTTTCAGCCGATCGTGCATCACCTTGATGGCGTCGCCCAAGACCATGGTGCGGCCGGCGACCGTCAGCTGATTTTGCGCCAGCAGGCACAGGCTGGCATTATCCCCGGCCTCCACCACCAGCAGGCGCGCTTCCGCGCCGCTTTCCATCACTTTCACCGCCGCCAGCTCGCCGTTTTTCGGCTGCAACGGGTAGTGCTGCTGCGAGAAATGCCAGCTCTTCGGCATCAGCGGTTTCAGGAAGCGGTAGGCGACCAGCGCATTCAACACCAGCTCGGCGCGCTGTTCATGGCTCAGCTTGACCTGCTTGCACTGTTCTTCATAGGTGAAATAAAGGGCGGCGTCATCCACGCAAAAAGCGCATTCATCGAAGGCGTCCGGCGTTAACATTTTGGCCGGGAAACGTGAACGAAAGATCATACCATTAGCTAAATCCAGCATTAGCCGATCGTGTTCGGCATCAAAATACCAACGCCAATTATCGTCAGGTTTTATCTTCATTTCGTATCCTTCTCGCTGCCCATGCCAACGCCGCACTCACCCTAAAAGGCGATTTTATCACCGATGAAATAGCTTAAACATCGGATAATTCCGCGAACGATATTTAAGCTAACGAACAAAATATAGACGAGCCGGGGGCAGAAATAAACCCCCGGAATAAAATGAGAGGAAAAATATTAGATATGGGTAACGATATCTTTAATCAAACGCGGGCCGTGATAGATAAATCCGGAATAAATTTGCAGCAGGCTCGCGCCGGCCTCCATTTTTTCGCGCGCCGCCGTCAGCGAATCGATGCCGCCTACGCCGATAATCGGCAGACGCCCTTGCAGTTCGGTGGAGAGGCGACGGATCACTTCGGTGCTGCGTGATTGCAACGGACGCCCACTTAACCCGCCCGCTTGTTCGCAGTAATTCAGCCCTTGGATCAATTTTCGATCCAACGTGGTATTGGTGGCGATCACGCCATCGATATTATGCCGCACCAGGCTATCGGCAATTTGGATCAATTCTTCTTCAGAAAGATCCGGCGCGATCTTTACCGCTACCGGCACATATTTGTGATGGCGCGCATGTAATTCCTGCTGCTTATTTTTAATCGCAGCCAAAAGATCGTCCAACGCTTCGCCATACTGTAAGGATCGTAACCCCGGCGTATTCGGTGAAGAGATGTTAATCGCGATATATCCGGCATACGGATAAACTTTATCCATGCAGATCAAATAATCGTCTTTGCCCTGCTCGACCGGCGTGTCTTTATTCTTGCCGATATTGATCCCAAGAATGCCGCCGAAATGGGATTTCTTAACGTTTTCAACCAGATTGTCCACGCCATGGTTATTGAACCCCATGCGGTTAATCAGGCCTTCCGCCTCAACCACGCGGAACAAGCGCGGCTTGTCGTTGCCCGATTGCGGACGCGGCGTCACGGTGCCGACTTCCACATGGCCGAAGCCCATCGCGCCGAACGCATCGATGCATTCGCCGTTTTTATCCAGACCGGCGGCCAATCCCAGCGGGTTTTTAAACGACAGCCCCATGCAGCTGACCGGTTTGGTCGGCACGGACTGACGGACAAGAAACGCTAATGGGGTGCCGGTAATACGGCTGAGCTGACGAAAGGTCACTTCGTGCGCGCGCTCCGGATCGAGCTGGAACAACGCTTTCCTGATGAGGGGGTAGTACATGGACTCTCCTGATTTCCCGGTTGCAAACCGGGGGCGTATTATCCGGTATCCCCCGCCTAATTGGAATTGATTAAAGGCAAAAAAAGCCGTTTTTACGCAATCGTTTTCCCTCTTCATCGCCAAATCGGCGCCAATCCGCTTTTACGCATATCCAAATCAAAAAATGAGATTTAAAAAACGCGCCCGGTTGCTGGTAGGTTTAAAACACTTCCCATTAATTTTCTAATTAAACCTAATTTTTAGTTATAAGGAGTGGCAATGCGCGTTATATCACTGGCCGGTAGCCCACGCATCCCATCACGTTCCGCCGCGCTGCTCTCGCTGAGTCAAAACTGGCTGCGGCAACAAGGGGTGGAGGTGACGGCCTATACCCTGCACGACTTCGATGCCGAAGATCTGCTGTACGCCAACTTCAACAGTCCGGCGATCAAGGCGTTTGCCGACCAGCTGGCGCAGGCCGACGGCCTGCTGATTTCCACACCGGTTTATAAAGCGTCGTTCTCCGGCGCGCTGAAAACCCTGCTGGACCTGCTGCCGGAACGCGCGCTGGACCATAAAGTGGTGCTGCCGCTGGCGACCGGCGGTTCTGTCGGTCACATGCTGGCGGTGGACTATGCGCTGAAACCGGTGCTGGCGGCGCTCAAAGCGCAAGAGGTGCTGCACGGCGTGTTCGCCGACGACAGCCAGATCCAGCTGACCGGCGAAAGTGCCACGCTCACCGACGCCGTGGCCGCCCGGTTGGAAGAAGCGCTCGCCAGTTTCTATCTGGCGCTTGGGCGCCGCAAACCGCCCGCGCTGCGCGTCGCCTCGCCGCTGACGGCGCGTCAAACCGCCTGAAATGCCTGGAAAAGGAGAGCCTGAATGAAACAACGCAACGCTTTGCGACGTTGGCTGAACGCAGCGGCCTTCACCGGCCTGCTGTCGCTGGTCTGGGCCAACGCCGCCGTCGCGCAGGATCCGGCGCAATTTCGCATCGGTTACCAGAAAGGATCGGTGAGTCTGGTGCTGGCGAAAAGCCACCGGCTGCTGGAAGAACGTTTTCCCACCACCCGCATCAGTTGGATTGAATTTCCCGCCGGCCCGCAGATGCTGGAAGCCTTGAACGTCGGCAGCATCGATCTGGGCAGCACCGGTGATATTCCGCCGATCTTCGCGCAGGCCGCCGGGGCGGACCTGCTGTATGTCGGCGTTGAGCCTCCCAAACCGAAGGCGGAAGTGATCCTAGTGCCGGAAAACAGCCCGATCAAAACCGTCGCCGATCTGAAAGGCCATAAGGTCGCATTTCAGAAAGGATCCAGCTCACACAACCTGCTGCTGCGATCGCTGCAAAAGGCCGGCCTGAAATTTACGGATATCCAACCCGCCTACCTGACCCCCGCCGATGCGCGCGCCGCATTCCAGCAGGGCAACGTCGATGCCTGGGCTATCTGGGATCCTTATTATTCCGCCGCGCTGCTGCAGGGCGGCGTTCGGGTGCTCGGCGACGGCACCGATCTGAACCAGACCGGTTCCTTCTATCTGGCGGCGCGCCCTTATGTCGAAGCCAATGGCGCCTTTATCAGCCAGGTCCTGACGGTGCTGACCCAGGCCGATGCGCTCACCCGCAGCGACCGGGCGCAAAGCGTGACCTTGCTGGCCAACGCCATGGGGCTGCCGGAACCGGTGATCGCCAGCTATCTGGATCACCGTCCCCCGACCGCCATCACACCGCTCGATGCGCATACGATCGCCGCGCAGCAGCAAACCGCCGACCTGTTTTACGCCAACCGGCTGGTGCCGGTGAAGGTCGACATCTCGCAACGCATCTGGCGCCCAAGCGCGCAATAAATACGGGAGAGCATTGACGATGAGCCTGAACGTTTTCTGGTTTTTACCCACCCACGGCGACGGCCACTATCTTGGCAGCGCACAGGGCGCTCGCAGCGTCGATCACGGTTACTTGCAACAAATCGCCCAAGCGGCGGACCGGCTGGGATTCGGCGGCGTGCTGATCCCCACCGGTCGCTCTTGCGAAGACTCCTGGCTGGTGGCCGCCTCGCTGATCCCGGTCACCCAGCGGCTGAAATTTTTGGTCGCGCTGCGGCCGGGTATCATCTCCCCTACGCTGGCGGCGCGTCAGGCGGCGACGCTGGATCGCCTGTCCAACGGGCGCGCCCTGTTCAATCTGGTCACCGGCGGCGATCCGGAAGAGCTGGCGGCGGAGGGGTTGCATCTCAGTCATGAAGAGCGTTACGAAGCCTCGACCGAGTTCACTCATATCTGGCGCCGGGTGCTGGAAGGTGAAACCGTCGATTTCCACGGCAAGCATATTCAGGTGAAAGGCGCCAAACTGCTGTTCCCGCCGGTGCAGCAACCGCGCCCGCCGCTCTATTTCGGCGGATCCTCCGCCGCCGCGCAGGATCTGGCCGCCGAGCAGGTAGAAATGTACCTCACCTGGGGAGAGCCGCCGGCGCAGGTCAAAGAGAAGATCGAAGAGGTGCGCGCCAAAGCGGCGGCGAAGGGCCGGCAGGTACGCTTCGGCATCCGTCTGCACGTCATCGTGCGGGAAACCACCGAAGAAGCCTGGCGCGCCGCCGATCGGCTGATCGCTCACCTCGATGAGGAAACCATCGCCAACGCGCAGCAGGCCTTTGCGCGCTTCGACTCCGTCGGCCAACGGCGCATGGCGGCGCTGCACGGCGGCAAGAAGGATAATCTGGAGATCAGCCCGAACCTGTGGGCCGGCATCGGCCTGGTGCGCGGCGGCGCCGGCACCGCGCTGGTGGGCGATGGCCCGACGGTCGCGGCGCGCATGCAGGAATACGCCGATCTGGGCATCGACACCTTTATTCTCTCCGGCTATCCGCATCTGGAAGAGGCCTACCGCGTCGGCGAACTGCTGTTTCCGCACCTCGATCTGGCGCAGGAGGAAACGCCCGCGCGCCTTCAACCAGTGCGCCCGCAGGGCGAAGTAGTGGCCAACATCTATGTTCCGCAAAAAGTGTCGCAGAGCTGAGGAGCGCCCCGATGGCAAAGAACGCGCAACGCATCCTGTACCGGCTGGCCCCTTGGGCGCTGCCGCTGGCGCTGGTGATCATCTGGCAAGTCGCCGTCGAAACCGGCTGGCTGTCCAACCGCATTTTGCCGGCGCCGAGTGCGGTGCTGGCCGCCTTCTGGCGCCTGAGCCAAAGCGGCGAACTGTGGCAGCACCTGAGCATCAGCAGCCAGCGTGCGTTGTTAGGCTTCGCCATCGGCGGCAGCATCGGACTGATTCTCGGCTTTATTACCGGGCTGTCGCGCTGGGGTGAACGCCTGTTGGACAGTTCGGTGCAAATGATCCGCAACGTGCCGCACCTGGCGCTAATCCCACTGGTGATCCTGTGGTTCGGCATCGATGAATCCGCCAAGATCTTTCTGGTGGCGCTCGGCACGTTGTTCCCGATTTATCTCAATACCTATCACGGCATCAAAAACATCGATCGCGGCCTGCTGGAGATGGCGCGCAGCTACGGTCTGAGCGGTTTTCGCCTGTTCACGCAGGTGGTGCTGCCGGGCGCGTTGCCGTCGATTATGGTCGGCGTGCGTTTCGCCCTCGGGTTCATGTGGTTGACGCTGATCGTCGCCGAAACCATCTCGGCCAACTCCGGCATCGGTTATCTGGCGATGAACGCGCGTGAATTTCTGCAAACCGACGTGGTGGTGGTGGCGATCGTGCTGTACGCCCTGCTCGGCAAGCTGGCAGACGTGGGCGCGCAACTGCTGGAACGCGTCTGGCTGCGCTGGCATCCGGCCTATCAACTGAAACAGGGAGAAGCGCTATGACCCTTCCCGCTCGCCTTGCGCAAGGCACGCCGGTGACGCTGGAGTCCATCGGCAAACGTTACGGCAACCGCACCGTGCTGGATAACATTCAGCTACGCATCTCTGCCGGGCAGTTCGTGGCGGTGGTCGGCCGCAGCGGCTGCGGCAAGAGCACCCTGCTGCGTCTGTTGGCCGGCCTGGAACAGGCCAGCAGCGGCGCGCTGCTCAGCGGCAATGCGCCGCTTGCCGCCGCCAAAGAGGATACCCGGCTGATGTTTCAGGATGCGCGCCTGTTGCCGTGGAAAACGGTGATCGACAACGTGGGTCTGGGGCTGCGCGGCCACTGGCGCGACGCGGCGCTGCAGGCGCTGGCCGCGGTCGGTTTGGCGGATCGCGCCCGCGACTGGCCGGCGGCGCTGTCCGGCGGACAAAAGCAGCGGGTCGCCCTGGCACGCGCGTTGATCCACCGCCCCCGCCTGCTGCTGCTGGACGAACCGCTCGGGGCGCTGGATGCCCTGACGCGCATCGAGATGCAAGGGCTGATAGAATCGCTGTGGCAACAGCACGGTTTTACCGTACTGCTGGTGACGCACGACGTCAGCGAAGCCATCGCGCTGGCGGATCGGGTGATCCTGATTGAAGAGGGCCACATCGGACTGGATCTGAGCATCGATCTGCCGCGGCCACGCCGTAAGGGTTCAGCCAGGCTGGCGGAACTGGAAGCTGAAGTGCTGGAGCGGGTGTTATCGCCGCCGGTCACCGCGGCCAGCCCACGCCAGGCGGCGAATTGAACGAAAAAAGGGACGGCGCAGGCCGTCCCTTTGGGTATTCACGGTGAAAAGATTAGGCGTCGAGCGCCTTGCTGATCTTCTCGTACAGATCGCCGGACAGGTTTTCCAACCCTTTCAGCTGTTCCAACGCTTTGCGCATCAGCGCCTGGCGACCGGCGTCGTAACGCTTCAGGCGAATCAGCGGTTCGATCAGGCGCGCGGCGATCTGCGGGTTGCGCTGGTTGAGATCGCTGAGGATCTCCACCAGGAATTGATAACCGCTGCCATCCGCCGCATGGAACGCCGCCGGATTGCCTGAAGCGAAGCCGCCGATCAGCGAGCGGGTGCGGTTCGGGTTGCTCAGGCTGAACGAGCGGTGTTGCAGCAGCGCACGCACCTTGCTCAACACATCCGCCGACGGGCTGCTCCCCTGCAGCACGAACCATTTGTCCATCACCAGGCCATCCTGATGCCAGCGCTCGTCGAACGCCGCCAACAGCGCATCGCGACACGGCAACTGGGCCGCAACCGCAGCGGACAGCGCCGCCAGCGAGTCGGTCATGTTATCCGCCTGGCGATACTGTTCGCTCACCAGTTGGTCCGCCAGCGCCGCATCTTCGCCGAACGCCAGATAACCCAGGCACACATTGCGCAAGGCGCGCTTGGCGATGTCGGCGTGCTCCACGCGGTAGCCGTCGGTCTTGTTGGCGTGATACACCGCCAGCCACTCATCGGCCAACTCCCGCGCCAGGCAGCGAACGATCGCTTCGTGCACCGCGGCGATCGCTTCCGGATCGATGGTGGCGAACAGTTCAGCGATTTCGTTCTCCGACGGCAGCGTTAGGATCTGCGCCGCCAGCGCCGGATCCAGCGTCTCGTTCAGCAACACCGCACGGAACGCGTCGGCCACGTGCAGCGGCAGCGACAACGGCTGCTTCTGCTGGTGCCGCGCCACGTTCAGTTTGATGTAGGTCGCAAGCAGGCTCTGCGCCGCATCCCAACGCGCAAACTCATTGCGCGCGTGCTGCATCAGGAAGGTCAGTTGCTGATCGCTGTACGGATAATCCAGTTTCACCGGCGCAGAGAATTCACGCAGCAGCGACGGCACCGGCTTGTGCGCCACGCCGTCGAACACGAAGGTCTGCTCCGCTTCGGTGACGTTCAGCACGTTGTTGACCGGCAGGCCGCCCTTCTGCAGCGCGATGACGTTGCCTTCGCTGTCGTACAGCTCGATATCCAGCGGAATATGCAGCGGCAACTTCTCAGGCTGATCGGCGGTCGGCGGGGTTTTCTGGCTGACATGCAGGCGATATTGCTGAGTTTCCGCATCGTACTCGTCGCGCACCGTCAACAGCGGCGTGCCGGACTGGCTATACCAACGGCGGAAGCGCGACAGATCCACGTTGGACGCGTCCTCCATCGCCTGTACGAAGTCATCGCAGGTGGCGGCGCTGCCGTCGTGGCGTTCGAAATAGAGCTGCATCCCTTTCTGGAAGTTCTCTTCCCCCAGCAGGGTGTGCATCATGCGGATCACTTCAGAACCTTTCTCATACACCGTCAGGGTGTAAAAGTTGTTCATCTCGATGACTTTATCCGGACGAATGGCGTGCGCCATCGGGCTGGCGTCTTCGGCGAACTGCGCGCCGCGCATCACGCGCACGTTATCGATGCGGTTGACCGAACGCGAGCCCAGATCGGAACTGAACTCTTGATCGCGGAACACCGTCAGCCCCTCTTTCAGGCTGAGCTGGAACCAGTCGCGGCAGGTGACGCGGTTGCCGGTCCAGTTGTGGAAGTATTCGTGGCCAATCACCGCTTCGATGTTCAGGTAATCTTTGTCGGTGGCGGTTTCCGCCTTCGCCAACACGTATTTGGAGTTAAAGATATTTAACCCTTTGTTCTCCATCGCGCCCATATTGAAGAAATCGACCGCCACGATCATATAAATGTCGAGATCGTATTCCAGACCGAAGCGGGTCTCGTCCCACTTCATCGAGTTTTTCAACGAGGTCATCGCCCAGTCGGCGCGATCCAGGTTGCCGCGATCGACAAACAGCTCCAGCGCGACCTTACGGCCGGAACGGGTGGTGAAGCTGTCGCGCAGCACGTCGAAGTCCCCCGCCACCAACGCGAACAGGTAGCAAGGTTTCGGGAACGGATCCTGCCATTGCACCCAGTGGCGACCATCGGCCAATTCACCCTGGCCAATACGGTTGCCGTTCGACAGCAGGAACGGATAGCGCGCCTTGTCGGCCACGATGCGGGTGGTAAAGCGCGCCAGCACGTCCGGGCGATCCTGGTAATAGGTAATATGATGGAAGCCTTCGGCTTCGCATTGCGTGCACAGCGCATCGCCGGACAGATACAGCCCTTCCAGCGCGGTGTTTTTCGCCGGGTGAATATCGTTGACGATGGTCAGAGTGAATTGTGCCGGCAACGCTTCGACGATCAGCTGGTTATCCTGCTGACGATAGGCGCTCCACGGTTGACCGTCGACCTGAATGCTCACCAGCGTCAGATCCTCGCCATCCAGCACCAGCGGTGCGCCGGCTGCGCCCTGACGTTTGATTTTACTGACGGCGGTCACGCGCGTGGTTTCCGCGTCCAGACTGAAGTCCAAATCGATGTCGGTCGTGGTGTAATCGGGCGCGCGATAATCGTGGCGATATTTTGCCTGTGGCTGTTGTGTCATAAAAACCCTTAAACGTCTCAGTGAGTTATAGGTGCCAGGCCGCTCTTCTCCTCCGCGCCGTCGCTGGGGATTTCCCCTGCGGCGCTCGGCGAACCTGATTGTGAATAAACTGTATCACAGCTGGCTGAAAAGCCCAGATCCGCCGGGCAAGCGCGATAAAGAAATCAGAGGCAAATCATAGTTCACCCACCAGATGGCAGCGCGGGTGACCAATGGCTAAATAAAAATCAGCATTTAATGCTAAAAAACCGCCTTCGCGGCGCTCCGGCATTGTTGAGGCGGCACAGGCGGCATGATGGTATAATTGCCGAATCAGGCTCAGGGATGACTCGCACTATGAAAATCAAATACGCTATCTATTTTTTCACCCTGTGCCTGATGACCTCCTTCTCGCTGTTCATCGTCGAGGAACTGCTCGAAGCCCATACCGAGTACCGCGATAACCAGCTCAACCTGTATAAGATCGATCGCGCCAAAGAAATCTCCGAGGCCTTTCAGGCTTCGCTGCAGGCTCACCGTCTCAAACGCTTGAGCCTGATCGATCCGCAAATCACTCGCGCGCAGTGTCTGGCCGCCGATCGGGTGGCGCGTGAGAAAATCGCCCGGATCCGCGAGCATCTGAATGACACGGTCGCCAGGGAGCTGGGTGTGCGGCAAAAAATCGCCGCGCTGTCGATGATCGGCCTGATGGAACAGTTGCTGGATAACGACAACCTGCAGCTTTCGCAGGTCAACAACGCCAACGCCAACCTGTTCAACATCAACAGCGCCTATTACATCTCGCAAACCAGCAAGAGCTATTACCGCTACACCTACGATACCCGAATGGTGGATACCGACTCCTTTATGTTTCTCGAGGCCATTCGCCTCAACAACCGGCTGAATATGTCGCTGACGGAGTTAAGCGATCAGATTATCGACGTCAACGTCAGCCCGCTCGATCGCAAAGACGCCTATCTGAAGTCCATTCAGTTGACCGGCGTCCTGAACGCGCTGAGCACCCGGTTGATCTTCATGAAGCTCAACTACGACGACGTGCAAACCACCAGCATCGTCAATCAGTTGCTCAGCCAGGTGTCTACCGAACGCCTCAAGCAGATTACCGATGGGCTATACACCGCCATCAATACCCAAAAGCCCTATCCCGCCGCGCTGATCTCGCGCTATGTCGACGAGTTGAGCGGGCTTTCTCAGACGCTGTATCAACGCAGCTTCGAGCTGGAAACCGTCGCTTCGCGTCACAAGATTTATGACAGCCAGACCACCATTTACGGCATGATCGCGCTCGCCGGTCTGGGGGTGCTGCTGTTCATTTTGCCGGCGCTGGTGTTCTGCACCAACATCAACCGCTGGTTGACCAAAACCCACAACAATATCGTGCGGCTGTCGCGCGGCGAGATGAATATCGATCGCAACGACGCCTTCTACAGCCGGGAACTGATCGCCATCAGCGACGCCATTCAACAGCTCAGACAATATCAGTTGGACAAGGTCTCGCTGGAAAGCGAGAAACAGCTGCTGATTAAAGAGCTTGAGGCCTCTTCCTTCCTCGATCCGCTCACCAACATTTATAACCGCCGTAAATTCTTCCTCGAATGCCAGCTATTGGGCGACGGTAGCTACCCGCAGGCCTTTTGCCTGATCGATATCGACAACTTCAAACAGCTCAACGACAGCTACGGCCACGATGTCGGTGACCGGGCGCTGGTGGAATTCGGCCATCTGTTGCAACGCGCGTTTCGCGCCAGCGACATCTTCTGCCGCTACGGTGGTGAAGAGTTCGCGGTGCTGCTGGGCAACTGTTCGTTGGACAACGCGCGGGACATCATGGAGCAATTGCGCGCCCGCACCCATCGCCTGACGCTGAATCTGGCCGACGGGCGGCAAGTGCGTTTCACCACCAGCTGCGGCATTGCGCCGGTCAACGCGTTCACTGCGCTGCAGGCGGCGATCAAACAGGCGGACGAAGCGCTTTATTTTTGCAAAAAGAACGGCAAGGATCGGGTCAGCGTGCACACCCAGGCCGGGTTTATCTGATTTGTTGTTTAAAATAATTAACATTATAATTTTTATGACTAATTAGGCTAAGTCATTCACCTTACAGGCATATCTGGCTTTTTTCCCCCGCCGCCGTCGCCAGCCCGCCATAAAGGCACGTTTAATCCTCGACCCGCTTCGGTGATTTATGGTGTGATGCAGCTTCAATAACAGGATAATCCGGGTATACTCCACCCCCACTTTTATGATTATCCGGATTTGGACACGCGCCTGACGAGGATGCTGTAACGCGCTATGACTCAATACGCTTCCCCGATTTTGACATCACTGCTTGATACCGATGCTTACAAGCTTCATATGCAGCAAGCAGTGTTCCATCGCTATCCCGCGATCAGCGTGGCGGCGGAATTCCGCTGCCGCGGCGACGAACTGCTGGGCGAATATGCCGACGAGATCCGCGCGCAGGTCGCCCTGATGAGCCAGCTGGCGCTGACCGACGCCGAATTCGCTTACCTTTCGGGCCTGCCCTTCTTCCGTCAAGATTACCTGAGCTGGCTGCGCACGTTCCGATACGATCCGCAGCAGGTGACCATCGACAACCGCGACGGCAAGCTGCAAATCCGCATCGCCGGGCCGTGGCGTGAAGTGATCATGTGGGAAGTGCCGCTGCTGGCGGTGATCAGCGAAGTGGTGCACCGCCGGCGTTCTCCGCTGGCGACGCCGGAACAGGCGGTAGCCCACCTGCAAACCAAGTTGGCGCAGTTCAAGACGCTGGCGGGCGATTTGGATCTTTCACGCTTCAAGCTGATGGACTTCGGCACCCGTCGCCGTTTCTCCCAGGGCGTACAACAGGCCATCGTCAGCACCTTGCAGGCCGAATTCCCGTACCTGTCGGGCACCAGCAATTACGATCTGGCGCATCAGCTCGGCCTGGCGCCGGTCGGCACGCAGGCGCATGAATGGTTCCAGGCGCATCAGCAGATAAGCCCGGTGCTGGCCAACAGCCAGCGCGCCGCATTGCAGGCCTGGCTGGATGAATACCCGGATCAGCTTGGCATCGCGCTCACCGACTGCATTACCATGGATGCTTTCCTGCGCGACTTCGGCCCGCAGTTCGCCGAGCGTTATCAGGGGCTGCGCCACGATTCGGGCGATCCCGTCGAGTGGGGCGAGAAAGCCATTGCCCACTATCAGAAACTGGGCATCGACCCCATGAGCAAAACGCTGGTGTTCTCGGACAACCTGGATCTGGAAAAAGCGCTGGCGCTCTATCGCCACTTCTATCAGCGCATCAATCTCAGCTTCGGTATCGGCACGCGCCTGACCTGTGATATTCCGGGCGTTAAACCGTTGAATATCGTGATCAAGCTGGTCGAATGCAAAGGCAAACCGGTGGCTAAGCTCTCCGACAGCCCCGGCAAGACCATCTGCCAGGACCAGGCATTCGTGCGGGCCTTGCGCAAGGCCTTCGATCTGCCGCTGGTGAAGAAAGCCAGCTGAACCTTCTCTATATAGAGAGAAAGAAAGCCGGCCCGGTTTACGCGCCGGCTTTTTTGTTTTTATCCCGAACGCCCTCTTTTCAGTCAGCCGCGATAAATGTTGCGACAATCCGATGATTTCTGCTTGTGCTCTGCACCGCGGCAAGTAACATAGCCATTACCCCCATATTCTTGGGTTGTAAGCTATTTCTAAACCAAATTATTAAAGAGAGAAATCTATGAGCGTAGTGCCTGTAGTCGACGTACTGCAAGGTCGTGCTGCGGTTGACAGTGAAGTCACCGTACGCGGCTGGGTACGTACCCGGAGAGATTCAAAAGCTGGTATCTCCTTCCTGGCCGTCTATGACGGTTCCTGCTTTGATCCGTTACAGGCCGTCGTTAATAATTCTCTGCCGAATTATCAGGATGAAGTGCTGCATCTGACCACCGGTTGTTCGGTTGAAGTCACCGGCAAAGTCGTCGCTTCACCGGGCGAAGGCCAGAGCTTCGAACTGCAGGCTACCGCGATCAACGTGGTCGGCTGGGTCGACGATCCGGACACTTACCCGATGGCGGCCAAGCGCCACAGCATCGAATACCTGCGCGAAGTGGCTCACCTGCGCCCGCGCACCAACCTGATCGGCGCCGTGGCGCGCGTACGTCATACTCTGGCGCAGGCGATCCACCGCTTCTTCCATGAAAATGGGTATTTCTGGGTCTCTACTCCGCTGATCACCGCCTCCGATACCGAAGGCGCCGGCGAGATGTTCCGCGTGTCCACGCTGGATCTGGAAAACCTGCCGCGCACCGACAAAGGCACCGTCGATTTCAGCGAAGACTTCTTCGGTAAGGAAGCCTTCCTCACCGTTTCCGGCCAGCTGAACGGCGAAACCTACGCTTGCGCGCTGTCGAAGGTTTACACCTTCGGCCCAACCTTCCGCGCCGAAAACTCCAACACTAGCCGCCACCTGGCGGAGTTCTGGATGATCGAACCGGAAGTGGCCTTCGCTACGCTGGACGACGTCGCCGGCCTGGCCGAAAGCATGCTGAAGTATGTGTTCCAGGCGGTGCTGGATGAACGTGCCGACGATCTGAAATTCTTCGCCGAGCGCGTGGATAAAGACGCTATCGCTCGTCTGGAGCGCTTCGTGTCTTCCGATTTCGCCCAGGTGGACTACACCGACGCCATTGAGATCCTGCTGGCTTCGGGCCAAACCTTCGAAAACCCGGTTTCCTGGGGCATCGATCTCTCTTCCGAGCATGAACGTTACCTGGCGGAGAAACACTTCCAGGCGCCGGTGGTGGTGAAAAACTACCCGAAAGACATCAAAGCGTTCTACATGCGCATGAACGAAGACGGCAAGACCGTCGCGGCCATGGACGTGCTGGCGCCGGGCATCGGCGAAATCATCGGTGGCTCGCAGCGTGAAGAACGCCTCGACGTGCTCGATCAGCGTCTGGAAGAGATGGGGCTGAATAAAGAAGACTACTGGTGGTATCGCGATCTGCGCCGCTACGGCACCGTGCCGCATTCCGGTTTCGGCCTGGGCTTTGAACGTTTAATCGCCTATGTCACCGGCGTGCAAAACGTGCGCGATGTGATTCCATTCCCGCGCACGCCGCGTAACGCAAGCTTCTAATTTATACGATCACACGTTTTTTAAACGATTTCGTTACAAAACAAAGGCCAGCATCGCTGGCCTTTCGCATTTTTTAATATTGACGCACGTCACAAAGTTCCCGAAAAATTACATTTGGTTACACATGTTTTCCTTTTGCAACCTGATTGGGACATTGGTATCATTTTCGTCCTAGATTAACCCGCCTGTGAATGGAACACTGCGTTCAGACACAGGACGACACCAATCTATCAACAATAGTTCCCAAAGAATTATTGGCGGCAGTGGCAAAGGTGTCCGAATAACACCAATGAGGGTAATAATGATGAAGCGCAACATTCTTGCAGTGGTAATCCCGGCTCTGTTGGCTGCTGGTGCAGCAAACGCAGCTGAAATCTACAACAAAGACGGCAACAAGCTGGATCTGTACGGCAAAGTTGACGGTCTGCACTACTTCTCCAAAGACAAAGGTAATGACGGCGATCAGACCTATGTTCGTTTCGGCTTCAAAGGTGAAACCCAGATTACTGACCAACTGACCGGTTACGGCCAGTGGGAATACAACGTTCAGTCCAACCACGCCGAATCTCAGGGCACCGAAGGCACCAAAACCCGTCTGGGCTTCGCCGGTCTGAAATTCGCTGACTACGGCTCCTTCGACTACGGCCGTAACTACGGCGTACTGTACGACGTGGAAGGCTGGACCGATATGCTGCCAGAGTTCGGTGGCGATACTTACACCTACTCCGACAACTTCATGACCGGCCGTACCAACGGCGTTGCGACCTATCGTAACAACAACTTCTTCGGTCTGGTTGACGGTCTGAACTTCGCTCTGCAATACCAGGGCAAAAACCAGAACGACGGCCGTGACGTCAAAAAACAAAACGGCGACGGCTGGGGCATTTCCTCTACTTATGACATCGGCGAAGGCGTAAGCTTCGGCGCTGCATACGCTTCTTCCAACCGTACCGACGACCAGAAACTGCGTTCAAACGAGCGTGGCGACAAGGCTGACGCATGGACCGTGGGCGCGAAATATGACGCCAACAACGTCTACCTGGCGGCAATGTATGCAGAAACCCGTAACATGACTCCGTTCGGTGGCGGTAACTTCACCAACACTTGCGCAGCGACTGAAAACTGCGGCGGCTTCGCTAGCAAAACTCAGAACTTCGAAGTGACTGCTCAGTATCAGTTCGACTTCGGTCTGCGCCCAGAAGTGTCTTACCTGCAGTCTAAGGGTAAAAACCTGAACGTCCCAGGCGTGGGTTCTGACCAAGATCTGGTTAAATATGTTTCTGTTGGTACCACTTACTACTTCAACAAAAACATGTCCACCTATGTTGATTACAAAATCAACCTGCTGGATGACAACGACTTCACCAAAGCAACCGGCATCGCAACTGACGATATCGTAGGCGTTGGTTTGGTATACCAGTTCTAAGTTGTCTCGCTTATCGGCGGTTCACCGTCGACTAAGTTAAAAAAACAGGGCTTCGGCCCTGTTTTTGTTTGTATCAGCCGGTAACTTTTTATCCTGCCGATTCCCCCTTCCCCATCATTTTTTCTGTCGAATCCTTCACGTTCATAAGATCGCGGTGTTTTTATCGCAAACGGTTGGCAAAGCCGATAACTGGCGCTACCCTGATGCTTCTGTCTGCTTAACTCCGAGATTTGGAAGCACCTGACATGTTTGAAAAAATCACCGCCGCACCCGCCGACCCGATCCTGGGCCTGACCGACATTTTCCGCGCCGACGCCCGCCCGAATAAAATCAATTTAGGCATTGGCGTTTATAAAGACGAAACCGGTAAAACCCCGGTGCTGACCAGCGTAAAGAAAGCTGAACAGTATCTGTTGGAAAATGAGACCACCAAAAACTATCTCGGCATTGAGGGCATCCCGGCGTTCGCCAGCTGCACGCAAGAGCTGCTGTTCGGTAAAGAGAGCCCGATCGTCGCCGATCGCCGCGCGCGCACCGCACAGACGCCTGGCGGCACCGGCGGCCTGCGCGTGGCGGCAGACTTTATCGCCAACCAGACCAGCGCCAAACGCATCTGGATCAGCAACCCAAGCTGGCCGAACCACAAGAACGTCTTTAGCGCCGTGGGCCTGGAAGTGCTGGAATACGCCTACTATGACGCCGCCAACCACGCGTTGGATTTTGACGGCCTGCTGAACAGCCTGAAACAGGCGCAGGCCGGCGATGTCGTGCTGTTCCACGGCTGCTGCCATAACCCGACCGGTATCGATCCAACGCCGGAACAGTGGGCGCAGCTGGCTGAACTTTCCGTCGCCAACGGGTGGTTGCCGCTGTTCGACTTCGCTTATCAGGGCTTCGCCAACGGCCTGGAAGAAGATGCGCAGGGCCTGCGTATTTTCGCCGCCAAACATAAAGAACTGATCGTCGCCAGTTCCTATTCGAAAAACTTCGGTCTGTACAATGAGCGCGTCGGCGCTTGCACTATTGTAGCCGCCGATGCCGAAACCGCCGATCGCGCCTTCAGCCAGGTGAAAGCGGCCATTCGCGCCAACTACTCCAACCCGCCGTCACACGGCGCCGCCGTTGTCGCCACCATTCTGGGCAACGATGCGCTGCGCGCGATGTGGGAACAAGAGCTGACCGATATGCGCCAACGCATTCACCGCATGCGTCAGCTATTTGTGAACACCCTGCAGGAGAAAGGCGCGCAGCAGGACTTCAGCTTCATCATCCAGCAGAACGGCATGTTTTCGTTCAGCGGCCTGACCAAAGAGCAGGTGCTGCGTCTGCGTGAAGAGTTTGGCGTTTACGCTGTGAACTCGGGCCGGGTGAACGTGGCGGGCATGACGCCGGACAATATGGCGCCGCTGTGTGAAGCCATCGTCGCCGTGCTCTAAGCGCGTCGGCGAAAGCCACCAGTTTGAAGGGGCGCGCTATGCGCCCCTTAATTATTTCTGCCGGGAAATGATCGTTACCACACCGCCGGCTCTTCGCGCAGGAACGGGTTGGTCTGGCGCTCGTGACCGAAGGTCGACATTGGACCGTGGCCGGGAATAAAGCGAATGTCGTCGCCTAACGGCAACAGCTTGGTGCGAATAGAGGCGATCAGCGCCTGATGGTCACCGCGCGGGAAGTCGCTGCGCCCCACGCCGCCGTTAAACAGCACGTCACCCACCAGCGCCAAACGCGCCTGCTCATTGATAAAGACAATGTGGCCCGGTGTGTGCCCAGGACAATGCAACACCTTGAGCTTCATCTCGCCCACCTGCATCTCATCGCCTTCCGACAACCAACGGGTCGGGGTCAGCGGCGCACACTCTTCCAGCCCGAACATCCGGCTCTGCGCCGGCAAACCATCCAGCCAAAAAGCGTCCTCTTTATCCGGGCCGTAAATCGGCACCTGATAATGTTCCGCCAGCTCCGCCGCCGCGCCGACGTGATCCAAATGGCCGTGCGTCAGCAAAATCTGCGTGATTGTCACACCCTGCTTCGCCACTTCCGCTTTGATTTTTTCCGCTTCGCCGCCGGGATCGACCAACGCCGCCTGCTGCGTGTTTTCACACCAGATCAGGCTGCAATTCTGGCTAAAAGCGGTAACGGGAATAAGATGGTATTTCATAAGGCTCCAACGACAATAACGCCGCCTCCGCAAGGAGCGGCGTTATTCACTGAGGGCACCGCGATTACCAGCTCCGAACCGGGCCGGTATCGATGTGCACGAAGTTGCTACGTGGGTAATATCCTACACCACCAGCGCGCATTTTTAACGCCGCTTTACGGATATTACTCAATTGGATACCTTCAATATGGAAATCCATCGCCTGGCCCTTGGTATGGTAGCTGTGCTTGGCCACACCACGGCTGTGCGCGCGCAATTCGTTGTTGGTATCTACGGAACGGTAACCGGAGATCAGCTGCACCGGCTTGCTGGTACCCAGCAGCCCCTGCAGGCGATAGAGGTGATCAAACAAACTGGGATCGATCGATTTAACCTTGTTGGCGCGATAATCGCGGAACAGATGATTTAGCCGAACCAACTCTTCTTTATTGTAGCCTTTGCCGTCAAAGAACTCGGCTTTAATAGATTCACCGGTATTCAGGTTATTCAACACTAAAATACGCGGTCGAGCGGTGGAAAGACTGGCAAACGCCTGCCCAGGGAGCAGCGCTATGCCCATAGCTGCGCCGCCTAGCGCCAGCCATTTACGGCGATGATGATCAATTTTGTCCATGACTCTGTTAAACCCGGCAAGAATGTCAAAATAAATGCACAAAGCAGCGCACTGTCCGAACCATAACCGCCTGCGTATGCTGAGTCAACCCGCGATACGCCTAGGTTTACAGGCCCCCAGGTAAGAGGGCCTGCGGTATAGCCAAACATTCTGACCGTTATTTATTTATAATTACTGCATTTACTGCATTAATTTTTTGGCCTGAGCCAAAATTTGTGCGCCCGATCTCACCGTATTATCATAATTGTAAATATCTGTACGGAATTGCGGTTGGCCGTCATCCGAAACCCAGGCGGTCAGATAATACAGTTTTACGGGAATACGCTGGCGAATATTCACATAAGTAGTATTCCCTTCTTTCAGCGTGGAGGAAACGCGGCTATTGTTCCAGCCGGCATCCTGCAGCAGCATATTTGCCAAATCGGAAGCCTTGTTCACCCGCACGCAGCCGGAGCTGAGCGCGCGAATGTCTTTCTGGAACAGGCTGTGGTTCGGGGTATCGTGCAGGTAGATCGCGTCCGAACTCGGCATATTGAACTTGAAACGCCCCAGCGAGTTGGTGGCGCCCGGCGCCTGGCGCACACGATACGGGAAGTTGCGCGCAGAGACCATGCTCCAGTCGATCATCGCCGGGTTGATCACCTCCGCATCGTTGCTCCAACCCGACAGCACGGTATAGCCGTGTTTCTGGAAATAGTTACCGTCGCGCATCGCCTTCGGCACGATATCCTCACGCACCAGCGTAGTCGGTACGTTCCAAGGCGGGTTGACCACCACGTTGTTCAACGCGCTGCTCATCAGCGGTGTCTTGCGGCTCGGCCGCCCGACGATAACGCGGGAGGACAGCACTTCGTTGCCGTTCTGGTAGTAGGTCAGCGAGTAGTTGGGAATATTCACCATAATGCCGGTGCCGACATGCCCCGGTAAAATTCGCAGACGTTGGATATTCAACGCCAGCAGCGCGGCGCGGGTTTTCGGTGACACGTTGAGCCACTCGCGAGTGCGCACGCCGATCACGCCGTCCGCCGTCAGCCCCTGCCATTTCTGGAAACGTTTGACGCCCTCCACCAGCTCGTTGGTATAGAGGTTGTCGCTCACCACGCTGCCGACCTGCGGCGGCGTCTGTTCAGCGGTCAACTCCGTCACTGGCGCCGCCGACGGACTGACCGTCACACGCCCCTTCTCTTCGTCTACCGTCAGCCCGCCGTCATCAGGCTCATTGCTCTTCGCCGAGACGACCGCCGGCTCCGGCTCGGCCTCCGGCGCCGAAGCGGCCAGCATGCCAGTGCGCGTCAGGATCTCACGCAGCGCAGGAATATCGTTGCTCATTTGTCCTGGGCGCAGGCTCGGGCCGCTGCCCACCTGTGGCCAGGGGCGGTTATCCGCCAGCATATCGCGCAGCGCCTGATGCATCTTGGCGTATTGCGGGTGCTGCGGCGCGAGCGAATTCACGTAGCTCAGCGTGCGCGCCTGACGCACCGCCAGCTGCCATTGGTTGATCACCGCAGTGGGCGGCAAGCCAAGCTTGTAGGGAATATTGCTGTACAGCCAACTGGTGCCGTTGGCGCCGATAGCGGACACGAACTGCAAATAGCCCAACATCGCATCGGACAGCACCACATCGCGGCCTACGTCATTGAGCGCCGGATTGGTCAACATCTTCACCCATTGGGTGAACTGCGGCTGCACGCCGGACATCGCCAGCTCGGCCAGCTGCTGTTGAAACTGCTGAACGGCCTCGCGATCCTGCCACATCGGCTGCATATGATTCGCCGCATACAGCGGCGCCAGCGTGGAAAGGTAGTGCAGATCCATGCCGCGCGGCAACGCGGCCAGCAGTTCAGAACGGCTCTGCGCAACGGACATGCCTGCTGATGCCACCGGTAACGCCGTTACGGTGGCCAATGCGGAAAACGACGACACAAGACTACAGGCGATAGCGCCACTCAGCGCCAAACGTCGTAGAGAGTTTCCCTTTTTAAGCAACATCCCTTGCCCCCTGTATGCTCACAAAAAAACGTCAAAAAACTGCATATAGCTTCAGTATACAAACAGAAAGGCCGTTTCGCCCTGCGGACGTCGAATTACTGTTTATCTGATTAAACTAACCGCTTTTCAACGGATAAAAAAGCAGGACTATCATCCACGCGCACAAAAAAATAGCCACCCTGCGGCGGCTATTTTCAGATTTTTAGGGCGTTTTTCTGCGTTACGGCGTTTCGACCGGCGCAGTACCCAGCGCCGGCGGCTCGCTGGCGAAACCGCGCAGCCCCACCACGTGCACATGCTCGTGGTTCTGGAACACCTTACGCACCAGTTTATAGGTGGTGCCCTTCTCAGGACTGATGTTTTCCGGCGCCGCGATAATCAGCTGCATCTCCAGACGGTCACACAACTCGAACAGCGTGGCGATCGATTTGGCATCCAGACGCGCCGCTTCATCGAGGAACAGCAAGCGACATGGCGAGATGTCTTTACCGCGCAGGCGGCGGGATTCTTCTTCCCAGCTCTGCACCACCATCACCAAAATTGACATCCCGGTACCGATGGCTTCACCGGTAGACAAGGCGCCGCTTTCCGCACGCAGCCAGCCGTCGGAGCCACGGTACACTTCCACTTCCATCTCCAGGTAGTTGCGGTAGTCCAGCAACTCCTCACCGATGGTCTGCGGCGTGCGCTGCCCCATATCGATCTGCGGATTCAGACGCTGATACAGCTTGGCCAACGCTTCGGAGAAGGTCAGGCGGTTGCTGTTGAACAGATCCTGATGCTGTTCCTGTTGCTCGGAGAGCACGTCCAGCAGGGTGGCGTGCGCTTCGCGCACGTTGACGTTCAGACGGACGCTCTTCACCTGGCCGAAAGCAACGGCCTGCAACCCCTGGTTCAGCATGCGAATGCGGTTCTGCTCGCGCTGAATGGTTTTGCGAATGATGTTGGCCACGCTTTTCGAACTGATCGCCAGCTTCTGCTCGCGCGCGGTCAGTTCTTCGGTCAGACGGCCCAGCTCAATCTCCATCTGCTCGATGGCCTCGACCGGATCATCGGTACGGATGATGTCCTGGCGGATACGCTCACGCAGGTGTTGATACACCGCGATATAGAACTGAATCTTACGCTCCGGCCGCTTCGGATCTTCCGACAGACGCAGCACGTCGCGCAGGTGTTCGTTGTCCGCCACCGCCAGACGCAGCGCGCCGAGCGCCTTATCCGACATCGAGCGCAGCTCGTCGCCATCCATATACGCCAGCTCGCGGCGATGCAGGCGGCGTTCCACGCCGTTGTCTTTCACCAGACGCATCACCGCGCACCAGCCCGCCTTGGCGGTCACCACCTGCTCGCGCAGCTGATGGTAGTCGCGTTCCAGCTTGCGCAGTTTCTTCTGCAGGCCATCCATTTCGGCTTCGCAGAAGGTCAGCTGTTTCTCCAACTGATTGCGGCGAGCGCGGTTGTTGCTCAGCGCCGCATGCAGCTCGTCGCGGCGCTGACGCGCGCGCGCTTCCGCGTTGGCGTCGGCCTGCACGCCGATATCCACCAGCTCCTGGCTCAGCTCTTTCAGCATGTCGCGCTTGGCGTCATACGAGCTTTTCAGCGAGGCCAGCACCTGGCTGTATTGGGTGAACTGGGTTTGATATTGACGCAGTTGCTCACGGGCGCGGGCGCGTTCGGCTTCCGCCTGTTCCAGACGCTGGCGCAGCTTGTCGTTGAGATCGTTGTTGGCATTCTGCATGCCGGCGGAGTCGGTATAGCTGAAGTGCGCGCGACGCTGCACCACCTCTGTCAACGCGAACGCCTGCTGTTTGGCCTGACGCTGCACGCTTTGCGCCTGCGCGTAGTCCTGCTGCAGCTGTTCATGCTGCTGCGGATCGCTCTGCAGCACCGACAGCAGCGGCTCCAGCTTGGTCAGCGACACCCCGTGCTGTTGAATGTGGCGCGCGGCGTCCTGCGCTTCTTCCAGCTCTTCACGGATCTCATCGACGCGATCCTGCAGCGTTTCATCGTTCAGCAACGACACCAGCGGCATCAGGCGGTTGAGCGCGGAAATGCCCTCTTTGGCCTGCTCGTACTGCTGGCGCTGCTGCTGATTCTGCGCTTCGTGATTGTTCAGCGCACGCTCGATCTCGCCGCGACGGGCGTTCAGATTGCGGATCTCCGCTTCCGGGTCAGCGTCGAACGCCACCGCCAGATGGGTGCCGATAAAGCGGCTGAAGGCCTGATGCGAACGCTGGGTTTTCTGCACGTCGAACGACAGCGTGGCATAGCGCTCCGCCAGCGTTTCACGCTCGGCATGCAGCACTTCCAGACGGTTTTCGCGCGCCGCGCGGCCGAACAACGGCACTTCCGGGTAGCGGGAATAACGCCACTGGCGATCGGCGATCTTCACCACCACCGCTTTGTCCTGCTCTTCGACGGCGAATACGCTGTCATCGAACGACTGCGGATCCCCTTCGATCAGGTAAAGATCTTCCGGGCAATCCTCCAGCCCTTCCAGCATCTCGCGCACCAGCGACAGATCCGGCACCACGATGGCGTGGCGCGAAGGGCCGTACAGCGCCGAGAAGTAAGGCGCGTCGTCGATGGTGACGTCATCGTAAATTTCCGACAGCAACACGCCGCCGAAACGTTCGGCCAAGGTGACCAGGCGTTGATCTTCCGCGCCGCCCGGCTGGCTGAGACGTTCGATCTGCGCTTCCACTTCGCGCTTGCGGGCCGCCACTTCGTCGCGCTCGACGGTGGTTTCACGCTCGCGCTCCAGCAGCTGCTGCATGTATTCGGTCACCTGCTGGCTATTTTCCAGCGGCTCTCCGCTCTGATCGCTGAGCTGGCTCAGGGCGTCCTGCGCCGCCAGCCACACCGGTGCGCGCGCCGTCAGCTCACGGATGCGCTGCTGGATCTGCTCCAGCTCCTGGCGCATCTCCATGCGGCGTTCACCGGCTTCGCTGACGTTCTGCGACAGCGCTTCCAGGCGCTCTTCCAGCTCCTGCTGCAGCATGTCGAGATCGTCCGGCTGGTACTCCTGACCATGGCGTTTGCAAAATTCTTGCAGCAGCCGCTCGGCGTCCTGCTGCGAGCGCAGGCGCTGTTCCAGTTCGCTCAGGCGCAGTCGCAGCGGCTGAACGCGCTCGGCGAGGTGTTGCTGCGAAGGCCAGTCGCGCAGCAATTCGCGCGCGCACTGCCAGGCTTCGCTGCGGCTGACCTGGCCGGCGATTTTACCCACCAGCTGATAGGCCTGCTCGAACTGGCCGTGCGCGGCGTCGGCCACGCTCAGCTTTTGCTCCAGCATCAGCAGCGCTTCGGTCGCCTCCTGCTCGCGAGCCTGGAAGGTGTCCAGCCACTGTTCGGCGTTGTCGGCGGTCAGGTCCGGCAGTTGGCACAGCGCGCGCGCGCGCTCCAACGCCTGCAGCGCCTGTTGGTACTGAATGGCGCGGGTCTGCTGCACGTCAAGCGCCTGCTGGTAGTCGGCCAGCTGGCTCTTCAGCTCGTCCACTTCCAGCTCGGCCGCTTCGGCGCGCGCTTCGTTCTCGGCCTGCTGCTCGCTCGCCTCGGCCACCACTTCGTTCTGCTCTTCCAGGCGGTAGGTCAGCTCTTCCAGATCGGCTTCATAGCGTTCGATCTTCTCCTGCTGACGCATCGCCGTCTGCACCAGGTTCAGGTGGTCGCTGGCGGCCTGGTAATCGGTTTCCAGATCGGATTCGGCGCCGCTCTGCTCGCTCAGCTCACGCGCCATTTCCACATGGCGATACTGTTCGGCGGCCAGCTGCTTGCGGCTGCCCAACAGATCGCTGCGCAGCGCCAGCGCCCCGTCCAGGTGGATGCGGCGTTCGTTGGCGTGGCGCATATAGTCCGCCGCCACATAGGAGGTGGCCTCGGAGATCAAATGCTTGAACAGGTCGCGATCCGACTGGGTAACGCGGATCGCTTCCAGCGTCATGCGGTTTTCGCGCAGCGCCGCTTCCATGTCCTGGAACGCCTTGCGCACGCCGCTGTTTTCCGGCAACAGGTAGTCGCGCAGCGAGCGGGTGATGGCGCTGGAGATGCCGCCGTACAGCGACGCTTCAATCAGACGATAGAATTTGCTGCGATCGGCGGACGAACGCAGGCGTTTTGGGATCACGCCCAGATCGAACATCAGCGAGTGGTAATCGGTGATCGAGTTGAACTGCTTGAACTGCACGCCTTCCATCTCTTCCACGCGCTCTTTCAACTCTTGCAGCGACAGCACGCGCGCCTGGCGCTCACCCACGGTCTGGGTCAGCAATTCAGTCGGCTGTACCGCGGTCGGCAGGCCCTGGATGGTGAAAGGTTTGATATCGACCTTGCGATCGCGTCCCGCCACCTGCTGCAGACGCACGCCAACCACCACGCGCTGGTGGCGCGAGTTGACGACGTCGAGGGTGGAGTAACATACGCCGGCGCGCAGCTTGCCGTGCAGGCCCTTGTCGCGCGAACCGCTGGTGGCGCCCGCTTCGGTGGTGTTACGGAAGTGCAGCAGCGTCAGATCGGGGATCAGTGCGGTGACGAAGGCCGCCATGGTGGTGGATTTCCCCGCCCCGTTCCCGCCGGACAGCGTGGTCACCAGCTCATCGAGATCAAAGGTGCGGGCAAAGAAGCCGTTCCAGTTAACCAGCGTCAGCGAGCGAAATTTACCGCGTTCAATCATTCCTGTTCATCCTCTGCACCGTCAGGAGCGTTATCAACCTGCTGATCCTCAGCGTCATTCTCATCGTTAAGCGACAGGCTGGTTTCAACCGGCATCGCCTCGCCGTCGCGAATCATGCGCAGCTGCGCTTCACGCGGATCGTCGCCGCTGCGCACGTCGGCGCCGAAGCGGAACACCGCCTCGGTAATGCGGAACTTGCTGCTGTCATTGCCCATGAAATAGACCATGCCGAGGCGGCGCAGGCGGTTCAGCGAGGTGCGCACCTTCTCGTGCAGCTTCTGCCGATCGAGATCCGAACCGGTAGAGCGCTGGTTGACGAACTTGAGCAGCTTGTTCTCATCCGCCAGGCTCAGCAGTTCATCGTACAGCTCCTGATGGCTGAAAATGCCTTCGTGCGCCAGGCGCTCGGGGCTGAGATACAGGTAACACAAGATCTTGCCGACCATCATATCCAGCTCGGACAGCACCGAACGCGGGATCAGCGTGGTGGAGCGCGGGCGCAAATAGAAGAAACCTTCCGGCGCCCGAATCAGCTCGACGCTGTAACGGTTGTAAAACTCTTCCAGCTCATCCTGGAAATCCATTAAAAAGGCGTGGTTGTCCAGCTCATCGATACCGATGTGACGACCCGCGCGCAGTTGGCTGTCCAGCGCCGGGAACAGCGAGTTGGACAACGCTTTGGCCAGCTTGACTGGCATTACTTGTTCAATATTTGTCGATGACATGGGCCTGGACCTTGGCTCCGTAATCATTGATTGCCTGCCATTCCGCCGGCAACCCTGAGAAATCTGCTTCAGCCACACCGAGGCGCACTGCCTGGTCGACCACTAAACGTGCCACGTCGAAATGACGCGCACGCGGATATTGCGCCAGGTAATCGCGCATCACCGCTGCAAGGTTGAGCGGCATCTGCTGTTCCTGGTACACCTTCAACGCCTCTTCGATCATCGCCGCCAGCTGTTCGCGAATCTCGCTGAACTCTTCGAACTCCAGATCCGGCGGCAGTTCCCCGGTCACTTCCTCGCTGCGCAACGCCAGTTCTTCGTCGCGCATGTCCAGCAAACGATCGGCATTGGCATGGGTCAGCGCCCACGGGTGGTCGAAATAGGTTTGCACCGACTGGCGCAAGCGTTGGGCGAACACGCGGTTTTTATCCATATCGATAGCGGTACGGATAAATTTGTGTACGTGGCGATCGTAGCCGATCCACAGGTCGATCGCCTGTTGACCCCAGCTGATGATGCGATCCAGCTTGCTCTGCAGATCGAACACCAGCTTGTCGACGAAGCCCAGCTCCACGTTGCCGAGGGTCGCGTCCTGGATGCGCAGCAGGTTGGCCTGCAGCTTATCGCCCGCCGCATCCAGCGTATCCTGCAGTTCGCGCAGGGTGCCTGAGGTTTCCGACAGCAGCATTTCGCAGCTGGAGATCGCCGCCCGCCAGTCTTTGCTCAGCAGCGCCGCGATGTCATTTTTCACGCTCTGCTGCTGCTCGTCCATCACGCGTTGCGTCATGTCGATGCTGTCGAAGATTTCCGCCACCGAATATTTCAACGGCGCGAACACGTTGCGGTGCCAATGGAAATCGTCGCCGCCCTCGTCGGCGGCATCGGCGGCGCGCTTCAGTTCCTGCGCCACGATCGACAGCTGCATCGACAGACGCAGCGTGGAGAATTCGCGTTGGCGAATATAGTAATCGGTAATGCCGATACCCAGCGGCGTCAGGCGGTAAATCGCGTTACCGTCCGCCAGTTCGCTGGTAAAGCGGTTCAACAAGCGCTGGCGCACCATGTCGTTGATCGCATTGTTGGCGCGCATCGCCACCGTTTCATGCGTCTGTTCAAAACCCTTGCTGACATGGCGAAATGCATCAACCAGCTCACCTTCGCTCATCTCGCCGTCCAGCCGTTCGCCATTCAGGGTGGCGATAGCGAGCAGAAATGCGAGACGCTCCGTAGGGAGCGAAATAGAGAAATCATTTTTCCGTGCCCAGGCGACCAGTTCGGGTACTGTCTGGGAAAATTCACTCATAGTTCGTCCTTCAGGTTTGGTTTATGCGCCATGACGTGAATATAGCGCCCCAAACTCACGTACGGCTCCTGCCGGCAATAGTGCTGTTCAAGCGCCAGTAACTCTTCAAATTTTTGGGTTTGCAGCTGTCTGCTCTGCAGATAGTCGTGGAACACCCGCACGCCGGTTTTGCCGCTGATGCGCATGCCCAGCTGTTCCAGCCAGCCGTAGACCAATAGCGGATCGTGCGGATATTGCGGCGACAGCGAACGCTTGCGGCGCCGTCTGACCTCGGGATCCACCAATTGGAAGTTACCCAACACCACGTTACGCATCAAGAGACCGTTGGCGTTGAAGAACATCAGCGACAGCGCGCCGCCCGGCGTCAGACAATCGCACAACGCCTGCAGCGCCGCCACGGGTTCAGCGATCCATTCAAGCACTGCATGAAACAATATCAGATCAACCGGCTGTTCCAAATGTTGAGCGATATCCTGCGCAGAACTTTGTACGAATTGCATGTTCTGGCTCACACCTTTCTGCTCCGCCAGCTGCGCGGCGCGCTGGATCATCTCACCAGAAAGATCGCACAACAACACCTGATGTCCTAATTCTGCCAGTTGGCAAGCCATATGGCCTTCACCGCCCCCGGCATCAAGGATGCGCAGCGGCCGCTGCGGCAACTGGGCCAGCAGCCCGGTCAGATCCTGCCAAACCACCGCCTGGCGGATTTTTCCTTTCGTGGTGCCGTAAATATTACGCGCAAATTTTTCAGCAATATCGTCAAAATTACGATCCTGCATGGACAACGGCTCCGCTGATCTCAGTCTTGTCGGCGGCAAAGCGCACGCCCATTCAAACCTGCTATTTTGGCACAGACTGGCTTAGAATGTATCTTCTTGCGGCCTGTTTATGCCTGGATGCCGTTTTTTCACTCAAAAGGATCTGATTTTCGATGCTGTTCAACCTGAAAAAGTTCTTTGGCGCTCTGCTGATGCCGCTGCCGCTGTTGATGCTGCTGATGGGGCTGGCGCTGCTGCTGCTGTGGTTCACCCGCTGGCAAAAAAGCGGTAAGACGATTTTCACGCTGAGCTGGCTGTTTTTACTGCTTTTCAGCCTGCAACCGGTGGCCGACCGCCTGCTGCGGCCGATCGAAGCCGAATACCAGACATATCGCGGCAACGATGCGGTCAGCTACATCGTGGTGTTGGGCGGAGGCTATACCTACAATCCCGACTGGGCACCCAGCTCGAACCTGCTCGGCAACAGTCTGCCGCGCGTGACGGAGGGCGTGCGGCTCTATCTGGCGCACCCTGGCGCCAGGATGGTGTTTACCGGCGCGCCCGGCGGACGCATGCAGAGCAACGCCGCCACGGCAGCGCTGGTAGCGGAAAGCCTGGGCGTGCCGCGCAGCGACATGGTGATCCTGGGGGAACCGCGCGATACCGAGGAAGAAGCCGCTCAGGTAGCCAAGTTGGTCGGTGAACATCCCTTCCTTCTGGTGACTTCCGCCAACCATCTGCCGCGCGCCATGCGTTTCTTCGAGGCTAAGGGCCTGCACCCGATCCCGGCCCCGGCCAACCAATTGGCGATCGACTCGCCGCTGAATATCTGGGATCGCGCCACGCCGTCGTCAATGTTCCTCGGCCATACCGAGCGCGCCTGGTATGAAACGCTGGGCAGCCTGTGGCAGCGGCTGAAAGGCGCGGATAGCGCCGGCGCCGAGTAAGGCCCCGTTCAACCGGCCAGCCAGGGCAGCAGCTGTTGCGACGCATAGTCGAACGGCTGCCGCTCCAGCTTGCCGGTATGGATCAAACGCCCTATCGCTTCCCACACCACGTACAGCCAGCGCCGCGCCAGGAAAGCGTCGGCGACCGGCGCCCGCTGCAGATAGCTGAACAACAGTTGGCTGGGCATGCCCGCTTCACAGAGGCGGAAAAGATCGTATTCGCGCGGCGCCCACAGCACCACACCGGGATTAAGCATCGCCAACAGCTGATCGCTTTTGGGATCTTTCAACATGCTGCGCAGCGACAGGTTACCGTGCACCAGGACACAGGGATCGTCGAAACCGACGAAGAAATGGGTCAGCGCTTCGCGCGTGCGGTACAGCAAACGCCGATCTGCCATGGTCAGCTGCGGGGTAGTGAGATTGACCACCGTCGCCCACAGCACTTCGACCCGCTGTTGATACCAGCAAAACCAGTCATTCTCCTGCGTACTGTCAACGGTGCCGACGCTGCCATGGCTGTCGATGCGGTGCCAGGCCAACATCCCGTCAACGATCTGCTCCATTAACATGTTCCAGCGATCCGGCGAACGCGTTGGCGCTTCGGCCGACACGCCGCGCAGACGCTCGATCAGCAGGATTTCCGTATACGGCGCCTGGTGGGTGCATACCACGCCGTACACCGTGGGCAGGCGGATATCCCCGTCGCGCGCCAGCATCGACAGCTTGTACGCCTCCTGCTGGGCGATGCCCTGGCAGATAAAGCTTTTCGCCATCAGCGGGATGGCGTTGCCCTGGCGATCGTACAGTGAATACATGTGCGCATAAGGCTGTTCGCTCACCCGCTCCAGCCGGCTGACGGACTCACCCAGCACGATGCTCAGTTCGGCGCGTAACTGCTCCATAAGGCATTCACCTCAGGCTAATAAGGGAGTATGCGTAACATCATCGAACGGTGAGCGGAAAAATTCTTCAACGCAGATCAACAAAACGGGGATCAATAATGGGAGGTATTGCATCGTCGGCGCGTTGCGCGCCGCGCCGACGAAATCAGGCTCAGGGTTGAATGCTGTCGCGCACGCGCTGGAGATCTTCCGGCGTATCGACCCCCACGCTCGGGACCGCTTTCGCGACCGCCACGTGGATTTTTTCACCGTACCACAGCACGCGCAGCTGTTCCAACAGCTCGATCTGCTCCAACTGGCTCGGCGCCCAGCTGACGTAGCGGCGCACGAAACCGGCGCGGTACGCATAGATGCCGATGTGGCGCAGCAGGCTATCGCCGATGCTCTCCTTCGACGCGGCGAAACGCTCGCGATCCCAGGGAATGGTGGCGCGCGAGAAGTAGAGCGCGTAACCCTGCGCGTCCATCACGACCTTCACCGCATTGGGGTTGAATGCCTCTTCGGCGCTGTCGATCGGCACCGCCAACGTCGCCATGCCTGCCTGGCTGCCCGCCAGGTTTTCCGCCACCTGCTGCACGATAACGGGTGGGATCAGCGGCTCATCGCCCTGCACGTTAACGATGATCTGGTCGTCGGCAAAGCCGTAGTGCGCGATCACTTCCGCCAAACGCTCGGTGCCGGAATGGTGATCCGGGCTGGTCATGCACACTTCGCCGCCGGCGGCTTCCACCGCTTTGGCGACTTCAGGGTGATCGGTCGCCACGATGACGCGGCTGGCGCCGGACTCACGGGCGCGTTCCATCACGTGCACCACCATCGGCTTGCCGTGAATATCGGCCAGCGGTTTGCCCGGCAAACGGGTTGAGGCGTAGCGGGCGGGAATAATAGCGATAAAACTCATGCGTGCTTCTCGTCCAGCGACAGCGCACGCGCTTCATTTTCCAACAGCACAGGAATGCCGTCGCGCAGCGGGTAAGCCAACCCGTCCGCTTTGCACACCAGCTCCTGGTTTTCTTTATTGAAATAGAGTTTGCCGTTGCATACCGGGCAGGCAACGATTTCGAGTAAACGGTGGTCCATGCATCCTCCGCAAGGGGATAGGTCATCTGGGAAGGCTGTGAGGATAGCATAACGCCCGGCCTCAGGTTAATCATCGGCGGCGCCAAGCCGCCGATATTTCCTCATGGCGCCCGCGCAATGGCTTGAACTGCGGCGCCACACGGCGTAGAATTTTGTGATTAAAATCACAAAAAAGACCGTAATACGTGATCAAACGTCTGCATAAAATCATCGCTCTGTTCGCTAACTTCAGCCACTGAGCCCCCTTTGTAACGAGCGGCGCTTAACTTCGTTTTACCCCACCGACGGCGTCGCTCGTTATCCCACTTCCCAGCCGGCTCCCCATTCAGCGGCCAACGCCGCCGGAATGTCGCCCAGCGCAACGCGTTGCGCGCCGTGCCAATGAGCCGTGCGCGCGATGGCTTGCCGGATATCCTGCGTTCGCTGTTTGCCGAAGCGCACCTGCGGCTCCGCATGGAAACTGATGATCTCGAAGATGCCCTGGCGTCGGTGAGCCTTGGCGTCAATCCGCCCTACCAGATCGCCCCGATGCAGCACCGGCAACGTGAAGTAACCGTAGCGGCGTTTTTCTTTCGGCGTGTAACACTCCAGCCGATAGTCAAAGTTGAACAGCTCCAGCGCCCGACGACGATCCCACACCACCGGATCAAAAGGCGACAACAGGCTGGTGACCGCCGATTTGAGTTTGCCCTGCTCCGCCAGCGGCAGCAGTTCCGCCAGTGATTCATGCACATAAAACGGCCCTTCCAGCCCCTCGACCCGCACCGGCATAATCTCGCCCTGCTCCTGCAGCGCTGCCAGCAAGGCTTTAGGCGCCACGCGCTTCAGCCGATAGTAGTCCGCCAACCACTCGGCGCGGAAAATGCCCAGATAGCGGCAGGTGCGGCACAGCATCTGCCGGCGCGCCTGTTCCACGGGCAGCGCATGCCGCGCATCGTCCCAGGCCGGCAGCAGCCTTTCGGTCAGATCGTAAACCCGGTGGAAGTTGCGACGTTCGGCCACCATCAGTTTGCCGGCGGTAAACAGGATCTCCAGATGCCGTTTCTCCGGTTTCCAGTCCCACCACCCGCTGTTGCCCTTCTTCTCGGCGCTGAAATCCGCGGAGCGCACCGGCCCCTGTTGTTCGATGTGCCGCAGCAAGCTGTCCATCGCGGCCTGGTGCTGCTGCACCCAGTCGGCGGAGTATTTCCAGCCCATATCATGCGGCGCCAGCATGCGGTGGCGCAGCAGACCAAAATCTTCGATCGGCAGGAAACAGGCCTCGTGCGCCCAATACTCGAACAGCTTGCGGCCGGCGAGCGCCTGTTCAAGCCACTCCGGCTGATAGGCTCCCAAACGGCTGAACAGCACCAGATACGGGCTGCGAGCAACGACGCTAATGGTATCGATTTGTAACAGCCCCATGCGCTGGATCGCATTCACGACGTCATCGGGCCGAGCCTGGCGTTTAAGCGGAGAAAGCAGCCCCTGGGCGGCAAGGTGCAGCGCGCGAGCGGCGGTAAGGGAAATGGTCGGGGTGGTCATCCTGATATCCGTGGCGAGTAGGCAATGGCCTGATAATAGTGGATATCGCGGGATTTATCTTCGCCAGTGCTTGCGGGTGGCGACACCGGCACTGGCGAGGAAGGAGGATGCGATCAGAACGCGATAACGTCTGCCGCGGACAGCCCATGCGAGCTGCGATAGATCGAGAACTCAACGTTCTGACCTTCGTTCAACGACTTATTTTTGGTGTTGGCGATAGCGTTGCGATTGACATAGATTTCGTCGCTGCCATCTACCGGTGAAATAAAACCATAGCCTTCGGCCTGATTAAACCATTTCACACGGCCCATTTTTAACACAGTATTTTTAAACATAACTTATATCCTTTTACTTGAGCATCCTTGACAACGTCATTTTTTATATTGTCTGGACGCTACCAGCCCATCCTAAAGTTTTTCGTAACAAACCTCTCGTGAGCAAAAAATTAAAAAACCCGCACTAAGGCGGGCTTGTTGAACTTAATATCTTCCGCATGACTCAGCGCTGAGCGTCACCATGGTTGTATTAAGATCTCTTTATACGCGTTCCCTGTCTTCTTACAGAGCAACTACGTTGGCGGCAGCCGGCCCGCGCGGGCTGTCCTGGATGGTGTACTCGACGCGCTGGCCTTCAGCCAGGGTCTTGAAACCGTCGGTCATGATTGCGGAGAAGTGTACGAATACATCTTTGCCGCCATCGTGCTGCTCAATGAAACCAAAACCTTTGCTTTCGTTGAACCACTTAACTTGACCCGTCTTCTTAGACATTACTTTTACCTTTAAATATATTTACAAAATCTGCCATAAGAGGCAATTGCGGCCATTTCAGAAACATTACTTATGGGAGGTACTTAGAAGGTTCGTCTTTGAAGCGGAATCGGATGATAACGTTTTTGGAGGAACTGCTTAACTCTAAACTCGAACATAAATAGGTCTGGATTACAGGCCGACTTGCATTTACTCATAAAAATGGTGAATGCACAAGGGGTTTATTGCATTAAATTCATAAATACGCCGAATTTATTTTTATCCCTCTGAATATGCATGACTTAATTTAACGCTCGCCGCGGCCGAACCATCGCATTCCCCTCCTCACCGGGGCATCATTTGTCCGTCCGTGCGCTGCAAATGAGAGCTAACGCATAAAACTCTAATATGCTTGCCACGTCTATAACAAATCCCAAATCAGATGGCTAAACTTGAGGGGAAAACAAGGCAGACGGCTTTTTCGCCAGCACTTTTGCCGCTAAAAACACTATTTTTCAGATTATGCTGAATCAAGGAGCTATGCGCATGACCGCCCAGCAGTTCGTTTCACCTAATGAAATCCGCGCCAGATTCTCTCACGCGATGTCGGACATGTACCAAAAGGAGGTACCGCTGTACGGCGATCTGCTGGAACTGGTGGCGGAAACCAACCGACAGGTTCTGCGCGAAGATGCCGCACTGGCTCATCAACTGCAAATCACCGGCGAGATCGAACGCCTTGCGATGGAGCGCCACGGCGCGATCCGGGTCGGCACGGCGGACGAACTGGCCACCCTGCGCCGTCTGTTCCAGGTGATGGGCATGGCGCCGGTCGGTTACTATGATCTGTCGGTGGCGGGCGTTCCCGTGCACTCGACCGCCTTTCGCGCCGTACACGAAGACGCCCTGCAAATCAGTCCGTTCCGCGTGTTTACCTCCCTGCTGCGCCTGGAGCTGATAGAAGATCCCGCGCTGCGTGAGCTGGCCGAGCGCTTGCTGGCGCGCCGCCGCATCTTTACCGATCGCGCGTTGGAACTGATCGCGCTGCAGGAAGCGCAAGGCGGGCTGAATGAAGTGCAGGCGCAAGAATTTGTCGAACAAGCGCTGGAAACCTTCCGCTGGCACAACCAGGCGACGGTCAGCGCCGAAGAATACCAGCAGTTGCACGATCAGCATCGCCTGATCGCCGACGTGGTGGCGTTTAAAGGGCCGCATATCAATCATCTGACACCGCGCACGCTGGATATCGATCGCGTTCAGCAGGCGATGCCCGCCCGCGGCATTACGCCCAAGGCGGTCATCGAGGGCCCGCCGCGTCGCCGTCGCGCGATCCTGCTGCGCCAGACCAGCTTCAAGGCGTTGGAAGAACGCGTCGATTTCGTCGAGCATGACGGCCGCGTCGTCGCCGGTCATCATACCGCGCGCTTTGGCGAGATCGAACAGCGCGGTGTGGCGCTGACGACTAAAGGAAGAGAACTCTACGACCGTCTGCTGAAGGCCACCAACGATGCGCTGCAGGCGCCGCCGAGCGAGAAAAATGCCGAACGCTATTATCAGCTGCTGGAAGAAAACTTCCGGGCGTTTCCGGATGATTACGCCACGCTGCGCGAGCAACAGCTGGCCTGGTTCCGCTATTTCCCGACCGAATGCGGCCTGGCGGCCAAAGAATCACTGGATAAGCACAGCACCCTGGAGCAACTGATTGAGAAAGAACACGTTCGCTTCCAGCCACTGGTATATGAAGATTTTCTGCCGGTCAGCGCGGCGGGGATTTTCCAATCGAATCTGGGGGACAGCCGCCATGCACAGTACAATGCGGCGTCAAGCCGGGCAGCGTTTGAACAAGCGTTGGGCAGTGAGGTGATCGACGAGCTGGCGCTGTATCAGCAAACCCAGCAGCGCTCGCTGGAAGCCTGCGCGCAAGCCTTGGGGCTTGTCACGCTGGCATCCTGAGATTACTTGGACAGCAGGGACTCGATATCCTGCAGCAGTTGCTCAGCCTGAGCGGACGGTAGCACCGCATCAACCGGTAGATACCACCAATTGGGCTGGGCAAAGGCGCGACACTTCACCGCGTCCTTCTCCGTCATCAACAGCGTTTGATCTGCATTAACCAACGCCGCCAGCTGCGCCTGCTGATATTCCTGATGATCGGCAAACGCCACTTCCTGCACGACTTCGACGTTCAACTTTTCCAACGTCGCGAAGAAACGCGGCGGATGGCCGATACCCGCCATCGCCACCACGCGCGGCAGCTCGGCCGCCGGGCGACGTTCACCGCTCAGCAGGTTCACCGCATCACGCGCCTGCAGACGCATGGCAATTTCCCCGGCCTGCGCCACGCCGCCATTGGCGACGCGCGCATCGACGCTGCCAAGCCGCGCAGCGCGCTCGCGCATCGGCCCGGCCGGCAACCACCAGCCGTTACCGAACCGACGCACACCGTCGATGACCACCAGCTCGAAGTCACGCTGTAAAGCGTAGTGCTGCAAGCCGTCGTCGGTGATGATCACATCCAGCGGCTGTTGTTGCAGCAGAGCCTGCACCGCCTCGGCGCGCTTGGGCGCGATCGCCACGGGCGCCCCGGTACGCTGATAAATCAGCACCGGCTCATCGCCCGCCTCGCGGGTCGACGTATTCTGACCCAGCACCAGAGGATAGACCGCTGACTTGCCGCCGTAGCCGCGCGACACCACCCCAACTCGGTAGCCCCGTTGCTGCAGGTGCTCCACCAGCCAGATCACCATCGGCGTTTTGCCGTTGCCGCCGGCGGTGAGATTACCCACCACCACGACCGGCACCGGCGAACGCCAACTTTTACGCAGGCCGCAGCGGTAACTAAGGCGGATCAGCCAACTGAACAGGCCATACAGCCACGAGAGCGGCAATAGCGCCAGATAAAGCAGCGAACCGCCGGACCAGATGCGCTCAATCATTATTGACCAAACTGCATACGGTGCAGCTGCGCATAGGCGCCCTGCCGCTCAAGCAACTCGGCGTGCTCACCGCGTTCGACGATGCGGCCGTCTTCCACTACCAGGATCTCGTCCGCCTTTTCAATGGTCGACAGACGGTGCGCGATCACCAGTGAAGTTCGGTCTTTCTGCAGTTCGTCCAGCGCGGCCTGAATGGCCCGCTCGGACTCGGTATCCAGCGCAGAGGTCGCCTCATCCAGGATCAGGATCGGGCAGTCACGCAGCAGCGCGCGCGCGATGGCGATGCGCTGGCGTTGGCCGCCGGACAGCATGACACCGTTTTCACCGATCACCGTATCCAGGCCGTTTTCCATCTTGTTGATGAAGTCCATCGCGTACGCCATTTCGGCCGCTTTTTCGATCTGCTCGCGGCTGTATTCGCTCTCACGCGCATAGGCAATATTGTTGGCGATGGTGTCGTTGAACAGGTGCACGTTTTGCGAAACCAGGGCCACCTGATTACGCAGTGAGGCCAGGGTGTATTCGCGCAGATCGTGGCCATCCATCAGAATTTCGCCTTCCTGGATATCATAGAAACGCGTCAACAGGTTGGCGATGGTCGATTTCCCCGAACCGGAACGGCCCACCAGCGCTACGGTCTTGCCTTCGGCGATGTTCAGGTTGATATCACGCAGCGCCGGCGTTTCCTTGGACGGGTAGTAGAAGGTGACATTGCGGAATTCGATATCGCCTTTCGCGCGCTTCACTTCGCGGGTGCCGGTATCTTTTTCCTGTTCCATATCCAAAATGGAGAACAGCGTCTGGCACGCCGCCATCCCGCGTTGGAACTGGGCATTGACGTTGGTCAGCGACTTCAGCGGACGCATCAGCGCAATCATCGACGAGAACACCACGGTAATGGTACCGGCGGTCAGGGTTTCCATCACGCTTGGGAAGCTGGCGGCAAACAGCACGAACGCCAGCGCCAGCGAAGCGATCAGCTGAATGATCGGATCGGAAATCGAAGACGCGGAAACCAGCTTCATGCCTTGCTGACGCATGCGGTTGCTGACCGAATTAAAGCGCTCGGTTTCCACCTGCTGGCCGCCGAAGATCAGCACTTCTTTATGGCCTTTCAGCATCTGTTCGGCGCTGGTGGTCACCTGCCCCATCGTGTTCTGCATGTTCTTGCTGATGTTGCGGAAACGCTTGGACACCAGGCGAATGGCAATGGAGACGATCGGCGCCAGCACGATCAGGATCACCGACAACTGCCAGCTGTAATAGAACATCATGATGAACAGGCCAATGATCGAAGCCCCTTCGCGCACCACGGTCACCAGCGCGCTGGAAGAGGAGGAAGCCACCTGTTCGGAATCATAGGTAATGCGCGACAACAGGGTCCCGGTGGACTGTTGATCGAAGAAGGCCACCGGCATTCTCATCATGTGGCCAAACAGGCGGCGGCGCATCTGCATCACCACCATGCCGGAAACCCAGGAAATGCAGTAGCTTGAAACAAAGCTGGTTACGCCGCGCATCAACATCAGCGCGATGACGGCCAACGGCATCCACACCAGCACGCTGCTGTCGGTTTTTCCAAACCCATCGTCCAATAGCGGTTTAAGCAGAGACAGCATCAGCGTGTCCCCCGCTGCGTTCATAATCAACGCAATGGCGGCTACAATCAGCCCGGTCTTAAAAGGAGTGATCATCGGCCAGAGTCGACGGAATGTCTGCCAGGTCGAGAGATCTTTATCATTCATCATGCAAATACCAGCATCGGAAGAAATAGCGGCCTATTTTACTCATTATCACCCTCTACGCCAAACCGCTGATGGTACCAACGGGGCATTAATTGTTCGCGAAAGCCTTTAATTTGCCAATCGTTGTCGAAAAAAAGTACCGATAACTGGCCGGAGCGCGTCGTATCGCGCCATATAATGCCATTTGCCCGGTATCTGGCGACCACTTTACGCGCCGGCAAACGCCATTTGTTGTAACGAGATGCTGACGCCAATGCCGCCTGAGGATTGACCGCGCGCAGAAACGGCGGCGTGGAAGAGGTTCGGCTGCCATGATGCCCTACCTGCAACACCGTCGCCGCCAAGCGATCGCGCCGCAATCGGAGCAGCTGCGCCTCCGCCTTTTTTTCCGCATCACCGGTAAGCAGCAGGCTGTGTTTCCCGTCGTCGATACGGATCACGCAAGAGTCGTCATTGCCCGGCTTTTTACGCGTTTTCGGCGGCCACAGCACTTCGAATTGCAACCCTTGCCAGCGCCAGCGCTCACCGGCGACGCAGGGCAAGTGCCCCTCCCCGCGCATCGGGCTGCGTACCGTAGCCCCTGGAAACGCCCGTCGCACCGTCGGCAGGCCACCGGTATGATCGAGATGATCATGGCTGATAATGATCTGTTCCAATTCAATCCCCCGCCAGTTCAACATTGGCAAAATATGCCGTTCGGCGGCGCTGCCGCCCGGCCAACGCTCGCCGGTATCGTACAGTATTCCCTTGCCGTTTCGCTCAATGACCACCGCCAAGCCGTGCCCGACATCGAGCATATCGACTCGCCAGCGGTATCCCGGCTCTTTTTCCCGCCACAGCACACAGCATATCGCTACCGTCGCCAGCCCCGGTGCATAACGCCGCCACCAATGAAAGCGCCAACAGACGACGATGAGCCACCCCGCCGCGCTGGCCAGCAGCGAGGCAGCCCCCAGATCCACCCAACCGCGTTGCAGGTAATGCAGCGGCACAAACACCCAGTGCAGCGTGAAGTCCGCCAGCCACCATAGCCCGTAGCTTAACGAGGGAAAGAAGCCAAATATCACCGCCAGCAAAATCAGCGGCACCGTCACCAATGAGACAATAGGTACCGCCCACAGATTGGCGGGTAGCGAGGTCAACGTCAGGCCCAGAAACAGCGCGGCCTGCATCGGCACCAGCAGCAGCGTCATGCCGAGCTGAATATGCAGCCAGCACACCGGCGCCCAATACCAGGCCGACCGGAATCGCTCACCGAGCGGCGCCCATTCAAACCAAAAAATCAGGCAACCTACCGCCAGCACCGACAGCCAGAAACTGTCTGACAATACCGCCAGCGGATCGCACAGCAAAATCAGCCCGATACACCATAGCCACACCTGCCAGGAAGAACAATGAACGCCGCGCAGGCGCAGCAACATCCACAATGTCATGGCCAACACGGTACGCACCGCCGGCGGCTGGGCGCCCACCAACCAGACATAGATCAGCGTCGCCACCCAGCCCGCGACCAGGGGAAAACGATAGCCAATCAGATGGGAGGGAAGAAAAAACTGCAGCGCCCGCAGCGCAGCCCAGAACAAAATGGCGACCATCGCCACATGAAGCCCTGAAATGGCCATTAAGTGCGCAATGCCGGTTTTCAGCATCAGCGTGCGTAAAGGCTGTTCCAGCGCGGTTCGCTCCCCAAACGCCAGCGCCAACAATACCGCCTTGTAACGCAGCTCACCGATGTTGGTTTCCGCATGGCTGATTATGCGCTGACGCAGGCTACAATCGCCATCCAGCAAACGGGCCTGCCTGACCAGGCCCGTCAACGGCTGGCGCTGTGCGATCGCCCAACGTTGGCTGTCGAAGCCCCCTTCATTGAGCTTGCCGTGCACCGGCCGCAAGCGCAGTTTCAATTGCCAACGCTGCCCGGCGCACAGCCGCTGCTGTTCCGGGGCCCATAGTGTGGTAAACATCAATCCAGGCGCCAGCCAATGGCCATCGATCCGCTCGATACGCATTAGCGTCTGCTTGCTGGCGGCCGGATTCAACGCGATGCTGCTTACCTGCACCACCGCCGTCACTTCCGGCCCGCGGCTCAAACGCTCCATTTGCCCTATCAGGCTTCCGGCATTGAAAACCGCCCACGCGAACCCCAACCCCAGGCAGGCCAAATAACGGCAGAATGGCCTGCGCGTACGCAGCAGTAAACAGACAACAAGCAAAAGCGGCCACAGCTGCCATTGCTCAGGCAACTGCGGTAAAACCAATAGCGGCAGGATGCCGCAGATAACGGCGAATATCGCCAGATCCAGCGAAATTTTGATCGCTTTTCTCCCATCGGCTCCGCCATGAGCAAAGACGCGTCACGGCAAGCAAGCAGGATCATTCAGGCGACACGTCGCCGCCAGCGGGCTTTAACGAAGATGCGCTGAACATGGCAGGATAAGAGAGATCTATGCAGGAGCCACATCGTAAATGCGGCGCAGTACGCAACTCGCTAGCATATCGCGGCGAATTGCAGGCAAAAAAAACGGCGCCTTACAGGCACCGTTTTATATTCTTTTCAAGCAACAACGCTATGAGCAGTCAGCGACTAGCCATAGATATTGGCGCGGTCACGCAACTCTTTGCCTGGTTTGAAGTGAGGAACGTACTTGCCGTCCAGCTCAACTTTGTCACCGGTTTTCGGGTTGCGACCTACACGCGGGGCACGGTAGTGAAGAGAAAAACTGCCGAATCCGCGGATCTCAATGCGTTCGCCCTCGGCCAGCGTAGCGGCCATGTGCTCAAGCATCTCTTTCACTGCATCCTCAACGGCCTTCGCCGGAATATGAGATTGCTGGCCAGCAAGTCTTTCAATAAGTTCAGACTTGGTCATAGTACCTCCAAGCTTTGCAGCTAAACTACCGTATCGGGGCGGTCAGAGACCGCCCCCCGTCATTACTCGCCTTTAGCCGCTTTGAAAGCTTCAGCCATTGCGTTAGAGAAGTTGCCTTCTTCCTGTTTGTTGTTAACAGTTGCGATGGCGTCTTTCTCGTCAGCTTCGTCCTTAGCACGTACGGACAGGCTTACAACGCGGTTCTTACGGTCAACGCCGGTGAATTTAGCTTCAACTTCGTCACCTACGTTCAGAACCAGAGTTGCATCTTCAATGCGGTCGCGAGAGGCTTCAGATGCACGCAGGTAACCTTCTACGCCGCCTGCCAATTCAACTGTAGCACCTTTGGCGTCAACTGCAGTGACTTTACCAGTAACAATAGCACCTTTCTTGTTCATAGACAGGTAGTTATTGAACGGGTCTTCAGCCAGTTGCTTCACGCCCAGGGAGATACGCTCGCGCTCTGCGTCAACTTGCAGAACAACCGCAGCGATTTCGTCGCCTTTCTTGTATTCACGTACTGCTTCTTCGCCTGCAACGTTCCAGGAGATGTCAGACAGGTGAACCAGGCCGTCGATGCCGCCGTCCAGGCCGATGAAGATACCGAAGTCAGTGATAGACTTGATTTTACCTTCAACGCGGTCGCCCTTGTTGTGGGTCTCTGCGAACTGCTGCCATGGGTTGGATTTGCACTGCTTCAGGCCCAGGGAGATACGACGACGTTCTTCATCGATGTCCAGAACCATCACTTCCACTACGTCGCCCACGTTAACAACTTTGGACGGATGGATGTTTTTGTTGGTCCAATCCATTTCAGAAACGTGTACCAGACCTTCAACGCCTTCTTCGATTTCTACGAAGCAGCCGTAATCAGTCAGGTTGGTTACACGGCCAGTCAGCTTGGTGCCTTCTGGGTAACGTTTCGCGATAGCAACCCATGGATCTTCGCCCAGCTGTTTCAGGCCCAGGGATACACGAGTACGCTCGCGGTCGAACTTCAGCACTTTAACAGTGATTTCATCGCCAACGTTGACGATTTCGCTTGGATGCTTAACGCGCTTCCAAGCCATGTCAGTGATGTGCAGCAGGCCGTCTACGCCGCCCAGATCAACGAATGCACCGTAGTCAGTGAGGTTCTTAACGATACCTTTAACTTCCATGCCTTCCTGCAGGTTTTCCAGCAGTTGATCGCGCTCAGCGCTGTTCTCGGATTCGATAACCGCACGGCGAGAAACGACAACGTTGTTGCGCTTCTGATCCAGCTTGATGACTTTGAACTCAAGCTCTTTGCCTTCCAGGTGCAGAGTGTCACGTACCGGACGCACGTCAACCAGGGAACCTGGCAGGAACGCGCGGATGCCGTTCAGCTCGACGGTGAAGCCACCCTTCACTTTGCCGTTGATAACACCGGTTACAGTCTCAGCTTCTTCGTAGGCTTTTTCCAGCGTGATCCAAGCTTCGTGACGCTTAGCTTTCTCACGGGACAGCAGGGTTTCACCGAAGCCGTCTTCAACAGCATCCAGAGCAACGTCAACTTCGTCACCAACCTGGATTTCCAGCTCGCCCTGGGCGTTTTTGAATTGCTCAGCCGGGATGGCAGACTCAGATTTCAGACCGGCGTCAACCAGTACGATATCTTTGTCGATAGCAACAACGACGCCACGAACGATGGAACCCGGGCGGGTTTCGATTTCTTTTAAGGATTCTTCAAAGAGTTGAGCGAAAGATTCAGTCATGTTGTTAATCTTCAGGGTTCTTTAGTTTAACGTCCATTTAGCGTCCCGCCGAATGGGGTTGTTTCACATACCCCGCCATTGGCTCCATGCCGACAGGGTTTAAGGTTACAGGGGTAAAATTTTACCCGATATATTGCGATACCGCTATGACAAATATGACAAAAAGCCAATAGCGCCGCCGCGCTTATTGCTGCGGCAACGCCAACACTTTCTGTGCATACGTCAACGCCTGCCGGATCACTTCTTCGATCGACATGCTGGTAGAATCCAGCACGAGGGCGTCAGAAGCGGGCACCAGAGGCGCGATAGGCCGATTACGGTCACGGTCGTCCCGTTCCTTTATCTCGGCTAAAAGACGTTCAAAGTTAACATTAAAGCCCTTTTCCTGCAACTGCAGCATGCGGCGGTGTGCGCGCTCCTCCGAGCTGGCGTCGAGGAAAATCTTGACCGGCGCGTCCGGGAACACCACCGTGCCCATGTCGCGGCCATCGGCAATCAGGCCGGGCGCCTCGCGAAACGCGCGCTGGCGGCGCAGCAGCGCCTCGCGCACGCGCGGAAACGCCGCCGCTTGCGACGCGGTGTTGCCGACGGTTTCGGTGCGGATCTCATTGCTGACGTCCTCACCTTCCAAAATCACTTGCAGCTTGCCGTCCTGGGCAACGAAGCGAACATCGAGATGTGCGGCCAGCGGAACCAGCGCTTCCTCAGAAGTGATATCCACCTGATGATGCAACGCCGCCAGCGCCAGCACGCGATAGATCGCGCCGGAATCCAGCAAACGCCAACCAAGGGACTCGGCCAACGCTTTACACAGCGTGCCTTTGCCTGCGCCACTTGGTCCATCAACGGTTATCACCGGGGCTGTAGCCGTCATTTCTCTCTCCTTCAGGTAGAAAACCTCACAGAGACACGGCGCGCTTCGACTCGAAGCCCGGGTGCTCTGTCACCTGCCCAATCAGGGGCAAATACGGTGGCGTATTATACGCTGCCCTACGGCGATCTGTTACCCTGGAACTGTCCGGTTGTTGAAAATAAGCGCACAACCGCGAAAAAGTATAGAAGAAACGCCGGTCGCCGGGGGTTAAAAACGATAAAGGCCCGCAAAGGGGCCTTAAAAGAAATGATCTGACGGTTACGCCGGCTGGCTGATGCGCGCCAGCTGTTCGAAATAGTCCGGGAAGGTTTTCGCGGTGCATTTCGGATCGAGAATGGTGACCGGGGTATCCGACAGCGCCACCAACGAGAAGCACATCGCCATGCGGTGATCGTTGTAGGTGCCGATCTCGGCGAACTGCAGCTTGGCCGGCGGCACGACGTGAATGTAGTCTTCGCCCTCGTCAACTTCCGCCCCCACTTTACGCAGCTCGGTGGCCATCGCCGCCAGACGGTCAGTTTCCTTTACCCGCCAGTTGTAGATATTGCGGATGGTGGTCGGCCCCTCGGCGAACAGCGCCGCGGTGGCGATGGTCATCGCCGCATCCGGAATGTGGTTCATGTCCATATCTATGCCGCGCAGTTCACCGCGGCTGCACTCGATAAAATCGTCGCCCCAGGTGATGCGCGCCCCCATCTTCTCCAGCACATCGGCGAATTTGGTGTCACCCTGCACGCTTTTGCGGCCGATGCCGGTCACGCGCACGGTGCCGCCTTTGATCGCCGCCGCCGCCAGGAAGTAGGACGCAGAAGAAGCGTCGCCTTCAACCAGATAGTCGCCCGGCGCGATATACGTCTGGCGCCCCTGAATATGGAACACCCGGTAATTGTCGTGGCTCACCGATACGCCGAAGGTGCGCATCAGGTGCAACGTGATGTCGATGTACGGCTTGGAAACCAACTCGCCCTTGATGTGGATCTGCGTATCCTGCGGCGCCAGCGGCGCGGTCATCAGCAACGCGGTCAGGAACTGGCTGGAGACGCTGCCGTCGACGGTGACATCGCCGCCCCGGAAGCCGCCACGCAGGCGAATCGGCGGGTAATCGGTCTGTTCGAGGTAATCAATTTGCGCCCCGCCCTGGCGCAACGCGTCCACCAAATGGCCGATCGGACGTTCTTTCATACGCGGTTCGCCGGTCAGCACCACGTCGCCTTCGCCGAGGCACAGCGCCGCCGCCAGTGGGCGCATCGCGGTGCCGGCGTTGCCGAGGAACAGTTCCAGCGGCTGGTCGGCCACCAGCGGCCCGGCCACGCCGGTGACTTCACACACGGTGCGGTCGGCGGAAAGCTGGTAGTTCACGCCCAAAGCCTGCAGCGCATTCAGCATATGACGCACATCGTCGCTGTCCAGCAGGTTGGTCAGCCGGGTCGTTCCCTCCGCCAGCGCCGCCAGCAGCAGAGCGCGGTTAGAAACGCTCTTCGAGCCGGGTAAGTTGACGGTGCCATTGACCAGGGCGACCGGTTGTAACGTCAGGGAATCCACCATGTGAACAAAACTCTCCAATTCTGATAAACGAAACGGCTCCGGAATAATGCCGGAGCCGCTTTAATGCAAAAGGACAACAGCTTGGTCAGCCCGCGCCAGGCGAGCTGACGGGATCAACCGTGACGACGCTCGAAATCGGTCATAAAGTCGGTCAGCGCCTGTACGCCGGCCAGCGGCATCGCATTGTAAATAGAAGCGCGCATACCGCCAACTACCCGGTGGCCTTTCAGCGCCTGCAGGCCGATGGCCTCGGCTTCGCTGAGGAACACCTTATCCAGCGCCGCATCGGCCAATTGGAACGGCACGTTCATCCACGAGCGGTTGGCGATCGCCACCTGGCTGCGGTAGAAGTCGGATTTATCGATGGTCGCATACAGCAACTCGGCCTTGGCCTGATTGCGTTTTTGCATCTCCACCAGGCCGCCCTGCTCTTTCAGCCATTTGAACACCAACCCGGACAGGTACCAGGCGAAGGTCGGCGGGGTGTTGAACATCGAATCGTTCTCAGCCAACACGGTGTAATCGAGGATCGAGGGCACTTCTTTACGCGCCTTGCCCAACAGATCGTCACGCACAATCACCAGCGTCAGGCCGGCCGGGCCGATATTTTTCTGTGCGCCGGCGTAAATCACGCCGAAGCGGCTGACGTCGAGCGGGCGGGACAGGATGGTCGAGGAGTAATCGCCGATCACCACTTTGTCGCCGAAGTCCGGCGTTTCATCGATGGCTACGCCGTCGATGGTTTCATTTGGGCAATAATGCACGTAAGCCGCGTCGTTGCTCAGCTGCCACTCTTTCATCGGCTTGATGCCGCTCAGGCCGTCGATGCGGGTTTTCACGTCGATGACGTTCGGGGTGCAATACTTTTCCGCTTCCTTGATGGCGCTGTGCGCCCAATAGCCGCCGTCGATGTAGTCGGCGGTGGCCTTGTCGCCCAGCAGGTTCAGCGGCAGCGCGGCGAATTGCGCGCGGGCGCCGCCGTGGCAAAACAGCACTTTATAGTTGGAGGGGACTTTCAGCAGATCGCGCAGATCCTGTTCCGCCTGCTCGGCAACGGCGATGAATTCTTTGCTGCGGTGACTGATCTCCATCACTGACGTTCCCAGGCCGTGCCAGTTGCACAGTTCCTGTTCCGCACGACGCAACACTTCCACCGGCAGCATCGCCGGGCCAGAGCTAAAATTATAAACCTGAGTCATTTCCCCTCACCACATTCACTGTTCGCCGCAGAAAAGCGACCTGTCGAAAAGACGCCCGAAGTTAACGCTCGCGTTAACCAACCCTTCGGTTTTATCACTCACGCCCCATGGCTGCAACGCTTATTCGCCCGCCGGCGGCAAACAGGCGCACCGGGTGATGACAGGCTCTGCGGTCGGCGCGTTTTTTTGGACGATAAAACCCTGCGACATGGGGAAATTCAGCGGGTTAACGCGGTGTTTTATGCTGTATTCAGCCGAGATGGCTGCGGGAGCCCGGACGGCCCCCGCAGGAGAGAAAACGATCAGTACTGATTGAACATTTGCTGGATCTGCTTCGCATCTTTGGTTTGCGTCAACGCCAGCTGCAGCAGAATGCGGGCCTTTTGCGGATTCAGCGTGCCGGCGGCCACGAAGCCGTACTTGGCGTCGTCCACTTCCGCATCCTCCGTGGTGGCGCCGGTCGGCACGCGCGAAGAACGCACTACCGCCACGCCGCTGTGCGCCGCCGTCGCCAGGGTGTCGAACACGGTTTTATACAGGTTGCCGTTGCCGACCCCGGCGCTGACGATGCCCTGGTACCCTTCGGCGATCAACGCCTTGACCGGCGCATCGGAGGCGTTGGCGTAGTTGTAAATGATGCCGACCTTCGGCAGTTCGTTCAGCTTGCTGACGTCGAACGGCGTCTCCCGGGTGTGCTTGCGCTGTGGCGAACGCTGATAATCGATCTTGCCGTTGTGGATATACCCGAGCGGGCCGAAGTTCGGCGACTGGAAGGTTTGCACGGCGGTGGTGCTGGTTTTGGTGACATCCCGTGCGTCCAGCACGCTGTCGTTCATCGCCACCAGCACCCCGCGGTTGGCCGATTGCGGATCCGCCGCCGTCACCACCGCGTTATACAGATTGAACGGGCCGTCGGCGCTCATCGCCGTCGCCGGCCGCATCGCCCCGACCAGCACTACCGGCTTGTCGCACTTCACCGTCAGATCGAGGAAATAGGCCGTCTCTTCCAGCGTATCGGTGCCGTGGGTGATGACGAAGCCGTCGGTTTTGCCGCAGTCGGCGTCAATTTTCTTCGCCAACGTCAGCCAGACCTGATCGTTCATGTCCTGCGAGCCGATGTTAACCACCTGCTCCCCCTGCACGTTGGCGATGTTCTTCAGCGCCGGCACCGCATCGACCAGCGCCTCGATGCCCAGTTTGCCCGCGGTATAGTTGGATTTCGTCGCCGAATCGCCGCCGCCGGCGATGGTGCCGCCGGTCGCCAGCAGGGTGATGTTGGGCAGCGCCAGCGCCGAGGCGCTGACGCCGGTCAACAAAAGGGTTAACACGCTGAGTTTCACTGATTTCATTAGATTTCTCCGTGACAGATAACTCGCTGAATTATGGCCTTTATCCTTAAAAAAACTGTGACTTTGCCGCCGCTTTAGGAATACGTGGAGCTCCAGCGTAAAACCCCGTATCATTGCGCGTTTTTAGTACGCGCAAAAAGTGAAGACAATGACGCAAACTTTTATCCCCGGTAAAGACGCCGCCCTGGAAGATTCCATCGCCCGTTTCCAGCAGAAACTGAGCGATCTCGGTTTCAACATCGAAGAAGCCTCCTGGCTGAACCCGGTGCCGCACGTATGGTCGGTGCACATTCGCGATCGCGATTGTCCGCTGTGCTTCACCAACGGCAAAGGCGCCAGCAAAAAAGCCGCGTTGGCCTCTGCGCTGGGTGAATATTTCGAGCGCCTGTCCACCAACTACTTCTTCGCCGATTTCTATCTGGGCAAGCAGATCGCCGAAGGCGACTTCGTACACTACCCGAATGAGAAATGGTTCCCGATCCCGGCGGACGATGCGCTGCCGGCCGGCATCCTCGACGAGCGTCTGCACGCCTTCTACGATCCGCAACAAGAGCTGAGCGCCAGCGATCTTGTCGATCTGCAGTCCGGCAATGCCGATCGCGGCATCTGCGCGCTGCCGTTCACCCGTCAGTCCGATCAGCAAACGGTATACATTCCGATGAACATCATCGGCAACCTGTATGTTTCCAACGGCATGTCCGCCGGCAACACCGCCAACGAAGCGCGCGTGCAGGGCCTGTCGGAAGTGTTCGAGCGCTATGTGAAAAACCGCATTATCGCCGAATCCATCAGCCTGCCGGCGATCCCGGACGAGGTGCTGAACCGCTACCCGGGCGTGGTGGAAGCCATCGCCAAGCTGGAAGAGGAAGGTTTCCCAATCCTCTCCTACGACGCCTCGCTGGGCGGCAACTACCCGGTGATCTGCGTGGTGCTGTTCAACCCGACCAACGGCACCTGCTTCGCCTCGTTCGGCGCGCACCCGGACTTCGGCGTGGCGCTGGAGCGCACGGTGACCGAACTGCTGCAGGGCCGCAGCCTGAAAGATCTCGACGTGTTCACCGCGCCGACCTTCGATGACGAAGAAGTGGCGGAACACACCAACCTGGAAACGCACTTCATCGACTCCAGCGGTCTGATCTCTTGGGATCTGTTCAAGCAGGACGCGGACTATCCGTTCGTTGACTGGAACTTCAGCGGCAGCACGCAGGAAGAGTTCGCCACCCTGATGAGCATCTTCGACAAAGAAGACGCGGAAGTGTACATCGCCGACTACGAACACCTGGGCGTCTACGCTTGCCGCATCATCGTGCCGGGCATGTCCGATATCTACCCGGCGGAAGACCTGCTGCTGGCCAACAACAGCATGGGCGCGCACCTGCGCGATACGCTGCTGGCGTTGCCGGGCAGCGAGTGGGAGCCGGAAGAATACCTGGCGCTGATCGAGCAGTTGGACGACGAAGGGCTGGACGATTTCACCCGCGTACGCGAACTGCTGGGCATTGCCAGCGGCAAAGACAACGCCTGGTATACCCTGCGCGTGGGCGAGCTGAAGTCGATGCTGGCGCTGGCGGGCGGCGATCTGGATCAGGCGCTGATTTGGACCGAATGGACGCAGGACTTCAACGCCTCGGTGCTGAGCCCGGCGCGCAGCAACTACTACCGTTGCCTGCAAACGCTGTTGCTGCTGGCGCAGGAGCCTGAGCGCGAAGCGGCGCAATACTATACCGCGTTCGTGAAAATGTACGGCCAGGAAGCGGTGGACGCGGCCTCGGCCGCCATCAGCGGTGAAGAGCGCTTCAACGGGCTGTTCGCCGTCGATGCCGATCTGAAGGCGTTGCCGGCCCATCAGGCGCTGCTGGCGGCCTACGAGAAGCTGCAGGCGGCCAAGCGCCGTCACTGGGCCAAGGCCTAATCGCCATTGGGGGTACCGCCACTTTTGGGGTACCCTCCCGGTCAAACGCCGCACTCCGCTGCGGCGTTTTCATTTTGCGGTTTATTTCAACGCATTCTGTTTTATTTTCCCGCAGGAAAATAGGCGGTTAAACGAGCATAAGAATAAATAAACCGGCGATTGTTGCCGGACGGTGAAATAATAATTAACCGATAATTAAACTTTCAGCGACGAACGGCGACAAAACGCCTAAAAATTTAACTTTGACACCCTCGGCACACCGGGTGAATTCAAAAAAAATTGCAAACATTAAAAAATTGTTTTTTGTTTAAATTCAATTAATTAGACATAAAAACCACACTAAAAACATGCCATTTTGGTGCTCTACTTCCCCGCCTTATGATCCAAATCAAATTTTCCCCTATACTGCTTTGCTAGTATCTCATTGCGTTGTTTTAACCCTTAAGAGCGAGAGTTAGTTTGAAAACTGACAGCCCATTCGATCTGATTTTACCTGCGGCAACGGCGAAAATCGCTGAAGATGCCGGCGTGTATAAAGCCACCAAACATCCGCTGAAAACGTTTTATTTGGCGATCACCGCCGGTGTCTTCATTTCCATCGCCTTCGTTTTCTACATTACGGCGACCACCGGCACCGCCGGCGTGCCTTTCGGGCTGGCGAAACTGGTCGGCGGCATCTGTTTCTCTCTCGGGTTAATGCTGGTGGTGGTGTCGGGCGCCGACCTGTTCACCTCTACCGTGCTTATCGTCATCGCCAAGGCCAGCGGCCGCATCAGCTGGGGCCAACTGGGCGCCAACTGGCTGAACGTTTATCTCGGCAACCTGGTCGGCGCGCTGTTCTTCGTGGCGCTGATCTGGTTCTCCGGCGAGTATATGGTCGCCAACGGCCAGTGGGGCCTGAATGTTCTGCAAACCGCGGACCACAAGCTGCATCACACCTTTATCGAAGCCGTCTGCCTCGGCATTCTGGCTAACCTGATGGTCTGCCTGGCGGTCTGGATGAGCTACTCCGGCCGTACCCTGACCGACAAGATGCTCGCCATGGTGCTGCCGGTCGGTATGTTTGTCGCCAGCGGCTTCGAACACAGCATCGCCAACATGTTTATGATCCCTATGGGCATCGTGGTCAAACACTTCGCTACGCCGGAGTTCTGGCAAGCCGTAGGGGCGGTACCTGAGCAATTCGCTCATCTGACAGTAAGCAACTTCATCATCGACAACCTGATTCCGGTCACCATTGGTAACATCATCGGCGGCGGTCTGCTGGTTGGGTTGACTTACTGGGTAATTTATCTGCGCGGGGGCCGCGAACAGCACTAAGCTGTGAGTTACCGCGCGCAGAGTTAGAAATCCACAATCAAAGGTAGGTGTACAATGACCGAACTTAACGAGAAATTAGCCAACGCTTGGGAAGGTTTCAGCAAGGGTGACTGGCAGAATGAAGTCAACGTTCGTGACTTCATCCAGAAAAACTACACGCCTTATGAAGGTGACGAATCCTTCCTGGCTGGCGCAACTCAAGCCACCACCACCTTGTGGGACAAGGTTATGGAAGGGATCAAACTGGAAAACCGCACTCATGCGCCGGTTGATTTCGACACCAACGTTGCTTCAACCATCGTTTCTCACGACGCGGGTTACATCGCCAAAGAGCTGGAAACCATCGTGGGTCTGCAGACCGACGCCCCTCTGAAACGCGCGCTGATCCCGTTCGGCGGCATCAAAATGGTCGAAGGTTCGTGCAAAGTGTACGGCCGCGAACTGGATCCGCAGCTGAAAAAAGTGTTCACCGAATACCGTAAAACCCACAACCAGGGCGTATTCGACGTTTACACCAAAGACATCCTGAACTGCCGTAAATCCGGCGTGCTGACCGGTCTGCCAGACGCTTACGGCCGTGGCCGCATCATCGGCGACTACCGCCGCGTGGCGCTGTACGGCATCGACTTCCTGATGGCCGACAAGCTGAACCAGTTCAAATCGCTGCAGGAAAAACTGGAAAACGGCGAAGACCTGGAAATGACCATCCAGCTGCGCGAAGAGATCGCTGAACAGCATCGCGCTCTGGCTCAGATCAAAGAGATGGCCGCCAAATACGGTTACGACATCTCCGGCCCGGCCACCAGCGCCCAAGAAGCGGTGCAGTGGACCTACTTCGGCTACCTGGCCGCGGTGAAATCCCAGAACGGCGCCGCCATGTCCTTCGGCCGCGTGTCCACCTTCCTCGACGTGTTCATCGAACGCGACATCAAGGCGGGCAAACTGACCGAAGAGCAAGCGCAGGAACTGATCGACCACCTGGTGATGAAACTGCGTATGGTGCGCTTCCTGCGTACCCCTGAGTACGATGAACTGTTCTCCGGCGACCCAATCTGGGCGACTGAATCCCTGGCCGGTATGGGCGTCGACGGCCGTACCCTGGTCACCAAAAACAGCTTCCGCTTCCTGAACACCCTGTACACCATGGGGCCGTCGCCGGAGCCGAACATGACCATCCTGTGGTCTGAGAAGCTGCCGCTGAACTTCAAGAAATTCGCGGCGAAAGTGTCCATCGACACCTCTTCCGTACAGTACGAAAACGACGACCTGATGCGTCCTGACTTCAACAACGATGACTACGCCATCGCCTGTTGCGTCAGCCCGATGATCGTCGGTAAGCAAATGCAGTTCTTCGGCGCCCGCGCCAACCTGGCGAAAACCATGCTTTACGCCATCAACGGCGGCGTTGACGAGAAACTGAAAATGCAGGTCGGCCCGAAAGAAGCGCCGATGATGGACGAAGTGCTGGACTATGACAAAGTCATGGCCCGCATGGACCACTTTATGGATTGGCTGGCCAAGCAGTACGTGACCGCGCTGAACATCATTCACTACATGCACGACAAGTACAGCTACGAAGCTGCGCTGATGGCGCTGCATGACCGTGACGTTTATCGCACCATGGCTTGCGGCATCGCCGGTCTGTCCGTTGCGGCCGACTCCCTGTCCGCCATCAAGTACGCGAAAGTCACCACCATTCGCGACGAAGACGGCCTGGCTATCGACTTCAAAGTGGAAGGCGAGTACCCGCAGTTCGGTAACAACGACGCCCGCGTCGATGACATCGCCTGTGACCTGGTGGAACGTTTCATGAAGAAAATTCAGAAACTGCGCACCTACCGCAACGCGGTACCGACTCAGTCCGTACTGACCATCACCTCCAACGTGGTGTACGGTAAGAAAACCGGTAACACCCCGGATGGCCGCCGCGCAGGCGCACCGTTCGGCCCAGGTGCCAACCCGATGCACGGCCGTGACCAGAAAGGTGCAGTCGCCTCCCTGACCTCGGTAGCCAAACTGCCGTTTGCCTACGCGAAAGACGGGATCTCCTACACCTTCTCCATCGTGCCTAACGCGCTGGGTAAAGACGACGACGTGCGTAAAGCCAACCTGGCGGGCCTGATGGATGGTTACTTCCACCATGAAGCCTCCATCGAAGGCGGTCAGCATCTGAACGTCAACGTAATGAACCGCGAAATGCTGCTGGATGCGATGGAAAATCCTGAGAAATACCCTCAGCTGACCATCCGCGTCTCCGGTTACGCCGTGCGCTTCAACTCGCTGACCAAAGAGCAACAGCAGGACGTCATTACTCGTACCTTCACTCAAACGATGTAATAACGCCGACCGGGCGGGAGACCGCCCGGTGCCAACGTCGGGGCCGGTTCTGCCGGCCCTTTTCTCCCACCGCTCTCCCCTGACTCTGTGCGAGTCTGTTTTGCCGGACATCTATACTGAATGGATAGCCGGCAAAACAGTTATCCGGCAACTGACCGGCCGACAGGCATCATTACCCCCGGTGGCGGATCCCCCGCCGCTGCATCGCAGATACCTGGCCGGCGGCCACGCGCCTATTTTTAGACTGCGTTTGACAGTCCATATTGGAGAAAACCCCGCAATGTCAGTAACTGGTCGCATCCACTCCTTCGAATCCTGCGGCACCGTCGATGGGCCCGGGATCCGCTTTATCGTCTTCTTCCAGGGCTGCCTGATGCGCTGCCTCTATTGCCATAACCGTGACACCTGGGACACCCACGGCGGCAAAGAAGTGACCGTCGAAGAGCTGATGAAAGACGCGGTGGCCTACCGCCACTTCATGAACGCTTCCGGCGGTGGCGTGACCGCGTCCGGCGGCGAGGCGATCCTGCAGGCTGAATTCGTGCGCGACTGGTTCCGTGCCTGCCACGCCGAAGGCATCAATACCTGCCTGGACACCAATGGCTTCGTGCGCCGCTACGATCCGGTGATCGACGAGCTGCTGGACACCACCGATCTGGTGATGCTGGACCTGAAACAGATGAATGACGAGATCCACCAGAACCTGGTCGGCGTCTCCAACCACCGCACGCTGGAATTCGCCCGCTACCTGGCGAAACGCAATCAGCGCACCTGGATCCGCTATGTGGTGGTGCCGGGTTGGTCAGACGACGATAAGTCGGCGCACCTGCTGGGCGAGTTCACCAAAGACATGACCAACATCGAGAAAATCGAGCTGCTGCCCTACCACGAGCTGGGCAAGCACAAATGGGTGGCGATGGGGGAAGAGTACAAGCTGGACGGCGTTCATCCGCCGAAGGCCGAGACCATGGATCGCGTCAAAGGCATCCTGGAAAGCTACGGCCACAAAGTCATTTACTGATTGGCGCAGCGCCAAAGAAAAACCGGCTCATGGCCGGTTTTTTTATGCTCAGGCGGCGGCGAACGGCGTGTGATGGTGATCCGGCTTCTGCTTCTTCAGCAGCATCAGCAGGTAAACCAGCGCCACGGCGGCGATCATCACGAACAGCACGCGATCGGAGTAGTTTTGCATCAGCAGCGCCGTCATCGACGGGCCCAGCAGGCTGCCGATGGTGTAGCTCATTAGCAGTGCCTGGTTCATCGCCACCAACTCGTGCGGCAGCGCCTTCTCGCAGGCCCAGGACATCGCCACCGGATACAGGGTAAAGCCGGCGCAGCCGAGGATGAACAGTGAAGGCGCCATGGCGTAGTTGCCGAGCATCGCCACGCTGGCGAGGATCACCACAAACACCTGAATGCGCAGCACCAGCAGGCGCCCGTAACGATCGGCCAGGCGCCCGACAGGCCATTGGCCGACGATGCCGGAGCTGACCAACAGCGCCATCCAGTAGCCGACGTTAGCGTCGCTCATGCCCTGATGAGAGAGATACAGCGGCATCAGGCCATACAGCGAGCCGAGCACGATGCCGGAGATGATGCAGCCGTTGATGCCCAGGCGCGCGCTGCGGCGTCTCAACATTGTCCATACCGCCGCCTGCTGCGGCTCGTCTTCATGGCGGTTTACCCGCGCGAACAACATCGGCAACATGGCGCTGATCACGATCGCGGTCACCCACGGCACCACATGCAGCAATTCGGTCGAGGTCATGCTCAACAGTAATTGGCCGGTCACCGTACCGAGGTAATAGACAATCATATAGGCCGCCAGCAGCTGGCCACGGTTGCTCAAATTGCCGCTGCGCAAAAGCGCGCTCTCCACGATCACCCAGATCCAGGCACACCCGACGCCGGCGAAGAAGCGCCAGCCCAGCCAGCTCCAGAAATCGATCGACAGCACCATGCCGGCGGTCGCGGCGGCGAACAGCAAACAAGAGAGATGATAGCTGCGGGTGAAGCCAACGCGCTGGATCAGTTTGCCCGCTACCAACGTGCCCAACAGGTTGCCGCTGAAATAAGAGGAACTGACCATACCCACTTGCCAGGTCGACAGCTGAGCATGGGTTAACCAAAGCGGCACTAACGTATTCAAAACGGCAATGGATACCGTGAGCAGCAAGAGGCCGCAGAGCAATAAGAGCACCGGGCGGGAGTAAGCGGACATAGTGAAATTGTGACCGAACGCGCAATGAGAGTGCGCGCATCATGCCACTGGCGATAAAAAAGTCAATCGCCTCTTATCATTCCAGCGCACGATTTGTTTCCGGCTAAGCGGCTGAAAAAGCGCTATGCTCAGCGCAGAGCGGATTTAACGACGGAGAAGCGAGATGATTCAGGCAAATAATGCGGCGGTCGAAACCTTGCTGGCAGACATCGGCAGCACGCACGGTGAGCTGCTGGAGATCGTACAACAGGTGCGTCGGGTCGCCACGGCGAGCGGCAACGGCGTCACCGAATCGGTCAAATACGGCGGCATCATGTTCTCGCATAGCCAATTTTTCTGCGGCGTTTTCGCCTATCGCCACCACGTCACGGTGGAGTTCGGCCACGGCTACCGATTGGAAGATCGTTATCTCCAGCTCGAAGGCAACGGCCAGTATCGGCGGCACATCAAGCTCCACTCGCCCGACGAGGTGAAAAGCAAGCATCTGGCGGACTACATTCAACAGGCTTATACGCTGGCGACGGGCTGAACTCTCGGCATAAAAAAAGCGCCCGCAGGCGCTTTTTTCGTGGTTTGTCGTTTAGCCGATGTATTCCAGGCCGCCCATATATGGACGCAGCACTTCAGGTACCTGAATGCGGCCGTCGGCCTGCTGGTAGTTTTCCAGCACCGCCACCAGCGTACGGCCAACCGCCAGGCCGGAGCCGTTCAGCGTGTGGACCAGACGCGGCTTCTTGTCGGCTTTGCTACGGCAGCGCGCCTGCATGCGGCGTGCCTGGAAGTCCCACATGTTGGAGCAGGACGAGATCTCGCGGTAGGTATCCTGCGCCGGCAGCCACACTTCCAGATCGTAGGTTTTGCATGCGCCGAAGCCCATGTCGCCGGTGCACAGCAGCACCTTGCGGTAAGGCAGGTTCAGCAGCTGCAGCACTTTTTCCGCGTGGCCGGTCAGCTCTTCCAGGGCATCCATCGAATCTTCCGGACGAACGATCTGCACCATTTCAACCTTGTCGAACTGGTGCATGCGGATCAAACCGCGGGTGTCACGGCCGTAAGAACCGGCTTCCGCACGGAAGCATGGCGTGTGCGCGGTCATCTTCAGCGGCAGAGTTTCCTCTTCCACGATCTCGTCGCGCACTAGGTTGGTCAGCGGCACTTCCGCCGTTGGGATCAGCGCGTAGTTGCTGCTGTCGGCTTCTTCTTCCAGCGGGCGGGTATGGAACAGGTCTTCGCCGAACTTCGGCAGTTGGCCGGTGCCGTACAGCGTGGCGTGGTTGACCAGGTAAGGCACGTAGGCCTCCAGGTAGCCGTGCTGTTCGGTGTGCAGATCCAGCATGAACTGGGACAGCGCGCGGTGCATGCGGGCGATTTGCCCTTTCATCACCACGAAGCGCGAACCGGTCAGCTTAACCGCGGCGGCAAAATCCAGCCCGCCGGCCATTTCGCCCAGATCGACATGATCGCGCACCGCGAAGTCGTATTGGCGCGGTTCACCCCAGCGGGTGACTTCCAGGTTTTCGCTGTCGTCTTTACCGTCCGGCACGGCGTCGTCCGGCAGGTTAGGCAGCGTCAGGGCATAATCGCGGATCTCGCTCTGCAGCGCATCCAGTTCCGCCTTGGCGGCATCCAGCTTGTCACCCAGCTCGTTCACTTCGCGACGCAGCGGCTCGATGTCTTCCCCACGCGCTTTGGCCGCGCCGATGGATTTCGATCGGGAGTTGCGTTCCGCTTGCAGCGTTTCAGTTTCTACCTGCAGAACTTTGCGGCGTTCTTCCTGCGAACGCAGCAGATCCAGATCGAGTTTAAAGCCTCGGCGAGCCAGTTTGACGGCGACTGCGTCTAGCTCATTACGCAGCAGATTGGGATCGAGCATGCTAATCCTGTGCTTGTTGTTATTGAAAGAAGTGTTGTTGTTCTATGCGGCTGATTTATAGCCGCATAAAAGAAGAGTGATACCCGCTAACCTTACCGCAACGGCCACGCTAGCGGTAGCGTTTTGTCGGGCTATTTTGATCCTGCTCAGCCAGCCATGCCAACTTTTCGCCGATTTTCCCTTCCAGCCCGCGCGAGGTCGGTTGGTAGTAGCGCGTGTTGGCCATTTCGGGCGGGAAGTAGTTCTCGCCGGCGGCGTAGGCGTTGGGTTCGTCGTGAGCGTAACGGTATTCCGCCCCCAGCCCCATTTCCTTCATCAGCTTGGTCGGCGCGTTGCGCAAATGCTCCGGCACGTCATAATCGGCCTGCTCTTTGGCGTCGCGCATGGCGGCCTTGAACGCGGTGTAAACCGCGTTGCTTTTCGGCGCGCAGGCCAGGTAAACAATCGCCTGCGCAATGGCGCGCTCGCCCTCCGCCGGCCCCACGCGGGTAAAACAATCCCAGGCGGCGATCGCCACCTGCATGCCGCGCGGATCGGCGTTGCCCACGTCTTCAGAGGCAATCGCCAACAGACGGCGCGCCACATAGAGCGGATCGCCGCCGGCGGTAATGATGCGCGCATACCAGTACAGCGCGGCGTCCGGCGCCGAACCACGCACCGATTTATGCAGCGCGGAAATCAGGTCGTAATAACGGTCGCCCTTGTTGTCGAAGCGCGCGCTGCGCTCGCCCGACACCTCCTTCAGCAGCTCCGGCGTCAGCACCCGTACGCCTTTGGCGTCGAGCTCCGCCATGTCCGCCATCATTTCCAGGCTGTTCAGCGCCCGGCGCGCATCGCCCCCCACCAGCTCCGACAGCAGGCGGCGCGTTTCCGCCGGCAGCTCGACGTTCTGGCCGCCAAAACCGCGCGCCTTGTCGTTCATCGCCTGATCCAGCACCTGGCCGATATCTTCGGCAGTCAGCGCCTTCAACAAATAGACGCGGGCGCGCGACAGCAGCGCCGAGTTCAGTTCGAACGACGGGTTTTCGGTAGTGGCGCCGATAAAGGTGATGGTGCCATCTTCAATGTGCGGCAGGAAGGCGTCCTGCTGACTTTTGTTGAAGCGGTGCACTTCATCGACGAACAGAATAGTGCGACGGCCGGCGTCGCGGTTTTGCCGCGCCCGCTCGATCGCCTCGCGGATCTCCTTGATCCCGGAGGTCACGGCGGAGATCCGTTCGACGTCCGCCTGACCGTAACGGCCGATCAGCTCTGCCAGCGTCGTCTTCCCTGTGCCCGGCGGCCCCCATAAAATCATCGAGTGCAGCTGCCCGGCCTCGATGGCGCGCGGCAGCGGCTTGCCGGCGGCCAGCAGATGCTGCTGGCCGATATACTGCGCCAGCGTGGTCGGCCGCATACGCGCGGCCAACGGCTGGAACTCGTTCTGGGAAAAATCGAGCGACAGATTATTACTCACTTGCACCTCACTGGCGCTGGTCGTCCAGCGTCACCCCCTTCGGCGGGGTAAATTTGAATTTGGCCGGATCGGCGATGACGTTCTGCTGGCTTTTCAGCGTATAAGCGCTGCGCTGGCCGTCCTGCTCCACCGCGGCGAAGCTGCGGATGGTGCCGCTGTTGGTCACGCTGATGGCGAACTGCTTCAGGTTGCCGCTGGCGGATTTCGGCGTCAGCTCGAAATCATCGCCCTTTTGCTTCACGTTGTACTGCTTCCAGTCGCTGGCATTGTTGCGGGTGATCAGCATAAACGGCGTATTGCCGGTGGCGTTCTTCAGCCAGGTCGCCGTCACCTGCTCAACGAACGGGTTATAGAACCACAGGGTTTGGCCATCGGAGACCAGCACGCTCTCATCGGGTGACGTCATGTGCCAGTTGAACAGGTTCGGCCGCTTTACCCACAGCTCGCCTTCCCCCTGTTGCACCGCGGCGCCGTCGGCGCTGGTCACGGTTTGCGAGAAGCTGGCGTGGAAACTGTTCACCTTCGCCAGGCGACTTTGCAGATCCTGTGCGGCGTCGGCCAGCACGGAGGTAGAAGCGAATCCCGAAAGCAGACAGCAGGCAACTAACAGTTTTTTCATTATTCCAGATACCTTATGAAATGCGTTAACCGCAAGGCGGCGCCGTGCGGGTCAAATCAACCCTTTACCCCGTTACTTTACCCGAAGCCGGTGAACGGCCGGTAGGCCAATGTTCCGAGAAGAAACGGGTTTACGCTTCTTTGCACAAGGGCCGCTTAAGCGGCCCTTTCTTATTGAGTTGCAATGGCTAAACGACCATCAATCGTGCCGCGGCGGCGCCAGCACCTCGCGGTTGCCGTTGTGCCCCTGCTCGCTGACGATGCCCTGCGCTTCCATCTGTTCGATGATGCGCGCGGCGCGGTTATAGCCGATGCGGAACTGGCGCTGTACGCCGGAGATGGAGGCGCGGCGTTTATCCACCACGAAATCCACCGCCTGATCAAACAGCGGATCCAGCTCTTCGTCACCGTCCATACCGCCGCCGGCACCGCCCTCGCCGTCTTCACCGCCGCTGAGAATGCCCTCTTTATATTGGGGCCGCTCGCGCGCTTTCCAATCCTTGACCACCGCGTGCACTTCCTGATCGCGCACGAATGCGCCATGTACGCGCACCGGGATCGAGGAGTTCGGCGCCAGATAAAGCATATCACCCATGCCCAGCAAGGACTCGGCGCCCCCCTGATCGAGGATGGTGCGGGAGTCTATCTTGCTCGACACGGTAAAGGCGATACGCGTCGGGATGTTGGCCTTGATCAGGCCGGTGATCACATCCACCGACGGACGCTGGGTCGCCAGCACCAGGTGGATGCCCGCCGCACGCGCTTTTTGCGCCAGACGGGCGATCAGCTCTTCGACCTTCTTGCCGACCGTCATGATCAGGTCGGCGAATTCGTCGACCATCACCACGATGTACGGCTCTTTCTCCAACACCGGCGGCGTGATGTCCATGCTGTCGGTCGGTTTCCAGAACGGATCCGGGATCGGACGCCCCATCGCTTCGGCCTGATCGACACGTTCGTTGTAGCCGGCCAGGTTACGCACGCCCAGAGCTGACATCAGCTTATAGCGGCGTTCCATTTCGCCCACGCACCAGCGCAGCGCATTGGCGGCATCTTTCATGTCGGTGACCACGTCGGTCAACAGGTGCGGAATGCCTTCGTAAACCGACAGTTCCAGCATTTTCGGGTCAATCATGATAAAGCGCACTTCTTTCGGCGTGGCCTTATACAGGATGCTCAGGATCATGGCGTTGACCCCGACCGATTTACCGGAGCCGGTGGTACCGGCGACCAGCAAGTGCGGCATTTTGCCCAGATCGGCCACCACCGGCTCGCCGGAGATGTCTTTACCCAATACGATGGACAGCGGCGACGGGTTGTCGCGGAAGGCCGGGCAATCCAGCACCTCGCGCAGGTATACCGTTTGCCGCTTGGCGTTCGGCAGCTCCAGACCGACATAAGGCTTACCGGGGATCACTTCCACCACGCGCACCGCCGAAGTCGACAGCGAGCGCGCCAGATCGCGCGACAGGTTGGAAATGCGCGCCGCTTTAACGCCCGGCGCCAGATCCAGCTCGAAGCGGGTGATGACCGGCCCCGGCAGGATGTCCACCACGTCGGCTTTCACGCGATAATCGGCCAGGCTGGCCTCCACCAGGCGTGCTTTCTGCTCCAGCGCGAAGGAATCGACCGGCTCCACTTCTTTCGGCGCTTCGGTCAGCAGATCCAGCGTCGGCAGAGGCGTAGTCGGTTTCTGCAGCGGCTGATCGTTGCGCATCAGGAACGGGTGAATCAAGCTGTCCATCGCCGGATGCTGCTCGGCCTGAGGTTGCTGAGGCTGCTGCACCTGCGGCTGTTGCTGCGGCTGCTGATGCTGATATTGCTGCTGCCACGGCTGCTGATACGGTTGTTGCTGCGGCTGCTGGTATTGTTGAGGCTGAGGGTGCGATTGCTGAGGTTGAGCAGCCGGCGCCGCAGGCTCAAACTGGCCGAACGGCACGTCGTCCTCTTGTTCGCTTTCCAGTTCAATGCGCTCTTCAAGCTGCGGCGACAGCGTGAACATCGGCTCGCTCGGACCATCGTCCACCAGATCCGCCATCGGCGAGAAGCTGAAAGCATTGCGGGTATCGACCGGGCTGGCGGCCGGCGCCTGCGGAGCAGGCTCTTGCTGGCCATAACGCGCCTGCTGCTGCTCGGCGAATGCCTGACGCAGCGCAGCCTCTTGCCGCGCCGCTTCGTCGTCCTGCTGGTCTTCGCCGTAACGCTGGCTCTGTTGCTCGGCGAACGCTTTGCTCAGCTCAGCCTCCTGCTGAGCCTGTTCATCATCCTGCTCCGACGCGTAGCTTTCGCCGTAGCGCTGGCTTTGCTGCTCGGCGAACGCCTGGCGCAGCGCGGCTTCTTGCAGCGCCTCTTCTTCCTGCGGGTTCGCCGCCGTCAGCTGTTGAGGCTCCGCCTCTGTCTGGCGCTGTTCCTGTTCGGCCGCACGCTGCGAAGGCAGCTTGATGCCGTAGGAAGCCAGCTCGCGACGGGTCGGGATGCGCACCGGGTTCGGCCGCGGCAGCTCAGGGCCGATGCCCTGCTTAACCTGCGGATTGCCGTCGCTGGTCGCCGTGAAGGCCGGCATAAAGGTCGCCGCCGCAACGCCCGCAGCAGCGGCTGCCGCCGTATCCGGCTGCGGTTTGGCGCCGGTGGCGCTGAAACCGCTCGAACTGCCGATGTCAACGCTGTCACGCTGTGCGGCGGTAAAATCAAAGGGAGAACGCGCCGGCGGCTGCGGCGCGGCCGGCTCTTGCCAGTTGCCAAGGCGCGGCTCATCGTCATCCTGATAAGGATCGACAGGACGCGTCGCCTTAGGCGCAGGCGTTTCTTCCGGGATCTCGAAGGAATACAGCGGCGGCGTAGCGTCTTGCGCCGGCGCACTTACCGGGTGCTGATTGACCGAGGCCGGCGCGGCCGGCGCCACCGTTACCGACGGCGCCTGAGCGGCGATCGGCGCAGCAACGGGCTCGTGGATCTCTGCCTTCACCGTCGGTGCAGGCGAAGCCGCCGGCGCGCTGGGTGCGGCTTCTGCTTCAAACTCGCCATCGTCGGCGCGCAGGCCGCTGAGCAACGGATCGGCGGCGTCTTCCGCCGCCGCTTTGGCGCTTTCGGTGACCGAAGGCGCGGAGAACAGCACGTCGTCATCGGCGGCCGCAGCTCCGGCGGCGGTCGCGGCAACCGCTGCGGCGGCGCCCTTCCCTGCCTGCTCAGGCTCGACGTCAACGTAACGCTCGTCATCCTCGAAATAGCGCTCTTCGCGACGTGAGCGATTGGTCATCACCGTCGCAACGCCCAACACCGCCCCGCCGATCTTCTCGGCGATCACCAGCCAAGACCAGCCGGTAAACAGCGTCAACCCCGCCGCCCATACGCACAGCAGCGCCAGCGTAGCGCCGATGCCGTTGAACCACGGCAACATGGCGTTGCTCAGCAGGCTGCCGATCACGCCGCCGGAGGCGAAGTAATAGAGATCGTCAACGTTCAGCGCCGCCAACCCACAGGAGGTGAGCACTAACGCCAGGGTGCCGATCAGGCGCAGGGAAAGCGCGAAATAGTCGATGTAGTCTCTGTTGCTGCGTTGGCGATAAGCCGCCCAGCACAGGACCAGCATGATCGGCGGTATCGCGTAGGCGAGCACCCCGAAGGTGAAGAACAGCGTATCGGCCAACCAGGCCCCGACACCGCCGCCCAGATTGTGAATCGGCTCATGCCACGCGGTCTGCGACCAGCTTGGGTCAGACGGGTTGAAACTGACCAGCGCAGCCATGAGGTAAACGGCAAAAATCGCTACCACGATAAGCACAGCTTCCAGCAAACGCCGGCCACTGCTGAGTCTTTTCAGGGTAACTTCTTTATCTTCTGTATATTCCTGGCTCAAGAAAGGCTCTCCAGGTTCCTGTTAGCTGACATAGCAACAGCGCCGAGAAACTGCCCCGGCGCCGAAACTGTATGAATAAACAGGAGTGTAACCAATTTAATCAGGTTTTGCACCTGCACCTTACCGTGTTTTGATAACCAGACGGTTACTCTGTTTCACTTCTTCCATCACTACGTAGGTACGGGTGTCGTTAACCCCCGGCAAACGCAGCAAGGTTTCGCCCAGCAATTTGCGGTAAGCCGACATGTCCGGTACGCGGGTTTTCAACAGGTAGTCGAAATCGCCGGAAACCAGATGACACTCCTGAATCTCTTCAAGCTTCTGCACTGCCGAGTTGAATTGCTCAAACACATCCGGCGCGCCGCGGTTCAACGTGATCTCCACGAAAACCAGCAGGGACGCATCCAGATAATGCGGGTTCAGCAATGCGGTATAGCCATGAATGAAACCCTGGCGCTCGAGACGGCGCACGCGTTCCAAACATGGTGTCGGGGATAACCCCACGCGCTTCGAAAGCTCGACGTTCGAAATACGCCCATCCTTCTGCAGCTCATTCAGGATGTTGCGGTCGATACGGTCAAGATCTTTACCCGGGCGTTTCTTGTTGTCTGCCATTATTATTGTCTCTCTTATTTTCTTCCGTGCACTTGCCACACCCTAGCCAACGTCAATGTGTAAGGGTTCGTTCCAAGCGAAGACCCGATGCCTGTCATGTGCTTCTTCACTACCATCATTCCACGCCGCGCAGCCTGTCTGTCCAACTCCGCGCAGCGCCGGCAACGATGTTTCGGTCGAGAAAAAATCAGCAAACGCTTGCGCGCCCTGCTCCGCACTCCCGCTGCGTATCGTCGCCTTGCGGCGCAAATACGTACGATTTGCTGGTGTTACGGGGATAATTTCTTCTTCCTATGATGTTTTCGCAAATGCGCAGCGGATTGTCAAAGTAAAAGAAGCAAAATCAGAACAACGTACCGTCATGAAAAGTCTGCATCCCATTTTTGATTATGAATCGCTGGCTGATAAACCCCGGTCGGGAGCGGCGGAAGCCGCAGAGTGCGCCGTTTTTGCACGGTTGGCGATTCGCTGGCCGAATGCGGCTTTGATAAGTTAAATTTCTGCGTTCGACGACCGATTTACCGACAACGGATGCATTAATAGGCGACAACTATCATACAAATCGTTAACAACGTCGCCCGGCGCTTTTTTTACTGCGCCATTTTCCCTACAATCGGCTTCATTGTCCGCCATTGTGGAATAAAGAGGTTATTCATGGGCACGGCTAAACATAGCAAATTACTGATTCTGGGTTCCGGCCCGGCCGGTTACACCGCCGCCGTCTACGCGGCGCGCGCCAACCTGAACCCGGTGCTGATCACCGGTCTGGAACAAGGCGGCCAGCTGACCACCACCACCGAAGTGGAAAACTGGCCCGGCGACGCCGAAGGCCTGACCGGCCCGGCGTTGATGGAGCGCATGCGCGAGCACGCGGAGAAGTTCCAGACTGAAATCGTCTTCGACCACATCAACAGCGTCGATCTGCAGCAGCGTCCGTTCCGCCTGTTCGGCGACAGCGGTGAATACAGCTGCGACGCGCTGATCATCGCGACCGGCGCCTCCGCCCGCTATCTTGGCCTGCCTTCCGAAGACGCGTTCAAGGGCAAAGGCGTTTCCGCCTGCGCAACCTGCGACGGTTTCTTCTACCGCAACCAGAAAGTCGCGGTGGTCGGCGGCGGCAATACCGCCGTTGAAGAAGCGCTGTACCTGTCCAACATCGCCGCCGAGGTTCACCTGATCCACCGTCGCGACAGCTTCCGTTCGGAGAAAATCCTGATCGACCGGCTGATGGAAAAAGTGAAGAGCGGCAACATCGTGCTGCACACCGACCATACGCTGGACGAAGTGCTGGGCGATGAAATGGGCGTGACCGGCGTGCGTATCCGCAGCACCAAAGCGGAAAACGAAACCCGTGAGCTGGAACTGGCCGGCGTGTTCATCGCCATCGGCCACAGCCCGAACACCGGCATCTTCGGTGGTCAGCTGGAGCTGGAAAACGGCTACATCAAGGTGCAGTCCGGCATTCACGGCAATGCGACCCAAACCACTATCCCCGGCGTCTTCGCCGCGGGCGACGTGATGGATCACATCTACCGTCAGGCGATCACCTCCGCCGGCACCGGCTGCATGGCGGCGCTGGACGCAGAGCGTTATCTGGACGGCATCGCCGGCGCAGAAGTCTGCTAAGACGTTTTCATCATCGGCAAAAAGCGGCTCTCGAGCCGCTTTTTTTGTTTCTGGGTTCAGCAATCTCTCTCTCCCATCTGTTATAGCCATATTTGCCCGCTTTATTCTTTTCAGTCTGCCGGGTCACGAGGTAACATGAGGCCTCGCTTGTTTGTCGCCGATTGCGCCAAACACTATTATTTAACAGTACGTTAACCCAGCCCGTAACAAACGGGCGCCGGCGACGCAGACGCATATCTGATGAAAAAAACCAGACAGCAACAGTTAACCCGTTGGCTTAAAACCCAGAGTTCGTTAGCGCAGCGTTGGCTGCGCCTTTCCATGCTGTTGGGGCTGTTCAGCGGCCTGCTGATCGTGGCGCAGGCGTGGCTGCTGGCCAGCCTGCTGCACGCCCTGATCATCGAACATACCCCGCGTGAGCAACTGATCCCTTCGTTTATTTGGCTGGCCATCGCGTTCGCGCTGCGGGCGCTGCTGAGCTGGCTGCGGGAACGGGTCGGTTTTCTGTGTGGGCAGGTGATCCGCCAGCGCATGCGCCGGCAGGTGCTGGATAAGCTGCAGCAGCTCGGGCCGGCCTGGATCCAGGGCAAACCGGCGGGCAGCTGGGCCAGCATCATCGTCGAGCAGATCGAGGATATGCAGGACTATTACTCGCGCTATCTGCCGCAGATGTATCTGGCGGTGTTTATCCCGCTGCTGATCTTGATCGCCGTCTTCCCGATCAACTGGGCCGCCGGTTTGATTCTGTTGGCGACCGCGCCGCTCATCCCGCTGTTTATGGCGCTGGTGGGCATGGGGGCCGCCGACGCCAACCGCCGCAACTTTGTGGCGCTGGCGCGATTGAGCGGTAACTTCCTCGACCGCCTGCGCGGCCTGGACACCCTGCGGCTATTCGACCGCGCGCAGGCCGAAACCGCGCAGATCGCCAAATCCTCCGAAGACTTCCGCAGCCGCACCATGGAAGTGCTGCGCATGGCCTTCCTCTCCTCCGGCGTGCTGGAGTTCTTCGCGTCGATCTCCATCGCCGTAGTGGCGGTGTATTTTGGCTTTTCTTACCTCGGCGAACTCAACTTCGGCAGCTATGGCCTCGGCGTAACGCTGTTTTCCGGTTTTCTGGTGCTGATTCTGGCGCCGGAGTTCTTCCAACCGCTGCGCGATCTCGGCACCTTCTATCATGCCAAGGCGCAGGCGGTCGGCGCGGCGGAAGCGCTGGAAACCTTCCTCAGCGCCGAAGGCGAGCAGATGGGCAACGGCACGCGGAAGTTGCCCGCCGATCAATCGCTGACGCTACAGGCGAACGAATTGGAAATTCTGTCGCCGAACGGCGTGTTGCTGGCCGGGCCGCTGAGTTTCACCCTGCAACCGCAGCAGCGCGTGGCGCTGGTCGGGCTGAGCGGCGCCGGCAAAAGTTCGCTGCTCAATCTGCTGCTCGGCTTCCTGCCCTACCGTGGATCGTTGACCGTCAACGGCATCGAACTGCGTGACCTGTCCGCAGAGAACTGGAGGCAGCAGCTGAGCTGGGTCGGGCAAAACCCGCACCTGCCGGCGCAAACCTTGCGCGCCAATATCCTGCTGGGCTGCCCGCAGGCCGACGAAGCGCAGCTGCAGCAGGCGGTGGAACACGCCTACGTCAGCGAGCTGTTGCCGTATCTGCCGCAGGGGCTCGACACCGAAGTGGGCGATAACGCCGCCCGCCTGTCGGTCGGCCAGGCGCAGCGCGTGGCGGTCGCCCGGGCGCTGATCGGCCCGCGCCGCTTGCTGCTGCTCGATGAACCGGCCGCCAGCCTCGATGCCCATAGCGAACAACGGGTGATGCAGGCGTTGAATGCCGCTTCGCATCAACAAACCACCCTGCTGGTGACGCATCAGCTGGAAGATACCGAAGACTACGATCAGATTTGGGTGATGGATAACGGGCGTATCGTGCAACAGGGCGATTACGCCACCCTCAGCGCCCAACCGGGCCTGTTCGCCACTCTGATCGCCCACCGCCGCGGGGAGCTTTAATCATGCGCGTGTTGCTGCCGTTTTTGGCGTTGTATCGCCGCCATAGCCTGCTGATTAGCCTGGGCATCATTTTGGCGATCGTCACCCTGCTGGCCAGCATCGGCCTGCTGGCGCTCTCCGGCTGGTTCCTGGCCGCCTCTTCGCTGGCCGGATTGGCGGGTCTGCTGACCTTCAACTACATGCTGCCCGCCGCCGGCGTGCGCGGCGCGGCGATCTTCCGCACCGCCGGGCGCTACGCCGAGCGTGTGGTCAGCCACGACGCCACCTTCCGCGTGCTGTCGCACCTGCGGGTGTTCACCTTCAGCAAGATCCTGCCGCTGACGCCGGGCGGCATCGCCCGTTTCCGCCAGGCCGACCTGCTCAACCGCCTGGTAGCGGACGTGGACACGCTGGATCACCTTTATCTGCGGGTGATCTCGCCGCTGATCAGCGCGGCGGTGGTGATCCTGGTCGTCACTTACGGCCTGAGCTGGCTGGATCCTGCACTCGCCCTGACGCTGGGCGGCATTCTGCTGCTGCTGCTGCTGCTGGTGCCGCCGGTGTTCTATCGCGCCGGCAAACCGATCGGTGGCCAACTCACCGCGCTGCGCGGTCAATACCGCACCGACCTGACCGCCTGGCTGCAGGGGCAGGCGGAACTGGTGGTGTTCGGCGCCGTCAACGACTTCCGCCAGACGCTGAACGCCACCGAACAGCGGTGGCAACGCCGCCAGTGGCAGCAGGCCTCGCTGAGCGGCAAGGCGCAGGCGCTGATGATCCTTGCCAGCGGGCTGACGGTGACGCTGCTGCTGTGGCTGACCGCCGCGGGCATCGGCGGCGATACCCAACCCGGCGCGCTGATCGCGCTGTTTGTCTTCGCCGCGCTGGCGTCGTTCGAAGCGCTGATGCCGGTGGCCGGCGCCTTCCAGCATCTCGGTCAGGTGATCGCCTCCGCCACGCGGGTCAAACAGATCATCGATCGCCAACCGGAAGTCACCTTCCCTGCCGCTGGCCCGGCCGTTGCCGATCGGGCGCAGCTCAGCCTGCAGCAGTTGAGTTTCACCTACCCCGATCAGCCGCAGCCGGTGCTGCGCGACGTTACGCTCGAGGTGGCAGCAGGCGAACACATCGCCTTGCTCGGCCGCACCGGCTGCGGCAAGTCCACCCTGCTGCAGCTGCTGACCCGCGCCTGGCGCACCGACGGCGGCAAAATTCTGCTCAACGTCGAACCGCTGGAGGATTATGATGAAACCACGCTGCGCCGAATGACCACGGTCGTCAGCCAGCGAGTGCATATCTTCAGCGATACGCTGCGGGAAAACCTGCGGCTGGCCGCACCGGATGCCGACGACGCTCGTTTGAGTGACGTCCTGCAGCAGGTGGGGCTCGGCAAATTGCTGGCCGGCGACGGCGGACTGAACGCCTGGCTCGGCGAAGGCGGCCGGCAGCTGTCCGGCGGCGAACAGCGCCGACTGGGCATCGCCCGCGCGCTGCTGCATCCGGCCCCGCTGCTGCTGCTTGACGAACCGACCGAAGGGCTGGACGCCGAAACCGAGCAGCAGATCCTGGCGCTGCTGCGCCGGCATTGTCAGGGCAAGACGCTGATTCTGGTGACGCACCGCCTGTACGGCCTGGAACATCTCGACCGCATTTGCGTGATGGACGACGGCCGGATTGTCGAACAGGGCAATCACGCGGCCCTGATGCGCCAGCAGGGCCGCTATGCCCGCTTTCGCAACCGTATCAGCAACCTGGCGCCTTAATCGGCCCGTAGAGGACGCAGAGACCCTGTATGCGCATCGTTAAACTCTCCCCGCAGTCGCTGGCGTTTCCCTCGCCTGAGGGCGCCCTGCGCGATCCCAATGGCCTGCTGGCGATCGGCGGCGATCTCACGGCGCCGCGGCTGCTGGCGGCCTATGAGCGCGGCATCTTCCCCTGGTATTCGCCGGGAGAGGCCATCCTGTGGTGGTCGCCCGACCCGCGTGCGGTGCTGTTCCCGGCCGAGTTTCATCTTAACCGCAGCCTGAAACGCTTTCTGCGCCACGATCCGTTTCGCATCACGCTCAATCACGACTTCGCCGCGGTGATCGCCGCCTGCGCCCACCGGCCGGATGAAGGCACCTGGATCGGCCCGGAGGTGCAGCGCGCCTATCAGCATCTGCATCGCCTCGGCTACGCGCACTCGGTGGAGGTCTGGCAGGATGATCAACTGGTTGGCGGCATGTACGGCGTGGCGCAGGGCGCGTTGTTCTGCGGCGAATCGATGTTCAGCCGCGTCACCAACGCCTCAAAATGCGCATTGATGGCCTTTTGCCGCCATTTTGCCGCTTATGGCGGGGAATTGATTGACTGCCAGGTGCTGAACGCTCACACTGCCCGCCTTGGCGCGCGTGAAATTCCGCGCCGTCAATTCTTGCAGCAGCTCAGCACCCTTCAACGGCGGCCTTTGGCACCGGCGTGCTGGGCGCCGCAAGTCATATCCCCACAGCCGGTTGAACCGCCCTATCCAGTAAACTAATTGATGGAAACGGTGCAATGTTCACCGACACATCTTTACATAATGGGGGTTTTTCGGCATTATCTTGCCGGTTAAAAACTAAGGTAGTTAGACCTAGAGGATTCGATGGCCAAAGAAGACAATATTGAAATGCAGGGCACCGTTCTTGATACGCTGCCCAACACCATGTTCCGCGTTGAATTGGAAAACGGGCACGTGGTAACCGCACACATCTCCGGTAAAATGCGTAAAAACTATATCCGCATCCTGACGGGCGACAAAGTCACTGTAGAGCTGACCCCGTACGACCTGAGCAAAGGCCGCATTGTCTTCCGTAGCCGTTAATCGGCTCACCGCGCGCCACACGCTGGCGGCATCGAGGATGTAATCCCTCGGGAGCCCTTTCCGTTTACCCCCGCAGCGACGTTAAACAACGGGTTGCAGGTGCGCAGGTAAACTGAGAGGGCTCACTCGTTTCTGTTGTACGGTGAATCTCACCCATAAAAAAAGCGATGCCGAAGCATCGCTTTTTCTTTGCCTGCAGGCAGCCTTAGTGCACCGCGCCCTCGTCCGCCTTGCGCTTGGCGGCGCTGAGGAAGTGGTAAGTCAGCTGTTTCTTGTCCTTGTCCAGCTCGACCTTCACGGAACCGCCGTCCACCAGCGAACCGAACAGCAATTCGTTGGCCAACGGTTTCTTCAGGTTTTCCTGCATGACGCGCGCCATCGGACGAGCGCCCATCGCACGGTCGTAGCCCTTCACCGACAGCCAGTCGCGCGCTTCGTCGCTCACTTCCAGCGAGACGCCCTTCGCATCCAGCTGCGCCTGCAGTTCGACGATAAACTTGTCGACCACCTGCTGGATCACCTCGGTAGACAGATGGTTGAACCAGATGATGTTGTCCAGACGGTTGCGGAATTCCGGCGTAAACACCTTCTTGATCTCTTCCATCGCGTCGGTGCTGTTGTCCTGCTGCACCAGGCCGATCGACTTGCGTTCGGTTTCCCGCACACCGGCGTTGGTGGTCATCACCAGGATCACATTGCGGAAGTCCGCCTTGCGGCCGTTGTTGTCGGTCAGCGTACCGTTGTCCATCACCTGCAGCAGCAGGTTGAACACGTCCGGGTGCGCCTTCTCGATCTCATCGAGCAGCACCACCGCATGCGGATGCTTGATCACCGCATCGGTCAGCAGCCCGCCCTGATCGTAACCGACGTAGCCCGGAGGCGCGCCGATCAGACGGCTGACGGTATGCCGCTCCATGTACTCGGACATGTCGAAACGCAGCAGCTCGATATCCATCGCCTTGGCCAGCTGTACGGTGACCTCGGTTTTCCCGACCCCGGTCGGCCCGGCGAACAGGAAGGAACCGACCGGCTTGCGCTCGTGGCCCAGACCGGCGCGGCTCATCTTGATCGCTTCCGTCAACGCTTCGATCGCCTGATCCTGGCCGAATACCAGCATCTTCAAGCGATCGCCCAGGTTTCTCAGCACGTCGCGATCGCTGGCCGACACGGTTTTCTCCGGGATGCGAGCGATACGCGCCACCACGGATTCGATATCGGCCACGTTGACGGTTTTCTTGCGCTTGCTGGCCGGCATCAACCGGCTGCGGGCGCCCGCCTCGTCGATCACGTCAATCGCCTTGTCCGGCAGATGGCGATCGTTGATGTATTTCACCGACAGCTCCACCGCGGCGCGGATCGCCTTGGCGGTATAACGCACGTCGTGGTGCGCTTCATACTTGGTCTTCAGGCCGTTGATGATCTGAACGGTCTCTTCCGCCGTCGGTTCGGTGATATCGATCTTCTGGAAACGGCGCGCCAGAGCGCGATCCTTTTCGAAGATGTTGCTGAACTCCTGGTAGGTGGTCGAGCCGATCACCCGGATCTTGCCGCTCGACAGCAGCGGTTTGATCAGGTTGGCGGCATCCACTTGCCCGCCGGAAGCCGCACCGGCGCCGATGATGGTGTGAATTTCATCGATGAACAGGATGCTGTTCTGATCCTGTTCCAGCTGCTTGAGCAGCGCCTTGAAGCGTTTCTCGAAGTCGCCGCGGTATTTGGTGCCGGCCAGCAGCGAACCGATATCCAGCGAATACAGCGTGCAGTCCGCCATCACTTCCGGCACGTCGCCCTGCACGATACGCCAGGCCAGGCCTTCGGCAATGGCAGTCTTGCCCACGCCGGATTCGCCGACCAGCAGCGGGTTGTTTTTACGACGACGGCACAGCACCTGAATCGCGCGCTCCAGCTCACGATCGCGGCCGATCAGCGGATCGATGCCGCCCACACGGGCCAACTGATTGAGGTTGGTGGTGAAGTTTTCCATACGGTCTTCCCCTCCGGACTGCTCTTCGTTCACCGGGTTTTCCGCATTCGGCGCTTGGCCCGGCTCGTCTTTACGCGTGCCATGTGAAATGAAGTTCACCACGTCGAGACGGCTGACGTCGTGCTTGCGCAGCAGATAGGCCGCCTGCGATTCCTGCTCGCTGAAAATAGCCACCAACACGTTGGCGCCGGACACTTCGCTGCGGCCGGAGGATTGCACATGGAAGACCGCGCGCTGCAGCACGCGCTGGAAGCTGAGCGTCGGCTGAGTGTCGCGCTCTTCTTCGCCGGCGGGCAGCGTCGGTGTGGTTTGTTCGATGAAGGCTTCCAGCTCCTGGCGCAACGCGGCCAGATCCACCGTACATGCCTCGAGCGCTTCTCGCGCGGCAGGGTTGCTCAGCAACGCCAGCAACAGGTGCTCCACGGTCATAAACTCGTGTCTGTGCTCACGCGCCCTGGCGAAAGCCATGTTGAGACTGAGTTCCAGTTCTTGATTGAGCATAAGCACCTCCCCAATAGATTGCCTTATTCAGGCTTTTTCCAGCGTACAAAGCAACGGATGCTCGTTCTCCCTTGCGTACCGGTTCACATGGACGACTTTGGTTTCCGCCACCTCGGCGGTAAAAACACCACAGATCGCCTTGCCTTGATAGTGGACCGTGAGCATCAGTTGCGTTGCGCGTTCAATATCATAAGAAAAGAACTTTTGCAGAACGTCAATCACAAATTCCATCGGTGTGTAATCGTCGTTGTTAAGTATAACTTTATACATAGACGGCGGTTTTACCGCATCGATTTGTTTTTCTTCGGCCAAGTGTTCAAAGTTTAGCCAATCGTTGTTATTGCCCATCGCTGCTCATCTTCTCTGCTCTGCCCTCTGATATGGGGACAGGTTTCGGTTATTCAAAGTGGGGATAGTTACTATTTTATCATCTTCGGCATCGTCCCGCCGCACTGTAACGTGCGCAAAAAAACGGGCCAATTGTGACTGAATCGTGGCAATAGCGTTACCTGCTTCAAACTTTGGTGAACTGCTCCCCGCCGACAAAAGCCGATCCCTTGACGCCCCGATCATTTGCTCTAGAGTGTAAATTCGTGGCTGGTGGTCTTTTAACCACCCCTTGTCCACCCTGCTACTCGCCCACGGCGAGTGCGAAATCAGTTATTCATCTCACTTAAAATAGCGTTGCGAGGGATGTAAAAGCATGGAGACGGGTACTGTTAAATGGTTTAACAACGCCAAAGGTTTTGGCTTCATCTGCCCAGCCGGCGGCGGCGAAGATATTTTCGCGCATTATTCCACAATCAAGATGGATGGTTACAGAACGTTGAAGGCGGGCCAGCAGGTCAGCTTTGACGTGCATCAAGGGCCCAAAGGCAACCATGCCAGTCTTATTGTGCCAGTGGAAAGCGAGGCGCTGTCCTAAACGCTTCCGGCAGCGTCGCGCTGCACTGACTCTGACTCTGACTGCGATAAAAATGCCAGCCGCCGTGTGACTGGCATTTTTTATGCCTGTGACTTACTCGCGCGCCAGCGCATCGATCGGATTCAGCCGCGCGGCATTGCGCGCCGGCAGATAGCCGAACACCACGCCGATGCCGGTGGAACAGAGGAACGCGCTCAGCAACGCCGCCGGCGGGAAACTGATCTGCCAACCCGGCAACACCAGCTGCACCGCCAAACCGATAGCGAACGACAACGTAATCCCCAGCGCGCCCCCCACCAGGCAGACCAAGACCGCCTCGATCAGGAACTGCTGCAACACATCGCCGGAACGCGCGCCCACCGCCATGCGGATGCCGATCTCACGCGTGCGCTCGGTCACCGACACCAGCATGATGTTCATCACGCCGATGCCGCCCACCACCAGCGAAATCACCGCCACCAGCGTCAGGAACAGCTGCAGCGTGCGGGTGGTTTTCTCGGCGGTTTGCACCAGGCTGTCCATGTTATAGGTGAAGAAGTCCTTTTTGCCGTGGCGCAGCGTCAACAGGCGCGACAGCTGCTGTTCCGCTTCCTTGCTGTCGTAGCCGTCGCGGATGCGCACGGTGATCGAGTCGAAATAATTGTTGCCCATCAGCCGGTTGGCCATGGTGCTGTAAGGCACCCACACGTTCAGCGTCTTGCTGCTGCCGAACATCGACTGCTTCTCCTTGGCCACGCCAACCACCGTCGCCGGCATGTTGCCCACCAGGATCACCTCGCCCACCACGTTTTTCTGGTGCGGGAACAGCCGCCGTTGGGTATTGGCGTCGATCACCACCGTCTGCGCCTGCGACTGCACCTGCATCGGATCGATGCCGACGCCCTGGGTAAAGCTCATGCCGTACACGCGGAAGAACTGCTCGCTGACGCCGTTGACGTTGGCCGCCGCGTCGACGTTACCCAGCCGCAACCGCATGCTGCTGCTGATGCTCGGCGACAGCGCGCTGATGTACGGCTGTTCGCGCAGCGCGTCGAGATCGCCGTATTTCAACGATTGCCGGTAGGTCGGATCGTCGTCGCCGAAGTCCTTGCCGGGGTAGATATCGACGGTGTTGGTGCCGATCGATTTGATGTCCGCCAGCACCATCTGCTTGGCGGCGTCGCCGATCACCAGGATCGACACCACCGAGGCGATGCCGATAATGATGCCGAGCATGGTCAGCGCGGTACGCATCTTGTTGGCAGCCATCGCGCGCCAGGCCATCACCAGCGCTTCGCGAAAGCGGCCGCCCATCTGCCGCCAGGAGGGCGCGGCGGCGGCCAGCGCCAGCGGCTTGGCCTGGGTATCCTCCGACGGCGCCGGACGCGAGTCGGCAATGATTTCGCCGTCGCGGATCTCGATGATCCGCTCCGCCTGGCGCGCCACCGCCGGATCGTGGGTCACCAGGATCACCGTGTGGCCCTGGGCGCACAGCTGTTTGAGGATCGCCATCACCTCTTCACCGGAGTGGCTGTCGAGTGCACCGGTCGGTTCATCCGCCAGAATCACCTGCCCGCCGTTCATCAACGCGCGGGCGATACTGACGCGCTGCTGCTGACCGCCGGAAAGCTGGCTCGGCCGGTAGTTGACGCGCTCCCCCAACCCCAGACGGCGCAACAGCGCCTCCGCCCGTTCGCGCCGCGCCGCTTTGCCCAGCCCGGCGTACACCGCCGGCACCTCGACGTTATGCGCCGCGCTCAGGTGAGGCAGCAGATGATAACGCTGAAAGATAAAGCCGAAATGCTCGCGCCGCAGCTGCGCCAGCGCATCGTCGCTCAGCGTCGCCACGTCCTGGCCGGCCACCCGATAGACGCCGGCGCTCGGCTTGTCCAGACAGCCGAGAATATTCATCAGCGTCGATTTGCCGGAGCCGGAGGCCCCCATGATCGCCACCATTTCACCGGCGTCGATGCTCAGACTGATCCCCTTCAGCACCTCCACCGTCTGCTCGCCGGAACGGTAGCTGCGGCGAATGCCGCTCAGCTGCAACAACGTCGCCATCAGCCGGCCTCCACGCCGCCGCGGCTGACGATCACCTCATCGCCCGCCTCAAGCCCGCTGAGGATCTGCACATCGATATTGTTGCGCAGGCCGATAGCCACCTCGCGCTTCTCTTCCTTGCCCTGTTTCAGCACCGAGACGTGGTAACGATTGTCGGCGATCTGATCGCCCAACGCCGCCAGCGGGATCACCAGCGCCTGCTGGACGCCGGCCAGTTGAATGTGCACCTGCGCCGTCATTTGCAAGCGCAGCAGCCTTTCCGGGTTGGGCACTTCGAAACGCGCGTAATAGAAGATGGCGTTGTTGACCTTTTCCGGCGTCGGCTGAATGTCTTTCAGCACGCCGTCGAAGCGCCGGGTCGGATCGCCCAGCACCGTGAACCAGGCCTTCTGACCCGGCTTGAGGTTAATGACGTCGGCCTCCGAGACCTGCGCCTTCACCAGCATGGTGCCGAGATCCGCCAGCGTCAGAATGTTCGGCGCCTGTTGCGCCGCGATCACCGTCTGGCCCTGCAGCGTGGTGATCTGCACCACGTCGCCATCCATCGGCGCTTCGATGCGGGTATAGGCCAAATTGATCTTGGCGGTATCCAGGCTGGCCTGGTTGCGGGCGATCTGCGCATTGATGGTGCCTACCTGCGCCTTCTTCACCGCCAGCTGCGTCGCCGCCTGATCCAGATCCTGACGCGATACCGCCTGCAGTTTGGCCAGCGCCTGGTTGCGCTGCAGCGTAACCGCCGCCAGCTGCTGTTCCGCCTGCGCCTGCAGCAGCTGCGCATGCAGCTCGCGCAGCGTCGCCTCGCCTTCACGGATGCTGTTCTGCGCCTGTTGCGGATCGATAACCCCCAGCAACTGACCTTTTTTCACCTTGTCGCCGATCTCGACATACAGCTTTTCCAACTGCCCGCTAACCTGCGCGCCGACGTCAACCTTGCGCACTGCGTCCAGCTGGCCGGTCGCCAACACGTTATGCTGCAGATCGCGCTTGGTGACCTTTACCGTTTTGAAATCGGTCGGCGCCGGATGGCGGAAGTGCCAAACGGCCGCCGCGGCAATCGCCGCAATCACCGCCAGTGCGAGTATCCAGCGGCGTTTATGTCCTTTAAACCCTGTCAAAATTGACCTGCCTGTGCTTGTGAATATCGACCGCCCATTGCGGCGGCGGAGCTAAATTAGCACGCACCGTAGGGAATAACTAAACCTTAGCTCAACACAATGTGGAGACACGCTTGGTTACAGTTCGGCATTGAACTCCCGTTTAGTGAAGCCTTGATGAAATAGCGCCATTCAACACAGCCAAGGATTTCATCATGTCACAGCTCAGCTACCCACTCGCCTCCGCCCGGCCGCTTAACGGCTGGCAACTGATGACGGCGCTGATCAATGGCGAAAAGGCGCCAAGCAACGCCTGGAAAAAAACCTCGTTTCGCCTGAAGTTTCTCGGCCGTTCGCTGCTCAACTGGCGCACCACCAGCGGCCTGCTCAGCACCCTGGCCAGCAACCCGCTGCTGGAGGAGATCCTGAACGCGCAGCCGAACCTGCCGTGCAAGCTGCATCGCCCCTACCTGGCGGCCAACATGAGCAAGATCGAATGCCTGTTCGCCCTGCGCGATCATTACGATCTCATCGTGCAGCGCATGCCGCTGAAGATGCGTCTCGGCCATCTCGGCCCGAGTTCTTTCGTGTTGGCCAGCGCAATGGGCAAGAACGAAGCGCCAATCACGCTGGAGCTGGCGGCGATCGACAAGCTGAATAAGGAAGGGGAAGCCACGCTGCTGCTGCGCAACGCCAACGGCGTGATGCTGGCGGAGATCACCTTTGCGCTGATGCATTATCAGCAGCAGCCGACGTTGTTCATCGGCGGCCTGCAGGGCGCGAACCATGACGTGCCGCACGCCGAGATCCAGCACACCACCAAAGAGTGTCACGGCCTGTTCCCTAAACGGCTGGTGCTGGAAGGCATCTGCACGCTGGCGCGGCACCTCGGCATCCGCCAGATTGTGGCGGTCGGCAACGCCACCCATATCTATCAAAACTGGCGCTACCAGAGTAAGAAGAAGGACAAGCTGCACGCCGATTACGATCAGTTCTGGCTGTCGATGGGCGCCAAACCGCTCGACAGCGGCTATTTCCTGCTGCCCGAACGCATCGCCCGCAAGCCGATCGAAGAGATCGCCAGCAAGAAGCGCGCCGAGTATCGCCGCCGCTATCAGCTGCTGGACGAGCTGGAACAGGGATTGGCGGCGCACTTCTGCGCCCGATAACACCCGGCGGGCCGTCAGTCCGCCCGGCCGCGCGCCAGCCAGATCACCCGTGAGAACATTTTCTTCAGCAGCGGCGGCACCGAGTCCGTGCCCCATTCGCCGGCCTGCATCGCGACCTCGATCGCCAGATCCGGCTTCGAAGAGTGGTGGACCGCTTTCAGGATCACCTTGCGCACCGGCATCTGCGCGTTGAGCGGCACCGACGCCATCCGGTGATAAACCGGGCCGAACCCTTCGCGGAACATGAAGTGCTCCATGTCCGGCGCCGGCAGCGCGGTCAGCCGATCGCGCTCGTTGTCTTCATGATTGTCCAGTAGGCTGCGCACGGTATTGGCGTACTTTTTGCCCGCCTCGTCGCCGTCCACCAGCGCATGCCACTCGATGCCCATGCGGCGGGCAAAGCGCAGCAGCGGCTTCAGGCCGCACTGGGCGAATTCGATGACCCTCACCCCTTCCGCCTCGAAATGGTAGCCGCACTGGCGCGCCAGCTCGTTCAGCAGCCACACTTCGGTCTCGCCTTCCACCAGCAGCCAGCAGCGAGCGAACAGCGACGACGGCCGGTTGAAACGGATGTGAAACGCGATGCGCCGCCCGTCTTCGGCGCTCAACCCGCGCGGCCCGAGACGATAGGTCGCGACGCGGCCCGACTCGCGCACCAGCCGGCACACGTGCTCCACCGGCACCAGCGACACCAGTTCGCTGGAGTTGGTGGTGGTGATGCGCTGCAGCGGCAGCTGATTGAGCAGCCCCCAGGCCACCGACAGCATGATCGGATGCAGGCGAGTTTCCGGGTCTTCCACCAGCAGCAGCGGCCGGGCGTGCGGATCCAGCTTGACGTCGCCCTTGGCCTGCAGCAGGGTGGAAAACATGCCCAGCAGGATCAGACGCATGCTGCGGCTGTTCGGCTCGGCGACCATGCGGTTGATGCCGTCCAGCGCGCGCCAGGCGTCCTGCTCCGGTTCACCGCCGCGGCGGCGCGGCCGCGCCACCTGCGAGCTCTGCTCGGCAAAGTAGTGCTCCAGCAACTGCTGCATCGCCGCCAGCCCCTGACGCAGCTCGCCGTTGGTCAGCTTCTGCGGATTGCGCACCAGCTCGCGCGTCAGCTGATCCAGCTGCTGCGCCAACGCCTGGGTATCGGGTTTGCGTTCATCGCCGAGGCTGCTGGGGCGCAGGCGGCGAATAAAGCGCGCGTCGCGCAGGCGCAAAACCGGGTGGATGCGGATGATGGCGTGGGCCAGCTGTTCGATATGGTGCAGTTGAAAGGCGTTGCCGTCGGCGTCGAGAAAACCGCGCCAGGTACACACCGTACCGTCATCGGCCAGCTCGCCCTCGCAGCGGTAGTGAATGCGGCTCAGGCCGTCTTCCCCCTTGACCCACAACGGCGTCAGATGGCGGTAGCGCGGCAGGTGCGCGTGGCCGATGTCTTTCTCGCAGAAGGTGAATACCACCTGCAGGTGGCGCTCTTTGGCCGCCTCCTCACCGGGGGGAAAATGGAAGTCGTGCGCTTCAAATCGATACAGTTTCTGCTCCGGCGCCAGCAGCAGCGTCAGCGCATCCAGCAGGCTGGATTTACCCCAGGCGTTTTCGCCGAGCAACAACGTGTTATCGTCCAGCATCAGGGACAGCCGATTAATACCGCGAAAACCTACAATTTCGATACGCTCCAAGAACATCCGCCGCCTCCCGTGCGCGCCGTCGCCTCTTCAATGAGGCGACTTTCACAGAGCATGGTCAAAAAACCCCTTGCAGGTCAAGCGGCCAACGTCAAATCTGCCGCTTTACTCCGGCCGGGCTTTTGGTTAGCGTGTGCTCCTCGCCGCCGTTCGGCGCGCTTCAAAACTCAAGGACACAAGCTGCACCATGTACTCAGGACTGTTGATTATTCTGTTACCGCTGATTGTCGGTTACCTCATTCCCTTACGCCATCGCCCGCTGCTGGTGCTGATCAACCGGCTGCTGAGCTGGATGGTGTACGTGATCCTGTTTTTCATGGGTATCAGCCTGGCGTTCATGGAAGATCTCAGCAGTAACCTGGTGCTGATCTTCCAGTACAGCGCGGTGTTCTTCTTCTGCATTCTCTGCGCCAATCTGCTGTTGCTGGCGCTGCTGGAGCGGCGCATGCCGTGGCGCAGCAGCCATAAACAGGAAAAGCTGCCTTCGCGCGTGCACATGGCGCTGGAGTCGCTCAAGCTGTGCGGCGTGGTGCTCGGCGGCTTCCTGCTCGGCCTGACGCAGTGGCAATGGTTGCAGTTCGCCCATAAAGGCAGCGAATATGCGCTGATCTTCCTGCTGTTGCTGGTCGGCATTCAGTTGCGCAACAGCGGCATGACGCTGCGCCAGATCGTGCTCAACCGCCGCGGCACGCTGGTGGCGCTGGCGGTGGTCGTCGCGTCTCTGGCCGGCGGCGCGCTGGCGGCGCAGCTGCTGGGGCTGCCGGTCAAGGCCGGGCTGGCGATGGCCTCTGGCTTCGGCTGGTACTCGCTGTCCGGTATTCTGATCACCGACGCCTACGGCCCGGTGATGGGCAGCGCCGCGTTCTTCAACGATCTGGCGCGCGAGCTGGTGGCGATCATGCTGATCCCGACGCTGGTGCGCCGCAGCCGCTCCACCGCCCTCGGCCTGTGCGGCGCCACCTCGATGGACTTCACCCTGCCGGTGCTGCAGCGCAGCGGCGGACTGGACATGGTGCCGCCCGCCATCGTGCACGGCTTCCTGCTGAGCCTGCTGGCGCCGGTGCTGATCGCCCTGTTCTCCTGATCCTTTCCCCTTGGGGGCCACCCGGCCCCCAAAGGGTAATAATTCCCATCCGCACGGCAAAATTGCGCTAAATCAAACTTGCCCGCAGTAGTCGCACAAAAGCCTTTTGCAACCCCGATCGCCGATCTATGCTTTTAAACAAGCATTATAAATGCAACTTTAAAAATAAAAGGAAGCGACTATGTTCTGTGTGCAATGTGAACAAACCATTCGAACCCCGGCAGGCAACGGCTGCGCGTATGCTCAGGGCATGTGCGGCAAAACGGCGGAAACCTCCGATCTGCAGGATCTGCTGGTGGCGGCGCTGCAGGGCCTCTCCGCCTGGGCGCTGCAGGCGCGTTCGCTGGGCATCGTCGACCACGAAATCGACAGCTTCGCCCCGCGCGCCTTCTTCTCCACCCTGACCAACGTTAACTTCGACTCCCAGCGCATCATCGGTTACGCGCGGGAAACCCTGCTGCTGCGCGACTCGCTGGCCGCCCGTTGCCGGTTGCTGGATGGCGGCGTGCGCGTCGATCACCCGATGGCGGCGCTGCAGCTGGCCGGCGACGATATGCCCGCGCTGCTGCAGCAGGCGGCGCAGTTTGCCCTCGACAGCGACAAGGCCGAGGTCGGCGACGACGTCCACGGGTTGCGCCTGCTGTGTCTGTATGGCCTGAAAGGTGCAGCGGCCTATATGGAACACGCGCACGTGCTCGGCCAGTTCGACGAACAGCTCTATGCCGACTACCACGCTTTCATGGCCTGGCTCGGCACCCGGCCGCGCGACGTCGATACCCTGCTGAACAACGCCATGGGCATCGGCAAGATGAACTTCAACGTGATGGCGATCCTCGATCGCGGTGAGACCCAGGCCTACGGCGATCCGCAGCCCAGCGCAGTCAACGTGCGCCCGGTGGCCGGGAAAGCCATTCTGATTTCCGGCCACGATCTCAAAGATCTGCGCATGCTGCTCGAGCAAACCGAAGGGCAAAACGTCAACGTCTACACCCACGGTGAAATGCTGCCGGCGCACGGCTATCCGGAACTGAAAAAATTCAAGCACCTGGTGGGCAACTACGGCAGCGGCTGGCAAAACCAGCAGACGGAATTCGCCAAATTCCCTGGCCCGATCGTGATGACCTCCAACTGCATCATCGATCCTAACGTCGGCAACTACGGCGATCGCATCTGGACCCGCAGCATCGTCGGCTGGCCGGGCGTCAACCATCTGGAAGGCGACGACTTCGGCGCCGTGATCCGCCAGGCGCAGGGCATGAACGGCTTCCCTTACACCGAGATCGAGCACCTGATCACCGTCGGCTTCGGCCGCCAGACGCTGCTGAACGCCGCCGACACGGTGATCGATCTGGTGTCGCAGAAAAAACTGCGCCACGTCTTCCTGGTCGGCGGCTGCGACGGCAGCCGCGACGAGCGCAGCTACTTCACCGACTTCGCCCGCAGCGTGCCGCAAGACTGCCTGATCATGACGCTGGCCTGCGGCAAGTACCGTTTCAACAAGCTGGACTTCGGCACCCTGGAAGGGCTGCCGCGCCTGCTGGACGTCGGCCAGTGCAACGACGCCTACTCCGCCATCATGCTGGCGGTCAAGCTGGCGGACACGCTCGGCTGCAGCGTCAACGAGCTGCCGCTCAGCCTGGTGCTGTCCTGGTTTGAACAGAAGGCGATCGTCATTCTGTTGACGCTGCTGTCGCTGGGGGTGAAAAACATCGTCACCGGCCCGACCGCGCCGGGCTTCCTGACCGACAACCTGATGGCGATCCTCAACGAGAAATTCGGCCTGCGTCCGATCACCACCGTCGAGCAGGATATCGCAGCGCTGCTCGCCTGATGCCGTTACGTTATGGGGCCGCCTGCGCCGGCCCCTTTGCTTTTTGAGGTGCCCGATGACTCAACCCACTCCGCTTTGCCCGAACCGCATGCAGGTGCATTCCATCCGGCGTGAAACCGCCGACGTCTGGACGCTGAACCTGATCTGCGACGTTTTCTATCCTTACCAGGCCGGCCAGTTCGCGCTGGTCAGCATTCGCAACAGCGAGGAGACGCTGCGCGCCTATACGCTCTCCTCCTCGCCTGGCCAGAGCCGCTTTCTCAGCATCAGCGTGCGCTGCCTGCCGGACGGCGTCGGATCGCGCTGGCTGACGCAAGAGGTCAAGCCCGGCAACACGCTGTGGCTGTCCGACGCGCAGGGCGAATTCTGCTGCGAACGCCACCCGGCCGATCGTTATCTGATGCTGGCGGCCGGCTGCGGCGTGACGCCGATCGTCTCGATGTGCCGCTGGCTGACCGCCAACCGTCCAACCTGCGATATCGCCGCGATCGTTAACGTGCGCACCCCCGCCGACACGATTTTCGCCGATCAGTGGCGCGCGCTGTGCGCCGCCCATCCGCAGCTGCGCCTGACGCTGATGGCCGAGCAGGATCTGCAACCCGGCTACCTCAGCGGCCGCATCGATGAACAGACGCTGCGGCAGGCGGCGCCGGATATCGCCGAACGCACGGTGATGACCTGCGGTCCTGCGCCCTACATGGATCAGGTGGAGCAGCTTTGTCGCCGGCTCGGCGTGCCGGCCGAGCGTTTCCATAAAGAGCAGTTCCACACGCCGACGGCGCAGGCCGATGCCACCGAAGGGCTGACGCTGCGCGCCGCCCGCCCGCTGCGCGAATTCCGCGTGCCGGTCGGCAGCACGCTGCTGGCGGCGATGGAGGCCCATGCCCTGCCGGTCAACGCCGCCTGTCGCGCCGGGGTGTGCGGCTCATGCAAAACCCGCATCCTCGAGGGCGACTACACCACCACCAGCACCATGACGCTGAGCGCGGAAGAAATAGCGCAAGGCTACGTGCTGGCCTGCAGTTGCCAACTGCAGGGTGACGTCACGCTGGCGTGATCCCCTGGCCCCATCACCGCGATGGGGCATTTATCGGCAAGTTCCCCGCGCCCAGCCCGGTTACACTTTTCCCCGTTCTACGCTCTTTACCCTTCCTGACCGCATCTCGTCCACAGCCGGTAAGCTATGCTTGCAGTTGTTCTGCTGCCACTCACCGGATCGAGTACACATCGTTTTTCAAACCATGTTTGGGGGAACCATGAAGCAAACCGTAGCCACACTGATCGCCAAAACGCTGGATCAAGCCGGCGTAAAACGCATTTGGGGCGTGACCGGCGATTCGCTCAACGGCCTTAGCGACAGCCTGCACCGCATGGGCACCATCGAATGGCTGGGCACCCGCCATGAAGAGGTGGCCGCCTTCGCCGCCGGCGCCGAAGCCCAGCTTACCGGCCAGTTGGCGGTGTGCGCCGGTTCCTGCGGCCCCGGCAACCTGCATCTGATCAACGGCCTGTTCGACTGCCACCGCAACCATGTGCCAGTGCTGGCGATCGCCGCACACATCCCTTCCAGCGAAATCGGCAGCGGCTACTTCCAGGAAACCCATCCGCAGGAGCTGTTCCGCGAATGCAGCCACTATTGCGAGCTGGTTTCCAACCCGGAACAGCTGCCGCGCGTGCTGGAGATCGCCATGCGCAAGGCGATCCTCAATCGCGGCGTGTCGGTGGTCGTCTTGCCGGGCGACGTGGCGCTGCGCATGGCGCCGGAAGACGCGGCCGTGACCTGGCATACCCCGGCGCTGCCGCTGGTGCAGCCGCCGATGAGCGAGCTGAACAAGCTGGCGGAAACGCTGAACAAGGCGAAGAACATCACCCTGATGTGCGGCAGCGGCTGCGCCGGCGCGCACGATGAAGTGGTCAAGCTGGCCGAACTGCTGCAGGCGCCGGTGGTCCACGCGCTGCGCGGTAAAGAACATATCGAATGGGACAACCCGTACAGCGTCGGCATGACTGGACTGATCGGTTTCTCCTCTGGTTATCACGCGATGATGAACGCCGACACGCTGGTGCTGCTCGGCACCCAGTTCCCCTATCGGGCGTTCTACCCCACCAACGCCAACATCATTCAGATCGACATCAACCCCGGCAGCATCGGCGCGCACTGCCCGGTCAATATGGCGCTGGTGGGCGACATCCACACCACCCTCACCGCCCTGCTGCCGCAGCTGGAGCCGAAGCGCGATCGGGCGTTCCTCGACAAGGCGCTGGAGCATTACCGCAACGCGCGCAAGGATCTCGACGGGCTGGCGACCGCCGGCGACGACCAACCGATCCACCCGCAGTATCTGGCGCAGCAGCTCAGCCACTATGCCAGCGACGAGGCCATCTTCACCTGCGACGTCGGCACGCCGACGGTGTGGGCCGCCCGCTACGTGAAAATGAACGGCAAGCGTCGCCTGCTCGGTTCGTTCAACCACGGTTCGATGGCCAACGCCATGCCGCAGGCGATCGGCGCTCAGGCCACCGCGCCGGAGAAACAGGTGATCGCCATGTGCGGCGACGGCGGCTTCACCATGCTGATGGGGGATTTCCTGTCGCTGGCGCAGCTCAAGCTGCCGGTGAAGATCGTGGTGTTCAACAACAGCGTGCTGGGATTCGTGGCGATGGAGATGAAGGCCGGCGGCTACCTGACCGACGGCACCGATCTGCATAATCCGGACTTCGCGGCGATCGCCAATGCCGCCGGCATCAAGGGCATCCGCGTGGAAAAAGCCTCGGAGCTGGACGGCGCGCTGCAGGAGATGTTGGCGCACCCCGGCCCGGCGCTGCTGGACGTGGTCACCGCCAAGCAAGAGCTGGCGATGCCGCCGCAAATCAAGTTCGAACAGGCGAAAGGCTTCAGCCTGTACATGCTGCGCGCCATCATCAACGGCCGCGGCGACGAAGTGGTCGAGCTGGCGAAGACCAACTGGCTGCGCTAAGCAAGCTGCCCCCGGTAAAATAAGGGTATATGATGCCATGTACCCTTTTCCTCTCCCTTACATTCCAGGAACCCTATGCTTATCGATCTACGCAGCGACACCGTCACCCGCCCCAGCGCCGCCATGCGCCAGGCGATGGCTCAGGCAGAAGTCGGCGACGACGTCTACGGCGATGATCCGACGGTCAACGCGCTGGAGGCGGAGGCGGTGCGTCTGTCGGGCAAAGAAGCGGCGCTGTTTCTGCCCAGCGGCACCCAGGCCAACCTGGTGGCGCTGCTGAGCCACTGCCAGCGCGGCGATGAATATCTGGTCGGCCAGCAGGCGCACAACTACAAATACGAAGCCGGCGGCGCAGCGGTGCTGGGCAGCATCCAGCCGCAGCCGATCGAGGCCGACGCCGACGGCACGCTGCCGCTGGACAAGCTCGCCGCCGCCATCAAACCCGACGATATCCACTTCGCCCGCACCCGGCTGTTGAGCCTGGAAAACACCATCAGCGGCAGAGTCTTGCCGCAGGCCTACCTGCAGCAGGCGTGGCAGTTTACCCGCGAGCGGCAGTTGGCGCTGCATATCGACGGCGCGCGCATCTTCAACGCCGCCGTGGCGCTGAACCTGCCGCTAAAAGAGATCGTGCAGTACTGCGACACCTTCACCATTTGCCTGTCGAAAGGGTTGGGCGCGCCGGTCGGCTCGCTGCTGTGCGGCAGCGAGGCTTTCATCCAACGCGCGCTGCGCTGGCGCAAGATGACCGGCGGCGGGCTGCGCCAGGCCGGCATTTTGGCGGCGGCCGGCCTCTACGCGCTGGAGCATAACGTCGCGCGGCTGCGCGAAGACCATGACAACGCGGTCTGGCTGGAGCAACAGCTGCGGCAGATCGGCGTGGAGATCGCCGAACCCGGCGCGCAGACCAACGTGCTGTACCTGCGCCAAACGCCGGTGCTGGCGGCCAAACTCGGCCCGTGGATGCGCGAACGCGGCGTGCTGATCAGCAGCGGCCCGCTGACGCGCATTCTGACCCACCTCGACGTCAGCCGTCAGGATCTGCAGCGGGTGGTCGAACTGTGGCGGGAGTTTCTTCAGCAGCACGCCTGATCGCTCGGGGCGCAGACCGCGCCCCGCACTCAGAAGATCCAGCGGCCGTAAACCCAGTACCACAGCCCCAGCACCGCCGCCAGATTGAGCGCCACGCTGAGGATGAACCAGGTTTTAAACGGCTGCTTCTGGGTCTTGTGGCGAAACAGCTGCTGCGCCAGCAGCGCGCCCAACCAGCCGCCCAGCGCACCGAACAGCAACAGCGTCGTCTCCGGCACCCGTCGCCATCCCTTGTGCGCCGCCAGCTTATCGCCGCCGTAGATCAGAAACGTCAGCAGGTTGGCCGACAGCAGCCACATCCACACCGGATGCGGCGAGAACAGGCTGGCGATCAGCGCCAGGCCCAGCAGGGCGTAACAAATCACATTGAGTTTCATGGCATTCGGTTTTTCGTGCGATAAGGGGCGCGTAGTGTGAACTCGCGCCGCGGCGGATGCAACCGGCTTATACCCATACAAAAAGTGCATTTAAACCCTGAATTTGGCATCCTGTCGTTCTGCCAATCCTCTACCGCACAAGGCGGCCCGATGACACCCCAACGCGTACTGGTTCTTGGAGCCAGCGGCTATATAGGCCAGAACCTGATCCCGCACCTGATCGAACAGGGGCACCAGATTACCGCCGCCGCGCGGCGCATCGAGTGGCTGCAGGAGCAGAACTGGCCGCAGGTCAACTGCCTGTATGTCGATCTGTACCGCCCGGAAACCCTGAGCGCGGCGCTGTGGGAGATAGATACGCTTTACTATCTGGTGCACGCGATGGGCGACGGCGACGACTTTATCGAGAAGGAACGCCAGGCGGCGGAAAATCTGCGCGATGCGCTGCGCAATGCCTGCGTCAAGCAGGTGATCTTTCTCGGCGCGCTGCAGCCGAACGACGACAGTTCGCCGCACCTGGCGGCGCGCCGCCTGACCGGCGAGATCCTGCGCCAGAGCGGCGTGCCGGTGACCGAGCTGCGCGCCGGCATCATCGTCGGCCCCGGCTCGGCGGCGTTCGAAGTGATGCGCGACATGGTCTATAACCTGCCGGTGCTGACGCCGCCGCGCTGGGTGCGCTCGAAGTCCTCGCCGGTGGCGCTGGAAAACCTGCTGGTTTATCTGGCCGATCTGCTGGCGCACCCGGCGGAGGAACACCGCATCTTCGACGTCGCCGGGCCGGAATACCTCAGCTATCAGGATATGTTCAAACGCTTTATCGCCATCAGCGGCAAGCGGCGCTGGCTGATCCCGATCCCCTTGCCGACGCGACTGATTTCAGTGTGGTTCATCAGCCTGATCACCTCGGTGCCGACGCCGATCGCGCGCGCGCTGATCCAGGGCCTGAAGCACGATCTGCCCGCCGACGGCAAACCGTTGCAGGCCCTAATCCCGCAACGTCTGCACACCTTCGATCAGGCGGTCACCGCCACGCTGCAGCGCGAACTGGAGGTGGTCGATTCCGCCGACTGGGGCTACGATCCGGCGGCGCGGGCCCGCTGGCGCCCCGGCTACGGCTATTACCCGAAACAGGCGGGATGTTCGCTCGACACCGCCGCTTCCAGCCAGGCGCTGTGGCAAACGGTGCAGCAGTTGGGGGGCGAGGAAGGCTATTTCTACGCCAATATCCTGTGGCGGATCCGCGCCCGCATGGACGACATGATCGGCAACGGCGTGGTCTATGGCCGCCCGGCGCGCGCGTCCCTGGCGCTGGGCGACGAGATCGACGGGTGGAAAGTCATCACGCTGAAGCCGCTGCGGCAGCTGGCGCTGCTGTTCGGCATGAAGGCGCCGGGGCTGGGGCGGCTGAGCTTCACCATTACCGATCGCGGCGATCGCCGCACGCTGGACGTGCGCGCCTGGTGGCATCCGGCCGGCTTCAGCGGGCTGCTGTATTGGTTCGCCATGATGCCCGCGCACCTGTTCATTTTTCGCGGCATGGCGAAGCGCATCGCGACGCTGGCCGAGAACCTGGACCGCCAACAGCGCTGAATGCCGTTCATTTGTCGATCAACCGCACAGTTTGCCGCTGTGCTTCGGGGCTTTCCGATTGCATAGCGCACGAAATCACGGAAGAATGGCATCTTATTTGCTGGGAGCGCCGCAAGCGCCCGCCGGTATTCCGATTTTGGGTGAGAATAGAGTCCGTTATGAAGGTATTGGTCACCGGTGCAACCAGTGGGTTAGGCCGTAACGCCGTTGAATATCTGCGCCGCCAGGGCATCAAAGTGCGCGCCACCGGTCGTAACCAGGCGATGGGTGGCCTGCTGGAAAAAATGGGCGCGGAGTTCATTCATGCCGATCTCACCAACCTGATCTCTTCGCAGGCCAAAGCGATGCTGGCGGACGTCGATGTGCTGTGGCACTGCTCCAGCTTTACCTCACCCTGGGGCACCGAAGAAGCCTTCGAACTGGCCAACGTCCGCGCCACCCGCCGCCTCGGCGAATGGGCGGCGGCCTATGGCGTGGCGCAGTTCATTCACATCTCTTCCCCGGCGATCTATTTCGATTACCATCATCACCGCAATGTAACCGAAGACTTCCGCCCGCAGCGCTACGCCAACGAGTTCGCGCGCAGCAAGGCCGCCGGCGAGCAGGTGATCCAGCAATTGGCGCTGTCCAATCCGCAGACCCATTTCACCATTTTGCGCCCACAGGGGCTGTTCGGGCCGCACGACAAAGTGATGCTGCCGCGGCTGCTGCAGATGATCAAACGCTACGGCAACCTGCTGCTGCCGCGCGGCGGCGCGGCGATGGTGGACATGACCTATCTGGAGAACGCGGTGCACGCCATGTGGCTGGCGACGCTAAAAGAAGACACGCCGTCCGGCCGCGCCTACAACATCACCAACCAGCAGCCGCGTCCGCTACGCACCGTGGTGCAGCAGCTGATCGACGATTTGGGCATGAAATGCCGCATCCGCTCCGTCCCCTATCCGATGCTCGACATGATGGCGCGCGGCATGGAGCGCCTGGGCAGCAAAAGCGAGAAGGAGCCGGTGCTGACCCACTACGGCGTCGCCAAACTCAACTTCGACCTCACGCTCGATACCACCCGCGCACAGCAAGAGCTGGGCTATCAGCCGATCGTCTCGCTGGAGGAAGGCATCGCGCGCACCGCCCGCTGGCTGCAAGATCACGGTAAACTGCACGGCCTGTAATCAACGCGCCGCGCCGTACTTCACCAGCAGCGCATCGATAATCGCCTCACTCTCAGCATCCGGCTCACCGCGCACATCGTCGGGCCGGAAATGCATCTGAAACGCCGCCAGCACGTTGCGCTGCTGCCGCGCATCCCACGACGGGTCTATCGCGTAACCGTAACGCGCCAGCTTTTCGAGCAGCGGCGCCATCGGTACCGGCGTATGGCGATCGCGCCCCGCCAGCAGTCGCTGCACGTCTCGTTCATCCGGCCAGGCACCGATGCCGGCCTGCGCCAGCTGCCGCCAGGGGAACAGCGGGCCAGGATCCTGTTTGCGCTGCGGGGCAATATCGCTGTGCCCCACCACGTCCTGCGGCTGGATGTCATAGCGTTGGATGATGTCGCGGCTCAGCGGGATCAGCACGGCAATCTGCGCCGCCGTATAAGGCTGCCAGTGGGTGAACAGCATGCTGCGGGTGAAACCCTTGTTGACGATTTCAATGCCGATCGAGGTGTCGTTGAGATTGCTGCGCCCGCGCCAGCCGCTGGTGCCGGCATGCCAGGCGCGCATAGCCTCCGGCACCAACCGGTACACCGTCGGTTTGCCGTGTTCGCGCTGCGGGTGCGCCGGCAACAGGTAGTGTGCGCTGACGTGTTCATCGGTCAGCGTTTTCAGTGATGAATGAAAGTCTTCCGCCGTATAGTGCATCACCAGAAACCGAATGCGCTGATCGGCGCCCTGCGCCTGATGCAAGGTTTCGAGCTGGTAAGCGCCACGATCGACGAGCGTGTCCTGCTGCGGATTTTGGCATCCCGCCAACAGCACGGCGGCGATGATCCCTGGCCAAATTTTCACTTATCCTCCTGATTGACGTCCGTGAAAGATGTAACGCGACGCGATTGATCTGTATCCAATCATCACGCTCATCGAGAAATAATGACAGATAGCGCCGATGTGCAAGCGAGTGTTGCTCCCGGCTGGCGGCCTTTCCCGCCCATGATAGTCTCAAAGTATCATCTGCGCTGAAAGAGCGGAGTCGAACATGTTCACGCCACGCTATCTGTCCTGGTTGCTCTGTGCCGCCATGCTGCCGCTCAGCGGCTGCGATCGGCAAAAAGTCGCCGATGCGATGGGCGGGAGCGCCCCGCCCTCGGCCGCGCCCGTCACGAGTGCCAGCGCGCCGGCCTATACGCCGCTGAGCGCCGATCAACTGTACCAGTTGGTCAGCCCGGTGGCGCTGTTCCCCGACAAGCTGCTGGCGCAGGTGTTGGCCGGCGCGGGCTATCCTGACCAAATCAGCGCCGCGGATGCCTGGCTGGCGCAAAACCGCGGCTTGCAACCGGCGGCGCTCAGCTCAGCGGCCGACGCTCAGCCCTGGGATCCCAGCGTGCGCGGCCTGGTGCAATTCCCCGACGTGCTCGATCAAATGGCGAAAAACATCCCCTGGACCACCGCCCTGGGCAGCGCCTACCTAAACGATCCCACCGACGTGATGAACGCCATTCAGGTGATGCGTCAACGGGCGGCCAGCCAAGGCACGCTGAAAAACACCCCGCAGCAGCGCATCGTCGTGGCGCCGACGACGCATTATGTCGAACAGCAGCCCTATCGCCAGCGCGTGGTAGCGGCGCCGGGCGAAACCATCGTCATCGAACCCAGCCAGCCGGATACGGTTTACGTCCCGCATTATGATCCCTGGGTGGCCTACGGCACGCCGATCCCAGCCTATCCGAGCTATCGGTATCAACCTTCGGGCTACAGCGGCGGCGACATGTTGGCGGCCGGCGTGATCAGCTTCGGTGTCGGCATTGCGGTCGCCTCATTGTTCAATCAGCACAACAGCGGCTGGCACAACTGGGATATGCGCTGGGACGACCGACGCCAACCGGTGGTCTACCGCGATGCGCCCTACGTATCGCATTCCACCACCGTGGTGAATCGCGTCACCAACATCAACCAATATAACAACGTGAACACTGTGAATCGCAGCAGCACCAGCACGGTGAACAACTACAATACCGCCGCCGCGCCGGCGCCCCGCGTCACTCAACCGACGCCCATCGGCGCGCCGCAACAGCCGCACGTCGCGCCTGCGGCCCACGCGCCGATGACGCTGCCGAACTTTGCGCATACCCAGCCGGTGGCGCCTCACGTACAGCAGCCGGTAGCCATACACCAGCCGGTAGCGGCCGTCCCGCACGTGCGACAGCCGGTCATCGCGCCTCATGCACAGCAGCCGATGAGCACGCCGACGTTCACGCATGCCGTTCCGACGGCACCTCACCCGCAGCAGCCGACAGCCGTACATTCAGCGCCGCTACAGACGCATCCAATGCCGGCCGCTGCGCCGGTGCATCCAGCCGTCGCGCGCCCGCAGGTTCTGCAGGCCCCACACGTCGCTCAGCCGGTGATCCGCGAACCGGCAGCGCCGCAGCATCCGGCGGCGATAAGCCCGATGCCGGCGCCGCAACAGCGCATCATGCCGCATGCGGCCCCGGCGCCGCAGCGCCATCAGACGTCCGTTCAGCCGATGCCGCATCGCCAGGAGCCGGTGCCCACGAAGCCGCAGGAACACCGCCCAATCGTCGAGCAGCACAAGGTGGGATAAATCAAGAGGATGTCGCCCCGGCGGAATGGCCGGGGCGAAAAGAAAGCATGGCGTTAGCGGCTCACTTTCACCGCGGTGCCGCTGACGGTCACCATCAGCATGCTGCCGTCTTTACCAACGGTTTCATAATCGATATCAATGCCGACCACCGCGTTGGCGCCCAGCTCTTTCGCCTGGTCTTCCAGCTCTTCGAATGCGATCAGGCGCGCCTTGCGCAGCTCTTTCTCATAAGCGCCCGAGCGGCCGCCGACGATATCGCGCACGCCGGCGAAGAAATCACGAAAAATGTTGGCGCCGAGGATCGCTTCGCCGGTGACGACGCCGCAGTATTCGGTGATGGTAAACCCTTCCAGGGTCGGGGTAGTTGAAAGCTGCATCAGAACTCCTTGTTTGATTAATTCAACGTATCTATGACCAGAAGATTGGCATTATGTTCGCTTAATCAATGGCACGCAGTACGAATGCAAGGCCAAAAAACGCATTTATACTGTAAGCTATCGGTCTTCATGGTAGAGACTTTCACATAAGGTAATAAGATGAAAACAAAAACGATTGCGGCTGTTTTACCCTTAGCGCTGTTGCTGAGTGCCTGTACCACGGTGGAACCGGCATACAAGGATATCGGCACCCGCAGCGGCAGCTGTGTGGAAGGCGGCCCGGATACGGTCGCGCAAAAGTTCTATGACCTGCGCATCCAGCAAGGTTCCAGCCTGCCGGACAGCAACCGCCTGGCGCAGCTGCAGCCTTATCTGAGCAAAGTGCTGTATCAGGATCTGGTCAGCGCCGCTCAAAATCCGGGCAAGCATCAGATAACCGGCGATCTGTTCTCCGGCAACGCGCAAGGGCCAAGCAGCGCGTCCGTCGCCAGCGCCTCGACCATTCCCAACACCGATGCGAAGAACATCCCGCTGCGCGTTGACTTGAGCTACCAGAAAGACGCCAACAGTACCGTGAACTGGCAAGACGAAGTGCTGATGGTGCGCGAAGGCACCTGCTGGGTGGTTGATGATATTCGCTACCTGAATGTTCCAGCACACGCCACCAACGGCAGCGTGCGTCAGGTGCTGGAAAACCGATAACCCGCACTCCCCGGCCGACGCGGACCCGCCGCGTCGGTCGTTCCCGTCTCCCCTTGCGCCGCTCAGATTTCGTCCGATAGAAAAAATTTCGCTACCGATCTCACAGCCTGCGCCACAAATCCCCTCCCTCGGCCTGAGTCGCGGTATCTTGTGCTAATCTTTTACTGTCTCGCCGCACACTCATAAATTTTAACGCACAAAGATTGCATAAGTATTCTGTGGAAGTTAACATTTGCGGCATCAATGTCTATTCAATTCTGGCGCATGAGTATTCAACTTAACGGTATCAATTGCTATTACGGCGCTCACCAGGCGCTGTTTGACATCACGCTGGAATGTCCAGCCGGGGAAACCCTGGTGCTGCTTGGCCCAAGCGGCGCCGGGAAAAGTTCATTGCTGCGGGTGCTGAACCTGCTGGAAATGCCGCGTTCGGGTCAGCTAAAGATCGCCGGCAACCAATTCGATTTCAAGCAGGCGCCGGGCGAAAAAGCCATTCGCGAACTGCGGCAAAATGTCGGCATGGTCTTCCAGCAATACAACCTGTGGCCTCACCTCACCGTGGTCCAGAACCTGATCGAAGCGCCTTGCCGCGTGCTGGGTCTGACCAAGGCTCAGGCGATGGAGCGCGCCGACAAGCTGCTCAAGCGTCTGCGCCTGACCGACTTCGCCGATCGCTTTCCGCTGCACCTTTCCGGCGGCCAGCAGCAGCGCGTAGCGATCGCTCGCGCCCTGATGATGGAGCCGCAGGTGCTGCTGTTCGATGAACCGACCGCAGCGCTGGATCCGGAAATCACCGCCCAGATCGTCAGCATCATTCGCGAACTGGCCGGCACCGGCATCACTCAGGTGATCGTCACCCACGAAGTGGAAGTGGCGCGCAAGACCGCCAGCCGCGTGGTGTACATGGAAAACGGCCATGTAGTGGAGCAAGGCGACAGCAGCCACTTCACGCAGCCGCGGACCACCGAGTTTGCCAACTACTTATCACACTAACAATTAACTTGCTGTAATTTGGGGAGTTTGCGATGAAAAAACTAATAATCGCCGCCGTTCTGGCCGGCATCAGCGTTTCCGCCTCCGCAGCCGAAACCATCCGTTTCGCTACCGAAGCCTCCTATCCTCCATTTGAATTTATTGACGCCGGCAACAAAATTCAGGGTTTTGATGTCGATCTGGCCAACGCGCTGTGCAAAGAGATGCAGGCCGAGTGCACCTTCACCAATCAGGCGTTCGACAGCCTGATCCCAAGCCTGAAGTTTAAGCGTTTCGATGCGGTCATGGCCGGTATGGACATCACGCCGGAGCGTGAAAAACAGGTGCTGTTCACCAAGCCGTACTACGATAACTCGGCGCTGTTTATCGCGCAGAAAGGCAAAATCGCCGACGTGGCGGCGCTGAAAGGCAAGAAAGTGGGCGTGCAAAACGGCACCACCCACCAGAAATACCTGACCGACAAGCACCCGGAAATCACCACCGTGCCTTACGACAGCTACCAGAACGCCATTTTGGATCTGAAGAACGGCCGCGTTGATGCGGTGTTCGGCGATACCGCGGTGGTCAACGAGTGGCTGAAGCAGAATGACGCGCTGGCGGCAGTGGGCGCCAAAGTGACGGACAAAGACTACTTCGGCACCGGCCTCGGCATCGCGGTGCGCCAGAAGAACACCGATCTGCAGGGCAAGTTCAACGCCGCCCTGGACAAGATCAAGCAGGATGGGACCTATGAAACCATCTACAAAAAATGGTTCCAGCAGTAATACGCCCCGATGAATGAATTACAACCTTTAGCAAGCGCCGCCGGCATGACCGTCGGCCTTGCCGTTTGCGCCCTGATCCTCGGGCTGATTCTGGCGATGCTGTTCGCCGTATGGGAATCGTCCCGCTGGAAAGCGGTCAGCTGGCTCGGCACCGCCTGGGTGACCGTGCTGCGCGGCCTGCCGGAAATCCTGGTGGTGCTGTTTATCTATTTCGGCTCGTCGCAGCTGCTGCTGATGCTCTCCGACGGCTTTACCCTCAACCTCGGTCTGTTCCAGCTGCCGATTCAGTTGGCGATAGACAATTTCGAAGTCAGTCCGTTCCTGTGCGGGGTGATCGCTCTGGCCCTGCTCTATTCCGCCTACGCTTCGCAGACGCTGCGCGGCGCGCTCAAAGCGGTGCCGCAGGGGCAGTGGGAATCCGGCCAGGCGCTGGGACTCGGCAAGGCAGCGATCTTCTTTCGCCTGATCATGCCGCAGATGTGGCGCCACGCCCTGCCCGGCCTCGGCAACCAGTGGCTGGTGTTGCTGAAAGACACCGCGCTGGTGTCGCTGATCAGCGTGAACGATCTGATGCTGCAAACCAAGAGCATCGCCACCCGCACCCAGGAGCCTTTTACCTGGTATGTGATCGCGGCGGCCATCTACCTGCTGGTGACGCTGTTCAGCCAATACGTCATCAAACGCATTGAGCTGCGCGCCACGCGCTTTGAGCGGGGGCCGGTCTGATGATTGAGTATTTACCGGAGATCCTCAAAGGGTTGCATACCAGCCTGACGCTGACCGTCGCCGCGCTGATCGTCGCTCTGCTGCTGTCGCTGCTGCTGACGGTGATCCTGACGCTAAAAACGCCGATCCTGACGCCGCTGGTCAAGATCTACGTGACGCTGTTCACCGGCACGCCGCTGCTGGTGCAGATCTTCCTGATCTACTATGGTCCCGGCCAGTTCCCGGCGATCCGCGACTACCCGTGGCTGTGGAACCTGCTGTCGCAGCCCTGGCTGTGCGCGATGATAGCGCTGGCGCTGAACAGCGCGGCCTACACCACGCAGCTGTTCTATGGCGCGGTACGCGCCATTCCCGCCGGGCAGTGGCAGTCGTGCGAAGCGCTGGGCATGTCGCGCCGGCAGACGCTGCGCATCCTGCTGCCGTTCGCCTTCAAGCGCGCGCTGTCGTCTTATTCCAACGAAGTGGTGCTGGTGTTCAAAAGCACCTCGCTGGCTTACACCATCACGCTGATGGAGGTGATGGGCTACAGCCAGCTGATGTATGGCCGTACCTACGACGTCATGGTATTCGGCGCCGCAGGCCTGGTGTACCTGTGCGTCAACGGTCTGCTGACGCTGCTGATGCGACTGGTGGAGCGCCGCGCGCTGGCGTTTGAACGCCGCAACTGAGGCCGCCTCCCCCTATGAGCCCCGCCATTGTGCGGGGCTTTTTTTTATCCCCACGCAATATTTAATCATTCATATTGCATTTTAATGCACTCAGTGGCAGGGTTATCAGCAGACGCACGCGCAAAAACCTCTGGCGATTACCAGTAAAAACAAACGATAGCGAAATAATCACTTTCAGGATCCAGACAGGAGCTCTACGCATGAAAAAACTGCTGCTTGCCGCGACGATGTTGGCCGGAATGACCTTTAACGCCACCGCAGCCGAGACTATCCGCTTCGCCGCCTCCGCCACCTATCCGCCGTTCGAATCGCTGGACGCCAACAACCAGATCGTCGGCTTCGATATCGACTTGGCCAACGCGTTGTGCAAACAGATGCAGGCGCAGTGCACTTTCACCAACCAGGCGTTCGACAGCCTGATCGCCGCGCTGAAATTCAAAAAATACGATGCGGTGATTTCCGGTATGGATATCACGCCGGAGCGCAGCAAACAGGTCGCCTTCACCCAACCTTACTATGCCAACTCGGCGATTGTGATCGCGCAAAAAGGCAAGTTCAGCTCGCTGGCTGATCTGAAAGGCAAAAAGCTCGGCATGGAAAACGGCACCACCCACCAGAAATACATGCAGGACAAGCACCCGGAGATTAACACTGTCTCTTACGACAGCTACCAGAACGCTATTCTGGAGCTGAAAAACGGCCGTATCGACGGCGTCTTCGGCGATACCGCCGTAGTGAACGAGTGGCTGAAAACCAACCCGCAGCTGGCGCCGGTCGGCGAACATATCACCGATGCGCAATACTTCGGCACCGGCCTCGGCATCGCGGTGCGTCCGGACAATCAGGCGCTACTGGCCAAGCTGAACGCCGCGCTGGACGCCATCAAGGCCGACGGCACCTACAAGGCCATCAACGACAAATGGTTCCCGCAGTAAGTCCGCATGTGGAGTCGCCATCCTTCGGCGGCTCCATCCGATTGCCACCCCATTCGGTTAGTGCTAAATTTGATACTAAATTTAGCATCAAGGATAACATCATGACGGTTCAACCCATTCTTGCCGACTCGGCTGTCAGCATCAGCGATTTTAAGAAATCGCCCAACGCCGCCCTTAAAGAGGCACAAGGGCAACCGGTCGCCGTCCTGACCAACGGTAAGATTTCGGGATATTACGTCTCTCCGGAAACCTGGGAGGCGATCGCGGAATACCTGGAAGATATTGAACTCGCTGAAATCGTTCGTTCACGGATGAACGGCAAACGCATTAAGGTCAATTTGGATGACTTATAAGCTTGAATTCGAAGAACATGCGCTGAAGGAATTTAAAAAACTGTCCCCGGTGATCCGGGAACAGTTCAAAAAAAAGCTGGCATCGGTGCTGGTTAATCCCCACGTCCCCGCCAACAAACTCGCCGGTTTGCCCGATTGCTACAAAATCAAACTCAGAGCCTCAGGCTTTCGTTTGGTATATCGCGTCATGGAAACGGAGATCGTGGTTCTGGTCCTGTCTGTGGGCAAACGCGAACGTTCAGCGGCTTACACGGCTGCCAAAAAGCGCCTTTAACGCCGCACCAACAGCGTCAACACTTCGTAGTGCGCGGTATGCGGGAACATGTCGAACAACTGCACCCGTTCGATGCGGTAGCCCGGCAACATCTCGATATCTTTCGCCATGCTCTCGGCGTTGCAGCTGGAATACAGAATGTAATCCGGCGCCATCCGGCTCAAATAATCGCACAGCGCCTGGCCGATGCCGCGGCGCGGCGGGTTGACCAACACCAGCTGCGGCACCTGCCCTTCGGCGGTGGCGAAGCGGGTGGAATCGAGCGCCTGAAAATCGACCTGCAGTAACCCCAATCGCTGCGCCGACTGACGCGCGCAGGCGATCGCTTCCGCGCTGATTTCGATGCCGGTCAGGCGAGTTTGCGGCTGCGCGCAGTGCAGACCGAAACCGCCGACGCCGCAAAACAGATCCCACATGCTGTCGATACCCAGCGCGCGCACCCAGTCGCGGGCGGTGGCATACAGCTCGGCGGCCACCTGCGGGTTGGTCTGGAAGAAGCTTTGCGGGCGGATGAACAACGGCACCTGATTGAACTGTTCCTCCAGCGCCTGCTGTTCGGTCAGCGCAATCTCGCGCTCCCCTTCCATGATCGCCATATGCACCGGCTGAATATTGGCGGAGATCACCTTGAGCTGCGGCAGCTGCTGCTGCAGCCACGGCAGCGCGGCGCGCAGCTGCGCCAGCTTGGTTTCCGAGCGCAGCACGAAGCGCAGCATCACGCCGCCGTCGAGCGTGCTTTCGGTCAGCAGCAGGTATTTCAGCTCGCCGCGTTTGCGCGCCACGTTATACGGCGTCAGGCCGGCGCGGGCGATGAAGCTTTTCAGCACCGCAAACATCGGCGCAAAGCCGGCGGGATACAGCGGGCAGTCGCTCAGATCGACCGGCGTGCCGTCGCGGTGCAGCATGCCGAGCAGCGGGCGCTCCACGCTGCCGCTGACCACCATCTTGGCTTTATTGCGAAATGCGCTCAGCTCCCCCGCCGCCGGCTGCAGCCACTGCGCGACATCGCGCCCGGCCAGCAGCGATTGCAGGTGATGCTGTTTGTCGGCCAGCTGCTGCGGATAGGGCTTTTCCAGCCACTGACAGGAACGGCAGGTGCCCGCCGTATACAAAGCGCAATGCATGAAGATACCGTGAAGTCCAGGATGACGAATTAAGGGCGCAGAGTTTACCACTCCGCGCGCCTAAAATCTCACTTGCGCGCGGTGAAGAAGCGGCGGCTGGCGGTGGGGACGAACAGCAGCGCCAGGATCACCGCGTCGGGGATCTTTTGCAGGATCAGAACGTGCAGGATTTGGCCGCTGGTTTCCCCTTCCACGGTGAACACCTCGGGGAAGACGCTGCCGATGGTGGCCAGCAGCAGGTAAAGCACCACGATGCACTGACAGGCCACGTAGCCCCAGCGCCCCCAGTTGCGGCCGCGCATCACCGCAAAACCGCAGCTGATTTGCAGGCACAGCAGCATCAGCCCGGCCAGAAAGATAAAGGTGGAATCCCACGCCTGCGCGCTGGTGCTGACAAACTCCTTCGCGCCGTCGACGCCCAGCTCGCCCAGCAGCAGCACCACGCTGATACACTTGATCGCCACCATGGCGGTGCCCGCCACCATCACCGGCACCGGCGCATCCGAAGTCGATCTTATTCCCTGCCCGCTTTTCAGCATGTCTGACATATCCGTGTTCCGCTACGACGCGCCACTGCCCCTACGCCTTTCGCATTGCCGCGTTGTTGGCGGCAGTGTGAAATTCATTGGAGCCATTCAAATGGCGCATGTAAAGTCAGGTAGTTAGTTGCAATACTTATTGATTGCAAAAATAGCAGGTTTGTTACGATTCAGCTACGGGCCGCCCGCTGCAATTCACGCGATCGTTGTTTTTCCGAGCGCGCCATAAACCACCAGGCGATCAGGCCGAGAATGCCCACCACCAGCAGGATCAGGCTGGCCAGCGCGTTAATTTCCGGATTCACCCCCATGCGCACGCTGGAGAACACCAGCATCGGCAACGTGGTGGCGCCCGGGCCGGAGACGAAACTGGCGATCACCAGATCGTCCAGCGACAGGGTAAACGCCAGCATCCAGCCGGAGATCAGCGCCGGCGCAATCATCGGCAAGGTGATGACGAAAAACACCTTCAGCGGCGGCGCCCCCAGGTCCATCGCCGCCTCTTCAATTGAGCGATCCACCTCGCGCAGGCGCGAACTGATCACCACCGCCACATAAGCGGTACAGAAGGTGACATGCGCCAGCCAAATAGTGAACATGCCGCGCTCCGACGGCCAACCGAAGGCGTGCCCCATCGCCACGAACAGCAGCAGCAACGACAGGCCGGTGATCACGTCCGGCATCACCAGCGGCGCGGTCAGCATAAACGCAAAGCCGGTCGAACCGCGAAAGCGGCCGAAACGCACCATCACCACCGCGGCGATGGCGCCCAGCACCACCGCGGCAGTGGCGGCGGCGGCGGCGATGGTCAGGCTGAGCCCCACCGCGCTAATCATCGCCGAATCGTGAAACAGTTCGGTATACCAGCGCGTGGACCAGCCGGCCCACACCGTCACCAGCTTGGAGCTGTTGAAGGAGTAAATCACCAGCATCAGCATCGGCGCATACAGGAAGGTAAAGCCGACAGTCAGGATGGCGATGCGCCACGGTGAACGTACTACCGGCAAGTTGTTCATGCCTGGCCTCCCATTTCCTTGTTCTGGTGCTTGTGGAACCACAATATTGGCACGATCAGCAACAGCAGCATGATGGTGGCGACCGCCGAGGCCACCGGCCAGTCGCGGTTATTGAAGAACTCCTGCCACAGCACGCGGCCGATCATGATGCTGTCCGGCCCGCCGAGCAGCTCCGGGATCACGAACTCCCCCACCGCCGGAATGAACACCAGCATCGAGCCGGCGATGATGCCGCCGCGCGTCAGCGGCACGATCACGCTGAAAAAGGTTTTCAGCGGCCGGGCGCCCAGATCCAGCGACGCCTCCACCAGCGAGTAATCCAGCCGGATCAGCGCCGTGTAGATCGGCAACACCATAAACGGCAAGTAGGAATAGACGATGCCGATATACACCGCCAGGTTGGTGTGCAGGATCACCAGCGGCTGGTCGATCACCCCTAACCACATCAGAAAGTTGTTCAGCGTGCCGTTGTTTTTCAGAATGCCCATCCAGGCATAGACGCGGATCAGGAACGAGGTCCAGGAAGGCAGGATCACCAGCAACAGCAGAATGTTGCGGGTCGACGCCTTGCTGTGGGCCACCGCCCAGGCCAGCGGATAGCCGATGATCAGGCAACACAACGTCGAAACCGCCGCCACGCGCAGCGACTGCAGATAGGCGTCGATATACAGCGGATCGTCGGTCAGCTGCAGGTAGTTGGCGAAGTTGAGCGCGATGTTCAGTTTGCCGTCCACCCAGCTCATCAGCTCGGTGTAGGGCGGCACCGCCATCGCCAACTCCGCCAGGCTGATCTTGAACACGATCAGGAAAGGCAGCATAAACAGCAGCGTCAGCCATAAATACGGCAGCGCGATCACCAGCTTGCGGCCATGGGCCATCAGCAGGCGATGGAACAGCGCCCTGAGGGCGCCAGGCGCTTTGGCCGGCGGTTCCGGCGCGCGTTCAGAAAGCAGGGTCATACGGGTTACTCCTCACCGGCTCCACTACACCGTCAACACGACGCAGCTGTCGGTTTCCCAACATAGACGCACTTCATCGCCCCAGGTGGGCATCCCCTTGCGGAAACGATGGCCGTTTTGCAGCTGGGCGCTGATGATCTGCCCGCTGTGCAGCTTCACGTGGTAGATGGACAGATCGCCCAGATAGGAAATGTGCGCCACTTCCCCCACCGCGAAGTTGCAGCCGTCTTCCGGCACTTGTTCGCACAGCAGGATCTTTTCCGGCCGCAGCGCAACCTGGATCGGCACGCCGTCCACCACCGAGGCGTCCGGATCCACTTTGATCGCATGACGCAGCCCCGGGCTTTGCAGGATCAGCGCATCGTCGTGACGCTCTTGCAGCACGCAGTCGAAGACGTTGACCGAACCGATAAATTCGGCGCTGAAGCGGCTATTCGGATGTTCGTAGATCTCTTCCGGCTCGCCGATCTGCACGAATTTGCCGCGGTTCATGATGGCGATGCGCCCCGCCATGGTCATCGCCTCTTCCTGATCGTGCGTCACCATCACGCAGGTGACGCCGACGCGCTCGAGAATGTCGGTCACTTCCAGCTGCATGCGATCGCGCAGCTTCTTGTCCAGCGCGCCCATCGGTTCATCCAGCAGCAGCAGTTTGGGCCGCTTGGCCAGGCTGCGCGCCAGCGCCACCCGCTGCCGTTGGCCGCCGGAAAGCTGGTGCGGTTTGCGCTTGGCATACTCCTGCATGTGCACCAGCGCCAGCATTTCCGCCACCCGTTCGGCGATCTCCGCCCGCGGCATTTTGTCCTGCTTAAGGCCAAACGCGATGTTCTGCTCCACGGTCATGTGCGGGAACAGCGCGTACGACTGAAACATCATATTGATCGGCCGCTGGTACGGCGGCACATGCGACATATCCTGCCCGTCGAGCACGATCTGCCCTTCCGTCGGCTGTTCAAAACCGGCCAGCATGCGCAGCAAGGTGGACTTGCCGCAGCCGGACGGGCCAAGCAGCGCAAAGATCTCACCCTTATAGATGGTGAGGCTGACGTCTTCGACCGCATTCTGCCCGTCGAAGGTTTTGGTGAGGTTACGGATTTCCAGCAGAGGGGTGAAAACCTTCTGCGACTTGGCTTGAGGACGAGGAATAGCGTCGTTCAATCGGGGTGCTCTCCGGCGTAAAGCGGCACAAAACCACGGCGAGCGCCGTGGCCCAAAACGGCAATGCAGGCGGGAAACACCCGCCTGCCGGTTTACCGACGATGGGGGGCTCCCCCATCATCACTTCCCGCTTTTAACTTTAGTCCATGCGCGGGTAATGACACGGTCCAGCTTCGGCGACTGCACGTTGAGCGTGAACAGCTTGGCGCGCAAATCGGCCGGCGGATAGACGTTCGGGTTATCGCGCACTTCGGCGTTCACCAGCGGCGTGGAATCTTTCACCGCATTGGCGTAGTAAATGTGGTTACTGATGTCCGCCATCACGTCCGGCTTGAGCAGGAAGTTCAGGAACTGGTAGGCGGCGTCCTTGCTTTTGGCGTCCGCCGGCATGGCGAACATGTCAAAGTAGGTCAGCGCCCCCTCTTTCGGGATCGCATAGGCCACATTCACGCCGTTCTTCGCCTCTTTGGCGCGGTTGGCCGCCTGCATCACGTCGCCGGACCAGCCGATCGCCACGCAGATGTCACCGTTCGCCAGATCGTTGATGTACTGAGAAGAGTGGAAATAGCGGATGTTCGGCCGCAGCTTCAGCAGCAGATCGTTGGCCGCGCCGGTGTAGTCCGCCGCGTTGGTGCTGTTGGGATCTTTGCCCAGATAATGCAGCACGGTAGCGTAGACTTCGCTCGGGGCATCGAGGAAGGAGACGCCGCAGCTCTTGAGCTTCTCCAGGTTTTCCGGCTTGAAGATCAGATCCCAGCTGTTGACCGGCGCGTCTTTGCCCAACGCCGCCTTCACCTTGTCGACGTTATAGCCGATGCCGGTGGTCACCATCATGTAAGGGATGCCGTATTTGTTGTCTTTGTCGTTATGCGCCACCAGCTTCAGCATCTCGGGATCGAGATTTTTGTAGTTGGGGATCTTGCTCTTGTCGAGCGGCTCGAAAATGCCGGCCTGCGACTGACGCTCGAGGAAGTTGGATGAAGGGACCACCAAATCGTAACCGGTGCTGCCCGCCATCAGTTTGCCTTCCAACACTTCGTTGGAGTCAAAGACGTCGTACACCACTTTGATACCGGTTTCTTTCTGGAATTTGGCCAGGGTATCCGGCGCGATATAGTCGGACCAGTTATACACGTGCAGCGTTTTCTCTTCGGCTGACGCCGTGACGGACGCGGCCATCAACAGACCGGCAACCACACCCGATAACCACTTTTTACGTTGGGTGACCATCCGTAACTTCCTCCAAAACAGGGTAAATCATAGAATTGAACTTGTATCTGCAGCGATACAAAACCTTTCCTGATTGAGCGCAATCGTTGCAACCGCGAAATGAATGGCTATGCATATGATTGCATGCGCCTTTTTGCACTGCCCTGCTCGCGTGGTTACAAGGGAAATCGCAAGCCCTTTGCAGAATCAGCAGCATAGCCGCTGCCATCGCAACCCGCCAGCCCCCAGGGTAAAAAACGCCATTTATCGATTTTTTATGCAATTTTTCTCTATGTGATACGGCATTAACGGCGTAAAAGCCGAGAAAGATCGGGCGGCAGAGGCCAAAGTGCAGAATATTTAATTGCGGAGGGGAGTCACGGCAGCATGCCGCCGGAGCGACGGCATGCTTAAGGTACAGCGAGGATCAGTGCAGCATCGGCTGACGCAAGGCGCCAGCGGGGATCTCTTCTTCGTCCCCCATAAACAGCAGATCGTTCGCCCGCGCCTCGAGGATGACCATCGAGACCTGCTCTTCGCCCTGCTGCATGAAGTGGGTGAACTGCTCGTAGGTGATGCCGACCGCCACGCTCAGCGACTGGCAGACGATCAGCTTCGGCAGGTTGTCGTCCTGAATGTCGACAAAGGCCTTGATGGTCAGCGAGCTGGCGTTGATCTGGCTCAGATCCGCCACCAGCGGGATCAGCGCGGTCGGCTTCACCTCGGCCAGCGCGGAGAACAGAATGACGTTGTCCACCAGATCTATCTTGGCGTCGAACACGCCGTCGAAGTTCTGCATGTGCGGCAGGTGCAGCGCCTGGCAGGAATCGCACTCAAAGAAAGAAATGCCCGACTGATCCAGCCAGCGCCGCAACAGCGCCAAATCGGGGACAATGAGTGAATCCATAATAACCAGCCTCACAATATTCAAAACGCGAAAAGGCGCATAGCTTACGGAATATTCACCCGATACGCCACGATCAATGCGGCTTAATTCACTAATTAAGATATTGCTCGGCGGGAAAAGCGCAACGCGCGTACCGTCAGCCGCCCGATTTCAGGCGGAACCCCGGCCGGCCGCGCTGCTCGATGTATTCGATCATCATGCCGGCAATGTCCAGCCCGGTAGTGGTTTCCACCCCTTCCAGCCCCGGTGAGGCGTTGACCTCCATCACCAGCGGGCCGCGCTCGGCGCGCAGGATATCCACCCCGGCGACGTCCAGCCCCAGCGTGTTCGCCGCTTTGACCGCAATCGCCCGCTCCCTGGCGGTGATGGTCACTTTGCGGGCGCTGCCGCCACGGTGCAGGTTGGAACGAAACTCGCCGGGCTTCGCCTGCCGCTCGATGGCGGCCACCACCCGGCCGCCCACCACCAGGCAGCGCACGTCGCGGCCCTGCGCTTCGCGCACGTACTCCTGCACCAGAATATGGGCGTTCAGGCCGCGAAAGGCGTCGATCACGCTTTCCGCCGCCTGGCGAGTTTCCGCCAGCACCACCCCGATGCCCTGCGTGCCTTCCACCAGCTTGACCACCAGCGGCGCGCCGCCGACCAGTTCGATCAGATCGCCGGTATCGTCCGGTGAATGGGCGAAACCGGTGATCGGCAGATCGATACCCTGCCGGGCCAGCAGTTGCAGCGAACGCAGCTTGTCGCGGGCGCGGGTAATGGCCACGGATTCGTTGAGCGGGTAGCTGCCGAGCAGCTCGAATTGGCGCAGCACCGCGGTGCCGTAAAAGGTGATGGCGGAACCGATGCGCGGGATCACCGCGTCATAACGCTCCAACTGACGGCCGCGATAGTGAATGGTCGGCGCCGCCGGGTTGATGTTCATATAACAGGAAAGCGGATCGATGATATCGATGCTGTGCCCGCGATCTTCCGCCGCTTCACGCAGCCGCCTGCACGAATAGAGCGATCCGTCGCGAGAAAGAATGGCAATTTTCACTCGTCACCCCAAAAAAGGCCAACGCCTGCCCCGCAGGCGGGTTAGCGGCCGCGGCGCTCAGGCGCGCGGATCGCTGTCCTGATGATTTTTCGATGCGTCCGCATCTTGCGGCTTACGGCGATCGTTTTCCGGCGGCAGGCCGCCGCGCATCAGCGGCCCGAACCCCTGCACCACGCGCCATACCAGAAACGCCGCCGCCGGCACCATCAGCGCCACGCCGAGGAAAATCATGCCGACCGCCGCCTGCTGCGACGCCAGCCAGCCCGGCAGCTGCAGGTGCCCGTGAATGCTGAGGTAGGCCAATACCAGCATCACGATGCCCAGCCCTTCCAACACCAGCACCGGGCGCGGTAAGTCACCGAATGAACGCATATTTTTCTTCTCCAGAAGGTCTGCCCCCAGTGTAGTGAATTCCCGTCGGCGGCGACAGCCCCGGCAGACTAATTGGTTACATGAATCAGATTAACAGGTAATTCCTGCTTTTTTTTCACCGCCTCAACGGGCATAGTAGGCGCCATCTGACGCAGGTAATGACTTTTTCGGTGACGGGATGTCGTTGCGGTAGCGAACAATTTTTTGAAAATCCAATTAAGGAGCGTTGCATGTTTGCAGTAATCTTCGGGCGTCCTGGCTGTCCTTATTGTGTCCGCGCTAAAGAACTGGCGGAAAAACTGACTGAAGAACGCGACGATTTCAACTTCCGTTACGTTGACATCCACGCGGAAGGCATCACCAAGGCCGATCTGGAAAAAACCGTCGGTAAACCGGTTGAAACCGTGCCGCAGATCTTCCTGGATGAGAAGCACATCGGCGGTTGCACCGATTTCGAAGCTTACGCTAAAGAACACCTGAACCTGTTCCAGTAAGTTTTTGAACGACAAAAAAGGCGCTTAACGCGCCTTTTTTTATTGCCGCTGCCGCCGATGCAGCTGCTGGAGCGTGTGCAACAGACCGAGGGCGAACAGCATCAGCATCGCGCCGAACACGCACCAGAACACCGCGCTGGTGGCGTAAGCCAGCTCCTGCCAGAACGAATAGGACGGCGTCAGCCAGAAGTGACGGATCAGCAGGCAGAGCGGCAAGGCATAAAGCGCCCCCAGCAGCGGACACAGCAGCCGCTTGCGGCTCGACAGATAGCTGGCGATCGCGCCGGGGATCACAAACAGCAGCAGGCCGGTTTCCCCGTGGTGCTCATGATCCGTGCTGCCGAACAGGCCGGTTTGCTGGCCGAGAAACACCAGGTTGAACAACAGAAAACAGCTGAGAATGCCCAGCCAATATCGATAACTCGTCATGCGAATTCTCCCCCGCCCAATTACCGCATCAATAGAAATCAGCCCGGCCACCCGTCAGGTGACGCTGAACCGAATTTTTTCCTTGGTCAAAAGAGAGTTAAATGCGCACGGCGGCGCAGGAAATCAGCTTTCTGTGCTGGCTGTCATCGGTCATAGCGTCTAGAATGAACGCCGCCGAACGATGGTTCGCTTCGCTTTCTGCTGGTGGTGATTTATGACGTCGTTTTAAGGCTGAATTTATCTCTTATAGTTATCTATATCAAGCACTTACTGGTAAACAATAAGTTATCCTCCGTGAACATAAACGTCGCTAGTTTGTTAAACGGTAACTACATTCTGTTACTGTTCGTGGTACTCGCGCTGGGGCTGTGCCTCGGTAAACTCCGTCTGGGCTCCGTCCAACTCGGTAATTCCATTGGCGTTTTAGTGGTTTCCCTGTTGCTCGGCCAGCAACACTTCGCCATTAACACCGAGGCGCTGAATCTCGGCTTCATGCTGTTTATTTTCTGCGTCGGGGTGGAAGCCGGGCCTAACTTTTTCTCGATTTTCTTCCGCGACGGCAAAAATTACCTGATGCTGGCGCTGGTGATGGTCGGTTCGGCGATGGTGATCGCCATCGGTCTCGGCAAGCTGTTCCACTGGGACATCGGCCTGACCGCCGGCATGCTGGCCGGCTCGATGACCTCCACGCCGGTGCTGGTGGGGGCCGGCGATACGCTGCGCAACACCATCGTCAACGGCCCGGCGCTGCTGGCGGCGCAGGATCATCTGAGCCTCGGCTATGCCCTCACCTACCTGATCGGTCTGGTCAGCCTGATTTTTGGCGCGCGCTACCTGCCGAAGCTGCAGCACCAGGATCTGTCCACCTCCGCCCAGCAAATCGCTCGTGAACGCGGCCTGGACACCGACAGCCAGCGCAAGGTCTACCTGCCGGTGATCCGCGCCTACCGCGTCGGCCCCGAGCTGGTGGCCTGGGCCGACGGCAAGAACCTGCGCGAGCTGGGCATCTACCGCCAGACCGGCTGCTACATCGAACGCATCCGCCGCAACGGCATTCTGGCCAACCCGGACGGTGACGCGGTGCTGCAGGTGGGCGATGAGATCTCGCTGGTCGGCTACCCGGACGCCCACGCGCGGCTGGATCCGAGCTTCCGCAACGGTAAGGAAGTGTTCGATCGCGATCTGCTCGACATGCGCATCGTGACCGAAGAGATCGTGGTGAAGAACAGCAACGCAGTGAACAAACGCCTGAGCCAGCTGAAGCTGACCGACCACGGCTGCTTCCTCAACCGCGTGATCCGCAGCCAGATCGAAATGCCGATCGACGACAGCATCGTGCTCAACAAAGGCGACGTGCTGCAGGTGAGCGGCGACGCGCGCCGGGTGAAGAGCGTGGCGGAGAAAATTGGCTTTATCTCGATTCACAGCCAGGTGACCGATCTGCTGGCGTTCTGCGCCTTCTTCATCATCGGCCTTTTGATCGGCCAGATCACCATACAGTTCAGCAACTTCTCGTTCGGCATCGGCAACGCCGCCGGCCTGCTGATGTCCGGCATTATGCTCGGCTTCCTGCGCGCCAACCACCCGACCTTCGGCTACATTCCGCAGGGGGCGCTGAACATGGTGAAAGAGTTCGGCCTGATGGTGTTTATGGCGGGCGTAGGCCTGAGCGCCGGCGCCGGCATCGGCCACAGCCTGGGCGCGGTCGGCGGCCAGATGCTGATCGCCGGGCTGATCGTCAGCTTGGTGCCGGTGATTATCTGCTTCCTGTTCGGTGCCTACGTGCTGCGCATGAACCGCGCCCTGCTGTTCGGCGCGATTATGGGCGCCCGCACCTGCGCACCGGCGATGGAGATCATCAGCGATACCGCGCGCAGCAACATCCCGGCGCTGGGTTACGCCGGCACCTACGCCATCGCTAACGTGCTGTTAACGCTGGCGGGTTCACTCATCGTGGTGCTATGGCCGGGCATACTCGGCTGATCGATTAGCGGGAGAGATGGATCGGCGATAAAAATATTTTGATTTTTTTGTCGCCGGCCAGAACTTTCGTTGGGGGCCGCAGTCTGAATTAGTGCCACTGCTTTTCTTTGATGTCCCCATTTTGTGGAGCCCGATAATCCCGCCTTTTAGGTTCAAGATTATCGGGTTTTTTGTTGCTTTTAAAAAATACCCTTTTAAAACAAACCATTAAAAACCGATGCCGTAGCTAATGGCGATAAAATGGCGACAGTGCTTTTGCACATCCACTTTGCACACTCATTTCAAGCCGAAAACTCTCAAATCATTTGCATTGATGGATGTTAGCAAACTTGCAATGATTAACTTATCAAGTCAATTTGGTTTAGCCACAGGAGGCGGCGTATGACTGAAAACGAAAAAGAATTTAAAGGCGGCCCATACTCGCGGGTTTTAACAGAGGATTTCTTCAAGTTTCTTGATAAAAACTCAGTAACAACGAACTGCGTTATGTGTGGCAACGGCGTATCGATAGTGTCAGAGACGTCGAAAGCAAATCTCGCAAATCCCTATCAGACAATTACTTATGTCACTTTATTCAAACATGTGCCGGTTATTCCAACAGAGCATGTTTTAAACTATTATTATATGCTTCACTGTGAGAAATGCGGCTTCAACACCACATTCTCGGCGCACAGGGTCCATAGTTGGCTAACCGCGCAACAAGTTAAGGAAAGCACGGAAGGCAAAGATGAATGATAATATATATCAATTAGATAATCGTCGTAGGGGTAGCAATGACGGTAGTAACGGCGGAGGAGATATGCCTGGTGATTTGGAAAAAAGGGTCGAAAAACTTGAACTTCAGATAGGTGAAATCAAAACTGATCTCGCTAAATTACTCGTTCGCTCAGAAAATTTTGCAACAAAAGCAGACCTTGCTAACTACAGTGCATCATCTAAAACAGACATCCAAACTCTACGTACCGAGATGCACCAGGCAATGGTTGGCGTTCACAAAGAAATTTCTACTCAAACGAAGTGGATTGCTGCAACTTTAATCGGCGTCGCAGCAATTTGCATGACTGCTGCAAAGTTACTTTTCTAATGAAGTAATTTCAGTTTGAGCAAAACAGCCGCATGGCCTCTAAACCCTTGCGGCATCTGGCTTACCACATTCTGCCAGCATTTCTTGGCGATCCATTCCAACCACGCCACGATCCACGTAATATATATTTATTCCATATTTTTCAATGCATTGTGCTTTACACCCATAACGCCACGCGATCCGAAAACTGAAAAACACTGAAATTCTTTTCAATCTTTTCAGTTTGGGTTTGCTCGCAAAGCCCCAGGCATGGCGCGGCCCGGCGGGGTGTTTTGTAGAAAATCAGAACTGAAAAAATTTCCTGATCCAAATTGCGCAGGCGGGTGCGGTGTAGTGCCGTTTTCGTGGGCAAGATGTTTATTTCGTGGGGTTTCTGCCGCGCTGGCGGCACGCTGCTGCGGTGATCGGATTTATTCGCGTGGGATTGTCGCCGGGCTGGAAAGCGGCTCAGAATGGCGCACAGGCGGCCAGATTGCGGGCATGAAAAAGCCCGCGCGGGGCGGGCTGGTGCTTCCTGGTGTTGGCTTTCTTGTTTGTTCAATTTCTACACGGTTACGCGCTCAAAAGATAATTGGTTGTGTAGATCAATTACTCATTATTGATCGGTGCGGGCGATCAATATTTAGCCCTATCCAATCACGGGCGCGTATTTGTCTTTCAGCTGGCTGGACTTCGTGCCGGCGGCGCTGATTGCCTGCGCGTTCTGCGGTGTGCCGGTGTTGCTGTGGGTGTGGGCGGCAGTCTGCTGCGCCAGCTCCTGCACCACCTCCAGCGTTTCCAGCATCAAGGCCATCACGTTGATTTGCTGGCTCCCCACCCACACCACCGGGGCGATCACGTCTTGGCGCGCTGCCGCTATGCTGCTGCGGATTTTGCCGATCTTCTCCATCAGGCTGCCGGCCACCGCCGTGGTGGCATCGCCGCCCACGCTGGCCACTGCGTTGGCCTGCGTCGCTACGCTGTAATCGCCCTCTGCGATGTGCTGCACCGCACCGGCCAACAAGGTGGATGTGCCCAGCACCGTGGTTTTATCGTTAGCCTGCACCGTTGTGCCCCTGGCCACCACGGTGCGCGTTTCCTCATCGGCCTGAATTTCCCTGGTCATGGAGTTTTCACGGATCGCCTGGTCGGTTTTCCGCTCCCAATCCCCTGCCTGCGTCACCCGCTGGGAAACCTCCTCCCGTTGCTGCTGTAGCTGCTCGCCGGGCTTCACATCCGGCAGCGTGTTGCCCTGGGCCAGCGTCTGCCGGATAAACGGCTTATCAGGCCGCCCATCAGTAAAAGCCACCTCAACCAGCGTTCCCACCGGCGGAAACTGGAACATGCCCGAATCCTGGCCCGCCATTGGCACCGGCAGCGGCACCGCTGGATAAATCGGCGTGTTTTTTGCCGGCTGGCCGTCTGCGTCCAACAGCTGCAAATCCACGGCGTAGCGTGGCCGGAACGGATCGGCCAGGTCACCACTGGTCACCGCCTCCGCGTGGGCCTCTACCCTGGCGAATTTTGGCAGATGCAGTCCCGCCGACAACTCCGGGTAAGCCGCATCAATCTGGCGCTGTGCCGGCGTCATGGCCACGGCCTTGCCCGTCAGCGGGTTTACCGCCAGCCAGGTGATCGTGGTGTCGTCGTTTTCCAGGCGAACACTCGACAGCCGGCGGCCATTGACCACCACACCAGGGCGCAGCGCCTGCACCATTGGCAATGTCATGCTGTTGCCGCCAGCGCGCGCCTGGCTAAACTCGGCGGGAATATCCACCGGCTTGCCGGCAAACATGGAATGCGCCCAGCTCCCCAGGAACACGCCGCCATCCGGCAACGGTTGCCAAACGTAATCAGGCACGCCAAACGCGGCCCCCAGATTGGCCAACAGCTGATAACCCGTCCCGCTATGGGTGAAGTGGGGGATCGGCTTGTCCAGGTAATCCGCCTGCGCCGGCAGCGCGATCGTTATTCCGCTGTTTTCCTCCAGCCAGCTGGCCACCTGGCGCAGCGTCGGGTGTTGGAACGAACACGGCCACAACCTTTCAAACACGCCGGCCAGCTCTCGCACAAACAACCGCTGAAAACCGTTCTCTGCCGGCTGCGCGCGCTCCACATACCCGGTGAACCAACGCAAAAGGCTATCCGTATAGCCGGCATCCAGGCGCACCAGCTTGCCGGTGTAGTCCGTTTCGGTCTGCGCGGTGATAAACCCGCGCCCGCAGCCGTTCAACTCCAGCACCAGGTTAAGATCAACCAGCGGCACCGCATCCCCGGACAAAATCAGACGCTTAATCGGTTTCATTCGCCCCCCACCACGCCGGCCAACGCATCATCCGCCGGCTTCAAAACACGGCGCTCGAACCAACTCAATTTCTGCTCGTCTTCTGCCGCTGCGCCCTTCCCGTTTACCTGCCCATTCGCGCCTGGCGTCTGTTTTTTGGCGGCGGTTTTGCTGCCCTCCCGCGCGTCTTTCTTTTCCGGCACGCTCAAATGCTCGCGCATCGTGAATGTCACCAGCCAGGCTTGCTTGCCGTCCTGTTTCGGCGCGTCAATCGAACCGGTGAACGTCGCCAGCCTAAAGTTAATGGCCTGGGCGGTATGGTTGGCCACACGGTAGCGTTTCAACTTGCCGCCCTCCGTGGCCTCCGCCAGGGCAAACAGACGCGTTAACACCTTGGCTTCGCTAAACGGGATCATGCCGGAAATGCGCAATTCCTTGGGCTTGATGCCCTGTTCGGCGTTCGCCGTGCTCGAGGTCTGCCCGGATTGGTCTTTATCTTGAAACTGCATCATCGGCGTCACCATGATCCCTTTAAGCGGGATAGCTTCACCATTAAGCGCCAGCGTGACTATCGTCATGGATCATCGCCTCCAACTGCCCTAAATCCTTGCCTACGAACAACACCGCCAGGGTAAAAACCGCATCCTGGTGGGGAACATCCTTTTTCATCGCCGCGCCAACGCTGGCGGCGGCCCCTTTCGCCGTAAACACCCACGCCGGCGCGCTTTTTCCCTGTAACGCCGTCATGGCATCGCTCACCATCGCCAGGGCGGATTGGCGAGCCTCGGCAAAGCCGGCCAAAGCCGACTGCAAGCCGCCAACACTCGCCCCAAGCGCCGCGCCCGCCTTGGCTTCTGCGATACGCTGCGCATTCATCGCCAGGCGCTGCGCACTGGTCGAAAGCACCGCCGCCGCCGGCAAGCCGCCGCCCATCTTCCCAGGCAGTTGCATCCGGGTAACGGCCTGCGTGGCCGCCGTCTGCGCCATGCGCTGCACCTGGTTTAACGCCGGCAGCGGCAGCACCCCCGACAGCGACGCCACCAACGGCATAAACTCGGCGTGTGAGTTGGCGCAGATCATAAACACGGTGGCGGTGATTTCGGCCCCCTGGCCGGCCAGCTTGCCCGCCAGGTAATCCACGGCGTTGGTCGGGCTGAGGTAACTACCAGATGCCTCTTGCCGCCCTACGCCATAAACCCACGGATGCGCCGGCACCATCGAGCACGTCAGCGCCTGCATATCACCAGGCATCCGCAAAACAGCCTTACGCCACACTCGGCACCTCCGGCCAGGTGATTTTGTCCGCGTGTTCCACATCGATGCGATTGAGCAAAACCCGATATTTCTTCCAGGCCAGCAACGCCGCTTTCTCTGCTTCTGACGCAATCCCCAAATCATCCGCATCCTGTAAGGGGGCGATCGCCTTGCCTGCCTTTTCCAGTAGCAGCCCTTTTTTCCAGGTGGCTGCAGCGGTCTGCGTTTCCTTTGCTGGAGCGGGAATATCAACCCAGCACGGCAAGCCGCGCTTATTTGCGCCGCGCTCTTTTCCTTCCGGGCCTTGCATACAATATTTTTCCCACACCTGATCGCTAACGGGCTTTACATCCTCCGGCCAATTACCGTTTGCCTCATAGCTTTCTTTATCTTCGTAAACATAAAAAGCCTTGGTCGTTGCGCTAAATCCATAGCTCATCGTTACACCCCCACCGATTGCCAAAACACGACCTGTTCTTGACCATCCATCATTGCATTAAACCCGTTGTTATCCAGATCCCGCCCCTGGATATTGACCCGACTATCGCCGAACCAATTCCCATTGGAACTGGCCAACGTCAGTTGCACACCGAAGCACTCCCGCACATAAGCGCGTGGGAAACCGACACGGTTTACATAGTCCACTCGGTTAACCACCCCGCCTTGAATAATGAACCCCGTCACCTCGTCCTTGTACCACCAGGCATTGCGGCCGCCGGCAACAGCTGAACGGCTGTTTACATAGTCAATAGTTGCCCTGGCCCCAACATCACGGTTGTACGTCCCCCAATCAACGCGGCCGTTAAAGTTCTGGTTCAACCAGTTGCTGAGATAACCGCCCCAGATAGAGCCACTGATATTGCCATCAACCTGATAGGCGGCTCCGCCTGCATACAAATTACCGGGGGCCACAAACTGCTTAGTGTTCGGATCAAACCGCCAGATAGCCTCTGCGTTGTTATCCCCCCGCACATGAATGCAGGGCTTAGCAAAGCTGCCTGCCCCATCCATCAGATAGCCAAAGCTAACAGCGGTTGGGTAACCCTGCCCTTTTCGGGTGCTTTTGCCTTTGACCAACGGGACATAGCGGCCACCCTCGACAACATCCCAATTGTAATTTTCCTGATAGAAAGGGGCTTTGGTGTCGAGTTGCGAGGAAAACGCGCCGCTCCCTTCTGGAGGTGCGCCCGTTGGCGTTGACAGATATTTCGCCGTAATTTCGGCACTGCTCGTCAACGTTCCCGAAAGCTGGCCGCCTTTCCTGGTTAGATAGCTTTCCCAGCCGGTGAATCCGCCGTTCACATCCGTTGCAACATAGAACTTGTTCGCGCTGCCGTGGGCGATAAACAGATAGTGGATAAATTTCCCGTTACCGGAGGCCGTGCTTAAATTGGTGCCGTTGGTAGTCACATACAGCGTTCCCCACGCAACAGGCGTCCAAGAGCTATTTTCCACGCTCCATACGCCTGGAGACGTCGGCTTTTCTGCCCCGGTAAGCACACGGGCAACCCCCATCCGCGCAGCAAAGTTATTGCTGTGGTCGGCGGCCTTCACATCGCTAATTGTCGGTTTGTAGTCCGTGGTGTACACCCGCGCCCACTCAGTAGAGCCAGGGCTATCTTTCCGCATGGATCGCAGGTAGAAAGAGCGGTCACCCGACCCCACCAAAAATTGCACGTTGCGAAACTCGTTTGCCTTACCGGTAAACAAAACCCCCATGCCACCCGGCACCGGATACCCCTTATGGGTGACCTCCGCCAACGATTCAACGGTAAATCCGTTGGGGCGGTTCACATCGCTATCCGCGTTCCCCGTAGCCCCATCAGGAAATACAATGCGCGGCACCGTCAGCGGCCCGATCATGGTGTCGCCGGCCTGTTTAACAAAACGCCCGTCTGCCTCGGTCTTGTTCCAGGCGTTCACATCCGACGCCAACAAGTTAACGTCACCGGTCAGCGGCTTACCGTTCACGCGGATAGAGCGCAGGGCATATTTCTGCGCCGCCTGGGCATCAGTCAGCGCACCAACATCCGCCGCCGTGGGCTTATTCGCCGGCGAGTAAACGCGGGCGTTACCATCCCACACGGATGCGCCAGTGATCCGCCCCTTGGCCGAGAATGACCCGGTGCGCACGTTCAAAAACGCCGTGCGCCCCTGGATCCCTTCCCCTTTGCAGGTGTTGAAAAAGCCAAGGCCATACCAACTTTTCACATCCACATTGCAGGTTTCATAGCTGGCCCCATCCCCGTTCCCAGGGAAAAGCCCGCCCGGCTTAGAACTCCAGCTATTTGCCACCGTCACGCCGCCGGATGCCTGGATTTCCTTCTTGAACTCGCCGCCCAGCGTGGCCGATACCGCGTCCACATCCTGCGCTTTCGGCTTAAATCGCGTGGTGTAAACCTGGAACCAGGTCACCCCGTTATCGGGAATATTCGACCGACCGATAAAAGCATCAGCGTTATTCTGCACCGCCAGATAGCCGCCTGACGGGCCACCGTCGCACGGCAGACTTAAGACGCCATAAACCTGATTGCCGGGGGCATTTTTCGAGGTGTTGTTTAACCGGTAGATTTCGCCCTGGTTACAGTAAGCATCATCACGATGCCGGGCACCCATGCCCAGGCCAAACGCCCCGACCTCCATCACATTGCCACCTTCTACGCCCACGTTGCGCGTGGCGGCGGTGCCCAGGCCCAGACTCCCCCGGCTTTTCGCCTTGTCCTTGAGGGAGGCCAAGTTATCATCCTTGCGCAAATAGGCATCATTGCCGGCCTGGTCGGACAGGGAACCTTGCGGGCGCAGGTCGGTAATGTTGCCGGCGGCGTCGATACTGGCCACCGCAAACACATAGTGCTTAAAGCCGGCGTTATCCGTGTAATCCGCCGCAGTGGCCGCAACGGTGAATTTCACCGCCGCCGCCCACTGGCTTACCACGTTGCCCTGTAAACTCACATCAACCCACACCTTGATAGGCTTGGCCGTCACGGTAATGTTTTGGTTGGCCGCCAGCACCGCGCGCAGCCCGCCCACATAGCCGGTGCCTGCGGTCACGAAATACTGCGCGCCGGCCTTGGCCACCAGGAACCCATTACCAAAGAACGCGCCGGCACCGTAGTGATCGCGGTTAATCAGGCGCTGCATCTCATCGATGCCGCCCAGGCGCGCGGTAAAGTCGATCTGCCAGGTTTCCGCCGGCGTGGTGATCGCCGTCTCGCTGGCCGCGCCGTCATACTCCATCACAAAGGAGCGGGTGATCGCGTTGCCCTGCTGGCCGGCATGATTGGCCACCTTGCGTTGCGTCGGCGCATGAACAATCATCGCCACCGTGTTGCTGGCCTTGTTCACCAAGCCAATCCAGTTGAAGTCAAAATCGCCCACCTCGGTGCCCAGGGTGACCGAATACACCACGGCATTGTTGTTCACGACGCCGGTTTTGTTCACTGCCTGGCGGTGCACAATCTGGCCCGCCGGCGGCATCCCTTCTTTGCGGTCAATCGGCTTACCGGCATCGAGGCCCGGCACGTTGGCGAAAACGAACTCATCCAGCACCACGCGGGAAACGTTCACAGCTTCTTTTGCTTTCCATTGCTCAAAGGCAAAGGTGATCGCGGTTTGTGACATGTTGATTATCCTTTCAGTGTTGCGCTCGCCACGGTGGCGGAATGTTGGTTATTGGTACTGACCGCCGCGCTGGCGGCGCTGTAAGTCACGTATTCACATCCCACCCAGCCAGCGCGTAATTGCAGGACAGAATTGTTAATCACTTCAAATCGATAGCGGCGACAGGTGCGGCCATACTGCCGGATAACCTGCATCAGCAGATCGGGATTACTGGCCACCTGGCCATCGGTCACACGGACGCTGATCACGTCCCAATCTATGCCCGGCTGGCGCTCCAGGATTTCCACATAGCCCACGCCCAGGCGCTCAAAAATGGCGATAAAGCCGGCCACCGATCCCGCATCGCGGGCGTTGATAAAGGCGTACTGCACGCGCTTGCGGAACAGCTCCAGCGGCTCCCCGTTGAAGCGGGTAATATCGCGCTGGTACGCCAGCACCTGGAGCAACGGCACCGCGCAGGTGGCCGCATCCAGCTGTTTCAGCGGCCAGGTCAGCCAGCCATGCACCCACAACCAGAAATTGCGGCAGGCGCGCAGCAGCTTGGCCGGCTCCCCGCGATTCATCCAGGACGGCAACAGCATCCCCGCCAGGCGTTCTTTAAAATCAGGCATCGGCAACCTCCAGTTTCAAGGTTTTCAAACGCGGCACGTTCAGCTCGCTAACAATATCGCCCAGGGAAAACGCGATAGATTCCAGCTCGGGGAAAGCACGGTGTAACTCCCTGGCCAGGTTCGAAAACGAGAAACGCGCATAAGGCCAGGTTTTCTTTACGTCGTACTCGGCGTTTTGCCGGAACGCACAGCGGATCAGGGTTTCGCTGTTTCGCGTCAGCGCGGCCAGCGCATCCGCCGTAAAGTTGGCTTTGTTCTCCACAAACAGCGTTACGGCCAGGTTGTGTTGGGTTTCCGGCATGGCGAAACACTGCATATCATCGCCGTGGCCGTGGTTCCCCTTGTTCGTGATGTAATCATTGACCGCGTTAATAAACGGCTGCGAGGCCACGCCGGAATCCAGCAGCAGATAGGCATTTGCCGTTCCTGGCCCGCGCGGGGCGTCGTGCTGGAAAAAAATTCGGTCGATACTCAGCCCGGCGACGCTGGCGATCATGCTGCGGTAAACCGCATCCGTGTGATAGTTGCCCGCCAGGTTGTATTGGTTGCGCGCCCTGTCCCGTAAATCGTCGTCGGATTCCTGGTCAGCGCCGGGGGCCAGCAACCAGCCCTCCTCGTTTTCCACCCGCACAATGCCCGGCACCGCCTGGGGTAAAATCCGGTAGTAACCGGGGGCCAGGTTATGCGCGCCGCCTGGCTCGGTCGCTTTCACCGGCACCAGCCCGCCGGCGGTGCCGGCGGCCAGCGTGGTTTCCTTCACCACCGCCACGCTGTAAACATGGCCGTTAAGCCGCTCGGTTTGTACCACCGTGCCGGCGGGGATCGTAACCATGACACTGGCGTTTTCCTTGTCGAACCGAAAAACGCCCTCCGCTGCCGTCGCCGGCTTACGCTTCACGTTGACGCCCCAGGCGAACATTTCCAGCCAGGTGCCGCCGGCGGTGGCCAAATACATGTTGGCCATGACGACCGACACCAGAACATCTTTTAACCACATTACCGGGGCGGTAATAATTGCCTGGATAAGTCGCCAAAACGGCGACATTTTTGACGTATTGGTAATTAACCCTTCGGCGGTCACCAGCTCGTTAAATTTGGAATTAACTTGCTCCGTGGTAATTGGCATTCCGCTTTCTGTTAAGGCTTTCTCGTAATCAACCTGCGGTTTCATTGTCATAATTAACGCTGGCCTCCACTTTGCCGAAATCATAAGTTTCTGCGGTCACCCAAAGCCGTTTTAACGTTTCCTCGCTAATCACGACCGTGCCCGGAATAATTCGCGTATCATCTTCCAGCAACAACACCATTTGCATAATGACGTCAGCGCGAAGCGTTGGACTTCTTTCCGCCACTAATTGCGTGACCAATCCACTTTCTAAAATGGCATGGACACAATCTTGCCCAATGCTTACCCGGTTATGACATAACACCGGCTCCCGGCCTGTATTTAGCGAGAAATCGCCATTTTCAATTAGCAGGTCTATATAAAGGGGTTCGCTCATTAACTTAATTCCTGCCATTCCATTAGCTGCTCGGGCGTCATACCCTGCTTAACGTTAATATGGACGTTCTCAATATTTTTACGGTTGTCGGTAACGGTTCGGGAATTATTGTTAATTTCCTTATTAATCCCACCGGGGCCAATTCCTTTTAACCTGCCGCCGCTTAGCAACTTATCCGGCGCGGGCGGTGGCGGCGCGCTTTTCTCGGTCTGCACCTGGGCCAGCACCTGCACCTGTTGCGCCGGGGGCTGCGGCACCTTCACCACCGGCACCTTTGGTGCGGGCGTCGCCGCCGTCCCCTGCATCGCCCTGGGCACCACGATAGGATCGCGCACATCCTCAATCAGCGTTTTGCGCGCCCCCGCCGCCGGCATCAGCGCCGGCGCAGGTTGTGGCACCGCCACCGGGGCCACTGCCACAGCCTGGGCCGCTGCCGGCAATGCGCTGCTACCCTCCAACGTGGCCAGGCCCGTGGGCAACGCGCCCGCATCAATCGCCGGCACCGTCACCGGCGGCACGTTTACCATTCCCTGGGGCTCGGTCACCGTCGGCACCACATCCACATGCATGGGGTCAATACTGACGCCCGGCAGCATGTTGATTTTGTCGATGATCCAGTTGTAGGTGTCGGCAAACGCAGACCGGAACACGCCCCACAGTTTGGTAAATACGCCCGATACCACACGGCCAATCGTCATAAATGATTCAATCGGCGAGGACGGATCAAACGCGGCCACCACGTCCAGCCAGCCTTGCTTAACGATGCCGAACGCATCGAACAAGTGGCCGACCGTCTTGATCACCAGCTCAATCGGCGACAGCAACAAGCCGATCGCGCCGGCAACGATCTGGCCACACAGCTGGCCGGCAGTGGTGACGGCTTGCAGCTCCGCCGCCGTGCTCTGGACAGGGGTTAGCAGGTTAACGAACCAGCCAAACAGCGTCTTAATCGCATCCCATACCCCAGCCGCCGCCCGCTTCACCAGGTCAAACGCGCCGGCAAAGGGTGACAGCGCGCCCGCGGCCTCTTTAAAGCCTGCAATAAACCCGGACACAAACGCCTTAATCGGCTTCCAGAACATCCACACCGCCGCCACCACGGCACCGATAGCGGCCACCAACAGCGCGATCGGCCAGCTCATCAGCAGGAACGACACCGCACCGGTGCGGGCGGCAATCGACGCCGCCAGCAGGCCCGCGCGCAGCATCACCAGGCCACGGTTAAACACCGCCGTGGCCGCGCCGCCGGCCAGCATGGCCAGGCGATTGAGGCCCAGCAATTTGGCCACCGGCCCCAGCAGGTTGCGTAACCCCAGCATCAGGAACATGTGGACGCCGATCGCCAGGTTGGCTATCGCCCCCACCGCCGCTAGGCTCAGGAACGCCAGCACCGCCAGGCCAATGGCCCGCGCCAGGTTGGGGAACAGCTTCAACCAACGCACCAGGGTTTGCCCCGCGTCCGCCATTTTGTTAATCAGCGGATAGAGCACCGGCAACAGCGTTAACCCCATCGCCGCCCGGATGGAATACCAGATCGCGGTAAGCCGTTCCCACGGATTGGCCATGCGCTCCGCCATTTCCGTGGCGCGCTTCATGCCGTCATTGCTGCCCAGTTCGGTAATGTGCCTTTTCAGCAGATCCACATTGCCGTAAAGCTGCTTAATCAGTACCGACGAATCGCCAAAAGCATCATCCAGCGCGGCTTGCGCCTTGAGGTTCCCCTCTATGCTTTTGCCGTAGCGCGCCTGTAATTTCTCCAGCATTTCCGGCAAGCTGACCATGCCGCCCGCCGCGTTAACAAAGCTCATCCCCAGCTTTTTGGCCCCGTCCTGGGCCGTCTGGTAAAACGACTCGTAAACGCTGCTGGCTTCCGATCCTAACGTGCGCTCAAGTTGCCCCATCACGGCTAACTGCTCATCGATGCCGACGCCGTAGTTTGCCCCCACGCCCCTGGCGCCCTCCATCAGGTCAGAGATCGCCCCCATGTTGGTGCCAAAGGCTTTGACCATGTAGGCCGTTTTGCCGGCGAGTTGCTCGGCGAAGTTCACGCGGCCCATCTTCTCGGCGTAGCTGCTGAATTTGTTGTACATGCTGCCCATGTACTCCGCCGCCTCTGCGCCGCTGGCTTTCGTGGCCGCTGCCAGGGTATTGGTCGCCACGGCAAACGCAGGCAACTCCTGGTTGGTCAGCAATCCCACCTGGCTGCGGATCGCTTCGGTAGACGTGATAAAGTCCACCGACGACTTGCCATATTTGGCGGCAAAGGCCAGCGCATCGCCCGCCACCTTCTGCAAGGTGCTGTCATCAATCCCTTTCGTGGCCGCCGCGTTCAGCGCGTCGGTGATCTCGATAGCTGGGCCTAACGCGCCCTTAATCGACAACCCAACGCCGACCAACCCGGCTCCACCCACGGCAATCTTGCCAAAGGCCGCTTGCGATTTTTCCGCGAAACCGGTAACCGATGCCTGGGCCTGTTTCAGGGGCCGCGTCAGTTTGTCGATCAGGCTCAGGGTAAAATCTAGCTGTTTCATTATTCGCCTTTAAATGCCAAAGAAATGCCGTTTGCGGTGGCCACGCGCATATTTTCCCAATGCCGGTTATCCAGCCAAATGGCGCGGGCTAAGTTCTCAGAGCTATCATTTTCAGCCGGCAAGTAATAACGCCGCAGCGTTAGCGCTTGCTCAATGAAATTGTTATCAATAGCCCGCAGCCGGTTGGTTAGTTTTTTACTTCAATTTCCAGTTTCGGCGCATATTTCGCGTTTACCGCTTCCGCGATTTGCAATGCAGCGCCAGGCAGTTTAAGCAGCTCATCCAGATCGGTTTTACTTTCCGCCGCAACGATACGGCGCAAATAGGTCACATGCGGGGCGACTTTATTATCCATCGCCATATCGTTAATCAGGCTGTTATAGGCCGTGGTGTTTGGCTCAAAAGCCACGTCTTTGCCCTGGATAGTCAAAGTGATTTTATTTTCTGCTTTGCTCATTGCTGTAATTCCTTACGTTGATTTATTTCGTCTACTAATTGGTTATGCCGCGCGGCGCACAGCGGATAAATATCTAAATAGGTTAATAACGGCTCGCTAACATCTTTACCGGTTACCCCGTTTATCCTGGGTAATTGCTCCGGGCATTTAACGAGCAAACTTTCCTGAAATGGCACGTTCGGCTTTATCTGCGGCGTCGTTGTACATCCTGACAAACTCATCAGACACACAAACGCGGGTAAATACCGGCTTAACCACTTCGGTGCGGATCTCTTTTGGTTGAGCATCGCGCAACGCCTCCAGCTTGCTTTCCAACTGCCGGGCCGAACGGCTGGCCACGTTCTCCGATGCCTGGCGGGATTCCTCCCCGGCCCGCTGCGCGGCCCGGTCTACGGCCAACGCCAGGCTATCCCGATGCCAGCCATTGGCCTGCCAGCCGCCGGCAAAGCTGGCCACCAGGGCCAGCAGGCCCAACCATGCCCCCTTGGCCATCAGCGCCGCCCATCGTGCGCCAGGCTAAAATGGTTGCCGTCCGGGCGGTCTTTGAAGCGGCCACCCCAGGCACCGCCCAGGCTTTCCCAATACTCGCCGAGCGGTGTATATGCCTCGGTTTGGGTCTGGTACACGCCGTTAATAAACAGGTTGAAGTCCACCGCCAGGCGCTGCGTATGCAGGCTATTGGCGATGCCTGCGCCGGTCTTGGCGTTGCGCGCGGCCTGCTCAGGCGTGCGGTAGGCTTCGCCGAACGTCAGCCGGTAGCCATGATCGCCGGCCCAGGTGATCAGCTGGCCAATCAAGGCGGTAAACAGCTGCTGTTTTTCACTCAGAGTCATATTTTCCTTTCCCTTTCAAAAGATTACTTCCCTTACGGCGTAACCACAGCTCAACAGCCTGGTGGCCGGCGATGCCCAACGCGGCCCCTAATCCCACTATCGCCAGCGGCGACAGCCCCGGCACCCAGATAAGCGCGGCTCCCGCCGCCATCGAGGTGGCCGATCCCAACACGATGCGCCCGACAAACAACCGCAGGGTAATGGGTTCCTCGCTGCTCAGGACTTGCCCCACGGCGATCACCGCCCCCAACATCAACAACCAGAGAATATTTTTCTCATGCTCCTGCATCTCTATCCCTTACCCGATCAGGTTCTGCGTCACTTCCGCTTCCAGGTAAGGAATGCCGCCCAGGCGCACAAAATCCGCGTCCGTCACCACAAACTTAATCTTGTGCGTCATGATGCTTCCGCCCTTCGGATCAACATCCAGAATGTCACTCAAAATCAGCTTGCAGCCGAACGCCTCAACTTTCAGCTCCTCCCCGCCGGCCTTGGCGTACCACATCAGATCAATCGGCGGGATGCCGCGCCAGCTGCCGGCGGCCCGCGCCTTGGCGGTCACCTGCGCCAGGGATTTGGTGCTTAGCTCCATTTCCCCCTCGGCGGCCACGTCGCCGGAAACCCAGCCATCAGGCACGCCGCCCGTTTGGGCTGCGGCGGTGTTGTCGGTAATGCTCAGGCTTACTTTTTCCGCATGGACTAAATCACCGTCCATATTGAAATCAACCGACTGGCCAGAAATTCGTTTTGTCATGCCGCGCCCTCCAGCGAGTTATCCAACATCAGGCTAACCGTGATGCCTTTCGGGCATTCGTAGGTACGGATCACCAGGTAAATTTCCACCTTGGTGGAGGTGCGCCAGGTAATTTGCACATCCCCCTCCAGCGGCGCTTTGACTTCGCCGGGGAACGTCACGCCGTTAATCTGCGTACTGCGCGCCATTTCTCGCAGCGTCTTGGCAAAATACTGTTGGTGCGCCGCAATGCTGGTTGGCGTGCTGTTCAGTGACCGATCGGCAATCTTAGGAATTGCCAGCAGTCGCACACGGCGCGCCGCCTTATCCGCCACGCGCAGGCTTTCAATCGCCTGGAAATCGCCGCCCTCCACATCCAGGGTGCGCCCGTCAGACCAGTAAAGGCCGTCGTAATCGGGATACCACATCGGCACGCTAAAGCGGTTTGCCTCCAGCGCCTGGAGCGTCGCCAGCTCCAACACTTCCCCGGAACCGTCCACCGGTGTGGACGTGCTGCCCATTTCGACCAGCGCCCCGGTAGCCACACGGGCCGGGCTATCGGCGATCGTCACAGCGCGGTTACACAGGCGGCCCGCCAAAACCCCCGGCTCATTGCCCCACAGACGCGGCACCAACTGGATCGCCGGCTCGGCAACGCCTTTTTGCAGGTCGTTGATGCGGCCCACATACTCGGCCCAACCTTCGCCCTTTTGCAGCGATTCCACCGACAGAATGAACCACTGCCAGCGGCCAGACTTGGCGATAATCTCCGCCCGCAGGCTCTGCGCCTGCTTCACTACATCGAGCGTTGCCGGCACCAAGTTAACGATGCCCTCCACACTCGCCACACGCTGCGCGGCCAGTACCGCCGCCGGCCAGTTCTTGGCGGCGTCGGCTTCCGCCAGCACATGCACATACGCGAACCAGTTTTGTCCGGCGTTCAACTTGGCGGCCTGGAGGTTGCTTTTCAGCACCGAATCCCCCACGCCCAACAGCACATCCAGATCGGTTTGCGTGTTCACCGGCAGCGTTTTGCCGATATTGGTTTTACCGGCCCCGACAAACAGCAATACCCGCTCGATCTCTTTGGTTTCGCCCTGGTGCCGGTTTATCTGGTTAACCTGAATCGTTGGCCAACTCATTGTTTCCCCTTAATGTCTTGCGCTTTCACATTCCAGCCAAACCCTATTGCCTGGAGTTGACGCGCCAACGCTTTGTTAAAATCCGCGTCACTCATGCCCAGGAACGGGCGGGACGGTAAATCGACCGTCCAGGCCGTTTTGGCCGCCTTGCCGCTCAACTTGCGGATCAGCAAGCCGGCCTGCGCGAATGACATATTTCCCACAATTTCCTTGAGCGGCGGCTTTTGCCAGCGCTTCCCGCGCCTCACCTGATAACCCAGCTGGCGCAGCTTCTTAGCCTGGCGCAGCGTGGCTTGCCGCTCGGTGTCGGCTTTCCTGCCGGCCACCTGTTCCCGCTTGATGGAAACCCGCATACCTGCCGATTGCGAAAACCCCACCACGCCCGCCGGCACGGCCTTATTGCCGTTGCGGTATCCACCGCCCTGGAGGTAAAGCCTTACGGCCTCCCGCTCTGGCATGTCGCGGATATGCAGCAAATTGGGCATGTTGCGCAGCATCTTGCCGCGTCGCCGGGTCTTCCTCCCTTCCCAGGGCGTGCCGTCCGGTTGCTGCTGGTTGCGCACGTTGCGCTTAGCCGCGGCTATCACCCCGTATTTGGCCATGCGCCATAGCAGACGCTGGCGTTTGGCCTGGGGCATTTCCAGCTTGGCCAACTCCTTGCGCAGCGCCCGCAGCTGCGGGCGGCTCAACTCGCCGTTGATAATCACGGTGTTTCACCGATCGGCGCGCCGGTGCTATCTACGCCATAAATCCGCCCTTCCAGGGCCCACCAAATTTCCGGGTCGGCCAACCGCCAGCGCTTGCCGTCGAAAGGGATTAGCCCTTCTTCGTCCTGGGTCAGCGTCAGCGGCTCGGCCATCTTGAGCGCGATTTCCACCAACGCGGTTTTATCGTCCGTGACCACGATCGCCAGCTCCGGCAAAGTCGGTTCGAACCCCTGTTCAATTAGCCCCTGGTCGGCGTTCTCAATCAGCCAGGCCAGCAACAGCGCGCACAGGTTGCGCGGGTCAAATTGGCGATACGGGAAGCGCCCCCAGGACAAAACCGCCTCGTACTCCATCACTGCCATTTGGTATTGGTTCAGCCCCAAATCCTTTTGCGCATTGATGAAGCTCACTTCTTCCATGTCGCTGTTAAACTCCAGGTTGGCCACGCGCGCCGGCAAATTGGCCTTGAGGAACGCGGTTAGCGTCTCTAACTTGCTCATACCTTTTTCACCGTTGCCCGCTTCAGCCCTTTCATGCGGCGGATCACTACAGACGCCTCCGCCAACAATCCCGCGCGGGTTTCCGTGCTTTCCTGCCCAGGGTGGCTATCACGACGCCCAATCGTGGCGAACTCCCCCAACAGATCGGCTTTCGCCCTGGCGAATACCGCTTTTAGGTACTGCGCACACAGGCCGTTAAGGTCGCCCAGGCTTACCCCTGGAACATCAGCCGCCGCCAGATAACCTTTCATCCTCCACCGCGCCTCTACAGTTTCCAGCTCCGCGTTAACTTCCGTCACTGCCGCCAGCAGCGCTTGCGCGATAGTGTTGGCGTCAATATCGGGCGGTAATGACCGCTGCGCCTGGAAATCTTTCAGGTTCAAGTCCGGCCAAAATCCGGCGTTTTTGAGCGGCTCATCCTGGTAATCAATCGGCTTTCCGCTAAACATAAATTCCCCGTAAAAGGGCGGGCTGACCGGTTTCCACGGCGCAGATTCACTTTCGTGGCCTGCCCTCCACCGCGCCCGCCTGGCTTGCGGTAGTCTTTAACCCTGCGTCAGTTTTCGCATCCGCGCCGCAATGTTCTGCCGCGCAGTCCTGACGCCGATTTTGTAGTAATGCGATTCAGCGGTAGCCAGCAGCTGATCGGCTTTTTCCAGCGTTTGTACATCATCCACACCCGACGCCGTTTTTTGCCCGCCGTCACCGCGCAGCATTTCCAGCCCCGCGAACTTGTACCATTTCGCCGTTACTTGCTCATGCAAGCGCCAGGTGTTCGCCACACGCTCAAACGTTCGAGAGAAATACGGCTCAACACTTTCCCCGCGCCCCGCCGACTCTTGCGCCCATGCCAGCATGGTATCCGCCACAAACGTGGGGAAATTGCTACGCAACTGCTCCGGCGTGGCCTGGTGCTGCCCGATCGCAATGTCAGCCAGATCCAACGCCTTATCCAGGTCGCCCACATCGAATAACCAGATCACGCACCACGCCAAAACAGGGTTTGCATAAACCTGGCCACTGGCCAAATAGGCTTCCACCGTTGGCATCCAGCGCGGTAACAACACGTCGCGCTTAAACTCAACACGATCGGCAATCAAAGGCAGGCTTCGAACATGCTCAACATCGGCTTCCAGCGCCCTGATCATCAGGTGCAGGCTTTCCGTGCTTTCAAGCGCCTGGCTCTGCTTTAGCTTTTGCTCCATCTCAATGCGCTGGTTATGGCGCTGGGCGGGAGAAAGTGCCATTTATCAGCCCTCCAGAGGTTCGTTAACCTTGCCGATCGTTACAGCGGATTCATCGATAGCCGCGTACAGCTCCGGCACTTCCACCGCATAACCTTCATTACGCAAGTATTTGCTTTCGAACTGTTTACGGTCTTCCACAAACTCCGCTTTGCGCATACGGGTGTTGCGCTGGGTATAGATATGCAGGTTTTTCAGCGGCGTAACGACCATGCGCTTACCCGGCATAAATGGCGGAATAATGGCCGTGCGCCCGGCAATTGTTGAACCCAACATTTGAGCGGCGATTTTTTCGGTTGGGCGATCGGCGGCCTGATACAGGCGGTACTGTTCAGCAGCGACCAAATCGGCACCGACAAGCACAACTAAGCGCGGGTCATTGCGGTATTGCTCCGGGATCTTGGCGTTAATCAAATCTTGCGCCATTGAATCCAAGGACTTGTAATCGCCGGCCGCATCCAGCACCACCGGATCAGTCATGATTTGTCTACCGCCCAGCATCGATTTCATGCGCTCATGCCAGCCGATGTTTACGTCTTCACCGTTTGGATTCTTTTCGGGGTCGGTAGTCTTGGCGCGGGTTTTACCGTTAAAACCAATGCGCAGCATATCCAGCGCGAAAGCCTGGGTAGAAAACGTCTGTACGAGGTTAAAGAACTCGTTTTCTTCCTGGCCGGCATTGGCCCAAACAGAGAGCAGATCCCAGCGCAGATCCGCGCTGCTGTCGGTTTCAACCAGATCGTAGGTATTACCGTCTACGCCAACACGCTTGTGAAAACGCCCGTTCTCACTGCGGCCCGTATGCAAACCGGAAGCACCCACCGAAATCACTTGGCCACTCAGTTGGTCAACGTCCATGCAGCTAAGCATGTTCAGGAATTCGACAGACTCCAGCATCGCCAGGCGTAGCGCAATTTCCTGCGGGTTATTCATGGAGAAATAACGGGAGGTATCGCGGGCACCATAATGCGCCGCCATACCAGCCGAATATTTATCCAGTAAATCCCGTGCTTCATTATTAAGATACATAAAACTCCCTCGCAGCAATGCGATTAATTAATAGCTCGTTATATGTGTGCGAGAATTACAGGTAATTGAACTTGCCGGCTTTAGACGGAAGTTTACGGCCTGGATTACGTTTACCGCCATTACCCAGGGAATTGAAACGGTTAACAATTTCTTTCGCGTTATCGCGAATAGCTGAAAACTCTTCCGTGTCTACCACTTCTGTAATGGTGTCCACGTCTTCCTTCACGGAATTAAGCTGATTTTCAATGGTGGCTACACGCGCCTCCAGATCGTTCAACGCATTTGCCAACGCCTGTAATTTATCGTCGTTTTGCGCCGAATCGTCTTGTGGGGTTTCTTCCTCAAACTTCGGTTTAATACCAAACAGCTTTTGCCAATTTTTCATCTTTCCTTCCTGCTTAATTTTGCCATCATGGGAAATTACATAACTGTAATATCCCTTCTTAGTTAAGTTGCGCCGACTAAAACGCAGGCGTGTGGTGCCAATACTGGCTGGGGTATCCGTTACAGCCAGCCCCTTGAGGTAAGTACGTTCCCCACCGCGCCAGTTAAGTTCTGGCTCAACAGAGAAATAAAGTAATTGCCCTTCCTCATTCGCATAAAGCAAACGTCTATTTGGGCAGATACTGACAAATAGCCGGGCTAAACCATCATCCCCATCCTGCCAAAACGCATCCAGGACTTCGCCAAAATTACCGGCGTCACACTCATGCTCAGGCCAGATCAGTGCGGCATAGTGGTTTATGTCGTAGGTTTCCCCCATATCGACAATCCATTGTCTTTCTAATATCCGCCCATCAACGGTATCCCCTTCGGTAGCAACACACAGCCAGTCAGTTTTTAAATGAGACATATCCCTCCTGATTCCCCCCCTGACGCTGCAAATCAATTATTGCCAATTAAACACACCGGCGCACCCTGCATTATTCTGGATAATTCGGTTATAGCCCTTTATCGAACATTCACGAATCTGCGCCGTCATTTTTTATTACAGCCACGGCATAATTAACCGCATGGCTAAATACTCTGAAGAATTAAAAGGCGTTGCGCGCGCTCTTTACCTGCGCCGCTATACGCCTAAGGAAATTGCATCCGAATTAAATCTGCCTAATGGGCGGATCGTTTACTATTGGGCTGAAAAATATGGCTGGCAGGCTCTGCTGAGCGTTGAGAGCACAGAAGACGCGATCGAAAGGCGCTATCAGCTACTTGCCGGGCGTGATAATAAAAGCGATCTCGACCTGAAAGAAATGGACTTGCTTATCGCCCATGCCACAAAGCTACGGGCACAGCGCAATAAGCATAAAGAGAAGATGGCAGGCAGCCAGGGCGGAGAACCGGCAGGCGAACACGCAAACGACGAGGAAGGGCGCAAAGGCAAACGGAAATATAAGAAAAATGATATTTCTACGCTGACGCAGGAAGATTTCGATACCTGGGCAGAAGAACACCTTTTCGCCTACCAAAAGCACCTGCGCCAGAATATTGGCCAGCAGGTGCGAAACATCCTTAAAAGCCGGCAGATCGGGGCAACCTGGTATTTCGCGTATGAGGCGTTTGAAAATGCAGTAATGACGGGCGATCCGCAAATATTCCTTTCCGCGTCAAAGGCGCAGGCGGAGGTATTCCGGTCTTATATCGTCAACATTGCAGAGCAATATTTCGGCATCACCCTGACCGGGAACCCTATCCGCCTGAGCAACGGCGCAGAGCTGCGTTTCCTCTCAACCAACAAGAACACGGCGCAGTCATACAGCGGGCACCTGTATTGCGACGAGTATTTTTGGGTGCCGAACTTCACCCACCTTAACGAGGTGGCCAGCGCAATGGCCACCCATGACAAATGGCGCACAACCTACTTTTCTACACCATCGGCCAAAACGCACCAGGCATACCCATTTTGGATGGGGGACGAATGGAAACAGGGCAGCAAAAAGCGCACGGCGGTTAAATTCCCTGATTTCGATGAACTGCGCGACGCTGGCCGGGTGTGCCCTGATGGCCAATGGCGCTACATCATTACGATGGAAGACGCGATCGCCGGCGGCTTCAACCTGGCCAATATTGAAAAACTGCGCAACCGCTACAACACGGCCACATTCAACATGCTCTATATGTGCGTCTTTGTTGATAGCAAGGACTCCGTTTTTAGCTTCGCCGACCTGGAAGCCTGCGGCGTTGAGGTGGACACCTGGCAAGATCACAACCCGGAGGCCTTGCGCCCATTTGGCGATCGCCCCGTTTGGGGAGGTTTTGACCCCGCCCGCAGCGGTGATTTGTCGTGCTTTGTGATTGTCGCTCCCCCCATGTTTGCCGTGGAGAAATTCCGCGTATTGAAGGTGATTTACTGGAAGGGCATCAACTTCCGATACCAGGCAAGGCAGATTGAGCAGCTGTTTAAAAAATACAACTTCACCTACCTGGGGGTAGACATTACCGGCATAGGGAGCGGTGTATTCGACAACATCCAGCACTTTGCCATGCGTGTGGCGGTGCCTATCCGTTATGACGTGAACACGAAAAATCAGCTGGTTTTAAAAGCGGCTGACGTGGTGGAAAGCCAGCGCATCGAATGGGACAAAAACCTGAAAGAGATCGCCGCCAGCTTTATGGCGGTGCGCCGTACAACCACCCAAAGCGGTAATGCAATGACGTTTGTTGCTGACCGCAGCCAAGACACTGGCCACGCCGAGGCGTTTTGGGCGATCACGCACGCCCTACATAACGAACCCCTTAACTACGAGAACAAACCCAAATCCCGATGGGGAGTGAAAAAAGCAGCATGACGAAAAAGAAAAAGTATGTGAAACGCGAGCACCGCGGCCCACAGTCAAAAAAAATGAGCATCATCTCATTTGATAAGCCCGAACCAGTTTTAACCACGGGAACGGATTACCGGAATATCTGGTATGACAAAGCCGCCGATCACTACACGCAGCCTATCGACCGGTTAGCCCTGGCGCAGCTTATCAATCTCAACGGCCAGCATGGCGGCATTATTCACGCCCGCAAAAACATGGTGTTGTCTGATTACCAGGGCGGCGGCCTTACCTATGACCAACTGGAGGCAGCAATTTTTGATTATTTGACCTTCGGCGATATTGCGTTAGCCAAAGTGCGCAACGGATGGGGGGATGTAATTGGGCTGGAACCCCTGCCCGGCCTCTACTTGCGCCGGCGCAGAACTCAGGAGGATGGGCACGATATTCCTGGCGATTATGTCGTACTGCAAGAAGGGGAACCGCAGGTGTACCCCGAGGAAGATATTATCTTCATCAAGATGTATGACCCACAGCAGCATATTTACGGCTTACCCGATTACATCGGCGGTGTTCACTCGGCGTTGCTTAACAGTGAAGCGGTCATTTTTCGCCGCCGTTATTACCATAACGGGGCGCATACCGGCGGCATTCTTTACACCCGAGATCCCAGCATGACGGATGAAATGGAGGAAGAAATCGAACGGCAGTTGCGCGACAGCAAAGGCATCGGCAACTTCTCCACGATCCTGGTGAACATTCCAGGCGGCGACGGCGACGCCATCAAATTTATTGAGATGGGTGATATATCCGCAAAGGATGAATTTGCCAGCGTCAAGAACATCAGCGCCCAGGACATTTTAAACGCGCATCGCTTCCCTGCCGGATTGGCCGGCATCGTTCCGCAGAACACAGCTGGATTAGGCGACCCCGAAAAGGTGGATCGGACGTATAAAAAAAGCGAGGTGTACCCAATCGTGCGCCGAATGGCAATGGCCATCAAGAACGATCCTGAAATCCCTCCGCACCTGTATCTAACTTTTGCTTCTGAAACAACAGATAAGGATGCAGCATGAGGCAAAAAAGGCTAAAATCCCGGCATGTTTTAACAGCTGGAGAGCGGAATATGAGAGTCCTGAAAATTGAATGCCCGGAGTGCGGCTCAAAGGCTGTGATTCGCAAGACCAACCGGAAACACCGGCAGATTGCAGATATTTATTGCGCCTGCGCTGATGTGGAGTGTGGGCATACTTTTGTCATGAATTTAACCTTTTCCCACACGATTAGCCCCAGCGCGAAAACAGGGGATAAGTTGCTGAAAACCGTTGTTGAAGGCATGAGCCAACAACAACGGCAAATGATGCTCGATTTATTGCAGGGTGCCGCCTCCGCCGCCTGAATTAACGCCTCCACCCTGGGGGCGTTTTTGAATCTGCCGCTCAACGTCTGCCGCCAGTGTAGTAGTCATCTCAGAAATCCATGATAAAGCCAACTCCCGATCGTCGCTGCTGCAACGTCCGTTAGAGACTAAGCGCGCCACAAGTTCAATGCGCTGTATAGCCAGTGATTCAAAGAAAAAATCCCTCACGGCTTCCTCCATCTTATTCTAGGTTTAGCAATTTGATACTGTATATCCGTACAGTATACATATTATTTAGCAAAATGAATAATTCTGTAACTACCCATTCCAGCCCGGCCACAACTCACACGCCGGATCGCTGGCCGTTTCCTCCAGGCGTCCATTGCGCATTTTTAACATTCGGTCGCCGTATATCCGCAGGGCGCTGCCCCTGGTGAGTATGTCTATCTCATACTGATCGCCGGCAAAACCACGTCGCTGTAACTCCCTCGATAATCGCCGCCATTCCTCTGGCGTACAGTTATTGACAGAACTCCTAGGCGACGCGTTCGCGTCGCTAACCCCAGCCGCCTGATCGGCGGCCAACTTCGGCACAATCTTCCACTGCGTCACACGGGTTAAAATCGGCGTATCCATGCCCACGGATGGAGAAAACACCCCTTTCACCCTGATCACCTCCTCCCCAAATGGGTTAACGTCCTGGCTTACCTCGTACCAGGTACGGGCAACCAACTCATCGCGGCGAACGAACGGCCCGCCCTGAGCATTGATATAACCGGCCCAATCGCCAACGTCTGCCGCATCGTGTACCGCTGCAAACTCAACGCTTAGGCCCATTGCCGTATCATGATCGGACATGCGGCGCAGTTCGCGGTAAACAGTCACCGGCGCACCGCCAACAAATTGAAACTGACGGATACGCCAGCGCGCCGACCAGGCAGCAGCAGCGGCAGCCGCTTCTTTCATCGGCTTGCCGCTTTCGTCGTCCAGCTCGTCGTCCAGGGCGTACCCGTCGATATTTTTGGAAATGTATTTGGCCACATAGCCGGTGGCGGAGCCTTTTTCTGGGTCGATGGTTTCCGCATGGAAACGGGCTTTGCGGGCTTTAGCAGTAATAAGCTCCACGCCATCCTCCTCAAAGGCGTAATCCCGCAGGATTTGCCGCACCTGGTCGGCCTCGTCTGGACGCATGAAAAACAGCATGTGCCAGTGGGGGGTGCCATCGTGGTGCGGTTCGGCCACGCGGATGCCGAAAATACGCAGATCTTCGCGGTGCAGCTTGGCGCGCGCTTTCTCCCACACGCGGCGCAAATAGCGCTGGGTGTCCGCCGGGCTGCTGCCGTTCCACTTGCGGTTGCGGTGTCCGTGGATCGTGGTGGCGTGGAATTTTGACGGGGCCGTTAGCGTGTAAAACTCCGCCATGTAGCCCAGGCTGTTGCAGATATTTTCAAAGCCGCGGATGCGTACCATCATTTCAGTGCGGCGAATAGCCGGGTTGGCCACACTGCCCCAATATTTGTCGATCAGGCTGATGCGGTTGCCATCTTCATCTTCAAGCTCCATCGACTTGAGGAACTCGCGCGTCCGGCGCTTTTGTTCCTTCCATTCGTGAATGGTCATTTTGCTGGCGTAGGTGCTGGCGCGCTTGCTCACGTTGTTCAGCGCAATCTGTAAGTGTTCGCGCCATTCGCCCGCATGACGGCGCAGGCGGCCGAGCCACCACTTATCAGACATCATGCGAGACACGGCGGAAACCGCCTCATCTTCGCAGAAAAAGCGGTTAATCATTTTTTCCCAGTGAGGCACATTCTGGCGGAATGCCTGGGTGATAGTGCCAGCGCGAACAAACAGCGCGTGCGCTACCTTGAGATCGCCACAATCCGCCATTTCCTGGTTGATTGTGCCCAGCTCAAGGCAGATAAAGCCGGCAATGTCCTGGGCAAGTAGCTCAATATCGGCCCGCGCCATATCCGGCAAGTTGTTGAACCGCCACATTAGCTGGGCGGTGTCGGCAGTCATTTCCGAGATGTGGTAACTGGTTGAAATCAGGTTAACGCGCGGCAAGATGCGCTCGACAAAGGTTTTTGCCAAGAACGCATTGGCCCGCTGAATGCCCTGTTCTTTCTCAAGCTGATTGGCACGGCGCGTCACATCCAGGCGAACAATCGCCGGCTGCTTTTGCAACAACGCTTGGGCACGCGCCAACGCTTCGTTTTCTTTTTCTCTTTGGTGAATCTCGTCATAAGTCGGAAAGGGACTGGCGATCGCTGGACGTGGGGCGTTCCACGAGAACGCCCATTCGGTAGCAGATGCAACCGGATTCAGCATGAGAACGGCTCCCGCTCAATGCTCAGCATCACATACCCTGAAAGCCATTCCTCCAGGTTAGTAATGTGAGTAATGCGCACCCAGACGTGATTACCAAGGAACCCTTCCAAGTGGTCAAACTCCGGGTGTTGCCCAAATTCATGTAAGCAAAGGAGATCGCCGACACAGTAACCTCTATCATTGAGGCGAAACTCTGCCTTTTTCTGACCATTTACCACTGCCGCGAAATGTTCAGGACGGATTTTTAAATCATGCATTCTCATCACATCACCTAATCGTAATTTTGCATTTCAGGGCGCTGCGCCGCCTCTTTGTCAGCCGCGCGCCCCATCCACACCCAGACGGCACAAAAGCCGCCGATCAGCAGTACCCAGCACATGAAAGCCCCTCGTTTTTCCATTTCTCAGCGTCCTGGCGCAGCAGTTCCACGATCTCCACGGCGGATAAATCTTGGTTGGCCATTGAGGTGGCCATACGGTCTAAGTGACTGGAAAACTTCACGGCGGCATCCGCCTGGGCTTCGCGGCGCGCCAGGTCAAGCGCATGTTTAAGGGAGGCGCGCGCGGCGCGGTTGCTAATGTCTTGGCCGATAGTTGGCATGGTGCTTTCTCCGATTTGGGCAAAAAGAATCCCCCGGCTACCAGGTGGAAGCCGTGGGGCGTTTGTGATTAGTGGGTTTTAGTGTCGGCGCTGGCCGGTAGTTGTCTCGATAAAGCGTGACGCGCTGCCGTCCCGAAAAATCAGCGAGTCAGCTGGTGAAACGTTCGGCGCTGGCAGGCGGTGCAGCTCATAGGTTGCCGACCACCATTGGAGGATCAGCGCGGTAATGCTGCCCTGCCCCAACATCCCCGCCACATAGAACAGGGCGCGGATAGATGCCAGGGTTTCCGCCTGTTCTTCGGCGGTGCCTGCTTCACGGTATGCACGGCACCAAAACGCCGCATTGGAGGCAAACCACTGGTAAGGGCTGGTCAAGTGCATGGAATCATTGAAAACAAACGGCTCCAGGGCAACAAGGCCATCAACTTCTTGGCATTTGGCCAGGAAAAAACGGGCATAATTTGGCGCTACGCCCCACGCCGCCAAATCGTCCATAAGCCCCTGCTTTTCTACCATGATGATTTTCATAACTTTCCTCAGTGTTTTACATGTAATGCGGTAATGCGCTGCAGCAGATCCGCACGGGATTGCAGGCGCGCGGCAGCATCCTGTTGCCTGGCCTTTTCAGCGTTTGGCTTGCGCTGCTCCGGCATACCCGGCACCGCTACGCGGAAATCCAAATCGTTGAAGCCGGCGAACATATCCAGCATCACGCGCAAGCGCTGGATGCCGCGCTTGAGTTGGCGCAATTCGCGCTGGCTGAAATCGTCCCAGGCGTAATTACAAAACAGTGACTTCATGCCGGCAGCGTGGAGCAACACGCCACGGCGTGACGGGCTAAGGCTGTTCCACACCTTGCGGGTTTTGCTGTGGTGGCCATGTAAAGTGGCGCGGCATACAGCTAACCAATGCTCATGATTCGCCATCGTTACCCCCTCATTCCCATCAAGCGGAACCACCAGGGGCGGCGCTTGGCCTGTTTACCTGGTGCAACGGAACCCCCTGAAAACACCACTCGGCTGGCGCATGGCTGCCAGCGCTGGCCGTTCGGCAGCTCAATCCAACCGTGGCCAAAGCTGGCCAGCTGCGGGGCCGGTGATTGTCGTTTCAGGTATTGCGCAAAAGCTTTCATGTAGTTACCTCAGCTCATGCCGAATGCCGGCGCGCAGGTGTTGAATACATCAACAGCGGCGGCCAGCACTGGCGTAGATTGGAAACGCGCTTCTACCGACACGACGATCAGCGACAGATCACGAATTGCCTGGTTGGCACGGTCGAGAATGGCGTTTTTACGGGATTGCGTCATAGGCGCATTGGATGCGGTTTCGCCGGCGATAGCGCCGATCGCCGCAGTGGCGCTTAACGTGTGAGTAGGCAAGCTGTTGGGCTTTGCCTCGTTGGTTGGAACCGCCGGCAAGCAATTCAGTTGTGCCAACAGGCCATCAAGGATTGCTGCATCGTCAGTGATCGCGGTGAGTGTCACCAGCTGGGAAAGCGTCAGCTCGTGTGGCTGCTCCGGGTTCAGCTTATTGCGTAGCACCTGCGGCGAGACATTTAGCGCCGGGGCCAACTCAGCCAGATTGTGTGCCTGAGCGAATCGCCGGCAAGCGCTGCTTAAATGTGAGTGTTTGGATGTTTGGTAATCAAACATAGCGGTTTCCCTCCCCCTATCGCAAAATCGAACTATGCCGTGGCAATGTCACAATTTGAGAGAGCATCAACGGTCAACTGCGCAATGTTGATCATGACTTTTTCGCGTTTTTTGTCTTTACGTAGGCGATGGCGAGGCAAACGCCCATCGGCCAACATGTCATTGATAGTATCCTCAGCCAAACCAGTAAGTTCGCTGTAACGCTCTATCGTGACGTGAGGTGTGATCAGAGTGATTGAAATGTTAGGTCGCATGATGCAACATCCCTCTTTGCTTGGCTTGTGGCGAGCCGTTGTTATTAGTGATTACATGTGAAGTTTCCCAAAACGAACTTCATGGCGAACATTAAGATCGCTTTGGGAATCTGTCAATCTTTTTTGTTCGACTGGAAGAACTTTATGGATTTCAAAACCGGAGGGCGCAAAGTCATTGATCGCCTCATTGAGGCGTATGGCTTCACTACTAGACAAGCGCTATGCGACCATTTAGGTGTTTCTAAGAGCACTTTAGCGACACGTTACATGCGAGATCTGTTTCCCGCTGAATGGGTGATTCAGTGCGTACTAGAAACAGGTGTTTCGTTACAATGGTTAGCTAATGGGCAAGGAGCGATGATTGAAGGTGATCAAGGAGATATTCAAAAAATTGTACGAAAAAAGATCATCGATGGAATAATTTACGATTCTAACTATTACTATTTAGACAAGACAACTATTGCTTATGATTTAATCAATGGCATAGCCATTGCAGATAATAAAAGCATCTATATTGCAGAACTAAACTTCTCCGAAGTGACCGATGGAAAATGGTTGATAGACATAGATCGCAAGGCAAGCATTAGAGAAATAACCCGTTTACCCAAAGAAAGAATTAAAGTTGAAAACGGGAAACACTCTTTTGAATGCTCAATAAATGATATTACTTTTATCGGAAAAATCAAAACAAAGATCACAGAAATAGATTAATCCTGGAGATGTTATGATTAGTGGATTATTTATAAGAAATTATAAAATATTTAAGAATCAGCATTATATACCTGTATGTCTGGGCAGCAAAGCTAGTTATCTGATAGGGGAAAATGGTGTTGGGAAAAGTACCGTTTTGTCTGCTATTGATACTTTATTGAACAACACAGATATAAACAAACTAGATATTAACAACGAGGCAAGAAGCTCAGGATTAGATACCAGGGAGCCATTTATTGTACCAATTTTTTTAATTGAAAAAGAAAAGGTAAAGGCAAAAAAAAATGCTGTGATGATGCGAGCATTAGAAATTATAAGTTCTATTACTTGGCAACTAGAAACTGACGATTTTAGTTTATTACAGAGACCTCTTGCCGAAAAATTCGTTGAACACAAATCAATCCTACTGAAAGATTACAATGAAAAATCCCATTATTTAATCCCTATTGGATTCATAAAAAACAGACCCAATGAAATCCCTATTCCTTCAATGTCAATATTTGAATTTATAGGTGACTACAAAGAGCAATTAGAAGAATTAACAGATTTATTCCCATCGACAGCATGGTTAAAAAAATACAATCTTGAGGATTTATTATCTAGAGTTTTATCATTCATTCGTGAATTGTATTCATATATATATATACCAGCAGAAATAAGTGTAAATAGCTATGCAAAAATAGAAGGTGAGCTAGCTCAATCATTATTGGGTGAAGACATTCAAACAAAAATAAGTAAAATAATTAAAGTAAAAGATATTACAAGCATAAACAGACATTTAAATGAATATGTAGACAGCATTACAAAATTACTTGGCAACAAATATCACTTTAAGAAACCAACACAAAGGCAATCTCAGTTCACCCAGAGACATATGGTCTTAAAGATAATTGAGACATATTTCAGTGACAGAATCCTTCATTCTAAAGGTGATGGGAAGGATACTCCAATAAACAATCTAAGCTCAGGGGAAAAAAGGCAGGCGTTATTAAATTTAGCTACTGCATTCCTTAGAGAAAACCCGAAAAAACCATTAACGCAAACAATACTGGCATTTGACGAACCAGAACTATCTTTGCATGCCACTGCATGTTTTGAACAATTTGAAAAAATAAAAAGAATATCAACCTATGGAGTTCAAACATTAGTAACAACTCACTGGTATGGCTTCTTACCAGTTGTAGGCAGAGGTACAGCCGTTTATATATCCCCTTCACAGACACACATTAAAGCTCTAAACTTAAATAATTATAGAGACGAGATAACCACTCTCGTAAAAGAATCACAAGGTAATTATCTAGATACCTTGGAAGTAAAAAGCAACCATGACTTAGTACAATCTATAGTCGCCTCTATCACATCAAAAAATGCTTACAATTGGCTGATATGTGAAGGAAAGACAGACAAAAAATACATTGAAACTCATCTATCTAGCGAGGGAATTGAAAATCTGGTTGTTTTATCCGTAGGCGGTTCCATTGCACTAAAAAAAATATATAACTACTTAAACCTAGCATTAAATGATAGAAGGCCAATTATTAGTGGGAAAGTACTTTGTGTATTAGACACTGATTCTCATTATGAACACTTTAATACGGACGAGTCCGTTCCAAGTATTAGGATCCGCCGCTTATTGCTCAATGAAAAAAGAAGTACAGTTGAACTAGTTAAAACGACAGAAAAAAGAATGCATCCACCAACAGAAATAGAAGATGCTTTAGATGGGGTGTTTTTCTTTGAAACCATGCTCTCTTTAAGAAACAAAGGAGAAACTCGTTTAGATTTTATTGAGAGCACAGAGATATTAGACTCTAAAGTATCAGGAGGCTTTTTCAACTTCACGGAGAAGCAAAAATCAATCATCCAGAAATACTTCAACGAAATAGGTAAAAAGGATTTATTCTGTAATGAATACTGTAATATCATCAATGAATCCGAGGATGTCAGAACACCAGATTGGCTAATGGAAGCCGCTGAGTTTTTCTGCCCAGATTTATATGATTATTAATCGCAATGTATCCATTTTTGAAAACACACATTGACCACTGTTTATATATACAGTTAAATATCCCACAGTTTTGAAAGGAGGGATATAATGGCAGTTCGTAAACAATCATCCGGTAAGTGGTTATGTGAGTGCTACCCTGCTGGCCGTGAAGGTCGCAGGGTACGTAAGCAATTCGCAACTAAAGGTGAAGCCTTAGCGTTTGAACGCTTCACTATGGAGCAGGTAGACAATAAGCCGTGGTTAGGCGAAGCGATAGATCGCCGCAAGCTGAGCGATATCGCCAAACTTTGGTACAACCTACACGGACAATCCCTCACCGCTGGTGAACGTACCTACAAAAAACTATGCCTTGTCATCGAAGCCCTAGGCGATCCCCCTGCTACCACCTTCACCGCAAAAGACTTCGCGCATTATCGTGATAAGCGTCTGTCCGGTGAAATCTACTTTTCAGAGAAGTGGAAAAACGGCGCAGAACCTGTGACCGTCAATCTTGAGCAAAGTTACCTAAGCGGCATGTTTAGCGAGCTGGCGCGGCTAGGCGAATGGAACCAGCCCAATCCGTTGGAAAACATGCGCAAGTTTACCGTTGCAGAAAAGGAAATGGCGTGGCTGACGCACTCACAAATCACAGAGTTGTTTGCAGCCTGCAGCAAAGGCGATTCTGATTTGCCGCTCGTGGTCGAGGTATGCCTCAGTACTGGTGCTCGCTGGCGAGAAGCGGAAAACCTCACCCGGTCACAGATAACTCCGCATAAAATCACCTTCATCCGAACCAAAGGCAAAAAGAATCGCAGCGTTCCGATCAGTAAAGCACTGTACAAGAAGTTGGTAACACGGGGCGATGATCGTCTATTCAGCGAATGCTATTTTCGCTTTATGGCCGCGCTTGAGAACACCAGCATTCAATTGCCCAAAGGCCAGTTAACCCATGTGCTACGCCATACCTTTGCGGCGCACTTTATGATGTCTGGCGGCAACATTCTGGTGTTGCAACGCATCCTCGGCCATCATGATATCAAAATGACTATGCGTTATGCTCACCTTGCACCGGAGCACCTCGAAACAGCCCTGCAATTCAATCCGCTGGCGACTATGCCAGGTGGCGACAAAGTGGCGGCATAGGTTGGCAATCCCCGTATTTCCTCCCCCTTCATCGGTATAAAAACTCTTTATAAAACAAATAACTCATTGATTTTATTTTTGTAGTGAGGAAATCGGGTTTTTTGTTGCCTGAAGCAGCCCGCAACACCCGCTGTCGCGGCCTCGTCGTCAGGCATAAAGCATCCTATCTCTGAGCGTCGCTTACGCCAGCCTCCCTATCAATGTGCAGGTTTCAACATAGAAACGCTGCTTGTGGGTTCGCCACTGTTCAAAGAGATGGCGTCACAAACGGGACTTAACAACAGCACTCTCGTCGCCGTCGGCTGGGTGCTCTTTGGTGGCTCATTCCATCATCTTCCTGTATGTCATCACGTCATGGTACTGCACCGGAAGAAGACCAGCATTGTCCCCCATGATAGTCGAGGCGAACTAATTCACCTGTTTTATTTTTTCTTTAATTTTAATTAGCTTTTTTATATACGCATTGCTCTTATCCCCTTTATCTATCTCCGCAGAAATCAGAGAGAGGAAGCTATCATTAAAATCATCTTTGGCTAATGGGTTAGCTCCATGAGCCAAAAGAACCTCAATGTGTTCTGGGCAACTGTTATACAACGCATTAATTAATGGCGTTCTGTTCATAGCGCCTTTGATATTAACATCAGCTTTGTAAGCTATTAGAGTACTCAATGTCTCTGTATTAACCGCTTGAAAACTTTTGAAAATTATTGGCTGATTGTTTATTTCATCCCTTGCATTAGGCGATAGTCCGCCTTCAAGCATAGCCTGTATCCAGACGCCTTTATCCGCTTTCATGACATACTCAGCCGGGCTACTTCTCCCTTCCGGCCTTGGCTGCAATGGGTCTGCTCCCGCCTTGACCAAATCCGTAATGATCTTGAGCCGCTCTGGCGTGTTCTTGTCAAAGATAGCGTTATTGATCGCCCAGAATAGCAACGTCATATCCGCCTTAGCCGGCCGATTTAACGTTTCTTTGCTTACCGTCGATAAAACCTTATCCAGCTTTTTTCTGTCACCCTCGTAGATGATATTGGCGATGTCCAGCTGCGTCCCTTCAAAATAATCTTGTGGCTGTAGATCCCTACCTTGTTCGCATCCCTGCATCATGAGCATCGACAGCAACATGATAATGATAAGAGCCCTGTGCCTCATGCCATCTCCATTTTAAGCGTAACCACGGTTCAACTTTGCTTTTTCACCGTATCAGCATCCCTCTATGCCCTTGAATACTGAGAACGGCTTATTGACTGACAGGGAGAGGTGGCCATTTCCCACCACGCTTAATTAGCTCGTCTTTGATACGCTCAAGAGACGCTTTCGCCTCACTACCGTCCGGGCTTCTATTAATCAGCCGTTGCAGTTGATTGCCCATCGTCCAACCCGAGTTGCCTCTTATATCACTATCGGCGCCTTTTTCTAATAGAAGAATGACGTGGTCATAGGAGTGATAATCTAAAGCATCGATGAGCAGCGTATCACCCAATGAATTTCTTATATTTATATCAGCGCCATGCTCCAACATGACCTCTAATGTCTCTGTATTTTTTGCAAAGATGCTATTGAATATAATGGGTTGATTATGAACCTTATCCTTAGCATTTGGAGAGAGCCCGCCCTCTAACATAGCTTTTATCCATACGCCTTTATTCGCCTTCATAACAAATTCAGCTGGGCTACTCCCCCCCTCAGTTCTTGGCTGCAGTGGATCTGCCCCCACCTTGACCAAATCCGTAATGATCTTGAGCCGCTCTGGCGTGTTCTTGTCAAAGATAGCGTTATTTATCGCCCAGAATAACAACGTCATCTCCGCCTTGGCCGGTCGATTTAACGTTTCTTTGCTCACCGTCGATAAAACCTTATCCAGCTTTTGTCTGTCACCCTCGTAGATGATATTGGCGATGTCCAGCTGCGTCCCTTCAAAATAATCTTGTGGCTGTAGATCCCTACCTTGTTCGCATCCCTGCATCATGAGCATCGACAGCAACATGATAATGATAAGAGCGCTGTGCCTCATGCCATCTCCATTTTAAGCGTAACCACGGTTCAACTTTGCTTTTTCACCGTATCAGCATCCCTCTATGCCCTTGGATACTGAGAACGGCTTATTTACTGACAGGGAGAGGTGGCCATTTCCCACCACGCTTAATTAGCTCGTCTTTGATGCGCTCAAGAGACGCTTTCGCCTCACTGCCGTCCGGACTTCTATTAATCAGCCGTTGCAGTTGATTGCCCATCGTCCAACCCGAGTTGCCCCTTATATCGCTATCGGCGCCTTTTTCTAATAGAAGAATGACGTGGTCATAGGAGTGATAATCTAAAGCATCGATGAGCAGCGTATCACCCAGTGAATTTCTTATATTTATATCAGCGCCATAATCCAACATGACCTCTAATGTCTCTGTGTTCTTCGCAAGAATACTTTTAAATATAATTGGCTTATTGTTGACTTTATCTTTTGCATTAGGAGATAGCCCCCCATCTAACATGGATTTTATCCAGATTCCCTTATCTGCTTTCATAACAAATTCAGCGGGACTACTTCTCCCTTCCGGCCTTGGCTGCAGTGGGTCTGCTCCTGCCTTAACCAGATCTGTAATTATCTTAAGCCGCTCTGGCGTGTTCTTGTCAAAGATAGCGTTATTTATCGCCCAGAATAGCAACGTCATCTCCGCCTTGCCCGGTCGATTTAACGTTTCTTTGCTTACCGTCGGTAAAACCTTATCCAGCTTTTGCCTGTCACCCTCGTAGATGATGTTGGCGATGTCCAGCTGCGTCCCTTCAAAATAATCCTGCGGTTGTAAATCCATACCTTGTTTGCACCCCTGAATGATGAGCATAGACACTAGCATCGTGATAATGAGTATGATTTTTTTCATATTCGTCCCTTGATTGTGGCAATGTCATCGTCTTTCTCATTTTCAATGCATTGTATCGCCTGGTCTATACCGTGCTTATCCAGCAGTGAACCTGTTCCACCGGGAAGCGTGTGCTTTACTCCCACGGCGTCAGGCGCCAACATGGACAACCGCTCTTTCGCCATCACCGCCGGGGGATAAAATTTAAGGTCTTTGGCATCTTCCCACAAATCAACCTCCTGCAGCTTGGTCAACAGCTCCCCTTTTACGCGATACGCCTGAATATTATCGGCGCTGCCTATTATAGAGCCACCGTATTTTTCGACGGTTCCCGCATTCAGACCTGCTGCATTAAACGTCCAAGCCGGTTTGCCGCTGGCTATGGAGGTCGCAGAGGCCATACCGCCTCCTAATGAATGACCCGCAACGTCAATATTTGATACTTTCGAAATTTTATCGCCAATTATAACGGCTTGTTTATAGTATTCAGAATTAAACCCCAACCCCTGAGCGCCGTTATTTGACCAGTCACTCAGGTTTTTAATCCCTGACAAATCGCCGTTCAATAACGCTTTCTGGGCAGCCTTGCTTATTCCCTCCGGGAACTCGGGCGCACGCGATCCGCGGAACACCACCGTCGGGTTCATCGCTTTGCCAAAGACCTTCTCATCAGGCTGATAAACCCGAGCCAGAAAGCCCGGCGTATCCTCATCGTCATAGAGCATATCTTTGCTTAAACCGAGTTTACCCAGCGCCCCATCATTGTTACTGATATCCTTCCAGCCTTCAGGGATGTCTATCGTGTCCTTGAGCGGGTTAGTGGTCTTATAGACATTCTCAGCCAACTTCGCCTTTTCGACCGCGACGTTGTTCTCCGCCAGGCGCTGTGCCGCCATGCGCGCATCCGGGTAAATGCTGCGGTTGCCTCGCCCTATCAGGTACTGGCGTTCTTGCCAGCGTTCTGCCTTGGTCAGTGGACGGATGGCCTGCACCGTGGCGGCAACGGTTGCCACTGCGGTCGCGATGGCTTGTTGCAGAGGGGGATTCCGGGTCGTACTCTGCCTCGCCGGCAGCACCGTCGGTTTTGCCCGGTGGCCATAGCGGCTGACCATTTCTTCATAGCGGGCGATCACGCGCCCGGTAGGATAAAAGGCGGGAAGAGAGCTGCCTGGGTAGCGCTGTAATCGGCCTTCCGCGTCGACGTAAAAGGCATATTTCGTCGGCGTCCAGGTGCCGATTCCCTGATCAATCGCCAGCAAGCCGCCCCGGTTGATCTCATCGAGTACGCTGCGCTTCATAGCCACGTCCTCACGATAACCGGTGACGCCAATCCCGGATTGAGTATTGCGGGTAATAGGATACCGGCTGCTTATCGATATGCCGGCTGCGCCGCCGAACAAATAGTGCCGTTCCAGCTCATGCCGCGCTGCTGTCGGGTTAAGTATCCTGGAAAAGCTTTCCGGCGCCGTGTGTTCAGAGGAGAAATGAATCAGTTTCATACGGTGCCTGCCCACTCGCAGGGTTCCGTGGTCGGCACAGGCGCACCATCATCAAGCAACTCGCCAGGTGTGCGGCTTTTACGGGGCTCGTCGAGCGTTAGCGAACGATAACGCATTGGATATCCTTATCTTCTGTGTCATTCCATTAATAGGGAATGCGCAAAATTATCACACTTCAGTAAAGATTTCTTTGCTCTATTTCTATACGCGCGCATCCTCTCCCATCCATGCAGCTGCGTGCTTCCTGTGCCCTTGTGAAGAGGTATTGACTTGCGTATTTCGTTGCCATGTCGCGCCTAAAAGCCACGTCCGAAAGCAATCAGTCGAGTGTCAAAGATGCGGGAATGATAAGGAGACAGGAAGGAGAAAGGCTCCGCCAACCAGGAATGGCCAGCAGAGCGGCGTCAGGCGGCGGTTATTTCTGCTCAGCCTGGCTTACGGTGTCTTCGGCTTTCCAGATGCGGTATTTCACTTCCGCGTCTTTCGGCGCATACACCACGATCGGCAGGCGGCTGTTGTAGCGCTGCATCGCGGCGTCGCCCAGGTTGGCGGCGATGAATTTCTTGGTCTTGGTATTGTCCTGGCAGGCCATCATGGTCGAGGCCGGTTCAGACAGCTTCTCCAGCACCAGGTAGTCGTAACCCCAGCCGGACAGGGTTTTGGTCTCCAGCGTGCCGCCAATCATATGGCGGTTGCAGTCCACTTCCAGCGTCTTGCCGATCAGCAGTTCTACCTTGTAGTTCTCTTCGTGCTCTTGCTTCGGCAGGTAGATCACCTGGCGATTCATGCCCTTCTCGGCTTTCGGGTAAGGCGCGACTTTTTCCAGCGGCTGTTTGCTCATGTCTGCGTCATCGCCAGAGGTCGCCGCCATAGCGCCAGCGGAAACGGCCATCAGCAGGCCGGAAAATACAACGGATGCCTTGTTCATGTTTTATCCCTACACTTTGTCAAATAATCCGACTATAAACTAATACACTACCGCCAAGCCCGCCACAGGTTTAATCTTCTTTACAATAGGTGATAAATAGTGACAATCGCCTGATATAAACCGTTAAGCGGAGCAATTAGCCAGCACACCCTCGGGTTAAGACGAGAAAAACAAGCGATTACCTTCGCACAAGCGGGTGTATCAGATAGGATTTTCTTGCCGGCGGACTAAGGTTTTCTTAAGACAGAATTATTACAGTGACGTCATTCAATCCTGTCACCGAGCCTGCGCGTGAATCCAGAATCGTCATTAAATCAATCCTCAACGACACCGCAAATTAAGACAACCGCCCTTTACTCCCTGTCGACATCCTTTTACCGTTGGCAGGTTTTTGGCCTGCTGATCAGCGGTCTGGTGTTTCTGTGGCTCTCCCGCAACGAACAGCTGGATTGGGCGATCAGCAACTATTGGTACGATGCCGCCAGCGGGCATTTCCCGTGGCAAAACAATTATTGGCTGGATCTGATCAATCACCGCCTGTTGAAACAGATAGTGATCGTAGGCGCGGTGCTGACGCTGTTTTGGGGCATCTATCGCCGCAGCGCGCGCCTGATCGTGACCATGCTGCTGATTGGCATCGGCCCGCTGGTGGTGGGCATTCTCAAAGCCACCAGCGCGCACTCCTGCCCGTGGGATCTGATTGAGTACGGCGGCAAAGCGATGTCCTTCCCGCTGTTCGGCGCGGTACCGGCGCTGCCGGGCCCCGGCCGCTGTTTCCCCGGCGGGCACGCCTCGAGCGGTTTCGCGGTGATGGCGTTGTTTTTCCTGTTTTATCCGCAGCGTCCGCGCCTCGCCTGGTGGTGTTGGTGCGGCGGCATCGCGCTTGGCATGGTGATGGGCTTTGGTCAGATCATGCGCGGCGCACATTTTCTTACCCATAACCTGTGGGCGGGTTGGTGGGTTTGGTTAAGCCAGTTGGCTATTTATTGGACGGTTAGCGGCTATTGGCGCCGCAAGACGAGGTAACGGTTATGGAACAGTTGAACCATTTTCTTTTCGCCTGGATCAATGCGACTCCGGCGTCTCCCGAATGGATGATCGATTTCGCCACCTTTTTGGCGCGCGATCTGATCATCATCGTGCCGCTGCTGATCGTCGGTCTTTGGCTGTGGGGGCCGCAAAGCCAGCTGGTTTCGCAACGCCAGGTGGTAGCGAAAACCACTATCGCGCTGCTGTTCGCCATGCTTGCCGCTTCCGCTATCGGCGCGCTGCTGCCGCATGAGCGCCCGTTCGTCGCCGGCGTTGGTTATACCTTCCTGCCACACGCGCCGGACAGCTCGTTCCCGAGCGATCACGGCACCGCCATCTTTACCTTCGCGCTGGCGTTCCTGTTCTGGCACCGCGTTTGGTCCGGCGTGCTGCTGATGATCGTCGCCGTCGGCATCGCCTGGTCACGCGTTTACCTCGGCGTGCACTGGCCGCTGGATATGGTCGGCGGTTTCCTGCTCGGCCTGGTGGGCTGCCTGTTCGCCCAACTGGTGTGGAATCTGTTCGGCGATGTCATCGCCGACAGGCTGTCGCGCCTGTATCGTTTCCTGTTCGCCTTCGCCATTCGCCGCGGTTGGGTGAAAGAGTAACCGCACAACATGACAGGGGCGTTACCGCCCCTGCTTATTTCACACCACGCCGGTGGTCACGCAGAACGCCCGCGTTTTTCCCGCTCCCAGCATCACTCCCTCACCCTCTGGCGCATTCGGGCGGCAGTTTGCCGGCTGGATAAAGGAAAGCAACTGCCGGTTGCCCTGAACGGCGATGCGCCGGAGACCATAGTTGAATTGCCCGGTGGCGAAACGCGTTACATAGCGCCGGCCTTGCGGCGCCAGCATAAAGAATTCGGCTCGGTCCACGTAGCGAGACAGATCCTCGGAACACAGCAGTTCCTGCCCGAGCGCCTCCCCCAACAGCGCCGGCGTCGGCAAGTTTTGGCGGAATACCGCGTCGGGAATGCAATCGTAGTTGAGGCGGCACACATAGCGCAGCGGCTGCGGCCGATCGGCCAGATTGGTGACTTTCATCTCAATGGCGAACTGCGCGCTCTGCGCCGCCAAACGCAGCGCCGGGCCGATGCGCCATCCCTCGCCCAACCGCTCGCCTTCGCCCTGCAACGTCAGCTCGTCGCCCGCCAGCTGCAGCCACACGCGTTGCATCTGGAGCGATGCGCCGTCGTGACTCGGCCAGGCGGGGCAGAACGCGGCGACATCATCGCGCTTTCTTCCGGCGCCCCGCCCGCTGCGGCGGCCCGATTTCAATGAGTAACCGTCAAATTCAGCATCCCAAATCGCCAGGCCCTGATACGGCAAGACCGTCAGTGCCCCGCGCCGATTCGCCAGCGTCAGCATTGGCCCGCGCTCTGCGCAGCGATGGGCGCTCACCGCGAAATCCGCATTGCGGAACAGCGCCTGCCGATGCGCCCCGAACGCGGCAGGAACCAGATCAATGTTGATTTTCATCGTTTTCCCTCGACATTTCGCCCGCGCAGGCCGCGAGCGGCCGCTGAAAATGTTATTTAAATAACAAATACACCTCCCCTAAGTTATACATATAACAGTGAGATAACTATGATCTCGTCGACATTTTTCAAATCCCGCTAGGTTTACCCGCATTGTAATGTTATTATTTTCACATCCTCTATCAACGCTCTTTTCTCAACTTCATTAAGGAACCGCGATGACCTCCGAAAACATCGATTACGCCCGCTATGTCGACCACACCCTGCTGGCCATGGACGCCACCGAAATGCAGATCGCCAAACTGTGCGAAGAAGCCCAGCAGCACAACTTCTATGCGGTGTGCGTCAACTCCGGCTACGTGCCGTTGGCAGCCCAGCTGCTGCAGGAAAGCACCGTGAAAGTCTGCTCGGTGATCGGTTTCCCGCTGGGCGCCGGCCTGACCGTCGCCAAAGCCTTTGAAGCCAAAGCGGCGATCGCCGCCGGCGCGCAAGAGATCGATATGGTGATCAACGTCGGCTGGCTGAAAAGCGGCCTGCTGGACGAAGTGAAAGCCGACATCGCCGCCGTGCGCGAGGTTTGCGCGGCGATCCCGTTGAAGGTAATATTGGAAACCTGCCTGCTCAGCGATGCGCAGATCGTCCAGGTTTGTGAAATGTGTCGCGAACTCGATGTCGCCTTCGTTAAAACCTCCACCGGCTTCAGCACCGGCGGCGCTCGGGAAGAGCACGTCAAACTGATGCGCGAGACGGTGGGCAGCGAAATGGGCGTGAAAGCTTCCGGCGCCGTGCGCGATCGCGCCACCGCCGAGAAGATGATCAAAGCCGGCGCCACGCGTATCGGCACCAGCTCCGGCGTTGCCATCGTATCCGGCGCGCAGGCGGCGGCTGGCAGCTACTGATCGTCGGCGCGCCTTGACGGGCGCAGCCAATACACTCCGATGCGGGACAATACGGGCGGCCGATGCGGCCCGATATTGCCCCGCATCGTTGTGTTTAGCGCCGGAAACGGCGGCACGCTTTTTTACCTCTACTACCTGTGGGAAGACGGATCTATGGAAACGCGGCGCGAAGAACGTATCAACCGGTTAGTTCAGGCGTTAAAACGCGCTGACAAGATCCACCTGAAAGAAGCCGCCGCGCTGCTGGGGGTCTCGGAGATGACCATTCGCCGCGATCTGAGCGCCGAGCCGGCGGCGGTGGTGCTGCTCGGCGGCTATGTGGTGACCGATCCGCGCAGCAACGGCGTAACCAACTACTTCGTTTCCGATCAAAAAGCCAAACAGGTCACGGAGAAACGGCGCATCGGCCTGCTGGCGGCGCCGTTGATTAATGAAAACGACACGGTGTTTTTCGACTGCGGGACCACTACCCCGACGATCATCGACGCCATTGCCGACGAACTGACCTTCACCGCCGTGTGCCATTCGCTGAACACCTTCCTGGCGCTGCAAGACAAACCGAATTGCAAGGTGATCCTGTGCGGCGGCGAGTTCAAACCGAACAACTACATCTTTTCCAGCGTCGGCGGCCGCAATGAGCTCGATCACATCTGCCCGAACATCGCCTTTATCTCCGCCGCCGGTCTCAGCCTGCGGCACGGCGCCACCTGCTTTAACTTCGACGAGCTGGAGATGAAGCATCGCGCAATGGCGATGGCGCAGCAAAAGATCCTGGTGGCGGATCACAGCAAGTTCGGCAAAATCAAGCCGGCCTGTATCGGCCCGCTGACGCAGTTCGATCGGGTGATCACCGATCGCCAGCCGGACGCCGACTTCATGGCGTTCTTCAACGATAACGCCATCGCTACCCGCTATTGATCCCCCTTCAGCGCCGTCGGAAGCGACGGCGCGCCGCTGAAATCTCTCTTTTCCCACAGCCCGAGATGAACAAATAATGCGCAATCGATACGCATTTTTCGCTTATCCTCACGCAACATCAGGTTAATAAAATGCAACAGGTCACCCGAGTGATTATTTTCTCTCTGGTCAAACCTGCTTTCAGCTGGATGAATTAACGACTATTTATGGCTTTTATATGATAAATCGCGCCAAAGACCGGGATGTTTAAATAAACGGCCGGTTAGGCTATTGCAGCAAATCTCGCCAATACCTGTTAGCTATCTGTTATTTATATGATGAATGGTTACGCATTTTTATCCGCTAACCACGTAAGTAATTTCCCTTCGTTACTAGCGGTGTTTTTCAATCAAAATCCTTTAAAAACAAACTAATACCGCTCATTTAACTTAAAAATACAATGTGATCTACGTCACTAAAACTGCTTAATCCGGGTTTTTAGCTAGATCCAAAACCACGCATAAAATATATTGCTCGGCTTGCTGCTGAGCACAGCGCTTTATCCGGCTAATTATTGTACAAGCCGCATAATCGCAGAAATTTTTATGAGAGCGTTCTCAGCACAAAATCTTACACAAATGTGCAACAAATGCGCGAAAAATCGATGAAAAAGCAGATAACTGCACACATTACGCATTTGAGAGCAGGATCACGGTTGTTTCTACTGTAAATCGTTATCTTGCCGCCAACAAAAATCGACAGGCAAAGACCTGTCGGCAACGGTAACGACTTTTATCACCCCGTGGCGGTGAAAAGTCTTTGGTGAATTACCCGGCGCTGTGCCTGTGGTAATGAACACAATAAACAACCAGGGGGACGCCAAAACATCCCCGCAAGCAACACCTGATTCTTACCGCAAGCGTTGCCTGAATAGGACGTTTGACGGTTTAACCTTAAGTTTTGCCTTTTAATTTTAAATTCGTGTTCACTTCGGAGATATTTATGGACACTACACAGACCGGCACAATTGCCTCTGCGGCTTCGGGTTCCAGCACTACCTGGCGTAAAACGGATACCATGTGGATGTTGGGCCTGTACGGCACCGCCATCGGCGCAGGCGTCCTGTTCTTGCCAATCAACGCCGGCATCGGCGGTTTGATTCCTTTGATCATCATGGCCATCATCGCTTTCCCGATGACCTTCTTTGCCCACCGCGGCCTGTGCCGTTTCGTTCTGTCCGGTAAAAATCCCGGTGAAGACATCACCGCCGTGGTAGAAGAGCACTTCGGCATCACCGCCGGTAAACTGATTACTCTGCTGTACTTCTTCGCCATCTACCCGATTCTGTTGGTTTACAGCGTGGCGATAACCAACACCGTCGACAGCTTCATTACCCACCAGTTGGGCATGACGTCGCCGCCGCGCGCCATCCTGTCGCTGATCCTGATCGTCGGCCTGATGACCATCGTGCGCTTCGGTGAGCAGGCCATCGTGAAAACCATGAGCATCCTGGTCTTCCCGTTCGTGGCGGTGCTGATGCTGCTGGCGGTATACCTGATCCCTAACTGGACCGGCGCCATCTTCGAAAACGTGTCGCTGTCCGGCAGCGGTACCGGCATGGGTCACGGCCTGATCATGACCCTGTGGCTGGCAATCCCGGTGATGGTGTTCTCCTTCAACCACTCGCCGATCATCTCCGCCTTCGCCGTCGCCAAACGCGAAGAGTACGGCGCAGACGCCGAGAAGAAATGCTCCCGCATTCTGGCTTATGCACACATCATGATGGTGCTGACCGTGATGTTCTTCGTGTTCAGCTGCGTGCTGAGCCTGACGCCGGAAAACCTGGCGGAAGCCAAGGCGCAGAACATCTCGATTCTGTCTTACCTGGCCAACCACTTTAACAACCCGATGATCGAGTACATCGCGCCGGTTATCGCCTTCGTCGCCATCACCAAATCGTTCCTGGGCCACTACCTGGGCGCCCGTGAAGGCTTCAACGGCCTGGTCGCCAAGTCGATGAAGAGCCGCGGTAAAACCGTCAGCACCGCCAAGTTGAACCGCATGACCGCTATCTTCATGCTGGTGACCACCTGGATCGTCGCCACCCTGAACCCAAGCATCCTGGGCATGATCGAAACCCTGGGTGGCCCAATCATCGCCATGCTGCTGTTCCTGATGCCGATGTACGCCATCCGTAAAGTGCCTGCCATGCGCAAGTACAGCGGCCACATCAGCAACGTGTTCGTGGTTGTGATGGGTCTGATCGCCATCTCTGCCATCGTGTTCAGCCTGCTCGGCTAATCACGCCCGGCCGGCGCCGCTTGCGCGCCGGCCCTCCCGCACTCCCCCATTTCCCGTATTCACCGCCTGAAACCTGAAGAAGGAGGCGAGACCATGGTCAGCGTTTTCGATATTTTCAAAATCGGCATCGGCCCATCCAGCTCCCACACCGTTGGCCCGATGAAGGCCGGCAAACAGTTCGTCGACGAGCTGATCGCGCACCAGCAGTTACAGGACACCACCCGCGTGGTGGTCGACGTCTACGGTTCGCTGTCATTGACCGGTAAAGGTCACCACACCGACATCGCCATCATCATGGGCCTGGCCGGCAACCTGCCGCACGATGTGGACATCGACAGCATTCCGGGCTTTATTCGCGACGTTGAGCAACGCGGCCGCCTGCCGCTGGCCAACGGCCACCACGAGGTGGATTTCCCGCTGCACGGCGGCATGAACTTCCACAGCGACAACCTGCCGCTGCATGAAAACGGCATGCGCATCCGCGCCTTCGCCGGTGAACGCCTGCTGCACAGCAAAACCTATTACTCGATCGGCGGCGGTTTTATCGTCGACGAAGAGCACTTCGGCCAGTCCGCCGAGGGCGCCACGCCGGTGCCCTATCCGTTCAAATCAGCGCACGATCTGCAGCAGCATTGCAAGGAGACCGGGCTGTCCTTGTCCGGCCTGGTGATGCAAAACGAGCTGGCGCTGCGCAGCAAGGCGGATATCGACGCGCATTTCGCCGATGTCTGGCAGGTGATGAGCGCCGGTATCGAGCGCGGCATCAACACCGAAGGGCTGCTGCCCGGCCCGATGAAAGTGCCGCGCCGCGCCGCCGCGCTGCGCCGCATTCTGGTGACCGGAGACAAGAACAATATCGATCCGATGAACGTGGTCGATTGGATCAACATGTTCGCGTTGGCGGTCAACGAAGAGAACGCGGCCGGCGGCCGCGTGGTCACCGCGCCGACCAACGGCGCGTGTGGCATCATCCCTGCGGTGCTGGCCTACTACGACAAGTTCATCCGCCCGGTGAACGCCAACTCCTACACCCGCTATTTCCTGGCGTCCGGCGTGATTGGCGCGCTGTACAAGATGAACGCCTCGATCTCCGGCGCCGAAGTGGGTTGCCAGGGGGAAGTGGGCGTGGCCTGTTCAATGGCGGCGGCCGGGTTGACCGAGCTGCTCGGCGGCAGCCCGGCGCAGGTGTGCATCGCGGCGGAGATCGCCATGGAGCACCATTTGGGGCTGACCTGCGATCCGCTCGCCGGCCAGGTTCAGGTGCCGTGCATCGAACGCAACGCCATTTCCGCCGTTAAGGCGGTCAACGCCGCACGCATGGCGATGCGCCGGACCAGCGAACCGCGGGTTTGTCTGGATAAGGTGATCGAAACCATGTACGAGACCGGCAAAGACATGAACGCCAAATACCGCGAAACCTCACAGGGCGGGCTGGCGATCAAGGTCGTGGCCTGCAACTGATCGCCACGGCGAGGCACTTAAGGCGCCGGCCGGTGTGACTTGGCCGGCGCCGTTTCAATAGCGATCCTTTCCTGCCGCAACGCCGGGCTGAATGCCCGCGCGAAGCCCCACAGCCCCGGGACGAGCACTGTGCCGCAGCCAGCCGTAAAGTTCGGCATTACGCCGGAATCCCATTTTGCGCATGACGCTCATCTTGTGATTGCTGACCGTCTTCACGCTAATATCCAGCATCCGGGCGATTTGCGTGACTCCCATCTCCCGCGTCATGCAGCGCATGATCTCTTGTTCGCGCAACGTCAAGCCCCGGTGTTGGCATGCGCAGTTCCTGCCACAGCTCAGTCGGCCCGGCCATTTGCTGCGCCGCTCCAGCTCGGCGCTCACCTGATACAGCGCCGAAACCAACGGCATATCGTGGTAGATGACGCCGGCCTCCAGCGAGCAGCGGTTCCCGACGGTGCGTTTATGCCGTCCCTCCGGCGTTCGCAACGAGAAATACAGCGTTTTACGCCCCACGGGCTGCGCCTCAGAGAGGTGACAAAAACAGCTTTGCACGCCGGGAGGAAAATAGCAGAACACCAGATCGGCTTCATGAGCCTGCCGCGCATCCACTAACAGCGTGCGCTTGCCGTAAGTGCTGAAGTGCAGCGCCAGAGCCTCTTGCCAACCGGCGCTGAAGTATCGATTCTCATCAAATAACGCGATTTTTATCATCGTGTTCATCCCTGCCCTCCCGCCGTGTCGGCTTCCCGTTTAACCGCCTGGACGCCCTTTGCCGGCGCCTGGCTGTTGTCGATGCGCAATTCATAAACCATGGTGGCGTTGGGCGGCACCTTCGGCGGGTAGCCGGTTTCACCGTAGGCCAGCGCCGGCGGCACGACCATCGTCAACGAGCCGTGGTTGTGCAGATGACTTATCGCCTCCCGGAACAGCGGCGGGTATTCGGACAGCGGTTGCGACAGCACCTTGCCGCTCAGATCCATATCCTGGATCACCGTGCCGTCGGTCAGCTTCTCTTTCACCACAACATCGACCACCGCCGTTGGCGCCAGCGCCCCCTCCCCGGCATAATCCACCCGATACCAGAAGCCCATCGCCGACTGCTTTACGCCCTTTTGTTGACTGAACTGCGTCAGGTAATCGTCATCGCGCCGCCGCTGCTGGTTAACGCGTTTCTCACGCGCGGCCACGGCGGCGGCATCCGCCTGCGCCGTCAACGTATTCAGTTCCTGCGGCGACAGCTGCAAACGTCCCGACACGCTGTCGATAACGCCCGCCAACAGGCTGTCGCGATCCACCGGCACGCCCCAGCTTTGACGCTCCGTCATCAACCCCTGAATATCCCGCCCCAGCGCACTGCCCGCCGCATAGGACAAACGCTTGCGTTCATCCTTCAACTGCTCCGGCGTCATCTCCCATTGCAGCCGCTTACGCAACGCCAGCAGGTCTTCGCGCGCCTGCTGAGTCGCCTTCTGCTCACCGGCCCGCTTCTGCTCGCTTTCTTCCAACGCGGCGCGCAGAGCGTGCAACGCCTCCTGGTGCTCGCGTTGGCGTTGTGCAAGCGTTTGTGCCGATGCCTGCGCGGCAGACTCAAGTTCGGTGACGCGCCGTTCGGCCTGCGCCGCCGTCGCTCTGCTTTTGGCGGTTTCCTGCGTCGCCTGACGCAACAGCGCCTCGGCGCGCTGCGCGTCGGGCGAACCACGCCAGGCGGCGCCCAGCCCGGCGATCCACTGTTGAAGCGTTGACGAGTCCGGCAACGCCGCGACGGGTGGCGCCGCTTTCTCCGCCCGCAGCGCGGCGAGCTCCTGGCGCAGCGCCGTCAGCGCCATTCGCTGGCGTGCCAGCTGTTGATCGCGCGCCAATAATTCCTGGCTCAGCGTAAACGTTTTGGCCGGTGAGGCGGATTGGCTGTTGTCCGACAGGCGCTTCGCCGGCTCACGCTTTTTTTTCCCTGACTCACGGTCGTCCGGCGCCGTTTTTTCGGTCGCCGGACCGATATTCTGCCGTTGATACTGCTCGGCAAACTGCAGCAGCGCCGGCACGCCGTCGTCCGCTTGCGCGACCACGGTGAACAGCAAAGCGACACAGCCCAGCAGACGCAGCCTCATTTAACCTGCTCCCCGCGATCCGCCAGCCCGGTCAACACCGCCTGATTCACCCCGGCGCACAGATAGTTGACCTTGTAGCGATACAGCGCATCCACCGTCTCCTGCGTGTCACCGTTTACCCGGGCGCGCAGGTTGGCGTACTGGGAAGCGCCGCTCATCAGGCTGTCGAACGCCTGTTTGTAGCGCTGATACTGTTTCTCGTTGATCGTGCGCAACGCGCCCAGTTGCTCCTGACACTGCCGCAGTTGCTCGGCCTCACGTTGCTTGCGCAACACCTCTTCTGACGGAGGTTGCGCAGCCTGATTTTGGGTGTTCACGGCAGGCTTGCCCGGCTTTTGGCTTTGGCAAGCGGCGGCGCTCAACGCCAACAGGCACAGCATCCCCATGCGCAGGGCGTGATTGACGTGCTTTCTCATCATTGCGTTTTTTGTCCTTGTAGACGCTTATTCGTATTCCAACGTAAAGGTGGCCACCGCGCTGAAGGTGCCGCGGCCGATGGACTTCGTCTGGATGGCTTCCGGCTCTCCCTGCACATAGGCTTGCAGCGTGAGTGTGGTGTTGCCGGCGTTCAGACGGAATTTATCGCTGGCGCGATTGAGCGGCAGCGCCTTGCCGCTGCTGTCCTCCAGCCCGATGCCGATCCCCGACGCCAGGCTGCCGCCATCCAACGCCAACAGGCCGGGCAGTTTGGCGTTCTCAGAACCGGTAAACGTAATGGCCACCGTATTGCCCAGGCTGAGATCACACTCGGTCAGGTGCAACGCGAAGGTTTGGCTGTGGGTGCGGGTGTTCAGGTACAGGTATTTGTCGACGATGGTGCCGAAATCCAGTTGGATGTCCTCATCCCCCGGTTGTATGACACACGGCTCGGCCACCAGCGTACCGTGAAAGCGCATGTTTTCCGCCGCAGCCGCCGGCTGCGCCATCATGCCGGCCAGCATCACCATGCCGGCTCCCAGCAGCGCGCTTCGGCGCCGGTTCGTCTCTGTCGCGCGCATGACGCCACTCCCTTTGGTTATGCTTGCGCCTGCCAGGCGCAAGCGGCGTATTAGTCGTAATAAAGACGGAAATCGATCGCCGCGCGGTAAGCGCCGGCGCTCAGCGTCGCCGGAGTGCGCACCGGCGTCACCGTATACGTCAGGGTGTTTTGTCCCGGCGTCAGCAATACCGGTTTGTTGCGCGCGCCGAGGCGGACCGGCAGACCGCGGGCATCCGCCAACTGCAACCCCAAACCGGTGACGCCGGCGACCCTGACCAGACCCGGCGCGTCGTCATCCGTCGGCGCGGAAAACGCGACGGACACCGCAGGCTGGCTGCCGCTCCAGGCCAGAACCCCGGTCCAGGCGTCGCGGTTGCTCGCCGGCGCCCGCAGGCAGTCTTTCAGCGTCAGCTCGAAGGCGACCGGCGTGCCGCGATCGCCCGGGCGCTGGAAGTGCGCCGTTCCCGTCTCGCCCAGCCATACCTCCTGGCGGGCGGTGGTCATTTCCAGGCTGCAGGCGCTTTCCGTTAACGCGCCGTAGACGTGGAGCGTGCCGTTCGCCCCCTCAACGTCCCAGTTATCCACCGCGCGGGCCGGCGGCATCAGCATCAACATCGTGCCCGCCGTCAGCGGCACCATCAGCGCGGCCAACACCGTCAGGCCAATAGTGCGTCGCTGATGACGTTCATAGGCCTTTCCCAACAGCATGGGGTTCTTTCGTTGCATGATTCGTTCACTCCGCTGTGTTCATGACTTGGTCTTACCTGCTTGCGCGCGGCTCGTCATTTGGCGACCGGCACGACCTGGCAGGCATTGCCGGCGCAGCGGAAGTTCAACTGCGGCCGACCACCGTAATCGTTGATGTACGCCAGCGACGGGCCGCTGCCGAGGCTCGCGGCTGAGACGTTCAGCGGGGCGCTGGCCTTCGGCGCCACCATCAACGGTTCAAAGCCGGCGGCCCCTTTCCCGCCCTTGCCGGCGCTCGCCTCAACGATCGTCACGTAATACGGGGTCGGATTGTTCACCACGTACTTGTCACCCTGCCGGGTCAGCGTCAGCTGCTCCTGCCACGGTGCGGCGTTCTTTTTCGGGGCGAGCGCCGCCGGGCGATAAAACATTTTGATGCGCGTCTGCAACGCTATCTGCAGCGTGTTCGGCTTATTGCTGCGCGGCGGGATCTCGCGCAGGTTGAAGTAATACAGCGTCTCCCTGTCCTGCGGCAGCTGACGCGCCGCCGGCAGCGACTGGATCTTCACCTGGCTCGGTTTGCCCGGCTCCACCCGCTGCACCGGCGGCAGCACGGTGAAAGGGCTTTGGATCTTGTTGCCGCGATCGTCTTCAATCCACCCCTGGGCCAGATAGGGCAATTGCTTATTCTGATTGCTGATGTTGAGGCTGACCGTTTTCTGGTCGCCGTCGAAAATCACGCGCGTGCGATCCAGCGCGATAGCCGCATGGGCGGGCAGGCCGATCGCGCCGATCGTCAACGCGGCGGCGAGCGAGCTCAAAAGGGAAACGGTCTTTCTGGTCATAGTCAGATTCATCATGTCTTCACGGTTCCAGTCAGCCGAAGGCGGGCGATTCCGCCCCGGCAGTTTAGCGGCGAAGCACGCTCCGCCGGGGGTATCAGTTGGCGTTCTCCGCCGGCTTGTTACCGGTGAGAGGACGGCAAGGCAGCAGCAACGTGTTCATCAGCATTTCGGCCGGCAACGGCGCCGGCAGCTGGATTTCACACTGCGCCGCGCCGTTCCAGTGCACGCTCATGCGCTCGCCGGGGTTGAGGCCGGACAGGTAAACGCTGCCGCCGTCATTGATGATGCCGGTCTCCTGTTTGCGGGCATTCAGCACCGTGGCGCCAAACGGCGGCTCACTGCCGTCCGCCAGCTTGACGATCGCCATCGCCTTCTCGCCGGCAATCACCTCGAACTTGCGGTAGCCGATGGCGCCCTCGGTCAACGTGGCCTGCACCACGGAACGCGTCGCCTCGACGTTGTCGCCCAAGCTGTTGAGATCGATGCTGGCCTTGTTGCGGTAGTAGCTGTTCACATCCGCCACCACCGCCTTGCCGTAACGGTTGGTCAGCACCGTACTGCCGTAGCCACGCACCGGCACGCCGGCGACGCCTTCGGTATCGAGCAGCAAGCGCGTGCCGCCCGGCGTATTGACGCGATGCAGCACCGCCCCTTCCGCCGCCATCGTCAGGCCGCCCTGCGCGCCAATGCCGACGGCGCTATAGCGGCCGGCCTGGTAGCTGGCGTTGGCGTTGATCTGCGCCATATCGCCCTGATGGCTGTAATACCCGCTGGCGGTCGCCCCACTGCGCGCGGCGCCCGCGCTGATCTGATAGTTGTTGTGTTCATCGACCCGGTTGTAGTAACCGACCCGATGGGCGTTCTCTTCGCGATCGAGCGTCATGTTGTAACTGAGCGTCCCGGCGCTGCCCCAGGGCAGCGACAGCGACAGGTACATCCCGTCGTCGTTGCGCTCGTTGTAACGGTTGCGATAGGCCGACAGCGATACGCTGACGTTCTTGAAATCGCCGATATCGAAGTAGCGCGATACCATCAGGTTGTAACGATCGTTCGGCGCCCGATCCCAATAGGTTTGGTGGCTGTAGTTGAGATAGGTGCTGAGCCCCAGATCGCGGAACTGTTTGTTGAAGGTGATGGTGTACATCTCCTTGCTCTTGCCGCTGCGTCCCCCTTCGTAACGCGCATCGAGGTAGTCCCCCATGCTCATGAAGTCCTCCTGGGAGAAGCGGTAACCGGCGAAGGTGACCTGGCTGTCGTATTCATCGAAGTTCTTCGAATAGCTCAACCGATACGAACCGCCGGTAAGCGTGCCCTCCTGCGGCAAACGCGCGCGCGACTGCGTGGCGTCGAACGACAGCGCCCCCAGCGCCATCAGATCGCGCCCGATCCCCAGCGACAGCGCGTTGTAATCGCCGCCGGCGATGCCACCGCCGTACAGCGACCAGCCGTTGCTGATGCCCCAGGAGAACTCGCCGGTGCCGAACATCGGCCCGCGCAGGTGATGCCCCCACTCCGACGGTTTGCCCGTCGCCAGCTTGTAACGCACCGTGCCCGGGCGCGTCAGGTAAGGAATGTTGGCGGTGTTCATCTTGAACTCCTGCACACTGCCGTCCTGCTCTTCGACGCGCACGTCCAGCTCGCCGGAAACGGCGTCGTTGATGTCCTGAATGCGGAACGGCCCCGCCGCCACTTGCGTTTCATACAGCACGCGCCCTTGCTGGCTGACCACCACCTTGGCGTTGGTTTTCGCCACGCCGGTCACTTCCGGCGCATAGCCGCGCAGGTTGGGCGGCAACATGCTGTCGTCGGATCGCAGACTGACGCCGGTAAAGCGCAGGCTGTCGAAAATGTCGGAGTTCAGGTAATCCTCCCCCATCGTCAGCCGCGAACGCAGCGCCGGGATCGCCCGATAGGCGTAATAGCGGCTCCAGTCGAACTGTTTGTCAGTCGGCTGAGAAGATCCGGTCTGGTGGTTGAGGTTGGCCTGCCAATCGGCGCGCAGGCGCCAGGCGCCCAGGTTGGCGCCGCCGGTGCCGTTGCCGCTCAGGCTGTAGCTGCTGCCGCCTTTCTGGTGCTTTTGCGTTTGGGCGTTGACGTTATAGTCAAACAGCAGCCCGGGAATACCGTCATCCCAGCGAGAAGGCGGATCCCAGTTTTCCGAGCTGTACTCCAGATAGGCCTGTGGGATGTTGAGATACAGCGCGGAACTGGCGAGATCGCCGCGCGCTTCCATCCCCGCCAGACTGGAGGCGTCAAGGCAGCGGCCGCCGTGTGTCCAGTTAAGCGTGCTTAACAGCTTTTCTTTCAGCCCCAGTTGGTTGACCAATGCCGGTGAAAGACAGGCTTCACTGCCTTTAGGATCGTTCTCAGGCGCCAAAAACGTCACCGGCTGTTCCGGCAGGTCGTTCTTATTGACGTGCACCACCATGGTATAAACGCCCGGCATGATGTAGCCGCTGCGCGTAAATTGGCTCAGATCGATATTTTTACGATCGTTGATGTCTAATACGTCAGTATTGAATTGAATAACGTCGGCGGCATAGACCAACGCGATCGGATTTCCCAGAGAAAGGGCAACACAGAGCCCCAAAGCTTGAAGACGAAATAACTTCCCTGCCGGTGAAAGCATAATAAAAGTCCTTTCAATAACGAATTAACCGTCAGTACGAGAAAAAATCAAAAATAATCCAGCTTAAAACGCACTGTGGAAAAATACGCTCCCGCCTTCAACGGCTGATGATTCGGCATCAACGTCATGGAATAATTCAGCACTCTATTTCCCGGTATTATTCCTTCCATCGGTAAGGGTTTCCCTGGAATAACCGGCGTGCCGTTGCTGTCTTTTATCTTCAATGCGACGCCGCGCGCCTCGCCCTGTACGCCAAACAGAGCGCCTTCCGCATAACCATCAAACGTGACCTGAAAGAATTTCCAATCAGGTTTGTTTTCCGGCCGTTCCAAAATGCAGTTGACCAATTCAATACTGAAAGGTTTGGTCATCCCCTGGCCGTCACGAATGATCTGCCCGAGAGGAAGAGTGTCCATATCGATCGTCTGATCGCGGCTGCCGGCGGCAATGGCGCAGGCGGTGTCGATAATGGCGCCGTGCATACTGACCTTGCCCCACCCCTGCGCGGCGGAAGTTGCATAGCCGGGCGCAAACGCCAACGACGCCAAAAGAACGGCACCCGCTCGATTCCTTGGTAAAAACATCGCGACATTCCTTTGACAGGGAGATTCACCAGGCATGCGGCGAACCCCATGCCTGGTTGATTAAGCCTTCGGACTCACTTACTGATAAGCCAGGGTGAAATCGGCTACGGCGGTGAAGTCGCCCGGAACGATGGCGGCGGAAGCGCCTTCGCCCTGCAGGTAGGCGGCGAAATGCAGGGTGTTGTTGCCGGTGTTCAGAGTCTGCGCGGTAGTCGCTTCACCCAGTTTGATCGGCTGGCCGTTGTAAGAGATGGCTACGCCGGCGCCGCTGGCGGTGCCCGCGATGCCCAGCAGATCCTTATCGGTAGACGATGCTACGCCGCTGAAGGTGGTTTTAACGGTTTTCAGGGTGGTGATGTCGCACTGCTCCAGCTTGATTTCAAACGGACGCGGGTTGGATTTGCCGCCGTTTTTCAACGCCACGTTGGACACCTGGCCCAGATCAACGGTCTGATCGATCGACTCAGGCGCAATAGAGCATGGCGCATCAATAATAGAGCCCGTGAAGGTGACCTTACCGTGTCCCTGATCGGCTGCCTGTGCAAAAGAACTTGCGCCAAATGCAATCACTGCAGCCATCATGATTTTGTTAAGTTTCATAGAACCTATATTCCTTATAAGAAAAAATGCATATTCCAATCAAGAAAAAGAGCAACAGGAAACCTGCTCGCGCTTATATGTGCGCAGCCCTGATTCTTTAGCATCTTGCTAGTTGGTTAACTGCCAAAACCCAAAGGCACCGACAATAAAAAGTCGATAACGGTAAGTCTGCAGCGGCCCACCCATTAATGAATTCGTCCTATAAAAATAAACGAAATCACAACGAGCAGGGGCCAATACTTTCTAATCCGCCCTTCTTGTCCGGCGATGAATATTCTGGCAAATGCCTCTCGGCAAAAAAAGGCTTTTTTTGATCAAGGCGAACATTCGCAATTTATTTCCTAATTAAAGTTAATTTACTGTTATTTTTAGGCTCATAGATCGTAAAAAATACTTTTATAGAGCAATATCCTGTTTTTGCGAGATTCACAAGTAATCAGATCGCAAAGTGGCACTTTGTGAATATAATAAACCAAAATTTTAGGTTTCTGCGTGACGCCCCCCTGCCTGAACATAGGTAAAAACGGGGCGGGCAACGCCTTTTTTTTCAATCCTGATAAATAGATAGGAATTTTCTTTGTTCGCGTTTTACCTCGTTGTTGGTAGACGGCGAATGTTTGTTTTTTCTTAGGAATACGGCAATCGGAATACAGAGGAAGTGCTATGGAAGCGTTATCTCCGAAACAAAAGGAAATACGGCAATTGCAGCACGATCTGCTGCAAACATTATTCGCGCAATCGCCCCGTCAATGTCCCGTCGCCGGGCCGCCGCCACAGCAGCAGTGGCTCTCGACACGGCAACTGGCCAATGCCGTCAACGTCGGTGTTTACCGGGCTCGACGGCTGTTATTGGATCTTGCCGCCCGACAAGAAGTGATTGTGACGGACGGCTCCATCAACAACTCGTTGAGGTGGTATCCCACCGCGTTGCTGGACGGTGGCGATAACAACGGCATACCCAACAAAGATGCATCTCACTCTCCTTTAACGGAATAAATATGGCCAGCCGGCCTGATTGGCAATATTTCATTGCGGAGTAACGCCGCACACCATTTATATATATCGGGATATTATCGTGAGAAAAACAGCCCTGCTATTTTTACGTTGCTGCCTGGCACTCTCTTTCTTCCTGCTGTTTGGCAACGCCAACGCATTTACTTGCCGCACGTCCGATGGCGGACTTATTCCCCCGGGGGGATCGGCCACGCCGGTTGACGTCCGGGTTCGCATCGGGCCGCAGCTTTCTTATGGCAAAAACGAAATCGTCAACGTCAGCCAGGTCACCTGTAAAAACGACGTCGCGAGCTGGTACGACTATCTCAAAACCGATAGCCCGGCGCTGTCGATGAACGGCGCGATTTTTGGCTCGATCGGCAGCGGCACGACCATCAACGGCAGCGACTATAACTCCCCGGTGCCTGCCGGCATCAGCGTACTCAGCCTCACCGGCTTGCAGACCCAGTCTGTCGCCATCCGGGTCTATATCGTGTTGAACCGTTTCCCAACGCCGGACATCAAGGTGAATAAGGGTGACGTCATCGGCCAAATCAACTTTATTCAGACCAACGATCAACCGGGCTGCCCACAGTGCGGCGTTTATCGCTGGCGCCTGATCGCCGACAACGACGCCTACTTCGTCACCACCAGTTGCACCATCAACAACGGCCAGCAAATTAATGTCGATTTTGGTCAGATCCGCCAGGACTTCCTGACCCAGAGCGCCAACGACGCCCAGATCAAACAGGACAAAGCGCTCAGCTACCAGTGCGACGATCAGAGTGCGACGCAGGATATTCTGATCCGGATGGTCAGCGACGCCAGCGGCTTCTCCAGCGATTTTATCAAGACCACCAACCCTAACGTCGGCGTGGCCATGGTGCACAACGGCGCGGTGGTAAAGCCCAACAATGCCTTCAGAACGCGCATCGTCAACGGTCTGGGCAACGACACCGTCACCTTTGTGCCGGTGAAGAACAATGTCCCTTACACCAGCATCGCCACCGGTCCGCTGTCGGGCTCGGCCACGCTGATCTTCAGCGCACCTTGAGACGGGAGCCAGAATGAACATGACGATAAAAACGGGCTGCGCCCTGCTGTTGGCGCTGGAGTTGATTAGCTCGGCCGCTCAGGCCGCCGATCAGGGCACCAAAGTCAACATCACCGCCACCGTGGTGGCGCCTCCGCCTTGCGTGATCAACGACGGGCGTACCATCGATATCGACTTCGGCAAGGTCGGCATCAAACGCATCGACGGCAGCCGCTATATGCAACGCATCGATTACAGCATCAAATGCGAGTTTCTGGATAACAGCCGCCAGTTGAAAATGAAGATCATGGGCAGCGCGGCGGCCTTTGACAACAGCGTGTTGACCAGCAGCGTCACTGGATTGGGCATCAAGCTGTTGGCCAACGGTAAGGCCTTCGCCATCAATACGCCGCTGAACATCGACTACGCCAATCCGCCGACGCTTGATGCAGTGCCGGTGAAAAACAGCGCCGTCACCCTGGCGGAAGGCGACTTCTCCAGCGGCGCCACCATGCTGGTGGACTATTTTTAAAGCGCCGCTTCGGCCGGATACTGAAAATAAAAAAAAGCCGCAACGTCTCCGTTGCGGCTTGGTCGAGGATGGTGCGCCCGGGGCACTCCTCACATCAGGCTATTCAGCCGAAGATCCCGCCGAACCACTGGCTCAGCTTCATCATCACCATATCCCAGATGCGGCTGAAGAAGTTGCCCTCTTTCACCTCTTGCATCACCACCAGCGGGTGCTGTTCGATGGTTTTACCGTCCAGCTGGAAATCGATGGTGCCGACCACCTGGTTTTTCGCCAGCGGCGCTTCCAGCGTCGGTTGGGTCAGCTTGTAGCTGGCCTTCAGGTTTTTCATCTGCCCTTTCGGAATGGTGACCGAGGCGTCTTTCGCCACGCCGAGCGGCACTTCGCTGACGTCGCCGAACCACACTTTCTGGGTGACGAACGGTTTATCAGCCTTGATCGGCGTCGCGGTTTCATAGAAGCGGAAGCCCCAGGTCAACAGCTTTTCGCTTTCGCTAAAGCGCACGCGATCGCTCGGCGCGCCCAGCACCACCGAGATCAGGCGCATCGGGCCGTCGGTGGCGGACGCCACCAGGTTGTGACCGGCGCCGCTGGTGTAGCCGGTCTTGATGCCGTCAACGTTCAGGTTGCTGCTCCACAGCAGACGGTTGCGGTTAATCTGGCGGATCTTGTTGAAGGTGAACTCTTTCTCTTTATGCAGCGCGTATTCGTCCGGCACGTCGCGGATCAGCGCCTGGCTCAACAGCGCCATGTCGCGCGCGGTGCTGTACTGCCCTTCCGCATCCAGGCCGTGCACCGTCAGGAAGTGGGTATTCTGCAGGCCCAGGGATTTGGCGTAGTTGTTCATCAGGCCGACGAACGAATCCTGGCTGCCCGCCACGTAGTCCGCCAGCGCGATGCTGGCGTCGTTGCCGGACTGGATCACGATGCCCTTATTCAGTTCCAGCACCGGCACCTGATCGCCCGGCTTGATGAACATCAGCGAAGAGCCGCGCAGCGCCGGGTTACCGGGCGCCCAGGCGTCTTTGCCGACGGTGACCATGTCTTCCGGCTTGATCTTGCCGGCCTTGATCGCCTGGCCGATCACGTAGCTGGACATGATCTTGGTCAGGCTGGCGGGATCGAGACGGGTGTCGGCATTGCCTTCGGTCAGCACTTTGCCGCTGTTGTAATCCATCAGAATGAAGGCCTTGGCGTCTACCTGCGGCGGCGCCGGCGGCTCGGCCGCGTGTACGGCCGGGGCGGCCAGCAACAGGATGCCTACGCTGAAGGTCAGTTTTTTCAGGGAAGTGGATAAGTTTTTTTTCATCATGACGTCGCCAGAGTGTCCATTCAAAACCATTGAAATAGCGTTAACTTTCAAACATGTTCACGTTTTAAGCCAACCAGCGAGAGTGGCCCGGTGCGCACGTGCCGGCCGCAACCCCCTGCGGCGCCCGTAGCGGGTAACACAACACACCGAAAATGCCCTTGCTGTGAGTTTATGTGATTTATCTTATTTTTGCAGGGTTTAGCGTGAATTTTCAGCATTTTTACATAACTGTACGCAGGCACGCACTTATCGTTCAAAAAAGCATCGAGACGCGCACTTTCGCCCCCATCCACGGCTAAACGGCCAAGCATCTGCACCGCTAAACATCTGCACTTCCATACGTCTAAAAAAGATTAATATATTCCATAATGGCATATAGAACCGTTATTTGTTCTTTTTAAAGCGCTTATCCTCAGCGCTATCATCCGCACAACGACTTTTATACCGAATAATCCTGGAGATGAGTCATGGCGATCCCCCATTCCGTCATCGAGATGATTGGCAATACCCCGATGTTGGAACTGACCCAGTTTGATACCGGCCCGTGCCGGCTGTTCGTCAAGCTGGAGAACCAAAACCCCGGCGGTTCGATCAAAGACCGCGTGGCGCTGTCGATGATCGAGCAGGCCGAGCGCGACGGCAAACTGCAGCCGGGCGGCACCATCATCGAAGCCACCGCCGGCAATACCGGCCTGGGGTTGGCGCTGGTGGCGGCGCTGAAAGGCTATAAGCTGCTGCTGGTGGTGCCGGACAAGATGAGCCGCGAAAAGATCTTCCACCTGCGCGCGTTGGGGGTAGAGGTGTTGCTGACCCGTTCGGACGTCGGCAAGGGGCACCCGGCTTATTATCAGGATTACGCTAAACGCCTGGCCGGGGAGATCCCCGGCGCCTTTTATATCGATCAGTTCAATAACCCGGCCAACCCGGCGGCCCATACCACCACCACCGCGCCCGAACTGTGGCGGCAGATGGATCATGACGTGGACGCCATCGTGGTCGGCGTCGGTTCCGGCGGCACGCTGGGCGGGTTGAGCCGCTATTTCTCCGAGGTTTCGCCGCAGACGGAATTCGTGCTGGCCGACCCTGCCGGCTCTATCCTGGCGGACTATCTCGACCACGGCCAAATCGGCGAAGCGGGCAGTTGGCTGGTGGAAGGCATCGGCGAAGACTTCGTCCCGCCGCTCAGCGACTTTGACCAGGTGCGCCACGCTTACCGCATCGGCGATGAAGAAGCCTTCACCACCGCGCGCGATCTGCTGCGCAAGGAAGGCGTGCTGGCGGGCTCCTCCACCGGCACCCTGCTGGCCGCCGCTCTGCGTTACTGCCGCGCGCAAACCGAACCCAAGCGGGTCGTGACCTTCGTTTGCGACAGCGGCAACAAATACCTGTCTAAAATGTATAACGACCACTGGATGCTGGAGCAGGGCCTGCTGAGCAAACCGCAGCACGGCGATCTCCGCGATCTGATCGCTTATCGCCACGACGAAGGCGCCGCCGTTTCCGCCGCGCCGGACGACACGCTGGCGATCGTGCACGCCCGCATGCGGCTGTACGACATCTCGCAGCTACCGGTGCTGGAAGGCGATCGGGTGGTCGGATTGATCGATGAGTGGGATCTGCTGAACGCCGTCCAGGCCGACGCCGCCCACTTCAGCCTGCCGGCCGGCAGCGCGATGACCAAGCAGGTCCAGACGCTGCAAAAGGAAGCCGGCTACGAGGAATTACAGGCCACCTTCAACCATGGCCACGTCGCGGTGGTGCTCGACGGCGAGCGCTTCCTCGGCCTGATTACCCGCACAGACGTGCTTAACGCCTGGCGCCAAAAATTACGTTAATAAGGATCCATTATGGCCAAGTTTGATACGTTGACCGTTCACGCCGGTTACACCCCGGACGCGACCGGCGCAGTGATGCCGGCGATTTACGCCACCTCCACCTACGCCCAACCGGCGCCGGGCGAACATACCGGCTACGAATACTCCCGCAGCGCCAACCCAACGCGCACCGCGCTGGAAAGCGCCATCGCCGAACTGGAAGGCGGCAGCCGCGGCTACGCCTTCGCCTCCGGTCTGGCGGCCTGCTCCACGGTGCTGGAGCTGCTCGATAAAGACAGCCACCTGATCGCGGTAGACGACCTGTACGGCGGCACCTATCGCCTGCTGGAAAAAGTGCGCAGCCGCACCGCCGGCCTGCGCGTGACTTACGTGTCGCCGGCGGATCTCGCCGGGCTGGAACAGGCGATCGAGCCGGATACCAAAATGATCTGGGTGGAAACGCCGACCAACCCGCTGCTCAAGCTGGCGGATCTGAGCGCCATCGCCGCGATCGCCAAAAAGCATCAGCTCATCAGCGTGGCGGACAACACCTTCGCCTCGCCGTATCTGCAACGTCCGCTGGATCTGGGCTTTGACGTGGTGGTGCACTCCGCCACCAAATACCTTAACGGCCACTCCGATGTGGTGGCGGGCGTCGCGGCGGTGGGGAATAACCCGGCGCTGGCGGAACAGCTCGGTTTCCTGCAAAACGCGGTCGGCGGCATTCTCGATCCGTTCAGCAGCTTCCTGACGCTGCGCGGCATTCGCACTCTGGCACTGCGCATGCAGCGCCACAGCGACAGCGCGCTGCGCATCGCCCAGTGGCTGGAGAGCCAGCCGCAGGTGGAAAACGTCTATTACCCCGGCCTGCCGAGCCATCCGCAGCATGAGCTGGCGGCGCGCCAGATGACGCGCTTCGGCGGCATGATCTCGGTACGGCTGAAAGGCGACGACGCCTATGCGCGCCGGGTCATCCAGCGTTCGCGCCTGTTCACCCTGGCGGAAAGCCTGGGCGGCGTGGAAAGCCTGATCAGCCAGCCGTTCAGCATGACGCACGCCTCCATTCCGCTGGAACAGCGCCTGGAAACCGGCATCACGCCGCAGCTGGTGCGCCTGTCGGTAGGGATTGAGGATGTGGAAGATCTGATCGCCGATCTGCAGCAGGCGCTGGCGGAATAATCACCGCATCAGCGCACCATCAGCCCGGCCGACGCGCCGGGCTTTTTTACGCCCGGCGTTCAGACGCCGATGACGTCCTGATAAAAACGGTGCGCCACATCGGGGTGAGAGCGGATGCGCCCTTTCAGGTAATTGTCGCCCACGTCGCGAAACAGCGGGTTGAGCGGATCGCTGGCCGGGCCGCGCGCCTGCGCCGCCAGCTGCGGCGGCAGTTGATACAGCGGCACCACCGCGTCCAGCCGCGCGCCGAGGAAGAAAGCGATCGACAACCTGTCGCGCCCCGCCGGCGGCGTTTCCACCCGGTGTACCGTGGCGCGCAGGTAGCCGTTGGTCGCCAGCTCCAGCAGCTCGCCGATGTTCACCACGAAGGTGTCTTCACGCGGCTGCGCGTCTATCCATTGCCCTTCGCTCACCTCTACCTGCAGCCCTTTTTGCGCGTCCTGCAGCAAAAAGCTGAGAAATCCGGAGTCCTTGTGCGCGCCGACGCCCTGTGCGCTGCCGGTGGCGTCCCGCCCCGGGTAGCGGATCAGTTTGATGTGCTCGTTGGGCTTCTCGCCGTACAAACGATCGAACGCCTGCTCCGGCAGCGACAGCGCCAAAGCGAAAGCGCGCAGCAGCCGCAGCGACATGGCGGTCATGGCCTGTTGCCACTGCAGCAGCAGCGGTTTCAGCGTCGGCAGCGCCGCCGGCCACTGGTTTGGCCCCTGCAGGCGCGCCCAGCGCGGCGTGTCATCAGACAGCGTCAGCGCCGGGCGCTCGGCGCCGATATCGAACTGCTCGCGCCAGTCAGGCTGCCCGCGCGTGAGTTCCGCCGCCGCCCGGTTGTAACCGCGAAAGTGCGGTGAATGCACCATCTGCACCGCCAGCTTGTCGGCTTCCGGCAGGGCGAAGAATTGCCGCGCGGCGTGCTGCAGCCGCGCATTCAGCGCGCCGTCCACGCCGTGGCCGCGCAGATAGAAAAAACCGACGTCGCGAGCCGCCGCGCGCAGATCGTCGAGAAAGGCGCGCCGTTGGCGCGCATCACCGTCAAGCTGCGAAAGATCCAGCAGCGGCAGCGTCTTCTGCGTCGTCAGATGCGTCATCATGCGGTTCCTCTTCTTCCCCGATCACGATCGGGCTGCCATACAGGCGAATAATCAACATTGTCACTCCCCAGCGGGTAGCTGCATTTGCTTCATAGTTATCACCGCGCTCGCCGGAGCGGCCAATATTGTTGCGTTCTAAGTTATGCAAACGTTCAACAAAATGTCGCAAAACCGTCATCAATGTTTCTTATGCTCTGCGCAATTTCGCCGACGCCGCTGGCTGGCGATGTGCGCTATCCGCTATCCTGTAAACGACCTCATACCCTGCCTGCCGGAGAAATACTGATGGATTTAGCCTTATTCGACCTGGATGAAACCCTGATTGACGATGACAGCGCCAGCCTGTGGATCCGCTGGCTGGTCGGCCAGGGGTTCGCGCCGGCGGAGCTGGAACTGCAGGAGCAGCAGCTGATGCAGCTCTATTATCAGGGCAAGCTGTCGATGGAGGACTACATGCAGGCCACGCTGGCGCCGCTGGCCGGCCTGAGCGTGCAAACCGTGGCCGGCTGGGTGCAGCGTTACATCCGCCGCGACATCCTGCCGCGCGTCTATCCCGCCGCCCGCGAACGCCTGCAGTGGCACCGCGAACGCGGCGACTGCATCCTGGTGATCTCCGCCACCGGCGAGCATCTGGTGGCGCCGATCGCCGAACAGCTCGGCGCCGACGATGCGCTGGCGATCGGCGTGGAAATCAGCGATGGCCGCTTCACCGGCAACACCTACGGCACCATGACCTATCAACAGGGCAAGGTGATCCGCCTGCAGCACTGGCTGGCGCAGCACCCGCACCTGAAGTTCGAGCACAGCCACGGCTACAGCGACTCTCTCAATGACAAGGCGATGCTGCAATTCGTCGACAGCGCCACGGTGATCAACCCCGACAGCGAACTGAGCGCGCTGGCGGCGGAACGCGGCTGGGAAGTGTGCCGCTGGGAACGCTGAGCGGCAGACAAAAAGTGCCCTGCGGTGTGACAAAAAGCGCGTTGTGGCGTAGGTATAGAGGGTCCTTATTATCCGCTAACGGAGTTATCCCATGCTGACCATTTGGGGTCGTGAGAATTCGAACAACGTCAGGAAGGTGCTGTGGTGCGCCGCCGAATTGGGGCTCAACTACACCCACATCAACGCCGGCGGGGCGTTCGGCAAAGTCAACGAAGAGAGTTACCGCGCGTTGAACCCGAACGGCCTGGTGCCGCTGCTGCAGGACGATGACTTCGTGCTGTGGGAGTCCAACACCATCGTGCGCTACCTGGCGGCGAAATTCGGCGACGCGACGTTCTATCCGCAAGATCTGCAGGCGCGCGCCGCCGCCGAGAAATGGATGGACTGGACCACCTCGACGATTGTCCCGGCCTTCACCATCGTCTTTTGGGGCCTGATACGCACCGCGCCGGAGCTGCGCGACATGGCGAAAATCGAAACGGCGATCGCCACGCTGGAAAAACACTTCGACGTCATCGAACAGACGCTGGCGCACCAGCCTTACCTCTCCGGCGGCGCGTTCGGTTTCGGCGATATCCCGCTCGGCAGCTTCGCCTACGCCTGGTTCGAAATGCCGATCGCCCGCCGCCCGCGGCCGAACATGGAGCGCTGGTATCAGCAACTGCGCGCACGCCCGGCCTACCAGCGCGGCGTGATGAGCGCACTCACCTGACGCGTGCGGGGCGTTACGACGCCCCGACCTTCAGCAGCTTGCCGTCCCGTTCGTCCGTCAGCAGATACAGGTAGCCATCCGGCCCGCTGCGCACCTCGCGGATGCGTTCGCCGCGATCGCCCAGCAGCCGCTCTTCCGCCACCACCTTGTCCCCCTTCAGCGTCAGGCGAATCAGTGCCTTTTGCGCCAGCGCGCCGATGAACAGCGAGTGCCGCCAGGCGGGGAAGCGCTGCTCATCATAGAACGCCATGCCGCTGAGGCCGGGCGAAACCCGCCAATAGTGGAGCGGTTGTTCGGTGCCGGGCACCCGCTCCCCCTTCGCCTCGGGGATCGGCTGGCCGGAATAGTTGATGCCGTAGGTGGCCAGCGGCCAGCCGTAGTTTTTACCCGGCAGCGGGATGTTGAGCTCATCGCCGCCGCGCGGGCCGTGCTCATGCTCCCAGATTGCGCCACTCCACGGGTTCAACGCCAGCCCTTGCGGATTGCGATGGCCGTAAGACCAAACCTCCGGGCGTTTACCTGCCTGGCCGACCCAGGGGTTGTCCGGCGGCACGGCGCCCTCGGCGGTCAGCCGCACCAGTTTGCCCTGCAGTTTGTCGGTCTCTTGCGCCGTCGGCCGCTGATTGTTTTCGCCCAGCGTGATAAACAGGTAGCCTTGCCGATCAAACGCCAATTTGCCGCCGAAGTGATTGCCGACCGACAGCTTGGGCTGCTGACGGAAGATCACCTTAAAGTTTTCCAGCCGCGCGCCATCGTCGCTCAGGCGGCCATAGCCGACCGCCGTGCCGGCTTTGCCGCCCTCGCCCGGTTCGGCGAAGCTGAGATACACCCGGCGGCTGGCGGCGAAATCGGGCGCCGGCAGCACCTCCAGCAGGCCGCCCTGCCCTTCGGCGTAGACCTGCGGCACACCGGCGATCGGCGGCGACAGTCCTTTATCCTGCTGCCACAGCCGCAGCCGGCCGGGCCGTTCGGTGATAAGCAGGCCTTGTTCCGCCGGCAAGAAGGCCAGCGACCAAGGGTGTTCCAGGCCGTCCTGCAATTGGCTGACCGTCGGCGCGGCGTGCGCCAGGCCGCTGCACAGCAGCAAACCGGCCAGCAGAGTCAATCGGGGCATGGCGTCCTCCTGAAGATGAAATGACCCGTTTAGTGTAGCCCACTCAGCGGCCGCGGTCGTTTGCATTACATTTCAACGGGTTGCCTTTTAGCCGCCATGTGCTTAAGTTAATCCATTACCCAGGAGGAAAAATGGACATTACCGTTACCGACGCGATCGACGAACAAACCCTCGATGCGATCAGGCAAGGCCTGCGCGCTTACAACCTGCCGCATATCGACGCCAGCCACCGCAAGCCGCTCAGCGTCTATGCGCGCGACGAAGCCGGCGCGGTGATCGGCGGCCTGACCGCCGAAACCTGGGGCAACTGGCTGAGCGTCGAGTGGCTATGGGTGGCGGATACCCAGCGCGGCAGCGGCCTCGGCGGCCGACTGATGCGCGCCGCCGAGCACGAGGCGCAGGCGCGCGGCTGCCGCTACGCCCGCCTCGACACCTTCAGCTTTCAGGCGCGGCCGTTCTACGAAAAGCTCGGCTATCAGCTGCAAATGACGCTGAAAGAGTATCCGGTGGAACATGAGTGTTATTTACTTACCAAAACGCTGACTGATTAATGGATGGACGGATGGACAGCAAAAGCATGGTGGTGAACTGTGTAGCGTACAAAGCCGGCCAACGGCTGGGCGAAGTGACCATCGACGATATCAGTGAGGTGGTCAAACAGCCCGACACCTTCATCTGGCTGGGATTAAGGCAGCCGGAGCCGGCGTTTATGCGCAAGGTGCAGGAGGAGTTCGGGCTGCACGATTTGGCGATCGAAGACGCGCTGTGCGCGCACCAGCGGCCGAAGCTGGAGACCTACGGCGACTCGCTGTTCATCGTGGTGAAAACCGCGCAGTGGGGCGAGCACGACGAAATCGAATACGGCGAAACCCACTTCTTCGTCGGCAAAAACTTTCTGGTGACGGTGCGCCACGGCGCTTCGCCCAGTTACGCGCCGATCCGCGCCAAGGCGGAAGAGAACCACAAGCAGATGTGCCGCGGGCCGGGCTTCGCCCTCTATTCGGTGTTGGACTTCGTGGTGGATAACTACCGCAGCGTGGTGGCGCGCTTCGAGAGCACCATCGAGAACATTGAAGCCAACATGTTTCAGTCAGAGTTCGATCAGGCGGCGATCGAGAACGTCTATACCCTGCGCCGCCATCTGCTGGCGCTGCGCAACGCCGCGCTGCCGATGGATGAAATTTGCAACCAGCTGATCCGCCTGCACGAAGAGGTGATCCCGAAAGAGCTGCGCGCCTACGTGCGCGACGTGCAAGATCACGCCCATCAGGTGGTCAGCAATATCGACGACATGCGCGAAATGCTAACCAACGCCATGCACGTCAACCTGGCGCTGGTGACGGTCAAACAAAACGAAGTGGTGAAACGGCTGGCGGGTTGGGGGGCAATCTTGGCCATCCCGACGGTGGTCTTCAGCCTGTACGGGATGAACTTCGCCGACATGCCGGAACTGAAGTTCCCGTGGGCCTATCACGCCACGCTGGGAGTGACCGCCGTCGGCTGCATTTTTCTGTATCAGAAACTGAAGAAATCGGGCTGGCTGTAAGCGCCAGAACGGCGCTTTTCCCGCCGACGAAAACGATCGCGGGGCGGCTGGGATCACCGGCCGCCCCGCCGCTTCAATACAGCATCGGACGCCGATCGCGATGCACGTGATTGTAGCGGCCGATGTGCTTGTCATCGGCAGCGCCGATATCCATCGATGCCAGCACCATGCCTTCGCCTGTCAGGCTCTGCGTCAACGGATAGCCGTCGGCGTCGACGATCACCGAACCGCCGATCCACGCAACGCCGCGCTCCGTTTCGCAACGATCGCACACCGCGATGAACAGCCGATTGACGGCGGCGTTGGCCTGGGCCTTCACCATCTCCGCCGGCCGTTCGCCCTGCGGGCGCGGCGCCAGCGGCCAGTTGACCGGCGCGCACAGCAGCTGAGCACCGGCCAACGCAGGCAAGCGCACCCACTCCGGAAACTCGAGGTCGTAACAGATCATCACCGCCAACCGGCCAAAACGCGTCTCGACGACCGGCGGCGGCCGATCGCCGGCGGTAAAGATCGAACTCTCTTCATGCCACAGGTGCGCTTTGCGATAAATCGCCCTCACCCCCTGCGCATCGATCAACGCCGCGCTGTTGGCCACCTCGCCATCAGGCAGGCGCTCGCAAAAACCGGCGACGATCGCCACATCCAGCTCACTCGCCAGGGCACACCACAGGCTAAGGCTGGGCCCATCTTCGGCCTCGGCCAACGCCCGCGCCTCCGCCTTGTCGCGCAGCACATAGCCGCTGTTCACCAACTCCGGCAACACGATGACGTTGGCGCCACGCTGCGCTGCCCGGCGGATCGCCTGGGCGGACAGCGCCCGATTATGTTCCGCTTCCCCTACCCGCAACGCCAACTGGCAACATGCGACGCTGATTTTTTCCTTCACTCCCGTTCTCCTTCCAATAATCCCTCGCAGCGCAACGCCACCCGCCGTTCGGCTTCGAGATCGAGCTTTCGGCACATGACGACATAAACGCTCCCGGCCACCAGCAAGCCGATCAGAAAAGCGATATCCGCGCCGCCCAGTAAAACAGCAAAGGGGCCGGTGTAAAAGCCCAACGTCATGAACGGCACCATCGCCAGCAGGCCGATCGCGTAGGCCGTCAGACCGGAGCCGCCCCAACGGCCGTAGATCCCCGCCGGGTTGAAGATTTCACCTATCGCGTAATGTCCGCCGCGCACCACGTAAAAGTCCATCAGATTCACCGCCGTCCAGGGCACCAGGAAATACAGCATCAGCAGCACGAAGGTATTGAAGCTGGCGAGATAGCTCGCCGGGATAGCCAACGCCACCGCGAACACCGTCAGAGCGACGACGCCGATGCCGGCCATGCGTAATTTCAACGTTGGCGTCACTTTACGGAACGCGTCAATCGCGCTGAGGCTGGTCAGCATCGCGCCATAACAGTTGACCGCCATGATGCCGACCAGCGAGGGCACGGCGATAAGCACGGCCAGCGTGCCGAACCCCTGATAGATGCCATTCCCCACCGCCTGTACGCTGCCGATCGCATCGGGAGCCGGTAATGCTGAGGCCAGAAACGCGCCCAGCGACATCAGCCAAAGCGCCGATCCGGCCGCCCCCAGATAAGTCCAAAAGATCACGTTGGCCGACGGCGTTTCATGCGGCAAATAGCGCGAGTAGTCGGAGACATACACCGCGTAGCTGATCTGGTAGCCGGCGGCCGCCGACAGCTGAATCAAAAAAGCCGCCCACGAAAAATGCCCGGCGCCGACGACGGCGTCCATCCGCAGCGACAGCACGGCACCGACCGTCAGCACGCCGAACACCGCCATCATCACATAGGTCAGCCAGCGCTGCACCGCATGCAGCATATCGTGGCCGACGATCGCCAACAGCACGGCCACCGCGATCAGCAACGCATACCAAGGCGGACGGTGACCCGGCAATACCGTGTTGATCGCATCGGTCGCGAGAATAACGTTGAACACGTTGAAACCGATGTAAACAAACACCACGGCGGCAAAGGGAACGATGGCGCCACGCAGGCCGAATTGGGCCCGCGACTGGATCATCTGTGGCAGCCCCATGCGCGGCCCCTGATTGGCATGACACGCCATGAAGAACGTGCCGAACCCCACGCCGACGACAATGGCCAGCATTGAATAAAGCGCGCCCACCCCCAACGCCGGGCCGGTGAAACCGACCACCATCGTCGTCAAAACGAAATTACCGGTGAACCAAAACGGCGCCTGATGCCAAACCTTGCCATGCCGCTCGTGACGGGGCACATAGTCTATCGAGCGCACTTCAATTTTTGGGCGTGGCGCCACATTGCGATTGTTCATGTCCCACCTCGTCGTTTCAACGCTCGGTTTGGGTCTGCAGCTGCGGCGCCGGGCGGCTCAGCAGGCTGCCCAGCACGAAGGCGACGCCGCCGCCCACCAGACCGCCGTAGATCGGGCTGTTGGCGTCGATGCCGTGCCAGATCATCAGCCCCACCACGCACAGGCTGCCGGTCAGCATGCTGGCGATGGCGCCGGCGCTGGTGGCGCGCGGCCAGAAGATAGCCCCCACCAACGGGATCAGCATGCCGCCCACCAACAGGTTGTAAGCCAGCGTTAGCGCCGCCAGCACGTCGCGCACCACAAACGCCAGCCCTAGCATGACCGCGCCCATGAAAAGCGTGGTGAAGCGCCCGGCGGCCAGCCCGCCAGAAGGTTTACGGCGGATGGCCGGCAACACGTCCTCCAGTGCGATGGTCGAAGAGGCCAGCAGGCAGGCGCTGGCGGTGGACATCAGCGCCGCCAGGGCCGCCGCGGCCACCAGCCCGCTGACGCCGACCGGCAACACCGCCTGCGCGATGGCGGCGAAGGCGCCGTCGGTATTACTGAGCGACGGCAGCACGATCTTGCCGGCCATGCCGATCAGCGCGCCGGTCACGCCATACAGCACGCAATAGACGCCCGCCCCCAGCCCGGCGAAGCGCGCCACATTGGCGCTACGGGCGGTGAACACCCGCTGCCAGATGTCCTGACCGATCAAAATGCCGAAGAAGTAGATCAGGAAAAATACCAGAATAGTATCCAGCCCGATCGACGACAGCTGGTAGTAACCGGCGGGCAGCAGGCTGGTGAACGCCTCCCAGCCGCCGGCCTTGACGATGCTCATCGGCATCAGCACCAGCATCATGCCGACGGTCATGATGATGAACTGAATGATGTCGGTCAGCGTCAGCGACCACATGCCCCCCAGCGTCGAATACAGTACCACCAGCCCGCCGCCGAGCAGGATAGACGCGCTGAACGACAGGCCAAACATCACCTGCATCACGCTGCCGATGGCGATGATCGAGGTCACCGCCACCATCAGGTCATACGCCAGCATGATCGCGCCGCTGGTGACCCGCGCCGCCGGGTGATACCGCCGCGACAGCACCTGGCTGACGGTATACAGCTTCAGTTTGAGCAGCGGTTTGGCCAGCACCAGACTCAGCACCACAATGCCCAGCCCGAGCGCGCCGCACAGCCAGACGCCGGAGATGCCGTAGGTGTAGCCGAGCTTGACGCTGCCGATGGTCGACGCGCCGCCGAGCACCACCGCCGACAGCGTGCCCAGATACAGCCCCGGCCCCAGGTTGCGCCCGGCCACCAGATACGCCTCTTTGGAGTTGGCGCGGCGAATGCCCATCCACCCCACCGCGCCTATCACCAGAAAGTAAATCACCACAACCAGCAGATCGAGATTCATGGGTACCTCCACTCCGTTGTTATTGTTATCGGGGGCCCGACGCAACCGCTCCGCCGGCAGGGTCAGTACGACGGCCTCAGCGGGCCGGCAGCACGCACAGCATTTCAAACAGCAGATTGGCCGCCAGCAGCGCCGTATTGCCGGAACGATCGTAAGGCGGCGACACCTCCACCACGTCGCCGCCAATCAGGTTCAGCCCACGGCAGCCGCGCACGATCTCCAGCCCTTGCCAAACCGACAGTCCGCCGACCTCCGGCGTGCCGGTGCCCGGCGCGAAGGCCGGATCCAGCCCGTCGATATCGAAACTGAGATAAACCGGCGCATCGCCCATCTGCTCGCGGATCTCCGCCATCAGCGGCGTCAGCGACCGATGCCAGCAAGCTTCGGCCGGCACCACGCGAAAGCCCTGGCGCCGTGACCAATCGAAGTCATCCGCCGCATAGCCGCTGCCGCGCAGACCAATCTGCACCACTTTTTCCGGCGCCAGCAGCCCCTCCTCAAACGCGCGGCGGAAGGTGGTGCCGTGCGCCAGCTGTTCGCCAAACATCTCCTCGTTGGTGTCGGAATGCGCATCGACGTGGATCAGCCCGACCGGGCCATGTCGGCGGGCGATGGCGCGCAGCACCGGCAGCGTCAGGGTGTGGTCGCCACCAAGCGTCAACGGCGTGCAGCCGTGCGCCAGGATCTCGCGGTAAGCCGCCTCGATGCGCCGTACGCTGTCCGCCAGGCTGTAGGGGTTAATGGCGACGTCCCCCAGATCGGCCACCTGCAGCCGTTCGAATGGGGCGGAGCCGGTGCCCATGTTGTAGGGGCGGATCATCACCGACTCCTGGCGGATCTGGCGCGGGCCATAGCGGGTGCCGCTGCGATTGGAGGTGCCGATATCCAGAGGAATGCCGACAAAGGCGGCGTCCAGACCACGCGCCTGATCGGCGGCGGGCAGGCGCATCATGGTGGGGAGACCGGCAAAGCGCGGCATGTCGTTGCCGCTTTGGGGTTGGTTCAGCATGGCGTTTCCTTGTCTTGGGCTTGCGATAAATTGAAACATTTAAGCAACATTCGCAGACTACCCCGTTGACCGCACCGGCTACCATTCCCGCTTTTGCATGTAAACATCGAAAAACACGATGTAACTAACCCATTGAAGCGTTGATTTTTATTTCAATCTCATGCCATAAGAAAGGCCATATCTTCAGCGCCGCGCCTATTTCTTCGATGTTAAAAATGGGTTAAGCGGCCGACGTTCTGCGGAGGGGGCGATGCTCACTAACCTAAGCGATATCGATCTGAAGCTGTTGCGGGTGTTCGTCGCGGTGGCGGAAGCCCAGGGCGTCAGCGCCGCACAGGAAACGCTGCTGATGAACCAATCCACCATCAGCACCCATCTGGCCTCGCTGGAAACGCGACTGGGTTTTCGCCTGTGCCAGCGCGGGCGCTCCGGCTTCCGGCTGACGCCAAAAGGGGAACGCATGCTGATCGCCTGCCGCTCCTTGTTCAACGCCGCCCGCGACTTCACCCGGGTCAGTCAGTCGCTGAACGGCCTGCTGACCGGCGATCTGCAAATTGGCCTGGTGGATAACCTGGTTTCACTGCCGGGCAACCCGTTCAGTCAGGCCATCAAGCACTTTCAGCGGCGCCACCAGGACGTGCAATTGCAGTGCCGCATCTGTTCACCGAACGAGATTGAACAAGGGCTGCTGCACCGGCAGCTCGATCTGGGCATCGGCTACTTTGGCCAGCAGTTGGAGGCGTTGCGTTATCAACCGTGGCTGGAGGAGACGCAGGCGATCTATTGCAGTGAGGATCACCCGCTGTTCGCGGTGGAAGAACCCGAGCGCGAGCAGATTGAAAACGCGCGCTGGGTCAAGCGCGGCTACCTGCTGGCGCAGCAGCTGTGCCCGATCGCCCCGCCGCATCTGGCCGCGGTGGCCCACCACATGGAGAGCGTCGCCCATCTGGTGCTGAGCGGCACCTGTCTCGGTTATCTGCCCACCCACTATGCGGCGCGCTGGGTGGAGCAAGGGTTGCTGCGGCAGTTGGGCGGCGCAGCGCTCTCTTACCGCGCCACGCTCAGCCTGGTCAGCCGCCCCGTCCAACCCGACGAGGCGTTGAACGCGCTGTTGGAGGATTTGGCGCGCGCCGGCGAAAAAAAGCCCCGCATGTGCGGGGCCTGACGGACGTTAACTGACCGGCATGCGCGCCGGATCGGGATACTGGTATTCAAAACCCAGCTCGTTGCAGATGCGGTTGCCGTCCACCAGCCGCTCATCCTGTTCCGCTTCGTCGGCAAACTGCGGCGGCTCCAGGTGCAACTGCTCGGCCAGGGCCGGATAAAAATCGCGCTTGGCCGGATGACGCGGCGCGCACAGGTTGTACACGTGGCCGCCCTTCGGCAGCTTGAGCAGCAGTTGGATGGCGGCGATGACGTCGTCCTGGTGCACCAGATTCACCCCCTGCGAGCCCCCCTTCACATCGAGCTTTCCCGCCAGGAAGCGGCCGGGGTGACGATCGGCGCCCACCAGCCCCGCCAGGCGCAGAATGTCCACCGAGGTATTCGGCAGCTCGTGCAGCCAGCGCTCCAGCTCGGCCAATACCCGGCCGGACGGCGAGACCGGCCGCAGCGGCGACTCTTCGCGCAGCGTGCCGGCGGTTTCGCCATACACCGAAGTGGAACTGGTGAAGATCACCCGCGGCACGCCGAAAGCCATTGCGCTGTCCACCAGCATGCGCACCGCATTGAAATAGTTCTCGCTGCCTTCGACGGTGCGGCGCGCGGGCAGCGTGACCACCAGCGCATCCACGCGCAGCAGCGACGCCAGATCGTCCGGGTCGCAGATCAATTCCGGCGTCAGCTCCAACTGATAACATTCGATGCCGCTCATCCGCGCGGCTTCGACGCCGTCCGGCGTGGTTTTGCTGCCGACCACGTCGTACCCGCGGCCCATCAGCGACAACGCCAGCGGCATGCCCAACCAACCCAGACCAATAATGGCTACCTTTTTCATCCTCTTCCTCTCCTGAAGATCGCAGCGCCCTGCCCCTAAGGCTACGCCACTGCGCGCGGCGATACAATCTGACCGGCTTAAGGTTAGGTAAAGCCGTGTGTGGCTAATAACTCAACCTGTTTCAATAAATTAAATTTATGACGATAAAAAAGAGTTGCACGGCGGACAGCGGATAGTTTAGCTTAATTGCCATACGGTTTTTTACCGACTTTTGCTGAGAGAAAACACCATGACACGCGTTCAGTTCAACCACCATCATCACCATCACCCTGACTAGTCTTTCAGGCGATGTGTGCTGGAAGACGGTTTGTTAATCTTCCAGTGGCGCGCAGAACGCAAGAGAGAGCCCTCGGAAGATTTCTTCCGAGGGTTTTTTTTTGGCTCCGGACAGACAGAAAGAATAGTTTTTACAATAAATTCATAAAATTACAGATTAAACAGAGGTTACCATGCTGGACAAGACACGTTTACGGATCGCAATGCAGAAGTCGGGCCGCCTGAGCGATGAATCCCAGGAACTGCTGGCGCGCTGCGGCATCAAGATTAACCTGCAGCAGCAGCGTCTGATCGCCTTCGCCGAAAACATGCCGATCGATATCCTGCGCGTGCGCGACGACGACATTCCGGGTCTGGTGATGGACGGCGTGGTCGATCTCGGCATCATCGGCGAGAACGTGCTCGAAGAAGAGCTGCTCAGCCGCCGCGCCCAGGGTGAAGACCCGCGCTACTTCACCCTGCGCCGCCTCGATTTCGGCGGCTGCCGCCTGTCGCTGGCCACCCCGCTCGACGCCGAATACGCCGGCCCACAAAGCCTGCAGGACGCCCGCATCGCCACCTCTTACCCGCACCTGCTGAAGCAATATCTCGACAAACAGGGCGTGCGCTTCAAATCTTGCCTGCTGAACGGCTCGGTGGAAGTGGCGCCGCGCGCCGGCCTGGCCGACGCCATCTGCGATCTGGTCTCTACCGGCGCCACGCTGGAGGCCAACGGCCTGCGCGAAGTGGAGGTGATCTATCGCTCCAAAGCTTGCCTGATCCAGCGCGACGGCGAAATGCCTGAAGCCAAACAGCAGCTGATTGACCGCCTGATGACCCGCATTCAGGGCGTGATCCAGGCGCGCGAATCCAAATACATCATGCTGCACGCGCCGAGCGAGAAACTGGACGAGATCGTCGCGCTGCTGCCGGGCGCCGAACGCCCGACCATTCTGCCGCTGGCCGGCGCGCAGAACCGCGTGGCGATGCACATGGTCAGCAGCGAAACCCTGTTCTGGGAAACCATGGAAAAACTGAAAGCGCTCGGCGCCAGCTCGATTCTGGTGCTGCCGATTGAAAAGATGATGGAGTAACGCCATGTCGACCTTCAACACGCCGATCGATTGGGCGACATGCAGCGCCGAACGCCAGGCCGAGCTGCTGATGCGTCCGGCGATCGCCGCTTCCGACAGCATCACCCGCACGGTGAACGAGATCCTCGACAACGTGAAGGCCAACGGCGATCGGGCGTTGCGCGACTACAGCGCCCGTTTCGACAAGGCGGAAGTCTCAGCGCTGCGCGTCAGCGCCGAGCAGATCGCCGCCGCCGCCGCGCGGTTGGGCGACGACATCAAACAGGCGATGGCGGTGGCCGTCGCCAACGTGGAAACCTTCCACAACGCGCAGCGACTGCCGCCGGTGGACGTCGAAACGCAACCGGGCGTGCGCTGCCAGCAGGTGACCCGCCCAATCGACTCGGTGGGCCTGTATATTCCCGGCGGATCGGCGCCGCTGTTCTCCACCGTGCTGATGCTGGCGACGCCGGCGCGCATCGCCGGCTGCCGCCGGGTAGTGCTGTGCTCGCCGCCGCCGATCGCCGATGAGATCCTGTATGCGGCGCAGCTGTGCGGCGTGCAGGAAGTGTTTCAGGTCGGGGGCGCGCAGGCGATCGCCGCCCTGGCGTTCGGCACCGAAAGCGTGCCGCGCGTGGCGAAGATCTTCGGGCCGGGCAACGCCTTCGTGACCGAAGCCAAGCGGCAGGTCAGCCAGCGCCTCGACGGCGCGGCCATCGACATGCCGGCCGGTCCTTCAGAAGTGCTGGTGATCGCCGACGCCGGCGCCACCCCGGCGTTTGTCGCTTCCGATCTGCTGTCGCAGGCCGAGCACGGCCCGGATTCGCAGGTGATCCTGCTGACGCCGGACGCGGCGATGGCGCAGGCGGTAGCCGACGCGGTGGAAAGCCAGCTGGCCGAGCTGCCGCGCGCCGACACCGCCCGCCAGGCGCTGGCGAGCAGCCGCCTGATCGTGGCGCGCGATCTGCCGGAGTGCGTGGCCATCAGCAACCGTTACGGCCCGGAGCACCTGATCATTCAGACCCGCAATGCGCGCGATCTGGTGGACGGCATCACCAGCGCCGGTTCGGTGTTCCTCGGCGACTGGTCGCCGGAGTCCGCCGGCGATTACGCCTCCGGCACCAACCACGTGCTGCCGACCTACGGCTACACCGCCACCTGCTCAAGCCTTGGGCTGGCCGATTTCCAAAAACGCATGACGGTGCAGGAGCTGACGCCGCAGGGCTTCAGCAACCTGGCCGCCACCATCGAGACGCTGGCTGCCGCCGAGCAGCTGATCGCCCACAAGAACGCCGTGACCCTGCGCGTCGCCGCCCTGAAGGAGCAAGCATGAGCATCGAAAAACTGGCGCGCGCCAACGTTCGCGAGCTGACCCCTTATCAATCGGCGCGCCGCCTCGGCGGCAAGGGCGACGTATGGCTGAACGCCAACGAATACCCGATCGCCCCGGAATTCCAGCTGACCGCGCAAACCTTCAACCGCTATCCGGAGTGCCAGCCGGCGCAGGTGATCGAACGCTACGCCGCCTATGCCGGGGTGAAGAAAGAGCAGGTGCTGGTCAGCCGCGGCGCCGATGAAGGCATCGAGCTGCTGATCCGCGCCTTCTGCGAGCCGGGCAAAGACGCCATTCTGTTCTGCCCGCCGACCTACGGCATGTACGCCGTCAGCGCCGAAACCTTTGGCGTGGAGCGCCGCACCGTAGCCGCCAAAGAGGACTGGCAGCTGGATCTGCCGGCCATCGCGGACAGCCTGGACAACGTGAAACTGATCTACGTCTGCAGCCCGAACAACCCGACCGGTAACCTGATTGACCCGGACTCTCTGCGCAGCCTGTTGGAGCTGGCCAAAGGCAAAGCGATCGTCGCGGTGGACGAAGCCTATATCGAGTTTTGCCCGCAGGCCTCGGTGGCCGGGTGGCTGAGCGACTATCCGCACCTGGCTATTCTGCGCACGCTGTCGAAGGCCTTTGCGCTGGCCGGCCTGCGCTGCGGCTTTACGCTCGCCAACGAAGATCTGATTGCCCTGCTGCTGAAGGTGATCGCGCCTTACCCGCTCTCGACACCGGTGGCGGATATCGCCGCGCAGGCGCTGAGCGAAGAAGGCATCCGCACCATGCGCCAGCGCGTCACCGACATCGCCGCCACCCGCAGCTGGCTGCAGCAACAGCTGGAAAAATGCGCCTGCGTCGAGCAGGTTTTCGCCAGCGACAGCAATTACCTGCTGGCCCGCTTCACCGCCTCAAGTAATGTGTTTAAAAGCTTGTGGGATCAGGGCATTATCTTACGAGACCAAAACAAACAGCCCGGGTTGTCCGGCTGCCTGCGCATCACCATAGGCACCCGCGACGAATGTCAACGCGTGGTGGACGCCTTGTCCACCCTGCCCGGTGCCAACCAGACTCGCCAGGAGCCAATGTGAGCCAAAAAATCCTCTTTATCGATCGTGACGGCACGCTGATCGCCGAGCCACCGGAAGATTTCCAGGTTGACCGCCTGGACAAGCTGGCGCTCGAGCCAGACGTGATCCCTTCCCTGCTGGCGCTGCAACAGGCGGGGTATCAGCTGGTGATGATCACCAATCAGGATGGGCTCGGCACCGCCAGTTTCCCGCAGGAAACCTTCGATCCGCCGCACAACCTGATGATGCAGATCCTCAGCTCGCAGGGCATTCAGTTCGCCGACGTGTTGATCTGCCCGCACCTGCCGGCGGACAACTGCGACTGCCGCAAGCCGAAGACCGCGCTGGTGAAGGGTTATCTCGAACCCGGCGTGCTCGATACCGCCCACAGCTACGTGATCGGCGATCGGCCGACCGACGTGCAGCTGGCGGAAAACATGGGCATTCAGGGGCTGCGCTACCAGCGCGGCGTGCTGGGCTGGAAAGAGATCGTGCGTCAGCTGACCCTGCGCGACCGTCATGCGCGGGTTAACCGCGTGACCAAAGAGACGCAGATCGATGTCAACGTCTGGCTGGATCGCGAAGGCGGCAGCAAAATCAAAACCGGCGTCGGCTTCTTCGACCACATGCTGGATCAGATCGCCACCCACGGCGGCTTCCGCATGGAGATCGACGTCAAAGGCGACCTGTATATCGACGATCACCACACCGTAGAGGACACCGGCCTGGCGCTGGGCGAAGCGTTGAACAAGGCGCTGGGCGACAAGCGCGGCATTGCCCGCTTCGGCTTCGTGCTGCCGATGGACGAGTGTCTGGCGCGCTGCGCGCTGGATATCTCCGGCCGCCCGCACCTGGAGTACAAGGCCGAGTTCAACTATCAGCGCGTCGGCGATCTCAGCACCGAAATGGTCGAGCACTTCTTCCGCTCGCTCTCCTACACCATGGGTTGCACGCTGCACCTGAAGACCAAAGGCAAAAACGACCACCACCGGGTCGAAAGCCTGTTCAAAGTGTTTGGCCGCACGCTGCGCCAGGCGATCCGCGTCGAGGGCAATACCCTGCCGAGCTCGAAAGGAGTGCTGTGATGAACGTGGTGATTTTGGATACCGGCTGCGCCAACCTGGCCTCCGTCACCTATGCGGTGCGGCGCCTGGGCTATCAGCCGGAAGTGAGCCGCGATCCGGAGATCGTGCTGCGCGCCGACAAGCTGTTCCTGCCGGGCGTCGGCACCGCGCAGGCGGCGATGGATCAGCTGCGCGAACGCGATCTGATCGAACTGATCAGGGCCTGCACTCAGCCGGTGCTGGGCATCTGCCTCGGTATGCAACTGCTGGCGGCCAGCAGCGAAGAGAACGGCGGCATAACGACGCTCGGCCTCATCGATACGCCGGTAAAGCAGATGACCGACTTCGGCCTGCCGCTGCCGCACATGGGTTGGAACCAGGTATCCGCGCAGGCGGGCCACCATCTGTTCCGCGGCATCGATGACGGCGCCTACTTCTATTTCGTTCACAGCTATGCGATGCCGATATGCCCCAGCACCATCGCTCAGGCGAATTACGGCGAGCCCTTCACCGCCGCCGTGCAAAAAGACAACTTCTTCGGCGTGCAGTTTCATCCAGAACGTTCTGGAGCGGCCGGCGCGCAACTGTTGAAAAACTTTCTGGAGATGTAGGCAGCATGATTATTCCGGCTTTGGATTTGATCGACGGCAATGTGGTGCGTTTGCATCAGGGCGATTACGGCCAACAGCGCGACTACGGCAACGATCCGCTGCTGCGCCTGCAGGACTATCAACAACAGGGCGCCCAGGTGCTGCACCTGGTCGATCTGACCGGCGCCAAAGATCCGGCCGCGCGCCAGATCCCGCTGCTGCGCAAGCTGTTGGCGGGGGTTAACGTGCCGGTGCAGGTCGGCGGCGGCATCCGCAACGAGCAAGACGTCAGCGCCCTGCTGGAGGCCGGCGCCACGCGCGTGGTGATCGGCTCCACCGCGGTGAAACAGCCGCAGTTGGTGCAAAGCTGGTTCGAACGCTACGGCGCCGACGCGCTGGTGCTGGCGCTGGATGTGCGTATCGACGCGCAGGGCGTGAAGCGCGTGGCCATCAGCGGCTGGCAGGAAGATTCCGACGCCACGCTGGAACAGGTGGTAGAGCAGTTCCTGCCCTACGGGCTGAAACACGTGCTGTGCACCGACATTTCGCGCGACGGAACGCTGGCCGGTTCCAACGTGGCGCTGTATCAGGCGATCAGCCGCCGCTATCCGCAAGTGGCCTTCCAGGCCTCGGGCGGCATCGGCAATCTGGACGACATCGCCCAGTTGCGCGGCAGCGGCGTTGCCGGCGTGATCGTCGGGCGCGCCCTGCTGGAAGGTAAATTTAGCGTTGAGGAGGCGATTGCATGCTGGCAAAACGGATAATCCCGTGTCTGGATGTTAAAGACGGGCAAGTGGTGAAAGGCGTGCAGTTCCGCAACCACGAAATCATCGGCGACATCGTGCCGCTGGCGCAGCGCTATGCGCAAGAAGGCGCGGACGAGCTGGTGTTTTACGATATCACCGCCTCGAGCGACGGCCGGGTGGTGGACAAAAGCTGGGTGTCGCGCGTGGCGGAGGTGATTGATATTCCGTTCTGCGTCGCCGGCGGCATTAAAAGCGCCGAGGACGCCAGCCAGATCCTGTCTTTCGGCGCCGACAAAATCTCCATCAACTCACCGGCGCTGGCCGATCCCGATCTGATTAGCCGCCTGGCGGATCGCTTTGGCGTGCAGTGCATCGTGGTGGGCATCGATACCTGGTTCGACAGTGAAACCGGCAAGTATCACGTCAATCAATATACCGGCGACGAGAGCCGCACCCGCGTCACCCAGTGGGAAACCCTCGACTGGGTGCAGGAAGTGCAGCGCCGCGGCGCCGGTGAGATCGTGCTGAACATGATGAACCAGGACGGCGTGCGCAACGGTTACGATCTGCAGCAGCTGCGTCGGGTGCGCGAGGTCTGCAAAGTGCCGCTGATCGCCTCCGGCGGCGCGGGCACGATGGAGCACTTCCTGGAAGCGTTCCGCGATGCGGACGTCGACGGCGCGCTGGCGGCGTCAGTGTTCCACAAACAAATCATCAATATCGGCGAACTGAAAAGGTTCCTGGTCGAACAAGGCGTGGAGATTCGCGTGTGCTGACAGAACAACAGAGAAACCAGCTGGACTGGGAGAAAACCGACGGCCTGATGCCGGCCATCGTGCAACACGCCATTTCCGGCGAAGTGCTGATGCTGGGTTACATGACGCCAGAAGCGCTGGCGACCACCGAGCAGAGCGGCAATGTCACCTTCTTTTCGCGCACCAAGCAGCGCCTGTGGACCAAAGGCGAAAGTTCCGGCCACTTCCTCAAGGTGGTCAGCATCACGCCGGACTGCGATAACGACACGCTGCTGGTATTGGCCAACCCGATCGGCCCGACCTGCCACCTGGGCAACAGCAGCTGCTTCCATCCGGCCGCCAGCGACTGGACGTTCCTCTATCAGCTGGAACAGCTGTTGGCGGAGCGCAAGCATGCCAGCCCGGACAGCTCATACACCGCCAGCCTGTACGCCAGCGGCACCAAACGCATCGCGCAGAAGGTCGGGGAAGAAGGCGTGGAAACCGCGCTGGCCGCCACGGTCAACGATCGCGAAGAGCTGACCAACGAGGCCTCGGATCTGATCTATCACCTGCTGGTGTTGCTGCAGGACCAGGATTTGGATCTGAGCGCGGTGATCGGCCGGCTGCGCGAGCGGCATCAGAAAAAAGCGTGACATTAAATCACGCGCAATAAAAAAGCCGCCGGGCGTTAACCTCGGCGGCTTTTTTTATCGCTCAACGAGTGGGCTTATTCCATCCATTCGGTATGGAACACGCCTTCCTTGTCGATGCGTTTGTAGGTGTGCGCACCGAAATAGTCGCGCTGCGCCTGGATCAGGTTAGCCGGCAGCACCGCTGAACGGTAGCTGTCATAGTAAGCGATCGCGGCGGAGAAGGTTGGCGTAGGGATACCGTTCTGCACGGCATAGGCCACCACGTCGCGCAGCGCCTGCTGGTACTCGTCGGCGATTTGCTTGAAGTATGGCGCCAGCAGCAGGTTGGCGATATCGGCATCCGCTGCGTAAGCGTCGGTGATCTTCTGCAGGAACTGGGCACGGATGATACAGCCGGCGCGGAAGATCTTGGCGATTTCGCCGTAGTGCAGATCCCAGTTGTTTTCTTTGGACGCGGCTTTCAGCTGAGAGAAGCCCTGCGCGTAGGATACGATCTTGCCCAAATACAGCGCGCGACGCACTTTCTCGATGAACTCGGCTTTGTCGCCGGTGAACGGTGCCACTTTCGGCCCGGTCAGCACTTTAGACGCGGCAACGCGCTGATCTTTCAGCGAGGACAGGTAGCGTGCGAACACCGATTCGGTGATCAGCGACAGCGGTTCGCCCAGATCCAGCGAGCTCTGGCTGGTCCACTTGCCGGTGCCTTTGTTGGCGGCTTCGTCCAGGATCACATCGACCAGGTATTTACCCTCTTCGTCTTTCTTGGTGAAGATGTCTTTGGTGATGTCGATCAGGTAGCTGTTCAGCTCACCCTTGTTCCACTCGGCGAAGGTTTCGGCCAGCTGCTCGTTGCTCAGGTTCAGCGCCTGCTTCAGCAGAGAATAGGCTTCGGCAATCAGCTGCATGTCGCCGTATTCGATGCCGTTGTGCACCATCTTCACATAGTGGCCGGCACCGTCAGCGCCGATATAAGTCACGCAAGGCTCGCCTTCCGCAACCGCAGCGATTTTCTCCAGGATCGGCGCCACCAGCTCGTAAGCTTCTTTCTGGCCGCCAGGCATGATGGAAGGCCCTTTCAGCGCGCCCTCTTCACCGCCGGAAACGCCGGTGCCGATGAAATTGAAGCCCTGGTCGGACAGTTCGCGGTTACGACGGATGGTGTCCTGATAGTAGGTGTTGCCGCCATCGATCAGGATATCGCCCTTGTCCAGGTGCGGAGTCAGCGAGGCAATGGTTTTATCCGTCGCTTCGCCCGCTTTCACCATCAGCAGGATGCGGCGCGGTTTTTCCAGCGATTCGACAAACTCTTCAACGGTGTAATACGGCGCCAGGTTTTTGCCCGGGTTCTCAGCGATCACTTCGTCAGTCTTGTCGCCAGAACGGTTGAAAATGGAAACGGTGTAACCACGGCTCTCGATGTTCAGCGCGAGGTTGCGGCCCATTACCGCCATGCCGACAACGCCGATTTGTTGCTTGGACATTTAGGAACTCCTGTCTGAGATAATTACTACATTGTAATCATATAGTTATACAACATAGTAGGGATGCATTGCTTTATTGTACATGATTATTCCTAAGCATGTACCTATCGCAGCCATAACAATCTTTACAAAATCACGCACAGTTGGCAGTTCTGTATACGCCCTGAGCTCATTGCTACATTACCGGTAACATTGCAGAAAAGAAAAGGTTCGGATGTGCGGTCTGCCGCATCATGTCAACGGTTAAAAATCAACCAGAATATGTGGACCAAGATGAGGATACCGCATCGCCGAACCTGCTCCATACCCTCGGAAGAAACCATCCAATGACGCGCCACGCTTGCATTTTGGCCTGTAATCCTACAATTCCTAGCAATTGCACATATCTCATTTGAATATGTCACCACTGGTTACTAGGAACAGACTGAAACCCTGAAAATCCAGAGGCATTACAAGTGATTTGGTGGTAGGATAATAAAGGTTTTCTAGCCTATTTTTGCTGAAAATAGTTTCAGCATATAAATGAAAACTGACAACCCCACCCTCTATTGGTTCTCGCTTACCAAGGGCGGTAGCGTGCTTTTTTAGGCTGAAAACGCTTATGCAGAGCAATGTCCAGCCTAAAAATCAGGCAATCTGTATGCAGGGAATTCAGTGTTCACTTCTGTTTCATCGAGAAATGCGGTGTTTTTTTGCCGAAGTGAACGCATCGAAAAACAGAAGAAAACCTTATATATCACTAATGTGTTCCCCGGCATTACAGTAAGATAGAAACACGCTGGACAATAGCCCGCGGTAATACCATGCAGGTTGCGCGGGAATGAAACAGATTCTGTTTACGATGTGAAAATCTCCGAGAGAAAATGTTGGCGTATTTTCCATGGAGTGCTTACGGAAACGTGTGTTTAGCCCTATAGCTATTTTCACACCCTCCGTCATATCAATAACGCATCCGTTCTACATGATTATATTGCGAAGAAAGTTAAACCATGACGTCAAAAAAGTTAATCAATAGCCTAGGTGTTAAATGAATATTTTCTCTATTCTTGTTAAGACTTTTTATCGGTGTCTTCATACACTTGCCACCAATAAGAATCTTGTTATTTCACTTTCTAAACGGGAAATCGGCAGTAAATACAAAGGGTCATTTATCGGGCTTCTTTGGTCGTTTATTAACCCAGTATTGATGATGGTGATTTATACCTTCGTTTTCAGCGTTGTATTCAAAATTCGCTGGAGTGCTGGGGTCGATTCCAAAGGAGAATTTGCGTTAGCATTATTCATCGGTTTGATTTTCTTCGGGCTTTTTTCTGAATGCATTAACCGCGCTCCCTATTTGATCGTCAGTAACGTCAACTACGTCAAAAAGGTTGTCTTCCCGGTTGAAACACTCCCCATTGTTTCACTCTGCACAGCTTTATTCCAAATGGTGATTAACTTCGTCGTTTGGTTGCTGTTCTATGTCGCTATCGTAGGGATCCCTACGTGGCACATTCTATGGCTACCCGTCATCATCGCACCGTTCCTTATGATGGTTCTGGGCGTATCCTGGTTCCTTTCTTCGCTTGGCGTTTACTTGAAAGATATCGCTCAGGTTATTGGCGTGCTTACCATGATTCTGATGTATCTTTCGCCGATCTTCTATCCGATCTCCATGTTGCCTGACGCATATCACATCTTCATGCAACTCAGTCCATTGACTTATGTCATTGAGCAAGCGAGGGATTGCATGATGCTGGGCAAAAATATCGCCTGGGGGAGCTGGGGCATTTACACCCTCATCTCTTTCGTCATCATGCTGTTAGGTTATGGTTGGTTTATGTTCACGCGTAAAGGGTTTGCTGATGTCATCTGAATTCGCAATTTCAGTCAAAAATATTTCGAAACGCTTTGAAATGTATGCAAATCCTAAGCATCGTTTGTACCAAATGCTTTCTTTAGGCCGCCGTACATTCTTCAAAGAGTTCTGGGCGCTAAACGGCGTTTCTTTTGACGTTAAGCGCGGTGAAACGCTTGGCATTTTGGGCCGTAATGGCGAAGGCAAAAGTACCCTGCTGCAAATTATTGCCGGCACCTTGACAGCCACCTCGGGCAGCGTTGAGGTCAATGGCAAACTGGCTGCGCTGCTGGAACTCGGCGCTGGCTTCAATCCTGAGTTTACCGGCCGTGAAAACGTTTATCTGAGCGGCATCATTCTTGGTATGACGCACAGTGAAATGGAACAGAAATTCCCTGAGATCGAAGCCTTTGCCGACATAGGCGAACATATCGATCAGCCGGTCAAAACCTACTCCAGCGGGATGTATGTGCGTTTGGCCTTCGCCGTTCAGGCTTGCATTAAGCCCGAAGTGCTCATCGTAGACGAAGCGCTGTCGGTCGGTGATGAGAAATTCCAACGCAAATGCTTCGATTATATCGAATCGCTGCGCGCGCAAGGGTGTTCAATCATCCTGGTGACGCATTCCACGTCGACCGTGGAGAAGTTTTGCCAGCGAGCCATTTTGTTGCGAAAAGGCCGGGTAGAAGCCATTGGCAGTGCCAAAGAAATCATCGACCAATACCATGCCCTGCTGTACTCAGATGAAAAAACTTACCTGCGCTATCTGAACAACATTGCTAAAAACACCAATCAGTCCATCAACGCGCCCCAGAAAGAAAGCCAGGACGGCGTCGCCGCCCATGAGGCCTCCATCGCGGAACAAGCCGAGATACAAGCTGAAAGCGAACTGACCAGCGGTGCCCTCATTGAAAGTTGGATCATCAAAGATGCCCACGATCAGCCTTGCGATCTATTCCGCGTAGGTGAAAAAGCCATCATCAGCTTCGATATCAGCGTATTTGGGCCGATAGAAGAGCTGCAAGCCGGCTTGGTCATTAAGACCGTTGAAGGTATTACGGTATTTGGCACCAGCACCTTATACCATAAGAAGAATATGCATAACGCCAAAGGCGGAGATGTTCTTAGGGCAACGTTTGAACTTGACCTGGCACTGTGCGAAGGCAGCTATTTTATTTCACTCGCTATCGCCAACGCCATCAGCCACGCCGATATGTCCTATCTTGATAAGAAAACCGACGTGATCGTCCTTAAGGTTATAGAGCCTCGCACGACAATGTCAGGTATTGCCGCATTGCCTGTTTCTTTATCACTCGAAAAGTGGTCAGGAGAGCATGAATAAATCAATACTTATCATAACTCAGTATTACTCAATCGGTGGGTTGGAAACCTATATCAACACTCAGGTAAAGGATCTGGTCGCCCACGGTTACCAGGTTCATCTTATGTACGCCGTTGTCGCAGACCCGTCATTACTCCCTGACGGGTTGAGCTCGTGCCATGAAAATATTCATTTAAGCAACGGCTCTATCGAACAACTCGTTCAAGGCGTAGACCTGATACGACAGGTTATCAAAGAAAAAGGCATCGATGTCATTCATGTGCATCCTTTTGACTGCATTTTCCCTGCCGTTATCGCCGCAGACTGCGAAAAAATACCGTCGCTATTAACATTGCACGGCCCTCTGTCGCTGCAGCATTTTACTCGGAATATTTATAATCAGGCGTTGGCCATTTATTTTCTCAAAACGCTACATACCATATTTTGCGTTTCGCAGGAAACGGCGGATCAATTGGCGGAGATCATAGACCACCCCTCGGTGATGATCGTTCCTAACCTGATAGACACCGCCCAAACGCATCCCGCTATCACGGATGAGACTGTTGAGAAAAGATGGCTTATCGCCAGCAGGCTGGATGAGGATAAATCCGCAGGGATTATGAAGTTCATTGACTTCGCCAGCCGCTGCCAAATGATTCATGGTATTGATATTTACGGTACCGGTAGTGATGAAGACACTATAAAAACCTACGTTAGCGATAATAACTTCAACGAATGGGTTGGTTTCAAAGGCGTTGTCAGTGACATCCCTTCCGTCATGCCGCAATACGCGGGGTTTGCCGGCATGGGCCGCGGAGTACTGGAAGCCGGCATTAGCCAGCTTCCGGTGTGTCTGGTTGGCTACGACGGCATTAAAGGCATTCTGGACGATGAAACCTTTAAACATGCCGCTTACTGTAATTTCTCAGGCAGAAATCTGGCCAATGCCGAAGAAGATGTGCTTCAAGAGCAATTTGCCGCCGCTCGTCCCCTGCCCCCAGACTTGCTTATTGAATACCAGAGCGATGGCCGTTGGAGCCAAATCCTCGAGAATATGGTTCTCCCGGACAAAGAGCGATACGACAACGGTGATTCGCTGCAACTCTACCAGCAGCTGTGTAAGGCACCATCATCACAGGAAAACGAAAGTTTTTTGATCGCGAATGCCTTTACTGTCGCTATATTTAAAACGCTAGCAAACCAACTGATCGCCAACAGTATCAAGATCAACGCTCATGATGATAGCGTGAAAGAGACCGTCAAAATGGAAGATAAAGCGAGCCAGGCTCCCCTGGACCCCCCTGTTAATGCTAATGCAGCAAGTTCAGGGAATGATGTCATCGCCAAGTTAGCTGCGTTGGAAGAACAGAATCTCTCTTTGCAGAATGACGTTAAATCGTTAGTACAACTCCTGACATCGGTAGCGGCAAAACAAGAAGACTATTTCAGAACTTTGCCTCACGCGGTTGCACCGAGTGCAGGGCAAAAACTTCGATATTTGGTTCAGGTTGCCGTTCAATCACTGACCAGAGCGGACAAACGCTATGAACTGGCCAAAACACTTTATTGGAGACTGCCCGAGTCTGTCAGGCTAAAACTACAGACCCAGCGGCACCGTTACGTTCAAAAACACTTCGAGCACGCTTGCAATAGCGCGATGACGGATACCTCTACACCTGAAGACATTCCAGACTGGGTCGCAGCGGTAAACCAATCAGAGAAAGTCGTCTTCATTCCATGCAGCTTCGAATTCGATGAGCTGGTGAACCAACGGCCAATCAACGCGGCAAAATATTTCTCGGAAAAAGGCTATCAGGTTATCTTTATCGCCTGGCAATGGACGCCACAGGAAACGTTGTCGAAAGGTTGTTCGCAAGTCTGGAACAATGTCTATCAGGTTCCGCTGTATGATTTTGTGAAATACACCCGTCAGTGTCATCTGCATGACAAAACCGCGTTCTTTGTCATCACGATGCCGGCGAAAGTCTTCCTCACTCCGCTCTATGAGTTTAGAGCGCAAGGCTGCAACATCATCTATGACATTATGGATGAATGGGAATGCTTCCATAAGGTCGGACAAGCTCCTTGGTACCAGAAAGAGATTGAAGAAACCCTCATTCTACAAAGCGATTACGTCTGTGGCGTTGCTCCATCACTGCGTGACAAATTTGCTTATCTTCGCAGTGATATTGAAGTAGTCGGTAATGGCTATTCCGAGAAGGTCTTGGGCGATACACGTAATATAGCGAAAGACAACGGCAACAAAGTGGGCTATTTCGGCCATCTAACGGACTCGTGGTTCGACTGGGATATCGTATTTAAATTAGCTGAACAATTCCCACAATATCACTTCGAGATCATTGGTTACGGTGAGCCTGAGTGGGTGGTCAATAAGAAAAATATTGCTAACATCACACTGGTGGGCAAAGTAATGCCAAAAGACCTTCATCAATATGTCAAAGAATGGTCGATCGGCCTAATTCCATTCAAAAGTGGCGAGCTGGCTCAAGCGGTAGATCCGATCAAAATTTATGAGTACCTCTATTTTGGCTTACCAACTCTAGTGACCGGCATTGAGCATATTAAACGCTATCCGATGACCTATTTCTCTGACGGCAGCGACGTTGTCGATCTGTTTGAGAAAACAATCAATAGCGAGCGCCACTCTGACGAGTTGGAAACCTTCTTGCAAGAAACCACTTGGGCAGCCCGATTCGAAGAAATGGAGTTGAACACCCTGAAAAGAAAAGGAATTAGGGAGTTATATGCTTCGTAAAATAGCATTTATCTATCCTTGGGCGACGCATGGCGGTGTTGAGAAAGTCATGCTCACCCGTGCCCGTTTATTAAACGATATAGGCACCTATCAGATTGACCTTCTTTTTACTCATGATTCCGGTGCGGCGAAGGCGATCACCGCCGCACTCTCGGACTGTAAAAATGTCGATGTCAAAATCATCAACTTCGATTATTTATTAACGCAAAATTACAGCCTCATTTTTTGCATTGATTTCCCTGCGGCTCTGACATTTTGCCATACGCACAAATTGAAATACTTTGCGGAATGCCATACAGCCTATAAAGAAAACAGGGCTTACTTGAATAAAATTCCGGACAGTTGTTCGGCAATATTGTGCCCATCCGCGTTCTTTATGAAGCAGCTAGAGCCTGAATTGCACAAAAGTGCCTGTCCATTGTTATTGCTGCGTAATTTCGTTCCTTGGGATCATGTCTCTCAAGAACCGCATGCGATTCCCTCTCTGCCAACATGGTCGAGAAGACCTATTCTCTTCCTGGGACGGATGGACAAGCTAAAGAACCTGACTGAATTACTGGACGCATTCGTTATTTTAAAAGAACGACACGCGGAAAAATACATGCTAGTTCTGTGCGGCCCGCAGTCTTCTGAAATCAACACCAACGCCGAGCTGGAGAGCAGAAATCTAGTGGGCGACACCGTATGCTTGCCGCCAGTGCCATTCTTGAATGTGGACAAGCTGCTGTTGGCGATCTCTCAAGCCAACGGGATTTTTGTGTCGCCATCAACCGGAGAATCATTTGGTTTATCGGCTTCAGAAGCGATTTGTGCAGACGTCCCCGTTGTTTTGTCCAATATCGAAGCACATAACTATTTAGTTGCCACGCGTGAAAATGAGTTTACTTACTCGTTGCATGATGCTCGCCAATTGTCAGAAAAAATAGCCTCTATATCTGACAATTATGCGCAATCTAAAGCATCACTTGCCGCTCTGAAAGAAAAATTTTCCGCCCATGCCTTTATGAACGATTGGGACGAATTGCTACGCAGAACCGAATAGCTATTCGATTACCACCTCCCCATACCGATTTTTATCGTCAGTATGGGGATATTAATTATTGAGACAACCATGTTAAAGAAAATTATGTGCGTTGTGGGTACTCGTCCGGAAGCGATAAAAATGGCGCCGGTGATCAAGGCACTTCATGCCTCCGGTGAATTCGACGTTTGCGTATTGGCGACGGCCCAACACCGAGACCTGTTGGATCAGGCTTTCCAACTTTTCGAAATTGAAGCCGATTATGATCTTAATGTCATGACACCTGGGCAAACATTGCCAGAGTTGACCGCGCGCCTGATGACCAGCATCGACCGAACTCTCGAAGAGGCAGCACCGGATTTGGTTATCGCACAAGGCGATACGACGACCGTCTTCGTGACGTCACTGGCCTGTTTCTACAAGAAAGTGCCTTTCGCTCATCTCGAGGCGGGGCTGCGTACACACGACCTCTATTCACCTTTTCCTGAAGAAGCAAACCGTATTCTTGCCGGACATTTAGCACGCTTGCATTTTGCTCCGACTGAAGTATCTAAAAGCAACCTCTTGCGCGAAGGCATTCCTGCAGAGCATATTCACGTTACGGGAAACACCGTGATTGATGCCTTGCTGACGACCGCACAAAAGACGTTTGATATCGGCGTCGATATTCCCCAAGACGCCCGGATGCTTCTTATCACTTCTCATCGCAGAGAGAACTTCGGCCAACCTATTGTCAATATCTGCAACGCAGCTCTTGAACTTATCGAAAAGTATAGTGATATCTATATTCTTTTCCCCGTTCATCCCAACCCAAACGTGCGCGAAGTCACGGATCGTCTGTTAAAAGAACACGAAAGAATTAAGCTGGTCAGCCCATTTGACTATGGTCCTTTCGTTGCCGCCATGAAGAATGCCTACCTGATTCTTTCCGACTCTGGCGGCGTGCAAGAAGAAGCTCCGGCCTTGGGCAAACCCGTCTTGGTCTTACGTCGCGATACCGAGCGCCCAGAAGCCGTCTCGGAAGGCGTGGTGAAATTAATCGGAACGGAACAAGCGGACATCGTAAGAGAAGCGTCTTTGCTGCTTGATAGCCCTCAGGCCTATCAAAAAATGGCAAAAGGAAGCTCTCCTTACGGTGATGGTGAGTCCAGCCAGCGTATCGTCCGTATCGTCCGCAATTTCTTTACTGAACAATGCCAATGAAAATCGTCTATCTTTCAGCTGTTCCCTGGTTGAGCATAAGTCAGCGCCCTCATTTTTTCGCCAAATATGCGCTGACCCATGCCACCCAGGAACTTTTGTGGATTGAGCCTTATCCTAGTCGTTTTCCCACCCTCGCCGATCTGACCCCCGGCCGCCATGCCCCTGAACCTGCAGGATTGGATTTGATAGAGGGTCTGCAACTGGCTCGGTTGGGTTTTGTAGCCCCCGTGGAGCCGATACCTGCGTTGTTTAAGCTGCTCAACCAAGGGAAAATAAAGAAAATTATTGACGATATAAAGAATTTTATATCTGAAGATACCACTCTGGTTATCGGCAAACCCTGTCTGCTGGCCAACATGCTTATCAAGCAATTTAAATGGCGGCAAGTGTGGTATGACGCCATGGATGATTTCCCTTCGTTTTATTCTGGCCTATCAAAGAAAAACACGGCTAATCTTGAAAAAGAAATCGCCCGACAAGTTGACCGCATATTCTGTTCAAGTCATGCCTTAATTGAGAAATTTTCGTCTATCGCCCCCAGCAAAACTGAGTTGGTGTTGAATGCGTGTTCAGATGACATGCAGAAAATTCATATCCCGAAAACATCGCATGAAAAAATCACATTTGGCTATATCGGCACAATCGCAAGCTGGTTTGACTGGAAGTGGGTGTTCGAGTTGGCCACTAAAAATCCGGAAGCAATCATAAACCTCGTAGGGCCAAGAAAAACCGGAATTCCGGAAAGCTTACCTCAAAATATCATCCTGGAACCCCCTATCCCACACCCCCAGGTAATGAAAAAGATATCCACATTTGATTATGTGATTATTCCATTTTTGCAGAACGACATTACTAAATATGTCGATCCTGTTAAGTTCTACGAATACAGGTTGGCAGGAAAAGCCATCCTATCGACTCCATTTGGCGAGATGCTATGGCATCACAAAGAAGAAGCCTACAATTCTGACACAACGCTAGGCATTACTATACCTGACAACACGCTAGTTTTTCCTTCACCTAAAAAACCAAACGACATCCCAAGATGGAGTGGACGATTCTCTCATGTCTTTACCGGCTATTGAAGATGAAAAATTTCTTACAATCTCATTAGTAATTTTCAAACCGAATCTTGTAGATTTAAGAAAAACCCTTGCCGCACTTGTTGAGACAAACGTTTTTAAAGCACGCGACTGTTATTTATTGGTTGTTGATAACTCGCCAACTACTGATTCTGCAGTCACTTCGCTAATTAAAGAGTTCCTTGACGTTATTCCCGGAAATTACATATCACGACCAGACAATCCTGGCTTTGGAGTGTCACATAATTTAAGCTTAGCTATTAAGTCAAAATACACCCTTATTTTAAACCCCGATTTAGAGATGGATAAAAATGCATTAGAGAATGCATTCTCCTTCATGGATGCTCACCCTGAATGTGGCTTAATTACGCCGTATGCAACCTGGGGGAGCGGGGAAACACAATATTTGTGTAAGCGATACCCTTCTGTATTTGTATATTTATTGCGTTTCTTTGCCTCGGTTAAAGGAAAGCGTTTTTTCAAAAGTTATCTTCGACGCTATGAAATGGCTGATACGCTAACGCCGCACGATGTTTATTTCGATCCGCCTATCGTGAGTGGCTGCTTTATGTTTTTCCGCTACAACGTACTGAAAGAATTATCCGGATTCAATCCTAAATTCTTTCTTTATTTCGAAGATTTCGATCTCAGCATCCGTACGGCAAAAATTACCAGAATAGCCTATGTCCCTGATGTCAAAGTCGTGCATTACGGTGGCCATGCGGCGCGAAAAGGCTGGGCGCATATTAAGCTATTTTCACGTTCAATGATTACTTTCTTTAATATTCACGGCTGGAAAATTTGGTAACTCCATAGCGAATAAGCTATGCGCCAATTACTGTCGGGTGAGCATGAAAATAACAAAATACATCATGCTCACCCACACGGTGCCGACATTACTCTTGTAAGTAACCCATTTTTCTCAATCGAGAAATCACGTATTCCAGGGCTGACTGCCAATTGGAAGCAGGAATACCTATCTCATTGATTTTATTGCAACTCAAGGTTGAATATTTAGGACGTTTAGCCAAAGTCACATATTGTTCTGATGTTATTTTACTGACCTTTGGCATGCGAGAAATCGCCCCCATCTCCGCAGCAACTTTAAATATGTGCTCCGCAAACTCACTCCAGCAGACCTCTTCATCCCCGCAGAAGTGATAAATCCCTCCCTGAACCTCACAAAGCAACATTTTTATCATCGCGTCTGCGATGTCCCCCGCATATGTCGGGCAACCGCGTTGATCGGCTACGATATCAAGAGATTCACGTTGCCGAGCAAGCCTCAGCATGGTTTTAACGAAATTTTCGCCATATTCACTGAAAACCCAAGAAGTGCGAAGAATTATCGCATCTTGCATTTCTGATACGATGGCCAATTCGCCATCACGCTTGGTTTTCCCGTAAATGCACAGTGGGCGGGTACCAGCCAACTCATTGTAGGGAAGCTTGCCCAGGCCATCAAAAACATAATCTGTAGAAATATGAAGCAGTCGGCAATCCATTGCCTTTGCAACCAAGGCCAAATTGGCTGGGCCCACAACGTTGGCTAACAACGCAGCCTCGCAATCTTGTTCCGCTTTATCAACGGCGGTATAGGCTGCAGCATTTATGATCGCCGTCGGTTTAAACTCCTGGACGACGGCCTTAACCTGCTCCAATTTGGAAATGTCCATCGTATTGCGGTCGGCCGCTAAAATAACCCAATCGGCGGGTACCCGATCGATAAAACAGCGCCCGACCTGCCCTTTAGCCCCGGTTAAAAGAACTCTCATTAAATCAGTTCTCTGAGAAATTTGCCGTTCTTGTCCTTTTCCGACAAAACAGGGTGCCGAACAGGCCAGGCCACGCCGACATCGGGATCATTCCACATCAGGCACCTTTCATGTTCTGGCGAATAGTAATCCGTGCACTTATATTCAAAATCCGCGATCTCAGAGAGCACGACAAAACCGTGGGCCAAACCTGGCGGGATCCAAAGCTGAGTTTTGTTCTCTTCCGATAGCACAATGCCTTCCCACTTGCCAAATGTGGGTGAGTCTGGGCGAATATCTACAGCAACATCATAAACTTCGCCTCGCACCACACGAACCAACTTGCCTTGCGGCTTGATATCTTGATAGTGCAGTCCGCGCAAAACCCCCCGAGAAGAGCGTGAATAATTGTCTTGGACGAAGTCCAAATCAATATCCAGCATGTCTTGAAAGCGACGCTTCTCGAACGTTTCCATAAAAAAACCGCGAGTATCACTAAATACCGTTGGTTGAATGACTTTGACTCCATCGATTTTAGTATCGATAACCTGCATTCTGCGTACCTCATAAGACGCGAGAATTTGTGCTCAAAAATTCTCGCAAAATACAGTCACTTACAACATCTTAGCTTTATTGGCGCGATGGCGAAAAACGTAAACAAAGCCTAATCCTCCTTATCGCCACCTGTTAACAACATGAGAACAGAGGCAAACAAGGGAGCCAGGAAGCATCATTTTGAGGTAAACGATTGATAAAATCCGTGACCAACCACAGCGTCTTCCTCTCAACGGCTTGATACTCACTACCATTAGCGCAAAACTTCAGTGTACCTTACTGATGCAAAGTAAGAGAAATGGTGGAGTTTATCGCTTCACAAGCCTGATAGGCTAACATACTCGCTGCTCTTGTCTCTCTCAACAGATCTTCAACAAGGCATTTCCAGGAGGGAACATCTCATATTCACACACCAGATACCGTGACCATCAATACCCTGCGGTTTTATGCCATAACGACATATCGTCCCAACAAAGTATCTTCAATGGCACCAGTATAATCTGATAGCACGGATTTTTCATAAGGAAGTACTGATTATTATCAGATAAAGCCCATAAAAACGAGGGTGATCAGCCCTCGTCGATAGGTAGTCTCACACTCTTGGCTTTCGATTGTCTTGCAGCTGGCCTAACGCCTCTCTGAGCGCCGGTAACAGATATGCTTAACGGTAGCCCTGCGGGTTTTTCTTCTGCCAATTCCAGGTGTCACGCATCATGTCATCGAGACCCCGGTTAACTTTCCACCCCAACTCTTGGTAAGCCAGATCGGCATTCGCCCAAAACGCGGGTAGATCGCCTTCGCGACGTGGCAAAATTTGATAGGGGATCGTTACGCCTGACGCTTTCTCAAACGCCTGAACCATCGCCAGTACAGAATGCCCTACGCCAGCCCCCAGGTTGTAGGCCTTAAACCCATTGATCTTCGGCAGATGATCCATCGCTTTCAGATGGCCTTCGGCCAGATCCATGACATGAATGTAGTCACGCTCACCCGTACCGTCTTTCGTCGGATAATCCCCACCGAAAATCCCCAGTTTATCTAACTTACCGATCGCTACCTGCGAGATGTAAGGCAGCAGGTTATTGGGAATACCGTTCGGATCTTCGCCGATCAAGCCCGATTCATGGGCTCCAACCGGGTTAAAGTAGCGTAAAGCAATAATCGAAAATTGCGGCTCAGCCTTAGCAAAATCCTTCAGAATCTGCTCCACCATCAGCTTAGACGTGCCATAAGGGCTGGTCGTGCCACCGATTGGCGTAGTCTCGACGTAGGGCACCGGCGAGTTGGCACCATAAACGGTGGCGGACGAACTGAAGATAAACGCATGAACGCGGGCACGGCGCATAGCGTCCAGCAACACCAGTGTTCCGGTGACGTTATTCTGGTAGTATTCCAGCGGCTTACGCGTAGATTCCCCTACCGCCTTAAGACCAGCGAAGTGAATGACGGCCGTAATCGGGTGCGCTTCAAAGATCCGATGCAGGCATTCCTCATCCTGGACATCGCCTTGATAGAACACCGCCGCTTTCCCCGTCAGCTTTTCCACACGGTGCAACGATTCCGCAGACGAGTTCGACAGATTGTCCAACACCACCACATCTTCGCCACGCTCTAGCAGAGATAAAACGGTATGAGATCCGATGTAACCGGCTCCACCGGTGACTAAAATTGTCATGCAAGCTCCTTTGTTCACGTCTAAGCCTAGATGCTACCTGTAGGATGTGCTCTTATTCTAGTGGGATTAGTGATGATAAACATCAGATTAGTTCTGGTTTTTATTATTCATTGATGACAGAGACTCGCTAGCCACTGCTATCCTCTTTCAACCTGAAAATCAGACTTAAACACAGATACGAGGATAAATTAAAATCAATACAATAGTATCACTTTACTTTAAAACACTCTCGTACCATATGCCCATGAAACATGTCAAAAAAAGAATGGGAAGTATTAAGAAGATGAGGGAAAAGATGGGGGGAGATAATCAGGAGAGCTGTCTGTAACATTTAACATCAAAGTAGTGACTAGCAACTAGCCACCACTTTGACACCCACATTATCGGTCATATCAATTAATAAGCCGACTTATGTATAAAACCTTTAAATACAGTAAGGAAAATTATTTTAAGATCTAACCAAATACTCCAGTCTCGGATATATTCAAGATCATATTCTACTCGCTTTTGCATTTTATCCAAAGTGTCAGTTTCTCCCCGCCAGCCATTAATTTGAGCCCAGCCAGTTATTCCTGGCTTGACTTTGTGTCGGAGCATATAACCTTCGATAAGATTTCTATATTGTTCGTTGTGTGCCACAGCATGCGGCCTAGGTCCAACGATCGACATTCCACCAATAAGCACATTGAAAAATTGCGGCAGCTCATCTAAAGAGGTACGTCGTAAGAATGCACCTACTTTAGTCACCCTGGCATCCCCTTTCTTTGCCTGAATAACTACGTCATTATTTTCCATGACAGTCATAGATCTAAACTTCCAAACCTTGATAGGTTTGCCATCCATGCCATACCGTGTTTGTCGAAATATAACAGGACCATGAGACGTGAACTTGACAGCGAAAGCGATCAAAGCCAGTACCGGCGAGATAAATATCAATATCAGCATCGACAGAATAATATCCTCAGCCCTTTTAAAAACTTTATTTATTCCATTTAACGGAGTGTCAAATAATGGAACAACGGGAACCCCATTCACCTCTTCAGTTCTTGATTGCAAAATATTAAACGTAAAGACATCAGGAATAAACATAACAGAACAAGTTGTATCTGTTAACTTGCTGAGTATCTTCTTGAATTTATGCTCTTCGCTCATTTTCATTGCGATGTATACATAATCAAGTCGCCCCTGACGAGCATCCTCGATCAGTTTATCTAGGTCACCGCAATACGTTATTTCATTATCATCGTGACTTTGTACATCATCGTATATACCTTCAACGATAAATCCTAACCAAGGTTCTTCTTTAAAATTTTTTAGCAATCTGACACCAATAGGCATCGAACCCGCAACAGCTACCTTACGATTGTTATATCCCAAATTTCTAATCATCCCAACCAAAAAACGGATTGCAGAACGACAGAATGTAAACCCGAGGCATACAGAAAGATACCAGTATAAGAAAACTTCGAATGTAAAGCTAGAACTCGGCATGAACGACGTGATACCGGCAGTAACCACTAAACTTAGCGTCCAATTTTTAAGTATAAGCCGAAGTTCTGATGAAAATTTCCCGCCACGCCAAGAGCGATAAAAATCTGTTATGCCGCCTATCATTTGAAAAGCGACTAACGCTATGAGCGCAACCAAAATAGCCTCATAGTTAAAGTTAAATCCATTTATTTTACTTACAACAAATCCACCAAAGAAAATAATAGAGATATCAGAAAAACGCTGAACCATCGATATGAGAGATGCATTTGCTTTGGAATGCGCCCGCTGATGCTGTATTTTCATAATAAAATTACTCTTATTAAAACGATGCGCAATTACTATGTAATAAAAGCGCACCCTTTAAATTACAAAATCAATAGATTCAAAATTTCCTTAACCTTTTCTTCCATCAATTTCTTATTATTTCTAGATTCAACGTTAAGCCGAACCACAGGCTCTGTATTTGAGGAGCGTAGGTTGAAACGCCACTCTGGGAATTCAATGGTTACACCATCGGTATAATCGACCGAACTTGCTTTAGAAATATAATGTTTTTTAACACCCTCAATCGAAATTTCTGGATTCGACAGTTTAATATTAATCTCACCAGAAGACGGATAAGCAGCAATACGATCCTGAACCAGCTGCCCCAGAGTTTGTCCCTTCACGCTGACCAGTTCGGCAACCAGCAGCCACGGAATCATGCCACTGTCACAATAAGCAAAATCTCGGAAATAGTGGTGGGCGCTCATCTCTCCGCCATAAATGGCATCTTCCGCACGCATACGTTCCTTAATGAAAGCATGGCCGGTTTTCGACATCACGGGTACGCCCCCCGCGTCGGTGACCACATCTATGGTGTTCCAGCTCAGACGCGGATCATGGATGATCTTCGCCCCTGGCTGTTTCTGCAGGAAAGCCTCCGCCAGTAACCCGACGATGTAATAGCCTTCGATGAAATCGCCTTTTTCATCAAACAGGAAACAACGATCGAAATCACCGTCGAACGCGATCCCCATATCAGCGCCATACTCGCGCACCGCATCGGCGGTATCAGCGCGACACTCTGGCAGCAGTGGATTTGGAATACCATTGGGGAAAGTGCCGTCCGGCTGGTGATGTACCTTGATAAACTCCAATGGTACGCCTTGTGCCTTCAGTTGCGCCTCAATGGCATCGATCACATGCCCTGCCGCACCATTGCCCGAATTTATCACCAACTTCAACGGTTTGAAGTTGTTCACATCGACATAGGAAAGAATGTGCTCTACATAAGCCCCTAACACATCCTGCCGTACGTAGCTGCCGCGCGTTGCTGTTGCTGCCAGCGTCTGAAACTGATTTTTTTCCGCCAGCTCTTGGATCGCTCGTAATCCGGAATCGCCGCTAATTGGGCGAGAGCCTTCGCGCACCAACTTCATGCCGTTATAATCGATAGGGTTATGGCTGGCGGTCACTTCCACGCCACCATCCGTTTTCAAATAAGTCGTGGCGAAATAGATTTCTTCGGTACCGGTTAAACCGATGTCGATAACGTCGGAGCCCGCATCCTGTAAGCCTTTCGCCAGCGCCAGTTTCAGGCTTTCGCTAGTCAAGCGTACATCGCTGCCCAATACGATAGACTTGGGCTTCAAATACTCGCCGTAGGCGCGCCCAATACGGTACGCGATGACCTCATTCAGTTCTTCGCCCAATTTTCCGCGAATGTCATAGGCTTTAAAACACGTCAACTTTTTCATCAAAGATTCCTTAATTAGGTTCTGCCATATCGATCGTGTAATCGTTCGATATCATCCTCTTCCAGATAGCGTCCCGATCTGACTTCAATCATTTCCAGATTGATTTTCCCTGGATTTTCCAATGTGTGCACGCTGCCAGCAGGAATAAAAGTTGACTGATTTTCGGACAGAAAGAACTCTTTATCATCGACATTCACTTTCGCCGTTCCGCTAACCACTACCCAATGCTCCGCACGGTGTAAATGGCGTTGTAGCGAAAGCCCCTCGCCAGGGCGCACGATGATTTTTTTTACCTGGAAGTGAACGCCACTGTCGATATCGCAAATTTTCCCCCACGGACGGTAAGAGGAGGAATGTTGCCGGAAATGATGAAGATTGCGCTTTTTCAGTTCCTCGACGATTTTCTTTACCTCTTGAACCTTATCTTTGGTAGCAATAAGCACGGCATCGCTGGTCGTAACAACAACCATGTCATGCAACCCTATCGTAGCCACCAGAGCAGAGTCAGAAGATATGTAATTGTTATTTGAATCAATGGAGATAACCTCCCCAACATTCACATTTCCCGAATGGTCCTTTGCAGATACATCCCACAATGACGACCACGAACCGACATCACTCCATCCTGCATCGATCGGGATCACAACGGCATCCTGGGTTTTTTCCATCACGGCATAGTCAATGGAGTCACTCGGGCAGCATTGGAAGGTTTCTTGCTCCACGCGAATGAAATTCATATCGCGTTGGCTCTCCATGACTGATTTTTTAGTCGCTTGGTAAATCTCCGGGCTAAATTTTTCCAGCTCGCTGAGAAATTTCTCCGTCTTGAACATAAACATGCCGCTGTTCCAGCTATAATCGCCGGAAGCGACATATTCTTTTGCTTTTTCCAGACAAGGCTTCTCAACAAAGGCATCAACTTTGAAGCACTCCTTGGAGAGGCTGTCACCACGTCTAATATACCCATAACCCGTCTCTGGATGCTGAGGGATAATACCAAACGTCACTAGCCGATCTTGTGTGGCAAACTGAGTAGCCGTATTGATTGCCTCATGAAAATTGCTCACTTTCGTGATCAAATGGTCGGCAGCCAATACCAAAAGCATACCGTCAAAGGCTTCTTCTGCCGCCAGATGAGCCGCCAAAGCCACAGCTGGTGCAGTATTCCTCCCCATAGGTTCCAAAATTATATTTGTCCCCAGTTGGCCGATCTCACGCAACTGTTCTGCGACCAAAAAACGGTGCTCTTCGTTACATATCACTAAAGGTGCCGCAATCTCTAGATTGGAAGCATTCTGCAAGCGCACCAACGTCTGCTGCAATAGGCTTAAACCACTATCGTCAATCGACAGGAATTGTTTAGGAAAAGATTCTCGAGACAAAGGCCATAAGCGGCTACCCGTTCCTCCGGCCATAATTACCGGGACTATCTTGGACATAATTTAACCCTTCGCTAATCTGTTATTTCAACATGAGCTTTAATAACTATAATTTTTGATAAGAAATAGGAAAATCAGTGCGTTCGAAAATAATCTTTAAAATTGTTAATGTGATAATTCTCAAAACCCTGCAAATGACTGGTAAGATTTTTCAAACCAATAATAAGAATAACCTGAGGACATAATGTTAATATCAGGAACGTGACTTACTATTATACAACATGGCTCCGGCACTCCGAGTGAGGCCCTGGCACTGACAGCATCAAATCGAAAAAACAAAAGCCATAAGAATCAATAAATTAAAAAATACAACGCTACCGCCCTTGGCTTCCAGTTACCAATCACTGATGTATGCGTCCACTTGTTGCCATTAATGGTCACTACTACGATGTTTGTCACCAGGCAAACATCGCATACCAAGCGGCGATAAGGCGTGTTAACACATCACCACATCTGACTTCATAAGGCTTATATAAGACAGGGAGGCTATTTTTATCTCACCTCGCCAATCAAGCGATAACATAACGTATAAACACAAAAAAGAGCAGCTTTGAACTGCTCTTTCAGATTTATACTTAGGGTTAGCAACCTGTTCGTCGAATTATTGTTCAGCGTCCTGCAGAAAAATATTGCGCCACGCGTAGCACATCCTTCTCGTCCAAGGTGCCGGAATCGCTCAACAAGGTAATCCAAGACTTGATATAGGTGTATTTGGCGGAGGCCAAGTCACGCTGGGCGCTGTAGAGCTGCTGTTCGGCGTTGAGCACATCGACGTTGACGCGCTGCCCCGCCAACACGCTCTGCCGGGTCGCCGTCACCTGCGTAGTCGCCGACTTCACCGCCAATTCGTAGGCCGCCAGTTTGGCACGACTGCTGATGCACAGATTGAACTGCTTGCGCAGATCGTTCAGCGTCGTGCCGACTTGCGTGTCCATTTCGGCCATCGCCTGGCCGTAGCGCGCCGCGGCCTGCCGGGTGGAGGCCGCCACGCCGCCGCCGGAGTAAATCGGCAGGCTCACCTGCACGCCGATGCTGTCGGTACGATATTTCTGGTTAACCGTGTTATCGCTGCTGGAGTCGTTTTCCGAATGCGAAGCGTAAAGTTGCACGTTCGGCATAAAGCCGGCGCGGTTTCTCTCCACTTCGTATTTCGCCGCATCGACGCCATGGCGCGAGGCGGCCAGCACTGGGTTGTTTTCTAGGGCGATCTTTTGCCACTCTTCAAACTTCGACGGGATCAGCGGTGCGACCTTGAATTGCCCTGGCCGTAAGCTCTGCAGCTCATCCAATTGATTCAACGGCACGCCGATGATCACCTCCAGCTCACGCTGCGCAGCGTCCAGCGCGTCGCGCGCTTCTATCACCTGCGCCTCTGCCAGGCTGTAGCGCGCCTGCGTTTCGGAGACGTCGGTCAGGGTCCCCTCACCCGCGCTCATCAGACGATCGTTCAACGCCAACTGTTCTTTATAAGCCGCTTTCTGCGCCTCGGCCAAGGCGATTTGATCTTTGGCATAGGCCACTTCGACATACGCGCTGATCACCCTCACCGCCAGATCGAGCAGTTTGCCGCGATAGCGCTCATCCGACATCATGGTCTGCGCCACGCCGCCTTTATAACGCGCATAGGCCTCATAATCGAACAGCGGCTGCGTCAGCGTCACCGAGCTGGAGTAGCTGCGGTACTGCTGGCGCCGCGTCGCTTCCGTAATGTTGCCAAAGAAGTCGCTTTGCGGATATTTCTGGGTTTGCCAGTTACGCGGCGAATTCTGGTAATTCAGCGATACCTTCGGCAGCAGCCCCGCCCTGCCGATATTTTCGTTTTCATCCCCCGCTTCTTTCTCTTTTATAGCCGCCCGAAAGGTCGGGTCCTTTTCTAATGCCAGCGAATATGCGTCTAAAATCCCTATCGAATAAACCGGCGCAGACATCGCAAACAAAAGGGTGCCGATAACCAGACCGGCAGCCTGTCGTTTTGAATGAATCAAAATTATTCCTCGGTTAATGAAGTATGAGCGCGATCCAAAATAGGTTTAAACAGATAGCTCAACAGCGAGCGCGACCCCGTTTTCACGAACACCTCCACCGGCATCCCCGGCTTGATGTCCTCGCCACTGAGCATTTTCATGCCCTCCGGCGAGACCGTGACCTGCATCTGGTAGTAAGGTTCGCCATTGGCTTTGTCGACCAGGCGGTCGGCGGAAACCAAGGTGACGGTTCCCGGAATTTTCGGGGTTTTGTTTTGGTTGAAGGCGGTAAACATCAGATCCACCGGCAACCCGTTGTACACCTTATCGATCAGGTCGACTTTGAGGCGAGAATCCACCACCAAAGTCGCCTGGCTGGGCACAACGTCCATCAGGTGGTCACCCGCTCCCACGACGCCCCCCTGAGTGAAGATATTCAATCCAACCACGGTGCCGTCCACCGGTGAGGTGATGGCGGTGTTGCCCAGATCGAAATCGGCCATTTGCAGCTTGTTGCGGAATTCGCTGGCGTCCATTTGAGTTTGCGCCAGCTGCGTTCTGACTTCGCGCTGGTAGTCGGCGAAACGCTGATCGATGCGTTGCTGTGATTCCAGCAACTGCTTTTGCAATTGGCCAATCCGCCCCACCGTTTCATCAATGCTGCTATTTACCTCGGCAAACTGGCGCTGCACTTCCAGGTAACGGTTACGCGGTAGGTAACCGTCCGCCGCCAACTGCTTCATGCTGTTCATCTGCTCACGCAGGCTGGAAAGCTGGATCTGTTTGTTACCGCGCGAATCCTGCAGTCCTTTTAATTGGAAACGGATTCCGTCCATTGACTGCTTATAGCCGTCGATTTCACTTTGCAGCGCTTGGCGGCGGGAGGCGAACAGCTGCGTTTGCAATGCAATGATTTCTGCCACGCGAGGTTTATCTTTCACCGCGTCCAAAATGGGTGAGAAAGTCACTATGCTCAACCCATCGCGTTCTGCCAGCAAGCGCCCTTCTGTCGCCAGCGTGGTGTAGTACTGATCCCGCAGCGAATCAACCTGAGCTTGAGCCTGCACCTGGCTGAGCTGCACCAGCACCTCACCGGCTTTCACTTTGTCGCCATCTCTGACCGCAATATTCTTAATGATGCCGCTGGCCGGGGCCTGCACCGTTTTGCGGTTGCCGGAAACGGTTACCGATCCCGGCGACGCCACCCCTTTATCCAACGGCGCAAAGGCCGCCCAGGCTAAAAACCCGAACAGACCGATCCCGACCACCAGCCACCCCATACGGGTAAACCGCCGTTCATCTTGTGGGATCTCTTCAGTATACGAGTCTTGCGGCTCGCCAATATGCGTAGACATACCAACTCCTTTGACTGTCGGCGACGCAAAAGCGCCGCCGGGCAAGTTCACGGCTTAATTAATTTGAGTTTTAGGGATTTCGCCTTCATCCGGCTCGGAGTTCACCGCACGCACCGCCTGCGGAGGCACCTGCGCTTTTTGCGCATTCGCCAACGCCTGCAGCACCTGCTGCGTTGGGCCGAATGCATTGACGTTCCCGTTAACCAACAGCAACAGCTTGCTGGTCATCGACAGCAGATTGGTGCGGTGAGTGATCAGGACCACCGTCTTATTACGCTGTTTAAGGAACATGATGGCCTGGTTCAACGCTTTCTCGCCGGCATCATCCAGGTTGGAGTTAGGCTCATCCAACACTACCAACGCGGGATCGCCATACAATGCCCGCGCCAAGCCGATACGTTGCTTCTGCCCGCCGGACAACCCTGCACCACCGTTGCCGATCACCGAATCGTAACCGTTAGGGAAACGCAGGATCAGTTCATGCACACCAGCCAGCTTGGCAGCCTCAATCACTTTCTCTGAATCGATGTCGTTAAAGCGAGCGATGTTCTCGGCGATAGTGCCGGCGAACAACTCGATGTCCTGCGGCAGATAGCCGATATAGGGCCCCAGTTCGTCTTTGTTCCACTGGTAGATGTCGGCATTATCCAACCGCACTATCCCTTCGCTCACAGGCCAAATACCGACCAGTAAGCGCGCCAATGTTGATTTGCCCGACGCACTCGGACCGATAATCCCCAGCACATCGCCGGGTTGAATGGCAAAACTTACGTTATGCAGCACCGCATCCCCTTTCGATCCCGGAGGCGTGGCGGTCACGCCTTCTACGGAGAGCACACCTTCCGGACGCGGCAGCGACATGCCGGTACCACGCTGCGGATGCGTTTCCAGCAGCTTGACCAAGCGGCCATAAGAAAGTTTGGCCGCGCTATAGCTTTTCCAAACGTTAATGACCTGCTCGATCGGCGCCAACGTTCGCCCCATCAATATAGAACCGGCGATCATCATGCCGGGCGTGATGTGCCCATCAATCGCCAACCATCCCCCCAGGCCCAACACTAAGGACTGCAGCGACATACGCACGAACTTGGTGATTGACGTGACCCGCGATGCGCGTTCGCTGGCGATGCGTTGGCTGTTCAAGAACCGCTGGTGCAGACCGAACCACCGGCGTTTCAGGTTAGGCAACATCCCCAAAGCCTCGATCACTTCGGCATTTCGCAGATTGGTGCTGGCCAAATTACCTGACATGATCGACAGCTTGCTGGCTTCTCCCAGCGGCTTTTTCGAAACCACTTCATTGATTACCGCCAATGCGATCAGCAACAGCGCACCGACCAGGGCGAAAAGGCCCAACCAAGGGTTAAAGAGGAATATCACCAACAGATAGATCGGAAACCACGGCGCATCAAAGAAGGCGAACAGCGCGCTACCGGTGAGGAATTGGCGCAGATTGGTCAAATCGCTCAGCATCTGACCGGCGTCAGACGAACCGTTTTTCAGATTCGCTTCGTAGGCCGCGGTATAGACTCGCGTGTTGAGACGCATATCCAGCTGGCTGCCGATGCGGATCACCACCATGCTGCGCACGTATTCCAACAGCGACATCATGCCGAACATGCCCAGCATGATCAGCGTCAGCATTAACAGCGTGATTTCATTGCGCGAAGGCAGCACCCGGTCGTAAACCTGGAGCATATAAATGGAAGGAACCAGCATTAACAGGTTAATAAACGCAGTAAATATACCAACGGTCCAGAAGACTTTGCTGCGTGTACGTATAACATCCGCAATTTCGTTGCGCGGGATAAATTGATTCACGTTCTGCCCTTACATCATGTGCACTGTCAGTCCAATCCGCATTGACCCCCTCCCTAAAGAAATTCCTAAAAAAAGAATTATCCCGAGAAGGCTCACCTCAAAGAAATGCCCGAGACTGCAGATACTTTCGTTAACTATAGGTAGAGAAAGTGAAAACCGGCAAGGTGGGCCATAAAAAAAAAGCCGATCAACGCGCCTGACAAAAGCCAAATAAAACAATGCGATATGAGAAAATAAAAGCAAGAAGGGAAGATAACGAAATGGAATAACTTAGAGAGAATGACGCCGCTCACAAAATTAAACATGCGGGGGATTACGCCCCCGCATTATTTAACCCCAAATAGTTCCATGTGGAATTATTTGTTCTTGCAGCTTTACCCTTAGGCGTAGTGCAGAGTATCCACCAATTGCTGGTGGTTCTGGCCAGTCAGGTATACGACGGTATCATTAAGATCCAGCGCGTGGTTATCATTGTTGTCGATAATCACATAGGAGCTGGCGGTATTGCCGCCACCGCTGAATACAACGGATGCCACACCCACTTTCGACGTCAGCGAGTTGTTGCCATCCAGACCGAGAATACCGCCCAGAAGGCCGATAACGCCATTGGTCAAACCGCCCACCAGGGTCCCCAACAGCGCATCCAGCGTATCTGCTGAGCGCGTGCCGTAGTCCGCGACCGCCGTGCCGCTGGCGTCATTGGAGATAGTCAGGCCGCCATGGTTAACATCGACAATCTTGTCTTTGAGGCTGCTAAAGTCTTTGATGGTCACACCGGCCTGCGTATTACTCGCTTTGATGTCGTAGATGTTCGCACCCGCACCGCCGGTCAGCGTGGTGTTGCCAATCACGCCCAAAGTGTCGGCAGCGCTTGAGCCTTCTACGGTCAGTTGATAACCGTTCAGACCCAACGCCGTCAGCACAGGCGCAAGCAGGTTGGTAGTGACGACGCTCAGCGGCAGAATGTTCAGCAGTTGAATGATAATGCCGTCACCGGTGCCGCCATGGCTGGAGTCGAGATTCAGACCAGCGGTGTTAGTGGATGCATTGATATCACGCACGTTGCTAAAACCGCTGCCCAGCGTCAGATCCAGCGCGTGATCACCGGTCACGTTGATGGTCTGAACCTGCGCATTGGTGCCGGCCAACGACAAGATATTGTCAAAACTACCGGTCCCGCCCGAAGCCACGTTCACCGTACTCAATGCAGTACCACCAATCAGGCTGCTGCTGCTGTTCAGGCTGATGGCGCCGGCATTCACGTTGGCAGAACTCACCGCATCAAAGTTGATGTTGAAGTGGTCGGTGGCGTTTTGGACGAAGGTAAAGTTCAGCGTACTGGCGGAGGTCGCGTCACCTTTCACTTCCAGCTGTGCGGCGTTACCGCCGGCAGCGTTGATGACGTTGACGTTAGCCAGGCCGGAGATCACGAAGCCTTGCGTCCCCAGGTTGGTCGCCGCTGCGTTCTGGGTGACTGTGCCGCCCGTAGTGCCTTCTACCGTAGACGTGCCGTTGGTCAGGCCAAAGTCGAAGGTGTTGGTTGGCGTAGTGACGCTGGTGGTGGTCGGTGAACCAATCAGCGGTGTCGTAATCAGCGTACCGACAGACTTACCGATATAGCCGGTCAGATCAATCTGCTCAAAGTTCGAGAAGTTGTTGGCGTTGCTGCTCACTGTGCTGGTGCGAACGCCCAGGGCGTTCTGGTTAGTCACTACGGTTTTGGTGATGAAGTTGGCGGAGATGGAGTCGGTACCTGCGCCGCCATCAGCCTTAACCGTGTTCGCGACAGTGTTCGCCCCACCGGAAACACCGTTGCCCGCCCAGTGCAGGCTGTCGTTACCGGCGCCGAGGTTAAACTTCGCCGTGCCGGTCGCGATGTTTGCCGTCGAAGTAACGACCACGTTGTCTGCGCCGGAGCTGGCATTCAGGATCACGTTGCCGTTGTTGACGGTGACAGCAACCCCTGGGTTGACACCGTTGTCAGACAGGTTAACCGTTGCCGCGCTGGTGCCGTTGATAGTCAGGTTGGCCAGGTGATCGGCAAACTTCAGGTTGACCAGGCTGGCTGTGCTCGCATTGAGTTGAACATCAGTCAATACCGCCGTTTCAGCATTGCTGATCTGGTGGGACAGCCCCGAGTTGATCGTACCAATGGCATTACCACCGGAAGCAGATGACGACAAGGCTGCAGCAGTGTTGTAAACCAGACTGGTACCAATCTGGTACTCAAAGGCATGCTGTTGCGTAACTGTAGTGGCATCGGTAGCCGTCGAGTTACGTAAGTCATTGATGATAGCCTGCGTAATGACAGATTTGTTCGTTCCCAAGGCGTTATAAGTCGCTAGTTGAGAAGCAGTAGCGTTCACACCATACACACCATTAAAAATGTGCTGGATGAACGCATCACCAGTTAAGTTAGCGCCTTTCTGCTGAAACTCAGAGGAAGCAAGAAGTTTTTGAGTCAGAAGCGCGAATGTGTTTCCTGGCTGCAATAAGTAAGTAGTCCAAAAACTCAAACCACTGGCGTCGGCAGCTCGATAAGGAGCAGCCAAATAAAGCGAGGCAACCTGCTCTTGATTGGCCAGCGCTACGCTCCACTGATTCCACGCCGCAGTACCGTAATTACTATACAGCAGAGCATCAACGTGGTTGTCGAGGGTGGTTTGTGCAGCCAGGTTAGTACTGTCGAACTGCTTATAGTTTAATAAGTTATCAATTGCGCTATAGATAGCACTATTCAGCGACGTAGTACCCAAAATGCCCTGGAGAACGCTGTCAGCCGGTGCAGTACCATAAACCTTGGTATAAACCGTTCTTAAAATATCCAATGAAGTGCTTGAGCCATACAAGGCTTGCCCTTCAGCAGAAGCCAGCAGGTTACCCACGTATGTCTGTGCGGTAATTTGTCCCGTCCGAATTTGGCCAGCATCAGCATCAAAAGCCGCTGGACCGGTAAAAGTACTATGACCCAGAACAGCATATTGAATCGCTGCCACAACCTTCTGGTACAGCAAAACTTGAGAAGCCATAAGTATATCCTCAAAATTAAAAATTTATTTCAGATATCAAAAAGTTAACATAAATCAAAAAATAAACATGCGAATGCACGCCAGTTAAGGAAAGATCAAAAAAGCAGGGTTGTCAAACAGCAAAAAGAAAACAAACTAAAGATAATCCTATAAGAAAAAACATTAATGAATGAAAACAATCCACATAAAAATTTACTTAACAAGCAATACATTTCCTTGCGAATAATAACGCACGAAACAGTATAGACCATGATTAAAAAAGAAATAAAAACTCAACAAAAAACTCTCTAGTAAGATTATTAAAATAACACTAATCAATAAACTTCATACAATCCATAATCAAAGAGCATGAATAATCAAGATGTTTATCGCCATTCGCGACAACTGTATCATTATTTATTTTATCGTTTGGCAAACCAAAATTTCTCGTCACCCTCCCTCTACTATCAACATCAATTCGATTAAAAAAATCAAGCAGACCATCAAATCGGCAATTATCTATCTTGTTTTTAAAGCCACCATTGATAAAAATGACAGGTGTCCCCATCGCCAAACAAGGCAATGCGGTATGAATACGTGACGTGACAACCAACTTAGCCGAAGAAAGTTTTATTAAAAAATCATGAGCCATTTCAATGCCGACTTCATAGGGAGCGTAAGGAACTATTTGAGTCACTACTTTGACTTTCCTTAATAGCTCCGCATCGAAGCATTCCTTAAGAACCTTTTTCTTATGAAAAAACTCTGCCACACGCCCATTAAGAATTCGTTTGGCCAATCGCAGAGGTTGCCGCATGAGTTCAAACGGTGTCAGGGCGTCATACATAACATCAACAAAATAAATATCATCCGAGCAGGAATTTCGCTTATATGTTTTGCCTAATGTCAAAGTCATACACCCCGAGTAATATGCAGGTATACCATATTTCTCGAGCAAGCTTACCGTATAGAAATCCCGGCATCCTATAGGAGCATGTTGCTTCAGGTGATAAATAGTTTCAGCAGAAAATATTTTATTTTCAACCGAAGCATTGATATGCACAGACGTATAAAAGGGATAAACATTACAGGAGGGTGGGAAATTTTCTGGTGAGTCCATATACCATGCATTCATTATCACCTTCACTGGCTCCCCATGATAACTACCTATAGCATCACGTGGAATTGGGATATCACACGAAGGGAGAAACTGCCTGGCGGCAAGGGTTTGTACATAATCACCTAAATTAATCCACCCTCTTTTACGGTAAAGATCACTTTCGTAAGTCAGAAATCCATACTTTGTCATTACAACCCCCTCTAACTGTACTTCAGTTTCCTAAGCAACTTGAGAAATGATGCTCTATCATCAGAATCAAAAACGATAAAGAAGAACATTATAGCAACAAAAAACAAGTTAAAAAAAGAAACCATTAACAAAGAAAAATAACCATAAGGAATCTTATCTTTAATATAAAGACAAGTCAAAACTGAAATTATTGCCACAATCAAAAATCTTGGGAGAAGCTTAACCAAAAAAACATTCAGATTACAGAGAGGAAAAATACTTTGCGTCCACAAAACTCTTAACACGAGCAGTATCAGCACGCACAGCGCCCTTATAAAAAGAACAAAATAGATTGAATAATGCAAGAAAAATAAAGCGGTCATCAACAGAACGGAAAACCCAAGAATAAGAGATATGACCAATTGATATCTTTTTAACTCCCCCTTTGTATATATAGCAGTAACAAAAGGATTGGATAAGGAATCAATGAACGCATAAACAATGACAATTCGAATAAAACCGGGGAGATAATCTGGCACATCACCAAGCCATACAGTACTCACGAAATCAGCAAAAACAAAAACAGGCACACCTGACAATATCGAGGCAAATGCAGTCAGCTTGCAAGATAGAAAAATTAAGCAATTCATCTCATCATAATGCCCCAAAGAGCCACTCTTAATTATTTTCGGAGCAAAGGCCATTTGCAGAGCACCAGTAACCCGATTAAAGGCGCTCAGGACCTGTTCAGCTAACCAGATAGAAGCATTAGCGACCAACCCTACAAAGTAATAAGCTAAGAATGCAATTGATTGGGAAACACTTACAATACTGAACGCACCTAACAATGGCCAACGAGAGAATAACAGAACCTCCTTTAAAAAGACCAAGTCAATATCTCTTGAGAAAAATCCTCTATATAACCGAACGTATTTTGAACAAAAATAAACGTACACAATAAAAACAAAAACAAAACCAATGAGAACAAGACAAGAATAAGAAACAACTTTATTTTGAAAGTCGAAAGACGAGAATATAAAAACCATCAACCAACGTTGAAAAGCATCAAATACTCCAACCTTAGCAAAAAAAGACATCTTTTCCGTGGCGAGAAAGTATCCCATAAGAGGTGTCTGCATAATTTGAAAAAGGAGTGTTATTATTGTGAATTGGTACAACAGGAAGATATCGTTAGTGCTTACAGTTGAAGAATTCACTTGCGACAAAACAAACCATAAGCCTACCGTTTCCGCCAAAAAAAAGACAAGGATACAGATCCCCAAGTACATAATAATAATAGAGGCAAACCTTTTTTCAAATTGCTCACTTTCTTTTGCCACCTCAACAGTAAGAAATCTTTGCGTGGAAAGTGAAAAAACATTTTGAATGAAAGCAAACAAAAAGATGACACTACTAACAAGGCTATAGAGACCAAAATCAGAGACGCCAAGAGAATTTAGCGCCATACGCGAGGTATACAAAGTGACAAACATCAATATCAACGTTCGGCCATATAAAGCAAAAGAATTAAGCAGCAACGTTTTCCTATTATTCACGTCCCCTCCCTTCCTGTTCACTGGCGTCATATTTCAGTCAACAAGGAAAATTTTTAACACCCTTATAAAAATAGAAAGGTATACGCTGATTATGTCACTTTTTTATTTTCCCTCTTGAAGAAAAAATCTGATATTTTCTTACTCAACTCATACGCTTCGAAATCTGCACTGCCAATATTATAAAGTGAGTCATCTTTCAGATAATTAATCATTCCATCTCTAGCTGGTGAGATAACAGGTATATTTCTCGCCAAAGACTCAAGCATTATTAATGGAACCCCTTCATATCGTGATGGAATGACAATGAAGTCTATATCTTTAGAATCTGTCCAAACATTATTTTTCCACCCTAAGAAAACGACTTGGATGTTCGGAGAGAGGTTAGCAGCCAACTCCCTTAATCGCTTGAGATCCGGGCCATCGCCAAAAACTCGTAATTCAAGAGGGAATTTGATATTTTTTAATGCGTTAATAAGTATATCCTGTCCTTTTTGACGAAAAAGCACCCTCCCCGCCATGACAACTTTCAACGTTTCATTTGATGGTATAAACTCATATCCTACGCCTCTTATTTCAGACATTTCTGGCCTGGTGACAAAATTCTCCAAAACCCGGACAGCAGCATTACTATTTTTGGTAGTGATATCCTTAGCTGTCGCATCGCAGATGGTGAAAAAACAGTTGCAGTTTTTATATACGAATTTGGCAAAGAAATCTTTAACGGAAGGAGCCCAGCTATCCATCTTTTTGAAGCTATGCGTATAGGGAAGGTAACTAATAATATTTTTCATCCCCAGAATTTTCCCTGCATTGATAAAAACAGCACCAAATTCTATATCGCCTTGAATTACAAAGGTGAAGTCATGTCGTTTTTTTATCCTAGTAAGGAAACTGGCCGCATGAAAAATATGCTTTGGATTCAAAAAGGCATGAATTATTTCTATATTTCCATGGCGAACATCATGGAAATCGTGTTTTATTTCTGACGCTTGCAATAGCTCAGATAACTTTTTGTTATCAAAGGGAATGTAGCACACTATCTCTATCCCTTTTTTCTTGAATCGCCTTAGATGAGCGACCGTCATTAATTCATGACCACCGAGAATGGATGCTGTAAAAATAACTGCGACTCTCCTGCCTTTTAACATACACCCTCGTAAAACAGCTAAAACCATTAACAGCCCAGAAAAGTATAGCAACTGAGGAGAAAAACACTGGAAAGATTATCCCCAAATAACCAAAAACATCCATTTTTATTGGCGGATTCTTTGCCTCAGCTCACATTTTTACACATAATAATATTCTTACCATGATTAAAATAAAAATGCAAACAGAGTCATTTTTTGCCTCCTCGGCCTAATCCATGTAAAGCAATCGGGGAGTAATTACATGATTTAATAAGAAAAAATTTGGAAACAGAAAAGGCAAAGGAATGAACAAGCAAAAAGGAGGTGCATAGCATGAGTGAGGATAACTGCTGAGGTGGGAAGCCTAAAAAAACCACTTTGGACTGGTAAAAATAGAAAAATGTGCTAACAGCGGACAAACGTATCTTTTACAATATAATAACTCTTGATAAGTTAGCACCCTCAATTAACTGCGCAAAAAAAAAGCCATGTTTAAAAATAAACATGGCTTTTATCTGTTATACACTTGGCAACTACAATATAAGCATATGATTATTTAACGCTCAGCGCCACTGTTTATCGTTTTTAAAGCACCGCTAAACTCTTTCGTCACCATTTTTTCTGACAAGTCATTATTGAGGATGCCGAAGCTATTTTCTCTCTTATTCTTATCACTACCATCATCGATAAAGTCATACCACCAGACACCGGCAATATAGTTCAGTTTGCTTGCTAATGTCATATACTCATAAGCGTACTGTGCAACTTCACTGTCAGTCAGGTTAGCGCCACCTGGATAGGCTGGATATCCAACCTCTGTAATATAAAACGGCACCATTTTTCCAACAATTTGGCTCAACTCTTCCTGATAGAGTTCGATTCGTTTAAGATTAAATTTTGGGTCGGCAACCGTTCTGTTCTGATAAGAATAGGGATGAAGAGAAATACCATCAACATAGTTGAGAATGCCCAATTTAACCAACATTACTCCCCACTCTTTATCATCGTTACCAAGAGGATTGAAACCACCTGCAATAACTTTAGCTGCAGGGTTCTCTTTTTTGACTGCCAGTGAAGTTGCCTTAACTAGCTGAAAATAAGCCTCAGCAGAGGCTTCACTCACGGCCTCGTTCGAGTTGGCACTACGATGCGACCATTCATTCCAAACTTCGAAGATATCAGCCTTACCTTTAAAATGCCTTGCCGTCCATGCTGCATAATTCACGAAAGCTGCTGACGCTTCTGGTGTAAGTGGTTTGCCGCCACCGTAGTTCTTATTCCCATAATCCAATATAATTAAAGGGGAAATCCCACTTTCTTTAGCGATACTGATAACACGGTCGGTCGTATCTTTTGAGCTATTCAGAACACCTTTTTGAATCTCGACCAAGCTCCATGGATAGTCGGTCCGAAATGATTTAACATGGTACTTCTCCATCAAACCGATAAGTTCCTCAGCACTTCCTTTAAATTGATTAGGGTGTACACCAACACCAGGATAGAATGCGTATGAGTATCCAAAGCCTGAGGCAATATAAATTGAAGCAATCAGGAGAATGTGCGCTAATTTTTTCATGATAAAAACCTCTCAAAAGCCTGGCATGTGGGTCACTAATATTATCTAGAGATAACTCATATCAGTACTCAATCATTTTTGAGCTATTGAACACCTTCCATTTATCACTTATATATTTCTCCATTTCCTTATGGAAACGTGAAACGGAAAACCGTAAAGCATTATCACGACAATCTTGGGGTAGAATAGATGACTCAATGTTTTCAAAATGCTCAATAGCTTCGACAACAGAAGTAACGGTTTGATTGGCAAAAAATACCCCTGTCGCTTTCGATACACCAAATGGACGCACCGTTTCTAAGGAGCCACCTTTGCCAAAGGCGATCACTGGCGTGCCACAGGCCTGAGCTTCAACAGGTGTAATGCCAAAATCCTCTTCAGCAGCAAATACAAATGCCTTAGCTTTCTGCATACACTCAAGCATAACCTCATTTGACTGATAGCCGAGAATCTCGACATTGCTTTTAGCTTTTGCCTTGATTTTAGCCATTTCAGAACCATCGCCAATCACAACAAGCCTTTTATCAGGCATGTGACCAAAAGCTTCGACGATTAAATCGATCCTTTTATAGGGGACCATACGTGACGCAGTAAAATAGAAGTCTTCTTTGTTTTCCTGATAGGAAAAACGCTCGACATCAACCGGTGGATATATAGTGTCTGCATCTCGACCGTAGACTTTTTTAATTCGCCGAGCAATAAAATCAGAGTTAGCGATAAAATGGTCAACGCCGTTAGCAGTGCGATAATCCCACATTCTCACTTTATGCAGAATCCATCGCGCAAGATGTCCTTTCAGCCCCCGGTCCAGACCTGACTCTTTCAGGTATTGATGCTGTAAATCCCACGCATAACGTATAGGGGAATGAACGTAACTGATATGCAACTGGTCTGGGCCTGTCAGGATCCCTTTTGCTACTGCGTGACTGCTTGATAGCACAATATCATGCTTTGAAACATCAAGCTGCTCTATCGCAAGTGGCATAAAGGGTAGATACTTCTGGTAAGCTTTTTTTGATTTAGGTAATTTTTGAATAAAAGTTGTTGTTGCTTTTTTTCCATGGAAAAAACTGCGGGCATCGTCTGAAAGAAAATCGACCACAGAGTAAAGATCAGCCTCTGGATACATGTCTATAAACTCTTTTATGACACGCTCTGCCCCTGCGTAGGTTACTAACCAATCGGCCACAACGCCAACACTTGGATTACTCATCTCGGATTCACCTTAAAAGCCAACATTAATAGCCGCTGTAGTTTTAACGGATTAATAATTTCAATTTTTCAATATGGAATTATCCCGTACTTTTTACCGTCACGCTTAACTACAGAACTTCTGAAATAATTTTATTCAGTTTTTCAGCAGAAAAGCTCCAGGAAAAACGGGTAACATTATTCTCACCCTTTCTTTTCAGACTTTCTCTCAGAGATGCATCCTTGTCTACAGACTCCAGAGCTTCAATAATTTCTGCTTTTGAATCAGGTGAAAAGTACACAGCACTGTCGGCAAGCACTTCCTTCAAAGAAGCTCGATCTGATGATATAACGGGACAACCGCAAGCCTGGGCCTCCAACGGAGGTATCCCAAAGCCTTCATAAAATGATGGAAATGCAAAAAATTTGGCATTCTGATAAAGAGCAACCAACTCGTCGTCGTTAACCCGGCCGAGAAACTCAATCCTTGGGTCATCTTCAGAGAATTTTACTTTACTGAAAGTACCGGCTCGATCACCTATAATCTTCAATTTAATATCGAGGTTGCTTGCAGAGAATGCCTCGATTAACCCATGAAAATTTTTATGATAATTAGGTGAAGATACGGCAAGCACATATTGATTACTACTATGTATACTGTTGCCTAAAGATGGCTGTGGTGGCTGAAACTCCTTACTAACTGCATTGCTTATTACTTCTACCCGCTTGTTTTCACAACGATAAAATGTCGAAATTTCTTTTTTAGAAAATTCACTGACTGTTAGCAAACATTTCGAGTTTTTTATCATAATAGGAACTAAAGCCCTATACCATAACCGGAACGGCTTCGAGAAACTTTCAGGGAATCGGACATAGGTGATATCATGGTGTGTAACTATTTTGTTCTTATAGAATGCAGGAGCAGTACTACATAGGTTAAGAAGTAACGGAGAATTTAATCGCTTCAGGTATTTGGGCAAAGTAAACTGCTCCCAAAAATGCCCGTTGCCACCTTTAACTTCTTGCACATTAAAGTTAGATAGAAACTCTTTTTTCACTACCTGAGTTTTTTCAGGTACAAGGAAGACGACATCATTCCGTATGCCAGCTAGCGCTTTCCCGACCTCTTCGGCAAAACGTTGTACACCGGTTGTCTTTTGGGTTAAAAACCTACCGTTAATATAAATCATCATCCCCTCTTTAACACATCCGGATATGGCTTGCCTGATTTTATTGAACTCGTAACTCATCCTAGACGTAAAAATCAGATTCTCACCCTATGGTTATCTAACAAAGTAAAATGCATTTTCGGATATCCAGGGATAGCTATACCATAAATCAAATCCGTCGTTATTATTTGTATAATAAATACCTAATGTCAGCACCCTAAAAACACAGTAAATGACCAAGAAATATCTCAGCACTATACTCATTCTATAGGCGGAAAGAAAAATAATGTAACCTAACGCCACCGTCCCTAACATCAAAAATATCCGACCAGACATCAACGGTATTGGTAACCAGATAATATAAATTGCACCACCATAATAGAGTAAGCTCTTCCAATCCTTATGCTTTTCAGAAAAGAAAAATATTGAAGCGATCAACATGACAACCAAATATTTGACATACGAATCTATTCTGTCAAAACTAAATAATGAAACCCGGCCATAATACTCAAGCTTAAATGCCAAGATCCCAATAACCGGCAGACCAGTAAAGGAGGAAGAAAACTTAACGAGCAGAGAGAAAAGAACCAAAACAACCAGAAAGAACAAAACCATTAAATTCTTTTTCTTTCTGTCTTCTGACATCAAAATACGAATGATGAAATAAATCGGTATAGAGGATAAATGTGCAAAAGATGCCAGAAGAAGGGAGAGAATTCCCATCTTGCTACGTAACGTATAAGAAAGAGCAAATAACAAAAAAGGCGTTGCCAACATTTGGCGCATTAACAATGTGCTAATTGTGAACATGTAAAATGTCAGTGATGCCGCGATGCATAGTGACTTTAACTTGTCATCTACCCTATTCAAACCAAATTTTTCTAGCCATAGATAGAAAAGGAAGCTGTTGAGCAGCGCAACAAAGAAAAGAATGCTACTAGGATGAAGGTTTCCAAAAATCATTACCAGAATTTTAAAATAAAGCGAGAGTAAGAACTCCACGCCTCCGGCGTATTGAAATATTGTTCCACCATGAAGAATAGAAAGATAAGAAGCATAATAATGGCCGAAGTCATCACTTGCTGATGTCAGATGTACTCTCGAAGCAGAAACCAGAACCCCACAGACCAATGCAATAAGAGAGAAGTAGACCCTTATTGGTTTCGCATTACATAAATCAGAAACGGTTAGCAATAAAATAATAGAGATATAGTAGCCTAACAATGGGGAGAATGGAAAGACTACGATAGGAAGAGTCATAAGCAGCGCGAATAGCACTGGCATAACTCTTATATTCCCGAATGTACCATATGTACTGAGCATAAATTTTTTACATCTCTTTTTATAATCGGTTGCTAGAAATATTTCGCAAGGGCACTGGCCTTATATTTCCATGAATATTTTCCAATATCCTCGCTGGCAGAAGATTCAAGCTTCTCACTGCTGGCAGCCATATCAAACGCATATAAGACATCGTTTTCGTCGTGATACTTATATAAACACCCAATAGAAGCATTCAAGTTAATATTGGAATAAATAACACTCAGCCCCGAAGATAAGTACTCCCAGAGTTTCATAGGACTACGCCCTACGTTGGCCTGGCTTGAATTGAACAATAGAAGCCCTATTTTATGTTCATTGAGAATGTCACAAACATTTCCATAGTCAATTTCGCCATGGAAGATGACATTACTGTTTTGCCTCTTTATTTCTTCGACACTCTGGCGATACTTTTCATCGATGGGGCCAAATATATCAAAAATGAAATCTGGTCGATTACTGGCAAGGAATGCCAACATTCCAAAGTCAAAGCGGAAATCAAGCGCCCCAACATAAACCGCGTTATTCCGATATCCGCTATTTTTATTATAGAACTCTCTTGAATCATAGCCATTTTCAATGACAGCACAGGTTTTCCCCTCTATAACTGAAGGGTAATTCTTGAAAAGATTGTCCTCAACCACGTTAGAGGTACTGACAATACAATTTGCTCTTTGTATAATTCGTTCCTCATACGACCTTATCTTTTCCCCTGCGATCGACAAATAATCATCTGTAGGTCTGTAAATTAATTTTGTGTAAGTCATTCTCTTTATGTACGGCTCAAAAAAAGGCGTATCGCAGATTATTACATCGTAATGTTTATCAAAAAAATCTCCTGGGGTAAACAACCGCATCGAAAGAAGATTCACCTTTGATAAAAAATAATTATATTTTATTGTAATTGGCAACAATGCTCTTATATTTACAACTTTAACACCCTCGTTGGTTTTCTTGCTGCCCGTATTATTTTTTCTTCTTAATACCCAATGAATAAAGCTAAACGGCACCCCAGAAAAACTCACCTGACGTCCTTCGCTTTGTAGTTCATTAGCATAGTGATGGCTACCGATTTTAAAGGTAGATATGCTTCTTGTGTGACTCAGTATGAGAATGCTTTTCATAAAGTGGTACTCTAAAGAATAACAATTATTTGGTGAAACACGTCATAGAAGCGCCATGTTTCAGATATTAAAGGCAGCTACATTGACCAAGAAAATAAAGCTGACATTGATTTAGAATGTCAGCTTTAGTCTTCATCAATTACTTTTTATCTGAATAAGAGTAGCCGTAATGATTGTAGCCATAGCCATAGTAGCTACTTGCTTTTTTCACCATGCCATTCAAGATGCAGCCTTTAACTACAACACCACTCTGTTCAAAGCGCTTGATCGAAACCTCAATTTCCTTCGCGGTATTTTGCTCAAATCTGGCAACCAACAATGTTGTCCCGGCATAGCCACCGATAATCGCCGCATCCGTCACAGCTAAAATTGGCGGCGTATCAATAACAATCAAGTCATAATGCTTGTCAGCCCAAGTGAGCAATGCCGCTAAGCGTTCATGCATAAGCAGCTCCGCAGGGTTAGGCGGCACCTGCCCACGAGAAATAAAGTCAAAATTAGCAGAAGCAACGTTCTTTATCGCCTGTTCTACCGGGATTTTTCCTGACAACACATCTGAAAGGCCATCAGTATTTTCGAAACCAAAATTCTTGTGTATATAACCTTTACGCATGTCGGCATCAATGAAAAGAACCTTCTTGCCTGTATTGGCGATCACGGCGGCCAGGTTACTACTCACAAAGGTCTTACCCGCATTTGGGCTGGCACCAGAAATCATCAATACTTTATTGTTGGCTTCCATCATCGCAAAGTGCAGGCTGGTACGTAAACCGCGTATCGCCTCCACAGCCAAATCAGCAGGGTTTTCAACTGCAAGAAATACTGCATCCTTCCGGTTATTTTTAACCGTCGAAATGGACTTGATCTTTTTCTTGCTGTCCAAGCTTTCCTTGATCAACCATTCAGAAACCGGAACGCTCGCATAGACGTTGATACCAAGCTCTTCAAGCTGTTCTGGCGACTCAATACCCCGACGCAAGAACATATTCGCAAGGATTAGGCCAACAGAGAAAACACCGCCCAAGACTAAACTGATCAAAATAATGAGCGCTTTCTGCGGTTTAACCGGCTTAGGTGCAGTTATCGCAGAATCAATGATTCGGACATAACCAATTGCACTGGACTTAGCAATGCTTAGCTCCTGTTGCCGATTAAGTAACTGCATGTACACAGCTCGCCCCGACTCCACATCACGACTTAACCGCAATACTTCTTGTTGTGTTTCAGGCATAGCGGAAACACGCTTGTTCAATTTCTTCTTTTCCTGTTCCAACGTGCTACGTTTTTCTAATAAAGCTTTGTAGGTTGGATGACTTTGCGTGTACAGCTGAGAAACTTCCGCCTCGCGAATCGTCAACTCGTTCAATTGATTATCAACATTGACAATCTGGTTTAAGACAGACTGAGCCTCAAGATTCAAGTCCACGGAATCTTTCTGTTGCCGGTATTGATTAAGCTTGCTTTCGGCAATATCCAGGTCTGAACGGACTTTAGGCATTTGCTCCTGCAAGAAATCGAGGCTCTTGGCATCCTGCGCAGCTTGACGAGCAATGTTCTGTGCCATGTAGATGTTGGCAATGCTATCAAGAATCTCGCGAATTTTAACGGGATCTTCGCCTGTCAACGTCAGGGATAACATCCCTGTATCCTTACCCTGGTCAGCAACAGAGTAAACTTTAAGTAGCTCATTAATTACTTCAAGTTTGCTCTTGTATTTTACGGTAAACTTCGTCCCCGGTTCAGCATCAATTGCATTCACCATCAAGGAAATACCGTTATTCTCTAACAGCTCACCAACATGGCCTTCCAGGCTAATTGCATCGTTTTCAACTTTGTAACGTTTGTTGTCAAGAACGGTCAAAATGATCTCAGGAACACCTTTAGCATTTTCGTTGGCAGGCAAATAGAGTCGGCTAATGTCTAATTTACCGGCTTTTTCTCCATTTAAACGAGACCAACCTTTGCCAAAGACAGGGAAATAATCTTGTTCTACGCTCGCCTGCAAGTTCAATTCATCGACTGCTTTCCCCAAAATCATTCGTGATTGCAATAAAGCAATTTCTGGCGCAGATTGAGGCTGGCTATCTGGCAAAATTTGACTGAGGCTATTTAAAATCGCATTTCCCTGCTTCTGTTCAACTTGAAGCATTGCATCAGCGCGATAAATGGGTGTAGAGAAAAGGCTATACAGAACACCGAGCGATAAAAGAAAAGACGTGACTGTAACAATCAACCATCTATTATCAATTAGTTCTCCGACAAGGCGCCCCATATCGATACTTTCTGATTTCTCGGTTCCCGAATGAGTTACTTTAATTTTTTCTGACATTGGTAATCCTGAATAGCTATCGGCTTAAGGCGTCAGCCCATTTTTTGGCTGATTCATCAAGAAGCTTAAATACAAATTCGAAAGCCTCATGGCTTTGGCGATAAGGGTCAGCAATTTCACGCTGGCCTAGCCAATGGCCAAATAACATGGTTTTCCCCCTAACCTCAGGGACCAATCGGCATACGGCATCAATATGCCCCTTTTCCATTACAAGAATCAGGTCATACTCACGGCACAGAGATGAGGTAAGCTGCTTCCCCTGGTGCCCATCCAAAGAAAGCCCATGACGTTGAGCAATATCGGCGGCTGTCGCATCCGCAGGTTTATCCACTAAGGCCCCAAGCCCTGCGGAGGTTATTTTTTTATCTGGCAACATTTTTTTTAGCAACCGCTCCCCCGTGGGGGAACGGCATATGTTACCTACACAAACCACTAAAATTGAATCAAACATTTTAGTTAGCCTCAACTACCAGTTATGGATACGCTGAGTACCTTCGGTAAGACTGTTATAACCAGAGATAGTCGGCAGCAATTGAGTGACTACGCGGTTCCAGCGTGCGAGCGGTGCAGTAGTGACATAAACAATATCGTAAGGTTGCAACTGGAATTCTGTCCCCATAACCATTGCCGTGGCATCCGAGGCATTTAGCTGATAGATATTCGCGAGTTTTTTACCTTCAGCACCACGCAGCGGACGAATAACAAATACCCCCGTCGCATCGGCAAAGTTCTGATCCATACCTTCCGCATTGCCGAGCGCTTCAGTCAAGGTCATACCGCTTCGATCCATTTTCAAGGTGGCTTGCTTTTTAACCTCACCCATAACGAAAACTTTCAGATCGTCATTTCGCGGAACGTAGAGGATATCACCAGGGTAAAGCAGATGGTTTTGTGTCAAATCCCCACGTTGCATCAACGCCTGCAGAGAAATACGCTGTTCTCTGCCATTGTGCGTTAACACCACGTTACGCCAATCCGCATTTTCGGAGAGCCCACCCGCGGCATTGATCGCATCCATAATAGTCAATGGCACGTTCGTAATAGGTTGCTGACCAGATTTGGCGACTTCACCAGTGACATAAGTTTTTTGCGAGCGGAAAGCGGCAATGCTGACATCAACCTGCGGGCTTTCGATATATTGCGCCAACCTGTTGGCAATTTCGATCCGAACCTGCGCCATGGTCTTGCCGACAACTTTCACTTTGCCGATATAAGGATAAAAAATGGTTCCATCGGAATTCACCCAGTTACCGGTATCACTGGCACTGCGATATTGCCCAGCAGGTGTAGTTAACTCAGGGTGGTCCCAAACCGTGACCATTAAAACATCGCCGATACCGATTCGGTATTCATAGTTCTGCAATTCACGCTCAAGTGAAGCGTTAGTTTGTGCAACAACAGGTTTGGGTCGCATTTTTTCAACCAAGCCTGGTGTCATTGGGTAAATATTAACCAGCTCATCGAGATCAAAATCGCTATCTTGCTGTTTTACGACGTCTTTACCACTGGTTGAAAGATGAGAGCCCGGCACGATAGTACAGCCGCTGACCACACTGATAGATACCAGAAGCGGTATCAGTTTCCATTGTTTTTTTGCCATCGAGTTATCATCACTTTCAAAGTAAAAAATGCATGTAATGCCAAGTCCCAGGCCAACCATGGCGCCTACCGCGGCACTCAGCGAAATGAGTTATCAATGCTCCCATGAGTACATCCTAAAACGCACTTTCATTGAGCAAGTGTTGAATTCAGATTTGTTAGACTGAAAGCCTAGGAGCATTATTGCATAGTTCTTAAATAAAAAGAGCAGCATAAGCACCGTCGTTTTTGCCTAAACATAGCAGAGGCCGGTCGGATATCGCTCCAGACCAGCCATCATGAGAGTAATTGATAAACACTACAGAGAGAGTTGTTCAGCCCACTCACGGAAGGCCTTACCCTGCGTTGGATGACGCAAGCCATATGTCACGAATGCCCGCAAGTAACCCATCTTTTCACCGCAGTTAAACGACTCGCCAACCAACTCTGTGGCTTCTACCGTCTGATGTTTCAACAATTCGGCAATCGCGTCCGTCAACTGAATGCGTCCCCAGGCACCCGGCTCGGTTTTTTCCAAAATGGGCCAGATAGTGGCTGAAAGCACGTAGCGCCCAACGGCTGAATAGTTGGACTTCAGTTGAACATCGCTGTCCGGTTTTTCGATAATCGCGGTAATGGGTGAAGATTCGCCAGGCTGCAACACATTGTTCTGGCACGCCACAACGGAGTAATTGCGCAAAACGCGCTCATCCACAGGCTGTATCAGCACCTGGCTCAATCCCGTCTCTTCAAAGCGGGAAATGAGATGCGCCAGGTTATCTTTTTTCAGATCGGCTTTAGCATCGTCAAGCAACACATCCGGCAACAGCACCACGAAAGGAGAGTCTCCGATCAATGGCTTGGCGCAAAGTACCGCATGACCCAGCCCTTTAGGTTGCCCTTGCCGAATATGCATCAACGTTACGCCTTTCGGCGTTATCGATTGGACTTCATCCAACAACTGGCGCTTAACGCGAGCCTCAAGCATCGCTTCCAATTCAAAGGACGTATCGAAATGGTTTTCTATTGCATTTTTAGATGAATGCGTAACCAGAATGATCTCTTTGATACCTGCCGCTACGCACTCATTAACAATGTATTGAATCAAAGGCTTATCGACGATCGGCAACATCTCTTTAGGAATCGCTTTAGTCGCCGGTAGCATATGCATACCCAAGCCAGCGACAGGAATGACAGCTTTCAACTTCGTCATGCTCGTCCTCTTCAATCTTGTGAACGTACTCAGCCACATGTTAGTTGTTATTCAAGGCCAGCTTCAACCATCGCGAGAAATCTTCACCTTCTGTGGCATGGCGTAGACCGTATTGCACAAAGGCCTTCATATAACCCAGTTTATCGCCGCAGTCGTGTGATTTACCGCTCATATGGAAGGCTTCCACTACTTGCTCATCCATCAGCATGGCGATAGCGTCGGTCAACTGGATCTCATCGCCCGCGCCTGGAGGCGTCTTCTCGAGCAGCGGCCAAATAGCAGCGGAAAGCACGTAGCGCCCCACAACCGCCAGGTTAGATGGCGCTTCCTCGCGTGCGGGTTTTTCCACCACTGCCGACATCGGCGCACTTTCGCCTGCAACCAGTGCTACTCCCGCACAATCCACTACGCCATATTTTGACACATCCTGCTCTGGTACCGGTTCAACCATGATTTGGCTGCACCCTGTAGCCTCAAAGCGTTGGATCATTTTAGCCAGGTTTTCTGTACGAAGATCCGCGGTTGCATCATCCAACAACACATCTGGCAACAAGACGACAAAAGGGGAATCCCCTACCATGGGTTTCGCGCACAATACCGCATGCCCAAGCCCTTTCGCTTGCCCCTGACGCACCTGCATCACGGTCACATCCGGCGGGCAAATATTTTGCACTTCAGCCAGCAGCTGGCGTTTTACACGCGCTTCCAGCACGGCTTCCAACTCGAAAGAAGTGTCAAAATGGTTTTCAATCGCATTTTTCGAAGAGTGGGTAACCAGCACGATATCCTTAATGCCGGCAGCGACACACTCACCGACAATATATTGGATAAGTGGCTTATCGACCACCGGCAACATTTCTTTAGGGATCGCCTTGGTTGCCGGCAACATACGAGTTCCTAAACCCGCCACTGGGATCACAGCTTTCAGTCTTTTCTGCATTTCCACTTCCACAAGCAATTAGCTGATTTATATAGTATAAATCACACATTTTAGGCAAAGCATGGCAACGCAAACTATTCGAGCAGACACGCTACCGCCCTTGGCTTATAGCTGCCAAAACGCTGTTATGAAAAATTCCTGCACGCAATCCAATGAACGCTAAGCACGCTTCTGTGCATGACAAAGAGCTCGCATCACACGTTGGTATTTCGCAGCTTGAAGAACAACGAGAATCTATGCCCTTATAACCAAAAAACGCGAGTTATCTTCGCTTATATGGCTAAGATTCTTATACTATTGACTTGCTGATACAAGCCTTAGATACCCGTGGCTAGGTGTTTTCAGAATAAGACTACTAACGCGCTGGAGCTATGCAAATAATAACATAAGAAGCCTATTTCAATACGTTGATATTATTGAATTTTAAAGCATGTGTCTTTTATGAACAACCCAGTTAGCGTTCTCATACACAGTTTCTCCGTGATGCCAAGTACACCTGAATGTGCTTTGAATTATTAGGTGTTTTTTCTACCTAAATAACCTGTTTCCAACCATCTCCCCGGATTAGAGTTGAATTTTGCCGCCTCAGCGCCCATCATTCCCGTGCGGCATAAGCCGTAGAACTTACAGGTGAAATTGGGCGTATGGAATGGATCGCTGATCCAACAATTTGGGCCGGCCTGGCCACATTGGTCGTGCTGGAAATCGTTCTGGGTATAGACAACCTTGTCTTCATCGCCATTCTGGCGGATAAACTACCAAAACAACAAAGAGATAAGGCTCGTGTCGTCGGTCTGTTGCTGGCGCTGGTGATGCGTCTGGCGTTGCTCGCCTCCATCTCGTGGCTGGCGACGCTGACCAAACCGATGTTCATCGTCGCAGAACACCCCTTCAGCGGCCGCGATCTGATCATGCTGGTCGGCGGCATATTCCTGCTGTTCAAAGCCACCATGGAGCTGAACGAGCGGCTGGAGGGCAAGGATGAAGAGCAGCATGGCACACGCAAAGGCGCGCGTTTCTGGCCGGTGGTGGCGCAGATCGTGGTGCTGGATGCCGTCTTCTCGCTCGACTCGGTGATCACCGCGGTCGGCATGGTCGACCACCTGGCGGTGATGATGATCGCGGTCTGTATCGCCATCGGCCTGATGCTACTGGCCAGCAAACCGCTGACGCGCTTCGTCAACGCTCACCCGACTATCGTCATTCTGTGCCTGAGCTTCCTGCTGATGATCGGTTTCAGCCTGGTGGCGGAGGGCTTCGGCTACCACATTCCGAAAGGCTATCTCTACGCGGCGATCGGCTTCTCGGTGATGATCGAAGCATTGAACCAACTGGCGCAGTTCAACCGCCGTCGTTTCCTGTCGAAGGTGCGGCCGCTGCGCGAGCGTACCGCCGAGGCGGTGCTGCGCATGCTGAGCGGCAAACATGAAGAAGCCGAGGTCGACAGTCATTCCGCCAATCTGCTGGCCGACAGCGACAGCGAAAACGGCGAGATCTTCAATCAGCAAGAGCGGCGCATGATCGAACGCGTGCTGGGCATGGCGCAGCGCACGGTCAGCAGCATCATGACCTCGCGTCACGACGTCGAATACCTTGAGCTGAACGATCCGCAGGAGAAGCTGACGCAATTGCTGGAGCGCAATCAACACACGCGCATCGTGGTGGTAGAAAGCAGCGCCAGCGATGAGCCGTTGGGCGTTATCCACACTATCGACGTCCTCAAACAGCAGCTGGCGCAGGCGCCGCTGGATCTGCGCGCGCTGATACGCCAACCGTTGATCTTCCCGGAGCAGCTCACACTGTTGAGCGCCCTTGAGCAATTCCGCCAGGCACAGACGCACTTTGCGTTTGTGGTCGATGAGTTCGGTTCCGTCGAAGGCATCGTCACCCTGACGGACGTGATGGAAACCATCGCCGGCAACCTGCCGGAGGCCGGCGAAGAGGTGGATGCACGCCACGACATTCAGCAAAACGAGGATGGCAGTTGGACCGCCAACGGCTATATGCCGCTGGAAGATCTGGTGTTGTACCTGCCGATGCCGCTGGAAGAAAAGCGTGAATACCACACGCTGGCGGGGCTGCTGATGGAACACAGCCAGCGCGTGCCGCAAGAAGGCGAACAAATCACGATCGGTGACTACCTGTTTGAGCCGTTGGAGGTCAACAGCCACCGTATCCTGAAAGTGAAGATCACCCCGCCTCCCCCACCGGAGGACTACGAGGTTTAACATTGAGGCCGGGCATTGCCCGGCCTTGGTTTTACTGGGGAACCAGCAACTCCGTCGCCACGATCACCACCACCAGCCCGACAATCACCGGCACCGAAGTGCGCTTCACCACGTCGAACGGTGAGATTTTCGCCATGCCGGAGACCGCCACCACCACGCCGGAGACCGGCGACAGCGTGCGGCCGAGATTAGACGCCTGCAGCATCGGGATCACCAGATAAGCCGGGTTAACGCCCATTTGAGCCGCCAGTTTCGGGATCAGTTCGACAAACGCATAGAACGGCGCATTGCCGGAGCCGGTGGTCATGGCCGCCAGCATGGTGATCACCACCAGCACCAACATCATGATCAAACCGCCGGTGCCGAACGACTGCGCCAGCCCGATCAACCCGCTGATAAAGCCGACAGTGCTCAACCCTTGCGCGAAGACCCCGGCGGCCACCAACAGCATGACCACGCTGGCGAATGCGTCCGCCATGCCGCGATAAGCCACTTCCAGGCCGCTGAATACCTGTTTCGCGCTGAAACTGCGCACGAACTCAATCAATGCCGCCAACAGTATGCACCCCACCAGCACGGTAATGATGTGCAGCTCAGGTCCCCATTTGCCGTCGAAAATCAGCACGCCGAGGATCGGTGTAAACGGCAATATCGCGTAAAATCCCGGCGCATGGGTTTTGATTTCGCTGACGTCCATGATGTGATGCTGTTCATTGTTCTTTCTGTCGAGATAACGCTGCCAGAAAAAATGCGCCACAGCCATGCAGACAATGGCGGCAATCGAGATAGGCAGCGTGGTTTTGAACGCGAAGTCCACCAGCGGCATCTCCGCCGCTTTGGCCGCCAGCACCACGTCGCCGGAGGTCGGTGCCAGAATAATCGCCGCCGGCGAAGCGCAAATGGCAGCCGCCGCGCCGCGGCTGATGCCCACGTTCACCATCAACGGGAACAGCGTCGCCATCAGCAGCACGCCGAGGCCAGTGGCGGAAGAGACCGCCAGCGACATCAGGCAAGCGACAAAATACGCCGCCACCATCAGCAGATAAGGCGAATTGATCATCTGCAACGGGCGTGAGGCCAGCTTGACCACCACGTCGTTGGCGCCGATATGCGTCATGTAGGCGGCAAAGCCGCACAGCATCATGATCATCATGCCGAGATCGCCGCCGCGGCTCATCAGCAAAATCTTGACGTATTCGATCATGTCGGTCGCGCGCCAGCCGGTTGAGGCGGCGCCTGACGGCAACAGCGTTTTCCCCATCAGGGCGCTGATGCCGAGCAGCAGCAACCCTCCCACCAACAAGACGCCGGTAGCGGAATATCCCTTGATAATGTAACGGCCCACGCCCGCCGCGACCGCGGCGCCAATAAGGAGCTCTATCATGTTTCCTCAACTCGTCATTTTTCGCGCTCAAGCGCACAGTAATAGCAAAACTGGCCCTTACTCTGCACAAACTGAGCAGAGGTCTTCATGACCTTCATCAAGGTAACGGAGAGAAATTATCGCGGGAACCTCGATATTGACGCGGGCCACACTGTGGCCCGCATCGGAGGGATTACAGCTTGTCGAGCAGCTTTTTCAGATCCTGACCTTCGCGCGAATCCTTGTTCTTTTCAGCCCATTTGTTCAGCGCATCTTTAGCCCGATCCTGCAGCGTTTTACGCAACACCTGATCGACCTGCAGTTGATAGTTGAGCTGTTGCCACGGCCCATAGACCCGCAGCGGGATCGGCGTTTTTTGCAGTTGCTCGATCAGCTCGCCGCGCCCTTGCCATCCGCCGGTGACGCGCACGTTAAGCGCCATATCGCACTGTTTGCCCGGCATATCGATGCTGCCGGCGCCGGTCAGCGCCAGCAAAGGAGAATCCGCCGTCAGACCGCTGAGCTTGATCGTGCCCTGATTCAGACTGGCCTGCGCCGAGACGTTTTTGACCTCGGTATAACGCTGATAGCTGTCTTGCCCGCGCACGCTGTTATCGTTGCGCGCCACAGCCTGCTGGATCAGCTGCTGAATGTTCAGGCCATGCAGCTGCGCATCCTGCATCGCCAGCTGCGCCGTACCGCGCCAGCGGCGCTCAAATGACTGTGAAGAGAGGCGATCGCCGGTCAAATCCCCTTTCATGCTGAATTTGCCGGTCAACATCTGAGGCATGTCGAAGGCTTTGAGCACCGTGCCCAGTTCAACCTGGTTCAGCGCCGGCTGCACGCTGATCACCGGTTTATTGCCGCGCGCGTCCAGCGAGCCCGGCAAGGAGAAATCACCGCCGGCCAATTGTCCGGCGAGTTTATGCAGCGTCAGCAGTCCGCGTTGGTTGTCCGCCACGACGGCCAACTGAGTGACGTTCATACCGCGATAGGTCAACTGCGCGGCCTGCAGATTCAACTGCGCATTGAAATCGCGCAGCGCCTCTAAATTCTGCTGCCGATCGTCAACCTGGCTGGCGATCACCGGCGCGGAAGTCACAGCGGGTTGTTCGGCGGTATTGGTGCTGGATTGCCAGCCGGAGAGCGCATCGAGATCGAGGTTAGCCGAATTGAGGTTCACCACATAGCCGGGCACCGCCCCCAGCGTGGCGCTGATATCGCCGGTCAATTGGCTGTTATTGGCACTGACGCTCAGCTGGCTGACGGCAATCTGCGCCGGCGTCTGCTGATAGACCACCTGCGCATTGCCCTCTCCCTGAATACCGCCGTTCGGAATATCCGCACCCGCCAGTTGATAATTGAACTGGGTGACTTTGGCGCCAATCTGGCGAGGGAACTGCTGCAAGTCGACATCGGCCGCCATGCTGAAGGTCAGGTCGCGCTGATCGCGATTGACCCGGCTGGAAAGTTCCAGCTGCGCCTGTCGCGTCTGCGTTTGTTGCAGGGTGAGATTGATATCCCGGACATTAATTTGCTCATTGTCGGCGCGCTGCCAAATCAGCAGACTGTCCACGACCCGCAGATTATCGATATCGAACTTCCAGGCCGCATCTGCCGCGTCTGTGCCAGTGCCGGCCGGCGCGATCGGGGCATCCATCTGCGAATGCTCTTCGCTATCGGGCGTGAGGAGAATGACGGCGTTTTTCAGCATCACCTGTTTCACAAACAGCTGATGCGACAGCAGAGGCAACAGTTTGACATCGAGGCGCATATTTTCCGCGCTCACTACCGGCGCTTTCGCGCCCGGCGCGGTCAGCGTCATGCGCCCGGCCAAAATGCTGAGCTGCGGCCAGATATGCCAGCGCAGGTCGCCTTCGAGCGTCAGCTGATAGCCGCTCTTCTGCTCGACCTTTTTGACCATGTAACCGCGAAAATCATTCGGATTGACCAGCAGTACCAGCGCGGACATCCCCGCCACCACAACCACCAGTAAAATCGCCAATGTCGTCAGTAATCTTCTCATGCCACCCTCTTGTCAGCGCCACACCGACGGTGCATCCCGCGCCGTTAGTCCTTGTCGATTCGACTGGCTACTGCGCCCTGCTGATCGCGATATTTTGCGTCCTGCCGGCTGTTGTATGGCCGGGCCGCCGGGCCGGACAACGGTTCAAAGCTCAAGGCCCCGATCAGCATGCCCGGCCGCAGCGCCAGCGGCAGCTTGCCGGAGTTGTAAAATTCCAGCACGATGCGTCCGTGCCAGCCCGGATCGATACGGTGCGCAGTGACGTGCACCATCAACCCGAGGCGCGCCAGAGAAGAACGGCCATCGAGCCACCCCACCAGATCGTCCGGCAGCGTCACGGATTCGAACGTCACCGCCAGGGCCAGCTCGCCGGGATGAAGGAAAAACGCCTCGCCTTCCGGCAGGACAATCTCGTCGCTCATCACGCGATCCAACGCAGCGCTGACTTCGTCTTTCGGCCCGCTGAGATCGATAAAAGGCGCGGTATGGCCGCTGAATACGCGGAACTGGTTGCCCAAACGGACATCTACTGTGGCCCCGTTGATGCGTTCGAGCGGCGGACGTGGGGAAATCACCAGTTTCTCGCTATCCAGCCAGGCTTCTATATCGCGGTCGCACAGTCTCATGTCTCTCTTCTCCATCAAAACGCGTAACTAAACAAAAATTGCCACACAACGGGCGAAAGGTCTACGCCGGGGTGCAAATAGTTGGCCGCCGGCCGGAAATACACATTTCCGGCCATTAAGCGGCATTATTCAAAGAATTGGCTGATTTTGGCTTTCAGAATATCGATCGCGATGCGGTTTTTGCCGCCGCGCGGGACGATGATATCGGCGTATTGTTTGGAAGGTTCGATAAACTGCAGGAACATCGGGCGCACGGTCTTCTGGTATTGCGCCATCACCGAATCCATCGAGCGGCCGCGCTCGTTGACATCGCGCTTCATGCGGCGCATCAGGCAGATATCCAGCGGCGTGTCGACGAAGATCGAGAAATTCATCTCCTGGCGCAAGCGGATATCCGTCAGCAGCAAGATCCCTTCCAGAATAATGACTTTTTTAGGTTTCAGGTGGACGGTTTCTTTCTTGCGCGTGTGCTCGGTGTAGCTGTACAGCGGCAGTTCGATCGCTTTGCCGGCCTTCAGCATCTGCAAATGCTGGAACAGCAGGTTGTGATCCATGGCGCTCGGGTGGTCATAGTTGGTTTTGACCCGTTCTTCCATGGTCAGGTGACTCTGGTCTTTATAGTAACTGTCTTCTGGAATAACGCCGATGTGCTCATCGCCGACCTGCTCGCGGAGTTCGCGGTACAACGTGCTGGCAATAAGGCTTTTTCCGGAGGCAGATGCGCCAGCTATACCAATAATGACGCACTGATGCGGATTGTCAGTCATAAAATTAAAGACCTGATTTCGTAATGTGAAGGGAGGGAACTAAAACGCGACAATTATAGGGAGTCGTCGGGGTTTGCGCCACTGTATATTGCGCGACGGCGGGCGAATTCAGGCGATCGCGCCCTACCGGCGATATGACATTTTAAGAATCTCACGGCTAGGGCAATGCCCCGCAACAGGTTACACTCCTGCGCTGACTTAGGGACCCCGTAGTCTTTCATCGGAGAATGATGTGCTGGATTGGTATTTTTTGACTTTTTTCGGCGACAGCATGCTGCTGCTGCCCTGCGCGCTGATTCTGTTTTTGTTGCTGATCGTGTTTTCCGCCACCCGCGTTGCAGGCTGGCAATGGGCGCTGATTTTCGGTTTCACCGGCGGGCTGGTCTGCCTGTCCAAGTTGGCCTTTATGGGCTGGGGCATTGGTAGCGCAAGTTATGACTTCACCGGATTCAGCGGCCATTCGGCCCTCGCGGCAAGCATCTGGCCGCCATTGCTTTGGACGTTGACCGGTCGCTTTTCCCACCCCATTCGTAGCATCGCTTTACTGACCGGGTGGATATTGCCTTTAACCATCGGCGTGTCGCGCCTGGAAATCCGCGTGCATTCGGTATCCGAAGTCATCAGCGGGCTGATTTTAGGCTACCTGGCCAGCGCGCTGTTTTTATGGCTGCAGCGAGGGAAAGCGCGACCACAGCTTGCCTGGCCGCATTTGGTCATCGCGCTGGCCTTGCCGTTGGCGCTGATGGGGCAGCGGCAGCCGGCCCCCACTCAGGGATTGCTGGAACATATCGCCAAAACGCTGGCGCAGATCGAACGCCCTTATACCCGTGCCGACCTGCACAAGCCTACCCCTACCCCATAAAAAAACCCGGCGTTTAAGCCGGGTTCTTGCATTGCGATAGGCTGATTACAGCGCGCGGAACGCAATCTCCGTCGGGATCGCCTCGCCCTGCCAATACATCTGCGCAGCCACGCGGCCGGCCAATTGACGATACATGTCGGCGAATTCGCTGTCCGGGCGGCTGATCACCGTCGGCGTACCGCGATCCAGATCTTCACGCAGCGAGATATGCAGCGGCATCTGCCCCAGCAGACGGCTGTTATATTTCTGCACCAGCTTCTCGGCGCCGCCGGTGCCAAAGATCGGCTCATGGTGGCCGCAGTTGCTGCAGATATGCACGCTCATGTTCTCGACAATGCCCAGTACCGGCACATGCACTTTCTCGAACATTACGATGCCTTTGGCGGCATCCAACAAGGCGATATCCTGCGGCGTGGTGACCACCAGCGCGCCGGTCACCGGAATGTTCTGCGACAGCGTCAGTTGGATGTCACCGGTGCCCGGCGGCATGTCCAGCACCAGGTAATCCAGATCCGGCCACAGCGTATCCTGCAGCAGCTGCATCAACGCCTTGCTGGCCATCGGGCCGCGCCACACCATGGCGTTGTCGTCGGTCACCAGATAACCGATGGAGTTGGTCGCCAGCCCGTGCGCCATGATCGGCGCCATATGCTGACCGTCCGGCGAGGTCGGCCGCTCGTGTTCGGTGCCCAGCATATTGGGGATCGACGGGCCGTAAATGTCGGCGTCCAGAATGCCGACCTTGGCCCCTTCGGCGGCCAGCGCCAGCGCCAGGTTGACGGCGGTGCTGGATTTCCCCACTCCGCCTTTGCCGGAGCTGACGGCGATGATGTTGCGCACGCCTTTGATCCCGGCCTGCGCGTTGGCGCGCTTCAGCGTCGTGATATCGTGTTTCAGCTTCCAATCGATGGCGCCGGCGCCGGTCACGCGCAGCAGCTCAGGGCCGACGCTCGCCTGCAGCGCTTCAAAGCCGCTCTGCCAGGCAAAGGGCATCGTCAGTTCGATATGCAGTACATCGTCCAGCAACGCGCAGTGATGGATAGCCTTCAATGCGGTCAGGTTGTTTTTCAACGTCGGGTGTTCAAAGGCGGCCAGTACACCGGTCACCAGGGCGCGCAGAACTTCGGGGTTGGTCTGCTCAGGGGATTTTGCGTTCATCCCGGCTCCTTGATTTTGAATGGGTAGCTTCCGGCTAAGCATACCAGAACTGCGCGGCGGCTGGCGCGTATAACCTGTAAGAAACCGCCCTAGCAGCGAAGGGCGCGATCGGTTAACATCGAAGGCCCTTTTATTCATTACAGAAAGCAAGTTCTCACTATGGCTCAAGTCGCGAAAAAATTATTGGTGACGTGCGCGCTACCGTACGCAAATGGTTCCATCCATCTCGGCCACATGCTCGAGCACATCCAGGCGGATATCTGGGTGCGTTACCAACGAATGCGCGGCCACGAAGTGCATTTCATCTGCGCGGACGACGCGCACGGCACGCCGATCATGCTGAAAGCGCAGCAACTGGGCGTTAAACCGGAAGAAATGATCGCGGAGATGAGCCAGGAGCACCAACAGGATTTCGCCGGCTTTGGCATCAGCTATGACAACTATCATTCGACCCATAGCGATGAAAACCGTGAGCTGTCCACCCTGATTTACAGCCGCTTGAAAGAAAACGGGTTTATCAAGAACCGCACCATTTCTCAGCTGTACGATCCAGAGAAAGGCATGTTCCTGCCGGATCGTTTCGTGAAAGGCACCTGCCCGAAATGCAAATCGCCAGACCAGTACGGCGACAACTGCGAAGTGTGCGGCGCCACCTACAGCCCGACGGAACTGATCGATCCGAAGTCCGTGGTTTCCGGCGCGACGCCGGTGATGCGCGACTCCGAGCACTTCTTCTTCGACCTGCCGGCCTTCAGCGAAATGCTGCAGGCGTGGACGCGCTCCGGCGCGCTGCAGGAGCAGGTAGCGAACAAGATGCAGGAGTGGTTCGAATCCGGCCTGCAGCAGTGGGACATCTCCCGCGATGCGCCTTACTTCGGCTTCGAAATCCCGGATGCGCCGGGCAAATACTTCTACGTCTGGCTGGACGCGCCGATCGGCTACATGGGCTCCTTCAAGAACCTGTGCGACAAGCGCGGCGATCTGGACTTCGACGAGTTCTGGCGCAAAGACTCCACCACCGAGCTGTACCACTTTATCGGCAAGGACATCGTCTACTTCCACAGCCTGTTCTGGCCGGCGATGCTGGAAGGCAGCCAGTTCCGCAAACCGAGCAACCTGTTCGTGCACGGTTACGTGACGGTGAACGGCGCCAAGATGTCCAAGTCGCGCGGCACCTTCATCAAGGCCGGCACCTACCTGCAGCACCTCGACGCCGACTGCCTGCGCTATTACTACGCCGCCAAGCTCTCTTCACGCATTGACGACATCGATCTCAATCTGGAAGACTTCGTGCAGCGCGTCAACGCCGACATCGTCAACAAGGTGGTGAACCTGGCTTCGCGCAACGCCGGCTTTATCAACAAGCGCTTCGGCGGCAAGCTGGCCGACACCCTGGCCGATCCGGCGCTGTACCAGACCTTCGTCGACGCGGCACAGAGCATCGCCGAAGCCTACGCCGCCCGCGAGTTCAGCCGCGCAATCCGCGAAATCATGGCGCTGGCCGATCTGGCCAACCGCTATGTGGATGAGCAGGCGCCGTGGGTGGTGGCGAAGGAAGAAGGCCGCGACGCCGATCTGCAGGCCATCTGCTCGATGGGCATCAACCTGTTCCGCGTGCTGATGACTTACCTTAAGCCGGTGCTGCCTTCGCTGACCGAACGCGCCGAAGCGTTCCTCAACGCCGAGCTGAGCTGGGACGCGATCCCGCAGCCGCTGCTGGGCCATCAGGTGAACGCGTTCAAAGCGCTGTTCAACCGCATCGATCTGGACAAGGTCAACGAGATGGTCAGCGCCTCGAAAGAAGACATGGCCGCCGCCAAGCCGGTGACCGGCCCGCTGGCTGACGATCCAATCCAGGAAACCATCACCTTCGACGACTTCGCCAAGGTCGACATGCGTATCGCCCTGATCAAGAGCGCCGACTTTGTCGAGGGCTCCGACAAGCTGCTGAAGCTGCAGCTGGATCTGGGCGGCGAATCGCGCCAAATCTTCTCCGGCATTCGCTCCGCTTACCCGGACCCGAAAGCGCTGGAAGGCCGTCTGACCATCATGGTCGCCAACCTGGCGCCGCGTAAAATGCGCTTCGGCGTGTCAGAAGGCATGGTGATGGCGGCAGGCCCTGGCGGGAAAGAGATCTTCCTGCTGAGCCCGGACAGCGGCGCGCAGCCTGGCATGCAGGTCAAGTAATCGCGCAGATGCGCGGCGTAGGGAGGGTCGAGCTTGCTCGGCCCTTTTTTTTTTATTGCCCCAACCCCCACGTTATAAGCATGAAGAAAAAGTCATAACCGCCCTGATTCCCCTGCCCGCCGCATCCGGCTATGATGCTCCGAAACCCAAAATAGACGTCCAGACAGAAAGACTGCTATAACAGACCTTCACCGGGATCGTTTCCCTGCTTTTTTGGAGCCTATAATAATGAAAAACCTCAAGACTTCGCTGCTCGCCCTCAGTCTGTTGTCCGCCCTGCCGCTGCAGGCGGCGGAAAACGCCACCGTACCCGCCGCCATCGCTCAGCATCAGGGGCCGGTGCGCATCGCGGTGATCCGCAACCTCGGATCCGACGACAACACCACGCAATTTTTGGCGGGCGCCATTCAGGAAGGGCGCAAGCTGGGCTTTAAGGTGGATACCTTCCTCAGCAATGGCGACGACGCGCGCTTCCAGGACTTCGTCAATCAGGCTATCAGCCAGAAATATGACGGCATCATTCTCTCGCAGGGGCGAGCCCCCTATTCCACCGACCTGGTCAAGCGCATCGCGGCGGCCGGCATCGCCGTCGCGGCTTTCGATACCGACGTCAGCGGCAGCGTTCCCGGCGTCACCGTCTCGCAGCAGGACGACGCTTCACTGGCCAATGCCTCCTTCGGCCAACTGGTGAAGGATTTCAACGGCCAGGCCAATATTGTCAAACTGTGGGTGGCCGGCTTCCCGCCGATGGAACGCCGTCAGGCCGCTTATCAGCAGTTGCTGAAACAGCATCCGGGCATTCATGAGCTGGAATCGATCGGCGCGGTCTCATCCGACGTGCAGGGCGATACCGCCAATAAGGTGGGCGCGGTGCTGGCGAAATACCCGAAAGGCAAGATCGACGCCATCTGGGGCACGTGGGACGCCTTTACCCAAGGAGCTTACAAGGCGTTGAAAGAGAACGGCCGCACCGAAATCAAGCTGTACAGCATCGATATCTCCAATCAGGATTTACAGCTGATGCGCGAGGCCGGCAGCCCGTGGCAGGTCAGCGTGGCGGTGGATCCGAAGCTGATCGGCGCGGTCAACCTGCGCCTGGTGGCCAACAAGATCGCCGGGGAAAGCACGCCGGACAACTATCAGTTCAAAGCGGCGATCATTCCGCAGGCGCTGCTGCTGGCGCAACCGGGGCCGGTCAACGTCGCCGGCCTGGCGAAGATCATCCCCGGCTGGGGCAGCAGCAGCGATTTCGTTCAGCCGTGGTTCGCCACGCTGCAGGCCGAACACGGTAAATAATGCTGTTTTTCACGAGGCTGCCGACGCAGCCTCTGTTTTTCAGATAAATATCGGCAGCCCCCTTCCGTCCCCGCCAAAATGCGCTATGTTATCTGCATCGCCCAATAACTGTATGCATAAACAGGTTTCAAATGAAGGGATTCCCCTCGCTGATCAACGTACTGCTGGCCAGTTCGCTGGTGTTGACCATCGGCCGCGGCGTCACGCTGCCGTTCATCACCATCTACCTCACCGAGCACTTCCAGCTGTTGCCGAAAAGCGTGGGCGTGATCCTGGGCGTCAGCCTCACCCTCGGCATCATCGCCAGCCTGTACGGCGGTTATCTGGTGGACAAATTCAGCAAAAACCGCCTGATCCTGCTGTCGATTTTATTGTTCGCGCTGAGTTTCTTCGCCATTCCCTGGATCCCGCGTCCCGGCGGCGTGATCGTGGTGCTGGCGATCCTGCATACCTGTTATTCGGTGCTGAGCATCACCATTAAGGCCTGTTTCGCCGATTGGCTGCCGGTCGAGCAGCGCATCAAGGCTTTCTCAATCAACTACACGCTGGTCAACGTCGGCTGGGCGATCGGCTCTGCGCTCGGCGTTCTGGTGGCCGGGCTGAGTCCGCTGCTGCCGTTCTACCTGTCAGGCGGCCTGGCGCTGGCGACGGTGACGGCGCTGAGCCTGCGCTTGCGCGGTGGTGAACAGCGCCCGGCACCCAGCGCCGCCGCACCGGCCGCGCTGGCCAATTTCCGCCAAACGCTGGCCATCTTGCGCAGCGATCGGCGGCTGATCTACTTCACCCTCGGCAGCACGCTGGGCGCGGTGGTGTTCGGCCAGTTCACGGGTTATTTGTCGCAGTACCTGATCACCGTCTCCAGCGCCGAGTTCGCCTACAAAATCATCGGGTTGGTGATGATCGTCAACGCCGGTATCGTCATCGCCCTGCAATACCTGCTCAGCCGCGGCATGCGCCAGGAAAATATGCTGCGCTGGCTGGCGCTGGGCACGCTGTTTTTCATCGTCGGGCTGCTCGGTTTTATGGTGGCCGGCCAGGCGATCTGGCTATGGCTGGCGGCGATGGCGGTGTTTACCTTAGGCGAGATCATCGTTATCCCGGTGGAATACATGTTCATCGACTTTATCGCGCCGCCGCACCTGAAAGGCAGCTACTATGGCGTACAGAACCTCAGCGCATTGGGCGGCGCCATCAACCCGGTGCTGTGCGGGGTCATGCTCAGCTACGCCGCGCCGCCGCTGATGTTCGTGATGCTGATCGCCGCCGCGCTGCTCAGCCTGCTGTTTTTCTTCCTCGGCCATCGTTTGGCGGAACGTTCTGCGGCAACGGCCGAAGACGCGCGCTGACCCTGCCTGCAACTCTCAAAGCAGGATGTCAACCCGCCGATCGCGCATGGCAGGCATAGCGAGAATTCATAGTGCGATCTGTGGCGTGGCTCACAGTTTAATTGTATGATGAATGCATCGGTTAAACGGGAAAAAACAATGGCCAACGTGCTCACACTGTGCTGGAAATACCTCAGGGCCCTGCTCCTCATCTACCTGTGTCTGTTCGTCGGCAACGCAGTGGCGGCGCTGCTGCCGTTCGCCATTCCCGGCAGCATCATCGGCATGCTCTTGCTGTTCGCGCTGCTCTCCACCCAGATCCTGCCGGCCAAATGGGTTAAACCCGGCTGTCATTTGCTGATCCGCTACATGGTGCTGCTGTTCGTGCCGATCGGCGTCGGCGTGATGAAATATTACGACCAGATCGTCGCGCATCTGGGCCCGCTGGTCATTTCTTGCCTGATCAGCACGCTGATGGTGCTGGTGGTGGTCGGCTATACCTCACACTATTTTCACCGCGAGCGCCGCATTGCCGGCAAGCCCGACGACACGGAGGGCAACTCATGATCCACGAAATCTGGTGGTCGCTGCCGCTGACGCTGGCGGTCTATTTCGCCGCGCGCTGGCTGGCGCGCAAGTTGAACATGCCGCTGCTCAATCCGCTGCTGGTTTCCATGGCGGTGATCATCCCACTGCTGCTGCTCAGCGGCATTTCCTATGAGCGCTACTTCCAGGGCAGCAGGATCCTCAACGATCTGCTGCAGCCGGCGGTCGTCGCGCTGGCCTTCCCGCTGTATGAGCAGTTGCACCAAATCCGCGCGCGCTGGAAGTCGATTATCACGGTGTGCTTCATCGGCAGCCTGACCGCCATGATCAGCGGCGGCGCCATCGCCCTGTGGTTGGGCGCCACGCCGGAAATCGCCGCCTCTATCTTGCCGAAATCGGTCACTACGCCGATCGCGATGGCCGTCGCGGACTCGCTCGGCGGCATTCCGGCGATCAGCGCGGTTTGCGTTATTTTCGTCGGCATCCTCGGCGCCGTGTTCGGCCACACGCTGTTCAACCTGTTGAAAATCACGACGCCCTCGGCGCGTGGCCTGGCGATGGGCACGGCTTCCCACGCGCTGGGCACCGCGCGCTGCGCGGAGATGGACTATCAGGAGGGCGCCTTCGGCTCGCTGGCGCTGGTGATCTGCGGCATCATCACCTCGCTGCTGGCGCCATTTGTGTTTCCGGTGCTGTTGCATCTGTTCGGTTGATCAGGGTGAAACTTGCGATACATCTCGCATTTACGCCTTTTATTGCATTGATTTCATCATTTAAGAGATATTGATCACACTTTAATGTGTCTGGCCTGCCTAGAATGTGATCCCGTTAACCTGTAGAGAGACCTTCCATGCATCCGCGTTTTCACACCGCTTTCAGCGCACTGCCCGCGACACTGCAATCCGCCCTGCAGCCCTATCTGGACGCGTCCGACTTTCCGGCGATGTTCACGGCCGAGCAAGCGGCGGCGATCCGCTCAGGCTGCGGGTTGGACGATGACGCGCTGGCATTCGCGCTGCTGCCGCTGGCGGCGGCCTGCTCGTTAACCCCGATATCGCATTTCCACGTCGGCGCCATCGCGCGCGGGCAAAGCGGCAATCTCTATTTCGGCGCCAATATGGAATTCAGCGGCGCGCCGCTGCAGCAATCCGTACATGCGGAACAAAGCGCAGTGACTCACGCCTGGCTGCGCGGCGAAAAAGCGCTGGCCTCGATCACCGTCAACTATACGCCGTGCGGCCACTGCCGCCAGTTTATGAATGAGCTGAACAGCGGCGGCGCGCTGCAAATCCGTTTGCCTGGCCGCGCGCCGGCCACGCTGGCGGACTATCTGCCGGACGCCTTCGGCCCGAAAGATCTGGATGTCGCTTCACTGCTCATGGACGAGGTCAATCACGGGCATCAACTGCCGCTGAACGATGCGCTGACGCAAGCGGCGCTGGCGGCGGCCAACCGGAGCCACGCGCCGTACAGCAACGCCCACAGCGGCGTGGCGCTGGAAACGGCAGACGGCAGCCTCTACGCCGGCCGGTATGCGGAAAACGCCGCTTTTAACCCGAGTCTGCCGCCGCTGCAGGCTGCGCTGATCCTGCTGAACCTCTCCGGCGGCGACTGCCGGGCTATCCGTCGCGCCGTCCTGGCCGAACCGCAGGACGCGAGCATCAGCCAGTGGGATGCCACCCGCGTCACTCTGGCGGCGCTGGGTTGCCAAAACGTCAGCCGCGCCGCCTTCTAAGCGCACGACGGCGGGGCCATCCGGTTCCGCCGTTAACAGCACCGCCCGCCAAATACAATGCCCCGACGCCGCCAGAGACACTTTCTTTAGTTAAAAAATCATTTGATTGTCGATAATTACGCCAACCTGGTTCATCATCGGGCAACAAATGCTGTACATCTTCTCTTTATCTTTTAGGATCGTCGGCAATACAGTTATCTGATACGTGAAGAGTAAAACTGATGGAACTAGAATACGAAAGCAAACGCCCGCTCTATATCCCTTACGCCGGCCCGATTCTGCTGGAATTTCCGCTGCTGAACAAAGGCAGCGCTTTCACCGAGGAAGAACGTAGCCACTTCAACCTGCACGGCCTGCTGCCGGAAGCGGTGGAGACCATCGAAGAACAGGTGGAACGCGCCTACCGTCAGTATCAGGATTTCAAGAACGATAACGATAAGCACATCTACCTGCGCAACATCCAGGACACCAACGAAACCCTGTTCTATCGCCTGCTGGACTCGCACCTGAGCGAGATGATGCCAATCATCTACACCCCGACCGTCGGCGAGGCCTGTGAGCACTTCTCCGATATCTACCGCCGCGCGCGCGGGCTGTTCATCTCCTACCCGAACCGCGATCGCATCGATGACATGCTGCAAAACGCCACCAAGCAGAACGTCAAGGTGATCGTGGTGACCGACGGCGAACGCATTCTCGGCCTGGGCGACCAGGGCATCGGCGGCATGGGCATTCCCATCGGCAAGCTGTCGCTGTATACCGCCTGCGGCGGCATCAGTCCGGCCTATACCCTGCCGGTAGTGTTGGACGTCGGCACCAACAACCCGCAGCGCCTCAACGATCCGCTGTACATGGGCTGGCGCCATCCGCGCATCTCCGGCGAGGAATACCACGCCTTCGTCGAAGAGTTTATTCAGGCGGTCAAACGCCGCTGGCCGAACGTGCTGCTGCAGTTCGAAGACTTCGCGCAGAACAACGCCACCCCGCTGCTGAACCGCTACCGCGACGAGATCTGCTGCTTTAACGACGACATCCAGGGCACCGCCGCGGTCACCCTCGGCAGCCTGATCGCCGCCAGCCGCGCCGCCGGCAGCCAGCTGCGCGATCAGACCGTCACCTTCCTCGGCGCCGGTTCCGCCGGCTGCGGCATCGCCGAGCAGATCATCGCGCAGATGAAGTCCGAGGGGTTGAGCGAAGACGAAGCGCGCGCCCGCGTATTCATGGTTGACCGTTTCGGCCTGCTGACCGACAAACTGCCGAACCTGCTCGACTTCCAGAGCAAGCTGGTGCAGAAGAGCGACAACCTGGCCGGTTGGGAAACCGCCAGCGACGCCATCTCGCTGCTGGACGTGGTGCGCAACGCCAAGCCGACCATTCTGATCGGCGTTTCCGGCCAGCCAGGGCTGTTTACCGAAGAGCTGATCCGCGAGATGCACAAGCACTGCGAACGTCCTATCGTGATGCCGCTGTCCAACCCGACCTCGCGCGTGGAAGCCCGTCCGGAAGACATCATCAACTGGACCGACGGCGCCGCCCTGGTCGCGACCGGCAGCCCGTTTGCGCCGGTAAGCTACAAAGAGCAGCTGTACCCGATCGCCCAGTGCAACAACTCCTACATCTTCCCGGGCATCGGTTTGGGCGTGCTGGCCTCCGGCGCCACCCGCGTCACCGACGCCATGCTGATGGCCGCCAGCCGCGCGCTGGCGGATTGTTCGCCGCTGGCGACCGACGGCCACGGCGCGCTGCTGCCGAATATCGACGATATTCAGGGCGTATCCAAGTGCATCGCCATGGAAGTGGGCAAAGCGGCGCAGCTGCAGGGTGTGGCGATCGTCACCTCCGAAGACGCACTGTCGAAAGCCATCGAGCACAACTTCTGGCGGCCGCAGTACCGCAGCTATAAGCGCACCTCGTTCTGAATTATCCAGGCCTATCGTAGCCTTCCCTGCGTCTGCAACGATAGGCCTGAAATTTTCTTAGCCATAGCGGTCCGGCCAGGACTTTCTTATCAAGGCACATTGCACGAATACCGAGGTAGTGATTGCCACAATCCACCAATCACTACCCTTCTGTGTACCGAGCATTAAGGCTGCAATGCTGGCGACCTCATGGCTATGGATACATTTTCACCACCTTACAAGCAAACTTCACGACTCGATTCTGAAGTCGCCCTTCGCCAATCTCAACCTATTCTGATAATGCTCTCTGCTCCTATAGAATCCTTGAAAAATGTGACTTGCTATGTCTAAATACCCCATAAATTATTTTTTAGGGCATACTATTTTGAAAAATAAAACAGTACTTATCATCTTGAAGAGATTTCGTATTTTCAATTAATTTTTTATTGGCGGGGCACTTTTTTATTGTTTTTTAATATGAACATTATTTTCAGGGTTTGAATTAGCATTAAGGTTTTTTATGAGCGCATTAAGTAATGCAAAGTGGGTAACTCTGTCACAAATGGGTAAGGTTTTCACCCAGTTAATGAGCATGCTCGTTCTGGCAAGGCTGATTCCCCCCGGGGAATTCGGTTTAATGGCCATGGCTTATGTCGTGATTAACTTTTCCCTTTTGATCAGGGATTTGGGCACCTCTGCGGCCATCATTCAACATCGTGATTTAAAGAACAGCACAATTAACGCTATTTTTGGTCTCAACATTACAATGGGGACAATCATAGCCATTGTAATTGTAATTTTCTCACCGCTAATTGCACATTTATTTAAAGAACCACGATTAGTCGAGGTATTGCTTCTCTTGTCCATTTCATTTCCTATTGCCAGTAGCGGTTCTACCCACCTGGCGTTATTGGAAAGAAATTCAAAGTTTATGACAACTTCTTTGATTGAGTTGTCCGCAGGTATTATTTCTCTCATCGCTGCGATTATACTTGCATATATGGGGGCTGGCGTATATAGTCTTGTCGTATCAAACTTACTGACGGCAATTATATCAACAACCCTACTTTGGATAAAAAGCGATTGGCGACCAAGCCTAAAGAAAATTTTTAACAGAGAAGAGTTGAAATTAATTTTCTCCTTTAGCGGTAATCTTACACTATTCAATTTTGTCAATTACTTCTCCAGAAATGCCGACAGCATGCTTATTGGTCGTTATATGAGTGCTAGTGTTCTCGGCTCTTATTCTCTGGCTTACAGAATCATGCTATTTCCACTTCAAAACCTAACTTTCATTGCGTCCCGCTCACTGTTCCCTATAATGAGTCGTCAGCAAGACAATGAAGCAGAAGTCAAAAAGCTGTTTCTGAAATCAATCGATGTAATTACATTCCTTGTTTTTCCTCTGATGGTAGGTCTGGCAACGCTAAGAGAACCGTTCTTTAATATTGTTTTCGGACCAGAGTGGGCATTGAGTGCCACAATTATGCTCTGGTTGGCACCGACAGGAATTGTTCAGTCTCTGACCAGTTCTACCGGTGCAGTTTTAATGTCTAAAGGGCGCGCAGGGATATTGTTGATGTTAGGTTTCCTTGGCTCTTTCCTACTATTAAGTGCATTCATCATCGGTGTACAATACGACATTATTACACTCACTATGCTGTATTTCGTTGCTAACGTAATAAACTTCATTCCGGCAATGTCTATCACAATGCGGCTATTAGGGGGTAACCTGTTTGAGGTTATTGTCAGACTCATTGGACCAGGAATTTGTTCAGGGATCATGTTTGCAGCACTCTACTGGCTGTTACACCTCTCCCACTTAAACATTGAGATAAATAGCATATTTTCATTGATTTGCGTATCATTGTTTGGTGCAGTTATATACTTCGTCACATCAATATTTTTCTTACGCGATAGAATTAATTATTTCAAAAAGGCTGTACTAAAAAAAGTATAAACTCACAGGGCCGGGGAACAACTCCCGGCCCTGTTGACGACAGAAAGTAGAATTGGCCAGTCATCTCATTATAACAAATGCGTCATTAATTCTCGGATCTTCCCCACAAATTTTAATCAATGCGTTTTTTTTGTTTAAAAAAATTTCTAATCGTGTTAGTCTAATTAAAACTAATCCCGATTGAGTTTAATCAATATGAACCCTAAAGTTAGCATTATTATAGCGAGCTATAATACAGACAAATACATTGTTGAGTGTGTGAACTCTGCGCTTGGGCAGGATTACGAAAACATTGAAGTCATCGTTGTCAATGATGGATCAACTGATACCACTGAAGAGTTATTATCCGAACTTGCTCACAATAACGCTAAACTGAAAATTTTGACGCAAAAAAACCAGGGACAGTCAGTCGCCAGGAACAATGGGCTAACACTGGCTACAGGCGAGTTCGTCATTTTTCTCGATAGTGATGATGCCATTGATAACTCATTGATATCAAAATGTATCTCGGCACTTAATGCGACTAAGAGCGATATTGTTTTCTTTAATGGTGAAAGTTTTTACGATAGTGCAGATGATGAGCTTACGGCAGGTTTTGCTCCTAAGTACATTAGAAATACCCGCTTGTGTGAAGAGGCGATGGATAGCCATACTTTTTTCAAAAGGTCATGGAAATTAAATAACTATACGGTAAGCCCGTGCATGTTCATTTCCAGAACGCAACTTGTAAAGGATAATCCTTTTTATCCGGGCATCGTGCATGAAGATAATTTATTTACTACTAAGATCCTTCTATCACAGAAATCCAAAATTATTTGTATAAACGATATTCTTTACAGAAGACGTATACGCCCTAATTCAGTCATGACATCAAAGAAGAGCGAACGAAATGCGATTGGTTATTTAACTGTGGCGAAAAAAATGACCGCACTGCGCTCTCAAACGGATGATGAATTGAACGCTTGCTTAAATAGTTTTATTTCTCATTGTGTTAGCTCATCACTCAATGATGCTAAGGCCTGCTTCAAACGTTTACCTAAAGAGCTGAAGAAAGAGTATCTGGAAGTCATCAAAGATATTGGTTTGATGAATGTCAGGAAAAAAACCTTAGCCAAGTTTATTTTATCTTACTTTTAAAACATCACTAAAAGTTAACCCTGAGCGCTGAGTTTCAGGTTTTTTTTTCATTTTTATCTACCAACTCCGTCTGTGTGTCCCCCTTTCAACCAGAGCCGATCAATTTTTTTCAGCCCGAACCGCCGAAAAATGCGGCGACGCGCGTGCTTCAGGCGGTTCGCGTCTTGCGTCGGTCGGTCAGGTAAAGTAGCCTTGATCCATCTTTTTCAGCCCGGCGCGCGTAAGGCAACAACATGTGGAAACGCCTGATAATCAGCCTGTTCATCATCATTGCGGTGTTGATGGGCTCGGCTATTGCGCTCGATCGCTGGATCAGCTGGAAAACCGCGCCTTACGTCTACGACGAACTGCAGGAATTGCCGCATCGCCAGGTCGGCGTAGTGCTCGGCACCGCCAAGTATTATCGCACCGGCGTGATCAACCAGTATTACCGTTACCGCATTCAGGGAGCGATCAACGCCTATAACAGCGGCAAGGTAAAATACCTGCTGCTGAGCGGCGACAATGCCCAGCAAAGCTATAACGAACCGATGACCATGCGCCGCGATCTGATCGCCGCCGGCGTGGCGCCGAGCGATATCGTGCTGGATTACGCCGGCTTCCGCACCCTGGATTCCATCGTGCGCACCCGCAAGGTGTTCGACACCAACGATTTCATCATCATCACCCAGCGCTTCCACTGCGAGCGCGCGCTGTTTATCGCCCTGCACATGGGCATTCAGGCGCAGTGTTACGCGGTGCCGTCGCCAAAGGACATGATGACGGTGCGCGCCCGCGAGATCTTCGCCCGTCTGGGCGCGCTGACCGATCTGTACATCCTCAAGCGCGAGCCGCGCTTCCTCGGCCCGCTGATCCCGATCTCCGCCATGCACACCGTGCCGGAAGACGCCCAGGGTTATCCCGCCGTCTCGCCGGAACAGTTGGTGGAGCTGGAGCACAAGCTGAAAGAAGAGAAGCAGAAAGCCAAACAGCCTTGACGCGGCAAACGCCCAAAAAAGCCGGAAAAATAGGCCTAATGCCGGTCACTTAAGCGTGACTGGTATTTTTTATCCAGTCTCTTTACGTGACGTGCAGGATGAATTGCCGTAAATCCCCCGAATTTCTCTGTTACTACAATGAACGGCAATTGGAGGGGCCGAAGGCGCGGCCCCTCCACCCGCGCCCTTGCTTAACACCGTCTGTCCGCTGTGCGGAAATTACTCGGCCCACCCTGGGCCTCGCCCCTTCGGGGCCGCTGCAAGCAGCGTTCAAATCTGCTCCCGGCAGATTTGTCCTCGCCGCGTCTGCATTGTCGGGCGGGTCGGCTGCGACAAACGTCCCTGTTAGTCTCGCCTCAACCGGCCTTCCCTGGCCGGTTGCCCCTGACAACGCCGTCTTGCTCGGCAGCCGGTGATGCGCGCCTAAGGTCAACACCCGAGCTGGCAGCTACCGGGCAACCTGTCCCTTATGAGGTTATGACAGAGAAGCGAAATCGGAGATGAGCACGGTATTGGACGCCCTTGAAGACGCCGAACGCAGGCATAGTGCATTAGGAGAAACCGCCATGGACGGCGGTTTCAGGTGAGACAGGCAGGGACGCCTGTCGCAACCGGCCTCAATGCGCTATGGCGGAGAGAGGACAAATCTGCCTGGAGCAGATTTGAACGCTGCTTGCAGCGGCCCCGAAGGGGCGAAGCCCAGGGATGGGCTGAGTAACGTTGGCAAAGCCAACCGTCTGATAGGGCAAAGGCGCGGGTTGCCAGGGGCCGCGCCTTCGGCCCCTGGCTCGGTCGAGGTGCTGGAGCCTCATGATGCACCTCTCATTTATCGACCGAAAACGACTCGAGTACTTCAAAAAAACGCTAACTGACCAGCATTAGGCAATAGGCCGGCCTTGTCGTCTGTGCTGCGGTAGCTCTACTTCTTCTTGGCGTATTTCAACGAGTCCAGCGCCACAGCGAAGATGATGATGCTGCCCTTGATGATGTACTGCCAGTACGGGTTGATGCCGATATAGGTCAGGCCGTAGTTGATGACGGTAAAGATGATCACCCCGGTCACCACACCCCACACCGTACCCACCCCGCCGGCAAACGAGACGCCCCCCACCACGCAGGCGGCGATGGCGTCCAGCTCATACATAAAGCCGAGGTTGTTGGTGGCGCTGCCGATGCGCCCCGCTTCCAGCAAGCCGCCGAAGGCATAGAACACGCCGGACAGCGCATAGATCATGATCAGGTTCAGCGGCACGTTGACGCCGGACACTTTGGCCGCTTCCGGGTTGCCGCCGATGGCGAAGATGTTCTTGCCGAAGCGGGTCTTGGTCCACAGGATCCAGACGAAAATGATGGCAATCAGCGCATAGAAGGTGATGTACGACAGCTTGAAGTCGCCGAAGCGCAAGAAGCCCTGGGCAAAGGTGGAGAACTTCGGATCGAAGCCGGCGACCGGCGACGCGCCGACCGAATCGTAATACAGCGAGTTGATGCCGTAGACGATGATCATGGTGCCCAACGTGGTGATGAACGGCGTCACGTTGAGGTAGGCGATAATCAGGCCGTTAACCAGGCCGATCACCGCGCCGACCGCACACACCAGCAGGATGACCACGGGAATCGACCAGGTTTCCATGTGCGGGAACACTTTGTTGACGTTATCCATCGACTGCAGCAGCGTGGCCGCCACCACCGCCGCCAGCCCCACCTGCCGCCCGGCGGACAGGTCGGTGCCCTGGGTCACGATCAGCCCCGCCACGCCCAGCGCGATGATGATGCGCACCGAAGACTGCGTCAGGATATTGCTCAGGTTCATCAGGCTGAGGAAAGTGGGGTCCTGAATGATGATGATGGCCAACAACACCAGCAACACCACGTAAATGCCGCCTTCCTTGAAATAGGTAAATAAGGTTTTTTTATTTAGCGCGTTCATAATTCGAATCCTTAAAGGTGCAGGGAGGCGAGACGTAAGATTTCATTCTGCGAGGTCTGCTTGGTATTAACGATGCCCGCAACCTGGCCGTTGCTCATCACCAAAATGCGGTCGGTGATCCCCAAAAGCTCCGGCATTTCGGACGAGACGATAATGATCCCCTTGCCCTTCTTCGCCAGCTCGGTCATCAGCTGATAGATCTCGAACTTGGCGCCCACGTCGATGCCGCGCGTCGGTTCATCCAGCATCAGGATCTCCGGCTGCGTCAGTAGCCAGCGGCCGATGATCACCTTCTGCTGATTGCCGCCGGACAGCGAGCCGATATGGGTGTGATGCCCCGGCGTTTTCACCCGCATGGCGTCGATCACCCACTGGGTGTCACTCTTCATCCGCGCGTTGTCCAGCAGGCCGAGCTTGTTTTTATAATTGCGGATGTTGGAGATCAGCGAGTTGAAACCCACGTCGAGGTAGGCGTAAATCCCAGTGGATCGCCGCTCTTCGGTCACCAGCGCGAAACCGTGGTTAATCGCTTCGTTGGCGCTGTGGTTGTCGATCGCCTTGCCGTGCAGCTTGATAGTGCCCGCCACCTTCTCGCGAATGCCGAACAGCGTCTCGACGATGTCGGTGCGTTTGGCGCCCACCAGCCCGGCGATGCCGAGGATCTCGCCCTGGTGCAGATCGAAGGACACATCGCGGATCGAAGGCTGCCGCAGCGACGTCAGGTTCTTCACCTCGAGGATCACCTCACCCGGCGTGTTCTGCCTGTCGGGGAAACGCTGGCTCAGCGAGCGGCCGACCATCATGGCGATGATCTTGTCCATATCCAGCCCTTCCAGCGGCTGGGTGGCGATCCACTGGCCGTCGCGCAGCACCGTTATCTCGTCACACAGCTGGAAGATCTCTTCCATCTTGTGCGAGATATAGACGATGCCGCAGCCGCGCTCTTTCAGCTTGCGGATGATGGTGAACAGGTGATTGACCTCTTTCTCCGTCAACGAAGAGGTCGGTTCGTCCATGATGACGATCTTGGCGTCATAGGAAAACGCTTTGGCGATCTCGATCATCTGCATCTGCGACACCGACAGGTTGCCCACCTTTTCGCGCGGGTTGATGTCGATATCCAGCTCGTCGAAGATCGCCTGAGTGTCTTTGAACATCTTGTCCTGATCGACGAACAGGCCTTTGGTCGGGTAGCGTCCCAGCCACATGTTGTCCATCACGGTGCGCTGCAGCACCAGGTTCAGCTCCTGATGCACCATGGAAACGCCGTGCTCCAGCGCTTCCTTCGAGCTCTTGAAGTCGATTTCCCGGCCCTGAAATACAATGCTGCCGCTGTCTTTTTTGTAAATGCCGAACAGGCATTTCAACAACGTCGATTTCCCCGCGCCGTTCTCTCCCATCAGGGCGTGAATGGAGTGCGGACGGACGCGTAAATTGACATTGTCCAAGGCTTTGACGCCGGGAAATGACTTACAAATATCCGTCATTTCCAGCAAAAATTCGCGTGAGCTATCGGCCATAAATACACCTGGCTTAACGATCTTGCAGTCGTAAACATCCCCGCCGGCGGTATCCCTGGTGTTGGCGCCGCAGACGGGGTCTTAGCGGGATCTCAATTCTTATTTAATGAACTGAGACAGGTTGTCTTTATCTACGCCGACGTAAGGGATACGCACGACTTTATTTTCGATTTTATATTGGGTGCCTTCGGTGGCCGGTTTGCCCGCCGCCAGGTTTTTCGCCAGCTCGAAGGTGGCCTTCGCCTGATTGTCGGCGTCATTCAGCACCGTGCCCGCCATCGCGCCGGATTTCACCAGCGCCAGCGCTTCAGGCAGCGCATCCACGCCGAACACCGGAATACTGGTCTTGTTGTGCGCTTTCAGCGCTTCCACCGCGCCCATCGCCATGGCGTCGTTGTTGGCGATCACCACTTCGATCTTGTTGGCGTTCGGGCCGGAGAGCCAGGCGTCCATCTTGTCTTTCGCCTGCGCGGTATCCCACATCGCGGTATCCAACTGCAGCTGTTGGGTCTTGATGCCTTTCTCGTTCAGCGTTTTCACCACGTAGGTGGTGCGCGCTTCGGCATCCGGGTGGCCCGGCTCGCCCTTCAGCAGCACGAATTGGATCTGGCCGTCTTTGTTCAGATCCCAGGCCGGATTGGCTTTCCAGTGTTTGGCGATCAGTTCGCCCTGGATCACGCCGGACTCTTTGGAATCGGTGCCGACGTAATACGCCTTGTCATAGCTGTCCAGCGCTTTGCGGGAAGGTTCTTTGTTGTAGAACACCACCGGGATATCGTTTGCGCGCGCCTTATCGATAACCACCGGCGCCGCGGCCGGGTCGACCAGGTTGATCGCCAGCGCTTTCACGCCCTTGGCCAGCAGCACGTCGATCTGATCGTTCTGTTTGGACTGATCGTTCTGCGAGTCATTCATCAACAGGGTAACGTCCGGTGAAGCCTTGGCGTCTTTCTCGATCGCTTTGCGCACCACCGACATGAAGTTGTCGTCGTATTTGTAAATCGTGACGCCAATACGGGTATCAGCATGGGCTGCGGCGCCAAACATCATGGCAGCGGCCATGGCGGCCAGGGTGAAAACCTTCTTATTCATTGTCAATCTCCGGTTCTGTGTAGGGTATTACTCGTCTTTGAGCCAATGGTCACCGGCAGTGCGCGCACCCCAGGCCAGGCGATTTCCACTCAACACCTGTCGTCCGTGGATCTTGTTATTTCCGAGAAATGCTGTGTCAGCGCGAGATAAACGGTTACAGCGGCAAGGGCCTTTGCGCCTGAAAACGCCTAGAGCATAGACGGCGTGATGTTAATATTCTGTGAATTTTCTCACAGTTTGAAAACGGTTACACAAGATTAAATCGTCAGAGAGTGACCGTCGCCTCACTTTGCCAGGGGGCGACAGAATGGCGCCGCACCAGCGTCGGCATGAACAGATGGCTCGCCTGCGGCTCCGCCAGGCCTGCTGCGCCCTGTAATGCCAGCTCGGTCGCCAACGTGGCCATCGAAACGATCGGGTAACGCACCGTGGTGAGTTTGGGGCTGGTGTAGCGCGCGATGGGAATGTCGTCGAAGCCGATCAGCGAAAAATGCTGCGGCACCGTGATACCGTTTTCTTTCAGCACCGCCATGGCGCCGGCGGCCATGGCGTCGTTGTAGGCAAACACCGCGCTCAGCTGTAAGTTGCGCCCCAGCAGCTCGACCATCGCCGCCTCGCCGCCCTGCAGATCCGGCGAACCGTACGCGCGCCAGCTGTCGGGCTTCGCCAGCCCGGCGGCGGCCATCGCCTGCGCATAGCCTTGCTGACGCAGCGGCCCGTCTTCGATCGGGTGATTGGAGCCCAGATAACCGATGCGCCGATGGCCCTGCGAGAGCAGAAGACGCATCGCCATGTCAGCGCCGCAGACATTGTCCAGCCCAACGCAGCGCGGCTCATAGCCGGGGATAATCCGATTGATCAGCACCATGCCCGGCACCTGCTCCAGAAAGCCGATCAGTTCGGCGTCGCTCAAGGCTTTGGCGTGAACAATCAGGGCGTTACAGCGCTGACGGATCAGCACTTCGATCGCATGGCGCTCTTTGTCCGCCTGATGATAACTGTTGCCGATCAGCAGATACTTGTGGTGTTTCTGCGCCACCGTGTCTACCGCTTTCACCAGCGCGCCGAAGAACGGATCGGACACGTCCATCACCACCACGCCCAGCGTATCGCTGCTTTGGGTCGCCAGCGCCTGTGCATTGGCGTTGGGGCGGTAGCCCAGTTCCGCCACCGCCTGCAGCACCTGTTCGCGCGTCTCTTTGCTGGTCAGCGCGCTGTGATTGAGCACGCGAGACACGGTCGCCACGGAGACGCCGGCGCGTTTCGCCACGTCGCGAATAGTGATCGGATGAACTGGAGGCATGCGGGATCCTGAAATCGGGGTAGTGGCCGGTGGCGCTATCCTACCCCGATTGACCCGCAGCGCTGCGTGAATTACGTCACAGGAAAGAAAACGTTTACATACATTTTTTTAACCTGCCGATGGGCGCTCACTTCAGCGCTTTGGATTCCGTTTCACCGGCGGCCATCTGCGTCAATTTGCGCCACAGCCATTCCATCGGCCCCTGTTCGAAGTAACGCAGCCACAGTGCGGAAAAGACCAGGTTGACCCACCAGACCAGCGGCACAAACGCCAACAGCTGCAGCCGGTCGAACTGCTCATAGAGGCCAAAGCGATAAAACAGCGTAGTGCAGATCAGCGTTTGCAACAGGTAGTTGCTCAGCGCCATGCGCCCCACCTGGCTCAGCCAGTGGGCGATGCGCAGGCGCGACAGCGCGGGCCAGAAACCGTAACACAGCGCCAGATAGCCCAGCGCCTGCAGCGGCGCGCCCAGCTCGCGCGGCACCTGCAGCAGGAAACCGCTCCAGCGATAGTCCCAGTGCACCTGCCATTGCAGCACCACCGCCGGCAGTTGGATCAGCACGGACAGCGGCAATAGCCACGCCGCCTGCCGCAGGTAATAGCCGGAGGAATAGCTGCCGCGCAGCCAGCCGCTGCGCATTAGCCCGGCGCCGAACAGCATCAGCCCCGCCAGCTCCCAGCCATACTGCGCGCCGATGGCCAGCAGGCTGGACGAGAGCAGATCGGCGCGGCTGCGCCAGGCTTCGAAACCGCCCTGCAGCTTCCAGAACTTCTCGTACTGCAACTCCGCCACGCCCGGCTGCCAGAAGCTGCCCGGTTCACCGTGCGAGACAAAACCGAGCAGCAGCAGCACCGCCACGCCGATCAGGTAGAGCACCACGCCGGTTTTCAGCAGTTGGAATGTGTCTTTGGCTTCGCGGATCATGCGCCAGCACACCAGGCCGATCAGCCCGTAGGCCAGCAGAATGTCGCCGTCCCACAGGAAGATGGCGTGCGCGAGGCCGAACAGCACCAGCCATGACAGCCGCGCGCGGATCCAGCTTTTGCCGCGTCGCAGCAGCATTTGCAGCCCGGCGCCGAACAGCAGTGCGAACATCGCCAGGAACTTGGCCTGGGCGAAGAGATCCAGCAGCGCCCAGGTCCAGGCGTCGCGCGATGACGGCATCCCCAGATAGGCCGGATTGAGGTAGGCGGCCTTCGGCAAGCCGAAGGCGCTGATGTTCAGCAATAAGATGCCGAGGATGGCGATGCCGCGCACGCAGTCCAGCGTGGCGATGCGCGGCAGAGGATGACTGTTCATTTTTTATCGCTGTCTTCCGCTCATGAAAAAGGCGCCCGCAGGCGCCTGTTGTCGTTTTGCGAGTCGCCCCGCAACGCCATCACCCCTGGTGATGGCGCACCGCGCGCAGGAACTCCTGGCGGGTATTTTGGCTGGACTTGAACAGCCCCCCCAACGAGGTGGTGGTGGTGGCGCTGGTCGCGTCGCGAATGCCGCGCGCTTTGACACAATAATGGACCGCATCGATCGATACCGCCACGTTATTGGTGCCGAGCAGGGTCTGCAGCGCGACCAGGATCTGCTGGGTCAGGCGCTCTTGCACCTGCGGGCGCTGGGAGAAGAACTGCACAATGCGGTTGATCTTCGACAGACCGATCACCGAGTCTTTCGGGATATAGGCCACGGTGGCCTTGCCGTCAATGGTGACGAAGTGGTGTTCACAGGTGCTGGTCAGCGTGATATCGCGCACCGTCACCATCTCATCCACCTTCATTTTGTTCTCGATGACGGTGATTTTCGGGAAGTTGGCGTAGTCCAGACCGGAGAAGATCTCGTCGACATACATTTTGGCGATGCGATGCGGCGTTTCCGCCAGGCTGTCGTCAGACAGATCGAGATTCAGCAGCTGCATGATTTCGGTCATGTGCTCTTTGATGCGACGCTTGCGCGTTTCGCGATCCAGCACTTCCCCGCGCAGCGGTGTCTCCAGACCACGCTCTTCCAGTGCAGCATGCACCAGCGCGGCTTCTTTACTTAATGATGTCATGTATTTGTTCTCCTGCGGACGGAACCCGCCGGCGGCCTGATAGGGCGTGCGGCCGGCGAATTGCTTGCTCTCGTGACGGCAGAGTTTTCGTGGTGGATAACGTGAACCCGGTCAAGATTTTGCCCCCACTGTAGATGAGAGCGCGGCGATTATCCAGTGATAGTGCTTCATCCAGAGGTGAAATCTTCGCATTTAGCACAATCAGGCCGGCTGCGGGTCTCCACGCTTTTTGTATGGATTTTAATCACCGAGTCGCCGTTTTTTGCGCCAACCGCCGCGCCGGGGTATTCACCGCCAGCCCTCCGGCCACCAACAGCGCTATCACCGCCACATACAGCGCCGGTTCCAACCGATGGGTCAAGGCGGTCGACAGCGCCGACAGCATCGGTCCAACCAGCTGGCCGATCGCATAACCGGTGGTCAGCAATCCGGCCATGTAGCGCGCATGGCGCGGCGCCAGTTCACGGCCGTGCTGCAGGGCAAGCTGCACCACGCAGAGGAAACCGCCGCCGGTCAGCAACGCCCCGAGCGCCAGGCCGGCCACGCCCGGCACCACTTCGGCGCTCAGTACGCCGAGCGCCTGTACCCACAGCGTGATCGCCAACCGGGTTTGGGTAGTCAGCCGATGGCGGGTCACAATGCCGATAACGATCCCCAGCACCGCCGCGCCGCCGAACACCGGCCAGACGAACTGTGCGAACAGGCTGTCGGGAAAACGCGCCGCCGCCATCTGCGACAAGAAGGTCGCCGGCAGGATATAGCCGAAGCCGGCCAGGCTGTAGCTCCACACCAGACGCTTGAGCGCCGGCGTCAGCAGCAGCGGCTCCGGGGCCACGTCCGGGCGATGCAGCTCGCCGCTGCGCGGCAGAAAGGCGCTAATCCCCCCGACCAGCACCAGCGCCAGCCCGCCATACACCAGCCAGGCCTGCGCCGCCGTCAGCCCCAGCGCGTTGATGCCCACCGCCAGCATGCCGCTGAGGAAGATGCCGGCGCCCGGCCCGGCGAACACCGCCGCGCTCAGCGCCGGCCGGCCGTAGTGCGCCAACCGCTCGTTGGTCCAGGCCGCCACCAGCACCATCGCCCAGCCGCTGGCCCAGCCGATGACGAAGCGCAGCGCGCCGTGGGTCCATTCATCCTGCGCCAACGCCGACAGCAGCGTCAGCGCCATCGCACCCCATACGCCCAGCCACAGGCGCCGCTCGACGTGGCGCGTGGCGCGCATCGCGTCGTAGGCGCCGCACAGGTATCCCAAATAGTTGATCGCCGCCACCAGCGCAGCGCCGGTCAGGCTGAACTGGTGGTCAGCGATCATCAGTGGCACCTGAGGGGTGAAAGCGAAGCGGCCAATGCCCATCGCCACGATCAGCGCGGCAAACCCGCTCAAGGCAATACGTAAAGCCATACCGGTATCCAAAAGGTTAAAAGAAAGTTGCCAGTATCATGCCGCAGTATTAAAATCACAAAAACTGAATAATAGTTATCAAGTTCATCACGAAACGAGAATATTATGGATCTGACTCAGCTTCGCATGTTCTGCTGCGTAGCGGAAACCGGCTCGGTCGCCCGCGCCGCCGAGCAGCTGCACCGCGTGCCGTCGAATCTGACCACCCGGCTGCGCCAGCTCGAGCAGGAGCTGGGCGCCGATCTGTTTATCCGCGAAAAACAGCGCCTGCGCCTGTCGCCGATGGGCCATAACTTTCTGTGCTACGCCAATCGCATCCTGGCGCTGAGCGACGAGGCGATGAGCATCACCCATGCCGGCGAACCGGCGGGCAACTTTGCTCTCGGCTCGATGGAGAGCACCGCCGCCACCCGCCTGCCCTCGCTGCTGGCAGCTTACCACCAGCGTTTCTCGCAGGTGTCTCTGTCGCTGACTACCGGCACCTCCGGCGAAATCGCCGATCGGGTGCGCGCCGGCACGCTGGCGGCAGCGCTGGTCGACGGCCCGGTGCCCTATGACGAGCTAAACGGCTGCATCGCCTATCCTGAACATATGGTGGTGATCTCCTGTCTCGATCACGCGCCGATCCACAGCGCCAAAGACGCCAACGGCGAAACGCTGTTCGCCTTTCGCGCCAGCTGTTCCTACCGCCTGCGGCTGGAGGCCTGGTTCAAGCGCGAAGGCGCGCGGCCGGGGCAGATCATGGAGATCCAGTCCTATCACGCCATGCTGGCCTGCGTCGCCAGCGGCGCCGGGCTGGCGATGATCCCGCATTCGGTGCTCAGCCTGCTGCCGGGCCATGAGCGGGTTCGGGTTCACCCCCTGCCGCCGGACGTGGCCGACACCGCCACCTGGCTGCTGTGGCGCCGCGACGCGTTCGGGCCGAACGTGCGCGCGCTGAAAGAATTGATTATTGAACAGACGGAAACCGCCGCTGTTGATGAAAGCACCCCCAACGATTTATCAGACGTTGTCGATATCGCCTGATTTAAAAAGAAAACCACTGAGGAGACTATGATGGAGATGATCAAAACCCGCGCCGCCGTTGCCTGGGGCCCGAACCAGCCGCTGAAGATCGAAGAAGTCGAGCTGATGCCACCGCAAAAAGGCGAAGTGCTGGTGCGGATCGTCGCCACCGGCGTTTGTCACACCGACGCCTACACCCTGTCCGGCAAAGATCCGGAAGGCGTGTTCCCGGCGATCCTCGGCCACGAGGGCGGCGGCGTGGTGGAAGCGGTCGGTGAAGGCGTCACCAGCGTGGCGGTCGGCGATCACGTGATCCCGCTCTACACCCCGGAGTGCGGCGAGTGCAAATTCTGTAAATCCGGCAAGACCAACCTGTGCCAGGCGATCCGCTCCACTCAGGGCAAAGGCCTGATGCCGGACGGCACCACCCGCTTTTTCAAGGACGGCAAGCCGATCTTCCACTACATGGGCACCTCCACCTTCTCCGAATACACCGTGGTGCCGGAAATTTCACTGGCGAAAATCAACAAGGAAGCGCCGCTGGAGGAAGTGTGCCTGCTGGGCTGCGGCGTCACTACCGGCATGGGCGCGGTGATGAACACCGCCAAAGTGCAACCGGGCGACACCGTGGCGATCTTCGGCCTGGGCGGCATCGGCCTGTCGGCGATCATCGGCGCGCAGATGGCCGGCGCGGGCCGCATCATCGGCATCGACATCAACACCAGCAAGTTCGATCTGGCGCGCAAGCTGGGCGCTACCGATCTGATCAACCCGAAAGACTATGACAAACCGATTCAGGAGGTGATCGTCGAGCTGACCGACGGCGGCGTCGACTTTTCCTTCGAGTGCATCGGCAACGTCAACGTGATGCGTTCCGCGCTGGAGTGCTGCCACAAGGGCTGGGGTGAATCGGTGATCATCGGCGTCGCGGGCGCCGGCGAAGAGATCTCGACCCGGCCGTTCCAGCTGGTCACCGGCCGCGTCTGGCGCGGTTCGGCATTCGGCGGCGTCAAGGGCCGTTCGCAGCTGCCGGGCATCGTCGAGCGCTATCTGGACGGCGAATTCGCGCTGAACGACTTTATCACCCACACCATGGGGCTGGAGCAGATCAACGAAGCGTTCGATTTGATGCACGAAGGCAAATCGATCCGTTCCGTCATCCACTTCGACAAATAAGCCAGGAGGCAGAGATGACGTTGTCATTGGAACTTCTCGAAGAGCACCGCATGTTCGGCGGCTGGCAACAGCGTTACCGCCACGCGGCGCAGAGCCTGAATTGCAACATGACATTCAGCATCTACCTGCCGCCGCCGCGCGATGACAACCCGCCGCCGGTGTTGTACTGGCTGTCGGGGCTGACCTGCAACGACGAGAACTTCACGTTGAAAGCCGGCGCGCAGCGCATCGCCGCCGAGCTGGGCCTGGTGCTGGTGATGCCGGATACCAGCCCGCGCGGCGACGAGGTGCCGAACGACGAAGGCTACGATCTGGGCCAGGGTGCCGGGTTCTACCTGAACGCCACCCAGGCGCCGTGGGATCGTCACTTCCGCATGTACGACTACATCAGCGCCGAACTGCCGGCGCTGATCGAACAGCACTTCAGCGTCAGCGATCGTCAGTCGATCTTCGGCCACTCGATGGGCGGCCACGGCGCGCTGATGATGGCGTTTCGCAATCCGCAGCGCTTCCGCTCGGTATCAGCCTTCGCGCCGATCGTCAACCCGTGCCAGGTGCCGTGGGGCCGCAAGGCGTTCACCGCCTATCTGGGCAGCGACGAGAGCCAGTGGCTGCAGTACGACAGCTGCCATCTGCTGGCCAGCGGCGCGGAAAAAATGCCGGTCCTTATCGATCAGGGCGATGACGACCAGTTCCTGGCCGATCAGCTGCAGCCGGCGCGGCTGGCCGAACTGGCGCGCCAGCGCGACTGGCCGCTGACGCTGCGCATTCAGCCGGGGTACGATCACAGCTACTTCACCATCGCCACCTTCGTGGAAGATCACCTGCGTTTCCACGCCGAGCACCTGTTCCGCTGATAAAAAAATCCGGGCGGTTTAACCGCCCGTATTTCTTCAAAAACCAGCAATCATCTTCGTGCTAACAATACAGCTTATTGAACGGATAATGGCACTGAGACGTCATTTGAGCCCGTTCAAATATGCGCCATACGTTAAACCATCACTCCTTCAATTTCGGATCCAATGCGTCGCGCAATCCGTCGCCCAACAGGTTGAAGGCCAGCACGGTGATGAATATCGCCAGGCTGGGGAAGATCGCCACGTGCGGCGCGATCACCATATCGGCGCGCGCCTCGTTGAGCATCGCCCCCCACTCCGGCGTCGGCGGCTGGGCGCCCAGGCCCAGAAACGACAGGCTGGCGGCGGTGATGATCGAGGTGCCGATGCGCAGGGTGAAATAGACCACGATCGAAGACAGGGTGCCCGGCAGAATGTGCCGCAGGATGATGGTCCAGTCCGAGGCGCCGATGCTGCGCGCCGATTCGATATAGGTCAGGTGCTTCAGCACCAGCGTATTGCCGCGCACCAGGCGGGCGAAGGCCGGAATGCTGAAGATCGCCACCGCGACGATCACGTTGGCCATGCCGCTGCCCATGATCGCCACCACGCCGATCGCCAGCAGAATGCCGGGAAACGCGAACAGCACGTCGCAGACGCGCATGGTGAGGCGATCCCACCAGCCCTCATAGTAACCGGCCAGCAGCCCCAGCAGGGTGCCGATCGCCCCGCCCGCCAGCACCGAGAACACCCCGGCCGCCAGCGAAATACGCGTGCCCATCAGGATGCGGCTGAAGATATCGCGCCCGAGGGAGTCGACGCCCAGCCAATGCATCAGCGAAGGCCCCTCATTCAGCCGGTCGTAATCGAAGTAATTTTCCGCATCGAACGGCGCCAGATAAGGCGCCAGCAGCGCCGCCGCAATCAGCAGCAGCACCAACAGGCCGGCGACCAGCGCCGCCCGCTGGCGGCGAAAACGCCGCCAAAATTCGCCCCACGGCGTGCGTACCGCGTTAGGGTCGATAAGCGGCATCGCCTTCAATGCGGCGCTGCGCCGCCAATGCTTAATCATGCCGCGTCCTCATTGGTAACGAATCGCCGGGTTGATCGCCGCGTACAGCATATCCACCAGCAGGTTGATCAGGATGAACTCCAGCGAGAACAACAGCACCTCGGCCTGGATCACCGGGTAATCGCGCATCTCCACCGAGTCCACTAGCAAGCGCCCCAGCCCCGGCCAGTTGAACACCTTCTCCACCACGATCGAACCGCCGAGCAGGAAACCGAACTGCAGCCCCATCATGGTCACCACCGGGATCATCGCGTTGCGCAGGCCGTGCTTCATCACCACCACGCTTTCCCGCACGCCCTTGGCGCGCGCGGTGCGCATGTAGTCCTCCTGCAACACCTCGACGAACGAAGCGCGGGTGAAGCGCGCCATCACCGCCGCCACCGCCGCCCCCAGGGTTACCGAAGGCAGAATGTAGTGCCGCCAGCTGTCGGCGCCCACCGTCGGCAGCCACCCCAGCTCGACCGAGAACACCTGCATCAACAGCATGCCGAGCGCAAAGGCCGGGAACGAGATCCCCGACACCGCCAGGGTCATGCCGAGACGATCCGGCCAACGGTTACGCCACACCGCCGACACTACCCCGATCGCCAAACCGAACGCCACCGCCCACAGCATGCTGGCGACGGTCAGCCAGAAGGTCGGCATAAAACGCGAGGCGATCTCTTCGCTCACCGGGCGTTTGGACACCATAGAGATGCCGAAGTCGCCCCGCAGCGCGTTGACGAAGAAGTGCGCAAACTGCTGCGGCAGCGGCTTATCCAGCCCCAGATCCTTGCGCACCAGCTGCACCACCGCCTCGTCGGCCTCCGGCCCCGCCGCCAGCCGCGCCGGATCGCCCGGCAGCAGGTGGACGAACAGGAACACCAGCACCGCCACAATCAACAGCGTCGGGATCAGGCCCAGCAGTCGTTTCAGAAAATAATTGAGCATCTCATTCCTTCCCCCGCCCGCCGCCGTCTGGCCGCAGGCGGGGATGGGCGCCTTATTTCAGATCGGCGTTATCAAAGTTGAACGAGGTATCCGGCATCACGTAGAAGCCGCTCAGCTGTTTGCTGTTGGCCGACAACAGACGTTCGGTCGCCAGGAAGATCCAGGGCGCGTCGGCCCAGATGCGATCCTGCGCGTCCTGATACAATTTCTGCTTCTCGGCGCGATCGGTGGTCGCCAGCGCGTCGGTCAGATCCTTGTCCACCTGCGGGTTGCTGTAGAACGCAGTGTTGAACTGCTTCGGCGGCGCCGCCTGGGTAGAGAACAGCGGCGACAGCGCCCAGTCCGCTTCCCCGGTCGAGGCCGACCAGCCGGTGTAGAACAGCCGCACGCCGGTGTCTTTCACCCCGACGCTCTCCACCTGCGCCGCGCGCTGCCCGGCATCCATCGCCGTCACCGTCACTTTCACCCCCACCTGCGCCAGTTGCTGTTGGGTGAACTGCAGCACTTTCTGCGCGGTGCTGTGGTTGTGGGACGACCACAGCGTGGTGGTGAAGCCGTTCGGGTAGCCGGCCTCTTTCAGCAGCTCGCGCGCCTTGGCCGGATCGTACGGCCACGGTTTATAGCGGGCGGCGAAGTCGATGGCCGGCGGCACCGGGCCTTCCGCCGGCACCGCGTAACCGGCGAACGCCACCTTGATCAGCGCGTCCTTATTGATGGCGTAGTTCAGCGCCTGGCGCACCTTCGGGTTGTCGAACGGCTTTTGGGTGACGTTCATGCTGATGTAACGCTGCAGAATGGACGGCGCGGCCACCACGTCCAGCTTGGCGTTGCCTTCCAGCACCTTGGCCTGCTCGTAAGGGATCGGGAAGGCGAAGGTCGCCTCGCCAGTCTGCAGCATCGCCGCGCGGGTGTTGTTATCCACCACCGGGCGCCAGGTGATGCTGTCGAGCTTCGGCAGCCCCGGCTGCCAGTAGCCGTCGAACTTCTTCACCTTGACGAAGTCGGTCTGGTTCCAGGTCACGAACTGATACGGCCCGGTGCCCACCGGGTGGAAACCGATCTCTTTGCCGTATTGCTTCAGCGCCGCCGGCGAGATGATCGCCGCCGCCGGGTGCGCCAGATTGTTGACGAACGCCGAGAACGGCGCCTTCAGCACGATCTTCACCGTATTGGCGTCCACCGCTTCGGTTTTGTCGATCATCTTGAACAGGTTGTAGCGCTTGAGGTGGCTGTCCGGGTTGCTGGCGCGATCGAGGTTGGCCTTCACCGCTTCGGCGTTGAACGCGGTGCCGTCGTGGAATTTAATGCCCTGGCGCAGTTTGACGGTATAGGTCAGGCCGTCTTTGCTGACCTCATAGCTTTCCGCCAGCACGTTCACCAGCTTCATGTCCTTGTCGAAGCCGAACAGCCCCTGATAGAAAGACTTGGCCACCGCCTGCGACAGCGTGTCGTTGGCGTCGTAAGGATCGAGGGTGGTGAAGTTGGAAGCCACGGCGATCACCGCGTCCTTCGCTGCCCAGACAGGGCTAGTTCCCGCCGCCAGCAGTACGGCGGCCAACAGCGCATTGCGTTTGAATGTGTGCTTCATGTCGCTTGTCTCTCCTGAGGTCTTTAAAAAGCACCGGCGATCGGGTGGCGGGCGACAAAGTGCCCGGCGCCAACCTGCACCAGCGGTGCGGTAACGGGTTCATCGCCCAGCGCGCGCACTGGGCTGGGGATCTCATCAGCCGGCAGCGGCTGCCGTTTGTGGGCGTGAGCGGGATCGGCCACCGGCACCGCCGCCATCAGCTTGCGGGTATAGGGGTGCTGCGGGTTGTCGAACACCGCCTGCCGCGGGCCGATCTCGACAATTTGCCCGAGGTACATCACCGCTACCCGGTGGCTGATGCGCTCCACCACCGCCATGTCGTGTGAAATAAACAGAAAAGCGATGCCGAACTCGCGCTGCAGATCGAGCAGCAGATTGACGATCTGCGCCTGAATCGATACGTCCAGCGCCGAGACCGCCTCGTCGGCGATCACCACTTTCGGGTTCAGCGCCAGCGCGCGCGCGATGCAGATGCGCTGGCGTTGGCCGCCGGAAAATTCGTGCGGATAGCGGCGCGCATGCTCCGGCTGCAGACCGACGCGTTCCAGTAGCCAGGCCACCCGCCTTTCCGCCTCACGGCCGCGCATCACGTTGTGCACCAACAGCGGCTCCATGATGGAGAAACCGACCGTCAGGCGCGGATCGAGCGAGGCGTAAGGATCTTGAAAGATGAACTGAATATCGCGCCGCAGGTGCTGCAGCGCCGGCCCCTTCAACCGATCGATTCGCCGCCCGGCGAAGGTGATGGTGCCGCTCTGGCTGTCCACCAGCTTCAGCAAAGAGCGCCCGGTGGTGGACTTGCCGCAGCCGGACTCGCCCACCAGCCCCAGCGTCTCGCCGGGGTAAAGATCGAAACTGACGTTTTCTACCGCGTGCACCCGGCGAGTGACCCGATTGAACAACCCGCCGCGCAGATCAAAACGCGTGACCAGATGCTCTACCCGCAGGATCGGCGCAGCGTCTGGCGGCACAGTATCCTGCGGCGCTTCATCGCCCTCGCCATCCGGCAGCGGAAACTTCGCCGGCAGCGGCCGATCGGCCATCGCCCCCAGCTTCGGCACTGCCGCCAGCAGCGCCCGGGTATAGGCATGTTGCGGCGCGGCAAACAGCTCGCGCACCCGATTTTGTTCCACCTGCTCACCGCGGCGCATCACCAGCACCCGATCGGCGATCTCCGCCACCACGCCCATGTCGTGAGTGATGAAGATCACCCCCATCTGCATCTCCTGTTGCAGCACGCGGATCAGCTGCAGGATCTGCGCCTGAATGGTGACGTCGAGGGCGGTGGTGGGCTCATCGGCAATCAACAGCGCCGGCTTGCAGGAGAGCGCCATGGCGATCATCACCCGCTGGCGCATACCGCCGGAAAGCTGATGCGGGTAGCGCCCCAATACCTCTTTAGCCTCCGGAATACGCACCAGATCGAGCATGCGCAGCGCCTCCTGGCGCGCGCTGCGGTGGTCCATGTCCTGATGCAAACGCAGCGATTCGGCGATCTGCTCGCCGACCGGAAATACCGGATTGAGCGAGGTCATCGGCTCCTGGAAGATCATCGCCATGTCGGCGCCGCGAACCGTGCGCAGCGTGTGCTGCGAGGCGCGCGCCAAATCGAGCAGCGCGCCGTCGCGCCGGCGCAGCGTCATAGCGCCGCTGACGATACGCCCGCCGCCCTGCTCCACCAGCCGCATCAGCCCCAGCGAAGTGACCGATTTGCCGGAGCCGGACTCGCCGACGATCGCCAGCGTCTCGCCGCGATCGAGATCGAACGACAGGTTGCGCACCGCGTCTACGGCGCCGTCCGCTTGAGGAAAGCTGATGCTCAGATCGCGCACCGTCAGCACCCGCTGCGGCGGCAATGACAGCCCGTCGCCGGCGGGCCGGAATGAAACGTCGGTCATACACCCTCCCGGTGAACGCTTAGCGATAAATCCCGACGGACGGCGCATCGCCGACATAGCCAAAACCGCGGTACATCCCCTCGCTGTTGAACGGCAGCGCGATATTGCCGTGGCGATCGACGGCGATCATGCCGCCGCTGCCGCCCAGCGCCGGAAGCTTCTCCATCACCACCCGATCGCTGGCCTCTTGCAGGCTGAGCCCGCCGTATTCGATCAGGGCGGAGACGTCATAGGCCGCCACGCCGCGCATGAAGATTTCACCGGTGCCGGTGCTGGAGACCGCCACGGTGGCGTTGTTGGCATAGCAGCCGGCGCCGATAATCGGCGTGTCGCCTACCCGCCCGGCCTGCTTGTTGGTCATGCCGCCGGTGGAGGTGGCGGCGGCGAGATTGCCCAGCGCATCCAGCGCCACCGCGCCGACGGTGCCGAATTTGCGATCGGGATCGAGCGGCTCGCCGGCCTGCGCCGCACCGTCGTGATCGAGCAATACCCGGCCCTGCTCCGCCTGGGCCCGGTGCAGCTGATCGAAACGTTCCTGAGTAAAGAAGAAATCGGGGGTGACCAGTTCCAGGCCGTGGGCCGCGGCAAACTTCTCGGCGCCTTCGGCGGCAAACAGCACGTGTTCGCTGTTTTCCAGCACCGCGCGCGCCGCCAGCACCGGGTTGCGGATGCGGCTGACGCCGGCGACGGCGCCGGCATCGCAGGTGCGGCCGTCCATCACGCAGGCGTCCAGCTCGTGGGTGCCCTGATGGGTGAACACCGATCCTTTACCGGCGTTGAACAGCGGGCACTCTTCGAGCAGCCGCACCGCTTCGGTCACCGCGTCCAGCGCGCTGCCGCCCTGTGCCAATATCGCCTGACCGGCGGCCACGATCTCGGACAGCGCCTGAATATACTGCCGTTCCTTTTCCGCACTCAGCGCCGCCCGGGTAATTGCGCCCGCGCCGCCATGAATGGCAATCACTGGTTTGCTCATTTGCCTGACACCCTGTGTTAATCCCGCCGTAGCACAGCGAATAAGCTGAGCGCGGTATCATTATTATTCAGTCTTTTTTCGATGCTATTTAGCCCGACTGTGGAAGTACAGCATAACGTCCATGCCCCACTTTTAGCGTAGCGCGCTTAGACCGTTTCGCACCTTGAAATAGCTTATTGGAATAAAAACAGCAGGTTATAAAAAGCAGCAAACCGCTGAGAGTGCGGCTAGGATTATTGGTAATTTCGCGAGAGGAAATAGCGGCATGGGGTCATGAAATAAACGTTCACGCTGAATAATCATTATTTCGACGCCCGGCCTGCCGTTTTTTTCCCGGCCGGGCGAAGATACTCCGCGATTAAAAACCGGAACCGGGTTGCTGTAAAAAGGCCTCTTCTTCCGGCGTGCTGATGCGCCCCAATATCGCATTGCGATGCGGGTAACGGCCGAAACGATCGATGATCGCCTTATGACGCAGTTCGAATTCCAGCTGATCGCCGTTATTGAGCTCGGTATACAACACCAGCGCCTGTTGGTGAATCAGCGGCGATTCCGAATGCATGAACGGCAGATAAAGGAAGCCGCGCTGCTCGCGGCTCAGCCGTTCGCACTCGCCGCTGCGGATCGCCTCCTGCGCCAGAATCAACGCCATGCCGTCGCAGGCGAACGACTGCGGCGTGCCGCGGAACAGGTTGCGGCTGAACTGATCGAGCACGATCACCTCCGCCAGCCGCCCTTCGATGGTGTCGCGCCAGTGAGCCAGCTCTCCCGCCGCCGCCGCCCGCCAGATTTCGCCGAAGCGGCTGTGCAGCAGACGATCGAAATCATCGTCCTTTTTGAACCACATCACCGGTTCGATCTCGTCGAACCAGAACTCGATAACCTGTTTATGCATCATGATCCTCCTCTGTTTTACGCAGTTTATACCCGATCGCCCCAGCGCCGCAGTGCGAAAGATGGCGGGCATAACCCGTTCTCCCCCCCGGCGTTCTCTGCCATAATACCCGCACTTTGTCGCTATCATTGCGCACCCTGATTACGGAGTTCCCCTTATGGATCATTGCCATACTTCCGATCTCATCTCCCTGGAGCAAGCGCTGGAAAAAATGCTCGGGCAGATCGCCCCGCTGCAACAGACCGAATCCGTCGCCCTGACCGCCGCCGCCGGCCGCATCACCGCCGCGCCGGTGGTCTCGCCCCTCGACGTGCCGCCGTTCGCCAACTCGGCGATGGACGGCTATGCGGTGCGCCTCGCCGATCTGGCGGCCAATGCGCCGCTGCCGGTCGCCGGGAAAGCCTTCGCCGGCGCGCCGTTCGACGGTGAATGGCCGGCCAACAGCTGCGTGCGCATCATGACCGGCGCGCCGATCCCGGCCGGGGCGGACGCGGTGATCATGCAAGAGCAGGCCGAAGTGAGCGACCAGGGCGTGCGTTTTACCGCCCCGGTAGAAGCCGGCCAGAATATCCGTTTGGCGGGTGAAGACATTCGCCAAGGCGCCAGCGTGTTGCCGGCCGGCGTGAAGCTGGGCGCCGCGCAGCTGCCGCTGCTGGCCTCGCTCGGGGTCGCCGAAGTGCAGGTGATGCGTAAGCTGAAGGTGGCGGTGTTCTCCACCGGCGACGAACTGCAGCCGGTCGGCCAGCCGCTGCAGGCGGGCCAGATCTATGACACCAACCGCTTCGCGGTGCGCCTGATGCTGGAGCAGCTGGGCTGCGACGTGCTCGATCTCGGCATTATCCGCGACGATCGCGATGCGCTGCGCGCCGCCTTCGAACAAGCGGACAGCCAGGCCGACGTAGTGATCAGCAGCGGCGGCGTCTCGGTCGGCGAAGCCGACTACACCAAACAGATGCTCGACGAGCTGGGCCAGGTCAGCTTCTGGAAGCTGGCGATCAAACCCGGCAAACCGTTCGCCTTCGGCAAACTGGGCCACGCCTGGTTCTGCGGCCTGCCGGGCAACCCGGTTTCCGCCGCCCTGACCTTCTACCAACTGGTGCAACCGCTGCTGGCGAAGCTGGCCGGCCACAGCGACTGGCGCCTGCCGCCGCGCTTGCGCGCGCGGGCGCTGACGCCGCTGAAGAAATCGCCGGGCCGCCTCGATTTTCAGCGCGGCGTGTTCAGCAGCAACGCCGCGGGCGAACTGGAGGTGAGCACCACCGGCCACCAGGGCTCGCACGTCTTCAGCTCCTACAGCCAGGGCAACTGTTTCATCGTGCTGGAGCGCGAACGCGGTTCGGTGGCGGCGGGTGAAACGGTGGAGATTGAGCCTTTCAACGCCCTGCTGAGGAGCTGAACATGTTGCCGGAATTGACCGACGCCGAAGCGCTGCGCTACAACCGCCAGATCGTGCTGCGCGGCTTTGACTTCGACGGCCAGGAGAAGCTGAAGGCCGCCCGCGTGCTGATCGCCGGGCTGGGCGGGCTGGGCTGCGCCGCCGCGCCTTATCTGGCGGCAGCCGGGGTCGGCCATCTGGTGCTGGTGGATTTCGACACCGTCTCGCTCTCCAATCTGCAGCGCCAGATCCTGCACCGCGACGATCGCATCGGCCAGAGCAAAGTCGCCTCCGCCAGGCAGGAACTGAGCGCCATCAATCCGCATATCCGCATCGACGCCATCGACGGTCGTCTGGAAGACGATGCGGTTGCAGCAGAGATCGCCGCCTGCGATCTGGTGCTGGACTGCACCGATAATGTGGCGGCGCGCGACGCGCTGAACCGCCTGTGCCACGCGCAGCAGAGGCCGCTGGTTTCCGGCGCGGCGATCCGCATGGAGGGCCAGCTCAGCGTGTTCACCTATCAGCCGGGCGAGCCCTGCTACCGCTGCCTGAGCCGGTTGTTCGGCGACAGCGCCCTCACCTGCGTCGAAGCGGGCGTGATGGCGCCGCTGGTCGGCACTATCGGCACCCTGCAGGCGATGGAAGCCATCAAGCTGTTGGCCGACTATGGTCAACCGCTGCGCGGCAAGCTGTTGATGTTCGATGCAATGAGCATGCAGTTCCGCGAGATGAAACTGCCGAAGGATCCGCACTGCGAGGTGTGCGGCGGGGCATGACGGATAAAAAAAGGGCGGGATAATTCCCGCCCTGATGCGTTACCGCAAGGGTTACACGATGCCCTGGCTGCGCAGATAGTCTTCGTAGTTGCCGGTAAAGTCGATCACCTTGTTCGGGGTGATTTCCAGAATCCGGGTCGCCAGCGAGCTGACGAACTCACGGTCGTGGGAGACGAAGATCAGCGTGCCTTCGTACATCTCCAGCGCCATGTTCAGCGATTCGATGGATTCCATATCCAGGTGGTTGGTCGGTTCGTCCATCACCAGAATATTCGGGCGCTGCATCATCAGCTTGCCGAACAGCATGCGGCCTTTTTCACCACCGGACAGCACCTTCACTTTCTTCTTGATGTCGTCCTGGCTGAACAGCAAACGGCCCAGCACGCTGCGCACCGCCTGCTCGTCGTCTTTTTCCTGCTTCCACTGGCTCATCCAGTCGAACACGGTCAGGGTGTCGTCGAACTCGTATTCGTGATCCTGCGCGTAGTAACCGATACGGGCGTTTTCCGACCACTTGACGGTGCCGCTGTCCGGCTGTGCGTCGCCCACCAGCGTTTTCAGCAGGGTGGTTTTACCGATGCCGTTGGCGCCCAGCACCGCGACCTTCTCGCCCACTTCCACCATCAGGTTCAGCTTGCTGAACAGCGGGCCGTCATCGAAGCCCTTGGTGAGCGCTTCCACTTCCAGCGCGTTACGGAACAGCTTCTTGTCCTGCTCGAAGCGGATGAACGGGTTCTGGCGGCTGGAAGCTTTCACCTCTTCCAGCTGGATCTTGTCGATCTGGCGAGCGCGCGAGGTGGCCTGCTTGGATTTGGAGGCGTTGGCGCTGAAGCGGCTGACGAACGATTGCAGCTCATTGATCTGCGCCTTCTTCTTGGCGTTGTCCGCCAGCAGACGCTCGCGCGCCTGGGTGGCGGCGGTCATGTATTCGTCGTAGTTGCCCGGGTAAACGCGCAGTTCGCCGTAGTCCAGATCCGCCATGTGGGTGCAGACCATGTTCAGGAAGTGACGGTCGTGCGAGATGATGATCATGGTGCTGTTGCGCTCGTTGAGCACGTTTTCCAGCCAGCGAATGGTGTCGATGTCCAGGTTGTTGGTCGGTTCGTCGAGCAGCAGGATTTCCGGATCGGAGAACAGCGCCTGCGCCAGCAACACGCGCAGCTTCCAGCCCGGCGCGATTTCGCTCATCGGGCCATAGTGCTGCTCAACCGGAATACCCACGCCGAGCAACAGTTCGCCGGCGCGCGCTTCGGCGCTGTAGCCGTCCATTTCGCCGTAGGCCACTTCCAGATCGGCCACTTTATAGCCGTCTTCTTCGCTCATCTCCGCCAATGCGTAGATGCGGTCGCGCTCTTCCTTCACCGCCCACAGTTCGGTGTGGCCCATGATCACGGTATCCAGCACGCTGTACTGCTCAAAGGCGAACTGATCCTGACGCAGTTTACCCAGGCGCTCGTTCGGATCGAGGAACACGTTGCCGCCGCTCGGTGCCAGATCGCCGCCGAGGATTTTCATAAAGGTGGACTTGCCGCAGCCGTTGGCGCCGATCAGGCCGTAACGGTTGCCGCCGCCGAATTTGACAGAGATGTTTTCAAACAACGGCTTACTGCCGAACTGCATGGTGATGTTGTTAGTGCTTAACACAGCGCTCGCTCTTTATACATAGGGAATGTGATTTGGCGCGCATTATGCCACAACGGGGTGCAGAGATCGCGGGAAGTTTCGGTGACATTTTGAGCGGCGAGTTCACACCGTTTGCCGGTGGGCATTGGCTTGCGTACAAGAAGTCTGCTAGATTCGCGCTTCATATTGAAAAGGATTTCTATGAAAAGCGCAAAGCAGATAGCCAACGACATGGCGGATGCCATAAACATTGACAGCAATTTAGTGCGCGGGTTTGCACAAGGTTTTATCAGCGTACCGGTCGATTTCTACTACCTGGGCTACGACTATATTGATACTGAAAACAGATGGTTAAACTCGCAAGATAAAGAGCGATTTATCAGACTCATCAAGTCAGGCCTAGCCAATAAAGCGAGCATCGAAAAAGTGGCTCATATCTTCATCGAAAACTTCGCCAGTAAGGTCAAGTTTGAAGATGTTAAGGACATGACCATAAGAACATCAGGCAAACTCATCGGCAAATTCGCATTTAATCAGTTAGCCACCGCAAACATGGGATATATATTCTCTAAACAAATCATTCCACGACTTGTCTCGGGTGTTGCCGTTGGCTCAATTCTCACCGCAGGGGCAAGCATATCGCGCTCTGTCTATACATCACGCGACTTGAGGGCAAGAAACTCGCGGATGTATGATCAACTCAGACGCCTGGGAAACCTCGATCTGCTGTACTTTCTGTTAGAAAACAAAGTCCGACCATTCGAGGATGCCGTCTCGGTTTGGGAAAGAGATCGAAAGAAATTCAACCAAATTTGTCAGTACTTTTTTGCAAAGGTTAACGTATGAAGAACTTTATGCTGGCGGCTTTATCCAGAATTATTCAGGGCATTGGATGCGGCGTTGTGGCCCTCTCGCTGTTAGCCATTGCCTGGTTCATGTTTTACTCCGACGACCATTTGAAGTATCTGTGGGTTGCGATATCAATAGTGGGAGTTTTCTTAGGGTATGTCATTTTTAGATTTGCAGTTAAAAAAGTGTACGATGAAAGCCCTGAGTGAACGGTGTAATTTAAATTAAATAAGGACAGTTATCATATTGCTTTTAACGCTGATTACTGCCCCTCTAGCCGATGAGCTGTAATTAATTCAGCTACATTCTGCACGCAAACTACTATTTCTTTCGACGTATGTACCCCTGATAATCGGATGAGTCAAAGCTACCAAAGTCGCGGAAACCATTGAAATCTATCTGTGTACCATTGTTATAAAAAGGGGGGGGGCTAATGGGTTGCTTCTTGTTGCACTCATATTGGTTGTAATACTCGCCAAGGGACTTGCGGATAGCATGCCAAAATTTATGCAGAAAATACTAATTAAATAGGAAAGCGCATTTACTAAAAACAATCAAACAAATTGATATGGTTATTAATAATAAAAATTGTAACTAATGGCATGACCAGTGTTCTGATAAACAACAGACATGATGCTTGTTAGATGAAAAATTAAATTTAAATCAAATTTGGTCTACGTGTTAGAGAGTTACGCAATGAGCATGTCTGGTCACAGGAAGAGTTCGTTGATAAGTGTGAACCAGATCGCAATTATATAAGTGGGATTGAGCATCGGGTTAGGAATCTTACCTTAGAAGTGATAAATTTACTTTCTATCATTTTGTCCATAACAATAAAAGATTTTTTGATTCATTTTAAAATCACACTAGTGGAAAATGAAATTAATTTGAGGAATATTTTATGAAACAGCAATCTCTTTCCATTACACCTATAGCAATAAAAGAAGTAGATAATATTAGCATGGGCATTCTCCCAAATGGAGAAACATTCTTATCTCTTCAAGGGCTAGCTAGATTTTGTGGTATGGCTCCGAGCTCAATAATTCAATTAGCACAAGACTGGGAAAAAGGAGAAGCTCAAGGGCGCCAAAGAGGAAGGCAATTAGAAGAGCTAATAAAAGAATGGACGGAAACTGAACAAGCCCCAGATAGTTTATATGTACAATTGAGTAGTAATAACTCCATAACAGGGACTATTCACGCTGTTCCAGAACAAATCGTTATGGCCATAACCGACTATTATGCTCACTTTGCACAAGTAAAAAAAGATGAAGCCATAATAAATTATCGAAAAGCAGCCAAATTTGGCTTACGCAAATATATATATGAGCGCCTAAGTTATAAAGAAACAGACGCCATATCAAAGAGCTGGTCATTATTTCAAGAGCGAATCTTATTAAATGAGACTCCACGTGGGTATTTCACGATGTTTGATGAGGCAACAGCGATAATAGCCTCACTAATAAGAAACAACATTATTGTAGATGATTCAATTATGCCAGATGGTAGTTTAGGAAGCCATTGGGGGCGTTATTGGAGAGCAAATTCCCTCTCAGAAAAATATGGGGAACAAATAAAAATAAGACATAACTTTCCTGAATCTTATAGGCAGTTAGACCCGGAAATAAATGCATACCCTCACAGTGCACTTTCAGAATTTAGAGGATGGTTTGAAGACGTGTATTTACCTGAAAAATATCCTGAGTATGTGAGAAGAAAAGTCAAGGATGGAAAAATAATGCTTGAGTCTATCCCAGTCTTACTATCAGCAGTAATGCCTCCCGAGGTTTCTGAAAAAAGATTACGTTAGAAGTCAAATGTCAGAGCTCATTATCGTTATATATGGGCTCTGACAATTCCATACGGACAATATATGAGATTAATCAACCCATACCTCTCAGAAGGATAATAAAAAGATCGTTTTAACACATTTAGCTTTGTTAACTTAGCAACTAAACTAGTAGTCATACCCACTGATTAAAAATAGATTTTGGCTCATTGTATGAATAATTAGCCTCTGAAAAGGTCGGTGTTATAGAAGTCCGGTTGAACCTATCAAGCATCCTTTATATCTTTATCATGGTGACTAATGACTATTGTAACTGAACCTAGAACATCAAACGCTTGATGGTGTCCATAGAAACCTTTTTCCTCTGAATAAAATATATGACTGATATCTGAAAATGAGTTAATATCTACTGGATTATTTGCGTTTGGATTATGAAACATTATCAATCCCTCAGACCAAGACTCTTCATAATCTGGATCGTCAACATCTTTTGAGAATGGTATAGGATAAATGGCGTCTGGATCCGGATTATACAAATACCCATTCCTTATCATCTTAACACCATTGCTCCCCAGCCCTGCCAGTTTACCCATTCTATTAAATTTTGGTATTGTCGCTTGATTACTAAACAATACAGCACTTATATTTTCAGCATGTTCCTGGTAAAAAAAACCTGAAGGGATTTCTTTGCCATCCCATACATGTTTTTCAACTTTCTCTAACGTAGCTTTTCCACCAACAATACGATTTCTTATTCCGTATAAATAATCAGAAAGCGCAGTTCTAGACCAAGTCATTGCATTATCATTGTGATAATCATGAATCGCCAATATAAGAGGGTTACCAGAGACATGCTCTTTCTCCCAATATTTCTTACATAACTTACTATACAAAGGGCTTCCAAATTTTATCGGCATGAAATTGTCAAGACGCTCTTGAATTTCTTCATGACTTTGAGGCGCCGGTAAATCTGGTCGCTGTGAGTTAGTTGATGGGTTAGCCGTCACGGCTTCAATGAAATACTTCTTACCAAAATCATTAACTTCGAAATCAGGTGCAGCATGATTATTTTCAATGGCAAGCCCTGCATTATGAATATACATATGCAAATAAAGCTCCCAAAGTTTCGCCTGGAAGTTTACCGATTGAAATTCTCGCTCATAGTGACCATCATTATCAATAAATGAATTGACAATTTCAGAAATAATATTTCTTGCAGCTTCAAACCTAATTTCATTTTTTAATATCTTATAGCCTCTATGCTGCTCACTTTCTGGTATAACATCTGTGAATAAATTAAACCCAACATCTACCTCATCATTTTGCGGATACACATCCTTGATGTTACCCTTATAACTTTCGGAAATTTTTAATGCTAGAGCTTTTCTTGCCTCTATTGCTGTCCGATAAAACCCAGAACAAATATCAATGCAACGGAATAGCTTCCTTGCATCCCTACCCAGTATGATAAAACCATAATCCTCATCAGTTACATCCATTATCACAACACCAAGCAACTTATTATCAAATAATGAGTACCATTCAACTTCATGAGCAGTAAATCTGACTAGTGGCATTCGACAATAGCAGTAAGCATCAAATTGACGTCTTGTCAGACGTTTTCCGTAAGTAAAAATATCTTTCTTTTTGTTATATTTTTCAATTACCCCCTCTCGCATCTCCCTGGCCCTTTTGCTTCTAGCCTTGAGTTTTTGCTTTCTTTTTTCTTTTTTTGATTTCATTTTCACCAATCACTCCATTGTTAATTTACATTATTATGTTTCTAAATTATGGATTTTTTGTTTCATGAAGTATAACTCATCAATCAAGTAATTGACCAATCAAACATCTTAAAGAATATACTTAATGATACATGATTGTGTCATTGGTTTGTTTTTGTATTGATATGGTTTTTTACATACGAAACAACACTGTGATGTAATTAGTGCTTAACACAGCGCTCGCTCTTTATACATAGGGAATGTGATTTGGCGCGCATTATGCCACAACGGGGTGCAGAGATCGCGGGAAGTTTCGGTGACATTTTGAGCGCCTGCGGCATCCGATCCTTTTCGCAGGCGGCATAGCTGAATTAACGCGGCGGGAACTTCGCGGCAATCATCGCCGCCGTCGGCTGTACGCCGCCCAGGCTCCATTGTTCGGGCGCATGTTCATCGATTCGGACCCAAACCGACTGCCTGAACGCCGGATCGCCTCGCCCTTCTATCTCTACCAGCAGTTCGGTAATGCGGGACAGCAATTCGCTTTTTTGCCGTTCATCCAGCATGCCTTTCACCGTTTGCACATTAACAAATGGCATTATACTCTCCTTGAATATAGTTAAGTCTAAAAACAAGACTTAGATTAGCGAAGGAAAATGCCCATGTCAAAATCTCCCGATCTCCCTACCGTTTCTCTTGCCCTGTGCGGGCTGGCGCAGGCCGCGGATCTGCTTGGCGATCGCTGGACGTTGCTGATCCTGCGCGAGTCATTCTACGGCGTCCGCCGTTTTGAAGAGCTGCGCGAGAATATCGGCGCTTCACGCCAGGCGTTGAGCAACCGTCTGAATGCCATGGTAGAACAAGAACTGTTGGCCAAACGCGCTTACCGGGAGCCGGGCGAGCGCGAACGACATGAATATGTCTTGACGGACAAGGGGCGCAGCCTGGGGCCCATCCTGGTTGCGCTGATGGCGTGGGGCCACCGGCATATTCTGCATGACACCCCCCACGTTCAACTGGTGGATAAACGCAGCGGGCTGCCGGTGCAGCTGGCATTTATCGATGCGCAGGCGCACGTAGTGCCTGAAGACGCGCTGCAAATGTCGGCCGTTGAGCTCCCCCCAGCCTGACTTACCCATTCTGGTCTACGCTTGATACCAGACTGATTTAGGACAAGGATGCTGAACCATGCCACACCTCTATAACACCGCGCTGCTGATCGGCGCCGCGCTGAGCGCCATCGCCGCGCTGCTGCATATCTGGGTGATCGCCGCCGGGCCGCGCGGCTACCGGCTATGCGGCGCCGGCGATCGCTTCATTAAGGCGGCGGAAGCGGGTAAAAAGTTCCCGGCCGTCGTCACCGCCGGTATCGCGCTGGTGCTGTTTATTTGGTCGCTGTATGCGCTTTCCGGCGCGGGCCTGATCGCGCCGCTGCCGCTGCTGCGGCCCGCGCTGTTTATCATTACCTTCATCTACCTGCTGCGCGGCGTCGCCGGCCCCTTCGCCCTGCGCGATACCGGCCGCAGCCAGCGCTTTATCGTCGTCAGCTCGCTGATTTGCCTCGGCTTCGGGCTGGTGCATCTGCTGGGGATGACGCAGCGCTGGGGGGCGTTGGCGTAACGCCCTGTTCCTGCAAGACGGCAATAAACGCCTGCGCGGCGGCGCTGCGGTAAGCGCCTTTGCGCTGCAGCCACACCGCCTGCCGCACCGGCATGGCGTTGGCCAATGCCACTTTTTTCAACTGCCGATTCTCGCGCGCAATGGCGGCCGGCAGCAGCGTGGCGAGCAGCCCGCGCCGCACGATCTCGACGATGGCGCCCAGCGCGTTGGCCTCCACCGCCACCTGCGGCCGAAATCCCAGCTGCGTGCAGTAGCGATCGATAAACTGCCGCGTGGCGAAGTCGCCGCTCAGCAAGGCCAGCGGCAGATGTTGCCACTCCGCCAGCGTCAGCGGCCGACGCCGCGCCGCCAGGGGATGTTCGGCGCCGACCATCAGCTCCAGCGTCTCGCTGAACAACGGCATCGCTTCCACGTCCGCCGACTGCGCCATCTCAAAGGCGATCCCCAGATCCAGCCGATCCTGCGCCAACAGCGCCTCGATCCGCTCTTGCGCCATCTCCTCAATGCTCAGCGTAATCCCCGGGTAACGGCGATAGAACGCATCGATCGTCGGCCCCACCAGATAGGCAGTGAACGTCGGGGTCATCGCCAGCCGCAAATGGCCGCGTGCCAGCGTCGCCACGTCATGGATCGCCCGCGCGCCGGCGTCCAGATCCTGCAGCGCCAGCCGCGCATAGCGCATCCAGGCCTCACCGGCGTCGGTCAGCTGCACCCTTCTGCCGCTGCGATCGAACAGCGGCGCTCCCAGCGCATCCTCCAACTGTTTGATCTGTTGGGAGAGCGTCGGTTGCGAGACGTGCAGCGCTTCGGCGGCGCGGGTGAAATTGCCCTGTTCGGCAACGGCCAGAAAATATCGGATATGTCGCAGCAGCATAGCGCCCCAGCTATTAGTAAAACCTATAGCCAGCATTATAAATGGGTCTTAGACCCTATAGCCAGAAGCGTTCATCATGCCGTCATCGCTTACCCCCCAGGGAGAAAGACAATGAAAGAGGTGATTGAAGGCTTCCTGAAGTTTCAGCGCGAAGCCTTTGTTGAACGCACGGCGCTGTTTCAGCGGCTGGCAACCCGCCAAAATCCGCGCACGCTGTTTATTTCGTGTTCCGACAGCCGCCTGGTGCCGGAGCTGGTCACCCAGCGCGAGCCGGGCGATCTGTTCGTTATCCGCAACGCCGGTAACATCGTGCCGTCTTTCGGCCCCGAACCCGGCGGGGTGACCGCCTCGGTCGAGTACGCCGTCGCCGCGCTGGGCGTGGAAGATATCGTGATCTGCGGCCATTCCGACTGCGGCGCGATGACCGCCATCGCCACCTGCCAGTGTCTGGATCACCTGCCGACTGTCGCCGGCTGGCTGCGTTACGCCGATTCCGCCAAGGCGGTCAATCAGGCTTATCCGCACGCCTGCGACGAAGCGCGGGTCGCGTCGATGGTGCGCGAGAACGTCATCGCCCAGCTCAACAACATCAAAACGCATCCTTCCGTCGCGCTGGCGCTGGATCAGGGCCGCCTGGCGTTGCACGGCTGGGTCTATGACATCGCCAGCGGCGCTATCGAGGCGCTGGACGGTGAAACCCGCCGCTTCGTGCCGCTCGCCATCCATCCCGAGGTGACCGCCACGCCGGCGATCGCCCGTTTTTAAGCCCACAAAAGGAGCCAACATGACACACTCTCTGCACAACGCCGCCCCGCGCGAAGCGCTCACCGACACCATCATGGCCGCCAAGATCCGCCATAACCTGACGTTCGAAGCGCTGGCCGAGGGCACCGGTCTCAGTCTGGCGTTCGTCACCGCCGCACTGCTGGGGCAGCATGCGCTGCCGGAACCGGCGGCGCGCACGGTGGCGGCCAAGCTGGGGCTGGATGAAGAAGCGGTGCAACTGCTGCAAACCATCCCGCTGCGCGGCAGCATTCCCGGCGGCGTGCCGACCGACCCGACCATTTATCGTTTCTATGAAATGCTGCAGGTCTACGGCTCCACGCTGAAAGCGCTGGTGCACGAGCAGTTTGGCGACGGCATCATCAGCGCCATCAACTTCAAGCTGGATATCAAGAAGGTGCCCGATCCGGACGGCGGCGAACGCGCGGTGATCACCCTGGACGGCAAATACCTGCCGACCAAGCCTTTCTGATTGGCCTTGCGCCGGCGGCCCGCGTCGCCGGCAAATTGACAGCCAACCGGCCATTGGCTACATTAACTGCGCTGAAACGCCGCCCTGGCGTTTTTCACTGCCCGAGGCCTGTATGTTGGAGATTGTAACCACCCGATAGTCGCTTCCTTGCCGCATGGCGAGGGACTCTGACGTATCCGACGCGCGTTTGCGCGGGGATGCGCGTATCTGGGGTTATTACAGGATCTCCCAACATGAACATTTCCAAAGCGGAACAACGCGTGCTGCACGTGTTGGCCAAAGGCGGCTATATCGCCTTCACCCGCAACGACGCCGGTCGCGTCACCCACGTTGAATGCTACACCCGCGAAGGGCTCGGCCTGGCCGACTGCTCGCTGGCCGTCTTCACCAAGCTCAAAACCAAACGCCTGATCCTCTCTCGCCAGGGGCGCCCTTATCGCGTCACCTTCGCCGGGCTCAAGGCCGTGCGGGCGCAGCTGGATAACCGTTAATCATCGATACCGGCCGGGCAGGCAGCCCGGTCGGCATAGCCTTATTTAATCAGGATACAACCATGAACATCACGTTACGCCACGAAACGCCGGCCGACGTCGGCGCCATCGCCACCCTCACCGCCGCCGCATTCTTGCATGCCGAGCACAGCAGCCACACCGAGCAGTTTATCGTCAATGCGCTGCGCGCGGCGGGAGCCCTCACCCTGTCGCTGGTCGCCGAACGCAATGGCACACCGATCGGGCACGCGTCCGTCTCGCCGATCGCACTCAGCAACGGCGCCGCCGGGTGGTACGGGCTGGCGCCGGTGTCGGTGCTGCCGGCCTGTCAGGGCCAGGGGATCGGCAGCCGGCTGATCCGCCGGCTGCTGGCCGAGCTGCAGGAACGCGGCGCCGCAGGCTGCGTAGTGCTGGGCGATCCGAACTACTACGGCCGCTTCGGCTTCCAGGCACAAAGCACGCTGACCCTGCCGGGCGTGCCGCAAGACTACTTCCGCGCCGTCGCCTTCCAGGGCGCGCTGCCGTGCGCGGAGGTCACCTTCCACAACGCGTTTAACGCCGAAGCCTAACCCTGTTGCCGGCGCCGTCATGGCGCCGGTTTTCAGTCCCGTTCGCCATAACGCAAGACGGTCATCCCTTCCTCTTCCGCCGGGGGAACAAAATACTGCGCCAGATGCTCAAACTCCGCCTCACTCAGTGTAAACGGGTGCTCGCCGCGCGCGTTTCTCAGCGTTATCCGGCTCAGGCACTGCGCATGGCTGACGTCGAGAAAGTGCAGGCAGTGCACGACGCCGGCCTCCTCCGCCAAGGCTTTGGCCCAGCGCCGCCTGTCCGGCGTATTCATCGGGAAATCGAGCGCCACGGACCAACCGCCGCGCAGCAGCTGAACGAGGTGCCCGCCCAGCGCCCGCCGCAACCGATCGGAACAGCGCGCGTAGTCTTGCAGGTTGGCCATCTCCTGTTCATACAGCGTCGCCAGCCACGCATCTTCACTCAGCAACAGCGTTTGCGGCTGCTGGGCCAAACGCTGCGCCAACGTCGATTTGCCTGCGCCGGCCTTGCCGCACATCAGGTGTAAAACTGCAGGGTAGGTTTTCATGACGTTCTCCGGTCGTTGCCGGAAGGGGATAAAAAAACCCGCCTGCCGGCGGGTTTTTATTGGCGACACACGCGCTATCCCACCCTCTGGAGAAGGGTGATAATAATTTTCGCGAATGGGCGGTAGGATTTTTTCATAGCTAATGAATATGACAACCCGTGCAGCGTTGTCAATTCGCCGTCATCAATCCCTGTTCTCGCACAAACTCGGTGAATAAACTCACTTTCTGCTGCACATGCCGGCGCGTCGGGTAAACCGCGAAGACCTGATGCGCTTCGGCAATCTGTTCAGGGAACAGCCGCACCAGCCTACCGGCGGCGATTTCGGGATCCGCCACGAACGACGGCAGCGAACCGATGCCCAGTCCCGCCACCAGCATGTCCCGCAGCATCAGGCTGTTGTTGGCGATCAATCGGGGAGTGAACGTCACGCTCAGGCTCTCCTCGCCGGCGGTGAACTGCCACTGCCCCGGCCTTTCCGCCAGGGAATAGGCCAGACAGCTGTGACACGGCAAGTCATTCGGCGTTTGCGGCACGCCGTGCTGCGCCAAATAGCCGGGTGCGGCGCAAATTCGCTGGTGCACTTCACCCAGTGCCCGGGCACTGAGGGAAGAATCCGGCAGCCGTCGGCGAATGCGCAAGGAAATGTCGAAACCGGCCGCCACCACGTCCAATACCCTGTCGTCCAGCGTCAGTTCCACCTGCAGCTGCGGGTAGCGTTGCATAAACGGCGGCAGCAGCGGCGACAGCACCGTCAGGCCGAACGAGAGCGGCGCATTGACCCGCAGCGTGCCGGAGACCTGCTGCGCACTGGCTGCAACCGTCTGCTCCAGCGCGTCAAACTCGCCAAGCAACCGACAGGCTTCCTGGTAATAGAGCTGCCCGGCTTCGGTCAGGCTCATGCTGCGGGTGGTGCGCACCAGCAACAATGTCCCCAACCGGTTCTCCAACTGCTTAATCTGCTTGCTCAACGCCGCCGGCGTGATCGCCAAATCCTCCGCCGCCTTATAAAAACTGTTGCGCTCAACCACGCGGCGAAAGGCGCGCATCGTCAGTAACACGTCCACATTATGTCCTATTGGTCAATTATAAATTCAATAAAACACAGATTATTAACCTCAACAACCTCAGTAGACTTTATTCAACCGCTTCCCTGAGTGGGAAGTGAATTTAATCTACTGATAATCATGGAGTTAATAATGAAAAAGACCCTGTTCGCCCTGATACTCGGCCTGAGCGCCGCCGCCGCCCCCGTCGCCGCGTTGGCGCAATCCCCCGCCGCCGACAGCCGCCAGGCGGGTTATGTGCAGCCGCTGACGGCCGAGAACAGTCTGCTGCTGCTGGTCGATCTGCAGGACATGTTCGGCATGACCATTTCCTCTATCGACCAAACCAACCTGGTGAATAACGCCACCGGTATCGCCAAGGCCGCCAAGGTGTTCAACGTGCCGACCATTCTGGCCTCGGCCAACGCCAAAAGCTTCGCCGGGCCGGTATTCCAGCAGGTGACGCAGGCACGTCCGGATCTGCAGGTGTACGATCGCACCGCCATCAACGTCTGGCAGGATCGGCGCGTAGTGGATCTGATTAAACAATCCGGCCGCAAGAAAATCATCATCGGCGGATTGTGGACCGCCAGCTGCGTGATGCTGCCGGCGCTGTCCGCCCTGGGCGAGGGATATGAGGTTTATATTCTGTCGGACGTCACCGGCGACATTACGCCAGACAGCCAAAACAACGCCATGCAGCGCCTGATACAGGCGGGCGCCACGCCCATCAACTGGGTGGCGTTGATGCTGGAATGGCAGCAGGACTGGAGCCGCAAAGCCACGGCGGGAGGCGTATTGCAGATCGCCCGCGACCACGGCGCTGCCTGGGGGATGGGCGCCAGCTACGCCGGGGCGATGAAGGTGGGCAGCGAAGCGAAATAACGGACGAAGAAAGCCCGCCGGCGGCGGGCTTTTTCTCAGGTGCGGTGATAGCCACGGCTATCCTGCGGCGCCTGATCGCGTCTCTCCAACCCGTAGTCCCGCACCACCTCCGCCACCCGCAGCCGATACTGCGCCAGCACCTCGCCACGGCCGCGCGCCTGCGCCGCCCGGTGCTGCTCGAGATTGCGCCACTGCTGCACCGCTGCCTCGTCGCGCCAGAAGGAGAGCGACAGCAGGCGCGCAGGATCGGCCAGGCTTTGAAAGCGCTCGATGGAAATGAATCCGTCGATCTGCGCCAGCAGCGGCTTCAGCTCTGCCGCCAGCGCCAGATAGGTATCACGCTGCCCGTCGGCGGCCTGCAGTTCAAAAATCACGGCGATCATTATCTTCTCCTCTCAACGGTAAAATTACGGTACGTGCGCAGGGTAAGAATGGCGCCACTGCACCGGTTTCAACGCCCGCTCATCAATATCCAGCGAATACGGCCGCACAGCACCAAAGTGCGATGACCACAGGCTAGCAATGGACGCACAGCCATACTTCGTCTAACCTCGAAGTATGTATAACATCGAGATAGAAGATCGTTTAGCGGCGCTGAGCGCCGCCATCGCCGACCGCACCCGGGCGCGCATGCTGTGCCTGTTGATGGACGGGCGCGCCTACACCGCCACCGAGCTCAGCGCGGCGGTCGAGGTCGCTCCGTCTACCGCCAGCGCACATCTGGCGAAGCTGCTGGAGCAGCAGTTGATTGCCTGTGTCAAACAGGGGCGCTATCGCTATTTCCGACTGGCCGGGCAACCGGTGGCCGCAGCGCTGGAAGGCCTGATGGCGCTGGCGGGCGTGCCGCGCCCGTCGGTGAAAAGCCGCACGCCCACCTCGCTGCAATATGCTCGCACCTGCTACGACCATATGGCGGGCGAGGTGGCGGTGAAGCTGCACGATCGGCTGCATGCGCTGAACTGGCTGACCGGCGAGGCAGACTACCGGTTAAGCGACATCGGTCAGGCCGCGCTGGCGCGGCTGGGCGTCGATTGCTCCCCCGCGCCCACCCGCCGCCGCTTCGCCTGCGGCTGCCTGGATTGGAGCGAACGCCGATCTCACCTCGGCGGCGCGCTGGGCGCCGCGCTGTTAGCCGCCTTTATCCAACGCGGCTGGATCCTTCGCCGGCTCGACAGCCGCGAGCTGCAGCTGACCCCCGCCGGTAAAAAAGCGCTGGCCGCGCATTTTGACCTCACGGTGTAACCCGGCGACAGGGTAGTTTTACTGCAATACTCTAGGGGTACGCTTAAGCGACCCCGCCAACCCGAGGAGTTTCCATGCTCGATTCCACCCAATTCCCGATCGTCAAACGCTGGCCGGCTCAGCATCCAGAACGGCTGCAGCTCTACTCTCTGCCGACGCCGAACGGCGTCAAAGTCTCCATCATGCTGGAGGAGATCGGCCTGCCTTATGAAGCGCACCTGATCGACATCGGCAACAACGAAACCTGGACGCCGGAATTCCTGGCGCTGAACCCGAACGGCAAGATCCCGGCGATCATCGATCCCGACGGCCCCGGCGGCCGGCCGCTGCCGCTGTTCGAATCCGGCGCCATTCTGCTCTACCTGGCGGAAAAGAGCGGCCGTTTCCTGCCGCAGGACCCGGCGCAGCGTTACGAAACCATTCAATGGGTGTTCTTCCAGATGGCCGCCGTCGGCCCGATGTTCGGCCAGCTCGGTTTCTTCCATAAATTCGCCGGGCGCGAATATGAAGACAAGCGGCCGCTGGAGCGCTACAAAAACGAATCGAAACGCCTGCTCGGCGTGCTGGAAACGCGACTTGAAGGCCGCGACTGGATCATGGGCGCGGAGTACACCATCGCCGATATCTCGCTGCTGGGTTGGGTGCGCAACCTGATCGGCTTCTATGAGGCGCGCGAACTGGTGGAGTTCGACAGTTTCCCTCGCGTCGCGCAGTGGCTGGAGCGCGGTCTGGCGCGCCCGGCGGTGCAGCGTGGGCTCGCTATCCCGGCGCGCGCGGCCTGATCGTCAAACGGGATGGCCGCCGGGCCGTCCCGCCTTCCGCTGTCATAAAATTGTCATCCCTCTGCTCTACTCTCCTTTCGTAACAATTTGATGTTATTTACATTGTTGTATTACGACAAGGAGCTTACCCCATGCAACCTGCTGTATCCCTGATCGCCGGCGCCGTACTGTCCGCCCTGCTCTGTTCCTCCGCCATCGCGGCGGAAACCTCGGCCAATGCCGATGGCCTGACCGATCGCGCCGCGCGCGGCAACCTCGTCGAACCGGGCGGCGCCCGCCGTCTGGCCGGCGATCAGACCGCCGCGCTGAAGGCGTCGCTGTCGGACAAAACGGCGAAAAACGTGATCCTGCTGATCGGCGACGGCATGGGGGATTCCGAGATCACCGCCGCGCGCAACTACGCCGAAGGCGCAGGCGGTTACTTCAAGGGCATCGACGCCCTGCCGCTGACAGGACAATACACCCATTACTCGCTGGACAGGAAAACCCACAAGCCGGACTACGTGACCGACTCCGCCGCCTCCGCCACCGCCTGGGCCACCGGGGTGAAAACCTATAACGGCGCGCTCGGCGTGGACGTGAACGGCAAGGATCAACCGACGCTGCTGGAGATCGCCAAGGCGGCCGGCAAGGCCACCGGCAACGTCTCCACCGCCGAGTTGCAAGACGCCACGCCGGCGGCGCTGGTCTCGCACGTCATCTCACGCAAGTGCTACGGCCCGGAGGAAACCAGCGAGAAATGCGCCGCTAACGCACTGGAAAACGGCGGCCGCGGCTCCATCACCGAACAACTGCTGAAAACCCGCGCCGACGTCACGCTGGGCGGCGGCGCGAAATCGTTCAACCAGCTGGCGAAAAGCGGCGAATGGCAAGGAAAATCGCTGAAGGACCAGGCGGCGGCGCAGGGTTATCAGTGGGTGAGCAACGCCGACGAACTGCAGGCCGTTACCCTCGCCAACCAGCAAAAACCGCTGCTGGGGCTGTTCGCCGACGGCAATATGCCGGTGCGTTGGCTGGGGCCGAAAGCCAGCTACCACGGCAACCTCGACAAACCGGCAGTGACCTGCGAAAACAACCCGGCGCGCACCGCCGCCACGCCAACGCTGGCGGCGATGACCGAAAAAGCGATCGCGCTGTTGAAAGACAACCCGAACGGCTTCTTCCTGCAGGTCGAGGGCGCGTCGATCGATAAACAGGATCACGCCGCCAACCCGTGCGGGCAGATTGGCGAAACCGTCGATCTGGACGAAGCGGTACAAAAAGCGCTGGCCTTCGCCCGCGCCGACGGCAACACGCTGGTGATCGTCACCGCCGACCACGCGCACGCCAGCCAGATCGTCTCCGCCGACGCCAAAGCGCCGGGCCTGACCCAAAAGCTGACCACCAAGGACGGCGCACCGATGACCCTCAGCTACGGCAACTCTGAAGAGGAATCTCAGGGGCACACCGGCACCCAGCTGCGCGTCGCGGCCTACGGCCCGCACGCCGCCAACGTAGTGGGCCTGACCGATCAGACCGATCTGTTCTTCACCATGCGCGATGCGATGGGCATCAAGTAACCGCCCCCTGAACGATGGCCGCCCGCCACGGCGGCCATTTATTATTGGTTACTGCTAGGTATTTGCAATTTAACCGCAATTATTGTGTGATAACGAAATAACGTCTAATTACGCGACAATTAGCCCCTGAAAATAACGCGGTTATACGGCCTTTCTTCCCTCTCTGTTTATTCCTGCGACAGCAACCGGCCGTTTTTTGCTTATATTCATTTTTTTTAGTTACAAAAGTAGTTTTTAACATTCTCGCAAACAATAATACCCCGCCAGTAACGTGAACCGATCAATTTGCATCCGGACGGCCTGCAATAGTTCACTTTTCGTTAAAAACCCTATTAACAAAAAGGCATTATTGCTGCCTATCGGCTTTCGCCGGGCGGTCGGCTTCATTATTTCCAGGGTAACTCCCGCTAAATTCTTTCACCTGCAATGAGTAGAATTTACACACAAGAGATTTAATTCAATGAGAAAATTACTCGTCCTGATTTTCAGTCTCAGCCTGTTTGGCGTTACGCAACAGGCGGCGGCTGAAGAGAAGAATAAAACCGTCGACGTGGTTCTGATCGGCGGCGGCATCATGAGCGCCACCTTGGGTACCTATCTGCATGAGCTGGAGCCGACCTGGACCATCGACATGTACGAGCGCATGAACGGCGTAGCGGAAGAGAGTTCCAACGGCTGGAACAACGCCGGTACCGGGCACTCCGCCTTCAGCGAAATGAACTACACGCCGGAAAAAGCCGATGGCACCATCGACATCAGCAAGGCGGTGAAGGTCAACGAGTCTTTCGAAATCTCTCGCCAGTTCTGGTCTTATCAGGTGAAAAACAATGTCCTGAAAGATCCGAAATCTTTCATTAACAGCGTGCCGCACATGAGCTTCGTGTGGGGCGACGACAACGTCAACTTCCTGCGTAAACGCTATGCGGCGCTGCAGCACAGCACCCTGTTCCGCGGCATGGAATACTCCGAAGATCCTGCGCAGATCAAGCAGTGGGCGCCACTGGTGATGAACGGCCGCGATCCGGCGCAGAAAATCGCCGCGACCCGCATGCCGCTGGGTACCGACGTCAACTTCGGCGTGATCACCCACCAGCTGGTTGACGCGCTGAGCGCCAGCGACAAGTTCAAGCTGAACCTGAGCCACGAAGTGCGCGACATCAAGCGCAACGCCGACCAGACCTGGAGCGTGACCGTTGCCGATCTGAACCGCGACGGCAAAGAAACCACCGTTAACGCCAAGTTCGTGTTCATCGGCGCAGGCGGCGCGTCCCTGACCCTGCTGCAGAAATCCGGCATCCCTGAAGCCGACGGCTACGGCGGCTTCCCGGTCGGCGGCCAGTTCCTGGTCACCACCAACCCGGCGATCGCCAACCAGCACCTGGCCAAAGTGTATGGCCTGGCCAGCGTAGGTTCACCGCCGATGTCCGTGCCTCACCTGGATACCCGCATGCTGGACGGCAAGCGCGTGCTGTTGTTCGGGCCGTTCGCCACCTTCTCCAGCAAGTTCCTGAAGAACGGTTCACTGTTCGATCTGATGCACTCGCTGAGCACCTCGAACCTGATGCCGATGACCCACGTCGGTCTGGATAACTTCGATCTGGTGAAATACCTGGTCGGCCAGCTGATGATGAACGACGACGACCGCTTCGCCGCGCTGAAAGAGTACTTCCCGGACGCCAAGCAGGAAGACTGGAAGCTGTGGACCGCGGGCCAACGCGTGCAGATCATCAAGAAAGATGCGGATAAAGGCGGCGTGCTGCAGTTCGGCACCGAAGTCGTCAGTTCTGAAGACGGCAGCATCGCCGCTCTGCTGGGCGCTTCGCCGGGTGCTTCTACCGCTGCGCCGATCATGCTGCATCTGATGGAAACCGTGTTCAAAGACAAAGTGGCGACGCCGGAATGGCAGAGCAAGCTGAAAGAGATCATCCCGTCTTACGGCCACAAGCTGAACGGCGATATCGAGATGACCAACAAGATCCGCGGTTACACCAGCAGCGTGCTGGGTCTGAACTACATTGAAGTGAAACCGGAAACTAACTGATTCCCCGTGGTTTCCTGCTGACAAGGCCGCTTTATGCGGCCTTTTTTCTATACCCCTGCCGCTCAAAGAGCATTTTTGGCCACCTATTTACCCCCGGTTTACCCTTGCGTAACGGCGTAGTCACGCCTATTATCAAAGTATATTCTTGGATAATTAAGCTAAGTCACTGTGACCTGAATGTCGTTTTTGCGGGAGAACTAAAACCATGGATCGCGTCAATATCATTCACGATTTACTAGACTGGATTGAAACTCATCTGGACCAACCGCTGCTGCTGGATAACGTCGCCGCCAAGTCAGGCTACTCCAAATGGCACCTGCAGCGCATGTTCCGCAGCACCACCGGCCACGCGCTCGGCAGCTATATCCGCGAGCGGCGCCTGTCGCAGGCGGCGCAGGCGCTGCGCTCCACCCCACGCCCGATCCTGGATATCGCCCTGCAATACCACTTCGATTCTCAGCCGTCGTTCTCGCGCGCCTTCAAGAAACAGTTCGGCAAGACCCCGGCGGTGTATCGCCGCACCACCCGCTGGGACGTCGCGGAGTGGCCGGCGCAGCCGGCGCAGACGCAGACTGAGCAACACCGCGACGCCCCCGCCTTACCGCGCTGGTTTGCCGGCAAACTGCCGGAAGGCGTATGCACCAGCTGGATGGGGCTGCGTTAATCCTCATGGTAAAGGCACAAAAAAGGGTTCAGTTCGCGAGAACTGAACCCTTTCTTTATTGACGAGACACCGAATTATTTGAAGGTGACGTCAATATTCGCCGATGCGCTGAACGGCCCCACTTTCGGGTTGGTGCTCAACCATTTCAGGCTGGCCATAAAGTTCTTTTCAACGATGGTGCCGTTGACCAGGCCCAGATCGACCGGACTGTTCATCATGATCGGCGTATTCGGCGTCGCCGCCTGCGAGATCAAAATCCCGAAACCGCTGTCGCTGGTCGGCAGGATCACGCTGTTATCCTGCAGTGGATAGGTGGTGCTGAAGCTGGCCTGCAGCGTCTCCCCCTGGCAGTCCTGTCCGGTCGTCGGATCGGACATATTGGCGGCCACCGAGAACGGTACCTGTTTCTCGATTTTACCCACCACCGCATTCTGACGCGGGATAGTACCGAAATTCACCGTCGAACCGTTGTTGGCCACCACGGTGATTTTTGGGTTGCAGGAAATAAACTGAATGTTGCCCAGCCCGGAAATGTAGGCGTTAAAGTTACTGTTCGGCGTGCCGTTCAAGCCGCCGACGCCATCAACCTGAAATACCGAGTACGAGTTGTTGTCGTTGATCTTGCCGCCGGCCGGCGGCGCCTTGCCGGTTGCTTTAATGTAGATGGCGTAAGACACGGTTACCGTCAGCGATCTGGCCGGAGACAAACAACGGCTACCCGAACGGCGACATTCCGTGCCGGGACCGACGTCCTGACGTGCGCCTTTAGTCGGTTTGACATCAATCCCCTGATAAGTGACACCCACTTCGATCGAATTATGGATCTGACTCATCCGGGACTGCGGATCCCAGTACAGGTAGGCGTTCTCCCCTTTCGGGTTGTTCCAGTCATCCGTACATTGGAAGGTCGAAGTAAAAGTCTGCGAACGCCACAGCAACGCGCCCGGCGCGGTGTTGGCGGTCGACACCTTGATGGCTTTATCCAGCACGATATCCTGGCGAATGCTGCCGTTCTGCTTACAAGACAGCGCATAGCTGCTCTGAGAAAACGCGCCCAGCGTGACCAGCAGCCCAGCCGCCAACCCGAGATTCTTGTGCTTTAACAAAGAAGACATATCCTTTCCTTTTACGGTTTTCCGCAGGTCAGCGAAAGTTCCTGATAACCCATCAGCTGTTCGGTCGCCGCTTTCAATTCCGGCACCACCAGTGAGCAGCTTTCGCCCGCGTCGTTGCCCCATTTCACCAGCAGGCGATCCCCTGCGGAAGCCCCTGAAATATAAATATCGCCGTTGGTACCGACAGTACCGTTGTTCTTGCCGTCCGCACTGAAGACGTTGGCGCCAATCGGCGGTACGCTGCCGTCGGCCATCTTGCTGTGCACCAACAGGCTTTGGCCCGTGTGCGTTTCAAACTTCACGCGGGTGATTGCGCCGTAAGTCGGCACCACGTCTCGCGCCGCCATCGGGATATCCAGGCCGTTGCCGATATCTTCGGTGCGCAGCGCCACGCGGTTATGACGGTATGGCGACGCCGAGGTCATTACCGCGTAACCGAAGCGGTCGATGGCGACGCCCGGTTGGTTTTCGATGCGAACGCCTTTGGCGTCTTTGGCTTCCACCAGCACAAAGGTGTTCTGCAGCGGCTGGGTCAACGTCACGCCGCCGGAGTGTGCGACGATGCCGCCCGCCACGCCCAACGAAGATTGTTGATAATCTTTGCTGTAGCTGTAACCGGCATTGATGTTCCCCATGCTGCCCTGGTAACCGACGTTGGCCGAGCTGGTTTGGCCCGAATAACGATCATGGCCGCTTTGCACCGCATAGTTCAAGCGGTTGTCATCCAGCGCGGTACCGCTCAGGCCGGCGCTGTAGGTATTGCCGCTCTGCTTGCTGTGGCCGGCGTTGAAGCTGGCGGTCATATCCGACGAATCCTTGCTGAAGAAGCTGAACGGAATCGATACGGTCAGGTTGACGCTGCGATCTTTATAGCCGTAGTTGCTGCGGCTGTCCTGATAGAAGACGCCATAGCTGATATTTTTATAGCTGCTGTTGAAACCGGTCTGAACGGTGCGGTCTTCGCCGGATCCGCCCCAGTAAGACTGGTTGCTGAGGTTGGCGTACAGCGTCGAATTACCGGCGATGCGCTGGTTGACAGACAGCTCAACGCGCTGGCGTTTGTTGTTGAACCGGCTGGTATAATAACTGCGACGGCGCGACTCCGCCCAGTCCGGCACGCCCAGGTTGCGATCGTTTTGATCGTGGTAATCGTTACGGTAATAGCCGTTCTCATAGCGTTCGCGCTCGGCAACCGCATCGGAGAAATCATAATAGCCGGAGGTCGAGTAACGGTAACCGGCAATGCGGAATTCCGTCCCCCAATCGTTGAGCGACTTGGAATACAGGAAACGGAAACTTTCCCCTTGCTTGTCATCGCCGTTCACCAGGTTGGTGTCGGAATAGGACATATCAAAGGAAACGGCCCCCCAGTTCCCCAGGTTTTTACCCAGGCCCACAACCGCTGAACGGTAGTTTTCCGCCACCAGCACGCCGCCGTAAGGCGTGATGTCATACGACATGCCGTGCGACAAGGTACCTTGTACAAACTTGGGCTGATAGCGGCTGGTGCCGTCGTGGTATTTACCGGCGGTCAGCTGATAGTTCCAAATCCCTTCGCGCAGCATGTTCGGCACCGAGGAGAATGGCACGACGAATGAGGTTCTCGAACCGTTGGCTTCGATGACCGTCACATCCAGGTTACCGCTCAAGGTGCTTGGGAAAATGTCCGTCAGCGCAAACGGCCCTGGCGGCACGTTGGTACTGTAAATGGTATAGCCGTTCTGACGCACTTCAACGCGCGCGTTGGTCGTCGCCACACCGCGCACCACCGGCGCATAGCCGCGCTGGCTTTCCGGCAGCATGTCGTCGGCGCTGGACATCTGCACACCGCGGAACTGAATGCTGTCGAAAACATTGTTATTGGTGTTGGTCTGGCCGATCACCAGACGGCTGCGCAGAGAAACGATGTCCGTTTCCGCCCAGCTGGAAATGTTCTTCCAATGCGTACCGGCGCCCGACTGTTGGTTCAACGTCGAGTTGTTGCGCAGGCGCCAATTGCCGATATTGAGGCCGTTGTTGAGACTCAAAAAGTAATAGTCTGAGGTCTTGTCGTTCTGGTTGTTGCCGTAGCGGTTATGAGTGCCGCTAAAGTTATAGTTAACAAAGCCGGCATTGATGCCACGATCGTAAACTTTCGGTGAAATGGCGCCTTGCGGACGCGGGATCAGAAACACCTGCGGCACTTCCAGATCCATACGCTGTACGGCGGCGTCATAGTTCAGCTTGGCGCCGGAGATCTGCTGCGGCAATGCGTAGCATTGCTCGGCACCTGCGGTGGTCAGATCGCCAGGCAGCTTTACGCCGTAATCCTGATAGTCCGCCGCCGTCAGGCACGGGGCGACAGGAGAGTCCTTGGATTCTTTCTTGAACTCGATTTCACGATGATCGATACGCTGCCCGTTGAGATAGATATCAAACGGATATTTACCCGGCAGAATATCATCCCCGCTGGCCAACGACGCCACCTGGGCGATATTGTCATCGCCATGGATGAAGGAAGTGTTGAACTGCTCCTCCGCCATGGCCATATGTGAGAATGAAAAAGGCACAGCAGAAAAATAAATTACACCATTAATCAGCTTCACCAAACGTTTTGGCGCGAGGGTTGTTATTCTTTTGTGTGCCATTTCTTTCATTCCTTGAAGTGCTTCAAATCAATTCAGTGCGACGTTTTTAATCTCGGTGTGACCGCCATAGTCGTTGATATAGGTAAACGACATATTGCTGGCTGATTGCGCCCCCTGAGGCAGGGAAATACGCAGACTGTCGTGTGGCTTGACCATGTCGGCGTTCACTTTCCAGCTTTTACCGCCGCTCTTGAGGTTCAATACGCCCAGCGTGACGAACAGCGGGCCATCGTTGGTCACGACCAAGTTGCCGCCCTGGCGCGTCCATTTCAGCGCTTCTGCCTGCTGCTGCAGGTTGGTTTTCAACGAATCCGGGCGGTAGAACAGCTTGATACGGGTACGGATCGCCACCTGCAGCACGTTATCTTGCTTAGGCGTTGGCGGAATTTCCTGTACGTTAACCCAGAGCAGAGATTCTCTGTCCTGCGGCAAACCGCTGCCGGAATAAATAAAACGCAAAATGGCGTCTTTCTTGGCAGCCAGCTTCAAAATGGTTGGTGTCACCACGATCGGCAAATTCTTAGGCATCTGGCTTGCGTCGCCAGTATCCAGCCAGGTTTGCACCATGTAGGTATCGTCGCTGTCATTGCTGATTGAGAGCGATGCGGATTTACTTGCACTGTTATAGATGACACGCGTCGCATCAACCTGAATGCCGGCAAAGGCATTAACAGAGAATGCGAATAAAATACCAGTCAGAATTTTTTTCATCGGAATGTCTCAACTCTCAAAATTTAGCCATCCTTGGCCAATAACTCTATCTATCCTGCCAGCGAATTATTTGTATTCGATGGTGAAGGTAGCGTTAGAGTTTGCCTGACCGGCAGTTACCAGATCCTGGAAGGATTTGTAACGAGCGCGCAGGTTGAAAGTCGCAGCGCCTGGGTTATCGCCATCAGCAGCAACAGTTACGGTAGCTGGGGTAGCCACTTCCTGAGAGATTGGCAGAGTAGAACCGTTGTTATCCAGAATTTCAACGCCAACGCCAGTTGCGCCGCCAGTTACAGCCAACAGCTCTGGGTGGCCAGCTGGAGTGTTACCGTCGAAACGCAGGGTGTAGTTACCCGCTTCACATTTCTCCAGGCTAATATCGAAAGCTTTAGCACCGCTGGTAGAACCGGCAGTTGGGAAAGCGGTGGTAGGATATTTACCCAGGTAAACTTCTTTATTCTGGTCTTTATCAACAACTTTACAGGTGGACTGTACAATTTCACCGGTGAATTTAACGTTGCCGTTTGCTGCCATTGCGTTGGAAGCAGTTGCAGACAATACCAGGGCAGCCAAAGGCAATAATACTTTTTTCATTTCCAGCTCCATAGAACAATAAAATAATCGATTCAGTGGCGGGCTTATATATATATTGCCGCCACTGAGCATACACTCAGCGATAGCACTCCCTTGCTGAAAAGGAGCGTTGCCTCGATGAACTCATTGCCGGACGAAATATAGACTAAGCATATTCTTAATGTTAAATCGTTTAAAACATTCATAAGCCCCCTCTTGATAGGAATAAACTATCGGCGGATACCTATCGATCGATGTTGACGATTCATATGAATAGGAATAATCTGTGTTTGGGAAAGCTGCAGAGTTCAACATTTTGCGTTAAGGCCTGAAAATCAGAATATTATCCCGAATATTTACATTTAGTAACAGATTGCGACGTTTGGACTTTGGCACGAATTCCGCGTTAAATGGTCTGTCGACACGTTTCGGCCATCCTGACGCTTTAAATAAGAAATTTACCAAAAAATACGGAGTAACTTTCTTTTTAATCATTTAAAATCAACAAGTTAAATATCAATCCAAGGATTGGGAAATGAGCGGTTCTTTCAGAGAGAAAAATAACGGCATTAATTATGTTTTCCAGCCAATGTTCGCGAAATCGGGACAATTGCTGGCCGTTGAATGCCTGTCTCGCTTTACGTTTAATAGCGAATATGCCCATTTTTCTCCTGAACAGTTCTTTCGCCATGCCGACAGCGCTACCCGGATTGAGATTTTGATGGATCAGATAAATCTGATCGATAAATACAAACACTGGTTTCATGAAAACCAAGTGATAGCCACTTTGAATGTTGACGATTATTCCCTGCAATCGCTGGCGAATACTCACTTTGCCGAAAGAATTAATGCCCTGCGCTGTATTCATTTTGAGATCAGCGAGAATTCAACCCGGCTGGTGAAAGATCGCGTGCACGGCGATCCGTCATTGAATAGTTATTCATTTTGGCTCGATGATTTTGGTTCTGGCTATGCGGGTTTTTCCGCGTTGTACAACAGCCAGTTCCGCTTCGTTAAGCTCGATCGTTTTCTGCTTTGGGACTTTATGAAAAAGTCCGGCGGCGAGGGCTTGATGCGCGCGTTACTGCGCTTCTTTTACCTTAATCATTACAAGGTAATTATCGAAGGAGTTGAAACTCCCGAACACAAGAAATGGCTGGATGAAATGCCATATTACGCACTGCAGGGAAAGCTGTGGAAGGAATCCAGCATCAAGGATTTGAACTCGCTTCTTACAGCTGAATACTTTTAACTCGGTATTGGTGTTTGCCCTATGTCTAAAAACAACGTTCTTGTGATTAGTGAGTGTAAGTACAGCTATGTTGGCCTGTCGGTGCTGTTGAAGAAACACTACGGCGCGTACGATATCCGCCTGTTTTCCGATTTCATGCACGGCGGCGCCAAAGCGGAAAAGATCACCAAGCACGATATCGCGCTGATTTTCACCTCGCAAAACCTGGAGCAGAGCGTCAACGTGATCGAAAGCCTGGTGTCCCTGCACCAGCAGTACAACAGCAAAACGCGCCTGTTGGTGTTCTATGACGACGAGCGCGTGGTGAAACTGCTGTCGATCCTGGGGATTTCCGTCGAGTTGGTCTCCACCCGCATTCCGCTTTATTCGCTGCAGGAAAAAATCCAGCGGCTGCTGGAAAGCAAAGAGCCGGGCGGTATCCGGGTGCAGAAAACCCGCGAGCTAAGCCCGGCGGAAAGCGACGTGATCTTCAATCTGCTGCGCGGCGACAGCCTGCTGCATATCGCGGAAAAACGCGGCACGCACCCGAAAACCATCTTCTCGCAGAAATACAGCGCGATGAAAAAGCTGCGGCTGCGTAGCATGAGCACCATCTTCGTCGCCGGCAAATAACACGCCCTGGTTTGTTGCGCGGTACGCCGCGCGGCAACCCGCCCCCTCGCCGAGTTAAATTAATGTAACAACCGGCGACAAAGCAGCAACAGACACACAACATCCTCTCCTGTTGGCTACGATTTGCACACGGATTATCCGTGAGTCATGTCGTGTGGATTAAAAATAAACATCAGGAGATGTTATGAAGTCGTCCTTATTCAGCCGCTATACCTGCTTTGTGCTGAGCATCTTGCTCACCCTGGTTTTCTTGATCATGATGCACAACCATCCGTGGTTCTGGCTGCCGGCCCTGGCCTGCGGTTGCCTGATGGTGCTGGGTATCTACGATCTCACGCAGCAGCGCCACGCCATTTGCCGCAACTACCCGATCATCGGCCGCCTGCGCTTCTTCTTCGAGTTCATCCGCCCGGAACTGCGCCAGTATTTCCTCGAGCAGGACAATGAAGAAATCCCATTTTCGCGCACCCAGCGCACGTTGGTGTATCGCCGGGCGAAAAACGAGATGGGCGACAAGCCGTTCGGCACCCTGCTGGACGTGTACCAAACCGGCTATGAGTGCATCGGCCACTCCATGCGGCCGGTGGAAGCCGCCGATCCCACCAGTTTTCGCATCACCATCGGCGGCGCCGATTGCCGCCAGCCCTACTCCGCGTCAATCTTCAACATTTCGGCCATGAGCTTCGGCGCGCTCTCCGCCAACGCCATTCGCGCGCTCAACCTCGGCGCGGCCAAAGGCAACTTCTACCACGACACCGGTGAGGGCAGCATCAGCCGCTATCACCGCGAAAACAACGGCGATCTGGTGTGGGAGCTGGGCAGCGGCTATTTCGGCTGCCGCACCGCCGACGGCCATTTCGATCCGCGCCGCTTTGCCGAACAGGCGCAAAGCCCGCAGGTGAAAATGATTGAAATCAAGCTCAGCCAGGGCGCCAAACCGGGCCACGGCGGCATTCTGCCGGCAAAAAAGGTGGATGCGGAAATCGCCGCCACCCGCGGCGTGCCGGAAGGCGTCGATTGCATCTCACCGGCCTCGCACAGCGCCTTCACCACCCCACTGGAAATGATGCAGTTCATCCAGCAGCTGCGCGAGCTGTCAGGCGGCAAACCGGTCGGTTTCAAGCTGTGCATCGGCCACCCGTGGGAGTTCGTCGCCATCGTCAAGGCGATGCTGCACACCCGCATTCTGCCGGACTTCATCGTGGTGGACGGCAAGGAAGGCGGCACCGGCGCCGCCCCGCTCGAACTCTCCAACTATATGGGCATGCCGCTGCGCGAAGGGCTGCTGTTCGTGCATAACACGCTGGTGGGCTGCGGCCTGCGCGACCAAATCAAGATTGGCGCCAGCGGCAAGATCATCAGCGCCTTTGACATCGCCAGCGTGCTGGTGCTCGGCGCCGACTGGGTGAATTCGGCGCGCGGCTTTATGTTCGCCGTCGGCTGCATCCAGTCGCAAAGCTGCCACACCAACCACTGCCCGACCGGCGTCGCGACGCAAGATCCGCTGCGTCAGAAGGCGTTGGTGGTGCCGAACAAGGCGGAGCGCGTCTATCACTTCCATCAAAATACGGTGAAAGCGCTGGCGGACATGCTGGCGGCGGCCGGCGTCAGCCGCCCGGAGCAGCTGACCTCGCACCATATGCTGCGCCGCATCACGCCGACCGAGATCAAGGTGTACGCCGATATCTATTACTACCTGGAGCCGGGCGCGCTGCTGCAGCCGGAGATCAAAAGCGAGTTCTACGCCCGCATGTGGCGCATGGCGACGCCCAACAGTTTCGATCAGGCAATCTCGCTGCCGGCGGCATGATGGAATAAGGAATAAAAAGAGAGTTGCCCCCTCGCCTTGGGGAAGAGCATATGGAGAGGGGTTGCTTGCTACGGCGGCCCTCCCCCTCAACGGCGAGAGGGCGTGTCGGTTACTGCTTGCGCACCGGCGCATCGCCGGCGACGTAGTAGTCGGCGGTGCTGCGCGGCAACGGCGCGCGCTGGCGAATGCGGTCGGCGATCTTTTCGGCGATCATGATGGTGGTGGCGTTCAGGTTGCCGGTAATGATCAGCGGCATAATCGACGCATCCACCACCCGCAATCCTTCCATGCCGTGCACCCGGCCCTGGCCGTCGACCACCGCCATCTCGTCTTCGCCCATCTTGCACGAGCAGGACGGGTGGAAGGCGGTTTCGGCGTGCTCGCGCACGAAGGCGTCCAGCTGCTCGTCGGTCTGCACCTCCGGCCCTGGGCTGATCTCGCGGCCGCGGTATTCGTCCAGGGCAGGCTGCGCCATGATTTCGCGCGTGATGCGGATAGCATCGCGGAACTCCTGCCAATCCTGTTCGGTCGACATGTAGTTGAACAGAATGCTCGGGTGCTGGCGCGGATCCTTCGACTTCACCTGCACCCGGCCGCGGCTCGGCGAACGCATCGAACCGACGTGGGCCTGGAAGCCATGCTCTTTCACCGCGTTGCTGCCGTTATAGTTAATCGCCACCGGCAGGAAGTGATACTGAATGTTCGGCCAGGCAAACTCTGCACGGCTGCGGATGAAACCGCCGGCCTCGAACTGGTTGCTGGCGCCGACGCCGGTGCCGTTGAACAGCCATTCCGCGCCGATTTTCGGCTGATTGAACCATTGCAACGCCGGGTACAGCGACACCGGTTTCTTACAGGCGTACTGCAGATACATCTCCAGGTGGTCCTGCAGGTTCTCTCCGACGCCCGGCAGATCGTGCACCACGTTGATGTCCAGACTTTTCAGCAGCGCCGCCGGGCCGACGCCCGAACGCTGCAGAATTTGCGGCGAGGCGATGGCGCCGGCGCACAGCAGCACTTCGCGGCGCGCTTTGGCATGGGTCAGCTGATTGCTGTCGCCCTGCAGATAGTTAACGCCCACTGCGCGCTTGCCATCGAACACGATGTGGTCGGTCAGCGCATGGGTGACGATCTTCAGGTTCGGCCGTGAACGGGCCTGATCCAGATAACCGCGGGCGGTGCTGGCGCGGCGCCCTTTCGGCGTCACGGTGCGGTCCATCGGGCCGAACCCTTCCTGCTGATAGCCGTTCAGATCGTCGGTGCGCGGATAGCCCGCCTGCACGCCTGCTTCCACCATGGCGTGGAACAGTTCGTTGTTACCGGCCTTCGGCGTGGTGACGCTCACCGGGCCATCGCCGCCGTGGTAATCGTTCGGGCCGATATCGCGCGTTTCCGCCTTGCGGAAATACGGCAGGCAGTCCAGATAGGTCCAGTCTTCCAGACCCGGCGCCTTGGCCCAGTTGTCGAAGTCCATCGCGTTGCCGCGAATGTAACACATGCCGTTGATCAGGGATGAACCGCCCAGCCCTTTGCCGCGGCCGCATTCCATTCGGCGGTTGTTCATGTGCGGCTCAGGATCGGTTTCATACGCCCAGTTATAGCGGCGGCCCTGCAGCGGAAACGCCAGCGCGGCCGGCATCTGGGTACGGAAATCCATCCGGTAATCCGGGCCGCCGGCTTCCAGCAGCAGGACGCTGACGTCGGCGTCCTCGGTCAATCGGGTGGCTAACACGTTGCCGGCTGAACCGGCACCGATAATGATGTAGTCAAATTCCATTCATTATCTCCTTACTTTATAGAGGCCTGGTCAGGCAAAGACGCGAAGCGCGGCTCGGCAACAGGCTGTGTATTTGGGCGCTCTAGAGATTGTCGGCCGCAGCCAACGCGGCTGCGGCTCGAAAGACGACGGGAAGATCAGAATACCGAGGCGTATTCGCCCAGCTCGACCTGCACCGATTTGATCTGGGTGTAGTGTTCCAGCGTCGTCAGGCCGTTCTCGCGGCCGACGCCGGACTGCTTGTAGCCGCCGACCGGCATTTCCGCCGCCGACTCGCCCCAGGTGTTGATCCAGCAAATGCCGGCTTCCAACTGGTGGATCACGCGGTGCGCGCGGGCCAGATCGTGGGTCACCACACCCGCGGCCAGGCCGAAGGTGGTGTCGTTGGCGCGGCGCACCACTTCCTCTTCGCTCTGGTAGCTGAGGATGCTCATCACCGGCCCGAAGATCTCCTCGCGCACGATTTCCATATCGTCGCGGCAGTCGCTGAACACCGTCGGCGCCACATAAGCGCCCTTGCCGAATTCGCCGTGGGTGACGCGTTCGCCGCCGCACAGCAGGCGCGCGCCGCTGTTTTTGCCGCTCTCGATAAAGCGCAGCACCGATTCCATGTGCGCGAAGCTGACCAGCGGCCCGAAGTTGGTTTGCGGATCGGTCGGGTCACCGAGGCGAATGCGCTTCACGCGTTCGAGGATTTTCGCCTCAAACTGCGCCTGCAGCGCCGCCGGCACGAAGACGCGGGTGCCGTTGGTGCACACCTGGCCGGAACTGTAGAAGTTGGCCATCATGGCGATATCGGCGGCGCGATCCAGATCGGCGTCGTCGAAGATAATCAGCGGCGACTTGCCGCCCAGCTCCATGGTGACTTCCTTCAGCGTCGAACCCGACGCGTTGGCCATCACCTTCTTGCCGGTTTTCACCCCGCCGGTGAAAGAGACTTTGGCGATGCCCGGATGGTCGGTCAGGTACTGCCCCACCTCCGCGCCGCTGCCGGTCACCACGTTGAACACGCCGTCCGGCAGGCCGGCTTCGGTGTAGATTTCCGCCAGCTTCAACGCCGTCAATGACGTGACCTCACTCGGCTTGAAGATCATCGCGTTGCCCGCCGCCAGCGCCGGCGCGGACTTCCACAGCGCGATTTGAATCGGGTAGTTCCAGGCGCCGATGCCGGCCACCACGCCCAGCGGCTCGCGGCGGGTGTAGACGAACGAGGTATCGCGCAGCGGGATCTGCTCGCCTTCAATGGCCGGGATCAGGCCGGCGTAGTACTCCAGCACGTCAGCGCCGGTGACGATATCCACCGCGGTGGTTTCCGACATCGCTTTGCCGGTATCCAGCGTTTCCAGCGCCGCCAGTTCATCGTTGCGCTCGCGCAGAATATCCACCGCGCGACGCAGGATGCGCGAACGCGCCATCGCCGTCATCGCCGCCCACACCTTCTGCCCGCTGGCCGCGCTGGCCACCGCACGATCGACGTCTTCAGCGCCGGCGGACTGGACTTCAGCCAGAACTTCGCCGTTCGCCGGGTTAATGGCGTTGAAGGTTTTTCCAGCGGTGCTGTCTACATAGGCGCCATGAATATAGAGCTTCTGCAAGCCAAAACGGGACATAGGATCTCCTTGAGTTATCCTCCGGGCGGCGTTTGCCCCCGGAGTTGGAACGTGATGTATTCGGTCGTGAGCGCCAGCGCCTGCGCCTGATTGAACGCGGAGCCGCGCAGCGCGCTGCGCAGCCACAGCCCATCGATCAGCGCCGCCAGCCCCTTGGCCGCCAACCGCGCCTGCGGCTGCGGCATAACGCGGCGAAACTCGGCGCACAGGTTGGAATAGAGCCGACGGCCGTTCACCTGTTGCAAGCGGTTGAGCTGCGGCTGGTACAGACTGCTGGCCCAAAAGGCCAGCCAGGTCTTCATCGCCGCGCTGTTGATCTGGCTGTCGTCGAAGTTGCCGGCGACGATCGCCTGCAGCCGCGCCGCCGGGCTGTTGTCGGTCAGCGCCTGCAGCCGCAGCTTCACCGCCTCGCCCAGATGGCTGATCAGATAGCGCATCGTGGCTTCCAGCAGGCCGTTCTTATCCTTGAAATAATGGCTGATGATGCCGTTGGAAACGCCGGCCCGCCGCGCGATCTGCGCGATGGTGGCGTCATGCATTCCCACTTCGTTTACCGCGGCGAGCGTGGCATCAATCAACTGCTGCCTTCTGATTGGCTGCATTCCTACCTTTGGCATATTTCGACTCTCACAAAACCGACTTCGGCCTTATCTCAGCGGGCAAATTTCACTGCCGTTTCGCCCGTGATTCAGGTCATCATGAGGACTATTAAACTTTTTTTTGATTGAACGTTCAATAAAAATTGCATATATTTTATTGCCGCCTGGTTAAAAAAATGTATTTTCTGGTTGTGGAACTGGCTGATTTTTGTGAGGTAATTAACGAATCTGACCAAAATCAGTGGCTGTAAGCGGTTCCCGCCGCGAAGCGCTCCGGTGCTTCATAAGCAGGCGAAAGCGGCATCGTTCAGGCCATTCCCATGGGGATGGCCGCCGCCTTCATTCGCCCGTTTTCCGGATGCGCCAACGCGCCCCAGAATGCGGAGCGGCACGATTTTACTCAGTTCAGAGGATGACGATGACAACACGCGAAACCTCCTCCAAACCGCAGCAGGACCGCCTCAACCCTGTGGTTTTCTTCACCTCGGCGGGGCTGATCCTGGCCTTCTCGCTGATGACCATCTTTTTCACCGACTTCTCCGGGCAGTGGATCACCCGCACGCTGAATTGGGTGTCGACCACCTTCGGTTGGTACTACCTGCTGGCGGCGACGCTGTACATCGTGTTCGTGGTATTTATCGCCGCCTCGCGCTTCGGTTCCATCAAGCTCGGGCCGGAACAGTCCAAACCGGAGTTCAGCCTGATGAGTTGGGCGGCGATGCTGTTCGCCGCCGGCATCGGCATCGATCTGATGTTCTTCTCGGTCGCCGAGCCGGTGACCCAGTACATGATGCCGCCGGAAGGCGACGCGCAAACGCTGGAGGCCGCCCGCCAGGCGATGGTCTGGACGCTGTTCCACTACGGCCTGACCGGCTGGTCGATGTATGCGCTGATGGGCATCGCCCTCGGCTACTTCAGCTATCGCTACAATCTGCCGCTGACCATTCGCTCGGCGCTGTACCCGATCTTCGGTAAACGCATCAACGGCCCGATCGGCCACAGCGTGGACATCGCCGCGGTGCTCGGCACCATCTTCGGCATCGCCACCACGCTGGGCATTGGCGTGGTGCAGCTCAACTACGGCCTCAAGGTGCTGTTCGAGATCCCGGAAAACCTGACGGTGCAGGGCTCGCTGATCCTGCTGTCGGTGATCATGGCCACCATCTCGGTCACCTCGGGGGTCAACAAGGGCATCCGCATCCTGTCCGAGCTGAACGTGCTGCTGGCGCTGGGCCTGATCCTGTTCGTGCTGTTCTTCGGCGACACCGAGTTCCTGCTCAACGCGCTGGTGCTTAACGTCGGCGATTACGTCAACCGCTTTATGGGCATGACGCTCAACAGCTTCGCCTTCGATCGGCCGGTGGAGTGGATGAACAACTGGACGCTGTTCTTCTGGGCCTGGTGGGTGGCGTGGTCGCCGTTCGTCGGCCTGTTCCTGGCGCGCATCTCGCGCGGGCGCACCATTCGCCAGTTCGTGGTCGGCACGCTGATCATTCCGTTCGTGTTCACCCTGCTGTGGCTGTCTATCTTCGGCAACAGCGCGCTGTACCAGATCATCCACGGCAACGCCGAGTTCGCGCAGGAAGTGATGCAGTTCCCGGAGCGCGGCTTCTACAGCCTACTGGCGCAATACCCCGGCTTCACCTTCAGCGCCTCGGTGGCCACCATCACCGGCCTGCTGTTCTACGTCACCTCGGCGGACTCCGGCTCGCTGGTGCTGGGTAACTTCACCTCGCGCCTGGCCGACATCAATAATGATGCGCCGAACTGGCTACGGATTTTCTGGTCGGTGGCCATCGGCCTGCTGACCATCGGCATGCTGATGACCGACGGCGTGCCGGCGCTGCAGAAAACCACGGTGATCATGGGCCTGCCGTTCAGCTTCGTGATCTTCTTCGTGATGGCCGGGCTGTACAAATCGCTGCGGGTGGAGGACTACCGCAAGGCCAGCGCGCTCAGCACCCTGGCGCCGGTGCCGGTCTCCAGCCACGACGTGCTCAACTGGAAACAGCGTCTGTCGCGGGTGATGAACTACCCGGGCACGCAGTACACGCAGAAAATGTTGGATAAGGTTTGCCGTCCGGCGATGCAGGACGTGGCGCGCGAGCTGGAGTTGCGCGGCGCGAAAGTGGAGTTCAGCGAAGTGCCGCCGACCGAAGACGAACGCCTGAACCACCTGGAGCTGCTGGTGCACCTGGGCGAGGAACAGAACTTTATCTATCAGATCTGGCCGATGCGCTACTCGGTGCCGGGCTTCACCTACCGTGCCCGCTCCGGCAAGTCGCACTACTACCGGCTGGAAACCTTCCTGATGGAAGGCACCCAGGGCAACGACCTGATGGACTACAGCAAGGAACAGGTGATTGGCGATATTCTCGACCAGTACGAGAAGCACCTGAACTTCCTGCACATTCATCGCGAAGCGCCGGGGGGCACCCTGACCTTCCCGGATATGTGACGGCCGAGAAATATCCAGAGGGCGTAGCCAGGCTACGCCCTTTTTTATGCCTGCTCGGCCGGCAAATCGGCCTTCAGCAGCACCAGGGAGCCGGCCAGCAACACCAGATCCTTGATTAAAAAGCTGGTGGCCCCGGCCATGGCGGGAAAACCGCCGGCGGAGGGCTCCCAGGCGCCCGGCGTGGAAAAGATCAGCGTCAGCGTGGTCAGGTAGGTCACCGTCGATCCGATCGCCCCCAGCAAACCCAGACGCCGCGACCAGAACCCCGCCAGCAGCAGTAAACCGAAGCTCCATTCGGCGACGCCCAATGCATAACTGGCGCCGCGAATGCCGAACGCCTGATGCATCCAGCTCAGCAGCGGGCTGTTGCCGATCAGCGGCACCAGCCCCTGCGCCTCGTAATCAAACCATTTGGCGTAGCCGAAGGCGGCGAAGATCACCACCAGCGCCGCGCGCATAAAGATAACGTCCCCGTTCGAGCGCCGAAAGCGCCGCAGCCATGTCGCCAACATCATCCTCTCTCCTTATGTTGCCCGCAGCCGCCGCGGTTTGCCGCTTGCGGCCGCGGGGTGAGGCGGCTTAGTGCCCCATCGCATCCTTTTTCATCTCGTCTTTCTTCATGCCGTCTTTGGCCATACCGTCTTTCGCCATGCCATCCTTCTTCATGGCGTCTTTGCCCATTTTGTCTTTCTTCATGCAGTCCTTGCCCATGCACTCTTTCTTCATCCCATCTTTCGCCATGCCGTCGTGCGACATCTGGCTCATGCCGTCCTTTTTCATCGCGTCTTTACTCATGCCGTCCGCGGCGTTGGCGCCGGCCACGCCCAGCATCAGCGCGCTGCACATCATCATTGCGAATAACTTTTTCATGGTATTTCCTTCCGTCATGTCAAAGGCACCGGAGTGCCGGAGAATGGCCGGCGGCCGCCTCAGCTGCCGCCAAACCAGTTGTAACCCTGGTCTTCCCAGTAACCGCCCGGGAAGCGGTTGGTGACCTCGATCACCTGAATGTGCTTCGGATTCTTGTAGCCCAGCTTGGTCGGCATGCGCAGCTTCATCGGATAGCCGTACTTGCGCGGCAAGGTCTGGCCATCGTAGGTCAGCGCGATAATCGTCTGCGGATGCAGCGCGGTGGCCATGTCGATACTGGTGTAATAGTCGTCGGCGCATTTAAAGCTAACGTAGCGGGCGCTCAGATCCGCGCCGATTACCTTAAGAAAGTTGGCGAACGGCACGCCGCCCCACTTGCCGATGGCGCTCCAACCCTCGACGCAAATATGACGCGTCACCTGGCTAACCTGCGCCATCCGATGCAGCTGCGGCAGGCTCCAGGCGCGCTTGTCCTGCACCAACCCCGCCACTTCCAGCCGATAGTCGTCGCCGTTGATGTCGGGCGCGTCCTCCTCGGCGTAAAAGGCGTTGAACGGGAATGGCCGGGTGATCATCGACTCCGGGTAGACCGGCGCCAGGCGATCGCTGTTGAACAGCCAGCCCTGCACCCGATCGTTGAGGCGCGAAATGCGGCTCAGCGCCTGCTCGACGTTGGCGTTGCCGCTGAGATCGCAGCCGGTAAGCATAGCGATACCGCCCAGCGTCAGGCCGTTGCGCAGAAAGCGGCGGCGGGACGACGCGGTCAACAAGCGCTGCGCTTCTTTGACGATCGCCTGCCCTTCAACGATCGTCATGATCTGTTTATCCTTTTTCATCGTGAACTCCTTAACGTCCGCGCAGCATGGCCAGCAGCGTGCGGGGCACCAGCGCCACCATCACCAGATGGATCGCGACGAAGGCCACCAGCGCCGACATGGCGAAAAAGTGGATATAGCGCGCCGCCTCATAGCCGCCGAGCAGCGTGCGCAGCAGCGGAAACTGCACCGATTTCCACAGCACCAGTCCGGACAGCGCGCTCAGCACTCCGAGAACCATCACCGACAGATAGGCCACGCGCTGTACCATGTTGTAGTGGCGCAGGTCGGCGTGCTGCAGCCTGCCGCGCAACGCCGCGCCGACATCGGCGAGAAACTGCTTCGGGCTGAGCGGCCAATATTTGCGTTTGAAGCGCCCGCTGGCGAGGTTCAACAGCAGGTAACACAGCCCGTTGACGCCAAACAGCCACATGCCGGCGAAGTGCCACTGCAGCGCGCCGCCCAGCCAGCCGCCGAGCGTCAGCTCGTTGAAAAAGCTGAAGTTGAACAGCGGCGAAGCGTTGTAGATGCGCCAACCGCTGGTCACCATGATCAGCATCGCCAGCGCATTCAGCCAATGCGTTAACCGCAGCCACAGCGGATGTACGGTCTGTCGTTGTTCCGGGGTGAGAGTGAGGCTCATAACGATTCCTGCCAGCTAACGATGCGATGCACCGAGTATTCCCCGGATTTGTTCCCCAAGACCTCACGCAAAGTTAAATAAAATGTGATAACTCCGCCGGTGGCGGTTGTGTAGACTTCAGAGAGAATCGGGCTAATCAGCGGTAATGAGAATGGACAAGCCAAAACGAATTTTGATCGTCGAGGACGACGGCGACATCGCCGAGCTGCTGCAGCTGCATCTGCGTGACGAGGGTTACGCCATCAGCCACGCCGCCGACGGCAATCAGGGCATGGCGATGCTGGAACAGGGCGGCTGGGACGCCTTGATCCTCGATCTGATGCTGCCGGGCGTAGACGGATTGGAGATTTGCCGCCGGGCGCGCACCATGACGCGCTACACGCCGATCATCATCACCAGCGCGCGCTCCAGCGAGGTGCACCGCGTGCTGGGGCTGGAGCTGGGCGCCGACGACTATCTGGCCAAACCCTTTTCCATGCTGGAGCTGGTGGCGCGGGTCAAGGCGCTGTTTCGCCGCCAGGAAGCGATGAGCCGCAACCTGCGCATGGACGCCGGCGCGCTCAGCTTCAACGATCTGACCATCGATCCCATCGCCCGCGAAGTGCGCCTGCACCAACAGCCGATCGAGCTGACGCCGCGCGAATTCGACCTGCTGTACTTTTTCGCCCGCCACCCGGGCCAGGTGTTCTCGCGCCTCAGCCTGTTGAATCAGGTCTGGGGCTATCAGCACGAGGGGTATGAGCACACCGTCAACACCCATATCAACCGGCTGCGCATCAAGATCGAGCGCAACCCGGCAGAACCCGAGCGCATCCTCACGGTGTGGGGCATGGGCTATAAATTCGCGGCCGCGCCGCAAGAGTGAGCCATGAAAAACCTTACGTTAGCGCAACGCCTCACGATTATCTTCGCGCTGCTGATCGTCATCGGCTGCGCCTTTTCCGGCTGGATGCAGGTGCGCAGCAATACCCAGTACAGCCAGGCGGTGATCCAGCGCCTGTCCGGCAACCTGGCGCAGCATATCGCCGACAGCAATCCGCTGCTGGGGGTGAACGGGCCGGATCCGCAGGCGGTGCATACCCTGTTCGATCAGCTGATGGCGGTGAACCCCAGCGTTGAGGTTTATCTGCTCGACAACCAGGGCGCAATCATCGGCAACGCCGCGCCGGCCGGGCATCTGAAGCGGCAGCGGGTCGCGCTGGCGCCGCTGCAGGCGCTGCTCGATGGCGCGCAGATGCCGGTGTATGGCGACGATCCGCGCAGCGCGGACGGACGCAAGGTGTTCAGCGTTGCGCCGCTGAAGGTCGACGGCCGGGTCGAGGGCTATCTGTATGTGGTCTTGCTCGGTGAAGAGTACACGGCGTTGGCCAGCAACGCCCAGTTCAACTCGGCGGCCAGAATGGCGCTGTGGACCTCCGGGGTGATGGTGCTGTTCAGCCTGCTGGCCGGCGGTTTCGCGTTCTACTGGGTCACTCGCCCCATCCGGCGCCTGACCCGTCAGGTCAATGCGCTGGACAGCGGCGGCATTGAGGCAGTGCAGGCCTACGCGGCGCTACCGGCGGTGCCGGCCGGGCGCGACGAGGTCAGCCAGCTGCAACAGGCCTTCCACCGCATGGCGCAGCGCCTCGCCGAACAGTGGCAAACGCTGGCGCAGCAGGATCGGCTGCGGCGCGAATTCATCGCCAACGTCTCACACGATCTGCGCACTCCGCTCACCTCGCTGCACGGCTATCTGGAAACGCTGTCGGTCAAGGCCGCCACCCTAAGCGACACCGAGCGGCGGCGCTATCTGGAGATCGCGCTGGCGCAGAGCCGCAAGGTGGGCAAGCTGGCGCAGGAGTTGTTCGAACTGGCGCGGCTGGAATATGGCGTGGTGAAACCGCAGAAAGAACCCTTCTCCCTCAGCGAGCTGCTGCAGGACGTGTTCCAGAAGTTCGAGCTGGCGGCGGAGGCGCGCAACCAGCGGCTGCACGCCGACATCGCCCCCGGCGTGCCGCCGGTGTTCGCCGATCTCAGCATGATTGAGCGGGTGCTGACCAACCTGTTGGACAACGCCATTCGCCATACGCCGCCCGGCGGCGACATCGGCGTGCGGCTGTGGCGGCAGGAAGACCAGGTGATGGTGCAGGTCAGCGACAGCGGCCCCGGCATTCCGCAGACGCTGCGCGCCGATCTGTTCGTGCGGCCGTCTATCCTGAGCGGCGCCCGACGCCCCGCCGGCGGGCTGGGGTTAATGATCGTGCGGCGCATTCTGCAACTGCACGACAGCGACATTCAGCTGATCGAACAACCACAAAGCGGCGCCTGCTTCCGCTTTGCCATTCCGCCGCGTTAATCCGGCATATCGGTTATTGCGCTAGCGGGAACCGCAGGCTGAAAATGAGGCTGGCGACAGGCGCGCGCTCGATACATTCGGCGCGCACCTCACCGCCGTGCAGCGTCATGATGGCGCGCACGATGGACAGCCCGAGGCCGCTGGCGTGGCTGCCGGCGCTGCGCGCGGGATCGGCGCGGTAGAAACGATCGAACAGCTTTTCCAGATGCGCCGGCGCGATCGGCGGCCCCTGATTGATGACCTGCACCCACCAGGCATCGGCGCGCCGTTCAGCCCGCAACACGATCAGGCTGTTTTCGTCGGCATAACGCACCGCGTTGGCCACCAGGTTGCTCAGCGCCCGCTGGAACAACATCGCGTCCGCCTTCAGCTCTCCTTCCCCTTCGCAGCTCAGCGCGATGCCGCGTTCTTCCGCCAGCCCTTCGAAATAATCCGCCACCCGCCGCAGCTCGGCCGCCACCTCCAGACGACTGTAGTTCAGCGCAGACTGCGCCTCACCGGCGCGCGCCAGAAACAGGATGTTTTCCACCATGCGCGAAATACGCTCCAGCTCGTCCATATTGTTCGACAATAGGGTTTCGTACTCCTCCACGCTGCGGGGTTGATACAGCGCCACCTGACACTGGCCCATCAACGCGCCCACCGGCGTGCGGATCTCATGGGCCAGATCGGCGGAAAACTGCGTCAGCCGCTGATAGCCTTCATTCAACCGATCGAGCATCGCATTGAACGACCGGGTCAGCTGCTGCAACTCCTTCGGCGCCCCCTGTTCGCTGAGGCGAGTGGACAATGTATTGGGCGCGATCTCGGACGCCTGCGCCGCCATGCGCCATAGCGGCTTCAATCCCCGGCGCATGACCCCATAGCCCAGCAGCGCAATCAGCAGGAAAGCCACAATGACCGCCGCGACAATGCGCCACAGGTAACGCGCCAGCATCTTCTGCTCGTTGACCATCACGTGCGCGGCGGAGATCTGCAGCAAACTGCCGTCTTCCAGACGCACCATCGCCGATGCCGCGCGCAGCGGCACCCCCTGCGCCGTTTCCCCGCCGCGCACGGCGGCCAGCGTCTGCGCCTGTTCGGGCGGCGTCGGCGCGATCGGCGGCAGGGCCACCCTGGCCGGATTCACATTGATGAGCGGTTTTTGCCCCGGAATTTGGAAAATCAACACGTCCTGTTCATTGCCCAGCATATTTTCGAACAGGCCGTTATTGGCGGTCAGGCGCGCCAAAGGAAAGCGCTGCCCCAGTAAATGGCGGAAATACTCTACGCGCCCGGTCACCTGCAGATCGCTGCGGAGCGTCATTTCCTGGCGCATCGCGCCGAACAGATACCAGCCCGCCCCGCTCACCACGCAGGCGGCCACCAGCGCGAACAGCATGGCGGTACGCAGCGTCAGCGACACCGGCCGACGTGAAGCGCGGGCGTTCACGAGCGCGGCTCGCAAACATAGCCGATGCCGCGCACGCTGTGGATCAGCTTGACGTCGAACGGCCGGTCGATTTTGGCGCGCAGGCGTTTGATGGCCACGTCAACCACATTGGTGTCGCTGTCGAAATTCATGTCCCACACCTGAGAGGCGATCTGCGTGCGCGACAGCACTTCGCCTTCGCGCCGCACCAGCAGATGCAGCAGCATGAATTCTTTATTGGTCAACGGGATCACCTGATCCTGGCGCACCGCCCGGCGGCGCAATACGTCCAACTGCAGATCGGCGATGGCGTAATGATCGGCTTCGCGCGCCGGCCCGCGGCGCAGCAAGGTGCGCAAACGCAGCACCAGCTCGGTAAAGGAAAACGGTTTGATAAGATAGTCGTCCGCGCCCAGCTCCAGACCGTGGATGCGATCCTGCACGCCATCGCGGGCGGTGAGAAACAGGATCGGCACGTCGCTTTTCTTGCGCAATACCTCGATGATCTGCCAGCCATCCAGCCCCGGCAGCATGACATCGAGCACGATCGCATCGTAGTCCTGCTCCAACGCGCGAAACAGCCCGTCGGTGCCGTTGCGCGCCAAATCGACGCTGTAGCCCGCTTCCCCCAGCCCTTTCTTCAGGTAATCCCCTGTGCCGATATCGTCTTCAACTACCAGTATTCGCATGCTCGCCACCTCGTTACGTCTGCAAAAATACTAGCAGCTTCGGCGGACAAACTTGATGACATTAATGTCATCAAACGGCCATGGCGCTGACCCAGTAGGTCAACCATGCTTAACCGGCAAACTCATTTCAGGAGAACGTTATGATTACCCGTCATCGTATAGCCGGTTTACTGTTGTCCACGTTACTGCTTTCCAGCGGATTGGCCGCCGCCGCCCAAACGCCGGGCAAGGTGATTGCGCCGCTGCGCGGCACCATCACGCAAGTTGCCGACGGCAATCTGCAGCTGACCGACCGCAAGGGCGAGACACTCAGCGTCAAGCTGAACGATCAAACTAAAGTGCTCAGCGTTTCCAAAGCCACGCTGGACGATATCAAACCGGACAGCTTTATCGGCACCGCCGCCGTGCCGCAGCCGGACGGCACGCTCAAGGCACTGGAAGTGCACGTGTTCGCCGCCAGCCTGCGCGGCACCGGCGAAGGGCATTCGGCCTGGGAATCCGCCGACGGCAAAGTGGATACCATGACTAACGGCACCGTCGGTAAACTGGTGAAATCCAACGGCCGCACCCTGACCGTCACTTACGGTAACCAGCAGAAAACCGTCGTCGTGCCGGAAGACGTGCCGATCGTGACGCTGGATCCGGGCGATCTGAGCCTGCTGAAACCGGGCGTGCACATTGTGCTGTTCTCCGCCGTCAACGATAAGGGCGAACGCATCGCCACCCGCATTTCCGCCGGCAAAGACGGCACCGTGCCGCCGATGTAACCGGAGGAATGCCATGAAGACCAACGCGTCGCCGCCGGTGCATCGCTGGCCGGTTCGAATCACTCATTGGATCAACCTGTTCGCCATGGTGTGCATGTTCATGAGCGGTTGGGAAATCTACAACGCCTCGCCGCTGTTCGATTTCCGCTTTCCGCCGCAGATGACGCTCGGCGGTTGGCTGGGCGGCGCGATTGGTTGGCATTTGGCGGTGATGTGGCTATTGGCGCTCAACGCCGTCTGCTATCTGCTGTGGAGCCTGTTCAGCGGCCATTTTCGCCACGATCTGTTGCCGCTTCGCGCCGACGCGCTGCGGCAGGATATCTGGCTGGCGATGACGCTGCGCCTGCGCCACCGGCATGGCCGCTACAACGCCATTCAGAAACTGATGTACCTCGGCGTACTGGCGCTCGGCCTATTACTGGTGCTGTCTGGCCTGGCGATTTGGAAACCGGTTCAGCTGCAGGGATTGGTCGCGCTGTTTGGCGGCTTCGACTTCGCGCGCTACGTGCATTTCTTCGCCATGGCCGGCATCGGCCTGTTTGTGGTGATCCACGTATTTATGGTGGCTGTCGTGCCTAAAACCCTGTGGGCGATGATAACGGGTGGCAAACATGAATGAGAAAAAACAGCGGGCAACCGCGCCGACGCTGGAACCGGACCAAAAAAAGCAGCTGGTCAATCTGCAACGCCGGCTGATGTTGCGCTCCGGGCTGACGCTGGGCGGCATCGCCATGCTGACCGGGTGTAATCTGCAAGACGGCGATCGGGTGGATAAGGTGCTGTGGGCCATGTCGCGCTGGAACGACCGGGTGCAGGCCTGGCTGTTCAGCGGCCAGCGGTTGGCGCAAACTTACCGGCCGGACCAGATCACTCACCCTTTCCCCTTTAACGCATTTTACCCGGAATACAACGTCCCCGAGATCGATCTCGCCGGCTACCGGCTTGAGGTCGCGGGGAAAGTGGAGAAAAAAGCGCCCTGGACGCTGGAACAGCTGCAGCGGCTGCCACAGCAAAGTCAGATCACGCGTCTGATCTGCATTGAGGGCTGGAGCGCCATTGGTCAATGGGGCGGCGTGCCGCTGCGCACCTTTCTGCAGCACGTCGGCGCGGATCTGAATGCCGGTTACGTCGGCTTCAAATGCGCCGATCGCTACTACGCCAGCCTCGACATGGCCACCGCGCTGCACCCGCAGACCATCCTGGCGTTGGATTTCGGCGGCAAGGCGCTGCCGGCGGACTACGGCTACCCGCTGCGGCTACGCGTGCCGACCAAGCTGGGGTTCAAAAACGCCAAACATATCGCCGCGATCTTCGTCAGCGACGTCAATCCGGGCGGCTATTGGGAGGATCAGGGCTACAACTGGTTCAGCGGCATTTAGTTTTGCGCGGCGCTGCGCACAACCTTCATCGGCGGCTGGAGGATCGTCTCCGCCGCGGTTAATAATCTGTTCGTCACAAAGGGGATAACTATAGGAAAAATAATAGTAAAAAGGATTTTATCATGGATATTGATGTGAGGGAGTCACACACTGGAATAGCAGACACATACAGATATCAGATTGCCGTCAGAAAAGGTGATGGTAAATCGGCCATCTATCATTTGGATTTCAAGAGAATTGGGCAAAACATGCACCATTGGTTTGCCCCAGTGTATGTGGACACTGCTATCCTCAATAATGCTTTCTCTCTGGAATTTTATGATGTTAAGGCGTTGAGCGACGTAAACAGGCATCGGCGCTCAGCTTTCGATACCTATACTGCAATGCATTATACCCTTCTCCAACGCGAACGCTTATTCGTTGTTGGCATCGGGGAAACTCTTCTCAAGTTTGCCTATCAGTATCATGCCAGGATCATCTTAAGTGCACCGTTAAGGCCAGCATTAGCTAAAATTTATGATTTTTTGTTGAAAAAATACGCGCACAAAGGGCATTATTTATACAAAATAGAGTTTATAAAGGACGGCCTCTATGTCATCGAAATCCCACGTAGCCCCCATAGCATCCCATACTTGCCAACAGCACGTTAAGGAACAGCGCCTGAAAGAGATGCAAGCCTTCCACGAAGAGTGGTGGGAACAAAGGCGCCGCGAATGGCGTGAACGCGGCGGCGTTGAAGCCAGTGAACCGCCCGCACGTAGCATCGATACCGAACTTTCATCCTGATTCCGGTTCGTTCTTATTCTTCTTCTTCTTTTTCCGCCGTCAGCAATGCAATCCCCGCTTGCTCAATGGCCTCCCGCGCGGCGGCGGGCAACCCCTCATCGGTAATGATGGCGTCAAAGGCGGCGATCGGCAGCGCCAGATAGGTGGCGACTTTGCCGTATTTGGACGTATCGCTGAGCAGAATGCGGCGGCGGCTGGCCTCGACGATGGCCTTCTTCACCATCACCTTATCTTCGTTCGGCGTCGACAGGCCGCGCATGCTCCACGAAGAGGCGGAGATGAACGCCAGATCGATAAACAGACCGCGCAGCGCCTGCGCCGCCGCCTCGCCGACGCAGGAGCGGTTTTCCCGGCACACGGTGCCGCCGGTGTGGATGATTCGGCACTGGCTATGCTCTATCAGAAACCCGGCGATGACAAAGTCGTTGGTCACCACCGTCAAATCGTCACGTTCTCCGATCTGTTTCGCCAGCGCCAGCGTGGTGGTGCCAGCATCCAGATAGATACAGCTATTGGCGGGAATTTGCCGCGCCGCCAGCCGACCGATGGCGATTTTCTGCCGGCCGAACATCCCCTCTTTGGTCTGGTGAGAAGGTTCGCTCGCCACCCGTTCCGGCGCCTGCACACCGCCCGAGACCGACTGCACCGCCCCCTGCTCTTCCAGCTTTTGCACGTCACGGCGGATCGTCATATGTGACACCCCCAGCCGTTCGGTCAGCTCGGCGATGCTGACGACGCCGCGTTCGGATACCAGCGCAAGAATTTGTTGATGGCGTTCTACAGGTATCACGGTTCCCTCTCGTTGCTGCGGTGATAATAATTGTGATTTTACGTCAATTTTCGTTCGCCGATAGCCCTTATTTCTCGCAGCGTGACGGCCAGCGCAGTTAGGCCAGCCAAACATAAACTTATTTAAAAACATAATAGTAATGTTGATTTAGGCCAGAAATCGCACGAAAAATCCGTTTCACGCATTGTTAATTATTGTGATAACGATCGCGGATAATCGACCGACAAGCGCTTACATTTAACACAACAAAACAAATTATCACTAAAATTAACAGGAGTGCAGTATGACACACCCAGGGAATTATGCCGTTTGCGTCATCGGGCTGGGGGCGATGGGCATGGGCGCCGCGCGTTCATGCCTCCGCGCCGGATTGACCACCTACGGCGCCGATCTCAATCCGCAGGCGCTGGCGGCGCTGCAACAGGCCGGCGCGAAACAAACGGCCCCCAGCGCGCGCGACTTCGCCGCCGAGCTGGACGCCGTGTTGCTGCTGGTGGTAAACGCCGCGCAGGTGAAGCAAATCCTGTTCGGCGAGCAAGGCCTGGCGCCGCAGCTCAAGCCGGGCACGGCGGTGATGGTGTCTTCGACCATTTCCGCCGATGACGCCAAACAGATCGAGCAACGGCTGCTGGACTACGGCCTGGCGATGCTGGACGCGCCGGTTTCCGGCGGGGCGGCCAAGGCGGAAGAAGGCCAAATGACGGTGATGGCCGCTGGCGCCGACGCCACCTTCGCGCGCCTGCAACCCGTGCTGGACGCCATCGCCGGCAAGGTTTACCGCATCGGCGAAACCATCGGCCTGGGCGCGACGGTAAAAATCATCCACCAGCTGTTGGCCGGGGTGCACATCGCCGCCGGGGCGGAAGCCATGGCGCTGGCCGCTCGCGCCAACATCCCGCTGGACGTCATGTATGACGTCGTCACCCACGCCGCCGGCAACTCCTGGATGTTCGAAAATCGCATGCGCCACGTGGTCGACGGCGACTATACGCCCAAATCGGCGGTGGATATCTTCGTCAAGGATCTGGGGCTGGTGGCGGATACCGCCAAGGCGCTGCATTTCCCGCTGCCGCTGGCCTCCACCGCCTTCACCATGTTTACCGCCGCCAGCAACGCCGGCTACGGTAAAGAAGATGACAGCGCGGTAATCAAAATCTTTGCCGGCATCGATCTGCCGCAGAAAAAGGAGACGCTCTGATGCAGCTCGGCGTAATCGCGGATGATTTTACCGGCGCGACCGACATCGCCAGTTTTCTGGTGCAAAACGGCCTGCCGACGGTGCAGTTGAACGGTGTGCCGCAGGACGAAACGCCGGTCGGTGCTCAGGCGGTCGTCATCAGCCTGAAATCGCGCTCCTGCCCGGCAGAACAGGCGATCGAACAGGCATTGCAAGCGCTGACCTGGCTGCAAAAACAGGGCTGCCGCCAGTTCTACTTCAAATACTGCTCCACCTTCGACAGCACCGCACAGGGCAATATCGGCCCGGTGACCGACGCCCTGCTCGCCGCGCTGGGGGAAAATTTCACGGTTGTTTCCCCGGCGCTGCCGGTAAACGGCCGCACGGTCTATCAGGGCTACCTGTTCGTCGGGGAACAGCTGCTGTCTGAGTCCGGCATGCGTCATCACCCAGTCACGCCGATGACCGACAGCAACCTGCTTCGCCTGATGGAATCCCAGGCCGCCGGACGCTGTGGGCTGGTGACGGCGGCGGAAATGGATCGCGGCGCCGAGGCAGTCAGCGAGAAGCTGCAGCAATTGGCGCAGGAAGGCGTGCGCTACGCGGTGCTGGACACGCTCAACGAACGGCATCTGCTTACCCAGGGCGAAGCGTTGAAAACGATGAAGCTGGTGACCGGCGGTTCGGGCCTGGCGATCGGCCTGGCGCGGCAATGGGCGCAGAACGGCGAACGTTCGGCAGAGGCGGCCGGCGCGCCGCAGGGGGAAAAGGCGGCGGTGCTGTCTGGCTCCTGCTCCGTCATGACTAACCGGCAGGTGGCGCACTATCGCGAACGCGCGGCGGCGCAGGCCATCGATATCGACCGTTGCTTCGATCCCCAGACGCGCGCCGCCTACGCCGTCGAGTTGGCGCACTGGGCGCAGCGCCATGCCGGAGAAACGCTTGCCCCGCTGATCTACGCCACTGCATCGCCGGAGTCGCTGCAGCAAACGCAACAACGGCATGGCGCCGCCGCCAGCGAGGCGGTGGAAGCCTTGTTCGCCGAGCTGGTGGTGCAACTGCGCCAGTTGGGATTCAGCCGCTTTATCGTCGCCGGCGGCGAAACCTCCGGCGTGGTCACGCAGGCGCTGGGTATTCGCGGCTTCCATATCGGCCCCAGCATTTCCCCCGGCGTTCCCTGGGTGCGTGCCAGCGATCGAGCCATTTCCCTGGCGCTGAAATCGGGTAATTTTGGCGATGAAGCCTTCTTCGCGCGCGCGCAAACGGAGTTCCCGGTATGAGCATGACGATTGAACAGCAGGCGCGTGAAGAGATGGTGCGCCTGGGCGCCTCGTTTTTCCAACGCGGCTACGCCACCGGCTCCGCCGGCAACCTCTCGCTGTTGCTGCCGGACGGCGCGCTGCTGGCGACGCCGACCGGCTCCTGTCTCGGCGAGCTGCAGGCCGATCGCCTGTCTAAAGTGAGCCTGAACGGCGACTGGCTCTCCGGCGACAAACCGTCGAAAGAGATCAGCTTTCATCGGGCGCTCTATCTGAACAACCCCGAATGCAAAGCGGTCGTGCACTTGCATTGCACCTACCTCACGGCGCTCTCTTGCCTGCAGGGGCTGGACGCCGACAACGCCATCAAACCGTTCACCCCCTATGTGGTGATGCGCGTCGGCAAGGTGCCGGTGGTGCCTTACTACCGGCCCGGCGACGAAAGGCTGGCACAGGATCTGGCCCGCCTGGCGCCGACCCACCGCGCCTTTTTGCTGGCTAACCACGGGCCGGTGGTGACGGGTAAAGACCTGCGAGCGGCGGCGGACAATACCGAAGAGATGGAAGATGCGGCTCGGCTGATCTTCACCCTCGGCGATCGTCCGATCCGCTATTTGACCGCTGATGAAATTGCCGAATTACGGAGCTGAACCATGCCTAAATTTGCCGCCAATTTGTCGATGATGTTTACCGAGGTGCCGTTCCTCGATCGCTTTGCCGCCGCTGCCGCACAGGGCTTCAGCGCGGTGGAATTCCTGTTCCCTTACGAGCATCCCGCCGATCTGTTGGCCGAGAAACTGCGCGAACACGGCCTGCAACAGGTGCTGTTCAACACCGCGCCCGGCGATGCCGCCGCCGGCGAATGGGGGCTGGCGGCGCTGCCGGGCCGCGAGCGGGATGCGCGCGCCGATATCGATCGCGCGCTGGCCTATGCCATCGCCCTTTCCTGCCCCTGCGTGCACCTGATGGCCGGCGTGGTGCCCGCGGGCGCGGATCGACGGCGTTATCTCGACACCTTTATCGCCAATGCGCGCTATGCCGCCGACGCTTTTGCGCCGCACGGCGTCAAGGTGCTGCTCGAGGCGCTCAGCCCGCCGGTCAAACCCAACTACCTGTTCGCCAGTCAGCATCAGGCGGCGGAAGCGGTGGCGGCGATCGAAAGACCGAACGTGTTCATCCAGTTCGATTTTTTTCACGCGCAGTTGGTGGACGGCAATATCAGCGGGCTGCTGGAGACGCTGGCCGGGCGCTACGCGCATATCCAGATAGCCTCGGTGCCGGATCGTCATGAGCCCGACGAAGGCGAACTGAATTACCCGTGGCTGTTCGACAAGCTGGATGCGCTCGGCTATCAGGGCTGGATCGGTTGCGAATACCGCCCGCGCGGCGACACCGCCGCCGGGCTCGGCTGGCTGAAGCCTTACCGCTAAAGCCGCACGCCGACACCAGGAAATCGATTTTATAACAATGAAACGCACCCGTATCGCCACGCGGCGATCGCGGTGCCCAACGCTTACCCAACGAAAGGCTTTTTTCATGTCTACCTCTCTGCTGTTGCTGATTGCCGTACTCGGCGTGGTGCTGCTGTTATTGATGGTGATTAAGGCGAAGGTGCAACCCTTTGTCGCGCTGTTGGTGGTCAGTTTGCTGGTGGCGCTGGCCAGCGGCATTCCGACCGGCGAAGTGATGAAAGTGATGACCGCCGGAATGGGCGGCGTGCTCGGCTCGGTGACCATCATCATCGGTCTGGGGGCGATGCTCGGCCGCATGATCGAACAATCGGGCGGCGCCGAGTCGCTGGCGCAGCGTTTCAGCCAGGGTCTGGGGCCGAAACATACCGTCGCGGCGCTGACCCTCGCCGCGTTTATTCTCGGCATTCCGGTGTTCTTCGACGTCGGCTTTATCATTCTGGCGCCGATTATCTATGGCTTCGCCAAGGTCGCCAAAGTGTCGCCGCTCAAGTTCGGCCTGCCGATGGCCGGCGTGATGTTGACGGTACACGTCGCGCTGCCGCCGCACCCCGGCCCGGTCGCCGCCGCCGGCTTGCTCAACGCCGACATCGGCTGGCTGACCATTATCGGCCTCGCGATCTGTATTCCGGTCGGCGTTATCGGCTATTTCGCCGCCAACTACCTCAACCGCAAAACCTATCCGTTATCGATAGAGGTGCTGGAACAGCTGCAGCTGGCGGCGCCGGAGCCGCGTCCGGAAGATCACGCGCCGCTCAGCGATCGCATCAACCCGCCCGGCGCCGGCCTGGTGGCGGCGCTGATCGTCATCCCGATCGCCATCATCATGCTCGGCACCGTCTCCGCCACCCTGCTGCCGGCCGGCTCGGCGCTGCGCGACGCGCTGTCGCTGCTGGGCTCGCCGGCGGTGGCGCTGATGATCGCCCTGCTGTTGGCCTTCTATTTCCTGGCGCTGCGCCGCGGCTGGAGCCTGCAACACGCCGGCGACGTGATGGGGGCCGCGCTGCCGACCGCCGCGGTGGTGATCCTGGTAACCGGCGCGGGCGGCGTGTTCGGCAAGGTGCTGGTGGAGTCCGGCGTCGGCAAGGCGCTGGCGGAAGTGCTGACGGCCATCGGCCTGCCGCTGGTGCCCGCCGCGTTTATCATTTCGCTGGCGCTGCGCGCCTCGCAGGGTTCCGCCACCGTGGCGATCCTGACCACCGGCGGCCTGTTGTCGGAAGCGGTCAGCGGCTTGAATCAGCTGCAGCTGGTGCTGGTAACCCTGGCGACCTGTTTCGGCGGGCTCGGGCTTTCGCACGTCAACGACTCCGGTTTTTGGATCGTCACGCGCTATCTGGGGCTGTCGGTGGCCGATGGCCTGAAGACCTGGACGGTGTTGACCACCCTGCTCGGCCTGAGCGGCTTCCTGTTCACCTGGCTGTTGTGGCTGGCGGCGTGATTTCTCTGGCATACTGAACGCCGTTGTTTTTCATCGCCTTTCATCCTGTGCAGGAGCAGCAACATGACCGTAATCAACACCGCGCCCACGCTTATCACCGAACGCCTGCGGCTGGACGCGCACACGCTGGACGACTTCGACTCGCTGGCCGCGCTGTGGGCCGACCCGCTGGTGGTGCGCTATATCGGCGGCACCCCACGCGACCGGGAAGACTCCTGGGGGCGCCTGATGCGCTACGTTGGCCACTGGGCGCTGTTGGGATACGGGTATTGGGCGGTGCGTGACAAGCAGAGCGGCGAGTACCTCGGCAGCATCGGCTTCTCTAACTTCCTGCGCGACATCACCCCGGCGCTCGATGCGCCGGAGATGGGCTGGACGCTGGTGAGTTCGGCGCACGGCAAAGGCTATGCCACCGAGGCGCTGCGGGCGGCGCTGGCCTGGGGGAAAACGCACCTGCCGGGGGAAAAAACCGTCTGCATCATCTCACCTGAAAACCAGGCTTCGCTGGCGTTGGCGAAAAAGGTCGGCTTCAGCGAAAGCCACCGCAGCGAGTACCATCAAAACCCGATCGTGGTGATGCACTGCCCGCTTTGAATGCCTAAGCGCGTTGCACCGCCAACGCCGTCTGAATGAAGTTGTCCCGCAGCGCGTCGGTGCGCTGCGGATCCCAGGCGATACCGACCTGCCACTCCGTCTCCTCGCCGCTCAGAGGTAAAATGTCGATGCCGGCCGGCGCGATATGCGTGATGCTGTGCGGCAGCAGCGCGACGCCGACGCCGGCGGCAACCAACGCCAACAGCGTCTGGATGTCGCCGGCCTGCTGCACCACGTTCGGCGTCAACCGGTGAGCGGCGATAAACCGCAGCGACTGATCGCTCAGCCCGCGCCCGCGTTTAGGGGTCAATTGCAACAGCGGCAGCTGATTGAAACGCGCCATCAGATCGTCGGCGCGCAGCGCCAGTGCGCCCGGCGCGGCCAGCACCAACCTATCGCTCAGCAATGCCACACCGCACAGCGGCGTATTGACCGGCAAGCGCACGAACCCCGCCTGCAACTCTCCCTGCAGCAACAGCTGATACTGCCGCTCCGACGGCAGATCTTCGAGGCCAATCGCCACCTCGGGAAACCGTTGGCGAAAGGCGGCCACCAGCTGCGGCGCCAGATGAAAACTGGACAGGCCAAACCCCAGCGCCAGCCGCCCCGCTTCCCCGAGCGCCACCCGCCGCGCGCGCCGCTGAAACTGGTGATACTGCTCCACCAGCGCCTGCGCCTCCGGGTAAAGCCGCCGCCCGCCGGCAGTGAGCACCGCCCCTTGTCGGCCGCGCTCGAACAGCCGAACGTCAAGCTGGGCTTCCAGCGCCTGAATTTGCTTGCTCAGCGCCGGTTGGCTGATGCACAGCAGGCTCGCCGCCTGCCGATAGTTGCCCTGCTCCGCCAGCGCCACCAGGGCGCGCAGTTGTTTTATATCCATTCCATTAGGTTATCAAATAAGGAATTTAATTGATTATACAGTAATCAATTCGCCTGCTGTAATCAATGCAGACCCCAACCGGAGAGATCCCATGACCACCTCATTACGCGCCGCCACGGTGCAATTCCAGCATCGCGCCAATGACAAGAATTACAACCTGTCGACCATGGAACGCTTTATCGCGGAAGCGGCCGAACAACAGATACAGCTGTTGGCCTTCCCGGAAATGTGCGTCACCGGCTATTGGCACGTGCGCCATCTGTCCGACGCCGAAGTGCGGGCGCTGGCGGAACCGATCGTGAGCAGCCCTTCGCTGGCGCGCATTCGCCCGCTGGCTGAGCGTTACAACATGGCGATTGGCGTCGGGCTGATCGAGCTGGGCGATGACGGCCGGTGTTACAACGCCTATGCCGTTTGTCTGCCGGACGGCGAACTGCATGTGCACCGCAAACTGCATGCCTTCGAGCACCCGGCTATCGCCAGCGGCGACCGCTATACGGTGTTCGATACCCCCTGGGGCGTACGCGTGGGCGTATTAATCTGCTGGGACAATAATCTGGTGGAGAATGTGCGCGCAACGGCGCTGCTGGGCGCGGACGTGCTGATCGCCCCGCACCAGACCGGCGGCACCCATTCGCGCAGCCCGCACGGCATGAAGCCGATCCCGCAGGCGCTGTGGCAGCGGCGCGTGGAAGATCCGCAGGCGATAGAAGCCGCCTTTCGCGGCGAACACGGCCGCGGCTGGCTGATGCGCTGGCTGCCGTCGCGCGCTCACGACAACGGGCTGTTCTTGCTGTTCAGCAACGGCGTGGGCCGAGATGACGATGAAATACGCACCGGCAACGCGATGATCCTCGATCCTTACGGCCGGATCGTGGCGGAGACCTGGGCGGCGGAAGACCGGATGGTCAGCGCCGAGCTCGATCTGACGCTAATCCCGCTCAGCACCGGTCGCCGCTGGATCTACGGGCGGCGCCCCGAGCTGTACGGGTTGTTGACCGAGCCGCAAGGCTACGAGCGCGATGCCCGCAGCGCGCGCTTTTCGACGCAGCCGACGGGGCGCGGCGGTGAATGACAGATAAAAAAAATCCGCCCGGAGGCGGATTTTTTATGGGGCGGCAAACAAGGCCGCAGGTTCATGCCCGCAGGCACGAACACACTTAGAAGCGGTAGCCTACGCCAACGTTCCAGGTGCCAACGTCAACGCTGCGAATGCGGTTCTGCTCGTAACCGACATCCAGGGCAACGTTCTCGATTGGATTGAACTGCAGACCGGCGCCGTAGGTGAAGCCGTAGTCAGCGGTGTCGTGACGAGAAGTGCCGTTCTGAGCGTTGGTAGTGAATTTACCGTAACCCAGGCCAACCAGACCGTAGATGCTCGCCCAGTCATTGATGCGGTATGCTGGACCGGCAGAGATAGAGTTGTACTGAGCTTTGTTATAGAAACCGTCCTGAGAACCGTCCTTTTCCAGGTGGGTAAAGGAACCGATTACGCCCAGTGGGTTGTTGTCGAACTCGTAACGGTATTTCAGGTTGAAACCGTCGGCTTTGTTAGCAACGCCTTGGAAATCACCCTGCGCATAGCCAGCGGATACGGTGCTCTGACCAGCGAATGCGGTACCTGCGCTAACTGCTAATACGCAAGCTGCTACTGCGGAAAGACATGCAATTTTTTTCATAACCACCTCAAACGCGTTTTATTATTAAGTACATCCATTTGTTCATGCTTTGAAAATATAACAAAAATTAGCGTGAAACTCTGCCTTGAAATGAGTGTCTAATGCTTTATATCGTGTAACAGAAGATTTCAAGAACAGTGTATCTTCTTCTTTTCGCTCTATTTTCGGCCGTATTCTACGACTTTCTGTGACAAAAATCACCTATTTAATATCCAGATAATTCTTAAGAAAAAGCGCACTTTTTGACCAAATCCGCCACATCTCATCCGAGGATCGGCGGATTTCACCGCGATGCGCGCTTTTCTCAGACAGATTTTCGCCATTTCATTTACACTGCTCGCATCCCCGTTTCGACCGTTTTCTCAAGGCTGAGGAACGGCGCATAAAAGGCCCGTTAAGGATGTCGTTATCTACTGCCGGCAGAGCGCCCTCCGCGCTGCTGCCCATTTGTCTGTTAATCATCGCCATGGTGTCGATCCAGAGCGGCGCTTCGTTGGCCAAAAGCCTGTTCCCGATCGTGGGCGCGGAAGGCATCACGACGCTGCGTCTTTTCATTGGCACCCTGATTCTGTTCATCATCTTCCGCCCGTGGCGCATGCGCATCGCCGCCGGCAGCCGCTTGCCGCTGTTGATTTACGGCCTGTCGCTCGGCGCGATGAACTACCTGTTCTACCTGTCGTTGCGCACCGTGCCGCTCGGCATCGCCGTGGCGCTGGAGTTTACTGGCCCGCTGGCGGTGGCCATGTTCTCGTCGCGGCGGCCGATTGACTTCCTTTGGGTGGCGTTGGCGATCGCCGGGCTGTGGTTCCTGCTGCCGCTTGGCCACGGCGTAGGCGGAATCGACCCGTTCGGTGCCGCCTGCGCGCTCGGCGCCGGCGCCTGCTGGGCGGTCTATATCATCTTCGGCCAGAAGGCCGGCGGCGATCACGGCCCCGGCACGGTGGCGCTCGGCTCGCTGATCGCCGCGTTGGTGTTCTGCCCGATCGGCGCCTGGCAAACCGGCAGCGTGCTGTTCAACGTTGAGATTCTGCCGATAGCGCTGGCGGTGGCGATCCTCTCCACCGCGCTGCCTTATTCGCTGGAGATCATCGCGCTGCCCAAAATTCCGGCGCGCACCTTCGGCACCTTGATGAGCCTGGAACCGGCGATGGCGGCGTTATCCGGCATGCTGTTCCTCGGCGAACACCTGAGCGGCGTGCAATGGCTGGCGCTGGCGGCGATCATCGCCGCCTCCATGGGCTCCGCCCTCACCATTCGCCCCAAACCTCGCCTCGAAAGCCTTTCCTGATGACCCGACTCGCCTGCAGACCGCAACGTCGGAATGCAGGCGGGTTAACTGTTTTCCTCGTGACAAGTCGGCATACTTCCCCTTAGCCTGTATCGCAGGCTCTTTGGACTTTCGCTCACATGGAGAATAACAGTGATTCACAACAGCCTGTTCAACCCACGCTTCGGCCGCGGACTCGCGCCGGCGCTGGTTTCAACCCTGACCGAATTGCGCCGATGCGACCTGCCAGAACTGGCGCTGGGGCATCACCCGATCGACGGCGACAACATCTTTATGGACGTGATGACGCTGACCACCGCGCCGGCGGCGGAAAAGCGCGCCGAAATGCATCAGGAATACATTGCGCTGCATCTGCTGATCAGCGGTGAAGAGCGCATCGAATACGGTCTGGCGGGCAACGGACATCGCGAACAACCCCACGCGGAAAATAGCGATCTGCTGCTGCTGGACATCAAACGCCACCCGCAAACGCTGCACATGACGCACGGCATGTTCGCCCTCTTTTTCCAGATGGAGCCGCACAAGACCGGCTGCGTGTGGCAGCGGCCACAGCAAATCAAGAAAGCGGTGGTGAGGATCCATCACCGTCTGCTGCTGTGAACCTGCGGCAGCGCCCGTAGAAAATCGGCGGCCTGGCGGGGAGAACGCAGGCGCACGAAACGGCGTCCGGCGTCGGGACGAGCCATCTCCGCCAGGTATTTTCGCCGGTTCTTCGAGTAAGTGCGGATCGTCCAGAGCACGATCGACTCGCGGCTGAAGAAAGAACGGCGGAAGCTTTCCCGATTGCCGGTGCCCGGCCACAGCTCGCTTTTGCCGGCCGCGCGTCGGCACGCGCGGCGCACGGCCTGCCACAGCGTGCGGCCGAAACCGTAGTCCAGCCACAGAATATAATCGACCTCGCGCCACTTGATCGGCTGCGTGCGGCTGTAATTGCCGTCCAGCACCCAGCCATCCCCCGCTTCGGCCAGCGTCTGTTCAAGCCGCACCAGGAACGCGTCATCAGGCGTTCCCTGCCATTCGGGCCGCCAATACAGCCTGTCCATCTCGATATAGGGCACGCCAAGCCGTTCCGCCAGTTGACGTGCCAGGGTGCTTTTACCGCTGCCGCTGGTGCCGACGACGTTAATTTTCATTATTCGCCTATAAAGAGAGAGGATAATTGCCCTACTGTAGCGGCATCAATTACCGCTATCAATATGAATGGATGAGAAATTAACACTACGATAACAAAGCGGATATTTAGCCGAAGCCCGCAGGCGAAAAAATAAAATAACCAGGGTAAATTTTCACAGCCATAAACAATAAATCAGCGAATGATAAATAATTATATTTTTCATGGTGTTGCATTAATTAAAAATTCAACCAGATCCATTATTCGTAGGCTAACCCTATTTGTGCAATAGCCATTTTCGTCCGGCAAAAATAAACAGCCCTGCTATAATTGATCCCGTAACGAAATAGGACAACGACTAATCAAGAGGATATCTGATATGAGTACCGCTAAACTGGTGAAAACGAAATCTTCTGATCTGCTGTATACCCGTAACGATCTGGACGAAAAAATCAAACTGGCCGCCATCAAGGCGCTGAACCATCAGGTCGTGCAATTCATCGATCTTTCGTTGATCACCAAACAGGCGCACTGGAACATGCGTGGCGCGAACTTTATCGCGGTTCATGAAATGCTGGACGGCTTCCGCACCGCCATCATCGAGCACCAGGACACCTTCGCCGAGCGCGTGGTGCAGCTGGGCGGCGTGGCGCTGGGTACCGTACAGGTGGTGAACGATCGCACGCCGCTGAAAAGCTATCCGACCAATATCCACAGCGTGCAAGAACACCTGAAAGCGCTGGCCGATCGCTACGGCGCGGTGGCGAATGACATCCGTAAGGCCATTACCGAAGTGGAAGACGAAGACACCGCCGACATGTTCACCGCCGCCTCGCGCGATCTGGACAAGTTCCTGTGGTTCATCGAATCCAACATCGAATAACGCCGCAGCGCGTTGCAGACCGCCCGTCGTGCCGGGCAGAACAGGCTGGGCTTCGCCCGGCCTGTTTTCTTTTGCGCGGCCGTTGAATTGTGCAAAAAACGGCCCATATTAAACGGTAGGTTTCCCTTGTCAGGAGGTCATGATGGCCAGCGGCTGGGCGGCGGACGGCGCCGTACAAGATCAGATTGATTCTACCGTCGACGATGCGGTGCAGCGCGCGCGTGATGCACTCGGGCATGGCGAGAGCGAACGCTATTGCCAGGAATGCGGAGAACCGATCCCCGAGGCGCGCCGCAAGGCGCTGAAGGGGGTGCGTTTTTGTGTCGCCTGCCAGGCCGAACAAGACAAAAAACACGCGGCCAGCAGCCTGTACAACCGGCGCGGCAGCAAAGACAGCCAGTTGCGCTAGCATTATCTGCTCCCCTTTTTCCCCCTCTCGCAGTCACGCTTGCACCGTCAATGGATCATGAAAGTTAGAGTTAGTTATCAATATTGAAGCAAAAACGTTAAAGAACGGTTGTTTCACAGCCAAAATTTGGTTAATGATAGCCCCGTGCACCAAGATAATTCTTACGCACCATTTCGGTGCCTCATTGTGGTGCATAACCATAACTATTCGCCGTCACGGCACAACATCACGCAGTAACTCTTTGTTTTTATATTAGTTGAAAACATGGCACGATTTTTTCATGGCACCAACTGCAATATAAAAAATGGGTAATCCGCAACCTGTACAGGAATTCCTCTCATGAAGTCGATTTTTAAAGTCTCCCTGGCCGCACTCTCCCTGGCCTTTGCCGTAAGTTCCCACGCAGCAGACAAACTGGTGGTCGCCACCGACACCGCTTTCGTTCCTTTTGAGTTCAAGCAAGGCGACAAATACGTCGGCTTCGACATCGACCTGTGGGCCGCCGTCGCCAAAGAGCTGAAGCTGGACTACACCCTGAAACCGATGGACTTCGGCGGCATCATTCCGGCGCTGCAGACCAAAAACGTCGATCTGGCGCTGGCCGGCATCACCATCACCGATGAGCGCAAGAAAGCCATCGACTTCTCAGACGGTTACTACAAAAGCGGCCTGCTGGTCATGGTCAATGCCGACAACAACAGCGTGAAAGGCATCGACGATCTGAACGGTAAAGTGGTGGCGGTGAAGAGCGGCACCGGCTCGGTGGATTACGCCAAGCAGCACATCAAAACCAAGGATCTGCGTCAGTTCCCGAACATTGACAACGCCTATATGGAACTGGGCACCAAGCGCGCCGACGCGGTGCTGCACGACACGCCAAACATCTTATACTTCATCAAGACGGCCGGCGCCGGCAAGTTCAAAACCGTCGGCGATTCGCTGGAAGCACAGCAGTATGGTATCGCCTTCCCTAAAGGCAGCGATGCGCTGCGCGAGAAGGTGAACGGCGCGCTGAAAACCCTGCGCGAGAACGGCACCTATAACGAAATCTACAAGAAGTGGTTCGGCACCGAACCTAAGTAAGCGGTGAACTTGGCACGCTATTAACTTAAGCACAGGGGGTCGCTTAACCCCCTGCGCTTCGTTGTATCTGATACCCACGTTTGGGATCACCGGGAGAAATATCATGCAGTTCGACTGGAGCGCCATCTGGCCCGCCATTCCTATCTTGTTAGAGGGCGCCAAAATGACCCTGTGGATTTCGGTCCTCGGTCTGATTGGCGGCCTGATCATCGGCCTCGTCGCCGGCTTTGCCCGCACCTACGGCGGATGGATCGCCAACCACATCGCGTTGGTGTTTATCGAAGTGATCCGCGGCACGCCGATCGTGGTGCAGGTGATGTTCATCTACTTCGCCCTGCCGATGGCGTTCACCGATTTGCGCATCGATCCGTTCACCGCGGCGGTGGTGACCATCATGATCAACTCCGGCGCCTACATCGCGGAAATCACCCGCGGCGCGGTGCTGTCTATCCATAACGGTTTCCGCGAAGCCGGGCTGGCGCTCGGCCTGTCGCGCCGCGAAACCATCCGCTACGTCATTATGCCGCTGGCGCTGCGCCGCATGCTGCCGCCGCTGGGCAACCAGTGGATCATCAGCATCAAAGATACCTCGCTGTTCATCGTGATCGGCGTGGCGGAGCTGACCCGTCAGGGTCAGGAAATTATTGCCGGTAACTTCCGCGCGCTGGAAATCTGGAGCGCCGTGGCGGTTATCTACCTGATTATTACTCTGGTGCTGAGCTTCGTGCTGCGTCGTCTGGAAAGAAGGATGAAAATCCTGTGATTGAATTTAAAAACGTCTCCAAGCATTTTGGCCAAACCCAGGTGCTGCACAACATCGATTTGAAGATCGACAAAGGCGAAGTGGTGGTGATCATCGGACCGTCCGGCTCCGGCAAGTCCACCCTGCTGCGCTGCATCAACAAGCTGGAAGAAGTGACCAGCGGCGATCTGATCGTCGATGGCCTGAAAGCCAACGATCCGAAAGTAGACGATCGGTTGATCCGCCAGGAAGCCGGCATGGTATTCCAGCAGTTCTACCTGTTCCCGCACCTGACGGCGCTGGAAAACGTCGCCTTCGGCCCGATCCGCGTGCGCGGCGCGAAGAAGTCCGATGCGGAAAAGCTGGCGCGCGAGCTGCTGGCCAAGGTCGGTCTGGCGGAGCGCGCCCACCACTACCCGTCCGAACTGTCGGGCGGCCAGCAGCAGCGCGTGGCGATCGCGCGCGCGCTGGCGGTGAAGCCGAAAATGATGCTGTTCGACGAGCCGACCTCCGCGCTCGATCCGGAGCTGCGCCACGAAGTACTTAAGGTGATGCAAGACCTGGCCGAGGAAGGCATGACGATGGTTATCGTCACCCACGAAGTCGGCTTTGCCGAAAAAGTGGCGTCGCGCCTGATCTTTATCGACAAGGGCCGGATTGCCGAAGACGGCAACCCGCACGATCTGATCAACCATCCGCCGAGCCCGCGTCTGCAGGAATTCCTGCAGCACGTTTCCTGATCCTGGCGGTTTAACGGCGGGCGCGCCACGCGCCCGCCGCTTTCATTCCGCACGCTCTCCCACGCCCCATCGCGTTTCCTTTCCTACTATATTGATTGTTTTTCATCGTATTGCTCTGACATCCGCCGATCACAGAACGCCAAAGAGAGGAACCATGCCGCCAAACGCAGACTCCCGACGAGGTTCTCATCTGCGAGAACACCTGCTTTTCCTGCTGCTGCTGTTGACCCTGAGCGTCTTCGCACCACCGGCGCTGGCGCAAAATGCGCCGCCTGCGCCCGCCGACAAGAGCGAGCAGCAGAAAGCCGCCTACGCCGCGCTGGCCGATCTGCTGCAAGACGACCAAGCGCGCGCGGAACTCATCGACCACCTGAAACAGACCGCCGGCGACGCTGCGGCCGCCGCGCCGACAACGCCGGAGGAATCGACGCCCGCTACGCTGAGCGACAGCCTGAACTCGCTGGCGCAGGAAGGCATCGGCACCTTTAACCAGAAGCTCGGCGCGCTGCAAAAGCTGATCGATTCCGGCCCGAAGCGCGTTTTCAATCCCGCCGGCTTTTTCCGCGCGCTGGGCTACTTTCTGCTGACGGTGGCGGTCACCTTTGCGCTGTTCCACCTGATCCGCCGGCTGATCGCGCCGCTGTACAAGCGCATGGGCAGTTGGGGGCACAACGCCAGGCTGCAGCGCGGCCCGTGGTATAAGCGCCCCGCCGCCATTCTCGGCGCTTTCGCCATCGATCTGCTGGTGCTGCTGCTGGCGCTGGCGGCAGGCAACCTGTTTGCCCGCCACGTCCACGCCGACAGCGCCACCATTCTGCGGCTGCAGACCCTGTTTCTCAGCGCCTTCGCGGTAATTGAATTTTTCAAGGCGGTGCTGCGGCTGATTTTCGCCCCCAGCTTCGACTATCTGCGCCCGTTCCCCTTCAGCGATCGGAGCGCACGCTATTGGAACACCCGCCTCGCCTGGCTCAGCGGCCTGATCGGCTATGGCCTGATGGTGGTGGTGCCGGTGGTGGCGGTGCAGATCAGCTATTCGGCCGCCGCCGCCGTCAACCTGGTGGTAATGCTGGCGCTGACGCTATACGCCATTTGGCTGATCCTGCACAACCGCAAACCGATACAGCAACAGATCAACCTGCTGGCCGAACGGTCGATGGCGTTTTTCAGCGTGATTCTGCGCGGGCTGGGGCATGTCTGGCACCTGCTGGCGATCGCCTATTTTCTGGTGCTGTTCGTGCTGTCCCAGTTCGACATCGGCAACAGCCTGCGCTTTATGATGAGCGCCACGGTAAAAAGCCTGCTGGTGGTCGGTGTCGGCGCTCTGCTGTCCGGCATGCTGACCCGCTGGATTTTCCGCCGCATTTCGCTGCCGACCGACGTCAATTTGCGCTATCCGATGCTCGAGCGGCGCATCAACTCTTACATCCCCAACGGGTTGAAGATACTGCGGGTGATGGTGGTGCTGGCAGTGACGCTGTTTCTGCTCGATGCCTGGCATCTGATCAACCTGTATCAATGGGCGGGCAGCGAAAATGGCCAGCGGACGCTCGGCGGGCTGGTGCATATTCTGCTGATCCTGTTGATCGCCGTGTTCAGCTGGACGCTGATGGCCAGCATCATCGAGCACCGCCTGGCGCTGGAGCTGAGCAACGGCGTGCGGCCGAGCGCGCGCGAACGCACGCTGCTGACGCTGTTTCGCAACGTGTTGGCTATCGTTATCAGCACCATCACCGTGATGATCGTGCTGTCGCAGGTCGGACTGAACATCGCGCCGCTGCTGGCGGGCGCCGGCGCGCTGGGGCTGGCCATCAGCTTCGGCGCCCAGACGCTGGTGAAAGACGTGATCACCGGCGTGTTCATCCAGTTTGAAAACGGCATGAACACCGGCGAATACGTGACCGTCAGCGGCATCACCGGCACCGTGGAGCGCATGACCATCCGCTCGATCGGCCTGCGCGACGACTACGGCGTCTATCACATCGTGCCGTACTCTTCGATCACCACGTTGGCCAACTATGCGCGTGAGTTCGGGGTATACCGCGCCAATTACACCGTCAGCCGCGACGAGGACATCGATCGGGTCAATGAGGTGCTGCATCAGGCCATCGAGGCGCTGAAGCAGGATGAACAGGTGAAGCATTTCCTGATTGGCGAGCCGGTCTTCAACGGCGTGGTGGCGCTGGGCGATCGCTCGTTCACCACCCGCGTGACGGTGCGCACGCAGGCGCTGAAACAGTGGGTGGTGCAATACGCCCTCGACCGGCTGGTGAAAATCCATTTCGATCGGGCCGGCATCGGCATGCCGCAGCAGGCGATGCAGATTTCCCGCGCGCCGCAGCCGCATGACGAGCAGGCGCCGCCCGCGGCGATCTGAGGTTAGCGCCCGCGCCCGCAGGGCTGAGCGGCCAGGAAGGCCGCCACGTCCTGCCGGTAGGCATCGTATTGCACCGAGCGCGGGGCAAACAGGCCCACCACGTTGATCAGCCACGGATGGCGCGCGAACAGCGGCTTGACCATCACATGATCGGCCTCGTCGATGCGCGTCACCGTCAGCAGCGAGGCTGGGATCGTTTGCCGATACACGCGCTCGGTTTCGTCCGCGTCCACGTTGACGTCGCGCCCGCCCAGGATCAGGTGCACCGGCGTGGCGAAATGCCGCAATCCCGCCGTCGCGTCGCTGGCCATGTTGGCGCGAATAAAGCGCCAGCGGTCGGCGCTCAATGCAGCGGCGGCGCCAGACTCACGGCGGTACTGTTCGTAACCGTCCGGCTGTTCGAGCAATGTTTGGATGTGGCGCCAGTGCGCCTCGCGCGCGGCGATCGACGCTTCATCGTCCCCTGCCGCCGCCATCGCCGCCCGGGTGTTGTAGCGCCCCTGCCGCAGCCAGTTGATCGCCGGCGCCACCGCGAGCGTAAACGCGATGTCGGGGCGCAAACGCGCCACCTCCGGCATCACCCACCCCGCCTGACTGGTGCCCCACAGCCCCACGCAGCGCGCATCGAAGCGCCCGTCCCGCCGGGCCCAGTCGATGATATCGACGGTTTCCCGCGCGCGATCCGCCATGGTCTGATGCAGCCAGTTGCCGCCGGAGCCGCCCACGCCCGGCTTATCGAAGGATAAAACCGCATAGCCCTGCTGCGCCATCGTCTCCCAAATGCCGTAATAGCCTTCGTCGCGGCTGGCGTTGGCCGGTCCATCGCCGTGCACGAACACCACGACGCCGGGCTTCACCGGCGCATGCTCCGGCAGCACCAGCGTGCCGGTCAGCCGATTGCCGCCGGCGGTCACCACGACCGGTTCGGTGACAAAGCGAAAGTCGTTGACGTAAATCACCCAGCCGAGCACCGGCAAGAGCAGCGCCACGAGACACAGCCCTATTCTGCGCACGTCGCCTCCCCGCTGCGTTTCTCCATCAACACCCAATCGGCCTGGCCGAACAGCAAGCCCAGCGAGGCGTAATGTTCTTCGCGCCGCACCTGAAAACCGCAGCGCTGATACAGACGCTGCGCATCGACGTTGCGCCGGCTGACGTGCAGGCTCAGGCGCCGGCCTGCGCCTTGTTCGGCGGCGTAGTCGTTCATCCACTGCAGCAGTCGCCTGCCCACGCCTTTGCCGCGCTGACTCTCGGCCACCGCCAGGTAGGAAAGATACAGCTCATCGGCCGCCGGGGTGTGCTGCAACACCGCAATTTGCAGATACATACGCCAAACGTTCAGCCAGCCATAGCGGCGACACAGCCGCCAAATCGGCAAGGCGTGCGGACGCAGCCCGGCGCGGTTCTCGCCATCGATGGCATTCAGGGCAAAGGCCGCCACCACCTGTTCATCCTGTTTCACCACGAAGCTGCGCTCCCGGCTGCCGCTTTGCTTCCAACTCCACAGCCGATAGAACAGACGCCACTGAAGGTGGGCGCTCAGACGGCGCGCGCGCTGGAATTTGTCGCAGAACGCGGCGTAGATCAACGCCGCCGTTTGCAGGCGGTCAGCGTTGCGATAAGGCTCAATGTGCAACATATCAACCTCGACTAGGGTTGGCGGTAGAGCAGCTGTTCCAACAGCCGCACCGGCGTGATCGCCTCCGGCGAAGGCGACGCGAAGATCGCCTGCCGCCAGGCCTGGCTTTCGATCACGTCCAGCACCAGCTGCGCGAGCGGCAAGGGCGCTATCGCCGGCGCGATCTCGCCGATTTGCTGAGCCTCGGCGATCGTCGTCGCCAGCGCCTCAATCAACTGCCGCTGGTTGGCGCTGAACGGCTCGGCCAATGCCGGGTTACGCGCCACTTCAGCCACAATCTCCGCCGACAGTTGCACATTGTCCGGTTCGGCGACAAAAGCGTGATAGGCGGTGAAAAAGGCCGACAGCGCCTGTTTCGGCCGCTTTTTCTCGGCCCGCAATGCGGCGGCGAACTCGGCGAATACGCCGTTTTCCAGCAGCGCGATCTCGCCGATCAGCGCCTCCTTGCCGGAAAAATGGTTATAGAGGTTGCCCACGCTGACGCCCGCCGCCTGGGCGATATCCCGCATGCTGGTCTGGTGAAATCCCTTATGGGTAAAGCTGTGCAGCGCAGCGTCGACAATCTTTTCTCGGTTTCCCATCGGCAGCTCCCGAAACGGTGAAGGGGCGCTGGGCGCCGTAAATTGACACAAATAAATGAACGAACATTCGTTCACATTTAAGGATAGCATAGGCCGGTAAAATTGAACCGCGGCTCAACGGCGCAGAGATCGGTGGGAAGAGACAAACGCCGCCCCGCTTTCAGGGGCGGCGCCCGGCAAACTCAGTGCAGCGCGTCGCCCTGCTTCACCGACGTAAACGCCTGCATCAGTTTCACGACGTCATGCATGCCGATGTTGACCTGATTGATCACTTCTCCGGCGTCATGGGTCAATGCCACACCGCCGCCGGCCTGTTCCACGCAGGTCGCCATGCCGGCGATCGCCGCCGCCACGCCTTGCTGGATAGACTTGGTCATGCGTTCGATCTCGGTCGCCGCCTTGCGCGACTGTTCCGCCAGCGTGCGCACCTCGTTGGCCACCACCGCAAAACCGCGCCCGTGCTCACCGGCGTGGGCGGCTTCGATGGAGGCGTTAATCGCCAGCAGATTGGTTTGCGAGGCAATTTTACGAATGGCTTCGACGATGGTGCCGATCTGCTGAGAGCACTTGCCAAGCTCGGTGACCACGTCCGACGTTTCGCGCGCCGCCGCTTCGACCTGCTGCATGCCCTTCACCGCCTGCTGCACGATGACCGCGCCCTGCGCCGCCTGCCGGTCGGTATCGAGCGACAGATGATGCGCGTTGCGCACCATCTCTTCTTCATGCTGCTGCTGTTGCATCAGCCGGGTGATGTCCTGGGCGATCTTCACCACTTTCACCACCTGGCCGTCGTTGTCGAGGATCGGGTTATAGCTGGCCTCCAGCCAGACCCGTTCGCCGCGCCGGTTGACGCGCTCAAAACGCCCGGTGATGAACTCGCCGCGCGCCAGGCGCTGCCAATGCCGCCGATAGTCGTCGGAAGCGGCGAACGCCGGTGGGCACAGCACCGCATGCGACTGCCCGCACGCTTCTTCCAGCCGATAGCCCATCAGCGCCAGCATATTGTCGTTGGCGCTGACAATGTCGCCCTGCGGCGTGAAAGAAATCATCGCCATCGAGCGATTCAGCGCCGCCAGCAGGCTGCGGTGTTCCTGCGCCTGGGTCACTCGCTCGGTCACTTCGCTGGCGATCTTGACGATTTCCACCACCTTACCCTGTTTATTCAGCACCGGCGCATAGGTGCCCTGCAGCCACACCGCCTCGCCGTTTTTCGCGATGCGCTTTATCGTGTCCGTGATGGGTTGCCCTTTATTCAGCGTCTCCCAATGTTCGCGATATAACGGGCTGGCGACATAGTTCGGATCGCAGAAAATACGATGATGCCGGCCTATCACATCATCGCGTTGAAATCCGAGCGTGCTGAGAAAGAGATCGTTGGCGCGCAATACCGTACCGTCGGGCGAGAATACAATCATGGGAACGGCGTGTTCTATCGCGCTCAGCTCGGCGCCTTTGTGGGTAGTTAACTGACTGAATTGTAACAGCATAGGGTGTAGTCCTTGTGGCAGATGATCGCGCTTTTCTTATTTTGTCTGGCCACATGCCGCGCCCACACGCAGACGTGCCATCGCGGAAGGAGCGGGCAGCGCCGATCCTTCTGGTTATTGCTCTTAACCGGATTAAATTTATTTATTCAGTAAAGTAATTATTCGAATTTAAATAAACCAACAACCTAAGATTTTTATTATGAATAACTGTATTGAGAATAACGTAAGTGATGAAAATTGAAAGGTAAAATGCGGATTTTTGTCGGCGCCGGCAGGATAACCGGCGCCGGGAAGATTAACGCCAGCGTTCAGCTACCCAGGCGGCCTGTTGCTCGGCGTCATGGAAGGTCCAGGCGACGAAGCGGCTGATCTTCTGCCCTTGCGCCATCTCGATGGTGCGCACCTCGGCCGCCCCCGCCACTTTCAGCGCATGGTAGATGGCCGGCAACGTGGTGTTTTTCGAGATAAGCGAGGTGAACCACAGGCAGTTATTGGCCTTGCTGACGCTCTCTTCCACCATCTTGCGCACAAAGGCTTCTTCGCCGCCTTCGCACCACAGCTCGTTGTTCTTGCCGCCGAAGTTTTGCACCGGCTTGTCGGCCACTTCCCCTTTGCCCAATTTATGCAGCTTGCGGCGGGTGCTGGCGCGCGCTTCCTGCTCGGACGCGTGGAACGGCGGGTTGCACAGGGTCGCGTCGAATTTCTCGGCCGCGCCGATGATGCCGCTAAAAATCAGCTCAGGCTGTTTTTGCAGCCGCAGACGCACGCTGTTGCGCAGCGTCGGGTTCATTTCGACGATCATTTTGGCTGCGTTCAGCGACACCGGATCGATTTCGGAGCCGGTGAAACGCCAGCCGTATTCGCGCAGGCCGACGATCGGGTAAATGCAGTTGGCGCCGACGCCGACGTCGAGGATCGCCACGCCCTTGCCGCGCGGGACCTCGCCGCCGTTGCTGGTCGCCAGCAGATCCGCCAGGTGGTGCAGATAGTCGGCGCGGCCGGGGATCGGCGGGCACAGGTAATCAGCCGGAATATCCCAGTGTTCGATGCCGTAAAAGTGTTGCAGCAACGCACGGTTGAGCATTTTCACCGCCGCCGGATCGGCGAAATCCACCGAGACATCGCCCCAGGCGTTCGGTTTTACGAACGGCGCCAGCGCCGGGCAGCTGGCGATCAGCGCCGGGAAGTCGTAGCGCGAACGATGACGGTTGCGCGGATGCAGGCCGCTTTTCTGCTGCGGGAAGGTTTTCTTTTTTTCCACCGTGACGGGCTCTCTTGAAGGTATTTCCGGCGCGTAAGATAACACATCCGGCCCGGAATGGCGCAGCGGCGGGAAACCCGGCACAATGAAAGCTTCATCGATTGCCACAGGGGCCCCCATGAGCCGTGAATCTCGTTATTATTATGAACCCGCCGCCGGCCACGGCCTGCCGCACGATCCGCTGAACGCCATCGTCGGCCCGCGCCCCATCGGCTGGATCTCTTCCCGCAGCGCCGCCGGCTTGCGTAATCTGGCGCCCTACAGCTTTTTCAACTGCTTCAACTACCGCCCGCCCATCATCGGTTTCGCCAGCACCGGCTGGAAAGACAGCGTGGCGAATATCGTGGAAACCGGCGAGTTCGTCTGGAACCTGGCGACACGCCCGTTGGCGGAAGCGATGAACAACAGTTCCATCAACCTGCCGCGCGGTGAGGACGAATTCGCCTTCGCCGGCGTCACGCCGCTGCCCGGGCGCCGGGTCAAAGCCGAGCGCGTGGCCGAAAGCCCGGTGAACTTCGAATGCCGCCTGACCCAATGCATTCAGTTGCAAACCGCCGCCGGGGAACAGGTGGAGACCTGGCTGGTGTTGGGCGAAGTGGTGGCGGTGCATCTCGATCCGGCGCTGCTGGATGAACACGGCGTTTACCAGACCGCCGCCGCCGAACCGATCCTGCGCGCCGGCGGCCCGAGCGCCTACTACGGCATTTCCGAGCAGCACCGTTTCGATCTGACGCGCCCGACGCGCTGATCGTCTCCCCCGTTTATACAGAAGATGAACGGGGGAATTAACAATCAAAAAATCTGAATAAAACCGTCAACACTCTCCGATTTCATCACGTCTTCTCCTGCGCAATAATCTTCCCATCGAAAGGTACTCCCTTTCTCCCTAATCCGCTTTGACAGGAATGACGAACATGAAAACCATCAAAACTTTTGCTGCTGCTATCGCTCTGGCTACCGTTTCTTTCACCACTTTCGCCGCTGAACACGTCAGCGCGCAGGATGCCGCCCAATTCGAAAAAGCCGGCGTGATCGTCGCCAGCGGCGCAACAGACCTGAGCAGCCTGAAATCCCAGTTGGCCGCCAAAGCCGATGCGGCGGGCGCCAAGGCTTTCACCATCACCTCCACCAGCGGCAATAACCTGATGCACGCCACCGCGGTTATCTACAAATAATCGCCGCCCAGACGTCAAAAAGCCCGCCGGCTATCCCCCCGGCGGGCTTTTTTTATGTTCAAGTACATTAGCGCTGAATGGGTAAGACAGTGAGTTTTTTGCCGTCCGCTTTGTCAGCAACCAATGTAAATTCAGTCCAATATTTGCGCGGTGCCTCATTTGACGCATTGCCGACCGTCGCAATCTCAACCGAATAGCTATGCCCAATCTTGAACCCGTCGAAAGCCTCCGTCAGGCATTCGCCAGGCATGACCGCTATCGGCTGCTGGCCCGGCGCAACCGACGTGGACCATTCCGCCTTCCCTCCGGCCCCCGGTTGATAAATTCCGATGCCCACCAGCTCGCGTTTTCCGTCAATATCGTCCGGCACACTAATGCATACGCGATTGTTTTTAACGCTAACGTTTGCCGGATAGAACCAGGGACGTTCCTGCACACAGCCGCTCAGCAATGCCAGCACCAATAAAAAAGTCAGTTTTTTCATTTCATTGCCTTTGGGTTACGCGGCTCTTGGATGAACAACCGTAACACGGTTTCATAGCGAGTTTTAAATAGATACGACAGCTATTTTCCTATCGTCCGCTTCGTCAGCCCCCACGCGTAAACGAGCCGGAAAATTCTGTCGCCAACAGGCAGAAACCCTGTATTCAATGGGGTTTGCACACACATTTTTTTACCTGCCCATAGCTGGACTAACGGGAGAGGATGATTATCATGTTACGCAGACTACAGATGCAGAGAGCGTTGTATGCAACATATCATTGAAGGTTTCCTCAGTTTCCAGAAAGAGATTTTCCCGCAGCGCAAGGAACTGTTCCGCAGCCTTGCCTCCAGCCAAAATCCCAAAGCGCTGTTTATCTCATGCTCTGACAGCCGTTTAGTGCCCGAGCTGGTCACACAGCAAGAACCTGGGCAGCTTTTCGTTATCCGTAACGCCGGCAACATCGTCCCTTCCTTCGGCCCGGAGCCGGGCGGCGTCTCTGCCACCATCGAGTATGCAGTGGTGGCGTTGGGGGTTACCGATATCGTGATTTGTGGCCACTCGAACTGCGGCGCCATGAAAGCGATAGCCTCCTGCCAGTGCCTCGATCCCATGCCTGCCGTGGCCCACTGGCTGCACTATGCCGATGCGGCAAAAGCGGTGGTCGAGAAGAAAACGTGGAATAGCGAAACAGACAAAGTTAACGCTATGGTCGAAGAGAACGTTATTGCTCAGCTAAATAATATCAAAACCCACCCTTCTGTGGCGGTGGGTCTGCGCAACAGCGGGCTGCGCCTGCACGGCTGGGTGTACGACATCGAAAGCGGCGAAATTCGCACGCTGGATAGAAACACCAAGAGCTTCGTGTCTTTGGCCGATAATCCCGACGTCTATTTCGAATAAAATAGCGTCCGGTTTAGCCATTAAATAAAATCCACGCCGCGGCGTGGATTTTATTATCCGCCTTAAGCCAAGCGCGCCTCTATCGCCGCAGCGAAGTCGCGGCACATCCGTTCGTCACCCTCAGCGTTGTCCGCCAATACCGTCTCGCCATCCACCACCCGGATGTGCGCCTGCAAATCGAAATCTGCCGGCGGCTGCGGGCGCTTGGCCGCGGCGGCCATCGTCTGCTGCGCCTCGTGCCACGCCTGCGCCACCGTCTGGTTGCAGGCCTGCGCCAGAGAGTCCGGATTAAACCCTTCGCCGGTCAGGCTGCGCAGCGTGTCGTCATGGCTGACGCTGTTGCCCGGCAACCAGTAGTGTTGCGCCAGATCCGGGCCGATGGCCGGGTTGTCCGTCAGGTAACCGTCGCGCTGCAGGAAGAAGTGACGGGTTTGCTCCACCGCCATCATCGCCAGCAGATAACCCTGATAGGAACAGGCGGACTCCAGCGACAGCAGGTGCGGGATCGCCAGCGTCGGGCGCGGGCTGCCGCTGATGCCGAGGATCTTTTGCTCGACCTCGCGCGCCAGTGCGGTGATGGCTTCCGGCGTGCGTTGCTCGTCATCCCACTGGTACAGCGCCCACTCGAAGTACGGCACCAGCAGGATGTGGCGCTCGTTGAACGCGCGCATCGGCTGGCGCGCCGCGATGCCGGCTTCGATCAGCGCATCGGGCACCGCTTCGCCGGCGGCGTTTTTCGCATAGCGTTTCAGCCAGTCGGCGTCGTCCAGCAGGCTGTCGCAGAACATCGACTGGGTTTCGGCATAGGCCATCGAGGTCGGCGGGAACTCCTGCGAGAAGCACGGCGCATTCTGGCGAATGTTGGCGAAGTGCGCCGCATGGCCGCCCTCGTGGAACAGCGTGTTGAGCCCATAAGCCCCGCTGCCCACCTGCCCCGGCTGCGCCAGGCTGGTGAAGTTGATGCGCGCCGGCACCCATTCCCCCTGACGTACAAACGGCGGCACCGGGCCGTGCATAAAGCCGTTCTCATACTTGCCTTTGCGCACCAGCAGATCGAGATTCATCTCGGCGCCGCCAAAACCGATGTGCAGACGTTTGAAGCTGTCGACCCAGCGTTCCAGCGAACGAGAAAACGGGAAGTAAGGATCCAGTTGACGGGTGACGTCGCCGGCGCTGGCAAAGCGCACATTCCACGGCTCCAGCGCCTGGCTGCCCTTGTCAGCCGCCAGCTGTTGCAGGCTGCGCGCGTTGGCCTCGCGGGTTTCCCGCTCGAAGCGATCCAGAATGGCGAACAGCTGCTCCGGCGTCATGCGCTCGGTTTTGTTCACCTTATAGTCGAAATAGTTGCGATAGCCCATCTGGCGCGCAAAGCGGTTGCGCAGGCCAATCAGCTCCGGCAGGCCGTTATGCAGCAGCCATTGCTCCAGGTCGCGCAGCGCCTGCTGCGAGCTGCGGCGGTAGTCTTCGTTCGGGTTGGTTGCCTGGTTGGTCAACAGTTCGCCGAGCGAGGCCGCCACCCGCCGCCCGTCGGCGTTCAGGTGCGTGACCTGATAGCCCTTGCGGCGCGAGTAAAGATCGGACTCGGCGTGAATGATCTGATCCAACAGCGCCTGCGCCTGCGGATCTTCGATGGCGTTGCAGTCGAAGAAACGCAGCCAACCTTGCAGGCCGTGGATCAGCGCATCGCGCTGCGCCTCCTGCGGCAGCGCTTCCAATCCGGCCAGCAGGCTGCGGATCTCGGCCAGCCGGCGCGGTTCGGCGACGAAGCGCTTATAGGCGCTTTCCGCGGCGGAAAAGCGCGCCGACACGTCTTCACCGCCGGTGCCCATGTAGTTTTGCCAGAACAGCTCTTCTTTGGCGCGGTGAACGTCGAGGTAATCCTGGTTCAATTGATTGAAGTAATCGAGAGCCTGTTGCATAACCGTCCTTCTCAGCCGATGAGGAAATATCCCAGTATAGCCGCGCTTAGGCCTGACGCAGACGCTGCAGCCCCTGCTCCAGCGTCTCGCTCTCGCCGGCGGCCACCAGGCAACAGGCGACCTGCCGCTGGATGGCCTGCGGGATCGCCACCTCGCCCGCCAGACAGCGTTCAGTCCAGCGCGCGGTGGTTTCAGCGTCTTTCGCCGCCGGCAATGCCGGTGTTTCATCCGGCAAGGTGCGCTCCAGCAGCACCTGCTGTTCGCCGCCGACGATGTGGTGAATTTGCGGGCAGCGCAGCGGGTTGGCGTAGGCCTCGCCTTCCGTGCCGTGCATCAGCAACCCGCGGGCGCCGATCTGGCGGAAAAACGACGCCACCCGGCCAACATACTCCGGATGTGAGACGCTGGCGAGGCGCAACGCATCCTGTTCGCCAAACGGCGTCGCCAGCTTGGCCAGCGTATGGGCGCTGTTGCGCACCCCCATGCGCCAACGCAATCCGAGCTGCCGCGCCAACGGCGCCGACAGCGTGGAAACCGGCATGAATACCGCCTCGCCGTTATCGAGACGCCGCTGGGCGTGAGCGGCCTGTTCCGACCACGGCAGCCCCAGGGCGCGGAAAATCTCGGCGCTGGTCACGCGGGTACTGTCGTCCAGCACGCCATGCACCACCACCGGCAGGCCCACTTTCGCGAGCAGCAGCGCCAGCAGCGGCGTCAGGTTGGCCTGCTTGCGCGCGCCATTGTAGCTCGGCAGCACCACCGGCAATGGCCGCCCCTGCGGCGCCTGCAGCAGCAACACCTGCTGCTGCATCGCCTGGTAGAAGCCCAGCATCTCCTCTTCGGCCTCACCCTTGATGCGCAGCGCGATCAGAATGCCGCCCAGCTCCAGCTCGGGGACCGCCCCGGCCAGCATCGCCTGATACAGCTCAAAGGCGGTCTGCCGATCCAGATCGCGCGCATGATTTTTGCCGCGGCCTATTTCTTTGATAATTTTGGTGTAATCCATCCGAAGGTTCCCTCAGCTCACTCTTCGGTTAGCATACCCTATCCGCGCCGCCGCTCAACCTCCTCAGCCAGCCGCCGCTGCGCGTCATCGCCCTCGCGCAGCCCGGCGATCACCCCGCCGGCGTCGTCGGCGCTGCGGTTTTGGCTCATCTTCCATTTGCCTTCGCGCCGGGTGACGGCGATCTCGATACCGACGATGCCTTTAAGCTGCGCGGCGATGTAGTTGGCCGGCGCATCATCGAGCCGCCAGGGCGCCGGGCGGCGCCCTTCCTGCTGCGCGGTCAGATCGATCAGTTGGCGGCGCAGCCAGGCCGGATCGTCCATCACCGTCGGTACGCCATACAGCTGCACCATGCTGTAATTCCAGGTCGGCACCACCTTGCCGGTCTGGCGCTTGCTCGGGTACCAGCCGGGCGACACATAACCTTCCACGCCCTGAAAAATTACCAGGCATTCCGCCGCGTGCTGCAGCCGCCGCCAGTGCGCGTTGGCGCGCGACAGGTGCGCCCGCAGCCGCAGCTGCCCCTGCTCGACATCAGCCACAAACGGCAGCGGGTCGGCCGTCAATCCGTGCTCGCCGTGGCTGACCAACAGCCCCAGCGGGTGGGCGCGGATCAACGCCAGTTGGGCATCCAGATCGTCTTCGCGAAATGCGGCGGGTTGAAACATCAGTGCGGCTCCTTATCGCTCTCTCATGATGACAACAGTAAAGCACCCGCCGGCGGCCTACTTAAGATCCGCTTTCTGGCTATTTCGAGTGATCCGCTTTAACAACAGCAGGGCCACGCCCATCGCCAACAGATTAAATACCATGGCGCCGGCAAAGGCCTGGGCATAGCGCTCCACCTCGCCGCCGCTCGCCAACAGCGGCACAAAACCGACGCCGCTGACCACGATGCCCAACGCGCCTCCCACCTGCTGCACGGTGGCGACCAGACCCGCCGCCATCCCCGCCTGCCGCTCCTGCGCCAAACCCAGCACCAGATTCAGCAGCGGCGTCATGCTCAGCGCCTGACCGAACCCCAGCACCACCAACCCCGGCAGCAACCGCAGCGGATGCGCCAGCGCCTCACCCCACAGCGCCTGCGCCATCAATAGCGCCAACCCGGCGGCGTAAATCGCCACGCCCACGCTCAGCACGCCGTTGCCCCACCGCTGCGCCAGCCGGGGCGCCAGCATCGACGCCAACATAAAGGCCGCGCTGGCCGGGGCGAACAGGCTGCCCGCCTGAAAAGGCGTCAGCCCCGCCCCCGCCTGCAGCAGCAGCGCGAAACACAAGAAAAACGAGGAAGCGGTGGCATAAATCGCCAGCACCACCGCCATACCCGGCGCGAAACCCGCCTGGCGGAACAGCGCCGGATCGAGCACCGCATCGTCACCGCGCTGCGCCAGACGCCGCTCCCAACGCAGGAAGCCCCACAGCGTCAGCATCGCCAACGCCAACATCGGCGCTATCCACCACGGCCAGCCGCGCGCCGGCCCCTCCAGCAGCGGCAGCAGCAACAGCGACAGGCCGGTCGCCGCCAGCCACAGGCCAACGCCGTCCAGCCGCTGCGCCTGCGCCACCCGCGATTCGGGAATGCACCGCACCGCCCACAGCGCCAGTGCGCCGATCGGCAAATTGATCAAAAAGATCATGCGCCAGCCGCTGCCGAACAGGTTGGCCTCGATGATAAATCCGCCGAGGATCTGGCCGAAGATCGCCGCCAATCCCAACGTCATGCCCAGCCAGGCGAAGGCGCGCCGTCGCTGTTGCGGCGCGTACAGCACCCGCATCAAGGCGTAAATTTGCGGGAACAACAGCGCCGCCGTCGCCCCCTGCAGAATACGCGCGGCGATCAGCAGGCCGAGCGATCCCGCCAGCCCGCACAGCAGAGAGCTCAACGTGAATCCCAGCATGCCGAGGCTGAACAAGCGCCGACGCCCGAAGCGATCGCCCAGGCGCCCACCGGCGATCAACAGTACCCCAAACGCCAGCTCGTAACCGGCGACGATCAAACCAACACCGGCAAAATCGGCGGCGAACTGCCGCTGGATCACCGGCGCCGCCACGTTGACCACAAACAGATCGAACACCGTGACGAAGCCGCCCAACAGCAGTACCGGCAGGCCGGGCAGCCCTCGCCGCTCACCAGATAATGAATGTTCCATACCACCTCCAGAGATTATGATGGCCGCAGTATGGAACAAGGTTTAAACTGTTACTATATAGCCACTTATACTATTACTGACAGCAACAGGACGGCCGCCATGCCCCCACGCACCCTCGAACGCACCCGCCACGAACTGGGGGATTTTCTGCGGCAAAAACGAGAACAACTGTCGCCGGAGGCGGTCGGTTTGCCGAGCGGCAGCCGCCGCCGCACGCCGGGATTGCGGCGCGAGGAGGTCGCAGCGCTGGCCGGCGTCGGCCTCACCTGGTACACCTGGCTGGAGCAAGGCAGGGAAATCAATGCGTCGGTGACGTTTTTGGAAAATCTGGCGCGGGTGCTGCAGCTCGACGCCGCCGGCCGCTACCACCTGTTCTTATTGGCGCATCAGCGCCCGCCGGTGCCGGTTGGGCATCAATGGTGCCAGGTTTCGCCGTTGGTGCGGCGCCTGCTGGACGATTTGACGCTACGGCCGGCCTACGTCATGAACCTGAGTTGGGACATCATCGCCTGGAATCCGGCGGCACAGCGGCTGTTCGCCATCGGCGAGCGCCCGGCGGAAGAGCGCAACATGCTGTGGATGCTGTTTGCCGATCCGCAGCTCAATGAGCGCCTGCTGGAGTGGCAGGCGCAGGCGCCGCAAATCCTGGCCAGCTTCCGCCGCGACTACGCCCGCGCGCCGGAGGATGAGGTGATGCACCAACGGGTACAGGCGCTGGAGCGGGTATCGCCGCCGTTCCGCCAGCTCTGGCGGCAGCACGATATCCACGGGCGCTGTCAGGGGCGGCGCAGCTTCATCGTCCCGGCAATCGGCCCGGTCACCTTTGACCACGCCTCTTTTATCGTCGACGAAGAGAATCACCTGCGGCTGGTGATGTACAGCGCGCTGCCGGGCGAACCGGCCAGCGCGGCGTTTGAAGCGCTGCTGCGCGAGGGTTAACGACGGCTGTCGAAAATGAGTTTGCAGGCCAGCCCGGCAAACACCCCGCTCAGCAGGTAGTTCGGCCAGCGGGCGCTGAAACGGCGGCCGGCGAAGCGGCTTTTCATGCCGCTGACCGCCAGGATCACCCCGCCGTTAATCAGCAACCCCACCAGATTCAGCACCGTCGCCAGCGCCAGCATCTGCACCACCACCGAGCCGGCGTGCGGATCGATAAACTGCGGGAACAGCGCCAGCACGAACAGCGCCATTTTCGGGTTGAGGATGTTGGTGAACAGCCCCTGACGGAAAATGCGCGCCGTCGGCACCGCCAGTAACCCGGAAGAAGCCTGCAAACTGCTGCCGGATCGCAGCGTTTTCCACGCCAGGTAGAGCAGATAGGCGGCGCCCAATATTCTCACCGCGTCGTAAGCCAGCGGCACCGCGACGAACAGTTGCGACAACCCCAGCGCTGCCGCCAGCGCGTGGCAGTAAGTGCCGAGCTGAATGCCCGCCAGCGAAGCGAAACCGGCGCGCCGCCCCTGGCTGACGCTGCGCGAAGCGATCAGCAGCATATCCGGGCCGGGGGTCAGCGCCAGCGCCACGCAGGCACCGGAAAACAACAACAGCGTTGCGGCATCAATCATGAATCACCTGATAAGAAGATGGACGGGAATGGAGCGTCCATCATAGCGACGCCGACGTGGCTTGTCAGCGCCGCTTACCTCAGATCACCCACAAATCGAGATACTCGTTGACCGGCATCTGCGCCAGCCGCTGCCGGTCCAGCGACACCTCGAGAATGCGCTGCTGCTGCAGAGCCGGAAACTGGCGCGCCAGGTTGATTTTGAACTTCTCGATCAACAGCGGGATACCCTCTTCGCGCCGCCGCGCATGGCCGATGGGGTACTCCACAGCCACCTCATCCAGACGGCTGCCGTCGGCGAACTCCACCGTCAGCGCATTGGCTATCGAGCGTTTTTCCGGATCGTGATAATCGCGCGTGAAGGCGGGATCTTCATGGCAATGTATCTTGCTACGCAATGCGTCGATGCGCGGATCCTCGGCCACCCGATCCTCGTAGTCCGCCGCCGTCAACCGCCCGAACAGCAGCGGGATCGCCACCATATACTGAATGCAGTGATCGCGATCCGCCGGGTTATCCAGCGGCCCCTGCTTGTCGATGATGCGCAGGCAGGCCTCGTGGGTGCGGATGCTCACCCTGGCGATGTCGGCGGCGGTTTTGCCGGCGGCCTGCATCTGGCGGTGCAGCGTCATGGCCGCCTCCACGGCGGTCTGGGCATGGAACTCCGCCGGGAACGAAATTTTAAACAGCACGTTCTCCATCACATACGCGCCGTACGGCCGCTGGAAGCGGAAAGGTTTGCCGTTGAACGAGACGTCGTAGAATCCCCAGGTCGGCGCCGTGAGCGCCGAGGGATAGCCCATCTCACCGGTGGCGGCCATCAGCGCCAGCCGCACCGCGCGGGCGGTCGCATCCCCCGCCGCCCAGGATTTGCGGGTGCCGGCGTTCGGCGCGTGGCGGTAGGTGCGCAGCGACTGCCCGTCCACCCACGCCAGCGACACCGCGTTCAGGATCGCCTCGCGGCTCAGGCCGAGCAGCTGCGCCACCACCGCGGTGGACGCCACCTTCACCAGCAACACGTGATCCAACCCTACCCGGTTGAAGGCGTTTTCCAGCGCCAGGCAGCCCTGGATCTCATGCGCCTTGATCATGGCGATCAGCACCTGCCGCATGGTCAGCGGCGCTTTGCCCGCCGCCACCGCCTGGCGAGAGAGCCAATCGGCCACCGCCAGGATCCCGCCCAGGTTGTCCGACGGGTGGCCCCACTCCGCCGCCAGCCAGGTGTCGTTAAAGTCGAGCCAGCGGATCATGGTGCCGATATTGAACGCCGCCTGCACCGGATCCAGCTGGAAACGGGTGCCGGGCACCCGGCTGCCGTTCAGCACCTCGGCGCCCGGCATCACCGGCCCCATCAGTTTCTTGCAGGCCGGGTAGCTCAGCGCCTCCAGCCCGCAGCCGAGGGTATCGAGCAGGCAATAATGGGCGGTGCGGTACGCCGCCGGGGTATCGACGGCCTCTTTCATCACATAATCGACGATATCGACCATTTCGCGATCGAATGGCGGACGGCGGGTATTGGCAGACTCAAGCATCATGATTCCCAAAGGCTCCAGAGTGAAAACGACACGATAACGACCGGCGCTCAGCGCTGATCCAGCGGTACGAAGGCTCGCGCTTCCGGCCCGGTATAGTTGGCGGACGGGCGAATGATTTTGTTGTCCTGCCGTTGCTCGATGATGTGCGCCGACCAGCCGCTGACGCGCGCCATGACGAACAGCGGCGTGAACATTTCGGTGGGCACCCCCAGTTGGTGGTAAGACACCGCCGAGAACCAGTCGAGGTTGGGGAACATGTTTTTGGTGTCGCGCATTACGCTTTCCAGCCGGTCGGCGATGTCATACAGCTTCATCGCACCCGCTTCCTGCGACAGGCGCAGCGCGATCTCTTTGATCACCTGATGGCGCGGATCGGAGACGGTATACACCGGGTGCCCGAAGCCGATCACCACCTCTTTGTTGTCGATGCGGCGGCGAATGTCGGCTTCCGCTTCGTCCGGCGTTTCATAGCGTTGCTGGATCTCCAGCGACACCTCGTTGGCGCCGCCGTGCTTCGGCCCGCGCAGCGCGCCAATGGCGCCGACGATCGCCGAATAGAGATCGGATCCGGTGCCGGCGATCACCCGGCCGGCGAAGGTCGAGGCGTTGAACTCATGCTCGGCGTACAGGATCAATGATGCGTGCATCGCCTGCTCCCAGCTGGCGGAAGGCGCTGCGCCGTGCAGCAGGTGCAGGAAGTGGCCGCCGATGGAATCGTCGTCGGTCTCCGGCTGAATGCGCTCGCCGTTGTGGCTGTAGTGATACCAGTAGAGCAGCATCGATCCCAACGACGCCAGCAGCCGGTCGGCGATGTCGCGCGCGCCGGCCGCGCCGTGCTGCTCTTTTTCCGGCAGCGTGCAGCCGAGGGCCGAAACGCCGGTGCGCATCACGTCCATCGGGTGAGACGCCGCCGGCAGCGCCTCCAGCACCGTGCGCACGCTGGCGGGCAGGCCGCGCAGCGCTTTGAGCCGCTGCTTGTAGGCATGAAGTTCGTCGCGGTTGGGCAACTTGCCGTGGATCAGCAGATGGGCGACCTCTTCAAACTCGCAGTGGCGCGCGAGGTCGAGAATGTCGTAACCGCGGTAGTGCAGATCGTTGCCGCTGCGCCCTACGGAACACAGCGCGGTATTCCCGGCGGGCACGCCGGATAACGCCACGGATTTTTTCGGCTTAACGCCAGTCGGGCTTTGCGGGGGGATCGCTTGGCTCATACTGTCCTCATTTGGCTTCTGCGTGAATGGCGCCTATTCGTCGCGTTGGCGAGCGAACAGAGCGTCGAGTTTCTCTTCGAACAAATAGTAGTTGATGCTTTCATACAGCTCGTTGCGGGTCTGCATGGTGTCGATGACGTTTTTCTGCGTGCCCTCTTCGCGCAGGGCGCGGTACACCCGCTCCGCCGCCCGATTCATCGCCCGGAAGGCCGACAGCGGATACAGCGCCATATCCACCCGGGCGCTGCGCAGCTCCTCGGTAGTGAACAGCGGCGTCGCGCCGAATTCGGTGATGTTGGCGAGGATCGGCACCTGCGTCGCTTCGGCGAAGCGGCGGTACATGCCCAGCTCGGTAATCGCTTCCGGGAACAGCATGTCGGCCCCGGCCGCCACGTAAGCCTGAGCGCGCTCGATGGCCGCCTCCAGCCCCTCCACCGCCAGCGCATCGGTGCGCGCCATGATCACGAAGTCCGGATCGCTGCGCGCATCTACCGCCGCCTTGATGCGATCCACCATCTCTTCGGTGGAGACGATGGCCTTATTGGGCCGATGGCCGCAGCGCTTGGCGCCGACCTGATCTTCGATATGCAGCGCCGCCGCCCCGGCCTTGCTCACCGAGCGCACCGTGCGGGCGACGTTGAACGCCGATGCGCCGAAACCGCTGTCGACATCCACCAGCAGCGGCAGCGGGCAGACATCGGTGATGCGGCGAATATCGGTCAACACATCGTCCAGCGTCGAAATACCCAGGTCCGGCAGCCCCAGCGAACCGGCCGCCACGCCGCCGCCGGAAAGATAGATGGCCTGGAACCCCGCCCGCTGGGCCAGCAGGGCATGGTTGGCGTTGATCGCGCCGGCGATTTGCAGGGGTTTTTCTTTACTCAGGGCCTGACGAAAGGCGAGCCCGGGTGAGCGCAGCGTCATGTCGTTCTCTCCGATTAGCTAGATGGAACAGACAGAGCAAGAGGCGGGCCAGGTTGCACTTTGGCGAGGAAAAAATTAAAAGCGATAAAAATAAGTGAGTTATAAAATTCGCATCGCCATTGGGCAGACCAAGCGATAAAAAACGTTTCAGTTAACGTTTCAATCTCGGTTTCAGTCGGCATATTTGAAACATGACTGAAACAAGGCTACACCTAATGCAGCCACTTCCATTCGGTAACCCACCATGAGCGATCACATCACGCCGTCCCGCACGCCGGACAAACCGGTGATCTGGACCGTCTCCATCACCCGCCTGTTCGATCTGTTCCGGGATATCAGCCTCGAGTTCGACCACCTGGCGACCATCACCCCGATCCATCTCGGCTTCGAGGAGGCGGTGCAGCATATCCGCGCTCGCCTGGCTAGCGAGCCTTGCGACGCCATCATCGCCGCCGGCTCCAACGGCGCTTACCTGAAAAGCCGCCTGTCGGTGCCGGTCATTTTGGTCAAGCCCGGCGGCTTCGATCTGCTGCAGGCGCTGAGCCAGGCGCGCAGAACCGCCGATCGGATCGGCGTCATCACCTACAAAACGCCCCTGCCCGCGCTGCTGGAGTTCCAACAAACCTTCGATCTGCCGCTGGAGCAGCGCAGTTACGTCACCGAAGAGGACGCGCGCGGCCAGATCGCCGAGCTGAAAGCCGCCGGCATTCAGGCGGTGGTCGGCGCCGGCCTCATCAGCGATCTGGCGGAAGAGGCCGGGCTCACCGCCATTTTTCTCTATTCCGCCGCCACCCTGCGCGCCGCCTTCAGCGACGCGCTGGACGTGACGCGCCTGATGCTGGGCGGCGCCAAACGCGGCGGCGACTACGCCGCGCGCGATACCCTGCAGCCGCGCTATGGGCTGAGCGATTTACAGGGCGATTCCCCGCAGATGGAACAGACCCGGCGCACCATCATGCTGTACGCCCGCTCGCCGGCGGCGGTGTTGATCGAAGGCGAAACCGGCACCGGCAAAGAGCTGGCGGCGCAGGCGATCCACCGCGAATACTTTTCCCGGCGCGGCGCGCCGTCCAGGGGCGCGACACCGCCGTTCGTCGCCATCAACTGCGGCGCCATCGCCGAATCGCTGCTGGAGGCGGAGCTGTTCGGCTATGAAGAAGGCGCCTTCACCGGTTCACGGCGCGGCGGCCGACGCGGGCTGCTGGAAACCGCCAACGGCGGCACCCTGTTTCTGGATGAGATCGGCGAAATGCCGCTGCACCTGCAAACCCGGCTGCTGCGGGCGCTGGAAGAAAAAACCATCACTCGGGTCGGCGGGCAACAGCCGGTAAAGGTCGACTTTCGCGTCATCAGCGCCACCCACACCCGCCTGGAGCAGGCGATTCAACAGGGCGATTTTCGCGCCGATCTGTTTTACCGCCTGAGCGCCCTGCGGCTGCAGCTGCCGCCACTGCGGGCGCGCGGCGACGATATCGCGATGCTGGCGGAACACTTTCTGAAACAGTCGCTGGCGGCGCTCGACGTGCCGCTGACAGAGCCGCTGCGCGCCGCCCTGGCCGGGTGTTACGCCGCGCTGGGTCATTACGCCTGGCCCGGTAACCTGCGCGAGCTGCGCAACATGATGGAGCGGGTGGCGCTGATGCTGAGCACCGGCGTCGCGCCGAGCGGCGAGACCCTGCAGTGGCTGCTGCCGGAGCTGGCGACGGTCTCGCCGCCCGATCCGCCGGCGGCGCCCATCTCCGCCCACGAAGCCCTGGCGCGGTGCGGAGGCGACCACGCCGCCGCCGCCCGGTTGCTCGGGATCAGCCGCACCACTTTATGGCGCCGGCTGAAAAAACCGAACTGAGCATCAGCCGGCGCGCCGGCCGTCCGAGGCCGGCAGCAGTCGCGCTCGCCGCTCGCCCAGCAGGTTCATGCCCGCCGCCGCCAGCAGGATGATCGCCGTCCCCAGCAGTTGCCATGCCGACAGCCGGTGGCCAAACGCCAGGCGATCCACCAGCATGGCGGCGATCGGGTAGATGAACGACAGCGAGCCGATCAGGTGAGTCGGCAGCTTCTGCAACGCGCCGTACATCAGCACGTACATCAGGCCGGTATGCAACACGCCGAGCGTCGCCAGCATCCCCCACTGCCCCACGCTGGCCGACGCATGAAAATCCACCAGCGGCAGCAGCATCACCGCCCCCACCGTTACCTGGATCAGCGCAATAAGATGGGGCGGCGTGCCCTTCAGCCGCTTGGCCGCCAGCGCCATCAGGGCGTAGAAAAACGCCGCGCCGAGCGCCAGCGCGATGCCCGCCAGATAATGGCTCTGCTCCCCCGCCTGCCGCGGCTGTGCCAGCACCACCAGCATCATGCCGCCGAACGCCAGCCCCAGCCACAGCAGCTTGCGGGCGGTCAGCCGTTCCCCCAGAAACAGCGCCCCCAGCCCCACCAGCATAAACGGCTGGGTGTTATACACCGCGGTGGCGATGGAGATAGAGGCATAGGAATAGGCGGCGAACAGCAGCAGCCAGTTGATCACCAGCGCGACGCCGCCGGCGATCGCCAGCAGCAGCGTGGCGCGCGTCAGCGCATCGCGGCGCAGCTGGCCCAGCGCGCCGCACACCGCCAGCAGCACCAGCGCCCCCACCGCGCAGCGCCAAAACACCACGTTGACCACCGGCTGGCCGGACATCAGCACAAACCAGCCGATGGAGCCGGAAATCAGCATCGCCGCCGCCATCTCCAGCGAGCCGCGTTTTATCTCTGCATTCATTCTGCGTTCCTCAAAGCTTGCCCAGAGACATAGCTTGCGGCTTCGCAGGGCGGCTTTCCATAGCATAAAAAAGGCAGATATGCTTAACTGCCTTTTTATCGCAGCTACAATCAAGAAAACACCTAACGGAGGCGTTATGGATGATATCGATCGCCAAATCCTGACCATTCTGGCGGAAGATGCGCGCGCATCGTTGAAGACGCTGAGCGCGCAGGTGGGCCTGTCGTCGCCGAGCACGTCGGAAAGACTGCGGCGGCTGGAGGAAAGCGGCGTGATCCAGGGCTATACCCTGAACGTCAATCTGCAGGCGGTGGGTTACGCCTTTCAGTCGCTGGTGCGCATCAAGCCGCTGCCGGGCATGCTGAAGAAGGTCGAACAGCTGATTCAGGCGATCCCGGAAGTGGTCGAATGCGATAAGGTGACCGGCGAAGACTGCTTTATCGTGCGGCTGGTGGCGCACTCGATGGAACAGCTCGACCACACCCTCGATCGGCTGGCCGAGCACGCGCAGAGCAACACCTCGATCGTGAAAACCACGCCGGTCAAGCGCCGCCTGCCGCCGCTGCTCTGATCAACGCCGCCGTTTGCGGGCGAACGGGTTGCCGCGCTTCTTCTCTTTTTTAGCCGCGTCGGCGGCGGATTTCAGCGCCGCCAGATGCGCCTTGTCGGCCTCCGGCACCGCGCGCTGCTCAATCGGGAACACCGGCAACGACGCCAACAGCCGCGAACCGTAGTTTTTGGTCAACAGCCGGCGATCGTAGATCACGATCTCGCCGTAACATTGGTTGCTGCGGATCAGGCGGCCGACCTGCTGGATCAGGTTGAACGAGGCGCTCGGCAGGCTCTGCACTTCGAACGGATAACGCTTCAGCGATTTCAGCCACTCGCCTTCGGTGATGATCACCGGGCTGTCGATCGGCGGGAACGCGATTTTGTGAATATGCACCTGGGTCAGCAGTTCGCCTTTCAGATCCAGCCCTTCGGCGAACGATTGCAGCCCCACCAGCACGCTGGCGACGCCCTTCTCCACCCGCTTGCGGTGCTCTTCCACCAGCCGGTAGCGCGGCTGGTCGCCCTGCACCAGCAGCATCAGCCGCAGATCGGTCACGTAGCTGAGGAAAGTCTGCATCGCCCGGTGGCTGCTGAACAGGATCAGCATGCCTTTGTGCTTGCCGCTCGCCTGCTCGGCGCGGAAAAACCGCGCCATTTCCTCAAGGTGCTCCGCCTCATTGGCGAGCGCCGGTTCGTAGCGCATCTGCGGAATGACAATCTTGCCCTGTTCGACGTGATTGAACGGCGATGAGAGCGTTTCGAAGCGATCGCCGGCCTTCTCGCTCAGCCCGCTCATCTCTTGCAAACGCGCGAAGCTGTTCAGTGAACGCAGCGTGGCCGAGGTGACCACCACGTGCGGCACCTTGCGCCACAGCAGCTTTTCCAGCTGATCGCTGACGCGAATGCCGACGCAGTGCAAATACAGATGGGTGACGTTATCGCGCAGTTCGCGCGTGACCCATTTGGAGATCGGCGCGTTGGACGACTTGTCGAGCGCCGCCAGCCGCCACAGCTTGCTCATCGCCTCCAGATAGCCCAGCGTGCGGCTCATCTGAATGATCGAGCGGTGCAGACGCATGATGTCGTGCTTGCCGGTCTGTTCGGTAAGATCGTTAAGCACGAACTCCGCCAGCCCGCGCAGCGCATCGGTCAGTTTAAACAGCCGCGCGCAGCTCTCCACCATCTCCGCGGGCAGCTCGCCCATTTCAAAACGGTGCTCGGCCGCCACGCTGTCGCCGGGCAGATAGGCGCTGACCTGATGCTCGAAGATCTGCACCAGCTCACGCAGCTCCTCGCAATGGTTCTTCAGCCGTTCGCTGTTGGCCAGCCCCGGCGGATTCTTCGGCCGGTACTGCGTCATGCACTGCTCGACCTGACGGACGATCATGTCCAGCTGCAGGTTGGTCGACAGCGCGGTGATTTCCCCGTCGATCTCCAGCGCATCGCGCGCCACCTCCGGCAAATGGTGGCCTTCGTCCAGCACCAGCAGCAATTCTTTCGGGTTCGGCAGCACCGATTCCGTCTCCAGCGCCGCCATCACCAGCGCGTGGTTGGCCACCACCACGTCGGCGCTCTCGATCTCTTTGCGGGCGATATAAAACGGGCATTCGCGAATGTAATGGCAGTTGCGCCCCAGGCAGTTGGCCTTGTCGGTGCTCAGCTTGGCCCACAGCGGATCGTCGATGCTCTGCTGATAGTGATCGCGCAGCCCGTCCCACTCGAAACGGGCCAACGCCTTGGTCAGTTTCTGGCACAGCGCCTGCTCTTCGCCGCTGGACGGCGCCAGCTCGTCGTCGAGGAACAGCGTCAGATCGCCCTGTTGGCTAACGTCGGTGCTCATCGCCGCCAGGTTGCGCGGGCAGACGTAACGCCCGCGGCCAAAGGCGCCGGTAAATTTCAGATCGGGGATAATCTTCTTCAGCAGCGGCAAATCTTTGCTGTAGATCTGATCCTGCAGCGCCACGTTGGCGGTGCTGACCACCAGCGGCTTGCTCTCCGCCCGCCCGACGGCGATGCCCGGGATCAGGTAAGACAGCGTTTTGCCGACGCCGGTCGGCGCCTCGATCGCCAGATGGCGCGGGTAGTCGCCGGCCAGCGTCTTCGCCACTTCGGCGATCATCTGGCGCTGGGGCGCGCGGGAAATAAAATCCGGTATTTGCTGCTGCAGGGCTTTGTACCACTGGCCAATCTGATCTTTAACTGCGGAGGAGAGCGCCATTCAACTCTTATCTAAACGAAATGATGGCGCTATTGTCCCACAGACCGCCGGCGACGTCAGCCCGAGTTACGCCTGCGGATCGATCATTGAGGCGCGCCCGCCGCCGAACGACCACTCGTCCAACTGGGTGGTGGCGATCACCACCATCACATCCTCGGGGTTCAGCCGCAGGTTCTCCGCCAGCAGCGTCGCCAACCGCCGGTAAAAACGCCGCTTGGTGTCGCTGTCGCGCGGCCGCCCGGCGGTGATGTAAAACAGCACGAAATCCGCGCTGCGCGGCCCGCCGAGATAGTCGCGATCGTAGATAAGCTCGCCGGGGCGGTATTGATCGATCGCCTGAAACCTGTCCGTCGGCGGCACCTCGAAGGCCTCCACCAGCGCCTGATGCAGGCTGTCGGACAAGGTTTGCAGATAGTCGGCGGACTTGCCCTGATGCAGGGCGATGCGGCTAAACGGCATGGGGCGCCTCCGGTTCCAGCTCGCGCAGGCGCGCCACGGCCGACGCCGCCGCGGGCCAGCCGGCGTAGAACGCCAGGTGGGTGATGAGCTCAGCCAGCTGCTGATGCGCCACGCCGTTGCGCTGAGCCAGTTGCAGGTGAAACGGCAGCTGTTCCACGCGGTTAAGCGCCACCAGCGCGGCGACGGTGATCAGGCTGCGTTCGCGCGGGCTCAGCGCCGGCCGCTGCCAAACATCGTCAAACAAGACGCTGTCGCTGAGCTGCGCCAGCTTGGGGGCGATATCGCCGAACGCCTGTTGCCCGGCCTGGGATTTTGATGGCATCACACTCTCCTGTCAGTTGCGGATAGCCTTACGCTACCCGCCAGCGAGGCGAGTGAAAATCGGGATTTTCGGCAGTCTCGGTTCAGAAAAACGGGAGGGTTCCCCGCCGGGCGGCGGGGCGATGTCACGGTTCCAGCGGGGCAACGCCGTCGAAATGGGCGCTCAGCAGCACATTCAGCTCCGGCCGCTGTTCCACCCGTTCGGCAATGGCGTACAGTCGCGGGCAGTGTTGCCGGAACCACGCGCGGCCCGGCCGCCAGTTGCACATCACCGCCACGTACAGATCCAGCGCGCTGAAGCTCTTGCCGAGAAACCACGGGCCAGACGCTCCTGCGGCGGCGTTCAACTGCCGCAATAAACGCTCGCGATAATCCATCACTGCGTTTTTCAGCTGTTCCGCCCCTTCCGTTTTCGGCTGCCAGCGCTGCGGATGGTCGGCATAGGTGAAAGTGGGATAAATCTCCGCGTTGATGAACAACAGCCAGCGCAAAAAGCGCGGCAACAGCGGCGAGCCGCCGGGCGGCGCCAATTCGGCGTGCGGCGCGCGATCGTGCAGCAGCAGGATAATCGCCGCGCTCTCCGTCATCACTTCGTCATCAGGCAGCACCAGAGTGGGGACCTGACCGAGCGGGTTCAACGCCAACAGGCGATCCCGCTCCGGGCCCTCCTGGGTGTAATCCACTTCCTCGTAGCCCCAGGGGAACGCGGTCAGCACCAACGCGGCGGCCACGATGGTCGAGCCACACCCCTGCGTACCGAACAATGTATAAGTATCGTGCATGATTCCTCCGGAAACCGATCAGGCTATCGGTAACTGTAGACCAGCCGCCGACCGTCGGTTGCAGAAAAAATTCACCCTTTGCGCGACTTTTTTAATCGTTCGACATGAAAATGAATTTTTTGTCATAAATAGATCACATTACTACGGTAAAAATTCTCCGCCGCCAACAACCGGACGGCACAGTAAAGCAGCAATGCAACTGATGATAGCGTCTTTTAATCGAATAAAGCAGGGTAACCCATGAAACGTAATCTTCTGGCCGTTATTATTCCGGCACTTTTACTTGCGCAAGCGGCACAGGCAGCAGAAATCTACAATAAAGACGGCAACAAACTCGATTTTTACGGTCGTGTGAAAGCCCTGCATTATTTCTCCGATGATGCCGGCAACGATGGCGATAAAACCTACGTCCGTATCGGCTTTAAAGGCGCGACTCAGATTAACGATATGCTGACCGGTTACGGCCAGTGGGAATATCAGATCGCCGCTAACCATTCTGAATCCGACGGCACCAAAGACACTAAAACGCGTCTGGGCTTCGCCGGTCTGAAATATAAAGACCTTGGTTCTTTCGACTACGGTCGCAACTACGGCATTATTTACGACGTCGGCGCCTGGACGGATATGCTGCCTGAATTCGGCGACGACGCGTACGTCAAAACCGACAACTTCATGAACGGCCGCACCAACGGCGTCGCCACCTACCGCAATAACAACTTCTTCGGTCTGGTCGACGGCCTGAAATTCGCCGTCCAGTATCAGGGCAAGAACGAAAACGACGGCCGCTCCGCCAGCAAGGCTAACGGCGACGGCTGGGGTCTTTCCTCCAGCTATGAAATCATCGACGGCCTGAGCGTGGGCGCCGCCTATGCCTCTTCCAACCGCACCGCCAGTCAGAAAGCGGGCACCTTCGGTAAAGGCGACAAGGCCGATATCTGGGCCGCCGGTCTGAAGTATGACAACAACGATGTCTACCTGGCCGCGACCTACTCGGAAAGCCGCAACATCGCGCCAATTTCCGGCACCGCCACCATCAATAACCGCTCCACTTCCGTCAGCGGCTTCGCCAATAAAGCCGAAGGCCTGGAACTGGTTGCGCAATATCAGTTCGACTTCGGTCTGCGTCCATCGCTGGGCTACGTTCAGCAGAAGGGCAAAGATATTGAAGGCATCGGCGATACCGACCTGGTGAAATATATCGACGTCGGCGCGTACTACTATTTCAACAAGAACATGTCGACCTATGTGGATTATAAAATCAACCAGCTCGACAGCAATAATAAGCTGGGTCTGAAAGACGACAACGTGATTGCCGTCGCCCTGACCTATCAGTTCTGATGTGATGAATGAATAACCACCACTGCAAACTTTAGCGTCACTTGATACCCAGAGTTTTATTTCGCCGGGCGGCTGCGTCCGGCTTTTTTGTTTTTATTTTCCCCGCCGGCGAATGCCCCCGCTTGCCTTGCCAAACAAACGGGTCTACATGTATAGCTTTCCCCCGAGCGGAATCAGCCATGCATAACGACGGTCGGTTTAACTATCACAACGCCGTGCGCTACAGCAGCGACGAACTGGCGAACATCCTCAACCACTGTTTTGAAAACTACATCGTGCGTTTCGTCCTCGACGGGCCGACCTTCGCCGCCCGCTTCGGCGCCGAAGATCTCAGCCTGAACGACAGCCTGATCGTCACCCATCGCAATGAACCGGTGGCGGTGGCGCTGATCGCCCGCCGCGGCCGGCACAGCCGGATCGCGGCCTTTTCCGTACGCCCCGAGATGCGCGGCCAGGGGCTGGGTAAGGCGCTGATGCAGCGGGTAGTAGCGGATGCCCGTCAGCGCGGCGATCATCGGCTGTCGCTGGAAGTGATCGAAGGCAACGACGCCGCGCTGGCGCTGTACCACCGCGCCGGGCTGCGCATCGTGCGCACCCTGACCGGCCATCAGGCGCCGGCGGCCGTGCCGCCAGGCAATGCGGTGCTGCAGGCGGTCGATCCGCTTACCGTCAGCCATCGCCTGACGGCGGAAGGCGCCACCGACCTGCCCTGGCTGATCGCCCCCGAATCGCTGTTCAAACTGCCGGGCAAACCGCGCGCTTATACCCTCGAACGCCAAGCCTACGCCGTGGTGATGCCCGGCGCCGAGCACTGCTGGCTGCGCCTGATCTACGTGCCGCCGCAGCATCGCGGCCAGGGGCATGCCCGCGCCTTGCTGGCCGCTCTGCAAGCGCAGTTCGCCCCTTTGCCGCTGACCGCCAACGTTTTTGTGCCCGAGGTGGCCGCCCCCTTCTTTACGCATCTTGGCTGGCGGCAGGATCCCCTGCGTCAGTTCGAGATGGATATGCTGCTGGACAGTCCACAATAAAAAAGAGAGATAACAATGGCAGGAAAACAGGTACGCACACTCACCCTCGGCGCGGCGATGGGCGTCGCGCTGCTGGCCTTGACCGGTTGCGCGCAGCCGCCGCACGCCGACGCGCAGGCCCAGCAGCGGTTGGCGGATCAATCGGTGCTGGCGGTCAACTGGTTCCAACAGTCCGGCGAATACCAGGCGCTGGCGCATCAGGCGTTCAACAGCGCGCAGCGCGCCTTCGATCAGGCCAGGGCCGCGCCAGGCCGTAAAAAGGCGGTGGTGGTCGATCTGGATGAAACCATGCTGGATAACAGCGCCTACTCCGGCTGGCAGGCGCAGCAGGGCAGACCGTACGACGGCGCCACCTGGGCCAAATGGACGCAGGCCGAACAGGCCGCCGCGGTACCGGGCGCGGTGTCGTTCGCCCGCTACGTTAACACCCATCAGGGGACGATGTTCTACGTGTCGAACCGCAAGCAGAGCGACTACGCCGCCACGGTGGCCAACATGCAGAAGCTCGGTTTCACCGGCCTGTCGGAAAAAACCGTGCTGCTCAGCACCGACACCGCCAATAAGCAGGCGCGCTTCGACGCCATCAAACAAGCCGGCTATGACATCGTGGTGTACGCAGGCGACAACCTGAACGACTTCGGCGCCGCGACTTACCATAAGGACAATGCGCAGCGCCGGGCGTTCGTCAGCGAGAACCAGGGCAAGTTCGGCACCGAATTCATCGTGCTGCCCAACCCGCTGTACGGCGACTGGGAAAGCGGCCTGGCTCGCGACTACAACAAGCTGACGCCGCAACAGAAGCTGCAGGTGCGCCAGCAGGCGATCAAGGCCTGGCGCGGGCGCTAACCCTCACAGCAGTTTGTACATATAGCAGGTGGCCTCCAACGCCCCGCCGTCGCTGGCGCGGGCGTATTGCGGGATGTCGCCCGCCGCCTCGAACCCCAATTGACGGTACAGCCCCTGCGCCGCGCTGCCGCTCAGGGTATCCAGCACCAACAGGCTGCGGCGATGACGCGCCGCCAGCGCCTGCACTTCCTGCATCAACAGCCGGGCGACGCCCTGCCGCCGCGCCTGCGGGTGCACCATCAGCTTGACCACTTCCGCCCGGTGGCGGCCGTTGTCCGGCATCGCCAACAGCAGCTGCACGGTGCCGACCGGCCGGCCGTTCGCGAGCGCCACCAGCATCGCACGCTCTCTCCGCGCGATGGCCGGCAGCACCCCCTGCCAAAACGCCTGCGCCTGCGTCAGCGTAAAGGGCATGACAAAACCGATGCTGGCGCCGTGCGCCACGCTGGCGTGCAGCATTTCGGCCAATTCGGCAATGGCGCTTTGCGCCGCGCCGGCGTCCCACTGTTGCAATTCAATCATGGCTATGGCCTGCAAATAACGAGGGTGTAATGGGCCGGCTCATCGCCGGGGACATGGAAACGGGAGGCGCCGAACAGGCGGTAGCGCAGGCAGTCGCCGGATGATAACCGGAAAACGCGCCCTTCCAGCGTCAACTCCAGCTGCCCGGACAGCAGCCAGAGATGGTGCTCCAGCGCCGGAATCGACGGCAGGTCGTAATCGATCTGCGCGCCGGCATCAAGCCGGGCTTCGATAAATTCAGCCTTATACAACGCAGCGGGGGGAGAAACAGAGCGACGGTGAAAACCGCTGGCGCGATCGACCCACACCGGTTGCTGCTGCGGCCGCAACAGCTCCGGCGGCTCGTCTTCGATCTCGCTCAGCAGGCGCGACATGGTCAACCCATAGGCGGCGCACAGCCGGTTCAGCAACGACGCCGTCGGGCTGGTCTCGGCGCGCTCCACCCGCGAGAGCGTCGCCCGGCTAAGGCCAGTGCGCTGCGCCAGCTCCTCCAGCGACCACGCCCGTTGCTGGCGCAAATCCGCCAGCCGCTGCGCCAACCTCAGGTCGGCATTGTCCAGACCGTTATCCATCGTTCACACTCCGCTTGAAAATCCCATATAAGAGAAATAATCTCAAATTAGAGATATGGCAAGCGAATTTTAAAAAATGCCGCGCAGCGCGATAAATATCAGCAGGCTCAGCAACACCACCGCCAGCATGTTGCGCAGAAAGAACGCCAATATCACCGCAAACACCGCCCCCCACAGGTAAGGGTTATCCGGCGCGGCGCGCAGCTGGTCGCCGCTGAAGGCGATAATCGGCCCGCAAATGGCCGTCAGCACCGCCGGCACGGAAAAGCTCAGCAGGGTTTTGACGCGCGGCGATAACCGCAGTGGCAATCCCGGCGCCAAAAAGCCGTAGCGGTTGAAGAACACCACCAGCCCCATCAAGACTATCGTCAGCCAGATCATCGGCGCCCCCCGCTGCACAGCAGCCCGACCAGCATCGCCGCCACGGTGGCGATCACCAGTGCGCCCGGCGTCTGGAAATAGTGCAACACAATGGAAAGCAGCAGCGCGGTCAGCACGCAGGCCAACACCGGCAGGCTGCGCACCAGCGGCACCACGATGGCGATAAAGGTGGCGGCGATGGAAAAATCCAGCCCATAACCGTCCAGATCCCCGGCGCTGCCGGCGGCTACGATGCCGAGCAGCGTGGAGAGAAACCAGCACAGGTAAAAGGTCAGCCCGGCGCCCAGCGCATACCAGCGGTCGAAACGCGCCGGCGCCTGTTCGCCGGTCAGCGCAAACAGTTCATCGGTGAGCAAGAATCCCAGGGCCAGCCGCCAGCGTAACGGCAGCGGCGCAATGCGCTCCCGCAGCCGCAGCGCATAGAGAAAATGCTGGGCGGTGACGAAAAAGGTCGACAGCAGGATCGCCAGCAGCCCGGCGCCGCCCTTGATCATGCCCATCGCCACCAGCTGCGCCGCCCCGGCGAACACGATAGCCGACATGCCCAGCCCTTGCGCCGGCGTCAGGCCGCTTTGCAGGGCCATCGAGCCCGCCAGTACGCCCCACGGTACCACCGCCAGGCACAGCGGCAAGATCGCCACCCCACCCTGCAGCGCGGGGCGCAGGCGGGCAGACGGCGGCGTGATGAGGGGGATTGAATCAGTCATGGGCTTCTCCTTCGGTTGAAGAAGCCAGCTTACGGCGCAGGCGCACACGGGTATTGCACCCGATTGCCCGGTTATTTCAGCGATTTGACGTAGTCGCCCGGCGTGATGCCCATCGACTTGCGAAAATGGCGGTGGAAATGGCTTTGATCGTGAAAACCGCAGCTCAGCGCGCTGTCCAGCACGCTGCTGCCGGCCTTCAGCATGCCGCGCGCTTTACGCAGCCGCGCCTGAATTTGATAGGCGTGCGGCGGCAGACCGGTGGCCTGCTGAAACTGCCGCAGCAGGTAATAAGGGCTGAGCGCCACTCGCTCCGCCAGCTCCAGCAGCGAAATGTCCGCCTCGGGGAAATCGTCGAGAAAGGCTTTCACCCGCGCCACCTGGCTTTGCGCCCGGCTCTGCGGCGTGGGATCGATGCGGCTTTTGCCGTGCCGCAGCATCAGCCAGGTCAGCGCCGAGAACACCATGGTCTCTTTCATCAGCCGGTTCTCATCGCTGCGCAGCAGGCTGAACGCCATCCGCAGCTGGCCGGCCAGGCCGACGTCGTGCACCACCGGGTTGGGGAAATAAGGCGTCGCGCCGGCGCCGGTTTTCAGATCGCGCGACAAAAACGCCAGCAGCTCCGGCGTCGGGTACATCGCCTGATACGACCATCCCTCTTCGGTGGCGGAGCTGCCGGTGTGGATGTCGTCGGCGTTGACCAGAATGATGCTGCCCAGCGGCGCCACGTGTTCGCCACCGGTGCGGTAGAAACGCTGGGCGCCGTCGTCGATGACGCCCACGCAGAAGCCTTCATGGCTGTGTCGCGAGAAGGTTTGGCGGCGGTAGGTGGCCTGCAGCACTTCCAGCCCGCCGAGATCGTCGACGTGCATGAAATGGGCCTGTTCCCGGGATGCTTTGCGCGCTGCGCCTTCCACCTTCATCTTGCCTACCTCCGCTGAATGAGCGCCATTCTAGCATTCGCGCGAGGGCGGGGTTTGTACAAAATTGCCCGTCTCGGCGGCCGGCGGCGCGATCGCGGCGCAGCGCCAGGCGCTGAATACCGCCAGCAGCGGCGCCAGCGCGAACGCCAGGAACAGCCAACGCGCCGCCGATGCCGCGCCCGCCGCGCCGCCCGGATCGTTCAGCCCCGCCAGGTTGGCGATCATCCCCGCCAGCGCCGCGCCGAATGCGGTGGCGAACAGCTGCACCGTGGTGATCGAGGCGCCGGCGATGTCTTTGTCCGCTTCAGGCGCCACCTGCAAAATGCGCGTCAGCAGATGCGGCCAGCCGAAGCCGATGCCGAATCCCACCAGCGACAACGCGATGACGATCGGGGTCAGCGCCTGCCAGTGACCGTCGGAGGGCGTCGGCATCAGGATCGCCAGCGCCAGCAGGCCCACCAGCACGAACAGCGGCCCGCTGACGATCGCCCGGCGAATGCCCGCCCCGCGCCAGCCGGAGCTGAGGATTTCGGACAACGTCCAGCCGGCGGCCATGGTCGCGGCGATATAGCCGGAGATCAGCGGCGACTGGCCGTGCAGCAACTGCAGGAAATAGGGCACGAAGATTTCGCTGGTCATGCCGATCACCAGCAACGACACCGTAATATAGAGCGCCGCCAACGATGAGCCGCGCCGCAGCGCACCGTGCGGCAACAGGCGCGCGAGCGCGCGCGCCTCGCGCTTCATCAGCCAGGCCATCAGCGCCAGCGAAAGCGCGATGCCCGCCAGGTTGATCCAGACGCTGTGCGCCAGGCTGCCGGCGGACACCACCAGCACCGCCACGGTCAGCAACAGCAGCTGCGCGGTCGGCAGCGGCGCGGCCGCCTGCTGCGCCTGGCCCTTGGGCAGGATCAGGAAGGTAAACGCGGCGTACAGCGCCATGATCGGCAGCAGAATGCCGAAGGCCCAACGCCAGGCGTGCAACTCGGCGAAAATGCCGCCTACCGCCGGGCCGACCAGCGTGGCGATGCCCCACATCGCCGAGATAAGCGCCATGGCGCGCGGCCACAATCGCTGCTCGAACACCAGATTGATCATCGCGTAGGAGAGCGCAAAGATCAGCCCGCCGCCGAACCCCTGCACCGTGCGGCCGATCAGCATCACCGGCATGCTCGGCGCCAGCGCGCACAGCCCCGCTCCGGCGATGAAAAACAGCGAAGCGACCAGATAGGCGTTGCGCGCGCCGTAGCCGCTGAGCAAGCGGGCCGACAGCGCGGAGCCAAGGATCGACGCCACCACGAACAGCGTGGTGTTCCAGGCATAGAGATCCAGACCGCCAATATCCTGCACCACCGAGGGCAGAATGGTGGTGGCGACCAGAATATTGATGGCATGCAGCGCCACGCCAAGCGAGAGCGCGATCGCACTGGCCGCATTTTTGCCAGAGAAAAGGTCGCTCCAGCGGCTATCGTCATGGGTTATCACGGTTGTTGTCCTGTTTTCAGAGGAATGGCATTGAGTTGGTCATGAGATTGCGTTAAATTTAACAAGAGTTATCTTGGAATAAGTTAGGGCGAGGCGGAGAAATATGTCAAGAATAAACTTGGAAAATGGCGGCAGCACCGCACAATCGGTCAGTGACCGCTTGCTGACGCTATTGAAGACCCGCGGCCCGCAGCAAGCCTCAGACGCAGGAAAAGTGCTCGGCACCACCGGTGAAGCGGCCCGCCAGCAGTTCGTCAAGCTGGCGAAAGAGGGGCTGGTCGAAGCGATCGCGGAAACGCGCGGCGTGGGCCGCCCGGTGCAGCTGTGGCATTTGACTGCCGCCGGTAACGCACGCTTTCCGGACACCCATGCGGATCTGACGGTGCAGCTGCTGCGCACCGTGCGTGACAAGCTGGGTGAACAGGCGATCGACCTGCTGATCGAGACCCGTGAGCAGGAAAACCGCATCAACTACAAGCAGGCGATGATCGGCGCCACCGATCTGCGCGAACGCGTGGCGCGTCTCACCGAGATCCGCTGCCGCGAAGGGTATATGGCCGAATGGCGTCAGGAGGAAGACGGCGCCTATCTGCTGGTGGAAAACCACTGCCCGATCTGCGCCGCCGCCACCGTCTGCCAGGGCTTCTGCCGCGCTGAGCTGAGCATCTTCACCGAAGTGCTGCAGGCGCAGGTGGAGCGCGCCGAACACATTCTGGCCGGCTCTCGCCGCTGCGCCTACCGGATTTCTCTCTTGTAACACCGGTTTTTGCCCGCGTTTTCAACCGGTACAGATTATTCTGCTTGTGCACCCCGCACCTTCCCTTCTAAGGTTGAATTATCGAATATTCAGGCAAACAACGGGCCCCGCGCCCGTTCTGACACCTCCGTCGGCGCGCTGCGCACGGCGGCAGAGTAACCCCACGGGAGTTGAACGATGAAGAAGCCGCATGCCGGATTCTGGCTGGCGACGCTGGGGCTGGGCGTCTGCTGGCTGCTGGCGCTGCTGACTCGCGATCGGCTCAACGGCATACTGCTGGCCGGTGCGGCGCTGGCGCTGATCTTTACCCCCGCCGCCCGCCGCAAGGGCGCCGCCCTGGCCGCCTTGGGCGGCATCGGCATGGATGGTCTATGGAGCTACAGCGGCGTGCTGCATTACAGCGGGCAACACGGCCTGCCGCTCTGGAGCATCGCGCTGTGGATCGGCTTCGGCTGCTGGTGGTATTGGCTGTTGGACGTGGTCAGAGCGGCGCCCTGGCCGCTGGCGGTATTGGGCGCCGCCCTCGGCCCCTTCGCCTACGCCGTGTCCTGGAAACTGGACGCCCTGCTGCCCGGCGTGCCGCCGGAGTTCATGCTGCTGCTGCTGGCCATCGGCTGGTCGATTTATCTGCCGGCCGTCAGTTGGCGGCAGTGGAAACAGCAAGGCCATTGAACGGCTTTCGGCCGCCGGAAAAATAATGCCGCAGGCCATTGCTTATCGGTTGCCCGATCGGGTTTACTGAGCGTTCTAATAATAATCATTCCCGCAAAATACAATCCTATGCTTAGCCAACAAAGCCGTAGCGTCCTGCCGTTGATCGGGGCGTTGTTCACGTTATATATCGTTTGGGGTTCCACCTATTTCGTCATTCGTCTGGGCGTCGAACAGTGGCCGCCGCTGATGATGGCCGGGATTCGCTTTCTGATAGCCGGCATCGTACTGTTCAGTTTCCTGGCCTGGCGCGGCCACGCGCTGCCGACGCCGAAGCAATGGCTGGCCGCCGGCGCCATCGGCATTCTGCTGCTGGCGGTGGGCAACGGCCTGGTGACGGTGGCGGAACACCAACACGTGCCGTCCGGCATCGCGGCGGTGATGGTAGCGACGGTGCCGCTGTTCACCCTCTGCTTCAGCCTGCTGTGGGGCATGCGCAACACCAAGCTGGAATGGGCCGGCATCGCGCTCGGGTTGGTGGGCATCGTGCTGCTTAATACCGGCAACAACCTGGTGGGCAATCCGACCGGCGCGCTGCTGATTTTGCTGGCGTCGGCCAGCTGGGCCTTCGGATCGGTGTTGGGATCGCGCATCTCGCTGCCGGCCGGGCCGATGGCCGGCGCGGCGGAGATGCTGGTCGCCGGCGTGGTGTTATTGGCAGCCAGCCAGCTGAGCGGCGAGCGCCTCGTTCAGATGCCGAGCACCGGCGGCTTTCTGGCGCTGGGCTATCTGATCGTCTTCGGTTCGATGCTGGCGATCAGCGCCTATATGTTCTTATTGAAGAACGTGCGCCCGGCGGTCGCCACCAGCTATGCCTACGTCAACCCGGTGGTGGCGGTGCTGCTCGGCATCAGTTTTGCCGGTGAATCGCTGGCGCCGCGCGAGTGGCTGGCGCTGGTGATCATCGTGGCGGCGGTGGTGCTGGTGACGCTGGGAAAATACCTGTTCGCCCGCCCGGCCAACGTACAGGCCATCGACTGCGAACGGCGGTGATCACAAAGGGCGGTCTGCGGGCCGCCGTTAAAAACGATTCTTGTTTCACCCGGCGAAGGGGCTATAATTCCCGCTGTTCCAAGCAACCTGCGAAATTATTCCTATGCTGAAAAAAGCGTTCGTCATCGTCATCGCCCTGTGCGCCTTCGGTTCTCTGGGCGGCGTATTCCTCGCCGGGCTGAACATCTACACCCGTTCCACCACCCCGCACGAAGAAAGCGCGCCTTCCGGGGATACCGCCGCCACGCCGGCGCAAACCGAAACCCTTCAGGCCAAGTGATCGTCCATCCAACGCTGGCAGCGCTGCTGTAAAAAGCGCTGCAGCTGCCTGACGCGTTCCGACACCTGCGAACGATGCGGGCAGACCAGATTGATCGGCACCGCGTCGCTGCGCCATTCCGGCAACAGTTGCACCAGCCGCCCGGCGTGAATGTCGGCCGCCACGTCGATCGCCGACTTGCGCACCACGCCGTGCCCCGCCAGCGCCCAGCGCCGCGCCACCTCGCCGTCATCGGTAAAATAGCTGCCGTTCAGCGGCACTTCGACCCCCTCCTCACCGCGCCACAGCCGCCATTCCACCTGCCGTTTGCCGCTGGGCTGATACACCAGAATGCTGTGCCGAACCAGATCGGCCGGCGTTTGCGGCGCGCCGTGACGCCGCAGGTAATCCGGGCTGGCGCAGATCAACCGCCGATGCTGCGGCAAGATCGGCAGCGCCACCAGCGAAGAGTCGGCCAGCGGCCCGAAGCGCAACGCCACATCCACCGGTTCGCGGAACAGGTCGGCCTGCCGATCGTTGATCAGAAGCTGCAGTTGAATATGCGGATGCTGCAGGCGGAACTCATCCAGCCAGCAGAGCAGCAAATTGCGGCCAAAATCCGACGGCGCGGAAATCTGCAGCACCCCGGACAGCCCCTGATGCTTCTCGCGGATCGCCTGCTCTCCTTCGGCTAACGCGCCCAGCGCCAGGCGCGCGCTGTCGAGATAGCGAGCCCCCTCCTCCGTCAACCTCAGGCTGCGGGTGGAACGCACCAGCAGCCGCGCGCCCAACTGCTGCTCCAGCCTTTTCACCGCAATGCTGGCCGCCGCCGGCGTCATATCCAGCGCGCGCGCCGCGGCGGAAAAACTGCCGCCGTCCACCGTGCGGACAAACACCTCGAGATCGACAAATGAGGTCATGTATTTCCCTTCTTAGAGAGCCGGATTCACGGCGTATCGGATTGACGATAAAACGCCCAATTGTTATGATTAGATCATAATAAATGGAGCTTTGATCAATGGATGAACACAACGGACTGGACTACATCCTTAGCCTGCATGGCACGCGGGTCAATCGTGAGGATGGCTATTGGTGGAAAATCGAGGCTTGGACGGTGACCCAAACGGCCTTTATCCCTCACGGCATCCGTTACAATTTGACCTTGCATGATAACCACAATACCCGGGTTTTTGGCATAGACAACGCGCATACCATTAAAACACCCCGCAAAGGTAAATTTTCGGGCCGCGTCGTTTACGATCACCAACATGACTCCCCGACGGACAAAGGCTCACCATACGAGTTTCATTCCGCCTATCAGTTGGTGGAAGATTTTTTACCCGGATAGACGAAGTCATACGCAAGAGAGAAAACCGAGGTTGATGATGAAAGCACTGATTGGCGTGATGCCTGAAGAACTGATTCGCAAGCGCACACTGGCGATCGCAAAAGGGGAATATCAGCCACAGGAACGTGAGCCCAAAGTGTGGTTTACGTCAATGATTGCGCTGGCCCAGGTGCTCAGCAACGAGAATATTGCCCTGCTGCGTCTGATCGACACTGCCCGCCCCGAGACCATCAGCCAGTTGGCCGAACTGTCGGGGCGCCAGGTCAGCAATCTGTCCACCACGCTGAAAACGCTGAGCGGGCACGGCCTGGTGGCACTGGAAAAACAGGGGCGTTCAGTGAAACCCCGAGCGCTGTTTACCGATTTCGAAATCATCGTGGATCAGAAGCTAAACGCCCGCTTTAGCGCCGCATGATCTTTAAAAAATATTAATAAGAGTTTGTCAGCAAGGCCGATTGTTAGGTGATTTTCAATCAGGAAAGATAGATCCCGTTGAAACTTACTAAAAAGAGGCCTTAACATGACAATTCCTGACTCCCCCCTGAAACGACAAAAGCTGGTGATCCTGGGCGGCACCAGCGGCATTGGCGCCGCGGTGGCCTACGCAGCGGCGGCGCGCGGCGCTGAAGTGGTGCTGGCTTCGCGCCGCCTTCCCCACGCCGGGGAGAAAAACGACGCGCTGCATCTGATGCAGGCCGATCTGACCGATGAAGCGTCGCTGCATGCGCTGTTTGCCGCCGTCGGCGCTTTCGACCATCTGGTGATCACCGCCGGGCCGCTGGTGCAGGCGAAACCGCTGGCGGAGACTGCTTTTGAGCAGGCGCAGGCCGACTTCAACGTCAAATTCTGGGGCAGCTTGCGCGCGGTGCAGGCCGCGCTGCCGACGCTGGCGCCGCAGGGCTCCATCACCCTGACCTCCGGCCAGCTGTCGCGCAAATATCTCGGTGGCCAGTTGGTCAAAACCGCCATCAACGCCGCGCTGGAGGCGGTCGGCAAACAATTGGCGAAGGAACTGGCGCCGCGGCGGGTGAACGTGGTCAGCCCCGGCATTACCGCCACCGAAGCCTACGACGGCATGAGCGCCGCGCAGCGTCAGGCGCTGTTCGAACGCGTGAGCGACAGCCTACCGGTCGGCCGGATCGGCCAGGCGGCCGACGTCGCGGCGGGTTACCTGCTGGCGATGGAGAACGGTTTCGTCACCGGCAGCGTGATCGATATCGACGGCGGCGGCCTGCTGTAACGACGGCTAGAGCGCCGTTACGCCCTGTGCGGCTGCCTGCTGCTCCAGCACGGTGATAATCTGGTAAGCCGAGCGCGGCACCAGGCTGAAATCGCCGATCAGCAGGCGGTCGCTGACCGCCTCATCCAGCATCGCTCGGGCGCCGGCGCGCAGGATGTCCACCTGTTCCGGCGGCGTGCCGGCTGCGGTGATCAGCGGCAAACCCGGCACCGCCGCCGTGCGGCCAATGATTTTCAGCCCCTCCAGCGCCTGCGGCTGCGCGCGGCGCAGCAGTTCCATGCTGATGGAATCGATGGCGGCGATATCCGCCTGCCCGCTGCGGATCAGTTTCAGCGACTGATAATGCGCCCCGGAGGCGATAGCCGCACCGAAGAATTTCCCGTCCTGCGCCAGCGGCGCGATTAGCGCGCGCAAGCCGTTGTAGCCGGACTGGGAATCGGTGCTGTTATACGCCACCGTCCGGCCGCGAAAATCCGCCAGCCGTTCGCCGGAGTCGCCCGCGCGCACCACCAGCCAGCTGCGGTAATTAGGCCCGTCGCACCCTTCCACCCGATAATGATAGGTTCCGATCAGCTGCACCTGCGGCAGGCTGCTGACCAACGGATAACCACAGGTTTGGCTGAGCAAGAGATCCTCGCGCCGCCAATGCTGCGCCAAATCGTCCGGCCAACTGAGCCGTTCCGGCGCCGCCGGCAGCCCCAGCCGCAGCAGCTTGCCGCGCAAGACCTGCCAGAAAGCGTCGGCCTGCTCCCGGCCAACGCCGTACATCGGTAGAGACACCTGCATCATTTCCCCCTTACCCCGCCGGAGTGGCCGCCAGCGTCTGCTGACGCCAGGCGGTGAGATAACGCACCCAACGTTCGAACAGCATATCGGTGATAATAGCCAACAACGCCACAACCGCCGCGCCCTGGATCACATAGGCGGTGTTAAACCCGGTTAGGCCGATGATGATCGGCGAACCGAGCGTTTTGGTACCGACGGTGGAAGCGATGGCCGCCGTGCCGATGTTGATGATCACCGACGTGCGGATCCCGGCGACAATCACCGGCGCCGCCAGCGGCAGTTCAACCCGCCACAGTATTTGCCAGGCGCTCATCCCCACGCCGCGGGCGATCTCGCGCGTGGCGGGCGGCACCGATTCGATGCCCGCCAGCGTGCCCTGCAGGATCGGTAGCAAGCCGTACAGCACCAGCGCGATGATCGCCGGCTGCTCGCTGAAGCCCATCACCGGCACCGCCACCGCCAACACCGCCACCGGCGGGAAGGTCTGCCCCACCGCCACCACCGTTTCCAGCAGCGAACGAAACTCCCGGCCGCCGCGTCGGGTCACGGCGACGCCCGCCGCCACGCCGAGAGCCACCGCAATCAGGCTGGAGATCGCCACCAGCGACAGGTGCGCCCCCACCAGCGCGATAAAGCTGTCCTGCTGATAAATGGGCCGGTCCAGATCGGGGAACCAGGCGGCAAACAGACCGCGCAGATGATCCATACCAAACACCAGCGCCAACAGCAGCGCCAGCGTCCAGGGCAGCGGATCGCGCAGCAGGCGCCAGAGACGCCCGCTCATGACAGCGCCTGCCCGGCGATCAGATCGTGGAAGTGCAGAACCCCCAACGCTTCGCCCCGTTCATCCACCACCGGCAGGCAGTCGCTGCCGCGCGCCACGAACACCGACAGCGCCTCGCGCAGGCTCATGGCAGCGGCGATCGGTTCGCCCCCGGCGACACCGGGCCGCACCCGCTCCGCCACCGTCCCCAGCGACAGCAGCTTGATGCCGCGATCGCTGCGCCCGAAGAAGTCACGCACGAAGTCGTTGGCCGGGGCGGTCAACAGCGTCAGCGGCGTGCCCTGTTGCACCACCCGCCCCTGATCGAGCAGCACCAGGCGATCCGCCAGGTTCAACGCCTCGTCGATGTCGTGCGTCACCAGCACAATGGTGCGGCCCGAGATCTGATGAATGCGGGCGATCTCCGCCTGCAGCGCCGCGCGGGTGACCGGATCCAACGCGCCGAACGGTTCGTCCATCAACAACACCTCGGGATCGGCGGCGAGCGCGCGCGCCACTCCGACCCGCTGCTGCTGCCCGCCGGAAAGCTGGTGCGGGTAGCGACGGCGAAACAGATCCGGTTCCAGGTGCAGCAGCTCCAGCAACTCGGTAACCCGATCGCGAATGCGCGCGCGCGGCCATTTCAGCAGCTGCGGCACGGTGCCGATGTTCTCCTCCACCGTCCAATGTGGAAACAGGCCGATCGATTGGATCGCATAGCCCATGCGCCGCCGCAGATCCTGCGGTTTAAACGACTGGATCTCTTCGCCGGCAAAGAGAATCTTGCCCCGATCGTGTTCGATCAGGCGGTTGATCATTTTTAACGTCGTGGACTTGCCGGAACCCGAGGTGCCGATCAACACGGTGAATTCGCCCTCGGCGATGTGCAGCGTGAGATCGTCCACCGCCGGCTTGCCCTGAAAAATTTTGCTGACTTGCTCAAAGTGAATCATCGGCGCGATACGTCCAGGATTGAAACCCAAAATTTAAACAGCGAATCGACGATGACCGCCATCATGACCACCGGGATCACCCCCAGCAGAACCAGATCCAGCGCGCTGCTGAGCAGCCCCTGAAACACGATGGCGCCAAAGCCGCCGGCGCCGATCAGCGCCGCCACCACCGCCATGCCGACGGTTTGCACCGCCAGGATTCGCACGCCGGTCAGGAACAGCGGCAACGCCAACGGCAGTTGCACGCGCAGGAAGATCTGCCCGCGCGTCAGCCCCATGCCGGTGGCGGATTCAATCACCCCGGCCGGCACGCTCTGCAGCCCCGCCACCACGCTGCGCACCAGCGGCAACAGCGCGTACAGCACCAGCGCCACGATCGCCGGCGCCATGCCGATGCCGCTGACGCCGTGTTCCGCCAGCCAGGGCACCGCCGCCGCCAGCCCCGCCAGCGGCGCGATCAGCAGGCCGAACAGCGCGATGGAAGGCACGGTCTGGATAATGTTCAGCGCGGAAAAGATCGGCCTCTGCCAGCGCTCGGAGCGAAAACACAGCACCCCGAGCGGCACGCCGATCGCCAGCGCCGGCGCCATCGTCGCCAGCAGAATGGTCAGGTGCTGCAGCAGCGCGGCGTCAAACACCTCCTGGCGATTGTGGTACTCCTTCAGCAGCGACAGCTGATCGAGCTGATGGCCGAACAGCAGCAGCGCCGGCGGCACCAGCACCAGCGCGTTGCCGAGCATTCGCCGCAGATGCGACGCGGTGAGACGCGTCATGGCGTCGGCGGCGATCAGCAGGCTCAGCGCCATCGTCAGCCAGGCACCGCTGCCCCAAGAGGTGCGCGCCAGGCGCGATCCCTCCTGCGCCAGGCGTTCGGCGGCCTGTCCGCCGATCCAAAAGACCAGCGTCAGCACCCCGCAGGCGGCCAGCGCCGTCAACAGCGCACGCCCCCGGGTCGGCGGCAACAGGCTGAGGATCGCCAACGCCGCCAGCGGCAACAGCAGCCACAGCGCCGGGCCGTGCAACAGGGAGAATAAGGACAGGCTTTTACCCGACAGCAGACGATTGGGGGCATAACTGAGGAACGGCAGGCCGAAGGCGGCCAGCAGCAACAGCATGAACAGCGTTAACAACACGCGATGTTTTACGGCAATAGTCAAAGAAACTCTCCGGCGCCATCGGTTTTCCCCCTCTCCCGTAGCAAGAGGGGGCACCTCGGCGTTATCCCTTAACAAATCCTTTCTCTTTCAGGTAAGCGGCCGCCACCTGTTTGGCGTCCTGGCCTTCCACTGCGATCTGCGCGTTGAGCTTTTGCAGCGTCGGCCCGTCCAGCGAGGCGAACACCGGCTTCAGCAGTTCAGGCAGATTGGCGTGCGCTTTCAGCGCCGCTTCGCGCACGATCGGCGCCGGCGCGTAGATGGGTTGTACGCCTTTCGGGTCCGCCAGCGTCTGCAACCCCAGCGCCGCCACCGGGCCATCGGTGCCGTAGGCCATCGCCGCGTTGACGCCGGAGGTCTGCTCCGCCGCCGCCTTGATGGTCACCGCCGTGTCGCCGCCGGCCAATGACAGCAGCTGATCCTGATTCAGCTTGAAACCGTAGGCGTTCTGGAACGCCGGCAGCGCATCCGGCCGCTCGATAAACTCCGCCGAGGCCGCCAGCTTGAACTTGCCCCCGCCGTTAATCCACTTGCCGAGATCCGCCAGCGTTTTGAGATGGTTGGCGTCCGCCACGTCCTGCCGAATGGCGATAGTCCAGGTATTGTTGGCCGGCGCCGCGTCCAACCAGACGATTTTGTTTTTGTCGTAGTCGAGCTGCTTCACCTTCTCGAAGCCAGCCTGGGCGTTCTTCCATGCCGGATCTTTCTCATCGGAGAAGAAAAACGCGCCGTTGCCGGTGTACTCCGGGTAAATGTCGATCTCGCCGGAGGTAATGGCGCCGCGCAGCACCTTGGTAGTGCCGAGCTGCAGTTTATTGGTGGTTTTGATGCCGTTGGCTTCCAGCACCTGCACGATGATGTTGCCGAGCAGCGAACCTTCGGTATCGATCTTGGAGCCGACGCGTACCGAGTCGGCCGCCTGCGCCAGGCCGCCGGTGGCCAGCAGAGCCAGCGCGATGGCAAAGGAACGTCCGCGTGATAAGGTGATTGCCATACTTTTCCTCTGGTTATATGTTTTCCGGCTCATGGGCCAGTTCGGTTGGAAAATCCTGAGAAACGCGCTTCCAGCGCGCAATAAAGTTTTTCTTCGGCCGGGCACCGCGTTCCTCCCGCCGTTCGCCGGCGCTCAGCGGATGCACGCCGACGTCGATCGGCGTCAGCGCGTAATCGCGCAGCCACTCGCCGTAGCCTTGCGCGACAAATCCCTGGCTGCGGCGCTGATACGCTTCGCGCTCCGCCAGGTAGACTTCGCGCAGGCCATACCAGGGCAGGCCGGGCAGATCGTGATGCACTAAATGGTAGTTCAGATTGAGAAACAACAGCCGCCACGGCCAGCCCGCCTCATTAATAATAGAACGTGCCTGCGGTGCGTCCACGGCGCGATGCTCAAAAAACGATCTCACCTTGGTCAGCGCCAGCGCCGGATAGCTGATGGCCAACAGGTAAAACGCCGTACCGATACCCTGCGCCTGCAGCCAGTGCAGCAGCGCCGCCAACAACGACAGGTGCACCAGCCACATCGCCCATACGCGCCATGCGCCACCGGCAAGCGCCTTCACCGCCGCGGCCAGGGTCGCGGCAATATCCAGCGCCGGGCCGAGGAGCACCCGGCCGATCAGCGTATTGCGCACCGCGGCCAGCAGCGGCAACAGGCGGGGATAACGCCGCCACTGCGCGGCGCTGAAGTAGTAGCTTTCGGGATCTTCGTGCGGATCGGTCAGGTGTTCATTGCGATGGTGGCGCAGATGCGAATCGCGATACAGCCCATAGGGATACCACACCGCCAGCGGCAACAGGCCGAACAGCTGATTGACGCGCGGCCGGCGCGTCGGATGGCCGTGGATCAGCTCATGCTGCAGCGACATATACCCGGTGGTCAGCAGGATCAGCAGCGGCGTGCCAAGCCACGGGCCCAGCGCCTGCCAATAATGCGCCACGCCAAACCAGCCACCGTACACCGCCGCCATGATCCCCCAGGTGGGCAGTTCCAGCCGCCAGTACCAACGCTGATAAAGCCGCCGGATCCGGTCGCGTTGTTCGGGGTGCAAATAGTGGGCGTGGGACATGCTGCGGCTCGCGGTTGGGGATTTCTCCCCAGTATCCGTGAGCCGCAGTGACGTTCAAAATAACGAAAATGGCAAAGCTAAGTGAAAATTCAGCGGGTTGCGTACGCGTCAAAGCGAAAAAACGGGCCGCGCAGGCGGTGATATCAGTCAGTTAAACCTGACTGGCATTTTTTATCCCATCTTTGTGTGTTTTGTGTAGCCTGAATTGCCGTAAATGTCCCGCATTTATTTGCGGCCAATATGAACGGCAATTGGAGGGGCCGAAGGCGCGGCCCCTCCACCCGCGCCCTTGCTTAACACCGTCTGTCCGCTGTGCGGAAATTACTCGGCCCACCCTTGGCCTCGCCCCTTCGGGGCCGCTGCAAGCAGCGTTCAAATCTGCTCCCGGCAGATTTGTCCTCGCCGCGTCTGCATTGTCGGGCGGGTCGGCTGCGACAAACGTCCCTGTTAGTCTCGCCTCAACCGGCCTTCCCTGGCCGGTTGCCCCTGACTATGCCGTCTTGCTCGGCAGCCGGTGATGCGCGCCTAAGGTCAACACCCGAGCTGGCAGCTACCGGGCAACCTGTCCCTTATGAGGTTATGACAGAGAAGAGAAATCGGAGATGAGCACGGTATTGGACGCCCTTGAAGACGCCGAACGCAGGCATAGCGCATTAGGAGAAACCGCCATGGACGGCGGTTTCAGGTGAGACAGGCAGGGACGCCTGTCGCAACCGGCCTCAATGCGCTATGGCGGAGAGAGGCAGTTGGCAAAGCCAACCGTCTGACAGGGCAAAGGCGCGGGTTGCCAGGGGCCGCGCCTTCGGCCCCTGGCTCGGTCGAGGCGCAGGAGCCTCATGATGCACCTCTCATTTATCGACCGAAAACGTCACGAGTACTTCAAAAAACGCTAACTGACAAGCATTAGCCGCGCAGGCAGCCCGTCGGTCACATCCCTTTAGGGAACGAAATCGAGCACCACGGCGTTGAACAACGCGTATTCAGTGGCGCTGGCCATCGGCGGAAACTGCGCGCGCTGCACCGCCTCGTTGGCCGCCGCGCACAGCGGCGCATCGCCTCTTACGATCTTGCTGCTCGCCAGTTTCCCGTCCGGCCGCAGACGGATGCTGATGGTGCAGCGTTGGCCGCGCGCATGCTCCGGCAAACGCAGCTCGCGGCTCACCGCGTTATGCACCCGCACCGGATAGCTGAGCGGCGCCGCAACCGGCGCCTCGGCCTGCGGCGACGGCAAGGGGGTGCCGGCCTGACGCCCGGCGCCCGCGCCGCAGCCGCTCAACAGTAACAGCGCCAACAGGCTTAGTGTCTTTTTCATTCCCTATGTCCTTATTGGGGATTAATCTTTATCGAGCGCCCTTACTGCGCCGCTGGGTAAGCCTCACCGTCATCCGCGTAACGCTGCAGCCGCTCGCGCCACCACTTGGCCGCCAGGCCGCTGGCGCTTTCCCGCCAGCCGAAGTAGGCGATGTCGCTGCAACGTTCCGATTCGACGCGTTTCGCCACCAGTTCGCCGCTGTTCAGGTAAGGTTCCGCCAAGGCGCGCGGCAGATAGCCGCAGCCCAGCCCGGCCAACTGCGCCTGCAGCTTGGCGTCGAAGCCGAAGACCGTCAGCGTGTCTTGCTCTTCCAGCAGGTTCAGGCTCTGCGGCGCGTTGACGCGCGAGGTATCGCGCACCACCACCGCCCGGTGCTGACGGATCTCATCCTTCGGCAACGGTTCCGGCAGCGCGGCCAGCGGATGCTGCGGCGCGACGGCGAACACGTAATCCAGCTGCCCCAGGCGGCTGAACGCATAGCCCACCCGCGACGGCGGCTCGCAGATGGCGCCGATGATAATGTCGGCGCAGCCGTAAACCAGCGACTCCCAGGAGCCGGCCAGCACCTCGTGGCTGAAGCGCAGCCGGGTATGGTGATGCTGCCGGTAGAACTCTTCTATCAGCGGCAACAAACGGGCAAACGGGAAGGAGGCGTCGATCCCGAGCGTGATCTCGCTTTCCCAGCCGTTTTCGACATAGCGCGCCTGCTGTTCCAGATCCTGCGCCGCGCGCAGCAGCACCCGCCCTTTTTCCAGCATCAGCTTGCCGGTATCGGTGAACTTCGCCCGATGGCCGGAGCGATCGAGCAGGGTGATGTCGAGATCGTTCTCGAGCTTTTGCACCATATAGCTCAGTGCCGAAGGGGTTTTAAACAGTGCGGCGGCCGCGGCGGCGAAAGATCCGTGCCGGTCCAGCGCATCCAAAATCAGCAGCGCTTCCAGGTTTAATCTCATGTTTTCTCCCGTGTATAAAAAAACTCAACAAGTCGGCAAAAATTCTGCGGTATCTTTGAAATCGCCCTCTGCCTACCATGGGTTTTATCGGCGTTACACTCATCAGATGTTCAACCGAAATATCACTGGGAAGGTAAATTATGTCCAAGTTTCAACTGCTTGATAAAGACAACTCCGCACTGATTTTTATCGATCATCAACCGCAAATGGCCTTCGGCGTGGCTAATATTGATCGTCAGCAACTGAAAAACAACGTTGTTGGTTTGGCGAAGGCAGGCAAGATTTTCAACGTTCCTACCCTTTTCACCTCGGTCGAAACCGAAAGCTTCAGCGGCTATATCTGGCCGGAGCTGCTGGCGGTACACCCTGAAATCACCCCGATTGAACGCACCTCGATGAACTCCTGGGAAGACGCGGCCTTCGTCAAAGCCGTGGAAGCCACCGGCCGCAAAAAGCTGGTGATCTCCGCGCTGTGGACCGAAGTGTGCCTGACCTTCCCGGCGCTGATGGCGCTGGAAGCCGGCTATGAAGTGTATGTGGTGACCGACACCTCCGGCGGCACCTCCGTCGATGCGCACGAGCGCTCGATCGATCGCATGGTGCAGGCCGGCGCCGTACCGGTGACCTGGCAGCAGGTGCTGCTGGAGTACCAACGCGACTGGGCGCGCAAAGACACCTACGACGCGGTGATGGCGCTGGTGCGCGAACACAGCGGCGCGTACGGCATGGGCGTCGACTACGCTTACACCATGGTGCACCACGCACCGGCCCGCACGGTGAAATAATTCCCCCTGCCCCGGCCCCGCGCCGGGGTATTTTCAGGAGTCGGTTTTATGGCCCATCCGCAGCATGTCACGCTGGTGATCACCCACCGTTTGGCGCCGGGGAACGAGCAGGCCTATGAGGCCTGGCTGAACCGCATCATGCCGGACGCCGCGGGCTTCACCGGCCATCTGGGCGTCAACATCATCCGCCCATCCGACAGCGAACAGGCCTATACGGTGCTGGTCCGCTTCGACAATGTCGATAATCTCTACCGCTGGCTCAACTCGCCGCTGCGCAAGCAATACATCGAAGAAGTCACTCCGCTGTTGCTGGAGAATGACCATATCGAGATCCGCCCCGGCGCGGAGTTCTGGTTTACCCCGCCCAACCCCGGCGTGCGCCAACCGCCCCAGTGGAAGCAGTTCATCATCACCCTGCTGGTGATCTTCCCTTCCACCAATCTGGTGCCCTGGTTTTGGGGGCTGGCGCTGCCGCAGTTGAACGGCACGCTGCTCGGCCATTTTCTCAATGACGCCACCGTGGTCGCCCTGGTGGTGTACCTGTGGATGCCCATCGTGACTCGCGTTTTTCATCAATGGCTGATCCGCCGCTAGGCGGTTCGCCGGGAGAATGTTATGAACCACCACGCTTCATTGATCCTCACCAACGGCAAATTTCACACCGTTGACCGCCAAAACCTCACCGCGCAGGCGGTCGCCATTCGCGACGGCAAGTTTCTGGCGGTCGGCAGCGAAGGCGAAGTCATGCAACACGCCGGGCCGGAAACCCAGGTGATCGATCTGCACGGCCACACCGCCATTCCGGGCCTGAACGACTCGCACCTGCACCTGATCCGCGGCGGCCTGAACTACAACCTGGAGCTGCGCTGGGAAGGCGTGCCTTCGCTGGCCGACGCGCTGCGCATGTTGAAAGAGCAGGCGCTGCGCACGCCGAGCCCGCAATGGGTGCGGGTGGTCGGCGGCTGGACCGAGTTCCAGTTTGCCGAACGCCGCATGCCGACGCTGGACGAAATCAACCAGGCGGCGCCGGACACGCCGGTATTTATTCTGCATTTATACGATCGCGCGTTGCTCAACCGCGCGGCGCTGAAAGTGGTCGGCTACACCAAAGACACGCCGAACCCGCCGGGCGGCGAGATCCAGCGCGACGCCAACGGCAACCCGACCGGCATGCTGATCGCCAAACCCAACGCCATGATCCTGTACGCCACGCTGGCGAAAGGGCCGAAGCTGCCGTTGGAACAGCAGGTCAACTCCACCCGCCAGTTTATGCGTGAGCTGAACCGCCTCGGCCTCACCAGCGCCATCGACGCCGGCGGCGGTTTCCAGAACTACCCGGAGGATTATCAGGTGATCGCCGAGCTGCACGAGAAAAAGCAGCTGACCATCCGCATCGCCTATAACCTGTTCACCCAGCGGCCGAAGCAGGAACTGGAAGACTTCGAGCTGTGGACCGACATGCTCAAACCGGGCCAGGGCACCGACTTCTATCGCCACAACGGCGCCGGCGAGATGCTGGTGTTTTCCGCCGCCGACTTCGAAGACTTCCTGCAGCCGCGCCCGGATCTGCCGCCGGGCACCGAAGACGAGCTGGAGCGAGTGGTGCGCCATCTGGTTGAGCACCGCTGGCCGTTCCGCCTGCACGCCACCTATGACGAATCCATCAGCCGCATGCTGGACGTGTTCGAGAAGGTGAACCGCGATATTCCGTTCAACGGCCTGCACTGGCTGTTCGACCACGCCGAAACCATTACCGAACGCAATATCGAGCGCGTCAAGGCGCTGGGCGGCGGCATTGCGGTCCAGCACCGCATGGCGTTCCAGGGGGAATATTTCGCCGACCGCTACGGCATCGAAGCCACCAAACATACGCCGCCGGTAGCGAAAATGTTGGCGGCCGAGCTGCCGGTCGGGCTGGGCACCGACGCCACCCGCGTCGCCAGCTACAACCCGTGGACGGCGCTGTACTGGCTGGTCTCCGGCCGCACCGTCGGCGGCATGGCGATGTACGACGACAGCGCCCGGCTGGATCGCGAAACGGCGCTGATGCTGTGGACCCAGGGCAGCGCCTGGTTCTCCACCGAACAGGGCAAGAAAGGCCAGATCAAGGTCGGCCAACTGGCGGATTTGGCGGTGCTGTCGCAGGACTACTTCAGCGTGCCGGAAGAGCAGATCAAAGGCATCGAGTCGGTAATGACGGTGGTGGACGGCAAGGTGGTCTACGCCGCCGGCAGCTTCTCGCCGCTGGCGCCGCCGCCGCTGCCGGTGCTGCCGGAGTGGTCGCCGGTCACCCAGGTGCCGGGCCATTACCGCTCCGCGCCGCCGTCGGCGGCGGCCCGCGTCGGGGTAGTGAGCCAGGCGCACCAATGCTGCGGCCCGTGCGGCGTGCACGCGCACCAGCATGACATCGCGCGCCGCTCCAGCATCCCGGTGTCGGACGAGAATGCCTTCTGGGGCGCGTTCGGCTGTTCGTGTTTCTCGTTCTAAGTTATCAAGCCAGTAACTTATTATAAAATTAATTTAATAAGCTATTAAGCTAACAACATAATAAATTAATGGCGCTGTCCGCGGAGAGCGCCATTTCCTTTTCAATCGCGGTTGATCTCCAGCCAGCGCCGCTGCTCGGCGGAGGCGGCTATCGCGTCCAGCACGCACGACACCTTCCAGCCCTCTTCAAAGTCCGGCCACATGCGATCGCCCGCGGCGATGCCGTTGACCAGATCGCGGATCTCCACCGTCTTCTGATCGTTAAAACCAATGCCGTGCCCAGCGCTGATGCAAAACGCCGCATAGTCCGGGTGCTTCGGCCCCACCAGCAACGTCTTGAACCCCTGCCGCTCCGCCGGTTCATCGTGCCGATACAGCTTCAGTTCGGCCATCCGTTCCTGGGTATAACTCAGCGTGCCTTTGGTGCCGGTAACCACATAGGTCAGCCCCATCTTGCGCCCGCAGGCGATGCGCGACGTTTCGATAGTGCCCATCGCCCCGCCGGCGAAACGCAGCAGCGCACTGGCCTGATCTTCGTTTTCCACCGGATGCATACGCGACGGGTCTTGCGGATCCGGCCGCTGTTTGATCACGGTCTGCATATCGCCAGAGACCGCCACGATATCGCCCACCAGGTAGTGCGCCATATTGACGATGTGCGCCGCCAGATCCCCCAACGCGCCCAGCCCGGCGCTGGCGCGGCGGCAGTGCCAGTCGATCGGCGTGCGCGGGTCGGCCAGGTAATCCTCATTGTGGGTGCCGTAAAAATGCACCACCTCGCCGATTTCGCCGTTGGCGATGATCTCGCGCGCCAGCTGGCTGGTGGGGTTTTTCATGTAGTTGAAACCGACCAGCGTTTTCACCCCCTTGGCGCGGGCGGCCTGCACCATCTCCGCCGCGTCGGCGGCGTCCAGCGCCAGCGGTTTTTCCGAATACACGTGCTTGCCGTGGCGGATCGCCGCCAGCGCCATCTCTTTGTGCAAGAAGTTGGGGGCGCAGATGTCCACCACGTCGATCGCCGGATCGGCCACCAGCTGCCGCCAGTCGCCGGTCGAACGCGCAAAGCCGAACTCGGCCGCGCGCTGCGCCGCCAGCTCGGGCGTCACCTCCGCCAGCATCTCCAGCACCAGATCCCCTTTAAGGGGAAATACCGTGGGGGCCTGCGCATAAGCGATAGCGTGACAACGCCCGATATAGCCGGTGCCGATTAACCCAACGCGTACCTGTTTCATCATCCTCTCCCGTGACCGAAATCTTGCCTGAAACCCGGCGCCCTGAGTGAAACGCGCCAGCTGATAACGGTTTTATATGGAATATAAATTTCAATAACAAGCGCACGGAAAAAGAAAGTTCGGATTCGTGATGTCGTTCATGAAACGTTGACAGGATGATGCAAAAAGGAAAATCCGAACGCGGCGTTGCCGTATCCGGATAAGGTAAAATGAATCATTTATTTCATATTACGGTAAACCGTTGGCACCGTGCTGAACGTAGCCAGGGCGTTGCAGCAGGCGCTGCTGATAGGCCGCCAGCGCCGCATACTCCGGCCGCTCGAACGGCGTCATCAGCCAGCGATTGAACGACAGCCCCAGCACTACGTCCGCCAGCGTGAAGGCGGCGCCGGCGGCGTAAGGGCCGTGCTGCGCCAAATGCGCATCCAGCAAGCCCATCAGCCGATTCCACTCGCGCTCGGCGGCGGCCAGGCTGGCGGCATCCTGGTAATCCGCATGCCCGCGCACGCGCGACATGAACACATAGCGCCAGGCGCCGTTCAGATCGGTGGCCTGCCAGTCCATCCACATCTCCACCGCCGCGCGCGCGCCGGGTTCCTGCGGCAGCAGATCGCGGCGCCCTTCCCGCCCCGCCAGATAGCGGCAAATGGTGTTCGATTCCCACAGCACCCGTGCGCCGTCGATCAGCACCGGCACCAGGCCGTTGGGATTGAGCGCCAAAAACTCGGGTTCCTGCGTGGAGCGAAAGCCGCTGCCCCAGTCTTCCCGTTCCAGCGTCAGCCCCAGCTCATGGCTGGTCCACAGCACCTTGCGCACGTTGATCGATGAGGCTTTGCCCAATAATTTCAGCATCCGCTTTCCTTATTCTCTCCAGAACGGTTTATACCCTTCCCGCCAGGCATCCGCCCGCGTCAGGCCGATATCCGCCAGTTGCCTGTCGTTCAGCAGCAGTAACTCTCTGCGCGTTCTGCGACGCAACAAATACCAACGCCAGCGTGACCAGCCTACCCGTCGCCACGTCGTCATGCCATCAAACAGAGCCATCTTATATTCCCCCTGATGTTTTCGCCTTGTTGTGATGATGCGCGCCGGGCAAAAAACAATACAGATGCACGTTAGCGTTATTTTTTTCATACAGCTGCATACCAAAATGCGCTGAATGGTTTACTTTTGAGGCATCTGTACCGGTTTTTCGGTTACTTTTCCTGATGAGGGATATCTGTATGACACGCTACGCCACGCTGGCCGCCATTCTCAGCCAACGCATTCAGCAAGGGCTGTATCCGGTCGGCCACCGCTTGCCTTCGGTGCGCGCGCTGAGCCTGGAACACGGCGTCAGCATCAGCACGGTGCAACAAGCCTACCGCCTGCTGGAAGAACGGCGCCTGGTGGAAGCGCGACCGAAATCGGGCTACTTCGTGCATGCGCAGCGCACGCAGGCCGAGCTGCCCGCCATGACGGCGCCGACGCAGCGGCCGGTGGACATTTCGCAATGGGAACAGGTGCTGGAACTGGTGCGCACCCGGCCGCGCGAGGGCCTGATCCAACTGGGGCGCGGCATGCCGGACATCGCCGAGCCGACGATGAAACCGCTGATCGTCGCCCTGCGCAACGCCGCCCGTCACGGCGACTTGCGCAGCCTGTATTACGACAGCATCCAGGGCGTGACCGCGCTGCGCGAACAGGTCGCTCGCCTGCTGCTGGATTCCGGCTGCCAAATCGGCGCCGATCAGTTGCTGATCACCACCGGCTGTCAGGAAGCGATCTCCGCCGGGCTGCGCGCCGTTTGCCAACCCGGCGACATCGTGGCGGTCGATTCCCCCTGTTTCCACGGCACCATGCAAACGCTGAAGGGATTGGGCATCAAAGCGCTGGAAATCCCCACCGATCCGCTGACCGGCGTGAGCCTGGCGGCACTGGAGATGGCGCTGGAACAGTGGCCGGTCAAGGCCGTCCTGCTGACGCCCAACTGCAACAACCCGCTGGGCTACATCATGCCCGACGCCCATAAACAGCGGCTGCTGACGCTGGCGCAGCGCCACGACGCGGCGATCATCGAGGATGACGTTTACGGCGACATCGCCTATCACTACCCGCGGCCGCGCACCATCAAATCGTTCGACGAAGATGGCCGCGTGCTGCTGTGCAGCTCGTTTTCCAAAACGTTGGCGCCGGGGCTGCGCGTGGGCTGGATCGCGCCCGGCCGCTATCTGGAGCGGGTGCTGCACATGAAGTTCATCGGCTCCGGCGCCACCGCCACGCAGCCGCAGCTGGCGATCGCCGACTTCATCCGCGGCGGGCACTATCTGAAGCACCTGCGGCGCATGCGCGCCCGCTACCAGCAAAACCGCGACCGCATGACCGATCTGATCCTGAAATACTTCCCGGCCGGCACCCGCGTCAGCCGGCCGCGCGGCGGTTTTATGCTGTGGATCGAACTGGACGAGGCGTTCGACACCCTGCGGCTGAACCGCCATCTTGAACAGCAAGGCGTGCAAATCGCCGTCGGCAGCATTTTTTCCGCCGCCGGCAAGTATCGCAACTGTCTGCGCATCAACTATGCGCCGACGCTGACGACGGAGATCGAACAGGCGGTACAACGGGTCGGCGCCACCATCCAGGCGCTGATGCCGAGCAACAGTTTGGCGCAATCGGATTAAATCTTGACGCGATCGGATTATCGGCGCACGGACAGGCTGTTTTAGAGTAATGCCTTCTCTTACCACTGGCAGGCAACAACCATGAGCAGCGATCAAATTCCGGTTTCCAATGCGTTGGCGGTGCGCCTCGCGGCGCAAGGCGTCGATCTCGAACGGGTCGGTCAGTTGGCCGGCTTGCCCGCCGGGCTGCTCAGCGAGCGGCGCGTAAAAGTGCGGTTGACCACCCACCAGTTCTTCGCCGTCTGGCGCGCCCTCGCCCAACTGAGCGACGATCCCGCCTTTGGTCTGCGGCTGGGCGGCGACGTCGCGCCGGAGCATTACGATATCGCGTCAGTCGCCGCACTGCACTCCGCCACGATGGGCGAGGCCCTGCGTAAAGTCGCGCGCTACAAACGGTTGGTGTGCCCGGAAGAACTGATGCTGGAGGAAGATGGCGACAGCGTTCGGCTGCATACGCGTTGGACGATGATTGAGGACCATACGCCGGAATTGCTGATAGACACCATGTTCGCCTCTATCACCACCCTGTGCCGCCGTGGCACCGGTTTACCGCTGCAGCCCAAGGCGCTTGAAGTGACCCGCCGTCGCGATCCCCACTCACCGCTGCTGCGCCACTTCGGCTGCCCGGTGCGATTCGACGCGCCGCTGGACGTGCTGGTATTTGACCGTGCGCTGATGCAGCAGCCGCTTATCACCCACGACCAGGACATGCTGGCGCTGCTGCTGCCGGAGCTGGAGGCCGAGTTGGCCGAAGCGCGCGCCGAGCAAGACTTGCCCACACAGGTGATGACGATCCTCGGCCGCAGCATGCGCGGCCAGCGCCCCAGCGTCAACAGCGTGGCCGCGGAGCTCTATCTCAGCCCACGCACGCTGCAGCGCCGTCTGCAACGGCACGGCTACAGCTACCAGCAGTTGTTGGACAAAACCCGCCACCGCACCGCCTGCCGCTTGTTGGCGGAGACCGATCTTGAGCCAGGGGAAATCGCCTTTGTGCTGGGATTCGAAGAGCTGAATTCGTTCAGCCGCGCCTTTATTCAGTGGGAAGCGCTGACGCCCAGCCGCTGGCGCATGCAGCGCACCGCCGGCCAGTGGGAGAACAGAGCATGAAAGTGATTATCTTCGGCGCCAGCGGCATGGTGGGCCAGGGCGCGTTGCGGGAATGCCTGCGCGATCCGCGCGTCAGCGAGGTGCTCAGCATCGGCCGTCGTCCGGTGGCGCAGAGCCACGCCAAGCTGCGCCAGCTCTCCCTGCCCGATCTGCGTGATCTGTCGGCGCTGGAGCCGCAGCTCGCCGGCTATGACGCCTGTTTCTTCTGCCTGGGGATTTCGTCCGCCGGCCTGAGCGAAGCCGAATATCGCGCGGTGACTTACGATCTGACGCTGGCCGCCGCCCGCCCGCTGGCGAGGCTGAATCCGACGATGGTCTTCCTCTACGTTTCCGGCGTCGGCACCGACAGCAGCGAACGCGGCCGCAGCATGTGGGCCAGGGTCAAGGGCGCCACCGAAAACGCGCTGCTGGCGCTGCCGTTCCACGCGGTGATGTTCCGCCCCGGCGCCATTGTGCCGCTGCACGGCATTCGCTCCAAAGTCCGCACATACGATCTGATTTATCGGCTGTTCAAGCCGCTGTGGCTCGGCGCATTGCGACTGTTTCCCGCGCAGGTGAGCAGCACCGAACGAATCGGGCTGGCGATGCTGGCGGTGGCGCGCCGGGAAACGGCCTTGCGCATCCTGGAGCCGCCGCAGATCAATCAACTGGCGACGCGCTGAAATACCGTCATCAACCGCGCCGCCGCCAATACTCCGCCACCCGGCGGCGCAGATGCTCGATGCCCTGCGGATGCTCAATAAACTGCGCCACCGGCATCATCCGCCAGCGCTGGCCTTCGTCGCCGAAGCGAATGGCGGCGATCTGCGCCGGGGCGATCTCGCCGGCCATAAACCAGGTCGGCGGGGAGCCGGGCAAAATGCCGGCGTAGCGCCGCCGCCAGACAACCTGGTGTTCGGCGATCGCCACGCCGAACTCTTCCCGCGTTTCCCGCTGCACACACTGCAGCGGCGTTTCGCCGTTTTCCCGCCCGCCGCCGGGCAGATCCCACTGACCGGGCCACGGAATGCCCGGCTTGTCGTCCCGTTGGTAAACCAGCAAGAGACCGTCGCACAGCAGCGCGATCTTGGCCCCGCCAAACGCCTCGTCCGTCATGATTTCTCCGCTCCCGGCCCCATCGCTTTTGACTGAACATCATACTTCATCCCCGCGCGGCCTGGTGTATAGTGAAAATCCGTTTTCACAACAGGCGAACAATGACGATGAACTCTCCGTTTCTGGTGACTCCCCAATGGCTTGCGCAACATATCAACGATGAAAATCTGGTGGTGATCGACGTTCGGATGTCGCCGGTCGGGCTGACGCCGAAAAAAGACATGCTTGCCGAGTTCGAACGCGGCCATATCCCCGGCGCGGTCTATTTTGATATCGACGACGTGGCGGACAAAAACACCGCGCTGCCGCACATGTTGCCGACGGCGGCGGAATTCGCCGCGGCGGCGGGCCAATTGGGCATCAGCGAGCGCGATACCCTGGTGATTTACGATGAGGGCAACCAGTTCTCCGCACCGCGCGGCTGGTGGACTTTCCGCAATTTCGGCGCCGAGCGCGTTTATGTGCTGGATGAAGGGCTGAACGGCTGGACCGCGCTGGGGCAAGCGTTGGAAACCGGCCCGGCGCAGCCTGCCCCGCAGACGTTCAACGCCCGGTTCAACGCCGACGCGGTGGTGGATATGCGGCAAGTGGAGCAAGCGTTAGGCACGCCGGTGCAAATTCTCGACGCGCGCGCCGCGCCGCGCTTTTATGCCGAAGCGCCAGAGCCGCGCCCCGGGCTGCATCGCGGCCATATTCCCGGCAGCATCAACATTCCGTACGGCGAGCTGCTGGAAAACGGCCGCTTCAAATCATTGGAGGCGCTGCGCCAAACCTTCAGCGACAAGGGGGTGGACATCAACGGCCCAATCATCACCAGCTGCGGCTCCGGCGTGACGGCGGCGGTGCTGGCGTTTGGCCTGCTGTCGCTCGGCGCGCCGCAGGTCAAGCTGTATGACGGCGCCTGGAGCGAATGGGGCCAGCTGAGTGGCAAGCAGCCTATCGCCCAAGATTAAGTTTCGATCCGCTCGACCACGATCTGCGCCAGCCGCTGCACGGCGGCCGAAGGCTGATCCTCGGCGCGGTGCAGCACCACGCCGAGTTGGCCGAGAGCGGGCAGCAGATCGGGGGCCAGCGGCGACAGGCCGGGCGGCAAGCCCGCCGCCGTGCGCACCGTAACGCCCAACCCGGCGCTCACCGCCGCCCACACGCCGTTCAGGCTGCGGCTGCTAAAGGCGATGCGCCAGGGTATGCCGGCGCGATCCAGCGCCTGCGTCGCCGCGCTGCGCATCAGACAGGGTGCGTCGAACATCACCAACGGCAGCGGCTCATCCCCTTCTCGCCAGGGCGCCAGCGCGAAGCCGGGCGACGCGATCCAGTGCAACTGCCGCTGCCCCAGCGCCTGATGAAACGGCGTGCTCAGACCGCCATCCCACGCCAGCGACAGATCCAGCTGGCCTTTCAGCACCCAGTCGATCAGCTCGGCATTACGCGCGATGCGCGCCTCGATCCTCACCTTTGGATTGGCGCGCGCGAAGCTGCCCAACACCTGCGGCAGAAACGTCTCGCCGAAATCCTCCTGCAGCCCCAACCGCACCGTGCCCTGCAGATCCAGCCCACGCACCGCGGCGGCGGCTTCGTCATTAAGCTCCAGCAGACGGCGCGCGTAGCCAAGCAGAGTTTCCCCCGTCTCGGTCATCACCATGCCGCGCCCGGCCTTGCGCAGGATCGGCGCGCCAACCTGCTGTTCCAGTTTTTTCAGGTGGGCGCTGACCGCCGACGTCGAACGCCCCAGCCGTTCAGCCGCCTTGGCGAAGCTGCCCAGCTCGACGCCGGTGACGAAGCTGCGCAAATCCTCGAGATCGAACGTTATCCGCCCCATGCTGACCATCCTGATTTTCTGAACCATCAATCAAAATAATACCGATTTTACTGATAAAGATGGCGTGTCACGCGCTCCGGGTCAATGTCTTTCCGGAGAATCCTTATACTCGCGATGCAATACCGTTTTACCCTGCCCGCCGGTTCCGCCCCTCTGTCCGCTCCCTTTGACCACACTGCGCTGCGGGTTGACAGCTCAATGTGATATTGATAATCATTATCAATATTGCATATTCATTTGCGGCTCGCGGGATGCGGGTCGCTCTCCGGGGTCAACCGTCATGTCGTCATCACCAATCACACCTTACGCCACCACCTGCTGCATCGTGGGAGGCGGCCCCGCCGGGCTGATGCTCGGCTATCTGCTGGCGCGGGCGGGGATCGACGTGACGGTGCTGGAGAAGCACGCCGATTTCCTGCGCGATTTTCGCGGTGACACCATTCACCCGTCGACGCTGGAAGTCATGCATCAACTGGGCCTGCTCGACGAGCTGCTGACGCTGCCGCATCAGCGCGCGGAATCTCTGCACGCCGAAGTCGCCGGACGCGACATCAAGCTGGCGGATTTCACCCGCCTGCCGACGCGCTGCAAATTTATCGCCTTTATGCCGCAGTGGGAGTTCCTCAACTTTTTGGCCCAGCAGGCCGCCGCCTTCCCCAACTTCAGGCTGCTGACCTCAACGCAGGTTCACCAGCTGCTGTACGACCGCGGCCAGGTGTGCGGCGTGCTGGCCGACACGCCAGAAGGCCCGATCCGCGTGCGCAGCCAGTTGGTGGTCGGCACCGACGGCCGCAACTCGGTGGTGCGCGAACAGGCGGCGCTCAGCAGCCGATCCTTCGGCGCGCCGCGCGACGTATTGTGGATGAAGCTCAGCAAGCAGCCGGGCGATCCGGCCTGGTCGATGGGCCACACCGGGCCGAAACAGAACTTCATCATGATCGATCGCGGCGACTACTGGCAGTGCGGTTACTCTATCGACAAAGGCAGCTTCGATGCGATCCGCCGCAGCGGGCTGGAGAAATTTTTGCTGCACCTCGCCGAGGTGGCGCCGTTCCAGGACGATCGCCTGCAGGAGATCGTCGAGTGGGATCAGGTCAAACTGCTGAGCATTCGCATCGATCGTCTGGATCGCTGGGCCAAACCGGGAGTGCTGTGCATCGGCGACGCCGCGCACGCCATGTCGCCGATCGGCGGCGTGGGCGTCAACCTGGCGATTCAGGACGCGGTGGCCGCCGCCAACGCCCTGATCCCGCCGCTGCGCCAGCATCGGCTGCAGCTGAAGCATCTGCTGAGCGTGCAGCGCCGGCGCGAATTCCCCACTCGCGCCATCCAGTTTTTGCAGATCAAAATGAGCCAGCGCAAGCCGGGCGAACGCCGCGCGGCGGGCGGCTCGCGCTTGATCGCCCGCGTCGGCAACAGCCGCTGGCTGCCGCGCCTGTTCGGCCGCATCATCGGCCTGGGTTTTCGCCGTGAAACACCGCGGCATCTGTCCAACGAAACCTGCCCGCCGGAATAGCATTGGTGATTTTTTCATCGCGCCGTATAATGGTTAAATCGAACGATTTAATTAACTGGAGCGATTAAATGTACGCACTCACCGCGAACGAGGCCAAAACCCAATTCGGCGATTTGCTGCTCAAGGCGCAGCGTGAACCGGTGCAAATCAATCGCAACGGCAAACCGGTCGCCGTCGTCATGTCTGTAGAAGATTACCAGGCGCTGGAAGATCTCAAATTAAGCGCACTGCAGCAAAAAATCGCGCAGGCTACCGCCGAGGAAGACGCCGGTAAGGCGGTAGACGGCGATGCCTTCTTCAACCGTCTGCTCACCGATGAAACAGACTGAGATACCCGCGTTTCGCCTCACCCCGCAGGCCCAACAAGATCTGCTGGCTATTCGTCATTTCACCATCGAGCACTGGGGCCAAGCGCAATCTCGCCGCTATCTTGAGCAGTTGAGAGAGGTCATGCATCATTTGGCAGATATGCCGGAAGCGGGTAAAGCTCACTTCCACGATCTGGGCGAAGAGATACGCAGTTTTCCTTACGCCAGCCATAGGATCTACTACCGCAACCGCCCTGCCGGCATCACCGTTCTCGCCATTCTGCATCAGGCGATGGTGCCTCACCGCCATCTGGAACAACGGCTGTAATTTTTCTTACTCAAAGGGGCACTGATGTTCACCGTTCGTCAGGCATTGCTGGAAGATTTAACGCAAGTGCGCGATATCGGCATCCGCACCTACCGCGCCCACTTCGGTGAGCTGTGGCGCTACCCGCACGAGCTGGAGGCCTTTCTGGCGGAGGATTTTTCCGTCTCCGCGCTGGAACGGACGCTGCGCGATCCCGACGTGTGCTGGCTGTTGGCCCATGAGGATGACGCCCTCGTCGGCTATGCGCGGGTGAACTTCGACAGCCTGCTGGCACCAACCGAGCACATCGGCGCAGAGCTGCAGAAAATCTATTTTCTGCCGGGCCATGCCGGCAACGGCTATGGCCAGCGCCTGTACGAACAGGTGCAGCAGCGGGCTATCGACCGTCGGCAAAAAACGCTGTGGCTGGAAGTGCTGCAACGCAACACCCGCGCCCAACGTTTTTATCAGCGTCAAGGATTGAGCATTTGTGGCGAGACCTGCTACACCAGCGCCCAGGGCTCGATAGGCATTTGGTATATGAGCAAGGCGCTGTAACCGCGCCCCGCTCCGCCGTCGTTTAGCGCGGCTCCCGCTGCAGCATCAGGAACAGCAAGGCAAACGCATTGGGCGCCAGGTAGATCAGCGCCCCCAGCTGCACCGCCAGCGGATCCTTCTTGGCCTGCCAGGCCATAAACCAGTCGCCGGCGACCACCATAAAGCCGACGCCCCACACCGTTATCGCGCAAAGCGCCCCCAGCATCGCCCAGGCTTTGCCCTTGGCGAAGGCGGCGTAAGGGCCTTTCAATCGCCCGATCATCAGCGCCACGCCCGCCGCCGCGAATAGGCCGGCCAGCGTTTCCAGCGCGGTGATGACCGCCAACCCCAACATGCAGGCCCAGTCGGCGCTGATCGCGCGCCACATCAGCCCCGGCGTTTGATAAGTATCCTGCATGGCGAGCAGTGGCCCCACCGCATTGCGCGCGGTGCCGGCGAAATCCGCCGTATTGTTCAACAGACTGAACAGCCCCCACAGGGCCGGAAACAGGGACAGGACGATGCAACCGAGGCGTGACACAGTGATTTCGTTCATGGTTATCCTTAATGAATAAACGGGTGGCTCCCGTCCTCATGACGGGACCGCTATTGAGATCCTGATAGTTTGACGTGCACAATGTAAGAACTAATCTTACAATGACGCAGCATAGCCGAAAGTGAGGAGGAACAATGGGCAGAACACTAACGGTAGATCTGGGTGACGAACTGCGTAGCTTCGTCGAAGACCTGGTGGCCAGCGGCGATTACCGAACGCCCAGCGAAGTCATCCGCGAATCCGTGCGCACTTTGCGCGAACGTACCGCCGCCTCAAAACTGGAAGAGCTTAGGCGCTTGATCGCCGAAGGAGAGAACAGCGGCGAAGCCGTCGAATGGGATCGTGATGTGTTCATGGAAAGAATACGGAGCAAAGCAAAAGGATGCGCAGGAGAGTAACCGTTCGTCCAAAAGCGTTGGACGATATGGAAGAGATCTATTTTTACGGGTTGGCGCACTTTGGCTTGCAGGTGGCCGAAGATTATCTGCGCCGCCTGCATCAGGCTTTCGATAACCTTAGCCACCACCAACTCGGCAAAAACATCGATGCAATCGGCCCCGGCCTATGGGTATTGCCCGTCGCCAACCACCTGATTTATTCTCGACAGCACAGGCGGGAGGTGAATATCATCAGAGTGCTGCATCATTCCCGCGATCCGCTCAGCCAATCCTTTTTCAGCTGACCCAACGTTAAATCGCCACCAGCCCGCGTACGCCGTCCTGTTCCATAGCGCTGCCGGCGCCGCGCTGCACGATGCTGCCGCGCGACATCACCAGATAGCTGTCCGCCAGGTCGGCGGCGAAGTCATAGAACTGCTCCACCAGCAGGATCGCCATATCGCCCCGCGCCGCCAGCTGTTTGATCACCGCGCCGATCTCCTTGATCACCGAAGGTTGGATCCCTTCCGTCGGTTCGTCGAGGATCAACAGCTGCGGCCGGCAGGCCAGCGCCCGGCCGATCGCCAGCTGCTGTTGCTGCCCGCCGGAAAGATCGCCGCCGCGCCGATCCTTCATTTGCCGCAGCACCGGAAACAGTTCATAGATCGGATCCGGCACCGCGCGCGCGTCGGCGCCGGAAAAACGCGCCAGCCCCATCAGCAGATTTTCCTCCACCGTCAGGCGCGGAAAAATCTCCCGCCCCTGCGGCACATAGGCGATGCCCGCCTGCACCCGCTGATGCGGCTTTTTACCGGTGATGGTTTCGCCCCGCCAACGGACGCTGCCGCTGCGCGCCGGGATCAGCCCCATCAGGCATTTCAGCAGCGTGGTCTTGCCCACGCCATTGCGCCCCAGCAGGCAGGTCACCTCGCCGATGCGCGCCTCGAACGACAGGCCGCGCAGAATGTGGCTGCCGCCGTAATACTGATTCAATTCCTCTACCTGCAGCATGATTACGCCTCCTCAGCGCCCCAGATATACCTCAATCACCCGTTCATCGGCCTGCACCTGCGCCAGCGATCCTTCCGCCAGCACCTGTCCCTGATGCAGCACCGTCACGCGATCGGCAATGGTTTCCACAAACCCCATGTCGTGCTCCACCACCATCAGCGAATGCTTGCCCGCCAGCTCGCGGAACAGTTCGGCGGTGTAGTCGGTTTCAGCGTCGGTCATGCCGGCCGCCGGCTCGTCGAGCAACAGCAGGTGCGGTTCCTGCACCAGCAGCATGCCGATCTCGAGAAACTGTTTCTGCCCGTGGGACAGCAGCCCGGCGGGCCGGTGGCGCTCGTGCCCCAGCCGCAGGGTCTTCAGCATCTCGTCGATGCGGTCTCGCTGTTCGCTGCTTAAACGGGCGCGCAGGCAGGCCCATACCGACTTGCGGGTTTTCTGGGCGATCTCCAGATTTTCGAACACCGTCAGCGCCTCGAACACCGTCGGTTTTTGAAACTTGCGGCCGATGCCGGCATGGGCGATCTGCATCGGCGCCAGCCGGGTCAGATCGACGGTCTGGTCGTAAAACACCCTGCCGCTGTCCGGCCGGGTTTTGCCGGTGATCACATCCATCAGCGTGGTCTTGCCGGCGCCGTTGGGGCCGATCACGCAGCGCAGTTCGCCGACGCCAATGCGCAGCGACAGATCGGTCAGCGCGCGAAAACCGTCGAAGCTGACGTTGACGTTGTCGAGCTGCAACACCGGATCGGTTTGCTGCCGGTATTTGTCCGCCGGCAGCGGATGGGTAAACAGTTCGTCGGTCACTTGCATCGCCTTCATGAGGATTTCCTCCGACGCAGCAGGCCAATCACCCCTTTGGGCAGAAACAACGTGACGACGATAAACATCAGGCCGAGGAAAAACTGCCAGTATTCGGGAATGGCCATGGTGAACCAGCTCTTGGCGCCGTTGACGATGCCGGCGCCGAGCAGCGGCCCCACCAGGGTGCCGCGCCCGCCGAGGGCGACCCAAATGGCGGCCTCGATCGAGTTGGTCGGCGACATTTCGCCGGGGTTGATGATGCCGACCTGCGGCACATAGAGCGCGCCGGCCAGCCCGCACAGCACCGCCGACAGCGTCCAGACGAACAGCTTGAAGCCCTTCGGATCGTAGCCGCAGAAGGTCAGGCGGTTTTCCGCATCGCGCACCGCGGTCAGCACCCGGCCGAACTTGCTGCGCGCCAGCGCAAAGCCGATGGCCAGGCTGGCGGCCAGCAGCAGCACCGTCGCCAGGAACAGCGCCACCCGCGTGCCGGCGGCGGTGATGGGAAAGCCGAGCAGCGTGGTGAAACCGGTAAAGCCGTTATTGCCGCCGAAACCGGTCTCGTTGCGAAAGAACAGCAGCATGCCGGCATAGGTCAGCGCCTGGGTCATGATCGAGAAGTACACCCCTTTGATTTTCGAGCGAAAGGCGAAGTAGCCGAACAGGAAAGCCAACAGGCCCGGCACCAGCACGATCAGGCACAGCGCCCAGGCGAAATGCTGGGTGCCGCTCCAGAACCACGGCAGCTCGTTCCAGGAGAGGAACGCCATAAACGCCGGCAGCCCGTCTCCCGCCGCCTGCCGCATCAGGTACATGCCCATGGCGTAGCCGCCGAGCGCGAAGAACAGCCCGTGGCCGAGCGACAGCAGCCCGGCATAGCCCCACACCAGATCGAGCGCCACCGCCACCACCGCGTAGCACAGGATCTTGCCCGCCAGCGTCAGGGTATAGGTGGACACCGCCAGCGGATGACCCGCCGGCAACAACGTCATGAACGGCATGACCAGCAGCGCCAGCAACGCCAGCCCGCCGATGCTCAACGCCAGCCGGGGCGCTTTCTGCACGCCGGTTACGGTCAATGGTTGGCTCATCAGTCAATCACCCTGCCCTTAAGGGCGAACAGCCCCTGCGGACGCTTTTGAATAAACAGAACGATCAGCACCAGGATCAGGATCTTGCCCAACACGGCGCCGATCTGCGGCTCGAGGATCTTGTTGACGATGCCGAGGCCGAAGGCCGCCGCCACCGTCCCCGCCAGCTGGCCGACGCCGCCGAGCACCACCACCAGGAACGAATCGATGATGTAACCTTGCCCCAGCTCCGGCCCGACGTTGCCCAACTGCGACAGCGCCACCCCGCCAAGCCCGGCGATGCCGGATCCCAACCCGAAGGCCAGCATGTCCACCCGCCCGGTGGGCACGCCGCAGCAGGCCGCCATCGCGCGGTTTTGCGTCACCGCGCGCACGTTCATGCCGAGCCGGGTTTTGTTCAGCAGCAGCCAGGTCAACGCCAGCACCAGCAGCACGAACGCGATCACCGCGATGCGGTTCCACGGCAACACCAGGTTCGGCAACAGCTGCACGCCGCCCGACAGCCACGCCGGGTTGGCGACCTCGACGTTCTGCGCGCCGAACAGCACCCGCACCAGTTGGATCAGCACCAGGCTGATGCCCCAGGTGGCCAGCAGGGTTTCCAGCGGTCGGCCGTACAGGTGGCGGATCACCGTGCGCTCCAGCAGCATACCGATCCCGGCGGTGATGGCGAACGCCACCGGCAGCGCCGCCAGCGGGTAGAGCGCCAGCCACTGCGGCGCAAATTGCTGAAACAACCCCTGCACCAGATAGGCGGAATAGGCGCCGAGCATCAGCATTTCGCCGTGCGCCATATTGATGACGCCGAGCAGGCCGTAGGTGATCGCCAGGCCAAGCGCCGCCAGCAGCAGGATCGAACCGAGCGACAGGCCGCTGAACGCCTGGCCGAGCAGATCGCCGATCATCAGGCGGTGCTGCACGCGCTGCAGGCTGCGCTGCGCCTCGGCGCGCACCGCGGCGTCCGGCTCATTGGCCGCGTCGGTCAAGGCTTGCAGCCGCGCGCGGGTTTCCGGCTCGCCCGATTCCCCCAGCAGCCGCACCGCATTGAAGCGCACCTGCGGGCTGGCGTCGGCCAATTGCAGGTTCGCCAGCGCAATGCTCAGCGCGTCGCGTACCTGCGGGTCTTTCTCCTGCGCCAGCCGCCGGGTCAACAGCGGCAACTGCTCGCCCTGCGCCTCGCGCTGCAGCGCGGTCGCCGCCTGCAGCCGCACCGCCGCGTCCGCGCTAACCAACCGCTGCGCCGACAACGCGTTGGCGATCAGAATGCGCAGCCGGTTGTTCAGCCACACCTTCTTCGGCTCGCCAACCGGGGCCGCCTCACCTTCAAGCGGCAGATAGCGGTCGCCCTGGCGGATAAAGGCGCGTTTCGCCCCGTCGATCACCATGGTTTCCTGCTGCAGCCCCTGCAGCAACGGCAGGCGCGCGGCGTCCGGCTCGGCCGCCCACGCCTGCAGCAGTTTAGCCTGCTGCGCGCGAGTGGCCGCCGCGAACTCATCGGCCGGTCCGGCCTGCGCCAGCAGGGGCCAGACGCACAACAGCCACAGCCCGGCGCGCAGAGAGGATAAAAACGGAGATTGCATCAGCTGCCTCTTCTGTTGGACCGGCGCGCGTCGAGCCGCGCCGGCGCTGAGTGACGTTACTTGCCGCCTTTCACCGGGTAATCCGGTTTTTTGTCGTTGCCGGCGATATAGGGACTCCACGGCTGCGCGCGCACCGGCGCTTCGGTCTGCCACACCACGTTGAACTGGCCGTTGCCCTCGATCTCGCCGATCATCACCGGCTTGTGCAGGTGGTGATTGGTCTTGTCCATAGTCAGCGTGAAGCCCGACGGCGCGGCGAAGGTTTGCCCGGCCATCGCCGCGCGCACCTTATCGACGTCGGTGGTGCCGGCCTTTTCCACTGCCTGCGCCCACATGTGGAGGCCGACGTAGGTGGCCTCCATCGGATCGTTGGTGACCGCAGTGGCGTAATTCGGCAGATTGTGCGCCTTGGCGTAGGCTTTCCACTGGCTGACAAACTGTTTGTTGGTCGGGTTATCCAGCGATTCGAAGTAGTTCCAGGCCGCCAGGTTGCCCACCAGCGGCTTGGTGTCGATGCCGCGCAGCTCTTCCTCGCCGACCGAGAAGGCGATCACCGGCACGTCGGTGGCCTTGACGCCCTGGTTGGCGAGTTCTTTGTAGAACGGCACGTTGGAATCGCCGTTAATGGTGGAAATCACCGCGGTGTTGCCGCCGGCGGCGAACTTCTTGATGTTGGCGACGATGGTCTGGTAATCGCTGTAGCCGAACGGCGTATAGACCTCTTCGATATCCTTGTCCTGCACGCCTTTGCTGTGCAGGAAGGCGCGCAGGATCTTGTTGGTGGTGCGCGGATAGACGTAATCGGTGCCCAACAGGAAGAAGCGCTTGGCGCCGCCGCCGTCCTCGCTCAGCAGGTATTCCACCGCCGGGATCGCCTGCTGGTTCGGCGCCGCGCCGGTGTAGAACACGTTCGGCGACATCTCTTCGCCTTCGTATTGCACCGGATAGAACAGCAGGCCGTTCAGCTCCTCAAACACCGGCAGCACCGACTTGCGCGACACCGAAGTCCAGCAGCCAAACACCGCCGCCACCTTGTCCTGGCTCAGCAGCTGGCGCGCCTTTTCGGCGAACAGCGGCCAGTTGGAGGCCGGATCCACCACCACCGGCTCCAGCTTTTTGCCGAGCACCCCACCTTTGGCGTTGATCTCGTCGATGGTCATCAGCGCCACATCCTTCAGCGGCGTCTCGGAAATCGCCATGGTGCCGGAGAGCGAACTCAGAATGCCGACCTTGATGGTGTCGGCGGCCTGCGCGCTCCAGGCCAGGCCCAGGCCGACAGCGGCGGCGGACAGCGCAAAAGCTTTGATAAAACGACGACGTTGCATAGTTCAAACTCCTGATGTGTATGAAATCAAAATCGTTACGCCGAGCGCGCAGGCTGCTGAGCCCGCGCCTGGTGCAACATGTGCAGCGTTATTTTTCGCACTTCTGCCTTGCTGACGGCGATGTGCTCGCCGAGCAGCGTTTGCGCCGCCCCGCTTTGCCGCTGCAGGATCGCTTGCAAAATGGCGGCGTGCTCGCGGTAGGTGGCGTCCACCCGCGCCTGCTGGGTGAAATCCAGCCGGCGAATGATGCGGATCTTTTCGGTCAGTTCGCGGTGAATGCGCGCCATTTCGCCGTTGCCCGCCGCGGCCACCAACGCCTGATGAAACTGCTCATCGTGCTGCGACACCGCCTTGCCGTCCGCCAGGCGCGGCGCTTCGGTCCAAAAACGGCTCAGCGCCGCCAGCGCGTCCGGCGTTTCCCCGGCCGGGCGTTCGCACAGCCGTTTCACCGCCTCTTGCTCCAGCACGATGCGCAGGTCGTACAGCTCTTCGAAGTAGGCGAAGTCGAACGGCCGCACCTGCCAACCGCTGCGAAACAACACCTCGACATAGCCTTCGCGCTCCAGCCGAAACAGCGCCTGACGCACCGGCGTGCGGCTGGCCGCCATGCGCTGCGCCACGTCGCTTTCGCTGAAGCGATCGCCCGGCAGCAGGCGAAACTCGAAGATGTCGGCCTTGAGCTGCAGATAAATGCGCTCCGCCAACCCTTCCGGGCGCGCCTTGTGCTCTCCGTTGGTGATTTGCATCATCGCTCCTCCGTTCAGACCGCCTTTTCCAGCCATAGCAGGGCGTCGCCCGGCCCGACCGGCCGCCCCTGCCGGCAACTGATGCGTTTAACGATCCCGGCGCGCGGCGCGGTGACCGCCAGCTCCATTTTCATCGCCTCGACCACGATCAGCGGCTGCCCGGCCGCCACCGCCTGCCCCGGTTCCACCAGGATCTTCCACACGCTGCCGTTCAGATCGGCGCTGACCAGATCGCCGTCGATGGCGTCTTCTTCCTCCGGCGGCAACAGCTGCGCCTCGGCCTCGTCGTCATCGCTGCGCCAGCGCGCCACTTCGGCGCTGAACGCCTGCTGCTGGCGATGCTGGAAGTCGGCGATCGCCTCGGCGTTGTCGGCCAGGAAATCGGTGTAGGCGGCGAAGTCGAATTCGCTCTCTTCGATGCGCACCTGCATGCGCCCTTCGCGGAACGCTTCGCGCTGCTCATCCAGTTCTTGCTCGCTGACCGGGTAGAAGCGCACCTGATCGAAGAAGCGCAGCAGCCAGGGCTCACCGGCGGTGAACTGCGGGTTTTTGAGGAATTTGTTCCAGATCGGCAGCGTGCGCCCCACCAGTTGGTAACCGCCCGGCGAGTCCATGCCGTAGATGCACATGTACATGCCGCCGATGCCGACCGTTCCTTCGGCGGTGTGGGTGCGCGCCGGGTTATATTTGGAGCTCAGCAGGCGATGGCGCGGATCGAGCGGCACCGCGCAGGGCGCGCCGAGGTAAACGTCTCCCAGACCGAGGATCAGGTAGCTGGCGTCGAACAGAATGTCGCGTACCTGTTCGCGTCGGCTCAGGCCGTTGATGCGCTGGATAAAATCGACGTTGTTCGGCAGCCAGGGCGCCGAAGCGCGCACCGTCTGCTGATAGCGATCCACCGCGCCCAGCGTGGCCGAATCCTCGAACGCCATCGGCAGCCACACGGTGCGCGTCGGCACCTTCAGGCGGCTGACGTCCCCCAGCGCCCGTTCGCGCGCCAGCAGGCGCTGCAGCAGGTCGACCTGGCTAATCTGCCGGCTGTCGTAGCGGATCTGCAGCGAACGCACGCCCGGCGCCAGCTCTGCCACGCCCGGTATCGCCTCCTCTCGCAGCGACTGCATCAGCAGATGGATGCGCAGCCGCAGCGCCAGATCGAGCACGTTGTCGCCGTACTCCATCAGGATGTAGCCGTCCCCCGCCTGGCGATACGCCACCGCCGGGCGCCCTTCCGCCGCCGGCAGCGCCGCCAGCACCGCGGCGGAAACGGTCTCCGCCGGGGCCAGATCCGGCGGCGGCAGGGTGATGGCCTTCACCGCCGCCAGCGCTTCGATGCTGCCAAGCTGCGCCTGTTCCAGCGACTGCGCCTGGCGAAAGCCGATCGGATGGAACCGGATGCGGTCGCCCGGCTTCACCTGCCCCACTTTCCACAGCTCGGCCTTGGCGATGGTCACCGGGCAGACGAAGCCGCCGAGGCTGGGCCCGTCGCGGGTCAGGATCACCGGGAAATCGCCGGTGAAGTTGATAGCGCCGATGGCGTACTCGCAATCGTGCACGTTGGAAGGATGCAAACCGGCCTCGCCGCCGTCCTCCCGCGCCCACTCGGGCTTCGGCCCCGACAGGCGCACCCCGAGGCGGTTGGAGTTGTAATGCACCTGCCAGTCGGTGGCGAAAAAGGCCTCTATCGATTCAGCGGTGAAAAAGTCCGGCGCCCCGTGCGGCCCGTACAGCACGCCGATGTGCCACTGGTCGCCGTAGTGCGGGATCAGGCTGTCGTCCATCGCCTGCGGCGCGGCGATCGGCGCCGGCGTGGTGCTGGCCGCCAGCGCCGGTTGGGCGATCGCCAGCATGTCCGCCACGCGCAAGGTGCGCCCGGCGTGGCCGCCGAACTGGCCCAGCGCGAAGGTGGAGCGGCTGCCGAGATACACCGGCACGTCAAAGCCGTTGCGTACCGCCAGATAGGTGCGGCAGCCTTGCGTGGCGCGCCCCAGCGTCAATACCTGCCCGGCCCGCACCGCGATCGGCCGCCAGTAGGCGACCGCCTCGCCATCCAGATCGGCCGGGCAGCTCGCGCCCGTCAGCGCGATGGTGGCGTCGCAGTGAAAGCGCAGCGTCGGCCCCTGCAGGGTAAACTCCAGCCCGGCGGCCGCCGGGTGGTTGCCGACGATGCGGTTGGCCAGCCGAAACGCGAAGTCGTCCATCGGGCCGGACGGCGGCACGCCGATGTCCCAATAACCGAGGCGGCCGGGATAATCCTGCACGCTGCTGTAGGTGCCGGGTTGCAGCACTTCGAGGCAGTGCGGCTGGAAACGCACATCGTCCAGCAGGCGCGTCCAGACGTCGCCGCGCTGAAATTGCGGCGTGGCGATCACCTGCCGCAGATAGTCGAGGTTGGTGGCGATGCCGTGCAAACGGGTCGCCGCCAGCGCCACGCGCAGTTTTTCCAGCGCCTGCGCCCGATCCGCGCCGTGCACGATCAGCTTGGCGATCATCGGGTCGTAAAACGCCGACACTTCGCTGCCGGTCGCCACCCAACCGTCGAGGCGCACGTCGTCAGGGAAATGCACCTCGGTCAGCACGCCGGGGCTGGGCTGGAAGTTTTTCAGCGGATCTTCGGCGTAGAGGCGCACCTCAATCGCCGCGCCCTGCGGCGCGCGTTGCAACGCCGCCCAATCCAGCGCGTCGCCCGCCGCCACCTGCAGCATGCATGCGATCAGATCCAGGCCGGTGACCATTTCGGTGACCGGGTGCTCGACCTGTAAGCGGGTGTTCACCTCCAGGAAATAAAACTCGTCGCGCGCGGCGTCATAGATAAACTCTACGGTGCCAGCGCTGCGGTAATTCACCGACTCGCCCAGCGCCACCGCCGCCCGGTGCAGCGCCTGGCGGGTCGCCGCCGGCAGGTGTGGCGCCGGGGTTTCCTCCACCACCTTTTGGTTGCGCCGCTGCAGCGAACAGTCGCGCTCGCCGAGCGCCGCCACCCGCCCCTGGCCGTCGCCGAAAATCTGCACCTCGACGTGGCGCGCCCGATCGACGAAGCGTTCGATAAAGGCGCCGGCGTCGCGGAAGAACTGCTCTCCCAGCCGTTTGACGCTGTCGTACGCGTCGCGCAGCGCCGCCTCGTCGTCACAGCGCGTCAGGCCGATGCCGCCGCCGCCGGCGGTGCTTTTCAGCATCACCGGGTAGCCGATGCGCGCGGCGGCGGCGACCGCCTGCTCAACGCTCTCCAGCAAGCCGGTGCCCGGCGTCATCGGCACCCCGGCCAACGCCGCCAGCTCGCGCGCCCGGTGCTTGAGGCCGAACTCGCGCATCTGCGCCGCCGTCGGGCCGATAAAGGCGATGCCCGCTGCTTCGCAGGCGTCGGCAAACTCGGCGCTCTCGGACAAAAAGCCGTAGCCGGGGTAGATCGCCTGCGCGCCGGTGGCCGCTGCCGCCGCGAGGATCTTGTCGATGCGCAGGTAGCTGTCGGCGGCCTTGTCGCCGCCGAGCGCCACCGCCCCGTCGGCCTCGGCGACGTGCGGCGCATTGCGGTCGGCGTCGGAATAGACCGCCACGCTGGTGACGCCCAGGCGTTTCAGGGTGCGAATGGCGCGGCAGGCGATTTCGCCGCGGTTAGCGATCAGTACGGTAGTAAACATGTTCATGCCCCCTTAACGCTGGCGAGATAGTCGCGCCAGCCGCCAAACTCAGTGATATCCGTCGCGTCTTCCAGCGCCCAGGCTTCGCAGATAAACCCCTTCACCCGCCGGCCGTCCGCCAGCAGCAGCGTGCCGATGCCCAATGGCGCCGGGATTTCCGCCACAAACTCGCCGAAACGGGCCAGCGGAATGTCCCACAGCTCAACGCGGATCGCCGCCCCCTGCGCCGCGCGCGCCAGCCCCGGCTTCGGCGGCTCGGTATCGGCCAGCGCATACAGGCGATAGCAGGGGGCGGTAGCGGTTTGCTCCACCTGCACCGCGTCGCGCTGTGTCAGCTGGACGTTGAGCGGCATGCCGCTAAGGTGAGCGCCCACTACCGCCAGACGCACGTGCCCTGTGGACGGCGCAGGCACAGGCTGCGGCGGCAATGCCCGACCGATAGCGCCGAGCGGTAAGGCGCTTTGCCGTTGCCAGCGCAGGCCAAACGCCGCCAGCGCCCGGTCATGCCAGGCGGGCGCAATCAGGGTGATGCCCGCCGGCAGACCGTCTTCGCGCAGCGGCCCCGGCAGCGCCAGCGCGCTCAGATCGGCCAGGTTGGTGAAATTGGTGTAAGTGCCGAATTGCGAATTGAACAGCACCGGCTCCTGCGCCATCTCCGCCAGGGTGCGGATAGTGGGCGCGGTCGGCACCACCAGCGCGTCGAACGGCGCCAGCCGCTGGGCGATTTGCCGCGCCAGCTCGGCGCGCAGGTATTCCGCCTTGTAGGCGTCGCAGGCGCTGTAGCCGAGGCCGTTGCCGACGATGCCGCGCACCACCGGGTCGATAGCCTGCGGGCTCGCTTCCAGCACCTGCTCAATCGCCACGGTGCGCTCCGCCACCCAGGGGCCGTAATACAGCTGTTCCGCCAGGGTGCGAAACGGCGCGAAATCGAGGGGTTCCAGCGTGGCGCCGCCCGCCTGCAGCTGTGCCAGCGCTCGGTGAAACGCCCGCTCAGCCTGAACGTCACCGAAAAACTCCAGCTGGGCGGGGATGGCGAAACGCGGCGCGGCGGGAATATCCGCCGGCGCGGTATGCGGATCGGGGCGGGAATACGGATCTGCCGCGTCAAAGCCGCTCGCCAGTTCCGCCACCTGCGCCGCATCGGCCACCGTCAGCGCGAAGACCGACACTGTATCGTTCAACCGGCAGGCCGGCACCACGCCGCGGTTGGACAACCGGCCCTTGGTCGGCTTCAGCCCGACGATGTTGTTGAACCCGGCGGGCACGCGCCCCGAACCGGCGGTGTCGGTGCCCAGCGCGAACGGCACCAGGCCGCGCGCCACCACCGAGGCGGAGCCGGAGCTGGAACCGCCGCTGACGTAGCGGCTGTCGAAGCTGTTGACCACTGCGCCATACGGTGAGCGAGTGCCTACCAACCCGGTAGCGAACTGGTCGAGGTTGGTTTTACCAAGGGCGATCGCCCCGGCGGCGCGCAGGTGGGCGACCACGGTGGCGTCCGCCGCGGCCTGATAGGTGAACGCCGGGCAGGCGGCGCTGGTCGGCCAGCCGCCAACGTCGATATTGTCTTTGATGGCGAAGGGCACGCCGAACAGCGGCAGGCGGCTGAGATCGCCGGCGACCGCCTCGAGCCTCTGTGCCAGCTGCCGGTACTGCTGCTCGCGCTGCGCCGGCGTGGCGAGATACAGCCAGGCGTTATCGTCTGGGTTCAGCCCGGCGACCAGCGTTTCGATCGTCGCACTGACGCAGGCAAGGCGTTCGCCCGCCGGGCGGGTTTGGTAATGGTGTTGCCATTCACTGAGGGTAAAACCGCACGCTACAACAGGTTCGCTCATCGACTGAATTCCATCTGGTACACAAGATGGGATTCAACAGAGCAACCGGCGTGCCAATTTTTAATCTCATGATTTCAATAAATTATAATTAAAACTTATGACAGCAGCGGCAAACAGGCTGCACCAGCGGCGCGCAGCGGGAGAACAAAAAGAGTGCAATGGCGGGATGACGCAGAGGAAAAACCGGGGCGACGACACTCGCCGCCCCGCAGGCCGATGGGGATAGGTCAGCCGTCAGCCGCAAGCTCAGTACCTACCATGTGGTGAGCGCTACCCTTCTCCAGGTATTGGCCGCCGTGCAAACATAAAAGAACGTGGAGTCTGCCGACCATTGGCCTATTTTACCGGGCGCAACGGCCGAAGCGGGGACAGCAACTCTGACACCTACAGGATCTCCGTTCACGTTCGCTGAATCATAAATATTCAACACTTTTATGTGGCCGGAGGAGAATTGGTTATTCGGCCCACCAATAGGATAAGCGCCGTTACCGGCCGGATAGATGCCATTATCCGCAACCGTTAACTGCTTGGTGTACAACCCGCTCCATTTAAATGAGGGTTGTCCTAAGGCGGTCGCGATATCCTTCTGCGGCGAAAAATCCGCCGGGGAGATGGATACGCCGCTGCTGGTCGTATTGTTATTAGCGCCAAGCGTAAACTTAGGTGAAAAACTAATTAAAGAAGCCCCGTCCTGAGCCAACCTGACGCCCGGTTCAAACCCCTGAAGGTTATTGCCTGGAGAAATGCCGCCAAAGTAATGGTAGCTGGTACTCCCTCCTTTGGCGGCATAGAACAGGTTATCGGAGCCGTCCTTGATACCATGGAAAATGGCCGGATAAGCGCCATGGCTGGCCCTGTCCGCCAAGGACCACGGAAGTTGCCTAGGAGCCATATCGGCGATTGCCGCGTTGGCGAATCTTGTCGTATTGCTCAGCATGTTATCAAACACAAATGCCGCCGCGATGCCGTTTACCGGTTCTGCAGCCACATTGTAAGTGGTATTACCCACGTTATAGAAACCGCCCCGACATTCAAAGGTGCTTCCATCACTCTGAAGAATAGTTTCACCTTCGCAAGTAAACTGCCCCAGGATGTTATCGGTGTTGGTTCGGGTGAGTTTGATCGCCGTAGCGCCGACGCCGCCGAACAGGTGGATATAGCAGAAACCGTTGTACCACGTTACGCTGTTGGCGTTTCCTCTCAACTCCAGCCCCACGCCGGCATCCGTATTTGTGCCACCATCGCCCGGATTGCCGGAGACCTTGATCTGACATTGAATTTCATGGAACCCCACGCCGTGGAAGGAGCTATCCCCGCCATTGCTTTCCATCAAGATGTTCGACAAGCCACGGTGGAACCGGCAAGAGTGAAAACTGACGAACTCGGTAAACGCACCGGCATAGCCGTTCAACAGATGTAAGTTCACAAAAAACTTCATAATCAGCAATCTTTCATGCCGCATGAAACAGGAACCATTGATCCGATAGCCGGTGCCCGTATATAACGCGCCCTTGGCCGGCGTAATCGTCACATCGCTGATATATCTGTTGGTATGGATCCCGGAACCGCCTTTCGACTCAAAACACGCATGATCATTAGACGTCGGCTTAAAGAAGAATTTCGTACTAATCCAATTTTCACCCTCTATCGCAATGCCTTTATCTCCGGTGTAGTTTTCTCCCCCTAAATTTAAGGTATCTGTAATGTAATAGTTGCCGGCAGGAACATAGAGCTTCTTGCAGCCTTGGCTAATCGCATAAGCGATAGCCTGTTTAAACGCCTGCGTATCATCCGTACCAACGCCAGCTGTATCATTCCAATCGCCCTTCGCGCCGAACATCTGAGGGGTAATGTGGGGCACGCCTTCATTCGGGAAGGAATACTGAATGAGTTGATTGCCCGTTACCCCTGCAAGCGTAGAGAGAATCGGTTTAAAAGCGCAATCCCAGACGTTCTTGCCAATGAGAGTCGTTTCGTCAAATGCCCCGCCTAACTCCAGCGCCCGAGCGGGAGAAGCAAGTTTAATCACATTCCCTTCAATAATGGCGTTTTTCCCATTCAAGAAACGGATATAACCAAACCCAGAGTCCGTGACCCGATTGCCGGAAAACACCGTACGGTCGCCGTACAGCTTGATCCATACCTGGCTGCTGGTCCATCCGGAGTTGGTTATCTTGTTGCCGGTCATCACGCAGCTATTGGTGAACAGGGCAACCTTGCAATTATTGATAATATTGCCTGAGAGGGTCGCCTCCGTTGCGGCAATGCCATTGAAGGCCGAGGAATTGGAGGTGCCGCAGAAATTTAAAAAATTATCTGCGATAACGGACTCAGCGACAGAAATATCGTTATTGCCGTGATAGTCGATGCCATTCTCAACGGTATCTTCAACGTGATTCCCGATAATTCGTGAACTATTCGTAGGGATTTTGGTGGGGTTATTCACTAAGGAATAGTCGATCTGAATGCCGAACCTTTCGATCGTTTTGATGTAGTTATTAGAGATATTAATGTCACTGATTCCACCCAGCGAGATGCCATAGCTGGTATTAACAATATGGTTATTGGCAACGGTCAGGTTAGTGAATGAATGAGGCGTACCGGTCACTTCATTATTCAATGTCACCCCGCCCCCTCTTTGCGTATGCCCGGCCCCAGCAGGTTTAGCGGGTTTATGTCCATCATGAATATGATTGTTCACAATCAAGATGTCATAAGCATTTCGGTTCACGCCCGTTTTCAGCAAGATCCCGTCACCTTGGTGATTCGTCAGTTCGTTATTCTGGATTGTAATATGGCGTCCGCCACGAACGGCGATAGGTTCTTCACCCAGATCTTTAAGTAAATTGTTCTCAAGGGTAACTGACGTACAGTCAGAAAGGCCCAAAGCATCGGTATGCATGCTGATGACGCAATTTCTCACGGTGAAGTTTTCACAACGGGTGAAAGCCATGCCGGTACACGCGCGAGTGGCATACCACCAAATAGGATCTGCATCTTTCTGAGTCACCTTTCTCGTGATCCTCAGATCTTCCACGATGAAATTCGACTGTTCCACGGTATTAAAAATGTTGATTTGAGGCGTATCGTCATCCAGGTGAATTTCACCACCGCCATAAATATGGCAGTTGCTGGGGATCTGTAGAGACTGCCAAGCCGAACCCAACGTCAACCGATAGACATTCGCCATTCTGACCTGGCGTTTTTTCATCGAGTTAGCGGCGTCAATCGCCACTTTAGCGAACATGGCGCTAACAGCGTCTCGATCGTCAGCCAGGCCATCGCCTACGGCGCCGAACTGCTCAGGGGTATACTCAGCGAATTCGCCGCCGTCATTGACCTGAGCGGCGACATTTTTTGCGTTGAGCTGCGGATCTTCTTTTGACATTTGAGCCATTGAATTACTCCTCTGGATTTTACGTTTCAATCGACATTGAATTGAACGAACCCTAAAAAAGTAACCGGATGGGCGGCACGCCCTCCATCGATGGCGGGTGGCTGAGGGCCAGTACAACAAAGGTAGGAGGGAGGAGACAAAAAAAAGGCGCAACCTTGCGATTGCGCCTGATGTTCGGTGAACGCTGCGCGTTACTCGCCGCGAACGCGCTGCGCCAACCCTTTGAGGAAGTAGCGCAGCATCTGATCGCCGCACGGGCGGTAATTCTTGGTGCCCTCTTTGCGGAACAGCGCGCTCAGCTCCGGCTTGGAGATGCGGAAGTCCACCGCGGTGAAGATCTGGTGCATGTCGGTATCTTTCAGCTCGAACGCCACGCGCAGCTTTTTCAGCACCAGGTTATTGGTGATCGGCAGTTCAACCGCCGGCGCCGGGAACTTGTCGTCCTTGCCGCGCTTGAAGAACACCAGGCCGTTGAGGAAGTGCGCCATCACTTCGTCCGGGCACTTCTCGTAGCCCGGCTCGCCTTCTTTGATCACGTAAGCGTCCATCGCCGACACCGCCATCTCGAAATCGTCCAGTTTGATAATCTCGACCATTTTGGCGTTGTTAATGCTCAGCATATAGCGCACGCTGCGCAGCACGTCGTTGTTCATCATGGGATTGCATTGCCTTTACTTGTCTAACGGGGACGTGCGCATTGTAAAAAAATGCCCCATACCCAAAATAGTTGGAGTTGCATCGCGGCGGCAAATTTGTAAGCCCCCGGAGCATAGTTAACTATGTGACCGGGGCGCGCAAATGCAGCCAACAAAGAGGCAGCTCCAAGTATGACGGGTATGGCCGCACACCTTGAATGTGCGGCAGTATAGGGATCGGCAAGGGGTTTCTCAATCGATTTGGCTTTTTTGCTGATACAGCGGGATATCTTCGCCGATGATGTACTTGTTGCGCAGCATCGACGAGACCTTGTCCATGATCATCACCACCACCACCAGGATCAGGGTGATGAACATCACTACGTCCCAGTTCCACAGCCGCATATTCTCCGCATACACCAGGCCGATGCCGCCGGCACCGACGAAGCCCAGCACCGCCGCTGAGCGGGTGTTGGACTCGATCTGGTACAGGCTGAGCGCCAGGAAGGTGGGGAACGACTGGGTGAAAATGCCGTAACGGTGCTTCTGCAACCCGTTGGCGCCCACCGCCGTCAGGCCGCGGCTGGGGGACTTGTCCACCGCCTCATGGCCTTCGGCGTACAGTTTACCCAGCAGCCCGACGTCCTGCATCACGATAGCCAGCACCCCGGCGAGCGGCCCCATGCCGACGGCGCGCACGAAGATCAGCCCCCAGATCGCCATGTCGATGCCGCGCAGCACGTCCAGCAAGCGGCGCACCAGCACCGAAATTGGCCGCAGCAGCGGCGTCGACATCACGTTGCGCGCGGCGAAGAACGACAGCGGCAGCGCGATCAGCGACGCGGTGATGGTGCCGGCGAACACGATGGCGATGGTGATGCCGATCTGCTGGAAGTAGTACATGAACGGCCAGTTGGCGAAGTCATGCCAGACGAACATGCGCAGGAAATAGCGCCCCAGCTGCTGGCAGCCGTTGATAAACTGCGGCCAGCTAATGCCGAAGACCAGGAAGAAGAACACGTAGTACAGCACGATCGCCAAGGCGATCAGGCCGACGGTGCGCAGGTAGCGCCCCTGCTGCGCGAAGATCGCCGGATGCTGCTGTTTCAACTGGCGCAGCGTTTCCGCCGATGCCGGAGTGCCCGCTGTCATTTTGCCCCCTCCACCACGCGCTTGCGCAGCTCGCCCGACACGTAGTCGAGCACGGAAACCACCACGATGATCAGCAGCAGCGTCATGCTGACCTGATCGTAACGGTCGAGTTTAATGTTGGTCATCAGCTCCTGGCCGATGCCGCCCGCCCCCACCAGCCCCAAAATGGTCGACTGACGGAAGTTGATCTCCAGCCGCATGAAGCTGTAGGAGAGAAACACCGGCTTCACCTGCGGCCACAGGCCGAAGCGCATGCGCTGCAGCGGCGTGGCGCCGCAGGCCGCCAGCCCGCGCACCGGTTTGTTGGAGGCGGTTTCGATCGATTCGTAGAACAGCTTGGTCAGGCTGCCGATGGTGTGCAGCGCCAGCGCCAGAAAGCCGGGAATGGCGCCGATGCCGAACGCCATCACGAACATCACCGCCCACGCCAGCTCCGGCATGGTGCGCAAGAACGCCACCAGCGTGCGGATCGCGAGCCGCACCGAGGCCGGAGTATAGGTATTGCCGGCCGCCAGAAATGCCAGCACGGTCGCCACCAGCACCGAGAAAATGGTCGCCGCCAGCGCCAGCTGCAGGGTCTCCCAGATCAGCGGCAGCTGAATGTTCAGGCGATAGCCCCAGTAGGCCAGCGAGCCTTCGGTACGCCCATCGGCGAACAGCAGGTGCCAGTGCAGCGTCGGCACGGTTTCGGCCAGGTAGTCGAAGAAGTGCGGAATAGACACCCAGACGGTGTGCAGGTTGAACTCGGCGAGGTTGCCGGCGCCCAGGTACAGCACCACCAGCCCGAGCGACCACAGCAGCGCTTCGCGCTTTTGCTTGCTGCGGATCCGTTGGTAATAGTGTGCGAAATCGGTATTCAAAAGAGGTCTTCCATCTTGATGGAACAAGGGGTTCAGCATGCTGAACCCCTTCATTCGGACGGCCGAGGCAGCCGGGAATTAACGGTCGCCTTTGGTCAGCTCGCGCTTCATATCGATGATGGTCTGGTATTCCGCCAGGGTGGTGTCGCCGATGTGCTGTTTGCCGCCCATCGCTTTGATAAAGCACGCGTGATCGTCTTTATCCAGCTTCTTGATGGCGGTGACCACTTTGGCCTTGAAGTCGGCCGGCAGCGAGTTGCTCACCAGGATCGGGCCGTTCGGGATCAGCGGCGACTGCCAGATGATGCGGATCTGTTTCATCAGGTCCGGATGATCCATGCGGATCATGCGGGTGAACGCGCCGCTGGTGTAGCCGGTGTTGTAGTCGCCGATCATCGACGCCCAGGTCACCGCGCCTTCGAACTGGCCGTTCAGCACGCCGAGGATGTCCTGTTCGTGGCCGCCGGAGAAGGTGACACTGGAGAAGGTGTTGTTGTATTTATTGTCGACCGTGCCGCCGAACAGTTTTTTAAACGCCTGGTTCGGGATCAGGAAGCCGGAGGTGGAATCCGGATCGGCGAAGCCGATGGCCTTGCCCTTCAGGTCTTCCAGTTTCTGGTACGGGCTGCCGGCCTTCACTACCACCACCGAGTGGTAGCCGCGCGACTGGTCGACGTCGTCAACCGCGATGCCGACGATGTCCACCGCTTTCGGATCCTTGATGTAAACCGAAGCGAACGACGACGGCGACATGCTGAGCACCAGGTCAATCTTGCCGCCCAGCAGGCCCTGGATCACGCCGGAATAGTCGGACGAATTGCGCAGCTTGGTATCGACGTTCAACTCTTTATCCAGGAACTGCTTCACGCACTGGTTATCGCCGATCTGCTGGGTGGCGTTCTGGCCGCCGAGAATGCCCAGGTTCAGCTCTTTCGGCGCATCCGCTGCGGCAGCATTAAATACCATCATCGCGCCGGCCATCAGGGTGGTCAGACTCAATACTTTTTTCATTAGGTGTGCCTTGTGTGTAAAGGGTAAAGGTCAAAAGTGCTTCAATGGATCTGATTGGCTTCCTCGCCATACAGCTGGTGCAGGATCCGTTCGTTCAGTTGCGAAGGATGCCCGTCAAACACGATCTTCCCGTGGGCAATGCCGATCACCCGCGAGCAATACTCTTTCACCAGTTCGACCGAGTGCAGGTTCACCATCACCGCGATGCCGTCTTCGCTGATTTTCTGCAGCGCGTCCATGATGCGGCGGGTGTTTTTCGGATCGAGCGACGCCACCGGCTCATCGGCCAGCAGGATTTGCGGGTTTTGCATCAGCGCGCGGCAGATGGCGACGCGCTGCATCTGGCCGCCGGAGAGGTGCTCGGCGCGCTGCAGCGCGTGCGGCAGCATGTTGAGCCACTGCAACAGCTCGATGGCGCGAGCGCGGTCGGCGTCATCGAACAGTTTGAAGAAGGATTTCAGGGTGGAGGTGTGGCTCAGGCGCCCCAGCAGTACGTTGGTCATCACGTCCAGCCGCGGCACCAGGCAGAAGTCCTGGAAGATCATGCCGCAGCGCGCGCGCCATTGGCGCATCTGGCGGCCGGCAAGCTGGGCGATATCCTGCGCCACGCCATCGTCTTCGAAGTGCAGCATCTCGCCGCAGCTGGAAGGAATGGTGCCGTTGAGGGTATGCAGCAGCGTGGACTTGCCTGCGCCGGAGCGGCCGATCACCGCCACGAATTCGCCGGCGTGCAGATCGAAATTGATGTCATCCAGCACGCGCTGCTGCGCTTTGTAGGCCTTGCCGAGCCCCTTTACCGATAACACTTTGCGGGATGCGGCGGCGTGCTGCCCTGGAAAGTCGTGCTGTGCCAATTTTAACAGTGCCTGAGCCATATGATTTCTCTGGTTTCAGTGGCTAATCATTATGGGCACCTATTAACGGATAAGTTTATGACAGTGGGATGATCGTTTTATGGCCGGGGCGTGACGCGTGCCGCCCCGGCGTTCGCCTCACGCCAGGGTGAAGAAGTCCAGCCCCAGCGCCGTCTTGACCTGTTGCAGCGTCTGTTGGCTGACCTGATGCGCGCGGCGGGTACCGTGCTGCAGGATGCGCGTCAGCTCGCCTTTATCGGCGATGAATTCGGCGCGGCGGGTGCGGATCGGCTCAAGCAGGCTCTGCAGGCAATCCTCCAGCAGCCGTTTGATTTTCACGTCCCCCAACCCGCCGCGCCGATAGTGCGCCTTCAGATCCGCCACCAGCGCGGCGTCTTCGCAGAAGGCGTCCAGGTAGGTGAACACCATGTTGCCCTCCACCCGGCCGGGATCGCTGACGTTGAGATGGCCGGGGTCGGTGAACATACTCATCACCGCCTTATGCACCTCGTCGGCGCCGGCGCCAAGCTGGATGGCGTTGCCGCGCGATTTCGACATCTTGCCCTGCCCGTCCAGCCCCGGCAGACGCCCGACGTTGCTCAACAGCGGCTGGCACTCCGTTAATATCGGTTGGCCGACGATGTGGTTGAAACGCCGCACGATCTCATTGGTTTGCTCCAGCATCGGCAGCTGATCCTCGCCGACCGGCACGTGGGTGGCGCCAAAGGCGGTGATGTCCGCCGCCTGGCTGACCGGATAAATCAAAAAACCGGCCGGCAGGCTGCGGGCGAAATCCTTCTCGGCGATTTCGTTTTTCACCGTCGGGTTGCGCTCCAGCCGCGCCACGCTGACCAGGTTGAGGTAGTACATCGTCAGCTCGGCCAACGCCGGCAGCGCCGACTGCAGGCAGATCGTGGTCTTATGCGGATCGATGCCCACCGCCAGATAGTCGGCCACGACGTTGAGCACGTTGGCGCTGATTTTTTGCGGGTTGTTGCCGTTGTCGGTCAGGCCCTGCAGATCCGCCACCATCACCGTTTGGTTATGCTGGTGCTGCAGTTCGACGCGCTGGCGCAGCGAGCCGACGAAGTGGCCTAAATGCAGTGGGCCGGTGGCGCGATCGCCGGTAAGAATGGTGTAGCTCATGACAGTGCTCCTGAAGGTCTGTAGACCGCCGGATCAACGCCACAAAAAATAATGCCGCCAAACCGGCGGCATTAAAAAGAGATGTGAATACTCGTGCCGCCTCAGAAGAGGCGCCACCATGACTGATTGTGGGTGGAGTGCATCGATATATTCATGCCATCAAGGTATACCCGCAGCGGCAGCGCGTCAATAGCCCGCCGCCGGCGCGTAAGACGGCGTTACACTCCGGCATTTGCGTTCCTGGCCTGGCGCGCTAGGGTAAAACCTTCAACCTGAAAAAGGAGCGCATGATGAAGATCGGATTTGCCGGACTGGGTGGGATGGGCAGCGCCATGGCGGCTAACCTGGTGAAGGCGGGATTTGCGTTGACGGTATGGAACCGTTCGCCGCAGGCGGCGCAGCCGCTGGTGAGTGCCGGCGCGCAGCAGGCCGAACGGCCGGAGCAGCTGGCCGATGCCGACGTGCTGATCACCATGCTGGCCGACGATGCCGCCACGCAACAGGTGGTGGTGGACAGCGGATTGCTGCAGCGGATGAAACCGGGCGCGCTGCATATCAACATGGCAACCATCTCGGTCGAACTCGCCCAGCGTTTGACGGCACTGCATGCGGAACACGGCATCGGCTATCTCGCCGCGCCGGTGCTGGGACGGGTCGACGTGGCCGCCGCCGGCAAGCTGAATATTCTGGCGGCCGGCGATAGCGAGCTACTGAAGCAAGCGCAGCCGCTGTTCGATGCCCTCGGCCAGAAAACCTGGCACTTCGGCGCCGATCCGGCGCAGGCCAACGTGGTCAAAATCGCCACCAACTTTACCCTGGCCAGCGCCATTGAAGCGATGGCGGAAGGCAGCGCGCTGGTGCGCAACTACGGCGTTTCCGGCGCCGACTACCTGCAGATGCTGAGCGGTACCGTCTTCGCCGCCCCGGCCTATCAGGGCTATGGCGCGCTGATCGCCGCCGAGAAGTATTCACCCGCCGGATTCCGCTTGGCGCTGGGGCTGAAGGACGTCGGGCTGGCGCTGGCCGCCGGCGCCGACAGCCATACGCCGATGCCGTTCGCCGGGGTGCTGAAAGACAATTTCCTCGACGCGATGGCGCAGGGGGATGCGGATCTGGACTGGGCGGCGCTGGCCAAGGTAGCGGCGCGACGAGCGGGCCTGAAATAACGAACGGGGGCGTTGGCCCCCGTTTTCCGTACTCAGAACACGATGTCCGCCGCGGGCACGGCGCGGATCGGCACGCCGAAGCTGTCGATATTCGACAACGTCTCGTTATGGTGGGTACGGATCAGCAAACCATCGGCATAGGATTTGTCGTGGCAGGTATGCGCATCCGCCGCCAACGTCACCGGATAACCGTGCGCCGCCGCGCTGCGCACCGTGGTATCGATGCAAAACGGCGTGGAGTAGCCGCAAACCACCAACTGCGATACGCCGTTGGCGATCAGTAACGCGCCGAGCGAAGTGCGCAGGAACGAGTCCGGCGTGGTTTTATCCACCCGATGGTCGCCCGGCGCCACCTTCAGCGCCGCGAGCACTTGCCAGGCGGCGCTGCCGTGCGGCAGTTCGTCGTCCGGCGTATGGTGCTGAATCACGATCACCGGCACACCCGCCCGGCGGGCGCGCTCGCTCAGTTGGTTGATGCGCGCAACGGTGCCCGCGGCATCCGCCGGCGGCGGCGTAAACAACCCTTCCTGCACATCGATAATCAACAGCGCGCTGGTCATGGCGGCTCCCGAAGAGAAGACAAGACAAGTCGCGTCAGCACACCGGCTGGCGCGGGCGGAAAATATGGTCGACGCCCTGCTCGCGCAGCCTGTGCACCAGATCGTGCCCGCCGTTCGGCGTGGCGTGCGCCAGCTGGCGCTCGGCGGTAAACACCGGGCTGGCCCAGAACAGGTTCACCGGGTCGCCATACTGCTGAGGCAACGTCAGGTGCGCGTGATGCGGGTAGAAGGACGACGATAAAATATAGCCTTCATAGCCCAACGGCGCCACGTCGGACTCCAGCGTATGCCCTTCGCCGATCCAGGTCAGCCGCGCCCAAGGGGCGTGAGCGAAACCGGCCAGCGCGCTGGCCATCTGCACCGCGTTGTCTTCGGTCATGTATTGGCTGTCGATGGCGATCGCCATCTCCATGCGGCGATAGCGCGAAGCCTCATCGTTGAACAGGATCTCCACCCACGGCATCGGCCGAATGCTGACGCCCATGGTGAGGAAGTAATAGATGCCGTCGCGCTCGTGCTGAGTGATGGCCATCGGCGGCCACTTGCCCTGATCGATGGCGTAGTATTTTACCGAAGGGCCGAAATGCTGCTCATAGCGCGCCTGAAAATCGCGCTGCATCTTCGGCCACGGATTGCCCTCTTCACGCTGCCAGCTGCGCCAAAACTGGCGGGTGCTTTCCGCCTGCGCATATTGCGTGTTGGTCGAGGCCGAACCGAGCGGATAGGCCAACGGGCTCTCCTTGATGCAGCTGGCCGAATAGCACACCGAATGGTCGATATACAGGCTCCAGCCGGGGATCACCGCCAGCAGTTGGCCGTAATACCACAGGGCCGCGCCGTCGTCGCTTTCGCTCCACACCACCATCAGCCCTTCCGGGTTCAGCGGCGCTTCCCCTTCCAGGTTGCGGCAAAATTCCGCCGCCAGCATCGGCGGTTGCCCCTGCTCCAGCGCGGCGCGATCTTCCTGCAACGGCGCGGCGGCCAGATTGCGCAGCCAGCAGGCGCGCACCTGATAGCGATCGCTGTAGGCTTCGGCGGGATAGATGTAAAAATAGGCTGCCCTGCTCCCTTGCTGAACCACCGCGACCAGCGTCTGGTTCTCATTGCTGACTTCAGCAAGTACGTATGACTCGTTCATATCACCTCAATAGGGTCAGGGCGCGGCAGAATCGGCTGCGCGCAAAAAATGGAATGTGGCTTTGCCCTCAAGTGTAAAACGCATTACTGGCCGGATCACCCGTAAAAGTCTCAAAAACGGCCGTAAACGAAGATAAACAAAGGTTAATTATAGCGGCTGCGGCTCATGACGCCTGAGTGATGCGCCGCACCGCGCGCTGATAGGAACCGTTGCGCATCGACGCGCCCAGCACTTTGCCGAGGCCTGCAGCCCCCGTTCGCACCAGCCGCCGCCGCAACGCGCCCGGATGAAAGCCGAACTGCCGCTGCGCCCAATCGGGCAACAGATCGATGCCCGCCTGCATCACCACCCCGCCGAGCGGGCGCGCCAACGCGCTCAGCGCCGGCGCCTTCAGCAGAATGCGCGCCACCTCTTGGGTGCGTTCGTCACAGACCAGCTGCGGCCGCATCGCCTGCAGATAGTCGTCTACTTCCGCGCAGGACTGAGGGATAGCGGTCGCCCCCAGCGCGGCGGCCACGCGCGCCGCTTCGCGATAGTATTGATCCTGCAAATCGCGGGAAAGATGCGGGTTGCGGTAGCGCAGGTGGCTGGCCAGAAAACGGCTGCTCTCCGCCACGTGCACCCAGGTCAGCAGCGCCGGATCGCTGGCGGCATAGGGCGTGCCGTCGCTGCCGACGCCGGTCACCCGCAGGTGGATGGCTTTGACTTTGGCGATCAGCCGCTCCGCCTCGGCGGTCGGGCCGAAGGTGGTGACCGACACGAACTGGCTGGTGCGGCGCAGGCGGCCAATCATATCGTCGCGGAAGTTGGAGTGATCCCATACGCCGGCCAGCGCCAACGGGTGCAGCATTTGCAACAGCAAGGCGCTGACGCCGCCGCACAGCATCGGGGTGAAATCGCGGTGTACCTGCCAGATGACAGACTGCGGGCCGAACAGCCCCGGATCGCCGGGCGGATTCTCAAAATCGACGCCGCCGAGCGCCAACCCGGTCAGGCTGAGCACCTGTTTTTCTATCGCTGCGCGTACCGCTTCCATCCTGCCGCCCTCTTGCTCATTCAGCGGCCAGTGTATCACGCGGCGAGCGCCTCATTGCGCCCTGCGGCGGTTGAAAGCTTTAACTTACTGAATTACAGTTGTTATACCGCTTGCAACCAGGCGGGCCTATTCGATCCACTGCAGAGGCGCTTTGCAGGGCGTTAACCCACGTTAATTCGGCACTAACCCCACAAAACCTCTATCTAGTTTCTTTTCCTTCAACTTAGATAGCAGAGAGTTCGATGATTACCATCAGAGCACGCGCGGCGGAAGACAACGCGCAATTGGCAGATATCTGGCTGCGTTCGGTGCGCGCCACTCACCACTTTTTAACCGAAGACAACATCGCACAGCTGTTCCCGCTGGTGCTGAACGACTACCTGCCGGCGGTCAACGTTTGGGTGGCCGAAGAGCAGCCGGGGCATCCCTGCGGCTTTATCGGTCTGAACGGCAACAAGGTGGAGATGCTGTTTATCGATGCCGATCAGCGCGGCAAAGGCGTGGGCAAAGCGCTGCTGACCCACGCGGAAACGCTGCACGATGAGCTGCAGCTGGACGTGAACGAGCAAAATCCGCAGGCCAGCGGCTTCTACCGCCACTACGGTTTTGTCATCACCGGCCGCTCACCGCTCGACGGCCAGGGCAACCCGTTCCCGCTGCTGCACATGAAGCTGGAAAAACGCTAGTCCGCCCCCGCCGGCCGCCCTGCGGCCGGTTTTCTCCCCCTTCTCTCGCCCGCCGCCTAATATATCAAATCAGAATAAGTAATAGATTTTACATTCTTCCTGTCACTATCAACCCTCGGTAGGATTGCCCGGTATTCACCCGCAACAGAGGTTCCGTCCGTCACTTCCCGCCGGGTTGTGCCCCGCCGAAAAGCCGAACGATCCTTGTCCGGCGCGACGCGCCCCGGACGGAATGCTGTGATGTATCAATAAGGATCCGCTTCGCTATGATCGTTCTTTCGAACGTTTGCAAAACTTTTGACAGCGCACAGGGCCGCGTCGTGGCGGTTGACGACGTCAGCCTGGCGATAGAAGCCGGGCAAATTTACGGCATCATCGGCTACAGCGGCGCCGGCAAAAGCACGCTGATCCGCCTGCTCAACGGCTTGGAAAAGCCCACCAGCGGCCGCATTGACGTGGGCGGATTCGATATCGCCCGCGCCAAAGGCAGCCACCTGCGCCAGGCGCGGCTGAAAATCAGCATGGTGTTCCAACACTTCAACCTGCTGTGGTCGCGCACCGTCAGCCAAAACATCGCTTTTTCCATGCAGATAGCCGGCGTCCCCAAGGCGCAGATTGCCCCGCGCGTGGCGGAACTGATCGCGCTGGTTGGCCTGCAGGGGCGCGAAAACGCCTACCCGTCGCAGCTCAGCGGCGGCCAGAAACAGCGCGTCGGTATCGCCCGCGCGCTGGCCAATAACCCGAGCGTGCTGCTGTGCGACGAGGCCACCTCGGCGCTCGATCCGCAAACCACCGACGCCATTCTCGACCTGCTGCTGGCCATCAATCGCCAGCTGAAATTGACCATCGTGCTGATCACCCACGAAATGCACGTGGTGCGCAAAATCTGCCACCGCGTGGCGGTAATGGAAAACGGCCGCATCGTCGAAGAGGGGCCGGTGCTCGAGGTGTTCACCCGGCCACAGCAGCCGATCACCCGGCAGTTCGTCAAACAGGTGTCGCAGTATGCGGACACGGCTGAGAGCTTCAACCCGCAGCTCACCGCCCACCTGCCGGGGGCGATCTTCAAGCTGACCTTCGTCGGCGAACAAACTCATCAGGCGGTAATCGCCGAGGTGATTCGGCGCTACCCACTCACCGTCAACATTCTGCACGGCAAGATCAGCCACACCCTCAACGGTTCGTTCGGCGAACTGTACATCCACGCCGAAGGCAACGAACAACACGTCGCCGACATGCTCAGCCTGCTGAACGAAAGAGACATCGCCGTCGAGGTTATCCAACATGATTGAATCCCTGTTCCCCCACCTGCGTCTGGACCAACTGTGGGACGCCACCTGGGAAACGCTGTACATGACCGGCATCGCCGGTTTGGCCACGCTGGTGCTGGGCATCGTGCTCGGCGTGCTGCTGTTTTTAACCTCGAAGGGGCAGTTGCTGCAAAACCGCACGGTCTACACCCTGATCTCCGTGCTGGTCAACGTCTTCCGTTCCATTCCGTTCATCATTCTGATCGTGCTGCTGATCCCGTTCACCAAGTCGCTGATCGGCACCATTCTCGGTGCGGACGCCGCCCTGCCGGCGCTGATCGTCGGCGCTGCGCCGTTCTACGCCCGGCTGGTGGAGATCGCGCTGCGCGAGGTCGACAAAGGGGTAATCGAAGCGGCGCGCTCGATGGGCGCCAAAAACCGCACCCTGATTTTCCGCGTCTTGCTGCCGGAGAGCTCGCCGGCGCTGGTTTCCGGCATCACCGTTACCCTGATCGCGCTGGTGAGCTACACCGCGATGGCCGGGGTGATCGGCGCCGGCGGCCTGGGCAACCTGGCCTATCTGGAAGGCTTCCAACGCAACCACAGTGACGTGACGCTGGTGGCGACGCTGACGATCCTGCTGATCGTTTTCGTCATTCAGTTCATTGGCGACACCCTGACAAGAACGCTCGATAAACGTTAATTAACCAAGGAAAACGATGATGAAAAAGCACCTACTGATGTTGGCTTTCGCCTCTGTCGCCACCCTCGCCTCTTACGGCGCCGCCGCGGCGACCAAGCTGGTGGTTGGCGCCTCCAACGTGCCGCACGCCGAGATCCTCGAACAGGCCAAACCGATACTGGCGAAGGAAGGCATCGATCTGCAGATCAAGCGCTTCCAGGACTACATCCTGCCGAACACCGCGCTGGCCAGCCACGACATCGACGCCAACTACTTCCAGCACGTGCCTTACCTGAACTCGGTGCTGAAAGACCACGCCGACGACAAGAGCTACGACTTCGTCAGCGCCGGCGCGATCCATATTGAGCCTATCGGCATCTACTCGAAGAAGTACAAGAGCCTGAAAGATCTGCCGGAAAACGGCAAAATCATCATGCGCGACGCGGTGGCGGAAGAAGGCCGCATTCTGTCAATCTTTGAACGGGAAGGCGTGATCAAGCTGAAGCCAGGGGTGAGCAAGGTGGATGCACGCATCGCCGACGTGGTGGAAAACCCGAAACACCTGAAGTTCCAGGCTAACGTTGAAGGCGCGCTGCTGCCGCAGATGTACAACAACAACGAAGGTGACGCCGTGGTGATCAACGCCAACTACGCCATCGACGCCGGGCTGAATCCGACCAAGGATCCGATCGCGGTCGAAAGCGGCGAAAACAACCCGTACGCCAACATCATCACCGTGCACAAAGCCGACGTGAACAAGCCGGAGATCGTGGCGCTGGTGAAAGTGCTGCACTCCAAGCCGATTCAAGACTTTATCCGCGAGAAATACCAGGGCGCGGTGATCCCGGTCAACCAGTGACGCTGTATACGGCCCGGTAAAAACCGTAATGCTGGTCAGTTAGCGTTTTTATGCAGGCGTTCGTGAAATTTTCGGTCGATAAAAGTGAGATGCCCCATGTGGCTCCCACACCTCGACCGAGCCAGGGGCCGAAGGCGCGGCCCCTGGCAACCCGCGCCTTTGCCCTGTCAGACGGTTGGCTTTGCCAACTCCCCTCCCTCCGCCATAGCGCATTGAGGCCGGTTGCGACAGGCGTCCCTGCCTGTCTCACCTGAAACCGCCGTCCATGGCGGTTTCGCCTAATGCGCTACGTCTGCGTTCGGCGTCTTCAAGGGCGCCCAACACCGTGCTCATCTCCAACTTCTCTACCACAACCTCATAAGCGACAGATTTCCCGGTAGCTGCCAGCTCAGGTGTTGACCTTGGGCGCGCATCACCGGCTGCCGAGCAAGACGGCGTTGTCAGGGGCAACCGGCCAGGGAAGGCCGGTTGAGGCGAGACTAACAGGGACGTTTGTCGCAGCCGACCCGCCAGACAATGCAGGCGCGGCGAGGGTATCCGCATAGCGGACAGACGGTGTTAAGCAAAGGCGCGGGTGGAGGGGCCGCGCCATCGGCCCCTCCAATTGCCGTTCATGTTGGCCATAGAGAAATGCAGGACATTTACGGCAATTCCCCTGCACAGAACGCCCAGAAGCTGGATAAAAAAATGCCACTCAGGATTAACTGATCAGCATTGCGGTAAAAACCGGGCCTGTTTCTACACCTTATTGCCAATCTGGCTGAGCCGCGGCCACACCAGCATCAGCGCCTCCAGCAACCGCAACAGATCGTCCCGGCTTGCCCCTTCTCGCGCCTGCACCGACATGCCTTCAATGGTGCAAATCACGTATTTCGCCAGCAGCGCGGTATCGGTTTTCGCCAGCAGCTCGCCCTGTTGCACCTTGCGATCGAAGCAGGCCTTCAGCGCCGCTTCCTGCGCATGATGCTTTTTGCGCAGCATCTGGGCGACGTCGTCGGAAGCGGACGACAGCGCAGCGGAGGCGCACACCATAAAGCAGCCGGAGGGGGTATCGGGATCGGTGAAGACCTGAACCGAAGAACGCACGTAAGCCTCGACGATCTCGGCCACCGGCACATCCTGTTCCAACAGCTGGTTGGTGCAGGTGGTGTATTTTTGCAGATAGCGCTCCACCGCCGCGCGGAACATCCCTTCTTTGTTGCCGAACTCGGCATATAGCGTCGGCGCCTTGGCGCCGGTCACTTCCACCAGATCGGCCAGCGAGGTGGCTTCATACCCGTGCCGCCAGAACAGATCGAGTGCGCTTTCCAACGCCCGGTCGCGATCAAATTGTTTGGGTCTGCCACGGCTTTTCTTGCCGCAGACCGCTTCATTGATGCTCATCGTTCCTCTCCTATCCCGCTCCACAGCAGGCTTAGCACAAATAACTTAACGATCATTATAAAAAAATATTGCGCCCTCGTCGAGAACCGATTAGCATTTAGTTATCGATCGTTAATAAAAATTAGCGAACCGGATTAAAACCCTCTATAGACCGTTATCGAAAAGGAATTAACATCATGAAAAGCTTAAAACTAACCTTAGCCGCCCTCACTCTGGCCAGCGTTTCCTTCGGCAGCTTCGCCGCCGATTTGGTCACTAGCCAACCGGCCGACCAGCAAAAAGTGGGCGTCATCACCGTCAGCGGCGCGTCCGATTTGACCTCGCTGGAAAACAGCCTGGCCGCCAAAGCCGATCAGGCCGGCGCCAAATCCTTCCGCATCACCAGCGCCGGCGGCAACAACCAGCTGCATGGCACTGCAGAAATCTATCAATAACAAAGCATTAAGCCTGTGGACTGCATATCCTTATTGCTCACAGCGCCAGGGCGTAAAAAAAATTAATTAACGAGCATTAAAAAAATACTTGCAATCCGTCAAACCGGCATCTAACATTAAATTATCGATCGTTAATTAATTTAACGACCTTACAAAACAAACATCGTAAAGAACACTGATAGGAAATAAGACCATGAAAAACCTGAAAATGACCATCGCAGCCATCGCACTGGCTTCCGCCTCCTTCGGCAGCTTCGCCGCTGAACTGGTGAACGCGCAACCCGCCGACCTGCAAAAAGCCGGCGTCGTTACCGTCAGCGGCGCGTCCGACCTGAGCAGCCTGGAAAACAAACTGGCGGCCAAAGCCGACGCGGCGGGCGCCAAATCCTTCCAGATCATCGCCACTACCGGTGACAACAAACTGCACGGCACCGCGATCATCTACAATTAATGGCCGGATCGGCAATCGTGCAAAAGGGCGGCTCAGGCCGCCTTTTGTTTGCTTTAACGCCAACGTTCTGTTGTAAGCTGTAGCGACCTCTTCCCGCTGAGCCGAGCAACGCCATGACTCCCCTGCTGTTTCACAAATATCACGGTCTGGGCAACGACTACCTGGTATGCCACCGTTCGGTCGCCGATCGCCTGAGCCAGGAACAAATCCGCCTGCTGTGCCACCCGCATTACGGCATCGGTTCCGACGGCCTGCTGATCGACAGCGGCGACGCCGTCAATCCCACCCTGCGCATCATCAACCCGGACGGCTCCGAAGCGGAGAAAAGCGGCAACGGCTTGCGTATCTACGCGCGGTATCTGTTCGACAGCAAGCGCGTGGCGCATCAGCCGTTTCTGGTGCACACCGCCGGCGGCGACGTGCGTTGCCAGGTGGCGGAAGACGCGCATCAGATAACCGTGGAGATGGGGCGCGCCAATTTCAGCCCGGCGGCGCTGCCGGCCTTGATCGATCTGCCGGAGGCGCTGAACTATCCGCTGCCCCTGAAGGAGGAGACGTTAAGTGTTTCGCTGGTGTCGATGGGCAACCCGCACTGCGTGGTGCCGGTGGAAAAACTGGATCTGGCGCAGGTGCATCGGCTCGGACCGCAGATTGAGCGCCATCCGCTGTTCCCGAAACGCACCAATGTACAACTGGTGGAAGTGGTCGATCGCCAGACGCTGCGCATCGGCATCTGGGAGCGCGGCGCCGGCTTTACCCTCGCCTCCGGCAGCAGCAGCTGCGCCGCCGCCAGCGTGATGCGCAAGTTGGGACGAGTCGGCGATCGGGTTAGTGTGCGGATGCCGGGCGGCGAACTGCAGATCGCCTTCAGCGGCGATTTTCAGGTCAGCATGCGCGGACCGGTGCATAAAATCGCCACCCTGACGCTGGACGAAGACTGCTTTGCCGGCGGCGCGGGGCTGTTTACGGGATCCACCCCAGCAGCCTGAACCACAGATAGTCCAACGGCACCAGCAGCGCAAAGCTGAGCGCGGCCAACAGCAGGCACAGCTTTAGCCCTTCGCGCGCCGGCACTTTGCCCATCCCCATCGCCACCACGATCGGCGAGGCCTGATACGGCAACAGCGGCGTGGCGTAACCGATCACCTGGGTCATCAGCACCGTCAGCAGCGGCAAGCCGCTGCCTGCGGACAACGCCTGCGCCAGCGGGGTAAACAGCGCCGGCACGCCGTTGGCGGTCACCACGAAATTCAACAGCGCGGTGATCCCCACCAGTGAACCGAATGCGGTAAACGGCTTGCCGTGCAGATCCGGCATCATCGCCAGCAGCGCGCCGCCCAACCGATCGCCGAGCCCCGAGTGGCTGACCAATGCGGTCAGCCCCAGGATCCCCGCCACGTAAATACAGGTGCGCACGTTGACCCCGGCGGCGAACTGCTCGCCGTTGAGAAAACCGATGCGCGGCAACAGGCAGAAGCAGGCCGCCGCCAACCCTATCCAGGCCGGGGCGATGCCGTGCCAGCTGTCGGTCATCCACAGCAGCACCGTAATGCCCAACAGCGCGATCAGCCGCCACTCGGCGGCGCTGAGCGGCGTTTGCCCCGCCTCGGCCGCCACCGGCTGCGACCGGGCACGGAACAGGACGCAGATGCACAGCGTCAGCAGCGCGCCTTTGGCCAACCCGAGCACCGGAGCGTGCAACAGCAGATAAGAGAGATAAGCGAAGTGGCTGCCGTAGGCGCTTTCCGCCGCACCGCTCATCACCAGGTTAGGCACGTTGGCCGGCAGGATGCTGGCGGAAAGCTGGAAGGTGCCGAACCCCACCGCCAGCGCCAAACCAATGCGGCCGCGCGAGCCTTCCGCCAGGCCGGCGCGCTCGGCCAACGCCATGACGATCGGCATCAGCAGCGTAATCCGCCCCATGTTGGAGGGCATGACAAACGCTAACGCGTAGCTTATCGCCACCACGCCGCCCACCAGGCGCGGCCAGGAACCGGCCAGATGCGGCAAGAGTCGGTTGGCCAGGCGATCCGCCAAGCCGGTGCTGCGGATGGCGGTGCCCAACACGAAACCGCTGAGCACCAGCCAGAATGCGGAAGACGCGAAACCGGAAAAGGTCACCGCGGCGGGCGCCAGCTGCAATACCATCACCGCCGCAAAGAACAGCAACGCGACCAAATACTCCGGCAAACGGGCGCTGGCCCATAGCGCGATGACCACCAGCGTGACCAGCGCAGACAGCGCCATGGGATCCCCCAACATAATTCTCCTCCCTGATAAAACGTTGTGATTGTTATCAAACGGTTAACAGGGTGACACAAGGCGCGGGCGTTAACCTTGAAACCGCTCACATATCGTCGTTCTGCAGATTTTTCAGCATGCACACATTGCAGCCGTGGTGGCCGGTATTGCCGCGCCGTTCCGTCAGCAGCGTGAAACCCAGCGCGTAATACAACCCGATCGCCTCTTTCAATTGTTCGGTGGTTTCCAGATAGCAATAGCGATACCCTGCCGCCCGGGCCGCCTTCAGCGCCTGCACCACCATATAGCGCGCCATGCCCAACCCGCGCGCGCCGGGTTTGAAGAACAGTTTTTGCAGTTCGCAATAGCCGGGCTCTTCGCCGGCCAGCGGCGCCATGCCGACGCCCCCCACCACCTGCCCGTCCCGCTCCAGCACCCAGTAGCGGCCGCTGTTGTCGCGATACAGGCCGGTCAGCCGATCGAGATCGGGATCGTGCAGGCTGACGCCTTCCATCTTGTCCATGCCGTACTCGCGAAACACCTCGCGAATGATCGCCGCCATCGCCGCATCGTCGCGCGCGGCGATCGGCCGCACCCGCAGGTTGGCGTCGCGCTGTTTGCGCGCGCTGCGCAGCGCCGCGGTCATCTTTTTCATCGCCGCAGTGGTGCTCGCCAGCTCATCGTCGTCCAACTGCGCCAGCGCCGCCTGCATAAAGCCGTCAGCGTCGCTCTCGATGCCGGCCAGCGCCTTGCCGCCCTGTTTACTCAGCCGATGCAGGTTGTGCCGCCTGTCATCCGGATGATCCACCGTTTCTATCACGCCGGCGGCCACCAGGCTGCGCAGCGCCCGGCTGGCGCTGGCCTTGTCGATGCACAGCCGGGCCGCCAGCTCGGTGACGCCCAGCGGCTGCTCGCTGACTTCGATCATCAGATGGATCTGCAGCGGCGAAAAGCGCGAGCCGTTGCTCTGCTTGTTCAACATGCCGAATTCTCTGACCAAATTGCGCGCCAATGCTCTGAAATCCCTGATGTTCACAATTGATATCCCCAATTAGCTACCGATAAAAAATGAGATTTAGTTGATAGTGTTACCTAATTCTCACTACCTTAACGGATCATCAAACCGCCATGAACCCCGGTATAACAGAGGAGCTGATGCAAAACGTTACATTACCCAATACAGTAAACTGATTAATTCAAAAAAATCAGAATAAAAATTCATTAATTTAATGTTGATAAAACAATAAACCAGTTAAAAAACATACAATCGTGAAAAAATCTGCGGATAAGAGAAAAAATCGATATCAATCCATTGCATTACAATAGGTTACAACAATGTTAATAGCGGCATTAATGCCGATATCTTGTTGTAATTTGTTACATATTCATGGCAGGATCGCGGCGCTTCCATAACAGCGACAACGCTCGTTATGGAAACATCGGGCGCGGGTTGCTCCCGCGCCGTTTTATGCTCATGGAGAGATCGCATGCCAATGAAAAAATCACTCGCCGTCTGTTCCGTCGCCCTTTCCGTCACTTTGCTGGCGGGCTGCGCGACCGAATCCTCCCGCTCTTTGGAAGTGCCGAAAGTGGCTTCCTACAACACCACTTATCAGGGCCCACGCAGCCCTATCGCCGTCGGTAAATTCGACAACCGCTCCAGCTACATGAATGGCATCTTCTCCGATGGCGTCGATCGGCTGGGCAATCAGTCCAAGACTATCCTGATCACGCATTTGCAGCAGACTGGCCGTTTCAACGTGCTGGATCGCGCCAACATGGAAGAGTTGAAAACTGAAGCCGGCATTAAAGGGAAAGCACAAACGCTGAAAGGCGCCAACTATGTGATTACCGGCGATGTCACTGAATTCGGCCGCAAAGAAGTCGGCGATCATCAGCTGTGGGGCATTTTGGGCCGTGGTAAATCACAGGTCGCTTACGCCAAAGTTAATCTGAACGTCGTGAACGTACAGACCTCAGAAGTCGTCTATTCCTCTCAGGGCGCCGGTGAATACGAACTGTCCAATCGCGAAATCATCGGTTTCGGGGGCACCGCCAGCTACGACTCCACCCTTAACGGCAAGGTGCTGGATCTGGCCGTGCGTGAAGCCGTCAATAACCTGGTTACCGGTCTCGAAAACGGCGCATGGCGCCCTGCTAACTAACGGACTAGAAGCAGAAAGATGATAACTAAAAAAATGGGCGGGGCGCTGTTTGCAGCGACCCTGTTGGCCGGCTGCGCCGCGCCGAAAACGCTTTACAATTGGGATGGCTACCAAACTTCTCTTTATCAATACTACCAGCAGGATGGGCAAAGCCCTGAGCAGCAGATCGCTACGCTGAAAGAGATCGTCGAGAAATCCCGCGCCAAGGATAAAGCCGTACCGCCGGGGCTGCATGCGCAACTGGGGCTGCTGTACAGCAAAACCGGCAACGACGGACAAGCCATGAGTGAATTCAACACGGAAAAAGCGCTGTTCCCGGAATCGGCATCGTTTATGAATTTCCTGATGGCCAAGGATAAGGGGAGCTTTAAATGAAGCGTGTACTCACTTTCCTCAGCGTTACCGCCATCCTGTTGCTGAGCGGCTGTGCTAAGCAAACGCCTTATGACTATGCGGCATTCCATGAGAGCAAGCCGAAGTCGATCCTGGTCTTGCCGCCGGTTAATCAGTCGCCGGATGTCAAAGCCAGCCACAGCGTGCTCGCCAGTGCAACCTTACCGCTGGCCGAGGCCGGTTACTATGTGTTGCCGGTCGCTGTAGTGGAGGAAACCTTCCTGCAAAACGGTCTAACCAACGCCAACGACATCCGCGCCGTCAGTCCGAAAAAACTGCACCAGATTTTCGGCGCCGACACCGTGCTGTACCTGGAGGTCACGCAATACGGTACCAGCTACATGGTGATCAGCAGCGAAACTCGCGTTACCGTAGCCGCTCGCCTGGTTGACCTGCGCAACGGCAAACAGCTGTGGGCCGGCACCGCCACCGCATCCAGCAACGAAGGCAACAACAATTCAGGTGGCCTGCTGGGCATGGTGATCAGCGCCGCGATTTCACAAATCGCGGATACCATCAGCGACAAAGGGTTCGACATTGGTGCCATCGCCAACACTCGCCTCCTGTCGGCAACAGGTCAGAACGGCGCCATTCTTTATGGCCCGCGCTCACCTCATTACGCCAGCCAGCGTTAAGCAGTCTCTCGGGCGGCCTTCTCGGGCCGCCTATGCCAAACTTGTCCCTTTTGCCAAAAGTAGCCCATGCTTTAACTGCTCCTTTCCTTCTGGCTAACCGGGACGCTGGCTCATGACGAAAAAAACCACCCTGCTGCAATTCTTCCACTGGTACTACCCCGACGGCGGCAAACTGTGGCAGGAGGCCGCCGAACGCGCCCCGCACCTCGCCGAACTGGGCATTACCGATCTGTGGCTGCCGCCCGCCTACAAAGGCGCTTCCGGCGGTTACTCCGTCGGTTACGACACCTACGATCTGTTCGATCTGGGCGAGTTTGACCAGAAAGGCAGCGTGGCCACCAAATACGGCGACAAGGCGGCGCTCGAACACGCCGCCACTGCGCTGCGCGAACACGGCGTGGGGGTGCTCTACGACGTGGTGTTCAACCACAAGCTCGGCGCGGACGAGAAAGAACGGGTGCACGTGTTCAAGGTGGACGCCAACAACCGCAACGACATTGACGACCAGGGCTTCGACGCGCTGGCCTATACCCGCTTTACCTTCCCCGGCCGCCAGGGCGCGCATTCCGAGTTTATCTGGGATTACAAATGCTTCAGCGGCGTCGATTACGTTGAGCAGCCGGACGATAAAGGGGTGTTTAAAATCGCCAACGACTACGGCGACGACGGCTGGAACGATCAGGTCGACGACGAGAAAGGCAACTACGACTACCTGATGGGCGCCGACGTGGAGTTCCGCAATACCGCCGTGACGGAGGAGCTCAAATACTGGGCGCGCTGGCTGCTGGACACGCTGCCGTGCGACGGCTTCCGCCTCGACGCCGCCAAACACATTCCCGCCTGGTTCTTCAAAGAGTGGGCGGATCACGTGCGCGACAGCGCGCAGCGCGATCTGTTTATCGTCGCCGAATACTGGTCGCACGATCTCAGCGCGCTGCAACAATACATCGAGTTGGTGGACGGCAAAGTGATGCTGTTCGACGTGGCGCTGCACCTGAAGTTTCATCAGGCGTCAAAACAGGGCGACGGCTTCGACATGGCGCAGATCTTCACCGATACCCTGACCGCCGCCGATCCGGCCCACGCGGTGACGCTGGTCGCCAACCACGATACCCAGCCGCTGCAATCGCTGGAGGCGCCGGTGGAACCCTGGTTCAAACCGCTGGCCTACGCGCTGATCCTGCTGCGCGAACAGGGCGTGCCCTGCGTGTTTTACCCCGACCTTTATGGCGCCAGTTACCGCGATAAAGGGCGTGACGGCGGCGAGTACCAGATTGACATGCCGGCGATCCCGGAGCTGGAGAAGCTGATTGCCGCCCGCCAGCGCTTCGCCAACGGCCCGCAAACCGACTACTTCGACGACAGCCACTGCGTGGCCTTCAGCCGCGCCGGCACCGCCGACGCCCCCGGCTGCGTGGTGGTGTTGACCAACGGCGGCGAAAGCGGCAAGACGGTCGCGCTCGGCGCCGATCTGGCGCGCACCGCCTGGCGCGATTTCCTCGGTAACCGCCAGGAGGAAATCACCACCGACGACCAGGGCAGCGCCCATTTCCCGGTCAACGCCGGCAGCGTCAGCGTCTGGGTGCCGACAGGCAGCCTGTGAACGCCCGCCGCCGCGCAATGATGCCGCGGCGGCAAAACTAATGTTTGCCTTTCGGGTCTAACTTACGCTATCAACTGCGCAAGCCATTCACACCGGAGCCTAAATAGGGTACAAGGCTGCATGAAAATTCCAAAACGACTCCAGCCGCTGGTGGATGACGGATTAATCGACGAAGTCATCCGCCGTTTGAAAAGCGGCAAAGAAGCCGACGTGTTTATCGTGCGCTGCGGCGATGAGATCCGCTGCGCCAAAGTGTACAAAGAAGCCGAGAAGCGCAACTTCAAGCAGGCCGTGCACTACCAGGAGGGGCGCAAGGTGCGCAACAGCCGCGACGCGCGCGCCATGAGCAAAGGCTCCAAATTCGGCCGTCAGCAACAGGAAGAAGCCTGGCAGAACACCGAAGTGGACGCGCTGTATCTGCTGGCCAGGGCCGGGGTGCGGGTGCCGCAGCCGGACATCTGCCTGGACGGCGTGCTGCTGATGGAGCTGATCACCGACGAGGAAGGCCTGGTGGCGCCGCGTCTGAGCGATGTCATCCTGACGCCGGAACAGGCGCGCGCCGATCATGCTCTGATGATGAACTACGCGGTGCGCATGCTGTGCGCCGGCTTGGTGCACGGCGATCTGTCGGAATTCAACGTGCTGATGGATAAAGACGGGCCGGTGATCATCGATCTGCCGCAGGTGGTGGACGCCGCCGCCAACAACCACGCCAAAAGCATGTTCGAGCGCGATATCGACAATCTGGCGGAATATTACGGCCAATTTGCGCCGGAGCTGCGCGACAGCCAATATGCCAAAGAGATCTGGGCGCTGTATCAGGAAGGCACGCTGACGCCGGACAGCGTCCTCAGCGGCCGATTCAGCGAAATTCAGAAGCGCGCCGACGTCGGCTCGGTGCTGGAAGAGATCCAGGCCGCCAGCGAGGAACATCAGCGCCGCCTCATGGCGCGCAACGCGGAAGAGTAACGCCCGCGCTACTCGACGCGAAACACGTCCGGCCGCTGCGGGGTCGCGGCTTCGTGATAGATATCCCCCAGATAGCCGGCGATCTCCTCTTCGCGCAGATCCGCCGGCAACACGATATCGTAGCTGGGGGCATATTTGCGCTCCGGCAGCGTCACGCGGAACAGCCGCCATTCGTCCCCGATACGCTTCACGCCTACCAGGCGGCCGAACACGTTAAAAATCATCATCCGCCATTCCCCTTTTCGTCGCTTTCAGGCTATAACACTGTGATGCCGCCGCAGTGAAAAGGAAAGCGCATGAGTGAAAAAACGCCCCAGTTCTGGCGCGACCCGCAGTTGCCTTTTGTCGAAGCGCGCGCCATCAATGATGGCCGCAAAGTGTGCTACAGCCTGCACAGCCACGAATTCTTTTCCATCGGCGCCATCACCGGCGGCGTCAGCACCTATGTCAACGGCGAGCGGCGCATGCAGGTCGGCGCCGGCGATGTGGTGATCATCAATCCGCAGCAGGCGCATGCCTGCAACCCGATCGCCGACCGCCGTTGGTCATACATCATGTTCTATCTCGATCTCGCCTGGCTCGGCGCGCTGCAGCAGGAAATGATGGGCGGCGACGGCGACCGCTTTGTCCCCTTCAGCCGGCCGCTCAGCCGCGATCCGGCGCTGTTCAACGGGCTGAACCAACTGTACGCGCTGCTGACGAACGCGCAGTGCGGCGCGCTGGAAAAACAGATCGCCCTGGTGGAGTATTTCAGCGCCCTGCAGCTCGCGCTGGGCAGCGGCCGCCAGCCGGAGACGCCGCCGCACCCCCGACTGGAAGCGGCGGCGGCGTTTATCGACGCGCACTGCACTCAGTCGCTGACGCTGGAAGACATTTGCCGTGCCGCCGCGCTCTCGCCCTCCTACCTGATCCGCGCCTTCCGCCAGCGCTACGGCATGACGCCGCACGCCTATCTGGTCAATCGCCGCGTGCAGCACGGCCATCGGCTATTGAAAAGCGGCCTGCCGATCGCCGCAGCCGCCAGCGAAAGCGGCTTTGCCGATCAGGCGCACTTCCAGCGCACCTTCAAACAGCTGCTGGCCGCGACACCCGGCCAGTATCAAAAACCCTCCGCCAACAGATAGCAGGCGCTGGCCGCCAGCAACGCCGCCATCGCGCGATTGAAACGCTGTACGTTGCGCGCCTGCCTGAGCAGGCCGCGCAACATCGCGCCAACGTAAGCCCAGCAGGCCACCGAAGCATAGCAAATCACGAAGTAGAGCCCGGCGAACTGCCACAGCAACCGGATGTCGCCGTCGCCGACAAACGCCCCGAGGCTGGCCACCGACGCCAGCCATGCCTTGGGGTTCAGCCATTGCATCAGCGCGCCGTACCAACAGGAAGGCGCCTGCGCCTCGCCGTTGCCCAGCCTGCCGTCGTCAAACGCCAGCCGGTAGGCCATAAACAGCAGGAAGGCCACGCCGGCCCATTGGATCAAGCGGGTCAACGCCGGCCACAGGATCAGCAGTTGGTGCATGCCCAAACCCAGCAGCACCAGCAACAGGGTAAACCCCAGCGTGGCGCCGAACACGTGACGCTGGGTCGCGCCAAAGCCGAACTGCGCCCCGGCGCTCAATGCGACGATGTTGACCGGGCCGGGCGTGATGGAGGCCGCCAGCGCAAATGCGGCCATGGAAAGGTAGATATTATTCATGAGGGCACCTGAGGAAAAATTCACAGGCGCCAGAATGCCGGGCCGCGCCGACAACGTATTGAACAGAATTGCCCTGTTAGGTTTAGCGCACCGCGACGGCCCGTCGGCGCGGCAACCCGAAGGTATTGACCGCCATGCCGGCCAGCACCAGCAACGCGCCGCCGAACTGCGCCGGCGACAGCGCTTCGTCCAGCAGCAGCCAGGCGGCGAACAGCCCGACCAGCGGCACCAGCAGCGTCAGCGGCGCGACGCGCCAGGTTTCGTAGCGCCCCAGCAGGCTGCCCCATACCGAATAACCGAACAGCGTGGCGGCGAACGCCAGATAGGCAACCGCCAGCCAGGTGCCGACCTGCACATGGCTCAGGCTGGCCAACACCGCCTGCGGGCCGTCGAACAGCCAGCTGCAAATCAGGAACGGCAGTACCGGGATCGGCGCGCTCCACACCACCAGCGACAAAATGTTGCGCTGCGGGAAACCGGCCAGGATCTTCTTGTTGGTCAGGTTGCCCAGCGCCCAGGAGAACGCCGCCGCCAGGGTCAGCAGCAGGCCCGCCAGGGGGACCGCGCCGCTGCCCGGCTTATGCAGGCTGGCCTGCGCCAGCGCCAGCATGCCGCCGCTGGCGATGGCGATGCCGACGAAATGATTCACGCGCAGCTTTTCGCCCATCAGCACGACGCCTAACAGCAGGGTGAAGAACACCTGCGCCTGCAACACCAGCGAGGCCAACCCCGCCGGCATGCCCACCTTGATGGCGACAAACAGAAAGGCAAACTGCGCGAAGCTCATGGTCATGCCGTAGAGCAACAGCCATTTCCACGGGATGGTCGGGCGCGGGATAAAGAAGATCGCCGGCAACGCCACCAGTAAAAAACGCATCCCGGCCAACAGGAACGGCGGCATCCCCTGCAGGCCGAACTTGATTACCACGAAATTCACGCCCCAGATCACCACCACCAACAGCGCCAACAGCCGATCGCGCAATGTCATCCTCGCCCCGCTTATCCCATTGAAAATTCGCTTTGCCTTGCAGGTTACAACCAAACCGGGCGCATGGACACCGGCAAACGCCGGCGTTTATTCCGGCATCAGGCCGATGAAGGTGGTTTTCTTGCGCGGGCCGGTCATCAGCGCTTCCAGCTTCTCCACGCACTGCAGATAGTGTGGGGTCTGCTTGTGCGCCGCCACCGCCTGCTCGTCGCGATAGGCTTCGTAGATGTAAAACCGCGTCGGAATATGCTCATCCTGCAGCACGTCGAAACGCAGGTTGCCCGGCTCTTCGATCGCCCCCAGATGATTGGCGCGGAAAACGTCGATAAATTCGTCGATCTTATCCTGTTTAACGTTGATCTCTACCAATGTGACGTGCATGACAGCTCCTTGTTTAAACGGCGCGCCGCAGCATGGCGCTTTCCAACCATAGGTTTATTCCCGTCGATTGCCCTGCCGCAACGGTAATTTTGCCGCCTGGCTCACAAATCGCACCGGCGATGCCCACCCCGCCCCCGGCGAGGGAAGACGGCGGCATCTATAGTTACTATTCCTCCCCCTGAGAGCATAGGCTATGGATAACTACTTGATGGCGCTGGACGCAGGAACAGGCAGCATCCGCGCGGTGATCTTCGATCTGGCGGGCAATCAGATCGCGCACGGCCAGGCCGAGTGGCAACACCTCGCGGTGCCGGGCGTACCCGGCTCGATGGAATTCGATCTCAACCGCAACTGGCCGTTGGCCTGCCAGTGCATCCGCCAGGCGTTGCAGCGCGCGGGGCTGAGCGCGCAGGCGATCCGTGCGGTAGCCTGCTGTTCGATGCGTGAAGGCATCGTTCTGTACGATCGCAACGGCGTGCCGATCTGGGCCTGCGCCAATGTCGATGCGCGCGCCAGCCATGAAGTCAGCGAACTGAAAGAGTTGCACAACCACGGCTTCGAACGTGAGGTCTACCAGTACTCCGGCCAGACGCTGGCGCTGAGCGCCATGCCGCGCCTGCTGTGGCTGGCGCACCACCGGCCGGACATCTATCGCCAGGCGGCGACGCTGACCATGATCAGCGACTGGCTGGCCTACATGCTGAGCGGCGAGCTGGCGGTCGATCCTTCCAACGCCGGCACTACCGGCATGCTGGATCTGACCAGCCGCGACTGGCGGCCGGCGCTGCTCGATATGGCCGGGCTGCGCGCCGATATTCTGTCGCCGGTGAAAGAGACCGGCGTCGTGCTGGGGCGCGTCACCGAGCAGGCGGCCCAGGAGAGCGGGCTGCTGCGCGGCACCCCGGTGGTGATGGGCGGCGGCGACGTGCAGCTCGGCAGCCTGGGGCTCGGCATCGTGCGCGCCGGGCAGACGGCGGTGCTCGGCGGCACCTTCTGGCAGCAAATCGTCAACCTGCCGGAACCGGCCATCGATCCGGAAATGAACATCCGCATTAACCCTCACGTCATTCCCGGCATGGCGCAGGCGGAATCCATCAGCTTCTTTACCGGCCTGACCATGCGCTGGTTCCGCGACGCTTTCTGCGCCGAAGAGAAACTGCTGGCGCAGCGACTGGGGATCGACGCTTACAGCCTGCTGGAAGAGATGGCGGCCAGGGTGCCGCCGGGCGCCTACGGCGTGATGCCGATCTTTTCCGACGCCATGCATTTCAAAACCTGGTATCACGCGGCGCCGTCGTTCATCAACATGTCTATCGATCCTGAACGCTGCAACAAACAGACGCTGTTCCGCGCGCTGGAGGAGAATGCCGCCATCGTCTCAGCCTGTAATCTGGAGCAGATCGCCGCCTTCTCCGGCGTGCAGGCCCGCTCGCTGGTGTTCGCCGGCGGCGGTGCGAAGGGCAAACTGTGGAGCCAGATCCTCAGCGACGTCACCGGCCTGACGGTGCGGGTGCCGGTGGTGAAAGAAGCCACCGCGCTGGGCTGCGCGATCGCCGCCGGGGTCGGCGCCGGGCTTTACGCGTCGCTGGCCGAAACCGGCGAGCAGCTGGTGCGCTGGGAGCGCGAGCATCAGCCGGATCTCACCAACCATGCGCGGTATCAGGAACAGAAAGAAAACTGGCGGCGGGTCTACGCCGATCAGCTGACGCTGGTGGATAGCGGCCTGACCACCTCATTGTGGAAAGCGCCGGGGCTCTAGCGCCGCGCGCGGCCCGGTCATAACCTTATACCGTTTTATTCCTTTCCCCTCGGCGCGGCGCAAGCCGCGTTTTAACTCGCTGCCGTCATTGTTCCCCCTCAGAAACAGTGTAACCACCGCAGATGGATTTATCTGCGCCTTCAGCCTGCCGTAGATTGTGACTTTGATCACGCCGCGCCCCGAGCGCGGCCTGCGCATTCACCTGAGAAGAGCGGCATTATGCTGAATAATAAAGATAACCCTGCATCATCCCCGTGGCCGGCGATCTTCTCGCTGACGGTCGCCTGTTTTGTCATGGTCACCACCGAGTTTTTGCCGATCGGCCTGCTGACCAACATCGCCCCTTCGCTCGGCGTCAGCACCGGCACCGCCGGGCTGATGGTGACCATGCCCGGCATCGTGGCGGCGGTGGCCGCGCCGGTATTGAGTCTGGCTTCCGGCCGGCTGGACAGACGCCTGCTGATGCTGGGGCTGTCGTTGCTGCTGATGGTGTCCAACCTGGTGGCGGCGCTGGCCGTCAATTTCCCGATGATGCTGCTGGGCCGCGTGCTGCTGGGCATCTGCGTCGGCGGCTTCTGGTCGTTCGCCGCCAACTACGGCCGCCATCTGGTGCCGGAAGCCAGCCAGGGCCGCGCCACTGCGCTGATCCTCAGCGGCATTTCGGTCGGCGCGGTATGCGGCGTACCGGCCGGGGCGCTGATCGGCGATCTGTTCGGCTGGCGCGCCGCCTTCTTCGGCGGTGCGGCGCTGGCAGTCGGCGTACTGTTGGCGCAGTTGCGTTTGCTCACGTCGGTACCGCCTTCCCGACCGGTCACGCCGCGCGATCTGGTGCTGCCGCTGCGCCTGCCGATGGCGCGCATCGGCCTGATCGCCATCGTGCTGCTGTTCATCGGCCACTTCGCCGCCTATACCTATCTGCGGCCCCTGCTGCAGCAGGTGTTCGTGCTCAGCCCATCGGCGATCTCGCTGCAGCTGTTGGCCTATGGCGCCATCGGCCTGCTGGGCACCTTTCTCGGCGAGCGTCTGGCGGAACACAGCCTGCGCGCCACCTTCATACTGATCGCCGCCATGCTGGCGGGCATTTTGATCGTTTCGCCGCTGCTCAGCGGCCTCGCCGGCGCCACTTTGATGGTGCTGGTTTGGGGGCTGGCCTTTGGCGCCGTGCCGGTCTGCGCCACCAACTGGATGTTCGCCGCCGTGCCGCAGGCGCCGGAAGCCGGTCAGGCGCTGTTGGTGTGCGTCATCCAGATCGCGCTGGCCTCCGGCGCACTGCTGGGCGGCGAGGTGGTGGACTGGCAGGGCGTCAGCAGCGCCATGCTGTTCGGCGGCGCGCTGATCCTCTCCGCCACGCTGGTATTCGGCCTCAGCTTGCGCTCCGGCGCGATTGGCGCTAAACAGTGTTAATCATTATCTATCTGCAGAAACATGCCCCGGCCACCGCCGGGGCATGGCGTTGAGAACCTATGGACCATCATTTGCTCGCTATCCGGGTATTTAACCGCGTCGTGGAAACCGGCGGCTTTACCCGCGCCGCCGATTCGCTGGGCATGCCGAAAGCGACGGTCACCAAGCTGATCCAAAATCTGGAGGATCACCTGCAGACCAAACTGTTCCAGCGCACCACCCGTAGCGTGTCGGTCACCCGCGAAGGCGAATGCTATTACCAGAATACGGTGAAATGGCTGGCGGATTTGGAGCAGATGGAGGGCTGTCTGACCGAGTCGCAGAATTCTCCGCAGGGCGTGCTGCGCATCGATACAGGCAGCGGCACCGCCCGCCAACTGCTGTTGCCGGCGCTGCCCGGCTTTTTGGAACGCTACCCGCAAATCCAGATCGATCTCAGCATCGGCGATCGCGTTATCGATTTGATCAGCGACAGCGCTGACTGCGTGATCCGCAGCGGTCCGTTGGCCGATTCCAGCCTGATCGCCCGGCGTCTGTTCGATCTTGACTGGGTCAGCTGCGCCACCCCGGCCTATCTGGCGCGCCACGGCACCCCGCGCCACCCGTGCGATCTGGAACAGGGTTTTCCGATGGTGCACTACCGCCATCCGGTCAACGACCGCATCCATCCGCAACGCTATGTCGAGCGCGGCAAAGAGATCGCCATCCAACAGCGCTACCCGGTCAGCATCAATGAAGGCAACGCGCTGCTGGCGGCGAGCCTGGCCGGCTTGGGCATCATCCAGATCTATCGGTTTATGGCGCAGCCGCACCTCGAGCGCGGCGAACTGGTCAGCCTGCTGCACGACTGGCAGCCGCCGCCGGAGCAGATGTACGTGGTCTACCCGTCCAATCGCCACCTCAGCGGCAAGCTGCGGGCGTTCATCGACTGGGCGGTGGAGACGTTTCATTAACCGGCCGCTTAGGCAGGAGCGGCTTTTTTCCCGACTTTAAAAAAAATAGGCACATCATGCATATCGAACCGCTGCTCGCCCATCGCCGGCGCATTGAGGAACTGGCCGCGTTGCTGCACCAGGAATGGGGCGCCTTTGCGCAGTGGAGCAGCCGCGATACCATCAGCCGGCGGCTGGCTGAACGCTGCGCACCCGAGAGCCAAGGCGTCGTGTTGCTGGCGCTGTCGCCACAGCAACAGATCGTCGGCACCGCCAGTTTGACGCTATATGAATTGACAGATAAACCGGAGCGCCAATACTGGCTGAGCGAAGTCTTTACCCACCCGCAGCACCGCGGCCAAGGCATTGCCCGCAACCTGATCGCGCGCTGCATCGAGCACGGCCGAATCCAGGGCATCAGCGAACTGTATCTGTATACGCCCGACCAGCAGACGCTGTATCAGAAACTCGGCTGGCGCCCTCTGGAGCAACGCCAGGTCGCCGGTGAAACCGTCACGGTGATGAGCCGCACGTTGTAGCCGCACGCACTGTGGTATTATTTACCGCATAGTGATTCACGACGGACGACCACCATGGCCTATATCCCCAAAAACTATGCGAAGCTGGAAACCGGCTACCGCGAAAAAGCGCTGAAACTGTTCCCCTGGGTATGCGGGCGCTGCTCGCGCGAATTCGTTTATTCCAACCTGCGCGAGCTGACGGTGCACCACATCGATCACGATCACAGCAACAACCCGGAAGACGGCAGCAACTGGGAAATGTTGTGTCTGTATTGCCACGACCACGAACACTCGAAATACACCGAGGCCGATCAATACGGTTCGACGGTGGTGGCCGGTGAAGATGCGCAAAAAGATATCGGCGTCGCCACCCACAACCCGTTCGCCAACCTGAAGGCGATGATGAAGAAGTAACGCCATCGACAGCTTAATGAGCCACTAACTTATTAAGCTGTTAAATTAACAAAAGACTCTTCCGTTCCGCCACTTCCCAGAGAATTCCTACTTACCCATCCGGTCCATTCACCGCAAAATAAGCTGCGCAGTTAACAACATACTGGCTTGGCAAGCCGCCGCAGTTGGTGCATATTGTTCGCGAGTTGTTCTTGTTAACCTGTTTGATTATCAACCTAATAAGCACATTAACTTAATAAGTTACCTGCTTAATAACTTGAGAGATGGCAGCATGATTGTTCTGATTGGCTCGCAAAAAGGCGGCGTCGGCAAATCGACGAAAGCAGTGAATATCGCCGGGTATCTGATTCTTAAGCAAGGCAAGTCGGCGATCATCGTCGATGCCGACGACCAGAAATCGATCATGACCTGGTACAACGACCGTCAGAACGTCGAGGGGCTGCCGCACATTCCGGTGGTGGCCGCGTCGGGTAAAATCAAGGAAACGCTGCTGGAGCTCGATCGCCATTACGACTACGTGATCGTCGATACCGCCGGCCGCGACAGCGCCGAACTGCGCTCCGGCCTGCTGGCCGCCGATCTGTTCCTCTCGCCGCTGCGCCCTTCGCAGATGGATCTCGACACCATCGGCTATCTGTCGGAGATGTTCTCCACCGCGCAGGAATACAACGAGAAGGTCAAAGGCTACATCGTATTGAACATGTGCCCGACCAATATCTTCATTAATGAAGCCAACGAAGCGGCGCAGGTGCTGAGTGAATACCCGGAGTTCACCCTGGTGAGCAATCGCCTGTGCGACCGCAAGATTTACCGCGACGCCTGGGGTGAAGCCATCACCGTGCACGAAGCGAACAATGAAAAGGCGCAGACCGAAATTGAATGCCTGGTGAAAGAGGTGATCCTGTGAAGAAACGCACCCCCACCCACCGCATGTCGGAAGACGAATTCATCAACAGCGCCACCTCGCATACGTTGCCGGTTGCGGCTCCCGCGCCGGAAGCCAAGCCGGCCGGCCGCAAGCGTACTTATAAGGCGATCTCCGTCAGCCTGACGGACAACCACATTGAGGCTATCGATGAAGTGATCGTGCAGGCGGCGCGCAACGGCATCGTGCGTATCACCCGCTCCGACATCATCAAACTGGCGATCGACGGATTGGCGGAGAAAAGCGAAGCGCAACTGCTAGCGCTGCTGAAAAAGCTCTGACCGCACGGCAGCCGCCGGCTGATCGAGCCGGCGGGCCGTTACACCGACGAGAACTCGCGTGGGAACGGCATAGTACGATAGGTTTTGCCGGTGGCCTTATGCAGCGCGCTGGCCATCGCCGGGGCGACCACCGCAGTCGACACTTCCCCGCATCCCTGCGGCGCACGCGCGCTGTCGAGTATCACGACCTCCACCTTGGGCATTTCGGCGATCGCGAGCAGCGGATAGCGATCGAAATTCCCTTCCACCACGCCGCCCCGTTCAAAATGCAGCTCGCTGTGCAGACAGGTGGTCAGCGCAAAGCCGATGCCGCCCTCTACGTTGGCGCGCACCAGGTTCGGGTTTATCACCTTGCCACAGTCAATCGCACATACCGCGCGCAGCACCCGTAGTCGCCCCTCCTGAATGGCGATTTCAACCACCAAACCGACGTAGGTGGTGAAAGCATTATTGCGGCCGACCCAAATATTGCACGCCATACCGCGAGAAACGCCCGACGGCGGTTCATGCTGCCAACCGGCCGCCGTGGCGGTGGCGTCCAGGACGCGCAACGCTTCCGGGCTGTCCTGCAACAGATGCCGCCGATACGAATACTCGTCCCGGTTGGCCTTATGGCTGAGTTCGCTGATAAAGCTTTCCAAAAAGAACAGACTGGCGACACTGCCGACACCGCGAAGATAGCTCAGGGAAATCGGCTGTTCGACGATGCCGGCCTCCACCTTCAGATGAGGGATGCGATACGGCGTGCTGTAAACGCACTCCACCATACTTTCATCCCATCCCCCGGCCTCGTTGACCGTTTCGCGCCGCATTTGCCAGAAGAGCGACTGCCCGGCATAGCGCGCCCACAGCGCCTGCGGGTAGCCGTTTTCATCCAACAGCGCCCGATAATGGCTGATGCAGGCCGGACGATAGTATTCATGTCGCATGTCGATCTCGCGCGGATAGATCACTTTGACCGGTTTCCCCACCGCCCGGGAGGCGGCGGTAGCATGCATCACGGCATCCGGCAGATATTTGCGCCCAAAGCTGCCCCCCAGATAGGTCGTATTCACCACCACATCCGTCGGCTTCAGCCCGAACATTTTCGCCAGAACGTTGCGCACCATGTCCTGCCCCTGGAAGGGGCCCCAGGTTTCGATACGGCCCTCGCCGTAATGGCTGGTGGCATTGCAAGGCTCCAGGGTGGCGTGCGCCACATAAGGTGCGCTGTAACGCGCCTCATGCAAGCGCGAACCTTGTTCAACGCCACGAATCAACGCCGACGCCTCGCCGCGATCGACCGCCGGCACCAGCGTATCGCCATCCAGCATCGCCAGATTCTCTGCCGCAATCGCGCTATCGGTCAGCGCTTTTCCTGCGCCCGGCAGCCAGTCGACCTCCAGCAAATCAGCCGCCTTTTTGGCCTGCCAGTAACTCGCCGCCACCACGATCACCGTATTGAGCGACATATCATGATCCAATCCGACCATGTTGTTCATCGACCACTGCCGGGTCAGCACCAGATCCACCACGCCCGGCATGGCCCGAATCTGTCGTTCATTACGCACGGCGACCAGCTTTCCGCTAAGGTCGGGCACCATCCAGGGGACGCCGATCAGCATCTCCGGCAAGTCGATATCAATACCGTAAATCGCACTGCCATCTACTTTCTCCGGCGTATCGACCCGCAACAGCGGCTTGCCAATGACACTCTCTCGCTCTTGCGCCTCACTCTTTAAAGCAGGCTGCGGATCCAACGGCAGTTCGGCGGCATAGCGCACCAAATCGCCATAGGCGACCTTGCGCTTCCCGCCTTTCTCAAGCACCCAGCCTTTCTCCGTGCGGCACTGCGATGGTGAAAGCGCGAAATGTTTTGCGCCGGCCCGCAGAAAGAAATCTCTCGCCTGTGCGCCGGCCAGCCGGGCACGCTGATAAAATTTGGTCATGGAGGTTGAGGCGGCGACAAACTGCGCGAAAGCCTCGCCCCCGGCAACCTGACGGTAAGCGTCACGGCCGGTGACGAATTTCACCGTCACCTGCGCCCAATCGGCATCCATCTCCGCCGCCACCACTTCGGCCAGGCCGGTGTAAATCCCCTGCCCAACCTCACATTGCGACACGCCGATGACGATGCGCCCATCGCGGTCGATCCAGATCCAATCGTTCAATTCATGCTGACTGTCCGGTGGCGCCACGTCTTGTGAAACCACGGCCGCCAGGCTGCGCGTCGATATCGGCAGCAACATGGCGGCCACTGCCAACGCGCTGCCTTTTATCAAGGTTCTGCGGGTGATCGCCATACTCAGGGTTCTCCCTTGTCGGCGGCGCGGTGCACCGCCGCACGGATACGGTGGTAAGTGGCGCAGCGGCACAGATTGGTCAGGCCCGTATCTATCTGCCGATCGTCCGGCCTCGGGTGTTCCGCCAGCAGCGCGCTGACCGCCATGATCATGCCTGATTGGCAGTAGCCGCACTGCGGCACGTCCTCCGCAATCCAGGCCTGCTGCACCGGATGACGGCGATCGATGGACAGCCCTTCGATGGTGGTCACCTGCCGATCGCGCACCAATTGCAGCGGATAACAGCATGAACGCACAGCCTTACCGTCGACATGTACCGTACAAGCGCCACAGGCGCCGATACCGCAGCCGAACTTGGTGCCGGTTAATTTAAAATGTTCTCGGATCACCCACAGCAGCGGCGTATCCGGCTCGCCGTTAAATTCGACCGCCTGGCCGTTCAGATTGAACTTCATGCCATCCTCTCTTGGATCAGTGCTTCACCCGACGTTTCACCCACGCCCCAATGACGATCAATACCAGCAATACGCCGCCCCAGAACACATAATGCAATGACGTAATCAACAGCGGTTTTTCACCGCCCGCCCGCTGCAGAGCCACTTGCTCCGGCGTTATCCTGACCGCCGGATTGCCGAATTGCTGCAATACGTAATTGCCCAATTCAGCCAGTTGCCGGTCATCCAGACTATCGGCGAACCCCGGCATCCAGGTCTGCAGCGTCTCCCCCTGACGCTGCACGCCATACAGCATCACCATGATCAGGTTATTGGCCCGTTCGCTGCCTACGGTGGTGTTGTGCGTCAAAGAAGGGAAATGGCCGTCATAAGCCCCCTCGCCGCCCAGACGATGGCAGCTGGCGCAGGAAACGGCATACAGCGCCTGTCCGGCGGCACGGCCTTTACCGCCCCCCTGATATTGATAGGCCGCTTTCGTTCCTTGTACGGTGACGATCGGCGGCGTTTGTTTAAGCCAATCGGCGATGGCGCCGAGGTCGTCGTCACTCAGGAAACGCAGGCTATGCTCCACCGCCTCCGCCATGCCGCCGGCAGCCTGAGCTTTGTCATTGCGGCCGGTACGCAGATACTGCACCAATTCTTTCTGGCTCCAGCCGCCGATGCCGCTCACGGGATCCGAGGTGATATTCGGTGCGATCCAACCGCCGGCTTCTCCTCCTGCCAGATAGCGATCGCCGCGTTCCGCCATCATCCCGTTACGTGGGCTGTGACACGCCGAGCAATGCCCCAACACATCCACCAGATAGCGGCCACGCGCCTTCCTCTCGTCTGCATCGACGGGCGTCTTTTTCAGAAACAGCCAGTTCCAGCCGTGGATCGCATAACGCCAGGAAAAAGGGAACGTCAGTTGGGTCTCAGGCACCGCACGATCGACCGGTGCGACACCGGCCATAAAATAGCGATACAGCGCGTGCAGATCGTCATCACTCAGCCCCCGATAAGCGGTATAAGGCATGGCGGGATACAAGGGTTGGCCGTCCCGCCGAATGCCCTGCGTTAACGCGCGGCGAAACTCTTGTTCACTGTAGTCGCCAATGCCGGTTCCTTTGGCGGGCGTGATATTGCTGGCGATGATGTCGCCCATCGGCGACGCGATGGCATAACCGCCGACATAGGGGGCGTCCTGTTGATTGCTGCCGCGGTGACAAGCCGCGCAATCTGCGGCGGTAGCCAGATATTTTCCCCGTGCGATGACCTGTTGGTCATTCTGGCTGGCGAAGACCGAGCAGGAGAAGATCCCCAACGCGATAACGCACAGCTGTTGTGCTCTCCGCCAGCGGCCGTTCACGCTTCACCTTCCGGCTTCATCGCCCCCGCTCGCTCCTCCGCCAGAAGAGCAAACTCGTCCGGCAACAGATTTTCCTGTTCGAGCATCGCTATCGCGTTATGCTTGATGCCAAACAATACGCGGTAAAAAGCCTCCAGATCGTTGGCCGAAATGCCGTTGAGCAGTTTTTGCCGCGCTTGCTGGCTGGAATGATCCAACTGCGCCAGCATCTCCTGCCCGGCCTCGGTCATTCTCACCCCTTTGGCGCGCTTATCTTCGGACAGAGCATCGCGAGCGATAAGCCGATTTTTTTCCAGAAACAGCAGCGCGCGCGACATCGTCGAGACTTCGGCGTTCAAATGCTGCGAAACGTCTTTCAACGTGCAGCCATCCCCCAGATCGGCAATCGCACTCAGCGCCAGCCAATGCGGGCGCGTCAGATTGGTCATTTTCACCGACTGGTCCATCGCCGTGCGCCACAGGCGATTGGTCACATCCAGATGGATGCCCAGTGCAGCAGGAAGTTTACGTGGTTGTGACATGTCGGGTTACTCTCGATTATTTATTTGCTTGTGCAAACAAATAGTAGATCAAACATGAGAACAGGATCAAGCAGAGGAGGGAGAATAAAATAAAAGCGAGTTAATACATTTGGTTAGTTTGTATCGCACGGTGTACGCTCCCCAACGACGGGGAGCGATAAGAAAAACTCAGTTCCCCGCGACCTCGCACCGGTAGTCCTGAATTTCACCGGCCGACCCCAGGTTGAGATCGGTCAACTTCAAACGGTTTGCCAACAGCAGCATCTCGCCCTGCGGGCTGACCGCCAGCGCCAGGCCGTAATTGCCGATGCTGTCGCCCTGTTCGACCACGTAGTTTTGCAACAAGCGGAAAGGATCCTCCTGGGTTAAATCGGTGCCCGCCAATTTTCTGGCCAGATATTGATGGCCGACCAATTTCACCGCCAGCGGCCGCCACTGTTGATCTAATTGCTCAGCCTGTTCCCCCAGCGCGTTATAGACATCCTGGCGCAAGCAGGCAACGTGAATATGCAACTGATTTTGAGAGCGGCCATATTTCGAATTGACCGCCAGAGAAACCCATGCGTCTTTTAACGGTTTACCCAGCTCGCTGGATATATGTTCGCGGTTATTCCAGGCCTGGGCGAAATAAGGCGGCGTTCGATCCGCTTGCAATATCGGGCTCTCGATGCCGCTGACCTTTTCGGTCGGCATCACCAGATCGTGGTAAGGGCCCTTGCTGTCCTTAAACAGCACATATCCTTCGGTTAAATCCACCTTTAAGCAGGGCGCAGGATCGTGGTTCTGCTGCTGATTGGGCACGCACTGTTGGCTGACTATCTGCCACAGCGCATTCGGATTGCCGCGCCCGAAGAACCACCATAGCACCGCCGCCAGCAGCAAAATGACAAGCAAAATAATTAATAGTCTGAAAAGTCTTTTCATCGCGACTCCCTGTTTATCTATTCCATACCGAAAGGAGCGCCAGCATAAACCAAGGCTCCGGCATCGACCAGAATATTATCCTTAATGTCACCTTTTATTGACGTCTTGTTAGCAATGGATAATTAAAAATAAGCCTCCACCTGAGTAATTTAAGGTAAATTAATACCGTGGGTTGAATATGAGTGTGATATAAGCAGCCGGGACTCTTTTTATATAAGGAACCGATAAGATGCCAACGATGGGCAAATCCCTGCATTATCTCGACGTAGGTTCAGGCTTTCCATTGCTGCTGGGCCACAGCTATCTGTTCGATCTGAATATGTGGGCGCCGCAGTTCGAAGCGCTGGCTAAACGCTACCGCCTGATCGTACCGGATCTCTGGGGCCACGGCGATTCACCGGCGCTGCCACCCGGGCGAAACAGCCTGTCGGATATCGCCGCCGATCATTTGGCGCTGATGGATCATTTGGATATTGAAGAGTTCGGCATCGTCGGCCTGTCCGTCGGCGGCATGTGGGGCGCCGAACTGGCGGCGCTGGCGCCGGAGCGGGTGAAAGTGCTGGCGCTGCTGGACAGCTACCTGGGCGACGAAACTCCAGAGGCACGGCAGCGCTATATGGGCATGCTGGCCGCCGTGGAACAGGCCGGCGCCATCACGCCGCCGCTGCTGGAATATATCGCCGCGCAGTTCTATTCCGACGAAGTGCCCGCTGCGCTGTCGCAGCCGTTGCTGGCCCATCTGCAAAGCCTGCCCGCCGAGCGCCTGCGCGAAAGCATCGTGCCGCTGGGCCGGATGATCTTCGGCCGCCCCGACAAGCTGGCGCTGCTGGAACACATCACCGCCGCCAGCATCGTCATCACCGGCGCGCAGGATAAGCCGCGCCCACCGGCGGAAGGCCAGCGCATGGCGGATCTTCTCGGCTGCCGACATGTGCTGATCCCCAACGCCGGGCATATCAGCAACAAGGAAAATCCGGCGGCGGTCAATGAAACGCTGCTGGCGTTTCTGGCCGAAAGCACCACGCCGCTGTTTTGGTAAGTCGCTCCGGGCCGCCAGGCCCGGACCTGCCATGCCATCGCTCAGACGACGTGGCTATCGCCATTTCCCTGACCGAATCCCCCCAGACGCAACCAGCGGTAAAGCTCCGCATCGCGCTGAAAATGCATCTTTCTCATCACCGCCCGTTTATGCGTGCTCACCGTCTTGATGCTGACCCGAAGCCGACGGGCAATGGCGGTCGGCGTCATTTCCCAACTCAGGTAACGCATCACTTGTTTTTCCTGCGGCGTCAATGGCAACGGCTGGCACCAGGCGCAACAAGAAAAACCGCAGGCGCCGCCGGCTCGGCCTTTTATCACCCGCGCTACCGTGTGCAACAGCTTTGCGACGCCTTCATTGCGGTACACCCTGCCCGCTTCCCTCAGGCACCCCGAAATGGCGCGAATGCGGGCTTCTCTGAGATCGTAAACGGCGAGATAAAGGGCGTGAGGAGCATGGGGAGGATGGCAAAAACGCGCCATGTCGCCTTTGGCGATCGCCTGGAACACAAGGTCGGCATTCATCGGCTCGCTGCAGCGCGCCTCGATGCCACGTTCACTAAAATAGTCGCTCAACGCCCGATACGCCCCGGCGACAAAAAAGCAGTCGATATCCAGGAAGGCGATATTGATGACCGTGTTCACGCCGTTTCCCTCCGCGCGAAAACAAACCGGCAAAACCGGCCGGCATTGAGCCTGCTGCGCCCATCCAACGTAACGAGCAGCAGCGTCAAAACCGCCCATTGGATGAGCGACAGCCCGAACGGGTAGGAAAACTGCGCGCACAGCAGCAAGGGAATGCCGCTCGTCGCCAACGCGGCCTCTTCCCCGGCGGCCGGGCTGTGCAAGCGGGCGGCGATGCGCTCCCGTCGCCATGTTTGGTGCACCAGCGCCGCCACGCCCGCCAGCAGGCACAGCATGCCCGCCAACGCAACGACGCCGCCTTCTATCCACCACAGCAGGAGCTCATTATAGGGTTGCCGCGCTGCGCCTGCCCGCGCCACCGCGGGCAGCGCATGGGCCTGTAAATGCTCAAAGCCATGCTCGAATCGGCCATAGCCCCATCCCAACCAGGGCCGCTCTACCACCAGCGCCAGCGAGTCAAGCAGCGTATCGCAGCACGGCGCGGCATTCGACAAACGAACGCCGGCGTTCAATTCATCCGCCAATATCGCCAGGCAGAATCCCAATGCCGTCATCAGCAGCGCGAGCACGCAATGCAGCGGGTATCTGCGCACAAACATCAGGGTCAACAGCGCGGCACCCAATAGCACGCTGAGACAAACGGTCTGCGATGCCCCCCAGCCCAGCGCGGCGGATAAACCGATCAAGAGCGGCAGCAAGAGTAAAATACGCCATCGCTCGTTATCTCGGCGCAACATGCGGAACCGAGGCAACACCGTCAGACCCCATCCCGCCAATAATCCGCTCGCCAATAAACTGCTCGCGGCATCCGGCCAACGCCCCCCGCTGCCGGCATAGCCCGCCGCCGCCTCGGCCGGGGAGGAAAAAAGCCAAATGCCTCCCACGGCTGCGGCTAATACCAGCGTATAGATAAACGCAATACGCACGTGTTGCATGACCCGATATTGCAATAGGATAAAGTAAATAATCCAACTGCCAAACAGGCAGGCCATTCGCCCGACGGTAAGCACGCCCCACTCGGCACGAGAATAAAAAAGGGGCAGCAGCAATATCACCGCGCCCAGCGCAAAGAAAAAACACGCGGAGGTCATCCCCCACGCTTTTCGCAAAAAAAGGAGCGCGCCGCCGACGCCCAATAAAGCAAACAGCACACCCCCAATCACAAGAGAATATGGAAACGTCAGCGAGAAATAGTTCATATCATAGTGATAAATATAGCCACCCAACAAAATCAATACGCTGACATAGACCATCACCATGAACTTTAAACATGGAATAGACATAATAATTTCATCCCAAAATATCTATCTGAAAAACCATCAGAAAAGGCTAAGCCATTTTTCAATTGCAATAAAAGAAATGCCTGTCAGCAACACCAGCCCGGTAACTATCGCCATCACAATCCCGACAGATTGAATAGCTTCAAAAAGCTTTCGCCTGTAGCGTAAAAGCGTCCAGTTTCTTTTAAACATACCTTTTCCTCTTGGCCATTCAGGCTTCAAGCAAAGAAAGCCCGCAATTTAAACGTGGATTACCGGCAAAATCCTGTCGCATTCCCCAGCGAGTTCCATAGTATCGCCGCAGCCAAAATCAAGATATATGTATTAAATTTAACCATAAAAACAGTTTTTAATTCCTACAAATAATAAAAATAAGGAATTAAAAACCAAAACAAAGAAAACCTAATATTATAAAACTGGCGACACCCGTACGTTTGAACTTTCGCCAAAAATTTCACAACATGAAAAAATCGCCATCATCTTGACGGGTGAAAAATAATAGATAACTCTGTCCTCGCTAAATTTCGCCGTCGCTATAAGGGCAAGCAGCACATTATGGAATACGTCATTAATCAGATGATTATTTTCTCACCTGCCGAACGCGCATTGTTCATCATCAATGAACGGGAATCTTTTATGCCGTTATCTAACCCTGCCACCCGCTTGTTGTTAGAGTTGGTTACCCATCATAAAGAGATGCTCACCCGCAGGCATTTGATGCAGCGGGTCTGGGAAGATAATGGCTTTGTGGGTTCAAACAATAATCTGAATGGTTGTATCAGTGAGATAAGAAAAGCGTTTGAGTCGCTGGCGCTGGATCCGCAAATCATTATTACCATCCCCAAACTGGGGTTCATTCTTGAAGCGGAAATTACCTCATGCGAAAACATGCGCTCACCGGAAAACCAAAAAGCGGTTATTCCCACCCTGTTGACCCGGGCCGGCGCACTGTTAAAACGGCGTGGGAATATCTGCCAGGCAAATAAAGCGCCCCTTGCCGCAGCATTGATGATGATTGCGTGCTTTAGCCTCGTCTGCGCTTTATTGTGGTTCAACCGGCCGGTTCACGCGTTCAAAAACGCCAGGGTCGATTTTTTTTATCACCATGAGCAGTGCAACGTTTTTACGTTGGAAACCGCCGCGCTGAACGACCGGCGTGAAACGCAAGCGCAAATTGCCGCTGCATTGAAAGCTGAAGCGACCGACTGCGGCACAGCGCCCGCCGATCTGTTCTACACCAAAATCGCCAACCCCAATCTTCCTTTTCAGGTCACCTTCATCGCCATCTGCAATCTGGCGCAACCCGGTCAATATGGCCGGTGCCGCACGATCAAAAACACCGACGGTATGACGCCATGAACAAAAAAACACGCTTTATCGTCGGCTTGTTATTGCTGATGGCACCCCTGGCAAGCCAGGTCGCCCAGCTGTCGCACCATCCTAAAACCTTACTGCGTTGCGAAGCGGAGATCACCGCGCGCAACCGCTATGGCCCAGCCATGGAGCCCGCCGCGGTTTTAAAAGCAAAGATGTATTTTTTCCTCTACCACAACGGCACTGGCTTTATCAGGCTCAATGGTTTTATCGAGCGGCAAGAAAAGACCTATGTGCTGAACCGCGAACTTCACTATGTGTATGACACCCCCGGCGACGAGGCGGCTGAAGAGGATGGCAGCGGCGATGGGTACACGCTGCGATTCGCCGCCGACCGTAAACATGCCGGAGATACGGTTCCCGCCCCCCTTTGGGCAACCTTTTTGCAGTCGGAAGATCCCCGAATCTCCTACCATGTCGCCGTCGAACACGTACTCGGCAATCTGTATGTGGTCAGTACGCTTCAAAGCCCGACCTTTGTCTGCCGGCGTTATTAGGCTATGCGTTGCGAGTGTTGCCTATCGGAAGAAAAGCCCGCAAGCGGCAGCCATTTCAGCGGTTAATTGAACGCGCCATGCGGCTGTAGGTGTGGCGCACGCCGCGAATCGCCACGCTGTAGGCGAAGATGTTTTCCGGCAGCGCCAGCCCCAAATAGCCGGTATCGCCGATATGGTGCAGATCCGCGCCGGCCATTTTGCTCATCAGCGCAATCTGCCGCACGGTCTGCACGTCGGCCCCCTCTTGCGAGGTGCCGATCGCTGTCATCGCCAGCGCCCCCTGCCGCTGGGCAAAGGCGATCAGCGCCGCCACTTTCTCCTGCGACATGCCGGGAATGGTGCCCGGCGCCGGCAATAGCACGATGTCCGCACCGTTCTCCACGAACAGCGCGATGTCCTGCTCGCCGATCAGTTGGCTGCCGCTTTCGCGCACGATACCGGCGCCGTGCATTTTGCCGGTCACCAGCACCATCTCGTCGCCCACTTCATCGCGTATCGCTTTCAGCGCGGCGGCGATCGCCTGATTGCTGACGCCGTTGTTCGGATTGCCGGTCAGCACCAGCATGCGCGCGCCGAGCTGATACAGCTTGCGCGCATTCTCGGCGGTGGCGGCGCGGCCCGCCGTCATCTGCCAAAAGTCGTTATGTTCGCTGGCGAAAGCCGGATCGACGGCCTCCAGGTTCACCCCGATCACCCGCCCGGTCAGGCGCTGCAGCGTGCGCAGCGCCTCCTGCGGCGGCACGTCGGCGGGCAGGCCCGCGATATGCGGACGATCGACGTCGAACAGGTTCAACAGCAGCAGGTCGGCGCCCTGGCTGGCCGCCAGTTCGGCGTTGGTGACGTTATTGAGCAGCGGCTGAGTGACCGCGATGGTTTCGCTGACCAAGATGCGCCCTTCGCTGGCGCGGATGGCGTAGAGCAGATCGGCTTTGCCGATATCGGCCAGATCGCTGGCGCTGCAGTCCAGATAGCGTTTCATGAGGCAAGCTCCGGTGACGTTAGCGGAAAGGGATGGATGCCCCCTCTCCCACCGCAGTGAAAGAGGGGGAAAAGGTTACTTCAGCGTAAAGCTTTGCGTCTGCACGTTGTCGGAATCCAGGCCGACGAACACGTTAAATTTGCCCGGCTCCGCCCCCCACTTCAGGCTGGCGTTGTAGAACTTCAGATCGTCTTCGCTAATCGGCAGCTCAACCTGCTGCGACTGACCGGCCTTCAGCGTCACTTTCTTGAAGTTGCGCAGCTCTTTCACCGGGCGGCTGACCGACGCGGTGACGTCCTGCAGATACAGCTGCACCACCGTGGCGCCGTCGTACTTGCCGGTATTCTTCAGCGTGACGCTGGCGGTTAACTTGCCGTTGCGCGCCATCGTCGGGCTGGATAACTTCAGATCCGACAGGCTGAAGGTGGTGTAGCTCAAACCGTAACCGAACGGATACAGCGGGCCGTTCGGCGAATCGAAGTAGCGCGAGGTGTACTTGCCCGGGTTCTCCTTGCCGAACGGCCGGCCGGTGTTCAGGTGGTTGTAGTACATCGGGATCTGGCCGACCGAGCGCGGGAAGGTCATCGGCAGCTTGCCCGACGGGTTGTAATCGCCGAACAGCACGTCCGCCACCGCGTTGCCGCCCTCGGTGCCGCTGTACCAGGTTTCCAGCATCGCGTCCGCCTGCTCGCTCTCCCAGCTCAATGCCAGTGGGCGGCCGTTCATCAGCACCAGCACCAGCGGCTTGCCGGTGGCTTTCAGCGCGGCGATCAGATCGCGTTGGCTCTGCGGGATCGTGATGTCGGCGCGGCTGGAGGCCTCGTGCGCCATGCCCTGCGATTCCCCCACCACCGCCACCACCACGTCGGCCTTGTTCGCCGCCTGCACCGCTTCGTCGATCATCTGCTGCGGCGAACGGGTATCGAACGCCACCGCCGGCTCATACTCGTTCAGATAGTCGATGATGCCTTTATCCTGCGTGACGTTGGCGCCCTTGGCGTACAGAATGCGCGCCTTGTCGCCCACCGCCCGCTCCAGCCCCTCGCGCAGGGTGACCGACTGCTTGACCACCCCGGCGGCTGACCAACTGCCCATCACGTCGCGCTGGCTGTCGGCCATCGGCCCGACCAGCGCGATGGTCGCCTGCTTGCTCAGCGGCAGCGTCTGCTTATCGTTCTTCAGCAGCACCATCGTCTTGCGCGCCACCACCCGCGCTTCGGCGCGGTGCAGACGGCTTTCGGCGTTGGTGTCCTGCGGATCGGAACCCGCCGGGCCCAGATGCACGTAAGGATTGGTGAACAGCCCCATGTCGTATTTGGTGTTCAGCACGTCGCGGCAGGCGCGGTCGATATCGCTTTCAGACACCAGTCCGTCCTTCACCAGACCCGGCAGGTATTTGTCGTAGAACTCGTCGCTCATGCTCATGTCGACGCCGGAGGTGATCGCCAGGCGCACCGCGTCGCGCGCGTCGGCGGCCACGCCGTGCTTAATCAGTTCCTTAATCGCGCCGTGGTCGCTGATGGTGATGCCTTTAAAGCCCCACTGCTCGCGCAGCAGATCTTTCAGCAGCCACGGGTTGGCGGTGGCCGGCACGCCGTTCACCGAGTTGAGCGACACCATCACTCCACCGCTGCCGGCGTCCACCGCCGCTTTGTAAGGCGGCAGATAGTCCTGATGCATGCGCAGCGGGCTCATGTCGACGGTGTTGTAATCGCGGCCGCCTTCGACGGCGCCGTACAATGCAAAGTGCTTGACGCTGGCCATCACCGAACCGGGTTTGGCCGGATCGCCGTTCTGGAAACCGTCGACCATCACCTTGGCGATTTTCGAGACCAGCCAAGTGTCTTCGCCGAAGCCTTCGGAGACCCGGCCCCAGCGCGGATCGCGGGTGATATCGACCATCGGCGCGAAGGTCATGTTCAGGCCGTCGTCGCTGGCCTCTTGCGCCGCGACCCGGGCGCTGAGCGCGATGGCTTCCAGATCGAAGCTGGCCGCCAGCCCCAGGCTGATCGGGAACACGGTGCGCTGGCCGTGCACCACGTCATAGGCAAAGAACAATGGGATTTTCAGGCGGCTGAGCTGCATCGCCTGATCCTGCATCACCCGGATATCCGGTCGGGTGACAGTATTGAAGATGGCGCCGATCTGCCCTTTGCGGATCCCCTCGCGGATCGCTTCTTTCGGGTTATCCGGCCCGACGCTGATCAGCCGCAGCTGGCCAATCTTCTCTTCCAGCGTCATCTGCTTCATCAAATTGGACACGAAGGCGTCGCGCTGCTGGGCGTGAATGCCCTGCGTTATCGGCGTTTCCTGCGCAAAAGCCGGGCTGAGGGCCAGACCGGACAACATACTCACCACACAAAGCCATTTCATCTTGTTTTATCTCAGGCGTGTTTCCGCCGCCAACGCCGCGGAGTTTAATCGGAGTGAAGAAACAGTTTGCCACACTCTGTTTCATCGCCAAGGGAATTCGCATCGCTAATGTTTACAAAGCATTACAGGTTATCGGCAGGTAATTCTGCAGCCGGGCGCGGCTGTCGGCGGCCTCCGCCGCCAGAAAATCGATCAGCGCGGTTAACGTCGGCGGCGCCACCGTGCGTTCAGGATAGACCAAATAATAGGCCGCGCCGCTGCTGACGCAGAGCGGGAACGGCGTTACGATGCGCTGCGCCTGAATATCCTCCTCCAGCAGGCACAGATCGCCGATGGCGATGCCGAATCCCTGCAGCGCGGCGCTCATCGCCAGATCGAGGGTATCGAAATGCTGGGCCTTGCCGGACGGCAACACATCGGCGCCCGCCGCCTTCAGCCAGCGCAGCCAGTCGCGCCGATCGCGCGTCGGGTGCAGCAGGGTTTTGTCCGTCAAGTCCGTCAACCGGGCTGCCGGCGGCAGGAACGTCGGCGTGCAGACCGGCGTGAGGATTTCATCGAACAGCAAGTGCGCGGTCAGCTTTTTACCCGGCGGCCGGCCGAATACCACCGCGGCGTCAAACTGCTCGGTACTGAAATCCAGGCCGTGCGACACCGAGGCGGTCAGCTCGATATGCATGTCCGGCCGTTCATTTTGCAGGCGAATGATGCGCGGCAGCACCCAGCGCATGGCGCAGGTCGGGCATTTGATGCGCAGCGCCCCCGGCGGAGCGGCGGCCCGCGTCAGGGCTTCATCCAACTGCCCCAGCGCCTGCTGTACCGGCGCCAGCAGCTGCGCGCCCTGCGGCGTCAGCGCCAAACCGCGCGCCTGACGGCTGAACAGCGGATAGCCCAAGCGCTGTTCCAGCCCGAGAATTTGCCGGCTGACCGCCCCCTGCGTCAGGTGCAGCTGCCGGGCGGCATGGGTAAAGTTGAGGCGTTGCGCCACCACCACAAAGGTTTTCAATACGTCGAGCGACGGCAGGGATATCGGCATAGCGTGCCTCGATTAGGTATGATCGTAGTGCATGGCAAGTATGACAAACTTTCCCTTGTCCGCCTACGCCGCCTGATGCTTAATCGCTCAACACTTCCCTGTTTGCCTGGAGCCCATCATGCAGAGCGCCTGCTCATCCCGCTCGAAGCTGCCGGACGTCGGCACCACCATCTTCACCGTTATTGGCCAACTCAGCGCCGAACATCAGGCCCTCAACCTGTCGCAGGGCGCGCCCAACTTCGCCGGTGACCCGCAGCTGATCGAGGCAACGGCACAAGCCATGCGCGCAGGTCATAACCAATACGCGCCGATGAGCGGCGTGGCGGCGTTACGTGCTGCTCTGGCGGAAAAAGCTGAACGATTGTATGGCGCGCGCTATGACGCCGACGAAGAAATCACGGTGATCGCCAGCGCCAGCGAAGGGCTGTACTCGGCGATCAGCGCACTGGTGCATCCCGGCGACGAGGTGATCTATTTCGAACCGGCGTTCGACAGCTATGCGCCGATCGTGCGCCTGCAGGGCGCCACGCCGGTGGCGATCAAACTGTCGCTGCAGGACTTTCGCGTCGACTGGGACGAAGTGGCCGCCGCCATCAACGGCAAAACGCGCATGATCATCGTCAACACGCCGCACAACCCGACCGGCGCGGTGTTCGACGCGCAGGATATCGACCGCCTGACCACCCTGACCCGCAACACCGACATCGTGATCCTGTCCGACGAGGTCTACGAGCATGTGGTGTTCGACGGCGATATTCACCACAGCATGGCGCGCTACCCGCAGTTGGCGGAACGCAGCGTGATCGTGTCGTCGTTCGGTAAAACCTACCACGTCACCGGCTGGCGCGTCGGCTATTGCCTGGCGCCGGCGGCGTTGATGGACGAGATCCGCAAGGTGCACCAGTTCATGGTGTTCTCCGCCGATACGCCAATGCAGCACGCCTTCGCCGCCGCGCTCGCCAACCCGCAGAGTTACCTGGGGCTGGCGGCGTTTTACCAGCAAAAGCGCGATCTGCTGGCCAGCGCCCTGCAGGATTCGCGCTTTGAGCTGCTGCCCAGCCGCGGCAGCTTCTTCATGCTGGCCCGCTTTAGCGGCTTCAGTCACGAAAGCGACAATGATTTCGCCGTGCGCTTGATCCGCGAAGCGAAGGTGGCGACGATCCCGCTGTCGGCGTTCTACAGCGACGGCACCGATACCGGCCTTATTCGGCTGAGTTTTTCCAAAGATAACGAGACCCTGCTGGAAGGCGCGCGCCGCCTGAACCAGGTGTAATTTTTTGTCCGACCATGGGAAAGGGGCACTGCCTATGAAAGCTTTGAAAACGCTGTTCGCCGCCGGATGCCTGCTGGCCGCCGGCTCTTCTCTGGCGGCGGAAAACAGCCTGCGCTTCGGTCTGGAAGCGCTGTATCCGCCGTTCGAATCCAAATCCGCCAGCGGCAAACTGGAAGGGTTCGACATTGAACTGGGCGACGCGGTGTGCGCCGCCGCGCAGTTGCAATGCAGCTGGGTGGAAACCTCGTTCGACAGCCTGATCCCGGCGCTGCAGGCGCGCAAGTTCGACGCCATCAACTCGGCGATGAACGTGACCGAACAGCGGCGCCAGGCGATCGCCTTTACCGACGCCATCTATCAGGTGCCGAACCGCCTGATCGCCAAGGCCGACAGCGGCCTGCTGCCGGACGCCAAAGCGCTGGCGGGCAAACACGTGGGCGTGCTGCAAGGCTCGATTCAGGAGATTTACGCCAAAACCCATTGGGCGCCGGCGGGCGTGGATGTGGTGTCTTACCAGGATCAGAATCAGGTGTATCTCGATCTGGCGGCCGGTCGGCTCGACGCCACGCTGGTGATGGCGCCCTCGGGGCAAAGCGGCTTCCTGTCACAGCCGGACGGCAAAGGCTTCGCCTTCGTCGGCGAGGCGGTGCGCGACGACAAGATCCTCGGTGAAGGCATCGCCTTCGGCCTGCGCAAAGGAGATGAGGCGCTGAAGAAGAAACTGGATGCCGCCATCGCCAAAGTGAAACAACAAGGCACGGTGACGGCGCTGTCGAAGAAGTATTTCGGCGATATCGACGTGACGGTGAAGTGATGGACGGGGGCGGCACCGCCGCCCCCTGCCGCGTTTAGCGATCGAACACCGAACTGTTCAGCGCGCGATCCTGCTGGTGGCGCTCCAGCGCCAATTCGATCAGGCGCGTGATCAGCGCCTGGTAGCTGACGCCGCTGGCAGCCCACAGCTTGGGATACATGCTGATGTTGGTGAAGCCCGGCAGCGTGTTAATCTCGTTGATCACCACCTGGTTATCCGGCGTCAGGAACACATCCACCCGCGCCAACCCGAAGCACTCCAGCGCGCGGAACGCCTTCAGCGCCACCTCACGGATGTGGTCGCTCACTTCCGGCGCGATCGCCGCCGGCACCACCACCTGAGCGCCCTGCTCATTGATGTATTTGGTGTCGTAGGAGTAGAAAGCGTCGCTCAGCACGATCTCGCCGCACACGCTGGCCTGCGGATCGTCGTTCCCCAGCACCGCGCACTCGATCTCGCGGCCGACGATCGCCGACTCCACCAGTACTTTATGATCGAAACTGAAGGCCAGTGCCACCGCCGCGTCAAACTCGGCGCGGTTCTCCACCTTGCTGACCCCGACCGACGAGCCCTGGTTGGCCGGCTTGACGAACAGCGGCAGGCCGAGGCGCTCGCTCAGTTGCTCAAACGTGAACCCGGCGCGGTTGGCGCGCGTCAGGGTGACGAACGGCGCCACCGCCAGCCCGGCGTCGCGCAGCAGGCGCTTGGTCACGTCTTTGTCCATGCTGACCGCCGAGCCGAGCACGCCGGCGCCGACGAACGGCATATTGGCCATGCGCAGCAGCCCCTGCAGCGAGCCGTCTTCCCCCAGCGTGCCGTGCACGATCGGGAAGATGACGTCGAGCTGGCCCAGCGCGCCGGCGCTGCCCGCTTCGATCAGCTGCTGTTTTTCCTGGCCCGGGATCAGCGCCACGTTCTTGTTCGAGCGGTTCAGCGCGATCAGCGCCGGGTTCTCGGCGTTGAGCAGGTAGTTGGAGGCGTCGTTGATGTGCCACTGCCCCTGTTTGTCGATCCCCAGCAGCGTGACGTCAAACTTCTCTTTGTCGATTGCATCCACAATGTTTTTGGCCGACTGCAGCGACACCTCATGCTCTGCCGATTTACCGCCAAAAATCACCCCAACACGTAGTTTAGTCACGCCTTAAATCCTTCTGAAAAATCATGGCAAAAAAGTCGTTCATCACAATAAACGCATTGCCTGGCGGCGGCAATCGTTGTTACCAGAATCTTCTTACGCCACAGAATGCCACATCGCGACCATCCAAAACGTATACACTTCGTATATCGTTCATTTATGGAGACGCCGATGGGCATCGTAAAAATTTCGGACGCGCTGCATGACGATCTGCGCCTCGCCAGCCTGACCATGACGCGTTCGATCAACGCGCAGGCCGAGTACTGGATCAAGATCGGCATGCTGGCGGAGTTCCATCCGGAACTGACCTACCCGCAACTGGTAAAAAAAATGATGAAAGATAATGCGCTGACGCTGAAGGAGATTGTCGGGTGAAACAGATTGTGATTAAAACGCCGGAAGAGATTGCCAAAATGCGCCATTCCGGCGCTCTGCTGGCTAAAGTGTTTGCTATGCTCGATGAGGTCATCGTCGAAGGTATCTCCACCATGGAGATCAACGACCGCGCCGAGGCATTTATCGTCGAAGAACTGAAGTCGCGCCCGGCCAGCAAGGGGCAGTATGATTTCCCCTATGTGCTCAACACCTCCGTAGACGACGTGGTATGCCACGGGGTGCCGTCGGCCAGCAAAATCCTGCGTTCCGGCATGATTGTCAACGTGGACATCACGCTGGAAAACGGCGGCTACATCGCCGACTCCAGCAAGATGTACTGCATCGGCCAGGTGACGCCGCTGGCTAAACGGTTGGTGAACAACGTCTATGAATCGATGTGGCAGGGCATTCGCGCGGTGAAACCGGGCGCCACCCTCGGCGATATCGGCCACGCCATCCAGCGCCACGCCGAGCAGGCCGGCTACAGCATCGTGCGGGAGTATTGCGGCCACGGCATCGGCCGCGACATGCACGAAGAGCCGGCGGTGCTGCACTACGGCCAACCCGGCAGCGGCATGGCGCTGCAGGAAGGCATGGTGTTCACCATCGAGCCGATGATCAATCAGGGTGACCGCCGCATCAAGCAGAAGAAAGACGGCTGGACGGTGGTGACGCGCGACAAAAAACTGTCGGCGCAGTGGGAACACACCGTAGCGGTCACCGCCGACGGCGTGGAAATCCTGACGCTGCGCGACGAAGAGCGTCGGGCCGGTTACGCCGAACGCTACTAAATCCTCAAGCCATTAGCTTAATAAGCTAATGGCTTGATAAGTTATTTAATTGATAGCCTCTTAGCTGACTGCGCGGCACTCCGGCGCCGCGGTTAAAGCGACGGGGATGACAGGGAGACAGGCAGCATGCAGTCAGGCAATCAGGCGTTTCTCAACCAGCTTAAGGACATCGTCGGCGGCCCGCAGTTGTTGACCGGCGATCGCAACACCGAGCGGTATCGCAAAGGGTTCCGCTCCGGCGAAGGCCAGGCGCTGGCGGTGGTGTTTCCCACCAGCCTGCTGCAGCTGTGGCGCATTTTGCAGGCCTGCGTGGCCGCCGACAAAATCGTCATCATGCAGGCCGCCAATACCGGCCTGACCGAAGGGTCAACCCCCAGCGGCAACGACTATGATCGCGACATCGTCATCGTCAGCACCCTGCGCCTCGACCATATTCAGGTGCTGGACAACGGCAAGCAGGTGGTCGGCTTCCCCGGCAGCACCCTGCACCACCTCGAGAAATTGCTCAAACCCTACGGCCGCGAACCGCATTCGGTGATCGGCTCTTCCTGCATCGGCGCCTCGGTGATCGGCGGCGTGTGCAACAACTCCGGCGGCTCGCTGGTGAAACGCGGCCCGGCCTATACCGAAATGGCGCTGTACGCCCAGCTCGGGGAAGACGGCCAGCTGCGCCTGGTCAACCATCTGGGCATCCGGCTTGGCGACACGCCGGAAGAGATCCTCACCCGGCTGGAAAAAGGCGACTATCGCCCGAGCGACGTCGAATACGGCGAGCTGCGCGCCTCGGATAACGAGTACGCCAGCCGGGTGCGCGACGTCGACGCCAACACCCCTTCCCGCTTCAACGCCGACAAACGCCGCCTGTACGAAGCCTCCGGCTGCGCCGGCAAACTGGCGGTGTTCGCGGTGCGGCTCGACACCTTCGAGAAAGAGGGCAAAGAGCAGGTGTTCTATATCGGCACCAACGACACCGCGGTGCTGACCGAACTGCGCCGCCACATGCTGAGCAAATTCGAAAACCTGCCGGTGGCCGGTGAATACATGCACCGCGATATCTTCGACATCGCCGAGGTGTACGGCAAAGACACCTTCATGATGATCGACAAGCTCGGCACCGATCAGATGCCGCGCTTCTTCACCCTGAAGGGCCGAATGGACGCCAGCCTCAACAAGCTGCCGCTGCTGCCGCACAACCTGACCGATCGGCTGATGCAGGGCCTGAGCCATCTGGCGCCGAGCCACCTGCCGAAACGCATGAAGGAATACCGCGAACGTTTCGAACACCATCTGCTGCTGAAGATGGCCGGCCCCGGCGTGGAAGAGGCCCAGCGCTACCTGACCGACTATTTCGCCCAGGCCGAAGGTGCCTTCTTCGCCTGCACGCCTGACGAGGGCAAAAAGGCTTTCCTGCACCGCTTCGCCGCCGCCGGCGCCGCCGTGCGCTACCACGCGGTGCACGCCGACAAGGTGGAGGATATTCTGGCGCTGGACATCGCCCTGCGCCGCAACGACACCGACTGGTTCGAAACCCTGCCGCCGGAAATCGACAGCCAGCTGGTGCATAAGCTGTATTACGGCCACTTTATGTGCCACGTCTTCCATCAGGACTACGTAGTGAAAAAAGGCGTGGACAGCCACGCGCTGAAGGAAAAGATGCTCGAGATCCTCAACCGGCGCGGCGCCGAGTACCCGGCGGAGCATAACGTTGGCCACCTGTACCACGCCAAGGCGGATCTGCAGGCGTTCTACCGCACCGCCGATCCGACCAACAGCTTCAACCCCGGCATCGGCAAAACCAGCAAACGCAAAGGCTGGGCCGAAGACCCCCGCTAAGACCGCCCGATAGGCCCGCCGCCGCACCCGGCGCGGGCTTCCTCCCCCCAGCCTGCCTCATCGCGATCTTTCTGCGTCCTTAAAGATGCATTTTTATTGCAACTTATAAAATTCCCGATTACCATTCATCGCAAATGAGAATCAATTACAAAACTGTCATGACGGATACATGACGTCCGCCGTGGCATTCACCGCGAACTTAATGAGAAGGAACCTACCATGAGTCAGACCCTCGATTCCGCCCGGCTGTTGGCCGCGCTCGATAAAGTGATGGTGATCTCCACCACCGATCTGCAGGGCACCATCACCTACGTCAACGACCTGTTCTGCCAGCTGACCGGTTTTTCCCGGGAAGAGCTGGTGGGCCAACCCCACAGCATCGTGCGTCACCCTTCCGTGCCGAAAGCCGTTTACAAAGCGATGTGGGACACCATCAAGGCGGGCGGCATCTGGACCGGCATCATCCCGAACGTCGGCAAGGGCGGCGTGCTGTACGTGGTCGACACCACGGTGCAACCGCTGTATGACGCCCAGGGCAATATCGAGGCCTATATCAGCATCCGCCGCGTGATCAACGATCTGATGACCGACTTCGAATCGGTGGAATTCGCCAAAGAACAGTTCGACAACCACTACGACAAGTAACCGCCATGGCCGACCTCATCGAACGCATCCTGATTGGTTACGGTTCGGAGTCGGGCAACGCCCGGGCGCTGGCGATGCGCCTGGGCGAGCAAAGCAGCCTGCAACCCTACCGCCCCGTCGTGAAAGAACTCAACGCCATCCAGCCCGCCGATGTGGGCGAGCGTGATGCCCTGCTGATCGTCTCAAGCTCATTTGGCGACGGCGAACCGCCCGCCAACGCCGAGCGTTTCTCCGACGCGCTGGCGCAATGGCCGGATCCCTCCCGGTTGCGCTACGCCATCTTCGGTCTCGGCGACACCGCGTATCCGCATTTCTGCGGGTTTACCCAGGCGCTGGATACGCGCCTGACGCAATACGGCGCCCGCGCCATCGTCAATCGCGTCGACGCCGACGTTAACGTCGAACCGTTCTTTGCGACCTGGCTGACGACGCTGGATAAGGTGCTGGCCGGCGATGCCCAGGCGGGTCGCGACTTGCATCTGCGCGTGACCGCCTACGGTGAAGACCATGCGTTCAGCGCCGCCCTCCTCGAACGACGTCCGCTCAGCGCTCGCACGCCGCAGGCCTGGCACCTGCGGCTGAGTATCGCCGGCAGCGGCATCGTTTACCGGGCGGGAGATACCGTCTATCTGTTGCCGGAAAACGACGAAGGATTATTGACCCGGCTGGCAGACTGGTTCGGCAGGCCGGAGGCCGCCGACGCGCTGCGCCGCCGGGAGCTGCGCCAGCTCAGCAAAACGACGCTGCGCGAACTGGCGCAGTTGGCCGACAGCGAAGATCTCAAAGGCTTGCTGAAGATCCGCCAGCGCAAATCCCTGGAGAGTTATCTATACGGCGCCGATCTGCTGGACGTGCTGCACGATTTTTGCCCGCCGCACGCGATCACGCTGGAGAACCTGTTGGCGCTGCTGCCCATTTGCCTGCCGCGCGCCTACTCCATCGCTTCGGCAACGCGGGAAGAGAGCCTCGATCTGTGCGTGCGCGACGTGCGTTATGAACGCGGCGGCCGCACGCGGCGCGGCACGGCGACCGGCTGGCTGCTCAAACACCCCGGCCCTTTCCGCCTCTTCTGCCGCGCCAACCCCGGCTTTTACCTGCCGCGCGACACCGCCTTGCCGGTGCTGCTTATCGGTACCGGTACCGGCATCGCACCGTTGATTGGCTTACTGCGCGAAATGGCCGCCCAGGGCGAACGGCGTGAAACCGTCCTGATCTTCGGTGAGAAAAGGCGCGATGAAGACTTCCTGTATGGCGAGGAGTTGGTCACGCTGAACGCGACGGGCGTACTCACACGGCTCATCACGGCATTCTCGCGCGACGCCGCCGACAAGTATTACGTGCAACACGCCATCGACGATCACGCCGATGCCGTCAGCGGCCTGCTGCAACGGGGCGCGCATGTCTACCTGTGCGGCAATCGCCAGTATCTGGAACATGCCGTGGCGACGGCGCTGGAGCAAGCCTGCGGGGCGGAAAACCTGTGGCAGACGCTGATTGAGCAGCAGCGGCTGCACCTGGAGCTCTATTGAGACAGGGCGGCGTTCACCGCTCCGCGCGCAGCAGCAAGGAGACGATGAACGCGCCCCCCAGCCCCGCCGTAATGATGCCGATGGGCAGCTCCTGATTGGGGATCAGGCTGCGGCTGAGCATGTCGCCGCCGGTCAGCAGCATCGCCCCCAGCAGGCCGCACATCGGCACGGACAAGCGGTGGCGCACACCTACCAGGCGCCGGGCCAGATAAGGCACCATCAGCCCGACAAAACCGATCACACCCGTCAGCGAAACGAGAAACGCTGTAGACAATGCGCAGCACAAAAAGGTCTCGGTGCGCAGGCGCGCCACGTTGACTCCCATCGAATGGGCGGTTTGCTCACCCGCCAGCAGCGCGTCCAGCGCCCGCCAACGCAGCGCCGTAAACCCGGCCAGCAGCGCGAAACTCACCAGCGGAATGAACAAATTATCCCAACGCGCCAACCCCAAGCCGCCCAGCGACCAGAACAACACTGAACCGGCCGCCCGCTGATCGCCGGAAAAAACCAGATAGCTGGTGAGCGCGCTGAACAAAAATGAGACCGCCAGGCCGCAGACGATAAGCTGCTCGGCGCGCCTGACCCGGCTGACGCGAAACAGGATCATCACCGCCAACGCGGACAGAATGCCGCCGACGAAAGCGGACAGCGGCAACGTCAGCGCGCCCAGCGCATCGCCGAAGCGCGTGATGACCAGCACCGCGCCGGCGGCGGCGCCGGAGGAGAGCCCAAACAAAAAAGGATCGGCCAGCTCATTGCGGGTGGTGGTCTGCAGCAGCGCGCCGGTCATCGCCAGCCCGGCGCCGGTCAACGCCGCCAACAAGGCCCGAGGCACGCGCAGTTGCACGACGATAGTGTCCAGCATGCCGGAAAGCGGCGCCGAACCTATCCCTAACGCCGCCAACGCCTGCCGCCATGACAGCGCGACGCTGCCCAATTGCAGGCTCCAGACCATTAATCCGCACAACGTCAACAGCGCCAGCGGCGCGAGCACCATAAACCGCCGTGTCGGCGAGTTCATTCAGCCTCCGGCGCGTACAGCGCCCGCGCCAACTTTTCCACCGCGCCGATGTTGGCCGGCCCCGGCGTCAGCTCCGCATACTGCAGTTTCAGATAACGATGGTGCCGTACCGCAGGTGTCAACTTCATCAACGGATGAGACTCGAGGAAACGCCGCAGCGTCTCGGCGCCTGACCCGGTCTGGTAATCCAGCAGAATGATGAAGTCGGGTTCCGCCGCCGCCACCGCCTCCCAGGATGCCGTCGTCCAGCTCGCCGCCAAACCGTCCATCACGTTGCGGCCGCCCGCCGCTTCGACGATCGCCGTCGGCATGGCGTATTTACCGCTGGTAAAAGGCTTCTCTTCTCCCGAGTCATACACGAACACCTTGAGCGGCGCCTGCCCCGCCGGTCTGGCGGGCAGCGCGGCTAACCGGCGGCGCCAGCCCTCAACCAGCGCGGCGGCCTCTCGCTGCTTGCCGAAAATCTTGCCGAGCTTCAGCTCATCGTCATACAGCAGGTTCATATCGGCCTTCTGCGGCCGGCCGCCGGCCTGTACGCAGCTCTCGCTCAGCACCAGCGTTTTGATGCCGAACGGCGCGAGCGTCTCCGGCGTGACGTCGCCGCCGATCTTCATGCCGTAATTCCAACCGGCGAAGAAAAAGTCCGGCTGCGCCGCCAGCAACGTTTCCAGAGCGGGATACTTCGGCGCCAGTTCGGGAATGGCGCCCATCGCCGCCTTGAAATCAGGCGTCAATTTGTACCAGCCGGTGATGCCGGTCAGCCCGACGATCCGATCCTGCAGATGAAGCGCAAAGGCCATCTCGGCCATATTGATGTCGTTGATGACGGCGCGCTGCGGCGCCTGATTGAAGGTGATCGGCTTCCCGCAGCTTTCTACGGTGACGGGAAATTTTTCAGCCGCTGCCGCTCCGCCGGCCAACAGCAGGAGCAAGGGGAATACGCGTATGTTCATGTTTCTCTCTGGTTTATCAAGCGCAATGGGGAACTTCAAAAATACGCAGCGTTTTCCCGCTGACGGGATGCGCCACGCTGAAACTGTGCATGCCGAACACCGGCAAAATTACCGGGGTTTGCAACACCGCCGCGGGCGAGCCGCAGGCCACCTGGCGGCTTTCGTTGAGCACCAGGATCCGATCGGCGAACGCCTCCGCCACGGGCAGGTCATGCAGCACCGCAATCACGGCGATGGCTTTATGTTTTACTAACGACAGCAGCGCCGAACGCCCGGGAGGATCGAGGTGATTGGTCGGCTCATCCAACAACAACAGGTCGGGAGTCTGCGCCAACGCCCGGGCCAACGCAGCGCGCTGACGCTGGCCGCCCGAGAGCCGCCCCAACGGATGGTGCCTGAGCGGCGCCAGGCCGGTTTCCCCGATGATCTCGTCAACGATGCGTTTTCCCGCCGCGGGCCGTTCGCCATGCGGCAAACGCCCTAACGCCACATAGTCCTCCAGCGACAGCCGCAAATCCGGCAGATCGTTTTGCGCCAGAAAGGCGATGCTTCTGGCGCGTTCCGCCGCCGACAAGCCGGACAAAGCGCGCCCTCGCCAGTAAATCTCGCCGCTGTCCGGCCGCGTTTCGCCGATCAGCGTGCGCAACAGGCTGGATTTGCCGCTGCCGTTAGGGCCGATCACCGCCAGCTTCTCTCCGGCGCGCAGCGTGAAATGGATGTTGTAGAGTATCGAGGCCCCGCCGTGGCCGGTCAGGCTAACCCCATCAACATGGAGGATGTCGTGAGCTGAATTCATCATGCGTTAATTGTTATATTATAACATATCAATATTTTTATCACGAATGCGCGCCCTCTGCAAAAACGAATCGTAAAGTCTCTCGCCGCACGCATGACGGGAAACGGCGGCGGGGAGCCTACCCCCTTGCGCCTCGCGCTGGCGCTAAAACTGCGTTTTTGCAGCAACATAGCACACCTTTAATTTAATGATAATGATTTTCATTATCATTTATGATTCTGTGATTTTCGGTTGCACGCCACGCTGAACTTGGCTATGTTTGAAGCGATTGGTTTCATTCACGGTTTTCTGGAACTCACATGACCTACCTGGCGCACAGCACAGATCCGACAAACGCGACCGTTCCGGCCGTCGTTTTGCTGTGTGCTTCCTCCGCTCCACCCGCCGTTTTCTCTGTCGTTTCCGCGGTTGCCGCTTACCCGCCACGCCTTGTGGTCGTGCGCTAAGCCACACCGACTTTTTACCTCCGGCTTATGTTGATTTGTTGCGTTCAGGCGTAGACCGCCGCGCGCGCCGGAGCCTGTAATTTTCACGACAGGTGAAATTGATATGCGATTACCTTCTCTCTGGGCCAATGCCGGCCTGGCTACGCTGTTCGTCCTGCTTTGGAGCAGCGGCGCGATCTTCTCCCGTTGGGGGTTGGAGCACGCCTCCGCCTTCGCTTTTCTGTTCTTCCGCTGCGCCATCGCGCTGGCGGTGCTGTTGGCCATCGGCCTGTGGCAGCGCCAGTGCCTGCCCGCCGCCGGCACCCGTCGGCGCGTCGCGTTGATCGGCGTGCTGATGATCGGCAGCTATCAGATCTGCTATCTGCTGGCCCTCGAACGGGGCATTACCCCCGGCGTGCTGGCCACGCTGCTTGGCGTACAGCCGATCCTGACCCAGTTCATTACCGAACGGCGCTGCGCCGGGCTGCGCGCGCTCGGGTTGGCGCTGGCGTTGGCGGGGCTGACGCTGGTGGTGTACCAAAGCCTGATGGTGGCCCATTTCTCGCTGAGCGGCATGCTGTTCGCCTTTATCGCCTTGGGCTGCATGACCGCCGGCACCCTGCTGCAAAAGGGCATGACGCAGCCGCCGCTGGCGGTGTTGCCGCTGCAGTATGCCGTCGGGCTGTTGATGTGTGCGTTGGCGCTGCCGTTTGAGCCGCTGCGGGTCGAATGGCGGCCTGAGTTCGTGCTGCCGCTGCTGTGGATGGCGGTGGTGATCTCGGTGCTGGCGACGTTCTTGCTGTATCGGCTGATCCAGCGCGGCAACCTGGTGCAGGTGACCAGCCTGTTCTACCTGATCCCGGCGGTCACCGCTCTGCTGGATTATCTGCTGCTCGGCCACGCGCTGGCCGCGCTGAGCCTGCTGGGCATGGCGGGCATCGTGCTCGGCGTGATGCTGGTTTTCCGCCGCGCATAGCCTAAAAACAAAAGCCCCCGCGCCGTTCCACCGGCGCGGGGGCGATAACAACAACCGTTAACTCAGAACAACCAGGAACCGTACCCCCACAGCAGCACCGTCACCCCAAGCAGCAGCTCGAGCAACAGAATGCCGATGGCGAAGGTCGAGCTGGAGAAGATGAACCCTTCCTTACTGTCGATATTCAGGAAGTGCGGGATCCCCAGATTCAGCAGATAGCCCGAATAGCACAGGCCGATAATGCCGACAAACAGACACAGCCAGACGACCGGATAAAGCGCCACTACCCCGCTGAGGAACATCGGGGTCGCCACGTAGCCGGCGAACACCATGCAGCGGTGCAGGCTTGGGCGCGATTCATAACGCCGCGCCATCCAGTGAATGACTTTCCCCATGGCCGCTACGCCTGCCAGCATCAGCAGGTAGAACGCCACGGCGGTATAAAACGCGGTAAACATGTCGAGCCTGATGGCATGTCCCTCGCCGGAGAGCCAGCCCAACTGGGTGGTGCCGATAAAGGCGCAGACCACCGGGATTGCTGCCAAGAGCAACACGTGATGGGTGTATAGGTGCGAGACGCTTTCATTCTCGCTTTTGATCTGTTCGAACTCGGCGCTGGGATGCGCCAGAAGTCCCCAAACATGACTGACCATGAGACACCTCCTATCTCGCCGTAGGCCGCGATCGGCGAACGAATTTCACACCTCTGACGGACAGCTACCCGTGCGAGGATTGCGGCCACGGGGCTCTCTCCCCTGTACTAATTATAGTCTTTTGGCGAAAAAACGTGCGGAAAGCGAAAGGCGCGGCGCTTTGTCTTATACTCCCCCCATTAAACCCAGGCTGTGAGGAAGGTTATGTCATCCGCTATCATCACCCGCCAGGCGGGGATCGTCGACGTCGACGCCGGGCGCAACGTCACCGTGGTAGAACCCTGCAATCTTTACGGCTGCCGGCTCGGCGACGATGTCTTCGTCGGCCCGTTCGTCGAGATCCAGCGCCACGTCAGCATCGGCGCGCGCAGTAAAATTCAGTCGCACAGCTTTATCTGCGAATACGTTACCCTCGGCGAAGCGTGCTTTGTCGGCCACGGCGTCACCTTCGCCAACGATCTGTTCAAAGACGGCGCGCCCAACGCCGATCCGGCCAGCTGGGGGCGCACCTGCATCGGCGATCGGGTGTCCATCGGTTCCGGCGCCACGATCCTGGCGGTGACGATCTGTAGCGACGCGGTGATCGGCGCCGGGGCGGTCGTGACCCGCGACATCACCCGCAAGGGGATCTACGCCGGCAACCCGGCGCGTCTGCTGCGGGAGCTGCCGTAATGAACCCGACCATCCGCATCGCGGCCATTGAGACGTTGCCCGACGATTATCTGGCCCGCGGCGATTTCAGCTTCACCATCGCCTGTTACGCCCTGCCGCAGTTCGACAGCCCGGTGGACAGCTGGCCAACCCGCCCGGTGGCGCCGTTTCGCAAACGCTATCCCCTGGCGCCGTTCGCCAACGAAGACAGCGTGACCTTCCTGGCTTATCGCCAGAACGACGCCGTTGGCCACATCACGCTGAGCAAAAACTGGAACGGCTACACCCTGATCGACGAGATCGCCGTCAGCGCTGACGCGCGCCGCCAAGGCATCGCCGGGGCGCTGCTGGACTGCGCCAAACAGTGGGCGCGGCAGCAGGAAACCTCAGGTATGATGCTCGAAACGCAGAACAACAACCTGGCGGCCTGCCGCTGCTACCAGCACTATGGGTTTATCCTCGGCGGCATCGATCGCTTGCTGTACCGCGCCGAACCGGAGATCGCCGATCACGAAATCGCGCTGTTCTGGTATTTGCCGTTCAATAGCGAAATCGGTTACTGATTTATCGATTGCCATTGAGGTTATGTTTACTTTTTAACCCCTACCATCGGATGAGAACTGTTATCACTTACTCTGATAAACCAGCGACACCCATGGAGGGCCGTATGAACAAGAACAAGGCTGTTTTACTGATGTTAGCTATCGCCATGAGCGGATGCGCCGATCGCCCCACCGCCGTCACCCCCGCAACGCCGCCGACCGACGCCGCCGTTTCGCCGCCGAACCTGCAACCGCAGATGGATGACAGCACCCGCAGCAAGCTGCGTGAGATCCTCGCACTGCGCGCCGGTTGGCCCGCCGCGCAGCCGCATGGCCGCACCGTCGATTTGATTTCGCGCGAATTCCTCGGCACGCCCTATCTCGCCAACCGCCTGATCGGTTCGCAGAGCACGCCCGAGCAGTTGGTGATCGACTTCCGCGGGCTGGATTGCTTCACCTACATCGATTATGTCGAAGCGCTCAGCACCGCCCGCAGCGAAGCCGAGTTCGTTCAGCGCCTGGTGGACATCCGCTATGTCGACGGCAAAATCGCCTTCCCGCAGCGCAAACACTTCTTCACCGACTGGGCGCAGCGGCCGAAAAAAGTGGCCGAAGACATCACCGCCCAGCTCAGCCCGCACGCCGTCAGCCTCGTGAAAAACCTCAATCAGAAAGCCGACGGCGGCAGCTACCTGCCCGGCTTGCCCGTCGTGCAGCGCAGCGTGACCTACATTCCCAGCGACCGCGTCGACGACAAGGTGCTGGCTCAGCTGCGCACCGGCGACTACATCGGCATTTACACCAACCTCGCCGGGCTGGACGTGACCCATACCGGCATCTTCGTCATGACCGACAACGGCCCGGTGCTGCGCAACGCCTCATCGCGCAAGGCCAACATGCAGGTCGTCGATTCACCCTTTATGGATTATGTGATGGCCACGCCGGGCATCGTGGTGCTGCGTTCGCTCAGCCGATAATCCCCCATCGCATAACGGCTATAAGCTATAGCCGTTTATGCTGAACGAGCGTTTGACTTCATCGGCGGTTCAGGCTTAGCTGTAAGAACAAAAACCAACTGATTTTATTGTTCTTTTCAGGGAGAGTTCGATGACCTTACGCTGGCGTATCACCCCTCTGGCGGCGGCCTTCGCCGCCGTCTTGGCGCTTCAGGGCTGCGATCAAAAAACCGACCAAAACCATATCAAAGTCGGCGTCATCAACGGCGCGGAACAAGACGTGGCAGAAGTCGCCAGGCAGGTGGCGAAAGAGAAATACGGGCTGGACGTCGAACTGGTCGGTTTCAGCGGCTCGCTGCTGCCGAACGACGCCACCGACAAAGGCGAACTGGACGCCAATGTGTTCCAGCACCGCCCGTTCCTCGAACAGCAAAACAAAGATCACGGCTATAAGCTGGTGGCGGTCGGCAATACCTTCGTCTTCCCGATGGCCGGCTACTCCAAAAAGATAAAATCGCTGAAAGAGTTGCCGGACGGGGCGGTGATCGCCATTCCGCTCGATCCGACCAACCTGGGACGCGCCCTGCTGCTGCTGGAAAAAACCGGGCTGATTAGCCTGAAGCCTGGCAAAGGATTGCTGCCTACCGCGCTGGACATCAGCGCCAACCCGCATCATTACCAGATCATGGAGCTGGAAGGCGCGCAGTTGCCGCATGTGCTGGACGATCCGAAGGTCACCGTCGCCGTCATCAGCACCACCTACATCAACCAAACCGGCCTGTCGCCGACCAAAGACGGCATCTTCATCGAGGATAAAGACTCGCCGTACACCAACATCATCGTCACGCGCGAAGACAACAAGGACGCGCCGAACGTGCAGAACTTCATCAAAGCCTATGAATCGGATGAAGTGGCCAAAGCCGCCGAAAAAATCTTCAACGGCGGCGCGGTGAAAGGCTGGTAATGCCAGGCAAACCGCCTCCGGGGCTCTCCCCAAAGAGCCCCTTCCCGCTCATCATCGCCTTTTCTTATCTCACCATAAGAAAACCCGATTTATCCCGGCGGCGAGCAGCGCGCATAATGGCGTTTATCCGCTGATTTTCAAGGTAAACAGACACGTGACAACGCTCTCCGCCCCCGTACTCAGCCTTCTTGACGCCACACCGGACGATATGGCCGCCGTGCTGCGTATTTACACCCAGCACGTGCTGTACGGCGCGGCCTCATTTGAAGAGCAGCCGCCGACGCTGGCGGAAATGCAGTTGCGCCTGAGCAAGGTGCGGGAGGCCGGCCTGCCCTGGCTGGTGGCGAAAAGCGCAGGTGTCATTGTGGGTTACTGTTATGCCACGCCTTATCGCCCCCGGCCGGCTTACCGCTTTACCGTGGAAGACTCGGTGTACATCGCCGAAGGGCAACAGGGTAAAGGCATCGGCAGCGCGCTTCTGAGCGCCTTGATCGCCCGCTGCGAACAAGGCCCCTGGCGCCAGATGCTGGCGATCGTCGGCGATTCCGCCGCCAACCGCGGCTCATTGGCCTTGCATCAGTCACTCGGCTTCACCAGTGCAGGGACGTTAAAAGCGGTGGGGTTCAAGCTGGGGGAATGGCGTGACACGCAGATTATGCAGCGCGCGCTGGGCGCGGGCGACAAGCGGCGCCCGTGAAGGCATGACGACGCACGATAGAGAGATAGCGTCTATAGTGAAGAATGATTTCATTAAGTTAGCGCCAATCGCGCCCCACCTTTAACCGGTAAGGAAGAAGCCAATGAAAATTATTCTGTGGATTGTCGCCATCATCTTCATCGTGGGTTTGTTGACGATTACCGGCGTTCTCAAACTGATCTTTTAATCCGTCTGATACGTCCCGCCCCTCCCGGGGCGAGACTTTTCATCAAGCCTTGAAACGCGCGCGCACGGCACCCAGCGCCGACACCACCGCCAGCACGACACCGCCGGCCACCAGCCCGAACGCCACGTTCAACAGCGCCGGGATCACCCCCTGCAAAAGATGGCCAAACGTCGGCACCACAGTGGTGTACGAGGCCCAGTCTTCGAACAGATGATGCACCGGCGGCAAACCGTGGGTCAGAATACCGCCACCGACCATAAACATGGCGACAGTGCCGACGATCGACAGCGTTTTCATCAAATAAGGCGCGGCGCGCACGATGCCGCCGCCGAGGGAGCGCGCCACCGCGCTGCGTTTGCGGCTCAGATACAGCCCCAGATCGTCCAGGCGGACGATGCCGGCGACAATGCCGTACACACCGAGCGTCATCACGACGGCGATGCCGCACAAGACGATCACCTGCTGGCTAAAGGTGGCGCCGGCGACCGTGCCCAAGGTGATGGCGATAATCTCGGCGGACAGCACAAAATCGGTGCGTATCGCCCCCTTCACCTTGCGCTTTTCATAGGCCGTGGCGTCCTCATTGGCGCCGGGCCCGTCCGATGTCTCCTCCTGCGCCGCCTTGCCGGGGCTCAGGCTGTGGAACACCTTTTCGAACCCTTCGTAACACAGGTAGGCACCGCCCACCATCAGCAGCGGCGTAATCGCCCAGGGCGCGAAGGCGCTGATCAGCAGCGCCAACGGCACCAGGATCGCCTTGTTGATCAGCGAGCCTTTGGCGACGCTCCACACCACCGGCAGCTCGCGGTCGGCTTTAACGCCGGTGACCTGCTGCGCGTTGAGCGCCAGGTCGTCCCCCAGCACCCCGGCGGTTTTTTTCGCCGCCATCTTGCTCATTAAAGAGACATCGTCCAGCAATGAGGCGATGTCGTCGATGAGAGTGAGTAAGCTACTTCCTGCCAAAATGATTCATCCTTTTACATTCACATTTATTATTTGTTTAGCATAGCGGTTAAGCGCCATGCAGGGATATAGGATGAGAGAGGAAAACGCCAGGCCAGCAATGGCCGCCCCGCGCCGACGTTAAACCCCCTCGCCCGCCGGCCCCTCATCGGATCCGGTAGCGGCCGCACGCGAGATATGTTGAAGGACAAGGGGATGGGCATCAAATACGCACGATAAATGCGTGCTGCCTTCAAGCAAACCAAAGGCGGTTTGGGCGTTGCCATGCTGTTTGACGAAGCGCTGCATCGCTTGCGCATTGAACAACTCATCCTGCGCTGCCGCCAGCAGCAAGGTCGGTAATCGCAGCGCCGCCAGTTGCCTGGCCGGGGCGCGAGGCGTCAACGCGTTAGCCATATTGACGCTGTATTGGCAGACAAAATCGGGGGCGGCGGCCAGCACAGCCGGGGGAAAATTCAGGCTGACCGCCCGAACGTGCCCAAACCAGCGCCCGCCGCTGAGCGCATTGGCGACAAACGGCCATTGTCGCACCTGCGCAAAACGGGCCGTCGCCGCCAGATCGCGGGCCATCCCGGAAAATGGCCCCAGCTCGGGCGCCAGCATGATCAGGCTGTCCGCCTGCTGTTCGCCAGGGTAACGGGTCAGGTAGTTGAGCAACATGCCGGCGCCGCTCGAATGGCCCAGCAGGTGCCTGCGCGCCAACGGAAACCGGCGGCGCATTTCCACCAGGATGACATCGACATCGCGCCAAATACGCTCAGGCCGCTCAACCGTCCCCCGCTCTCCCGTGGAATCGCCATGTCCACGGATATCCACCAGACACACCGCGAGCGTTGGCTCGGCGGCCAGCTGGCGCGCAAGAATGTCATACCCGGCGGCGCTGTTAACCCCGCCGCCGTGATAAACCACGATCGCGTCTTCACTCTCGGCTGCGTGCCGATACAGACGATAGCTCAACCCCTCGACGCAACCGGACGACATGTCCACATGCCCGCCCGGCCACTCGCCGTAAGACTTCGCTTGCTCAACATAGCGGTCAAAATCAATCAAAGCGCACCTTTCCATGATGTTGTCGGTATTGCCCACGGCAGAGAGCCCTGCCGCCATGGCGATAAGCATATGAAACAACAGTAGGCGCTACCATCCCTTTTGCACGCCGCGCGCTGAGCTCAGGGCAGATCGCCCGCCGGCACATTGAGCTGCCAGGAAAGGCCGAAACGATCGTTGAGCCAGCCGAAACGGGCGCTGAAGCCGTAGTCATCGAGCGGCATCAGCACCTTGCCGCCCTCCGCCAGCCGGTGGAACGCCCGCTCCAACGCTTCTTCGTTAGGCAGGTTGATGAACAGCGACACCGCCGGGGTAAAGCTGAAGTCATGGCTGATCGGGCTATCGGTAAACACCAGGTTCTGCCGATCAAAATCGATGGACGCATGCTTGATCAACCGCCGGCCGTCCGGCGTCGGATCGTAATGCTGCACCTGCATGAGCCGAAAACGCTCGAACACCTGGCTGTAGAGATCGATCGCCCGCTGCGCCTCTCCCTGGAACATGACAAAGGTCGAAACCTGACTCATAACATCCCCTCCGGCAAACGTTGTGGTATTAATGGAGGATAGCGGATTACCGTTGAAGCGGCGGAAAGGAGCAACCATGAGCATCATTCATCGCCTGGCGCAGCCGGACGATCTCAACGGCCTGTTAGCCTTATATCGCGAGCTGCGCCCGCAGGACGCGCCGCTGCGCGCCGACGATGCGCGCCGTACCCTGCAACGCCTGTTGGACGATCCGGCGATCCGTCTGGTGGTGGCGGCGAAAGAAGAACACCCGATCGCCACCTGCATGCTGGCGCTGATCCCGGGGCTGGCGCATCAGGCGCAGCCGTTCGGCGTCATCGAACACGTGGTGACGGCGGAGCCCTACCGCGGCCACGGCGTAGCGCTCGCCATGATCGAATACGCGCTGCAGCTGGCCTGGCGCAAAGGCTGTTACAAGGTGATGCTGTTGTCGGGGCAGCAACGCACCGGCGCGCACCAGCTCTACCTGAAAGCGGGCTTCGACGGCGATCGCGAGCGGGGATTTGTCATCAGACGGCCCGAGGGCCGATAGCGGCCCGCCGCAAACGGGCGGACCGCCAGGCGGGTTATTCGCTGTCGTTCTTCGCCAGACGGGCGTCTTTTTGGCGGCGATAGTCACGGGCGGCGGCCGGGATCGGCGTCACCTTGCCGGTTTCAATCCAGCTGCGCAGACGGTTGGCGTCGGCGAAGTGGGTGTATTTGCCGAAGGCGTCCAGCACCACCAGCGACACCGAGCGGTTGCCGATCACGGTACGCATCGCCAGGCAGTGCCCCGCCTGGTTGGTGAAGCCGGTCTTGGTCAGTTGAATGTTCCATTTCGGGTTGTACACCAGGTGGTTGGTGTTGCGGAACGGCAGCGTGTAGTTGGGATCCTTGAAGCTGGCCATGCGTTCGGTGGTGGTGCTGAGCTGGCCGATCAACGGATATTGCTTGGTGGCGATCAGCAGTTTGGTCAGATCGCGCGCCGTCGACACGTTATGAATAGAGAGCCCGGTCGGTTCCACATAATGGGTATTGGTCATGCCGAGCGCCCTGGCCTTGGCGTTCATCGCTTTGATGAAGGCGTTGTAGCCGCCCGGATAGTGGTGCGCCAGGCTGGCGGCCGCGCGGTTTTCCGACGACATCAGCGCCAGCAGCAGCATATCCTTGCGGCTGATTTCGCTGTTCAGCCGCACCCGCGAATACACCCCTTTCATCTCCGGCGTCTGGTGGATGTCCACCGACAGCATCTCGTCGAGCGGCAGGTGCGCGTCCAGCGTGACCATGGCGGTCATCAGCTTGGTGATCGAGGCGATCGGCACCACCTCATCCGGGTTGCGCGCGTACATCACCTTATGGGTTTGCATATCGACGACCATCGCGCTGCCGGAAGCCAGCTCCGGCTGGGCGGCGTGCAGGGCGGCGGCGTTATCGCTGGCCAGCGCGCGCGGCGCAAAGCCCGCGCCCGTCTGTAAAGCGAGCAGAGTCAGAACCAAAACACGTATTTTCACAGGCATTACTCTGAAATGGGGGCTTGAACTCAGCGAATTATATGTGAGGGTTCAGCGCTTGGCACTGGGATTGTAAGGCGGATTTGTGACAAATTCTGTCGGCCGAAAATCGGTACAGCCCGCGGGCGCTCTGGGATGAACGCCCGCGGGGAAAAAGTTACAGTGCCGGCTGCCACGCCGACTGCGGCAACAGGTACAGCCCCGGCGTTTGCCGCGCTCCCGCGCCGACGATATGGCCGATGCCGGCCGCCATCACCGCCAGCGTGACGTCGAAGGCGTTAAGGCTGTCGCCATAGCCGGCGGTCAGGTTGAACATCGAGCCGTTGGCCAGCAAATAGACCGTCTTTTCATTCAGTTGGTAAGCATTCACATAAGGCATCGGCTCGTGGTGCGGCAGGCTCTTGAGGAAGCCGACATCGATCTCTTCGGCCACGTGGCCGACGTTGAGGATAAATACGCCGTCCTGCGCCTGTTGCAGATGCTGCGCCGAGAGCACGTTTTTCGCGCCGGTCGCGGTGGCGATAACGTCCGCCTGCGCGACCGCGCTCGCCAGATCCACCACCTGCCAGCCGTCATAACGCGCCTGCAGCGCACGCGCCGGATCGATTTCCGCCACCATCACCTGGCCGCCGTAGGCTCTGGCCGCGGCCGCCGTGCCCTGCCCGACCAGGCCGTAACCGATCACCAGCACGCGCTTCTCGTGCAGCGTCAAATGGGTGGTCTGGAAGAAGGTATGCCAGGCGGTCAGCCCAACCATGTGCCGGTTATGCAGCCCTTCTTTCACCGGCAGATCGTCCCAGTTGAAGATCGGGTAGCGCGGCGCCACGCCGTTCAACCGGCTGATGCCTGATCCGGTGGCCTCCAGCCCGGCGACGATCTGCGGGCCGTTCGGCGATTGGTGCAGACGGGTGGTCAGATCCGCTCCCATTTCGCACAGGTGAGTCGGCCGCCAGGCCAGCGCGCGATCGAAAGATTCCGACCATTCGCCGGCGTTCATATCGCGCCAGGCGTAAGCCTGCGCGCCCCGCCGTTCCAACCAGGCCACCACGTCGTTCTGTACCGTGGTGGGATTGCAGGTGGTCAGAAAGATCGCCGCGCCCTTGTCCAGCAGGCCGGCCACCAGCGGCGCCATTTTCAGATCCAGGTGCATATTGCACGCCAACCGCACCCCGTGCAGGTCCGGCAACGCCGCCACCGCCGCCCGGGTGCGCGGCATATGACGCATCGCCCAGCTCAATTCGCTCTCAAAATCCTGATACATCCGTTGCTCCTCTGATGCGCCCCGCCGCCAGGCGTGGCAAAAAAGTTATCCCGCGCGGCCAAGCCGGCGGATCGCCTGCGGAGACAGGCCAAATACGCGGATAAACGCCCGCCTCATACGCTCCGGATCGCTGAACCCCACCGAGCGGGCGATCGCCTCCAGCGGTTCGGCGCTCTCTTCAATACGCCCTCTGGCCGCCTCTACCCGCAGCTGCTCGATCACCTTGGCCGGCGTCTGCCCGGTTTCGGCGCGGAACAGCCGGCCGAATTGCCGCTCGCTCAGGCAGGCGGCGTCGGCCAGATCCGCCACCGACAGCGGCAGATGCAAATGCTCGCGCGCGTACGACAGCGCGGTGCGCATGCGATCCGACGACGGATTCAGCGCCAGCAGCAGCGAGTACTGCGACTGCCCGCCGGGGCGGCGGTGATAGACCACCAGCTGCCGCGCCACGGCCGCCGCCAGGGTGGCGCCCAGATCGTCTTCGATCAGCGCCAACGCCAGATCGATGCCGGCGCTGATGCCGGCCGAGGTCCAGATATCCCCGTCGCGAATGAAGATGCGGTTGCTGTCGACGCGAATGCGCGGGTAGTTCTGCTGCAGCCGCGCCGCGTGATACCAGTGAGTGGTGGCGCGCTTGCCGTCCAGCAGCCCGCAGGCCGCCAGAATAAACGCGCCGGTACATACGCTGGCGATGCGCCGCGCTCGTCGGCTTTGGTTGGCCAGGAACGCCGCCAGCGCCGGTGATTGCGCCGCCATCACGTTGCCGCTGCCGCCGGCCACCACCAACGTATCGAAACGCTCGTCGCCGCACGGCTGCGTGGCGATTTCCACCCCGGCCGAGCTGGCGACCATGCCGCCCTGCGGCGAGATCGCCACACAGCGGTAGGCCGGCGGGTCGGTGAACTGGCTGACGTTATCGAACGCCGCCAGCGGCCCGGCAAAGTCCAGCAGGTTAAAACCGGGAAAAACCACAAAACCGATCGTTTTCATGATGGCGCTTTTTGAGGGTTATCTGTCATATCAGCCAAAAACAGGGCGGCTATTATGACCCAGGTCCAACGATAAAAATGAGGCGAATATCATGTCTGAATCACTCGTGATTGTATTTCCCATCTATCAAGGCGTCACCCAGCTCGACTTCACGGGCCCCTTGCAGTTCCTGCGCCGCATGCCGGGCGCGGAAATCGTCGTCGCCTCGGTAGACGGCGCGGATGTCGAGTCGGAAGGCTTGCACTTCACCCAGCTGCGCCCGCTGCCGGAGATCGCGCGCTGCGACGTGCTGTGCGTGCCGGGCGGCAGCGGCTGCACCCAGGCGCTGCAAGATGAGGCCTTCATGCAGCAGATCCGTCGGCTGGGCGCCGATGCCCGCTACCTGACCTCGGTGTGCACCGGTTCGCTGATCCTGGCCGCCGCCGGTCTGCTGCAAGGCAAACGCGCCGCCTGTCACTGGTCGATGCGCGACAGCCTGAAGCTGTTCGGCGCCGTGCCGAGCTCAGCGCGCGTGGAGCGCGACGGCAATGTGATCAGCGGCGGCGGCGTCACCGCCGGCATCGATTTCGCGCTGGCGCTGATCGCCGAACTGCACGGCGAAGAGACCGCCCAAATGATCCAGCTCTATCTGGAATACGCCCCGGCGCCGCCGTTCGAGGGCGGCACGCCGGAACTGGCCCCGCCGCACATTTACGCCAGGGTACAGGCGCAGATGGCGGAGAGCCTGCAGCGGCGCAGAGCGTTGGTGGCCCAGATCGCCCAAGGTTAGCAATCGGGCGTATACTTGCCCTGATGCGTCAGCCACATAAGGAGTAAGGAATGACCGATTTAGCCCACTATATTACGGACTACGGTTACTGGGCGTTGTTTATCGGCTGCCTGGCGGAAGGGGAAACCATCACGCTGCTGGGCGGCATCGCCGCTCATGAAGGGCTGTTGCACTGGCCGTGGGTGATCGCAGTGGTGGCGCTGGGCGGCATGATGGGAGACCAGCTGCTGTACTTCGCCGGCCGCCGGTTTGAAGGCCGCGTCATCTCGCGGCTCAAGGGACAGGAAAAGCGCATCGCGCGCGCCAGAAGGCTGATCGCCCGCCACCCGATGCTGTTCGTTATCGGGGTGCGTTTCATGTACGGTTTCCGCATCATCGGCCCGGTGTTGATCGGCGCCAGCCGCCTGCCGCCGTCGCGCTTCGTGCCGTTGAACATCCTCGGCGCCATTTTATGGGCGACGATCTTCGTCATGCTCGGTTATTTTGGCGGCCAGGCGATCGAACGCTTCGTTACCGGCTTCGACAAAAAGCTCTCCAGCCTGCTGTTTGTCGCGCTGGCGATCGCCGCCATCCTGCTGGTGCGTTTCTGGTGGCGTAAACGCCACCCGGAGTAAGCAAACGCAGCGGGCGTCAGCTTTCCTGCGGCGCCTCGCGCATCAGCGCGACCAGTTCGCGCGCCGCTTTGTCCAACGGGCGATTCTTAAGCCAGATCAAATGCATCGGCAAGCGCAGCTCGTTCTTGGTGTTTTTGAACTTCAGCCGCACCAACCGCCCCTGCGCCAGCAGCGGCTCGGCCAACGACAGCGGAAAATTGCCCCACCCCAGGCCCGCTTCCACCATGTTCAGCGCCATCGGCAGGCTGTCGGTGCGCCAGTAAGCCTCCGCCACCTGGGGACGCAGATCGCCGATCGGCAGATCGCGGCTGGCCACCATGATCTGCCGCACGTTGACCAGATCCTCGAGAAACAGCTCGCCCGCCGCGCCGTCCAGCGCCGGGTGCTGCGGCGACAGCATCGCCACCAGCGATTCCGCGCCCACGAAGTGGAACTGTTCCGCGCTGTTGACGTTCAGCCCGCCGAACGCCAGACAAACGCCGATGCGCCCCTCGTGCAGCATGTGCAACACGTCGTCCTGCGGCGCGCTGAGCACTTCGATGTTCAGCAGCGGATAACGCTGCGACAGCGTTTTCACCGCCGCCAGCAGGCCGGCGCCGTTGATATCCGACGCCACGCCGATCGAAAGCCGGCTCTCCAGCCCCTGGGACAGTTCGATGGCATGCACCTGCAGCTGCTTGAGCTGCCCGGCGATCAGGCGGGCGTGCGGCGCCAGGGCCAACGCCAGCGCGGTCGGCGTCGGTTCACGGTGAGAACGGTCGAACAAGGCGAAACCGAGTTCCGCCTCCATGTTGGCGATGGCCATGCTGACGGCGGAGGGCACGCGCCGCAGCGCGCGGGCGGCGGCGGAAAACGAGCCGCGATCGAGCACCGCCAAAAACAGTTCGATGTTGTCGCTGGAAAAATTCATTGTTCAACCTGTCAGATTAACTGACAACTCCTGACTTTTTCTATCAATGTGATTGACGTTATCTTAGCCGCCGTCGCCACAGAGGCAACTAAAAACAGATCGGGAGAAAACGATGCAAGGCGTCAAACGCAAACTGGTGTATGTCACCGCTTATGAAATCATCGGCATGGCGATCTCGGCGTTGGGGCTGGCGCTGCTGTCGGGCCATGCGCCAAGCAGCACCGGGCCGCTGGCAGTGGTGATCACCACCATCGCGGTAAGCTGGAACTTTATTTACAACTATGTATTCGAGTGGTGGGAAAGCCGCCAGGTGTCGCGCGCCCGCACGCTCAAACGCCGCATTTTGCACGCCGTCGGCTTTCAGTTGACGCTGGTAGTGTATCTGATCCCGCTGATCGCCTGGTGGATGGGCATCACGCTGTGGCAGGCGCTGCTGCTGGATATGGCGTTGATCGTCATCATTCCCTGTTATACCTTCGTGTTCAATTGGGCATTCGACAAGCTGTTCGGCCTGCCCGCATCGGCTCTGCCGGCCAGCGAATCGGCCTAAGACTCGTTACGCGCCCACCGACCCGCTGCTGATGCCATTTTCTGCGCGGGTCGCCATTTCCTTTCCCCTTATTTCTCACCGCGAAATATAAGAACAACACCCTGTAATTTGCACGGTAATTATTATTTTGTGATTTTAATCACTTTTTATTCCTCGATATTTCCGTCTTGATAAAACATCACATCTTTTTGAATAATATATCCTTTTATATTTGGATTAAAAAATAAACACACTTGTTCACGTTTTATGCACAGTATTTTTTGCCACCATTACGGAGAAAAGGTAGCATGCTTCGCCGTTATTTTAATGATGGCTGTATACACAATAAACAGCGGAATGATGCCACGACCTCATTCTCATGACGATTGGTCATAGCAATCGTTTGCTCTCGGTAAGAGCAGGGTTAACATAGACAGGTAAACAGGACGGATAATGCACTCACAAAAACAGTCTGCGGATGAAAAACACGCCGCCAGAAGACGCTGGCTAGACTCTCATGAATCCGGTTATCACAAAAGCATGGGCAACCGGCAAATCCAAATGATCGCCATCGGCGGCTCCATCGGCACCGGCTTGTTCCTCGGTACCGGCGGCCGTCTCGAACTGGCCGGGCCGGCGCTGGCGCTGGTCTATCTGGTGTGCGGGATCTTCTCTTTCTTCATCCTGCGCGCACTGGGCGAACTGGTGCTGCATCGCCCTTCCAGCGGCAGCTTCGTTTCTTACGCTCGCGAGTTCCTCGGTGAAAAAGCCTCTTACGTCGCCGGTTGGATGTATTTCCTCAACTGGGCGATGACCGGCATCGTCGACATCACCGCCGTGGCGCTGTACATGCACTATTGGGGCACCTTCGCCGACGTGCCGCAGTGGCTGTTCGCCCTCGGCGCGCTCGGCATCGTCGCCACCATGAACATGATCGGCGTGAAGTGGTTCGCCGAGATGGAGTTCTGGTTCGCGCTGATCAAGGTCGCCGCCATCGCGCTGTTCCTGATTGTCGGCGTTGTCTTCCTCGGCACCGGCACGCCGGTGGCCGGCCACACCACCGGCATGCACCTGATCACCGAAAACGGCGGCATGTTCCCGCACGGCCTGCTGCCTGCGCTGGTGCTGGTGCAAGGGGTGATCTTCGCCTTCGCCGGCATCGAGCTTATCGGCACCGCCGCCGGCGAGTGTAAAGATCCGGCCAAAATGATGCCTAAAGCGATCAATAGCGTGATCTGGCGTATCGGTCTGTTCTACGTCGGCTCCGTGGTGCTGCTGGTGCTGCTGCTGCCGTGGAACGCCTATCAGGCCGGCCAAAGCCCGTTCGTCACCTTCTTCAGCAAGCTGGGCGTGCCTTACATCGGCACCATCATGAACATCGTGGTGTTGACCGCCGCGCTGTCCAGCCTCAACTCCGGCCTCTACTCCACCGGCCGCATCCTGCGTTCGCTGGCGATGGGCGGCTCCGCGCCGAAGCTGATGGCCAAAATGAGCAGCCAGCAGGTACCTTACGCCGGCATCCTGGTCACCTGCGGCATCTACGTAATCGGCGTGGTGCTCAACTATCTGGTGCCGTCGCAGGTGTTCGAGATCGTGCTGAACATCGCCTCGCTGGGCATCATCGCCTCCTGGGCGTTTATCATCGTTTGCCAGATGCGCCTGCGCAAAGCCGTGCGCGAAGGCCGCGCTCAGCCGGTGTCGTTCAGAATGCCGGGCGCGCCGTTCACTTCGTGGCTGACGCTGGCGTTCCTGCTGATCGTGGTGGTAATGATGGCCTTCGACTACCCGAACGGCACCTGGACCATCGCCACCATTCCGGTGTTGGCGGTGCTGCTGACGCTGGGCTGGTTCGGCCTGCGCAAACGCGCGCAGGAAGTGAAGCTGGAACAGCAGGCTCACGAAGAGCAGAACCCGCACTGAATCGACAAACCGCCCTCCGGGGCGGTTTTTTTATCCGCTATAACCGCCCGTAGAACGTCATTCTGGCGCTTTCCGACAGCATCACGTCCGGCTGCGCATTGTAGGCCAGCACCACCAGCATGCGCGTGGTGTCGCCTTCGGTCGGCGTCACCCGGTGCATGGCGTTGCGCCCGCGAAACAGCACCAAATCCCCCTCCTCCATCGCCAGCCGTTTGACCTCCCGCTCGCCGTCCAGCACCTGCGTGACCCCGGCATAGTTCATCTCGCCGCGATCGGCGTCGCGCAGGTTCTCCACGTATTCGAAGCGCCCGCCCGCCTGCGGTTTCTGGATCAAGAGCGTGATGGCGAACGAGGAGTTGTCAAAATGCCAGCCCAGCTCCTGGCCAGTGTGGGCGTAATGCAGGTTGATCGACGACAGCCGATCGGCGTAGGGATACAGCTGCGCCTCGTCAAGCACCGCACAGAGGAACGCGCGAAACGCCGGAGCGTCGTACAACGCGCGCAGCGGCGACTGCGGCGGAATATCCTCGTCGGTAATGCAGCCCTTGGACGACACCACCAGCCGGTTGCGCGCATGGTCGGCCGGCAGCGCGTCGTCCTGTGGCCGTAGATACACGTTGTGTTTGCTGGTGGCGTAAAACGCCGCATGGTGCTGTTCGGCGCCTTCCAGCCGCACCGTCGCCAGCGCGGCTTCGCGCAGAAATCCCGGCAGCACCAGCGCGCCGGCGCGCGCCAGCGTTTGCCGGCAGCGGACGCGGAACGCGGCGTCGTCGATGGGATAGGCGGACAGATCGATAATATCGGCAAGTTGCGGCATGACGTTCCCCTCGTGTGCGAAAGCCGGATGCCTCCCACTGTAGCGAATGCCGCATTGCCGCCATAACAAAAATACGTTATGGATAAGCTAACGAATTCTTAGCGATAAGCCCTGCTCATGCACTCACCGTCCCGTGTGCGCTTGCCCAAGCTGAGCGCCATTCTGGCGTTCGAAACCGCCGCTCGCACCGGCAGCCTGGCCCGTGCGGCGGATGCGCTGGCGCTGACCGCCGCCGCCGTCAGCCAACAGATCCGCCAGCTCGAACAACATCTGGGCATCACGCTGTTCATTCGCGCTAAAAGCGGTGTCACGCTGACCGAACAGGGCGCGGACTACCTGGCCTACGTGCAGGAGGCGTTTGAAACGCTGCGCGTGGCGCAGCAACACGTCGAACGCCAGCGCGGCAAACAGGCGCTGACGGTGTTCGCCCTGCCGGCGCTGGCGTCTAAATGGCTGAATCCAGCGCTGGGCGACTGGCTGGCGCAGTGCCCCGACGGCGATCTGCGGCTGCACGCGACCCATGCGGCGGTCGATTTCGCCCATTCGGCGGCGGATTTCGCGCTGTGCTTCGGCGATCAGGATTACCCGCTGCTGGAAAAGGTGCAGCTGTTTCAGGATCGGGTGCAGCCGGTATGCAGCCCGGCGCTGCGCGATCGCGGCGACTGGGCGCAGCTGCCGCTGATCCACGTCGACTGGGGCAAGGAGAGCCAGTTTCTGCCGGGCTGGCACGAATGGTTCACCGCCGCCGATCGGTCGCCGCCGCCGCGCCGCGGGCTGACCTATAACCTGACTTCACTGGCCATCGACGCCGCCGTGCAAGGGCGCGGGGTGCTGCTCGGCCAGCGGCGGCTGATCGCCCGTGAACTGGCGGAAGGCCGGCTGGTCACCCTGGCCGAACCGGCGCTGCCACTCAGCAAGCCCTACTACGTAGTTTACCCGCCGCGCACGCTGGAAAAACCCGGCGCCGCAGCGTTTTTGGGCTGGCTGCAAGCACTCGCCCTCGCCGCCAGCACCTAAAATCCGCAACGTGATGTTTGCTGGCGTCAGACACAACCCTGGACGCTTAATGCCCTCGCCTTAGCCTGTTAATTTATTCCTGCCGACCGGGATCATGAACGGGCTCCCTCTTCGGTCACAATGCCACTTACTTAAGCCTCCGCCTCTGCAACTGCCACATATTGCATCGGCCTCTTATCGTACCAAATGAGGGTTATTCCATGATTTCATTAAATGATTATGCCAATCTGCGCAACTATGCCGGCAGCGAAACCGCAGTGATGCTCGAAAACCGCTACCACCATGGCGTATTTACCCGAGACGACGCGGATTCCACCAGTCAGGATAACGGTGTTACCCTGCTCGTCGACGCGCAAAACCGCCGCTGGAAGCGCATCATCAATGACGGCGATTACAGCATCGATTGGTGGCACCTGCCGGGCGATGAGCTGGATTACTCTCTGACCATCACCCGCGCTTGCAACTTCTTGCAGGTCAAAGGCGAAGAGTGGTGGCAACTGCCGATCCCGACGACCCCTGCGGGGATTACTCTGGTCGGCCCCGGCGGCGTACGCCCTTGTAAAACCACCGCCAACCTGAAGCTATGGAAAAACGCCGTCGATTTTAAGGGCACCATTCTTGATTTCAGCAGCGCGGCCAATATCGAGTGCGTACGCGTGCAATACTCTTTGGGTGCGCCGGCGATTTACAACCTGCGCATCGTCGGAGCGCCCGGCGCGGCGGCCAATCTGCGCGGCCTGTGCGTCTACAGCGATGCCTCGAACATGCACGGCCTGCCGGCCTGCCAACTGCTGGTGCAAAACGTCTGGCTGACTAACCTGCACAAGGGCATCGTCTTCGGCAACAACGCCTATATTCAGAGCTGGCACAGCATCATGGTGCGCGGTTGTGTGTGGCCAATTTGGTCGGAAACCACCGCCAACGCCGGCGAAAAAATCGTCTTCTACAAATGCCTGTTCGGCGACAGCCGAAACTACTATCAGGGCGTGCATACTTTGGCCTTCCGAGATTGCTCTTTCGATTACAGCGGCTTTAACAATGAAACCGAACAGTTGGCCAATACCGATTACGGCTTGTTTGATCTCAAAGGCGGCACGCTTGACTTTAAAAACTGCCACTTCGAATGGGGCAACGCCAACTGCCGCAACTATCGACCGGTATTTACCAGCGACAACGGCGGCACGGTAAAAATCAAAGACAGCCAATGGCACAGCGTGATGACTAACAACACCGATACCGGCAGCAAGGTGCCTTATCAATACGTTGAATATTTCTACTTCGATAAATCCAGCGATCTGAGCGGGAAATGTTATATCGATGGGTTCGATCTGGTGAACGCCGACATTAAAAAAGGCTGGTCCAACAACCACATCGAAATGAAAAAGATCGTCGCGCCTGGCTATGTCAACATGTGGCGTCTGCTCTATCTGGGCGATGGCGTCAACCATCTGCCGGAACCCACCTGGAAAGAGAGCAGTGCGCTGGCGCTGAATAATGTCTACGCCTTCGGCGGCGCACGCGTTTCGCAAACGGAAACCGCCGATTTGGCAGTAACGCTGCAAAACGGCGTGCTCACCGCCACCACCAAAACGGCGACAACGGCCGACAAGCGCATCGAGATCTACTTCCCGATCGCGAAAAACGATCTGGTGCTGTGGCGCGCCACGTTGGCAAACCTAAAAGGCCAGAACAGCCTTGATGTCACAATCGGCACCTACCAAGGAAAGTATGTGCTGAACGGCGATGCCGGCGTCACCACCTTGCTGGAAAAAGTCTGTCAGTGGGGCCGCACCGGCACAGTCACCCCGACCACTTCAGCAACGATGACCTCGGATCGCATTACCGCGCTCGACGTTGCCGAGTATTTGCCGCTGCCTGAGGGCTACGTTAATTACGCCCGCATCGCCATCGTGCTGAAAAACTTTGTCGGCAGCGCCGCTCAGCCAACCTCGGTGGACATTACCAAACTGCTGTGTCAAAAGATCGATATCGTCTCCCGCAACCCGCATAAATCCTGGTAACTGCACAGGCCCCATCAGGGGCCTGTTTTTGTTAATGCGCGGAATAACCGCCGTCGATGCTGTAAAACGCGCCGGTGGCTTTCCCGCTATTTCTTTCCTGTCCTGTTTTCAACGCATCCAACTTGGGATGCGCTTCATGACTGAAGATCGCCTGCGCCACGAAACGACACTGCATTCGAAGAGGAACGCCACGGCGTTTTTGGGCTGGCTGCGGGAGCTGGCCCAACGCTCGGCATAGCGTTCAGGTTTTGGCCATCAGCTCGCCCAGCAGCAGGTTGGTGGCGCGCGGTTGGTACACTTCATTGCCTGCACCGGGGGTGAGCGTCAGCTCGCCGATATAGAGCCTGTCTTGCGTCAGGTAGAAATCGACCCGGCAGTAGTCCAGATCGGCGGCAACGGCTTGGGCGACCTCAATCATCTCATCCCAAAAGTCAGGCTTCGCGTGCAACGTGTTGATCTGGGGAATATCTTTCTGGGTAAAAAAGCAGTGATGCGCATGGCGGTCCAAAAACTCCAGCGACGTCGGCTCCGGGCCGCCCCGCAGCAACTCCACGAACAGATAAGGCTGGCTGCCGTTAAAAACATGCACTTTATAGTCGATCAATTCACCGTCGCGTTCGATGTCCAACAGGTTTTCAACCACAATTTGCAGTGGGATCTTCGCATAGTGCTTCTCACGAAAGCGCTTCCAATACGTTATTTTTGACCATTTCTTGAGAGTGCTTGCAATCTCATCATAACTCACTCGCGCTTTATCTCTGACAATCTTAACTTGCTGCGAGGCATTATTTGTTTTGATAACAAAAGATTGAGGCAACGACAAATAGTCTTGCTCAGTGAAGTTCTCCGTTATCATGATGACCGGCGTTAGGTATTTTTCCGAAACGCGACTGGATATATAATCCCTCACCGCCACCTTGTCCGCCAACAGGCTGAACTCTTCGCGCGGGTAGCGCATTCTGTGGTAAATCCTTTCGGAAAAACTTTTAGGATTCAAAAAGTTGACAAAGCTTCCGTGAGCAAAATAATGCGACAGCTGATAATAAATAAAGTCAGGCGAAACCTTATAGAGGTATTTTACGAATTTTCTCATTCCGTTGATTCATCCATTAATCCAACATAACAAAAGACCCAGCTAAAGTTTAAATGCAATTGACTTCAATTGTAAAATATAAAAAAAGCCTTGGTGATTATTAAAGGATAAAAAACGGAATAATCCTATATCATAAGGTATTCAGGGAAGCGTCAGTGAAACTAAAGATCATAGACTTCAGCATAATAAGAAACGCTTCCTGGATGATAGCGGAAAAGACGGTATCAATCCTCGGCGTTATATTCATCACCGCCTACATGGCCAAATATATTGGGCCGGAAAGCTTCGGAAAGATTACCTTTGCCACGGCGATTTTCGCCATTACCCAAACGTTGGCGCTGCTGGGGTCGGACACCATCCTCTTCAAACGCATTAGCCGTAATCCGCGCTCCGGCGCAGCGCTGATGTTCTCCACCAACCGGCTGAGGCAAGCCTGTTTCCTGGCCTTTTCTGCGATCATCTTGCTTTATACCGGGCTGCGGGAAGACTTCACGACCTTTTACTTTTGCGCCGCCACATTCCTGGCCTCGTTTTTTTCACTCAAAGACGTCTTCGCCATTTACCATGACGCCCGGCTGGAATCGCGTTTCAATACCCTGGCCAACGTGGCCGGCTTAGCCAGCGCATTGTTGGCTCGCTGGCTGATCGTGTTTTTTGATCTGCACCTGTACTTTCTGGCCATCCCTATCGTGATGGTGTACCTCATCCCCTATCTGATCCGTCATCACCTTTATCATCGCCGCCATCCGGGCTTTTCGGCCCCCGGCCGTATTCGGCGCAAATATGTGCGCTATCTGCTCGCCAGCGGCCTGCCGTTGGCGGTATCCAATGTTTCCATCGCCATCTATACCCGGCTGGCGCAGCTGTTTTTGATGTGGTTCGTTTCCGCCGCAGTGCTGGGCATTTACTCGGTCGCCATTACCCTGGCGACCGCCTGGATGTTCGTTACCGATGCCGTCATCACCTCGTTCTTCGCGAAAATATTCGCCTATCGGCGCGAAGACGCGATGCGCGCCGCGGCCAAACTGAATGGGTTGGTGCTGGCCATCGCCTTAGCCATCGTCGCCGGGATCGTTTGGCTGGGCAAACCGGTCATCGCACTGTTGTACGGCGAGCAATACCTGGCGGCCTATGCCGCCATGGGGGTGTTGGCCGTCGCCACCCTGCTCTCCGCCCTGGGGACCGTGGCCTATAAATACATCGTGCTGTTTTCCGGTTACAGCTTCCTTTCCCGCAAAATGTTGTTGGTGTTTATCATTAACATTCCTCTGTCATACGGCCTGATTCGGCAATACGGCATGATGGGCGCCGCTTACAGCACCTTGCTGACCGAACTGCTGTCATTGACCGTACTCAACTATCTCTTTCAGCGGGGTGCCGTACTGAAAATGCATCTGCGCTCACTGAACCCGGCGCTTTACCTAAGACGCCCGTCGGGAAAGTAATCCGGCTGCCGTGGCGCAGCACGTAATGCGCTCACAAACGCCGCAAAGCCCGCTATTTTATGCCTACTTTTTCTCATGCGAGACTCCCTGTGGATACCCAACGCTACCTGCAGCATATCGGCTTTACCGGTGCCGCCCGCCCAGACCTCCCCACGTTGCAACAGCTGCACCATCGCCACATGCTGAGCGTCCCGTTCGAGAACCTGAGCATTATTTATCATCAGGGCATTCAACTGGCGCCGGAGGCGCTGTTCAGCAAGGTGGTCGAGCGTAACCGCGGCGGTTTCTGTTATGAGCTGAACACGCTGTTCGCCCTGCTGCTGCGAGAGCTCGGCTTCAAGGTGAGCTTCATCTCCGGCGAGATCCGCGCGCGCGACGGCCATTTCGGCCCGCCCTACGACCACCTGGCGCTGCGGGTGGATCTGGAAGATCAAGCATGGCTGGTAGACGTCGGTTTCGGCGATTCCTTCCTGACGCCGCTCAAAATCGTCGTTGCCGAGCCGCAACCGCAGGCCAGCGGCACCTTCCACCTGGAGCAGGAAGGCGAGTATTACCTGCTGGAGCGCCGCAACGGCGACCAACGCTCGCATGCCAAAACCCTGTATCGCTTTACCGTTCAGCCGCGCGAATTGCATGAGTTCGACGAGATGTGCCACTTCCACAGCACTTCGCCGCAGTCGCATTTCACCCAACGCCTGGTGTGCTCACGGCCGACGGAACACGGCCGGGTGACCCTCAGCGACATGAAGCTGATCGTGACTGAAGATCACCAGCGCCACGAAACGACGCTGCATTCGGAAGAGGAACGCCGCGCCGCGCTGTGGCAGCATTTCGCCATCGATGTGGATCGTTGACGGCGCGGGCGACGCCCTTTTATTACGATTCTGTTACATCGATTGCATAACCGCGCTTGGCTGATTGCCAGCATCGCGGCGGCAGGCATCATAGGATCATGATTCGGCAACAGAGTGCGAAAAATGATCCGTGTGATACTGGTCGATGACCATGTGGTGGTGCGCTCCGGCTTTGCGCAATTGCTCAGCCTCGAAGCAGACATCGACGTGGCGGGGCAATACAGCAGCGCGGCGGCGGCCTGGCCGGCGCTGCTGCGCGACGACGTCAGCGTCGCGGTGATGGACATCGCCATGCCGGATGAAAACGGCCTGAGCCTGTTGAAACGCCTGCGGGCGCAGAAGCCGCAGTTTCGCGCGATCATACTCAGCATTTATGACTCCCCCACCTTCGTGCAGAGCGCGCTGGATGCCGGCGCCAGCGGTTATCTGACTAAACGCTGCGGGCCGGAAGAGCTGGTGCAGGCGGTGCGCTCCGTCGATATGGGCGGCCATTACCTGTGCGCCGACGCGCTGCGGGCGCTGCGCGGCGGCGAGCAGCCGGCCACGGCGCTGGAAGTGCTGACCCCGCGCGAGCGCGAAATCTTCGAGCTGCTGGTCAAAGGCGACAGCGTAAAGGAGATCGCTTTCAAGCTCGATCTCAGCCATAAAACGGTACACGTACATCGCGCCAACGTCCTGGGCAAGCTGCAGTGCAACAGCACCATCGAGCTGGTGCATTTCGCCCTCGATCATCAGCTGCTGGCGGGGCATTGATGTCACTCCGCTCACGGCGCTGGGTTATCTCGCTGTTTATCCTGTTGGCCTGGGGCAGCGGCTGGCTGATGCTGTGGACGCTCGGTTTCTATCTGACCCACAACGGCAATCAGGCGGCGCTGTTTCTGCCCCACGGCGTCTATCTCGCGCTGCTGATCTTGCTGGGGCGGCGCTATTGGCCCGCCCTGATAGCGCCGCCGGTGCTGCTGCTGTTCTGGCTGCACGGCGAACGCCTGCTGAGCGGCTACGGCCTGCTGGCCGCCCCGTTCATCACCCTGATCCCGGCTCTTCTCGCGCAACGGGTCTGGCGCCGTTTTCCGCTCTACTGGCAACGGCTGACGCTGCTGCTGGCCGCAGTGACCGCCGCCTCGCTGCTCAATACCGCCCTGCTGTCGCCTTTCGCGCAGAGCCCGGCGATGCTGCTCGGCCTGGCGTCGTTTACCGGCGGTGTTTTGTTGACCCCGTTCGTCTACCTGATCTTTGAATTTCTGCGCCAGCAGCACCGCTACCATCTGCTGGGGCTGGACACCGCCAACCCGCCGCTGCGCGCGTCCTTAATCATCTGGTGCAGCCTGTTTTTCGTTATCGGCATCGGTACGCAGATGGTGCTGTCGCCGGAAATCGAGCGCCTGCTGCTGATCGTGGTGTTTTTGCCGAACGTGGTGATGGCGTGGAAGTTCGGTTGGCAGGGCGGCGTGCTGTCCGGCCTGCTCGGCAGCATGATGATCACCCTCGCCCGGCAGGTCGGCGTGGGGTTCGGCAATCTGGTCGAGCTGGAAATCTTTCTGGCGACGCAGGCGCTGCTCGGTATCGGCCTGGGTATCGCCATCAGCCGCCAGCAACACCTGGCGCAAAACCTGCACCACTATCGCCGACGCCTGGAAGAAGAGCTGGCGGCACGGCGGGCGCTGACCGAAAAACTGATCCACACCGAAGAAGACACGCGAAAGAACCTGGCGCGCGAGCTGCACGATGAAATCGGCCAGAACATCACCGCCATTCAAATTCAGTCGCAGCTGGTCAAGCGGGCGCGCGATCCGGCGCAAACCCAGGCCGCCGCGAACCAGATAGGCGATCTCGCCCGGCGCATTCATCACTCCACGCGCCAGCTACTGCGCCAACTTCGCCCGCCCGCGCTGGACGAGCTGGCGTTCAAAGACGCGCTTCACCACCTGCTGAGCGAATTCGCCTTTAGCGAGCGGGGCATCCGTTGCCGTTTCGACTACCGCCTGACCGACACGCCCGCCGGCGAGACGGTGCGCTTCACCCTCTACCGGCTGCTGCAAGAGCTGCTCAACAACGTGTGCAAACACGCCGAGGCCAGCGAAGTCGCCATCGTTTTGTATCAGCAAGGCGCCATGTTGCACCTCGAGGTACGGGACAACGGCGTCGGCATCCATGCGGGCAACGCGCCGGGCTTCGGCATTCAGGGAATGCGCGAACGGGTCAGCGCGCTCGGCGGCGAACTGACGCTGGAAACGCAGCGCGGCACCCGGGTAATTGTTAACCTGCCCACAAATTTGCAACAAACCGCCGACTAACTAGGAAAAAGTCTTAGCCACTCCGGACTTTATCTCATCCCCTTTCCTTTTCACCTTCTTATAGTCAGCACCAGGGAGGCGGCTATGCAAGCACGCTCAGCATCTGAAATCGATCATCGTTACCGCGCGCTGCGCCCGCGGCTGCTGCTGTACATGGTCATCGGGTACGCCGCCTTCTACCTGACGCGCAAAAGCGTGAATTACGTGCTGCCGGCGCTGCAAACGGATTTGGGGCTGGATAAAGGAGACATCGGCCTGCTCGGCTCGCTGTTTTATCTGAGCTACGGCCTGTCGAAATTCGTCGCCGGGTTGTGGCACGACGGCCATGGGCAGCGCGGGTTTATGGGGATCGGCCTGTTCGCCACCGGTTTGCTGAACGTGGCGTTCGCCTTCGGTGAATCGCTGACGCTGCTGCTGGCGGTCTGGGCGCTGAACGGCTTCTTTCAGGGCTGGGGCTGGCCGCCCTGCGCGCGGCTGCTGACCCACTGGTATTCGCGCAACGAGCGCGGCTTCTGGTGGGGCTGCTGGAATATGTCGATCAACCTCGGTGGCGCAATTGTGCCGCTGATCAGCGCCTTCGCCGCCCAGCGCTGGGGCTGGCAGGCGGCGATGTTGATCCCGGGTGCCGTCAGCATGGTGCTGGGCATCTGGCTCACGCGGCAGCTGACAGGCACGCCGCAGGAAGAAGGCCTGCCGTCGGTCGGCCAGTGGCGCCACGATCCGCTGGAGCTGCGCCAGGAACAGCAAAGCCCGCCGATGGGGCTGTGGCGGATGCTGCGCACCACGATGCTGAAGAACCCGATGATCTGGTTGCTCGGCGTCTCTTACGTGCTGGTCTACCTGATCCGCATTGCGTTGAACGACTGGGGCAACCTGTGGCTGACGGAAAGCCACGGCGTCAACCTGCTCAGCGCCAATGCGACAGTGATGCTGTTCGAGATAGGCGGCCTGCTCGGCGCGCTGTTCGCCGGCTGGGGCTCGGATGTGCTGTTCGGCGGGCAGCGCGCGCCGATGATTTTGCTGTTCACGCTCGGGCTGATGGTTTCCGTCGCCGCGCTGTGGCTGGCGCCGGTGCATCACTACGCGCTGCTGGCGGGCTGTTTCTTTACGGTGGGCTTTTTTGTCTTCGGCCCACAGATGCTGATTGGCCTCGCCGCCGTGGAATGCGGGCACAAAGGCGCCGCGGGCTCCATCACCGGCTTTCTCGGCCTGTTCGCCTATCTGGGGGCGGCGCTGGCGGGCTGGCCGCTGTCGCGGGTCATCGAAGGCTACGGCTGGTCAGGCATGTTCAGTTTGCTGTCGATCGCCGCCGTTCTTATGGGTTTATTGCTGATGCCGCTGCTGATGGCGAGCGTTACCACCTCTACCGAGAGAAGGATAAAACAATGAAAAAAACGTGGGTCACTACCCTGATAGCGTCCGGCATCGCGCTGGCGACCCTGAGCAGCGCCGCGCACGCCAAGGGCCGCCTGGTGGTCTACTGTAGCGCCACCAATGAAATGTGCGAAGCGGAAACCAAAGCCTTCGGCGAGAAATATGACGTGAAAACCGCGTTCATCCGCAACGGTTCCGGCAGCACGCTGGCAAAAGTGGACGCCGAGAAGAAGAACCCGCAGGCGGACGTCTGGTACGGCGGCACGCTCGATCCGCAATCCCAGGCCGGTGAAATGGGGCTGCTGCAGCCGTACAAATCGCCGAATCTCGACCAGGTGATGACGCAATTCCGCGATCCGGCCAAGCTGAAAGGCAACTACTCCTCGGCGGTCTACGTCGGCATTCTCGGCTTTGGCGTCAATACCCAGCGCCTGAAAGAGAAAAATCTGCCGGTGCCCAAGTGCTGGAAAGACCTGACCAAGCCGGAATACAAAGGCGAGATTCAAATCGCCGATCCGCAAAGCTCCGGCACCGCCTACACCGCGCTGGCGACCTTTGCCCAGCTGTGGGGAGACGATCAGGCGTTCGCTTACCTCAAACAGCTGAACGCCAACGTCTCGCAGTACACCAAGTCCGGCATTGCCCCGGCGCGCAACGCCGCCCGCGGCGAAACGGCGATCGGCATCGGTTTCCTGCATGATTACTCGCTCGAAAAGGAACAGGGCGCGCCGCTTGAGCTTATCTCGCCGTGTGAAGGCACCGGCTACGAAATCGGCGGCGTCAGCATCCTCAAAGGCGCGCGCAACCTCGACAACGCCAAGCTGTTCGTGGATTGGGTGTTGTCGAAAGAGGCGCAGGAGCTGGCGTGGAAGCAAGGCAAGTCCTATCAGATCCTGACCAACACCACCGCCGATACCTCGCCGAACTCGCTGAAGCTCGACGACCTGAAGCTGATCAACTACGACATGGACAAGTACGGTTCGACCGAGGTCCGCAAGGCGCTGATCAATAAATGGGTCAGCGAAGTCAAGATGGGTAAATAAGCCCACATTCTGCGCCTGTTGCCGGGTAAGCTTCACGGCTTGCCCGGCCTGAACATCCGGGAAACTTATGTCACATACACATGCACTCCATCTCGTGAAAAAACGAGATGCGATATCCCTTTGGGTTTTGCTTGGCTGGCTGGCGTTCGCCCTGCTGCCGAGCTGGAGCCTGGATTACGGCCTGCTGGAGTCCACCGGCGAAGAGATCCTCGCGGCCTACGGCTGGTCACACCGCAATATCAGCTGGCTTTGGTGCCTGCTGCCAAGCCTGCTGCTGCTGCGCCCTTACGCTGCGGCGAGCCGTGAGCAGCGGCGCCGCCACGCGTTCGATGCCGGCTGGGCGCTGCTGTGCATGGCCTTTATCGTTGTCAGCGCCACGGTGGCGGGACGCGGTTTAGGCTACGCCACCCTGGTGCAGTTGACCGCGCTGGGCGCCATCATGACGCTGGCGCTGACCCGCCTCGACTGGCTGGGCGGCGACCGTTTCGTTATCGGCGCGCTGGTCACCATCGTGGCGCTGATCGGCGTCTTCATCGTCTGGCCGAGCATCGCGATTTTCATTCCGATGTTCACCGACCAGACGGGCGCTTTCGCGCCGCTGGCCTTTATGAACGTGCTGTCGCAGGCGCATATCATTCAGGTGATCCTCAACTCCATCGCCCTGTCGATCGCGGTGGGCGCCGGCTGCACCTTTTTCGGCCTGGTGCTGGCGATTTACACTACCCGCATCGCCAAGCGCAGCGCCATTATCGGCCGCATCTTCTCCATCTTGCCCATCGTCACGCCGCCGTTCGTCGTCGGCCTGGGCGTCACGCTGATGATGGGGCGCTCCGGCTACGTCACCGAGTGGATGGTGGCCTGGTTCGGTTTGACCAACACCAACTGGCTGTACGGCTTTACCGGCATCTGGCTGGCGCAGGTGCTGGCGTTCACCCCGATGGCGTTTATGATCCTCGACGGCGCGATCAAGACCATTCATCCTTCGCTGGAAGAAGCCTCCTACACCCTGCGCGCCAGCCGCTGGCAAACCTTTAACGGCGTGTTCGTGCCGCTGCTGAAACCGGCGCTGGCCAACGCGTTTTTGATCGTGGTGGTGCAATCGCTGGCTGATTTCAGCAACCCGCTGGTGCTCGGCGGCAACTTCGACGTGCTGGCGACGCAAATCTATTTTTACATCACCGGTTCGCAGCTTGATTATCAGGCCGCCAGCACCCTCGGCGCCTTCCTGCTGCTGTTCTCACTGCTGGTGTTCTGCATCCAGTATATGTGGATCGGCAAACGTTCCTACGTCACCGTGTCCGGCAAATCGTATCGCGGCGACGTGCAGCCGCTACCGGTCACGCTGGTGTGGGGCGTGATCGCGCTGCTGGCGGTGTGGGTAGCCTTTAACGCCCTGATTTACGGCAGCATTTTCTACGGCAGCTTCACCGTCAACTGGGGAGTGGATTACACGCTGACGCTGGATAACTTCATCAAACTGTTCGGCCAGGGCATGAGCGACGGCGCGTGGCCTTCGCTGCTCGACACGCTGCTGTACGCCGGGATCGCCGCGCCGATCACCGCCGCGTTCGGCCTGCTGATCGCCTGGATCGTGGTGCGCCAACAGTTCAAGGGCAAAAAGACCATCGAGTTCACCACCATGCTGTGCTTTGCGGTGCCGGGTACCGTGGCCGGCGTCTCTTACATTCTCGCCTTTAACGGCGCGCCGGTGTACCTCACCGGGACGGCCGCCATCGTGATTATTTCGATGGTGATGCGCAACGTGCCGGTGGGCATTCGCGCCGGGATCGCCGGGCTGGGCCAGATAGACAAATCGCTGGACGAAGCCTCGCTCAGCCTGCGCGCCGGCTCGCTGCGCACCATCACGCACATCCTGCTGCCGCTGCTGCGCCCGGCGATCCTGTCGGCGCTGATCTACAGCTTCGTGCGCGCCATCACCACCGTCAGCGCCATCGTCTTCCTGGTCACCCCCGATACCCGCGTGGCCACCGCCTACATCCTCAACCGCGTGGAAGACGGCGAATACGGCGTGGCGATCGCCTACGGTTCAATTCTGATCGTGGTGATGCTGGCGATTATTTTCCTCTTTGACTGGCTGATCGGCGAGGCACGCATCTCCCGTTCAAAAGCCAAAAACCAGGCGTAATGGAGCCCATGATGAGCCAGAAAAATTTCGTTGAACTGCGTAACGTCTCCAAACGGTTCGGCAGCAACACGGTAATCGATAACATCACGCTCACCATCCCACGGGGGCAAATGGTGACGCTGCTCGGCCCTTCCGGCTGCGGCAAGACCACCATTTTGCGCCTGGTCGCCGGGCTGGAAAAACCGAGCGACGGGCAGATATTCATTGATGGTGAAGACGTCACCCATCGTTCCATCCAGCAGCGTGACATCTGCATGGTATTCCAGTCTTATGCCCTGTTCCCGCACATGTCGCTGGGGGAGAACGTCGGCTATGGCCTGAAGATGCTCGGCATTCCGCGCGCCGAAGTGAAAGCGCGCGTGCAGGAAGCGCTGGCGATGGTGGACTTGGCGGGGTTCGACGATCGCTATGTCGATCAGATCTCCGGCGGCCAACAGCAGCGCGTGGCGCTGGCGCGCGCGCTGATCCTCAAGCCGAAAGTGCTGCTGTTCGACGAGCCGTTGAGCAACCTCGACGCCAACCTGCGCCGCAGCATGCGCGAAAAGATCCGCGAGCTGCAAAAGCAGTTTGATATCACGTCGCTGTACGTCACCCACGATCAGAGCGAGGCTTTTGCAGTCTCCGACACCGTACTGGTGATGAACAAGGGGCATATCATGCAGATGGGCTCGCCGCAGGATCTCTATCGGCAGCCCGCCTCGCGCTTTATGGCGAGCTTTATGGGGGACGCCAACCTGTTCCCGGCCAGCTTCAGCGCCGATCATGTCGATATCAGCGGCTATCGCCTGCCGCGCCCGGCGCATTTTGCCGCCCAGGGCGCCGGCACGGTGGGCGTGCGGCCGGAAGCGATCACGCTGAGCGAGCATGGCGATGAAAGCCAGCGCTGCGAGATCCAGCATGTCGCCTACATGGGGCCGCAGTATGAGGTGACGGTGGCGTGGCACGGGCAACAGATTTTGCTGCAGGTTAACGCCACCCGCCTGCAACCGAACGTCGGCGAGCAGTATTATCTGGAAATTCACCCCTACGGCATGTTTATGCTGGCGGACGCGGCATAGTCGGCCTCACGCTTAAGGGGTAGAATAACGGCCATCCCATACGGGATGGCCGAAAATAATCGCCAAAAACACCGTATTTATCTATTTTTACAATTCCACCCAAGTCCTTGTTCAGCCGAAAAATAAATATAGCCACACCCACTCAAAAATAACCACCCAGACCACTCAGGGTGATATTTTTATTTAAATAGGGTAAGCTTGATCCCGCAGTCGAAATTATTTAACGGCCAACTCAAGGAGAAATTCATGAGCAACAATGCAAATGCACAGGCGCAGCTGGATAATTTACGCAATGTCGCTTCCCAGCTGAAGGAAATGCGCCACTACGCGCAGTCGAATATCGAGACGCTCTCCGCACACTGGCTGGCCTTCGATCAGGGGGAATGCAAAAATAAGGCATTCGCCGAAGCCATTAACGACCTATTGAATAAACAGGGCGCCTGTCTGGAAGGACTGGAAAAAACCATTCAGGATATCGAGATAGAATTAAACCGTCTTGATAAAGCCGCCTGATAATGCCGATTTAAATAAACCCGCCACGCGCGGGTTTATTTTCAGCTGCGGCAGATGACGCGCGCAATATCCCCGGACGTCGTCAGCGCGCGTATTTCGCTGAACAGTTCAGTTGCTTCATCATATTCTTTACGCAAATAACCCAGCCACTGTTTAATGCGCGCCACGTGATACAGGCCGGTGTCGCCCTGCTTTTCCAGATGGACGTATTTTTGCAGCAGCTCAACCACCTGCGGCCAGGGCATGCGCGGTTCGTTATATTTCACCACCCGGCTCAGGTTCGGCACGTTGAGCGCGCCGCGCCCCAGCATGATGGCGTCGCAGCCGGTCGTCTGCAGGCAATCCTGCGCGCTCTGGTAATCCCAGATCTCGCCGTTGGCGACAACCGGGATGCTCAGCCGCTGACGGATCTCGCCGATCGCCGCCCAGTTGATGCGATCCGCCTTGTAGCCGTCCTCTTTGGTGCGGCCGTGCACCGTCAGTTCGCTGGCGCCCGCCTGCTGCACCGCATCGGCTATTTCAAAGCTGCGATTGGAAGAGTCCCAGCCCAAGCGCACCTTCACCGTGACCGGCAGATGGGCCGGCACCGCCGCGCGCATCGCTTTGGCGCCCTGGTAGATCAATTCCGGATCTTTGAGCAGCGTCGCCCCGCCGCCGCTGCCGTTAACCAGCTTGGACGGGCAGCCGCAGTTGAGATCGACGCCGTAAGAGCCCAATTCCACCGCGCGCGCGGCGTTCTCCGCCAGCCACTGCGGGTACTGCCCCAGCAGCTGTACCCGCACCAGTGTGCCCGACGGCGTGCGGCTGGCGTGACGCAGCTCCGGGCACAGCCGATAGAACGACTTGGCCGGCAGCAGCTGATCGACCACGCGCAAAAATTCGGTGATGCACAGATCGTAGTCGTTCACTTCGGTGAGTAACTCACGCACCAAAGAGTCGAGAACGCCCTCCATCGGAGCCAATAATACGCGCATGACCAATCCCAGCTAAAAAAAGACCCGCAATGATACGGGTGAATGCCCGCGCCAGACAAGCCTCTGCGGGCATTAAAAACGCCATCAGCCCAGCCGACGGATCGGTTGACCGGCGAGAAACGCCGCAATGTCCTCGACCGCCTCGGTGAAGTAGGCGCGGTAGTTATCGTCCGCCACGTAACCCACATGCGGCGTCGCCAGCACGTTGGGCAGTTGACGAAACACATCGTCGGCCGGCAGCGGCTCCGTCTCGAACACGTCCAGCCCGGCGCCGGCGATCTTCCGCTGTTGCAGCACGTCCACCAATGCCGCCCGATCGACGATCGCCGCACGCGAGGTGTTGATCAGGTAAGCGGTGGGCTTCATTGCTGCCAATTCGTCGCGCCCCACCAGCCCGCGGCTGCGATCGCTCAGCACCAGGTGAATGGAGACAAAATCGCTCTGCTCGAACAGCGCCCGTTTGGACGGTGCCAGCAGGGCGCCCTCCTGCGCTGCCCGTTCCGCCGTCAGGTTCTGGCTCCAGGCCAGCACCCGCATGCCGAACGTCTGTGCCACCTTGGCCATTTGGCCGCCGATCTTGCCCAGCCCCAGCAGCCCCAGCGTCTTCCCCTGCAGCGTGACGCCGAGATCCCGCTGCCATGGGCCGTTGTTTTTCAGCCCGGCGCTTTCCGGCACGATATGCTTGGCCAGCCCGAGCAGCAGCGCCCAGGTCAACTCCATCGGCGCCGCCGACCCGCTGCGGGTGCCGCACACCACCACGCCGCGCTCGGCGGCGGCGGCCAAATCGATAGCGGCATTGCGCATGCCGGAGGTGATCAGCAGCTTCAGCTGCGGCAACCGCGCCAGCAGCGAGGCGGTTATCGGCGTGCGCTCGCGCATGATGACCAGAATGTCGCATTCCTGCAGATGCACCGCCAGCTCCGCCTCATCGGTAAAGTGCGCGCTGATGGCGGACACCTCCACCCGATCGGCCAGCGCCGACCAGTCCGCCATCTTGAGCGCCACCTGCTGGTAATCATCGAGAATTGCGCACTTCAATTTCATCTCCGTCTCCTGGAATGTAGGGGTAGCCACCGTCCAGCCTAGTACGAAAATGCCGTTCCGCCAGGCAAAAAAAAAAGCCGCCCATACAGGCGGCTTGCTTTTGCGCAATCGGGCTTATTCGGCCGGTTTGCGACTGCGCGGGCGACGCGAGGCCGGCGCGCCGGAACGGCGCTGGCCGTCACCCTGCGGGCGAGCGTTGCCGTTACCGTTGCCACGGTTTTCACGCTGGCCGCCGTTGGCGTTACCGCTGCGCTGACCGCCGCCGTTGCCGCGCGGCGCGCCGCGTCCGCCGCCCTGGCGGCCGTTGATGATCGGCTCGGCCTTGATGGTCGGATCCGGCTCGTAGCCCGGCAGCGCAATGCGCGGAATTTCACGCTTCAGCAGACGCTCGATGTCGCGCAGCAGCTTGTGTTCATCCACGCACACCAGCGAGATGGCTTCGCCGGTACGCTCCGCGCGGCCGGTGCGGCCGATGCGGTGCACGTAGTCTTCCGGCACGTTAGGCAGCTCGTAGTTCACCACGTGCGGCAACTGGTCGATATCCAGACCGCGCGCCGCAATGTCGGTCGCCACCAGCACGCGGATGCGGCCGTCTTTAAAATCGGCCAGCGCACGGGTACGGGCGCCCTGGCTCTTGTTGCCGTGGATCGCCGCGGCGGTGATGCCGTCTTTGTTCAGCTGTTCCGCCAGGTGGTTGGCGCCGTGCTTGGTGCGGGTAAAGACCAGCACCTGTTTCCAGTCGCCTTCGCCGATCATCTGCGACAGCAGTTCCCGCTTACGCTTCTTGTCGACGAAGTGCACGCTCTGCTCGATCTGCTCGGACGCGGTATTGCGGCGAGCCACTTCCACCGAGGCCGGGTTATGCAGCAGTTTGTTGGCCAGCGCCTTGATGTCGTCGGAGAAGGTGGCGGAGAACAGCAGGTTCTGGCGCTTGGCCGGCAGCTTGGCCAGCACGCGGCGGATGTCGTGGATAAAGCCCATGTCCAGCATGCGGTCCGCTTCGTCCAGCACCAGAATTTCGATTTTGGACAGGTCAACCGCGTTCTGATGTTCCAAATCCAGCAAACGGCCCGGCGTTGCCACCAGGATATCGACGCCGCCGCGCAGCTTCATCATCTGCGGGTTGATGCTCACGCCGCCAAACACCACCAGCGAACGCAGGCGCAGGTGTTTGCTGTAGGCATCGACGTTTTCGCCGATCTGCGCCGCCAGCTCACGGGTTGGCGTCAGGATCAGCGCGCGCACCGGGCGACGGCCCTTGACCGGATGGTCATGCTTGCTCAGCAGCTGCAACAGCGGCAGGGTAAAACCGGCGGTTTTACCGGTGCCGGTCTGGGCGCTGGCCATCAGGTCACGACCTTCCAGCACGACAGGGATAGCCTGACGCTGAATTGGCGTCGGTTCGCGATAGCCCTGTTCTTCAACAGCGCGCACAATTTCAGCACTTAAGCCGAGGGTTTCAAATGACATAAAGAGAAAAACTCCAGATCCCCCCTAACCTAACAGTGTTCGGTGCAGTTTCCTGGGAGGATGATCAGACGGGGCATTAAGCATGACCACGAGGGATTGGCACAAACTGCAGTGCACCAGGCGGCGATTGTAACAGAAGTCGCGCAATAAAAAGTACTTTTACGCACCCAGAGCACAATCTGCCGTAAATTCAGCATTGTCTGAAGCCGATCACATAACTCATTGTGATTAGCGGTTGCGTTTTAAACAATCTGGCATAAAGTTAATCATATGATTGATTAACTTTGAGCGTGCCCCATGCCAGCTTCCGTCCCTCATCAGGCCGCCGGCCGAGCGCGCGGCGAGCAAACGCGCCGGCAGCTGCTCGCCGCAGCGACCGAACTGTTCGGCGAATGCGGCCTGGAAGGCGCCACCACCCGCGACATCGCCCAACGGGCTGGCCAGAATATCGCCGCCATCACCTATTACTTCAGCTCCAAAGAGGGGCTGTACCTGGCCGTGGCGCAGTCGCTCGCCGATTTCATCCAGCAGGCGTTCGCCCCGCTGGCCGAGGAGGTCGATCGCTTTGGGCAGCAGCCTGCCGCACAGCGATCGCCCGACGCGGCGCTGCGTTTGCTGCAGCGTGGCCTGCTGGCCTTCAGCGAGCTGATGACCCAGCCGCACACGCTGAATCTGAGCAAAATCATGTCGCGCGAACAGCTCGCCCCAACCGACGCCTATCCGCTGATCCACCGCCAAGTGATCGCGCCGATGCACGAACGGCTGTGCCGCCTGCTGTCGGCCGCCACCGGCATCGACGAACGCGCCGCCCGCCTCGTGTTGCATACCCATGCGCTGATTGGCGAGGTGCTGTCGTTCCGCGTAGCGCGGGAGACCATCCGCCGTCAGGCCGGCTGGCAAGAGATTGGTGAGGGCGAAGCGGCGCAAATCGCGGCGGTGCTGAGCGAGCATATCGAGATTTTAGTTATTGGGCTGCGCCAACGTCACGGCGCGTAAATTCAGGCAGGGAGTGTTATGAACAAAAAACGCAGTGCCTTGATCGTGTTGTTGATTCTGCTGATCGCGGCCGTCGCTTACGGGGTATGGCATTACCAACAGCAGCAGGAGCGGCCGCTGACGCTGTACGGCAACGTCGATATCCGCACGGTCAACCTCGGCTTTCGCGTCGACGGCCGCCTGGCGTCGCTGACGGTGGATGAAGGCGATACCGTTCAGCCGGGCCAGCTGCTCGGCAAACTGGACGATGCTCCCTACCGCAACGCGCTGCAACAGGCCGAAGCCAACGTCGGCAGCGCGCGCGCCAAACTGTCGCTGCTGCAGGCCGGCTATCGCAGCGAAGAGATAGCCCAGGTGCAGTCAGAAATGGCGCAGCGCCAGTCCGCTTTCGCCTACGCCGACAGTTTCCTGAAGCGCCAGCAAGGGCTGTGGGCGAAAAACGCCACCTCCGCCGACGCGCTGGAGGATGCGCGCACCGCCCGCAACCAGGCGCTGGCCAACCTGCAAGCGGCGAAAGACAAACTGTCGCAATACCGCAGCGGCAACCGCCCGCAAGAAATTGAACAGGCCAAGGCCGAGGTGGCGCAAAGCGAAGCGGCGTTGGCGCAGGCGCAATTGAACCTGCAAGACGCCACGCTGCTCTCCCCTTCCGCCGGCACGGTGCTGACCCGTGCGGTAGAGCCGGGCACCATGCTCGGCGCCGGCGGCACGGTGTTCACCCTGTCGTTGACCCGGCCGGTGTGGGTGCGCGCCTACGTCAACGAAACCAGCCTGAACCAGGCTGTGCCCGGCACCGAGCTGGAGATCTACACCGACGGCCGCCCCGGCAAGCCTTACCACGGCAAGATCGGTTTCGTCTCGCCGACCGCGGAATTCACGCCGAAAAGCGTTGAAACGCCGGATCTGCGCACCGATCTGGTGTACCGCCTGCGGGTGATCGTCACCGACGCCGACGATGCGCTGCGTCAGGGCATGCCGGTCACCCTGCGCTTCGCCAAACCCTGAGGCCGGCCATGGAACAGGCGCACACCATCGAGTTGGTAGGGCTGGAAAAGCGCTTCCCGTCGCTTGAGAAACCGGCGGTCGCCAGCCTGACCACCACCCTGCGCAGCGGCGCGGTCATCGGGCTGGTCGGCCCGGACGGCGCCGGCAAAACCACCCTGCTGCGCATGCTGGCCGGGCTGCTGAAGCCAAGCAGCGGCAAACTGCGGGTCGCCGGGCTGGATCCGATCGGCCAGGATCGCCAACTGCATGCGATCCTCGGCTACATGCCGCAGAAATTCGGGCTGTATGAGGATCTGACGGTGATAGAGAACCTGACGCTGTACGCCGATCTGCGCGGCGTCACCGGCGATCTTCGCCGCCAGACCTTCGAACGGCTGCTGAAATTCACCGATCTGACCCGCTTCACCGGGCGTCTGGCGGGCAAGCTGTCCGGCGGCATGAAGCAAAAACTGGGACTGGCCTGCACGCTGGTGGGCGAACCCCAGGTGCTGCTGCTGGACGAACCGGGCGTCGGCGTCGATCCGATCTCGCGCCGCGAGCTGTGGCGCATGGTGCACGAGCTGGCCAATGACGGCATGTTGATCCTGTGGAGCACCTCTTATCTCGACGAGGCCGAGCAGTGTCGCGAAGTGCTGCTGCTCAACGAGGGCGAGCTGCTGTTCAGCGGCGCGCCGCAGGATCTGACCCAGCGCATGGCCGGACGCACGGTATTGATCGCCGCGCCGCCCGGCAGCCATCGATCGTTGCTGCAGCGGGCGATCTGCCTGCCGGCGGTCACCGACGGCGTGATCCAGGGCAAGTACCTGCGCCTGATCCTGAAAGAAGGCGAAGATCATCGGCAGCTGCTGCAGACGCTGGATCTGCCGGACGCCGAACTGGACGAAGCGGATCCGCGCTTCGAGGATGCGTTTATCGATCTGCTCGGCGGCGGCCCCAACCATCGCTCGGCGCTGGCGGAGATCATGCCGACCGTTGACGGCAAAGGCGGTGAAACGGTGATCGAAGCGGTGCAGTTGACCAAGAAATTCGGCGATTTCGCCGCCACCGATCACGTCGATTTTCAGGTACGGCGCGGCGAAATCTTCGGCCTGCTCGGCCCGAACGGCGCCGGCAAGTCCACCACCTTCAAAATGATGTGCGGCCTGCTGGTGCCGTCCGGCGGCAAGGCGCTGGTGCTGGGGATGGATCTGAAGACCAGTTCCGGCAAGGCGCGCCAACGCCTCGGCTACATGGCGCAAAAATTCTCGCTGTATGGCAACCTGACGGTGGCGCAGAACCTGAAGTTCTTCTCCGGGGTCTACGGCCTAAGCGGCAAGGCGCAGCGCGACAAAATCGACGAGATGTCCCGCGCCTTCAACTTCGCGCCGATCCTCGATCAGACGCCGGATGCCCTGCCGCTCGGCTTCAAGCAACGCCTGGCGCTGGCCTGCGCGCTGATGCACGAACCGGATATTCTGTTCCTCGACGAACCGACCTCCGGTGTCGATCCGCTGACGCGGCGCGAGTTCTGGCTGCACATCAACGGCATGGTCGACAAGGGCGTCACGGTGATGGTGACCACCCACTTTATGGACGAGGCGGAATACTGCGACCGCATCGGCCTGGTGTATCGCGGCAAGATCATCGCCGCCGGCACGCCGGACGATCTCAAACAACAGGTAGCGCGCGACGACAACCCCAACCCCTCGATGGAACAGGCGTTTATCGAACTGGTGCAGGGCTACGACGAGGAGGAACCGCGGTGAGCGACAACCGAGCCCCAATCGACGACGGCGGCTTCTCCTGGCGCCGACTGCGCGCGCTGTGCCTGAAGGAGACGCGGCAAATACTGCGCGATCCCAGCAGCGGCCTGATCGCCTTCGTTATCCCGCTGATGCTGCTGTTTATCTTCGGCTACGGCATCAACCTGGACTCCAGCAAGCTGCATCTGGGCATTCTGATGGAGCAACAGAGCGAAGACGCGCGCGATCTGGCCCAGGCGTTCGCCGGTTCGCCCTATATCGAACCGACCATCAGCGACAACCGCCACCAGTTGATCCAGCAGATGCAGGCCGGCACGATCCGCGGCCTGGTGGTGATCCCGGTGGATTTCGACCAGCGCATGGCGCGCCCGCACGACAGCGCCCCCATCCAGGTGATCACCGACGGCAGCGAGCCGAATACCGCCAACTTCGTGCAGGGCTATGCCCAGGGCGTATGGCAAGTTTGGCAGCAGCAGCGCGCCGCCGATCGGGGGAGCAACGACAAGCCGCTGATTGACGTGCAGATGCGCTACTGGTTCAACCCGGCGGCCATCAGCCGGCACTACATCATTCCCGGCGCCATCACCATCATCATGACGGTGATCGGCGCCATTCTCACCTCGCTGGTGATCGCCCGCGAATGGGAGCGCGGCACCATGGAAGCCCTGCTCTCCACCCAGGTGACGCGCAGCGAGCTGCTGCTCTCCAAGCTGATCCCGTATTACTTCCTCGGCATGATCGCCATGGCGCTGTGCATGGCGGTGGCGGTCTGGGTGCTCGGCGTACCCTATCGCGGTTCGCTGCCGATCCTGCTGCTGATCAGCAGCCTGTTCCTCGCCAGCACCCTCGGCATGGGCCTGCTGATCTCCACCCTCACCCGCAACCAGTTCAACGCGGCGATGGTGGCGCTGAACGCCGCCTTCCTGCCGTCGATCATGCTGTCCGGCTTCATCTTCCAGATCGACAGCATGCCGGCCATCGTACGCGCGGTGACCTACATCATTCCGGCGCGCTACTTCGTCAGCACGCTGCAAACGCTGTTCCTGGCGGGCAACGTCGGCACCGTGCTGGCGATCAATCTGTTGTTCCTGATCGCTTCCGCCGTGGTGTTCATCGGCCTGACGGCCTGGAAAACCCAGCGCCGGCTGGATTGAGGAGAAAGAGCGATGTTTCATCGTCTGTTGACGCTCATCATCAAGGAAATGCAGGCGCTGCTGCGCGATCCGCAAACCCGCGCCATTTTAATCATGCCAGTGATCCTGCAGGTGCTGCTGTTCCCGTTCGCCGCGACGCTGGAAGTCACCAACGCCACCATCGCGGTCTACAGCGAGGACAGCGGCCAGGCCTCGGTAGAGCTGACCCAACGCTTCGCCAAGGCCAAAGCCTTCTCCCATGTCCTGCTGCTGCGCAATCCGCAGGAGATAAAGACCACCATCGACAACCAGCGGGCGCTGCTGCTGATCCGCTTCCCGGCGCAGTTCTCGCGCGATATCGCCACCGGCAATACCGCGCCGCTGCAGCTGCTGCTCGACGGGCGCAACTCCAACAGCGCGCAGATCGCCGCCAACTACGTGCAGCAGATCGTGCAGGAATATCAGAACGAGCTGCTCGGCAACCGCGCGAAACCCAACAACAGCGAACTGGTGGTACGCAACTGGTATAACCCGAATCTGGACTACAAATGGTTCGTGGTGCCGTCGCTGATCGCCATGATCACCACCATCGGCGTGCTGATCGTCACCTCGCTGTCGGTGGCGCGCGAACGTGAACAGGGCACGCTGGAACAACTGCTGGTCTCGCCGCTCACCACCTGGCAGATCTTTATCGGCAAGGCGGTGCCGGCGCTGATCGTCGCCAGCTTCCAGGCCAGCATCGTGCTGTTGATCGGCATCTTCCTGTATCAGATCCCGTTCGCCGGATCGCTGCTGCTGTTCTACGCCACCATGTTGATCTACGGGCTGTCGCTGGTCGGTTTCGGCCTGCTGATCTCGTCGCTGTGCGCCACTCAGCAGCAGGCGTTTATCGGCGTGTTCGTGTTCATGATGCCGGCGATCCTGCTCTCGGGGTATGTCTCGCCGGTGGAGAATATGCCGGTGTGGCTGCAGGATCTGACCTGGGTGAATCCGATACGCCACTTCACCGACATCACCAAGCAGATCTACCTGAAGGACGCCAGCTTCAGCATTATCTGGCGCAGCCTGTGGCCGCTGCTGGTGATCACTGCCACCACCGGCAGCGCCGCCTACGCGCTGTTCCGCCGCAAGATCGCATAAAAAAAGCTCTGCATGTCACATGCAGAGCTTTTTGATCGCCAAATACCCTAAGGCATGAAAGACGACGGATTTAGCGGCGGTTGCCGAAAATGCGCAGCAACATCAGGAACAGGTTGATGAAGTCGAGATACAGCGTCAGCGCGCCGACGATGGCGTACTTGCGGAAGCCGTCTTTATCATCGGCGTTCAGCTGCTCGCCCATCGCCTTGAGTTTCTGCGTGTCGTACGCGGTCAGGCCGACGAACACCACCACTCCGATGTAGGTAATCGCCCACATCAGCGCGGTGCTTTTCAGCCAGATGTTCACCAGCGAAGCCAGCACGATGCCGATCAGCGCCATGAACAACATGCTGCCGAAGCCGCTCAGATCGCGCTTGGTGGTGTAGCCGTACAGGCTCATCGCGCCGAACATGCCGGCGGTGACGACGAAAGTGCTGGCGATCGAGCTGTAGGTGTACGCGATAAAGATGCTCGACAGCGTCAGCCCGGTCAGCGCCGAGTACAGCATGAACAGCGAGGTGGCCACCGCGCCGCTCAGGCGGTTGACCATGCCGGAAATCACGAACACCAGCGCCAACTGGGCGATGATCAGACCGAAGAAGGTGATCTGACTGGAGAAGATGAAGTTGAGGATCGCGGGCGTATTGGCCGCATACCAGGAAACGAACGCCGTCAGCAGCAGACCGCAGGTCATCCAGCCGTAAACCTGCGCCATGTAGGCCTGAATGCCGCTGTTGGCACGTTCGACGATTGAACCATTAGAGCGTGGATATCGGTCCATGACGGTTACCTTTTGCGTTGTAAACAAGATTCCGAAGCCCCGTAAACGGGGCTTCGCCTGCTATAAGCGTACCACAGAATAGGCCGCGCGAAAGCGGCAAAGGTCTTGATTTGTTTCCGCTGTTGAGGCGTTATTTAGCCGCGTCATGCCAGCGCTGCGCGGCCTGACGATCGCTGTCGCGAGCGTCCACCCAACGATCGCCCTGGCCGGTCGCTTCGCGCTTCCAGAACGGTGCGCGGGTCTTCAGGTAGTCCATGATGAACTCGCTGGCGGCGAACGCCATGCCGCGGTGCGCGCCGGTCACGCCGACGAACACGATCTCATCGCCGGGATACAGCGCGCCGACGCGGTGGATCACCGTCACGCGCTGCAACGGCCAACGGCTGCGCGCCTCGGCCACGATCTCCGCCAGCGCCTTCTCGGTCATGCCGGGGTAGTGTTCCAGCGTCAGCGCGCTGACGTCGTCCCCGAGGTTATGGTTGCGCACCTTGCCGGTGAAGGTCACCACCGCGCCGTCGGCGTCGCACTGCGCCAGCCACTGATACTCGTCGCCGACGTTGAACGGCGCTTCGCCCACGCGAATGCGGGTGTTTTCCATGCTTACCCCCCGGTAACCGGCGGGAAGAAGGCCACTTCATCGCCGGCGCGCAGCGGGTGATCCGCCGCCACCAGCGACTGATTGACCGCCGCCAGCAGTTTGCCGGACTCCAGCGCCAGCGCCCAGCGATCGCCGCGCGCGCACAGCGCCTGACGCAGCGCCTCGACGGTCGGGTAATCCGCCGGCATCGACAGCGCGCCGGTGCCCACCAGTTCGCGCACCTGCGCGAAGAAAAGAATATCGATCATGCGTTCACCTTAAAATCACCGGATTTGCCGCCGCTTTTCGCCAGCAGGCGCACCGGGCCGATCACCATGTCTTTCTGTACCGCTTTGCACATGTCATAGATGGTCAATGCCGCCACCGAGGCGGCGGTCAGCGCTTCCATCTCGACGCCGGTTTTGCCGGTCAGCCGGCAGCAGGTTTCAATGCGCACCCGGCTGTGCTCCGTTTGCGCCTCCAGCTGCACTTCGACCTTGCTCAACATCAGCGGGTGGCACAGCGGGATCAGTTCCCAGGTGCGTTTGGCCGCCTGAATGCCGGCGATGCGCGCCGTGGCGAACACGTCGCCCTTGTGATGGCTGCCGTCGACGATCATCGCCAGCGTGGCGGGCAGCATGTCGACGAAGGCTTCGGCGCGCGCCTCGCGCACCGTTTCGGCCTTGGCGGAAACGTCAACCATATGGGCTTCGCCGGCGGCGTTAATGTGGGTTAGCTGTGTCATGACTCAGGGCTTCTTCAAATGGGGCTGGAAGTTGCACGGGCGATGGCGCGCGTCCAACTGCTCTTCGATAATCCGCTCCCAGGCGGTGCGGCAGGCGCGGGTGGAGCCCGGCATGGCGAAAATCACCGTGCGGTTGGCCAGGCCGGCCAGCGCGCGCGACTGGATCGTCGCGGTACCGATCTCTTCGTACGACACCATGCGGAACAGTTCGCCGAACCCTTCCACCTCTCTGTCGAACAGTGGCAACAGCGCTTCCGGCGTGTTGTCGCGCGCGGTAAAACCGGTGCCGCCGGTGATCAGCACCGCCTGCACGTTGTCATCGGCGATCCACGCGGAAACCCGTGCGCGGATCTGGTAAATGTCATCTTTGACGATGGCGCGATCCACCACCTGATGGCCGGCTTCCTGCGCCGCTTCCTGCAGATATTGGCCGGAGGTGTCTTCCGCCGCGCCGCGGCTGTCGGACACGGTCAGGATGGCGATATGCGCCGGAATAAACTCGCTGCTCGCATGGCTCATGGTTCAATAAGCTCCTATTGGCTGTCAGCCGCCGATAAACGACAGGTTCTGGGTGATCCCGCTGTTGCCCTGATGCAGGAAATGGGTCTGCTTCTTGCTCAGCAGCCCGCTCTGAATGCGCGCCTTCAGCGCGTCGAGCTGGCCGTCGTCCGCCAGCAGATCGCGCAGGGGCACCCCCTGCTCGCCGAACAGGCACAGATGCAGATTGCCGATGGAAGAAACGCGCAGCCGGTTGCAGCTGGCGCAGAAGTCTTTTTCATACGGCATGATAAGACCCACCTCACCCTGGTAGTCCGGGTGGCTGAACACCTGCGCCGGGCCGTCGCTGCGGCCACGCGCCTGGCGCTGCCAACCCTGCTGCTCCAGCTGCAGGCGAATCACTTCGCCGGAAACGTGGTGTTTGCGAAACAGTTCGCCCCCCTCGCCGGTTTCCATCAGTTCGATAAAGCGCAGCTGGATCGGCCGATCCTTGATCCAGGCGAGAAACGCGCCGAGTTGCTGGTGATTGACGTCGCGCATCAGCACGGCGTTGACCTTGACCTTGCTGAAACCGGCGCTGAAGGCGGCGTCGATGCCGTCCATCACCTGGCGGAACTTGTCCTGACCGGTAATGGCGTGAAACTGGCGGGGATCCAGACTGTCGATGCTGACATTGATCGCCGTCAGACCGGCGTCACGCCAGGCGGCGACGTCGCGCGCCAGACGGTAGCCGTTGGTGGTGACCGCCAACGTGCGGATGGCCGGATTTTCCCGCACGGCGGCGATGATCTCGGTAAAGTCGCGGCGCAGCGAAGGCTCGCCGCCGGTCAGGCGCACCTTTTCGGTGCCCAGTTCGGCGAACGCGCGGCTGACGCGGCGGATTTCATCCAGCGACAGGAAGCTTTTCGGGCTGCCGCTCGGCTTGTAGCCGTCGGGCAGACAGTAGGTGCAACGAAAGTTGCACACGTCGGTGATCGACAAGCGCAGGTAATAGAACTTGCGCTCATAAGCATCAATGAGTTGCGGTACCATAACACCTTTCCAAAGTCGGGAGATGCGAGCGTTTCCCCTCTGCACCCTGGTGGCTGACTTCGCCACGGCCCAAGCGCCATATCGTTCCGGATGAACAACGTAGGCGCAGGGGCTAGGAGTTTGATTTCTCTTCCCGCTACCTTGAGTAGCCGGAATGAAACCGTGGTTTTCAGCAGAATTCTAGCGCTAATCGGCAACGATAGCCAACGCGTTAATTCGCTATATAACTGTCTATACAGCGTTTTTAGACGCCGCGTAATCGGGTAAACCATGATAAACATCGCTTACGCGGGCGAATTGACCAGAATCACGCAAATGGCACTCTTTATCCCCTAAATAATGGGCGTCGCCTCCCGACGGCAAGCCCGCTCCCCCCAGAGGCAACGTCAAGGATAACGGGTATATCGCGTTTTTACGCCGGATCCGCTACCTTATGCGGGCAGTTCAGCCCCTTTGTAAGGAAATTTATGCGTAATCGTACCCTGGCCGATCTCGACCGCGTGGTGGCGTTGGGCGGCGGACACGGCCTGGGCCGTGTGATGTCGGCCCTGTCGTCCTTAGGCTCCCGCCTGACCGGCATCGTTACCACCACCGACAACGGCGGTTCCACCGGCCGCATCCGCCGTTCGGAAGGCGGCATTGCCTGGGGCGATACCCGCAACTGTCTCAACCAGCTGATCACCGAGCCGAGCGTCGCCTCGGCGATGTTCGAATACCGCTTCAGCGGCAACGGCGAACTGGCCGGCCATAACCTCGGCAACCTGATGTTGAAAGCGCTGGATCACCTGAGCGTGCGCCCGCTGGAAGCGATCAACCTGGTGCGCAGCCTGTTGAAGGTGGACGCGGCGTTGATCCCGATGTCGGAACAGCCGGTGGATTTGATGGCGCACGATCACGAAGGCAACCATGTTTACGGTGAAGTGAATGTCGATCAACTGGCCCATATGCCGCAGGAGCTGATGCTGTCTCCCCCGGTCAACGCCACGCGCGAAGCGCTGGACGCCATCGCGCAGGCCGACGTGATCCTGATCGGACCGGGCAGTTTTCTCACCAGCCTGATGCCGCTGCTGCTGCTGGACGATCTCACCCAGGCGCTGCGCCGCAGCAGCGCCAGCATGATTTATATCGGCAACCTCGGCCGCGAGCTGAGCGTGGCCGCCGCGGCGCTGTCATTAAAGGATAAGCTGGCGCTGATGGAAGAGAAGATCGGCCGCCGGATGATCGATGCGCTGATCGTCAGCCCGGCGGTAGACACCAGTGAAGTGCAGGATCGGGTGGTGATTCAGCAACCGCTGGAAGCGAGCGACATCCCTTATCGCCACGATCGCCAGCTGCTGCGCCAGGCGCTGGATCAAGCGCTGGTAGAGCTGGCCGACCGCCGTTGACCGAATTTAACCGTCTCGCCCGCGCAGCCAGGGATTATCGCTGGCTGGGGCGGGATGGCTGACCATATCGATATACAGATCTTCCACCTCTTTACGCGCCCAGGGCGTGCGACGCAAAAATTTCAGACTGGACTTGATGCTCGGATCGCTGCGGAAGCAGTTGATGCGAATGCGCGCGCCCAGCTCGGACCAACCGTAGTGATCCACCAGTTTATTCAGCAGTTGCTCCAGCGTCACGCCGTGCAGCGGGTCTTTAGACTGGTGTTGGCTCATGTTCGGTACTCTTCGTGGTCAAATCGGGCCGCACACCATAACAGCTTTGACGCGGCCGACAAGGAATTTTGACGCCCACAGCGCGGGCGCCGTCCAACGGTCAGGAAATCGCGATGAACTGCTCGCGCAGCTGGTGGATCTCGTCGCGCAACGCAGCCGCCTGCTCGAACTCCAGATTTTGCGCATGGGTATACATCTGCGCTTCCAGATCGCGGATTTTCTGATCCAGCGCTTTCGGCGTGAGGTTCTGCAGCTGAGCGCCGCTGTCCGCCGCCTTGCCCCTGCCTTTACCCTTGGCGCGGTTGACCGGCTGGCCAATCTGCAGAATGTCGCCGATCTTCTTGTTCAGCCCCTGCGGCACGATGCCGTTGGCTTCGTTGTAAGCCTGCTGCTTGGCGCGCCGCCGCTCGGTTTCACCGATCGCTTTGGCCATCGAATCGGTGATGCGATCGCCATACAGGATCGCCTTGCCGTTCAGGTTACGCGCCGCGCGGCCGATGGTCTGGATCAGCGAACGTTCGGAACGCAGGAAGCCTTCCTTGTCGGCGTCCAGAATCGCCACCAGCGACACCTCAGGCATGTCGAGCCCCTCACGCAGCAGGTTGATGCCCACCAGCACGTCAAACTCGCCCAGACGCAGGTCACGAATGATTTCGACGCGTTCCACGGTGTCGATATCCGAGTGCAGGTAGCGCACGCGCTCGCCATGCTCTTCCAGGTATTCGGTCAGGTCTTCCGCCATGCGTTTGGTCAGGGTGGTCACCAGCACGCGCTCGTTGATCGCCGCGCGCTTGCGGATCTCGGAGAGCAGATCGTCCACCTGAGTAGCGACCGGCCGCACTTCCACGATCGGATCCAGCAGCCCGGTCGGGCGCACCACCTGGTCGATCAGATCGCCGCCGGATTTCTCCAGCTCATATTTGCCCGGCGTGGCGGAGACATAGATGGTCTGCGGCGCCAGCGCCTCGAACTCCTCGAAGCGCAGCGGGCGGTTGTCCAGCGCCGACGGCAGGCGGAAACCGTACTCCACCAGCGTTTCCTTGCGCGCGCGGTCGCCCTTGAACATCGCGCCGATTTGCGGAATGGTGACGTGGGATTCGTCGACCACCAGCAGGCCGTCCGCCGGCAGGTAATCGAACAGCGTCGGCGGCGGCTCGCCCTCGGCGCGCCCGGAAAGGTAGCGCGAGTAGTTTTCGATGCCCGAGCAGTAACCCAGCTCGTTCATCATCTCCAGATCGAACTGGGTGCGCTGCGTCAGGCGCTGCTCTTCCAGCAGCTTGTTGTTGGCCAACAGCACCTTGCGGCGGTCCGCCAGATCGACCTTGATCTCTTCCATCGCCTGAATGATCCGCTCGCGCGGCGTCACGTAGTGCGACTTCGGGTAGATGGTAAAACGCGGCACCACCTGCTCAATCTGCCCGGTCAGCGGATCGAACAGCGACAGCCGCTCCACTTCGTCGTCGAACAGCTCAACGCGCAGCGCCAGCTCGTCCGACTCCGCCGGGAAGATGTCGATCACCTCGCCGCGCACGCGGAAGGTGGCGCGCTGGAAAGCCTGATCGTTGCGGGAATACTGCAGCTCCGCCAGCCGGCGCAAAATGGAGCGCTGATCGATGATCATGCCCTTGGTCAGATGCAGCATCATCTTCAGGTAAAGATCCGGATCGCCCAGGCCGTAGATCGCCGACACCGACGCCACCACCACCACGTCGCGCCGCTCCAGCAGCGCCTTGGTGGCGGAAAGGCGCATCTGCTCGATGTGCTCATTCACCGAAGCGTCTTTTTCAATGAAGGTGTCGGAGCTGGGCACGTAGGCTTCCGGCTGGTAGTAGTCGTAGTAGGAGACGAAGTACTCCACCGCATTCTCCGGGAAAAACTCTTTCATCTCGCCGTACAGCTGCGCCGCCAACGTCTTGTTCGGCGCCAGCACCATGGTCGGCCGATTCAGATCGGCTATCACGTTGGCGATGGTGAACGTTTTGCCCGAGCCGGTTACCCCCAGCAGCGTCTGGTGCGCCAGGCCGTCTTCCAACCCCTCTTCCAGTTTGCGGATGGCTTCCGGCTGATCGCCGGCCGGTTTGAAATCAGAATGCAGTTTGAAAAGTTTACTCATTGCTCGGCTACCCTGTGGAGATGCGCGCGCTCAGGCGGCCAGCCGGCTCTACGCCGGACGTGGCCCCTAATTATGGAAAGTGTCGGCGATTTGCGCCAGTGCCCATGATACTGGATATAAAACCAGCTTCAAGCGGATTCGTCGCTGCGCCCGGCAGCGCGGCAACGCCGTTGCACCGTGAGGTTACAGCGGGGTGACATTTTTATTGTCAATAACAGATTTATCCCCAGAACTTGCCGAAAATTAACTTATTGATAGCACCGCGGCGAAAAATCACACATAGAAACCCGATCAATGCCCTGGCGTCTTGATTTTAGTTAATTTATTGATAATTAATAGTTTTAATAAAAAGACGAGATTGCGGACAAAGCGAACAGAACCCGCGTCGGCTCTCGCTTTACAGCGTTTTTCTAAATCTAATGCACAAGGTTATCCACAGGAATAGTGGATAACTCTCACCGCCCCGCCCGTGGCGGGAGTTACAGAAAGAAAGCTTTTCGCCCTTTACACTCGCCAAAATGGCTTTTTTAGTTATTTTTTCATAAAAATATCGCTTTGTTTATGCCGATTAATACTAAAAATCCCCATTGCCAAAATCGCATTGCCCCCTTTCACGCCGATCGCGCTTGACGGCGGCGCAACGCCTTGCACCACGCCCACGCCGGAGAGCACCACAAGAGTGCAAAAAACGTCCGGGTTAACTTCCCGGCGTATTTTCAGGCCGCCGCGGCAGAGCGCGTCGGGCCTGACAGGCGGTTAACAAAGCGATAACACTCCCTCTTTTCGGCCAGTGGCAAAACTGGCCTGGGAGTTGCTTTATCTTCCCGCGTGCGAACGAGGCGCGACAGCATAATGCGCTGCCGAATGCGGCGTGCAACCGCCGCCTGGCTATGCCTCGTAAAAGCGCGAGAACGACACCAAGTCGTCATAAACGTCGTTTTTCACGACATATTGACTGTCTTTCCGTCCACCGCAGACATTGCTCAGGTGAATCGGAGGGACGGCATTTTGTTCCGGACATTGCCACACTCGGGAAATCAACCGCCAATGCGGCCTTTGCAGCACCCCACCAACGAGTGGAACGGGCGCCTATGTCTATGAGGAGAATGCCACATGCTGAGTCTGAGATCGGTCAATCAATTTTACGGGCAAAATCATACCCTGTGGGACATCAACCTGGAGCTGCCGCGCGGCCAGTGCACCGTGCTGCTCGGGCGCAACGGCGTGGGCAAGACCACGCTGGTCAACTGCATCATGGGGCATTTGCCGGTGGTGAGCGGCAGCATGACCTGGCAGCCGGCGGATCAGCCGCCGCAAAACCTGCTGCTGCAACCGATGGAGCGCCGCGCCGCACTCGGCATCAGCCACGTCCCGCAAGGGCGGCAACTCTTCTCGCAGCTGAGCGTGGAAGAGAATCTGCAAGTGGCGCAGATGGCCGTGCGCGGCGCCCCTTACCGCATTCCGCCGCTGATCTACAGCCTGTTTCCCAATTTGCGCCAGATGCGCACCCGCCGCGCCGGCGATCTGTGCGAAGGCGCTCAACGCCAGTTGGCGATTGGTCGTGCGCTGGCGCAGGAGCCGGCACTGCTGATCCTCGACGAACCGACGACGGGCGTACCGCCCTCGATCGCCGCCGACATCGGCAACGTGATCCGCAGGCTCAACTATGAGTTGGGCATGACCATTTTGCTGGTAGAGCATCAGCTGCCGTTCGTGCGCCGGGTGGCGGATCGTTTTTGTCTGCTCGATAGCGGGCGCACCGTGGCGCACGGCGCGCTGGCGCAGCTGGATGAGGCGCTGATCGGCGCCGGGCTGGCGGAGTGAGTGCTCGGGTTAGCGATTAGGTTGCTGTTGTATCAGTCACGGCCGGTCTGCGCCCAATAGGCATGGGCCGGCCATCTTTTCATACTCGATAGGGGTCACACCGACACCATAATATCGAGGGATGTAAGCATGACAGACAACAACGCGGCATTTATTCAATACGCGGATTTGCGCAACAAAAACTGGAGCCTGCAGGAACGTCTTAATATTGAAGGCATTTACGTCAGTTCGCGCGACGAACTGGTCGGCGCACAAGACTTTATCATCAAAACGTTAAAACGCCCTGCGATTGTCAGATTCGCCGCGCCTTTTGCCCTTTGGACGGCGCCTAAAACCGATATCAATGTCGGATTCGTCTATATCGACGGCAACGGTGTCAACGTCACTACCGAGATCCCCAACGGCACGGAAAGCGACCATAACTATTTCCTGCGCTGCTATACCAGCAACGGCGCGCTGGATAGCAACGTTCCTATTCGCCCGGCGCCTATCATGAAAGATTTCACCGTAAAGGGCATCGGCGCCAGGATTAACAACAGCAAAGATGAAACGACGATCGAATACACCTATATCGACGGCGTCCGTTTCGATTCGCCTGAAGGCCCGCTGGGCAACTTTTCCGTCAATAACGTCTATATTTCCGGCTTCTACTACGGCCTGTACTACGGTACCAATGCCTATATCGCCCACCACTACGCCTGTGAAGTCATTCGCTGTTTTGAGTGCCTGCATATGCCTTCAACGAACAGCGGCGCCCAAAACTTCGGTGAAGGCATCAACTTCTTCGGTGGCACCCTCGGCAATTCCCAGGGGCTGGCCGTTCGCAACGCTAACCCCAACGGCGCCTTCCGCCTGTTCGGCACTTCGATCGACTATGCCGGCTCGATTGCCGACGTTGAGGCCGGTAGCATTGAATTGCATGGCTGCCATATGGAATTCAACAACGGTAATAGTCCGCTCACGGAAATTCCCTTCCGTTGCAGCGCCAATCAAAATGCATCGCTGTTGATTCACGGCGGCGAAATCATCGTCGCCGGCGGCCGACTGGCGCAAGCGTCGCTGTTTTACGCCGAGGCCGGCAGTAGCGGGATTATCGTCGACAGCGTGAAGTTCTATGGCGTACGAACCGCCAGCGGCCGCTATTTCAGCGGTACCGGCGACTTTGTCATCGTCAATAGCCGACTGGATGGCGGTGGGGGTGGCGCCGGGATCCAGACGCTGGTCGGCGCCGTGAATAACAAGTTAAAAGACGGTGAGTTCGCCTTTTCCGCTAAGCCGTTTGGCTGGGAAGTGACAGGCGGCACGATCAGCGAGCCCTTTACCTCAGACGCAGTGACTATCAGTATCGAAGCTGGCGCGGGCGTCAACGGCAGCAATGCCCTGAAAGTGACCAAGTTGGGCAACGCCAATACCAACGCCGGAGTGAGAGTGATCGTGCCCGCCGCGCAATATGAGCAGCTGGGCGCCTGTTTTACCCTGAAAACGGTCAACGGCGGTACCGGCAATCTGTTCGCGACGCTGCAATATGCCTGTATCCAGGACCATGCGGACAACGGCGTCTCGCTCATCGCCAAAGCCGCGCCGGCAGCCTGGGACGCCGCCTTGAAAGCCGATGCTTACGCCGAGTACACCGAATATCGTTTCAACGCCAATCGACGAAAAGTCCCGGTCTGGGCGACCCATGTCATCCTGACGTTCAACCTGTTTGCCCTGGCGAAAAATGGCGTGCTTTATCTCGATAACGCCTGTATTACCGCTATGTAAAAGCCAACGCCGGGTCATAAGACCCGGCGTTGTGATTCATCAGCCAGAACCTCTCACTGCGCCAGCAAGCTGATATCCAGATACTGCCCCAGCGGCGCCCGTTCGGCCTGCGGCAGGTGCGGGATTTCGCCCAGCAGCGGCGCGGGCAGCATACGGCGCAGCGTAGCCAGGTATTCCTGATGCCGCCGCCCCGGCGGCGCCACGTCGTTGGCGATCCAACCGGCCAGCTTCAGCCCGGCCTGTTGCACCGCCTGGGCCGTCAGCACCGCGTGGTTGATGCAGCCCAGCTTGATGCCCACCACCAGGATCACCGGCAGTTGCTCTTGCCGCACCCAGTCGGCGAAGGTGTACTCCGCCGACAACGGGGTAAACCACCCGCCGGCCCCCTCGACCAGCACCCAGTCGGCGCGCAGCTCCAGCCGGCGCAGGCCGTTGGACAGCCGCGCCGCGTCGATCGGCCGGCCTTCATCGGCGCTGACGATATGCGGCGAGGTCGGTTCGGCAAATACGTAAGGGTTCACTTCGTCGTAATCCAGCGCCACACCGCTGTTGGCCTGCAGCGCCAGCGCGTCGCCGTTGCGCAGCCCCTCGGCGGTCATCTCGCTGCCGGAGGCCACCGGCTTATAGCCGGCGCTGCGGTAGCCCGCCCGGTTGGCGGCCTGCAGCAAGGCGCTGCTGGCGACGGTTTTCCCCACTTCGGTGTCGGTGCCGGTCACGAACCAACGTTTACTCACGATAAATCACTCCATAAGCCAGATGATAGCTGAGCGGGAACTGCCCCTGCCGGCACGGGTAAGCCGCCTGCAGCGCGGCGAGGCGGCCGCGCGACATCAGGCCGCCCTCGCGCCCCTGATGCAAATGCGTCGCCCCGATGCCCTTGAGCGAACGCATCAGCGTCATCACGTCCGGGTAGTTCAGGATACGCAACTCCGTCACCAGTTCGTGTCGATAGGCGGCGCAGGCGGTGCGGATCTGCGTCAACGGCAAAAAGGCGTTCACGTGACGTTCGCCGTCCACCTGTTGCCAGGCGTCCCCCAATTCCTGCAGCGAGCCCGCCGCCAGCGTGGAAAACAGGATCACGCCGCCGGGACGGGTCACGCGATACAGCTCTGCCAGCGCGGCAGGCAGATCGCTGCACCACTGCACCACCAGGCTGCTGAAACAGATGTCCATCGCCGCATCGGGCAGCGGCACCTGTTCGATATCGCCCAGCAGATAATGATGCGCCGCCTGCCGTTGGCGGGCGACGTCCAGCATGCCCGGCGCCAAATCGAGCGCGGTCACCCGTTTGCCGCGCTCACGCCACATACGGCTGAAATAGCCGGTGCCGCAGCCGGCGTCCAGCAGCTGTTCGCCCGGGTGGGAACTCCCCATCCCCAGTAAGCGCTCGCCAACGTCACGCTGCAGCTCGGCGGCGGCGTCGTAGCTGCCGGCCGCGCGGCTGAAGGCCGAGGCGACCGCCTGTTTGTTCACTGTGTCATTGGCTGACGTCATTCAGTACCTCCAGCAGGCGATCGATATCCTGCGGCTGATGCGCCGCCGTCAGGGTAATGCGCAGCCGCGCGCCGCCCGGCGGCACCGTCGGCGGGCGGATGGCGCTCACCCACAGGCCGCACTCGCGCAGGCGGGTCGCCAGATCGAGCGCGCGCTGATTATCCCCCACCAGCAGCGGCTGGATGGCGGTGTCGGAATCTGTCAGGGTCAGCGCCAGCGGCGCCGCGCCCTGACGGAAACGCCGAATGTTGTCCTGCAGCCGGGCGCGCAGGTCATCGCCCTCTCGAATGCAGACCAGCGCCGCCTGCAGCGCGCAGGCCTGTGCCGGCGGCATCGCGGTGCTGTAGATCAGATGGCGGGCGAACTGCAGCAGATACTCGGCGGTCGCCTCATCGCACAGCACCGCCGCGCCGCTGACGCCGAACGCCTTGCCGAAGGTCGCCACCAGCAGTTCAGGGCGCACGCCCTGCTGCCAGCAGCTGCCGCGGCCTTGTTCGCCGCGCACGCCGATGCCGTGGGCGTCGTCCACCATCAGCCAGGCGCCCGCCGCACGGGTTAAGCGATGCAGCTCTGCCAACGGCGCGCCGTCGCCATCCATGCTGAACACCCCTTCGGTGACCGCCAGCCGCTGCCCGTCGCAGGGTTTGGCCAGCAGATCCGCCAAGGCCTGCGGTTGATTGTGCTGGAACCGGCGCAGCTCGGCCGGCGACTGCGCCGCCGCCTCCAGCAGCGAGGCGTGGCTGAGACGATCGGCCAAAATGCGATCGCCCTTTTGCATCAACGCCGCCAGCACCGCCTGGTTGGCGGCGTAGCCGGAGATGAACAGCAGCGCGCGCGGATAGCCGAGCCACGCCGCCAGTTGCTCTTCCAGCGCCTGATGCGCTGCGCTAAAACCGGTCACGTGGCCCGAACCGCCGCTGCCGACGCCGTAACGCTGCGCGCCCTGCTGCCAGGCGGCGATCACCCGCGTATCCTGGCTCAGCCCCAGGTAGTCGTTGCCCGAGAAGTTCAGATAGAGACGATCGCCGAGCCGGATCTGGCGGCCGTTGCCGCCCTCGGTGGTCTGTCGCCGGCGGTAGGCGGCGTTCAGGCGCCGCTCAGCCAGCGCCTGCTCGATGCGTTGCTGCCAGCTCATCACGGCGCCGCGTTGTAAAACTCGGCGGTATCGGCGTTCAGCAGTTGCTTGGCCAGCACCTGCTGTTGCTGGTTGTCGCCGTGTTCGGTTGCGGTCTGCTGCGGGTTGAGCCCCAGCTTGCGGAACAGCTGCAGGTCTTTGTCTTCTTCCGGATTCGGCGTGGTCAGCAGCTTGCAACCGTAGAAGATCGAGTTGGCGCCGGCCATGAAGCACATCGCCTGCGTCTGTTCGTTCATCTGTTCGCGGCCTGCGGAGAGACGGACATAAGAAGATGGCATCATGATGCGCGCCACCGCGATGGTGCGGATGAAATCAAACGGATCGACGTCATCGTTATCCGCCAGCGGCGTGCCTTTCACCTTCACCAACATGTTGATCGGCACGCTCTCCGGTGGTTTTGGCAGGTTGGCCAGCTGCACCAGCAGCCCGGCGCGATCGCGCACCGTTTCACCCAGCCCGACGATGCCGCCGGAGCACACTTTGATGCCGGCGTCGCGCACCTTGTCGAGCGTATCCAGGCGCTCCTGGTAGCTGCGGGTGGTGATGATGTTGCCGTAGAACTCTGGCGAGGTGTCGAGGTTATGGTTGTAGTAATCCAGCCCGGCCTCCGCCAGCCGCTCGGCCTGGGTGCCATCCAGCGTGCCCAGCGTCATGCAGGTTTCCATGCCCATCGCTTTCACGCCCTGCACCATTTGCTGCAGATAAGGCATATCGCGCTCGTGCGGGTTCTTCCACGCCGCGCCCATGCAAAAACGGGTCGAACCGTTCGCCTTGGCCTTGCGTGCCGATTCCAGCACCTGCTCGACCTGCATCAGCCGCTCCGACTCCAGGCCGGTCTTGTAGCGTGAGCTCTGCGGGCAGTATTTGCAGTCTTCCGGGCAAGCGCCGGTCTTGATCGACAGCAGCGTGCTGACCTGCACCTGACGCGGGTCGAAGTGCTGGCGGTGTACGGTTTGCGCTTCGAACAGCAGTTCCAGCAGCGGTTTATCAAACAGGGCCTGGGCTTGCCCTACTGTCCAGTGAATGCGGTCGGCCATCATGGCGTCTCCAAAACGAAAAAGTGTCGCCAGTTTAAATATTGTGGATATACTGTCAACCAATCTTAACCCAATTTGGTTTACAACAATGTCTGTCACCGCTTCCGACCTGGCGTTTGACCAACGCCATATCTGGCACCCCTACACCTCCATGAGCCGCCCGTTACCCTGTTACCCGATCGAATCGGCCAGCGGCGTCGAACTGCAGCTGGCGGACGGCCGGAGTCTGGTGGACGGCATGTCCTCCTGGTGGGCGGCGATCCACGGTTACAACCATCCGCGCCTGAATCAGGCCGCCAGCCAGCAGTTGGAGAAGATGTCGCACGTGATGTTCGGCGGCATTACCCATCCGGCCGCCATCTCGTTGTGCCGTCGGCTGGTGGAAATGACGCCGGAAGCACTGCAGTGCGTGTTCCTGGCGGACTCTGGTTCGGTGGCGGTAGAAGTGTCGCTGAAAATGGCGCTGCAGTACTGGCAGGCGCGCGGCGAGCGCCGGCAGCGCATCCTGACGCTGCGCCACGGCTATCACGGCGATACCTTCGGCGCGATGTCGGTCTGCGATCCGGACAACTCGATGCACAGCCTCTATCAGGGGTATCTGGCGCCGCACCTGTTCGCCACCGCGCCGCAGTGCCGCTTCGACGAGGAATGGCGTGAAGAGGATATCGCGCCGTTCGCCGCGCTGCTGGAGCAGCACGCCGGTGAAGTGGCGGCGGTGATTCTGGAACCGGTGGTGCAAGGCGCCGGCGGCATGCGCATCTACCATCCGACCTATCTCAAGCGGGTGCGCGAGCTGTGCGATCGCCATCAGGTGCTGCTGATCGCCGACGAGATCGCCACCGGTTTCGGCCGCACCGGCAAGCTGTTCGCCTGCGAGCACGCGCAGGTGGTGCCGGACATTCTCTGTCTGGGCAAGGCGCTGACCGGCGGCTATATGACCCTTTCCGCCACCTTGACTACCCGCCATGTGGCGGAGACCATCAGCAACGGCGCGGCCGGCTGCTTTATGCACGGGCCGACCTTTATGGGCAATCCGCTGGCCTGCGCCGTGGCGGACGCCAGTCTGGCGCTGCTGGCGGAAAATCGCTGGCAGGCGCAGGTGAGCGCCATCGAAACCCAGTTGAAGCGGGAACTGTTGCCGTTGGCGGCGCTGCCGAAGGTGGCCGACGTGCGGGTGCTGGGCGCGATTGGGGTGGTGGAGATGCGCGAACCGGTGGATGTCGCCGAGCTGCAGCGCGGGTTCGTCGAGCGCGGGGTATGGATCCGGCCGTTCGGCAAGCTGATTTACCTGATGCCGCCTTACATCATCGAAGCGGACCAGCTCAGCCGCCTGACCGCCGCCGTCGCCGCCGCCGCGCGTTAATGCCTTACCAATGCTGGTCCAGATAGCGGGCCAGCAATCCCAAACACAGCAGCCACAGTACAATGATCATCGCCGCCGCCATGCGGCCGGTGGGATTATCGACGCGCTTTTGCGCCTTCTCGCGCAGCTCGGCCATCAGCGGTTTGGGGATCAGCCGCACCGCCAACATGATGCCCAACGGCACGATGATCACATCGTCCAGATAGCCCAGCACCGGAATAAAATCCGGGATCAGATCGATCGGTGAGATCGCATAGCCGGCCACCAGCAGCGCGATCAGCTTGGCGTACCACGGGGTGCGCTTATCACGGGCGGCCAGCCACAGCGCGTAGATATCGCGCTTGATGCCTTTGGCCCAACGGCGCAGCCAGCCGAACCACGGCGTGCGTTTTTTCAGTGAAATCATGATTACTTCATATAAGAACGTAAAACGGTCATCAATTGCTCGATGTCCTGCTCGCGCTGCTGCGGCGTAGCGTCCGCGGCAGCCAGATGTTCGCGCACATGCCCTTCCAGCACCTGCGCCATCAGGCCGTTGACCGCGCCGCGCACCGCCGCGATCTGCTGCAGAACAGCCGAACATTCGCCGCCGCTCTCCAGCGCGCGCTCCAGCGCTTCGGCCTGCCCTTTAATGCGGCGCACCCGCGCCAACAGCTTCTTTTGATCTCTGTGGGTATGGCTCATCATTTCCGCCTGATTGTTATTTACTATACTGGGGTATAGTATATTTCAGCACACTATCTTTTGCTGAGGAACTTCACCATGACGTCTCACGCGCCCGTTTTGCACCGCGAGCACAGCCACGTTTTTGACGATGGTAACCCATTGGCCGAAAGAAACACCAGATGGGCGGTGATACTCACCGCCAGTATGATGGCTATCGAGATCGCCGGCGGCTGGCTGTTTAACTCGATGGCATTGCTGGCCGACGGCTGGCACATGAGTTCGCACGCGCTGGCCCTGGGCCTGTCGGTGCTGGCTTACGGCGCCGCACGCCGGCTGGCCAAGGATCGCCGCTTTAGCCTCGGCACCTGGAAGATCGAAGTGCTGGCCGGTTACACCAGCGCGGTGTTGTTGGTGCTGGTGGCGGCGCTGATGCTGTTTCAGTCTGGGCAGCGGCTGCTGAATCCCAGCCCGATTCATTACAACGAAGCCATCGCCATCGGCGCGATCGGGCTGGCCGTCAACCTGCTCTGCGCCTGGCTGTTGCGCGGTGGCGGCCACCATCATCATCACGGGGATGACCACGATGACCATCATCATGACCTCAACCTGCGCTCCGCCTATATCCACGTCATCGCCGACGCCGCCACCTCGGTGTTGGCCCTCGTCGCGCTGTTCGGCGGCAAGCTTTGGGGCGCCGCCTGGCTCGATCCTTTGATGGGCATCGTCGGCGCGGTGATGGTGGCCGCCTGGGCCTATAGCCTGATGCGCGATAGCGGAAAGATTTTGCTGGATGCCGAAATGGACGCCCCGGTGGCGCAAGAGATCCGCCAGGCCCTGGCCGCTTCCGGCCACGCGCTCACGCTGACCGATTTGCATGTAGGCCGCATCGGCAAAGGAAAATATCATTGCGTCCTCGCCCTGAGCAGCGCCGATCGCGCCCTCACCGCCGATCGGGTGCGCCAACTGTTGGCCGCGCGTCCCGAACTGGTGCATGTCACCGTCGAGATCAACCGTCCGCCTCTGGCGCAAGGGGTTGTATTGTTCCACCGAAAAGATCTAGCTTAAGGGTCCGCGTTTATCGACAACTGGGAGTCATTATGGCTTTTCGTTTGTACAGCAACGATCTGCAGGACGGCGGCACAATGCCGCAGACGCAGGTCTTCAACGGCATGGGCTACCGCGGCGATAACCTGTCGCCGCACCTGGCCTGGGACGGCGTGCCCGCCGGCACCAAAAGCTTCGTCGTCACCCTGTACGATCCCGATGCCCCGACCGGCTCCGGCTGGTGGCACTGGGTGGTGGCCAATATTCCGGCCGACGTGCGCGAGCTGCCGCAGGGCGCAGGCTCCGGCAAAGCGCCGTTGCCGAGCGCCGCGCTGCAAACCCGTACCGACTTCGGCTCGGCCGGTTACGGCGGCGCCGCGCCGCCGAATGGCGAACGCCACCGCTATCAGTTCACCGTGCATGCGCTGGACGTGGAAAGCATTGAGGTGGATGAAGGCTCCAGCGGCGCGTTGGTGGGCTTTAACGTGCATTTCCACAGCCTCGGCAGCGCCACGCTGACGGTGATGTTCAACTGATTGATCTCCGCCCATAAAAAAGCGCGGCTCAACCGAACCGCGCTTTTCTGCTCTGCCCGCCGAATTACTTCGCCAGCACGCTTACCCACATCGGGCCTTTGCCCACCGGATAACGCGCCAACATAGTCAGCTGACCGCTGGCCTGATCAATTTCATGCACCGCGATGTGATCGGACTTCTGGCCGGACGAAATCACGAAGCGGCCGCTGTGATCGATATTGAAACCGCGCGGTTGCGCTTCGGTCGGATAATAGCCGACCACGCTCAACGTGCCGCCGTCTTCGGAGACGCTGAAGAGGGTCAGAATGCTGGCGGTGCGATCGCTGGTGTACAGGAAGCGGCCGTTCGGCGTGATATGAATGTCCGCCGCCCAGCGGGTGCCGTCGAAATCGTCCGGCATGATATCCAGCGTTTGCGTCACGGTGTATTTGCCGCCGTTTTCCGAAATGGCCAGCACGTCCACCGTGCCGTTCAGCTCGTTGACGCAATAAGCGAACTTGTCGTTGTGGTGGAACGCCATATGGCGCGGACCGGCGCCGGCGGCGATATCCACCGCGTCCTGCGCGTGCGGCGTCAGCTGGCCCGCCAGGCTCAGGTTGAACAGACGGATGCGGTCTTCTTTCAGACACGGCACCAGCACCAGCTGGTTGGTCGGATCGATGTTGGCGGAGTGCGGCGCGCTCAGGCCGTCGATCTGTTGGATCGGCGCCGTGACCACGCCGTCGTGGCCGATCGGGCTGATGCTGGCGCAGTTGCCGCTGTAGGAAGCGGAGAACAGGTAACGCCCCTGCAAATCGGTGGAGATATGGGTCGGGCTGCCCGGCAGCGGCGCCATGCCGGCCTGCTGCAGCGTGCCGTCCGCCTCGATGCGGTAGCTGACGATGCCGAACGCCGGACGCACGCCGACGTACAGGTGAGTCTTGTCCGGATGAAGGGTCATCGGCTGCACCTGGCCCGGCACGTCAACGGTTTGCAGCAGCGCCAGCGCGCCGGCGTCGTCCAACTGCCAGACGTGGATCTGCTGGCTCTCCGGGCTGGCGACATAAACGATTTGCTTCATGTGTTCTCCTTGCAAAGGGTAAAAGAGGAACCGGTTTCAGGCCGTTCGCTTGTCCCTAGCTTACCGCACATCCGTCGCATGGCAACCCTGCTTAGCACCGGAAGCTCACGCGGTTTTCTCCATTGGCTATCCGGTGTACCATCGGATTAATTTTATGGCTAACGATAACGAGAACCCTATGAGCTACCGCGTCATCGCCCTCGATCTTGACGGCACCCTGCTGGACAATCAAAAACGCATCTTACCGCAGTCGCTGGAAGCGCTGGCGCAGGCGCGCGCCGCCGGCGTCCAGGTGGTGGTGGTCACCGGCCGCCATCACGTCGCCATCCATCCGTTCTACCAGGCGCTGCAGATTGACACGCCGGCCATCTGCTGCAACGGCACTTACCTGTATGATTTTCAGCAGAAAAAAGTGCTGGCCGCCGATCCCTTGGCGAAGGAGCAGGCCAAACAGGTGCTGCAGATGCTCAAACAGACCGACATTCACGGGCTGATGTACGTTGACGACGCCATGCTGTATCAGGAACCGAGCGGCCACGTGACTCGCTCGCTGGCCTGGGCCGAAACCCTGCCTGCGGCGCAGCGCCCGACGCTGCTGCAGGTCGGCAGCCTGGCGCAGGCGGCCGACGACGCGCAGGCGATCTGGAAATTCGCCACCTCGCACGCCGATATTCCGGCGCTGCGCGAGTTTGCCGACACGGTGGAAAAAGAGCTGGGGTTGGCGTGCGAATGGTCCTGGCACGATCAGGTGGATATCGCCAAAGGCGGCAACAGCAAAGGCAAACGCCTGCGCCAATGGGTGGAGTCGCAGGGGCTGAGCATGGATCAGGTGGTGGCGTTCGGCGACAACTACAACGACATCAGCATGCTGGAAGCGGTCGGTTTGGGCGTGGCGATGGGCAACGCCGATGACGCGATCAAGGAACGCGCCGATCTGGTGATCGCCGATAACCTGCAGCCGGGCATCGCCGAGGTGATCCGCACCCGCGTGCTGTAGTCTTTTCGCCCTCCCGCCGGGAGGGCCCGCCTTAACGGCTCTCGCGGCTGATCGACACGCTTTTCACCTGCGCGTACAGCCACTGCCCGGGGCGGATCGCCAGTTCGTCTCGCGCCCAGGGCGTGATGCGCGCCCACAGCACGTGTTCCCCAACCGCCAGCTTCACTTCCACCTGCCCGTCCACGTCCAGACACTCGCTGACCTTGGCCGGCAAGACGTTGCGAATGCTGCTGTTGACCGGCGGTTGCAGCACCAGCGAGACGTCGGCGGCGTTGATGCGAATGCGCAGCTGGGTGCCCAGTTCGGCGTCGATACCGCTGACCCACAGCCTTTGATCGCCGAGCGCCAGCGCGGTCATGGCATAGCGTTGATGATGCTCAATCACGCTGACGCGCAGCACGCTGCTCTGATCTTCACGCTGCAGCCACGGCCGCAGCGCGCTGCTGGCCCAGACGGCTTCCAGCCCGCCGAACGCGCGCACCTCGCCGCGATCCAGCACCATCACCTGCTCGGCCAGGCGCAGGATCTCGTCCAGGCTATGGCTGACGTAGAGGATAGGGATGTTGACGTCCTGCGCCAACCGCTCCAGATACGGCAGCAGCTCGCGTTTGCGCGGCAGATCGAGCGAGGCCAGCGGCTCGTCCATCAGCAGCAGTTCCGGCGCGGTCAGCAGCGCGCGGCCGATCGCCACCCGCTGTTTTTCACCGCCGGAGAGCGTCAGCGGCAGCCGATTAAGCAGCGGCCCGATGCCCAGCAGCTCGACAATGGTATTGAACTGCGCGCGCATGCCGGCCGCCATGCCGTACTGCAGGTTACCGCGCACCCGATAATGCGGGAACAGCCGCGCATCCTGAAACACGTAGCCGATGCGGCGCTTTTCCGGCGGCAGGCAAAGGCCCGCGGCGGTATCCACCAGCGTGCGGCCATTGAGCGCGATGCGCCCCTGCTGCAAACGGGTCAGGCCGCCGATGGCGTTGATCAATGAAGTTTTACCCGCGCCGGACAGGCCGAAAATCGCGGTGATGCCCTGCGCCGGCAAATCGGCGCGGACGTTGAGATTGAGGTCGCCCAGCTGCTGCGAGAAATCCAGCTCCAGCATTTACACCCCCATCCGTTTGCGGCCCCAGCGGGCCAGCCATTCGGACACCATCAGCGAAGCCAGCGACAGCACGATGGCGATCACGCACAGACGCGCGGCGGCGGCCTCCGCCCCCGGCGTTTCGATCAGCGTATACATCGCCAGCGGAATGGTGCGGGTTTCACCGGGAATGTTGGAGACGAAGGTGATGGTGGCGCCGAACTCCCCCAGCGAACGGGCAAAGGCCAGCACCACGCCGACAATGACGCCGGGCAGCGACAGCGGCAGCGTGATGGTGAAAAACACCCGCCACGGGTTGGCGCCCAGCGTGCGCGCCGCCTGCTCCAGCCGGGTATCCACCGCCTCCAGCGCCAGCCGGATGGCGCGCACCATCAGCGGAAACGCCACCACCGCCGATGCCAGCGCGGCGCCGCGCCAGCTAAAGCTGAAGCTGAAGCCGAACCAGTCGTACAGCCACTCGCCGATGACGCCGCGCCGCCCCATGGCGATCAGCAGCAAATAGCCGACCACCACCGGGGGCAGCACCAGGGGCAGGTGAATGACGCCGTCCAGCAGTGCCTTGCCGGGAAAGCGGCAACGCACCAGCACCCAGGCCATCAGAATGCCGAACGGCAGGCTGCAGACCACCGCCAAACCGGAGACTTTCAGGCTCAGCTCAACCGCCTGCCACTCGTACTCACTCAGAATCATTTACGCGGGGTGAATCCATAATGTTCAAAAATAGCGGCCGCTTCCGGGCCCTTCAGATAGGTATAGAAAGCGCTGACCGTCGGATTTTGACGATCTTTCACAATCGCCATCGGATATTCAACCGGTTTGTGGCTGTCTTTCGGGAATACGCCTACCACTTTCACCTTGTCGCTGGCGACCGCGTCGGAGCCGTAGACGATGCCGAGCGGCGCTTCACCGCGCTCCACCAGCGCCATCGCGCTGCGCACGTTGTTGGCGCGCGCCAGTTTCGGCTCCAGCGCACTCCAGGCGCCCAGGTGTTCCAGCGCCTCTTTGGCGTAGATACCGGCCGGCACGTGATCCGGATCGCCCACCGCCAGACGGCCGCCGTTGAGCAGCTTGGTCCAGTCGGTCTGCTTGTCGATGGCGATCTTATCTTGCTTATCGCTCTTGGCGGCGATCAGCACCAGTTCGTTGCCCAGCAGCGTATAGCGGGTGTCTTTCACCATCTGCTGCTTGTCGATGGCGTAATCCATCCACTGTTGATCGGCGGAGATGAACAGATCGGCCGGGGCGCCCTGCTCAATTTGGCGCGCCAGCGTCGAAGAGGACGCAAAGGAGGAAACCACCTGCACATCCTTGCCTTTTTGATACTGGGTGGCGATGTCCTGCAGCGCGTTGGTCAGCGACGCGGCGGCGAACACGGTGATCTTTTCCGCCGCCGAAGCCTGTGCCACCAGGCCCGATGCCAACACGATCCCGCCAACCCATTTGGTCCATTGCTGTTTCATTGTTTTTCTCCGCAAGTTAACGTGCATTATCACTCTTCGTTATATAAAAAATAATATAACGTTGCGCGAAAGCTTGTCATGCGGTTTATCGGCAAAGCGTGAGATAACTTGAGGAATGCCCGCCGGGCGATGCCGACGGGTATCGGGATGGGGAACGGTCAGTGCTGGGTGCGGTTTTCTTTCGAACGGCCCACTTTGGAGAAGACGTTGAACACTTCGCCAAAACCGTAGATCAAGCCGAGAATGAGCGCCATGACCACCGGCACCATGACCACGGCAAACAACAGACTTTTCAATAATTCCAACATGATAGCCTCGCTTAACTGCCCATTGAGCGGCAAATGCCTTTCACCGCATATCGGGTTATTCTAACCCAAAAAAATCGGTAAAACCGGAGTTATTTTAGCCAGCGGGGCGAAATTGTGATCGGCTAAACGTGCCCTTTCCACCGGGCTCATGCCGGTGCGGGGTAATAGATCAGCGGCGGCGCATAGCCGGCGGGCGCCGCCAGCCGGGCCTCCACCCCGTACACCGCGCGAATGTTCTCCGGCGTCAGCGCCTGCCGCGGCGCACCTGCCGCACAGACCCTGCCCCGCTGCAGCAGCGCCACCCGATCGCAATAGCAGGCGGCCAGATTCAGATCGTGCAGCGTTACCACCACGCTGAGCTTCAGCCGCCGCAGCAAGGCCATAAACTGCTGCTGATGGGCGATATCCAGATGGTTGGCGGGCTCATCCAGCAGCAGCCACGGCGTTTGCTGCGCCAACGCGCGCGCCAGGTGCACCCGCTGCCGTTCGCCGCCGGACAGCCGCTGCCAATCGCGATCGGCCAGGTGGCTGATGCCCACTTGCTCCATCGCCTGCCCGGCGAGACGGCGATCTTCGGGGCCGAAACCGCGCCAGCGGCCGATATGGGCCAGGCGCCCCAGCAGCACCGCCTCCTTCACCGGCAGCGCGAAGGCGCCGGGGGCGGATTGCTCGAGAAAGGCGATGCGCCTGGCGCGCTCCCGCGCGGAAAACGCGGCGATTTCGCGCCCTTCCAGCCAAACGCGGCCGCCGGCGGCGGGCTGCAGCCCGGCCAGCAGCTTGAGCAACGTGGATTTACCGCTGCCGTTGACGCCGAGCACGCCGGTGATCTCACCGGGCAAAGCGCAGAAACTGAGGTTTTCCAACACCGTGCGCGTGCCCGCTCGCCAACTTACCCCCTCGGCGCACAGGCCAGAACGCGTTTTTTCAACCGTCATGTATTGACCTTCCGATACAGCAACAGCAGGAATACCGGCACTCCCAACAGCGCCGTCAACACGCCGACCGGCAACTCGCGCGGAGCAAACAGCGTTCTGGCCAGGGTGTCCGCCGCCACGGCGAACAACGCGCCGCACAGCGCGCTGGCCGGCAACAGCAGACGATGCCGCGAGCCGACCAGCCGCCGGGCGACGTGCGGCACCGTCAGCCCGATAAACCCCACCGCGCCGCTGAACGCGACGATCGCCGCCGTCAGCGCGGTGGTCACCACATACAGCAGCAGTTTCAGCGGGGCCACCGCCACCCCCAGCGAAGCGGCGGTCACGCCGCCGAACGCCAGCGCGTCCAGCTCCCCCGCCCGCAGCCAACAAAGCAGCAGCGTCGCCGCCAGCGCCAGCCCGCACAGCCCTACCTGTGGCCAGCGTGCGTCGCTGAACGATCCCAGCAGCCAGAACATCACGCCGCGCGTGGCGTTGGCGTCCGCCTGCCAGAGGGTGATCAGCGAAGTCAGTGCGGAGAGCAGCTGCGTCACCGCCACCCCGGCCAGAATAAACAGCGTGGACTCCCCCTGCAGCGAACGCCCGGCCAGCAACATCACCAGCGCAAATGCCCCCAGCGCGCCGATAAACGCCCCGCCGGACACCGACAGCAGGCCGCCCCCCAATCCCAATACCAGCACCGTTACCGCCCCCACGCCGGCGCCGGAGGAGATGCCCAGCACCCAAGGATCGGCCAGCGGATTGCGGGTCAGCGACTGCAGCACGGTGCCCGCCAACGCCAGCCCGGCGCCGGCTAGCGCCGCCAGCAGCGCGCGCGGCATCCGCAACGACCAGATGATGCGCTGATACACCTCGGCATCGGTCTGCGCACCGCCGCTCACCCCGAGCACGATGCGCCAGGCGTCATGCCACGCGATCGGCGCAGGCCCCGACAAGGTGGCGCCCAGCAGAGCCAGCGGCAGCGCCGCCGCCAGCAGCACCAGCCAGCCGGCCTCACGGCCGGGCAGTAACCGCCGACTCATGCTATTTCCAGCCTGCGATCACATAGTCGTCTAATAGCTGCCACACCGTCGCCGCCTCGCTGAAACCGGCTTGTCTGAGGGCCGCGAGCTGGAAATCCACCGGCGTCGGCGGCGGCACCGGGCGGCCGGCGAACAGCGCCTCACGCTCGGCCTGATAAGCGGCCAACGCCGGCAATTGCAGCGCGCTCGCGAACCAGCGATCCCAATCCTCGACGCCGTTGTCCCAGGCGCGCTGTTGGGTCTGCTCATCGTGCCGCTCGGCCAACGCTTTCAGCCGTGGCTGACGGTGGTCATAGCGCTGATGATCGGCATTGAGGAACACGCCGCCGTCGGCCAGCAGCCCGGCGACGTTACGGTACAGCGCCAGCTGCTGCTCCGGCATCAGCCAGTGCAGCGCCGTGCTGGACACCGCCGCCTGCGGTGCAGGGCCAGACAGCGCGGAAAAACAGGCTGGATCCGCCAGATCGGCCTGCAGAATGCGGATCCGATCGCCATACTCCGCCAGCGCGCCGCGCGCCACCGCCAGCAGCAGCGGATCGAGATCGATGGCGGTTACCCTGGCCTGCGGAAAGCGCTGCAAAATGCGCAGGCTCAGCGATCCCGGGCCACAGGCCAGATCCACCACGTGAAAATCCTGGCCGGCGGCCAGCGCCAGCACCTCGAGCTGGGCGTTAAAACGCGCTTCCCGCTCGGCGATGTAGGCCGCCTGCTGACGATCCCAGGCGTCCAGCAGTGAAGAAAGCGAAGAAGATAGAGATGATGAAACGGCAGTCATATCAAGGTTCCTTGTTGGAAAACGTCGGGGTCTGCGGCGGCAAGGCCTCCAGGCCCCGAATCAAACGGCCCAGCGCCGCCACGGTGCGGGCGGAAGGGTCCATGTCGTAACCGGGGAGGATCACGTAACGCCGCTGACGCACGGCGCGCAGCGTCGCGGTCAGCGGGTGATGCTCCAGAAAGGCGATCTTGTCGGCCGCGCTGTCGCCGAAGCCGCCGCGCGGCAGATCGCCAAGCACGATCGCATCCGGATCGCGGGCGGCGATAACCTCCCAGGACACCGTCGGCCACAGCTCGGGCCGATCGCCGAACAGGTTCTCGCTGCCGACGCTGCGGCTCAGCAAACCTGGTGCGCCGCAGCAGCCCGCCACGTAGGGCGTCTGCGTGCCGGCATACCACCACAGCAGACGCAAATGCGGCAGCGGCGCGCGCTGCGCCTCAAACGCCTGCAGTTGCCCGCGCAGCCGCGCGATCGGCGCTTCACCGGCGCGGCTGACGTTGAAAATGCGCGCCAGCTCCCGCAGCTCGGTGAAGATGTCTTCAAACGTCAGCGCGGCGGCGATCGCGCTTTGCTGGCCGCTGCAGGCGCCGGGAGAGAGATAAGTGCCGATGCCCCATTCCGCCAGCCGCGCCCGATCGGGCGTTTCCGGGCTGTGCAGCCAGTAATAGCTGGCCGAATAGACAAAATCCGGCCGCATCAGCAGCAACGCTTCCGCCGTGGGCGGCGCCGGGCTGACGGGCACCCGCAGCGCATCGACCGACGCCGTCGGCGCGGGATCGCGCGCGCGGTCATACCCGACCACGCCGATTGCGCGGCCAGCCAGTCCTAGCGCCAGCAGGTTTTCCAGCGCCGGATTGGCATAAACCAGCACCCGCTGCGGCGGCTGCGGGTAATCGCGCATGACCCCGCAATTTTGCAGGCCGACGGCCTCAGCGTGCAGCGGCACGCCCCCGCCCAATCCCAGGGCGCACAACAACGGATAGAGCGATCGTTTCACGCCGTCAGAACCTGACCGACACGAAGGTTTCATAGCTGCGCGGCGGCGCGATCAGCGCCTGATCCGGGTAGGTGCGCTGATAGGCGTACAGCTGGTTGGTGGCGTTGCGAATGCGGAAACCAACATCGACGATCGGCGTCAGCTGATAGTCCGCCGCCAGATCGAGCGTGGTGTACGCGCGCATCTTACGCTGGTTGGCGTCGTCGTTATAACTGCTGCCGACGTAGCGCAGCGAAGAAGCCAGCCCCAGGCGCGCCGTCGCCTGATAATGCACGCTGAGGTTGGCGGTCCAGTCCGGGATATAGGCCGGGCGATTGCCGTTGTAGCTGCGCAGCGGGCTACCGCCGCGATAGTCGTCGTAGCGGGCGTGCGTGTAGGTGGCATTGCCGGCCAGCTCCCAGCGTTCGTCGGGACGCAGCACCACGCCAAGCTCGATGCCACGCGACGTCTGCCTGCCTACCGCGTTCAACGCATCCGGCCGCTGCACGTCGGGCACAAACAGGTTGTCCTTGCGCAGTTCGTACAGCGCCAGCGTCGCCTCGCCCTTGTTATCCCAAAACACCCCTTTGGCACCGGCCTCCCACTGACGCGCTCGCGTCAGCGGCAGATCGGTCTGCGCCGGGCTGAGGAAGAACAAATCGTTGCCCGGCTCCTGGCCGGTGGTGTAGTTGGCGTAGAGCGTGAGGTTATCGGTCAATGCATAGCTGGGGCCCAGGCTCCAGGTGCTGAAAACATAGGAGTGCGCGCGGCTCTCTTCCTGCGGCCCCTGGAAGCGCCAGTCCATGTTCATATGGTTGTAGCGCAGCTGGCCCAGCAACGCTAAACGCTCGGTCAGGCTGAAGCGATCCTCGAGAAAGGCGGCGTACTGGTTCTGGGTAACGTGGCGCACCGGCGCGCGTTGGCGGTCGGTACCCTGGGCGAACGGCTCTCTGGGCGGCGCGCCGAGCGGTACGTCTTCGGAGCCAGGGAAACCGTTCGAGTAGTACTGAAAATGCCGCTTGCTCAGATCGAAGCCGACCAGCAACCGGTTATCGAAACCGGCGATGGCGCGATCGAACACCAGCGAACTGCGGTTGCCGATCAGATCGTCGTCGTGCGCCAGGGCGCCGAAGGAGTCGCGGTTGACGTCGCCGGGCCGGGCCGCCGCCGCGACGCGGAAACGCTCGACGTTGCGCCATTCGCGAAAGCCGCTGTAGTAATAGAATTGGTTATGCCATTCCACTTCGGGCGTCATAAACCAGTCCAGACTGGCCTGAAATGCGGTGGCGTTGCTCTGGATGCGGCTGTCGGTCAGGTTGTTGTAATTGATGTCGCGCAGCTCGCCGGCAATGCGCCCGTCCAGCAGCGGCGTGCCGTAGTAAGGGTTGTTGGTGCGGTTGAGCATGCGGTCCAGGCTAAGCGTCAACAGCGCATCGTCCGTCAGCTTAAACAGCAGCGAGCCGGAAACCCGCTTCTGCCGATCGCGTTCATACTGCACGTTGCTGCCGCTGTCGTTGCCGCTGACGTCCAACCGGTACGCCACCGCATCGTCCACCAGCGCGCCGCCGGCCCCCAGATGCAGACGCTGGCTGCGGTAGCTGCCGAAGCCATAATCGAGCTCGAGCGGCTGGCGGCTGAAGGTCGGCCGCCGCGAGATCAGGTTGACGCTGCCGCCCGCGGCGCTCAGGCCGTTCAAGGCCGATCCCGGCCCGCGCAGTACCTCGATGCTGTCGTAATGCGCCGGATCGCCCAGCTGCAGCGTGCTGCCGGGCATCTCCACGCCGTTATACAACCAGGCGATAGGCCGGAAACCGCGCGCGGAAAAGTTATTGGACAACGTTGGCGAAGCGACGCCGGACAGACCGGTGGCATGCTCGACGGCGGCGGCCAGCGAGCGGTCGCCCCGCTGTTGGATCGCTCTTGCGCTGATGATATCGACGCTGCGCGGCGTTTCCCGAGCGGTCAGCCCGAGCTGCGAAGCGCTGCGGCTCACGGCGCTCAACGCATCGTAGCGCCCGGCGGGGGCCGCCGCCTCCACGGTGAGCTGTTCTTCGCACCCCGTGGCATTGCGGGCTTTATCGCAGTCGGCAGCGAAAGCCAGCGGCGCCGTCAGTGCGCCGCCGACCCAAGCGGCAAGGCATAAAGATTTTCTGGGCGTGACAAGACGCCGGCGTGTCGTACTCATGTGGAGCATCCCTGTGGTGAAATAAAAACCGGCCGTAAGCCGGCGTAAAGCCTTATCGTTTTTCTGTTATGTTATATTATAACAACAAAGCAATGCCAGTCTTTATTGCCCCGCGCTCCACCGCACTGCGTTTGGCGCTTTGCCGCCAAATCGGCGACAATAAGATTTTTGCCGCCGACAGGATGCGCTATGCAGGCCGAAATTCTTCTGACTCTCAAACTCCAGCAAAAGCTGTTCGCCGATCCGCGCCGCATCGCGCTGCTGAAACAGGTGCAGCACACCGGCTCCATCAGCCAGGGCGCCAAACTGGCGGGCATCAGCTATAAAAGCGCCTGGGACGCCATCAATGAAATGAACCAGCTGGCGGAACAAACGGTGGTGGAACGCGCCACCGGCGGTAAAGGTGGCGGCGGCGCGCAGCTGACGCACTATGGCCAGCGGTTGATCCAGCTGTATGACCTGCTGGGCCAGGTGCAGCAAAAAGCTTTCGACGTGTTGCAGCAGGACGATCTGCCGCTCGACAGCCTGCTGGCGGCCATCTCGCGCTTCTCGCTGCAAACCAGCGCGCGCAATCAGTTTTTCGGCACCGTGATCGAACGCGACCACCAGCAGGTACAGCAGCATCTGGCGATCCTGCTGAACGACGGCAGCACTCGCCTGACGGCGGCCATTACCCAGCAAAGCGCCGATCGGCTGCAGCTGACGCCCGGCAAAGAGGTGCTGGCGCTGATCAAGGCGCCCTGGGTGCGTCTGAGCGTCGATGCGGCCGATAACGCCGACGCGGATAATGCGCTGGCGGGCGTGGTGGCTGGCATTCAGCCAGGCGCCGAACACAGCGAGGTGCTGGTGACGCTGGCGGGCGGCGAAACCCTGTGCGCCACCCTGACGACGGCGGAGCTGCAGCGCCTGCAGCTGAGCGTCGGCGACGCCGTACACGCCCTGTTCAACGCCGATCGGGTGATTGTCGCCACGTTGTGTTAAGCGCAACGTGATGTTGCGTTTTTGTTGATTGACATCACCCGGCAATGCGCCTATTTCTAAGGCAAATAATTGCAAAAAAAGGAACAGGTGATGTCGTCGTTGCACATTTCGCAAGGTTCATTCCGCTTGAGCGATACCCGCACCCTGACGCTGGAAGCGCTGGCGATCCAGGCCGGTGAAAGCTGGGCCTTCGTCGGCGCCAACGGCAGCGGCAAATCCGCCCTGGCGCGCGCGCTGGCCGACGAACTGGTTCTGCTGCGCGGCGAACGCCGCAGCGACTTTCAGCATGCGGTGCGCATCTCCTTCGAACAGTTGCAAAAGATGGTCAGCGACGAGTGGCAACGCAACAATACCGATCTGCTCAGCGCGGACGAAGACGACACCGGCCGTACCGCGGCGGAGATCATTCAGGAAGAGGTGAAAGACGCCGCGCGCTGTGAGCGACTGGCCGCGCAGTTCGGCATTACCGCCCTGCTGACGCGCCGCTTCAAATACCTGTCTACCGGCGAAACGCGTAAAACCCTGCTGTGCCGCGCGCTGATGCCGCAGCCCGACCTGCTGATCCTCGATGAACCCTTCGACGGGCTGGACGTGCACTCGCGCGCGCAGCTCGCCGCGTTGCTGAGCGAGCTTTCCGCCCAGGGCCAAACCGTGGTGCTGGTGCTCAACCGTTTCGACGAAATACCGGATTTTGTCCGGCAGGTGGGCGTGCTGGCGGACTGCACCCTGACCAACCGCGGGCCGCGCAGCCAGGTGATGGCGGACGCGCTAGTGGCGCAGCTGGCGCACAGCGAAAATCTCAGCGGGCTGGCGCTGCCGGAAACGGAGGATCCGACGCAAAAAGAGGCCCTGCCGGCGGATCGTCCGCTGATCGTCCTGCGTGACGGCGTGGTCAGTTATAACGATCGGCCGATCCTCAATCATCTCGACTGGCAGGTTAACCCTGGTGAACACTGGCAGATCGTCGGTCCGAACGGCGCCGGCAAATCCACCCTGCTCAGTTTAATCACCGGCGATCACCCGCAGGGCTACAGCAACGATCTGACGCTGTTCGGCCGCCGCCGCGGCAGCGGGGAAACCATCTGGGAAATCAAACGCCATATCGGCTACGTCAGCAGCAGCCTGCATCTGGATTATCGCGTCAACACCAGCGTGCGCAACGTGGTGCTGTCGGGGTTCTTCGATTCGATCGGCATTTATCAGGCGGTCTCGGATCGCCAGCGGCAGCTGACCGAGCAATGGCTGGCGCTGCTCGGGCTCGACGGCGCGCGCGGTGACGCCCCGTTCCACAGCCTTTCCTGGGGCCAACAGCGGTTGGCGCTGATCGCCCGCGCGCTGGTGAAGCACCCGGCGCTGCTGATCCTCGACGAGCCGCTGCAAGGGTTGGATCCGCTCAATCGCCAGCTGGTGCGCCGCTTCATCGACGTGCTGATCGGCCAGGGCGCCACGCAGTTGCTGTTCGTTTCGCACCATGCCGAAGATGCGCCGCAGTGCATCACCCACCGCCTCAGCTTCGTGCCCGACGGCGAGGGCGGCTACGGCTATCAACACCAGCGGCTGGAGGCGACCTCCGCCTGAAACGCGGCGTAAACATATCCGGCAACACTTCACCGCAGCACATCACATTTGGCCTTTTATCATAGAAAGAAAGAAGGCCATTTTCTGGAGACGCCATGTCCGCTGCGTTGATTATCATCGACCTGATCGAGGATCTTATCGGGCCCAAAGGCCGCGCCAACCACTGCCGTGAACAGGTGGCGGCGACCCACCTGCTCGCCAACGTCAATGCCGCCGCGGCCTATGCGCGGGTGCGAAAAATCCCGGTAATTTGGGTGCGGGTGGGATTCGCCGACGATTATCATGACATCCCGCCTCACTCGCCGCTGTTCAACCATCTCAAGCAGATCGGCGCGCTGCGGCTAAACGGCCCGGGATGCCGCTGGGTGCCCGAACTGCACCGGGAAGAGACCGATCTGCAGTTTGAAAAAACGGCGGTTAGCGCCTTCTCCGGTAACAATTTGTTAGCCTGGCTGCGGCAACATCGGTGCCACCATTTGCTGCTGGCGGGCATCAGCACGCCGCTCGCCATCGAAAGCACCGCGCGTCAGGCGCACGACGCCGGCTTTCAGGTGACCGTATTGCACGATCTGTGCGCAGCCCCTACGCAGGAGATCCACCAGCAGAGTCTGGATACCCTGCAAAATCTGGCCGAAATCACCCGTTCGCAGGCCTGGATGAGAGGTTAACCTGCATCGCCGCCGGTTGTGTCGGCCGGCATAATGCACGAATGCATCACTGCCCCGACCTTTAGCGTCATTCTGGTGTGCTACTATCCGCTTTAGCGCTCAATTTCGCCATCATCGCACGCCGCAAAGGCGCTGAGCGCCGTGTACATATTTTAAAGGGACATATTATGTGGGGCGTACTGGCTGCTTCGTTATTTTTCTTGCCGTTTAACCGGCTGATAGCCTGGGTGATCCTGGCCGCCTCGGCGGGCATGGGGCTTTATCATGGGGTGCTGACGCCACTCAGCCTGGGTTGCCTGTTGGCCATCGTGGCGCTGGCGGGTCTACGTCATTATTTTCGCGCGCAGCGTAATCTGGCGATCGCGCTCGAAGGGTTGGTGATCGCCGGCTGCGTGGCGCTGTTCTTGCATCTGGTGCCTGGCATCCACAACCAGCTGATGATCGACGGCGAAAAGGCCGGCCCGCTCAGCGCGCCGTTCACCATGTATTACAACTTCGACAAGGCGATGGTGCCGTTCCTGCTGTTCGCCTGCTTGCCCACATTGTTTTCCGCCGAACGCGGCGGCAACGGCGGCAAGGCGGGCTGGATTGCGCTGCTGCTGGCCGTGCCGGCGCTGTTGCTGCTGGCGGTGTCGCTGGGCGGCTTAAAAATCGAGCTGCATGCGCCCGCCTGGATCCTGCCCTTCGTTATGGCGAACCTGTTCTTCGTCTGCATGGCCGAAGAAGCGCTGTTTCGCGGCTACCTGCAGCAGCGCCTCAGCCAGTGGCTGGGGGCCTGGCCGGCGCTGATCGTCGCCTCCCTGGTGTTCGGCGCCGCGCATCTGGCGGGCGGTACGCTGATGGTGATCTTCGCGACCCTCGCCGGGGTGATCTACGGCCTGGCGTGGATGTGGAGCGGCCGTCTGTGGGTGCCGATTCTGTTCCATTTCGGGCTTAATCTGACCCATCTGCTGTTCTTCACCTACCCGCTGTATCAGCATCCCTAACGTCTGACGCCGGCAGAGAGCGCTTCTCTGCCGGTGGCTGGATGAAAACGCTATCACAAGCGCCTCACCGCCCCGCCATCAACCGCTTTGCATGCTGCTTTACGCCGCCTGTCCGGCGCTTTGCACCGAAGTGTAAACGATTCCATTTTTCGCGTTGGATCACCTTTTTATCGCTGTAGTCATGCTATCTTTTTGCGCATTGACCACTCCCTGTTCAGCAATGGGCGTATCAAGACGGTAATTGGAAGCGATTACACCCTCGTCGACGCCAAGAAAGGAACCGTATGACGGAATTTAACCCTATCGACCATCCGCACCGCCGCTTTAACCCGCTGAGCGGCCAGTGGGTGCTGGTCTCACCGCACCGCGCCAAGCGCCCCTGGCAGGGCCAACAGGAGAGCGTCCCCACGGCAACGCTGCCGACGCACGATCCCGACTGTTTCCTGTGCCCGGGCAATGCGCGCGTCACCGGCGGTCGCAATCCGGAATATCGCGGCACCTATGTCTTTACCAACGATTTCGCCGCGCTGATGAGCGATACGCCGCCGGCGCCCGACAGCCACGATCCGCTGATGCGCAGCCAGAGCGCGCGCGGCGTCAGCCGGGTTATCTGTTTCTCTCCCGATCACAGCAAGACCCTGCCCGAACTGACGCTGCCGGCGCTGGAGCAGGTGGTCACCGCCTGGCAGGCGCAAACCGAGGAGCTGGGCAAGCACTACCCCTGGGTGCAACTGTTCGAAAACAAAGGCGCGGCGATGGGCTGCTCCAACCCGCACCCGCACGGGCAGGTCTGGGCCAACAGTTTTCTGCCGAACGAGGCCGAACGCGAAGATCGCCTGCAACACGACTATTTCCGGGAACATGCCTCCCCGCTGCTGCTGGACTATGCGCAGCGCGAGCTGGCCGCAGGCGAACGCATCGTGGTGAACACCGAACACTGGCTGGCGGTGGTGCCCTACTGGGCCGCCTGGCCGTTTGAAACGCTGCTGCTGCCGAAAACGGCGGTGCAGCGCATCACCGATCTCAGCGCGGCGCAAAGCCGCGATCTGGCGCTGGCGCTGAAGAAGCTGACCAGCCGCTACGACAACCTGTTCCAGTGCTCGTTCCCCTATTCGATGGGATGGCACGGCGCGCCGTTCAATGGCGCCGACAACCGGCACTGGCAGCTGCACGCCCATTTCTATCCGCCGCTGCTGCGTTCAGCCAGCGTGCGCAAATTTATGGTCGGTTACGAGATGCTGGCGGAAACCCAGCGTGACCTGACCGCCGAACAGGCCGCAGAGCGTCTGCGCGCCGTCAGCGATATTCATTACCGTGAAGCCGGAGCCCAAGCATGAGCCTGAAACCGCTTACCCATTCCCTGTTTACCGAACACTTCGGCTATGCGCCGGCGTTGACCATCCAGGCGCCGGGGCGGGTGAACCTGATCGGCGAGCACACCGATTACAATGACGGCTTCGTGCTGCCCTGCGCCATTGATTACCAAACCGTTATCGCCTGCGCCAAACGCGACGACCGCCAGATCCGCGTGCTGGCCGCCGATTATCAGAATCAGCAGGATCAATTCTCGCTCGACGATCCGATCGTCAGCCATCCCGACCAGCGCTGGTCCGACTATGTCCGCGGCGTGGTGAAGCACCTTCAGCGCCGTAACGCCGATTTCGGCGGCGCGGATCTGGTGATCGCCGGCAATGTGCCACAGGGCGCGGGGCTCAGCTCCTCCGCCGCGCTGGAAGTGGCGGTGGGCCAGGCGCTGCAGGCGCTCTATCAGCTGCCGCTGGACGGCGTCGCGCTGGCGCTGAACGGCCAGGAGGCGGAGAACCAATTCGTCGGCTGCAACTGCGGTATCATGGACCAGCTGATCTCCGCGCTCGGCCGGCGCGACAGCGCTCTGCTGATCGACTGCCGCTCGCTGGAGACCCGCGCGGTGCCGATGCCGGACAGCGTGGCGGTGGTGATCATCAACTCCAATGTACAACGCGGGCTGGTGGACAGCGAATACAACACCCGCCGCAAACAGTGCGAAGAAGCGGCGCGTTTCTTCGGCGTCAAGGCGCTGCGCGACGTCAGCCCCGAACAGTTTGCAGCGCGTCAACATGAGTTGGATCCGTTGGTGGCCAAACGCGCGCGCCATGTCATCAGCGAGAATGCCCGCACGCTGGCGGCGGCCGATGCGCTGACGGCCGGCGATCTGCAACGCATGGGCCGGCTGATGGCGGAGTCTCACGCCTCGATGCGTGACGACTTTGAAATCACCGTGCCGCCAATCGATCGGTTGGTCGAGATTGTCAAAGCGATCCTCGGCCCGCGCGGCGGCGTGCGCATGACCGGAGGCGGCTTTGGCGGCTGCATCGTCGCGCTGATGCCGCAGGACCTCGTGGAAACGGTGCGCGCCGCCGTGGCGCACGAGTATCCGCTGCAAACCGGCGGATTGCGGGAAACGTTTTACGTCTGCCAGGCTTCGCAGGGGGCCGGCACATGCTGACGGTGAGCACGGAAGCGGCGCCCGATGGGCAGCCTTACCAACTGACGCGGCTGCAAAACGCCGGCGGCATGACCGTCACCCTGATGGACTGGGGCGCCACCTGGTTGTCCGCGGTATTGCCGCTCACATCCGGCGAAAAACGCGAGCTGCTGCTCGGCTGCCGCAGCGCCGCGGACTATCAACGTCAGGGCGCCTATCTGGGCGCCACCGTTGGCCGTTACGCCAACCGCATCGCCAATGCCAGCCTGCCCATCGTCGGTAAATCCCATGCGCTGCTCGCCAATCAGGGCGCGCACCAGTTGCACGGCGGCCCCGACGGTTTTCATGCCCGCCGCTGGCGCCGGGTACAGCAGGATGCGCACCAGGTCTGCTATGCGCTGCATTCAGCGGATGGCGATCAGGGCTTCCCCGGCAATCTCGACGTGCAGGTTTGCTACCGCCTGACCCCCGATAATCGTCTGGAAATCAGCTATCTGGCGCAGGTCGATCGCCCCTGCCCGGTCAACCTGACCAACCACGCCTATTTCAATCTGGACGGCCCCGGCACCGACGCCCGCGCCCAACGGCTGCAGCTGTTCGCCGATCGCTATCTGCCCGTCGACGCCGAGGGCATTCCCTGCGCCGAGCTGACGCCGGTGGACGGCAGCGGCATGGATTTTCGTCAACCGAAAACGCTGCTGCAGGATTTCCTGCGCGATCGCGACCAACAGCGGGTCAACGGCTACGATCACGCCTTTCTGTTGCACCGCATCTGCGGCGCGCTGGAAAGCCCGGCGGCCCATTTATGGTCCGCCGACGGGCAGGTGCAAATGAGCGTGTTCACCGACGCACCTGCGCTGCAACTCTACAGCGGCAATTTTCTGGCCGGCACGCCGGCGCGCGACGGCGGCAGCTATGCCAACCATGCCGGCGTGGCGCTGGAAAGCGAGTTTTTGCCGGACAGCCCGCACCATCCCGAGTGGCCGCAGCCGGATTGCTGGCTGCAGCCGGGGAGCCGCTACCGCAGCGCCACGCATTATCAGTTTTATCCTATCTAACCCGCCATGCCCCTCGCCGTACGGCCGGGGGCGATTTGTTATAAATGCTTACCTTTTAGCCCTATCCCCCCGCCGGCGCCCACCTTCCCTTATTCCAAAGCGCGCACTACACTCAGGCTACCGTGATAAGCACAACGCCTTGTGCAACGTCACAATTTTCGGCCGATGGCGGCCAATCAATAGCTGAAGGAACACCTATGCGTCTGATTACTGCACTTCCATTGCTGGCGGGCTTAATGCTGAGCACCAATCTGATGGCGGCCGACGCGACGACGGCGACGAAAACGCCTTCGCCGGCGCAGGCGGCCCAACAGAAACGCATGACCGATTGCAACCAGCAGGCATCCACCAAGTCGCTGAAAGGCGCGGACCGCTCCACCTTTATGAGCACCTGTCTGAAATCCGAAGGCGCCGCTGCAACGGGCAAAACCCTGACGCCGCAGCAGCAGAAGATGAAAAGCTGCAACGCCGACGCCAAGACCAAGGATCTGAAGGGCGACGCGCGTAAAACCTTCATGAGCAACTGCCTGAAAAAATCGGCCTGATTTTCCCTCTGCCACGGCGCGTCCGAAGCGATTCCGACGCGCCGTTTCTCCCCCTTCCGCCCCAGCCTGAACGATTCAGCTTTTTCCTTTCTCCAGCCCTTACTTTGCGGCAAGAAATTGGCTATGGTTAGACACTATCGATTGCCGAGCCCCGGCCCGCGGCAATATAATGATTTTCGTTATCATTGAAATGTCAGATTATTAAGGAGTTAAGCTATGGCTGTAACTAAGCTGGTTCTGGTGCGTCACGGCGAAAGCCAGTGGAACCAAGAAAACCGCTTCACCGGTTGGTATGATGTTGATCTGTCCGACAAGGGCCGCACCGAAGCGAAAGCAGCAGGCAAGCTGTTGAAAGAAGAAGGTTTCACTTTCGACTTCGCTTACACCTCCGTACTGAAGCGCGCGATCCACACCCTGTGGAACATCCTCGACGAGCTGGATCAGGCCTGGTTGCCAACCGAAAAATCCTGGAAGCTGAACGAACGTCACTACGGCGCGCTGCAGGGTCTGAACAAAGCCGAAACCGCTGAAAAATACGGCGACGAGCAGGTGAAGCAATGGCGTCGCGGCTTCGCGGTGACCCCGCCGGAGCTGACCAAAGAAGACGAACGTTATCCTGGCCACGATCCGCGTTACGCCTCGCTGACCGAGCAAGAGCTGCCGCTGACCGAAAGCCTGGCGCTGACCATCGATCGCGTTATCCCTTACTGGGACGAAGAGATCCTGCCACGCATCAAGAGCGGCGAGCGCGTGATCGTTGCGGCGCACGGCAACTCGCTGCGCGCGCTGGTGAAATACCTGGATAACCTGAGCGAAGACGAAATCCTCGAGCTGAACATCCCAACCGGCGTGCCGTTGGTGTATGAGTTCGACGAGAACTTCAAGCCAACCAAACGTTACTACCTGGGTAACGCCGATGAGATCGCTGCAAAAGCGGCGGCCGTGGCGAACCAGGGTAAAGCGAAGTAATTTCGCCGGTTCACGAAAAAGCCCCCGGTTTTCACCGGGGGCTTTTTTATTTCTGCTGCGCCATCGCCTCATTTACCGCATCCAGCCGTTCCTGCATCGCCGGATGAGTGCTGAGCCAGGCAGGCAGCGCCCAGTCATCGGTCTTTTCTCGTTCAGGCGCCTGCGCCAACGCGCGGTAGATCGCCGCCATTTCCGCCAGCGAACGCCCCTGGCGCTGCATTTCCGCTATCGCAAACGCATCCGCCTCACGCTCCATCCCGCGAGAAAACTGCATCTCATTTACGAAGGATGCGGACTGCAGCAACGTGTCGCCGATGCCGCTGACGTCACCCGTCATCCACATCAGCGTCAATGCCACCAGTGACGAGCGCACCAACATGCGCATCGGATGGCGATAAGCGTGATGCCCCATTTCGTGCAGCATCACCGCCGCCAAGCCATCGTCGTTTTTCGACAAGGTGACCAGGCTATCGCTGAGCACCAGCGTGCCGTCCGGCAACATAAAGGCGTTCGGCGCGCCGGGCGCCGCCATCAACTTCAGCGAGAGCGGCGTGCGCTCTTGGCGCATGTCAGCCGGCATCACCTGCCGGAACAGCTGCTGCAGCGCCCGTTGCCGTTCGGCCGGCAGTGCCGAGGGCGCGAAGCCACTCTGCTCCAAGAACGTCTGCGTATGTTCGCCCAGCTTCTGTTCCACCGAGGTGGGGATGCGCATGGCGATCTCGCTGCTCGCCCACGGCAGCACCACGTAAACGTAAGTCACTACCGCCAGCAGCGTCATCAGCAGCGCCAGGGCGACGCCGCGTTTATGGCGTTCCAGGCGATGCACCCAACCCGGCGAACGGCGCTGATAGAACCAGCGGCGAAAGGCCGCGTCGTCATCGGGCACAAAACGCCCGCCGCCCTTGAAGGTAAGCGTCAGCGGAATATTGCCCAGCGCGGCAGAAACGGTGATGTCCGTCAGCGGGATGTAACGCTGTTCATCCTGCCGCTGCAACGTCACGCCTTCGCCGCTTTCGTTCACCAGCAGACGAGCCGCCTCACGTGCGGCCCGCCCCGGCAACTGATAAGCGCCTTCAAGGATCATCGGCGCCTCAGAAGCTGCCGCCCAGATCCAGCGCCTGCACCGCTTCTTCGGCCACCGCGCTGTTGGCGGTTTCCTGATGCGCCGTAATGTCCAGCAGCGCCAGATCGCCTTCAACCGCCGTGCACGCCGCCAGATAACGGGCATGACGCACTTCCGCCACCGGCGCCGCCAAACCGAGCGAGAACAGGGTAATCAGGGTATTGGTGATCAACAATCCCATGTACGGCAGCGTTTTCATTGAGGAATGCAGCTTGATGTCGCCGTTCAGCCTTGCCTGGTTAAACAGGTAGTTGCGTTGGGCGACAACTTGGTAGCTGCTGGCCACCAGGGCGCCGATCAGCAGCACCACCATCATCAGCAGAAGGCTGCTGATATTGTCCAGCACCAGCACATCGATGGCTTCGTTGGTCAACATGCCCATCAACACCATCTGATAGAGGGTAAAGAAGAACGAACCGATGCACACCAGCGCGACCAACATGAACGGCAGGAATATGAGCAGGCCGATCAAGGCAAATTTGATAAAGGCCGATTTCTTCAGTTCGGCAATAAACGGCGTGTTCCCGAAAAACAGGTTATTAACGTACAAATCATGCTGCAGTGCGCTAATAATGCCGTTTACCGCCGCAAATGCCGGCACGGCCAAAATCAGCGTCAGCACCAGCATAAATGCGATGGCGTTGATGCTGCCAAGACCGCTGCCAATGCCGAGCAAGACGATCAGACCGACATACAGTCCGATAATCAGCAATAACGGGCAGAATAGCAAAGCCCAATAGGCGCGCCCGGTGCGGCAGACATAATTAAAGCGCACGCCGCGATAGCTCGACATAATCGCATTGTAGCGCCAGCTGCGGATAACGATCCACGGCAACAGGGCAAGCAATACCAGCAGCGCCAACAGCCCCAGCAATGGCGTCACCGCCAGCAGGAAATAAAATACGATGATGCCGCCGATCACCAACAGCCGTCCTTTCAGAATTTGCAGCGGCTGCGCATGATAATCGAAACGATCGCCGTCCAATTCCGTGTTGCCGTAAAAATAGCGACGACGACGCACCGTCGCCCAGGCGGAATAGATGCCCAGGGTCAGAGCGGTCAATAACGCGTTGACTAACCAAATAGCGAAGTACTCACCACCTTTCCCATGGAATTTAATCCGGTGCAGCCCCAGCGGCTGCGAGGTATTGTTTGTCATAATTCTTTCATCCTGAAAGGAATAAGGTCATACCACTCCCCACTTATTAGGCCTGCGGGGTTTATGGAATAAAAAAGCGTCTTATATAAGCACAATGCCGAGAGCGGTGACAATTATTCTTTTATTAAATAGGAATAATGCGAATACGGCCGCTTAAAGATTTAATAAGCCTATTGACTGTAGGCCTTAAATTGACAGGAGATATAAAATTTTAAGGTAAATAGAAAAAGGGCCCGCTGGCGAGCCCCTCTTTACGCGATTAACCGCGGCGCGCTTTCACCGCCGCCGCCAGATCGCGCAGCACGGTTTCGGTATCCTGCCAGCCGATGCAGCCGTCGGTGACGCTCTTGCCGTAAACCAGCGGCTCGCCGCTTTCGAGGCTCTGGTTGCCTTCCACCAGGTGGCTTTCGATCATTACACCGATAATCGCTTTTTCACCGCCGCCAATTTGCCCGCAAACATCGGCGCTCACGTCCATCTGTTTTTTGAACTGTTTGCTGCTGTTGGCATGGCTGAAGTCGATCATCACCTGCGCCGGCAGCCCCGCTTTGCTCAGACCAGCTTTGACGTCCTTCACATGCGCCGCGCTGTAGTTTGGCTCTTTGCCGCCGCGCAGGATAATGTGGCAGTCACCGTTGCCGCTGGTGTTAACGATCGCCGAGTGGCCCCATTTGGTCACCGACAGGAAGCAGTGCGGCGCGCCGGCGGCGTTGATGGCGTCGATCGCCACCTTGATGGTGCCGTCGGTGCCGTTCTTGAAGCCGACCGGGCACGAGAGACCAGAGGCCAGTTCACGGTGCACCTGCGATTCCGTGGTGCGCGCGCCGATGGCGCCCCAGCTCATCAAATCCGCCAGGTACTGCGGCGTGATCATGTCGAGGAATTCGCCGGCGGCCGGCAACCCGCTGTCGTTGATCTCCACCAGCAGCTTGCGCGCCAGGCGCAGGCCGTCGTTGATGTTGAAGCTGTTGTCCATTTGCGGATCGTTGATCAGGCCTTTCCAGCCCACGGTGGTGCGCGGTTTTTCGAAGTACACGCGCATCACCACTTCCAGCTCGCCGCTCAGTTCTTCACGCAGCGCCAGCAGGCGCCCCGCGTACTCTTTGGCGGCTTGGGTATCATGGATGGAGCAAGGGCCAATCACCACCAGCAGGCGATCGTCGCTGCCGCGGAGGATATTGTGAATTGCGCTGCGGGCCTGGGACACCGTCTTTGCCGCGCGTTCAGTGGCCGGGAATTTCTCCAGCAAAGCCACCGGCGGCAGGAGTTCCTTAATATCATTAATGCGTAAATCGTCGTTTTGGTAATTCATAGCTTTTCCATTCGGTATCGTGGGGTATTTCGCAGTGCGTAACGGTGTAGATCCCAACAATCTAGCCTGTGAGAATGGCGCTGTAAATCACCTTTGCCCCCCGCCGCTGGAACCGCCAAATTAACAGCAGATTGTGCTGTTTCATCTGGCGAGCGCAGAGCCTCCTTTTTCGCTATGCTAGCGATCAGAATATAAAGTGACCCGAGTTGAACATGCCCTCTCTGCTATTAGTTGATGACCACCCGGTGGTTCATGTCGCACTGGAAGCGGCGCTAATGAAATCATCCCGCCCCTACCGCCTGCAGGCGGCGCAGGATGACGTACAGGCGCTGGCCCTGCTGGCCGAGGCCGCTTTCGGCCTGGTGATCCTGGATATCGGCCTGCCGCAGGTCGACGGGCTGCAGCTGTTGAAAAAAATCCGCCGCCGCTATCCGCAACAAAAGATCCTGATCTATACCGCGCAGGAAGCCGATGTCTATGCGCGCATGGCGCATGCCGCCGGCGCCGACGGTTTCGTCAATAAAGGCAGCTCGCTGGCGGAGTTGGTGCAGGCGATCGAACAGGTGCTGGACGGTGAAATCAGCTTCCCCGCCGCCGCGCTGGCCGAAGAGGCGCCGACGGCGGACGGCGGGCTGCTCACCCCTAAGGAGCTCGAGGTGCTGGGCTTGCTGAGCCAGGGGCTGTCCAACCTGCAGATCGCCGACCGGCTGCACATCAGCAACAAGACTGTCAGCACGCACAAAAAAAACATCCAGCGCAAAACCGGCGCCGGCAACCTGCTGGAACTGGTGGCGGTGTTTAAAGAGCTGGCGCCATGATGCGCCGCGCCCTGCTGCTGCTGATCCTGTGGTGCGGCCTGGCGCAGGCGGCGGAGCCGGTGCGCTATCAGCTGGTCAGCAACCTGAATACCCCCGAGAATATGCTGATCGTCGGCGAGAAAAATCCCTGGCGCGATCGCACGCTGCGCGTCGGTATCATCAGTGAGAACACCAGCCCGTACAACATCATCGTGGACGACGATCTGTATGGGCTGAACGCCGACTACCTCGGCTATATCCAGCAGGTGACCGGCATCCGCTTCGCCATTTACGGCTTCGCCGATCTGACCCAGCTGGAACAGGCGCTGCACGACGGCAAGGTCGACCTGCTGTACGGCATCCCGCAGAGCGAAGCGCTGCACGGGCTGGAGATCTCCCAGCCTTACTACATCAGCAACCTGCGCGTATTGCGCGATCGCAGCAACGATAGGCCGGTGATGCTCAATTCCGCCAACGCCCGCGTCGCGATCGGCGCGCTGACCGACATGCAGTCCGGCGGCGCCCTGCAGGCGGTGGCGTCGCAGATCCAGCGCTACGACAACAACCTGCAGGCGGTCTATTCGCTGCTCAACGGCAGCAGCGACTACTTTATCGCCGACGAGGCCAGCGCCAGCTTTATCATCGACCAGCTGCAGCTCGGCCAGCTCTATCAAATTGAAAGCAACGAGAACCTGGGCAACCTGTCCTTCGTGTTCGCCGCCGCCGATCCGCGCCTGATAGACACGCTGGACACCGCCATCGCCGACGCGCCGATGGAACTGATGAATGCCCTGCAGAGCCGCTGGAGCAAAAAGATCCCCAGCTACCTCGATACCGGCAATGCCGATCTGACGACGATGGAGAAGAATTGGGTGGCGAGCCACCGCGTGGTTTACTACGCCGCCATCGAGAACAACTTCCCGTTCGCCTACCGCGGTTCCGACGGCCAGCCGCGCGGCTACGCCATCGATATTCTCAACATCATCGCGCAAAACACCGGGCTGCGTTTCGCGCCGCTGTGGGCGCGCAACGCCGAGCAGGCCGATCAGCTGGTGCAATCCGGCCAGGCCAGCTTCCGCGCCGCCCTGCCGCTGGCGCGCGGCGTCAAGGCGCGCTATGGCGCCAGCATGCCGATCCACCGTTCGCTGTGGGGCGTTTACGTCGGCCAGTATGCCAACGGCGTCTCGACCTGGAGCGATCTGGCCGGCAAGCGCATCGGCGTGCTGCAGGGCGATTTGGCGCAGGGGCTGGTGCCGGAACAGGAACAGACCGTCAGCTTCGCCGACAGCAAGTCGATGTACGACGCGCTGGCCAACGGCCAGTTGGATGCGCTGGTGGATAACGTCATTTCCGCCAACTTTTTGGCGCTGTCGCGCTATTCCGGCGCCATCAAACTGGCCTTCGCCGCCAACAACATCCCCTATCCGGTAGCGTTCGGCGTACGCCGCGATCAGCCGCTGCTGCTGGCGATCCTCGATAAGAACCTGATGCAGATCCCGGCGGATACCCTGCAATCGCTGCGCGACGAGTGGATCGTCGACCGCAGCAACCTTATCGACGCGGTGAACGACAACCGCATGCCGCCGCAGACCACCTGGCTGCTGGCGCTGTTGGCCGCCGCCACCGTGTTGCTGTTGGCGCTGACGCTGCGCCGTTTCATGCTGCAGCGCCGTGAAAAACGCGAACGCGAGGAGCTCGAGCAGGCGCGCCGCCGCGCCGAAGCGGAAAACCGCATGAAGAGCAAATTCCTCGCCACCGTCAGCCATGAACTGCGCACGCCGATGCACGCCATCCTTGGCCTGCTGGAACTGGAACTCAAACGCCAACCTGCGCCGGAAGGCCTGCCGGTGATTTACAGTTCGGCCTCATCGCTGCTCAACCTGCTCAACGACCTGCAGGATCACGCCCGACTGGAAACCGGGTCGTTGACGTTGGCGCCAAAACCGGTGGCGCTGCGCCCCTGGGTCGCGCGCATTGACGCCCTTTACCGGCCACTTATCGGCGAACGGCCGTTGACGTTGAAGGTGACGGCAGATCCGGCGCTGCCGGAGGCGGTGGTCATTGATGGTGAGCGTTTACTTCAGGTGGCTAACAACCTGATAAACAATGCGATAAAGTTCACGACGCGCGGAACCATTCAGGTCGAGGTCGGCTGGCGCGCGCAGGATGAACGACGGGGAGAGTTGCAGTTAACGGTGAACGACAGCGGCTGCGGCATCGCCGCCGATGAGGTAGGCAAGCTGTTTCAACCGTTTTACCGCGCGCGCGGCGCGCAACGCATCTCGGTGCAAGGTACCGGTTTGGGCCTGTCTATCTGCAAAGAAATCGTCGAACAGATGGGCGGCCGCATAGAGCTGCACTCGCAGCCGGGCATCGGCACCCGCGTCGAGGTAGTGATACCGGTCGAGCTGAGCGGCGACGCGCCGGCTGGCGCCCAGGAGGAGCACACCTTTGCTCTGCCGTCTTCCGCCTTGCGTACCGCGCTGATCGACGATCATCCCACCAATTTGTTGCTGCTGGAACGCCAACTGCGCCACTTCGGGCAGCAACCCGCCCGCTTCGAACAAGGCTATGCGCTGCTGAAGGCCCAGCGACGGCAGCCGTTTGACCTGTTGTTTATCGACTATAACATGCCGCGCCCGGACGGCCTGACGCTGGCCAGGCTGATCCGGCGCGACGAACAGCAGCTGCAGCGCCCGCCTTGCCGCATCGTGCTCTGTTCGGCGGACGTGCAGGAGTTTACCCGCATCCCGCCGGGGCTGGTGGCGATCGATCACTTCCTGACCAAGCCGATTTCGCTGACGGCGATCGGCCAGGTATTGGCTCAGCAACCGCAGGCTCAGGAAGAAAAGTCAGTCCTTACTGACCTACGGCAAACGCTGGCCGAAATGGCGGGCGGCGATCGCGCCATGCTGCAGCGGCTGGCGCAGACGCTCGGCGATACGCTGCGGCAAGACCGGCAGCGGCTCGCGGACGCCGTCGCCGCGAACGACTGGCCTCGCCTGGAGCAGGCGGCACACCGCATCAAGGGCAGCCTGCTGATGCTGCAGTTGCCGGAAGCCGCGCAGCTATGCCAACAGCTGGTGGATACCGCACGTCGGGGCGAGCTTGCCGCCGCCGCTTATACTAAATTAAAGGCGTTAGTGGCGCAGATAGAACCGGAGCTGGACGCTCTGCTCGCCGCCGCCCCCACTTTCGCTATGCATAAGGATGAATAATGTCGGACACTCCACACGTACACCTGCCGAAAGACAGTAATAGTAAACGCCTACTGACCGCTTTTTTAGTCACCGCCGTCTTTATGGTGGCCGAGGTGGTCGGCGGCCTGTTGTCCGGCTCGCTGGCGCTGTTGGCCGACGCCGGCCATATGTTGACCGACGCCGCCGCGCTGCTGGTGGCGCTGATGGCGGTGCACTTCTCCCAGCGCAAACCCAACGCGCGCCACACCTTCGGCTACCTGCGCCTGACCACGCTGGCGGCCTTCCTCAACGCCGCGGCGCTGCTGGTGATCGTGGTATTCATCCTGTGGGAGGCGATACGGCGTTTCTTCGAACCGCAGCCGGTGATGGGTACCCCGATGCTGATCATCGCCATAGCGGGGCTGCTGGCGAACCTGTTCGCCTTCTGGCTGCTGCATCGCGGCAGCGAAGAGAAAAATATCAACGTGCGCGCCGCCGCGCTGCATGTGCTGGGCGACCTGCTCGGCTCGGTGGGCGCTATCGTCGCGGCCATCGTTATTCTCGCCACCGGCTGGACGCCGATTGACCCGATCCTGTCGGTGCTGGTCTCCTGTCTGGTGCTGCGCAGCGCCTGGCGGCTGCTGAAGGAGAGCTTCCACGAGCTGCTGGAAGGCACGCCGCAGGAGGTCGATATCGCCAAGCTGCAAAAAGACCTGTGCCTGAACATCCCGGAAGTGCGCAATATCCACCACGTACACGTCTGGCAGATCGGCGAACAGAAGCTGATGACGCTGCATGCGCAGGTGATCCCGCCACATGACCACGATGGGCTGTTGCAACGCATCCAGGCTTATCTATTGCAACACTACAAGATCGGCCACGTGACCATTCAGATGGAGTACCGGCACTGCGAGACGCCGGACTGCGGTATCAATCGGGCGCCGGAGCCGAGTGAACACTCACATGCCGAAGCGCATTCGCACCTGGGGCATCGCCACTAAGCCAGGAGGGCGCCATCACGGCGCCCTCTGCGTTGTTACGGAGCGGAAGATAACGGATTGGAATGGTTGCGCCCGGCGCTCTTGATCCACAGCCAGGAGCCGTTCAGCGCGATCAGCGTCAGAATGACGTACTCCAGCGCCATCGCGTAAACGCCCTGGTAAGCGAAGATCGCCACGCTGATGACATCGATCACCACCCACAGCAGCCAGTTTTCCACGTACTTGCGCGTCATCAGGATCATCGCCACGATGGACAGCACCATCATCGCCGAATCCCAGAACGGGAAGGCGTCCGGCTGCAGCGTCGGCATCTGTACGTTCAGCCCCAGCCCTTGCATCACCGCCACCGCAATCTGCGTCAGCCAGGCGAACACGCGGTCGATGTTAAAGGTCATCAGGCCAATGCCGATGACGCACACCGCCGCCCAAGCCAGTGCTTTCGGCAGCGGCAGCCAGCGGATCTGCAGCTCAGCCTGATTATCCTGCGTCTGGCGGCTCCAGGCATACCAACCGTAAATATTGGCGCCGAAGAAAAACAGCTGCAGCAGCAGGCTGGCGTACAGCTGGATCTGGAAGAAAATCACCGCGAACAGCGTGACGTTGATCAGACCGAACAGGTAGTTGACGATTTTTTCCTTGCTGGCGTACCAGATGCACAGCAATCCGAACAGGGTGCCGATGGCTTCGATCCACGACAGATCGTAACCGCCCGCGCCAAGCGGAATGTGCACCAGAATATTGCTGGTACTGAAGAAGCTCATGAGGTCATCCTTTTAAACGGTTAAGCGTTGCCTTTAACCTGCATCTTAAGCTGAGCGGCGAAATCCAGCATGCGGTTCAGCGGCACCAGCGCCTTTTCACGCAACGCAGCGTCCACGTGGATCTCATGCTGTGCGCCCCCCTGCTCCAGACCTTCGGCAATCGCCTTCAGGCCATTCATCGCCATCCACGGGCAATGCGCGCAGCTGCGGCAGGTCGCGCCTTCTCCGGCGGTCGGCGCTTCGAACAGCTCCTTGTCCGGACAGGCCTGCTGCATCTTGTAAAAGATACCGCGATCGGTGGCAACGATCAGCTGTTGATGCGGCAATGTTTTCGCCGCCTGAATCAACTGGCTGGTAGACCCCACCGCATCCGCCAGCTCGACCACCGCCTGAGGCGATTCGGGATGCACCAGGATAGCCGCCTGCGGATAGAGCGCCTTCATGCGCCGCAGTGCCTGGGTCTTGAACTCGTCATGGACAATGCAGGCGCCTTGCCAGCACAGCACGTCGGCGCCGGTCTGCTTCTGCACGTAGCTGCCGAGATGGCGATCCGGCGCCCAGATAATTTTCTCGCCCAGGCTATCCAGATGCTCGATCAGTTCGACGGCGATGCTGGAGGTCACCACCCAGTCGGCGCGCGCTTTGACCGCCGCCGAGGTGTTCGCATAGACCACCACGGTGCGATCGGGATGGCGGTCGCAAAACGCATGGAACTCCTCTTCCGGGCAACCCAGGTCAAGCGAACATTCGGCAAACAGGGTCGGCATCAGCACCTGTTTTTCCGGGCTGAGGATCTTGGCGGTCTCCCCCATGAAGCGCACGCCGGCCACCAACAACGTGGAAGCCGGATGGGCGCTGCCGAAGCGCGCCATTTCCAGCGAATCCGCCACGCAGCCACCGGTTTCTTCCGCCAGCGCCTGGATTTCCGGATCGGTATAGTAGTGGGCGACCATCACCGCATTGCGCTGCTTGAGCAAGGTTTTGATCTTTTCGCGATAAAAGGCTTTTTCCGCTACGTCCAGCGGTACCGGTTTGGGCGGGAAAGGATACACCGCCGCGTTGACATCAAACATTTCACTCATCGCTGCAATCTCATGCTAGGCTGGGCGCCTGCCATTTGAATATCGCCTGCCGCAACGCCCTTCGTTTTATATACTAAACAAAATACCTAAAATTGCGCGAAAAGTCCGCTGATATTTTCAAATTTGCGCACTTAGTGTTTAATAGATTAAAAACACTGGAATGAGCCGCGCAGAACACAGCGGATAATGGCCTGGCGAAGACGCATAACGCCCAGGGAAGACCCGGATGCCGATTGGCGCAGAGTTGAAACGAGAAAGCAGGGATTCAGGTTGGGGTGCTGCAGAGGCGAAAAAAGCGCCAAAAGGCGCTTTTTTCTGAATGGGTGGGTCGTGCAGGATTGATTCGGCCTGTGGCCTCACCCTGCGGGCAACGCTGCGCGTTGTCGTATCGCTGCGCGATGCTCGAACCTCTACGGTTCTCATCCTGCACAACTCGGTAAACTCTGTTGGCAAGAGGATAAGTCAGGTTTGGGTGTTACAGAAACGAAAAAAGCGCCAAAAGGCGCTTTTTTCTGAATTGGTGGGTCGTGCAGGATTGATTCGGCCTGTGGCCTCACCCTGCGGGCAACGCTGCGCGTTGTCGTATCGCTGCGCGATGCTCGAACCTGAACGCAGGATCTCACCCGCACGACTCAGTGGGCTATGTCAGCAAGAAGATAAAGGCAGAGCCAGGTAGGCGCAGATGCGAAAAAAGCGCCAAAAGGCGCTTTTTTCTGAATTGGTGGGTCGTGCAGGATTCGAACCTGCGACCAATTGATTAAAAGTCAACTGCTCTACCAACTGAGCTAACGACCCGCAGTGTGGTGGGTGATGACGGGCTCGAACCGCCGACCCCCTCCGTGTAAAGGAGATGCTCTACCAACTGAGCTAATCACCCACTGCTGTGGTACTGCTATTTTTCACATCTTGTCCACTCAAAGAATGGTGGGTCGTGTAGGATAACTCGCCCTTCGGGCCACCACCGGAGTGATGTTGTCTCGCTTCGCGAGACTCGAACCTTTACGGTTCTCATCCTGACGATTTAACACCTTGCTCTATTAAAGAGTGGTGGGTCGTGCAGGATTCGAACCTGCGACCAATTGATTAAAAGTCAACTGCTCTACCAACTGAGCTAACGACCCACTGATGTGGTTTACTGCTGATGGCGAATAGGTTATTGGAACCGACTCGCGGAAAACAAGGATGGGGATGTTCAGGACAACTCGACGGGTACTCGACTCGGACCTTTACTTTGCCACATCAAACCGATTCTGAAGCTGCCATTCTTAAAGAATGGTGGGTCGTGCAGGATAACTCGGCCTTTGGCCTCGCCCTTGCGGGCCATCACCGGAGTGATGTTGTCTCGCTTCGCGAGACTCGAACCTTTACGGTTCTCATCCTTTACGATTCTCTATCGCAGCCATTCTTAAAGAATGGTGGGTCGTGCAGGATTCGAACCTGCGACCAATTGATTAAAAGTCAACTGCTCTACCAACTGAGCTAACGACCCATAACAGTGGTGGGTGATGACGGGCTCGAACCGCCGACCCCCTCCGTGTAAAGGAGATGCTCTACCAACTGAGCTAATCACCCACTGTTGTGGTTACTGCTACTTCAGAAATTGGTGGGTCGTGCAGGATTCGAACCTGCGACCAATTGATTAAAAGTCAACTGCTCTACCAACTGAGCTAACGACCCAATTTCCCTGCCGCTTTAACATCTTGCAAGATGTCTTGGCAACGGCGGCATATATTACTAATTTATCTTGGCAGCGCAACCTAAATTTTTTACCGATGCGTTCAACTGCTTGTTCTTCACGCGAATGAGCCCAGAAATCGGTCAAATCGACTAACTTCTGGGCTCATTTTTCTAACCGTTAACCGCCTACGCGACTTTTCGCCTGCTTGGCCGCCGCACTGGTTGGGTATTGTTTAATCACCTGCTGGAACACGGCCTTGGCTTTATCGGCCTGCCCTTTTTCCTGCATGATGATACCCACCTTGTACATGGCGTCCGGCGCCTTCGGTGATTTAGCGTAATTCTTCACCACCACCGCAAAATAATAGGCCGCATCGTCTTTTTTACCCTTGTTGTAGAACAACTGGCCCAGCCAATAGTTGGCGTTGGGCTGGTAAGTAGACTTCGGGTACTGTTTTACGAAGGACTGAAAGGCGGAAATCGCCTGGTCATACTGTTTTTTTTCCAGCGCCAGAGAAACAGCGGCGTTGTAGTCGCTGTTCTCATCACCGCCGCTCGGCGTTGCAGAAGCGGCTGCAGGCGCGCTGCTGCCCGCATCGGAAGATGCGCCTGCGGCTGCCCCGCCGGCAGCGCCCGCTGCCGCAGAGGCGCTCTGAGCGCCGCCCTGGCTGAGGCTATCCATCTGTTGATAGATTTGCTTCTGGCGTTCAACGACCTGATTCAACTGATACTGGCTTTCCTGGATTTGCCCACGGAGAGAATCAATGTCGCGTTGATTGTCAGAGAGTTGTTGCTGGAGTTGGTTTAAAAGCTGGCCTTGAGCATTGCTGATGCGCTCAAGCGAGGTGACGCGGTCTTCGACCGAGCCGGAGCCGACATTACTGATTGGCGCTTGGGCAGTAGCGGCCCAAGGGGCCGCTACGCCAACCAGTAACGACAGACTCAACAGGTGACGTCTGAAGTTACTGTTCATGCGATTCTCTTAGTAAACCAGAACGGCACGACGGTTTTTAGCATAAGCCGCTTCGTCGTGGCCCAGTACTGCTGGTTTTTCTTTACCGTAAGAAACGATAGAGATCTGGTCAGCGGAAACGCCTTTACCCTGCAGGTACATTTTAACGGCGTTAGCACGACGCTCACCCAGAGCGATGTTGTATTCCGGCGTGCCGCGTTCGTCAGCGTGGCCTTCAACGGTCACTTTGTAAGACGGGTTGTTACGCAGGAATGCAGCGTGCGCGTCCAGCATCTGAGCGAATTCGGAGCTTACGTCATACTTGTCCAGGCCGAAGTAAACGATGTTGTTCTTCTGCAGTTCTTGCATCTGCAGACGAGCTTGTTCTTCGGAAGACAGGTTGCTGCTGCCGTTTTCCATACCAGTGCCGGCGCCAGCGCCCATACCAGATTGGTCGTTGTTCGCGCTTTTGTTAGAACTACAAGCTGCTACAGCCAGAACTGGCAGTGCCAGCAGAAGCCCTTTCAGCACTTTGTTCAGTTGCATTTCTTTGATCCTTTTATAGTTTGCCATACATATTTACACATGCATCACAGATACGGCGACCAGGCAGGGAATTTGACCTGTCCATCAGTTGCCGGAAGACGCGCTTTGAAACGCCCATCAGTTGACACCAACTGCAACACGGAGCCCATACCTTGCGTGGAGCTATAGATCACCATGGTGCCGTTTGGCGCAATACTAGGCGTTTCATCCAGGAAGGTGCCGGTCAAAACCTGAACGGCGCCCGATCCAAGATCTTGTTTGGCGATGTGTTGTGCACCACTGTTGGTGCTCACCATCACCAGGAATTTACCGTCGGAGCTGACTTCAGAATCCTGGTTCTGAGATCCTTCCCACGTCAGACGCTGTGCGGCACCGCCGCTGGCGCTGATTTTATAAATCTGCGGACGCCCGCCCTGGTCGGAGGTAAACGCCAGCGACTGGCCATCCGGGAACCAGGTCGGTTCGGTGTTGTTGTTGCGGCCATCGGTCAGCTGCGTGATCTGGCCGGAGCCGAGGTTCATCACGTACAGGTTCAGGCTGCCGCTCTTGGACAGCGCGAAGGCCAGCTTGCTGCCGTCCGGCGAGAACGCCGGCGCACCGTTGTGGCGCGGGAACGAGGCGATCTGGCGGATTGCGCCGTTAGCCAGGGTCTGTACCACCAGCGCGGAACGGCCGCTCTCGAAGGTCACGTAAGCCAATTTGCTGCCGTCCGGCGACCAGGCCGGCGACATCAGCGGCTCAGGCGAACGGTGCACCGTGAACTGGTTGTAACCGTCGTAATCCGCTACGCGCAGCTCGTACGGGAATTTCCCGCCGTTGGTCTGCACCACGTAGGCGATACGGGTGCGGAACGCGCCCTTGATGCCGGTCAGCTTCTCGAACACTTCGTCGCTGGCGGTATGGGCAGAATAACGCAACCACTGTTTGGTCACTTTATACTGGTTCTGCGCCAATACGGTGCCCGGCGAACCCGAGGTGTCCACCAACTGGTAGGAGATCAGGTAGCTGCCGTCGGCGCCAGGTTGAACCTGACCGACCACTACGGCGTCGATGCCCAATGCAGTCCAGGCCGCCGGCGTCACTTCAGACGCGGAGGTCGGTTGCTGCGGCATGCGCGCCACGTCGATCGGGTTGAATTTGCCGCTGTTGCGCAGATCCGCGCCGACAATCTTGCCGATATCTTCCGGCGGCGTGCCTGGGCCCGCCCATTTAAACGGCACCACGCCAATCGGACGAGCGGAGTCGACCCCTTGGGTGATTTCAATGCGAACTTCCGCGTGCAACACGGACGCCCACAGAATTAAAAAACCTAGCGCTACTCGAAATGCCTGCTTCATCTCATCTCCCTTATCCAGGCGGGATGCCTGCGATAAATTAGCAGAATTTTAACAAACCAACTTACGTAAAACTACATAATCCCTGTTGGTTACCTTAGTACATCCCTGTGATAACACTCACTCAATCAACCGTTATTGCGGTTTGAATTCAAGGATAGAATTCTTAAAGTGCTGATAAACGGCATCGCTCGGCGGCTTAGGTATGTGCGCCAACTTGGCGGCAGAGACCGCGGCCTGACACAAAGCAGGATCGCCGCCCGCCGCTTGTACGCTTATCAGCAGGCCGTCCGGCGCCAGCTTGATACGCAGGTCGCAGGTTTTGCCGGCGAACGAGCTGGCGTCATAGAACTTGCTCTGAATCGCCCCTTGGATCTGCCCCATATAACCGCTGATATCCGCCCCGCTGGCGCCCGCCGTTTTGGCATTGTCCTGCCCGGCCGGTTTACCGTCACCCTTCGATTTGGCACCGCCGCCTTTCGGCGCGTTCTTGCCATCCGCCAGGCCGCCAAACAGATCGCTAACTTCCTCCGATTGTTTCGCAGCCTCGGCGGCGGCCTTCTTCTTGGCGTCCGCAGCGGCTTTTTTGGCGGCAGCGGCTTTCTCGGCCGCCGCTTTCTTCTCTGCCTCGGCAGCAGCCTTCTTCTCGGCTTCCGCTGCGGCTTTTTTCTCGGCTTCAGCAGCCGCTTTCTTCTCCGCGGCCTCTGCAGCTTTCTTTTCTGCCGCAGCGGCGGCGGCTTTCTTCGCCTCTTCCGCCTGTTTCTTGGCGGCGGCGGCAGCGGCCGCTTCTTTCTTGGCTTCCGCTTCGGCTTTCTTCTGCGCGTCCGCCTGCGCCTTGGCGACCTTGTCCGCTTCGGCCTTCGCCTTGGCGGCGGCGGCTTCGGCGACCTTCTGTTGCTCTTGGGCCTTCGCAGCGGCGGCTTCCGCCGCTTTTTGCTGCTCGGCGGCCTGCTTCTGCTGCTCCGCCGCCTTCTGCTGTTGCTCAGCCTGCGCCTTGGCGTTCTGCGCGGCTTTCTCCTGCGCCGCCAAACGCTCTTTCTCCAGCTCTTTCAGGCGCTGCTGTTGCTCCGCCTGCTTCTGCTGAAGCTCTTCGGCCTGTTGCTCCGCTTTTTTCTGGCGCTGCTTCTCGGCACGCTGCGCATCGTTGCTCTGCTGCTGCTGGCGGTTGTACTGCTCCACCACGGCGCCGGGATCGACCATCACCGCGCCCACCACGGTGCCATCACCGCCACCGCCGGCGCCCATGTCGACCTTTTCCTGCAGCGATCCCCAAATCAGCAGGGCAATCAATATGAAGTGCAGAACGACCGAAACAATAACGGCGCGGTTCAGCTTATCGTTTTGCTCAGTTGCCTTTACCAAAATAGATTCCCAAAAACTGGTGTTGCTTATACGGGGTTCCTGGGCCGCAGCGCAGGAACCGGGTTGCCGTTCGCCTTACGGTCAGATCGGCTGGGTCATCAGCCCCACGGAAGCCACGCCCGCCTGATGGAGAATATTCAATGCCTTGATAATCTCATCGTAAGGGACTTCCTTCGCACCGCCGATCAAAAAGACCGTTTTCGGGTTAGCCGCCAAACGCGACTTGGCTTCGGCCGCGACTTGTTCAGGCGGCAGCAGCTCCATACGGTTGTGATCCACCACGAGGGTGTATTGACCTACGCCGGAAACCTCGAGGATCACCGGCGGATTGTCATCGCTGGACACCGTTTTGGAATCGGTGGCGTCCGGCAGGTCAACCTCCACGCTCTGCGTGATGATTGGCGCGGTTGCCATAAAGATCAGCAGCAGCACCAGCAACACGTCGAGCAGCGGAACGATGTTAATTTCGGACTTCAGCTCGCGCCGACTACGTCCACGTACTCTCGCCATGCTACCTCCTACTTATTTGCTGTCGCTGGAGAAGGCCTGACGATGCAGAATAGCGGTGAACTCTTCCATAAAGTTGTCGTAATTCTGCTCAAGCTTGTTGACGCGCTGGTTGAGACGGTTATAGGCCATTACCGCCGGGATGGCGGCGAACAGACCGATCGCGGTGGCGATCAGCGCTTCGGCGATACCCGGCGCCACCATCTGCAGCGTGGCTTGCTTCACCGCGCCCAGCGCGATAAAGGCGTGCATGATCCCCCACACGGTGCCGAACAGACCGATGTACGGACTGATCGAACCGACGGTGCCGAGGAACGGAATATGGGTTTCCAGCGTTTCCAGCTCGCGGTTCATCGAAATGCGCATCGCACGCGACGCTCCTTCGATCACCGACTCCGGCGCATGGTTGTTGGCGCGGTGCAGGCGGGCGAACTCTTTGAAGCCGGAATGGAAGATCTGCTCGGAACCGGTCAGGCTATCGCGACGCGCCTGACTTTCCTGGTACAGACGGGAAAGCTCGATACCGGACCAGAATTTGTCTTCAAAGGCTTCGGCGTCACGCGTCGCCGCATTGAGGATGCGGGTGCGCTGAATGATGATCGCCCAAGAGGCTACCGAGAAGCATATCAAAATCAACATGATAAGCTTAACCAGCAGGCTCGCCTTCAAGAATAAATCTAGGATGTTCATGTCAGTCACTGCTTAAACTCCGCGACAATAGACTTAGGAAGCGCTCTTGGCTTCATTTGGTGTGGATCAATACAGGCAATCAGGACATCTGCCTGGCTCAGTAGGGCCCCGTCAGAATTGACAATGCGTTGAGCAAACGTGAGAGAAGCCCCGCGCAGAGAGGTGATTTCACTCTGGACCTCCAGTTGCTCGTCGAGACGAGCCGGAGCCAGATAATCCACCGTCATGCGCCGGACGACAAAAGCGACTTGTTCACTGAGCAGCTGCTGTTGATGAAAGTTGTGCTGACGCAGCATCTCTGTGCGCGCTCTTTCAAAAAAGGCGACGTAGCGGGCGTGATAGACCACACCACTGGCATCGGTATCCTCGTAGTAAACGCGAACCGGCCATCGAAACAACGTATTACTCACTCTACTTCCCAGCAATGCAATTTAACGCTGCTACTATACGCAAGACAGATCGGGTTGGGAATGGGTTACAAGATGGGAATGAAAATAATTATGGGCCGTGAGGGCCCATAACGTGGGGACATCGGGGAGATTATAAAGAAACGTAAAGTAATCCTGCGCACAAGATCACAATTGCAGGAAGCGGCGCGAAAAAAGCGCGCCAGACGCTGCGCTGCGGGCGGAATCCGAAGCCGTGGATCACTCCGGCGCATACGGCCCAAATCAGCAACAGCCCTTCCCAAATCTCCAGCGAGCTGGTTTTGGCGGCGAAACGCGTCGGATCCCAGAACACGCACCCCGCCAAAATCAACGCCAGCACCAGGGAAAGGGCCCGAACCGGGCCCTTGTCGGTGACAGCGTACAGCTTGTCAATCACGGACGAGCTCATTACTTACCGTCTTGCTGAGCTTTGGTCGCTTCGCTCTGCTCAAGCGCCAGCGCCGTGATGATGCCGAAGGCGCAGGCAAGAAGCGTTCCGAGAATCCAGGCAAAATACCACATGGTTTAGCTCCTTATCCTTAGTACAGCGAATGCTTGTTGTTTTCGATGTAGTTCTTGTCGAGACGACCGAACATTTTGTAGTACGACCAGCTGGTGTACGCCAAAACGATAGGCACGAAGATCGCCGCCACGACGGTCATCACTTTCAGCGTCAACAGGCTCGACGTCGCGTCCCACATGGTCAGGCTGACGTTAGGCACGGTGCTGGACGGCATCACGAACGGGAACATGGTGACCCCGGCAGTGAGGATGACGCAGGCGATGGTCAGCGACGAGGTGACGAACGCCAGCGCGCCTTTCTCCAGACGCGAGAACAGGATTGTGAACAACGGCAGCACTACGCCCAGTGCAGGCAAGGCCCACAGCAGCGGATACTTGTTGAAGTTGATCAGCCATGCGCCGGCCTGATGCGCCACTTCTTTACGCAGCGGGTTGGATTCCGCCATGGTGTCCAGCGCCGAAGTGATCACGTAGCCGTCGATGCCTTTAACCAGCCACACACCCGCCAGCAGGAAGCATACCGCCATGATCAGCGTCGCGATCTGCGCTGCGGCGCGTGACCGCAGGTGGATCTCGCCGGTGGTGCGCATCTGCAGGTAGGTCGCGCCCTGAGTGACCAGCATGGTCAGACTGACCACGCCTGCCAACAGACCGAACGGATTCAGCAGTTGGAAGAAGTTGCCGGTGTAGAACAGACGCAGGTACTCGTCCACATGGAACGGCACGCCCTGCAGCAGGTTGCCGAACGCCACGCCGAACACCAACGCAGGCACGAAGGAACCGATGAAGATGCCCCAGTCCCACATGTTGCGCCAGCGGCTGCTCTCCAGCTTGGAACGGTAGTCAAAACCGACCGGGCGGAAGAACAACGCCGCCAGCACCAGGATCATGGCGACGTAGAAGCCCGAGAAGGCCGCTGCGTAGACCATCGGCCAGGCGGCGAACAGCGCGCCGCCGGCGGTGATCAGCCACACCTGGTTACCGTCCCAGTGAGGGGCGATGGAGTTGATCATCACCCGGCGCTCGGTATCGGTTTTACCGATGATGCGCACCAGGATGCCGACGCCCATGTCGAAACCGTCGGTGACGGCGAAGCCGATCAGCAGTACGCCAACCAGCACCCACCAGATAAATCGCAGTACTTCATAGTCAAACATACGTGGACTCCTGTTTAGCGCGCTTCCTGCACGGCGGCAGTCGGTTGTTCAAAGTGGTAGCGGCCGGTTTTCAGGCTGCTTGGACCCAGACGCGCAAACTTGAACATCAGGTACATTTCAGCCACCAGGAACAGGGTGTACAAGCCGCAAATCAGCCCCATCGAGAACAGAATGTCGCCCGCGGTCAGCGAAGAGTTGGCGACTGCGGTCGGCAGCACCTCACCAATCGCCCACGGTTGACGGCCGTATTCCGCCACGAACCAGCCGGCTTCCACCGCGATCCACGGCAGCGGCAAGCCATACAGCGCCGCACGCAACAGCCATTTTTTCTGGCCGATGCGGCCGCGCACCACGCTCAGGAAGGACAGACCGATAATCAGCAGCATCAGCACGCCACAGGCCACCATGATGCGGAAGGCGAAGTACAGCGGCGCCACGCGTGGAATGGAGTCCTTGGTCGCCTGCTGGATCTGCGCTTCCGTCGCGTCGCTGACGTTCGGGGTATAACGCTTCAGCAGCATGCCGTAGCCCAGGTCTTGCTTGGTTTTGTTGAATTCCGCACGCACCGCAGGATCGGTATTGCCGCCGCGCAGCTCTTCCAGCAGCTGGTAGGCTTTCATGCCGTTGCGGATGCGCACTTCATGTTGCGCCAGCAGATCTTTCAGGCCGGTGACCTGAGTGTCGGTGGAACGCGTGGCGATCAGGCCAAGCGCATACGGGATCTGAATAGAGAAGGAGTTTTCCATCTTGTCCTGATCGGGGATGCCGAACAGGGTGAAGGACGCCGGCGCCGGCTGGGTATCCCACTCCGCTTCGATGGCGGCCAGTTTGGTTTTCTGTACGTCGCCCATTTCGTAACCGGATTCGTCACCCAGCACGATCACCGACAGCACCGCAGCCATGCCGAAGCTGGCGGCGATGGCGAAGGAGCGTTTGGCGAAAGCGATGTCGCGGCCCTTCAGCAGGTAGTAAGCGCTGATGCCCAGCACGAACATGGCGCCGGTGGTGTAGCCTGCAGCCACGGTGTGAACGAATTTCACCTGCGCAACCGGGTTAAGCACCAACTCGGAGAAGCTGACCATCTCCATGCGCATGGTTTCGAAGTTGAAATCCGACGCGATCGGGTTCTGCATCCAGCCGTTGGCGACCAGGATCCACAGCGCGGACAGGTTGGAGCCGAGGGCCACGAACCAGGTTACCGCCATGTGCTGCACCTTGCTCAGACGATCCCAGCCGAAGAAGAACAGGCCGACCAGCGTCGATTCAAGGAAGAACGCCATCAGACCTTCGATAGCCAGAGGGGCCCCGAAGATATCGCCGACGTAATGAGAGAAATATGACCAGTTAGTCCCGAACTGGAACTCCATGGTCAAACCGGTGGCCACACCCAGAGCAAAGTTAATCGCAAATAACTTTCCCCAGAATTTGGTCATGTCTTTATAGATTTGTTTGCCAGACAGGACATATACCGTTTCCATAATTGCCAGCAAGAACGCCATACCGAGCGTTAATGGGACAAATAAGAAATGGTACATCGCCGTTAAAGCAAACTGTAAGCGCGACAGTTCGACAATATCAAACATCTTGACTCCTTGCTCCTCGCAGGAAGACTCCGACACGCGGTTATCGGCACGCTTCTTTCAAAGCCGCCAGTAACGCCCCGCAGTGAATGCCCTTAAACACAACAAATTTGATCCAGCTTCTCCGCTTTCAACCGCACACTCGGCCAATAGCCCGCACGGGCCGTCGACAAGCACGCCACTGAAAACCGACAACGGGTAACAAATGCAACAAGATCAACCATCCATAATCACAACATGGATGATACTCGCCCAATCCCACACAATAAATAGGTTTTTACGTGACGTGGGTTGGACTTTTGGTTACAGGTCAAATCTTAGCCGAAAGAGGTACTTCGGCCTAATTTGATCTGAGACAATTTAAGCCTATCCGCATATTATTTCCATATTCATCAGCACATTTCGCATAATTTTCTTAGGGTCATGTTGCGCAATGGTTTAATTGTTTTTTAATGATATTTTTGTGTTAAATAAATGTAATTCAAAAGAGCCGCCATTGTATTATTACGCACTTATTATGCGACATAATTAACCTTTTATTTCCAATAAGCCGTGACAGTGATAGCAGTCACAAAACAACAAATCTCTCTCCAATATTAGTCTATTTCTCGCAATGGGATCGTAAAGGTTGCGATTTTGTAGCAAAATGACCACTTATGTTAAAATTGCATTGAGTGACAATAACTTATGAAAAAAATCATCTTTGCCTCTGTCTTGGGACTCTCGGGAAACGCCATGGCCGCCGAAACGGTAAATATCACCCTGTTGGGCACCTCCGATCTGCACGGCACTTTCGTGCCCTGGGACTACGCCAGCGACACGGAAAACCTGGCGGGCAGCCTGAGCCAGATAGCCACCCAGGTCAAAAAGGTGCGCGCCGAACAGCCCAACCTGATTCTGGTGGACGCCGGCGACACCATCCAGGGCAACTTCGTCGAAACCTTCAAACAGGAGGCCGTCAGCCCGATGATGCTGGGCCTCAACGCGCTTGACTACGACGTTTGGGTGATGGGCAACCACGAATTCGACTTCGGTCTGCCGGCGCTGGCCACGCCGCTCAAACAGTTTAAAGGCGCGGCGCTGGCGGGCAACATCGTCTGGGACAACGGCAAACCTTATCTGCCGGCCTATACCATCCTCGAACGCCAGGGCGTGAAGATCGGCATCATCGGCATGGACACGCCGATGACTGCGGAATTCGCCAAGGGCACCGATCGTATCAAAGGACTGAACTTCACCGATCCGGTACAGGCGGTGAAACAGGTCATCAGGCAGATCGACGGCCAGGTCGACGCGATCGTGCTGGTCGCGCATATGGGCATCGACAACGAGAACCAGCGCCCCGGCACCGGCGTGGCGGACATCGCCAACGCCAACCCGGAGCTGGCGGCGATCGTCGCCGGCCACATGCATGTGAAAATCGACAAAGCGGTGGTGAACGGCGTCATCATCACGGAGCCGGATAAGTACGGTCGCGCGCTGTCACGCATTGACCTGCAATTTGAACGCCGCGATGGCAAATTCACGCTGATCGACAAAAACAGCTACACCTATTCCATCAAGGGGCTGGCGCCGGACAGCGCCATGCAGGCTCTCTACCAGCCGTATCATGACATTTTGCGCGCCAACGCCAACCGAGTCGTGGCGAAGCTGAGCGGCAGCGATCTGGTGCCTGCCGACGAGTTCCGCGGCATTCCTCAGGTACACGTTCAGGATACCGGCATCAGTGAGTTATTCCAGCAGGCCGCCCGTCACTATGCACCGCTGGCGCAGGTGATCGCCCTGCAGATCGACAACGATCGCGCCAAACTGGATGTCGGCGACATCAAGGCCAAGGATATCGCCTTTAACTACCAATACGCCGGCGGCGAGATCACCGTTTATCAGCTCAACGGCAACGCGCTCAAACGCTACATGGAGTGGTCTGCCGATTATTTCAATCAGCTGCAGCCGGGCGACGTCACCTACAGCTTTAACCCGGCGCGGCGCTCGTCCAAATATTCCACCAACGATTTCTTCGACGGCGTCACTTACACCATCGATCTGCGTCAACCGGCCGGTTCACGCATCGTCAGTCTGCGCCTGGCAGACGGCACGCCGGTCACCGACGACATGCCGATCCGCCTGGGTATGAACAGTTACCGTATGGGCCACCTGACGCAGAAGGGCGGCGCGCTGGAGGGGCAATCCTTCCCGGTGCTGTTCGACAGCAAAGCGCAATACGGTGAAGAAGAAGGCACCATTCGCAACCTGACTCTGCGCTACCTGACGGAAGTGAAACACGGCCAGTATCAGAGCGTGCCGCCGCAGCGCTGGAAACTGGTTGGCATGGAAGGATACGAACCGCAGCGGGCGATCGTCAAACGGCTGCTCAATGAAGGCGTTATCCAGGTGCCGACCACCGACGACGGGCGCTACACCAACGTCGCCTCGATCAACGTCAAAGACGCGCTGTTCAACAATGCCGACGATTACCGCACCGCCCTCACCTCGCTGGAGCAACAGCGCCAAGCCGCCGCGGATCCGGTGCGGCAGCGCCGCCTGCAGGATCGGATCGCGCTGATCAAGGCGCTTAACGACTTCTGATCTTCACCCATAAAAAAGGCCACCCAATGGGTGGCCAAACATGTCGAGATAGTGTTATTTCGTACTCAATGCTTAGCGCTTCAGCACCGCTTTTACCGCGTCGCCGATGTCCGCCAGGCTGCGAACGGTTTTCACGCCCGCCGCTTCCAGCGCAGCAAACTTCTCGTCCGCCGTGCCCTTGCCGCCTGCGATGATGGCGCCCGCGTGGCCCATACGCTTGCCTTTCGGCGCGGTCACGCCGGCGATGTAACCCACGACCGGTTTGGTGACGTGTTCTTTGATGTAAGCTGCCGCTTCTTCTTCAGCGCTGCCGCCGATCTCACCGATCATCACGATCGCTTCGGTCTGCGGATCCTGCTGGAACATCTTCAGGATATCGATGAAGTTGGAGCCCGGGATCGGGTCGCCGCCGATGCCCACGCAGGTGGACTGGCCCAGACCGGCATCGGTGGTTTGTTTCACCGCTTCATAGGTCAGGGTACCGGAGCGGGAAACGATGCCCACTTTGCCCGGCAGGTGGATGTGGCCAGGCATGATGCCGATTTTGCACTCGCCCGGGGTGATCACGCCAGGGCAGTTCGGCCCGATCATGCGCACGCCGGCTTCGTCCAGCTTCACTTTCACGGTCAGCATGTCCAGAGTCGGGATGCCTTCGGTGATGGTGATGATCAGTTTGATGCCGGCATCGATCGCTTCCAGAATGGAGTCTTTGCAGAACGGCGCTGGAACGTAGATGACAGAGGCCGTCGCGCCGGTCGCTTCAACCGCTTCACGCACGGTGTTGAACACCGGCAGACCCAGGTGCTGAGTGCCGCCTTTGCCTGGGGTGACGCCGCCAACCATTTTGGTGCCGTAAGCGATAGCTTGTTCGGAGTGGAAAGTCCCCTGGCTACCGGTGAAGCCCTGGCAAATTACTTTGGTGTTTTTATCGATTAAGATGGACATTATTTACCCTCCACTGCTGCAACAACTTGCTGAGCCGCATCAGTCAGGCTGGTCGCAGCAATGATATTCAGACCGCTGTCCGCCAGTTTCTTGGCGCCCAGTTCGGCGTTGTTCCCTTCCAGGCGCACCACGACCGGGACGTTAACGCCCACTTCAGCCACTGCGCCGATGATGCCGTCAGCGATCAGATCGCAACGTACGATACCACCGAAGATGTTAACCAGAACCGCTTTCACCTTGTCGTCGGACAGGATGATTTTGAACGCTTCGGTCACGCGCTCTTTGGTCGCGCCGCCGCCAACGTCCAGGAAGTTGGCCGGTTCGCCGCCGTGCAGTTTAACGATGTCCATGGTGCCCATCGCCAGACCGGCGCCGTTCACCATGCAGCCGATGTTGCCGTCGAGGGCAACGTAGTTCAGCTCCCACTGAGCCGCACGGGATTCACGCTCGTCTTCCTGAGAAGGGTCACGCATTTCACGCAGTTCAGGCTGACGGAACAGGGCGTTGCCGTCGGCGCCCAGTTTGCCGTCCAGGCACACCAGATCGCCCTGCTTGGTGATCACCAGCGGGTTGATCTCAACCATCGCCAGGTCGCGCTCCAGGAACAGCGTCGCCAGACCCATGAAGATCTTGGCGAACTGGCTGACTTGCTTGCCGGTCAGGCCCAGTTTAAAGGCCAGCTCACGGCCCTGATAAGGCTGTGGACCCGCCAGCGGATCGATGGTCATTTTGTGGATCAGTTCCGGGGTTTCTTCCGCCACTTTCTCGATTTCCACGCCGCCTTCGGTAGACGCCATGAATACGATGCGACGGGTCGCGCGGTCTACAACGGCGCCCAGGTACAGCTCTTTATCGATGTCGGTCGCCGCTTCTACCAGGATCTGGTTAACCGGCTGGCCCAGCGCGTCAGTCTGGTAAGTCACCAGACGTTTGCCCAACCAGGCTTCCGCGAAGGCACGGATATCTTCTTTGCTGTTGACGACTTTAACGCCGCCCGCTTTACCGCGGCCGCCAGCATGAACCTGACATTTCACCACCCACGGGCCGGAGCCGATTTTGGATGCGGCTTCTTCTGCTTCACGCGGAGTGGTACAGGCGTAACCGGTTGGTGCCGGCATGCCATACCGAGCAAACAGCTGTTTTGCCTGATATTCGTGTAAATTCATGATGTTCTATCCATTCAGTTCTGAAGGTTTTTAGCCGGACCATTATTACGCGGTAAACCGCATGGTTTTCCGGCCACATAGCACAGAGTGCGGGCGCGGCATGCCGCACCCGGCAAGGGTTACTAGACGTCCAGCAGCAGACGAGCCGGATCTTCCAGCATCTCTTTGACCGTCACCAGATAACCGACGGATTCTTTACCGTCGATCAGGCGGTGGTCATAAGACAGCGCCAGATACATCATCGGCTGGATCACCACCTGACCATTGACCGCCATTGGGCGATCTTTGATGGCGTGCATGCCCAGGATGGCGCTCTGCGGCGGGTTGATGATCGGGGTGGACATCAGGGAGCCGAATACGCCGCCGTTGGTAATGGTGAAGTTACCGCCGGTCAGCTCTTCCACGGTCAGTTTGCCGTCGCGGCCCTTAACGGCCAGCTCTTTGATTTTCTTCTCGATGTCAGCCATACTCATGGCGTCCACATCGCGCAGTACCGGCGTCACCAGGCCGCGCGGAGTAGAAACCGCGATGCTGATGTCGAAGTAGTTGTGGTAAACCACGTCGGAACCGTCGATCGACGCGTTCACTTCCGGGAAACGCTTCAGCGCTTCAACCACCGCCTTGATGTAGAAGGACATGAAGCCCAGACGCACGCCGTGGCGTTTCTCGAAGGCTTCGCCGTACTGCTTGCGCAGATCCATGATCGGCTGCATGTTGATTTCGTTGAAGGTGGTCAACATCGCGGTGCTGTTTTTCGCTTCCAGCAGACGCTCGGCGACGCGTTTGCGCAGGCGGGTCATCGGCACGCGTTTTTCGCTGCGGCCGGCCAGAGCAGGCTGCGGCGCGGCTTCAGCTGCGGCTGGTTTGGCAGCGGCGCCGCCTTTGGCCAGGTGCGCTTCCACGTCTTCACGCGTAATGCGGCCACCCACGCCGGTGCCTTTGATGGCGCCGGCATCGAGATCGTGTTCAGCAATCAGGCGGCGAATCGCCGGGCTGAGCGCGTCATTGCTTTCTTCTTCCAGGCTCGCGGTCGCGCGCTGTGCAGGCGTGGCTTCTTTCTCCTGGCTCTTCTCAGCGGTCGGCTTGCCGGAGCTGTCGCCCGGACGGATGCGGCCGAGCAGCTGGCGAGACAGTACGGTCGCGCCCTCTTCTTCCACGATAGCATCGAGAATACCCGCTTCACTGGCCGGCACTTCCAACACCACTTTGTCGGTTTCGATTTCAACCAGGACTTCGTCACGCTGAACGCTGTCGCCCGGTTTCTTGTGCCAGGTGGCTACGGTCGCATCGGCAACCGATTCAGGAAGGTCAGGAACCAGAATATCTACGCTACTCATTTAGCTTTCCCTTAAGTTTTTTATCATCTGCTTGCCGGCCCCTCGGCCGGCAAGCGAGCGAACATTAGTCAATATTCAGCGCATCATTCACCAGAGCCTGCTGCTGCTTCTGGTGTACGGACATATAACCCACCGCCGGAGAGGCGGAGGCCGGACGTCCTGCGTAACGTAAAGAAGCCCCGAACGGCACCACTTCACGGAAGTTGTGTTGGCTGCAGTACCAGGCGCCCTGGTTCAGCGGCTCTTCCTGACACCAGACGAAGTCATGCACGTGCGAGTATTGCTCCAGCACGGCCTGCACGGCCTGATGCGGGAACGGATACAGCTGCTCGATGCGCACGATGGCCACGTCTTTCTGCTCGTTCTTGCGACGCTGTTCCAGCAGGTCGTAGTAAACCTTACCGGAGCACAGCACGACGCGCTTGACCGCTTTCGGATCCAAATCGTCGATCTCGCCGATCGCCGGCAGGAAGGTGCCATTGGCCAGCTCGTCCAGCGAAGAGACCGCCAGCGGGTGACGCAGCAGCGACTTCGGCGACATCACCACCAGCGGACGACGCATACCGCGCAGCGCCTGACGACGCAGCATGTGGTAAACCTGCGCCGGCGTGGACGGGACGCACACCTGCATGTTCTGCTCAGCGCACAGCTGCAGATAACGTTCCAGACGCGCGGAGGAGTGCTCTGGGCCCTGGCCTTCATAGCCGTGCGGCAGCAGCATCACCAGGCCGCACATACGGCCCCATTTTTGCTCACCGGAGCTGATGAACTGGTCGATAACAACCTGCGCGCCGTTGGCGAAGTCGCCGAACTGCGCTTCCCAGATGGTCAGCGTGCGCGGTTCCGCCGTGGCGTAGCCGTATTCGAACGCCAGCACCGCCTCTTCAGACAGCACGGAGTCCCAGACCTTGAATTCGCCCTGGCCGCTGTGGATATTCGCCAGCGGAACATAGACCGAACCGTTTTTCTGGTTGTGCACCACCGCGTGACGGTGGAAGAAGGTGCCGCGGCCGGCGTCTTCGCCGGAGATGCGGATTGGAATGCCTTCATCCGCCATGGTGGCGTAGGCCAGCGTTTCGGCGGCGCCCCAGTCGAACGGCTTGTTGCCCGCCGCCATCTCGGCGCGGTCAGCGTAGATTTTCGCCACGCGTGACTGCATTTCGATCGCTTCCGGCACGGTGCTGATGCGGCGGCCCAGTTCCTGCAGACGCTTCATCTCAACCTTGCTCGGGTACTCTTCGTCCCACTCGTGGTTCAGGTACGGCGACCAGGTGAAGGAGTGCAGATTCATCGGACGCCATTCTTCAACCACACAATCGCCGCGGTCGAGCGCATCACGATACAGGTTGACCATTTCCGTGGCATCTTCCAGGCTGGCCACTTTCTGTTCGGTCAGAATGTCAGCGTAGATTTTGCGCGGCGTAGGGTGTTTCTTGATCTTCTGATACATCACCGGCTGGGTGGCGCTCGGCTCATCGGCCTCGTTGTGCCCATGGCGACGGTAGCAGACCAGATCGATCATCACGTCACGCTTAAAGGTGTTACGGAAATCCAACGCCAGGCGAGTGACGAAGGCCACGGCTTCCGGATCGTCCGCGTTAACGTGGAAGATCGGCGCCTGAACCATTTTGGCGATGTCGGTGCAGTATTCGGTAGAGCGCGCATCCAGCGGGTTGGAGGTGGTGAAGCCAACCTGGTTGTTGATGACGATGCGCACGGTGCCGCCCACTTCGTAGCCGCGAGCCTGAGACATGTTCAGGGTTTCCTGAACCACGCCCTGGCCGGTAATGGCGGCGTCGCCGTGGATGGTGATCGGCAGCACCATGTTGCTGCGCGCTTCGTCCAGACGATCGCGACGGGCGCGAACCGACCCCATGACCACCGGGCTGACGATCTCCAGGTGCGACGGGTTGAACGCCAGCGCCAGGTGAACCATGCCGCCTTCGGTTTCCACGTCGGAGGAGAAGCCCTGGTGATATTTCACGTCACCGGTGCCGAGGTGTTCTTTATGCTTGCCGGCGAATTCGTCGAACAGGTCGGCCGGTTTTTTGCCCAGCACGTTGATCAGCACGTTCAGACGGCCGCGGTGGGCCATGCCCAACACCACTTCACGCGTGCCGTTCTTGCCGGCGTGGCGCACCATCTCTTTCAGCATCGGCACCAGCGCGTCGCCGCCTTCCAGCGAGAAGCGTTTGGCGCCCGGGAATTTGGCGCCCAGGTAGCGTTCCAGGCCTTCCGCAGCGGTCAGCTCGTTCAGGAAACGGCGTTTTTCGTCGGCGGTAAAGCTGGCGCGCCCCACCACCGACTCGATGCGCTGCTGGATCCAGCGTTTCTCTTCGGTGTTGGTGATGTGCATGTATTCAGCGCCGATCGAACCGCAGTAGGTCTGCTTCAGCGCGGCGTACAGATCGCCCAGCTTCATGGTTTCTTTGCCGATGGCGAAAGATCCCACGTTGAAGGTTTCCTGGAAATCGGCTTCGGTCAGGTTGTGGTAAGCGGGCTCAAGGTCAGGAACTTGCTCACGCTGCCACAGGCCGAGCGGATCGAGGTTGGCATGCTGATGTCCGCGGAAGCGGAAGGCGTTGATCAGCTGCAGTACCTTGACCTGTTTGGCGTCGGTTGCCGGATCGGTGATGGTGGTGTTGTAGCGCGCGGAGTCTTTCGCCAGGCGGCGGAAGTAGTCGCGCGTTTGAGAGTGGAGCTGATCGGGTTTGACACCCGCGGTTGGTAGCTGTTGAAAAATGGAACGCCAGCTATCTTCAACGGAACCCGGATCGGTTAAGAAATCTTCATAGAGCTGCTCTATGTAAGACTGGTTCGCGCCCGCCAGATAGGAGGAATCCAGCCAGGCCTTCATTGCGCCGTTCTGCATCATGATCCCTTAAGCTTTGAAGCTTTAGTTTTCGCCGTGGTTAACATAATTACCGTGATGAATACGGTTTGCCGTAAAACGGTTCACTCGACGTACTTGCGGCCATGACGGCCCGATACGTTCTGTTATGGACCTTGCGGTCCCTTACAAGGAACCTCTAAAAACCGGCGGAAGAACCAGGCTGCATAGCGCCGCAGCCGCGGGTCAGTTTTTAGAGGTTCCCTCCCCTATGGGATGTGCGCCGGAAAAGAGCCCGGCGCAGCATCTCATTCCGTTTATGCGCCGCGTTGCAGCAGCATGGACTTGATATGCCCGATCGCACGCGTCGGGTTCAAGCCTTTAGGACATACACTGACACAATTCATAATGCTATGGCAGCGGAAAACACTAAAAGCATCGTCCAGATCATCTAAACGTTCTTGCGTTTCCGTGTCACGGCTGTCGATCAGGAAGCGATACGCCGCCAACAGACCGGCAGGCCCGATGAACTTGTCCGGGTTCCACCAGAACGATGGGCAAGAAGTCGAGCAGCAGGCGCACAGGATGCACTCGTACAGACCGTCCAGCTTGGCGCGCTGTTCCGGCGACTGCAGGTGCTCACGCGCCGGCGGATTCTTGCCGTCGTTCAGCAGGTATGGCTTGATCTTTTCATACTGGGTGTAGAACTGCCCCATATCCACCACCAGATCGCGCACCACCGGCAGCCCCGGCAGCGGACGGATCACGATCTTGCCGTTGCCTTTGCGCAGCGACGAAACCGGAGTGATGCACGCCAGGCCGTTTTTACCGTTCATATTCAGGCCGTCGGAACCGCACACGCCTTCGCGGCATGAGCGACGGAACGACAGGGTCGGATCTTTTTCTTTCAGCTGGATCAACGCATCCAGCAGCATCATGTCACGGCCTTCTTCCGCTTCCAGGGTGTAGTCCTGCATGTGCGGCGCGTCGTCGACATCCGGATTGTAGCGATAAATGGAAAATTCGAGTTTCATCTGTCGATCTCCGCAATTAGTAAGAACGCACTTTCGGCGGGAATGCCGGGCGCAGCTTCGGTTGCATGTTCACTTCACGACGCGTCATGCTTTCCGATTGCGGCAGATACAGCGAATGGCACAGCCAGTTGGCGTCATCGCGTTCCGGGTAGTCGAAGCGGCTGTGTGCGCCACGGCTCTCGGTACGGAAGTTGGCCGACACGGCGGTGGAATACGCGGTCTCCATCAGGTTATCCAACTCCAGGCACTCGATGCGCTGGGTGTTGAACTCGCTGGAGGTATCGTCCAGGCGTGCGTTCTTCAGACGTTCACGGATCACTTTCAGTTCTTCCAGGCCCTTGGCCATCGCATCGCCTTCGCGGAATACCGAGAAGTTGTGCTGCATGCAAGACTGCAGCGCTTTGCGAATTTCGACCGGGTCTTCGCCGGAACGGGTATTGTTCCAACGGTTCAGACGATCAAGCGAAGCTTCCACGTCGGAGTCGCTGGCGTCACGGCTCACGCCCTGCTCTTCCAACGATTCCTGCAGGTGCATGCCGGCGGAACGGCCGAACACCACCAGGTCCAGCAGCGAGTTGCCACCCAGACGGTTGGCGCCGTGCACCGATACGCAGGCGATTTCGCCCACGGCGAACAACCCCGGGATCACCACGTCTTCGCCTTTCTCGTTTACGGTCAGCGCCTGACCGGTCACCTTGGTCGGAATGCCGCCCATCATATAGTGACAGGTTGGGATAACCGGGATCGGCTCTTTCACCGGATCGACGTGCGCGAAGGTGCGGGACAGCTCCAGAATGCCCGGCAGACGGGATTCCAGCACCTCTTTGCCCAGGTGATCCAGCTTCAGCTTGGCGTGCGGGCCCCAAGGACCGTCGCAGCCGCGGCCTTCGCGGATTTCGATCATGATCGAACGGGCAACCACGTCGCGCCCCGCCAGATCTTTGGCGTTCGGCGCATAACGCTCCATGAAGCGCTCGCCGTGCTTGTTCAGCAGGTAACCACCTTCGCCGCGGCAGCCTTCGGTCACCAGCACGCCCGCGCCGGCGATGCCGGTCGGGTGGAACTGCCACATTTCCATGTCCTGCACCGGCACGCCGGCGCGCAGCGCCATGCCGACACCGTCGCCGGTGTTGATGTGGGCGTTGGTGGTGGACTGGTAAATACGGCCTGCGCCGCCGGTCGCCAGCACGGTGGCCTTGGCTTTGAAGTAAACCACTTCACCGGTTTCGATGCAGATAGCCGTGGTGCCGACCACCGCGCCGTCCTGGTTTTTCACCAGATCGAGCGCATACCACTCAGAGAAAATGGTGGTGTGGTTTTTCAGGTTCTGTTGGTACAGGGTGTGCAGCAGCGCGTGGCCGGTACGGTCGGCTGCGGCGGCGGTACGCGCCGCCTGCTCGCCGCCGAAGTTCAGCGACTGGCCGCCGAACGGACGCTGATAGATGCGGCCGTCGTCCAGGCGAGAGAACGGCAGACCCATGTGTTCCAGTTCCAGAATCGCTTCCGGGCCGGTTTTACACATATATTCGATGGCGTCCTGGTCACCGATATAGTCGGAACCTTTCACCGTGTCGTACATATGCCATTCCCAGTTGTCCTCGTGGCTGTTGCCGAGCGCGACGGTAATGCCGCCCTGGGCGGACACGGTATGGGAACGGGTCGGGAAAACTTTGGACAGCAGGGCACAGGTCGAGCCCGCTTGGGAAATTTGCAGCGCGGCACGCATGCCCGCACCGCCGGCGCCGATTACGACGGCATCAAACTCTCTGACTGGCAGTTTCATTTAAGCACCCCACACTACGATTGTTCCGTACAGTAAATAGACCAGCAACGCGACCACGACAGCCAGCTGCAACACCAGGCGAACCGCCAGCGGCTTGACGTAGTCCGTCAGCACCTGCCACAGCCCGATCCAGGCGTGAACCAGAATCGACAGCAAGGTCAGCAGAGTGAACACTTTCGTAATGGAAGTGGCGAAGAAACCGCGCCAGATGTCATAAGTGAGTTCCGGAGCCGTGACGAAAAAGCCCAGGATATACAGGACGTACAGGGTGATGATGATAGCGGAAGCACGCAGCAGCAGCCAATCGTGCACGCCGTTGCGCCCTAATGCAGAAACGTTGTTTACCATACGAGGACTCCAGCCAGAACTGACAGCACGACGGTCAGACCGATCGCCACCTGGGCGGAACGGGTGCCGGCGGCCAAACTCTCTTCGATGTAGCCAAAATCCATTAACAAGTGACGGATGCCACCGCAAATGTGATAGGCCAGCGCCGTGAGGATGCCCCAGAATATGAATTTGACGATGAAGCTATTCATGATGGCGGCCGCCTGCAGGAACCCCTCTTGGGAAGAGAGTGACAGGCCCAGCAGCCAGAGGAGGATACCCACGGCAACGAAGGTAATTACGCCAGAGACTCGGTGTAAGATAGACGCTATCGCAGTTACGGGGAACCGGATCGTTTGCAGATCCAAGTTGACAGGTCGTTGTTTTTTCACGTATTTGCCCACACAGCTCTTATTATTTTCCTTCCTCCGGGCCTGGGCGGGGATCAGACAGCGTTAAGAGCCTAAAACCCTTACACGTCACGCGCTCAAACATCAACATCCTCTGTGCTCAAACGGCGCGCATTTATAACGCTGGGTGCTCCTACTTCAGGGTAATCCGGAGACCTGGCGGCAGTATAGGAGGATCACATTCTGATTACAATTCTCATACAACCGCTTTGATAACATTTCCCCCGAACAGTGATTCAGATCACGGATTTCACAATTAGTGCAAAATTAATTATCTGATTTGACAAGAGATCAACATTTCCATTACATATAGGGGCACAAACGGTCCTATGATGCGCTACGGGTCAGCAGATACACTTCCCCCCGGGTTCGAGTTATGCAACAGTGTATTTGGCGAACCTATCCCAATAGCCGTTGTTTCCCGCTCGATTTTGCCGGCGTCAAAAAGCAAATAAAGCAAATAAAAACAGTTTATTGGGATAGGTTCACATCTCTTCGAACAGCTCATAGGTAAGATTAACAGACTATAACGAATTACTCTGAATCGTTAACAACTGGTCACCCGTCTCGTTCGCCTGGTCAGCACTCTGTACCCTACCCGCGCACAGTTGCGCAGTCGCTCACAGAGTTAGCGTCCGCACCATTTTTTGCGGGCAACCTGCAGAGATTTAAGGTATTTCAGTTGTTAGTGGTTTTTAAAATAAGGCGCTAAGGAGACAGTAAATGACTGATAAGAAAGCGACGCTAACCATTAACGACAGCGAAGCTCCGATCGAACTGGGCGTATTGACACCGACACTTGGCCCTGATGTCCTCGATGTCCGCGCTCTGGGTTCCAAAGGTTATTTCACATTTGATCCCGGCTTTACCTCCACCGCTTCTTGCGAATCCAAGATTACCTTCATCGACGGCGACAAAGGCGTGCTGCTGCACCGCGGCTTCCCTATCGAACAGCTGGCGAAAGAATCTTCCTACCTGGAAGTGTGCTACATCCTGCTGTACGGCGAGACCCCGACGCCGGAAGAGTTCGAGACCTTCAAAACGACCGTAACCCGTCACACCATGATCCACGACCAGATCACCCATCTGTTCCGTGGCTTCCGTCGCGACTCGCACCCGATGGCGGTGCTGTGCGGCGTGACCGGCGCGCTGGCGGCGTTCTACCACGATGCGCTGGACGTCAACAACGAGCGTCACCGTGAAATCACCGCGTTCCGTCTGCTGTCCAAAATGCCGACCGTGGCCGCGATGTGCTACAAATACTCCCTGGGCCAGCCGTTCGTTTATCCGCGCAACGATCTGTCCTATGCCGGCAACTTCCTGCACATGATGTTCGCCACCCCGTGCGAAGAGTACGTGGTGAACCCGGTATTGGAACGCGCCATGGATCGCATCCTGATCCTGCACGCCGACCATGAGCAGAACGCCTCTACCTCGACCGTGCGCACCGCCGGCTCTTCCGGCGCCAACCCGTTCGCCTGCATCGCGGCCGGCATCGCCTCCCTGTGGGGGCCGGCGCACGGCGGCGCCAACGAAGCGGCGCTGAAAATGCTGGAAGAGATCAAGACCGTCGATCACATTCCGGAATTCATCAAGCGCGCCAAGGACAAGAACGACTCCTTCCGCCTGATGGGCTTCGGCCACCGCGTGTACAAGAACTACGATCCGCGCGCCACCGTGATGCGCGAGACCTGTCACGAAGTGCTGAAAGAGCTGAACAAGAAGGACGACAACCTGCTGCAGGTGGCGATGGAGCTGGAGCACATCGCGCTGAACGACCCGTACTTCATCGAGAAGAAACTGTACCCGAACGTCGACTTCTACTCAGGCATCATCCTGAAGGCGATGGGCATTCCTTCTTCCATGTTCACCGTGATCTTCGCCATCGCGCGCACCATCGGCTGGATCGCGCACTGGAACGAAATGCACGACGAAGGCATCAAAATTGCCCGTCCGCGTCAGCTGTACACCGGCTATGCCGAGCGTGATTTCAAATCCCAGCTGAAAACCAAGTAAGCCGCTTCCCCGGCTGAAACCGCACAGCGCCGCCCCTTCGGGCGGCGTTTTTTTTTGCTTATTTCTGGCAGCCCGGGCACCAATAAAACGGCCGCGACGACAGGTCGGTGCGCACAATCATCGCGCCGCAGCGCTCACAGGGCTCGCCGCTGCGATGAAACACCTTGAAGCGAAACAGCGCGCCGTGATGGCGGTTCTCATCCGCCTGCCCACGCGTCTGATAGGAAAGACGCGGCACCGCCAGCAGCGCCTCCGCCAGACGCCAAAGCGCTTCCGGCACCAGATCCTGCGGTTTGTGCTGCGGCGCCAGTTCGGCCTGCCACAGAATTTCGGCGCGCAGATAATTGCCCAATCCGGCGAGAAACGCCTGGTCGAGCAGCATGCCGCCCAGCTGCCTGCGGCGAAAACGCGGCGTCAGCAAACGCTCCTGCACCTCATCCACCGTCAACGACATGTCCAGCACGTCGGGGCCGATGCGTTGCAGGAACGGGTGCTGTTCTATCTCCTCGCGCGGCCCGACGGTGATGTCGGACGCGCTGTAGAGCAATATTGCGCTGCGAGCGGTTTCCAGCCGCACCCGCAGATCGCGCTTGGTCTCCGGCGTCTCTCCCGCCGCCGCCACTTTCCATACGCCGTACAGCTGGTTATGGCTGTACATCGTCAGCCCATTGGAAAAGTGGGTCAACAGCGCCTTGCCGCGCGGCTCGATGGCGACGATGCGCTCGCCGAGCAAATGCTGGCGGTAGTGCTTCAACTGGGGAAAAGCGAAATCGACGGCGGTCAGCGGCTGATCGATCACCGCCGCCGCCAGTTTGTCCGCCGCCCGGCGGATCTCCGGTCCTTCCGGCATAGACCACTCCTTGCGTAGACCCGGCGCAGCCCGATGCGCCGGGGATTCTCTTGATTAATGCGTCGCGCCGCCCACCACTTTCAGATCGTGTTCCACCTGCAAAGCGATGGAAACGGCCAGCTCCAGCGCAAACAGCACCGTCGAAGCCGCCATGCTCGGCGCGCCGGGGTGCGCCGCCGCCTGCTCAGGCAGATACGGGATATGGATAAAACCGCCCTTCACCTCGCGCTGGCCGCTCAAACGGTGCAGCAGCCCATACATCACATGGTTGCACACGTAGGTGCCGGCAGTCTGCGAAACGGCGGCCGGAATGCCGGCCTCGCGCATCGAACTCACCATCGCTTTGATCGGCAAAGTGCTGAAATAGGCCGCCGGACCGCCGGCGACGATCGGCTCATCCACCGGCTGCTGCCCCTGATTGTCGGGAATACGCGCATCGTCGACGTTGATCGCCACCCGTTCAATCGTGATATCGGTGCGGCCGCCGGCCTGGCCGATAGCCAGCACCATCACCGGCTGCACCTCGTCGATCGCCGCATTGAGCGCCTCCAGCGCGGCCCCGAACACGCACGGCAACTGGCGCGCCACGATACGCGTGCCCACCAGTTCCATATCGTTGAGCTGCTTCACCACTTCCCAGGAGGGATTGAGGCGCTCGCCGCCAAACGGCTCGAAGCCGGTAATCAATACTTTTTGCATCCTTACTCCTACAGGAACATCAGGAAATACAGCAGGAACACGTTAACCAACAGCAGCAGCACGCCGGTCGGCACCTGCGCCTTGATCACCGCATTCTTGTCCGGCAACTCCAGCAGCGCCGCCGGCACAATGTTGAAGTTCGCCGCCATCGGCGTCATCAGGGTGCCGCAATAGCCGGAGAACATGCCGATCGCCGCCATCACCGCCGGGTTGCCGCCGTGCTGCAACACCAGGATCGGAATGCCGATGCCGGCGGTAACGATCGGGAAAGCGGCGAAGGCGTTGCCCATCACCATGGTCAGCACCGCCATACCGATAGCGTAGACCGCCACGGCGATAAAACGGTTATCGACCGCCAGATATTCCTGGGTCAAATGCGAGATCGCAGTGCCAACGCCGGCGACGGTAAACAGCAGCCCCAGCGTGGCGAGGATCTGCGGCAGAATGAACGCCCAGCCGATCGAATCCAGCAGGCGCCGCGCTTCCTGTATCGGCTGCAGCGCCTTCTCATGGGTCATTGTCACCGCGATCGCCAACCCGATCAGGCAGCCGACGGTCATCGAGAACAGGGTGATCAGCGTCGCGTGGTTACCGCTGCCGAATACCGCGTTTTGCAACGCCGGCACGTTGTTGAACAGCAGCACGCCGACCACCGTCACCACCGGGATCGCCAGCGCGGGAATGAACAGCTTGTTGCCCAGGCGCTTGGCGCTCGCCTCGCGCTCCTGCGGCGTCCGCTGGTGATAGCTGCCGAGGCGCACGCCGCCGAAGCCGGCAATCAGGGCCATCACCACCACCACCGCGCCAACGATGATATGCAGCATGCGTTTTTCGTTACTGCCCTCGCCCAGTACATCGCCCAGCAGGCGATAAGTCCAGTCGCCGACCAGGAATACCAGGCCGTACAGCCCCCAAAACAGCCCGGTGGTGATGCGGCGCGGGTTGGCGCGATCGCGCAAGGACATCACCGCCACAATCAGCAGCACCGCGCCGGCCAGCCAGTAAAGGTATTGTTGCTGGAAGTTCATCGCGCTTCCCCCTTCGCCTGCAGCGCCGCCTGATTCAGCTGCGCCAGCTCGGCGCTCAGCTGTTTATCCATCCGATACAGCCGGAACGCGTGGATCAGGAAAGCGAAAATGGCGGTCGGAATGCCCCACAGCGCGATATGCAGCGGCTCGGTCTGAATGCCGCCGGACTCCAGCATAAAGTTATGCATGAAGATGATCGCACCGAAGGCGACGAAGATATCCTCGCCGAAGAACAGCCCGACGTTGTCGGTAGCGGCCGACATGGCGCGCAGGCGGTGGCGGGTGCGCTCCGGCAGCTCGCCGTAGCGGTTTTCCGTCGCCCCTTCCGCCATCGGCGCCAGCAGCGGCCGCACCATCTGCGGATGCCCGCCCAGGCTGGTCAGCCCCATCGCCGCGGTGATCTCGCGCACGAACAGGTACACGATCAGCAAACGGCCGGCGGTGGCGCTTTTGATCTTGGCGATCCACGCCTGCGCCCGCTCTTTCAGCCCGTGGCGCTCCAGCAGGCCGATCACCGCCAGCGGCAGCAGCAGGATCAGCGGCAGGTTGCGGGTGTTGAGAAAGCCCTCGCCGAGCTTTTCCAGAATGACGTCCAGCGGCATCAGCGCCGCCAGACCGGTGATGATGCCGGCGGCGATCACCACCAGCACCGGATTGAAACGCAATACAAACCCGACCACGATCGCGGCGATGCCGATCAGTGGCCAGAGATTCACGGCCTGTTCCATAGTCTTCCCTCGATATTTTCTAATAATTTTTTGTTTGTGATGTTGTGTCTTGCTTTACTGCTCTGCGCTGACGCGGATGCCCTGTTGAACAAAACTGTCCCGCAGCTTGCGCGCATACGCCAGCGCATGCTCGCCGTCCCCGTGCAGGCAGACGGTCTCCGCCTGTACGGCGGTCCAAACGCCATCGACGCTGCGCACCCGGTGATGGCGCACCATCTCCAGGGTTTGCGCCAGCGCTTGTTCGTCATCCTCGATCAATGCCCCCGGCAAACCGCGCGGCACCAGCGTGCCGTCGGCCTGATAACCGCGATCGGCGAACACCTCCTGCCGGGTGGTCAGACCGAGCCGTTGCCCGGCGCGGATCAGCTCGCTGCCGGCCAGCCCCACCAGCCGCAGCGCCGGATCGACCGCCTGCACCGCCCGGGCGATGGCTTCCGCCAGCGCCGGCTCAACCGCCGCCTGGTTGTACAGCATGCCGTGCGGCTTAACGTGCACCATCACCCCGCCCTCGGCGCGGGCGATGGCCGCCAGCGCCCCGAGCTGATACACCACCTGCGCGTACACCGTTTCCGGCGGCAGCTGCATGCGAGTGCGGCCGAAATTCTCCCGATCGGGAAAACTCGGGTGGGCGCCGATCGCCACGCCGTACTGCAATGCCCAGCGCACCGACTGACGCATGGTCTGCGCATCGCCGGCGTGGAAGCCGCAGGCGATGTTGGCCGAACTCACCAATTGCAACAGCGCCTGGTCGTTGGCGCAGCCTTCGCCGAGATCGGCGTTCAAATCAACGATCATGTAACCCCCAGGCAATCTGTCGAAGGAAAAGATCCTGCTCGGCCTTGGCGCGCTGCGCCTCGGCCAGTGAACAGAGAACGAAATGGATCGGTTCGCCGAGACGGATCTGCGCCAAATGGTAAAGATCGGCTTCGATCACGCAGGCGATGCGCGGGTAACCGCCGGTGGTTTGCGCATCGGCCATCAGCACGATCGGCTGGCCGTTGTGCGGCACCTGCACCACGCCGGGCATCAGGCCGTGCGACAGCATCTCTCTGTCGGTGGTGCGTGCCAGCGGCGTGCCGCCGTGCAGACGGTAGCCCATGCGGTTGCTCTGCGGGCTGAGCTGCCAGGCGACGCGCCAAAACGCATCTTGCGCCTCTTCGCTGAATTCGGCGTACTCCGGCCCCGGCAACGCACGGATGCGATTGGTAAACAGCAACTGCTTCACGCCACAGCGGGTTTGCGGCAGCGCGGTGGATTTGCCCAGCGGCAACCGATCGCCGTCCTTCAGATTACGCCCCTCGCACCCGCCAAAAGCGGCTTTCATGTCGGTGCTGCGCGAGCCCAGCATTTCCGGCACGGCGATACCGCCGGCGATCGCGAGATAACTGCGCATGCCGCGCTTCGGCGTGCCCAGCACCAGACGCTGCCCCTTTTTCACCGGGTAGCGCCAGCCGGTCCACAGCGGCTTACCGTCCAGCTGCGCGTCGCAGCCGGCGCCGGTCAGGGCGATCCAGCCGGGACGGGTAAACTCGGCGCTGAACTGGCCGAGCGTGATCTCCAGCCCGGCGGCCTCCGGCGCGTTGCCCACCAGCAGGTTGGCGATCTTCAGCGCCGGTTGATCCAACGCGCCGCCGGTACTGATGCCCAGACGGCGAAATCCTTCACGGCCCAAATCCTGCACCGTGGTATAGATGCCGGCGCGCAGAATAATCAGCATACGCCCTCCTTCTGCGGCACAAAGCGTACGCTATCGCCCGGGCGCAGCAGCGTCGGCGGCATTTCATGGGGATTGAACAACGCCAGCGGCGTGCGGCCGATCAGTTGCCAGCCGCCGGGCGTCGCTAGCGGATAGATGCCGGTCTGGCCGCCGCCGATACCGACAGAGCCGGCCGCCACAGCCAGACGCGGTTCGGCGCGGCGCGGCGTCGCCAGTTTTTCCGGCATGCCGCCCAAATAGGAGAAGCCCGGCTGAAAGCCGAGAAAATAGACCACGTAAGCCGCCGCCGCGTGGCATTCCACCACCTGCCGCGGCGTCATGCCGGTATGGCGCGCCACGTCATCCAGATCGGGGCCTTGCTCCCCGCCGTAGACCACCGGAATATCCACCTGACGCGACTCCGGCGTCAGGCGCTCTTTGCTTTCCCACCCCTGCTGCAGTAACGCGAGCATCGCTTCGGCGTCGGCCTGCGGCGTATGCAACAGCAGCGTCAGGTTGTTCATTCCCGGCACCACTTCCCGCACGTCAGGATGATGATTCAGCTTTTCCGCCAGCGCCCAGATGCGCTGCTGGCTCGGCAACGTCACCGGCGGTGACAGTTCAAGCACTACCGCTCTTTCACCTAAAAGGTAATAACGCGCTTGTTGCACCCTTATTCTCCTTATTATTATCGCGCTGAAAAACACACCAGTTATGCGTGACGCAGCCCCGGCTGTCAATAGAACGCAACCATAAGGAAAATAAGGAAATAGCGCGGTAAAAGGATTCAGCCGGCGCGCAGGCCGGGCTGGATCCGACGTAGAAAAAAATCAGGCGGGATTCGGGATATCGATAAAGGTCACATCAAAACCGTGGTGCTGAGCCAGCCATTCCCCCAGCGCTTTCACGCCGCCGCGCTCGGTCGCGTGGTGGCCGGCGGCAAAGAAATGCACGCCCATTTCGCGCGCGCTGTGAATGGTCTGCTCAGACACTTCACCGCTGATGAAAGCATCGACGCCGAAGCGCGCCGCGCTGTCGATAAAGCCCTGGCCGCCGCCGGTGCACCAGGCCACTCGGCGAATATGCTCAGGCGCGTTATCGCCGCAGTGCAGCACCGCGCGCCCCAGTCGGCTTTCGATGCGCTGTTGCAGCGCTTCGCCGGTCAGCGGCTGTTCGAATTCCCCGTGCGGCACCAGCGGCTCGACGTCGCCAATCACCCGAATGCCCAGCGCCTGCGCCAGCTGCGCGTTGTTGCCCAGCACCGGATGCGCGTCCAGCGGCAAGTGGTAGCCGTACAGATTGATGTCGTGGGTCAACAGCGTTTTCAGGCGGTTGCGCTTCATGCCGCGCACCGCCGGCGCCTCGTTTTTCCAGAAATAGCCGTGGTGCACGATGATCGCGTCGGCCTGATGCGCCACCGCGGCGTCCAACAGCGCCTGACAGGCGGTGACGCCGGTCACGATGCGCTGCACGTGCGGGCGCCCTTCCACCTGCAATCCATTGGGGGCATAGTCCTGAAACGCCGCGGCGTTCAGTTCCGTGTTGATCAGTTGTTCCAGATCGAGGTTACGCATTCTCTTCTCTCTTCATAGTCAAAATGTCTGCCGGTCGCCCTGCGCCATCAGGATGAATTTCACCCCCAGATCGTTGCCCTGCGCCAGCTGCTGCGCAATGGTGGCGCGCGCGTCTTCGCCCTGCTTCAGGCTCGGTTTGATGTGGCTGATCACCACCGGCAGACCGTTCAGCGAGCCTTCGCCGCCGCTGTACTGCGTCAGGTTCTTCAGCTCCTTCAGCAGCCAGGCCGGCGTCAGATGGCCGTACAGATGTTTGTCCTCCACCCCGTTAGGGTAAGAGGTTTCGATAATCATGCCCTTGAGCTTTTTCTGCTCGACAAGCGGCCCCAGCACGCGCCACACGGCATCGAGATCGCGCGACTGCTCCACCTTGTCCGGCCCGGTATCGCCGAAGTAGGCGAAGAACTCGTTGCCGTTGGAAATCAGCAGCATCGACGACGGGTAGCGATCGTGGCTGAGCGGGTACATCACGCCGGTCAACCCGGTCAGGCCGAGGGTAAAGCGCTGCTGCGGCCGCACCGTTTGCAGCCGGTAGGTGCCCAGCCGCGAACCGTTGCCGGCGTCGGTAAAGTTCGGCCAGGCCTTCCAGTTGAAGTAATGGTTGCGCAGGGTCAGCACGGTGTCCGCCTGGGCGTAAACGGTTTTTTTATTATCCTCGGGCGAGCCGACGATCAGCCCCGCCACGTGGTCCAGATGGCCGTGGCTGATGAAATAGCCGCCGATCAACTGCCGGAACACATAGCCCTGCGGCGTATAAGGCGCGGCCAGCTCGGGGGTCACCTGCGGGAAACTGCCCTTCTCCAGCCCTTTGGCGATGCCCGGCAGCAGCGAGCCGGCGTCCAGCGCCACATACTGCGGCTGATTATCGCTGCGGATCAGATAAGAGGTCAGGTTGCCGTCGCTGACGCCGCCGTCGACGCCCAGCGCCACCACGTCAAAGCCGGCGATCGCCAGCGCGGAATAGCCGCTCAGACACAGGGCCAGCACCTTTTTCATCATTACGTCGCTCCTTGCAGTTGCCTCAAGACTCTCCCCGTTTTGCCGCCTCGAACGCCGCCAGCGTCTCTACACGCGCTTGCTTGTGATCGACGATCGGCAGCGGATAGTTCAGCGGGCATCGCTGCTTTTCCGCCCAGCGATGGGGATGATGGATGTCATTGTCGGGCACATCCGCCAGTTCCGGCAACCATTTACGGATAAAAGTGCCTTGTGGATCAAAACGTTCACCCTGGGTGGTCGGGTTGAAGATGCGGAAATACGGCGCGGCGTCGGTGCCGGTGGAGGCCGCCCACTGCCAGCCGCCGTTGTTGGCCGCCAGCTCCCCGTCCAGCAATTGCGACATGAAATAGCGCTCCCCGGCGCGCCAGTCGATCAGCAGATCTTTCACCAGAAAACTGGCGCTGATCATGCGCAGCCGGTTGTGCATCCAGCCGGTGGCATTCAGTTGGCGCATGGCGGCATCAACGATCGGATAGCCGGTTTCGCCCCGCTGCCAGGCCTGCAGCTTCGCCGCGTCATCGCACCAGCTCACCTTGTCCGTCCAGGCGATAAACGGCCGATGGCGACACAGCTCGGGATAGGCCACCAGCAGATGGCGGTAGAACTCGCGCCAAATCAGCTCGTTCAGCCAGGCGAAAGCGCCGCTCTCGCGATCTTCCAGCAGCTGCGGGCATTCGGCGCGCAGGCGGTTGAAGCACTGGCGCGGCGACAGCGCACCGATCGCCAGATAGGGCGACAGGCTGCTGGTGCCGGCGAGGGCGGGCAGATCGCGCTGCCGGAGGTAATCTTGCACCTGCTCACGGCAAAAGACGCGCAGCCGCTGCAGCGCGGCCTCCTCACCGGCGGGATAATCACCCCCGATGTCCGCCGCGGGATAATCGAACGCCGCCGGCGCTTCAGGCGCAGGCAACGCGCCATCGGCACGGATCTTCGGCGCCGGCAGGCAGCTCACGTCGGACTCAGTCAGGCGCTGAATGAAGGCGTTGCGAAACGGCGTATAAACCTTGTACATCTCGCCGCCGCCGGTTAGCACGCTGCCCGGCGGCAACAGCAGACTGTCATCAAAACCGTGGCACGTTACCCGTCCATTCAACTGCTGCTCCAGCCGCGCATCGCGTCGCCGTTCATTCAGTTCGTACTGGCGGTTGTAAAATAGCGCGTCCACCTGCTCTCGCCGGCAATACTCCGCCAGCCAGTCGATCGACGCGGCAAAGTCCGTGCCGGCATGGCAATGCAGCGCAATGCCCTTTTGCGCCAGCGCCTGCTGTACCGCCCGCAGGCTGGCGTGGATCAGCGCCGCCTGCCGCGGCGCCATCTCATGTTCCCGCCACTGCTGCGGGGTGGCGATAAACACCGCCAGCACCCGGGCTTTGGGATCGCTGCAGGCAGCGTGCAGCGCTTTGTTGTCGGTGATACGCAGATCGTTACGCAACCAGACCAGATGCGTGGTCATAAAATTCCCTTGTCAATCAATGGCCGTAACGCAAACGCAGCGCCTCCGGATAAGGTTCGAAATAGCGTTGTTCCGCCAAATAACTGTCGGGGTATTCCGCCATGTAATGCTTAAGCAAGGCGATCGGCGCCAGCAGCGGCTGCATGCCCTGCCGGTAGCGGTCGATCAGGTGCGCCAGCTCCTGGCGCTGCGCCGCGCTGAGCTGGCGGCGGAAGTAACCCTGCACGTGCATCAGCACGTTGGTATGGTTGCGGCGCGTCGCCTTGTGCGCCAACAGCGCCATCAGGCGACTGCGGTACTCCACGGCGAAGTCTTCCAGCGAGTCCCAGCGATGAATGTCGGCGACGAAACGCCCCAGTTCGCGGTACGCCGGCTGCGAATGCGCCAGCAGCGACAGCTTGTAGCGGCTGTGAAACGCGATCAGCCCGCCGCGGGTCAGCCCCTGACGCCACAGCATGTTCAACTCATACAGCGCGTACACTCGCTCGATAAAGTTTTCCCGCAGCGCCGCATCCTGCAAACGCCCATCCTCTTCCACCGGCAGCCACGGCATCTGGCGCAGCAGCTCGGCGGTAAACAGCCCGACGCCGTTTTTACGCGAGTCCTTGCCGTTCTCGCTGTAGACCCGCACCCGCTCCAGGCCGCAGCTCGGCGACTTGGCGCAGACGATATAGCCGCACAGGTGCTGCAACGCGGCCACGCGCTGCGCGGAGAAACTGCGCATCTCCTCGGTCAGATCCACGCCGGCGTCGTTGCTGTAGCGCATCGCCGGCCACGGCTGCGCCTGTTTCACCAGGCGCAGCGCCGGGCGCGGCGTGGGCAGGCCGATCGCCATTTCCGGGCAAACGGGCTCAAAGCGCACATAGGGCGCCAACTGTTCCACCGCGAAGGCCAGCCGCTTGTGGCCACCGTCGAAACGCACCGCGTCGCCCAGTAAACAGGCGCTGATGCCGATAGGGATCTTGTCACTCATACCGTTCTCTCGTGGTGTTGGTCGATGGGGAAAGTGTAGAAGAATGGCTTGCCAAATACGACCTTGCGCTGGACGGCAGCGGGCTTGGGGCATAAAAAAACCCCCGCCGCAGGGCGAGGGTTGTTCGTGAGTCGGCAGTGACTCAGTAGAAGTCGCAGGACGCCAGTTCCGCCTGCTGCAGCCAGACCGGCTTATCGCTGGTTTTTGACCAGACGCGATGCAGGTAGCTGTAAAAACGCCCGCGATCGCTGCGGAACAGCATCACCGGCAGGGCCAAAATGCCCGCGATCACCACTGCGCTGCGGCGCAGGAGAATCCGATGCAGTGAATAAGCGTGATAGGTCGTAGACATGCGAACCTCCTTAAAAACGCCTGCCGTTGATTTGTCAGGGAAAACGGCGTGGGCGTATCAAATGAACAATCGGTAATTTGGTAACTGGACAAAATTTTAGCGCACTTGATGAAAGTTTACTACTCATCCGACCACTAAATCGCACAAAAAATCGCTAATCACCGCGGCGATTCGTAATTTTGTTACAACCAAGTTAATTTTTAACTTAACATTGGTTACGTTGTGGTTATTATCCGGTTCCTGCTGCCACGCCTCTGCCCTTGCTTATTCACTCATCAGGCGCAATCTCGCCGCCAACCTGCTGGTTGAAATGCTCAATTTTTGCTGAAATTTCAGCCATTTTTATACTTTTTTTACACCCGCCCGCGCGATTTTTTCATCTTCTTTCTACCCCGCTCCCTACACTGCCTCTATCAAAAACAACACCTCTGGAGGTGTCCCGTGAGTTTCAGCGTTATTGGTGGTGCGCTGTTGGTTCTGCTGCTGTTGGCCTATCTGGTCTACGCCCTGTTTAACGCGGAGGATTTCTGATGGCGGCTTCAGCCTTTTTACTGATCGCCAGTTTCCTGCTGGTGCTTCTGCTGCTGGCACGGCCGCTGGGCGGTTTTATGGCGCGCCTGATCGAAGGTGAGCCGCTGCCTGCGCTGCGCGCAGTGGAAGCCGGCGTCTGGCGCGCCTGCGGCATCCGCCCCACCGAGATGAATTGGTGGCAGTACGCGCTGGCGATCCTGGCGTTTAACCTGCTCGGCCTGGCGCTGCTGTTCGCCCTGCTGATGGCGCAGGGCTCGCTGCCGCTCAACCCGCAAGGCTTCCCTGGCCTCTCCTGGGATCTGGCGCTCAACACCGCCGTCAGCTTCGTCACCAACACCAACTGGCAAGCCTACAGCGGTGAAAGCGCCCTCAGCTATTTCAGCCAGATGGCCGGGCTGGCGGTGCAGAACTTCGTTTCCGCCTCCACCGGCATCGCCGTGGCCTTTGCGCTGATCCGCGCCTTTACCCGCCGCGCCGGCAAGACCGTCGGCAACGCCTGGGCCGATCTGTTCCGCATCACGCTGTATGTGCTGCTGCCGATCGCGCTGCTGATCGCCCTGTTCTTCGTCAGCCAGGGCACGCTGCAAAACTTCCTGCCTTACCTGCACGTCACCACGCTCGAAGGCGCGCAGCAGACGCTGCCGATGGGGCCGGTCGCCTCGCAGGAAGCGATCAAGATGCTCGGCACCAACGGCGGGGGGTTCTTCGGCGCCAACTCGGCGCACCCGTTCGAAAACCCGACCGTGCTGACCAACTTCGTGCAGATGCTGGCCATCTTCCTGATCCCTTGCGCGCTGTGCTTCTCTTTCGGACAACTGGCCGGTGAAAACCGTCAGGGCCACGCGCTGATCTGGGCGATGGCGCTGATCTTCGTGGTGGCGGTGGTGGTGGTGATGTACGCCGAGCTGGCGGGCAACCCGCACCTGAGCGCGCTGGGCGCCGACAGCAACATCAATATGGAAGGCAAAGAGTCGCGCTTCGGCATTCTCGCCACCAGCCTGTTCTCGGTGGTGACCACCGCCGCGTCCTGCGGGGCGGTCAACGCCATGCACGACTCCTTCACCGCGCTGGGCGGCATGGTGCCGATGTGGCTGATGCAGATCGGTGAAGTGGTGTTCGGCGGCGTCGGCTCCGGCCTGTACGGCATGCTGCTGTTCGTGCTGCTGACCGTATTTATCGCCGGTCTGATGATCGGCCGCACCCCGGAATATCTGGGCAAGAAGATCGACGTTTACGACATGAAGATGACCGCGCTGGCGATCCTGGTCACGCCGACGCTGGTGTTGCTGGGCAGCGCGCTGGCCATCGGCACCGACGCGGGCCGCGCCGGCATCCTCAATCCGGGCGCCCACGGCTTCAGCGAAGTGCTGTATGCCCTGTCCTCCGCCGCCAACAACAACGGCAGCGCCTTCGCCGGCTTGAGCGTCAATACGCCGTTCTACAACCTGCTGCTGGCCTTCGCCATGTTCGTCGGCCGCTTCGGGGTGATCCTGCCGGTGCTGGCGATCGCCGGTTCGCTGAGCGCCAAGCCACGCCAGCCGGCGGGCAACGGCACCCTGCCGACCTATGGGCCGCTGTTTATCGGCCTGCTGATCGGCACCGTGCTGCTGGTGGGCGCGCTGACCTTCGTGCCGGCGCTGGCGCTGGGCCCGGTGGCCGAGCATTTGCAGCTTTGGTTGGCAAACTAACAGACGTCACAGAGAGAGAATAAGAGATGACTCGCAAACAACGCGCGCTGTTTGAACCGGCTCTGGTGCGCACCGCTCTGATCGATGCGGTGAAAAAACTGGACCCTCGCGTTCAATGGCGCAACCCGGTGATGTTCGTGGTGTATATCGGCAGCCTGCTGACCACCGCCATCTGGCTGGCGATCCTCGCCGGCCAAACCGACGGTGCCGCCGCCTTTACCGGCAGCGTCTCCCTGTGGTTGTGGTTCACCGTGCTGTTCGCCAACTTCGCCGAGGCGCTGGCCGAAGGCCGCAGCAAGGCCCAGGCGGAAAGCCTGAAAGGCACCAAGAAAACCAGCTGGGCGAAAAAACTGGCCGGCCCGCGCCGCGACGGCGCCACGGAGAAAGTGGCCGCCGAGAGCCTGCGCAAAGGCGATATCGTGCTGGTGGAAGCCGGCGACACCATTCCGTGCGACGGCGAAGTGCTGGAGGGCGGCGCCTCGGTGGATGAAAGCGCCATCACCGGGGAATCCGCCCCGGTGATCCGCGAATCCGGCGGGGACTTCTCCTCGGTCACCGGCGGCACCCGCGTGCTGTCCGACTGGCTGGTGGTGCAGTGCAGCGTCAACCCGGGGGAAACCTTCCTCGATCGCATGATCGCCATGGTGGAAGGCGCCAAGCGCCGCAAAACGCCGAACGAAATCGCGCTGACCATCCTGCTGGTGGCGCTGACCATCGTGTTCGTGTTGGCTACCGCCACCCTGTTCCCGTTCTCGCAATACAGCGTCGAGGCGGCCGGCAGCGGCAGCGTGGTCACCATCACCGTGCTGGTCGCGCTGCTGGTTTGCCTGATCCCCACCACCATCGGCGGTCTGCTGTCCGCCATCGGCGTGGCCGGGATGAGCCGCATGCTCGGCGCCAACGTGATCGCCACCAGCGGCCGCGCGGTGGAAGCCGCCGGCGACGTGGACGTGCTGCTGCTGGATAAAACCGGCACCATAACGCTGGGCAACCGTCAGGCTTCGGAGTTCCTGCCGGCGCCGGGCGTGAAAGAGCAAGAGCTGGCGGACGCCGCGCAGCTGGCTTCGCTGGCGGACGAAACGCCGGAAGGCCGCAGCATCGTGGTGCTGGCCAAACAGCGCTTTAACCTGCGCGAGCGCGATCTGCAGGCGCTGAACGCCACCTTCGTGCCCTTCTCCGCCCAGACCCGCATGAGCGGCGTCAACGTGCAGGAGCGCATGATCCGCAAAGGCGCGGTGGACGCCATTCGCCGTCACGTCGAAACCAATCAGGGGCACTTCCCGCGGGCGGTGGACGATCTGGTGGAAAGCGTGGCGCGCACCGGCGGCACGCCGCTGGTGGTGGCGGAAGGCGCCCGGGTGCTGGGCGTGGTGGCGTTGAAGGATATCGTCAAGGGCGGCATCAAAGAGCGCTTCAATGAGCTGCGCAAGATGGGCATCAAAACGGTGATGATCACCGGCGATAACCCGCTGACCGCGGCGGCGATCGCCGCCGAAGCCGGGGTGGACGACTTCCTGTCGGAAGCCACGCCGGAAGCCAAACTGGCGCTGATCCGCCAATATCAGGCGGAAGGCCGTCTGGTGGCGATGACCGGCGACGGCACCAACGACGCCCCGGCGCTGGCGCAGGCCGATGTGGCGGTGGCGATGAACTCCGGCACCCAGGCCGCCAAAGAGGCGGGCAACATGGTCGATCTGGATTCCAACCCGACCAAGCTGATCGAAGTGGTGCATATCGGCAAACAGATGCTGATGACGCGCGGTTCGCTGACCACCTTCAGCATCGCCAACGACGTGGCCAAGTACTTCGCCATCATTCCGGCGGCGTTCGCGGCCACCTATCCGCAGCTGAACGCGCTGAACGTGATGCACCTGCACTCCCCCGCCTCCGCCATCATGTCGGCGGTGATCTTCAACGCCCTGGTGATCGTGTTTCTGATCCCGCTGGCGCTGAAAGGGGTGAGCTACAAACCGATGAGCGCCGCGGCTCTACTGCGCCGCAACCTGTGGCTGTACGGGGTCGGCGGTCTGCTGGTGCCGTTCGTCGGCATCAAACTGATCGATCTGATCCTGGTCGCGCTGCACGTCGCCGGTTAACCATTGAGGGAAATGAACATGACATATTTACGACCTGCGCTGGTGATGTTGATCCTGCTGACGCTGCTCACCGGCATCGCCTATCCGCTGCTGACCACCGGGCTGGCGCAGCTGCTGTTTTCGGGCGCGGCCAACGGTTCGCTGCTGTACCAGGGCGACAAAGCGGTCGGCTCCGCGCTGATCGGCCAGAACTTCACGCGCGCCGACTATTTCTGGGGCCGCCCGTCGGCGACCGGCGATTCAGCCTATAATCCACTGGCCTCCGCCGGCAGCAACCTGGCGGCCACCAACCCGGCGCTGGATAAGGCTATCGCCGAACGCGCGGCGCAGCTGCGCAAGGCCAATCCGGCCATGAGCGGCCCGATCCCGGTGGATCTGCTGACCGCCTCCGGCAGCGGGCTGGATCCGCAGATCTCGATCGCCGCGGCGCGTTATCAGCTGGCGCGGGTCGCGGCGGCGCGTCATCTGCCGCCGGAACAGGTCGCCAAACTGATCGAAGACAACACCGATCGGGCCACGCCCAACTTCATGGGCGAATCGGTGGTCAACGTGTTGAAGCTGAACCTGGCGCTGGATGCGTTGAAGTAACGCACCGTATTCAGCATAGTGATAGGGTTCGGCGTGCCGAACCCCTTTTTGCTTGGTAACACAAGGAATTGTCATGGTCGAAGAAGAACAGCAGCGTCCCGATCCCGATAGCCTGCTGGCGCTGGCCAATGAAAAACCGCGCGGCCGGTTGAAGGTATTCTTCGGCGCCTGCGCCGGCGTAGGCAAAACCTACGCCATGCTGCAGGAGGCCCAGCGTTTGCGCGCCCAGGGGCTGGACGTGCTGGTCGGCGTGGTGGAAACCCACGGCCGCAGCGAGACCGCCGCCCTGCTCGACGGCCTGGCGCTGTTGCCGCAAAAGCGCATCCAGCATCGCGGGCGACTGGTGCATGAATTCGACCTCGACGCCGCGTTGGCGCGCCATCCGGCGCTGATCCTGATGGACGAACTGGCGCACAGCAACGCCCACGGTTCGCGCCACCCCAAACGCTGGCAGGATGTGGAAGAGCTGCTGGACGCCGGCATCGACGTGCTGACTACCGTCAACGTACAACATTTGGAAAGTCTGAACGACGTGGTGGGCGGCGTGACCGGCGTGCGGGTGCGCGAAACGGTGCCCGACCACGTGTTTGACGAGGCCAGCGAAGTGGTGCTGGTCGATCTGCCGCCGGACGATCTGCGCCGACGGCTGCACGAAGGCAAAGTGTATATTCCCGGTCAGGCCGAGCGCGCCATCGAGCATTTTTTCCGTAAAGGCAACCTGATCGCCCTGCGCGAGTTGGCGCTGCGCCGCACCGCCGATCGGGTCGATGACCAGATGCGCGAGTTTCGCGACACCCAGGGGCGCGAGAAAGTGTGGCACACCCGCGACAGCATTCTGCTGTGCGTCGGCCACAACAGCGGCAACGAAAAGCTGGTGCGCATCGCCGCCCGGCTGGCGGCGCGGCTCGGCTGCCACTGGCATGCGGTCTACGTGGAAACCCCCAAGCTGCACCGGCTGCCGGAAAACCAGCGCCGCGCCATTCTGCGCGCTCTGCGGCTAGCGCAGGAGCTGGGCGCCGAAACCGCCACCCTGGCCGATCCGTCCGAAGAGCGCGCAGTGCTGCGCTACGCCCGCGAGCATAACCTCGGCAAAATCATCATCGGCCGCCGCAGCGAGCAGCGCTGGAAGCTGCGCGGCAGTTTCGCCGATCGCCTCGGCCGGCTGGGCCCGGATCTCGATCTGGTGATCGTCGCGCTGGACAGCGACGCCGCACAGCCGCCGCCGGGCAAGGAGCACGACGGCCGCAGCTTCAATGAGAAATGGCGCATGCAGCTGCGCGGCTGCGCGGTGGCGGTGGCGCTGTGCGCGCTGATCACCCTGCTCTCGCAGTGGCTGCTGCCGGGCTTCGATCAGGCCAACCTGGTGATGGTCTACCTGCTCGGCGTGGCGATCGTCGCGCTGTTCTTCGGCCGCTGGCCATCGGTGCTGGCGGCGGTGATCAACGTCGCCAGTTTCGATCTGTTCTTCGTTCAGCCCGAATGGTCGTTCGCCGTCAGCGATATGCAGTATCTGCTGACCTTCGGCGTGATGCTCGCCGTCGGCATCATCATCGGCAACCTGACCGCCGGGGTGCGTTATCAGGCCCGGGTGGCGCGCTATCGCGAGCAGCGGGCGCGCCATCTGTACGAAATGTCACGCGGGCTGAGCCGCGCGCTGACCGTGGCCGACATCGCCAACACCAGCCGTCATTTCCTCTCCAGCAGCTTCCAGGCGAAAACCGTGCTGCTGCTGCCGCAGGAAGACGGCCGGCTGCAGCAAATGATCGGCGAGGAAGGCGGGCTGCTGTCGGTAGACGAAGCCATCGCGCGCTGGAGTTTCGATAAAGGCTTGCCGGCCGGCGCCGGCACAGACACCCTGCCCGGCGTGCCTTACCAACTGCTGCCGCTCAATACCCCCAAACAGACCTTCGGCCTGTTGGCGATCGAACCCAACAACCTGCGCCAGCTGATGGTGCCGGAACAACAGCGGCTGCTGCAAACCTTCGCAGTGCTGATCGCCAGCGCGCTGGAACGGCTGCACCTGGCGCGCAGCGCCGAAGAAGCCAAGCTGGACGCCGAACGCGAACAGCTGCGCAACTCGCTGCTGGCGGCGCTGTCGCACGATCTTCGCACCCCGCTGACCGTGTTGTTCGGCCAGGCGGAAATTCTCACGCTGGACCTGGCGGCCGAAGGTTCCAATCACGCCACCCAGGCCAGCCAGATCCGCCAGCAGGTGCTGAGCACCACCCGGCTGGTGAACAACCTGCTGGATATGGCGCGCATCCAGTCCGGCGGTTTCAGCCTGCGTAAAGAGTGGCAGTCGCTGGAAGAGATCGTCGGCGCTTCGTTGCACATGCTGGAGCCGCTGCTCAGCCAGCATCCGATCGAGGTCGATCTGCCGCCGGAACAGATCCTGGTCAACTGCGACGGCAGCCTGCTGGAACGGGTGTTCACCAACCTGTTGGAAAACGCCAATAAATACGCCGGCGCCGAGGCCACCATCGGCATTCGCGCCCGCACGCTGCCCGAGTGGCTGGAAGTCGAGGTCTGGGATAACGGCCCCGGCATCCCCGCCGATCAGCTGCAGCTGATTTTCGACAAGTTTTCACGCGGCAATAAAGAGTCGGCGATCCCTGGCGTCGGCTTGGGGTTAGCGATTTGTCGTGCCATTATTGAAGTGCATGACGGCCGCATCTGGGCGGAAAACGGCGCCAACGGCGGCGCCAGCTTCCGCTTCGTGCTGCCGCTGGAAAAACCGCCCGAGATCGACGGCGACGCCTTCGATCTGTAATCAACGCAGGGGAAACGTGAGCATAACGCCAACCAACATTCTGATTGTTGAAGATGAAAAAGAGATCCGCCGCTTCGTGCGCACCGCGCTGGAGAGCGAAGGCCTGCGGGTGTTTGAAAGTGAAACGCTGCAGCGGGGGCTGATTGAGGCCGGCACGCGCAAACCGGATCTGATCATCCTGGATTTGGGGTTGCCGGATGGCGACGGGCTGAGCTACATCCGCGATCTGCGGCAGTGGAGCGCCATTCCGGTGATCGTGCTGTCGGCGCGCAACGCCGAAGAGGACAAGATCGCCGCGCTGGACGCCGGCGCCGACGACTACCTCAGCAAGCCGTTCGGCATCGGTGAGTTGCTGGCGCGGGTGCGGGTCGCGCTGCGTCGCCACTCAGCTAGCCAACAGGAAAGCCCGCTGGTGAGCTTTTCGGCGATTACCGTCGATCTGGTGAATCGCCGGGTGCTGCGCAACGACGAAGATCTGCATCTGACGCCGATCGAGTTTCGCCTGTTGGCGGAGCTGCTGGCCAACGCCGGCAAGGTGATCACCCAACGCCAGCTGTTGAGCCACGTCTGGGGGCCGAACTACGTGGAGCACAGCCACTATCTGCGCATCTACATGGGCCATTTGCGGCAGAAGCTCGAAGCCGATCCGGCCCGGCCCAAACACCTGCTGACCGAAACCGGCGTCGGCTATCGCTTCATGCCTTAACCCCGGAGGGCGCGGTTTGCCGCGCCTTTACGCCGCCGGGCCCTTCTTCAATCCGACCATAAATTCCTTAAACGCCTCGCGCAGCGGAGCGAACACCGGGTGTTTGCGGTTTTCGATCATCACTTCGGAGAACAGCTTCAACCCCACGGCGAAGGCCGCGCTCTGCTCGGGGCCGAAGTTCAGATCGTCACGCGCCCGAATGCGCTCGACGATCTCGAGAATATCGTCGTGGTTGCTCACTTCAAAACTCAGCGGCGCTTTCTCGACGGGATTGCCCTGGCGATCGCTCAGGGCTTCAACGGTAATGTTAAAACGGTGGCCGGGCATCAGTTCTTCTCCTGTTGCGAAGGTTGAATCTGCATTTCGCTTTCGATCGCCGCCACGGCGGTCAGCAACGCGGCGTTGATGCGCTCCACCTGCTGCGGCGTAAGATCGGCGCGCATCACGTTGCCGCGCAGCAGGCTGCGCAGACGGTTCATGGCGTCGTAGATGCCTTCCGCCAGGTTGCCGTGCCGATGACGCTCGCGGCCGGCGCCCGCCAGACGCGCCAGAATGACCTCAACCACCTGTTGATGCTTTTGCAGCTCGCCCTCGCCCGCCGCGGTGATGCGGTAGCTTTTGCGGCCGTTGCCGGTGGTGAGCGGTTCGAGGAAATCCTGCTCTTCCAGCAGCGTCAGCGTGGGGTAAATCACCCCCGGGCTCGGCACGTACAGGCCGGATGACGCTTCCTCGATCGCCTTGATCAATTCGTACCCGTGACTGGGCTTGCGCGCCACCAGCGCCAGCAGCACCAGGCGCAGATCGCCGTGTTCGAACAGACGATGACGCCCGCCCCGGCCGCCGCGCCCACCCCGGCCGTGCTCTTCGCCTTCGCCGCCGAAGTGATGGCGCCCGCCGCGATGACGACGGCCCTCTTCGCATTCATGGTGATGATGATGCCGGTGTAAACCTAATCGATGAAACATAAGGTGAGACCTCGCTTTAGTTGGGAACATCAATACGAGGTTGTTTAGATATATCTAAACAGCATCGATAGCGCTAATCTAGATCGATATATCTAAATGCGCAAGTGCGTGCCGTGAAAAAGATATATCTAAATAGCGCCCATAAAAAAAGCGCTGTAAAAACAGCGCTTTTTATCAATCAAGAAAAGTGATTACTTGGCGGAAGCCAGCACTTCGCTGACGATCTCGACCGCTTCGTGCTCAATCTTCTCGCGGTGCTCCGCCCCGAGGAAGCTCTCGCAGTAGATCTTGTAAGCCTCTTCGGTGCCGGAAGGACGAGCCGCGAACCAACCGTTGTCGGTCATCACTTTCAGGCCGCCGATCGACGCGCCGTTGCCCGGCGCTGCGGTCAGACGTGCGGTGATCGGGTCCCCGCCCAGCGTACTGGCCTTGACCATCTCCGGCGACAGCTTGGACAGCGCCGCTTTCTGTGCATGGGTTGCCGGCGCCTGGATGCGGTTGTAGCTTGGCGCGCCGAAGCGCTTGGCCAGATCGTCATAGTGATGCTGCGGGTTCTCACCGGTTACCGCGGTGATTTCAGCCGCCAGCAGGCACATGATGATGCCGTCTTTGTCGGTCGACCACGGCTGGCCGTTGAAGCGCAGGAACGAAGCCCCGGCGCTCTCTTCGCCGCCAAAGCCCAGGCTGCCGTCGAACAGACCGTCCACGAACCACTTGAAGCCGACCGGCACTTCCACCAGCTTGCGGCCCAGATCGGCCACCACGCGATCGATCATCGCGCTGGACACCAGCGTTTTACCTACCGCAACATCGGCGCCCCACTGCGGGCGATGCTGGAACAGGTAGTTGATGGCTACCGCCAGATAGTGGTTCGGGTTCATCAGCCCCTTCGGCGTGACGATGCCGTGGCGGTCGTAATCCGGATCGTTGGCGAACGCCAAATCGAATTTGTCGCGCAGCGCCAGCAGGCCGGCCATCGCCGACTCCGACGAGCAGTCCATGCGGATGATGCCGTCGTGATCCAGGTGCATAAAGCGGAACGTCTGATCGATGGAATCGTTCACCAGCGTCAGATCCAGCTTGTAGTGTTCCGCCACCCGCTGCCAATAGGCGATGCCGGAACCGCCGAGCGGATCCACGCCCAGCTTCAGGCCGGCGCGTTGGATGGCCGGCATGTCGACCACCTCCACCAGCCCTTCGACGTAAGGCTGCACCAGATCTTTGGCGTGCAGGTGGCCGCTGTTCCAGGCCTTGTCCAGCGACTGACGCTGCACGCCTTTCAGCTGCTGCGCCAGCAGTTCGTTGGCGCGCTTTTCGATCACTGACGTCAGGTTGGTGTCAGCCGGGCCGCCGTTCGGCGGATTGTATTTGATGCCGCCGTCTTCCGGCGGGTTGTGGGACGGCGTAATGACGATGCCGTCGGCCTGGGCACCGCCGTGGCGGTTGTGGCACAAAATGGCGTGCGATACCGCCGGCGTTGGCGTGAAGCCGTTGTTTTCCTGCACGATCACATCGACGCCGTTGGCGGTCAGCACTTCCAGCACGGAAATAAAGGCCGGCTCGGACAGTGCATGGGTGTCTTTGCCCACGTAGCACGGGCCGGTGGTGCCCTGCTGATGACGAACTTCGGCGATCGCCTGAGCGATGGCGAGGATGTGCGCTTCGTTGAAGCTGTGGCGCTGCGCGCTGCCGCGGTGGCCGGAGGTGCCAAACTTCACCGCATGTGCGGCATTGCCGGCTTCCGGTTGCAGCACATAGTACTGCGACGTCAGCTGGGCTACGTTGATCAGATCGCTTTGACGGGCGGGCTGCCCGGCACGTGGATTATTCGCCATCGACATATCTCCCTCATCCCTGTCGGTGACCGGGCAAATACGTCGCGCACGGCCATCATGACGGGCTGTTCGCTAAATTAGACGGTACCGCAAACTTTCTCGATCAGTTCCGCCGGGAACTGCATCGCCTGCATGATGTGTTCGATCATGCTGCGTTTGCGGCCGGTATTGGTATTGGTGATCACCCAGTAAGGGGTGCCCGGCACATGCTTCGGCTTGGTATGCGTGCCGTTGGCCAGCAGGGTCTGCTGATCGCCGGCGAAATAGGTGCGGGTACGGCCGGTCAACGCCTCGGTGGCGGCGGCAAAACCGGCGGCATCGAGGGTGTACAGCGTGGACAGCACCAGCATGAAACGGTTGACCGCTTTGTTCTGCTCGGCGTATTCATCCGACAGCAGCAGTTCACGCACGGCGCGTACGCGATCGCGCGGGCGCTGAACCGGCGCCGCTTTTTCCGGTTCGACGGACGGCGACGCACTGGCGGCAGGCAACGCGCGCATCGGCTGACCGGCGGTGAATTTCAACATGCGGCGTAAAATATCGGACGCGCTTTCACCGATGTGTTGCGTGTGGCTGGCAATATAACGGTAAAGCTCTTCGTCGACTTCAATAGTTTTCATCTTTATCCAATACTGTTTTTTCTACTTAGAACCTGAAGCCAGATCCTGCATTCAAGCCATGGGATTATAAGGTTAAAAGCGCTGGGGCGAACACAACAATGTGCCTCCGGACGGCAAATGCAGACTAATACCTATAGCCGGCACTGCCAAGCCCGCGCCGCGAAAATTCCGCATGATTCATCGTGCGATTCAATCATGATACCCTAATCTGAATCTCTCTCAGTATGAACTTCGCCATGAAATTACATTATCAACTGCTGGCCGCCGAGTCAGACGCGCTGCCGGTGCTGCTGATCCACGGGCTGTTCGGCAATCTGGACAACCTGGGCGTGCTGGCGCGCGATCTGCATCAGCGTCACAGCGTAATTAAGGTCGATCTGCGCAACCACGGCCTCTCCCCGCGCGCCGACGAGATGAACTACCCCGCGATGGCGCAGGATCTGCTTGAGCTGCTCGACGAACTGCGGCTTGAGAAAGCGATCGTCATCGGCCATTCGATGGGCGGCAAAGCGGCGATGGCGCTGACCGCCATCGCGCCCGAGCGCGTCGCCAAGCTGATCGTCATCGACGTCGCGCCGGTGAATTACCAGACCCGACGTCACGACGAGATTTTCGCCGCCCTGAAGGCCGTCAGCGCCGCCGGCATCACCCAGCGCCAGGCCGCCGCCCAGCTGATGCGTGATTACCTGCAGGAAGAAGGCGTCATCCAGTTCCTGCTGAAATCCTTCCACAACGGCGAATGGCGCTTCAACCTGCCGGTGCTGATTGAACGCTATGATGACATCACCGGCTGGCAGGACGTGCCGGCCTGGCCGCACCCGACCCTGTTCATTCGCGGCGGCCTGTCGCCGTACGTGCAGGACAGCTACCGTGCGGACATCGCCCGCCAGTTCCCGCAGGCCCGCGCGCACGTTGTTGCCGGCACCGGCCATTGGGTGCACGCCGAAAAACCGGAGGCGGTGCTGCGTGCCATCCACCGTTTCCTCGACGAAGCCTGAAAAATACGCTCACCTGGCGAAAAAACGCGCTAAAGATAACGGCTTAGCGCGTTTAGCCCGCAGTTAGGCATTGTCGCCGCTCCATCTGCTGGGGTAATATGGCGCGCTATAATTTTGCCGCCGCGCCAGCGCGTTCGCGAACGCCGGGTCGGGGGTGAATTTGGGTTAGGGTTTATTGGCCCGAAGTGTGTTAACCGATGCCTCCGGAAGCGTGCGAGCGCTTTTTGATGCAAACTCCCTTGCAGTACCGCTACCTATGGCAAAAGAACAAACGGATCGCACGACGCTGGATCTGTTCGCAGATGAACGCCGTCCGGGGCGCCCGAAAACCAACCCGCTTTCCCGCGATGAACAGCTTAGAATCAATAAGCGCAATCAGTTACGGCGCGATAAAGTGCGTGGATTGCGGCGCGTAGAGCTGAAAATCAACGCGGATGCGGTGGACGCCCTGAACAAACTGGCGGAACAGCGCAACATTAGCCGCAGCGAACTCATCGAGCAGATGCTGTTGGCGCAACTGGCGGAAGAACAGCCGGAACATTGATCTCTTCGGCCGCACGCGCGGCGCGGCGTTAAGGACAACGCCGGATCGACCACGCTTTTCTTCATTCTCCGGCATCGCATAAATGCGATAAAACCCCGGCGCCACTTTCTGGCATGATACGCATTTACCGGCAAGAGACTGCGCCTGTCGGCGCCCGCCCCCGTGGCGAAAGGCTCTTGTCATGGCATCATTTTAATCGGCGTCAGCGGCGGCAGTGCTGGCATCGAGTAATGCAATTACTTGAATTTAAAGGTTATACGCGATATGGCTACTGTAGGCATTTTCTTTGGCAGCGACACTGGCAATACCGAAAACATTGCCAAAATGATCCAGAAAATTCTCCAGAAACAGTTTGGCGACGACGTCTCTGAAGTGCATGACATCGCTAAAAGCAGCAAAGAAGACCTGGAAGGGTTCGATATCCTGCTGCTGGGTATCCCGACCTGGTACTACGGTGAAGCGCAGTGTGACTGGGATGATTTCTTCCCGACGCTGGAAGAAGTCGACTTCAACGGCAAACTGGTGGCGCTGTTCGGCTGCGGCGACCAGGAAGACTACGCGGAATACTTCTGTGACGCGATGGGCACCATCCGCGACATCATCGAACCGCGTGGCGCGGCCATCGTGGGCCACTGGCCGACCAAAGGCTACCACTTCGAGGCCTCCAAAGGCCTGGCGGACGACAACCACTTCATCGGTCTGGCGATCGACGAAGACCGTCAGCCGGAGCTGACCAACGAGCGTGTCGACGCCTGGGTCAAACAGATCGTCGAAGAGCTGAGCCTGGCCGATATCGTCGGCTAAACGCCGGGACTGGCGAAAGGTTGAACAAAGGCCCTGTAAAGTGCATAGTGTGCCGACAGGGCCGTCATCGGCAACAGGGATTGCTGCGATAGAAGCTACAGATTTGTAACTTCCCACCCCGTCACGGTAGACTGAGATATCGGTTTATCCCATCCATCAAGGCGTTGCATGCAAAACATGCAATAGTGCAATTATATCTTTGTTAACAACCGGCGGTTTCCATTTAGTACAACCGGTTCTATAATGAGACGCATTAACTCTTTGTGCCGACCGATGCCACAGGCGAGTACGCCTCAACTTGATTAGCATAGTAACAGGACTGAATTCGCATGACCGACAACAACATCGCATTGAAGAAGGCCGGCTTAAAAGTCACGCTTCCGCGACTCAAAATCCTGGAAGTACTGCAAAATCCGGAATGCCATCACGTCAGTGCGGAAGATTTGTACAAAAAACTGATTGATATGGGCGAAGAGATCGGGCTGGCGACGGTTTATCGCGTACTGAACCAGTTTGACGATGCGGGCATTGTGACACGTCACAATTTCGAAGGCGGCAAGTCCGTGTTCGAGCTGACCCAACAGCATCACCACGATCACCTGATTTGCCTGGATTGCGGCAAAGTGATCGAATTCAGCGACGAATCCATCGAAGTGCGCCAGCGTGACATCGCCAAGCAGCACGGCATCAAGCTCACCAACCACAGTCTGTACCTGTACGGCCACTGTGAAACCGGTGACTGTCGCGAAGACGAAACGCTGCACGACAAGAAATAAGCCCTGACCGGCTATGAAAAACCGCCTCACCTTGAGGCGGTTTTTTTTATGCCCGCCATGCAGCAGACAAAAAAATCCCCGGACCAGCCGGGGAAAATCATGTCATGAAATACCACAATTGCAGCGGCACAGCGACTCCACGTACTACTCTCACTACAACGTCCGCCCTGCGCCGACACGCGCGGGCGAACGCATTCCCCCTTCGTTATGATGCGGCCCGCCGTCAAAACTGCGGGCCGCACCGCCCTTCTTAGACCTTTTCGGCGCGGCTGTAGCGTTTGCCGTCCGGGCTGACCGAGCGCACCTGTACTTCGCCGGAGACCGCAGGTTTAGCCTTGGCATCATAGCGCTGCCACTGCTTACCGCCGTCGGTGGAGTACTCGATGCCCAACCCCGGCAGCGCGATATTCGCCTCCAGCTTGCCGCCCGCCACGCGAGCGCCCGGCACCGGCAGACGATAAGCCACGCCGCCTTTGTCCAGCTTGGCCAGTTCACGCTGGCCCAGAATATTGGCGAAGCGCAGCCAATCTTTCTCCAGCGTCTTGGTATCGACAAAGTGGGTTTCCCCGCCTTTGTATTCGCGGCCGGCGCGATAGTCCTGCTCCCAACCGGCGCGATGCCAGGCGCGCTCCGCCACCGACAGCGCGCGTGGGAAGATCATGTATTCCATCTGCGGGTCGGTGCGCTGGGTTTCGCTCCACAGCTGAGCGGACAGCCCGTAGGCGCCCGGCCACGGCTTGTCGCTCTTGGCGTTGAAGTGGTTGCCGTCTCGGTCAACCGAGGTTTCCGCGTTCTGCGGCATGTTGTCCGGCGCGAAGCTGAACACCTTGCGCTCGTCGCTGAAGCGGGTGCCCCAGTAGTAACCGCGCTCGTCCGGGTTCACCTCGTAAGGGAAGTCCATATAGACGTAGTCCGGGTTGGAGACCACCACTTCATACCCTTTGTTGGCCCAGTCGTTGACGCTGTCGAAACCGCCCCAGTACAGGGTGTCCCAGAAGTTGACCCCCACGCGCGAGGTGGCGAACGCCTTCGAACTCTCGGCGTCCTTCAGGCCGTCTTGCCAGGCCTGCATTCTGTCGATGCCGTGCGCCTTCACCAGCTTGCTGACCTCTTGGCCGAAGTAGCTCGGCAGGTGCTCCATGTCGGCCACTTTGCCCTCTTTGATCATCACCTGGCACACCTGAGACTTGGCCCACGGCTTGTCTTCATTGCTCTGGTCAATGATGCCTTTACCCGGTTCCGGTTTCGCCTTGTCGGTGTAGCCGGCGCCCAGGCGGATGTTTTTCGCTTCGTCGCCGCCAAAGTGCCAGGTCTTAATCGGCTGGCCGGCTTCTTTATGCATCTGGGCAATCTCGCCAATCACCTTGTCGACAAAGCGCTGGGAGGAATCCAGGCACGGGTTCAGGTAACTCTGACGGTTAAAGAACTGCACGGAGGTGGTATTGGAGGTATCGGTCGGATCCACCAGGCGGAACTCGTTGGCCTCCTGCTCTTTGCCGGCGGCATGCAGTTTCTTGTAGCGCGCTTCCATCGAGACCACCGCCGCGCGGGCGTGCGCCGGCATGTCGATCTCCGGGATCACCTCAATCTGGCGCGCCTGGGCGTATTTGATGATGTCGATGTAGTCCTGACGAGTGAAGAAACCGCCGTAGACATCCGGCCCCTGGCCGTACTGCGGCAGGAGGCAGGTGGTTTCGCTCAGATCGTGGCAGCGCTGGCCGCCGACTTCCGTCAACTCAGGCAAGCCGGGAATTTCGATTCGCCAACCTTCGTCATCGCTCAGGTGGAAGTGGAATTTGTTGAGCTTGTAAGCCGCCATCTGATCCAGCAGGCGCAGCACCGCATCCTTCTTATGGAAGTTGCGCGCCACGTCGAGGAAAATGCCGCGATACTGGAAGCGCGGCGCATCGCTGGCGTCGAGCGTGGCGATCTTGCCGCTGCCGTCGGTCGGCACTAACGACAGGATAGACTGCAACCCGTAGAACACCCCGGCCTGATCGAAGCCGATCACCCGCGCCTCTTTCTTGCCGATCTTCAGCTCATAAGCGCCCGGCACCGCCATCGCGCCTTTAAACTTGCCCGGCTGGATGTCGGTCTTGATCGGGTAACCGTTGGCCTGAACCGGCACGCCCAGCAGCGCGAAGCGCTGGTTGACGACATCCGCCGCCGGCTTGACCAACGTGCTCAGATCCGGCGATACCCCTTTGCGCAGATCGGCGTCCTGCGCGTGCACTTTCACCTGCATCGGCGTCGGCACGATCTGGCCGCGCAGCGCGCCGGCGGGCAGCGTCTGCAGATCGGCGTTGCTGACAAAACGCGAAGCCGGCGTCATCAGAATATTTTTGTCGTCCTTGGTGCGCTTCCACTGATCGCCGGTAAACGGCGCCACAAACTGATCCAGATTTTCGGTGTCGGTATTCGCCAGCATTTTCGGCTTGGCGTCGCCGGAAGTGGCATACCAGCGGGGCAGGAAGTCGTTTCTGAACAGCTGCCAGTATTCGGCGACCACCGGGATTTCCACCGCCTTACCGGCCGGGAAACCGCTGAATTTGGCGGTCGGCTCCAGCTTGTACAGATCGCCGGTGAGGTGAGCGATCTTGAACTGATCGTTGTCTACCCGCAGAGTCTGGCGCGGGCTGTGGAAATAAATGATCCAGTCTTTGCCGTCGATCGCCTGCCCGTCGTTGCTCAGGGTGAACAACACCCGGTTGCATGAGGCCCAGTCTGCGCCCAGCGCCGCGCAATCCACGCCGTTTTCCCCGGCGCGGTTATCCAGCATTTTCACGTTCAGCTTCAGTTGGCTCAGCTGATCCACCAGCTGTTGATCGGCCATGGCGCTCCCCATGCCGCCCAGGAATCCCATCGTTGCCGTCAAGGCGGCCAGTGCGCTCAGTTTGAATGCGTTCATCTTCTCGTCCTTCTTAATTATTGTTATCGCGAATTTCTTGCCACAGCTTGCCGCACTTGGCGTCGTAAGCCTGACCGTTGCCGCTGTGAACCGCCATAATGCAGTTCTGATAATCCATCACCCGTACCGTTTCCTGCGCGGCGAACTGCTGGTGCTGTTTCTCTTGTTTCAGCACGTTCAGCACCGCCTTGCACGGCTGCAGACGCTCCGGCGAGCCTTCCGCGGTATTGATGCAGGCGCTGTAAGCCTGTTTCAACCTGGCGTCTTCCGGCGGCGCGGCGGGTTGCGCACAGGCGCTCAGGGCCGCAGCGGCCGCCAACATCAGCATGATTTTTTTCATCGTTGAATTCCCTTAACTGCCCCGGCGGCAAGGCCGGGGAACGCATCAGAAGATGGTGAATGGCGCGATGACCATGAACTTGACGTCTTTCTCGTCCTGGAAGATGTTGCCGTAACCGCCGCCCCAGCTCGGAATGTTGGTGTGGTTGTCATACTGGGTGTAATGCAGCTTGAGCAGCGTGCCCTTGGCTCGCCCTTCCTGGATGGTGTACATCGCGTCCAGACTCCAGGCGCTCTCTTTCAGGCGCTGGCTCTGATCGTAGATCGGGTTGGTGCTCGGCTTGGCGTCCCACGCGTAAACGTAAGAGCCGCCGACCGCCATACCCGGAAGGTTCCAGTTGCTGAGGTCATACATCACGCCGGCATACACCGCTTTTTCGCCGTTGGCGTTAAAGTCGGAGCGGTTATCCCACCACACGTCCAGGCGACCGTTTGACGAGGCGTAGGTCGGGGTCATACGTTGCAGGAAGAAGCCCTGATTGCCTTCCGCCTTGACCATGGTGCCTTCCAGACGCCAGTTGAACTGGCCGGTGGTGTAACCGAAGGTCAACGCCTGCAGCCAGGCCAGGCCGTCATAAATGCTGTTCGGATCGTTCTTGTTGCTGATGCGGTCTTCCGCGCCATAGAACTGGTAACTGGTGGTCAGCGGGTTGCCCAGCAGATCGAATTTGTAAGACGCCTTGGTGAAGTACTGATTCACGTACCCCTGGGCCTGGCCGTAAGCGGCTTCCAGCACCAGATCGTTTTTGAAATCGTACTTGGCGCCCAGCGAGTGCAGGTAGGAGACGCGGGTTTTCTTGTCGTTCTGACGGAAGTCGTCCATCTCGATATGCCACGGCGCTTTGTATTTGTCGGCCCACATGTAGGAGAAGCTCAACGCGCCGGCATCGCCGTAGTCGAACTTGGCGCCGGCTTCAGCCCCCTGATAAGTGCCCGGCATAAAGCTCCAGTGCGGCGCCAGCAGGGTTTGGCCGCTCGGCTGAATATAGCCGGCGCGCGCCCAGACCGGGCCGTATTTGAATTTGGCGGCGGCTTTGTACAGGCTGATACCGCCTTTATCACCGGAGTAGTCTTCGTCGTAGGTACGGTTCTTCGAGGAGAACGCGATTTCGTTCGGGTGACCGCTGGCGCTGGATTCAGCCAGTTCGATGGCGGTAAAAGTGCCGACATCCAGACCGAACATGTCCCAGGCGTAGCCCGACGCGAAATCCAGGCTCAGGTTGGCGGTAGAGTGGGACAGGTTGGTGGTGTATTGATTGTAATCCTTGCTGTCCGGATTGAGATCTTTACGGTCACGCTCACGTTGCCAGTAATAAATGCCGCCGGTCAGCGTGGAATCCTCGATAAACCCTGCGGCTTTCGCCTCAGGCGCCATGGCAAACCCTGTTCCCAACAGCGCGCCCGCGACTGCGAGCGCCAGCGTTTTACGCTGAGCACCGTGCGTACCCATATTGAAATTCCTCTTTGACTTAACTTAAAAGTTGCAGCCGCCTGTGTTCACCACTGCCCTGCACGACTGCCAATAAAAAACCCGAACGGGTAAAAAATATTGCCGACGAGATGTTATTCCCACAGCACTAATTGCTACAGACAGACTATTTTTCGCGACGCGAATTATCAAATGAAAAATGCGGAAGATTTGTCAAAGTATGACAAGGAGCACATATCGGTGATAATTTGTTACGCTGGCATTCATGGAAGGTGTCGAATAAAAAATTCAATTAAATCAGAATAAAGACGGATACCAGGTCAACCAGAGACGATTAATGGTTTCAGCCTGACTAAATCCGTCAGTCAGGAGATAAAATTTGAGAGCGCTCTCTAAATGAAATTAATTCGCATCACGAATATATAAGTAAAGATTAAGACTACTAAGCCCAATTAAGAAAACTTATTGATTAACGCACCGCAGTTAATTAAACGCAGCCCGGAAAAACGTGGCGGGAATAGATGATTTACTCAATAGCAGGCATAAAAAAGCGCGGCCTGAGCCGCGCTGATACATTAATTTTCGAGGCGATTAAGATTAGCCTTCGATTTTCGCCCAGGTGTCACGCAGACCGACGGTGCGGTTAAACACCAGGTGCTCAGCCGAAGAGTAATGGCTGTCGGCGCAGAAGTAGCCTTCACGCTCGAACTGATAGGCTTTCTCCGGCTGTGCAGCCGCCAGACTCGGCTCAACGAAACCGTGCTTGATCACCAGCGATTCCGGGTTAATGGTGGAGAGGAAGTCCTCCGCCGCGCCCGGGTTAGGCACGCTGAACAGGCGATCGTACAGGCGAATTTCCGCCGGCAGCGCGTGCGCCGCAGACACCCAGTGGATCACGCCCTTCACCTTGCGGCCGTCGGCAGGATCTTTGCTCAGCGTTTCCGCATCGTAGCTGCAGAAGATGGTGGTGATCTCGCCGGCTTCATCTTTCTCGACGCGCTCGGCCTTGATCACGTACGCGTTGCGCAGACGCACTTCCTTACCCAACACCAGACGCTTGTACTGCTTGTTGGCTTCTTCGCGGAAGTCGGCGCGATCGATATAGATCTCACGGCTGAACGGCACATCGCGGTTGCCCATTTCCGGCTTGTTCGGGTGGTTAGGCATGCTGACCATTTCCACCGCATCGCCCATGTTCTCGATGACGATTTTCACCGGATCCAGCACCGCCATGGCGCGCGGCGCGTTCTCGTTCAGATCGTCGCGGATGCAGGATTCCAGCGCCACCATTTCGACGTTGTTGTCTTGCTTGGTTACGCCGATGCGCAGGCAGAACTCGCGGATCGAGGCGGCAGTATAACCGCGGCGGCGCAGACCGGAGACGGTCGGCATGCGCGGATCATCCCAACCTTCGACGATTTTCTCGGCCACCAGCTGGTGCAGCTTGCGCTTCGACATGATGGCGTATTCGAGGTTGAGACGCGAAAACTCGTACTGGCGCGGGTGGCAAGGAATGGTGATGTTATCCAGCACCCAATCATACAAACGGCGGTTATCCTGGAATTCCAGGGTGCACAGCGAATGGGTGATCCCTTCCAGCGCATCGGAAATGCAGTGGGTGAAATCGTACATCGGGTAGATGCACCATTTATTGCCGGTCTGGTGGTGTTCGGCGAACTTGATGCGGTACAGCACCGGATCGCGCATCACGATAAACGGCGAGGCCATATCGATCTTGGCACGCAGGCAGGCAGCGCCTTCGGCGAATTCGCCGTTGCGCATCTTCTCGAACAGCGCCAGGTTCTCTTCCACGCTGCGACCGCGGTACGGGCTGTCTTTGCCCGGCGCAGTCAGGGTGCCGCGGTATTCACGGATCTGCTCCGGCGACAGTTCGTCGACGTAGGCCAGCCCTTTGCTGATAAGCTCCACCGCATACTGGTGCAGCTGATCGAAATAGTCTGAGGAGTAACGAACGTTGCCGCTCCACTCAAAGCCCAGCCACTCCACGTCGTGCTTGATAGACTCGACGAACTCGATGTCTTCTTTCACCGGGTTGGTGTCGTCGAAACGCAGGTTGCACTGGCCCTGATAGTCCTTGGCGATGCCGAAGTTCAGGCAGATGGACTTGGCGTGGCCGATATGCAGATAGCCGTTAGGCTCCGGCGGGAAACGGGTATGTACCGACGTGTGTTTCCCCGACGCCAGATCTTCATCGACGATCTGACGGATAAAATTGGTTGGGCGGGCTTCAGCCTCACTCATTTCACTGTTCCTCAATGCAAAGCGCTACACATAACCGCCTATGATCCAACAAGCCACGTCTGGAAACAACCGTTTGTTTCATGAAAAATGCGGCGCGTTGCACCATCGGCGCGCAGCGCACCGCCGTGGGGCGAAACGGGATAAAAAAAGCGGGAAGAGATCGCTCTCTTCCCGCCAAGTCGGGGCAAACTCCGCCATGATGCGTGTTCGGCCCCAGGCACTACTCAGGTAAAAACAGCCTTATTTCTGGATCTCATACAGCTTGGTCTGACCGGCGACTACAGAGCCGCTGGCCAGCGCCGCCAGGCCGGCGTACTCGTCAGAGTTGCTGACTACCACCGGGCTTATCATCGAACGCGCATTGGCATTCAGGTAATCCAGATCCAGTTCCAGAATCGGTTGACCGGCTTTCACTTCCGCGCCCTCTTCCACCAGGCGTTTGAAGCCCTGGCCTTCCAGCGCGACGGTGTCGATCCCCATGTGCACCACGATCTCGGCGCCCTTGTCGGTTTCCAGGCAGAATGCGTGGTTGGTATTGAAGATTTTCACCACGGTGCCGTCAGCCGGCGCCACCACGATCTTGTCGGTCGGGCGAATCGCCAGGCCGTCGCCTACCGCCTTGCTGGCGAAAGCTTCGTCCGGCACCTGTTCGAGCGCCACCACTTCGCCGGTCACCGGCGCCAGCAGCGTTTCAAACGCGGCTTTCGGCGCGTTCGGCACCGCCTGCGGTTTGGCTTCCGCGGCAGGCGCCGCCGCCGGGGCCACCGCTGCCGCTACCGGGCCGGCCGCAATCACGTTGCGCATTGCGCTGGCGATAAGTTCGGCACGGGTGCCGACGATCACTTGCACGCTCTGCTTGTTCAGGCGGATAACGCCCGACGCGCCGAGGCGTTTCGCCAATGCGTCGTTCACCAGCGCGGAGTCTTTCACGTTCAAACGCAGGCGGGTGATGCAGGCGTCGATGCCGGTCAGGTTGTCGGAACCGCCGATCGCGCCGACGTAACGACGAGCCAGGGTGGTGGTTTCGTTCTCGTCTTTACCGGCGTTGCTGTCGACGTTGACGTCGTAGCCGTCGGTTTCGTCACCGGCAACCGCCAGCTCGCGGCCCGGGGTCATCAGGTTGAATTTTTTGATGGTGAAGCGGAACACCACGTAGTAGATGACGAAGAACACCAGGCCTTGCGGGATCAGCATGTACCAGTGGGTCGCCAGCGGGTTGCGAGACGACAGCACCATATCCACCAGGCCGGCGCTGAAGCCGAAACCGGCGATCCAATGCATGCTGGCGGCGATGAACACCGAGATACCGGTCAGCACGGCGTGGATCACGTACAGCACCGGCGCCACGAACATGAAGGAGAATTCCAGCGGTTCGGTAATACCGGTAAAGAAGGCGGCGAAAGCGGCCGCCAGCATGATGCCCGCCACTTTGGCTTTGTTCTCAGGACGCGCGCAGTGGTAAATGGCCAGCGCCGCCCCCGGCAGACCGAACATCATGATCGGGAAGAAGCCCGCCTGATAACGGCCGGTGATGCCGACAACCGCTTTACCGGCTTCGATCGACTGCTGGCCGCCAAGGAAGTTAGGAATATCGTTGATGCCGGCCACGTCGAACCAGAACACCGAGTTCAGCGCGTGGTGCAGGCCGACCGGGATCAGCAGGCGGTTGAAGAAGGCGTAGATGCCCGCGCCGACCGAGCCCATTTTCTGAATGTGTTCACCGAAGTTCACCAGACCGTTGAAGATCACCGGCCAAATGTACATCAGGATGAAAGCCACCAGGATCATCAGGAAGGAAATGAGGATCGGCACCAAACGGCGGCCGCTGAAGAACGACAGCGCCTTGGGCAGCTCGACGCCGCTGAAGCGGTTGTACACTTCGGCGGAGATGATGCCCACCAGAATACCGACGAACTGGTTCTGGATCTTGCCGAACGCGGCGGGCACCTGATCGAGCGGGATCTTCTGAATCATCGACACGGCGGCCGGGGAACAGAGGGTGGTCAGCACCAGGAAGCCGACGAAGCCGGTCAACGCGGCGGCGCCGTCCTTGTCTTTGGACATGCCGTAGGCCACGCCGATAGCGAACAGCACCGACATGTTGTCGATGATAGCGGAGCCGGATTTAATGAAGAAAGCGGCGAGCGCGTTGTCGCCGCCCCAACCAACAGGGTCAATCCAGTACCCGACGCCCATCAAGATGGCGGCGGCGGGCAGCGTGGCGACCGGCACCATCAGCGCCCGTCCCACCTTTTGCAAATAACTAAGAATGTTCACCTTTTCCCCCTATGTTGTCCGCGGACGGACCCTATTAGTAGTTTATTTGAAGCTCTCACTACCTTTTTAGAAACAGCGCTTGGCACGTATCACTCATGCCGAGTGTAAAAAATTTATTTTGTATCGCAAATTAAAACCTCCCTTTTTGTGATAAATATCACCAAAAAGTAGTCTTCACCTCCCAGATTGCTGGCCATCACACAAAACTTATTTTATCATTCAAAAAATCAACCGGACGGACGATTCACGCGAGAATCATAAAGCTGGGTTACGCTTACGACTCCCGCAGGCCCGTACAGTATAGCTTTAGTTTACTTATCCCAAGAGGTGTTAGATGAGACTTATCCCACTGAAAGATACCGCACAAGTCGGCAAATGGGCCGCGCGTCATATCGTTCAACGCATCAACGCATTCAAGCCAACCGCAGAGCGCCCGTTTGTTCTCGGCCTGCCCACCGGCGGCACGCCGCTGGAAGCCTACAAACATCTGATTGCGATGCACAAAGCAGGTGAAGTAAGCTTTAAGCATGTTGTGACTTTCAACATGGACGAGTACGTTGGCCTGCCGCAGGAACACCCGGAAAGCTATCACACCTTCATGTACCGCAACTTCTTTGATCACGTTGATATCCCTCGCGAAAATATCAACCTGCTGAACGGCAACGCCGCGGATGTCGACGCCGAGTGCCGCCAGTACGAAGAGAAGATCAAGTCTTACGGCAAAATTAACCTGTTCATGGGCGGCGTGGGCATCGACGGCCATATCGCGTTCAACGAGCCGGCTTCGTCCCTGGCTTCGCGCACCCGCATCAAAACGCTGACCGAAGACACCCGCATCGCCAACTCGCGCTTCTTCGGCGGTGACGTCAGCCTGGTGCCGAAATATGCGCTGACCGTCGGCGTGGGCACGCTGCTGGACGCGGAAGAAGTAATGATCCTGGTCACCGGCCACGCCAAGGCGCAGGCGCTGGAAGCCGCAGTGGAAGGCAATATCAACCACATGTGGACCATCAGCTGTCTGCAGTTGCACGCCAAAGCGGTAGTGGTGTGCGACGAACCGGCCACCATGGAGCTGAAAGTCAAAACCGTCAAATATTTCCGCGAGTTAGAAGCGGAAAGCGTTAAAAGTCTTTAATCTTTGCAGGGGGCTACGATGTTCGCTTTAACCCACGGCCGAATCTATACCGGCCACGACGTACTTGATGACCATGCAGTCATTATCGCTGATGGGCTGATCGAGAAAGTCTGCCCGGCGGCTGAATTGCCCGCCGGCATCGAAACGCGCGACCTGGGTGGCGCCATCCTGGCCCCCGGGCTTATCGACGTGCAGCTGAACGGCTGCGGCGGCGTACAGTTCAACGATTCGCTGGAAGCGATCTCGGAAGAAACGCTGGAGATCATGCAGCGCGCCAACGAGAAATCCGGCTGCACCAGCTATCTGCCGACGTTGATCACCAGCAGCGACGAATTCATGAAGCACAGCGTCGACGTGATGCGCGCTTATCTGAAAAAGCACCAAAACCAGGCATTGGGCCTGCACCTGGAAGGGCCATACCTCAGCCCGGTGAAAAAAGGCACCCACAATCCGGCGTTCATTCGCAAGCCGACCCAGGAAATGATCGATTACCTGTGCGCCAACGCCGACGTGATCACCAAGGTGACGCTGGCGCCGGAAATGGTTGAACCGCACTTTATCAAGCAGCTGACCGAGGCCGGCATCGTGGTCTCCGCCGGCCACTCGAACGCCACCTACGATCAGGCTCGCACCGGTTTCGCCGCCGGCATCAGCTTCGCCACCCACCTGTACAACGCCATGCCTTATATCACCGGCCGCGAACCGGGGCTGATGGGGGCAATCTTCGATACGCCGGAGGTCTATACCGGCATCATCGCCGACGGCCATCACGTGGCCTGGGCGAGTATCCGTAACGCCAAACGCCTGAAAGGTGATAAATTGGTCTTGGTCACCGATGCCACCGCGCCGGCGGGTGCAGATATTGACCAATTTATTTTCGCCGGTAAAACAATATACTATCGGGATGGGCTGTGCGTGGATGAGAACGGCACTCTGAGCGGTTCCGCGCTGACCATGATCGAAGCGGTGCGAAACAGCGTCGAGCATATCGGCATCGCGCTGGACGAAGCGCTGCGCATGGCGACGCTGTATCCGGCGCGCGCCATCGGCGTCGATCACCGTCTGGGCACCCTCGAAGCCGGCAAGGTGGCTAACCTGACCGCCTTCACCCGTGATTTCAAGATCACCAAAACGCTCGTTAACGGTAACGAGGTTTAATTCAATGAACAGCGAGTAAAATTATTGATGAGCACTGGCGGACAAGCACAAATAGGGAACGTTGACTTAGTCAAACAACTTAACGGCGCGGCAGTTTACCGCCTGATCGACCAGCAGGGCCCGATCTCGCGCATTCAGATTGCCGAACTCAGCCAGCTCGCCCCCGCCAGCGTCACCAAAATTACTCGCCAGCTGCTGGAGCGCGGGCTGATCAAAGAAGTCGATCAGCAGGCCTCCACCGGCGGCCGCCGCGCGATCTCCATCGTGTCGGAAACCCGTCATTTCCATACCGTCGCGGTGCGTCTCGGCCGCCACGACGCCACCATCACCCTGTATGACATGAGCGGCAAGTCGCTCAGCGAAGAACACTATCCGCTGCCGGAACGCACTCAAGAAACGCTGGAGAATGCGCTGTTCGCCGCCATCGCCCAATTCATCGACGCTAACCAGCGCCGCCTGCGCGAGCTGATCGCCATCGCGGTGATCCTGCCCGGCCTGGTGGATCCGGCGCTGGGCGTGGTGCGCTACATGCCGCACATCAGCGTCAGCAATTGGGCGCTGGTGGACAACCTGCAGCAGCGCTTTAACGTCACCAGCTTCGTCGGCCACGACATCCGCAGCCTGGCGCTGGCGGAGCACTACTTCGGCGCCACCCGCGACTGCGAAGACTCGATTCTGGTGCGCCTGCACCGCGGCACCGGCGCCGGCATCATCGTCAACGGGCAGATTTTTCTCGGCAACAACGGCAACGTCGGCGAGATCGGCCATATCCAGATCGATCCGCTGGGGGAACGCTGCCACTGCGGCAACTTCGGCTGCCTGGAAACCGTGGCCGCCAACGCCGCGATCGAACAGCGCGTGCGCCAGCTGCTGAGCCAGGGCTATCCGAGCAAACTGACGCTGGAAGACTGCGGCATCAACGCCATCTGCAAGGCCGCCAACCGCGGCGATCTGCTGGCCAGCGAAGTGATCGAACACGTAGGCCGCTATCTGGGCAAAGCGGTGGCCATCGCCATCAACCTGTTCAATCCGCAGAAGGTGGTGATCGCCGGTGAGATCACCGAAGCGGACAAGGTGCTGCTGCCGGCGATCCAGAGCTGCATCAATACCCAGGTGCTGAAGGACTTCCGCAAAAATCTGCCGGTGGTGACCTCCGAACTCAATCATCGCTCGGCGATCGGCGCTTTCGCCCTGGCCAAACGCGCGATGCTCAACGGCGTGCTCTTGCAGCGATTGCTGGAAAGCTGATCCGCCGCTTCTGGCAGGCGTGTTATCGTCACCCTTCGCCTGCCGTAATCATGAGAAACAGCGACAAATGAAAATCAAAAACGTTATATGCGATATCGACGGCGTGCTGCTGCATGACAATACGCCGGTTCCCGGCGCCGACCTGTTCCTGGCGCGCATCCAGGAACAAGGCATGCCGCTGGTGGTGCTGACCAACTACCCATCACAGACCGCACAGGATCTGGCGAACCGCTTCGCCGCCGCCGGGCTGGAAGTGCCGGAGAGCGCGTTCTACACCTCGGCGATGGCCACCGCCGATTTCCTGCGCCGTCAGGAAGGCAAAAAAGCCTATGTGGTCGGCGAAGGCGCCCTGATCCATGAGCTGTACAAAGCCGGTTTCACCATCACCGACATCAACCCGGACTTCGTGATCGTCGGAGAAACCCGCTCTTACAACTGGGACATGATGCATAAAGCCGCCTACTTCGTGAGCAACGGCGCGCGCTTTATCGCCACCAACCCGGATAGTCACGGCCACGGCTTCTCGCCGGCCTGTGGCGCGCTGTGCGCCCCCATTGAGAAGATCACCGGCCGCAAGCCGTTTTACGTCGGCAAGCCCAGCCCGTGGATCATTCGCGCCGCACTGAACAAAATGCAGGCGCACTCGGAAGAGACGGTGATCGTCGGCGATAACCTGCGCACCGACATTCTGGCGGGCTTCCAGGCCGGCTTGGAAACCGTGCTGGTGCTGTCCGGCGTCTCCACGCTGAGCGACATCGAAACCATGCCGTTCCGCCCGAGCTACGTCTACCCTTCCGTCGCCGATATCACCATCTTCTGATGCGGCCATGGCGGCCGCCCGGCCGCCATTATTTCCTTCTCCCTCAGCGTCAGTTTGAATTTAATTCGTTCATGGCCGTAAAAGGTTTCAGCCTGCCTGCGTTAAAAATCCTCATTATAACGTTACGCCCCGCCAATAGCTGATATTGCCGGCGAGCGGAAAACCCTTACCCCTAATTAATGAGGCTACCATGAGCACAAATAACACGATTAATGCCGTCGCCGCCGATGACGCGGCCATTATGCCGTCTATCGCCAATAAAAAGATCCTGATGGGTTTCTGGCACAACTGGGCCGCCGGCGCCAGTGACGGCTATCAGCAGGGCCAGTTCACCAATATGAACCTGACCGACATTCCCGCCGAGTACAACGTGGTGGCCGTCGCCTTTATGAAAGGCCAGGGCATCCCGACCTTCAAGCCTTACAACCTGTCCGATGCCGAGTTCCGCCGCCAGGTGGGCGTGCTGAACAGCCAGGGCCGCGCGGTGCTGATCTCCCTCGGCGGCGCAGACGCGCATATCGAGCTGAAAACCGGCGACGAAGACAAGCTGAAAGACGAGATTATTCGCCTGGTGGAAGTCTATGGCTTCGACGGACTGGATATCGATCTGGAACAGGCGGCGATCGGCGCCGCCAATAATAAAACCGTCTTGCCTGCGGCGCTGAAAAAAGTAAAAGACCATTACGCCGCCCAGGGGAAAAACTTTATTATCAGCATGGCGCCGGAATTCCCATACTTACGTGAAAATGGCACCTACCTGGATTATATCAGCGCCCTCGAAGGCTATTACGACTTTATCGCGCCGCAATATTATAACCAGGGTGGCGATGGCCTTTGGGTTGAAGAAATTAAAACCTGGCTGACCCAAAACGACGATACCAAGAAGGAAGACTTCCTCTACTACCTGACGGAAAGCCTGGTTACCGGCACCCGCGGCTATGCGAAGATCCCGGCGGCGAAATTCGTCATCGGCCTGCCGAGCAACAACGACGCCGCCGCCACCGGCTACGTGATCGATAAACAGGCGGTGTATAACGCTTTCTCACGTCTCGACGCCAAAAACCTGTCGATCAAGGGCCTGATGACCTGGTCAATCAACTGGGATAACGGCAAGAGCAAAGCCGGCGTCGCCTACAATTGGGAGTTCAAAACCCGCTATGCGCCGCTGATTCAGGGCGGCGTCACCCCGCCGCCGGGAAAGCCTAATGCGCCGACGGCGCTGACGGTCGCCGAGCTGGGCGCCACCTCGCTGAAACTGAGCTGGGCCGCCGCCACCGGCGCCTCACCGATCGCCAGCTACACCGTCTACCGCAACGGCAACCCGATCGGCCAAACCGCCGGTCTGTCGCTGGCCGACAGCGGTCTGACGCCGGCAACCCAGTACAGCTACTTCGTTACCGCGACCGACACCCTGGGCAATACCTCCCTGCCGAGCAGCGCGCTGGCGGTCAAAACCGCCAATGACGGTACGCCGCCCGATCCGGGCGCGCCCGAGTGGCAGAACAACCACAGCTACAAAGCCGGCGACGTCGTGAGTTATAAAGGCAAGAAATACACCTGTATTCAGGCGCACACCTCCAATGCCGGCTGGACGCCGGATGCCGCGTTCACCCTCTGGCAGCTCATCGCCTAATCGCTAATCGATTGCCGGTCAAACTGGCCGGCAATCCCGCCATCACGCTAAAAATTGCATAATCGATAATTTTTCACGCCGATAACTGAAAATCCGTTAAAAACCTCAGCTACGCAAACAACTATTTCTCAGCGCAGGGCTAAAACGCTTGCATCCTCTGCAGCTTTTGGCGCATTTTCATAACCACAGCGCAGCAAAACCGCGTTATCGCTGATAAATCGGCAATGCTGCCCATAACAGTAAAAACAACATCACAGTCATAAAAGCCCGTTAGGAGAGTTGTATGTGTTCTATTTTCGGTGTGCTCGATCTGAAGTCCGATCCCGTTGAACTGCGTAAGAAAGCGCTGGAGCTGTCACGTCTGATGCGCCACCGCGGCCCGGATTGGTCCGGCGTTTACGCCAGCGACAAAGCCATTCTGGCTCACGAACGCCTGTCGATCGTCGACGTCAACAACGGCGCTCAACCACTGTACAACGCTGCGCACACCCACGTTCTGGCGGTCAACGGCGAAATTTACAACCACCAGGCGCTGCGCCAACAGCTGAGCGACCGCTATGCCTTCCAGACCGGCTCCGACTGTGAAGTGATCCTGGCGCTGTATCAGGAGAAAGGCCCGGAGTTCCTCGACGATCTGCAAGGCATGTTCGCCTTTGCCCTGTATGACACCGAAAAAGACGCCTACCTGATCGGCCGCGATCACCTGGGCATCATCCCGCTGTATATGGGCCATGACGAACACGGCAACCTGTACGTTGCCTCGGAAATGAAAGCGCTGGTGCCGGTGTGCCGCACCATCAAGGAATTCCCGGCCGGCAGCTACCTGTGGAGCCAGGACGGCCAGATCCGCGAATACTATCGCCGCGACTGGTTCGATTACGACAGCGTCAAGGACAACGTGACCGACGCCGCCGCCCTGCGCACCGCGCTGGAAGAGTCGGTGAAAAGCCACCTGATGTCCGACGTGCCTTACGGCGTGCTGCTCTCGGGCGGGCTGGATTCCTCGGTCATTTCGGCGATCACCAAGAAGTACGCCGCGCGCCGCGTGGAAGATCAGGAACGCAGCGAAGCCTGGTGGCCGCAGCTGCACTCCTTCGCCGTCGGGCTGGAAGGCTCGCCGGATCTGCGCGCCGCGCAGGAGGTGGCCAACCATCTGGGCACCGTGCACCATGAGATCCACTTCACCGTGCAGGAAGGGCTGGACGCCATCCGCGACGTGATTTACCACATCGAAACCTATGACGTCACCACCATCCGCGCGTCGACGCCGATGTACCTGATGTCGCGCAAAATCAAGGCGATGGGCATCAAGATGGTGCTTTCCGGCGAAGGCGCGGACGAAGTGTTCGGCGGCTACCTGTACTTCCATAAGGCGCCGGACGCCCGCGAATTCCACGAAGAGACCGTACGCAAACTGCTGGCGCTGCACATGTTCGACTGCGCGCGCGCCAACAAGGCGATGTCCGCCTGGGGCGTCGAAGCCCGCGTGCCGTTCCTGGACAAGAAATTCCTCGACGTGGCAATGCGCATCAACCCGAAAGATAAAATGTGCGGCAACGGCAAAATGGAAAAACACATCGTTCGCGAATGTTTCGAGTCCTATTTGCCCGCCAGCGTGGCCTGGCGCCAGAAAGAGCAGTTCTCCGACGGCGTCGGCTACAGCTGGATCGACACGCTAAAAGAGGTGGCTGCGCAGCAAATTAGCGATCAACAGCTCGAAACCGCGCGTTTCCGCTTCCCGTACAACACGCCGACGTCGAAAGAAGGCTACCTGTACCGCGAAATCTTCGAGGAGCTGTTCCCGCTGCCGAGCGCCGCCGAATGCGTGCCGGGCGGCCCATCCGTCGCCTGCTCGTCCGCCAAGGCCATCGAGTGGGATGAATCGTTCAAGAAGATGGACGATCCTTCCGGCCGCGCCGTCGGCGTGCACCAGGCCGCCTATAAATAATCGTGCGGCATTTTCCCCGAGGCGGGCCTTTTGGCCCGCCTTTTTGTTGCCTTTTCCGCCCGCCAACTGCCTGAATTGCCGATTTTATCGCCATAATGTTCACAACCCAGACAAACGGCGCTTCCGGGCGCTTTTTCGGGAAAAAACTTGTTGACGCAAATCGGTCATATACGCATAATGCGCCCCGCAACGCCGATGAAGGCAAAGCAAAAAAAGAGGGCTACGTAGCTCAGCTGGTTAGAGCACATCACTCATAATGATGGGGTCACAGGTTCGAATCCCGTCGTAGCCACCATCTCTTTTTTGTATTTGCGGGAGTGGCGAAATTGGTAGACGCACCAGATTTAGGTTCTGGCGCCGCAAGGTGTGCGAGTTCAAGTCTCGCCTCCCGCACCATTTCTCTTCATCGTCGGCGCAGTATGTTGATGGGGTATCGCCAAGCGGTAAGGCACCGGTTTTTGATACCGGCATTCCCTGGTTCGAATCCAGGTACCCCAGCCATATTCTTTCGGGAACGGGGTTTCAACATAAGATTTGTTTGCAGGTGGGGTATCGCCAAGCGGTAAGGCACCGGTTTTTGATACCGGCATTCCCTGGTTCGAATCCAGGTACCCCAGCCATAACAAACTGCTTGCAAATCAAAGAAGTAAAAAGTAACATCGGCTACGTAGCTCAGCTGGTTAGAGCACATCACTCATAATGATGGGGTCACAGGTTCAAATCCCGTCGTAGCCACCATAATTGGGGTGTCGCCAAGCGGTAAGGCTCTGGTTTCTGATACCAGCATACCCAGGTTCGAATCCTGGCACCCCAGCCATATTTAGAAAAGCCCGCTTCGGCGGGCTTTTTGCTGTCTGCCGTTCAGCCAACCTTAAATAGGCCCAGCCACCGCTGAGCCCTGTCGGTTACAATCCCAAGGCGTACTTCAACGCATGCTCTTTCAGCTTGCCCGCCCGCTGCGCGGCCATCAGCGCCAGATTGCGCGCCACGGTCAGCGGCGCCAGGTTATTGCTGAAGGCGGTATAGAACAGATCCATGCCGCTCTGCATCAACAGATTGTCGGTACGGCGGCGGCGTTGATAGCGCAGCAGCACCGCCTCGCCGCTCCAGTCTTCTCCCTGCTCCCGCGCCTCGCTCAGCACGTTCAGCAAGGCATCCACATCGCGATACCCCAGATTGACGCCCTGCCCGGCCAGCGGGTTGATGGTATGCGCCGCATCGCCCAGCAGCGCCAGGCCCGGCAGCACGTAGCGCTGCGCATGACGGCGCGTCAACGGGAACGATCCGGCGGCATGCACCTTGACCGGGCCCAGTCGCGCCGGAAAAGCGGCGGCGATCTCGCGCTCCAGCTGCGCCGGCGGCATCGCCTGCAGTTGGCGAATGCGCTGCGGGCTGTCATACCACACCAGCGACGCCCAGCTGTCGTACAGCGGCAGGAAAGCGCGCGGCCCTGACGGGAAGAAGCGCTGCCAGGTCACATCCTGCTGCGGCGCGCCGGTATCGACGGTGATCAACATGCACGCCTGACGATACTGCCAGCCGTTGGTGCCGATCGCCGCCAGCTTGCGCACCTGCGAGTTGGCGCCGTCGGCGCCGACAACCAGCCGCGCCTGCAGCGTTTCACCGCTGTCCAGCGTCAGTTGCCAGGCCTTGTCCGCCCGCTGCAGCGATTGCAGCCTGGCGGGGCACAGCAGCGTCAAATTGGCGCACTGTGCGAACTGCTGCCACAGCGCCAGCTGCAAAATGCGGTTTTCCACCATAAAGCCCAACTCCGGCAGCCCCAGAGATAGCGCATCGAACGCCACGCGCGACGACGCCCATTCCCAGGTCTCCAGCCGGCGATACGGCACCGTGCGCATCGCCGTCACGGCGGGCCAGGCGCCGAGCTGTTTCAGCAGCCCCACCGAGGTGCAGCCGATAGCGGAAATGCGCAGGTCCGGCGGGCTTTGCGCCTCGAACGCCTGCGGCGCCTGATGTTCCAGCAACGCCACCGACCAGCCCGCCTGCGCCAGGCCCAGAGCCGCCGCCGCGCCGACCATGCCGCCGCCCACCACCACCGCGTCGTACCGATTTTGAGATGTCTTCATATTGGCTATGTTTTCTATGTGAATGCTCGCCATCCCACCCGACATGGCGTTTTGCGCAGTGTACCGGATTTTCGCTTCGGCTTCAGGTTGCATGCCATTTTCCCCCGCGCTGGTCACAACGGCGGCAAATGATTACAATACGCGCCCTGCATGTCGCGTAACGCAACTTTCGCTCCGCACTGAGTAATGGCAAGTCAATGACGAAAAAACTACATATCAAAACCTGGGGCTGCCAGATGAATGAGTACGATTCATCGAAAATGGCCGACCTGTTGAACAGCACGCACGGCTTCGAGTGGACCGACAACGCCGAGGAAGCGGACGTGCTGTTGCTGAATACCTGCTCGATCCGTGAAAAAGCGCAGGAAAAAGTTTTCGCCATGCTGGGGCGCTGGCGCTTGCTGAAAGAGAAGAACCCGTCTGTCATCATCGGCGTCGGCGGTTGCGTGGCCTCGCAAGAAGGCGAACTGATCCGCAGCCGCGCGCCTTGCGTCGACGTGGTATTCGGCCCGCAGACCCTGCACCGCCTGCCGGAAATGATCAACCACGTTCAGGGCACCCGCAGCCCGGTGGTCGATATCAGTTTCCCTGAGATCGAAAAGTTCGACCGCCTGCCGGAGCCGCGCGCCGAAGGCCCGACCGCGTTCGTGTCGATCATGGAAGGCTGCAACAAATACTGCACTTTCTGCGTGGTGCCATACACCCGCGGCGAGGAAGTGAGCCGCCCGAGCGACGACGTGCTGTTCGAAATCGCCCAACTGGCGGCGCAGGGCGTGCGCGAAGTCAACCTGCTCGGCCAAAACGTCAACGCGTACCGCGGCGCCACGCATGACGGCGATATCTGCTCGTTCGCCGAACTGCTGCGCCTGGTGGCCGCCATCGACGGCATCGATCGCATTCGCTTCACCACCAGCCACCCTATCGAGTTCACCGACGACATCATCGCGGTGTACGAAGACACGCCGGAGCTGGTCAGCTTCCTGCACCTGCCGGTGCAGAGCGGTTCGGATCGCATCCTGACCATGATGAAACGCGCCCATACCGCGCTGGAGTATAAGGCGATTATCCGCAAGCTGCGCAAGGCGCGCCCGAACATCCAGCTCAGCTCCGACTTCATCGTCGGTTTCCCGGGCGAGAGCCAGGCCGACTTCGAACAGACCATGAACCTGATCGCCGACGTCAACTTCGACGTTAGCTTCAGCTTCATCTATTCGTCGCGCCCCGGTACGCCGGCGGCGGACATGGTTGACGACGTCAGCGAAGAAGAGAAAAAACAGCGGCTGTATATTCTGCAGGATCGCATCAACCAGCAGGCGCTGCAGTTCAGCCGCCGCATGCTCGGCACCGTCCAGCGCATTCTGGTGGAAGGCACCTCGCGCAGAAGCGTGATGGAGCTGGCCGGGCGCACGGAGTGCAACCGTGTGGTAAACTTCGAAGGCACGCCCGACATGATCGGCCAGTTTGTCGACGTGGAAATTACCGAGGTGCTGACCAACACCCTGCGTGGCGCAGTGGTGCGCACCGAACAGCAGATGGATCTGCGCGTACATGAATCCCCGCAGTCGGTGATCGCCCGTACCCGCAAAGAAAACGCGCTGGGCGTCGGCATTTACCAGCCCTGACGCCGCGGCGGCTCGCATTATCGCCGCCCGTTCGCGCTACTCCTTACCGTTTCTCCGCCGGGCGTCCGCGCCCGGTGATGTTCTTTTTTTATTTTTTATTGTTGAAGAGGCGACATAACATGCAACTCCCACACTGCCCGAAGTGCAACTCCGAATACACCTACCAGGACAATGCCCTGTTCATCTGCCCTGAGTGCGCCCACGAGTGGAGCGACAGCGCCCCGGCGGAAGATCAGGACGCGCTGATCGTCAAAGACGCCAACGGCAACCTGCTGGCGGACGGCGACGCGGTCACCGTGATCAAGGACCTGAAGGTTAAAGGCAGCTCCTCGATGCTGAAGATCGGCACCAAGGTGAAAAACATTCGTCTGGTGGAAGGCGATCACAACATCGACTGCAAAATCGACGGCTTCGGCCCGATGAAACTGAAATCCGAGTTCGTGAAAAAGAACTGATTCTCGGCGGCCTTGTCCTATGATGACGCGGCGGGCTTTGCGCCCCGCCGCGTTTTTTCCTTATCTTCCCTTGAATTCCGCCGACGGCGCACAGATAGATCAGCGGTAAACTTGCGCCGTTGCGGCGCACCATGAATAATTCAAGAAAGAGAGTATTCAGGCTCGCCCTGAACGCGCGCGTCCCGGACGCGCTATGTGACATCAACCAGGCCCGATGTGACCTAGAGGAATAGTTTGAACGTCGCAACACAAGAAATTATGTTGGAGCCCGCAGACAACAAGCGTTTGCTCAGCCTGTGCGGCCCGTTTGATGACAACATCAAGCAACTCGAGCGCCGATTGGGCATCGAAATCAATCGTCGCGACAACCGCTTCAAGCTGGTCGGCAAAAACCTGTGCGTGGTCGCCGCCGCCGATATCCTGCGCCATCTGTACGTGGATACCGCGCCGATTCGCGGCGTGATCCCGGATATCGATCCGGAGCAAATCCATCTGGCGATCAAAGAGAGCCGGGTGCTGGAACAGGTGGCGGACAGCGTGCCGGATTACGGCAAGGCGGTCACCATCAAAACCAAGCGCGGCATGGTGAAACCGCGCACGCCTAACCAGGCGCAGTACATCGCCAACATTCTCGATCACGACATCACCTTCGGCATCGGCCCGGCCGGTACCGGCAAAACTTACCTGGCGGTCGCCGCCGCGGTGGATGCGCTGGAACGCCAGGAAATTCGCCGCATTCTGCTGACCCGTCCTGCGGTCGAAGCCGGCGAAAAGCTGGGCTTCCTGCCGGGCGATCTGAGCCAGAAGGTTGATCCTTATCTGCGCCCGCTGTACGACGCCCTGTTCGAAATGCTGGGCTTCGAGCGCGTGGAGAAGCTCATTGAGCGCAACGTGATCGAAGTCGCGCCGCTGGCCTATATGCGCGGCCGTACGCTGAACGATGCCTTTATCATTCTGGATGAGAGCCAGAACACCACCATCGAGCAGATGAAGATGTTCCTGACGCGCATCGGCTTCAACTCTAAGGCGGTCATCACCGGCGACGTCACCCAGATCGACCTGCCGCGCAACCAGAAATCCGGCCTGCGCCACGCGGTGGAAGTGCTGTCGGACGTGGAAGAACTGAGCTTCAACTTCTTCCACAGCGAAGACGTGGTGCGCCACCCGGTGGTGGCCCGCGTGGTCATCGCTTATGAGGCCTGGGAAGCGGCCGAACAGAAACGCAAAGACGCAATTGCCGAACAACGTAAGCGCGAGGCGCTCGCCGCCTCCGAGCAGGAGACACCATGAGTCAGGTGATTTTGGATCTGCAGATTGCCTGTGAAAGCAGCGACGGCCTGCCGGATGAAGCCACGTTCCAGCGCTGGCTGGAAGGCGTGCTGCCGCAATTTCAGGAAGAGGCCGAGGTGACCGTACGTCTGGTGGACGAAGCGGAAAGCCACGAGCTGAACCTGACCTATCGCGGCAAAGACAAGCCGACCAACGTGCTCTCTTTCCCGTTCGAGGCTCCGCCGGGCATCGAACTGCCGCTGCTCGGCGATCTGATCATCTGCCGCCAGGTGGTTGAACAGGAAGCGATTGAGCAAGGCAAGGCGCTGGAGGCCCACTGGGCGCATATGGTTGTCCACGGCAGCCTTCATCTGCTAGGGTATGACCACATCGAAGACGATGAAGCCGAAGAAATGGAGTCTTTGGAAACCGAAATCATGCACGGACTGGGCTATCCTGATCCGTACCTGGCGGAAAAAGACCCCGTCTGACGTCAGCCGTTTACCTTACAGCCCCTAACGGGGCTGTCGCTGACGCCCCTTAACTCTGACATGAGTGACAGTAACGAAAACGCCATGAGCGACGACCATTCACAAAGCAATGACAGCCCCAGTCCCAAGAAGGGGTTCTTTACTCTTATCCTTAACCAGCTGTTCCACGGCGAACCCAAAAACCGTGGCGATCTGGTCGAGCTGATCCGTGATTCCGAACAAAACGACCTGATCGATCCCGATACCCGCGACATGCTGGAAGGCGTGATGGATATCGCCGAACAGCGCGTGCGCGACATCATGATCCCTCGCTCCCAGATGGTGACGCTCAAGCGCAACCAGACGCTGGAAGAGTGCCTGGACGTGATTATCGACTCCGCCCACTCGCGCTTCCCGGTGATCAGCGAAGACAAAGATCACATCGAAGGCATCCTGATGGCCAAGGATCTGCTGCCGTTCATGCGCGCAGACTCCGAGCCGTTCAGCATCGACAAGGTGCTGCGCACCGCAGTGGTGGTGCCGGAAAGCAAGCGCGTCGACCGGATGCTGAAAGAGTTCCGCTCCCAGCGCTATCATATGGCGATTGTCATTGACGAATTCGGCGGCGTGTCCGGCCTGGTCACCATCGAAGATATCCTGGAACTGATCGTCGGCGAGATCGAAGACGAATACGACGACGAAGACGATCTGGATATCCGCCAGCTCAGCCGCCACATGTACACCGTGCGCGCGCTGGCCCCGATCGAAGACTTCAACGACGCCTTCGGCACCCATTTCAGCGACGACGAGGTCGATACCATCGGCGGTCTGGTGATGCAGGCCTTCGGCCACCTGCCGGCGCGCGGGGAAACCATTGAAATCGAAGGTTACCTATTTAAAGTTGCCATGGCCGACAGTCGACGTATTATCCAGGTTCATGTGAAAATTCCGGACGATTCTCCACCACCGAAACTGGAAGATTAAATCCAACATGGCTAAAGCCTCATTACTTGAACGCCAGCGGGTTCGCGCCCTGCTGGCGCTGTTGTCAGGTGCCGGCGGGACGCTGGCGTTCTCGCCCTACGACTTCTGGCCCGCGGCCATCGTCTCCCTGTTCGGCCTGCTGGCCGTCACCCTCAATCGCACCACCAAACAGTCCGCCCTGCTTGGCTTTGTCTGGGGCTTCGGGCTGTTCGGCAGCGGCATCAACTGGGTGTATGTCAGCATCGCTGATTTCGGCGGCATGCCCTTCGCCGTCAACGTTTTCCTGGTGGTGCTGCTCGCCGCTTACCTGTCGCTGTATACCGGGCTGTTCGCCGGGCTGCTGACGCGCCTGTGGCCGGCTACCCGCTGGTGGCGGCTGGCCATCGCCGCGCCGGCGCTGTGGCAGGTGACCGAATTCCTGCGCGGCTGGGTGCTGACCGGCTTCCCGTGGCTGCAGTTCGGCTACAGCCAGATCAACGGCCCGCTGAAAGGCATCGCGCCGCTGCTGGGCGTCGACGCCATCACCTTTGTGCTGATGGCCATCGCCGGCCTGCTGGTGTACGCCGTCAATCAGCGCCGCCTCTCGGCGGCGGTGATCGCCGCCGCGCTGCTGTTGTTGCCATGGCCGCTGCGCCAGCTGCAGTGGTTTACTCCGCAGACGGATAAAGCGGTGAATGTCGCCATGGTGCAAGGCAACATCGCTCAATCGATGAAATGGGATCCGAAAGCGCTGGTCAGCACGCTGCAAACCTATCTGGACGAAACCCGTCCCTACATGGGTAAGGCACCGATCGTTATCTGGCCGGAATCCGCCATCCCGGATTATGAAGCCAATCAGAACGGCTTCCTGACGATGATGGACGACCTGATGCGGGCGAAGAACAGCAGCCTCATCACCGGCATCGTCGACGTGCGCGCCACGCCGCAGGGCCAGCAAATCTACAACAGCGCCATCGTGCTCGGTGAACCGACGCCGTACAGGTACCCGGCCAACGATCGCTACAACAAGCACCACCTGGTGCCGTTCGGCGAGTTCGTGCCGCTGGAGACGCTGCTGCGGCCGCTGGCGCCGTTCTTCGACCTGCCGATGTCCTCCTTCAGCCGCGGCGACTACGTACAACCGCAGCTCAGCGTACGCGGCTACAACCTGACGGCGGCCATTTGCTACGAAATCGTGTTGGGCCAGCAGGTGCGCGATAACTTCCGCCCGGACACCAACTTCCTGCTGACCATCTCCAACGACGCCTGGTTCGGCCACTCCATCGGCCCATGGCAGCACTTCCAGATGGCGCGCATGCGGGCGCTGGAACTGGGCCGGCCGCTGCTGCGCAGCACCAACAACGGCGTCACCGCCGCAGTGGACGCGAACGGCGACGTGATCGCCGAGATCCCGCAGTTCACTCGTCAGGTGCTTGAAGTGAAGGTCACACCGACCACCGGCGTCACGCCTTACGCGCGTTTCGGCGCCGCGCCGCTGTGGGTGATCACCCTGTTGCTGGGCGGTTGGGCGCTGATGTTGGGCCTGCGCCGCAAATAGTCCTGTTCGCCGGGGCGCGCCCGCCGCGCCCCGCGTTTCCGTAAACGTTCCCCCACCTCGGTCAGAAAACGTCGTTAAATCAACGCGGCTGGCACACTCCTTGCTTTATCTAAGGTGACATCGCACGTCGGTTAACTTTTGCTGACGTTTTGTCGCACCCGTGCACATTTTGGAGGCGCCGAACGCACCATGCAGGTGCATCGGGGTTTGGTTGCATTGATTTGGTGCGCGCGGCGTCTCAAAAAATGAAACATTTTAGTTTCAAGATATTCACAATCGGTTATTTTTTAACGGCTATCCGTTCTAAGACTATCTTTATAACCTGAGCAATAAATAGTCGATTTAAACCTGACGCTCTTTAGTCAGAGCCACCACAACAGCAAAGGAGTTGGACCATGCAAATGCGTAAATTGGCGTTATCGTTACTGCTGCTCGGTATGGCAGGTAGCGTAGCGCACGCGGAAGACCTGACCGGTACGCTGAAGAAAATCAAAGACAACGGCGTTATCGTTGTCGGCCACCGCGAATCGTCTGTGCCCTTTTCCTACTACGACAACCAGCAAAAAGTTGTGGGCTACTCTCAGGACTACTCCAACCAAATCGTTGAAGCCGTTAAGAAAAAGCTGAATGCACCGAATCTGCAGGTGAAAATGCTGCCGATTACCTCGCAGAACCGCATCCCGCTGCTGCAAAACGGCACCTATGACTTCGAATGCGGTTCTACCACCAATAACGTAGAGCGCCAGAAACAGGCCGCCTTCTCCGACACCATCTTTGTGGTCGGCACCCGCCTGCTGGTGAAGAAAGGCTCCGACATCAAAGACTTTAAAGACCTGGCCGGCAAACCGGTGGTGGTCACCTCCGGCACCACGTCCGAAGTGTTGCTGAACAAACTGAACGACAGCGACAAAATGAACATGCGCATCATCAGCGCCAAAGACCACGGCGACTCCTTCCGCACCCTGGAAAGCGGCCGCGCGGTGGCCTTCATGATGGATGACGCCCTGCTGGCGGGCGAGCGTGCCAAAGCCAAGAAGCCGGATCAATGGGAAATCATCGGCACGCCGCAGTCGAAAGAAGCCTACGGTTGCATGCTGCGTAAAGACGATCCTGAGTTCAAGAAACTGGTCGATGACACTATCGCCCAGGCGCAAACCTCCGGTGAAGCGGCCAAGTGGTTTGATAAATGGTTCAAGCAGCCTATCCCACCGAAAAACCTCAACATGAACTTCGAGCTGTCGGACGACATGAAGCAACTGTTCAAAGCGCCTAACGACAAAGCGTTGAACTGACTCAATAGAATAAAGCCGGGGCGGCCGCCAAGCCAAACCGGCCCAGTTGATGACTGGGACAGACAGGAATGAGGGGGGCCGTTCCCCTCCCTCATTTTCCCCAAGGCGCGTCACCGATCTCCGCACACAACAAGCCAGCCCGACTGGCCGCACGGCGATCGGCGCCTATCAAGTCATCACTCTTCGGCGCCCTGCGCCCGTTTATCGGAGTTTGTTATGTCAATAGATTGGAACTGGGGTATCTTCCTGCAGCAGGCCCCGTTTGGGAACACCACTTACCTCGGCTGGATCTGGTCCGGCTTTCAGGTCACGGTGGCCCTCTCCGTCTGTGCATGGATTATCGCTTTCTTCGTCGGTTCGCTGTTCGGTATCTTGCGTACCGTGCCCAACCGCTTTCTTTCCACTCTCGGCACCTGTTACGTCGAACTGTTCCGCAACGTGCCGCTGATCGTGCAATTCTTTACCTGGTATCTGGTGATCCCCGAGCTGTTGCCGGCCAATATCGGCACCTGGTTCAAGACCGAGCTGGATCCCAACGTGCAGTTCTTCGTCTCTTCCATGCTCTGTCTGGGGCTGTTTACCGCCGCCCGCGTTTGCGAGCAAGTGCGCGCCGCCATTCAATCCCTGCCGCGCGGCCAGAAAGCCGCCGGGTTGGCGATGGGCCTGACGCTGCCGCAAACCTACCGCTACGTGCTGTTGCCGAACGCCTACCGGGTTATCGTGCCGCCGATGACCTCGGAGATGCTCAACCTGGTCAAAAACTCCGCCATCGCCTCCACCATCGGACTGGTGGACATGGCCGCACAGGCCGGCAAGCTGTTGGATTACTCCGCACACGCCTATGAATCCTTTACTGCCATTACGCTGGCTTATATCGGCATCAACGCCGTGATCATGCTGTTTATGCGTCTGGTCGAAAAGAAAGTGCAGTTGCCTGGCAACCTGGGGAGTAAATAATGTACGAATTTGACTGGGCGTCGATCGTCCCAAGCTTCCCTTATCTGCTGCAGGGCATGGCGATCACGCTGAAGATCACCGTGACCGCCATCGTGGTCGGCATTCTGTGGGGTACCGTGCTGGCGGTGATGCGTCTGTCGCCGTTCAAGCCCATCAGCTGGTTCGCCACCCTGTATGTTAACCTGTTCCGCTCGGTGCCGCTGGTGATGGTGCTGCTGTGGTTCTATCTGGTGGTTCCAAGCTTATTACAACAGGTTCTAGGCCTGTCGCCGAAAACCGATATTCGCCTGATCTCGGCTATGGTAGCCTTTTCCCTGTTTGAAGCGGCCTATTACTCGGAAATCATCCGCGCCGGTATCATCAGCATCTCGCGCGGCCAATCCTCCGCCGCGTTGGCGCTGGGCATGACGCATTGGCAATCCATGCGGCTGGTGATCCTGCCGCAGGCGTTCCGCGCCATGGTGCCACTGCTGCTGACCCAGGGCATCGTCCTGTTCCAGGATACCTCGCTGGTTTACGTACTGAGCCTGGCCGACTTCTTCCGCACCGCATCGACCATCGGCGAACGCGACGGCACCCAGGTTGAAATGATCCTGTTCGCCGGCTTTGTCTATTTTGTTATCAGCCTCGCCGCCTCGGCGCTGGTAAGCTATTTGAAGAAAAGGACTGTTTGATGATATCCCTGAAAAATGTTTCCAAGTGGTACGGTCACTTTCAAGTGTTGACCGATTGCACCACCGAAGTGAAAAAAGGCGAAGTGGTCGTCGTCTGCGGTCCTTCAGGCTCCGGCAAGTCCACCCTGATCAAAACCGTCAACGGCCTGGAGCCGATCCAGCAGGGAAGCATCCTGGTGAACGGCACGCCCGTTAACGACAAGAAAACCAACCTGGCGCAGCTGCGCGCCAAGGTCGGCATGGTGTTCCAACACTTTGAACTGTTCCCGCACCTGTCCATTATCGACAACCTGACGCTGGCGCAGGTAAAAGTGCTCAAGCGCGACAAGACCGCCTCACGCGAGAAGGGCCTGAAGCTGCTGGAACGCGTCGGCCTGTCCGCCCATGCCAACAAGTTCCCCGGTCAGCTCTCCGGCGGCCAGCAACAGCGCGTCGCCATCGCCCGCGCGCTGTGCATGGATCCGATCGCCATGCTGTTCGACGAACCGACCTCGGCGCTCGATCCGGAAATGATCAACGAAGTGCTGGACGTGATGGTCGAGCTGGCGAACGAAGGCATGACCATGATGGTGGTGACCCACGAAATGGGCTTCGCCCGCAAGGTGGCGAACCGCGTGATCTTTATGGACGAAGGCAAAATCGTCGAAGACCGCAACAAAGACGATTTCTTCAACAACCCCGAGTCCGATCGCGCCAAGGACTTCCTCGCCAAGATCCTGCACTAAGTTCTCACTATGCGCCCCGCCAGGGGCGCATCTTTTCTCCCGGCACGAAAAGCGCTTGTATCTCCTCGTTTTTGATCCGATGCTCGCCGGATAACAAACAGAGGAGAAAGAACATGCCCCGCCCTATTATCATCGATTGCGATCCCGGCCTCGACGACGCCATCGCGCTGGCTATGGCGCTGCGCTCGCCGGAGCTGGACGTCAAAGCCATCACCACCTCCGCCGGCAACCAGACGCCGGAGAAAACCCTGCATAACGCGCTGGGTCTGTTGACCCTGATGCAGCGCGAGGACATCCCTGTCGCCGCCGGCGCCGCTCGCCCGCTGATGCGCGAGCTGGTGATCGCCGACTATGTCCACGGCAAAACCGGCATGGGCAACACCCACCTGCCGACGCCGGCCCTCAAACCCGATCCCCGCGGCGCCGTCGAGCTGATCGCCGACCTGCTGCGCGCCAGCCCGCAGCCAATCACCCTGGTGGTGACCGGCCCGATGACCAACATCGCCCTGCTGTTGGCCCAGCACGCCGAGCTGAAAAGCCGTATCGAGCGCATCGTGTTTATGGGCGGCGGCATGAATGCCGGCAATACCACGCCGGTCGCGGAGTTCAATATCTTCGTCGATCCCGAAGCCGCCGAGATGGTGTTGAAATCCGGCGTGCCGCTGACCATGGCTGGGCTGAACGTCACCCATCAGGCGCTGGTGCTGCCGCAGGATATCGAGCGCATTCGTCAGATAGCCAATCCGGTCGCGCAGGCGGTGGCGGAGATGCTCGATTTTTACCTGCCGCTGTATCTCAGCCACCCGCGCGGCCTGCCTGGCGCGGCGATGCACGATCCCTGCACCATCGCCTGGCTGCTGGCGCCGCAGCTGTTTACCGGCGTTGAACGCTGGGTCGGTGTGGAAACCAAAGGGGAATACACCGTCGGCATGACGGTGGTGGACTATTTCCAGCAAACCGGCAACGCGGCCAACGTGGAAGTGCTGACCGGCATCGATCGCGCAGGCTTTATCGATCTGCTGGCCGAGCGCGTCGCGCGTTATTAATCCTCTCGGGGCGCGCTCGCGCCCTCATTCAACTTTTTTGATTTAACTCAGCGAATTTTTGCGCTATCACTGTTGATGGCTTGCCTCTACCATGCGTTTACACCGATTGACATCGTTACCAATTACACTTCGCCTGGAGATAAGCCAATGAGCCGCGTACTGGTCCTGAAATCAAGTATTCTGGGTGAATATTCCCAGTCTGGAAAATTAGTCGATTTTTTTGTTGAACAATGGCGTGAAGCTCATCCGGAAGACACTTTCACCGTGCGCGACTTGGCCAACCCAACGCTGCCGGAGCTGGATGGCGAAGTGATGGCCGGCTTTACCGCCGGCGACAAACCGTTGACGCCGCATCAGCAAAGCACCCTGGCGCTGTCCGATGAGCTGATTGCCGAGCTGAAGTCGCACGACACGCTGATCATCAGCGCCCCGATGTACAACTTCAACATCCCGACGCAGCTGAAGATCTACTTCGATCTGATCGCCCGCGCCGGTCAGACGTTCCGCTACACCTCCGCCGGCGCCGAAGGGCTGGTGACGGGCAAAAAAGCGATCGTCATCTCCAGCCGCGGCGGCATCCACGCCGACACGCCGACGGATCTGATCACCCCGTACGTGAAGCTGTTCCTGGGCTTTATCGGCATCACCGACGTTGAGTTCGTGCTGGCGGAAGGCTTCGCCTACGGCCCGGAAGCGGCGGAGAAAGCCGCCCAGGACAGCCGCCTCGCGGTCGCGCAGAAAATCCCGGCCGGCGTCGCCGTCCCGGCCAGCGCACCGGCGCCGGCAAACGTCGCCCAAGAAGCCGTCAGCGGCGGTTTCCTGAGCAACCTGCTGAAGAAACTGTTCCGTTAACGGTAAACGTCAGCGTTCCCCGCCGCGGCGGGGGACGTCATCAGGGTTCAAATGGCCGACGCTGGAACTGGTCGTGACCGCATTTCGGGCAAAGCGGCAGCACCTCCGGCGTGTAGAACGCCAGGTGGTAATGGCACTGCTCGCACACCAGATTGCCCAGCCCCACCACTTCACCGCTGTGGTACACGCCGTGGTGGCTGACATCCTTGAACACCTCGCGCCACTCCAACTGGGTTTTATCGGTAATATCCGCCAGTTCCTGCCACAGGCTCTCCTTAATCACCCGCATAAACACGCTGTCGGTAAACTCGTCCCGGCTTTCCTGATAGCTGCGGGCGAACTCTTCCAGATCGCGCCGCACCGCCTGCGTCACCTGCCGCACCTCGTCGCGCGTCAGATCTTCGGCCTCGTTCAACCGCCGCTCCGCGCTGGCCACCAGTTCGTCGATATCGCGTTCGCCGTTTTTCAGACGTTCGGTCAGCGATGCCACCAATTCGCGGTAATACTGAGCAACCTTGTTCATAGACTCTCCTCGATAAACGCTGCGCCGGACTTGGCCATGGGGATACCCTTAAGCTACTTGTTCTTATTTTAGCCGTAAATGACTGATGTCACTTGGCAAGACGCGGGATCCGCAGGTTGTGAGCCGCGTCATGGCGGCGTTTTTTTTAAATGCGCCGAGTCAGGCGCTTGGAGTTGTTGCCGGGAGGTCTTATCAGCTATGCTATGCGGATCTACGAATACTAAATGTTCATTGCGTTGCCTCTGACCGGGGCAACGGTTTACACCTACAGGACCACCGGCCGCCATGCAAGAGCAATACCGTCCAGAAGACATAGAATCGAACGTACAGCTTCACTGGCAAGAGAAGCAGACTTTCAAAGTTACCGAAGACGACAGCAAGGAAAAGTACTACTGCCTATCCATGCTGCCTTACCCGTCCGGCCGACTGCACATGGGCCACGTTCGTAACTACACTATCGGCGACGTGATCTCGCGCTATCAGCGCATGCTGGGCAAAAACGTACTGCAGCCGATCGGCTGGGATGCGTTCGGCCTGCCGGCGGAAGGCGCGGCGGTGAAAAACAACACCGCGCCGGCCCCGTGGACCTACGACAACATCGAATACATGAAGAACCAGCTGAAACTGCTGGGCTTCGGCTACGACTGGGATCGCGAAATCGCCACCTGCCAGCCGGAATACTACCGCTGGGAACAGTGGTTCTTCACCAAGCTGTATGAAAAAGGCCTGGTCTACAAGAAGACCTCGGCGGTGAACTGGTGCCCGCACGATCTGACCGTGCTGGCCAACGAACAGGTTATCGACGGCTGCTGCTGGCGCTGCGACACCAAGGTCGAGCGTAAAGAGATCCCGCAGTGGTTCATCAAAATCACCGCCTACGCCGATCAGCTGCTGAACGATCTGGACACGCTGGAAAGCTGGCCGGAGCAGGTGAAAACCATGCAGCGCAACTGGATTGGCCGCTCCGAAGGCGTGGAAATCACCTTCGACGTGGCTGGCAGCGAAGAGAAGCTGACGGTTTACACCACCCGTCCCGACACCTTCATGGGCGCCACCTACGTGGCGGTCGCCGCGGGCCACCCGCTGGCGCAACAGGGCGCACACAACAACCCGGCGCTGACCGACTTCATCGACGAATGCCGCAACACCAAAGTGGCCGAAGCCGAAATGGCGACGATGGAGAAGAAAGGCATGCCGACCGGCCTGTTCGTTGTCCATCCGCTGAGCGGCGAGAAGCTGCCGGTGTGGGTCGCCAACTTCGTGCTGATGGAATACGGCACCGGCGCCGTGATGGCGGTGCCGGCGCACGACCAGCGCGACTGGGAATTCGCCACCAAATATGATTTGCCGATCAAACCGGTGATCCTGAACCTCGACGGCAGCCAGCCTGACGTGAGCGCCGAAGCGATGACTGACAAAGGCGCGCTGTTCAACTCCGGCGAGTTTGACGGTCTGGACAACGAAGCGGGCTTTAACGCCATCGCCGACAAACTGGTCGCCAAAGGCGTCGGCCAGCGCAAGGTCAATTACCGTCTGCGCGACTGGGGCGTTTCCCGTCAGCGTTACTGGGGCGCGCCAATCCCGATGGTGACCCTGGAAGACGGCACCGTGATGCCGACGCCGGAAGATCAGCTGCCGGTGATCCTGCCGGAAGACGTGGTCATGGACGGCATCACCAGCCCGATCAAGGCCGACCCTGAGTGGGCGAAGACCACCGTCAACGGCCAGCCGGCGCTGCGCGAAACCGACACCTTCGACACCTTTATGGAGTCTTCCTGGTACTACGCGCGCTATACCTGCCCGCAGTACGACCAGGGCATGCTGGATCCGGCCGCCGCCAACTACTGGCTGCCGGTCGATCAATATATCGGCGGCATCGAGCACGCCATCATGCACCTGATGTACTTCCGCTTCTTCCACAAGCTGATGCGCGATGCGGGCCTGGTGGATTCCGATGAGCCGGCCAAGCGCCTGCTGTGTCAGGGCATGGTGCTGGCCGACGCCTTCTACTACACCGGCAACAGCGGCGAGCGCGTCTGGGTATCCCCGGTTGACGCCACCGTCGAGCGCGACGACAAAGGCCGCATCATCAAGGCCACCGATCCGCAAGGCCGTGAACTGGTCTATGCTGGCATGAGCAAAATGTCGAAGTCGAAGAACAACGGCATCGACCCGCAGGAGATGGTGGAAAAATACGGCGCGGACACCGTGCGTCTGTTCATGATGTTCGCTTCACCGGCAGAAATGACGCTGGAGTGGCAGGAATCCGGCGTGGAAGGGGCTAACCGCTTCCTGAAACGCGTATGGAAACTGGCCTACGATCACGTGGAAAAAGGCGCGGTGCAGCCGCTGGACGTGGCGTCGCTGAACGAAGAGCAGAAAGCGCTGCGCCGCGATCTGCACAAAACCATCGCCAAAGTGACCGACGATATCGGCCGCCGCCAGACCTTCAACACCGCGATCGCCGCCGTGATGGAGCTGATGAACAAACTGGCCCGCGCGCCGCAGGAGAGCGAGCAGGATCGCGCGCTGCTGCAGGAAGCGCTGCTGGCCGTCGTTCGCATGCTGTATCCGTTTACCCCGCACGTGTGCTTCGCCCTGTGGCAGGCGCTGGGCGGCGAAGGCGACGTGGACACCGCGCCATGGCCGGTTGCCGACGAGCAGGCGATGGTCGAAGACTCCAAGCTGGTGGTGGTGCAGGTGAACGGCAAGGTTCGCGCTAAAATCACCGTATCTGCCGATGCGACCGAAGAGCAAGTGCGCGCGCGCGCTGCCGAAGAGCATCTGGTGGCTAAATATCTGGACGGCGTCACGATTCGCAAAGTGATCTACGTTCCGGGCAAACTGCTTAACCTGGTTGTGGGTTAACACAAGGAGGAGTTGTGCGACAACGTATTCTGACGCTGTTGCTGGGGTTGGCGGTGCTGGTCACCGCCGGCTGCGGTTTTCACCTGCGTGGCACCACGCAGGTGCCTAATGAAATGAAAACGCTGATCCTGGACAGTTCGGATCCTTATGGGCCATTGACGCGCGCGGTGCGTGAGCAACTGCGTTTGAACGCCGTGACCATCGTCAGCGATCCGAAGCGTAAAGACGTGCCTTCTCTGCGCATCGTCGGCGCGACGGAAAGCCAGGATACCGCCTCGATCTTCCAGGACGGTAAAACCGCCGAGTATCAGCTGGTGCTGACCGTGCAGGCCCAGGTGCTGCTCCCGGGGCACGACCTGTATCCGCTGTCGGTGAAAGTGTTCCGTTCGTTCTTCGACAACCCGCTGACCGCGCTGGCCAAAGACTCCGAGCAGGAGATCATTCGCCAGGAAATGCGTGAGCAGGCGGCGCAACAGCTGGTGCGCAAACTGCTGACCGTGCACGCGGCGGAAGAAGAAAACCGGCAAAAAGCCGCTGCCGTCGGCGAACGAGCGGCAAGCCAAACCGCACAATGATCCGCATTTATCCGGAACAACTTGCCGCGCAGCTCCGAGAGGGGCTGCGCGCTTGTTATTTATTGAGCGGCAATGAACCGCTGCTGCTGCAGGAAAGCCAGGATCTGCTCCGGCAGGCCGCGCAACAGCAGCAGTTCAGCGAGCACTACAGCATTTCCCTCGACGCCCATACCGACTGGGACGCCATCTTCGGCATCTGCCAGGCGATGAGCCTGTTCGCCAGCCGCCAGACGCTGCTGCTGATTTTCCCGGAAAACGGCCCAACGGCGCCGATCGGCGAACAGCTGACCAAGCTCGCCACCCTGCTGCACGAGGATATTCTGCTGATCCTGCGCGGCCCGCGCCTCACCAAAGCGCAGGAAAACAGCGCCTGGTTCAAGGCGCTCAGCCCGCACGGCGCCCTCGTCAGTTGCCAGACGCCGGAGCAGGCACAGCTGCCGCGCTGGGTCGCCACGCGCGCCAAGGCGATGAAGCTGGAGTTGGACGACGCGGCCAATCAGCTGTTGTGCTACTGCTACGAAGGCAACCTGCTGGCGCTGTCGCAGGCGCTGGAGCGGTTGTCGCTGCTGCACCCGGACGGCAAGCTCACCCTGCCGCGCGTCGAGCAGGCGGTGAACGACGCCGCCCACTTCACGCCGTTCCACTGGCTGGACGCCTTGCTGGCCGGCAAGAGCAAGCGCGCCTGGCATATTTTGCAGCAGCTGCAGCAAGAGGACGTCGAGCCGGTGATCCTGTTGCGCACCCTGCAGCGCGAACTGCTGCTGTTGCTGACGCTGCAGCGCCGCATGGCGTCCGCGCCACTGCGCACGCTGTTCGATCAGCACAAGGTCTGGCAGAACCGCCGCCCGCTGGTGACCCAGGCGCTGCAACGCCTGTCCAGCGCCCAGCTGCAGCAAGCGGTACAGCTGCTGACGCAAATCGAGCTGACCCTCAAGCAGGACTATGGCCAGTCGGTCTGGCCGGAACTGGAAACCCTGTCGATGCTGCTGTGCGGCAAACCCCTGGCCACGAGTTTTACCGATGCCCACTAATCCGGAACACCCCACCGTATTGCACGCGCTGTTTGGCGGCACCTTTGATCCGATCCACTACGGCCATCTGCGGCCGGTGGAGGCGCTGGCCGCCGAAGTAGGCCTGAATCGCGTCACGCTGCTGCCTAACCACGTGCCGCCGCACCGCCCGCAGCCCGAGGCCAACGCACAGCAGCGCTTGAAGATGGTCGAGCTGGCGATCGCCGGCAATCCGCTGTTCGCGGTCGACGATCGCGAACTGCATCGCACCACCCCCTCCTACACCATCGAGACGCTGGAAACGATTCGTAAAGAGCGTGGCGCCGCCCAGCCGCTGGCGTTTATTATTGGCCAGGACTCGCTGCTGACGCTGCATAAATGGCATCGTTGGCAGGCGCTGTTGGACGTCTGCCATCTGCTGGTGTTGGCGCGCCCGGGCTATAACGATCGCATGGACACGCCGGAACTGCAGCAGTGGCTGGAACGTCATCGCACCGCCGACCCGGCGCTGCTCAGCCGCCGCCCGCACGGCCATATCTATCTGGCCGATACGCCGGAGCTGGAAATTTCCGCCACCGAGATCCGCCAGCGCCGCCATCAGGGCCTCAACTGCGACGATCTGCTGCCGCGCCCGGTGCAGCGCTATATCGAGTTGCAGGGTTTATATCGCTAGCGAAAGGTGCGTGATATACTGCGCCGCTATTTTTCAGGTATCCGCTGAAAACCCCGGAAACCTTAGCTGGCCGGGCAGTCACCAGTTAGCTGGCTTTCAGCGGCAGCCTGCCGAAACCTTTATCCGGTTACGCCGCGGCGCGCGCATTTTGCCCGCCGCAGCCGACTGAACAGAACACACCCGAGGGGGAACCTTTGCAAGGTAAAGCGCTCCAAGATTTCGTCATCGATAAAATCGATGACCTCAAAGGCCAAGACATTGTCGCTCTGGACGTACAGGGCAAATCCAGTATCACCGATTGCATGATCATCTGCACCGGCACGTCGACTCGCCACGTGATGTCGATCGCCAGCCACGTGGTGCAGGAATCCCGCGCCGCGGGCATGGAACTGTTTGGCATGAAAGGCCAGGAAGCCTCCGACTGGATCGTGGTCGATCTGGGCGAAGTGATCGTGCACGTGATGCAGGAAGAAAGCCGTCGCCTGTACGAGCTGGAAAAACTCTGGAGCTAAGCGGTGAAACTGCAATTGGTGGCGGTCGGCACCAAAATGCCAGACTGGGTGCAAACCGGCTTTATGGATTATCTGCACCGCTTTCCCAAAGATATGCCGTTTGAGCTGACCGAGATCCCGGCCGGCAAACGCGGCAAAAACGCCGACATCAAACGCATTCTGGACAAGGAAGGCGAACAAATGCTGGCGGCGGTGGGCAAAGGCAACCGCATCGTTACGCTGGATATCCCAGGCACGCCGTGGGAAACGCCGCAGCTGGCGCAGCAGCTTGAGCGCTGGAAGCAGGATGGCCGCAACGTCAGCTTGCTGATCGGCGGCCCGGAAGGGCTGGCGCCCGCCTGCAAAGCCGCTGCCGAGCAGAGTTGGTCGCTTTCTCCGTTGACACTGCCGCATCCTTTGGTGCGCGTCCTGGTGGCCGAAAGCCTCTACCGCGCCTGGAGTATTACTACAAATCATCCTTACCACCGGGAATAGCCGGTGGTGACCGTGACAGAGTGAAATAAAGCAGCGGGATGAAAATAGAACGTAACCCTTTTCGCGACTATACGGCTGAATCCGCCCTGTTTGTACGCCGCGCCCTGGTGGCGTTCTTGGTCATCCTGGTGCTGTCCGGCATCCTGATCGCCAACCTGTATAATCTGCAAGTGGTCCGCGTCGAGGATTACCGCACCCGCTCCAACGAAAACCGCATCAAGCTGGTGCCCATCGCGCCCAGCCGCGGCATTATCTACGATCGCAACGGCACTCCGCTGGCGCTCAACCGCACCATTTATCAGCTGGAACTGATGCCGGAAAAGGTCGACGATCTCAAAGCCACGCTGCAGGCGCTGCGCCCGGTGGTCGACTTGACCGATGACGACATCACCAATTTCGAAAAAGAGCGCAAGCGCTCGCGCCGTTTCGTCTCCATTCCGGTGAAAACCGCGCTGACCGAGGTGCAAGTCGCCCGTTTTGCGGTCAATCAGTTCCGCTTCCCGGGCGTGGAAGTGAAAGGCTACCAGCGCCGCTACTACCCCTACGGCTCCGCCCTCACCCACGTCACCGGCTATGTGTCCAAGATCAACGATCGCGACGTCGAGCGGCTGGACAAAGACGGCAAACTGGCCAACTACGCCGCCACCCACGATATCGGCAAGCTGGGCATCGAACGCTATTACGAAGACACGCTGCACGGCAAAACCGGCTATGAAGAGGTCGAGGTCAACAACCGCGGCCGGGTGATCCGCCAATTGCACGAACAGCCGCCTTCCGCCGGTCAGGACGTCTACCTGACGCTCGATCTTAACCTGCAGCGCTATATCGAACAGCTGTTGGTCGGCAGCCGCGCCGCGGTGGTGGTGAGCGATCCGCGCACCGGCGCCATCCTGGCGATGGTCTCCAACCCGAGCTACGATCCGAACCTGTTCGTCGACGGCATTTCCAGCAAGGACTATCAGGGGTTGCTGAACGATCCGAATCGCCCGCTGATCAACCGCGCTACCCAGGGGGTCTACCCGCCCGCCTCGACGGTGAAGCCTTATATCGCGGTGTCGGCGCTGAGCGCCGGGGTGATCACCAAAAACACCGTGGTGTTCGATCCCGGCTGGTGGCAATTGCCCGGCTCGGAAAAACGCTTTCGCGACTGGAAGAAATGGGGCCACGGCCGCCTGAACGTCACCAAGGCGCTGGAAGAGTCCGCAGATACCTATTTTTACCAGGTCGCTTATGACATGGGGATCGATCGGCTGTCGACCTGGCTGACCAAATTCGGTTACGGCCAGTACACCGGCATCGATCTGTCCGAAGAGCGCTCCGGCCTGATGCCGACGCGCGAATGGAAGCAGAAACGCTATAAAAAACCGTGGTATCAGGGCGACACCATTCCGGTAGGCATCGGCCAGGGTTACTGGACCGCGACGCCGATCCAGATGGCCAAGGCGCTGAACACCCTGATCAACGACGGCACCGTCAAAACGCCGCACCTGCTGCAGAGCACACGCATCAACGGCGCGCTGGTGCCGTTCAAACAGGAAGAAAACACGCAGATCGGCGATATTCACTCCGGCTTCTGGGAAATTGCCAAAGACGGCATGTACGGTGTGGCCAACCGTCCGAACGGGACGGCGCGCAAATACTTTGCGGACGCACCTTATAAAGCCGCGGCGAAATCGGGTACCGCACAGGTATTCGGCTATGAAACCTACAACGCCCACAAACTGGCGGAGCACCTGCGCGATCACAAACTGATGACCGCCTTCGCACCGTTCAACAACCCGACGGTGTCGGTTGCCATCATTCTGGAAAACGGCGGCTCCGGTCCGGCGGTGGGGACCATCACCCGCCAGATCCTCGACCACATTCTGCTGGGCGACAACAATACGCAATTGCCAAGCGAGGCCCCGCTGCCGCCTGGCGTAGAAGGTGACTAAGGTAGAACATGACTGAAAGCCAACAAAAAGGCTCGATCTGGACCAAAATCCACATCGACCCGACGTTCCTGCTGCTGATCCTGGCCCTGTTGGTCTACAGCGCCTTCGTGATGTGGAGCGCCAGCGGCCAGGACATCGGCATGATGGAGCGCAAGATCGGGCAGATCGTCATGGGGCTGATCGTGATGGCCGTCATGGCGCAGATCCCGCCGCGCGTGTACGAAAGCTGGGCGCCCTATCTGTATATCTTCTGCGTGATTTTGCTGATCCTGGTGGACGCCTTCGGGCAGATCAGTAAAGGCGCGCAGCGCTGGTTGGATCTCGGCGTAGTGCGCTTCCAGCCGTCGGAAATCGCCAAGATCGCCGTGCCGCTGATGGTGGCGCGCTTTATGAACCGCGACGTCTGCCCGCCTTCGCTGAAAAACACCGCCATCGCGCTGGTGCTGATCTTCCTGCCGACGCTGCTGGTGGCCGCGCAGCCGGATCTGGGCACCTCTATCCTGATCGCCGCTTCCGGCCTGTTCGTACTGTTCCTGTCCGGCATGAGCTGGAAGCTGATCGCCGTCGCCGCCGTCGCGCTGGCGGCCTTCATCCCGGTGCTGTGGTTCTTCCTGATGCACGGCTATCAGCGCGACCGCGTCATGATGCTGCTCGATCCGGAGAGCGACCCGCTCGGCGCCGGTTATCACATCATTCAATCCAAGATCGCCATCGGCTCCGGCGGCCTGTCCGGCAAGGGCTGGCTGCACGGCACCCAGTCACAGCTGGAGTTTCTGCCGGAGCGCCATACCGACTTTATCTTCGCCGTCCTGGCCGAAGAGCTGGGGCTGATCGGGGTACTGGTGCTGCTGGCGCTTTACCTGCTGGTGATCATCCGCGGGCTGATGATCGCCGCCAAGGCGCAAACCACCTTTGGCCGCGTCATGGTCGGCGGCTTGATGCTGATTTTGTTCGTTTATGTCTTTGTTAACATCGGTATGGTCAGTGGCATTTTGCCGGTAGTTGGCGTACCTTTGCCTCTGGTCAGTTACGGGGGTTCGGCGCTGATAGTGTTGATGGCCGGTTTCGGCATCATCATGTCGATCCACACGCATCGGAAAATGCTGTCTAAAAGTTTATAAGAGGTGAGTAATGCGTAAGGAATGGCTTTGGATCGGCGTCGCGGCGGTGTTGCTCTCCGCCTGTACCGCCCCGACCACGGAACAGCAAGCCCCTCCGCAGCCGTACAACGGCCCGGTGGTGGAAATCGGCGGCGTCGAGCCTCAATATGAACCCTATAACCCTAATAACATGCAGGATTATAAGGTTAATGGCGATACTTACCGCATCGTAAAAGATCCGCAGAACTTCTCGCAGACCGGCCTGGCGGCCTGGTATGGCGAGGAGGCCAACGGCAACACCACGGCGCTGGGCGAGCAGTTTGACCCCAACGGCCTGACGGCGGCGCATCCGACCCTGCCAATCCCAAGCTATGTGCGCGTCACTAACCTGGCCAACGGCCGTCAGCTGGTGGTGCGCGTCAACGATCGCGGGCCATATACCAAGGGCCGCATCATCGATCTGTCGAAAGCCGCCGCCGACCGCCTCAACCTGTCCAACAACACCAAGGTCAAGGTAGATTTCATCAACGTGGCGCCGGACGGCACGCTGAGCGGCCCCGGCACCATCGGCACCATCGTGGCGAAACAGAGCTACGCCCTGCCGGCGCGCCCGGATCTCGGCTCCAGCGGCATGGGCACCCCTATTCAGCAGGAGGCGCCGATCGCCAGCGGCGCGGCGGTGCGCCCGATCGATAACAGCACCCTGCGCACCGACGACAACAGCGCCCCAGCTGCCGGCGGCAATGCCGCCAACGGCCGCAGCGGTTTCCTCGGCGCGCCGAGCGCGGTGCCGGCCGGGGTGCTGGAAGGTTCCGAACCTGAAGCCGCCGCGGTGGCCGCACCGGTCGCGGCCGGCGCTGCGGCTGTCGGCACGGCTGCCGCCGCCTCTTCCGGCGGCTACGTGGTGCAGGTCGGCGCGCTGAGCAGCGCCGAACGCGCCCAGAGCTGGCAACAGAGCCTGAGCCAACAGTTTGGCGTCCCGGGCAAAGTGGCGGCCAACGGCAACGTTTACCGCGTCCAGCTTGGCCCGTTCAGCAGCCGTCAGCAGGCGGCTCAGCTGCAGCAACGCCTGGCGAGCGAAGCGCAACAACAGTCTTTCGTTACTGCTGCACCCTGAGCGTTAAGCCCGGCGGGCATTCACGGCCGATAAGCGGTTATTTAGCTGAAACATTTTCTTGCAGCTAAAAGGGCACTAACCGCAATTAGTCAGATGAATGGGTAATGCCTGCCGGGATCGCATCTGCTATAGTGTGGCTCGTTTTTTAACTTTACTTTCACGGATGTTGTAGTCCCGATCATGAAACAAGTAACTTCTTTTCGCTTAATCAAAAGCATCGCCCTCGGCACCGTTATCGCAATGAGCGCAGCCTCCGTTGCGCACGCCGATGACGTTAACATCAAAACCATGATCCCAGGTGTCCCGCAGATCGATGCGGAAGCGTACATCCTGATTGATTACAACTCCGGCAAGGTGCTGGCCGAGATGAACGCCGATGCGCGTCGCGATCCGGCCAGCCTGACCAAAATGATGACCAGCTACGTCATCGGCCAGGCGCTGAAAGCGGGCAAAATCGGCCAGGACGATCTGGTGACCGTCGGCCAGGACGCCTGGGCGACCGGCAACCCGGTGTTCAAAGGCTCCTCGCTGATGTTCCTGAAGCCGGGCGATCGCGTGCCGGTCTCCAAACTGACCCGCGGCATCAACCTGCAGTCCGGTAACGACGCCTGCGTGGCGATGGCCGACTACGTCGCCGGCAGCCAGGACGCGTTCGTCAACCTGATGAACACCTACGTCAGCAAGCTGGGCCTGCAGAATACCCACTTCCAGACGGTGCACGGCCTGGATGCGCAGGGCCAATACAGCTCGGCGCGCGACATGGCGCTGATCGGCCAGGCGCTGATCCGCGACGTGCCGGAAGAATACGCGATCTACAAAGAAAAAGAGTTCACCTTCAACAATATCCGCCAGATGAACCGCAACGGTCTGCTGTGGGATAACAGCCTGAACGTCGACGGCATCAAAACCGGCCATACCGACGCGGCGGGCTACAACCTGGTGGCTTCGGCGACCGAAGGCCAAATGCGCCTGATCTCCGCCGTGATGGGCGGCCGCACCTACAAAGGCCGTGAAGCCGAAAGCAAGAAACTGCTGACCTGGGGCTTCCGCTTCTTCGAAACCGTGGCGCCGCTGAAAGTCGGTAAAGAGTTCGCCTCCGAGCCGGTCTGGTTCGGCGATGCCGACCGCGTTGAGCTGGGCGTGGACAAAGACGTCTACCTGACCATTCCGCGCGGCCGCATGAAAGACCTGAAGGCCAGCTACGTGCTGAACACGCCGGAAATTCACGCGCCGCTGGCGAAAAACCAGGTGGTGGGCAGCATCAACTTCCAGCTGGACGGCAAAACCATCGACCAGCGTCCGCTGGTGGTGATGAACGAAGTGAAAGAAGGCGGCTTCTTCAGCCGCATCGTGGACTACATCAAACTGATGTTCCACCACTGGTTCGGTTAACGGTTGAAACGGGCGAAATCGTCCCCATATAGTGAATAACACTAACTCCCGCCCCGGCGGGAGTTATACTTTATAGATTAGCTAGCACTCTGGAGCGCACGCACATGCAAAAAACTAAACTGAACGAACTGCTCGAATTCCCTTGCTCGTTTACCTACAAGGTAATGGGCCTGGCGCAGCCTGAGCTGGTTGACCAGGTGGTTGAAGTGGTGCAGCGCCATGCGCCGGGCGATTACAACCCGCAGGTCAAGCCAAGCAGCAAAGGCAACTACCACTCCGTCTCCATCACCATCAATGCCACTCACATCGAGCAGGTCGAAACCCTGTACGAAGAGTTGGGCAACATTGAAATTGTTCGCATGGTGCTGTAATTCCAGCATAAACCCCTGCTTATCAACCCGGGATGGCGCAGCGTCTTCCCGGGTTGCGCATTTTTGGTCAGCGAAAGGCTGGTCGCAGGCCGGAGCGCCCGGTATAATGGCTTTACCACTTCTGTAACCTGACGATGACTCTTTTGCAACCAGACAAGATCATTTTGCGTCAGCTGGGGTTGCAGCCCTACGCGCCTGTATCCCAAGCCATGCATAACTTCACCGACAGTCGTACCGAGACCACGCCGGACGAGCTGTGGCTGGTGCAGCATCACCCGGTGTTCACCCAGGGTCAGGCCGGCAAAGCCGAACACGTGCTGATGCCCGGCGACATCCCGGTTGTCCAGAGCGATCGCGGCGGCCAGGTGACCTACCACGGGCCGGGTCAGCAGGTGATGTACGTGATGGTCGATCTGAAACGCAACAAGGTCGGCGTACGTCAATTGGTCACGGCGATAGAAGATACGGTTATCAACACCCTCGCCCACTTCCGCCTCACATCGCGCGCCCGTCCGGATGCGCCCGGCGTGTACGTGGGGGAGCAGAAAATCTGTTCGTTGGGTTTGCGGATCCGCAAAGGCAGCTCATTCCACGGCCTGGCCCTGAATGTGGCGATGGATCTCAGCCCCTTCCAACGCATCAACCCCTGCGGTTACGCCGGTATGCAGATGACGCAGGTCAGCGCGCTGGCGCCCGGCGTTGGCATTGAAGACATACACCCAATCCTGGTACAGGAATTTGTTCATTTACTCGGCTACCAGACGGTCGAGCTTCGTAACTGGAACCTGCACGATTATGAGTAAACCAATTCAGATGGAACGCGGCGTCAAATACCGCGATGCTGACAAAATGGCGCTGATCCCGGTCAAAACGGTGGTCACCGAACGGCAGGAGCTGTTGCGTAAACCCGAGTGGATGAAGATCAAACTGCCTGCCGACTCAACGCGCATTCAGGGCATCAAAGCCGCGATGCGCAAGAACGGCCTGCACTCCGTCTGTGAGGAAGCCTCGTGCCCTAACCTGTCCGAGTGTTTCAACCACGGTACCGCCACCTTTATGATCCTCGGCGCCATCTGCACCCGCCGCTGCCCGTTCTGCGACGTGGCCCACGGCCGCCCGATCGCGCCGGACGCCAACGAGCCGGAAAAGCTGGCGCAAACCATCGCCGACATGGCGCTGCGTTACGTGGTGATCACCTCGGTTGACCGCGACGATCTGCGCGACGGCGGCGCTCAGCACTTTGCCGACTGCATCTCCGCCATCCGCGCCAAAAGCCCGAACATCAAAATTGAAACGCTGGTGCCGGACTTCCGCGGCCGTATGGACCGCGCGCTGGAGATCCTCACCGCCACGCCGCCGGACGTATTCAACCACAACCTGGAAAACGTGCCGCGCGTCTACCGCCAGGTGCGTCCGGGCGCCAACTACGAATGGTCGCTGAAGCTGCTGGAGCGCTTTAAAGAAGCGCACCCGGATATCCCGACCAAATCCGGCCTGATGGTCGGCCTGGGCGAAACCAACGCGGAAATCATTGAAGTGATGCGCGATCTGCGTCGCCACGGCGTGACCATGCTGACGCTGGGTCAGTACCTGCAGCCGAGCCGTCACCACCTGCCGGTGCAGCGCTACGTCAGCCCTGCCGAGTTTGACGAGATGAAAGAAGAAGCGATGGCGATGGGCTTCACCCACGCCGCCTGCGGCCCGTTCGTGCGTTCGTCTTACCACGCCGATCTGCAGGCCAAAGGGATGGAAGTGAAATAACGCGTAATAGTTTGTTACGCTATAGACGGCGGAAACGCCAAAAAACGGATGTCCGCAAGGCATCCGTTTTTTATTGCGCGCAGTCAGACGGGGTTAAACGTCTTTCTTTTCGACGCTCTGCTGAGCGGACTGGCTTTCGGCGGCGTTGTTGCCGGCGGCCGGCGGCGTGCTGTCATCGCCCACGGCTTTTTTAAAGCCTTTCAGCGCCGCGCCAAGATCGGCGCCGAGCGTACGCAGTTTGCTGGTGCCGAACAGTAAAATCACCAACACCGCAATCACCAGAAGTTTGGTAATGCTGATACCTTCCATACTCACCTTCTTATCATAGAGCGCTGCGTGAACAGCGAGAAAAACTGACCTTGCCTGCGAATATTTAGCGACTTTCCTTTGGCTCGCACAACCGCAACATGTAACAGAGTGAGATCGGTCGCAGTAATGCCACAGGGCCTCTGGACGTGAATCCCAGACTATTCTTAGTTTATCACCCGCATGATACGCTGCCATGATACTCATCAGGGAGATGCCGGATGTATATTGCCCCACCCATTTTCGATGCCCGAAAATCCGGCCTCAGCTTCGCCAAACGCACCTACCTGCCCCGCGCCGTCGGTCTGGGGCTCGGCTTTATCTGCGTCTGCGCCGCGCTCTATCCCCTGGCTCCGCCCGCGGCGGTCTGGCTATTGCTGGCCTTTCACGGGTTACTCTGGCCGCATCTCGCGTACCGCCTGGCCTGCCGCGCCCAAGATCCGTTCAAAGCCGAAATTCGCAACCTGCTGATCGACTCCGCTTTCGGCGGCTTCTGGGCGGCGATGATGGCGTTCAACGCGCTGCCCGCCATCGTCATCCTGTCGATGATGAGCATGAATAACATCGCTTCAGCCGGCAAAGCGCTGTTTGTAAAAGGATTGGCCATGCAACTGGCCACTGCGGCGTTCACCGCCGCGCTGCTCGGCTTCCCGTTTCACCCCTACAGCACGCCGTTGCAGGTCTATCTGTGCCTGCCGATGATCTACCTTTACCCGACGCTGCTCGGGCTGGTGACTTACCGCACCGCCAAGCGGCTGGCGGAAAAGAAACAGGAGCTGCAGCGCATCAGCACCCGCGATGGGCTGACCGGCTTATACAACCGTCGCCACTGGGAGCATCTGCTGCATCGCCAGTTCGACAGCTGCCGTCGCTACCAGGATAACGCCACGCTGATCCTGATGGATATCGACCGCTTCAAAACCATCAACGACACCTTCGGCCATGCTTTGGGAGATGAGGCCCTGGCGGCGCTGGCGGAAGAGCTGCTGATCGGCTTGCGTAACGTGGATATCGTCGGGCGCTACGGCGGAGACGAGTTTGGCGCGGTGCTGCCGAACACCAACGCCGAGCAGGCGGAAATCGTCCTGCGACGCATCCAGCAGCGGCTGGACGCGGTCAGCTTCAAGGAGGCGCCGCAACTGCGGCTGCAGATCAGCGCCGGCATCGCCAACTACCACCCCGCGTTGGGCGGCTATCTGGACTGGCTGAAAGCGGCCGACAGCGCGCTCTATCGGGCGAAGCAAAACGGCCGCAACCGGCTGGAAACGGCAGTGCCGCCAGGGGAGTAACTTACTGACTTAATAACTTGGCAAAATACTTCGGCGCTTCAACAAAGCCTTCGCGCAGGTAAAACGCATGGGCCCGCTCGCGGCGACTGTGGCAATGAACCTCCAACCGATCGCAGCCGCGACGGTGCGCCAACGCCTCTCCCTCCGCCAACAACCGCCGCCCCACGCCCGCGCCGCGCGCCCGATCGTCGACGCAAAAATAGCTGATGCGGCCAATGTCGCCGGCCAACGCCAGCTGCGGCAGGAAATGCAGCGACAACACGCCCAGCACTTGCGCCCCGTCCGCCGCCACCAGCAGCGCCTCGTCCGGGTGCGCCAACAGTTGCTGCATGCGCTGCGTCAGAAACGCCTCGGTGCCGGGATAGCCCAACGCCGTCATCAATTCGGCGATAGCGTGCCGGTCGCCCAGACGCGCCGCTCTGATTTCCATCGGTTTTACCTCGCAGGGGGTCGATACTACAAAATAGACGGCGTTAGGTGTAACATCCATCGGGTACGGTGAAAAAGGCCGTGCGGCACGCTGGAGATGACATTCCTCCCTAACCGCCTTCACAGGCTGATGATGTCTACGTAACCTCTCGGAGAGAGGCGCGTAGCGTTACGCCTGTCCCTTTCCGAGCCCGTGAATTTCTCTGTTTGAAAGGGAGTTGCCCCATGTTGAGTTCTTTACTGGCCGTCTTTATCGGCGGCGGCGTCGGCAGCGTTTTGCGCTGGGCGGTAAGCATGAAAATGAATCCGCTGAACGCCCACATTCCGCTAGGGACGCTGATGGTCAATCTGATCGGCGGTTTTATCATCGGTCTGGCGATGGCGATTTTCACCCGCATGACACACCTGGATCCCACCTGGAAACTGCTGATCACCACCGGCTTCTGCGGCGGCCTGACCACCTTCTCCACCTTTTCGCTGGAGGTGGTGTATCTGATGCAGGACGGCCGCTTCGGCTGGGCATTGGCCAACATGTTGCTTAACCTGGCCGGCTCGCTGGCGATGACGCTGCTGGCCTTCATGCTGGTGATGTGGGTCAACGGGCGCTAAGCCCTTAATGTTTCCTTAATCTTGCATGCGCATAATCTCATCCAGAACTCCTGACTGGATGAGAAATCGCTATGTTTAGCCTGCCGAAAACCACCGCCGAAGCGATCGCCGTTGCGCTGTGCGTGCTGATCGTCGCCGCCTTTATCAACGCCTACCTGTTCGCCTAAACACCTTTTCCCCGCAACGCGCGTTCATCTTGCGTCCTCCCCATCCGTTACACTACAATTGAGAATGAACGTTCACACCCAAAATTGTGAACCCGGCTCACGCGCAGCAAAGGATCGGGCAGATGCTCTCCCCCAACGACAGTAAACAGGCCAAAGTGCAGGCGCGCCGCGATCAGATCGTCGAAGCGGCGAAAACCAGCTTCCGCCGCCACGGCTTCCATGCCGCCAGCATGGCGGAGATTGCCCAGGGCTCGCAGCTCAGCGTCGGGCAAATCTATCGCTATTTCGCCAATAAAGACGCGATTATCGAAGAGATCGTCAATCGCATCATCACCAGCAAGATGCAGCGCCTGGAAAACCTTGGCGATCACATCAACCTGATCGCCGGCACGCTGGCGGCGCGCACGCTGTTTCAGCAACCGGGCGAGAGCGAAACCGATCACATGCTGATGCTGGAAGTGACCGCCGAGGCCACGCGCAACCCGGTGGTGGCCAAACTGCTCAGCGATGCGGAGGCGCGGCTGTTTCGCCACGTGTGCCACAACCTGCAGCGGCTGTATCCCGATTTCAGCGCGGAAGAGATCGCCGCGCGGGTGGAGTTTATCGCCGTCATGAGCGAAGGCACCGGTTACCGTATCCTTACCACGCAAAAAGCCGATGCGTCCCTGCTGCGCGATCTGTATCAGCAGGCCATTTCTCACCTGTTCAGGAAATCTTAATCTCCCATGACCAAACACTTAGCCAGACAACGTCTGGTGTACGCCGTCGTGCTTGGCCTGTTGGCCGCGCTGGGGCCGCTGTGCACCGATCTCTATCTGCCCGCCCTGCCGGAAATGGCGGGCGAGCTGAATACCTCCACCGCCGCCGCGCAGCTCAGCCTGACCGCCGGGCTGCTCGGCCTGGGCGTCGGCCAGCTGATTTTTGGCCCTTACAGCGACAAACTGGGCCGTATGCGCCCGCTGCTGCTGTCGCTGATCCTGCTGCTCGGCGCTTCGCTGTGGTGCGCGCTGGCGCCCACCATTGACCAACTGCTGATCGCCCGCCTGCTCCAGGGCATCGCCGGCGCCGGCGGGGCGGTGATTTCCCGCGCCATTGCTCGCGATCTGTACGCCGGCCACGAGCTGACCCGTTTCTTCGCCCTGCTGATGCTGGTTAACGGCCTGGCGCCGATCGTCGCGCCGGTGCTGGGCGGCGTCATGCTGCAGGTGATGAACTGGCGCGGCATCTTCGGCGTGCTGGCGGCCATCGCCGTGCTGCTGTTCAGCCTGTCGGCGCTGAAGCTGCGCGAATCCCTGCCGGTCGAGCGCCGCAGCCAGGGCGGCATTCTGGCGATGCTGATGTCGCTCGGCGGGTTGCTGACCCAGCGCTATTTCATGGGCCTGTGCCTGACGCAGGGCTTCGTAATGGCCGGCATGTTCGCCTATATCGGCGCTTCGCCTTTCGTCTTGCAGCAGATCTACGGCCTCAGCCCGCAGATGTTCAGCCTGTGCTTCGCCATTAACGGCGTCGGGCTGATCATTGCGGCGCAGCTGGCCAGCCGTCTCAGTTCACGTTGGGGGGAACGCCGGGTATTGAGGGGCGGGTTAACGCTGGCGGCCGTCGCATCGCTGTTGCTGCTGTTGGCCGCCGCGCTGCATGCGCCGCTGGTCGTGTTGCTGGTGCCGCTGTTCTTCTCGGTGGCGGTGATCGGCATCGTCGGCCCGACCGCCTCGTCGCTGGCGATGCAAAGCCAGGGGGACAAAGCCGGCAGCGCGTCGGCCTTGATCGGCGTGTGCATGTTCGCGCTCGGCGCCTGCGCCGTGCCGCTCACCGGGCTGGGCGGCACCTCGGCTCTGTCGATGGCGCTGACCATCGTCGGCTGCTACGCCATCGCCATCCTGCTGTTCAGCCTGTTGGCCCGCCGCAGCGACGCATAACGCGCCCAATAAAAAACCCGCTCAATGAGCGGGTTTTAAGAAATTCAGCTACGCAGCTTAGATAGCAGTAACGTTAGCGGCAGATGGGCCTTTGGCACCGTTCGTGATTTCAAATTCTACACGCTGGCCTTCAGCAAGCGTTTTGAAACCGTTGCTAACGATGGCAGAGAAGTGAACGAAAACGTCCTTGCTACCATCTTCCGGAGTAATGAAACCGAAGCCCTTGGATTCATTAAACCACTTAACGCTACCTTTAATCTTAGACATCAAACTTACCTTTAACGTGAATGAAAGACACAAAACCTGTGTCGATTACAGTACAGCAAGCAGGCAGGATTTTGTCCACCACCGCGATCACAGAAATCCGATAAAGAGTGAAAAAATCCGTGTTGTCCGGTGTAAATGAATGACACCGGTTGCAGTAAGTTACCGTTCCAGGTCAATCCTCTCCCTGCGCCGGCGAACAACGCGCGAACGCCTAAACCTGCCCCTTCCCCCCATCGTTGACGCGCCGTGCAGACACAATCGCTATGAAATATAACCAGATGGTCTTTTTGCTTCGGCGGCCCCTGCACTAGGGTTAGGGTTTATTTCCCACTGTGAGCCAAGCCTATGACCAGCCAGTTGGCAGACAAGATCATCGCCTATCGGCGTGAACTGCACCAAAACCCGGAGCTTTCCAATCATGAATTCGCCACCACCGCCCGCCTGACCCGCTGGCTGCAAGAGGCGGGCATTCGCCTTCTGCCGTTGGCGCTGAAAACCGGCGTCGTGGCGGAGATCGGCAGCGGCCAGGGGCCGATCATCGCGCTGCGCGGCGACATCGACGCCCTGCCGATCGACGAAATCGCCGACGTGCCCTTCAGTTCGCAAAACAGCGGCGTGATGCACGCCTGCGGGCACGACTTTCACACCTCGGTGATGCTCGGCGCCGCACACCTGCTCAAAGCGCGTGAAGCCGAACTGGCGGGTACGGTGCGCATCTTCTTCCAGCCGGCGGAAGAGACCTTCAACGGCGCCCGACACCTGATCGACGCCGGCGCGCTGGATAACGTCGCGGCGATATTTGGCCTGCACAATGCGCCGGAGCTGCCCACCGGCACCTTCGCCACCCGCGCCGGGCCGTTCTACGCCAACGTCGATCGCTTCCAGATCCGCATTACCGGCAAAGGCGCCCACGCCGCCAAACCGGAACAGGGTGTCGATACCATCGTCACCGCCAGCCAGATCGTCGGCGCGCTGCAAACGCTGCCCAGCCGCAGCTTCAGCTCGCTGGAGTCGCTGGTGGTGAGCGTGACGCGCATCGAAGGCGGCAATACCTGGAACGTGCTGCCGCAAACCGTCGAGCTGGAAGGCACGGTGCGCACCCACAGCGATGCGGTGCGCCGCCAGGTGCCGGATAAAATTCGCCAGGTGATCGACGGCGTTGCCGCCGCGCTCGGCGCGCAGGCCGAACTCCACTGGCAGCCGGGGCCGCCGGCGGTGATCAACGACGCCCATTGGGCGGCGTTCAGCAAAACCGTCGCCGCCGAGGCCGGCTACCGGGTCGAAGAGGCGGAGCTGCAGATGGGCGGCGAGGATTTCGCGCTGTATCTGCATCACGTGCCGGGCGCGTTCGTCAGCATCGGCTCCGCCAGCGAATTCGGCCTGCACCATCCGCGTTTCAATCCCGATGAGCGCGCCCTCTTTCCTGCCGCCCACTATTTTTCGCTGCTGGCGGAGCGCACGCTGCAGCAATTAACCCCCGCAGCGAAAAAAGCCCTCAGCAACGCCTGAATAACGTGAAATAGTATTTCCCCGACGCCGCTGATGCCGCGCCGGGGATTATTATTTTCGCTCGCCGTGATATTTGCAGTTTTCAACATTTGAATATGCTGTTTTGTTGTTTTACATCCCGCCAGCGCTCATCAATAGTGGACGCATCAGACACCGCGCGCCTTTCGGCGCATGACAGGATAATCACGATGAGCGACAACGCGAATAATCAACGGCAATTACGGCTGGGCGCCATTCTGCACGGCGCATCGGGAAATATGTCCGCCTGGCGCCACCCGGACGCCACCGCCGACGCCAGCATCAACCTCGAATTTAATATCGCCTCGGCGAAAAAAGCCGAACAAGGGAAATTCGATTTCGTCTTCGTCGCCGATGGCTTATATATCAACGAAAAGTCCATTCCGCATTTTCTTAACCGTTTCGAGCCGTTGACCTTATTGGCCGCGCTGTCCGCCGCCACCGACAAAATTGGCCTGGTGGGCACGCTCTCCACATCCTACAGCGATCCGTTCACCGTCGCCCGCCAGTTCGCCAGCCTCGATCACCTGAGCAACGGCCGCGCGGGCTGGAACGTGGTGACGTCGCCGCTGGAAGGTTCGGCCAAAAACTTCTCGCGCGCCGAACACCCGGAGCACAGCCTGCGTTACCGCATCGCCGGCGAGTTTCTCGACGTCGCCAAAGGACTGTGGGACTCCTGGGAGGACGATGCCTTCGTGCGCAATAAGGCCAGCGGCGAATTTTTCCGCGCCGGGAAACTGCACACCCTCAATCATCAGGGGGAGTTCTTCTCGGTGCAGGGGCCGTTGAACATCGGCCGCACGCCGCAGGGCCGCCCGATCCTGTTCCAGGCCGGCGCCTCCGAAGACGGCAAACGGCTGGCGGCCAAGCACGCCGATGCGATCTTCACCCATCACGACACGCTGGAGCAGGCGCAGGATTTCTACCAGGACGTGAAGCGGCAGCTGGTGGAACAGGGGCGCGAACCGGACGACCTGCGCATCTTCCAGGGCGTGAGCGTGATCGTCGGCGACGACGATGCGGACGTCGAGCGCCAGTACCAGGAGACCGCCCGTCTGGTCAGCATCGAGAACGCCCTCAACTACCTGGGCCGCTACTTCGAACATTACGACTTTTCCCGCCATCCGTTGGACGCGCCCTTCCCGGACATCGGCGATCTGGGGCAAAACAGCTTCCGCAGCACCACCGACGCCATCAAGCGCAACGCCCGCGAGCGTAACCTCACGCTGCGCCAGGTGGCGCTGGAGGCCGCCTCGCCGCGCCCGGTGTTCAGCGGCACGCCGGAAGCGGTGGCGGACGGCCTGCAACGCTGGTTCGACGGCGAAGCCGCCGACGGCTTCATCATCAGCGGCGGTACGCCCAACGCCTTCGGGCACTTCGTCGATCGGGTGGTGCCCGTCCTGCAACGGCGCGGCCTGTTCCGCCAGGCGTACCACGGCGATACGCTGCGCGAGCACCTGGGCCTGAAGCGTCCGTTGAACAGATTCACCCAATAATAAGATCGTTTTCAGGGATACCCGCTATGCAGAAAACCGTTACCGCCGCTCTCGTGGCGGCCTTGCTGAGCCTGACCGGCGCCGCGCAGGCGGGCACCGGCATCGATTTGCAGGCCAATGAAACCCCTATCCATGCGCCGAAAAACCCGCAGGCGATCGCCAAGCTGCCGGCCGATTTCCGCTTCGTGAAGCCGGGCCGGTTCACCGTCGCGATCGCCGCGCTCAACACGCCGCCGCTGGCGCTGTTCGCCGCCGACAACCGGCGGCTTATCGGCAGCGAAGTGGATATCGCGCAGTTGGTAGCCGACAGCCTGGGCCTGGAACTGAACGTGGTGCAAACCTCGTGGGAAGACTGGCCGCTGGGGGTGGTTTCCGGCAAGTATGACGCGGCCATCACCAACGTCACCGTCACCAAAGAGCGCAAAACCCGCTTCGACTTCGCCACCTATCGCATCGACTCGCTCGGCTTTTATGTCAAAACCGGCGGCAAGATCGCGACGATCAAACAGCCTGCCGATATCGCCGGATTAAAGATCATCGTCGGCTCTGGCACCAACCAGGAAGCCATCTTGCTGGCATGGGACAAGCAGAATCGGCAGCAGGGGCTCAAACCCTTCCAGCCGATCTACGTGACCGACGATGCGGCCGCCACGCTGGCGATCCAATCCGGCCGGGCCGACGCCTATTTCGGGCCCAACGTGCTGGGCGCCTATAAAGCGGGGCTGAATGGCCGTACCCGGCTGGCGGGCACGGTGGAAGGCGGTTGGCCCAAGGCGGCGCACATCGCCGTCACCACCCGTAAAGGCAACGGGCTGGTGCAGGCGGTGAATGAAGCGCTGAACGGCGCGATCCGCGGCGGACAGTACGATCAGGTGCTCAACCGCTGGGGCGAGAGCGTCGAACGCCTTGCGCAGTCGGAAATCAACCCGCCCGGTCTGGGCGATTAGGAGCGCGCGATGACGCAAGACACTTTCATTCAGACGCTGCCGACCGATCCGCTGGTCGCCCCGGTGATCGAGGGGCTGTTCGGCGAATATCGTCAGCGCTACGGCGACTATTTTGGTGACCAGGAACCGGAACCGCTGGACCTGTACGCGCCGCCGCAGGGCGCCTTCATCGTGCTGCTGCGCGCCGGTACGCCGATCGCCATGGGTGCCTTCAAGCGCTATGACGGGCAAACCGCCGAGCTGAAGCGTATCTGGACGCGGGGCGATCTGCGCCGCCAGGGCCTGGCGCAACGGGTGTTGCAGCAGTTGGAAACGCTGGCGCTGGCGCAGGGTTATCGCCGGCTCTATCTGACCACCGGCTTTCGCCAGCCCGAAGCGGTGGGCCTGTACCTGAGCAACGGTTATCAGCCGCAGTTCGATCCCACCGTCGACAGCGAGGTTTACAGCCGCCCGCCCTACGATGGCCGCCTGCCGTTCCGCAAAAGCCTGATTGCAGAAGACGCCTGTTGTTGCGCGTCGGAAAGGAAAATCGCCTAAGGCCCCTTTATCTGTATCAGGAGACATGACATGTCCAAACAAGAAGTCTTGAAAGTGGTGCCCGCCCGCTATCCGCTGCGGCTGATCGGCGCGCTGTTTTCGCTGTTTATTCTGGCCGCCATCGTGCAATCGGTGGCGGGCAACGCGCGCTGGGAATGGGGCGTGTTCGCCGAGTGGTTCTTCGCCCCGGCGGTGCTGGCGGGGCTGGGACAGACCCTGCTGCTGACGCTGCTCGGCACGCTGTTCAGCATTCTGTTCGGCACCCTGCTGGCCCTGGCGCGGCTGTCGCGTTCTTACCTGCTGGCGTCGCTGGCCTGGGGGTATATCTGGCTGTTTCGCTCGCTGCCGCTGATCCTGGTGCTGATCATCCTGTATAACTTTTCCTATCTGTACGATGCCATCTCGCTGGGCATTCCCTTTACCTCGGTGGTGTTCGCCAGCTACCCGACCATCGATATCCTCGGCCAGTTCGCCGTGGCGGTGCTGGGTCTGACGCTGGTGCAGTCCGCCTATACCGCCGAGATCATCCGCGGCGGCATCCTGGGCGTGGATTACGGCCAGCACGAAGCGGCGGCGGCGCTGGGCCTGCCGGGCTATCGCCGCACCTTCCGCATCATTCTGCCGCAGGCGCTGCGATCCATTATTCCGACCGGATTCAACGAGATCATCAGTCTGGCGAAAGGCACCTCAATCGTTTATGTGCTGGCGCTGCCGGAGCTGTTTTACACCATCCAGGTGATCTATAACCGCACCCAGCAGGTGATACCGCTGCTGATGGTGGCCACCGTCTGGTATCTGTTCATCACCACCGCCCTGTCGGTGATCCAATACTACATCGAACGCTATTTCGCCCGGGGTGCGGTGCGCGAACTGCCGCCGACGCCCTGGCAGAAACTGGCCGGCTGGCTAAAACGTTAGGAGACCCGCATGTCTGAAGCCATTGATTATTACGCCTTGCCCGAACAGCCGGCACGCAACCTCACTCCGGTGCCGGCGCGCGGCCTGATCGAAATCAGCAACGTCAGCAAGTTCTTCGGCAAACACAAGGCGTTGGACGACGTCAGCCTGACGCTGCAGCCGGGCACCGTGACCGTGATCCTCGGGCCTTCCGGCTCCGGAAAATCGACGCTGCTGCGGGCGATCAACCATCTGGAGCGCGTCGACGAGGGCTTTATCCGCATCGACGGCGACTACGTCGGCTATCGCCGCAAGGGCAACCGGCTGTACGAGCTGAAGGAAAAGGCCATCCTCCGGCAGCGCATCAACGTCGGCTACGTGTTCCAAAACTTCAACCTGTTCCCGCATCTGACAGTGCTGGAAAACATCATCGAAGCGCCGGTGGTGCACAAGATCCACTCCCGCGAACGGGCGAAAGCGGTGGCCTATGAGCTGCTGGATACGGTCGGGCTGCGCCACAAGGCGGACGCCTACCCGCGCCACCTCTCCGGCGGCCAACAGCAGCGCATCGCCATCGCGCGCGCGCTGGCGCTGAACCCAAAGGTGATCCTGTTCGATGAGCCGACCTCCGCGCTCGATCCCGAGCTGGTCGGCGAAGTGCTGGACGTGATTAAAGGATTGGCGGATCTGGGCGTCACGCTGGTAGTGGTGACGCATGAAATTGGCTTTGCGCGCGAAGCGGCGGATCGGGTGGTGTTTATGGTCGACGGGCAGATCGTCGAGCAGGGCGATGCCAGACAGGTGCTGGCTCAGCCGCAGCACCCGCGCACCGTCAACTTCCTCAACAAAGTGCTGTGAGCGTCGGGGCGCCGATGCGCCCCGCGCAGGAGCAAGTTAGAGGCCGGCGAAACGCCGCTTTTCGGCGGCGAAATCCAGCGGGCGGATCCCCTGCTGGTTTTTGTCCTCTTCGGTCAGCAACGCCGGGGGAATAAACCAGGTCACCTCAAACAGCAGCCCGTCCGGGTCGTGACCATAAATGCTTTTGTGCACGCCGTGATCCTCTTCCAACCCGAGAATGCCGCGTTCGGCCAGCTGATGGCGAATGCGCTCCAGCTCTTCCAGGCTGTCCACTTCCCAGGCCAGATGATACAGCCCGGCCGGCGGCTCATGCTCCGCCGGCGGCTCGCCGTTGGCGCGAAACACCCCGGCGCGCTGCTGGCCCAGGTTCTTGCTGAACAACGCCAAATCGTGATCGTTGTCCGAGTCGGCGGCCTGGGTAAATACCGCCCGATCGGGGCTGTCGGACGGCTTCAGCTTGAAGCCCAATACCTGATGATAAAAGTCGGCGCTCTGCCGCACGTCGCTGACGTACAGCACGGCGTGATTGAGACGTTTGATGCCCATCGCTATTCCTTTTTGCGCATTGAATAAAGTCAGCATGAACATAGCATGTCGCTGGGAAGCCGCTAAATGCCGTTATCGCATGACTAAATGCCGCCCGCGCAATCTGTCGCTGCAAGGCATTCCGCGCTATCATAAGCGCTGTATTGAACCTTTTTGTGAGAATAGCGATGAACGGCAAGATAACGACTTTTTTTGAAGACAAAGGCTTCGGCTTTATTACCGACGAGAACGGAGAAAATCGTTATTTTCACGTGATTAAAGTGCAAAACCCGGAGCTGATTAAGAAAAACGCGGCGGTGACCTTCGAACCGACCAACAACACCAAAGGCCCGTCGGCTTATGCGGTCAAAGTGTTGGCGCCCAGCAAATACATCATCATCGCCAACGAAAGAATCAAGATCACCAGCATCAAGTCTTTCAATACCTTCACCAAGGAAGTGCCGGTCAAAGCCGACGTGGATAAAGAGAACACCGTGCTGTCAGTCGGCCTGCTGATGAACCGCATTCGCCCGCAGTCCGAAGACCAGGCGCAGGCCATGCAAACGCTGCGCATGCTGACCATCACCACCTTCCAGAACACCACCCATACCTTCTCCGAGCACGAGATCGACATGGATGAGACCATCAAGGCGCTGAAAAGCCTGTAAGCCTCTGCGTACAGAAAATAACCAACGAAATGTGTCGTCGCCTGTGTTAGCGTGAGTTTTCACCTGACACAGGCTATTGATATGTCCGATTCCAGCAGCGTCAAAGGTTTTATCAACCGCTCCACCCAAATCGTCTGCCCTAAATGCGGCTATGTTACCCGGCAAAAATGCGCGGCAATGCTGCAAGACGTGATATTGATTTGCCCTAATTGCGAAACCCGCTTCGAACCCAGGCAAGGCTGAAAACGGTTAGCGGAACAGGATATGCTCGACGCTGTTGCCGTTCACCACGTTGAACGACTCCACCCGATTACGCCCCTGCGATTTGGCGCGATACAGCGCGATATCCGCCATGTTCATCAACTGCTCCAGCGATTTCACCTCGTTCATCGCCAAACTGGCGACGCCGACGCTGATGGTGATTTTCAACGTCTGCTTGCCTTCCGCCTGCAGCTCCGTCTGCTCCACCAGCCGGCGCAGATGCTCCCCCAGCGCCACGCCCTGCGCCGCCAACGCGCGCGGCAGCATGATGGCGAACTCTTCCCCGCCCAAGCGGCCGAATAGCTGATCGTGCCGCAGCTCGCGCCGCACGATGTGCGCGAACGACGCCAGCACCTGATCGCCGGCGCTGTGGCCGTGCGTATCGTTGATCTGCTTGAAATGATCGATATCGATCAGCAGTAACGACACCGCTTCTTTGGAACGGTGCTTGTGCTCCAACAGCTCGCCCGCTTTGCGCGTCATCGCGCTGCGCGCCAGCACGCCGGTCAGGAAATCGTGGTTGGCGCTGTGCTCCAGACGCCGCATAAGCTTACGGTTGGCCGCGATGGAACTGGCGAGGATCAGCGGCCCCATCACCAGCATGGCGATACCCAATCGGGCGGACATCAGCGTGTCGAGGAAGGCATTATGGTTGTTCGGCGTTTCATACAGCACCAGGTTGGCGGAGATGCTGCTGATCTCGGACATACCGGTCAACAGCGTCAGCAACGTCACCGGGAACAGCTGGTAGCGCACCGCGCACCACAGCAGCGCCGGGATCGGGAAGGCGATCGCGCCCGGCCCGCCGATATAGACGCTGAACGCCAGCGACAGCAGCAGCGCCAGCAGCGGCAGGCAGCCTTTCAAGCGCCAACGCACCTGCATGCGTAACAGCTGTTTCAACCGCGGCGCCGCCATCAGCACCGGCAACAGCAGCAGGGTCGTCGAAAACTGTTCGCTGAACCAGGCCAGCCAGGCGACCACCACCGTGTTGTTGTACAGGCTATCGTTGCGCAGCACGGACAGCGTCGACGCCACCGCCGCACCGGCCAGGCTGGCGCTGAACATATAGAGTATCGCCTGGGGTTTACCCATGCGCCGTTGAGATTGCGGCAGCATCAGCATGATGCCGTAACCGACGACGATCAGCGACATGTTGCAGGCGTTAAGCCACAGCGCCAAAGACCAGCCCTCGCCGGTGCTGAGATCGGCGGCAACCATGCCCAGGTAGGTCGTGAGCCAGCCGAGTGGCGTGGCGTAAGCGGGTTTGCGCAGCAGCAGGCCGAGCAAAATCGCATTCACCGGCCAAAATAAAGAAAGCGAGCCAATCGGCCGGCTAAGAATGCCCACCAGGGAAAGTAAAAAGGCCAGCATGAAAAGATTGATGAGCTGAACCGTAAGCGGCAGGCCATGCCTGGCATTTATTCTGGCGTTCATCGCCTCGCCCATATTTTGCTAATAACCAGAATAATAATGTGCATACTCTCTCGCCCGGCCAGTGAGGGATAATCAACCCGGATTTCAACCAAAAAAGCCAGACAAATCAATAATAAAAAACATTAACAATTAATTAACAGACTTTTCTTAACCTAATGTGGCGGCGGCGGACTCCCCCGCATACCGTCGGAAAATAATGCTCAGCTCTGCTGACAGCATAGCGCAAAGCGTAATAGGCCGCCGACCGACGTTAATTACATTAATAAGATTGTGGTTATTGCTCGTTGAATGATATTTGAATAACTACGCGATTATTTTCCTGCAACTGGGCCGCCCGTGCAATAACAACCCAAAAAAAGCCCGCCTAAAGCGGGCTTGCTTGAACAACAGCAAATCGACAGTTACGACACAGCCATTCATTGCATGCCTGTGCTGCCATGCAGTGTAGCGGCGAAAGCTTAAGCAGACCTTAGCAACAAAAAACCCGGCCTAGGAACCGGGAATATTTGTACGAAATGCAGCGTTAGCCCAAGCAGGCTAATAACATTTCGCAGCTTACACGCCAAATGTGCAGAGAAAATGAACGCTGCACGCGGCAAGGCCTTACGCCAGTTTGGCGGCAAAGCCCGCCACGCGCTGGCCATAAAGCTTGGCGGTCGCCAGATCGCCCGACAGCATCTCATCCACGCCGGCATCCGCCGGGGTCTGCACCAGCAGCCCCACCGAACCGCCCAGGTTATTGACGTCGGTGCGCTGCGCCGATTTGGTGTTGGCCGGCAGCAGCCCCAGGCTGACCCACAGGCCGCCATGTTGCGAAGCCAGCGTTTGCAGCGCAATCAGCGTAACCTGCTTGTCGCCGTTCAGGCTGGCGCTGTTGGTAAAGCCGCCGAACACTTTGTCCTGCCACTTGCGGCCGAACCAGGCTTTGGAGCTGGCGTCGGCGAATTTCTTGAACTGCCAGGACGGGCCGCCCATATAGGTCGGTGAGCCAAAGATGATGGCGTCCGCCTCATCCAGCTTCTGCCACGCTTCATCGCTGATATCGCCTTCCTGATCGATAGCGATCAGTTCGGCCCCAGCGCCTTCCGCCACCACTTTCGCCAAACGCTCGGTATGGCCGTAGCCGGAATGAAACACCACTACTGTCTTCGCCATAGAAATTCTCCACTCATTGCACAGAGGCGCCGACGACGCCCATCTCGCGTTCAATCTAATCAAGCGCGCAACGGCTGAATACTGAATAAAACTGACGGTGTCATTCAAAAAAATCGCGCTACACGCCGCCGGGTATGCGCAGATAAAAAAAATCCCGCACAAGGCGGGATAAACTTAACAGGGATGGGGTAATACACTACAGGGAATGGATAACACACAACATCATCGGGTAGAGCTACAGTACCAATCCCAATGTATAGAACTGTCATCCCCGCGTAAGTTTGCTCGGCCAGATGTAACGCCGAATGGGAAATATGACATTCCGCTCAAGGCACCACGAATAGCCTCGACTCGAAACCGCCGCTTTTGAAGGTGCCGGTGTTGACCCACCCCGGCGGCGAACGACCGAAGTCCTGATTGAAATCCCCGCCGCTGACCAGCCAGACCCGGCGATGGCCTTTCGCTAACGCGCTGAGGTTATCGACGTAGGTCTGCGCCGCCCGATCGTGGAAAAAGGTGCCGAAACCATAGGCATTGGGCTTGCCCGAAATGCCGTTGGGCCTGGCGGGGGTATACAGCAAGGCGCGATAGCCCTTCTTGTTGTAATACACATAGCTCAGGTAGTTGAACATGTTGCTGACCACCACCGCATCGTTGGGCTGATAGTTACTGTTGATGTAGTGCACCATCACCTTGAACTCATCTTTCTCGACCGGATAGTCGTTGCGCACGCCGCAGCCGAACAGCAGGCTGAAGAACAGCAGCAAAGAGATCCCGCGCACCCGGCTTTTCGTACCGGCGATCAGCACGCCCAATACCAGCGGAATGCCGAGCGCGGCGGAATAAAGGTAGCGATCGACAAACAGCGGCGAACGCCAGGAAATGGCGAATACCAACGTCACCGGGATCAGCATGCCGCCGAGCAGCAGCAGCGCATATTTTCTCGGCATCTGGCGCCGCCACAGCAGCAGTGAACATAAGGCGACAAACATCGCCGGCAGCAGCCAGAGAATGATCGTGGGATAGTTGCTGCCATCATGCCCGGTGAGAAAACGCCAATACATCGCCGGCAGATCGCCCCAGGCAACCTGAGGGATCCAACCGACGTCGCCGCCGACCCGCAGTTCGGCAATATGCGCCAGCAGATTGAGCAGCACCAGCAGCCAGGGAATATAGGCCACGCCAATCGCCGCATTGGCCCCCCACCACGCCGGCAGCCTGATGTAACACTCGCCTTCGCGGCGGCACGACAGCGCCAACACCACCAGCCAGTGCGCGATCAGCGTGAAAATCGTGAAGTAGTGAGTATAAAAGCTCAGCGTCATCAACAGCGCATACAGCGCCAGATAGCGGCGGTTATCCGGCGTTTTCAGCCACTTCGCCAGCGCCATGGCGGCGGCGATCGCCAGCAGCCCCATCAGCGCGTACATGCGCGCCTCCTGGCTGTAACGCACCGCCATCGGCATGATCGCCATCAGCCATCCCGCGGTCAGCGCCGCCCGCTCGTTGGCCAACCAACGGGTAAAACGCATCGCCAGCGCCACCGTCATCACGCCGAACACCAGGCTCAGCGCGCGGGCCGCCATAATGCCGTCGCCAAACAGCACCATCCAGCCATGCAGCAGCAGGTAATAAAGCGGCGGGTGAACATCGAAGGAAGCATGGTACAGCAAAGCGCCCACATCATAGCGGCTGGTCAGCACGCTGGAGGCCTCGTCGCACCAAAAATACCGATCCGTTAAGGAAATAAACCGCACGATCGCCGAAAACGCCACGATCGCCAACGCGTAATGTTTGTAACCGATGCCTTTTAAGCCGTTATTGCTCAAAGAAACATTCGATACCTGTTGCAGTGACATAACCGCATTCCGCCCAAGAGAACCACACAGTGTGGAGACGCAGCGTCATCATTGCCGACGGCGGGTAAATGGCGGGTAAATCAGTGCGAAAAAATCGGCGCAATCACCGCGGCGGCGCACGGCCCTCAGCGGATTTCAACGGTGATGTCCGGGTAGGCCTTCTCCCCGTCGCTGAGGTAATGCCCCAACGCCCGGTAAGCCATGACGTACAGCACGGCGGCGCCGCACAGGCACAGCAAGGTCACGAGAAAGAATCTGGATTTGCGCACGATAGGCTCCATGGGGAAATTTTCACCTATTGTAACGCGGCAAAATAAACGAAGGTTCAATTGGCGGCGGGTCGTTTGCCCTACGGCCGCTCTGTCGATCCATCAAAGCATTGGAGCGAGCTGAGCGGCAGCGTTATTGGCCATACGAAAACATGCTGCGCAGCGGGCCGACACAGCGCAGCCTGGCATGCGTCATGTTCCCGGGTACGGATGGGTCTCGCGCCAATGGTCCGCTATCTGCTGCCGCGTACAGACCCACACCCGTTCGTGTTGCTGGATATAATCGAGAAAACGCTGCAGCGCGCGAAAACGCCCCGGCCTGCCCAGCAGACGACAGTGCATCCCCACCGACATCATCTTCGGCGCCTCCTCGCCCTCAGCGTACAGCACGTCGAAGCTGTCTTTCAGATAGGTGTAAAATTGCTCGGCGGTATTAAACCCCTGAGCGGTGGCAAAACGCATGTCGTTGGCGTCCAGCGTGTAAGGAACGATCAGGTGCGGCCGACGGCTGCCGTCGCCGCACGCCACTTCGCTCCAGAACGGCAAATCATCGCCGTAATAATCGCTGTCATAATCAAAACTGCCCTGCTCCACGACCAGTTGCCGAGTGTTGGGGCTGTCGCGCCCGGTATACCAACCGGTAGGCGCTTTGCCGAACAGGTCGGCCAGCACTTGCACCGCTTTTTGCATATGCTCGCGCTCCTCAGCGATATCCATATGTTGATAATGGATCCAGCGCCAACCATGGCTGACCACATCGTATTTCGCCGCTTTGATCGCCGCGACAATCTCCGGCTGGCGCGCCAGCGCCATCGCCACGCCGAAGACCGTCAACGGCAGGCCACGCCGGCTGAACTCGCGGTGGATCCGCCAAAAGCCCGCCCGGCTACCGTATTCGTACAGCGAATCCATCGACATATGGCGCGCCGGATAGCTGGCGGCGCCGATAATATCGGAGAGAAACTGTTCCGATCCCGCATCGCCATGCAGCACATGATTCTCCGCGCCCTCCTCGTAATTGAGCACAAACTGCACGGCAATCCGCGCGTTGCCCGGCCAGCGCGCATGCGGCGGATCTCCGGCGTAGCCTCGCAGGTCACGGGGGTAATTCTCATCGACAATGACCATTCTTCATCCCTTTAAAATAGATTTAACGACTGAAATTGACCGCTTAACGCTTTGGTTTCGGGATAGGCCAAGTCCCCTTGTTTGCTGGTCGATAACCCCAACGCCACCAGCGACTCCACCATTTTTACCGCCGCGCTGACGCCATCAATCACCGGCGCCCGCAGCTCGCGGGTCAGTTCCTGCGCCAGCGTCGCCATTCCGCCGCAGCCGAGCACAATCGCCCCGCAGCCATCCTCTTTCAGAGCACGGATGCAGCGCTCGCGCACTTTCTCCTGCGCCAGCCCGCTGCCGTCCTCCAGCGCCAGCACCGGCAAGTCAATGGCGTGCAGCGCCGCGCAATGCTGATGAAAACCGTACTGATGCAGCAGGTGGCGGGCGATAATCAGCGTGCGCGGTAACGTGGTGACGATCGAAAAACGGGTCGCCACCATCGACGCCATATGCATCGCCGCTTCCGCAATGCCGATCACCGGCCCCTGCGCCAGCTCGCGCGCGGCCAGCAATCCCGGATCGCCGAAACAGGCGATCACATGACCGTCAACGCCCTGCCGTCGCCCCGCCCTCACCTGTTCCAGCACGCCGATCGCCGCGATGGCTTCGTCAAAGTGCCCTTCAATGGACGGCACCCCGTCGCGCGGACACACCGCCAGGATCTCGGTGCCCGGCGCGGCGGCGGTGCGCGCGGCAGCGGCGATGGTGTCGGTCATCGCCTGACTGGTGTTGGGGTTGATAACCTGTATGCAAACAGAAGACATCACGGCTCCTTGTAACCGGCGAACAGCCGGGAAAAATCGGGCAGGCTGACGCCATCGCGCTCAAAGCGCAGGCTGGCGACAATATGATCAAAATGGCGCATCAGGGCGTCGCTCAGAGGCTGCAGCGCTTTATCCCGCAACAAACCGACCAACTGCTGATGATCGTCGCAACGGCACCCCTGCCGCCACGGCGCGCCCCAGGTGGCGATGACCAGGGAAGAACGCTGGCAAAGACGCGTCACCATGTCGGTGATAACCGAATTGCCCGAGATCGCCTGCAGCTGAATATGAAAATCGGCGGAATAGCGAATCGCCGCCGGGCCGTCGTAAGCCTCATGCACCTGCTGTTCCAGCTGAATAATGCGCTCCAGTGCCGCCAGATGGGGCGCCCGACAGCGGGCGATAATATCGGGAAGGTTGGCGACCTCCAGCAGCGCGCGCGTGCGGAAGATAGCCTGCGCCTCTTCCACCGTCGGGCTGGCGACATATGCACCACGTTTGGGCTTCAGGCTAACCATTTGCACAGCGGCGAGTCGTTGCAGCACCTTACGGATGCCGGTGCGGCTCACGGCAAACACGTCGGACAACGCCTCCTCCGGCAATTTGCTGCCCGGTGGCAGCTGATGCTCGACAATCGCCGTCATCAACGCCTGATAAATGGTTTCATCTTTGTCCTGCAGCGCTGGCGCGGCCTGGAGACAATGTTCAGTATTCATTCACCCACTCCGGTTTCACCTATCGATAGCAAAATCGTATACATAACGCTCGGTTTCTGTATGCAAAATCAGCCATTGTGGCCTGGATCCTGCAATAGCCTCAGCAATCCACATAACAAGAGGAGCAGGTTTCATGCCACATTCAACACACATGCATCAGGTTTCGGCCAAAGACGCGACCGCCGGCTACAGCCCGCGACTATGTAATGAAGATCTCGCGCCGACGCGCGACCAAAACTGGAGCTGGTACAACATTTTTTCATTCTGGATGTCGGACGTGCACAGCATGGGGGGCTATGTGGTCGCGGCGAGCTTTTTCACGCTCGGGTTGGCCAGTTGGCAGGTGCTGCTCTGCCTGCTGATCGGCATTTGCATCGTACAGCTGTGCGCCAACCTGGTGGCGAAGCCAAGCCAAATGGCCGGCGTGCCCTATGCAGTCATCTGCCGCCAGGCGTTTGGCGTCTTTGGCGCCAATATCCCGGCGGTGATCCGCGGGCTTATCGCTTTCGCCTGGTATGGGATCCAGACCTACCTTGCGGCCAACGCCCTGATGCTGGTGCTGCTCAAGTTCTGGCCGTCGCTGTCCACGCTCACCGGAAGCGGCTTCCTCGGCCTGTCGCTCCTGGGCTGGCTATGCTTCGCCACCATGTGGCTGCTGCAGGCGATGGTCTTTTGGCACGGCATGAACGCCATTAAGCGCTTCATCGATATCGCCGGGCCGGCAGTCTATGTGGTGATGCTGGCGCTGGCGGGCTGGATTGTATACAAGACCGGTTTTGACGGGATTTCCTTTACCCTGGCCAGCAAATCGCTGACCGCCGGGGAGCAGACCTGGCAAATGATCACCGCCACCGCGCTGGTGGTCTCCTACTTCTCCGGGCCGCTGCTCAACTTCGGCGATTTCTCCCGCTACGGCAAAAACATGGGCGAGATCCGCCGCGGCAACCGCTGGGGCCTGCCGTTCAACTTCCTGCTGTTCTCCATCGTCACCGTAGTGATTGTTTCCGGCACACAATCGCTGTTTGGCCACATGATCACCGACCCGATTGAAACCGTCAGCCGCATTGGAAACGATCTGGCGGTCGCCATTGGCCTGCTGACGATGATCACCGCCACCATTGGCATCAATATCGTGGCCAACTTCGTCTCGCCGGCCTTTGACTTTTCGAACTGTTCGCCGCAGAAAATCAGCTTCCGCACCGGCGGGATGATTGCCGCCGTTGGGTCGATTCTGCTGACGCCGTGGAATTTGTTTAATTCGCCGGAGCTTATCCACTACACCCTCGACGTGCTGGGCGCCTTTATTGGCCCATTGTTCGGCATCCTGATCGCCGATTTTTATCTGATCAAACGCGGCCAGGTATCCGTGGACGATCTGTTTGATGACACCCCGAAAGGCAAATACTGGTACCGCAACGGTTTTAACCCGAAAGCCATTGCCGCGCTGCTGCCGTCGGTGGCCATTGGCCTGATCATCAGCTTTATTCCGGCCCTGCACCAAGTGGCCAACTTCAGCTGGTTTATCGGCGTCTTCCTCGGCGCGACCGCCTACCGCTGGCTGGCCCGCGATGAGCGCACCGCCGTGGCCGGTCCGGCGTTCCGGGCGAAGGTGATGGCGCAAAAAGAGTAATTCCGCCCACAGCAAACTGCGTCGGAAGGGAAAAAAGCCATCCGCAACCGTGCCGCCTCGGCGTTAACGCCGGGGCGGCCGTTGTGAGCGAACCAGTCGGCCGCTGGCTTTTCACCGATGCGCGGAGGAGCGCTGAGCGCCGCGTTCAAGCGCGTATTTTCGAAGCACTTCAACCCCCTATCGCATCTGGGGTTGAGGCAAGTCTGCATGAAGAGACGGCGGAGTGGTGAGGGAAAGCCCGGCCAGCAAGGCGGCGATAATGACAAACAGGTGCCCTTCGGACGAGTCCAGCAGGAATGAATTGAACAGATGGCAGGCCATGTAGCTGCTGAGCACCGCAACGAACAGATTTCGGCGCGCCGGCGGCAAGCGCCAAGCGACGCGGTAGCAACTCCACATCCAGGTGAGGAACACCATCAATCCCAGCAAACCGCTCTGCACCGTTTCCAACAGGTATTCATTGTGCGGGTTATGCACGCCATAGCCGGTGGATGGATTGCCGTACCAAAAGCTGCCGGCGCCGTTGCCCAGCAGCGGGGATTGCTTTATCAGTCGCAGGGCTCCGCGGGCGAAGGCGGTGCGTTGCCCCATGGAGTTGTCGCAGGCCGCATAAGCCGTTTGGGCCGGGGCGAAAACGCACCCCTGAATTTGCTGGACGCCCAGCGTCAGGCGCTCCATGGCGCGATTGGGGGTCATGACCAGCATCACGACAGCCAGTATGCCGCAGGCGAGCACGGCCACTTGCTGCTTGCGCCGGAGGGTAAGCAATAACCAGATACCCATGCCAACGGCCAATGCCACATACCCGGTACGCCCCTGCACCATCAGCAGAACATTAACCGTCGCCAACAACACCAGTCCCGCATACCCCCAGCGCCGTTTTCCGCTACAGGCAAAAGCACGCGACAACCAGACCAGCGCCGCCAGCGCCATAAACACGTTTTGGGTGATTTGCAGCTTAAACACCGTAGGGTTGTCGGGGTTCAGGCCGCCCAATGTGACATGGCCAAGCCCGCTCATGAAGCTGATGGCCAATATCGCGGCATTGGCCCACAAAAAGCCGCGGACAAATTGCGTCATCAGCCGCGAGTCGGCCAGAAAGAACAGCGCCAGCGGCAGGACATACAGCAATTTTTGGTATTTGCCGACCATTTTGGGGCCGTAGGCGTGAGCATGCGTCAGCAATGACAACGCCAGCAGCGCAAATATCAGGGCCGGCAACCAGACCAGGGGATGACAAACCAGTGCAGCCCACGGCCGGATATCGCGCAGCCAGAGCAGACAGACGACAACCAGCCCCAGTGAGATATTCATCAGGGGATTGGAGGTCGGGAGGGAGGCTCCCAGCAAAAAGGCGGTAAATGCAAACAACCGTTGCTGAAGGGGCGTTTGTATCGACGAGGAAACTGCTGAGTTGAATAGCATCGTGACGTACTCATTGATAAGAGAAAAAACACGGTGGAAGGCCGCGCAGGATTAACGCTGCGCAGACCCGACGAGGGATGCCAGTTGCCTGTTAACCGCCTGTATCACATCGCCGGCCGGGATGGCCGCGAGGTAACGCTCGCGGGTGTTGGTGTCAACGGCTTCCGGGGCGGGCAGCGGACGATAGTCTCCGGCCCACAGCAACGTGTGGGACGCCTGCCACGGGGACCATCGCGCGAGGTCGCTGGGTCCGAACAGCACCACCGAGGGCGTATTCAGCGCGGCGGCCATGTGCATCGGCACCGAATCGACCCCGATAAACAGCCGCGCCCGGTCAATCAGCACCGCGAGCTCCGGCAGCTCCAGACGCCCGGCCAGATTAATCACCCGCCGCGGTAACAGGCAGCGGGCCATAATGGCGCTTATCATCGCGGATTCATCTTGCGTGCGTCCGCCGGTGAGCACCACCGTTCTGCCCTGGGCGGTCAGGTGGTTAATCACGGCGCTGAATCCGTCCACCGTCCAGGTCTTGAAAGCCCAGCGTGCGGTCGGCTGTATCAGCACAAAATCGGTCAGGTGATGGCGTCGACTGAGCCGGTCAACGTCATCCACATCAGATTGCCGCCAGGCTTGCGTCACCTGCGTGATTGTCGTGGGCAAGGCCAGTGGCGCCAGAATGCTGAGATTATTCAGCACGGTGTGCTGCGCCGGGCCGGCAACGTCGACCAGTAGCGAATGGCAGGCCCGCCAGAGTCGATTGTCGCGTTTGGGGTAGCGAAACCCCAGACTGAAGGTCGGTTTGAGAAAACGGCAGTACAACGCTGCCCGCCACTGATCGGAGAGGTTGATCACCAGATCGTAATGGCCGGTCCGCAGGCTGTTCCATAACGCATATTCGCCGCGGTATTGCGCTTTCAGCCCTTGGCGCTTGAGCTCTCGAGCCACGGTAAAGGCCAGATAAACATCCTGATTGCCGGCCAGCATCGCCTCGGTGCCGTCATAGACCAGCACATCGATCAACGCATTGGGGTAGTTGACGCGCAATGTGCTGAGCACCGGCGTCATCAGCAGGACGTCGCCAAAGTGGCGCAGCTTGATGACGAGAATGCGTTGCACGCTATCCCGGTGCAAAAGCGCATTGGGCACCCGGCGATCGGGGAGTGTGGCCAGCGGGGATGCGGGGCGTTTGCCGGTGGTGCGATGGGCATTCATGGTTCGTCGCCTCAGAAAAATACAAAAGGCCGCTGCAGGGCCGAAAGAGTCCGTGAGGATAAAAATAGCGCTGCGCCACGGTTCGAAAACCCGAGAAGGCTGCAGGGAGAAAACGCCGTTCTCTCTGCCGTGCTCCCTGAACCGTCAATCTCGTTATCGCGGGAAAGCGGGCGATTAGCAGACGTTCTCGTCATGGCTGAGTACGGGGGTTTTATCCTGATAAATTGTCGAGCGCTACGTGGTATTCACCGGATGAATAAAGAGTTACCGCCGAATAATATCCTGCCCGATCTTAACGGCGACCGTGTAGCAAAGATAATTGGTTGTGCAGATCAATAAGATCTTACCGATCGTTGAAAACGATCAATCCTTTACAAATTGCAGGGTTACCGAGAAAACTCCTAACCTATTGAGGTTATTAATGTCTTTTATTGCTGCACCGTGCGGCGCGTGCTGAACTCACTCCCCGACCGGAGAGCCCGGTGCGGGAAGTGAACCATCGTTAGCGAATAAACGTGGGAGGGAGAAATAGGAGTTTTCACCGGTGGAACAGCGGCGCCGCGACCGGATACCTAATCACTCGCCAAGCGCAGAAATTGCACGACCGTCGAAAAGCTGAGCTTTGGAGAATAGACCGGCTGGGTGAGCATCGAAATGGTACAGCGATACGCTCACCTTGCACCGAACCATCTCACTGAGCATGCGAGGCAAATTGATGCGATTTTCGGAGGTTTAGTCCCAAATCTGTCCCATGATGAAATTGGAAAGACGGGGTGAAAGGCGTAACTCATTGATACTTAATGGCACGCCCTATAGGATTCGAACCTATGACCTACGGCTTAGAAGGCCGTTGCTCTATCCAACTGAGCTAAGGGCGCATTGAGATGCGGCAACCTGTGGTTGCGGGTTGCGATTATACGGTCAGAGGTTAGCGAGTCAATGCCTTTTCATGACGTTACGGCGGCGACGGTGCTTTATGGCGTTTTTTCCGCCAGCGCCCGTGCGGCGGCCCGCGCTATGCTGCGTTGCGCCAGGCCGACAGCGGTATCGCCTGGCGTGCGTTCGGCCCCTTGCCGCCCATCGCCCCGCCGCAGGCAAAGGCGCGCGGACTGAACGACCGCCGTAATGTCGCCCCAATCGGCATGCTCAACCACCTGCATGTTGCAGGTCGCCTCCCCTCTTTTCCCCAGAGCGGAGTCAGGGCGTGCGCTGTTTAAAGAAGCCTGGCTCCACGGCGCCCAAGCCAGCAATAGCGCGCACCCTATCCATGCGCTGCCGTTCATGCGCACAGCTTCCGCCACAGGGCGCTCAGGCGCGCCCGCCACGACGGCGTCGCCTGGTGCTGACAAAGCTGATGCAGCGCGGTGAGTTGCTCACTGTCCGCCGGATGCAGCGAAGAATCGAACACCGTCTCACCAACGTGCTTAGGCTGCGCCGGTTGCTGATCAGGCTGATGATGCAACGGATAAAGCCGGGTTATCGCTCTCATGATCCTGCCCTCTTTCGCCCCGTGTATGGCCCCAGCGTATGCAAATGCCGGTAAAAATGGCGTAGAGGTTCCTGAAGCCGGCATAAAAAAAGCGTAAATCGGCCTCGCCGACGGCGGCGAGGGTGATTCTGCGCCTGACAGCGCGCTCAGCTTCTGACAGAATAGCGGCATCCCCGCTTTTCTTAATTGATGGATTTCCACACTGATGTCAGCAAAGATTATTGATGGTAAAACGATTGCGCAGCAGGTTAGAAACGAAGTGGCTGAGCAAGTGAAACAACGTCTGGCGGCCGGTAAGCGCGCGCCAGGGCTGGCGGTTGTGCTGGTCGGCGAGAATCCGGCTTCGCAAATTTACGTCGCCAGCAAGCGCCGCGCCTGCGATGAAGTCGGCTTCCTCTCCCGCTCCTACGACCTGCCCGCTGCCACCAGTGAAGCCGAGCTGCTGGCGTTGATCGACCAGCTGAACGCCGATGAGGAAATCGACGGTATTCTGGTGCAGCTGCCGTTGCCGGCCGGCATCGATAACGTCAAGGTGCTGGAACGCATCCATCCGGACAAAGACGTCGACGGCTTCCACCCGTACAACGTCGGCCGCCTGTGCCAGCGCGCGCCCAAGCTGCGCCCATGCACGCCGCGCGGCATCGTCACCCTGCTGGAGCGTTATAACATCGATACCTACGGCCTGAACGCCGTGGTGGTCGGCGCGTCCAACATCGTCGGCCGCCCGATGAGCATGGAGCTGCTGCTGGCCGGCTGCACCACCACCGTCACCCACCGCTTCACCAAAAACCTGCGCCACCACGTCGAGAATGCCGATCTGCTGGTGGTGGCGGTCGGCAAACCGGGCTTCATTCCGGGCGACTGGATCAAACCGGGCGCCATCGTAGTGGACGTCGGCATCAACCGCCTGGAAAGCGGTAAAGTGGTGGGCGATGTCGATTTCGACGCCGCCAGCGAGCGCGCCGCTTACATCACCCCGGTGCCGGGTGGCGTTGGCCCGATGACCGTGGCTACACTGATCCAAAATACCTTGCAGGCCTGCGAGGAATATCACGACGTTCAACCTAAATAAGTAAGGCAGTATGGAAATTTTCAATCTGGACAATCATCCCCATGTCGAACTGTGCGATCTGCTGAAGTTCCAGGGCTGGTGTGAAAGCGGCGGCGCCGCCAAAGAAGTCATCGCCGAAGGGCAGGTGAAAGTCGACGGTAAGGTCGAAACCCGCAAGCGCTGCAAGATCGTCGCCGATCAGGTGGTGGAGTTCGGCGGCGGCAAGGTCATGGTTAAACCCTAACCCGCAGCCATAGAAAAAGGCGCTGAATTCAGCGCCTTTTTTATTTCCTTCTGCCGGATTACTTACGGCGCCAGGTGGTGCCCTGCGGGCCGTCTTCCAGCACGATGTTCATCTCGTTCAAGCGATCACGCGCGGCATCCGCCAGCGCCCAGTCCTTGGCGGCGCGCGCTTCGTTACGCTGTTTGATCAGCGCTTCGATCTCCGCCACTTCACCGTCGTCAACCTGTGCGCCTCCTTGCAGGAACTGCTCCGGCTCCTGCTGCAGCAGGCCAAGCACGTTCGCCAGCTTGCGCAGTTCCGCCGCCATGCCGCTGGCCGCCGCCATGTCTTCCCCCTTCAGGCGGTTAACCTCGCGCGCCAGATCGAACAACGCCGAGTAGGCTTCCGGGGTGTTGAAGTCGTCGTCCATCGCTTCGCGGAAGCGAGCTTCGAACGCTTCGCCGCCGGCCGGCGCGGCATTGGCGTCGGTGCCACGCAGCGCGGTATAGAGGCGCTCCAGCGCGGTGCGCGCCTGCTTGAGATTCTCTTCACTGTAGTTCAGCTGGCTGCGATAGTGGCCGGACATCAGGAAGTAACGCACCGTCTCCGCATCGTAATGGCCGAGCACGTCGCGAATGGTAAAGAAGTTATCCAGCGATTTGGACATCTTCTCTTTGTCGATCATCACCATGCCGGAGTGCATCCAATAATTGACGTACGGGCCGTCGTGGGCGCAGCTCGACTGCGCGATCTCGTTCTCGTGGTGCGGGAACATCAGATCGGAACCGCCGCCGTGGATGTCGAAGTGGGTGCCCAGCTGTTTGCAGTTCATGGCGGAGCATTCGATGTGCCAGCCCGGACGGCCCGGCCCCCACGGCGACTGCCAGCTCGGCTCGCCCGGCTTGGACATTTTCCACAGCACAAAGTCCATCGGGTTGCGCTTAACGTCGTCGATCTCTACGCGCGCGCCGGCCTGCAGCTGCTCCAGATCCTGGCGCGACAGCAGCCCGTACTGCGGATCGCTGTCGATGGAGAACATCACGTCGCCGTTGCTGGCCACATAGGCGTGATCGCGATCGATCAGGCGCTGGGTGATCTCAATGATCTCGGCGATGTGTTGGGTCGCGCGCGGTTCGCTGTCCGGGCGATCGATCAGCAACGCGTCGAAGTCGGCATGCATTTCCGCCAGCATGCGTTCGGTCAGCTGGTCGCAGGTCTCATGATTTTCCGCCGCGCGGCGGATGATTTTGTCGTCCACGTCGGTGACGTTGCGCACGTAGTTCAGCGAATAGCCGAGATAGCGCAGGTAACGCGCCACCACGTCGAAAGCGACAAAGGTACGACCGTGGCCGATGTGACACAGGTCATAGATGGTTACCCCGCACACGTACATGCCCACTTTCCCGGCATGAATGGGTTTGAATTCCTCTTTTTGACGACTCAGGGTATTAAAAATCTTTAGCATCGGGAGATTCCGTGGTGTGCGTGATAACAAAAAAGATAACCGGGCTTCAGGTTTAACGCCCGGTAGCGTATTGAAACCTGAAGCCTGATCTATTGCAAGGTTAAGGCCATGCTTTGCTGACTTCACGCGAAGAAAAAGCGCAAAATTCGCCGGCCGGCGCAAACGTTATAATATAACACAAATACAATTACCACAGACAGTGCGCGGTTGAGCCGCTGCTGACTCGCTGGGGCGGATATGTTATAAGGGCGGTCTGAATGTTCACTCGCTTTACGTGACGTCTCACTTCACCTTGTTAGGATTAAAACTATGGTTACTTTCCACACCAATCACGGCGATATCGTTATCAAGACCTTTGCTGACAAAGCGCCGGTTACCGTTGAAAACTTCCTGAACTACTGCCGCGCCGGTTTCTACGACAACACCATCTTCCACCGTGTGATCAACGGCTTCATGATCCAGGGCGGCGGTTTCGAGCCGGGCATGAACCAGAAAGCGACCAACGCAGCCATCAAGAACGAAGCCAACAACGGTTTGAAAAACACCATCGGCACCCTGGCAATGGCGCGCACCAACGATCCGCACTCCGCCACCGCACAGTTCTTCATCAACGTGGCTGACAACGACTTCCTGAACTTCCGCGGCGAAAACGTGCAGGGCTGGGGCTACTGCGTGTTTGCTGAAGTGGTTGAAGGCATGGACGTGGTCAACAAGATCAAAGGCGTGAAAACCGGCCGCAGCGGCATGCACCAGGACGTACCGGTAGAAGACGTGGTGATCAACAGCGTGACCGTCAGCGAGTAATCGCGGCTGCATGAGTACGCTGTTCATCGCAGATCTGCACTTGTGCGCACAGGAACCGGCAATCACTGCCGGTTTTCTGCGTTTTTTACGGCGCGAAGCGGTGCACGCCGACGCGCTGTACATCCTCGGCGACCTGTTTGAAGCCTGGATCGGCGACGACGATCCCGAGCCGCTGCACGCGGAGATCGCCGCGGCGCTGAAAGCGCTGCAACAGGCCGGCGTGCCCTGCTATTTCATCCACGGCAACCGCGATTTTCTGCTCGGCAAGCGCTTCGCCCGCGCCAGCGGCATGCAGCTGCTGCCGGAAGAAAAAGTGCTGGAGCTGTACGGCCGCAGGATCCTGATCCTGCACGGCGACACCCTGTGCACCGACGATCAAGCCTATCAGCAATTCCGCCGTAAAGTGCACAACCCGCTGATTCAAAAACTGTTCCTCGCGCTGCCGCTGCGCTGGCGACTGAAGATCGCCGCCAAGATGCGCGCCCGCAGCCAGCAATCCAACCAGTACAAGTCGGACGCCATCATGGACGTCAATCCGCAGGCGGTCGAGCAAACGATGCTGCGCCACGATGTGCACTGGATGATCCACGGCCATACCCATCGCCCGGCGGTGCATCGGCTGGCGTTGAGCAACGGCGAAGCCCATCGCGCGGTGCTGGGCGCCTGGCACGTCGAAGGATCGATGATCAAAGTCAGCGCCGACGCCGTCGAGCTGATCCAATTCCCGTTCTGAGTTCCGCACTGGCGCGCGGGTGAAAATTCGCGCTTTCGCCGGTGAAAACCGGCGACGCAACCGTTTTCCTCGCCGTGCGCTCATGGTATGCTCTACGCCCTCATTCGGCCCTCAGCCGACGCCAGACAAATCACAGGAGCCTTACACCCATGGGAGCCAACGCCGCTTCAGCCGCCAATGCCGGGGCTAAAATCGCAATTGTAATGGGATCGAAAAGTGACTGGGCCACCATGCAGTTCGCCGCCGAAGTCCTGACCCAGCTCGATGTCCCCTTCCATGTCGAAGTCGTTTCCGCTCACCGCACGCCGGACAAGCTGTTCAGCTTCGCCGAGCAGGCTGCCGCCAACGGCTTTGACGTGATCATCGCCGGCGCCGGCGGTGCCGCGCATCTGCCGGGCATGCTGGCGGCGAAAACGCTGGTGCCGGTGCTGGGTGTGCCGGTGCAAAGCGCCGCGCTGAGCGGCGTGGACAGCCTCTACTCCATCGTGCAGATGCCGCGCGGCATTCCGGTGGGGACGCTGGCGATCGGCAAAGCCGGCGCCGCCAACGCCGGGCTGCTGGCGATGCAGATCCTGGCGCTGCACGACGCCGCGCTGGCGCAGCGTTTGGCGGACTGGCGTCAGGCGCAGACTGAAGACGTTTTGAACCACCCCGATCCGCGGGAGGACGCATGAAGCCGGTTTGCGTACTGGGCAACGGCCAACTGGGGCGCATGCTGCGCCAGGCCGGCGAACCGCTGGGCATCGCCGTCTACCCTGTCGGCATCGATGCTGAACCCGAGGCGGTGCCGTATCAGAACAGCGTCATTACCGCCGAGATTGAACGCTGGCCGGAAACCGCGCTGACGCGCGAACTGGCGACTCACAGCGCCTTCGTCAACCGTGACATCTTCCCGCGTTTGGCGGATCGCCTGACGCAAAAGCAGCTGCTCGATCAACTCGGCCTGGCGACCGCGCCGTGGCAGCTGCTGGCGAGCGCCGCCGAATGGCCGCAGGTGTTCGCTGCGCTGGGCGAGCTGGCGATCGTCAAACGCCGGGTCGGCGGCTATGACGGCCGCGGCCAGTGGCGCTTGCGTCCGGGGCAGGAAGCCGAACTGCCGGCCGATGCCTATGGCGAGTGCATCGTCGAGCAAGGCATCAATTTCTCCGGCGAAGTGTCGCTGGTGGGCGCGCGCGGCCACGACGGCCGTTCGGTCTTCTACCCGCTGACCCACAACCTGCATGAAGACGGCATCCTGCGCGCCAGCGTGGCGCTGCCGCAGCCCAATCCGGCGCTGCAGCAACAGGCCGAGCAGATGCTGGCGGCGATCCTGAACGAGCTGAACTACGTCGGCGTGATGGCGATGGAATGCTTTATCGTCGGCGATCGACTGTTGATCAACGAACTGGCGCCGCGCGTGCACAACAGCGGCCACTGGACGCAAAACGGCGCATCCATCAGCCAGTTCGAGCTGCACCTGCGCGCCATCCTCGGCCTGCCGCTGCCGCAGCCGGTGGTGAGCACGCCGTCGGTGATGGTCAACCTGATCGGCACCGCCGTCAACGAACAGTGGCTGTCGCTGCCGCTGGTGCATCTGCACTGGTATGAGAAAGAAGTGCGCCCGGGCCGCAAGGTCGGCCACCTCAATCTGAACGACCCGAGCGCCGCCGATCTGCATCAGGCGCTGCAGGCGCTGGCGCCGCTGCTGCCGGGCGAATACCAAAGCGGGCTGGCCTGGGCACAGCAGAAGCTGGCTTAACGGTTTACACCGCCGAAAAGAAGAAGGTTCAGCCCAGGCTGAGCCTTTTTTATTGCCGCAAAGATCAACGCGAGCCGATATTACGCAACGGTTTGTCGGCCATCAGATTGCGCTCAATGTGTTCCAGTGAAATATTTTTGGTTTCCGGGATCAGCGCCAGCGTGATGAAAACAAACAGCACGTTAAGCCCCGCGTAAACCCAAAAGGTGTGAGCGCTGCCCAACGAATTCAGCATGGTCAGGAACGTCGCCCCCACGATCATATTGGCTATCCAGTTAGTGGCGGTGGAACAGGTGATGCCGAAATCGCGGCCTTTCAATGGCTGGATCTCTGAGCACAGCACCCAAATCAGCGGGCCGGCGCTCATGGCAAAGCCGACGATAAACATCAGCAGCATGACGATGGCGAAATATTGCTCCGCCGCCGAGTTCATGCCGATGTTCATCATGGTGCCCAGCGCCCCCATGCCGACGGCCATCACGATAAACCCAAGGATCAAAGTGGGCTTGCGGCCCCAGCGGTCAACCAGCCCAATAGCGATAAAGGTGGCCAGCACGTTGACCAGACCGACGATCACCGTGCCCCACATCTGCTGTTCCGTACTGGCGAAGCCCGCCAGACCGAAAATCTTCGGCGCGTAATACATGGTGACGTTCATCCCGGTAAACTGCTGCATCACCTGAAGAAGAATGCCAAGGAAAACCGCGCGGCGGAAATTTTTATTGCCTTTGAACAACGCCCAACCGCTTTGCTTCAGTTTGAGGCTTTCACGAATTTCATTCAGCTCATACTGCGCCTGGGCACTGCTGTCGCGCAGCTTCTCCAACACCTGACGCGCTTGCTCATGGCGATTACGCGAGGCCAACCACCGCGGGCTGTCAGGCAAAAAGAACACGCCGACCAACAACAGCCCGGCCGGGATGGTGATGACACCCAACATCCAGCGCCAGGCGCCGGTATAGCTGAATGCCGTATCAGACAGGTAAGCGGCCAGAATGCCGATGGTGATCATCAATTGATACATCGAGATCATGCTGCCGCGGATTTTCTCCGGCGCGATTTCAGAAAGATAAATCGGCGCGGTATAAGAAGCGATCCCCACCGCCAATCCCAGCAGAATACGTGAAACGATCAACACCTCCACGTTGGGAGCGAACGCAGAACACAGCGATCCCGCCACGAAGAGGATTGCGCCGATCATCAAACTGTATTTGCGCCCCAGCCGGAAGTTCATCCAGCCACTGCCGATGGCGCCGACGGCGGCGCCAAACATCATTGAGCTGACCACCCACTCCTGCTGAGAGCTGGTGATCTGAAAAGTATCGGTAATAAACGGCAGGGCGCCGGCGATCACGCCGATATCAAGACCGAACAGCAGGCCGGCCAAGGCGGCTAAAAAACAGACGAAAAAAGTCATGCCGACATGAGTCGGGCTTTTCTCCGCCGGTGTCACTTTGACGGTATCGCTCATACAGCCTCCAGGAGAAAACGGTCATCAGTGTGCGACATGATAGGAGGCAATGCGTCGAAGATAAGTGAGTGCGATCACATTAGTGAAAACGGTTACATTCCATTAAATCTTTTTAGGCCGTTTTTTATGGCGGATGAATTCACTTAATACATGCGTAACCCTCTAAATCAATGCGTAAAACAGGCGAAGTCAGCCAACTATCCGCTACACCGATGACCAATGGCAAACGTATCGATATGACATAAATGTAATCGATTTCACAATGAATGGGCATGAAGAGGAATTGCGCCAGTGACGCGCGAAAGAAAATCGGCAGGCCCGGCCACGCTTGGCGGCAACGGGCCTGCGATCGCCAGATCAGCCATCATAACTGCGGAACAGCGCCCGGCCGCGCAGCAAGCGCACGCCCAGCCAGCCGCCGCACAGCGACAGCAGCAGCGCGCTGGCCAGCGGCAGCGCCCACCACAGCACCGGCGTCGGCGTCCACGGGAAGTCGAACACCCGGCTTTGTAGCAGCCACAGCGCCGCCTCGGCCCCCACCGCCGCCGCGATGCCCGCCACCAGCCCCAGCAGGGCAAACTCGCACCACAGCGTGCGGCGCAGCAGCCGTTTACCGGCGCCCAGCGTGCGATAGACCACCAGCTCCTGCCGCCGCTGACGCATGCCGACCTGCACCTGCGCCAGCAGCAGCAGGCCGCCGCACAGCACCACCAGCACCACCATCACCTCCAGCGCGCGGCTGACCTGTTGCAGCACGCCGCCGACCTGTTTCAGGATCGCGCCGATGTCCAGCAGGCTGAGCGTTGGGAACTGGCGGTTGAGCTGGGTCAACATCCGGCCATCGCCGTCGTAGCGGAAGCTGGTGAGCCAGGTCTGCGGCTGGCCGTCCAGCGCGCCCGGCGGGAAGATAAAGTAAAAGTTCGGCTTCAGGCTTTCCCAATCCACCTGGCGCAGACTGGTGACCTTGGCGCTGAACGCCTGGGTATCGCCGCTGAAGGTCAGCGTGTCGCCCAGCTTGATCTTCAGCCGCCCGGCAATGCCTTCATCCATCGAGACTTCGCCGCTTTTCGGCGGCCAATTGCCCGCCACCAACGGATTGTGATCCGGCATTTCGGCCAGCCAGGTCAGGTTCAGCTCACGGTTCACCGCCTCGCCGCCCGGATCGTCCTCATGCACCCGTTCGGTCGCCACCTGCTGGTTTATCTCGGTCAGGCGCACCCGGACGATCGGGTAATAGGTTTCCGGTTTGATCTGGTGCTGCTGCAGGAAGGTTTTCACCTGCGGCACCTGCGCCTCGGTCATGTTGAGCAGGAAATAGTTCGGGCTGTCCGGCGGCAGCTGTTGCTGCCAGCGTTCGAGCAGATCGCCGCGCAGCACCAACAGCAGCGCCAACAGCATGAACGACAGCGAGAACGCCGCCAACTGGCTGATGGTCACCCACGGCTGATGCAGCAGGCGGTTGACCGCCAGCCGCAGCGCCAGACTCTTGAGCGTGATGCGGCGCAACAGCAGCAGGCTGCCCCACCCTATACCGCCCAGCAGCAGCGCCAGCACCGCCATGCCCGCCAGGATCGCCCACAGCAACGTGCTGGCTCCCATCAGCAACACCAACAACGCGACCACGATCGCGGCCGTCACCGGCAGGAAGTAGCGCAGCGGCCAGACGTTGGCCGCCACATCGCGACGCAGCACCCGCAGCGGCTGGGTGGCCAGCAACTGGCGATACGGCCGCAACCCGACCAGCAGCGAAATCAGCACCAGCGCACCGAGCGCCCACAGCCACGGCCAGACGCCGGCGGCGGGCAACGCGGCCGGCAACACCGGCTTCAGCAGGCGAATCAACAGCGCCTCGAACGCCAGCCCGATCGCCCCGCCGCACACCGCCGCCAGCGCCATCACCGCCAGCCACTGGCCGACGATCAATTTGCGCAGCGCACCGCGCCCGGCGCCAAGGGTTTTCAGCACCGCGATCAGATCGTAGCGGCTGCGGCAATAGTGGCTCATCGCCACCGCCACGGCGGCGATCGACAACAGCAGCGTCAGCAGGGCCGACAACAGCAGGAACTGTTGGGAGCGCTGCAGCGACTTGCCCAGCGCGCTGCCGGACTCCTGCAGCCCGAACCAGCGCTGATCCGGCGTCAACTGCGGCGTCAGCCGTTCTTCGTAACGCTGAATATCCGGCTCGGCGCCGGCGAACATGTAGCGGTAGGTCAGGCGGCTGCCCGGCTGCACCGCGCCGGTCTTATCGACGTCCGCCAGGTTGATCATGATGCGCGGCGCGGTCTGGAATGGATTGAAACCGGCGTCCGGCTCCTGAATGATTTCACCGGCGATGCGCAGCGTGGTGTCGCCCACCTCCAGCGAATCCCCCACTTTCACGTTCAGCAGCGCCAGCAAACGCGGCGCCACCAGCACGCTGCCCGGTTCGGGCTGGATGTTGGCCGGGCGCGTTTCCAGCTTGCCGTACAGCGGATAGGCCAAATCGGTGGCTTTCACGTCCGCCAGCTGCGGCCGATCGCCGGCATAGGTCATGGTGGTGAACGACAGCTGACGGCTCACCTTCAGCCCTTGTTGCTGCGCGTCCAGCAGCCAGCCTTCCGGCACCGAATGCGCGCTGCGCAGCACCCGATCGCCGGCGATAAAATCGCGGCTCTGCTGGCTGAGCCCTTTGTCCATGCGATCGCTGATGCTGCCCAGCGCCAGCACGCAGGCGACGGAGAGCGTCAGTGCCAGCCACACGATCAGCAGCGACGGCGAGCGCCATTCGCGCCAGAACCAGCGCCAGATCATGCTTCCTCCCACAGCTTGCCTTCGCGCAGCCGCAGCCGCCGCTGGCAGCGCGCCGCCAGGGTTTCGTCATGGGTAACCAGGATCAGGGTGGTGTCAAAATCGCGGTTGAGGGAAAACAGCAGGTCGGCGATGCGATCGCCGGTCTGACGATCGAGGTTGCCGGTCGGTTCATCGGCGAACAGCACCCGCGGTCGGCCGCTGAAGGCGCGCGCCAGCGCCACGCGCTGCTGCTCGCCGCCGGACAGCTGCGCCGGCAGGTGATCGAGCCGTTTCCCCAGCCCCAACTGCTCGAGCAGCTGCACCGCCTGCTCGCGGCTCTGTCTGTCGCTCTCGCCGCGCAACAGCGCCGGCAGTTGCACGTTCTCCAGCGCGTTCAGCGTCGGCACCAGCATGAACGACTGAAACACGAAGCCGACATTCCTGGCGCGCAGCGCGGCGCGCCCCTCTTCGTCCAGCGCGGTCAGCGACTCGCCGAGCAAGCGCACCTCGCCTTCGCTGCCGTCATCCAGCCCGGCCAAAATGCCCAGCAAGGTCGATTTCCCCGATCCGGATTCGCCGATCAGGGCGATCGTCTGCGCGGGTTTGACAAGCAGCTCGACTCCGGTAAGGATGGTGAGCTGATGCTCACCCTGACCAACGTGTTTACTAAGATGATGAACTTCAAGAACGTTTTCCGCTGGCATCTTCCCTTCCTTTTGCTGTTGGGATTATTCAGTTTACGCGCTGCCGCCGCCGATACCTTGTTGATTTTAGGCGACAGTTTAAGCGCCGGTTACCGCCTGCCGATCGAGCGGGCGTGGCCGACGCTGTTGGCCGAACAGTGGCAGAAAAAACCGGGTGCGCCGCAGCTGGTCAACGCCAGCATCAGCGGCGACACCGCCGCGCAGGGGCTGGCGCGTCTGCCCGCGCTGCTGAAACAGCATCAGCCGCGCTGGGTGCTGATCGAGCTGGGCGCCAACGACGGCCTGCGCGGCTTCCCGGCGCAGGACGTACAGCGCGATCTCGGCCAAATCATCACGTTGGTGCAGCAGGCCGGCGCGCAGCCGCTGCTGATGCAGATCCGCATCCCGCCGAACTACGGCCGCCGCTATACTGAAGCGTTCGGCGCCGTCTACCCGGCACTGGCCAAGCAGTTCAACATTCCGCTGCTGCCGTTCTATATGGAACAGGTGGTGGTGAAGCCGGAATGGATGCAGGATGACGGATTGCACCCCAATGGGGACGCCCAGCCGTTTATCGCCACCTGGATGGCGGAGCGCCTGGAGCCTCTAGTAAAGCATGAGTCTCACTAAATTAGGGTCGTACACTAGGTAAAGTTATGCAAAAAGCGGTATTGATAACCGGCTGTTCCAGCGGGATTGGCTTGATTGCGGCGCAGGATCTGCGCAACCGCGGCTACCGGGTGCTGGCCGCCTGCCGCAAGCCGCAGGACGTGGAAAACATGCGCCAGCTCGGGCTGGAAGGCATCGAGCTGGATCTGGACGACAGCGCCAGCGTCGAGCGCGCCGCCGCCGAGGTGATCGCGCTGACCGACGGCCGGCTGTACGGTCTGTTCAATAACGGCGGTTTCGGCGTTTACGGCCCGCTCAGCCGCATTTCGCGCAGCCAGCTGGAACGGCAGTTCGCCACCAACCTGTTCGGTACCCACCAACTGACCCAGCTGTTGTTGCCCGCGATGTTGCCGCACGGCGAAGGGCGCATTATTCAGACCAGCTCGGTGATGGGCCTGGTCTCCAGCGCCGGGCGCGGCGCCTACGCCGCCAGCAAGTTCGCGCTGGAAGCCTGGTCGGACGCGCTGCGCATGGAGCTGCACGGCAGCGGCATTCAGGTCAGCCTGATCGAACCGGGGCCGATCTCCACCCACTTTAGCCAGAACGTCAACCAGGCGCAGAGCGACAAACCGGTGCACAATCCCGGCATCGCCAAGCGCCTGACGCTGCCGCCGGAGGCCATTCTGCCCAAACTGCGCCACGCGCTGGAAAGCCCGCGCGCCAAACTGCGCTATCCGGTCACCCTGCTGGCGCACGCGATGAGCGTGCTGCGCCGCATTTTGCCGGGCCGCTGTCTGGATTGGCTGCTGCGCAGCAACGCTTAATTCGCCCGACGGGGTTGAAGAATGGCGGCGCGCCCCCATCTACACCCCATGGCTCCGCACGATCAGAGAGAAAAAAGATGCTAGCTCAAGCTGTTGTTGATATTAACGAAACTAACCTGCACCAGACGCTGGAACAATCGATGTCCACACCGGTGCTGTTCTACTTCTGGTCCGAGCGCAGCCAACACTGCCTGCAGCTCACGCCGGTGCTGGACAAGCTGGCGGCGGAATACGCCGGTCAGTTCATTCTGGCCAAGGTGGACTGCGACGCCGAACAGATGATCGCCTCGCAATTCGGGCTGCGTTCTATTCCGACGGTCTACCTGTTCAAAGACGGTCAGCCGGTCGACGGCTTCCAGGGCCCGCAGCCGGAAGAAGCGATCCGCGATTTGCTGCAGCGTTTCCTGCCGAAGGAAGAAGATCTGAAACTGGCACAGGCGCAGGAGCTGCTGGCCGCCGGCAACGCCGCCGAAGCGCTGCCGCTGCTGAAAGACGCCTGGCAGAGCAGCCAACAGCGCAGCGACATCGGCCTGACGCTGGCCGAAACTCAGATCGCGCTCAGCCGCAGCGAAGACGCTGAAGCGGTGCTGGCGACCATCCCGCTGCAGGATCGCGATACCCGCTATCAAGGTCTGGTGGCGCAGATTGAATTGTTGAAGCAGGCGGCGGACACGCCGGAAATCCAACAGCTGCAACAGCAGGTGCAGCAGCAGCCGGACAACGTCGAACTGGCGGTGCAGCTGGCGCTGCAACTGCATCAGGTCGGGCGTAACGAAGAAGCGCTGGAACTGCTGATGGGGCATCTGAAGAAAGATCTGGCCGCCGCCAACGGCAGCGCGCGCAAAACCCTGATGGACATTCTGGCCGCGCTCGGCACCGGAGACGCGCTGGCCGCTAAATATCGCCGCCAGCTGTACTCCCTGCTGTACTGATATCCGTCATACTTGAAGCTGCATCCAGGCGGCAAATGTGAGAAGCCCTGGGCGCTTAGATAACTAAGCGACCAGGGCTCGAACGTGCAGCCAGCTTGAAATATGACGGGGATTAGCGATAGACCCGCACCCCGCCCTCCACGCCCGCCGGGCTGAACAACACCTGCCACAGCTGAATGTTGCGCGAACGGAACGCGCCGGCGCAGGCGTTCAGGTAATAGGTGAACATGCGTTCGAAGCGCTCGGAATAACCGCCCATCAGATCCGGCCACGCCCGTTTGAAATTCTCCAGCCAGGCCATCAGCGTGCGATCGTAATCGGCGCCAAAGTTGTGCCAATCCTCCATCACGAAACGCCCTTCGCTGGCCTCGGCGATATGCCGCACCGAAGGCAGGCAGCCGTTGGGGAAGATGTATTTGTCTATCCAGGCGTCAACGTTGAGATCGGTCTGATTGGAACCGATGGTGTGCAGCAGGAACAGACCGTCGGGCTTCAGGTTGCGCGCCGCGACGCTAAAATAGGTCTCATAGTTTTTCGGCCCGACGTGCTCGAACATGCCGACCGACACGATGCGATCGAACTGGCGATCCAGATCGCGGTAATCCTGCAGCAAGATCTCGACGTCCAGCCCAGCGCAGCGTTCCTGCGCCAGCTTCTGCTGCTCGGCGGAAATGGTCACACCGTGCACCGAGACGCCGTAGTTTTGCGCCGCAAACTGCGCCAATCCGCCCCAGCCGCAGCCGATATCCAGCAGCGTCATGCCCGGTTTCAACTGCAGTTTTTCGCAGATCATCCTGAGCTTGGCCTGCTGCGCCTGCTCCAGCGTCTGCGCCTCTTTCCAGTAGCCGCAGGAGTATTGCATATAAGGATCGAGCATCGCCCGAAACAGGTCGTTGCCGATGTCGTAGTGCTCTTTGCCCACCTGCCAGGCGCGCTTGCGCGATTGGCGATTGAACAGCCGGGCATAGGCGATGCGCGCGATGTCGCTCAGGCTTTTCGGCAGCCGTTCATCGACGCCGGCCTGCAGAATGCGGGTGAACAGCATGTCCAGCCGTTCGCACTCCCACCAGCCGTCCATATAGCTTTCGCCGAAGCCGAGCGAGCCTTCCTGCAAAATGCGTTTGAACAGCGCCGGGTTATGCACCCGGATATCCCAGGCGCGCGGGCCGTTGATGGCGACGCCGGCTTCCGCCAACATCTCCTCCACAATGCGATACCAGCGATCGTTCTTCTGGGCGAGTTCATCAACACTGAGCGAATCCATAACAATCCTTGGCCGAAATGTCATTTCAAAAAGCATAGTCGCAAATGAAAATGACAAATTTTTGACGGTAAACACGGGGGTGTTTTTACTCTAGCCAAGGCGAGCAACATCATGAAATGAATAAAAATTATTGAAATCATGCCATTTAGGCATACTTATTTTTCAGCTGTGCCACACTTGTCGTGACAACACTCTGTTCCAGACGCGGGATCCACCGCTCGCGGGTTGCGTCAGCGCCCTGGATTAAGTCGCGGTATCAGTAGGCATTTTTCCGGCGCTGTCGTAATATCTGTTTACATATGTCTGACAGGAGGTTTGCATGCTTACTTTTATTCCCATCGTGATCGTCGTCGCGCTGATTGTGGTGTTCGCCGGCGTCAAAATTGTGCCGCAGGGGTTCCAATGGACGGTAGAACGCTTCGGCCGCTATACCAAGACGCTGATGCCGGGCCTGAACCTGGTGGTGCCGTTCATGGACCGCATCGGCCGCAAAATCAACATGATGGAGCAGGTGCTGGACATCCCTTCCCAAGAGGTGATTTCCCGCGATAACGCCAACGTCGCCATCGACGCGGTGTGCTTTATCCAGGTGGTCGATCCGGCGCGCGCCGCCTACGAGGTCAGCAACCTCGAACAGGCGATCGTCAACCTGACCATGACCAACTTCCGCACCGTGCTCGGCTCGATGGAGCTGGACGAAATGCTGTCGCAGCGCGACAGCATCAACAGCCGCCTGTTGCACATCGTCGATGAAGCGACCAACCCTTGGGGGGTGAAAATCACCCGTATCGAGATCCGCGACGTGCGGCCGCCGGCAGAACTGATCGCCTCGATGAACGCCCAGATGAAGGCCGAGCGCACCAAGCGCGCCGACATCCTGGAGGCGGAGGGGGTGCGTCAGGCGGCCATTCTGCGCGCCGAAGGGGAGAAGCAATCGCAGATCCTGAAGGCCGAGGGCGAACGTCAGTCGGCGTTCCTGCAGGCGGAAGCGCGTGAACGCGCCGCCGAGGCCGAGGCGCGCGCCACCCAGCTGGTGTCCGACGCCATCGCCAGCGGCAACATTCAGGCGGTGAACTACTTCGTGGCGCAGAAATACACCGACGCGCTGCAGAAGATCGGTTCCTCCAACAACAGCAAGGTGGTGATGATGCCGCTGGATGCCAGCAGCCTGCTCGGCTCGATCGGCGGCATTACCGAACTGCTGAAAGAAAGCAAAGGCAAATAATCATGCTCGAACTGATCGCGGCGAATCCGCTGTGGTTTTGGCTCTCCCTCGGGGGCGTGCTGCTGGCGGCGGAAATGCTCGGCGCCGGCGGCTACCTGCTGTGGAGCGGCGTGGCGGCGCTGTTGGTCGGCACCTTGATCTGGCTGCTGCCACCGCTTTCCTGGGAATGGCAAGGCGTGATCTTCGCCGTCCTGACCGTCGTCGTCGCCTATCTGTGGTGGTACTGGCTGCGTCGCCGCCCGGCGGCCGCATCCGGCGGTTCGCCGGTGCTCAACCAGCGCAACCGTCAGCTGATCGGCACCCGCGCCACGCTGACGGAGCCGATGCACAACGGCATGGGGCGCATCAATATCGGCGACAGCAGCTGGCGCGCGCAGGCGGCGGAAGATCTGCCCGCCGGCACCGAAGTGGAAGTGGTGGCGGTGGAAGGGGTCACGCTGGTGATCCGTGCCATCAGCCGTTAATTAGAACGACAACACCCCGCCAGGTTATTGATGATGGGGCACTCCGCCCCCTCGTCGCCCGGGCATTGTTCCGCCAGCGTCAACAGGCGCTGGCGCATGTTCCCCAGCTCGCTGATGTGCTTTTCGATCTCCGCCACCTTCTGCAGCGTGCGCGCCTTCACGTCGGCGCTGTGGCGGGCCGGATCGTTGAACAACGCTACCAGCTCGCGGCACTCGTCCAGGTTGAAGCCCACCTGCCGCGCCTGACGCAGCAGCGTCAGCTCGTCGACATGCTTGGCGGAATAGTGGCGGTAACCGTTGTCGCTGCGGATCGGGGCGGTAATCAACGCTTTCTCTTCGTAAAAACGAATCGTCTTGCTGGTTAAACCGGTTTTTTTCGCGACGTCGCTAATATTCATTTTCCCTCCTTGACCTTACCCTTGCTGGAAGGTTTAAGCTCCATTCTTAGTGAAAACAGGTCAGGCGGTCAACCTTTAAACACCGCCTCTACGCAAGGAGTTCAATCATGTCACACACCACTATGCTGGCATTGCAGGGGTTGTCCTGCATGAACTGCGCGCAGCGGGTGAAAAAAGCCCTGGAAAGCCGCAGCGATGTCGAACAGGCGGAGGTTAACGTCCATTACGCCAAAGTGACCGGCGAAGCGCCGGACAGCGCATTGATCGACAGCGTGATCGCCGCCGGCTATCAGGCAGAAGTCGCGCCGCGCGCCGACACCGAATTACAGCTGAGCGGCCTGAGCTGCATGCACTGCGTCGGCAGCACCCGCAAGGCGCTGGAAGCGGTGCCGGGGGTGTTCGCCGCCGACGTCGAGATCGACAACGCGAAAGTGTACGGCGATGCCGATCCGCAGGCGCTGATCGCCGCGGTGGAACATGCCGGTTATCACGCCAGCGTGGCGGGCGCCGTCGTCCCAAAAACTGAGCCGTTGACTGACGCAACACCTTCGTTGCCGGACGTTCAGCCAGCGGCGCAGCCTTCTCTTCCGGCAACCGACAGCGTACAGCTGCTGCTCAGCGGCATGACCTGCGCCAGCTGCGTCAATAAGGTGCAGCAGGCGCTGCAAAGCGTTCCCGGCGTGGAGCATGCGCGCGTCAACCTGGCGGAGCGCAGCGCGCTGGTGACCGGCGCCGCCGATGCGCAGGCGCTGGTGGCGGCGGTGGAAAAAGCCGGCTACGGCGCCGAGATGATTCAGGACGAAACCGAACGCCGCGAACGTCAGCAACAGACCGCACGCGCCAACATGAAGCGCTTTAGCTGGCAGGCGGCGCTGGGGCTGGCGTTGGGTATCCCACTGATGGCCTGGGGGCTGTTCGGCGGCAGCATGACGCTGACGCCGGAAACCCAGCGCCCCTGGCTGCTGGTCGGCGTCATTACCCTGGCGGTGATGGTGTTCGCCGGCGGGCACTTCTACCGCAACGCCTGGCGCGCATTGATGAACGGCAGCGCCACCATGGATACCCTGGTGGCGCTCGGCACCGGCGCCGCCTGGCTCTATTCGATCGCCGTCAACATTTGGCCCGATTTCTTCCCGATGGAGGCGCGTCACCTCTATTACGAGGCCAGCGCGATGATCATCGGTTTGATCAACCTCGGCCATGCGCTGGAACAGCGCGCCCGCCAGCGTTCTTCGCAGGCGCTGGAGCGGCTGCTCGATCTGACGCCGCCCACCGCGCGGCTGGTGACTGACGACGGCGAGCGCGATATTCCGCTGGCGGAGGTGCAGCTCGGCATGACGCTGCGGCTGACCACCGGCGATCGCGTGCCGGTCGACGGTGAAATCGTGCAGGGCGAAGTCTGGCTCGATGAAGCGATGCTGACCGGCGAAGCGGTGCCGCAGCAAAAAGGCCCCGGCGACACGGTGCATGCCGGGACGGTAGTCGACGACGGCAGCGTGCTGTTCCGCGCCGCCGCCATCGGCAGCCAAACCACGCTGGCGCGCATCATCAAACTGGTGCGTCAAGCGCAGAGCAGTAAGCCGGCGATTGGCCAGTTGGCCGACCGCGTCTCGGCGGTGTTCGTGCCGGCGGTGGTGGCGATCGCCCTGTTCAGCGCAGCGGTGTGGTACTTCTTTGGCCCGCAGCCGCAGCTGGTCTATACGCTGGTGATCGCCACCACGGTGCTGATCATCGCCTGCCCATGTGCGTTGGGATTGGCGACGCCGATGTCGATCATCTCCGGCGTGGGCCGCGCGGCGGAATTCGGCGTGCTGGTGCGCGACGCCGACGCCCTGCAGCAGGCCAGCCAGTTGGATACCCTGGTGTTCGATAAAACCGGCACCCTGACCGAAGGGAAACCGCAGGTGGTGGAGATCCTGACCTTCAATCAGGTCAGCGAACAGCAGGCGCTCGGCTGGGCCGCCGCGCTGGAACAAGGCTCCAACCACCCGCTGGCGCGCGCCATCATGGAACGCGCCGTCGGGCAAACGCTGCCGCAGGTGGCGCAGTTCCGCACCCTGCGCGGCGCCGGCGTCAGCGGGGAGATCGACGGCGTGCAGGTGCTGCTGGGCAACGCCGCGCTGCTGAAACAACATCAGGTCGCGGCCGACGAACTGGAGGCGCCGATGCGCTCCCAGGCCGAACGCGGCGTGACGCCGGTGCTGCTGGCTGTTGACGGTAAACCGGCTGCGCTGTTCGCCATTCGCGATCCGCTGCGCGAGGACAGCGTCGCGGCGCTGCAGCGCCTGCACCAGCAGGGATATCAGCTGGTGATGCTGACCGGCGACAACCCGGTGACCGCCAACGCCATCGCCAAAGAGGCCGGTATCGATCGGGTGATTGCCGGCGTGCTGCCGGACGGCAAAGCGGCGGCGATCAAACAGCTGCAGGCGCAGGGCCAACGCGTGGCAATGGTCGGCGACGGCATCAACGACGCCCCGGCGCTGGCGCAGGCCGACGTGGGCATCGCGATGGGCGGCGGCAGCGACATCGCCATCGAGACCGCCGCCATCACCCTGATGCGTCACAGCCTGCACGGGGTGGCGGATGCGGTGGAACTGTCGAAGGCCACGCTGCGCAACATGAAGCAGAACCTGTTCGGCGCCTTTATCTACAATACGCTGGGCATTCCGATCGCCGCCGGCGTGCTCTATCCGCTGACCGGCACGCTGCTCAGCCCGGTGGTGGCGGGCGCGGCGATGGCGCTGTCGTCCATTACCGTGGTCAGCAACGCCAACCGGCTGCTGCGTTTTAAACCCAGGAAGTAAGCTCCGGGGCGTCGTCAAGGCGCCCCGCTGTTTTCCGGGCTTCCCTGCGCGGCGGATAGCGTTTAGCATGAATGACGATTTTCCCTCGCCTTGCACGCGAAAACGCGCACCCGTTATTCAGGAGCCACGCCGTATGGGTCAACTGTTACGCCGCCTCGCCGCCTTTCTCGGCCTGATCTCGCCCAAAAGTTACGCTTATCCGGCGCTGGACATCACTCTGCCGGGCGAGCGTCGGCTCCATCTGGTGGGCAGCATCCATATGGGCACCGTCGATATGGCGCCGCTGCCGCCCCGGCTGGCCGCCCGGCTGCAACAGGCCGACGCGCTGATCGTCGAAGCCGATATCACCGGCACCGCCTCCCCTTTCGACCACGCAGAGCAACAGCCCGAACTGGAACAGCGCCTGTCCGCCGAAGAATATCAACAGCTGCTGGCGCTGTGCCACGAACTGGGCGCCGATCCGCACGCCTTCGCCACCCTGCCCGGCTGGCAGGTGGCGCTGATGATGCAGGCGCGGCAGGCCCAGCGTCTGGGTCTGCGCGCAGAGTACGGCGTAGATTATCAGCTGCTGCAGGCCGCCAGAGCGCAGGACAAACCGGTGATCGAACTCGAGGGGGCACAGCAGCAGTTGGCGATGCTGGAACAGCTGCCGGAAGGCGGCATCGCGCTGCTGCGCGATACGCTGGAGCATTGGCATACCAACGCGCGGCTGCTGCAAACCATGGTGAGCTGGTGGCTGGACGCCAAACCGCGCGGCACGCTGGACACGCTGCCGGCCACCTTCAGCGCCGGGCTTTACGACGTGCTGATGCATCAACGCAATCGCGACTGGCGGCGTCAGCTGGAGGCGCTGCCGGCCGGAGACTATGTGGTGGCGGTTGGCGCATTGCACCTGTATGGCGAGGATAACCTGCCGGCGATGCTGCAGCCGCAGGGGTAAAAAAGTGGCCAATATCGCTATTGGCCAGTCAAAGAGGAATTTCTTGTATTCTAGTTATACGCATAGCAACCGTGTTAACGGTTACAGTAAACAGGGTAGCAACCCGGTGAATATCTTGGCAACCCGCTTTATGTAACAGCCGCTCAGGTTGCCGGGCTGGTTGGATTTTTGTATTTTTAAGGCTGGTTATCACCCTTTCCCCGCCGTGGACATTTTGGACAACACATCATGACGCCCGCAGTCGTTCTGCTTGAGAAACAAAAGGTCGCCTTCACCCTCCATCCTTATCACCACGACAGCGACGAAACCAACTTCGGCGATGAGGCGGTGAGAAAGCTGGGGCTGGATGCCGATCGGGTTTACAAAACCTTGCTGGTGGCGCTGAACGGCGACGCCAAACACCTGGCGGTGGCGGTCACGCCGGTCGCAACCCAGTTGGATCTGAAAAAGGTTGCCCGCGCCCTCGGCGCCAAAAAGGCCGAGATGGCCGATCCGCAGCTGGCGCAGCGCGTCACCGGCTATCTGGTGGGCGGCATCAGCCCGCTGGGGCAGAAAAAACGGCTGCCGACGGTGATCGACAGCCCGGCGCAAGCGTTCGCCACCATCTACGTCTCCGGCGGCAAACGCGGGCTGGATATTGAGCTGGCCGCCGCCGATCTGTGCCGCCTGCTGGCCGGCAGCTTCGCCGACATCGCCAAACGCGACTGACGCCGCGTACTCAGCGGCACACCACCGTGGCGTCACAGGCCGCCAGCGTTTCCACCAGGCGGTCCTCCAGTGCCTTCACCTGCGCGCCGGGCACCAGATAGTTATTGCTGATGATGGCGAACGCCAGCGGCCGCCCGGTCGCCGAATCGACATAGCCGCTGAGCGACGATACGCCGGTCATGGAACCGCTCTTGGCGTGAGCGCGCCCCGCCGCCGCGCTTTTCACCATGCGGTTACGCAGCGTGCCGCCCACCAGCAACCCCGGCTCGCCCGCAACGGGCAAGGCGCGATACCAGTCGCCGAACCACGGCTGTTTTCTGGCCGCCAGCAGCAGCGTCGTCAGCTGTTGCGGCGTGATCTGGTTCATGCGCGACAGCCCTGAACCGTCCACCTGGCGATACGCGTCGGCCGCGATGCCCTGGCTTTGCACAAATCCGTTTATCGCCTGAAGGCCGGCGGCCCAATCCCCTTTGTCCTGCGTCTTGCGGCCCATCGCCTTGGTCAATATCTCGCCGTAGCCGTTATTGGACACTTTCAGGAAGGTAACGACCAGGCGGGAGAGCGGCGGCGAGGTTTTTTTCGCCAGCAGCTGTGCGCCGGCCGGCGTCACGCCCTCTTCAGCGTTGCCGCGCAGGGTGATGCCGTGCGCGCGCAGAGCATGTTGCAATAAAGCGCCGACGACGAGGGCCGGTTGATCGACGGTAATCAATCGCGAGCTGGCCTCCGGCTGTGCGGCGATGGTGCCGCTGACCACGATCCGGTTGCTGCCCGGCCGGCGCTCGTACGTCAGCGCGGTGTCACTGCCGGTGGTGGTGCGATTGACCAGCGTCACCGCGTCATTGGCGGGATAGAAGCTCGCCCGTCCCGGCGCGCCGGCGCGAGCGCCCGGCCGCACATCCACCTGCACCACGTTGATATCGCCGCCGGGGGTAAAGGCGTAGTTCAGCGCCGAGATCGGCGCAGCGAAGGCGAAGGGTTCATCGTCCCAGCTCCAGCCGGCGCCGAATGGCGTTTGATCGAAGGCGCCGGCGTCCAGCAACAACCGCCCCTGTATATGACGGATGCCGCGCTGCGCCAGCGCCGCGGCGAAGGTGTCGAGATCGTCCGGATGCAGCGTCGGATCGCCGCTGCCCTGCAGATAGAGATCTCCCCGCAACGTGTCGCCGCGCTGCTCGCCGGCGGTCAGCAGCCGGGTTTCAAACCGGTAATCCGCCCCCAGCACGCCGAACGCCGCCAAAGAAGTGAAGATCTTCATGTTGGAAGCCGGCGCCAAACGCTGCTCCGCGTGCGCCTGATACAGCACTTTGCCGCTGTCGGCATCGCGCACCATCACGCCGTTCGACGCCCCGACCAACGCCTTGTCTTGGCCGAGGGCCGCCAGCGCCTGGCTGAGGGTTTGTCCATGACGTTCGCCGGATGACGAACACCCCGCCAGCGCCACGATGGCGGGCAGCAGCCAGCCTGCGGTTTTCAACATGTCATCTTCCTGTTTGCGTTATCAAAACCAAATTGTCGCTCAGGCTATCATTGGAAGGCGGCGACGTCCTGTTTTCCATTCACTGAACAACGATTTTTGCCTATTGATATTATAAAACAAGCAATAATAAGAATTGCTAAACAATCCAGGCAATAAAGTTTGAATATGAACTATATTATGTGAAACAACCTTTAATATAATGTTAATGTTTTTAATGTGTCGTGTTGACAATAAACAAAGCCAAAGCTATCGTTACTCCCCATTAAAACTCACAACCTATTATTAATAACAATTTACTTATATGAATTTTAAAATGTGATCTCACTCACTGACTTCCATAGGGAATAACACGCCATGTCTGCAAATACAGGGCCCGATGGTCATCAAGTTATTTTTGATGGCGCGGGCATCGGTGACTTTTGTCCTGAAACGTCGCTGCTTGAAAACTTTGAAAGATTAAATATCGACATTCCCAACCTATGCCGAAAGGGGAGGTGCGGCTGTTGCAAATTACTTCTAATCAGCGGAAATATACGCCATGAAAAACAGAGTGCCTTATGCGAAGAGGAGTTGGAAGAGAATATTATTCTGGCCTGCTGCGCCTATTCACAATCGGATATTGAAATAGAACTCTATTAATAAGGATTAACCGATGAGCCTCATTGAAACCACGTTGAAAAAATGGGATCGCGCCGCGATTGTCCGCTCTCGCCCGCGTCGCCTTCTCAACGAACAGGACAGCCAATCAACCCTTTTCTTCCCCCTCGAACGTCTGCCGCTGTGCCTCCATCCGCGCGTTGCCGCGCTCGGTGAACAAGCCTTGCGCTATATTCAGGTACAAACCCTCTACCATTACCTGAATGGCATCGCCAACATCGAGTTGGATATCATCAATGATTCCAGTTACAAGCTCTACAAAAACGCGGTCGGCGTAGACTTTCCGCTTGAAATGCGCTTAGACGCGCTGACCGTGGTCGTGGATGAGTCCTATCACGCCCTGGTGGCGCTGGATCTGATCAATCAGGTAGAGCAGATGACGTCCATTGCGCCGCTGCCGATGCCAAAAGATACCGAGGCCTCCTATGCCCTGGCGCAATCGTTGGCAATGGGCGACGAACGGCTGCGCGAGCTGCTGCGACTGGTTTGCGTGTCCCTGTCGGAGCAGGCGCTGACGACCGATCTGATCGATGTGATCAACAACGAAGATATCTTCCCGACTTTCTATCTGGTGATGAAAGATCACGTTGCGGATGAAGGCCGCCATGCCCGCTTCTCACAGCAGGTGCTGAGCCATATCTGGCGCCACAGCGACGCGGTCACCAAGCAAGCGTTGCAACAACCGATTTTGGCTTTCCTGGAAGGCTACGCAACCGACGCTATCGCCAAAGATTTCAGCGCCTGCATGTTGCGCCAACTCGGACTGACAGAAGCGGAAATTATCGACATCATCGCAGACACTTATCCAGCAACGCATGTTAAACCGTGGGAAACCAATAATATCGTCACGGAGCAAATGTTGGTGGCGCTGAATAAATCGGGCATTCTGGCTGATTTGCCTATCGCCGATGCGCTGTATGCAAAAATCTAATTAACCGGTATAAAAATCCAGCACCTTTGATATTCCGCAAGGGAAACCATTATTCTCAGGAAGCAAAAATGGAATTACTTCATATTGGCTATTTCGGCGACAGCGCCTGCGGTAAATTATTAACCGACGAAATCCAGGAATACGGCCATCAGGTTAGCTTTATCAGTCTCGAACACCGCCCAACCGAAAAGCTCGACCTTATTATCACCACTGAAAATAACGCTGAAACAATACGACGACTGCAACAGCAGGGAAAAAATCTGCTGACGCTCGCAACCAATAAAAAAAATATTAACGACATTGACACCCTGCAAAACCAAGAACACTTCTCTCTGTACTTTAGCTCCGCCGGCCAGGCCGCTTATCTGTGCGATGCGCTGTCGGATATGGCCGCTGACGCCCAACTTCCCCTGCTGCAGGAAAGGCTTGTCGACATTGTGGTCGAGCTGTCGCGTGGCGGTATACCGCCGGTACAAGAACTTCCCTACCGCTTGGCGCGTAAATACTATGCCGAATCACCGACGCGCATGCGCGAATTGACCGCATTGCTGATGGAACGTCTTGGCGATCAGATGCAGGGACGTTGCGGCAGCGATCTCTGCCATCTCACCTGGCAACCCGGCGCCGACTTCCATACGGTGCCGGTAGCGGACATCACGTCCCCCGCACAACTGCAACATTTCTTCTTTAATGAAACCGGCGCGCTCAAACAGGGACGCTATGCCCAGCCACGAGTGATGGTCGACGTAGCGGCTTGCGGTGACGGCACTCAGCTTACCCTGTATGGCGACGACATGCGTTTCAACGCGTTCACCGACTATCTTGACGCGCTATTGGCAGATCCGGCCGATCCCATCGCCGCGCCCATTGTTACTCAACCTCACACGTTACATCGCCTGAGCCAATTCAACGCAACCGACGATGCCGAGCTCCTGGCGCACGACGTCATCGCTTTGTTCCGCCACGCCGCCGCCGCTCATCCGCAACAGGCCGCGCTGCATGCCGATGGCCAGACATACAGCTATGGCGAAATCGATCGCGCCTCGGATCAGTTTGCCTGTTGGCTGCTTGAACACAGCGGCGCCGCCAGTTCGGTCGTCGCCGTCTCGATGGACAAGTCAGCGACGCTGCTGATCGTGCTGTTGGGGATACTGAAAAGCAATAAAACCTATGTACTGCTCGACCCGCAGGCGCCAGCGGCACGCAATCAAAGCATTCTTGACGACGTACAGCCCGCGCTGATTTTGGCCGACTCGCCGTTGCACTCCGGCGACGCGCCATGCATTGCGCCATCAAGCATTGATTACCGTTCGCTGAACATCCATGCGGAGCAACTCCCTCAATCGCGAGACGCTCTGGCCTACGTCTGCTATACCTCCGGGACGACAGGCAAGCCCAAAGGCGTCATGATCGGGCGTGAAGGCCTGAGCAACGTGGCGCAAAACCACCGCGATTTCATAGGACTGGCGCAAGGCAGCCGCGTGCTGGCCATCGCCTCGCTGGGTTTCGACGCCTTCGGCTGGGACGTCTATGGCGCGTTAGTCAGCGGCGCGACGCTTTATCTTGCGCCCTCGGAGCTGCATACCGATGTCGGCGCGCTGCACGACTATCTGACTCAACACGATATCGGCCATATCACTATTACGCCGGCAATTCTGGAATTGTTGCCCCGCGAAATGTGGCCGGGACTGCGGACGATGATCGTCATGGGAGATGCCCCGCCTGCGGACGTCGTCGCCTGGTGGGCCGAGCGCACCCGATTGTGCAACGGTTACGGGCCGACCGAGGCTTCCATTGCCACTTCGCTGTGCGAGTATCGTCCCGGCGTTCCCTGGAACTGCATTGGCAAACCGCTGAAAAACTACCGTTGCCACATCCTTGATCTCCACCATAATCCACTGCCGGTCGGTTTTGAGGGCGAACTGTGCATCGCCGGCAGCGGCCTGGCGCACGGTTACCTGCATCAAGAGGCGCTGAGCGCAGAGAAGTTCATTATCTGTCGGCTGCCGTATATGGCGGCCGAAGAGCGTCTTTATCGAACCGGCGACATCGCCAAATGGGACGAACAGGGCAACATTATTTTCGTCGGCCGCCGTGATCACCAGGTGAAGATACGCGGAGTGCGCATCGAGATGGGAGAAGTGGAAAGCGCCGTCCGCAGTCATCCACTGGTTGAAAGCGCCTGCGTGGTCGCTCGCAGCCAGCCCTCGGGCAAAATTCTCGCCGCCTTCGTGCAACCCGCTTCGCCTGAGCTGACGATCGACGCGCTGCGCCACGCGTTGGTCACACTGCTCCACCCCGCCGCGATCCCCAGCGTCTTTATTTTCTTGCCGGCGCTGCCGCTGACCATCAATGGCAAGATCGCCCGCCAACAGTTGGAAAACTGGCCACTGGATGAGCGGAATGAGCGCCTTACACCGCCGGAAACCGAAACGGAGGCTATTCTCGAGCGCATCGTGGCCAACGCCATCGGCTGTCCGCAAGCCGACGTCACACAGGAGTTCATCAACCTGGGTGCGCACTCGCTGACTATGAGCAAAATCGTCGCGCTTGTCGCACGCGATCTTTGCTGCCACCTGAGCATCGCCGATCTGTTCCGCCACAATACGGTGCGCAAATTGGCCGAATATATCGAGAATAAGGCCGTTGCCGCGGAGCGCGCCATCGCGATCTGCGACGAACGCCGCGCGCCGCTCAGCCCGCAGCAGAACCTGCTCTGGTACCTGAGCGCATTGAATCCTGACGACTGCAGTTACAACCTGCCGCTGGCGGTAGACATCCAGGGCCCGCTTGATCTGGGGCGCTTTGAGCAGGCGATCAATTTTATTTATGAAAAACATGAAAGCCTGCGCACTCGTTTCACCGAAACCGACGGTGTCGCCTATCAGTTGGCAGAACCACATACCCCGATTCGCCTTGCCGATCACTGGGTGGAAGGCCAAACGCTGTCGGCAGAAAAGTGGGTGCGCCAACTGTGTGCCACGCCTTTCGACATCACCGCTCGCCCGCCGCTGGTGCTTCGGCTGGTCCAGTATCATCAGCAGCACCATGTTTTGATTTGGGTAAAACACAACATTATTACCGATGCCTGGAGCGAACAACTGATCCTTAACGATCTGTGGCAGCGCTATAACGAGCTCGACAATCACAACGGCTTCGACGCACCGCAACCGCAGATTCAAACTATCGACATCGTCAATAGCGGCATCGCGTCACCCGCGCCGGCGGATGTTGCTTATTGGCAACAGCAACTGCAAGACTGCCGCGAACTGGACTTCCCGCTGGATAAACCGCGCCCGCTAATGCCGACGCACGCCGGAGAGCGCATCCATTATCAGCTGCAGCCCGACGTCGCCGATCTGCTGGCGTCACGGGGCAAAGCGCTGGGCGCCACGCCTTTCGCCTTGCTCTGCACGGCATTAAGTTTGCTGCTCAGCCGTTATACTCAGCAGCAGGATATCGTCATCGGCACCGCCATCGCAGCGCGGGACAACCTGGATCAGGCGCAAGTCAGCGGCTTCCATGTCAATACCGTTCCGCTGCGTATCCAACTGGGCGAACAGGACACCCTCGCCGGGCTGATCGGTAACATGATGGAAACCTGCATCGGCGCCTATCAGCATCAGCAGCTCTCGTTCGACCGGATCTTGCACCAGATCGAATACGAGCGGATGTCGAACAAAAATCCGTTATTCCAAATCATGGCGATCCTGCAGAACGCCGGCGACGTATGCCAACAAAACCTGCGCGATTGCACGCTGCATCGCTTGCCGCTTTCATCGGGCTTCTCGATGTTCGATATGACCTGGAACTTCAGCGTGGAACAAGGCGCCGTCGCCATCGAACTCGATTACGCCAGCGAACTGTTTTATCCCGCCAGCATGCAGATGCTGTTGGACAACTATCAGCAAACGCTGCAACAACTGCTCACCCTGCCGGCCAATACGGCGCAGCATGCCCTTAACCCGCTATGCGAACGGGAACAAGATTGGCTGCAACAGTTGGCCGTCAACGCGGACGCAGGCTCACGTGACTCGCTGCTGGTGCAAATTGGCCGGTTGGCACATACCCAGCCTGACAGCCTCGCCGTCAGCTGCGAACGGCATCAGTACAGCTACCGTCAGCTGTGGGCGCAGTCTGAACGCGTCGCGCATGCCTTGCTGCGCATCGACAGCCGGCCTTTCTCGGTCGGCGTCATGATGGAGAAAAGTTGCCACGTCGCCGTGCTCCTGCTCGGCGTGCTGAGAGCCGGCAAACACTACGTGCCGATTGACGTACACTACCCGGCCGACCGCGTGAGCTACATGATCGAGAACGCGCAAGCCCGGTTGCTGGTGACCGATGGTGAGCCAGAGCAAGGTTGGGCCAGTCCCGCCGTCGGTTTCGACTCGCTGGTTTCTCATCCTGCAGCGGCCGACGCGTTGCCGATCCCAGCCGACGATACGCTGGCCTATATCATGTACACCTCAGGCTCAACCGGTAACCCCAAAGGGGTGATGATCACGCATGGCAACCTGAACAATTTCACCAACGACTTCGTCGGGCGGCTGGCGCTGAGCGCGCGCGATAAGGTGCTCAGCCTGACCAGCATCAGTTTCGATATTTTTGGGTTGGAACTGTTCTGCTCGCTGGCCGGCGGCGCGCACGTCACGCTGTGTCCACGAGAAACCGCCATGGATCCGGTCAAGCTGTATCACTTTATCGAGCGACAGCAGCCCAGCGTGATTCAAGCGACACCTACCGTCTGGAGTACCATCGTCCACCACCTGCCGGCGGCGAGCCAACGCCCCCTGACCGTGCTATGCGGCGGCGAGAAAATGCCGGCGGCCCTGTTGACGCAATTGCGACGCATCGCGACACGGGTGCTGCAGGTGTATGGCCCGACGGAAACCACCATCTGGTCGACCTGCGCCGATCTGACTCACGAAGGCGCAAGCGACTGTATCGGCACGCCGATCCAGGCGACTGAGGTTCTGGTCATGGATCAGGCCGGCAACCCGCTGCCAAGCGGCGCATTTGGTGAGCTGTGGCTGGGCGGCGCAGGGGTATCGCCGGGGTATTGGCGCAACCCGACGCTGAGCGATAAGGTCTTTCTACGGCGTCAGGCGTTCGGCGCCGAGCGCTATATGTACCGCACCGGCGACATTGTGCGTTTTAATCGACAGGGGCAGCTGGAGTATCTCGGCCGGAACGATCACCAGGTCAAAATTCGCGGTCACCGCATCGAGTTGAGCGAAATCGATCTCAGTTTATCGTCTCTCGACAATATCGAGCGATCGCTCAGTTTAATTGTCGGTGAAGACCAGCAAGCCCGCATCGTCAGCTACCTGCAGTTAACGCCGGGAGCAGAGCTGAATGAAAAAGCGGTGCGCGCGGCGCTGAAAGCCCGTTTGCCGAATATCATGATCCCGTCCGGTTTTGTGGTGCTGTCGGCCTTCCCGCTCACCAACAACAACAAAATCGACATTCGTCGGTTACCGGCACCGGAAATCCGCTATTCGGCTTCGGAAGCGGACTACACGCCTGCGGCCAACGAGGCGGAAAGCGCCATGCAGCATATCTGGCAACAAGTCTTGTCACAGACGCAGATCAGCGTCTGCGACAGCTTCTTCAGCCTGGGTGGAAATTCACTGCAGATCCCGCAGCTGCTGCACGCCATTCGTCAACAGATGGGCGTCTCGCTGACTATCCGCGAATTCATCATGCACAGTCAGATCCGCGAACTCACCGCGCTGGCCTTGAGCAAAACTGCCGAGGCCGCCGATGAAACGCATTGAGGTGTACCACCAAGGGCGTTGTCATCACCTTGACCACCGAGAGCCGCTGCGGCTCTCGGCCAGGCTGGACTTCGCCGATAACCCAACCAACCTTTATGGCGTGGCTCCCGCCGACTCGGCGCCGCTGAGTTACGGCGATACCGTCGCCAGCGTGCGTCATGGCGGGGTCTGCAACGCCGAGCGCATCAGCCTGGTGCCGCACTGCCACGGCACACACACCGAATGCATCGGCCATATTCTTCCTGAAACGCACAACGTGGCGGATTTGCCGCTTGAACCGTTCATCGCCGCCACCCTGATTCGCGTCAGGCCGCAGCGAGCGGACGCAACTGCAGAGAGCTATAACGCCAGCGCTGCCTGTGAAGATTGGCTGATTACCCGGGCGGCACTCGATGACGCGTTGGCGCCGTTGTCGGGCGACTACCTGCAGGCTTTGGTGATAGCAACCGAGGCGCCGAGCGATTTCCGCGCCGCGGCCTGCGCCCCCTACTTCAGCCATCAAGCCCTGGCGCGCATCGTCGAACTCGGTGTCCAGCATCTGTTGGTGGATATTCCATCAATCGACCGGCTATACGACGGCGGACGCATGGACAACCATCGCCGTTTTTGGGGGCTTGAGGCCCCCGACAGGCCGCAAACAGGGCGCAAATACGCCTCCGTGACCGAGCTGATTCAGGTTCCCGCGCAGGCCGCGACGGGACACTATTTTCTGACCCTTCAACTGCCGGATCTGAGCGGGGATGCCCTTCCCAGCCGGCCCATCTTATTTTCGTTTTCTACAGGGAAAGTGACATCATGAATTACGCCAGCTATCTGCAGCTAAACCAGCTGCTGTCGCTGCAACAGCCAGCCTCGCCGTCTGCGGAACACCGCAATGAAAATTTGTTTATCATCACTCATCAAACCTACGAGCTCTGGTTCAAGCAGCTGATCGATGAGCTTCATCTGGCGATCGCGCAGATCGAAGAAGGAGATATACCGGCGGCGATCGAAACGATGACGCGTGTCAATGCCATTACTCAAACCGTGGTGAATCAGATCGCCGTGATTTGCACGCTGAAGTTTCACGAATTCCAGCGTTTTCGCAGCTATCTCGGCACCGCCAGCGGTTTTCAATCCTACCAGTTCGCCGGTATAGAAGCGCTACTCGGCAAGGAAAATCCGAAGAAACTACAGCAGTATCAAGGTGATGAAGAGGTACAACGCCGACTGGCGGCTATCATCCAACCGGTTTCCCTATGGCAGGCAATACGCGGCCATCTGATGCGTCTCAATGACCAGCCCAATCAGGTGGCACAAGGCTTCGACGACATCATCAGGCAATCGCTGACACGTTCGAGCTGCGAGTCGCTGCTGCTCAATCAATTGCTGGATTTGGATTCACTGCTGCAGGAGTGGCGTTACCGCCATGTGAAACTGGTGGAACGTACTATCGGGCAGCGGAAAGGTACCGGCGGTTCATCGGGTTCGGATTATCTGAAATCTACGCTGTTCACGCCGATCTTCGATGAATTGTGGAACGCCATCAACTGAATGCGTTCCTTAACGCCAAGGAGGCTCAGGCTTCCTTGGCCCCCTGAAAATACGGATTTCGCCATGCATTGCACCCACTTCCCCAACGCCCCACGCAGCTTGAAACCGCTGACGCCGGGACGCCAGGGCAGCCTGCGGCTGATCGCTTTTCCCCACGCCGGCGCCGGCGCCACTGCCTTTCAGGGGTGGAGCCCCTCGTTGCATCAGGACATCGAACTCTATGCCGTGCAATACCCCGGTCGAGAGGAGCGGGCGAACGAAGCGCCGCTCTGCCACCCCCAATCACTCATCAATCAACTGATCCCAGCACTGCAGCCACTGCAGGATAAACCGCTGATCTTTTTCGGCCACAGTCTTGGCGGACGGGTTGCGCTGGCGTTAGCGACGGCGCTGCCTCAGCCGCCGCTGCAGTTGATCATTTCCGCCAGTTCATCGCCCTTCCTGGCGCGCCACAGTTCGTTGCTGAGAATGCCGCGTGCCGCTTTGTTGAACGCGCTATGTGCCGGTGAGGGTCTGGATGCGTCGCTCATCGGCGACAGCGCGCTGCTCGATTACTATCTGCCGCTGATCCGTGCCGATCTGATGCTGTCCAGCCAATTGCTTTTCCCTGCGCAACCGGGTTACCGCGCCCCGCTGGCGATGTTTTATGGTGAAAACGACGAGTTGATCGATCGGCAGGATTTGCTCGATTGGCGCCGGATCGCGCAAGGCGATTTTCAGCAGCGCACTTTTGCCGGCGGACATATGTATATCACCACTCAGCGCGACGCCGTGATAGCCGGCATTCACCAGTTGCTGGCAGGCCACCTGAGTGAACCGGCCAGCCGGTAGCACTTAGGCGTTTTCACTCTCAGGCAACGCCAAACGACGCTCGTTATACACCACCCGCCACGCCAACAGCAGCACGCACAGGCTGCAGAGCGACAGCACGGCGCCCAGGTGCTGCGACAGCCCCGCCAGCACCAAGCCACCGCCGAGCATCAGGTAATACATCAGACCCAGGATGGCGCCGGCGGTGCCCATGCAGTCTTTATAATGGCGCAGCGCGCGCGCCAGAATATTGGGAATGGCGATGCCGTACGCCATCACCACCAGCATCATCGGCAGAACGAACCACAAGGTCCCTTCCAGCAGCAATACCAGCAGTCCGCCGGCCAGCGACAGCGTGCAGGCCAGCATCAACAGCGCGGGGAACAGCCAGTGCTTGCCGATCAAAAACTTGTTGATCGCCGCGCCGATGCCCACCCCGGCCGCCAACACCAAACCGGTATAACCGAACCACTGTGCCGGCAGCGCCAACGCCGAGAAGTGGAATGGCGCCAGCTGGTAATAGCTGAACATGCAAATATTGAACAACGCCACCAACAGCGCGCTGAGCCAAATATCCCCGTCCTTGACCATCCGTCCCAGCGTGCCGAAAAATGAATTCTTCACCACCTGTTGCGGACGCGTCTCCGGCAGTTGCCAACCGGCATAGCCCAGCAACAGCGCCGCCAACAGCGCCAAACCGCCGAACACCCCCTGATAGCCCCAATAGTGAGTCAGCACTGCGCCGCTCAACACGCCAACCGCCGGGCTGATCGCCATGGCGATCCCCATCACCGAGAACACCCGCGCCAATTCATAACCGTCGAAGCGATCGCGAATCGCCGTTTGCGTCCCGACCGAACCGACCGCCGCGCCAAAGGCGGCCAGCACCCGCGCGGCCAGCAGTACGCTGAAGCTGCCGCTGAACAGCGCAACGAGAGAAGCCAGCAGATAGAGCGTCAGCCCTGCCAAAATGGTGGGACGGCGTCCGATGACGTCGCACATCCGTCCCCATACCACCACGCCCAGCGCAAAGGCGAAAAAGTAACAAGAGAGCGTTTGCGCCGCCATTTCCGCACTGACCCGGAAACCGTGCGCAATATGCGTCAATGCAGGGCTGTAGATGGTCTCCACCACCTGGGGAAACATCATCATCGACGTCGCCAACGTCAGCGTCAGTTTACGTTGCATAACAGATCCTGTAGCCAAGAATAAGCTGCACAAGGTAGCATCTGCTCCCCGGTACCGATTACAATATAAAAGACAATAAATTTACAAAATCGGACATACTATGGCGTGGCTTCAGGCGCAGGACAGTTTTAATCCGGATACGCTCGACAACGGCGTGCTCGGGATCGCCGCCGAACTGGCGCAGCACGACTCGGGCACGCATTGGCATGACAGGGGGCAGTTGCTGTTCTGTCAGCAAGGCAGCATGCGTATCACGCTCGACCAAAGCATCTGTATGCTACCGCCGGGCAGAGTGGCCTGGATCCCGCCGCAGGTGGCTCACCGCGTTCAGGTCAACGGCGTCGTCGGTTACCGTTCGCTTTATCTCGACGCCGATCGCTATGCCTGTCTGCCTGCGCAGCTTGCCGTCCTGACGGCCTCACCGCTGCTGCGCGAGGTGTTGGAACGCATCGCTTTCGCCGCCTTCGACACCGACTGGCAGCATGGGCCTCACGCCAATATTCTGGCGGTCTGCCTGGACGAGATCGCCGCCGCGCCGCGCGAACTGACGTTGTTGCCGCTGCCCAGCGACCGCCGCCTGCGCCATCTGGCCAATCTGGACATGCTTCCGCCGCTGCACGAACTATCGCGCTATAGCGGCGCTTCCGAGAAAACCATCAGCCGGATTTTCCGCCGTGAAACCGGGCTCGGTTATCAACAGTGGCGTCAGCAATGGCGCCTGATCAAAGCGATAGAGATGCTGGCCGCAGGGCTGAGCCAATCCGACGTCGCCGGTCGGCTGGCGTTTTCCAGCGACAGCGCCTTCGCCACTTTTTTCAAGAATATGGCGGGCAGCCCGCCGAGAGCGTATATGGAGAGACGAAAGTAAAACGCCGTCTAAAACGGCAACGTCGACAGAAGGCGTTGATGGAGGGGAGAAAAGCGACGGCGGGAACGGCGCCCCCGCAACAAACGAGAGCGCCGTTTCGCTACGCCTCTAGCGATAGACGATCTCGCCCTTTGGCTCGTAGGCCGCCGCATCCAGCGGCGAGTGTTTCTCGATATACTGCTTCAGCACCTCGGCATCGATAAAGCCGGTGTTGACGTAGCTTGGCAGCCCATCCAGCTTCGGATAGCCGTCGCCGCCCAGTGCATTGAAGTTCAACGTCGCCATGCGGTAGGTTTTATCCGCCTGCAGCGGCTGGCCGTTGATCTTCACCTCGCTGACGCCCTTGCCGTCCGCCACCAGGCTGACGTTGTCGAACTGGGCGTAGGCGCCGGAATCCGGCTTCATATTGGCCACTACCGCCAGGTATTGCTCAATCTCACTGCCTTTCATATCGACATGCACCAGGGTATTGCCGAACGGCTGGACCTTGAGCACGTTCTTATAGGTGATATCGCCGCTTTCAATCGAATCGCGCACCCCGCCGCCGCTCATCACGGCGAAGTCGGCATCGGCGCGCTCCCTCTGCGCGGCCAGCATCACCCGCGCCAGGTTGGTCTGCACGAAGCGTACCTTGCTGCGATCGCCCTCCAGCTTGCCGTTAACGCTGCCGATCTTCACGCCCAGCTGCGCCTTGCCCTTATCCTGGAACGGCGTCAGCAGCTTCATCATGGTCGGATCTTCCGCAATCTGCTGGGTGTAGTACACCCGCTCGCTGGTGCCGTCGGCTTTCTCCACCTTCTTCTTCAGGTTCACCGGGATCAGCTGATAATGCACCAGCTTCAGCTCGCCGTTGCGGAATTCGAAATCGGCGCGCCCGACGTATTTGCCCCACTCGTGCGCCTGCACGATCCAGGTGCCGTTCTGACGATCCGGCGAGCATGGCGTGCCCGGTACGTAATCCGCCTGTTTGCGGTTGTCACCGGCCATGCACACCGGATCCTGCGAGTGGCCGCCGACGATCATGTCGAGATATCCCGCCGGCAGGCTGCGCGCCATCTCCACGTCGCCCGGCGCGTTAGAGCCATGCTCGCCGTTGTCGTAGTGCCCCATATGGGTGGCGGCGATGATCACGTCCGGCTTCTCGTCCTTGCGCAGTTGCTCCACCACCTGCTTCGCTTCCTGCGCCGGCACGCGGAACTCCATGTCGGTGAAGTACTCCGGATTGCCTATCTTGGCGGTGTCGTCGGTCGTCAGGCCGATCACGGCAATCTTGATACCCTGTTTGTCGAACAAGGCGTAAGGCTTGAACAGGCGCTGGCCTGTGCTTTTCTGGTAGATGTTGGCGGACAAGAGCGGGAAGGTCGCCCACTTCTCCTGCTGGCGCAGCACGCTCAGCGGGTTGTCGAATTCGTGGTTGCCGATCGCCATCGCGTCGTAACCCACCAGGTTCATGCCGCGGAAGTCCGGCTCGGCGTCCTGCAGATCCGATTCCGGCACGCCGGTGTTGATATCGCCGCCGGACAGCAACAGCACGCTGCCGCCCTGCGCCGCCACTTCGCGGCGAATGCCGTCCACCAGGGTTTTCTGCGCGCCCAGACCGTATTCACCGTGATCGTTCTGCCAGAAGTGACCGTGATGATCGTTGGTATGCAGAATGGTGATGGCGTAGGTCTTATCCTTTTCCCAGGCACTGGCGGCCCCCGACAGCAGCGTCAGGGATACGGCCAACGCGCATGCGGTGGTTTTCAGCGAAAAACGCATGGCGGATCTCCGTGTATTAAATGGCTTTTATGATGAGGGCGAAATTGTAGCGCGAATTAATGACAGCTGATTTCAATTTTTTGCGATGTGAGTCTGATTATTTCAGATATGGTAAAAATTGAACGCCCTGCCTAAGATGTCATCTCTGTGCTCAACAACTTATCAGGCTAATAATAATATGACCGACAGTAGCCAAAGCGCGATGCCGCCCGCCAAGGGCAGTACGGTAAAGAGGACCGCTTTCTCCATCCTTGGCGCCATCAGCGTGTCTCACCTGCTCAACGATATGATCCAGTCGCTGATCCTGGCGATTTATCCGATCCTGCAAGCCGATTTCCACCTCAGCTTCGTGCAGATCGGTATGATCACCCTGACCTATCAGCTAACGGCTTCCCTGCTGCAACCGCTGATCGGCTATTACACCGATAAACACCCGCAGCCTTACTCGCTGCCTATCGGCATGGGCTTTACCCTGTCCGGTCTGCTGCTGCTGTCGGTGGCGAACACCTTCCCGCTGGTGCTGCTGGCGGCGGCGCTGGTGGGCACCGGCTCATCGGTATTCCACCCGGAATCCTCGCGCGTGGCGCGCATGGCCTCCGGCGGACGACACGGCCTAGCGCAGTCGCTGTTCCAGGTCGGCGGCAACTTCGGCAGCTCGCTCGGCCCGCTGCTGGCCGCGCTGATCATCGCGCCTTACGGCAAAGGCAACGTCGCCTGGTTCACGCTGGCGGCGCTGCTGGCGATCGTGGTATTGCTGCAGGTCAGCAAGTGGTACCAACATCAGCATCGGGCGGCGAAAGGGCAGCCGAAAAGCCCCGCAATGCTGAAACCGCTGCCAAAACGTACCGTCGCCTACTCGCTGGGCATTCTGCTGGTGCTGATTTTCTCTAAATACTTCTATCTGGCCAGTATCAGCAGCTATTACACCTTTTATCTGATACATAAGTTCGGCGTTTCGGTGCAGAATGCGCAAATTCACCTGTTCGCCTTCCTGTTTGCGGTGGCCGCTGGAACCATCATCGGCGGGCCCCTTGGCGACAAGATAGGGAGAAAATACGTTATTTGGGGCTCAATCCTTGGTGCAGCGCCATTTACGCTTATTTTACCCCATGCATCCCTGTACTGGACCGGCATTTTGACGGTGATCATCGGGGTTATTCTCGCCTCAGCGTTCTCCGCCATCCTGGTCTACGCACAGGAGCTGATCCCCGGTAAAGTCGGCATGGTTTCCGGTTTATTCTTCGGTTTTGCTTTCGGTATGGGCGGGTTAGGCGCGGCAGTTCTTGGTTATGTCGCGGATTTGACCAGTATCGAGCTGGTCTACCAAATCTGTGCTTTCCTGCCGCTGATCGGCATTATTACCGCGCTACTGCCCAATATGGAGCATAAACCGCAATAACCCCGCGAACTGCCCGGATGAAAGTATTTATTCATCCGGGTTATCCTACGGATAAATCAATGTTATTTGGTTTATCTGGCACAAAACCCCCTCATTGACGCGCCTTAAGCGAAATCCTCTGCTTTTTTACAAAAAAGACCAAATTAGCCAAGCAAGCCGCGAACAAATGCAATAAACTAAATGTATCTTTTCGTAACTTTGTTGCGTTTCTCCCGTGCCGCGATGCATAGCCAGAAGGAGTATGGATGCATAATTCAACACCGCTCATCACCACCATCGTCGGAGGGTTAGTACTCGCCTTCCTCCTCGGTATGCTGGCGAACCGCCTGCGCATCTCACCCCTGGTGGGATATCTGGCCGCAGGGGTGCTCGCCGGCCCGTTCACCCCCGGTTTCGTCGCCGATACCTCACTGGCGCCGGAACTGGCGGAAATCGGCGTTATCCTGTTGATGTTCGGTGTTGGCCTGCACTTCTCTTTGAAAGACCTCCTCGCAGTAAAATCTATCGCCATACCCGGCGCCGTGGCGCAGATAGCCGTCGCTACCCTGCTCGGCATGGGGCTGTCCAAGCTGCTCGGCTGGGATCTGATCTCCGGCCTGGTGTTCGGCCTCTGTCTCTCCACCGCAAGCACCGTGGTGCTGTTGCGCGCGCTGGAGGAGAGGCAATTGATCGACAGCCAGCGCGGGCAAATCGCCATCGGCTGGCTGATCGTCGAAGATTTGGCGATGGTGCTGACGCTGGTATTACTGCCGGCCTTCGGCAACATGCTGGGCAACGACAACGCCAGCAGCAGCCAGCTGCTGATGGAGCTGGCGCTGACCATCGGTAAGGTCATCGCCTTCATTGCGTTGATGATCGTGGTCGGCCGCCGCCTGGTGCCGTGGATCCTGTCGAAAACCGCCAGCACCGGCTCGCGCGAGCTGTTCACCCTGGCGGTATTGGCGCTGGCGCTTGGCATCGCCTACGGCGCGGTGAAGCTGTTCGACGTCTCCTTCGCGCTGGGCGCCTTCTTCGCCGGCATGGTGCTGAACGAGTCCGAGCTGAGCCACCGCGCGGCGCACGACACCCTGCCGCTGCGCGACGCGTTCGCGGTGCTGTTCTTCGTCTCGGTTGGCATGCTGTTCGATCCGATGATCGTGATTAACGAACCGCTGGCGGTGCTGGCGACGCTGGCGATCATCGTGTTCGGCAAATCCGCCGCCGCGTTCCTGCTGGTGAAAATGTTCGGCCACTCCAAGCGCACCGCGCTGACTATCTCCGCCAGCCTGGCGCAGATCGGCGAGTTCGCCTTTATTCTGGCGGGCCTCGGCATCGCGCTGGGCATGATGTCGGAACACGGGCGCAATCTGGTGCTGGCCGGCGCCATTCTGTCCATCATGCTCAACCCGCTGCTGTTCACCCTGCTGGAGCGCTATCTGGCCAAAACCGAAACCATCGAAGAGCAAATCCTCGAAGAGGCGGTGGAAGAAGAGAAGCAGATCCCGGTGGACATGTGCAACCATGCGCTGGTGGTCGGCTACGGCCGCGTCGGCAGCCTGCTGGGCGGCAAACTGGCCGAGGCGGGCATTCCGCTGGTGGTGATCGAGAACTCCCGCCCGCGGGTGGAAGCGCTGCGCGAACAGGGCATCAAGACGGTGCTGGGCAACGCCGCCAATCCGGAAGTGATGGATCTGGCGCGGCTCGACTGCGCGCGCTGGCTGCTGCTGACCATCCCCAACGGCTATGAGGCCGGCGAGATCGTCGCCTCGGCGCGCGCCAAGCGGCCGAACATCGAGATCATCGCCCGCGCCCACTACGACGACGAAGTGGCCTACATCACCGATCGCGGCGCCAATCAGGTGGTGATGGGCGAACGGGAGATCGCCAACAGCATGCTGAACATCCTGCAGTTGGATACCCTGAGCGAAGAAGAAAAAATGGGGGGCTGCCCGATCTGAGGCACCGCGCATTAAAAAAGGTCCGGCATGCCGGACCTTTTCTTTTTCAGCGGATTAACGCTCCCAATAGGACTCTTCCAGGCTGTCTTCGCGCTCCGGCAGGCCACGAGTGAGACGCGGCGAATGCTGGTTCAACACCTGGTAGCTGACGCGGTTGGCGTATTTGCACACCTGCGCCAACGAAGAGTATGTCAGGTAACTGCGCACGTGCTTGCTCGAGTTCGGCACGTTGTGGCGGTGATAACCGTTGGCGGCGATATCGTGCAGCAACGCCGACAGCGCGCCGTCGCCGGCGCCGTTGGTGTTCATGATCTTCTCCGGCCCGCCCATATACGGCGCGATGTGCGAGTAAACGCGCAGCGGATGCTCACAGTGTTCGCGACGCATGGCGCGGCTGAACTCGTAGCGGTTGAACTCGGCGATATGCCCCGGCAACAGCGGGTGCTGGGTCTGACGCTTGTTGGCCTCTTCGGTGTAGCCCGCCATATACAGGCCGTTCGGCCCGGCGGTGCACAGCACCAGATCCACCCACTCCAGCGCCATGTCCGAGGCGGTCAACGGATCGCTCAGCCCGGTCAGCTCCAGCGCTTCGTCTTCGTTCATCGCCAGAATGGTCACATTTTCCTTCAGGAAGTCGCGCCACCACTGCGGGTTGTCGGCGATCACGTACTTGGTGCCCAGGGTTAGCACCACCGGCACATCGTGCTTTTTGGCGTATTCGATCGCTTGCAGGGTAGCCTCCTTTATCGGCTCCCCTTCCTTGCAGCGCACCAGATAAGAGCTCAGCACCAGCGCCGACGCGCCGGCGATCACCTCTTCAGGGATGCTTTCCGGGCGCAGCTGGTTCATCTGGCCGGGGTTGATGGCGAAGGTGCGCTCGCCGCTTTCGCCGATCAGCGTGAAACAGCGGCCGATGGCGCCGTCAACGCCCTGCAGATAGTTAAGATCGGTGCGGCTGGAGGTATTGCACAGATAACGGTAGGCGTAGCTGCCGATTTTCACGTTGCTGCACATCACGCCGAGCAGCACCGAGCGATCGTCCGCCAGCACCGAATAGTTGTGCATGGTGTTGCCGATGGTGCCGCCGGCGAACTGATGGGTGACCAGGTTGTTTTCATTCAATTCCTGATACAGCGCCTCGGCGACGTCATCTTCGATCACCAGAGAGTGGCCCAGGCTCAGGCCGTAGCGCTGGACAAAAGCGTCGTCCACTTTCGCCTCGATATCCACCAGCGTCTGGTCGATGCCGACGATATACGAGGTGCTGATTTCACTTTCGGGCTGGGCCTGCTGCAGAAGCGGATCGCGGGCGCTCACCGGGAAATAGTGTTTGGACTTGCGTTTACCAGGAAATTTCATGTGATTGGTGGTGGTGGCGGTTTAACAAGCGGAGAATGTTAACACATCCCCGCCCGATCACGATGCATCTAATAGACAGATTATGGATGATTACAGACGCTGCGCCACCAGTTGCTGCATCATGTCAATATGCGCCGGCTCGTCGTTCAACGCTGAGATGTATTCAAACTTCTCGCCGCCGGCCTTAAGGAAGATCTCGCGGTTCTGCTCTTTAATCTCTTCCAGCGTTTCCAGGCAGTCCGCCGAGAAACCGGGGCAGATCAGCTGAATGTGCTTCACGCCCTGCGCCGGCATCCCCTTCAGGGTTTCATCGGTGTACGGCGTCAGCCAAGGCTCGCGGCCGAAGCGCGATTGGTACGTCATCATCACCCGCTCCGGCGCCAGCGGCAGCGTGGCGCTCAGCGCTCGCAGCGTATCCTCGCAGCGCTGCGGGTAGTCGTCGCCCAGCCGCGCATAGCGCTTGGGGATGCCGTGGAACGACAGCACCAGCCGATCCGGCTGGCCGTGTTCGGCGAACGAACGCGCCACGCTTTGCTGCAGCGCGGCGATATAGGCTGGGTGTTCGGCGTAATCGCGAATGAAGGCCACCGACGGCAAGCGGCGATAGCCTTTCAGCACCCGGGCTACGCCATCCCATACCGCCGCGCTGGTGGAACAGGAATATTGCGGATAGAGCGGCAGCACCACCAGGTTGGTCACGCCCTGCGCCAGCAGCTTGTCGATGGCTTCCGCCAGGCTCGGCGAACCGTAGCTCATGCCCAACTCCACCGGCGTATTCGGCATGCGCGCCGCCAGTGCCCGCTGTTGGCGGCGGCTGTACACCAGCAGCGGCGAACCCTCTTCCATCCACACCGACTGATAGAGTTTCGCCACGCGCGGCGAGCGGATCGGCAGGATCGCGCCGTTGAGGATCGGCCACCAGATCAGCGGCGCCGTGTCGACCACGCGATCGTCACTGAGGAATTCCTTCAGATAGCGTTTGACCGCCGACGAGGTCGGCGCATCTGGCGTGCCCAGGTTCACCAGCAATACGCCGTGTTTCTCTTGCTTCATCTCAGTTCCCCTCATTTCCTTTCCGGCCGGCATTCCGTTCTGGGTCGGGATGTCAGCAGCCATTAATGCCGGCTATTGTAACGGAAAAGTCCTGCGTCGAAACCGATAACAGCAACAGGCTATGCCTGTGGGCTTCTTCCTTGCGCCAGCTGCCATACCGCCGCCACGTTGCGCGCCGTCACCTGCAGATTGCGATCGGCGTCCGCCAGCGCGTCTTCCAGCGTCACGATGCGATCGAGCACCGAAAACGCCGCATCGATGCCGTGTTGATGCACCACCGAATAATCCGGCGTCAGGCTGCCGGCGATGGCGATCACCGGCACGCCGTGACGCTTGGCCACCCGCGCCACGCCGATCGGCGTTTTGCCGTGAATCGACTGGCTGTCCAGCCGCCCTTCGCCGGTGATCACCAGATCGGCATCGCGCACCGCCTCATCCAGGCGCAGGGTTTCAGTGACAATCTCGATGCCCGGCCGCAAACGCGCGTTGAGCATGCCGAGCAGCGCCGCCCCCATGCCGCCCGCCGCGCCCGACCCTGGCTGGGCCAGCACGGCGCGGCCGGTTTCCCGTTCCAGCAGTTCGCCATAGTGGTGCAACGCCGCATCGAGCTGCGCCACCATCTCCGGCGTCGCCCCTTTCTGCGGCCCGAATACCGCCGACGCGCCCTTTGCGCCGCACAGCGGGTTATCCACGTCGCAGGCGGCGGTTACGCTCACCCGCTGCCAACGCGCGTCCAGCCCGGCGAGATCGAGGTGCGCCAGCTGCGCCAGCGCTGCGCCGCCCATTGGCAGCGGGCGACGATCCTTATCCAGCAATTTAACGCCCAGCGCCTGCATCATTCCGGCGCCGCCGTCGTTGGTGGCGCTGCCGCCGATGCCGAGAACGATCGCCTTCACGCCGCGATCCAGCGCCGCCAACATCAGTTCGCCAGTGCCATAACTGGTGGTGATGCGCGGATCGCGCCGGTTGGGCGGCGCCAGATGCAGCCCGGAGGCGGCGGCCATTTCAATCACCGCGGTTTCGCCGTCGCCCAACAAGCCATAGAACCCCTGCACCGGCTCACCCAGCGGGCCGGTGACCGTCACCTGAACGATTTCGCCGCCGGTGGCCGCCACCATCGACTCCACCGTGCCTTCACCGCCGTCCGCCATCGGCAGCTTCACGTAGTGCGCCTGCGGGTAAATCTGACGGAATCCCCGCTCGATGGCGTCGGCGACGCCGAGCGCGCTCAGGCTCTCTTTGAAAGAATCCGGGGCAATAACCACTTTTTTCAGCGTTTTCATCACTGTTCCTTATCCCGCCAGGTTAAATACGCCAAACATCAGCGCCGAGATTGCCGCGATGGTGAACCCCACCAGCGTTTCATACGGCAACAGTTTGAGCCGCTCGTGCACCGCCATATTGACGCTGCCGCCGGTGGCGTGGAAGAAGCTGCCGTGCGGCAGGTGATCCAGCACCGTGGCGCCCGCATGGATCATCGCCGCGCCGGCCAATCCGCTCACCCCCAGCTCAAGCAGCGTGGAGCTGAACACCCCGGAGGCGACGGCGGTGCCGGCAGTGGTCGAGGCGGTCGCCATCGACATCAGCGCGCCGGACAGCGGCGCCAGCAGCCAGGCCGGCAGCCCGGTGTGCGTCAAACCGGTAATCAAGACATCCTTCAGCGCCGAGTTGGCGATAATGCCCGCCAGCGTGCCGGTGCCGAGCAGCATGATCGCCACCGGCGCCATGCGCGACAGGCCGGAGACCATAAACTGATTGCACTGACGAATGCGCCCCATCAGCAGCGCGCCCGCCAAACCGCCGGCCGGCAGCGCGATCAGCGGATCAACGGCGATACCGGCGATCGGCCGCAGCGACAGCAGCAGGATCGCCACCAGCGGCGCGCTGATCGCCGCAGCGAAGCCCGGCCGCGCCCCTTCGGCATGCTGAGTCAGCTCTTCAGCCATCACCCTGCTACCTTTATCGCTCAGGCGACGCGCCAGCAGATAGGCCACCACCAGGCCGCACAGCCCCGGCACGATGCCGGCCATCATCACCGAGGTGAGCGGCACGTGGAAGTTGTCCGCCGCCGCGATGGTGTTCGGGTTGGGCGACATCACGTTGCCGGCCTTGCCGCCGCCGATCATCGCCAGCAGGATCGCCGCACGAGAAATGCCGGCCTTTTGGGCGATCGACAGCGCGATCGGCGCGACGGTGATCACCGCCACGTCGATAAACACCCCCACCGCCGTCAGGATCAGTGTAGCCACCGCCAGCGCCAGCAGCGCGCGGGTTTCCCCCACCTTGCGTACGATAGTTTCGGCGATGGTGTGCGCCGCGCCGGATTCGATCAGCACCCCGGCCAATACCCCCGCCGCCAGAATGCGCATCACGGCGTTGGTGATGCCCTGCGCCCCGCCGATCATCAGCGTCACGGTCTGCACCAGATCGGCGCCGCCGCACAGCCCGCCCGCCAGCGCGCCGGCAATCATGCCGTAAGCCGGTGGAACCTTGCGTAGAATCAGGACGATGGCGACGGCTAACGCCACCAGCGCCCCCAGAGTGGATACGGTTGTCATTGTTGTTTTCTCCGTGGTTGATGTGCAGGCCAACATATCCCGCGCGCCCGGCGTTGGCCTGAGGGGAAACAACAAAAAATCGCCGAAGGAACGGCGCGGAATTTGTGGGTTGGCACAACTCAGTCGTGCATCAGCATGCCGATATACAACCGCAGAGAGTCAGTTAATTGATTGATTTTCATACCGGTTATGGCTTCGATGCGCTGCAGGCGATAGCGCAGGGTATTGACGTGAATATGCAGCTGCGCGGCGGCCTGCGTCTGATCACAATTCTGCGAAAAATAGTGGCGCAGCGTGGCGCGCAGCACGCCTTTTTCATCCTGTTCCTCCAGCGTCCGCCAGGGGCGCCCCAGCTCTTGCGCTCGCCAGTCCTCCCCGAGATCGCACAGCAGCGACGGCAGCGGATAGTCGTGGTAGAACAGCGTGGCGTGGCGCAATTTCAGGCGCTGCGCCATCGCCTGGGTGGCGCGCGCGGTCAGGCTGGAGCGGTAGGCGCTTTGCGGATCGTCGTAGAAACCGCCGACGATCAGCCGCACCCGAAAGCGGTGCTTGAGCTGGTTTTGCAGACGCTGCGCCTGTTGGCGCTCCAGCTTCAGGCTCCACTCGCCTTGCGCCATGCTGGCCGGGCGCAGCAGGGTCATTTCATTGAAGCCGGTAATGGCGATCAACGCATCGCGCTGGGTGGCCTCCAGCTCAGCCAGCAGTTCGCGCAGCAGGTGCGGCTGCGCCTCTTGCAGCTCGACGATCCAGACGATGCGCGCCTGGCGCAGATCCAATCCCAGATACGCCGCCATCGCTTCCAGCGACGCCGTGTTCGGCTGCGGCTGCAACAGCTGGTTCGCCAGCTCTTCCCGGTAGCGTTTTTCCCACTGGTGCTGATCCAGCAGCGCCGCCTGCTCCACCATCATCTCCGCCGCCATTTTGACCAACTCGGCGTAGGCGCGCACCTCGGCCGGCTCGCCGGAAATGCCGATCACTCCCACCCGCTGATTGCGAAAGCTGAACGGCAGGTTGATGCCGGGCCGCACGCCCTTCAGGTGTTCGGCGGTGGCGCGGTCGATTTCCACCACCCGATTCTCCGCCAGCGCCAGCACCGCGCCTTCATGACGCTGGAACAGACGCTGTGGGTTGCCGGAAGCGATGATCACGCCGTTGCTGTCCATCACGTTGACGGAATGGCTGATGATGCCCATCGCCCGCTGGACGATCTGGCGCGCGGTGGCTTCCGCCAGAAGTTTGGTCTGTCTGAGCATGCCCGGCTCCCTGCTGAGGATGAAAACGCAGGCTTGTTATACGCCATTTGGCGCGGGCGATTAACGGGCATGGCCGCAACAAGCCGCCGCGATCACAATTTAACGGGAAAACGGCAAAAAAAACGCCGGGCCACAGGCCCGGCGTCATGCACAGCCAGCTTGCTATCAACCGAGGATAGTCGCCAGCTCTGCGCTCACTTCGGCCACCTTGCGGGTGCCGTCGATTTTGCGGTATTGGGTGTTGCCCGCTGCCGCTTCTTTGCTGTAGTAAGAGATCAGCGGCGCGGTCATCTGATGGTATTCCACCAGGCGCTTGCGCACGGTCTCTTCCTGATCGTCCTTGCGCGTGGTCAGCTCTTCGCCGGTCACGTCGTCTTTGCCTTCCACCTGCGGCGGATTGAACTTCACGTGGTATACGCGGCCGGACGGCGCGTGCACGCGGCGGCCAACGATGCGGTCAACGATCAGCTCGTCCGGCACGTCGAACTCCAGCACGAAGTCAACGTTGATGCCGGCTTCTTTCATCGCGTCAGCCTGCGGAATGGTGCGCGGGAAGCCGTCCAACAGGAAGCCCTTGCGGCAATCTTCCTGAGCGATGCGCTCTTTGACCAGCGCGATCACCAGCTCATCGGTCACCAGCTTGCCGGCGTCCATGATCTCTTTCGCCTGCTTGCCCAGTTCACTGCCGGCCTTCACGGCTGCGCGCAACATATCACCGGTGGAGATTTGCGGAATGCCGTATTTCTCCATGATGAATTGAGCCTGAGTACCTTTACCAGCGCCCGGAGCGCCCAGCAGAATGATACGCATTGCGTAAATCCCCTTGCTATGTAGTTTTTATAAAATTGCGAAAACGCTCAACGATACCATTTCAGGGGGGGCAGGCTCAAGGCGCGCGAAGGAAATCGATTGCGGAACATGCAAAAATTCAAGCGAACAAAAGAGGGGAAAATGCGGGGAAAAACCGGAAATGCGCCCCTAACGGTGCCGTTAAGGGCGCATATAATCAACTTCAGGCGGACAGCAACTTGTTCATGCGGCGGATGAACAGGTTCGGATCCTCCAGCGTGCCGCGTTCAGCCAACAGCGCCTGATCCAAAAGCAGGTCGATCCACTCGGCGAAATGTTCGTTATCGCCCACGTCGGATGCGCGTTTGACCAACGCATGCTCAGGATTAAGCTCGAAAATGTACTTCACTTCCGGCGCCTGCTGGCCCGCAGCGGCGAACAGCTTGGCCATCTGGGTGCTCATCTCGTCGGCGTCGGTCACCACGATCGCCGGCGTATCGGTCAGGCGGTGCGTCAGACGCACATCCTTCACGCGGTCGCCCAGCAGGGTTTTCACGCGTTCGATGAACGGTTCCAGCTGCTTCTCGGCCGCCTTCTGCTCTTCGGTTTCATCCGCCAGTTTATCCAGCGTTTCATCCGCCTTGCTGACCGACTGGAACGGCTTGCCGTCGAACTCGGTCAGGTAGCTCATCATCCACTCGTCAATGCGATCGGACAACAGCAGCACTTCGATGCCTTTCTTGCGGAACAGCTCCAGATGCGGGCTGCTCTTGGCGGCGGCGTAGCTGTCGGCGGTGATGTAGTAAATCTTTTCCTGCCCTTCCGCCATGCGGCCGACGTACTCTTCCAGCGACACGGTCTGCACCGAGCTGTCGCCGTGGGTGGTCGCGAAGCGCAGCAGTTTGGCGATCGCTTCCTGGTTGCCGTTATCTTCCGCCGGGCCTTCTTTCAGCACCAGACCGAACTGCTGCCAGAATTTCTGGTAGCCTTCGGCGTCGTCTTTGGCCAGCTTATCCAGCATCTGCAGCACGCGCTTGGTCAGCGCGCCGCGCAGGTTCTGCGTCACGCGGCTGTCTTGCAGGATCTCGCGCGATACGTTCAGCGGCAGATCGTTGGAATCGATCAGGCCGCGCACGAAGCGCAGGTAGTTCGGCATGAACTGCTCGGCGTCGTCCATGATGAACACGCGCTGCACGTACAGCTTCAGGCCGTGCTTGTGATCGCGGTTCCACATGTCCCACGGCGCCTGCGCCGGGATATACAGCAGGCTGGTATATTCCTGCTTGCCTTCCACTCGATTGTGGCTCCAGCTCAGCGGATCGGTGAAATCGTGGGCGATGTGCTTGTAGAACTCTTTGTACTCTTCGTCGGTCACGTCAGCCTTGCTGCGGGTCCACAGGGCCTGCGCCTTGTTGATCTTCTCCCAGGTGACGGTGCCGTCTTCTTCGTTCTTGCTTTCGATCTCTACCGGCAAGGCGATGTGATCGGAATATTTGCCGATCACCGAGCGCAGGCGCCAGGCGTCGAGGTACTCATCTTCGCCTTCGCGCAGATGCAGGGTGATTTCGGTGCCGCGGGTCTCTTTGGTGATGTCGGCGATGGTGTAGTCGCCTTCACCGGCGGACTCCCAGAACACGCCCTCGTCATCGGCGGCGCCGGCCGCGCGGGTGCGCACGGTCACTTTGTCCGCCACGATGAACGCCGAGTAGAAACCAACGCCGAATTGGCCGATCAGTTGGCTGTCTTTCGCCTGGTCGGAACCGATGGATTCCAGGAACGCTTTGGTGCCCGATTTGGCGATGGTGCCGAGGTTTTCGATCACTTCTTCGCGGCGCATACCGATGCCGTTGTCGGCAATGGTCAGGGTGCGCTGCTCTTTATCGAAGGACAAACGCACGCGCAGCTCGCCATCGCCGGCATACAGCTCCGGCGCGGACAAAGCGCGGAAGCGCAGCTTGTCGGCGGCGTCAGAGGCGTTGGAGATCAGCTCGCGCAGAAAAATTTCTTTGTTGGAGTACAGCGAATGGATCATCAAATGAAGCAGCTGTTTTACTTCAGACTGGAACCCGCGGGTTTCTTGACCTTTCATACTCATTGATTACCTCAAAAGACAATGGCTACCAAAATCGAACAATGAGGATCAGATGAGGGTCAGGGTCTTGTTTTTCAAGCGGACGGCGGGAAATTTTTGGCAAAAAACAATGGGGCCGGGCGGCCCCATCCGGGAAAACATCAGAACTTGATGGCGTGGCGCCCCGCCAGCGAATGCGACAGCGTGGTGCCGTCGACCATCTCCAGCTCGCCGCCCACCGGCACGCCGTGGGCGATGCGGCTGGCGAGCACGCCATACTGGCCACACATCTCGGCGATGTAGTTGGCGGTCGCCTCCCCTTCCACCGTCGGGTTGGTGGCGAGGATCACTTCGGTGATGCTTTCCTTTTCCAGCCGTTGCTCCAGGCGATCCAGACCGATATCGCCCGGCCCGATGCCGTCCAGCGGCGACAGATGCCCCATCAGCACAAAGTAGCGCCCGGCGAACTGGCCGGTCTGCTCGATGGCGTGGATATCCGCCGGGCTTTCCACCACGCAAATCTGGCCGTTTTGCTGGCGGCGCGGATTGGCGCAGATGGTGCAGACGTCCTGCTCGGTGAAGGTGCGGCAATCGGCGCAGTGGCCGATCTCCGACATCGCGCGCGTCAACGCCTGCGCCAGACGCATGCCGCCGCTGCGATCGCGCTGCAGCAGCTGAAACGCCATGCGCTGCGCCGATTTCGGGCCGACGCCCGGCAGGCAGCGCAGCGCCTCCATCAGGGATTCAAGGAGCGGGCTGGTTTGCATCAGAACGGCATCTTGAAGCCAGGCGGCAACTGCATGCCGCTGGAGACGGAGGCCATTTTCTCTTTCTGGGTCTCTTCGATGCGGCGCGCGGCGTCGTTAAACGCAGCGGCGATCAGATCTTCCAGCATCTCTTTGTCGTCTTCCATCAGGCTTGGATCGATTTCCACGCGGCGGCAGTTGTGCGCGCCATTGATGGTGACTTTCACCAGGCCGGCGCCAGATTCGCCGGTCACTTCCAATTTGGCGACTTCTTCCTGCATCTGCTGCATTTTTTCTTGCATTTGCTGGGCTTGCTTCATCAGGTTGCCCAGACCGCCTTTACCAAACATAGTCGTCTCTCGTCGCTAGGGCCGCGCACATCGCGCAGCGTTTAAAGGGGGCGAATACTCTCTTCATCCAGATCCGCGTCGAAGAATCGGCGCAGCGTCTGAATGTTGGTATCCGCTTCGATGGACTGGCGCGCCTGCGCCAGCTTTTCCTCATAGATGGCTTGTCGCCATTCCAGCGGGGTGCGCTCCGCCGGATTATCGTCCTCCACCACGGTCAGCTCGATCGGACCGCCGTACAGCTCACCGAGCGCGTCGGCCAGCGTCTTCTGCGCCGAAGGCGAATTCAGATGGCGCTGCGAAGACCGCAGATGGAGGCTAATCTTGCCCGGCTCCGGCTGCTGCTTGAAGGCGTTCAACGCCAGCTGCTGCACCAGTTTCGGGATCTTAAGCTTATCGATTTCCGCCGCCCAGGCATCGCGCTCCAGCGACTCCACCACCAGCTTGGCGGCCAGCTCCGGCGTTTTCTCGTGTTCCAACGCCGTGCGCAGCGCTTTCGGCGTTGCCAGCGGTTCCGGCGCCGCCTCGGGCTCGGTCTGCGCGCGCCAACGATAGGCTTCCGGTTTCGCCGGTTTTTCCGGCACCTTCTTCTCCGCCAGGCGCTGCTGGCTGCGCTCGGTCACGGAAGCCAAACGCCCCAGCGCCGAGTTTGCCGGCCGCGCTATTCCTGGCGCCGCCGGCTCATTCTTTTTTGGTGTGGATGCTCCCTGCTGCCGTTGCAGCTGGGACCGCGCTTTCAACAGCTGGGCGGTGGCATCCGGTAAAGGAGTCGATGATTGTCGCTGCGGCGCGGCCGGCTGCCCTAGCGGCGGCGGCGCGTCCTGAAACTGCGGCGGCTGTGGCGATGCGGCCTGCTGCGGCTGCGCCATCGGCGCCGGCGCGGTCTGCACCAACGCCACCGGCTCCGGGATCACCGCTTTCGGGTGAAACGCCAGCGCGCGCAGCAGGGTCATCTCAACCCCCATGCGGCGATCCGGCGCATAGGCCAGCTCTTTGCGGCCCACCAACAGCGTCTGGTAATAGAGTTGCACATCGGCCGGCGGCAGGGTGCGCGCCAGCTCACGCAGCCGTTGTTCCACGGCGGCGTAGTGGTTGTCGAGCATCGAAGGCAGCAGTTGCACCATCGCAATGCGGTGCAGCAACGCCAGCGTCTCCACCAGCAGGTTTTCCCAATCCACGCCGCGCGAAGCGGCCTGCGCGACCTGCGCCATCACCTTTTCACCGTCGGCGCTGACCAGCGCTTCGAGGATCGCCAGCGGCTGCTCGTCATCGAGCGTGCCGAGCATCTGGCTGACGGTGGCGGCGGTCACCTGCCCCTGCCCCATGGCGATCGCCTGATCGGTCAGGCTCAGCGCATCGCGCATGCTGCCGTCGGCGGCGCGCGCCAGCAGCTGCAGCGCGCGGGCGTCGCTGGTGATCTGCTCCGCCGTCAGCACCGTTTCCAACTGCTGGCGGATCTGATCGACGTCCAGCGCTTTGAGGTGAAACTGCAGGCAGCGGGAAAGAATGGTCACCGGCAATTTTTGCGGATCGGTGGTGGCCAACAGGAATTTGACGTGCGGCGGCGGCTCTTCCAGCGTCTTCAGCAACGCGTTGAAGCTGTGGCGCGAGAGCATGTGCACTTCATCGATCAGGTAGACCTTGAAGCGGCCGCGCGCCGGCGCGTACTGGACGTTGTCCAGCAGATCGCGGGTATCTTCCACCTTGGTTCGGGAAGCGGCGTCGATCTCGATCAGATCGACGAAGCGCCCCTGCTCGATCTCGCGGCAGTTGTCGCATTGGCCGCACGGCGTGGCGGTGATGCCGGTTTCACAGTTCAGGCCTTTGGCCAGCAAGCGGGCGATGGTGGTTTTCCCCACGCCGCGCGTGCCCGAGAACAGATAGGCGTGATGGATCCGCCCCAGCGAGAGGCCGTTGGCCAGCGCGGTCAGGACATGTTCCTGGCCGACCACGTCTGCGAACGTTTGAGGGCGCCACTTACGGGCGAGAACCTGATAGCTCATTAATACCGGAGAAGTCGAGTAATCTGGAGGGTCATGCTAACACAGCCCCGCGGCAATCCGCGAGGCCGTTGTGCCCAAGGGGCGATGCCGCATCAATGACCGGCGAAGTCCACCAGGCAGTAGCAGTCGATGCCCAGCTTGTTCAGACGCGCTTCTCCGCCCAGATCCGGCAGGTTGATGATGAACGCGGCGTCTTTCACTTCACCGCCCAGACGGCGGATCAGTTTGGTGGTCGCTTCAATGGTGCCGCCGGTCGCCAGCAGATCGTCCACCACCAGCACTTTGTCGCCCGCGGTGATGGCGTCGGTGTGGATCTCCAGCTTGTCGGTGCCGTACTCCAGCTCATAGCTTTCGCTGAGCGTGGCGCGCGGCAGTTTGCCCGGTTTGCGCACCGGCACGAAACCGACGCCCAACGCTAACGCGACGGGCGCGCCGAACAGGAAACCACGCGCTTCGGTACCCACCACCTTGGTCACGCCCGCTTCGCGATAGCGCTCAACCAGCAGCTCGATGCTGGCGGCGTAGGCCAACGGGTTTTCCAGCAGGCTGGTCACGTCGCGGAACAGGATGCCCGGCTTCGGATAATCCGGGATGGTTTTGATACTGTCTTTAATAAACTGAAGCTGCTGCGCAGTAGCGGTCATAATTGTTGCCTGATAAAACTGCCTGAAAACCGGCGCGCCGCTCACCCGCCGCCCCCGGGTGAAACACACCGGAGAAAAAATGGCAGGCGATCCGCGCACGAAAACGCCCAAATCTATGCAAACTGGCGGACAAATGCAACTCTCCCCTGCATCTTTCAACCCGCAGCGTTGTTGACCGCACGCATTACTTACCTAAGTAAGCTCCCGGGGATGCCTGCGTTTGTCGCCTGGCTGCGGCTTGAAAGCTATTGAGGAGTTTAAGGTACAATCAGCGCTGTTTTTGTTGCGGCAGATCAATAACCGGCAGGCGCAGCATAAAGGTCAGCAAAATGGCCAACATCAGCAGCAACAGCCCGCGCACCCACCAGATTTTCACCAGCCACAGCGAACAGGCGAAGGTCAGCACGATCACCAGCACCGCTTTCCACTTCGCCCCCGGCGGCAGCGCGCGATGCTGCTGCCAATGGCGCAGATAAGGGCCAAACCAGGAACGGTACAGCAGCCAGTGATGAAAGCGCGGCGAAGAGCGGGCGAAGCACCAGGCGGCCAACAGCAGGAACGGCGTGGTCGGCAACAGCGGCAACACCACGCCCAACGTCGCCAGCACCACCGCCAACCAGCCCAAAATGATCAATAACCCACGCGTCATGCGATTCTTCGCTCCTCAATCGGTTGCGGCTTACTGTAGCATCGGCGCCGCGCCGGCGGAATATGCATGCGACGCTTGTTTCAGGACGGCATCGCGGGCAAGCTTACGCCTGTTGAAATCAAGAGGGAGCTTATGTGAGCACTCAGCGTCTATTACAGGTGTTGGCACAGCAGATCGCGGCGCTGGCGGCCGAAGTCAGCCCGCGCGGCGACGCCCCGATCCCGCAGGCGCGGTTCGACGCCGCCCTGTTCGCCAACCGCGGCACGCGGCTGCGCGACTACCTGGCCGAAGTGGAGAAAAACTTCGCCCAGCTGCAAAACGCCGCTAACGACAGCCGCGCCAGCCAGGTGGCTTTTCTGGCCGAAAAACTGGTGGCTCAGATCGCCGCCCTGCAGCGCGAGCTGGCGACCCAGGCGCTGCGGCGCAAGAATCAGCCGAAGGAAGCCCCCGAGGTCGATCTCTACCACAAGCTGGCCGAGCATCAGGATTACGAACGCCGGCTGATTGCCATGATTCAGGATCGGGAAAGCCTGCTGGGGCGCCAGACCACGCTGGCGGCGCAGCAAAAGCTGCAGCACGAGCTGGCGGCGCTGGAGGGGCGGCTGATGCGCTGTCGTCAGGCGTTGGCGCGCATCGAGCGCAATATCGAGCGCAAAGAAAACGGTTTTTGAAGATTTATCACAATATTTTAATGATTATTCCCCGGTTGCGCGCCGGGTTCACTATACTCTGCCGATACCCGAGTTATTCATCCCATTAATTAAATAAGCGCAGGTGCTATGTCTCTGGAAAACGCCTCACCCGAACTGCAGCTGGCGGTAGACTTGATTTACCTGCTGGAATGCAACGAGATCGATCCGGCCACCGCGCTGGCGGCGCTGGATATCGTCAAACGGGATTATCAGGAAAAGCTGCAGCGCGCCGGCGTCACCTCTCCCTATCTGCCTGCCGGACAGTAACCGGGGACAGCGCCGCTGTCCCTTTCGCCTCTCATTGCTTATCCGCCGCCGTCTGGCCGCCGTCGTCCGGCGACAGCGTTCTTTTCACTTCCTGCACTTCATTGCCCTGCTGGTTATGCAGATACACCTCCAGCTGGTTGAAGGCGATGTCGATGCCGTTTTCCCGGCACAAGCGGTCGATTGAGCGATTCAGTTCGTCCACCGTGTAGCTGCGATCGCGCAGTTCCCGCACATAGAGCCGCAGTTCGTGATCCAGCGTGCTGGCGCCGAAGTTGAGGAAGAACACCTGCGGTTCGGGATCGGTCATCACCCGCGGGTTGTCGTGCGCCGCCTGCAGCAGCACCTTTTTCACCTTGTCGAGATCGGAGCCGTAGGCCACGCCGACCTTGATCAGCACGCGGGTGATGGTATCGGACAGCGACCAGTTGATCAGACGCTCGGTGACGAACGCCTTGTTCGGAATGATCACCTCTTTGCGATCGAAGTCGGTAATGGTGGTGGCGCGAATGCGGATCTTGCTGACCGAACCGGAGAAGGTGCCGATGGTGATGGTATCGCCGATGCGGATCGGGCGTTCGAACAGAATGATCAGGCCGGAGACGAAGTTGGCGAAGATCTCTTGCAGGCCGAAGCCCAGCCCGACCGTCAGACCGGCGGCCAGCCATTGCAGTTTGTCCCAGGATACGCCGAGCGATCCCAGCGCAACCACGGCACCCACGGCGGTAATCAGGTAAGTGAGCACGGTGGTGATGGCGTAAGACGCCCCCTGCCGCAGTTGCAGCCGCGACAGCACCACCACCTCCAGCAAACCGGGCAAGTTGCGGGTGAGCACGTAGGCGACAATCACTGCGGCGATCGCCACCATCATGTTGCCCAGCGTCACCGCCTGCGACACGCTGCTGCCCGCCACGGTGCTGGTGTAATGCCACAGCGTGATGCTGTCCAGATAAGCGATGACCGTCACCAGATCCGACCAAATGGCGTAGAAGGCGCTGGCGAAGATGGCGAACAGCACCAGGGTGGTCAGGCGCAGCGACTGCTGGTTGATCTGATCGAGCGCCAGCGGCGGCTCTTCCACCACCGGTTCGCCGCCTTCGGCTCCTTCTTTCGCCACGTTTTGCCGCCGCGCCAACGCGCGCCGGTAAGCCAGACGCCGCGCCGCCACGCTCAGGCCGCGCAGCGCGGTCAGGTATACGATATTCCACAGGAAAAACAGATACAGGCTGTCTATCCAGCGGCTGGCCAGCCGCAGCGTGGTATAGAAGTAGCCGGCGAACATCAGCCCCAGCAGGATCAGCGGCGTGGCGGCCAGCGCGGTGACCACCACCAGCCGCACGGCATGCGAGCCTTTTTCACGCCAGCTGTCGCGGCACAGCGGAAACACCAGCACCGTGAGCAGCGCCAGCGTCAACATCACCACGATCTGGCCGATCACGTCTTCCACCAGACGCAGCGGCGCTTTCTCGCCCAATACCGACCAGAAGATCAACGGCTGCAGCGCCAACCCCAGCCGCAGCGTCTGACGGCGGTAATGCGCGCACAGGTTGGCGCCGAAGTTGAAATGCCGCTCGGCGATGCCGCCCGGTTTCAGCATGCGATAGCTGAAGCCGAACACCAGCCACGACAGCGCCAGCTGCTGCGACAATGCCCATATAAAGTCGCTGATGCCGAAATCCGCGCGATACATCCAGAAACCGACGCCGAGGAGTAACGCGGCGCCGGGCAACACTTTCAGCAAGGTCAGCGCGATGGCCTTCGGCGTGTGCAGTTGGCCGTCGCGCTTAAGTTGCCCCACGTCGTTGGCCAGCTTTTGCAAATGGCCGTCGATCAGCCGGTAGCGCCAGCGCAATACCCCGATCGCCAACAGCATCGGGATCAGGAACACCAGCGCATTCAGCCCGCCCTGCACCAGCTTGCCGCCGTCGAATTTGAGATCGAGACCGGCGAGCTGATCGCGCACCGCCTCGGGCATCGCCTTCAGCCACGCCAGATCGACCGGCTTGTTGCTGTTGACCCAGAAAATCTGCTGGGTCAGCGTATCTTGCAGCGAACCGTAAACGCTGGTCAGCTGCTGCTGATTGATCTGCAGGTTGATCGACAGCGACAGCTGGTTGCTGAGCTGCTTGTTCAGCTGATCCAGCAGCTCGCGGCGCATATCGACGATCTCGTTTAACGCGTCGATCACCTCCGGGCCGGCCTTTTCCTTGCTTTCGGCCACCAGCTGGTTGATGTAATCCTCTCCCTTGAACAGATCGTCGCGTTGCTGATTGATATCGAACTGCTCCAGCCGCAAATCGGCGATGCGCGTGTCCATATCCGCCAACAGCGTGCCCTGCGGCAGGCTCTGCTGCTGCTGATACAGGATGCGCGACAGCACCAGGCTGCCCTTCAGCACCTGGATCTGTTCTTTCAGGTTACGCTCCGCCTGCAGCCCGCGGTCGAGCCAGTTTTTGACCCGAATGTTCTGCTGGAACAGGGTGTTGCTCTCTTCGGTGGCGGCGATCAGCCGCTGGCTCAGCTGGCGGTTGACGTCCAGTTGCTTGCTGACCAGTTGATCGTGCTGAATATCGGTGGCGTCTTCCGGGTTCTGCGCCTCTTTGGCGGTCTTTTCAGACAGCGTCAAACGTTTGCTGTTGACGATCTCCTGCAGCAACTGCACCGAGCGATCCAGCGCGTCGATATGCGCCGTGGTGTAATCACGCTGTTTTTGCAGCAGATCCTGCAGCGTGGTATTGGCTTCCAGACTTTTGCGCTGCAGCTCAAGCTGTGCGTTGAGCAACGCCTGCTCGGTGGTCAGCATCACCTGCTGGCTGTTGCGCAGCGAATCTTGCCCCGGCGTCTGGCCGCTGAGCTGGCTGCGGATCTCCTGCAGGCGCTGCGAAGCGGCGTACATGGTGCTTTGTACTCGTTCAGGCTGGGTTTGCAGCGACACCAGTTGGCTGTTGTAAGTAGAGAGGCTCTCCTGCGCGCTTTGCAGCTCGTCGAGCGTTTGATACAGCCGGCTTTCCAGCTGACGCAGCGACAGCGGCAACAGCGCGGCGCGCGCCGCCGCATTGTCTACCGACTGCTTCAGCGCATCCAGTTCGGCGGTCACCTGATTGAGCTTCGCCGGCGCCTGCTGCACCTGCTGTTTAAGCTGTGCGGCGTCTTGCCGGTTGCGCTCGATGGCGTCCAGCAGCTCCAGCGTGCGGGTTAAATCCTGTTGGGACAGCTTTTCGACCGGCGTCAGGGCTTTTTGCTTGTTCAGCGCTTCCAGCTGGCTTTGCACTTCGCTGCGCTGCGGCAAATCGCCGTTCAGCGCCGCCTGCACCGGCGAGCTCAGCGCGCAAATCAGGAAAAGGAGTGTCGCGGCGGCGATGCGCCGCCGGCATGCGCCGACAAACGAGCGCGGCGTCAGAGAGGGCAGAGTCAACCAGCGATGCATGATTTAGCTTCGGATCGGTTAAGAAGCCTGAAGATTATCACGATCGCCGGTGGGCAAAGAACAACAAAAACGTTGCCGATGATGTCCCGTTGTCGCGAAATCAGAAAGTGAGCACTTTCTCCGCCGCCAGCGTCCACTGCGCCAGTTCGACCAGCGTGCCGATCTCCACGCCGTCCGCCAGCGGCAAGCGGCTGACGCCGCGCGCGTCGGCGCAGGTCTTGCACAGCTTGACCGGCACCTGCTGCGCGGTGAGGATCTCCAGCATCTGCTGCAGATGGTATCCTTCGTGCGGCTGCTGTCCTGCCAGCCCGGCCACCACCGCGTCGGACATCAGAAACAGCCGCAGGTCGAGATTGCTTTGCTGCTCTTTCAGCGCGATGGCCAACCGCAGCGCATTGAACAAGGATTCATGGCCATAGGCGGCGCCGTTGGCGATGAGAACAACTGATGACATGAAATCTCTCCTTATAAAGGAAGGCGGTCGACGTCGGGGTTGAGGCGCAAGGTGGGGCAAAACTGCAGCATCTCCAAAAACGCATCGACCAGCGCTTCGGCTTCGGCCCGCAGATCGAAACTTTCCGGCATAAACAGCCAGTTTTCCATCAGGCCGGTGATATAACCGCGCAGGATGATCGCCGCACGGCGGGTATGCAAATCGGCGGGCAATTGCTCGTGGTGAATGCAGTTATACAGCACCGCTTCGATGCGTTCGTAGCCGGCGAGGTACAACACCTTGCGCGAATCCAGCAGCGGCATCATTTCACCGACAAACTCGCATTTGTGGAATATAATCTCCATCAACGCCCGCCTGCGGCCGTCTTCAACCGTAGACGTCAGAATGTAAATCAGAATTTCCCGGATAACCCGCAGTGGATTATCGGGAAACTTTGCCTGATACTCTGTTTCGAGCTGGTCAATTTTCGGCTCGGTAGATTCCCAAACTTCATTAAACAGGTCTACCTTATTTTTGAAGTGCCAGTAAATGGCTCCACGCGTAACCCCGGCAGCGGTGGCAATATCTGTCAGTGACGTTGCAGCAACGCCACGTTCAGAGAACTCTCTCACCGCAGCATCGAGGATTTGCTGTCGGGTTTCTTGCGCCTGCTGTTTGGTTTTTCGTGCCATGGCATTGTTATTTAGGGGGAGTGTGATTTACATACATTCGCGAATGTATGTACCATAGCACGCACATATAATTAACGCAGCAATGGGTTTTAAAGCTTGTGATCCATTGATCATTTTGAAATCGGACACTTGAGGTTTTTCTATGAACAAAAACAGAGGGTTAACGCCTCTGGCGGCCGTTCTGATGCTTTCAGGCAGCTTAGTGCTAACAGGATGTAACGATAAAGAAACCCAACAGCAAGGCGCCCAACAGCAGGCTCCTGAAGTGGGCGTAGTCACTTTGAAGGCCGAGCCTCTCAATATCACTACCGATCTTCCTGGCCGCACCGCTGCGTATCGCATCGCCGAAGTTCGCCCTCAGGTCAGCGGCATCATCCTGAAGCGTAACTTCGTTGAAGGCAGCGATATCAAGGCCGGGACGTCTCTGTACCAAATCGATCCCGCGACCTATCAGGCCAGCTACGACAGCGCGAAAGGCGATTTGGCCAAAGCGCAGGCCAGCGCTTCCATCGCACGCGTGACGGTAAACCGCTACAAGCCATTGCTGGGCACCAGCTACATCAGCAAGCAGGACTATGACAACGCCGTGTCCACGCTGCAGCAAGCGGATGCCGCCGTGGTGGCCGCCAAGGCCGCCGTGGAAACCGCGCGCATCAACCTGGCGTACACCAAGGTGACCTCTCCGATCTCCGGCCGCATCGGCAAATCCGCCGTGACCGAAGGCGCGCTGGTCAGCAACGGCCAGGCAACCGCCCTGTCCACCGTGCAGCAGTTGGATCCGATGTATGTCGACGTCACCCAGTCGAGCACCGACTTCCTGCGCCTGAAACAAGAACTGGCCAGCGGCGCGCTGAAGCAGGAAAACGGCAAGGCCAAAGTGAAACTGATGCTGGAAAACGGCACCGAATACGCGCAGGAAGGCACGCTGGAGTTCTCCGACGTCACCGTCGATGAGACCACCGGCTCCATCACCATTCGCGCCCTGTTCCCTAACCCGAACGATACGCTGTTGCCAGGCATGTTCGTGCGCGCCCGTCTGGACGAAGGCGTACGCAGCGATGCGTTGCTGGTGCCTCAACAGGGCGTCACCCGCAACCCGCGCGGCGACGCGACGGCGTTAGTGGTAGGGGCAGACAACAAAGTTGAGCTGCGCACGCTGAAGGCGGACCAGGCGATTGGCGACAAATGGCTGGTTACCGATGGCCTGAAAGCCGGCGATCGCGTCATCGTCACCGGCCTGATGAAAGTGCATCCGGGCGCGCAGGTAAAAGTGCAGGAAGTTGACACTCAGGCGCAAAAACAGCCGCAGTCTGAAGCGCAGAAGTCATAAAAAGGAGCCTGTAATACATGGCTAAGTTCTTTATAGACCGCCCAATTTTCGCCTGGGTAATCGCCATCATCGTCATGTTGGCGGGGGTGCTTGCAATAATGAAACTGCCAATCGCGCAGTATCCCACTATTGCACCGCCGGCGGTGAGTATTTCCGCCAACTACCCGGGCGCAGATGCCAAAACGGTGCAGGATACCGTCACACAGATTATCGAACAGAACATGAACGGTATCGATAACCTGATGTACATGTCCTCCACCAGTGATTCCTCTGGTAGCGTCACCATTACCCTGACGTTTGAGTCCGGCACCGATCCTGACATCGCGCAGGTTCAGGTCCAGAACAAACTGTCGTTGGCCACCCCGCTGCTGCCGCAAGAAGTTCAGCAGCAGGGCCTGAAAGTAGAAAAATCCAGCAGCAGCTTCCTGATGGTGGCCGGCTTCGTTTCCGACGATCCGAACATGACTCAGGACGATATTGCGGACTACGTGGCGTCCAACATCAAGGACCCGATCAGCCGTTCGTCCGGCGTGGGTGAAGTGCAGCTGTTCGGTGCCCAGTACGCGATGCGCATCTGGCTGGATCCGAACAAGCTGAATAACTACCAGCTGACGACCACGGACGTGACCTCCGCCATCACCGAGCAGAACAACCAGATCGCCGCAGGCCAGCTGGGCGGCCTGCCGCCGGTGCCGGGGCAGCAGTTGAACGCCTCGATCATCGCGCAGACCCGTCTGACTTCGCCGGAAGAGTTCGGCAAGATCCTGCTGAAGGTCAATACCGACGGTTCCCAGGTGCGCCTGCGCGACGTCGCTCACATCGAGCGCGGCGCGGAAAGCTATGCCGTTACCGCGCGTTATAACGGCAAGCCTGCCGCCGGCCTGGGTATCAAACTGGCGACCGGCGCCAACGCCTTGAACACCGCTAAAGGTGTGAAAGACGAGCTGGCCAAGATGGCGCCCTTCTTCCCGCAAGGGATGAAAGTGGTTTATCCGTACGACACCACCCCATTCGTTAAGATCTCCATCAACGAAGTGGTGAAAACGCTGATCGAAGCCATCATCCTGGTATTCCTGGTGATGTATCTGTTCCTGCAGAACTTCCGCGCGACGCTGATCCCAACCATCGCGGTGCCGGTGGTGTTGCTGGGGACCTTTGCGATACTCGCGGCGTTCGGCTTCTCGATAAACACCCTGACGATGTTCGGCATGGTGTTGGCGATCGGCCTGCTGGTGGATGACGCCATCGTGGTGGTGGAAAACGTCGAGCGCGTCATGTCCGAAGAGGGGCTGCCGCCGAAAGAAGCTACCCGTAAATCGATGGGCCAGATCCAGGGCGCGCTGGTGGGTATCGCCATGGTGCTGTCGGCAGTATTCGTGCCGATGGCGTTCTTCGGCGGTTCAACCGGTGCCATCTATCGTCAGTTCTCGATCACCATCGTGTCCGCGATGGCGCTGTCGGTGCTGGTGGCCTTGATCCTGACGCCGGCGCTGTGCGCCACCCTGCTCAAACCGATCCCGAAAGGCGATCACGGGGTTAAAACGGGCTTCTTCGGCTGGTTTAACCGCATGTTCGAGAAGAGCACGCATCACTATACCGACAGCGTGGGCAACATCCTGCGCAGCACCGGCCGCTACCTGATCATCTACCTGCTGATCGTAGTTGGCATGGGCCTGCTGTTCCTGCGCCTGCCCTCTTCGTTCCTGCCGGACGAAGATCAGGGCATCCTGTTGACCATGGTGCAGTTGCCTGCCGGCGCCACCGAATCCCGCACCAACAAGGTGTTGGAAGAAGTCTCCGACTACTTCCTGAACAAGGAAAAGGACAACGTGGTTTCGGTGTTTACCGTCGCGGGCTTCGGCTTCAACGGTAACGGCCAGAACAACGGCCTGGCATTCGTCAGCCTGAAAGACTGGGGTGAGCGTCCAGGGGCCGGGAACAAGGTGGAAGCGATCGCGGGTCGCGCCATGGGCGCCTTCTCGCAGATTAAAGAAGGCCTGGTGTTCCCGTTCAACCTGCCGGCGATCATCGAACTCGGTACCGCAACCGGCTTCGACTTCGAGCTGATTGACCAGGGCGGCCTGGGGCACGAAAAACTGACCGAAGCGCGTAACCAGCTGTTGGGCATGGTTGCTCAGCATCCGGACGTGCTGGTGGGCGTGCGCCCGAACGGCCTGGAAGATACGCCGCAGTTCAAACTGATCGTCGATCAGGAGAAAGCCAAGGCGCTGGGCGTGAGCATCACCACCATCAACAGCACGCTGAGCACCGCACTGGGCGGTTCGTACGTCAACGACTTCATCGACCGCGGTCGTGTGAAGAAGGTGTATGTACAGGCCGAAGCGCCGTTCCGTATGCTGCCGGAAGACATCAACAAGTGGTACGTGCGCGGTACCAGCGGCCAGATGGTGCCATTCTCCGCCTTCTCTTCGGCGAAATGGGAATACGGCTCACCGCGTCTGGAACGCTATAACGGCTTGCCGTCGATGGAAATTCTGGGCCAGGCTGCACCGGGCAAGAGTACCGGTGAAGCGATGAACCTGATGGAACAGCTGGCGTCCAAACTGCCAAGCGGCATCGGTTACGACTGGACCGGCATGTCCTATCAGGAACGTCTGTCGGGCAACCAAGCGCCGGCGCTGTACGCCATCTCGATTCTGGTGGTGTTCCTGTGTCTGGCGGCGCTGTATGAAAGCTGGTCCGTGCCATTCTCGGTCATGCTGGTATTGCCGCTGGGGGTTATCGGTGCGTTGTTGGCCGCGACGATGCGTGGCATGAATAACGACGTGTACTTCCAGGTGGGGCTGTTGACCACCATCGGTCTATCGGCGAAGAACGCCATCCTGATCGTGGAATTCGCCAAGGATCTGATGGAGAAAGAAGGCAAAGGTCTGATCGAAGCGACGTTGGAAGCGGTGCGTATGCGTCTGCGTCCAATCCTGATGACGTCCCTGGCCTTCATCCTCGGGGTTCTGCCGCTGGTTATCAGCAGCGGCGCAGGCTCCGGCGCACAGAACGCGGTAGGTACCGGCGTAATGGGCGGGATGATCACCGCGACCGTATTGGCGATCTTCTTCGTACCGGTGTTCTTCGTGGTGGTTCGCCGCCGCTTCAGCAAGAAGAACGAAGACCTGGAACACAGCCACCCGGTAGAGCATCACTGATCGTTCAGTGAAGAGATTTCTACCCGATAATCGAAAAGGCCGCGCATGCGGCCTTTTTCTTTTGCTTCAGTTGATTAATGCAAACCGTTCTCATTAATTCACTCGTGTGTGCAATTTACGCTTGATCGTGATGCCCGGTCGGCGCATAATTGTTGTTATAGTATAACATTACACGAGAGAGCCATTATGAAACCCGGCATCCATCCCGATTATCGCACCGTGGTGTTCCACGACGTCAGCGCCAACACCTACTTCAAAGTGGGATCGACCATCAAAACCGATCGCACCATCGAGCTGGACGGCGAAAGCTGGCCGTATGTCACCCTCGACGTCTCTTCCGCTTCGCATCCGTATTACACCGGCAAGCAGAAAGACTATTCCAAAGAAGGCAGCACGGCGCGCTTCCAGCAGCGCTTTGGCCGCTTTATCGGCAATAAGTAACAAGGAACCCCCATGCAGGTATTGAGTTCATTGCGTTCGGCGAAAAATCGCCACCCGGATTGCAAAGTCGTGCGTCGTCGTGGCCGCATCTATGTGATCTGTAAAAGCAATCCGCGATTCAAAGCGGTACAGGGACGTAAGAAAAAGCGTTAACTCCAAAGTGTCATCTGTCGCAAAGCCCCGTTGCTGCTCAACGGGGCTTTTTTTATGGCGAGAAAGTGCCTGCAAGCTGCCCCCGCCGGCAAGCGGGGGCGGAGATTACTTCATGCTGCTCAGCAGCGCGTCGACATTGTGCTTGAACGCCTGCTCATAGGTGGCCGCCGGGCCGCCCACGCGCGAGAGCGCTTCAGGGTACAGCTCGCCGCCCGCCTTGGCGCCGGTGGCGGCGGCAATCTGTTTCACCAGCCGCGGATCGGTCTGGTTTTCGATAAAGTAAGCGTTAACTTTTTCCTGTTTGATTTGCTTGATCAGGACGGCCACATCGCTGGCGCTGGCTTCGGCCTCGGTGGAAAATCCGACCGGCGCAAGGAAGGTGACGCCATACTCTTGCCCAAAGTAACCAAAGGCATCATGGCTGGTGAGCACCTTACGTTTCTGCGGCGGCACAGCGGCGAACTGGGTTTTGGCCCACAGATCCAGCTTTTGCAACTGCTGAATGTATTCGGCGCCGCGCTGGCGAAAATAGTTGGCATCCTCGGGATCGGCGGCGATCAGGGCGTTCATCACGTTAGTGGCGTACTGCACGCCGTTTTTCATGCTGTTCCAGGCGTGGGGATCGGTAATCGGTTTGCCGTCCTCCTCCATTTGGCGGGTGTTGATGCCCTGTGACGCGGTAATCACCTGTCCTTTATAACCCGAAGCGCTGACCAGGCGATCGATCCACCCTTCCAGCCCCAGGCCGCTGACGAACACCACGTCGGCCTGCGCCAACGTCTTGCCGTCCTGCGGTGAAGGCTCGAAGCTGTGCGGATCGCCATCCGGTCCCACCAGCGTGCTGACCTTGACGTGATCGCCCCCTACCTGTTTAACGATATCTCCCAGAATGGAAAAGCTGGCGACGGCGTCGACGGTCTTCGCCATCGCCAATGGGCTGGCCAGCAGAGCAGCGACCGCCAGCGATATAGGTAAACGTTTCATATTTTCTCCTTGCAAATGGCACTTCTCAACGGCGCGCAAAGGCGTAAATGCCTCCACGCGTTCCAAACAGGATCGAGACAAAGAAGATGACGCTGGCGCTGAGCACGATCGCCGGACCGGCAGGCAGCGAAGCGTAGTAGGACCACACCAGCCCAATCAGGCTGGACAGCGCGCCGATGCCCATCGCCACCGCCAGCGTCTGCGGCAGATTGCGCGCCCAGAAGCGTGCGCTGGCGGCGGGCAGCATCATCAGCCCCACCGACATCAGGGTGCCGAGGATCTGGAACCCCGCCACCAGATTGACCACCACCAGCGCCAAAAACAGGCCGTGGATCAGCGCCAACCGGCGCGGCGCGTTAACGCGCAGGAAAGTGACGTCGAAGGACTCGATCACCAACGCGCGGTACAGCGCCGCCAGCGCCAGCAGCGACACCGTGGCGATCGCACCGACCATCAGCATCGCCTGCGCATCCACCGCCAGAATCGAACCGAACAGCACGTGCAGCAGATCCACGCTGGAACCGCGCAGCGAGACCAACGTGACCCCGAGCGCCAGCGACCCCAGATAGAATCCGGCGAAGCTGGCGTCCTCTTTCAGCGGCGTGCGGCGGCTCACCAGGCCGGACAACATCGCCACCGCCAGCCCGGCGATAAAGCCGCCCACGCCCATGGCCACCAGCGACATGCCGGAAATCAGATAACCGATTGCCGCGCCGGGCAACACCGCGTGGGACAACGCATCCCCCACCAGGCTCATGCGGCGCAGCAACAGAAACACCCCCAGCGGGGCGGCGCTGAGCGACAGCGCCAGACACGCCATCAATGCGCGTCGCATAAAACCGAAAGAGAGAAAAGGGTCGATAAGCCCATGCAACAGCATCATGGCGCCACCACCCGCAGGCCCGGCTGCCGTTCGGCGGCGAGATACCGCGGCACCTGTTCCAGCACGCGATCGGCCGCGCCCCAATGACACGCCTGCGGGGTCAGCAACAGCACCTGCGGAAAATGCTCGGCGACCATCGACATGTCATGCAGGACGGCGATCACCGTTCTCCCCTGCTGGTGCAGCTGCGCGATCACCTGCAGCAGGATCTGCGTAGTGGCGCTGTCGATGCCGGTGAAGGGTTCATCCAGCAGGATCAACGGCGCCTGTTGGACCAGCAGGCGCGCAAACAGCACCCGCTGCAGCTGGCCGCCGGAGAGCTCGCCTACCGGACTGTGCGCCAGCGCGCTCATGCCGACGCTCGCCAGCGCCTCATTAACCTGGCTCGCCGCACGCTGGTTCATACCGCCGAACATGCCGCTTTGCGGCCAACATCCCATCGCCACCAGATCGCTCACCGCGATCGGGAATTGCCGATCCAGCTCCGCCTGCTGCGGTAAATAAGCCTTGCGCGGCGGCTTTTCACCGCTAAAGTCCAGGCGACCCGCCACAGGCGGCAACAAACCGGCGAGCGTTTTCAGCAACGTCGATTTCCCTGCCCCGTTGACGCCCACCACCGCGGTTAACGAACCGGCGCTAAACTGCCCGCTCAGCGGCGGGAAAAGCGGCGTGGCGCCATAGCCTATCGCCAGCTGACGTAATGAAATCATGGCAGCGACACCGCCCAAAAAATGCCGAGCCACAGCAGAGTCAACAAAACGATAGCGCCCGCACAGCGCACGGCCGCGGAGGTGGTGAACAACGAGTTCAGTGACGACGCGGCGTCATTTTGCGAAGTGGGAATCAAGGGAATAACCAAAGCAGCAGATTTATAGTTACAATATAACATCACAATAAATGGTATGTCTCAAGCGTTGCCGGACTCATTAATGCAACGGAACGTAACAGCTCGTCGCGCAGCAGGTCCCCCCCTCGCCCCCTTATCAAACTCAGGGATATTCCCGTTCGACGCAAATGTTGGCGGAAGGTAAAAAAACAGCGGTAAATCGAAAAATTTACCGGCGCGAGTGGAAAAGGAGTAAGATGAGCAGATAACATTGTTGTTGGCCGAGATTAATGCTTGTTACCCTTGCCTGTAACCAGGACGTCAACGCACTTTCTGTTAAAAAATTAAAGAAAGTGATTAATGACAATATTGCGGAGTTAGTGCCGGCGCTGACCAGCGGACTCAGTTTTTATTCTGAAAGCGCACGCTATGCCGAAGATTCATTAGAAATACTTGATATAGTGCAACAAGGTGACAGCGATTATTCAATGAGTTATCGCTATAAGTGGGGCATTTTTAATGCTTGCCTGGATATCAACAGCGAAGACACGATCAGCGATAGCGTCCGGTTCCGTGTGGCGCAACGGGGTTTAATCTTCGACATCATTGATAACTCACGCCCATCAACCGCGGATGAATTGTAAGTTTACGTAATAACTGCAGGCCAAACGCGAAAAAATGATTTATATTCATTTTACGGGAAGTTTATTTAACCACCGTTAAGCTGCCTCCGTTCATGATGTAAATCAGCTTGCTCACATAGTGTTATCAACACCGCCATTAAGACTTACGGAGGGGATGATATGGATGAGTATTCGCCTAAGCGACACGACATTGCTCAACTCAAATTCTTGTGCGAAAATTTGTATGATGAAGGTATCGCCACCCTGGGAGACAGCCACCACGGGTGGGTCAACGATCCGACATCCTCCGTCAACCTTCAGCTTAATGAGTTGATCGAACATATCGCTTCGTTTGTGATGAGTTATAAAATTAAATACATGGACGAATCCGATTTGTCGGAGTTAGTCGAGGAATATCTCGACGATACCTATACGCTGTTCAGCAGCTACGGTATCAATGATTCCGACCTGCGCCGCTGGCAAAAAACCAAGGCGAGATTATTCAGAATGTTCTCAGGAGAGGACATCTGTACGACAATGAAAACTTAGGGGATAATTATTCCCGAGCTATTTTACGGTTATTAAACTAAAAGGCCACCATGACTAAAACCGACTATCTGATGCGTTTACGTAAATGCACCACGATTGATACTCTCGAACGTGTTATTGAAAAAAATAAGTACGAGCTTTCCGATGATGAACTGGAGCTGTTTTACTCAGCCGCCGATCATCGTTTGGCGGAGCTGACCATGAACAAGCTGTATGACAAAATCCCCACCTCCGTTTGGAAATATGTCAGATAATCAGCCCCCAACGCGTTGAGCCGATGCTTTTATCGGCTTCAATGTTCAAGTTGAATAGGTCATTTTCCTATTGACAACGAAATGTTAATTACACTCATCTTTGCCGTTAATAATAAATAGCAACAATTCTCGGTTAATGTCCGGGGTATTACGCCTTAACGCTATTCACGCGTGAAGATGCTCGCCTCACATTGCCTGTGTGGTGCAAATCGCGGCGAATATCCCTGAGGCCATCGCTGCCACGCCGCCGCGCCGGGCGGCGTGAACCATCACCGCCAGGCTCAGAGCATACGGCGCAAAATCGCCCGCCGGGCGAAACAGTGATGCTTAATCACCGCCGCGATGTGCAGTACAATCATGGCCGACAGCGCGATGCATGAATAACGGTGCACGGCGAAAAAGAAACGATTAACCTCAAGATTCGCAATCGGACGGGGGAAATCGATCGCGCCGAAAACCGCAAAGCCGTGCTCCAGCATAAGAAAGCCGCTCAGCAACACCACGAAAATCAGCAGGTAGAATATTTCGTGCAGCAGATGCACCAACCCCTTCTCGCGCCCTTGCAGCATATCGCCATAAGGCACTTTAGGCCGGAAAAAACGCCAGATAAAGCGCGCCGCCATCAGCGGTGTCAGCACCAAGGCCAACGACATATTGGTCACGGAGAAAAAGGCGAAGATGCGCGCATCCGTCATAAAATGCAGTGAATAACCCACGATCATGACGTAGATCATCACGGCGGCAATGCCCCAATGCAGTAACCGACTGAAAAGATCGTAACGGGCAGGTTCGTGTGACATAAAGCTCCTTTAAAAGCGGCCATCATTGGCCGCTTGACTATCCGATGCGCACTTACTTTTTCACGACCCAGGCGTCCTGCCAGTTGGATCCCACGCCCGGCTCAAACTGAGTCGCGCCGCTGTTCCACTGCATGCAGTAACCGCTGTAAGGGAAAGGTTTGCACTGATAAACCTTGCCGTCTTTCGGTTGCAGCACCGTGGTGCCGGCGGTGTATTTACTCAGCGCGTTCGGGAAGACGAAGTTGTAGTCGCCATTGCCGCCACCGCCGGTGGATTCAGCTTCCAGATTGAAGTTTTCGATATCCGGCTGAATGCTCTGCCCATTGTCGTTGCTGGCGATCACTTTCAGCATGTGATGGCCCTCGCTGACGTTGTTCAGCGCGACGGTCAGCGGCTGGCTGGCGTCTTCCAGCGTCTCTTTCACGTAGCCTTTTTCCGTCTGGCCGTGATCGTAAACGCGCGCTTCAACGGTCAATTTGCCTTTAACCTCGGCATTGAAGGTCAGCTGAGCTTTACCGTCCTTGATCTTGGTGCTGGACAGGTTGCCGATGCGGATCTCTTCGGTGATAGTCGGCGTTTCTTCCTCATAGGAGATCACCACGCTCTTCATCGTGCTGCCTTGTTTGGCAAAGACCGCATTATTGCCAAACACCGGATTGACGTTGCCTTTACCGTCTTTCACCCCGGCACGCACCGCTTTCTGTTCGGCGTTGATCTTGCTGGCCAGCGCGTGGCTCCAGCGGTTTTTGTCGGTCAGCGCCTCACTGTCAATCGCCAGCTCGGTTTTCATCGTCAGCACTTCACCGTCCGCATCAAAGAAACGGGCGATCACCTTGTCGCCAACCTGCAGGTTTTTGCCGGTGAGAGAGCCTTGCAGCTGCTTGCGCCATTCGGACACGACGCCGTCGTCCTCGAAGTTGACGTCAACCACCTGATAGAAGCTGTTCACCGTGTCATTGATTTCCCACACGCCATAAATCACCTGATAGCCGGTTCTCTCCGGCACCACGCACTGGTGCACTTCGCGATCTTTTGGCGCCTGAGCATGGCCATCGACTTCACAGAACGGCTCTTTTTCGAAAGCCTCGCGCGACAGCGGCTTATTCACGTCCCAGTCTTGTTTGGTGATGTAATAACGCCAGTTATTGGTTTTGTGCTTGGCGGTGTGGTACCAGGTGAACGTCTGCGGTCCCGGTTTCATGGTGTTCAACGCCCAGACGTTGACGCCCTGACGATCCAGCGGCTCGAAACCGCCCACCCCGCCGCTGGCCAGCTGGCCGTCGCGCGGCGTCGCGCCGCCAGGGAAGCCGGAAACCTGCTCGACGCTCTGCGGTTCCCACTGCGCTCGGCCGCAGTCGGTGTTGCTGCCCAGCTTGCACTTGTAGGCGCGGCTCTCGGGCACTTCGATATAACCGTGCGACCAGGCGGCCGAGGAGGCAGTGAGCGCTGCCATCATCAGGGCGATTTTGGATAATTTCATTACGACTCCAGTTAAATTTATTGGATTCCAACTGAGTGAGAAGAAACTCAAAGAGATGCGGCGATACCGCGAGAGGAATAATAAGTAGAAGCCCTGAACGCCCGGCACTTAGAATGCATTAAAATAATAAAACCTAATGCCGTCAGAATATTAAACCGCATGATAAAGGGTTAACATATTCCTGACCTCGTAAAGCGCCGCCATGCGGCGCAAGAAAATACCGACACCGCGCCAATTAATTCCACAGGGAAAATAACGTGACATTGAAAAACATCGCCACGGCGTTCATGGCATGCCTGCTGTTATCCGGCTGTCAGCACGCCGCCAAATCGGCCCCTGACGCCGCCATCCAGCGCGACCAGCTGTCATCGCTGGTCGGCGCCGGCCAGTTTCTGAGAGAACGCTGCAACCGCGCCGATATCCCGGCCAACGGCCCACTCGCGGCGGCGGCGTTGCAGGCGGCGGAGAGAAAAGGCTGGGCGCCGGCGCTTAATCGCACCCAGTTACTTGACGCAGGCAAAAACGTCGCCGCGCAGCTGGAGGCCGACGCTACGCCGTTGCAAGAGAAGTGCAGCGGACTCAACCGAACGCTGGCGCCGTTTTTAGCCCAGCTCCGTTAACCCGCCAGCGGTAGCGCAAGCCACTGGCAGGCTACCGCGCCGGCGCCCGCCACCGCCAAACCCGGGCCAAAAGGCAGGGGCTGCGCCCCATCGCCGCCGCGCCACACCCGCAGCAGCAGCCACAGCAGGCTGCCGGTGGCGGCAAACAGCAGAATCGACGGCAAAACGGCATAGCCGCCCCAGGCGCCGAGCGCCGCCAGCAGTTTAAAATCGCCGTATCCCAGCCCCTCGCGGCCGGTCGCGAGACGAAATCCCCAATACAGCAGCCACAGCGTCAAATACCCCGCCAGCGCGCCGATGACCGCCGTCGGCAAAAATGCCGGGTGCGCCAGGCAATGCCACAACAGCCCGGCCCACAGCAGCGACAGCGTCAGGCAATCCGGCAACAGCTGACGCTCGCTGTCGATCGCCGCCAAGGCCAGCAGCAATGCAGCAAACGCCAACATGAAAAACCAATCCACACCCATGCCGACGCGCCAGGCCAGCGTTATTCCCATTAGCATCAGCAATAACTCCACCAGTGGATAACGGATGGAAATAGGCGTGCGACAATAACGACAGCGACCGCGCAACAGCAGCCAACTTAATAAAGGAATATTATCGAGCGCCGATATTTTCATTGTGCAACACGGGCCGAATGAACGCGGCAAAAAGAGATTAAATCGTTCGGCCTGCGCCATTTCCATTTCGCGCTCAAGCATGACAGGCAGCCGATAAACGACCACATTGATAAAACTGCCGATGCACAGGCTCAACACGGCGCTAAATAGCAGCCAGTGTTCATCGGCTACTGCATTTATTGCGGATAGCATGGTTCTCTGGATCCTCTATTGTCGTCGCGTGGGTGACATCGCCGGTTGCGCCGTTACCCGCAGTTGGCTGATTTGCACCACGCCCGGCGCCTGCCCCGCACGTTCTGCGGCGAGTGAGAGCACGCGGATCCCGTGCTCGCGTTGCAGGGCGGCCAGCCACGGCAACAGGCGTTCAAACGGCACGGGCGGCAGCGTGACCCGCACATCCGCTTCACTTTCCGTCAGTTCGGCGATGGCGATGCGATATGCCAGCGCACTCTGTCGCAGTCGTTCCGGCAGTTGCTCGCGCGCGGCGGCGCTCTGCGGCAAACGCGCCTGCAATTGTTGGATGACGCGCGCCTGCTCTCGCAGCGCCGCCAGCCGTTGTGCGTTTTTTTGCGCCTGCGAAAACTGATACAGGCAGTAGCCGCAGGCCATCAGCATCAACAGGCTTAACAGCACTGCCCGCCGCAGCGCCTTATCGCGCCAACCGATGTTCATCGCTCACCTCTCACCGTCAGGATCGCCTGGTTAGGCGCGCTTCCCTCGCTGAACGTCATGCTGACGCCGCCGTCGTTGACCGGCGCCGGCAGCGGCGCGTCGTTTCTGTTTACCGTCACCACCAAACGATCGTCGGCGGCGTCGAAAGCCAGCGCCTGCAACTGCGGAGGTTCCCAGACAGCAAGCGCCTCGGCCGCGTAGGGCAACAGCCTGAACAGCTGCGGCGCATTCAGGGTGTCTTGCATACGCCGTGCCCACGTTTGCGCCGCCCGTTCGGCGAACGCCGGCGCGGTCTCGCCACTCGGCAGCAGGCGCTGAGTCAGCGCCGTTATCTGGCTTTCGCTCTGTCTGGCCATTAATTGGTGATGCAAGCCCCCAACCAGCAGCGAACCGCTGAGCAACAGCATCGCGCAGGCGGTCTTATCGGGCAGACGGCGCGGCCAGCGCACGCCCGGTTTGAAACGCCCCTGCAACAGCGTGGATGTGCTGTTCCAGGCCTCTTCCGCCAATCGCCACAGCGGATCCTCATCGATACGCGCCGTTTCCCAGCCCGCCGGCACCTCTCCGCCACTGTGCAGACACCAATCCGGCGTCGGCCACGGGACGCTGTCCCCCCAGGCATCGGGCAACTGCATGCCCTGCATGCCCCCCGTTCGGAGCAGCCAGTGTCCGCGCCAGCGCAGTGCGCTGCATTGGTTCGGCAACGGCAACGCCAGCACGTCGGGCAGCAGGGCATCGACGCGAATGCCGCAGGCGTTGAGGCTATCAACCCACCCTTGCATCTGCGCCAGCGCAACGCCGGCGATAGTGAAATCGCGCTGCACCTTGCCCAGCACCGCCCAATGCATCTGCTCGACATCGTTCAACAACCCGGTCTCATGGGAGTACGCCAGCGCCAGCGGCGTCGCCTGCCGGGCCTTGCCCTGGAATGTCGTTTGTCTCAGCACCACATGACGGGCAGGCACCAGCACCACGACCCGGCTGCCCTGCGCCATGGCCGCCAACTCACTACCGCCTTCGGCCAGATCGAGGCGGGCGGCAAAGCGGCAGCGCGTCTCGCCGACGCGGCCCCAGCGCACATCGGCCATCGCATCCTCGTCCAGCGCGATAAGCAGGATGGTGTTCGCCATCGTTTACCCTTCCCCTCTGTCGAACCGACGTCCGCTGACCGTGACGCCTGACGGGCCCGGCTGCAACGCGCTGACCAGCCGATAGCGTCCGTCGTTCAGCCTAAGCTGCAGCTGCGCAATCCAGCGGTTATCGTCGAAAATAAGTCGCTCGCCAAGGCCATCCTCGCCCAGCGCCTGCAGCGCTTTTTCCTGCGACAAAAACGCCAGCGTCTGCCAGCCCTGCGGCGGACGGGCCGCCAGCAGCGCCCGCAGCCGCTCATCGCTCAGCGCGTTCATCAACATCGCCCGCAGCAGCGGCAGCTGAGCGTCGTTCACGGCGTCCGGATTGAGGCGCAGCTCGGCATCCGGCGCCGCACAAAGCAGCGGCGCCAGACGCAGATAAAGCTCGCGGTCGATGCCGGCCAGCTCCCGCAGCTCGCTGACATCCCCCATCAGATATCCTTCGCCATAGGCTCTGGCGACGATCGCATCGGCAATCGCGCCCGCCTGGGCAGCGGCGATCCCCTGATTGTTCAATAGCAGCATGAATATTCGCCTCTCCTTATTGGGGTGGCCCCCCTCGCTATCGCCGACATCCGCCGGGCCGGCGGCGCGGATCAGGGCGTTGAGGTTGAAACAGGCGTCAACGCGGCGCAGACGTATCGCCACTTCCCCCTCTTCGGTGCGCATGCTGAAGGTCACCCCTGATGCCCCCCACGCCTTCCGCTGCTCTCCCGCCTGCTGCAGCCGCTGCCGGGCGTAGCTCTCGCCGCCCAGCAGCAACCATTTCGCCCTCAGTCGATCCTGCTGAGACTGGGTGCGCACCAGCGAACGCTGCCAGTTATCGTTGATATTGACCGCCACGATCGCCATCAGCGACATCATCAACAACACCATCAACAGCGCCATACCGCGTTGTTTATTCATAGTGGCCTCGCAGCGGGCAACGTGACGATGCGCCGGACTTCCCCCAGCGCGGGGGTGTCGATGGCGATTTCCACCGCCTGCGGCAGCAGCCCGCCGGCGCGCCAGGCCGTCAACCATTCGCCCTGCCGGTAAAAACGCAATTGGAACCGCGTCACCTCAGACAGCAGCAGCACGCTGCGCGCCGCCGCCTGCGGGCTGCTCAAATTCGGGTAACTGAGGCGTTCGAGCCGCCCCTGCCGGTAGCGATACGCCACCCGCTCCTGCGTGGCGCGCGGCAATCGGGCCTGGGGGTTCGGCCAGCCGTTTCGGATCAGCAACAGCTGAAAATCGCCGCCTTCCTCTCCCGCCGTCTGCAGCACCGCAAACTCCGGCGCCGCCGGCCAGCGTTTATCGCCGGTCGGCGCGCGCGCCTGCGCCTGCGTCAAATCGCGCTCGACGATCGCCAGCGCCCGTTGCAGCTGGGTCAACTGCGTCGATTTGCGCTGGGTGATTTCGTCGTTTTTCAGCACGCCTCTGAAGACCGTCAATGCGGTGAGCGACAGCATGGCGAACAGGGCGATGGCCAACAGCATTTCCACCAGCGTAAAACCCCGTTGCAAAGCGCGCTTCACAACAACGCCCTGTAGGTGAGCATCTCCACCAGCGCATTGCGATCCTGCGGGTCGCGCCTGACTTCAATCGCGATCGCCCGCATCCCGGCGTCGCTGGTCTCCCGCCCGCGATAGCGCCAGTGCCAGGTTTCACCGGCCATTACCGTGGTGCCCGAATGCCAGGCGAGCGTCGGTGGGCGGGGCTCGAGCTGCAGCAGCGTCAGCTGGTTGTCCGCCACCCACAGCGCCACGGTCTTGGCTTCGATCGCGCTCAGGCTACGCACCTGGCCGCCGGTGCTGTTGATCAGCGCCAGACAGCCGATGGCGAAGATCATCATGGCCACCATCACTTCCAGCAGCGTCATGCCTTGCTGGCGTCTCATTTTCCGCGTCATCGCAACGAATGTCCGTCGTTTCAAATACAAAGTAACCGGGCGCCTGCAATCGCCACAGACACTTGCCCTGGGATAGCTCCACGCTGAACGCCGTGGTTTCGCCCCCCGGATACAGCCACACCTGTGGCAGCGCCGCCTCTGCGGCGAGCGCGACGGTTTGCCCTTCAACGCTCAGCCGCAGCGCGACGCCGTCCGGCAGAGCGTACTGCTCCCGGCTCTCCCGCCCCGCTTCGGCGACGCTGCGCCAACCGCCGTCATCGAACGCCACGCCATACCTCACCCCTTCGCGCTCGGCCCGCTCGGCGAGGGCATTCAGCCAATGGCTCAATCGCTCTCCCTGCTGCGCCAACGGCTTCTCATCCGCCGGAAAACTCAGCATCACCAGGCCGCTGGTCACCCCCAGCAGCAGCAATACCAACATGGTCTCCAGCAGCGTAAAACCGCGTATGCGCCTCATGGCGCGTCGGCCACCCAGTTACCGATGTCATCATCGGTATCGGCGACACCGTCCGGCCCCAGCGTGAACACATCCAGCTTGCCATGGCGCCCCGGGTTGCGCAGACGATACGCTTGCCCCCAGGGGTCTTGCGGCAAGCGGCGGATATAACCGTCTTCGGGATAATTCCTTGGGATCGGTGCCAGCGTCGGCCGGGTCACCAGCGCCGCCAGCCCCTGCTCCGCGCTGGGATAACGGCCGTTATCCAGCTTGTACATATCCAGCGCGTTCTCCAGCGCGACGATATCGCTGGCGGCCTTTTGCCGATCGGCCTTCTCCTTGTTACCCATCAGGCTTGGGATGGTCAGGCTGGCCAACAGCCCCAGAATGACGATCACCACCATGATTTCCAGCAGCGTGAACCCACGCTGCCGGGACCTGCGCATATTGCTGATATGACTCACTTTACTCTCCATTAATGGCATGATTAGCCGACCATATTATTGAGCTGCAATATCGGCTGCAGGATGGCCAGAATGATAAACAGCACCGAACCGGCCATCGCGATCACCAATAAAGGCTCAAACAGCCCCAGCGCCAGCGTGATTTGCCGGCTGAAGGCCTCCTGCTGCATCGCCGCCGCCCGTTCGAGCATCATGTCCAGTTCGCCGCTGCGCTCGCCGGACATGATCATGTGTCGCATCATCGGCGAGAACAGCGCGGTGCCTTCAAGCGACGGCGACAATCCTTCCCCCTCTCGCACCCGCTCCATCGCCGCCAGCAGGCGCTCACGGGCAGCCTCGTTACCCAACACGCCGGCGCTGATGCGCATCGCCTCCAGCAACGGCACGGCGCTGGCGTTCAAAATGCTCAGCGTTTTGGCGTAGCGCGCGGTATTCACCGCCAGCGACAGTTTGCCGACCACCGGCAGCCGCAGGATGAACGCATGCCAGCGTGCGCGCCGCGCCGGATCCCGCAGGCGATAACGGAAAGCGCCAAGTCCCGCCAGCGCCGCCATCAACACCGCCGCCCCCCATTGGCGCAATCCGTCGCTGGCGCCGAGCAGCATCCGGGTCGACAGCGGCAAGGTCTGCTTCATATGCACAAACTGTTCGATCACCTTCGGCACCACCGCCGTCAACAGGATCGCCACCACGCCAATCGCCACCGCCGTCAGCACCATCGGGTACACCAACGCCTGCACGATCTTGTTCTTCATGTGCTGGCGCTGTTCGACATAGTCAGCCAGCCGTTCCAGCACCGGCCCCAGATGGCCGGCAATCTCACCGGCCGCCACCATGGCGCAATAGAGACGGTCAAAAATCTGCGGATACTGCCCCAGCGCCTGCGCCAGCGGGAAACCCTCCAGAATGCGCTGCCTCACCTGAGTCAACGCCGCCTGCAGGCCTTTTTTCTCCGTTTGCCGCGCCACCGCCATCAGCGCCTCTTCCAGCGGCAGCGCGGCAGACAGCAGCGTCGCCAGTTGCCGGGTGAGCAGCGCCAGATCGCCGCTGCTCACGCCGCCCATCCAACGGCCGGCGAGCAGGCCGGCAAGAGCGGATCGCCTGCGCGCCTGCACCGCCAGCACCTGCCACCCCTTCTCACGCAGCCGATCGCGGGCCTGGCGCAGAGAATCCGCCTCCAACACGCCACGCCGGGCGCGCCCCTCACGATCGCAGGCGCGATAATCAAACTTCATCGCCATCCCCTTCGCGCGTCACCCGTAACACTTCTTCCAGGCTGGTCTCTCCGGCGCACATTTTGGCGATCCCATCCTGGCGCAGCGGCTGATAGCGCTCCCCGGCCAGCCTGGCGATGTCCAGCTCACCGTCGCTACGGTGGATTGCCCTGCGCATCGGTTCATCCAGCACCAACAGTTCATGCAAACCGATTCGGCCGCGATAGCCCTGCCCGCCGCAGGCCTCACATCCTATCGGGCGCCAGCAAGTCAGCGCCCGCGTCGACGCCAGCCCCAGTTGGCGCCGCTGCGCGTCAGGCAGCGCATAAGGCTCGCGACAGTGCGGACAAAGCCGGCGCACCAGGCGCTGCGCCAACACGCCGCTCAGCGAGCTGGAAAGCAAAAACGGTTCAACGCCCATGTCCCGCAGCCGGGTCACGGCGCCGATCGCCGTGTTGGTATGCAGGGTCGACAGCACCAGATGTCCGGTCAATGAGGCCTGCACCGCGATCTGCGCCGTTTCACCGTCGCGGATCTCGCCGATCAACACCACATCGGGATCCTGACGCAGCAGCGCGCGCAGCCCGCGCGCGAAGGTCATGTCCACCTTGGGGTTCACCTGCGTCTGCGCGATGCCGGCCAGTTCATACTCGACGGGATCTTCGATCGTCATGATGTTGCGCTGTTCGTCATTGATCTGGTTCAGCAAGGTATAGAGCGTGGTGCTCTTGCCCGAACCGGTCGGGCCGGTGACCAGAATAATGCCGTGCGGCTGGCGGATCAGGCGCAGCAACGCCTGTTGGTGCGCCGCCGCCATGCCCAGGCTGGGCAGTTCGAGCCGCACGCCCTGTTTATCCAACAGGCGCATGACCACGCGTTCGCCGTGGCTGGCCGGCATCACCGACACCCGCACGTCGATCGCCCGCCCGCCAACCTTCAGCGCCATGCGCCCATCCTGCGGCACGCGCTTCTCGGCGATATCCAGCTTCGACATGACCTTGATGCGCGACACCAGCAGCGCCGCCAGCTTGCGCTGCGGCGCCAGAATGCGGCGCAGCGCGCCGTCGATGCGAAAACGGATCACCAGCTCGCTCTCGTAGGTTTCGATGTGAATATCGGAGGCGCGCTCTTTGATCGCCTCACTCAGCAAGGCGTTAATCAGGCGGATAATCGGCGCATCGTCCTGTTCGTCCAACAGGTCTTGCTGCTGCGGCAGCTCTTCCGCCAACGCATAGAAATCCAGTTCGCCACCCAGATCGTCGATCATTTTCTGCGCCTGACCGCTTTCCCGCTGATAGTGCGCCACCAACCGTTGTTCAAAGGCCTCCGTGTCCAGCCGGGCCAGCGTCGGCTCACCGGGCAGGCAGCGGTACGCCTCCATCAACGCGGCGTGGCGGGTCTCGGGATGACAATACAGTTGAATGCCGCTCTGCCCGTCGATGGCCAGCACGCCATGCTGCCGCGCCCAGCCAAAAGGCAGCCGCGGCCCCGCAGAACGGGGCTTCACGGGCGCGCTCCGCGCGAATAAAACGCCTCGATACGCGCGACGGTGGCGAGGAACGCCCGATTGTCGATCGCCTTCTTATCGCCGGCGATCTCGCTGCGCAGTGCGTTATTCAGCTCACGATCGTCCTGCTGCTCGGCGTCGAACTTGCCTAACTTGCGCTGGCTCTGCCGGGAATACCCCTCGGTGCTGCGAATGATGGTCGGGCGGATAAACAGCATCAAATTACGCTTGCTCGCTTTGGTGGCGTTCGAGCGAAACAGCGCCCCCACCAGCGGGATCTTGCCCAGGATCGGCACGCTGCTCTCCAGCTCCGAGTTGGACTTGTCCAGCAGCCCGCCCACCACCACGGTCTCACCGCTGTCCACCAGCACCGTATTGTTGACCGTGCGGATATTGAAGGTCGCCCCCAGCGAATCCGGCGTAGCGCCGGCGCTGTCGGCAACGCTGGAGACCTCCTGCTCGATCTGCATCAGCACGGACTGGCCCTGATTGATCTGCGGTTTGACCTTGAGCTTGATGCCCACCGTTTTGCGCGACACGGTATTGAAGACGTTATCGCTGTTGGTGGTTTGCGAACCGGTGAGGATCGGTACATCCTGGCCGACGCTGAACTCCGCCTCGGCGTTATCGAGCGTAACGATGCTCGGCGTAGCCAGGATATTGTTTTGGTTGTTGCTGGCGATGGCGGACAGCAATACGCCCCAGTTGCCGCTGTAGAAACCGGTCATCAGGCCGTTGGCCTTGCCGAACACATCGCTCATGCCGTTTTCGAACCCCGCCGAGATGCCGGGCGCCTGGCCGGCGAACTGCGTGCCGCCGCCGTATTTGTTGGCCCACTGCACGCCGATGTTCAGCCCCTGACCATCCTGCACTTCGACGATCACCGCTTCGACCAGCACCTGCGCGCGCCGTACATCCAGCTTGGCGACCACCGCCTCCAGATCGCGCATCACGTCCGGCGCGGCGGTGATGATCAGCGCATTGGTCTGCTCATCGGCCTTGATCACCACATTTTTCAACAGCGCCACGTTGGCGGCGGCGCTCTCTTTCTCGTTTTGCAGGCCCGCGCTCACGCCGGTCAGCACCTCGACCAGGCTCTGCGCCTTGGCGTATTTGAGCGGAATGACCTGGGTATTGCCTTGGGTGACACTCTTGTTATCCAACTGCTCAATCAGTTCTTTGGCGTGTTCGCGGGCCCGATCGTCCCCGGCGATCATCACGCTGTTGGTGCGCTCATCCGCCACCAGCCGCAGCGAGCCTGCCCCGGCCATACGCCGTTTGCCCTCTTCGCGAAACAGTTCGTTCACCATCCGCGCGATCTCCGGCGCCGCCGCATGCTTCAGCGCGAAGGTCTCAACCTGATTGCCGTCGTCCTGATCCATCTCCCTGACAAGGTCGAGCAGGCCGTTGACTACCCCGGCTCGGCCGGTGATCAACAGCGCATTGCCCTGCTCGTAATGCGCCACGCTGCCCACGCCGATGCTGTCGTTAAGCTGGCGCAAGATCGGCGAAACGTCTTTGGCCGCGATATTGCGCAGCGGCACCACGCGCATCACCACTTCATCCCCTTCAGCAATCGCCTCGCCGCCGCTTTGCGACAGCGCGGCTCTTTTTCCCTCTTTGGCGGCGATCACCTTCAGGACATTGTTGGGCATGCCGATGACCGTATAGCCGTAGACGTCCAGCACATTGAGAAAGAACTGGTAATATTGCTTCTCGTCGAGCTGTTCGTAGCTGCGCACCGTAACCTTACCTTTCACCGCCGGATCGATAATGATGGTCTTGCTCAGGTTTTTACTGACCGTATTGATAAATTCCTGAATGTCCGTGCCTTTGAAATTGGCGGAGAATTGCTCCGCATGCGCCAGGCCCCCCAGGGCAATCATGACGGCCACCGCCGCTAACGCGCGCCATAAACCGGCGCTCCAGCCTGCGCGGGAACGAAAAATAAAATGCGTCATCACAGTGTTGCCTTATGCTGTAAAACACCCCACGCCGAAGCGGCGCGCCGGCTACTCTTTAAACGTCAGCGCGGCGTAATAACCGTTTTCATCGAGCAGTATTTTGTTTTTTAATATCCGCACGATAACGGCATTGCTGCCGACCAGCCGGTCGCCAACGCCATACCCGGTTTGCTTACCGCCATGTTCCACGATAACCAGGCTTTTTTCGGCGTTATCACTGAACAGCAGACCGGTTATCTTGCCGAGCGTCGCGGCCTCCGGCGCGTTAGCCAGCAGCTCGGCGCCGATCGTCCACTCGCCGACCTTATACCCGCGCGCCTTTTCGCCGCTTTTCGCCGCCTGATAGCGGCCAAACCAGTGTGCGTCGTTAATTTTCTCGATGTCATCTTCCTGGGGAAAGACGCCATGGCGCACTTGCTCACGCCCACTTTCAAGGTGCGGCTCAACGGGTTCGTTATTCACGGTTATCATTCGCCACACCTGAGAAAGCATGAACGTCAAATTAGCCAGGAAGAAAAGTAGAATAAAAAAGTCTATCAACCGCTTGCTCACTGGCCCCCCGGTTATTCAACGGCGCCAACGCTAAGCGGAAATGCCCAACACCATCGCCACGGAAAACAGCAGCGTGATGGCCAGCGCCACTTTATAATTCACGGCGTCCAGCCACGTTCGCCGCTGTTTATTAGCCGCCGGTGCCAAGCATTGCTCCCGCGTATTCGCGCGTTCGCAGGCCTGGAAACTCAGCATCACGCCAAATCGGGGAATGGTTTTGATCACCTCGCCCGGAATACCGTGGCGGGAGAGCAAAGCGCGGCATTGGAATATCATTTGATAATAGTTATTGTCGCTGATGGTCTCATGGTTGCAGAACCAGACTGCGCGTATAATGTCATTTTTCTTATAGATGCCACTCAACAGGCACAGCATGAAACGCCGCTGCAATTCGGTCATTTCGATGAGCACATTCTCTTTTTTAAATAACAGCGTCTTTTCATTGTTGTTTAAGATCACCAACTCATTTTCCAACAGAGTCTCGTTCAGGGCAATGCTATGTATGTCCATCTCTCGCCTATCAGTTTAATGAAGTCCAAAGGCTCCCTGTGCCATTACCTTTGCACGCATGCGGCAGATGCATTTTCAACGCAAATAAGTGATTCGCCGTGTTAAGAGCTGGCTCAATTAATCATGTTAAAAATATTCATGCAACTTATTTATTTAAAATAAACAATATAAAATTAATCTAACAAAACAACACAAACCTAAAGCCATTAAGTCATTTAAAAACATGGTGATAGAAGAATTTATAAAATAAGTGAACCGCCATTAAATTCGATTAGTGATGCGAAAAATAGACAATGACCGATAATAACTCATGTTATTAGTTGTGCGCTAAAAAGACGGCGGAACGCTATAAACGGCAAATAAAATACATCTTTATCGGAGGGGCAATAAAGTAAACGTCAGGATTCAATATTGCATAAGAACATCGGCGAATAGGCATTGCTAAACATCAACGTGTTTTTATCAATGCTGCGAATATGATAAAACGTCGACTCATTGCTGAAAAAGTAGGTATAAATCTCTTCCGGTAAGGTATCACGCGGCGAATAGTTGACCTCGCCGTACTGAAATCGATAAAAACTCCCCTGCGAAACATAGCTGAAGTTAACCCGCCGATTGACGAAGTATTTCTTTTCACCGTCGTTGGCTAACCCCGACAGGACCATCACGCCCTTATCGCCGGACAAAAAGATGTAGTTTATTTTCAGCGACAGCTGAATGTCGTTATGGGCCGCCTGCGCGTCCAGTGAATTGAAATAATTGAACGTGGCGTTCGCTTCACAGGAAAAATCACTGAAGTCATGATAGCTGCGTATCAGGGAATACATCACGCTGCCGGTCAACACGCACAGGCCGACCAGCGTGGCTGACAGAATATTTAACTTTTTTTCCATGCCCGAATGTACTCGCTCTCACAGTTATGCAAAACAGCCGCACTGTCCTTCGTGCATTTGGCGATAAACTGGCGTCCGCTGTCTTCATTGGCATTTTGAGAACGGTTAACCTTGGTAATGACGACCTCGCCGGATCGGCAATGCCGGCCATACAAATCTTTCCTGACCAGAAACTGCAAGTAGCCGTCCTGGTGATTCGCCAAAAAATGGCCGGCATAGTAGATCGGGCAACCGTTCACCGTGCCGACGTAGGACAATACCTGCTTCTTTTCACTGTCGCGATGGTGCTTGTAATAGATGAAGCACAGCGCCAGAAAAGATAAGGGTACGACGATCGATAAACTGCGCAGCAGAATAAAAAAATAGTGATGGGTGTTTTTTGTCGTTGCGGCAGGTGACGCCAACGTCACTGAGGCATCGGCAAGCTGAGGAGGCTCGGGTAAATCAATCCGCAGTCGGTCGACAGGTATTATTCGATTAAGTCTATACCCCTTTTTGGATAGGGTAACGATGAGGCGCTCGTTGAAACCGACAGACGTCAATGCGCGTCGGGTCAGGCTGATATATTGATTTAACGTCGCGGAAGAGGCGCTCAAGCCGTGATCGGTCCAAACCTGCTGCAACAGCGTCTCGCGACTCACCGTCTCATGGCCGTGTTCAAGCAAGCATTTGAATACTCTGGCATTGACGCTGGATAAGAAAACTTCCCGCCCCTTCTTTAAACTTTTCAATGAACCGTTTTCAGTATTAAATGTAATATCTTTATCAATGATATAAATCATGTTTAGCCTGACAGCGCACACGGGTTATTATTTAAACTTATTGAGCCAGTTCGACGACCGCCGCTAAGCGCGGATAGTTTTTTCGCACAGAGAAAAAACAATACTAACGTCATCCCAACAGGTGCGCAACTTTAAGAATTTTCCCCATCTCTCCATCCTTATTTGTCCCACAAATGGCGGTATACGCGTTATTTTTTCGCCGTCATCGGATCTGTTGGCAACAATACATTTCTATCAGGGGGATAAAGGCTAAAACGGTGCAGATGACACGCTTCGCGATCGCGACGTGAAAGTAACGCCTGTTCAGCGTATCGACTTGATGAATAACGGGGAAGAGCGTTTTGCGGGACGCAAATGGGTGGGGACCCTGCCAGCTACATCCCGGCACACACGTCACCTGCTGCGGCTGCTTCCTTCCGGACCTGACCGAGTTCACAAGTTAGTGTTGCGGGAGAACCAACAGGGCCCCCATTGACGGCTTCTGTACTCCGAAGCGGTGGGCATTATCGGCGATGCCCCATCAAATAGCAAGCCAACCCGGGCCAACCGCTGTTTTCTTGCCCACCTGCATTGTGGCACACTCTCCGCCTGGGTTTTGACTCGCGCAGGAACTGCAACATGCAACCAGAAGACGCCTCTTTCAGCCAGCGGGTATTCCATATCGTGGCCGCTATTCCGTACGGCAAAGTCACCACCTACGGTGAAGTCGCCCGTCTGGCCGGTTCGCCGCGCGCCGCGCGTCAGGTCGGCGGCGTGCTGCGGCGTTTGCCGGAAGGCAGCACGCTGCCGTGGCACCGCGTAATCAACCGGCACGGGCAAATCTCGCAACAGGGGGAGGATTTTCAACGGCAACGGCAGGCATTGCTGGCGGAGGGGATTATTTTCGGCCCGCACAGCACGGTCGATTTCGATCGCTACGGCTGGCGCTGGTAAAACAAAACAGCCTTTGGCCGAAGCGCAAAGGCTGTTGATTGGGTCTTGCCGTACCGCAGCAGAATTACTGCATCGCGCTTGGCGCAGCCTGCATCGGCACGCCCTGCACCGGAACCAGCAGCAGATCGGCGCGGGTGCCGTTGCGGTTAACCACTTCCTGGATCGTGTCGGTAATGAACATCAGTCGCCCGTTGACCGTCACCGCCGCGCTCAGAATGATGCGCGCATTCGGTTGGATATCAGACGGGTTGTACGGCAGCGTAAAGTTGAACGGCGCTTGTTGCCCTTCGGTACGTATCGCGCGCTGTGCAATCACTTTGGACGGCGCATCCGCCAGCGAGGCATCAGAGAGGGTGACAGTCAGTACGGCGTCCGGCGGCAGCGCAATGCGCTGACGTATATTAACCGAACCTGTCACCGCCGGCCCCTGAATCTGCGTTTGCGCAGCCGCCGGGTTGCCGGCCGCCGGTGTAGGCACATCAGCACTCTTTTGCGCGCATCCTGCCAGCGTGATCGTCAGTGCTGCGGCACCGCCTACGATTTGCCAGAGTTTCATGGATCGGTCTCCTTTTTTATTATCAACACGTTGGTGGCTTTCACCACCTCACTCATTAAACTTAGCACAAAACACTGATAAATCCACTTTGCCCCGCCTATTAATCACTTAGCCAGCCCAATGCGCTCACTATTAAGAGCATTCTCATCGGCCCTTTAACGCAAGATATTGACGCCGCGCCGTGATATTCCGCACACTGCGCAAAATGATTATTAGAAAGGTAACAATTTTATGAGCCAGGCATTGCAAAACCTCCTCGATCTGTTGGATCTGGAGAAAATCGAAGAAGGGCTGTTCCGCGGCCAAAGCGAAGATCTGGGGCTGCGTCAGGTGTTCGGCGGGCAAGTGGTCGGCCAGGCGCTGTACGCCGCCAAACAGACGGTGCCGGACGAGCGCAGCGTGCACTCGTTCCACAGCTACTTCCTGCGTCCGGGCGACAGCAGCAAGCCGATCGTCTACGACGTAGAAACCCTGCGCGACGGCAACAGCTTCAGCGCCCGTCGCGTCAGCGCCATCCAGCACGGCAAACCTATCTTCTATATGACCGCCTCCTTCCAGAGCCCGGAAGAAGGTTTCGAGCACCAGAACCAGATGCCGGACGTGCCGCCGCCGGAAGGGCTGCTGTCCGAATCAGAGATTGCTCAGAAGCTGGCGCCGATGTTGCCGACCAAAGTACGCGAAAAATTTATCGGTCAGAAGCCGATCGAAATGCGCCCGGTGAAATTCCACAACCCGTTGAAGGGCAGCGTGGAAGAACCGCATCGCTACGTGTGGTTCCGCGCCAACGGCAGCATGCCGGACGATGCGCGCATCCACCAATATCTGCTGGGCTACGCATCGGACTTTAACTTCCTGCCGACGGCGCTGCAGCCGCACGGCGTCGGCTTCCTCGAGCCGGGCATGCAGGTGGCCACCATCGACCATTCGATGTGGTTCCACCGCCCGTTCCGCATGGATGATTGGCTGCTGTACGCGGTGGAAAGCTCCTCCGCCTCCGGCGCACGCGGCTTTGTGCGCGGCCAGATCTACACCCGCGACGGCGTGCTGGTCGCCACCACCGTACAGGAAGGGGTGATTCGCCAACGCGACGCCTGATTTGCGGCATAAAGAAAGGGGCGATGTTTCCATCGCCCCTTTTTGCTTCATCATTATTTTCGTATTTAGCGCACTGCCCTGCTTCGAGTCTTACTGGTTGTAGGCGCTCTCGCCGTGGCTGTTGACGTCCAACCCTTCGCGCTCCTGCTCTTCCGGCACTCTCAGCCCCACCATCGCGCCCGCGATCTTGAAGGCGATAAAGGCGGCGACGCTTGACCACACCAGCGTAATCACGACGCTCAGCAGCTGGATCCACACCTGATGCCCCATCGTCACCCCTTCGGCATAGCCGGTGCCGCCGAGGGAAGAAGCGGTGAACACACCGGTCAGCAGACAGCCGACGATGCCGCACACGCCGTGCACGCCGAACACGTCGCAGGTGTCGTCCACTTTCAGCCATTTCTTCAACGTCACTACGCCCCACAGGCCGGCGACGCCCCCCACCAGGCCGATGATCAACGCGCCGCCCACGCCCACGGTGCCCGCCGCCGGCGTAACGGCAACCAGCCCGGCGATCATGCCGGAGCAGGCGCCCAGCAACGAAGGCTTGCCGCGCAGCACCCACTCGGCAAAGGTCCAGGACAGAATGGCGCCCGCAGTAGCCACCACAGTGTTCAGGAATGCCAAGGCCGCGATGCCGTTAGCCGCGCTGGCGGAACCGGCGTTAAAGCCGAACCAGCCGATATACAAGATGGACGCGCCGGTAAACACCATCGGCAGGTTATGCGGTTTGAACGCCTCTTTACCGAAGCCGGCGCGTTTGCCGAGCAGATAGGCGCCGATCAGCCCGGCGCTGGCGGCGTTGATGTGCACCACGGTGCCGCCGGCGAAGTCCAGCGCGCCGTCGGTGGCCAGATAGCCACCGCCCCACACCATGTGTGCGATCGGCAGGTAAGACAGGGTGAACCACAGGATCGCGAAGATCAGCACCGCCGAGAAGCGAATGCGTTCGGCGAAGCCCCCCACCACCAGCGCCACGGTAATGCAGGCGAAGGAGGCCTGGAAAGCGACGTGGATCATCTGGCTGATGCTGCCGGTGACGCTGTCGATGCCGATGCCTTTCAGCATCGCCGTCTGGAATCCGCCGAACACCGCATTGCCTTCGCTGAACGCCAGGCTGTAGCCATACAGCACCCACAGCACGCAGACCAGCGCGAAGGTGACGGTGACCTGCGTCAGCATCGACAGCACGTTTTTGCCGCGCAGCAGGCCGCCGTAAAACAGCGCGATGCCGGGCAGCGTCATGAACAGCACCAACGCGGTGCAGATCATCATAAAGGCGTTGTCGGCCTTATCGGCGACCGCCGGGGCGGCCAGGGCCAAAGAAGGAACCAGGGTTACCGAACTCAGGCCCAACATGGATAACAGTCTTTTCATTATCAATCATCCCCATCACTTAACTGAGTTCGTGGTTACAGTGCCGATTCGTCGGTTTCGCCGGTGCGAATACGGATCACGCGTTGCAATTCGGCAACGAAAATTTTGCCGTCGCCGATTTTGCCGGTGTAGGCAGCTTTGCTAATGACATCAACCACTTCATCCAACTGATCGTCGGCAATGGCGATATCGATTTTGACCTTGGGCAGGAAGTTGACGTTATATTCGGCGCCGCGATACAGCTCGGCGTGCCCCTTCTGGCGGCCAAAGCCCTTCACTTCGGTTACGGTCAACCCCTGAATGCCCACGGAGGACAAGGCCTCGCGCACGTCCTCCAGCTTGAACGGTTTGATTACCACGGTCACCAGCTTCATATTGCCTCTCCACGAATTAAGCCCAAACTCACCCCGGTACGCCTCATATGTAGCAAGGGCTGTGCCAAATTTTATTTTGCATGGCGATTCAGCGGATTAGCGGGCACGCGGGCGCCGCCGCGGCGCGGCGCAGTACCGATACCTTGAATGGGTTAAATAATGCGCACTGATTTGGTGCGCGTCGCGTCGAAAAAGTGCAGAAAGGGGGCGTAGCCTGGCGGAGTTGCCTGCTTGTGGTGCGTTGGGAAAAATAAGGGCCGCGATCGCGGCCCGTGGGATCAGGCGGGTTGGCTCTCGTCGCGCACCGCTTCCGCCAACTGCTCGCCCGCCAGCTGCAGCTGATACATCTGGTAGTAGCGCCCCTGCTGCGCCAGCAGCTGTTGATGGTTGCCCTGCTCCACCGCCCGGCCGCGATGCAGCACCAGAATGGAATCGGCATCGACGATCGTCGAGAGGCGGTGAGCGATCACCACCAGCGTGGTGTGCTCGCGGATCACGCGCAGCGCCCGCTGGATAGCCTGCTCGGTGCCCGAGTCGATATTGGCGGTCGCCTCATCGAGGATCAGGATCTGCGGCGCCTGCACCAATACCCGCGCCATCGCCAGCAGCTGTTTCTGCCCGACCGACAGGTTATTGCCCTGCTCCCCCAGCCGGGTATGGATACCCTGTGGGAAGCCGCGCACCAGACTCGCCAGCTGCACCGTTTCCAGCGCCCGCCAGACGGCTTCTTCATCGATGTTGCGCCCCAGCGTCACGTTGGCCAGCACCGAATCGGCGATCACCACCGGATCCTGTTGCACCATCGCCACGCCCTGGCGCAGCGTGCGGTGCGACAGGCTGGAGAGCGGACGGCCGTCGAGACGCACTTCCCCTTCGCTGACCGGGTAATAGCCCATCAGCAGGTTAGCCAGCGTGCTCTTGCCGCTGCCGGTATGGCCGACCAGCGCCACGAAGCCGCGTGAGGGCACCGCCAGCGAAATATGCTGCAGCACCTTTTTATCCGCACGGTAGGCGAAGCTCAGATCGGTGATGTCGATGCTGCCGCTGGCCAACGGACGATCGTCTGCGCCGTAGCTTTGCTGGCTGCGATCCATCAGTTCGAAAATACGTTCGCCGGCCACCACCGCCTGCTGCAGGATCGACTGTTGTGACGTCAACTCGATCAGCGGTTCGTTCAAACGCCCCAGGTAGTTGATGAAGGCATAGAGCACGCCGACGCCAATCACGCCTTCGCCGCTGAAGCCGAACAACATCAGCAAACCGCACAGCACCAGCGCCGAAAACAGACTGAGCAGCGGCCGCAGCAGAAAACCGTCGAGCCGCAGCGTCTGCATGCGCGCGAGATAGTGCGATTGGCTGGCGGCGCTCATGCGTTCGCCGAAGCGCACCTGCTGGCGGAATTGCTGGATCACGCCCATGCCGTTGATCACTTCGTTGAAACCGTCGTTGATGTCCGCCAGATAACTGCGCACCCGGCGCACAATCGGCGTGCTGTAATATTGATAGATGCCCATCACCACGAACACCGCCGGGAAGATGCAGATAGCCACTAACGCCATGCGCCAGTCGAGGCTGAACATCGCCACCAGCATGGCGCCGATCAGCGCGGCGCTTTTCAGCACCGTGGAGACCACCATCACGTACAGGTCCTTGATCACTTCGGTGTCGTTGGTGACGCGCGAGATCAATTGCCCGACCGGTTGCGTGTCGAAGGCGCTGAGCGGCTGGCGCAGCGCGGCGTCCATCACGTCGGTACGCAGCCGCTGCACCACGCCTACCGCCGCCTGGTTGAACAGCAGCGCCTGGAAGTAGTGCAGCGCCGCCGCCAGCAGCTCCAGCAGAATGTAGGCCGCCGCCAGCCCGCCGACAATCATCAGCGGCAGTTGCCCTTTGGCGACGTAATTATCGATAAAATAGCTGACCAGGATCGGCCCGGCGACTTCCGCCGCCGCCGCCACCCACAGCATCAGCACCGCCACCCCCAGCGGTTTGCGGTACGGCGAGCCGTAGGCCAGTAGCCGCTTCAGCGTCGGCCACAGCTTTTGCACTTTATTCATCGGCCAACGCCTCCTCGCCGTTTTCCGGCGCTTCGTCCAGCGCCGCTTCCAGCTGCTGATAACGGTACATATCGCGATACCAGCCCGGCTGCGCTGCCAGCGCCGCCGGATCGCCGCGCTGCGCCACGCCGCCGTGCTGCATCACCAGGATTTCGCTGGCCTCGGTCAATGCCGACAGCCGGTGCGCGCTGATGATCACCGTGCGATCTTGCCCCCAGCTGCGCAGGTTGTGCAGGATCTGGTGCTCGGTACGGCCGTCCACCGCCGACAACGCATCGTCGAGGATCAGGATCTCCGCATCCAGCAGCAACGCGCGCGCGATGGAGATGCGCTGTTTCTGGCCGCCCGACAGCATCACGCCGCGTTCGCCCACTTCGGTGTCATAGCCCTGCGGCAGCCGCAGAATGTCCTCATGGACGCTGGCCAGCCGCGCCGCCTGTTCAATCTGCGCCTGCGTCGCCCCCGGCTGGCCCAGCGCGATGTTGTTCGCCACGGTATCGGAGAACAGGAACGGCGTCTGGCTCACCACCGACAGGCGCGAACGCCAGTCGTCGAGCCTGACCTGCGGAAGCGGCAGGCCGTGATAGCAGATCTGCCCTTGGTCGACGTCGAACTGACGCTGGATCAGCGACAGTAATGTCGACTTACCGGCCCCGGTCGGCCCGCACAGCCCCAGCATCTGCCCCGGCTTCAACGTCAGCGCCACGTCATGCAGCGCCGGGTGCGGGTTTTCCGGGTAGTGGAACGCGCGGATATCCACCTCCAGCACGCCGCGCCCGGCCGGCAACGCCTGCGGGCCGTCCTGCACCGCCGGCGCCTCGTCGAGCAGGCTGCGGATACGGCTGTAGGCCGCGCTGCCGCGCTCGACGATGTTGAACATCCAGGCCAGCGCCAGCATCGGCCAGATCATCAGGCCGAGGTACATCACAAAGCTGGTCAGTTGCCCGAGCGTCAGCGAACCGTTCACCACCATCCAGCTGCCGCCGCCGATGGCCAGCAGGTTAGAGGCGCCGATGGCGATATAAATGGTCGGATCGAAGCGCGCATCCACCCGCGCCACGTGCATGTTCTTGGCGCCGGTCTGCGCCGCGACGTCGGCGAAGCGGTTGGATTGGTGATCTTCCAGCCCGAAGGCCTTGATCATGCGGATGCTGGTCATGCTTTCCTGCGCCTGATCGTTGAGGCTGGAAAACGCCGCCTGCGCCGATTTAAAGCGCTGGTGCAGCTGATCGCCGTAATATTTGATGGCGATCGCCATCAGCGGCATCGGGATTAACGCCAACACCGTCAGCTGCCAGCTGATTTGGGTGCTCATCACCACCAGCACCACCAACCCCATCACCAGCGAATCCACCAGCGTCAGCACGCCTTCACCGGCGGCGAACACCACGCGATCCACGTCGTTGGTGGCGCGCGCCATCAGATCGCCGGTGCGGTGGCGCAGGTAGAACGCCGGGTTCTGCCGACTGAGCTGACGGTAAAAGTTTTCGCGCAGCTCGACCGCCAGCTGGTAGGAAGCGCCGAACAGCAGCACCCGCCACACATAGCGCAGCAGGTAAACGACGATCGCGGTGCCGATCATCAGCCCGAGCCAGGCCAACAGCACGCCGGTAGACATCTGTTTTTCGGTGACGCCGTCCACGATGATGCCGACCAGCTTAGGCGGCAGCAATTGCAGGATGGCGATGACGATCAGCAGCACCACCGCCCCGAGGTAGCGGCGCCACTCCCGGCGGAAGTACCAGCCGATTTGAGCAAATAATCTCACGCAGTTTGATTCCAGGGTTTTATGGGATTTGTCTCTTTTTCTGCTTCAGCAGAGCAGGATACCACCGTTGAGCCGCCCGTCCGGTGAACTTTTCACTCCGGCACCGGCAGCGCGGTGGTGTATTTGATTTTTTCCATGGCAAAGCTTGAGGTGACGTCGATAAGGCCCGGCACGCCGTTCACCAGGCGCTTATAAAAGCCGTCGTAGCTTTTCATGTCCGCCACTTCGACCTGCATCAGGTAGTCGTACTCCCCCGCCATGCGGTAGAACGCCAGCACCTCGGGCATCTGGCTAGTCAGCTGCACAAACGCCTGATACCACTCGCTGCTGTGCTGCTGGGTCTTGATCAGTACGAACGCCGTCAGCCCCAGGCCAAGCTTTTCGTTATCCAACAAGGCCACCCGGCCGCGGATATAGCCTTCGTCTTCCAGACGCTTCAGGCGCTTCCAGCACGGCGTAGAGGTCAAATTAACCGCATCGGCCAGCGCCTGCAGCGACTGGGTGCAATCTTGCTGCAGCATGCACAGCAGCTTACGGTCTGTTTTATCTAACATAGCGGCCACCTGGAGAAAAATTTTCTCCCATTAGGCGATTAAACAGGGAAAATGGCAATCCTTTTTTCCTGCCGACAGGCTATGCTACGCCATAAATCAGCCCCCTATTCTGAGGCCAAATCATGACAAACTCTTGGGTAAAATATGCTATCGGTGAAATAGAAGCGGATTTTCAACGCTCCGCCGATACGCACCTGATTCGCCTGAACCTGCCGGCGTTTCCCGGCATCTGCCTGTACCTGAAAGATGAGAGCACCCACCCGACCGGCAGCCTGAAACACCGCCTGGCGCGCTCGCTGTTCCTTTACGGCCTGTGCAACGGCTGGATCACCGAGAACACCACCATCATCGAGGCCTCTTCCGGCAGCACGGCGGTGTCCGAAGCCTACTTCGCGCGGCTGATCGGTCTGCCGTTCATCGCGGTGATGCCGTCCTGCACCGCACGCCGCAAGGTAGAACAGATCGCCTTTTACGGCGGCCGCTGTCACTTCGTCGATCACGCCGCCCAGATCTACGCCGCTTCCGAACAGCTGGCGAAAGAGCTGAACGGCCACTATATGGATCAGTTCACCTACGCCGAGCGCGCCACTGACTGGCGCGGCAACAACAATATCGCCGACAGCATCTTCCGCCAGATGGCGCGCGAACCCTTCCCGGTGCCGAAACACATCGTGATGAGCGCCGGCACCGGCGGCACCTCCGCCACGCTGGGGCGCTATATCCGTTATCAGGGGCACGACACCCGGTTGACGGTGGTCGATCCGGAAAACTCGGTGTTCTATGACTGCTTCCACCACGGTGATCGCACCCTGATCGGCAGCTGCGGCAGCCGTATCGAAGGCATCGGCCGCCCACGCGCCGAGCCGTCGTTCATCCCTTCGGTGGTCGATAACATGTTGCGGGTGCCGGACGCCGCCAGCGTCGCCACCATTCACTGGCTGGAGGCCGTGCTCGGCCGCAAGGTCGGTGCCTCCACCGGTACCAACGTCTGGGGCGCGCTGCAATTGGCGAAGCAGATGCGGGAAAACGGCGAGCAAGGGGCGATCGTCACTCTGCTGTGCGACAGCGGCGAGCGCTACCTCGATACCTATTACAACCCGGAGTGGGTCAGCAACAACATTGGCGATCTGCAACCGTATCTGACGCAGCTGGCGGATTTGTAACGCCGGGCGCAACGTAAAAAAAAGCCGGGTAGTCATACCCGGCCGGCTGTAAGGAGAACCTCATTATTCGGGGGAATAGGTGAGGCAAGGTGAACGCAGCCAATGTTGTAAATAATGAGCCACCGCCTGTTGTTGGCAGTGGCCGATAACCGGCAGCTGCGGCAGCAGGGATTTCAGCTGCGGCAGGGCGTTCCCCATCACCACGCCGTGTCCCACCGCGCCCAGCATCTCTTTGTCGTTCATCGCATCGCCGAACGCCATGCAGTCGGCCATCGTCAATCCCAGGTGACGGCTCAGCCGGTCCAGCGCCGCGCCCTTGTTGCAACCGAGCGGCAGCACCTCCAGGCAATCGTAAGCGGAGAAACACAGATCGGCCTCGCCGCCCAGCTGCGCCCGCAGCTGCACCTGCAATTCCAGCAACTCCTCATGCGGTGCGACAAAGCACACCTTGCTGTTGCCGAAGGCCGGTAAGCGGCGCACGTCAGCCAGTTGGAAACGAAAGCCGCTCAGGTGGTGCGCCTGCAGCATCTCTTCCGGCGCGGGGAACTCGGTCAGCCAACCTTCGTCGCGGAACACGTGCATGCTGGCGCGGGTGCGCCAATGATGATGCAGCACCTCTTCGGCGATCTCCGCCGGCAGATCGGTGGCGTGCAGCTGTTGGCCACGGTTGTCATACACCCGCGTGCCGTTGCCGGTGATCAGATAGCCCTGCAGCCCCAGCTGCGCCATGATCGGTTGCGCATCAAGGTAGTGCCGCCCGGTGGCGAACGTCACCACCATCTCCCGCTCCACCAGCTGGTTCAGCACCGCCAGCGTTTCCGGGCCAACCCGGTGATCCGGCATCAACAGCGTGCCGTCCATATCGAAAGCCGCCAGGCGATACATAAAGACCTCATGAATGTGAACGCGATTACAATCAGTGCAGTATGGGATGGTATTTGCGGAAGTAATAGTGAACAATTTGGGAAAACTGTTCCGGATTTCTGCTCATGCGCCTGGTTCACCGTCTCAGCCAATATCAACGCCTGTATCAACAGCTCGGCAACGCGCCGGTCGCCGTGACCATCGGCGAGCTGGCGGCAATGTTCTACTGCAGCGAACGCCATGCCCGCACGCTGGTGCAGCAGCTGCAGGATCAGGGCTGGCTGAGCTGGCATTCGCAGCCCGGCCGCGGCAAACGCGCCAGCCTGCGCTGCCTGAAAACACCGGATGAGCTGCGCGCGCAGCTGTTGCAGCAGCTGTTGCAACAAGGCAATCATCAGGGGGCGCTGGAGATGGCGCAGCTCGATCCGCAACACCTGCAGGATCTGCTCAACCCGCACCTCGGCGGGCAATGGCAGGCCGGCAGCCCGACGCTGCGCATTCCCTATTACCGTACGCTGGAGGCGCTCGATCCGCTCACGCTGACCGGCCGCGCCGAGCAACATCTGGTGTCGACCCTGCACGCCGGGCTGACGCGCCTGATGACCGGTAACCCGGAGCCGCAGCCCGATCTGGCGCACCACTGGCAGATAAGCGATGGCGGCCTGCGCTGGCGATTCTTTTTGCGTAGCCAGCTGCGCTGGCACAACGGCGAACCGTTGACCGGCCAGCAACTGCTGCAAACGCTGGAAAAACTGCTGGGCCATCCGCGCAGCCAACCCAGCCTGAGCAGCGTCGCGAACGTCAGCCTGCCGCATCCGCTGTGCATTCAGTTCGACCTGCACCTGCCGGACTATTGGCTGGCACACCGGCTGGCGGAGCTGCCTTGTCTGATGACACACCCCGAACTGCCGGCCATCGGCGCCGGCCCATTTAAACTGGCGTTGAATGAACCGCAGTTGGTGAGGCTGGAACAGCATGCCGGTTACCATCTGCAGCATCCGTATCTGGACACCATCGAATACTGGATCACGCCCGATCTGCCCATCACCGGCGCCGACGCCAGCTGCCGGCATCCGGTGCGCATCACCATCGGTCAGCAAGACGATTTGGCGCAGGCCCGGCCGGTGCAGCGCAGCATGAGCCTGGGCTGGTGTTATCTGGCGCTGAACCTGCGCCACGGCGTGCTGAGCGAAGCCCAGGGGCAAAAGCTGCTGATGCTGATCCAGCAGTCCGGCCTGCTCAGCCATCTGCCGATCCCCAACAGCGTGATCACCCCCAGCCATGAAATGCTGCCCGGCTGGCGCATCCCCAGCCAACGGATTGAAGAAGATGTCCCGCTGCCCGCTCGGCTAACATTGCTGTATCGGCCGCCGGTCGAGCTGCAAACGGTGACGGTCGCGCTACAGCGGCTGCTAGCGCAGCACGGCTGCGAGCTGGAAGTGCGTTACTACGCCGGCAAACGCTGGCAAAGCGAGGCGCAGATCGCCCAGGCCGACCTGCTGCTGGCGGACAATCTGATCGGCGAGGCGCCTGAGGCGACGCTGGAGAGCTGGCTGCGGCAGGATTCGCTGTGGCGCGGCATCCTGACGGCAAGCCGCTGGCAGCAGCAGCAGGAGACGTTGCGGGAGATCCAGCAGCTGCAGGCGCAGCCACTGCGCTTCGAACGGCTGCAGGCCTATTATCAACAGCTGATGGCCGCCGCCATCATCACGCCGCTGTTCCACTACCAGTATCAGATCAGCGCGCCGCCGCGTATGCATGGCGTGACGCTGACCGCCCATGGCTGGTTCGATTTTTGCCAGGCGTGGCTGCCGCCGCCGGTGGATGAGGCACCGACCGGAGCCGAACCGCCCTGCGCCTGACGGCCCTTTCTGCTACTATTGTCGCCGCAACGCAATTTTTATCCTGCCGCCCGAATGTGTATCGGGAATGGCCAAAGCCCAAAAAGGTGATTTTATGAAGCGCGCGGTTGTCGTTTTCAGCGGTGGACAAGACTCCACGACCTGCTTGATCCAGGCATTGCAACAGTATGACGAAGTTCACTGCGTCACGTTCGATTACGGCCAGCGCCATCGCGCCGAAATTGAAGTCGCTCAGGAGCTGTCGGAGGCCCTCGGCGCCAAGGCGCACAAGGTGCTGGACGTGACGTTGCTCAATGAGCTGGCCATCAGCAGCCTGACTCGCGACAATATTCCGGTTCCCGCCTACGATCCCAACCAGAAAAACGCGCTGCCGAGCACCTTCGTGCCGGGCCGTAACATCCTGTTCCTGACGCTGGCGGCGATCTACGCCTACCAGGTGGAAGCGGAGGCGGTGATCACCGGCGTGTGTGAAACCGACTTCTCCGGCTACCCGGATTGCCGCGACGAGTTCGTCAAAGCGCTGAACCAGGCGGTGGTGTTGGGCATCGCCCGCGATATCCGCTTCGAAACGCCGTTGATGTGGCTGAACAAGGCCGAAACCTGGGCACTGGCGGACTATTACCAGCAGCTGGATCGGGTGCGTCAGGATACGCTGACCTGCTACAACGGCATCAAGGGTGACGGCTGCGGCGAATGCGCCGCCTGCAACCTGCGCGCCAATGGCCTGACGCAATATCGCGCCAACCAGGCGGAAGTGATGGCGGCGTTGAAACAGAAGGCCAGTCTGGCCTGAGGCAGCGACGGCGGCAGCCGCCGCCGGTGAGCTGACTGCGAATGTTATTTGGGCGTGAGCGCTTCCAAGTGCTCGCGCAATTCCCCTTCAATCGGCAGCGCCCGCTGCGTTTTCAGATCGACGCACACGAAAGTCAGCAGCGCGTCGGCCACCGGCGTCCCCGCCGGATCCTGCGTCACCTTCTGGCTCAGTACCCCGCTTTTGCCGTTGAGCTGCACCATCTGGCTGTCGATGCGCAGTTTATCCCCCAATACCGCCGGGCTGCGGTAATTGATATTGATGTTCACCACGATGAAAGCGATGTTGTTTTCCGTCATCCAGCGGAACCCTGCCTCGTTTTCCAGCCACTCCCAGCGCGCCTCCTCCAGAAACTCCAGATAGCGGGCATTGTTAACGTGCTGGTAGACATCAAGGTGATAACCGCGAACTTTGATAAAGGTTTGCATAGGGAACGATCGCTCCTGCCTGGTGATTACAGAAAGAGGGAGCCGCGTGGGCTCCCTCGCCCGTTTGGTCAACGCGCCAAACTGGTAAGACCTGTAAAATGTAGCAGAGTCGCCATTGCCTCAGCGGCATTTTGCCGCGCAGCCGCGACCGGGATCACATTTTCAGCCGAGTGCGGTTCTTCTCGAACAGCGCCGGTCCGATGCCCGGCACCTCCTGCAGTTGCTCAACCTGGGTGAATGGCCCGTTCTGTTCGCGATAGCGCACAATGCCTTCCGCCTTCTTCAGACCGACACCGCTCAAAGCCGCTGCGAGCTGTTCGGCGGTGGCCTGATTGATGCTGACCGCCGTCTCTTCGGCCGCCTTGGTCATCGCCTGTTGCCCGCCATTGCTCGTCGGGGTTGAGAGCATCGGCGCCGGCGCATCGGCTTTATCCGCCGCGGCGGCCGGCACCGCCAGGCATAACAACAGCGCGGCCAGCGCGGCTTTAACGTGATGACGGTAACCTGATAACGTTTTTTTCTCTGTATGTTGCATGCTGTATCCTCCTTGTGTGTGACAGCACGGCTACCTTGCCGCGGCGGCAGATATTCAGCAATCGGCGGATATCAGATGTGGAAAAGGCCGCGAAAGCGGCCTTTGTTTGTTGCACTGCGTTGCAGAAAAATGCGGCGATTACTGCGGCTGTTGCTCAGCGGCGCCCATTTTAATTTTGGCTTCTTTACGCAGGCTCGCCAGCAGCGAATCGAAGGAAACGCCGGTCGCGCCCTCTTCCATCTTGCCGACGAAGGTTTTCATTTCGTCTTCCGGCAGCGTGCCTGGCTTCACCGCATCGAGTGCGATCAGCACCACGTTGTCCTGGCGATCCTGCGACATGCCGTACACCGGTTTGCCGTCCTGCGGGTGCGGCAGCGCGAACACGCTCTCCACCAGCTGGCTGTCTTCCGGCGCGCGCGCCATCTTCTGCACGGCGCCAAAGCTCAGGCCGGCGGCTTTCATCGCCTCGTCGCCCTTGCCCTGCTTCAGCTCAACCAGCAGCTTCTCACCCTGCAGTTTCGCTTCCTGCACCGCCTTGTTGCGTTTCACCAGATCCGCCACGCGGTCTTTTACCTGGTCGAACGGCTCGATGCCTTCCGGCTTGTGGCCGCTCACGCGCACCACGAAGGCGCGGTCGCCGTCTACGGTGATCACGTCGGAGTTACTGCCCGGCGCGCCGTTCTCGCCGATCAGCGAACCGTCGAAGATCGCCTGCACCACCGGCTTGAAGTTCAGCGCCGCAGGGATATTGTCGCGGGTGAACCAGTCGGTTTGCGCCGCTTTCACGCCCGCCGCTTCTTCAGCCGAGGCCAGGGATTCGTTGTCGCTGGTTGCCGCTTCGCTCACCTTCTGCTGCAGCGCGTAATACGCATCTACCGCTTTCTCCTGCTTCACCTGCTTGGCGATAGCGTCATGCACTTCGCTCAGCGGCTTCAGTTTCTCTGGTTCGATGTCGTTCAAACGCACGATCAGGTAGCCGACGGAAGATTTCACCACGCCGGACAGCTGCCCTTTTTCAGTCAGGTTAGCCTGCTTCAGCTCGTCGGCGGTGGTTTCCGGCTCCAGCCAACCCAGTTCGCCGCCGGTACGGCGTGAAATGATGTCGGTGGATTTTTCTTTCGCCAGCGTGGCGAAATCGGCGCCCTTCTTCAGCTCATCCAGCGCCGCATTGGCTTCCGCCTCGGTTTTCAGCTGGATCACGCTGTAGTTTTTACGCTCCGGCTGGCCGTAGCTGCTCTTGTGCTGGTCGTAGTAAGCGCTGATGTCCTCTTCGCTCACTTTCACCTTATCCTGCATGGACGCGGCGTCCAGCGGGATATAGCTCACCTTCACCTGCTCCGGGGCGATGAAGCTGTTCTTGTTCTGATCGTAATACGCCTTCAGTTCGTCGTCGCCGGCGCTCTGTTTCGCCTGCAGCGCCTTCAGATCGATAGTCGCCAGACGCACGTCGCGCTCCTGCAGCACCAACGCCGCCATGGCTTGCGATTCGGACGGCAGCACGAAGCCGGATTCGCCGAAGGCCTGGATCAGCTGCTGATTGACCAGCTGCTGACGCATCGACTGCGCGAAGTTGTCGGCGGTGTAGCCCATACGGCCGATCAGGTCGAGGTACTTGGCGTTATCGAACTGGCCGTTGGTTTGGAAATAAGGCGCCTTGCGGATGGCGTCCTTGATCTGATCGTCGCTGACCGCCAGGCCCAGCTTCTTGGCGTATTGGTCGAGCAGCATGTTGTCGATCAACTGGGACAACACCTGACGGCGCATCTGCTGCATGTAGCCTTCGTTGCCGGCCAGCGCAGAGAACTGGTCACCCAGCTGCTGCTGCATGCGGCTACGCTCGCTTTGGAAAGCCTGTTCCAGCTGAGCGCGTTCGATCGTCTGACCATTTACTTTCGCAGCATAATCGCCGGAGCCGCCGATCAGGTAGTTACCCACCCCGGTCAGGACGAATGACAGGATGATCAGGGCCAGGATGATTTTGAGCACGACGTGATTGGCAGCCGCGCGTAAATTGTCCATCATAGTGTGACAACACTCCGCTGTGATGTGGATTAACAACCCTTGTGCAGGCGCGTTCCCTGCGACAAAAATAAAAAAAGCGCATCAGTCCGATGCGCCTTGTATCTTACCTTACCAGCACCGCTGCGTCAGGTGATTGTTTATTACAAAACCCTGTTACGCTAAACGGTTAGACGCCAAATCAGTTTACAGCGTCTTTCAGCGCTTTCCCTGCACGGAAGGCCGGCACTTTGGCTGCCGCGATCTTGATTTCTTTACCGGTTTGCGGGTTACGGCCGGTACGAGCCGAACGTTCACGCACGGTGAAGGAACCGAAACCAACCAGAGCCACGTCATCCCCAGCTTTCAGAGAGTCGGTAACGGAAGCGATTACTGCGTCTAAAGCACGTCCAGCTGCCGCTTTGGAAATATCAGCACCTGCGGCAATCTTGTCGATCAGTTGTGACTTATTCACTCTATCATCCCCTCTAGAATTCTATCGTCGCACCGAAAAATCCCTACGGTTGCGACAGCGCAGCTGTTATATCAATCCCATCGAACCTTGGCAAGCCACCGACTGCGTGGCAAAACGTGGGCCGACAGAGATCTAACTTAGCGGTACAAAAAAATACTGGCAAGTCCGAAATGGCTTGCCAGTATAAGTTTTATCAATGGTTTTTGCGATTCGTCACTATTTTGCCGCTACCGGCAGTGCGCCGAAGGCCGGGTTTTGCAACGCAATGTTCAAAACTTCATCGATTCGCTGCACCGGATGAATCTCCAGATCGGCGATGACATTATCCGGGATCTCTTCCAGATCGCGCTTGTTCTCGTAAGGGATCAGCACGGTTTTGATGCCGCCGCGATGCGCCGCCAACAGTTTCTCTTTCAGGCCGCCGATCGGCAACACCTGGCCGCGCAGCGTGATCTCGCCGGTCATCGCCACATCGGCGCGTACCGGGTTGCCGGTCAGGCAGGAGACCAGCGCGGTGCACATCGCGATACCGGCGCTCGGGCCGTCTTTCGGCGTCGCCCCTTCCGGCACGTGCACGTGGATGTCGCGTTTCTCGTAGAAATCGGCGTTGATGCCCAATTTCTCCGCGCGCGCGCGCACCACGGTCAGCGCCGCCTGAATCGATTCCTGCATCACTTCACCCAGAGAGCCGGTGTAAGTCAGCTTGCCTTTGCCCGGCACGCAGGCGGTTTCGATGGTCAGCAGATCGCCGCCCACTTCCGTCCACGCCAACCCGGTGACTTCGCCCACGCGGTTTTCGGTATCCGCACGGCCGTAATCGACGCGCTGCACGCCCAGGTAGTCCTTCAGGTTGTCGCCGTTGATCTCGATGTGCTTGCGCTTCTTATCCATCAGCAGCGTTTTCACCGCTTTACGGCACAGTTTAGAGATTTCACGCTCCAGGCTGCGCACCCCGGCTTCGCGGGTGTAGAAGCGAATGATGCCGATGATGGCGCTGTCGTCGACCGTCAGCTCGCCTTTTTTCAGCGCGTTGCGCTCAAGCTGCTTCGGCAGCAGGTGCTGTTTGGCGATGTTGAGCTTTTCGTCCTCGGTATAACCCGACAGACGGATCACTTCCATACGGTCCAGCAGCGGCGCAGGGATGTTCATCGAGTTGGAGGTGGCGACGAACATCACGTCGGACAGATCGTAATCCACTTCCAGGTAGTGGTCGTTGAACGCCACGTTCTGTTCCGGATCCAGCACCTCCAGCAGAGCGGAAGCCGGATCGCCGCGCATGTCGGAAGACATCTTGTCGATCTCATCCAGCAGGAACAGCGGGTTCTTCACCCCAACCTTGGCCATTTTCTGGATCAGTTTGCCCGGCATCGATCCGATGTAGGTACGGCGGTGACCGCGGATTTCCGCTTCGTCACGCACGCCGCCTAACGCCATGCGCACGTACTGGCGCCCGGTCGCTTTGGCGATCGACTGCCCCAGCGAGGTTTTACCCACGCCCGGCGGCCCAACCAGACACAGGATAGGCCCTTTGATTTTGCTGACGCGGCTCTGCACCGCGAGGTACTCGAGGATGCGATCCTTGACGCGCTCCAGGCCGTAGTGATCGGTATCGAGCACTTCCTGCGCCTTGACCAGGTCTTTTTTCACCTTGCTGCGCGCGTTCCACGGCACCTGAAGCATCCAGTCGATGTAGCCGCGTACCACGGTCGCTTCCGCCGACATCGGCGACATCATCTTCAGCTTTTGCAGTTCCGCTTCGGTTTTCTCGCGCGCCTCTTTCGGCATTTTCGCCGCATCGATCTTGCGCTTCAGCGCTTCGTGCTCGTCCGGCGCGTCGTCCATCTCGCCCAGTTCTTTCTGAATCGCCTTCATCTGCTCATTCAGATAGTACTCGCGCTGGCTCTTCTCCATCTGCTTCTTGACGCGGTTGCGGATGCGTTTCTCAACCTGCAGCAGGTCGATCTCCGACTCCATCATCGCCATCAGGTATTCCAGACGCTCGGTGATGTCGGACATCTCGAGCACCGACTGTTTGTCGCTGAGTTTCAGCGGCATGTGGGCGGCGATGGTGTCCGCCAGGCGCGCGGCGTCGTCGATGCTGTTCAGTGACGTCAGCACCTCCGGCGGGATTTTTTTGTTCAGTTTGATATAGCCTTCAAACTGATTGATCGCGGTGCGCACCAGCACTTCCTGCTCGCGCTCGTCGATAGCCGGCGATTCAAGGTATTCCGCCTGCGCGGCAAAATGCTCACCGCTGTCGGACAGCGTAGTGATGCGTGCGCGCTGCAGCCCCTCGACCAGCACTTTTACCGTGCCGTCCGGCAGCTTCAGCATCTGCAGGATCGACGCTACGGTGCCAACCGAGAACAAGTCGTTAATGCCAGGTTCATCCGTTGAGGCCTCTTTCTGTGCCACCAGCATGATCTTCTTATCGTGATCCATTGCGGCTTCGAGGCACCGAATCGATTTTTCCCGGCCAACAAATAACGGGATCACCATGTGCGGATAAACCACCACGTCGCGCAATGGCAAAACGGGGATTTCAATGCGTTCGGAACGCTCAGGGTTCATAGAGCTCTCTCTTAGTTTAATTTCCGCCAGGTTGAGGGGGAATCTCATGAGACGCAAGCATCTAACGTTTCATAAAATCTGGTTAATGAGTATATGGGGATGAATCTCTTACATTCAACGGCAAGAATGCAGGAAAAAGAAATGGGGGATGAAATCCCCCATTTTGCTGATAACGCGCTGGTTTAACTGGCTAATTATTCGCCAGACGCCTGGGCTTCCGGCTTGCCGTAAATCAGCAGCGGTTTGGATTGACCGGCGATCACCGACTCGTCGATCACCACTTTGTCCACGCTGTCCATCGACGGCAGATCGTACATGGTATCGAGCAGCGCGCCTTCCACGATGGAACGCAGGCCGCGGGCGCCGGTTTTGCGCGCCATGGCTTTCTTGGCGATGGCGTTCAGCGCTTCGTCACGGAACTCCAGCTCCACGCCTTCCAGGTTGAACAGCGCCTGATACTGCTTGGTCAGAGCGTTCTTCGGCTCTTTCAGGATCTGAATCAGCGCGTCTTCGCTCAGCTCGCTCAGGGTCGCCACCACCGGCAGACGGCCGATGAACTCAGGGATCAGACCGAACTTGATCAGGTCTTCCGGTTCGGCCTGCAGCAACAGTTCGCCTTCGGTGGCCTTCTCGGACTCGCCCTTGACGGTCGCGCCGAAGCCGATGCCGGAGCCGGTGTTGACGCGCTGGCCGATCACCTTATCCAGGCCGGCAAATGCGCCGCCGCAGATAAACAGGATCTTGGAGGTATCGACCTGCAGGAACTCCTGCTGCGGATGCTTGCGCCCGCCCTGCGGCGGAACCGCGGCGATGGTGCCTTCAATCAGCTTCAGCAGCGCCTGCTGCACGCCTTCACCCGAAACGTCACGCGTGATAGACGGGTTGTCGGACTTGCGGGAAATCTTATCGATTTCATCGATATAAACGATGCCGCGCTGCGCTTTCTGCACGTCATAGTCACATTTTTGCAACAGCTTCTGGATAATATTTTCCACGTCCTCGCCCACGTAACCGGCTTCGGTCAGCGTGGTGGCGTCGGCCATGGTGAACGGCACGTCCAGGAAGCGCGCCAGCGTTTCCGCCAGCAGAGTCTTGCCGCTACCGGTTGGGCCAATCAGCAAGATGTTGCTCTTGCCCAACTCGATACCGTTGCTGGTATCGCCGTTGCGCAGGCGTTTGTAGTGGTTGTACACCGCAACCGCCAGCACTTTCTTCGCCTGCTCCTGACCGATGACATAGTCATCCAGGTGGTGGCGGATTTCGTGCGGCGTCGGCAGCGCACTGCGCTCACGATGCGGGGCAACTTCTTTAATCTCTTCGCGAATAATGTCGTTACACAGATCGACACATTCATCGCAGATATACACTGACGGCCCGGCAATCAGCTTACGCACTTCATGCTGGCTTTTGCCGCAAAAAGAGCAGTACAGCAGCTTTCCTGAACCGTCTTTGCGCTTATCTGTCATCAGTCAAACCTCTTCTTTAGTCTTGTCCCGCAGGAAAATCACGGCGGCAGTGCGCCCAAACTCATATCGGGAACGCCGGGGGGCTACAACAGAGCGAGCCCCTGCCCACTCTGATTACTATAGTCCATCGGCGCCGCGTGGTTCTAGCTGCGGTGTGTCAGAATGCTGTCAACCAGGCCGTATTCCACGGCTTCTTCCGCGGTCATAAAGCGATCGCGCTCGGTATCGCGCTCGATCTGCTCCAGCGGCTGGCCGGTATGCTCGGCCATCAGTTCATTCATGCGCGCTTTCACCTTGAGGATTTCACGCGCGTGGATTTCGATGTCCGTCGCCTGGCCCTGGTAGCCGCCCAGCGGCTGGTGAATCATCACGCGCGAGTTCGGCAGGCAGAAACGTTTGCCTTTGGCGCCCGCGGTCAGCAGGAAGGAGCCCATCGAGCACGCCTGCCCCATACAGATGGTGCTGACGTCCGGCTTGATGAACTTCATGGTGTCGTAAATCGACATGCCCGCGGTGATCACCCCGCCCGGCGAGTTGATGTAGAGGAAAATGTCTTTTTCCGGGCTTTCCGCTTCGAGGAACAGCATTTGCGCCACGATCAGGTTGGCCATGTGATCTTCCACCTGGCCGGTCAGGAAAATGATGCGCTCTTTCAGCAGGCGGGAATAGATGTCGTAAGAACGCTCCCCGCGTGAAGTCTGCTCTACCACCATCGGCACCAGCGCCATGTTCGGTGCAAATTGATCTCGTTCGCCACTGTATGACATTACCGTCTCCTAATAGAAATTGCCTTGGCGGCCAGGGTGTCACCCTAATACGCCGATTCTACTTGAGAACGGCCATGATGACTATGCTCAAGCATTCGACCCGCGCCACACGTACCCGACGGTTATTTCATCCCGCGCACTTTGGCAAACAGCCCCAGAATTATTCTTTACAGATTGGGGGAGCCCGGCGCGATTTCAAGCCCAGAGGCCGATTTTCTCCGCGCGCCGGAAACGATGCCGTTATTCTGACCGTTATCATGCCAGCCAGTTCCCCAGGCAACAGGGTAAATATAGTGCATATTGCCCCGCTTAACCTGAGATTAATCAGCAACGTGGCAAAAAGAAAAGCCCGCAACCTGAGGTTGCGGGCTTTTTCATCGTGCGCCGGTTCGCCAGGCGAAACCGGGGGCGCCGTTCATCGCGCCCGGCACGCAGGCATTACGCCTGTTGAGTTTGGTTCATCAGCTCGCTGAAGGTAGTGGCTTTTTCAGTCACTTTCGCTTTTGCCAGCAGGGCTTCAACCGCTTGCTCTTCCAGAGCCACGTTGCGCATGTTGTTCATCAGCTCTTTGTTTTTGCTGTAGAACTCAATGACTTCGCTCGGATCTTCGTAGGCGGAGGCCATTTCTTCGATCAGCGTCTTCACGCGGTCTTCGTCAGCTTTCAGATCGTTGGTGCTGATCACTTCGCCCAGCAGCAGGCCAACCACTACGCGGCGTTTGGCTTGCTCTTCGAACAGCTCGCGTGGCAGTTCCAGCGCTTGCTTCTCGTTGCCGCCGAAACGCTGTGCAGCCTGACGACGCAGCACGTCGATTTCGCCGTCGATCAGCGCAGCAGGCACGTCGATTTCGTTCGCGCTCACCAGGCCTTCGATCGCCTGAGACTTGATGCGGTTACGCACGGCGCCTTTCAGCTCGCGCTCCATGTTCTTGCGAACTTCGGTGCGCAGACCGGCAACGGAACCGTCCGCCACGCCGAAACGCTTGATGAACTCTTCGGTCAGTTCAGGCAGCTCGCGCTCTTCAACTTTCTTCAGCACGATAGCGAATTTGGCCGCTTTGCCCTTCAGGTTTTCCGCGTGGTAGTCTTCCGGGAAGTTCACGTCGATGGAGAACTCTTCGCCCGCTTTGTGACCGACCAGACCTTCTTCGAAGCCTGGGATCATGCGGCCCTGGCCCATTGCCAGCACGAAGTCGGACGCTTTGCCGCCTTCGAACTCTTCACCGTCGATAGAACCGGTGAAGTCAACGGTCACGCGATCTTCAGCTTCCGCCGCGCGATCGGTTTCTTTCCAGGTCGCCTGCTGCTTGCGCAGAGTGTCCAGCATCGCGTCGACGTCTTCGTCGTTCACTTCCACTACTGGTTTTTCAACTTCGATGTTTTCCAGGCCTTTCAGCTCAACTTCTGGATACACTTCGAATTCAACGGCGAAAGTGAAGTCTTCACCTTCTTTGTACTCGCCCGGCACGTAGTTTGGTGCGCCGGCCGGATTAATCTTTTCTTTGATGATCGCGTCAACGAAGCTGCGCTGCATCGCTTCGCCCAGCACGTCCTGACGAACAGAGGCGCCGTAACGCTGTTCCACGATGTTCATCGGCACTTTGCCTTTGCGGAAGCCGTCGATACGCACGCTTTTCGCTGCGTTGATCAGCTCTTTCTTCACCGCCTGCTTGATAGTATCAGCCGGTACAGTAATAGAGAGACGGCGCCCAAGGCCTTGAGTGGTTTCTACTGAAACTTGCATCTTGTTACCTCAAAAAAATCACAGTGCTCGGTCAACTCCGTTCCAAGAACCAGGACGGCTACAAATAAGAACCGAGTTCCCTGATGACAGAAGCGTCCCGAAACCATTCCGGAAAAATAAGACGCGACATTATAGCGGCGCATGCATGGCGAGTCGAGGAAAGCTAGGCGGCGCAGGCGCGCTAAAAATCACACTTTTGTCGATTCGATCGCCAAAAGGCCGCCAAAACAGACCGAACGTTGGCCATATTGCGCATCGGCCGTGTCGTCGTCAAAAACAGAAACGGCCCGCAGGCCGTTTCAAAATTCGTCAGTAGTAATACCCTAATTCGAGGGCAAAGTTCCACTGATACCTGAAAATTTCCCCCTCAGGCCAGCGTCCCGGCGCCGCGGCACGGCGGCGAGGCCGGCACGGTATCCTGCAACCCTTCCCACTCTTTGAGCGTATAGGTGTGCAGCGCCAGCGCGTGTACGCCATCGGCCAACTCTTCCGACAATACCCCGTAGATGGAGCGGTGACGCGTCAAAAACCGTTCGCCGACGAAGCGATCGCTGACCAATACCACTTTGAAATGACTTTCTGAACCCGCCGGAACGTTATGACGATAGCTTTCATCAACGACTTCCAGATACGCGGGCTCAAACGCCGCCCTTAACTTTGCTTCTATTTGCTCGCGAATCATAGGATCTCCTTACAACACCGGCAGAGGACCGTGCCCATCTAGTTCAATATTAGCCGGTTTTCCCCCGTTTAGACCATCGCCTGGACAAATTTCTCTTTTCTGCGGTCAGAGGATGAGCGTCATCCCCGCCGCTTGGGGGATTATCCGATTGAGCGGGCCAAAAAAGCGTGTTTTTATCAACGGCAGGTAAAAATTTGTCACTCAGGCGCCTTCCGCGCTTCCACCGCACGGCGGCGATGCTATGATGTCGGCAATTCGTTGTCGGCTATCCCGCTCTGATTATTGCTAAATCCATCGAGAATGAGACAGAAAACATGTTAAAGAAACTTTGTCTTCCTTTGCTGACCGCCCTGCTGCTGGCCGGCTGCGCGACCAGCAGCAACACCCTGAACGTCACGCCGAAAATCGTTCTGCCGCAGCAGGATCCGACCCTGCAGGGCATCACCATCAGCATCAACGGCGCGGATCAGCGCACCGATCAGGCGCTGGCCAAGGTGAACCGCGACGGCCAACTGGTCACGCTGACGCCGTCGCGCGATCTGCGTTTCCTGCTGCAGGAAGTGCTGGAGAAACAAATGGGCGCCCGCGGTTACATGATTGGCGCCGACGGCCCGGTCGCGCTGCAGGTGGTCGTCAATAATCTGTACGCGGACGTATCCGAAGGCAACCTGCGCTACAACATCACCACCAAAGCCGACATCTCGATCATCGCCCAGGCGAAGAACGGCAACAAGCAGGTGAAAAACTACCGCTCGACCTATAACGTGCAGGGCGCCTTCACGGCGACCAACGACAAGATCACCGACGCCGTCAACTCCGTGCTGGGCGACGTGATCGCCGACATGGCGCAGGACACCAGCGTCAACGACTTTATCAAGCAAAACGCGCGCTAATCGGCGCGCCTGGCGCCGCCCGGCGGATCGGGCGGCGCAGACAGGGAACTCATGTCGAAACACTATCTGAACATCTTCACCCAGCGTAACTCCGCCATTCTGCTGCTGCTGGGCTTCGCGTCGGGTCTGCCGCTGGCATTGACCTCCGGCACGCTGCAAGCCTGGATGACCGTCGAAAACATCGATCTGAAAACCATCGGCATCTTCTCGCTGGTGGGTCAGGCCTACGTCTTCAAATTCCTCTGGTCGCCCTTCATGGACCGCTATACCCCGCCGTTCCTCGGGCGGCGGCGCGGTTGGCTGCTGATCAGCCAGCTGCTGCTGGTGGCGGCGATAGTCGCGATGGGCTTTATGCAACCCGCGCAGCACCTGTGGTGGCTGGCGGCGTTGGCGGTGCTGGTGGCGTTCTGCTCCGCCTCGCAAGATATCGTGTTCGACGCCTATAAAACCGACCTGCTGAAAGCCGAAGAACGCGGCGCGGGCGCGGCGATATCGGTGCTGGGTTATCGGCTGGCGATGCTGGTTTCCGGCGGCCTGGCGCTGTGGCTGGCGGATCGCTATTTCGGCTGGCAAGCCACCTACTGGCTGATGGCCGGATTGATGCTGATCGGCGTGGCCGCCACGCTGATGGCGCCGGAGCCGGATGAAAGCATCCCGGCGCCGCGCACCATGGAACAGGCGGTCGTCGCGCCGCTGCGCGATTTCTTCGGCCGCAACAACGCCTGGCTGATCCTGCTGCTGATCGTGATGTACAAAATGGGCGACGCCTTCGCCGGCAGCCTGAGCACCACCTTCCTGATCCGCGGCGTGGGATTCGACGCCGGCGAAGTGGGGCTGGTGAACAAAACCCTCGGGCTGTTCGCCACCATCGTCGGCGCTCTGTTCGGCGGCGTGCTGATGCAGCGTCTCACCCTGTTCCGCGCCCTGATGCTGTTCGGCGTCCTGCAGGCGGTCTCCAATCTCGGCTATTGGATCCTGGCGGTGACCGACAAGAACCTGCTCACCATGGGCAGCGCCATCTTCCTTGAAAACCTGTGCGGCGGCATGGGCACCGCGGCCTTCGTCGCACTGCTGATGACGCTGTGCAACCGTTCGTTCTCCGCCACCCAGTTCGCGCTGCTGTCGGCGCTGTCCGCCGTGGGCCGCGTTTATGTCGGCCCGATCGCCGGCTGGTTCGTCGAAGCCCATGGCTGGCCGCTGTTCTATCTGTTCTCGATCGCCGCCGCGCTGCCGGGCTTGCTGTTGCTCGGCGTCTGCCGCCAGACGCTGGAACACACCCAGCAGCATGGCGACTTTATGCCGCGCACCGCGTTTACCCAGGCTTACCGCTGGGCGCTGCGCCTGCTGACGCTGGGCTGCTCGCTGCTGGGGCTGTGGTTGCTGCTGCTGATCGCCAATGCGCTCGACTGGACGCAGGCGCCGCTGTTGGCCGACCGGCTGCTGCAGATCGGCGCCGCATTGAGCCTGCTCGGCGTCGCGATGGGCAGCATGCTGGATTATCTGGCGCTGCGCCGCGCTCGTTTGGCGTAACCCGACCGGCCGGCGATTTTGCCGGCCGAAAAAAAAGCGATCCGGGGGTGTATTTATTTCGTTAAAAAAAGATAATCAGCGAGAAAATTATTTTTTTATCCGACTGCGGCGCTCGGAAATAAAATTAAATTCACCTTTAAGACACAATTATTTTACATTAAATAAACCTTTTCTGCGTATTTCCCCGCCGCGCATTTCTTCGCCAGATTCATCATACCTTTAGTTTTCCTTAACATACGGACTGCTCGTCACGATTCAGCGTGCCAACGCGTTGTTGTCATTGGTAAATTGTCACGCAGGGTTACATCTGTGACCCCCTTAACAGAAAGTGTCAACAAGCCGCTGACACTCCCTTAAGCATGTTTACAGTACTGCAACCTTCCCGTAAAATGCCCGCACACATGAAACGACAATTGAGCCTTTGTTATTGAGGTCGTTAGATGAGACTTAAGAAATACAATAAAAGTATTGGGATGCTGTCATTAATTGCAGGCACTGTATTGCTCAGTGGCTGCGATATGGTTTTGATGAATCCCAAAGGAGCAATTGGTGTTGAGCAACGGACACTGATTATCACTGCAATCGCGTTGATGTTGATCGTGGTGGTGCCAGTTATCTTCATGGCGTTCGCCTTTGCCTGGAAGTATCGCGCTTCCAACAAAGACGCCAAGTACAGTCCGAACTGGGCCCACTCCAACAAGATCGAAGCGGTCGTCTGGACCATTCCTATCATTATCATCGCCATCCTTGGCACCATTACCTGGAAGACTACCCACGAACTCGATCCGTTCAAGCCGATTGTCACCGACAAGAAGCCGATGACAATCGAAGTGGTGTCGCTCGACTGGAAATGGCTGTTCATCTATCCGGAACAAGGCATTGCGACCGTTAATGAGCTGGCTTTCCCGAAAGATGTTCCAGTCGAATTCAAGATCACCTCTAACTCGGTAATGAACTCGTTCTTTATCCCGCAGTTGGGTGGACAGATTTATGCGATGGCCGGCATGCAGACCAAACTGCACCTGATCGGCAACGAAGCCGGTGCCTACAAGGGCATCTCCAGCAGCTACAGCGGCGCAGGCTTCTCCGGTATGAAATTCACCGCGATCGTTACCCCGACCGAAGGCGACTTCGATCAGTGGGTGGCCAAGGTGAAGGCATCGCCTAAAAACCTGAACACCACCGACGACTTTAACAAACTGGCAGAGCCGAGTGAAAACAACCCGGTCGAGTACTTTGCCGCTGTCAAACCGAATTTGTTCAAAGAAACAATTGCCAAATTCATGGGCGACATGGATATGCACAAGGGCGCTGGCGCGCACGAAGGCATGGACATGAGCCAAGGTATGGACATGGGTGAACATGCTGCTCACGCCGGAGCCGAGGAATAACTGATGTTGGGAAAATTAACACTTGATGCGGTTCCGTACCACGAACCGATCATCATGGTCACCGTAGCCGCAATTATCGTCGGGGGCCTGGCAGTGCTGGCGCTGCTGACCTATTTCGGCAAATGGAAGTGGCTGTGGAGCGAATGGCTGACTTCGGTCGACCATAAAAAAATTGGTATCATGTATATCGTCGTGGCGATGGTCATGCTGCTGCGCGGCTTCGCCGACGCCATCATGATGCGTAGCCAGCAGGCGTTGGCGTCCGCCGGCGAAGCCGGATTCCTGCCGCCGCACCACTACGACCAGATCTTCACCGCGCACGGCGTCATCATGATCTTCTTCATGGCGATGCCTTTCGTGGTCGGCCTGATGAACGTCGTGGTGCCGCTGCAAATCGGCGCGCGCGACGTCGCCTTCCCGTTCCTGAACTCCCTGAGCTTCTGGTTCTTCGTGGTGGGCGTTGTGCTGATCAACATCTCCCTGGGGGTCGGTGAATTCGCTCAGACCGGTTGGCTGGCGTATCCGCCGCTGTCGGGTAAAGAGTACAGTCCTGGCGTCGGGGTCGATTACTGGATCTGGAGTCTGCAGATTTCCGGTCTGGGTACCCTGCTGACCGGCGTGAACTTCTTCGCCACCATTCTGAAGATGCGTGCCCCTGGCATGCCTATGATGAAGATGCCGGTGTTCACCTGGGCGGCGCTGTGTACCAACGTCCTGATCATCGTTTCTTTCCCAATTCTGACCGTCACCATCGCGCTGCTGACCCTGGATCGCTATCTGGGCACCCATTTCTTCACCAATGATATGGGCGGCAACATGATGATGTACATCAACCTGATTTGGGCCTGGGGTCACCCAGAGGTGTACATTCTGGTTCTGCCGGTGTTCGGCGTGTTCTCCGAAGTCACCGCGACCTTCTCCAGAAAACGCCTGTTCGGCTATACCTCACTGGTATGGGCAACTATCGCGATCACCGTTCTGTCGTTCATCGTCTGGCTGCACCACTTCTTCACCATGGGGTCCGGCGCGAACGTTAACGCCTTCTTCGGTATCGCCACCATGATCATTTCCATCCCGACCGGGGTGAAAATCTTCAACTGGCTGTTCACCATGTATCAGGGCCGCATCAAGCTCAACTCCGCAATGCTGTGGACCGTTGGCTTCATCATCACCTTCTCCGTGGGTGGTATGACCGGCGTTCTGCTGGCTGTGCCGGGCGCGAACTTCGTGCTGCACAACAGCCTGTTCCTGATCGCGCACTTCCACAACGTCATCATCGGCGGCGTGGTGTTCGGTTGCTTCGCGGGCCTGACCTACTGGTTCCCGAAATCCTTCGGCTTCACGCTGAACGAAAAATGGGGCATCCGCGCGTTCTGGTTCTGGATCATCGGCTTCTTCACCGCCTTCATGCCGCTGTACGCATTGGGCTTTATGGGCATGACCCGTCGTATCAGCCAGAACATTAACCCTGAGTTCCACCCTCTGCTGCTGGTTGCAGCCGGCGGTGCGGCGCTGATCGCCTGCGGCATCTTGTGCCAGCTGACCCAGATCTTCGTCAGTATCCGTGACCGCGAACAGAACCGCGATCTGACCGGTGACCCATGGGGCGCTCGTACTCTGGAGTGGTCAACGTCTTCTCCACCGCCGTTCTATAACTTTGCCGTAGTGCCGCAGATTCATGACCGTGATGAGTTCTGGGACATGAAAGAAAAAGGCGAAGCCTATAAGAAACCGGCTAAGTACGAACCGATTCATATGCCTAAGAACACCGGCGCCGGCGTTATCATCGCCTTCTTCAGCCTGGTATTCGGTTTCGCAATGATTTGGGAAATCTGGTGGATGGCTCTGGCCGGTTTCATCGGTATGATCGTCGTCTGGATCGGCAAGAGCTTCGATCACGATGTTGACTACTATGTGCAGGTTGATGAAATCGAGCGCATTGAGAACCAACACTACGAACAAATCCGTAAAGCAGGCGTGAACCATGTCAACTGAAACTCTGACCAATCATAACGCAGCCCATGCAGAGCATGGGCACCACGATGCGGGTGAGACCAAGGTCTTCGGATTCTGGATCTACCTGATGAGCGACTGTATTTTGTTTGCGAGCTTGTTCGCGACTTATGCAGTCCTGGTGAACGGGACCGCCGGCGGTCCCTCTGGCAAAGACATCTTCGACCTGAAGTTTGTCTTGGTCGAAACTTTCCTGCTGTTATTCAGCTCCATCACCTACGGCATGGCGATGATCGCCATGAACAAGGGTAAAGTTGGCGGTGTAAACACCTGGCTGTTCCTGACCTTCCTGTTCGGTCTGGGCTTCGTGGCGATGGAAATCTATGAATTCCATCACCTGATCGCCGAAGGCTTCGGTCCGGATCGCAGCGCGTTCCTGTCCAGCTTCTTCGCGCTGGTCGGCACCCACGGTCTGCACGTGACTTCCGGCCTGATTTGGATCATCGTGCTGATGATTCAGGTGAGCAAGTTCGGCCTGACCGCGACCAACAAAACCCGCCTGATGTGCCTGAGCCTGTTCTGGCACTTCCTGGACGTGGTCTGGATCTGCGTATTTACCGTTGTCTACCTGCTGGGGGTTATGTAATGAGCCATTCATCCCATGAAACCTCTCACGGCGGCGCAAGCCACGGCAGCGTGAAGTCATACCTGATCGGCTTTATCCTGTCGATCATCCTGACGGTAATTCCATTTGCGATGGTAATGAACGGCACTGCCTCTCATTCCACCATCCTGGCGGTTGTTGTCGGTATGGCGGTTATCCAGGTGATTGTTCACCTGGTTTACTTCCTGCACATGAACACCTCATCGGAAGAGCGCTGGAACCTGGTGGCATTGCTGTTCACCGCTATGATCATCGGTATCGTTGTTGTAGGTTCACTCTGGATTATGTACAACCTCAACATCAATATGATGGTCGATTAAGAGCTGAGCTGCACGTGATGATTAAGCAATACCTGCAAGTCACTAAACCAGGAATTATTTTCGGCAATTTAATTTCTGTCGTTGGGGGATTCCTGCTCGCTTCCAAAGGGAGCATCGACTATCCCCTGTTTCTCGCCACCCTGGTGGGTGTCTCGTTGGTGGTCGCGTCGGGCTGTGTGTTTAACAACTACATCGACCGCGACATCGACAAGAAGATGGAGAGAACGAAGAATCGGGTGCTGGTAAAAGGCCTGATCGCGCCGAGTGTCACCCTGGTTTATGCGACCGCGTTGGGTATTGTGGGCTTCGCGTTGCTGTATATCGCGGCCAACCCGCTGGCCATGTGGCTGGCGGTGATGGGCTTCGTGGTTTATGTCGGCGTTTATAGCCTGTACATGAAGCGCCACTCGGTCTACGGCACGCTGATCGGCAGCTTGTCGGGCGCCGCGCCGCCGGTTATCGGTTACTGCGCGGTCACCAACGAGTTCGACGCCGGTGCGTTGATCCTGCTGGCTATCTTTAGCCTGTGGCAGATGCCGCATTCTTATGCGATCGCTATCTTCCGCTTTAAAGATTACCAGGCGGCCAACATTCCGGTGCTGCCGGTGGTGAAAGGCATTTCCGTCGCCAAGAACCACATCACGGTCTACATCCTGGCGTTTATGATCGCCACGCTGATGCTGACCCTGGTGGGCTACGCCGGCTACAAATACCTGATCGTCGCTGCGGCGGTGAGCGTATGGTGGCTGGGCATGGCGCTGCGCGGTTACAAAACCGAAAACGACAGCGTCTGGGCGCGTAAACTGTTCGTGTTCTCCATCGTCGCCATCACCTCGCTGAGCGTGATGATGTCGATCGACTTCAGCGCCACGGCGGCGCCTGAAGCGCTGGTGACCTACGTTTGGTAAGCCAAATCATCTGTCAATGGGCCGCGTATGCGGCCCATTTTATTTGTCACGCCGAAAAGCGGCCAAACTGTAATATCTGTTAAACAACATTCGATTTACCCCCCCTGCCCTGCACACTAAAATGACGCAGCTTTACAGAAATCATGCCATCAGGCGCTGTCTCAACGTCTGATGGCATGGTTTTTACCGAGGTTTGACGTGAACGATAATTCAATGACCCCGCAGGAGCGCCGCGCCACCTGGGGATTGGGCACCGTGTTCTCCCTGCGCATGCTCGGCATGTTTATGGTATTGCCGGTGTTGACCACCTACGGCATGGCGCTCAACGGCGCCAGCGAAGCGCTGATCGGCATCGCCATCGGCATTTACGGCCTGGCGCAGGCGGTGTTCCAGATCCCGTTCGGCCTGGTGTCCGATCGCATCGGCCGCAAGCCGCTGATCGTCGGCGGCCTGCTGATCTTTGCCCTCGGCAGCGTGATCGCCGCCGTCACTGACTCTATCTGGGGCGTGATCCTCGGCCGCGCGTTGCAAGGCTCCGGCGCCATCGCCGCCGCGGTAATGGCGCTGCTCTCCGATCTGACCCGCGAGCAGAACCGCACCAAAGCGATGGCGTTTATCGGCGTCAGCTTCGGCATCACCTTCGCCATCGCCATGGTTCTGGGCCCTATCATCACTCACGCCTTGGGCTTGCACGCGCTGTTCTGGATGATCGCCGTGCTGGCGCTGGCCGGCATCGTCATCACCCTGGCAATGGTGCCTTCCGCCGACACCCATCTGCTGAACCGCGAGTCCAGCATCGTGCGCGGCAGCTTCCGCAAAGTGCTGAGCAACTCGCGCCTGTTGAAACTCAACTTCGGCATTATGTGTCTGCACATTCTGCTGATGTCGAGCTTCGTGGCGCTGCCGCTGGCGATGGAAAAAGCCGGGCTGGCGGCCAGCGAACACTGGATCGTCTACTTGGTGACCATGCTGGTGTCGTTCGCCGCCGTGGTGCCGTTCATTATCTATGCCGAGAAATATCGCCGCATGAAGCAGGTGTTTATGGGCTGCGTGGCGGTGCTGTTCTGCGCCGAAGTGCTGCTGTGGCTCTCCGGCGCTCATCTATGGGGCATCATCGCCGGCGTGCAGCTGTTCTTTATGGCCTTCAACGTGATGGAAGCCATCCTGCCTTCGCTGATCAGCAAAGAATCGCCGGCCGGCTACAAGGGCACCGCGATGGGGGTGTACTCCACCAGCCAGTTTATCGGCGTGGCGATCGGCGGCAGCCTCGGCGGCTGGCTGTACGGTTTGCAGGGGGCAGGCTTGGTGTTTATCGCCGGCGCGGTATTGGCCGCCGTCTGGTTCCTGGTCAGCAGCACCATGAAAGAGCCGCCGTATGTCAGCAGCCTGCGCATTACGCTGTCGGAACTGGCGGTGAAGGATTCAGCGCTGGAAAGCCGCCTGAAGGCGCAGCCCGGCGTGGCCGAGGCGATCGTCGTGCCGGAAGAGCGCAGCGCCTACGTCAAGGTGGATACCAAGCAGACCAATCGCGGTCAGTTGGAAGCGCTGGTCAATTCGCTGTAAAAAATCAGGGCCGGCAATGCCGGCCCCGTCGAGATTAATCGCGGAAGTTCTTGAACTGGAACGGCTGGCCCAGATCGCCGCCGCGCACCAGCGCCATCACGCTCTGCAAGTCGTCGCGTGACTTGCCGGTCACCCGCACTTCTTCGCCCTGGATCTGCGCCTGCACCTTCAGCTTGCTGTCTTTGATCAGCTTGACGATTTTCTTCGCCACGCTGGTTTCAATCCCCTGCTTCAGCTTGGCTTCCACGCTGTAGGTTTTACCGCTGTGGGTAAACTCTTCCGGGATCTCCAGCGCGGCGCCGTCGATGCTGCGCTTGCTCAGCTTTTCGCGCAGAATGTCGAGCAGCTGCTGCACCTGAAAATCAGACTCGGTGGCAACCTTGATGCTTTGATTCTTCTCGTTTAGCTCAAAGCTGGCCGGCACGTTGCGAAAATCCCAGCGGGTGCCGAGATCGCGGGTGGCGTTCTCAACGGCGTTACGCACTTCCTGCATATCAATTTCGGAAACGATGTCGAAAGATGGCATACTTCTTCCTCCTGAATGAGTGCCTAATAGCTTAGGCGATTTTGATGCCGAGCATGATAACCGCTTTGCCGCCTCAGACAAAATCTGCTGAACGCACGCAGGGATAGCGCTTCAGGCTGCCATAAAGCCTATAGTTAGATCACGGTAATTGAGCGGTATTCCCGTGTTTCCAAGGAGACTGAATGAAAATAACCATTCTTGGTTGCGGCGCGCTCGGACAACTGTGGCTCTCCCGGCTGTATCAGCAGGGCCACGATGTACAGGGATGGCTAAGAGTGCCGCAGCCTTTTTGCGCCGTGAACGTGATAGAGCCGGAAGGCGTCTCGTTTAATCGCAATTTGCCCACCAACGATCCGGAGCACCTCGCGCAAAGCGAGCTGCTGCTGGTGACGCTGAAAGCCTGGCAGGTATCCAGCGCGGTCAGCGCGCTGTTGCCGAAGCTGAGCCCCCGCTGCGCCATCTTGCTGCTGCACAACGGCATGGGCACTCAGGAAGAGCTGCCGCCGAACGGCCAGCCCATCTTGCAGGGCACCACCACCCACGCCGCGCGCCACGAAGGCAGCACCATTATCCACGTCGCCACCGGCATCACCCACATCGGCCCCACCTCACCGGCCGCCCAGCACCTCAGCCACCTGGCGGAAGTACTGCATCAGGCGCTGCCCGACGTCGCCTGGCACAACAACATCGCCTCGGCCAACTGGCGCAAGCTGGCGGTCAACTGCGTGATCAACCCGCTGACGGCGCTGTACGGCTGCCGCAACGGCGATCTGCAGCGCTACCCGGAGCAGATCGAAGCGCTGTGTCGTGAAGTCGCCAGCGTGATGGTCATGGAGGGTTACCACACCTCCTGCGAAGGCCTGATGCAATACGTGATGGACGTGATCCACAGCACCGCCGACAACGTTTCGTCGATGCTGCAGGATATCCGCAGCCAGCGGCATACCGAGATCGACTACATCACCGGCTACCTGCTGCGCCGCGCGCGCAGCCACGGCCTCACGCTGCCGGAGAATGCGCGGCTGTTTGAATTGATTAAACGAAAGGAAAATGAATATGAGCGTATCGGCGCTGGTCTGCCTGGCACCTGGTAGCGAAGAAACCGAAGCCGTCACCACCATCGATCTGCTGGTGCGGGCGGGCGTTAAAGTCACTACCGCCAGCGTCGCCGGCGACGGCGAGCTGACTATCGTTTGTTCGCGCGGCGTCAAGCTGCTGGCCGACGCGCCGCTGGTGGCGATCGTCGATGAGCCTTTCGACGCCATCGTGCTGCCCGGCGGCCTGCAGGGGGCGGAATGCTTCCGCGACAGTCCGCTGCTGGTGGAAAAAGTGCGGCAGATGCATCTGCAGGGCCACATCGTTGCCGCCATCTGCGCGGCCCCGGCGCTGGTGTTGCAGCACCACGATCTGTTCCCGATCGGCAACATGACCGGTTTCCCAGGTTTGAAAGATCGGATACCGGCGGATAAATGGATGGAGCGCCGCGTGGTGTACGACGCGCGCGTCAACCTGCTCACCAGCCAGGGGCCGGGCACCGCGATGGAGTTTGCACTGAAGCTGATAGACCTGCTGCTCGGCAAGGCCAAAGCGGCGGAGATCGCCGCGCAGCTGGTGCTGATCCCTGGGATGTACGATTTCCGCGACTGAGCGGCTTGCCGATAAAAAAAGGGCTGAACACCGGTTCAGCCCCTCTCATTTACGCCGCTGCCCGCGTTACGGGCGATAAACCTTCACGTTGCTGAAGCCCTGCTCCAGCAGGTACAGCGCCTGCAGGCGGCTCATTACGCCGCGCTCGCAGTACAGCAGATAGGTTTTGCTCTGATCCAGATCGCCGAACTGGGTGCTCAGCTTGTAGAACGGCAGCGCTTTCACTTCAACCTGTTCCAGCTGCAACGGCTTCTCTTCCTGCTCGTCGTTGGAACGGATATCCAGGATCACCTCGTCGGCGCCGAAGGCCGCGACGGTTTCCACTTCGGTCACCTGCTCCTGCGCCTGCTCGGCGATGGAGCGAATATCGACGTTCTTCGCCTCGCTCACCACCCGATCGAGAATGCTGAAATCGAAGTGGCTTTCTTCCTCTTCAATCTTGGCCTTGACGGCTTTTACCGTCGGGCTCTTCGAAATCACGCCGCAGTATTCCGGCATGGTTTTGGCGAAGTCTTCGGTGCCGATTTCACGCGCCAGTTTGATGATGTGCTCTTTATCGTGCGAGATCAGCGGACGCAGGATCAGCGTATCGGACGCATTGTCGATCAAGCGCAGGTTGGTCAGCGTCTGGCTGGACACCTGCCCCAGCGCTTCACCGGTTACCAGCGCCTGCACGCCGTAGCGTTCGGCCACTTGCGAAGCGGCGCGCACCATCATGCGCTTGAGCACCACGCCCATCTGGCCGTCGTCGACTTTCTCCAGGATCTCGCCCACCACCGGCTCGAAGTCGATAGCGACGAAGCGCACCTTGTGCGAGCTGGCGAAACGGTTCCACAGGTAGTGCGCCACCTGCTTCACGCCAATCTCATGCGCGGCGCCGCCCAGGTTAAAGAAGCAGAAGTGCACGCGGCAGCCGCGACGCATCAGCATATAGCTGGACACGCCCGAGTCGAAACCGCCGGAAATCAGCGACATCACGTCTTCCTGAGTGCCGACCGGGTAACCGCCGATGCCTTCGAGGCGGCGTTTAACCAGCATCAGCTTGTCGTCTTCGATCTCAAGGTTTACCGTGACCTGCGGGCGGGTCAGGTTAACGCGCGCGCTGTCGATATGCTGGTTCAGACCGCCGCCGACGTAGCGCTCCACGTCCTGCGAGTTGAACGCCTGCTTGCCGCGGCGCTTGACGCGCACGCAGAAGGTTTTGCCTTCCAGCTGAGCGCGGTAGGCTTCCAGCGTCTGCTCGAAGATGTGGTGGATATCGGTATAAGCGCGATCTTCCACTTCCAGAATATGGTGGATGCCGGGAATCCGCGTCAGCGCGTCGGCGATGACCGGCCGCTGGTTTTCATCTTTGGCGCGAACTTCGATATGATCCCAGTGACGGACGACCGCCAGCGTTTCATCATACTGCTTCAGGACGTTGCGAATATTGGTCGAGAGAATCTTGATAAAGCGCAAGCGCACAGATTGGCTCTTGATGGTGATTTCCGGGAACAATTTAATGATAAACTTCATGGCGGTCTTTGTTGTCAGATAAGAATTACGGCGCGGAGTATATCACCATATCGCCGTGCTCTGCGCACAAAACCACACATGAGCGCCATGATTTGCTAATCAAGATCCGCTAGGATAGGCTCTGGCGCCACGGTTCACATGATGACGTAAAAAGAAAATTATGCCGAAAAAACCAGCACAATCAGCCAGTACAGAGCAAACAGCCAGCTTTGAAAGCGCCCTCGGCGAGCTGGAAAGCATCGTGACGCGTCTGGAGTCGGGCGAACTGCCGCTGGAAGACGCGCTGAACGAATTCGAACGCGGCGTGCAGCTGGCGCGTCAAGGCCAGCAGAAACTGCAACAGGCGGAACAGCGTGTGCAGATCCTCCTTAACGACAGCGCCGACGACGCGGCGTTGGCGCCTTTCACACCGGATACCGAGTAACCGACATGTCTGAGATCGTCCCATCGGCCGCTTTTGCCGATCAACTGCAGATTTTCCGCCGGCGCGCCGATCGCGCGCTGCTGGATTTCATCGCCCCGCTGCCGTTCAACGACGGCAACATGGTGGCGGCGATGCGTCATGGCGCCTTACTGGGCGGCAAGCGCCTGCGCCCGTTCCTGGTGTACACCACCGGCCAGATGTTCGGCGTATCGCTGACCAACCTGGACGCGCCGGCGGCGGCGGTGGAATGCATTCACGCCTACTCGCTGATCCACGACGATCTGCCGGCGATGGACGACGACGATCTGCGCCGCGGCCAGCCGACCTGCCACATTAAATTCGGCGAAGCCAACGCGATCCTGGCCGGCGATGCGCTGCAAACGCTGGCGTTTTCGATCCTGGCCGATGCCGAAATGCCCGACGTGGCGCTGCGCGATCGGCTGGCGATGGTCTCCGAACTGGCGGCAGCCAGCGGCGTCGCCGGCATGTGCGGCGGCCAATCGCTGGATCTGGAGGCCGAAGGCAAGCGTGTCGATCTGCAGGCGCTGGAGCAGATCCACCGCCACAAAACCGGTGCGTTGATCCGTGCCGCGGTGCGTCTGGGCGCGCTGAGCGCCGGCGAAGCAGGACGAGCGGCGCTGCCGCAGTTGGATCGTTACGCCGCTGCGGTCGGCCTGGCGTTCCAGGTGCAGGATGACATTTTGGACGTTGTCGGCGAGACTGAAAAGATCGGCAAGCGCCAGGGAGCGGACCAACAACACGGAAAGAGTACCTACCCGGCGTTACTCGGGCTTGACAGCGCGAAAGCAAAAGCGTGGGATCTCTATCAGGAAGCATTAGCTGCATTAGACACTTTGGCAGCGCAATCTTATAACACAGCGCCATTGCGAGCGTTAGCCAGCTTCATTATTGAACGCGACAATTAACGTGTGACGTTAACTCCTCTGATATGAGTATCGAATGAGTCTTGATATAGCCAAATACCCAACCCTGGCGCTAGCGGAAAACCCCGAGGAACTCCGCTCACTGCCCAAAGAGAGCTTGCCGAAGCTGTGCGATGAGCTGCGGCAATATCTGCTGAACAGCGTCAGTCGCTCCAGCGGCCACTTTGCCTCCGGGCTGGGTACCGTCGAACTGACGGTGGCGTTGCATTTCGTCTACAACACGCCGTTCGATCATCTGGTGTGGGACGTCGGCCACCAGGCCTACCCGCACAAAATCCTGACCGGCCGCCGCGACCGGATCGCCACTATCCGGCAAAAGAACGGGTTGCACCCCTTCCCGTGGCGCGCCGAAAGCGAATACGACGTGCTGTCGGTCGGCCATTCGTCAACCTCGATCAGCGCCGGCCTCGGTATGGCGGTGGCGGCAGAGCGTGAAGGCAAAGGCCGCCGCACGGTGTGCGTGATCGGCGATGGCGCCATCACCGCCGGCATGGCGTTCGAAGCGATGAACCACGCCGGCGACATCAATCCGGACATGCTGGTGGTGCTGAACGACAACGAGATGTCGATCTCGGAAAACGTCGGCGCGCTGAACAACCATCTGGCACAGCTGCTGTCCGGCAAGCTTTACTCCACCCTGCGCGAAGGCGGCAAAAAAGTGCTGGCCGGCGTGCCGCCGATCAAGGAGCTGGTGAAACGCACCGAAGAGCACCTGAAAGGCATGGTGGTGCCGGGTACGCTGTTCGAAGAGCTGGGCTTCAACTACATCGGCCCGGTAGACGGGCACGACGTACAAGGCCTGGTCGCCACGTTGAAAAACATGCGCGATCTGAAAGGCCCGCAGCTGTTGCACATCATGACCAAGAAAGGCCGCGGTTACGCGCCGGCGGAGAAGGATCCGATCAGCTTCCACGCGGTGCCGAAGTTCGATCCCGCCAGCGGCACGCTGCCGAAAAGCGCCGGCGGTCTGCCGACCTATTCGAAAATCTTCGGCGACTGGCTGTGTGAAACCGCCGCCAAAGACAGCTCACTGATGGCGATCACGCCGGCGATGCGCGAAGGTTCCGGCATGGTGCAGTTCTCGCGCGACTATCCGCAGCAATATTTCGATGTGGCGATCGCCGAGCAGCACGCGGTCACCTTCGCCGCCGGGCTGGCGATCGGCGGCTACAAGCCGGTGGTGGCGATCTATTCCACCTTCCTGCAACGCGCCTACGATCAGCTGATCCATGACGTGGCGATCCAAAACCTGCCGGTGATGTTCGCCATCGATCGCGGCGGCATCGTCGGCGCCGACGGCCAGACCCACCAGGGGGCGTTCGATCTGTCGTTCATGCGCTGCATCCCGACCATGGTGATCATGACGCCGAGCGACGAAAATGAATGCCGCCAGATGCTGTATACCGGCTATCACTACAACGACGGCCCGAGCGCCGTGCGCTATCCGCGCGGCACCGGCACCGGCGCTGCGCTGGAGCCGCTCAGCCTGCTGCCGATCGGCAAAGGCGTGGTGCGCCGCCAGGGGGAAAAGATCGCCATTCTCAACTTCGGCACCCTGCTGCCGGAGGCCGCTGCGGCGGCGGAAGCGCTCAACGCCACGCTGGTCGACATGCGCTTCGTCAAACCGCTGGACGAGCAGCTGGTGCTCGAACTGGCCGCCAGCCATGAAACGCTGGTCACGCTGGAAGAGAACGCCATCATGGGCGGCGCCGGCAGCGGCGTCAACGAACTGCTGATGGCCAAACGCCGTCCGGTGCCGGTGCTGAACCTCGGCCTGCCGGACAGCTTCGTCTCACAGGGCACCCAGGAAGAACTGCGCGCCGATCTGGGACTGGACGCCGCCGGCATTCAGCGCCAAATCGAAACCTGGCTGGCGCAGTAATTCGCCACTCGCGCCTGATAAAACGCCTCCGCCTTCGGGGGCGTTTTCATTTCCGCCCTCCGGGATCCGCGCTACAGTTACTGTCTGAGCTGTGAATGGGAGGCAAGCATGAAATATCTCAAACTGGGCAACACCGATCTGAACGTCTCGCGCATCTGCCTGGGTTGCATGACCTACGGCGAACCGAGCCGCGGCAATCACGCCTGGACGCTGCCGGAAGAAAGCAGCCGCCCACTGTTGAAACAGGCGCTGGAAGCCGGCATCAACTTTTTCGACACCGCCAACAGCTATTCCGACGGCAGCAGCGAGGAGATCCTCGGCCGGGCGCTGCGCGACTATGCACGCCGCGAGGAGGTGGTGATCGCCACCAAGGTTTATTTCCCGCTGAGCAACCTGGAGCGCGGTTTGTCGCGCGCCAAGATCATGCAGTCCATCGACGACAGCCTGCGCCGTCTCGGCACCGACTATGTCGATTTGCTGCAAATCCATCGCTGGGATTACGAAACGCCACTGGAAGAGACGCTGGAAGCGCTGCACGACGTGGTGAAAGCCGGTAAGGCGCGTTACATCGGCGCCTCTTCCATGTACGCCTGGCAGTTCGCCAAGGCGCTGTATACCGCCGATCTGCACGGCTGGACGCGCTTCGTCAGCATGCAGGATCAATACAACCTGATCCAGCGCGAAGAAGAGCGTGAGATGCACCCGCTGTGCGCCGCCGAAGGCATCGCCGTACTGCCGTGGAGCCCGCTGGCGCGCGGCCGCCTGACCCGCCCCTGGGGCGAAACCACCGCCCGCCTGGTCTCGGACCAGTTCGGCAAGAGTCTGTACGATGAAACCGAAGGCATCGACGCCATTATCGCCGAGCGCGTCGCCAGCCTGGCGGAGGAACGCGGCGTGCCACGCGCGCAGATCGCGCTGGCCTGGCTGCTGAACAAGCCGGCGGTCAGCGCGCCGATCGTTGGCGCGTCACGCAGCGAGCAGTTGGACGACGCCATTGCCGCGGTCGATTTGAGTTTGTCGCCGCAAGAGGTGGCGGAGTTGGAAACGGCTTACGTGCCGCATCGGGTGACGGGATTTGAATAAGAAAAGCGGGCGCGAAGAACCGCGCCCGGCTGTCAGAACAGCCCGATCGGCCAGTGGTGCCCAATCAGGTAGATGATGCCCGCAGACAGCACGCCGGCGATGATATCGTCGACCATGATGCCCATGCCGCCATGCACGTTGCGGTCAAACCAGCGGATCGGCCACGGCTTCCACATATCCAGAATGCGGAAGATGACGAAACCGGCGGCGACCCAGCGCCAATCGTTGACCGGCAGCGCCATCAGCGTGATCCACATGCCGACGAACTCATCCCAGACGATGCTGCCGTGATCGTGCACCTTCATGTCTTTTGCCGTGCGGTGGCAAATATAGACGCCGATGCAAATGCTGAACATCACCGTCAGCGAGTAGAGCTGCCACGGCAGTTGGATCAGCAGCAGCCAGAACGGGATCGCCGCCAGCGATCCCATGGTGCCCGGCATCACCGGTGACAAACCGCTGCCGAAACCGGTGGCCAGCAGGTGCCACGGATTGCTCATCCGCAGCCGACGCTTGGCTTCATCCATGGGTGCCCGGCTCCGCGTTGAAATGATCGAACCCGGCCCAGTCCAGCACCACCGCCTCGTCGTTGCGGTAATAGCGAATGCCTTCAGACAGCGGGCCAATCTGGCCGATACAGGTGTAATCGGCCCCGAGGTGGCTCAGCGCCACGTCCAGCGCGCCGCGGTTGATCTCCGGCACCGTGAAGCACAGCTCGTAGTCTTCGCCGCCCGCCAGCGCCCAACGCAGCGCCTGTTCGGCATCGGCATGGCTGCTCAGCGCCTGCGACATCGGCAGCTCGTCCAGCACGATGCGCGCGCCGCAGTCGCTGGCCTTCAGGATGTGCTTCAGATCGGAAATCAGGCCGTCGGAAAGATCGATTGCCGAGCTGGCCAGATCGCGCAGCGCCTGCCCCTGCAGCACCCGCGGCTGCGGACGCAGATGGCGAGCGACCAGATAATCGCGCGCCGCGCTATCCGTCACCGCCAGGCGATCCTGCAGGATCGCCAAACCGGCGGCGCTGTCGCCCAGCGTGCCGGTCACATAGATCCAGTCGCCGATGCGCGCACCGCTGCGGGTCAACGCCCGGCCGGCCGGGATCAGCCCCTGAATGGTCAAGGTCATGCTCAGCGGGCCGCGCGTGGTATCGCCGCCGATCAGCTGCATGCCGTAATAATTGAGTTGATCGAACAGGCTGTCGCTGAACGCCTTCAGCCAGGGTTCGTTCACCTCCGGCAGCGTCAGGGCCAACGAGAGCCACGCCGGATCGGCGCCCATCGCCGCCAGATCGCTCAGATTGACCGCCAGCGCTTTATACCCGAGATCGGCCGGATCGATGTCCGGCAGGAAGTGAATGCCCGCGACCAACGTATCGGTACTGACGGCCACCAGCTGTTTTTCCGGCACTGCCAGCAGTGCGCAGTCATCTCCAATGCCCAACTGTACATCCCGGCGCACGCGCTTAAACCGGTCAAAATAGCGGGCAATGAGGTCAAATTCGCCGCATGCCATATCGATATTCCACTAGAAGAAATTAAGGCCGGGAATGCCGGCCTTAATGTTTTTACTTTTTCTTGCGAAGGGTTGGCGCCACTTTATCCAGCACCCCGTTCACAAACTTGTGGCTGTCTTCCGCGCCGAAGGTTTTCGCCAGCTCGATCGCTTCGTTGATCGCCACCTTGTAAGGGACATCCTCGCGCATTTTCAGTTCAAACAGCGCGACGCGCAGCACCGCGCGTTCCACCTGGCCCAGCTCTTCGAGCTGACGCGACAGGTAAGGTGCCATCAGCTCGTCCAGCATACCTGCATTCACTGCCGCGCCGGACAGCAACTCGCGAAAATAGGCGACGTCAACATCTTTGACATCCTGCTCCGTCAGGAACTGGTGTTCAACATCGGCAAGGTCGTTTTTAGACAACTGCCAAGAGTAAAGCGCTTGAACAGCGCACTCACGAGCGCGGCGACGAGCAGCAGGTTTCACGGAATTCCCCTTAACTAAATTCAGGCTTTAATAGCTTTGATAACATTAATCATTTCAAGTGCGGTCAACGCGGCTTCAGCGCCCTTGTTGCCCGCTTTGGTGCCGGCGCGTTCGATCGCTTGTTCGATGCTTTCGGTAGTCAGCACGCCAAAGGCAACCGGGATTTCGGCATTCATCGCAACGTTGCCGATGCCGGAGCTGGCTTCGCCCGCCACATATTCGAAGTGCGCGGTGCCCCCACGGATAACGGTGCCCAGCGCGATAACCGCGTCGTATTTGCCGGTTTTGGCCAATACGCTCGCCGTCAGCGGCAGCTCGTAAGCGCCCGGGACCCAGACAACGGTGATGTTGTCGTCAGCAACCTGACCAATGCGTTTCAGCGCGTCGATGGCGCCTTCCAGCAGGCTGTCGTTGATGAAATTGTTAAAACGTGCAATTGCGATCGCCACACGGGCATTTGGAGTAGCAACAACACCTTCGATAACTTTCATGGGCTTTCCTTAAAAATGGGTTCAATACCCCGCAGGGGGGCGGATTCTATCATATTCTTTCATCGCCTGCGCGGCGCTTTTGTAAAACCGGCGCGCGGGCGCGAGATTCAGTGTTTCGCCCGCAGGCGCAAACGCAGATCGGGGCCAACCTGGCGCACGTCGCTAAAGACGAATTCCGGTGCGTCGGCCAGACGCTCAAGGCCCGGCAAATGACACAGGCCGCGGCCATTATCGCCCAACAGTTTTGGCGCGATGTACAAAATGAGCTCATCCACCAGGCCGGCCTGCAGCAGCGCGCCGGCCAGCGTCGCCCCCGCCTCCACCCAGATTGAATTCACCTGGCGCTTGGCCAACAGCATCATCATCACCACCAGATCGACGCCGCCGCCGTGCGCCGGGCAGATAAACTGCTCAACGTCTTGCGGCCAGGCCTGTTCATCCGCCTGCAGCCGCGCCAGCCAGGTAGCGCCCGGTTGCTGCACCACGCGATGCTGTGGGGTGATGCGATTTTGGCTGTCGAGCAGGATGCGCAGCGGCTGGCGCAGATTTTCGCGCGGATAGAGGCGCTGCGTCTCGGCATCCAGCTCATCCCATCGCACGGTCAGCGACGGATCGTCCGCCAGCACGGTGGCGCTGGTGCTGAGAATGGCGGCGCTCTGCGCGCGCAGGCGCTGCACGTCCTGACGCGCTTCGGGTGACGTGATCCACTGGCTTTCGCCGGAGGCCATCGCCGTGCGGCCGTCCAGCGACGCGCCCAGCTTCAGTTGCACATAGGGAAAACCGGTGCGCATGCGTTTGAGGAAGCCCAGGTTGACCGCTTCGGCCTCGGCCAGCATCAGGCCATGACGTACTTCGACGCCGGCTTGCTGCAGCTTGTACAAGCCGCGCCCCGCCACCTGAGGATTGGGATCTTGCATCGCCGCGACCACCCGTGTCACGCCAGCGGCCACCAGCGCATCGGCGCAGGGAGGCGTGCGGCCGTGATGGCTGCACGGCTCGAGCGTCACATAGGCGGTGGCGCCGCGCGCCTTGTCGCCCGCCATGCGCAGCGCGTGCACTTCCGCATGCGGCTCGCCGGCGCGCAGATGATAGCCTTCACCGACAATTTCGCCGTCGCGCACGATAACGCAGCCGACGTTCGGATTGGGCGCGGTGGTGAAACGCCCCAGCCGCGCCAGTTCGAAGGCGCGCGCCATGTAAAATTCGTCGTGATGCATGAAAGATCCTTTAGTCTTGCAGGCGGGCAATCTCTTCGCCGAACTCGCGCACGTCTTCGAAGCTGCGGTACACCGACGCAAAGCGAATATAGGCGACCTTATCCAGCTTCTTCAGCGCGTCCATCACCAGATTGCCCACCAGTTTGGTCGGCACTTCGCGTTCGCCGGTGGCGCGCAGTTGGGATTTGATATGGTTAAGGGCGTTTTCCACGTCGTCCGAGCTGACCGGGCGCTTTTCCAGCGCTTTCAGCATGCCGCGGCGCAGTTTGTCTTCGTTGAACGGCTCGCGCACCTCATCGCTTTTAATCACTCGCGGCATCACCAGCTCGGCCACCTCGAAGGTGGTGAAGCGTTCATTGCACACCAGACACTGGCGGCGGCGGCGCACTTGCGAACCGTCCCCCACCAGGCGGGAATCAATGACTTTGGTATCAACGGCGGCGCAGAAAGGGCAATGCATAACACGTCCTGATAAACGTTTTTTATAGATAAATGCAGTTTAACCCGAAGTGAAGCCACAACAAAGGGCGTCGGCCATTTGTTGCGATAAGCGGCGGGCAGGCGGCGCCGATATGACTTTCACCGCCATGCGGGCTAAGCTTGATAGCAGGAGATTCAGCATAGGAAATCGCCGTCATGACAACCCGTTATCCCAAAATCGCCCTGCTCGCCGCCGCCGTGTTGCTCACTGGCTGCGCGCACAACGCCGCCGTGCCTCAGCTGCGCCATCAGGTCGCCGCACTGAACCAAAAAGTGAGCGTATTGACCGATCAGGCCACCGCGCTGGAGCGGCAAAACCAGCTCAATCAGCACTCCGACAACGGCGTCTACCTGCTGCCGGCGGCGCGGAGCGCCGCCCGTTTGCAGAGCGGCATCGGCGAACTGAGCGTTTCGCTGAGCCACATCAAGAGCGAAGCCAACGGTGCCCAGGCGCAGCTGCATGTGCGCATCCTCTCACAGGCCACGCTGCCGCCGTTTAAAGCGGTGGTGGAATGGGGCCAACTGGACGCGGCCACCGGCCGGCCGCTGACCGCCGAGGCGCTGTCGCAACCGATCGCCAGCGCCGACTCGCTGCTGCCGAAACCTGGGCAGGACTTCGAGCTGCGCTTCAGCGGCCTGACGCCGGAACAGCTGGGCTATATCCGTCTGCACAGCCTGGTAGCCACCGCCCAGCCGGCGGTGGTGCAGCAACACTGAAATCCGAGGCAAAAAAAAGGAGCGCCGATAGGCGCTCCTTCTCATTTCGCTGAATACTGCGGCGGTTAAGGCAGAATCGAAGGCTGATCCGCGCCCTCTTTTTCCACTTTTTGCTGCAGCATGTGTTCGCGTTTCATCCCCAGCTTCAACGCCAGCGCGGACGCGACGTAGATAGAGGAAACGGTACCGATCGACACGCCGATCAGCATCGCCAGCGAGAAGCCTTGCAGCATCGCGCCACCGAAGATGTACAGCATCAGCACCACCATCAGGGTGGTCCCGGAAGTCATCAGCGTACGGCTCAGCGTCTGGGTCAACGACACGTTCATGATCTCGTAAGGCGTGCCGCGGCGGATCTTGCGGAAGTTCTCACGAATACGGTCGGAGACCACGATGCTGTCGTTCAGCGAGTAACCGATAACCGACATCAGGGACGCGACGATGGTCAGGTCAATCTCGATGTGGAACAGCGACAGCACGCCCAGCGTGATGATCACGTCGTGCGCCAGCGCGATAACCGCCCCCAGCGCCAGGCGCCATTCGAAGCGGAAGCCGACGTAGATCAGGATACAGATCAACGCCACCAGCAGCGCCATGCCGCCGGTTTGCGCCAGCTCGCTGCCCACGCTCGGGCCGACGAACTCAATGCGCTTCACGGTGGCGTTTTTATCCACCGAGTCGTTGATCACGCCGATCACCTTATTGCCCAGTTCCTGGCCTGCGGTGCCGGTCGCCGGTGGCATGCGCACCATCACGTCGCGGCTGCTGCCGAAGTTCTGGATAATCGGATCCTGGAACCCGGCCTTCTCCAGCGTATCGCGCATCAGGTCGAGGTTAGCCGGCTTCTCCAGGTTGATTTCAATCACCGTACCGCCGGTGAAATCCAGACCCCAGTTAAAGCCGCGCACCGACATGGTGGCGATCGACGCGACCAACAGCACCAACGAGATGCCGAAAGCCACGTAGTCCCAGCGCATAAAGTCGTAGACTTTACGGCCGTAGTTGAGTTGCTCAACAGTATAATCCTGTGCCACAACGCACTCCTCAGATAGACAGCTTGTTAATGCGTTTGCCGCCGTAAAGCAGGTTGACGATGGCACGGGTACCGACAATCGCGGTGAACATGGACGTCGCCACACCGATAGCGGTGGTGATCGCAAAGCCCTTGATCGAACCGGTGCCGACTGCGTACAGGATGACCGCGGTGATCAGGGTGGTGATGTTGGCGTCGACGATACTGGAGAACGCGCCTTTATAGCCCTCATGGATCGCCTGCTGAACGGATCGGCCGTTCTTCAGCTCTTCCTTGATACGTTCGTTAATCAGTACGTTGGCGTCGACCGCCACCGCCAGCGTCAACACGATCCCGGCAATGCCCGGCATGGTCAGCGTCGCCCCCGGCAACAGGGACATCACGCCGACGATCAACACCAGGTTAGCGACCAGCGCCGTGGTGGCGATCACGCCGAACTTACGGTACCAGACCACCATGAAGACGATGGACGCCACCAGGCCCCACAGACAGGCTTCCAGACCTTGGGTGATGTTCTGCTGACCCAAGGTTGGACCGATGGTGCGCTCTTCAACGATCTGAATCGGCGCAATCAGCGCACCCGCACGCAGCAGCAGCGAAAGCTGACGCGCTTCGTTCGGGTTGCCGATGCCGGTGATGCGGAAGCTGTTGCCCAGACGCGACTGAATGTTCGCCACGTTGATCACTTCTTCCTGTTTCACCAGCACCGCACGGCCGTTGGCGTCTTTCTTGCCGCTGTCCTTGTACTCCACGAACAGGGTCGCCATCGGTTTGCCGATGTTGTCCTTGGTGAAGTTGGACATCGACGTGCCGCCGGCGCTGTCCAGCGAGATGTTAACCTGCGGCTGGTTGTATTCGTCGGTGCTCGAGGTGGAGTCGGTGATGTGGTCACCGGTCAGGATCACGCGCTTGTACAACACGATCGGCTGGCCGTCGCGGGTGTATTTCACCTCGGAATCGCCCGGCACGCGGCCGTTGGCCGCCGCGGTGGCGTCCGCATTGGTGTTCACCAGACGGAATTCCAGCGTCGCGGTGGCGCCCAGAATTTCTTTGGCGCGCGCGGTGTCCTGAATGCCCGGCAACTCAACCACGATGCGGTCGGATCCCTGGCGCTGCACCAGCGGTTCGGCGACGCCGAGCTGGTTGACGCGGTTACGCAGGATAGTGATGTTCTGCTGTACGGCGTATTCGCGCGCTTCGCTCAGACGGGCGTCCGTCAGGCTGGCTTTCATGGTGTTGGCGCCATTGGCGGACAGCACCAGATCGCGCTGACGCGGGCCGATATAGCTGATGGCCTGGTCACGGGCCACATCGTCGCGGAAGCGAACTTCCACGCCGTTGTTGTCCAGCTTGCGGATAGACGCGTAAGGAATGCCCTTCTCGCGCAGCTCGCTGCGCAGGGTATCCATGGTCTGTTCCTGCAGCTTGCTCAACGCGGTGTCCATGTCCACTTCCATCAGGAAGTGCACGCCGCCGCGCAGGTCCAGACCGAGTTTCATCGGCTCTGCGCCCAGCATGGCCAGCCAGGTCGGCGTAGCCGGCGCCAGGTTCAGCGCCACGACGAATTTGTCACCCAGCTCGGTCACCAGCGCTTCGCGGGCGCGCAGCTGAACGTCAGGATCTTTAAAGCGAGCCAGGATGGCGCCATTTTCCAGCGCAATCGACTTGCTCGCGATGTTGTCTTTTTCTAATACGGTACGGACCTGGTCCAGCGTAGTTTCACTGGCGGCGACGCCGCGCGCGCCAGTGATTTGTACGGCCGGATCCTCACCGTAGATGTTGGGAAGCGCATAAAGCAGACCGACGAGGATCACGACGATCAACATCAGATACTTCCACAAAGGATAACGGTTTAGCACGGCAATTCCCTTCGGGAAAAAAGATTACAGGGCCTTCATGGTACCTTTCGGCAGAACGGCCGCCACGAAGTCACGCTTGATCATCACTTCCGTGGTGTCGTTCAGCGCGATGGCGATGATGCCGGTGTCGGCCACTTTGGTCACGCGACCGATCAGGCCGCCGGTGGTCAGCACTTCGTCGCCCTTACCGATGGAGTCCATCAGCTTCTTGTGATCTTTCGCGCGCTTCTGCTGTGGGCGCAGGATCATGAAGTAGAAGATCAGGCCGAACACCACCAGCATAATGATCAGAGAGTACGGGCTTCCCTGAGCCGGAGCCCCTGCGGATGCGACGGCGTCAGAAATGAAAAAGCTCATTGAAATTCCCTCATTAAGTTATCAATTATTAGATCAAGCGTTTAAAGGCGGAATCGGCTTGCCGATCCGACCATAGAAATCCGCAACAAACTGCTCTAATTTACCCTCTTCGATAGCCTGGCGTAAACCCGCCATCAGGCGCTGGTAGTGACGCAGGTTATGAATTGTGTTCAGTCGAGCACCCAATATTTCGTTGCAACGGTCGAGATGGTGCAAGTAGGCGCGGCTGTAATGGCGACACGTGTAGCAATCACAGTCTTTATCCAGCGGAGAAGTATCATCCTTGTGCTTGGCATTACGGATTTTTACCACACCGTCAGTCACGAACAAATGGCCGTTGCGGGCGTTGCGGGTCGGCATGACGCAGTCGAACATGTCGATGCCGCGGCGCACGCCTTCCACCAAATCTTCCGGCTTGCCGACGCCCATCAAATAGCGTGGCTTATCTTCCGGAATTTGCGGGCAAACGTGTTCAAGAATGCGATGCATATCCTCTTTCGGCTCGCCTACAGCCAAGCCGCCCACAGCGTACCCATCAAAGCCGATATCCACCAGCCCTTTTACTGAAACATCACGTAAATCTTCGTAAACGCCGCCCTGAATGATGCCGAACAGCGCATTTTTATTTTCCAGCTCGTCGAAACGCTGGCGGCTGCGCTGCGCCCAACGCAGCGACATTTCCATCGAACGCTTGGCGTAGTCCCAGTCGGCCGGGTACGGCGTACATTCATCGAAGATCATCACGATGTCGGAACCCAGGTCATACTGGATTTCCATCGATTTTTCCGGGCTCAGGAACACCTTGTCGCCGTTGATCGGGTTGCGGAAGTACACGCCTTCCTCTTTGATCTTGCGCATCGCCCCCAGGCTGAACACCTGGAAACCGCCGGAGTCGGTGAGGATCGGGCCCGGCCACTGCATGAAATCGTGCAGATCGCCGTGCAGCTTCATGATCTCCTGGCCAGGGCGCAGCCACAGGTGGAAGGTGTTGCCCAGCAGGATCTGCGCGCCGGTCTCTTTCACTTCTTCCGGCGTCATGCCCTTGACCGTGCCGTAGGTACCGACCGGCATAAAGGCCGGGGTTTCCACTACGCCGCGGTCGAAAATCAGGCGGCCGCGGCGTGCGCGGCCATCGGTAGTTTGTAGTTCGTACTTCACAAAGCCTCCAGCATCAGAGAAACAGTCTGATGTCGTTGAAACGGGGCCGCGCCGTGGGCGCAGCCCGGGAAATTAACCGCCGACGGACTCGTTTTCCGCCTGCGGATTACGGCTGATGAACATCGCATCGCCGTAGCTGAAAAAGCGATACTGCTCGGCCACCGCCTGCTGATAGGCGTTCATGGTATTTTTGTAGCCGGCGAAAGCCGACACCAGCATGATCAGGGTGGACTCCGGCAGGTGGAAGTTGGTCACCAGCGCGTCGATCACCTGATAGTGGTAACCCGGATAGATAAAGATGCTGGTGTCGCCGAAGAACGGCGCAATCAGCGCCTCTTTGCTGGCCGCCGCGGCGCTTTCCAGCGAACGCACCGAGGTGGTGCCCACCGCCACCACGCGCTTGCCGCGCGCTTTGCAGGCCAGCACCGCATCTACCACCTCCTGCGGCACTTCGGCGTATTCGGCGTGCATCACGTGATCTTCGATGGTTTCCACGCGCACCGGCTGGAAGGTGCCGGCGCCGACGTGCAGCGTCACGAACGCCATTTCCACGCCCTTGGCGCGCAACGCCGCCAGCAGCGGTTCGTCGAAGTGCAGGCCGGCGGTCGGTGCGGCGACCGCGCCCGGCTTCTCGCTGTAGACCGTCTGATACAGCTCGCGGTCGGCGTCCTCATCCGGGCGAGCGATATAAGGCGGCAGCGGCATATGGCCGGCCGCGTTGAGAATGGTGAAGACATCGCGTTCGTCGTTGAAGCGCAGCTCGAACAGCGTCTCGTGGCGCGCCACCATGGTGGCGGCGATGCTCTCGTCATCACCCAGCAGCAGCTCGGCGCCCGGCTTGGGCGCTTTCGACGCGCGCACGTGCGCCAGCACGCGATGGTCGTCCAGCACGCGCTCCACCAGCACTTCAATCTTGCCGCCGCTGACCTTGCGGCCGAACATGCGCGCCGGGATCACGCGGGTATTGTTGAACACCAGCAGGTCGCCGGCTTCCAGCTTGTCCAGCAGATCGGTGAATACGCCGTGCGTCAGCGCCCCGCTCGGCCCGTCCAGCTGCAGCAGGCGGCATGCGCTGCGCTCGGCCTGGGGATAGTGGGCAATCAGGGATTCGGGAAGTTCAAACGAAAAATCAGCGACGCGCATGGGTATTCACTTCTTCAATTTAGGGCTGGTTGGTAAAAAACAGGCGGCCTAGTCTAAAGCCGGGGGCGGTCAGCGGCAAGAAATAAGGAGGATTTGCCTGACTTCGGGTATAGTTGAGGGATGAATTTTCTCGCTCATCTTCACCTGGCCATGCTGGCGGACAGCTCGCTGCTGGGCAACCTGCTGGCCGATTTCGTGCGCGGCAACCCCGCCGCCGACTACCAGCCCGACGTGGTGGCCGGCATCATGATGCACCGCCGCGTCGACGTGCTGACCGACAGCCTGCCGCAGGTCAAAGCCAGCCGCGACTATTTCAGCGCCCCCTACCGCCGCGTGGCGCCGATCACCCTCGACGTGGTGTGGGACCATTTTCTGGCGCGCCACTGGCAGCAGTTGGAGCCTTCACGCGACCTGCACCAGTTTACCCAGGAAGCCCGCAGCCAGATCGAACCTTTTCTGCCGCTCACGCCGCCGCGCTTTCAGAACCTGAACGGCTACCTGTGGCCGGAACGCTGGCTGGAGCGCTACGCCGAATTGCCGTTCATCGCCCGGGTGCTGCAGGGCATGGCCAGCCGCCGCCCGCGCCTCGATGCGCTGGCCGGCTCGTTCGCCGACGTCGAGCAACATTATCATCAGCTTGAAACACAGTTCTGGCAGTTTTACCCGCAAATGATGCGACAGGCGAAGGACAAAGCGCTCTGAGGTCAAGCCCAAGTCATTGAAATTTCAACGCCTTGCAAGAATTTACGTTTTGCCGCTTGCCCTTTTGTGGGAAAAGGTTATTTTTAAAGCTCGCTAAATTATATCAACGACTTTGATAGGTGAAAGCTATCTCATCGATTGGTCTTTTACCCTTTATTCACCAAGTCGCGGCCCCTATACTGGCCCTTGTTTTTACATCCACCCTTTAACACCTATTACAGGAGTAATTATGGTCCTGGTAACTCGTCAAGCCCCTGACTTCACTGCAGCTGCCGTACTGGGTAGCGGCGAAATCGTTGAAAACTTCAACCTGAAGAAGCACCTGAACGGCAAACCGGCCGTCCTGTTCTTCTGGCCAATGGACTTCACCTTCGTATGCCCTTCCGAGCTGATCGCTTTCGATCACCGCTATGAAGAGTTCCAGAAGCGTGGCGTTGAAGTGGTTGGCGTTTCCTTCGACTCAGAGTTCGTCCACAACGCATGGCGTAAAACCCCTGTCGACAAAGGCGGCATCGGTGAAGTGAAATACGCAATGGTTGCTGACGTTAAGCGTGAAATCCAGAAAGCTTACGGCATCGAACACCCGGAAGCCGGCGTTGCGCTGCGCGGCTCTTTCCTGATCGACAAAGACGGCATCGTGCGTGCTCAGGTTGTTAACGACCTGCCAATCGGCCGTAACATCGACGAAATGATCCGTACCGTCGACGCGCTGCAATTCCACGAAGAGCACGGTGAAGTGTGCCCGGCTCAGTGGGAAAAAGGCAAAGCAGGTATGGGCGCTTCCCCAGACGGCGTTGCAAAATACCTGTCTGAAAACGCTGCCAAGCTGTAATTTCAGCCTGATAGTGAATCAACCGGCCCACGCGGCCGGTTTTTTTATGCCCCTTTATGGGGCAGACCGCCCACCTTCAGTGCTTTATTTCCCTGTTTCCGCTCACATTTCCTACCCTGCTCGCCGCGCGCACGCCCATCTGCGGCTACTATCAATAACGCTGGCTCGCGCTTTGCAAGTGAACAGCGGCAAGCAAACACAACACAATAAAAAACTGACAGGGTAGGAATAACTATGTTTTTACAGAAATGGAGCAAACCCCTGACCATGGCGGCGCTGCTGGTCAGCGGCAGCCTGTATGCGGCATCCAACCCGGCGGTGGAAGCCAAAAACGGCATGGTGGTCACCTCGCAACACCTGGCCTCGCAGGTCGGCGTGGATATCCTGAAGATGGGCGGCAACGCCATCGATGCCGCCGTGGCGGTGGGCTATGCGCAGGCGGTGGTTAACCCTTGCTGCGGCAACATCGGCGGCGGCGGCTTTATGACCGTCCACCTGGCGGACGGCACCGACACCTTCATCAACTTCCGTGAAACTGCGCCGGCGGCGGCCAGCGCCAACATGTATCTGGACGCCGACGGCAAGGTGAAGAAAGACGCCAGCCTGTACGGCTATCTGGCGGCCGGCGTACCGGGCACCGTGCTGGGAATGGAAACCGCGCGTGAGAAGTACGGCAAACTGAGCCGCGAACAGGTGCTGGCGCCGGCGATCAAGCTGGCGCGCGAAGGCTTTGTGCTGACCCGCGCTGATACCGATATTCTCGACACCACCGTTGCACGCTTCAAACAGGATCCCGAGTCGGCCAAAATCTTCCTGCGCCCGGACGGCAGCCCGCTGCAGCCGGGGGACAAACTGGTGCAAACCGATCTGGCCAATACGCTGGAAGCCATCGCCAAAGGGGGAACCGACGCCTTCTACAAAGGCAAGATCCCGCAGGCGGTAGAGGCGGCGGCCAAACAGGGCGGCGGCATTTTGACGGCGGCCGACTTCGCCAACTATAAAGTCACCGAAACCCCACCGATCACCTGCAGCTACCGCGGCTACAAGTTCGTGTCGGCGCCGCCTCCCAGCTCCGGCGGCGTGACGCTGTGCGAAATCCTCAACGTGGTGGAAGGCTATGACCTGAAAAGCATGGGCTTCAACTCGGCGGCGGCCATTCACACCATGACCGAGGCGATGCGCCATGCCTACATGGACCGCAACACCTACCTCGGCGACCCGGAATTCATCAAGAACCCGATCGACCGGCTGGTGAGCAAGAGCTACGCCGAGCAGATCCGCAAGAAAATCGTCGCGGACAAGGCCACGCCGTCGGAAAACGTGCAGCCCGGTATGGAACCGCATGAGAAGCCGGAAACCACCCACTATTCGATCGTCGACCATGACGGCAACGCGGTCTCCACCACCTATACCGTCAACGGCCGCTTCGGCGCCGTGGTGATCGCACCGGGCACCGGCTTCTTCCTCAACGACGAGATGGACGATTTTACGGTCAAAGTGGGCGAGAAAAACCTGTACGGGCTGGTGCAGGGCACCGCCAACAGCATTGCCCCCGGTAAGCGCCCACTATCGTCAATGAGCCCGACGCTGGTGACCAAGGACAACAAGATCTTTATGGTGCTGGGCTCGCCTGGCGGTTCGCGCATCATCACCATCACCCTGCAGACCGCGTTGAACGTGATCGACCACGGCATGGCGCCGCAGGAAGCGGTGGACGCGCCGCGCATCCATCACCAATGGCTGCCGGATGAGGTGTACTACGAACAGCGCGGCGTTTCCGCCGATACGCTAAAACTGCTGAGCGGCATGGGCTATAAGATGGTCGAACAAACGCCGTGGGGCGCCGCCGAACTGATTCTGGTCGGTTTGCCGGGCGCGGCGGGCGTCAGCCCGGCCAACTCCGGCAACGATTCGGCGGTTTCCGGCAAAGTGCGCGAAGGTTACCTGTACGGCGCCAACGACGTGCGTCGCCCGGCAGGCTCCGCGGTCGGTTACTGATGTAAACGCCCACTCACCTTAATCGCGGGGGCCCTTCGGCCCCCGCAGTTCCCTTAGCCTTCACAGCGCCACACGGTGGCCGATTCTTCCGCCAGCTGCAGGCGCAGCCCGCCGACCGTTTCGCTCAACTCTCCCCGCCCTTCCACACGCCGCCACGGGCCGCGGGCCAACAGCGGGTTGTGCGGCAGCTGCGCCTGGCCGCTGCCGTCACGCTGCAGCGCCACCAGCACCTGCTCCTGCTGATACAGGCGCACGAACACCAGCGTTTCTCCGCTGGCGTACAGCACCTGACAGCCGCCGCGACGCAGCGCCAGGCTCTGTTTACGCAGCACCGCCATGCGCTGGAACAGCGCCAGCAGCGGCCGATCCCAGTCGCCGACGTCCCACGGGAACGGCTTGCGGCAGAACGGATCGTTGCCGCCGTCCAACCCAATCTCATCGCCATAATAGAGGCAAGGCACACCGATCCAGCTCAGCAGCCACACCGCCGCCATCTGCATGCGCGCCGCGTTCCCCTGCAACAGCGTGAGGAAACGCGCGGTATCGTGGCTGTCCAGCTGGTTGAACTGGATCAGCTGGCGGCTGTGCGGCAGCCCGGCGCGGTAACCGTCCATCCACTGCGCGCACCCGGCGGCGTCCAGCCGCACCGGGTGGTAGGCCACGTCCAGCCCCGCTAAAAACGCCCGCACCGGCAGCGCGAATCCCATGTAGTTCATCGCCGCATCCTCCACTCCGGCGTGCAGCCAGCGGCGCGCGTCGCCGAAGTGCTCGCCCAAGACATAGGCCTGCGGATTCTCCTGCTTCACCGCCTGATAGATGCCCGCCAGGTGGCGCAGATTGCCGGCAGCGCCGCCGTTCTCCCCCAGCATATGCACCACGTCCAGCCGCCAGCCGTCGATGCTGTACGGCGGGCGCAGCCAGTGACGCACCACGCTGCCTTCCCCCTGATAAATCGCTTCCGCCACCTGCGGCTCGGCGAAGTTGAGCTTCGGCAGGCTGGCGTTGCCCTTCCAATCGAGCGCGCGGCCGTCCGGGTAGAAGTTGAACCAGCCGCGATACGGCGAATCGGGGTGGTGACAGGCGCCGTTTTCGCCCTGACGATGGCGGTCAAACCACGGGTGCGAATCGCCGGTGTGGTTGAATACCCCATCCAGCACCAGTTTCATGCCTACCTTGTGAGTGCTTACTCGCAAACGCTGCAGCGCCGCGTTGCCGCCGAAGTGCGGATCGACCTGGTAATAGTCCTCGGTATCGTACTTATGCACGCTCGGCGCGGTAAAAATCGGGTTCAGGTACAACGCCGTCACGCCCAACTGCTGCAGGTACGGCAGTTTGCCGCTGATGCCGTCCAGATCGCCGCCGTAAAAGGTCGAGGCGGCGTGGCTGTCCTCCAGCGGATGCTGCCAGTCGCGCCGAATCACCTCGGCGCCGGCCGCATGATGGCGATAGCTGCCGCTCTGGATGCCGTGCTCGCCGCCGCTGCTGGCGAAGCGATCGGGGAAAATCTGGTAGAACAGCTGATCCGCCACCCACTCAGGGCCGTTGTCAGGCTCGTCGACGGCGAATTGCGCCAGTTGGCCCGGCGGCGTTGGCGACCAGCCCTGCGGCCCGAACCACTGCTGGCGATCGGCCCACAGCAGCTTGAAGCAGTATCGCCGCGTCGGCTCGCCCTCATTCAGCGTCAGGCTGGCCTGGTAGCGCCGCATCCCCTCGTGACGCTGCGCTTTCATCACCAGCAGCCACTCTTCGTTGTCCGGTTCGGCGCGCAAAAACACCCGTTCCGGCAGTTCATCCCCTTGTAACCACAGCGTGATATCCAAACGTTGCCCTTGCTTCACCACAAAAGGCGGAACCGGTTGATGCCAGGCGTTAAGCATACTGTTCTCCTGCTGTACCAAACGAAATCGACGGCGTTCTTCAAGAAGCGAACAATGCCACGTTAAGTGCAACTCCCCCTCCTCTCTGACCGCAAAACCCGGGGATGAGCCGGGGGGCGGAGACCGAAAAATAACGCTAACCCGATGTAAAAAAAGGTAAACAGGCACAAATCCTGCACGTTACCCCTTAGGCTAACGCGTTTTGAGCATACAGGATATTTTTTGCGCATTTTTTAAGGAGCGGTAATGCAACAACAGATAACGCGCTGGCTGGAACAATTTGGGTTGGAATTCGGCGGAGTGATGTCGCTGTTGATGGTATTGGGGTTGATTGTTCTGATCTCGGTGGTGATCCACCTGGTGCTGCACCGGGTAGTGTTGGCTGCCCTTCAGCGCCGAGGCCAGCAATCGCAGCGCGTCTGGCAACAGGCCATCACCCAATACAAACTGTTCCAGCGCGTGGCGCTGCTGCTGCAAGGGGTGATCATCAGCATCCAGGCGACGCTGTGGCTGCAGAGCGGCAGCCAGACCCAGGCGGTGATCGTTACCGCCGCGCAGGTGTGGATCCTCGCCTTCACCCTGCTGTCGCTGTTCTCGTTGCTGGATACGCTGCTGGCGCTGCTGCGCCAAAGCCCGATTTCCAATCAGCTGCCGCTGCGCGGCATTTTCCAGGGCCTGAAACTGGTGGCGGCGATCCTGATCGGCATCATGATCGTCTCGCTGCTGATGGGCAAATCGCCGCTGTTGCTGCTCAGCGGCCTGGGCGCCATGACGGCGGTCTTGATGTTGGTGTTCAAGGATCCGATCCTCGGGCTGGTGGCCGGCATTCAGCTCTCCGCCAACGACATGCTGAAGATCGGCGACTGGCTGGAAATGCCGAAATACGGCGCCGACGGCGCGGTCACTGACATCGGCCTGACCACGGTCAAAGTGCGTAACTGGGACAACACCGTCACCACCATACCGACCTACGCGCTGATCTCCGACTCGTTCAAAAACTGGCGTTCGATGTCGGAATCCGGCGGGCGTCGCATCAAACGCAGCCTGAATATCGACACCGGCAGCGTGCACTTCCTGTCGGAAGAGGAACAGCGCCGCCTGCAGCGCAACCCTCTGCTGCACAGCTACCTGAACGTCAAGACCCAGGAGCTGAGCCAGCATAACCAGGAGATCGCCGTCGATCTGGCCTCGCCGCTCAACGGCCGCCGCCTGACCAACCTCGGCACGCTGCGCGCCTATCTGGAAGCCTATCTGCGTGCTCACCCGCGCATTCACCAGAACATGACGCTGATGGTGCGCCAGCTGGCGCCGACGCCGGAAGGCCTGCCGCTGGAAATCTACGCCTTCACCAACACCACGGTCTGGGCGGAGTACGAAAGCATTCAGGCGGATATTTTCGACCATATCCTGGCGGTGATCGACGAGTTCGGCCTGCGCGTGCATCAGACGCCGACCGGCAACGACATGCGCGGCATGCTGCGACAAAGCGCGAACGCTTCCTGACGTCGGCTGACGTAACTGTGTCTGCTGGTAATTATTCGCTTTCAATTGCCAGCAGATATCTCCATCCCCTTCTTTTCCCCGGCGAAAACGGCGTTAATGCGCCCTCACCTTCACCACCGAGAGGGAAAGCCCTTGCTGAAACGGATACGTCATCGGCTGTTTACCCTGATGGCCACCCTGCTGTTTATCGGCTGCCTGCACAACGCTTTGCTGGATGAAAGCCACATGCCCCGCAATCTGCAACCTTCGCTGAGCGCCCTCAGCAGCAACCTGCAGGACATTCGCGAAGTGCTGGCGCGCTGCGCCGGCGAGGAAGAGGAGGATCGCCTGAACGACGGCGGCATACGCATCGAAGCGCGCGCCGCCGGGGATGAGGAAGCGGAAGACAAACGCCAGACATAGTGGGTTAAAAAACGCCCCAATTTGTTGCGTGATACGCAACACCCTACTATGATGCGTATAGCGCAACACTCATGGAGCCATCAGGATGATAAGAAGCTTCAAGCATAAGGGACTCAAAAAGTTTTTCGAAACCGGTTCAACAGCAGGTATCGACGCCAAACAGGCGAAAAAAAATCGCGCTGCGGCTGAGCGTGCTGGATTTAGCGAAAGTGATTGATGACGTAGATCTGCCCGGCTTCTTCTTGCATCCGCTAACGGGCGCTCGCAATGGGCAATGGTCCGTCACCGTGACCGGTAACTGGCGCATCACGTTTGAACTGGTCGAGGGTGATGTTTATATCGTGAATTATGAGGACTATCACTAATGAACCGCATGCATAATCCTCCTCATCCTGGCGAGTTGATCAAAGAAACCATGGAAACGCTGAATCTCAGCGCGCGCGCGCTGGCCAAAGCATTGGACGTCGCGCCGTCTACGGTTCAACGCCTGATCAGCGGAAAATCCGATATCTCGCCGGAAATGGCCATCCGCCTGTCCATCGTAATAGGCAGTTCCGAACAGGTCTGGATGGGAATGCAAGATGCTTACGATCTGTGGCAGGCCAGGCAGTCCATCGACGTTTCCAAACTGCGCAAGCTGGACTTCGCTTGACGCCTGCCCCTAAAAAAACACCGGCCTCAGCCGGTGTTTTTCCATTTAGTCTTGCTGCGTCGCCAGCAGCGCGCGTTTTTTCTGGCGGTTGACCTTGAACCAGTACCCCGCCAACAGCAACACCACCCAGACCAGGCCGGCGTACAGCGAGACGCGCGTGGTCGGGAAGTAGCCGATCAGGCCGATGATGAACACCAGGAACACGATCGCCAGCACCGAGGTAAACACCCCGCCGCGCAGCGGGAACGCCAGCTGCTTCACCTGCTCTTTGCTCAGGCTGCGGCGGAAGGCGATTTGCGAGAACAGGATCATGATCCACACCCACACGGTGGCGAAAGTCGCCAGGGACGCGATCACCAGGAACACGCTCTCCGGCATGATGTAGTTGAGGTATACCGCCAGCAGCAGCGCCAGCATCATCACCACCACCGTCACCCAGGGAATGCCGCGCTTCGACACCTTGCTGAACATTTTCGGCGCGTGGCCCTGCTCAGCCATGCCGTGCAGCATGCGGCCGACGCCGAACACGTCGCTGTTGATCGCCGACAGCGACGCGGTAATCACCACGAAGTTGAGAATGCCCGCCGCCACGGTGATGCCCATATGCTGGAAGGTCAGCACGAACGGGCTGCCGTTGGTGCCCACCTGGTTCCACGGGTAGATAGACATAATGACGAACAGCGTGCCGACGTAGAACACCAGAATGCGCCACGGCACCGAGTTGATGGCTTTGGGAATCGATTTTTTCGGATCTTTGGCTTCGCCGGCGGTGATGCCGATGATTTCGATGCCGCCGTAAGCGAACATCACCAACTGCAGCGACAGGATCATGCCGATAAAGCCGTTGCTGAAGAAGCCGCCGTTCGACCACAGGTTATGAATGCCGGTCGGTTGCCCGCCGTTGCCGATACCCCAGATGATGATGCCGATACCGGCCGCGATCATGATGATGATGGTGGCGACCTTGAAGAACGAGAACCAGAACTCCAGCTCGCCGAATACCTTGACGCTCATCAGGTTGATGGCGCCGATGATCAGCACCACGCTCAGCACCCAGATCCAGTGCGGCACTTCCGGGAACCAGACCCCCATATAGATGCCGAAAGCGGTCACGTCGGCGATAGCGACGATCAGGATTTCAAAGCAGTAAGTCCAGCCGGTGATGTAACCCGCCATCGGGCCGAGGTAGTCCTGCGCGTAGCGGGAAAACGAGCTGGCCTGTGGGTTGTTGACCGACATCTCCCCCAGTGCACGCATGATGATGAAGGCCACGATGCCGCCGATCAGGTAAGCCAGCAGCACGCTCGGACCGGCCATTTTGATAGCGTCCGCCGAGCCGTAGAACAACCCGGTGCCGATGGCCGACCCCAACGCCATAAAGCGGATATGACGCGTACTGAGGCCGCGTTTCAGCTTATTGTCGGGGACAGTGGTGGGTGACTGTTGTTGCATGAAAATGACCCATAGTTTTAAACGTAAAAAAGCCACGGACATGTCCGTGGCCCTAGATTAAGCCGGGGGATTATCAGTGCGCGGTCACTTGGGAACGCGTGCACACCCGATCATAAATCGCGACCAGCGCCAGCATCAGCAGCGAAGGCGGCAACCATGCCAACCCCTGCTCCGCCAGCGGCAGGTGAGTGGTCCAGGCCGGCAGCAGCTGCTGGAAGCTGGACGCTTTCACCGCGTCAAGGATACCAAACAACAGGCTGACAAGCATCACCGGCGCGATGATGCGCGGCGCGCTGTGCCACCAACGCAGGGTGAAGCTCAGCACCACCAGCACGATGCACGGCGGGTAAATCGCGGTCAGCACCGGAATGGAGATCTGGATCAGGTGGCTCAGGCCGAGGTTGGACACCACCATCGAGAACAGGCCCAGAATAAACACCAGCGTCTTGTAAGAGAACGGCAGGTATTGCGCGAAGAACTCGGCGCAGGCACAGGTCAGGCCCACCGCGGTCACCATGCAGGCGATGAAGATCAGCGCCGCCAGGAAGAAGCTGCCGAGGCCGCCAAAGGTGTTCTGAACGTAAGCGTGCAGGATCACCGCGCCGTTGGTGGCGTCCGGCACCAGCGCGCCGCTGCCGGAACCCAGTTTGAACAGGCTCAGGTACACCAGCGTCAGGCCCACGCCGGCGATCAAACCGGCCAGAATGGTGTAGCGGGTCAACAAACCGGCGTCTTTCACGCCGCGCGAACGCGCCGCGTTGACGATAACGATGCCGAACACCAGCGCGCCCAGCGTATCCATGGTCAGATAGCCGTTAACGAAGCCGGAGGAGAAAGGCACGCTCTGATAAGCCGTCGTCGCCGGAATCGGCGCACCGGCAGGCCACAGCAGCGCGGCGATGCCCAGTACGGCCAGCGCGACGATCTTCAGCGGCGCCAGCACATGGCCGACGGTATCGAGCAGGCGGCCCGGATACAGAGAGATGCCGATCACCAGCGCGAAGTACACCAGGCTGTAGATGAACAGCGGCATGGCGCCGTCGCCGGTCAGCGGGGCGATGCCCACTTCGAAGGACACGGTGGCGGTGCGCGGCGTGGCGAACAGCGGGCCGACGGCCAGGTAGCAGACGGTCGCCAGCAGCAAGCCGGCGCCGCGGCCGATTGGCGAACTGAGGGCGTCGATGCCGCCGCCGACGCGCGCCAGCGCGATGACGGTGATGACCGGCAGACCGACGGCGGTGATCAGGAAGCCCAGCGCCGCAGTCCAGACGTGTTCACCGGACTGCAAGCCGACCATCGGCGGGAAGATGATGTTCCCGGCCCCGACGAATAAGGCAAAGGTCATAAAGCCCAGTGCCAGGATATCTTTTGACGTTAAACGATGACTCATACGATGTCGTGTTGCCTGTTCAAATGAAAAATAGTGTCCGATTGCGTGGTGGCGTGACGCCCCACCCGGTTGCCGGCATGCCCGATCGTTGCAGCGCCAAATAAGCACCCTAAACGCAGTTGATCCGGCGTTTATGTCCCTATTCGAAAGTGGCCGCTCATGAAGATGGGCAAAATTTTAGGAGTTATAAAAATGGAGGTTTAATCCGACAACGAGGGCTAAGGTAAACGTTTATAGCGCTTCAAGGCAAGACGCACGGCGAAAAGCAGAGCTATCAACCATATAAACTTTAGCCACCAGTCGATCATATTGGCTATCAATAAATATACACTACATGATTTGTATCATTTTTGAACAGCAAATTCACGAAACGTGAAGCATATATCGCTTTACCGCTCGAAATCGCCAATAAAAAGCCGATTTTCGCGTGGTATGAGCTTCGTTTCGCCATAAAAAAAGGTGAAAATTGCGCCGTTTTTTGTCGCTTATTGCGCCATGGCCGGCGCGAGCAGTGGCAACCCCAGCGCCTGACGGGTCTTCTGCAGGGTGGCCGGCGGCAGCGGCAGATAGCCGTCGTGGTTGACCAGGCTTTGGCCTGGTGTCGACAGCACGCGATCGAGGAACGCGGCGGTCAGCGGCTCCAGCGGTTGATGGGGGGCTTTGTTGATGTAGATATACAGATAGCGCGACAGCGGGTAGCGATCGTTGCGCACGTTGGCGGCGGTAGGCGCGACATAGTCCTCTCCCGACTCCGCCAATGGCAGCAGCCGCACGCCGCTGGCGCGAAAGCCAATGCTGGCGTAGCCGATGCCGTTGAGCGAACCGGCCACCGCCTGCACCACCGAGGCCGAGCCGGGCAGCTCATTGACGCGCGGCATAAAATCGCCGCCGCACAGCGCGCGCAGTTTGAAGTAGCCATAGGTGCCGGACGCCGAGTTGCGGCCAAAGCGCTGCAGCGAACGCGACGCCCAGTCGCCGCGCAGACCCAGCTCGCCCCAGCGCGTCAGCGGCTGGCTTTCGCCGCAGCGCCGGGTGGCGGAGAAAATGCGGTCGAGCTGCTGCAGATTGAGGCCGCGCAGCGGATTATCCTGATGCACCAATACCACCAGCGCATCCACCGCTACCGGCACCGCCAGCGGCGCATAGCCGTAACGGTGTTCGAATGCCGAGATCTCGGCCGCCTTCATCGGCCGGCTCATCGGGCCGAGCTGCGCGGCGCCCGCGGCCAACGCGGTCGGCGCGGTCGAGGAGCCGGCGGCCTGGATCTGCAGGTTGACGTTGGGATAATGCTGGCTGAAATCCTGCGCCCACAGCGCCATCAGATTCGCCAGCGTGTCGGAACCGACGCTGGACAGGTTGCCCGCCAACATGCCGTCAGGCTGCGCCAGCGCGCCGCGTCCGGCCAGCAGCGCCAGGCAAAGCAACAGCCCTCGGGTTATTCGGGTCATACCGGTGTCTCGCGTTAATTTTTCACCGCATTCTCTGATAAAGCGGCGGGAACAATCAACCGATTGGGCAAGGTAAAGATAAAGCGGGTGCCGATCCCCGGTTCGCTGAGGATCTCCAGCCGCGCGTCGTGATGGCTGAGCGCGTGCTTGACGATCGCCAGCCCCAGCCCGCTGCCGCCGGTCTGGCGCGAGCGAGCCTTGTCGACGCGGTAAAAACGCTCGGTCAGGCGCGGAAGGTGTTCGGCGGCGATGCCCGGCCCGTTGTCGCTGACCTGGAACTGCGCGCCATGCGCCGTCTGTTGCCAGCTCACTTCGATATGGGTGCCCTTTGGCGTGTGGTTGACCGCGTTGTACACCAGGTTAGACACCGCGCTGCGCAACTGGTCTTCATTGCCGAACACGTTGAGCTGTTCGTTCACCCGGAAGGTGATCTCATGATTGCCGCCGCTCAGCGATTGCGCCTCGCGCTGCAACACCCGCAGCATCAGCGGGATATCCACCCGCTCGTTCATGTCGACATTGGGCGCTGCCTCGATGCGCGACAGCGTCAGCAGTTGCTTGACCAGCCCGTCCATCCGGCGGGTCTGCTCTTGCATGGTGCTGAGCGCCTTGCTGCGCAGCGAACCGTCCTGCTCTTCGTCGCCCATCATCTCCAGGTAGCCCTGCAGCACCGTCAGCGGCGTGCGCAGCTCATGGCTGACGTTGGCGAAGAAGTTGCGCCGCGCGCCCTCCAGCTGGCGCATCTGGGTGACGTCGCGCGCCACCATCAGCAACTGCCCTTCGGAATACGGCATCACGCGGAATTCGACGTAGTGTTCGTTGTTCAACTGCAGCGTCAGCGGACGCGAAAACTCCTGCTGTTGCAGATAGTGGCTGAATTCCGGATAACGCAGCAGGTTAAGGATGTGCTGGCCGTTGTCTTCCGGCCAGCGAAAGCCGAGCAGATGCTGCGCCAGCCCGTTGCACCAGAAGATGTTGCCCTCGACGGTGGTCATCACCACCGCGTCAGGCAGCGATTCGGCCCCGCTGCGAAAACGCTTGATAAGCAGCGCCAGCTCGCGCCGGCGGCGGCGGTTGCGCTGCTGCATCTGATACAGGCCATAAAACAGCGGCTCCCAGCTCCAGCGGCCGGGCGGCGGCGTCATGCTGCGGTCGATCCACAGCCAATGGGAGAGTTTGAGCTGGTTGTAGAAATTCCACACCAGCGCAGCCAGCGCGGAGGCCAGCAGGAACCAGGGCAGATAACCGAAAATCAGCCCCAGCAGTAAGGCGGGCAAACAAAAAAGAGCCAGCTCCAGAGCCAGCCTCTTCCACGACAGACGTTCTAACACGGCATATTCTCCAGCGCAGCGCGATCAGTAGCGCGTTGAGAACCGGTAGCCGGTGCCCCGAACGGTTTGAACCATTTTATCATGCCCACTGGTTTCTAACGCCTTGCGGAGCCGACGGATATGCACGTCAACGGTACGGTCTTCCACATAAACGTTAGTGCCCCAGACGTGATTAAGCAACTGCTCACGGCTATAAACCCGCTCCGGGTGGGTCATAAAGAAGTGCAGCAGCTTGAACTCGGTCGGCCCCATGTCCAGCGCCTGATCGTTCGCCATCACGCGGTGGGAGGACGGGTCCAGGCTCAGCCCTTGCATTTCAATCACCTCCTCCACCGCCATCGGTGAAATGCGGCGCATGACCGCCTTGATGCGCGCCACCAGCTCCTTGGGCGAGAACGGCTTGGTGATGTAATCATCCGCCCCCACTTCCAGGCCGCGCACCCGGTCTTCTTCTTCGCCGCGCGCGGTCAACATCATCACCGGGATATCGCGGGTCAGCGCTTCGCGCTTCATATGTTTGATAAACTGAATGCCGGAACCCCCGGGCAACATCCAGTCAAGCAACACCAAATCAGGGAACGGCTCAGACAGACGCGTCACGGCGCTGTCATAATCCTCGGCTTCCAACGGTTGGTAACCATTTTGTTCCAACACAAAGCACACCATCTCACGGATCGGCGCTTCGTCTTCCACCACCAGTATGCGTCTTGCCATCGTCAATCCTGCCAATGTGTTAGCGACTTTTCGGGCGCCATTATGCGTCAGTTTTGTGACACTTTTATGAAAAAAACCGGCTGTTATAGGCAGTAAGCATAGCGATTATTTCCCGCAGTAAAGAAAAATCATCCGGTTGTCATCATCATTGCGCCAGGACAGCCGCCGCCGCGGCCTTTATAATCATCGCCATTATCTTTGCATCCGGGAGTGTCATGCGCCTGATCCACACCTCTGACTGGCACCTTGGCCAGTACTTTTTCACCAAAAGCCGCGCCGCCGAGCACCAGGCTTTTCTGAACTGGCTGATCGAACAGATCGAACAGCAACAGGTGGATGCGCTGATCGTCGCCGGGGATCTGTTCGATACCGGCTCACCGCCCAGCTATGCCCGCGAGCTGTACAACCGCTTCGTGGTGGAACTGCAGCGCACCGGCTGCCAGTTGGTGGTGCTGGGCGGCAACCACGACTCGGTGGCGACGCTGAACGAATCGCGGCAGCTGCTCTCCTGCCTGAACACCACGGTGATCGCCAGCGCGCAGGGCGCCCCGGAACAGCAAATCGTGGTGCTGAACCGGCGCGACGGCCAGCCGGGCGCGGTGCTGTGCGCCATTCCGTTCCTACGGCCGCGCGATCTGCTCACCAGCCGCGCCGGCGAATCCGGCGCACAGAAACAGCAGGCGCTGCAGGAAGCCATCGCCGAGCATTATCAGACGCTGTATCAGGCGGCCTGCGAGCGCCGCGACCAGCTGGGCCTGCCGCTGCCGATCGTCGCCACCGGCCACCTGACCACCGTCGGCGTCACCACCTCCGACTCGGTGCGCGACATCTATATCGGCACCCTCGACGCCTTCCCGGCGCAGGCCTTCCCGCCCGCCGACTATATCGCGCTGGGCCACATTCACCGCGCGCAGAACGTCGCCAAATCGGAGCATATTCGCTATAGCGGCTCGCCGATCCCGCTCAGCTTCGATGAGCTGGGCAAAGCCAAAAGCGTCTTCCTGGTGGATTTCGCCGACGGCACCCTGCAGCGGGTTGACGCGTTAACGATCCCGCAATTCCAGCCCATGCAGCTGATCAAAGGCGATCTGGCCGAGATCGAACGGCAGCTGCGGCAATTTGCCGACTATGCCGGCGAGCGGCCGGTGTGGCTGGATATCGAAGTGGCGACGCAGGACTACCTCAGCGACATCCAGCGCCGCATCCAGCTGCTGGCGGATGAGCTGCCAGTGGAAGTGGTGCTGCTACGGCGCAGCAAAGAGCAGCGCCGCCAGGCGATTGCGCAGCAGGATAAGGAAACGCTGAACGAGCTGAGCGTCAACGAAGTGTTCGAACGGCGCCTGGCGCAGGAGGCTGAGATGCCCGAAACGCGTCAACAGCGGATGCGCCAGATGTTCCGCCAGGTGGTCGAGGCGGTGCAGCATAACGCCGAGGAGACGAATTCATGAAGATCCTCAGCCTGCGGTTAAAAAACCTCAACTCGCTGCAGGGCGAATGGAAAATTGACTTCACCGCCGAGCCTTTCGCCAGCAACGGCCTGTTCGCCATTACCGGCCCGACCGGCGCGGGCAAAACCACCCTGCTGGACGCCATTTGCCTGGCGCTGTATCACCAAACGCCGCGCCTCAACGTCACGCCGAGCCAGAATGAGCTGATGACCCGCCACACCGCCGAGTCGCTGGCGGAGGTCGAATTCGAGGTCAAGGGCATCGGCTATCGCGCCTTTTGGAGCCAGCGCCGCGCCAAAAATGCGCCGGACGGCAATCTGCAGGCGCCGAAGGTCGAACTGGCGCGCCGCGAGGACGGCAAGATCCTGGCGGATAAGGTACGCGACAAGCTGGAGATCACCGCCGCCATCACCGGGCTGGACTTCGGCCGCTTCACCAAATCGATGATGCTGTCTCAAGGGCAGTTTGCCGCGTTCCTCAACGCCGACGCCAACGATCGCGCCGAGCTGCTGGAAGAGCTGACCGGCACCGAAATCTACGGGCGGTTGTCCGAACAGGTGTTCGAGTCGCACAAGCAGGCCAAAACCGACCTGGATGCGTTGCACCAGCGCGCCAGCGGCATCGAGTTGCTGAATGATGAACAGCGCCACTCCCTGACTGAACAGCTGACGGCGCTGAGCGCGCAGGAAAGTGCTCTCGGCGAGCAAACTCAGCAACAGCAACAGGCGCTGAGCTGGCTGCAGCAATGGCAACGCCTCCGGCAACAGCAAAACGAGGGGCAACGGCGGCTGGAAACCGCCCAGCGCGAGCAGGCCGAGGCCGCCCCGCAGTTGCAGCGGCTGGCGCTCAGCGAACCGGCCGAGAAATTGCGGCCGCTGCGCGGCGAACGCGATCGCTGCCGCACCGAGCTACAAACGATACAACAGCAGGCTGCCCAGCTGACGCAGCAACAGGAACAGCACTCGGCGCAGCTGGCACCGCTGCAGCAGGCGGTGGAAAAAGCCCGCCTGGCGCAGCAAACCCATGCCGAGCATATGCGGCAGCAGCAACAGCTGATCGATGAGCAAGTCGCTCCGCTTGACCACCAAATAGCCCAACTGCAGTCGACACAGGCCGAACGGCGACAGGCCGTCGATGCCGCCGCGCAGCAGTGCGCCCAGCAGCAAACGACGCTGGAGCAGCTCACCGCTCAGCGCAGTTTGCTGACGACGCAGGCCGCACAGCATCAGCAGCAGTTGAATGCGCTGAGTGAAGCGCTGGCCGCTCAACAGCAACAGCAGCAGGCGTTGGAGGCGCAAACGCCGCTGGCCCCGCTGCGCCAGCGCCTGAGCACCCTGGCAGACCTGCGCCCGACGCGCCAGCAGTTATTTACGCTCGCTTCCCTTTACCGTCAGACCCGCGAGCGTCTGGCCCGGCAACAGGCGGAGCACGCCGAGCGGCAAACGCAGCTCGCCGGGCTGCAACACCAGCTGGAGAACGCGCGTCAGCAATTCAAACAGCACAAGGCGCAGCTGCAGGAAGTGGAGCGGATCCACGAGCTGGAAAAACGCATCGTCAGTCTGGAAGCGGAGCGCGCCCTGTTGCAGAGCGGCGCCCCCTGCCCGCTGTGCGGCTCCACCAGCCATCCGGCGGTCGAGCAATATCAGGCAGTGCAGCCTTCGGCGACGGAACAACGCTTGGTTGAGATGCGCACCCTCGCCGAGAAACTGCAAACCCAGGGCACCGAGTTGCGCACCCGCTGTGAAGGCCTGCGAGAGCAGCAGCAACGCCAGCAGCAGGCTATCGCGCAGGATGAACAGCAGCTGGCTGCCCAACAGCAGCAGTGGCAGCAGCTCAGCGCACCGCTGGCGTTCGACTTTACGCTGGCGGAGAGCGAGCGACTCAGCGCCTGGCTGAGCGGCTGCGACGACGAAGAGCGGTGCGGGCAACACGCGCTGCAGCAGCATGAACAGGCGGCGCAGGCGGTACAGCAGGCAAAAGACGCGCTCGCCGCTCTGCAAACGCAGCAGCAGCAGGCGCAGCAACAGCTGGCGCTGCTCGAAGAGCGCTTTACGCTGCTGCAGAAAACCCATGCCGACAGCCTGCAACAGCAGCAAGACCTGCAACAACGCTGGCAGGAAGGCGAGAAAACCCTCGCCGAGCGGCGTACGCAGCGGTTGGCGCTGTTCGGCGAACAGCGGGTCGCCGAGGTGCGGGAACAGCTGCGCGCCAAACAAACCGCCTGTGAACAGGCTTGCTTGCAGGCCGCCGAGCAGTGGCAAAAGGCGCAGGAGCTGCGCGAACGCCTGGCCGGCCAACAGGCCGGGTTACAACAACAGCACACCCAAATGCAGGAACGGCTGCAGCAGGCGCAGCAGCAATGGCAGCAGGCGCTGGCCGACAGCGAATTCGCCGATGAAACCGCCTTCGCCGCCGCGCTGCTGGACGACGCCCTGCGCCGCGAATTGCAGCAGCGCAAAGAGCAACTGCAACAGCGGCAGGTAGAGGCTGCGGCCCTGCTGACTCAGGCGACGCAAACGCTGGAGCAGCATCGGCTGAACCGCCCTGAAGGGGTGGATGAAGCCAACGCGGATCTCGACGCGCTCACCCAATCGCTGGCCGCGCTGGCACAGCAGTTGAAGGCGCTGCAGCTGAGCCAGGGCGAACTGCGCAACCAGCTGGAAAGCGACGCCGCCCGTCGTCTCAATCAACAGGCGCTGTTCGAGCAAATCGCCCGCAGCCAGCAAGACTACGACGACTGGAGCTACCTCAACCAGCTGATCGGCTCGAAAGAAGGCGACAAGTTCCGCCGTTTCGCTCAGGGGCTGACGCTCGATCACCTAGTCTACCTGGCCAACCTTCAGCTCGGCCGGCTGCACGGGCGCTACCTGCTGCAGCGCAAAACCAGCGACGCGCTGGAGCTGCAGGTGGTGGACACCTGGCAGGCCGATGCGCTGCGCGATACCCGCACCCTGTCCGGCGGCGAGAGCTTCCTGGTCAGCCTGGCGCTGGCGCTGGCGTTGTCCGATCTGGTTAGCCACAAAACCAGCATCGACTCGCTGTTCCTCGACGAAGGCTTCGGCACGCTGGACGCCGAAACCCTCGATACCGCGCTGGACGCGCTGGACAGCCTGAATGCTTCCGGTAAAACCATTGGCGTGATCAGCCACGTCGAGGCGATGAAAGAGCGTATTCCGGTGCAAATCAAGGTGAAAAAGGTCAACGGGCTTGGCGTCAGCCGGCTGGAGGCGCACTTCAGGCTGGAATGATCCCGCGGCTCGCGGCGCAGAAGTGTGACCGCGGCGGCACTCCGCGGTGAAAAGCGTTGAGCCGCGGCGGGCACGGGTTATTATGCCAGCATAACAGGATTGTTACTGTATCCCCTCCGCCGCTCAGGCCGCAGGGCAGAAAGATAAAATACAGGCAAAACCTGACGCCCGGGATCGCTTCCGGGCGTCAGGTTTTTTCGTTTTCAGGATGCTGAAACACCGGGAAAAACCATGAAAATCGCTAAAATACTCAATAATAACGTGGTGATTACGCTGGACGACCGTCAGGCAGAGACGGTGGTGATGGGAAAAGGAATCGGCTTTAAAAAGAAGCCCGGCGATACGCTGGACGAAAGCCTGATCGAAAAGGTCTTCACCCATAACGGCGGAGAAATCGCCGAGCGCTATAAAGAGCTGCTCGCCGAGATCCCATTGGCCTGCGTCACCACCGCCGACAGAATCATCACCCTCGCCCGCGAACGCCTGCCGGGCAAGCTACATAACATCGTCTACATCACGCTGACCGATCACATCCACTTCGCCCTGCAGCGCCATGCGCAAGGGCTGGATATCAAAAATGCGCTGCTGTGGGAGATTAAAAAACTCTATCCGGCCGAATTCGCCGTCGGGCTGGAGGCGCTGGCCCTGATCGCACAGCGGCTGGATACCGCGTTGCCGGAGGACGAAGCCGGATTTATCGCCCTGCATCTGGTCAACGCTCAGCTTAACGACGAGATGCACAACACGCTGCACATTACCCGCGTGATGCAAGAGATCCTCAACCTGGTCAAGTACCATTTCCGCTTTGATTACAACGAGGAATCCCTGAGCTACCACCGGTTCGTGACCCACTTGAAATTTTTCGCCCAACGGCTGCTGGGGAAAAACTACGTCGACAGCGACGATGATTCGCTGTATCAGGTGGTGAAAGAGAAGTACCGCGAGTCATTCGCCTGCGCCGGTAAGATCAACCGCCACATCGAAAAACACTATCAGCATCAGCTCACCACGGAAGAGATGATGTTTCTGACCATTCATATCGAACGGGTGCGCAGCGAAAGCGAGGAAAAGCCGGCTTAACGGCGGGCGTCCGCCACCCGCACGCCGTACTGCGGAAACACCGCGTCGGCGGAGATCAGCGTCAGCCCCTCGGCCTGCGCCTGTGCGATCAGCATGCGATCGAAAGGATCCTGATGATAGGGCGGCAGCTGCCCGGCCTGTTGGCAGTGAAAGGCGTCCATCGGCAAAGACAGAAAATCCTCGGCCTCGATGATCGCAAAGATGTCTTCCGGCAGCGCCAGTTTGCCCAGCGCCTGCTTGATCGAGATCTCCCAAATGCTGGCCGCGCTGACGTACACCGCATTGCCCGGATCGGCGATCTGCCTTTTTGCGTTCACGCCCAGGCAGGCGTCGTCGATCAGCCACCACAGCAACGCGTGGGTATCCAGCAACAGGCGCTTCATTCATCGCCCTCAAACAACGCCGCAATGGCCGCATCCCCGGCGTTGAAATCCGCCGGCACGGTGAACCTGCCCTTGGCGGCGCCAGGGCGGCGCGCTTCCCCCTTGATGGCGACCAGCTGTACGTACGGCTTCCCTGCTTTTGCAATAATCACGGTTTCTCCCTCCGCGGCTCTGTCCGCCAACTGGCTCAGATTGGATTTGGCTTCGTGCATATTGGCCTGAATCGGCATACGCGTCCTCCTTAGCTAAGTTAGCTAAAGCATAAAGCGCCGTCCAGTTTTTGTACAGTGAAGGGTTTAAAGCGCGAGCAGCCTCGCGCTTTGTTGCAACGCTTAGCCCTGCTGTTGCGGCCACAGCCAGGCCGCACCGCGCACGCCGCTGGAGTCGCCGTGAACGGCCTTGCGGATCGGCGTTTCACACTCGCCGCCGAACACCCAGCCTTTCACCAGTTGCGGCACCGTGCGATACAGACGATCCACGTTGCTCATACCGCCGCCGAGCACCACCACATCCGGATCCAGCATGTTGATCACGTGCGCCAGCGATTTCGCCAGCCGCATTTCGTAGCGGCCAATCGCCTGCTCCGCCAACGCATCGCCCCGCTCGCTCAGCGCCATGATCTCATGCCCTTGCAGCGCATTGCCGCTCAGGCGCGCATAGTCGGTGGCGAAACCGGTGCCGGAAACAAAGGTTTCGATGCAACCCGGCTTGCCGCAGTAACACGGCACTTCGCGGGCGTAACGCAGCTCATCGTCATCCTGCCACGGCAGCGGATTGTGCCCCCATTCACCGGCGATGCCGTTGCCGCCGGCATGCGCCTGGCCGTTCAGCGCCACGCCGGCGCCGCAGCCGGTGCCGATGATAACCGCAAACACGGTTTTCGCGCCGGCGCCGGCGCCATCGGTGGCTTCCGACACCGCCAGACAGTTGGCATCGTTGGCGATGCGCACCTCTCGCGTCAGCAGCGCAGAAAGATCCTCGTCCAGCGGTTGGCCGTTGAGCCACACCGAGTTGGCGTTTTTCACCCGCCCGGTAAACGGCGACAGCGTGCCGGGAATGCCGATCCCGACCGATCCCCGTTCGCCGGTATGATCCTCGGCCAGTTTCACCAGCCCGGCGATCGCCGCCAGAGTTTGCCGGTAGTCATGGCGCGGCGTGGCGATACGATGGCGAAACAGCTCCCGCCCGTCGTCCGCCAACGCAATCACTTCAATTTTCGTTCCACCCAAATCGATGCCAATGCGCACGTATTTTTCTCCTCGATGCCGCGCAGCGTTGCCACAGCCTAATGTAAGCGCGCGAATGAATCACCTGTTTCCCACCCTCCGTCCCGTCCTTTCTCGCTGCGTAAAGCGACGCAATTCAGAGAGAATGGGGCGATTTTTCAGCGTCAATTCGTTATCATGCCGCCCTGCTTTTGACGAATCAGCGTGCCGAACGCACGCCCAGCCTGGGATAACATTATGCTGTGGTTTAAGAATTTGATGGTTTACCGTTTGAGCCGCGAAGTGGCGCTAAACGCGGATGAAATGGAAAAACAACTCAGCGCGTTCGCCTTCACGCCGTGCGGCAGCCAGGACATGGCGAAGACCGGCTGGGTCTCCCCGATGGGTTCGCACAGCGATGCATTGACGCACGCGGTCAACGGCCAAATCGTCATCTGCGCGCGCAAGGAAGAGAAAATCCTGCCGTCGCCGGTCATCAAGCAAGAGCTGCAGGCCAAGATTGAGCGCCTGGAGGCGGAACAACACCGCAAACTGAAGAAAACCGAGAAGGACGCGCTGAAGGATGAAGTGCTGCACAGCCTGCTGCCGCGCGCATTCAGCCGCTTCAACCAGACTTTCATGTGGATCGACACCGTCAACGATCTGATCATGGTCGATGCCGCCAGCGCCAAACGCGCCGAAGATACGCTGGCGCTGCTGCGCAAGAGCCTCGGCTCGCTGCCGGTGGTGCCGCTGACCATGGAAAGCCCGATCGAACTGACGCTGACCGAATGGGTGCGTTCCGGCGAGATGCCGGCCGGCTTCGCCATTCAGGATGAAGCGGAACTGAAAGCGATTCTGGAAGAAGGCGGCGTGATCCGCTGCAAGAAACAGAATCTGATCAGCGACGAAATCGCGGTGCACATCGAAGCCGGCAAGCTGGTAACCAAGCTGGCGGTGGATTGGCAGGAGCGCATTCAGCTGATGCTGTCGGACGACGGCTCGCTCAAGCGCCTGAAGTTCGCCGACACGCTGCGCGAGCAGAACGACGATATCGATCGCGATGACTTCGCCCAGCGCTTTGACGCCGACTTTATCCTGATGACCAGCGAGCTGGCGGCGTTGATCAAAAACACCATCGAAGCGCTCGGCGGCGAAGCCCAGCGTTAATCCCGCCTCAGAAACGACCAGGGCCCAGCATCCGCTGAGCCCTGCGTTCCCCTAACGAACAAAATTTATTTGCTCAGATAGCGGCACAGATAGGCGGTCGCGTCGGCCACCTGCAGGTTGAACTCGCTGTGCCCCGGCACGAAGAACTTCTCGCCCGGCGTAAACACCTGCCAGTCCGGCGCCCCCGGCAGCAGCACTTTCAGCGCCCCGGTGATCACCGTCATTTCTTCCGGCTGCGCGGTGGAGAAGGTGTATTCGCCCTCTTCCATCACGCCCACGCTGGTAAGACCGATGCTGCTACTGTCAAAACCGATAGACTTCACTTTTCCGGCAAAATACTCATTCACTTTCAGCATAGACTGGCACCCGCGTAATCATCTTGATGGAAAATCCATATTGGGGGATTGCGGTTGATCTGTCACTGGTTTTTCACGCGAAATGCGATCGCGGCGCAGAGGCAAAGGTTTCCGTGCGTCACGCTCAGGCCATCGCCATGAAACCACCGCGTCAAAAACCCACGCCGCGTAAACTGAAATCGATCGGCAACGTCAACTCCACCGTGCCGTTGACGTAAGCGTCCGCCGGCGGCGTCGGCAGCGGCGAAGCGCGCTTGACCAGCGCCTGGATTTCACGATCCAGCGACGGCAGCCCGGCGCTGCTGACCAGCGTTACCGCCAGCACATGGCCCTGCCTGTCCAACGTAAAACGCACCTGCCCGACGCCCTGGCGCTTCAGCCGCAATGCGTCTTTGGGGTAACGCTTAAAGCGATTAAGGCGGCTGTTGATGCGGCTGCGCCAGCTATCCTCTCCTGTCTGCGCATAGGGCATCAGGCGGGTTTGCGGCGCGGCCGTTTTATCCGCCCGGCCCGGCGGCGGCGCGCCGGCGCTTTGCTCCTGAACCTTCGGCGGCGCGATCGTTTTCTCCTGCGGCGGCGTGCGCGACAGGTTTTTTTTCTTCACCGGCTTGGGCGGTTTTTTCTGCTTCGGCGGTACGGCGATGTTCGGCCGTACGGCTTCAGGCACCTTCACCGTCGGCAAGGGTTCCGGCGGTGCCGGCGGTTCAACCTGAGGCGGCGGCGTCCTTTGTCCCGGCGGTTGTTTTACCTCGGCCGGGGCCTGCGGTGCGGCGGCCATCAGCACCATGACCGCCGGCGGTGGCACCCACGGCGGCGCGGCCTTGTCTCGCCAGGGCCAGAGCAGCGCCGCGGCCAGCAGATGCAGCGTCAGCACCAGCACCAGGCAGCGGCGCCAGGGCATGGCGGCACCGGGTGCGGCGAAAGGCAGCGACGAAACCGACATGCTCACTCTTCCGTCAGCGCCAGATGAAGGCGATCGGTCAGCGGTTTGAACAGGTAGTTCATCATCGAACGCTCGCCGGTGCGGATGAAGCCTTCGACCGGCATCCCCGGGCGGATCTCCAACCCGTTCAGGCGTTGCAGCCCCGCTTCGCTGACCTTGGCGCGCACGCTGTAATAGGGCGCGCCGCTTTTCTCGTCGGTCAGGCGATCGGCCCCGACCAGCGTCACCTCGCCCTCGACGCGCGGCGTGGTGCTTTGGTTAAACGCCGAGAACAACAGCTCGACCGGCAATCCCACCTGCACCTTGTCGATCAGCTCGACCGGGATACGCGCCTCCACCTGCAGCCCCCGATCGCTGGGCACGATCTCCATCAGCTGCTGACCGGCGCCGATCACGCCGCCTTCGGTGAACACGCTCAGCCCCACCACGGTGCCCGCCACCGGCGCTTTCACCTGCGTATGGCCCAGATCGGCCTCCGCCTTGGCCAGGCGGTTATCCAGTTCGTCCAGCTTCATCCGCACCTCGGCCAGCTGGCTGCTGACCTCTTTCTGATACTCTTCCCGCCGCTGGATCGCCCGCAGCTTCAGCTCCAGGATCTGGCGCCCCAGGCGGCCGATATTGCCGGTATCCTCGGATGCCTGGCCGTCAATCTGCGCATACTGTCCTTCCAGATCCAACAGCCGGTTGCGCGCCACATACCCCTGCGCCGCCAGCTTGCGCATGCCGCCCAGCTGCTCCTGCAACATGGCCTTTTGCCGCTGTTTGCTGGCGTAAGACTGCCGGATCCCCTCCAGCATCGCCTGCGATCCGGCGATGCTCTCCGCGATCGCCGCCAGCTCGCTCTGCAACGCCGCACGGCGGCTGGTGAACAGCTGCTGTTGCAACAGCATCAACGACATCACCTCCGGCTCCTCCCGCCGCGCTTGCAGCAATGCCGGGAAAGCGATCGCCTGCAGGCCGTCGCGCTCGGCCTGCAGCCGCGCCCGCTGCGCGGCGTTGCTCAACTGCTGGCTGCGCAGCGCATCGCGCTGAGTGCGGCTGTCGACGGTATCCATCAGCAGCAGCACCTGCCCGGCGCGAACCCGGTCGCCTTCATGCACCTGAATTTGCGACACCACGCCGCCGCTCGGGTGCTGTACCGCCTTGCGGTTACCGGCCACCACCACGCTGCCGGAGACCGGTACGCCTTTGTCCAGCGGCGCCAACAGCCCCCACAGCAGGAAACCGCCAAACCCCAACAGCACCAGCCAGCCGCCGAGCCGCAGATGGCGCCCTTCGTCGAACTGCCGGGAAAGGGCGTCGATATCGCCGGGGATCACACTCTGATTGCTCATACTTTTCGTTCACCGCTGGCCGTTTTGGCAAAGTTGGCGTAGTTGACGTTGAAGCCACCGCTGCTGCGGCCGACGTTGGCCGGTACGGCAGCGGGCGCAAAACCAGGCAACTTTTTCAGGATGGCGTCACTGGGGCCGAAGTGCTGCACCTGGCCAGCGGCCAGCACCAGCAATTTGTCGGTGGTCGCCAGGATCGCCGGTTTGTGAGTCACTAACACGATGGTGGTGCCGCGCGCCTTCAACGCTTCGATCGCCCGCTGCAGCGCCTCTTCCCCTTCACGATCGAGGTTGGCATTCGGTTCATCCAGCACTACCAACGCCGGAGAACCGTACAGCGCGCGCGCCAGCGCCACGCGCTGACGCTGGCCGCCGGACAGGCCGCTGCCGCCCTCACCCAGCTCAGTTTCATACCCTTTGGGCAAATGCAGTATCAATTGGTGCACGCCGGCCAGCGCGGCGGCGGCCACCACCTTCTCGGCGTCAACCTGGCCAAAGCGGGCGATGTTTTCCGTCAGGGTACCGGCGAACAGCTGGATATCCTGTGGCAAATAGCCGATATGCGGCCCCAGCTGCTGTTTATCCCACTGCCGGATATCCGCGCCGTCCAGCCGCACGTCGCCGCTGAGCGGCGTCAACGCGCCGACCAGTTGGCGCATCAGCAGCGTTTTGCCGGAGCCGGATGCGCCAATGACGCCCAGTACCTCACCGGCCTCCAGACGAAAACTGACGCCGTGCAATACCGGTGCGCTCCCGCCGGGCGCGCTGGCGGCCAGCTGATTCACGGTCAAGGTGCCATTGGGGGCCGGCAGCGGCAGGCTCGCCGCCTGCGGCGGGTTGGCGGCCAGCATCACCTCCAGCCGCTGCAGGGACTGGCGCGCCGACGACCACTGCTTCCAGGCGCCGATCAGCTGATCGATCGGCCCCAGCACCCTGCCGATCAGGATCGATCCGGCGATCATCATGCCCGGCGTAATGTCGCCGTTGACCGCCAGCAGCGCGCCGCAGCCCAACATCAGCGACTGCAGCGCCAGCCGCACGGTTTTCGACCAGGCGGTGACGGCGGCGATTTTCTCGCTGGCGCGGTTCTGCAACAGCAGGAACTGCTGATGCTGCCGCAACCAACGCAGGCGCAAGTCGGTCAGCATCCCCATGGCGGCAATGGCTTCGGCGTTGCGCAGGTTGCCGTTGGCCTGCTGCGTGGCGCTCAGCGCGACCCGGCCGGCCTCTGCGAGCGGCGCCTGCGACACCCGCTGGTTGAGCCAGGCCAGCAGCACCAGCACGATTACCCCGGCGCTGGCCAACGCGCCAAGCCAGGGGTGGAGCAGAAACACCACCAGCAGATAAACCGGGAACCAGGGCGCATCGAAGAACGCAAACAGCGCATTGCCGGTGGCGAACTGGCGCAGGTTGGTCAGATCGTTCAGCGCCTGTCCCGCCAGCGGGTTGCCGGTTTTCAGATTGGTTTCGAAGGCGGCGTCGTAGACCCGCTGATTCAGGCGCATATCCATCTGGGCGCCGAGGCGGATCACCACCTGACTGCGGACCCACTCCAGCAGCCCCATAAACAGGTAAAGGCCGACCACCATCAGGGTCAGCATCGCCAGCGTCATGCGGTTGCCCGACGGCAACACGCGATCGTAGACCTGCAGCATGTACAGCGCCGGGGCCAGCATCAGCAGGTTGATCACCGCGGTAAACAGCGCGATGCCCCAAAATCCGCGCCGGTATGCGGCCAGCACGCACATCACTTCTCCGCGCCTGACGGCGTTTTTCATGGCGTTTTCCATCGGCTAAAAACGAGAAAATGCCCGCCGGGGCGCGCGGCGCCGGCGGGCAAACGGCCGCGATCAGGCCGCCAGCAGTTCCGGGCTGTCGGCATGCTGCACGCCCACCGCCGTCGCCGCCGCCACCTGATCGAAGGTGGAATTGACGCTCAGGCCGTAGTCGTCGAGGATGCCGTTCAGCGCGGTTTCCAGCGCGCCGGTATCGCCGGACATCAGGCCGTACACCACCTGGTGCACCACGCCATCGTGGCCCTGCGCCTGCAGGCTGCTGAGGTTCAGGCCGCCGAAGCTGACGTCAGGCACCTGGATGTTGTACGGCGTGGAGCCGCCGCCGTTCAGGCCGTCGCCGAACGACAGCGAATCCAGCTGGCCGTACAGGGTGTGCGCCGGGGCATTGAACAAGGTGTAGGTCAGGTTGCCGCCCGCCACGAACGAGGTAACGTTGTTGGCGGTGCTGGTCACGGCGTATTGGCTGCCGGACAGGCTGCCGCCATAGAAGCCGCCGCTGTTGGAGTCGGTGACGTTACCGTTGGTGTGGTTGATATCGCCAAATGACGACGCCCACTCGTTCAGATAGTTATGGATGCTGTAGCTGCCGAAGCTGCTGTCATAGTTGACTGAAAATGCCATTTCTCTATCTCCATTGATGAATGGCGCCCCTTGCGAGGCCGCCCTTGTGCTCAAGAATGAGCAACGCCCTTTTACTGCTTAAAAACGGTATTCCACCCCGCCCTGCACGGTGCGGCCGCGCCCCAGCGTGTTGGCCAGCGTCTCGCCGTAGCTGACGACGTAGGCGCGGTTGGTCAGGTTCTCCACCGAGCCGCGCAGCGTCAGGCTGTCGGTCAGCTTGTAGCTGGCATACAGATCGAACAGGGTGTACTTCGGCCAGTCGGCCAGGTACGGGTAGTTGGACGGCACCGAACTGTCCTGATAGCCCGGCGCGAAGCGCACGGTCACCCCGGCGTCCAGCTTGCGATCGAAAGCGCGGCCGCCCAGCGTGACCGAGCCGCGATCGCCCGGCAGATAGGCGGCAGTGCCGAACTGCGAGCCCCCGTCGCACGTGACGGCATCATTGGACGCGGCATCCGGTTCAACATAGAAGTTGCCGCGGCGCGAACCGTCGCCATAGCGCAGGCGTCCTCCCAGCCAGGCTTTGTTCGAGCAGAACTCGTTTTTGCCGATCATGTGGGTGTAGGTCAGATCGGCGTAGAACACCCCGGCGTCATAGTTGAGCTGGTACTCCAGCCCGCGGAAGCGGGTTTTCGACAGGTTGTTGACGTAAGCGGCATTGCCGATGCTCGGCTGCACCAGCCCCGGTTTATTGCGGTCTATCGCCAGGTTGATGTAGTTATCCACTTTGGTGTCGAAGTAGGCCACCTTGGCCACCAGCCGATCGCCCTCAAACCACAGATCCGGCTGCTGCACGTTGAACCCGACTTCCCAGGCGCGCGAGCGCTCGGGCTGCAGAAACGGGTTGGGGTATTGCGTGGAGGAGCCGTGCGCACTGCCGTTGGTCAGCGTTTCGGTGATCGCCGGCGGCCGCCAGGATTTGCCGTAGGTGGAATACAGCTCCAGCCACTCCACGCCGGGACGCACCGCCACCGCCAGCGTCGGCGACAGCTTGCCCTGATCGCGATCCACGTCCCAATCTTCGCGGGTGGTGGTTGAACAGCCGGTCAGACGCAGCGCTTTGCAAGGATTGTCAATCGTGTAGCGTTGCCCATCCTTGGCCAAATCCGGATAGCTCAGGCCGGTCTGGCCGCGCAGGCGATAGCGGTCGTAACGCAGCCCGCCCTCCAACGTCAGCCAGCCGTCGTAGTCGTAGGTCAGGTTGGCGAACAGGCTGGCGACCGAACGGTTGCCGGCCGGCGTCACCCCTTCCATGCCCTGACGAGAAGAGTCGCTGGTCGCCTTGTCGTAATAGAACTCCAACCCGTAGTTGGCGCGGAAGTCATGCCCCGGCGCCAGGCTGAAGCGCGAGGTGTTTTGCGCCTGCGCGCCATAGGTACGCAGCCGGGTACGCGTCGCGTAGCCGTTGTCCAGCAGCGAGCTGGTGCTGTAGGTGTCGCTGTCGTCCTGAGTATCGACGTAATACAGCTTGGCCTGAAAATCGAGCCAGTCGACGCCTTCCGGCGCCAGGCTGTAATCAAACGCCGCGTTGCGCGCCATCACGTCGCTGTAACCGGTGCGCTTCCAGCCCAGTTCATAGGGTGGGCGAGTGCCCAGGTTGGTCAGCGTGCCGGCGATCGGCGACGCAGTCTGGGTCTGCAGATAGCTCAGCTGCAGGCGCTGATTGGCGGGCAGATTCCAGCCCACCTTGGCCAGCCGCGAGTGCATGCGGTAATTTGTGTCGGGGATTTTGTTGTTCTTGATGCTCTCGGCGTAGCGATCGTAATTGCCGGTGTCATTATTGATACGAATGTTACCGATATCGCCCTTGTTGCCGGGCCAATAGTCGCCGAGGTGGCGTTCGCTGGCGGCCAGCAGGATATCGCCGGTTTCGTTGCCCAATGCCAGTATGCTGCTGCCGATGAAGTGGGTGCCGTTATCGCCGGTGCTGGCGTGCAGCTTGCCGCCCAGCTCTTTGCCCGGCGCCAGGAAATCGCTCGCGCTGACGGTATTGAAGGTGGCGATGCCGCCGAGCGTGCCGGCGCTGCCCATGCCGCCGGTGGTGCCCTTGTCGATGGTCACGCCGGACAGCAGTTCGGAATCGATGTACATGGTGCCATTACGCTGGCCATGGCCGCTCTTTTGAAAATTCTGCCGCATGCCGTCGATGTTCATGTTCACCCGGCCATAGTCTTGTATGCCGCGGATGTTGACCGACAGCGCCGGATCTTGCTGGCTGACGCTGGAATAGGCCCCCGTAGTCTGCTCCAGAATATCGGCCGCGTGCCGCGCCGGGCGGTTGTCCATCTGTTCGCGGCTGATGACGCTGACCGAGCGCGGTTCGTCGTAAACCCAATCGTTGGCGTTGATGCCGCCGGCGCCCAGCACCGTCAGGCTGTCCAGCGCCAGCGCGCCACCGTCGCCGTTTGCCGCTGGCAACCGGCTCAATACGATCTGCCCCTGCGGCTGCAGGCGGAAAGCCACCGGATTGTTGCCAATCAAGCGCCGCAGGCCCTGTTCAACGCTCATGCTGCCGTTCAGCGCCGCCGCCTGCATGCCGTCGAGCTTCACCTCGTCGAAAAATACCTGCATATCGGCCTGCTCGGCGAAGCGCAACATGGCGCTCTGCAGCGGCTGCGCCGCAATGTTGAAATTCTTTTGCTGTGCGGCCTGCGCGCTGCTCGCATCAGCCTGGGCGGCGAGCGCTACCGCCGGCTGAGTCAGCATCATCGCCGCCAGCGCGGCGCGTACCGCCGTGGCCAATCGGCCGGCCGGCGTGGTTCCCTTGTGAATAAACATGCGTGTGTGTTCCACCCGAAAGAATGCCAAACTAAGTGATAATGGAAATCAATCTCGTTTAAACATAAGGACGTTCCGGGAGGCAAAAACCCGTAAAGATTTTTTACAGAAAGTGAAAATAGCGGCGAAACGGGCATCCCGGCCCGCCTTTAGCCGCTCAGTAAAGCAATGTGATGCCGGGGAGATTCAGTTGGCGGGCGGAGAGTTCCTGACGAATGGCGCCGACGCCGTCGTCGAGTTTATTGAGCGCGAACACGCCGCTCACCGTGCGCGCTCTTAGCGCGGGATTGACCGCCACGATGCGGGTTTCGCGATAGCGATTGAGCTGCGCGAGCGCCTGCGTCAGCGGTTGGCGGTCGATCACCAGCCAGCCGCGCCGCCAGGCGTCATCGCCGGCCGTTTGCCTCGTCAGCCACAGCAGGCCGCTGCGGTAATGCGCCGCCTGACGTTGCGCGACCACCAGCGAGCGCTCGCCGCGCTCGAGCGTCACCCGCACGCTGTGCTGATGCACGCTGACGTCTACGCCCTGCCCGGTGCGCGCCACGCTGAACTCGGTGCCCAGCGCCTGCGTAACGCCGTTTTCCGCCTCCACCCTGAACGGGCGACGTTCCGACCCGCCCAGCGGCGCGACGATAAAATAGGCGGTACCGCGCAGCAGCCGCACCTTGCGCTCGTCTGCAGAATACGCCAGCGCGATCGCGCTGCCGCTGTCCAGCGCCACCCGGCTGCCGTCCGGTAGCGCGACTTCGCGCACCTCGCCGCGAACGGTTTGATAATCCGCCTGCAGGCCGCTCCACAGATCCGGCCCGCGATAAACGCCGAAGGAAACGGCGATCGCCACCGCAGCCGCCACCGCCCAGCGGGGCCATCGATGGCGAGAGGGCGTTTTCAGCGCCGCCACCTGCGGCTGTAGCGCCTGCCGCTGCTCTGGCGGCAGCTGCCCCAGCGTCGCCCAAAGCAGGCGAGCCTGACGCAGCGCCGCCGGATGCTGCGGATCATCGGCCAGCCAGGCGTCCAGCGCTTGCCGCCGATCGGCTGGCAGCGTCTCTTCGGCCAGGCGCACGGCCCAGGCGGCCGCCTGCTGTCGCGCCTGTGCGGTTAGCGGTTTCATAATGGCATAGACCTCTGTTTTTTCTGGTTATAGGTTAAGACGTCTGAGGGCGGATAAACCCGTAAAAAAATTGCCATTATTGTTCTTCCATCCGCGCCATCAGTTGCTCCAGCGCGCTGGCCAGGTGTTTTTCCACCGTGCTGAGCGACACCCCCAGCTGCGCCGCCACCTGCGCCTGGGTCAGCCCGTCGAGCCGGTTAAGGCGGAAAATCTGCTGCGTGCGCGGCGGCATGCCCGCCAGCGCCTGCTGCAACAGCTGCAACAGTTGGCTATCGATCGCCAGTTGTTCAAGCGCCGGTTCACCGGAGGGATACTGTGCCAGAATGTCGTCTTCGACCGCTTCGGTCTGCCGCCGCTGCTGCTGGCGCAGATGGTCGAGCATCAGATTCTTGGCGGTTTTATACAGGTAAGCCTCGATATCGAGAATGTTACCCTGCGGATACTGCTCGGTAAGACGGGTAAAACTTTCCTGCGCCAAATCCGCGGCCAGCTGAGGGTCGCGCAGTTTGGCATTCAAATAGGCTTGCAGCGGCCGCATGTGGCGCAGAAATAGCGCCTGCAACTCGGAATTGGACATCTCTTTTCCCAGAAGTGAAACACCCAATAGGGGCGATAAAAATCACATAAATGATTATCATTATCAATATTGTTCTGGGAAATATGTGCTAAGGCGGGAATAACAGGAAACCGGCCTGACGCCGGTTTCCGCTGGGCTGCAGGTCAGAGCTCTAACGCCTCGTCCTCATAGCGGTGCTTGGCGTCGAGCGCTTCCTGCTCGGTTTCATGTTCACTGAGCAACGTATTCGGCTCAATGTCGTCGGTGCGCACTTCAAAACGGCGCAGATGCAGACTCGGGTCGCCCCGAAACACCTCTACGACGCGGGCGCTTCGTGGATAAGCAGGTTGATCATTTTCGCGCATGCCGTTCTCCCGTGTGTTTCACACAGTAGCAAGTATAGCAGTCGCCCTCATTCCGGCACGCGCGAGCCGAGATCGCGATCGCCGGGGGCGCCCGTCAACAGCTCGGTCAGTTCATCGCAGGCGCAAATGCGGCCTTCACGCACGGTGAAGTGCGCCAGCACCCGCACGCGGCTGCAGGTGCCGTCACGCTTTTCCACCTCGACCAGATGGTGGGTCAGCACCGACTCATCCTGCGCCGCCGCCGCGAGCACCTTCAGCGTCATGCGGCGGGTTTGCCGTTTCAGCAGCGCCATATGTTGCTCAAACTGCTCGAAGTTCAGCACCTTGCCATCCACCTGCTGGCGGTAGCCTGCGCTGAAACGGGCGGCGAGCTGCGTCGGCCGATGCTCCGGGCTGGCGACCACCTGCTGCAGCGTATCGAGCACCAGGTTCAGCGGGGTAAGTTGAGTCATCACGTTTCTCCGAAATGGGGTGAATGGCGATCCTATCCCGGCCAGGCGATGGCATAATAACCGCATTAAGACTTTCAATAACGTTAAACGGCCAACATGACGCAGATCCGCAGCCAACGCCTTCAGCATGAAAGAAAGCACCTGACGCCCTGGCACCGGCACGACGGCGGCCAGATCTATCTCTTGACGCGCGGCATGCTGGCGCTGGAACTGCCTGGCCGGCAATGGGCGATCACCGGCGGTGCGCTGGGCTGGCTGCCGCCGGGGTGCCCCCATCAGGCGCTGGCCTGTGGCGATGTGGCGGGCTGGAGTCTGTATCTGCCGGTGGAAAGCGCGCCGGAGATGCCGCCGCAGCCGCAGCTGTTCACCGCCTCAGCGCTATTGCAGGCCCTGGTGGAACGCATCGCGCAGTTCTCCGCCGGCCCGATGAGCGCGCCGCAACGGCGGCTGCTGCAGGTGCTGCTGGATGAAATGCACACGGCAAGCCGCGCGCCGTTGCAATTGCCGCTGCCGCAGGACGCCCGGTTGCTGAACATCGCCCGGGCGCTGCTGAACGATCCCGCCAGCCTGCACAGCCAGCGCGACTGGGCCGCCTGGGCCGGGCTCAGCCCACGCACCCTGAGCCGCCGCTTTCTGCAGGAAACCGGCATCAGCTTCGCGCTGTGGCGCCAACAGGCGCGGGTATTGCGTTCACTGGAGGGATTATCACGCGGCGAAGCGGTCAGCGAGGTGGCCGACGCCTGCGGCTATGACAACGTCAGCGCCTACATCGCCGCCTTTCGCCGCCGCTTCGGCGTCACGCCCGGCGCGTACTTTGCGGCCGCTCGGCAAAGGGAATAAGAAAACGGGCGCCCAGCGCCCGAAGAGAAGAAAAGGTTATTTCACCGTCTCGCGCGGCAGCACCGCGAGGATTTGTTCCACCACCTGCTGAGGATCGGCGGCGCCGTCCATCACGTAATGCGCGGCATCCTGATACAGCGCTTCACGCGCGGCCAGCACCTCGAGCATCTCTTCGGCGATCGGCCTGCCGGTGAGCGTCGGGCGCTGCGCATCTTCCGGGTACTCTTCCAACCGCTGCGCCAACACGCTGGCCGGCGCGCGCAGGTAGATAACGGTGCCATGCTGGCGCATAAACTGGCGGTTTTCCTCCGCCAGGATCGCCCCGCCGCCGGTGGCAACTATAGTTGACGGTTTGGTCACGGTTTGCAACGCGATGGTCTCGCGGCGACGAAACCCCAGCCAGCCCTCGCGCTCGACCATTTCCGCCACGCTCATCTGCGCCGCCTGCTGCATAAACAGATCGGTATCGACGAACTGATAGCCCAACGCCAGCGCCAATGCGCTGCCTACCGTGGTCTTGCCGGCTCCGCGAGCGCCTATCATGAACAGGGTTTGTGTCATTACGGGTTGTCCCTTATGCGGTGACTTGAGTGCATTGCATACCAAAATACCGAGCGGGTGCGATGGCGTGGTGGCAGCATCATACCCCGCCCGCTCTGTATTTCAATATTTACGATAGTGTAAATTCCATGGCACAGCGACTGCCAGCGGCAAAGCCGTGCGCCAGATCCTCATCCAGATGCCGCCGCAAGGCGGCCGTGAGCCGCGCGTCGTCGAGCGGCCGGAACCCCAGCCGCCGGTAATAAGGCGCATTCCACGGCACGTCAACGAAGGTGGTGAGCGTCAGGCGAGCGGCGCCCTGGCGTTTGGCTTCTTCCGCCACCGCCCCGATCAGGCGGCGGCCGACGCCCTGCCGTTGCCAGGCACCGGCGACCGACAATTCGGCGATATGCCAGTCTTTTCCCTGAGCCTGCACGGCGATAAAACCGGCGCACTCGCCGTTGTCGCTTTCGGCCAGCCATTCACGGCGTTCGGCGATAAACGCGGCGTGCTGTTGCGGGCTCATCACCTCGCCTTCGGCGATAAAGCGCCACGCCGGCTGCTGGCGAAACAGCTGCGCCGCCGAGCGTTCAACCGCCATCAGATGCGCGATATCCCGCTGCTGCGCCAAACGAATTTGCAGGCTCATGGGTTCTCCTTAACGTTGGGGCGGTTATTTAAGCAAATTTCACCGCCCGCGGCTCAGAAATCGATACTGCCGCGCAGCACCACCTCACGCGGTTCCCCCACCGCCACGCGCAAATTGCCGCCGCTGGACGGGTAATAGGTTTTATCGAACAGGTTCTTCACGTTCAGCTGCCATTTCACCCGATAGCCGTTGATCGGCATAGTGTAAGCGGCGAACGCATCGGCAACGGTGTAATTATCCAGATTGAAGCTGTTGGCGGCGTCGCCCGGACGGCGGCCCACGTAGCGCGCGCCGGCGCCGATACGCACCTCATCGCCGCTGTACAGGCCGGGGCTGCCCAGGTTCTGGGTCAGGAACAGCGAGGCGGTATGGCGCGCCACGTTGGTCATCTCTTTGCCCTTGTTGTCCGGATCGTCCACCACGCGCGCGTCAGTATACGCATAGGAACCGATCAGGCTCAGCGAGTCGGTGAGGTTACCGGCCACGTCCAGCTCCACGCCCTGCGAACGCACGCGCCCGGCGGTGCGCGTCACGGTTTCGCCCTCCACCAGCTCATTGACCATCACGTTGCGCTTGGTGATGTCGAACAGCGCCAGCGTGCCGGTGACGCCGTTCGGCAGCGCCAGCTTGCCGCCGACTTCCCACGACTTGCCCTGCTCCGGCGGCAGCGAACCAATTTGGGTGGCGATGGAGGAGTTAGGCTTGAACGACTCGGTATAGCTGCTGTACAGCGACACGTAAGGCGTCAGCTTGTACACCACCCCGGCGCGCGGCACCAGCTTGCCGTCCGAGCTGTCGGTATTGGTCTGGAACGGCCGCCCCTTGCCGGCATAGACGTCGAAAGCGTCGTAGCGCAGCCCACCCATCACCAGCCATTTATCGGTCAGTTGGATGGAATCCTGCATAAACCAGCCGTAGCTGGTGAGATTTTCCCGCTGATCGCTGTCTTTGGCGCTGACCGCGGTCGAGGGCGGCATCAGGCCGTATACCGGATGATAGATATTGAAATCGCTGTTCTTTTTGCCGCGGATCATGTCGCCGCGGTAGGTGCGGTTATCTTCAAAATCGAAGCCGAACAGCATCTGGTGGTTGATACGCCCCCAGTCCACGTCGCCATTGAGCGTCAACTGCACCGCGTTGGCGTGGCTGACGGCATGGGCGGTCGAGTCGGCCTGGCGAGTCAACACGCCAGTCACCGGATTCAGCGCCGTGGCGCGCGCCTGGTTGTCGCTGTAGCTGTTGCGGCTGTAGGCGTAGGTCAGCGAGCTTTTCCAGCGCTCGTTGAGCGTTTGATCGATCTGCAGGGTAATGCTGTCCTGATCGCCGCGGGTGGCGTTATAGGCTTCGTCGAAACGGCGATCGCGCGGCGTATTCACCGGTTTGCCGGTGCGCGAATCGATAATGGTGCCGCGATCGAACGGCACCCGATATTCCATATGTTCATAGGCCAGCCGCACGGTGGTGTTCTCGCCGTACCACATCAACGAGGGCGCGATCACCGTCTGGCGGTTGCGGCCGAAATTGCGCCAGTAGTCGGTTTCATCGTGATCGACGATCATGCGATAGGCGAAGCCCGACGTGCCGAGCGGCCCGGTAACGTCGAGCTGACCGCCGCCGCCGTTGAAGCTGCTGCCCCAGCCTTCCACGTGGGTATGTTGCTGCAGCTGGGGTTTTTTGGTGATCATGTTGATCATGCCGCCCGGTTCCCCCATGCCGTACAGCATCGAAGCCGGCCCCTTGAGCACCTCTACCCGCTCGGTGGTCGGCGTGAAGTTGCGCGCCTGCACCGAGCGCACGCCGTCGCGCAGAATGGAGCCGTCGCGGTTGTCGCCGAAACCGCGTTTCATGACCGCGTCCTGGGTGCCGCCCAGCGTGTTGGCCTGGGTAATGCCGCTGACGTTGTACAGCGCTTCATCCAGGCTGCTGACCGCCTGATCGGCAATCACCTGCTGCGGCACCACGTCGATCGCCTGCGGCACGTTCAGCAGATTGGTTTCGCTGCGGGTGCCGGTGACGCTGGTCAACGGCTGATAGCTCTGCACGCCGTCGACGTCTTTGCGGCCGATCACCACCAGGCTTTCTTCCTGCGACGCGGTTTTTTCCGCCGCCCACGTCGGCGATGTCGCGCAGGCCGCCAACGGCAATGCGCACCACCAACCGCGTTTGTTGTTATTCATTATCTAACTGACTCCAATAGGTCCCTGAAAAAGGTAACGGCAAAAACTGCTGATAAAGCTGTTGGAAGGTCTGCTGCGGGTTGATGTCGGCGAACAGATCCGGGTAAAACGCTTTGGCGAACACCTCGACCAGCACCACGTGGTACGGGCTGAGGTAAAAGTTGTGCCAGACGCTCCAGGCGCGGTGGTTTTTCACCGCCTGCAGGTTGGTCAGCATCGGCTGTTTGGCGATCAGCCGGCGGAAGCTGTCGGCGGCCTCTTGGCGGCTGACCTGCGGCCCGAGGCGCAGATCGGACAGCCGTTTGCCCTGCGGCCCGGCCATGCCGGTGGCGAGGTACACGTCGGGATTGGCGCTCAGAATGGTTTCCGGGTTCAGCTCGCCATACACCCCTTTGACGCTGGCGTTGGCGATGTTGTCGCCGCCGGCGAAGGTCAGCAGATCGCCAAGGTTGCCATGCGCGGCGGTGGTGCAGCAGGTGTCGCGCCGCCCCAGATGCAGGTGCAGCATCACTTTGGGCTTCGGCCCCTGATAGCCCGCCAGGCGTTGCTGAATCACCGCCATGTGCTGCTGATAAAACTGGATGAACTGCTCGGCGCGCTGCCGGCGATTGAGCACGTCGCCCAGCAGCCGCACGCTCGGCACGGTGTTGTTCAGCAGATCGATGCGCAGATCGACGTAGATCACCGCCACGCCGGCCTTGTTCAACGCAGAAACCAACCGATCGTTGTCGCCGTCTTCACGCGCATAGCGCGCCAGGATCACCAGATCCGGTTTCAGCTGCAGCAGGCTTTCGACATTGACCTGGCGAAAGTTATTGCCGCTGATGACGGGGATCTGGGCTATCTGCGGAAACTGCTGCGTATAAAGCTGCCAGCTTTGCGCATCGAAACGCGCCAGATCCGCCGGCCAGCCGACGATGCGCTGCGCCGGGTTGCCCGGCTCCAGCAGCGCCAGCGTATACAACATGCGGCTCTCCCCCACCACGATGCGCTGCGGATTGTCCGGCACCACAACCTGACGGCCGGTGATATCGGTCACCGTCTTCGCCTGGGCGGAGAACACGCCGAACCACAGAGAAAGCAGCAGTAAAATGAGGAAATTGCGCATGATTGAGCCGAAAGGGGGAAATAATGTGCGCATGATAATCACTCTCATTAGCACTTGCAATCCCGCGCCGCCATTGCCAAAAGAAATCCGGGAAACGGCGCCGGGCGTGCGGCAAACACGGCGAAACCGCTAAAATAACGGCTTTAAAAAGTTAAAAAAATGGCGGGGAAATCGGTTAAATAGAACGGGGAAACAGCTAAAAACCGGGAGACCTCCATGACTCAACGCATCATTCCGCTGTCGGATTGCCCGCAGTTTGCCGATGTGTGCGCCGCCTGGGCATTCGGCCAGTGGGGTTCACAGCGCGGCGGCTCGCTGGAGCGCACCCAGCTGCGTTTCGCCCAATGCAGCCGACCGGGCGACGACCACCTGACGCTGATGATGATCGACGGCGATCGTCCGGTGGGCATGGCCAGCCTATGGCCCAGCGACGACCATCAGCGCCAGGATCTCACCCCGTGGCTGGCCGGCGTCTTCGTGCATCCCGATCACCGCCGCAAGGGCATCGCCCGCCGTCTTGAAATGGCCATCGTCGAGGCGGCGCGGCAGCGCCATCACTCGGTTCTGCATCTCATTACCGACAAATCGGAAGCGCTGTACGCCGGCTGGGGTTGGCAACCTCTGGAGCGCCGGCGGCAGCATGACGAAGAGGTGGTGGTGATGGAGAAAAAACTGTAGCTAACGCGGCGTACAGACATACACCAGCGCCGGCGGGAAGTTGCGCACCACCCGCAGGCGCTTCCAGTGAAAATAGCGCGACAGCAATTTTTCCGACAGGTGGCTGTATTGGAACAGCACCAGCGTGCCGTTGCGCGCCAGCAGCCGCTGCCGGGCCTGCTGAAGAATGCGCACGCTGATCCTGACCGGGATCGACAGCAGCGGCAGGCAGGAAAACACCACGTCGTAATCCGTGGCCATCCGGGTCGCCGAATGGCCCATCACCTGCAGCCGCCGATCGTCAATCCCGCGCAGCCGATGCACGAAATGGGGTTGGATCTCGAAGGCCTCCAGCGCCGCATCGGCGCGCATCCGCCCCAGAATGCGTTTGGTCAGCACGCCGTCCGCCGCGCCCAGTTCCGCGATCGACAGCGCCCGGGTCCATTCAACCTGATTCAGCATCGCCTGACACAGCCACGGGGAAGAAGGCGCCAGCGTACCGACGGTGCGCGGTGAAGCCATAAATTGCTGCAGGTAAGCGAAGTGATTCATCAGTTGCAGTCGGGTCGCATTTAACATTGAGGCCTCCTTGGGTTAAGCCCTCAATGTGAGCCGAATTTCTTAAGTAATCATTAACATGATTCCGAAAGCGGCGGACACAGTTGTAATAAAATGCAACCTCATCAGCGGCGCGCAAAGAAAAACGGTCGCAATAATGATCTGAGAATAAGCGGTTTATGCGCCGACCGTTCAGATAATTATTGCGACCGTTTATTTTTTTGGCCGCGTTGCCGCGGCCAGAGGGTAAAAAGCTAACGCTTAGCGATAAATTTCCGCATTGCCGCGCCAGTTGCTGGAGTCCCCGGGGGTGTCCAGACCGATAATGCGATAATGACTGGCGCCGTCCGCCGCGGCTTTTTCTTTCAGGGCGGTGATGGCGTCATGCGGTGAGCCGCTAACGCCGGAAACCGACACGACGCCGAGGCTTTGCAGATTGGCGGCCTGCTCGCTGTTGACCTGTTTTACCGACGACAGCGGCGCGGCGAAAGTGGAAAATGAAGCGGCGGCGATCAATACGGCTGCGATGCTTGGGATAAGTTTCATGATTGACTCCAGGTGTTCTTGTTTATTCGCTCGTTGTCAGTGATGTTAATTATCCGCTAGCCAATGAAAACGGACGTCATGCAACGTAAAGAACATCAATCATTGTGAGGAGAATAAGGAGGAAGTGAGAGCGGGTGTGTATTTTCAGGCGAGAATGACTTTATAGGCTTCACCTTACCCCTATTTGATGAACAATTAAAGACGGCGCGTGATAAAGAATGCGCGCCGCGTCTATTTAAGATTTTTTACCCGCCGGAGCGCGCTGAGCTACGCTGAATTTTGTGGCTTACCCTTTTAAGGAAGAACGCTTATGTCGCAAAACCTGCTGCGCGTGCGTGACGGTCAGGGCGCATCGGTCTCATTTTCCGAGCTGCTGTTCGATCTGATCTACGTTTTCGCCGTGACCCAACTTTCCCACTATCTGTTGCATCACCTGACGCTGACCGGCGCGCTGGAAACCCTGCTGCTGTGGTTTGCCGTCTGGCTGGCCTGGCAATACACCGCCTGGGTCACCAACTGGTTCAATCCGGATACCCGCCAGATCCGCCTGTTGCTGTTCGCGATCATGCTGCTGGGGCTGTTCGCCGCCGCCGCGTTGCCGCAGGCGTTTGGCGAACGCGGTCTGATCTTCGCCCTGTTCTACGTCGCCATTCAGGTCGGGCGCTCCGCCACGGTATTGCGCCTGCTGGCGCCCGATCATCCGTTAAAACATAACTTTCGCCGCATTCTCGGCTGGCTGTGCATCTCCGCCGTCTTCTGGATCGCCGGCGGGCTGGCGGAAGGCCATGCTCGCCTGGCGCTGTGGGCGATCGCCGTCTTGTGCGAGTACGTCTCGCCGATGTTCGGTTTTCACCTGCCGGTGCTGGGGCGCTCGGACAGCAGCAGCGAATGGACCATCGAAGGCCACCATCTGGCGGAGCGCTGCCAGCTGTTCGTGATCGTGGCGCTGGGGGAAACCATTCTGATCACCGGCGCCACCCTGAGCGAAATGGAAAGCTGGAGCCTGCCGGTGCTCATCGCTTCGCTGGTGGCCTTTCTCGGCAGCCTGGCGATGTGGTGGGTTTACTTCGACACCAGCAGCAAAGCCGGCAGCCACGCCATCAGCCAGGCGGAAAATCCCGGCCAGCTGGGCGCTTATTTCCATTATGTGCACGTCGCGCTGGTGGGGGCGATCATCGTCTGCGCCGTGGCCAACGAGCTGGTGATCGCCCATCCCGACGGCCGCATCCAACACGCCACGGCGGCGGTGCTGCTGCTCGGCCCGGCGATTTACCTGTTCGCCAACGCGCTGTACAAACGGCTGGTGTATCGCCGCTTCCCGCTGTCGCATCTGGTCGGGCTGCTGGCGCTGGGGGTATTGGCCCCGATCGCCTATTTAACCGACCTGCTGATGGTCAATGGCCTGACGACGCTGATCATGGTGGTGGTGGCGGCGTGGGAGAGCATCTCGCGCGGCAAAGCGCCGCAGCGGCACGCACAAGCCTGAATCAAACGGGGGCGCAATCGCCCCCCAATGTGAGATTGATGACAAACCTCATGCCATTACCGGGTTTGTAGAGAGCAGCGGATAAAAAAACAAGGAAAATCAATTTATTGATTTTCGACTGATGGCCACAAAGGAGGAAAAACCACGTTTTTTCCTCCTTTGTCAACGGTCTGACGGGGGCGCAATCGCCCCCGATATCGGTCACTTCAAGGATTGCGGCAAGGTGAGCACCCAGAGCTCACTCAGCGATTCCGGCTGCTCCAGAGGGCGCAATTCGATGTGGGCGTCGGTTTTGTCACCGTCGAGGCTCAACCGCCCTCCTTTCTCCAGCTGATAGTCGCCGATTTTCTTGCTCTTTGGCGACGCATCCACCAGCGTGGCCTGCAAGCCGAAATCGTTGTCATTGATCACCGCCAGCGTGCGATCGTCGATCAGCGCCAACCCTTCCGCTTTCTCCTGGCGCCAGCCCAACTGACGCAGATCCGCCACTTCCCGTTTCTGCGCCAGCTTCACGCCGCGTTTAGCCAGATCTTTCGCATCGTCGAACTCCAGCGCTTTACCCTGGCCGTCAAACGCGCTCAGATCGCTGGCCTGCGCGAGATCCACCAGATAGATCTTGTTGATCATCGACTTATCTTTACCGGTTCCCTGTTCAATCAACAGGATGCGCTGGTTGTCCAACGCCACGACATCGCCAATTTTGGCGTCTTTGGCTTTTTTATAGCTGTCGATATCGATGGGATAGCCGTACATGGCGGTTTTGCCACTGCGCGGATCGAAGCTCACCAGCCGGGTAAACTGCGCCTTGTTTTTGCTTTTGCCATCGACATCCAGCGTGCTCTGCACCGCCGCCAGAATTCGCCCGTCCGGCATCCGGGTCAATCCTTCAAAACCGCGGTTGGGCTGACGCCATTTCAGGATGTTCGGCAAACCGCCCGCCACCGCTTGTTCGCCGGCCTGCGGCGTTGGGCCATATTTGGCGAGGATTTTACCTTTGCCGTCGATATGGATCAGAAACGGGCCGTACTCATCACACAGCCAATAGCCGCCGTTGCCGTCACCGGTCACCCCTTCGGTATCCAACCCGCGGCGATCGCCGGACAGCGGCTGCAACGCGTCGTTCAACGCCACTTCGTTTGTAGAACCAATCAGCTCGCCCGGCAACGGCAGCCCGCCGATCGGCCCTTTTTCGTCGTGCAAGGGCCGCGCATTCTCGGCTACGGCCTTGCCGCCGCCGATACGAATGTCCATCAACAGAGGCGTGAATTGCGGATTGGCGAAAATCTTGGCCTCTTGCTTGTCTACCGCCGGGGCATCGGCATTCGGGCCGCGATCGGTCAGCGTCGTCAGCACCAAATCGTCGCCCTGCTTCTTGTTGAACATCAATCCGGAGCCGATCCCTACCGGCAATCCCTGCGGGAAATGCTTGGCGAACGCCCCCTGATAGGCGACGCGTTCCCCGCCGGGGAAGCCGACCACATAACGCGCCACCTCAATGTCGGCAGCGTGAGCCAATACCGGAAACAGTGAAGCCAACAGCAGGGAGAGCGATTTTATTTTCATATTTTTTACCCGAGGTTAAATGAAGCGTTGTCAGGCAGAAGACGATATTAATTTAGCATGACACTTAGATGACAATAGGCAATTCGTCAAATGCACATCAGGCAATAAGGTTGGCTGGCAAATAGAAATTAGCAATTAACCTGAGCGTATTGAATGGAGAAAACCGCTGGAAAAAACCGCCCGGAAATAGCCCGTCGTTTTGCTTAGGGTAAATTCTTATAACAAAGATAAAAAAATCGGCAAACGCGCGTCAACACGCCGAAAAACGGTGTTTTTCTCATAGACAAAATAAAATGTCAGGGATTTAATACCGCCGTTATTCAAGGTGCATTAAGAAAATTCTATAGAATATCTGCATGAACTTAAAAAGCTGTTCTATAGTTTTTAGTGCTAACGCCCGTTAGTCTATTCCGCAGGATGGAATCTATGTCAAAGCGACTTTTTGCTGAATTTTTTGGCACATTTTGGTTGGTGTTTGGTGGTTGTGGTAGCGCAGTATTGGCAGCGGCATTCCCACAGCTGGGTATTGGTTTCCTCGGCGTCGCGCTCGCTTTCGGTCTGACCGTAGTGACGATGGCCTATGCCGTCGGCCATATTTCCGGCGGGCATTTTAACCCGGCGGTCACCGTCGGCTTATTCGCCGGCGGCCGTTTCGCGGCGAAAGACGTGATCCCTTACGTTATCGCACAGGTGATCGGCGGTATCGCCGCAGCGTCGGTGCTGTATTTGATCGCCAGCGGCAAAGCCGGTTTCGACGCCACGGCAGGCGGTTTCGCCTCCAACGGTTACGGCGAACACTCACCGGGCGGTTACTCTCTGCAAGCCGCAATCGTGATTGAGCTGGTGCTGACCGCCTTCTTCCTGATCGTTATTCATGGCGTGACCGACAAGCGCGCGCCGGCAGGCTTTGCCCCGCTGGCTATCGGCCTGACGCTGACGCTGATCCACCTGATCAGCATCCCGGTGACCAACACCTCCGTCAACCCGGCGCGCAGCACCGGCGTAGCGATCTTCCAGGGCACCTGGGCGCTGCAGCAGCTGTGGGTGTTCTGGCTGGTGCCGCTGGTCGGCGGCATTATCGGCGGCCTGATCTACCGCTGCCTGCTGGAAGACAAAAAATAAGCGTATCGCAGTCGATCGCGTTTCACGGGGCAGCCTTCATCGGCTGCCCCGTTGCTTTCAGCCCTTCGTCACTTCAAACATCATGATATCGCTGGTGAAGGAGCCGTCCGGCTGGATGGCGAAATGCTCCGCCACCTCCTGCGACACGCTTTGCTGCAGCGCGCGGATCGCGGTGACGAAATGCGCCGGCGTGCGCATACGCGCCACCCAACTGCCGAACTCCAGCGTCAATCGATCCGCCGTCACCTCGCGTACCACCAGCCCGGCCTCGGTCAGCAACGTCAGCCACTCGCCCGGCGCATAGTTGCGCACGTGCGAGGTGTCGCGCAGCACTTCCACGGTTTGCAGGTAGATATCCAGCAGCGGGTGCCCCGGCGAGACCACGTCCATAAAGATCGCGCTGCCGCCCGGTTTGAGTACCCGCCTGACCTCGCGCAGCGCCTGACCGACATCGCGCCAGTGGTGCGCCGAATAGCGGCTGATGACCAGATCGAAACTGGCATCCTCAAACGGCAAAGACTCCGCCACGCCCTGCTGCTGCTGAATGTTGTTCAGGCCTTTTTCCGCCGCCGCCTGCTTCACCACCGCCAACATTTGCGCCGACAGATCGTAGGCCACCACCTGCGCTACGCTGGCCGCCGCGGTGAAGCTGGCATGCCCGGCGCCACAGCCCAGATCGAGCAAGCGCGCTTCGGCGTGCGGCGCCAGTAACTGCGCCAGACGTTGCAAATCCTTGCCCTGCGCATGCACCGCGCTGGTTAAATAGGCGTTGGCCTGCTCGCCGAACTGCCGGTCTACCGCATTGTTATGGCTGTTGCTGTTGCTCATGTTTGCTCCTGTTATTATCCGGCTTGCGCCTGTGCCTGAAGGCTTTCGGCTACTATAATCAGGCTACTATACGGGTACAATATGAGCAGTTATCCTGGTATAAATAGGTACCATGCTATGTCATCAGAAGCCTTATCCGGGCCAAAAGCCCTCGGCGCGTTTCTGCGCGCGCACCGCGAACGCATCACGCCGGAAATGATCGGCCTGCCCAGCTCTTCGCGCCGCCGCACCAGCGGCCTGCGCCGCGAAGAGCTGGCGCAAATCAGCGGCATCAGCGCCACCTGGTATACCTGGATCGAACAGGGCCGCGAGGTGTCCATTTCCCCTTTCACGCTGGCGCGCATCGCCAAAGCGCTGCGGCTCGGCCCGGCCGAACGCCACTACCTGTTTACCCTGGCGCGTATCGCCGACCCCGAGCAGGAAGCGCACCGCGAAACCGCCAATGACGCGGTGCTGCAAAGCGTGCATCAGATGACGGTGCCCTGCTATCTGCTGGACGTGAGCTGGAACGTCGTCGCCTGGAACCCGCAGGCGGCGGCGCTGTTCAGCGGCTGGCTGGATGTGGCCAACAGCCCCAACCTGCTGCACTTCATGTTCTTCCACCCGTTGGCGAAAACGCTGGTCAGCGATTGGGAAGAGCGCGCGCGCCGCGTGGTGGCCGAGTTTCGCGCCGAGACCAGCCATCATCAAAATACCGAAGAGATGCGCGCCTTCGTGCGCAACATGACGCACAACAGCGCGGACTTTAATCACTGGTGGAAGCAACATGACGTCATGGCGCGCGAAGGCGGCGAAAGAGCGTTCGAGCATCCTCAGCGAGGCGCGCTGCGCTATCGCCAGCTCACCTTCCATCCGGCGGAGCATGCCGGTCTGAAGCTGGTGATGCTGATCCCGCTGCCGCAATTGGTAACAAATTCATAGGCAGGTTTACCCGCCATTTATTTATTGGTTCATGTAAACGCGCTAGGGTAATTGATATCGATGATAGTGATCATCCAGCACCGTTATTTATCTCCTGAGGTACTCCTATGCAATCCGAAGAACAACGCCTTATCGATGGTCTGTTTGGCCGCCTGAAAGAAGCCGAGACCAAGACGGGCCCACGGGATCTCCAGGCAGAGCAGCAAATCAACCAGCATATTCGCGAGCAGCCTTCCGCCCCTTATTACATGGCGCAGGCGATGATTATTCAGGAAGCGGCGCTCAAGCAGATGGATCAGCGGGTCAAAGAGCTGGAGGCCCAGGTGGCGCAGCTGCAGCAAACCGCCAACGGCCAGCAGAGCAGCGGCGGCTTCCTGGCCGGCTTGTTCGGCGGCGGCAGCCGCAGTACGCCAAGCCCGCGCGAACAGTATCAGGCGCAGCAGCAAAATACGGCGGCCTGGAACAACGCGCAGCAGCCGCAGCAACCGGCCTATGCCCCACCGCAGCAGGCGGCGCCTTCACGCGCCGGCGGCTTCCTGGGAGGCGCCTTGCAAACGGCGGCGGGCGTCGCCGGCGGCGTAGTATTGGCCGACATGCTGACCGGCATGTTCCGCCATTCACAACCACAGGAAATCGTAAATATTATCGAGGAAACCCCGGCGCCGCTGGACGACAGCGCAATGCGCAATTTCGACGCCTCCAACAACCTGGATACCTTCAACAACGGCGATGGCGGTAGCTTCCTCAACCAGGACAACGGCTTCCAGAACGCCAACTATCAGGACGACACGGACTACGCCGACGACGATTACAGCGACGACGACGACTCCTTCCTGTAATTCCCTTCGCCCCCTCTCACCCGCAGAGGGGGATTTCCCGTTTCGCCATTCTGGTCTACAGTGAACACTGTTCATTTATCCAGCAGAGAGAAACGATGACAAGCTTTAATCCTTCCACCCCTTTCTTCAGCGAACACCTGCAGATGCGCCCACCGGTGATGGCGGATCTCGCGCGTTTCTACGCCATCTTCGGCGATCCGCAAACGCAGCGTTTCAATCCCGCCGGCCCACTCACCAGCGAAGCGCAGGCCGCATCGGCGCTGCAAGAGAGGATTTCCGGGTGGCAACAACACGGTTACGGTTCCTGGGCGATCGCTCTGCGCGAACGGCCGGATTGGATTATCGGCTTTGGCGGATTGTCCCGGAAACCGCTCGGGGCGCAGCGCACCGTGAACCTCGGCTATCGCTTCGATACTCGCGTTTGGGGCATGGGATTGGCCACCGAGATGGCGCGGGCATCGCTGCAATACGGTTTTGCCGGATTGGCGCTGGAGGAGATTTCCGCCATTGTGCGTGCGGAGAATCAGGCGTCGTGGCGAGTGCTGGAAAAGATCGGCATGCAGCGGGTGGATACACTGGATGACGTGCCCGGCGCGGCGCCGAGCCTGGTGTATACGCTAAAGCGCTGCGACTATCAGGGCTGATCGTCGCTGATTTTGGCCAACGCCATGCGGTAAGATTTGACCTTCTGGCGCTTTTTCAACCAGGTGGCGGTAGAGACAATGAATACCGCGCCCGACATCGCCAATACGCCGGTTGGATGGCCATAAAACACCATCAAGGCAAAGTAGACGGCGGAAACGATCGCCACCCATTTCGCCGTATTGCCCATGTCGTTTTTCTCTTGGGTCAAACGGCGGATGTGCTCTTCTTCACTGATTCCCATACGCGCTCCTTGTTGGCTGAATGCCCCATTATATGGAGCTGGAGTGCTGATATTTCAAGCGGTTGGATGGTAAAGAAGCGTAAAGCTCAGGCCGGCGGCTCCCGCCGCCGAGGCAGATAGCGCCCGGGCTGGTCGGCACCCGGCAGGCCGCTGCCGTCGTTGCGGCCAAACAGCCGGTAGCGATTGCCGGCGACCGCATCGTAGATCTTGTCCGCCAGTCGCGGCGGCAAGCAACGCGCCAGCGCCAGCGCGCGGTACGGCCATCCCACTTGGCGCAGCGCCCGAAACAACGCCGCCGAACGCAGCCAACAGCGCCCCTGTTCCACATAGACCACGGAATCGAAACGGTCGGTCGGCAATCCCAGCGCCTGCAGGATTGCCTGCCCTTCGACGGATTGCACCGTCGCCAACAGAATGCGCCGCTGCCGATCGGCGCGAACAAGGTATCTCACCAGCCCATGACACAGGTTGCATTCGCCGTCGAACAACAACGCGCGATCGCCGGGCTGCAGATAAGGCAGCTGTGATAAAGGGGTCATCCCGCCTCCCGAAAAATGCTCGCCTTAGCCTAACGCGCCTGGTGCGCCCAGGCCAGAGCGGGATGACGGGGCGTGTTAAGGCCCGGGCGGTGCGTCAGGCACCGCCACCACCGCGACGCGCACTTCGTAATGTTTGGCGCTGCCCGCCGGGATCACCGCCGTCAGTTTGTTGATGGTTTCCACCGGATTGTCGCTGGCCGAGGTGGCGCAGAACAGCTCACCGCCGCGGCAGAACCCCGGCTTGGGCGGGTGCCCGCCCGGGAAAGGCGGCATGCGCATCGGTTCATCCGCCACAGTCGGCAACGCTTTGGCCGCAGGCGCCTCGGGGGCAGACATCGCGCTCGCACTGAACAACAGCGCCATGCCCATGCAGGGCAGCGCCAGGATCTTGATTGCTTGTTTCATTGAATTAGCCTCATTTGCCGGGTTCGGGATTACGCTACCCCGCCCCCGGCCCATGAGAAAGCCGCTTTTCGCTACCTTTTCGCCCCGCTGCGCTTTGCTTACACGCGCTTAACGTGATGAGAGGCAAAAGGTTGGGTAAAGGGCCGTCGCGTTACTTGCCGTTCGTCAGCGTGTTGTAACTGGTCATCAGATTGCGGTAGTCCGGGATATGGTTGGAGAACAGCGTGCCCAGGCCTTCGATGTCGTTGCGCCAGTCGCGGTGCAGCTCGCAGGCGACGCCGAACCAGGTCATCAGCTGCGCGCCGGCGGCCTCCATGCGGCTCCAGGCCGACTGACGCGTCAGCTCATTGAAGGTGCCGGAGGCGTCGGTCACCACAAAGACCTCGAAACCTTCATTGAGCGCCGACAGCGCCGGGAATGCCACGCACACTTCGGTCACTACGCCGGCGATGATCAGCTGCTTGCGGCCGGTGGCTTTTACCGCCTTAACGAAATCGTCATTGTCCCAGGCGTTGATCTGGCCAGGGCGAGGAATGAAGGGGGCATCGGGGAATTGGGCTTTCAGTTCCGGCACCAGCGGGCCGTTGGGGCCGTTTTCGAAACTGGTGGTAAGAATGGTCGGCAGGTTGAAGTACTTCGCTAAATCACCCAGCGCCAGCACGTTGTTTTTAAACCGATCGGGATCGATATCACGCACCAGCGAAAGCAGCCCTGCCTGATGATCCACCAGCAATACGGCGGCCTGGTCTTTGTCGAGGCGCTTGTAATTTGCAGTCATGGTTTTACTCCTGTGGGGTTGATGTTGCGGATGAAACGCCCCGCCGCAGGGCGGGGCGTTGAGGTTTAAGTGTAGCGCCTGAGCCGGGGAACACTGTCCGCCCCAGGCGCCAAGGTTCAACCGGCGCTCGCTTCGGCGTTCATGCTGCCGAACTTGCCGCTGTTGAAATCGCGGAACGCCTGCTGGATTTCCGCGTCGCTGTTCATGACGAACGGGCCGTAGCCGACGATAGGCTCATCGATCGGTTCGCCGCTCAGCACCAACAGCGCGACGTCGTTGTTAGCTTCGATGGTGATCGAATCCCCCGCCCGGTCGAAACGCACCATTTGGGTTTCGCGCACCACGTCTTCACCGTTAACCAGGATCGCGCCGTGCAGCATCACCAGCGCCAGCGTATGGCCTTCTTTCACCGTCAGTGTGGTGGTATGGCCGGCATTCAGCTTCATGTCCCACACGTTAAGCGGGCTGAAGGTGCGCGCCGGGCCGGCGTGGCCGCCAAAGTCACCGGCGATCACCCGCACCTGCCCTGCGCCGTCCGCCAGAGGAACCACCGGAATATCGGCGTTCAGCAGCGTCTGATAGCCCGGCTCGGCCATTTTGTCCTTGGCCGGCAGGTTGACCCACAGCTGTACCATTTCCATGGTGCCGCCCTTGCGCGAGAAGTCCCGCGAATGGAACTCTTCGTGCAGAATGCCGGAGGCGGCGGTCATCCACTGGACGTCGCCGGGGCCAATCACCCCGCCGCTGCCGGTCGAGTCGCGGTGTTCCACTTCGCCCTGATAGACGATGGTCACCGTTTCAAACCCGCGATGCGGGTGCTGACCCACGCCACGGGTGCCGGAGGCGGAGCGGAATTTGGTTGGCGCTGCGTGATCCAGCAGCAGGAACGGGCTCATTTCCGCTCCCAAATCGTTATAAGAGAACAGCGAATTCACCAGGAAACCGTTACCGACCCAATGTGCTTCCGGGCTGTTGTGAATACCGAGGATTTTTTTCATCTTGAACTCCCGTTTCAGACCTCACGGCCTTAAGTTGATGTCAGAAGTTTAATCCGCCGGGGTTTGCTGCAGTAGTAGGCAAGATGTACACTCATCGTTCTACTGGTAGAACGATAAGGGATGCGATGCTGACCGATCTGAACGACCTGTTTTTCTTCGCCAGCGTGGTCGATCACCAGGGATTCGCCCCCGCCGGCCGGGCGCTGGGCATTCCCAAATCCAAACTCAGCCGCCGCGTGGCGCTGCTGGAAGAGCGGTTGGGCGTGCGCCTGATCCAGCGCTCGACGCGGCGCTTCTCGGTGACCGAACTCGGCCAAACCTATTACGCGCACTGCAAGGCGATGCTGGTGGAAGCGGAAGCCGCGCAGCAGGCGATCGAGCAGACGCGCGCCGAGCCCTGCGGCACGGTGCGCATGTCCTGCCCGGTGGCGATCCTGCACACTCGCGTCGGCAGCATGGTGGCAGCCTTTATGGCCGATTATCCCAAGGTGACGGTGCATCTGGAGGCCACCAACCGCCGGGTGGACGTGGTGGGGGAAGGGTTGGATCTGGCGATCCGCGTGCGGCCGCCGCCGCTGGAGGACAGCGATCTGGTGCTGAAGATCCTCGCGCAGCGCACCTGGTGCGTCGCCGCCAGCCCGGCGCTGGTGCGCACCCTCGGGCCGGCGCAAACGCCGGAAGACCTGCGTAAATACCCAACGCTCGATCTCGGCCCGGCGCGCGCTCAGCACCAATGGCGGCTGACCGGCCCACAGGGTGAACGGGTGGAGTGGGAGCACACGCCGCGGCTGGTCACCGACGACATGCTGATGCTGCGCACCGCCGCCATCGCCGGCGCCGGCATCGTACAACTGCCGGCGATGATGATGCGCGACGACATGCTGCGCGGCGAGCTGGTGCAACTGTTGCCGGGCTGGCAGCCGCAGGGCGGCGTGGTGCACGCGGTCTACCCGTCGCGCCGCGGCCTGCTGCCGGCGGTGCGGCTGCTGCTCGACTATCTGGGTGAGCAGTTCGCCAGCATTGAAGAAGAGTGATCAGGCGGTGATTTCGATCGCGTTGCCGTCTGGATCGCGAATGACGGCCTCGTAGAAGCCGTCGCCGGTCCAGCGCGGCGCGGACAGCAAGATGCCCTCCTGCCGTGCGCGCTGCGCCAACCGATCGACCTGCAGCTCATCCCCCAGCGACAGCGCGATGTGCGCCCAGCCTACCCGCTCCTCCTGCGCCTGCGCAGGCAGCAACGTCGGCACGCGCATGATCTCCAGCGTCGGCCCGGCCGCCAGATTGACGAAGCGGGAAACGAACCCCGGCCGATTGCGGCTGACGTACTCCTCCCCCGCTTCACCGTTGAAATAGCGCTGCCAGAACGCCAGCTGCGCGTCGATGTCACGGGTCCACAGGGCAACATGGGCTATTTTCATCATCATTCTCCGGTCGATAAATCGCTGTGCCAGATCTGGCCGCCGCCCTGCGCCACCTGCTGCTCAAGCTGCGGGTGCGCGCCGCGCGCCGTCACCAGATGATCCACCCGCCCGGCGGGCAGGAAGGGGTAGGGGGCGTAGGTATTGAGTTTGTCGCGGGTGCACAGCACCGCCACGCTGCCGGCGCGCGTCAGCAACCGCTTTTTGAACGTGGCGTCCTGGTAACTCAACGCGGAGAAGCCGCCGGCCGGGTCGTAGGCGCAAATGCCGGTGAACACCAGATCGAAATGAAATCCGTCGATCTCTTCCGCCGCCTTGGCGTCCACGCAGCCGCCGACCTGCGCATCCAGTTCGCCGCCGATCAGGATGGTGCGGATCCCCGGCCGTTCCAGCATTTTGCCGGCGATGCTCAACGCATTGGTTACCACCGTCAAACGCCGATCGCGCGGCAACAGATCCGCCAGATACAGGTGGGTGCTGCCGGCATCGAGGAAGATCAGCTGTTCTTCGCCGATCACCCCCAGCGCGGTCTGCGCCAGCGCCAGCTTCTCATCGCCGCTGAGGGCAATGCGCGCCGCAACGGGGCCTTCGGCCGGCGTCGGCGCCAGCGCACCGCCATAGATGCGTTTGCACAGATTCTGTGCCGCCAGCTGACGCAGGTCGCGGCGGATGGTCGCTTCGGTGGTATTCAGCCGCTGCGCCATCTCCAGAGCCAGCACTCGCCCCTGTTGGCGGAGCGTGTCGAGAATGGCCTGATGGCGCTCATTCGGTAACAGTTTGGACATCATGTCAATCCGGCGATGCTAAAGTGATCATGAATGTACACAAACGTACACAATCGAACAAACACTTTTTTGGCAACACTCAAGCGGCGGCGCTCGTCTAGACTGAAAGTGACATCACAGATAAGGGATTATGACGCGATGACTTCCGCCGTGCTTTATACGCTGTTTCCCGCCGCAGCCACCGTCGTCGGCGCAGCGGTGGCGCTCTATCGCCGCCCCGGCGACGCCGCGATGCGCGTCATCCATCACTTTACCGCCGGCATCGTGTTCGCCGCCGCCGCCACCGAAATCTTGCCCGATCTCAAACAGCAGTCGCCTTTGGCGGTGTTGCTGGGCGGCGCTGTGGGGGTGCTGTTAATGTTGCTGGTTCGGCGGCTGGGCGAAAAAGCGCAGGGGCCGGTCGGTTTTATCGCCGCGGTCGGCGTCGATATCTTTATCGATGGGCTGGTGCTGGGCATTGCCTTCGCGGCCGGCGCCAAAGCCGGCCTGCTGTTGACGCTGGCGTTAACGCTGGAAGTGCTGTTCCTGGGATTGTCGATCGTCGGCGATTTGCAAGACTTTCTCGGCAGGCGGCTGCGCGTCATGGCGGCGATAGTCGGCCTGGCGCTGCTGTTGCCCATCGGCGGCCTGCTGGGGGCGCCGGTGGCCATGCTGGGCGCATTTTGGCTGACCGCCTTTCTGGCCTTTGGCCTGATCGCCCTGCTCTACCTGGTGACCGAAGAGCTGCTGGTCGAAGCGCATGAAGGCGGAAAGGAAACCCCGTTCGCCGCCGCGATGTTCTTTGCCGGCTTCCTGCTGCTGTTGCTGTTGGAAGAAGGTTTAGGATAAAAAAACAGGAATTTCATGGCGCATGCCGCCCGGTGGCAACGCTTTGGCTATACTGAGGCAAGCGAAGTTACCGCAGACGTAACGGCTTGGGCGTAAAGGGAAAACGATGTTATTGACGATCGCAAGGTGGCTGTTTCAATTACCCGGGAAGCTGTTTGGGCTGATTTTTAAAAATCGCCTGAGGGTATTTCTGTTCTTCATGCTGGTCGCCCTCGGGGTGCTCGGCGTCAAGCGCTATCTGCTCACCCACCAGTATGACGACGAATTCAGCCTCGCCGCCCCCACCGATTACAACCGCGCCATCAAGCGCGAAATGCCGCAGCGCGAAGCACGTGAGCAATGCGGCGGGCCGCTGCACGATAATGCCGGGCAACCCTGGCCCGCGTCAGCCGGCTATCTGCATCAGCCGACCGGCCTGCCCGCAACCGGCCTGCATCGGCTGACGCTGGACAATCAAGGCAACGATTTCGCGGTGTTGGTCAAAATGGAAACGCCCGCCGCGCCGCAGCAGCTGGCGGAAGTCTTTATTCCGGCCGCCGGCAGCTTCGAGGTTAAAATGAATGCGGATGCGGAACACGTGATGAAAATCAAGAACATCAAGACCGGCTGCATGTTCCGCTCCAGGCCGTTCAACCTGGATAAACGGAGCGATTGGCGCATACCGTTATCGCTGCAAAAGGACGGCAGCCTGCAGCTGCAGTCGATAGGCGATCGGCAATTCTGATCGGGCGCCGGGCAGAGTCGCCGGCGCCGCAGAGGTTACTTTTTCACCGGGTGATCGCGGCGGAACAGCTCCCAACTTTCAATTTCCTGCCCATTCGGCAGCGTACAGGTCGAATACTGGCCCGCCGCGTTTTCTTTGGCGTTCAGCTTGCCGCCGATTTTGGTGCAATACACGTCGGCCGGGTTCGCCATGCCGATCGGTTTCACCTGCGGCGGTGGCGGCGCATCGTTAGATTTCACGGAACACCCCTGCAACATCGTCATCCCTGCCAGCAGGGAAAGCATCAACGTTTTTTTCATTTTTCCAGCTTATGCAAAATACCCACGGCGGAACGCTCCGCCGTGGGTTGATCATGAAATAAAGGATTTGCCCTGTTTCAGCACCAGATCGCAGGCTTTTTGCTTCACCTTCTCGGTGATCTGCGAGGTGCCCAGGCTGTTGAGATCCAGGCTCTTGCCTTCACCGGTCTGCAGCAAGCCACCCAGGCCCTGCTGATAATCCTGGCTCTTGGCGTTTTCAGTGCTGGTGATGCCCAGTTTGCTGAGCAACTGATCTTTCACCCCTTCGGCGCCGTTAGCCGACAGCACGTTGTTTTTCACACAGTACTGCAGGATGCCGGCGGCGTTGGTCATGCTGCTGGAGCTTAACGCCTTGTCGCCGCCGTTCAGCAGGCCGGTCAACGAGGAGAGCGACATGCCGCCGCCGCTTTCGCCGCCAGACTTGCTCAGTTCGCCCGCCGCGCTGTTGAGAGAATCCATCAGACCGGCGGCCTGGGTGGCGCCGCTGGCCAGGGTCGCGGACAGCGCCAAAGCCAGCAGTAAACGATGTTTGGTGATCATAGTGATAAAACTCCTGTAAGAACGGCATGCAATCGGCGCAGCGCGCCGGGATACCTCTCCGACGCCGCCTGCGGCGACAAGTTCCTTTTATCTCGCCGCCGCGCCGTTTTTCGGAATTCAGGAAGTTTAGAACTGCCAGCGCAGCCAGGCGAAGAACACGTTGCCGTTGTTATAGGTGCCGGGAATGTAGGTCGCCTGGAACGTCAGCCGCTGATAGCCGATAGAAGCCAGCGGCAGCGGCGCCGGGATAGGAATATATTTCCAGTTATCGCGCGCGGTGACGCTGGCGGTGAAACCCAGCCCCAGGCGGAAATCCTTGTCATCCAACGGACGCCAGATCTTCTCGTAGGCGTAGCCGCCGATCGGCTCCCACTTGTTGAAGGAGTCCTTGAACGCCATGATGTAGATGCCGTGCCAGTCACCGTCGCTGTCGTAGCGGGAGATGCCATAACCGGCGCCCCACGGGCGCTCGTTGTACTTATCGATATGTTCGTCATCGTAAGTCCAACGGTTATGCCAGGTGATGGCCGGAATATAGAGATCGTGGTTCGGCGAATTGTTCCAGGTCTCCGACACGTTATGGGTAAAGCGCTGCCATAGACCCGGTTTTTCGGCCTGCGCGGTATTGCCACTTTCTGTACTAACCTCAGCGTAAGAAGGCAGTGCAGGAAATATCAACGCCAGAGAACATGCCAACAGAGTCCGTTTGAGAAACATGGTAAAGCTCCTGTAAAAATACGGCCGAAGATTTTTACCGATAGCCCAGGCAAGATCAAGCTGTATCCAATTTATCCAACGCCCGTTTCGCCTTGGTTAAGCTTAGCATCGGAAAATTCGCATTGGTTTATAACGGGTTGCACCGACATCTGCATGTTAGCGCCTTTCGGACGGCAAAACCGTGGGAAAAGTCCGCTTTGTCGTTCGCTACTCGCGGGCCAGGTGCTTGACCAACACATCGACATCGAGGCGGTTCACGAACGCCAGAGAATAAGGCCGAACAGTCGATTTTAAAACGCCGAAGGGTGACGCGCGGCAACGGCAACCCATCACGCTCGTCGTGGATCAGCACCAGCACATGTCGATAGCTTTTCATGGCTATTTCCCCCTCAGACGAGCCCCGCTGGGACGCAGGCCCTTTGGTAGGTATACGCCATCCAGGCGCACGTAGAGAAAAGTTTACGTATCGGCCCCAAGGAATGTGATGGTCGCCACGTTATATTAGCGCCCGTAACGACGCTTGTTTACGCCGGCCCGAGGCGGCGCGCATTGCAGCCCCGTAAAATAAAACTGACAACACGACGCGAATAAAAAAGCGACATTGTTAATTTTTTGTTTTTGATTGGTTACGCGATGGTTTCATGAAATAAGCGTGCGGTGGATCACCAAAATGCCCCTTTGCGCCGGCTTCTGCCTTTCTTTACCAGCAAAAGAGCGTTACGCCACCCGATGGGATTTAACGCGGCGTCAAAAGTACCGGATGATTCGCTCTGCATCATGATAAATGCCAATACGCCGCCATTTTTCTGTCGATATACCGCCAGGGAAAAATACCGCACCGTCCTCCTGCATAATAACCACACTATTTATACATTATTCAATCGCGTAAAGCGCCGAATACAAACCGCCTATTCATCGGCTGCCACGCCTGTCTTGAACAAGCCGACACTTTAAATAACTGTTAATGCTAACGACACAACATCGCCAGCAATTTATTTTTGCTGATTTTCGCCTGACAAAATAAAGATAAATAATTCGGAGCAATCAATGAAAATAACTATCGGGTCATTCATTCTGCAACAGCTTCACGCCCTGAACGTCGATCGTATTTACGGCGTGCCCGGCGACTATAATCTCAGCCTGCTGGAGCTGCTGGAAAACGACGAGCGGCTGGCGTTTGTCGGCAACTGCAATGAATTGAACGCCTCCTACGCCGCCGACGGTTACGCCCGCATGAAAGGCGCCGGCGCGCTGATCGTCACCTACGGCGTCGGCGATCTGGCCGCGCTGTCCGGCATCGCCGGGGCCTATGCCGAATCTTCGCCGGTTATCTGCATCGCCGGCACGCCGCCGCTGCATGCGATGAAAAATCACCAGCTCTTGCACCATACCCTGGGCGATGGCAATTTCGACAACGTCATGAACTGCTTTAAACAATTCACCGTTGCGCAAGCCTTGATTACGCCGGAAAATGCCGCACAAGAAATCCCACGCGTTATTTCCCGCGCCTGGATAGAGAAGAAACCGGTGTATTTACAGCTGCCGTCGGATATTTGCGATGTGGAAATTGAAATCGCCGCGGCGGCGACGGCACCGCAATTACCGGCCAGCGATAAATACAATGTGCAATTAGCGGCGATGGCGCTGTTAACCAAAATCAAACGCGCACAGCGCCCAATCATGTTGGTCGATCAAATGGTGGATCGCTACCAGTTGCAGCAGTTGGTCATCGCGGTCGCTCACCGCTTCGCCATTCCGCTGACCAATATGCCCACCGCCAAATGCATTATCCCGGAAAACACCGCCGGTTGGATGGGCGGCTACAGCGGCAATCTGTCGCGCCCCGAACTGTATGAACACATGGCCCACTCGGACTGCGTGCTGAGCTTCGGCGTGCGTTTGGTGGATTCCACCACCGGCTATTTCTCCCAGCACATTCCCGCCGCCGCTCAGGTGGACATCCAACCGTTCTCAATGAAGCTGGGCAACACCTCCTACCCGGCGGTGTCGACGGCGGATCTGCTGCAGGCGCTGTTGGATCTGAGCGAAGACGCGCCGGCGCAGCCCCTGACGCCGTTGGCCAGCCCGCATGAGAAGCTGGCGACGCCGAGCGACGCGCCTATCGACCAGGCCTATCTGTGGCGGCGCATCCAACGCTTCATCCGGGCGGATGACGTGGTGGTGGTGGAAAACGGCACCTCCGGCGCGGCCATCGGCGGCATGCGCATGCCGGACGGCGTCAAGGTGGTCAACCAACCGATTTGGGGCTCAATCGGCTATACCCTGCCGGCGCTGCTCGGCACCCTGATGGCGGCCCCTGAACGCCGCCACCTGCTGTTCATCGGCGACGGCTCTTTCCAGTTGACCGCGCAGGAAGTGTCCACCCTGCTGCGCTGCGAGCAAAAGCCGATCATCTTCCTGATCAATAACGACGGCTACACCATCGAACGCTATATCCTCGGCGAAAGCTCGTCCTACAACGACATCAGCCCGTGGGACTACGCCAAACTGCCGGCGGTGCTGAATACTCGATCGCAGCCGTTCAGCGTGGCGGTGGAAACCACGCAACAGCTGGAAATGGCCCTGGAACACGCCTCGCGGCAGGATAGGCTGGCGTTTATCGAGGTGAAAGTGCCGATGATGGACACGCCGCCGGTGATGAAAGAGTTCTGCAACCGTTGCAACAGCTTTAACTTCGGCCTGACCAACCCGCGCCGCAGCGCCTGATGCGCGATCGCGCCGCCGGTGACTCAGGCCGCCGGCGGCGTTTTCTTTAGGGTTAACCGCCGGCGCGCGCCATGCAGCGCTGGCGGCGTTCATCCACCCGCTTGGCGAACCAGGCGGTGGTCAGCTTGCGGGTGATTTTCGGGCTTTCCAGTTGGATGCCCGGCAGCATCTCGCGCGGCAGCTTGCCGCCCGCCAGCGCATAGACCTTCTTATACAGGTCGGTATCGGCAAAGTCGGCCGTGTCGCCTTTCTCCAGCGCCCGGCGAATGGCGCTGTCGCTCATGTTCAGGCGCTTGCCGAGCGTGCGCACCGCCAGCTCGGTGGAGCCGGGCTTGTCGCTGCCAAAGTCGATCAGATCGCCGTCCAGCGCCAGCGGAATGGCGCTCGCCCGGCTGACCGCGTTTTGGAACGCCGCGTTGCGGCTGGCGTACCAGCCGGCGTTGAAGTCGGCGAAGCGGTAGATTGGCCGGCTATAGTCGGCCGGGTACCCCAGCAAATGCATAATGCCGAAGTACATGCCGCCGCGTCGGCTGAAGACTTCGCGCCGAATCGAACCGTCAACCGGATAAGGATACCCTTTGGCATGCGCCTCGGCGAAGGCGACGCTCACCTGCATCGGGCCGCCGGTATGAACCGGGTTCAAATGACCGAACAGCTTCTGCCCCATCGGCACGCGGTCGATCATGTCATCGAAGATATCGCTCAGATCCTTTTCGGTGCGCACCTTATCCAGGCGCTCGCTGTAGCTCTGGCCGTTCGACGACGAGATCTTCAACGCGGTATGCACCAAAAAGTTCGGGATGTGCATCTGATCGGCGCGGCGGTCGATCTCCTTCCAGGCGATCTTCGGCAGCCCCGGCACCTGCGGGTTAGCCTGGAACGTCGACTCCTGTTCGGTGACCGCCAGCACCGAGCACAGGTTCTCATCGCTCGGCTCGATGCCCTGCGCGGCGAACGCGGCGGTGATATCGGTGGCCCAACCCTGACGATCGCCGGCGTTGGCCGGGATCAGCGTCATCAGTCGCGCTTTGACGTCGGCGGGGCGCGCCGCCGGCGAGGTGGTGGTGGTTTTGCTGGTACAACCCGCCAGCGCCAGCAGCGCGGCCAGGCTCAGCAAACTGAGGGGCTTCGGGTGGCATAAACGGCGTATCGGCATCTTTTCCCTGAACGTGATGACATGAACAGCACTGAAATTAGCCCAGCCGCCGCGCACAATCCAGTATAAAGATCTCCCCGCGCCTTTCCTTCAGGCTGCTATGTTCAAACGAACCATAAAGATGTATTTTATATGCATCATATAAATCACTTTGCTTGCCCAGCCAGAGGAGCCCCCTATGGAGCAGCAGTTGCTTTGCTATAAAACCCTGCCGGAATGGAACAGCGAAACCCTGCCGGAATGGAACAGCGACACGCTGCCGGAAGCCTTTCGTCAGCGCCACAACACCCAGAGCGGCACCTGGGCGAAGCTCACCGTGCTGAGCGGCAGCCTGACGTTCGCCATGATGACCGAAGACGGCGCCACCACCGAGACCTGGCAGTTCAGCCCTGAAAGCCAGCCGCCGTTTATCGCCCCCCAACAGTGGCATCGCATCGTTTCCTTTTCGGACGACATGACCTGCCGGCTGGCGTTTTACTGCACGCCGGAAGATTACTACCACAAGAAATACGAACTGACGCGCACTCACTCCGAAGTGGTTGAGGCGGCGGCGCGCATCGCGCCGGGCAAGGCGCTGGATCTGGGCTGCGGCGGCGGGCGCAATTCGCTCTACCTCAATCTGAAAGGTTTCGATGTCACCGCCTGGGACAAGCATGCGCCGTCGATAGCCCGCCTCAACCAGATCGTCGACGCCGAGCAATTAACCCGCCTGAGCGCCGGGGTGCAGGATCTCAACACCCACCGCTTCAGCGGCGACTACGACTTTATCCTGTCCACCGTGGTCTTGATGTTCCTCGAACGGCAGCAGATCCCGCATATCGTGCAAGACATGCAGGACAGCACCGTGCGCGGCGGCCATAACCTGATCGTGGCGGCGATGGATACCGAGGATTATCCCTGCCCGCTGCCGTTCCCGTTTACCTTCCGGCCGGGTGAGCTGAAGCATTATTATCGCGACTGGGAGATCCTCAAATACAACGAAGACGTCGGCCAACTGCACAAGACCGACGCCGCCGGCAACCGCATCTCGCTGCGCTTCGCCACCCTGCTGGCGCGCAAGCTATAGCGCGTCGTGAAAGATAATCCCCAGCGAGTGGCGTTGGCCGGCGCGTATTCGGCTGACGCCGTGGCGCAGATTGACCCGATAACAGCCTTTCACCCCCGCCACCGGCCGGTGATGCACGGCGAACACCACCGCGTCGCCCTGCTGCAGCGGCACCACCTCCGCCCGGCTCTGCATCCGCGGCCGCTGTTCGGTCAGCACGAACTCGCCGCCGGTGAAGTCCTGCTCGGGGGCGGAGAGCAGAAACGCCACCTGCAGCGGAAACACCCGCTCGCCGTACAGGTCCTGATGCAGACAGTTGTAATCCCCCGTTTCGTAGCGCAACAGCAGCGGCGTCGGCCGCCGCTGGCCGGCCCGGTGGCATTCCGCCAGGTAGGTTTCATGTGCGGCGGGATAACGCGTCTCCAGCCCCAACAAGGCGTTCCAACGGTTGGCCACCGGCGCCAGCCGCGCATACATCAGTCTGCGCGCTTCGGCCACTGGCGGCGGCAGCGGATAGGCGAAATAGCGGTACTCGCCGCGGCCAAAACCGTGCTTCGCCATCACGACGCGGCTGCGAAAATGCGCATCCTGCGGGTAGAGCGCCGAAAGCTCGCGGCACAGCTCTTGGCTGAGCACGCCCGGCAGACGCACGCAGCCCTGCGCATCGAGTTCACGTTCAATTGCCGCCCAGTCCAATTCGGCCAGCCGGGTCACCAGCGCGCCGCTCATCGCTGCGCCTCTTTTTCCAGCAACGCTTTCTTGCGATCGACGCCCCAGCGGTAGCCGGACAGCGTGCCGTCGTTGCGCACCACCCGGTGGCAGGGGATCGCCACCGCCAGCATGTTGGCGGCGCAGGCGCCGGCTACCGCGCGCACCGCTTTGGGCGCCCCAATGCGCCGAGCGATATCGGCATAGCTGACGGTTTCGCCGACCGGTATCGCCTGCAGCGCCCGCCAGACCCGCTGTTGAAACGCGGTGCCGCGAATATCCAGCGGCAGCGCCAACCCGTTCTCCGGCGCTTCAATCAGGCCCACCACCTGCGCCATCAGCGCTTCATACTGCGCGTCGCCGCCGATCAGCTCGGCGTTGGGGAATTTGTCCTGCAGATCCTGCACCAGTTGCTGCGCATCGTCCCCCAGCAGAATGGCGCAGATGCCCACCTCGCTCTGGGCCGCCAGGATCTCGCCCAGCGAACAGCGCCCGACGGCGAAATGGATGCGCATGCCTTTGCCGCCCGCCCGATAGGCCTTCGGCGTCATGCCCAACGCGGCGTTGGCCTGCTGGTAGAAGCGGCCGTTGGCGCCATAACCGGCGTCGAAGATCGCGTCGGTCACCGTTTCCCGCTGCGTAAGACCGGCGCGTAAGCGTTGGCTGCGCTGCGCGTCGGCGTAGCCTTTCGGCGTCAGGCCGGTGATCGCTTTGAACAGCCGGTGGAAATGGTATTGGCTCAACCCGACGTGGCGCGCCAGCGTCTGCAGCGACGGCGCTTTTTCCGCCTGCTCGATATAGCGGCAGGCCTCAGCTATCTGCCGCGCATGCTGTTCCGTCAGCGGCGTCAGCCCCTGCCGGCAGCGTTTACAGGGCCGATAGCCGGCCGCCTCCGCCTGCTCCGCGTCGTCAAACAGCTCCACGTTTTGCCGATTCGGTTGGCGTGACGGGCAGGAAGGCGAGCAATACACGCCGGTGGTTTTCACCGCGTAGATAAAGCGGCCGTCGGCGTGCTTGTCGCGGCTGACAATCGCCAGCCAGCGCGGATCGGCGCTGTCGATTACGTTTTTCATCATCCGTTCCTCACTGCGGTTTCGATGTTAACCAGCATAGTGACGGGCCGTTGGCGAAACACGCCGACTCTTGCTTTTTAATTCGGCGCCGACGTTTTCAACAATCTTTCGACAATTTTTAACCAACAACATGAAGTTTATTACGTTGCCAACCCGGTTGCACGGCGTTAGGATCGCGGCCGGCCACGGGCGTGGCCAGTGTTTCTGCCTGTTAGTTGCGCGCATGGAGAGGTTATTGTGTTAGAGAGTTTTGGCGTCCTGAATTTATGGACCTATTTGGCCGGGGTGGTCTTCATCATCATTCTGCCGGGGCCGAATACGCTGTACGTGCTGAAAACCGGCATATCGCGCGGCGTGCGCGCCGGCTATACCGCGGCGCTGGGCGTGTTTATCGGCGATGCGATCCTGATCTTTTGCGCCTATATAGGCGTGGCTTCGCTGATCCGCACCACGCCGTTCCTGTTTACCCTGGTGCGTTTTCTCGGCGCGATTTACCTGCTGTTCCTTGGCGCAAAAATCCTCTACGCCACCTTCGTGCAGAAGGCGCAGGCGCAACAGCAACAGATTGAGGGCGGCCACAGCATTCTGCGCAAATCGCTGACGCTGAGCCTGACCAACCCGAAAGCTATTCTGTTTTACGTGTCGTTCTTCGTGCAGTTCATCGATTTCAACTACGCGCACACCGGGCTGTCGTTCACCATTCTGGCGCTGATCCTCGAAGCCGTCAGCTTTATCTACATGAGCACGCTGATCTTCTCCGGCGCGATGCTGGCGCATTTCTTCAACCACAAGAAAGGCCTGGCGAAGCTCGGCAATGGCCTGATCGGCCTGCTGTTCCTCGGTTTCGCCACCCGTCTGGCAACCCTGAGTTCGTAATCCTTCCCGGCCGGCGCCCGCCGGCCGCGGTTTACTGTTCCGTCACGGCAAAATGACACGCAGGACAAATCGAATGTCAGGCAGAGCAAAGCCGCCGCTTTACCGCTGATCTAGACTCTCAGGGTTAACGATAACCTGATGAATCTGATCGGAGGATGTATGTCTGACAATACCGTAGCCGTGCTGGATAGCGTGTCGCGTTTTCTCGATCGTCAGCATGGGCTGTATATCGACGGCCAGTGGCGCGCGTCCGCTGCGGAAGGCCGCCTGGCGGTGTATAACCCCGCCAATGGGCAGCAAATCGCCACCACCGCCGACGCCAACGAACACGACGTGGCGCAGGCGGTGGAGTCCGCCCACAAAGCCTTCAGCGAAGGCGTCTGGGCGCAGCGTCTGCCGGTCGAGCGCGAACGCATCCTGCTGCGCTTCGCCGATCTGGTGGAGCAGCACGCCGAAGAGCTGGCGCAGCTCGAAACCCTGGAGCAGGGCAAATCCATCAACATCGCCCGCGCTTTCGAAGTCGGCAGTACCCTGAACTGGATGCGTTACACCGCCGGGCTGGCGACCAAAATCACCGGTCAGACGCTGGACGTGTCCATTCCGATGCCGCCGGGCGCCAAATATCAGGTTTATACCCGCAAAGAGCCGATCGGCGTCGTCGCCGGCATCGTGCCCTGGAACTTCCCGCTGATGATCGGCATGTGGAAAGTGATGCCGGCGCTGGCGGCGGGCTGCTCCATCGTCATCAAGCCGTCGGAAACCACCCCGCTCACCCTGCTGCGCATCGCCGAACTGGCGAGCGAAGCCGGCGTGCCGCCGGGCGTGTTCAACGTGGTCACCGGCCGCGGCACCGTGTGCGGCAAGGCGCTGACCGAACATCCGCTGATCGCCAAAGTCAGCTTTACCGGCTCCACGCCGGTGGGCAAAAGCATCGCGCGCGCGGCGGCGGATCGCCTGACCCGCGTGACGCTGGAGCTGGGCGGTAAAAACCCGGCCATCGTGCTGCAAGATGCCGATCCGCAGCAGGTGATCGAAGGCCTGATGCTCGGCAGCTTCCTCAACCAGGGGCAGGTGTGTGCCGCCAGCTCGCGAATTTATATCGAAGCGCCGATTTACGATCGGTTGGTGGCCGGATTCGAACAGGCGGTGAAATCGCTGTCAGTCGGGCCGGGGATGGATACCGGGGCACAAATCAACCCGCTGGTGTCGCTCGCGCACCGCAACAAGGTGGCGGCCTACCTGGACGACGCCCGGGCGAAAAACGCCGAGCTTATCGGCGGCGCGGCCGGCCCGGACGCCAACGGCTTCTACATTCCGCCGACGCTGGTGATCAACCCGGATGACCGGCTGAACCTGACGCGCGAGGAAGTGTTCGGCCCGGTGGTCAACCTGATCCGGGTGGCGAGCGCCGAAGAGGCGCTGAGCAAAGCCAACGACACCGACTTCGGGTTGACCGCCAGCCTGTGGACCACCAGCTTGCAAAAGGCGATGGCGTTTACGCCGCGCATTCAGGCCGGCACCGTGTGGGTCAACACCCATACGTTGATCGACCCGAACATGCCGTTCGGCGGGTTCAAACAGTCGGGCAGCGGCCGTGATTTCGGCCCGGATTGGCTGGATGCCTACACCGAGTCGAAATCGGTCTGCATCCGCTATTGAGTGCAGCGGCGCGGGCCTGGCCCGCGCCCTGACTTATTGATACTGTCGACGGTACTCGCTCGGCGACATGCCGAAACGCTGCTTGAAAGCGGTCGAGAAATGGCTGTGATCGGCGAAGCCCCAGTCAAGACCAATGCCGGCCAGCTTTTCCTGCCCGGCGGCGCTGCGCAGCGCCTGCGCGCACAGATCCAGCCTGCGGTTCCTGATGTACTGCGCCACCACCAGCCCCTGACGGGCGAACAGCCGATACAGGCTGCGTAACGATACCCCCAGCTCGGCCGCTACCCACTCAGGACGCAGCTGCGCCGACTGAATATGCCTGTCGATCAGCGCCAGCGCCTTGTCAAAGACCGGGTGCTGCCCTTCCGGCCGCGCCTGTTCGAGCGCCAGAGCCGGGCGCAGCAGCGCCGCCAGCGCATTCAGCACCGCCTCGCTTTCCGCCGCGGCGAGCTGAGGATCCTGCATACTGCTCAGCACCAGCTGGCGGCTGAGGCGCACCGCGCTGAGCTCGGCCCCGAGACGCTGGGCGCAAGGCGGCGGCACCGGCAGGCAGCCGCGCGGCAACAGCAGAGAGATTTGGCGCGAATCGCGCTGGAAGGTGAAGCTGCTGGGCTGTGAGGTGTCGATCAGCGTCATGTCGCCGGGAGAGAGCATCGTTTGACGATCGCCCTGCTCCATCAACGCGCTGCCGCGCAGCTGGAAGACGGTAAAAAAGTGCGCGCCGTCGCTGCGGGCGATTTCACGCGGCGTGCGATACAGCCGGGCCTGGGCCACGTCGACCACGCTCAGACGCAGCGCATGGGCGCGGAACTCCTGCATCGCCCCGCTGAAACCCGGCCCCAGCGTTTTCGCGCAGAACCTGCCGCAGGCGGTGTTGATTTTGCCCAGCCACTCTTCGAAGCCGGCGTCGCGGAGCGTTGCCAATGCCGTCATGATCTCTCCCTTCAAACGCCGGCGGCGCTGCGCCGTTGAACAGAAAATCACCATAACAACCCGTTAACACACAATCAATGGCGAGCGGGGGATTTGGCACCGCGATCACAGTTCGCCCGGCGCGTCGTCATCAATCCGTCACGAAATCGTCATCTCATCTTCACAGGCCTCGCCAAAGATACAGGCTGCTCCCCCTTCACGTTGACACCCTGGACATGACCCGATGAAATCATTGCAAAAATCTGTTTTAGCGCTGTGTTTGTTTACCACCAGCGCCCTGGCCGCGTTCCATGCGCAGGCGGCAGAGGAAGCCCAACCGTTCACCACCGCGCAGCAGGTGGATCTGACCCACATCCTGCCGCCGCCGCCGGCCAACGACTCGGCGCAGACCCAGCGCGAACTGCGGGAAGTCCTCGACATGCAGCAAAAACGCACGCCGGAAATGGCCAGCCAGGCCAAGGCGGATGCGGAAGAGAACGTCTGGGTGTACAGCAATGTGATGGGGCCGAAGTTCAACGCCAAAGCGTTGCCGGCCGTGAGCGCTTTCTTCGATCGCATCGTAGCGACCGAAGCGGCGGTGGTCGATCCGGCGAAAGATTTCTGGAAGCGCCCGCGCCCGCATATGCTGGACAGCCGCATCGAGCCGATCGTCAAGCGCTCCAGCTCCGGCTCCTGGCCTTCCGGCCACACCACGCTGGGCACGCTGATGGGCATCACCCTGGCCAACATGGTGCCGGAGAAGCGCGCCGCCATCATGACGCGCGCCTGGCAATATGGCGACAACCGGGTGGTGGCGGGGATCCACTACCCTTCCGATATCGAGATGGGCCGCATCGCCGGCAGCGTGATCAGCCAGCAGCTTTCGCAACAGCAGGATTTCCAGCAGCAGTATCGGCAAGCCCGTGATGAGCTGCGTCAGGCGCTGGATTTACCCGCGGCGAAATAGACCCGGCGGCTGACACCGGGCCCTAACGGCCCGGTTTACGGCTGTTTGTCCAACAGGTAACGCACCACCGCCGCGTACTCTTTGGCGTAGCCTTCAACACTGGTGGCGGCCATGCCGGCATTGTCTATCTTGTATTGGCCGGCCACGTAGAACGACGGGGTGCCGCGCACGTCAAACGCTTTCACCGCTTCATTCTGCTTGGCGATCAACCCTTTGACCAGCAGGCTGTGGCGCGCGTTTTCATAGGTGGCAGCATCGATGCCGGCCGCCGTGAACACCCGCTGAATATCGTCGGCGCTGTTAACGGCGCGCTGTTTTTGCACCGCGTCGAACATCGCCCCTTCAATCTTGTCTTCCACGCCCAGCACCGTCGCCACCGCCCAGGCTTCGGTCAGCGCATTGCCCAGTTTGCCCATCAAGCTGACGTGATATTTGGTGACTTTCTCGCCCGCGGGCAGCGCCTGCGCCACGGTGCTGCCCACGCGGTAAGTTTCGGCGAACTGATAACAAGGGCCGCAGTAGAAGGAGAAGAACTCCACCACCGCCGGCGCGGCGGCCACCGGCTTATCCAGCCGGGTGTATTGCTCGCCCGCGCGGTAATCCGCGGCCTGAACCGCGGGCAGCGCCAACATCAATACGACGGCGGCGGCGAACGAACGCTTAACTTTTGCCAACATAAACACTCCTGGTTTCATCTATGAACATCGTCCTTAGCGGCGGTTTTTATAATCAAATAACCGCCAGAAGACCAGTTTTTATTACCTTCTATACCCTAAATAATTGGAGTTGCATCACGGCGGCAAGAGCGGGAATCCCCAGGAGCTTACTCAAGTAAGTGACTGGGGTGAGCGCTCGCAGTCAACACAGATGCAGCTTCAAGTATGACGGGTATATTTGTGAGGGATTATGTTCAGCGCCCTTCGTAACCGTCCCAGTACGCGCCCACCGCTTCCTGCGAGAACACCTGGCGGCGTTTAGGGTTGTCGGAGCCGCTGTAAGTGCGGTTGATGAAAATGGTTTTGTGTTCCATGTTCTGCTGGAATTCCGGGCTGGCCAGATAGTCAGCCTTTTTCTGCGCCTCGCTGCGCGCCACGCCTGCCGCGCGATCCTTTTTCCCCAGCTGGTAGAACTGTTCGAACATCGGCACGGCGTTCTTAATACTGCCGTTCACATCGGTGCGGAATTGCGGATCGAAATCGTCGCGGGTTTGATAAATGTAGTGCTTGGCATGCAGCTCGGCGCTGCTGAGGTGATGGGTGCAGGCGCTGAGCGCCAACAGCGGCAACAACAGCGCCGCGCTTTTCAGTCTTTTCATGTCGTCTGTCCCTGTCAGTGAGGAAGGTTCCTTTAGCGCCTAGAGCATAGCGCCGGCCCCCGGCGAACGTCAAACGACAAAACGCGCATCACCTTGTTTTATATTAATATTATATACATTGATTGGTATTCATTGCCTGAAACACTATGCTTTAACAGACAGGATAAACACTCACCGACAGCGAGGCGGCCAATGAAACCGATCGACAAAAGCGTGGGAGAGTACGACCTCACGGCGGAAAAAAAAGCGGGCATGATCACCGGCACCATCCGCGGCGAACTGCCGGACAGCGACGCGAACCTGCCGCTGCTGCCCTTCTCCGGCACCTTCGCCGGCCCGAGCGTGGCCGAAGCCATCGCCGATATTCAGCAGCAGTTCCCCGACATCGAACCGGCGATTATCGACGATTTGCGCGAGGAACTGCTAAAGGCCGGATTCTAATCCGGATCGCAATGCCGCACGAACGGGCTGTACACCGGCGCGCCGGGCTTCAGCGCCAGATCGGCGTCAAAATCTTCATTGCGGTTGAAGGGCACCGCCGGCCAGGCGGAAAACGCGTTCAAACCGTCCCGGTACGCCTGCGTCACCTGCGCCAAAGCGGCGTTTTGCGCCTGCAGAGCCTCGCCCGCCAACCCGCCGCGCACGCCATAGACCAGGAACGGCTCCAGCACGCTAAAGCCGATATAGTGCAACGCATGCATGATGGGCCACAGCATCAGCCGCATATCGCCGTCGCGCCCGTTCGGCGCGCAGGCCTGTGCGGAAGCGCCGGCGGTGACGGTCAGCAGCGCCCGTTTGCCGCGCATTACGCCGTTCTCATGGCGGTGGCGGCTGTCGTAGATCCCGCCGTAAACGAACACCCGATCCATCCAGCCCTTGATGATAGCCGGCGCGCCGAACCACCAGAAAGGAAACTGCAGCACCAGCGTATCCGCCCAGTGCAGCAGCTCGATATGCCGCCGGATCTCCGCCGGCAGCGCCTGAGTCGTCCAGTGATGGCGCTGCTCCTGCATCGCATCAAATCTGTCCGCCTGCTTTCTGCTGGGGTAATGGCCGGCGCCCTCGCGCGGATCAAATCCCTCCTGATACAGATCGACCGTCTTCACCTGATGCCCCTGCGCCAGGCAGGCCTGCCGCGCCTGTTCGGCCAAATGAGCATTGAAGGAATGCGGCTCGGGGTGAGCCAGCACAATCAGCACGTTCATCCTGTTTCTCCCGTTGTAAGGTGGTGCTGCTATGCTGTGGCTTTATCGCACCCTTGGCAATTACGCACCTGAAGGTAACCCCCAATGGCTTATCCCGGCGACGTCTATTCGAGCAAGTGCTCCGCGCGCGATGCGCTGGCGCTGATCTCCGGCAAGTGGGTGATGTTGATCCTGCCTGCGCTGGCGCAGCGCCCGATGCGCAACGGCGAACTGCTGCGCCGCATCGACGGCATTTCGCAGAAGGTGCTGACGCAAACGCTGCGCCAGCTGGAACGCAACGGGCTGCTTGAACGGCTGGATTTCAGTGAAAAAAATCAGGCGCATGTGGAATATCGGCTCAGCGCCGTCGCCTGCTCGCTGGTCGAGACGCTGACGGCGCTGGACCGCTGGGCGGAATACCATTTCCCCGAGCTGGACGCCGCTCGCGAGCGCTATGATGCCGACCACAAGCGCGAGAGCGAGTAAAGCGGTTTGGCAAGCAACGCCCGGCGCACAGAATGCGCAGGTGAGACGCTTGTTCCCGGTCTCGCCATCCGTTATCTATAGTTAATTCAATTCGCCGGTAACGGCCCACTCCACCTGAGGATCTTGCCTTGACGTTTTTAAAACACCCAATCGCCGCGCTGGTGCTGGCCGGCTGCGGCCTGCTGTCGGCGGGCGGCGCGCTGGCCGCTTCCGATGCGCTGGTGTACTGCACCGTTGCCTCGCCGGAATCGTTCAACCCGCAGCTCTCCAGCTCCGGGCCGACCTTTATCGCCACCTCGCAGGTGCTGTACAACCGCTTGGTGACGCTGCGCGAAAGCGATAAAACGCCCGCCCCGTCGCTGGCCACCGAGTGGAGCGTCAGCCCGGACGGCAAGACCTACACCTTTACCCTGCGCCAGGGGGTAAAATTCAACAGCAACAAATACTTCACCCCAACGCGCGACTTCAACGCCGAAGACGTGGTGTTCACCGTGATGCGGCAGAAGGATCCGGCCAACCCGTATCACAAGGTCTCCGGCGGCAACTATGAATACTTCACCGACATGGGTCTGGATAAGCTGATCACCAAGGTGGAAGCGGTGGACGAACACCACGTGCGCTTCACGCTGAGCCAGCCCAACGCCGCGTTCGTCGCCGACTGGGCGATGGATTTCGCCTCGATCCTGTCCGCCGAGTACGCCGACGCGATGCTGAAAAAGGGCACGCCGGAATACGTCGACAACTGGCCGATCGGCACCGGGCCGTTTGCGCTGCAACAGTACAAGCAGGATTCGCTGATCCGCTACATCGCCAACCCGCACTACTGGCAGGGCGAAGTGGCCAGCAAGCACCTCATCTTCTCCATCACGCCGGATCCGCAAACCCGGCTGGCCAAGCTGAAAACCAACGAATGCCAGATCATCCCCGCGCCGCTGCCGGAACAGTTCGCCGCCATCAAGGCCGACGGCAACCTGCAGTTGCACGACATTACCGGGCTGAACGTCGGCTATCTGGCGTTCAACACCCAGAAAAAACCGTTCGACAACCTGCTGGTGCGCCAGGCGTTGAGCTATGCGGTGGACAAGAAAGCGATCGTCGCCGCGGTGTTCAAAGACAGCGGCACGCCGGCCAATTCGCTGCTGCCGCCGGGCATGCTGGGCTACAACGACAAGCTGCCGGAATACGCCTACGATCCGCAGAAGGCGCGCGAGCTGCTGAAGCAGGCCGGGCTGGAGCAGGGCTTTGAGACCGACATCTGGTCGATGCCGGTACAGCGCCCTTACAACCCGAACTCGAAGCGCATCGCCGAGATGATCCAAAGCGACTGGGCGAAGGTGGGCGTGAAGGCCAAGATTGTCACCTGGGAGTGGGGCCAGTATCTGGCCGGGCTGCGCAAAGGCGAGCAGCAGAGCGCACTGTACGGCTGGGTCTCGGACAACGGCGATCCGGACAACTTCGCCACCCTGCTCGGCTGCGCCGGCGTGCAGAGCGGCGCCAACGTGGCGCGCTGGTGCGATAAGGATTATGACAGCCTGATCCAGCAGGCGATCCAGGAGAACCAGCCGCAGGCGCGCGCCAAGCTGTACCAACAGGCGCAGGTGATCTTCGCCAAACAGGCGCCGTGGCTGCCGCTGGCCACCGGCAAAGTATTCTACGCCACCCGCAGCAACCTGAGCGGCTACGTGGTGGACGTGAACGGCAGCGATTTCGCCAAGGCCAAATTGAACTGATCCCAGGCGCCGCAGCGAGGGCTGCGGCGCAACCCGTGTCATCGCTTAATAAGCTGCCGGCCTCGGAATCTACCGCCTGTTAACTTCATACCTTACGACGCTCACGGCCTCCCCTGCCGTCAGGCGCATAACCCACTAAACCAATCGCTTAATAAGTGAGTTGAGCCTGGCGTTTTGCCTAAATTGCGCGCACGCGCTTTCCTCCGATGTAACATTTCGTTACCATCGGCGCACAGACCCTTTAACATCAAAAGGTAACCCGGTGCAGAACACCTATATGCCGTGGCAAATTCGCCTGCACTGGCTGGTGGCTATCCTGCTGGTCATCACCTGCGTCACCATCGAGCTGCGGGGCTTTGCCGAACCGGGCAGCGCCCCCTGGTACGCGCTGGTTGTCACCCACTTCAGCTGCGGCGTAACGGTGTTTGCGCTGATGCTAGCTCGCCTGTTCCTGCGCTGGCGCCGCCCCTCGCCCGCCATTGCGCCCAAACCGCCGAAGTGGCAAACCGGCCTGGCGCACCTGACGCATACCCTGATTTATCTGCTGCTGCTGACGCTGCCGGTGCTGGGGGTGTATTCGCGCTATCTGGGCGGCAAGGAGTGGTATCTGTTCGGCCTGTCGATGCCGTTCACCGACGTGGCCGATCGGCCGCAGGCGCGGATGATTATCGGCTGGCATAAAACGCTGGCCTCATTCGGCTACTGGCTGATCGGCCTGCATGCCGCCGCCGCGCTGTTCCATCACTACATCGTCAAGGACAATGCGCTGGTGCGCATGCTGCCATTGATGAAAAAACGCTGAATACCCGGCGCCAGGGATGACTTTTCGGGCCACGCCCGCTGACAGGGAATGACATGCAAACCCAATTTTTTAATGTGACCGTCGAACAATGCGCCTGCCAGCAGACGGCGCCCGACAACCTGGTGAGGATCATCGCCTCCGGCCAGACGTTCTTTTTTTACCGTGACGACTTCAGCGACAGCGAAAATCTGCTGGCCACGCTCGCCGCCGGCGATCGGGTGAAGATCGGCGCTCACCGCCTGCGTGACGGCAGCTACTGGCTGCACTGGCTGCTGCACGGCACGAAAGGCCGGCTGGAACCCGACAGAACGCTGAAATACAAGCTGAAATACTTCGCCCTGCTGGTGCTGGGCGCCGCGTTGGCCGGTGGCTTCCCGGCTGCCTTTTTCATCATGGACCGGGAAGATTCCTGGCTGACCATTGTCCTGTTCTTTATCGCCATCATCGCCGGCCTCATCGGCATCGGCATAGTGCTGTTCGTCGGTTCGGAGCTCTTGCTGATCGGGCATCGCGGCCGCAGGCGCCTGCTCCGGGCGCTGGATCGCGTGCTGCTGGGGCAAGACGTCACGCCGCCCGGCTCGCTCAGCCTGAAAATCCCCGGCATCAAATACCGGGCTGTCCGCGCAGACGCTGTGCCGGCAACCGCACCGCTGCAGACCGCGCCCCCCCTCCCGGACGGCGTCGAGGCCTCCGGCATCGAGACGGTCAACGCCCTGAACTACGAACTCTGCCAATATGAGATCCCGCGGCAGGTGCAGTATTTGGATACGTATGCGTGGCGCCAGAAGGAGACGCACTTCGCGGTGACGACCCGCGCGCTCAACGTCCCCAATACCAAACTGCATCCGGTATTTCGTCGGCAACATCCGCTTTTCATCGCCAAAGGCGATCCGCTGCAGGTGCTGTATTGCGAGAACGACGTCATTCCCGAGTTGCCTAAAGTGCGTGGGATCATCAATCATCGCGATCGCCAAACCTATCTCATCGGCGGCAATCGCTACTTCACCGAAGCCGGTCTTAACCTGTGCGCGCGCGTTGTCTTCATTTTTGGGGCAATCGTGGCGTGTTTTGTGCTCGGCATGATGGTGGTGGATAACGCCGATACCCCGGCCGGCTTTCACCTGGATGCTTGGACCCTGAAGCGTCTCGGCAGCGAATTGCCGCCGATTATTCTGCTGCTGATGCTGATGGTCAGCGGCCTGGCGCTGTTGATCGAGGGGTTCGCCCAGATCTGCCGCCTCTACGCGTTTGACCAGCACCGCACGTTTAAAACGTTCAAATACCTGCGCCATCTGCGCCGCAGGCTATGGCGGCAGGCTCAGGTGACGGAGCTGAAATGATGACGTTAGCGCTTTATAAAAGACCCCTTATTATCCTGACGCTGTTTTTGGCCAGCGCGCTGGGCGTCTATTTGCTCGCCCCTGAGCAACGCTATGCGCAGTGGCAATGGACTCAGGGCGACCAGGCGTTGCCGACGATAGCCCGTTATGATCTCATCCACAGCTACCCGGCGCAGGACGGCGCCCTGCTGCTCACCAGCAAAAGAAGTGAAGACCGCGCGTACAATAGCTTTTACGGCTGGGCGGCCAACTACCTCAGCCAGGTGCTGTTTGCCGGCCCAAAAGGGTTACAGATGCTGGGGGAACTCGACGACTTGATCCACGATGCGGTGTGCGGCGAACAGGAGTGCGTGCTTTTTCTCTCTGAGGGCCGCAGGCTGGTTGATGTGCAACGGGGCACCATCGGGGCGCTGATCCCCTGGCCGGAGGGCGACGACAACCGGCCTTCCTTTGTCGGTGGCAAACTGGTGGCGCAACCGGGAAAACGCGCGCTGTATCTCATCAGCACCGAAGGCGTATTCTACAGCCCGGACTTCGGCGCCCATTGGCGGCAGACGCTGGAGCTGCCGGCGCTGCTGGACGCGCGGCAACTGCTGGGCTTTGAGCGCGGCGAAGAGGACTCACCGACGGCTTACGCCTCCGGTAAGCGCAAATCCATGCCCGAGATTTTTACCGCCGTTGATGGCGATCGCGTGCATTTCTGGATGAACCCGGTGCTCGGCTCCGGCGCGTTACACATCGCCGTTAACGGTAAAACCGGCGAGGTGACTGAACTGCATTGGCTGCTGGTGCGCGTCAAGGAAAGCGCGCAGGCTCCGGATGGCGGCATCTACCTGATCGCGCAAACGCTGGACAGAGGGCTGTATCAGCTCCTGCGTTATCAATCCGACGGGCAGTTGGCGATGCTGTTGGAAAACGGCGATAAATCGCTGTATCAGCTGTGGGCGGGCAACGACAAGCTGGTCGCTCAAACGGATAACGGCGATGCGCGCCTTTCGCTGATTTTCGATCTGCGCTCATCCGACGTGCGCTACCGACAGCCGTTGGAATACCGCTACAACGGGCGCGACGACGCACGCCAAACCGTGATCGAACCGGAAAGCCACTATGGCGATGACGGGAAGACCCCGCCGCTGCCCTACTTCGTTCGCTATCGATCCACCACGCCATGAACATGAGGAACCTGCCATGCTGTTAGGCTATGGCGCCGGCGCCGCGGGGCTGGTGGCGCTGTTGTTGGCGCTGCTGCCCACCGGCATCCTGCTCGCCTGGTGGGGCTGGCGCTACGCCGCCGCCCGCTGCGGCCGCCCGCGGCCGCCGCTTTCCTGGCTCGGCTTTCTGCTGGCCTCGGCGCTGGCGGTCTATCCGGTGGCGTGCGTGCTGATGCTTATCGGCATCGCCATCCAGGATATCAAGAGCCAGCGGGCGGAAGAACACTGGAATCGGCGCAGCTACCTGACGCTCGAGTCGGCAAAACCGTTCGGTGAAATCACGCTGCCGAAAGGCAGTTGGGTGAACCGCCAGGAACCACGCCAGCCCGGCACCGAAGACAGCCCTATCACGATGAACGGCGTGACCGCCGTGCGTTTTCCTCAGCCACAGAGCGTGGCCGGCGTGCCGATCATCGCCTTCGAGGTTTTACCGCCGGTGATGGAGCTGGCAGGTGCGCATACCTTCACCCGTCCAACCGGCCAAACGGTGCACTGCGAAGCCGGTTGGCTGGTCTCTTTCTCTTTACCGCCGGATAAGCCGACCCCGCAGTGGGAGGAGTGGCAGGCCGGGCTGCCTGCGGCGGCGTTTCGGCCCAGCGACTGGATCTTTAGGGAGTGCTTCTCCGGCAGCCCGATCGCGGTGCTGACCTTGCACAACGGCGAAGTCAGGGTGCTGCCTTAAGCCTTACGCCGTGGCGTTGGGCAAACGCACGGTCACGCGGTTGTTGGCCGTTGGCAACTGCAGCGGCGTTTCCTGCCAACTTACCGCGATAACCAATACCGGCGGGGCCGGCACGCGCGGCTCACGCCCGCCTGGCCCCACGCTGTAGGCATCCCATTCAATCACAAACACCCCGCCGTCTTGCGGCTCGACCCGCTCGACGAAAAAGGTGGTGTCCGAACCGCGCCCGCCCGCCGGTTTATGCGCATAAGAGAGCAGGCTGAACCACTCGCCGGCGAAGTAGAGATGGTATAGGCCATCGACGATATGCTCGCCGCGGAACTGGCAGCCGCCGACGCTCAAACCGTCACCCGACGGGGATTCCGCCACGCGTTCGAGATCGCGCACGAAGCGATCGGTCGGCCTGTTATCCAACAACAGTTCATAAGGCGGCGTGTGCAGCAGCGCGGCAGGATCGTCCGCCTGGCGCAGATCCGCCGGCAACATCGAGCGCGCCGCCAGCACGCGGCCGCTGGGCAACGTGATCTCCAGCCGATCCGCCGGATCCGCTACCCACTGCGGCACCCACAGACCGCGCACAAGGTGCAACGGCGTGGCCTCCACCTGCCGACACGTCGCCCGCAGCCGCACCAGCGCCTCAGCGGAACCGGCGGCCAAGGCTCCCAGCTCGCGATCGGTCAACGCAGGCAGCGCATACATCGCCCGGGCGGCGGGCTCGTATACCGTCAGCTCCTCTCCCTCGCGGCTGCGGGTCGGTATCAGGCGCAGCTTGCCATCGTCCACGTCCTGCGGCGCGGCGCATGCGCCATGCACAATCGCCCCGTCGCGCAGCAGCAGCGTCCAAAAGCTGGGGCCGCCCATGCCCAGTTCCCCCACGCCGCCTATCTGCCGGTCGCTGTCGCCGGCGTGCGCCATCTCAATCGGCTGCGAACGCCAGTCGGTCTTGCGCCACTCTGTCGCCTCTTCGGGTTCTTGCCCGCTTTTAGCGGCGCACTTCGCCCATTGCAGCACGGCAAACAGCGCGATGCACAGCACACCCCAAACCGAGTGATCCTGCCAAATCAATAACCAACCGACGATCAAAAGCGCCCAGGCGGCCATGGCGATATCCTTTTCGAAGAGAAAACCGCCTGATTCTAGCTCAGGCGGTTAGTGGGGTTGAAGCCTATGCCATGAATAATTAGCCGCTAAATAGAAAGGTAATAATTTCAGCGTTATTTCTGTGACTATGAAGATCACATAAATAATGCTTCACTGCGTGATTTTAACGTAGAAAAGACAACTCCCTGTTTCTCAATGCAATATTTATAACCCTGTTAAAAAAAGAAAAATGAAAGTGAAAAAAACCGCAATAATTTGTGCATATTCTAAACATTGACTATGTTTATACATACTCTTTATATGCAGGTAAACAGACTGAAAAACAAAAGATAAAGACTCTCAATATAATTAAACAAACCTCGCGTACCGCGTGGGTGAAACGCTATTTATTATAAAAATTCCGAGGCTATTTTATCTCCACGGAACGGGTCACTTTGCGTTTTATCAGGCCAATAGGCTACACACCGCAATTAATATCATTATTAGCATTCCGGAGACCGACAATGAAAATCGTTACGGGCATTATCCTTACCTCTGTGGCCGCCTTCAGCGGCGCGGCTTACGCGGCCGATGCACAACCTACCACCGGCAACGCGGAAGTGATGCTGGAACACGTGCACGCCGTGATGGAAAACGGCAGCCCGGCGCCGCAGCACGACGCCGCCTGCCAAAAAGAACTTTCCATGCCGGAATCGAAATATATGGGCATGAAGGTCAAAACCGATTACACCATCAACAGCAGCACTATGATGATGTCGGCCAAGTCGATGTTCCCATCGCCGGATTCCATGAAACCCATGGAGCTGACGGTCGATCTCTCTGCGCTGGGCCTGGCGGATATGTATGCCTTCGGCGCCTTTAAACCGGCTGCACTACCGCAGGCCTATATTTATTTCACCATCGACAAGGATTTTAAAAATCCGGTCAGCACCTTTATGATCATTAACCAAGGCAAGCAATATAACTGCGTGATCTCCAGCTCGAATAAAATGATGAGCAAAGAGATGCGCGGCAAGATGATGATGAAGAAACAGTAACGGAATGAAAAACGGCGCTTCCCTTAGCAGGAAGCGCCGTCAGAAAAGCCTTAAATCAGACCAGGATTGTATTTCTGGTTGAATTTCTCTTCCGATTGGAACAGATAAATAATGCCTTCGATAAAGCCGACAATCGATGGGATCCCCGTCCAGCAGAACAGCAGGTAGAACAGCCCCCACCACTTCATCCCTAAGTAAAACTTGTGAATGCCCAGTCCGCCCAGGAAGATGGCCAACAGGGCCGCCGCAAGCTTGTCTTTTCTGCTCATAGTTCACTTCTCCTAACTTCTCACCGAACCACCGGCATGCCTAAAAACGGATGCCGCTCCACAGAGCGCCGCATCGCAATGCTTGAGGAGGAAAACATTCATCCATCAAGGCTCAACAGGGGTAATTATAACAGCGATTAATTAAACGGTTGTTTAACCGGCGAAAGGATAAGCAGGGGGATGCATGGAAAGTGAGGCTACAGATACTCGGTTTCGGCTCAAAAAAACACGCACGCTCGCAGGAGCTCGTCGGCATAATAGATGAGCGAAAATTATCCCGCAGCCGTCATTGTAAGATATAAGGTTAAAACAGATTTTCATTGCCTGATATCGGCATATCGTTATAATTTTTAGTTTCCCTGGTGAATGCCTGCAGACGATTAATAGCAGCTCACTTGCAGGTGTTCAAAAAATGATTATATCACGACGCTAAAGCCCATCACGTTGAGTATTATGCGCCGCAATCGCATTCGCCATCAGTGCATAATCCTTGATGACCCCTTGGTGACGACGCCCTGAGCAGAAAATAAAATCACAGCGTTGCTCATCTTCGATCAGTTTTTTTGCCAGATGCCTGACTCGCAATTTGGGTGTTGCATTAATTCTGGTCACCCGCCCTCTTTCAGTTTCATTACTTTGCGGATGAACCTTTTCCTCATACTCGCCAATCATCAGGGTTATTTTATTAACGCTTTCAGCGATTGTTAACTTGCCATCAGGAAGCAACGCCCCATTCCCCCACCAGATCGATGGACTGGCCGCTAGATAATTTTGAAACGCGTCAGGATGGTTCAACAGCGTATAAAGTACAAAATGCCCGCCATGTGAATGACCTGCCAGCGTTTGTTTGTCTGTATTGATTGGGTAGCGTGACTCAATCCAGGGCTTAACGCATGTGGTGATAAACTGATAAAACGCCGGCGCTCCGCCACCGTCAATAAACTCTTTATCATCAGAGGGAACCGTATAGTCGCGGGTTCTTGCTTTTAGTATATCCACCCCATCCTGATAGCCGATGCCCACATAAAGAATATTGTCGTTGTTTCTACTCTGATGGCGTTCGGTCAGCTTGGTGAATTGAGTATTGGCATCGAGAAAGTAAAGCGCGTTTAAATCGCCATGCGCTTGCTTGTCATGAGCAATAAAAACCCTATAACGTTGACCATTAAAGTTAAAGTCCTTCGTTCTTGAAATCAAACATCCACGCATAACAACCTCACTTTATAAATAAGCCAGTGATTTAACATTGGCGATAATGTCTTTTCCCAGATAAAAAAAGACGGTGAGGTTCAACCGTAGCAACGTATTATTCTGCTTACGACGCTTGCTGGTTGTGTGAGTGATTAAACAAACACGTTTGTATTATACCTTGCAGCGCATTGCCACGTCGCGATAAGCAGAAATATCAACCGCAAGCGTTGCAGACGCCAGTGCTGCGTATTTTTACTAAGGAAGGCAGTGAAACTTGAAATGGTGCCGATAATAGGAGTCGAACCTACGACCTTCGCATTACGAATGCGCTGCTCTACCAACTGAGCTATATCGGCATCGAGCCGGGCCTGCGGGGCAAGCCGGAAGTGCGTTGAACAAGGTAGACCTGCGCGCGAAATGAGTCAATAGCCGCCGGGGCGTTTGGTTGTTTTGCAAGCAACCAGACTGTCGTGCAGTCCCCCTTTTCCAAAAACAATCAGGGCGCAGCATGCTGCGCCCTGACCTCTTTATGACCGCAATGCGGCCTTAGCTACGCACCAGATCGTCGCCGTAGCCAATCCACTTGTAGGTGGTCAGCGCGTCCAGGCCCATCGGGCCGCGGGCGTGCAGTTTCTGGGTGCTCACCGCCACTTCAGCGCCCAAGCCGAACTGGCCGCCGTCGGTGAAGCGGGTGCTGGCGTTGACGTACACCGCCGAGGAGTCCACCGCGCGCACGAAGTGCTCGGCGCTGCTCAGCGAACGGGTGAGGATCGCGTCGGAATGGTTAGTGCCGTGGGTGCGGATGTGATCGATGGCCTGATCGATATCGTCCACCAGCAGCACGTTCAGATCCAGCGACAGCCATTCGTCGTCGTAATCCTCCGCGTTCACCGGCACCACCGTCGCCGGGCCGCCCTGCAGCAGCGGCAGCGCGTTTTCCGCCGCGTGCAGCGTCACGCCCGCCGCCGCCATTTTGGCGCTCAGCGCCGGCAGGAACTCGGCGGCGATGCTGCGGTTCACCAGCAGCGTCTCCAGCGAGTTACAGGCGCTCGGGCGCTGGATCTTGGCGTTTTCAATCACCGTCAGCGCCTTGTCGAAATCAACGTCGGCATCCACATAGGTATGGCACACGCCGATGCCGCCGGTGATCACCGGGATGGTCGATTGCTCGCGGCACAGCTTGTGTAGGCCGGCGCCGCCGCGCGGGATCAGCATGTCGACGTAGCGATCCAGGCGCAGCAGTTCGTTCACCAGCGCGCGATCCGGGCTGTCGATCGCCTGCACCGCCGCCGCCGGCAGGCCACACTGTTCCAACGCCTGCTGGATCACTTTCACCGTCGCCTGGTTGGTGTTGTGCGTCTCTTTACCGCCGCGCAGGATCACTGCGTTGCCGGTTTTCAGGCACAGGCTGGCGACGTCGATGGTGACGTTCGGCCGCGCCTCGTAAATCACGCCGATCACGCCGAGCGGCACCCGCCGGCGCTCCAGCTTCAGCCCGCTGTCCAGCAGGTTGCCGTCCAGCACGTGGCCGACCGGATCGTTCAGGCGGCACACCTGGCGCACGTCGTTGGCGATCGCCGCCAGCCGCGCCGGGGTCAGCAACAGGCGATCGAGCAGCGCTTCGCTCATGCCGGTGGCGCGCGCCTGCGCCATGTCTTGTTCATTCGCCAGCAGGATCGCTTCACTGTTGGCTTCCAGCCTGTCGGCCATCACCGACAGCACCTGATTCTTCTTCGCCGTGCTCAGCACCGCCAGCTGCCAGGAGGCCTGCTTGGCGGCCTTCCCCATCTGCTCCAGCATGCTCACTCCTTAACTGACAATCATATCGTCGCGGTGCACTGCCACCGGACCGTATTCATAACCGAGGATCTCGCTGATTTCCTGCGAGTGGTGCCCGGCGATCATGCGCATCGCGTCGCTGTTGTAGCGGCTGACGCCGTGCGCCAGATCGCGCCCCGTCAGGTTGCGGATACGGATCACTTCGCCGCGCGAGAAGTCGCCCTTCACTTCGCGGATGCCCTTTGGCAACAGCGAGCTGCCGCGCGCCATCATCGCTTCCACCGCGCCGTCGTCGACGGTGATCTCACCGGCCGGTGGCGCGCCAAAGATCCAGCGCTTGCGGTTTTCCAGCGGGGTTTCCAACGCGTGGAAACGGGTGCCCACCGGTTTGCCTTCGATCACGTCCGCCACCACGCCCGGCTTGCTGCCCGCGGCGATCACCACGTCGATGCCGGCGCGGCAGGCCACGTCGGCCGCCTGCAGCTTGGTGCCCATGCCGCCGGTGCCCAGACCGGAGACGCTGTCGCCGGCGATGGCGCGCAGCGCGTCGTCGATGCCGTGCACTTCACGGATCAGTTCGGCCTGCGGATTGTTGCGCGGATCGGCGGTGTAGAGGCCCTGCTGATCGGTCAGCAGCAGCAGTTTGTCGGCCCCGGCCAGAATGGCCGCCAGTGCCGACAGGTTATCGTTGTCGCCCACCTTGATTTCGGCGGTGGCGACGGCGTCGTTCTCATTGATTACCGGCACGATGCGGTTGTCCAGCAGCGCCGTCATGGTATCGCGCGCGTTGAGGAAGCGCTCGCGGTCTTCCAGATCGGCGCGCGTCAGCAGCATCTGCCCGACGTGGATACCGTAAATGGAGAACAGCTGTTCCCACAGCTGGATCAGCCGGCTCTGCCCCACCGCTGCCAGCAGCTGCTTGGAAGCGATGGTGGCGGGCAGCTCGGGGTAGCCCAGGTGTTCGCGCCCGGCGGCGATGGCGCCGGAAGTGACGATGACAATGCGGTGGCCCGCGGCGTGTTGCTGCGCACATTGGCGCACCAATTCGACAATGTGGGCGCGGTTCAGACGCAGCGATCCGCCGGTCAACACGCTGGTGCCCAATTTCACAACCAATGTCTGGCTGCCGTTCATAGTATTTCTGCCGTGTGTAATGATGAGAAGAAGAGTGCAAAGGTCTTTGTAACAGGAGAGACGCGTTATGCCAACAGGCACAACGCGAAATCAGCACAATACGTGGTCAAACGGGGTCAGGCGGAGAGTTTGATCAGTTTTTCTTTGAAATCGTCGGCGGGTTCCAGCCCCAGTTCCATGGTCGCCAGCAGTTCGCCCAGGCGGCGATGGAAGTCGCGCAGGGTGTCTTCCAGCTTGGCGTTCACTTCATCATCCTTAATGTTTTCCGCCGTCCAGTCGCCTTCCTTGTCGAACAGGCCGAATTGGTACGAATAGGTGAAGCGCGCCTCTTCCGCCTGCAGCTCCATCCACCAGCCCCAGAACTCGCGCTTCTCCGGAGCGGGCTTTACATTGACGCAGACGGCCAAACAATCAAAGAAAAACCGGTCGTTCTCACATTGCCCTTCACGCAGGTACGGCCCCAAGCTGGCAAAACGTTTCATTAGTCGGCTTTTAGGGTGACCACTCGGTAACGTCATTCTCTAACCTCCTCAATGTAGACCACTCTTTTTAACAAATTGTTAAAATTTAGCAACTAATTAACGCATTTTATCCTTCAGCCAACCGGACATCTGCAACAACGCCCGGTGGAAGCTATCGTAAACCGGGGTGCGCGGGATGGCGATCAGCTTGCCGCTCACCGAAGAGGTGACGATCAGCTGCGACTCTTCTTTCGGGCTGAGCGTATCGCGCTCCCAGTAGCCGGAGATCATCGGCGTCGGGCAACGGCGCCCCAGCAGCCCCTGCATTTTCAGCGAGTAGCTGTTCAGTTCCACCTTCAGCACGTTGTCCGAGGCATTGGCCATGCCCATGCGGCTGGCCAGCACGTCCATATACATGTCCGGCACGTTCAGCTGGGTGCTGCTGTCACACAGCAGGCGATGTACCACCGGCCCCAGGCAGGCCACGCCGCGCAGCCGCTGCGGCTCCAGATAGGCCAATCGCACCGCCACGTTGGCGCCGAAGCGGAAGCCGAAGGCGCTCACCCGCTGATGATCCACCCACGGCACCGAGGCCAGCTGGATCAGCACCTGCTGGTGCAGGTAGCTGGAGTCCTGCGTCAGCTTCCATTTGCACGAAGAACCGATCGACGGCATGTCGAGCGTCAGCATGGCGATGCCGTGCGGCGCCAGGTAGTCGCGGAACAGGCGATGATAGTCGGTCTGCAGCGTGTCGAGGCTGCCGCACATCAGCACCGTCGGGAACGGCGCTTCGCCCTTCTCCGGCATGTGCAGGAAGCCGGTGACGCTGGCGCCGCCTTCAATGCGAAACTCCAGCTCTTTCAGCTGATACGGCAGCAGCAGCGCCGCCTCTTCGTACGCGCGGTTGGCGAGCATCTCCGCCTGTTCGGCCAATTCGTCGCCCTTCAGGTGCGGGTAACCGGCGATGCTGTACAGGCTCGCGGCCTTCAGCCAGTATTCGCCGCCGAGCAGCGGATCCTGCTGCTCCGTCGCCCGCTGCTGCCACTGCATGCCCTGATGGATCCACTCGTAGATCCAGTTGCCATTGCGGTAGCCCACCACGGTATCCAGCCGCTGCGGATTGCTGCGCTCGGCGTCCGAGGCGGCGATACGCGCCAGCACTTCGTGGATTTCGATCGGGCTGACGCCGCGCCAGGCCCACAGCAGCGGGTTCAGCATGCGATACCAGCTGCCGGTAGTGTCGCCTTCCAATGCGGAATGCATGGCGGCGCTCACTTTGTTGCGCGCGCGCAGCACCAGCGTCGAGGTTTCAGGGTGTTTGAATTTGGGCTTGAAAAGAATTTCAGAAAGGTTGGCCTGTGCCATGGTAACAACAGCCTCCGTAAATCTGGCGATAGGCCGCAAAAGGCCTACTTAACTGGAGGTAGTGTACCTAACTCTGGCGGGATAAACCAAGATAACGCAAACGCCCGGCATAACCGGGCGTCAGGCGGCTGACAAAGGAGGAAAAAGCGTGGTTTTTCCTCCTTTGTGGTCAATGGCCGAAAATCAATAAATTGATTTTCCTTATTTTTTATATCTTGCCTTCGGTAAGCCTGATAATGCCATCACGTTTATCATTAAACAAACGCCCGGCATAACCGGGCGTTGACTTGGAACTGGCTGGGCTTAGCGACCGCCGATAGGGGGAACGAAGCTGACGCCCATGTCCCACGGCTGTTCGATCCAGGTATCCTGCGGAATGTCGACCTCGTAGTCGTCCACCAGCGGACGGCCCGCTGGTTTGGCGAAGATGGTGACGAAATGCGCTTTCGGGTACATATCGCGGATCGCTTTCGCGGTGCCGCCGGTATCCACCAGATCGTCCACCACGATGAAGCCTTCACCGTCGCCTTCGGCGCGCTTGAGCACTTTCATTTCGCGTTGGTTGTCATGGTCATAGCTGGAAATGCAGACGGTATCCACATAGCGGATGCCCAGTTCGCGCGCCAGCAGGCCCGCCGGTACCAGACCGCCGCGGCTTACGGCAATGATGCCTGTCCATTTGTCGGCAGGCAGCAGGCGGTGCGCCAGCTTGCGTGCGTGCATTTGCAGCATATCCCAGGTAACAACGTATTTTTCGCTCATAGAATCGTGTCCCAGCCGGCGGTGAAGCGGCTTATTTATAGTTCAGGGGAAAAAAGGTTGCGCGAGATTATAGAGACTGGCCGCATTGAATTCCAGCTGTACCGAGGAAAACCTCGTGATTTCCGCCGGGCGGCTTTTCGGTGATTGATGCTGAAAAAACGAACGTTCCCGCCGCGAAGCCGTGTGATCAAGCGCTTAAACCGCACAATACGGGGCGCGCACCGCCGGAAATAAAGTGATATTCTCTGACGATCGTGCCACGACGCACAGATACCCGCTCACCTTAACCGCGCGGCACGCCCGTCCTGTCGGAGCTTGCCGTCACAGGAGACTTATAGTGTCTGAATTGTCTCAGCTTTCGCCACAGCCGCTGTGGGATATTTTCGCCAAGATCTGTTCTATCCCGCACCCTTCTTATCATGAAGAAGCGCTGGCGCAGCACATCCTCACCTGGGCCAAAGAAAAGAACCTGCACGCCGAGCGCGATCAGGTCGGCAATATCCTGCTGCGCAAACCGGCCACCAAAGGCATGGAAAATCGCAAGCCGGTGGCGCTGCAAGCGCACCTGGACATGGTGCCGCAAAAGAATAACGACACCGTGCACGACTTCGCCAAGGATCCGATCCAGCCTTATATCGCCGGCGAGTGGGTGAAAGCGCGCGGCACCACGCTGGGCGCCGATAACGGCATCGGCATGGCCTCCGCCCTTGCGGTGCTGGCCGACGACAGCGTTGAGCACGGCCCGCTGGAAGTCCTGCTGACCATGACCGAAGAAGCGGGGATGGACGGCGCCTTCGGGCTGCAGCCGAACTGGCTGCAGGCGGACATCCTGATCAATACCGATTCCGAAGAAGAAGGCGAAATCTACATGGGTTGCGCCGGCGGTATCGACTTCATCACCACCCTGCCGCTGCAGCGCGAAGCGGTGCCGGCCGGTTACCAAACCCTGAAGCTGACCCTCAAGGGCCTGAAAGGCGGCCATTCCGGCGCCGAGATCCACGTCGGGCTGGGCAACGCCAACAAACTGCTGGCGCGCTTCCTGTTCGCCCATGCGGAGGCGCTGAACCTGCGCGTGCTGGACCTGAACGGCGGCACCCTGCGCAACGCCATCCCGCGTGAAGCCTCCGCGGTGGTAGCGGTACCGGCGGAAAAAGCCGACGCGCTGAAAGCGCTGAGCCAAGAGTTCCTGGCCGTGCTGCAGAACGAACTCTCCGCCAAAGAGAAGAACATCACCGTGTTGCTGGAGCCGACCACCAGCGCTTCGCAGGCGCTGAGCGCCGACAGCCAGCAACGCTTCCTGGCGCTGCTGAACGGCACGCCGAACGGCGTGATCCGCATGAGCGACGCGGTGAAAGGCGTGGTGGAAACCTCGCTGAACGTCGGCGTAGTCACCACCAGCGAAAACGAAGCGGAAATCATCTGCCTGATCCGCTCCCTGATCGACAGCGGCAAAGATTACGTTGTCGAGATGCTGACCGCGCTGGGCCAGCTGGCCGGCGCCAACGTGGCGCCGAAGGGGGGCTACCCGGGCTGGCAGCCGGACGCCGACTCGCCGGTGATGCACCTGGTGCGCGAGCTGTATCAGGAGCTGTTCAACAAGACGCCGAACATCATGGTGATCCACGCCGGTCTGGAATGCGGTCTGTTCAAAAAGCCGTATCCAAACATGGATATGGTATCGATCGGGCCAACCATCACCGGCCCGCACTCGCCGGATGAGCAAGTGCATATCGAAAGCGTCGGTCTGTACTGGAAGCTGCTGACCTCGCTGCTGAAAGCGATCCCTGAGCGCGCGTAATCTGCGCGCTTAACGCAAAAAGCCGGCGACTCGCCGGCTTTTTTATTCCCAAGGCAGCGCCAGCTGCCGCTCCAGCTGCGGATCGAGCAGCGTCACATGCAACCCCACCAGCCGCACGCCGCGCCCTTCGCGCCGCTCGCGCCACGCCTGCCGCGCCACCTCCAGCAAATCCTGCCGGTTCAACACCGGGAAGACGTGCTCCTGGGTGGTTTGCTGAAAATCCTGAAACTTCAGCTTCACGCCCTGCCGGGCGATGTGCAGATCCGGCTTTACCTTGCGCAGCCGCATCTCCAGCTCGGGATAGAGTTTGTCGATAATCAGCGTTTCGCAGTCTTCCCAGTCGTGAATGTCTTCCGCCAGCGTGCGCTCCACCCCCACCGATTTGCGCAGCCGCTCCGCCGAGATTTCGCGCCGATCGATGCCCTGACACCGCTCCCACAACACCCGGCCAAACTTGCCGAAGCGCTTGAGCAGCTGCGCCAAATCGTATTGCTGCACGTCGGCGCAGGTGATGAGCCCCACTTCCTCCAGCCGTTTGGCGGTCACTTTGCCGACGCCGGGGATCTTGCTGAGCGGCAGCTGCTGCAAAAACGCCGGCACCTGCGCCGGCGTGATCACGTATTGCCCGTTCGGCTTGTTCATCTCGGAGGCGATTTTGGCGAGAAACTTGATCGGCGCGACGCCGGCCGACGCGGTCAGGTTCAGCTCGTCGGCAATCGCCTGACGGATTTCCTGGGCGATCAGCGTCGCCGAGCCGTTGCATTGCCGGCTGTCGGTCACGTCGAGATAGGCTTCATCGAGCGACAGCGGCTCGATCAGCGGGGTATAGCGAGCGAAGATTTCGCGGATGTGCAGCGAAGCCTCTTTATAGGCCGCCATGCGCCCCGGCAGCAGGGTGAGATGCGGACACAGCTTGAGCGCCATCGCCGTGGACATGGCGCTGTGTACGCCATAGCGCCGCGCCGGGTAGTTGGCGGTGCTGATCACCCCGCGCCGATCGGCGCTGCCGCCAATCGCCAGCGGAATATCGCGCAGGCTGGGATCGTCGCGCATTTCCACCGCCGCGAAGAAGCAGTCCATATCGACATGAATGATTTTACGCATCGCACCCTCCAGTAACACTGTATAAGTATACAGTCAGATACCGAAAGCTCAAGGCCGCGGAGCTCGAGGAAAGCGGCGTTTCCGCCAGATATTTCCGCGTTGTTAAAAAAGCTTAATTTTTCAATAGTATGATTTCCGCCATCCCGTGCGGCTCTCCACAACGATAACGACAAGGTATCCTACATGATCAGATTTTCTCATTTGCTGCTGGCTTCCGCGCTGTCGCTGAGCGCGCTGGCGGCCAGCGCCGCCGCCGGTCATGCGCCGGCGATCGTCGCCCACCGCGGCGGCACCGCCGATGCGCCGGAAAACACCCGCATCGCTATCGAAACGGCGTTGAAAAACGGCGCCGACGCCATTTGGATCACCCTGCAAGAATCCAAAGACGGCGTCATCGTGCTGTACCGCCCCTCGGATCTGAAAGCGTTGACCAACCGGCAGGGCCCGGTCTCTGCCTATACCGCCGCGCAGCTGGCCGAGACCGATGCCGGCTGGGCCTTCGCCAAGGGTGACGCCCACCCGTTCCGCGGCCAGGGCATCGGCATTCCGCGCCTCGACGACGTGCTGAAGGCGTTTCCGCACGTCACCTTTTATCTGGACATCAAATCCCCGGACGCCGATCCGGCGCAGTTTGGCCAGGCGCTGCTGGCGACGTTGCAAAGCACCGACAGCCTGAACCGCACCCGCGTCTACTCTACCGACGCCAAATACCTGCAGGCGCTGCCGCCGGCCATCCCGCGCTTTGAAAGCCGCGACGAGACCCGCACGCTGCTGGCCAACGTCACCATGGCGCACCAGTGCGACGTCAAACCGGACAACCGGCAGCCGCGCTGGTACGGGCTGGAGCTGAAGCGCGAGGTGGAGGTGGTAGAGAAATATACTCTCGGCGAAGGGCGTTCGAAGGCGTTTCTGACCTGGGATAAAGAGTCGATGGACTGTTTCCGCTCGCAGGGCCCGGCGCACATCATCCTGTTCGGGGTCAACTCGCCGCAGGAATATCAGCAGGCGCTGGCGCTGGGCGCCGACGGCGTGATGGTTAACTCCCCGGCCGAGGCGAAAAGCTTCCGCAAGGCGAAATAACAATAGAACACCGGAGAAAATCTGAGGAAATGGGGATACTCATGCTCCCCAATGAAGGGAATTCCTCCGGGATTTCACAATCAATCAATATTAACATTTTATTTATTATCAATTAAATATATTAAAAATAAAACGTATAGCCACATAATATTCGGTGCATAAATATCCTCTTCTCATAATGCGATCAACGTCTGTTTTTCGAACAAAACATCACCATTAGTGACGGCAATACTCTAGGATCTGGCCATCTTTGGAAAGACGCCAACAATCAGTCTTTCTTAGACTTTTCTAAATAGCACCTCCACTCATCTAAATAGCTCTACGGGTATCAACATATGCTATGGCATCGGAGGGCTAGAGAATAATGGAATGCTTTAAAAGGAATTATATGTCGATAACTTTTAACAAACTTTGGGAAAAACATCCTCAAATCAATGGGGATGAGTATCCATGCCGCACTGTCCATGGTGATAAAGCCTTTGATGATCAGTGTGCTATACGCATCGGTGCAGCTTTGGTTCATTGTGGGTATGATGTCAGTAAATTGTCAGGCGTGAACTTTTGTTGGTTACACAAGAAAAGTGAGGGCCATATTTTGCGTGCTGAAGAACTGGCAAATGCTTTAGCACGAACACCGATACCGGGGCTAGGACGCATGGTAAAAGTCACACCCAACCAGTTTGAGCGGGTGCTGAAAGGCAAAACCGGCATTATCTTTTTTAAAGATTACTGGCAGCGAGGGAAAGAAAACTTTCGCAATCGCTCGGGAGATCATATAGATCTGTGGAACGGTTCTCGTTTAACCACACTATCGAGCTATTTTCGTATTCAATGGGGGCTTTCTTGGGATGGGCGTTTTAGCGATTTTTTTAAATCAAAAGAAGTCTGGTTCTGGCAGGTGATATGAAACGGATAGCAGCAATTATTGCCGGTGCGATAATAGGTATCGGCCTCATGCTCCTGGCTTTTCCCTTTCTCTCAGACTGGATTATTGGCCACGTTGAGGGCGAGGATCAGATGTCGGCTAACTTCGAGTTACTGGCGATTGGCCTGGTGTTGTGCTGTTTCGTGGGAGGTTCACTCGGCAACCTGGCCTATTCCAAAAGTAAATAACCCCTCATAAATGAATGCGTTGAACACTGATGCCTTACATCGATACGAAAAGCTTCCGCAAGGCGAAATAAGTAACCGGCTACGGCATAAGGCGGTTCGACATCCCACCTTATGCCCGTATGGCTTTCAACATCCGTTAGCGAGCAGGAACTACCTGGATGAAGCCATTTTCATTGCGAACACTAAACCCAACGCCGAATAGCCGGGCGGCAGGCTCAAGGCCTTTATTTCGTTTATCCGGCGACAACAGCGTCACCGATACCCCGTAAGACTTCCCGTCTTCGAATTTATAATTATCGCCGGGAATGCACGTAGCCGCGGTGACCGCAGGCATCTCGTTATCCGTGAAGTGCTTGCCGAAGATAGCGTTGGCGTTGCCGATTTCTTCGATAATAACGCCGGCCAACCGCTCGTCCCCTTCAGGTTGAACCCGCACACAAACGTGGTTATCAACGACAGTGACGTTGGCCGCGTAGTTTTTTGGCCTCGGATCGTTCATGTGCATGCAGCCGGCGAGCAGCAAAGTTAGCGTTCCAACCAAAATAATGCGGTTCATCCTGTTACCTCTGCTTAAGAAACTGAGAAAGCGTATATTCGTATTTTCTGGCGATCGTTTTATCCGTTACGCCCTGAAAATTCACGCCATTGTTAATCGCACCCAGCCAAACGTTCATGCGCCTTTCGGCAAGGCCTCAAATAAAAAACCCGGCCAAGGCCGGGTTTTCGCTACAGCTACAGAATGCGGTGCTTTTCCAACTGCTCGCGCCGCTGCGCCGCTTTGGCTTCGCGTTTTTTGCGCGCATCGCACGGCTCCGGGCAGTCGCAGACTTTCTCCATGCCCAGCGCGGTGATGCCGCCGCAGCTGCCCTGCAGGCTTTTGCGTTTGAACACATAGCCCAGCGACATGCCGCCGACGATCAGCAGAAACAACACGAAGGTAGCGGCGAATACCGTCAACATAGCAACCTCACGAACGCTTTTTCAGATAGGGCTTGAACGCGTCTGAATAACGCTCCTCAAAGCCGTCGGCGGTTTTCACGATCATGAACACCGGGATGCCGAGCAGGTTGGCCAGCGCCATGCCGCGCTCCGGCCCCATCACGTTCAGGCCGGTGGACAGGCCGTCGGCGGTCATGCAGGTCGGGCTCAGCACAGTGATCGACACCAACCGATGATGGATTGGGCGCCCGGTGACCGGATCGATGGTGTGCGAATAGCGCATCCCGTCTTGCTCGAAGTAGTTGCGATAGTCACCCGAAGTGGCGATCGACATCTCCCCGGGTTGGATCACCAGCTGCGCCTGCTGCTGCGTACCGGCGGTCGGGCGCTCGATGGCGATGCGCCACGGCTTTTGTTCGCCGTTATGCCCGCGCGTGCGCACCTCGCCGCCGATATCCACCATGTAGTTCTTCACATGCCGGGACTGCAGATATTCCGCCACCACGTCCACGCCATACCCTTTGGCGATCGACGACAGATCGACGTACAGCTCAGGGATGCTTTTCACCAGCGCGCTGCCCTGCACCGACAGTTTGTCGGCGCCGGTCCAGGCGCGACGATGCTCCAGCTCCGCCTCGCTCGGCACTTTGTCCGGCCGCCCTTCCGGGCCGAAGCCCCACAGGTTGACCAGCGGCCCGACGGTCACGTCCAGCGCGCCATCGGTGACGCGGTTGATGCGCAGCGCTTCGCGCACCACTTCGGCGGTGGCCGGCGAAACCGGGAACGGCCGGTCAATGTCGCGGCTGGCGTTGAAGCGGCTCAGCTCGGAATCCGGCCGGTAGGTGGACATCTGATCGTTCACCTGCTCCAGCCGTTTGTCGATCTCCGCCTGCATCTCGCGCGCCGACGGCGTATCTTCGCCGGTCACGTAACGGATCGAATACGAGGTGCCCATGGTTTTACCCGTCAGGTCCACCTGTTCCGGCCCGCAGCCGGTCAGCAGCAGGGTGGCGCTCAGCGCCACGCCCGTCAGCCAGTTCTTCATCGCCAATGCGCGCATTTAGCCACCAAAGTCATCCAGCATGATGTTTTCGTCTTCGACGCCCAGATCTTTGAGCATCTTGATCACCGCGGCGTTCATCATCGGCGGCCCGCACATGTAAAACTCGCAGTCCTCCGGCGCCGGGTGGTTCTTCAGGTAGTTCTCCAGCAGAACATTATGGATAAAGCCGGTGTAGCCGGTCCAGTTATCTTCCGGCTGCGGATCCGACAGCGCCACGTGCCAGGTGAAGTTTTCGTTCTCCGCCTGCAGCTGGTTGAAGTCGTCTTCATAGAACATCTCGCGCAGCGAACGCGCGCCGTACCAGAAGGTGATCTTGCGTTTCGAGTTCAAACGCTTGAGCTGATCGAAGATGTGTGAACGCATCGGCGCCATGCCCGCGCCGCCGCCGATAAAGATCATTTCGGCGTCGGTGTCCTTGGCGAAGAACTCGCCGAACGGCCCGGAGATGGTCACCTTGTCGCCCGGCTTCAGCGACCAGATATAGGAAGACATGATGCCCGGCGGCACGTCCGGATTGTTCGGCGGCGGCGTGGCGATACGCACGTTGAGCATGATGATGCCCTTCTCTTGCGGGTAGTTGGCCATCGAGTAGGCGCGCACCGTGGTGTCGTTCACCGTCGAACGGTAGCGAAACAGGTTGAACTTGTCCCAGTCGCCGCGATACTCCTGCGGCACGTCGAAGTCGGCGTAACTGATGTCGTGCGCCGGCGCTTCGATCTGGATGAAACCGCCCGCGCGGAACGGCACGTCTTCGCCATCGGGGATCTTCAGCTTCAGCTCTTTGATAAAGGTGGCTTTGTTATCGTTGGAGATAACCTCGCACTCCCATTTCTTCACGCCGAAGATCTCTTCCGGCAGCTCGATCTTCAGGTTCTGCTTCACGTTCACCTGGCACGCCAGGCGGCACCCTTCTTTCGCTTCGCGCTTGTTGATGTGCGAGAGCTCGGTCGGCAGGATATCGCCGCCGCCCTCTTTGATCACCACCCGGCACTGGCCGCAGGAGCCGCCGCCGCCGCAGGCCGAGGAGACGAAGATCCCCTGGCTGGAGAGCACGTTGAGCAGCTTGTCGCCCGCAGGCGCATGGAAGCTTTTATCCAGATCGCCATTGATTTCCACCGCGATGTCGCCGGTGTTCACCAGCTTCGATTTGGCGAACAGGATCAGCAACACCAGCACCATCACGATGGCGGTGAACATCGCTACGCCTAAAATAATTTCCATAAATTCTTCCCGCCTTTACAACTGAACACCGGAGAAGGACATGAAGCCCAGCGCCATCAGTCCGGTGGTGATAAAGGTAATGCCCAGACCGCGCAGCCCTGCCGGCACGTTGGCATACTTGAGTTTTTCGCGGATCCCCGCCATGGCAACGATCGCCAGCATCCAGCCGGTGCCGGAACCAAAGCCGTACACCACCGATTCGGCGAAGTTGTAGTCGCGCTGCACCATGAAGGACACGCCGCCGAAGATGGCGCAGTTCACGGTAATGAGCGGCAGGAAGATGCCGAGCGCGTTATACAGCGATGGGAAGAAGCGATCGAGGATCATCTCCAAAATCTGCACCAGCGCCGCAATCACGCCGATGAAGGTGATGAAGTTGAGGAAGCTCAGATCGACGCCCTCCACCAGCGCGCCGTCGCGCAGGATCAGGTTGTAGACCAGGTTATTCACCGGCACCGAAATGCCGAGCACGATGGTCACCGCGATGCCCAGGCCAAAGGCGGTCGACACCTTCTTCGACACCGCCAGGAAAGTACACATCCCGAGGAAGAACGCCAGCGCCATGTTCTCGACGAACACCGCGCGCACAAACAGGCTGATATAGTGTTCCATCGGCCTTTACTCCTTTTCGATCTGCGCCGGCTTCAGGGTGCGCAGCACCCAGATCAGCAGGCCGATGATGAAGAACGCGCTCGGCGCCAGCAGGAACAGGCCGTTCGGCTGATACCAGCCGCCGTTCTGCACCGTTTCCAGCACCGGAACGCCGAACAGCTTGCCGGAGCCAATCAGCTCGCGCAGGAAACCGACCAGCACCAGGATCACCCCGTAACCCAGCCCGTTGCCGATGCCGTCCATAAAGCTCTCGATCGGCGGCGACTTCATGGCGTAGGCCTCGGCGCGCCCCATCACGATGCAGTTGGTGATGATAAGGCCGACGAACACCGACAGCTGCTTGGAGATCTCGAACGCATAGGCGCGCAACAGCTGATCGACCACGATCACCAGCGAGGCGATGATCGCCATCTGCACGATAATGCGCACGCTGTTGGGAATATGGTGACGGATCAGCGAGATGAAGAAGCTGGAGAATGCCGTGACCAGCGTCACCGCAATGGTCATCACCACCGCCGTCTCCAGCTTGGTGGTCACCGCCAACGCAGAACAGACGCCCAGCACCTGCAGGGCGATCGGGTTATTGTCGAACAGCGGCCCCAGCAGGACCCGCTTTATCTCTTTGGAATCAGCCATTTTTCAGCGCTCCTTCACGAACTTTTTTCAGGAACGGGCCGAAGCCGTGCTCGCCCAACCAGAAATCAAACGTATGCTGCACGCCGTTGGAGGTCAGCGTGGCGCCGGACAGGCCGTCCACCCCGTGTACGTCCCCCTGACGCGCGCCGCCTTTCACCACGCGGATCGCCGGCTGGCCGTTGTCGTCGAACAGCTGCTTGCCGACCCACTGCTGGCGCCAGGACGGGTTCTCGACCTCACCGCCCAGCCCCGGCGTTTCCCCCTGATCGTAGTAGGTGATGCCCTTGACCGTGTTGCCGTCGTTATCCAATGCCACGAAGGCGTACATCATCGACCACAGACCGGTGCCGTATACCGGCAACACAATCTTATTCACCTGGCCGCTTTCATCGCGCACCAGGTAGATTTCCGCCTGGTTGCTGCGGCGCTTGATGCCGGCCGGATCGTCGCCCGCGGGCAACGCCACGCTTTTGGCGTCGTCGCGCAGCGCAGCGCCCAGATCGAACGCCGCCGCCTTGCCGGCGACAAATTCGCCGCTGTTCAGATCCACCAGGCGCGGTTCGATGCGCTCGCTATACAGGCGCTTGACCTGCTCGCTCTCCATTTTCGGCTGCAACAGGCCGGCTACGTCGAGAATATTGCGCTGCTTGTCGAGCAGCTTTTGCTCCTGCTGTTTGGACTTCAGGCCGACGGCGGAGCCCGCCACCACCACTGAACACACCAGACACAGCAGCAGCACTACCAGCAGCGTTTTACCGATGCCGTCGTTTTTCGCTTCATTCGCCACGGGCTTTTCTCCGCTTGATGTTGGCCTGCACCACCAGGTAATCGAACAGCGGCGCGAACAGGTTGGCGAACAGGATCGCCAGCATCATGCCTTCCGGATAGGCGGGGTTGACCACCCGGATCAGCACGCACATCACGCCGATCAGAATGCCGTACCACCATTTCCCCTTGTTGGTGAAGGAGGCGGAAACCGGGTCGGTCGCCATAAAGATCATGCCGAAGGCGAAGCCGCCCAGCACCAGATGCCAGTACCACGGCATGGCAAACATCGGATTGGTGTCCGAACCGATGGCGTTGAACAACAGGGCGGAAGCCACCATGCCGAGCATCACGCCGGCGACGATGCGCCAGGAGGCCACGCGGCCGAACAGGATAATCGCCCCGCCGATCAGGATCATCAGCGTGGAGACTTCACCGATGGAGCCGGGAATGTTGCCGAGGAAGGCGTCCAGCCAACTGATGGACTGGCCGGTGGCCACGTTGCTCAGGCTGTGCGCCCCGCCTGCGCTCCACTGCGCCAGCGGCGTCGCGCCGGAGAAACCGTCCGCGGAGGTCCACACCAAGTCGCCGGAGATCTGCGCCGGATAGGCGAAGAACAGGAAGGCGCGGCCGGCCAGCGCCGGGTTGAGGAAGTTGCGCCCGGTGCCGCCGAAGATCTCTTTGGCCACCACCACGCCGAAGGTGATGCCCAGCGCGGCCTGCCACAGTGGCAGGGTCGGCGGCACGATCAGCGCGAACAGGATAGAAGTGACGAAGAAGCCTTCGTTGACCTCATGCTTGCGGATAATGGCGAACAACACTTCCCAGAAGCCGCCGACGACGAACACCACGGCGTAGATCGGCAGGAAGTAACAGGCGCCCAGCACCATCTTGCTGACCCAGCCGGCGTCGGCCGCCAGCGAGGCGCCGAGCCACTGCGCCAGGCGATAATGCCAGTCGCCCGCCAGCACCTGTTGCAGCGCGTCGCCGCTGTACAGATGGTGCAGCGCCGGGATCGCCTGCTGGCCGACGTTGTACATGCCCCAGAACATCGCCGGGAACACCGCCAGCCACACCAGGATCATCATGCGTTTCAAATCGATGGCGTCGCGCACGTGCGAAGCGCCGCGCGTCACCGTGCCGGGGGTATAAAACACCGTGGTGGTCGCTTCATACAGCGGGTACCACTTTTCCAGTTTGCCGCCCGGCGTGAAGTGATGCTCTATCTTCTCAAAATAATTCTTCAGGCCCATCGGTTATCCTTCCTGCTCAATCTTGGTCAGCACCTCGCGCAGCACCGGCGCGTACTCATACTTGCCGGGGCAAACGAAGGTGCACAACGCCAGATCTTCCTCGTCCAGCTCCAGGCAGCCCAGCGCCTGCGCACTGTCGCTGTCGCCCGCCAGCAAATCGCGCAGCAGCAGCGTCGGCAAAATATCCAGCGGCATCACCCGCTCATAGTTGCCGATCGGCACCATGGCGCGTTCGCCGCCGTTAGTGGTGGTCGAGAAGGCGAACAGTTTGTTTTTCAGGAAGTGGCCCAGCGTGGTGCGGGTAATGGAGAACTTGTTCGGCGACGGCACGATCCAGCCGAACAGCTCTTTGTCGCGCCCTTCTTCCAGCACCGACACCTGCGAGTGGAAACGGCCCAGCCAGGCGTTCGGCCCGGCGGCCTGCATACCGTTCAGCACCGAACCGGAGATCACCCGGTTCTCGCCCTCTTTCAGGCGGCCGGCGGTCAGCTCATCGAGGCTGGCTCCCAGGCGGGTGCGCAGCAGCGTCGGCTGCGCCACCTGCGGCCCGGCCAGCGCCACGACCCGGCGGGTATCGAGCTTACCGGTGGTGAACAGGGTGCCGATGGCGATCGCGTCCTGGTAACCGATGTGCCAAACGGTTTTCTTCAGGCTGACCGGTTCAAGGAAGTGAATGTGGGTGCCCACCAGCCCGGCGGGATGCGGGCCGGCAAATTCGCTGTAGGCGATCTGCGGGCCGCTCTGCTGGCCAACCGAGGCGCCGGCGGCGTGGCATACGTGTACCTTACCCGCCGTCAGACGCGCCAAGACCACCAGCCCGGCGTTGAACGCCGCCTGCTGTTCGGCGATGATCACTTGCGGATCGGCGGCCAACGGTTGGGTATCCATCGCGGTGACGAAAATGGCGCGCGGTTCGCTGCCGGGGCTTGGCGTTTTGCTGAACGGGCGGGTGCGCAGCGCGGTCCACAGGCCGCTGGCGATCAGTTCGCTTTCGACCTGTTCGCGCGGCAGTTGGCTGAGTTCACCCAACGGATAATGCGCAAACTCAAGCTGATCGTCGCCGCCGTTTTCCAGCGCAATCACCACCGATTGCAAGACGCGCCGCTCGCCGCGGTTAATCGCGACGATGCGGCCGCTGGCGGGAGCCGTGAAGAAAACCCCGGGGTTTTTCTTATCTTCGAACAACGCCTGGCCTTTCTTAACGGTATCGCCTTCCTGCACCAGCATGGAGGGACGCATTCCGACATACTCTTCCCCAAGCAGGGCGACATGCTGAATGTTCGGGCCATCTTGGATCGCCTGAACCGGGGCTCCGGCTATCGGCAGATCTAACCCTTTTCTGATCTTAATCATAGGATTTATACGATGTAGTTTGGTTTACACGTCTGACCGGCCCCAGAGGCGGGTGCTGACGATGCCAGGATTGCCGGGCAGTGCGCACAACGGCACGCCCAACATGAACTTTCTCGCAGTGAAAAACTGGGGTAACGCGCATTCCCTTGAATCCCCCTTCCGTTGTTTGCGCGACAGTCGATGTGTTAACGGCATGTAGCCAAATAACCATCAAAACGGCCGGGTTATATGCAATAACTCTTGCCGCTTCAATCGCCACAGCGCGTTAAATTGAAGAGAGAATATTAACATTGTTCGCAACATTGTTCTGCGTTCCGTCGTGACTTGTGTCAAGCAAACGCAATTAAATTTCGCCTGTTTTTCACTACTTATCGTTAAAATCTGCCGGTCATTTCACTTTTATCGAGCTTTGTCGTTTTTTTATACATATCACGTATTGCTAAAAATAAACGCGCTGGTAATCTGGCGGTGTTTTGCAGCAGTAAAAACAATAATCAGTGGCACGCTGGCCAATCTCATTGCGCCGGCAGATAAATATAAGCAGGAATAATAATGAGCAAAATCGCGCTGTTGTTTGCGATGCTTGTTTCTATGCCGATGATCACGGCCTGCAGCGCCAGCGAGCAGGTACCCGAAGCGCCGGTAGTTAAACAGCAATTATTGGGGTCGCCGGTCTATATTCAGATCTTCAAAGAGGAACGCAAGCTGGAATTGTATGCCAAAATGGGCAATGAATTCCGCTTGGTCAATACGTTCCCGATCTGTAATTTCTCCGGCGGGCTGGGTCCTAAACGTCGTGAAGGCGACTTTAAAAGTCCGGAAGGCTTTTATAGCGTTGACGCGCGCCATCTGAAACCCGACAGCAAGTATTATCGGGCGATCAATATCGGTTTCCCTAATGATTACGATAAGTCACAGGGCTATTCCGGCGCTTATCTGATGATCCACGGCGAATGTAAATCGATCGGCTGTTACGCGATGACCAACACCTATATGGATGAGATCTATCGCTACGTCGAAGCCGCCTTCGCCTATGGCCAAAGCCGCGTCGACATCAGCATCTACCCGTTCCGCATGACCGAACAGAACCTGAAGCGCCATGCGTCATCCAGCTATATCGCCTTCTGGCGCCAGCTGAAGCCGGGCTATGATTACTTCGCGAAGAACCACCAGCCGCCGATGATGACCGTGGACAACGGCCAGTATGTGCTGGGTCAACCGTTGATGAGCAGCGGCCAGATGACGCAGTACGCGTCAACCAGCCCGACGCCCAACACCAATCCCTTCGCTCAGAACAAGCCGCTCACCGAAGTGAAATAACGCGAACTCGCCTGGCTCAATCTTGTGCCAGGTTTCGTTGGCGGTCAGCGGTTGGGTGGCGATCACCGTGACCACATCGTTCGGTGTGGTCTGCTGCTGAAAATCGATCTCCACGTCCTGATCCAGTAGCGTCGCCTTGCCGAACGGCGCGCGGCGCGTGATCCAATACAGGTTGGTGGAGCAATAGGCCATCACGAAGCGCCCGTCCGACAACAGCATGTTGAACACCCCTTTCTTGCGCAGCTGGCTCGCCAACAGGCCGATATAGCGGAACACCGCCGGCCACTGGCTCGGGGTGCGCGGGTATTTCAACGCCAGCTGATGCAGCAGCCAGCAAAACGCGTATTCGCTGTCGGTCTGGCCGACCGGGCGAAACGTGCCGGTATCCAGCTGGCGATAGCCTTTCAATTGGCCGTTGTGCGCGTAGGTCCAGTTGCGGCCCCACAGTTCGCGGGTGAACGGATGGGTGTTTTCCAGCGCCACTTCGCCGCGGTTGGCCTGGCGAATATGGGACACCACCGCGCAAGACTTGATCGGATAGTCCTGCACCAGGCGGGCGATCGGCGAGTTGAAGCTCGGCTGCGGATCCTTGAATGTGCGGCAGCCGTTCCCTTCATAGAAGGTAATGCCCCAGCCATCCTTATGCGGCCCGGTGCGGCCGCCGCGCTGTACCAGGCCGGTAAAGCTGAAGCAGATATCGGTCGGTACGTTTGCGCTCATCCCGAGCAGTTCACACATCGCCAGCACTCCTTAACCACACTGACATACGCTGTGCGGGCGCGGCATGCATGCGGCGCCCGCCGTCTTATTCCTGGGGGAGCCGGAGCCCCCCGAAGGCTATCAAGCCTTAACCATCTCTTTTTCGATCAGCTGAATCAAGATGTGAATCGCTTTGATGTGGATTTCCTGAATGCGATCGGCGTAGCCGAAGTGCGGCACACGGATTTCCACATCGGCGGAACCCGCCATTTTGCCGCCGTCCTTGCCGGTCAGGGTGATCACTTTCATCCCCTTGGCGCGCGCCGCGTCGATGGCCTTGATGATGTTGCCGGAGTTGCCGGAGGTGGAAATGCCCAGCAGCACGTCGCCTTCGCGGCCCACCGCTTCCACATAGCGGGAGAACACATACTCATAGCCGAAGTCGTTGCTGACGCAGGACAGATGGCTCACGTCCGAGATGGCAATCGCCGGGTAGCCCGGGCGGTTTTCACGGTAGCGGCCGGTCAGCTCTTCGGCGAAGTGCATCGCGTCGCAATGGGAACCGCCGTTGCCGCAGGAGATCACTTTACCGCCGGCTTTGAAGGAGTCCGCCAGCAGCACCGCCGCGCGTTGGATGGCGTCGATGTTGGCGTCGTCATTGATAAATTTCGCCAGGGTATCAGCCGCTTCGTTCAGTTCACTGCGAATAAGGTCGTGGTACATGAGGAACCTCTTGTTATCGTCAAATCTTCCGCTCCGCAGTGTACCGGATCGCGGAAACAGCGAGAAGCATTCTCAGCCAAACAGCGCGCCAGTTAAGGAAGCGGAGAGGTTTTTGATGATTGGTGCTGTCAGTTTGTGACCTGAGTTGTAATTAAACTGTAAACGCATTGATAAAAATTCTGCCTTGTACTAAAACCTATTACATACATACAACAGGTCAGACCTCTTACTACTTCGGAGCTTCTTATGATGGTTCTTAGTATTGTCGTTTTACTGGCTCTCCTCGGCGTGGTGTTCTACCACCGAGTGAACCTTACCCTCAGCAGCCTGATCCTGGTAGCGTACACCGCCGCCATGGGCGCGATCGGCCTGTGGAGCTTCTGGCTGTTGCTGCCGCTGGCGATCGTGCTGCTGCCGCTGAACCTTTCCTCTGTGCGTCGCTCTCTGCTCTCCGCGCCGGCGCTGCGCGCCTTCCGCAAGGTGATGCCGCCGATGTCCACCACCGAGAAGGAAGCGATCGACGCGGGCACCACCTGGTGGGAAGGCGATCTGTTCCGCGGCGCGCCGGACTGGAACAAGCTGCACAGCTACCCGAAACCGCGCCTGACGGAAGAAGAGCAGGCGTTTATCGACGGCCCGGTGGAAGAAGCCTGCCGCATGGCCAACGACTTCCAGATCACTCACGAACTGGCCGATCTGCCGCCTGAACTCTGGGCGTACCTGAAAGAACACCGTTTCTTCGCGATGATCATCAAGAAAGAGTACGGCGGTCTGGAATTCTCCCCTTACGCTCAGGCGATGGTGCTGCAAAAACTGGCCGGCGTTTCCGGCATCCTGGCGATCACCGTCGGCGTGCCGAACTCCCTCGGCCCAGGCGAACTGCTGCAGCATTACGGTACCGAAGAACAGAAAAACCACTATCTGCCGGGCCTGGCGCGCGGCGACGAGATCCCTTGCTTCGCGCTGACCAGCCCGGAAGCGGGCTCCGATGCCGGTGCCATTCCAGACGTCGGCACCGTGTGCATGGGTGAATGGCAAGGCAAGCAGGTGCTGGGCATGCGCCTGACCTGGAACAAGCGCTACATCACGCTGGCGCCGGTCGCCACCGTACTGGGTTTGGCATTCAAACTGCATGACCCGAACCGCCTGCTGAGCGACAACGAATCCCCGGGCATCACCTGTGCGCTGATCCCGACCAGCACGCCGGGCGTGGAAATCGGCAACCGCCACTTCCCGCTGAACGTGCCGTTCCAGAACGGCCCGACCCGCGGCACCGACGTGTTCGTGCCGATCGATTACATCATCGGCGGCCCGAAAATGGCCGGCCAGGGCTGGCGCATGCTGGTTGAATGCCTGTCGGTCGGTCGCGGCATCACCCTGCCGTCCAACTCCACCGGCAGCCTGAAATCCATCGCCCTGGCGACCGGCGCCTACGCGCACATTCGCCGTCAGTTCAAGATCTCCATCGGTAAAATGGAAGGGATCGAAGAGCCGTTGGCGCGCATCGCCGGCAACACCTATGTGATGGACGCCGCCGCTTCGCTGATCACCTACGCGCTGGTGCAGGGCGAGAAACCGGCCGTGCTGTCGGCCATCGTCAAATACCACTGTACGCACCGCGGCCAGCAGTCGATCGTTGACGCCATGGACATCGCCGGCGGTAAAGGCATTATGCTGGGCGAATCCAACTTCCTGGCTCGCGCTTATCAGGGCGCACCGATCGCCATCACGGTGGAAGGCGCGAACATCCTGACCCGCACCATGATGATCTTCGGTCAGGGCGCGATCCGCTGCCATCCTTATGTGCTGGATGAAATGGCGGCGGCGCAGAACAACGATCTGAACGCCTTCGATAAATCGCTGTTCGGCCACCTGGGCCACGTCGGCAGCAACAAGGTACGCAGCTTCTGGCTGGGCCTGACCAACGGCCGCACCAGCGCCACGCCGACCAAGGACGCGACCCGTCGTTACTATCAGCAGTTGAACCGCCTGAGCGCCAACCTGGCGTTGCTGTCGGACGTTTCCATGGGCGTGCTGGGCGGCAGCCTGAAGCGCCGCGAGCGCATCTCCGCTCGCCTGGGGGATATCCTCAGCCAGATGTACCTGGCTTCCGCCGTGCTGAAACGCTTTGACGACGAAGGCCGTCAGAAAGAAGATCTGCCGCTGGTGCATTGGGGCGTGCAAGACAGCCTGCATAAAGCCGAACAGGCGCTGGATGATCTGCTGCGCAACTTCCCGAACCGCTTTATCGCCGGCGCGCTGCGCTTCGTGGTCTTCCCGTTCGGCCGCGTGCATACCGCACCGTCCGATCGCCTGGATCATCAGCTGGCCAAGATCCTGCAGGTGCCTTCCGCCACCCGCAGCCGTCTGGGGCGCGGCCAGTACCTGACGCCGAGCGAGCATAACCCAATCGGCCTGCTGGAAGCGGCGCTGGCCGACGTGATGGCCGCCGAGCCGATTCACGAACGTCTGTGCAAGGCCGCCGGCAAAAACCTGCCGTTCACCCGTCTGGATCGTTTGGCGGAACGCGCGCTGGAAGAAGGCAAGATCAGCGCCGACGAAGCGAAGATCCTGGTGAAAGCCGAAGAGAGCCGTCTGCGCTCCATCAACGTGGACGACTTTGCGCCGGATGCGCTGGCGGCCGCCAAGCCGGAAAAGCCGGCGGCGCAGTCTAAGCGCCAACAGCAGACCGAAGCGGCTTAACGCCAATTCCTACTCCACGCATCCAAGGGGCGATCATCATCGCCCCTTTTTCTTTTCTTGCATCACGAACTGCGCACCGCGCCGCAGGTTGGCGCAACGGCGGATTTCACGGGAAGGAAGTTCGGGTAGACTGCGCAGCGGGTGCTCTGGATCTTTCTGTCCGGAGCCTTGGCAAAGGAGAGAAAGAGAAAGGCCCCGAGTCGATATTATCAACCCGAGGCCACTCTGATGCCAAGCAACATCAGGTTAGCCTCTTACCCGCCGCAAGGCAAGGATAGGGAGGTCAAAAATGCAGCAAAAACGGGTCGTGCTTAAGCTGGTGATCGTCTGTATGACGCTGATCGCGTTCATCTGGCTAACCCGCGGTTCGCTGTGCGAACTGCGCATCAGGTTGGGAGACTCGGAGGTTGCGGCCACTTTGGCTTACGAATCCGAACGGTAAGGCAACCCAACGGCGGGGTTCGCCCCGCCCGTTGGCGGATGGTGTCAGGCAGGATCCACGAGCACCCGCCTTTTCAGCCGCTGACCGTCAGCTTGTCATAGCCGCGCAGGCGGTAATTCACCACCGACACCAGCCAGCAGAAAATGAACACGGCGATCACCCAATAACCCATCTCCCCCAGATGATCGTTGAGCCGCGCCACGGCGTCCCACAGCGGGCCGGACAGCGCCAGCTTGTCGGCGATAAGTCCGAGCGCTTCGATGCCGCCGATAAACACCGCGATGATCACCGACGCCGCCGTGATGGTCATGTTGTAGTACAGTTTGCGGATCGGTTTGGAGAACGCCCAGCCGTAAGCGCCAATCATCACGAAGTTGTCGATGGAGTCGATCAGCGCCATGCCGGCGGCGAACAGCGCCGGGAACAGCATGATGCTCCACAGGTTCATGCCGTGGCCGGCGCCGGCAGCCGAAATCCCCAACAACCCGACCTCGGTGGCGGTGTCGAAGCCCAGGCCAAACAAGAAGCCCACCAGGTACATGTGCCAGCTCTGATTCACCAGCCTGAACAGCGGGCGGAAGCAGCGCGCCAGCGCACCGCCGCCGCTCATCAACAGATCCAGCGATTGATGCGCAGGCAGCTCGCCCGCCTTCACCTGCCGGAAAGCGCGCCACACGGAGATCAGCACCAGCAGGTTGATAAAGGCCACCGTCAGCAGAAACAGCGCGGACACCAGCGTGCCGATCAAACCGCCGGTTTCGTGAAACCAGCCCATCTGTCGGCTGAACATCATCGCCGTGGCGGCAATGGCGGCCGAGGCCAGCACCACGATGGTCGAGTGGCCGAGCGAGAAGAAGGTGCCGACCGCCACCGGCGTTTTGCCTTGTTGCATCAGCTTGCGGGTCACGTTGTCGATCGCGGCGATGTGATCGGCATCCACCGCATGGCGCAGACCAAAACTGTAGGCCAGCAAGGCGGTGCCCATCAGCGCCGCATTGTCTTTGAACACCGCCAGCGCCAGCAGCCAGACAACGACGTTGACCGCCACCAGCCCCAGCAGCAGGGATACAGCCCGCTGCCGGGCCGCGCCATGCAATCCTTCGGAAATTACCGCCATACCCACACTCCCGTTTTCTCGTTATGTTGAAATCAATGGATTAGCGCCGCGCCGCGATCACCGCCGGATTGGCGCTCAAAAACAGCCAGGACGCGATCACGAACGGCATGGTCAACGACGGCATCCCCAGCGGAGCCAGCAAGGTATTGAAAGCCCCCTGCACCAGCACCGTGAAAATCACGCCGAGCAGCGTATAGATAAGCACCCGCCGGCCGGGCGGGTTGAAGACGGAACCCAGCGCCACCGCCGTCAGCACCGCGCTGAAAGCATATAGCCCGGCGAAGACCGCCTGCGGATCGGCGCCGATCGCCAGCGCGGTGATCACCGCCAGCAAGGCGCCGAAAAAACCCAGCGCCATCGCGCGCGGCGACGAAACCGCCAGCCCGAGCAACAGCAGCACGCCGCCGCTCACGCTGCTGCACAAAAAGACCTGGGAGACGCCGTGCAACGCACCGCTCAACACCTCCGCCAGGTCGGGATGCGGGTTGAACACCGCGCCGTCGGCCGGGATGGCCGCCGGCGGCAACCGCACATGCCGCAGATGGCTGAACGGGTAGCTGGCCAGCAGCACCGTCCAGGTGGTCAGCACGAAAGGCGCGGTCAGCGCCGCGATCTTCCAGGTACGCAGCAGCCGATTGAGGCCGACGGTGACGATCACCGAGATCGCGCTGCTGAAGATCACGCCGATCCACAGCCAGACAGAGGGCAGCAAAAAAGTCGGCAGCGCGGCGCCGACCAGGCAGCCGTTGTAGCCATAGAGACCGGTGCGCAACGCTGCGCGATCGTCCACCAACCACGCCGCGCTGAGCGTCGCCGCCGCCGTACCCAGCAGGCAGCCGAAGGCCACCTGCGGCAGCCCTTCTTCCCAGGCGCCCACGAAAATGGCGATGAAAAACAATAATCCGGTCAAAGGGTTATTTTGAAACATCACCTGCGAACAGCCGCGCAGCACCGCATCCGTCACCGCCGCTATTCGGCTGCGGGCGCACAACGCCGCCCAACTCCACTTTGTCGTCATGACCGCTTCCCGCTGCAGACTAGCGCCAGATAAAAGGCTCGGGCAGCGTCACGCCCAGGATTTCCTCCCGGGCGACGCGCCAGAAAGCGCGAATCGCCGCCTTCACCTGGCGCGCCTCTTTGCCCAAAGCCTTAAAGATCAGCCCGCACTCATTGGGCAACCGGCTGACGCCGCTGGCGATCCCCTCAGCCTCGTCATAGCGGGGCGCGATGCGATCGAGGATCCGCTGATGATGCTCGGGCGGCGTCAGCAGGATCACATTGCCGAACACATCGAACGGCCCCATCACGCCGACCCCGTTCAACGGGTGTTTATGCGGTTCCAGCACATAGCGCTCGACAAACAGCATGTTGCCCGCGGGGCGACAGGCGCTAATGCGCGAAGAGTAAATGTCGAATCTGAAACCGCGATCCGCCTGATGGTGTTTGCGCCCCGACATCAGGATCTCGCCATAGAGCAGCGTCGCCGTGGGGTGCAGCGTAATGCGGGTATCGGTAATGAAGCGCGAGCCGCAGTGAGGGATCACCGGATCGGGCATCATCTCCAGATAGCTGCCCTCTTCGAGCGTCAGCGTCTGCATCTGCGCCGCGTAGTTATTTTCCATGGCGTGGATCTTGGTCGCCGATTGAGTGGTGACATGCCCGCAGGCCCGGGAGGCGACCTGCACCTCGAGCGTCAGGCGATCGCCCTGCAAGATGCAGCCCGAGGTGGAGATGACGAATACGCACGGCATCTGCGGCAGCGCCTCGTCCCAATACAGCGCCCGCTGCACCAGAAACGGCACGCGCCGCTCCATTTGCCGCAGCACGCTGCGATGCCCGTTCAGCGCGAACCCCAGCCGCAGATAGCCGGTTTTGCCCACGCCGCCGCTGGCCATCTGCGGCGGTTCGTCCTGGTAGGCGGCCAACTCCGGCGCGTCGGCGCCGAGTTGCGCCACGCGCCTCGCCGCTTCGCTGACGGCCGTCATACCGCCGCCGACGGCGCGTGGGTGAACAGGAAATCACGCATGATCATATCCACCAGTTCGTCGATGCCTTCGCCGGTTTTGCAGTTGGTGAGGATATAAGGCCGCTCGCCGCGCACCACGCGCGTATCGTGTTCCATCACCGCCAGGCTGGCGTCGACGTACGGCGCCAAATCGATTTTGTTGATCACCAGGATGTCGGCCTGAACCAGGCCCGGGCCGTTTTTGCGCGGGATCTTTTCCCCTTCGGCGACGTCGATAACGTAGATGTAAAAGTCCGCCAGCGCCGGGCTGAAGGTCAACGTCAGGTTATCGCCGCCGCTCTCGATCATCACCACGTCGCTGTCCGGGAAACGGGCCTCCATCTCCTCCACCGCGGCGATATTCATGCTCGGATCCTCGCGCACCGCGGTATGCGGGCAGGCGCCGGTTTCCACGCCCAGAATTTTCTCCTCGTCGAGGATCCCCTTGAGCGTGCGCTTGACCTGTTTGGCGTCTTCGGTAGTGACGATGTCGTTGGTGATGATTAACGGGCTGATGCCCCGTTCGATCAGACGCGGCGTAATGACTTCGATAATCGCGGTCTTGCCCGAGCCTACCGGGCCGCCGATGCCAATGCGGGTAATTTTCTTCACTCTGCTCGTTCCTTTATCATTAGTTGCTGAACAGTCGGGTAAATGCGCCGACGTGCAGCGCGGCCAGGACGTCGGTCACCGGCGCGTAAGAGGCCATTTGTTCAACGCCGCCGCGTTCGGCTTCGTCACAAAAAACGTCGATGTCCCGGTTGAGTTGAAACAGGATGCGTTGGGTGTCGATATGGGTGACGCGCATCAGGCGCATGGCGGCGCTGAGAATGGTCATCGCCACGCCGTACTGATGCATCACCGCCACCTCGCGCGGCCCCGCGCCCAGCGCCGTCATCACTACCGCCTGCGTCACCGGATAGGTGCCGGCGGCGCGGCCGGTTTTGATCTGCTCAAGCCACCAGACCACCTGGGGCTCATCACAGATGGCCGCCGTCATTTCCGCCAGCTTCTTTCCCATCCTCACCACCATGCTGCGGCCTTCTTCATTCAGCTTGCGGTTGAACAGCGCCCAGTCGTGCCCGATAACCGCCTCGCGATCGCCCCCCTGCAGCGCCCGGCAGGCCGCCGCGACCGCCCGGCCGTCGCCGCCCGCCGCCTGTTGTAAAGCGGTGCGGGTGAACGATTTCAGCGTGTCGACATCGCGCACGATGCCGGCCTGGATCGCCGACTCGACGCCATTGGAAAAGGCAAACGCCCCCACCGGCAGCACCGAGTCGGCAAACTGCAGGATGCGAATCAGCTGAACAGCGTTCATTTCAATTTGATCACATGCTGACCGAGGAATGGGCTGTCAACATGCACATGGGTCGCGGAATCCTCCGCGCCGCCGAACAGCAGGCGCGCTTCGGGCTGGGTCAGATGCGGCAAAATGCTTTCGCCCTTCACGAACGAATAAGGCAGCGCATGAAAGCCGTGGGTTTTCATCACCGAATCCATCACCTTGGTCGCCACCGTCAGCGGAATAAAGATGCGATTCCCTTTGATGACCGATTTCCAGTGCTGATTGCCCAGGGCATGCCCCAGTTCGAACGCGGTCTTCAGCACCGTCGCCATATCGGTCGCCAGCAGCGACTCAAGATGGATTACCATCACATCGCGCAGGTTCATCTGCACCACCACCGCGCTGCGGTTCGCTTCGTCCCAGAGCAACACGTCGCCGTCGGCCAGCACCTGGTGACGATCGAGGGAAATACCGAGGTCCTGGCCGTCGCGGGTGGTTTTGCGGCAGCGGCTTTTCTGCGCCTCCCACTGCGAGAGCGCCAGCACGTCCAGCGAGGCATGTTGCAAGCGCTCACGCCAGTCGGCATCCCGTTTGATATTGCCGAGTATCTTTTCAATCACGATCATGAGCGGCGGTTCCTAGCTGAAGAAGTAGCGTTGATTAAGCACGGCGGTGGCGATCGGCTTCACCGTGGCGTGTTCGCCGTTGACCTTGACGGCGAAGGTTTCGGGGTCCACCTCGATGTGCGGCGTTTCCGCATTGCGCACCATGTCCTGCTTGGAGATCGCGCGGCAGTTATGCACTGCCATCACCTGCCGCTCCAGCCCCAGTTTCTCTTTGATGCCGTCGTGCAATGCCGCGCCGGAGACGAAGGTGACGCAGGTTTCCTGCAGCGATTTGCCCATGGCGCCGAACATCGGTCGGTAGAACGTGGGCTGCGGCGTCGGCAACGACGCGTTGGGATCGCCCATCACCGCCCAGTTAATCATCCCGCCCTTGATCACCAGCTTCGGCTTGGCGCCGAAGAAGCGCGGCTCCCACAACACCAGATCGGCCATCTTGCCGACCTCGACCGAACCCAGCACGTGGCTGATGCCCTGCGCGATCGCCGGGTTGATGGTGATCTTCGCCACGTAGCGCAGCACGCGGAAGTTATCGTGTTCCGCCGCATCTTCCGGCAGCTTGCCGCGCGCGGCTTTCATCGCGTGCGCCGTCTGCATCACCCGCAGCCAGTTTTCGCCAACCCGCCCCATCGCCTGGGAGTCGCTGGAAAACATCGACAGCACGCCCATGTCGTGCAGCACGTTTTCCGCGGCGATGGTTTCCGGCCGCACCCGGCTTTCGGAAAACGCCACGTCGGCCGGCACATTGGGGTTGAGGTTGTGGCACACCATGATCATGTCGAACAGTTCGGCCTGACTGTTGATGCCGAACGGCAGCGTGGGGTTGGTGGAGCTCGGCAAGACGTTCATCTGCGCGGCAACCTTGATGATATCCGGCGAGTGCCCGCCGCCGGCGCCTTCGGTGTGGAAGGTGTGGATAGTGCGCCCTTCGAAGGCGTCGATGGTGTCCTCGACGTAGCCGCCCTCATTCAGGCTGTCGGTATGCACCGCCACCTGAATATCCATGTCGTCGGCCACCCGCAGCGCGTGGCGCAGCGCGGAGTTGGTGGCGCCCCAGTCCTCATGCACCTTCAGCCCGGCCACGCCGGCGGCGATCTGTTCGACCAGCGGCGCAGCGTGCGAAGCGTGCCCCTTGCCGAGCATCCCCACGTTGACCGGCATGCTCTCAAAGGCGCGCAGCATGCGGTGGATATGCCAGGGCCCGGCGGTCACCGTGGTGCCGTTGGAACCGTCGGTCGGCCCGACGCCGCCGCCGAAGAAGGTCGTCACGCCGTTGGAGAGCGCATGTGCGGCCTGCTGCGGCGAAATGAAATGAATGTGCGTATCGATGCCGGCGGCGGTCAGGATCAGGTGTTCGCCCGAGATGGCGTCGGTGCTGACCCCCACCACCATGCCGGGCGTGACGCCGTTCATCATCGCCGGGTTGCCGCTTTTGCCAATGCCGGCGATCAGGCCGTTTTTAATGCCGACGTCCGCCTTGATCACCCCTTGCCGGGCGTCCAGAATGGTCACATTGGTAATGACCAGATCCAACACATTGTCGCTGGTTAATCGGTTATCGGCGCCCATGCCGTCGCGCAGCGACTTACCGCCGCCGTAGACCGATTCCTCACCGTAACCGCGCAGATCTTTTTCTATTTCAATAAACAGTTGCGTATCGCCCAAGCGAATTTTATCGCCGGTGGTCGGGCCGAACAGCCCGGCATATTCCTGCCTGGAGATCGTTGGCATGCTTTATTCCTCGTCCGTCTTGATGGGCGCCTGATCGCGGTTTTTATAACCCAGCTCAATAGCTCGCTTTACATCTATAGTTTTCTTTACTCTTTCACCGGCGGCTACCGGGCTGTCGCCCGCCCAACCGTCCACCAGATTATTAAAACCATAAACCGTTTGCTTGCCGCCGATGGCAATAAGCGCTACCTCGATTTCATCGCCGGGTTCAAAACGGATCGCCGTCGTGGCGGTGATATTTAACCGTTTGCCAAAGGCGGCGGCGCGATCGAACTGCAGCGCTTTGTTGGCTTCGAAGAAATGAAAGTGTGAGCCAACCTGAATAGGCCTGTCGCCGGTATTGCGCACCGTTAAAATAACCGTCTCGCGATCTTCATTGAAGGTGATGGGACTTTCGGACAGGATATAGCCGCCTGGCGGCACGTGCTTTTCTTTGTCATGCTTTTTCATCGGAATACCTGTGCTGATAAGATTCGTCCATGGGATTCAGGAAGGCCATCGGCGCTTATTGAATAGGATCGTGCACCGTCACCAGGCGGCTGCCGTCGCTGAATATCGCCTCGACCTGCACATGCGGGATCAAGTCCGCCACGCCGTCCATGACGTCATCGCGGCTCAAAACCTGCCGCGTGTCGTTCATGACTTCTTCCAGCGTTTTTCCCTCGCGGGCGCCCTCCAGCGCCGCGGTGGTAATAATGGCCACCGCCTCGGGATAATTAAGCTTTATCCCTCTGGATTTTCGTTTTAATGCGACGTCAGCCAGGGTATAGACCATCAGCTTTTCGATTTCTCTTGGCGTTAATTGCATGTAGCACTCCGATCTCGATAGAAATAATCAGACAAAGTGAGGCCAAAGGTTACTTATAGTTAATAACCTTGCGTTATTTATTTACGGTTGTCCGATACTCGAATAATCTAGGGGGTAATATTGAGATAATCAACCCGCTGCTTTATTCAAACCCGAGCATGAGCTATCCCATTTCCTAAAAAAGTAACGGCGACGTGATAGTTTTTATCGATAAAAAGTCTTTTTTCATCTCCCCACTCCCACAATAAAACGATCAAAAAAAGAACGGATGGCGTTTTTTTATTTTAATTACCGTCATGAAATCCAGATAAATAAGCACTGTCCTTATGGATGGCATTAATATTAAAGACATGTAACCAACGGTCAGAAAATATAATTAAATTTACAAATAAGACGCGAGTGAAAATACCTTTTTAGTTAAAAACAATTTATCTATTCTGTTACTGATGCCAATAAGTTATTAAAAAAAAACCGGCCGCAGCCGGGTTTGCCTCATTACTGTCGGGCTCTTCAGCCTTGCTGACGAATGCGCGCCAACAGCGCGTCGATATGCTCGATCTGCGGCGCATTGACGATCAGCGTGCGCCCCAAACCCAGCGCATGACGCTGACAGTCGAGGCGCATGTCGGCGTCGGCGATGCTGTCCAGATCGGCGACGTGCGCCAGGCCGATAGTGCGCCGAATCAGCTCGGCGCCGCAGTACCCTACCGCATCAATCCAGACCTGCTGCAGGAACTGCTCGGCGTAACCCGGCGTCGCCAGCGCCGCATCACGGCTTTGCTGATGGCACAGCGCCAGGAAACGATCGGCAAAGATCAGCCACAGCTCGCGCACATCCTGCAGACGCTGCTCGCGCCCGGCGGCGGCGTCGCGCGGCCCGAACAGCCCAGGCTGGCCGCAATAGTTGAGCAGCAGATTGCCTAACGCAGTGCCGACATCAAAACCGATCGGGCCGTAGAAACCGAATTCAGCGTCGATCGCTTTCAGTCGCCCTTCCGCCACGAAAATTGAACCGCTGTGGATATCCCCGTGCAACAACGCCTCCGCCTTGCTGAGAAAGCGGTGTTTCAGGCCGGCGACCGCCAGCTTCAGCGGCGCATCCTCACGCAGCGCCTGCACCTGCGGCAACAGCGCCGCCTCGAACTGATTGCGCTCATGGTCGATATAGGGATCGGTAAAGAACAGATCTTCGGTGATCTGGCACAGCTCGGGGTTGGTGAAGCGGCTGACTTCCGCTTTTTTCTGCTGCGCCGACTGATAAAAATCGGAGGTGTGGAACAGCGTCTGCGCCAGGTATTCCGCCAGCTGACCGGCCGCCAGCGGATGATAGTTCCCCTGCACCAGTTCGCTGCGCCAGATGCGATGATCGGAGAGATCTTCTTGCACCATCACCGCCAACTCGGGATCGTGGTGCAGGATTTTTACCGTATGTCGCGGGCAGAAACCGCCGTGGATCAACAGCGTTTCCGCTTCGATGCGCGCCCGATCCAGCGTCAGCGGCCAGGATTCGCCCACGCAGCGCACGTACGGCAACGCCTGTTTGACGATCACCCGGCTCACGCCTTCGCGATCGCGGATCTTGAACACCAGGTTCAGGTTGCCGTCGCCGATCTCGTCGGCGCTCACCAGCGCTTGCGGATCGGCCACCTGCCCGTATTGGCGGGCGTATTCAACGGCATCGGCAGCCGTAAACGTACGATAAAGCGACATTCCCCAACCCCTCTGTTCTCTCTCGCTGCCCCCAGCGATTCTGTTTATTTAGACGTAAAAGCATTTGGACGTCTATACATCTGGAAGTCATGTTGGCAGAATAGCGTTTCAGATGCAATAACCTCGCAACAAGGAATTAACCGCCGATGCAAGCGCTTAACACCACCAGTTTGACCCTGCGGGACAACCGCCTTTGGATCCTCGATCAGCAAGCCCTGCCGCAGGAAAAGCGGTGGCGCACCTGCGACAGCGTGGAGGAGTTGGTCGGGCACATTCACAGCCTGCGGGTGCGCGGCGCGCCGCTGATCGGGCTGTCCGCCAGCCTGCTGTTGGCGCTGCTGGCGGAACGCGGTGTGCCGCGCGCCGAGCTGGAACAGGCGCTGCACACGCTGCGCGCCGCCCGCCCGACGGCGGTTAACCTGATGAACAATCTGGATCGCATGAAGCTGGCGCTGGCGGAGCCGGACTGGGCGCCGGCGATGGTGAACGAAGCGCTGCGGCTGGTGGAGGAAGATCGCCGGCTGTGCGATCGCATCGCCGATCACGGCGCTGGGCTGGTCAAGCCAGGCAGCCGCCTGCTGACCCACTGCAATACCGGCGGGTTGGCCACCGCCGGCGTCGGCACCGCCATCGGCGTGCTGCTGCGCGCCCACCAGCAGGGCAAAGTGCAACAGGTATGGGTTGATGAAACCCGGCCGTTGCTGCAGGGCGGCCGTCTGACCGCCTGGGAACTGGGCGAGCTGGGCATTCCCTATCGCCTGATCTGCGATTCGATGGCCGCCAGCCTGATGGCGCAGGGCCAGGTCGATGCGGTGTGGGTCGGCGCGGATCGCATCGCCGCCAACGGCGACGTCGCCAACAAGATTGGCACCTACAGCCTGGCGGTGCTGGCGCACTACCATGGCATTCCATTCTACGTGGCTGCCCCACATACCACCCACGATCCGCACTGTCCGGACGGCGCCGCCATCCCGATCGAGCAACGCGCGGCGGCCGAAGTCACCGGCGTTTCAGGCAGCTTCGGCGCCTGCCAGTGGGCGCCGGCCGATGCGCCGGTCTGCAATCCGGCGTTCGACGTCACGCCGGCCAAGCTTATCAGCGGGTGGGTGTTCGACAGCGGCGTGATCACGCCGCAGCAGGTTGAAGCGGGGATTTTCCAGCGGGCGCTGGGTTAACGCCCGCCGGTTGACGATCAGTCCAGGCGCGGATAGGCATCGGCGATCGTGTCGCCGGTGAAATGCGCCACCCAGCCTTCCGGGTTGTCAAATACCCGGATCGCGGTAAAGTGCGGCGCCGAGCCCATATCGAACCAGTGGCGAGTGTTGGCCGGCACCGAGATCAGATCGTTCTTTTCGCACAGGATCTGGAAGATCTTGCCGTCCAGATGCAGGCAAAACAGCCCCGCCCCTTCAACGAAAAAGCGCACTTCATCCTCGCCGTGCGTGTGTTCGGACAGGAATTTTTCGCGCAGCGCCTGACGCTGCTCGTGGTCCGGCCGCATGCTGATCACGTCCCAACTCTGGTAGCCCTTTTCCGCCACCAGCCGGTCGATCTCATGCTGATAGGCGGCGATCACCGCCTCCGGCTGCGGGTTGTCGCCCAACTCGCGATCCGCCTGCCAACGCTCAAAGCGCACGCCGATCTGCGCCAGCTGGCGCTGGATTTCCTGCGCGTCGCGGCTCTGCCACAGCGGCTGCTGCGGTGCTGTATCACTGAAAATGGTCAATCCACTCATGAGACAAACTCCCCTAAATCGATGTGATCAAAACGGCTGACCTGCGGATGCCGGCTCTGTGCGTCCGCCTCATCGCGGATCAGCTGGCAGGTATGCCAGCCGGCGGCCTGCGCGGCGTCCAGCTCCTGGTGAATATCGGACAGGAACAGCAGTTCGTCGGGCGCGATGCCGATAGCCTGCGCGATGTTGCGGTACGACGCGGTTTCACGCTTGGCGCCGACGCGGGTGTCGAAATAGCCGCTGAACAGCGGCTGCAGATCGCCGGCGTCGCTGTGGCCGAACAGCAGCTTCTGCGCCTCCACCGAACCGGAGGAATAAACGTAAAGCTTCAGCCCCTGGCGCTGCCAGGCAGCCAACTGCCCGGCGACCTCCGGATAAAGATGTCCGCGGAAGTCGCCCTCGCGATAGCCGCTGCGCCAGATGATGCCCTGCAGCGCCTTGAGCGCGGTGGATTTGCGATCTTCATCCATAAAGCGATACAGCGCGGCGATCAGCGCATCGAGATCCGCCTGCGGCTGGTCAATTTCAGCGCGCAGCGCCGCCAACGGCGCGGCGACTTCGCTCTCCGTGGCGTGACGGCGTACAAAATCCGCCAGCCGCTCGCGGGCATAGGGAAACAGCACCTGATGCACGAAGCGAATATCGCTGGTGGTGCCTTCAATATCGGTCACGATAGCGCGGATCATTTCGCCTCCAGCAAGCGACGTTGCAGTTCACACTGGAACAGGAATTCCAGCCCTTCGAGATGGCGGCGGGCTTCCGCCACCTGACCTCCCCAGCAATAGAGACCGTGGCCGCGCACCAGAAAACCGTACTGCAGCGGCGTGACCTCGGCATAGGCCGCGACGCGCGACGCCAGCCGGGGAATGTCCTGATCGTTATCGAAAATGGGGATCGCCACGCTGTCCAGGTGGCTGCGCTGACCGGCGAGCGACTTTTGCATTTCGTACCCCTGCAGCACCAACGCATCGCCGCGTTCCACCCGCGACAACACGGTGGCGTTGACGGAATGGGTATGCAACACCGCGCCAAGGTGCGGGTACAAGCGATAGAGCAGCGTATGCAGCCCGGTTTCCGCCGACGGCGTACGGCCGCTCGGCACGTGATTGTCAGCGATATCCACCCGCAGAAAATCGGCGGCGCTCAGACTCCCTTTGTCTTTGCCGGACTCGGTGACCAGGCACTGGCGTTCGTCGAGGCGCAGCGACATGTTGCCGCCGGTCGCCGGACACCAGCCTTTGTCGCCAATCCAGTGGCAGGCCGCCAGTAATGCGGTAAGTTGCGGATTCTCCGTCATTGTTATCGTTTCCCGTTCGGTATAGCGGTCAGCAGGTGAGGCTTAGCCGGCTGCGCGACAGGCTAAGCACTTTTTCGCATTTAGCCATCTAAGCGTCTTGATTGCCAAATACTAGCATCGTGTTATATTGACGGCAATATAAGCGCCTGGAGTATTCACCTGCTATGAGCACTTCCGCATTGATTCCCGACAGTAAACTGCCTGCCCTGGGCACCACCATCTTCACCCAGATGAGCGCGCTGGCGCAGCAGCATCAGGCGATCAACCTGTCGCAGGGCTTCCCTGATTTTGACGGGCCGGACTACCTGAAAGCACGCCTGGCCTGGCACGTCGCCCAGGGCGCCAACCAATATGCGCCAATGACCGGCGTGGCGGCGCTGCGCGAAGCCATCGCCGACAAAACCGCCGAGCTGTATGGCTGGCAGCCGGATGCCGGCAGCGAAGTGACCGTCACCGCCGGTGCCACCGAAGCGCTGTTCGCCGCCATCACCGCGCTGGTGCGCCCCGGCGATGAGGTGGTCTGTTTCGATCCGAGCTACGACAGCTACGCGCCGGCGGTGACGCTGGCCGGCGGCGTACTCAAACGCCTCGCCCTGCAGCCGCCCGCATTTGCCGTGGATTGGCAACGGTTCGCCGCCGCGCTGTCGCCGCGCACCCGTCTGGTGATCGTCAATACGCCGCACAACCCGTCCGCCACCGCCTGGCAGGCGGAAGACATGCAGCAGCTGTGGCACGCCATCGCCGAGCGCGAGATCTACGTGCTCAGCGACGAAGTCTACGAACACATCTGCTTCGCCAAAGGCGGGCACGCCAGCGTGTTGGCCCACCCACAATTGCGCCAACGGGCGATCGCGGTGTCCTCCTTCGGTAAAACCTTCCACATGACCGGCTGGAAAGTGGGTTACTGCGTGGCGCCCGCCGCGCTGAGCGCCGAGGTGCGCAAGGTGCATCAATACCTGACCTTCTCGGTCAACACCCCGGCGCAGCTGGCGCTGGCGGATAGCCTGCGCGCCGAGCCGGAGCACTGGCGACAGTTGCCGGCATTCTACCGCGCCAAGCGCGACCGCTTCGTGCAAGCGCTGGCGAGCAGCCGACTGGAAATTTTACCCTGCGCCGGTACATACTTCTTGCTGGCGGACTACAGCGCCATCTCCGATCTGGACGATGTGGCGTTCTGCCATTGGTTAACCGAGCACGTGGGCGTGGCGGCCATTCCGCTGTCGGTCTTCTGTGCCGATCCTTTCCCCCATAAATTGATCCGGCTGTGCTTCGCTAAACAGGACGCCACGCTGGATGCAGCTGCGGAGCGGTTATGTCGACTTTAAAAATTACCCTGTTGCAGCAACCTCTGGTCTGGCGCGACGGCCTCGCTAACCTGGCCGCCTTCGACGCGTTGCTGGCGCCGATCGTCGGGCGCGATCTCATCGTCTTGCCGGAAATGTTCACCACCGGTTTTGCCATGGATGCCGGCGAGAGCGCCCTGCCCGAACAGCAGGTGATCGACTGGCTGCACGGTTGGGCGGTGAAAAGCCACGCGTTGATCGGCGGCAGCGTGGCGCTGAAAACCGCCGAAGGCGCGGTCAATCGCTTTCTGCTGGTGGAGCCGGGCGGCCAGGTGCATGCCTATGATAAACGCCATCTGTTCCGCATGGCCGGCGAACACCTGCACTATCAGGCCGGCAACCGGCGCGAAATCGTCGAGTGGCGCGGCTGGCGCATTCTGCCGCAGATCTGCTACGACCTGCGTTTCCCGGTCTGGGCGCGCTATCAGCAGGATTACGATCTGGCGCTGTACGTCGCCAACTGGCCGGCGCCGCGCAGCCGCCATTGGCAAACGCTGCTGGCGGCGCGGGCGATTGAAAATCAGGTGTATGTGGCGGGCTGCAACCGGGTGGGCGACGATCCGAACGGCCTGAACTACAGCGGAGACAGCCTGATCATCAGCCCGCAGGGCGAGATCCTGGCGGATGCCGAGCCCGGCGCAGCCGCGCGGCTGGACGCCGAGCTGTCGCTGGAAACCCTGCAGAGTTACCGCAGCGCCTTTCCGGCCTGGCGCGATGCCGACAGCTTTCTGCGTCTTGACTGATTAAACGCGATCCCAGCCGGCGATCGCCAGGCAATAGGCCTGGATCGCCAGCGCTACGTCAGCCTGCCGCACCGCTTCAGCCGGATGATGGCTGACGCCGCCGGCGCAACGCACGAACAGCATGCCGACCGGCCATTGCGCCGCCACGGCGATGGCGTCATGACCAGCGCCGCTCGGCAGCGCCAGACTCTGCCCCTGTACCTGCTCGACGGCCGCCTGCCAGCGGCGCTGCAGATCGCTATCGCAGGCGGTGGCGTCAATGCGGTAAAACTCCTCGCTGGCGAAGCGCGCTCCGCGGCGTGCGCAGATCGTCTGCGCCTGCGCCAGCAACGTCGCCAACAGCGCCGCCAGCGGCGCATCCTGCGGGCCGCGCACGTCGAGCGTCAATCGCACTTCGCCCGGGATCACGTTGGCCGCGCCCGGCAGGCTCTCGATGCAGCCGACGGTGGCCACCAGATGCGGATCGGCGGCGAGGGTCAACGTTTCAACCGCCGTTATCCATTCCGCCGCGGCCGCCAGCGCGTCTTTGCGCTGCCCCATCGGCACCGTACCGGCATGGCCCGCCTCCCCGCTAAAGACGCAGTTAAGCCGACGCGCGCCGTTGATCGCCGTCACCACCCCCAGCGCCAGGTCGGCCGCCTCCAGACATGGGCCCTGTTCGATATGCAATTCCAGATAAGCGCGGATTTCCTGCGGCGCGCGGCGCGCCTGCGCGATCGCCGTCGGCTCCAGCCCAAAGTCGCGCATGGCCTGCGCGATGCTCACCCCGTCCGCGTCAGTCTGCGCCAGCCATTCCTGCGGCCATTGGCCGGTCAAGCCGCGGCTGCCCAGCAACGTCACGCCGAAGCGAGCGCCCTCTTCGTCGGCAAAGCCGATCACCTCCAGCGCCAGCGGCAAACGACGCCCCTGGCGGTGGTATTGCGCCACCGTTTCCAGCGCCGTGAGCACGCCGAGCATGCCGTCATAACGCCCGGCGTTGCGCACCGTGTCCAGATGCGAACCCAGCAGCAGCGCGGGGGCGCCGGGCGTTAGCCCTTCATAACGGCCACAGATATTGCCGACGCTGTCTTGCCACACCCGCATGCCGCTCTCGCGCATCCATTCGCCCACCAGAACGTTGGCGCGCCGATGTTCCGCAGACAGATAAAGACGCGTCAGTTTACCGGGCTCCGCGCTGATCGCCGCCAGCTCGTCACAGCGCGCCATCACCCGCGCGGCGGCCTGCTGCGCCTCCTGCGGCGTCATTCTGGCCGTCCTGCATCGTACAGGTTCCAGGCCGCCTGGAGGGCCTCCCCCTGTTGCGTGGCGAAGCCCAACCGGTTCAACACCGCCTCCAGCGCCGCCAGCGTTTGCAGCACGCAATCTTTGCGCGCGTTGTAGCCCATGGTGCCGATGCGCCAGATCTTGCCCTGCAGCGGGCCGAACGAGGTGCCGATTTCGATAGCGAAATCGTTCAGCATCATCTGCCGCACCTGCTCGCCGTGCACCTGCGGCGGGATCATCACGCCGAGCACGTTATTCATGCGGTGCTCGAGATCGCCGAACACCGCCAGCCCCATGCCTTGGATGCCCGCCAGCATCGCCGCGCCGTGCAGCCGGTGGCGGGCAATGGCCTGATCCAGCCCTTCCTCGAGGATCACCCGCGCGCATTCTCGTGCCGCGAACAACATGCTGGTGGCTTCGGTATGGTGATTCAGGCGTTCCGGCCCCCAATAATCCATGATCATGCCGAGGTCGAAATAGTTGGAGTAGATCATCTCGTCGTCGCCGTCGGCATGTTCGGCGGTGCGGATCCCCTCCTCCACGCATTTGCGACGGCGCACGATCTCTTCAAACTGCGGGCTGAGGGTGACCGGCGAACTGCCGGAAGGGCCGCCCAGGCACTTCTGCAGCCCGGCGGAGACCGCATCCAGCCCCCAGGCGTCGGTCTCCAGCGGGTTGCCGCCAAAGGACGCCGTCGCATCGGTATAGAACAGCACGCCGTGGCGGCGGCAGATATCGCCCAGCTCATGCAGCGGCTGCAGCATGGTGGTGGACGTGTCGCCCTGCACCGTCAGCAGCAGGCGCGGGCGCACCCGCTTAATCGCGTCTTCGATGCGATCGGCGCTGAACACCTCGCCCCACGGCGCGTCGATCGTGTGTACCTCGGCGCGACAACGGCGGGCAATTTCGCACAGCAGATGTCCGAAGCGGCCGAATACCGGCACCAGCACCTTATCGCCCGGACGAATGGCGGAAACCAACAGCGCCTCGATGCCGGCGCGTGAGGTGCCGTCCACCAGCATCGTCCAGCGGTTTTCGGTGCGGAACAGCGCGCGATACAGCGCCATGACCTGATTCATGTAACCGGTCATTGCCGGATCGTACTGGCCGATCAGTTGGCTCGACATGGCGCGCAGCACGCGCGGATCGGCGTTGATCGGCCCCGGCCCCATCAACAGGCGCGCCGGCGGGTTAATCTGTTCGAACTGCGGAGTAGTTAGCATGTTATTTCCTTACCAGCTTAATAACTTGTCATTTTATTTGCCGAAATCAGGCTTCTGACAACCCGCGCACAGAAGCGATAAACTGTTTCAATTCCTGCGTTTGCGGATTGGCGAACAGCGTGCGGCTATTTCCCTGCTCCCACACCTTGCCCTGGTGCATAAATACCACCCGGTCGCCCACCTCGCGGGCGAAGCTCATTTCATGAGTGACCAGAATCAGCGTCATGCCCTCTCGCGCCAACTGTTCCAGCACCTTCAGGACTTCACCCACCAGCTCGGGATCCAGCGCCGAGGTGATCTCATCGCACAGCAACACCTTCGGTTTCATCGCCAGCGCCCGGGCGATCGCCACCCGCTGCTGTTGCCCGCCGGAAAGGTTGGCCGGCGCGTAATGCATGCGCTCACCCAATCCCACCTTGTTCAGCATCTGTTCGGCCAACTCGCGGCACTCGGCAGCGCTTTTTTTCAGCACCCGGCGCGGCGCCAGCATCACGTTTTCCAGCGCCGTCATATGCGGGAACAGGTTGAAGTTCTGAAACACCATGCCAATCGAGCGGCTGATTTCACGCGCCTGCGAATCGCGATCGGTGATGGTCATGCCGCCCAGTTTGATGCTCCCTTCCTGATACCCTTCCAGCCCGTTGATGCAGCGCAATAGCGTGCTTTTACCAGACCCGCTGCGGCCGATGATCGACACCACCTGCCCCATGTCGATATCCAGATCCACGCCCTTCAACACATGATTCTGACCGTAATATTTTTGAACCTGATTAATGGTGATGATCGGCATGGCATTTCTTCTCCAGATAATGGCTGTAACGCGACAAGGGATAGCACATCAGGAAATAGCCCAACGCGACCAGACCAAACACTTTGAAGGGCTGATAAGTCACATTGTTCAGCATGGTGCCGGCCTTGGTCAGCTCGACGAAGCCAATGATCGACGCCAAGGCGGTGCCCTTGATCACCTGAACCGAGAAACCGACGGTCGGCGCAATGGCGATACGCACCGCCTGCGGCGTGATGACGCGCATCAGCGTCTGCGTGAAACTCAGCCCGAGACAACGGGCTGCCTCCCACTGACCTTTCGGCAAAGCGGCGATGCTGCCGGACCAGATATCCACCAGAAAAGCGCTGGTGAATAGCGTCAGCGCCAGTGCGGCCGCGGTCCATGGGCTGACGTCGACGCCGAACAGCGCCAGACCGAAAAACGCCAAAAACAGCTGCATCAGCAGCGGCGTGCCCTGAAACAGTTCAGCGTAAACGCGGACAAAACGCATTGCCCAGCGGCGCTTGCTCAGGCGCATCAACACCAGCGGCAGCGCCACCAGCGTGCCGCCGAAGAACGCCGTCAACGACAGCAGCAGCGTCCAGCGAGCCGCCAACAGCAGATTGCGCACGATGTCCCAATCGGTAAACGTCAGCATCAGTTCCGGCTCCCTAAAAAACGCCGCCCGGCGGCCAGTAACAGTTGACGCATCAACAGCGACAACAACAGATAAAGCAGCGCCGTCACCAGATAGACTTCAAAGCTGAGGAAGGTGCGCGACTGGATCAGGTTGGCGGCGAAGGTCAGCTCTTCGAATGAGACCTGCGACACCACCGAGGATCCCAGCATCACGATGATGCACTGGCTCACCAACGCCGGATAAATACGCTGCAGCGACGGCGGCAGTACGATGCGTAAAAAGGTCTGGCTGCGGCTGAGCCCCAACACGCGTCCCGCTTCCCACTGCCCCTTCGGCGTGACCTGAATGCCGGCGCGAATAATTTCGGTGCTGTAGGCGCCAAGGTTGATCACCATCGCCAGCAGCGCCGCCTGCCCGGCCGTCAGTTTCCAGCCCAGGCTCGGCAGGCCGAACACGATGAAGAACAACTGCACGACGAACGGCGTGTTGCGCACCACTTCGACGTAAACGCCCCAGAGGCGGCTCAGCGCGCCGGCCCGGCCGCTGCGGATCGCCGCGCCGCAAATGCCCAGCGCAACCCCCATCAACGTCGCCAGCGCCGTCAGCGCCATCGTCGTCAGTAACCCCGCCAACAGCTCAGGCATGTAGGGCCAGAGCGCGGAGAAATTCAGCTGATAGGTCATCCGCCGCTCCCGTTATGCGCCAAAACCATCGGGCAGCGGCGCCTTCAACCATTTCTCCGACAGGCCATTCAGCGTCTTGTCCGCCAGCGCCTGTCCAATCAGCGCATCCACCGCCGCTTTCAAGGCCGGTTCTCCCTGGCGCAACCCCACGAAGCACGGCGAATCTTTCAACATGAACTTGGCGGCCGGCGCCTTGCCCGGATTCTGGCGCGCCAGGGCGCTCACCACCATGTTACCGGTGGCGATGTACTGCACCTGCCCGGAGAGATAGGCCGACAGCGTCGTGTTGTTATCCTCATAACGCTTGATCTGCGCCCCTTTAGGCGCGCCGTCGCTCAGCACCATATCCTCCACCGCACCGCGCGTGACGCCGACGGTCTTGCCATCGAGCTGCGCCATGTCCGCCAACGCGCCGTCTTTAGGACCAAAGACCCCCAGGAAGAACGGCGCATAGGCGCGGCTGAAGGCGATGGTCTTTTCACGCTCCGGATTTTTGCCCAGGCTGGAGATCACCAGATCCACTTTATTAGTCTGCAGATAAGGCACCCGGTTGGCGCTGGTGACCGGCACCAACTGCAACTTAAGTTTCATCTTATCGGCCAGATAACGCGCCATATCGATGTCATAACCCTGGGGCTGCAGATCGGTGCCCACCGAGCCGAATGGCGGGAAATCCTGCGGCACCGCCACGCGCAGGACGCCGCGCTGCCGGATCTCTTGCAATTGATCCGCCATGGTCGGCGCGGCCTGCGCCAGCAAGGCGATCCCAGTGAAAACCGTCCACAGCGTTTTTTTGATGTTCATAGCGTATCCCCGATGGTGAAAAGATGAAACAAAAGATTCTTACACCACAAGCTCTGCAACTAATGTGCCAATCGAAAATACGTCGAACCCATGCCTTAACTGGCGCTGATTAACGAGAAAAAACCTGCCGACCTCAGCGGGCCGGCGACGGAGAAAGGGAAAGCAGGCAGGCCAGAGCCGCACTAAAAGTGTGCATCAGCACCAAAAAAGCGCCGGTTAGCGCGGTTCCAGTTCGTCCAAATCCTGATACAGACCGGCAATATGATGAATACGCGATCGCCCCTGCTCCAACATCTCATGCAGCAGGGCGTTGCTGAGCAGGTTACATAAGCTCATGGCGGCTGAATAGCTGTCGAAGGCGGAGACGCTGTCCAGCGAAGCGGCCAAATGCCAGTCCGCCAGCGGGATCAGCGACTGCGCCTGCGGTTCGCAGATCAACAGCGTCGGCACCCGGCGAGTTTGCAGTTGCGTCAGTATCGCCTTGAGCTGACGCGGCCGGCGCCGAAACGCCACCACCACCGCCATATCCTGCGGCGCGAGATCCACCAGCTCCTCCGCCAGCGTCTGGCCGGGCTGCGGCATCAGCAGCACCCGCTCCCGCACCTGCATCAGCTGCTGACGCAGATGCATGGCTATCGGATAGCTGTTGCGAAATCCCAGCAGCGCGACCCGCCGCGCCCGCGCCAACGCGGCGATCACCGCGCCGAATTGCTCCACATCGAGATGGCTCACCCAGTGCGAGAGGTTAGCCATTTCCTGCTTGTAATGCCGCGCCAGCAGCGTATTGCCCTGCACCGCATGCCTCTCGTCGGTCACCGGCATGCCGCTCTGGCGCAGGGTGCGCAGCTCAGCGCGCATGTCCTTGTAGCTGCGATACCCCAACCGCTTGAACAGCCTGCTGACCGTGGCTTTAGAAACCCCGCTCAAGCGCGCCAACTCGGCGCTGTTGTAACTGATCAGGTCATCGAAATGATCGAGGATAAAGTCGGCGACGCGCTGTTCCTGCGGCGCCAATTGCGGATATTCGTTGCGCAGGCGTTCATCGAAGGGCTGCATCATCACTCTCGCTGTAACTTTTGTTTCACCGGAACATAGCACGCCCCGGCCCCTCTCTGACAAGCAATTAATCGTCCTGATTAAAAGTGGAACGCCTCTTGCTTCTGTTACCCGAACGCTCACCTCAGACAAGGGCAGAAACATGATTAACAGCAATACCGCGCCACAGGGCATGGCGGTCACGCCACACCATCTCGCCAGCGAAAGCGCGCTGGCGGTGCTGCGCGAAGGCGGCAACGCCATTGAGGCGATGGTGGCCGCCGCCGCGACCATCGCCGTGGTCTATCCGCACATGAACGGCATCGGCGGTGACGGTTTCTGGCTGATCGTGCCGCCGCAGGGCGAGCCGCTGACCATCGACGCCAGCGGCGCCGCCGGCTCGCTGGCGACGCCGACGCTGTACGCCGGAGAAAACCGCATCCCGCAGCGCGGCCCAAAAGCGGCGTTGACCGTGGCCGGCACCGTCGGCGGCTGGCAGGAGGCGTTGGCCTATTCGGCCGAACTGGGCGAAACGCCGCTGCCGCTGTCGCGGTTGCTCGCCGACGCCATACGCTACGCCGCCGACGGCATTCCGGTCACCGCCTCCCAAGAGGCGGCGACGCGCAGCAAACGCCACGAGCTGGAGGAGTTCGCCCCCTTCGCCCGCATTTACCTGCCGCAGGGAAAGATCCCGCTTGCCGGCCAACGATTCTGCCAACCGCAGCTGGCCGATACGCTGATCGCACTGAGTGAGGACGGGCTCGACAGTTTTTATCGCGGGCCGCTGGCTGAAAGCATGGCGGCGGACATGGCGATGTTGGGCATGCCGCTCACCGCTCATGATCTGGCGAGTTATCGGCCATGCCGCCGTCCTCCGCTGCGCCTGGAACACCAAAAAGGTGAAATATTCAATCTGGCTCCCCCGACCCAAGGGCTGGTGTCGCTTGCCATCCTCGGGCTGACCGACCGTCTGCCGCTGGTCGGACAGAGCGAAGGCGCCGTGGTGCACGCCGTGGTCGAGGCCACCAAGCTGGCGTTCGATCTGCGCGACCGTTTCATCACCGATCCGCGCCACATGACGCAGGATCCGCAGGCGCTGCTGGCGGCCGACCATTTGGATAGGCTGGCCGGGCGCATCGACGGCCAAAAAGCGGCCGACTGGGGCCAGGGCAAAGGACCCGGCGATACGGTCTGGATGGGGGTGATGGACAGCAGCGGGCTGGCGGTCTCCTTCATTCAGAGCATCTACCACGAATTCGGCAGCGGCATGGTACTGCCGAACAGCGGCGTCCTGTGGCAAAACCGCGGCGCCTCTTTCAGCCTGGACGCCGATCATCTGCTGGCGCTGGCGCCGGGCAAGCAGCCGTTCCATACGCTGAACCCGGCCGCCGCCCGGCTGTATGACGGACGCACGCTGATCTACGGCTCGATGGGCGGTGACGGCCAGCCGCAGACTCAAGCGGCGTTGTTCGTGCGGCACGTGGTGCAAGGGCTGCCGCTGCAGCAGGCGATCAGCGCGCCGCGCTGGCTGCTGGGGCGAACCTGGGGCGAAAGTTCGGACTCATTGAAGCTTGAGGGGCGCTTTAACGCGGCGACCCTCGACTATCTGCGACAGCGCGGCCACGCCGTTGAACTGCTGCCGGCGTTCAGCGAAACGGTCGGCCATGCCGGCGCCGTCGTACGCCACACCAACGGCATGTTCGAAGGCGCTTTCGATCCGCGAAGCAACGGCAGCGCCGCCGGCTTCTGACTCTCTTATTTATCGGGATCGCTTATGAACAATCAACACGCCGCCGATTGGGCGGCCTATATCCACCAGATGGAAACCGTGCTGGCCGTGGAACTGGACGATGTCCGCCGCCGGGAACTGTTGAAACAGATCGAACGCATCGCCGCGCTGGCCGAACCGCTGATGGCCTTCCCGCTGGATCCGCGCCAGGAAATCGCGGGGGTATATCGCCCATGAATCCCTTAAGCGCCCTGTCGCTCGCCGAGATCCGTACGGCCCTTGAACGCGGCGCGCTCTCGGCGCGCGAGATCGTCCGGCATACGCTCGATCACATCGACCGTCAGAATCCCGCGCTGAACGCCTTTACGCACATCACCCGGGAACGCATGCAAAAAGAAGCCGATCGCCTTGACCGTTCGCGCGCGCTTGGGCAAACGCTGCCCGCTTTGGCCGGCATTCCCTATGCGGTAAAAAATCTGTTCGACGTCGCCGGTGAAAACACGCTGGCCGGCGCCCGCCTGTTCAGCGATCGGCCACCGGCCGGCCGCGACGCCTGGGGCGTCTCCCGGCTGGCGGATCAAGGCGCGTTGCTTTGCGGCATGTTGAACATGGACGCCTACGCCTACGGTTTCACCACCGAGAACAGCCATTACGGCGCCACCCGAAACCCACATGACCTCGGGCGCATCGCCGGCGGCTCTTCGGGCGGCTCGGCCGCAGCGGTGGCAGCCGGCCTGGTGACCTTTTCGCTCGGCAGCGACACCAATGGCTCAATACGCGTGCCCGCCTCGCTGTGCGGCATTTATGGTCTGAAACCGACCTTCGGCCGTCTTTCGCGCAGCGGCAGCCAGCCGTTTGTCGACAGCCTGGATCACATCGGCCCGTTCGCCCGCCGGGTGCACGATCTCGCGACGGTGTATGACGCGATGCAGGGCATCGACGCCGAGGATCCGTTCCAGAGCGATCGGCCGATTTCCCGCACCGAAGCGTTGCTGGCACAGGGCAGCCAGAACCTGCGCTGCGCCGTGTTAGGCGGCTATTTCCTGCAATGGTGCAATGATGACGCCAAAGCCGCAGTCAACCAGGTGGCGCAAGCGCTGGCAGCCAGCGCCGAAGTCGAGCTGCCGCAGGCCGAGCTGGCCCGATCGGCGGCCTTTATCCTCAGCGCCTCAGAGGGCGGCCATCGCTATCTGCCGCAGTTGCGCAGCCAACCCGAACGCTTCGAGCCACTGTCGCGAGAACGACTGCTGGCCGGCGCCATGCTCCCCGCCACCTGGTATTTGCAGGCACAGCGCTTTCGTCACGCGTTTCGCCGGCAAGCCGCGCCGCTGTTCAAGCACTGGGACATTTTGATCGCCCCGGCGACGCCGTGCAGCGCCACGCCGATCGGCCAGGAAACGATGCGCATCAACGGCGTCGATCTGCCGATCCGCGCCAGTATGGGCATGCTGACGCAGCCGATTTCCTTCCTTGGCCTGCCGGTCGTGACGGTTCCTTTGAAAAGCGCATCCGGTCTGCCGATCGGCCTGCAACTGATCGCCCCGCCGTGGCGCGAAGATTTGGCGCTGCGCGCCGCCTATGCGCTGGAATGCGCCGGCATCGCCACTTGCGTCTGCAAACAGGAGTAATCAATGAACAGTGAACATATCGATCGGCCGGCGGTGCTGGCGGAGGTCAACGCCGCCTTTTACCGCTATGAGCAGGCGTTAATCAGCAATGACATCGATGTGCTGGACGAGTTGTTCTGGCACGACGCGCGCACGGTGCGCTATGGCGCCACCGAAAGCCTCTACGGTATCGACGAAATCCGCGATTTTCGTCAACGGCGCCCGGCCAACGGACTGGAGCGGCTGTTGGAAAACACCCAAATCACGACTTTTGGTGAAGATATGGCGGTGGCCAGCACGGAATTTCATCGGCCGGGCAGCAACCGCAGGGGGCGGCAAATGCAAACCTGGGTCAAGCTGCCCTGTGGCTGGCGCATCGTAGCGGCGCACGTCAGCCTGCTCGACGCGCCTTAGGCCTCCAGGCGGTAGAGCCCATGATGGAGGCGCACGGCGGCGGCCGACTCAGCACCAATAGGCCATGAAGTTGACGGTGGAGCGATCCAGATCGCGTTCGCCAATCAGGTAACGCCGCAGCGTTTTCACCGCGGAAGATTCGGCCGCCACCCAGGCATAGAAAGCGTTGCTGCCGGCCGCCCGCTCCCACAACACCTCATCGCTCAGGCTGCTTTCCGCCAGGGACTGCGCTTGCGCACAGGCCGATGCGGGGATATCCACCCGCTGGCGCACCGCTTCCACCAGCAGCGTGCCGTGCACCAGCTGGCGGCCGACGTCACGCGGCAGCCAATAAACGTCGGCGAACGGGAAATGCGCCAAATCCAGGCAATCCGCCGCCACCGGCACCTCGAAAAACGCCTGCACCCGCGGCGGATTGGCCTGCAGCGCCAGCTGTTCCAGAATCGCCATCGCCGCCGGCACCGCCGTCTCATCGGCGATCAGCAACGCCTGTTGCAACTGCGCCGGCGGCGCCCATTCGTAACCGCCGCTGTCGCCGTCGAAGTCACCGTTGGGGGCGACCGTTTGAATCGTGTCTCCGGGTTCGGCATGGGTCGCCCAGGCTGAAGCCGGGCCGTTCACGCCATGCAGCACGAACTCGACGTCCATCTGATTCTGCTCGCGGCGCAGCGCACGCAGCGTATAGGTGCGCATTACCGGACGCTGTTCTTTGGGGAGCGCCATGTAATCGCCGTACCAGTCCGGGCCGTTGGCCAACGGCGTGATCTTGCCGTCCGCCGCCGGGAACAGCAGTTTGATGCGCTGGTCAGGCGCTTCCAGCTTCATGCGATGAACATCCGCACCTTCAAACACGCAGCGCAGCAGCGAGGGCGAAATCAGCGTTTTGCTTTTCAGGGTGATATCAAAAATTCTGTAGCTGGCGGACATGTTCTCGACTCTCCGGCAACGGCTGTCGCTTTTACGTATGACCGATCGGCTGCCGTGTTGGCGGCGTGGCCGCGCGATCGCGCAGCGGATAAATGTTAATAAAACTAATTAATTACGTTAATGCATAGCAAAAAATCATATCATGATTTTATTGATAACAAGAAACGTTATTGATAAAAGAAGCATTCTCAAAAAACAACGTAACGACAATATCACCTGGGAAATAACGATGAAACGCAAACCTCTTTGGGTATTAAACCCATGTCTGCTGGCGTTGCTTGCGCCGGCGGCCTGGGCAGAAGATCAGAAAAACGGCAGCGAAGAGCAGGTGGTCGTCTCCGCCAGCCGTTCGCACCGCAGCGCGGCGGAAATGGCGCAGACGACATGGGTGATCGAAAGTCAGGAGATCGAACAGCAGGTCCAGGGCGGCAAAGAGATCAAGGACATGTTGGCTCAGCTGATCCCCGGCATGGACGTCAGCGGCCAGGGCCGCACCAACTATGGCATGAATATGCGCGGCCGTTCGATGATGGTGATGATCGACGGCGTACGCCTGAACTCGTCGCGCAGCGACAGCCGCCAGTTGGATTCGATCGACCCGTTCAATATCGACCATATTGAGGTGATTTCCGGCGCGACCGCACTGTACGGCGGCGGCAGCACCGGCGGCCTGATCAATATCGTGACCAAGAAAGGACAGAAAGAGCAGCAGGTCGAATTGCAGGTCGGCGGCAAAACCGGCTTCGGCGGCCATAACGATCACGACGAGAACGTGGCGGCGGCGGTCAGCGGCGGCAACGACAACGCCTCGGGGCGGCTGTCCGTTTCTTACCAGCGTTACGGCGGCTGGTACGACGGCAAAGGCAACGAGGTGCTGATCGACAATACTCAAACCGGCCTGCAGTATTCCAATCGCCTCGATGTGATGGGCACCGGCACCCTCAACATCGACGATCATCAACAGCTGCAGCTGACCACCCAATACTACAAAAGCCAGTCCGACGGCGATCACGGCCTGTTTCTGGGGGAAAACTTCGCGGCGGTGACCGGCAATGCCAAGGCGTACAACAGCGGTAACTTAAACTCCGATCGCATCCCCGGCACCGAGCGCCACCTGATCAACCTGCAATATTCCAACACCGATTTCCTCGGCCAGGATCTGGTGGCGCAGGTCTACTACCGCGACGAAACGTTGACCTTCTATCCGTTCCCAACGCTGGCGGGTAAAGCGCCGAACTATTACGTCAGCAGCATTGGCGCTTCGCAGCAAAAAACCGATTTTTACGGCGGCAAACTGACGTTAAACAGCAAACCTGTCGACGCGCTGACGCTGACTTACGGCATCGACGCCGAGCATGAAAGCTTCAACGCCAACCAGCAGTTCTTCAACCTGGCGAAGGCCCAACAGTCCGGCGGCATGACGCTGGAGAACGCTTACGGCACCGGCCGCTACCCGAGCTATACCACCAGCAACCTGGCGTCGTTCCTGCAGGCCAGTTACGACATCAATCCCATCTTCACCCTGAGCGGCGGCGTGCGTTACCAGTACACCGAAAACAAGATCGACGACTTCGTCGGCTATAACCAGCAGCAGGCGATCGCCACCGGCGTCGCCGCCTCCGCCGACGCCATCCCGGGAGGGAAAACCGACTACAACAATGCGCTGTTCAACGCCGGTCTGTTGGCGCACTTGACCGAGCGTCAGCAAACCTGGTTCAACTTCTCTCAGGGCTTCGAGATCCCGGATCCGGGCAAGTATTACGGCAACGGCACCTACGCGTTGAACGGCGGACATTACCAGTTGCTGAAGAGCGTCAACGTCGGCGATTCCAAGCTGGAAGGCATCAAAGTCAACGCCTACGAGCTGGGCTGGCGCTATACCGGCGATAACCTGCGCACGCAAATCGCCGCCTACTACTCGTTGTCCGACAAGAGCATCGCCATCAACAAAACCGACATGACCATTAACGTCAATGCGGACAAGCGGCGCATATATGGGCTGGAAGGTGCGGTGGACTACTTCTTCGAAGACAGCGACTGGAGCGCCGGCACCAACTTCAACTTCATTCGTTCTGAAACCAAGGTCAACGGCGAATGGAAGAAGCTGGTGGTCGATACCGCCAGCCCATCGAAAGTCACCGCTTACGTCGGCTGGGCGCCGGGCGACTGGAATCTGCGCTTGCAGTCGCAGCAAACCTTCGACGTGTCGGACGACGGCGATTATACCAAGGCCAACTCCACCCAAGGCCGCAAAATAGATGGCTACAACACCCTCGATTTCCTCGGCAGCTATGCCCTGCCGGTGGGGAAAATCAGCTTCAGCGTGGAAAACCTGTTGGATAAGGAGTACACCACCGTTTGGGGCCAACGCGCGCCGATCCTGTACAGCCCGACCTACGGCTCACCTGAGCTGTACAGCTATAAAGGCCGCGGACGCACCTTCGGTTTGAATTACTCGGTGTTGTTCTGAGGATAAGGGGCCGGTCTGCCGGCCCCGTTCCCTGGGCCGCACCGTTTTGCCGAGAGCGGAAACGACGAAGCCCTGAGTTATCGCTAACTCAGGGCTTCTGAATAGTGGCGGAACGGACGGGGCTCGAACCCGCGACCCCCTGCGTGACAGGCAGGTATTCTAACCAACTGAACTACCGCTCCGCGCCATTCCCTCTTGCGGGGGAACGAGGCGCATATTACGGACGCCTCTCGGTTCCGTCAACGCCTTTTTCTCCGCAAATGAACCGTTTGCACAGTTTTTCAACGAAGGGTTGCCCAGTGCGTTTTTTTCGTGCAAAAACGCCGTTATTCCGCCGGCGCCCCGCGCCACAGGCAGCTGCCGCCCTTCTTCGCCACCAGATCCAGACGCGCCTCGTGCGCCTTTATTTCTTCGTCGCTGGCGTAGACCACTTTCATCGCCGTAGCCGGGCGGACGATACGCTGTATTTCTTGCGCGGCATCGTTTTGCTGGGTGTCGCCTTCCATTTGGAACGCTATCGACGTCTGACCGCCGGTCATCGCCAGATAGACTTCCGCCAGGATCTCGGCATCGAGCAATGCGCCGTGCAGCGTACGCTTGCTGTTGTCTATCTCATAGCGGCTGCACAAGGCATCGAGGTTGTTGCGCTTGCCCGGGAACAGGCGGCGCGCCATCATCAGGCTGTCGGTGATGGTGCAGAAGGTCTCGGTCTTCGGGATCCCCTGCTGCAGCATGCGGAATTCGTGATCCATAAAGCCGATATCGAACGCCGCGTTATGGATCACCAGCTCGCCGCCGCGGATAAAGTCGAGGAATTCGTCGGCAACCTGATCGAAGGTCGGTTTGTCGGCCAGGAAGTCGTCGCTGATGCCGTGTACGCCGTACGCTTCCGGATCCACCAGCCGATCCGGCTTGATGTATACGTGGAAGTTGCGCCCGGTCAGGCGGCGGTTAATCACTTCCACCGCACCGATTTCGATGATGCGGTGCCCTTCGTAGTGCACCCCAAGCTTGTTCATACCGGTGGTTTCGGTATCGAGGACAATCTGTCTGGTGGTTGTAGAGATCATATTGCAGTGCTCACAGCGCTCGTTTATGTCAGACTTGGCTTTTATAAAACTGATAGGAAGAGTCTACCAGAGATGCTCAAACAGGTAGAAATTTTCACCGACGGCTCCTGCCTTGGCAACCCTGGCCCCGGTGGCTACGGCGCGATACTGCGCTATAAGCAGACGGAAAAAACCTTCAGCGAAGGATTTCGTCTGACCACCAATAACCGCATGGAAATGATGGCGGCGATCGTGGCGCTGGAAGCGCTGACGGTGCCTTGCGCCGTGACGCTCAGCACCGACAGCCAGTACGTGCGCCAGGGCATTACCAGCTGGATCCATAACTGGAAGAAACGCGGTTGGAAAACCGCCGACAAAAAACCGGTCAAGAATGTCGATCTGTGGCAGCGGCTGGATCAGGCCATTCAGCGCCACACCGTTAAATGGGAGTGGGTCAAGGGCCACGCCGGCCATCCGGAGAACGAACGCTGCGACGAGCTGGCGCGCGAGGCGGCGGGTAAACCGACGCAGGATGACGTCGGCTACCAACCGGAAGCCTAAGGCAGCTTGCGATAACTCTTGGTCGCGCCCACCGCGCGGCTGAGAGACGGCTTTCTCGCCCCCAGTTTCATCGGCGTGGGCGTCAGCGGCAAGGTGCGCTTGCGCGCCACAATCACGCTCATGCAGCCCAGCGCCGGCAAATGGGTGCATAAAAACTTGCCGCCCTTGCGCTGCCACGGCAGCACGTGAAAACGCGCCTGGTGCAACACCTCGTAATTCAGCAGGCTGAGCCAATCCAACAACCGCATCTGGGTAAACATGCGGCTGACATAGGGCTGACGATGGCGCAATCCGGGCACCAGTTTGCCCAATCCCAGCAGGCTGAACGGATTGAAGCTGCTGACAACCAGCCAGCCGTCGTCGATCAACACCCTATCCACCTCACGCAGCATCCGATGCGGATCGTCCGCGTAGGACAGCGTATGTGCCAACAGGCAGGCATCCACCGATTTGACGGCGAACGGCAGTTGATAGGCGTCGGCGATCACCTGCAGCCCTTCCCCCTCCAGCCCTACGTTGACCTGGTGGGAGATTGCGCATTTATCCGTGGCCAGCTCGGCGCTGAGCATGCCCATCTTCAGCAGATGGAAACCGAACAGCTTGGGCCACCAGGGTTGCAACTGCCGCTCGAGCGCTTCACGATAGTACTCCCCCCACGGCAGCTCAGCCCAGGACTGCGGGCCGGTGAGCTTTTGTAGAGTATGGGCTGGTTTCATGATTTATTATCTTCTTTCAAGCCGTTGCCAACGAGAGGTACACCATGAATCTTATCAGCATTCCCGCCTTCCAGGACAATTACATTTGGTTATTGGATGACCGGCAGGGGCGCTGCATTATCGTCGATCCGGGTGAAGCGCGGCCGGTGCTCGAGGCGCTGCAGCGCCTGCAGCTGGCGCCGTCGGCGATCCTGCTGACCCACCACCACCACGATCACGTCGGTGGCGTGGCGCAGATTGTCTCACAATACCCGGGCCTGGCGGTCTACGGGCCGCAGGAAACCGCTGGCAAAGGCGCCAACCACGTCGTCCACGACGGCGACACCTTTGATATCGATGGCCGCCAATACAGGACTATCGCCGTTCCCGGCCATACGCTGGGCCATGTGGCATTCTATAGTGCCCCTTATCTGTTCTGCGGCGACACCATTTTCTCCGCCGGCTGCGGCAGGCTGTTTGAAGGCACCGCAAAACAAATGTACGACTCATTTCAACAACTCGCGCAACTTCCCGATAACACCTTAATTTGCTGCGCGCATGAATATACTCTTTCAAATCTTAAGTTTGCGCGGGCTATTTTGCCGGAAGATCGAGAGATTGAAACATATCAACAACATGTTGAAGCGTTAAGGGCAAAAGGCCAAGCTAGCGTGCCGACCACATTGCAATTAGAGCGCAAAATTAACCTGTTTTTACGTTGCCATGACACTGATTTACAAAATAAATTAGGCTTTAATTCACCACCAGAAAGCCTTCATTCAGTTTTTTCCGAATTACGCCTGCGGAAAGATAACTTCTAAGCTTTTAGTTGTGTTATTTGGCGAAGCAAAGTATTATTGCTCGTCTTTTAAGCAACTACATTGACACACACATGAAGGCTAAAGCGATATTTCTCGCCTCGGTCTTGCTAGTGGGTTGCCAGTCGTCCAGGCAGGACGCACCGGCGCCAGAACAGCATGCACAGAGTTTGTCTTCGGCTGGTCAAGATGGTGAAGCAGGAGAGTACACAGGAAATGGCCGAGCGAGCTCGGCGCGGTGGTTGGATAACAACAGTCCCGCCGCGCAACAGGACCTGTGGAACTTCATTAGCGACGAGCTGAAGATGGAGGTTCCGGAAAATTCCCGGATCCGTGATCAGAAAAGAAAGTACTTAAAAAGTAAGAGCTATCTCCACGATGTAACATTACGGGCAGAGCCGTACATGTACTGGATAGTCGGGCAGATTAAGAAACGTAATATGCCGATGGAACTGGTACTGCTACCCATAGTGGAGAGCGCTTTTGACCCACACGCCACGTCAAGTGCCAACGCCGCAGGGCTATGGCAAATCGTGCCGCAAACGGGTCGCAATTATGGTTTGAAAAACAATCAGTGGTATGACGGTCGACGCGATGTCGTCGCCTCGACAACCGCTGCGCTTAACATGATGCAGCGCTTGAACCGCATGTTTAACGGCGACTGGTTACTGACCGTAGCCGCCTATAACAGTGGTGAAGGCCGCGTGATGCAAGCGGTGAAGGCAAACAAACGCCAGGGTAAGCCAACCAATTTCTGGGCATTGTCGCTTCCGCGTGAAACGTCAATCTATGTCCCGAAAATGCTGGCGCTGAGCGACATCATCAAGAACAGCAAGAAGTACGGCGTGAAACTCCCGAAAACGGATGAAACCCGTGCGCTGGCTCGTATCGATGTCGGGCAGCAGATCCAGCTGACTCAGGCGGCTGAGATGGCTGGGCTTTCAGTCACCAAGATGAAAGCGTATAACCCAGGCTACAAAAAAGGCGTTACGGCACCCAACGGGCCCCATTACATCATGGTTCCCAAAGGGCATGCCGATCAGCTGAAAGACTCGCTGGCCGATGGCCAGATCGCCGTGACTCAGCCAACGACGCAGTTGGCGAAGAACAGCGGTTTGTCCGGTGGCAGTTCGTATAAAGTTCGCTCCGGCGACACCTTATCGGCCATAGCCAAGCGGCTGAACGTTAAGACCAGCGATTTGCAGAGTTGGAACAACTTACGCGCCAAGAGCGCCTTAAAAGTTGGGCAAACCCTGCAAGTGGCCAGCAATACTGGCAGTAACAGCAGTATCACCTACCAGGTTCGTAAAGGTGATTCGCTCGCCAGTATCGCACGTCGTCACGGCGTCGATATTAACGACGTGATGCGTTGGAATTCAACGCTCGCCAAAGGCAACCTGCAGCCAGGTCTGAAGCTGACCCTGTTTGTCGGCAACAAGATGACGCCGGATACTTAAATGTTCGGCACAAAAAAAGCACCCTTCGGGGTGCTTTTTTATTAGCTGCGATTCACCATACCGGCGAGTCTTTCTCCGGATGAAACTCCACCAACAGCGGGTTGTGATCCGATGCGCTGGTCACCAGCACCGACGCCTCCACCACTCCCAGATTGCGGTAAAATACGAAATCCAGTGGACGACCGAAGGCCTTGCGGCGATGGTCGTCGGTGAAACTCACCTCGCGCAGCGCCATCTCTCCGGCAAAGTCATACAGCGCATTGATGCGCTTGCGGCTCCAGGCGTTGAAATCCCCCGCCATAATCACCGGCCCCCGGTGACTGGCGATCTGTTCGCCTATCGGCCCCAACTGCTTGCTGTAGACGTCGACGCCTAGGCTAAAGTTCACCGCATGGATGTTCACCACCATCAACAGCTCGCCGTTGTACAGCGGATAAACGGTGATCAGAGCCGACTTGGAAAGCCGCAGCAGCGGCTCCCGCTCACGCAGCGGGCAACAGTAAACAGGATGAGCGGCAGCCAGCGTCATCACGCCGGAAGGGTGCTGCGGCAGCACAAAGGCCGGCACCTGATCGGCCGCCAGATAGTTGGCGGTAGCGTAGCTCACCAACTCTGGCGTGGTTTGCGCCTCTTGCAACAATACCAGCTGCGCGTCTTTGCCATGGTTCTTCAGCACCGAAAGCCAGTCGGCTCGCTGCTGTTTGAAAATATTCCATACCATGACGCGCAGGGCGCCGGTCGTCGGCAGCGCCGCCCCTGGCGGCAACGGCTGGTTAACGGCACCAGGAAAGATTCGCTCAACTGGCTGACCTGCAACATACCTCATTGCATAAGTTCGTTTCGGCACGCGATTCGCCTATTACCCATTAACATGAAAACTGGCGATGAACACTCGCCAACGATGAATTGATTATACGCCTACCCTGCATAGAGGGCATGGCTTTTGCGGGCATCACCTTTTCAGTTATAGGGGCCGCCTGCAGCGATTTCAATCTTCTGACGGTATAGCTGTGTAAAGGTGAGGGGTAATAGGTGAAAAATGCGAAAAGGCCCGCAAAATGCGGGCCAGGCAGCAAGAGTTTTACGTATTAAGCCGTTTGCAGCTGAGACTTTTTATCCAGGCGACCGCTGAAGCTAACCAGTAACAATGCAACCACCACGATCAACGCGCCAATCCAGGGGGTCTGCGCCAGCCCCAGTGAGGCAACGGTCTGGCCGCCAATCACCGAGCCGAGCGCAATGCCGATGTTGAACGCCGCGATGTTGAGACCGGACGCCACATCCACCGCATTTGGCGTGTATTGCGCGGCTTTCTGCACCACATACACCTGCAGCCCCGGCACGTTGCCGAAAGCGAACACGCCCATCACAATCACCGTCAGCAACGCGGCAATACTGTGGCTGGCGGTAAACTGGAACACCAGCAACAAAATGGCCAGCGCGGCAAAGATAAAGCTCAGCGCACGCACGGCCCCATGACGATCGGCCAGCTTGCCTCCCCAGATGTTACCCACCGCCACCGCGACGCCATAAGCCAATAGTATCCAGCTCACGGTCGGAGCAGAGAAGCCGGCCAGTTCCTGCATCATCGGCGCAAGGAAGGTAAAGGTCGTGAAGACCCCGCCGTATCCCAATGCGGTAATCGCGTAAATCAGCAGCAGACGAGGATGAGTCAGCACTTTCAGCTGTTCCCGCACGCCGGCGCTGCCCTGGTTCTTGATATTGCTCGGTACCAGAATAACGCTGGCCAGCGTGGCGACAGCGCCAATCAGAGAAACGGCCAGGAAGGTCTCACGCCAGCCAAACTGCTGGCCGATGAACGTCCCCAGCGGTACGCCGGTCACCAACGCCACCGTCAGGCCACCAAACATGATGGCGATGGCGGAGGCCGCCTTCTCTTTCGCCACCAGGCTAGTGGCGATAGTGGAGCCGATAGAGAAGAACACGCCGTGAGCCAGGCCGGTCAACAACCGAGCCACTACCAGCGATTCATAGCTGGGTGACTGCCAGGCCAGCAGGTTGCCGAGAGTGAACAGCACCATCAGGCCAACCAGCAGCAGTTTGCGAGGTATGCGGCTGGTCAGGGCCGTCAGCACCGGCGCACCAATGGCCACGCCGAGGGCATAGATAGTCACCAGCAATCCAGCGGACGGTACGGTCACCCCAAGCTGCTCCGCGATAGTCGGGATCAACCCGACTATCACGAACTCGGTCGTGCCGATAGCAAAAGCGCTGATGGTTAAGGCAAGTAATGCGAGTGGCATTTTTTACTCCGAAATAGCATTCAAGTTGATGACGGCTATTATCGGCCTATGCTTAAATGATAAAAATGCTCAAAATTTCAAATTAACTTTGCTATCGGAGCAAAAATGAAAGCAAACTCTGACGAGTTGATCACCTTTGTCACCGTCGTAGAAAGCGGCAGCTTCAGCCGGGCGGCCGAACGCCTGGAACAAGCGAACTCCGTAGTCAGCCGAACGGTGAAAAAACTGGAAAGCAAACTGGGCGTAACGTTGCTCAACCGCACCACGCGCCAAATCAGCCTGACTCAGGAAGGAGAGAATTACTTTCGCCAGGTGCAGAAGGTACTGAACGACATGGCCGCGGCGGAAAATGCGCTGATGGAAAGCCGCCAGCGCCCGCAAGGCCTGCTGCGCGTCGATGCGGCAACGCCGGTGGTGCTGCATATGCTGACGCCTTTAGTGGCCGAGTTCCGCGAACGTTATCCAGAAATGTCGTTATCGCTGGTGTCTTCGGAAAACTTTATCAATCTGATCGAGCGAAAAGTGGATATCGCGATCCGCGTAGGCGAGCTGACCGATTCTACGCTGAAAGCACGCAAACTGATGACCAGCTACCGACATGTGCTCGCCTCCCCCGCTTATCTGGCTCAGCACGGCACGCCGCTAACGGTAGAAGATCTTGCACATCACTGCTGTATCGGTTTCAACGACCTGCCCAGCTTGAACCGTTGGCCACTGGCTTGTTCAGATGGCAGCCAGTTGGAAATCACCCCCGGTTTGACCACCAATAGTGGAGAAACCCAGCGCCATCTCTGTCTGCATGGCAACGGTATCGCCTGCCTGTCCGACTTTATGAGCGACGAAGATATCAAACGTGGAGATTTGGTCCCGATTCTGGTGGAAGCGACACTGCCGGTCGCCATGCCGATCAACGCGGTTTACTACAGCGACAGCGCCGTCAGCAACCGTCTGCGCAGCTTTATTGATTTTGTGAGTGAATACCTGAAACGATAAAAAAGGCGCCCCGATGGACGCCTTATGCTGACTACTGCGAGGAATGATTAATCCCAGTTTGGCGCCAGGCCTTCCGGACTAACCAGACGGCCGTTGCACTCCAGTGCGGCGATCTGCGCCATATCTTCGTCGGTCAGCGTCAGTTGCTGTGCCAATAGGTTGCTCGCCAGGTTTTCACGCTTGGTCGAGGAAGGGATCACCGCATAACCCAGCTTCAATGCCCAAGCCAGGACCACCTGTGCTGGGGTCGCATTGTGACGAGCAGCGATGCTTTTGATCGTTTCATCCTGCAGCGCTTTGCCGTAGGCCAACGTCATGTAAGAGGTGATGGCGATGCCGTGCTGCTGTGCAAATTCGACCACCTTGCGGTTCTGCAAGAACGGTGACAGCTCGATTTGGTTGGTGGCGATTTCATCGGCGCCAATCGCGTCAATCGCTTGCTGCATCAAATCGATGGTGAAGTTAGATACGCCAATTTGACGGGTCAGCCCCAGCTTTTTCGCTTCCAGCAGCTCAGCCATAAATTCGGCAACCGGCACTTCGTCGTGGGGTGACGGCCAGTGGATCAACGTCAGATCAACGTAGGACGTTTGCAGTTTTTTCAGGCTTTCTTGCAGGCTTGGGATCAGCGCGCCTTTCGCCAGGTTCGCGATCCAAATCTTGGTGGTGATGAACAGGTCTTCACGTTTCACACCGCTGGCAGCGATAGCCTGGCCAACAGCCGCTTCGTTTTCATAGATCTGTGCGGTATCGATAGTGCGATAGCCCAGCTCGAGTGCGGTGCTGACAGAATCGATAACAACCTGATCCTGAAGGCGGAAAGTACCTAAACCAAATGCAGGGATGCTCATAATGTTTTCTCTCATTAACGGGTAGATGCGGTATGAGGAAGATTATGGCAACTTTTTTATTGATCAAAAACGCCTGGTTCGGCATAAGACTTTTGATCTAAAGGCAACAATATGGAGAAAGCAAGGCTGTCAGGAGGGACAATTCCAGCCTGAGAAGCGCAAAATTCAGATATGAAAAAGCCCTGAGTCAGAGACTCAGGGCTTATCAATTAAGTGGCGGAACGGACGGGGCTCGAACCCGCGACCCCCTGCGTGACAGGCAGGTATTCTAACCAACTGAACTACCGCTCCACCGATTCTTTTACGTTGCATCTTTCGATGCCGGCAATATCGCGCTCTGCGATTTGCGCATTACCAGTCGTCACACTGATAACGTTTGTTTGATGCCTGGCAGTGTCCTACTCTCGCATGGGGAGACCCCACACTACCATCGGCGCTACGGCGTTTCACTTCTGAGTTCGGCATGGGGTCAGGTGGGACCACCGCGCTATTGCCGCCAGGCAAATTCTGTTTCATTCCAACCGCCTCACTTCCGTGAAGCCATCAGAACCAATCTTGGAACGTCGCTGAAAATTATTCGTATCATCCTGATACTCACCCCTTCGGGGCCAACGCTCCTCGTTGTTCAAAATCGTTCCCGACGATTTTGTCTCTCTAAAAACACCTTCGGTGTTGTAAGGTTAAGCCTCACGGATCATTAGTACTGGTTAGCTCAATGCATCGCTGCACTTACACACCCAGCCTATCAACGTCTTAGTCTTAAACGTTCCTTCAGGGGCCTTGAAGGCCCAGGGAAGACTCATCTTGAGGCAAGTTTCGCGCTTAGATGCTTTCAGCGCTTATCTTTTCCGCACTTAGCTACCGGGCAATGCCATTGGCATGACAACCCGAACACCAGTGGTGCGTTCACTCCGGTCCTCTCGTACTAGGAGCAACCCCTCTCAATCTTCCAACGCCCACGGCAGATAGGGACCGAACTGTCTCACGACGTTCTAAACCCAGCTCGCGTACCACTTTAAATGGCGAACAGCCATACCCTTGGGACCTACTTCAGCCCCAGGATGTGATGAGCCGACATCGAGGTGCCAAACACCGCCGTCGATATGAACTCTTGGGCGGTATCAGCCTGTTATCCCCGGAGTACCTTTTATCCGTTGAGCGATGGCCCTTCCATTCAGAACCACCGGATCACTAAGACCTACTTTCGTACCTGCTCGAGCCGTCACTCTCGCAGTCAAGCTAGCTTATGCCTTTGCACTAACCTCACGATGTCCGACCGTGATTAGCTAACCTTCGTGCTCCTCCGTTACTCTTTGGGAGGAGACCGCCCCAGTCAAACTACCCACCAGACACTGTCCTCACCCCAGATTATGGGGCCGAGTTAGAACATCAAACATTAAAGGGTGGTATTTCAAGGATGGCTCCACGCAGACTGGCGTCCACGCTTCAAAGCCTCCCACCTATCCTACACATCAAGGCTCAATGTTCAGTGTCAAGCTATAGTAAAGGTTCACGGGGTCTTTCCGTCTTGCCGCGGGTACACTGCATCTTCACAGCGAGTTCAATTTCACTGAGTCTCGGGTGGAGACAGCCTGGCCATCATTACGCCATTCGTGCAGGTCGGAACTTACCCGACAAGGAATTTCGCTACCTTAGGACCGTTATAGTTACGGCCGCCGTTTACTGGGGCTTCGATCAAGAGCTTCGCCTTGCGGCTGACCCCATCAATTAACCTTCCAGCACCGGGCAGGCGTCACACCGTATACGTCCACTTTCGTGTTTGCACAGTGCTGTGTTTTTATTAAACAGTTGCAGCCAGCTGGTATCTTCGACTGGCTTCAGCTCCATCCGCAAGGGACTTCACCTACATGCCAGCGTGCCTTCTCCCGAAGTTACGGCACCATTTTGCCTAGTTCCTTCACCCGAGTTCTCTCAAGCGCCTTGGTATTCTCTACCTGACCACCTGTGTCGGTTTGGGGTACGATTTAATGTTACCTGGAGCTTAGAGGATTTTCCTGGAAGCAGGGCATCAACTACTTCTGCACCGTAGTGCATCGTCATCACGCCTCAGGGTTAGTATGCAACCGGATTTACCAGGTCACACCCCCTACACGCTTAAACCGGGACAACCGTCGCCCGGCCAGCCTAGCCTTCTCCGTCCCCCCTTCGCAGTAACACCAAGTACAGGAATATTAACCTGTTTCCCATCGACTACGCTTTTCAGCCTCGCCTTAGGGGTCGACTCACCCTGCCCCGATTAACGTTGGACAGGAACCCTTGGTCTTCCGGCGAGCGGGCTTTTCACCCGCTTTATCGTTACTTATGTCAGCATTCGCACTTCTGATACCTCCAGCAACCCTCACAGGCCACCTTCAACGGCTTACAGAACGCTCCCCTACCCAACAACGCCTAAGCGTCGCTGCCGCAGCTTCGGTGCATGGTTTAGCCCCGTTACATCTTCCGCGCAGGCCGACTCGACCAGTGAGCTATTACGCTTTCTTTAAATGATGGCTGCTTCTAAGCCAACATCCTGGCTGTCTATGCCTTCCCACATCGTTTCCCACTTAACCATGACTTTGGGACCTTAGCTGGCGGTCTGGGTTGTTTCCCTCTTCACGACGGACGTTAGCACCCGCCGTGTGTCTCCCGTGATAACATTCTTCGGTATTCGGAGTTTGCATCGGTTTGGTAAGCCGGGATGGCCCCCTAGCCGAAACAGTGCTCTACCCCCGAAGATGAGTTCACGAGGCGCTACCTAAATAGCTTTCGGGGAGAACCAGCTATCTCCCGGTTTGATTGGCCTTTCACCCCCAGCCACAAGTCATCCGCTAATTTTTCAACATTAGTCGGTTCGGTCCTCCAGTTAGTGTTACCCAACCTTCAACCTGCCCATGGCTAGATCACCGGGTTTCGGGTCTATACCTTGCAACTAGTCGCCCAGTTAAGACTCGGTTTCCCTACGGCTCCCCTATACGGTTAACCTTGCTACAAAATATAAGTCGCTGACCCATTATACAAAAGGTACGCAGTCACACCACGAAGGTGCTCCCACTGCTTGTACGTACACGGTTTCAGGTTCTATTTCACTCCCCTCGCCGGGGTTCTTTTCGCCTTTCCCTCACGGTACTGGTTCACTATCGGTCAGTCAGGAGTATTTAGCCTTGGAGGATGGTCCCCCCATATTCAGACAGGATGTCACGTGTCCCGCCCTACTCATCGAACTCACGACCTGTGCATTTTAGTGTACGGGGCTATCACCCTTTGCTGCGCGACTTTCCAGACGCTTCCACTAACACACAAGCCGATTCAGGTTCTGGGCTCCTCCCCGTTCGCTCGCCGCTACTGGGGGAATCTCGGTTGATTTCTTTTCCTCGGGGTACTTAGATGTTTCAGTTCCCCCGGTTCGCCTCATGCCACTATGTATTCATGACATGATAGTGTGTCGAAACACACTGGGTTTCCCCATTCGGGTATCGCCGGTTATAACGGTTCATATCACCTTACCGACGCTTTTCGCAGATTAGCACGCCCTTCATCGCCTCTGACTGCCTAGGCATCCACCGTGTACGCTTAGTCACTTAACCTCACAACCCGAAGATGTTTCCATCGTTCGCGCTGCAAACATTTGAGAGACTCTATGACAGGTTACTCTTCATCCCAATACATCTACGGAGGGATAAATTTCAGCCGTCATGTTTCAATTTTCAGCTTGTTCCAGATTGTTAAAGAGCAATATCTTAAACATGACTCGGAAGTCATCTTTAAGATATGGTGTATCGTCAGATACTTGAGACCGCCGCTTTCACCGGGTGGGTCGGAAGCTTGGCGTCCCCTAGGGGATTCGAACCCCTGTTACCGCCGTGAAAGGGCGGTGTCCTAGGCCTCTAGACGAAGGGGACACGACACCGTACTTTTATGACGCTTTTGCTCGTTACTTTTTCATCAGACAATCTGTGTGAGCACGCCACTCGAACTAATATCTTTAGGTAAGGAGGTGATCCAACCGCAGGTTCCCCTACGGTTACCTTGTTACGACTTCACCCCAGTCATGAATCACAAAGTGGTAAGCGCCCTCCCGAAGGTTAAGCTACCTACTTCTTTTGCAACCCACTCCCATGGTGTGACGGGCGGTGTGTACAAGGCCCGGGAACGTATTCACCGTAGCATTCTGATCTACGATTACTAGCGATTCCGACTTCATGGAGTCGAGTTGCAGACTCCAATCCGGACTACGACGTACTTTATGAGGTCCGCTTGCTCTCGCGAGGTCGCTTCTCTTTGTATACGCCATTGTAGCACGTGTGTAGCCCTACTCGTAAGGGCCATGATGACTTGACGTCATCCCCACCTTCCTCCAGTTTATCACTGGCAGTCTCCTTTGAGTTCCCGGCCGAACCGCTGGCAACAAAGGATAAGGGTTGCGCTCGTTGCGGGACTTAACCCAACATTTCACAACACGAGCTGACGACAGCCATGCAGCACCTGTCTCAGAGTTCCCGAAGGCACCAATCCATCTCTGGAAAGTTCTCTGGATGTCAAGAGTAGGTAAGGTTCTTCGCGTTGCATCGAATTAAACCACATGCTCCACCGCTTGTGCGGGCCCCCGTCAATTCATTTGAGTTTTAACCTTGCGGCCGTACTCCCCAGGCGGTCGATTTAACGCGTTAGCTCCGGAAGCCACGCCTCAAGGGCACAACCTCCAAATCGACATCGTTTACAGCGTGGACTACCAGGGTATCTAATCCTGTTTGCTCCCCACGCTTTCGCACCTGAGCGTCAGTCTTCGTCCAGGGGGCCGCCTTCGCCACCGGTATTCCTCCAGATCTCTACGCATTTCACCGCTACACCTGGAATTCTACCCCCCTCTACGAGACTCTAGCTTGCCAGTTTCAAATGCAGTTCCCAGGTTGAGCCCGGGGATTTCACATCTGACTTAACAAACCGCCTGCGTGCGCTTTACGCCCAGTAATTCCGATTAACGCTTGCACCCTCCGTATTACCGCGGCTGCTGGCACGGAGTTAGCCGGTGCTTCTTCTGCGAGTAACGTCAATTGATGAGCGTATTAAGCTCACCACCTTCCTCCTCGCTGAAAGTGCTTTACAACCCGAAGGCCTTCTTCACACACGCGGCATGGCTGCATCAGGCTTGCGCCCATTGTGCAATATTCCCCACTGCTGCCTCCCGTAGGAGTCTGGACCGTGTCTCAGTTCCAGTGTGGCTGGTCATCCTCTCAGACCAGCTAGGGATCGTCGCCTAGGTGAGCCATTACCCCACCTACTAGCTAATCCCATCTGGGCACATCTGATGGCAAGAGGCCCGAAGGTCCCCCTCTTTGGTCTTGCGACGTTATGCGGTATTAGCTACCGTTTCCAGTAGTTATCCCCCTCCATCAGGCAGTTTCCCAGACATTACTCACCCGTCCGCCGCTCGTCACCCAGGGAGCAAGCTCCCCTGTGCTACCGCTCGACTTGCATGTGTTAAGCCTGCCGCCAGCGTTCAATCTGAGCCATGATCAAACTCTTCAATTAAAAGCTTGATGTGCTTCCACTCGAGAAGCGATGCTCAAAGATTTACTGCATGAATTTTACTTCAGTTAGTCACTCTTCAAGACTTGATATTTTTTTGCATCCGAAGATGCTGGATATCGTCTTGTGGAGTGCCCACACAGATTGTCTGATAAATTGTTAAAGAGCAGTGCCGAGAAACTCATCGGCGCGGGCTGCGTATATTACGCTTTTCACCCGGAGAGTCAAGCGTTTATTTCGCTTTCTTCTCGCTGACCCGGCGGCTTGTCAGTCGTTGTTCCCGGTCAGTGGAGGCGCATTATAGGGAGTTCTCGGCGGGCCGCAACCCCTAAATGCAAAAAACTTTTCAAGCGTTCAAATAATCACCAAAAACGCCTTTTTAGGATGTTTATTAGTCAGAAAATACCGGTTTTAGCACAGTAATAGCGGCAAACCCTGTAAACAGGGACAAACGAAGGTAAAGAAAAGGGAGCGGTCACCCGCTCCCTTTCATCTTTATTATCCTTAATTGCCGTTATTGTCGGGCAACGATATGGTCGTTTTCCACATCCAGCGTTACCAGCTTGCCGGGGATCAGCTTGCCGGACAGGATTTGCTGCGCCAGCGGGTTCTCGATTTCCTGCTGAATAGCGCGTTTCAACGGGCGTGCGCCATATACAGGGTCGTAGCCGGTTTTGCTTAACAGCGCCAGGGCCGGTTCGGTCATGGTCACTTCGTAACCGCGCTCTTCCAAACGCTTGTACAGACGCGACAACTGAATCTTGGCGATCGCGGCGATGTGTTTCTCGCCCAGCGGGTGGAACACCACCACTTCGTCGATACGGTTGATGAACTCTGGACGGAAGTGGTGACTCACCATCTCCATCACCGACTCTTTCATCTGCGCGTAGTTCATCTGACCGAAATGCTCCTGGATCAGATCGGAACCCAGGTTGGACGTCATGATCACCACGGTATTGCGGAAATCGACGGTGCGGCCTTGACCATCGGTCAGGCGGCCGTCATCCAACACCTGCAACAGAATATTGAACACGTCCGGGTGCGCTTTCTCGACTTCATCCAGCAGAATCACCGAATAAGGCCGGCGACGTACGGCTTCCGTCAGGTAGCCGCCCTCTTCATAACCGACATAGCCCGGAGGCGCGCCGACCAGACGCGAAACGGAGTGTTTCTCCATAAACTCGGACATATCGATACGCACCATGGCGTCGTCGCTGTCGAACAGGAACGAAGCCAGCGCCTTGCAAAGCTCGGTTTTCCCTACCCCGGTCGGACCGAGGAACAGGAACGAACCGATCGGTCGGTTAGGATCGGACAACCCCGCACGGCTGCGGCGGATCGCATTGGAGACTGCGCTGACCGCTTCGTCCTGGCCAATCACTCGCGAATGCAGTTCTTGTTCCAGGCGCAGCAGCTTGTCGCGCTCGCCTTCCAGCATTCTTGCGACCGGGATCCCGGTGGCACGCGCCAGCACTTCGGCAATCTCCGCATCGGTCACCCGGTTGCGCAGCAGCTTCATGCTCTTGCCTTCGGCCTGCGTGGCGGCGGCGAGCTGTTTTTCCAGCTCAGGGATTTTGCCGTACTGCAGTTCCGACATCCGCCCCAGATCGCCGACGCGACGCGCCTGCTCCAGGGTGATTTTGGCCTGCTCGAGTTCTGCCTTGATATTCTGGGTGCCGGAGAGCGACGCTTTTTCCGCTTTCCACTCTTCTTCCAGCTCCGAGTATTCGCGCTCTTTCTGCCCCAGCTCATCGCTCAGCATGTCCAGGCGTTTCTTGCTGGCGTCGTCAGACTCTTTATTCAGCGCCTGCTGTTCCAGTTTCAATTGGATGATGCGGCGCTCAAGCCTGTCGAGCGACTCCGGCTTGGAGTCCATCTGCATGCGAATGCTGGACGCCGCTTCGTCGATAAGGTCAATAGCCTTGTCCGGCAATTGACGATCGGCGATATAGCGGTGCGAAAGCGTTGCCGCCGCCACAATGGCCGGGTCGGTTATCTGCACGTGGTGGTGCAGTTCGTAACGCTCTTTCAGGCCGCGCAGAATAGCAATGGTGTCTTCCACGCTCGGCTCCGCCACATATACTTTCTGGAAACGACGTTCGAGCGCCGCATCCTTCTCTATATATTGACGGTATTCATCCAGCGTGGTGGCACCAACGCAGTGCAGCTCGCCGCGCGCCAGCGCCGGCTTCAGCATGTTGCCTGCGTCCATCGCGCCATCCGCCTTACCGGCGCCGACCATGGTGTGCAGTTCGTCGATAAACAGGATAACGCTGCCTTCCTGCTTGGCCAGATCGTTGAGCACGCCTTTCAGACGCTCTTCAAACTCGCCGCGATATTTGGCGCCGGCGATCAAAGCGCCCATATCGAGGGACAATACGCGCTTGTGCTTCAGTCCTTCCGGCACTTCGCCGTTAATGATGCGCTGCGCCAGGCCTTCGACGATGGCGGTTTTACCCACACCAGGTTCGCCGATCAACACCGGGTTGTTTTTGGTACGGCGTTGCAGCACCTGAATGGTGCGACGGATCTCTTCGTCACGGCCGATCACCGGGTCAAGTTTGCCCTGCTCAGCACGTTCGGTCAGATCGATAGTGTATTTCTTCAATGCCTGCCGTTGGTCTTCGGCGCCTTGGTCTTCCACGCTGTCACCGCCTCTCATTTGTTCAATGGCTTTGCTGATTTTATCGGCCGTCGCGCCGGCCGCTTTCAACAAGTCGGTCAACGAGCCGCGGTCTTCCAGCACCGCAAGCACAAACAGCTCGGAAGAAATGAATTTGTCCGCACGCTTTTGCGCCAGCTTGTCGCACAGGTTCAGAACGCGCACCAACTCGTGGGACGGTTGAACGTCGCCACCGGTGCCTTCTACCTGCGGTAAACGGGACAGCGCCTGTTCGATCTCGGTGCGTACACGCCCGGCATCGATACCTGCGGAAGTTAATAGTGGACGAACCGTGCCCCCTTCCTGATTGAGCAGGGCGCTCATCAGATGTAGCGGTTCAATAAACTGGTTGTCGTGCCCAAGGGCTAGTGACTGGGCATCGGCGAGGGCAAGCTGGAATTTGTTGGTAAGACGATCCAGACGCATAACACCTCCAAGATGGGTCGAAATTGCTACTGGAGATTAAATGAGGTCATCCCTCAAATTTTCAAGGTTATCTCGACGCTAAATTTTCGGTACAACGCCATGCGTCGTTGGATCGTCCTAATTCAATAGGTTATATCAGCCAGATTAAACTTGCCAGACGTCCGGTTATTCCATCGCGTCGATAGGAGAAAAAATGGCTCATTTCGTTAACCGTACAGCGGTCGCCGCCATAAATGGCCTGAACGCCCGCACGCAACAAGCGTTGGCGAGCCAGCAAGTAGATATTAGCCAAAAACTTATCGCCATGCGGGGTAAATGCCGCTGCGGCCTCAGCGTCTTCCGCCATGAAAGCGGCGCGCACCTCCGGCCCGACCTCGAACTGCTGCGGGCCGATCGCCGGCCCCAGCCAGGCGCTGATTTGGCCCGGTGCGGCGCTGAACGCCGCCACGGTTTGCTCCAGCACGCCGTGGCATAGCCCACGCCAACCGGCGTGAGCGGCGGCCACTTCGTCGCCTTGCTGCGAGCAGAACAGCACCGGCAGACAATCCGCCGTCATCACTGCGCACACCTGACCCGGCACGTTGCTGTACACCGCATCCGCCCGCAGATCGGCGGGCGCTTGTCCCGTCAACGTCACCACGCGGGTGCCGTGCACCTGCTCGAGCCATACCGGCATCTGCGGCAAGCCGGCGGCGGTAACCAACCTTTCCCGATTGCGCTTCACCGCTTGCGCCTCGTCACCCACGTGAGCGCCGAGGTTCAGCGAGTCATAAGGTGGCAGGCTGACGCCACCATCGCGCGTGGTGCTGCAAGCTTTAACGCCGGGAGGCAACGGCCAGTCGGGCAGAATGAGCGAGCGCATTACCAGTCCATCTGATCTTTGAATTCTTCGGTGTCCGCCTTCAGCGCGTTGATCAGATCAACCATGTCCTGCGGCAGCGGCGCATGCCACTCCATCTGGATGCCGCTGATCGGGTGATACAAACGCAGCATGGTAGCGTGCAGCGCCTGGCGGTCAAAGCCGCGCAGCGTGTTGATGAAGGCCTCCGAAGCGCCTTTCGGCGGACGCGGACGGCCGCCGTACAGCGGATCGCCCACCAGCGGATGGCTAATGTAAGCCATGTGCACGCGGATCTGGTGAGTACGGCCGGTTTCCAGGCGCAGGCGCAGACGAGTGTGCGCGCGGAAGTGCTCCATAATGCGATAGTGCGTCACCGCCGGCTTACCCATCGGGTGCACCGCCATGTGAGTGCGCTTGGTGGAATGGCGCGCGATGGGTTCTTCTACCGTACCGCCTGCCGTCATGGTGCCGATCGCCACCGCTTCGTATTCACGGGTGATTTCGCGCGCCTGCAGCGCCTCCACCAGCCGGGTTTGCGCCGGCACGGTTTTCGCCACCACCATCAGGCCGGTGGTGTCTTTATCCAGACGGTGCACGATGCCGGCACGCGGCACGTCGGCGATTTCCGGGTAGTGATGCAGCAGCGCATTGAGCACCGTGCCGTCCGGGTTACCGGCGCCAGGGTGCACCACCAAATCGCGCGGCTTGTTGATCACCAGGATATCGCTGTCTTCATAGACGATATCCAGCGCGATATCCTGCGGCTCCCAACGCGCTTCTTCTTCTATCTGTGCATCGATGGCGACTGTCTCTCCGCCCAGCACCTTCTCTTTCGGTTTGTTTGACGTTTTGCCATTGACCTTCACCCGATCGCCCAGGATCCACTCTTTTATGCGAGATCGTGAATAATCAGGGAACAATTCGGCCAAAGCCTGATCTAAACGTTGTCCGAGTTGAGATTCGGCCACCGTTGCGGTGAGTTGTACTTGTTGTGCCATATGCAGCTTCTTCGTTAACGTTGGGTTTTCACGGCGATGCCGTTTAATATAATGTGCTATTGTACCTGGTCTTTGTCGGGAGCTTAACGGACAGTCTCCCGGAATAACACCCTGAGGATAATCAAAACGTCATGACGCGTATGAAATATCTGGTGGCGGCAGCCACGTTGAGCCTGGCGCTGGCAGGTTGCTCCACATCCAAGGATGCGGTTCCCGACAACCCGCCTTCGGAAATCTATGCTACCGCGCAGCAAAAACTGCAGGACGGTAACTTCAAGGGCGCGATTACGCAACTCGAAGCGTTAGATAACCGCTATCCTTTCGGGCCGTATTCCCAGCAGGTCCAGCTGGATTTGATTTACGCCTATTATAAGGCTGCCGACTTGCCAATGGCTCAGGCATCCATCGATCGCTTCATGCGCCTGAATCCGACGCACCCGAACATCGATTACGTGATGTACATGCGCGGCCTGACCGACATGGCGCTTGATGACAGCGCGCTGCAGGGCTTCTTCGGGGTTGACCGTTCGGACCGCGATCCTCAGCACGCTCGCGCTGCGTTCCGCGACTTCAGCCAGTTGATTCAGCAATACCCGAACAGCCAATACGCGACCGACGCCAACAAGCGTTTGGTGTATCTGAAAGATCGTTTGGCCAAGTATGAGCTTTCGGTGGCGGAATACTACACTAAACGTGGTGCTTACGTCGCGGTCGTTAATCGCGCCGAGCAGATGTTGCGTGAATTCCCGGATACCAAAGCGACGCATGACGTGTTGCCGCTGATGGAAAATGCCTACAGGCAGCTGCAGCTGAACGGCCAGGCTGACAAAGTGGCCAAAGTGATCGCCGCCAACCCACAATAAGCGCGCGTCGGCAGCGGCAGAAAAACCAAACGGCAGCCAAGGCTGCCGTTTTCATTGGCGTCGACCTGGTTTTTACTGGAAAAATACACAAGTAAAAACACGGTGTTAGCTAGCGCTCCTCACCGGTCAACTCATCGATAATGCGCCATCCGGCGGCAACTCTCAAGCATTAGATAGCCAATTCAAATGCTGAATCACAGATTGAACTAACTTTGCAAAAAGTGACAAAAAATCGTGATTTACATCACGCATTTAAACAAAAAGCGGGGTATGCTGGATTCACCAAGACGGAAAGACAGAGAGGTAAGTTATATGACATTGAACATTACCAGCAAACAAATGGATATCACTCCCGCAATCCGCAATCACGTCGAAGACCGTCTCACCAAACTGGAAAAATGGCAGACCCAGCTGATTAACCCGCATATCGTCTTATCCAAAGAGCCGCAAGGGTTTGTCGCCGACGCTACCATTACCACGCCTAACGGCCCGCTGGTCGCCAGCGCCAAACATGATGACATGTATACCGCCGTTAACGAGCTGATCGCCAAACTGGAGCGCCAGTTGAACAAGGTGCAGCACAAAGGCGAAGCGCGCCGCTGCAATGCCAGCGTGAAAGACATCGTGCCGGAAGTCACGCAAGAGCAGGAATAACCGTCCGACAGCGATTGCCGCATCAAACGCGCCCGAGGGCGCGTTTTTTGTCGGGTATTTTTGTTGACGAGGTAAAAACCAGCGGTTACTTTAAAACCTGTTCGCATTAACCTTAGGTAGACCATGCCACGCACACCGTTTTTCTTCGCATTCTTTTTTACCTTCCCCTGACTGGGAGGCGTTTCGTCGTGTGAGAAAGAATGCGAAGACGAACAACAAGGCCTCCTGGAAACAGGGGGCTTTTTTTATGGCTGTTTTACAACGAATAAGAACTGAAGGCGGAAGCTGATTATGACTGACAACCCGTTATTGGTGCTGCGCGAGCGCATCAGCGCACTGGACTTGAAACTGTTGGCCTTGCTGGCGGAACGCCGTGAGCTGGCGATCGAAGTCGGCAAGACTAAGCTGCACTCTCACCGCCCGATCCGTGACAAAGAGCGCGAACGCGATCTGCTGGATGCGCTGATCGCCGCCGCCAAGCCTTACGACCTGGACGGTTTCTACGTCACCCGCCTGTTCCAACTGATCATTGAAGACTCCGTTCTGACCCAGCAGGCGCTGTTGCAGCACCAGCTCAACCCCGTCAGCCAGCATTCCGCCCGCATCGCTTTCCTCGGCCCGAAAGGCTCTTATTCACATCTGGCGGCACGCCAATACGCTGCCCGCCACTTCGATCGGCTGATCGAATGCGGCTGCCAGAAGTTTCAGGATATTTTCGCCCAGGTGGAAACCGGCCAGGCGGACTATGCGATTTTGCCGATCGAGAACACCAGCTCCGGTTCGATAAACGAGGTCTACGATCTGCTGCAACACACCAGCCTGTCGATCGTCGGCGAACTGACTAACCCTATCAACCACTGCGTTCTGATCGCCGGCGACAGCGATCTGAGCCAGATAGAAACCGTCTATAGCCATCCGCAGCCGTTCCAACAGTGCAGCCAGTTCCTTAACCGCTTCCCGCACTGGAAAATCGAATACACCGAAAGCACGGCGGCCGCGATGGAGAAAGTCGCCAAGCTGAATTCACCGAAGGTGGCTGCACTGGGCAGCGAGGCCGGCGGCGCGCTGTACGGGTTGCAGGTGCTGGAACACAATCTCGCCAACCAGCAGCAAAACATCACTCGCTTCATCGTGCTGGCGCGCAAAGCGATCGATGTCTCCGAACAGGTGCCGGCAAAAACCACGCTGATCATGGCGACCGGCCAACAATCCGGCGCGCTGGTCGAAGCGCTGCTGGTATTGCGCGATAACGGCATCATCATGACCAAGCTGGAATCACGTCCGATCAACGGCAATCCGTGGGAGGAGATGTTCTATATCGATGTGCAGGCCAACCTGCGCGCCGAGGCGATGCAAAAAGCGCTGCGCGATCTGGCGCCGATCACCCGCTCGCTGAAGGTGCTGGGCTGTTACCCAAGCGACACCGTGGTGCCGGTCAACCCATCCTGAAACTGTAAAAAAGGGTTCGGCCAAGCCGAACCCTTTATGTTTACTGCCCGCGTTTTACTGCCGGCTGTCGTTAGCCTGCCGCAACAACGTACGGCTCTCCACCAGGAAGCGCTGGGCGTAATCGCCGAACCAATGCTCTACCTTGCGGAAGCTCTCGATAAACGCCTGTTTGTCGCCATGCTCCAACAGCTTTATCGCCTCGCCGAAGCGCTGGTAGTAACGCTTAATCAGCGCCACGTTTTCTTCCGACGACATAATGATATCGGCGTACAGCTGCGGATCCTGCGCGAACAGGCGGCCAACCATCGCCAGCTCCAACCGGTAGATTGGCGAAGAGAGCGCCAGCAGTTGCTCCAGTTGCACGTTCTCTTCCGCCAGGTGCAGCCCGTAGGCGAAGGTAGCGAAGTGCCGCAGCGCCTGAATAAACGCCATATTCTGATCGTGCTCGGCCGCGCTGATGCGATGCAGCCGCGCGCCCCACACCTGCAACTGTTCAAGCAGCCACTGATACGCCTCCGGCTGGCGGCCGTCGCAGTAGACCACCACCTGCTTGGCCACGCTGCCCACGTCCGGGCCGAACATCGGATGCAGACCGACCACCGGGCCGCTGTGCGCCGCCAACATCGCGTGCAAAGGCCGGTTCTTCACCGACGCCAGATCCACCAGAATACAATCGGCAGGCAGCGTCGGCAGGCGGCTTATCACCTGCTCGGTCACGTGGATCGGCACGCTGACGATCACCATGCCGGCATCCGCCAACAGCTGCTCCGCCTGCGGCCAATCTTCCTGATCCAACACCCTGACCTGATAACCCGACAACGTCAGCAAGCGATTGAACAGCCTGCCCATTTGGCCGTTGCCGCCGATAATGACGATCGGCCGCAGCTGCGGGCACAGGGTTTTAAAGCCCTTATCGTTCTCGCTGACGTAAGACTCGCGCATCACGCGGCGCAACACATCTTCGATCAGATCCGGCGGCACGCCGAGATTTTCCGCCTCCCGGCGGCGCGAGGCCAGCATCGCGGCTTCGCGCTCCGGCACATAAACCGGCAAACCGTGGCGGCTTTTGACTTCGCCCACTTCCGCTACCAGATGCAGGCGTTTCGCCAGCAGATCCAGCAGCGCTTTATCCACCTCATCGATTTGATCGCGCAGCGCGGTCAGTTCTGCCACCATAACTTACTTTTCTCCCGTGCGGGCCGTCAGCGCAGCGCCGAGTTCCTGATGCATATGGCGCAACAGGGTTTCCGTACTCTCCCAGTTGATGCAGGCGTCGGTGACGGACACACCGTAACGCATGTCTGCACGCGGCTGTTCGGAAGACTGATTGCCCTCATGCAGATGGCTCTCCAGCATAATGCCGGTGATTGAGCGGTTACCCGCCTTGATCTGCTCCACCACGGACTCGGCAACCGCCGGCTGACGGCGATAGTCTTTATTCGAGTTGCCATGGCTGCAATCTATCATCAAGGACGGGTGGAGTCCCGCCTCAAGCATCTGTTTTTCACAGGCCGCAACGTGCTCAGCGCTGTAGTTCGGAGTTTTGCCGCCGCGCAGGATCACGTGCCCATCCGGGTTGCCCTGAGTCTGCAGCAGGCAAACCTGGCCTGCCTGGTTAATGCCGACGAAGCGATGCGGCATGGCAGCGGCGCGCATGGCGTTGATGGCGGTGCCCAGGCTGCCGTCGGTGCCGTTTTTGAACCCGACCGGCATCGACAGGCCGGATGCCATTTCTCGGTGGGTCTGAGATTCGGTGGTACGCGCGCCGATCGCCGACCAGCTGAACAAATCACCCAGGTACTGCGGGCTGTTCGGATCCAACGCTTCGGTAGCCAACGGCAAGCCCATGCCCACCAGATCCAGCAACAGGCGACGCGCGATATGCAAGCCTGCTTCAACATCAAACGAACCGTCCATGTACGGATCGTTGATCAAACCTTTCCAGCCGACAGTGGTTCTGGGTTTTTCAAAGTAGACGCGCATAACGATATACAGCTGATCGCTCAAGTCAGCCGCCAGGGTTTTCAAACGACGGGCGTAGTCCAGCGCCGCATCCGGATCGTGGATCGAACAAGGCCCACACACCACCAACAGGCGATGATCGCGCCCCTGCAAAATGTTGGCGATGGTGTTACGCGCAGTGGCGATTTCATTTTCGTCGTCGGCGCTGAGCGGGAACTGGTTCTTCAGCTCCTCCGGCGTGATGAGAACCTGTTCTGCACTGATGTGTACGTTATTGAGCGCGTCTTTTTGCATGATGCTATTCCTGTCGTTTGGCGTTATGCGTTGAAATGGAACATTGAGCGTTTCAGGGGTCTACCCTATCACGATATGTAAAGTTTTCAATCCATTTTCCGTAAATAAAAGATTACCGTCATTATCTTGCTTAAAACACCTTTGAATCAGGGTTGCGAAAATAGATTTAAACTAAACAAATACAATATATTAAACAATTAAACAGCCCATCATCACGCTGTAACCCCTCCTGCCTAACAAAGCCATTTATCGTAAACATATTTGTACATTATATTTTACAGCGAGGATGCACGCCCCATCTCGGCACCGGCGGGCGGGCGAAGCAGGATCAGCACGAAATGCCGTCGAAAGCGATGAATTTAAGTAGAAGAAAAGCGAATAAATGAGGGATAAAAATTAAAAACTTAAGCTAATGGCGGCTATTTTTGTCGCCGAAATGAACCGATATAATGTGACCGTCATCAACAATAATCACCCTTAACAACTGGATCCAAGATGCTCTCTTCCCGCGCTCGTCGCGCTTTTCCGCTGTATATTTGCTGCTTAACGACTTTCACCAGTGTTTCAGCCCTTGCCGACAATACGCTTTTCACCGCGATGGACGATCCGGCCACCGCCAAGAAACCGTTCGAAGGCAACGTGCAGGCGGGCTACAACGCCCAGTCCGGCAACTCGCAGAGTTCCACTCTGTTGGCCAACACCAACATGACCTGGTTCAACACCGACGCGGCGTACAGCCTGTGGGGGGCGGCCAACAACACCACCTCCTCCAACGTGCGCTCGTCCGAAAAGTATCAGGCCGGCGGCCGTACGCGCTATAACCTGACCGATCGCAACTACCTGTTCGGCCAGGCCAGCTGGCTGAGCGACCGTTTCAACGGTTACGACTCACGCTCCACGCTGACCAGCGGCTATGGCCGTCAAATCCTCAACGGGCCGCTCAGCGACCTGCGGGTGGAATTCGGTCCCGGCGTGCGCCATGACGAATACCATGGCGGCGGCCGCTCGACCAAAGGGCTGGCCTATGGCGCGGCCAACTATTCCTATCAGCTCACCGACAACACCAAGTTCATTCAGGGCGTCTCCGCACTGGCGAACGAAGAAACCACGCTGAACTCGGAAAGCGCGTTGAACGTGGCGATCAACGATCGCTTTTCACTGCGCGTAGCTTACACCGTGACCTACAACAGCAAGCCACCGGCCTCCGCGCCGAAGAATACCGACACGACAACCTCGGTCACGCTGGTCTACGGCCTGTAACCTGCCCGCCCATGATTTCTCGAAGCCCATCATCGATGGGCTTTTTTTATGCCTGCGGCGTCAACGTTAACCAGACCATGCCAAGCGCTTTCAATGCATCCGGAGAACATTGAAAGTCGACGTTGCCGCCGCTGACCCGCACCTGGTTACCCGGTAAACGCGCTATATCGTATACGTCCAGGTTACCGTCGATGTCCACCAGCCAGCGGCCATTGGCGATATGCGTAACGGCCAGATCCACCAGCCAGGATACGCGCCCGCCATCAACATAAGCCGGCTGAGCCACGCCGTCAGGAATCAAAGAACAGTCTGCCGACCACTGCCCCCCCTCTTTCAACTGCCCGGCGAGCAGGCGATATTTCGGTATCGTGCGAACTCCGGATACCGGAACCGCCGATGCGGCATCACCCCACATCTCCCCCTGGCCCGTCGCCAGCCACAGCAGCGAGACGCCTGTATCCAGAGCACAGGTCACCACGATATCGCCGGGGAAGTAGTTGCGGCGGACCCAGGTGCTCATCGTGCCTGAAGAGATACCCAGCAGGTCGCCCAATTCTTTTTGCAGATTGAAACCGTAAGCATCCAAAATGCGGCGCAATACCCCTTTCCCGCCGGAAGCCAAAACGCGATCGTAAAGCGCTTTACCTTGCGCAGATGACGCAGGCTTGCGATTTACTTTTGAATTTGCAAGTTCACCAGTCATCAGCCAGGCCAGGTCTGCTCCCGTAGTTAACGCGCAGTTGATAATGACATATCCGGGAACACTACCCCGCTGTTGCCAACTACTGATGTTATTCGGCGCTATCCCAAGGATTTCACTCAATTCCTTCTGCGTGCCAACGCCATAAGATGAAAGAACTCTCTCAATTACCGCTCCCACGGAGGTGTTGTTGTTTGTTGCATCTTCACGCATATCATCACCGATTAAAAATGAAATTCGCATTTACAAGTCGCATTTTGCGATTTAAAGTACCATCAATTCGCCGTCACTCGGCATGTCGATCGCTTTAGTTAAGATGATGCGACATGGGTGATGAAAATGCAAATACCGCAAGGCGACAACAATCTTGCGTAATCACTTTGTTTACAGCGTGTTTACTCAAGTTTTCGCCTTTAAACGACGGATAACCAAACCTTGCTTTTGCGAGTATTCATCCATCATCAAATTCAGATAAGGAGGCTGTCATGCTACTGGCCAGCGAGGAGCAACGGGCTATCGGCCTGCGGCGTATTGCTGAAATCCGCCGCACACTGTTTGCCCGGCAACCCAACCATGCCGAAGAGATTTACGACACGGCGCCGCTGCACCTGCGCCATACGTTTTGCTTCCACGCCGGGCTGACTGAACGCTATGTGTGGTTAAAGTTTCACGAAATGGGTTATGCCGAACGGCGGAAAATCGTCGCGGCACTCAATGAACTCATCTCGCTCAGTCAATCGTTGCCGCGCTATATCAGCGAAACAGACTGTCTGTTACCCCCAAAAAAATAACCTTTCGAATCAAGCTGGCGTGCAACCCGCCGGGCACCGCTCGGCCCAAATTCACCCTATTAAATACTGGAAAATATTATGGCTGATACTATTGATATGGCGCAGGAGCGCCAGGCATTGATGCTCGAGAAACAAATTGCGTATGCCAGGCCGGTTGCCACAGCGCCCTCGGCGTTCTGCTGTGCCGATTGTGACGCGGCGATTCCTGTGGCGAGACGCATTGCGATTCCCGGCGTCAGCCGCTGCGTGACCTGCCAGCAGCTATCAGAAGCCAAGCAACGTCATGTCGCTCGCCGTTAAAAATAGGCCGGCGGAGCATCTGCCGGTCAACGCCTCTGCCATACAACACGCAGCGTACGGTGATTACGCCTATCCATGGAATGCCCCACGACGTGCGATAGGGCGCGAAGCGGCGCTGAATCGCGACCAACTGCGCCAATGGCAAGCGATACTGCAGTGCATTCATGACCTGCCTTATTATTTGCGCACGCCGTTCCTTGAGCGCCACCGCCAACTGCTCAGCCAGAAGGGAGCCCACGCCGCCTGGCATTATCTGGTGCGAGTTTTCCATCGGCGGATATGGCCACGCATTCAGCAGGTAAATAATAATTTCGGTTTGGATCAACGCAAATCACTGCACTTTAGCAGCGAAGCGGACAGCTATAGCGCACTGCCCGCGCTGGGCGATAAAGCGCTGGAGCAGTTGGCGCGGCGTATCGGGGGCCAACTTTCTGCGCTCTACCAGAGTGAATGTGACGCCTTGCTGGCGAAGCATGGCAATAATGCCGAGATCCTGCTACACGCGGATATACAGCGCCGCCTCTATCGCCAAATCGCCACGATGGCCCGCGCCTTCAATATCCAGCCCATGCACTGGCGCTGTTATCGTAAAGGCAAGTTGGACAGCGAGCGGGCAATTGCGGCGCTGTCGCGCCTGACCGACGATCGCTGGTGGCTGCGGCGTCTCAAAATGCAACGCATGCAGTGGCGCGAGGCGCTGCAAATCGCGATAGGCAACGTCCGCAACAACACGTCACCTTATGCCAGCAGACAGGCCCTTCACGATGTCAAGGCTCGGCGTCAATCGAACCTCGATTATCTTCACCGTTGCGAGCTGGAAAACGTCGCCACGGGCGAGCGCGCCGATCTTATGGATAAAGTGCTCGGCAGCATCGCCAATCCCGCCATTCGTCGTATGGAGTTGATGAATACCCTCGCCGGTATAGAAACCTACGCCACTCGCAACGGCCACTGCGGGTTGTTTATCACGTTGACGACGCCGGCACGCTTTCACCCTATCCAGCATGTCGGCACACGAGGCAAAATGCGCTTCAATACACGCTGGCAAGGACAAGCCCTAACACCGAAGGATGGCCAGCGTTATCTGGTTGCCCAGTGGGGGAAAATGCGAACCGCCTTCAAGGATCGCCGTCTGCAGGTCTACGGTATGCGAGTGGTTGAGCCTCATCATGACGGCACGCCGCACTGGCATCTGATGATGTTCACTCCACAAATGCAACGTCAGGCAGTGCTTGACATCATGCAGCGTTATGCGCTGCAACAGGATGCAGCAGAACCTGGCGCCCAACAACATCGTTTCCAGAGCAAACACCTCAACCGGGGTGGCGCAACCGCCTATCTGGCCAAATATGTCGCAAAAAACCTCGATGGATATGCATTGGAGGAAGAGCTCGATCGCGAAACCGGCGCCCCGCTGAGCGATACCGCCCGCGCGGTCAGCGCCTGGGCCGCCACCTGGCGCATCCCCCAGTTTCATCCCTTCGGCCTGCCCGGTCTCGGGGTCTACCGCGAATGTCGACGTATTCGCGGCCAAAACCTGACGCCGCAGTTTGACGCCGGCACCGAAGCCGTGCGCGCCGCTGCCGACGCCGGCGACTTTGCCGGTTACATACAGGCGCAAGGCGGCGCCAATGTGCCACGCAGCCACCAGTGGGTGCGTGTCGCGCGCGAAGCCTCAGAAACCCGGAACGCTTATGACGAGCCCGTCACAAAAGTTGTCGGCATTTATGCACCGCATTTGGGAATTGAGCGGGTATACCGAACGCGCACCGTACAATGGCGGATCGTCGCTAAAACACTCGCCGCCGCGACGCCTTGGAGTTCTGGCAATAACTGTGGAACGCGCGCTCTTTACTTGCCGCCGGCACCCGCGCCGTCGGCTCGTTTGACGCCGCCACAGCGGCAGCATTGTCTGAATATTGCCCGCAAACTTCGAGGTATTGGCATAGAACCGCAACGCTGGCAGTTGGAGGTTCTCGCACGCGGCGGCAAAATTCATTTTGACGGCCTCCTTGTACAATTTCCGCTAATCAATGATTGGCCGTATTTTTACTGCACAAATGATAAGTCCAACCATTGACGCCTTTAGCGTTTTGCTTAATACTGTATAAATACACAGTATAATCAAGAGAGGGCAAAAACAGTGGAAATTATGGATAAACAACAAGTAACACTGTCCCGCATCCAATTCATCGCCGATGTTTCACAGGCTGCGCAATGCAGTGCCTCCGAGTTTCTGATCGCCATGTCGCTGATCTCCGATTTGGCCAGTCAGGTGCTGCCGAACAATGATTATCAAGAAATATTTTATCCCGCTGACGAACACCCCCCCTGCTAATCCCTCCAGCCAAACGTTTTTCATCCCCCCGCCGCCGGCGGGGTTTTTATTTCTGCCGGCGGCACTTTTGCGCCTCAGTTGTGCCATCTCATCCACAACCCCCTCGCGTTGCCCCTCCCTCCCACGCGCGCGAAACTGAAGATATCCGGGGCCACAGCCCTCTCTCCCAACGCTATCGCAGGATGGTAATGATGAAAATTTATGCACAACAAGGTGACACCATTGATGCGATTTGCTGGCGCTACTACGGCAGCACGCAACGCCAGGTGGAACAAGTCTATCTGGCTAACCGTGGCCTCGCCGATCTGGGGCCCCTGCTGCCGCACGGTCAACCGGTGGAATTGCCGGACCTGCCTGCGGCGGCCCAACGAGAAACCGTCAAATTGTGGGATTAAGCGATGGAGAAACTCACTTCAACCCTTGCCTATTTCGTCGCGGCTTGCCTGGCCTGGTTAGGGAGCCACTCTGCACAGGACATTGCCATCCTGGTCGGCGCCGCAGTCGGCGTCGGTACCTTTGCAGTGAATTGGTACTACCGGCGTAAAAGCTACCAGTTGCTGAAATCGCTAAAAAAAAACGGCCTGAAACGCGGAGTCTACGATGAGCTCACTCGCTAAACGCTGCAGCGTGGCGGCTATTTTAACCCTCGCTGCCCTGCTGCCTCAGTTCAATACGCTGAAAACCTCTGAGGAAGGTTTGCGCCTGATCGCCGATTTCGAAGGCTGCCGGCTTTCACCCTACCAATGCAGTGCCGGCGTCTGGACCAACGGCATCGGCCACACCGCCGGCGTGAAGCCGGGCGCCGTCATCAACGAACGCCAGGCGGCCGCCCATTTGATCGACGATGTACGCGCCGTAGAGCGCGGTCTCGCGCGCTGTATGGATGTCAAGATGCCGCAGCCGGTTTACGACGCCGTCAGCGCTTTCGCTTTCAACGTCGGCGTCAACGCCGCCTGCAATTCAACGCTGGCCACCTTTGTCAAACGTCGTCAGTGGCAGGCGGCTTGCGATCAACTGCCTCGTTGGATTTATGTCAACGGCGTCAAAAACAAAGGACTGGAGCGCCGCCGCACGGCCGAACGTGCGCTATGTCTGAGCGGCATCTCACGCTGATCGTTTTTCAACAAACGCCCACTCAAACCGCTCCCTTTTTCAGGAGATACATCATGTTAAAACCCGAACAGCTCCGTGCAGCACTGTTCAATGCCATTCCCGTGTTGCAGCAAAACCCCGAACGATTGCGCCTTGGCATTGCTAACGGCCGCGTGATCTCAACGCTCGCCCCCTCGCTGTCCTTCGAATATCGCTATCAGCTCAATCTGGCGCTGGATGGGCCGTCAGCTGACGACGACCGGGTCATGGTCGCCGTACTGGCCTGGCTGCGCAGCCACCAACCAGACCTTCTTGCCAATCCGGACAAGCGTAAAAATGATTTTTCGTTTCAGAGGGATATAGACACGCCGAACCAGTTGATATTGCAGCTGCAACTCACCGAACGAATCCGGGTGGAACTGCGCGATGGCGCATTGCATATCACCCCGCTGGCTGAACCTCCCGAACCGGAGAACGTCGTTCGCTTCACCCAGGTTTATTTGCACGGAGAGTTACTCAGCGAATTTGGTCAGCCGTAGCGCCCTACAGGCAGCTTCGGTTGTGCCGGCGGCAGCCAAACGCCGTCGCGTTGTCCCCCTTTTCATCCAGCGGCATTCTTGAGACATGAACACAGACAACTTCGATATTCAGCGCCTGGTGCGCAACCTGATACGGATCGGGACCGTCAGCGAGCTCGACTTGGAACGCGGGCGCTGCCGCGTCGCCACCGGCGGCAATCTTACCGACTGGCTCAACTGGCTGACCGGACGGGCCGGCGACGCACGCAGCTGGTGGGCGCCCAGCATTGGTGAACAGGTCTTGGTGCTGTCACTTGGCGGGGAACTTGAAACCGCTTTCGTGTTGCCCGGCGTATTTTCCGATGCTCACCCCGCACCGTCGGCCTCAGCACAGGCGGCGCATATCGCTTTTCCTGACGGTGCAGTGCTCGAATACGAGCCGGCTACCGGGGCGCTTAAGGCCGTCGGCATACAAAGCGCCACCATTGAAGCCGCCGAGCGGATCACTCTGACGGCGCCAAACATCACCTGTATCGCCAGCGGAAAAATTACGCTGGACGCTCCCGAAGTGGAGTGTACCCAGCAACTCACTACCGGCACCATCGCCATCCATCAGGGCGGCTCGATGACCGGCGATCTCAATCACACCGGTGGCAGCATCAGCTCTAACGGCATTGTGGTGCATACCCACACCCACGGTGGAGTGCAAAACGGCGGAGGCCAAACGGACAAACCAGCATGAACAACGCGAAATTTCTTGGCATGAATCGCGGCAACGGCCGCGCAATCGCCGATCTCGAGCACATTCGCCAGTCGGTGAGCGACATCCTGATTACGCCTATCGGCTCACGCGTCATGCGCCGCAGCTACGGTTCGTTGCTGTCCGAGTTGCTGGATCAGCCGCAAAACGACGTACTGCGATTGCAAATGATGGCGGCCTGCTACAGCGCACTGCTGCAGTGGGAACCACGCATTCGGTTGACGGGCATCAGTTGCAACACCACCTTTGACGGAAAAATGGTGGTCGACATTACCGGCAACCGCACAGATACGCCGGATGCCTTTTCTCTTTCTATTTCAGTGAGCTGACACCATGGCAACCATTGACCTGAGTTTATTACCCGCCCCGACGGTGGTGGATCCTCTCGATTACGAATCGCTGCTGGCCGATCGCAAGGCCACGCTGATTTCCCTTTACCCGGAAGAGCAGCGCGAAGCCATCGCCCGCACATTGGCGCTGGAATCGGAGCCGATCGTCAAACTGTTGCAAGAAAATGCTTACCGCGAACTGCTGTTACGCCAGCGCGTGAATGAAGCCGCAAAGGCCGTGATGCTGGGTTATGCCAGCGGCAGCGACCTCGACCAACTGGGCGCAAACTTCCAGGTGCGACGCCTGGTGGTGCAACAGCCGGATGACAGCGTCATCCCGCCCTTGCCGGCGGTCATGGAATCGGATAGCGATTTCCGCGTGCGCATCCAACAGGCATTCGAAGGCTTAAGCGTGGCTGGATCCAGTGGCTCTTACGAGTATCACGGTCGTTCCGCCGATGGCCGGGTCGCCGACGTTTCCGCAATAAGTCCGAGTCCGGCCAACGTGCTGATTTCCGTACTGTCACGCGAAGGAGACGGTACCGCCAGCGCCGAACTGGTGGCGATCGTCGATAAAGCGTTGAACGATGAAGATGTGCGCCCGGTGGCCGATCGCGTCACCGTCCGCTCTGCCAACATCATCAGCTACAACATCGATGCCATACTGTACCTCTACCCTGGCCCTGAAGCAGAACCGGTACGTCGCGCTGCCGAAGCCAAACTGAAAAATTACATCAGCGCCCAGCACCGTTTAGGCCGTGACATTCGCTTGTCGGCAATCTACGCCGCACTGCATGCCGAAGGGGTGCAACGCGTTGAATTGAAGACCCCGCAGGCCGACATCGTATTGGACAAAACCCAGGCGTCACATTGCGCTTCTTATCGTCTGACGGTGGGAGGCTCCGATGAGTAACCGTCTGCTGCCGGTCGGCTCTTCCCCGCTGGAGGTCGCGGCTGCGGCCGCCTGTGCCGAACTGGCCGCCATGCCGGTGCCGCTGCGCGATCTGTGGGATCCAGCCACCTGTCCGGTCAATCTGCTGCCGTACCTGGCCTGGGCCTTCTCGGTCGATCATTGGGATGAAACCTGGACGGAAGATGCCAAACGCAGCGTCGTAGCCGCCGCTTTCTTCATCCACCGTCACAAGGGCACCATCGGCGCTATTCGCCGTGTGGTGGAACCGTTGGGTTACCTGATCAAACTGCGCGAGTGGTGGGAAACCAACGGTGAGCCCGGCACCTTCACGCTGGATATCGGCGTGTTGGAGAACGGTATCACCGAAGAGATGTATCTGGAAATGGAGCGGATGATCGCCGATGCCAAGCCGGTCAGCCGCCATCTGACAGGCCTGGCGCTGAACCTCGAAGCCGCTGGCGCAATCGACGTCGCCGGCGGTCAATATGATGGAGAGCTTACTACCGTGTACCCCGACTATGCCAGTCTCGCCCTGCAAATGCTGGAGGGACATTACCAATTCTTGCAACGCAATACCGGCACCACGCTGGACTCGACTCAGCAACACTTCGTGTTCAACGACGAACATGTTTTGGCCGATTCCCGTCATGAACGCGAGCTGTCGCGCATGGCGGGGCTGCCTAACGACGCCACCACCGAAGGACAGGCTCTGCAGATCCTTGGCTATGCCCATGCGTATCTGGCGACCGGAGAACAAAAATATTTGGATCAGGCCATCGCCTGTTTTGACGCCTATGTGACCTACTTTTACGACGGTGCGCCGATCCCTGACAGCCCTCAACGCTGGATCGCCAACTGGATCGTCAACGCCAAAGAGCCTGTGCCCGCCAATTGGCCGGTCGATACGAGGGATCCGACGCATAGCGGTTTCAAAGGTATTCCGCTAACGTTCAACAAGGGCCGTACGCAGATCCCTCACGGCGCGCCCTACTGGGGTGAATATCTCGACATCGCTACTTTCGCCTTCGACGGCGCGCTGGCCTGGGATGCCGTCAACGCCCAGGTGCGCGCGGTCAATGCCGCCGGTGAAATCGACTGGAATAACGACGGTACACGCTATGACGTGGACTGGATCATCAATTGGCAGGGTTACCAGATCGGCGCCGACGGCGAGATCCTGGCCAAAGGACTGCCCGCTGAACAAATCGGTACGGTGCAATTAAAAGACGCCACGCTCGGCGGCAATCACAAGCTGAATTTCGCCAATCGCCAACCGGTCGAACACGGCGGCGTGTTAATCGAACGCAATCAGGTACAGCATAACCGTCCGCTGCATGTGCCGGTCCCGCACAACGCCATGGGCAACGCGGCCGATGCCGAGCTGTGGTTTGCCGACGCCTGCTATCTGCTACACAGCATCACCGGCGAGCAGCGCTATTTCAACGCCTGGAAAAGCGTTGAATTCACCGCGATGGAATATACCGATATTGATGCGCAGGATAAGTTCTTTCGCCAGAGCCGCAGCGCCAATACGCCGTTTACCGACGGCATCTCCTACGATTGGTCATACCCTTCCGGTGCGCCGGTAAGCTACGGCCGCAGCGCCGAAGGCATGATCACCATTCGCAAAGAGATAGCATCGCAACAATCGCTGGAACAACAGGCAATCTGGTTCCGCATTAATCGCCAGTCAAAAATCCGCACCTGCTTTGGCGGCGTCGACGATCAGAATCAGCCGATCTCCTGCAAAATACAGCTGTCTATAGCACCGGAAAAAAACGCGGCGAGCACCACGGAATGGGGCATCGGCCTGCCGCAGTCGCTCCAACCTCAGGTAAAAACTTACGACATCGCGCTCAGCAGCCTGGCGGCGCTGACGAAAGAAGACGGCAGCGACTATCTGCTGGCCGATCTGCGCGCAGTGACCGACTACGGCGGTTGCGCGATCGCCAGCCAATTTGAGGAACAGGTTTACGACAGCCGCAGCGCGACAGTGATCCAAGCCCGTTTCCCCAATGACGACGCAGGTATGGTGATCGGCGCCTGGTTGACCGCAGAGGAAAGTTTCCCCGTTACGCAGTTGGTCTATCGCGCGGACGCCGACTTCAACCTGCGGCTCGAAGATGATGACAAATGGCGCTGGTATTGGATGCTGCCCGCCACCGGCGGCAAATGGCAAATCGCAAATTTCGCCCCGCAAGCGGCTACGCTGAGCGGCTATCAGCCGGACCATCAGGATGTCGAGCCCAAACCGGCTGCACCTCGCTTCAGCCGCGTCAAGCAAGTAACCATTCTGCAAGACGGAAATGTACCGGACGCCACGTTCAGCTACTACGTACTGAACGACATTCCACCGACGCTCAACGCCGATGACGGCTACACGATCCGCTATCGCATCACGTTCCAGGCGGCACACCCCTACACCGCGCTGTTGGGAGACTGCACCCTCCTGAATCACCGCCGCGACGGCCTGTTCTGTACGCCGGGCGTCATGCCGTTCTCCAACATTTATCAGGCGGACAGCCAACAGTTCGATGGTTGGCACGGCATGCCTTATCCGGGCTACCAGTACCCGTTCATTTTCGTGCACGCCGCCGCCGATCCCGACGGGGTGATGCTCAACAACATGGTCGAGTTTCTGTGGCAGTCGCAGCAGTGGTATCAGCAGCAATTCGGCGTGCTGGGCCCCAGCGCATCGGCCTATATCTGGAACCGTTGGGACAATCTGAGTTACGGTCCGGCGGATACCTGGACCATGTATCACTGGGGTGACGGCACGGCCTGGTCCGGCTATCAGCCACGCGCCTTCTTCGGTGCCGCGCGCGCCTGGCTCGAGTTACAGCAGGCGAGCAAAACGCCACCGCTCAAGCTGGTGGAATATGTCGAAAACTGGCTGCGCTGGCTGATTGATTTTACCAATGACGCCGGCGGTGTCACGCCGACCGATTTCCCGATGGCCGGCCTGCCGCAGCCCGATGCACAGGATTTTACCGGCCACATGTGCGGCCTGTGGCTGGCTGGCGCGGTGCTGGCAAGAATGGCCGGCAGTGAAATTGAGGGCCTCGAACACTTTATCGAACAATGCGTTACGGAATTACAAAGACATTACCTCTCCACCGGTGACGTGATGGACGGCGGCTGGTCGCCCGCGCCGCGTCTCGGCACCGATAACGGCATGTTCTTCGGCTTTTGGTCAGGCGAGATCCTGCGCGGATTGAGTCTGTATGTGATGTATAAAAACGGCCTTACCTACCCGGCCGGCAAACAGAAGAGAACCACACCATGACAGCAAAATACCGCGCCCTGCTCACCGAACAGGGCAAAGCGCTGCTGGCTAACGCTGCAGCAACCGGCCAAAAGCTGGAAATTACGCATATGGCGGTCGGCGACGGCGGCGGTTCGCCAACGCAGCCCGATGAAAGCCAGACCAAGCTGGTGAACGAAAAACGGCGCGCCGAGCTGAATTCACTGCAGATAGATACCGGCAACAGCAACCAAGTGATCGCTGAACAAGTGATCCCGGAGGACGTTGGCGGTTGGTGGATCCGCGAGCTGGGGCTGTATGACAAAAACGGCGTGCTGGTGGCGATCGCCAATACGCCCGACACCTACAAGCCGCAGTTGACCGAAGGTGCCGGCCGCACCCAGGTCGTGCGCATGGTGCTTCTGGTAAAAGGCGACGCCAATGCGGCGATCGTCGCAGACAAGACCGCCTTACTGGTCTCGCGCGATACGCTGAGTGCAGCCATTGCCGAACATGCCCGCTCGCGCAATCATCCTGACGCCACCTTGCTGGCAAAGGGTTTCACTCAATTGAGCAACGACAGCAATAGCGGTAGCGAAACGCTGGCCGCTACCCCGAAAGCCGTCAAAGCGGTTAACGATGCCTCGCTGAAAATCGCGGCGAACCTGAAAGACCTGCCAAACAAGTCCGTCGCGCGCGGCAACCTGGAGCTGGGTACTGCCGCCACACGCAACGTCGGCGCGCAAAAAACCAACCTGATGGAGGTGGGCGCGTTCGGTTTGGGGGGGGGCCCGATACATCGCGAAGACGCTCTGAGCAACCGTGGCGAAATCTATCGGGTTACGGGTGCATCGAAAAATGCGCCGGGCGGCGGTGTTTATGGCGTCTTGAACCTGCCGTGTGACGGCGGCCCTTCCAGCGGCTATCTGGCGATCCAGCCTAATGGATCATCTTACATCGGCACGTCCACGACCCCTGACAAACCGCTGAACTGGTACCGAATTTACACTACCGGCTTTAAACCGACGGCCACAGACGTCGACGCCTACAGCAAGGCGGAAGCCGACGGGAAGTTCGTCAAACAGAGCGGCGATACCATTACCGGCGCTTTAACGGTCAATGGAGCGATTGAGAGTAAATCCGGCCTCACTACACCCTCTTTAGCCGTAAATGGCAGCGTAACCATCGCCGGAGCGTTGACCACAAAAGCCGGTGTCGAGCTGTTCGGTACCACCCCCTATCTGGATTTTCATTACGGCAATAGCAACGGTGACTTCGATGTCAGACTCATCAATGACAACAAAGGCACCTTAGCCTTTCACGGCAATGAATATTACGTCAATGGCAAGCTGAGCGCGACGGGTGATGCCTGGATAGGCGGAAAGGCCAATATCAACGGTATGGCCGCTTTTTATAGTTCTGATTTTATTACTAAACAAGGAAATCTTACTCATCCCGACGGCAATCGCCAAACAAACGGTATGCGTCTACAGGGGCAAGGTAATCTGCTCGTCGATCTTTACCACTATGAGAAGGTCGGGAGCCACCATGAGTTCGGTATCCATGTTGCCAACGGCGGGGCCGATGGCTGGTTCAGCTTCCGTAATAACGGTGAACTCCGCGCGAACGGCACCTTATTTGCTGCAGGTGCCGCTTATCAAACAGACGGCAATATTAACGGCGGCATTTGGGGAGGCTATTTAAGCAACTATCTCAATCACAACTTTGTGCGGGATGTTCGCCTGGGTAATGTGGAAAGTATCGCTACCTGGCGAGGCCCCGGCTATTCGGATAGCGCGGGTTATGTCCTGACCGGCGCAGCAAACAACAACGTGGATGAATACATCGACGTAATTTTCCGTCGTCCGCTGCAAAAACACATTGGTGGCAATTGGGTTACCGTCTGGAGCGTATAATGATGAATAACATGAAAAACTTTACCCTCGCCGCGCCGGAAACGGTAGAACAGAAACAGCTGGCCGCCTCGCACGGTGTTTTGTTTTTAAAATCCGATGCCGGGGAAGACTGGTATGAATGTCAAAAAAGCTTCCGTCCTGAGACGGTAAAACTGATGTATGACAAGGACGGGATCATTCGTTCAATCACCGCGAAACCGAATGCCGAAGGCCATTATGACGTTTCCGGATTTTTCCCAGAAAATATGAGTGTGGCGGAGGTCGAAAACTTGCCGGAAGGCGCTGATATCAACGGCCGCTGGATTTTTGATGGAGAAAACATCATACCAAGATCGTATTCAACTCAGGAGCTACGGCAACAGGCCGCCAATAAAAAACAAGAGTTGATTAAGCAAAGTTCGCTGCAGATAGAAACGCTTAACGACGCTACTGACCTGGGAATGGCGAGCGAAGAGGAACTGCGGCTGCTGACCCGCTGGAAAACCTACCGCGTATTGCTTAATCGGGTCGATCCCGAAGCGGCCCCGGATATCGACTGGCCGCAACCACCGCAATAACGTCGTTCAACGCCCCGCCCGGGGCGTTTTTTTTCTTTATTTTTCCTGCTGTTGTACCAGTTATCCCACACCCCGAATGAGATGCGGCACCACCTCCCAACAGGCATGCTGTCATCACCAACCACAAACGGAGTAATGCTATGGGTGACTATCACCACGGCGTGCGTGTCCTCGAAATCAACGAAGGCACCCGCGTAATTTCCACCGTCTCGACGGCCATTGTCGGCATGGTTTGTACCGCAGAAGATGCCGATGCAACCCTGTTTCCTCTCAACACCCCGGTGCTGATTACCGACGTCCTGGCCGCCAGCGGCAAAGCAGGTAAAAAAGGGACGCTGGCGCGTTCGCTGCTGGCGATCGCCGAGCAGACTAAGCCGGTAACCGTCGTGGTACGCGTGGCGGAAGGGAAAGACGAGGCCGAAACCACGTCCAATATCATCGGTGGCGCCGATGAAAACGGTAAGTACACCGGCATGAAAGCGCTGCTGGCCGCTCAGGCCGAGCTGGGCGTGAAACCACGCATTCTGGGCGTACCGGGCCATGATAATCAGGAAGTGGCGACCGCGTTGGCCGGCATCTGCCAGCAGTTGCGCGCTTTCGGCTATATCAGCGCTTACGGCTGTAAAACCGTGTCCGACGCCATCAAATATCGCGCCAACTTCAGCCAGCGCGAACTGATGCTGATTTGGCCGGACTTCATCAACTGGAATACCACCACCAACAGCAGCGACATCGCCTTCGCCACCGCTCGTGCACTGGGGCTGCGTGCCAAGATCGACCAGGAGACCGGCTGGCATAAAACCTTATCCAACGTCGGCGTCAACGGTGTGAGCGGTATCTCGGCCAGCGTATTTTGGGATCTGCAAACCGCAGGCACCGACGCCGATCTGCTGAATGAAGGTTGCGTCACCACCCTGATCCGCAAAGATGGCTTCAAGTTCTGGGGATCTCGCACCTGCTCCGACGAGCCGCTGTTCCAGTTTGAAAACTATACCCGTACCGCGCAGGTATTGGCCGACACCTTGGCCGAAGCTCATCTGTGGGCGGTTGACCGTCCGCTTACCCCGACGCTGATCCGCGACATGATCGACGGCATCAAGGCCAAGTTCCGCGAACTGAAATCCGCCGGTCTGATCATCGACGGTGACTGCTGGTATGACGAAAGCGCCAACGACAAAGAGACCCTGAAGGCCGGCAAGCTGTTTATCGATTACGACTACACCCCGGTACCGCCTCTGGAGGATCTGACTCTGCGTCAGCGCATTACCGATCGCTACCTGGCGAACTTCGCCGCATCCGTGAACAGCTAAGGAGACTGAAGCATGGCACTGCCAAAAAAACTGAAATACCTGAACCTGTTTAACGACGGCTTCAACTACATGGGCGTGGTTTCCTCAATGACGCTGCCGAAACTGACACGCAAGCTGGAAAAATTCCGCGGCGGCGGCATGAGCGGCGCAGCCTCGGTGGACTTCGGCCTGGACGACGATGCGCTGGTGGTGGAATGGACCATGGGCGGCATTGACGAACTGGTGCTCAAGCAATGGGGCCGCGTCGATGCGGTACCGCTGCGCTTTACCGGCTCTTTCCAACGCGACGATACCGGCGACGTCTCTGCGCTCGAAGTGGTGATGCGCGGCCGTCATAAAGAGATCGACAGCGGCGACTTCAAGCAGGGTGAAGATACCGAAACCAAAGTTTCCACCGACTGCACTTACTTCAAGTTGAGCATCGACGGCAAAGAGCTGATCGAGATCGATACCGTCAACATGATCGAAAAAGTCGACGGCGTAGATCTGCTGGCAGCGCACCGCCGCGCCATCGGCCTGTAATTTTTCACCTCAAACGGCCAGCCCCGCGCTGGCCCCCTTTTTCCGACTGAAAACTGGATACCCCATGGAACTGAATGCATCCCAGGAAAACACCGTCGTCCTGAATACTCCGATTAAACGTGGCGATAGCGAAATCACTCGCGTGCAAGTGACCAAGCCGAATGCCGGCAGCCTGCGCGGCATCGGTCTGGCCGCGCTGGCCAACGCCGATGTCGATGCGTTGATCACTATTCTGCCTCGGGTCACCTACCCGAACCTGACCAAGGAAGAGTGTGCCCGTTTGGAACTGCCTGACCTGATTGCGCTGGCCGGCCAGGTGATCGGTTTTTTGTCGCCGACATCGGCCGAGTAACGGTCGATCCTACTCTGACAGTAGATGACCTGATGGCGGATATCGCGGTGATTTTCCACTGGCCGCCGTCAGAAATGAACGGCATGACGCTGGCGGAGCTGATCGGCTGGCGCCACAGAGCGCTGCAACGTAGTGGAGTAAAAACAGATGAGTAACAGCAGACAGGAGCTGGAGTCACAAAACGAGATTGTCATCGGGCTTCAAGCGATAGCCAAGCAGAGCAAAGAACTGATGAGGCAGTTGCGCAGGCCCACCGGGGATAAAAACCTGTACAACAGTCTGGGACAGGATATCCAACGAGCAGAGAAAAAAGTCAAACATCTGCGCCGGCAGGAAAATGACATCGACGCTTTCCAAAAGACGAACCAGTCGCTGGCTGAGACCAATAAGTTGCTGGCAGCGTCGCGCAAAAAATCCGCCGCGCTGGCAATGCTGACGAAATATCGCGAGCCAAGCCAGCGTTCCCGATTTATGAACAAAGAGATTGCGCAGGTCGCGGAGACGATAAATGCCCTGGAAAAGAAACGTGATCTCCTCGCCGCAATCGATAAAAGCCAGCGCCATCATCTTACCCAGCAAGGGATTAATCTACAATCGCTCGGCAATGAGCGCAAAAATCTGCGTGACGGCAGAATTAATGCCGGCGCCGCTATCGTTACCCTAAAAGAACAACGGCAATCGATAGCGCAGGAGCGCTATCGATCCGCACAGGCAGGCAATCAAGCGCGCCTCGACAAGCTGGAAAAATTACGCAACACCAGCAGCGCAGGCTTTTCTGTCGCCAAAAGTGCCGCCATAGGGGGAGCTAACCTGCTGGCGCCGGGAATCGAATTTGAAAAACAGCTTTCTCAACTGCGGGCACAGCTGAATCTGGGCAAGTCCGATCCGCAGCTCACGGCTCTCGAGCAGCAGGCTCGCGGTATGAGCCAATCCGGTTATACCCCGGATCAAGCCCTACAAGCGCAAACAGCGCTGGCAAAACAAGGGTTGAATGCCAAGGAAATTTTAACGGCTTCGCCCGCCGCACTGACACTCTCCGCCGCGACGGGCAGCAGCGTCAACGAAATCGTCGCAACGATGACGGAAATGCAGCGCAGCTTCAATCTGGGCCCCGATCAATTCGATCGTATTGCCGATGTATTGGCGCTGGCCAGCAATCAATATGGCATGGATGTTCGGGCCGTTGGTGCAGCCATGAAAAGTAAAGCCACAACAGGTGCCGATATCTTCAGTGCGGCGCAACAGATTGCGCCTTTGGGCAGAGAAAAACTCCAGGCCAACCAGGTTGCCGGCTCAGCGCAGCACTTGGTCACCGTCAAAGGCGACAATATAGAGGGTGATATCCAAAAGCTTTTTGCCTCATGGGATAGCCTGAGAATCAACTTGTTTACCGGCCAAAACGCAGCCCTGCGGGAACTGACCCAAACGGCGACAGAGTGGCTGGTAAAACTGAATACCTGGATAACCAATAATCCGGCGTTAGCCGGCACCTTGCTGCAGGTCGCCGGTGGGCTCACGTTATTGCTCGGCGGCCTCAGCGGCGTCAGCCTGGTCGCCACCCAGGTACTCTCAGGGTTCTCTATTATCAGCGGCGCGATCCTAAAGGCCGGGCAAGCCATGATGTGGCTGGGGCGTATAGCGATGGCCAACCCGCTGCTGGCCATTGTCGGCCTGGTTGCGCTTGCCGCTTTCACCCTGATTGAAAACTGGGACAAGGTCGGCCCCTTCTTTAGCCACCTTTGGGAGCAGATATCGGCAGGGTGTGAGGCGCTGAAGAATTACATTTCAGACACCATTGATGGCTGGATAAAACAACTGACTTCATTGACCGAATATCTTCCCGACTGGATGCAATTTGGCGATAAGAGCGGCACCTCTGGCAATGCCGAAAACGGCAGCGCCTGGTTTGCCGGCAAGTTCGATCGCGGGGGAGACATTCCTGCCGGACAATTCGGCATTGTAGGTGAAAACGGTCCTGAGTTGGTCAGCGGCCCCGTTCAAGTGACCGGCCGCCGCCATACGGCCGCCATGTCGGCGGCTTTACTGTCGCTCAGCGCGCCTGTAATGCCGGCCTCACCGGTAGCAGGTTCGCCGGTAACCCAAATCCAGGTTCCGTCGGTCACTATCAACATCACTGCCGGCGCCGGTCAGAATGAACAAGACATCGGCCGCGAAGTCGCGCGGCAATTTGAATTGCTTGCTCATCGCCAAGCGGCAAACGCCCGCAGTCGGATGAGTTAATCTCGCGAATAGGAGAAATATGATGATGCTGACCCTCGGCATGTTTGTTTTTATGTTGAAAACCGTGCCTTATCAAAGCATGCAACGCAGCGCCAATTACCGCTGGCCGACCCTGCCGCGCATCGGCCAGCGCCCTGCCGCGCAGTTTCTGGGAGTAGACAATGAGAAAATAACGCTGACGGGAGTCTTGGTACCGGAAGTAACCGGAGGGACATTATCATTGATGGCGCTTCAGCTCATGGCTGCCCAAGGCAGAGCCTGGCCGCTGCTCGAGGGCAATGGAACTATTCATGGGATGTATGTCATTGAAAGCATAGTCGACACGAAAACCCAGCTTTTCTCGAACGGCAGCGCGCGACAGATAGAGTTTACGATCAATCTGATGCGCGTTGATGAATCGCTGATCGCCATGTTCGGCGATCTGCGCCAACAAGCCTCTGACCTTGCCGATAAAGCAGGTCAGGCTGCGGCGCGGCTCGGGGAGATGCTGCCGTGATCACGCAAACCCCCTTCCCTATTGGCGCGCTCATTGCGCCAGACTATGCCCTGTTTTTACAGCAAGCGGACATCACGGAGGCTTTCCGCCACCGTCTGCTCTCATTGACGTTAACCGATAATCGCGGTTTTACCGCGGATCGATTGGATCTTGAGCTCGACGATGCGGATGGGCAAATCGCCATGCCCAAACGCGGCCAAACGCTCACCGTGAAGCTCGGCTGGAAAGGACAAGCCTTGATCGACAAAGGCAAGTTTATCGTTGATGAAATCGAACATCGTGGCGCACCGGATAAACTCGTCATTCGAGCCCGCAGCGTCGACTTTCGAAACTCGATGAACGTGGCGCGAGATCATTCCTATCACGATCGCACCCTTGGTGACATCGTCAACGAAGTGGCCAACCGTAACCGGATGGGGCATACGCTGGCGGCAGGACTGGCAGAGATCAAAATCACGCACATCGATCAGTCTCAGGAAACGGATGTCGCCTTTCTTACCCGGCTGGCGACCATGAATGGTGCCGTCGCCGCCATTAAAAATGAACGCCTGCTGTTTCTGGTCCCAGGTTCCGGTCTAAGCATCTCGGGCAAACCTCTGCCGTCACTGACTTTGGAACGCAGCGATGGCGACCAGCACTACTTCAATGTGGCCGATCGAAACGCTTACACCGGCGTTATTGCCAAATGGCAAGATATTCAGCATGCCAGGCAACAACAGATGACAGTACAACGTGAGGAAGGGAATACCACAGATGAAAATGCGGCTTCAAGCTATCTGGCAGGTGAAAGCAATAACGTTTTTACCCTGCCGACGCTCTACGCGAACAAAGAAAGCGCAATGCGTGCGGCAAAAGCGAGGTGGGCAAACATTCAACAAGGGAATGTGCAATTTTCCATAAACCTCGCCGTCGGCCGGCCTGATCTCAGTCCAGAAACGCCGATCCACCTAAGTGGATTCAAAGAGGTTATCGACAGACAACCTTGGATCATTAGTCAAGTCGTTCACACGCTTAATGATCGAGGTTTCTCCACCAGCCTCGCATTAGATGTACTGACTCAACGCATGGAGTTTGCAATCACGGAGGGGTGATAATTCATTTGCATCTTAATCTTGCTTTTGCGAGTTAATGAGCTATTATAAGTCATATAACCTGATGTAGCAGAACGAGGGATTCAACTATGATGCACTGTCCATTATGCGGTCACGTGGCCCACACTCGCTCCAGCCGCTATCTGAGCGAGTCGACCAAAGAGCGTTACCATCAATGCCGCAACATCAATTGCAGCTGCACGTTCGCCACGCACGAGTCCGTCGCGCGGGTGATCGTCAAACCTGGCGATGACATTATCCCGGCGCAGCCTCACCCGCCGGAGAGTCAGCAGAAACAAAGCGCCGCGGCGCTGTAATGCAAAAAGCCTGCTTATGCAGGCTTTATTATGTTGGCGGTGCGCAGACGAAATCTCGCAAATGCAACGCAGCCGGATTTTCAGATAAAAAAAGGGGTTGGCATAGGCCAACCCCTGATAACTATTAACTTTTGGATGCAGCGTTAGTTAACGCGGTTCAGACGCTCTTTGATACGAGCAGCCTTACCAGTACGTTCACGCAGGTAGTACAGTTTAGCTTTACGAACGGCACCACGACGTTTAACAGTAATGCTGTCGATTACTGGGGAGTGAGTCTGGAATACGCGCTCAACACCTTCGCCGTTGGAAATCTTACGAACAGTGAATGCAGAGTGCAGACCGCGGTTACGGATAGCGATAACCACGCCCTCGAATGCCTGCAGACGTTTTTTGCTACCTTCAACGACCCATACCTTCACTTCCACGGAATCACCCGGACGGAATGCAGGTACGTCTTGTTTCATCTGCTCTTGTTCAAGTTGCTTAATAATGTTGCTCATAATATGTCTCTTACCCTAGGTAAACTGATATATCGGTCCCGTCTGATGTCAGACGTTTCCTTCATAGTCCTGTTGCCTGGTCTGATGTTCCCGTTGGAACTCAGCCAGCAACACCGCTTGCTCGTCAGTCAGAGCTAGGCTTTCTAGAAGTTCAGGTCTTCTAAGCCAGGTTCGGCCCAGCGACTGCTTTAAGCGCCAGCGACGTATCTCGGCATGGTTGCCCGACAGCAGAACTGGCGGTACTTCCATTCCTTCCAACACCTCGGGGCGGGTATAGTGCGGGCAGTCCAGCAATCCGTCGGCGAAGGAGTCTTCCTCCGCTGAGGCCTGATGGCCCAGCACACCCGGTATGAAACGGGCGACTGAATCAATCAGGGTCATCGCCGGCAGTTCCCCGCCGCTGAGAACGTAATCGCCGATTGACCATTCTTCGTCAATTTCGGTTTGGATTACACGCTCGTCTATCCCTTCGTAACGGCCGCACACCAGAATCATCTTCTGATTGGCCGCCAGTTCGCACACGCCGGTTTGATCCAGCTTGCGCCCCTGAGGTGACAGATAAATCACCTTTGCTCCCTCGCCTGCCGCTGCTTTCGCCGCATGAATGGCTTCCCGTAAAGGTTGCACCATCATCAGCATTCCCGGGCCGCCGCCGTAAGGGCGATCGTCCACGGTACGATGCCGGTCGTAGGTGAAGTCGCGCGGACTCCAACACTGCACGCTCAGCAGGCCATTTTTTACTGCCCGGCCAGTCACCCCGTAATCGGTGATAGCGCGGAACATCTCAGGAAACAGGCTTACAATACCGATGAACACAAGCCAATCCCCTTACCGTTATTCCACTTGCTTCGACCGTTTGATCCGGGGGTCAAAAACCAGGATCCCAATCTGCCTCAATCACGCGGGCAGTGAGATCGACTTTCTTGATAACCTGCCCATGAAGAAACGGAATCAACCGCTCCTTCATGCCGAACGCATCTTTCAGGTTCGCTTTCACAACCATCACATCATTCGAGCCGGTTTCCATCATATCGATGACTTTACCCAGCTCGTAGCCGGCGGTGGTGACTACCTGGCAGCCCATCAGGTCTTTCCAGTAGTAATCGTCACCCTCCAGCGGAGGAAGTTGCTCAGAATCCACCATAATCTCGCGATTAGTCAGCAGATTCGCCGCGTCCCGATCGTCAATGCCTTTGACTTTGATGATCAGATCCTGACTGTGGCGCTTCCAGTCTTCCAACTCGATATGCTGCCACTGACCCGCCTGCTGGATAAACCACGGCTGATAGTCAAAAATGCTTTCGGCGTTCTCGGTGGATGAAAACACTCTGAGCCAACCACGAATGCCGTAAGCGGACCCCATTTTACCGAGTACAATCGGCTGCTTAGGCGCTACCGGTTTGAGTTGCTTGCTCATTGCCACCACCGCGACAGATTAAGCTGCTTTCTTAGCGTCTTTGATCAGCGCGTGAACGCGATCAGAAACGGTTGCACCCAGACCAACCCAGTGCTCGATGCGGTCCAGGTCCAGACGCAGTGCTTCAGCCTGACCGGAAGCGATCGGGTTGAAGAAGCCTACGCGCTCGATGAAACGACCATCACGAGCGTTGCGGCTGTCGGTCACTACTACTTGATAGAACGGACGCTTTTTAGCGCCGCCACGTGCCAAACGAATTGTTACCATAACATCCTCTTTAGTTAATAAAACAGCCGGGCCCCATTGAGGGACGGGGCCCGGTTGCAATATAAAAAGCCCGAAAATTTTACTCATTTTGGCGCAAAAAGCAATCTAAAGCGTCGATCGCAGGGGACAACTTTTGCAGCCTGTCAAATTTCGGGCGGTTTTCACCGCGAACGGCGAATGCTGAAAGCGCCCGCACTCGGCGTGCGGAGGCCCGTCAGCGGCCAGGGAAGCCCGGCGGCATCATACCTTTCATGCCGCGCATCATCTTCGCCATACCGCCTTTCTTCATCTTCTTCATCATACGCTGCATTTCGTCGAACTGCTTCAGCAAGCGGTTGACGTCCTGCACCTGCATGCCGGCCCCCATCGCGATGCGGCGCTTGCGCGAGCCCTTGATGATTTCCGGTTTGGCACGCTCTTTCAGCGTCATCGAGTTGATGATCGCCTCCATGCGCACCAACACTTTGTCGTCCATCTGCGACTTGACGTTATCCGGCAGCTGGCCCGCGCCCGGCAGCTTGCTCAGCATATTGGCCATGCCGCCCATGTTGCGCATCTGCTTGAGCTGCTCCAGGAAGTCGGTCAGATCGAAACCGTCGCCCTTCTTCAGCTTGTTGGCCAGTTTCTCCGCCTGCTCGCGGTCGACCTTGCTTTCGATATCTTCGATCAGCGACAGCACGTCGCCCATGCCCAGGATGCGTGACGCCACGCGATCCGGATAGAACGGCTCCAGCGCTTCGGTCTTCTCGCCGACGCCGAGGAACTTGATCGGCTTGCCGGTGATGTGGCGGATGGACAACGCCGCACCGCCGCGCGCATCGCCGTCGACCTTGGTCAGCACCACGCCGGTCAGCGGCAGCGCTTCGTTAAACGCCTTGGCGGTATTGGCGGCGTCCTGGCCGGTCATGGCGTCGACCACGAACAGGGTTTCCACCGGCTTGATGGCCGCGTGCACCTGTTTGATCTCGTCCATCATCGCTTCGTCAACGTGCAGACGGCCGGCGGTATCGACGATCAGTACGTCATAGAACTTCAGCTTGGCCTGCTGCAACGCGTGGTTGACGATGTCGATCGGTTTTTCTTTGACGTCGGACGGGAAGAAATCGATGCCGACACCTTCCGCCAGCGTTTCCAGCTGTTTGATCGCCGCCGGGCGATAAACGTCCGCGGAAACCACCAACACTTTCTTCTTCTGTTTTTCTTTCAGGAACTTGCCGAGCTTACCGACGCTGGTGGTTTTACCGGCGCCCTGCAGGCCCGCCATCAGCACCACGGCCGGCGGCTGAGCCGCCAGATTCAGCTCGGTGTTGACTTCGCCCATCGCGGCGATCAGCTCACCCTTGACGATCTTGACGAACTCCTGCCCCGGCGTCAGGCTCTTGTTGACTTCATGGCCAACCGCGCTCTCTTTTACGCGGTTGATGAAGTCGCGCACCACCGGCAGCGCAACGTCCGCTTCCAGCAATGCCATACGCACTTCACGCAGGGTTTCCTTGATATTTTCTTCGGTCAGCCGCCCGCGGCCGCTGATATTGCGCAACGTGCGCGACAATCGATCGGTTAAATTTTCAAACATCGTCTCATGCTCAACGTGTAATGACAGGCCGCTCCGGCGACACAATTGCGCCGATGATAACACGAAGCGAGCAGGATCTCTGCCTCAGCGTTGGAGATAGGTTGGAGTGAAACGCGCGCAACGTTATACTGACATTCCAATTAACCACGCCGAAGCAAAATTAAACGCTATGCCAGTTTTCTCCATTGTGGCTTTGATGGCCTACCTGCTCAGCCTTGGACTGATCATTCCCAGTTTGTTGCGGAAGAACAGCGCATACCGTCGGCTTGCCCTCGTCTCGGCGGTGGTGGCGCTGATTTGCCACGCCATCGCGCTGCAGCAGCGCATCTTTGACGTCAGCGCCGGGCAGAATCTCAGCCTGCTGAACATTGGTTCCATCGTCAGCCTGATCATCTGCTCGGTGATGACCTTCGTCGCTTCGCGCGATCGCGGCTGGTTCCTGCTGCCAATCGTCTACAGCTTTGCGATGATCAACCTGGCCTTCGCCAGCTTTATGCCCGGCGAGTTCATCACTCACCTGGAGGCCAGCCCGGAACTGATGGTGCATATCGGCCTGGCGCTGTTCTCTTACGCCACCCTGATCATCGCCGCGCTCTATGCCTTGCAGCTCGCCTGGCTCGACTACCTGTTGAAAAACAAGAAGCTGACCTTCAGCGCCGACATGCCGCCGCTGATGAGCATTGAGCGCAAGATGTTCCATATCACCCAGATCGGCGTGGTGCTGCTGACGCTCACTCTGTGCACCGGCCTGCTGTACATGGATAATCTGTTCAGCAAAGAGAACGTGCATAAAGCCGTGCTGTCGATCATGGCCTGGTTCGTGTATATCGTGCTGTTGTGGGGCCACTACCATGAGGGCTGGCGCGGCCGCCGCGTCGTCTGGTTCAGCTTCGCCGGCGCCTTCCTGCTGACGCTTGCCTACTTCGGCAGCCGTCTGATTCAGCAGGTGATGGTGCGCTAGGCCAGCCTGGCTCAATTCTCCCTCTCTATAAGGAATACTGCATTGGAGCATGTGTCGACGGGGACCCTCATCATTATCCTGGTGATCATGATCGTGGTCTCCGCTTACTTCTCCGCCTCCGAAACCGGCATGATGACGCTCAACCGTTATCGCCTGCGTCACCTGTCCAAACAGGGCAACCGCTCGGCGCGTCGGGTCGAGAAGCTGCTGCAAAAACCGGATCGGCTGATCGGCCTGGTGCTGATCGGCAACAACCTGGTCAACATCCTCGCTTCGGCGCTGGCGACCATCGTCGGCATGCGGCTGTATGGCGATCTCGGCGTGGCGATTGCGACCGGCATACTGACTTTCGCCGTGCTGCTGTTCGCCGAAGTGCTGCCGAAGACCTTCGCCGCACTCTATCCGGAACGCATCGCCTTCCCCAGCAGCGTCCTGCTGGCCCCGTTGCAAAAGGTGATGTTCCCGCTTGTCTGGCTGCTCAACGGCATCACCAGCCTGACCTTGCGCCTGTTCGGCATTCGCACCAACGTGCGCATCAGCGACGCCGTCAGCAAGGATGAGCTGCGCACCATCGTGCGCGAATCCCAGTCGCAGATCTCCCGCCGCAATCAGGACATGCTGATTTCGGTGCTGGATCTGGAAAAGGTGACGGTCAACGACATCATGGTGCCGCGCACCGAGATCGTCGGCATCGACGTCAACGACGACTGGAAGTCGATCATGCGCCAGCTGACCCACTCGCCGCACGGCCGCATCGTGCTGTATCGCAGCTCGCTGGACGATGCGATCGGCATGCTGCGCGTGCGCGAAGCCTACCGCCTGATGACCGAGAAAAAAGAGTTCAACAAAGAGAACCTGCTGCGCGCCGCCGATGAGATCTATTTCGTTCCGGAAGGCACGCCGCTCAACGTGCAGCTGGTGAAATTCCAGCGCAACAAAGAGAAGGTCGGCATCGTGGTCGACGAGTACGGCGACATTCAGGGCCTGGTCACGGTGGAAGACATCCTCGAGGAGATCGTGGGCGATTTCACCACCTCGATGTCACCCACGCTGGCGGAAGAAGTCACGCCGCAGAGCGACGGTTCGGTCTTGATCGACGGCACCGCCAACGTGCGCGAGCTGAACAAGGCCTTCAACTGGACCTTGCCGGCCAACGAGGCTCGCACCGTCAACGGCATGCTGCTGGAAGAGCTGGAAGAGATCCCCGAAATCGGCACCCGGGTGCGCATCGGTCATTACGATATCGACATCCTCGACGTGCAGGGCAACATGATTAAACAGGTGCGGGTCACGCCGATCACCTCGCTGCAGTCCAGCGTCGGCCATCATTAGTCCTCGGCCAGAACGTAAAAAAGACGCGAAATCGCGTCTTTTTTTATTTTGCGGGCCACGCACGACTAGATATGCAGTTCCTGCAGCTTCTCTTTCGGCAGCGCCAGCTCGTCGTTGTGGTTCACCACCACGCCGTGATCCAGAATGTGCTTGGCGATTTCCTGCGCTTCTTCCAGCGAGTGCATATGGTAGGTGCCGCACTGGTACTCGTTAAGCTCAGGGATCTTGCGCTGGTCGGTCACTTTCAGCACGTCGGCCATCGCCGCTTTCCAGGCATCGGCAACGCGCTGCTCTTCCGGCACGCCGATCAGGCTCATGTAGAAACCGGTGCGACAGCCCATCGGGGAGATGTCGATAATTTCCACGCCCTGGCCGTTCAGGTGGTCACGCATAAAGCCGGCGAACAGGTGCTCCAGCGTGTGAATGCCGCGCTCGGGCATCACTTCCAGGTTCGGGCGGCAAAAGCGCAGATCAAACACCGTGATGGTATCGCCATGAGGCGTTTTCATGGTTTTTGCAACGCGGACAGCCGGAGCTGCCATACGGGTATGATCGACGGTAAAGCTATCCAGCAATGGCATTTCGCTACCTCCTCGTAAAAGAGCATTTATTTCGAAACTTTTTTTCCTAACCGGGAAACCTTTTCCAACCCTGCGAGTCTGAGTATGTGAAAGACGCGCATTTGTTATCATCATCCCTGTCATCAGAGATGCATATTTGGCCACATTGATGTGGCCTTTTTCTTTTTCAGCTTCCGCCGTTTTGCTTCAGGAACGCTTCAAAGCTTAGCGTATCATTGGCTTCTATGTCGCGTTGACGCTGCCACGAGGCTTCTCGCTCTTTATCCAGCTCGGCTTCGTTCAGGATTTCCAACGGTTCTTCCAGCAATGTCTGGCGATACTGCTCCGCCAGCTGCAAACCGACGCGCCCGGTGCCTTCCGCCTTCATGGCCTTGAGAATGCGCGCGGAGAAGGTCAACTCGGGATCGTCAAACGCGGCGACCAGCTCATCGCACACCTGCTGGTATTGACGATCGCCGGCTTCGCCGTCCAGCACTTCCGCCACCCGGCGCAGATCGGCGAACAGCGCCTTGCCGACTTTCTCCAGCGGCTCATGGCTGGCGCCACAGCCGATGCCGATGGTCTGGCCCGGCTTGCGCCCTTCGAGGATCACCCGGTTCCAGTTCTTGCGCGTGCACAGCAGCTCATCGCTGCTCATCTCCGGTGCATCCGCCAGCGCGCACCACACCAGGAACAGATCCAGGAAACGCGCCTGCACCGCATCCACGCCGATCGGCGAGAATGGGTTGATGTCCAGCGAACGCACTTCAATGTATTCGATACCGCCGCGCAGCAGCGCGTCCGACGGCGTCTCGCCGCTTTGGGTCACGCGCTTTGGCCGGATCGGCGCATACAGCTCGTTCTCGATTTGCAGAACGTTGCTGTTCAGCTGCAGGTAGCGATCGCCCTCTTTCACGCCCAGCTTGGCGAACTCTTCGGAAGGCGTGGCGATCGCCCGCTTCAAACCGGCCACATAGCTGTGCAGATCGTTGAAGGTGATACCCAGATTACTCTGCGATTTATTGGTATAACCCAAGTCGCTCAGGCGCAGCGAAGTGGCGTACGGCAGGTAGCACATCCCCTGCTCGGTGCGCTCGAACGGCAGATTGGTCTCGCGCCCTTTGAGGAACGAAGAACAAATGGCCGGCGATGCGCCGAACAGATACGGGATCACCCAGCCGAAACGGTAATAGTTGCGGATCAGGCGGAAATAACCGGCCGAGATCTGCTCTTTACCGCTTTCTGCGTCCTGCACGCCGGCCCAGGCCTGCCAAAATTCCAGCGGCAGCGAGAAGTTGTAGTGCACGCCGGAAATGGTCTGCATCAGCGCGCCATAGCGATTCTTCAGCCCTTCACGGTACAGCGTCTTCATGCGGCCGATGTTCGACGAACCGAACTGCGCCAGCTCGATGTCCTGCTCGGCTTCGATAAAGCACGGCATGCTGAGCGGCCACATGCGCTCATCGCCAATGTTGCGCGCCACGTAGCGATGAATATCGCGCAGGAACGTCAGCAAGTGATCGATATTGTCATCAACCGGCGTAATGAACTCTAACAGCGCCTCGGCGAAATCCGTGGTGATCCAGTGGTGCGTCAATGCCGCCCCCAGCTTTTCCGGATGCCCGGTGGTCGCCAAGGTGCCGTTCGGCGTGACTCGCAGCGTTTCACGCTCGATGCCGCGACGAATGCCTTTTAATGCCTGGGGATGGGCTTCCAACCAAGAAAGCGCCTGTGATACGTCCGGGATCAAATTGACCTCCCGCTTCTAAAAACAATAACTCGTAAGCATACTGAATCCGCACCCGAGAGAATATTGAGTTATATTCACTTGGTTACTGCCACCAGGCGATGCCCTGTACCGTTATCATAGCCAAAACGATGTAACGCAGCGCCTTTCCGATACACAGAAACAGCGCGACAGAGCCCCAGGGCATGCGCAGCCAACCTGCCAACACGCACAACAAATCGCCCACTACCGGCACCCAGCTGAGCAACAGCGCAGCCGGGCCAAAGCGCTGCAACCACCCGAGCGCCGTTGCCAGCCCCCGCTGTGGTTTCAACGCCGGTAACAGGCGCCCGATAATGACATTGGTCAACCCGCCAAGAGTGTTGCCCAGGGTCGCGGCCAGCACCAGCAACTCCGGCGAGACGCGACTCTGGGTCAGCAAGGCGACCAGAACGATTTCTGAATTTCCCGGCAGCAGCGTCGCACTGAGGAAGCTGCTGCCAAATAACGATATTACGGCTAGCGTACTACTCACAGCGTACGAACGTCTACCACAGCCATGCCGGCATTTTTCGCCGCCTGAATGCCAAACTCGGCGTCTTCAAACACCACGCATTTTTCCGGCGGCACGCCGATCAGTTCGGCACAGCGCAGGAAGGTATCCGGCTCCGGTTTATGGCGCTGCACGTCGTCCGCACCGACGATCGCGTCGAAGCAGTTGAACAGGCCGAGATGACGCAGCAGCATTTCCGCCATGCGGTGCTCGCTGCCGGTGCCGACCGCCATCGGACGGCGGCCGTGATAGGACTTCACCACCTCGATCAATGGCAATGGACGCACGCTATCCAGCAGCATCGCTTCCACCGCGCGCGTTTTCTCCGCCGCCAGGTGATGTGGATCGAGATCGGCCTGATGGCTGGCGATAATCGCCTGAGCGATGCGCCAGGTCGGTGAACCGCTCAGCGCCACCATGGCCGCTTCATCAAACGTCATGCCATAACGGGACAGCACTTCGCGCCACGCTTTACGGTGCGTTGGCTCAGTGTCCAGAATCGTGCCGTCCATGTCGAAAATAAGACCCTGGTAGCGGTCGTACATCGTTACTCCATGATCGTTGAGGAAAGAAAACTACTTTAGCGTAAAGCCGTTGGGTTGTCGCTGACTGCGTCATAGCGGAATGTGCTGTGATCGATCGGATGCAAAGAAGGAAAGGGGTGAAGAGAGAATGGCTAAATGCTGAAAAGCGAAAAACCCGCCAAAGCGGGTTTCTCTTAGATGGTGCATCCGGGAGGATGATTCGGCGCCAACGCCTCACCCTGCGGGCCGTTGCTAAAGCAACGTTATCCTCCCCAAGGACACTTTCTTTTTACCACCCGCATGACGATTTCTCTTCGCGATACGGGAGGTTAAACATGGTGCATCCGGGAGGATTCGAACCTCCGACCGCTCGGTTCGTAGCCGAGTACTCTATCCAGCTGAGCTACGGATGCATGACTGTTTTTGCCGCTTGCCTGTTTCACGAATAACAGAAAAGCAAAAACCCGCTAAGGCGGGCTTCTCTTAGATGGTGCATCCGGGAGGATTCGAACCTCCGACCGCTCGGTTCGTAGCCGAGTACTCTATCCAGCTGAGCTACGGATGCATTACTATTTTTACCGCGTGCCGGCTTTGCTAATAAAGCCAGACTTGAAGAATGGTGCATCCGGGAGGATGATTCGGCGCTAGCGCCTTACCCTGCGGGCCGTTGCTTAAGCAACGTTATCCTCCCTGGTAACACTTTCTTTTCTTCCACCCGCTTGAAGATTTCTCTTCGCGACGAGTGAGATTAAGAATGGTGCATCCGGGAGGATTCGAACCTCCGACCGCTCGGTTCGTAGCCGAGTACTCTATCCAGCTGAGCTACGGATGCACAGGAATTATTTTTTGATACCGTATGGTACGTTGTTACTACCCCACCATACTGCAAAATATGGTGCATCCGGGAGGATTCGAACCTCCGACCGCTCGGTTCGTAGCCGAGTACTCTATCCAGCTGAGCTACGGATGCAAATGGCGGTGAGGCGGGGATTCGAACCCCGGATGCAGCTTTTGACCGCATACTCCCTTAGCAGGGGAGCGCCTTCAGCCTCTCGGCCACCTCACCATACGCTTCTTTCGAATTGTGCCTAACTTGCTTTGGAGAAGCTCATCGGCACTGCGTGGCGCACATATTACTTTCTCCGACTTTTAAGTCAAACAATTTTTCCCAACTCATGCGCGTTTGCACAATTCGCACCCAACATGGGCGATTTCACGGCAAAAAGGGCGTTTTATCAACAGGCAACCGCAACGTCTGCAGCAATAAAGCAGGAAACTAACCGGGAAAATAATCACGAAAAAGAGAGGGGAGAACGAAAGAAGTGGGTAAAACGATGCAGTAGCGTCTCGTCTGGCAACGAGACGCTGCTTCGGAATCAGTAAGTCGTCTGCTGAGACTTCTCTGCCTGAATGCGCTGATAGATTTCTTCACGGTGAACTGAAACCTCTTTGGGGGCGTTCACACCAATACGCACCTGGTTGCCTTTTACCCCTAGCACAGTGACCGTAACCTCATCGCCAATCATGAGGGTTTCACCAACTCGACGAGTCAGAATTAACATTCTTTGCTCCTTGAAAGATTAAAAGAGTCGGGTCTCTCAGTTTCCCCGTCATTATCCATCATATGTGGTGAAAACGTAAGCCGCGCAATCCACAATAAGTGTAAGCAGACTTGGTCCCACCTCAGATAATGGTAAGTTTAGCCGACCAGAAAAACTTTGTTCCCGCAATTGTAACTAAATTGTGTTAGCACAGTATGAAAACGCCATAATCAACAAAGTATTATGGCGTTTGTCCGTGCTATTTATTTATGTTCACAGCTTTGAGGCCACCCAGGCTTCTACGCTGTTTAACGCCGCTGGCAGGGCGTTGATATCCGTCCCCCCCGCCATCGCCATATCAGGGCGACCACCGCCCTTGCCGCCGACCTGCTGCGCCACGTTGCCGATCAACTCGCCGGCTTTCACGCGGTCAGTCAGATCCTTGGTCACACCTGCGACCAGGCTGACTTTGTCATCAGCCGTCGTCGCCAACACGATAATGGCCGAACCCAATTGATTTTTCAGGTCATCCACCATGGTGCGCAGCATTTTGGCTTCGACATTGTCCAACTGGCTGACCAACAGCTTCACGCCGTTAACCACTTTCGCCTGGCTGGACAGCGACGCGCTTTCCTGCGCCGCCTGCTGATCTTTCAGTTGCTGCAGTTCTTTTTCCAGCACGCGCGTGCGATCGAGCACCGAGCGCACTTTATCGGTCAGGTTGTTGCTGTCGCCCTTCACCAATTGAGCAACGTCTTGCAACAAATCGCTTTGCTGATGCAGCGTAGCGATAGCGCCAGCGCCGGTCACCGCTTCAATACGGCGGATGCCCGCCGCGGTGCCCGATTCGCTCAGAATGCGGAACAGGCCGATATCGCCGGTGCGGCTGGCGTGGGTGCCGCCGCACAGCTCGGTGGAGAAGTCGCCCATGGTCAGCACGCGCACGTTGTCGTCGTACTTCTCACCGAACAGCGCCATTGCGCCCTTCTCTTTCGCGTCTTCCAACGCCATCAGCTCGGTCTGCACCGGCAGGTTACGACGCACCTGCTGGTTAACCAGATCTTCCACCGCACGAATTTGTTCCGGTTTCATCGCTTCAAAATGCGAGAAGTCGAAGCGCAGGTATTTGTCGTTAACCAGAGAGCCTTTCTGCGCAACGTGCTCGCCCAACGTTTGGCGCAGCGCGGCGTGTAGCAGGTGGGTCGCGGAGTGGTTCAGACGGATGCTGTTGCGGCGCTCAGTGTCGATCTGCGCGTCCACGCGATCGTTCAGCTTCAGCGAACCTTGCGCCAGCTTGCCTTGATGGCCGATAGCCTGACCGTATTTCTGGGTGTCGTTGACCACAAACTCGGCGCCGGCGGCTTTCAGCACGCCTTTATCGCCGACCTGGCCGCCGGATTCACCGTAGAACGGCGTCTCGTCCAGCACCACCACCGCCTCTTCGCCGGCGTTGATCTGCTCGACCGGCTGGCCGTCACGGAACAGCGCGATCACCGTCGCCTGCTGCTCGTCATGATCATAGCCGCTGAACTGGCTGCTGCCGTCCACACGGATCAGGCTGTTGTAGTCGGCGCCGAAACCGCTGGATTCGCGCGCGCGGCGGCGCTGCGCTTCCATCGCTTCTTCAAAGCCCGCTTCGTCGACTTTCAGACCGCGCTCGCGGCAGACGTCTGCGGTCAGATCCACCGGGAAGCCGTAGGTGTCGTACAGACGAAAAGCGGTCTCGCCGTCCAGGGTATCGCCCTGCAGCTTGGCCAGCTCTTCGTCCAACAGCGCCAGGCCACGCTCCAGCGTGCGGGCAAACTGTTCTTCTTCGGTTTTCAGCACCTGCTCCACCAGCGATTGCTGGCGTTTCAGCTCGTCGGCCGCCGGGCCCATCACTTCGATCAGCGGCGCCACCAGCTTGTAGAAGAAGGTGTCTTTCGCGCCCAGCATGTTGCCATGACGGATCGCGCGACGAATGATGCGGCGCAGCACGTAGCCGCGGTTTTCGTTAGACGGGATCACGCCGTCCGACACCAGGAAGGCGCAGGAACGAATGTGGTCGGCGATAACGCGCAGGGATTTGTTATCCAGATCGGTCGCGCCGGTCACTTTCGCCACGGCAGCGATCAGGGTGCGGAACAGATCGATCTCATAGTTGGAGTTCACATGCTGCAACACCGCCGCAATACGCTCCAGACCCATACCGGTATCCACCGAAGGTTTCGGCAGCGGCAGCATGGTGCCGTCGGACTGACGGTTGAACTGCATGAAAACGATGTTCCAGATCTCGATGTAGCGGTCGCCGTCTTCTTCCGGGCTGCCCGGAGGGCCGCCCCAGATGTGATCGCCGTGATCGTAGAAAATCTCGGTGCACGGGCCGCATGGCCCGGTATCACCCATCTGCCAGAAGTTATCTGAAGCGAAAGGCGCGCCCTTGTTATCGCCGATGCGGATAATGCGCTCGGCCGGTACGCCGATTTGCTTCTGCCAGATGTCGAATGCTTCGTCATCGGTTTCATACACGGTGACCCACAGTCTCTCTTTCGGCAGGTTGAACCAGTTTTCACCGGTCAGCAGTTCCCACGCGTAGCTGATAGCATCGTGCTTGAAGTAATCGCCGAAGCTGAAGTTGCCCAGCATTTCAAAGAAGGTGTGGTGACGAGCGGTATAACCGACGTTTTCCAGGTCGTTATGCTTGCCGCCTGCGCGCACGCAGCGCTGCGAGGTGGTGGCGCGGGAATAGGCGCGTTTGTCGAGCCCCAGGAAAACATCCTTAAATTGGTTCATGCCGGCATTGGTAAACAGCAATGTCGGATCATTGTTAGGCACCAGGGAGCTGCTTGCTACAACCTGATGACCCTTACTATGAAAGAAATCGAGAAACGCTTGACGGATCTCAGCGGTGCTCTTGCTCATAATTTTCCTGGAAAGGCTAGAATAACGACACGTGAGCCGGTGACGCGTCATCCCGACGATGACAACCAGCTCACGAACAAAAAGTGGGGATAAGATAAATTTTCTTCAGAGGGAAGTAAAACCCCGTGTGCGCTCATTGCGCAAAATCACGGTAAATTGACTGAATTTCTTCTTGGAAGAAGCCGCGATAGAGCAGATAACGCTGCACTTTGGCTTTCTCTTTCCAGTCGGTTGGCAACGCATCGCCAAATTTTCGCTGCGCCACCTGTTTCGCCTGTTCGCACCAGTCGATATCGCATTCCGCCAACGCGTCCTGCACCAGCGCTTTATCCACGCCTTTTTGCATCAGTTCGCTGCGGATGCGCTGCGCGCCATAACCTTTGCGGCTGCGGCTGCCGATGTAGCTGTGGGCGAAACGCTTATCGTCCAGCCAGTTGTGCTGGTAACAGTAGACGATAACCTGATCGATCAGCGCGGGATCTACCGGCTCTTCGGCTACCGGCGGCGACGATGTCGGCGCATGCGGCCCCTTGCCGCCAAACCGGGCTTTCGCCACAAACGGCTGCGCCGCAAGTTTGCGGCGCAGTTCAGCTTCACTATGATCGCGTTGCGACAGCAGGCGCATGGCGCGGCTTAGCAAGTCATTCATCATTCAAGCCTGAATTCAGGGGATGTGCACCACATAAACGGCGGCGCACATCTTCAGCGATTAAAACTGCTCGCTGGTTTCCGCTTCGTCATCTTCGAAGTCGTCACCGGAGGCAGCCACCAGCTCACCGCCGCTGTGCAGCAGCAGGTCGCGCAGTTTCTTATCCAGCTCGGCGGCGATAGCCGGGTTTTCTTTCAGGAAGTTACAGGCGTTCGCCTTGCCCTGACCGATCTTCTCGCCGTTATAGCTGTACCAGGCGCCGGCTTTTTCGATCATCTTGTGCTTCACGCCCAGATCGACCAGCTCGCCACGGCTGTTGATGCCTTCGCCGTACATGATTTGGAACTCAGCCTGTTTGAACGGCGCAGCGATTTTGTTTTTCACCACTTTCACGCGGGTTTCGCTGCCCACCACTTCGTCGCCCTCTTTGATGGCGCCGATACGACGGATATCCAGACGCACCGAAGCATAGAACTTCAGAGCGTTACCACCGGTAGTGGTTTCCGGGTTGCCGAACATCACACCAATTTTCATACGGATCTGGTTGATGAAGATCAGCAGGGTATTGGCATTTTTCAGGTTGCCGGCCAGCTTACGCATCGCCTGGCTCATCATGCGCGCCGCCAACCCCATGTGCGAATCGCCGATTTCACCTTCGATTTCCGCCTTCGGCGTCAACGCCGCCACGGAATCGACGATGATGACGTCAACCGCGCCGGAACGGGTCAGCGCATCACAGATTTCCAGAGCCTGCTCGCCGGTGTCCGGCTGGGAGCACAGCAGGTTGTCGATATCGACGCCCAGCTTCTTCGCATAGATAGGATCCAGCGCGTGCTCGGCATCGATGAACGCACAGGTTTTGCCTTCGCGCTGCGCGGCGGCGATCACCTGCAGCGTCAGGGTGGTTTTACCGGACGATTCCGGGCCGTAGATTTCGACGATGCGGCCCATCGGCAGGCCGCCGGCGCCCAGAGCGATATCGAGTGACAGTGAGCCGGTGGAGATGGTTTCCACGTCCATGGAGCGGTCTTCACCCAGGCGCATGATGGAGCCTTTGCCGAACTGTTTCTCAATCTGGCCCAGTGCCGCAGCTAACGCCTTTTGCTTGTTCTCATCAATAGCCATTTTTGCTCCTTCGTTTCGCAATGCCGGTGTTACCCCACACTGCCACTGAATGTATGTTGTGCAGGAAATGTCACCAATTATACTGTATGGTCATACAGTATCAAGCCTAATTTACAAAAATTCGTCGATGGCGGTTTGCAGCGCGAAAATCGTCGCCTGCAGCCGCACCGCATCGCGGTCGCCCTCGAATTGCATCTTGCGCGACAGCCCCCGGCCATCGCTGCTGGCGAAGCCGAACCACACGGTGCCGACCGGCTTTTCCGCGCTGCCGCCGTCCGGGCCGGCGATGCCGCTCACCGACAGCGCCAGATCGGCCTGCGCCGCCCGCAGCGCCCCTATGGCCATCTCGCGCACCACCTCTTCGCTGACCGCGCCATGCGCCGCCAACGTCGCTTCGCTCACCCCCAGCAGATCATGCTTCGCCGCATTGCTGTAGGTCACGAATCCGCGATCGAAATAGGCAGAGCTGCCCGCGACATCGGTAATGGCCTTGGCGATGCCGCCGCCGGTGCAGGATTCCGCGCAGGTGATCCAGCGGCCCTGCGCCTTCAGTTTTTCCCCTGCCAGCACGCTGAGCCGGCGCAATTGGTTTTGACTCATAACCCCTCCCTCGCGAATTCAGGTATATGCGCCCGATAGTAGCATTTATCAAGGCGGCGCGGCGGCTGGCGCGCAGAAATGCGCAGCGCCTCGCAGGAGGTGCGGTTTTAAGCGCCCGGCCAAGCTGCTAGTATCAAAAGAAGCGCCCCATCGAGCGGCGGCGCACCAGCACAAGGAACATCACGGAGGCGGCACGCTGCGGCGGCGGCCTCAGGGCGCACCAGAAGAGATTAGGATGATAGAGTGAAAAAAACGTTGGGCGTATTTTTGCCGTTGTACACCACCACCCTGCTGCTGCTGTTGGGCTCAGGCCTGCTCACTACCTACGTCTCGCTGCGGCTGACCTCCATTCACGTCAGCAGCGCGCTGATCGGCGCCATCATCGCCGCCAACTACATCGGGCTGGTGATCGGCGGCAAGGTCGGCCACTTTCTCATCGCCCGCGTCGGGCATATCCGCGCCTACGTGGCCTGCGCCGGCATCATCACCGCCGCGGTGCTGGGCCACGGCCTGACGGAGTTCATTCCCGCCTGGGTCGCGCTGCGCCTGGTGATCGGCCTATGCATGATGTGTCAGTACATGGTGCTGGAGAGCTGGTTGAACGACCAGGCGGAATCCAACCAGCGCGGCATGGTGTTCGGCTTCTATATGGCGGCGACCTATCTCGGCATGTCGCTGGGCCAGATCGTGCTGATGCTGCAAAGCAATCTGGGCATCGCCACGCTGCTGGTGATCGCGCTGTGCTTCGCGCTCTGTCTGGTGCCGATCGCTCTGACTACCCGCACCAATGCGCGCCACATGTCGCCGGCGCCGATGGAACTGCGTTATTTTGTCGGCGCCATTCCCAAGGTGCTGGCCACCACGCTGGTGATCGGTATGGTCGTGGGCTCATTTTACGGACTGGCGCCGGTCTACGCCAGCCTGCAGTCCTTAACCACTCAGCAAACCGGCCTGTTCATGGCGCTCTCCATCTTCGCCGGGCTGGTGGCGCAATTCCCGCTCAGTTGGCTGTCGGATCGCTATAACCGCCCCTTGCTGATGCGCCTCAACGCCATTCTGCTGATCGTGGCGGCGCTGCCGCTGGCGCTGCTGCCGCACATCGATTTTCCGCTGCTGCTGGCGGTAGGATTCGTCGTCAGCATGCTGCAGTTTACGCTCTACCCGCTGGCGGTGGCGCTGGCCAACGATCTGATCGAGCCGGAGCGCCGCGTCTCGCTGGCCGCCTGTCTGCTGATGGCGTTCGGCGTCGGCGCCAGCATCGGGCCGTTGGCGGTCGGCGCGCTGATCGAGCCGCTTGGCGGCAATATTCTGTACGCCTTCTTCGCCCTGTGCGGCGTGCTGCTGGCAGCCCTGAGCCGGACGGCCAAAGCAGAGGAACCGCAGCTGGCGCAGGACGCGCCGGTGCCGCATATTGCACTGCCGGACAGCCTCGCCAGCTCGCCGCTGTCACCGGCGCTCAATCCAACCTTCGATGAGCAGATCATTCACGACACCATGCCGCCGCCGGAAGCGGCGCCCGATGTCGAGGAGCCGCAGCCCGAAGAACAGGAAGCGGAACCCTCAGCTCAGGGGGCGGATCCGGAAGAAGACACCGGTCTGAAAAAGGCGCACGCCATGCTGTAAATGACTGCGTTACAGATCCCGGAAAGAGCCCAGCAGAAAACCGCGTTCGGCGATCGCCGCTTTCAGCGTCGGCGCGGTCAACACATCCAGCTCGGCGAGGCGCGGATGGCAGTATTGGCTCTGCAGGATCGTCGCGTCGAGGAAGGCCGGGTGGCACATCATTTCCAATGACTCGGCGCCCTGCTCGTCGGCGCGCGCCAACCGCTGCAAGAACAAGGCTTCGGAAATCATTTCACCGTAGAATCCCGCGTCAAACGCGTCGGTGCTGCAGGGAGTCTGCAACGCAATGTCGCGCCGTTTCGCCTCTTCGCGATCGATGCGCAGCGGCAGATCATGCGCCAGCGCGAACGCCTCCACCAGCGGGTAAATCTGCGGCTGCATATGCACATGGTGGTGGCTGTCAATGTGCGTCGGCGGCCTGCCGAACAGCGTCACGAACCGCGCGAACTGGCGCTGCAGCTCTTCCTGAATCTCGTCCAGCGGCAGCTCGCCGGCCTCGGCGCGGCGCCACAGCCATTTGCCCAATTCGCCGCGCTCGTTGACCAGCGAAGGCATGGCGCCCAGCGGCCTGCCATGGGTCAAAACGAAGTGCAGCCCGATCGGCAATCCGGGATATTGCCGGCTGAGCGCTGCAGCATGCTCCGCGCCGCCGCCGTTCACCATTGCCGTGGTGGAGGAAACGACGCCATGCTGATACGCCTCGATAACGCCATAGTTCTGTCCTTTGCTCAGACCGAAATCGTCGGCATTCACGATCAGTAGTTTTTCCATAGTGGCTCCCGCGGGATGAATTTTTGGCAAGGGAGGGCCGACCGACCGGTGCGGCATTCCCCTTCGCTAAGATAAAAATCAAATGATTAACCGACCGGCGCCCTGAAGCTCATCGGCATATCGACGTTGATACTGATCGGGAGCGGCCCTAAAGAGGGCCGTAACACTTTTTTCGGTAGTTGCCTGGGGTCACGTCGGTGAGCCGCTTGAAGTTTTTAATGAACAGGCTGACATCGCCATAGCCGGAATCAAAGGCGATGTCGGAGACCGAATAGTTGGTGACCTCCAGCTGCGTCTTGGCGAAGTTGATGCGGATCTCATTGATCACCTGCATCGGCGTCTTCTGGTAGTAGCGCCGCATCGCCCGGGTCAGGTACTCCTGAGTTTTCCCCGACAGCGCCACCATGTTCGCCAACGCCCGCTCGCCGAACATCGCCTTGTCATGCATGCCGGCGAGGGTGTTCTTCAGCCACTGCGGGATATCATCGCCGCCGTCGGTGTCTTCTTTATAGTGACGAATACGGCTGATCACGTAGAAGGTCAGCGTTTCGAGAAATTCGGCGAAATCGTCCTCGCGAAACTGCGGCGAACTCACCACCGATTCGATATAGGCCAAAAACTCGCTTCTCAGGCTGTAGGCCTGCGAGGCGACAAAGCAGCGCGGCAGTTGCTGCAAATAGTGCTCTTCAAAGAACGCTTTGCTGACCGCCACGTTGAAGATTTTCGTCGCGCCGAACTCGTAAAAGCTCTGGTGGTAGGAGCCGATAGGGATAAAGACGAAATCCCCGCGTTCCAGCAGCACCCGCTTGCCGTTGATCTCCTGATAGCATTTGCCGCTCAGCACGATGGTGAATTCGTAATAGTCGTGCTGATGCAGCCCGGTGGCGCTTTCCACCTTGTTATAGATAAACAGGTGAAAGTCTTTGCAGTTAAAGAAATCCTGCTCGCGAATCAGCTTCACGTCGTTCGCACTCAGCGAAATTCGGTTATCGGACACGGCCCCGGCCTCCCGTTAGTCAAATCCGTTGCGTCTGGCCGCCTCGGCAAACCAGTAGCCGCTTTTTTTGATGGTGCGCCGCTGCTCCGCCCGATCCAGCCGCACCAGCCCATAACGATTCTTGTAGGCGTTCAGCCAGGACCAGCAGTCGATAAAGGTCCACAGATGATAGCCCTTGCACTGCGAGCCTTCCGCCAGCGCGCGGTGCAGCCACTTCAGGTGATCGCGAATAAACTCGATGCGGTAATCGTCCTCCACCCGCCCATCGGCGCCGATAAACGCCTCTTCGCCCTCAACGCCCATGCCGTTTTCGGAAATATAACAAGGCAGATTGCCGTAGTTCTCTTTTAGATCCATCAGAATGTCGTACAACCCCTTCTCATAGATCTCCCAGCCGCGATGCGGATTGATTTTGCGGCCCGGCATTGCATAGTAACTGAACAAGTCCTCCGGCAGCGCGATCGGCTCCCCGGCGCGGCGCCCTGCTTTCGCCTGTACCCTGCGCGGCTGGTAGTAGTTGACGCCGAGGATATCCACCACGCCGCCTTCGATCAGTTGCGCGTCCTGCGGTTCGCAGTAAGGCATCAGCCCATGCTGCGCCAACAGATGCAGCAACGCCGCCGGATAACGCCCTTTGGCGACCGGGTCGAGAAAGCTGCGATTGAGCAACAGATCGGCGTCGTGTGCCGCCTGCAGATCCTCCGGCGCGTCGGAGCGCGGATAGGTTGGGCTCAGGTTCAAAATGATGCCGATGCTCCCCGGCAGCCCCCGCGCTCTGAAACGCTGCACCGCCATGGCGTGCGCCAGCACGCTGTGATACGCCACGGTGACCGCCCGTTTGAAGTCCACCACGCAAGGGTAGTGCAAGTCATTCAGGTAACCGGCCTCTACCGGCACGATCGGCTCGTTGAAGGTGAACCAGTGGGTAACCCGATCGCCAAACAGGCCGAAGCAGATGTCGGCGTAACGCGCATAGGCGTCGATCACCGCCCGGCTTTCCCAGCCGCCGCGCTGCTGCATGCACAGCGGCATATCGAAGTGGTAGAGATTGATAAACGGGGTGATGCCCTGCGCCAACAGCTCGTCGATCATCGCGTTGTAGAATGCCGCCGCCTGCGGGTTCACCTCGCCGTCCCCGTCCGGGATCAGCCGTGACCACGAGATCGAGGTTCTGAAGGTATTGTGGCCCAGCGTTTTGAGCAGCCCGATATCGGTGCGGAAATGGTCATAAAAGGTCGAGGCCTCGGCCGGCCCCACCCGATCGTGAAAGCGCTCGGGCGCGATCTCGTACCAATAGTCGAAGATGTTGCGGCTCTTGCCGTCCCGCGCTGCCGCACCTTCAGACTGCGGCGCGGAGGTGGCGCTGCCCCACCAAAACCCGTCGGCAAATTGATATTCCATATTCGCGTCCCTCGCGGGGCGGCCGCGCCGCCCCGTTCCACAGTTAGAATTTCAGCGCCTTGGCGATGTCTTCTTCGCTTTCCGTCGCCGCGTCGATCTGGCTTTGCGCCTTGTTGGAAATCGCCACGAACGGCAGATAAATCACGGTGGCGACCGCCAGGTTGAACAAGCTCAGCAACAGGGCCATGATGCTGCCGTTGGTGTTGAAGAACGCTCCCAGGCCGACCGGCATGGTCCAAGGCGCGATGTTGGTGATCGGCGGGATCAGCCCGGAGTAGTAAGCCAGCGAGGTGATAAGGGTCAGCACCGGCTGAACCAGGATGAACGGAATGAACATCACCGGGTTCATGATCACCGGCAAACCGAACAGGATAGGTTCGTTGATCTGGAAAATGCCGGATGGCGTCGCCAGTTTGGCGACCTGGCGGTAATCTTCGCGGCGCGAGGCGATGAAGATGGCGATGATCAGGCCCAGCGTCGAACCGGTGCCGCCGAGGTAAATATAAGAGTCGACGAACGGTTTCGCCCACATGTGGAACTCTTTGCCGGCGGCCACCGCCGCCTCGACCGAACCGTATTTATTGTACAGCTCCACGTTTTCCAGCGCGAAAGGCGTCATGATGCCGCTGTCCAGCGCCGCCAGCGCCATGGAACCGTGTACCCCAAAGAACCACAGCAGCGAAGAGAAAAGCACGTATACCCAGCCCACCACGCTGCCCATCTTGGCCAGCGGCGCCGAAATGCCGTCCATGATGATCTGGTGGAAGTTGGTGCCCCAGTGCGCCAGCGCGAACGCCACCAGCCCCATGATGGAGAGGATGATGAAGCCGGGGATCAGCGCCGAGAAGGAGCGCGACACCGAAGCCGGCACGCTGTCCGGCAGGCTGATCACCCAGTTGCGCCGCACGATGAAGGCAAACATCTCAGCCACCGCCAGCCCGATCACCATACCGGAAATGATGTTGGCGCCGCCCAGCCAATTGGCGCCCACCGCATAGGCCTCGCCGACGTTGAACGGCGTGACGGTCATGAAGGCCGCCACCGCCAGCAACGCCGAGGCCAGGGGATCGACCTTGCGCTCTTCGGCCAGCGCCATGCTGATAAAGAACGGCGTCATCAGGGACATGATCCCCAACGTACCGTTGTAAACGCTGCCGCCAATACTCTTCAGGCTATTGAGCGTCTCGATGGTGGAGGCGTCCAATCGCACGCCCAGCGAATAGAAGAACGATCCCTCGCCAAAGCTCAGGAACACGTTGTTGATCAACACGAACATCGCCCCGGTCAAGGTCAGCGGCATCAGGCGGATAAAGCCGTTTTTGATGGCGTTGACGTGGGGCTGCTTACCGATTTTTACGGCGAAAGGCAGGATAACCTTCTCGAGCGAGGCAATGAGGGTATTCACGGCGGCCTCCTGTTATTGATTGGCTTTCTTGATGGCGGCCACCGCGGCCTTCAGCACGCCCAGCCCATCGACCTTGCCGTACAGCAGCGGATCGATGACTTCAACAGGTTTATTGGGCAACTGTTTCTGCACTTCCGGCAGGGTGTAGGCGATCTGCGGCCCCAGCAGGATCAGATCCGCTTCAACCCCCTTCTCCGCGGCCAGCGCTTCCGGATAGGCGGCGATGATCACCGGCACTTCATATTTTTCGGCCTGCGCCTTCATTTTTGATACCAACAGGGAAGTGGACATACCGGCAGAACAAAACAGATAGATTTTTTTCTTTTCCATACCAAGCACCTCAGATAATCAAAAAAACCCGGTGTTATTTGTATGCCAGATGCAATCACGATTGCTTCACGCACATTCCTTATGAAAATTTCCGTCACGTTGCCCTGGTTACAGACAGTATACGGAGCATGAAAAACGGATCGGTAAGCCAGAAGGAGACAGAACCGTCTCTCATTGACCTGATGGATTGACCCTCTTCACATTTCGCACAAAAAAATAGTGTGACCGGGCTCTCAAATAACCGATAAAAACTCAGAATATTCGTAATAAATAATCAAATAGCAATTATAAACAGCAAGTTATAAACTCGCTGAGAATTTAAGGGTTTATTTGCGCCCGAACAAACGGCGTGGGAATAAAAATAGTTCAAGCTTGATTCACCCACTGCCAACCGAACGCGATGGCAGGCGAAGAGGATTACGTGGGCAGACGCAGCAACTCAATCACCGTGGCCAGCGCCACGGAATGGTTTCTGCGGTTGGGGTAATAGAGGTAAAAACCGGGAAACGGCGCGCACCAATCGGCCAGCACCCGCCGCAGCCGCCCGCTCGCCAGGTATTCCTCTGCCTCCTGCTCGATGGCAAAAGCGATGCCGACGTTCGCCAGCGCCGCCTGCACCATCATCCTGCCGTCATCGAGTATCAACGGGCTGTTGACCGCCACGGAAAACCGCTGCTCCCCCTGCTGAAAGGCCCATTTGTAGCGCTCGCCTGAAGAAGCTTTGCGCCAACTGATGCAGCGATGCTGCAGTAAATCCTGCGGGTGCGTCGGTTCACCGTGCCGTTGAAAGTAATCCGGCGTGGCGACGATGGCAAAACGCAGATCCGGCGTCAGGCGCACCGCGCGCATATCGTTGTGCAGATCCTCGCCGAGCCGGATGCCAGCGTCAAAGCCTTGCTCGACGATGTTGGCGAACCCCTCGTCCGCCACCACTTCCAGCGTAATGCCGGGGTATTCGCTGGCCAGCCGTCCCAGATGCGGCACGATGGCGAGATCGATCGCCGAACGCGGCGCGTTGATACGCACCAGGCCGCGTGGCCCTTCGCGAAACGCATTCAGGCTCTCCAGCGCGGCGTCGATGTCGGTAAAAGCCGGCACCAGCTGCGCCAGCAGATGCTCTCCGGCCTCCGTCGGCGAGACGTTACGGGTGGTGCGGTTCAGCAGGCGAATGCCCACCTGCGCTTCAAGTTCGCGCAGGGTGTGGGTCAGCGTCGGCGGCGTCACGCCCAATCGGGCGGCGGCGCGGCGGAAGCTGCGTTCACTGGCGATAGCCACGAAGGCCGCCAGGCCGGACAGTTCGGGTTTCTTCATGCTATTGATATAAATTATCTAATAGTGAGATGAATTTTTAGCGGATAGTTATCCGTCATCTAACAACATAGCATTGCGATCGAACCCATTACCAGGTATCGATGCGATGATTAATGCTACAGCTCCAACCCATGAAACGCCGCGCCGTCTGGCGGGCAAAGTCGTACTGGTGAGCGGCGGCGGCACCGGCATCGGCCGCGCCGCCGCGCTGGCCTATGCCCGCGAAGGCGCCAACGTGGCGCTGGCCGGCCGGCGCGCGGCGGAGATCGAAGCCACGGCGCGCGATATCGCGCTGGCTGGCGGCGATGCCCTGCCCATCGTGACCGACGTCTCCCAAGAAGACGATATCCGCCGGCTACTCGCCGCGGTGACCGCCCACTACGGCCGGCTCGACGTCGCTTTCAACAACGCCGGCATCATCGGCAACTTCGCCCCCATCACCGAACAGAGCAGCGAGGATTTTGACCGGGTGATTGCCATTAACCTCAGAGGCGTCTGGCTGGCGATGAAATACGAGATTGAAACCTTCCTGGCTCAGCGGTCGGGCGGCGTGATCATCAACACCTCCTCCTGGCTGACCCACGGCGCGCTGGCCGGCTCATCCAGCTACTCCGCCAGCAAAGGGGCGCTCGATGCGATGATCCGCGCGGTAGCGCTCGAATACAGCGGCCAGGGCATCCGCGTCAACAACATCAACCCCGGCATCATCGACACGCCGATGGCGCGCGGCAGCGTAGCCGACAGCGCGGCGTTCGCGCCCTTTATCGCCCATACGCCCGCCGGCCGCCTGGGCGAATCGGAAGACATCGGCGATGTGGCGCTGTGGTTGGCGACGGACGAGGCCCGCTTCATCACCGGCCAAAGCCTGCTGGTGGACGGCGGTTACACCATCGCCGGCATGCGCTGAGGAGATGATGCCATGAACTACGTTCGGCTTGGCGACAGCGGCCTGAAAGTGTCTCGTCTCTGCCTAGGCTGCATGACCTATGGCGATCCGGCCTGGCGCCCCTGGGTGCTGAAGGAAGATGAAGCGCGCCCCTTTATCCGCGAAGCGCTGGAAGCGGGCATCAATTTTTTCGATACCGCCAACATTTACTCCGGCGGAGAAAGCGAGCGCATTCTCGGCCGCGCCCTGAAGGCGTTCGCCCGCCGCGAAGACGTGGTGATCGCCACCAAGGCCTACTTTCCAATGGACGCGCAGCCGAACAGCCGAGGGCTGTCGCGCAAGCACCTGCTGCACAGCGTCGACGCCTCTTTGCAGCGGTTGGGGACGGATTACCTCGATCTGTTTGTGCTGCACCGCTTCGACACCGAAACGCCGATCGAAGAAACCGCCGACACCCTCGACGGCCTGGTACGGGCGGGCAAGATTCGCTATCTCGGCGCCTCCTCGCTGCACGCCTGGCGCCTGATGAAAATGCTGGCCTTTCAGCGTCAGCACCGCCTGGCGCCGTTTATTTCGCTGCAAGGCCAATACAACCTGGTGACGCGTGAAGATGAAGAGGAGCTGATCCCCCTGTGTCTGGAGGAGGGGCTCAGCCTGACGCCCTGGTCGCCGCTGGCCCGCGGCGTGCTGGCCGGTTCCGGCAACGCCGGCACGCTGCGCGCCGCCACCGACGAACAGGCGCCCCGTTGGTACGGCGGCAGAAACGAAGTAGAACGCACCGTCGCAGCGGTAGCGGAGGTGGCGGCCACGCGCGGCGTTCCACCGGCGCAGATCGCGCTGGCCTGGCTGCTGGCCAAACCCGGCGTGGCGTCACCGCTGGTGGGCATGTCCAAGCCGCACCATCTACAGGATGCGCTAGCGGCGCTTAATCTCAGCTTATCGCCGCAAGACGTGGCCGCGCTGGAGGCGCCGATGGCGCACGCTGCCCGCCCCGATCGCTGGTAGCCCCTTTTCCGTCATTCCAGGAGAGAAACATGTCATATGTGCTTACCGCGCGAGCAGCGTTGTTCACCCTCGCCGCCGCACTCCCCCTGACCACTCCGGCGCAGGCCGCCGCCAATACCCACTGCGCCGAAAGCAGCATGACGCTGCCGCCCGGCGCGCTTTATCCCAACGGCATCGCCCGCGCGGCGGACGGCACGCTGTATGTCGGGCTGATCACCAGCGGCAACGTGCTGCGCAAGCGGCCGGGTAAAGCGTGGGAAACCTTTTTCCCTGGCGCTGACACGGTGTTCGCCTCAAACGCGCTGCGGCTGGACGAACGGCGCGGGTTGCTATGGGGCAATTCGCCGGACTTCCTTTCCGGCGGCAAATCGCGCGCCAACCGCATCTATGCGCTGAACGTCGCCGATGGCACGCTCAACCGCAGCCTGGCGCTGCCGACGGGGGAAATGGGCAACGATATCGTGCTCGGCACAGACGGTACGGTGTACGTGACAGAAACCCGAGGCGGCGGCATCCTGCGCCTGCGGCCGGGCGAAGCGGCATTCAGTACGCTGTTTCAGGATGCGCGGTTGGCGGCTCCGAGCGGGCTGGGCGCGGCCGGGATCGTGCTGCTCGACGATCGGCTGATGGCTGTCGCCAATTTCGGCACCGGTAAGCTTTACACTCTCAGCTATCACGATCCAAAGCCGCAGCTGACGGAAATGCAGCTGCCGCGCCTGATTGAAAACCCGGACGGGAATGGGATTGGCGCCGGACGGCGCATTGATCGTGCTGGAGAACGGGATCCAGAGCGGCCAAGGGCGGATCCTGCGGATCGCGTTGCCAAAAGCGACCGGCATGCATCGGATTGAGGTCTTGCGCGAAGGCATGGAGTCGCCGGTCAACCTGACTATCACCCCACAAGGCTGCGCCTTCGTCAGCGAGTCGCGCATCCGCCACCGCCTGCTGCCCGGCCATGAAACCGAAGTGCCCGACAGCTTCCGCATCTATCAACTGCCCTTGCCTCTCACCGCCGCGCAATAACCTCTACGCCGCCTCAGCGGGCGGCCACTCGCGTTGTATCGTTAACATCCAATAAATTGAAACTATTTACTTCGATGCCATTAATCATACTTATGATTAATCCTAACTTAACAACCTGATTTTAATTAAATTGTTCCGCCGCGTATCGCTGATTATACTTGCCTTATCTCCCGCCTCATTTACCGAGCGTAAGCATGAGCCGATACCATGTTTCCAGCAGCGAAGGCCAATATGAGAAAGAATCCGGCGAGCAAGTTCTAGCCAACAAGCTGGGTATTGCCGATAGCAATGAACTCGACGATGCCGAATTGGTATTGCTGGAACAGCTCTACCATTCCGTTTTCGAACAGCATTTTCCGTTAGGGAAAATCACAGTCGAGATGATCAAGGGCTGGCATCGCCGCTGGTTAGGCAATATCTATGCATGGGCTGGACAAGCAAGAACTGTCAATATCAGCAAAGGGGGCTTTATGTTTGCCCCTTCGACGCGATTGCCCAAACTACTGGACGATTTCGAGGTGGAATACCTGGCTCGTTACACACCTTGCTCAGCCATGAGCGAAGAACAGCTGATAGAAGCGATTGCAATAATCCATGTTGAACTGATACTCATACATCCCTTCAGAGAAGGGAATGGCCGTTTGTCACGGCTGTTGGCCGATGTGATGGCGGTTCAGGGCGGGCATAAACCGTTGGATTATCAAAGCTGGGAACAAAACAGAGCCCAATATATCTCAGCGATTCACTCAGGTATGAACATGAACTACGAACCGATGAAACACTGGGTCAGTCAAGCACTAAGAAGGTATTAGGCAAGGCGTAAATGAGCAAATTTTTTACGCGCTTCTTCTAAAGAAGCTTCAACTCTGGCTGAGGGTTGACCTGTTTCAACCGCCGTTGATGTCGCCACGGAACGCACAATGTCCGTACGGGACGGCTTAGCATAACCCACCTGCACTTTTTTGCTGTTACTCATGACAACCTCTGTTCGCAAATTTGCTGAAGACATTATATCAAGGAATGTACAGGACTTCATTCCCTTGCCTCTCACTCCCGAGCAATAGCTTCACCACCACTCCGGGCGGCCACTTGCGTTGTTGCCCGCAGGCGAACAACAATCTCACCGCGTTACAAACCCGTCTTGCGCAGCGCTTCCCATTTTTACCTGTGACAGCCGATTGCCCGCTGGGCTAGTATAAGCGTCTGTGCAAACCTCAGGTTTGAGTGCGCCGTTTGGCGTTTTGATGATTTGATTTGCGCCGCCCGCCAAGCGCTGAGTGGGGCGACGCCTGCTGAAACAATGTGATAGCGAATGACGACAATGAAAATCACAGTTCCCTTTACATTCAATGGATTGGAAAAATAATCGCATGAATAGCACCGATAAACTCGATTCGCACACGCCGATGATGCAGCAGTACCTGCGCCTCAAGGCCCAGCATCCTGAAATCCTGCTGTTCTACCGCATGGGTGACTTCTACGAGCTGTTTTACGACGACGCCAAGCGCGCTTCCCAACTGCTGGATATCTCGTTGACCAAACGCGGCGCCTCGGCGGGCGAGCCGATCCCGATGGCCGGCGTGCCGCACCACGCGGTGGAGAACTACCTGGCCAAGCTGGTTCAACTCGGCGAATCCGTCGCCATCTGTGAACAGATCGGCGATCCGGCCACCAGTAAAGGGCCGGTCGAGCGCAAAGTGGTACGCATCGTCACCCCCGGCACCATCACCGACGAAGCGCTGCTGCAAGAGCGCCAGGACAACCTGCTGGCGGCGATCTGGCAGGATGCGCGCGGCTTCGGTTACGCCACGCTGGACGTGAGCTCCGGCCGCTTCCGCGTCGCCGAGCCGCAGGATCTAGAGACCATGGCCGCCGAGCTGCAGCGCACCAATCCGGCCGAGCTGCTCTACCCGGAAACCTTCGAACAAATGGCGCTGATCGAACAACGCCACGGCCTGCGCCGCCGTCCGCTGTGGGAATTCGAACTGGAGACCGCACGCCAACAACTCAACCTGCAGTTCGGCACCCGCGATTTGACCGGCTTCGGCGTCGAGCAGGCGCATCAGGCGCTGCGCGCCGCCGGCTGTCTGTTGCAGTACGTGAAAGATACCCAGCGCACTTCGCTGCCGCACATTCGCGGCATCACCATGGAGCGTCAGCAGGACGGCATCATCATGGACGCCGCCACCCGCCGCAACCTGGAGCTGACGCAGAGCCTGTCCGGCGGCAGCGACAACACGCTGGCGGCGATCCTCGATCGCACAGTCACGCCGATGGGCAGCCGCATGCTGAAACGCTGGCTGCACATGCCGACCCGAGACATCAAGGTGCTGACCGCCCGCCAGCAGGCGATCGGCGCATTGCAGGAACGGTTCGCCGATCTGCAGCCTTCGCTGCGCCAGGTGGGCGATCAGGAGCGAATTTTGGCGCGCCTGGCGCTGCGCACTGCGCGTCCGCGCGATCTGGCCCGCATGCGTCATGCTTTCCAGCAACTGCCGGACATCCGCGCGCTGCTGCAAGATGTGGATACGCCGCATGTGCAGCAACTGCTATCTCAGGTAGGCCAGTTCGACGAGCTGCGCGAACTGCTGGAACGCGCGATCGTTGAATCGCCGCCGGTGCTGGTGCGCGATGGCGGCGTGATCGCCCCCGGTTACAACAGCGAGCTGGACGAGTGGCGCGCGCTGGCCGACGGCGCCAGCGACTACCTCGATCGGCTGGAGATCCGCGAACGTGAAAAGCTGGGGCTGGATACGCTCAAAGTCGGCTTCAACGGCGTACACGGCTACTACATCCAGGTGAGCCGCGGCCAGAGCCACCTGGTGCCGATCCACTATGTACGTCGCCAGACGCTGAAAAACGCCGAGCGCTACATCATCCCGGAATTGAAAGAGTACGAAGACAAGGTACTCACCTCCAAGGGCAAAGCGCTGGCGATCGAGAAAAGCCTGTACGACGAGCTGTTCGATCTGCTGCTGCCGCACCTGGCGGAACTGCAACAAAGCGCCGCCGCGCTGGCCGAGCTGGACGTGCTGGCCAACCTGGCCGAGCGCGCCGACACCCTGAACTACGCCTGCCCGGTCATGAGCGAACAACCGGGGATCCGCATTACCGAAGGCCGCCACCCGGTGGTGGAGCAGGTGCTGAGCGAACCGTTTATCTCCAACCCGCTCTCCCTGTCGCCACAGCGCCGCATGCTGATCATCACCGGTCCGAACATGGGCGGTAAAAGTACCTATATGCGGCAAACGGCGCTGATTGTGCTGATGGCGCACATCGGCAGCTACGTTCCGGCTGCCAAAGCCACCATCGGCCCGGTGGATCGCATCTTCACCCGCGTCGGCGCGGCGGACGATCTGGCTTCCGGCCGTTCCACCTTCATGGTGGAGATGACCGAAACCGCCAATATTCTTCACAACGCCACCGAGCACAGCCTGGTGTTGATGGATGAAATCGGCCGTGGCACCTCCACCTACGACGGCCTGTCGCTGGCCTGGGCCTGCGCCGAGAACCTGGCCAACCGCATCAAAGCGATGACGCTGTTCGCCACCCACTACTTCGAGCTGACGACGCTGCCGGAAAAAATGGAAGGCGTGGTCAATGTGCATCTGGACGCGCTTGAGCACGGCGACACCATCGCTTTTATGCACAGCGTGCAGGACGGTGCCGCCAGCAAAAGCTACGGCCTGGCGGTCGCCGCGCTGGCCGGCGTGCCGCGCGACGTCATCAAGCGCGCCCGCCAAAAGCTGCGCGAGCTGGAATCCATCTCCAGCCACACCGCGTCGGGCAGCGTTGATGCCACCCAGATGACGCTGTTGCAGGAAGAGACTTCGCCGGCGGTAGAAGCCCTGGAGGCGCTGGATCCGGATTCCCTGTCGCCGCGCCAGGCGCTGGAATGGATCTACCGGCTGAAAAATATGGTGTAGTCAGACGCCAAACGCGGGCATAAAAAAACGGTGAGCATCATGCTCACCGTTTTTATTTGATGCGGTTCAACAACCGGCGTTATTCGCGGAACAGCGCCTCAATGCTCAGGCCCTGCATCTGCAGAATCTCACGCAGGCGACGCAGACCTTCAACCTGAATCTGACGGACGCGTTCACGCGTCAGGCCAATCTCCCGGCCCACGTCTTCCAGCGTCGCCGCTTCATAGCCCAGCAGGCCGAAACGACGCGCCAACACTTCACGCTGTTTGGCGTTCAGTTCGAACAGCCATTTGACGATGCTTTGCTTCATATCGTCGTCTTGCGTGGTGTCTTCAGGCCCGTTGTCCTTCTCGTCGGCCAGAATGTCCAGCAGCGCTTTCTCCGAATCCCCGCCCAACGGCGTATCCACCGAGGTGATGCGCTCATTCAGGCGCAGCATGCGGCTGACGTCATCCACCGGCTTGTCGAGTTGCTCGGCAATCTCTTCAGCGCTCGGTTCATGATCCAGTTTATGGGAAAGCTCGCGCGCGGTGCGCAGATAAACATTCAGTTCTTTGACGATATGGATAGGCAAACGAATGGTGCGGGTTTGGTTCATGATCGCCCGTTCAATCGTCTGACGGATCCACCAGGTTGCGTAAGTGGAGAAACGGAAACCGCGTTCCGGGTCGAATTTTTCCACCGCGCGGATCAGACCGAGGTTACCCTCTTCGATCAGATCCAGCAGCGCCAGACCGCGGTTGCTGTAGCGGCGGGCGATTTTCACCACCAGCCGCAGGTTGCTTTCAATCATGCGACGGCGGGACGGCACGTCACCGCGCAGAGCACGCCGCGCAAAATAGACCTCTTCCTCTGCGGTCAACAGAGGTGAATAACCGATCTCACCCAGATAGAGCTGCGTCGCATCCAATACGCGTTGCGTAACGCCTTGAGACAACAGCTCTTCTTCCGCTAAATCGTTCTCGCTGGCCTCTTCTTCTACCAGCGCTTTTTCATCAAACGACTCAGCCTCAGCTCCATTCTCGTCGAAATCCGCATCATCATGTAACTCGTTAACTTTCAGCGTATTTTGGCTCATATGCTGCTCCTACCCGTGATACCGCGAGCAGAATCTCAGCGTATTCTGCCCAATCTATCGCTGCGGAAGATAACGCAGCGGGTTTACGGATTTCCCCTTGTAACGAATTTCAAAATGCAAACGTACTGAACTGGTACCGGAGCTACCCATGGTGGCTATTTTTTGACCCGCCTTCACTTCTTGTTGTTCCCGGACCAGCATTGTGTCGTTATGAGCGTAGGCGCTCAGGTAATCATCATTATGTTTGATGATGATTAGATTACCGTAACCCCGTAAAGCGTTGCCTGCATACACTACGCGACCATCGGCGGTAGCGAAGATAGGCTGCCCACGGGAACCGGCGATATCGACGCCCTTATTCCCACCTTCTGATGAGGAAAAGTTATCAATAATCTTGCCGTCAGTCGGCCATCTCCAGGTACTGACCGGAGCGCTGTTGCTGACGGTGCTGCTCACTGGTGGAGCGGCTTCCGGTGCGGTAACAGGCGCAGTCGCGGTCCCAACCGCTACGGCGCCCGCTGCAGGTAACATCTTACCTACATTCTGTTTACCCGAGTTTTCAGAATACGCGTTAGTTGATTGAGAATCAACCGTTGCCGTCTGGATCTGGGTGCTGGAAGGTGGCTTCGGAACACCGCCTTTGGTCGCGTCAGTCGTCGCCAGCATACCGCCGCCGCCATTGGCAGAACCATTACCAAGTTGAATGGTTTGGCCAACATTCAGGCTGTAAGGCTCGGGAATATTGTTGCGCTGCGCCAGGTCGCGGAAATCGTTGCCGGTGATCCAGGCGATGTAAAACAGCGTATCACCGCGCTTGACCGTATAGGTGTCGCCGCCGCTGTAGCTCCCTTTAGGGATAGCGTTATAACTGCGGTTATAGACAATGCGGCCCTCTGGGCTGGCCTGCTGCGCTCCGCCATTATTATTGCCGGATGGAACGGCGCCGCCGCCGCCCACGCTGCTGATAGGGGCTGACGTCGAGGCCGTGTTTGTACAACCCGCCAACCACAAACTTACCATCGTACACACCGCAACCCGGCGTAACGTAATCATTGGGCTTCCCGTGCTCATGCTTCCCCCATGACAGCAATATCAGTGATATATCCAAAATACCCTTTACATCGTAGCCGAGCTTTTGCCACTTCCCAGTTTCTGCGATGTAAAGGCGCCGCCGGCCGATCCCTGAACGCCAGGTCATCTCCCGCCGGAGCATCAAAACGCGCGCCAATGCTAACCACATTGGCGTCACCGCACCATAAGACAACTACGTAGAAAGGCCAATTCTAGTGAAAATTAGCCTGATTGGAACGAGAAAACCTTATCCGCACGTGATGAAAGTGCAACAGATTTTTCAGACGGTCGAAAAATCAGACAATCGCTAGGCCAATTCGCCTTTCACCAGCGGCACAAAGCGCACCGCCTCTACCGCGTCGACCACGAAATCGTTGCCATGGCGCTGAATGCGTTTGAGGGTTTGGGCCTGCTCGCCCACCGGCAACACCAAAATGCCGCCGTCGTCCAACTGCTCAACCAGCGCCTGCGGGATCTCCGGCGGCGCGGCAGTGACGATGATCGCATCGAACGGGCCGCGCGACGCCCAGCCCTGCCAGCCGTCGCCGTGGCGAGTGGAAACATTATGAAGGTCGAGCTGCTTCAGGCGGCGCTTGGCCTGCCACTGCAGCCCCTTGATGCGCTCGACGGAACAAACGTGTTGCACCAGATGCGCCAGGATGGCGGTTTGATAACCGGAACCGGTGCCGATCTCAAGCACCCGTGAAGTAGGCTTCAGATTCAGCAGCTCGGTCATCCGCGCCACCATATAAGGCTGAGAAATAGTCTGGCCGGAACCGATCGGTAATGCAGTGTTTTCGTAGGCTTTATGATCCAGCGCTTCGTCGACAAAACGCTCGCGCGGCACCGCTTCGATCGCTCGCAGCAGCTTTTCGTCCCGGATCCCTTGCTGACGCAGCTGCGTCAGCAATGTTTGCATACGCTTGTTCACCATTCCCCGCTAACCTCTGCCTTGGTTAACCATGTTTTCACGACTTCCTGCGCCGCGTAGGCGGTCAGATCCACCTGTAGCGGCGTGATCGCCACATAGCCTTGTTCCACCGCCGCAAAGTCGGTATCCGGCCCGACATCAAATTTATCACCAGGCGGCCCGATCCAGTAGAGATTTTGTCCACGCGGATCCTGCTGGCAGAAGACCTTATCGGCGGGATGGCGGCTGCCACAGCGAGTGACGCGCAGTCCTTTGATCTCCACCAGCGGCAAATCCGGCACGTTGATATTCAGGATTTTTCCGGTGCGTAACGGTTCACGCTGCAGCGCACGCAAGATGCGGCAGGTAATGGCCGCTGCAGTCGCGTAGTGTTGGTGACCGTTCAGCGACACCGCCAGCGCGGGCAGCCCCAGGTGCCGGCCCTCCATCGCCGCCGCGACGGTGCCGGAATAGATGACGTCATCGCCTAAATTCGGTCCGGCGTTAATGCCGGAGACCACGATATCCGGCGCAGGGCGCATCAATGCGTTGACGCCAAGATAAACGCAGTCGGTCGGCGTCCCCTGCAGCACCGCGATATCGCCGTTGGCCAGCGTCTGCGTGCGCAGCGGCGACTCCAGCGTCAGGGCATTGGAAGAACCGCTGCGGTTACGATCCGGCGCCACGACCTGCACCTCGGCAAACTCCCGCAGCGCCGCCGCCAGCACCTGAATGCCCGGGGCGCTGACGCCGTCATCGTTACTCAGCAATATCCGCATCACTGTTATCCTGCTGCATGATTTCGCGAACCACGCTGGTAGCAAAGCTGCCTGCCGGCAACCAGAAGCGCAGTTCCACGGTAACGTCATCCCACCAGTTCCACTGCAAATTTTGCGGCTGCAACAGCAGGGCCCGGCGAGCGGGTTCGACACGCTCGCGCTTTAAAAGCGTAAGCAATTCCGGTTGTTCCGCCAAGCATTGTTGTTCAAAAGCCAAGGCTTGGCCGGCGGTGCCTGGCTCTCCGTCGCCCGGCAAGGAGGCCGTGATCGCCAGCTCGCCGGCATCCAGCCGCTGTTGCAACGTCTCCAGCTCATCGGCTTTGGCGACGAACCAGCTACCGCGGCCGCTCAACTGCAGGGCATCCCCTTCCAGCACGGTGCGCTGCAGGCCGTCGGCCAGGCGCCGGCCGGCTATCAGATTGAACAGCGCACTGCGGCTGGCGGAAAGGTAGAAGCTGCGCTTGCTGCGCTCTTTAACGCGGATTTCGTCGTTCGCCCAGCGGCGCGCCATCACCAGATTGTTGCCGCCGCGGCCGAAGCGTTGGCTGCCGAAATAGTTTGGCACGCCCTGCGCGGCGATAGCCTGCAGGCGGCGCTCAACGTCCTGACGATCGGAAATCTGGCGCAGCACCAGCGTAAAGTGGTTGCCCTTCAGATTGCCGATGCGCATTTTGCGCAGGTGGCGGGCGAACGAGAGCACCTCGCAGCCTTCCAGCGCAAACTGTGAGAAATCCGGCGTGTCTTTGCCCGGCATATGCAGGCAGAACCACTGTTCGGTCACCGCGTGGCGATCCTTCAAGCCCGCATAGCTGACGGAACGGGCGTGAATACCGGCGAAGCGCGCCAGATAGTCGGCCACGAACTGGGTATTGCAGCCGTTTTTACGGATGTTCACCAGCACATGCTCGCCTTCGCCGTCCGGCGCAAAGCCCAGGTCTTCCACCACCACGAAGTCTTCCGGATTGGCTTTCAACACCCCGGTGCTCTGCGGCTGGCCATGCAGCCAGGTCAGATTCGCCATATCCATGCGGTTATTCCTTGATCAGCAAGGCGACCGCTTCGCAGGCGATGCCCTCGCCGCGCCCGGTGAAGCCGAGCTGCTCGGTGGTCGTGGCCTTCACGTTGACGTCATCCATATGGCACTGCAGATCTTCCGCCAGGAAGACGCGCATCTGCGGGATGTGCGGCGCCATTTTCGGCGCCTGGGCAATAATCGTGATGTCGAGGTTGCCGAGGCGGTACCCTTTGGCGCGGATGCGCTTCCAGGCTTCGCGCAGCAGCTCGCGGCTGTCCGCGCCCTTGAAGGCCGGATCGGTATCGGGGAACAGCTTGCCGATATCGCCCAGCGCCGCCGCGCCCAGCAAGGCGTCGGTCGCGGCGTGCAGCGCAACGTCGCCGTCGGAGTGGGCCAACAAGCCTTTGTCGTAAGGGATGCGAACACCGCCGATCACCAACGGGCCTTCGCCGCCGAATTTATGTACGTCAAAACCGTGACCGATACGCATGGTGCGCTCCTTAATTGTCCAACTGAGTCAAATAGAACGCCGCCAGCGCCAAATCCTCCGGCCGCGTTACTTTAATGTTATCCGCCCGGCCGGCGATCAGCAGCGGATGATAACCGCAATGCTCCAGCGCCGAGGCTTCGTCGGTGACGTTTGCGCCTTCATCCAGCGCGCGCTGCAGGCACTGCTTGAGCAGCGGCAGCGGAAACAGCTGCGGCGTCAGCGCATGCCACAGATCCTGCCGTTCAACGGTGTGGGCGATGGTGTCGCGGCCGGGTTCGGCGCGCTTCATGGTGTCGCGCACCGGCGCAGCGAGAATGCCGCCCACCTTGCTGTGTGCGGTGATCGCCAACAGGCGCTCGAGATCGTCGGCGTGCAGACAGGGGCGCGCAGCGTCGTGTACCAGCACCCAGTCCGCATCACCCGCGAGCTTCAGCCCGGCCATCACCGAATCGGCGCGCTGTTTGCCGCCCTCGGTGACGGTCACCCGCGGATCCTGAGCGATGGGCAGCCGTTCGAACTGACGATCTTCCGGGCCGATAGCCACGATCACCCGTTCAATGCGCGGGTGGCGCAACAGGGCATGGATAGCGTGTTCGACGATGCTGTGCCGGCCGATGGTTAAATATTGCTTCGGGCATTCCGCCTGCATGCGGCTGCCGATACCGGCAGCGGGCAGGACGGCAATCACCGAGGGAAAGGTGCCTGCGGAGTGATTCATGCGTTATTTTTGTGCGTTATTTTGCGAGGAAGACGCCGCGTTGCGTCTGGATTGGTCAGGAACCAGACGATAGAAAGTCTCACCGGGCTTGATCATGCCCAGCTCATTACGCGCTCGCTCTTCGATCGCTTCCTGACCGCCGTTCAAATCATCGATTTCGGCAAACAGCTGATCGTTACGCGCTTTCAACTTCGCGTTGTTGCCCTGTTGGACCGCAACGTCTTCATTGACCCGCACGTAATCGTGAATACCATTTTTGCCCAGCCACAGTGAATACTGTAACCAACCGAGCAATGCCAGCAATAGCAGCGTAAGTTTTCCCATCTCCGCCCCCTGAAAAACCGACCAATCATCCCACAACTTCTCGTTGGACTCCACACTGAGAGCGGCATTTCAACGCCAAATTCAGAATACGGATGAAGGATTCCCGTGTTTATCGCCTAATTCCACTGCGAAAGCGGCAAAAAAAGCCGCTTTAGTCCGGCGCGCGCGCCGCGTTTTCCAATGAGACACACGCTGCCCCACCTCCATTATGCAGCAAGAATCACTGCACCATCGCATCCTGACCCGTCGCTTACGCCAAGGCAAAGCAAGAAGTGAATATTTAACACCATAGAAAGAATAATCCTCATGCAGTGGTTGCACTTTCATTCATTGAAGCTTATTTTTATGCACTCATAGTGCATAAATAATTCCAATATATAACCATTCATTATCGGGGATCGCGATGTTAAAACGTTTAGTTCTGATCGGCGCCTGCCTGGCCGCCACCTTCTCCACCGCCGCGTTGGCGGCTGAACCTACCTACGTCGTTGGCTCCGGCGGCACCTATCGGCCGTTCGAATTTGAAAACAGCCAAAAGCAGCTGGAAGGTTTCGACATCGACATAATCAAAGCGGTAGCCAAGGCCGAAGGTTTCCAGATAAAACTGATCAATACGCCGTGGGAAGGGATCTTCGCCACGCTGAATTCCGGCGATCGCGATATCATCATCTCCGGCATCACCATCACCGATAAACGCAAACAAATGGTTGATTTTTCTGCGCCTTACTTCCCGGCAGAGCAGGCCATCGTGGTGCCGCAAAACTCGAAGGTAGACTCCATTGCCGCGTTGAAAGCGCTGAAGGTCGGCGTGGTGAACTCCAGCACCGGCGACATCGTGGTGTCCGACGCACTGGGCAAAAACAGCACCGCCATCAAACGCTTCGACAATACCCCGCTGATGCTGCAAGAGCTGTATGAAGACGGCATCGGCGCGGCGGTCGGCGACGTCGGCGTGGCCAAGTTCTACATCAAAACCCACCCTGAGAAAGCCTTCAAGCTGGTGCCCGACGCCAAGTTCGAACGTCAGTATTTCGGCATCGCCGTCGCCAAAGGCAACGATGAGCTGCGCAACAAAATCAACGCCGGCCTGAAGAAAATCATCGCCGACGGCACCTACGCCAAGATCTACCAAGCCTGGTTCGACAGCAACGTACCGACGTTGCCGGCGGAATAATGCCCTGCCGCCGGCGCCCGCAAGGCCGTCGGCGCGCCACCGTTTCAGCATACCAAGAAGGAATACCCTTTGAACTTCCGCTGGGAGATCATCCAGGAATACGCGCCGCTGTTTATGGAAGGCGCCTGGATGACCATCAAATGCACCATTATCTGCGTGCTGCTGGGCACCACCTGGGGATTGATCCTCGGTCTGGGGCGCTTGGCGCAGGCGCCGCACGGCATCTGGAAACCCATCCTGCATTACGGCGTTCAGTGGCCGGTACGTATCTACATCAGCGCCTTTCGCGGCACCCCGCTGTTCGTGCAGATCATGGTGGTGCACTTTGCGCTGGTGCCGCTGTTCATCAACCCGCGCGACGGCCTGCTGGTCACCAGCGGCCTGATGAGCGTCGACTTCGCCCGCGCGCTGCGCGCCGACTACGGCGCCTTTCTCTCCTGCGTGGTGGCGATCACGCTCAACGCCGGCGCCTATGTGTCGGAGATCTTCCGCGCCGGGATCCAATCGATCGACCGCGGCCAGATGGAAGCATCGCGCTCGTTGGGCATGAGCTACGGCAAGACCATGCGCCAGGTTATCTTGCCGCAAGCCTTCCGGCGCATGCTGCCGCCGCTGGGCAACAACGCCATCGCCATCGTCAAGGATTCGTCGCTGGCCTCCGCCATCGGCCTGGCGGATCTGGCCTATGCCGCCCGCACCGTCTCCGGCGCCTACGCCACCTATTGGGAGCCCTACCTGACCATTTCGCTGGTCTATTGGGTCATCACCTTCCTGCTCTCGCTGCTGGTGCAACACATGGAAAAGAGGTTCGGTAAAAGTGATTCGCGTACATAACCTGCAAAAACAGTTCGGTGAAAGCCACGTGCTGCGCGGCATTTCCTGCCGGATCGCCGCCAACGAAGTGGTGTGCGTCATCGGCCCCTCCGGCTCCGGTAAAAGCACCTTCCTGCGCTGCATCAACGCGCTGGAAACGCTCTCCGGCGGCGAGATAGAGGTGAATGGCTTCGCCGTCCACGATCAGAAAACCGACCTGAACAAGATGCGTGAAAGCGTGGGCATGGTGTTCCAGCGCTTTAACCTGTTCCCGCACATGACGGTGTTGGAAAACATCATCATGGCGCCGGTAAGCGTGAAAAAACTGCCGCGCGCCGAAGCCATCGCGCAAGCGGAACAGCTGCTGCGCAAGGTCGGCCTGCTCGACAAAATCGACGCCTATCCCAACAGCCTGTCCGGCGGCCAGCAGCAGCGGGTAGCGATCGCCCGCGCGCTGGCGATGGAGCCCAAAATCATGCTGTTCGACGAACCGACCTCCGCGCTCGATCCGGAGCTGGTGGGCGAAGTGTTGACGGTGATGAAATCGCTGGCCCATGAGGGCATGACCATGGTGGTCGTCACGCATGAGATGGGCTTTGCCCGCGAGGTAGCCGACCGGGTACTGTTTATCGATCAGGGGATCATTCAGGAAGAGGGGCAGCCGCAGCAGATCTTCAGTCACCCGTCCAATCCGCGCACTCAGGCATTTTTGAGCAAAGTTTTGTAACCTTCGGCACGGCTTTGCAATCCTGCGGGCGCCGGCCTCGGCGCCCACTCTCTCACCACCCGGTCAGGAAGCTGAACACCAGCCAGAACAGGCACAGCACAACGGCGCCGGTCAGCAGCAGCGTCAAGATCAGACGGCCGCGCAGCAGCATGCTGAGAGTGATGCCGATCAGCACCGACAGCGGCATTAGCGCCAGGAAGAATGGCCAGGTATAAAGCAGGAAAAACAGCGTATTGGAACCGTAAACCAAAAACGGCAACGCGAACGCCAGCCAGTAGAAAACAAAGCCGCTGACGCCGCCCAGGAAAGAATAAGAAGGCTCCTCTCTCTCCTGTTTTGACTGCTTGGAGTCGATCAAGATAGGCGTGACATTTTGCATAGTGATCCCTGGTTATTCGGCTCGCTCTGCGGCGGCTTAGAGTAAAAAGCGCATGGCGAAAAACGCCACACGCTTTTTTTGAATTCAGGGTTTGATAATAGCCTGACCACGCAACACGTCTAACAATTGCGCAATCAAATTTGTTACCAATTGTTGGCCATCAAGGTGGATTTCCGGCTGCTGCGGCGCCTCGTAAACCGCGTCGATACCGGTGAAATTGCGCAGCTCGCCGGCGCGCGCTTTCTTATACAATCCCTTCGGATCGCGCGCCTCGCAGATCGCCAACGGCGTATCGACAAACACCTCGATAAAGCGATCGTCGCCGAGCATCTCACGCACCATCTGCCGTTCGGCGCGGTGCGGCGAAATGAATGCGGTCAGCACCACCAGCCCGGCGTCCACCATCAGCTTGGCCACTTCCCCCACCCGGCGAATGTTCTCGCGCCGATCCTCGTCGGAGAAGCCGAGATCGCGGCACAGGCCGTGGCGCACGTTATCGCCGTCCAGCAGGTAGGTGCTGACGCCGAGCCCATGCAGCGCCTGCTCCAGCGCGCCGGCGACGGTGGATTTGCCCGAACCGGACAGCCCGGTAAACCACAGCACCGCGCCGCGATGGCCGTTGCGCGCTTCGCGATCCGCGCGCGTCACCGCGTGCGGATGCCAAACCACGTTCTCATCGTCCGGCCCGGTCGCCCTCAGTTCAGCGGCCACCTTATCGGCCACCGAGCAGATCGCGCGCGCCCCAGTGCGGGAAGTGCTTGCGCACCAGCGCATTCAGCTCCAGCTCGAAGGCGCTGAATTCGCCGCGCGCCGCCGATGCGGCCTGCAGCGTTTCACGCACCAGCCCGGCGCCCACCGTGACGTTGCTCATGCGATCGATGAAGATCAGCCCGCCGGTGTCGTGATTGCTCTGGTAGCTGTCCAGCACCAGCGGTTCGTCGAAGGTCAGCTCCACCAATCCGATGCCGTTGAGCGGCAACGTGTCGGCCGGATGCTGCGCCAGCGTATTGATCTCCACCTGATGACGGATGCTCTCCACGCGCGCGCGGGTCTTTTTACCGGCGATCTTGATGTCGTAGCTCTGGCCCGGCACCAGCGGCTGCTCGGCCATCCATACCACGTCTACCAGCGCGCTCTGCGCCGCCTGCAGACTTTCGCCGGCGTCGACCAGCAGATCGCCCCGGCTGATGTCCACTTCATCCTTCAGCACCAGCGTAATCGCTTCGCCCGGCACCGCCTCAGGCAGATCGCCGTCGAAGGTCACGATGCGCGCCACGCTGGACTCCACGCCGGAAGGCAGCACTTTGATGCGTTGCCCCACACGCACCACGCCGGCGGACAGCGTGCCGGCATAGCCGCGAAAATCGAGGTTCGGGCGGTTGACGTACTGCACCGGGAAGCGCAGCGGCTGGTTTTCTCGCTCGCTGACCACGTCAACGCTCTCCAGCACTTCCAGCAGCGTCGGGCCGCTGTACCACGGCATATGGGCGCTTTCGCTCGCCACGTTGTCGCCGTCCAGCGCCGACAGCGGCACAAACTTGATGTCCAGATCGCCTGGCAGCTGCTGGGCGAAGGTCAGGTAATCCTGTTTGAACTGCTCGAACACCGCTTCCTGATAGTCCACCAGATCCATTTTGTTTACCGCGACCACCAGATGGCGAATGCCCAGCAGAGTCGCGATAAAGCTGTGGCGGCGAGTCTGATCCAACACCCCTTTACGCGCGTCGATCAGCAGGATCGCCAGATCGCAGGTGGAGGCGCCGGTGGCCATGTTGCGGGTGTACTGCTCATGCCCCGGGGTATCGGCGATGATAAATTTACGTTTTTCGGTCGAGAAATAGCGATAGGCCACGTCGATGGTGATGCCCTGCTCGCGCTCGGCCTGCAGGCCGTCCACCAGCAGCGCCAGGTCGAGCTTTTCGCCCTGGGTGCCGATGCGTTTGCTGTCGCTGTGCAGCGTCGACAGCTGATCCTCGTAGATCTGGCGGGTATCGTGCAGCAGGCGGCCAATCAGGGTGCTTTTGCCGTCGTCGACGCTGCCGCAGGTCAGAAAGCGCAGCAGGCTCTTGTGCTGCTGCGCGTGCAGGTAAGATTCGACGCCGCCCTGGTCAGCGATTTGTTGTGCAATTGCGTTGTTCATCCGGCGGCTCCTTAGAAATACCCTTGACGCTTTTTCAGCTCCATCGAGCCGGACTGATCGCGATCGATCATCCGCCCCTGGCGTTCACTGGTGGTGGAGACCAGCATTTCTTCGATGATCTCCGGCAGGGTTTGCGCCTGCGAGTCCACCGCGCCGGTCAGCGGCCAGCACCCCAGGGTGCGGAAACGCACCATGCGCTGGCTGATCACTTCACCCGGCTGCAGATCGATGCGATCGTCGTCCACCATCATCAGCATGCCGTCGCGCTCCACCACCGGGCGCGGTTTCGCCAGGTACAGCGGCACGATGTCGATGTTTTCCAGGAAGATGTACTGCCAGATATCCAGCTCGGTCCAGTTCGACAGCGGGAAGACGCGGATGCTCTCCCCTTTGTTGATCTGGCCGTTGTAGTTGTGCCACAGCTCCGGCCGCTGGTTTTTCGGATCCCAGCGGTGGAAGCGATCGCGGAACGAATAGATGCGCTCTTTGGCGCGCGATTTCTCCTCGTCGCGCCGCGCACCGCCGAAGGCGGCGTCGAAACCGTACTTGTTCAACGCCTGCTTCAGGCCCTCGGTTTTCATGATGTCGGTATGCTTGGCGCTGCCGTGCACGAACGGGTTGATGCCCATCGCCACCCCTTCCGGGTTTTTATGCACCAGCAGCTCGAAGCCGTACTCCTTCGCGGTGCGATCGCGGAATTCGTACATTTCGCGGAATTTCCAGCCGGTATCGACGTGCAGCAGCGAGAATGGCAGCGTGCCGGGGAAGAACGCCTTACGCGCCAAATGCAGCATCACGGAAGAGTCTTTGCCGATGGAATACAGCATCACCGGGTTGGCGAATTCAGCGGCGACTTCACGGATGATATGGATACTCTCCGCCTCCAATTGCCGCAAATGAGTGAGTCGTTTTTCGTCCATAACAGGTCCTTAAAAGCCTTGCCTATGCCAAATTCACGACGGCCGGGCGCGCGGCCCCTTCCGTCTGCGATTGATGCCCGAACCAGGCGATTTGGTGGTGCAGTTCCACCACTTCGCCGATCACCAGCAGCGCCGGCAACGGCGCCCGTTGGGCCAGATATTCCAGTTGTTCCAGCGTGCCGATCTGCACCTGCTGATCGGCGCGCGTACCGCGGCTGATCACCGCCACCGGCGTCGCGGCGTCGCGACCGTGGGCGATCAGGCGCTGGCTGATGTCCGCCGCCTTCATGGTGCCCATGTAGATAGCCAGCGTCTGCCGCGCCCGGGCCAGATCGGCCCAGTCCAGGCCATCGCCGTCGGGGCGGCAGTGGCCGGTGATAAAGGTCACGCTCTGCGCGTGGTCGCGGTGCGTCAGCGGAATGCCTGCGTAGGCAGTCGCCCCCGCGGCGGCCGTGACGCCCGGCACCACCTGGAACGGAATGCCGGCGGCGGCGGCCACCTGCAGCTCTTCACCGCCGCGGCCGAAGATGAACGGATCGCCCCCCTTGAGGCGCACCACGCGCTTGCCCTGCTGCGCCAGTTCCACCAGCAGCCTATTGGTCTCTTCCTGGATCACCGAGTGCGCGCCGGCGCGCTTGCCCACGCAGATGCGCTCGGCGTCGCGGCGCACCAGATCGAGGATTTCGCCGCTGACCAGATGGTCATACAGCACCACGTCCGCCTGCTGCATCACCTGCAGCCCGCGCAGGGTCAACAGCCCCACGTCGCCCGGCCCGGCGCCCACCAGGGCTATCTCGCCCTGGGCGCCCTCATCGCCTGCGGCGAAGCGGTGTAAATCCTGCTCCAGCTGGCGTTCCGCCTGCGCCGTCTGGCCGTTGGCCACCAGCGTGGCGAAACGGCCACCGAAGGTTTTTTCCCAGAAACGGCGACGTTCGCCGATCGAAGCCAACCGCTGTTTGACCTGGCCACGCCAGCGGCCCGCCACCTGCGCCATCAGCCCCAAACTGGCGGGCAGCAACGCCTCCAGCTTTTCGCGCAGCAACCGCGCCAGCACCGGCGCCTGGCCGCTGGACGATACGGCCACCACCAGCGGCGAGCGATCGATGATCGACGGGAAGATGAACGAACAGCGCGGCTGATCGTCCACCACGTTGGCCAGCACCCGGCGTTTATCCGCCTCGGCGAACACCGCAGCGTTCAGCGCATTGTCGTCCGTGGCAGCGATCGCCAGAAACACGTCGTCCAGCTGCTGCGGATCAAAGGTTTTCCCCAGCCAGAGCACCCGCCCTTGCTGACGTTGTTGTTCCAGTTCCGGTGAGAGCGACTGCGCAACTATCCGTATTTCAGCCCCGACGCGCTGAAGCAGGGAGACTTTACGCGCCGCCACGTCACCACCGCCAACGACCAGCACCGGACGTTGTTTCAGGTCGGCGAATATTGGTAGATAGTCCACAACAGCCTTTTCATATAACAGAAAGATAGTGTGACTATACGGGCTGAGATTTAGCCTCTGAAATGACGAAAAGGAATGATTAGTTCCTTTATGGAATATAGGCCGCAGCGCAGGAGGCAAACCATGCTCATCGCGACGGCAATTTGCGCGTTCGCGCGAAAATTAAGAGACAGGGAAATTGTGTAATGCCGCCCGTCGTCTCATACTGGGCGCCGAAGAAAAATGATCGGCAGCGCCGATAGCAAAGAAGGATTTTTCGGTATGTTTTCCCGTTTTTACCTGAAGACCAGCCTGCTGGCCCTCGCACTCGGCGGCGTCTTCAGCGTTTGTGCCGCACAGCCCGTAAAAGACGCGCCAATGGGCCGTTTCGCCGCCGAACAGACCCGCCACATCGCCACTTACTTCCCCGGCCGCATGGCGGGCAGCCCGGCAGAATTGCTCACCGCCGACTATCTCAAGCAGCAGTTCGGCAAGATGGGTTACCAAAGCGACATTCGCAGCGTCAATACGCGCTATCTCTACACCAGCAAAGACGGCAAGAAGAACTGGAATAACGTCACCGCCAGCTCGGTGATCGCCGCCCGCAACGGCAGCAGCCCGAAACAGGTCGTGATCGTCGCCCACTTCGACACCTATACGCCGCAGAGCGACGAGGATCTGGATAACAATCTCGGCGGCCTGACGCTGCAGGGCGTCGACGACAACGCCTCCGGCATCGGCGTAATGTTGGAGCTGGCGGAACGCCTGAAGGATATCCCCACCGCCTACGGCCTGCGCTTCGTCGCCACCAGCGCTGAAGAGATCGGTTCGCTGGGCGCGCAGAACTACCTGCAGCGCATGAGCGCGGAAGAGAAAAGCAACACCGTGCTGGTGATCAACCTCGACAGCCTGATCACCGGCGATCGTCTGTACTTCAACGCCGGGCGCAACACGCCGCCGCAGATGGCGAAGCGCTCCCGCGATCGCGCGCTGGATATCGCCCACCGCTACGGCATCGCCGCCGCCACCAACCCAGGCAACGCGCAGCATCCGCAAGGCACCGGCTGCTGTTCCGATCAAGAGGTGTTCGACGCCGCAGGCATCCCGGTATTGTCAGTGGAGGCCACCAACTGGTCGCTGGGCGACAAAGATGGCTACCAGCAGCGCGCCGTCAGCCCGCACTTCCCGCAGGGCATCACCTGGCACCGCCCGCAGTACGACAACCTGCAATATCTGGATCGCTACCTGCCGGGGCGGATCGACAAACGCAGCCGCGACAGCGTGCAGATCCTGCTGCCCTTGATCAAAGAGCTGGCGCAGGCGCACCCGCCGAAAGCGCAAAAGAAAAAGTAGCCCGTAAAAAAGCAGGGCCCAGCATTGCTGAGCCCTGTGATGTCATTCGCGTCGTTTAGCCTTCGTGCAGACCGCACTCGCGCTTCAGGCCAAAGAAGCGCGTCTCTTCCTCGCTCATGCCCGGCTCCCACTTTTGGGTGGTGTGGGTATCGCCGACCGACAGGTAGCCCTGCTCCCACAACGGGTGGTAGCTCAGCCCGTGTTCGGTCAAATACTGGTAAATCTTGCGGTTGTCCCAGTCGATGATCGGCAGGATCTTGAACACCCCACGCTGCACCGCCAGCACCGGCAGATTGGCGCGGCTGCCGGACTGCTCGCGCCGCAGGCCGGCGAACCAGCTCTGCGCGCCCAGCGTCTCCAGCGCGCGGTTCATCGGCTCGACCTTATTGATCTGGTTATACTTTTCAATGCCTTCCACGCCCTGCTCCCACAGTTTGCCGTAGCGCGCCTCTTGCCAGGCGGGAGACTGTTCGGCGCGGAACACCTGCAGATTCAGCTTCAGCTGGTCGGTCAGTTGATCGATAAAGCGGTAGGTTTCCGGGAACAGATAACCGGTGTCGGTCAGGATCACCGGGATATCCGGCCGGATGCGCGTCACCAGGTGCAGACATACCGCCGCCTGAATGCCGAAACTGGACGAGAGTACGAACTCGCCGGGCAGATGCTCCAGCGCCCATGCAACGCGCTGTTCGGCGCTGAGGCTCTCCAGCTGGCCGTTGACCACCGCCAATGCCAGCGCCTGCCCGGATTTGGGCAACGCGTTCAGCGCCGCCAGATCGAATTCAGCCATGTTGTCTCTCCTGATACTTGAAATTACCTGTGCGGCCCCTCTGCCCAGGGGCCGCCCGGCCTCACTCCCAGAAATCTCGCGCCGGATCCAGCACCGGTTTGACGATGCCCGCGCGAACGGTGAAGTCGCCGAAGCCTTCGCCGGCGTTGCGCTCCTTCGCCCAGCGCCCCACCAACAGGTCGATCTCGCTCAGGATCTCGTCTTCGTTGATGTTTTCGCGGTACATGCGCGGAATGCGCGTGCCTTCGCGGTTGCCGCCCAAATGCAGGTTATAGCGGCCGACCGCCTTGCCCACCAGCCCCAGCTCCGCCAGCAGCGCGCGGCCGCAGCCGTTCGGGCAGCCGGTGATGCGCAGCACGATATGCTCGTCGCCCATCCCGTGCCGATGCATGATCGCCTCAACCTTGGTGACGAACTGCGGCAGGAAGCGCTCGGCCTCCGCCATCGCCAGCGGGCAGGTCGGGAACGACACACAGGCCATCGAGTTCTTGCGTTGCTCGCTGATCTGGTCGTCGATCAGGCCATGATCGCGCGCCAAGGCGTCGATCTTGGCCTTCTCGCTTTCCGGCACGCCGGCGATGATCACGTTTTGGTTCGCCGTCAGACGGAAGTCGCCTTTATGGATCTTGGCGATCTCCGCCATGCCGGTCTTCAGCGGGCGCCCCGGATAGTCCAGCAGGCGGCCGTTCTCGATAAACAGCGTCAGATGCCACTGATCGTCGATGCCCTTCACCCAACCGATGCGATCGCCGCGGCCGGTGAATTCATACGGGCGGATCGGCGCGAAGGTGATGCCGGCGCGCTTTTCCACTTCGGCGCGGAAAACGTCCACGCCGACGCGCTCCAGCGTGTATTTGGTCTTGGCGTTCTTGCGGTCGGTGCGGTTGCCCCAGTCGCGCTGCGTGGTGACCACCGCTTCCGCCACCGCCAGCGTATGCTCGAGCGGAATGTAGCCGAACTCGCTGGCCTGCCGCGCGTAGGTTTTCTTGTTGCCGTGCTCAATAGACAGCCCGCCGCCCACCAGCAGGTTGAAGCCCACCAGCTTGCCGTTTTCGGCGATCGCCACGAAGTTCATGTCGTTGGCGTGCAGATCGACGTCGTTCTGCGGCGGGATCACCACCGTGGTTTTGAATTTGCGCGGCAGGTAGGTCGGCCCCAGAATCGGCTCTTCGTCGGTGGTGGCCACCTTTTCCTGATCCAGCCACACCTCTGCGTAGGCGCGGGTGCGCGGCAGCAGGTGTTCAGAGATCTTCTTCGCCCACTCGTAGGCTTCCTGATGCAGCTCGGACTCCACCGGGTTGGAGGTGCACAGCACGTTGCGGTTCACGTCGTTGGCGGTCGCCAGCGCGTCCAGCCCCAGGCGATTCAGCAACTGGTGCACCGGTTTGACGTTGCCTTTCAGGATGCCGTGAAACTGGAACGTTTGGCGGTTGGTGATGCGAATGCTGCCGTACAGCGTGCTCTCCTGCGCGAACTTGTCGATGCCCAGCCACTGCTGCGGGCTGATGACGCCGCCCGGCAGGCGGCAACGTAGCATCATGGCGTGGCGCGGCTCCAGCTTCTGCTCGGCGCGTTCGGCGCGAATGTCACGATCATCCTGCTGGTACATGCCGTGAAAACGGATCAGCAGGAAGTTGTCGCCGTTGAAGCCGCCGGTCAGGCCGTCGTTCAAATCTTCGGCGATGGTGCCGCGCAGGAAGTTACTCTCCTTCTTCATGCGCTCCGCATCGGCCAGTTTGCCTTCGACTACCAAAGGCCCGGGGTGTTTATCACTCATCAGTAAACATCTCGCTGATAACGGCGCTCAAGGCGCAGCTCACTTAAAAATTCATCCGCCTGCTCGGTATCCATGCCACCGTGCTCGGCCACCAGTTCCAGTAATGTGTGTTCCACGTCTTTCGCCATGCGATTGGCATCGCCGCAGACGTAAATGTGCGCGCCTTCCTGAATCCAGCGCCACACTTCCGCGCCCTGTTCGCGCAGTTTGTCTTGTACGTATATTTTATGTTGCTGGTCGCGGGACCAGGCCAGATCGATGCGGGTGAGCAGGCCGTCTTTCACGTAGCGCTGCCATTCAACCTGGTACAGGAAATCTTCGGTAAAGTGCGGGTTGCCGAAGAACAGCCAGTTTTTGCCACCGGCGCCGTCAGCGTCGCGCTGCTGCATAAAGGCGCGGAACGGCGCGATGCCGGTGCCCGGGCCGATCATGATCACCGGCGTTTCCGGGTTGGCCGGCAGACGGAAGTTGTCGTTGTGCTCGATAAACACCCGCACGTCGCCGTCCTCCTCCAGGCGGTCCGCCAGGAAACCGGAGGCGCCGCCGCTGCGAGCGCGCCCGTCGATGTCGTAACGCACGACGCCCACGGTGATGTGCACTTCGTTCTCATTTTCCGCCTGTGAAGAGGCGATGGAGTACAGGCGCGGCGTCAGCGGACGCAGCAGCCCGACCAGCTGTTCGGCGCTCAGATCCGCCGGCGCCTGGCGCACCATGTCGACGATCGGCGTGTTGTGCGCATACTGCTGCAGCGCGGCTTTATCCGCCAACAGACCGATCAGCTTTTCGTCGCGCGACAGCGCGGCGTATTTATCGACGATCGGCGTGGTGTTCTGCGTCAGTTCGAAATGGCTGCGCAGCGCCTGCGCCAGCGGCAGGGTTTGCCCTTCCACCTCGACCGGTTCGTCGCCTTTCAGCCACAATAGCTGCACCAGTTCGTCCACCAGCGCCGGATCGTTGTCGAACCATACGCCGAGCGCATCGCCAGGCTGGTAGCGCAGGCCCGAATCGCCCAAATCGATCTCGATATGGCGCACGTCTTTATCGGACGCGCGGCCGGTAATTTTCTGCTTGACCGCCAGTTGGGCGGTGAGCGGTTGTTCCTTGCTGTATGGGCTGCTGTCGATCAGGTCGACCGCGCCGCTGGCCAACGCGCCCGGCGCGGCGCTTTCCGCCGGCGCGCGCGCCTTCAGCACCGACACCACCTGTTTGCGCCAGGCGGCGGCCAGTTCCTGATACTCCACGTCGGCATCCACGCGCTCCACCAGGCGCTCGGCGCCCAGTTCGGCCAACTTGGCGTCGAAATCTTTACCGGACTGACAGAAATTCTCATAAGAGGTGTCGCCCAGCCCGAACACCGCAAACGCGGTGTCACTCAGCTTCGGCGCCTTTTTCGAGAACAGGTATTTATGCAGCGCCACCGCTTCTTCCGCCGGCTCGCCTTCCCCTTGCGTGGAGGCGACGATCACCAGCAGGCGCTCTTGCGCTATCTGTTTGAATTTGTAGTCGCCGGCGCTGATCAGCGTGGCGTTCAGATTGGCGGCCAGCAAATCGTCGCGCAGCTGCTCCGCCAGGCGGCGCGCATTGCCGGTCTGCGAAGCGGAAATGATGGTGATGCCGGCGGCGGCAGGGGCGGCGGGCGCAATGGCCACGGCTCCTGGCTGTTGATTGACCATGCCCCAAAAATAACCGGACAGCCACGCCAGCTGCGTCGGCGAATAGTCGCCGATCGTCGCCTGCAGGCGTGCCAGCTGTTCGGGCGTCAGCGGGAGCAAAGATGTTGGAGGAGCCTGAGTCGTCATTGCTGTACTTATTTCCTATACTTAGCGCCTTTCCTGCCAGGCGCGCGCCAGTGTCAGTCGCTGTCTCTTCGCTGCGTCGGGTGTGCGGAAAAGATCAGGAGAGTTTGTAAGGTTACCGAGCAGAATAGCAACGATTAAATAAGGGATAGCAATAAATCATAACCAAAATGACTAAGCTGTTTTTCTGGTAAGGGATAACGCTTAAACCGTTAAACAAAGTTTTTTATCCAGATGAAAATAAAGCACTTTTTTTCATCATTTTTTCACCGTTCAATATTTCGGCTCATAACCCCAGCCGATAGGTGCCGCAGACACCAAACAAAAAAAGTGTTAACCGGATGCGTTTGCCGTGGCGGTAGACCATAACGGTATAAATGGCAAGCAGACGCGCTTTCCGGTACTATGCGGCGGTTTTTGAGTCAATGAGGCCGTAATAATGGCAACCACGCTGTTTAAAGATTTTCAGTTTGAAGCCGCACACCGTTTGCCGCATGTGCCGGAGGGCCACAAATGCGGCCGTCTGCATGGGCATTCGTTTATGGTGCGTCTGGAAGTGACCGGTGAAGTGGATCCCCACACCGGTTGGGTGATGGATTTCGCCGAGCTCAAGGCTGTGTTTTCCCCGATCTGGGAGCGGCTGGATCACCATTATCTGAACGATATTCCAGGATTGGAAAATCCCACCAGCGAAGTGCTCGCCGCCTGGATTTGGCAGCAGCTCAAGCCCCAGTTACCGGAACTGACTGCGGTGATGGTGAAAGAGACCTGTACAGCGGGATGCGTATATAAAGGTTGATGCCGTGAGGGTATGTGCAGATACCCTCACACTACCTCGCCTTGCAGATCCAAGCGCCGCGCCGTCCAGGGCCTTTCCGACAGGCTCAGCGCCATTCCCCCTCGATAGACAAACGTTTTGCTCTCGCCATCCTCAATGAACGCCGTCTCGTTTTCCATCGCCCGATAGCCGGCGCCGGTATAGTACTTTTCGCTTACCGCAAACAGTATGGAATACGCGATCCCTTTACTGCGCAAATAGTCATGCGCCTTCACCAGCATGTTTGCGGCCACGCCGCGGCGCCGATGCGTGTGTGCCACGGCCACCAGCCCGATGATGCCGATCACCTCGGCCTCACCGTCAATCAACACCGGCCGCTCATGCACCGCCAGTTGGCCAACGATCGCCTCGCCTTCCGTGGCGGTCACCAGGCAAGCCGGCACCTGCCGCCGATAAAATCCGTCGGTTATCTCGGGGAAAGCGTCGGACAACAGCGAGCGAATCGACCGCAATTCCGCTTCCGTCACCGCCTCGAATGCACGCGATACAATTTTCACCGTAACTCCCGTCCCGTTCGAAGGCCTGCGGCCAATAAAAAACTCAGGCGATATTCAGATATTTGTGGGTCTGCATCGACAACCGCCAATTGCGCGCAATGCAGGTTTCGATGCACAGGCGGGTCGCCTCTTCTTTCTGGCTGATCGGCTGCAGCGCGATAATGCGCGCCTTATCGTCCTGCAGCGTCGCCAGCAGCGCATCCAGCGCCTCGATATCGCGCTCGCGCGCCACCGGATGCTTCACCTCGTCGGCGCGCCGCAGCGCCTGATCCAGCACCTTCATGCCGCCGCGCATATTCACCTTGGGCGAAACCGTCACCCAGGTGTTGGCGGAGCAGCGAATTTCGTGGGTGCCGCTGGTTTCAATCTGGCAACGGTAGCCGTGCTGCTCGAACAGCTCGGTCAACGGCGCCAGATCGTAGATGCAGGGTTCACCGCCGGTGATCACCACATGGCGCGCGGTGTAACCTTGTTGGCGCATCACCGCCAACAGCTGCTCGGCGCCGGCATTGCCCCAGGCGTCGCTCTCTTCTGTTTTGACCAGGATCCGTTGCAGGTCGACTTCCCGATGGGCTTCCTTTTCCCAGGTATGTTTGGTGTCGCACCAGCTGCACCCTACCGGGCAGCCCTGCAGGCGGATGAAAATGGCCGGAACGCCGGTGAAAAAGCCTTCGCCCTGCAAGGTTTGGAACATCTCGTTGATCGGGTACTGCATCGGTTTCTCAATCTGGAAAAGTAAAAAGCGATTATCGCAGATTCCGGCCCGGCGACCAAACGGCCAAAATTGTATTAAATTTTATCCTCCGCGCCGCCGTCAGCATATCTCACCGCCAATGGCGTTCATTTAATTTGTTAACCGGTCTTTGGCCTTTCATCGGCGGTGCAACCTGCTCCACAGAAAACAACACACAGTTAACAAATAAGATAATTATATTTGACATAAAGCGCCGACGCGCAGATGTATATACAAGCAAACACAAGCCGAGCGCCAGTTTCGGCCACGTTCCATCCATCACGACTACATCTGCGTTTAGAGGGTGCCATGACTCATTCCACCAGCGAGTTAAACATTCAACAGGCCATCGACGACAGCAAGTTTTCGCTGTTTCACTGGACACTGATCATTCTCGGATTTCTGATCCTCGCCATCGACGGCTTCGATACCGCCGCCATGGGCTATATCGCCCCCTCGGTCGCCAAAGACTGGGGCATCGTGAAGCAGGATCTGGGGCCGGTGCTGAGCGCTGCGCTGCTGGGGCTGTCGCTCGGCGCGCTGATCGCCGGGCCGATCTCCGACCGCATCGGCCGCAAGCGCGTGCTGGTGTTTTCCTGCCTGTTCTTCGGCCTGTCGAGCCTGGCCACCGCCTACGCCGGTTCGCTCAACAGCCTGACGCTGTGGCGCTTCCTCACCGGTCTCGGGCTGGGGGCGGCGATGCCCAACGCCATTACCTTGATCTCCGAATACGCGCCGCAGCGCTGCCGTTCGCTGGCGATCAACACCATGTACTGCGGTTTTCCGCTGGGCGCGGCCGGCGGCGGCGCCATTTCATCGTGGCTGATCCCGACCTACGGCTGGCACAGCGTGCTGCTGCTCGGTGCCATCGCGCCGCTGGTCTTGACTGTCCTGCTGATCCTGCTGCTGCCGGAGTCGGTTAAATATATGGTTAACCGCGGCCAGGATGCGGCGAAGATCAAGCGCATCGCGCAGCGCTTCGTCAGCCGGAGCCTCGACGGCGTGACGCGTTTTTACCTGTACGAAGAGAAGCTGGCGCAGACCAAGACCAGCGTCGGCCTGCTGTTCAGCCGCCCTTACCTGCTCGGCACGCTGATGCTGTGGCTGACCTACTTTATGGGGCTGGTGATCTACTACGTGTTGCTGAGCTGGATGCCAATCCTGATGCAGGGATTGGGCTATCAGTTGGAGCAATCGGCGATGCTCACCTCGCTGTTCACCTTCGGCGGCACGCTGGGCATCCTGGTGGCCGGCTGGTTGATGGACCGCTGGAATGCGCACAAAGTAGTCTCGAGCGGCTTTGTCGTCACCGCCCTGCTGATCGTGGCGATGGCCACCGAGGATAAACAGATCGTGCTGCTGGGCGCCTTCATCTTCCTGATGGGCGTCACCATGAACGGCGCGCAGTCCGGGCTGCAAACGCTGGCGGCGACCTTCTACCCGACCCACAGCCGCGCCACCGGCATCGCCTGGATGCAGGGCATCGGCCGCTTCGGCGGCGTCGCCGGCACCATGATGGGCGCCCAACTGCTGGCTATGCAGTGGGAAGTGCAGAGCATCCTGATGTTCCTGTGCGTGCCGGCGCTGATCGCCGCCATCGCCACGGTGTGCAAGATGAGCCGCAAACCGACGCTGCAGCCGGCCGCCTGACCCTTGCAAGCCCGCCCACGGCGGGCTTTCTTCCTGCGGTGATAGGGCTTTTTTATCCTCCGCCGTCAACTGTAATCAGACTGTAAAAATATTGTGACTAGCCGCCCAAAAATGAGTCAATTTTAATTCATTTTTGCCGAACAGCTCACTTTTCTCCGGCTTTCCGTACCTGAGGCCGGCGATAAAAAATCGCATATCAACCTGATATAAAAAGAAAATAACTTTTTCTTATGCCACTTTTCAGCGGCAACTGGTCAGTGTTGCATATGCTTGTACATACAAGTATATGTTAATAAGCCCTACGCATTGTTATGCCGTGGTACTCATCCCCACCGCGGCATGGAATCTGCACCGATACTGTTTGAGGAAAATGCTGTGACTACAAATAACAAAGTTCGCAATGTCGATGTACGCGCGCCACGCGGCACACAATTAAACGCAAAAAGCTGGCTGACCGAAGCGCCGTTACGCATGCTGATGAACAACCTCGATCCTGAAGTTGCGGAGAACCCACACGAGCTGGTGGTGTACGGCGGCATCGGCCGCGCCGCGCGCGACTGGGATTGCTACGACAAGATCGTCGAAACCCTGAAAACGCTGGAAGAAGACGAAACCCTGCTGGTGCAGTCCGGCAAACCGGTCGGCGTCTTCAAAACCCACAGCAACGCGCCGCGCGTGCTGATCGCCAACTCCAACCTGGTGCCGCACTGGGCAACCTGGGAACACTTCAACGAGCTGGACGCCAAAGGCCTGGCGATGTACGGCCAGATGACCGCCGGCAGCTGGATCTACATCGGCAGCCAGGGCATCGTTCAGGGCACCTATGAAACCTTCGTCGAAGCGGGCCGCCAGCACTACGACGGCAGCCTGCAGGGGCGCTGGGTGCTGACCGCCGGTCTGGGCGGCATGGGCGGCGCGCAGCCGCTGGCCGCGACGCTGGCGGGCGCCTGCTCGCTGAACATCGAATGTCAGCAGAGCCGCATCGATTTCCGTCTGAAAACCCGCTACGTCGATGAGCAGGCCAAAGATCTGGACGACGCGCTGGCCCGCATCAAGAAATACACCTCAGAAGGCAAAGCCATCTCCATCGCTCTGTGCGGCAACGCGGCGGAAATCCTGCCTGAGCTGGTGCGCCGCGGCGTGCGCCCGGACATGGTCACCGACCAGACCAGCGCCCACGATCCGCTGAACGGCTACCTGCCGAAGGGCTGGAGCTGGGAAGAGTATCGCCAGCGCGCTCAAACCGAGCCGGCCAAAGTGGTCGCCGCCGCCAAGCAATCGATGGCCGATCACGTCAAAGCCATGCTGGCGTTCCAGCAGATGGGCGTGCCGACCTTCGACTACGGCAACAACATTCGCCAGATGGCGAAAGAAACCGGCGTCGACAACGCCTTCGACTTCCCGGGCTTCGTGCCGGCCTACATCCGTCCGCTGTTCTGCCGCGGCATCGGGCCGTTCCGCTGGGCGGCGCTGTCCGGCGATCCGCAGGACATCTACAAAACCGACGCCATGGTGAAAGAGCTGATCCCGGATGACGAGCACCTGCACCGCTGGCTGGACATGGCGCGCGAGCGCATCAGCTTCCAGGGCCTGCCGGCGCGCATCTGCTGGGTTGGCCTCGGCCAGCGCGCCAAGCTGGGCCTGGCGTTCAACGAGATGGTGCGCAGCGGCGAACTGTCCGCTCCGATCGTCATCGGCCGTGACCACCTGGATTCCGGCTCCGTTTCCAGCCCGAACCGTGAAACCGAAGCGATGAAAGACGGCTCCGATGCCGTTTCCGACTGGCCGCTGCTGAACGCGCTGCTGAATACCGCCAGCGGCGCCACCTGGGTTTCCCTGCACCACGGCGGCGGCGTCGGCATGGGCTTCTCCCAACACTCCGGCATGGTGATCGTCTGCGACGGCACCGACGAAGCCGCCGAGCGCATCGCCCGCGTCCTGCACAATGACCCGGCTACCGGGGTCATGCGTCACGCCGACGCCGGTTACGATATCGCTATCGACTGCGCCCGTGAGCAAGGCCTGAACCTGCCGATGGTTGCCGCGACCCAAGGAGAAAAAGCATGAAAGCGCTGACTATTCGCCCAGGCAAACTGACGCTGGCCCAGCTACGCGACGTGTATCAACACCCGGTGACGCTGACGCTGGACGACAACGCCTACGGCCCTATCCAGCAGAGCGTGGCCTGCGTGGAACGCATCGTTGAAGAAAACCGCACCACTTACGGCATCAACACCGGGTTTGGCCTGCTGGCTTCGACCCGCATCGCCCGCGACGATTTGGAAAACCTGCAGCGTTCGATCGTGCTGTCACACGCCGCCGGCGTGGGCGAGCCCACCGACGACAATCTGGTGCGCCTGATCATGGTGCTGAAAATCAACAGCCTGTCGCGCGGCTTCTCCGGCATTCGTCTGGAAGTCATCCAGGCGCTGATCGCGCTGGTCAACGCCGAAGTTTATCCGCATATCCCGCTGAAGGGCTCGGTCGGCGCCTCCGGCGACCTGGCGCCGCTGGCGCACATGAGCCTGGTGCTGCTGGGCGAAGGCCAGGCGCGTCATCAGGGCCAATGGCTGCCGGCGACCGAAGCGCTGGCCAAGGCCGGTCTGAAACCGCTGACGCTGGCGGCGAAAGAGGGCCTGGCGCTGCTGAACGGCACCCAGGTCTCCGCCGCCTTCGCGCTGCGCGGCCTGTTCGACGCGGAAGACCTGTTCGCCGCCGCGACCGTGGCGGGCAGCCTGACGGTGGAAGCTGCGCTGGGCTCCCGCAGCCCGTTCGATGCGCGTATCCATGAGGTGCGCGGCCAGCGCGGCCAGATCGACGCCGCCCTCGCCTACCGCCACCTGCTCGGCGCGCGCAGCGAAGTCTCCGACTCGCACCGCAACTGCGAAAAAGTGCAGGATCCTTACTCCCTGCGCTGTCAGCCGCAGGTGATGGGCGCCTGCCTGACGCAGATCCGCCAGGCCGCCGAGGTGCTGGAGATCGAGGCCAACGCCGTCTCCGATAACCCGCTGGTGTTCGCCGAGCAGGGTGACGTGCTGTCCGGCGGCAACTTCCATGCCGAACCGGTAGCGATGGCCGCCGATAACCTGGCGCTGGCGTTTGCCGAAATCGGTTCGCTGTCCGAACGCCGCATCTCGCTGATGATGGACAAGCACATGTCGCAGCTGCCACCGTTCCTGGTGGAGAACGGCGGCGTGAACTCCGGCTTCATGATCGCTCAGGTCACCGCCGCGGCGCTGGCCAGCGAAAACAAAGCGCTGGCGCATCCGTCGAGCGTCGACAGCATCCCAACCTCCGCCAACCAGGAAGACCACGTCTCCATGGCGCCGGCCGCCGGTCGCCGCCTGTGGAGCATGGCGGACAACGTGCGCGGCATTCTGGCGGTCGAATGGCTGGCCGCCTGCCAGGGCCTGGATTTCCGCAACGGCCTGAAGACCTCGGAAGGTCTGGAGCAGGCGCGCCGTCTGCTGCGCGAGCATGTCAGTTTCTACGACAAGGATCGTTTCTTCGCCCCCGACATTGAAGCCGCCAGCCAACTCTTGGCGGCCGGTCACCTGACATCGCTGCTGCCTGCGGCGCTGCTGCCTAGCCAGGCATAATCATCACACACTGAATCACGCAGTTTGTTCTGCCCCGCCGGGTGCGTTCCACCCGGTGCGGGCAGCGCGTGCCTGTTCGGCAAACACTTAACGGGAAACAACATGCGTAACGAAACGACACAACTCAGACGCGGACTAAACGCGCGGCATATCCGTTTCATGGCTCTCGGCTCGGCGATCGGCACCGGCCTGTTCTACGGCTCCGCCGGCGCCATCCAACTGGCCGGCCCGGCGGTGCTGCTGGCCTATCTGGTGGGCGGCGCGGCGGTATTCATGGTGATGCGCGCGCTGGGTGAAATGGCGGTGCATCAGCCGGTTTCCGGCTCGTTCGGCCACTACGCCAGCCACTATCTCGGCCCGCTGGCCGGGTTCCTCACCGGCTGGACCTACACCTTCGAAATGGTGATCGTCGCCCTGGCGGACGTCACCGCCTTCGGCATCTATATGGGGCTGTGGTTCCCGGACGTCGCTCAGTGGGTTTGGGTGCTCAGCATCATCCTGTTTATCGGCGCGCTCAACCTGTGCAGCGTCAAGGTCTTCGGCGAGCTGGAATTCTGGCTGTCGCTGGTCAAGGTCGTCGCCATCGTGGCGATGATCGTCGGCGGTGCAGCGGTGATGCTGTTCGGTTTCGGGCAAACCCAGCACGCCACCGGCATCAGCAACCTGTGGCAACACGGCGGCTTTATGCCTAACGGCATCGGCGGCGTGGTCGCGTCATTGGCGGTGGTGATGTTCGCCTTCGGCGGCATCGAGATCATCGGCATTACCGCCAGCGAGGCGAAAGACCCCGCCAAAGTGCTGCCGAAGGCGATCAACGCCGTGCCGGTGCGCATCCTGCTGTTTTACGTGCTGACGCTGACGGTGCTGATGGCTATCTATCCGTGGAACAGCATCGGCCAGAACGGCAGCCCGTTCGTTGAGATCTTCAGCAACCTCGGCATCAGCTCCGCCGCCAACGTGCTGAACGTGGTAGTGATCACCGCCGCCATTTCGGCCATCAACAGCGATATCTTCGGCGCCGGCCGCATGATGTACGGCATGGCGCAGGACGGCCAGGCGCCGCGCAGCTTCACCAAACTGACCGCCAGCGGCGTGCCGTGGATGACGGTGCTGGTGATGTCAGTCGCCCTGCTGTTGGCGGTGGTGCTCAACTACCTGATCCCGGAGAAGGTCTTCATGATCATCGCTTCGATCGCCACCTTCGCCACCGTCTGGGTGTGGCTGATGATCCTGCTGTCGCAGATCGTCATGCGCCGCACGCTGTCGCCGGAAGAAACGCGTCAGTTGAGCTTCCCGGTGCCGTGGTGGCCGGTGGCGCCGGCATTGGCGACCGCCTTTATGGCGTTCGTCATCGGCCTGCTCGGCTATTTCGAAGAGAGCCGCATCGCGCTGTACGTCGGGCTGGTGTGGATCGCTTTACTCACCGTGGCTTACTGGCTGTGGGTGCGCAAGAAAGGCGGCGGCTCGCCGGTGACCGCGGCGACGCAACAGATGTAACGCTCGCTTCTGCTAAAACCCGCTGCGGCGGGTTTTTTATTGCGCCTGCGCCAACGCCTGCAGGATATCTGCCTGCAGATCGTCAAACGCCTCCAGCCCGGCGGACAACCGCACCAGCCCCTCGCTGATGTGGTGCCGTTTCCGCTCTTCCAGCGTGTAGGCCGAGTGCGTCATGCTGGCCGGGTGCTGCGCCAGGCTTTTGCAATCGCCCAGGCTGACCGCGCGCAAGATGAGCTGCAGCGCGTTGAGGAAACGAATGCCCGCACGCAGGCCGCCCCGCAGCTCAAACGCCAGCATGCCGCCGGGGCGCGCCATTTGCCGCTGCGCCAACGCATGCTGCGGGAAGTTCGCCAGGCCGGGGTAATATACCCGCTCGACCGCCGGATACTCCGCCAACATCTCCGCCAGGCGCTGCGCGTTATCGCAATGACGATCCATGCGCAGCGGCAGGGTTTTCATCCCGCGCAGCACCAGCGCGGCATCCTGCGCCGACAGTACCGCCCCGGTCATGTCCTTTAGCCCCTCCAGACGGATCGCTTCGGCCAACGCCTGACGCGTCACCGCTATTCCGGCCAGGAGATCGCCGTGTCCGCCGAGGTACTTGGTCGCCGAGTGCACCACGATATCGGCGCCTAGCGCCAAAGGCCGCTGCAGATAGGGCGTGCAATAGGTGTTGTCCACCAGCAACAGCGCCTGATGCCGATGGGCAATCTCCGCCACGGCGGCGATATCGATCAAACGCATATTGGGATTGGCCGGCGTTTCGCAATACACCAGGCGGGTACGCGGTCCAATGGCCGCCGCCAGCCGCTCCGGCCGGGTCAGATCAACGTGGGTTATCTTGACGCCAAAGTGCGCCAGGCCATGATGAAAGTAGCTGAAGGTGCAACCATACACGGTTTCGTCGACAATCAGCTCATCGCCCGGTCTGAGCAGCGTCCAGCAACAGGCGGTGATCGCCCCCATGCCGGAAGCGAACGCCACCGCCGCCTCCCCCTCCTCCAGGTTGGCGATGCGTTGCTCGAGCAGGTTTAACGTCGGATTGGCGATGCGCGAGTAAAAGTACCCCGGCTCGGTGCCGGCAAAGCAGGCGCCGCCGTATTCCGCAGTGGGAAAAGCAAACGTAGAGCTCATAAACACCGGCGGAGACAGTGCCCCCTGATACCGCTGCGGATCGTAGCCGTAATGAATAGCCCGGGTGGCAAAGTCGTGGCCAACTGCTGTAGCGGACATAACACAACTCCTTACCTGAGTGGGTGAAGCTTAATTTTTTGATTCATCCGAAAGGGCCGGCGGCAATGCGCTGTCTCGCGTGCGCTGGCCGATGATTTGTAAAGTACGCAGCAGCAGCGTCAACCCCAGCAGGGTATCCGGCTGCTTCAGCAAGGCGTACAGCGCGCGAAAACTGGCCGGCGGAGGATTCAATTGCAGCTCGCTGTGCGCCATCTGCAGCGCCGTTCCGCCTTCCCAACCGATGGTCACCAAACCTTCAAAGACGCCGGCCAGTTTCTCCACCAGCGCGTTGTCGGCGATGTCCACCGCGTCCGACAGCAGCGACAACAGATCGACCACGTTATCCAAACGGCCGCCCGCCAGCAGCGGCTGCAGTTTCTCGAGCAACGCCGCCAATGATTGCAGGTCAGCCGCGTGCACCGTGCTTTCCGTCATATCAGCCCCCTTACCGTGGCCCAGTAAAGGCCGCGGTTGAACCCGTTGCGCAGCATGCCGCCCGCCTTGGTGGCGGGCGTCGGCAGCACGTCGTGACGGTAGTCGTACACCAGCGGCATGCCGGCATTCAGCCCCATTTGCGCGACCGCCTGCACCTTGCCGTCATAATGGCTCACGGTTTGGCCCAGCCGCATTTCCGCCACGATGTTGTCGGCAATGACCGGCGCCTGATTATGGCAAGAGCCGCCGGCCTTGCTGACCGGCAAATCCACGGTATCGCCTATGACATACACCCCCTGCTGGCCGTAGACCTGCAGCGTTTGATGATCGGTCGGCAGCCAGCCTTCGCCGTTTTGGCTCTCGCTCAACCCGGTATTGCGCACCGCCTCCACTGCACGGATGGGCGGCGTCGCCATCAGAATGTCGAACGGCTGTTCTTCCCCCTCGGCGGAATAGGCGATGTTGCGCTTAGCGTCCACCCGGCTGAGGGTAAACCCACGCTGGTGGCGAATGTCGCGCGCGGCAAAAATAGCGGGCAGCGCTTCGCCGGTCGGGCGCTGTAAAAACAGACAGTTGCGCAGCAGTTGAGAAATGGTTGGATAGGTATAAACGATCTCCACCGCCTTGCGCACGCCGCGCCGCCGCAGGTAGTCGTCCAGCATCAGGGTGGTTTCGATCGGCGCGATGCCGCACTGATGGGGCACATTAGGCGTTTCAGGGAAGGACACGGTGATGAAAATGCGGCCTTTCTCGATCGTCGCCAGCTTATGCGCCAACCGCCGCGCGGCCTGATACTGGTAGAAATGATCGCCCGCCTGCGCCAACCCTTCGATGCGCTCCGGCCAGGGCACGCAGCCGGTGGCGAAAACCAGGAAGTCATACGGATAATGCTTGCCGCTTTGCGTAATGATATACCGCTGTTTTAAATCAAAAGATTCCGCTTTATCGACGACAAACTGTATTTCCGGCCGCAATAAACTCCGCTGTGAACGCGTGAGCTCCTGCTTGAAAAAATTATTGAATGCAACATACATAAACGCCGGCTTGTAATAATGCAGCGGCGAATCCGAAATCATTAATAACTCAACTTTATTATTGAGAATTTCCCAGTGCAATTTCACGGCCAGCAGATTGGCTAGCATGGTGCCGCCGGTTCCACCGCCGACAATGACGACTCGCTGTCGCATCTGGCCCTCCCCCAGCCGAAACCCGGCAGTATGAAAGAACGCATTACGATGATGGCGATATTTAACGGCAAGAAAAAAATAACGCCGCCTTATTGGCAGTCTAGTAACGAATAATTATAAAGCAAATAAAAACGGAATATAAAAACCGGCAAGAAAACTGCACAATAAATTTATTAGGGTAAACGCAGAGATTGTTAATAAATAAAACAGGGTTAACATCGGGACGTCAGCCATAAAAAAACCCGCCGCGGCGGGTTTTTATTTAGCAACCGAATCGGTCGAACTTACTGGCCTTTAACTTCTTTCAGGCCGTTGAACGGCGCACGGTCACCCAGCGCTTCTTCGATGCGGATCAGTTGGTTGTACTTGGCAACGCGGTCAGAACGGCTCATGGAACCGGTTTTGATCTGGCCAGCTGCAGTACCTACCGCCAGGTCGGCGATGGTTGCGTCTTCGGTTTCACCGGAACGGTGAGAGATCACCGCAGTGTAGCCGGCGTCTTTCGCCATCTTGATAGCCGCCAGCGTTTCGGTCAGAGAACCGATCTGGTTGAACTTGATCAGGATGGAGTTAGCGATGCCTTTCTCGATGCCTTCTTTCAGGATCTTGGTGTTGGTCACGAACAGATCGTCGCCCACCAGCTGGATTTTGTCGCCCAGCACTTTGGTCTGGTAAGCGAAGCCCGCCCAGTCGGATTCATCCAGGCCGTCTTCGATAGACACGATTGGGTACTGTTTGGTCAGCTCTTCCAGGAAGTGAGTGAACTCTTCGGAAGTGAAGGCTTTGTTGCCTTCGCCGGCCAGCACGTATTTACCGTCTTTGTAGAATTCGGAAGCCGCGCAGTCCATCGCCAGAGTGACGTCTTTGCCCAGCTCGTAGCCCGCCGCTTTTACCGCTTCAGCGATAACCGCCAGCGCTTCGGCGTTGGAACCCAGGTTTGGCGCGTAGCCGCCTTCGTCGCCCACGGCGGTGTTCATGCCTTTGGCTTTCAGAACTTTCGCCAGGTGGTGGAACACTTCGGAACCGATACGCACCGCTTCTTTCAGGGTCTTCGCGCCAACCGGCTGAATCATGAATTCCTGAATGTCGACGTTGTTGTCAGCGTGCTCGCCGCCGTTGATGATGTTCATCATCGGCAGTGGCATGGAGAATTTGCCTGGGGTGCCGTTCAGTTCAGCGATGTGCTCGTACAGCGGCATGCCTTTAGAGGCTGCGGCCGCTTTCGCTGCTGCCAGGGAAACCGCCAGAATGGCGTTGGCGCCGAAGTTGGATTTGTTTTCGGTGCCGTCCAGCTCGATCATGATCTTGTCGATGTTCGCCTGGTCTTTGGCATCTTTACCCAGTACTGCCTGAGCAATCGGACCGTTTACTGCAGCAACGGCTTTCAGTACGCCTTTACCCAGGAAACGAGACTTGTCACCGTCACGCAGTTCCAGCGCTTCGCGGGAACCGGTAGAAGCACCTGACGGCGCAGCAGCCAGGCCGACGAAACCGCCTTCCAGATGAACTTCGGCTTCAACAGTCGGGTTACCGCGGGAGTCGATGATTTCACGACCGATGACTTTAACGATTTTGGACATTAGGTTTTCCTCAGTACAAGTTAAACTAAAACTCCAGACAAACAGCGCGCGGTTCTCACCGCGCGCCGCCTACCAAATATTTTATTTCACCTGGCGCTTCTGATGCTCGCCTGCGGCTTTCACGAAGCCGGCGAACAGCGGATGCCCATCACGCGGCGTCGATGTAAATTCCGGGTGGAATTGACAGGCCACAAACCACGGGTGATTCGGCAGTTCAATGATCTCGACCAGCTTGTTGTCGGCGGAACGACCGGCGACACGCAGCCCTGCGGCTTCGATCTGCTTCAACAGCATGTTGTTAACTTCGTAACGGTGACGATGACGCTCGACAATGGTCGGTTCGCCGTACAGCTGACGCACCAGGCTGTTGTCGCTCAGGTTGCACTGTTGGCCACCTACGCGCATCGTGCCGCCCAAATCGCTTTCTTCGCTGCGCACTTCGACGTTGCCGTCTTCATCGCGCCATTCGGTGATCAACGCCACCACCGGGTACTTACAGTCTGGCATAAACTCGGTGGAGTTGGCGTTCTCCATCCCCGCCACGTTGCGAGCGAACTCCATCAACGCCACCTGCATGCCCAGGCAAATGCCCAGGTAAGGAATGTTGTTCTCGCGCGCATAGCGTGCGGTCATCACTTTGCCTTCCACGCCGCGGTAGCCGAAGCCGCCCGGGATCAGGATCGCGTCCAGCCCTTTCAGCACTTCCACGCCGCGGGTTTCCACGTCCTGCGAGTCGATCAGCTTGATGTTCACGGTCAGACGGTTTTTCAGCCCGCCGTGCTTCAGCGCTTCGATCACCGACTTGTAGGCGTCCGGCAACTCAACGTATTTGCCGACCATACCGATGGTCACTTCGCCGCCCGGATTGGCTTCTTCGTAGATCACCTGTTCCCATTCGGCCAGGTTGGCTTCCGGCGCGTTCAGGCTGAATCGTTTACAAATATAATCGTCCAGCCCCTGAGATTTCAATAGGCCTGGGATTTTATAAATAGAATCAACGTCTTTCAGAGAGATAACCGCTTTTTCCGGCACGTTGCAGAAAAGCGCGATTTTCGCGCGTTCGTTAGCAGGAACCGCGCGGTCGGAACGGCAAATCAGCACATCAGGCTGAATACCGATGGAAAGCAGCTCTTTTACGGAATGCTGGGTCGGCTTGGTTTTCACTTCGCCCGCCGCCGCCATGTACGGCACCAGCGTCAGGTGCATGTACAGGGTGTGCTCGCGGCCCACTTCCACCGCCATCTGACGGATGGCTTCGAGGAACGGCAGCGATTCGATATCGCCGACGGTGCCGCCGATTTCCACCAGCACCACATCATGGCCTTCGCCGCCTTCGATGATGCGTTCTTTGATCGCGTTGGTGATGTGCGGAATGACCTGCACGGTCGCGCCCAGATAGTCGCCGCGGCGTTCTTTACGCAGCACGTCGGAGTAGATGCGGCCGGTGGTGAAGTTGTTGCGACGCGACATTTTGGTGCGAATGAAGCGCTCGTAGTGACCCAAATCCAGATCGGTTTCTGCGCCGTCTTCGGTGACGAAAACTTCCCCATGCTGAATCGGGCTCATGGTGCCCGGATCCACGTTGATGTACGGGTCCAGTTTCATGATGGTAACGTTGAGGCCACGGGCTTCAAGAATAGCCGCCAGAGAGGCTGCGGCAATGCCTTTACCCAGAGAGGATACGACCCCGCCGGTCACAAAAATATAATTAGTTGTCATGCTGAACCTGAGAGTTTAGGTTTAAAGACGATGGAAGAACCAGGACGGGAAAGTAGTATACCCGAACCTCTCCTGACCTACAAACGATCGTTTTGCTGTCCATCATCTCGGCCGCCCTCCCGTGTTCATCAGGGTTTACTCCGCCGGCGCGCCCAAAACCCTCCAGGAAATACAAAGAGTTAGCGGAGAAAATTTCTTTTTACCGCCCCTCTCGAGCGATAAAACACCTTAGATTTCAGTTTGTTGGCCTTTTGCTGCCGACGGCAGCCCTGCGCCTGTGACCTGACCGTAAGCTTAACCGTTTCAGCTTGAGTGAACCTTGTCGTCGATCAACATTGTAGCGGCGGTTCAGCTTCCCTAAACCCGATTAGCCTGGGATCGAGGCGCATCGGGTTAACGACTGATGTAGAGCCTGCGTTCAGGCATATCAATAATCACACGATGCCCCCGCATAAAGCCCATCCCCAGCAGACCATCAAAACCCAGCGCCTCAGACGTTGGGCCTTCGGTAACGATGGCCAAATCGTTGTGATGCCGGCCCCGGCGATCGGTCAAGGTGAATCTGGTCACTCGGCAATCCAGGTTCTCGGCCTCAGGCTCAATGGAACGACAGCCGGAAAACAAGAGGCCAGCCGGCAAGCCTGCGGCAAACAAAAGAGAATGGCTGGCGCCGGTATCAACAATCAGGCGCAACGGTTTATTGCCAACGAAGGCCGTCACGCTCAGCCCCTCATCGGTCTGTTCGAATGGATATGAAGCCCATATTGCAATGTCTGAAGGCAGATGAGTCAACATTTGCAAGCGGTCGTTTTCGAAATCCATCAGCACCTTTCGATCGCGGAACAACCCAAGCCCCATCACTTCACTTACCGGCAGCTCGTTTCCCAGGCTGAGTCCCCAGGGCTTAAAACTCACCGCTTCGACGTCGTTAAACGGGATATTGCCAATGAACAGCCGACTAATCCGCCAGGCAGACACCTGATTTTCACCGCCAGAGAGATCTCTCAACCGCCGAGGCGCCAGCCGCACCGCCTTCAGACTCGGTTGCTCGACCAGACGCTCCAGATCGTGTTGATAAAGGTGTATCCCTTCTGAGCTGCCGGTATCCAGCATGAGCGTGTGTAACCGGTTATCGATCTGCACATCGACTAATGGCAGCCTGCGTTCATCATACCGCAACCGCCCAACATCAGCAGGAGGAGACGCCATGCTGAAACCGGGGAAAAAACATGCTAAAAGCATTAGCCTCTTGATCATGACGCCACCTTCCTTTGTCTGCGCGGAACGTCCTTCATGTTCACCCCGGCGCCATGAACGCCGGAAGCGCATCAGATTTCAGATTTCTTCACCTGCTGCCAGGCGTCTTCCATCTGCTCCAGCGTGGCGTCTTCAAGCCGCAGCCCGCGTTGCTTGACGATCGCCTCCACCTCGCGGAAGCGGCGTTCGAACTTGCGGTTGGCCGCCTGCAATGCGTTCTCGGCCTTGTGGCCCAAATGGCGCGAGAGGTTCACCGTGGCGAACAGCAGATCGCCGATCTCCTCTTCCAGCTTGCTCTCATCGACCACCGCCTGGCGGGCTTCGTGCATCACTTCGTCGATCTCTTCATACACTTTGTCCAGCACCGGGCCCAGCGTGTTCCAGTCGAAGCCGACCGAGGCGCAGCGTTTTTGGATCTTGTGCGCCTTCATCAACGCCGGCAACGCCTGCGGAATGTCGTCCAGCACTGAGTGCAGCGCTTTTTCGGCGCGCTCGCCGGCCTTGAGCTGCTCCCAGCGCGCCGCCACGGCTTCGCTGTCTCCGCCCTCGGCGTCGCCGAAGATGTGCGGATGACGGCGCTCCAGCTTGTCGCTGATGGCAGTACACACCTCATCAAAATCGAACAGCCCCTGTTCCTGCCCCATCTGAGCGTAGAACACTACCTGAAACAGCAAGTCGCCCAGTTCGTCGCGCAGATCGGCGTAGTCCTGCCGTTCGATGGCGTCCAGCACTTCGTAAGTCTCTTCCAGCGTGTAGGGCGCGATGGTGGCGAAGGTTTGCTTACGGTCCCATGAGCAACCGTTCTGCGGGTCGCGCAGCGTTTTCATGATGTTCAGCAGGCGCTGCAACGAAGTGGATTGGGTCATAAAAAATCTCTGAGAAAATGGGGGCGCACGGACATGTCCGCCGGAACTGATGGAGTTCGGGCCGCATCGACCTCGGATGCGGCCCGAAAGGCGCAGGAGTTAGTTGCCGTGCAGACGCTTGGCGTCTATCACGTCCGGCAGCTGGTTCAGCTTCGCCAGCACCCGGCCCAGCACCTGCTGGTTATAAATTTCGATGTCCATATCGATGGTGGCCAACTGCTTCTTGGTATCGCTGCGGCTGGCGACGCCCAGCACGTTGACCTTTTCGTTGGCCAGAATGGTGGTGATATCGCGCAGCAGCCCGCTGCGATCGTTGGCCATCACGCGCACCACCAGCGAATAACCGCTGGAGTAGCTTTCTCCCCACACCGCATCGACGATGCGCTCCGGCGCATGCGATTGCAAATCGGCCAGCTGATCGCAGTCCGCACGGTGGATCGAGATGCCGCGCCCCTGGGTGATAAAGCCGACGATGTCGTCGCCCGGGATCGGCTGGCAGCAGCGGGCGATGTGGTGCATCAGGTTGCCCACGCCCTCCACCACCACGCGGCCGTTATCCTTGTTGCGGGCCGGCGGCGGCGCTTTCTGCTGCACCAGCTGGCGCAGCGCCTCGCGATCCTGCTCTTCGGCGCTCGGCTTGTTGAACTTGCCCTGCAGGTAATTCACCATCTGGTTCAGGCGAATGTCCCCGCCGCCGATCGCCGCCAGCACCTCGTCCAGCGAGTTCATGTTGTAGCGCGGGATCAGCAGCTTCTCGGCCTCTTTCAGGCTGATGCCGAGGTGTTCCAGCTCGTTGTCCAACATCTGGCGGCCGGCGAGAATGTTCTTGTCGCGATCCTGCTTGCGGAACCAGTTGTGGATCTTCGAGCGCCCGCGGCTGGTGGTCACGTAGCCCAGGTTCGGGTTCAGCCAGTCGCGGCTCGGGTTCGGCTGTTTCTGGGTGATGATCTCAATCTGATCGCCCATCTTCAGCTGATAGGTAAACGGCACGATGCGGCCGCCGATCTTGGCGCCGATGCAGCGGTGACCAACGTCGCTGTGAATGTGGTAGGCGAAATCGAGCGGCGTGGAGCCGGCCGGCAGATCCACCACGTCGCCTTTCGGGGTAAAGACATAGACCCGATCGTCGAACACCTGGCTGCGCACTTCGTCGAGCATCTCGCCGGAGTCCGCCATCTCTTCCTGCCAGGCGATCAGCTTACGCAGCCAGGCGATGCGCTCTTCATAGCCGGAGCGCACGGTAACCCCCGCGCCCTCTTTGTACTTCCAGTGTGCGGCCACGCCCAGCTCGGCGTCTTCATGCATTTGCCGGGTGCGGATCTGAATCTCGACGGTTTTGCCGCGCGGCCCCAGCACCACGGTGTGGATCGACTGGTAGCCGTTGGGTTTCGGGTTGGCGACGTAGTCGTCGAACTCGTCCGGCAGGTGGCGGAAGTGGGTATGCACGATGCCCAACGCCGCGTAGCAATCCTGTAGACGCTCCGCCACGATGCGCACCGCGCGCACGTCGAACAGTTCGTCAAACGCCAGGTGCTTTTTCTGCATCTTGCGCCAGATGCTGTAGATGTGTTTCGGCCGGCCGTAAATCTCCACCCGAATGCCTTCTTTGGCCATCTCGGCGCGCAGCCCGGCGACGAAGTCGTCGATGAACTGTTCGCGATCGATGCGGCGCTCATGCAGCAGCTTGGCGATGCGCTTGTATTCTTCCGGGTGCAGGTAGCGGAAGCAGAAATCCTCCAGCTCCCACTTCAGTTGGCCGATGCCGAGCCGGTTAGCCAACGGCGCATAGATGTTGGAACACTCTTTCGCCGCCAGCACGCGTTCGTCTTCCGGCGCGTCTTTCACCTCGCGCAGGTGGGCGATGCGCTCCGCCAGCTTGATGACGACGCAGCGGAAATCCTCAACCATCGCCAGCAGCATGCGGCGCACGTTGTCGACCTGTTCGGAGGCCATCGAATCGTTTTGGGTGGCTTTCAGTTGGCGAATGGCGTCCATGTCCCGCACGCCATGCACCAGGGCGACGATGCCCTTGCCGAACGTTTCCGTCAGGATCTCTTCCTGCACGATGCCGGCATCCACCAGCGGGAACAGCAGCGCGGCGCGCATGCTGTCGTTGTCCATGCTCAGCGTCGAGAGGATTTCCACCATCTCCAGGCCGCGCCACAACAGCAGCGAGGCGTCGGGATGGTTTTGGGTCTGCTGCTCACAATAACGCCAGGTTGCGGCCAATCGCTCACATGACTGCGGGTTGGGTAGCCCCAAGCCGGCGATCCACTCATCGAGAGCGAACTCACCCGCCGTATTCAGATGTGCACTTCTTACCGCAACCATAACTTCTCCCTACTTTGCAGCGACCTCTGGCGCGCGCTCGTTGATAAACAGCGCCATTGATTCAAGATGCCCCGTGTGCGGAAACATATCCAACATCCGCACGCGCGCAAGACGATAACCGGCGTTCAACAGCACTTTGCTGTCGCGAGCCAGCGTGGTGGGGTTACAGGAAACATACACCACCCGCGCCGGCGCCAGTTTTACAATGTGTGACATCACCCCGGCCGCACCGGCGCGGGCGGGATCCAGCATCACCTTATCAAACCCTTGTGCTGCCCAAGGTTGCCGCTCAACGTCGTCCTCCAGATTCTCATGGAAGAACGACGCATTATTCAGCTTATTCTTATGTGCATTATATTGCCCATTCGCTACCAGCGTGGCAACACCTTCGATGCCCACCACCGCAGCGGCGCGGCGCGCCAGCGGCAGGGTGAAATTCCCCATGCCGCAGAACAGGTCCAGCACCCGATCATTGGGTTGAATGTCGAGCCATTCAAGGGCCTGCGCCACCATTTGTTGGTTTACGGCGTCATTGACCTGAATAAAGTCGCGCGGACTGAAGTCTAAGCGTAGCCCGTCAACCTGATAATACGGCGTTTCACCGCACAGTTTTTCCACCCGATCGCTGTCCGGCGCCAGATAAACGGCGACCTTTTCCCGCTCGCCAAACGCCAACAGCGCCTGGCGATCCGCCTCTTTCAGGGCATCGAGATGGCGCAGCACCAGCAGCGGGCCGTTATCCGCCAGCACCAGCTCCACATGCCCCAGCCGCCGCACCGCCAGCAGCCCGCTCAGGCAGGCGCGCACTGGTGCCAGCAGCTGTTCCAGCTCCGGGCGCAGCACCGGGCAGTGCTCCACCGCCACCAGCTCGCTGGAGGCCGCCTGTCGAAACCCCATCATCAGGCGCTGCAGCTTCGGCTGCCACGCCAGGCTCAGGCGGGCGCGGCGGCGATAGCCGTATTCCGGGCCGGCGATCACCGGTTCCTGTTGCGGGGTCACCCCGGTTTCGCGGGCGATCATGCGCACCAGCGCCGCCGCCTTGCTCTGCTGTTGCAGCGCCTCATCCGCATGTTGCTGCTGGCAGCCGCCGCACACGCCGAAATGCGGGCAGCGCGGCTCCACCCGCTGCGGGCTGCGGCTCAGCAGGCGCTTGAGCTTGCCTTTGGCGAACTGGCGCTTGTCTTCGGTCAGCTGGATTTCCGCCTGCTCGCCCGGCAATACGCCCGGCACGAACACTGCTTTGCCGTCGTGGCGCGCCACGCCCTGGCCGAAAGGATCGAGATCGCTCACCGTCACGGTGAAGATTTGTGAGCTCTGCCGGGTCGTCACGCGGCGTTTGGGAGAGTAGAATTGCGCCATATTTGTCGATTGTGTGCTGGTTCATTAAGCTAGTGTCAGCTGTCAATTCTCCCACATTGGAATCCCATGACCAAATACAGCCTGCGTGCGCGCATGATGATCCTGATTCTGGCCCCGACCTTGCTGATTGGTTTGCTGCTCAGCACCTTCTTCGTGGTGCACCGCTATAACGAGCTGCAGGAGCAATTGGTCGACGCCGGCGCCAGCATCATCGAGCCGCTGGCGGTAGCCAGCGAGTACGGCATGACGTTCCGCAGCCGCGAATCGGTCAGGCAACTGGTCAGCCTGCTGCACCGCCGCCATTCGGACATCGTGCGTTCGATCACCGTGTTCGATGCGCAGAACAACCTGTTCGTCACCTCCAATTATCACCACAACTTCGCTCAGCTGCAGTTGCCGAAAGGCGTGCCGTTGCCCACCGAACTGATGCTCACCCGGCGCGGCGATTCGCTGATCCTGCGCACGCCGATCCTGTCGGAAAATCAGTATCCGGATGAAACCGCCGACGGCGGCAGCCACCCCGACAACAACCTGGGCTATGTGGCGATCGAGCTGGATCTGCAGTCGGTGCGGCTGCAGCAGTATAAAGAGGTGTTCGTCTCCACCCTGCTGCTGCTGCTGTGCATGTGCATCGCCATCCTGTTCGCTTACCGCCTGATGCGCGACGTGACCGGCCCGATCCGCAACATGGTGAACACCGTCGATCGCATCCGCCGCGGCCAGCTCGACAGCCGCGTGGAGGGCTACATGCTCGGCGAGCTGCACATGCTGAAGAACGGCATCAACTCGATGGCGATGTCGCTCACCGCCTATCACGAAGAGATGCAGCAGAACATCGATCAGGCCACGTCTGACCTGCGTGAAACGCTGGAGCAGATGGAGATCCAGAACGTCGAACTGGATCTGGCGAAAAAACGCGCGCAGGAGGCGGCGCGCATCAAGTCCGAATTCCTGGCCAACATGTCGCACGAGCTGCGTACCCCGCTCAACGGCGTGATCGGTTTTACCCGCCAGATGCTGAAAACCGATCTGAGCGCGACCCAAACCGACTATTTGCAGACCATCGAGCGCTCGGCCAACAACCTGCTGACCATCATCAATGACGTGCTGGACTTCTCCAAGCTGGAGGCCGGCAAACTGGTGCTGGAGCATATTCCGTTCGCCCTGCGCGAAACGCTGGACGAAGTGGTGGTGCTGCTGGCCCCCAGCGCCCACGACAAAGGGTTGGAGCTGACGCTGGATGTGCACAACGACGTGCCGGAGCAGGTGATCGGCGACTCGCTGCGCCTGCAGCAAATCATCACCAACCTGCTGGGCAACGCCATCAAGTTCACCGAAACCGGCAATATCGATATTCGCGTCGAGCTGCGCAAACAGCTGGAGCGCCGGGTGGAAGTGGAAGTGCAGATCCACGACACCGGCATCGGCATCTCCGAACGCCAGCAGTCGCAGCTGTTCCAGGCGTTCCGCCAGGCGGACGCCAGCATCTCCCGCCGCCACGGCGGCACCGGGCTGGGGTTGGTGATCACGCAAAAGCTGGTGAAGGAAATGGGCGGCGACATCTGCTTCCACAGCCAGCTGAATCGCGGCTCGACCTTCTGGTTCCACATCACGCTGGATCTGAACGAGGGCATGCTGTCGCTGGCGCCGAACCTGCCGGATCTGAACGGCAAAACGCTCGCCTATATCGAGTCCAACCCGACGGCGGCACAGGCGACGCTCAACATGCTCAGCGTCACGCAGCTGGTGATCACCCACTCGCCGACGCTAGGCCAACTGCCGTCAGGCCATTACGATTTCCTGCTGGCCGGCGTGCCGATCCCGTTCCGCGACAACATGGCGCAGCATCAGGACAAATTGTTGGCCTCGCTGAAGCTGGCCGATCGGGTCATTCTGGCGCTGCCGTGCCAGGCGCAGATCGACGCCGAGCTGCTTAAGCAACAAGGCGCGCTCGGCTGCCTGATCAAGCCTATCACCAGCACGCGTCTGTTCCCGCTGCTGAGAATGGAAACGCCCGATCGGCTCGCCGCCCCGCCTGAGCGTAAACGTCTGCCGCTGACGGTGATGGCGGTCGACGACAACCCGGCCAACCTGAAGCTGATCGGCACGCTGCTGGGCGAACAGGTGGAAAAAACGCTGCTGTGCGAGAGCGGTGAGGAAGCGCTGGCGCTGGCGCGCAACAACGTGCTGGATCTGATCCTGATGGACATTCAAATGCCGAAGATGGACGGCATTCACGCCAGCGAACTGATCCGCCAACTGCCGCACCACAACTCCACGCCGATCGTCGCCGTCACTGCCCATGCCGCCAGCGGCGAACGCGAGCATCTGCTGCAGGCGGGGATGGACGACTACCTGGCCAAGCCGATCGACGAGAAAATGCTGACCCGCGTGCTGTCGCGCTACCACAGCGGCGACGTGGAAAGCGCCGTCGCCGACGATGCCCCGCTGTCGCTCGACTGGCCGCTGGCGCTGCGCCAGGCGGCCAATAAGCCGGATCTGGCGCGCGATCTGCTGCAAATGCTGCTCGATTTCCTGCCGCAGGTGCGCGAACGGGTGCAGGCGCTGCTCGAGGGGCAACACGACGACGAGATCCTCGACCTGGTCCATAAGCTGCACGGCAGCTGCAGCTACAGCGGCGTGCCGCGCCTCAAGCAGCTGTGTTTCTACCTCGAGCGGCAGCTGCGCCAGGGCATCACCAACGACGAGCTGGAGCCGGAGTGGCTGGAGCTGTTGGATGAGATTGAACTGGTGATCCACGCGGCGCGCGCGCATCTGGCGCAACCGGCCTGAATCCTCAGGCCATAATGCAAAAAGGCACGCCGTAGCGTGCCTTTGTTGCTTTTAGCGCCTGACGTTTATCACTGCGCCAGCAGGTACAGCTGGCTATCGCCGCGCTGAATATTCAACGCCAGCACCGACGGTTTGCTGTCGAGGATTTTACGCAGCTCGCCCAGGTTCTGGATCGGCTGTTGGTTCACGCCCAGGATCACGTCGCCCTTTTTCAGGCCGATGCGTGCGGCGGCGCTGCCGGCTTTCACGCTGTCGACCTTAACGCCTTTCACGTTGCCGACCTGGGTATTGCTCAGCTCGGCGCCTTCAATGCCGGTGTAGATATTGCCCGAGGCCACCTGGGTCTGCGCGCTTTGCTCCAGCGTGACGTCAATCGTTATCGGCTTGCCGTCGCGGATAATGCCCAGCGACATCTTGCTGCCGACCGGCAACGTGCCGATCTCTGCCCGGAACGAGGCGAAGCTGGAGATGGCCTTGCCGTTCATGGTGACGATCACGTCACCGGCCTTGATGCCCGCCTTCGCGGCGGAAGATTTCGGCATTACCTGGCTGACGAAGGCGCCGCGCTGCGCGTCGACCTTCATCGCCTTGGCCAGCTCCGAGTTCAGCTCGGTGCCCATGATGCCCAGCTCGCCGCGTTTCACCTGGCCATACTCGACCATTTGCGCCGTCAGGTTTTTCACCATATTGCTCGGAATGGCGAAGCCGATGCCGATGTTGCCGCCGTCCGGCGCCAGGATCGCGGTGTTGATGCCGATCAGCTCGCCGTTCAGGTTAACCAGCGCGCCGCCGGAGTTGCCGCGGTTGATTGCCGCATCGGTCTGGATAAAGTTTTCGTAGTTTTCGATGTTCAGGCCGCTGCGCCCCAGGGCGGACACGATGCCCGAGGTGGCGGTTTCACCCAGCCCGTACGGGTTGCCGATCGCCACGGTGTAATCGCCGACGCGCAGCTGATCGGAGTCCGCCATCTTGATCGCCGTCAGGTTCTTGAAATCTTTCAACTGGATCAGGGCGATGTCGGAACGCGGATCCTTGCCGATCACTTTGGCGTCGAAACGACGACCGTCGCTCAGCTGCACCTGGATCTTGTTGGCGTTGTCCACCACGTGATTGTTGGTCACCACATAGCCCTTGGCGGCATCGATAACCACCCCGGCGCCCAGCGCCTGGAATTTCTGCTGCGTGCCCTGCGGCTGCTGGCCATCCGGTCCGGGCTGTTCAGCGCCCTGACACATCGGCGAGCCCTGGAACGGTGAACCGTCCTGGCAGAACGGCGAATCTTCACCGAAGAACTGTTGGAACTGTTGCGGCATGCGCGGCGTATTGACCGTGGTGCTGCCCTCAACGTTAATGCTCACGACGGAAGGCATCACCTTCTCCAGCATCGGCGCCAGGCTCGGCAACTGCTGGGTGCTGGAAGACGCGGTTTCAGCGGCGCTGGCCGTAACCGGGCCCATCGCCATACCGATGCTGAATGCCAGTGCGCTCAGAACTAATGCGGTTTTTTTCATCTGTGTGTCTCTTATAAAGTCGTTCAAAAAAGAATGGCTGTCTTGCGTGCTTATTCAGAGTTAATTAATAGCCCGAAGTTCCGGCACAGATGATTGGCAATAGTAAACAAATATTGTTCGTCTTTACAAAACTCGAGACAGCCAACCGGTTGGAATTGCTGATAATTATTCCTCCGCTTAATTATTCCGCCGCCATTAATCGACGATATTCATCATAGGCATAAAGGTCGGTCATTCCGCTGATATAGTCCTGCAATAAACGCGCGCGGAAATAATATTCCCGAATGGTTTGCTGCTCCGGCGATAAATGCTGCAGCCCTTCTACCGCTTCCACATAAGCCAGCCGATGCTTGGTGGACAGCTTGTGGAACAGGCGCGTTTCGATCGGGTAAGCGCGATGGCTGTCCTCGCGCACCAACCGGCTGAAGTCCGCCAGCGACATCGCCAGCAGCGGGCTGTAAATGTCCAGCAGGCCGCTGATCACCCGGTAGCCTTGCAGCTCGAGCTGCTCGACCTCCGGGTGGTTGAACACGTGCTTGAACGCCACATTTTTAAATATTTTCAGCAGCTGATAGGCCGGGCTGGAATCTTCCAGCAGCGCCTGATTGAAACTGCCCTGATAAACCGCGTCAAGATTGTCGATAAATCGCTGCGCCGCGTGCGGCACCAGCCGCGCCACGGTAAACACCCGCAGATACATGAAGAACTGATCTTCCGCGCTGCGCCGCGCGCCGCCGCGGTCGATCTTGCGAAACGCGCTGGCGACGGTCTTGTCGAACAGATCGCCCGGCACCACCTCGCCCCACTCCTGAATCAGGTGCTGATACAGCTGCTCGACGGTGAAAATGCTCTTCTCCACCGCATCTTCCAGATCGGCCACGCAGTACGAGATATCGTCGGCGGCCTCCATGATGTAGGTCAGCGGAAAACGATCGAACTCGCCCATGTGCAGCTCGCGCCGCAACCTATCGACAAAGGCTTCTTCCGCCAGATAATAGCCGGGCTTTTTCATCAAATAGCTGTGGCTGGCGGGGATGTCGCCCGCCCAATAAGCCGGGCGGGTGTATTTCAAAATGCAGCCGACCTGCGCGTAGGTCAGATTGAGTTTCAGCAGGCTGTACACCATGCGGATCGCCTGGGCGTTGCCCTCGAAATGGCTGAGATCCTGACGGATCCGGCTGCGCAGCCGGTTCAGATCGCTCTCCCCTTCATGCAGCCGCAGCGACGCGACCTGGCAGCGATCGTGACTGCCCGGCTCGCTGCCGCAGCTGGCAGGATCGAGCCGCTGGGCGAACCAGTCGTTGATCGCCGACTCGCCGAAGTGACCGAACGGCGGATTGCCGATATCGTGCATCAGACAGGCCATTTCCACGATGCTCTCAAACGGATCGAGTAGCCGGGTCAGGCCGAATTCATCGATCTTACCCGCCTGTTTGAAGCGGTTGAGGATCTCTTTGGCGATATGGCGCCCGACCTGCTGCACCTCCATCGAGTGCGTCAGGCGGCTGCGCACCGCCGCGTTGCGCTCCAGCGGAAACACCTGGGTTTTTTGCTGCAGACGGCGAATGGCGGCCGAGTTGACGATGCGCCCGCGATCGCTCTCGAACTGCCGCACGATGTCGTACTCTTCCTCGGCCTCGATCGGTTTGCTGAAAGGCCGTTGGAAGCTGATTTTTTGCTTGAAGTCGATCCCGGACATCTGTTTCTCCGCCGTTGCGCCCTGCCCCCGTGATAACAATTCCCGGCGGCGGATGCAACGCATTATCTCTGATACACAGCCATGATAGACTATGCCGCAATTCTCACGGCCAATCAGCGAGTGTTATTATGAAAGTAGGCATCATCGGCGCAATGGAGCAGGAAGTCACCCTGCTGCGCGATCAAATCGAAAACCGTCAAACCATCCAGCGCGCGGGCTGCGAAATCTACACCGGCCAGATCGGCGGCGTTGAAGTGGCCCTGCTGAAATCCGGCATCGGCAAAGTCTCCGCAGCCATGGGCACCACCCTGCTGCTGGAGCACTGCAGCCCGGACGTGGTGATCAATACCGGCTCCGCCGGCGGCCTGGCCAGCACGCTGCGCGTGGGCGACATCGTGGTGTCGGAAGAAGTGCGCTACCACGACGCCGACGTCACCGCCTTCGGCTACGAGCCGGGCCAGATGGCCGGCTGCCCGGCGGCGTTCGTCGCCGACGACGCACTGATCGCGCTGGCGGAAAGCTGCATCAAACAGCTGGATCTGCACGCGGTGCGCGGCCTGATCTGCAGCGGTGACGCCTTCATCAACGGCGCCGAGCCGCTGGCGCGCATCCGCGCCACCTTCCCGCGCGTCGCCGCCGTGGAAATGGAAGCCGCGGCGATCGCCCACGTCTGCCATCTGTTCGGCACGCCGTTCGTGGTGGTGCGCGCCATTTCCGACGTCGCCGACAGCGAGTCGCACATGAGCTTTGACGAGTTCCTGGTGGTAGCGGCCAAGCAGTCTACGCTGATGGTCAACGCCATGCTGCAAACCCTGGCCAAGCGCGGTTGATGTGAGGCTGCGCTTCACCTCGGCGCTCTGGCTGCTGGCGTTCTGGCTAGCCCTGCCGGCCGGGGCCGCCCAGCGAGTGATCAGCCTGGCGCCCAATGCGACCGAACTCGCCTATGCCGCCGGCATGGGCGAGGTGCTGGTGGCGGCGAGCGCCTATTCCGATTATCCGCCGCAGGCCGCCAGGCTGGAGCAGGTGGCCTCCTGGCAGGGCATCAACCTGGAGCGGGTGCTGGCGCTCAAGCCGGATCTGATCCTCGCCTGGCGCGGCGGCAATCCGCAGCGCGTGCTGGATCAGCTCGCCGCATTCGGCATCCCGATCTTCTATGCGGACGCCGATAATCTCGAAGGGATCGCCGGCTTGCTGGATAAGCTGGCGCAATACAGCCCGCACCCGGACCAGGCGCATCAGGCCGCCGCCGGCCTTCGCCGCCAGTTCGCCGATCTCAGGCAACAGTACGCCGATAACCCTCCGCGACGCGTGTTGCTGCAGTTCGGCACCCAGCCGCTGTTCACCAGCTCCGGCGCCACGCTGCAGAGCCAGGTGTTGACGCTGTGCGGCGCGCAGAACGTCTTCGCCGACAGCCGCACGCCTTGGCCGCAGATCAGCCGCGAGCAGGTGCTGGCGCGCCAACCCCAGGCCATCGTCATCACCGGCGGCGCGAAAGAGGCCGCCAATGTGAAAGCCTTCTGGGCGCCGCAGCTGCAGGTGCCGGTGATCGCGCTGAATGAAGACTGGTTCAATCGCGGCGGGCCGCGGCTGCTGTTGGCGGCGCAGCAACTGTGCCGCCAGCTGGCGGAGATCCGCTGATGCTGGTGTTCTGGTTGGATATTCTCGGTACGGCGGTGTTCGCCGTCTCCGGCGTACTGCTGGCCGGCAAACTGCGCATGGATCCGTTCGGCGTGTTGGTGTTGGGCGTGGTTACCGCGGTCGGCGGCGGCACCATCCGCGATATGGCGCTGGCCAACGGCCCGGTGTTCTGGGTCAAGGATCCCACCGATCTGGTGGTGGCGATGATCACCTGCGTCTTGACGCTGTTGCTGGTGCGCCAGCCGCGCCGCCTGCCGAAATGGGTGCTGCCGGTGCTCGATGCCGTCGGGCTGGCGGTGTTCGTCGGCATCGGCGTCAACAAGGCTTTCGCGGCCGGTACCGGCCCGCTGGTGGCGATCTGCATGGGGGTGATCACCGGCGTCGGCGGCGGCATTATCCGCGACGTGCTGGCGCGCGAGATCCCGATGATCCTGCGCACCGAAATTTACGCCACTGCCTGCATCATCGGTGGCATCGCGCACGCCACGGCGTTTTACACCTTCAACATGCCGCTGCAACAAGCCATGATGCTGGGCATGGTCATCACGCTGGCCATTCGGCTGGCGGCCATCCGCTGGCACCTCAAGCTGCCCGCCTTTATTCTCGAACGCTGAGCCGCCGCCCTGCGGGACGAATGCAGCCACGCGACGGCACAGCCGAATATCATCCACAACCCACCGGCCCAGGAGAACGGCGTGGCAGTGATCCTCGTGGAGTGGTAGGCATAAAAAAACCCGCCGGCTGGAAAGCAAGCGGGTTGATATTCTGACAGGCAAACTCAGATGCTGAACGACGAACCGCAACCGCAGGTGGTTTTGGCATTAGGGTTGGTCACCACGAAGCGCGATCCTTCCAGCCCTTCGGTGTAGTCCACCGAACCGCCAACCAGATACTGCAGGCTCATCGGATCGACCACCAGCGCCACGCCCTGCTTCTCGATGGTCATGTCGCCATCGTTGACCTTGTCGTCAAAAGTGAAACCGTACTGGAATCCGCTGCAGCCGCCGCCGGTAATGTAAACCCGCAACTTCAGGTTCGGATTTTCTTCGTCAGCAATCAGGTACTTGACCTTGTTTGCTGCTGCCTCGGTAAATTGCAGGGGCAGTGCCGTTTCATCACTCATACTCTTTACTCCCAACATTGTTCAGCATCAGATCGCGACCAGGGCTGCCTGATTAATATTAACGATTATCCGATACCTGAGTGTTGCGTTCAAGTATTCACCGCATTTGTTGTATTTTCTTTACTTGTTTTCTCCGCCGCTTCCCGCGCCAACTGCGCCTCCTGCCGTTGCAGGGTGCGCGCCAGGATCGACGAATACAGCGGCTTGCCGCCGAGCAGTTGCGCCACCACCGTAGCACCGAGGCAGGTGATGATCATCGGTAAAATCAGCTGGTAGTTGTCGGTCATTTCCAGCACCAGCACGATGCCGGTCAGCGGGGCGCGCACGGTGGCGGCGAACAGCGCCCCCATACCGGCGATGGCGAAAGTGCCCGCCTCGATGCCGTATTGCGGGAAAAGATGCGCCCCCGCCAGCCCGAAGGCGGTGCCGAACAGCGTGCCCAGCGCCAGCATCGGCGCAAAGATGCCGCCCGGCGCGCCGGAACCGAAGCACAGCAGCGTGGTGAAGATGCGGGTAATGAAGATAAACATCAACATGCCGACGCTGTAATTGCCCGCCGCGGCGATCGGGATCAGCCCAAAGCCGCCGCCCGCCGCCTCTGGCTGAATCAGCCCCAGAATGCCGCACACGCCGCCGAGCAGCCCGCCCATCAGCAGGACATTGCGCATTCGGCCGCCGTGCAGGCGCGCGAACATGTCCTGGGTGCGGAAGATAAGCGCGTTGAATCCCACGCCCACCGCGCCGAATATCGCCCCCAGCACCAGATAGAGCCACAAGGTGTTGATGGGCGCCGAGGCGAGTTTGCCGACCGCGATCACCGAGCCTTGGCCGTTGAACAGCTGGAACACCACGCTCGACATGATAACGCCGATAAACACCGCTTTAATCGAGATCAGGTTGTAGCGAAACTGCGGCCGCATCTCTTCGATGATAAACAGAATGCCGGCCAGCGGCGCGTTGAACGCGGCGGACAGCCCGGCGGCGGCCCCGGTCGCCAGCAGCGAATGGCGCGCCTCGGCGCCGCGAATGCGCAGCACGTCCAATACCATGCGCCCGACGTTGCCGCCCATCTGTACCGTAGGCCCTTCGCGCCCCAGCACCATGCCCGCCCCCAGCGTTCCCATGCCGCCGATGAATTTCACCGGTATCACGCGCCACCAGCGCACCGGCCGCAGCTCCTCCAGCGCGCCTTCGATCTCCGGAATGCCCGAACCGCCAGCCTCAGGCGCAAAGCGCCGCACCAGGTAATAACCCAGCGCCGCCAGCGCGGCGGACAAGATAAACGCCAGCGGCCACACCAGGATCCAGAAGTCGGCGACCTGCGCCAGCGAAGCCAGCCGCTGCTGCTGCACCCACTCCACCGCTTTATCGAAGGCCACGCCGAGCAAACCGGCCAGCGTCCCCACCAGCGCGGCCATCAACAGGATCGCCACCGGCGTTTTATCGCGGCGGATAAACTGGCGCACCGCATCGCTGCGGCTAAGACGCGGGCTCAACGTCCCGACTGGCTGTGATTGTGATTCTGTCATCGCGAGTGATTCGTCAGGTAATTTGTAATACAAATAGGCAGGGCGATAATTCTACCCCAACCCGGCGGCGGGCGCTGCCGTTAATGGTATCTGACTGTGATCGTTTCATAACGCGGCGCTCTCCTCTAGAATAGCGCGGTCAAATCATTCAAAAGAGAATCCAGGAGCCGATTTATGAGCCTACACAGCAAGTCCGAAAGTCTGTACGCCCAGGCGCAACAGTTGATCCCCGGCGGGGTAAACTCTCCGGTGCGTGCATTCACCGGCGTGGGCGGTGTGCCGCTGTTTATCGAGCGCGCAGACGGGGCTTACCTGTTCGATGCCGACGGCAAGGCCTATATCGACTATGTCGGTTCCTGGGGGCCGATGGTGCTGGGGCATAACCACCCGGCGATCCGCGACGCGGTGATTGAAGCGGCGCAGCGCGGCCTGAGCTTCGGCGCGCCGACCGAGATGGAAGTCAAAATGGCGCAGCTGGTCACCGAACTGGTGCCGACGATGGATATGGTGCGCATGGTGAACTCGGGCACCGAAGCCACCATGAGCGCTATCCGCCTGGCGCGCGGCTACACCAACCGCGATAAAATCATCAAGTTCGAAGGCTGCTACCACGGCCACGCCGACTGCCTGCTGGTGAAAGCCGGCTCCGGCGCGCTGACCCTCGGCCAGCCGAACTCACCGGGCGTGCCGGCCGACTTCGCCAAACACACCCTGACCTGCACCTATAACGATCTGGATTCGGTGCGCGCCGCCTTCGAACAGTACCCGTCCGAGATCGCCTGTATCATCGTCGAGCCGGTCGCCGGCAACATGAACTGCGTGCCGCCGCTGCCGGAATTCCTGCCGGGCCTGCGCGCCCTGTGCGACAAGTACGGCGCGCTCTTGATCATCGACGAAGTGATGACCGGCTTCCGCGTCGCGCTGGCCGGCGCACAATCCTATTACGGCGTCGAGCCGGATCTGACCTGCCTCGGAAAAATCATCGGCGGCGGCATGCCGGTGGGCGCCTTCGGCGGCCGTCGCGAGGTGATGGACGCGCTGGCACCGACCGGCCCGGTCTACCAGGCGGGCACCCTGTCCGGCAACCCGATCGCCATGGCGGCGGGCTACGCTTGCCTGACCGAAGTGTCGCAGGTTGGCGTGCACCAGACGCTGACCGAACTGACCGAGATGCTGGCCGCTGGCCTGCTGCACGCGGCGCAGGAAGAGAATATTCCATTGGTGGTCAACAACGTCGGCGGCATGTTCGGCCTGTTCTTCACCGACGCGCCGGCGGTCACCTGCTACCAGGACGTGATGCAGTGCGACGTGGAACGCTTCAAGCGCTTCTTCCACCTGATGCTGGAAGAGGGGGTGTATCTCGCGCCGTCCGCCTTCGAAGCGGGTTTCATGTCCGTGGCGCACAGCAAGGAAGACATCCAGCGCACCATCGACGCCGCGCGTCGCTGCTTCGCCAAGCTGTAATCCCGGCCGGATGGCCAAAAAGAAACGGGCGCCGAGGCGCCCGTTTTGTTTTTCACGGCGGTTTACAGCAGCGTGCCGTAAATGGTCAACAGCGCCACCACCACCACGATGATCATCGTCACCTTGCGCGCCAGCGTCACCGCCGCCCGCGGCGTTTGCACCGGGTCCATATGCGGATCGCGCGCCAGCGAGAACTGCGCCAGCCGCGTCAACACCTGATACGACGACGAATGCCGATCGCCGAGTGAGGCGAACCAGGCCGGCAACGCGCGCTCGCCGTGGCCGAACAACGCATAGGCCACCCCGGCCAAACGCACCGGGATCCAGTCCAGCCAGTTCAGCAGATGATCAATGCCCGACTGCGAACGCTCCAGCGGCGTATTGTGGCGCGCCAGCCAGGTTTGATAGGCGCGCAGGAAGGCATATCCCGCCAGCGCGATCGGCCCGTACGGCCCAAAGACCACGAACCAGAACAGCGGCGCCAGGTAATAACGGAAGTTGATCCACAGCAGCGCGTTTTGCAGCTCGCGCAGACGCAGCTCTTCACTGCAGTCCACCGGCAAACCGTGGATCAACGCCAGCTCTTCCGCCATCTGATCGCTGGCATGGGTATCCCCCTGCCGCGCCGCTTTCAGGTAGGCGCGATAGTGTTTGCGCTTGATGCCGGCGCCGACGCACAGCAGATCGATGACGATCCACAGCAGCAGCGTCACCACGCCGAAGAATAACCCGTGCGACAACCACAGAACGCCCCAGACGATCACCATCCAGGCGGCGGTCATCGCCAGCGTCTGCGCCAGCGAAACCCGATGCAGCCGCTGAAATACCACTTCGAGGCGATGATCCAGCTGCCAGTGTTCCCCCAGCTTGAACAGGCGCTCCCAGGCCAAAACCAGCAACAGCGTAAACAGCGTCATTAGCGATTCCTCTCCCTTTTTCTTGTCTCAAGCATAGCGTCGGCGGGCGCGCCGCGTTGTTCCAGAGATGCCAGATAGCGATCCCAATCGAACGCCGGCCCGGGATCGGTTTTGCGGCCGGGGGCGATATCGCAATGCCCGGCGATATGCGCCGCCAACGGCGGATAATGTTCGGCCAGCAGCGCGGTGACCGCCTGCAGCGTGCGATATTGCGCCTCGGTGTAGGCTAACTGGTCGGTGCCTTCCAGCTCGATGCCGATGGAGAAATCGTTGCACCGTTCGCGCCCCTGATACACAGAAACGCCCGCGTGCCACGCGCGCTGGTCGAAGGGCACATACTGCACGATCTCCCCATCGCGGCGGATCAGGCAGTGCGCAGACACTCGCAGCTGATGGATCTCGGCGAAATAAGGGTGCTGCGCGGGATCGAGCGTGCCGGTGAACAGCTGGTCGATATAGGGGCCACCGAATTCGCCGGGCGGCAGGCTGATGTTATGGATGACCAGCAGCGAGGGCGGCTCGTCATCCGGGCGCCGATCGCAGTGCGGCGAAACCACTCGCGTCACCCCGACAATCCAGCCATTTTCCAACTGCATCAGACACCTCTCTGCGGTGGTACTTATTCCTGCAACAGAGTAGCATGTTCCCCTACGAACTAACCGTCCATTTCGGAGTTTTCCATGCCGACACGCCGCTACAGTGCCGACCGTCGCCGCACCGAGCTTCTTGAACGTATTGAAAGTGATATTCCCTATTCCGTCGCCCAGGCGCTGCGCGAAGACCTGGGAGGTGAAGTTGACGCCGGGCGCGATATTACCGCGCAATTGTTACCGGCGGACAAGCAGGCCGAAGCCACCGTCATTACCCGCGAAGCCGGCGTGTTCTGCGGCCGCCGCTGGCTGAACGAAGTCTTTATTCAGTTGGGCAACCAGGTGCATGTGGAGTGGCTGGTGGCAGACGGCGACCGTCTGATACCGAACCAACCGCTTTGCCGGCTGCGCGGCCCTGCGCGGGTGCTGTTGACCGGCGAGCGCACCGCGCTGAACTTCGTGCAGATGCTCTCCGGCGTGGCGACCGAGGTCAGCCGCTACGTGGCTCTGCTGGAAGGCACCCAGACTCGCCTGCTCGATACCCGCAAGACCTTGCCCGGCCTGCGCACCGCGCTGAAATACGCCGTGCTGTGCGGGGGCGGCAGCAACCACCGGCTGGGGCTGTCCGATGCCTTCCTGATCAAGGAAAACCACATCATCGCCTCCGGCTCGATCAAAAACGCGGTGGAAAAAGCCTTCTGGCTGCACGCCGACGTGCCGGTGGAAGTGGAAGTCGAATCGCTCGATGAGCTGCAGCAGGCGCTGGACGCCGGCGCCGACATCATCATGCTGGACAACTTCAGCGTCGAGATGATGCGTCAGGCGGTCGCCCAAACCCAGGGCCGCGCCCAGCTGGAGGTGTCCGGCAACGTCACCAGCGAGACGCTGCGCACCTTCGCCGAGACCGGCGTGGATTACATTTCGGTCGGCGCGCTGACCAAACATGTGACCGCGCTCGATCTGTCGATGCGCTTCAAATGATCCCCTCGCCCCCGGCCGCCGCCGGGGGCGTTAACGCAGATTTGCGAAGCCCCTCGCACCGTTTTTCCCTCCGCTGCAAACGACATCAATACTGATGGAAGCACGCCGAGAAACGCGTAAAACCCGCTCGCCGTTCCCCCGCGCAAACCGCTACCGTTGTTTTCCACACCCTTATGGAGGAAACAACGCATGGAAACGCAACGCGGCTTTAGCCTGATCGAACTGATGGTGGTGATCGCCATCATCGCCATCCTCAGCGCCATCGGCATTCCCGCCTACCAGCGCTACATCCAGAAAGCGGCGATGACCGACATGCTGCAAACCATGGCGCCATATAAGCTGGCGGTCGAGCTGTGCGTACTGGATGAAGGCGCGCCCGCCGGCTGTGAAGCCGGCAGCAAAGGCATTCCCAGCGGCGGCGCGTCGCGTTACGTCAGCGGGGTGAAAGTCGTTAAAGGCGTAATCACGCTGACCGGCACCCAAACGCTGCAGGGGCTGGCGGTGGCGTTAACCCCCAAGTCGAACGCCGATGGGCTGACCCGCTGGACCCGGCTGTGCAGCAGCGAAAACGCGACGCTGGTTGAGGTGTGCCGGGAAGTCTTCCGCTTCGACGACGCGGCGGAGTAACGGCGATGAACGCGCAAATCAGCGAAGAGGTTCACACCCTGTGTCGGCGCTATCAGGCGCTGGCGCTGAGCGAAGACCCGACCACACTGACGGTCGCGCTCAGCGAAGAAGCGCCGCAGGGGCTGCTGGCGGCGCTGCGTTTCGCCACCGGCAAACGCATCCATCTGGAACAATGGCCGGCGGCCAGGTTGGAGCTGGCGCTTAACCAGCGCCACGAACCGCTCTCGGCGCCGCTGGCGGCCGAAGAGGACACAACCGACATCGCCTACCCCGACGACGGCGATGCGCCGGTGGTGCAATTCATCAACCAGACGCTACGCCTGGCCATCCAGCGCCGCGCCTCTGACATCCACTTCGAGCCTTTTCGGCAGCATTTTCGCATTCGTCTGCGCATCGACGGCGTGCTGCAAACCCTCACCTCACCGCCGCCGCAGCTGGCTGCGCGCCTCATCGCCCGGCTGAAGATCCTCGGCCAGTTGGATATCGCCGAGCGCCGTCAGCCTCAGGACGGGCAGCTCAGCCTGACGCTGGACTGCGCGCGCTATGCCATGCGTATCGCCACTCTGCCGACGCTGCACGGCGAAAAGGTGGTGCTGCGCGTTCAGCAGGGCGAGCAACAAGAACTGCCGCTGGATCAGTTAGGCATGAGCCGGGCGGATCTGGCGCGCTACGCGACGGCGCTGGCCTGCCCGCAAGGGTTGATCCTGGTGACCGGCCCGACCGGCAGCGGCAAAACGGTGACGCTGTACAGCGGTCTGCGCCAGTTGAACGATGCGCAGAGCAACCTGTGCAGCGTCGAGGATCCGGTCGAGATCCCGCTGTTCGGCGTTAATCAGACCCAGATCAACGCCAAAACCGAGCTGAGCTTCGCCCGGGTGCTGCGCGCCCTGCTGCGCCAGGATCCAGACGTCATCATGATCGGCGAGATCCGCGATGCGGAAACCGCCGAGATCGCGGTCAAGGCCGCGCAAACCGGCCACCTGGTGCTGTCGACGCTGCATACCAACTCTACCGGCGAAACCCTGACGCGGCTGATGCACATGGGGATCCCCGGCTACCTGCTCGCCGGCTGTCTGAAGCTGATCGTCGCGCAGCGGTTGGTGCGCAGACTGTGCCGCCACTGCCGCTATCCGCACAGCCAGCCGACGCATTTTCCCAGCGCGATCTGGCCGGAACCGCTCACTGTCTGGCGCGCCGATGGCTGCGAGCATTGCTTCGGCGGTTACTATGGGCGCATCGGCGTGTATGAACTGTTGGCCATTACGCCGGAAATACAGGCGGCATTGCTGGCGAACGCCGCTCCCAGTCTGCTGGCGGATATCGCCCGCGAACAGGGGCAGCTTTCGCTGCTGCACGCGGGCCTGGCGCTGGCCGCCGAAGGCACGACCTCGCTGGAAGAACTGTACCGCGTGATCGACGTCGTCCAGCCTGGCATAGCCGCGCCATGAAAGCGCGCCGGCTGTTTCTTTGGCAGGCTTTCGACGCACAGGGCGCCTTACGCCGCGGCGAACTGATGAGCGAGGAAAAACGGCAGGTGAGCCGGTTGCTGATCGAACAAGGCCTGCAACCGTACCGAATCGGGCACGGCAAACGCGTTACGCCCGGCCAATGGCGTGGAGAACCGTTAATCCACTTCACCCGCCAGCTCGCCACTCTGCTGCAGGCGGGGTTGCCGCTGGTCAATGCGCTGCAGTTGCTGGCAGCAGAGCATCCTTCGGCAGCCTGGCGCTGCCTGTTGCGCCAGCTGGCCGACCAGGTGCGCGAAGGGCAACCGCTTTCCGAAACCCTCGCCGAACAACCGGGGATTTTTCCCCTGATCTATCGCCAGCTGATCGCCATCGGTGAACTGACCGGCAACCTCGATCGCTGCTGCCTGCAGCTGGCGCAACAACAGGAGGCCCAGTTGCTGCTGCGCCGCAAGGTGACCAAAGCGCTGCGTTATCCCCTCTTCATCTGCGCGGTGGCGCTGATGGTCAGCGTGTTGATGCTGGTGATGGTGCTGCCGGAATTCGCCAAGGTTTATCAATCGTTCGATGCGCCGCTGCCCTGGTTTACCCAAGGGTTGCTGGCATTGTCTGCGCAGTTGATCGCCACCGGCCCCTATCTGGCGCTGCTGCTGGGCGCGTCGCTGTTCGGCTATGGCCGCTGGCTGCACCCGCGCCCGCCGTGGCGCAGACGTGAACAGGCTCTCTTGCTGCGCCTGCCGCTGATCGCCCGGCTGGTGAGCGGCGGCGCGCTGAGCCAAACATTTCGCATCCTGACCATGACCCAACGCGCCGGGCTGACGCTGGTGGAAGGGTTGAACGCGGCGGCGTTGGCGGCTGACCATCTGCTGTACAAACAGGCGCTGGAGCAGGTGCAACGGCAGATCGCCGAAGGCGAAGCCTTTCATCATGCCCTGGGCCTGCAACCGCTGTTTCCGCCGCTGTGCCGGCAGCTGGTGCGGGTGGGCGAAGAGTCCGGTTCACTGGACGCCTTGCTGGATAAATTGGCGCAGTGGTATGAACGGCAGACGCACGAGCTGGCCGATACGCTGGCGCAAACGCTGGAGCCGCTGCTGATGCTGGTGGTAGGTGGGATTGTCGGCGCTTTGGTGATCGCCATGTATCTGCCTATCTTTCAACTGGGCAGCGTGTTGGGATAAGGGTAAAAGGATAGCGGGCGCCGCGGTGCGCTGCGCCCGAATGCAAGGTGCGGCTTATTTGCTGCCGAAGACGCGGTTTTCCTGCTCCGCCACGCGGATAAAGGTGGTGCGCTTGGTCAGCTCTTTCAAACGCTCGGCGCCGACGTAGGTGCAGGCGGAACGCAGGCCGCCGAGGATATCACGCACGGTGAACTCCACCTCGCCTCGCAGCGGCAGCTTGACGGTTTTGCCTTCGGCCGCGCGATACTCCGCCACGCCGCCGACGTGGCGCTTCATCGCTGACTCGGAGCTCATGCCGTAGAACAGCATGAATTTCTCGCCGTTCTCTTCCACCACGGTGCCTTCGCACTCGTCGTGGCCGGCCAGCATACCGCCCAGCATCACGAAGTCCGCGCCGCCGCCGAAGGCTTTGGCGACATCGCCCGGCACCGAGCAGCCGCCGTCGCTGACGATTTGGCCGCCCAGCCCGTGGGCCGCATCGGCGCATTCGATCACTGCCGACAGCTGCGGATAGCCCACGCCGGTCTTCACGCGGGTGGTGCATACCGATCCCGGCCCGATGCCGACTTTAACAATGTCGGCGCCGGAGAGGATCAACTCTTCCACCATCTCGCCGGTCACGACGTTGCCGGCGCAGATGACGTGATTCGGGCAGGCTTCGCGCGCTTTCTGCAGGAAGGCGACGAAGTGTTCAGAGTAGCCGTTGGCCACGTCGATACAGATGAATTTCAGCGCCGGAGACAGGGCCAGGATCTGCTGCATTTTGGCGAAGTCGGCTTCTGAGGTGCCGGTGGACACCATCACGTGGCGCAGCACCGATTCCGGCATGCGCTGCACGAAGTCAGCCCATTGCTCGACGCTGTAATGTTTGTGTACGGCGGTGAGAACGTCGAAAGAAGCCAGGGCCTCGGCCATGCGGAAGGTGCCCACCGTGTCCATGTTGGCGGCGATAATCGGCACGCCGGACCAGCTGCAACCTGAATGCTTGAAGGTAAACTGACGTTCCAGTTCAACCTCGGAACGGCTTTTCAACGTGGAACGCTTAGGGCGGATCAACACGTCTTTAAAGCCTAACTTCAAATCTTCTTCAATACGCATGACTTATGATTTCCTGGTTAATGGCGACGGATCGCAAGGAGGATATTCGAACCTCTGCCCGACCGCTTTCCCGTGGCGCGGAAAGATGACGGCGAGATTAATGCCAGTTCCAGTGACGTTATAATACGCGCTAATAATCGCCGAACAAGACTGCGAATTCGCCTTTATTTACGCTACAATCCGACAAATTTACCTGCATAATCGCAGTGTGATTGCCCGCTCATTTCTGCCGTGCCGCTGCGCTTTTTCTCGCCGTCCAAACGGGGCCGAGGCGCAAGCGCCGCCTGCCGACTTGCACTTCTGCGCGATCGCTTTATGATTCGTCTATTATTTTTTTATGAACATCGGATGCACCTAACACCATGGCCTACATTGTTGCGTTGACCGGGGGCATAGGCAGCGGCAAAACGACCGTTGCGAACGCCTTTGCGCGCCACGGCGCAGCCATTGTCGATGCCGACGTGATCGCCCGTCAGGTCGTTGAGCCGGGCACCCCTGCTCTGGCCGCGATCGCCGAGCGATTTGGTAATGAAATGTTGCTGCCGGACGGCGCGCTCAACCGCGCTGCTCTGCGTCAGCGCATCTTCAGCCACCCCGATGATAAAACCTGGCTGAACCAACTGCTGCATCCGCTGATACACCGCGAGACCCAACGCCAACTGGCGCAGGCAGCCAGCCCGTACGCGCTGTGGGTCGTGCCGCTGCTGGTGGAAAACGGCCTGCAGGATCGCGCCGATCGGGTGCTGGTGATCGACGTCGACACCGAAACCCAGTTGGCTCGCACCATCGCGCGCGACGGCATCAGCCGCGAGCAAGCGCAGAGCATTCTCGCCGCCCAGGCCACGCGCCAGCAGCGCCTCGCCGTGGCGGATGACATTATTGACAACAGCGGCGCCGCTCAGGGGATAGAGCCACGGGTCGCCGCACTGCATCGTCGCTACCTTGAACTGGCGGCAACAGCGCCCCAACAGGATTAAACTGCATGAGTGATGTTTCCCCAACCGTTCTCTTTGAACACCCGCTGAACGAAAAAATGCGTACCTGGCTGCGCATCGAGTTTTTACTGCAACAGCTGCACGGCCAGCGCGCCCTGAGCGAAACCGCCATCGCCCTTACCTTTTTCCGCACCGTCTCCGATTTGCTGGACGTACTGGAGCGCGGCGAGGTACGCACCGAACTGCTCAAAGAGCTGGAGCGTCAGCAGCAAAAACTGTTGGCCTGGGCCGATGTGCCGGGCGTGGATATGGCGCTGATCGAGCAGTTGCGCGGCCAGTTGAAGTCGCGTTCATCGGCGCTGATGGCGGCACCGCGCCTCGGTCAGGCACTGCGTGAAGACCGGCTGATCGGCCTGGTGCGCCAGCGTCTGAACATTCCCGGCGGCTGCTGCAGCTTCGATTTGCCGACCCTGCACATGTGGATGCATGCGCCGCAGCAGGATCGCGATGCCGACGTCGCCGCCTGGCTGCAGTCGCTGGATCCGCTGAACCAGGCGCTGATCATGGTGCTGGATCTGATCCGTCAGTCGGGGCCGTTCCGCAATCAAATCAGTCTGAACGGCTTTTTCCAGGACAACGCCGAAGGGGCGGACCTGCTGCGCCTGCGCCTTCATCTGGCGCCGCAGCTTTATCCGCAAATTTCCGGCCACAAGACGCGTTATGCCATTCGTTTCCTGCCTTTGGACAGCGAACATGGCATGGTGCCTGAACGCCTGACGTTCGAACTGGCCTGTTGTTGAACTCATGAAAGCAAGCCTTCTCAGCACCGCCAGAAGGCGTAAGGAACCGTTATGACGACCGTAGTGAAATGCCCAACCTGTGGCACCGGCGTGGTTTGGGGCGAAGTCAGCCCGTTCCGGCCGTTTTGCAGCAAGCGCTGCCAACTGATCGATCTTGGCGAGTGGGCCGATGAAGAGAAGCGCATTCCGAGCAACAGCGATCTGTCGGAAAGTGAGGACTGGAGCGAACTCGACGACCGCTAGTCGCCGTATGCAGGCCTGGTGCGCGCCAGGCCGATAGTGTTATTGCGCGGCGCCAGCCTGCGCCACCAGCAGTTGGATAATGCCGGCGTTGGCTTCCGGGAACTCGTCTTCACGCAGCTCCGCCTGTTTTACCCAGCGCATCGGCTGCCCCTCACGGCCAAACGGCTCGCCCGCCCAATGCTCCACCAGATAAAAATTCAGCGTCACGATGCGATCGCTGAAGCGATGTTCCACCACCTCCAGCAGTTCGGCCCGCTCGGCTTCGATACCGGTCTCTTCACGCAGCTCGCGGCTCAGCGCCTGTTCCGGCGTCTCACCCGGTTCGATCTTGCCGCCGGGAAACTCCCAAAATCCGGCCATGTGCGCGTCAGCGGCGCGGCGCGTAATAAAGATCTCCCGTTGAGCATTGCGGATGATGCCCACGGCGATATTCAGATGTTTCATCTCACCTCCTGATGGGTGCCAAAAAACAGGGGCTCAGCAAGCTGAACCCCCGGGTATTATCGGTCAACCGCGGCCGGCATTACTGCAGGCGGCCGTGGCACTGCTTGTATTTCTTGCCGGAACCGCATGGGCAAGGATCGTTGCGGCCCACTTTGCGCTCGGCGGTCGCCGGCGCGTTCGGATCTTCGGTCACCAGCGCGTTCTCGTCGTGGTGGCTCAGCTGTTGCTGCTGCGCCAGGCGCTCGGCCTCTTCACGGCGCTGCTGTTCCAGTGCTTCCACCTCTTCCGGCATCCGCACCTGCACCTTGCTCAGCACACTGATCACTTCATATTTCAGCGATTCCAGCATGGTGGCGAACATGTTGAAGGATTCGCGCTTGTACTCCTGCTTCGGATCCTTCTGCGCATAGCCGCGCAGGTGGATGCCCTGACGCAGGTAGTCCATCGCCGCCAGGTGCTCTTTCCACAGGGAATCCAGCGTCTGCAGCATCACGCCCTTCTCGAAGTTGCGCATCATTTCGCTGCCGACCACTTCTTCCTTACGCAGGTACTGCTCTTTGGCGTTCTCCAGAATGCGTTCGCGCAGCGTCTCTTCGTGCAGCTCCGGCTCTTTGTCCAGCCACTGGGCAATCGGCATCTCCAGATCGAAGTCGTTCTTCAGACGCTCTTCCAGCCCCTGAATATCCCACTCTTCTTCCAGCGACTGCGGCGTGATGTAGTTGTCGATGGTGCTCTTGAACACGTCCTCGCGGATGCTGGCGATGGTTTCGCTCACGTCGGACACGTCCAGCAATTCGTTACGCTGGCTGTAGATGGCGCGGCGCTGATCGTTGGCGACGTCGTCGTATTCCAGCAGTTGCTTACGGATATCGAAGTTGCGGCTTTCCACTTTGCGCTGCGCGTTGGCGATCGCCTTGGTCACCCACGGGTGCTCAATCGCTTCGCCTTCTTTCATGCCCAGTTTACGCATCATGCCGGACACGCGATCCGAGGCGAAGATACGCATCAGGGCATCTTCCATCGACAGGTAGAAGCGGGATGAACCGGCGTCGCCCTGACGACCGGAACGGCCGCGCAGCTGGTTATCGATACGGCGCGATTCATGGCGCTCGGTGCCGATGATATGCAGGCCGCCCGCCGCCAGCACCGCGTCGTGGCGCTCTTTCCAGGCGGCTTTGATGGCTTCGATCTGCTCTTCGGTCGGTTCTTCCAGCAGCGCCACTTCGGCCTGCCAGCTGCCGCCCAGCACGATATCGGTACCACGGCCCGCCATGTTGGTGGCGATGGTCACCGCACCGCTCTGGCCGGCCTGGGCGACGATGTCCGCTTCCATGGCGTGGAATTTGGCGTTCAACACTTTGTGGTCGATGCCCGCTTTGGTCAGCTCTCGGGACACCACTTCGGATTTCTCGATCGAGATGGTCCCCACCAGCACCGGCTGGCCTTTGGCGGTACGTTCGCGGATGTCTTCAATGATGGCGCCGATCTTCTCTTTCTCGGTCATGTACACCAGATCCGGCATATCCTTACGGATCATCGGACGGTTGGTTGGCACCACGATCGTGTCCAGCTTGTAGATCGAGCTGAATTCGAAGGCTTCGGTATCGGCGGTACCGGTCATCCCGGCCAGCTTCTCGTACAGACGGAAGTAGTTCTGGAAGGTGATCGAAGCCAGCGTCTGGTTCTCGTTCTGGATCTCCACGCCTTCTTTGGCTTCCACCGCCTGGTGCAGACCGTCGGACCAGCGGCGGCCCTGCATGGTACGGCCGGTGTGCTCATCGACGATGATCACCTCGCCGTCTTTCACGATGTAGTCCACGTCGCGGGTGAACAGCACGTGAGCGCGCAGCGCGGCGGTAACGTGGTGCATCAGCATGATGTTGGTCGGCGAGTATAGCGATTCGCCTTCATCCATGATGCCGGCTTCCACCAGCATCTCTTCAATCAGGATCAGGCCGCGTTCGGTCAGGTGTACCTGACGCGCCTTCTCGTCCACCGAGAAGTGCCCTTCACCTTTGAAGGTGTCGGAGTCTTCTTTTTCCTGGCGGATCAGTTTAGGGATCAGCTTGTTGACCTTGATGTACATCTCGGAGCTGTCTTCTGCCGGGCCGGAGATGATCAGCGGCGTACGCGCTTCATCGATCAGGATGGAGTCCACCTCATCCACCAGCGCATAGTGCAGTTTGCGCTGCACGCGCTCTTCCGGGCTGAACGCCATGTTGTCGCGCAGGTAGTCGAAGCCGTACTCGTTGTTGGTGCCGTAGGTGATGTCGGCAGCGTAAGCTTCGCGCTTGGCCGGCGCCGGCATGCCCGGCAGGTTGATGCCGATGCTCAGACCGAGGAACTCGAACAGCGGACGGTTGTTTTCGGCGTCGCGCTGCGCCAGATAGTCGTTGACGGTCACGACGTGCACGCCGCGGCCGCTCAGGGCGTTCAGATAAGCCGGCAGCGTCGCGGTCAGGGTTTTACCTTCACCGGTGCGCATCTCGGCGATGCAGCGGTCGTTCAGTACCATGCCGCCCAGCAGCTGCACGTCGAAGTGACGCATGCCGAACACGCGCTTGCTCGCCTCACGCACCACGGCGAAGGCTTCCGGGATCAGGCTTTCCAGCGATTCGCCTTTCTCCAGGCGCGCGCGGAATTCGTTGGTTTTCGCTTTCAACTCGTCATCGGACAGCTTTTCCATGTCCGGTTCCATGCGGTTGATCTGCTCAACCACTTTGCGCATGCGGCGCAGGGTACGATCGTTACGGCTGCCAAAAACTTTGGTTAATAATTTCACTAACATGATGTTTGATATCTCTGTCATGACCGCCGAGCGCGGCAGTCAACTTGCTATTATTTATGGTTTTTGTGCCCAAAGGGCGAGATCAGACGAGGGCGACGGGCCCGGCGCGAATGCCCTGCACCTGCGCCACCCACAGGCCGGTCTGGTGCCGCGCCAGCGTTGGCAGCACCTCAAGGTGGGTGTGGCGAATGATGGTCGGCGGCTTCGGCTCGTGCGTCAGCAGCGCGTTGAGAGTAGAAAGCAGCGCCAGTTGCGCTACCTGCAAAGGGGGTTCCGCTTCGGCTTCGCTCTCCTGCACACGCGCATAAACCGCCTGCGGCGCCAGCGCGAAAGAGAGGTGACGAATGACGGTGCGCAGCGCATGTTGCTGCCAATAATCTACGCTGAAGGTAGGACGGCGATGCGCGTCCTGCAGCAGGGCCAGGCTGTTGAAGGTGCCGTTGGCCGAATTTTGCCGGTTAAGGCTGGACGATGTGCTCGGCAATGCGGCCTGATCGGGTGCGCCGGACAAATTGGAAGGCGCGCCAAGCGTGGCCGCAACCATCCCTAACAGGAGATGGGGCCAGAAATAACGTCTGCCAAATTGTCGCCAACGATTTAGAATACCGATCACGAGTTTATAATCCGCCGGAGCCCATTATGCGCGATAGCCGTCCACAATTATTAGATGTCCTGTTCGACGACGCGTCTGCCGGCAGCAAAGGGCCGCTGCATAACGTCCAGCAACGCGCGGTGGCGCTGCTCAAGCTTAACCGTGCAGTGAAGGGCCTGTTGCCCGCTCCCCTGCATCCCTGGTGCCGCGTCGCGAATTTCCGACAGGGTATTTTAGTGCTCGAAACGGCAAATGCCAGTTGGATGATGCGCTTGCGCTACGAACAACCCGCTTTGCTGTCTGCACTACGAGCGCAAATTCTACCATCATTGTCGTCGATCGACATCAGGATTAATCCGGCCTTGATGGCGAAAGGCAGCAACCAGGTGCAAAACGCCGAAAAAGCGCCGGAAAAACCCGTGCCGATGCGGCATTTGAGTCTGGAGAGTGCGGAAGAGCTGAGGGGATTAGCGAGCCGTAGCCCAGAGAAACTGCGCAAGATATTGGAACGGCTGGCTGCATTGGCCGGAGAGGGTACCAACACAACCAGTCGTGATAAGTAATCAGCGACACGGACTGCAAAATACCGGACAGCCGACACCACACCATCGTGAGCCTGAATTCTCAGGCTCTCAGGGGATGCGCCTGCCGTTATTCGCAGGCGAGGAATTCAGACCTTACGCCAATACGGTAGACGGTGCCTTGAATGCCAATGGCATTTCGGCTTCGTCCTGGAAGGTCACGTATTCCCACGCTTCCTGCTTGGCCAGCACGGCCTGCAGCAGTTTGTTGTTCAGCGCGTGGCCAGACTTGAACGCGGTGAACGCGCCAATGATGTTGTGGCCGCACATGAACAGGTCGCCGATGGCGTCCAGCATTTTGTGACGTACGAATTCGTCTTCGAAACGCAGACCGTCTTCGTTCAGCACGCGGTAGTCATCTACCACGATGGCGCAGTCGAAGCTGCCGCCCAAGGCCAGGCCACGGGACTGCAGGTATTCGATATCACGCATGAACCCGAAGGTGCGCGCGCGGCTGATTTGACGCACGAACGACTCAGCCGAGAAATCAAGACGATAGCGCTGAGAGCTGGCGTCGATGGCCGGGTGGTTGAAGTCGATGGTGAAGTCCAGGCGGAACCCGTTATGCGGGGACAGCTCGGCCCACTTGTCGCCATCTTCAACGCGTACGGTCTCTTTCAGACGCAGGAATTTCTTCGCCGAGTTCAGTTCTTCGATGCCGGCATCCAGCAGCAAGAACACGAACGGACTGGCGCTGCCGTCCATGATTGGGATTTCAGCGGCGTCGACTTCGATGACGATGTTGTCGATGCCCAGCCCAGCCAGCGCGGCGTTAAGATGCTCAACGGTCGAAATACGCACGTCATGCTCATTCACCAGGCAAGTACAGAGCATGGTATCACGCACGGATTTTGCATCAGCCGGAAAATCAACCGGTGGATTCAAGTCAGTGCGACGATAGATGACCCCGGTATTAGCCGGCGCTGGGCGCATTGTCAGCGTGACTTTCTTGCCGGTATGCAAACCGACGCCAGTCGCCTGAACAATACGTTTTAATGTCCTTTGTTTGATCATCGTTTTATCTCGCAATGTTATCCATCCTACCAGCCAAGCATACAGCATGGCTGGCGGGACAGTTTAGCACAAAGAGCGGAGATTCCAAATTCTCAGGATATTCTTAGTCTGCCTGTTTACGCAGGAAGGCTGGAATATCAAGATAGTCGGGCTCTTTATTCGGCTGCGCAGCTTGGTCGTTGACCACCTTCGCGGCAGGTTTCACTTCCTGCGGCAGAGGCGACATGCCGTGCTGCTGATAACGGTGATCCATCACCGGCTGGCTGGCCTGCTTATTGGTCACCAGGGTGATTTCAGGACGCTTGTCCATACCGATACCGGTTGCAACCACGGTTACGCGCAGTTCGTCGTTCATTTCCGGATCCAGCGAGGTACCGATAACCACGGTGGCGTTGTCGGAAGCGAACGCACGGATGGTGTTACCCACGGTTTCGAACTCATCCAGACGCAGGTCGAAGCCGGCGGTGATGTTGACCAGTACGCCGCGCGCGCCGGACAGGTCGATGTCTTCCAGCAGTGGGCTGGAGATCGCCATTTCGGCCGCTTCTTCGGCGCGGTCTTCACCGCAAGCCACGCCAGAACCCATCATCGCGTAGCCCATTTCGGACATCACGGTGCGCACGTCGGCGAAGTCGACGTTCATCAGGCCCGGACGGGTGATCAGCTCGGCGATACCCTGCACCGCGCCTTTCAGCACGTCGTTGGCCGCGCCGAACGCGTCCAGCAGGGAAATGCCGCGCCCCAGAACTTTCAACAGCTTGTCATTCGGAATGGTGATCAGTGAGTCCACGTGTTTGGACAGCTCAGCGATACCCTGCTCCGCGAATGCCATGCGCTTCTTGCCTTCGAAGTTGAAAGGCTTGGTCACCACGGCCACGGTCAGAATACCCAAATCTTTAGCCACTTCAGCCACCACTGGCGCCGCACCGGTACCGGTACCGCCGCCCATGCCGGCTGCGATGAAGACCATGTCTGCGCCGTCCAGCGCTGCGCGCAGGGCTTCGCGGTCTTCTTCCGCTGAATTGCGACCCACTTCCGGGTTCGCGCCCGCACCCAGACCTTTGGTAATACCGCTACCAATCTGGATGGTTTGGCCAACCGCCGTTTTGCGGAGCGCCTGGGCGTCCGTGTTCACAGCGAAGAATTCAACACCTTCGATGCGCTCGCGCACCATGTGTTCAACGGCGTTGCCACCGCCGCCGCCGACGCCGATGACTTTAATCACCGCGTCATTGGTTAGTTCCATTGGTTCAAACATAGTTTCTCTCCGTTTTGTGCCTGTCGCTGCGAGATCATAAAAAGATTACTCAGCATGATCTCTTTGTTGAAACATTAAAACTCTTTTCTCAGCCAGCTATTGATGCGTTTAAACCAATTGCCCACCGAGGCGCGTTTTTCTACTTCTGTCTCACCGCTCAGGTGAGACTCTTTTCCATAGTGCAGCAGACCTACCGCCGTCGAGTAGTAAGGCTCCTGCGCATAATCCGTCAGACCCGTGATGTTCAAGGGTTGGCCGATGCGTACCTGGGTGTGGAACACCCGTTGCGCACAGGCTGCCAGGCCATCAATCTGGGCGGCGCCACCGGTCAGCACGATACCGGCCGCCAGATGATGCTTCACCCCTTGCTGACGCAGTTGCTCCTGCAATTGCAAAATTTCATCGTTAACCAGATTCAACAGTTCGGTGTAGCGTGGCTCAATGACTTCAGCCAGCGTCTGTCTTTGCAGACTGCGCGGAGGACGTCCCCCGACGCTAGGCACCTCTACATTCTCATCCTTGCTAACAATCGACCCAAGCGCACAACCGTGTCGAACTTTAATCGCTTCCGCGTCGGTCGGCGGCGTGCCGAAGGCGTAAGCGATATCGCTGGTGACCACGTTCCCGGCGTAAGGGATCACTTTGGTGTGGCGCAGCGCACCGCCGGTGTACACCGCCATATCCATGGTGCCGCCGCCGATATCCACCACGCAAACGCCGAGTTCGCGTTCATCTTCGGTCAGCACCGCGTAGCTCGCGGCCAGACCGGCGAAAATAAGTTGGTCAACTTTCAGGCCGCAACGTTCCACGGCCTTGACGATGTTCTTCGCCATATCGTTATGGCAGGTAATCAGATGCACCTTGGCCTGCATGCGCACGCCGGACAGCCCAACCGGGTTTTTGATGCCTTCCTGATAATCGATGGCGTATTCCTGAGGAATCACGTGCAGGATGCGGTGTTCGTCGCGCACGCGCACCGATTTGGCGGTGTGCACCACGTTCTCCACGTCGTCCTGCGTCACTTCCTCTTCCGAGATAGGCACCATGCCGATTTCGTTCTGGCAGCTGATGTGTTTGCCCGACAGCGCCAGGTACACCGACGAGATCTGGCAGTCCGCCATCAGCTCGGCCTGATCGATGGCGCGCTGTACGCACTTCACCACCGACTCCAGGTCGTTTACGCCGCCCTTATCCATGCCGCGAGACGGGCAGCTGCCCACCCCGATAATGTTGACCATGCCATCGGGCAGAACTTCCCCTACCAACGCGGAGACTTTTGCAGTACCGATCTCCAGTCCAACTACCAGTTTTCTGTCCGTCGACTTGATCATTGTTGTTTTGCCTGTGCCTGATTCTGTTGCTGATTACTGTTTTGCTGACCGCCAAGCGCCTGCGGATCGACCAACACCGGAGCCCACCCTACCGAAGCGCCGGACTCGTAGCGCAGATCGACATAGCTGACACGCTTGCTCTCCGCCTGGCCCTGCTGCTGCAATACCGGGTAAAGCTCGATAAACCGCTGCAAACGCCCGTTGCGGTCATCGCGCCCCAGCTCAAGCCGGACATCGTTGTCCAGCGCCAGCTGCCAGGAATGGCGCGCGGTCATCGCCGCCATTTTCAGCGTATATTTGCTGGCCGCCAACGTGGCGCTCATCGCCCGATAGCCTTCCAGCACATCCTGCTCGCTCCCTTCCGGCCCGTAGAGCAGCGGCAACTTCTGCTTGCCCGCCCGCTCCGCCGGCACGCTGAACGCTTTGCCCTCGGCGTCCACCATGTGCAAATCGTTCCAGCGCGCCACCGGGACATACTCCACCAGATGGATCTTCAGCTCATCCGGCCATTGTTTGCGCACGCTGGCCTGCTTGATCCACGGCAGACGTTCGATCTGCTGCTGGATAACGTCCACATCCTGCGTCATAAAGGTGCCGGGCGCGCCCAGCGCCAGGATCGCCTGACGAATATCATCGTTGGTGGTGTAATGGCGTTCGCCGGTCACCACCAGCCTTGAGAGCGGCAGGCGACTGGCGTCTTTCATCCAGCCAAGCACCGCCCAACCGCTCCACACGACCGTTCCCAACACCATCAGCAGGAAAATCATTCCCGCCAACTGGGTTCCATTGCTGCGGCGCGGGCCGTTATCCACCTCGCGATCGCGCGCATTCAGGGCAGCTTGCGACATATCAGTCGGCCAACTCCAAAATTCTCGCCACTAGCTGCGAGAAGCTTAATCCAAACTGGCGCGCCGCCATCGGCACCAGGCTATGACTGGTCATGCCCGGAGAGGTATTCACCTCAAGCAGATAGAAGCTGCCATCGCTGTCTTGCATTACGTCGACGCGGCCCCAGCCGCTGCAGTCCAGACCGCGGTAGGCGCGCAGCGCCAACGCCGCCATCTCGGCTTCCTGCTCGGCGCTCAAACCGCTCGGGCAGAAGTACTGCGTATCGTCCGAAATGTACTTGGCCTGGTAGTCGTAAAACACGCCGGCCGGCTGGATACGAATAGACGGCAGCACCTGGTCGCCCAGCATCGCCACGGTGTATTCCGGGCCGCTCAACCACTTCTCCACCAGCACATCGTCGTCATGGCGGAAGGCTTCTTCCAGCGCCGCTGCCAACGCCGCACTTTCGGTGACCTTGCTCATGCCGACGCTGGAGCCTTCACGGCTCGGCTTGACGATCACCGGCAGACCGAGATCCGCCACGCGCGCCAGCAGCGCCGCTTTTTCGGCGCCGAGATACAGCTGGCGATTCAGCGCCACGTAAGGCGCCACCGGCAAGCCCATCGATTGCCACACCATCTTGGTGCGCCATTTGTCCATGGTCAGCGCCGAGGCCATCACGCCGCTGCCGGTATAAGGCAACTCGAGAAACTCCAGCAGCCCCTGCAGGGTGCCGTCCTCGCCGCCGCGGCCGTGCAGCGCGATAAACACTTTGGTGAACCCCTGCTCTTTCAGCTGGGTCACCGGGAAATCGCGGGTATCGACGCCGTGCGCATCGATACCGGCTTCGCGCAACCCGGCCAGCACCGCGGCGCCGGACTGCAGAGAAACGTCACGTTCAGCGGAGGTGCCGCCCAGCAGAACTGCAACTTTATCAGCCATGGTGCTCCTCCTCTTTCTTCGGCGGCTGCAGTTTCAGCTCGGCCAGTTTACGGGCGATTTTGCCCACGTTGCCGGCGCCTTGCACCAGCACCAGGTCTTCATCCTGCAACAGCTGCGCCAGCGTTTCCGGCACGGTATCGGCATCGGAAACCAGGATCGGATCCAGCTTGCCGCGGCTGCGGATGGTGCGGCACAGCGAGCGGCTGTCCGCGCCCGGGATCGGCGCTTCGCCGGCGGCGTACACGTCGAGCATCAGCAGCACATCCACCTGCGACAGCACGTTGGCGAAATCGTCGTACAGATCGCGGGTACGCGTGTAGCGGTGCGGCTGGAAGATCATCACCAGACGCTTGTCCGGCCAACCGGCGCGCGCCGCCTTCAGCGTGGCGTCCACTTCGGTCGGATGGTGGCCGTAATCGTCCACCAGCATCGCGCTGCCCGCTTTGCCGTTGACCGGCTCCAGCGGAAACTCGCCGAGGAAATCGAAGCGGCGCCCGGTGCCCTGGAAGCCCGCCAGCGCGCGCAGGATATCTTCGTCGTCGATGCCTTCTTCGGTCGCTACCGCCACCGCCGCCGCTGCGTTCAACGCATTGTGGCGGCCCGGCGCGTTCAGCGTTACCGTCAGCAACGGTTTGTCCTGACGGCTCAGAGTAAAGTGCCCCTGCGGCCCAATCTGCCGGTAGTCTTCGATGCGCACATCGGCATCTTCACTGAAGCCGTAGGTGGTGATATGACGACCCACGCGCGGCAGCAGCTCACGCACCACCGGATCGTCGATGCACATCACCGCGCGACCGTAGAACGGCAAGTTGTGCAAGAAATTGATAAACGTCTGCTTCAGGTTCTCGAAGTCGCCCTGGTAGGTGTCCATGTGGTCGGCTTCGATGTTGGTGACCACGGCCACCATCGGCTGCAGATGCAGGAACGACGCATCGCTCTCATCCGCTTCCGCGATCAGATAACGGCTGGACCCCAATCGTGCGTGGGTGCCCGCCGCCTTCACCAGCCCGCCGTTAACGAAGGTCGGGTCCAGGCGGGCTTCGGCGTAAATGCTCGAGACCATCGCCGTGGTGGTGGTTTTGCCGTGCGTGCCGGCGATAGCGATGCCGTGGCGAAAACGCATCAGCTCCGCCAGCATTTCAGCGCGGCGGATCACCGGGATGCGCGCTTCACGGGCGGCGACGATCTCCGGGTTGTCGGCGGAGATGGCGGTAGATACCACCACCACACTCGCATCCAGCACGTTTTCCGGACGGTGATTGAAATAAATCGTCGCCCCGAGCGCGCTCAACTGCTGGGTCACCGGATTTGGCGCCAGGTCGGAGCCGCTGATCTGATACCCTTCGTTTGCCAACACTTCGGCGATACCACCCATGCCGGCGCCACCGATGCCGACAAAGTGAATGTGCCGGACGCGACGCATCTCGGGCACGATAGTACGTAGTTTCGCCAGTTGTTGTGTATTCATCACTCTCTCTAATCCGGATCCGGTATCCCGGCCTACATCACATTGCTTTTATTCAGGTTCGGCGCGCCGAACCCCTGCACTCGTTACTTGGCGAGCCGCACCAGCTCCGCCGCCACGCGCTCGGTGGCGTCCGGAATGGCGACCGCGCGCGCTTTCTCGGCCATGGCCAGCAGCGTCTTGCGATCCCAGCTCGCCAGCAGTTCGGCCACCACATCGGCGTTGAACTGCGGCTGTTCGATAATCTTCGCCGCGCCGGCTTCTTCCAGCGGGCGTGCGTTCCAGTACTGTTGACGATCCTTGTGCATGAACGGCACGAAAATCGCCGGCAGCCCCGCCGCCGCGATTTCGCTGACGGTCAACGCGCCGGAGCGGCAGACCACTACGTCGGCCCAGGCATAGGCGGCGGCCATGTCGTCGATGAACTCGGTCACCTTGTGCTGTGTCTGCCCTACCCTCTCGTAGTCGCGCAGCACCGTTTCCAGCGCGCCCTTGCCAACCTGATGCCAGAGCGTAATTCTATCGCCCAAACGCGCCGCGACTTCAGGAACTGTCTGATTCAGCACGCGGGCGCCCTGACTTCCGCCAATCACCAGCACGCGGATCGGGCCTTCGCGCCCTTGCAACCGCTCCGCCGGCAACGGCAGCGCCAACACGTCGGTGCGCACCGGGTTGCCCACCACCTCGGCGTTCGGGAACGCGCCGGGGAAGGCCTGCATCACTTTGGCGGCGATGCGCGCCAGCCAGCGGTTGGTCAAGCCGGCGATGCCGTTCTGCTCGTGCAGCACCACCGGGATGCCGCACTGCCAGGCCGCCAGGCCGCCGGGGCCGGAAACGTAACCGCCCATCCCCAGCACCACATCCGGCTGATAACTGCGCATGATGGCTTTCGCCTGCCGCACCGCCTGCCAGATCCGCAGCGGCGCCGTCAACTGGGCCTTCAGGCCCTTGCCGCGCAGGCCGGAGATGCGGATAAAATCAATCTCGATCCCGTGCTTCGGCACCAGATCGGCTTCCATTCGGTCTGCGGTTCCGAGCCAGCGCACCTGCCAGCCCTGCGCCATCAGATGATGCGCGACCGCCAGCCCCGGGAACACGTGCCCGCCAGTACCGCCTGCCATCACCATTAAACGCTTAGGTTTCCCGCTCATCCCTTACCTCTTCACAAACGCCTGAGCCTTGGTCAGGCGCGTTTCATAATCAATTCGCAGCAACAGCACGATCGCCGTCGACATAATCAGCAAGCTCGAGCCGCCGTAACTGATCAGCGGCAGCGTCAGACCTTTGGTCGGCAACATGCCCGCGGCGGCGCCGACGTTAACCAGCGCCTGGAAGCTGAACCACACGCCGATCGCGCAGGCCAGGAAGCCGGAGAAGCGTTGGTCGATCTCCAGCGCGCGGCGCCCGATGGACATCGCGCGAAAAGCGACGAAGAATACCATTAACAGGGCTAAAACCACACCGATATAGCCCAGTTCTTCACCCAAAATGGAGAAGATGAAGTCGGTGTGCGCTTCCGGCAAATACTCCAGTTTCTGCACCGAGTTGCCGAGCCCCTGCCCCCAGAACTCGCCGCGGCCGAATGCCATCAGCGACTGGGTCAACTGGTAGCCGCTGCCGAACGGGTCGGCCCACGGGTTCCAGAACGAGGTCACGCGGCGCATACGGTACGGTTCCGCGATAATCAGCAGCACCACGGCGAACACGCCGGAGCCGATGATCGCCAGGAACTGCCACATTTTCGCGCCGGCCAGGAACAGCATCGCCAGCGTGGTGATGAACAGCACCACCACGGTGCCGAGATCCGGCTGCGCCAGCAGCAGCACCGCCAGCACCACCATGACACCCATCGGCTTACAGAAGCCCCAGAAGTTGCTGCGCACCTCTTCCACCTTGCGCACCAGATAGCTCGCCAGGTAGCAGAACAGCGACAGCTTGGACAGCTCCGCCGGCTGAATACGCAGCGGGCCGAGCGCGATCCAGCGCGAGGCCCCGTTCACCGAGCTCCCCACCACCAGGACGATCAGCAGCATCACGATCGACATCAGCAGCATCACGTTGCTGTAGCGCTGCCAAACTTCCATCGGGATGCGCAGCGTCACCAGCGACAGGCCGAACGCCAGGCCGAGGTACAGCGCATCGCGTTTGGCGAACAGGAACGGATCGTCCGCCAGGCGTTGGCCGATCGGCATCGACGCCGAGGTCACCATCACGAAGCCGATGATCGCCAACCCGAAGGTCAGCCACAGCAGGGTGCGATCGTACAGCACCATGTTGACCGCGTCGTTGTCGCGCGCGCCGGTCACCCAGTCTTTCAGCCGTTCTGTCAGCCCGAAGTTCGGCAAGCGTAGTTTCATCCGCCAAGCTCCTGCGCCAGGCGGGCGAACTCATCGCCGCGCACTTCAAAATTACGGAACTGATCGAGACTGGCGCAGGCCGGCGACAACAGCACCATATCGCCGGGCTGTACGCGGCCGGCGATGGTGCGCATCGCCTGCTCCATGGTCTCGGTCAGCGTCGCCACTTCCGGCCGCAGCTGCGCCAGCTGGGCGCCGTCGCGGCCAAAGCAATACAGCCGCACGTTGTCGCCCTGCAGATAGCGCGCCAGCGGCGAGAAATCGGCGGACTTGCCGTCGCCGCCCAGCAGCAGATGCAGCGTGCCGTCCACCTGCAGGCCGTTCAGTGCCGCTTCGGTGCTGCCGACGTTGGTGGCTTTGGAATCGTTGATCCAACGCACGCCGTTGTTCTCCCAGGCCAGCTGGAAGCGGTGCGCCAGGCCGGTGAAGGTGGTCAACGCCTTCAGGCTGGAGGCACGCGGGATATTGACCGCATCCGCCAACGCCAGCGCCGCCAGGGCATTGGTGTAGTTGTGGCGGCCGGTCAGCTTCATCTCGCGCGTATTCAGCACCTTCTCACCGCGCACCCGCAGCCAGGTTTCCCCCTGCTGGCGGTTCAGGTGATAGTCGCCCACGTCCGCCCCGAAGCTGACGCAGCGTTCGTCGGCGCCGCGCACCGGCATGGTCAGCGCATCGTCCGCGTTCACTACGCACACCGCGGCGTTTTCATACACGCGCAGCTTGGCGCCGCGATACTGCTGCAGGCCGAACGGATAGCGATCCATATGATCTTCGGTCACGTTCAGGATGGTCGCCGCCGCCGCCCGCAGGCTATGCGTCGTTTCCAGCTGGAAGCTGGACAGCTCCAGCACGTAAAGCTGACATTCCTGGCGCAACAGGCTCAGCGCCGGCAGGCCGATATTGCCGCCCACGCCCACCGCCCAACCGGCAGCTTTCGCCATCTCGCCCACCAGGGTGGTGACGGTGCTCTTGCCGTTGGAGCCGGTAATCGCCACGATCGGCGCCTGCGCCTCGCGGCAGAACAGTTCGACGTCGCCGACGATTTCCACGCCGGCGTCAGCCGCGGCGCTCAATGCCGGGGTCGCCAGCGCGACGCCCGGGCTGGCGACGATCAGATCCGCCGCCAGCAGCCAGTCCTGGTTCAAATCGCCCAGATGGCGCTCCACGCTTTCAGGCAGTTTGTCCAACCCTGGCGGCGCGATACGGGTATCCATCACGCGCGGCGTCACGCCGCGTGACATGAAGAAATCGACACAGGACAGGCCGGTGAGGCCCAACCCGATGATGACGACTTTTCTACCCTGATAGTCTGCCATGATTAACGCACCTTCAGCGTTGCCAGGCCAATCAGCACCAGCATCAGCGAAATGATCCAGAAGCGCACGATCACGCGCGGCTCCGGCCAGCCTTTCAATTCATAGTGGTGGTGAATCGGCGCCATGCGGAAAATGCGTTGTCCGCGCAGCTTGAACGATCCCACCTGCAGGATCACCGACAGCGTCTCTACCACGAATACGCCGCCCATGATCACCAACAAAAACTCCTGGCGCAGCAGCACCGCGATGGTGCCCAGCGCGCCGCCCAGCGCCAGCGAACCGACGTCGCCCATAAACACCTGCGCCGGGTAGGTGTTGAACCACAGGAAGCCGAGGCCGGCGCCGACGATGGCGGTGCAGACGATCACCAACTCACCGGCATGACGCAGATACGGAATATGCAGGTAGTTGGCGAAGTTCATGTTACCGGTCGCCCAGGCCACCAGCGCGAAACCGGCCGCCACGAATACCGTCGGCATAATCGCCAGGCCGTCCAGACCGTCGGTCAGGTTGACCGCGTTGCTGGTGCCGACGATGACGAAATAGGCCAGCAGGATGTACAGCAAGCCCAACTGCGGCATCACGTCCTTAAAGAACGGCACAACCAGCTCGGTGGCTGGCGTGTCTTTTCCTACGGCGTACATGGCGAATGCGACAATCAGCGCAATCACCGACTGCCAGAAATACTTCCAGCGGGCGATCAGCCCTTTGGTGTCCTTACGCACCACCTTGCGGTAGTCATCGACGAAACCGACGATGCCGTAACCCACCAGCACAAACAGCACACACCAGACATACGGGTTGGACGGGTAGGCCCACATCAGCACCGAAATGGTGATGGAGGTCAGGATCATGATGCCGCCCATGGTCGGCGTGCCGCGCTTGCTGAAGTGCGACTCGGGGCCGTCGTTACGCACCACCTGGCCGAAGGACATTTCTTGCAGACGCTTGATCACCCGCGGGCCCATCCACAGCGACAGGAACAGCGCGGTCAGCAGGCTGACAATGGCTCGGAACGTCAGATAAGAAAAGACGTTGAAGCCTGAGTAATACTTGACCAAATGCTCGGCCAGCCAAACTAACATGGTGCTTTCTCCTGTAACGCGCGTACTACCTGCTCCATTGCGGCACTACGTGAACCTTTGATTAACACGGTGATGACCGCATGTTCCGACAGTAATTCCGCCACGCGCGCGATCACTGCTGTCTTGTCCTGATAATGTTCGCCGTTGCCGGAAGCCTCGCTCAGCACGCGGCTCAACCCGCCGACGCTGATCACTTTATCGACCCCGGCCTGGCGGGCGGCTTCACCCACCTGACGGTGGCACTCTTCCGCTTCTGCGCCCAGCTCGGCCATATCGCCGACCACCATCACGCGGTAGCCCGGCATCTCCGCCAGCACCTGCGCCGCCGCAGTCATCGACCCGACGTTGGCGTTGTAGCTGTCGTCCAGCAGCAGCTTGCCTTCGGCCAGCGCCACCGGGAACAAACGCCCCGGCACCGCCTGCAATTGTTTCAACCCCTGACGCACCGCTTCGAGGGTGGCGCCCACCGACATCGCCAGCGCCGTGGCCGCCAGCGCGTTGGCCACGTTGTGGCGCCCCGGCAGCGGCAGCGCGATCTCGGCGGTGCCGAACGGGCTGTGCAGCGTAAACTGCGTACCTGCGCCGTTCACCCGCACGTCGTGCGCGAAGAAGTCCACGCCTTCGGCCGCCTGCGGCGAGAAGCGCCAGACGGTTTTGCCGCCCAGCATGCTCTGCCAGTGCGGCCAGTCGTTGTTATCGGCGTTGATGATCGCCACGCCGTCGGCCGGCAGGCCGGTAAAGATTTCACCTTTCGCCTGGGCGACGCCGGCCAGCGAGCCGAAGCCTTCCAGGTGCGCCGCCGCCAGGTTGTTCACCAAAGCGGTCTGCGGACGCGTCAATGCGGTGGTGTAAGCAATTTCGCCAATGTGGTTAGCGCCCAGCTCTATCACGGCAAAATCATGCTGCGGCTCCAGACGCAACAGCGTCAACGGCACGCCGATGTCGTTATTGAAGTTGCCGGCGGTATACAGCACTTCGCCGCATTCACGCAGAATGGCGGCGGTCATTTCTTTCACCGATGTCTTGCCCGAGGAGCCGGTCAGCGCCACCACGCGCGCCGGCACCTGCTGACGCACCCAGGCGCCAAGCTGCCCCAGCGCCAGACGGGTGTCTTTCACCACCAGCTGCGGCACGTCCACCAATAAGCGCTTACTGACCAGCAACGCCCCGGCGCCTGCGGCTATGGCATCCGCCGCGAAGTCGTGAGCGTCGAAACGCTCGCCTTTCAGCGCCACAAACAGGCAACCGGCGGTCACCTTGCGGGTGTCTGTCGTCACCTCGACAATTTGGCAATCGGCGCCGATCGGTTCAGCGCTCAATACCTCAGCCAGTGTCTGAAGAGAGACAGGGATCATGCCAGCACCCCCAGCAGTCGGGCGACCGTCGTGCGGTCGGAGTAATCCAGGCGGCGGTTGCCCACCAGCTGATAATCTTCGTGGCCTTTGCCCGCCACCAACACCACATCCTGCTCCTGCGCCTGCATGATGGCGCTGGTCACCGCTTCGGCGCGGCCGTGGATCACCAGCGCCTGCCCGGCATCCAGCAATCCGGTCAGGATATCGTTGATAATCGCGCGCGGCTCTTCGGTACGCGGGTTGTCATCGGTGATCACCACGCGATCGGCGAACTGCTCGGCGATGCCGCCCATCAGCGGACGCTTGCCCTTGTCGCGATCGCCGCCGCAGCCGAAGACGCACCACAGCTGCCCCTGGCAGTGCAGGCGCGCCGCTTCCAGCGCTTTCTCCAGCGCATCCGGCGTGTGGGCGTAATCCACCACGACCGTCGGTTTGCCCGGCGCGTTAAACACTTCCATGCGGCCGCAGACCGGCTGCAGACGGTTGCCGGTTTCCACCAGCGCCTCCAGCGGGTAGCCCAGCGACAGCAGCGTCGCCAATGCCAACAGCAGATTGCTGACGTTGAAAGCGCCCATCAGGCGGCTTTCGATCTCGCCGTCGCCCCAGCTGGAGCTGAACCGAACCGTGGCGCCGTTGTCGTGATAATCGACCGCCGTGGTTTTCAGCCAGCGGCCGTGACAGCCCGGCTGCAGGTTGCCCTGCATCGTCACCGCCACCGCATCCGGCAGCTTGCTCAGCCAGCGCTGGCCGACTTCATCGTCGGCGTTGATGATCGCCTGCCCCACATTGTGGGCGGCGAACAGCGACCATTTGGCCGCTTCGTAATTGGCCATGTCACCGTGGTAATCCAGGTGATCGCGGCTCAGGTTGGTGAAGACCGCGGCAGCGAACGGCAGCGCCGCCACCCGGTGTTGCACCAAACCGTGGGATGAGACTTCCATCGCGGCGAAGGTCGCGCCCTGTTCCGCCAAGTCGTTTAATACGTGTTGAACATCCACCGCAGAACCGGTGGTATTCTCGGTCGGGCAGACCTGGCCCAGCAGACCGTTGCCGACGGTGCCCATCACCGCGCTGGTTTCGCCCAGCAGTTGGCTCCACTGCGCCAACAACTGCGTGGTGGTGGTTTTGCCGTTGGTGCCGGTCACGCCGACCAGGCGCAGACGCTCGCCCGGCTGATGGTAAAAACGCCCGGCCAGCGCGGAAAGGCGCTGGTTCAGTTGGCTCAGGTAGATCACCGGCACGCCGTGCATCTCAACGATGGCGCCGTCTTCGGCCTGACCCTCAGCTTCGGCGATCACGGCGGCGACGCCCTGCGCAATGGCCTGCGGAATATAGCGGCGTCCATCCGTTTGATGGCCGACCACGGCGACAAACAGATCCCCGGCAGCCGCCACACGGCTGTCTAATGTCATTTCCCGCAGCGCGCGCCCGGGCGCCGTCGGCACCCACGGGGCGAGTAAGTCGCGCAAATTACGATCTGCCACCTGAACCCTCTTTCTTGTTAATCACTAATTCGCTTTTGTCACCGGTGGGCAACGCGTCAGGCTCGACGTTCATGGTGCGCAATACGCCGCCCATGATGGCGCCGAACACCGGCGCGGAGATTGCGCCACCATAGTATTTCCCACCCTGCGGGTCGTTGATGACGACCACCAGGGCAAAACGGGGGTTACTTGCCGGCGCGACGCCGGCGGTATAAGCGATGTATCGGTTGACGTATTTGCCGTCCGGGCCCACTTTTTTCGCGGTACCGGTTTTGATGGCGATACGGTATCCCTTGATGGCGGCTTTCACGCCGCCGCCGCCCGGCAAGGCCACGCTTTCCATCATGTGCACCACGGTGCGCACCAGAGGTTCAGGGAAAACGCGTTCGCCGGCGACCGGAGGGTCAACCTTGGTGATCGACAATGGGCGATACACGCCCAGACTGCCGATCGTTGCATAGACTCGCGCCAACTGTAACGGAGTTACCATCAGCCCGTAGCCGAAAGAGAAGGTGGCCCTCTCTATGTCAGACCACCGTTGTTTTTTTGGGTATATGCCACTGCTTTCTCCGACCAGCCCCAAATTGGTCGCTTTTCCCAGCCCAAAACGAGAGTAAGTATCTACTAACGCTGAGGACGGCATCGCTAACGCCAGCTTTGAAACACCGACGTTACTCGACTTCTGCAAGATCCCGGTCAATGACAGCTCCGAGTACCGCGCCACGTCTTTGATCTCGTGGCCCTGAATGCGGTACGGGATGGTGTTCAGCACGCTGTTTTCTCTCACCACGCCGTTTTGCAGCGCGGTCATCACCACCATTGGCTTCACGGTTGAACCGGGTTCAAAAATATCGGTGATAGCGCGGTTACGCATGGTTTCTTTCGGCGTACCGGCCATGTTGTTCGGGTTATAAGACGGGCTGTTGGCCATCGCCAGCACTTCGCCAGTGTTCACGTCGATCAGCACCGCAGTGCCCGATTCGGCCTTGTTGAACGCCACGGCGTTGTTCAGCTCGCGATACACCAGCGCCTGCAGGCGCTCATCGACGCTCAGCACCAGGTTATGCGCCGCCTGGCTATCGACGGAGGAGATATCTTCAATCACTCGGCCGAAGCGATCCTTGCGCACCGTTCTCTCGCCCGGTTGCCCGGTCAGCCAGCGATCGAAGCTCTTCTCGACACCTTCGATGCCTTGCCCGTCGATGTTGGTCACGCCGATGATGTGCGACGTCACCTGCCCCGCCGGGTAGTAACGGCGCGACTCCTGCCGCAGGTAGATCCCCGGCAGCTTGAGTTTGTGGATGTAGTCGCCGATCGCCGGGTTAACCTGGCGCGCCAGATAAACAAAGCGCCCTTTCGGGTTGGCGTTGATGCGGTTGGAAAGCTGGTCCAGCGGGATGTTGAGCGCATCGGAAAGCGCTTTCCAACGGCTGTCCAGCGTGATGCCGCCGCGTTCGTTCAGCTCTTTCGGATCGGCCCACACCGCATTCACCGGCACGCTGACCGCCAACGGGCGGCCGGCGCGATCGCTGATCATGCCGCGCGCGGTCGGCACTTCCTGCACGCGCAGCGAACGCATGTCGCCTTCTTTCACCAGACGATCGGGGTTGATGACCTGCAGGTACGCGACGCGCAGCATCAGGCCAACCATCGCCAGCAAAATGCAGCCGCACAGCAACGCAAAACGCCAGCTGACAAAGCTGGCCTGATCTTCCTGGCGTCTCAACTTACCGGGGCGCGCTGCTTTCATGCGTTTCCTTTCTACTCCGTGTCATTATTCCGGTTAAACCATTCATTGTTTAACGATGATATTTTCCTGCGATGGATCAACGTGTTGCATCTGCAGTTTTTCTGTCGCGATACGTTCAACCCGGCTGTGATCGCCGAGGGCGTTCTCTTCTAAAATCAGGTTGCGCCACTCGATATCCAGCGCATCGCGCTCCAGAACCAGCTGCTCGCGTTCGGCGGTCAGCAGGCGGGTGCGGTGCGCGGTGGTCACCACGAAAATCGCGGAGACCAGTGACGCAATCAGTAAAATCAGGGGGATCTTGGCGTTGCGCAGCAGATCGCCGCCAATCACCCCGACCAGGCCGTGACGTTCGTTGCCAATCACGCGGGCATCCTCTCAGCAATGCGCAGCACCGAGCTGCGCGCACGCGGGTTGTCCGCCACTTCCGCTTCCGACGGCATCATTTTGCCCAGCGCTTTCAGCGTTCGCCCGCCCATGCCGCGCAGTTGCTCCTCGGTCAACGGAATGCCCGCCGGCACCTGGGCGCCGCGGCTGTGGTGTCGCATAAAGCGTTTGACGATGCGGTCTTCCAGCGAATGGAAGCTGATGATCGACAAACGGCCCTGCGGGGCCAGCACTTCCAGCGCGCCGTCGAGCGCACGCTCGATCTCTTCCAGCTCGCTGTTGATATAAATGCGGATCGCCTGGAAGCTGCGCGTCGCCGGATGCTTGTGCTTTTCACGGAACGGGCTGGCATCGGCGATCAGATCCGCCAGCTCTTTGGTGCGCGTCATCGGCTCCACGCGGTTTCTTTCGACGATGGCGCGCGCGATGCGCTTGGCGAAACGCTCTTCGCCGAAGGTTTTCAGCACCCAGGCGATGTCGTCCGCTTCGGCCTTCATCAGCCACTCTGCGGCAGACAGGCCGGTGGACGGATCCATGCGCATGTCCAGCGGACCGTCGCGCATAAAGGAGAACCCGCGCTCCGCGTCGTCAAGCTGCGGCGAGGAAACGCCCAGATCGAGCAGAACGCCGTCGATCTTGCCCGCCAGCTCGCGCTCCCGCACATAGTGCGACAACTCGGAAAATGGGCCGTGTACGATGGTAAAACGAGGATCTTCAATAGATTTGGCGGCTGCAATCGCCTGAGGGTCACGGTCAATTGCCAGCAAGCGCCCTTCCGGCCCCAGTTGGGACAGAATCAGACGAGAATGGCCACCGCGACCAAAAGTACCGTCGATATATATGCCGTTGCTGCGGATATTGAGGCCGTTGACGGCTTCGTCCAGCAGGACGGTGGTGTGTTTATAGTTTTCCAACATGCTTATAGCGACAAGTCCTGTAGCCGCTCAGACAACGGTTCCTGAGTCGACTGTTCAGCGTCAATATCATCCTTGACTTGTTGATACCAGGTCTGTTCATCCCACAGTTCAAACTTGTTGAACTGACCGACCAGCATCACTTCTTTCGTGAGCCCGGCGTGTTGCCGCAGCGTACTGGCTAACAGCAAACGACCGGCACTATCCATCTGACACTCACTGGCATGTCCCAACAGCAGGCGCTGAACGCGGCGCTCGGCGGGATTCATGCTCGACAGACGTGATAATTTTTGTTCAATAATTTCCCATTCGGGCAAAGGATAAAGCAGCAGGCAGGGCTGATGGAGGTCAATGGTACAGACCATTTGGCCTTGCGATTCCTCGTTGAGCAATTCCCGATATCGGGTAGGTACGGCGAGCCGCCCTTTGCTGTCGAGGTTGACCATCGTCGCTCCACGGAACATTCCTGAGCTACCCCTTAGTGACCGTTTTCACCACTTTACCCCACAAATTCCCACACAATGGAGTTTACGGAGGGTATGAAAACCTTGTCAAGCCAGAGCGCCAGCGCTTTGGCAATATTTCTCTGGTCATTTTGGGAGCTGACTCGCGAAAGAAACTCTGATTATTCGACGATTAAAAATTAACACCATGATAAACGGAGAGAATTTTCTAGGCGGAAAGAATCTGATTAAAAACCTGACGAACTGGCGATTAATTAACTCATTACTTCCTTCTGCAAGCCATGTCTCATTTTTCAGCTCGGCAATCTCAGGGCTGTAACCGCTGCCGCCCCGCGCGCGCCAAGGCTCGGCGCCTGACGAGTCGACCGCAGAATAAGGCTATAACTCCTTGAGTTAATAACGCTCAATCGTTATTCACCGTGAAACTGCGCGCTATTTTACTTCAATTTGCACCGCCATGATGAGAGCACGGCGAAAATAAATGGCTCGGATATTACGAGCAGAAGTAATTTCGATTTAAATCAATTTGGTAAGATTATTCCCAAAACACCTGTTTACAATTATGGTTTCATTTTCTTACACCTTTATTTCCACAATTTTTGCCGGAAAAATCCCCCCGCGGACACAAAAAATCGCAACAGCATGTTTTTAATAGGTTTATTTAAAAACACCGATTTTAATCTCTCCATCCCTTCCTGCGCCCCGGCTCTGCGGGACAAAAACCGAACAAATGTTAAAAATAAAAATATAAACCTAGTTAAAAAACACAAACCAGATCAGTAAACTATATAAAAAGCAAAAAACCAGAATTAACAACCACAAATTATAAAATTAACAGCACATTAACACAAAAGGAGAGATACATGCTTTCGCCCGCCGCACACTGGCGCAGCGCCGCTGCCGATACGTTTGCACTGGTGGTGTACTGCTTTATCGCCGGTATGGCGATTGAAGTGTTAATCTCCGGCATGAGCTTCCAGCAATCCCTCTCTTCACGCCTGTTGTCGATCCCGGTCAACATTCTGATCGCCTGGCCTTATGGCCGCTATCGCGATCTGTTTATCCGCACGGCGCGTCGTTGCCTGCACGGCCAGTTCCTACTGCGCAATCTCGCCGATCTGCTGGCCTATGTCAGCTTCCAGTCCCCGGTTTATGCTGCAATTTTATGGAGCGTGGGCGCCGACGGCCAACAAATGCTGGCGGCGGTAACCAGCAATGCGCTGGTCTCCATGGCGATGGGCGTGGTGTATGGTTACTTCCTGGAGTACTGCCGGCGGCTGTTTCGGGTGGCAGGTTACGTCTAAAGGAGCCCGCCAACGCGGGCCCCTGTCAGGCAAACTACTTGCGGCTCAGACTGCCGCGGCGGAACAGATTGCGGCGAATGCGCGTCAGCCCCGGCTTGGGTTTACGCGGTTCGTCCAGGCTGGCCAACACCAGTTCCAGCACGCGCTCGGCCACGTCGCGATGGCGCTGCGCTACCGCCAATACCGGGCACTCAAGGAAATCCAACAGTTCATGATCGCCGAAGGTGGCGATCGCCAGATCGGTCGGCAAGCGGCCGCGTTGCTTCAGCGTCACGTCCATCACGCCCTGCAATAAAGAGAACGACGTGGTAAACAGCGCCTGCGGCATCGGGTGCGCTTTCAACCATTCGGCAAACAGCGCGCCGGCGGCTTCGCGTTCGTAGCTGTTGGCGTACAGGTAATCGACGTGGCGGGGATCCTCTTGCCAGGCCTGGCGGAAGCCCTGCTCACGCAGGAAGCTGACCGAAAGCTCCGGCAAGGCGCCTAGGTACAGCACCGACTCCGCCGGGAAGGTGCGCAGCTCCTGCGCCAACGCAAAAGCGTCTTCCTGATCGGCGCCCACAACGCTGATGAAATGCTCGCGATCCAGCGCGCGGTCCAGCGCGATGATCGGCAGCGGATCGTTGGCCCAGCGTTGATAGAAAGGATGCTCCGGCGGCAAGGCGGTGGAGACGATGATGGCGTCCACCTGACGCTGCAGCAGGTGCTCAATGCAGCGCATTTCGTTGTCCGGCTGATCTTCGGAACAGGCGATCAGCAATTGGTAACCCCGCTGGCGCGCCTGGCGCTCCAGGTAGTTGGCGATGCGGGTATAGCTGGTATTTTCCAGATCCGGGATCACCAGGCCGATAGAACGGGTACGCCCGGCGCGCAGCCCCGCCGCGACGGCATTCGGGTGATAGTTATGCTCCCTGACCACGGCCATCACTTTCTCGACGGTTTTATCGCTGACACGATACTGCTTCGCCTTGCCGTTGATGACATAACTGGCCGTCGTGCGCGAAACGCCCGCGAGACGCGCGATTTCATCCAGTTTCACATTAACCCCTTAATGACGCTGAAAATAGAAGTGAAGGCTGTGCTCGGATTAACCATGGCATCCCGTGCGGTTATTCAATCCAGCCTCTGCGATCTAACAGCAGAAAACACTACCTAGCAACCGCTTTTGCCGAAAGGTGCCGGCAATCGGGCAAAAAAGGCCGAAAAACAAAGGGCGCAGCCACGCCGCGCCCCCGATTATTCGCCGCCAGACCGCGCTCAGCGCATGATTTTGTCGCCGCGCGACACGCCGACCACGCCGGAACGCGCCACTTCCACAATCTCCGCCACTTCACGCACCGCGCTCAGGAAGGCGTCCAGCTTGTCGCTGGTGCCGGCCAGCTGCACCGTATACAGCGTCGCCGTCACATCGACGATCTGGCCACGGAAAATATCGGCGCAGCGTTTCACCTCTTCACGGCCGTAGCCGCTGGCCTGCAGCTTCACCAGCATGATCTCGCGTTCAACGTGAGCGCCCTGCACCAGCTCGCTGACGCGCAACACGTCCACCAGCTTGTGCAACTGCTTCTCAATCTGCTCCAGCACTTTCTCGTCGCCGACGGTCTGGATAGTCATGCGCGACAGCGTCGGATCGTCGGTCGGCGCCACCGTCAGGCTCTCGATGTTGTAACCGCGCTGGGAGAACAACCCCACCACGCGCGACAGGGCGCCGGATTCGTTTTCCAGCAAGACAGATAAAATACGGCGCATGATCAGGTCCTCTCCGTTTTGCTAAGCCACATTTCGTCCATGCTTCCGCCGCGGATCTGCATCGGGTAGACATGTTCGGTTTCATCGACGGTCACGTCGACGAACACCAGCCGCTCTTTTTCCGCCAGCGCCTGCGCCAGCTTGCTTTCCAGCTCATCCGGCGTGCGGATGGCGATACCGACATGGCCGTAAGCCTCGGCCAGCTTGACGAAGTCCGGCAGTGAATCCATGTAAGACTGCGAATGACGGCCGGAATAAATCATGTCCTGCCACTGCTTGACCATGCCCAAATAGCGGTTGTTGAGGTTCACCACCACCACCGGCAGGTTATATTGCAGCGCGGTGGACAGCTCCTGAATATTCATCTGAATGCTGCCGTCGCCGGTCACGCACACCACGGTTTCCTCCGGCAGCGCCAGCTTGACGCCCAATGCCGCCGGCAGGCCGAAGCCCATGGTGCCGAGGCCGCCGGAGTTGATCCAACGGCGCGGTTTGTCGAACGGATAATAGAGCGCGGCGAACATTTGGTGCTGGCCGACGTCCGAGGTCACATAGGCGTCGCCTTTGGTCAGGCGATGCAGGGTTTCAATCACCGCCTGCGGCTTGATGGTGCCGCTGTTTTTGTCGTAGCCCAGGCAGTCGCGGGCGCGCCACTGCTCGATAGACTGCCACCAATCGCGCAGCGCATCGTGATCCTGCGCTTTCTCGTCCTGCGCCAGCAGCTCCAGCATCTGCACCAGCACCTGCTTGGCATCGCCGACGATCGGGATATCGGCGTCCACCGTTTTGGAGATCGAGGTCGGATCGATATCGATGTGCAGCACGGTGGCATCCGGACAGTATTTGGCCAGATTGTTGGTCGTACGATCGTCGAAACGCACGCCGACGGCGAAGATCACGTCGGCATGGTGCATGGTTTTATTGGCTTCATAGGTGCCGTGCATGCCGAGCATGCCAACGCTCTGGCGGTGGGTACCGGGGAAGGCCCCCAACCCCATCAGGCTGCTGGTCACCGGCAGGTTCAACTGCTCCGCCAACGCCAACAGTTCGGCTTCGCAACCGGCGTTGATCGCGCCGCCGCCGACGTACATCACCGGCTTTTTGGCCGCCAGAATGGTTTGCAGCGCGCGTTTGATTTGCCCGCGGTGGCCCTGCACCGTCGGGTTGTAAGAACGCATGCTCACGTCCTGCGGATAGGCATAAGGCATCCGCACCGCCGGGCCGACGATGTCTTTCGGCAGATCGATCACCACCGGGCCGGGGCGGCCGCTGGAGGCCAGGTAAAAGGCCTTCTTCAACACCGCCGGGATGTCTTCGGTGCGTTTCACCAGGAAGCTGTGTTTCACCACCGGCCGAGAAATCCCCACCATATCGCACTCCTGGAAGGCGTCGTAGCCGATCAGCGAGCTGGGCACCTGCCCCGACAGGACGACCATCGGGATCGAGTCCATATAAGCGGTAGCGATACCGGTAATGGCGTTGGTGGCACCGGGGCCGGAGGTCACCAGCACCACGCCCACTTCGCCGGTGGCGCGCGCGTAACCGTCGGCCATGTGCACCGCACCTTGCTCGTGGCGCACCAGAATATGATCGATCCCTCCGACCGTATGCAGGGCGTCGTAGATATCGAGCACCGCCCCGCCGGGGTAGCCGAATACATGTTTAACGCCCTGATCGATCAACGATCGGACGACCATCTCGGCTCCTGACAACATCTCCATGGGTTTGCCTCCAGGCTTGCTTATTCTTCTCTGGCGCCGGAACGTAGCGCCTGCTGCGGGGCAATGCCCCTAAATTTTTATGGGTTGTCGCTATCGAATTAACATAACGTCAGAATATGGGGCAGGCAAACGGCAAAATGGCTTAACGACGGCGGGGTTATTGCCAAGCGGCTGGAGATCGCGACTTTATAAAAACAATGCGCTAGCCCCAGGGGCGTCAGGCTAGGCATTGTTTCGAACAGAGGGAAAATTACAGAACTAAATCAGGCGAAGAATATGCCGTTTTTTTCGCCGAACGCGCGGTCCGGCGGCGGCCTCAGCCCTGTTCCTGATACATGGAGTCGATTTCACGCTGATAGCGCTGCAGGATCACTTTGCGGCGCAGCTTCAGCGTTGGCGTCAGCTCCCCCAGCTCCATGGAAAAGGCCGCCGGCAGCAGCGTGAACTTCTTCACCTGCTCGAAGCGCGCCAGCTCCTTTTGCATCTCGCGCAGACGCTTTTCGAACATCTCGAGGATTTCACCGTTGCGCAGCAGCTCCAGGCGATCCTGATACTTCAGGTTGACTGACTTCGCGTACTCTTCCAGCGACTCAAAGCACGGCACGATCAGCGCGGAAACGAACTTGCGCGCATCGGCGATGATCGCCACCTGCTCGATAAAGCGGTCCTGCGCCAGCGTGCCTTCCAGCATCTGCGGCGCGATGTATTTGCCGCCGGAGGTTTTCATCAAATCCTTAAGGCGCTCGGTGATGAACAGATTGCCCTCTTCATCGATCGCCCCGGCATCGCCGGTTTTCAGCCAGCCGTCTGCGGTAAAGGTCGCGGCGGTTTCCAACGGTTTGTTGAAATAGCCGCGCATCACGATCGGCCCGCGCACCTGGATTTCATTTTCTTCACCGATGCGCACCTCGACCTCCGGCAGCGGTTTGCCGATAGAGCCGAAGCGGAAATGCCCTTCTTCCCAGCAGGACACGGTCGCACAGGTTTCGGTCATGCCATAGCCGTACTTGATATTGACGCCCATCGCCTGGAAAAACAGGATCACATTGTCATCCAGCTTGGCGCCCGCCGCCGGCAGGAAGCGCACCCGGCCGCCGAGGATGCCGCGCAGCTTGCTCAATACCAGCTTGTCGGCCCAGCGATGAGAGAGTTCGAACAGTTTACCCAACGGTTTGCCGGCCCGCTCCTGAAGGAACTTGCGCTCCCCGCAGACGATCGCCCAGTGGAACAGCGCGCGGCGCAGCCAAGGCGCGCGCGCCACTTTTTCATGCACCGCGCTGAAAATCTTCTCGTAGAAACGCGGTACCGCGCACATCAGCGTCGGGCGAACCTGCCCCATCGCTTCCCGCACCCAGTCGGTGTTCGGCAGGAAGACGTTCTGCGCGCCGGAATGCATGACAAAGAAGCTCCAGGCACGCTCGAACACATGCGACAGCGGCAGGAAACTGAGCGACACATCCTCTTCGCCGACCGTCAGTCTCTCATCATGCAGGTAGAGCTGCGCCGCCAGGTTGCGGTAATCCAGCATCACCCCTTTGGGCTCGCCGGTGGTGCCCGAGGTATAGATCAGGGTGAAGAGGTCCTGCAGGTCGCACTCTTCAATGCGCTGCCGACGTTGAGCGATAAAAGCCGTCGGATCGGCGGCATGCTCGAAGGCGCTCAGGTGTCGCGCTATCTCGCAGCCGCGCAGGTCGGCATCTTGGTCAAACACGATAATATGGCGCAGCTGTGGGCAAACGCCGCGCAGCGCGATGGCCGCGTCCAACTGCGCCTGTTCGCCGACGAACAGTATGCGAATGTCGGCGTCGTTGATGACGAAGGCCGCCTGCGCCGGCGTATTGGTGGAATAGAGCGGCACGCTGACGCCGCGCAGGTGGAGAATCGCGAGATCGGCCAGCGACCAGGCCATGCCGTTATTGGCGAAAATGCCGATGCGCTCTTGCACTTCGGCCCCCAGGGCCAACAGCCCGGCGGCAATGCGATCGATGCGAACGGCGGCCTCTTCCCAGGTCAGTTGAAACTCGCCGTTGGGCGACCATTGGCGAAAAGCTGTGCGATCGGCTCGGTGGGTGATTTGATGCTGTATACGATGGATCAAATGGTATTGCAGCAGATTAGTGATCATAGTGCTCTAAGCCTGAAATGAATCATACAGTTAAGCCTGAACGACGCCTTACGGCCCTCATCTCAGCTTACACGTGTTTACTTTTTTCCGCGCAGTCTACCTACTCTCAGGCAGGGGGAAAAGCGATTTCAGCGTAGAAGTGTGAGCCAAAACTCAGGCCGGCTTTCGCGCTTTCATGGGTTGGACAGAACGGGAAGGAAAAGGTTTGCTGGCGGCAATAAAACGCGGCCCATCCGGGCCGCCGCATCGAGTTAGTTAAAAATACCAGTCGTAAAGTAAAAATCAGAATATTAATTTATATTAATTATTTTTGGTAAACGAACCAACTCACCCTGAAAATAAGTTATTTAATCGCCGCAAAACCAAGAAACATCTTAATAAAAACCCAGATAGTTCTTAGTTTTTATCATGAGAAAAAAACGCTCAGTTGAATATTATCTTTATATATCCCCATTTTTTATCGCTTTACTTTGGGTTACCCGCCTCAATCAGGACGGACTTCATCCACTGGTGCCCTTTATCCCGTTCGGAGGATTCATGCCAGGAAAGATAGCAGGTCGCTTTATTGTGATTGGCGCACAAAGGAACCGCCTTTATTTTCAACGCCTCCGTCTGTTGCCGCACCAACCAGGCGGGCGCAATCGCCACCATTTCCGTTTGCGACACCATATTCAACACGCTGTAGAGGTCCGTGCACTGTTGTGTCACGGCGCGCAGCATCGGCTCCTCTAAATAGAAAGGTTTACTGAACGATCCAAAACTTTCCAGGGAAACCGCCGCGTGCTGTTCGGCCAACATGTGTTCCGGCGTCACCTCCTCCCCTATTCGCGGGTGCGCCTGCGCAACCGCCAGCACTAATTCGTCGTCGAACATCGCCAGGCTGCGAAACTCCGCCGACTCGAAACGGCTGTAGCCGATGACAAATTCGACGTCCTGATAACGCAATTGATGTTCAATATTATTGTTAATGTATGACTTTATTTGCAGGTTAAGCTGCGGCGCTATCTGTTTGACGTGATTGATTATCCCGGCGCCCAGACGCAAATCGAGCGGGCTGCACAGGGACAGGGAGAACGCTCGCGTGCTGGTCAGCGGCTCAAACTCAGATCCCGGCAACTCATTTTGCACCAGCTGCAGCGCTTGCCGCACCGGCCCGAACAGCTGCCTGGCCCGCATGGTGGGCTGGATCCCGCGCCCGCAGCGCACGAACAGCTCGTCGTTGAACATCACCTTCAGACGCGCTACCGCGTTGCTCACCGCCGGCTGCGACATCCCTAACGAATTAGCGGCTCGCGTAATATTTTGCATTTGCATCACGGCGTCAAACACCGTCAGCAAATTAAGATCGACGCTGCGCAAATGGATGTCCGCCGGCTCTTTGACCATGGCGATTTCTGAATCATATTCAGCCATATTTCACTCCACTAAATCCTGTGTAGATAATCTAATCCTTATGCTCGACAAACAATGAAACGCCGCATTGTCTTATCTTTGCACGACAAATCCTGCCATTACCGTCATCAGCCGATAAAAAACCTCGTGTTATCGACACGATTTAAGTCGTATATGGAATGCATATCAGTCACTTCTACCGTCAGCAGGAAGAATGCCACCTGGGTGGTACTAATAATTAGGTATTAACAATGATTAATACAATTAAACAACGTAACCCCACTGTATGAGACAAACTATAAAAACACATCATAAGCAATCAAACCATCTAAAAACATCAATCGCTTTGTGTAAAATCGCATTATTTTGTTATATTATGACTAAAACAATCAATTAATCATATGAATTCAATTTAAATCATTCGCATTAAAAATGTTATTTTGTTTCCTCCCGTGATTAATCCTCCTTATTTTTTCATCACAAATCTTAACCCAACAAAATCCAGAAGCAATTAGCGCAGTATATATTCGATTCGTTTATGCTAAGCAGCGCGCAAACTGCTCCCATTTTTTCTCTATAGCGCTGCATTTTTACCGAATGATCCTCTGTTTGGACGCATAGCCGGTGCATTGTCCCCGCATTCAATCAGGTGTTGACATCGCCAGGCCAATCACGTATCAAATTAGGCAGACACCCAATTTAAGAGAAGCTGAACCATTATGATCCGTACTCACCGTCTACTAGGCCTACTACTCAACGCATCTTGTTTGCGCGGTATGCCTGTGGACGAAGTTCGGAGCTGACTCAGCCGATCACCCATAAGAAACCCGCGCTACTGCGCGGGTTTTTTTTTGCCCGCTTAGCGTGAAATCAACACGATAAGGAATGCACCGATGAGCCAACAAGTCATTATTTTCGATACCACGCTGCGTGATGGCGAACAGGCATTGCAGGCCAGCCTGAGCGTAAAAGAGAAGATTCAGATTGCGCTGGCGCTGGAAAGAATGGGCGTTGACGTGATGGAAGTCGGCTTCCCGGTCTCTTCGCCGGGCGATTTCGAATCGGTGCAAACCATCGCTCGCCAGATCAAGAACAGTCGCGTCTGCGGCCTGGCCCGCTGCGTGGACAAAGACATCGACGTGGCCGCCGAAGCGTTGCGCGTCGCTGAAGCGTTCCGTATCCACGTGTTCCTGGCCACCTCCACCCTGCACATCGAATCGAAGCTGAAGCGCTCGTTCGACGAAGTGTTGGAGATGGCAGTGCGCTCGGTCAAACGCGCCCGCAACTATACCGACGACGTGGAATTCTCCTGCGAAGACGCCGGCCGCACGCCGATCGACAATCTGTGCCGCGTGGTCGAAGCCGCCATCAACGCCGGCGCCACCACCATCAATATTCCGGATACCGTCGGCTACACCACGCCAAACCAGTTCGGCGGCATCATCACCACCTTGTATGACCGCGTGCCGAACATCGACAAAGCCATCATCTCCGTACACTGCCACGACGATTTGGGCATGGCAGTCGGCAACTCCATTGCCGCGGTCCAGGCCGGCGCCCGTCAGGTGGAAGGCACCCTGAACGGCATCGGTGAGCGCGCCGGCAACTGTTCGCTGGAAGAGGTGATCATGGCGATTAAGGTGCGCCAGGACATCATGAACGTGCACACCAACATCAATCATCAGGAAATCTTCCGCACCAGCCAGATCGTCAGCCAGCTGTGCAACATGCCGATCCCGGCCAACAAGGCGATCGTCGGCGCCAACGCCTTCGCCCACTCCTCCGGCATTCACCAGGACGGCGTGCTGAAGAACCGCGAAAACTACGAAATCATGACCCCGCAGTCGATCGGCCTGAAAGACGTGCAGTTGAACCTGACTTCCCGCTCCGGCCGCGCGGCGGTGAAACACCGCATGGAAGAGATGGGCTACCAGGAGCAGGACTACAACCTGGATACCCTGTACGCCGCCTTCCTGAAGCTGGCCGACAAAAAAGGCCAGGTGTTCGACTATGACCTGGAGGCGCTGGCCTTCATCAACAAACAACAGGAAGAACCGGAACACTTCAGCCTGGGTTACTTCAGCGTGCAGTCCGGCAGCAGCATCATGGCCACCGCCTCGGTGAAACTGATCTGCGGCGGCGAAGAGAAAGCCGAAGCCGCCACCGGCAACGGCCCGGTCGATGCGGTCTATCAGGCGATCAATCGCATCACCGATTACCCGATCGAACTGGTGAAGTACCAGTTGACCGCCAAAGGCCATGGGCGCGATGCGCTGGGCCAGGTGGATATCGTCGTCTCTTATAACGGCCGTCGTTTCCATGGCGTGGGTCTGGCGACCGACATCGTCGAATCCTCCGCCAAGGCGATGGTGCACGTGTTGAACAATATTTGGCGCTCACAGCAGGTAGAAAAAGAAAAACAGCGTCTGCAGCAAAACAAACATCAAAATAATCAGGAAACGGTGTGAACATGACGAAGACTTATCACATTGCCGTCTTGCCCGGAGACGGTATCGGCCCGGAAGTAATGGCTCAGGCGCGCAAAGTGTTGGACGCGGTGCGTCAACGCTTTGACATTCGCATCACCACCGCCGAGTACGACGTCGGCGGCATCGCCATCGATCGCCACGGCAGCCCGTTGCCGGCGGCGACCGTCGCCGGCTGCGAGCAGGCCGACGCCATCCTGTTCGGTTCGGTGGGCGGCCCGAAATGGGAACACCTGCCGCCGGCCGAGCAGCCGGAACGCGGCGCGCTGTTGCCACTGCGCAAGCACTTCAAACTGTTCAGCAACCTGCGCCCGGCCCGCCTGTATCAAGGGTTGGAGGCGTTCTGCCCGCTGCGCGCCGATATCGCCGCCCGCGGCTTCGACATTCTGTGCGTGCGCGAACTGACCGGCGGCATCTATTTCGGCCAGCCGAAGGGCCGCGAAGGCCAGGGCATGCAGGAGCGCGCCTTCGACACCGAGGTGTATCACCGTTTCGAGATTGAACGCATCGCGCGCATCGCCTTCGAATCCGCCCGCAAGCGCCGCCACAAGGTGACGTCGATCGACAAGGCCAACGTGCTGCAAAGCTCCATCTTGTGGCGTGAAGTGGTCAATCAGGTCGCCAAGGATTACCCGGACGTGTCGCTGTCGCACATGTATATCGACAACGCCACCATGCAGCTGATCAAGGATCCGTCCCAGTTCGACGTGCTGCTGTGTTCCAACCTGTTCGGCGACATCCTGTCCGACGAGTGCGCGATGATCACCGGCTCGATGGGCATGCTGCCGTCCGCCAGCCTGAACGAGCAAGGCTTCGGCCTGTACGAACCGGCGGGCGGTTCCGCGCCGGATATCGCCGGCAAAGGCATCGCCAACCCGATTGCGCAGATCCTGTCCGCCACCCTGCTGCTGCGTTACAGCCTGGGCGCCGATGAAGCGGCCGACGCCGTAGAGCGCGCCATCAACCAGGCGTTGGAACAGGGCTACCGCACCGCCGATCTGGCCGGTGACGGCAAAGCCGTCAGCACCGATGAAATGGGCGACATCATCGCTCGCTTTGTAGCTCAGGGGGCATAACATGGCCAAGACCTTATACCAGAAATTGTACGACGCCCACGTGGTGCACGAAGCGCCGAACGAGACGCCGTTGCTGTATATCGACCGTCACCTGGTGCACGAAGTCACGTCGCCGCAGGCGTTCGACGGCCTGCGCGCCATGGGCCGCAAGGTGCGCCAGCCCGGCAAAACCTTCGCCACCATGGATCACAACGTGTCGACCCAGACCAAGGACATCAACGCCAGCGGCGAGATGGCTCGCATCCAGATGCAGGAGCTGATCAAGAACTGCGCGGAATTCGGCGTTTCACTGTATGACCTGAACCACCCGTTCCAGGGCATCGTGCACGTGATCGGGCCGGAGCAAGGCATGACGCTGCCGGGCATGACCATCGTCTGCGGCGATTCACACACCGCGACCCACGGCGCCTTCGGCTCGCTGGCGTTCGGCATCGGCACCTCCGAAGTGGAGCACGTGCTGGCGACCCAGACCCTGAAGCAGGGCCGGGCCAAAACCATGAAGATTGAGGTCACCGGCGATGCCGCCGAGGGCATTACCGCCAAAGACATCGTGCTGGCGGTAATCGGCAAAACCGGCAGCGCCGGTGGCACCGGCCACGTGGTGGAGTTCTGCGGCAAGGCGATCGAGGCATTGAGCATGGAAGGCCGCATGACCCTGTGCAACATGGCGATCGAAATGGGCGCCAAAGCCGGGTTGGTCGCGCCGGACGACACCACCTTCGCCTACCTGAAGGGGCGTCAGTTCGCGCCGACCGGTGAAAACTGGGAGCAGGCGGTCGCTTACTGGCGCACTCTGAAGTCCGACGCCGACGCCCAGTTCGATACCGTGGTGACGCTGCGCGCCGAAGAGATCGCGCCGCAGGTCACCTGGGGCACCAACCCTGGCCAGGTGATCGCCGTCAATCAGGCGATCCCGGCGCCGGAATCGTTTAACGATCCGGTTGAGCGCGCCTCCGCCGAGAAAGCGCTGGCCTACATGGATTTGAAGCCGGGCATCAAATTGACCGAAGTGCCGATCGACAAAGTGTTCATCGGTTCCTGCACCAACTCGCGCATCGAAGATCTGCGCGCGGCGGCGGCGATCGCCAAGGGGCGCAAGGTCGCCAACGGCGTGCAGGCCATCGTGGTGCCGGGCTCCGGCCCGGTGAAGGCCCAGGCGGAAGCCGAAGGGTTGGACAAAATCTTTATTGAAGCCGGTTTCGAATGGCGCTTGCCGGGTTGCTCGATGTGCCTGGCGATGAACAACGACCGTCTGAATCCGGGCGAGCGCTGCGCGTCCACCAGCAACCGCAACTTCGAAGGGCGCCAGGGCCGCGGTGGGCGCACCCACCTGGTCAGCCCGGCGATGGCCGCCGCGGCCGCCGTCGCCGGTCACTTCGCTGACATCCGTGATATTCACTAAGGGGCTAACGTGGCTAAATTTACTCAACATACCGGCTTAGTGGTGCCTTTGGATGCGGCCAACGTCGACACCGACGCCATTATTCCCAAGCAGTTTTTACAGAAGGTGACCCGTACCGGTTTCGGCCAGCACCTGTTCAACGACTGGCGCTTCCTCGACGATGCCGGCCAGCAACCCAACCCGGAGTTCGTGCTGAACAAACCGCGCTATAAAGGCGCCAGCATCCTGTTGGCGCGGGAGAACTTCGGCTGCGGCTCCTCGCGCGAACACGCCCCTTGGGCGCTGACCGACTACGGTTTCAAAGTGGTGATCGCGCCGAGCTTCGCCGATATCTTCTACGGCAACTCGTTTAACAACCAGCTGTTGCCGGTCACGCTGAGCGAGCAGCAGGTGGATGAGCTGTTCAAACTGGTTGACGCCAACGAGGGTACGGAGTTCGTGGTGGATCTGGAGAACCAGACGGTCAACGCCGGTGGCAAAAGCTATCCGTTCGAAATAGACAGCTTCCGCCGCCACTGCATGATCAACGGGCTGGACAGCATCGGCCTGACGCTGCAGCATGAAGCGGACATCTCCCGCTACGAAGCGCAGCAGCCGGCGTTTCTGAATTAATCCCCTTCACCCGCCGCCCGGCGGGTGAATTTTTTCCTCACCAGTAGCCCAGCAGCTTCCACCATGCGCCACCGATCACTATCCAGATCAGTAGGTTAACCACGCTCATCACCAACCCCGCTTTCCACCACTCCCCCAACGTCACATAGCCGGAGCCAAAGATGATCGGCGCGGTGCCGGTCCCGTAATGCGTCAGCGACATCATCAGCGAAGAAGAGAACGCCAGGATCAGGCCCAGCAGCGCCGGCGGCGCGCCGAGCGCGATGCCGGCAGCGAAGAAGGCGGCGAACATCGCCGTTACGTGTGCGGTGGTGCTGGCGAAGAAATAGTGAGAATACAGATAAATGATGGTCAGCAAGATCGTGCCGCCCACCCAGCTCATGCCCATATGGTCGATGCCGTTGCCGACGGTCTGCGACAGCCAGCCGATCAGCCCCAGCTTGCCGAGGAAACTGGCCATCATCACCAGCGCCGAGAACCACACGACGGTATCCCAGGCCCCTTTATGCTTCAGCACATCCTCCCAGCTCAGCACCCCGGTAGCCAGCAGCACCGCCAGGCCGATCAGCGCCGCGGTGGTAGGATTGACCGCCAGCGCCGGGCCGAAAATCATCGCCGGAATGCCGGCCCACAGCACCAACAGCAGCGCGAACACCGCGAGAGTAATTTTCTCCGGCAGCGTCACCGGCCCCAGCGCCTGCAGCTTTTCGCAGGCGAAACGCGGCGCGTCCGGGGTGCTTTTCACCTCCGGCGGGTACAGCAGATAAATGACCAGCGGCATCACGATCAGCGAACACAGCCCCGGCACCAGGGCGGCGATCGCCCACATCGACCAGGACAGTTCGAAGCTGCCGTGGGTGCCTTTGGCGATCAGGCTGACAATCAGCGGGTTAGGCGCCGTGGCGGTGATAAACATCGCCGAGGTGACCGGGTTAATGTTGTAGTTCACCAGCGACAGATAGCGGCCGATCTTGCCGGAGGTATTGAGCTCGGGTTTGGAACCAAAGCTGTCGGCGATCGATTTCATGATCGGGTGAATGATGCCGCCGCCGCGCGCGGTGTTGCTCGGCGTCACCGGCGCCAGGGTGGTTTCCGCCAACGTCAATGCGTAGGCGATGCCGAGCGTTTTTTTACCGAACAGCGAGATAAAGTAGTAGCCGATGCGCGCGCCCAGCCCGGTTTTGTTCAGGCTGAGGGAGATCATGATAGAAAAGCCGATCAGCCAGATCAGCTGGTTGGAAAAACCGCTGAGCGCGTCGTCCAGCGCGGCGCCCGGCTTGCCGGGATTGGTGACGCCGGTCACCGCCACCAGGGCGATGGCAATCACCGAGACTGCGCCGATCGGCATCGCCTTGCCGATGATGGCGATGATGGTGCCGATAAACAGCGCCAGCAGCTGCCAGGCGTTGGGCGCAACGCCCTCCGGCACGGGAATGAGGAACCAGATGATCAGCGTGGCGGCAAGGGCGCACAGGGAAGGAAGCGGTTTGAGCGGTGTGAGTTTATCCATAACGTTCCCACTGTTCTAAACAACAAGGCGGCATCTCAATAGCGAGACGGGCGTGGACGCAACGATCGCGCTCCATATGCCTTCAGCTTGGGCGTCCGCTTCAGCCTTCTCAATGACTTGCATCAAGAATGCCGTCGTTTGACCTCACACTTCACGCACTTTGGCGCTCATCCAGAGCGCCGCCAGCGCCAGCAGCGCCGCCATCCAATACACCGAGCCATGACCGAGGTTCTCCACCAGCGCGCCCTGCAGCACCCCGGCCAGGATCACCCCGGTCGAGATGCTGTTGGTGAACAGCGTGGTGGCGGCGCCCGGTCGGCCCGGCATCAAATCTTGAAAATAGAGCATGCCGATACCGGCGACGATGCCGATAAACACCGCGTTGAGCAGCTGCAATGCGATCAGGGTCGGCTTGGTCGCCAGCACCGTCAGCCCGAGGTAAAACAGCACGCCCGCCGCCACCGCCAGCAGCATCATGTTGCGCTTGCCGAAACGTTTGACGTAGTAACCGGCCAGCAGCATCGCCGGGATCTCCAGCCCGGCAGCGGTGCCCATCAGCACCCCGGCCAGCCCCTCAGGCAGGCCGAGATCGGCGGTAATATACAGCGGCATGTCGATGATATACATGGTGTTGCAGGTCCACATCAGCATCGAGGCGATGAACAGCAGACGCACGTCGCGATTGCGCCAGGCGCTGGCGGGCGCAATCGGCGCGGAAGCGCCGTCCCGCAGCCCGTCGCCGTCCGCCGCGCGCGGCACCGAAGGCAGCATGAACCCGACCAGCAGCACGCAGATGGCGAAGGTGGCGGCGGCGATCAGGAACATCACGGTAAAGCCGTAATTCAGCGCCAGCGCAAACGACAGCGGCGGGCCTATCACCCACGCCAGCGAAAGCTGGGCGCGCATCACCGAACTGAACATCACCACTTCACGCGCCTCGCTGTCGGCGTATTCCCGCGCCAGCGCGAAGATCTGCGGCATGGCGGTGTTGGCAACGGCGGACATCAACACCCCGGCGGTGATCAGCGTCATGTAGTCGCGGTTGAAAGCGAACAGCAGGCAGTTGCCGACCGCCATCAGGCAGCACAGCAGGATCAGCCTGCGCCGATCGCCGCGGGTGTCGGAACGTTTGGCCAGCAGGAAGCTGACGACGATGCCGGCCACCGCGTTGGCGGTGTAAAACAACCCGACCCACAGCGGCCGCACCTTAACTTCGGTGGTCAGAAACAGGCTGAGCGTCGGCGTCAGCAACGCGCCGGCGATGCCGGAGAGAAAAGCGATCAGCAGGAAGGCGGCAAAGATGGGGTTGATGCGCAGTGATAACCGTCTCAGGCGTTCCATATCCTCTTCCCTGATCCCAAAGCAGAAGCAAAAACCTTAGGTCACGGCGAGGAAAATGCAAGTCCATCGCCCTAACCGCAAATAAAAAAACCAGTGGGGCGACCCACTGGCTGGTGAAACAGCACCATTACTCAGAAACTTTTATGCCGCAGCGCCTTACAGGTGCTCGCGATACTGCTTGTCGCTCATCTCTTTGATATCCCATTGCGTCAGGTGCGCCAATATTGCCAGCCGCGCCTGCTCGGGCACCACGCTCAGCCAGTCGGCGTGCTGCCGACGCACCGCGCTGAAATAGCGCTGATAGAACGATTTGGATAAGAAAGCTTTCATGATTACGCCCTCCCCTTTCATTGATGAAAATTATCGGCGTAATATAGGGAAAGAAAAATTGACGAGTTGAGACAGGAGTGTTCCTCTTTTATGTCCACGTCCAGATTGCAGCAGCAGTTCATCCGTCTGTGGCAACGCTGCCACGGTGAAACCACCGACACCACGCTGCAGGCACTGGCGGAGGCGCTGAGCTGCTCGCGGCGCCACGTGCGCTCCCTGTTGAGCGCCATGCAGCGGGAGGGCTGGCTCACCTGGCAGGCGGAGTCGGGACGCGGCAAGCGTTCGCGGCTAACCTTTCATTACACCGGCCTGGCGCTGCAGCAACAGCGGGCCGAGGAGCTGCTGGAGCAGGATCGCATCGATCAGTTGGTGCAGCTGGTGGGCGACAAAAACGTGGTGCGCCAAATGCTGCTGTCGCAGCTGGGGCGCAGCTTCCGTCAGGGGAAACATATCCTGCGGGTGCTCTACTATCGGCAGTTGTACAACCTGCTGCCCGGCTCGGCGCTGCGGCGTTCCGAGACCCATTTGGCGCGTCAGATCTTCAACGGCCTGACGCGCATAAATGAGGAAAACGGGGAACTCGAATCCGATCTGTCCCACCATTGGCAGGCGCTGACGCCGCTGCACTGGCGGTTTTACCTGCGCCCGGCGATCCATTTTCATCATGGCCGCGAGCTGGAGATGGCGGACGTCATCAGCTCGCTTTCGCGTCTGACCTCGCAACCGCTGTTCTCGCATATCGAAAGCGTCACCTCGCCGACGCCGTTCGTTGTCGACGTGCATCTGCGCAGCCCCGACCACTGGTTACCCTGGCTGCTGGGCAGCGTGCACGCCATGATCCTGCCGCGCGAATGGCGCGATCTGCCGGACTTCACCCGCCATCCGATCGGCACCGGCCCCTACCGCGTGGTGCGCAACCTTCCCAGCCAGATGAAGATCCACGCCTTCGATGACTATTTCGGCTACCGGGCGCTGATCGATGAGGTCAACATCTGGGTGCTGCCGGAATTCTCCGAAGAACTGGTGCACTCCGGCGTACAGCTGCAGGGCGATGAAACCGGCAACAGCGAGCTGGAAAGCCGGCTGGAAGAAGGCTGCTACTTCCTGCTGTTCGATCAGCGCTCTCCCTTGGCGGCCGATCCCGCCATGCGCAGCTGGCTGTGCGAATTGATCAACCCCATTTCGCTGCTGAGCCACGCCGGGCCGCTCTACCAGCGCTATTGGTCGCCGGCGTACGGCCTGCTGCCGCGCTGGCACCACAACCGCGCGCTGGCGCAGCAGCCCAAACCGGCGGGGCTGACCGAACTGACGCTGACTCACTTCAATGAGCATTCGGAGTTCCACGCCATCCGCCAGGCGATCGAGCCGCTGCTGGCGCAGCACGGCATCCGCCTGATCGTGCAAAGCGTGGATTACGCGACCTGGCACCAGGGCGACGCGCGCAGCGATCTGTGGCTCGGCAGCGCCAACTTCTATCTGCCGCTGGAGTTTTCGCTGTTCGCCACGCTGTACGAGCTGCCGCTGATGCAGCATTGCATGAGCGAGGACCTGGCGCAGGATGCGGCGCTGTGGCGCGCCAACCGTCTGCCGCTGGCGGAGTTCTGCCAGCGCCTGGTCAGCAATCACCAACTGCATCCGCTGTTCCACCACTGGCTGCAGTTGCACGGCCAGCGCAGCATGCGCGGCGTGCGAATGAACACCCTCGGCTGGTTCGACTTCAAGTCAGCCTGGTTTGCCCCGCCGGAGGCATAAGCGCCTTTCGCCCGGGTCGGTTAATCTTTACAATAGCGCCGTCTCAACGGGGTGCGGAGAGTCGGGCCGCGTGATAAGCCCGATTTTCCGCTGAGAGCACACCCGTCGAACCTGATCCGGTCAATACCGGCGGAGGGATTTGAGCCCAGCGAACCGGCGACGCCGCCTCGCCCCCTCAGATGCCCTTGCCCCCTTATTTTTCAGGAGTGCAACGTGGTCAAAAAATATCTGCCCTGCTTATTGCTGCTGTGCGCCGCACCGGTGTTCGCCAAGCCGACGCTGACGGTTTACACCTACGATTCCTTCGCCGCCGACTGGGGCCCAGGCCCGGCGGTGAAAAAAGCCTTCGAAGCCGAGTGCGACTGTGAGCTGAAGTTCGTGGCGCTGGAAGACGGCGTCTCACTGCTGAACCGCCTGCGCATGGAAGGCAAGAACAGCGCCGCCGACGTGGTGCTGGGGCTGGACAACAACCTGCTGCAGGCGGCGCAGCAAACCGGCCTGTTCGCGCCGAGCGGCGTGGACACCGCCAAACTGACGGTGCCGGGCGGCTGGCAGGACGCGACCTTCGTGCCTTACGACTACGGGTATTTCGCCTTCGTCTACGACAAGGAAAAACTGAAGAACCCGCCGAAAAGCCTGCAGGAGCTGGTCAGCAGCGATCGTGACTGGAAGGTGATCTACGAAGATCCGCGCACCAGCACGCCGGGCCTCGGCCTGCTGCTGTGGATGCAAAAAGTGTATGGCGACAAGGCGCCGGCCGCCTGGCAGCAGCTGGCGAAAAAGACCGTGACCGTCACCAAAGGCTGGAGCGAAGCCTACGGCCTGTTCCTGAAAGGCGAAGGCGATCTGGTGCTCAGCTACACCACCTCCCCCGCCTATCATCTGATCGCCGAGAAAAAAGACCGCTACGCCGCCGCCACGTTCAGCGAAGGCCACTACCTGCAGGTGGAAGTGGCCGGCAAACTGAAGGCCGCCAAACAGCCTGAGCTGGCGGAGCGTTTCATGCAGTTCATGGTGACGCCGGCGTTCCAGAACACCATCCCGACCGGCAACTGGATGTACCCGGTGATCAACACCCCGCTGCCCGTCGGCTTTGAACAGATGAACGTGCCGCATACCGCGCTGCAATACAGCGCCGAAGAGGTGGCCACACAACGCGGCGGCTGGATCCGGGCATGGCAAACCGCCGTCAGCCGCTGATCCCCCGCTGGCTCTGGCCGGGGCTGCTGGCCGCCGGCATGATCCTGCTGGTCGCCGCGCTGGCGATGGGCTCGCTGTGGCGTCACGCGCCGGACAGCGACTGGCGCGACCTGTGGCAGGACAGCTACCTGTGGCACGTGGTGCGCTTCACTTTCCTGCAGGCGCTGCTGTCGGCGCTGATTTCGGTGCTGCCCGCCATTCTGCTGGCGCGCGCGCTCTATCGCCGCCGTTTCCCCGGCCGGCAGTTGCTGCTGCGACTGTGCGCCATGACGCTGGTGCTGCCGGTGCTGGTGGCGGTGTTCGGCCTGCTCAGCGTCTATGGGCGCCAGGGCTGGCTGGCGACGCTGTGCGGCTGGCTGGGCGTCGAGTATGATTTCTCGCCCTACGGGCTGCAGGGCATTCTGCTGGCGCACCTGTTCTTTAACCTGCCGCTGGCTACCCGCCTGTTGCTGCAGGCGCTGGAGAATATTCCGGTGGAACAGCGCCAGCTGGCCGCCCAGCTGGGCATGAACGGCTGGCAGCAGTTCCGCTTCGTCGAATGGCCGGCGCTGCGCCGCCAAATCCTGCCGAGCGGCGCGCTGATCTTCATGCTGTGCTTCGCCAGCTTCGCCACCGTGCTGTCACTGGGCGGCGGGCCGCAGGCCACCACCATCGAGCTGGCGATCTACCAGGCGCTGAGTTACGACTACGATCTGGGCCGCGCCGCCCTGCTGGCGCTGATCCAACTGGGCTGTTGTCTGGGGCTGGTGCTGATCAGCCAACGCCTGAGCCAGGCATTGCCGGTAGGGCATACCCACGCCCAGCGCTGGCGCAACCCGGAAGACAGCCTGTGGCGGCGCATCAGCGATTTTCTGCTGATCGCCGCCGCGCTGCTGCTGCTGCTGCCGCCTCTGCTGGCGGTGATCGCCGACGGCGCCAATCAGGCTATCATCAGCGTGCTGCGCCAGCCGGTGCTGTGGCAGGCGTTGTTCACGTCGCTGCGCATCGCCCTTGGCGCCGGAGCGCTGTGCGTGGCGCTCACGATGATGCTGCTGTGGAGCAGCCGCGAGCTGAAACTGCGGCAGCAGCTGCGCGGCGGCCAAGCGCTGGAGCTGAGCGGCATGGTGATCCTGGCGATGCCGGGCATCGTGCTGGCCACCGGGTTCTTCCTGCTGCTGAACGATACGATCGGGTTGCCGCAGTCGCCCTATGCGCTGGTGATCCTCACCAATGCGCTGATGGCGGTGCCCTATGCGCTGAAGGTGTTGGAGAACCCGATGCGCGACCTCGCCGAACGTTACAACCCGCTGTGCCTGTCGCTGGATATCCGCGGCTGGCGACGGCTGCGGCTGATTGAACTGCGCGCCCTGCGCCGCCCGCTGGCGCAGGCGCTGGCCTTCGCCTGCGTGCTGTCGATCGGCGATTTCGGCGTGGTCGCCTTGTTTGGCAACGAGCATTTCCGTACCCTGCCTTTTTACCTGTATCAGCAGATTGGCGCCTACCGCAGCCAGGACGGAGCGGTGACCGCGCTGCTGTTGCTGCTGCTGTGCTTCCTGCTGTTTACCCTGATTGAACGCTTACCGGGCCGCCATGCTGACGCTTGAAAAACTGACCTATCTGTATGAACACCTGCCGATGCGCTTTGATTTGCGCATCCAGCCGGGCGAGCGCGTCGCGGTGCTCGGCCCCAGCGGCGCCGGTAAAAGCACCCTGCTGAGCCTGATCGCCGGTTTTCTGCCGGCGGCCAGCGGCCGGCTGCTGCTGAACGGCGAAGACCACACCGCCACGCCGCCGGCCAAACGGCCGGTGTCGATGCTGTTTCAGGAAAACAACCTGTTCGCGCACCTGACGGTGGCGCAGAACATCGGGTTGGGGTTGGATCCCGGTCTGCGCTTGACTGCGCAGCAGCGTCAACAGCGAGAACACATCGCCCGTCAGGTCGGCCTGGAAGAACACCTGGATCGCCTGCCGGCGCAGCTTTCCGGCGGTCAGCGTCAGCGCGCCGCGCTGGCGCGCTGTTTGATTCGCCGGCGGCCGATCCTGCTGCTCGACGAACCCTTCTCGGCGCTCGATCCGGCGCTGCGCAACGAGATGCTGCAGCTGCTGCAGACGGTGTGCGAACAGCGCGACCTGACGCTGCTGATGGTGTCGCACAACCTCGACGACGCCGCGCGCATCGCGCCGCGCACGCTGCTGGTGGTCGACGGCCGCATCTACTACGACGGCCCGACGCAGGCCCTGCTGGACGGCAGCGCACCGGAAGCGCGCGTGCTGGGCATTTCGGGTAAAGCGTGATCTGACGCGCGTTTTTTATGCTGCGCCAATAAACCTGTTGTGCGAATTTTGCGCCTGTGTTTTTATAAAAACCTGACTTTTTTTACTGATGATAAGGTTCCCTGTGATCGCATCCTCGCTGACTTCGACCCTACTAGTTACCGCGCTACCAGCCGCGGTGGTCGTCGTGCGTGTGGTGGTGGTCGTCGGCAATGCGCCGTAGGGTCCGAATCAACGCATCGATTCCCAAACCCCGCCGGCGCAAACCGGGCGGGGTTTCTTGTTTTAGCACCCTGCCCAGAAAAGCTCACCGGCCTTGAGAAAGGACAGGAACATGGCAACTTCGGGCACGCCTCAACCGAGTACCCGCTTCACCGGCGCACAATTGATCGTTCATCTGCTGGAGCGTCAGGGCATCACCACCGTCGCCGGCATCCCTGGCGGCGCCGCGCTGCCGCTGTATGACGCGCTGAGCCAAAGCACCCGCATTCACCACGTGCTGGCGCGCCACGAACAGGGCGCGGGCTTTATGGCGCAAGGCATGGCGCGCGCCAACGGCAAAGCGGCGGTGTGCATCGCCTCCAGCGGGCCGGGCGCCACCAACCTGGTCACCGCCATCGCCGACGCCAAGCTCGACTCCATTCCGCTGGTGTGCATCACCGGGCAGGTGCCTTCCTCGATGATCGGCACCGACGCCTTCCAGGAAGTGGACACCTACGGCATTTCCATCCCGATCACCAAGCACAACCATCTGGTGCGCGATATCCGCGAGCTGCCGCAGGTGATTGGCGACGCGTTCCGCATCGCCGAGTCCGGCCGCCCCGGCCCGGTCTGGATCGATGTGCCGAAAGACGTGCAGACCGCCACCATCACCCTGGAAGAGTTGTCGCCAATCGCCGTGCCGGACGCCGCCCCGAGCTTCGATCCGGCGCTGGTTTCGCAGGCCGCCGCGATGATCAATCAGGCGAAACGCCCCATCCTCTACCTGGGCGGCGGCATCATCTGCGCCGACGCCCACCGGCAGGCGCTGGAGCTGGCCGAGCGCGCCGGTCTGCCCACCACCATGACGCTGATGGCGCTGGGCGCGATGCCGGTGGAACACCCGCTGTCGCTGGGCATGCTGGGCATGCACGCCGCGCGCAGCACCAACTTCATTCTGCAGGAGGCCGATCTGCTGATCGTGCTGGGCGCGCGCTTCGACGATCGGGCGATCGGTAAAACCGAGCAGTTCTGCCCTAACGCCGCCATCATTCATGTGGATATCGACCGCGCCGAGCTGGGCAAGGTCAAACAGGCCAACGTGGCGATCCATGCCGACGTCGGCCAGGTGCTGCAACAGCTGCTGCCGCAGATCGACACGCAGCCGCGCAGCACGTGGCTGAACACCGTCAACGATCTGAAGCGCGAATTCCCGTTCAACATGCCGAACGCCGACGATCCGCTGAGCCATTACGGCCTGGTGCTGGCCGCCGCGCGCTGCGTGGACGACAGCGCCATCATCACCACCGACGTGGGTCAGCATCAGATGTGGGTAGCGCAGGCCTATCCGCTGAGCCGGCCGCGCCAGTGGCTGACGTCGGGCGGCCTGGGCACCATGGGCTTCGGTCTGCCGGCGGCGATCGGCGCGGCGTTGGCGGAGCCCGAACGTAAAGTGCTGTGCTTCTCCGGCGACGGCAGCCTGATGATGAACATTCAGGAAATGGCCACCGCGGTCGAGCACGATCTGGACGTGAAAATCATTTTGATGAACAACCAGGCGCTGGGGCTGGTGCACCAGCAGCAAACCCTGTTCTACCAACAGCGCATCTTCGCCGCCGCCTATCCGAAGCGTACCGACTTCCTGAAAATCGCCGCCGGATTCGGGCTGGATACCTGCGATCTGAACGCCGCGGAAGATCCTCAGGCGGCACTGGCTGAGGCGATCCAGCGCCCGGGTCCCTGCCTGATCCACGCGCTGATCGATATCAACGAAAAAGTGTTCCCGATGGTGCCGCCGGGCGCCGCCAACATCGACATGATTGGAGAATAAGCCATGCTGCAACCACAAGATAAACCACAGGTGATCCTGGAGCTGGCGGTGCGCAACCATCCCGGCGTGATGTCGCACGTTTGCGGGCTGTTCGCCCGCCGCGCGTTCAACGTCGAAGGCATTCTGTGTCTGCCGTTGAAAGACGGCCAACAGAGCCGCATTTGGCTATTGGTCGCCGACGATCAGCGGCTGGAACAAATGATAAGCCAGGTGGAAAAGCTGGAAGACGTGCTGCGGGTGAAGCGCCACAGCGAAGACGTGCGGGTATTTGAACAGCTGGAAGCGTTCTTCCAGTAAGGTGAACGGGGGCTAATGCCCCCGCAATCATTGCCCGGACAGCACCTGCCACAACAGATGCCGGTACACCGGCATCAGCGGCTGTTGGCTCAGCAAATAGCCGACCGCCAACGCCGCCAGCCAACTCAATCCGCACACCACGCGCAGCCGCAGCGGCGTCAGCCAACGGCTCAGCCGATCGGCGCTGCGCTTGCCCTCACGCCACCAGCGCCAGCTCAGCCACACCGCCAGCCAGAGGGTGAGCGCCGCGGCGAGCAGCAACCACTTGAACATCGCGCTGTTGGCGCCGGCGGGAATGTCGATCGCCACGCCCGCCAGGATGCCGGGGAAAAAATAGACCGGCGGCCAGGTCAGGCAGCCGATGATGTTCGGCAAGGCAAACTTGTACGGCGGCAGATCGAGCATGCCGGCCACCATCGGCACCAGCGGGCGCGTCGGGCCAACGAAGCGGCCGATCAGAACGGTCGCCATGCTGTGCTGGTGCAAGGCGTGTTCGGTTTTGTCGAGCAGCGCTTTGTTCTTCTTCAGGAACGACCAGCGGTGCAAGGGCCCTTTGAAGGCGCGGCCGACGAAATAGGAGATCCAGTCGCCGAGCAGGCAGCCGACGATCCCCGCCACCCAGGCGTAGTAGAAGTCCACCTTGCCGCTGCCGATCAGGGCGCCGATGCTGGCCATCATCACCGTGCCGGGCAGCAGCAGCCCTACCAGCGCCAGCGACTCGAGAAAAGCGACCAGCAGGACGACCATCAGGGTGAAAGCCAGTGACTGGGTGATCAAATCTTGTAAATAGGCTTCCATTACACCTCTGCGGATTATTCGGCCAAACGGGGCGAAGGATTTTCCAGTGCCGCCGCAGACGAGTCAATCGATGAATTGTATGCGTATTTGGCAACGCCGCGCGGCAATGGACAATCACTGTATAAAAACCCATACTATAATTTATCTATATTAGCGCCAAAACCGACATCTCGCTGAATGTCGCGCACGCCGCCCGGCGGAAGACGAAGGGGTTATGACAGCACTGCAACAGGGTTTCCTGCTCACTCGCCACTGGCGCGACACGCCCGCCGGCACCGAGGTCGAATTTTGGCTGGCGACCGACGCGGGCCCGCGTCAACTGCGCTTGTCGCCGCAAACCTCGGTGGCGTTTATCCCCGCCGAACAAAAGCCGCGCGCGGAACTGCTGCTGCGGGAAGAACGGCAAGTCGAACTGAAACCGCTGGCGCTGACGGATTTTCATCACCGCCCGATGCTGGGGCTGTACTGCCGCCAGCACCGTCAGCTCATCAAGCTGGAAAAACTGCTGCGGGAAGGCGGCGTTACGGTCTACGAGGCCGACATTCGCCCGCCCGAGCGCTACCTGATGGAACGCTTCATCACCGCGCCGGTGTGGTTCAACGGCCAGGGCGACGGCAATGGGCCGTTGCTCAGCGGCCAAATGAAGCCGGCGCCGGAGTACCGCCCAACGCTAAAACTGGTGTCGCTGGATATCGAAACCACCGCCCACGGCGAGCTTTACTCCATCGCGCTGGAAGGCTGCGGCCAGCGGCAGGTCTACATGCTGGGGCCGGCCAACGGCGGCGATGAGCCGCTGGATTTCGATCTGGAATACTGCGCCAGCCGCCCTCAACTGCTGGAACGGCTGAACGCGTGGCTGGAACGTCACGATCCCGACGCCATCATCGGCTGGAACCTGGTGCAGTTCGATCTGCGGGTGCTGCAAAAGCACGCCGAGCGCTACCAAATCCCGCTGCGGCTGGGGCGCGGCGGCAACCTGCTGGAATGGCGCGAGCATGGTTTCAAGCAGAATCACTTTTTCGCCGCCGCCGCCGGCCGCCTGATCATCGACGGCATCGAGGCGCTGAAATCCGCCACCTGGAATTTTCCCTCCTTCAGCCTGGAATACGTTTCGCAGGCGCTGCTGGGTGAAGGCAAGGCGATCGACAACCCTTATCAGCGCATGGCGGAGATCGACCGGCGCTTCGCCGAAGACAAGCCGGCGCTGGCCCGCTACAACCTGAAGGACTGCGAGCTGGTGACGCGGATTTTCGCCAAGGCCGACCTGCTCAACTTCCTGCTGGAACGCGCCACCGTCACCGGGCTGGCGGCCGATCGCAGCGGCGGATCGGTGGCGGCCTTCAGCCACCTCTATATGCCGCGCATGCATCGCCTGGGCTTTGTCGCCCCCAACCTCGGCGAACAGCCGGAGGAACACAGCCCTGGCGGCTTTGTGATGGATTCCCGGCCCGGCCTGTACGACTCGGTGCTGGTGCTGGACTATAAAAGTCTGTACCCGTCGATCATCCGCACCTTCTTGATCGATCCGGTCGGGTTGGTGGAAGGCATGCGCCACCCCAGCGACGCCGACTCGGTGCCCGGCTTTCGCAACGCCCGCTTCTCGCGCAGCAAACACTGCCTGCCGGCGATCGTCGAACAGATATGGCAGGGGCGCGAGGCCGCCAAGCGCCAGCACAACAAGCCCCTGTCGCAGGCGTTGAAGATCATCATGAACGCACTTTACGGCGTGCTGGGATCGAGCGGCTGCCGCTTCTTCGATCCGCGGCTGGCGTCGTCGATCACCCTGCGCGGCCACGAGATCATGCGCCAAACCCGCGAGCTGATCGAAGCCGAAGGCTATCAGGTGATTTACGGCGACACCGACTCCACCTTCGTCTGGCTGAAACAGCCGCATGACGAGCAACAGGCGGCGCAGATCGGCCGGGCGCTGATGCAACGGGTCAACGCCTGGTGGCAGCAGCATCTGCAGCAGCAGTTCGGGCTGGAGAACGCGCTGGAGCTGGAGTTCGAAACCCACTATTCCCGCTTCCTGATGCCGACCATTCGCGGCGCCGAGCAGGGCAGCAAGAAACGCTACGCCGGCCTGATCGCGCGCGCCGACGGCCAGGAAGAGATGGTGTACAAAGGCCTGGAAACGGTGCGCACCGACTGGACGCCGCTGGCGCAGCAGTTCCAGCAGCAGCTCTATCAGCGCATCTTCAAACAACAGCCCTACCAGGACTATGTGCGTGACTACGTCGGCAAGACCCTGAACGGCGACTTCGACGATCAATTGGTGTACCGCAAACGGCTGCGCAGAAAGCTCGACGACTATCAGCGCAACGTGCCGCCGCACGCCCGCGCCGCGCGCATCGCCGACGACTACAACCGCAGCCAGGGGCGGCCGCTGCAGTATCAGAACGGCGGCTGGATCAGCTACGTGATGACCGTCGCCGGGCCGGAACCGCTGGAAACCCGCCATTCGCCCATCGATTATCAGCACTACCTCGAACGTCAGCTGCAACCGGTGGCAGACGCTATACTCCCTTTCTTGCACGACGACTTCACCACGCTGGTCACCGGGCAGATGGGGCTGTTTTGAGATTGCGCCAGGTTAAGAAAAATCATCCGGTTTTGCAGGTGACGAACGCGCCGCCTTCCATTACCATAGCGCCCTTCCCAAAACTGAACCACGCTTAGCCCTGCCGTCTAGCGACGTCTGCATGGCGTGAACGGCTATTGCCCGTCAAATTTAAAACAAACCGGGATTAACCGATGTTCAGTACAGGTGCCGCGGCCCTTCCCGCCCGGTAACAAGACTTACTTACAAAGAATCGAGCCGACAATATATGCCTTTTACTCTTGGTCAACGCTGGATCAGCGACACGGAAAGCGAATTAGGACTGGGCACCGTCGTGGCGCTGGATGCGCGCATGATTACCCTGCTTTTCCCCGCCACCGGTGAAAACCGCCTCTATGCCAGAAACGATTCGCCGATCACCCGCGTGATGTTCAACCCGGGCGATACCGTCAGCAGCCACGAGGGATGGCAGCTGCAGGTGGAAGAGGTGAAAGAGGAAAACGGTCTGTTGACCTATATCGGCACCCGCCTGGACACCCAGGAAAGCGGCGTGGCGATGCGCGAAGTGCTGCTGGACAGCAAACTGACCTTCAGCAAGCCGCAGGATCGCCTGTTCGCCGGCCAAATCGACCGCATGGATCGTTTCGCGCTGCGTTTTCGCGCCCGCAAATACCAGAGCGAGCAGTATCGCCTGCCGTTCGCCGGCCTGCGCGGCATGCGCGCCAGCCTGATCCCGCACCAGCTGCACATCGCTCATGAAGTCGGCCAGCGCCATGCGCCGCGCGTTCTGTTGGCGGACGAAGTCGGCCTCGGCAAAACCATCGAAGCCGGCATGATCATCCACCAGCAACTGCTGGCGGGCCGCGCCGAGCGCGTGCTGATCGTGGTGCCGGAAACGCTGCAGCACCAGTGGCTGGTGGAGATGATGCGCCGCTTCAACCTCTACTTCTCGCTGTTCGACGACAGCCGCTACGCCGAAGCCAAGCTCGACAGCAGCAACCCGTTCGAGACCGAACAGCTGGTGATCTGCTCGCTGGACTTCGTGCGCCGCAACAAGCAGCGCCTGGAAGAGCTGGCGGACGCCCAGTGGGATCTGCTGGTGGTCGATGAAGCGCACCACCTGGCCTGGAGCGAAGAAGCGCCGAGCCGCGAATATCAGGTAATCGAACAGCTGGCCGAGCATATCCCCGGCGTGCTGCTGCTGACCGCCACCCCGGAACAGCTGGGCCAACAGAGCCACTTTGCGCGCCTGCGCCTGCTCGATCCGAACCGTTTCCACGACTACGGCGAGTTCGTCGCCGAACAGCAGAAATACCGTCCGGTGGCCGACGCCGTCACCCTGCTGCTGAGCGGTGAACGCCTGGCCGACGACAAGCTGAACCTGCTGGGCGAGCTGATCGACGAGCAGGACATCGAACCGCTGCTCAAAGCGGCCAACAGCGAAGGCGACAACGCCGAGCAGGCGCGCCAGGAGCTGGTGGCCATGCTGATGGATCGCCACGGCACCAGCCGCGTGCTGTTCCGCAACACCCGCAACGGCGTGAAGGGCTTCCCGCACCGCAACCTGCACCAGATCAAGCTGCCGTTGCCAACCCAATATCAGACCGCGATCAAAGTGTCCGGCATCATGGGCGCCAAGAAATCCGTCGAAGCGCGCGCGCGCGACATGCTGTACCCGGAGCAGATCTATCAGGAATTCGAAGGCGAAAACGCCACCTGGTGGAACTTCGACCCGCGCGTCGAGTGGCTGCTGGATTACCTGCTGGCCAACCGCAACGAAAAGGTGCTGGTGATCTGCGCCAAGGCCGATACTGCGCTGCAGCTGGAGCAGGTGCTGCGCGAGCGTGAAGCGATCCGCGCCGCGGTGTTCCACGAAGGGCTGTCGATCATCGAGCGCGACCGCGCCGCCGCCTACTTCGCCTCCGAAGAGGAAGGCGCGCAGGTGCTGCTGTGTTCCGAGATCGGTTCCGAAGGCCGCAACTTCCAGTTCGCCAGCCAACTGGTGATGTTCGATTTGCCGTTCAACCCGGATCTGCTGGAACAGCGCATCGGCCGTCTGGACCGTATCGGCCAGATGCACGATATCCAAATCATGGTGCCTTACCTGGAGCACACCGCACAGGCGGTGCTGGGCCGCTGGTTCCACGAAGGGCTCGACGCCTTCGAACACACCTGCCCGACCGGCCGCACCATCTACGACAGCTGCTACGAGCAGTTGATCGGCTATCTGGCCGCGCCGACCGAGCAGGAAGGCCTGGACGAATTCATCCACGCCTGCCGCCAGCAGCATGACCAGTTGAAAGCGCAGCTGGAACAAGGCCGCGACCGTCTGCTGGAGATGCACTCCAACGGCGGCGACAAAGCCCAGGCGCTGGCCGCCGCCATCGCCGAGCAAGATAACGACATCAACCTGGTGGGCTTCGCGCTCAACCTGTTCGACATCGTCGGCATCAATCAGGAAGATCGCAGCGACAACCTGATCGTGCTCACGCCGTCCGACCATATGCTGGTGCCGGACTTCCCGGGCCTGCCGCAGGACGGCTGCACCGTCACCTTCGATCGCGATCAGGCGCTGTCGCGCGAAGACGCGCAGTTCGTCAGCTGGGAACACCCGATCATCCGCAACGGTCTGGATCTTATCCTGTCCGGCGATACCGGCAGCTGTGCGGTGTCCCTGTTGAAAAACAAAGCGTTGCCGGTCGGCACCTTGCTGGTTGAGCTGGTGTACGTGGTGGAAGCCCAGGCGCCGAAGCACCTGCAGCTGACCCGCTTCCTGCCGCCGACGCCGATCCGCATGCTGATGGACCGCAAGGGCACCAACCTGGCGGCGCAGGTCGAGTTCGAAAGCTTCAACCGCCAGTTGAACGCGGTCAACCGCCACACCTCCAGCAAGCTGGTCAACGCCGTGCAGCAAGACGTGCACGCCATGCTGCAGCAGGCGGAAAGCCTGGTGGAAGCGCAGGCACGCACGCTTATCGAACAGGCGAAGCAAGAGGCGGACGACAAGCTAAGCGCCGAGCTGGCGCGTCTGGAAGCGCTGAAGGCGGTCAACCCGAACATCCGCGACGACGAAGTCGAGACGCTGGAGTTCAATCGCCGTCAGGTGCTGGCCAACCTCAATGAAGCCGGCTGGCGTCTCGACGCCATTCGTCTGGTGGTGGTCACCCACCAGTAACCGGCGCGACGCGGGGAGGTGGTTGCCTCCCCGTTCGGCCCTTTTCGCGGAGCCAAGATGGAACCCTACAATCCCCCGCAGGACCCGCTGCACATCCTGTATCAGGATGAACACATCATGGTGGTCAACAAGCCCAGCGGCTTGCTGTCGGTGCCCGGCCGCGCGCCGGAAAACAAAGACAGCCTGATGACCCGCATTCAGGCCGATCATCCGGCCGCCGAATCGGTGCACCGGCTGGATATGGCCACCAGCGGGGTGATCGTGGTGGCGCTCAACAAGGCCGCCGAGCGTGAGCTGAAGCGTCAGTTCCGCGAACGCGAACCGAAGAAATCTTATATCGCCCGCGTTTGGGGGCATATGGCGCATGACGAAGGGTTGGTGGATTTGCCGCTGATCTGCGACTGGCCGAACCGGCCGCTGCAAAAGGTGTGTTTTGACACCGGCAAAGCGGCGCAGACGGAATATCTGGTGCTGTCGCGCGACGCCGACGGCAGCACCCGCGTGAAGCTGACGCCGATCACCGGCCGCTCGCATCAGCTGCGGGTGCACATGCTGGCGCTGGGACACCCGATCCTCGGCGACGGTTTCTACGCCCCGCCGGAAGCCAAAGCGATGGCGCCGCGGCTGCAGCTGCATGCGCAAGAGCTGCGCATCACCCACCCCGCCTTCCAGACGCCGATGCACTTTCGCGCCGAGCCGGATTTCTGAGCTCATCACCCTGAGATACCCTAAATAATTCGAGTTGCAGGAAGGCGGCAACTAAGCGCAGCCCCGGGAGCGTACAAAAAGTACGTGACCGGGGTAAGCGCGGGCAGCCAACACACCTGCAGCTCGAAGTATGACGGGTATCGTTATTTAAAACCTTTCTCGCGTTTGATCAGGTCGTACGCCGCCTGGATCTCCTGCGCTTTCTGCTTGGCCATTTCCATCATCTCCGGCGGCAAGCCTTTCGCCACCAGCTTATCCGGATGGTGTTCGCTCATCAGCTTGCGGTAGGCGCGTTTGATGGTGGCGGCATCGTCGCTGCTGCGCACGCCGAGCACCTTGCACGCATCGTCGAGCGTCGGGCCGCGCTGAGCCTGCTGATAACCGCCTTGCGAATACCCGCCCTGCTGACCGCCGCCGAACTGACGCCCGCCCTCCATCATGCTGAGGAACTGATCGAACTGCGCGCGCGAAATGCCCAGCTCTTCGGCGATGACATACAGCACCTGACGTTCGTTCGGGTGCAGCGAGCCGTCGGCGAACGCCGCCTGAATCTGAATTTCCAGAAACATCCGAATCAGATCGAAGCGGCCGAAACAGATGCTGCGGAACTGCTGCAGCGTCTCACGCAGCGGGAACTGGCTCTGTTTGCCCTCGCGGAACGCCTGCTGTGCCGCAGTGCGGGCTTCGCCGTGCAGCTGCAGGCGATCCATGAACAGGCTGGCGATCTGGATATCCGCCTCGGTGACGCGTCCTTTGGATTTGGTCAGGTGGCCCATAACCTGAAAAGTGGTGCGGAAAAACAGCGTTTGCCGCGTTTGCTGGTCGGTGAAAAACCCCCGGCTGCGCTTGTTGCTGCGCGCCGTATCGATCATATGACCGATAATCAGCCCCAGAACTACACCCCAGAATCCCGCGCCAGACCAGATGGCGACGATGACGCCGAGCAGTTTTCCCCAATACTGCATATACTCCTCAATTATCATGCCGAAAGCCGCCCGCTCTCCTCCGTTTCAGGAAAGGGCGCAGGCGATTTTTCCTAGAATTTGGATTATCATACCTGTCATTTATCTTTGCGCCTAACGACGACGCAAGTAAACGGCTGGATTTAGCACTAGCGCAACGCAGATGAGTAATATAGTCTCTGACCGTTTGCCGGACACGACGCCTCTGATGACGGAACACCAAAACCGCGTATGAAAAAAAGTTTCCCAACACTGCTGGCCACGATGATTTGGACGGCACTCTACAGTCAGCATGCGCTGGCTGATCTGGCCGAGCAATGCATGCTTGGCGTTCCTGTTTACGACAAGCCTTTGGTCAGCGGCGATCCGAACAGCCAGCCGGTGACCATCAATGCCGATGACTCGCGCGCCGACTACCCGAAAAGCGCCCTGTTCAGCGGCAACGTGCATATCGAGCAGGGCAACAGCACCCTGACCGCCAAAGAAGTTGAGCTGAATCAGACGCAAAACCCCGGCCAGACGGAACCGGTGCGTACCGTCACCGCCACCGGCGACGTGCACTACAGCGACAATCAGATCAAACTGAAAGGCCCGAAGGCCTGGTCTAACCTGAATACCAAAGATACCGACGTCTATGAAGGCGACTACCAGATGGTAGGCCGTCAGGGGCGTGGCGACGCCGACAAGATGAAAATGCGCGGCGCCAACCGTTACACCATCCTGGAAAACGGCACCTTTACCTCCTGTCTGCCGGGCGACGACAGCTGGAGCGTGGTCGGTTCCGAAGTGATCCACGATCGCGAAGAGCAGGTGGCGGAAATATGGAACGCCCGCTTCCGCATCGGCGGCGTGCCGGTGTTCTACAGCCCGTACCTGCAGCTGCCGGTCGGCGACAAGCGCCGTTCCGGCTTCCTGATCCCGAACGCCAAGTACGGCAGCAACAACGGCTTCGAGTTCATGTTGCCGTACTACTGGAACATCGCGCCGAACTACGACGCTACCATTACCCCGCACTATATGTCCAAGCGCGGCCTGCAGTGGCAGACCGAGTTCCGTTATCTGGTGCAGCCGGGCCTCGGCCTGATGGAGTTCGACTGGCTGCCGGACGACAAGGAATACGGCAAAGATCATGACGACAACAAACGCTGGCTGTTCTACTGGAACCACAACGGCGTTATGGATCAAGTGTGGCGCTTTAACGTCGATTACACCAAGGTCAGCGATTCCAAGTACTTCACCGATCTGGACTCCAAATACGGCTCCACCACCGACGGCTACGCCACGCAGAAATTTAGCCTCGGCTACGCCAACGAAAACTGGAACGCCACGCTGAGCTCCAAGCAGTTCCAGATTTACGACGATACCGATCGCTCACAGTCGGACTCGTATAAAGTCCAGCCGCAGTTGGATCTGAACTACTACAAGAACGACCTAGGTCCGTTCGACTTCCATATTTACGGCCAGGCGGCCAAGTTCACCAGCGTCAACCCATACAGCCCGGACGCCACCCGTCTGCATATGGAACCGACGCTGAGTCTGCCTCTCACCAACGGCTGGGCCAGCCTGAACACCGAAGCCAAGGTGATGGCGACCCATTACCAGCAGGATATTCCTGACGGTTTCGCCGCCAACTACCAGAGCCGCAAAAACGCTGCCGCGCCGGAGCTCGATGATTCGGTCAACCGCGTACTGCCGCAGTTCAAAGTCGACGGCAAGCTGGTGTTCGAGCGGCCGATGATCTGGGCCGAAGGCGCCACCCAGACGCTGGAGCCGCGCGTGCAGTACCTGTACGTGCCGTACCGCGACCAGAGCAACATCTACACCTACGACACCACGCTGCTGCAGACCGACTACTCCGGCCTGTTCCGCGATCGCACCTACAGCGGCCTGGATCGCATCGCTTCGCAGAACCGCGTGTCTACCGGTTTGACCACCCGAATTTATGATGACGCGCTGGTTGAACGTTTTAACGCTTCCGTGGGTCAAATCTACTACTTCAGCCGTTCGCGCACCGGCGATCGGGTAACCGGGTACGACAACAACGACGATACCGGCAGCGTGGCCTGGGCCGGCGATACCTATTGGAAAATCGACGATCGTTGGGGCCTGCGCGGCGGCCTGCAGTACGACACCCGCCTGAACAGCGTCTCGCTGGGCAACGGCGTGGTGGAATACCGCCAGGATGCCGAGCGCGTAGTGCAGCTGAACTACCGTTACGCCACGCCGGAATATATCCAGACGGCGTTGAACACCAAAACGGTTCCGGCCTTCCAGGACGGCATCTCGCAGGTGGGCATCACCGGCAGCTGGCCGATCGCCGATCGTTGGGCGGTGGTCGGGGCGTACTACTACGACACCCGCGCCAAACAATCCGCCGATCAGCTGGTGGGGCTGAAGTACAACACCTGCTGCTGGGCGGTGACGCTGGGCTATGAGCGCAAGATCACCGACTGGAACAACAGCAACAATACCAGCGTTTACGACAACAGAGTTTCGTTCAACGTCGAACTGCGCGGCCTGAGCAGCGATCATAGTCTCGGCTCCGCAGAAATGCTGCGCTCCGGCATTCTGCCGTATCAGCGCGCATTCTGACGCTTTGCAACACTTTGAAAACGAGAACTTTCACCCGCATTTGCGGATTACATAATGGGAAATGTATGAAGAACTGGAGAACGCTTATTCTCGGATTGGTGGTTTGCGCCAATGCCGCGTTCGCAGCACCCCAAGAAGTGGATAAAGTCGCCGCCGTCGTGGATAACGGCGTGGTACTCGAAAGCGACGTCAACGGACTGTTGCAGTCGGTGAAGCTCAACGCCCAGCAGGCTGGTCAGCAACTGCCGGACGACAAGACGCTGCGCCATCAGATCATCGAACGCCTGATCATGGATAACATCCAGCTGCAGATGGCCAAGAAAATGGGCATCACCGTCTCCGACGCCGATCTGGACAAAGCGATCGCCAACATCGCCGCGCAGAACCGCATGAGCGTCGATCAGCTGCGCAGCCGCCTGTCGTACGAAGGGCTGAACTACAACACCTACCGCGCGCAGATCCGCAAAGAGATGCTGATCTCCGAAGTGCGCAACAACGAAGTGCGCCGCCGCGTCACCATCCTGCCGCAGGAAGTGGACGCGCTGGCCAAACAGGTGGGCGCGCAGAACGGCAGCGACACCGAAATGAACATCAGCCACATCCTGATCCCGCTGCCGGAGAACCCGTCGCAGCAGCAGGTCGACAAAGCCGAAGAGCTGGCCAAACGCCTGGTGGGCGAGATCAACAGCGGCGCCGACTTCGGCAAGCTGGCGATCACTTACTCCGCCGACTCTCAGGCGCTGAAAGGCGGCAACATGGGCTGGGGCAAGCTGCAAGAGATCCCGACCCTGTTCGCTGAACGCCTGGTCAGCGCCAAGAAAGGCGACGTCGTCGGCCCAATCCGTTCCGGCGTCGGCTTCCACATCCTGAAAGTCAACGACATCCGCGGCGCCAGCCAGTCGGTGTCGGTCACCGAAGTGCACGCTCGTCACATCCTGCTGAAACCTTCGGTGGTGCTGACCGACGACCAGGCGCGCGCCAAACTGCAATCCGTCGCGGAAGCGATCAAGAGCGGCCGCGCCAAATTCGCCGACGAAGCCAAACAGCTGTCGCAGGATCCGGGTTCCGCCATGCAGGGCGGCGATCTGGGCTGGGCTTCTCCGGACATCTACGATCCCGCCTTCCGCGATGCGTTGCTGAAGCTGAGCAAAGGTGAGATCAGCGCGCCGGTGCACTCTTCCTTCGGTTGGCACCTGATTCAGCTGCTGGATACCCGTCAGGTGGATAAGACCGACGCCGCGCAGAAAGATCGCGCTTACCGCATGCTGTTCAACCGTAAGTTCGCCGAAGAGGCGCAGACCTGGATGCAGGAACAGCGCGCCCAGGCTTACGTGAAGATCCTCGATGGCAGCGATGCGCAGCAATAAACGCGTCGTCATTACCCCCGGCGAACCCGCCGGGGTGGGGCCGGATTTGGTAGCCGCCCTGGCGCAGCAGGATTGGCCTGTTGAGCTGGTGGTGTGCGCCGATCCGGCCCTGTTGCTTGAACGCGCCAAGCGTTTGGGCCTGCCGCTGACGCTGCGCGACTACCAGCCGCAGCAGCCGGCCGAGGCGCAACGCGCCGGCACGCTGACCGTGCTGCCGGTGCCGCTCGCTCAGCCGGTTACCGCCGGTGAACTGAACGTCGGCAACAGCGCCTACGTGGTGGAAACCCTGGCACGCGCCTGCGACGGTTGCCTGAACGGCGAATTCGCTGCGCTGATCACCGGCCCGGTGAACAAGGGCGTGATCAACGACGCCGGCGTGCCGTTTATCGGCCATACCGAATTCTTTGCCGATCGCAGCCGCTGCGATCGCGTGGTGATGATGCTCGCGACCGAAGAGCTGCGCGTGGCGCTGGCGACCACCCACCTGCCGCTGCTGGCGGTGCCGGGCGCCATCACGCAGCAGAGCCTGTTCGAAGTCATTCGCATCCTCGACCACGATCTGAAAACCAAATTTGGCATCGCCCAGCCGCACATTTACGTCTGCGGTCTGAATCCCCACGCCGGGGAAGGCGGCCATATGGGGCGCGAAGAGATAGACACCATCATCCCGGCGCTCGACGCGCTGCGCGCTGACGGTATCCATCTTGTCGGCCCGCTGCCGGCGGACACCCTGTTCCAGCCCAAATATCTGCAAGATGCCGATGCGGTGCTGGCGATGTATCACGATCAGGGACTGCCGGTGCTAAAATACCAAGGGTTCGGCCGCGCGGTGAATATCACCCTCGGTTTGCCTTTCATACGCACCTCGGTCGACCACGGTACCGCTCTGGAACTGGCCGGCACCGGCACCGCCGATGTCGGCAGTTTCCAAACGGCCCTGAATCTCGCCATTAAAATGATAATTAATTGTAATGAATAACAGAGTCCACCAAGGGCACTTTGCCCGCAAACGCTTTGGACAAAACTTTTTAACCGATCAGTTTGTCATCGATAGCATTGTCTCCGCCATTCACCCGCAGCCGGGCGAAGCGGTGGTCGAGATCGGCCCCGGCCTCGGCGCCCTGACCGAGCCGGTCGGCGCACGCATGGACCGCATGACGGTGATCGAACTGGACCGCGATCTGGCCACTCGGCTGGAGAATCACCCGCAGTTGAAAGACAAGCTGACCATCCGCCAGCAGGACGCCATGACGGTGAATTTCGCCGAACTGGCCGAGGAGGCTGGCCAACCGCTGCGCGTATTTGGTAACCTGCCGTACAATATTTCGACGCCGCTGATGTTCCACCTTTTCAGCTATACTCAGGCAATCCGCGACATGCACTTTATGTTGCAGAAAGAGGTGGTCAACCGTCTGGTGGCCGGCCCTAACAGCAAGGCCTACGGGCGTTTAACCGTGATGGCGCAGTACTACTGCAACGTCATCCCGGTGCTGGAAGTGCCGCCGACCGCGTTCGCGCCGCCGCCGAAGGTCGATTCCGCCGTGGTGCGCCTGGTCCCGCACACCGAGCTGCCGAACCCGGTGGGCGACGTGCGCATGCTGAGCCGCATCACCACGCAGGCGTTCAACCAGCGGCGGAAAACCATCCGCAATAGCCTGGGCGATCTGTTCACGCCGGAGCAGCTGACGGAGCTGGGCGTCGATCCTTCGCTCAGAGCAGAGAATATTTCTGTGGCGCAGTACTGCAAGCTGGCGAACTGGCTGTCAGCCAATCCGGCGCCGCAGCAATAAGGAGTTGTTGTCATGATTGATTCGCCCCGCGTGTGTATTCAGGTTCAGAGCATCTATGTGGAATCACAGTCGATCCCTGAAGAAGAGCGTTACGTCTTCGCCTATACCATTACCATCCGCAATCTGGGGCGGACCAACGTGCAACTGCTGGGCCGTTACTGGCTGATCACCAACAGCAACGGCCGCCAAACCGAAGTCCAGGGCGAAGGCGTGATCGGCGAACAGCCCGTCATTCCGCCCGGTGGAGAGTTTCAGTACACCAGCGGCGCCATTCTGGAAACGCCGCTGGGCACCATGGAAGGCCATTACGAAATGGTTGACCATCAGGGTCAGCCGTTCCGCACCGCTATTCCCGTGTTCCGCTTAGCCATTCCAACGCTGATCCATTAATTATGTCGACATACCTTATCGGCGACGTTCACGGCTGTTTCGATGAACTGAAGTCGCTGCTGGCTCAGGTTGCGTTCGATCCCGAGCGCGATCAACTGTGGCTGACCGGCGATCTGGTGGCGCGCGGCCCCGCCTCGCTGGACGTGCTGCGCTATGTGCGCTCGCTCGGCCCGGCGGTGCGCATGGTGCTGGGCAACCACGATCTGCACCTGCTGGCGGTTTACGCCGGCATCAGCCGCAACAAACCCAAAGATCGCATCACGCCGCTGCTGGAAGCGCCGGACGCCGACGAGCTGATCAACTGGCTGCGCCGCCAACCGGTGCTGCAGGTGGATGATGAGCAAAAACTGGTGATGGCCCACGCCGGCATCACCCCGCAGTGGGACATCGACACCGCGAAAATGTGCGCGCGCGAAGTGGAGGCGGTATTGAGCAGCGACAGCTATCCGCTGTTCCTCGACGCCATGTACGGCGACATGCCGAACAACTGGGCGCCGGAGCTGAGCGGCCTGGCGCGTCTGCGTTTCAGCACCAATGCGCTGACGCGCATGCGCTACTGCTTCCCCAACGGCCAGCTCGACATGATCTGCAAAGATGCGCCGGGCAGCGCGCCGGCGCCGCTGAAACCGTGGTTCGAGCTGCCGCGCCTGGTGGACCCGGAATACACCATCATCTTCGGCCACTGGGCCTCGCTGGAAGGCAAGGGCACGCCGGAGGGCGTGATCGGGCTGGATACCGGCTGCTGCTGGGGCGGCGATCTGACGATGCTGCGCTGGGAAGACCGCCGTTACTTCACGCAGCCCGCCAATCGCGGCGAAGCGCCTGACCACGCCGGCAGATTAGCCGCATCCTGAAACGATAAAGGCGGCCCGGTGGCCGCCTTTGTTCTGTATTGCCGCCTTACGCCCCAATCACTCCGCCATCTTCACGCGTGATCATCAACACCGATGAACGCGGGCGCGGGCTGTTGTTCGGGAAGTGCGAATCGCCTTCTTCTCCGGGATGCTGTACGTTGACGAACATCGTCTTGTAGTCCGGGGTGAAGGTGATGCCGGTCAGTTCGCAGGACTTCGGCCCCACCATGAAACGGCGGATCTCGCCGCTGACCGGATCGCCCACCAGCATCTGGTTGTTTCCCTGCCCGACGTAATCGCCCTTGTTGCTGTACTTGCCGTCGGTGAGGATCCACAGACGGCCGGCGCGATCGAAACCCAGCCCGTCCGGGCTGTTGAAGGTGTTTTCCGCCGTGATGTTCGGCGTGCCGCGGTTGACGCCTTCGGGGTGGGCAATCGGGTTGCCGCACAGCGCATAGATGTCCCAGGCGAAGACGTCGGCGGTGGCGTCGCCGCCCTCGTCCCAGCGAATGATTTGGCCGTAGATATTGTTCGGTCGCGGGTTGGCGGCGTTCAACGGCATCCCTTCCTCGCCGCGCTTGCTGTTGTTAGTCAGCGTGCAGTACGCGCGCCCGTCATGCGGGTTCACCGCGATCCACTCCGGGCGATCCATTTTGGTGGCGCCGACCTGCTGCGCCGCCTTGCGGGCGAAGATCAGCACTTCGGCCTCATCGCGGAAACCGTTCTCCGGCGTCAGGCCGTTCTTGCCGAACTCAAGCGCAATCCAGCGCCCTTTGCCCTTCAGCGGCGTGCCGGCTTCATCGCCGTCGAACTGCGCCACGTACAGCGTCCCCTCGTCCAGCAGCGTGCGATTGTTGGCCGGATTGGCGGCGTCGACCACGCCTTTGGAGACGTACTTATAGATATGTTCGCCGCGCTCGTCGTCGCCCATATACACCACCAGACGGCCGTCTTTGGCCACGGTCACCGCCGCGTTTTCATGTTTGAAACGGCCGAGCGCGGTGTGCTTGATGGGCGTCGAGGTCGGATTCAACGGATCGATCTCGACAATCCAGCCGTGGCGGTTGAATTCGTTGGGATTCTTCGCCACATCAAAACGCTCGTCATAGTCCGGCCAGTTGCGTTCCGGTTCGCTGACCTTCAGCGTGTAGCGCTTCTGTTCCGGCGTGGTGCGATAATCGGCCTGACGGGTGCCGAAATAGGTGTCGAAGTTTTCCTCGCAGGTCAGGTAGGTGCCCCACGGCGTCTTGCCGTTGGCGCAGTTGCCGAAGGTGCCCAGCACCTTGCGGCCGCTCGGATCGGCGGCAGTCTGCAACAGCGGATGTCCGGCGGCCGGGCCGCTGAATTGCATCTCGCTGTTGGCGGTGATGCGGCGGTTATAGCGCGACGGGCGCTCCACCTCCCAGCGCTGGCCGTCGCCGACCCGCTTGACCGCGACAATGGAGACGCCGTGCGCCGCCTGCGATTTGCGCACCTCTTCCAGGCTGGTGGCCTTGGCGCCGCCGTGGGCGAACAGGTACTGCTCGTTAACGTATTCGTTATTGATGGCCATCACGCCGTGATTGTCATCGATAGGGAAGAAGCTCATGCCATCGTTGTTGTCGCCAAACTGTTTTTCCTGATCGGCGGCGCTGTTGTTGCCCTGCGGATCGAAGGCCGGCGCGCCGTCCACCAGCGGCTCGCCCCAGGAGATCAGCACCTCGGCGCGGTAGCCTGGCGCTATCGTCACTTCATCGGCGGTAGACGCGGCGATGCCCCGGAAGCCCAGCAGCGTGTTCGGCGGCAGATCCTCGGCTAACGCCTCGGTGGAGACCGACCAGATGCCGCCGCCGAGAAAACCGGCCAGGCCGACGGCGCCGGCGCTGCCAAGCAGCAGCTTGCGGCGAGTGGGATCGATCAGGCGGTCGGCGTCTAATTGCTCAATTTGCTTGGTCATAACGTGGTTACCTTTTTAGTTATGGCGCCGCGGTCAAGATTCACCAGAGTTGCCGTGGCGCTCGGAGTTGGGCTTCATACTAATCAGGTAATGTGACGGAAAGGTTACGAATGACCGGCGCAAAAAGACCGGGGGCGCAATTGCTTGCGCCCCCGGGGATGACTGGCTAACGCGCTGAGATCAGCGGCGCTGCAGGATTTCGAAGCAGTAGCTGTGCGAGTTCAGATCGTCGGCGTCGTGGAATTCGCTGAACGTGGTTTCCCACTCGTCCGGCTCGTAATCCGGGAAGTGAGTATCGCCGCCGACTTCGGCGTCGATGTGTGTCAGGTACAGGCGATCGGCGCGCGGCAGCAACTGGGTATAGATGCGCCCACCGCCGATCACCATTACTTCTTCCACCTCACCCGCGGCGGCCAGCGCCTCATCCAGCGAGGTCACCCAGGTCACCCCGGCGGCATTGCCCGGGCGGCTGCTCAAAACGATATTGTGACGGCCCGGCAGCGGGCGGCCGATGGACTCGAAGGTCTTGCGGCCCATAATAACCGGCTTATTCAACGTGTTGCGTTTAAACCACGCAAGGTCCGCCGGCAGGTGCCACGGCATGGCGTTTTCCATGCCAATAACGCGATCCGCCGCCAAGGCAGCGATCAGGCTGATAATCATTGTTTAACCCTGTGTAGGCAGCAAAATTGGTGACACTATACGTAAAGGCCTGAGTGCCGTCGATAGGCTAATCAAGCAAGATGAATATATAAGATAGCTCTTATCAGCATATCTAATAACCAACGTTCTTTTGCCGGGGAATTTCACACGCCGGGGCGTTTGCGGTACAACCACAGACCCGGTAACGACAGGCCGATCGACAACGCGCCGACGATGAAACTGGCCTTGAGGAAGTTGGTGATCATGGTCTCCATCAAAGCCTCGCTGTAGCCCAGATGCGAGATCTCCACCACAGTTATCATCGCGGTATAGGCGGAAATGCCGGGGAACATCGGGATCACCGCCGCCACGGTGAACACCTTCGGATGCGCCAACAGCCAGCGCGACCAATAGATACCGATGATGCCGATCAGGATCGCCGCCAGCAGCGACGCCCACTCAATGTTCATGCCCACGTGCATCATCAGCATGCGCGAGCCGCGCCCGATTGCCCCGAGCAACGCGCAATAGCGCAGCGCGCGCAGCGGCACGTTGAACACCATGGCGAAGCCCAGCGCCGGCACCGCCGCCAACAGCATCTCCTGCAACAATGCCCACAGCAGACTCATGACCACCCCCGCAGATCCCACAGCGACATCGCCATCACCACGCCGATACAGGTCGCCAGCGTCAACAGGCTGGCCATCGCCCAGCGCGCCAGCCCGGTGTTGACGTGCCCCTTGAACATGTCGGCCACCGCGTTGATCAGCGGGAAGCCCGGCACCAGCAGCAGCACGCTGGCGGCCATCGCCACGCTCGAGGTCTCTTTAAACACCGGCAGGCGCAGCAGCAGCCCGGATATCGACGTCGCGACAAACGCCGTCAGGCAAAAATTGATCAGCGGATTCATATGGCGGGCGGTGAGGATCTGGCGCACCAGCATCGCCGCGCCGCTGGCGATAAAGGTCACCAGGAAGGCGTCGCCGCCGCCGCCGTTGAGCATGCTGAAACACCCGCAGGACAACCCCACCATCAGCACCACCAGCCAGCGCGGATAGCGCAGCGGCCGGATCTTTTCGAAGCGCCGCGCCACGTCGTGCGTATCCGCCAGGTGATGCTCGGCGAGGATCACGATATGCTGCACTTCCGTCACCACCTGCATATTGATGCCGCGATCGACATTCTTGCGGGTCGTGGTCAGGCAGGCGCCGTGGCTGAGGGTGGTCAACACCACCGCATTGGCGGAGATTGAACTTTCCACGCTGTCCATCCCCAGCGCCAACCCCAGGCGGGTGGACAACTGCTCCACCACCGTGCTCTCGGCGCCGTGCTGCAACAGCAGCAGCGCGCATTGAATGCACAAGCGGGTGATTTCACGCTGTTGCCGGTGCGGTTCCGGCCTGTCTGTGGCGGTAGTCTGCTGCATGTTGCTCCGTCGCTGGCGATAGATGAATTATTATCATAGAGCCTAACAATACCTCATTGGGTTGATGCGCATCAGAGGAAGCGGCGTTATTATCGCCAACATGCTGCCTTTTGCGCGAGACGCCTCCCATGCTTGAAACTTCCCTGTTCGTCGCCGGCATTGCCGCCCTCGGCATGCTTTCCCCCGGCCCGGATTTTTTCCTGGTGATCAAAAACGCCGCCCGGTACCCGCGTCTGGCCGCCATGATGACCGCCTTCGGCGTGATCTGCGGCGTCGCCACCCACATGTCCTACTGCGTCGCCGGGCTGGCGGTGGTGATCACCACCACGCCGTGGCTGTTCAACCTGCTGAAATACGCCGGGGCGGTCTATCTGGTGTGGATCGGCATCCAGGCGCTGCTGTCGCGCGGCGGCGGCAAAATGAACGTCAGCAATCTGCCGCAGCAACAGGTCAGCCTGAAGAGCGCCTTTGCGCAAGGCTACCTGTGCAACCTGCTGAACCCGAAAGCCACCCTGTTCTTCCTGGCGGTCTTCACCCAGGTGTTGCAGATCGATTCCGGTCTGGGTGACAAGCTGTGGTACGCGGGGATTATTCTCGGCCTGTCGGTCATCTGGTGGCCGCTGCTGGTGTTTTTGATCCAGAGCGGGCCGGTGCGCCGCGGGCTGGAAAAGACGCAGAAGATCGTCGACAAATTGCTGGGCGGCATGTTGATCGCCTTAGGCATCAAGGTCGCGCTGAGCTAAGCAAAAAAGGGGCGCCATCACGGCGCCCCTCCCCTTATCCTTTGGCTTCCACCACTTCGTCTTCCGGCGCCTTGCCGTCGATACTGCCGCGCCAGCCGGTCTGCTGCACCCGCGCCAGCCGATTCTGATCCTGCTCGATGGCCGCGCTTAGCATCTCCTTGGCCCGCTGCAGGCTGGCGATACGGAATTCAGTATCCTGGTAATTATCCAGCGTATCTTCCAGCATCTTCAGGTTATAGCGGCGGAAAGTGTCCGCTTTCTCGCGCGCCTCATAGGCGTCCAGCCCCAGCAGCTCCAGCGTTTCACGGCCGACGCGCAGCGAGCTTTCGAAGGTTTCGCGCTCCGGTTTTTCCACCCCCAACTGCCGCAACTGATACCAATGATCGACGTCGCGCGCCCGCGCCACCACTTTCAGATGCGGGAAGTGCTGCCTGGCCAGCTCGGTTAACGCCAGGCTGTCCTCCACATCGTCGATGGCGTTGATCAGCACCTTGGCGTGAGCGGCGCCGGCCGCCTCCAGCAGATCGGCGCGCGTGGCGTCGCCGTAGAACACCTTGGTGTCGAATTTACGCAGCGTTTCGATATGGTCCGGATCGTGATCCAGTACCACGGTGTGCACGCCGTTGGCCAACAGTAAACGACCGGCGATCTGGCCGAAACGGCCGAAGCCGGCGATGATCACGCTGGCGTTCTCGTCATCAATGACGTCAGCCGGGCGATCCTCTTTCGGCGCATTTTTTTCCAGCTGCGCGGCGATCACCAACAGCAGCGGGGTGGCCGCCATCGACAGCGCCACCGCCAGCGTCAGCGACTTGGCCCATTCAACCGGCAAGACGCCGGCCAGCTGCGCGGCGCTGAAGATCACGAAGGCGAACTCACTGCCCTGCCCCAGCAGAATGGCGAACAGGCCGCGCTGGCGCTTCGGCACCCCGAGCAGCGGGCCGATCAGCCACAGCAACGCCGCCTTGATAAGCATAAAGCCAAGCAGCAACGAGGCGATCAGCAACGGATGATGGAACAGCGTGCCGAAGTCGATCGACATGCCGACGCCGATGAAAAACAGCCCCAGCAGCAACCCTTTGAACGGCTGAATATCGCTCTCCAGCGCGTGGCGGTATTCCGAGCTCGCCAACAGCACCCCGGCGAGGAACGCCCCCATCGCCATCGACAACCCGGCCATCTCCAGCAGGATGCCAAAGCCGAACACCAGGAATAGCGCCACGGCGCTGAACACCTCGCGCATGCCCGAACGGGCGACGAAGTGCAGCAGCGGGCGGGTGACGTAGCGGCCAAGCAGCACCACCATCGTCAACGCGCCCACCACTTTGGCCGCCGACAGTACGAAAGCGCCCAGCGTCGTGGTGGCGCCGCTGCTGGCCAGCAGCGGGATCATCGCCACCAGCGGGATCGCCGCGATATCCTGGAACAGCAACACCGCAAACGCGCTGCGGCCGATCGGCGACGGCGTCAAATTGCGTTCGCTCATCGCCTGCATGGCGATGGCGGTCGATGAGAGCGCCAGCGTCAAACCGATCAGCAGCGCCACCTTCCAGTTGAGGCCGAGGAAGTAGCAGAAGGCGCTCAGCGCCAGGCCGCAGCCCACCATCTGAATGCTGCCGCCGCCGAACACCGAGGCGCGCAGCGTCCACAGCCGTTTGGGATCCAGCTCCAGGCCGATGATAAACAGCATCAGCACCACGCCGATCTCGGCGAAGGTCAGGATAGACTCGGCATCCGACACCAGCTTCAGCCCCCAGGGGCCGATAATGCAGCCGGCGATCAGGTAACCGAGCACCGAACCCAGCCCCAGGCGCACCGCAATCGGCACGAACAGCGCGGCGGAACCGAGATAGATCAGCCCCTCGATCATCATGTGGTGGTTATCCATGGCTGGCCTCCCGGGTTTCCGCTTCGGCATGTTCCATCAGATAGTCGACCAACCGCTGCCGGTAGGCTTCGCCGGCGGCGATCAGCGCCGGTTCGTTGCAGGTAAAGGTGTTGTGCAGGGCGAAGTACGGCTGCCAGTTCATGCCGCAATAAATCGCCGTGGCCTGCAGCGGCTGCGCCAGCGCGGCGAAGTTGGGAAAATCGCCCAGTTCGAAATGGTGCTCGTCACCGCCGCTGGTCACCGCCCACAGGCAGTCTTTGCCCACCAGCGCGTTGCCGTCGTGGCCATAGGCCCAGCCGTGCTCCAGCACTTTGTCGATCCACAGCTTCAACAGCGGCGGGAAGCTGTACCACTGCATCGGATGCTGCAGCACCACCATGTCGGCGCGCTCCAGCGCCTGTTGCTCGGCGTTGATATCGATATTGAAATCGGGGTACAGCTCATACAGCGAGCGCACCTCCACCTCGGGAAGATCCCTCACCGCCTGCAGCAGGCGGTGATTGGCATGCGAATGCCGGGGATACGGGTGAGCATAAATTATCAGAATCATTGTTATCGTCGTTCCTTCGTTCCTTGCCAATACACCAAGCATATACCAATCACACAGAGTGACAGTTTGCCCACTGATTGATAGCGGAAATTTTTAACGCCAGCCTACAAATTCACTGAATAAAAAAGGGCGCTGCATCTGCAGCGCCCTGGCGTAGCGTTCTCGCGCGGTTACTTACCAATACGCGCGTGCATTTCCTGCACCGATGTAACCTGCTCGGTCGGATCCGCTTTCAGCGCCATCGCGGTGGCGAAGCCGCCGTTCAGCGTGGTGTCGTAGTGCACCTTGTACTGCAGGGCGCTGCGGCGAATCAGCTTGGAGTCCTCAATCGCCTGACGGCCTGCCGTGGTGTTGACGATGTAGGTGTACTCGCCGTTCTTGATACGGTCCTGAATGTGCGGACGCCCTTCGTGCACCTTGTTGACCAGGCGCGGGTTGATGCCCGCTTCGCCCAGCACCACCGCGGTGCCGTGGGTCGCGTCCAGCTCAAAGCCCTGCTTCAGCAGGCTGGCGGCCAAATCGACCACGCGAGCCTTGTCGCCTTCGCGCACCGACAGCAGCGCGCGGCCCTGTTTCTTCATGCCCGAGTTGCTGCCCAGCATCGCTTTGGAGAAAGCTTCCGCGAAGGTGCGGCCCACGCCCATCACTTCCCCGGTAGAGCGCATTTCCGGCCCCAAAATCGGGTCGACGCCCGGGAATTTGTTGAACGGCAGCACCACTTCTTTCACCGAGTAGTACGGCGGGATGATCTCTTCGGTCACGCCTTGTTCAACCAGCGTTTTGCCCGCCATCACGCGCGCGGCCACTTTGGCCAGCGGCACGCCGGTCGCTTTGGAGACGAACGGCACGGTACGCGCGGCGCGCGGGTTAACTTCAATCAGGTAAACTTCGTTGTCCTTCACCGCGAACTGCACGTTCATCAGGCCGCGCACCTGCAGCTCGAACGCCAGTTTTTCCACCTGGCGACGCATCACGTCCTGAATTTCCTGGCTCAGGGTGTACGCCGGCAGCGAACACGCGGAGTCGCCGGAGTGCACGCCCGCCTGCTCGATGTGCTCCATGATGCCGCCAATCAGCACGCGCTCGCCGTCGCAGATAGCATCGACATCCACTTCCACCGCATCGTCCAGGAAGCGGTCCAGCAACACCGGCGCATCGTTGGACACGCTGACCGCGGTCTGGAAGTAGCGGCGCAGGTCGGTTTCGTCATAGACGATTTCCATCGCCCGGCCGCCCAGCACGTAGGAAGGACGCACCACCAGCGGATAACCGATGCCCGCCGCCTTCTCGACCGCCTGCTCGATGGCGGTGACAGTGGCGTTGGCCGGCTGCTTCAGGCCCAGGCGGTTGACCGCCTGCTGGAAGCGTTCGCGGTCTTCGGCACGGTCGATGGCGTCCGGGCTGGTGCCGATGATCGGCACGCCTGCGGCTTCCAGCTCGCGCGCCAGCTTCAGCGGGGTCTGGCCGCCGTACTGCACGATAACGCCTTTCGGTTTCTCGATGCGCACGATTTCCAGCACGTCTTCCAGGGTCACCGGCTCAAAGTACAGGCGGTCCGAGGTGTCGTAGTCGGTGGAGACGGTTTCCGGGTTGCAGTTGACCATGATGGTCTCGTAGCCGTCTTCACGCAGCGCCAGCGAAGCGTGCACGCAGCAGTAGTCGAACTCGATGCCCTGGCCGATACGGTTCGGCCCGCCGCCCAGCACCATCACTTTCGGCCGGTCGTTGGTCGGGTTGGACTCGCACTCTTCTTCATAGGTGGAGTACATGTAGGCGGTGTCGGTAGCGAATTCCGCCGCGCAGGTATCCACGCGCTTGTACACCGGATGCAGGCCGTGGCTGTGGCGCAGCTTGCGAATTTCGCTCTCGGCGACGCCGGCCAGCTTGGCCAGACGCGCATCGGCGAAGCCCTTGCGCTTCAACGTGCGCAGGAAGTCTTTGTCCAGGCCGTTGATGCCCGCTTCTGCCACCTGCTCTTCCAGGCGCACCAGCTCTTCAATCTGCACCAGGAACCAGCGATCGACGTTGGTCAGGTTGAAGACGCCGTCGACCGACAGACCGGCGCGGAAGGCGTCGGCGATGTACCAGATGCGGTCGGAACCGGCGTCTTTCAGCTCGCGGCGGATTTTGGTCAGCGCTTCCGGATCGTCCAGGCTCACTTTCGGATCGAAACCGGTGGCGCCCACTTCCAGACCGCGCAGCGCTTTCTGCAGCGACTCTTGCTGAGTGCGGCCGATGGCCATCACTTCGCCGACCGACTTCATCTGGGTAGTCAGGCGATCGTTGGCGCCGGCGAACTTCTCGAAGTTGAAGCGCGGGATCTTGGTCACGACGTAGTCGATGGACGGCTCGAACGACGCCGGGGTGCGGCCGCCGGTGATGTCGTTCATCAGCTCATCGAGGGTATAGCCCACCGCCAGTTTGGCGGCGATCTTGGCGATCGGGAAGCCGGTGGCTTTCGACGCCAGCGCCGAAGAGCGCGACACGCGCGGGTTCATCTCGATGACGATCAGGCGGCCGGTTTTCGGGTTAACCGAGAACTGCACGTTGGAGCCGCCGGTTTCAACGCCGATCTCACGCAGCACCGCCATCGAGGCGTTGCGCATGATTTGGTATTCCTTGTCGGTCAGGGTCTGGGCCGGCGCAACGGTGATCGAGTCGCCGGTGTGGATGCCCATGGCGTCGAAGTTTTCGATGGAGCAAACGATGATGCAGTTGTCGTTCTTATCACGCACCACTTCCATCTCGTACTCTTTCCAACCGATCAGCGATTCGTCGATCAGCAGCTCGTTGGTCGGCGACAGGTCCAGACCGCGTTCGCAGATCTCTTCGAACTCTTCGCGGTTGTAGGCGATGCCGCCGCCGGTGCCGCCCATGGTAAAGGAAGGACGGATGATGCACGGGAAGCCGACGTCAGCGGCTACCGCCAGCGCTTCTTCCATGGTGTGCGCGATGCCGGAACGCGCGGTATCCAAACCGATTTTCTTCATCGCCACGTCGAAACGGCGGCGGTCTTCAGCCTTGTCGATGGCATCGGCGGTCGCGCCGATCATGGTGACGCCGAACTCGGCCAGCACGCCCTGACGCTCCAGCTCCAGCGCGCAGTTCAGCGCCGTCTGGCCGCCCATGGTCGGCAGAACCGCATCCGGACGCTCTTTTTCGATGATCTTGCGCACCACTTCCCAGTGGATCGGCTCAATGTAGGTCGCATCGGCCATTTCCGGGTCGGTCATGATGGTCGCCGGGTTGGAGTTGACCAGAATGACGCGGTAGCCCTCTTCGCGCAGCGCTTTACACGCCTGGGCGCCCGAGTAGTCGAACTCACACGCCTGGCCGATAACAATCGGGCCAGCGCCGAGGATCAGGATGCTTTTTATGTCTGTACGTTTTGGCATTTTTTACTGCTCCTGATTATTTGGCGTTAGAACGGTAAGTCTCAATCAGTTCGATAAAGTGATCGAACAGCGGCGCGGCGTCGTGCGGGCCTGGGCTGGCTTCCGGGTGCCCCTGGAAGCTGAACGCCGCCTTGTCGGTGCGGTGAATGCCCTGCACCGTGTGGTCGAACAGCGATTTGTGCGTCACGCGCAGATTCGCCGGCAGGTCGTTTTCATCGACGGCGAAGCCGTGGTTCTGCGCGGTGATCATCACCGTGTTGTTGTCCAGATCCTTCACCGGGTGGTTGCCGCCGTGGTGGCCGAGCTTCATCTTCATGGTTTTCGCCCCGCTGGCCAGCGCCAGCAGCTGGTGACCCAGACAGATGCCGAACACCGGAATGTCGGTTTCCAGGAACTGTTTGATGGCGGCGATGGCGTAGGCGCACGGCTCCGGGTCGCCCGGGCCGTTGGACAGGAAGATGCCGTCCGGATTCATTTTCAGCACCTCGTCGGCCGGGGTCTGCGCCGGCACCACGGTCAGGCGGCAACCGCGATCCACCAGCATGCGCAGGATGTTGCGCTTGGCGCCGTAGTCGTAAGCCACCACGTGGAACGGCAGTTCCGCGGCGGTTTTGGCTTCCGGCAGGTCGCCTTCAAGCGTCCAGCTGCCTTGCTGCCAGCTGTAGGCCTCTTGAGTGGTGACCTCTTTCGCCAAATCCATGCCCTTCAACCCCGGGAAACCTTGCGCCTTGGCCAGAGCCAGCGCGGCATCCGGCGAATCGGCGGCGACGATGCAGCCGTTCTGGGCGCCTTTTTCGCGCAGCAGGCGAGTCAACTTACGGGTATCGATATCGGCGATCGCCACGATGTTGTGACGCTTGAGGTAGTCGGACAGGCTTTCTTCACTGCGGTAGTTGCTGGCGATCAGCGGGAGGTCACGAATGACGAGGCCTTGGGCGTGTACTGCGGAGGATTCTTCGTCGGAAGCATTGGTGCCGACATTGCCGATATGAGGATAAGTAAGAGTAACGATCTGGCGGGAATAGGAAGGATCAGTGAGGATTTCTTGATAACCGGTCATCGACGTATTGAAGACCACTTCCCCCACTGCCGTTCCCTCTGCCCCGATGGCCCGACCGTGGAATTGGGTTCCGTCTTCCAGAACCAATAGCGCTGACTTTATCAAAACATCCTCCGAGGAATAATCAATCACAATATTTGCATATTAATTCAGATATCGCGATCTAAATCAATGCAAAAACCGTCCGCGAGGCCAATTTTTGGCAAATTGGGCGCATTTTAATGATGAGTGCCTGGCTTGTCTACCCAAACTGCCGTTTTTTGTTTTATTTTTGCAGTTCTCGGCGCGCATGCGGCTTGAGCGCCGATAAAAACACAGAAAACCGGGGCTGGAAAACGGTTGCGGGGAAGAATGACGGAAAACGGCGCCGGAATGGAACAAAAAAGACGCTAAAAAAGCCGAGAGTGGAAAAAAAGGAGATGATTAGCAAAGTAAATATAGATAAATAACATCTTTGACAATAAAACAAAGCCAACATGATATTTATCATGTTAAAAAAAAAGGACAATAAAATTATTGCCCGATTATCATAGCATTATGACCAATACAACCACATCACGATGGTATGCAAATCAATTATAACTGGTCCAAATTCAATACATCTCGCATATCAAACAAACCTTTATCCCGATTATGCAGCCAGGCCGCCGCGCGCACCGCGCCGCTGGCGAAAGTCATGCGGCTGGAGGCCTTATGGGTGATTTCCACCCGTTCACCGATGTCGGCGAACATCGCGGTGTGCTCGCCGACGATGTCGCCGGCGCGAATGGTGGCGAAGCCGATGCTCTTCGGATCGCGCTCGCCGGTATGGCCTTCGCGCGCATAGACCGCACAGTTTTTCAGATCGCGCCCCAGCGCGCCGGCGATCGCTTCGCCCATGGCCAACGCCGTGCCCGACGGCGCATCCACTTTGTGGCGGTGGTGCGCCTCAACGATTTCGATATCGGTGTAGTCGCCCATCACCTGCGCGGCCTTCTCCAGCAGTTTCAGCACCAGGTTGACGCCGACGCTGAAGTTGGCGGCGAACACGATGCCGATGTGCTGCGCCGCAGCGCGGATCGCCTGCTTGCCGGCGTCATCGAAGCCGGTGGTGCCAATCACCATCGCCTTGTGGTGCGCCACGCAAAATTCCAGGTAGCCCAGGGTGCTTTCAGGGCGGGTGAAGTCGATCAAAATATCGAACTCGCTCGCCACTTTATCCAGACTGTCACTCACCTTGACGCCCAGCGCGCCGATGCCCGCCAGCTCGCCGGCATCAACGCCGACCAGGCTCGATCCCGGTCGTGACAGCGCCGCCCCCAACACCACGCCTTCCGCCTGCTGCACCGCCTGGATCAATTGACGGCCCATCCGGCCGCCGGCGCCCGCAATCGCAATGCGGATTTGTGAATCTTTCATGCTTGCTCTCTTCTTGATGTAACGCGTATCCCATTAACCTATCGATTCAGGGTAACTGCCCCGCTGCGGCGCCGCCAGAGGATTCATTTCATAATTAGAAAATTATGATATTGCGCTTCTTTCATCAGCGGCGCTGTCGTGAGATTAACATTCAACCGATTTGGCGGCCTGCGACGATTGTACATAATCATGCAGTTTTCATTGCAAAAAAATGCAGAAAAAAGGCGCCGAAAACGGCGCCTGAGGAACGGAGTGCGGCGGGGTCAAGCGGTAATGGCGGCCACTTCGTTGGCTATCGCCGTCAGCGCATCGTGGCGAGCATAGTCCTCCTGCACCAGCGCCGCGCGCCGGCGATAGATCGGCTGTTGCAGAATGCGCGTCGCTGCCGCCAGTATTTGTTCCGCGCTTGGCGTGCTGGTATGCAGGCTGATGCCGCAACCGGCGGCCACCACGCGCGCGGCCGCCTCCAGCTTGTCCTCACCGGTGCCGGCGACAATCAGCGGCACACCGCTGTCCAGCGCATAGTTGATCGAGCCGTAACCGCCGTTGGTGATCAGCAGCGCCGCCTGCGGCAACCAGTGTTCGAAGGAGATGAACGCCCGCACTCGGGCGTTGTCCGGCAACGCGTCCATCAGCCCTTCGGTCGCCCGCCCGCCGGTAGTAGCCAACACCCGCACCGGCAGATGCGCCAGCGCCTGCAGCGTCGGCACGATCAGCTGATGCAGATCGACATTGGCCAACGTGCCCTGAGACACGATCACCAGCGGCCGACGATCGTCCTCCTCCCACAGCGCCTCTTCCGCGGCCGGTTGACCACCGCTGCGCAGCGGCCCGACGAAGCGCACGCCGCTCGGCAGGTCGTCGCGCTCATATTCCAGCGCCGTGGTGGCCAACTGCAGGAAACGCTCGCAGCCGCCGATCAGCGTATCGGTAAACGGGCGATTCAGCGGCCGCCCGCCCGCTTGCACCAGCGCGGTATCAAAGCTTTGCTGCACCTCATCAAGCAACACCCGCGTCGCTTCATCCACCAATTGCTCGCGGGTCAGCGCCCGCGGCAGCAGCGCCGGCGGGATGCGCGGGCCATAGAAAATGGCGTCGCGCGAAGAATACGACAGCGGCGTGACGCCGATCCCGAAGACCGGCGGCCGTTCGGCGGACTGCAGCAGCGGCAGCACGCCGTAGAAGCAGTTCTCCACCATCAGCAGATCGGTCTTTTCGGCGGCGATGGCCGCACGCAGCTGACGATCCAACAGTGGGATCGGCGCGGCGAAGAAATCTTTCAGCGCCAGCGCCATCTGCGCATTGCCCGGCGGCAGCGCGGCGCGCTCGGGGAAATGCGCCTCCAGGTGGCGATAGTCGAAGTCCACCTGCGCGTCGAACGGCACGAAGCTCGCCCCAGCCGCTTCGGCGCGTTCGCGGAACAGCGCGCCGGTCATCACCCGCACCTGATGCCCTTGGGCGATCAGGTGGCGAGCGATGGCTAACATCGGGTAGACGTGCCCCGGAGTGGCGACCGCCGCCATCAGTATCCTTGCCATAATGCTCCTTTTAAGCTTCTGCGTTGGCCGGCTTCAGCGCCAGATTGGCGCACACCGGATTGCTTTGAATATGCACGCGCTGCAAATGACGCGCGGAACGGGCGGTAAAGCCCTCGCGGCCGTGCAGCAGCGAGAAGTTGTCCGCGACCACCACGTCACCCTGTTGCCACTGGTGGGCATAATAGTGACGCGGATCGTACAGGTGCTGCTGCAGAGTACGGTGGAACTGTTCCTGCTGCTGCGCCGGCACGCCGTGATATTCCAGCGCATGCTGGTTGAGGAATTTTTTCCCCTCCGTCGGCGGTTCATTGTAGCGCATGATCAATCCTCTGCCGTTCGGGTGCTGCACCACCAGCGGCGAACAGACTTCACCGCCGTAATGCACCACCTGCTTGATGCGGTAGGTGATAGACACCGACAGCCACTGCTCCAGCAACGCTTCGTCCGCATTGGCCAGCAAGCGCGTGGTGTCGACGAAGGTGGTACATCCGCCTTCGTCCGGCGACGGCGCCGCCACGCAGTGGAATAACTGGAACTCGGGGATGGTCGGCTTATACATGCCATCCCAATGCAGCGGGACGTAGCTGCTGTCGAAGATATGATCCTTGGCGTCCGGATGTTCCTTCACGTCCAGCACCGCACCGAACGGCCACATCATGATCTCGCCCCACTGTTCGGCATAGCGAGTCAGGACTTCCGGCTCGCTGAAACCGGAGTCGAACCCGCGCAGCACCAGCAAGTGGTGCTCCTGCGCCAGCGCTCGCAGCGCCGCCACCGGCAGCTCGCTGACCTTTTGCCCCGGATGCTGCGGCGTCAGGATCGCGCCGAACGGGGTGTTCGGTTGAATGTGGCAATTAAGCGGTTGGTTGTTCATGGTGATTCTCCTTGCATCGAATGTGCTGCTCACACGGCAACGTGCCGTCAAAAAGGCGCCCGTCAGGATTTCGGGCGCAAAAGCATGCAGCGGCCTCAGGCCATCTGCGGTTGTTCGATCAGGTAATGGCTCGGCGTGCCGCGGATCTCAACCAACTCGCCGTCCAGGCTCTGCGCGTCTTTACGCTTCATCAGCACGAACTGGCCGTTCACGTTGGCCGCCACGCCATGCCACGGCGTCAGCCAGTCGTCTTTGGTCGGCATCATGTGGATGCCTATCTTCAGGCTGTCGGCCGGCTGCGGGTGAATCGACAGGCGGATCGCCGCCGGGAAATGCTGGGCCAGCAGGTTGCCCCAGGCCCAGCTGCGCTGGATAACGCCGCAGGCGCGCCGTTTGGCGTCTTTTTGCAGCGCGGCGTTGGAACCGCTGTAGCCCGGCAGGAGGCTGTCTTCATATAAGAAGCGCGTGATGGCGCGATACAGCATTAATCCCTGCTCGTCCTGCATCAGCTGGCGCTTGATCGCCTCTTCCGATTCGGCATAACCGTCCACCAACAGCCGGCGCAGCAGATCGTAGTCATCGGTATGCTCCGCCAGGCCTTTGACATCACCGAGGTTGAACACGCTCAGGTGGGTTGCGCCCACTTCATGCAGCAGGCTTTCAATCTCACGTTGATAATGGTTGATCGCTTCGTCGCTGACGCGGATCAGATCGCCGAACACGTGGCCGTCGGAACAGATAACGATATGCGCGCCCGGCGGGTAATAGAGTTGAATGCGCTGGCACAGCGAGTTGAGGAAGATCAGCGACAGCCGCTCCGCCATGTCCGGCACCGCGCCTATCACTTTATTGGCGTTGGGTGACTTGGTCGGAAAAGCCGGCAGCACGAATTCGATGCGCTGGTCGTTTTCAATGAATGCCCGAATGCGAGGCAATTGCACCTGAGTGACCTGCCGCTCCTCTTCAGCCAGAGAAGCATCGTCGGCGATGAGACGACGTCGATATTGCAATAATTCACGTAGGATTTTTAATGCTATCTCTTCTTTTTTCTGTGCGCTATCCACAATGAGCTCCTGTTGCGATGTGGCGCGGGTGTATTATTGGCAAGCGCAATAAGATTTATCAAAAAGAGATAAAGCGCATGCAAAATAATAATCAGCCCGGCGTTTATATGCTTCAGGCAATATAGGAAAGATGGTGCTATATTATTAGCCCGTATAACTCACAATCTAGGTTAAGTTGTGCTTAACAAACTATGAGCAATATTTTAAAACGCATGGCCATTTTCTCAAAAGTGGTCGATTGTGGCGCATTCAGCATGGCGGCAAAAGAATTGGGCATGACGACATCGGCCGTCAGCCAGCATATTCGCCAGCTGGAGGAACATCTGGGTATTCAATTACTGTTGCGATCGACGCGCTCATTGAGCCTGACCGAAGCCGGATTGTGCTTTTATGAAGATTGTCTGCTGATGATCCACGCCGCCGAGCGCGGGCAACAGCGGATCGCCGCGCTGCGCGGCGAGCTGGTCGGTGAACTGCGCGTCGCCACCTCGACCGAATTCGCCACCCATTATCTGGTGCCGGCGCTGCAGAGCTTCCTCGACGAACACCCGCGCATCACGCTGCGGTTGGAAATCCACGATGAGAGAATAGACCTCATCGCGCAACGCATCGATCTGGCGATACGCGGCGGCGCGCTGGCTGACTCCAGCTACGTCTCCACGCGGCTGGCGCGCTGCCGTGAAGTGCTGTGCGCCTCCCCGGCCTACCTGGCGAACTACGGGGTACCGGATTCGCCGCAGGCGCTGACGCAACATCACTGGGTCACCTTTACGCCGCTCGGCAATCCGCAGTTTGTTCGCCTGATCCATCGCGACGGCGGCGAGCACCGCATGCGCATGACCGGGCGACTGTTCACCAACAGCGGCATGGCGATGAAGGAGCTGGCGCTGACCGGCAAAGGCATCATTCGCAATTTCTTCGCCAACGTCGAGCGAGAGTTGCGCAGCGGCGAGCTGATTGAAATATTGCCCGACTGGCGATTACCGGAAATTAATTGCTATGCCATTATGCCGCGACGGGAGATCCAGCCATTAAAAGTCCGGCGATTGCTGGAGCATATGAAGCTCTATTTAAAGGAGAAAGGATTAAACGACCTAGAACAGATTCGACAAGAATAAAATAAGAAACATCTGCAAGACCACTATTGTAATTATTGTAATCACGTTGACGACACCAGGCCCTATTTAGATTGCAGCCTAATGATATTCTATTTAATGACTTTATTCAGCCTATATAATTAATGACGCCACCGCTATTTCAAATACTCAGAATAAATTTGGCTTTAGTTAGCAGAAAATTTGAATATGCTCAGCATTTTATTTTTAATGCCGTTGGCATTCCAAAAAAAACGGGAAGCCTAAGCTCCCCGTTGTCATTCGCTCACGCACCTCAGTCAATCTGCCGGACGTCCACGCGCAGCTCTTTCGGCACTTCGAACACGATGTTCTCTTCACGCCCGCTGATTTCATGCACGTCGACACCGCCCAGCGCTTTCAGGCGAGAGATCACCTCCTGCACCAGCACGTCCGGCGCCGAAGCGCCGGCGGTGACGCCGATGTTGCGCGCTTCGCTCAGCCAACTTTCCTGAATATCCGCCGCCGAATCGATCAGATAAGCCGGTTTGCCCACGCGCTGCGCCAGTTCGGCCAGACGGTTAGAGTTGGAAGAGTTCTTCGACCCCACCACCAGCACCACGTCCGCATCGCCGGCCAGGTTACGCACCGCTTCCTGACGGTTGGTGGTGGCGTAGCAAATGTCATCCTTGCGCGGACCGATAATGCTCGGGAAGCGCTGACGCAGCGCATCGATCACGTCCGAGGTATCATCAACCGACAGCGTGGTCTGCGTCATGAAGCACAGGTTGTTTTCGTCTTTCACCTGCAGCTTCCACACGTCTTCCGGCGATTCGACCAGGTACATACCGCCCTGCGGGTTGCTGTACTGGCCCATGGTGCCTTCCACCTCCGGGTGCCCGGCATGGCCGATCAGAATCGCTTCGGTGCCGCGGCGGCTGGCGCGCGCCACTTCCATATGCACCTTGGTCACCAGCGGACAAGTGGCGTCGAACAGCATGGTCAGATCGCGCGCCTTGGCTTCGGCGCGCACGGCTTGAGACACGCCGTGCGCCGAGAAGATCAGGATAGAGCCGTCCGGCACTTCGGCGATCTCTTCGATAAACACGGCGCCACGCTCACGCAGGCTGTCGACCACGTAGCGGTTGTGCACCACTTCATGCCGTACGTAGATCGGCGCGCCATACAGCTCCAGCGCGCGTTCCACGATGCTGATCGCACGATCAACCCCGGCGCAGAAGCCGCGCGGGTTAGCCAGCAATATTTGCATGCGTCTCCTCCTGCTGCGGATCGATCTCCAGCACTTCGATGTCGAAGGTCACCGGATGGCCCGCCAGCGGATGGTTGAAATCGACGGTGATCGAATCTTCCGCCACCGCGCGCACCACGCCCGGCATTTCGCTGCCGTCAATCGCGGTAAACAGCATGATGGTGCCCACGTCCGGCACGCCGGTTTCCGCGAAGTCGCGGCGCGAGAAGAACTGGACCAGATCCGGGTTCTCCGCGCCGAACGCCGCTTCCGGCTGCAGGGTAAAGGCGCGCTTGTCGCCCGCGCGCAGGCCGAGCAGCTGCTCTTCCAGCGGCGCCGACAGGCTGCCGTCACCCAGGCGGAACAGCGCCGGTTTGCCGCTGCTGCGGGTGGATTCGGCGGTCGAACCGTCTTCCAGTTTCAGCGTAAAGTGAACCAGCACCGCGCTGTCACTGATAACCTGAGCCGTCATATTACTCACCTTTGCTCTTTGCGCCTTTGTTCGCCGGCGACAGGAAACCTTCCAGCACGATCATCGCCGCGCCCACGCAGATAAAGCTGTCCGCCAGATTGAAGGTCGGGTAGTGCCAGTCACCGACGTAAAAGTCGATGAAATCGACCACGAAACCGTGCCACAGGCGATCGAACAGGTTGCCCAACGCCCCGCCGATGATAAAGGCGTAGGCGATGTTGTTCAGCTTCTGCTGCGCCGCGCTGCGGTACATCATCACCAGCAGCACCGCGACGATGGCGATGGCGATGCCGGCGAAGAACCAGCGTTGCCAACCACCGTGATCGGCCAGGAAGCTGAACGCGGCGCCGTAGTTGCGCGCGTAAAACAGGTTGAACGACGGGATCAACGGCTGGGACTGGCCCAGCGTAAAGTTAGCGAGGATCCACTGTTTGCTGCCGAAATCCAGCGCCAGCACCGCCACTACAACCCACAGCCAACGCAGGCCGGTCGAACAAATTGGTTTACTCATCAGGCGCAAGTTCTCAGGCAAAGTTACGCTTCTCGCCGTCACCGGCGACGTTGCTCACACAGCGGCCGCAGATGTCTGCATGCTCCGCTACCAGGCCGATATCGGTGGTGTAATGCCAGCAGCGCGGGCACTTCTCACCTGGCGCCGTGCTGAAGGCGATCTTCAGCCCTTTCAGCAGCTCGGAGGCCTGCGCGTCGGCCGGCGCCTCCGCCAATGGCGCAACGCTTGCCGCAGAGGTCAGCAGCACAAAGCGCAGCTCATCCTGCAGGCTGTTCAGACGCGCCGCCAACTCGCTGTCGGCATACAGCGTCACCGCCGCTTCCAGCGAACCGCCGAGGCGTTTGTCCGCACGCGCCTGCTCCAGCACCTTGTTCACTTCGCCGCGCACTTTCAGCAGCTCAGCCCAGAAAGCGTCGTTCATCGGCTCGCCTTCCGCCAGCCCGAACAGGCCGTCGTACCACTCTTCGGTGAACACGTACTGCGCGCGTTTGCCCGGCATGAAGCCCCAGATCTCGTCTGCGGTGAACGACATGATCGGCGCCATCCAGCGCACCAGCGCTTCGACGATGTGATACAGCGCGGTCTGGCAGCTGCGGCGGGCGACGCTGTCGCTCTTGGCGGTGTACTGACGATCCTTGATGATATCCAGGTAGAAGGAGCCCATCTCGACCGAACAGAACTGCATCAGGCGCTGCACCACTTCGTGGAAATCGTAGTTGGCGTAAGCCTGCTCGATATCCTGCTGCGCCGCCAGCGCGCGGCCGACCGCCCAGCGATCCAGCACCACCATGTCTTCCGGCGCCACGCAATCGGTGCTTGGCTCGAACCCGTTCAGGTTGGCCAGCAGGAAGCGCGCGGTGTTGCGGATGCGGCGGTAAGAGTCGGCGGAACGCTTGAGGATCTCGTCGGACACCGCGATCTCGCCGGTGTAATCGGTCGACGCCACCCACAGACGCAGAATGTCGCCGCCCAGCTTGTTCATTACGTCCTGCGGGCTGACGGTGTTGCCGATCGACTTGGACATCTTGCGGCCCTGGCCGTCGACGGTGAAGCCGTGGGTCAGCACTTCCTTGTACGGCGCCTTGCCCTTCATCGCGGTGGAAATCATCAGCGATGACATGAACCAGCCGCGGTGTTGGTCGGAGCCTTCCAGATACATGTCGGCGCCGTGGCCGTTGAATTCAGGACGCACGTCGACAACGGAGGCGTGGGTAGAACCGGAATCGAACCACACGTCCAGCGTATCCGGCACTTTCACGTAGTCAGCGGCTTCCGCGCCGAGTATGTCGGCCGCGTCCAGATCCCACCAGGCCTGAATGCCGTCTTGCTCGACGCGCTTGGCCACTTCTTCCATCAGCTCAACGGTGCGCGGGTGCAGCTGCTCGGTCTCTTTGTGCACGAACAGCGACATCGGCACGCCCCAGGTGCGCTGACGCGAGATGCACCAGTCCGGGCGGTTGGCCACCATCATTTCGATGCGCGCCTGGCCCCAATCCGGGATCCACTGCACGCCCTTGATCTCTTCCAGAGACTGCTGACGCAGGCCTTTCTGATCCATGCTGATGAACCATTGCGGCGTGGCGCGGAAGATGATTGGCGTCTTGTGGCGCCAGCAGCACGGATAGCTGTGCAGGAACTTCTCGACGTGCAGCAGCGCGCCTTTCTCGCGCAGCAGATCGACGATCAGATCGTTGGCCTTGAAGACGAACTTGCCGTCCAGCAGCGGGTAGGTGCCGGTCAGGTAGCAGCCGTTCGGCCCTACCGGGTTGGCCACTTCCAGGCCGTATTTCTGGCCGATCACGAAGTCGTCCGGGCCGTGACCCGGCGCTGTGTGCACCGCACCGGTACCGGCGTCCAGGGTCACATGCTCGCCGAGGATTGCCGGCACGTCGAAGTCCATGAACGGGTGTTTGAAGCGCAGCAGCTCCAGATCGGCGCCTTTGCAGCTGCCCAGCACCGTCCACTCGGTGATGCCGGCGCGTTTCATCACGCTTTCCACCAGTTCGGCCGCCAGGATCAGGCATTGGCCGTCAACCTGCACCAGTTGATAGGTGAAGTCCGGGTGCAGCGAGATCGCGCGGTTGGCCGGCAAGGTCCACGGCGTGGTGGTCCAGATAACCAGCGAGATGGCGCCGTTGAAGTGGCTCACGCCGAACTTGGCCGCCACGGCAGCCGCGTCGGCCGCATGGAAGGACACGTCGATCGACGGCGAAGTCTTGTCGTAATACTCCACTTCCGCTTCCGCCAGCGACGAGCCGCAGTCGGTGCACCAGTGAACCGGCTTGGCGCCTTTCAGCAGGTGGCCGTTGCTGATGATCTTGCCCAGCGCGCGGATGATGTTGGCTTCGGTTTTGAAGTCCATGGTCAGGTATGGACGATCCCAGTCGCCCAGTACGCCCAGGCGGATGAAGTCCTTCTTCTGGCCTTCAACCTGCTCGGCCGCGTATTCGCGGCACTTCTGGCGGAACTCGGCCGCCGTCAGCTTCTCGCCCGGTTTGCCGTACAGCTGCTCAACCTTCAGTTCGATAGGCAGGCCGTGGCAATCCCAACCCGGCACATAAGGCGAGTCGAAGCCGGCCATCCCTTTCGACTTGATGATAATGTCTTTGAGAATCTTGTTAACCGAGTGACCAATGTGAATGCTGCCGTTCGCATACGGAGGGCCGTCATGCAAAATGAAGGTTTTTTTGCCCTTTTTGGCAGTACGAATAATCCCGTACAGATCCTGTTCATACCAACGTTGCAGCATGCCAGGCTCGCGCTTGGCGAGATCGCCGCGCATCGGGAACCCTGTTTCCGGCAAGTTCAGGGTATTCTTGTAGTCACTCATGAGATTCTCGTTTCCGTTTTCGGCTATTTACCCGTCACACTTCAAGCTGCATCTTTGTCGGCCGCCCTTTCTCACCCGAATCACTTGCCTGTGCAAGCTCATCGGGGTTCGCGCGGTTGCCGCCGCGATGCAACTCGAATTGTTTAGGGTAAACGATTAAACCAGTGTTTTTAACCCGAAGAACTTCCGGGCCGTCACCACATCATTGGCGATTTGCTGCTTCAGGGCATCGAGCGAAGCAAACCGTTGTTCATTGCGCAATTTTGCGCGGAGCACCACCTCAATATGGCGCCCGTAAAGATCCATTGTGACATCCAGCAGATGCACTTCCAGCTGCTGGCGCACGCCGGCGACGGTCGGGCGCGTGCCGATGTTGGCCACGCCCGGCAGCGGCTGCGGCCCCAGGCCGTACACCTCCACCGCATACACCCCTTTCACCGGCGCCACCAGGCGCTTGAGCGGCAGGTTGGCGGTCGGGAAGCCGATGGTGCGGCCCAGCTCATCGCCGTGCACCACGCGCCCGGAGATGCTGTACGGGTGGCCCAACAGGGTCTCCGCCAGCGGCAGATCGTCCTCGCTCAGCGCAGTGCGGATCGCCGTGCTGCTGATGCGCCGGTCGCCTTCGCGGAAGGTCGGGGTGCTGACCACGTCGAAGCCGTACTCTTTTCCGGCCTGCTGCAATAGCGGAAAATCGCCCTGACGCCCGGCGCCAAAGCGAAAATCATCCCCCACCATCAGGAATTTGACGCCGAGCTTCTCCACCAGCAGCTCGGCGACGAACGCCTGCGCGGTGTTGGCGGCAAAACGCGGATCGAACTTGACGCACAGCAGGTAATCAACGCCCGCCTGCGCCAGATAGTTGGCCTTATCGCGCAGGCGCGTCAAACGGGCCGGCGCCTTGTCTGCGGCGAACATCTCCAGCGGCTGCGGCTCAAAGATCATGACCATCACCGGCAGCCCGAGGCGTTGCCCTTGTTGCTTCAACTGCTCCAGCAGCGCCTGATGACCGCGGTGTACGCCGTCAAAGTTGCCGATGGTGAGCACGCAACCATGGTGGCGCGCCCGGATATTGTGAATGCCGCGAATTAGCTCCATAGCTGGCTCAAAACAGTGGAAATCGGCAGATTATACCTTGTACAGCCGGTAAGGTTAACCCGCGATTGGTGCCTTTATGTAATAGACATACCATACCGGAGATAATCTGCGCGTGAAACGGCTTCACCGCAGTTTATCCCGCGCCGCCGGGCCGATTCTCGACCGCGGCCAACGGCTTGCGCCCGCCGCGGCAAATCATTGGCGAATTTTCTCGCGAAACACTGTATTCCCAAGAGGGAAGCTGGTAAAATCCTGCGCCATCACAACGTAGCGAGTGCCGCCTGTACAAACGGCGCTTATTTGCACAAATCCATTGACAAACGAAGGCTAAAAGGGCATATTCCTCGGCCTTTGAATTGTCCTCAATAGAATATATTTGGGAGTTGGACCTTGGCTAATATCAAATCAGCTAAGAAACGCGCCGTACAGTCTGAGAAACGCCGCAAGCATAACGCAAGCCGTCGCTCAATGGTGCGTACCTTCATCAAGAAGGTAGACGCAGCTATCGCAGCTGGCGACAAAGAAGCAGCACAAAATGCATTCCTGGTAATGCAGCCACTGGTGGACCGTCAGGCAGCTAAAGGCCTGATCCACAAAAACAAAGCAGCGCGTCATAAGTCAAACCTGACTGCACGCATCAACGCAATGCAATAAGCATTTCGTTATCTGCTTGATAAAAAAACCGGCTCAGGCCGGTTTTTTTACGCCCTGCGTTCAGTGAACCGCTAGCAGGAAAACAGCGCCGAGAAGTCTTTGTTGCACACCCGCTGCACCGCCGGATGCTGGATCATGCGCTCGGCAAAGATAATGTAATACTCCTCCTGCACGCTGTCGATGCGCCCAATCTCCACCACGTTGTCATCGTTGTAGGTATCCTGCGCATACAGCGTCGGCGCGACGAAAATCGCGTTGTGGTACATGCCGAAGGCCTTCATCAGCGCCGCATCGTCGAACTCGCCCAGGATCTCGACCTGAATGCCCTGCGTATTGAACCAGTTAAGCAGCTTGCGCCCCAGCATCGAGCGGCGGCCGGGGATCAGCAACTTGCGCTGCTCCAGGCAGGCCGGGAACGGCAACTCCGGCGCCGGCTGGCGGCAGAAGAAGCTGATGCCGCACTCGCCCAGCTTCAGCGAGAACAGCCCTTCCTGCTGGCTGGAGTCCACCGGGCAATCCGACAGGATCATATCCAGCTTGTGCTGGCTGAGCTGCTCCAGCAGCATCTCGTGCGTCGATTCAAAACAACGCAGGTGGATCTGCTCGTTGTCCACCACCACCGCCGTTTCCAATACCTGGCTGACCAGCCGCTTCGACAGCGCATCCGCCACGCCGACGTCGAACAACAGGTTGGACTCTTTGCGGTAGTTGACGATATCCAGCATTTCCTGGCTGAGCATGAACATCTTGTCGGCATAGCGGAACACCAGCTGCCCCAGCTCCGAAGGCACCAACCCGCGCCCCTGGCGCTTGAACAGCTTGCCGTCCAACCGCTCTTCCAGCGCTTTGATCTGGCCGGTGATGGTCTGCGGCGTCAGGAACAACGCTTCAGCGGCGCCGACCACGGAACCGGCCTTGCAGACCTGCCAGAAATAGTAAAGGTGATTAAAGTTGATATGCGACATCCTCACGAGCGGCTCTCCTTAACAACGTTTCGCAGCGGCAAACGGTGTGCCGTGACGAGCGACAAACTTCCTTTCCCTGCTTCAGACAACGTATAGCCCCATTAGTCCCAACGAAGAACGGCCGAAGCTGCACATATTTTATACCGCACAGCTCCGACCAGCCATTTTATTGTGCGCCCCTGCCGGGCACTGACAGGATTAACGCACGCGCGGCAACGCCAGACGCAGTAATCCGTACCCCGCCACCGCCGCGGCGGTGGAGCCCAACAGGATCCCCAGACGGGAATAGGTGCTGAGCGCCGCATCGGCCTCGCCGAACGCCAGCGAGGCGATGAAAATCGACATGGTAAAACCAATACCACAGAGCACCGAAACGGCAAACACCTGTTTGAAGCCGATCCCCTCAGGCAAGCGGGCGATGCCCATTTTCACCGCCAGCAGGCTGAAGAGGAAAATCCCCAGCGGCTTGCCGATAAACAGACCGGCCGCAATCCCAACCGGCAGCAGCGACGTCAATCCTTCCAGCGATACGCCCTGCAGAGAGACCCCGGCGTTGGCGAAAGCGAACAGCGGCAGGATCATAAACGCGACCCAAGGGTGCAGCTCATGCTCCAGCGTTTCCGACGGCGATGGCCCCTTCTTCACGTTCAGCGGGATCATAAAGCCGACGATCACCCCGGCCAGCGTCGCGTGCACCCCAGACTTGAGGATCGCCACCCACAACACCAGGCCGACCATCATGTACAACGAGGTTTTGCCCACGCCGCGCCAGTTCATCACCGCCAGCAGCACCGTCGCCGCGGCCGCCACCCCCAGCGCGATCATCGACACTTCGTGGGTGTAGAACAGCGCGATGATGATGATCACGCCCAGGTCGTCGATGATCGCCAGCGCCAACAGGAACACTTTCAGGCTGGTCGGCACGCGATTGCCCAGCAAGGCCATGACGCCCAGCGCAAAGGCGATATCGGTCGCGGCCGGGATCGCCCAACCCTGGCGGGTAACTTCATCCGCGCCGTTGAACAACAGGTAAATCAGCGCCGGCGCCAGCATGCCGCCCAGTGCGGCGATCGCCGGAAACACCGCCTTGTCACGCCCGGACAGTGAGCCTTGCATCAGCTCGCGCTTGACCTCGAGCCCCACCACCAGGAAGAAGATGGCCATCAGCCCGTCGTTGATCCACAGCAGCAGCGGCTTGGCGATCTCCAGCGAAGCTACCTTCACCATCACCGGCAGGTTAAGGAATGCCTGGTAGATCCCCTGCGCCGGGCTGTTGGCCATGATCAGGGCGACGATCGCCGCCGCGATCAGGATGATGCCGCCCGCGGCTTCCTGACGTAAAAATTGACGAATGATGTTGGTCACAATACGTCTCTCCAAATCTGAGCAAGGCGTAGCGCCCTGCGAAGCACAGTCATGAAGTGAGTATAGAGGGCGTTTTAATTCGAAAAAATAAGTTTATAAATGCTAAACAGCTCGAAAAAACCGATTAAAAGCACGAATAAGTCACATTTATATAAGGGATTAGCGGTTTGGCGCGCAAATAAAAACCCCGGGACAGAAGCCCGGGGTTCGCGCATAAGCTAACAGAAACAGAAGGTTAGCGAGTCAGATCGTCAAAGAACTTTTTCACCCCGTCGAAGAAGCTCTTCGAACGCGGGCTGTTCTTGTCGCCGGACGGGCCGCCCAGGCTCTCTTCCAGCTCACGCAACAGCTGCTTCTGCTTGTCGTTCAGATTGACCGGGGTTTCCACCACCACGCGACACAGCAGGTCGCCCTGGCTGCCGCCGCGCACCGATTTCACACCCTTGCCGCGCATGCGGAACAGCTTGCCGGTTTGGGTCTCCGAAGGCACCTTCAGTTTCACCCGGCCATCCAGCGTCGGCACTTCAATCTCGCCGCCCAGCGCCGCCATGGCAAAGTTGATCGGCACTTCGCAGTACAGGTTGTTGCCTTCACGCTCGAAGATCGGGTGCGCCTTCACCTGCACCTGAACGTACAGATCGCCCGCCGGTGCGCCGTGCTCGCCGGCTTCGCCTTCACCCGCCAGGCGGATGCGATCACCGGTATCCACGCCGGCCGGAATTTTCACCGACAGCGTTTTGGATTTTTCAACCCGGCCGTGGCCATGGCATTTGTTGCACGGATCTTTGATGATCTGACCGCGGCCATGGCAATGCGGACACGCCTGCTGCACGGTGAAGAAGCCCTGACGCATCTGCACCTGGCCCTGACCATGACAGGTTGGGCAGGTGACCGGCGAACTGCCCGGCTTGGCGCCGCTGCCGTGGCAGACGTCGCACTCTTCCAGCGTCGGGATGCGGATCTCTTTGGTGACGCCACGTACCGCTTCCTCGAGGGTCAGCTCCATGTTATAGCGCAGATCGGAACCGCGGCTGGCGCGCTGACGGCGGCCTCCGCCAAAGATGTCGCCAAACACGTCGCCAAAGATATCGCTGAAGTCGGCGCCGCCGCCAAAGCCGCCGCCGCCCATGCCGCCCTGTTCAAAGGCCGCGTGCCCGTACTGATCGTAAGCCGCGCGTTTCTGGTCGTCGGTCAGGACTTCGTAAGCTTCTTTAACTTCTTTAAACTTGGTTTCGGCGTCTTGCTCCTGGTTGCGGTCAGGATGGTATTTCATCGCCAGGCGTTTGTACGCCTTTTTGATCTCACGTTCATCCGCCGTCTTGCTGACGCCGAGAATCTCGTAATAGTCTTTCTTCGCCATTCTTTCGCTTACCCTTAACATGCGTGCACGGGCGCAGAGTTGCCTCGACGCCCGTGCTGGTTTCCGGGAGCGGCATCTCCGCCGCCCCGTGCCCGCTTAAGGGCGATTATTTTTTGTCTTTAACTTCTTCGAACTCGGCGTCAACCACGTCGTCTTCTTTCTGCGCCGCGTTGTCCGCGCCGGCGTCAGCACCCTGCTGAGCCTGCTGCGCCTGAGCCATTTCCAGCAGCTTGCCGGAAACCTGCACCAACGCCTGGGTCTTCGCTTCGATCTCGGCTTTGTCTTCGCCTTTCACCGCCGCTTCCAGATCTTTCAGCGCCGCTTCGATCGCCGTTTTGTCTTCCGCCGGCAGTTTGTCGCCCGCTTCTTCCAGCTGTTTGCGCGTGCCGTGGATCAGGTGATCCGCCTGGTTGCGAGTCTGTACCAGCTCTTCGAACTTGCGGTCAGCTTCAGCGTTCAGCTCGGCGTCGCGCACCATTTTCTGGATTTCGTCCTCGTTCAGGCCAGAAGACGCCTTGATGGTGATCTTCTGCTCACGACCGGTGTTCTTGTCTTTGGCAGACACGTGCAGGATGCCGTCGGCATCGATGTCGAAGGTGACTTCGATCTGCGCCATGCCGCGCGGTGCCGCCTGGATGCCGTCCAGGTTGAACTGGCCCAGAGATTTGTTATCGCTGGCGCGCTTACGCTCACCCTGCAGCACGTGGATGGTGACCGCAGACTGGTTGTCTTCCGCAGTAGAGAACACCTGGCTGTGCTTGGTCGGGATCGTGGTGTTTTTGGTGATCAGCGGCGTCATCACGCTGCCCATGGTTTCGATACCCAGCGACAGCGGGGTAACGTCCAGCAGCAGAACGTCTTTCACATCACCGGCCAACACGCCGCCCTGTACCGCAGCGCCCACGGCAACCGCTTCGTCCGGGTTCACGTCTTTACGCGGCTCTTTGCCGAAGAAGTCTGCGACTTTCTTCTGCACCATTGGCATACGGGTCTGGCCGCCCACCAGGATCACGTCCTGGATGTCGGAAACCGACAGGCCTGCGTCTTTCAGCGCCACTTTCAGCGGCTCGATGGAGCGCGCCACCAAATCTTCAACCAGCGACTCGAGTTTGGCGCGAGTCACTTTGATGTTCATGTGTTTTGGACCGGTCGCATCTGCAGTGATGTACGGCAGGTTAACGTCGGTCTGCTGAGCGGAAGACAGTTCGATCTTCGCTTTCTCGGCGGCTTCTTTCAGACGCTGCATCGCCAGCGGATCGTTGCGCAGATCGATGCCCTGATCTTTCTTGAACTCTTCCACCAGGTAGTTGATCAGACGGCTGTCGAAGTCTTCGCCGCCCAGGTGGGTGTCACCGTTGGTCGCCAGCACTTCGAAGGTTTTTTCGCCGTCAACGTCGTCGATTTCGATGATGGAGATATCGAAAGTACCGCCGCCCAGGTCATAAACCGCGATGGTGCGGTTGCCGACTTCTTTGTCCAGGCCGTAGGCCAGAGCCGCCGCGGTCGGTTCGTTGATGATGCGCTTGACTTCCAGACCCGCGATGCGGCCGGCGTCTTTAGTCGCCTGACGCTGGGCGTCGTTGAAGTAAGCCGGTACGGTGATAACCGCTTCAGTTACCGGTTCGCCCAGGTAATCTTCCGCCGTTTTCTTCATTTTCTTCAGCACTTCCGCAGAGATCTGCGGCGGAGCCATTTTCTGGCCTTTCACTTCCAGCCAGGCGTCGCCGTTGTCGGCTTCGATGATTTTGTAAGGCATGATCGCTTTGTCGCGCTGCGCTTCTTCATCCTGGAAGCGGCGGCCGATCAGGCGCTTGATGGCGAACAGGGTGTTTTCAGGGTTGGTCACTGCCTGACGCTTAGCCGGCTGGCCAACCAGAGTTTCACCGTCCTGGGTATATGCGATAATAGAAGGAGTGGTGCGGTCGCCCTCGGCGTTTTCCAGCACGCGTGCCTTGGCACCATCCATAATTGCTACGCAAGAGTTGGTAGTACCCAGGTCGATACCAATAATTTTGCCCATCTAAACGTCTCCACTAAAAAATTCATAAGTCAGTCAGGTTGCTAACCTATATGCGGGCGATTTTTTGCTTTTCAACTGCCCGATATCTCAGTGCGACCCGCGGTTAGCAGCTGCGGTTGCAAATAAGATGGGGCCATCCAGCTCGGCATCAAGGGGCAAGGCAAAAAAAATTTCTTTTTTTATCGTCATTCAGATCATTGTTTCCGGCTGCGGGGATCATTATGATGCGCGCGCTCTGATGGAAAACTTCGATTTTTTGGCCATTCAGACCATTTATGATTTTACTTCGCTGTTTCCGTTAATTTTCTGTTATCGCAGAGGACTTATGCACACCAACAAGTTGGCGAATCCCGGCCCTCTCGGCCTGATGGGCTTCGGGATGACCACCGTCTTGCTGAACCTGCACAACGCGGGCTTTTTCCCACTGAACTCCGCCATCATCAGCATGGGGATTTTCTTCGGTGGCCTGGCCCAGATCCTGGCCGGTCTGCTGGAGTACAAGAAGGGCAACACCTTCGGCATGACCGCATTCACCGCCTACGGCAGCTTCTGGCTGAGCCTGGTCGGCCTGCTGCTGCTGCCGCGTTTGGGCCTGGCGGAAGCCACCGAGGCGCACGTGTTGGGCATCTACCTGGCGCTGTGGGGCGTCTTCACCCTGTTCATGTTCTTCGGCACCCTCGGCGCCAACCGCGTGCTGCAGTTCGTGTTCGCCAGCCTGACGCTGCTGTTCGCCCTGCTGGCCGTCGGCAACATCACCGGCAACCACGCGCTGCTGACCTTCGCCGGTTATGAGGGCATCATCTGCGGCGCCAGCGCCATCTACCTGGCGATGGCCGAAGTGCTCAACGAGCAATACGGCCGCACCGTGCTGCCGATTGGCGAACCGGCCTCGGCCCGCGTCGCGGCATCGCCGGTCACGGCGTAATCGCCCGCCCCTGACGAAAAAGCCCTGCAATGCAGGGCTTTTTTTTAGCTGTAAGAACCGGCTCGCCGCTCGCCGGCTTCGCTGTTCAGGTCGCGATGCAGGTAGACACCGAGCAGCAGCCCGATAAGCGACAGCGCCAGCACATAGTAAGCGGGCGCTAACGGGGTTAATTTCATGATCAGCGTCACAAAAATAGGGGTTAAACCGCCAAAAATAGCGTACGAGACGTTATATGAGAACGAGATGCCGGTAAACCGCACTTCCGCCGGGAAAGCCCGCACCATCACGTACGGCACAGCCCCCACCACGCCTACGCTGAAACCCACCAGCGCATAGCAGGCGAACAGCATTTCCGGGCGCACGCCCACCGTCTGATAGAACAGCCAGCTGCAGCCGGCCAGCAGCAAACTGCCGACCACCAGCGTTTTGCTGGCGCCGAAGCGATCGGCCGACAAACCGGCGACGATGCAGCCGGCGATCAGCATGATGGTGGCGATGCTGTTGGCCTGCAGCGTCAGGGCCGGCGCAATGCCGAACTGTTTTTGCAGATAGGTCGGGGTCATCAGGATCACCACCACGATACCGGCGGAGAGCAGCCAGGTCAGCAGCATCGACACCGCCACTTCCCGTTTGTGGTTGAGCACCACCGATTTCAGCGGCAGTTCCTCGGCCAGCGCTTTGCGCGCCTGCATCTCGATGAAGATCGGCGTTTCCTGCAGCCAGCGGCGCAGGTACATCGCCACCAGGCCGAACATGCCGCCCAGCAGGAATGGAATGCGCCAGCCGCCGCCGGCAATGCTCTGCGGGCTAAGCGTGGTGTTGATCACCGTCGCCACCACCGATCCCAGCAGGATGCCCACCGTCAGCCCGGCGGTCAGCGTGCCGCAGGCGAAACCGATGCGCCGGCGCGGCACGTGTTCGGCGACGAAGACCCAGGCGCCCGGCACCTCACCGCCGATCGCCGCCCCCTGCAGCACGCGCATCAGCAGCAGCAACAGCGGCGCGGCGATGCCGATGCTGGCGTAGGTCGGCAGCAGGCCCATCGCCAGCGTCGGCAACGCCATCAGCAGAATGCTCAGGGTAAACATCTTTTTGCGGCCGACCAGATCGCCGAAGTGCGCCATCACGATGCCGCCCAGCGGGCGGGCCAGATAGCCGGCGGCGAAAATGCCGAAGGTTTGCACCAGCCGCAGCCATTCCGGCATATCCGCCGGGAAGAACAGGTCGCCGACCACGGCGGCGAAGAATACGAAGATAATGAAGTCGTAAAACTCCAACGCGCCGCCCAACGCGGCCAACGTCAGCGTTTTGTAGTCTTGCCGGTTCAGCCGGCGATTAGTGTCGTGAGGCATAGGGCACCGTCGGTAAAGGCTGTAAAAATAAAAGCCGCAGGCTTTCTGTAAAAGAATCCTTACTATAGCGGCAAATTATTTTCACACCAAACGGGCTGAAGCCGATCTCGCAGATTGCTGAAATTTAGAGGTTTATCTCGCGACGCGCGCTCTTTGGCCGAAATGCTGCTACCACTGCGGCATGCGTTTCGACATAAGGCCCGTCGAGCAACTGAATGCAATAAGGCACGCTGGCGAAGATGCCGTGCACCACCGCATTGCCCTGCTCGTCCTTCACCCCTTCCAGCGTTTCCTTGATCGACTTTGGCTGGCCGGGCAGATTGATGATCAGCGCCTGCTTGCGGATCGCCCCCACCTGGCGAGAAAGAATTGCCGTTGGCACATAGTGTAGGCTGATCTGGCGCATTTGCTCGCCGAAGCCGGGCATCACGCGATCGGCGATCGCCAGCGTGGCGTCGGGGGTGACGTCGCGACGCGCCGGCCCGGTGCCGCCGGTGGTCAGCACCAGATGGCAGCCCATTTCGTCCACCAGCTCACACAGCGTTTGTTCAATTTGCGTCTGCTCATCGGGGATCAGCCGGGTTTCCAGCTTGAACGGCGTCGCCAGCGCGCCGGCCAGCCACTCCTCCAGCGCCGGAATGCCTTTATCCTGGTAAACGCCGCCGGAAGCGCGGTCAGAAACGGAAACCAAACCAATACGTAAAATATCCATGCGTAACCTCTACAGCCTGATGGGGTCCGAACGGGTTCGTCTCCCGTTCTGTTGTCATTGCCGAGAGTATAAGGGCTTCCCCCGCCGGCGGGAGCGTCGGGCATAAAAAAAGGTGGCCTGAGCCACCTTTTTACTGCGCGATCTGCGGGAATTGAATTACAGCAGGTCGGCGATCATTTTTTCCAGTTTGCCCTGGTCTACGGCGAACTTGCGGATGCCGTCGGTCAGTTTCTCGACCGCCATCGGATCCTGGTTGTGCTGCCAGTAGAACTCAGGTTCGGTCAGTGCGGCAGGACGCGCCTTCACTTCACCGGTGTAAGACAGTTTGCGCTCCAGCGCGCCTTCGCTCTCCGCCAGCTCTTTCAGCAGCGCAGGGGCGATGGTCAGGCGGTCGCAGCCGGCCAGCTCGATGATTTCGCCGACGTTGCGGAAGCTGGCGCCCATCACCACGGTGTTGTAACCGTGTTGTTTGTAGTACTGGTAAATCTCGGTCACGGAGATCACGCCCGGATCTTCGTGCGGCGCGAACTCTTTCTTGTCGCCGTTGGCTTTGTACCAATCGAGGATACGGCCGACGAACGGCGAGATCAGGTAAACGCCGGCTTCGGCGCAGGCGCGAGCCTGAGCGAAGGAGAACAGCAGCGTCAGGTTACAGTTGATGCCTTCTTTCTCCAGCTGCTCCGCCGCGCGGATGCCCTGCCAGGTCGAGGCCAGTTTGATCAGAATGCGATCGTTGCTGATGCCGGCTTCGTTGTACAGCTTGATCAGGCGCTTGGCCTTGGCCACGCTGGCGACGGTGTCGTAAGACAGACGCGCGTCAACCTCGGTGGAGATGCGGCCCGGAACCAGTTTGAGGATCTCCAGACCGATGTTGACCGCCAGCTTGTCGGCGGCGTCGGCGATCTGCTGCTCGCGATCGCTGCTCTGGCCGCGCGCCCAGGCGATGGCTTCGTCAATCAGTTTGCGGTATTCAGGAATTTGGGCTGCATTGAGGATCAGCGAAGGGTTGGTTGTGGCGTCCTGCGGTTGATACAGCTTCATTGCCGCGATATCACCCGTATCTGCAACCACTGTAGTCAGCTGGCGCAGGGAAGTTAATTTGTCGGTCATGTTGGCATTATCTCATCGTTTGTGCATGAACTTTTGGCATTGTTCAACCATGCCCTGCCCTGATAATAACATGCGCCAAGCCCGGTGCAAGGCTGGAAAACCGCGGCGCGCAAGCATCTGTTTTATCCTTGGGCGAGCAACCGTTTACGCCGATATCTTTCGCCATTACCGAGCGGATGGAAAGGCAATAACGTGCTATCGCCCGAATAAATTATGTTAAATTCGAAAAAATTGATGCAATTCGTCCGCCAATCTGCGAAAAATCTCAATCGCCTGACGCCGGACCGATTCCAGCTAAGCTCTTGTAAAAAATAGGCCAATATTTCTCACCTGCGGTGGATGCTGCCAGGTGCGCATGACATTTCGATAAGGAGGAGGGATCCCTTGACGGACCTGATGAATTTTATAAACAACATTTTGTGGGGGTCGGTGCTGATTTATCTGCTGCTCGGCACCGGCATTTACTTCACGCTGCGCACCCGTTTTATCCAGCTCCGCCACTTCAGCCACATGTTCTCGGTGTTGAAAAACAGCAATAAAAGCGACAGCGCCGGCATCTCCTCTTTCCAGGCGCTGTGCACCACGCTGGCGGCGCGCGTCGGCACCGGCAACCTGACCGGCGTCGCCATCGCCCTGACCGCCGGCGGCCCCGGCGCCATCTTCTGGATGTGGGTGGTGGCGTTTATCGGCATGGCCACGTCATTTGTGGAAAGCTCGCTGGCTCAGCTCTACAAAACCAAAGACGACAACGGCAACTACCGCGGCGGCCCGGCCTATTACATGGAAAAGGGACTCGGCATGCGCTGGATGGGCGTGCTGTTCTCCATTTTCCTGATCATCGCTTTCGGCCTGGTGTTCAACGCCGTACAGGCCAACTCCATCGCGCAGGCCTCCGCCGTCGCCTTCCATTTACAGCCGCTGCACGTCGGTATTGGCCTGGTGCTGCTGAGCGGCGTGGTGATCTTCGGCGGCATCCGCTCCATCGCCAAAGTGGCCGAGCTGGTGGTGCCGCTGATGGCCGGCGCCTACCTGCTGCTGGCTCTCTGGGTGATTGGCCATAACATCGAGCACATGCCGGCGATCCTGACGCTGATCTTCAAAAGCGCCTTTGGTCTGCAGGAAGCCGCGGCCGGCACCGTCGGTTACGGTATCTCCCAGGCGATGACCCAGGGCGTGCAGCGCGGCCTGTTCTCCAATGAAGCCGGCATGGGATCGGCGCCCAACGCGGCGGCGTCCGCCTCGCCTTATCCGCCGCATCCCGCTTCACAGGGCTACGTGCAGATGCTCGGGGTATTTATCGACACCATCGTCATCTGCAGCGCCACCGCGGCGATCATCCTCTCTTCCGGCATTCTCGATCAGCCGACCGACAGCATCAGCGGCATCGAGCTGACCCAGCGCGCGCTGTCGACCGCCGTCGGCAGCTGGGGGACTCCGTTCGTCGCCATCGCCATCTTCTTCTTCGCCTTTACGTCGATCATCGCCAACTACGCCTATGCCGAGAGCAATCTGGTGTTCCTCGAGCACAACCACCCAGGCGGCCTGTTGATTTTCCGCTGCGTGGCGCTGGGCATGGTGATGTTCGGCGCGCTGGCGGAGCTGCCGCTGGTGTGGAAAATGGCGGATACCTCCATGGCGCTGATGGCGATCACCAACCTGACGGCTATCTTGCTGCTGTCGCGGGTCGCGCTGAAGCTGGCCGACGACTACCATCGCCAGCGCCGCCTGGGCAAGCTGCCGACCTTCGACGCCAACCGTTACCCGGAGCTGAAATCGCAGCTGGAGCCGGGCGTGTGGGACGACAAGCAGCCGCCGCGCTGAGTATTCCGGGGCGCGTGCGATGCGCGCCCCGCCTATTGGACCGATAGCCCCTTTTCCCGCGCTTTTTGCTACAGTATGCGCACTTGGATAAACAGGATCTGGCCATGCTCGTTATTATTTCACCTGCAAAAACGCTCGATTACGACAGCCCGCTGGCGACAAAACGCTTCACGCAGCCCGAACTGCTGAGTAAGTCTAAGCAGCTTATCAACATTTGCCGCGAGCTGACGCCGGCGCAAATCGCCAGCCTGATGAGCATCAGCGACAAGCTGGCCGGGCTGAATGCCGCGCGCTTTAGCGAATGGCAACCGACATTTACCCCGGACAACGCCCGTCAGGCGCTGCTGGCGTTCAAGGGCGACGTCTACACCGGCCTGCAGGCGCAGGACTTCAACGAAGCCGATTTCGACTTCGCCCAGCAGCATCTGCGCATGCTGTCCGGCCTGTATGGCGTACTGCGCCCGCTCGATCTGATGATGCCGTACCGGCTGGAGATGGGCATCAAGCTGGAAAACCCGAAGGGCAAAGATCTGTACAGCTTCTGGGGCGATCAGATCACCAAAAAGCTCAACGAAGCGCTGGAGCAACAGGGCGACGACGTGGTGGTCAACCTGGCGTCAGACGAGTATTTCAAAGCGGTGAAACCGGCCAAGCTGCACGGCTCGCTGATCAAACCGGTGTTCCTCGACGAGAAGAACGGCAAGTTCAAGGTCATCAGCTTCTACGCCAAGAAAGCGCGCGGGTTGATGAGCCGCTTTATCATCAAAAACCGCCTGACGCGCAGCGAGCAGCTGGCGGACTTCAACCTGGAAGGCTACGCCTTCGACGAAGCCGCCTCGCAAGGCAATGAACTGGTGTTCAAACGCCCGGAGCAGGCATAAAAAAAGCCGTCGCAAGACGGCTTTTCGCATTTTAGCCTGCCGAACTTCAGGCAGGCAGCCCCATCAGGAACTTGCGCAGCTCGCCGAAGTTGGCCGGCAGCGTGTGCGACAGCAGCGGCAGCTCAGCCCGCAGCGCCAGCGCTTTCGGCAACGGCAGTTCCTGGCCGAGTATCGCTTCCACACTCTCTTTAAACTTGGCCGGATGCGCGGTGCCGAGGAACAGGCCGAACTCCCCTTCCTGCAATTGGTCACGCAGCGCACGGTAGGCAATGGCCGCGTGCGGTTCGGAGATATAGCCCAGCTCGGCCAGCTCACGCATCGTGTCTTTGGTGGTCTCGTCGCTGACCGCCGCGTGACCCAGCTCCTTCAACTGCCAGACCTTGCGACGGAACAGCTCTTCCACGCGCGGCCAGTTGTTCGGCTGGCTGACGTCCATGGCGTTGGACAGCGTCGCGACCGTAGCGTGCGGCTGCCACTGGCCGCTGGTCAGGAAGCGCGGCACGGTGTCGTTGGCGTTGGTGGCGGCGATGAAGCGCTTCACCGGCAGGCCCAGCGATTTGGCCAGCAGCCCGGCGGTCAGATCGCCGAAGTTGCCGCTCGGCACCGAAATCACCAGTTGATTGCGCGCTTCCTGCGGCAGCTGCGCCACCGCTTCGAAGTAGTAGCAAATCTGCGCCAGCAAACGGCTGATGTTAATCGAGTTGGCCGAGTTCAGGTGCAGCGCGTCTTTCAATTCCTGATCGTCGAACGCCTGCTTCACCAGCGCCTGACAAGCATCGAAGTCACCGTCGATCGCCACGGTGTGAATGTTGCCGCCCAGGGTACAGAACAGCTTTTCCTGCAGCGGGCTGATTTTGCCCTGCGGATACAGGATCACCACCCGCACGTTTTTCAGGCCGTAGAAGGCGTGCGCCACGGCGGCGCCGGTGTCGCCGGAGGTGGCGGTCAGAATGGTCACCGGCTGCTCGCCGGCCACTTCCGCCAGCATCTGCGCCATAAAGCGGCCGCCGAAGTCTTTGAACGCCAGCGTCGGGCCGTGGAACAGCTCCAGGCAGGAGACGTCATCGGTCACTTTCGCCACCGGCGCCGGGAACTCAAAGGCGGCCTGCACGCGTTTCTTCAGCGCCGTTTCCGGCACCTCTTCGCCGATAAAGGCCGACAAAATGCGGCTGCTGCGGGTGACAAAATCCTGCTCCAGCAGGTGGTCGATTTCGGTCAGTTCGAACTCCGGCAGATCCAGCGGGAAGAACAGCCCCTGTTGCTTGCCCAGGCCTTGTTTGATCGCCTGCGCGAAGCTGACCTGCTCGTTGTGATCCTTAAGGTTGTACAGTTTCATGCGTTATCCCAGTAGTCGAGCGCCTGCGGTATCCAGACGGCAAATATGAACAAAACCTTCGTCGTTTTGCAGATAGTGTTGTTGCAGCCAGGCGGCCATGCGTTGCGCGGTGGCGCCGTCATTGCAGACGGCGAACAGCGTCGGGCCAGAGCCGGAGATGCCGCAGGCCAACGCGCCGATCTCCTGCGCCGCCTTGCGCGCTTCGGCGAAGCCCGGCAGCAGCCGGGTGCGGTACGGTTCGGCGATCACGTCCTGCATCAATTTGGCGGCCAGCTGCGGCTGCCGGGTATGGCAGGCGTGAATAAAGCCGGCCAGATAGCGGCCATGGCTGATGCAATCCTGACGACGGTATTGCGCGGGTAAAATGGCGCGCGCTTCGGCGGTGGACACTTTGATGCCCGGATAGGCCATAACCCACAGCCAATCGTCAAAGCACGGCACCTCCTGGCTGATAATGCCTTCTTCTTCCAGCATCAGCTGCAGGCCGCCCAGATAGCAAGGCGCCACGTTGTCGTAATGCACGCTGCCGGAAATGCGCCCTTCCAGCTCGCCCATCAGGCTGAGCAGCGTCGTCTTATCCAACGGACGATCGCAGAATTCGTTCATCGCCATCAGCCCGGCGACCACCGAACAGGCGCTGGAACCCAGCCCCGATCCGATCGGCATGTTCTTTTCCAAACGCATCGCCACCGGCACTTCGCGGCCGATCTCCTGGCAGAAGCGCTCCCAGCATTGATAAACGATGTTCTCTTTCGGCTCGGCCGGCAGCTTGCTGACGAAGCGCCCGGCATTCTGCAAACTGAACGTCTCGGCGGCTTCGACGCTGACACAGTCGCCCAGCAGCGTGCCGTCGATCGGCGAAACCGCCGCGCCCAGCACGTCGAAACCGACGCTGACGTTGCCGATCGAGGCCGGTGCATACACCTTAACCATATTAAACTCCCAACTTCCATGACAGTGTGCGCAGCAGATCGGCGAATACGCCCGCTGCAGTCACATCGTTACCGGCGCCGTAGCCGCGCAGCACCAGCGGCAACGGCTGATAGTAGCGGCTGTAGAAGGCCAGCGCGTTCTCGCCGTTCTTCACTTTATACAACGGATCGTTGCCGTCCACCGCCTCAATGCGCACCTTGCAGCGCCCTTCGTCGATCAGGCCGACATAGCGCAGCACCTTGCCTTGCTCGGCGGCGTTAGCCACGTTGCGCGCGAACTCTTTATCCAGCTCCGGCAACCGCGCCAGGAAGGTGTCCACGTCGCCCGACGCGTCGAAGGACGGCGGCAGCACCGGCTCGACCTCGATATCGCTCAGTTCCAGTTTATAACCGGCCTCGCGCGCCAGGATCAGCAGCTTGCGCGCCACGTCCATCCCGGACAGATCGTCGCGCGGATCCGGCTCGGTGTAGCCGTTGGCCCGGGCCTGAAGGGTCGCCGCCGACAGCGACAGCCCTTCGTCCAGCTTGCCGAAGATAAAGGACAGCGAGCCGGACAGGATGCCGGAGAAACGCACCAGTTCATCGCCGGCGTTCAGCAGATTTTGCAGGTTCTCAATCACCGGCAGACCGGCGCCGACGTTGGTGTCGTACAGGAACTTGCGATGCGAACCGGCGGCGGCCGCGCGCAGCTGCTGATAATAGTTCATCGACGAGGTGTTGGCCTTTTTGTTCGGCGTCACCACATGGAAGCCATCCGCCAGGAAGTCCACGTACTGATCGGCTACCGCCTGGCTGGAGGTACAGTCGACAATCACCGGGTTCAGCAGGTGATATTCCTTCACCAGCCGGATCAGACGGCCGAGATTGAACGGCTCCTGCGCGCCGGCCAGCGCGTCGCGCCAGCTGTCCAGCGCGATGCCGTGCACATTGGTCAGCATCACGCGCGAGTTGGCGATGCCGCACACCCGCAGATCGATATGTTTTTGCTTCAGCCACGGCTGCTGGCGATAGATCTGCTCGATCAACGCCCCGCCGACGCCGCCGACGCCGATGACGAACACTTCGATCACCTGATCGGTGTTGAACAGCATCTGGTGGCTGACGCGCACGCCGGTGGTGGCGGAATCATTGCTGACCACCACCGAAATGGAACGTTCGGAAGACCCTTGGGCGATGGCGACGATATTGATGTTGGCGCGCGCCAGCGCGGAGAAGAAGCGTGCGGAAATGCCGCGCAGGGTGCGCATGCCGTCGCCGACCACCGAGATGATCGCCAGGCGTTCCATCACGTCCAGCGGATCCAGCACGCCGTCTTTCAGCTCCAGATAGAACTCCTCTTCCAGCGCGCGACGAGCGCGCTGCAGTTCACCCTGCGGCACGCAGAAGCTGATGCTGTATTCGGAAGAGGATTGGGTGATCAGCACCACCGAAATGCCGGCGCGCGACATCACGGCGAACACCCGTGCGGCCATGCCGACCATGCCTTTCATGCCCGGGCCGGAGACGTTGATCATCGCCATGTTGTTCAGGTTGGTGATGCCCTTCACCGGCATATCGGCATCGGTGCTGTCTTTGCCGATCAGCGTGCCGGGGGCCTGCGGGTTGGAGGTGTTTTTAATCAGGCAAGGGATTTGGAACTGGGCAATCGGAGTGATGGTGCGGGGGTGTAACACTTTGGCGCCGAAATAGGAAAGCTCCATCGCTTCCTGGTACGACATCGATTTCAGCAGCCTGGCGTCCGGCACGGTGCGCGGATCGCAGGTATAAACGCCGTCGACGTCGGTCCAGATCTCGCAACAGTCGGCGCGCAGGCAGGCGGCCAGCACCGCGGCGGAATAGTCGGAGCCGTTGCGGCCCAGCACCACCAGCTCGCCCTTGTCATTACCGGCGGTGAAACCGGCCATCAGCACGATGTGATCGGCCGGGATCGCCGCGGCGGCGATGCGCAGCGTAGACTCGGCGATGTCCACGGTGGACTCCAGGTAGTGGCCCTGCGCCAGCAGTTTCTCCACCGGGTTAATCACCGTGACCGGATAACCTTTGGCGCGGAACACCCCTTCCATGATGGCGATGGAGAGCTTTTCGCCACGGCAGATGATCGCCGCGTTCACGCTGTCCGGGCACTGCCCCAGCAGCGAGACGCCATGCAGCACCTGTTTGAGCTGCGCGAATTCCTGATCGACCACGCCTTTCAAACGATCGTATTCAAAGCCCGGCAGCGCCTGCGCCAGCCCGCTCAGCAGGTCGGCAAAGATCCGCTCGGCGTCGCTCATATTCGGCAGAATGTCCTGGCCCGCCACCGTTTTGTCGATCATCGCCACCAGATGGTTGGTGATCTTTGCGGGGGCGGACAAGACCGTGGCTACCTGTCCCTGACGCGCGTTACTCTCCATGATGTCGGCGACGCGCAGAAAACGTTCCGCATTCGCTACCGAGGTTCCGCCAAATTTCAGCACTCGCATTTGTGATCTCTCCGAATTTAAGCCGAAAAAAAAGCCCGCACTGATTAGGTGCGGGCTTTTTTCTGTGTTTCCTGTGCGCGTCAGCCCGCCCCGTTACCTGTGGTATCGGTGGTGGTAATAATTGTGGTAGTCAGGCTGATATTGCGCATGTTGTCTGTCTGTCTCATGAAATACTCTGTCCCCTCTATTGGTTAAAGCAATCGCTATCCCAAGTCAAACGATTTCTTATTTTTGCTTATTTTCCGTTCAGCGGCGGTAATGCGCGATGCAACAGGTGAAAAGCAAAATGACAGAACAAAAAAACAACCTAAAGCCGGTTTAATAGTGGATCACACTGAGTAA